>CAVXKV010000001.1:0-144719 GCA_963762455.1 Terriglobia bacterium
CAGGGGAAAGAGGATGAGGGGCAGAAAACTTTAGTTTTCTGCCATAGCTGATCCCATGCCGAAAACCAGTGCAAAACCGGGCATTTCGAAGGCCTCGCGAAAGAGGGTTTTTGGCCAGGGGGAGAAAGCGTCTCGCGTCGGACTTTACGCCCGAGTGTCTACACATGACCAGCAAACATTGCCGATGCAACTCACCGCAATGCGCGATTATGCGCGCAAGCGCGGGTGGCAGATCGCATTTGAGATGAAGGATGTCGCTTCGGGCGCGACCTCCGGGAAAAACGTGAGGAACTGATGGCTGCCGCACGAAGGCGCGACATTGATCTTGTAGTCGTCTGGCGATTGGATCGCTGGGGAAGATCCCTAGTGGACTTGGTCAATACCCTGCAGGAATTGTCATCGTTGAAAGTCGGATTCGTGTCGCTCAGCGAAGCCCTGGATCTGACTACGCCCAGTGGCCGCGCACTTGCAGGCATGTTAGCTGTTTTCGCTGAGTTCGAGCGCGGATATTTTGCGCGACCGCGTTAAAGCTGGCATCGCGCAGGCGCGAAAAGAAGGAAAGCCCCATGGTCGGCCGCCAACAGCCGCGTTGCAGGCTGAAAAAGTGAAGGAGCTTTTCCGGGCCGGATTATCGAAGCGTGAGATCGCGAAGCGACTATCGATCAGCCGAGCCTCGGTCAGGAGGCTGCTTTCAATCGTAGAGGACCGGCGTGGATCTTTTGAGTCGCTCGACGCTAAGCCGCGCAGGTCACGGCAGAAGCGCTAGCGTGGATCATTTTATCTGGCATTCCGGTCTATCGTTGCAGCAACATAACTCGAGTTTTCCTACGAGTCGGCCAGAGGGCGTATCAGGTCCGAGTGGAAGGTTGTGGACCGCGCCGTCCATTGGACGGTGACAGTGCCCCCCGATAATACCGCACTGATCGGGGTGAATCGGATCAACGCGGATTTGCAGACAATCGACGGCATTCCCATCAATGAATCTCGCGAACTCAGCAGAGATGGCAATGGCTACCGGATTCCGTCAGGCACCTACGCCTTCACGGGCAAACTAAAGCGCTGAGTCTCAGGTTCGCGGCGAAGAAGTATTCGAGGTATTTGCGTTGGCATCTTTCCGCAAGCGTCATGTGATTCCAATTGCGATGGCGGCGACCTGGTATCCCGAGGCGGTGGAGCGAGCGCCGAGCCAGAAGCTCCTGGCTACAGTATGGCTTGGGGTACGTGCAAGACAGCCGAGGTTACATCTGACCTCCGCCAAGGAGAATCTTCTCGCCATTGAAATCGACGGTTAGAAGGCCACAGCAAACCAGGCTTCAATGCAAACGCCGATGAGCGCGCATCTCTATCTTCGCTTTGAAGGTGGCAGCACAGTTGTGCCCACACTGAACGATTCAGAAAACGGACTCAGCCTACACGGGGAACGGTTCATGCGTTATTGGTCATACGTATAATGTGTTTGCATAATAGGATGCCTTGAAATTAATTTGTTGTCGCTTATGTTCGGTACGCCACCTAAGACGTGAGGCCTGACGTAAGCACGATTAAGGAGACGCATGAGGCCAGGGTTGAGCCCAGATTGCAAATTAGCCGTCCACAGATGCGACCGCCTGGGCATTCCGAAAGCCAATGTACATGGGCGTAGTTGGAAAGTCTGCATCCGCCGAACCTTGTTAGCCGTGATGGTCATCGGCGCGACACATCTTTGCAGTGTTTGCTCTGCTGCGCAAACGGTCTCAGGTGCAGTTCCTCAGTGCCAAGCCAAATCTCCAGGCGGCCCACTGTTCATAACCGCCGCCTGTACGGATCCGGTGCTCAACGAACCCTACACCGATGTCAAACGGCCAGCCACTATCACCGACTCTAGTACTGGCCTTACTGTGAAATACCTGTACGTTCATGGCGGCTTCACCGGAACCCAGGCCCGGTTCGCTTTTTATTTTCCAGCAGCAGAGAAGTACCGAGGGCGTTTCTTTGAGACGACCTATCCCACGATTGGTGAAGAAGAAGCTGCTCCGGGCTGTCCCGAAGTGGGCACCTCCGCATGCTCGGTCGTGTTCGCGATCTCGAATGGCGCTTATGTTGTATCTACCAACAATGCTGGGGGCGTGGTGGTTGGCGGAGCGATTGCCGCCTACAGGACAAACGCGGCGGCGGCGAAATACTCCCGCGTGCTTGCTGAACAGATCTACGGGACCTCGGCTTCGCCCCGAGGATACATCTATGGGGCCAGCGGCGGCGGTTATCAAACGGTTGGGTCGATGGAGAACACCAGCGGTGTTTGGGATGCGGCAGTTCCGATGGTATTTGGTGTGCCGAACGCAATTCCCAGTTTCATGACCTCGCAGCTATTGGCTTTGCGCGTTTTGCGGGACAAGCTGCCGCAGATTGCAGATGCGGTTGCGCCTGGCGGCAGCGGGGATCCTTATGCAGGCCTGAATGCCGAGCAACGAAGTGTTTTAAAAGAGGTCACTCGCTTAGGGGCTCCTCTTCGGGGCTGGTGGCAGTACGCGACCATGAATGGCGGAGGTTTCTGGGCTGTTGAGGGAGCGGTTCGAGCCATGGATCCGAGCTATGTCGATGACTTCTGGAACAAGCCTGGATACGAAGGCAGCGAGTCATCAGTTCGCGGGGCCCGTCTCAGTTGCGAGGCCACTGTGATGGATCTTGCCGGAGAGAATGAGCTAGTACTATCGAGCGTACCTGCCGGCGATCTGCTCAATGCAGATCTAATCATCTCGAGTGGGCCCAAGGCGGGCCAATCCGTCGTGATCACGCGTGTAACAGGTACCAAATTGAAGGTGGTCTCAACTTCAGGGATCACGCCTGGGACCGCCGTTCGGCTCGACAACTCATGGCTTCTCGCCTTGCAGTACTATTCCCGTCATCAGATCCCAACACCGCGGGAATACGGCTGGGACCAGTATCTACGAGCCGGGGAGGCGCTTTATCCCCAACGTAAGGTGCTGATCGGACTGAGACTGAACGCCGGCAGCGCCGGATCGGTGGCCAATGGACAATTCAGTGGGAAAATGATCATGGTCGAGTCGCTCCTGGATGTCTTGGCGTATCCATGGTCTGCAGATTGGTATCGGAAACAAGCACAAGCCTCCCTCGGCTCAAAGGCCTCAGACAACTACCGCCTATGGTACATGGATAATGCCGATCATGGACCCGACCTCTCCGGCTACACGGCAGGCGTCGGATTCGAGGGTATACCCAATGCTTCTGATCACATCGTTGGCTACCTGGGTGAAGTACAACAGGCGCTGCTCGACCTTGACGCATGGGTTGAGAAAGGAACTGTTCCGCCAGCAAGCACCAGCTATCACATTGACGATGACAATCAGGTGCAAGTGGCCCGTACGGCGGACCAGCGAAACGGCGTTCAACCGGTTGTGACCCTGACTGTGGCCGGACCTCGCAGCCTGCGAGGAGACAAAGCCGAGACCCCGATCGGGCGGCCTATCACTTTTTACGCGAAGGCCCAGACGCCTCCGATGGCTGGCAAGATCGTGAAGGTGGAGTGGGACTTCGAGGGCGTCGGCAGGTTCACCACGAGTAAGCGGCCGATTCATATCTCACCCGAGGTCTCTCTGCATGAAAATCATGCTTTCAACAAACCTGGAACCTACTTTCCTGTGGTGCGAGTCACATCCCAACGCGATGGCGATGCAAGCACACCGTTTGGACTGATCCAGAATCTCGCCTCAGCCCGAGTCGTCGTAAAGTAGCGTTTTTCACGGGTGGAGATCCCGTCGTAATAAGGTTCACCCACAACAGCTACTGCATTCCGTCAGGCACCCACGGCTTCACGGATGAAACCTAAGGCGCTAAGCGTCAGGTTTACGTAAGGAAAGTATTGGAGGTATTTTCATATTCTGCAGCGAAATGTCGCGCTCCAGTAAAGCCGCCACAATGTTAAGGTTAGAAGCAGCTAAAAGCCGCTCTTCCGCCGCACTGTTCGCCGGAGCCCAGGAAGCAATTGGCGGCTCGATTCGCTAAGTTCGCGAAATGGTCTGCAGAGATAGGCGGCTCGATACGATATGTTGAAGCACCTCGCTCCGCACGCGCTCTAAGGAGAGGTTTAGCCGTTGCCTCCACATCAGATGGTGAGTTACACCGCACGCGATGTTAGCGGGCTCAGCGCCGAGCAGTTCTTCTAATTCCGGGTGATGATAGCCGGTCGATATATCGTACAGGCGGGACAGTAATTCGAGGCAAGAGAGAAGCGCTATCGTTTCTAAGCGCAGCGTTTGCGACACTGCGCGAACCAAATACCACGGCGGATCGAACCCCTTGCCGAGCATATTTCCAAAAGAAAATATTGTTCTATGCTTCTGAAAACCAGTGGCCAATTCAGTCGGCAAAGCGGAACATTAAGGTCTGTCTGTGGATTTTGCACGAATAGTTCTCACCGTTGGATATAAGCTATGACAATCGAAACAAAGAAACCTGCGAGGCGGGGTAAGAACCTTGGGCTTTGGATGCTGCAAGGGCTTCTGGCTGCGCTGTTCCTGTTTTCGGGAGTAATGAAGTTCGTCCTCCCACCTGCGGTTCTCACTCAGGGCAGTTCGCTGTCGGTCGGATTCATACGGTTTATCGGGGTCATGGAAATATTAGGCGCGCTCGGCCTCGTCCTCCCCGGAGCTTTCGGCATCGCCCGGCGTCTCACCCCCCTTGCCGCGGCAGGGCTGCTGATCATCATGATCGGAGCTACGATCATTACTGCAACCGGTCCTCAGGCGGCAACAACGCCTCTTCCGGCCGTCACCGGCCTTCTCGTGGCCGTGATTCTCTTAGGTCGATGGACGCCAAGGTGATCCTCGAGTGATCACGAGCGGCAAGCGCAACATAATCCTCTGCAGCCTCTTGCTCGACCAGGAGCAACCACATGACAGACGCGAGTAAAGTCAGGACTTCTCTACATTGATTTCCGGAAGTCTGCCGAAGGGAATGACGCCCGTTGACGCCCGGTTTGCGGAACATTCTTCATGAGCCGTCCCACGGCGACGATAGCCTCGGGCTGGCCGTCCACGCCAGCCTGTCTCGGTGGACTTGCATCATGCAGGTGATGTAAGTTGGGCGATCCGCCTTACCGAGCCTGAGGGTCCGGCAAACCGAGACGCGAACCTGCATGGACGCACGACGACTAATAGGCAGGAGAGCGTTCGGCCGTGGCGGTGCCGCCCGAATCGCGATTCTCACGCTCAACCGGCTCAACTAGGCCATTATCGTTCAAACATGGGCGATTGATTCGTTCGGGGTTGGTCGCCAGTTTAGCTATAGCCCTTCGGGTCTCCTCATCAAGCCATCGTGGATTCATGCTTTCATTGAGAATGCGGCAGCCGGGATCTCGCAACTGTAAAAGTTCCCAAACGGAAAAATTACGCGGGAGCGAGCGCGGCAGCTCGCTAGCCATGTCGCAGGAAGTGAGACTGTACATCGTCGAGCACGAGGGAATCGAAGGCCGAATCCCTGGAATTTGAAATGGTATGTCTCAGTTGCGGAGAAAGAATTCGCTTGCAGGACCAGGTCGAAGCAGAAGAGAAGAGCTAAACCAAACGCGGGAAATCGCGCAGACCCTTCATATCACCGTGGCTGAGCAGAGCGAAACTGAACTGCTTTTGAGAACCCGTACGTCTGAGCTCATGCTCCAACGAAGAATTGCAGGCGTTCGCATATTCTGTGTCCCACGAGTTGCAGGAACCGCTGCGGATAATCAGCTTGTATTCGCAGATGCTCGAACGGCTTTTTCCGATAGCATCGAACGACGCAAAAGAGCATCTGGGAGTCATACGACGGAATGCCTTACGTATGCAGGAGATGTCGCAACAACTCTTGCTTCTCAGCGGGGTGTCTCGCAGCGAAGCGCGACGCCTCCAGCTTGGCGGAACTCGTGATTGGCCCGATGCCAACTGTAAAGGATGGCCCGACCGACTCAGCGTTGTGTTTCAGAATCTCATTGGCAATGCTCTGAAATACCGCAAAGTCGATGTTCCTCCTCGTGTCGAAATTTGCTCGTGGACCAGGGTGCGGAGTGGAAAGTATCCGTAACGGATAACGGCATCGGTTTCGAACAGAAGTACGCAGGGAAAATCTTTGGGGTCTTCAGGAGATTGCACGTTCAAGATCAATATGGTGGGACGGGCGTGGGTTTGGCGATAGTCAAAAGAGTTGTGGAACGCCACGGTGGCCGAATCTGGGCGGAAAGCAAACCCGACCAAAGGGAGTACTGTCTATTTCACGCTCCCAAAAGAACCTGATGACGAAGTCGCGAACGTCTCGGCTGATGAGCGGCCGGACGGGTCCGGCATAGAAATCTAGTCTGAGTGCGAGATGACGACGTGGCGTGATCGCGAAAGTTCGAGGTGATTTATCCGCTGGCTGCCTCAATGTGGAAGCACCGCTGCCAGTTTTCTCGATCATTGAAGCGGCAAAAGACCAGCTATTGCCCTTGGCAGTCGCGCACCAAGGCTCTCAATTTTGCTCTATTTATGACAAGGCCGAATGGTCGGATTATCTGAACTCCCACCAAACGATCTGGAAGAGACGGTCTGCCCAGCGCATAGTCTCAAGAACGTAGGCTCTGCTACACGTTACGCGCTCAAGAACGTAGGCTCTGCTACACGTTACGCGTGTCAAGACATTCGAATTCAATGACCTCCGGCTAACGCCGTTAAGCGTTTTTAGAAGACGCGTTATAAGTGGGAACGAACGTTTCGGCGACGAAGTGCTCAAGGGATGTAGGAGTCGTATTGCTCGCCGAGCGTGGCTCCAGGGCGCGGACATGGCCGATGTTTTGAGCGTCTACCATTTCCGCCATGAGAGCGGCGACATTTTGAGCCATTCCGATTTGCTGCATAAATCCTGCAAAGTGCTCGCTCGAGATGACCTGGTATTGAAGATCAGGGTTTCCGATGCCGGCGCCGATGATAGCTGTGATTTCGAGATAGGTGAGATCGCGTTGACCCTGCAGTTCGTGAGTTTGATGGCCTGTAAACTCAAGTTGCAGAAGAGCGTTGAGCGCGGTGTTGCCGATATCGATGCTGGCGATGAGAGGTATTTTGAGATCGGGCTTGAGCGGGCCGACGACCGCGCCCATTTGGTGGATCACACCGGCCTGGCCAAGAATGTTCTCCATGAAATAACCTGCCCGGAGACAAAGGGAGTTCAGCGGCGTGATTTGTTTGAGGCGCTCTTCGAGGAAATGAAGACCCAGGATCGGACCGGTCTTGGCGTCTTTGTCGGCACCGAAGCTGCTGAGGACGACGACATGCTTTACCGAACTGTTGGCTTCCAGCGCAGACCCGTAAACTTCAGTGAGCTTTTTTTGATAGCCGCGAAAATCGGGGTCGGTCATAGCCGGCGGGATCATGACATAGGCAGCGTCGATGCCCGCAAACGCCTTATTGGCGGTGTCTTGGGAAGTTATATCGCCGATGAGTGTTTCAGCGCCGAGGGACGCCAACTCTTTTAACTTTTCTTGTTTACGCGCAACTACGCGGACTTCTTTGCCTTGTTTTAAGAGGCCTTTTGCAACTACCGAGCCGGTATTCCCGGTAGCTCCGGTGATCAAATACATTTGTTACTCCTTGCCAGATGATGCGCGTTCGTTGAGCCAAGATGCACTTGTCACGAAGAACCGCTCAATAGATCCGACATAACGGCGTAGGGTGGAGTTCGACCGCCGTCCTAAGAACAGAACGAATGAGCTGATCAGCAACCATCAGCTCAAGATGATCTTACGCGCTTCTCCTTCTGGGTCATTTACCATTCGGCAATCGTTATCCCAGAGCATGGTCTTGTTCGTTTGGGGGTCCGATGGTTCCCAAGGGATGCCGGGTATGCTGGGCTTGCCCTTCGCAGCGAAAGACGCCCAGGAAGAAGCCATCTTCTTGGCAAGAATCTGGGCTTCGTGGCGGCTCGTATCAGCCGCAACACCTCCGGCGGATATAGAAATTACAAAAGCAAGCAAAAGGCCGAGAGTCCTATAAAACATGTCGGCTCAGGTTAAGCGGCAGCAGGCCCGGCCGTAAAGAAGATAACGGTAGGCTACCTACTTAAAACTTATAGAACTAAAAGACTTAGGTAACAGCTCCAACGTCGGCCGATAATGTTACGTAACTTGTGACGCCGCCGAATAATGCCATAGCACCGCTTACCGTGCCGGCTAGGGCGGTGGTACAGGAGTTGGAACGCGTCGTACACTCGAGTACTTTTTGCAAAGCGGAACGCTGTGTCCGCCTGCTCCGTTACGTAACTGAACTTACTCTCGAGGGCCGCACCCATCACTTGAAGGAGTACGCCTTAGGGCTGGACGTGTTTGGTCGGCCGGCGACGTACGATCCCCGTACAGATCCGGTCGTGCGGTTGGAAGCCAGGCGACTACGTTTGAAACTGGCCGAATACTACCAGCAGGAAGGGCTTGACGACTCGGTAGTGATCGAGCTTCCGAAGGGTGCATACATTCCGAAGTTCCGGCTGCGCTCCGCGCCGGCCGCCGCGCCAGAGATAGAACGATCAGCTCCGACAGAGACAGACGAAGCTGCGATATCAGAGCACAAAGTTTCTGCAACACTGCCGCCACCTCAAGCCCGCGCGGCGCCCGGGCTCGGCAATGGTATCGGTTTTATATGGATTGCATTGGCGTTCGTGCTGGTCTTCGCTGTTGCCGCAACGTTATTCGCGGTTCGCAAGCGCGCATCGATTTCCCCGACCCGCACATCGATCGCAGTAATCGGCTTCAACGATTTGTCGCAGCAAACCGAGAGTTCCTGGATCTCCGCTGCCGTCTCCGAGTTGTTAACCATCGAACTGGGAAACGAGCAGCGTTTACGTCCGCTACCGCTCGAAAACGTAACGCGTATGCGTAAAGAGCTGGCGCTCACTCCACAATCGGCGTATTCCGTTCAGACGTTGCAGCGTATCGGAAACAACCTTGGGAGCGACTACGTGGTTAGCGGAGCGTATCTGCCGCGAGCCGGCCTCATTCGGGTCGACGTAATGCTGTTCGACGCTCATTCGGGACAGCAGATGGCCGCCATCAGCGACGAATCTCCAGAAGAGAAGCTTCCGGAACTCACGCGGAGATGCGCAGACCAGATTGGCGCCCGGCTTGGCATGCGCCTTGCCGCCGAGGGGCATCTGCCACTCGAAGCCGCCGTCATTGAGACTTATGCGCGAGGAATGGAGCAGTTGCGGCTCGGCAACGCTCTCAGCGCACGTGTGTATCTCACGTGTGTATCTAGAGAAGGCTGTCGCCGCCGCTCCATCGAATCCCTTCGCGCATGCAGGTTTGGCCGCGGCTTGGGCTGCTCTCAGTCTGGAGGCCCGCGCTGCCGTTGAAGCTAAATTGGCCTTTGAGTTGTCAGGCGCGCTAAGTCGAGTCGAGCAACTCGACATTGAAGGACGCTACCGGGCTACAGCCCACGATTGGCCGCGCGCGGTTCAGGTCTATCAGGCACTAGTCACACTTTTACCCGACGACTTGGAGTACGGGTTGTTGCTCACTTCGGTAGAGGTCCGTGCCGGAAGAGCCCGCGAGGGGCTAATGGTTATAAAAACGCTGCGCAGCTTGCCGGCTCCGTTAAAAGATGATCCGCGCATCGACTTGGCGGAAGCATCGGCGGCGGGCGCGCTGGGCGATTTTGAACATACCCGGCGATCTGCGCACAATGCTGCCGGAAAGGCCAAAGTACGCGGCGCCACGCTGCAGTACGCCAAAGCGCGCCTGCTGGAAGCAGGAGCCATGCAGAATTTGGCGTTACCCGGATTTGCCGGGGTGCGTGCGGAGGCTCGAGGCATTTGTACCGAACTCGGTGACCGCGCTTGTGTCGCGGCAGCATACCGTATGGAAGCCAACGCATTTGCCAGCAGCGGGTCTCCGGCGAAAGCCCAGCCACTCTATGCCACGGCGCTCTCGATCGCTAATGAGATGGGCAACGCAACGGAAAAGCTCAACGCTTTAACAGGGCTGGCCTGACACACATCGTGTACTCGGCGACCTCAAAGCCGCTGAGGCGATTTACCGTCAAGCGCTGGTCGTCGGGGCCGACCTTGGAGCGCAAAAGGTTTTTCCCATTTCTCTGGATTTTTCGGAGGTTTTGGCAGACGAAGGCCACAGCGCAGAGGCGCAACATTTGGCTGAGCAGGCTCTATCCGTCGCACGCAAAGTGGGAGACCAGGAAGGGATCGCGTTGGCGGACAAAGCTCTGGCCCATGCGCTCGCGCTACAGGGTAAGTTTCCTGAAGCTGTCAACCTGTATAAGGAGTCGGTCGCCAGTCTGCGCAAAGGACAGGAACCAGGCGAACTCGCTTTCACGTTGCTCGATTTTGGCGATGCCCAACTCGATCAAGGAGATCTTGATGGCGCGCGTAACAGCTACGAAGAAGCTCGCATAATTAATGACCGTTTCCCGCCCGGCTTCGCCAAACCGGAGATCGAACTGGCACTGGCGCGTTTGAGTCTTGCCAGCGCGCAGGCGGACGAGGCGAGCGTTCATGCCCGGGCCGCAATGGATATCTTCGCTGCAGCTGGACGAGAAGGAGGCCGCCTGAGCGCAGCGGCTGTACTCATCCGGGCCTTACTTGCACAGGGCAAATCCGACGCGGGTTCGAGATTGATTCAACAGATCGCCCCAGGAAAAAGCGATGCGCTTCCGCTGCGGGCTGCGTTTGAGTTTCGTATTGCTAAGTGCCTGGTGCTAGCCGAGACCGGAAATCGTGCCGCGGCAGAACGCGATCTTCAGCACTGGACCATGAAGGTCGACCGGCTTGGTTTGTCGCCTTTAGTGAAGGAAGCCCGGCTGGCCAAATCGCTATTGGAGCGGGCTCCTGTTGTGAGTACCCTTGCGAGTTAAGGACGTTAAGTTTACGTCCTCATCGAGGATCACGTAAGAACAACTTACCTGAAAGTGCATTTCACTTCGGCTATGGACTGTTGATATCGAACGGACGGGCAGATCTCGTCAACTCTAATGAGACGCGACCAAAGGCAGTGGGGCGGGTAATGGGGAGAAATGGAGGATGAAAGAACGCATGCCGCGTTCGGCTCGGCTCATGCCGAACTCTTGCGCTTCGGAAAGGGCCCGGAGGTTGTTCCAGCGGTCGTGCTGGATGCGGTAGCAGGCGATGACGGTGCCGGTACGGTCCTTTCCGCGACGGCAGTGGACGAAGATAGGCTCTGGGCCGGCGTGTAGCAACATCGAGAGAACGGTACTAACCTCGTCGGGAGCAGGCGCAGACCAAGGGCTCAACGGCACATTCACATAGTGCATTCCGAGGTGCTCCACTTCGGCCTGCTCGCGCATGGTTGCCGAACCGGTCTCTCGCAGATCGATAACAAGCCTGACTCCGAAGCCGCTGAGCTCTTGTAAGCCCGTCAGTGAGGGCTCGCCGCCTCGGTAAATGGTGCTGTTAACTTCGCCGAAATTCCGGATGTGCGCTGGAGGCGGAGGCTCCGCCCCAATTAGGGCGGTTGCGACCAGAAGTGCACAGGCAAACCGAGGCAAGATCAGGGTCATCAATGGGGTTGGGGCGGCGTTTGCGGACTATTCGCAGGGGGAGTTTGCGCGTTCGGGGCGCCGACATCACCGTATTTAATCGTGCTCTCGGTCTTGAACTCAAACTTCTTATAGTGGTCGTATTTGACAATGACCTTGATGCGCTGACTCTGCCCGTCTTTGAAATTTAGAGTGTCATCTGCGTAGGTATAAACGGGGAACCAATACTTGCCGTCGATCTGCTGGCGGTAGGTTTCGAATTTGGGGAACTGCTGATCTTCGCTTTTCTTTTGATATCCTTCGCCACGGCCGTATGTCTTGACGATTTGCAGGTCCTGGTCATCGACCCAGATCTGGCCGTCGAAGTAGCGTTTGCGGTCTTTGGTGAGGGTCTTCGGTTTCACTGAGAAAACATAGCAGGGAAGCTCGTCTACCTGTTCCCGACCGACGTAGTTGATGATGTAGTCGTCGGCTGTATCGTTGCTCATGACGAAGGGCATGACGTTGCGTAGATCCTGCTCATCTTCGCCGGTCATCATGATGTGCTCGAAGCCGCCGACCGGAGCGTGGGTTACGTGGGAAATGCGGCGGTTGCGATCGTCGAAGCTGACCTCCTCTACGATTTCGTAGGTGCCGCCTGCCGGGTCCGTCTCCTCCATTTTACTGGTTTGGCGGTAGGTATAACTTTCGCGAGCAGCCGCGAATTCGGTTTCTTTCTGGATGAATTGTTTGATGATTCGCTGGATCTCGTCGGGACTGGGGGCGGGCTTGGTGTCGGCGGCGCAGAGCAAGACCGCGCCAGTCAGGAAAAGAAGAAGTCCGCGGACGCGAAGAGTTTTGTTGACCACTATGCCTAGTTTGACGCATCTCGAGAGGGTTTGAGTTACAGAGGCCGGGATTCCAGGTTCAACTTGGAGCCGTCACGAATCTCATCGGTGGCATGCTCCACGACCTCGTCGCCAGCTTTGAGCTTGCCCTCCACTTCGACCAGGGCGCCAGCCATTGGGCCCTGGCGAATATTTACCCATTGCGCGCGCCCCTTATCGTTGCGGATAACGAAGACACGTGCCGTTGTCGTTACTATACTCGTCGGTGGAACTAAGAGAGATACTTTCGAACGCTCGACGGGCCAAAGAACAGACGGGTACATACCAGGGGCCAAGAGCCCCTTTGAATTTGGGACATCGAGCTCCACCGGCATGGTTCGCGTTTTCACATCCAGGGCGTAAGCCGGCCGGGCGATGACACCGGAGAAAGTACGATCCGGATAAGCCGGCGCTTTGAAATCGACGGTGAGACCTTTGACAAGGCCAGCGACATCCGATTCGGGAACTGCGATGACAAGGCGCAAATGCGAGACCTGATCGAGTTCCAGAAGAGGGAGATCGGAGCCCGGGCCCACCAATGCTCCAGGATGGATGTAGCGGGTGGAGATCACGCCATCGAACGGCGCGGTCACTCGAAGATATGAGGCTAGCTCCTGCTGGGATCTCAAATCGCTTTTCATCGACTCTACCGTCCGCTGGCGCGACTCAACGAGCGCTTGTGCCGCTTTCGTTTGCTGCTTCGATTGGGTGAGATCATTCTCCGCCACAGCGCCAGGCGTTTTCGATGCGTCCTCCATTCGTGAGTAGGTGCTTTGTGCCGCAGCCAATTGCGCTTCTGCCTGGGCTTGGTCCGCTTCGGCCGCGGTCACCTGAGCCTGGGCCTGACTGATGCGCGCCGCCATTTCCGGCGCACTCAGCTGAACCAGCAGTTGCCCCTGTTTGACGAAACTCCCTCTGTCCACCAGCACCTTCTCCACATAGCCGGGAACCTTCGCGTGAAGTTGGACGTTCAGAAACGGAAAGAATTCCCCGGGCAGTTCTGTCGTGCGCACGACTCGTTTCGAGACGACCTTCACAAGCTTTGTCGACTGGGCTGTCAACGGCGCGCGCGCAATCAACAGCGATGCGAGAACCGTGCTAACTACGTGAGGGATGTTCCGGCTGTTCATAGTAGCGGCTGAATGGATCGTCAGGATTCAAAGACAGCGAGTGTGTAGAAGCTTTTTGTTGCAGGATGGAGTACATAGCCGGCAGAAATGTAAGCGTTGCGAACGTTGAGAACAAGAGGCCTCCTATAACGGCGCGCCCCAGGGGAGCGGTTTGATTGCCGCCCTGGGTTAAACCGAGCGCCATCGGGAGCATTCCGCAGATCATCGCAGCGGCAGTCATAACGATGGCGCGTAAGCGACCGGCTGCTCCTTCCTGAGCAGCATGCAAAGAGGATTGGTTTTCTAAACGGCTGCGCTCCGCAAACGAAATCAGCAGGATCGAATTCGCTACGGCAATGCCGATGGCCATAATCGCGCCAATGAATGACTGCACGTTCAACGTTGTTCCGGTAATCCATAACATAATCAAAACACCGCAAAGCACGGCAGGCGTGGTCAGTATCACCGCTAGTGACAGCCGGAGCGATTGAAAGTTGGCGGTTAGCAGGAGAAAGATTACGGCGACAGCGAGGATAAGGCCTATTCTTAATCCACGCAGTGTCTGTTCGAGTCCTGGAGCTTCGCCACGCATCTGCACACTGACACCGCGGGGCGGAGTGCCGGCTTTTCCCATTGCTTGATTGAGCGGGGTGAGGGCCTGACCCAAGGGCATGCCGTGCAAGTTGGCCGTTATCGTGATGACGCGTTGACCGTTATATCGGTCTATCTCACCGGCTACTTCATGCGATGAGATGGTCGCCACATCGCCGAGATAGGGCTGGCTTTGCCCGGGCAGCATCACTGGAATGGACTTCATATCCTGCAGGGTCTGCATGCGGTGCTGAGGGTATTGGACCTGTATCTGAAACGCATTGCCTGTTTTCGGATCGCGCCAGTAGTTGGGGGATGTGAAGCGAGAGGATGCGGTCGCGGCCACGTAGGACTGCGCGATGTCAGACATGTTCAATCCAAATTGCCCTGCACGATTGCGATCGATTTCCGCGTGGACGGCCGGGTAGTCCATCGCTTGTGCAAACTGCAGATCCCGCAGGAACGGCAGCTTCGTCAACTCTGAGCGGATCTTTTGAGCAAACGCAAAGTCGTCTTCGAGAGCGGGGCCTGCGACAGCTATGTTGATGGGCGTCGGAGAGCCAAAGCTCATCACTTGGCTAATGATGTCTCCGGCTTCAAACGAAACTTGCATGCGAGGAAGCGACTGCCGAAGCGCCGAACGGATGTGCTCGCGCATGGCTTCATCTCCGCTCACGTTATTCTTCAACGCGACCCTTACCACCGCTTCTTGTGGACCTGCTGTGAAGAGATAGATTAAGTCGACTGGATAGCTGGCAGGCTGGGTTCCCACGTAATCGCTGGTGATCGCTACGTTGCCTGGACCCACGGCCTCCTCGATCACATCGATTGCTTTCAGAACCATTGGTTCCGTTTGCTCGATTCGGGTTCCGGTGGGAGCCCGCAACCGAATCTGCAGAAGCGGAGCTTTTACGTCGGGGAAGATTTCAGTGCCCATCCGCGGCAGGAACAGGCAAATGAAAATGACGGAGACAGCGAGATACCCGATCGCCAGCGGCCAGCGGAATCGTAGCGTGGCATTTAGGTATCGTGTATATCCTTTGTGAATCCTGCGAAACAAGCCGGTTTGCTGCTCGCCCTTCCGTTTCACTTTCATGATCCACGCGGAGAGCACGGGAACCAGACTGCTCGAGAGAAGGAACGAAGCGATCATCGCAAAGGCAACGGCAAGAGAGAGCGGAACAAACAGTTGCCGTCCAATACCGGCCAGGAAAAACGATGGAAGAAAGACGGCCAGGATGCAGAGCATGGAGAGGAAGCGCGGAACCACCGTGAGCCGGGTCGCTTCCACAACGGCCCGGGCTTTCGGAACGCCTGAAGCCATGTGCGTGTGCAGATTTTCGATTTCGACCGTCGACTCGTCAACTAGAACACCGACCGCCAGGGCTAACCCGCCGAGGGTCATGATGTTGATGGTCTGCCCCGCGGCCCAAAGCGCTACGACAGAGCTGAGGATAGCGATAGGAATGTTGATTACAACGATGATGGCGCTGCGCCAGTCGCGCAAAAAGAGCAATACCATCACGCCCGTCAACAAAGCACCCAACGCTGCCTCGAAAAGCAAACCTTTCAGCGAGTTTGTCACGTATGGCGATTGATCGAAATCCAGCCGGATATCGATGTCCGGCGGAACCAGTTTCTTCAAATCGGGGATGGCCGCTTTAATCTCATCGATAACAGCGAGGGTGGAGGCATTGGCGCGCTTGGTCACCGGAATGTAAACGGTCCGTCGTCCATTCACGTGTGCGTACGCGGTCAGGATGTCTGTCGCATCGGCAACGGCGCCAATATCGCGCAAGTACACCGCCGGACCTGCGGCAACTCGGATCGGAGTGCCCATCAAGGCCTCGAGATTGCCGCCGAGCGTCGCGTTACTGGTGGCAAACAGGTTGAAATCGCCGATACGAATGTTTCCCGAGGGCATCACAAGCGTGGCCTTGTTGACAGCCGCAGTTGCTTCCGCCGGCGAGACTTGGTATTCGCGCAGTTTGTCCGGATCGAGCGTAACCACAATCGTGCGTTGATTGCCGCCGAACGGCGGAGGAGCAGAAACACCAGGCAAGGTTGCGAACACAGGGCGCACTCGATTAAGCGCCAGGTTTTGAATCTCGGCTTGGGTACGGTTCGGACCGACAAACGTCAGCTGACCTACCGGGACGCTTCCGGCATCGAATCGTGTGATGAAGGGCGGCACGGTTCCTGGAGGCATAAACGCCCGTGCTCTGTTAACGTAGCCGACAGTTTGCGCCATCGCGTCTGTCATATCGGTGCCAGGCTGGAATACCAGCTTCATCAGCGAAGCGCCCTGGATGTTTCTGCTCTCGACGTATTGAATGCCATTGATATAGAGGAAGTGATACTCGAAGTAGTAGTTGAGAAATCCTTCCATCTGCGCCGGATCCATTCCGCTGTAGGGCTGAGCCACGTAAATGGCTTTTTCGCCGACTGCCGGAAAGATGTCGACCGGCATGCGAGCGAGTGCGAGAATGGCGCAGAGCACGATCCCGACGACTGCGGCAATCACGGTTAGCGGCCGGGTGAGCGCTGCCAGTACGAGTCGCATTCGATGACTCTTCCTTATCTGCTCGCCTGCGCGAGAAAGGAAGAGATGTCCCCCTGGGCAATTTGGATTTGCAAGAGAGCGCGCCAAACGGCAAGGCGAGCCAGTGAATCATCGATTTCTGCCTGTGCCAATAGACGTTGTGCCTCGGCCACGCCCACGATGGTGGTCAGGCCGGCTCGATATTGTGCATTTGCCTGCTCCAATCCGGTCCGTGCATCTGCGACCTCTTTCGGGGTTTCGGCGGCGATCTTACGGGCTTGCTCGAGAGTGGCGTGGGCTGCGTCCGATTGAGCTTGGATATCGGCGAGAACCTGGCGATAGGTGGCAGCTGCAACACGACTTATAGCGTCTTGTTGCGATTCTTGCGCGCGAACCGATGCTATAGAGAGCAACGGGAAGCTCACCGTGAACCCGGCAGCAACGTTGAAATAATTCGGGGCGAGGCCATTCCAACCGCCTAATGTAGAGCCGTTCGTCAATGCTCCCGTTCCGCGCGCGTAAGCACTGGCTTGGAGCTCGAACGTGGGACGGTAAGCGCGCTGCAGAACGCCGAGCCTTGCTCTTGACTCCTCGATGACTCCAGCTTGTTCCGCAGCGGTTGGGTTTTTGGCGAAGTCCGCGGTTTCGACAGGCCACTCGGGAGGAAGATCGAGAAGACTTCCAGGCGCGGCGACGATTGCTTTTGCATTTACTCCCGTGAATTCGGCTAGCGAAGCCTTCGCGACTTCAACGGATTGTTCGGCTTGCAACAGCTGCACCTGAGCGGCATCGAGCTCTGTATCCGCACGGGACAAGTCTGCGCCGGCCCGGAGCTGCGCATCGACGGAGGCCTTGACCGAACGAGCGAGTACTCGAGCCCGATCGACTGCAGCGTTTGCGCCCTTCACGGTTTGCTCCCCGGCCAACAATGTCAGGAATGCCGCGGCTGTAGTTGTTTCCAATTCGAACCGCGTCCGCTGCGTTGTCAGCTCTGCGTGATTTTGAGTAGCTTGAGCGGATTTCAATAAGGCGTGACGACGGCCGAAGTCAAACGGCTCCCAGGAGATCAAGGCGCCAGCGGCACTACCCCAAACGTTGCGCGCGTTGTCAGTGCCAAGGACAGGCCCGGAGATGTTAGGAATGACGCCCTGAGGGAAAAGAAGCCCGAATACATTGTTCCGGGTTGCTCGATTGACTTGCCCGACTGCGTTCACGTTCGGCAGATAATTTGTGCGGGCTTGCCGAATCGCCGCTGCAGCGGCATTTACCTGCTCCTGAGAAGCCTCGACAGAAGGGAATTTGTCAGATAGCGCGACTGCGTCTTGAATGGTGAGCGATCTGTTGCCGGCTACTTGCGGCCAAGCTGTGGCAGTCAGGAGAACGACGGCGGCGAGTCTCAGAACCGTTGCGCAACTCATTTGCGTTCGATCAGCTCCCCGAATAACTCGCGGACTTTTTGCTTGGCCGCTTTCAAAGCTTTGTGACCCGAAGGAGTCGCTTTGTAGACGCGACGCCGGACTTTCCCGGAGCGAAACGGAGAGGATTGTAGATAGCCTCTCTCTTCGAGACTGTGCAAGATCGGATACATGGTTCCAGGACTCATTTTGTAGCCGTGCCGTCCGAGTTCTTCGATCATGTCGAGACCGAAGACCTCGCGTTCGCAAGCGTGATGGAGAACATGCAGGCGAATTAATCCGGAATAAAGATCCTTATCTTCCATCGGTAATGGGATTCGTTATCGAAAGTTGATAGTAGCACTGCGACCGGTCCTGAAGCGAGAAGGATTGCGGGATCTACTTGAGAGACATGGTGCCAGAGCAACGACTCGATCCCGGGAAGAAGATGACAGCGCAACTCCGTGGGGTTCAATCGACCTATGTAACGGCCGGTCAAGCATATCGCAGGTTCAGAACGTTGATTTTGAAAGATCCCCACTGAGCGAGATACGCCAGTGGAGTGGGTACCGGTTTGCGATAATTAGCGGGCTTTTAGCCTGGGGCAGACGCTCCGTTACGGTCCCGGTTGTGTGCTTGAATTTGTGGCAAGGCTTGTCGACCTGTTTTAGTGGAGTTGCAGAGCCAGTTTGTTTGACGGCTCGATTTTTAGCTCCTTTTCGAAGTGAAAGGTTTTACCTTGGGCTTCCAGGGTTCGCACCTGTAGGAAGCCTTCGAACACTTCAAGAGTAAGGGCTCGTCCTGCAGAGCTCGACCGCAAGGAGAAGACACCCCAGCCCGTGCCGGTCGACCAAAAAGACCGGAACTGCGGGTTCTGTATGCGGGGAATAACGGTGAGATGCCGTTCGGCGCCGTGGTACTGGAAACCGCTGACTGCGAGTACGCCCGACCATGCGGCCATCGCCCGCGCGTAGTGGTTTCCGCATTCGGCCTCATTCCACGGATTGCGCCGTACTCCGTCGTACCTTCTCCGAATATCGTCGATGCACTCGAGTCCATCACTCAGCAGACCCCGGAAAAGCATCAGGCAGGCGGTCGAGTGCTCGAATCCGGTCATGACCTCGGCGTAGTAAGGGAACGGAATTTTAGGCCGCTGTCCTTTGCCGTAATCGCAGATGACCAAAGCCGCTTCATCGTTCAGAGCAAAAGTACGCTGCACGGTGTCGTGATCGTACAAGTGCGGTTTGTGGTTGTAGCGGTAGATTGCGCCAAGCGTTTTCTGGATGTGGGACGGGTCGACGAGAGAGCCCAGCCCGCAAACGTCTGCGAGGTATTGGCCGAGGAGTTGGTCCACAAGACAGCCATCACCGACCTGAAACTGGGGATGTTCGGGATCGTCCGCGCCCATACCGCTCCGCAGACCTTTGGCTATCGAGTCCGGGCTGTGCCCTTCGATCTTCTGAACGTAGTATTCGCCGTTAAAAAGGTTCGCGTCGAGCCACCGACGTCCGCTTTCGAAGACTTGGCGGTACTGCGAGGCGCTGCCGGCATCCCCAGCGGCTCGAGCCATTTCTTCTGCCGCGCGTAACGCGCCGAGGTAATAGATGCTGCACAACGGATTGGGCCCATAGAACTCGACATCGTAGGTGTTGTGCTGAACACCTTCAAGCACGCCGTCGCGGTTAGCATCCCAGCCGCCTTCAATCCAGGCAAACTCGAGTGCCCGCTTCGCCTTGGGCCAAAATTCGAGGAGAAATTCGCGGTCACCGGTGAGCTGCCAATCCAGATAAACCTTCATGATCTGGCCCATTTGGCCGTCGGCAGCGGCATAGCCGAAACGCTGAATACCATCGGGAAGAAGTTGCCGGAAGTACATGGCTCCGCGTTCATCCATTGAGTAGCCAAATGCACTACGCCGAAGAGAGCGGGAGAAGGACGGAAAGAGATGCGCGGTGGCAGTCTCATAGTTCCAAACGTGGGTGCAATTTCCGAAGCAGCAGCCCCTTTTGTCGTCGACGCCTTCGAAGCCGTGGAACTCACCATCGGCTGTGCGGAAACAGGTGGTGCTTACAAGAGTGGAGAGATTCGACATCGCGGCGTCCTTGACGGCGGAAGGCAGCGTGGATTCGCGCATAGTTTGGACAAACTTTGCCGTGCGTGTTTCGAGCTGCAGGAGGTTAGCGCTTGCGTATTCGGCGGCTTCCCAGGCATCTTGAAATTTGGTCGTGTACCAGTTGCCGATGACGGTGTTCTCATGACCCTGCGGAGCATCCCAGCCGCAACGCGCCGGTGTGCGATTCGGGAAATGCCAGGCGAGCAGGAAAGAATATTCTGCTTCGGCTCCGGGCGCGATGGTCTGTTTCAGGCATAGGGAACCAACCGCGTTTCGTTCTTCGGCTTCCGGCCCTAACTCGCCGTCGCTCGAGAAATCGTCCCAGAACAAAAGCGGGCTGTTCCACCACCGGCCAGCGGGCCAGCCACGTAGATGCGTAATCCGGCCTTTCCCTTCGTCTATCACCGCTAGAGCAAAGGTTCCGTACGAAACGTCGTCTTTGGCGAGCGCGCTGTTCGTCATGAACAGGCCCTTGAGACTTGGACGATGGCGTGAGTGGGAGCTTTGCCGCCACCCATTCGATCGCGCATCCGTTTTACGGTGCGCAACCCCTCCCGCCTCGATCGTTTTCGGGTCTTTCACCGGATTGTCCAGTGAGTAGGCGATGCTTACCGATACGGGAGTCGCGCCGGTGTTCTGGACGCGATAGTGCAGTGTAGCAATGGGCAGGCCTGATGCGTCCGCATCCAACGGAATGAACGGCGTTCCTGCATTGAGAGCGATGTTCAATGGAAAGCGATCATCGTGAAAGTCGATGTGTGCCGCAGGAAATTCTCCGATGAAAGTTGCGCCTTGCAAGCGAGAAAGGCCCGGCGCGTTATTCGAGCCTAATCCGTCCTGACCTTCGTAAGGCGTCTCGATGCGGGACTCAAGCACGTGAGCTACGGGCTTTTTACCTTGTGCTTCGATCCAAATACTAGGAAACGCGTATGCGGGCTGGTTCCCTTTATCCGGGCGGTTGAAGATTTCCCAATCGCGCAACTGTCCTCTTCCGCCTAGTCCGATGCTGCCGGCTCCGATTCCTCCCAACGGGAACGAGATCATGGCCAAGCCAGGTCCGGTGAAGGTGCGGGGATAAGAGAGTTCGTGCGATGCAGGCTGGCGTTCAAACGCGTTATGTCGTGGTTTAGCCTGTTCGTGCTCGTCAGAGCTTTCGACCGGAAGAGCGACTGCGCTTGCCACGGCGACGGACTTGAGAAACGTGCGCCGATCTTCCTTTTTATTTGGGCCTGTTTTGTTTTTCAGTGTTCACCTCCGAAGCGCGCTCGAGAAACTTGAAGCATGTTCAAGCATGACGTGCAAATGGGCGAGCGTCAAACGCCGCTCCTGGTGTTTGTTGGCGGATTCCTGGGCGCGGGTAAAACCACGCTCATTATTAAAGCAGCCGAGATGCTGGTCGATACGGGCCGGCGTGTAGCAGTGATCACAAATGACCAGGATGCGGGATTGGTCGATACGTTTCATTCACAGGCAAGGAGTCTTCTGACGAGCGAAGTCGCCGGCGGCTGCTTCTGCTGCCGCTTTTCCGATCTGCTCCGTGCTGCCGACCGGCTTACCGAGAGCTGTCCGGAGATCATCTTCGCCGAGCCAGTTGGTAGCTGCGTCGATCTCTCGGCGACGATCCTCCAACCGCTACTTGCGTTGCATAACCGGGATTATCGAGTGGCGCCCTTGACGGTGCTGCTGGATCCCACGCAAGCGAGACGTCTCGAGAGGGGTGAGCTGCACGCCGACGTGGAGTTTCTAGTGCGCAACCAAATTGCGGAAGCCGACATTCTGTGTCTGACTAAGAGTGATCTAGGCAGTGAACCGGCTCGACTATCTTTTCCAATCGACTTTCGGCTAAGCGCTCGAAGCGGTGCCGGCGTCGAGGCTTGGATGAATGACGTACTCACCTCCAGCCGGGTAGTTGGCGCGCGCCTTCTCGAAATCGATTATGACCGATATGCCGCTGCTGAAGCGGCGCTCGGCTGGTTGAATCTTCACGCAGATCTTTACCTCGACACACCCGCTTCTCCTGCTTCGGTGATCGGACCGCTGCTCGACCGGTTGGAATCCGGGCTCACGAACGACGGGATCGAGATCGCTCACCTGAAGTTATTCGACAGGGCTCCTTCGGGCTGGGCGAAAGTTAGTATCTCATCTCTTGGAGCCGAACCGTTTCCAGAGGGGGACTTGCTTGCCGATGCTTCGCGAGATCATCAACTCGCTGTCAATCTGCGTGCTCTGTCCGATCCCGAGGCATTGCGCGCCCTTGTTCTTCATGCGATCGGGGAGCTTGGGGGCCAGCTGAATATCCGTCATCTCGGTGCATTCCGCCCGGCGGCTCCCATTCCGGAATATCGATTCCAGGCAAGGTTCGGCGATTCTTAGGTGCTGTCTTCTCGATCTGATAAAAACGTACTGCAATGCGGCACATACTACTGTTCGTCTTCCTTTCGCTGAGTTTCATAGGAACGGCTTACCCAACCGATTTGGGTGGCCCGTCCAACTGGAAGCAAGTTCTTAATGAGCGGCTTCCTCTTTACGGCCACCGGAACTGGATTGTAATCGCCGACTCGGCTTATCCGGCCCAAACGCGAGAGGGCATAGAAACCGTCATTTCCGGCGCCGATCAGATGACGGTTCTGCAGTACGTTCTCACCGCTCTTTCATCGTCGAAGCACGTTCGGCCGATCGTTTGGACGGACCGCGAGCTGAAATATGTCCCGGAAGGAGATGCACCCGGAGTGGAGGCGTATCGCGAGCAGTTGAACGCGCTGCTCAGCGGACGGAAGGCGCAGGCGTTGCCACATGAGCAAATCATCTCGAAGCTCGATGCCGTGAGCCAGACTTTCCGAGTTCTTATCATCAAGACGAACATGACTGTTCCTTATACTTCAGTGTTTCTGCAACTCGATTGCGCTTACTGGAGCGCGGAGGACGAGCAGAAGCTCAGAACCTCCATGGGGAAAGCGGAGAAGTAGGGCACAAACGATGATTCAGCTAGCCGGCAGCTGGCAAGAAATCTGGAACAATTTCGAACAGGTAGCAATTGCCTACATACTGACGGCCAGCATTGGCTGGGAACGCGAGCGTGAGGCGCATAGCGCGGGTGTGCGCACCTTTCCAATCGTGGGGATGGCGAGTTGCGGCTATCTGCTCCTGCTCGGGCCGCAACCGGACGTAGCCGCTCAGTCGCGCCTGCTTCAGGGTTTGATTACCGGGATCGGCTTCATCGGCGGAGGCGCAATCTTGAAAGAAGGCGCTACTGTCAAGGGAACGGCAACGGCCGCGAGCGTGTGGAATGCAGGGGTCATCGGGGCGGCGGTTGCGATGCATCACTATGGCATAGCGGTAGCCTTGGCTCTACTCAATCTGATTACGCTGCGGGGCTTGCTGCCGCTTAAGCGATGGCTCGACCGCAAGGAACACGAACTTTCTGACTAGCACAACGGCCATCCGGGGTGATCTAGCGTTGCTTTAGAAGCTTGTTATCCGCGGGCACGCTCGGCGAATACTGAGTGGAACACTCACAACTGCAGGGCCTCATCATGGGCCGCCACCTGCCCGAAGTCATTCGATAATGGCTTCAGGAGTTCGAACGATTATGGAAGAAGAGCATGGGACGGGGAACGAGTCGGAGCGGCGCCGCTCCATTCAGCTTCGAGCGTACAGTTTATGGGAGCAGCGTGGTCGTCCGCTAGGCACGCCCGAAACAGATTGGTTTATGGCCGAGCACGAATTAGGGCCAGAGGACCGGAATCTTAGCGAGCAGCCGCTCACCATTGCGGCGGCAAAGGCCGTCGGCTCGATCTTGGGTTCGGTTGCCGGAATTGTAACTTCGGTGACCAACTCGTTAGCTTCGGAGTAACTTAGCTTTACTTCGTGCTTCGGCGGGATTTGTCAGGCGGGCTTGCATCCATGTACTCTCGCAAGCAGGCGAAAGCATGAAAAAGGGTCAAGCAGCAGCGCTTGAGATTTGCGTAGTAGCATGGCTGCAATGGACTTGTTGCGATTCCTCGTGGTGGCGGTTTGCTGCATGCGAGCGATTTGTTCAGCCCAGATCCCTTCCGCCCGAGCCCGGCCTACGCACTGGTATGACAACGCGGTTATCTATGAAATCTATCCGCGAAGCTTTCAGGACAGTAACGGCGACGGGATCGGTGATCTGAAAGGCCTTACAGCAAGGCTCGATTACCTAAAGGAGTTTGGTGTCGATGCAATCTGGATCACGCCGTTCTTCCCTTCTCCGAATTTCGATTTCGGATATGACATCTCCGACTATGTGAGCGTAGCGCCAGAATACGGGACGCTGCAAGACTGGGACAAGCTTGCGTCCGAAGCCAAAAAACGCGGTATTCGGATTCTCATCGATTTTGTCCTGAATCACACGTCGGACCAGCATCCATGGTTCAAAGAATCGCGATCCTCCCGGGATAACGCGAAGCGCGACTGGTACGTCTGGCGGAGCGGCGGTGGTCCTGCGCAGCCGCCTACCCACTGGACGTCGATCTTCGGTGGGTATACCTGGACGTGGGATGCACGGACACAGCAGTGGTACTACCACGTATTCCTGCCGCAACAGCCGGACGTGAACTGGCGCAACCCCGAACTTCGCAAGGCAATGTACGGCGTCGTGCGCTTCTGGATGGATCACGGCGCGAGCGGGTTTCGGCTCGATGCGACACCCTATTTATTTGAGGATCCGGCATTCCCGGACGATCCGCATCCTCCGCAGGCAGGCGGCGCGGCTGCTCTAGAACCATACAATTCGGGGCGGCCCGAGAATCACGAAGTGCTGCGGGAAATGCGTAAGATCTTGGATACCTACGCTGGCGACCCAGTGCTCTTGGGCGAGTCATCGACGGCTACCATTCAAGATCTGGCGAAGGTGTATGGAAGCAATCACGATGAGATACAGCTGCCCATGGATTTTCTGTTCGGGAACTTAACGACTTTGGATGCGGGACTCTTCAAAAAGCAGGTGGACGCCGCGGAACTCCAGTTAGGCGGGCAGACACCGGTATTCTTTTTCAGCAGTCACGATCATCCACGGCAATGGAGCACGTTCGGCGATGGAAAGCAGAACGACCAGATCGCGAAACTGACTGCCGCACTGACGCTGACGCAGCATGGATCGGTGCTGCTGTACTACGGGGAAGAAATCGGCATGGGAACGATGCCGGCTGCACAACTGAAGCAAGTGCCGACCGGGCCGAAGCGGCCTCGCGCGGACGATCGCGATGGCGAACGAACGCCCATGCAATGGGACGCGGGAAAGAATGCGGGCTTCACAAGGGGTTCGCCATGGCTGCCGGTGGAATCGGGCGCGGAGCGATATAACGTCGAAAGCGAGAAGCGCAATCCCGAGTCGATCTATTCCTGGTATGCACGGCTAGTGAAACTTCGGCACGAGAACGTAGCCTTCCGGGAAGGCGCATATGTGCCGCTCGAATCGGGCAATCCAGACGTTTTCGCATTTGCCCGGAAAGCGGGAGAGAAGAATGTTGCTTTGATTGTTTTGAACACCAGCCCGAAAGAGCAGACGGTTAGCATTAGCGGAATGCCAGGTGAATGGCCCAATTTCCGAAGCGTGCTCATGGCGAGTCCGGCCGCCGGCGCTCCAGCTTCGCAAGCTTTCACGATTGCTCCGTATGGTGTATTGATTACGGCTGCGGAGTGAATTTCGAGTTTATTGAAAAAAACTTTTCAGAGTTTCTGGCACCCCGGACACCAATAGAGTTTTCGGCCAATAAACTCTTTCATCTGAATCTCTGTTTGGCAGATAAAACAGGGCAGACCGCGGCGGTGGTAGGCGTAGTGAGTTTCACCCCGGCGGGCTTTGCCTTTTTTGTGGGGACGATCGGCGGGCCGGGTAGTTACGATTCTGCGATCAATCATTCCGTCGTGCATGAGGGCTTTGGCGTCTAACCAGAGCTCGGCGAGAGTCGCTGCCGAGATTGTGTTTCCCACGCGAAGCGGATGCAGGCGCGAGCGAAACAGCAACTCGGCGCGATAAATGTTGCCGATACCTCCTATGACGGATTGGTCCATCAGCAGCGCACCGATAGGCGCACGGCTTTTTCGAATGCGTTCGACGGCGAGTTGGGGATCGGCATCTTCGCGCAGAGGATCGGGGCCGATCCGGGCGACCAGGTTTTCGCGATCTTCTTCGTCGAGCACGTGGCAGGCGGTAGGACCGCGCAATTCAATCCAGTGATCCCGAGTTGAGATACGCAGGCGCAGTGCGCCTTTGGGCTCCGGATACGGCATTTCGCCTTCGCGGAACTTCCCGTAGAGGCCGAGATGGATATGCAGCTGGCGATTCTTTCCGAAGTCGTAGAAGAGGTGCTTGCCGTAGGCATCGACGGCTCGAAGCTTGCGCCGGCTGAGCTGTAACGCTCCATCGGCGAAGCGTCCGTTCGGAGCGTCGACCGTGACTATGCGTTTCGAAAAGATCGCAGCATGGCGTTGGGCGAAACGGTGTAGCTCATTTCCTTCGGGCATCGGCTGAAACGGACACGAGGTGAATCAGGCATGCTTTTCAGCATGAGGGCAGCCGTCGAATTTCGTCCAGGCAAGACGGCCTTTCCAACCCAGCTCCCGCATACCTTCTTCGGATGACCAATACGCATCGGCGATCCATTCTTTGATCAATTGAAATTGCGGACTGAGCGCGCCATCCTCGCTGGCGGCGGCTACGAGGAGCTGGTGCTGTTGGGGAGGCAGTATCTCACGGAAAGGTCCGCCATAGGCGGCACTCGCCGCAGCATCGAACTTCGAGAGCGCTTCGACAGTCTCCCGCTGGGTCTTTTCAGATTCGATGGACAAGATCAGGTCGATGACGCGGTTACAAAAAGCCGCGCTGCTGCCAGGAACGATGCATTCGCCGAGGCTGACAAGACTGGCGTTCTGATCGGGCGTTAAGAAGACGGGATGCCATGCTTTATTGCCGTCCGCGTGTTCTTGTGCGGATGAGTTGGCAATTAACACGAGCGCCCCGGAGGTTTGGAGCACTCTCGCGATCCAGTCGCGGCGGCTGAGATGCTGGCGTTCGGCGATCATTTTGCTATCGGTCATAACTATGATATCGGGAGGGAGATACCGTAAAGGAAAGTGGTCGCAAGCAAGTATGACGTGATTGTAGTCGGGTCCGGGGCCTCCGGCGGATGGGCGGCCAAGGTGCTGTGCGAAGGCGGGGCGCGGGTGGCGGTGCTCGATTGCGGGCGCCCGCAGAAGGACGCAAACTTCAATGAACATGAACCTGTATTTGACCTGAAGTACAGGGACTTGAAGTTTCGGGAGCCGGTCGGGCCGATCGTCCGGCGGACGCGGCCGATTCAGGGGCAATGCTATGCGTGTACGGAATACAATTACGAGTGGTTTGCGAACGACCATGAAGAGCCGTACACGACCGCAGAGGGGATGGATTACAGCTACTTCGGCAGAATTCGCATGGTGGGCGGCCGGACGAACGTTTGGGGCCGTCAGTGTTATCGGTTGAGCGATCTGGATTTTAAAGCGGCATCGCATGACGGGTTTGGACAGGATTGGCCGGTCGCTTACAAGGACGTGGCGCCGTATTACGATCTCGTCGAGCAGTACGTAGGCATCACCGGTATGCGGGAAGGCAACGATGTACTGCCGGACGGGCAGTATCTGCCGCCCATGGAGATGAGTTGCGTCGAGTGGAAGATGCGCGATCTACTCAAAGAAAAATATGGCCGGACACTTACGCTGGGCCGCGCGGCCAATCTGACGAAGGGCATCAACGGACGCCAGCCGTGCCATTACTGCGGGCCGTGCGAGCGCGGCTGTGTTGCGCATGCTTACTTCAATTCGTCCTTCACGACGCTCAAAGATGCGTTGCAGACGGGCAAGTGTGACCTGATTCCAAATGCCAGAGCTTACAAGGTCTCGATGGATCCGGAGACGAACCGGACAACAGGGATTCACTACATCGACACGGTAACGAAACAGCACAAAGAGTTGCGTGCGCGAGTGGTGGTTGTCGCGGCATCGGCGCTGGAGTCTACACGCCTGCTGTTGAACTCGAGTACGCGGGAGCACGCGAATGGACTGGCAAATTCGAGCGGCGTGCTCGGCCATTATTACACCGATAGCTTGAAGGGCGGCGGCGCAGAAGGGACGGTGCCGGATCCGTTGAATCTGCCGGCGATGTTTGGTCCTCGGAGACCGAACGGCATATATGTGATGCGTTTCAGGAACGTGCCCGGAAGCGCGCCGATGAAATCGTTCTTACGCGGCTACGGATATCAGGGTGGCAGCGGAACGGGATTTAATGCGAGCGCGCCGGGGTTTGGCCAAGCATATAAGGCCGCGGCAAAAGTTCAGACCGAGACGTTCACTTTTCTGGGCTACGGAGAAGCGTTGCCGCGATTTGAGAACTACGTGGAGCTCGACCCGCAGGCAGTGGATACGTTCGGGATTCCCGTGCTCAGGATGCATGTGCGGTGGGGTGACAACGAGCGCAACCTGGTGAAGGACGCGGGCGAACAGGCGGCAGAGATGCTGGAAGCCGCCGGGATGAAAGATATCAAAGTTCATTCGGAGGTTCATCTGCCGGGGGATGCAAATCACGATGTCGGAACAGCTCGCATGGGCTCGAACCCGAAGACTTCGGTGCTGAACCAGTTTCAGCAGACCCACGATGTCAGAAATCTGTTTGTTATGGACGGTTCCTGCTTTAACTCGCCGGGCTGCCAAAATCCGACGCTGACGATTATGGCGCTGACGGTGCGCTCGTGCGATTACCTGAAAAGTGAAATGCGCAAGGGAAATGTCTGAGGGGCAAGGGGGAGAGATTCTATGGCGATGATTCTTCGTTCCAATTGGTGGGCGCTGCTGCTGCGGGGTATTGCCGCGATCTTGTTTGCGATTGCTACCTTCGCCGTGCCGGGTGTGACGATTGCAATTCTGGTTACGATTTTCGGAATTTACGCCATCATCGACGGCATTCTGGCGATCGTTTCGACAGTACGGGCGATACAAGGCCACCGGCGATGGGGTGCATTTCTGCTGGAAGGTATTCTCGGGATCTTAGTCGGGCTGTACGCGATTGTGGCGCCGGTTGCCGCGGCTGCTATTTTCGTGACAATTCTCGCGTTCTGGGCCATTATTACGGGAGTCATCGAGATCGTGGCGGCGCTGCGGCTGCGGCGTCATATACAAGGCGAGTGGTTGCTCGTGCTGACTGGAGTGGTTTCCATTCTGGCGGGGATTTTGCTGTTTGCGGCGCCGATTACCGGCGCGGTGTTTCTGGTATGGGTATTGGCCGGGTACGGACTGTTCTTCGGAATATTGCTGATCGGCTTGGCGTTTAAGCTGAGGAGATTGCCGGCGCAGGCTGTCGTGGCGCCCTGATCGCAGTGCGCGGCTGCATCGTATCGGCCTGGATTTAAAGGAAATTCTTAGGGGACAATTGCCTCAAAGAGCCCTTAACCTACGGATATGAGCTTTGTTGCGGTGATGATCTGTTTTACGCTTTCTATGTTTCGGGGTTCTGGCGGCGGTCCGGGTGGTGACACTAGCTCTGCTTTAAGTGACGCTAATTTCGCAAGGAACACATAAATCTGAGGGCTGATTTTCCCGGTCACAAGTTGAAAGCAAAACCGCTCTGTTTGATCCCAGTGAGCAAATCACTAGAAAATCAGTAACTTAGTGCTTGCCAGATCCACTGAGCAAGGATCGGCGGGGTTCATCGTCTGTGACTACCTGATAGCTTTCCGGCATGAAACACAAGAACAGCCGAAAAGGAGAGACCGTCACGGAACCGCTACTCAGGGACTTGATGGCTCAACAAAAGAAGGCACAGAACCGCGAGCAGGTCAGTGTGGGGTCCGATCCGTTGCCGTCGCCCGATTTGTATCAGGATGCGGGCGGGGGCTACAACGCCGATCTCAAGTTTCCGCAGGAGTAACCTGTTTAGGGGCAGGTAAAACCTGCCCTTCCATATTGCCTGCCTTCCATATATAGTTGAAGTTCACTTCTCTTAAAAATGGGAAACCGAGCTTTAATTCGTGAGCAGAATGAACGATCCGACGTAGGGATCATTGAACCAGTGACACCGGCATCTACGGGCCGAAACGTAGCGGTTGACGCTTACCGCGGCTTTGTCATGGTGCTGATGATGGCGGAGGTTCTTAATCTTGCTAAAGTCAGCCAATCGTATCCGGGAAATTGGTTTTGGAGCGTGCTTGCTTTCAACCAGACGCATGTCGAATGGGCCGGCTGCTCACTACATGACCTGATTCAACCCTCCTTTTCGTTTCTAGTAGGCGTGGCGCTACCGTATTCGATCGCCAGCAGGCTGAGGCGTGGAGGAACGTTCGGCCGCATGTTTCTGCATGCGCTTTGGCGGTCGTTGCTCTTGATCGCACTGGGCATTTTTCTCCGATCGACGCATAGCGCGCAAACGAATTTTACATTCGAAGACACGCTGACACAGATCGGTCTTGGCTATCCGTTCTTATTTCTGCTCGGTTTTCGTTCGGCAAAATGGCAATGGATTTCGTTGGCAGCAATCCTGACCGGGTACTGGCTCGCGTGGGCGTTGTATCCGCTGCCTTCGGGATTCGACTACCAAGCGGTAGGAGTGCCTAGCAACTGGACTCATAACTTCTCTGGATTCGCGGCACATTGGAACAAAAACAGTAATCTGGGCAATGCTTTTGATCAATGGTTCCTGAACTTGTTCCCGCGAGAGCAGCCGTTTGTCGCAAACGGCGGAGGATATCTCACTTTAAGCTTTATTCCGACGCTCGGCACGATGATCCTGGGCTTAGTGGCTGGGCGATGGTATCGAACGTATTCACCTTTCATTCCGCTAAGGCGTTTCCTGGTAGCTGGGGCTATAGGTGTAGCGGCCGGGCTGCTGTTGCATGTGACCGGAATCTGCCCGGTGGTGAAGCGGATCTGGACACCGAGTTGGACCTTGTTTAGCGGTGGAATGTGCTTCCTGCTGCTGGCGGCCTTTAGTTTCGTTATCGACGTTAAACGATACCGCCGGTGGGCCTTCCCGCTGGTTGTGGTCGGGACGAACTCGATTGCGGCTTATCTGATTGCGCATCTGTTCGAAGAATTTATCGTTAGCAGTTTCCGCATTCATCTCGGCGATGGGCCATTTCAAGTGCTTGGAGCAGGGTTGTACCCTCTCCTGCTCGGAGCGGCTACGCTTCTGACTTACTGGTTGCTGCTTTTGTGGATGTATCGCAGAAAGGTCTTTTTAAAAATCTGACTATCGGTCGAAAACCACCAACACGGTGCAATTTAGCCTAGTATTGAAGTGGAAGTACTTGATTCTGAACGGCTGAGTTCGAGGGAACCTTGGCAAGTCGCGTGCATCTAAAAGGTGTCGAGAATTGCGACAGGTTATGAAAAGCGATCGTTTACAACTAATCCGGAGTGCAGGGCGAGCGGCGTTAGCTAGTGTGTTGGCTGCGTCCACGTTAGCCTTTGCCCAGAACTCTTCGGTTCCGGCAACAAGCAACTCATCACAGCAAAACACTGAGACGAACGGCGGTTGGAAGCGCGTTGGAGAGCAGAGCCAAGTGTATACACCGGCTGCCCCCGACAGCGCTAGCCAAGAGGGAGACGTAGGCGGAGGGCAGGCGCCCGACGCCAGTGCGCAGCCGTCTTATCCGCAGCAGAACTATCCGCAGCAGCAGCCGGGTCCATCCCAGCAAGCTTACCCTCAGCAGCCTTATCCAAATAACGCTCCTGTAAACAACGGCGGCGGTTACCCGCAAAACGGGCAATACGGCTACCCGCAAAATGGGCAGTACGGTCGTCCGCAGAACAACGCACCCTATGGTGCTCAGCAGAATCAGCCGGCGCCGCCACCAGTTCCGGCGCAGCTAACGGTACAACGCGGAACGTATATCACTGTACGCGTCAATCAGATGCTGTCTTCGGACAAGAATCAACAAGGTGACGCATTTACGGCTTCACTGGTGCAGCCTTTAGTAGTGAATGGAGTAGTGTTAGCGGAACCGGGACAGACCGTGGGTGGTCGCGTCGCGGAAGCGGAAAAGCATCATTACGATAAGCCGGCTCGGCTTGGACTGCAGTTGACGAACATGGATCTTGTCGATGGTCAGCAGATTCCGATTTCGACGCAGTTCATCAGCCGCACAGGCGGAACGACATCGGGGGGCACGGAGTTCGGCACAGTCGCAACAACAACCGGAGTTGGCGCGATAATCGGTGCGGCCGCGGGTTGGGGAACCGGAGCTGCTATCGGAGCTGGTGCTGGTGCGGCAGCGGGGCTGATCGGCGTCCTGGTTACCCATAATCACGCCAGCGTTATTTATCCGGAACAGGTGCTTACGTTCCGTATTGAGGCGCCTGTGACGATTTCTACCGTTAATAGCTCACAGGCTTTCCGTTACATTCAGCCAAACGAGTATGACCGGCCGACCTATGCAAACTATTCGGGCAACGGAATGTATGAAAGCTCGTCGCCAGCGCCTGTTTACGCCGGGACGTACGGCTATCCCTATCCGTACTACGGTTATGGATATGGCTGGGGATATCCCTACTATTGGGGACCATCGTTCGCTTTCTACGGCGGTTATTGGGGCGGCCGATACTACGGGCGCGGTTACTACGGGGGACGTTACTATGGCGGCGCTGGCTACTATGGAGGCGGTCGAGCGGCAATAGGCGGCGGCACTGTGCGTTCGGGAGTTGCCGGTGGCGGTTTTCACAGTTCCGCTGGACACTCCGGCGGAGGCCACCGCTAAGGTCGACAGCGTAGCTTAACCTAATTTGTTTTGAAGCCCGGAGTAGATCAGCTACTCCGGGCTTTTTCCGTTGCGAGAGTTGTCCCTAAACGCTCCTAAAAATTCTTATTGGCCTGGCGTGTGAAAGCGGCCAAACCACGCCGCCTTGCCGACAACGTGGCCGTCCATTGCCTTGAGCAACTCCTCTCGAGTCGTATTGGCCGGAAGATCCAACTTCGTGTCCAAAGCGTAGAACTCGAATACGTAGTGGTGGATCGGCCCGGGGCCGGCCCCAGGTCCGAAATAGGCAGGTGGCTTACCGCCGCGTGAAGCGATCCCTGGACCGTTCCGCGTGCCGTCGGGCAGGTCACCCGATCCGAGCCCTTCAGGCAAGCCTTTCGCCGTTCCGGGAATATTGAACGCCGACCAGTGAAGAGTGTCTGCTGTGGTTTTATTGGTGGAGTTTTCTACGTCATGGAAGATCACGGCGTAGGATTGCAAACTGTCGGGCGCGGTGCCTGGGTTCGTGCCTATGTTCCAATGAAACTCGAATGCCGGGGACTTGTTGTCGCCTCGGGCCGCATTTTGCATAGGAATTTCTCCACCGTCGGGCCATGCATTCGTGGTGACCCAAAGCACGAGGTGAGGTGCGGGTCCTTGTCGTGCCGCGGGCGCCTGAGCTGTCGCAGTTATAGACAATGACGTCGCGATGGTGGCCGAAAGCAAGCATGCTTGCAATACTTTCATTTGCATTTTCTCCTCGAAGGCATTTCTCCGAATTTCTCATTCCGTAGTCTATATGAAAGCGTGCATTCTGGACCGGCCTTACCCTCAATCCCTGGTTGCCCCTGTAAACTGGTGTTTTGGTTGGCTCGCTTCTGCCTGGCCTCAAACATTCCATGAAAATCTGCTATTTCGACGCCTTTTCGGGCATTAGCGGCGATATGACTGTTGGCGCACTGCTCGATGCGGGCGCTGACTGGGGCACTCTTGAAACTGCTCTCCGCAGCCTCGATCTGGGTGCGGAGGTTCGTGTCGAAAAAACCAAGCGCAAGGGCATTGCGGCGTCCAAGTTTTCGGTTTCGTTTGCCGAACAGAAGAAGCATCGCCATCTGCCGCACATCGAGAAAATTATCCTGAACGGAAACCTCGCCGATGTAGCCCGGAAAAATGCGCTTGCTGTGTTTCAACGGCTCGGCGAAGCGGAAGCAAAGTCGCACAGCGTACCTATCGAAAAGGTTCATTTCCATGAGGTGGGCGCGGTCGATTCCATTTGCGATGTGGTGGGTGCATGCGTGGCTTTGGATTCGCTCGGGATCGATGAGGTCCGCAGCTCGCAGGTCAACGTCGGCAGCGGTACGGTCAATACGGAACATGGTGTTCTTCCCGTTCCTGCCCCGGCGACAACGGAGCTTCTCAAAGGAGTGCCTATCTATTCCGCGGGACCGCAAACGGAACTCACGACGCCCACTGGGGCCGCGCTCCTCGCTACGCTGTCGTCTGGTTTCGGGCCTATGCCCGCCGTTCGCGTGCTCGCACAAGGTTTCGGCGCGGGAGACAAAGAGTTCCCGCAGCAGGCAAACGTTCTACGCGTGTTGATCGGTGAGCGAACAGACGCAACCGAATCGACCTCGGTCACTGTGCTCGAAGCGAACATCGACGACTCGTCGCCGCAGCTGCTGGGCTACGCCATGGAACGGCTGTTCGAAGCGGGTGCATTGGACGTGACCTTGACACCGCTCTTCATGAAGAAGAACCGGCCGGGGACGCTTATTTCGGTCATCGCAATTCCGGAACGGTCCGAAAGGCTTTTTGACATCCTTTTCGCGGAGACGACCACGTTAGGAGTGCGCAGCTATCAGGCCGAGCGCCGCGTCCTCGAACGGCATTTTGCAGAGGTTGAAACGTCTTACGGTAAAGTGCGGATAAAGTACACAGATCGTGGCAGCTTCACGCCGGAATTTGAGGATTGCCGCACCGCTGCCGCCGCGCAGCAGGTACCGCTTCGCACCGTGATGGCCGAAGCCAGCGAAGCGTTTCGAAAACAACAAAACTCCTGATGAGCAACGGTAAGTACTACCTCACCACACCTATCTACTACGTGAACGCCGCGCCGCACATTGGGCACGCTTACACGACCATCGCTGCGGAGACCATCGCGCGAATAAAGCGGATGCAGGGCTTGGACGTGGTTCTGACTACGGGCACCGATGAGCATGGCACCAAGGTAGAGCGCGCGGCGAAGGCGCAAGGCAAGTCGCCGGAAGAGTTTGTCGATCTAATCTCGAACGAGTTCAGGGTCCAATGGCAGAAGCTTGGCCTGCAAATCGATCGGTTTGAACGCACCACCAGTCCGCGGCACGCCGAGTTAGTAAACAAACTCTTCGAAGCGTGTAGGCAGAACGGTTACATTTACAAAGGTAGTTACACGGGACTCTACGCCGTTGTCAGCGAGTCGTTTGTTAACGAGGCAAAGCCCGGCGATATCGATCCCGAAACCGGCAAGCCGTACGAGGAAGTTACCGAAGAAAACTACTTTTTCAAGCTCTCCGAGTTCACTGACCGCTTGCTTGAGTTTTACGAAGCGAATCCCGACTTTATTCAGCCCGAAATCCGCCGCAATGAAGTTCTCGCGTTCGTTAAACAAGGTCTAGCCGATCTTTCCATCACGCGCACAAGCATCAAATGGGGCATTCCGGTCGAAGCCGATCCCTCTCACGTCTTTTACGTGTGGTTCGACGCGCTTACTACTTACATAAGCGCCGTCGAAGGCGAGGATCGATGGCCCGCGGATCTACATCTGATCGGTAAAGAGATCTTGCGCTTCCATGCGGTTTATTGGCCCGCCTTTCTAATGGCGGCTGGCTGGTCTCTTCCTAAGAAAGTCTTCGCGCACGGCTGGCTCTTGTTTGAAAACGACAAGATGAGTAAGTCGCGCGGGAACATCGTGCGCGCTTCGCCGATCGCGGAGGTGATGGCAGTCGATGCACTGCGTTACTTTCTGCTGCGGGAAATTGTGTTCGGACAGGACGGCAGCTTCAGCTTCGATGCGCTGGTGGGCCGCTACAACTCCGACCTCGCGAACGGGCTCGGCAATCTGGCGAGCCGCACCCTGAACATGATTCAGCAGTATCGCGGTGGTGTCATTCCCGGGCACGCCGGAGATGCCATCATCCGAGACATCGCACTCGGGGTGGCTGAAGCGTCGCTTGCCAATTATGGGAAGTTCGAATTTTCGCGTGCGCTCGAAGCCATTTGGGGCATAGTGGCGGCTGTCGACAAATTCATCGTGGAACATGCTCCCTGGAAATTGGCAAAAGATCCTTCGCCGGCAGCACAGGAAAAGCTTGATGGGACGCTCTACACGGCCGCCGAAGCCTTGCGGTTGGTTTGCGTGCTTGCCCATCCGGTGTTGCCGCACTCGACGGAAGCAATCTGGAATCAGCTCGGCTTTACCTCATCGCTCGATGAGGTTCGCGCCGAGTCGCTTCGCTGGGGACTCCTGCAAGAAGGCCAGAAAATCGGCACAATCGCTGCCGTCTTTCCACGGCTCGATCCTAAACCCACGGTCCAAAAAATGCAGGAATTGGAACAAGCGGAAAAGGACCGTCAAGCCGCGCTAATGGGCCATGCTTCTCCGAAGGCAGCGGAAGCTGCACCAGCATCGATCGACAAATCGCCGGCAATCTCAATCGACGACTTTTCCAAAGTTGACTTGCGTGTTGGCGAAGTGAAGTCGGCTGAGCCTGTGAAAGGCGCGGACAAACTGCTCCATCTTAAGGTCGACATTGGCGAAGCCGAGCCGCGCACAATTGTGGCGGGCATCGCTCTTGCTTACAAACCGGAGCAGCTAGTCGGGCGCAAAGTTGTCATTGTGGCTAACCTGGAACCGCGTAAACTGCGAGGGCTGACCTCCCAGGGCATGATTGTAGCGGCGAGCCTCGAAGGAGGACTGCCCGTTCTCGCCGGCTTTCATGAAGAGATCGCGCCGGGTGCACGGCTGAAGTAGCTCGCGTGACTTTGGTCGATTCCCACTGTCATCTCGACGATTCTCAGTTTTCAGAGGATCGGACTGCGGTCATTGAACGTGCGCACGCCGCCGGCGTTCAATATATGTTAGCCATCGGCACCGGCGACGGTCCTCCCGATCTGATGGCGGCAATTCGTTTAGCGGAACAGTGGCCGTCGGTTTACGCCACCGTCGGCGTACATCCGAACGACGCTCCCAAGATCGACGACAGCACTTTCAAAAATCTGGAGAGCCTGTTAGGGCATCCTAAGGTCAAGGGAATCGGCGAAATCGGTCTTGATTACCATTGGGGCGTTCCCAGGGAAACTCAGCTTCCGGTCTTTCTGCGTCAGCTGGCTATTGCCGCGGAAATCCGTATGCCTGTAGTGATTCATACACGCGATGCCTGGAGCGACACGCTCGACGTACTGCGCAAGCACTGGGCGCCGACCGGACTGCCCTGCCTCATGCACTGTTTCACGGGTGATTCCGAGCAGGCGCGTGAATGCCTGGATCTCGGATTTTGTTTAGCTTTCGGCGGCGTGACAACATTTCCGAAATCGCTGCCTATACGCGAAGCAGCCCGTATCACTCCAGCCGACCGGTTGCTTCTTGAAACGGATTCGCCTTATCTGGCACCAATTCCATATCGTGGAAAACGAAACGAACCTGCCTTTGTCGTTCACACAGCCGAGCTCGTCGCACAACTGCGCGGGGTCTCCCCGGACCAGCTAGGAACAGAGACAACGGAGAACTTCAGGCGTATTTTCGGAGTCAGTTAGACAGAACTGTGGTCTAGCTCCCACGGGCTAAACTGAGATTGCCATCGACACAATGTTCAGCAAATTCCGACAGACCCTTTCCGTTCGTGAGGCTTTCGAGCTGGTGAAATCGGACCTGCTCGAAGTAGAGCGCGTCATCGGGGCGGAATCTGCTGCGTCGGTTGAAACGTTTACTGCGATCAATCAATACTTACAAGCAGGAGGAGGCAAGCGTCTCCGCCCTGCTTTGTTGTTGTTATGTAACCGCCTTTTCGGTCCGTCGACAGATTGCGCGCGCAGACTAGCCGCCGTTGTCGAGATGATTCACACAGCAACGCTGGTCCACGATGACGTGATCGACGTGGCGAAGACGCGACGGGCGCGCCCTTCGGCGAACATTGTTTGGGGAAATCACGCTTCCGTTCTCGCTGGCGATTGGCTCTACATGCAAGCTTTCCAACTGGCCTTGCGCGAGCGAAATTTCCATATACTCGACGTCCTGATCTCGCTCACTCAGATGATGGTAGAGGGCGAACTGCTCCAGCTAGAACGGCTCCACCGCATCGAGATTACGGAACCCGACTATATGGAGCTTGTCGACCGCAAGACAGCCGCCCTATTCTCCGCATGCGCTTCTCTTGGCGCATCGGCGGCAAGCGCCGATGAAACAGCAGAATCCAAGCTGCGCGAGTTTGCATGGAATCTCGGCATGGCTTTCCAGCTGGTCGACGATATCCTCGATTTCACCTCTACGGAAAAGATTCTTGGCAAGCCCGCGGGCAATGATTTGCGTGAGGGTAAAGTGACGCTGCCTGTCATTCACGCGTTAGAAAGCGCCTCACCGGATGAACGTCGCGCCATCGAGACCGTAATGAGCGAGGGCAGCTACGAACATGTGCCGCTCATGCAAATTGTGCACATTCTGAATCGGCATCGCGCCATTGAGCGCGCTTACGATCGGGCCCACACGTTTACGGAGAAGTCTCGAACGATTCTCTCGTGGTTTGGCGATAGTGCTGCGCAACGCGCGCTGTATTCAATTCTCGAACTTGTGACGGAACGGAACTCGTGATCTGGAACCAGCCAAAGGAGTAGCCTTAGCTTTTCACGCGCTTTCGCCATTCGAATAAGACTACCCCTGCGGCTACCGAGACGTTCAATGATGAGACTGCGCCGGCCATTGGGATGCGCACGAGAACGTCACAGTGCTTTTGCACGTTTTGATGGAGACCCTTCCCTTCCCCGCCGAGCACGATGGCAGTTGGGACAGCGAACTCGGTGTGGTCGTAGATTTCCGTTCCTCGCTCGTCGAGACCGTAGATCCAGAATCGGTTCTCTTTCAAATGTTGCAGTGTCTGGGTTACATTGGTGACACGCGCTATGGGCAGATACTCCAGGGCTCCCGCGGCGGCGCGATCCACAGTTTCAGTTAATGGCGCAGAGCGTCGGTCCGGTACCACAACGCCGTCGGCTCCGGCGGCGTGAGCGGTGCGGATGATGGCTCCGAGGTTGTGTGGATCTTCGACTCCGTCGAGGACAACCAGAAGTTTGGCACCCTCGAGGACGGAATCGAGTTCTACGTAGTCGTGGGCGGATCCAAAGGCGATTACTCCCTGGTGCGGAACGCCCTTCGCGGCACGATCCAACACATCGCGGGGTTCGAAGCGGACCGGAACTGATCCCGTGCGAGATAACTCGATGATCTCTTGGATGCGAGGACCGGAAGCGCCTTTTGCGATCAGGAGTTTGTCCAGCGGGCGATGCGCGCGAAGGGCTTCACGGACCGGGTGGATGCCTGCTAAAAAGCGGCTCACAAGCTAAACGCCACTACGTAATCTCCAAGCGGCTGATTGCCGGCGGGTTGGTGACTGCCGGCTGAAACGACGACATATTGTTTGCGATCGGGCCCGAGAAAAGTCATCGGAGTGGACCGCGCGCTGGTCGGGAGTTCGCCGCGCCAGAGTTGCTTGCCGGTTTCAACATCGAACGCGTAGAGATTATTGTCGAGCGTTCCAGCCGCAAAGACGAGATCTCCGGCCGTAGCGATGGGCCCGCCGAGGACGACGGAGCCCCACTCTGGCGGTGTAGAAGGACGGCCCTTGCCAGCGTAAAGCAGACCGATCGGCACTTCCCATTTCTTGTCGCCCGCTGCTCGCGTCGATTGCAAGAAGAGTTCCCCAGGGCGGTGCGGTGCATGGCAGCCTCTTTGGACCGAGCAGCAGGCGTCGCATCATGCCGTACTGTGTTCCGCGTTGCGGAGCAAACTCCCAGTCGCCGTTGAGGCGGCGGCCCCGTGTTTCGAGCCTGCTCTCATATTCCGAACGCGGGATCAGTTTGACTTCTGCGGCGATGTGGTTGTCGGGAATGATGAGGAGGTGGTGCACGGGATCGTAGGCCATGCCGCCCCAGTTCTGGCCGCCGATGTTGCCCGGAATGCTGAGAGATCCTTTGATGGAGGGTGGCGTGAAGATACCGTCTGTGCGCAGCTGGCTGATTTCGTCGCGGCACCACTTTCGATCGGCTTCATCGACTCCCCACGCGTCGTCGGCGGTCATGGTTTGCGGAGTTAGGGGCGCGGGCTTGACCGGGAACGGTTGAGTGGGAGAGGCGGCTTCGCCTGGCACATCGCTTTTTGGAACGGGTCGCTCTTCGACACCGAAAATGGGTTTACCGGTTTCGCGATTGAGAATAAACAGATTTCCCGTTTTGGAGCCGATGGCGATTGCCGGCACGCTTGCGCCATCTTTCTGTAGCTCAAACAGCAGAGGCGGAGTGGCGACGTCGTAGTCCCATAAATTGTGGTGAACGGTTTGAAAATGCCAAACCAACTCGCCGGTATCGGCCCGGAGCGCCACGACTGAATCGGCGTATAGATTGTCCCCGGAACGCTCGCCGCCATAGTAGTCGGGGCTGGGACTGCCGGTCGGGACGAATACAAGGTTGTGGACCGGATCGGCGGCTATGACCGACCAGGCATTGGCGGCGCCGATGCGGGCGGTATTCGGCTGGGGAATGGGATCCCAGGTCCATTTGAGTTTGCCGGTGATGGCGTCGAAGCCGCGGACTTCGCCGCTCGGCTCATCGCTCCAGCCGTTGTCGGCGATAGCGGAACCTACGATGATTGTGTTGCCGACGACGGCAGGGGGCGAGGTCTCTTCGTAATCGGAATAGCCATGAGGCGGCATGCGGAGCCCCTTCCTGAGGTCTACGATTCCGTTGTCGCCGAAATCCAGGCAGGGCTGGCCAGTCTCGGCATCGACGGCGATCAGTAGGGCGCTGATGGTTGCGATGAAGATGCGACGCCCGTGGCCGTTTTGGGGTGCCCAAGTGGACACGCCACGATGGGAGTAATCGCCGTAGCCCGCGTCCTTGTCGACGTGCGAGTCGTAAGCCCAACGCTGTTTGCCGGTAAGAGGGTTGAGCGCAATTACGCGGCCGAGCGGGGTTCCGAGATACAGCGTGCCATCGACGTAAAGCGGAGTGGTTTCGAAAGCGGTTGGCTTGCCGGACTTGGGCTGGTAGGCATCGCCGGTGCGGAAGGTCCAGGCGATTTTGAGATTGGCCACGTTCGAACGGTTGATCCCGGTGAGCGGAGAGAAGCGCTGGCCGCCGGGGTCGTGGCCATAAAACGGCCAGTCACCGGAGTGATCCGCGTGACGGGCGGCAAGGAGGAAAAGCGCAAAAAGAGGGATCGAAGCCAAAGCGGCGATTTTGCCAAACGAACTCAAACCCGGGGTCTCCTATTTTGCCAGGCGTTTCATGACCCGGCGTGTACGAGAATAACCGAAGTCGAAGATTTGTTTTCCTAATTGTGGCAACAACTTCGCAGGACGGTGCCGATAGTGACGTTTGCGCGCCGCCCAGTACATACGAAAAAGTGTGGCGTGAGTGTTGACTGCGCCTTTCGAAAACAGGTGTGGCATTGTCGTTTTGCTCGGCAGATCGATCAGAAGTTCCGGCACAAAGGCGACATCGTATTTTTCGGCGATCCGGAACCACATGTCGAAGTCGGACCAGAAGGAATACTGCGGATCGAAGTACCCCATTTCTTTGTAAATGCTGTTCCGGCCCATAACGGTTCCCCAGACGGGGCACTCGAGCTCAGTATCCGCAAAGACGTATTCAAGAAACTCGTTTCCCTTCATCAGTGGGGGGAAAGTGCTCGTGAGAATGCCGGATTTTTCATCTGGCGCGAGATGGCGGTAAATGTTGAATACGAACGCCGCGCTGGGGTACTTCAGCAGCGCAGCGCGCCACTTTTCGAGAAGAGTCGGGTAGTAGATGTCGCCGTCATGGAGATTGGCGACCAGTTCACAGTTGGCTTGCTTCAGGCCGGAGTTCAGGTTGCCTGGCATTCCCAAGTTTGTTCCATTGCGAATGTATCGGATGCGGGAATCGCGTTTGGCGTAGGACTGGCAGACCTCCTGAGTGTTGTCGGGAGACGTGTCGTCGCAGATCAGCAGTTCGAAGTTTCCGTATGTCTGGGCCAGAATGCCATCAAGGGTTCGTGGTAAAAAATCCGCTCGCTTGTAGGTTAAAAGTACGACGCTTACGTCTGGCTTCAAATCAAGATTCTCGCACCTCGTTCACATGATTCCCTGAAGAACGCTGATAGGCTTTGACCATGTACATTCTTGCCCTGGACCAGGGGACAACCAGTTCACGGGCGGTTTTGGTTGGTCAGGATGGACGGGTGCGTGGGATGGCGCAGGCACCTTTCGAACAGATCTATCCGCAGCCGGGGTGGGTAGAGCACAAGCCGAACGAGATATGGTCGACTCAGTTCGGGGCGGCTATGGAGGCGCTTGCGCAGGCGAACGCGCAACCGGACTCCATTGCGGCCATTGGGATCACGAATCAGCGGGAGACGACGATTGTTTGGGACCGGAAGACCGGTGAGGCTATCGCAAATGCGATCGTCTGGCAGGACAGGCGGACAGCGGCGTTTTGCGACCGGCTTCGGGAGCAAGGGCACGAGAAGCTGATTCAGGGGAAGACCGGGCTCGTTATTGATGCGTACTTTTCGGGAAGCAAAGTTCGATGGATCTTGGACAACGTTTCGGGCGCGCGTGAGCGAGCGAAGCAGGGCGAACTTGCGTTCGGCACTGTAGACAGCTGGCTGGTATGGAAGCTGACCGGAGGCGCGCGTCACGTGACGGACGTGACAAATGCGGCACGTACGATGCTGTTCAACATTCACGCGCAGCAATGGGACGAGGAGCTTTTGAAGCTGTTCGAAATTCCACGTTCATTGCTGCCGGAAGTCGTGGGGTCGAGCGAAGTGTGCGGTACGGCGACGGGAGTTCTCAACGGGCTTCCGATTGCAGGGATTGCCGGGGACCAGCACGCGTCGCTCTTCGGCCAGATGTGTACCGAGCCGGGCATGGCGAAGTGCACCTACGGGACGGGCAGCTTTATGCTGCAGAATACGGGGAATAAGGCGGTCCAGTCCGAAAACAAGCTGCTGACTACAATTGCGTGGCGCATCGGAGATAAGACCACATACGCACTTGAGGGAAGTGTTTTCATTGCGGGCGCGGTGGTGCAGTGGCTGCGGGATGAACTGCAGATCATTCGCAGCTCGGAAGAGATTGAGGCTTTGGCCGCAAGTGTTCCCGATACTGGCGGGGTATATTTTGTGCCGGCTTTTGCAGGTCTTGGTGCGCCCCATTGGGATCAGTATGCGCGAGGAGCAATTGTAGGGCTGACGCGCGGCTCGAACCGGGCTCACATAGCACGGGCGGCGCTCGAGGGAATCGCATTTCAGGTGGCAGACATTCTGACTGTGATGGAGAACGACTCGGGCGTTCCGGTTAAAGAGCTGCGAGTGGACGGGGGCGCAGCGAGGAACGATCAGCTAATGCAGATGCAGGCTAATTTGCTGGGCGTACAAGTGACGAGGCCGATCAACGCCGAAACAACCGTACTCGGGGCATCGTACCTGGCGGGGTTGGCGGTTGGATTCTGGCCGGATCAGGAAGCCATCAGGAACCAATGGACAGCCGAGCGTGACTTTGTCTCGCAGATCGGGGCTAAGGAACGAGCGGAGCAGCTTGCCAAATGGCGGCTTGCGGTTGGACGAGCAAGGGCGTGGCATACGGATTGACAGGATGAACGCAAGTCCGACGCGAGAAGAGTTGCTGCATGAAGCGAGCAGTCCCGGTAAATGGGACTTCATCGTCATCGGCGGGGGCGCGACCGGACTTGGTACGGCGCTGGAGGCTGTTTCGCGCGGATATCGTACGCTGTTGCTCGAAGCGCAGGATTTCGCAAAAGCAACTTCGAGCCGCAGTACGAAATTGGTCCACGGGGGCGTGCGATATCTGCGGCAAGGCAATGTAAAGCTTGTGCTCGAGGCCCTGCGCGAGCGCGGACGTATGCTGCGGAACGCGCCGCATCTGGCGCATCGGCAGACTTTTGTGGTACCGGCTTATTCGTTTCTCGATTTGCCGTTCTATGGAATCGGGCTGACGATTTACGATTTGCTTGCCGGGAAAGAAGGATTGGGCCGGTCTCGTATTCTCAGCCGGGGAGGAGCGTTGTCAGCGCTGCCCGGGGTGCAAGCCAAGGGATTGAAGGGCGGAATTCTTTATTATGATGGGCAGTTCGATGATGCGCGGTTCGCCATTGCTCTGTTGCGGACAACTTTAGATCTTGGCGGCGTGGCGCTGAATTACGCGCGAGTTACGGGGCTGCTTAAGCAACAGGACAAAGTGAGTGGGGTCATGGCCGAAGATGCAGAAACCGGGCGACGCTTTGAAGCTTCGGCCAAGGTTGTAATCAACGCAACAGGCATCTTCTCCGATCAGCTTCGGCGCTTGGACCAACCCGAAACGAAGCCTATGCTTACAGTGAGCCAGGGAACGCACTTCGTCCTGCCGCGTACTTTTCTGCCGGGCAATGCAGCGTTGATGATTCCCAAAACGAGCGACGGGCGCGTTTTGTTCGCGATACCTTGGCATGATCGTGTTGTGGTCGGGACTACGGACGATCCTGTTCCGCAACCCGAGTATGAGCCTAAGGCAGCGCAACAGGAACGCGATTTTCTTGCGTCCAACATCGCTCGTTTTCTCGGACGCCGTTTGGAGGCGGGCGATGTTGGGAGTATGTGGTCCGGACAGAGACCGCTGGTCAGGCAAGCCGATAAGTCGAATACGGCGGCTGTTTCGCGCGACCATACGATTCTCATTTCGCCTTCCAATCTGATGACGGTGACCGGAGGGAAGTGGACGACTTATCGCAGGATGGCGCAAGATGTAGTCGACCGGGCGATTCCCGTTGCCAAGCTAACGAGGTCACAGTCGGTAACGACGGAGCTGAGACTACACGGTTGGAGCGCAACGGTTGCGCCGGATGGAGGATGGGAAAGCGTGTACGGGGCAGATCTACCGGCGCTAGATGAGCTCGCAGCGCAGCATGACCTGAATGAAAGACTTCATCCAGCTTTGCCGTTCCGGAAAGCGGAGGTGGTGTGGGCGGCGTTGCACGAGATGGCGCGAACTCCGGAGGATGTGTTGGCGCGCCGGACACGCGCTCTGTTTCTCGATGCGAAAGCGAGCATCGAAGCGGCACCCGAGACAGCGCGGCTGATGGCAAAGACTCTGGGACGTGACGAACGGTGGCAGCAGGAACAGGTTCAAGCATTCGAGAATATCGCGAAAGAATACATTTGGAACGGATAACAGACGAGTGACAGGAACGAGTGCGGCTTTTGGAGAATTTGTCGGCACGTTGGTGCTGATTCTTTTGGGGAATGGCGTGGTCGGAGGCGTTCTACTGAAGGCAACCAAGGCGGAGAACGCAGGGTGGATGGTGGTGGCGACGGGTTGGGCATTGGCGGTATTTGCGGGCGTTGCCGTCAGCGTGGCGATGGGCGATTCAGACGCCCATTTGAATCCGGCGTTCACGGTTGCTTCCGTTCTCATGACCGGACACGCGGAAAGGCTGTGGACTTACATTCCGGCGCAGATTCTGGGCGCGATGGCGGGGGCGGTGCTGGTCTGGCTTGTGTATTTGCCGCACTGGAGAGGAACGGACAATCCCGAGAAAAAGCTTGCTTGTTTTTCGACGATTCCCGCGATTAGGAGCCTTGGATCGAATTTTCTGAGCGAGGTGATCGGGACGTTTGTGCTGGTGCTTGTTGCGTCGGCACTGGTGTCGAAGCGATTGGCGCCGGGTGGAGTCGCGCCCGGGCTTGGACCGCTGCTGGTGGGCGGCGTCGTTTGGAGCATCGGGCTGTCATTTGGAGCGACTACGGGATATGCGATCAATCCAGCGCGCGATTTGGGACCGCGGCTGGTGCATGCGTTTTTGCCGATACCGGGGAAAGGATCATCGGATTGGAGTTATTCGCCGGTGCCAATATTCGGTCCGGTGTGCGGAGCGATTATCGCTGGGTTGTTTATCAATTGGACTGGGATTTAGAGTTTCTGGGGGAGCGCGTCAGAAAGCAGGTCGATAAAAAGCAGGTGCGCTTCTTCCGACTAGTAAGCCGTCCCAGCGATTGGTTTAGCGAAAATTCTGCGGCGCGGATCTGAGTAAGACCAGCGAAAAGGTCTGGTGACTCTAGCGCGTAGGCTTGGATGTATTTGCGAATTTTGCGGCGCAGGTCCGCGACGGAACTGAACCGGGGTGGATTTTGAAATGCCCTCCAGTCCGAATCTCGTGCCGAGCTGAACTTTTTGGCCCCGCCGGCGTTGCGAATGTAGTGAAACTCATGCCGCCCGGTGTGGTTCGTGAAGTCATGCTCGTCACTGGACTCGACAACAAATTGCTGGAAGATTTTCACTCGACTATTGAAGAATCGGCGAATGCGGCCATAGGTTGGGAACTTAAGGCAAAATGCGGTCGTAAACATCCGCTAAAGAGAAAACAACACCCCGGATACGTATTTCGGAATCTGGAACCTCAAATCGTTTCACCGACCAGTGATCGCTAGATTGACGCTCGAAATGATCGACCTGAATCCGGTCCTGACTGACCAGCAGAATATGTTGGACGGATGAAACCGAACGGTAATACTCCCCTTTGCTGCCTCGGTCCCGGCGCTCGCTAGAAGACGACAAAACCTCTACAATCACCGTTGGATTGCTGATGATTGTTTTTCGGCCCCTTACAAACTCCGGTTCTCCGAAAAGCGCCATGGCATCCGGGTAAAACACACGGTCGGCTTTTGCGACGTAGAGCTTCAGATTGCTGTCATAGGCCCGGCACTCGGTCAAAACGCGATCCAGTATCGAACTCATTCTCACCGACAGCCGAGAATGAGTCTCCGACCCACCTGCCATGGCAACGATATAGCCGGAGTGATATTCGCTTTTCGACTTGGCGTTGTCTTCGATATCCAGGTATTCCTCAAGGGAGTAAATCTGGTTCGGTATTGGATGTGCGGCCATGTCAGACGATCCAGTTTACCGCTAGCTTACGAGATATAAGAAGAAGATTGTGGAAGGTCCGAAAAGGCAGTAACTACGTTGTACGAGGGAGGTTCATGTTGGCCACTGTAAGACTTAACCCCGTGGCTTTTGGCTATATGAGTGAAGTATCTTCCAGGAAAGTGTGCTGAAACATCTCTTCCAATTGCACACGCTAATTGAAAACATCCGGAGCGTGATCGTAGACGTAGCTCGGCCTAGGTGTGAGGCTGTGGCGTTCACGGTCGTTCAATGTTAGCGAGCCAAGATTGTCGATCCCTCTATTGGAAGTTTTCCACCATCATGATGTCGCTCTCCTGCCGGTCCACACCTACATAGAGGATCGAACGGCGCCGGATGAATCGGACATAGGCTTCTAAGAACTTCCTTTACAAACACTAAGGCCAAATCTCACCGTTTTCAAAGGCCCCGCGGGCCGCCGCGGTCTCACACTCCGGCCATGCATCTGTCATGGCGAAGTGAAAATAGTCTACTACGATCTTGCCCGCTCTGGATTGCCCTGCTATTCGCGGCACCAAGCATGACACTTCACGCTCAATCGAACGAGGCTTGCGCAATCGTCAATGCTGAGATGGCGCGGACGATCGATTTGGACGCGTGCCGCCCGACGCCGATAAGCGCAGTTGCAAAAACAGCAGTTCTAGAATCGTTACCGGCCCACGGTGCGGTAACGCAACTCGGCGCAGGCGAGCGGCGCAAGCTGGACGCTATCAGCCGGTTGTTACGGTCGTACGGACGAGACGGCGTTTACGAGGTAAGAGTGATTACGGTCCCGCAGGCGTGGACGGGTCTCTACGAGAGAGCTGTCCTGTTAATTTCGCTGCCAGCGTTGACGTTGGTCACAGCTGACGAGCTTCAGGCACTTGTGGCGCACGAGATCGGGCACGAGTATGTCTGGCAGCAGTACGCGGACGCAAAGAGTCGCAAAGACGCGAAGCGACTTCGCGAGTTGGAATTGGTATGCGACGCAATTGCCGTACGAACGCTGGTGCACGAGGGCGTGTCACCGTGGCTGTTACAGACAGCCAACGAAAAGGTTTGGTGGTATAACCGCGAGCGGCTTGGCGTTGCTTTGGATCAGGACAACTATCCATCTCTCAAACAACGTAGAGAGCTTATTAGGCAAATGTGTTTGCTCGAGAGGTGATTCGCTTGTGACGTGATGTTTGAGGGCGGCAGTGTCTTAATTGGGGACCTGGGTCCGGCCGAAATTTGCCGATTTTATGATCAGTGGCGCCGTTCTTTACTAGTGCGCGATCCCTGACAGATCCAGGCAACCGGGCTATTTAGAGAAGCCGACGCTGTCGTGCTCATGGCACTTCGCAATGGCGCGTTAGCGCTTCCCGCGAGAGTCATATTGGAAACACTGCTCAAACGGCACACCAAGCGCGAGTGCCACTTTGAACGCAGTCTCAAGGGAAGGCGAATACTTGTCTTGTTCGATGGCTATGACCGTCTGCCGTGTGACGCCCACTCGATCGGCGAGTTCCTGCTGCGTCATCTCGCGGACGGCCCGGAGTTCTCGAATCTGATTGCGTATGGCAGGCATCAGAGCGCCTTCCGGTAAGCCACAATCTGGGTGGCGGTTTTCGTGATATCTGCAATGACCAGCATCCCGAAGAAGACGCTCAGAAAATGAAGTCCTACCATCCGGCTGTCCAATCGAAGATGGCCGACGGTCGCGTGAAACCACAACATGCCCAGCCCGATCACCATAAGTGAGGCGAGGACTAAATAGCCGGCACGATACCCTCGGAGTTCGATCAAGCGATCACGCTCATCGGTGACCCGGTTCCGCGTCAGTGCCGCAATGACCGACTGCAGGATTATTTGCAGCACGATAATCGCAACAATCATGCCCGCGACTTTGTTTACTGAGTTTTGCTGGTGCAGGAAGAAGTAAGATCCATACCCAACGAGCTCCGCCGCAAGCGAGGCGTAGAGAGTTCTCTCCCGGTAAGAAAGGCCAGTCGGCATGGTAACGCTCCCTTGTCAAAAATATTTGACATTGGTTAACATACCCGATTTATCGAGGCGTGTCAAATATTTTTTACATCACGCCACTTGGGACGGGCTTAGGGAGTCGATTCGTTCTACCGGATCGGGGAAATCAGGTACACACGATCACGATAGTCATAAGGGCGGAAACGCCATTGGAGAAAGCTCGACGCCAGCGTTTCGGGTTTCCGAAGCATTCGCTGGAGCAGGTTGATTTAAGTGCTAGTAGGCGCTTGAGATCGACGCTCAAGAGTATCAGTTATGAGGCGTCGTAGCTTTTTCCTGTTCCTCGACCGCCTTGTCCTGCTGCTTTTTAGCAGCCGCCTCATCCTTTGCAGCCTTGGCGCTCGCGTCCGCCGCCTTCTCCTGGTGCTTCAGCTGCTTTTTCTGTTGCTTCACCTCTTTTTTGCTCAGCGGCTCCGTAGTGGTAGAAGACTGGGTAGTCGTTGTAGTAGTCTGGCCGGTGGCCGATTTGGAGGTAGTCGTGGTCTGTGTGGAGGACGCGTCTTGCGCCAAAAGCGTGCTCGCAGTGAAAGCAGCAAGCAGGACGGCTTTCGAAAGCCAGATTTGTTTGAAATTCACGGGAAACTCCTTCCTGTACCGATTTTAAACTCCTGCCCGGCGGCAATGATGACAGGGTTACTGGAGCAAACGAAAAGCGGCAGCTTAACTAATTAGAACGGGCTTTTGCCTTGTGCCGCGGCGGTTAGGCCGATGGCCAGAGCGGCGGCGGCCGTGATGCCGATCAGCCAAACCATTGTGTGCTGATCGGAGGGAAGTCTTTTGTGTGCGGGCGCCGGCGCAGTTTGACCGGCAGTCGCGTTCTGAAATGCGATTCTGGTCCCGGCGGTTACACGGGTGAGCATTGCGCCACCGTCCGTGACGTTCACGCTGCCGCCAAGCGAGGCGACCTCGACCGTTTTGTTCGTCAGGCGGACTACGGCTCGGGCATTTGAGTCATTGGTTTGAATCTCGAGCTGCCTGGCATCGACGGTAAATCCAGCGAAATTGCCGACCCGTACCGAACCTTCATCCAGTACCACGTGATCGCCGTAAAGGGTTCCGGCGGACTGCGAGGAAAGACTCACTTCGACGCCACTTTGAAGCCGGACCTGACTCGGCATTAACGCCGTGTGAAGGCGCGTTCCTTCGGCGATACCGATTGCGGGAGATGCTCCGGAGGCGAGGGCTGCCATTGCTGTGAGTGCCGTTAAAAAGATCGGAGCTTTCATCAGGTGCACCTCCAAGGTTGCCGTACCACATAGTAGAGCATGAATGGCGGCTCAGCGATAGCCTGCGGCCTGGAGTTCGAAAAGTTCCGAGTATTTTCCGCCGAGTGCGACGAGCTGGCGGTGCGAGCCCTGCTCGACGATGCGGCCATGTTCGAGGACAAGGATACGGTCGGCCATACGGACAGTTGAAAAGCGGTGGGAGATCAGGACGGCCATTTTGCCGGCTGTGAGCTCTACAAAGCGCTGATAGACCTCGAATTCGGCACGGGCATCGAGGCTGGCGGTCGGTTCGTCCAGGATCAGGATCTGGGCGTCACGCATGTAGGCGCGGGCGAGGGCGATCTTCTGCCACTGACCGGTCGAGAGATCGACCCCGCCCTCAAAGCGCCGACCCAGCATTTGGCGGTAACGGGCGGGAAGCGCCTTCGATCACTGGGGCGGCGAGGCTCTTTTCTGCCGAACGAACTACACGGGCGTCGTCGTCGATTTTTTCGATACGTCCAAATCCTATATTTTCAACAGTTAGGGCATCGTATCGCATGTAGTCCTGGAAGATGACTCCGATTTCTTTACGTAGATCATGGACGTCGTAGTTACGGAGATCGACTCCGTCCAGAAGAATGCGGCCGGCAGTCGGGTCGTAGAGCCGGGCGAGAAGTTTGACCAGGGTGGTCTTTCCAGCTCCGTTTTCGCCGACAAGTGCAATCTTTTCATCGGCGTCGAAGCGAAAGCTAACGTTGTTCAGCACCTGCTTGTCTGAGCCCGGGTAGGAGAAGGAGACATTTACAAATTCGAAGCCATAACGGATTGGACGAGGCACCGAAATTGCGTCCGGGGGCGATTGGATGGATGGCTTCGTTTCGAAAAAATCGAACAAGTCTTGTATGAAAAGGGCCTGCTCGGAGATACCAGCAAGGCTCGAGACCAGATTCTCCATAATCGTGCGTGCCCGGGAGAATGCGCCTGCTATCAGCGTAAGATCCCCAACAGACAAGAGGCCGGCCAAGGCTCTCCGGATAATCAGGATGTAAGCGGTGTAGTAAGCGGCGGAGGGGATGACGCTCAACAGGGTGCCGTGCCATGCCCGCCGGATCGCCAAGTGTTTATTCTCGGCGTAGAAACGCTCGAAAAGCGCTCGTGATCGACCAATTAGGTATTCGCCCAGCCCGAAGATCTTGATTTCCTTAGCGCTCTCGTTGCTGGCCCCGAGATAGCGGAGGTAATCCAATTCGCGGCGCTCCGGTGTGTAGCGGTAGAGCATCGAGTAGTTCAGCATGGCGAAACGAGTTTCACCCAGGAAAACAGGGATGGTCGCAGCGGCTAGCAGCAGCAGAAGCCATGGGTAGTAGAAGAGCACGGCCGATAAAAGCGAGATTAGTGTCAGAAGCTGCTGGGCCATGCCCGAAATGCTGGCGAGCATTCCAAGTCTGGCAGTTGTTTGACGGCGGGCGCGTTCCATTTTGTCGTAAAAGACAGGATCTTCGAACGACATGAGGTCGAGCGAAGCTGCGTGTTCCATCAGCTTGATGCTGACGTAGTTGGTGAAACGGTCGCCGAGCAGGCTGTCGACGAGAGAGACCGCCCGGCCCAGGGTGTCCGAGCCCAAGGCAAGCAGAAGCTCCAAGATAAGGAGCTTCCAGATGAGCGAGCGCTCATAAGGCTGGTGACGGATCGCGCGGACGACCAGATCGATGATTAATTTCGAGACCCACAGAGTGGCAAGGGGGAAAAAAGCCGACAGACAACGTAGGAAGAGGGTGGAAAAAGCGAGCGAGGGACTGGTTTCCCAGACCATTTTGAGCAAAGGGGGGACATTCCGGAGAGCCTGGAGGCGTTCACGCCAAGTCTGGGGAGCGTTCGCGGGGTTGCGCGGGGCAGGCCTCACGAGGCGCTCACTTGACGAGCTAAGTAAAAGAAAATGCTCACTCTAAAAGAATGAGCATTATTCTTCCTGCGTTCAGGCTCCTGGTCAAGCCAGGAGTTACGTTTGATGGGAGAACCAGATTCGATGGCATCGCAACCACCAAAACCTGTTTGTGATTGGAGTTTAGGGCCAGTGGAACGTGAAGTCAAGGGCATTTTTCCTCTATCGGAGAGTTGCCTCTAAGTACCAGTGTACAAACCATTTATCGCGAAAGATGTTTTTCGGTCAGCCATGTGAAACTGTGGAAATGCCGTGAAAATCGGGAGAACGGCTTCAGCTAACCAACTTGTTCTTCAAGCACTTAGCCAGAATCAGCTTTATTCACCGGAGGTGGAGGGTGGTCATAGCCTCATCCTCTGAGAGCGTGCCGTAGCGCCTTCGGTAGAGACGCATACCCGCGTAAATGAGACCCGCGAACAGGCATAGAGCGGTCAAGATCACGCTCAGGTAGATGATATTCCAGAAGAGCTGGTAAAGGGGCTTGATGGGGCTTGGAGGCGGTGTGTCGTTCCAGATAACCTTGCCTTCATATTGAACCCTGCTCAGGAGGGTATCGGCCTGTGCGTCGGTCGGCGCACCGGAGACGAGGGCCACCAGTAGGGCCGAACGCTTCACGTGAACGCCGGAGATCGACTTCAATTTGGCTGTGTAGAGGCGCGCCATCTCGGGAGTCGGGTAGTAGAAAAGGGCTAATTGCTCGGCTTTGCCCTGACCGAGTCGATACTGGGCCACTTGCGCTTCGGCCCCGCTCTCGAATCCCGGTTTGACCGAGGCGAGCTGGGGGGCGAAAGCAGCGAGCGAAACCGGGCCGAGGATATAGCGGGTCGAATTAGGAACCAAGCCTTGTTTGGGAATGAAGGTCAGGATGGCGGGTAAGGAGCTGTCGCGTTTATTAGGGATAGCGTCGAAGGCGGCAGCGACTTGCGCTTTGGCAGGCGAACCGCCGCTATAGACCAGGACGTAATTGAAGTCGAAGATTACAGTGCGTTCCGGGCTCGCGCTGCAGAAAGGAGCCAAGTCGCAGAAGCGTCCATCCGGCGGACGGAGCCACTCCCATGCGGCCAAGGCTCCGGTCAGGTCCTTCATCGTGTACTTGGTGACGGTCAGCTTGCCTTCGGTTGCGGTTTCGGTGTGGACGAGACCGTACTCGCGCCAGAGCGCCTGATCGTCGGCCAAGAGTGCGGATGAGAGGAGAAAAAGCGCGCCGATTAAGCGGCGGTACCGTGACATTTCTTGTATTTCTTTCCACTGCCGCACGGGCAGAGATCGTTTCTGCCTACTTTCGGACCTTTATTGGCGGCGTGCTCCCCGCCGGTGCCGTTACCGTTGGAGCCGGTGAACTGAAGGCCGGCAAGTTCGCGATCCTTTTTCTTTTGGATGTTGCGCGTGAGGTCGAGGACGGATTTTTGGGCTTCGCGCTGTTGAGCGGCAAGACGCTCCGCTTCGAGTTGCTTCTGCTGAGCTTCGAGGTGTTGTGCGTCGGCAGGCGCGGGAGAGAGATCGGCATCTGCCGTGTCCGCGCCTTCGAAGATGTCTTCGTCGTCCTCAGGCTCAGGATAAGGGAGCGGCGGAGCATTAAAGCCCGATTCGATGCGCATGAAATACAGGAACTTGATGGTTTCGTCTTCGATGCGGTCCATCATGTCCTGGAACATGGTGTAGGACTCTTTTTTGTACTCGATGAGCGGATCTTTTTGGCCGTAACCGCGGAGACCGATGCCCTCCTTCAGATGGTCCATCGAAAGGAGGTGGTCTTTCCACTGGTTATCGACGACGTTGAGCATGATGATGCGCTCGGCCTGACGCATGTTTTCGGGCCCGATCATGCGTTCTTTTTCGTCGTAGCGCTCGGTGAGGAGGTCGTTGAGTTTCGCTTCGATTTCGGTGCGATTCAGGCCGGCCAGATCTTCGATAGCAAGCTTAGCCCCGAACTGGTTGAGGACCGATGTTTGGAGTCCGACGAGGTCGAACTGATCTTCGCGGGCGTTCTCCGGAATGAACTGATCGATGAAGGCTCCGACGATGCCTTGAACAATCTCGACGATGCGCTCCTTTTGGTTGTTGCCTTCGAGGAGTTGACGCCGCATGCCGTAAACAGCCTGACGCTGCTTGTTCATCACGTCGTCGTATTCGAGGACGTGTTTACGAGAGGCGAAATGCTGAGCTTCGACGGCTTTTTGGGCGGAAGCGATGCGGCTGGTGATGAGTTTGGACTCGATCGGCACATCTTCTTCCATGCCGAGGCGCAGCATCAATTTCTGCATGCGATCACCGCCGAAGATGCGGAGGAGATCGTCTTGTAAAGAGAGATAGAACCGCGAACTGCCGGGATCGCCCTGACGGCCCGCGCGTCCACGCAGCTGATTATCGATGCGGCGGGATTCGTGACGCTCGGTCGCAAGAATATGGAGACCGCCAAGGGCGATCACGTCCTGGCGTTCCGCTTCGATCTCGCTTTTTACTTGGTCGCGATGCTGTTGAAGCTCGGCGGGAGGAAGCATTTCGGGCGATTTGCCCTGTTTCTTCAAGCGGTCTTCGAGCAGAACATCGGGGTTGCCGCCGAGCAGAATGTCGGTGCCGCGTCCCGCCATGTTGGTCGAGACAGTAACCGCGCCTTTACGGCCGGCCTGGGCTACGATGTGGGCCTCGCGCTCGTGATTTTTGGCGTTCAGCACTTCGTGGCGGACGCCCATTTTCTTAAGAATCCCGGAGAGTCTTTCCGACTTTTCGACCGAGATCGTACCGACCAGGACAGGCTGCCCTTTATCGTGGAGATCCTTAATCTCCTTGGCGGCATTGCGGAACTTTTCGTCTTCGGTTCGATAGACCACGTCCGGATTTTCTTTGCGGATCATGGGCATGTTGGTGGGAACCTGAGTGACCTCGAGGTTGTAGATCTTACTGAACTCGGCGGCTTCGGTATCGGCGGTGCCGGTCATCCCGGAGAGCTTCTTGTACATGCGGAAGAAGTTCTGGAAGGTGACGCTGGCCAGCGTTTGAGTTTCGCGTTCGATTTTGACGTTTTCTTTGGCTTCGACGGCCTGGTGAAGACCATCACTCCAACGGCGGCCGGGCATCAGGCGTCCGGTGAATTCATCGACGATGATGACTTGGCCTTCTTGGACCACGTAGTCGCGGTCGCGTTGATAAAGGATATGAGCGCGGAGCCCCTGCTGAACATGGTGGTTCATCTCGATGTTGGCGGGGTCATAGAGATTGCCGGTGTCGAGCAGCTTCTCTACTTTGAGGACGCCCTCTTCGGTGAGAGCGACGCTGCGATGTTTTTCGTCGACCGTGAAGTCGCCGGTTGTGTAAGACTGGCCGGGCTCCTTGCCTTCGATCACTTCGCCACGCTCGAGGTAAGGGATGATGCGGTTGACGCGGTAATACTTGTCGGTCGATTCTTCGCTTGGACCGGCGATGATCAGCGGCGTGCGAGCTTCATCGATGAGGATGGAATCGACTTCGTCGACGATGGCAAAGTTGAAGTCGCGCTGGACGTAGTCTTCCAGGCGGAACTTCATGTTATCGCGGAGGTAATCGAAGCCGAACTCGTTGTTGGTGCCGTACGTAATGTCGGAATTGTAGGCAGTGCGGCGTTGCTGCTCGTCGAGATCGTGGACGATCGTGCCGATGGTGAGACCGAGAAAACGGTGGATGCGGCCCATCCACTCGGAGTCGCGGCGGGCGAGATAGTCGTTGACGGTGACGACGTGCACGCCCTTGCCTTCGAGGGAGTTGAGGTAGCTGGGGAGAGTGGCGACTAGAGTCTTCCCTTCTCCGGTTTTCATTTCGGCGATGCGGCCGCGATGGAGCGTGACTCCGCCGATTAATTGCACGTCGAAGTGGCGCATGCCGAGCACGCGGCGGCTGGCTTCGCGGCAGACGGCGAAAGCTTCTATAAGGATGTCGTCGAGAGAGGCCCCGTTAGCCAACCGCTGTTTGAAATCGATAGTCTTAGCGGCTAAATCGGCGTCGGACAGCTGTTGCAGCGTGGGCTCGAGATCGTTGATCGCGGCGACAAGCGGACGAAGGCGCTTGATTTCGCGATCGTGTTTCGTGCCAAATATTTTGGCTAGCGTACCATCGAGCATATTAGAGTGCGTTCCCTTTTAGTGTAACTGGCGGACGGGGGTTTTTAGGGGTGGGGGTTGTCGATTAGCTTTATGACCTGCTAAGCTTTTCGCTTTCATGCGCAAATAGCAAACTTGCGTTCGGGTCGCATTCCGGGACGTTGCGGAGTTTCCAGGGAGTAGTGCTACCCGATCATGTCAAATCGGCAGAGACCTGAAAGCGCGCCGGACAAAGCACGTCGGAACCGCCGTAAAGGGAGTTTTTGGGATACGGTCCGTGCATACATAGCTCTACTGATCCGCGTCAAGTAAGGCGAATGATTGAAGATACCGAGCAGGCAAGTAACGGGAGCGAGTCGAACACGCCAATTTCCTCGTCCTTGTGTCCTTACCGTGACATGGCGCAGACACTGTTACAATCACTAAAACTCGTCCGCCCCACACCGATGTGCAGCGTACATGTTTAATTTTTATGCAGTCACACGTGGACCGCTCCCGGCGCGTTTTTTAGGTTCTGATGGCGATAATGCGATTCGACTTTTATCGCAACCTGAGCGAATCCAGATCGAGGACATGGGCAAGAAGTTCTGGGCGAGATCGTGCCCCAGACGCGGTCGTCGACGCAATCGAGCCGACACCTTACGTTTAATAAAGGAGCAGTTTTCTTCGGCTTCTCGGAAATATCGGCCAAGCTGCCCCACTGCAGACCCCGGGATACCTTTACGTATACGATATCGTCGGGGACAGCAGCCTTATGCAAAGATGAGACTGCCCCGGCACGCTCTCGAAAGCTCAAAATCACTCCTCATTGACCAGACCGAAGAATGGGGCAAGAAGCTGGGCGAAATTCTTCACCAGCGCCTCGCGGATGCATGAACCGACACCGAACGTTTGATAAAGGGGCCGCTTTGCTTCTGCTTGCCGGAAATAACGGCCAAGCTGCCGCAAAGCCTACCCGTAATCCCTTGCCCGTTTGGCATTTCGGCGGTGACGGCAGCCTTAAGGAAAATTGAGACATTCACCGGCAAGGCCCTCGAAAGCGTCATGCCGAAATGAACCCGATCTTGAGAAATACGTCAATCTCTCGATCGTTACGAATGCAGCACGAAGGCAGCAAGTCTTACATGGAAACAAAATTAATTGGCGACTTGTTCTCGCTCGCTTTCTGGAGTGTAGGGCGTCTGCTCGGCGGATAGCCAAGCCTAAAGCTTTCGCGACGGTTCCAGCCAGGCAAAGTACTCCGCAAGTGATGTAAAGTTCGTGGGCGCCTTATCGCTGTCCCATTCGGCCGTCAAGACTATACAGGTGAATGATGTGGCCTAAGGGAGCTCCCACATAGTACACGTCGCTCTTGTTGAGGATGTATCTGCTAGGGGAAAAACAAAACCGTTGTCTAAAGAGGTATTTGCAATCATTCTGTTTCTGTTCCCTTTCAGCCCGGCAGCGTGCCACGGCCGGCTTTCCGCAAGCACATTCAATGCAGGACGCGGCGGAGGCCGCAAGTTAGAGATCGTCCTTTTTCGGAACTTGCGGATTGCAGTCAGGCTAACGATCCAGAATAATCGCGAATTCTATCCATCCACAGTTATTATTACGTTGGCTGCGCTCCGCACCAAGGAAACGCAAGTTGAACCGGCGTTTATTGCAGCGGAACGCCAATACGACTAAACAATATGAGCCGACGTCAGGCAAGCACTAGCGGATCTCCGCTTTACCTAAGGGGAAGCCGACGGACACGAATCGTTTCGCCATCCGCGGAGACTGCGGCCCCTTGACGAAGTGCATCTTCACACTGCACGTATACTATTCGGATCAAATCGGCTTGAGCTTGAGCATCAAGGCCCTGGACACGGAGCAATACCACCGAAGGACGCCCTTGCCCAGTAAACGCAAGATGCGCATGAAAGTCATGGTCTAATGTGATGCACACCCGTTCTTCAAAGCGAGCCTTCTCCAGAATGAGAACATCGTCAGCCCGTTCCATTCCGATCTCCGAAACATGAACGGCGTCAAAGCCTTTCTCGCGGAGAACGGTCGCTGCGAGCGGTGCGAGCCCCTGGTCCAGCAGAACTCGTCTCACGCAACTCGATCAGTGCTCATTCGCTCGTCGTCTACCGCTGCGGCCGCATATTGGAGTGCTTGTTGCAGGTCTTCAGGTTCAAGAAAGGGATACTGTGCGAAGAGGTCCTCACGATCGGGATAGGTCGCAAGCAGCTCCAGAACACGGCGAACCGTTATCCGCATTCCCCGAATGCAAGGCTTGCCTCCACACTTCGCGGGTTCAACGGTAATCCGATCCAAAAGCGCGGCCATGTGCTTAGTTTAAATGAGCCCAAGCGATCGTGAACAAGCTGAAGTCACCGGTACGACGACTTCGTTCGAAGGCGCAAGTAAAATCGTGGAACCAGACATGAGAGGAATCAGATAAGCAGCTCTCTAAGCTGGCAAGTTTAGGCGAAAGATTTGCCTCAAGGAAACAACTTTAAGGCGAAATGTGCTCTGGCGCAACCTGCGATGGGTAGGTGTAAACGGCGGGGAAATCAGCTTTTTCCAGATAAGGGTAGTCGTCAAGGATTTCGGCTTCGGTCATGCCTGACGCGAGCATATCGAGTACGTCCCAGACCGTTACTCGAAGTCCTCTGATGCAAGACTATCCCGAACGCTGGCCCGGCACAAGCGTGATCCGGCAGAGATGATCCGGCAGAGATCGGAGTTGTGAACGGTAGACATAGCCTGATTTATCCAACATTGATAGGCATTGCGATCCATCGTGCTACGGCTCAACACTCGCACTTAAGATCTCGAGCCGGCGTTTCGGCGTCTCCCCGTCCACATCTTCCTTCTCGAACGCATCTAACACCTCCATACCCTGCACTACTTTTCCGAACGCCGCAAAATTCCCGTCCAGATGCGGTGCGGGTCCGAGAACAATAAAAAAGGAAGTCGTCGCCGAGTTTGGGTCGTCGCCGTGCGCCATAGAGACGATCCCGCGAACGTGCTTCACGTCGTTGCGAAACTCAGCTTTGAGGGGGTGTACCCAGCGGTCTGCCGGATGTGTTGGCCCGCCGGCTCGCGTCTCACCAGTTCCGCCCTGGATGACGAAGCCTTTCGCGATCCGATGGAAGGCCGTGCCGTCGTACCAGCCGGTTGCGGTCAGCATCAGGAAACGCTGGACGGTGTTGGGGGCCCAGTCGGGTTCCATTTGGATCTTGAGGACTCCCAGCGTCGTATTCATCGTTACCACCTTCCGCAACTGCTCGGCGGAGGCGTTGGCGTAGGGCTCCGTTTTCTTCGGCTCAATGGAGATCTTTAGAATACGGACCGGTTTTTGAGTGAGCCCTTTCTCATCCACGGGCACACGCGAGATTCGCTCCACGACATCCATACCTTCAGTGACCTGTCCGAAAACGCTGTATTTTCCGTCGAATGCCGGTTGTGGAGAGATGCAGACAAAGAACTGGCTGCCGTCCGAGTCGGGCTTGCCTGGCAGATGGACGGCGGATACGGTTCCGCGCTCGTGCTTGAGATCGCTGAATTCGCTCGGCAGTGTGTTGAAGCCGCCGGTACCCCAGCGCGATCTGGGCGTCGCTTCGGTCTTTAGAAGCGGATCGCCGCCTTGAATCAGGCCGTTCGCCAACACGCGAAAGAAGGCGGTCCCGTCGTAAAAGCCCTTCTGAGAATAAGACAGGAATTGGGCCACATGTTTGGGCGCCTTCTCCGGAAAAAACTGAATCCTGAATGAACCGAGGTCTGTGGTTACAACCGCTTCCACATCCGCTGCGTTCTGGGCCGCTGCCAGGCGAGTGAGCGCCGCGAGCAGTAACAGGCACGGATAAGTGCGCATGCCTTTCATCTTAGGGAAAGCACAATGACGGATGTCCTCTAAACCGTTTTGGGGAACTAAGCCGGCGAGCGCTTGACGACTTTGTCTCGAATCCAAATTTCATTTGAGATATGTTCTGACGAGAGAACTCATGGCTAATTGGACGCGAAGAAAAGTTATCGGATCGCTCTCGGGAATGGCCGGCGCCACGTCGTTGGCGGCTCAGCAAAAGGGCAGCTTGCCGATTCCCGAAAAGCGGACCGGGCACACATCGATCAAAATCACGGACCTCAGATGCGCCATCATCGGCAAGAGTCCAGTGGTTCGAGTTGTAACGGATCAGGGCATCTCCGGATACGGTGAAGCCGAATCCTACAAGCCTTACCTCAAGCCGATGGTGCTCTTTTACAAGGATTACATTCTAGGCGAGGACCCTACAAATATTGAGCGGGTGATGCTGAAGATCCGCCGGCTTGGGGCGTTCAAACCTTGGGGCGCGGCGGTCAGCGCTATCGAGATCGCTCTCTGGGACATCGCTGGCCAGGTGGCCGGAGTACCCGTTTATAAACTGCTGGGCGGAAAAATTCGCGACCGCGTCCGCGCCTATAACGGGGGCGTCCGTTTTCCCATGACCGGCCAGAGTCCACAAGACTACGCGGAGAATACGGCCAAGATGAAGGAATCCAAAGAGGGCTTTACCTTGGTCAAACAGGCGGTCGGCTTTCACAATCCGGCGATGATGCGCGCCATGTCAAATGGGTGGTACGACGAACCGCGGACAGGAGCCTCGCACTCCGATCGCGGTCTCATGACGGAAAGCGGACTCAAACATGTCATCGCCTGTGTTGAAGCGATGAAGAAAGTCCTGGGCGACGAGATTGGGCTCGCGCTCGACTGCGGACCAGGGTGGGCGGTGAAGGATGCGATTACGTTTGCGCGGGCGCTCGAACCGCTTCACATCACCTGGCTCGAAGATCTGATTACAGGCGACTACACTCCTTATCCCAATGCCGAAGTTTTTCGAGAGGTCACGCAGAGCACCTCGCTCGCGATTCACACTGGAGAAGAAATTTATCTACGGGAGAATTTTAAGGATCTTATCGAAAAGCAAGCTGTCAATATTGTCGGCCCCGACCCGGAAGATGTCGGCGGAATAGCGGAGATGAAGTGGATCGCGGAGTATGCCGATCTCCACGATATCCAGATCGCCCCTCACGGAATTTTCGACGGACTGATCGGGCTCGCCGCACACGTTCAAGTGGCTGCCGCGCTGCCGCAGAACTACATCGCCTTCGAGTACCCGTTAGGCCAGCCCGACTGGTGGTATCAGATTGTCGACGGCTTGCCGGACCCGATCATGAAAAAGGGTTTTATCGACGTTTGGGACCGGCCGGGGCTGGGTGTCACGTTTGATATTCGGGCAGCTAAGTCGCACCTTTCGGACGAGGATCGTCACTTCTTCGATTGAGGTGTCACGGGACCCTTCGTTGCCCGCGTACCCGGCCCGATGACGGGACTCGGCTCCGTTTGCTCCGGATAACACCGGATAACAAACGAAGTACGGTTGACGCCGGGGTGCTTATCGTGGCTTACTGCGAGAAGCGAGAAAGTCGAGGAGATCTTGAAAATACAACTGTTAGGTTTACTGCGTGTTTGCGCATTGGTGTGCGGCGGGTGCCTGTTGCTGGTTGCCCAAGCAGAATACGGTGCAACGGACCTCAACGGTCGCGGCACTCCCGATCTGTTTCAAGTATCTACTCTCGATGCGCTGACGCTCGGTATTTACCAGGGCGTCTATTCCATCCGCGATCTGAAGCGAAAAGGAGATTTCGGACTCGGGACTTTCGAAGGCATCGATGGTGAGATGACGGTTCTCAACGGACATTTCTATCACTTTCGGTCCGATGGCATTCTGACGGAAGAACCCGATCGCTCACGAGTTCCCTTTGCTGTGATCACAAATTTTCAGACGGAACTCCGCTTCGCGGCTAGCGGCGCATCGATGGAGGAGTTAGGTCAACAAATCGACAAACATTTACCCTCAACTAACCTTTTTTATGCAATCCGAATCCACGGCAACTTTTCTGCGTTGACTACCCGGGCTATCCCTAAATTGTTTCCACCGTATCCGCCGCTTTCGGAGGCTGTGGAGGAGGAGGTGAAATTTCCTTTCCAAAACATCGATGGGACGCTGGTTGCGTTTCGATGCCCAGCCTGGGTGAAAGGTATCAACCAAGTCGGCTATCACTACCACTTCATCTCAGACGATGAAACGGTTGGCGGCCACGCTCTTAGCTTTACGACCGGGCCAGTTGTCGTAGAAATACAGCGGCTGAGGCAAAATTCAGTGTGGGTGCCGGATGAAGGTCCTTTCCTGACTGCGCCGCTGCCCGTTACGCAATAGCTTTCCCGCCCAACCAGCGGCAAAGATTTAGGAGTCACTAGCGTTGCATTTCATCGCGGGAGAACACGCGTCAGTTCTAACCGCGTTCGCTGCGATTCACTCCGTTCGCAGTGCCTGAATCACGTCGACTCGGGCGGCGCGCGCGGCTGGTATTACAGACGCGATCACGGCCGCAAGCAACAGAATCAGAGCCGAGCCGGCGACCGGGAGAATGCCCGGCGTTTTCAGGTCTGCCAGGTAGGTGCCGGCCAGTTGTGCTATGCCAAACCCGCACGCCAGCCCGACGGCCAGTCCACCCATGGCCATGGCGGCGCCTTCGGTAATCACGCGTATCAGCAGACGCCGCGGCTGCGACCCGACTGCAAGCCGTATCCCAAACTCGCGTGTGCGTCCACTGACGGAGAACGCCAGCACGCCGGCCACGCCGACCACCGCAATGAGCAACGCCACGGCGGCGAAGACGCCGAAGACCACCGCGTTCAGCCGATCGGTTGAGAGCACTTCTGCGCGGACATCGTTAAGCGTGGCCGCGCGCTCCACCGGCTGGTCCGCGGACATTTTACGCATGATATGCGTAATCGGCCCGACCAGGGCGTAGGGATCCGAGTTTACGTGAACAAATAGACGCCCTCCTCCCATTACCTGCTCCTGATCGAAAGGACGATACACGGTCATAGTGGGCCTGGGGATAACGTTTATGTCGTCCATGTCGGGTACCACGCCGATGATGCGCAGCGGTTCGGCGCTGATCATGCCGGGTATGACCTTGAGGATCGGGTCCGTCCACATGACGTGATGGTTCAGCGCATCGCCCTTTGGGAATGTTCGCAGCGCTAAGCTCTGACTTACGATCGCGACTTCCCCGCTGCCCTTGCGGTCGGCATCGTTGAAATCGCGTCCTTCAATGAAGGGGAGTCCAAGCGTAGCAAAGAAACCGGGTGAGATGACCCGGACCGCCGCACGAGAACGTTCCTCGCCGGAGGCCGGCACGTGCCCGTCGGGCGAAAATTGGAGTCCGAAGTCCGGCCCCGTTTCGCGCCACGGGACGGTCGTGCCGACAGCTACGTTCTGAACGCCAGGCAATTCTTGAATTCGCCGGGCGGCTTCCCGATAAAAATCCACGGTCTGGGTGGGTGTTCTTCCCAAATGCATCACGGGTGTGTCTACTGCGAGGACATGCTGTGTATCGAAACCGGTCTGCGCGGCCTCAAGCGATAACAGGGTCTTCACGGTTGCGCCGGCAGACGCCACCAACACGAAAGAGGCCGCGATCTGAACGACCGCGAAGATTCTTAATTTCCGGTTCGCAGTGCCGGTGACCCGAGGGCTACCACTGCTCAGGGAAAATCCCTGGGCGCCTCCCGAGGATGGCAAACGGGGAACGAATGCCAACAGCACTGCAGCTACTATCGCAAGTCCTGCTCCAACCCAAAGCATGCTCGGATCGACTGTAAGGTCGAGGGCTCGTATTGAAAACCGAGACATGTAACGGGCGAGAACGGCCACCATTGGACTGGCGACCAATAATCCGAGAGTGGCTCCGGCAACGCATAACAGCAGGCTCTCGGTCAGCAGAGTGCGACGCAAAGCGCGAGTGCTGGCGCCCAGCGCTGCGCGAATTCCAAGCTCCGCTTCGCGGCGCACGGTTCGCGCCAGAATCAGATTGGCAACGTTCGAGCAGGCGATCACGAAAACCAGTACCGACGCTACCATCAGCACCAGCAGAATGGTCTGCGCTCCTGACGTGAGTTGTTCGCGCAGTGTGACAGCCTTGATCCGGAAATCGGCTTTCGCCGGGTAGTCTTCGGGATGCTCCCGCTTCATCACATCGTAGACTGAACGCAGCTCCGCGCGCGCCGATTCCAGACTCGCCCCTGGTGCGAGCCTTCCGAACAATTCGGTCATCCGGTGTATCCGATTGGTCACCATGGCTGCCGAGAGATGATGCGAGCTTGTGACGATGTTGCCGATGATTTCCGTGTCTGCGGGATAAGGAACGCATGGCTCGAGGACGCCGACGACAGTAGCTGGGCGCGCATCGAAAAACGAGTCGAGCCGGATCGTTTTGCCGATCACTTTGGGATCACTCTTCAGTGCTGAGGACCAGAAGTGATACGTCAACACAACGGCGCCCTCAGCTTTCGGACCGTCATCGTGCGCATCGAGCAGCCGCCCGAGTACGGGGCGCAGCCCCATCACCTGAAAGTACGATCCATCAACCACCCCGGCTTGCACGGACCGCGGTTCTCCGAGCCCGACCATAGTAAAGCCGACCGTAGAGAATTCACCCAAGGACTTTAATGTTTTCAGGCGGGAGCGCAAGTCCACGATCTCCGGCACGGAGAAGGCAACGTTTTCGGCTCCCGTGCCTGGTGCGCTCTGGCGGATGTAGATGAGCCGGTTCTCGTCGCGATTGACCAGCGGCCGCAGCAAGACACCGCGAACAAGGGTAAACATGGCGGCGTTGGCTCCGATTCCGAGGGCCAGGGTCAGTATTACGGTTGCTGTCAGACCTTTTGCACGCGTTAGAGAACGGACGCCGATTTTGAGTTCGCTCACAAGAGACGCAATATTTTCCATCATGCGGGCACGCCTTTCATAAATCGGGTTCTGCAAGTGTATCGCCAGAGCGATGCTTCTACAAAACAAAGGGCGTTTAGCTTCACCACGACATTCAGTCGGTGTTCAGTTCCGGGATTTCTGCTTTCGGAACAGGACAAATGCCGAGTCCTGTTCGATGCGTGAACTGTTCAGACAAGCCGAGTGCCGGGAGCAAAGATTCAAGCGCGATCGCCGGTATCCATACGGGATCTTGTCATGCTGCGCGGCCTCCCCGCAGCGCTTGCGCTTTTGCCCGCCGCAGCTCCTCTACCCCGTCGTGAAGCGGTATGAATTCCATCGCGACCATGCGATCGTATTTGAGCTCCACCAGCTTACGGTAGATACTGTCATAGTTGATTTCCCCCGTGCCTGGGATGTGCCGCCCCGGAACGTCGGCAATGTGCACGAGGCCGGTATAATCGACGTTCTTTTCCAGCTTCTCGATCAAGTTGCCTTCCGAAATCTGTTCGTGAAAGAAGTCATAGAGCAGCTTCACTTGAGGGTGATTCACCGCCCGCACAATTTCGAAACCTTCCGCAACCGAGGTCAAGTAATACTTTGGATTCTCCTCCGGATCGATGTTTTCGAGCAGCACTCGTACTGGTTGCCCATCGATCTGCTTACCTTCAACTAAGCCGGCCGCGCGCTTCAGACTTTCGATACAGCTCGCATGCTGTACGTCCCTGGGCATTCCGGGAACGACATTGCCGGACATAACAATCACTGCGGGACAGCCGATGCGTTCCATGATCGGCAACTCGTTTTTGAGATCTGCCAGCAGCGCATCGCGATCGTTCGGATTAGCGGCTCCGTGGCCTAGCCCGGCGGTAATGTCGTACTTGATGCCGAGCTCCTTGCGCTTGGCCTCCGCTCGCTTGAACTCGTCCTCGGACCACTTCCTGTATTCGCCAACAAGTTCGATGTTTTTGAACCCGGCTTCAACGACCTTCTCAAAGCGTTGCTCAATCGGCAAATTCGTGAACACGGTCCAGAGCATGACAGAGAGCGAGTAAGGCACTTCGTTTGCTGCCGGAGCGACTTTGAGGGCCGTTAGTCCAAGCGCGCCACCCGCAATCTGTTTGGAAAAGGATCGTCGATTCATAAGAACGAGGATACTGAACCGGTAAGCTGTCCCGGGCGTCTCACGCTGACCGATTCTGCCAGCCGGCCCAGAATCGCGCGTGGAAGCACGCGGCCTGTCCATGTGTAGTAATCACCCGGACAGCGTGCTAGCGCCCCAGAGTGAGGCATGCACCACAGCTTCATCATCCGTGTGGATCAGCCCGAAGAGAGACCTTCGAAGCGGCAGGCCCAATCGACTCAGCAGCAGCTTTGAGTCCACGTCGATGTGAACGCGTCCATTCTTCACAGGGCCAAAACCGACATTGGCTCGAATGCGGTGATCGGCGCCACAGAACCGCAGTGTACCTTCGGCGACAAAGCCTCGCAGCGGTTTAGCCAGGAAACTGATGGACTGGACGAGAATCTCAGGATGGGAGCTAACAGCCAAAAAATTGCGGGCAGACGGATCGTCGATACTGGCGGCCTCGATGCGGAGCTTTACACGCGTGTCGAGCGGGCACTCCGGGTCGTATAAAAGCTCTCCGGCGTAGCGTTCGAAGACAAAGAGACGCTTTCGCTTTCGCAAGCCCCTTTCCTTAGTTTCGACTGCGACTGCGGAGTCAGGCGAAGGTGATATTGTGTAGACCGTAAGCCGTTCGGACATGAAGAGCTCCAAACCTGATACATACGCGAGTTCGCTTGGGGAAGTTCAGTGAGAATATCGTTCCTGGATTTAGGAAACCTACTGCTGGCGATCGCACTGCTGTTCAGCTCGTTGATGATTGCGTTCGAGTGGATCCAGCGCAGACGTGAGAGCGAAAGGGAACGGCAACTGCTCGATGCGATCGATGCCGAGTACCGTGCCTATTTTCAAGACCGGCTCTTCCCTTCGTTGAAAAAACAGGGCGGGAGTCGTTAGTGAATACTTCTCTGTCTCGCCGGCAGAATCTGGCTTGGCTGGGTCGACTCTTACCTAGTCAACGCATTTGTCCCAAACCGTGTCGATATCTATCGACAATCAAATAGCGCTCGAACATTTCATCACCAGGACGGTCATGTCGTCGTGCTGCGACGCGTTTGCGGCAAAAATATCGGCGGCTGCGAAGATTGCCTTAACAATATCTTCGGCGCTTTGGCTACAACTCTGCTCAGCAGCCGAAATCATAGCTTCTTCGCCCCATTCTTCGTCTGCGGAGTTCATGGCTTCACTTATACCGTCCGTGTAAGCGAGCAGCAGGTCACCCGGATGAAGGGGGAGCGAGCCTTGCTCGTAGGATGCTTGGGGCAGGAGCCCGATCACCGGGCCGCCGCAATCGAGGCGAAGCCGCTCGTAGCTGCCATCGCTCGACTTTCGGAACAGCACGGGTGGATTGTGGCCGGCATTGACGTAGTTGAACGTGCTCGCGGCCGGATCGAAGATGCCGAAGAAAAAGGTGGCGTAACGATTGATGGCCGAGGCTTCATAGATCAGCCTGTTCATATGCGCCATCAGTTCAACGAGTTCGCCCGATGTCGTGCGACCCCCGGAGTGGTTAATGTCATGGTACGAAGGCAGGCGCGCAAACTCGCCATCAGGAGCGCAGCCGAAATCCCTTTGCCCGAAACGTCGCCGATCGCCAGCCCGAGACAGCCCCCACCGATTTCGATTGCGTCATAGTAATCGCCGCCGACGCCAAACACGGTGCGGCACGCGCCGGCAAGGCTGATGCCTTCGATCACCGGTAGACGCTGCGGAAACAGCCGCTCCTGAACTTCGCGCGCAATCTCCATCTCCCGCGCGATGCTTGCGCGTTCCACCGCCGCACTTGCTAGTGACGCAGCTGCTTCGCTGAGTTCCAGTCCGAGGCCTGTCTGTACGCCAACCGATTCAAGCAGACGCAGGTCGGAAGGCGTGTACGGCTCTTCGGAACGTTTCGGACCGAGCGCCATCGCACCCAACAACTGCGTGCGGCCTGACAATGGAAGCAGCAATTCAGGTGACTCCGGGTCCGGTGTGCGACCGTCATTCGCGCTATTAAAAATAGGTTTAGATGAACGGCCCTGGTCGAGCACGCGTAACGGGGCGACAAGCTCCGGGCCGATAGCGTAAGCAGGTGTGAAGCTGCCCTTGCTGCGCAGAAGCACAGTGAGCTGCTCGATATGCAGAACATCGGAGATCCGGTGCGAAACCGTCCGAATCAATTCTGCCGGTTCTGAAATCGTTTGCGCAGTTTTGGCCAGTTCGCTCAGCATCACTTCGGCGTCGTACGCTTCCCGAAAGAATTTTCGGTCGATCCACTGTTGTAAGAGGTCGGCTATCGACCTCTTTTTGAGTAGCAGAAAAGCAGCAACCAGGAGCATGGCCGATTGTAAGGCGACTTTCAGAGGCTCATGATGCTGAGTGACAAGAGGAACTGCGACAAACCAGATAAGCGCCGTGATCCCGCCAATCCGGAAAACCGTCACCGTAGCACTCGCAAGCAAATACTTGCTGCCCATGCGCAACAGAATGCGGACATCCATCGCGCGCTGCACGATTACCACGTAGGCGAGCGTCAGTGGAAAGAAGAGCATTAGCACGAGGACTAAGAACAGGAGCCAGCGATTATCATTGGGGTCCGCGATTCCCAAGTAAGGCAATAATCCAAAAACGACAAGAATACTGCCAAGGCCAACAACGGACCCAGCAAGCAATACTTGAAGCCGGCGCCGTGCGTCTGGCGAGGTTGTGGCCCGCAGCTGATCGAACAGCAAAACCCAGTAAAGGCCAACGTAGAAAATGGCGGACCACACGAACACTGGGTTCACAAGTCGGTCGATGGTATCGATGCGCGGAAGCAGAGAAAGGTCATACCAAACGTTGTATTCCGAAACGAAGCCCGCAAGCACGATCAGCGCTGTCAACGCGATAACCAACCACTTGAGCCAAGGAAGCCATTTATCGAGGCGCGACCGCTCCGGAAACAGCAACCCGAGAAGAAATAAAGCGGGCGGCACTACGAACTGAAGGAAAAGATGCCAGAATAGCCGAAGCGGCAACCAAGCCGGGATCCACCAGCGAAATGCCCCTGGATTGAAGCCTTGTGGATAGGTGAGAAGGATCAGGATGAACCAGGCGTTGGGATCGAAGGGCCTGGCAAATGCGACCCAAACGCCCAGCACCAGGCAGAAAAGCGGAATGACGAGAATCACCAGCAGCACAAAAATATGGTCCGGCGTCGTGGTCGGGACTGGCGGGTCCTCTACTGACCAGCCTTTCGGATACCCCTCGAGAGGAATCGTGGCGGTCAGTGTCGTCCCGTTCTGTTTCCGGACCAGAAGGGTGATTATGTCGCCAGGTCGAGCGTACCAGCGAATGCGCTGCCAGAGGGCTTGGCCGGTAAAGGGCAACCGATTGATGGCAAGCACGCGGTCGCCCTTGGCAACACCGGCATGAACGGCGGCTTTTTCCGCGCTTTCAATCAAATTTCCATAGAGTTGAAAAGGCGCTTGTACCTGGTCGCGAAGATTGAAATTGCCAATGATCGTTGACACTGAATTTGCGAGTTCGTACGTGCCCGCGATGCCGGCGTATAGAAACAGCAGCGCGTAAAGCACACGGGTTGCGGCAGCTTTGGTGCTCGGAGCATTGGGCACTGATGGACCGTTTTCCATGTGGAACAGTACTCGATATTAAATCGTATTCAGACATCTTGTCCAATCAGGGTTCACGCAAAATGACCTAGTAGCGCTTGCCTGCTGAACCAACGTTTCGCCATAGCCGCTGACGACACCGACAGAAGCTCCGAATGGCTCGGGAAGTTGAGGCGGATAGGGCGAGGGCGGCGGAGTTAGCGAAGCACAAGGCCGGTTCGGTAAAGTAGAGCGCGTGAGCGTACTGCCGTTTAACGTGTTGATAGTTGTTTAGCGAGTTCCTCGAGCTCAGGCACTCGGGATCAGTAACCAAGTGAGTTTACGACGCTGCGTATGCGGTCGGCGCTCGCCTTGAGACCGGCTTCTTCGGCCGCCGTCATGGGAAGCGGGATCACGCTTTTGACGCCGCAACGGTCGACAATGGCAGGTACTGAAAGACAAACACCGGAGATGCCGCGATAATCATCCACTCGCGAGCTGACAGGTAAGACTCGGCCTTCGTCGTGAAACACGGCTTCCAAAATACTGACGGTAGCGAGACCGATTGCGTAGTTGGTTGCCCCCTTTCCGGCGAGAACCTGATATCCAGCGTCCCTTACATTATTAAAGATGTTCCGCTTTTCGTTTTCGTCAAGTGGCCCGCTGCATCCGTCCACATGCCAATTGTCGAGCAGGACGTTGCCAATGTTTGCACTGGACCAGAGCGGGATTTCGGAGTCGCCATGCTCGCCGACGATATAAGCGTGCACACTTTGGACAGAGACGCCGAAGTGCTTCGCTAACAGAAAGCGGAATCGCGAGCTATCGAGAACGGTCCCGGATCCGAAGACGCAAGTCCGCTCATGACCGGTGATTTTGATGGCGATCTCCGTCATGACGTCGACTGGATTGGTCACCATCAAGATGAGAGCGTTCGGGGCGACGGCCTGGATTTTCGGAAGAAGATTACAGCAAATCGCGGCGTTCGCTCCGGCGAGGTCCATGCGGGTCTGACCGGGGGTTTGGGTGGCGCCGACGGTGAATACAATCACGTCGGATCCAGAAAGCACCTGGATATCGTCAGAACCTTCGACTCCGGCCATAGGGACAAACATGAGCCCGTGGTTCAGGTCCAACACTTCGGCGTTTACTCTTGTGAGTGTAGGGTCGTAGATGCTGATCTGTTTAGCGACGCCGCGGATCAAGGCGGCGTAAGCGACCGTGGTTCCGACCCGGCCGGCACCGACGATGCCGATCTTATTTCGGCGCTGGGCTGGTTCGTAGTGATGGCTAGGCTTCTGAGCTTCAGTAGCCGGTATGGTGGTTTGTGGCATCTCTTCAACTTCTATTCTCGCGGTTGACGCTCAAAAGCTGCTTTTTTCGAGCGGTTTTCGCCATAACCAATGGGTTCAAGTGAAGCGCACGAATCCCGAAGCTTGCTTGACGCTACCGCGTCTAAGGGCTGAATGTCCGAAAATTCTCGTTTGATCGTTGTATCGAATCGGCTTGCCTGTGGCGCTGGTTCAGGAGGGCGCGGAGTGGAAGACCAAGCGCACCGAAGGCGGCCTGGCAACGGCAATGGATCCGATTCTCAAGCGCGCGGGGGGCGTTTGGATCGGCTGGCCCGGCACCAAAGGCGATACGCCACCAGAGGCGCTCGAACTGCTGCGGCGCGAGCAGTCTTGTATTGCGGTCGATCTTCCCGCCGACATCCAGGAGAAGTTTTACGAAGGCTATTCCAATCAGGCGCTCTGGCCGCTCTTTCATAGCTTCAGCTCGAGACTTCACTTCGATGGGCCAAGCTGGGATGCCTACATCGAAGCAAACCGACGATTCTGCTCTGCCGTTGTAGAAGAGTTCCAGCCGGGCGATCGGATCTGGGTCCACGATTACCACTTGATGCTTCTGCCGGGGATGCTGCGCGAGAAACTTCCCGATGCAGCGATCGGATTCTTTCTTCACACACCTTTTCCGTCTTCCGATCTGTTTGCTATCTTGCCGCGCGGCGAAGAGTTGCTGATGGGCTTAATCGGCGCGGACCTCATTGCATTTCACACGTATTTGTATCTTCAGCACTTCCGCATGTCGCTCCGGCGGCAGTTAGGCATGGAGAGCGCAGTCAATCAGCTGAAAGTACCCGGGCGCGAGACAAGGCTGGAAGCGCTGCCTATCGGTATCGCTCCGCAGGATTTTCTCGGGTTTTTCGATCGGCCCGAGACAGTTGAGCAGCTCGAAAAGCTGCGGGCACGATACAGCGGGCGAAAGGTCATAGTGGCGGTTGACCGGCTTGACTATACGAAAGGAATCCCGGAGCGCCTCGAAACATTTCGTCACTTGCTACGCATGGATCCGGAGCTGATCGGGAAGGTGACGCTGTTGCAAGTAGCGGTGCCATCTCGCGAGAACATCGGCAGCTATCAGACGTTGCGAAGTAGAGTGCATGAAGCGATCTCCGAGATCAATGGCGAGTTTGGAACGCCGGACTGGGTGCCGGTGGTCTATATCCATCGCGGTATTTCGAAGCCGGAACTGGTCGCCATCTACAAGTACGCGGATGTGGCCTGGGTATCGCCATTACGGGATGGAATGAATCTCGTTGCGAAAGAATACGTCGCATGCAAACCGGACGGAAACGGCGTGCTGGTGCTGAGCTCGTTCACCGGGGCAGCAGCCGAGATGGCTGAAGCACTGCTGATCAATCCGTTCGATGAAGAGCGGACTGCATGGACGATCGCCGGGGCGCTCGACATGCCCGACAAAGAGAAGCGAGATCGAATGCTGGCCTTGCACGAGCGCGTGATTCGCAACGATGTGTTTGCATGGGGGGACCGATTCCTTGGGGCACTCGATGAGTCGGTGAAAGCGCGCCAGGAGCATGCGCCGGGTACACCCCCGCCATTGCCTGTCGACAAAGTGGTTACGGCGTACCGAACTGCGTCGAAGCGACTGCTGCTGTTCGATTATGACGGGACATTGGTTCCGTTGGGCGCGCGGCCTGCCGATGCGGTTCCGCCTGACGATCTGCTGCGACTGCTTGAGGAACTCGCGAAGGATCGGGCAAACTGCGTGTTCGTACTCTCCGGCCGGCGCACCGCGGATCTGGATGGGTGGCTAGGAAAGGTGCCACGTTTAGGGCTCGCGACCGAACATGGTGCGCGCTGGCGCAAGCCTGGCAACGACGAGTGGGAAGGCCGTTCGGAGGATGCAGGATGGAAGGATTCTGTTCGGCCGATTCTGCAGCATTTCGTCGATCGCACGCCAGGAAGCTTTGTTGAGGAAAAGGAATTCGCGCTGGTCTGGCACTATCGGCAGATCGAAGCCGAGTTTGGGGAGTGGCTCGCGACAGAGCTGGTCGCGATGCTGGAAGGCATGCTCGCCGAAACCGAGCTACGGGCTACCCGTGGGCACAAGATCGTTGAAGTGAAGCCAATGTGGGCCAACAAAGGTGCGTTTGTGCATGAGCTGTTGGCCCAGTACGCAAATGCGGACTTTATCGTGGCAATCGGGGATGACCAGACCGATGAAGACCTATTCGGGAGACTTCCCGCCAATAGTTGGAGCGCCCATGTCGGCGGCGGGCCTAGCAGGGCGGCCTATAGCGTTTCGGACACAAGGCGCGTTCGGGAGTTACTCGGCCGGCTTGTTCAATCGGGAACGGGCTCGTAGTAAGGCTCCGCGGCAGGGGCGACTGTTTGCTCTTCCGCGACGAAGACAAACTTTCCAGCGATGGCAGCCGCGATCAGGGCGAGCGCAGCCATTACGAAAGCGGTTGGATATCCGAAACGATCCGCGGTGAATCCGGCAGCTAGAGAACTTACTCCGACAAACAGATCGTAGAAGGCGCTCAGCAATCCGATGGTGGAGCCGTGCTCGGCTTCCGGAGTGCGGCGAAGGACGGTGGAGGCTACGGATGACCACGGAAACGAGAAACCGAAGCCGAGTATCGCGGCAGCAGCAATGGCTATGGCTGGCGGCGGGCCAACTGCAAGAACGAGCAGACCGGTGGCCATGGCTATGAGACCTCCATAGAAGGTGATGCTCGGATCGATGCGATCGGGCAGTTTGCCGAGGAAGAACCTGGAAAGAAGAATGACGAGGGCGTAGGCGGAGAAGGCGGCCGGACCAGATCCGCCGTGCTGAGCGAGATAAAGGATCAAGAATCCTGCCACGACCGGATAGTGCACGTTGACGAATCCGACCGCGACGCCCGGCCCGATCAAAGAAGCCGGCATCCAATGACGTTGGCGAGGCTTAATCGCAGGCTGGAATTGCTCGGTAACGAAGGCGGTGATTATTAAAGCTGTGAAAGCGGCGAGCGACTGAAACAAAGCCGCATGCGCGAACGAGCCAAGCCAATGACCCACAGCCGGACCGGCGGAAATGCCTCCCCAGATTGCACTGCTGAGATAGCCTAATGCCTGACTACTGCGCTCGACTCCAGCGACCTCGACGGCCCATGCGGCTGCGCCTGTATAGAGACATGCTTCTCCGAAGCCTTGGAGGACACGGCCGAGATACACGCCCGAAAGCTGCAAGGGCAACAAGTACGCCGCACCAGCTAAACCACAGCTCAGCAGGCCTAAAAGGAAGGTGATTTTACGGCCTTTGCGGTCCGCCATGGGTCCGGAAAAGAAGCGGCTCGCGAGGGCAACAAAGGAAAAAGTGCCTATCACCCAGCCAACGGTACGGTCCGAACCGCCCAAGTCTTGACGGACATGCGGCGCCAGGGCGGGCAGAACGGCTCCGATCCCAAGAAAACCAAGAAAGGTGGCGGCAACCAGGGACCAGAAACGGGAACTGAACCCGGATTTGCGGGAATTCATTTAAGTACGAAGGTAAGCGAGTTGGCGTCCCCAAGGGGATTCGAACCCCTGTTATCGCCGTGAAAGGGCGGTGTCCTAGGCCGGGCTAGACGATGAGGACGCGGTTGAGGTGGACACCCTCAATTTAGCAGACGACGTCTGAAGCAGCGCGCTGGGAAGAGACCGGCGCGAAGATTGACGGTTAGAGCGTGTGCAGATAGGCGAGAACGTTGGCTTTTTCGTCCGCCGAGAGCATATCGGAGTAGGCCGGCATCCCATTTCCGCCAGCGTTGATTTGGCCAAGAACGTTCGCGTCGTTCATCGGCTTGCCGGTAACCATGGTCTTGCGCTTGAACAGACCCTTCAGGGATGGTCCCATTTTCTTTTCGTCCGTGTCGACGTTATGGCAAACTGCGCACTGGTCGAAAGTTTCTTTACCTTTGGCGGCATCGCCTTTGCCGGTCTTCTGACCAGCGGCTAATCCGAGAGCAAGGGAACCACAAATGATGAAAGTACCGATAAACGTAGGGCGAGTCATGTGCAATCTCCGCTTAGACGAGGTTTGAATCCAACCGATTACAGTCTACATTGTGAGACGAAAAAACTCTGTTTCCGAGACCAGGGAAAGTTCGGAATGAAGGCAGATTAACAAAAGAAAAAGTTAACGTTTAGGCCGGAGATGCCGATGAGATTCAATGTAATGGCTTATCGAGAACGGAGGGCCCCCAATTTGCTAAGGGATAATGAAAGGACTCGGCGGTTCTTTTCGAGCCGGCTCCATATCGATCCCAAAGGATAAGCAGAACGTGATCTCTACCCTTCCTCGAGCCTTTGCCTGCTGTCTGCTGCTTGTTTGCAGCGCTGCTCTGGCTATGCCGGACGCGGCTGTTCCCAATATGACTAGCGCTCCGAAGGCGGGCAAAGTCGAGCTATATCCGGAGAGTTCTCTCCGCCCCGGGATGAAAGGCGTAGCTTGGACCGTCTTTCAGGGTATGACGCCGGAGCCGGTACCTGTTGAAATCGTGGGCGTCTGGGAGAACGGCTGGGGTCCGAGGCAGGACATTATCATTGGCAAACTTACCGGGAAAGCCGAGCGTACGAATGTGGCGGGCGGTATGAGCGGCAGTCCGGTGTATATCGACGGCAAGCTGGTGGGAGCGATCTCGCTGCGCTTGAGTGTTTTCTCGCCCGATGCGATTTGCGGAATCACTCCGATTCAGCTGATGCTTGACGTAAGCAAATTTGACAAGACCCGGCCAACGGATAGCCGTACGCCCGACAAGGCACCGAGTTCGGAGGCGGCAATGGTGCTGCCCGATGGACTGTTGTCGCGCGTGATGGCGGCTTCCCGTAACGTCTCGGAGTCCGTGACGATGACTCCGATTGCGACACCAATTACAATGGCTGGGTTTTCGGATGAAACGATCAGGCAGTTCGGGCCGATTTTCAACCAGCTTGGCCTAACCGTTGCTCAGGGCGGCGCGGGAGGAAAACTAAAGTCGGCCACGCCCGCTCCGGATTGGGCGACGGCCATGCAGCCGGGCGAGAGTATTGCCGCAGTTTTGGTTTCGGGCGACATGAACATGACTGGGGCGGGAACTGTTACCTACAACGACGGTAAGCGCGTGCTGGCATTCGGGCATCCCATGTTCAACCTGGGTCCGGTGGACATGCCGATTGCAAAGGACTCGATTATCACTACCCTTGCCTCCTCTTATCAGCCGACGAAAATGGGGAACGCAACTGAAATCGTAGGAGCGTTGCGGCAGGACCGGCACAGTGCGATCGAGGGCGAACTCGGCGCCACAGCGCAGATGATTCCAGTAACGCTACACGTCCACTCTTACGGATCGGACAACAGCGTTCGGAAATCGAGCGACTTTCATTACAACGTGTTTGTGAATCAAAAGTGGACGCCCTATTTGATGATGGCGACGCTGTTTAACTCGCTCTCGAACCTAAACGACTTTTCGGAAGAGGCTACTTACCGACTGCATGGCGAACTGCAAGTGGCAGGGCAGGAGCCAATTGAATTGACCACCATGCAGGCGCCGGCCGGAGGCCGCGATTCCCACTCCCATGCTGCTGGCTGGATGGTGGGCGGATAAGTTCAACCGGCTTTATATAAACTCGGCGAAGCTGCCGAAGCTGGATGCGGTGAATGTAACGGTGGATCTCCTGCCGGAGCGGCGAATTTCGCAGATCGAGTCGGCTTGGATTGCGGACAACAAGGTTACGCCCGGTTCACAGGTTCCTGTGAAAGTATTCCTGCGTCCCTATCGAGGCGATCGCATCGAGCGAACCGTGAACGTAAAGATCCCGGCTGGTCTCCCGCGAGGCGAGCATCAGATTCTGTTCAGTGATGCCGACACGCTTAGCCGATTCCAGAATATTGCGAGTTCGCTGAACAGGATCGAGGACACCCCGCAAACGGTGGCAATGTTAAATCAGGAGCGCAGCAACAATCGACTCTACGTCTCTCTGCTCGAGTCTCAGCCAACCGTTTACTCAGATGAGAAGGTGTTGCCCAGTCTGCCCGCTTCCGTGCTCAATGTAATGCAAAGCGGACGGGCGACCAATCATGAGTTCGTCAGTTCGCCGGAGAGCGCGCACGAGCAGCTTTCGGTGCCTTTCAACGAAGTAGTGACGGGCAATTACTCACTCAAAATATACGTGAACTGATCCGTTTCAAACATCCCATGAAAATCTTCACGGCCTCGAAATGGGTCGCCGCTCTGTTTTTGCTTAAACTGGCAGCTCCGATGTGCCTTGGTGTGGACACTCACACCTGGGAGCAGTCGGACCAAGCCGAATTTGAACGTGGCACTCGCAAAGGTCTCTCTATCCGCAGCGATGGACACCTCACACTAGCACCGCATTTCCAGGAGTTGGATAGCACGGGCGTGCCCTACCTTTGGGCGTTGGCGCAGGATTCCAAGGGCACTGTCTATTACGGAGGCGGAGCACCTACAGGAGCTATGGCCAAAGTCTTCGCGTTACCGCGCAACGGCAAGCCGAGAGTTTTGGCCGAAATTCCAGGACTTGAAGTGCATGCGCTGGCGCTAGACCGCAATGACCGGGTATACGCAGCCGTTCTGCCCGACGCTAAAATTTACCGGATCGACGGGACAGGCAAGCCGCAGCTGTTCTTCGATCCGAAATGTAAATATATCTGGGCAATGGCGTTTGACTCATCGGGGAATCTTTTCGCGGCAACGGGCGAGGAGGGTTTGATTTACAAGATAACGCCGGACGGAAAAGGCAGCAAGTTTTTCGATACTCAGGAGACGCATGCCCGTTCCATGATCATCGACGAGGCTGGAAACCTGATTGTTGGAACCGAACCGGGCGGCTTGATCCTTCGTATCAGCCCTCAGGGTCAGAGCTTCGTGCTTTACCAGGCCGGCAAACGGGAAGTGACAGCGGTCGCGGAACACGACGGCTCGATTTACGCCGCGGCCATCGGGAGCAAGAATTCTTTAGTATCGGTATCGGGCTCTTCGCCTGTGCTGCCGTCTACGCCTCCGGCGATCACGTCCTCCGGCGCTCCACGGTCGGGAACCGCGCCGCCGAGTCTGCCTCCCGCGATCGGCTCATTCGGTGCTGCCGTTAGCGGCGGTTCGGATCTTTATCGTATTCAAAAGAGCGGTTTCGCTGAACGGGTCTGGAACTCGCCGACCGATCTCATATACGCGCTCGCTTTTGACGCGAATGGAAAGCCTTTAGTTGGGACTGGCAACAAAGGAGTAATCTACCGCGTTGACTCGGACCAGCGCTCCACGCAAGTGCTGAATGCCGCTCCGACGCAGGTGACCGGATTTCTGCAAGGCCAGAGTGGGATTGTTTATGCCGTAACCGGAAACGTTGGGAATCTGTACTCAATTGGGCCATCGCTCGAGACAAGTGGAACTCTCTCCAGCGAAGTTCTCGATGCGAACGATTTTGCTTATTGGGGCAAGGCACATATTACGGCCACGCTCAGTGGAGGAACGATAGGCCTGGAAACTAGGAGCGGGAACGTCAATAATCCGCAGAATAGCTGGAGTCCTTGGAGCAAAGTAGATGTAACAGATCAGGGCGGAGCGATCCAGGCCCCTGCGGCGCGCTTTCTGCAATACCGACTCACAATCAACAAGGCTGCGGCCACCGAATGTTCTCCGGAGGTCAGCGCAGTTGACATTCCTTTTCTGCCGAAGAATATCGCTCCCCGGGTTCAACAGATCGAGATTGCGCCCTTCAACTATCGGCAGCCTGCCAGCAGCACACTTCTCGAACGCTCGGTGACAGCGTCCGGTTCACCGATCACGTTGACGCTGCCGGCCGTAGGGCAGAAGAAGTCAGCCGCCAGTTCGCTTTCTCTCGAGCCAAGCGGCGCTGCGACGCTGCAATATAGCAAAGGTTATGTAACGGCGCGATGGAATGCATCCGATGCCAACGGCGACTCGCTTATGTACAAGGTTGAGATTCGCGAGAAAAACGGCGGTCGATGGCAGTTATTGAAAGACAAGCTGCAGGATCGTTTCTTTTCTTTCGACAGCACAGCGCATCCCGATGGCCAGTATGTCTTGCGGATCACTGCCAGCGATCTACCCGGAAACACTCCCGCCAAAGCGCTTACTTCATTCATGGATAGCGATCCTTTTACTATTGACAACACACCGCCGCAGGTGGAGGATCTAAAGTCCAGCTCAGATGGGAAACAGAGGCGCATTTCATTTACTGCGAAGGACGCACTCAGTTGGATCGATAAAGCGGAGTACTCGGTGGATGGCGCGGATTGGGTGATGCTAGAACCGGTGAACAAGGTCACCGATTCCCAGACCTTAAGTTATCAGTTTGATGCTCCCACAGGACAACCGATTGCGATCCGAATATTTGACGAGGACGACAACGCGACCGTCAGACAAGTGCAGCCGTAGATGAGCTTTTAATCTTCTGGAAGGATATCAGCGAGAGGCATCTGAAGGGCCGGGTGCACCGAGCGTAAAATCCCGTCTTCTACTGGAACGGTTCCCTCCTCCGGAGTAGCGATCCAAGCTTCTTTTCCGTAAGGATCGATAATCCAGATCGTCCGAACGCCGAACCTCAATGCATCGTTCAGGCGGGCCTGGATTCTACTCCAGCGGTCTTCGGGTGAAAGAATTTCGATCCAAAGCAGCGGCGGATGCTGGGTGACTTCGTCCTTATCGTCCGAGCGGAGTAGACACAGATCTGGAATACGAACCCGACGGGGAGCAACCTGAACCCGCTGTTCGCTTAGTGCCCGGAACCCATGCTGTTTTTCTCTCGCAACCAGCCAAGCGCCCGTGACAATCTGAGTCCGACTGTGTTTGCTTTTACCCACGTTCCGATCTTCGAGAAAACCGTCTACATAATCGCAATCGGGCTCGTACTCCGTGCTCATGTACTCGGCGAGAGAAATTGGCGCGGCAGCAGCTGACATACAAATAGGCTATCTCCTTTTCGTCTTGATGACGATCGGCGTTCCGTCAAACTTGAACTGCTCGCGAAGGCGGTTGATCAAGAATCGTTCCGCAGAGAAGTGCAGCTTGTCGGCCTTGTCAGTGAATACAAGGAAGGTCGGGGGACGGACGGAGGGTTGAGTCAGGTAATAGATCTTGATTTCGCTCTCGAACTTAAGGGTTTCGACGAAGCGGTTCAACTCGCCGGTTGTGACTCGCTTCGATGCGGCGTCGTAGCAGTGGCGAATTGTTGAGAAGATTCGCCGAATACCCTCGGCATTTTTCGCCGACGCGAACAGGACAGGCGCGTAGTCGAGAAACTTGAGTTGGTCGCGAACAGCTTCAGTAAAGGCACGCTTGCTCTTACCCTGATCTTCCGCAAGATCCCACTTATTGACAACGAGGATGACGCAACGGCCTTCTTCATGGGCATAGCCGGCAATGGTTGCATCGGAGGCGACCACGCCCTCTACGGCATCGATCATCAGCAGAACGACGTTTGCCATGCGGATGTTTCTCCGTGCCATGACGACGCTCAACTTCTCGGCCATCTCGTGCGTTTTGCCTTTGCGGCGTATGCCGGCCGTATCGACGAAACGATAAACGGTGTTCCCGTCCGTAATGCTTTCATCGACTGCGTCGCGGGTAGTACCCGCAATAGGAGAAACGATCGCTCGCTCAGAGCCGACGAGCGCGTTCAGCATAGTCGACTTGCCTACGTTCGGGCGTCCTATGATGGCCACTTTGATGCGTTTTTGGGAGTTCTCCTCCTCGGCCTGCTCCTCAGGTTCATCAGCTACAGGAGCAGGGAATGGAGCCGTTACCTGATTCAACAACTCTTCCAAGCCGAGTTTGTGCTCGGCCGAGACGGCGACAGGATCACCCAAGCCAAGCGAGTAAAACTCGTGTACGAGATTTTCACGCACCTTTGCGTCGATCTTGTTCACCACGAGCGTGAGCGGCTTGCCAAGCGCACGCAAGAGCTTGGAGAGATCCCGGTCGGCGGACGTTATCTCCGTTCGTCCGTCGATCACGAACAAGATGTGAGAGGCGAGCTCGAGAGCGACGTGGGCCTGCTTGAGAATTTGGGTTGGGATGAGCGCATCATCATTCGGGATGATGCCACCAGTGTCGATCAGGCCAAAATGCTTGCCGCGAAACTCAGCTTCGCCGTAGATACGATCGCGCGTAATCCCGGGTTCGTCGCCGACAATCGAACGGCGATTTCCCAAGATCGCGTTGAACAAGGTCGATTTTCCGACGTTTGGCCGTCCCACAATCACGACCGTTGGCAGTGGTTCGTTCGACGTCATTCCGTCTACAGGGTCGCATAGCAGGCACATAAGGAGCTCGAAGGCGCACCATGAGACGATAGAAGTTTATCAATGCCAGTTGAAGATTCACGCGTAAACACGCGCAATATCGCTATAGTTGCGCACGTTGACCACGGAAAAACTACATTAGTCGACGCCATGCTGCGTCAAAGCGGGATCTTCCGCGCGAACGAAGAAGTTGCAGAGCGCGTGATGGATTCGAACGATCTAGAACGCGAGCGTGGGATCACTATTCTCGCCAAAACCACCGGTGTTCGCTATCACGGAACAAAGATAAACATCGTCGATACTCCAGGTCATAGCGACTTCGGCGGAGAAGTGGAGCGCGCGCTGAAGATTGTAGACGGCGTGATGCTGCTGGTGGACGCGAGCGAAGGTCCGCTGCCGCAGACGCGCTATGTATTGTCGAAGGCGCTCGAGTCGAAGCTGCCGCCGATTCTGGTTATCAATAAGATCGACCGGCCGGATGCTCGGATACAGGAGGTTCTGAATGAAGTCTACGATCTCTTTATCGATCTTGATGCGACCGAAGACCAGTTAGACTTCCCCGTCGTCTACACGAACGGCAAGGCAGGTATAGCGAAGCTCGATCCGGCGGATGAAAGCGATACTCTGCAGCCGCTATTCGAGACGATTGTGAAGCACATTCCGGGTCCGAGCGGTGATCCGACTGCAACACTGCAGCTATTGGTGGCCAATCTCGATTACAGCGAGTACCTAGGCCGGTTAGCAATTGGGCGCGTTTTCAACGGCACGCTTCACCACGGAGACGAGGTCGGCATTGTCAAGCTGGACGGCAGCTTGCAAAAAACACGCATTACAAAACTGTATTCGTTCGAAGGTCTGAAGCGGGTCGACGAGACAATCGGGAAAACCGGAGACGTGCTGGCAATCGCCGGCGTCGAAGGAATCACGATCGGAGAAACGATCACGAACGTCGAGACTCCGAAGGCGCTCGCCAACATTCAGATCGATGAACCGACGATCGCGATGACTTTCACCATCAATAACTCGCCGTTTGCCGGCCGTGAGGGCAGTTACGTCACGTCGCGCAATTTACGCGATCGCCTCGACAAAGAATTGTTGACCAACGTATCCATCCGCGTAGAACAGGCGGGAGGTCCGGATTCTTTCAAGGTGATGGGACGAGGCGAGTTGCAGCTCGCAATTTTAATCGAGATGATGCGCCGTGAGGGATTCGAGCTACAGGTCGGTAAACCGGAGATCCTGACGAAAGAGGTCGACGGCAAGTTGATGGAGCCTCTGGAACTGCTGGTCATCGATTGCCCGGAAGAGTTCATCGGTGTTGTCATCGAGAAGCTTGGAACCCGCAAAGGCAAGATGAACAAGATGATCAACCATGGATCGGGACGCGTGCGTCTGGAGTTTTTGATTCCTTCGCGTGGCTTGATCGGGCTTCGCAGCGAAATGCTGACCGATACGAAGGGCACCGCCATCATGAATTCGTTGTTCCAGGGTTACATCGAATGGCAGGGTGATATTGAGATGCGCCCGACGGGCTCGCTGGTATCGGATCGCGCGGGGGTGGCGACCAGTTTCGCTATTTATAATCTGCAGGAGCGCGGAGTGATCTTTGTTTCGCCAACGACTGAAGTTTATGAAGGGATGATCATTGGTGAAAACTCACGCGATAACGACCTTGACGTGAATATAGTAAAGGAAAAAAAGCTGACGAACATGCGTGCTTCCACTTCGGATGACGCGATAAGGCTCGTACCGCCGAAGGTTCTGAACCTGGAACAGGCGATCGAGTTCATCCGGGACGACGAGTATGTGGAAGTAACACCGAAGTCTATCCGTCTTCGCAAGAAGGTACTGAAAGCCAATCAACGCTGACGGGTCAGCTTAAATCGGGCCGCAGAAAGCGTTGCGGAGCGTCGAACGACTCAAGCACTGCTTCCGCGGCAAGGTAGCCGCTGCGCACTGCGCCTTCCATAATGGCCGGCCAGCCGGAACGGGTCCAATCACCGGCCAGAAACAGGTTCGAGATGTTCGTCGCGCTCAAAGGACGATGCTGTTCTAAATTCGGGGCGGCAGACAGTAATGCTCTTACTTCCTTCACCACGTGGGCCCGTTCGAGGTTTGCGTCTGCGACAAGGGGGAAGAACTCTTTCAATTCTTTGAGGGCGAGATCAATCACGTCTTGTCGAGGCATGTCGGTCAAGCTGCGGGATGCGCTCACCACCAACTGAATATGCTTGCCTTCGCCTTTATTGAACATCCATTGAATGGTTCGATCGAGGAGCGTGGCGTGCGGAAGATCGGTGATTGGCCGGTCGAACCAAAGGTGAATTCCGGTAATCGGAGCGTGTTTGAAGACGGAAAGGTCGAGTTCTAGTTCTGGGGCAAGAGCGGCGACTCGTTCGAACGGAACCGCCAGGACATATGCGTCGGCTGTTACGGTTCGATCATTTACGCGGAGGCAGGCGACGCGGCCGTCCCGGACCTCGATCTGCTGAACCGTTGCGCGAGACGCGATTTTCACTTGCGGATAGTCGGCCCATGCGTCGCTCGAGTAGAGTTGAGCGAGCGGAACATTGGGAACACCCATTTCGTAAGCGTCTGCTCGCGCGAGAAATCCGAGTTGGACAACTTGCAGACCATGCGAAGCCGCCATAGTTTCGAGCTCTTCACTGATCGCGCTGACCATCAACTGACGCCAAAACCGGTTAATCGCACGCGGAGTTTGTTTCTTCTCCCGCAGCCAATCGAGCATGGTGATCTGATCCAGGTCGGTTCGCTTGCCGTATTCGTAACGCACGGCGAGAAATGCGCTTGCGAGGCTGAACTTGTCCGCCCAGGAAAGGAAACGGAGCTTTGCGAACGACTCCATGAAATGCAAGGGCGCCGGAAAAATCCCGCGACGCATTACGGAGGTGCGGCCGCCGGGTTCGATCCAGTAAAACTGGCGATAGAAACGGACGGAATCGGCGACACCGAGCCGCCGGTAAAAGTCCATCAGATTCGTGCAGCAGCGGAGAAGCACGTGCTGGCAGTTATCAATGGTCGTGCTGTTATCGTCAGCAGTGTTGAGTGGGTACGAAGTCGCGCGGCCGCCCAGGAATGCTCGGGACTCGAACAAGGTAACGTTTTGTTCGGCTGAACCGAGCGCAATTGCGGCCGAGAGACCCGCCAGGCCGCCGCCTACAATAGCGACATTTCTTGGCGAAGACAATGCTTTTAGGAAGGCTCCGCTTGCAGCGGGGCACGCGCGTAATTCTCGATCATCTTCTCCATCAAGCGCAGACCGCAATCACGTTCGAGGCTCAGGATAGATTCGGGATGAAATTGAACCGCTTCGATCGGCAGATCGCGATGGCGTATGGCCATGATGATGCCGTCATCGGACTCCGCTGTGATTTCCAGGCACTCGGGTAGAGCTTCACGATTAGCATAGAGAGAGTGATATCTACCCACGCGGAAGGGGGAAGGCAAACCCTCCATGACGCCGTGCCCGTTGTGAGTTACCGTAGAACCTTTGCCATGCATTGGATATTCGAGGACATCTAATTTCCCGCCGAACGCTTCGACGATGCCTTGCAGCCCGAGACAGACACCGAAAGTCGGCACTTCACGTTTAGCGAGTTCCTGGACCAGAGTAGGCACTCCGAAGTCGGCAGGGCGCGCCGGTCCAGGCGAGATCAGAACGATATCGGGCTTTTCGTTGTCGATCACTTCGAGGGCTACGTTGGACCGGTAAGTGGATACGCTCGCACCGGTTTGCCGCGCGTAATTCGCTAACGTGTGAATAAAGCAGTCGTCGTTATCGACCAGCAAAAGACGGACTCCGTCCCCCACGCGTCTCGATTCGTAACGGACTGGGTCCAATACAGCCGTCGGATAGAGGGCGCGGAAAAAGGTGGTGGCCTTAAGGCGGCACTCTTCATCCTCCGAGCGAGGATCGGAATCGTATAGCAGGGTGGCGCCGGCCGCATACTTCGCTATGCCGTCCTTGAGATGGACAGTGCGGATGGTAATGCCGGTATTGATATCGCCGTTCAGGCCCACCATGCCAATCCCGCCGCCGTACCAACCGCGCGCATTCTTCTCGAGGTCTTCAATCGCTTGAGCCGCAGCTTTCTTAGGAGCGCCGATGATGGTTACGGCCCACATATGAGTGAGGAAGGCGTCGAGAGAATCGAAGCCTTTCATCAATGTGCCTTTGACGTGATCGACTGTATGAAACAAGCCGGCATAAGATTCGATCAGCCGGCGGCCAATGACCCGCACGGAACCCGGGATGCAGACACGCGACTTGTCATTACGGTCGACATCGCTGCACATCGTCAATTCCGATTCTTCTTTGGCGGAGTTGAGCAGTTCACGAATACTCTCGGCGTCGCGCAGAGGATCTCCCGAGCGGCGCGCCGTACCCGCTATGGGACAGGTCTCAACGCAATCCCCTTCCACTCGCACGAACATCTCCGGGGACGCCCCGATCAGCTGCTCATCACCCATTTGAAGGATGAACTCGTAGGGACTGGGGCTCGATTTCTGGATGCGCTGGAACAGTTCCGAAGGGCTGGAGGTAAAAGGAGCGCTGAAGGTTTGCCGCAAGACAACCTCGTAGTAGTTGCCCTGGCGCATTCCTTCGCGAACCTTTTCCACCTTCGCCATGTACTCTTCCGGCGAGTGATCGGAGACGATCGGACCGCCCTGCACGGCGATATTCGCGGAACTCGCGATATCGGTTGCCGTTCGCTCGAGTCCTTCCGTGGTTCCTTGCTCGCCGGCAAAATCGTACCGGCAGCGCTCGATCACCTCTTTCTTGCGATCCATAAAGTAGATCTCGTCGCAAAGAAATAAGTGAAGTGTCTTTTCTTTTTCGCGTGGAAGGCGCAGCGTGATCGGATCGAACTGAAGCAAGAGGTCGTAGCCGAACGCGCCTAGTAACGCGAGACGCCAATCCCCTGCGGTACGAAACTCTTCGATAAGTGTACGGAGTAAGGAGAACGGCGACGGCTGCTTGCTGCGTTCTTCTTCAGGAAAACGGTCGGCAAGCGGCTTGAGAGCGAGTTCAATCGCATGCGGGACTTGGGAGAAGGCATCCCAATGAGGATGCGACGCGAGCAGTGGCCAAAGCAGTTTGAGCAGAACCTGGCCACGCTCGTTGAGCGCCCTGATCATCAATGACCGGTCGTGCCCGACTATTTCGAGCGGCGGCGCAACGCTCGCCACATCCCAACGGGAGTAACGTTCCGGATACTCGTAACCCGAGGACAGATACACGCCGCGCTTACTATCCAGTTGCTTGAGAATGTTTTTCAAACCACGCGCATATGGCACTTTAGAGCTGGTGCGTGTTACCGTGATGCCGTGCGGAGTGGTGTAACGGGCCTGACGCATTCAAAAGAAAACCGCTGAAATGTGGACTTGAACTTAAAGGATAACAGGACTAAATAGCCCGTCGTTTGTGTCATGCTTAAGTTATGGCGCGTGGCTGGGAAAGCAAAGCTGTCGAATCGCAGATCGACTCGGCCGAAGAGCGTGCTTCTCAAGCCCGACGCATCCGGCTCACGGCTGAACAAATCGCCATTGAGCGAGAACGAGAGAGCGTAGAACTGTCTCGAACGAGAATACTGGACCAACTGTCGACAGCGCAAAACCCCAAGTATCGGGAACAATTACAGCGGTCGCTCGAATTTCTGGATGCGAAGCTGGCCAAATCCAGAGAACCCGGACAAAGCGCTTAGCAGACCAGATCTTCGCGAGTTACTTCCACTCCACTCAACCGGCCAAGCATGGCAAGCGCGATGTTCTCTGATGTGAAGAACTCATCGGCGATCGATTGCACCTGCTCTCTGGTAACTGCTTCGATGCTATCGAGCATTTCGTCAAGTGAGAGGAACCGATCGAAATACAGCTGCTGCCTTGCAAGGTTCGACATGCGGCTCGATGTCGATTCCAGGCTCAGCATGAGCGAACCCTTGAGGTGATCTTTGGCCCTCCGCAGTTCGTCTTCCGCGATGAGGTCGTACTTAAAAGAGCGAAGTTCTTCCACGACGGAATTTACGACTTGCTTAGCCGTTTCTACACCAGTACCCGCATACACGGTGAGACAACCAGTGTCACTAAACAGGTTGAGTTCGGAGTAGACCGCATAAGCGAGCCCTTGCTTCTCACGAATGTTCTGGAACAAACGAGAGCTCATTCCGCCGCCCAGAACGGTATTCAGGATGTAAAGCGGGAAGCGCGCTTCATGCGCCAGCGGGTAAGCCGGAACACCCATAGCGATGTGAACCTGCTCGAGCGACTCCTTCTTTTTCAAAACAATCGGAGCGTGAGACTTCGGGATCGAATCCGCTTTCAGATCTTCCCGCGGGCTCAAGCCCGCGAATTTATCTTCGATCAGGTTGACAATTTCATGGTGCTTCAGGTTACCCGCCGCTGTAATCAGAATGTTACCGGGCGAGTAAACTCGGCCGTAGAAATCGAGTAACATCTCCTGGCCGAATTTCCTAACTGTTTCTTTGGTTCCGAGGATCGGCTTACCAAGGCCGTGGCCCTTCCAGAAATTGCTGATAAAAGTTTCATGCAGGACAAATTCGGGCTGATCGGCTTCCATCTTGATTTCTTCAAGAATGACGCCCTTTTCTTTCTCGATATCCTCCTTGCGGAATAGAGGATTCAGAACTAAATCCGCGAGAATATCCAGAGCAAAGGGTAAATGCTCGTCGAGGACCTTGGTGTTATAACTTACGAGTTCTTTGCTGGTGAAGGCGTCCAGGCCTCCGCCAACAGAGTCTACGGAACGGGCTATATCCTCCGATGAACGATTTGTCGTTCCCTTGAATAACATGTGCTCGATGAAGTGGGAAAGTCCATTTTCCGGGCCGTGCTCTATGCGCGATCCCCTCCCGATCCAAACGCCCAGCGACACAGACCGGACATGTGGCATCACTTCCGTCACGATCCGAATTCCATTCGGCAAGCTGGCCTTTTCGATTTCGCGGACGTGGGGGGATACAGAAACCATTGACAAATAGCCTTTCCAAGCTCGCGGAAGTTTAAACTAAAACTGGATGTTGCAACAAGTTAAGGGCGAGGCGTTAGTTGGGATGGAGTTGGCCGAACTCGAACGTTTATTTGGCCCTGAGCAACCCGGCTTCCGAGCCCGACAACTGTTTGACGCGCTGTACAGAAAACGCGTAAGTAATCTGTCGGATATATCCAATTTACCACAATTAATTCGTCAGCAGCTACTCGCGACTAACCCGGTGGGCTTGCCGGAAACCGAGCAGCGCTACGATTCCGCGGACGGAACGCGCCGATATCTGCTTCGGCTGAAGGACAACCGGACAGTAGAAACTGTGTGGATGCCCGAGACCCATCGTGACACGATCTGTATCTCGAGCCAGGTAGGTTGCCCAGTGGATTGCCGCTTTTGCCTGACGGCACTGATGGGATTCGAGCGCAATCTTTCTGCCGGGGAAATCGTCGGACAGGTTTTGCAGGTGGCCGGTGAAAACGAAATGCGAGCAATCGACTCTCGCCTGAACATCGTCATGATGGGAATGGGCGAACCGCTGCTCAATCTCGACAATGTACTCAAAGCGACACGGCTACTGACCGACAAGGCCGGGATCGGGATTTCAGAGAAGCGCATTACCGTTTCGACGGCGGGAATTGTTCCGAAAATCGAAGAACTCGGCCGGGCGGCTATCAGGCCGAAGCTGGCAATATCGCTCAACGCCTCGACCGAAGAACAGCGCCAACAATTGATGCCGATTACCCGTAAGTATCACCTTGCGGACTTAATGAAAGCTTGTAAAGCTTTCCCCCTCAGACCCTGGGAGAAACTCACATTCGAATACGTTCTGCTGAAGAATGTCAACGATTCGGATGTGGACGCCAGGCGAGTGGTCCGGCTGCTCGCTGCCCTGCCCTGCAAAGTAAACTTAATTGCGCTTAATCCGGGACCGGGCATCCCTTTCGGAACGCCGGCCGAAGAACGAGTGCACAGCTTTCAGCAAATTGTCCGGCGGTCCGTTCCTTGCTTTGTGCGTAAGCCGCGAGGACTTGACATCTTCGCCGCGTGCGGCCAGTTAAAACGGAACAGTCCGGATCTGGTCGGCATTGACCGGGAGTTACATGCTGGTTCTCGCGTGTGAGGTCGTACTGCCTTCAGTCAGCCCCATCACCCATTTAATCGCCTCGAAGTACATCTTCGTAATGTCCGGATCGTCCCAGGCTTCTTTGGTGTGTCCTAAGGTCGAGTAAAAGACCCGGCCTTTGCCGTACATTTTTGACCAGGCAACCGCGAAATCCCGATCCTGCCGATGGATGCGCGGATTATTGCTGTAGTCCAGCTTCGTTTCATCCAACCGCAACAAAACGTTGACCTTGTCGCGGGACCACGATTTCGGCTGATAGATCTCGTCATATTTCGTAAAAGCATGCGGGAAGTGGCGAACTGCCGGGAAGTTCGGATCTTCCAGGATGATAGGAGCATTGAAGGTAAACCAGGGATGCTGGTCGAACCAGCCGCCGATCATCTCCCCGTACTCCGGCCACTTATAGTTCGTATCCATAGCCGCGTGGATCCCCACAAAGCCTTTACCGTCGTCTTTGATGAACGACATCATGTCGGTCTTCTGATCGTCCGTTAAATCGAGTTCGCCTGTGGTGCTGGCAAAAATAAGAACGTCGAAGTCATTCAGGTTTTTGAGATTCCGCTCTTTTACCTGTTTTTTGCGAGATGAGTTCCGTGTCTGTGCGCAGCAGTGGTGTCATAGAGCCTGGTGTCGTGCCCCATGCGCCAGATGGTGGCCATCGCATCGGGTACGGAATCGTGCTCAAAGCCCTTGGTTTGCGAAATTACTAGAACATGTCCCATGCCCTTGGGAGGCATGGTGACCGCCTTGGTCTGCGCTCTCAAGTGGGCCACCGTGCCAAGCGCACAGCCGCCTGCGATGGCCAACACGGCGATCGGCAAAGGACGTAGTACTCTCATTTCACCCCCATGCGGCGCGAACGGCGGCAAAGCGCGCTACAGGCCTGCCCGTCCACGATCTCTAAACAAAAGAAACGTTATCACAGCAACGTTGCGGGGCTCGGCGACATCTTATCTTTCGCTCTCGTTCGCTCGCCCTTTTTCTCAGCGCGTGTTCAATCGGATTGGAACTGCTTGTCAAACTTCTTCCAGCACATATTACATTTTCTGATCGCACTTGGATACTTTGGCCCGTTTGTAATGGGCATTCTGGATTCCTCGTTTCTATTCCTGCCGTTCGGCAACGACCTGCTGGTAATAGCCCTAACTGTCCGGCATCACGACAAATACCTGTTCTATGTAGTCGCAGCCGTTTTAGGGTCCACCCTCGGCGTATTCTTTCTGGATTGGATCGCCCGTAAACTCGGCGAGGGCGGAATACAAAGAGTAGCCGGGCAGCGGCGGTTCGCCTACTTGAAACGCAAGATCGGGCAGCACGGAGGCAAGGCATTGGTGGTGGGCTGCCTCGCGCCCCCGCCCTTCCCTTTCACCATGGTTGTGGCCGTAAATAGCGCGCTCGCTTATCCGCGGAAACGTCTGCTGCTGATAGTAGCGGTGAGCCGCGCCGTTCGTTTTCTCATACTGGGAGCGCTTGCCATAAAATTCGGCCGCCAGATAATCCGAATGGCGAATTCGGCTGCGTTCAAAGACGTGATGTACGGCTTTACTGCTATATGTCTGCTGGGCAGCGTTTATTCAATTGTGACGTGGGTCAGAAAAGGCCGTTCAAGAGGCTCACGAAGTGAAAACAAGCAGGCAGCTAGTGCATAGCGCCCCAGGGTTCCCCGTCGAACTACCCTCTTCGGTGCCACGCCGAGTAGTTCATAATTGGTCGAAAGCCTGTTCCACGGTTGCGTCCAGGCATTATCTCTGGGTCGTCGTTTTCCATCGGATCATGCTCGACCGCAGTGATTTCCAGGAGTTATTATGTGGATCGTTCGCCTGGCGTTGCGGCGACCATACACTTTCGTCGTTTTATCGTTGATGCTGTTTATCCTGGCTCCGGTAGTGATCTCCCGGACGCCTACGGATATTTTTCCGAATATCGACATACCGGTCGTAAGCGTCGTATGGCAGTACAGCGGGATGTCGGCACAGGACATTTCAGAGCGAATCGTTTACATCACTGAACGCGCGCTGACCACGACGGTCAACAACATCGAGCACGTGGAATCACAGTCGATGAACGGCATTGCGGTCGTCAAGATTTTCTTTCAGCCGCACGCCAATATCAGCTCGGCGATCGCTCAGGTGACTGCTATTTCGCAGACACAGCTAAAACAACTGCCGCAAGGCACCACTCCTCCGTTGATCATCGTTTATAACGCTTCAACGGTTCCTATCCTTCAACTCGCGGTCTCGGGTCAGGGAATCAGTGAACAGCAGCTTTACGATCTCGGCTCGAACTTCATTCGGCCGCAGTTAGTAACTGTTCCGGGCACCGCCATCCCGAATCTTTACGGGGGCAAGCAACGCCAGATCCAGGTCGACCTGAATACGCAGGCGCTCCAGTCCAAGGGTCTCGGACCGTCCGACGTGGTGAATGCGATCGGAAACCAAAATCTAATTCTGCCGGGCGGCACGTCGAAGATCGGAGCACTCGAATATGACGTTGAGATGAATGGCAGCCCGCCGACTGTCCGGGAACTAAACGATCTGCCGATCAAATCGCTTAACGGGGCAACGATCTACGTCCGCGATGTAGCGCATGTGCGCGACGGCTACCCCCCGCAGACGAACATCGTTCGTTCGGACGGCATTCGCGGCGCGCTGATGTCAATCCTGAAATCCGGCGATGAGTCCACCATCGACATCGTTTCCGGGATACGCAGGCTCCTGCCGTCTGTTCTGGCATCTCTGCCTCCCTCGCTACGTGTGAGACCCGTTGCCGACCAATCGGTTTTCGTCAAAGCTTCCATCAGCGGGGTGGTTCGAGAAGCGCTCATAGCCGCATGTTTGACGGCCTTCATGATTCTCGTGTTCCTCGGGAGTTGGCGAAGCACGGTCATCATTGCGGTCTCAATTCCCGCTTTCGATTCTCTGTTCGTTGTTTATGTTGAGCGCGCTTGGCGAAACGATCAACATCATGACGCTCGGAGGACTAGCGCTCGCAGTTGGAATCCTGGTCGACGATGCGACAGTCGAGATCGAAAACATCAATCGCAACTTCGAAATGGGAAAAGAGATCGAGCAGGCGATACTCGATGGCGCAGCGCAGATTGCCGTTCCAGCGCTTGTATCGACGCTCAGCATCTGTATTGTTTTCGTGCCGATGTTTTTTCTCGCCGGTGTCGCCCGGTACCTCTTCGTACCGCTTGCCGAAGCTGTTTCCTTCGCGATGATTGCATCCTACGTTCTTTCGCGCACCATCGTTCCCACAATGGCAAAGTATCTGCTCAAAGATCACTCGCATCATGAGGCAGTCGCGCACGCCGATCGGAAGAATCCTTTTGTCCGCATGCAGGCGATGTTTGAGAATGGGTTCGAGAAGTTTCGCGAGCGTTACCGCTCGGTTCTCGAAGTATGTATTCGGCGTCGAGTTCTCTTCGCGCTCTGCTTTTTCGCGGCCTGCCTTGTATCGGTAATCGGTCTGTTCCCGTGGCTGGGCCAGGATTTCTTTCCTTCCATCGACGCGGGCCAGTTCAAACTTCATCTGCGCGCGCAGACCGGGACGCGCATCGAAGACACTGCGGAACTCTGCGATCGTATCGACACGAGCATACGAAATCTGATCCCGCCCGCGGAAGTTTCCAACATTCTGGACAACATCGGCCTGCCGTATAGCGGCATCAACACGTCTTACAGCAACTCCGGCGCCATCGGGCCAGCCGACGCCGATATTCAGGTTTCGCTCGAAGAGCATCACCGGCCCACGATCGGCTACATTCGACAGCTCCGGGAGTTGCTGCCAAAGCAATTTCCCGGTGTGACGTTTTACTTTTTGCCTTCGGATATGGTGACTCAGATCCTCAACTTCGGGCTGCCGGCACCGATAGATGTGCAGGTGCTAGGTCCGAACCTCGACGGCAATCGTGAATTCGCGGATCGCTTGCTTCAAAGAATCAAATTTATTCCGGGTATATCGGATCTCCGCATCCAGCAGCCATTCAATCAACCGAAGCTTTACATCAACATTGATCGCACAAAATCTCAGCTCGTCGGCTATAGCGCGCGTGATGTCGCGGGCAACATTCTTGTCGCGCTCAGCGGAAGTTTCCAGACCTCACCCACCTTCTGGCTGAATCCAAAGAGCGGCGTCAGCTATAACATCGCGACCGAATCCCCGCAGTACCAGATGGATTCGCTGCAAGATCTGCGCAACATTCCAATCAGTGGTAACGGAGCGCCCTCGCAGATCCTTAGCAGCCTCGCTTCTATCAAGCGGGGCCAGGGCTTGGGGACGGTTTCGCACTACAACATCGCGCCTGTGATCGACCTTTACGGGTCGGTAGACGGGACCGATCTAGGCAGCGTGTCTCAGGCGATCGACTCGATCGTGGCCAAGGAGCGCCCCTCACTCCCCAGAGGTTCGCGGCTTGTCGTTCGCGGCCAGGTGGATACCATGCGCTCTTCGTTCACCGGACTTATAGCCGGACTGCTCTTCTCCATTGTTCTCGTTTACATGCTCATCGTGATCAATTTTCAGTCCTGGCTCGATCCGTTTATCATAATTTCGGCCCTGCCGGCGGCCCTTGCCGGAATCGTTTGGTTTCTTTTTCTCACGCACACAACGGTCAGCGTGCCTGCGCTTACCGGGTCGATCATGTGCATGGGAGTAGCAACCGCGAACAGCATTCTGGTTGTGAGCTTCGCAAAGGAGCAGCTTCCCGATGTAGACACTGCCGCTGACGCTGCGCTGCTGGCCGGTTACACACGCTTCCGCCCTGTCCTGATGACTGCGCTTGCCATGATCATAGGAATGCTTCCTATGTCACTGGGTCTGGGCGAAGGCGGCGAACAGAATGCTCCGCTGGGCCGCGCCGTGATTGGCGGTCTTACGTTCGCAACCGTAGCAACCCTGTTCTTTGTCCCGGTTTTCTTCAGCCTCGTCCACGGCAGACGGAAAGCAAGGTGACCAAGGGAATGCGTCGTCTGCGAGCGATCCTCGGCTTGCTCATCGTGCTTGGCATCGCCGGTGCTCTCGTAGTATTCGGCATTCTCCCGCGCTTGCACGCCCGCCAGGTTCTTCGCCAACAGACCAGCTACTCCGCCCGGCCGGACGTAACGGTTCTCCGCCCCACGCTAGGCGCGCCGGCAGAAGAAGTGGTATTGCCGGGGAACATACAGGCGTTCATCGATGCTCCGATCTACGCCCGGACCAACGGTTATCTACGGCGCTGGTACTTCGATATCGGCGCGCACGTTAGGAAGGGTCAGCTTCTGGCTGATATCGAGAGCCCCGAGATCGACCGGCAGCTGCAGCAAGCGCAGGAAGATCTTCGGACAGAGCAGGCCAATTTGGCGTTAGCCCAGGTCACCGCGAAACGCTACTCCGAGCTTTTCCAGTCGGACTCAGTTGCGAAACAGGATGTCGACAACGCGGTCGGGAATGCTGCCGCGCGAACCGCAACCGTTAAATCCGCGCAGGCGAATGTTCAACGGCTCCAACAGTTGGTCGGATTCGAGAAAATCTATGCGCCTTTCGATGGGGTGATCACAGCGCGCAACACCGACATCGGTCAGCTTATCGATTCCGGCTCTTCGACCGGTTCCAGTCGCGAGCTCTTTCATGAAGCGGCGATCGATAACTTGCGTGTATTCGTACAAGTGCCACAGACGTATTCGCACGTCGCCATTCCAGGCATGAATGCCGACCTCACATTGCCAGAGCTGCCAGGCCGCCGCTTCACCGGAAGGCTCGCGCGCACCTCGCGAGCAATCGACCCTGTCACGCGCACCCTCACTGTCGAGGTCGATATCGCCAACACCACGGGGCTTCTTTTCCCTGGAGCTTACACCGAGATTCACCTCAAAGTGAAATCCAGGACGCCGGTTCTTATTATTCCTGCGACCTCGTTGATCTTTCGCTCACAAGGTCTTCGGGTGCCCACAGTGGGCAGCGACAGTCGAGTGCATCTGGTTCCTGTGACTCTCGGGCGCGATTTCGGGAACACGGTAGAGGTCGTCTCCGGTCTTTCGCAGGATTCGGTAATCGTTGCGAATCCACCTGATTCGTTGGTCGACGGCGAAACTGTACGCATTGTCGAACCGAAGGCAATCAAGGAATCGGAAGAGTAAGGCGGACTTCTTAACACGACAATGCCGCCCGCTCTCGGAAGAGGGGCGGCATTGTTACGGGAAACGGAAGTGCGAATTTACTGCCGGCTATGTTTCAGGTCCCGAACGACGTTATGCGCCTCGAGCACGCCCTGATACTGCTTCTGAACCAAGGTCTGAATATTGGCTGGGAGAGACTTCTGGGTAGCTTCGGAATACGCCTTCTTGGCAACGTCTTCCCCTGCCTCGGCCTCGTTGATGATAGCCGTATCCTCGTCCTTCGCCAAAGCTTCTTTCAGATTGATCCAGCCTCTATGAAGACCGGCCAACACGTGTCCGCTCTCCGTCGGCTTCTCGCCAAGCGAGGTCACGGCCGATTGCAACTCTTGGGCGTAAGAAGCACGCTGCGAAGCATACTTCGAAAACAAGGATTTCAACGACTGATCTTTCACCTTATCAGCCGCGGTCTGAAAACCCTGCTGGCCGTCCTTACAAGTCTCAATTAAACCGTTCAGTGTATCTGCAACGTCACTCATTCGTACTTATTTTCCTTTCTTTCAGTGGACACGGATCTTTACAAAACATTTCGTTTTGCGAGCGCACAGCTAACGTTTGTCGCTTTTCCGGCTCTCAGGGGCAATTTCAGGATCGGCCTTTTTCGCCAGAGACATGCGGCGTTCGCTTTCGACCGAATCGCCTTGGGCGCGGAGAGCCAGCCCCAAGTTAAAGTTTAATTTCGCCGACAAAGGGTCTACCAGCAATCCTTTGCGAAATGTAGCAATTGCCTCCTGCGGCCGACCAGCAGTGTACAGCGCCGCGCCCAGGCTTTCGTAAGCAGCCAACATGTCGGGGTCTAAGTCGATCGCTTTCTCGAACGCCTCGATCTGCTGAGCGGGTTGACTGCCGAGTGTCAAAGCCAAATTAAATTGCGCTACAGAGTCTTTGGGATAAGACTGGACTGCAAACTGCAGAACTTCAGTCGCTCGTTGGACGTCGCCGGCTTCGCCTAGCGCGGTTGCCATAAAGATCATTGCGCGTAGAAAGTAAGGATAAACGGATAATGCCGCTTGGTCCTTTTCGATTGCATTTTTCAGATCGCCCTTATCTTTGAGATCCGCCGCTTGCCGGAAAAGCTCGCCTGCTTCCCACTTGAAATCGCGGGGCATGCGATTTAGAAGGACCCAACGATCTCCCATCTCGATGGCGCCGCTGTTCTCGCCATAGGACAGTTTCGCGGCGGCCGCGGCAAGTCTTGCATCCATCTGCGACAACTGCATCTCCCCTAAATAGCCGCCACCCGGCGCTGTGGGATCGATGGAGACGTCGTGGGCTACTTTGCCGAAAGGCTTACCATCGGCCAGGCTCTTTATGGCATCGTCGGCCTTCTGCCGATCGGCAGTAACGATCAGCCGCAGAAACTCCGAAATGGGCTGCACCCGTGAGCGCAAGGCGGCATTGTGCGTTGTCGCTTTGAGCCCTTGTTCCGGATGGACGCGTATCCAGTGATCCGTCATGTGGAACGACCCTTTTTGCACGGGTGGCATATGGCAACCTATGCACTCGCCACTCGCATTGATTGGGCAAATCGCAGCGCGATCGGCCTTCGCGGCGCCATGACACGAGAGACACGTGTTCGTTGTCTTCTGGGCGACTAGCGGCGAATCCTCATGCGGATCGTGACAGCCGGTACACGTGAGCTTTTCCCCACTCTGAATGAAGCACTCGGCCCTGCTCAAAGCGTTCACTTGATTCGAGACAAGTAAGTCGTCGGGCAGCGGGTCGGATTGGTAAGTAAAGCCAGTGTGGCACTGTCCGCAGACCGCCATCTGTTCCTTGCCTGCCAGTCGTGCCGGATTCAGAACACCCTCTTGGGGATGGCCCTTCCCAACGGCGCTCAAGTGTCCAAAGGCCGGCCCATGGCAGCTCTCACAATGCACTCCGCCCTCTTTACCAGCCCCCAGAGTGTCTGGCTTGCCGTGGCACTGAAGACATCGCTGCTCGAATGGAACACTTAGAACGTTCCCAACCGCATCCTCGAAGGTCCGGGGCTTTTCGAGCGCAAACCCGGGCGAAAGCACGAGTTCGTTATGAGCTGAATTGTAAGCGTACCGGCCCTCGATCAACGAGGGCCGGTCCAATGGGATCTCATCGATTTTCTCGATTCGCTCCAGAAAACTCAGCCCGTGCCGCTTCCCGCCCACGATTACGGAGACAGGCAGCGTCAATCTCCTGCCGCTTGGAGTGACCAGCGAATAGTCAAAATGATCGGCCCGGCGACGCACGTTGTAAGTTGTGGGAGAGCCGGTCCCTTCTGTCTTACTCGTATCGAAGCTCGCCGGTAAAGAGGACGTAAGGGTGCCGTGCCAGGTCTTCGCCATGGCCGTGTTCGCTTGCGTCGCGGCAATTGTTTTATGGCACCCGGCGCACACTTGCGCTCCGAGGTAGTGCTCGGAAGCGGTAGCGGCCGACATAGCAACCGATTGACAGGCGAAAACTGCCAGAGCACTTATGCACGAAAGAAAGCGCAAACGACATTATGCCAGCCGACGAGTGATCTAAGAAATGTCAAAGTCAGCGACAAGCGGCAGGTGGTCGGATGCGACAAGTGACATAGCCGTTCTGTGCAGGCGCATGCCCGTCAGCCGTAGATCCTCATCATAATAGATATGGTCCAAGTGAAGGATTGGAAATACGCCGGGAAACGTTCGTCCGCGCTGAAGGTGCCGTTGAATGTCGGCGCTTTTTAGGTGATGACCCAACATGTGCGTTGCAAGCCCCCGGGTCCACTCATTGAAATCGCCTGCCACAATGCGTCTTGTGCCGCTTTGCCTGCGCCCAAGCACTTCTTCTGAGACAAGCTTCGCTGCCTGCTTTCGCCGCTCAAAAAAAGATGTGCCGAGATGAACGGAGAAGACATTCAGAATCAACGAATTGATTGGCGCGAGTTGCACTCGAAGACATCGGCGTGGTTCTCTGCCCGCTACACTCAGATCCTGGTTCTCTGTAGCTGCTATCGGCATCCGGCTCAATATTGCATTTCCGTACTCGTTTCCGTCTAGCGTTCTTGCTGCGCCAAACGCCTGGATCATCGCGGAACATTCTGACAAGCACTGGGTCTGAACAGCGAATATTTCCTGCAATGCAATAACGTCGGCGTCTATTTCCTGAATTACATTTAAAATCCGCTGAGGGCGCGTCTTCCAATCCATCCCACGGCACTTATGAACGTTATATGTGGCCACTCGAAGCGTTGTCATTCCTCTCTCTCGAGAAAATCCATGAGCTTGTCGGCGATTCGGTAACGCATCTTCTTGCGCCAATCTTCATAGCCAATCCGCCGGCTCGCTGCGAGGTCCTGTTCAAAGTCATGCGCAAGTCTTTTGGTAACCTGCTGGTCCAAAATGGCCAGATTCACCTCGTCGTTCAGCTCGAAGGAGCGGTAATCGAAATTTGTGGAGCCCACCACAGCCCAGCAGCGGTCAACCATCATCGCCTTAACGTGGATCATCGCAGGCTCATACTCGTGTATCTCGACGCCGTGCTTCAGCAAATCCCCATATAGCTGCCGGCTCGATGCCCGCGTCATGACCTGATCCGAGCGACTGCCCGGCGTGAGAATTTTTACCTGAACGTTTCGCTCGCAAACAGCCTTTATGATTGCTCTTCGAGCGCTGCGATCGGGCAGAAAGTAAGGCGTGCTTATATAGATCTGCTCCTTAGCGGAGGCAATCAATGTTTGGAACAGTATGCGAGCGGGCGTCGAGCCAGCGGCAGGTGTGCTGCTCACCACTAGACTCGGCGACGTGATTCCGTCCCGAGCGAACTGGAAGTCATCCTCGCTCGTCATAATCTCGCCGCTTACACGCAACCAGTTCTGCGCGAATACGGACTGCAGCATCGAAACCGCAGGCCCTTCTATGCAAAGCACTGTATCGCGCCACTGTGGATTGCCATCCTTTCCTCCACACCATTGATCGGCGATCCCGGCGCCTCCGATGAAAGCTACGCTCCCATCCACAACCAGCAGTTCCCGATGCGTTCGGTTGTTTACTTGCAGAAGCGAACGAAAATCCAGCGGGTGGTACCACTCTAGTTGTCCGCCGGCTTCGATCAGCTGCGCGAAGTAACTTCGGAAGGTGCTCAGGCTGCCGATGTAGTCCAGAGTGAGCCTCACTTTCACCCCCGCCCGTGCTCGCTCGGCCAGAGCTCTCACGAATTGAAGTCCGATTCTGCTGGGATGAAAAATGTAAGCTTCTAGATTGATTGTCCGTTCTGCGCGGCCAATCGCCTCCAGTTCTCGATCGTAGAAGCAGTTACCGTTCGTCAGGACTTCTACTTTGTTCCCGCCCAGCATCTCGGATTGCGTTAGCGTCGATAACAGCCGTCGGAAATAGGCGGAGTCGAGCGGATCCTCTGGTGAATGCTTGACTTCATAAGGGAGATCGGGCCCGAACAACGCTGTGTAGAGGCTAAGCCCTGCGAAAAAGACCGCGCCAATCACTATAACTGTAATGGCGGTGTGCATTCAAAACGAGGTTTTAGGGGTTTACCGACTTGCTAGGCCCATGAACGAGACTTAAGCCTGCGCGTTTGATTGGGTGCTGTACTCTGCTCGCAAGCGTTTGCCGCTCGAACCCTTTGTAAACTTGAAACCGTACGGGATCTCCGGTTTGTTCGATCTAAAGTTTTACAATGCAGTTTCAGGTTAAGGTGCATGCTCGTTCAATTTCCCCCTTCCAATTCAGAAGTCGATCTTAAGCAGACCTACGATGCTGTAGTGGTCGGCTCCGGTGCTGCAGGAGGTATGGCGGCGCACGCTCTTACGGCGCGCGGCTTGAAAGTAATCTTGCTGGAAGCGGGAAAGTATCAGGACACCAGCAAGATTCTGCACTCCATGGAGTGGCCGTACGACCATCCGCGCCGGGGCAAGATGCCTCCCGACTATCACGCACTCACCGCAGCCGAGTATAAGTTTCGCGATCGGCCCTACGCCCAGAACATGCCTTATACGAAGGTGACCTCTTATGTACAGGGATGGGGTGGGACGGACTACAGCAAGACGCTGGTTGTGGACGAGAAGCAGAACCCCACAACGGGGACGCCCTACGCCTGGGTTCGCGCTCGCGTAGTTGGCGGGAAGACCACCATCTGGGGCCGCCTCGCTTTACGTCTGTCGGATTACGACTTCAAGGCTAAAGATCACGACGGTTACGGCGAGAACTGGCCCATCTCCTACGCCGATATCGAGCCCTATTATGATCGCGTGGATGATTACCTCGGTGTGTCCGGTTACCCTGAAAAGCTGCCATGGTTGCCGGATGGCAAGTTCCAGCGCCCTGTTAAGCTGACGTACTCGGAACTGCATCTGCGAAACACGCTGAAGGACATGAACCGCGTGGTCACGCCGTATCGTGCAGGCGTTACCAGCGACGGCTTGAAGCACAATAAGTACCGCAGTCGCTGTTATGGCCGCGGGGCCTGCAACCGGCATGTAGGAGGCTGCGACATCCACGCTGCCTTCGACTCTCCAACCGGCCTGATTCGGCCTGCCTACGACACAGGAAATCTCACCATGCGGACGAACGCTACCGTTCGCGAGGTAACGATCGATAAGAACACGGGAAAGGCAACTGGGGTTTCCTTCATCGATAGCGAGACGAAGCAGGCGTATGAAGTGAAAGCCAGGACGGTTCTCCTCGCCGCTTCTACCCTCGAATCTACTCGGCTGCTGCTGCTTTCGAAATCGACGCTCTATCCGAACGGAATCGCCAACTCAAGCGGACACGTCGGGCACAACTTCTGTGAGCACGTAATGGGGCCCTCGGTCGCAGGCTTCATGCCGGCTCTCGTCGGCAAAGAACGAACTCTCGATGATGGCAGACCCGGCGGATTTTACATCCCGCGTTTCCAGAACCTGGAGAAAGACAGCAAATCCGATTTCCTCCGGGGCTACGGTTTCGAGGGCGGCAGTGGCTGTGGCATGACTCCGGGAAGTGCCTATGACACGCCCGGATTCGGTGAAGAGTACAAGAAGAACGTCCGCCGGATGGCCGGAGCGACCATCGATATCGGCGGCTTCGGCGAAGTCCTGGCACGTTACGAGAACCAGATGGATCTCGATCCGAACGTAAAGGATGCGTGGGGCATTCCGGTTCTTCGCTTCGACTATAAGTTTGGCGAAAACGAGCGCAAAATGTGCCAGGACATGGCTCGCACGGGTCGGGAGATGTTCGAGGCGGCAAAGTTCGAGATCATGTCTTCCAACGACAAAATGCTAACCGAAGGTTGGTCCATTCACGAATTGGGAAGCGCTCGGATGGGGAACGATCCGAAGACATCGGTCGTGAATCAATTCCAGCAAGCGCACGACGTGAAGAATTTGTTCGTGGTTGATGGCAGCACGCACGTGAATGCTTCATGCCAGAACCCGACCTGGACGATCATGGCTCTCTGCTGGCGTTCATGCGATTATTTGGCCGACCAGGCAAAGAAGGGAGAGATCTAATGAGCTTGGACCTGAATCGACGGGATCTCCTGAAAGTCTTCTCCGCTGCCCTAGCGGGGGCTCCTCTGGCCCTTGCGGCTCCCGACCCTAGTAAGCCTCTGTTTTTTACAAAAGAGGAATTTGTTTTGCTCGACACGTTGACCGAGCTCATCATTCCTGCCGACAGTCACTCGCCTGGTGCACATGCGGCGGGTGTGGCTGCGTATATCGATAAGACAGTGGCGGAAGCGTTTCTTCCTGAAGACAAAACCTCCTGGCAAAAGGGTCTCGCCGCGGTGAATACCCTTTCTCAATCTATGAACGGTAAGCCCTTCTCGGCTTCTACGAAGCAGCAACAAGTCGCTGTACTCCAGAACATGGCTGGCCCGGGCTATGAAGGGAAAACCGAAGGCCAAGGACAAAAGAGCGAGCCGGAAAAGTTCTACGGACAGTTGAAGAACACCGCTGTGTTTGCGTACTACTCGAGCAAAATCGGCATCCATAACGAGATTCACTATAAGGGCAACTGCATTCTGCAGGAGTACGTAGGCTACATGCCGGATGATTCGCTGCCGCCAATTTCTTCGCTAGCCGCTCTCACGTAAAACTTCTCAATCACCGATTTCGAAAAAATTGTATTTGCCCTTAAATCAGGCACTTCACTCAAAACTTTAGCCTGGGTCTCGCGCAAGCTGCGTGCATCCTGTGGTCGGCAGCAAACAAACGTTGCCGCTTCAAGGAGCCCGACTTTGAGTGTAGTTCTCGCTTACAAAAACTTCGCAGCCAATCGCAACATCAGCCATATCGGTCTGGGCGTCGCTGCTATCAATACCGCTAAGGTGCTTCGGCAGGAGGGCATCAAAACAGATGTCTGGCCGGTGCTCAATGCCGACGATCTTCGCCGGAAACTGAACGCAACCCCGAGCGAACATGTGATTATCTCAGCGCCCTGGATTCCAACTGTCGAGTTGCAGGCGCTATCGAACGAATTTCCCGAAACGCATTTCGCCGTGAACTGCCATTCCAATGTCGGCTTTCTTCAGGCCGACCGCAACGGCGTCAAACTTGTGCGCGAAACTATGGAGCTGGAAACTGGCACGTCTAACGTACACCTGGCCGGCAATAGCCGTCGCTTCTGCGATTGGATCTGCTCCAGCTTTGGCAGCCCTTGTGCTTATCTTCCCAACCTGTACTGGTTGCACAACCTTGGTGCTCTCCAGACACCCTGGACAGGCGGAACGCTGCGCGTCGGAGTATTTGGCGCTACTCGGCCTCTCAAAAACCTGATGAGCGCGGCGGGAGCAGCTCTCGAGATTGCGCGCCATCTTCGCACTCCACTGGATCTCTGGCTTTCTGGCGGTCGCACCGAGGGCGGCGGTGAAACAGTCCTCGGCGCAGTGAAAGAGATGCTTGACGGACTTCCAGGCGTCAGCCTCAAGCTGAATGGCTGGCAATCCTGGCCCAACTTTCGCAAAACCGTCGCTCACATGCACTTGCTTCTGCAACCTAGCTACACAGAGTCCTTCAACATGGTCACTGCTGACGGCGTAGCGGAAGGCGTGCCTTCGGTCGTTTCGAGTGCTATCGACTGGGCTCCGAAGGACTGGAAAGCAGATGTAGACGACGTCCTCGACATTGCGCGTGTCGGGCGGCGGCTTCTGCAGGACACGCGGTCCGCAAACGAAGGCAGAACAGCCCTTGAGACGTACGTCGCCGACGGAGTGAAGGCTTATCGCCAATACTTCGCTATTCGATAAGCATGCAATCGCCGTAGGAGAAGAATCGATACTTCTCGCGTACCGCATGTTCGTAGGCCGCAAGCGTAAGTTCGCGGCCCGCGAAAGCGGCGACTAACATCAGCAAACTCGATTGCGGCAGGTGGAAGTTCGTCAGCATGGCTCCGGTCCCACGAAAGTGGAAGCCAGGGTGAATGAACAGATTTGTTTCTCCCTGCTGCGGATGAAGTCCACCGCGGATGAGCGCCGTTTCAATCGTGCGGACGCTGGTTGTTCCGGCGCACAATAGGCGTTCCGCCCGGTTCAAGGCAGGACATTCAGCCTCTTTCAATTCGTAGCGTTCCTCATGCAGTTGAATTCGCGAAACCTCTTCGCCCCGCAAGGGAGCAAACGTTCCAAGACCTACGTGCAGGGTTAGCCGCGCGATTTCGGCGCCCGCTTCCCGGCAGGCGTCAAGAATAGAAGGCGTGAAATGTAGACCGGCCGTGGGCGCTGCTACCGACCCTGTATTTTGAGCGAAAATCGTTTGGTACCGTCCGCGGTCGTCCGCTGTTGGTTTCCGGTGGATGTAGGGCGGCAGCGGTGTTTCCCCGAGTTGTTCGAGCAATTCTCCGATCGGCAGTTCTGCCGAAAAGCGAATCGTACGTTCTCCGAAATCACCTTGCGACACGATCTCTGCCGTTAACTGGGAATCGAAGATGACCCGATCGCCTGTTCGGGCACGCTTGCCAGGCTTCACCAAAGCAAGCCAAGTCGTCTCTTCTTCATCGAGCGGACGAATCAGGAAAACTTCAATTGCGGCTCCTGCTGCGCTGTTACGGTGACCGTGCAGCCTCGCTGGAAAAACTCGCGTATCGTTCAAAACCACGCAGTCACCGGGGCGTAGATATTTAGGAAAGTTTTGGAACTGGTCGTCATGGAACGATTGCTTTTCCCGTGAAATAACCAGCATGCGCGACGAGCCGCGCTCGACAGGCGGTTCTTGCGCGATCAGTTCTTCCGGCAGCTGATAATTAAAGTCAGAAACTTGCAAACTATCATTCTAGGAATCGAGAGCTCGTGCGACGAGACTGCCGCAGCGGTTGTCGCAGACGGACGCGAGATTCGTTCGAGCGTTATCGCCTCCCAACTCGCCACCCATGCGAAGTACGGCGGAGTCGTCCCTGAGCTTGCTTCTCGCGAACACCTGCGCGCTATCGTTCCTGTGGTGCGGCAGGCGCTTGCCGAAGCACAGCTCACGTTGGACGACCTGAAGGCTATTGCGGTTACGGCAGGTCCGGGCCTGGTCGGCTCTCTGCTCGTTGGCATCACCTACGCAAAGGCGCTTTGCTTCGCTCGGGAGTTGCCGTTGATTGCCGTCAATCACGTTGAGGGGCACATCCACTCCGTTCTGCTCGAACACCCCGATATCCAATTCCCTGCCCTCGCGCTGGTTGTTAGTGGCGGCCACACACACCTCTTCGAAGTAATCGAACCAGGCCAGTACCGTTTGCTTGGCAAAACCAGGGATGACGCGGCTGGGGAAGCTTATGACAAGGTGGCGAAACTGCTCGGCTATGGATATCCGGGTGGTCCTGTTATCGATCGACTTGCGCCCTATGGAAATCCAAAAGCTGTCAAATTCACGCTGGCGCGGATGAAGGGCAACGCACTCGATTTCAGTTTTAGCGGCTTAAAGACTGCGGTTCTTCGCTGGACAGAACAGAACGATGTAGCCGAAGAGATCGCGCGACGCAAGCAGATACAAAACGCAACACCCCCGGAGTGGCGGGAACTCACTCCCCAGCGAACGCTCGATCTGCTCGCCAGTTTCCAGCACACGGTTATTCAGGAATTGCTGCGTCGCGCATTTTCGTCTGCCGAACAGATCGGGGCGGAAGCAATCATCGTTGCAGGCGGAGTTGCGTCGAACGTGGGACTACGTGAAACTGCGGCCGTGACAAATGGTTTCCACTTTTACTTTCCCTCGGCTGGATTATCGACCGACAATGCTGCGATGATCGCGGCGGCGGCTTACCCGAAGTTCCAGCGCCGAGAGTTTGCCGGATGGGATTTGAAGGCTCAAGCTGGCCTGGTGCTAGCTTGAGGGTATGGGTCCTCAAGCTCCCGGCGAGCAACCGAAACTGCCGATTCCCGGCGTTCAGAACATCATTGCGGTAGGTTCGGGGAAAGGCGGAGTCGGCAAAAGCACTGTATCCGTCAACTTGGCGATCACGCTTGCAAAACTTGGGTACAAGGTCGGCCTGATGGACGCCGATGTCTACGGTCCGAACGTCCCGTTGATGATGGGCATCCGGCAGACTCCTCACGCGATCGGGCAAAGAATCCAGCCTCTCGAGGCGCATGGCGTGACACTCATGTCCATGGCTCTGCTGAATCCCGGCGACAAGCCGCTGGTGTGGCGCGGGCCGATGCTCAACAGCGTCATTCAACAATTCCTTCGCAATGTGGATTGGGGCGAACTCGACTATCTTGTCATCGATTTGCCGCCCGGCACAGGCGATGTGCAACTCACACTTATTCAGACGACGCCCTTAACGGGTGCAGTTGTTGTCACGACTCCCTCCGATGTCGCACTGGAAGATGCGCGTAAAGCCGTCAACATGTTCGAGCAGGTGCGCGAGCAGGTTTTGGGCATTGTGGAAAACATGAGCTATCTCGATCACAACGGCGAACGGCTCTACGTCTTCGGCAAAGGGGGCGGCGCTAGAACGGCGGCGTTAATGAAGGTGCCATTACTGGCAGAGATACCATTGGATCCGCGAACACGCGAGATGGGCGATGCGGGTACGCCGATTGCTACCTTGAGAGAGCCAAATTCTCAGGTGACGATCTTCGAGAAGCTGGCGAGGACGGTAATCGAGAAGGCCGAAGCGACAAAGATGCGCGCACGGCCCACGATTACGATTGCCGATTAGCGCGGGGTTGCATCATGATCACAGGTCCTCGCCGAGGCACTTCCGATCAACGCTAACGACTAGGGAGGATCCATAACAGTTGCTCAGCCCAACAGCGTCTTCAAAAAGGGCCTAGGAGTGATGTTGAGATGAGCTAATTCGCGTGCTGCCGCGATAACGATTCTGTCCAGTTTGCGAATTCCTTAATGAGTTGCCAGCTCGCGCGAGCGTTCAGGGCAAAGTGGCGGATCAGAGCACCGACCGTCGCACTCAGATAACTTTGCTGGACTGAATCTCCGCCGTCCTGCTGGCTAGATATTTCTAACAGCGTGATCTGGTACTTCGAGGACCAGCCCGAGCGGGGCAAGAAGAAACGAATCGCGATAAGAAGGGTAGAGATCCATCGTGTGAATTTTCACGCCGTATAGCGATTCGAGGTGCTGTAAACCGCATCAGCAGAATCAAGACGTTCTATAGGTTGTTGTTCGCGCTCCGACGAGGGAACCCGAAGGTATTTTCGAGTCATAGGAGTACCGTCAAACTTTAGATTAAAAACGTCTACGTAGCTTACCTACCGTAACTTTTCCCTTTCCAAGCGCTCTACTAGGCGTGTTGATTCCGAAGGACGCCTTTGACGCTGAACATAGAGGCAGCGAGTGTTACTGATCGATGGCACCGGCCCTCGATCGGTTGTACAATCCGCATCAACATCAAGCAGATTAGAAGGGCATAATAAATGGCAACCAAAACCAAGTCAAGCACCGCTGGGACAACGTCAACTCAGGGTCCGGCGGACGCAACTTCAACGAATACCCAGTCCCTCTCGGACAATTCAGGTAGCGCAGTATCAGGATTAGTCGACTCGGCGAAAGAAGCTGTAGGTCAGGCTAAAGACGCCGCAACTAACGTGCTGGGCCAGGCTAGGGATCAGGCAGCTTCACGGGCAGACCAGCAACGCCAAACACTCGCGTCCGGCATGCAGGCAGTAGCTCAGGCCTTTCACAGTCTGGGTTCGGATCTTGGTTCCAAGGAACAAGGTCCGGTTGCGCAGTACGCGGCTGAAATCGGTCATGCAATCGGTGGTCAGGTCGAGCAGGTCGCAAGTTACTTGCAGAATCGGGACGTCCGCCAACTCATCACGGAGACTGAGGATTTTGCACGACGTTCGCCAGCAATTTTTCTTGGAAGTGCTTTCGCGCTCGGACTTATGGCTAGCCGTTTTCTCAAGAGTTCCCGACCAGCCTCGGAAAGCTCTCAAAGTTCGGCCATCCCGGGACCTGGCATGCCCGGTGCCCCGCTGGCCTTACCTGCCGCGTCGACGCCGGTCCCCGAAACGGATTCGGATATGCCCTCCGGCTTCCCTTTCAGTCCAGCCAGATCCTCGCAGGCGCAGCCCGGCACAGATCCGTTAGGAGAAGGCGCTATGAGCACGTCAACTGAGCCTGTAAGTACCGGGTCAGCGGGCGTCTAGGTCGGCGCCTTCGGAGAAAGCATGCCCGACAAACAGGATCACTCTATTGGCGAGTTGTTTTCCGAACTCGCGAACGAAACTAGTCTTCTAATCCGCCAGGAAATTGCGCTTGCCAAGGTTGAGCTCACGGAGAAGGTGAGCACCATTGGCCGGAACGTCGGATTTTTGGTACTGGGCGGAGCAGTCGCCTATGCTGCGCTGTTGGCGCTCTTGGCCGCCGTGATTGTCGCCTTAGCGAATGTAATTCCGTGGTGGGCAGCAGCGCTGAGCGTCGCTGTGCTGGTCGGCATCGTCGCCGCAGTACTCATTTCGAAGGCGCTGGGGTCCTTAAAGAACACGAGCATGGCGCCACGACAAACGGTGGAGACGTTGAAGGAGGATGCACAATGGGCGAAACAACAGATGAAGTAAGGTCGATAGAAGATCGCAACCACTCGAAAATTGAATCTTCGCGTGTTACGTCTCTACCTCAAAGCAATGAGGCCGGTACTGCTACAAACCAAGAGGCGACCCAAATCCGATCAGGCATTGAAGAGACTCGTTCTCATTTGAGCGCAACCATCGATGCGCTTCAGGACAAACTTGATCCCACACGGATTGCCGAGCAAGTAAAGGAGCAAATTCGTGAGAAGGCAAGCGAGGCTTACGACGCTGCCAAAGATGCGGTTAAGCAAGCAACGATAGGAAAGGCAGGAAAGATTGTGTCTAACGTAAGTGAAGCAGTAACCGATATGGCAGGCCGGGCAGGAACAGCCGTGAGCGATTCGAGCTCCTCTGTTGTGCAATACATTCGGGATAATCCGGTCCCTTTTGCGCTGTTAAGCATTGGCGTAGGTATGCTGGCAATGAACAAACGCGGAGCTCAGCCATCGTCGTCGCCGACTCCCACTGGGAACGTGACGAGCGGGATTGCCGGCAGTGTCCAGAGCGCCGCTAGCACGGTAGCCGATACGGCGCGCACTGCTACTGAGCGAACTACCAACGCCGTGAGTTCCGCAGTCGGGAGTGTTAAGGATGCGGCAAGTAGCGCGACCGATATGGCTCGTCAGCAGTTCCACAATGCAAACGACCAGGCACGCCAGGGAGCTCGAGCGGTGAGCGATCGGTACAACAAAACCATGCAGGATAGTCCGTTGACGGTCGGTATCGCGGCGTTTGCTGCCGGTGCGTTGGTCGGCATGACTATACCCACCACCCAGATTGAAAGTCAGTACATGGGTCCAGCACGCGACCATCTCATCGATCAGGCGAAATCGGTCGCTCAGGAGACAGTGGGCAAAGTAGGACGCATCACCGAAGAGGCCAGCCATACTCTTAAGGATGCGGCGCAAAAAGAAGGTCTGGTGAGCAGCTAAGTCGAATCGCTGGCCCAATCGGTTTCGGAAGAAATCTTACGGCCAGATTAGATGCGGTTTACCGAGTGTTTACCTTGGATCGTTCTGAAGCTTCGATCCGGTGCTCCATTCGGTAAACGGACGAATCGGGGTGATAAGGTTGTCGCGCTCTTTCCAACTCCCGCGGAGGTAGTCGTGGTTCATCGCCGCGATGACTTCGAGGGCAATCTCTTTCGGGCAGACTCCGGTACATTCGCCGATGTTGGTGCAGCCGCCAAAGCCTTCCGCATTCATCTGCGCAACCATCCGGATGGCTCGGCGGTCCTGCTCCGGCTTTCCTTGCGGCAAGATTCCCAAGTGAGCAATTTTTGACCCGGTGAACAGAGCGGCGGCGGCATTTGGACAAGCTGCCACGCAAGCCCCGCACCCGATGCAAGCGGCGGCGTCCATTGCCCGGTCGGCTCTTTCCTTTGACACGAGAATGGCGTTGCCGTCCGGGGCGCTACCCGTCGAAACGGAGATGTAGCCGCCGGCGGAGATGATCCGGTCGAGCGAGCGGCGATCGACAACCAAATCTTTGATCAGCGGGAACGCGCGCGCGCGCCACGGTTCGAGCGTCAATGTCTCGCCGTCTTTGAAGTGACGCATCGTCAACTGACAAACGGTTGTAGCCGGCAGGGGTCCGTGAGCAATGCCGTTGATCATGAAGCCGCAGGAGCCGCAGATGCCTTCCCGGCAATCGTGTTCGAAAGCAATCGGTTCTTCACCGCGTTCGATCAGTTGTTCATTCAGAACGTCGATGCATTCGAGCATCGACATGTCGGGGTTGACGTCGTTAACCGGGTAACTAACGAACTTGCCGGCAGACTTGCGACTGTTTTGACGCCAGACCTTCAGCGTGACTCGCATTTACTTGTAGCTCCTCTGGCTCGGATGAACGTACTCGAATTCGAGCGGCTCCTTGACGAGCTCAGGATGATTTCCATAGCCGCGATAGCCCCAGGCAGCGACGTACGAAAAATTTTCGTCGTCGCGCTCGGCTTCACCTTCGGCGGTTTGATATTCTTCGCGGAAATGCCCGCCGGCGGACTCGTTGCGCTCGCGGGCATCGATGCACATCAGTTCGGCGAGCTCGAAGAAATCGGCAACGCGGTTTGCTTTTTCCAGGCTCTGATTTAGATCGTCGGCGCTTCCCGGCACCTTTACGTTCTGCCAGTACTGTTCACGTAGCTCCCGGATTTGTTCAATAGCGGTCTCGAGACCAGCGGCCGTGCGTGACATGCCGCAGTAATCCCAGACAATCTTCCCGAGCTGACGGTGAAAAGAATCCACCGTTCTCTTGCCATTGATCGACAGGAGTCTTTGGAGTGTCTTCTGAACGCAAGCAACGGCATTGCGCATTTCCGCATTGCCGTCGGCGACCTTCGGGAATTTATTGTTGGCCAGATAGTCGCCGACCGTGTAAGGCACGACGAAGTAGCCGTCCGAGAGACCCTGCATAAGAGCGCTGGCACCGAGGCGGTTTGCACCGTGGTCGGAGAAGTTCGCTTCGCCGATCACAAAGAGGCCGGGGATGGTGCTCATCAGGTGGTAGTCGACCCAGAGTCCGCCCATCGTGTAGTGAATGGCCGGATAGATGCGCATCGGGACCTGGTAAGGGTCTTCCGCGGTGATGCGCTGGTACATGTCGAAGAGATTGCCGTAGCGTTCTTCGACTGTCTTGCGGCCCAAGCGTTGAATGGAGGCGCTGAAGTCAAGATAGACACCGAGGCCGCTTTCGCCTACGCCGCGGCCCTCATCGCAGACTGCCTTGGCGTTGCGAGATGCGACATCGCGCGGGACGAGGTTACCGAAGCTGGGATACCGCCGTTCAAGGTAGTAGTCGCGCTCGGATTCCGGAATCTGATCGGGCGGCCGGGTATCGCCTTTCTTGAGCGGCACCCAGATGCGGCCGTCGTTGCGAAGCGACTCGCTCATCAGTGTGAGCTTGGATTGATACTCGCCCGAGACTGGAATACAGGTGGGATGTATCTGCGTAAAACACGGATTGGCGAAAAGGGCGCCGCGCTTGTGTGCTCGCCAGGAAGCGGTGACGTTTGAGCCCTTGGCGTTAGTCGAAAGATAGAAGACGTTACCGTAGCCGCCCGTTCCAAGGATGACTGCGTCCGCTATATGCGTATCGATTTCACCGGTGACGAGGTTGCGCGTGACAACACCGCGGGCTCGACCATCGATGACGATCAAATCGAGCATCTCTGTGCGTGGATACATGGCAACGCTGCCGGCATCGATCTGACGTTCGAGCGCTTGATAGGCGCCGAGGAGAAGCTGCTGTCCGGTCTGACCGCGCGCATAAAAAGTGCGGGAGACCTGAGCGCCACCGAAAGAGCGATTCGTTAAAGTGCCACCATACTCGCGGGCGAATGGAACGCCCTGCGCTACGCATTGATCGATGATGCCGACGCTAATCTGCGCCAGTCGATAGACATTGGCTTCGCGGGCGCGGAAATCGCCCCCTTTAACCGTGTCATAGAAGAGGCGGTAAACGCTGTCGCCATCGTTTTGATAATTCTTGGCAGCGTTGATGCCTCCCTGGGCAGCGATCGAGTGGGCACGACGCGGCGAATCCTGGAAGCAGAAGCACTTAACGTTGTAGCCAAGTTCGCCGAGAGTAGCGGCAGCAGATGCTCCGGCTAACCCGGAGCCGACGACGATGATGGAGTGCCGGCGTTTATTGGCAGGATTCACCAGCTTGAGGTCGAAGCGTGCTTTGTCCCACTTCTCCTGGATTGGTCCGGCAGGAATGCGTGCGTTCAGTTCCATTGTTTACCTGACCAACCCCAAAAGGATGCTGATCGGAATCGAGATATAGCCTACAACAATGATGACGGCCAGGACTGCAGCGGCTTTGTTTAAGATGGGCGTATGCCGTGGATGGTTGAGGCCGAGCGATTGAAACATGCTCCAGGCGCCGTGGCGGATGTGCAGGCCTAGAAGAATCATCGAGAAGATATACCAGAGCGAGACATACCAAACCTGAAAGCCCGCAATCAGGTTGTGATACACGTCGCCTTCGACAAACTGGCCTCCAGGGTGGATGTAGCCGACTGTGAGATGAAGCAAGTGATAAATGATGAAGGCCAGCAGAATCGGGCCGCTCCAGTACATGGTGCGCGAGGCGTAAGACGAAATCGTGTTCTGCCGTGTCGCATAGCTGATAGGTCGAGCGCTAGTTTTTCGGACTGCCAACTTTATAGAGGACCAGATGTGCAAGATGACGGCCAAGAGCAGGACCGAGCGAGCACCCCAGAGAGCTTCGGGAAAACGGCGCAAAGCGGTTCCGTAGAAGTTTAGCTGCTCCGGGCCCTCGAAGACCTGAAGGTTGCCGATCATGTGGAAGATGACGAAGAGAAACAGGATCGCGCCAGTGACGGCCATAACGGCTTTCTGTCCGTTGGTAGACTGCCAAAACCGCACGGGCTTTGTTTCGTGCGCGCCGATCACAGTGGTAGCCATGTTGATTCCCTAGGTTGAAGACGGCTTGGTTAGCGCTCGTTTCGAGAGTGCTGCTACGACACAAATCAATACAGCATGTGTCCGCTACCTTCAGGTTAACGCAGGGGTCACTTCAGATATTGCCGCGCTTCATCTCCTCGGCCATGTGTCGGTCGCGCGCCAGGAGAGCGCAAGGATCGTAATCGTCGGATTTTTCTCCGATGCGGTCGTGAACGAAGAGCCATCGACAACGAAGACGTTCTTCACGTCGTGCATCTGGCAGAACCCGTTCAATGCCGAGCGTTTCGGATCCGCTCCCATACGACAGGTGCCGTGTTCATGGATTGCGCTGCCATTTGGTTCCAGATAGCCGGGTTGGAACGGCACGATCTCCGCTTTCGCCGCGTGAAGAATCTCGAGCATGGTGTCGTACATGTCTTTTGACATACGCCGCTCGTTCTCACCGGTGAGGTAATTGATGCGGGAGATGGGAACGCCATACCGATCGAGGGGCGATCCTTTCACCGTGATGCGATTCTCTGCTTTGGGAATCGTTTCGCCGAACGGATGCAGAGCCAGGAGGGCCGGATAGCGCTCCTTTACAGCCTTCTTGAAATCGAGACCGAAACCCGGAATGCTTTTGGCGTAAGAAAGATCAGTCTGCGCTCCGGTATACCAGAACTGGCAACCAAAGCCACGCAGATAATCCCGCTTGCGCCCGTCGCGGTGATTGAAGCGCGGCATATACATGTGCGCGCCACCGATGCCGTCATCATTTTGGACTTTGCCGCCGATCAAATCCGGTGCAAAGCCCCGGATGGTGAAACGGATCTGCTCCGAGAGATAGCGTCCGATCACGTCAGACGAGTTACCGATGCCGTTCGGAAACCGCTGCGAGGTGGAATTTAGCAGAATTCTAGTTGAATCTACGCACGAAGCGGCCACAATCACGCGTTTCGCCTGAATGCGGTGCTCTTCCTTTGTGTAGCGATCGAAGTATTGAACGCCGTTAGCCAGGCCGTCGCCGTCTGCAAGAATTCGGGCGACGACAGCGTTGTTGACGACGTTCAGCCGTCCGGTCTTCAACGCAGGCTCAATCAGATAATCGGACGCGTTAAAGAAAGCTCCCACATCGCAACCGCTACCGCACGCTCCGCAGTAGTGGCACTTGGTATGGCCGTTGTAGTCGCGTGTCAGAACCGCGCGGCGTATCGCCACGGTATCAATTCCCACGGCACGTGCAGCTTTCTTCATCACGTGTTCACCGCAGCGAAGCGGCGGAGGCGGTAGAAAGTATTTGCTGCCGGGGAGCGAGTCTTGGTCATCATCGCCTCCGCAAACGCCTATGAGCTGATCGACCTTGTCGTAATAAGGAGCAACGTCCTTGTAACGGATCGGCCACGGGATCTCCCAACCGTCTCGCTCGGGTCCGGTAAAGTCCAAGTCGGAGTAGCGCAGACTCACGCGGCCCCAGATATTCGTCTTGCCTCCGCGTCCCCAAACGCGAGTGAGCGAGAAGTTCTGCCCCAGCGGTGTAATGTAAGGCTGTTCCGCCGTATCCAAGACAATCTGCGGCGGCTTTTGCCCGGCATCTAGCCGCTGCTGCCACTCCCACGGCTTTACATGAGTCCAAAACTCGCTGCGACTGAATTTTCGGCCCGCATCGAGCATGGTGACGTTCACGCCCTGCCGCGTAAGATTCCAGGCCGCCATTCCGCCAGCGGCTCCGCTGCCGATAATAATGACGTCGTGTACTTGAGGACTGGCTTGAATTTGCATGATCAGCTCTGATGCTCGGGATGATCGCAGCCCGGAAAGCTCGCCAAATACGTGTTACCGTGCCAACCCAGTTCGGTCTTCAAGCCGATCTCTGTTTTGTAATAGGCATCGATCGTCATGTCCTTTACGGTGGCAAAGAATTTGCCGAGCGAAGACTCCGCTTCGAGGCTCATGGGCATGAGCACGGCGATCTGCTGTTGTTCGTCCAAGGCGGCGAACTCTTGCCCATAGCTAGCGATGGCAAGCGCGTTCAGGTCGGCGATCCCGGCGCGATACGACGGCATAAGCGTGGGATCTGCCACGATCGCCTTGTCGATCAGAAGAGCAACACCCGCGTCCTTGGCTCCGGGAGTATCGGAGCGAGGAATGATGCGTTCGCTTAAGGCCTCTATGGTCTGGAACTCGGCGGGCTGAAAGAAGGTTGGCTTCGATGGGACAGGAACCTTGATGGCCGGACCGGTATGGAGGTGTCCAGGCTGACTTTCAACTTCTTTACTCTCCTGTGCATTCGATCCGAGGACAGGAAGAGCGGCAGGCGTGACGGCAAATAGTCGGAGGGCGTCTCGGCGAGTACTCATAACGGCTCTCAGCCAATATACATATATTGGATGGCTAAGATCAGAGTGACTCGAACCTTCTTATTAACTGCACGGCTGAGTCAGAGTGTGCCGGCTACTTTTTCTTCACGGCCAATGGTTACTGTAGGCCAGCCTTTGCCAGCGCTTCTTCTACTGCTTTGGCGGAGACCGGAGAGAGTGTGACAGCGGCCGATTTGTCTGCCTTGACTGTGAGGTCGGTCGACTTGTCCGCGAACTGGCTGAGGAGATCCTCGTCGGTCCATGCGTCTTCTTCGATGCGCTCGAATGCATAGATCTTGTACGAGCCCGGCGCGACTCCCTTCAGGGTGAAAGTGCCGTTCATTTCGGTTCTCGCTGTTTTGGTGGGAAGCTCTGCTGTCGATGCGTCGGACGAAACTGGAATAAGGACGACTCTTTGCGCCGCAGGAGTTTCCACGTTCGCGTCCTTTCCCGAGGTTGCCGAGGCGGTTACCGAGCGCCTCTCTAATTTCGCTGTGCTCCATTTTTTCTGCCCATGAGCGGGGGCGCGCCCATTCCTCGGCGTCTTGTCTGCGAAAGTTGGGGGAATGAGCTTCGTAGGATATTTGTTGCACAAGCTAATGAGACTACCCTGATCCGCGTCACCCTTTTCGAAAATCAACTTAAGCTGGGATACAGGTATGCCTCTGCCGCTTGCCCAGAGCTGAAGGGCGATATTGCTGGCACCGCATGCAAGGCTGTATGGCGTAAGATCATTTTCCTTTTAACGTATAGAGTTTGTCTATTTCCTTGAAGTCGTCCATCCAGATGGCAATCATGAATGAATAAAGAACTCTTCGACGAATATGCCCGAGAAGACGGCAGAGAAAGTCTCTTCGTCTCTTCTCGTCTCCCTTCCAAGACTTGTACTCGCGTTGGCTATTCATGTAATCCGTCGTGTGAAAAACTTCAAGGTTGAGATCTCTTAGATCATCCTTCCAGTTCCGCTCGAAGTGTGCCCATTGAACGTTATCAGCAACGAATCCTGCTGCACTAACAGCTTTTTGATCAGCAGGGTGACCGCTAACATCGAAATAGGCGGTGAACATGAAGATTTCGAAATGGCTTGGTTCTGACAGGCTGCTCAAATCTATGCCGACCGAGCCGGTACTCCTTGCACTGCTCGGCCGTGAGGAGTGCCGAGAATGAGCGAGAGCAGCCTGATTCATCTGATCAATCAGCCCTAATGCAGCCTGCCAGCTCTTCGATAATAAGTTATCCAGCGGCTAAGGCTGCAAGAGCTTTTCCTGCATTTGCGCTTTGAGGGCAGGCAATTTCTGTTTGAGAGTTCTTGATATCGCTTTACTCGCCTGAAGTGGAAAGCTTCTTGACGAGTTCGTAGAGAAACGTCTGGCCCTCATAGAAGGATTCGACCGGCATGCGTTCGTCGCGGCCGTGGGCGCGGACGTCGTTGCGGTCGAGGAAAAAGCCTTGGATGCCGTAGGTGGGGATGCCGGCTGCACGGAGATAACGGCCGTCCGAGGCTCCGGTTGCCATGCTAGGGAGGGTGATGACGCCGGGCCACATGCTGTCGGTGATCTGGCTGAAGGCTTTCATGATTTCAGGGAGCATGGGCGAGGGCGGGGCTTTGCCTTCGTCCTGCTTGATTGTGACCAGCACCTGGTCATCCGCGACGACCTTCTTGAGAGTGGCCAGAACGTTCTCGGACGTGTCGTCTGGGAAGATGCGGCAGTTGATGTTAGCGGCGGCGAGTTGCGGAAGGGCGTTGGGGGCGTGGCCGCCCTCGAGTTGGGTCGCGACACAGGTTGTGCGCAACATCGAGTTCATGCCGGGCGACTCGGCCGCAACCCGCTGCATGGCTGCCTGAGAACCTTTGGCAACCTCCGCGAGGTCGTCGGCTAGCGGGCCTTTCTCGATTTTCGCCATCTGGCCGAAGTAGGCCCGCGTGACGTCATTCAGCTGCATCGGGAACGAGAAGGTCGAAAGACGGTAGAGTGCGCCTGCCAGATGGTATATGGCATTGTCCGGCACAGGACGCGAGCTATGGCCGCCCTTGTTGTGGACTTCGAAGCGGAAGTCGGCGTAGGTCTTTTCGGCGAGTCCGATGTCGTTCGCGATGCGCTTGCCGTCGACGCTTTCCCCATGACCGCCTTCGTTCAGGCTGTAAGCGGCGTCGATCAGGTCGCGATGAGTCTTGAGGAGCCAGTCTACGCCGTTGTAGGGTCCGCCGCCTTCTTCGTCGGCAGTGAGGGCGACGATGAGATCGCGATCGGGACGGAAGCCCTCGCGCTTATAACGGAGGAGATTGGCGACCCAGACGGCGGCTTGGGCCTTGTCGTCGGAGGTGCCTCGGCCGTAGAAGTAGCCGTCTTTCTCGATCAGTTGGAATGGGTCGATCGACCAGTCCTCGCGTTTGGCTTCGACCACGTCGGTGTGGGCGAGGAGGAGGATGGGTTTGCGCGGACCGGTTCCGTGATAGCGAACGACAACGTTGTCCTTAGCGGGGCTCGCACCGCCTACGAAGATGTCGGAATCAGGGAAGCCGGCGGCTTTGAAACGGGCGGCTACCGATTGGGCGATGGGGGTGGTGGAGCCGGTCGAGAAGCCGGACTTGCTTTCGATCATCTCCCGATAGATTTCGCGTGCCAGTTTCTGGTCCGCATCGGGCGGGAGAAGATTCGCGGCGCGCAGGGAGGCGAGACCCAAGACGATCAGCCAAGCGGGTTTGAGCATTTTTGTTATCTTGGCATGCTGCTTTGAAGTTGTGGATTCGGCGGGAATTACGAAACGAAATGGCCGGGGGTACGCCCGTGGGCAACCGCTTGTTTGCCGTCGAGGTTCTGCGTGGACAAAACAGCCGTATCGGGCGGGTCACGGGCTTGTGATATTTTTGCTGGGCTTACGGGTTCATGGAGTTAGGCGCGATCGGTCGGGGTGTCGGGAACGGGGCTGTGTCGATACTCGGGCGAGATGCCGAATCAAACCGGGCCCAACACTCCTGAAGGCAAGGAAACCTCGAGCCAGAACTCGCGCAAGCACGGGTTGTGTTCGAAGAACGCGCTGATTCTGGCTGACGAGCTGCCGGAAGACTACGAGGAGACACACTCCGGCTGGTATCGCGAGTTCGAACCGGACGGTTATTACGAGATCCGGCTGGTGGATCTGCTGGTTCGAAACGACTGGTTGTTGAAGCGGGCGCACAGCCGGCTGCTCGAGGCCGAGGCGGCCGTGGTCGATGGCGAGGAGAACGCGAATCCGGCGGACTGGACGGCGGAGCAGGAGCACAAAGTCGAGCTGATGCAGCGGTATAAGGCGGCGGCGGAACGGGCGTTCTACCGTTCGTTAAGCGCGGCCGAGCACTTGCGAAAGGACAGAAAACGGGACGACGAACGATGCGTGATTATAAAGAGCAAACTCGAACAGACGAAGTTGCGTCTGAATGAAGCAGAAGCGCAGCTAAAGGCGAAGGAGAATTCGCAGCCAGAAGAGCCGACCAACAAGACTGTTCGTGAAGCCAAGGCGAAGACTGATGCGCCGTTGACGAAGGCGCAGATGGCGAACGGGAAGACGGTGACGACGCAGTATCCGCCGAACGAGATTTCGATCGCGAACGGGCAAAAGATGCGGCCGGCTTCGGAGATGGTTTACCGCAGGCTGCATTTTGCGCATGGCGCGCCGGACGAGTATGAAAGCCGATAGCAGAAGCAGTCATGTGGGGCGACTAAAAGACCGTGGAGACAAGGTTTGAATCGATGATGCGCCGGTCCGAGGTTACGAGTCGAAGCTTACGGAGGCGTGCCGTGGACACGATGGTTCGGTCGGCGGGGTCGCGCAGTGAATCACCAAGCGCGGCGACTTCCGAAGCTACGTCTACCGTCAACGGCACGATCTGAAAAGCCGGGTTCGATTCGATTTCGCTGAAAAGCTGGTTGACGGGTATTGCGCTGCGGGTACGGCCTTCACCGAATAAGATGGCCATTTCAAGCAGAGTAATCGCACTGATCGCGACAGGTTCACGCCGGCGGACTGCCTCACGCAAAACTCGCGTTTGCTCCCGAGAGAGCTTTTTCGGTATAGCAAGCCAGTAGACGAGAATGTGCGTGTCGAGAAGGAATCGAGCGTTCAATCCTGTGCTCCGGGATGCGGATGCAGCACTTCCCAGAGTTCAGACGTATTATTTTTGAGGTCTTCCCCAACGAATTTGACTTTTCCGGCCCACGCGCCTTCCGGAGATTTCCATGCAGGCCGATTTGCTGGGCCTACATTGGCGAGGGCCCGGCCACGTTTTGTAACAGTGATCGTTCCGCCGTGTTCCGCGACCTGGTTTAACAGCGCAATGCACTTGGCCTTAAATTCGGTTACACTGACGACGGTATTCATCGCTTTAGGCTAGCATGTTTCGACTGGTCAGATGACCAGATTCGTCCAAAAGCCACGGATCGGCTGTAAACGGTGCGGCGACAATGCAAATCACAGCATCAACAAACAGATCGGGAGCAACGTGCCGGTGACCAGCAAGCTCCAAACAAGACGCCGGCTTCGGTTGTATTTGAAGGACATGTAAATTCCGAGACACGTCGTTAGAGCGAGGCCGACTGACATAAGCAGAGTAAAGGCCTTCATGGGTACCGATGATCCGCTTTCTTTCGGTGGCCCTCCCTGTTCCGGTCCGGGGCGGCGCTCGACCGGTTCTCTGTCTCGGGGTCTTGCGGGCGGTCCCTCGCGCCGGGTTACAAGGGTTTGCTTTTTGTGAACTTGCGCAAGCTTCTCGATCCAGACAGGCGGTTTATACGTGCTTCCCGGGCGACCTTCGTGCAGCCCAACGACTTGGATAGCGCCTGTCAATGCAAAGAACAGGATGGAAGGCGCGAAAAATGTACCCAAATAGAGGTGCATCTGACGAACTTGTTTGAGCAGGTTCGCTTGACGCCTCGAGCGAACCACGTCTGTCTCGACCTGTGATGTTACGTGCTGCAAATATCACTCCTTCGTTTACAACAATAGCCCGTGACCGAGTATCATGCTCAGAAAGACACAGTCCGCTTCGATTGAGGATCGATGAACAAAATCTTGCTCACTCTCTTGCTGTCAGTTTTCGCGTTGCCGGTGTGGGGCCAAGGCTCACCGCCTCAAACCGCCGGTGATCAACCTTACACGATGGAGTACTATTACAAAACCCAGTGGGGGCATCAGCAGGAGTTTCTGCAGCTCTTTTTGAAGAACCATTACCCACTACTGAAGAAACAGATCGAGAGCGGCCGCATTGTTGCGGTCAAGATCGAGGCTCCCGCTAACCACTTGCCAGAGGACGCGCGGTGGGATTACCGGGTCACGATCCGGTTCAAGAACTCAACGGTAGCTACTACGGCGAATCCTTCGGAAGAGGCCATGATCAAGCAACTCTGGCCCGATCAGGAGACGTACAAAAACGAGGAACAACGGCGCTTTGCGATTCTGTTGGCGCATTGGGACATGCCAGTGACGGATGTGACACCGGCAAACAAGTAATCTCGCGGCGCCAGGTTGCGGGCGGCTATTCAGTACCTGCCGAATTTCCCGCGAACGGACTCGAACAACTTCGGCGAATCGTAGCCGATGCCGTGCTTGAAAACGATCTCCACGTTTTCGATATCGTCGATGCGCTCAGCGGGATTACCTTTTACAACGACTAGATCTGCATTCTTGCCGGAAGCGACTGACCCGATTTTCTTCTACAGCCTCTCAAAAGGCCCCTTGAGAGTGGGGTTTTGAGCGCGCTGAAAGAAAGAGCAAGGAAAAAAAAAAAGTGAAAAAGCGCGAGGCAGCGCATAGAGGGGTAGTATAGCCGAACGCCCTCGCTTTCAGATGCAATCGTCAAGCTCTGCGATCCTCCTTCGCAGATATCTCCGTTCCACCGCATTCGCCGTAAGCGCCAGAGCCCGTCGATACGCGGCAAGCGCTTCCTGCTTGCGGGATAACCGTCGAAGGAGATCGGCGCGGGCGGCATGGTAGAGGTGATACGAGTCGAGTGCGCCGGAAGCGCCGAGTTCGTCGAGAAGAACAAGTCCATGATCCGGCCCTTCGCTCATAGCTACTGCTACAGCGTGATTGAGAGCGACGGTTGCGGACGGATTGAGTCTCGCCAGTTCGTTGTAAAGTGCGGCGATCTGCTTCCAATCGGTATACTCAGCGGTTTTGGCTTCGGAGTGGATGGCAACGATGGCGGCTTGCAGCTGGTAAGGGCCAACGTTGCGATAGCGTAACGCACGTTCGATCAGTTCGAGGCCCTGCTTGATCTGAGCGCCATCCCAGAGGGTGCGGTCTTGTTCTTCTAGCGGAATCAACTCGCCGGCGGCGCCGACACGAGTGTCACGACGGGAATCATGCAAGAGCATCAGGGCAAGCAGTCCTAAGTTTTCGGGGGTATCGGGCATAAGCTCGCATAACGTACGGGCGAGGCGAATGGCTTCGCTGCAAAGCTCGCGGCGAATGAGACTGTCTCCCGAAGATGCTGTATAGCCTTCGTTAAAGATGAGATAGAGAACGGTCTGGACGGCAGAGAGACGTTCGGGCAAGGCACGGAAGGGCGGCACCTGGTACGGAATACGAGCCTGCTGAATTTTACGTTTTGCGCGGACGAGGCGCTGGGCGAGCGTCACTTCCGGGAGGAGAAAAGCGCGCGCGATCTCAGCGGTGGTGAGGCCTCCGAGAGTGCGCAGGGTAAGAGCGATTTGTGCCTCGGTATTTAAGGCAGGGTGGCAGCATGTAAAGATCAACCTAAGGCGGTCGTCTTCGGATGCTAGGGGCATATCGGGCTCAAGGTCGTCTCCATCGTGCGCCGACTCTGTTTCGTATTTGAGTTGATCTTCTTTGTTGCGGCGTGTTTGTTCCCGTCGAAGGTAGTCGATGAGTTTACGCTGGGCTGCGGCGGTGATCCATGCCGGCGGGTTGTCGGGGACACCGTTGGCGTTCCAGTTAACCAGAGCGGTAGCGAAGGCGTCCTGCAAGGCCTCCTCGGCCAGGTCAAAGGAGTGCGAAATGCGGATCAGGTTGGCGATAATGCGCCCCCATTCCCGCCGGAAGACCGCCTCGACGGCAGTTCGCAGCTCATCCATTCACAGGGACAGGTTTGGGAACTCGCGGATGGGACGGACCTCGACGTATCCGGCGGCTCCCCTACAGGCGGTTGGGATCCTGGCGGCCCACTCGAGTGCTTCATCGAGGTCCTGGCAGTCGAGAATGTAGTAGCCGGCGAGTTGCTCTTTGGTTTCGGCGAAGGGCCCATCAGTCAGCAGGACGTTATTGCCCTGCACTCGCACTGTAGTCGCAGTGGCTACGGGTGCAAGCGGGTCGGCAGCGCGGAAGACGCCGCGGCGTGAGGTTTCTTCCATCAGCGCCTTATGCGCGGCCGCCACTTCGAGCATTTGATCAGGCGTAGCCGATTCGTTCTCCTGGCTATAGATCAGCATCATGTAGCGCATGGCAAGCTGCTCAGCCGACCCGTGTCGCGCGTTGTGAGGGCTGGGAACCCGGTGGAGCCTTTCACTTCCAGAATCTGATCAGTGTGTCTGGCCCCGTGAGCGCCGGCCGCCAAAATCCACTGATAGCCATCCCACGGACCTAAGAACGGATGGGGAACGACTCGTCCACGAAGAAAAGGCGCTTCGTCGAGTAGTTCGAGAGTGCGCGTTCGGCTCGCAAGGAAGTGTTGCAGAGTCTCTGCAGGAGTCCAGCGATGCGAGGGTTGACCCTGCGGAGCCGCTTGGAACTTGGCGGAACGTCGAGGCACCTCGGCCAGAATAAATTCATCGATTTGCGAGTTTACTCGACCCGGCTCAGCCGGAGGTGCGTCCCTCATCGATCCGAGGATGGCGTGGACCCGGTTTTCCCCTATTACGACATGTTCGAGGATCTCGGCGATAGACCATCGATCGGGAGCAGGTTTGAAGTGCCACTGCGAATCGTCGAGAGACTCTACGGTCTGGATAATATTGTCGCGTGTGCAGTTGAGATAATCTGTTGCCTTCGACTTTTCGTTCGAACTTAGAAGCGGCGAAAGCGAGGTCTGATAAGAGATCGTATCCATATCGGGCTGATTCCTTTGATTATTTCCTAAGAGGGCGCCAAAGATCCATATCCTGACGCCCTACCAAGCCTAGGAGAACACCATAACCGGTCTGATTTCGATGGAGCCGTAGCGTGCCGCCGGTATGCCTGCGGCGATCGAAGCGGCTTCATCGGGAGTGTCGGCCTCGACGAGGTAATAACCACCGAGGTGCTCTTTCGTCTCAGCGAAAGGGCCGTCAGTGGTGATCGTTTCGCCATTCCGGACACGTACGGTTTTAGCTGCGCCCGTGGGCTGGAGTGCATTGCCGCCCTTGATAGCACCCGCGTGCTTTTGGCCGAAAGCACCGTATTCGGCGGACTCGGCTTCGGGAAACCCATTCGCAAACCGTTTCTCGTCTTCGTAGATCAGTAGAAGATACTGCATGTTCTAATTCCTCCTGAAAGAACGACGGGCGAGATTGGCCAGATCGACAAGCAACGAGAAAAAAATCGTACTGCGATTTTGATCGATGTTTTCGGCGCGAGCCCGCTAATCGGCTGTACCAAAGCGGTCTGTCGCAAAGAGCTGTTGGAAGCGTGTGGCATCCTGCTTCATCCAGACGTTGTTGAAGAGGATGTAAACAGGGGTGCGGTCTTGTTCCAAAGTTCGGCGCAGCATGGATTGCAGTTCGGCTAATTCCCCATCGGAGTAGCGATAACGGTAGCCGCCTTTCCCGTGGAGACGCCAGTAAGCTGGCGTGCCGTGGAAGGACTTGGACTCGAATGGATCGACACAGTGGATGAGGTCGAAGTCCCGGCAGAGTTTTTCGACTAGAGCCGGTGGCCAGTCACCGCGGGGTTCCCAGGCGAGGAGGGCATCGCCGCGTTTGATGTCAGCGAAGAATGCACGAAAGTTGGCGAGGTTTTCTTGATCGGGGCGGAAGGATGCAGGGCACTGGAATAGAACGACGCGGGCGTTTACTGCAGCGGCGATTTCGGCGGTGCGCTCCCAGGCTAGGAACACTTGGTCGGTGGGCCGGAAGGAGCCTACTAAATCGTGTTCGGCTGGGCTGAGACGTGATTTTAAACGGCGATAGGTTGGGCTGGTTGGGGTGTGGGTGATCAACTGCCAGGCTTTCATGCAGAAGTGGAATGTCGCCAGGCGCGAGGGATCGCCATTTACTGGCCAAGGCGACGGAGGGCGGCTCGTAAAAGGTGGTTTGGAGCTCGACGATGGGGAAATGCGCGAAGTATTTGGGTTTTGCTTCTCCCCAACCGCAGCATCCGATTAAGGAAGAGCGTTTTTCCATGAAGCGGTGAGGAGGGATGGGCAGTATTCAAGTGGGAAGCGCAACGGCCAGCAATCCGGAAGCTATCGAAACCGGATGTGGTTGCGTCCGATGATGGTCAAGCGTCCGTTAAATTCCAAGGGAAGAATTTTTTCGAGGCGCTCCTTTACGAAAGCAAGGACGGCGCGGCGCCCGAGTTTATCAGGTCTGAACAGAACGACGCCTGCATGCCGGTGGATTGGATAACGCTGGAGGTTAGCAATGCCTTTGTCCAAAGTAAGCAATACTCGGCCAATATCGGCTGCAGCCTGCACAATAACAGGATGGGCGCCCCGCGGAGTTCCTCCTGAAAGACAGTATCGGAATCGTGACCCAGCCGGTGCAAATCCTTCACCAATTCAATCGGCAGGTTCTCATCCAGTTTGAATTTCACACTGCTTTTTTGATTGGCACGAGCCGTTCCTCATGTGCCAGTTCTGCGGCGTAGGCCAGCGCGGCATTGACATGATGAAGGCGTAAAGATGGATAACTCGCAAGGATTTCCTCCTTACTAGCTCCCTCAGCAAGACCGTCGAGGATTACCGTAACGGGAACGCGGGTTCCGGAAGCACAGATCTCACCGCCGCAGATCTGCGGATCGCTGCCGAGAAACTCTTGCCATTCCGCCATAGATTTAGTCTAAATGATTCTTGCACTTCGGAGATTGTGCGTTGATCTGTGCTCGTTCAGTGCAGATCGAGGAAGCGTGGCAGGTTTTCGGCTGCGCCGCCGATGGCACGCGCGAGACTCAGTTTGGCGACGTTGTGGGCGAAGACGCTATCGATGTAGTCCAGTTCGGCGGATGAGACGGACTGCTGGGCCTGGACGACCTCTACGTTTTCGCTCACTCCGGCAGTGAGACGTTGACGGGTCAGGTCCAGGTTCTGCTTTGCGACATCGATATTCCGGCGCGCCACATCGACCTGCTGGGCGGCGGTGTGTAGGTCCAAAAACGCGTTTCGAATATCGCTCTCAACGCGCGAGCGCGTATCCTGCAATTCGGCGCGCCGCTGGGCCAGCGCTGCGTCGGCCTGTTGGATGTCGCCCTCGATGCGTCCGCCCTGCCAGATGGGAACGCTCAAGGTTCCTATGACGGTAAAGGTGCCATGGGACTGGCTGGGATTTGTTCCGATTGCTCCGTAGTCGGCGCTCAAAGACAAAGAGGGCAGGCGTTCGGCGCGAGCCGCTGCATGCGTGAGAGAAGCGGCTCTCATTTGCGATTCGGCTGCTTTCAGATCCGCTCTGCGCTCAAAGGCCTGCTGCAAGGCGGTCCCTTCGTCGACCGTTGGCGCAGCGGAAAATTGCACATCGTCCACCACTTGAAAATTGTCGGTTACGGGGAGGCCGGTCAAGCGGGCTAGATTGATTTTTTGCTTGGAAAGATCGTTCTCGAGGGAAACAAGTCTCTGCCGTTCGGTGAGCAGCTGCATCTCGCTGCGATTTAAATCTGTGAGGGCGAGCACTCCGGCTGCGCGCTGCTGGGTGGCCTGATCGAATAAGGCTTTCGCGGTTTCCACTTGTGTGCGTTCGGTGCGCGCTCTTGCTTCGGCTGCCACGACCTGCAGGTATGCGCCGCCTACGCCCAGGACGACCAGATCGCGCGCGTCTCCCGCAGACTGCTCGTCGGCTAAGGCAAGCTCTTTGGCCGAACGATAGTTGTCGAGCTCCGTGATGTTGGCTACGGTCTGGGTCAAGCGGGCGCGCAGATCGAAGTAATTGAACGGACCCACAACCGAGGGGAACTTGAAGCCGGGAATAGGCGAATTAAAACGAATTCCCAGAGCGCGTAGATTGGTTTGCTCGACGGTTTCGGTCAGAGAGCTGTTCAGATTCGGGAGCAACGCCGAGCGTACGACTCTCGCTTGTCCTCGCCCCTGGCGAACGGCTTGCTCGAGACCGACCTGACCAAGATTGAAGGCGAGTCCTCGCTGTATGGCCTCTTTGAAGGACAGCTTGCCGGAGAAGGGCTGAGCGACGCCACTGATGCTGCCGCTGAAAGGACCTTGCGCCTGTACGGATGTGTTGAGTGTGTTGACGCTGGCGGTGGTTCCGGCAATGGGAGACTGGACGGCGGTAACGGAACCGCTCGCTCCACTGCGACCGGAAAGCGGCAACTGGTTGGCAGTGGGTGTTTGTGTGGGGACGGTTTGACCCTGCACCTGTGCGCGACACTGGCCGATGAAAAGCAGAAGTGCGGCGAGGGCGCCGAGGGCCGGCTTGTAAATGAGGCTTAGTTTCATGAATGGGTCGACTCCTACCCGAGCTGCTTGCGAAAACGCCAGACACTGAGCGAGACCAGCACTGCTGTGAACAAGAGGAGCGCGAGAAAGTTCGGCCATAGTGTTTCCAAGGTCGAGCCCTTCAGCAGCACAGCGCGGGCGATGACGCCAAAGTGGTAAATGGGATTGAAGCGGGTTACCGGCTGGAGCCAGTGGGGCATGGCCTCGACGGGCGTGAGCGCTCCGGACAAGGTAGCGAGCGGCGGGTTGACGAAAAAGCTCGTCAATTGGGCCTGCGCGGCCGAATGGGTGAACGTCGCGATGACAGTTCCGATTCCGATTCCCGACAGCACACAAAGCGCTGCCCCGCTAAAGACCAGGAGAAAGGAGCCGTGGAAAGGCACGTGAAAGACCAGGCGCATCAGGGCGGTTGCGATGAGCGCCATGACGCACAGCAGGAAAAACAGCGGGCGCAATCTTTGCGACGATCACTTCGGTGGTCCCGGCCGGAGCCATTAGAAGCTGTTCGAGGGTGCCGCGCTCGCGCTCTTTAACCATGGCTGCGGAGGCTACCAGGGAACCGTTCAGAATGCAGAGCAAGCCAAACACTCCGGTGACGGTGAACCAGGAGCTGACAAGACCCGGGTTGTACAAAAAGGCCGCGGATACGTTCACCTGTCCGCGGCGGCTAATCAAGGGATCGGCAATCGGACGAACGCTCGAGTGCAGTCCCGATCCGGGCAGCGTTGCGTTATAGGCGGCTAGGACGCCCTGGGCATAAGCCTGGGCGATGGTTGCGGTATTTGCGTCCATGGCGTTCAGCAGAAATTGGACGTTGGCGGTTGTTCCGCGCTGCAGGTTCCGGGCGAAGTCGTAAGGAATGACGACACCGCCGACGACTTCTCCACGGCTGATAGCTCCAGTCATGTCTCCGAGGGAAAGGTATGTGCGGGATAAACGGAAGGCTCGGCTTTGGGTCAGATCGGCGACCAACTCACGGCTTTCGGGGGTACGGCTCTGGTCGAGCACTCCCAGTTTCAAGTTCGTCACGGTGGAATTCAAGGCGAATCCAAAGAGCAGAATCTGCAGTACCGGCGGAACCAACATCGACAGGGCTAATCGGCGATCGCGCCGGATCTGGCGGAATTCTTTTTGGATGAGTGCGGCCATGCGGCCTTTGAAAATCATGCTTTCACCTGCATGCGCCTCATATTGCGCCATCCGAGCAGATAGAAGATCAGGCCAATGACGCCGATGACCACGACGCTCAACCAAGCCGAGGGCCAGCCGCCGCCTTGCAGCAAGGCATCGCGAACGACGTAGATGTAGTACTTGCCCCAAATAAAATTGGAGATCCATCGCAATTGCGGCGGGATGTTATCGATGGGGAAGATTAGACCGGAAAGGAGGAAGACAAGAAGGAATCCGCCCAGAGCCACGGCTTGCATGGCAGCGGCCTGACTGGGGATAGCGGCGCCGACGAGGGAGCCAAACGCCGCGACGCAGAAACAGTAGAGGACGGTTGCGGTTATGAAAGGGGTCGGGTCTCCCGCGAAGCCGAGGCCAAAGTAGGTAAACAGCATGATCATGAGCGGCACGCATTCGCAGAGGCCGACGATGGTGAAGGCGAGTATTTTGCCGAGCAGGAATTCGTGTGCGGAGATGCTGGATACGTAGACCTGCAGGATGGTGTTGTTCTCCGCTTCCTTTGCCATCGCGAGAGATGCCAGCAACGGCGCGAACATGGAGAGGGCCAAGACGAAGACGCCGGGACCGGCAAATTTATTACTCGAGAGGCCAGGGTTGTACCAAAGACGGATGTTGGACTGTACTGGGGCGCCGCGCATCGCTGCTCCATGGAGATCGTTGTAGGCGCGAACAATCTGGCTGGCATCTCCGGAGATCAGGGTTGCGGTGTTTGAGTCCGAAGCGTCGATCAACAGTTGGACCGGCGTATTCGCGCCGCGCGAGAGGTCACGCCCGAAGTGCTCGGGAATGATCAAGGCGGCGCGGGCGCGATTGCGCAGGAAGGCCTGTTCGGGGCGCTGGTCTACCGGCCAGGAGACGATATGAAACGAGAGGGAGTTTCGGAAGGTGGCGATGAAATCACGGGAGGCAGGGGAATCGTCGAAATCCTGCACAATGATGGGAAGTCCTCCGACTTTGAAGGCGATCGAAGTTCCCATTAAGAACAGCAGGATGCATGGAAGAACGAGGGTCAAGGCGACGGCCAGAGGGTCGCGCACGATCTGGGTCAGCTCTTTTCGCGTTTGCGCCAGGATTCGTCTCATAAAGTAACGCTTATTCCTCGGCGGCTACTTTTCCTTGCGCTCGTGCTTCTTCCACGACGCGGATGAAGACGTCTTCCAGGGAATAGCGTTGTTGTTTCGCGCTTAGGACTTGAATGCCGGCGGCCTGGAGGCGCTGGCGCGTTTGTTTCTCGGAAGTCGCCGCATCGCCATCAGATATGACGTGCAAGCGCTCACCGAATAGCGACACTCGCCAGCGGTCCGTCTTGCCTTTCAAAAGATCGGCGGCAGCTTGCGGTTGATCCACAACGAACTCGATCAGATGACCCGCGTTGCTGGGCCTTGATGCCGGTGGGTGTTCCTTGGGCGACCAGTTCACCGGCAACCATAAAGCCGAGCCGGTTACATTGTTCGGCCTCTTCGAGGTAATGCGTGGTGACAAGAACGGCCGTGCCCTGGTCGGCGAGACTGTTGATCATGCGCCAGAAGGCACGACGCGCCAGTGGATCCACACCTGAGGTCGGCTCGTCGAGAAATAGAATGCTGGGCTCGTGTGAAATCGCGGCACCGAAAGCGACTCGCTGTTTCCAGCCGCCGGGCAGAGTGCCTGTGATCTGCTCTTCTTTGCCTGCGAGGCCGGAAAATTCCAGCACCCAATCGCGCTTCTCTTTGCGTTCGTTCTCGGGGATACCGTAGACGCCGGCGAAGAACTCTAGATTCTCGCGGATGGAGAGATCGTCGTACAGCGAGAATTTTTGCGACATGTAGCCGATGCGCTGGCGGACCTCGGGGGAGCGCAGTTTGCCCCGTTCGCCGGCGAGTTGCATGGTGCCGTGAGTGGGTTCAAGCAGACCGCAGAGCATTTTGATCATGGTGGTTTTACCCGCACCGTTTGCGCCGAGCAGGCCATAGATCTCGCCGTACTTGACTTCGAGCGAGACGCCTTTGACGGCGGTGAATGAGCCGAACTGTTTTGTCAGCTTTTCGGCGCCGATGGCAATGCCGCCTCGCAGGTTGCGGTGAGAATGCCGTGCCGGGAATGGCTTTGTGCTGATCGTCAGTCCCAAACTGCGCAGTCTGGCAACAAAGGTGTTTTCGAGCGTCGGCTCATCGACACGCACATCGTCAACGGTCAGCGCGCGTTGGCCCAAGACGTCGTAGATGTCTTTGGTCGCCTCGTCGGGCGAGTGCGCCAACACATCGAGGCGGTCGCCAAAGCGTTGGACATCGAGTAGCGGACGGTCTTCACCGATCTCTTTGTTCAACAGCTGCTCCGCTTGTCCCAGATCGGCCGTTCGCAGTTCCAGCCGCTTGGCGTGCAGGCTGTTGCGCAGCTCCGCCGGGGTGCCTACCTGCCGGATTTCACCTTCATGGATGAAGGCGACACGATGGCATCTCTCGGCTTCGTCGAGGTAGGGTGTAGCGATTAATATGGTCAGACCTCCGGTGGCAAGGTGAGCGAGCGCGTCCCAAAACTCACGGCGCGAGACCGGATCCACACCGGTAGTCGGTTCATCGAGCAGAAGCACGCGGGGCTGAGGAACCAGTGCGCACACGAGCGCCAGCTTCTGCTTCATGCCGCCGCTTAACCGCCCAGCCAAGCGGTCCTGAAAGCGGTCCATATCGAACATTTGCAGGTAATGCAGGCCGCGCCTTTGTATTTCGTGTTTCGGGACGCGCCGCAGATCGCCGATGTAGCGGATGTTCTCCCTTACGCTCAAATCCGGATACAGGCTGAAGGACTGAGTGAGGTAACCTGTCTCCGAACGCGCTTCGCGGGCGGGCTTTCCGAATACGCGGGCATCGCCGGAAGTAGCTTCCATGACTCCCGCGAGAATCTGAAAGGACGAGGTTTTACCTGCGCCGTCAGGCCCGATGAGTCCGAAGATTTCCCGCTCTTTCACTTGCAGATCGATGCCACGTACTGCCTGGACGGATCCGTATCGCTTCCATAATTTGGAGAGCTCGATGACGGGCGCAGCGCTGCTGTCCGCCGGCTGTTGCTGGGAAAGGGGCAGAACGGGCGCGGACGTCATGGCTTTCTCTTGTAGGACGGCCAGGTATTGCCACTGACTAAGATCTCGCCATCGGCCGGCATACCCGGTTTGGCGAACCCGATGCCGCCTTTCAGCTGCAGTTTGACGCCGACTACCTGCTTGACGCGGTCATCCCGGAAGTAAGTGTTCTCGGGTGTGAAGGTAGCTTGCGGATCGATGCGCGATACGTATGCGTCGATCGGTTCGTGCGGATGGGAGTCCAGATAGATGTGCGCCGGCTGTCCCAAGGCGACCTTCCCGATCTGCCCTTCCGGTACGTAGCCGCGCAGATATGCTTTCCTGAGATCGAGCAGGGTGACGATCGCTGTACCGGCGGTGACGACTTCGCCGGGCTCGGCGGACCGCGTAATCACGGTTCCATCGAAGGGCGCACGAAGTATCAGATCGGAGCGGTTGGCTTCGGCTTCATTCAGCAGAAACTGCGCCTGCTTGGTTGCGGCAGCCGCACTGGCGATTTCGGCGCGCTGCTGCAGGATTTGCTGTTTGACTCCGCTCGCCTGGGAGGCGCGGATGCCGGAAGTGGTGAGATTGGCGCGTGCTGTGTCGAGAGCCCCGCGCGCGGCTTCCACTCTCCGGCGGTTCGCTGCGACGGCGGCGGCCTGCTGTTCCGCGGTGGCGACGGATTGCTTGCCTTGCCGCTCCGATACAGCGCCGGTTTGGGCCAACTTGGTGTAGGCGTCGCGATCGAATGTAGCCAGGGCGTAAGAGGCTTCCTGCTGCTTGAGATCCGCTTGAGCCGCAGCAAGATCGGCTTCCGCTTGCCGGACCCTTCCGTCGGCATCGACGCGCGCCTGTCCGGTTTGCAACTCGAATTGCTTGAGCTGTTCTTCGAGTACGGCCACCTGGGCGCGCGCCGATGCCGATTTCGCTTCGGCGGAAGCGAGCGCTTCACGCGCCTGCTGCTCGCGCGCCCGGATCTGCTCGTCGTCGAGACTCGCAATGATCTGGCCGGCCTTAACCTGGTCGCCTTCGCGCACGGTGATTTCGACGATGCGGCCGGCTGTTTTAGGAGAAACGGCCGAGTCATCGCCCTCGATGCGTCCGCTAAGCGCGACGATGGAATCGGGAAGCGGCGCCTGGTGGAAGAAGACACGCCAGATTGCGATGGCGGCCACGACAAGCAGGACGGCGATGACCAGCCGCAGTAGTGCTTTTCGGCGGGTTCGAGGGACGGTGGCTTCCGTTTCCGGCCGCACGGCTAAAGGCTGTGTTGTGGCAATCGTGTCACTCATTTTGGTCTCCCGAATGAACTGGCTTCCATGGCTGATAAGTCGTTATCCGTCTGGGCGCAGCGTAGAATCTGGTCGAAGTACGCGTGAGCCATACGTTCCACATCCAAACGGCGGAAACGGTCGAAAAGCCCTGTCCAAATGACGGCCAAGATCGCGGGAGCCATTATCAGTTGGGGGAATTCGAGCAACATGCCGCCTTCCAACTCACCTCGAGCTATTGCGCGCTGGACGAGCGTCTGCATCGCGCCGACTCCCGGTTCAATGACGACGCGATAGTAGACTTCCGCGAGTTGCGGGAATCGTCCCGCCTCGCCGATAAGCAGGCGAATGACGGCTCCACGCCGCGAGTGAGCCAAGTCGGTTAGCACCGGGACAAAACAAAGCTCGACAAAGTCGCGGAGGGATCCTCCCGCGAGTGCCGCGGCGGCCGCGGCATCGACTCTTGGCCGGATTTCCTGCTTTACGATTGCTTCGAAGAGCGCTTCCTTGTCGCTGAAATTGAGATAGATGGTTCCTTTTGCGACACCTGCGCGGCGGGCGATGTCTTGCACGCGGGCGGCAGCGAAGCCTTTTTCGACAAATTCGTCGAGTGCCGAGTTGATGATTGCAGTCCGGCGGAGGGCAGCTTTTTCGGTGCGGCGACTGCTCGTTTTGTTGGGACCAGTCGAGGTCAAGAGTCATAGTACAATTTGACTGGTCGGTCAGTCAAGTCGGTCTTTCAACTTTTTCTGGGCGGTGTTGGAGGAATCGCTCGAACGGGAAACCCGATTTAGAAATTAGTCCACCTTACCGAAGAGTGCTTGCGGTCTGCTCCTTTGCTAGACGCCAATGTGAGTCAACCACGCCCGCGCAATCCGGCCGCCATGCCGACCAGCCCGAGACTTGCGAGTAGCAAAGTTCCCGGCTCGGGAACAGGGGAGATGGAACTGATTTGGACTTCGGTCCAGGTGAACGGTGCTGACGTGCCCGGATCTGTCAATGTAAATTGATACGTGGCGGTTACATCCAGGTCGAACACTGGATGGTCTGGACGCGCCGGGTCCCTACCCCAATCAAAAAAACCCTGTGCGGTACCCTGGCTCACGACGTTGACCACATCTCCGAGTGGCAGTCCTTTGTCTTCCGGCGGCCCTACATCTGCTCCAAACGAAACCTCGGCGTCGCACGGAGGACCATGCAAAGCGTTATCGTAATCACAGAACCGATCCCCAAACGTGAAAGCGCCCCCGTGGGTGCCGATTCCAAAGTCGATGATGGGGTTATATGCGACGTTAGGATTGTACTCGTATGAGACCCTCCCCCCGCCGTCCGGGAAAGGTCCGCCAAAACCAAACGTGCCTGCCGTTCCATGAAAGCTCCCCGAGCATCCGCTCGATGATCCGTTCCAATCGCATTCGGCTTCAAAAGTGCCGAGCGAGCTCGCGCTCACCAGCGGCGCGGTCATCAGGAATATCCAAAGCATACTTTGCTTCATGTATTTCTCCTATACGTTGCTCGCTCCGGGATTCAGTCCGAACTTGGTCGCCTCGCAATGTTACTTCGATTTTACATTCAAAATGTCGGGGAATTTTATCGAGCGCTGGGTTACTCCGATCAGCCTTTGCGCTTCTTCTCCAAAAATGTTAGTCTCCCTGCAGTGTAGGGAATTCAGCGGTCCAGGCCGCGGTCGATGGCGTTCAGGAGTTCGCCGTTGCTATCGCCTTCGTAGTCCCAGAACATGATGCCAGCGAGCTTGTGTTTCAGCACGTATTGGCATTTGAGACGTATTGATTGGACGTCTTCGTAAGAGATGAAGGTGTGGTTTGCGGCGTTGTAGAGGTAGGGCCTGAGGCGGCTTCGTCCCAGTAGCGGACGAAGCCGTTCTTCAAATACGTTTGGACGATTTCGCTGTAGTTCGCGTCGAGATCGGATTTCTGGGCGGGCTGAAAGAGACCGTGATTGGTATTGGCCACGTTGGACCACGCGTGGCCGTAGAATGGGACACCGAGCACGAGTTTGCGGGGCGGGACTCCGGCGGCGAGATAGTTGTTCACTGAGGCATGGGCTGAGACGCGTTTCGGATCGGCTTCGTTGGTGAAGAGAGGCGCGTGGTGCCCGGTCGTTTTGTCGTCGGTGGGCTCATAGTAGTCGTAGCTCATGAGGTCCACGGTGTCGACATAACGCGCTACCTTTTTCATTTCGGTGTGGGCTAGGAAATCGGGTGAGGCGCCGGTCGCGACAGAGGTGAAGAGAGGGCGACCGAGTTTTTTCGATTCGCGATTGAGTTGCTTGCGCATTTCTTTCAGGAGCAACGTGTAGTTGTGTTGGTCCGCGGGGCGGAACGGATTGCCGTCGCCGACGATATCGGCATTGCCGAGGAGCTGGCGCAGGATGCGCTCGTAACTGCCCTCGAAGTTTGGTCCGAGGAAGGGATTCCTGAGAATCCCGGGGCATGGCTGATGAAGGCGGCGAAGCGGCGCGCGATCGATTCATTGCGGCGCGGCCGCATGCTTGTACAAAAGCATGGAGAGATTGCCCGCGAGCTGGAGTGGCAACAGCAGCGGCTTGGAGACGCTTTGGAGCACTCGCTGGATCAGGTGATCGATGATGACGTGCTGCGGCTCATCTTCACCGCGTGCCATCCCGCGCTTGCGGTGGAAGGACGAATCGCGCTCACGTTGCGCCTGGTCGGCGGCCTCACAACGGCGGAGATCGCGCGTGCGTTTTTTGTGCCGGAAAAGACGCTCGGCCAACGGATCTCTCGTGCCAAGAAGAACCTCTCCGAGGCACACGTTCGCTTTGAGACGCCGAGTGGGGACGAGTTGCGTTGCAGGGTTGACTCCGTGCTCATGGTCGTCTATTTGATTTTCAACGAGGGATACACGGCAACGTCTGGGGACGAGTGGATGCGCGCCGCCCTCGCGGAAGACGCGCTACGCCTGGGCCGCATCCTGGCGCAGCTTCTCCCCAAGGAAACGGAAGTTCATGGGCTTTTGGCATTGATGGAGTTGCAGGCATCACGCAACGCAGCGCGACGGGGCAAAAACCGCGAGGCCGTCTTATTGCCGGATCAGGACCGCTCCTTGTGGGATTACGCGCAGATCCGGCGGGGAATGACCGCGCTCGAACAAGCGCAAAGACTAGGCGGTGGTGCGAAACCCTACGCGTTGCAGGCCGCCATTGCCGCATGTCACATGCGCGCCCGCACCGCCGAAGAGACAGACTGGGACCGCATCGTTCTTCTCTACGACGCCTTGCTCGAAATCAATCCATCTCCAATCGTGGCACTCAATCGCGCAGTCGCCGTCGGCATGGTCCAAGGGCCAGCCGCAGGGCTCGAGGCACTCGACGCAGCGGTCACCCACGCCGGTGACTCTGGGATAGCCGGCTACCATCTTTTTCCCAGCGTTCGCGGAGATCTGCTCATGAAGATGGGCAGGCTCTCCGAGGCACGTAAGGAAATCCAAAGCGCCATAGGAATGACGAAGAACCTGCGGGAACAGGAGTTGCTGGAGAGCCGGTTGAAGCGGTTGGAGAAGGTGGGCTTTTCCGCGTAGGTGCGCTTCTCTCGTTTTCAACGGCGTACTATTTGCTAATCCGCCTGGGGCCCAGAAGCCGATCCTTCCTCTACGCTGCCAAACAAGGGCGGATCTATGCGGACGCCAGATTGCTTTTCTGAGTTGCCGATCATCGCCTGCTACGATTGCGCGAGATCCAGAGAGACTTGATACGCTGCTCAGATGCCCGCCAAATCTCTTTCACCCGTAGCTGACGCGCCGCATCGTTGTCCTGTCAGATGACGCGATACATAAGCCTGAGCGCTACGTGACTATCTCACGAGTATGAGCAGCCCTCAGGCCACCGCAGCAACGCGCGGCTCAGCCAATCTGGTGCCACGTCGCGCCGCGGCGAGACCAGCGGCTCAGCAAACGATTAAAGCAGCGGTTTGGCTGCTATTGTTGGCCCTAGCGTCCGCTTTTGGACAGAATGTGCGGCCCGAGTTCGCGGGCCTTTGGCGGTCCATCGGCGCTAGGTCCGGGCGACTACCTAAGTCCATCATCGAAATAAAGCAGACCGACTTCACGGTGGCGCTGCGCCCAGAAATCCCCAATCAAGCGTCCGTGGAGTGGTCCGTTTATCCCACGGATGGGACGGTGATGAAAGTGAAATTGGGGCGGCTTCGCATCGAAAGAACGGGACGTTGGAGAGGGAACGAACTCATTCTTCGGGAGACTGGGCCCGGCAACGCCCCTTGGCGGCGTAGCACTGAACAGCGAATTCTGTCCCTGTCCAGTGACGGCAGGCGAATGACGATCGCAGTTCACAATCTGAGCGATGAAAAATCGATTCATGACTACGCGATGACGCTGGAAAGAGTGGTGCAGTGAGTCTTGTGCTGGATATAGCTGGGGTTCGAGGACGTCGGCGGCGTCCCCAGATGTGTCACCGCCCAGTACGATCCGAAACGCCGACCGGTGAGCCGGATAACCCGCCACTTCCCGACTCGGGTGCAGGAGCGCTCCAGTTCTAATGTATGTCTGGCCTCGACGTAGCATGTCGGTGGTAGAGCGCCAAGAAAAGAATCACTAAAGGCGTTATGATCTCCGCAACGAGAAAGATACCCGAATTGTTGGCAGCATGATTATTGACAAGAATCATCTGTCGAATGTGTCCCAGAGCATCTCCGAGTAGCCAGACGGCGTTGGCAATCGCAGTTGCTAGCCAAAAGTTGCCGCGGAACCAAAAGCACAACACCCCTAGAACGCCGACGGTCAGATCAGCCATGCCAACTTCGTATTCGTATGGACTTGGCTGCCACCCAATGGACGCCGATGTTTGAGCAGGCTGAAACACGTGCGCATAGGCCGTTAGTAATCCCATCAGGCCGACATAGATGAATAAAAAGTAAACCAAATAGGTCTCGGCAATTGCGGCTCCGCGACTGCGCCGATGGGAAGCGAATGCGATGTGGATCGAAGCAGCCAGGAGAGCGAGCAAGACGAACGAGATTTGGAACATTCTATTCTCCTAAAACGGCGTCGCCCCTGAGTCCCAGAAAAGCGCGCGTTTTTCGGGATCTCAATCATCGCATACTAGACCTCAACAGAACGGTCGACGATAAATTAGCCGCGGTGAGTTGGTATAAATCACAAGTCAGCAAAGCCGACTTATAGTCGAGCCAAGGCAGTTGGCTCAATAAGGTAGATATCAACAGTCGTCGGTCGCCGCGGCTGTGGAAAAGCTCTCGCTGGCTGTTCCGATCTTATTCCGCCGTTGATAACGGCGGAGCGGAGGAATAAGTAAGAGAGCAGGCGTCTCACTGTTACGAGTAATGCCGACTAACACTCGATGATTTCGTAAAGACCCTCGAGCAGTGGGATGTGCTTCGCTTAGACGAATTCTCAGAAGCTGTCGCTGGACACCAGCACGACATCTATAAGTCCTTTGGAAATGCGAAGCCGGCGTGCCGAAGCGATCACGGAGCAAAACAATATGAAGCCAAAAGAGAATGACGATCGAGACCAGGCCTATGCAGCCTGGGTGGGATTCGATTGGGGGGACCAAGAGCACGTCTGGGCTCTGCAATGGACCGACACGGGAGAGCGGGAGCGAGGGCGGCTGGAGCAAACACCAGAAGCACTCGACCTTTGGATCGGTCAATTGATGAGCCGATTGAATGGCCGCCGAATAGGCGTGGCGATAGAGCAAAAGCATGGCGCTGTTGTCTGGATGCTTCTGAAATACGAGTGCGTAGAGATCTATCCCGTCCATCCGCAAGCCGCCGGACAATTTCGTCAGGCTTTATATCCGTCCGGAAGCAAGAGTGATCCTGCCGATGGGGAGTTGCTGCTCGACTTGTTGGTACACCATCGGGACCGCCTTCGTCCTTTGCAGCAAGACGACGAACCAACTCGTCAACTGCTGCTGTTAGTCGAACAACGCCGACACTGGGTGGAGGAGAAGAAGGCTCATGGCAATCGACTCTCCGCCCGACTGAAGGTCTACTTTCCACAAGTACTGACCTGGTTTGACGATATCGGAGCCGCACCGGTTCTCGATCTGCTGGCCAGATGGCCCAGACTGGAGCAGTTGCAAAAGGCGAAACGCAAGACACTGGAAGTGTTCCTACTCAAACATCGGCGCACTACGGAAGAGGCGGCGGCTTGGGCAGAAGAGGTGAGTGCTGCGGTTCCGGCTGTGCAAGACTCAGTGCTGCTGGATTGTTATGTTCTGGAAGTAACCGCGCTGGTCGCATTGTTAAAACAGATGCAATCGAGCGTTAAAGAGTTCGACTCGGCCATCGCTGAAACCAGCCATCGGCATCCTTGTTGGGAGATAGCGCAATCGTTACCTGGGGCCGGACCGGTGATGGCACCTCGGCTGTTGGCAGCGATGGGAAGCGGTAAGCGTTACCAGACCGCTCATGAAATGCAATGCGCTTCCGGCATTGCGCCAGTGACCGTTGCCAGTGGCCGCACCCGCATAATTCAATTTCGAAGAGCCTGTCCTAAGTTTCTACGACAGACGTTTCACGAGTGGGCACAGCATTCGATGAAGAGCTGCCGCTGGGCTCGGGTCTATTACGACCAACTCCGTGCGAGTGGCAAGCGCCACCATGTCGCGCTTCGCGCTTTAGCGTTCAAGTGGCAACGTATTCTATTCCGGTGCTGGAACGACGGAGTCACGTACGACGAAGCAAAATACGTCGCCAGTCTCAAGAAGAGGAGCTCTCCGCTTGGTATGTGGCTCCCCGAATGAAGATGTGCACAAGATGTGGAAGCCTTGATCTCTCTGTGAAAAAAGTGGTCCCAAGTGGCTTGACTTTCAAACTCAGAAGTCTTTACGTCCAGGTAGATTTCAGAAGCCAAGCGTGTTTCCTATTGCTAATCCGGCTGAGATTACAGAATCCCATGACTTATCAACGGCTAACGCAGTGCGGATTCTCGCAAATACAGTGGCCCGTATCCCCGGTTCCTCTATGGCCAAGCCAAATCATGCACGCGGCTCAGAACACGCGCTGGCTAACGACTGGTCAGGACAGCGAGTACCGGAAGTACCTCGTCTTCAATGTTACGCTCCATTTGCCGTGGTAGCGGCATTGGCGCTGCCATCTGTTGTGCGCTGGCTCAGCAAGGGGCAAACATCAACCGGACGATGCCGCCCGCGTGATAAGTTCCTGGCCAGCGATGCGGCTCGACATGTAACCGGGCAAGTCATTCACGCGCGGGGAAGTGCCGTTTAATCGTGCTTGTAACATGCTGAATGGCGGCGGGACGCACTCGCTACGGAGAACATCCCGGCCGTTCCAAATGTCGAGCAAGGCTGGCTTAACTACAGCGATTTACTCGACCTTGATAAATACGGTGGCGATCGCATTTGCGTTGAGCACGCTATGGATTTCCTTTCCCTCTTTAACAACAACGAAAAAGAGGTCTAGCGGGACAGGACTATTCGGCGTGTTGACTACAGCTGTTCCAGTGCAGTTCGGATTGACGTGATAGCTCCCGCTTGCTGCCGTCCAATTAAGCTCGAGCGATACACCGTTGATGACCGTATGCTCCGTCCACGTCAAATTACCCTTGCCATCGAAACTTGTAACTCCGACAGAGCGGAACGGAGCTGCCTTTGGAAGGCCGGGAGTTCCGACGAGCACTCCGGTGGCGGCAAATCCGTAATCCCCCCGAAGACTGCGGTTCGAGCAGGTTGCTTCGTCATCTGTCTGGGCCCAGGCTAAAGACCCGATAGCCATCAGCGCGCAAACGCTCACTATGCGACCGGCCATCATCGAGATTCGAGAAATCAGCATTTGATTAGACCTCCTTCGGTCTGAGGTCCACTTTAGGAGGCAGTGGGCCCCGCGCTCAATGTCCGGGAGGTTCTATGATTGTTATGAACTTGTTCGCTGGTAAGCGCATCCTCTTCAAGTATTTAGATCCGGATCGCGAACTCCGAAGGGTTTCGACGTTTGCATGGAGCCTCAGGCGACGCATATCCGTTTTGGCATCTTCGAGGTTTATCCCCGATCCGGCGAATTGTTCCGGCAAGGCTACAACGTCAAGCTACAGAATCAGCTCTTCCAACTATTGACGGCGTTGTTAGCTCATCCGGGAGAACTGGTTACGCGGGAGGATCTCAGAAAAAGCCTTTGGCCGGAGGATACCTTCGTCGACTTTGAACGCGGCCTCAACAGAGCAATCAACGGACTGCGCGCCATTCTGAGGGATTCTCCCAAGAAGCCGCGGTTCATAGAAACTCTTCCGCAGCGCGGATACCGTTTTATTGCAGCTGTGGAAATCGTAGCGGGTAGTTCGACGAACATTATGCAAGTGGCAGGCCGTGCTCTGCCGAAACCCGTCCCCGGATTGATTCTCTGGCGGTCTTACCGCTCGACAATCACTCCGGCGATCCCGGACAGGAATATTTCTCCGACGGTATGACCGAAGAACTCATTTCCGCATTGTCCAAAATTCGTTCGCTGCGGGTCATCTCGCGGACCTCGGTGATGAAGTACAAAGGAGCGCGCAAATCCTTGCCGTCGATTGCTAAGGAATTACGGGTAGACGCGGTGGTGGAGGGCTCGGTAATGCGATCCGATAACAGAGTCCGCATCTCAGCACAGTTAATCCAGGCGCTGGACGACAGACACTTATGGTCCGGAAGATATGAGCGCGATCTGCGTGAAGTCCTGCAGTTGCAGGCAGAGATCGCGGAGAGCATCGCCAGCCAGATTCACAAGCTCGTGGATCCAGGACCGCAGCCCCTTGCCGAGGTGCGTCCAGTCCATCCACAAGCATTTGAAGCCGGTCTCAAAGGTAACTTCTTTCGGGATAAGATGGCCCCGGCCGACTTGGAGAAAAGCGTTGAATGCTTCCATCAGGCGATTGGCTTCGATCCGTCTTACGCGCGCGCGTACGCAGACCTTTCTCAATCGTATTTTTATCTGGGACTCTTCGGCATGGCCTCTCCTAATAAGGTATTTCCAAAAGCGAAGGCGAACGCCTTGAAGGCTTTGGAACTGGACGAGACCGTTACCGCCGCTCACAATGCGCTCGCCGCGATCTACATCCTCTACGACTGGGATTGGGCCGCCGCCGAAGCAGAATGCAGCCGGGCCGTGGAGCTAAGCCCGGGCGATTCCATGACACGCGCGCATTTGGCCGACTATATGTCCATTCGGGAACGGCATGGGGAAGCGATCATACAATATCAGCGCGCGCTCGAACTGGATCCTATCTCGCGTGTCTGCATCGGCCACTTCGGGCTCATCCTGCATCGGGCACGCCGCTATAGCGAATCCATCGCACAATGCCAGAGGGCCCTCGAAATCGACCCTACCTACGCGAACGCCCTTTGGTTTCTCGCTCTCTCGTTGGAGCAGACAGGCCAACTTTCGGAATCAATAGCAAAGCTTGAGAAGGCCGTGAGTTTCTCAGGAGGCTTGCATTATCGAGCTCTGCTAGGCCGGGCTTACGCGATGTCGGGCGAAGAAACGAAAGCTCTGCAGATACTCGACGAACTGAAAGCGCTATCGCCTCAAAGATACGTTTCTCCGTTTGACCTGGCGGTAGTGTATCTAGGTCTCGGTGACCTGACATCCGCGTTCCTCTGGCTGGAGGATGCATACAGCCAGCGGGTTTTCCGAATTATCGAACTAACGTTGCCCATGTTCGACCATTTGCGTTCCGATTGGCGCTGGCAAGATCTCGTGCGGCGCATCGGGCTTCCGCAATAGCGCCGGGCAACCCGATAAAGAAACCGGGAACTAAGCTGTCGGAGTATTAGAAGCGAAGCCAGCCACTTCGCGACAGATTCGGCACAAGGATTTCGTACAGTCGCTACCATTCGGTTTGGCTGCCGCCTATAGCGTTCTGAGTAAAGCGATCAGGTCTTTCTTCTCTTGGTGCGAGAGACTTAGACCGAAGGGATGTCCTTTGACGGCGTACGTTTTAGCACCATATGGCGGGAGACCTGTGGGCACATAGTCGTCGTTCAGGCGCTTTGGGTCCAACCAATCTTCCAGCGTGGCACACCAGCCGCCGTGACCGAACATGTTCCCATACCATACGCCTTTCAGCGACGGAACTTTGTAATAGCCTGTGTCTCGCCTTGTCTTTAGAGTCAGGGCGGAATCGGTTCCCACGCTGATGGTTAGAATCTCGTACTTGGCTTGGTGATCAGCCGGGATGTAAATCCTTCTGCTGGGGAAAGTTTGTTGTTGGTGTCGAGCGGAGGAGAATGACAGCGGATGCAGCCTTTACGGGCGAAGATCTGTTGGCCTCGTGCGGCGACAGCATCGAGCTTTTTCGAGTTTGGGGGCGGCCTCAAAGAATAAATGTTGAGTGCTAAGGCATAGAGTTGCTCGTCGCTACTAGACAACGCCCCAGGGAGGATCTGTTTCGCCTTGCGCTGACTTCGGGGTGGCGCATTTCGACCTGCTGGTCTCGAAGCGACAACAACTATGGGCTGTAAGGTCGTGTATCATGGCCCAACGCTATGGTTTTTTCTGACCTCTCACTATCAAGACGTCTAGAGAGTTCGGAAGGACATGCGTGCGCCGAGTTCGCCAAAGCACGGCGGCGTTTTTACCCTGAGAGCGGCGCTGAGACGATGAAATCTGCTGGCGCATACGTGGTCTTCGATGGTCTCGAATCGCCTGCAACGCAGACTTTTGGGCTCGGAATCCTGGAGGAACTCAACGCAGAGTCACTTGATCGCATCGAGGGATTTTTCCTCGACCGGCGAGCACCAATCAAACATGAAGTTAGCCCACTCGCCGGAGTCGCTGCCGCAGATTTGCTTTGCGTCGGAACTACAGACCGATTGAATTCAGCAGCGTCCTTTATCAACCGGTTGAACGCGCTCGTGCCCCTAAGAACCGAGACATTCGGGTGCGAGTCACTCGAGCCGAGGAGGTGCAACTCTGGGCTTCGATAAACGCCCGAAGCTGGTGTCACGAACATCCAGAGCTGCTGGAATTTCTGCAGAACAATGGTTTGATGGTCGCCTCTCGAGAGAATAGTGTAAGCTTCCTGGCTGAATATGATGGTGTTCCGGGTGCAGTCGGCACGCTGAGCCTGTATAACGGCGTCGCCTTGTTCGCAGGCGCGGCGACTGTTCCCGAACTGCGCGGCCGGGGCTTACAGGCAGCACTGCTGACGGAGCGCATGAACTACGCCTTTAGCCATGGTTTCGATTTGGCAATGATGGTCACAGAGGTGGGCAGCGGTTCACAGCGTAACGCAGAGCGCAGGGGCTTCAAGATTGCATATACGCGAACGAAATGGCGGCTGTGCGGCTCCTCTTGATCGTTCCGCCCGGCTTGTTCGGGACGACGGCGCGATTTCAGTGGGGAGAGTCTTCTGCCCTGGTCGGGAAGGGTAGATTGATTCTACAAATTGCACTTGCCGTAGAACGCGCATGTCGTTGACTGAGGGAGTGCGGTCCGCACGCCACGATGGCCGAAAACTGACAGCATTTGCTCGCGTGCTTGCCTCCAGATGGAACACCAGAAACGATGGGTTTCTAGACTCTAGGGCGGTCGATGCACTGAGGTAGCGGTCACTATGCGAATAGCTCATGTGTTGTGCAGTCGGCAGGCCGACTTTGCTCCTGTGCCGTTTGGCTAGACTATTCGAGTATGGAGGCAGCATATGGCGGACATAAACGTAATGCGGGGACAATTAGCGCGGATCCGCATTCAGTTGATGCAGATGCCTGTGTTTTCCAGCGGTCGGCCCGATAGCGACGAGAAGGCCGACAGGCAGGCCGCGCAACTCGAGAAGATTGCTGAGCAACTGCAATTGATCTTGCGGGATCTGAGGAGCGGCAGCCATTTGGCCCAAATGCAGCTCAACAACATTAAGAAAGTTCCGCCGGAGCACCGATGGTCTGCGAAACAAGCCGCCGAGCAGAAATCTGGTGATGTGACCGCTAAGCGCCGACGCAGAAGCCCTGGCGGACTTGGTGCGGGATTTTTTCAGACGTAATGGAATCTTACCCCGGTTCAAACCGCTAAAAAGACGATGGATCTTTTAAAAGATATCGAAAGCCACCTGCCGCTGCATACGCACAGCAGCACGCAGCAGCCTACGAAGGTTACGGCATTGAGCGGCTCGGACAATGCAGGCGCTCCCCACGTGGAGTCGCTTGTGCCGCTGGTGACGCTGATTTATGTGGCGATCAAATACTGGCGAGAGAAATATAAGCGAGGACAAGGTGCTTAGCCAAACGGTGGAGCAACGCGACGCGATGTGTGAAGGAAGCTGCAGTGCCATCGAGGTGTCACTTGGCGCGAT
>CAVXKV010000002.1:0-824472 GCA_963762455.1 Terriglobia bacterium
CGACGCCGGGCCAAGCGCCAAAACGACGGGGCAATACCGAGCATTGATGGACGATGCCAGCCGCCGTAGTTTCGATTGTGTCCTGGTTTGAGCAAGGGCAACAAATTCAGGTGGTTTTCAAGACGATAGGGCATTTGATCGAAGCGCCAACTGAGGATCCCAAGAAACGATTTGGATTTCCCACATCCCAGGCCGGTTCACCCGCTGCGGAATAACGATAGCTGAAAGTGCTCCTTGCCCCTACATGAATCCAGCTTCTCTTGGCTCAGTTTCCGGGGGTTGGATCAGCGCGCGGCGTCAACAATCAGAAGAACAGATTTTTGAATGCCTCGTGACGGCGGCGAGCAATGTCTAGCAATGCCGGGAATTCGGCTCCACTGCGAACATTGTCGAGCAGCGGATCGGTCAATAGATAGGAATACGGGAAGAATCCGTTTTCGATGCTGTGCCTCATAACGCGGAGTGCGGAGGCTTTGTCACCTAAAACTGCATACGCCTGGGCAATTTTGTAAACGGCTTCAGGATCGTACGCTCCCCGACTGTTGACCTTGCTCTCTAAGGTTCGAAGAACAGAAATCGCTTCAGAGCGTTGTTGCCCGATGGCAAAGCTCAATGCTTTTCCCACTCTAGTCTGAAACATGGAGTGGTCGAGTGCGAAGGCACGGTCGAAGTTCCGCATCGCTTCTTGATTATTTTTCCGGTAGTACTCGCCGAAACCTCGGTAGAACAAGATTAGGGCGAAGTCGTCGTTACTTGGAAGGCTTTCAAGGAACCGATTGTAAAGACCGAGATAAAGATAGCTGTTCAGAGTGGAGCTGTTCAGTTTTACTCCCGGGTCGAGCCTGCGAGCGCGCTCACACTCGGAAACGGATTCTTCCAGCATTCCGGCAAATCGATAGGCATAGCCCAGTTCCCAATGACTCTCGGCATGGCTGGGGTTTGCCTTGACGGCTGCTCTCAACAGGGGCACGGCTTTCTCCACCCTGCCGGTATCAGTAAACATGTTGGCCATGTAAACGCGAGCGTCAATGGCATCCGGTTGCAGAGCAACGGCGCGTGCGAAAGCCGCCTCCGCCTTCCGATACACCTCGTCGCCACCGAATTGAAACGAGGCGCCAGCGGTGTACGCCCTCCCAAGATTTGCCCAGGAAGGTGCGTAGTTCGGAGCGAGTTCAAGCGACTTCTCCAAAACTCTAGCGGCCAGTAGAAAGTCGTTCTTAGCGTAAAGGTCAACTCCGCGCAGGTAATACTCGTAAGCCAGTGGATCAATGGCCTCTGTGGCCTTCAATCGCGCCGCCTCCGATGGAGACAGGCTAAGCTCCAAACCGCGTACAATCTGCTGAGCTACTTTCTCTTGCACGGTGAGAAGCTTATTGTATTTGAGATCGAAAAGACCCTTCCACAGGATGTCCCGCGTCCTCACGTCAACTAACTGGCCAGCGATGCGCAAATTGTCTTCTTCATGGATGTAAGTTCCGGTAAGGACAGTATCGACGTCCAAATCGGCGGCAACCTTCGGTAGGTCTACGGCCTGGCTTGCGTTTTGGGCGGCATACTTCTGGACATCGTACAAAGGACGAACTGTTAGCTCACGTATATTGCCGAGCCTGGCAATAACAGCATCAGCAAGCGAAAGAGAGAGAAACCGGTCTTCGGCATTCCCACGCAAATCACGAAATGGAAGAATTGCCAGGCGCCGGGGGGAGCCGGCAGTTCGCTTTGGGGTGTTGCGTTTTTGTAACGCGAAATACCCGAAGGTACTCAGGACGACAATCAATAGGGTGAGGGCTAGGAGGCCATAGTTGCTGGCGATAGTTGTTCGAGTCGGCCCCGGTGAGAGTAGGGGAGCCGATGCAGACCCCAGCCCATCGTCCAAACCCTGCTTGTCGGACTGGAACTTTGCAACCGGAGCTACGAAACGATAGCCCGATTTAGGAATCGTTTCGATATAGCGCTTGCCTTCCGACTCTCCAAAAGCCTTGCGTAGCGCCGAAACAGCCACCGTGAGATTGTTCTCCTCGACCGTGGCATCGGGCCAAACGGCGGTCAGCAAATCGTCCTTGCGGAGCAACCGTCCTTCGTTTTCCACCAGGAACAAGAGCAGGTCAAAAGTCTTTGGGGCCAAGGCAACAGCTGTCTCTCCCCGGAAAAGCCTGCGCTCGGAGGCATCGAGCCGAAAGTCTCCGAAAGTATACAGGTTGCTGAGTTCGGGAGACTTAGACATAATCCTGGAACGCTAGGAAAGAATTAAGAAAATCTTTAGGGCAATCAAATGACTCTTCTGCCCAGACTCCGTAAGTTGGTCACACAGCCTATCAAGACAGGTAGAGCCGCCCAGATCCGCCACCTAATTCTAATGGTTTGCCTTTGTGGCCGCACGCTGGCGAAGGAACCTTTTGGCGACTGATCTAGGTCGTCGCCCGATTGAAGGCTGCGAACTCTAAGGAGAAATGAAGATGAATTGCTTAGTGAATTTCCGGAAGTCAGTGGCCCTGATTGCCGGTTTGTCAGCGCAAGCGGTCGTCTGCGGACTGGTGTTTACGCCAGCGGCAGCTTTTGCGCAGAATAAAGTGGACGAGGTGAGTTTCAAACTCACCCCCAATCCAAAATTTGTGGATTGTTTACGCCGATCGCCATGGGAGGAACCGACGGCGCGAGCGACGGTTGTTCGCGGCAAACTGAATGACACGCTAATCTTGGACCTCGACGGGATCAAGCCAGGGTTAGCATTTGACCTGTTCACGGTAGAACGCAGTCAGTTGTTGGCGGGCGGTGACCCCGATTCGAAGTTTAAGAATTTTGGACTTGCCTGGTACCAGTCTGATATCGAGATCGGTAAACGAACTGACGACGGCCGAGTCCGAATCAAGACCATTCTGCTTGACCAGATTTTCGGATTTGATCCGGATGTCGCGCTAAAACCCACCAACACGTTTCACGTTGGCTTCTGGTTCAACAATCCCGAAGACGCCGCCGCCTGCGGCTTTGACGCGAGTAAGCCCACGCCATTCAACGGCGAGCATAAAGCCGGACCGATGGCCATGATCAGTGTCCCCGATGCCACAACCGGCCTGGGTCCCCTTTGTACGGATCCAGACCTATCGACATCCCCGGCTAGCTGCCATCCATAACAACCACTGTGGGAGGCGGCCGAAAGGCGCTAGACCAGCGTCTTTCGCGCCTCGACAGCAACCGGCGATGAGCCGCTCTCCACAGAGCGGGTTCTAGCAAAAGCGGACACCCGCAGACGTCGTCGGCAATTACGTATAGAAGATCAATCCCAATTCGCAGAAGGAGTTCCAATGAGTACGCAGGTTTCCACTATCAACATGAGAGTCAGACGATTCGCGATGCAATTGCAGTATTCCATCATCGCTCTCGTTTTCATGTGCGTTTGCTCTTCTCGCGCCCTGGCGCAAGATGACCATTCGCACACACCAACAGCAGAACAACACGACATGACGCCGGAGCAGAGGGGCAAAGCGGGCGCCCTTATCAGAATCGTCCGGGAATCGACCGAGCGCTTCAAGGATGTGGCGGCGGCCGAGGCGGAGGGGTATGCCCTTCAATTCGGGTGCGTCACAGGTCCCGATGCAGGCGCAATGGGTCTGCACTATGTCAACTCAGACCTGGTGAACAAGGGTCTGCTGGACGCCACTCGCCCCCAGATCGTGATCTACGAGCCGACGGCAGGCGGCGGCCTAAAGTTGATCGGCGCCGATTATCTGCTCATCGCCGCTGCCTGGGATGCGAAGCACAAGACACCCCCAGAGCTTATGGGGCAGCTTTTTCATTACTGGGAAAGCCCCAATCGCTTCGGCCTCCCGGCATTCTACACGCTACATGTCTGGGCGTGGAAGGATAATCCCAACGGCGCGTTCGTAAACTGGCATCCACACGTGTCGTGTCAGTCGTTCGCAGGCCAAAACCGATGAATCGGGACGATGGTCAAAAGGAAACAAATCCAATGAGTACAGCACAGACTCCCACTCTTGACATGAACAAATTGAACGCCTTCATCGGCCAATTCGTAACCGATCTCGGCGCCGCAGTTCATGCCGGCATGGTCGTAATCGGGGAGAAGTTGGGGCTCTATAAGGCCCTCGCAGGCGACCCAATGACTTCCGCACAACTTGCTGCCAAGACGAACACCGATGAGCGCTATGTACGCGAGTGGCTGGCTTCACAAGCGGCGGGAGGATACGTCACCTACGATGCGCAGAACGAAAAGTTCAGCTTGACCGAAGAACAGGCGTTTACCCTGGCAGACGAAGACAGTCCCGCCTATCTGCCCGGAGCATTCGAACTCGCTCTGGGCGTGCTCGCGGCGGTTCCGCGGATTGCCGAGTCCTTTCGAAGCGGCGCTGGCATGGGGTGGCACGAACATGTGGACGGTGTCTTTCACGGATGTGAAAGGTTCTTCCGCCCCGGCTACGCCGCAAATCTCGTGAGTTCATGGATTCCCGCCTTGAGCGACGTCAAAGAGAAGCTCGAGGCAGGGGCGCGAGTGGCCGACGTTGGCTGCGGAAAAGGGGCTTCCACCTTATTGATGGCAAAAGCGTTTCCCAACTCTCGATTTTTCGGGTTCGATTACCACGACAAGTCGATTGAAGCAGCACGCGAATCCGCCGAGCGTAACGGCATCGCTGACCGCGTGACGTTCGAGGTGTCAAAGGCAAAAGATTTTCCTGGCAAAGACTACGACCTGATCGCGGTCTTTGACAGCTTACATGACCTGGGCGACCCGATCGGCGCGGCTGCGCACGTCCGGCAGTCCTTGGCGAAGGACGGCACGTGGTTGATTGTCGAACCTTTTGCCAATGACCGCTTAAAGGACAATCTGAACCCTTTGGGGCGAATGTATTATTCTTTTTCAACGTTGTTGTGTACGCCCTGCTCACGATCGCAGGATGTCGGACTGTGCTTAGGCGCCCAAGCCGGAGAAACGCGCATTCGGGAGGTTGTGAACTCCGCCGGGTTCACTCGTTTCCGCCGTGCTACAGAGACACCTTTCAACATCGTTTATGAAGCTCGGCCCTGATATGTCAGGACCAACGCTGGAGGCGTGGCACGCTACGCCGAGCGTTGAGCTGGGTGCTCGCGGAATTCCATCTGAACCAGTGCGAACTGCGGGCGCTCACAATGCGGCCGGTCTGGGCGTCTGCGATGAAGACATGGTAATTGATCTCTCGCCGATCAATTCGGCTTCCAGTGATCCAGAATTCGACTTCCTGGACGAAAGGGGTGATAGCCAATTTGCCGAGTGGCTGGAACAGAGTTTGTTGCGCCTCAAAGCCGTCCAAGGCCGTCCGTAGTCAACTCTGAATTCTTTTTGCTGACTCGCCTCAGCGATTACTGACTGCTTATTTTGCTTTTGGCCAGTAGCTTCTCAAAAGCCTGGCCAGAACCCTAAAAAACAAACACTTACACCAACAGGAGAAAAACTTGTGATGTTATCCACACCAAATGCAACAAGACGGCGCCTTTGCACGCTGTCAACTCTGACCCTTTTGTGCGCGTTTGTGAACTTACCAGCCCCAGCAGCCTCTTTTGCTTTCAGCACGGGTGCCCCGGACGGTAAGATTGCAACGCTTTCACGTCCAGTTAACGGCTCTGCTACTCAGACCGAGACAGCCGACGATTTCCTTCTCAGCCAGTTGACGTCGCTCCAAAGCGCGACCTTCACTGGCCTACTCCCATCGGGATCACCAGTGAGCAGTATCAGCCAGGTCGAGATCGAGTTCTATCATGTCTTCCCGGCCGACTCCGCGAACCCACCCTCCGGGAATGTACCCGCACGGAAGAACTCGCCAGCTGATGCTGAAATAGCTTCGGCAACCAGAGACAGTCTCGCGGGTACACTGAGTTTCACGGGGACGGTTCTGAATCCAAGTTTCACGGTGGCCAATACCGTTGTGAGCGGGATCAACAAAGCTCCTGGTCAATTCACCGGCGGCGAAGGACCCGCAACGGGGGAAGAAATCCAGATCAACGTGAGTTTCAACACTCCTGTACTCCTTCCTGGCGACCACTACTTCTTCCGCCCGGAATTGCTTTCGAGCAACGGAGATTTCCTGTATCTTTCGGCGCCGAAGTTCAGTGCCGCAACAGACCTTCAAAGCTGGATACGAAATGACAATCTTGCGCCCGATTGGCTGCGAATTGGGACCGACATCACCCATCAGGGCCCGTTCAACGCAGCGTTCTCCTTGAGCGGAAACACCGTCCCGGAGCCGGGCAGCCTGGCACTATTGGGAATCGGCTTCGGAGGGATGCTGATGCTCGGTTTCCGCCGGCTGTCTAAAAAACTTAAGGGGCAAACAATCGGCTATGCCAATTCAAGCGAGACGATCTATAAGGCTTCCGTTGCTAGGAATGTATGAAAGCGGAAACGGCTCTGAACGATAGGGAATTACACGGCGACGCCGAACAACTTGCGGCTGAACTTTGCCTGTCCGACCGGTGATGTCGTCGTGCATTGGCAGCTCTTGAACTCGAGCGTGTTCACCGCGGCCGCCTGCTCCGCCTAACGCTATTCTGGCTCGTTCTCTAGAGCTACGACGGCCTTCGCCGTACGCTTACGGAACAAACTCATGTTCATGGCTTTGAGCGCAGACTCCAGAACTGCGGAAAAGATCTCAGCCCTTCACCGAAATGACTCGTTTGGTAAGTCTGCCCCACAAATGTGATCGCCAATATCGCACTATTCGCCATCGCTCGCCATCTCGGCCGAGGTCAGATTCCTCTTTCTGAGAACGATGAAGCGTCAGGGCTCTTCGTAATCTCGGACGGAGAGCTTCGATCAGTTCGGCAGAACCTTGAAGGTAGAAACAGGTTTTGTCCACGGAACGGCGAGGAGCCGTGTTGGCCGCTGTACCCGCAGCTGATCGCCAACCGGTGTTTCTTAAACCAGGGGATGCTGTTGAAAAACCAACTCTGCCGAAGTGATTCGAAGCCCTCTCTTTCTGTTCGATGGCTGCAGTAGCAGGGCTCCGGCCCTGTTTCAGGCCATCTCTGCTTTTGGCTCTTTATTTTGCTTCAGGAACTTGATTAATCGTTTTACATTTTGACCGTTGCCGCTAAGAAGAACTGCTCTTTAACGTGCCGGAGACCGCGCAACCGTACCCTTTGGAGACGGATTCGGTTACGCAGCTCCGAGAAGAGCGCCTCTATCTTATTTCGAGCGCGCCGTGCCACGGCGAACTCTGGGGTTTGGCTGAGGTTTCTGACATGCTCGCGCACATCCTCGTACCAATTGATCTTCAGCGTACGCTGAGGCGCCGGAGTGCACGCCGACTTGTGTGAACAGTTGCTGCACTGCGATGGCTTGGCGCTAAACACAAAGCCTTGCGAGCCTCTACTCATTCCTGAATAGCGGAGCAACTCGCCTGCCGGGCAGCGGTACGCCTTCTCTTCCGGCACCGGAGTGAACTCATGCTGGGTATAGTAGCCATTCGTTTGTTGTTTCCGATCCAACACCGGGATATAGGGTGCAATCTGGCGGTCGGAGAGCCAGGACAGAAACTCGCCGGTACCATAGCTCTTGTCGGCAGTCACGCTGATTGGTTCGAGCCCAAACCGTTCCTTTGCTCTTTCTAACATCTGGCGGGCAGCAACGATCTCTTGGCTAAGTCGCGCCGGGGTTGCGATGACGCCCATGATGATGCGGCTGCGATTGTCTATCAGATAGTTGTCGTAGTAAGCGAACTCCGAAGCTCCTCGCTTGCTGGACAAGGCTGCATCTGGGTCGGTAATTGAGATCTTGAGCGGTGGCGAATTGCGATATCTACGCCAAAGTCTAGGCTCTTCGTTCTCTTCTGCAGCAGTCGCTTCAGGTGTCTGCTCCGACTCCTCTGCCACAACATTCTCGCGCTCGATCTGCTCTACGTACTCGCGGACCGTGCGATTGACCTTAGCGACCTCTCCCAGTTGATCGCGAGAGATTGCCCGGTTGGAACTCGCATCTGCACGGATCTGCGTACTGTCTACAGACAAGGCAACGCCCTGCAAGAGCCCCACTTGCATACACTGTTGAACGACCCGCTCGAAGAGATCGAGGAAGAGCGGCGACTCCTGAAAACGGCCATGCCGATTTCTTGGAAAACGTGGAGTGATGAGGAATCTCTTGATCGAAGCTCAGGCCGGTAAACCAGCGATAACCCAAGTGCATCCCAACATCCTCGACCAAGCGGCGCTCACTGGTGATCCCGTATAGATATCCAATCAACAGAATGCGCAGCAAGACTTCTGGGTCGATCGAAGGCCGCCCTGTGTGGCTGTAACTCGCCTTCAGGGTCTCGCGCACGAAAGCGAAGTCAACGTGCCTATCGACAAGCCGTAGCAGATGATCTTCGGGGATATGGTCCTCAATTCGGAAGTAATAAAACAGCGACTCCGAACGAGTTTGTTGGCCCATCATGACGAGTAGTAAGCCTCCGTAAATATCGGTCCAAAACAACATCGAGAAGACGCTTTTGGATCATCGTAGGTCACCAAACATTTAACTATCTTTTTGTTGTTTTCGCTCTGGCTAATGAGCTCTGCATCGAGCGAGTGATAATTAACCCGGTACAAATATGAGCATCTTTTGTCTGGTGCACGGGTCAGCTCAAAGCCCCGAGGGTTGGGATTTGCTTGTTGCTGAGCTACAGGCGTTAGGGCACCGCTGCATATGTGTAGACCTGCCGGTCGATCGCCCTGAAGCAAGCGCCACCGAGTACGCGGCGGTGATCGGCGCCGCAATCGATGGTGCAGATATGCCAATCGTGGTCGCTCACTCTGCCAGCGGGCTGTTCCTGCCGCTTGTTCCGGATTATGCGCCAGTTGCCAGGCTGGTGTATCTGGCGTCCGTGATTCCATTACCTGGCGAAAGCTTCATTTCGCAAGTTCAGAACGATCCTGCGATGTATAGGCCGGATTTCTTGCGAGTCAGACCACCGATCGACGCTGCAGTGGCACAGCACTACTTGTTCCACGATTGCGCTCCGGACATAATTCCATGGGCAGTTTCCACACTCCGAATGATGTACGCCAAGCAGGCCATTATTGAAAAGTCTCCATTAACTAAATGGCCGCAGTTGCCTTCGTCATACATATCCTGCACCGAGGATCGAACCATCAACCCAGATTGGTGGGAGAGGGCTGCTCGCGAGAGGCTTCGCACAGAGCCGATACGCATCGATGCCGGCCATGCCCCATTCGTATCGCGCTCCAAAGAGCTGGCGGAAGCCCTGGCTTCGCTTTCGAACACCTAAAAGGCACACTATCCAAAAGAGTTTTTCAACAGCATCGAAGGTTTAGGCACGATCGAACTTGACTGATCAACATTTGGTTTGCTCTTAAGGCAGAAGAGTAACGTACCGATCCATTCGACAGCGATCGCAATGATCGTTCCGGGTCAGTCAGTGGCCGTACTGTTGGACGGTTGCCTCTGGAACAAGCGAATTGCCGCTCTTCAGCAAGGTAGCCTTCTCGTCTTTGAGATTCTTGCCGAGAAATTCTCTGACGTATCTCTCGACCAGATCCAGATTGTGCAATGCCACGTTCCTTTGAGGGAACCTGTCCTGTCCCGCGAAAAGCAGTGGGAAATCGGTGAAACTCCCGTGGTCCAAGCCTGGGGATCGCAGGACGACATCGTAGCTTCCGGGGCGACAAGCCTGAAGTTGCTCTTCTTTTTTCTTGAAATAGGCGGCGTTCTCAGCGGGCGTACCGGCGCTTTGTGACTCCGGATGATACGCCTCTAGATAAAGGAGTGGTTGTTTCAGGGTCATATGGTCAGGAAAGTCGGGAAGAGCGGTAATGGGCAGTAACCCACCATCCAGCTCTACGCAGGCCTTAAGACGGAGATCGAGCTGGCAAGCGCGCGCCGCAAAGCCCGCCCCCGCCGAGTGGCCCATGGCGGCAACACGGTTCAAATCGATTTTACCCGCGAGAAGAAACTGCCCGGGGTCGTTCTTTTCCGCCGCCAAGCGATCCAGCACGAAGCGAACGTCGGCAGCTCCCTCACTGATCTGATCTCGGATGCCCGGCATCATCCACTTGAATTCCTCGACGGGAGTTAATCCGGCAGGGGGAGGTGGATCCTGTGCCTCCTGATGCGAGACAACCCTTTTGTCAGGGAACCGAACAGCTAAAGCGACATACGTGTGCTCGATGGAAGCTACCACAAATCCTCGACTCACCAAATCCTCGATCAGACTGGTGTAGTTGAAACCTGTGGTGCCTAGACCATGGGAGAAAATGATCAGCGGGAATGGCCCAGGACTGTTTGTGGCGGGCGCACCTTCCACTGCATGCGAGAAGATCGCCCCCGATACTATGGCTGGCCACCGGAGGCCGAACACTTGGCGCATTTGACTTTGCACCTCAGGTAGCGCATCCATTTGTTGCGCGCCAGGGAGGTAGGGTCCTTTCGCGGCCGCGGACTGTGTCGAGGTTGGATACCAGAAGTACACCATCAACTCGCGATGCGCGCTGGGCTTTGGGGAAAACCGGTCCGGCCGCGACGAGTCGACCCAGTCATAGCCGATCCGTCCTATGCCAAAAGGACCAGAAGGAACGGGTATGAGGGACGAGGCATCTTTCGCCTGGACACCCTGCAGATACGTGGTCATACGGTTCTGTTCAGGCATGCGACTGCTTTGAGATGTGGGGTTCGTGGATGGCAAAGACGGGAGGATGCCGAACAACGACGGTGGTGGTGGGACTTGACCGCGTCCACCTTGGCCGATGAAAGCGGGTAGCGCGGCAAAAATGCTGAGCGACAAGGCACCTCCGGTAAGCAGAGCCGCCGTGTGGGGTAAGCGACCTCTTTCGGTGGCAAAGGACGGTACGGGGTTTATGGCGTGACCGATGGCTCCTGACGAAAGTAGCTCCTGACGGGTAAAATGACTGTCGCGTATCACCGCGACCGCGAGATCGGTTAAGAGATCGAGCCAGAGGCGGATTTTGAGGACAAGGCCCTGCTCATCCCGAAGCCGATCACAAACCAGGCGTGTAGCCTCCTCGCCGTAGACCCGATAAAAACGGGGTGCGAGGACATGCAGCACGATCGCGTAAACTTTTTCAAACATAGTCCCCCCGGAAAATCTTCCGGACGCGTGCGACTCTCAGCAGATCAGCAAGCCGGTCCGCCTCGGCGCGTGCTAGCTGTCTTCCCCGAGAGGTTAGGCGGTAATACCGTCGACGTTCGTCTCCGAGCTTCCGGTCCGCACGGGCATCGATCTCTTCAATGAGCGCTTCTTCCAGGAGTGACTGAAGAGAGCTATAGAGGGTGCCCGGGCCCAATCGCATGCGGCCACCGGTTTGTTCGGCGACCTGCCGCATGATGCCGTACCCATGCAGGTCTTCGCCGGCGAGTGACAACAAGATGTGAAAAGCCGCAGAGGGAAGTGGATCCAACTTATGCTTAGGCATAATGCTCGATAGTCAGTATATCGATTACCGATTATCCTTGCGATGAGAACATTATGCCGGTTGCCTAAATCAGGGATGCTGTTGAAAAACTCTTCTTGGCCGCGGATCGGAAATTTCAGGGAGATCAGAAATGTCTACGCATCTGCTGTCGATTGCTTATAGCGCGTCTAATCGCGTCGTTTTTTGGGCAAGCCCAACGCCGTGAGCCTGAGGCGAGTTTTTCAACAGCATCGAAGGTTTATGCAACGCAACACCTGATCTCTGAGATAAGCCTGGCTGTCAAGCAAGTGATCGAACCTTCGAAGCCCATTGGCACAGTATGATCCACCGCCTAGTTATTTAGGCCCGGCGATTCAAGGCGAGGCTCCAAAAATATAATCTGGTCAGGGATGAATTGTCTTCGAACTGCTCGCTTCATCGCACTTTCTTGTGTTGCCGTCAGCGTTCTATCGTCAACACCGCAATCACTAGACGGCGTATGGAGAAGCCAAGGGTATGGGTATGTACTTGCTATTAAAGGGTCGCTTTTAATGGAGTTCGAAGTAACACGAGCCACCTGTGTGGAGGGCTTTACAGCTCAACGCCAACACGTCGCACCTCCGAAGTCGGACGCCGCCTTTAAATCCAAAGAGGAAGGTCTATTTTTCATCAGGGCCAGTGAAAACGGTGATCATGCCGTTCTGCATCTAGAGGACTCGGTGCCGGACATCCAGATTGACCGGATCGCCAAAATGCCGGCAGTTTGTGACCACCCGACAGAGAATACGCCGATCGGCAACTTCGAAGTATTCACCCGCACGTGGGCTGAAAACTACGTCTCGTTCGATCTCAGGCATGCGGATTGGAACAAGATCGTGGCTGAATACCGCCCGAGGATAACCTCTGAAACGACGCCCGCGCAACTGTTCGACATTCTTAGGGCAATGATCGAACCATTGGGAGACCTTCATACCTATGTCGCCGCGCGCTCTCTCAAACGCTCTACTCCCATGTTTTGGCGCCCCGGCACCGCTCGCTTGGTCACGGGTAACACAGGCAATTTTGCGAAGCATGAACGACGGAAACTGTTCGCAATCACGAATCGGAGATATTTGCAACGGTCCCCGAAGATGTTCTGCAATAGACACGTTCAGTACGGCCACGTTAACGATTCAATCGGATATCTCAGAATCCTTTTTCCTTTGGCGGTTACTCAAGGCATAACGATTTAAAGGCGCTTGAGTCGGCTATGGACAAGATCTTTGACGATCCCAAACTGACCGGGCTCGTGATTGATATGCGGCTCTCATTTGGGGGTTCCGATGAGCTTGGCCTTGCAATAGCTCGCCGTTTGACGAGTCGTGACTACCTCGCCTACACTGTTCACGCACGGTCTGATTCGATTGAAGTTGCGCAGTGGACGCCCGGCGATCCAATTGTTGTTCGGCCGAGCGCTCGGCCCAGTTTTCGTGGGCTGGTTGTTGAACTGACCAGTTCTATCACAATGAGCGCCGCTGAGACGTTTAGCGAAGCGTTGATTGGACGCATCCCTCGTGTAGTACGGATTGGCGAGAACACCCAAGGCGTTATTCTGCGATATTTTCGATCGCCACCTGCCCAATGGGTGGACCTTTGGTTTACCTAATGCGGTGTTCCGCACTGCGGACGGAAGAGCATTCGACGTACTGGGTATTCCTCCTGATATCGATATACCTGACTTCACCGAGACGGATATAGCAGGCGGAAAAGACCCTGCAATGGGTAAGGCAGTTGAAATCATCGAGAACGCCAAGAACTAAGTGCGGTGCATCTTATCCACACCGCGTCGTCCCGGTGGTCGGTCGGCCTTGCCTAAACAAGGCGATGCTGTTGAAAAACTCTTTTGCGATCGCCAAGACCCGTTTCGGAGGGGATGATAAATGTCTGCCGCGCGGCCAGCGATCGCTTATAGCGCGTCTAATCGCGTCGCTTTTCTAGAAAAAGTGGTGCATACGTAGACTGGATCTTTCGAATTCAGTTAGGCGCTATAGAAAGGAAAGGTGGCAGGTGACCGAAAAGCAGGATAGCGCGAAAGGCAAGATCAGTTCAGAGGATCTGAAGAAGCTATTGGCAGCAGATCACGATCTGCTGAAGACGATTGTGGAAGAGACACTGCAGCAGGTGCTGGAAGCGGAGATGGACGAGGCGCTGCAAGAGAGCAAGGGCGAGCGGACAGCGGGGCGGCTCGGATACGGGGCCGGTTATTACAACAGGATGCTGGTGACGCGAGTAGGCTATATCGAATTGCGTGTGCCACAAGATCGACAGGGACGCTTCCGGACGGAGGTGTTCGAGCGGTATCAGCGAAGTGAAAAAGCACTGGTGGCGGCGATGCTGGAGATGTATGTACAAGGCGTGTCCACACGCAAGGTGAAGACTATCACGAAGAGCTCTCGGGCAAGATCTCAGTTCTTATAAAAGCAGTTGGATAGTGCAGAAGCTTGATGAAGAACTGGAGCAGTTTGCCAAAAGGCGATTGGAAGAGCAGTACGAGTATCTGATACTGGATGCGAGTTACGAAAAGGTGCGCGAGGATGGCGCGGTGCGCAGCTAGGCGGTGTTGATCGCGATCGGCATCAACTGGGAAGGACGGCTTAACATTCTGGCGGTAGAGATCGCTAGCCGCTAGAGCCTTTCTAGCTGGAAGGAGCTGTTAGCGGGTTTGCGGCAGCGGTCGCTTCACGGAGTAGAGTTCGTAGTCAGTGACGATTATGTCGGTCTGCGCAGTGCGATTCAGGAAGCTCTGCGTGAAGCAGTGTGGCAACGCTGCTAAGTGCACTTTCTGCGCAATGCGCTCGACTATCTGCAGCGCAAAGCGGACGATGATTGCTTACAGGAGCTGCGCTGGATCTATGATAGGCGGGACGCGTAAGAAGCGCGACAAGATCTTCGGCTTGGTTGCTGAAGTGGGGCAAGCGGTACGTTAAGCTCTGTGTCTGGGTAGAAGAGAACATCGAAGAGACACTTAGCTTTTATCGTCTGTCGCGACAGCATCACAAGAATTTGAAGTCGATCAATATGCTCGAGCGGCTCATGGAAGAAATTAAGCGCAGAACACTCGTAGTGCGAATCTTCTAGAATGTCGCCGCTTGTCTACGGCTTGTGCGAGCGTTGGCGGTTGAAACTTATGAAAACTGGATCGAGGTTATGCAGTATCTCAACATGGAACAGCTTCGCGAACAGAAAAAAGAAGCGCTGCGAAAGCTGGGAGATGCGGTGTGACGCTTTTCTTTAGGGCTGACCAGGGCAAGGCGCTCCCAAGCAGCACTTGCTCTGGACATTATCAAGGTATCAAAGGTGTAGTTTGATTTACTAGAACTTGTAGAATTTGACAAGCACATCGCGGTGAGCAGAGTTTTTCAACAGCATCCTTCGTTTGTGCAATCACCGACGAGATACGCTGAGCGGCAACAGCCGCCCGGCGTGATTGACAAAGGTGAGAAGCCCGTTCAACCTCATCTGCCCTGTCCCGAGATCTGTCGCTGCACATAAGTGCTCCTTTCGCTCGAGCGGCGCGCCCAGTTTCTCGCGGCTGTCGATCCTGGCATCGCTTCCACAGACCGTAGCAGGTCTACTGAGCACTCCCGAGCGAAAACAGCGACACGGAGCACTGGCGCAGACTTACTGTGTCACATTGAATGCGTACTTCTGGAAAGTAACTGTCCGTCGGAATGCGAGGCACATCTTGCACTACAGCTGGTACGCGAGTCTCAATGCCTCTCCAGCCCGCTTGATCAGTTCTCCTTCTGTGCCGCGCCAGGACTCTCGATCGTAGTAGTAGAACCAAGGCACGCCGGGGAAGTAGTGCCGCAGCATCGGCGCGCACATTTTTCGACAAGGAATGCGCTCCGAAAAGATCTCCAGGACACGGAATCGCGGGTTCTCCAGGAAGAACTGACCGGCGATCCCTTCCGAATGAATGCCGGTTTCCGCATCGCGCGTCGGGGCGCGTCCGAATTCTTCTTTGATTTGAGCTAAGGTGATATTCGGGTTTACCGCCACTCGTTTGAAGCCGGACTGATCGACATACAACCACGCCGTTACGTTGACCCTACCCAAGGCTTCGGGTGACACCAGGGGCGGGGTGCTGGTTCTTCGATACGACAGAGCCTCAAAGGGCAAGCGAGGGTCACATTTCAGACCATCCGGGCGCGAACTGGGAACTTTTGGCATTATGGACCTCTGCAGATTATCGACAGCAGGCGAAGTGCCAAACACCTTCACCGTCAGGCTTTTTCAATCTGCGACGGAGAAGCGGAGGGAAATGGCCGGGCAAATGACAGGGCGGGGAATAAAGTGAAACGGATCTTTGCGGCTAGGGGTTCCGCGGTTTCCGAAGAGTTCGGAAGGTAATCGAGTAGCGCAGTTCGCGTGTAGGCGGTATCATATGTTGCCATTTCGTTCGGACTTCGCCTGTAAGCAGATAAAGGGAGCGAGGCGGCAGCTCGACTGCGCTTGTGACGCGCGCGGGACCAGCACCGGTTTGGAAGCGCATGCGGCACGCTCCTTGAAGGGAAATGCCGGCAACGATTCCGAAGGCTGGGGCATCGCGATGCCAGCCGATGCCGGAGCCCGCAGGATATTCGGTTAGCAATGCTTCAGCCCATTCGGAAGCATCCAGGCCGGCCAGGGCCGCAGCCCTGAAGCCAATGTTGGCGAAGGCCTGCGGGATGGGATCGGCAGGCGTGAGCTGGTAGGAGCCGAAGGAGTAGTGCCATCCGAATTGCTTGATCCGGCGCTTTGCCGCGACGCCGTGCATTTCAAAGGTACGGAATTCGATGGTGTGGATGAAGGCGAGGAGATCGATCTCTTCGGCGACCGAGAGGAAGTCCGGCGTAAAGATCAGGCCCGCAGGCAGGCTGGGCTCCGAACCGATTGCTTTCTTTGCCGCCACACAGCTAATCTAGCGTGGTGTTCGGGCATGCGGGAGCATGGGATGGCTTTACCGATGAAATTGCACTCCGGGCAAGGACTCTTCCGCAACGTACCCTTGGGTATCCGTGCTTGTATCACGGCAGCCTTGCTACTCTTCATTTTCGTCATGCTGTGGGGCATCGTAGATCGCTTCGTGTACTACCCGATGCCGTATCCACAAGGTGAGTGGGGTCTACAAGCAGCGGCCGGGGCGCAGGACGAATGGTTCACTACGCGAGATGGCGTTCGCTTGAATGCCTGGTGGTTTCCCAAGCCGGACGCCCGTTTGACAACACTCTTCCTACATGGAAACGCGGGCAACGTTACGCATAGAATCGATCATGCTCAGGCGATTAGAGAAGCCGGGTCCGCGGTTTTAATCGTCGACTATCGCGGGTACGGAAAGAGCAAGGGGCATCCGAGCGAACGCGGGTTGCATTTAGATGCCGACGCGGCCTACGACAGGCTGCTTCAACTCGGTTACGGCCCGAAGCAGATCGTCGTGCAAGGGGAATCGCTTGGAACTGCCATAGCATCGGAGCTCGCGTCCCGGCGCGGGTGCGCAGGGCTGATTCTGGAATCGCCTTTGGCGTCTCTGAGTGAAATGGCCGGCAGAGTACTTCCCGTCATTGGTCCGATGGTGGCGCACGGTTTCGATACCAAGAAGACAATTAGGGAGGTGCGCGCGCCCTTGCTCGTCATACATGGCGATGCGGACGAAATTGTGCCGTTCTCGCAGGGCCAAACTGTTTTTACCGCGGCAAATCAGCCGAAGGAGTTTTGGCGTGTTCCTGGCGCTCATCATAACGATTTGCTGTATACCGCGGGGAACGAATACGTGAGGCGGTTACGCGCTTTCTACCGGTCAGTGCCGAAGTAACAGTTCGCTCATCAGCGATTGACGATGGCGACTCGAAAGGGCGGCTGGGCATTTTCGGACGGTTCCATCGCGTAGGTCTGTTCGGTTTTCGACGGGTCGTAGTCGCGCCAGAGCCAGATCATTTCGGCCGGGAACTCGGCGGCGCCATGGGCTGAGTTGTGCGTGCCCTTGCCAAAGCTCAAATGAAAATCGTAGCCTTTGAGTTTTAGTGCATTTGCCAAGCGGATATTAGCTAAAGGCCAACTACCGTAACGGTTGTTTTCCTGGTCGTTTGAGCCGTCCTGGAGCCAGATGCGGATATTGCGCTTTTCTTCACGCAGAACCTTTTCGGGATAGTCCTGACCGCCGTCTGGGATGGCCGGGTTTTCCTTCCATTGAATCGCGGTGAAGCTGCCGATCCAACTAATCACGCGACTGAACTGTTCGGGCATCTGCCAGGCTGCGTTAAAGGAACAGATGCCACCGGAAGAGAGACCGGTGATGGCGCGGCTGTAGGCGTCGCTGCGAATGTTGTACTTGGCTCGCACTTCGGCCAGGATTTCGTCACGAAGAAATTGCCCATAACGATTGCTGACGGTATCGTAGAGCGTGCTGCGCATGGAGTCTTTCAAAGTCCGATGCCATTGATCGGAGTAGGCCTTGACGAAATTGTAGGTCGGCGTGCCGGGTGAATCGGCGATGTCGCCGGGATTAATGAACACGCAGATCATTACCGGGATCTTTTTTTGGGCGATCAGGTTGTCGATGACGTTAAGAGCCGGATTATTGCCGTCCCTCTTGATGTAACCGCCGCCGTCCTGAAAGACCATGAGCGCAGCGGGAACGTTTGCGTTGTACTGTGCCGGAACATAGATCCAGTATTCGCTCTTCATGTCGTCGTAGATCCTGCTTTTATGTGCGAGAGGACCTGACAGAGTGCCGGTGGGTACGCCGGGTTCGATATAGGAGAGCGGTCCGAATGCGGGGACGTCCAAGCGGCCGCCGAAGTTTACGCCGTTGACGACATAGTGGAACGCGTGCGGTTTGCCAAGATCGCCGATCCTGGCAGGCGTGTACCAGATATCGGTGCCGGTCAACGGTTGCATGATCGGACCGGATGCGTCATCGATGAAGAGCTCAGGTTTGGAGGCTGCTTCGGTAGCGAAGAAAAAGTCCGATCCGCGACCGGCCCAGGCCGTTCCTTCCTTCAAATCTTTGCTGTCGAAAGTTGCGGCGATGGCCGGCCCAAGCGCGGCGGTGTTGGATTTTGCCAGTTCCGCTAACTGGGGCGCAGTCAATTTCTCGGCGGCAAAGGCGGATGTGATTAAGAGCAGAAAGAGCGCTATTGTTTGCATCTCAGGATGAACTATATCGCGAGGCTCAAAACGGTGACAATGGTTTATGTCTTCTTACACGCCCAGCGCTCCGTATGCACGCGAGCAGGCCTTTCCGGCTTTGACAGCAGCGCAGATCGATCGGATTCGCCCTTCGAGCCGCGTGCGGAAAGTCGAGCGGGACGAGATTCTCTTTGAACCGGGCGATACGGACGTTCCGTTTTTCGTGCTGCTTTCGGGAGCTATGGAGATTGTGCAGCGGGGTTTGGATGGCGAGCGCACGATCGCGACCCACCACGCGGGCGGATTTACGGGCGAGATTACCATGATCTCCGGACAGCGCTGTCTGGTTAAAGGGCGGGTAACGGAAGCCGGAGAGTTTCTCGAAGTAAGCTCCGAAGCGCTGCGAGCAATTGTTGCGAGGGATGCAGAACTGAGCGATCTCTTGCTGCGCGCCTTTATTCTGCGCCGCGTCGCACTGATCGACAGCGGTTATGGAAACGTAATTCTGATGGGTTCGCACCACTCCGCTCAGACTCTTGAATTGCGCGAGTTCCTCAGTCGAAACGGGCATCCTTATACCTATGTGGATCTGGAGACGGACCGGACCTCGCAGGAACTGCTGGACCGTTTCGAGGTGAAGGCATCTGAAGTGCCGGTGCTGGTTTGCAACGGGCGGAATGTGCTGCGCAGGCCGACTATTCAGCAGGTAGCAAGCTGTCTGGGTTTAAACAGCAGCATCGACGGGGCTCAGTTGCGGGACGTGATCGTCGTAGGCGCGGGGCCGGCAGGTCTTGCGGCGGCGGTGTACGCGGCATCCGAGGGACTGAATGTTTTGGTGGTCGAGACAAACGCTCCAGGCGGGCAGGCGGGATCGAGTTCGAAGATCGAGAATTACTTAGGCTTCCCGACGGGAGTCTCGGGGCAGGAGCTGGCGGCGCGAGCAACGACGCAGGCCCAGAAGTTCGGGGCGCATATGATGATCGCGCGCACTGTCGTGCGGCTCAGGTGCGAACGACAGCCCTATGAAGTTGTGCTCGACCAAGGCGAAACACTCGAGGCCCGGGCAATTGTGATCGCGACCGGGGCGCAATACAATAAACCGCGGCTGGAGAATTTGGATCAGTTCGAAGGAAAAGGGATTTACTATGGCGCGACCTACATCGAGTCGCAGCTGTGCGGGGACGAAGACGTGGTGGTGGTGGGCGGAGGAAACTCGGCTGGGCAGGCGGCCGCGTTTCTGTCACAAGGGAAGCGAACGGTTCACATGCTGGTGCGATCGGGTGAGTTGAGAAGCACGATGTCGCGATATCTGATTCAGAGGCTCACAGAGAATCCACGGATCGTATTGCATTTCAATACCGAGATCGTCGGGCTCGAAGGCGGCGAGTATCTCGAGCGGGTAACGTGGCAAGACAAAACGACGGGCGAGGTATCCACGCACGACATCCAGCACGTTTTCATCATGACGGGGGCTTCGCCGCGAACCGAGTGGCTGCGGGGATGTCTTGCGCTGGACGAGAAAGGCTTCATTTTGACTGGGCGCGATTTAGATTCGATGGCGAAGTCTAACGGAAATCCGCGCTGGCCTCTGGCGCGAGTTCCTCAGATGCTCGAGACCAGTTCGCCGGGCGTGTTTGCGGTAGGGGATGCGCGAGCAGGCAACGTGAAGCGCGTTGCGTCAGCTGTGGGCGAGGGTGCGATCGCGATTCATATGGTGCATCGGGCATTGGGGGAATTGTAGAGACACGCTCGTAGCATCACTCCTGCTTCCACCAGCCTTCGATCAGCTGCCGGAAACGCGAGTAAAGGAAGGAAGTCGCGATCAGTAACACGCCTAAGATCACGAAGCCGGAGATGCGATAGACACGGTTTAGTTGCCAAACATCGAACAGATATAGCTTCAATATGACGAACGCGAGCAGACACAAGCCGGCGATTCGGTTGATTGCTGTTCGCGTACCGACGCCGACGCCAACGAACACAAGCGCATAGATTCCGAAGAGGATCGATGTGGCTACTGTCTCCGCACTGAGGACGCTTTGAGGCGGAGAGGATCGCTGCGCCCAGCCAATAATCTCGAGTGTGAACCCCCAGAGAAGAACGAGGTGGCCGGCAATGTACTCTCCGATGCTTACTTGCCCAAGTGCTTTCGAACTCCAGAACGCCGATAAGAAAAGGGCGACAGCGGCGACGGCGAATGAAAAGAATCGAGTATTCCACAGCAAAGAATAGGCCGGAGCAGGCCCGAGTGCCCAACTGTCGAAAGCAGTCAAGCGAAGCACGACTAATCCGAACAGAATCGATGCGGCTACGATCACCCGCGTGTTGCTGAAACGAAGACCAAGCCAGGTTAGCGCGGCAGCCTGGAGACTCCAGGCGACAGTAATGGTGAAGCCTGTGAACTGGACGGGAATAGCGATTGCAATGAAACATACGGCCAGCCCAAGCGAAATTAGCATCGGCCGCGGATCGCCCGTTCTTTGACGATTCAGGTAGGCGGCGAATGCGAAATAGACGGCTGCAACAGCGACGGCCAACAGTCCGAGATACTCGTGATATCGCACGTGCAGCAGCAGGTAAGCGGCTCCGTAGTAGACGATTCCGTCCGCCGCGAGAATCGAGAGACGTTGGAGAGTTGAGATCGGGCTTTCTCTTTCAATTCGCCAGATCTGCCAAGCGGCGAAGAGCAGAAAAGCGACCGTGATTCCAAGGAACTGCGAAAGGGGCGTCGCGCGTCCGTCGCTTGCAACGCTCCATATTGCAAACGAGAACCAAAATCCGCCGAATGCCGTGGCAGCTAAAGCGGGCAAGCCCTTGTGTTCCGCCAAGGCGAGACCAGCCGCGGCAATTACAAGAGCTAGCGTGAAGAAACCCGCGGAGTTTTCCTGCCAGATGTCCGAAACCGCAAAAGCAACCAGAAGCTGCATGATTGGCAGCGCGATAACTAAGGAGATTTGCGAATACAGAGCAAAGAAGGCCAGCAATGCGACGGTGGCTACCAGCCGTTCATGATGAGCAATGCCGAGATCGAACAGCCACGATCCATAGATGAGCGCGGTAAAGGCAAAACTGACGATTTCGAGTACGCCCCAAGCGCGGCGTCTGGCTAACGCCATCGCCGCAGCGTCGAGCAAGAATATGTAGCTGAACAAAAACCACGGGCGATCCTGGCCGGTGCTGAGTAACAGCGGGGTTAAGTAGCCGCCGAAGAAGCCTAGCGAGGTAATCGCAGGCGAGTTGTAGCGCAGAGAAAGCGCTACGGCCAGGCAGGTTGCTGCAAGAAGCAGGGCGAAGGCAATGGTTTGCCCAATCAGATGGTAAAAGCCAAAAGCAGCGTACAGCGAGAGATAGAGGACAGCAATCCCGGTGCCGGTGATGCCCTGTGCAAAGACCTGTTGGCCTTTACGCCATAAAAGGTCCGCTACGCCCAAGATCGCGAAGCTGGCGAGCACTCCGAGGATGACCCTGCCGGCGGGTCCGATCCAGTTGTTGTCGACGGCCCACTTAAAAAAGAAGGCGACGCCGAGTACAAGCGTGATAACGCCGACACGGTTTAGGATGGTGAGACCGAGTTTGGTTTCGAAGCCAGTGTTCTTTGGGGACGGTTGAGGGTCTTCTGCAGGTAGTGGCGGGGGTAGAGGCTGCGATATTTCCTTGACAGCGGCCGGGGGCAACGCCGGGCGCGCGGGGGCCTGCACGACGGGGGGCGGCGACGCCACGCTCTCTCCGGGAAATGAGGTAGCCTCAAGCCGGCTTAGACGTCTTTCAAACTCGTCCTGTCGGCGTAACAACTGCGCCAAGGTTTCAGCGATGTTGTCCAGCCGTTCCCGATCCGGGGATTGCATTCACTTTCGAAATACGGCAGTGCCGGCGAGCCTGTCGCCAAATCGGCGCCCGGTTACGAGCAGCAAAATCGCTTCCGTGCCAAAGATGACGAGAGCCACGATGCCTTCAAAGAAGATGCCGATGAGGGGAATCATGCCCAGAATTCCCGGGATCGCTAGCGGCACATTGCGCAGAAGGCGTTGCTGGGTAGTGGAGGCCGTTCCGTCCGTGCTCCCAACGAAGCTGCCCATCACCGATTTGCCTGGACTTGCACCGTTGATGTCACGCAACAGCCAGTAACAAGCGTGAATCAGGCCGTAGAACATCCACCCTATGAAAGGAATGAAGTGGATCAAAGCGAGCAAGAGCATGGGGACGACATCGATCAGGTAAGCTACGACGCGCCTGCCGGTTTCTTCGGGCTGCCGTGCGTAAGCGAAAGGGACCGAAGTGCCGGGCGCAGAGTAAGCCGCACCCGACGTGTTCTGGTATGGAGGGGGATCCGATGCGGCGTTGCCGGGGCTGGCCGCTGCAAGATTCGTTCCGCAGTTGGGGCAAAAGATCGCAGTCGCTTCGGTGGATGTTCCGCAATTGGGGCAAAACATAGGCTCTCGAGTTCCTGTCGGGGGGTGTTTCTTCGTAAGCATTGTTTCACAGTCATATAAAAAGTACGGGTTTCTCGACTACGTGAAATTACCTCTTGACAGGCAATCTTAGCGGGCATATTATCACGTCAATTACTTCTAAAGGAAAGCTCTTACAAAGTAGACGCGTTCATTTACCGCGATCTGCTGACGTAATGCCAAAAGCTTCACAGGGGTTGAAAGGGGGCCAAGTTGCCAAACAAGCTGAGAGCAGCCAGTATAGCTCTGTCTTTTGTTCTGATCATCGTTCCGGGGTTTGCGCAGCAGTTTAGCGCTACTATTTCGGGACACGTCCTCGATAGTTCCGGAAAGAGCATCCCAAACGCCCAAATTCAAGCAGTCAATCTAGCCAATAATGAAGTCGCATCGGCCAAGTCGGATGACTCGGGCGCTTATACGATTCCATTGCTGAAACCGGACGACTATCGTCTGACGATTACAGCACCGGGATTTAAACAGTACGTCCAGCCAAGATTGACTTTGACGGTGGGGCAAATAGCGGGAGTCGATGCAACTCTCGATATCGGACAAGTAAGTGAGCAGGTCGAAGTAACTGCCACACCGGAGTTGTTAGATACGCAGTCGGCAAGCGGCGGCGGGGTAGTAAACAGTTTGCAGGTGACAGAGTTGCCGTTGAACGCACGAAATCCGTTCATGCTGGGCAATATGATGTCGGGAGTTACCTTCACCGGAGCGTCTATTTGGCAGCGGCCGTTCGATAACGGCGCTATTGCAGCTTGGGTGGTCAACGGCGGCTGGAACTCTAACAACGAGTTTCTGTTGGATGGAGCGCCGAATAACGCGCAGATGGGCAGTAACAACATCGCCTACGTGCCTATAGTCGACGCGGTTCAGGAATTTAGCGTTCAGCAAAATACCTATGACGCCCAATACGGGCACACGAGCGGCGGCATATTCAACACCGTGCTCAAGAGCGGCGGGTCGCAGTTCCACGGTGTCGGATGGGATTTTCTCCGCCGCACATGGCTGGATGCAAATACATTTCAGAACAACGCTGTCGGATCGCCCAAGACACAGCATTTTCTGAATCAATATGGCGGTCAGGTGTCCGGCCCGGTTTATATACCGAAGCTGCTAAAGAAAGACAGCAGCGTAAAGCTGTTCTATCTGGGCAGCTTTGAGAATTACCATGAGGGAACGCCGAATCCTCTGACGCTGAGCTATCCGGAACCGGATATGCGCACCGGCGATTTCAGCAAGCTCACGGACGCGAACGGTAACTTGATCAAGATCTACGATCCGCTTACCGCGAAGTATGATGCGAACGGCAATGAGATCAGCCCCAGGCAACAGTTTCCCGGAAACATCATTCCACAGAATCGCATTAGCCCCGTAGCTCTGGCTGTTACCAGGTACATGCCTTTGCCTAACACAACGAGCGTTGGCGCCGGTTATTCGTTTAATGACTTGCGCATTCCAAGTTACTCCGACACGGACCAGTTCTACAACTTAATTCTGAAGTTCGACTGGATGTTCGGCGACAAGGACCGAGTATTTGTCCGTCACGCATCGAACGACCGTACCGAAACCCGCTCGGATAACGGCATCGTCGGAAAGCCCGGTGAAAGCGGGCAATTGCCTTTCCAGAGGATCAACGATGCGTATGTTGTCGACTGGGTACGAACTATCAATCCAACCCTGGTCTCCGAGGTTCGGGTCTCTTATAACCGTTTCATCGAGAAAGGTCTCGCGGCTGCCAGCTTAGGATTTAATCTTGCCAATCTGGATTTGCCGCAGTCACTGATCAACCAACTTCCGCAACCGGCGGGATTTGGGTACTGGCAATTTAACGGATATTCCAATATGGGCCGCAATCCCCAAGTTGGAAAGAACGTAACCGATGATTACGCTTTAAACGCAAACGTAACGAAGGTTTGGGGCAATCACTCGGTTCATACGGGCGTCGATCTGCGCTGGAACCAGTACGCGGTTGACGACACTGGAAACATTCTGGCGTTTGCGGTCGATAACAGCTTTACGGCCAATGATTGGCAACAGCCGAATGGCGTTAGCGGCAACAGCTATGCTTCGTTCTTGTTGGGCTATCAGAACGCGAACAACAGCGCCACGACGAGCTCCAACTATCCTGCGTATCCGTTCTACAAACAATGGTACATCGCGCCATTCTTTCAAGACGACTGGAAAGTCAGTTCCAAGTTAACTCTTAATCTCGGGCTTCGTTGGGACTACAATCTGCCGCCTTATGAAATTCACAATCGCCTGAACGGTGGGTTGAACACGAACACTCCCAGCCCGGTCTCGAGTCTTATCTCTCCGGCAAATCTGGCACTTTATCCGCAACTTGCCGACCTGAAAGGCAGCATGACTTTTGCCGGGGTAAACGGCACGTCAAGTCTCGCGTCCGGCATCCGCTGGAATAACATTCAACCGAGGGTTGGATTCGCCTACAAGATCACCGACAGGCTCGTGATGCGGGGCGGTTACGGGCGCTACTTCCTGAATCCCACCAACGATTATCTGCAGAGCAACGGCTTCAGCAACAGTACGCCGCTCGTTAATTCGCTAGATGGGGGACGAACGCCAATATCCAATGTCATTGCGAACCCGTATCCAAACGGCATTAGCCCTCCGCCTGGAGCTTCGCTAGGGGCCTTGTCGTATGTGGGTCAAAGCTTTAGCTTCTTCAACCCGGATTTCAAGGTGCCGAGTTCCAGTCAGTTCTCCTTCGGTTTCCAGTATCAGGTCTCGAAGGCTTCCTTCCTCGAGGCGAAGTACGTAGGAAACTACATCATGAACTTGGAGACGAGTGCAAGCCAATTCAATGATATCGGTCTTGCAGACCGCCAAAAGTGCAACGTTCTGGAGGGTGGAAATGCAGGCTACTGTAATGCGCAAGTACCAAATCCATTCTACGGTTTAGCGCCTTTTGCGGGTACTTCGCTGGGGAGCTCACCCACGGTGAACCGCTACCAGATGTTGCGTCCCTTTCCTCAATTCGGGGCACTGACGGAATACGGTCGTAACGACGGCTACGTTCACTACAACTCGTTCCAAACCACTTACAACTACCGTTTCCGCGGTGGTCTTACGCTGAATGCCAATTACACTTTTTCGAAGCAGGTTGAGAGCTGGGGCTTCAACGATTGGCAGAGAGGTATCGTTCAGAGTGGGCTTTACAATCAGGATCGGACGCACGTTATCAAAATCACGCCGGTGTATGAACTCCCATTTGGGCAAGGCCAGAGGTGGGGAAATGGCGCGAATGGGTTCGTGAGCCGACTGATCAGCGGATGGCAGGTTACCTCGTTCTTCGCTTTCAACTCCGGGATTCCGGCCAACTTGCCGCAGAACGCGATCGAGTTGCACAATCCCGCAGTAAAAGAAGATTTCAGCGCGTACAAAGTTCGCGGCTGGAGTCCTTGCGTGCTGCAGGAATTCAATGACGGCACCATCGCACCGCTTCAGAACAGCATCAACGCGGGGTGCGGCACCGATCAGTCGAAGTACGACTGGCTCACTCTTCCGAGCTATGCTCCGAATGTAAATCCGTACCGCAGCGGCCAGATCCGTATGTCGAGCGCCATCACGATGGACGCTTCGCTGAGCAAGACGACTCACATCACAGAGCGGCTGACCGCCCAGTTCCGGCTGGAAGCTTTCAACGTGCTCAACCACTTTACGGATATTTACGACACGTTTAACACGAATCCATTCGATGCAAACTTCGGAACCTACATCCCGAGCAACGCATGGATCGGAAACACCGTTTATCCTCGCCAACTGCAAATAGGAATCAAGGCCAACTGGTAGGATTGCTGTAATTAACACCAACTTGGGCGGCGGATCACCACGATCCGCCGCCCTTTCTATCTCTGTCGCCGAGAATAGTAGTTCGCCTTGTTTCCTCGATTATCAATCGCCGTGGCGGGCTTGCTCGCGCTTGCTCCGGTTTTTCTTCCGCCAGACTTTGCAGATGTTTCCGTTCGCGCCGGGATCGTTTCGGTGCTTCACAATGCCGCCACAGCGGAGAAACATCAAATCGAGACCATGGCCGGCGGTATAGCGGCGATCGACTTTGACAATGACGGCCATCCGGATCTGTTTCTAACAAACGGCGCTCCTCAACCTACCCTAAGCAAGACAGGTCCCGAGTGGTGGAATCGCCTATATCGAAACCGCGGCGACGGAACGTTCGAGGATGTCACCGAGAAAGCCGGTCTGAAAGGCGATGGGTTTTCGATCGGCGTCGCTGTCGGCGATTTCGACAACGATGGCTGGCCCGATCTGTTCGTAGCGGGTGTCGGTTGCAATCGGCTATATCGGAACAGGCATGACGGCACGTTCGAAGACGTTACTGCCAAAGCACACATTCCGCAGACAGGCCTGGCGGTAGGGGGCGCTTTCTTCGATGCCGACGGGGATGGCTGGAATGACCTCCTAATCGTGAACTACGTCAAGTGGAACCCGGACACGGAGCCGTTTTGCGGGGATCCTGCCGCGGGCATTCGAACCTATTGCCATCCGCGCTTTTACGATCCGGTTCCGAGTACACTTCTGCATAACAACCGTGACGGAACATTTACCGATGTGTCTCGAGAGTCAGGAATTGGTGCGTATGCGGGGAAAGGGATGGGCGTGGCCATCGGCGATATCGACGGGGATGGCCGGATCGATTTCCTTGTGACGAACGACACAACACCGAACTTTCTCTTTCATAACGAAGGCGCGATGAAGTTTCGCGAGATGGGGATGGAAGCGGGAGTCGCGTTAAACGAAGACGGCCGGGCACTCTCGAGCATGGGTGTCGATTTCCGGGATCTCGACAATGATGGACGGGACGATTTGGTGGTGACTGCCCTGGCGAACGAAACGTATCCGTATTACCGAAACACCGGGCACGGTTTGTTCAAGGACTTGACCTACCGAAGCCGGTTAGGGGCGCAGACCATGGCGCTCACGGGTTGGGGCGTCGGTGTTTATGATTTCGACAATGACGGACGTAAGGATATTTTTACCGCAAACGGTGATGTGAATAGCAATACGGAACTGTTTTCGAACCGGGATTCGAAGCAGCGGTGTACAGTTTTTTGGCAGCGCGAACCCAATCGGTTCGAAGCGCAGCAGGTCGGTGATCCGGCGTGGCACCGCGGTGCTGCTTTTGCTGATTTTAACGGCGACGGACTGGTGGATGTGGCCGTTGCGCGTTTGAATGCGACACCGGCTCTGTTCTTGAATCGAACGGGTTCGGGCCGCCATTGGATTGGATTTCTGCTGACTGGAACGCGCAGCAATCGTGACGGTATTGGCGCACGATTGCATCTAGTATCTGCGTCAGGCGAGCAGTGGAATCGATGTACCACGGCGGTCGGCTATGCGAGCAGCAGTGAGAGAGTCGTGCGCTTTGGACTGGATCGTGATCAGCGGGTAAAGCTAGTGGAGATCGATTGGCCGTCCGGGACCAAGCAAGGTCTAGCGGATTTGCCGGTCGATAGGATCGTTAAGGTTCGGGAACCTGCGCAGCCTTGAGGTGCTTTTCGGCTTCGGCCTTGCGACCCAACTGTTGACAGACCTTCGCGGCCAGTAAATTTGCCTCCGTAGAGGCCGGCCGAATTTGTAGAGCTTTGTCGAGGAACGCGAGCGAGTTGGAAAACTCCTTTTGCTCGAAAAGAACACGGCCCATCTGAAGGTTCGCGTCGAAGTCCTGTGGGCTGAGCTTAAGTGCTTCGGTGAGCGGTACGACCGCTTCGTCAATCCGGCCTTGGCGGAAAAGGAAGATGGCATAACGCACTCTGTATTGGCCGGTAGGATCGTCTGCAATCGCTTTTCGGTACTCAGTTTCGGCGTTATCCGGCTGACCGAGCGCTTCGAGACATTGAGCAATGGTAGAGTGCGCGCGCGCAGCGGATTCGCCGAGTTCGACCGAGCTTCTGAGCGGGACCAGTGCGTCTTCAAAACGGTTTGTGTAGTAAAGAGCGCGCCCCTGATAGTAGCAAACGTCGGCAAGCTTCGGATCGAGGCGGCAGGCTTTCCCAAATTCCTGGGCGGCTCGTGAATAGTCGCGGACCTGCGCGGCCTGGACGCCCGCGGATTTCGCCTCGATAGCCTGGGAGAGGGCGTTCAACTGACAAAAGAGAGAAATTAGCGCGCTTAGCAATGCTTGGGTGAGCCCAGTGTATCAGCGGTCGAGCGTCGCATATACGTCAGAGCATCAGTCGCAGAGCGCCGGCAAGTGAGGATTCTCAGCGAACAGGGCTGTGGCGGATACGGGTCCTTGTCGAGCACAGTTCCACTGGGGTGGCCCCTTCCTGCGGACGCTGCATCACTTCACGAACAAATAGAATTTCAAGAGGATCAACCGTCCTTAAGCTTTTGATCACGCTCGGCGCGGAGTCGCTTCCGAGCTGGGACTTATGCCGTCTGCCGATGCAGCTGGCGCTTTCTTTCGAAAAGCCAGATAGGGATGCTGGAGATCCGTTTGCGACTGATCGACCGAAACGTTGTATTCTTCCTGAAACGGCACTGCAAAGCTAACGCCGATTTTGGAAGCCGCTTCGAGGAACTTGAGTAAGAGTTCCGTCTGAACGCGAAGATACTCGTTGTAGTCCGGCGTAAGCACATACGCGTAGATGTCCAGATCCAATGACTGGTCGTTGATTCTAGTGAATCTCACCGGGACATCGGTCGGATCGATCTTCTCGTGCTGCTTAAAAATACCGGTGATCGCATCTATCATTTGCTGCACTTGCTCCGGTGAGGTGTCACGGCGCAGCCGTACAGTCGGGTGGAACCACATGCGGTCGCGCTTGGAAAGATTCTCGAGTGTCATCGTGGAGAACTGCGCGTTCGGAATGGTCACTACTGTGCGGTCGGGTGTACGAATGCGAGTAGAACGCAAGCCGATATCCTCTACCGTTCCTGAATAGTCGCCGAATTTGCAAACGTCTCCGACGAGGACGGGTCGATCGCTGATCAGCGACACTCCTCCAAACAGGTTCTCGATTGTCTTTTGGGCTGCCAACGCGACGGCCACACTACCCACTCCGACACCGGCGAGAATCGTACTCGTGTTGTAACCCCACTGCTGCAGAGCTATCAACAGCGCAATACAGAAGATGCAGATTTTTACGAACCGAATACCGAGCGGAAAAACCGAGTAGGTCAGCGCGCGCTCACGGGAATCGAGCCGGGAGATTACAGTATCTGAGGCCACATCCACAAGCCTCATCAATAAAGAAGCCGCGCCAAGCACAAAGAGCAGAGCAAGCAGCTTAAGCAAGTAATCTCGCAGTAGTGCGCTCGGGGAGATAAAGGCCATAATCGCGCGAAACACGAGTATGGATAGCAGCAACCGGAGAGGTTCGGTAAGCGCTTCGAGGCGATTCGCCTGGAACGCTTCTGTAAACCTGCGTGTAACGGGACGGCAGAGGGCGATAGCAAACCGTGAAAGCCATCTGGAAGCGATGGAGAGAATAAGCGCGGCGAGGACAAGCGCGAGCCAGATCCATAGCGGCGTTCCGACAATTTGAATGTTGATGAACGGCGCAGGCAGATACTTTTCGATTCCGTAATCGCCGAGCTGAGCGTGCAGTTCGGGTATCAGCGCCACGCTCGAAGCGGCAACAACCCAAATCGATCCGACTGGCTGATCGATGCGCTCCATCTGGAGCGTGGTTCGCTCGCCATTCTCGTCAAAGGTAGCCAGATCGTCGAGGTTAGGCGTCAACCCGTCGGCCGTATTGCCATCCACAGAGTCACTGAGCTGGCCCACCTCGAAGCGCGGATTTCTGTTGAGCAGTTCCGATAGTTGCTCTGCAAGAAGCGGTCCGTCGCGCGGGCGCCGATCCGCAGGTACATTTCGGAGATCGAGATATTGAGCAGCCACAGCTAACTTGTTCGCGTGGCAGGCTTCCAAAAAGTTCCGGATAGAGCTTCGGGGCGTCGTCCGCTTCAAGGGATCGGACTTAGCGGGCGATGCAGCCGGAGCGGTTTGTGTTTTGCCGGAAAGAAGACCGCCAAGGGATTGCGCCGATAAGTTGGACGGAGACGAGGCTGTAAGAACAACGGCAAAGGCTACGGTACTGAGTATTCGAAGCATGTTATTCAAGCATGACTGAACACGCAGTCACGCGGATTCGCAAAAATCGAGAAACGGCTTATCCCGTAATGTTTCCACTGACTTGAGGGAAGGCCCGGGAAGCGCTTCTCCAGTTCGACCGATCTTGCTGCGAAGTAGCTTATGCGCGGGAGCAAGAACAATGTCTTCTCATCAAATCTTACAAGGCAGTGAGCGTCGACACCCGGCGAATTCCGTCGCAGCTGGCGACCTCACGCCTGACAAAAATATTCAAATTACCCTATTGCTTCGGCGCAAGCAAGAACCGCCGTGCGCCGATTCCATCGATGCCCGTTTTTCGCGCGTTGAGTTTGCGGATGTGCACGGAGCAGACCCAGCCGATATTGAAGCTGTCAAGCAGTTTGCTTCGGAACACCAGCTGAATGTCGCTCGGGTGCATCTAGCGTCGCGGTGCGTGACGATCGCCGGGCCTTTAGAGAAACTCGCCGGGCTGTTTTGCGCGGACGTAAGGCTGTCTCGTATCGAAGATAAAGTTTTACGCACGCGGCAAGGGCATCTTTACATCCCTGAGGCGCTTCACCAAAGTGTCGTTGCCGTTTTTGGCTTCGATGAACGTCCGGTAGCTGGAACGCATCGTAGTATTCAGAAGCCTGCGTTTAGCCCTACATCTTACACGCCGACGGAGGTAGCGAAGTTCTACAATTTTCCTGCCGGCAGTGGTAGTGGGCAGACGATCGCCCTTATTGAATTAGGTGGCGGGTACAACGACTCCGATCTGCAGACTTACTGGGGGCAACTTGGCGTGAGCAAGGTTTCCGTTTCAGCTGTTACGGTAGACAGTACCGGCAATTCCCCCGATGGTGACCCAAACAGCGCCGATGGAGAAGTGGTGCTCGACATCGAAGTGGCAGGTGCCGTTGCGCCGGGAGCCGACATCGCCGTGTACTTTGCGCCGAATACCGATGCCGGCTTTCTCGACGCGATCAACGCAGCCATCCACGACAACGTTCGCAAACCGTCCGTTATTTCGATCAGCTGGGGAGCTGCCGAAAGCGAATGGACTCCGCAAACCATGGATGCCTTCAATGCGGCCTTTCACGATGCCGCTTTACTTGGAATCTCGGTATGTGTAGCGGCGGGTGACAATGGATCGTCCGATGGAGAAAAAGACAAACGCAATCATGTCGACTTCCCTGCCTCGAGCCCTTGGGTGCTGGCGTGCGGCGGCACGCGACTGATTGCCGGCAACGGCCAGATTCAGTCGGAGACGGTTTGGAACGATGGCACTGCCGGCGGAGCAACGGGCGGCGGTGTGAGTTCGCATTTCTTGCAACCCTCTTATCAGGCCAGCGTGAAAGTGCCTAAGCCGACCGGAACCACCAACCGTACAGGACGTGGAGTTCCGGACGTGGCCGGTGTGGCCGATCCTGAAACCGGATACCAGGTATTGGTGGACGGACAAGCGAGCGTTGTTGGCGGAACGAGCGCTGTTGCTCCGTTGTGGGCGGGGCTCATCGCGCTCTGCAACGAGCAACTGGGGAAGAATCTCGGCTGGTTCCATCCTGTGCTCTACGGCACCGTCGCACAGCATAAGGTTCTGCATGACATCACTTCGGGGACAAACGGGAAGTTTAAGGCCGTTGCGGGCTGGGACTGTTGTACCGGACTCGGCACTCCGAACGGGACAGCACTGCTCGGGCTTTTAAAACAGAACTCGACTAAGTAGTTTTTAGCTCTGTCAAAATCTGTTCGCAAGCAGCTCGGGGATCAGCTGCGCGCGTGACTTGGCGGCCGATTACCAGATAATCGGCCCCATCCCGTATGGCTTCGGCTGGGGTTGCCACACGTTTCTGGTCTCCTTTGGCAGCCCCAGTTGAACGCACCCCGGGCGTAACCAGTTTCAAGTGCGGTCCGCCGATCTCCCTCACCCGTGCTAATTCCAGAGGCGAACACACGATTCCGTCGATCTTACTTTCGGCAGCTTTGCGAACTCGCAGTGCGACTAATTCGGAAATTGGAACGCTGTACCCCAGATCCGCCAGATCGTCCTGGTCGAAGCTGGTGAGAACTGTGACGGCGAGCAGTTCGGTGGCAGCATCTCCCCTGCCCTCGACAGCCGCTTCCATCACCGGTCGACTGCCGTGCACGGTTAGAAAGCTCACCAAGCCCGTTCCGCAGATCTGTTTCGTCGCGCGCTTGACGGTTTCGCCGATATCGTAGAGCTTGAGATCCAGAAAGATTTTCTTGCCTAGCGCCTTGATCTCCGAGACTAGCTGCATCCCGCCAACGGCATACAATTCCATGCCGACCTTGTAGAAATTTGCCGCGTCTCCAATTTCGTCAATAACCTTCAACGCTTCGTCGATATTATCGACGTCGAGTGCGATGATCAGCGGGTTCTGTCCAGTCATCAGGCTTTTACCTGAAGCGGCTTCGTGCGTCTTTCTGTCACGCACCCAATGACGTAAGCGTCCGGCAACTCGTCGAGCAGTTTCGACGCTTCTTCATTTGGAAGCGAGATCAGCAGACCGCCTGAGGTTTGCGGATCGTATAGAAGCGCTTGAATCTCTGCTGGAATCTCGGATTCCATCAAAACGCAGCTTTCGACAAAGTCGCGGTTATTGTTTAGGCCGCCCGAATGAGCACCAGCTTGCGAGTAGTCGATTGCGCCCGGAAGGTAGCGGATTGCACTTGCAGAGATCTCCAAGCTTACATTGCTTGCCAGCGCCATTTCCCGGGCATGGCCCAAAAGACCGAAGCCGGTTACGTCGGTGCAGGCGTGAGCGTTTCGGCGCAGCATCGCTTCGCAGGCGGCGCGATTCAGCGTGAGCATCTGGTTCGTTGCCACGTCTACGTCGCTCTGCTTTGCTATACCCTTTTTGAGAGCTGTCGAGATAACTCCCGTGCCGATTCTCTTCGTGAAGACCAGAGTGTCTCCCGGCTGTGCGCGGGCATTCGTCAGTATCCTGCGAGGGTCGATCAGTCCGGTGACAGCATAGCCGAATTTCACTTCGTCTTCAGAAATACTGTGACCTCCTAAGATCACGCAGTCTGCTTCGTGGATTTTGTCGGCGCCCCCACGCAGAATAGCTTCGAGGTCGGCGATTTCTCCTTTCGCAGGAAAGACCACTAACGATAAAGCGGTAATGGGCCGGCCCCCCATTGCATAGATATCGCTAAGCGCGTTCGCCGCAGCTACTCCACCGAACGTATAAGGATCGTCGACGATCGGAGTGAAAAAATCCACGGTTTGCACCATAGCAAGCGGCTTTCCGCCGGCTTGCGTAAGATCGTAGACGCCAGCGTCGTCCGCCGTGTCGTAGCCTACCAGAACGTTTTCGTTCGTTACACGCGGGACATTTTTTAAAGCTTGATCAAGAATCTTCGGGCTGAGTTTGGAGGCGCACCCGCCGGCTTTGACATTGGCGGTTAACTTCGTCGGCATCAAATATCATTTTAGTGAGCGACCAATGTTGCACTTGTCACGAAGCTCCACGCTGCGCCATGCATCGAGCAACGGGAAGTAAAGCCCAAGCGAGATCGGTCCCGGCGCGATTCGTGCAATCAGGGTTGCATAGCTTTCGAGCTGCGGCCGGTAGCGGCGCTGTTCTTCGTCGAGAAAGCGTTCGAGCTTGCCGCCTTGATGCTCACTGGTTTTGTAGTCGACGATCCAGAGCACGCCCTCCTCGTCGCGAAACATGCGATCGACAGTTCCGCTGATCAGCCGGTTGTCGATCGTCCCTCCGACCGGCCACTCGGAGCGCGATTCAGCATGGGGCCCAAGGATCCAACGTCCACGTTCGCTGGATAGAGTATTGTTCAAAGCTCGCTTGACTCGTGCCGCAGCAGCACTCGCATCCGAGCGTGGGACGCCCAGACGCAGCAATTCGGCCGAGATGATTCGATCGACTTCCGCCAGATCCAGCGTCGTCTCTGCCGCACGCTTCAGAAGTTCGTGCACCACGGTTCCGACGTGGCGGCCGGTGTCGCTGACCCATTCGTAGGTGACTTTTCGCGCAGAGGCTGTCGTTGCTATCAGCGGCGGCTGCCAACTCACGGAACGTGCGAAGCGCGGTAATTGCCAGCGGGTTGGGAGCCGGCGCAAGATTGTTTTCGGTGTCGCTTGGCGAACTTCTTCCGCGAACAAACTGCGCTGGAGAGGGGAGCGTCGAAGAACGCCCTGGAATTCGCTCTCAACGTTTTCCCAGATCAGTCTGAGAAAACTGTCGTGCCAGGGTTTCGAAAGTTCCGTTCCTTCCTTGCACGTCTTCACATTCCCGATGAGATGAAGGGCATTCTTCGCGCGCGTGCAACCAACATAAAACAGGCGTTTGCGTTCGTGATCCTCTTTCTTCTTGCGTTCGTCGCTGATGGATTTGTAGCGCTCGTCTTTTTCACCTTTGCGCGGTTGGGCTGCGATGGCCAGCGTGCTGTTGCCGTCCTCGTGAATATGCTCGCTCCACACCAAGAGATCGCGCTCCGAGGGTCGAGAACCTCCGCCTAATTGCGGGATGATCACTGTGTCGAACTCAAGCCCCTTCGCCTGATGCACGGTCATGATCTGGATGTAGTTTTCCCCTCTGGCAGGTTTGGCGAACAAGCATTCAAGACGCTCCCGCAAGAGGGTGAAGTCGGTAATTGTGCCGCCCTCATCGAGAGCCTCGATCAGATCGAAAAACGTTCGGGCGTCTTCGGCCTGATGCGGTTCTTGTAAGAGTGCAGGTCCACCGAGCAGAAGCCACGCATCTTCTAGCAACTTGCGCAACGGAAAACGGGCAGCTTTCGATACAGCAGCTGACAGGATCTCTCCCACTCGCACGGCGTTGGTCCGGCCCGCGACCGAAAGCACCGCGATCTTCGCTGGATCGAGCAAAAGCTCAAGCATAGTCCGGTCGCGCTCGCCTTCCGCAAGAACGGATAGATCGGATAAGGTGAGTCCGCACCAGGGTGCTCGCAAACAAGCCAGCCAGGAGATCCGGTCGGCCACGTGAAGAATAGCGCGGGTGAGCGAAAGCAAGTCCTGCACGTGTTGCTGTTCGGCCAAATTGTCGATATCGACGGCTTCATACGGCAAGCCATTTTCGCGGAGCGCGGGCAAGATGCTCAGGAGATGATTGCGGCTGCGCACGAGGATCGCAACCGAGCCTCGCTTGCGTGCTTCTGTGGCGAAGCTGGCTACTAGATTCGCTTCGGCCTCTCCATCTTTGTCATCTACGAGCGCAGTGAACTCTGGTACGATACCGCTCTCCGGTCGCGCGGCATGAGAAGGCCGGAACTGGACGCCGCCTTCCGTGTCGTCCGACATGATCGGTTCGAACTGCTGCTGAATCCAGCCGATGATTTCCGGCGTGGAACGAAAGTTGGCGCGAAGAGTTATCGGCTGGAGACGGACAGACCGCAAATGTCCTTCGTGCCAGCTTTGCAGAAAAAGCGAGACCTCAGCTCCCCGAAAGCCGTAGATACTCTGCATCGGGTCGCCAACCAGAAACAGCGTGTGACCGTCGCCGTCGGACCACTGGGCGGTGAGCGCGTTGATCAGCTCGTATTGGGCACGTGAAGTGTCTTGAAACTCGTCGACCAGGAGATGCTGGATTCGATAGTCGAGGCCGTAGAGAACATCGCTCGGCTGCTCGGGCAATCCGAGAACCTCGATGGCGGCCTGAGTGATCGCCGTGAAATCCACCTGGCCTTCGCGGCGAAACACCTCGTGAAGAGCCTGCTCGGCGCGGCCTAGAAGCGCGCAAAAATCGGCGACTTCCCCTTCGTCCTCCGTTTTCGAAAAACGCCATTGATCGCGCTGCGCGAGCATACGCACGATCTGGCCTTCGAGACTCGCGAGATCACTGTCGAAGTAGATTCCTAATCGCGTGAGCAGCGCTTCGCCTTGTTCGGGATCTTCGGCCAAGGTGCGTAGAGTGTCTCGCGCCGCTAAACGGTAGAGCGCGCCGGCATCTTCAATCACGCGAGCTACGCCGCCAAAACCAGACTCGACGGGCATTTGGCGAGTGAGCGTCGCGCAGAGCGAGTCTATGGTCTGGATTTGTAGACGCCTCGGATCGGCCAGCACGTTCCACCCTCGCTCTCGATCCTGCTTCAGGACAGCGTTGGCAAGCTCGCGGGTGCGCCGGTCGTGATCGCTTTCGACCGGAATATTCGTGTGCGCATCGAGCAGCGCCTGGAGGATGCGCTCTTTCAGTTCGCCGGCGGCTTTTCGGGTGAAGGTCATAGCCACGACACTCTCCGGCTTCTCGACGGTGCTGAGGAGGCGGAGGTAGCGCTGGACCAGCAGCGAGGTTTTGCCGGAGCCGGCCGGAGCTTGGACAATGAAAGAGCGTGAGGGGTCGAGCGCCCGTTCGCGCTCGGGTTGATCGGCGATCATTCTTCGGTTTCTTCCCCGCCGCGCATTTCGTTGATCCGGCAGAACGGCTTCTGCGAGCAGTAGTCGCACGCGCCTTTTGCGGGATCGACCGGGGCGAAGCCGTCTTTGAACTGTTTTGCCAGCCGGTACACTTCATCACGGCTATCGGCGACGAACTCCCGCCATTCCTTTTTGATTTGGTTGTTCACTCCTTTGAAGTGTCGTTCGCGCGAGATGCCTTTGAAGCGCAGCTCCTGGGGCTTGAACTGTCCGAAGAACAAGCCGTCGACCTCCGTTTCCGCGGACGCGGCGTAGACCAGGAGCTGCGGTTCGGCCGGGCGCTTGCCTTCGAGCTTCTTGGAGCTGGTGTCGCCGCTCTTGTAATCGATCAGGAGCAGCTTGCCGTTCGGGAGGCGGTCTATGCGATCCATACGTAGCCGGATCGGCAGGCCCGCCAGATTGAACTGCCGCTCCTGTTCGACCGTTTCGATGGTGAAGGGGATTTGGCGGTCGCGTTCGATGGCGAGCCAGTCGAGGATGACGTTGGTGAGGCGCTCGACTTCGACGGAGGCTACGATTTTACGAAACGAACTTCCCTCGCCGGTCCGGACGGCCTCCCTCGCACATTCTTCAACGAGTTGGGCGAGTTGGTCGGGCGGGGTGGCGCGGAGATTGTCGCGAGTGCGGAGTTTTTGCCAAACGAACTCGAGCGCTTTGTGGAGGTAGCCGCCGCGCTCACGGGCGTCGAGGCCGAGGCAGCCCTCTTCGGGCGAGCTCGCGTTCAGGCGGAACTCGGCAAAGGCCCGGAAAGGGCACAAAGATTGAGACTTGATGATGCTGGTGCCGCCCCGGGTCACCGGGCCGACCTCGAAGGCGGGGGCTTGGACGTCGAGCATCTCGTCCAAGATGGCCGGTTTGAAGGATTGCCAGGCGGATTTGCCGGTCCAGACCGGGGCAGGGGTGCGATTTTGCGAAACGAACTCCCCCGCCAGTGGCGAGAGGCGGCCTGACCAGGTAACAAGCGCTGCGGGGGCGGAGCCGAAGAGCCAAGCCGTTTTCCGAGCTGCTTCGGCGCGAAGGCTGTGGGGGGAACTGCCGGTAACCTCTTGTTTGCGTTGGACTTTTAGCGGCACGAGAGGCGAACTGTGCGAGGGAGGCGGCCAATTCTCGTCGGAAAGACCGGTGAGGAGAGCGGTGTTGAATCGGAGGCCTCCCGCTTCGGCCGCATCCAAGATCTGAACCGGGGCCCACGGATTTTGAGGAACGAAGCCAATCGACAGGATGCGTTTGAGTTGGTCGAGGGCTTCGTCGAAGGGTACCGTATCGCTTACGAGGGAGAGCGCGGCCAGTTCGGAAAGGGCGTCGCTCCAGGACTCTACAGCCGATTGCTCAACCTCATTGAGTTCCTCATCACCAGGCCAGCCCAGCCCGGCGAGCAAGTCGCCGATGAACTCGCTCCAACCGGCGAACGTATCGGTGGCAGGTTTGTCTGCAAGCAGCTGGTGGACTGAAGACCAGATCCTCTTCAGCCGTCCACATCGTGCAGAGGCGGACTCGATTTCGGCGAGCGTGACGTCGAGTTCGCGGCGGCGCCGGAGTTCGATATCGGCGAGGGCTCGGAGGCTGCGTTCTTCGGCTGCGCCAGTGAGCCAGGGCGAGCGCAAGATGGCTCCCCCTTGGGCGACAGTGAGGTGTGGTTGAGCGAGACCAAGAAGCTGAAGTGCCCCGGCGATGAGCGGTTCCGAGGTTAGCGGGGCACGAGCGTTGATGTTAAATGCGCCATCGCCTGCGAACAAAGCTTCCTGGCGCTGGTCGATCAAGGCCCGGCAGGCTCCGCCGTAAAACACTTGGCGGAAGATCCGTTCAACAGAGCTTCGATGCGCAGCTAGATCGGGCACGAAGACACCGATCGAGTGCCAACCGTTCGCTTCAAAGGCTTGCCGGGCCCAACGCGCAGCAAAGTCCCATTCGTCGGGGAGGTCGGAGAATTTGGTTGCCTGCTACGGGGCTGTTCGGGATCGGAGGGCTGAGATGTTGGATGGAAGCGCGGCCACCCAAGGCGCGTAAGACTCGTTCGAGTGCCGGGATAGAAGTTCCGATGAGAGGGAAGGCCAGTCGATCGCTCGCGCATCTCTTCTCGGCGATCCACACTGGCAGATATCGCCAGATCTCGGCGCGAGTGAGCCAGCCCTCGCGTTTACAGGTTTTATCGAAGGCATGCAACCAGCGCTGGAATTGTTTTGCATCGCTGCCGTCTTCCCACTCTTCGCCGCCTGGCTGCAGTTCCCATTCCGATATCAGTCTTGCCGCTCGGCTCGCCATTTGAGCGGTAGCATTTGCATCGAAGAGATCGAGGCCGTCTTCTTCAATGGTTCGCTTCCAGAGAAGGTGTTCCTGACTCGCCGAGAGCAGGGTCGGGATGCCGGCGGCAGTGTAGCGCGCTTGAGTCCAGCAGTTGGTCAGCCAACCACCCAGGCTCAGGATGGACGGACGGCGCCAGCTTGCGTGACCTTTTCGCAGAGAGTCGGTTGCAAATTGCTGGTAGGCGACCGCGGCTAATAAGCGGGACGGGGCGACGACCGTGACGTTTTTCTCGAAACAGGAGAACAGGCCCCCAAAGGCGAACTGCATGAGAAGGGTATACAACGTATTATTGCGTGCGGCATCGAGCTACGTTAGAAGGCAGCCGAAACGATCGATGCTGTTGAAAAACTCTCGTTTGTGAAAAGATTGAACAGCGTATTTTCGTTTTTGTAGAGCTGTTGGTTGTGATGAATGATCTTTCAGGCCATCGCTGCTTCCGGCTCTTTGCTTAATTTGATGAACCGGACCAAGCGTTTTATGTTTTGGACTGTAGCCGCAAGAATGAATTGCTCTCCGGCCCTGGCAGACCTCGTAATCGCAGTCTGCGGAGGTTGATTTGATTGCGCAGTTCCGAGAATAAAGCCTCGATCTTGTTCCGAGCCCGACGGGCAGTCGCAAATTCCGGTGTTTGGCTGAGGTTTCGGACCTGTTCGCGCACGTCCTCATACCAGTTGATCTTCAGCGTGCGGCGGGTGGAGGGTGTGCACGCCGGCTTGTGTGCGCAGCCCCGGCATTGTGACGGTCGCGTGGCGAAAACAAACCCCTGAGTGCCACGACTCATGCCAATGTAGCGAAGCAACTCGCCGTGTATGTAAAGTCGCGATCAGTCGGCTATTGTGAACCGGCGGCGTCTGGCGACGCACATCTTCCATGATCGATTCGAATTCAGCAGTGGCTCGGAGACTTCGAAAGTCGATAGCGCGAGAAGGGTCGAAGCCAATGTCTGCCCCGACTACCTTACGCAAGCGTCGTATAGCCTCCGAAAACTGGCCGCCCGCGGCGTAGGTATTAGCGATCTGCATCTCGATGGTCTCTTTGTCGTTGGCTGTTGAGAGTAGCTTCTGAAGTCGTTCCAATTCTTCGTTGAATCCGCGCTCGTCTTCGGCCGAGAGCTTTTGATCGGGCGGCACCTGTGCCCACGTCGAGAAGGCAATCATGACAATGGAAAAAGGCAAATGAGGCCAACCGTAAACTCAACCAGTTGGCCTCTTTCAGCGAAAACCGCTCGTGTGCAACATCGAATGTCATGTTACGCCCTGACCACCACCGAACGCGGAGCTTTCAAGGAGTTTTTCAACAGCATCGATCATTTTGGTAAACTCTATCCACTAGTCGCGCTACCCCAGTACCAATACACGAAAGTCTACTCGAAAAAATCCTTGACTCACCTCCGGGTGAAGACATAGACTCGATGCGGAGGAAGTCCTCATGCCCTTGTCGGCAGAAGTCGCTCCGTACGGCCGCGTGACCCAAAAGGCGCCAGCCGTATCTGAAGTCCACGTTCTGTGGATTACCGCCGGGCTGAGCTGCGATGGTGACACAATTTCCATCACAGCAGCATCCCAGCCCAGTATCGAAGATGTTCTGCTCGGCGCTATTCCCGGGCTCCCGAAAGTTCACCTTCACAACCCCGTTCTCGCCTACGAAGTGGGCGACGATTTCATGAAGCATTGGTTCCTCGCGGCCGAAGGAAAGCTGGAGCCGTTCGTTCTTGTCATCGAAGGATCCATCCCTAATGAAAAGATCAAAAAGGAAGGCTACTGGGCCGCACTCGGCACCGATATCGACACCGGGCAGCCAATTACGACCTGCGAATGGATCGATCGTCTGGCTCCAAAAGCCACTGCTGTGGTAGCCGCCGGTACCTGCGCCACCTACGGCGGCATTCACGCGATGGAGGGCAATCCGACAGGCTGCATGGGTTTGGCCGACTATCTCGGCTGGAAATGGAAGTCGAAAGCCGGCTTGCCCATCGTCAATGTGCCAGGTTGCCCCGTTCAACCGGACAACTTCATGGAGACGCTGCTCTATTTGCTCTTCCAACTGGCTGGCCGCGCGCCGATGATTCCTCTCGACGATCAGTTGCGCCCGAAGTGGCTGTTCGGCCAGACCGTTCACGACGGTTGCGACCGCGCTGCTTCTTACGAGCAAGCCGACTTCGCCGATAGCTATAACTCACCGAAATGTCTGGTGAAACTCGGATGCTGGGGCCCCGTGGTTAACTGCAATGTGCCCAAACGCGGCTGGATGGCCGGCATCGGCGGTTGCCCGAATGTCGGGGGCATCTGCATCGGCTGCACCATGCCCGGTTTCCCGGACAAGTTCATGCCTTTTATGGATGAGCCGCCGGGCGCCAGAATTTCTTCGATGGCAATCGGTCCGTACGGCGCGGCTATTCGCGCTTTGCGTAGCATCACTAATCACACCGTCAACAAAGAACCCAAGTGGCGACACACCGGTCGGCAACTTACCACCGGCTACACTCCGCTGACTTACTAGGCCCGAAAAGAAAGGACAAAATGGCTACCATTACCGAACCCACGTCAGCGATTGAGAGTTCGCAGCGCCGCCTGGTTGAGATGAATTGGGATCCGATCACCCGGATCGTCGGCAGTCTCGGGATTTACACAAAAATCGATTTCGCTAACAAAGAAGTCGCCGAGTGCCATAGCACCTCGTCCATATTCCGCGGCTACAGCATTTTCATGAAGGGCAAAGATCCGCGCGATGCCCATTTCATCACCAGCCGCATCTGCGGTATCTGTGGAGACAACCACGCCACCTGCGCCTGCTACGCGCAAAACATGGCTTTCGGAGTACGCCCTCCGGACATGGGCGAGTGGATCACGAACCTCGGTGAAGCTGCCGAGTACATGTTCGATCACAATCTGTACCAGGACAATCTCGTCGGGGTCGATTACTGCGAACAGATGGTCAAAGAGACCAATCCAGGCGTTTTGGCGAAAGCCGAGGCTACCACTTGCCCGCATGCCGACATGCACGGGTACAGGACCATCGCGGACATCATGCGGGCCCTGAACCCATTCACCGGCGAGTTCTATCGCGAAACCCTGCAGATGAGCCGGATGACACGCGAGATGTTCTGCCAGATGGAAGGACGCCATGTCCATCCGTCGACGCTCTATCCCGGCGGAGTAGGAACTGTGCCTACGGTTCAGTTATTTACCGATTATCTCGTGCGCCTGATGAAGTATGTCGAGTTCATGAAGAAAGTTGTGCCGTTGCACGACGACTTATTCGATTTCATGTATGAGGCTCTGCCCGGATACGAAAAAGTCGGCCAGCGCCGGATTCTGCTGGGCTGTTGGGGGTCGTTCAATAACCCCGAGGTCTGCGATTACACTTACCAAAACATGGATAAGTGGGGCAAGGCGATGTATGTTACGCCCGGCATTGTTGTAGACGGCCAATTAGTGACGAATAACTTGGTCGATATCAACTTAGGCATTCGCATCCTGCTCGGAAGTTCTTACTACGAGGATTGGAAGAACGATGAGACCTTTGTCACCCATGACCCGCTTGGAAATCCGGTAGATAAGCGTCACCCATGGAACCAGACCACTACGCCGCGGCCCCAGAAGCGCGATTTCAAAGGGAATTACTCCTGGGTTATGTCGCCGCGCTGGTACGACAAGCGAACGGGCGATTATCTGGCGCTCGATACCGGCGGCGGTCCTATCGCTCGCTTCTGGGCGACAGCGCTTGCCGGCCTGGTGGATATCGGCTATGTCAAAGCGACCGGACATAGCGTGAAGATCTATCTTCCTAAAACCGCCACCAAGCCCGAAACCGAGTTCGAATGGAAGATTCCGCAATGGAGTAACGCCATCGAGCGCAACCGCGCCCGTACCTATTTCCAAGCCTATGCTGCCGCTTGCGCACTTCATTTTGTAGAGCAGGCCATGCGCGACCTGCATCAAGGCAAGACACAAACCTGGCGTGAATTCAAGGTGCCCGACGAAGCCATCGGCTGCGGATTCCACGAGGCGGTGCGCGGCGTTCTCTCCCATCACGTTGTCATTCGCGAGGGGAAGATCGCTAACTACCATCCATATCCGCCGACGCCGTGGAACGCCAATCCCCGTGACGAGTACGGGACCCCTGGTCCCTACGAAGATGCCGTGCAGAACACGCCCATCTTTGAAGAGAACGGGCCGGATAATTTCAAAGGTATCGATATCATGCGCGCTGTACGCAGCTTCGATCCGTGTCTGCCCTGCGGCGTTCACATGTATCTCGGAGAAGGCAAGACGCTGGATGTCCGCCACTCCTCGATGTTTGGCGCCGATGGATGCGCGGTAAGAGACATCCATGGGCACTGACGGGAGTGCAAACGTAGAGCAAGAACGGGTGCGGCGTATCGAAGCCCTGGTACGCCGTGTCGAGCAGTTTGCCAACCCTGAAAGCCGCCAAGTTGCCGAAGAGCTAATGCAGGCGGTTTTGGAACTGCATGGCGCCGGGTTCGAGAAGATGATGGACATCGTTTTCGAATCCGGAACAAGTGGCGAGGCCATCATCCGGCGATTTACAAACGACAGCCTCGTCTCGAATCTGCTGGTTTTACACGGACTTCATCCCGACGATCTGGAGACCAGGGTGCGGCAGGCACTTGGTAAAGCTTCAGCCCATGCGGAGTTGGCCGGAGTTTTCGATGGCGTCGCGCGCATCCGTCTCTCCGCCGGGGGCTGCGGGTCAGGCGAGATAGACGAAGAATCGCTCAAAGCCATGCTTCGCGAAGCGGTCCCCGACTTGGCCGAAGTTATCGTTCAACCGGGCAACGGGATAAACAACTTCGTTCCCCTACTCAGCATCAACGGCGCCGTTCCGTCGAGGGCGGGCTAACATGGCTTCGGCTCCCCTTGCAGCACTGCGCCGGTTTGTTCCTTCGCGCGAAAGCAAGGAAAAATGTGACGCTTGCGGCGTAGCTCTTCCCGCCGAGCACGTCCACCAGTTCGATGGCAAAACGCGTCTGATTCGCTGCGCATGCGATTCTTGCGCGCTGCTGTATCGCGGTGTCTACCGAGACATCCCGAAAGAAGTACGCGCGCTCCCCAATTTCAGCATCAGCGACGCACAATGGGACGATCTGCTGATTCCCATATCGCTCGCATTTTTCACGCACAGCTCGACCGCAGGACGGGTGATCGCGCTGTATCCAGGCCCGGCGGGTGCATCGGAGTCCTCGCTGCGTCTGGAAGCATGGGACGAAATCGCGGCCGCTAATCCTGAACTGCTCCATCTGCAGCCCGATGTCGAAGCGCTGCTTGTCAACCGGGTCGGCGCCGCTCGCGAATATTTCATTGTCCCCATCGACCAATGCTACAAGTTGGTCGGAACTATTCGTATGCGCTGGAGCGGTCTTTCAGGAGGGGCCGCCGTTTGGGGCGAGATCGCCAGGTTTTTTGAGCAACTCCGGACGAAGGGGAGCACTTGCCAAACCTGAACTTTGTAGTGGAGAGCGCGCAAGCCGTTTCGTTCGCCGCCGCGCCTACCATCGCCTTCCAGCTACGTCTGACCAATTCAATCGCGGACGAATCCGTTCACAGCATTGCCCTTCGCTGTCAGATTCAAATCGAAGCACATCGCCGTCACTATTCACCTGGAGAACGCCACTTACTTGGCGATCTCTTCGGCGAGCCGGAGCGCTGGAGCCGCACGCTACGTCCTCTGCTCTGGACACACGTGAACGTTACGGCCACCGAGTTCGCCGGCAGCACCGTTATCTCACTTCCTGTCCCCTGCACTTTCGACTTCAACGTAGCGGCTGCGAAGTATTTTTACGCCCTCGACGGCGGCGAAGTGCCTCTTGTTTTCCAGTTCAGCGGCACAATTTTCTATCCGGCTCCCGACGGCTCCTTGCACATCGCACAGATTGGCTGGGACAAAGAATCTCGCTTCCGTCTACCGGCGAACGTGTGGAACGAAATGATGGACCTGTATTACCCGGACAGCGCTTGGCTTCGGGTGGAGCGGCAGATCTTCGACCGTCTCTACAGCTACAAGCGCGCACAGGGTTTCGCTACATGGGACGAGGCACTAGAGAGCCTGTTGCCGAAAGAAAGACAGGCTGCCTCGTGAACTTCGAGCCTTTAGAGAAGATTGCAAGCGCCGTCCTCTACGAGGGATTTCTGCTCTATCCCTACCGAAAGACGGCTGTGAAGAATCAGGGTCGCTGGCACTTCGGAACGATCGGGCCAGTAGGCGGCAGCTATCCGGTTGAGATGCAAACCGAGATTCTTACGGAGGCGAACGCTCACACCGAAGTTGATATCAAAATTCGCTTTCTTCAAGACCGCTCGGAGCGCGAGTGGACCACTTCGTACTGTCCCTTATCCACACCGCCGGAGATCCAGTCGTTTTCCTTCGGAGAACTGACCGCTGCTGTCCGCGTAAGTGCCGCGCCCGTCACCGGCGAGGTGATTCGGCTCTCCGTCCACATTCAAAACCTGAGCCCGAACATTGGCGACGAATCCCGCATGGAGCCATCGCGGACGCACATGCTCTCTTGCCACACTCTGCTCGGCGTGAAGAGTGGGGCATTCTTTTCATTGATCGATCCGCCAGAGGCCTATCGAGTAGCTACCGCCGCTTGCCATAACGTCGGAACATGGCCGGTTCTCGCGGGCCGCGAAGGAGAACGAACTCTGATGCTCTCCTCCCCTATCATTCTGTACGACTATCCCCAGATCGCGCCCGAAAGCAGGGGCGATTTCTACGACAGTACGGAAATGGACGAGATGCTGACCCTGCGTGTCCTAACCTTGACTGACAAGGAAAAACAGGAAGTGCGGGAGAGCAACGATCATGGCCGCGATATCCTCGAGCGCACCGAGACACTTCCGCCCGAACACATAGCCAAACTGCACGGCGTCATTCGCAGTCTGCGCAATACCGCCAAGCTCGAATTTCGTGAAGGTGATCGCGTGCGATTGCGGCCCCGCAAGCAGGGGGACATATTCGACATTGCTCTGAACGGGAAGATTGCCATCGTGGAATCGGTAGAGCGCGACTTCGAAGATCGCGTCCATCTTGCCGTTACGGTCGAAGACGATCCCGGCCGCGATTTCGGTATCGCCCGGCAGATCGGCCACCGATTTTTCTTTTCACCCGACGAAGTCGAACTCGTATGAACATCCTCGTGGCGGGCATCGGCAACATCTTCCAAGGTGACGACGCATTTGGCTGCGAAGTCACCCGCGTGCTCAGCAAACGCACGCTTCCGGCGAGCGTGCAGGTTATCGACTTCGGAATCCGTGGCCTCGACCTGTCCTACGCTTTGATGGACAAGCCCGATCTCGCAATCCTGGTTGACGCCACCTCGCGTGGAGGCGCGCCGGGAACGGTCTACACCATCGAACCGGAACTCGCGCCCGCGGGTACGGAGCAGCATGTCGCGGTCAACGCGCACGCCATGAACCCCGCCAACGTATTTCGTATGGTGCAGGCGATGGGCGGCGAAATGGGCCGAATCCTGGTGGTCGGCTGCGAACCCGCGGATCTCGGCGGCGAGGACGGCCGCATGGGCCTGACTGCGCCCGTGGCAGAAGCTGTCCATCTGGCCGCCGACGTCGTAACATCTCTCATCTCAAAAGAATGTCAGGAGCTTAAGTCATGAAAAAACTGTTCGGTGGAATTGCGGTTGCTCTCGCCCTCTCGGCTCTGGTAATGTCTCTTCCGGATATCAAGCGCTACATCCGTATCTCGACGATGTAAACGGCGCGTGCACGAGCTGTCCATCGCATTGAGCATCATCGAAGGCGTCGAAGAAGAGGCGCTGCGGCAAGGCGGAGGACGGGTTTGCGCGGTCCATCTGCGTCTCGGTCCCTTGGCCGGCGTTGTCAAAGAAGCGCTGCTCTTCTCCTATGAGCTGGCCTGCGAAGGCACCTCGCTGCAAGGGTCTTCACTCATCATCGAGGATGTGCCTCTGCTTATCCGATGTCCGACATGCCAAGCCGAACGCGCTCCATTTTCCTTCCAGCGTCTGGAGTGTGAGCAATGCGGCACGCCCGCAGCCGAGGTTTTACAAGGCAAAGATCTTGAGGTGTCTGCTTTGGAGCTCGAAACGTGATCGCAACACGTCTTATTGAAGTCCGGCAAAAGGTTCTCAACAAGAACGACGTAGCCGCACGTGCGCTGCGGCAGCGGTTTAATGAGGCGAACGTCACGGTCATCAGTCTCGTCTCAAGCCCGGGGTCCGGCAAAACCGCTTTCCTCGAGCGCATTTTGTCTGAACTGCGCCCGAACTACCGCGCGGCGGCTCTGGTCGGTGATCTCGCCACCGAGAACGACGCGATTCGCTTAGCCCGCAGCCAGGTTCCCGTCAAACAAATCTGTACTGGCACAATTTGTCACCTTGACGCCGGCATGGTAACTGCGGCCGTCGAAGACTGGAACCTCCACGATCTCGATTTCCTCTTTATCGAGAATGTAGGCAATCTTGTCTGCCCATCGAGTTACGACCTCGGCGAACAAGCGCGTATGGTCCTGCTCTCCGTGACAGAAGGAGAAGATAAGCCGCTCAAATATCCCACAATCTTCAACAGCGCCGACATAGCGGTCATCACCAAGAGCGATCTTGCCGAAGCCGTAGAGTTCTGCTGGGCGGACGTTCATCGTAACATTCAGAGCGTCCGCCCGGGAATGCCAGTTTTTCAAGTCTCCGCGAAATCAGGCCAAGGGATGCCTGCAATCATCCAATGGATGGAGCAGGTCTTCTCGGCAACGATCGGGTAAATTACCTTAGAACGAAGACAAACGCTTTCAACGCTGAAATCAGTACGCCGCCAGTCCCTCAACCCCAATTTGCGGATCATAAGGGCTGACGCTCGCAACCTTAGTAAGTGTGCCGTCGGCCGCTACCTGGTAACCAATAACTCGGCCCAAAACGCTATAAACAACATAGACGAATTTACCGTTCGGTGTGGCTGCCAGGTCGAGAGGATACGAGGTCACCGGAATACCGGGCGGGAAGATAGCTTTGACTGTTGTGGGCTCCATCGCGGCAATCCCGATGGGTGTCAAGCCGCCGGAAGATCCCAAACTGTACAAAGCAACGTCTGAGGAAACCGAGTTACTGGCATACACCCAATTCCCCACTGGAATTACCCAGCAGGTCGCTCCGCCGCCGGCAGGCGCTTTGGATGTTATGACAGAAAGCGTGTTATCGGAATTGATGCTGTACGAAGAAACTGCGCCGGAGCCGGCCTCCGATACCAATAAAGCTCCTGAAGGGGCAAATGAGGCGCCGAAAGGCTCAATACCCTGATCGTTATTTACAACCGGATTTGAAAGTGAGCCATCGGAGGCAACCGAGAAAACATCGATTTTGCTGGTTTGGCGCTCAGTTACAATCACCTTCGAGCCGTCGGGAGAAAAGGCGATCACGCCGGGTTCGGTATCGAGGAAACTAAGCGGTTGCTTTGAATTCTGTATGAACTCCAGCTCTCCCCAAGGCGTGAGATGAAAGCCGGCCGTGTGATAGGTTCCGCCAACGTTGGCAACGTACACGAGATCGTCATGTATCGTAACGCTAACCGGATTGCCGCCCTCGGTAGATGTCTTACTGATCAATGACAACCCTGTTTCGGAAACACGAAAGACCGAAACATTGCTAGATCCGGCATTCACCACCAACAGAAACTGATGGTCTTTAGTGAGTGCCATAGAGCTTTGTGCCTGCAGCGGGTCGTTGATGCCACCCTCGCCGCGGCCGCCCGTTGCAAAACTGCCGACCAGCCGTAACGTGCCGCTTTCGGATCGGCGGTACATCACAACTTCATTATGTTTAACGTCGTTTGTGGCCGCGAAAACGGCTCCCGCTTCGTTTCCCGCATGACGGTTGTCTTGAGCAACCGCTGCGCTGCAGGCAAGCGCGAGTACTGCCAATTTTTTCATAAGCTGATTAACCTCGACTCTTGTTCGAGTAGGATTGGCAGAAAGTTACGAAGCAGGGAACTTTATTTAGAGCTTGTTAGCTCGCTCCTCGGGACCGAATGACCTGTCCAGTCACCCACTGGGCCTCTTCGGACGCTAGAAAGACAATGAGAGGGGCGGCGTCTTGCGGCATACCCAGTCGTCCCATCGGCGTGTTCGGGATCACCGATCGACGCAACTCCTCACCCATCCAGCCGGTATCTGCGGGGCCGGGATCGACCGCGTTGACGGTAATCCCGAGCCGCGCGACCGCCGCACTCAAACTTACGGTGAATGCATCGACGCCGCCCTTTGTCGCCGCGTAGGCCAGTTCATTGGGGAAGGGCGTGAGTCCTTGCCCCGAGGTGAGATTAATGATTCGTCCCACGCGCCCGGCGGGAAAAGAACGAACAAATTCCCCACAGAGCAGCATCACGGCGCGCAAATTGACGGCATAGTGGCGATCCAAGTCTTCCGCGCTCATTCTTTCCACGGTAGTCTCCATCGAGTACGCTGCGTTATTCACCAGGATTTCGATGCGACCAAACTGTTCCACTGCCACTTGGAACAAAGTGCGGGGACCATCCGGCTCGCTGAGGTCAATTTCGAAGCCATGCGCATTCACACCAATCGCCCGCAGCTCGCCGATGATGTTCTCAGGCTCAGAATCCTTAACGCCCCACGGCATGGTGTGGTCATACGGCCGATAAAAGGCCGTCCCGACATCTGCCCCAGCTCGAGCCAAAGCGAGCGCTACAGCTGCGCCGATACCCTTACGACGCGTAACGCCTGTAACCAGTGCGACTTTTTGATTCAAAGAACTCAAGCAGTTTGCCTTTGCGCACCTAGTAGTCTGACATCTGACTCGTGGTTTGGCTATCGGAGACCAGCGTCGGCGACGTTCCGGAAATCAGAGCCATCGTCTGGAAGCAACGCTCTCGATACTTCTCGCTCCTTACCCTGAGGCGTAGTTGCTACCGCATTTTCGCCACGAACATAGCGTACGCGTTGGGGTCCGCTTGGTTGAGATAGCTCACTGCCTTTTCTGCCACCTCTTCCATGTTCTTGACGATTAGCGGGTTATTCCAAGCTTGGCGCCAAACCGGAACCAGAACACGAATCCGTTCCCAAACCTGCAGTACTTCGCTGTTGTTATGGATGAATAGCTTCTCGTCTACAAGCCCAGCGGTGACGAAGGAAGATGCCATTTCCCAATAGCTGTAGACCATCCGGAAGAAAGTCTCCTGATCCGAACCTGGGGGACAAATGACCGGGAAATCGCCTGGTGTCTCCGGACGAAAGGAAGATAGGAGCCATTCCCGCGCCTGTCGCATCTTTGGCTCACGCCTGAGTTCGTAGAGGGAGAGCAACAGCTGGGCTCCCTGAAAAGCACGTAAGTCCGTTATGTTTTCTGAGTTCAAGAGATACTCCACGCTTGAAAGATACGCCGAGCACGGGGGAATCTTCTTGCAGTCTGATTTGGGATTTATTGAGGATTTTCTGAGGACGCAGCAGTGGATCCAGGACTGGACCAGTTTGTTCTAGATCCGGTACAGCTTTGCCTAGTTGTCATTGGGAGTTGCCAAGCCGATTTCGCGCAGTGCAGCCTGGCATTCTTGCGAACCTTTCATGGCTACCCACAAAGGATCAGTCGCCATCGTGAATAGGTTTGGATCGTGTTCTTTGAGTGCCTTTTCAATCCATCTGAGCGCCTCCGATGGACAACCTGCGCTTAGGTCGATCAATGCCATGATTGCTGACGACAAGTAGCTGCCGGCCGTTGGCAATCGGAGCTGGTCTCGGATCTTGTTGGCTTTGTCGACGTCGCCAAGGAAAGCGCAGCTTACCGCAAAATAACCCAGCTCGACCGGAGAGCTTCCGGGTAGTTCAACGGCTTTGGCATAAGCCTTGTTCGCATCAGCCGCTTTTCCCTGTTTCTGCAGTATGTGCCCAAGAATTCGATAAGCAAGAAAGTTCCTGTCGTCAAAATGAAGCGCGGACTCGCAAAGGGAAATTGCTTGATCATCTTCCCCTGCAAGATACAGCAGATAAGATTGCACAACACGTAAGAAAGGCGATAGTGGATCCAGATCAAGCGCCAACTGATTTTCAGCAATCGCCTCCTGAAATCGTCTCTGGGGGCGAAGCCACCAAAGAGCATATAGATGATGAACTGAGGACGACGACGGACTGAAAGTCAATGCCGAGCGGAAATGTGCTTCGGCCTGTGCCCAGTTGTAATTCCAAAATACTTCGTTCATACCGGCTGCAGCGTGTACCTCTCCAGAATTGCCTTCCAACAGCAACGCCTTAGAAATCGCCTCTGCGGCTCGCGGCAATACGTCGGTCGGACAGACGTGAGCGAGATTTGCTCTGATGTACTGGTTCCCTGCGATGCCCAAATAGGGCAGCGAGTAGTTAGGATCGAGACGAATGGCCCTTTCAAAACATCTTTCGGCCTGGGCAAGACCATCCGGAGTGAATCGGTGCTGGTGCAGACGGCCTTCCCACAGAGCATGCCAAGCTTCTGTTTGCTTGGAGTGAGCTAAGGGTGCAAGCTCTGAATCCGGGTCGTGCAGTCGAGGTTTGAGCTCCCAAACAATCACTTTCGCGATCGATTCCTGTAAATCGATCAGCTCTGCCGGTTCCCGCTGGTAGTGTTCAGACCATCGAACAGTGAAACGATCCGTCTCGATCAACTGTACGGTCACGCGAAAACCTGAGCCAATTTTTCTTACGGTTCCTTGAAGTATCAGATCAGTTCCCAAATCGGCAGCGACCCTATGAAGATCAAGATTGGCGCCCCGGTAGCGAAACGATGAGCCGCAGGCAGCAACCATTAGTCCACTGACGCGAGCCAGCGTATGTACGATCTCTTCCGCAAGCCCATCGCCGAAGATCTGAACAGAATTGTCATCTCCCAAGGGCGCAAACGGTAGCACCGCGATCATCAAGCTTCTTCCTGTCGATGAGCGGCCATCGGGAACGCTGCGATTCGTCTTGGGATTCGGCGAAATCGACATTTCGACAGTGCCTATAAAGCGATATCCATGCTTTGGCACCGTCTCAATGTATTTCGCTTCTGAATACTGTCCCAGAACGGCTCTCAAATCGGAGATGCTGCGCGCCAGCGTAACATCTTCAACGAAAGTGTCCGGCCACAGATGCCGGTGAAGATCTTCTTTACTTAATAGGCATCCCGTGTTCTGTAGCAGCACGATCAAAGTGTCCAGGACTTTCGGCGCGAGTGCGACTGGGCTGCCCGCGTGAATTAGCCGTCTTTCACTCGGATCCAATCGAAATCGGTCGAACTCATAGATCTTTCGTTGATTCATGGTTGCGCTCACCCGCGCTCAAGTTTTCCTCAACAAAATCCCAAGCGCTTCTCAAGCCTTAAACATCAGTTCATCCTATCCTCAACGCATGTGACCCTTCAACTTCGCTCAGCGTTGCTTGATGTTCACTACCAGACCGCGGCGGAATCGCCAACAAAGGAATACATTCATGCAGATCCAAAAATTAGGCAGGCATTTAAGAGTGCCTGTTAAATCCATATCTGTGGCTGTAGCGCTTACGTTCTTGCTATCCACGACTGCCTATTCGAAGGACTCCAAAGAGAGAGCTCCGGTTAAGCAGATCTCCTTCGACGGATTCCTGCAAGGAACCGAAATCGACACCCCGCAGGGAAATCCAACGAACGCCTTTGCCATTGATGGCTCCATCCCAGGACTCGCGACGCACTTGAGTGAGTTCAAACTTAACTACAACGGCTTGGTGAGTCTGGCGGATGGTTCGGCGCAGGGCACGGGCGAGTTGGTTGCTGCCGATGGGGATTCCGTTTACCTTACCATCTCAGGACAGGGTGAACCCACCGACACGCTCACTCCCAATCTCAATAGCATTGTGGAAATCGAGACTATCACCGGTGGCACAGGTCGTTTTACCAACGCCCACGGCACGATCATTGTCAGACGCTTGATCGATTTAGCGACTGGTTTTACGTCAGGCTCTGTTCATGGAACAATCGTGCTGATTCGCAGATAGTCAGAGTTTTCAAGTCTCGCGCGGCGCAACAGGCACAAGCGAATGAACTCTCAAACTATTGCTCCGCGCTGGATCACGATCATTTTGCTCTATGGGGGAGTTGTCGTGTGGCCCGGAAATGTTCGGTCAGTCGAATCGAGCGGCTCACAATGGCGGCATCGACGTAGAATTCGATATTTATCCGTACCAGTGCGGCAGCACCGTCCTGACGCAGGTTTGCCGCACTGGACACTGGACGATGGCATTCCCGCATTGTTAGCTCGTCTAAGCCATACCGAAACTCGCACCCACCTAGTAAGTTGTCCCAGCCGTTTCGATACCGTTGAATCGGAGCCATGAGACACGGGATATGCATCCCGCCATCGATGTGCGAATAGACGCATTAGCGCTCCAATCGCTGCGCTTATGGCTCCGAAAGAACTGCTCCGTGATCGCCGAAGGTTTTTAAATAAAGGGCAAATCGCATCTCCGGCTCCAAGGCACCTATCCGGAATTATTAGGCACGCTCGTACGAGCAAAAGCCTGGGCTTAATTGATGTGTTTCCAGGCCGCTCTTCGTGCCTGGCCATAGCTGTCCCGTCACTGCCAAATCTTACTCTCGTAGAATGCGAGGGTGGCCGCACTTCCCCTCACAGCATCCTGTCGTGTACCGGGCCAGCAACGAGGTGAAAGACACGTCGCTGCCCTGCTCGAGGCCGGCCCCCGTAAGGAAGCAATTGCGTTTCTCAATGATTCTCCCGTCATACTCCATTTGACAAACGGTCAATGTCATGCGCCGGCTATTTCGATACGAACGTGTTCCGCGAGCACCTCATTCGAATCCTGGCGGCTACTGTACCTCATCTATCGAATGGTAGGGCTTCACTGCCCGGGGCAGTCGTTTTACAGGTTACGACAGCCAGTTTCCCCAAACCTCGTACAAAGATAAGAATCGTGGAAGGCTGACAATAATTGACATCAAAGATCTCTTTCGTAGTACAAAAACCTAAATCGAGCTTGGTGTTCCTGGCCACCACGATTCTATTGGCTGCAAGTGGAGCATGCGCGAAAAAGGCCGCCGCGCCCCAAGCTTTTCCGCCTCCTAGTGTCACGGTGGCCACCGTAAGACAACAAGACGTGCCGATATATGGTGACTGGGTTGCCACGCTCGACGGGTACGTCAACGCCAATATTCAGCCGCAGGTCTCTGGCTACCTTATCCGTCAAGACTATCGCGAAGGATCGTTCGTCCGGAAAGGCGAGGTTTTATTCGAAATCGACCCGCGTCCTTTTCAAGCCGCTCTAGACCAGGCTAAAGGCCAACTCGCCCAAACCAATGGCCAACTCGGGCAAGCTCAGGCGCAACTCGGGCTAGCGGCGATCAATGTGAAACGCGACACGCCGCTGGCTCAAGCACACGCGATTGCGCAGAGCCAACTCGATAACGATGTTCAGACACAGAAGCAAACGGAAGCCTTGATCCAATCCAATCAAGCCTCCATCAAAGGCGCTCAAGCAGCGGTCGAAACCGCCGAGCTCAATCTCGGCTTTACCAAGGTCCGGTCGCTGATTGATGGAATCGCCGGTCAAGCCACTACGCAAATCGGGAATCTAGTCGGCCCAAGCACTGTCTTAACCGCTGTTTCACAAGTGAACCCAATTAAGGCTTATTTCCCGATCAGCGAGCAAGAGTACCTGCGCATTGCGGACAAAATCAAGCCTGCCTCCTCCGTCGATCTGTTACGGACTAAAACGCCGGTCCCGCTTCAGTTGACTCTTGCTAATAACAGCGTTTATCCACATCAGGGAACGATCTTGTTTGCCGATCGTCAAGTAGATCCTTCCACCGGCACTATCCGCATCGTGGCGGCATTTAGAAACCCCGGCAACATTCTTCGCCCTGGACAATTTGGCCGAATAAGAGCGTTGACTTCGATGCAGCGCGATGCGCTCCTTGTACCTCAAAGCGCTGTAACAGAATTGCAAGGCCGCTATCAAGTGGCACTGGTCGGCGGTGATAACAAAGTCAGTGTCCGCTCAGTGCAAGTCGGGAATCGGGTCGGACCTATGTGGATTATCGCAAGCGGACTCAAGTTGGGGGATCGAGTCGTCAGTGAAGGAACTTCGAAGGTCCGTGATGGGGCGACCGTAAATCCCACGCCCGCTAACGTAGAGTCGGTCCCGGCTGATGCAGCTGGAAGTGCAGGCAATTAATTATGTCCAAGTTCTTCATTAACCGCCCTATTGTGGCTATGGTTATCGCCATCATCATGGTGATCGTAGGCGCGGTCTCCATGTTGAGGCTGCCCATCGCCCAGTTCCCTAACATTGTTCCTCCTGAAATCCTTGTCCAAGCTATCTATCCCGGCGCCGACGCTCTGACGCTTGAACAATCGGTCGCTACTCCGCTGGAAGCTCAGATCAGCGGTGTTGACCAAATGGCCTACATGTATTCGGTGAATGCCAACAACGGCCAGTCACAGATCACGGTCGACTTCGACGTAAATACAGACCCCAACATCGATCAGGTACTCACTCAGCTTCGCGTCTCTCAGGCCCAGTCACAGCTTCCGGCTCAGGTTAATACGGCGGGATTGACCGTTCAGAAATCGCTCAGCGCGCCATTGCTGCTGTTTGCTCTCTATTCTCCGAATGGCACTTACGACAGCGTCTTTCTCGCAAATTATGCCTATATCAACTTGGTGGATGAGATTACTCGGGTTCCCGGAGTGGCGCGGGTCCAGGTATTCGGTGCCGGGCAGTATGCCATGCGCGCCTGGATCAACCCGGACCAGCTCAACAAACTGCAGGTGACCGTGCCCCAGATTGTTGCCGCTCTGCAAAGCCAAAATACGGTTAATCCTGCCGGACAGATCGGCGGCGAGCCCGTACCGCAGGGGCAGCAGTTCTCTTACACCGTCCAGGCCCAAGGCCGTCTCAAGTCGCCGGAAGAGTTCGGCAACATTATCTTGCGAGCAAATCCCGATGGGTCCAATCTTCGCCTGAAAGACGTCGCGCGACTTGGAACTCGGTGCCCAGACATATAACCTGACTGGCCGGTACAACGGAAAGCCATCGGCGATCCTTGCGGTTTATCAGCTTCCCGGGTCAAATGCCGTGAACGCAGCGGAAGGCGTCCGCGCGCGTATGAACGAACTCCAGAAGCGGTTTCCGCAAGGTCTTGAGCAACAGGTCAGCCTCGACACAACAAAGGCAGTTACGGCCGGCATGCACGATATTGTCCGCACATTGCTTGAAGCACTCGCGCTTGTTGTTTTGGTCGTCTATATCTTCCTTCAAGGCTGGCGCGCCACGCTCATTCCGCTGGCTGCAGTTCCGGTGTCACTCATTGGCACCTTCGTGGTGTTCCCATTGCTGGGCTTCTCGATTAACACCTTGTCTCTCTTCGGGCTTGTGCTTGCCATCGGTCTGGTGGTCGATGATGCCATTGTCGTTGTCGAGGCCGTAGAGCGGCACATCGAAGAGGGGATGACTCCCCGCGACGCTGCCCTCAAGGCAATGGAGGAAGTCGCCGGTCCGGTAGTTGCTATCGCGCTTATCTTGACTGCGGTATTTGTGCCGACCATTTTCATCCCCGGAATTACTGGCCGCCTGTATCAGCAGTTTGCGGTAACCATCGCGATATCCGTCATCTTTTCCGCTTTCAATGCGCTTTCCCTAAGCCCCGCGTTAGCTGCTCTTCTGCTGAAACCCAAAAAAGAATCTCGCGGGCCGCTGGCGCGCTTTTTCAATTGGTTCAATCGCATGTTCGGGAAGGTCACTAAAGGCTATGTCGGTTTTTCCGGAGTGTTGCTGCGTAAAGCCGCCATCAGCATTTTATTCCTGGCCGTCATGGCGGTGTTCGCCGGCATTATAAGCCGCAACATTCCTTCCTCGTTCCTGCCGGAAGAGGACCAGGGGTATGTCTTTGTCGCTCTGCAACTGCCAAACGCGGCGTCGCTCCAGCGAACAGCCGCTGCCGCCAGACAGGTGGAAGACGCCATCTTGAAGACTCCCGGCGTACAGGGCTGTACCTCGGTGATTGGATTCAGTCTTCTCAGCCGGGTTCAAGATACCTATAGCGCATTCTTCTTCGTAACCGAGAAACCTTGGGATCAACGAACCTCGGCCGATCAACAGTACACCGCAATTCGCGCCCATATCGCAGGCGCTCTGCAACAAGTACGGGACGGAATAGCCTTTTCGTTCTCACCGCCATCTATTCCGGGGGTCGGTACCTCGGGCGGTGTAACGTTCATACTCGAAGATCGTTCCGGCGCCGATCTCTCTTTCCTCACAGCGAACGTCAACAAATTTGTAGCGGCCGCTAACGCCAGAAAGGAGTTGGCGGGCGTCAGCACCACATACCTGCCCAGCGTGCCGCAAATCTATGCTGACGTGGACCGTGTAAAAGTCGAGCGCCAAGGCGTCAACGTCTCCGATGTCTACCAGACCCTTCAGGCCTTCCTCGGCGGTTATTTAGTCAATTACTTCAATCGTTTCGGCCGACAATGGCAGGTCTACGTCGAAGCGGAGGGCGCTTACCGGAGAAGCACCGACGATATGAGCCGTTTCTTTGTAGCGAATAACCGCAATCAAATGGTGCCTTTGAATGCCGTCACCACCACGCATCCGTTATCCGGCCCTGAGTTCACCATGCGCTACAACGAATATCACGCGGCACAATTAAACGTAAATGCGGCTCCCGGATTTAGTACCGGCCAGGCAATGCAGGCGCTCGAAGAAGTCTTCACTCAGAACATGCCCTCACAGATGGGATTTGATTACAGCGGTATGTCCTATCAGGAGCAGCAGGCTTCCCGTGGTGTTCCTCCCTCCGTCATCTTCGGGCTCTCGCTCTTGTTCGTATTTCTCATCCTCGCCGCCCAGTATGAAAGCTGGTCGCTTCCTTTCAGCGTCCTGCTTGGAACACCGATTGCCGTTTTCGGCGCATACCTGTTTCTTTACCTGCGCGGTTATGAGAACGACGTGTACGCCCAGATCGGATTAATCATGCTCATCGGCCTCTCCGCGAAAAATGCCATCTTGATCGTCGAGTTCGCCAAATCGGAGTACGAGAAAGGCAAGAGCATCGAAGAGGCCGCGCTCACCGGAGCCCGTATCCGATTTAGGCCAATCATCATGACCGCTTTTGCCTTCATCCTCGGATGCGTGCCTTTATGGATGGCAACTGGCTCCGGAGCCGTATCGCGGCGCGTACTGGGCACAGTGGTTATCGGCGGTATGATCGCCGCAACCGTCCTCGCAATTTTCTTGATCCCGGTAACGTTCGATGTCGTCGAAAAGATATCTCACCGCGTAACCCGAGGCGGCAAGAAATCCGCATCCCCCGTTCTGGAGCCCGAGACCGAGCAGGAGCCCGCATGAAGCGGGTTGCGCTCTTCAGTCTCCTCTCAACGATTGCTCTCCTGACAAGCTGTACCGTCGGACCCAACTATAAACGGCCGGTTGTTACCGTTCCTCCCGTCTATCGCGGCGACACGCAAACGACCACCGCCTCACCAACAGTCAACTCTCTAGGCGACGAGAAGTGGTCGGCTGTTTTCCAAGACAGCGTGCTTCAGGAACTTATCCGCACCGGTCTTAAACAAAATTTCGATGTCCGCATTGCCGCTACCCGCATCCTCCAAGCTCAGGAGCAGGTGATTATCACGCGCTCCAACCAGTTCCCGACGGTTGGTTTCGGCCCCGTAATCTCTGGCGTTCGTCAACCGGCCATATCGAGCACGTTCAGTGGATACTCTTATCTTGGCGACGAACTAGCACTTTCGGCTTCCTGGAATCCCGATTTTTGGGGCCGCTACCGGAGAGCAACAGAGGCCGCTCGTGCCAACCTTCGGGCTACCGAATGGGGCCGCCAGGCTGTCTTGCAAACCCTTGTAGCAAACCTGGCTACAGCTTACTTCCAACTCAGAGAGTACGACCTCGAACTCCAAATTGCTCAGAGAACTCTCGCGTCGCGCGAGCAATCTCTTAAGCTCACACAAACGCTAGAGCAGGGCGGCGCAACATCGCTAGCCGACGTTCGTCAAGCCGAGCAACTGGTGGAAGAAGCCGCCGAACTTATTCCTGATACTGAGCGCGCCATCCAACAAGAAGAAAACCAGATCAGCATCTTGATCGGAGAAAATCCACGAGCTATCGAGCGAGGCCGTGCTCTCACCGAGCAGCCCCTTCCCGAAACTATCCCTGCCGGATTGCCCTCACGTCTTCTCGAACGACGCCCGGACATCCAGCAAGTCGAACAGCAACTCGTCGCGGCCAACGCGCAGATCGGCGTTGCTCGGGCGCAATTGTTCCCTCAAATCTCGCTGACCGGGACTGCCGGCCTCGAAAGCATCGGACTGGGTAACCTGTTTACGTGGCCTTCACGAGCATGGAACTGGACCGGCCAGGCAAGCCAACCGATCTTTAACGCGGGCGCGCTTCGGGCAAACGTACGCCTGTCGGAAGCACAGCAGCAACAAGTGCTACTGAGTTACCAGCAGACTCTTCAGCAGGCCTTCCGCGAAGTCTCCGACTCCCTGATCGCTTATGGAAAGCTGCGGCAATTCCGTCTCCATCAGGAAGCGCTCACCAGCGCGGCCCGCGGAGCCTCCGATCTCGCGCATATGCGCTACCAGGGCGGCGTTACCAGCTATCTTGAGGTGTTGACCAATGAGACTGCTCTCTTCTCCGCTGAGTTAAATCTCGCCCGTGCTCGTTTGAACGAGCGCTTGTCCCTGGTTCAGGTCTATAACGCGCTCGGAGGAGGCTGGGAGCAATAGCTCTCGCCAACACGCCCGGGCTGCGTGCTCATTATCATTCGCTCGGTCCCTCGGTATAGTTAAACTCGTGAGCTTTTCAGACTGGCTTCTCGCCGATCTTCGTCTGCCCAAAGGAGTGCAGGGTACGGCGGAGGCTAAGAACGCCTGGTGGCGCGTCATGTGCCTCACTGGTGTCGATTACTTTTCCACTTTGGGCTACCAGCCTGGCATCGCTTTTCTGGCTGCGGGGCTGCTTTCGCCCATCGCCACCCTGGTCCTCGTTCTCGTTACTCTTTTTGCCGCTCTTCCTGTCTATAGTCGCGTCGCACAGGCAAGCCCAAACGGCCAGGGCAGCATTTCCATGTTGGAACATCTGTTCCCTCAATGGAAAGGTAAGACGTTCGTCTTAATCCTGCTTGGCTTTGCAACAACGGATTTCGTCATCACTATGACGTTATCGGCTGCCGATGGCGCTGCTCACTTTGTGCAAAACCCGTTTACGCCGCACTTCATGAAGAGCCAGATGGGCGTGACTCTGCTGATCCTCGCGATTCTCGGAGCAATCTTTCTGAAAGGCTTCAAAGAAGCCATCAACGTCGCCGTCTTACTTGTGGGTGTCTACCTGTTCCTGAATGTGATCGTCACAGGTTTTGCGTTATGGGATGTACTTCGGCATCCTCAGCTGACTGCCCACTGGTCCGAGCGGCTCTTGCAACAGCACGGCAGTCCCTGGCTGATGCTGGGCTACGCGATAATTCTGTTCCCCAAACTAGCCTTGGGGCTGTCTGGATTCGAGACCGGTGTAGCCGTTATGCCATTGATCAGCGGAAAAGATGAAGCCGATCGAATCCACAATACTCGGAAGCTTTTAACCACAGCCGCCATAATCATGAGCGTTTTTTTGATGGCTACAAGCTTTACGACCACCCTGCTGATTCCGGCGGACAAGTTCAAAGAAGGCGGCGAGGCAAACGGCCGGGCTTTGGCCTATCTCGGCCATAGATACCTCGGAAATGGGTTCGGCACTCTGTATGACGTCAGCACCCTTCTGATCCTCGGTTTTGCAGGCGCGTCCGCCCTGGCGGGGCTGCTTAGCCTTATTCCCCGTTACCTTCCGCGCTTCGGTATGGCGCCTGAGTGGGCACGTGCCTCCCGCCCTCTGGTACTCGTCTTTATGGCCATTTCGTTTACTGTAACTTTCTTGTTCAAGGCAAATGTCGATGCGCAGGGCGGAGCTTACGCGACCGGAGTTCTGGTGCTGATGACCTCGGCCGCGGTGGCTGTAGCTCTCTCAGTCAGGACAGCGCTTTTGCGTACTGTTTTCGTGTTCGTGGCGTTTGTTTTCATATACACCACGGCTCTCAACATCTACGAGCGGCCCGAAGGCTTAAAGATTGCCACGGTTTTCATTCTGATTATTATTCTCACGTCGCTTGTGTCACGTGCTATGCGCTCAACCGAACTGCGCATACATTCCGTCGAACTCGACGAGTCTGCCCGAGAGCTGCTCACCCCGCGCGCGGGCGAGGTTATTCACCTGGTTGCTAGAAGTCCTAGACCCGAAACCGAGCAAGATTTGGATCGAGCTGACCGTGCCGTTCGTTACAACCACAACATTCGCCCCGAAGAACACCTGTACTTTTTTGAAGTCGAGCGCGGCGACGCTTCTACATTCGAAACTGCCTTGACAATTAGTGGCCGCCGGGTTGGTAAGTACTCGGTTCTGTATGCAAAAAGCCCAGTTGTTGCCAACTCCATCGCCGCTATGCTCATTCACTTGGAACAGTTAACCGGAAAAGTTCCCCACGCTTACTTCACGTGGACGGAGGGTAACCCAATCGGCAACATTTTCAATTTCCTGTTTCTGGGCGGAGGCGATGCAGCTCCCCTGGTCCACGAGGTTCTGCGCCGTGCTATTCCCGAGGTAAAGCATCGGCCGATCATTCACGTAAGTTGAAATTGCTGACATTAATTTGTTACACGTGACAGTTCCTGTCATCTAATGGAAGTTACCGTGAGCTAACTCTCGCTCCATCACCACTATTCGATGGCTAAATTGTCGCTTCAAGCGGTTTCTAAGACTTACAGAAATGGGGTGCAAGCCTTATCACCTGTCGATCTGAATGTAGATGACGGCCAGTTCGTTGTCTTGGTTGGACCGTCGGGATGCGGAAAATCGACGCTGTTGCGGATCATCGCGGGTCTTGAAGAACTCACTACGGGCTCGCTTCTCCTGGACGAAGTCTTGATAAACGATTTACCGCCCAAAAACCGCGACGTCGCGATGGTTTTTCAAAATTATGCTCTCTATCCTCATTTAACAGTACAAGAAAACCTTGAGTTCTCGCTTCGCATGCGTAACGTTGCCAGAGAACAGCGCCGCAGAGAGGTCATACGCATCGCTGAGATGTTACAACTCACTGAACTGCTAAATAGAAAGCCCTCTCAACTTTCCGGAGGCCAGCAACAAAGAGTGGCTTTAGGACGCGCCATCGTTCGCCGCCCAAAGCTGTTTCTTCTGGATGAGCCTTTCAGTAACTTGGATGCTACCCTGCGAGCAAGCACCAGAACTGAGCTCATCCGGCTCCATCGCCGCATTCGAACCACTACTATTTTTGTTACTCACGATCAGGTCGAAGCTATGAGCATGGCGGACGTTCTCGTTGTCATGAAAGACGGGAAAGTACAACAGGTTGGAGCTCCTCTCGATGTATACCGTTATCCAGTCAATCGCTTTGTCGCCCAGTTTATCGGCTCGCCACCTATGAATCTCCTCGAAGTAAGTGCCGGCGATGAAGGAAGAACCATCGAAATCGCGGGCCATCGTTTCCCGACTCCGCCCAACCTTCGTAGTATCCGGGGCAATATCACGCTGGGCCTCCGCGCCGAACACATTCAAGTCGCCAATCCAAACGAGTCGCGCCCCGCTGCTTTTTTAGCTCCCTCCAAACTAATTCTTCTTGAGCCCCTCGGTAACGAAAGCTTGGCGACATGTCTGGTTGGCGGCCAAGACCTGATCGTCAGAGTTCCGGCTGCTTCCCCGGTTCGTCCCGGTCAGGAAGTATGGCTGGCTCTAGATCTTAGTCAAGCGGTTTGGTTCGATTCCCTCTCCGGTTCTACCCTCGACAAACATTCCGCTGTTCTCACTTGATTCCAGTGCGCGAAATCCCTTGCACAAAATAGCGCTGCAACGCGACAAACAAAATCATCACAGGCACGATCGAGATCAGCACGATGATCATCATGCCGGAAATATCGGGATTTCTCTCGCCTTGCAGAATACTCAGGCCGACCGGAAGCGTGTAAGATTTTTCGTCTTTCAGCACGACTAGCGGCCAGCCGAAGTCGTTCCAGTTGCCCAGAATTAGGAGCACCGCAAGCACGGCAATTGCTGGCTTGCTAAGGGGAAGCACAATCCCGAAAAAGATCTTCCATTCGCTTGCCCCGTCCAGGCGCGCCGCATCCAAAAGCTCGTCTGGAAAGGTCTGCAGAAACTGCCGTGCTAGGAATACACCATAAGTCTCGGCCGCTCTTGGAAGCAGGACTGCCCAGAACTTATTGATTCCTCCCAGTGCCGCAATGGTCATGAACTGCGGCACGATAAAAACCTGCGTAGGCAGCATGAGCGTGCATAAGAACACCACAAACAACAGATCGCGCCCCCGAAACTGGAACTTTGCGAACGCATAACCGGCCAGCAGATCGAGCGCGATCGTGAGCGTTCCTCCCATAATCGCCAGAACCGTTGAGTTGAAAAGCCAGTACCCCACCGGGAAAGTTGTCCATGTATGCGCAAAGTTGTGCCAGGCCACCGACGACGGAATCAGCTGCAGCGTGCGTTCAAAAATCTCGTTCTTCGGCTTAATCGCAGTTAGTAACATCCACACAATCGGAAACACAAAGCCGAGCGATGCCGTTGCAAGCACGACGGTGAAAATTGCGTTCTGACCTCGATGTCTCATGCCGGTTTAGCTCTCTGGGGCGATCTCCTGACCAGCAGCATGCTTGTAAGAGCAATCAGAATGAAAAAGAGAACCACGCTGATCGCGCATGCGTACCCTTGCCGTTGCTCCTGGAATGCGTTCTCATACAAATACTGCACCAAGGTAGTTGTGGAAAGAGCCGGTCCGCCGAACGTCATCACATAAATCAAATCGAATACGTGCAAAGAATAGATCAGGTTTGTGATCAGTAAAAATGTCGTGCTCGGCTTCAAAAGCGGCCAGGTAATGAACCAAAAGCGCTTCCAGCTATTGGCGCCGTCTAGCTCCGCCGCTTCGAGCAACTCACCCGGAACATCTTGCAGAGCCGCCAGATAAACAACCATGCACAATCCCGCCCTTAGCCAAATGGTTGTCGCGATCACCGAGGGCATGGCGTAAGCCGGTGAAGAGAGCCACGGCACTCTGGGAAAGCCGAATTTGGTAAGCACCGCATTCAAGAGCCCGTAATGTTCGTCGAAGATCCACACCGCAATCACTCCAGACGCAACACTCGAAATAACAAAGGGAAGATACAACGCTGCCCGATAGATCCCCCTGCCCGGTATCGGCCGGTTAAGGGCAACAGCCAGTCCTAAGCCAAGGGCCATCGTCGCCGGCACCACAGCACAGGCGTATACCAAGGTATTCCTGAATGAATGCCAGAACTGCCGGTCATCAAGTATCTCCGTGTAATTCGCCAACCCGATGAACTTGTGATCGCCCAACAAATTCCAGTCGAATAAGCTGAGAGTGAATATCGCTGCGACGGGCAACAACATGAAAACGGTAAACAGCGAAAGATGAGGCGCCAGAAATAACCAGGGAGTGCGTTCGGGATGCCTCATAGCTGGCCGGTTGTGCGCCTCACTTCTCTCGCAATGTTCTGTAGTGTCGTCTCAGCAGACTGCCCGCCCGTAAAAGCGAGATCCAGTTCATCCCCCAGCACTCGTTCGATGCGATGGAATTCAGGCAAGGTCACCGTCCTCGCCAAACTCACGGGAACCGTCTTCGATTGCTCCAAGTGCACCCGCATCTCGTCCGGGCGATATCGATACTGAATGCCTTCTGCAATCAGTTTGCGCCGCACCGGCAGAAAGTCCGCGGCGGTTACGAAATCGCGCATGTTCTGTTCGTTCGTCAGGAACAGGGCGAAATCTGCCGCGAGTTCCGGGTGCTTGCTGGTCCGGCTAACTCCCACGGCATTTCCACCCAACTCCGATGCCTTCTGCCGGTCCTGCGGCAGAAACGTCGCCGCCCATTCGAAATCCGTTTTCAGTTCGCGGATGGTCTGCGGCCCCACATCGAAATACATACCGACCACTCCACTCGCAAACAGGTATTCAAGCTGTTCGCTCGATTTGGCGGAATCGCTCATCGGCACCAATCCCTCCCGAAAGAACGACTGCGTCCATTCGATCGTGCTTAATGCCTCCGGAGAAGGCACGGCCGACTGCTTATAGCCGTCCTGAAGTAGACAGCCGCCACGCTGATAAAGAAAATTAAGCCACCTGAAAGAGCCGCCCAAAACCCAGTTAACAGCAAAGGCGAACTCGCAACCGCCACGTTTCAGCGCCCGTGCCACTTCGATAAACTCGCCCCAGCTCCAACTCTCTTCAATACTCTGGGGCGCCCTGATCCCGAGCCGGTTGAACAGCGTTTTGTTGTAAAGGATAGCGCTTGTGTCGGTCTGGTGAGGCAGTGCATGCGGCTTGCCTTTATATTGCACCGCCGCCCAGGTTTGCGGCGTGAACTGGTCCCCGAAATCGCTTGGAAGATATTTCGAAAGGTCGATCAACGCATTGCTCGGACTATACCGCCCGATATCCATATACTGGACCCGAAATACATCCGGGCCCAACCCCGCCGCAATCAGCGTGTCTATGTCCGGTCTCGACTGGTACGAGATGTGTTCGCGCTCGATCGCAATTTCAGGATGTAGTTCTTGATAACGGTTAACGATGCGGTCAAATACCCTGACCTCGATGGGTTCGCCGTAAAACGCAAATTGCAGTCGGGCCTTTTTGCCTGAATCCCGATTCTTGCGGCCGCACGCAGCCGCGCCAAGGCCGCTGGCTAATAGCGCTCTCCGTGTAATCGGTTGGCCCACCACCTCAAATCATAGATGCACATTTACTGCGACCCGCGCCTTTTATGCGTCTTCCGTTTGACTCCGCTTGGGCACGACGCCAAAGAAACCCACTGGAGCGGGCTGACCGGTTCCCCGTTTGCATAAAGAGTCCAATGCAGATGAGGCCCGGTAGAACGCCCAGTCGAGCCCACGTAACCGATTACATCGCCTTCTTTCAAGAGCTGGCCCTCTTCAGCCGAGATCTTCGACATATGCAGATAAATCGACTCGAGACCCTGTCCGTGATCGACCGCCACCGTTCCTCCCCGCAGGTCGAATTTTTCGGCAATCTTCGCTATGCCGCCCGTCACCGCGTGAATCGGCGATCCCAGCGCGCCTCTTTGATCTAAGCCGGCATGAAAGTCTCCCGTCGGTTTGCCGTTATGTAGCCGCTGCACTCCGAAAGGTGATGTAACGCAACCGGGAATCGGCGCCTTGAGCGGTTCCGCCCAATACCGCGACGGCGAAGTTTCGTTCCAGAAAAGCCCCCACGGTTTCCCGCTCGTCCTGTGTCGACTTCAATTGCGTAAGAGCCTTCGACAAAACGACGTTCTGCCTGGCGTAATGAGCATCGGCTACCGCGAGCGACTGAGTGTGTATCGGCTTACCTTGTGCGTCGAGCCATTCAAGCGAGTAGATACCTGGCTTCAGCAACACTCCAATCGGCATCAAACCCAAAGAATAGCCTGCGTTCTGCTCGAAAACAGGAATGGTCCGGTCCCCTAGACGAGCGCTTTTTGCGCTTCTGTCCCCGAACACTTTCAACGTCTGGCCCTGCGATATGTTCTGCGGTTCCACACGATACGTCTGCGCCGTTGCGCCCACAGAAAGAAGAAAGACCCATGACCATCGCACCTGTTAAGGATAGCTGCAGACCAGCACTTTTCCGAGGTTCACTTTAAAATCTCGATCATATAGTCGGTCACCTCTTTCGATGGCACAATCGCCATCCTGTTTACGATGGCCTTCTTCATTTGCGGATCCTTCTCTCGCTTCGCCAACTCAATTAACGCTTCGCCGTTTTGTTGAAGAGCGAAGGCATTCAGCACCGCATCGCGCACACTCTGATCCTTGTCTTGTTCGTAGATCGAAAACAATACTTGTCCCGTGCTGCCGCTGTGACCCAACAACCCAAGGGATCTGATTGCCGCAACGCGCAACTCTGGATGGCTATCCGTCCGGGCAATGTCGGCGAGCTTCGAAGAATCGCTGGTTAGGAACATTGATTCCAGAATCGCCTTCTTGTCCTCGAGAGAGCTTTCATTTCGGTAAAGCTGCCATAACTGGTTCCCTCCTCCGGACATCGCGAGTTCCCGGATCGCCTCCTTCCTCAGTTGCGGATCGAGCTCGGTCTTTGCCGCGTGCAGCAGAAAATCCCGTCCTCCGGACTGCATAAAACTCTGCAGAATCGCGCGCTTCACCCGGGTGTCGGACGACAATCCGTAAAGCGCAGTCAGCGATTTTCGCGATTGCTCATCACCCATCATTCCCATGACATTAATCGCTTTGACTTGCAGCGCCGGATCGCCCTTACCGCTCGCAATGGTTCCAAGCAGCTTGTCAGCCTCCGGCGAACCGTTCTGCGAGAGCACAAACAGAGCCTGCTCCTTCACCTCATCCGAGTGAGCGCTCGTCAGCACCTTTTTCACGACCGGCAGGGCCAGGGAGGGGTCCGACGTCATCAAACTATTTACCGCCATCAACTTCAAATCGTCGTCAGGTTCATTGTTGAGGCTAACCGGCAACCCCGTTTGAGCCCTAACCTCCAACTCGAGCGCCCGCGCATCTTTTAGCCACCGGCTCGCCGGATACTTTTCGCGCAAGTGGGCAATTGTGCGCAATGCCCCTTCGGCCCGTCCTGCCCGGCTTTGTGCGTATGCTGTCCAGTAAAATGCGGCATCCGCGTTTGCTCTCGCGCGCGCCGCGGATCTAGCAAACGATCGGATTGCCTGTTCCCACTGCCCGCTGTCCAGTTCCCTTAAGCCACTCTGGTACTCCACATCATCGCGAACCGCCGCCTGCGAATCGAATGAGAAAGCGGGCCCTCCCGGCCAGTTCTGTGCCCCACACGTCATCGCCATCACAGCAATAAGAATGCTCGTGCGAATCATAATGTCTGTCCTTTCTCCCGCGCGTTTGCGCTCGTAATCCTCAGTTTCCAGACGAGCCGGTCTCGCTCGATACGTTCCTGCAGCTCCGTCAACTCTTCGGCGGAAAGCGCTTCAGGGCCATTCGCCACATCGACCAGCACGCGCTCGAGTTCATCGAGTAAGGCCGCGTGCTGCCGGTCACCGAGGTGGATTGCCGTCTGCCGCAGCAGCCGGTTCTCATCTGCCAGTTCACGCGCGCGCTCCCGCCGATCGGACAACTCGGGCGAATCGGGATTGGCATGCGCCAGTTCGGTGAGCACAATCTGGGATCGTTCGAGATGATCCCGTAGTGTCATCAACAACACTCGTTCCCGAGTTTTCGCAACCGCAAGCGTTTGCCGATGTCTTGCCTCCCGCTGCTCGGTCCACACCCCTCCGAGAAACGCCATTACCAGGAGGACCGCAATGGCAGGTCCCAATGTCCGCATACGCGAAAATCGAAACCATGGTTTGGCTCTTGGCAGCTGCCCCGCAATCCGGTTCCAAACTTCAGCACCGTAGGTCTCTCCCCGTTGAGGCGCCTCGTACTCGCTCAGGCCATCGAGCGTCGCCGTGAGCTGTTCCATCGAGCGTCGGCATTCTTGGCAAGTCTGCAAATGCGTCTCGAACTCCGCTCCGGCATCGCCGTAATAAGCTTCGAGCAGTTGTTCTGCACTCTGATGTTTCATCGAGTCGTCCCCCACGCCGGCTCGAGCGCCCGCCGCAGCTTTTGCACAGCTCGAAAGACACTATGCTTGGCCGCGCCAGGCTCCACGCCCAGAGCTTTTGCAATCTCTTCGATATGGCAGCCCTCATAGTGGCGCAGAACAAAAGCCGTCCGCTCCATCTCACTTAAATGCTCGAGCGCTGGCTTCAACAGCCCCGCTATCTGCCCGCTTTGAAGCAACCGCTCGGGGTCGGGCTCAGCCGCCGCTACTGAGTCGAGCCAATGCGGAGCATCCTCGCCTCCTCGTTGCATCTTGATTTCTCTGCGATTCTTGCGCGAACGGATCAGGTCCAGCGCACAATTCGCGCAAATTCGATATAGCCACGTTCCGAATGCGGAATGCCCGTTGAATCTGCCTAACTGGCTATATGCGCGGAGAAAGGTCTCCTGCACCAGATCCTCCGCGTCTTGTTCGTTTCCGCACATGCGATAAGCCACCCGAAAAACTGCTCGACTGTGGCGCTCGACCAGAACGCGAAAAGCAAACTGATTGCCCCTGCGAGCCTCAGTGGCCGCCCTGTCATCAGTCCATTCCATCGGCTCGGTTCTTTAGACTGGCGCGCCCCTTTCCGGTTAGTAAGAATGCACCCCGACCCTGTGGAAGCGAGGCGGCCATTCCGGAGCTTCTAATTCGATTTCATTCCAATTGGAGTTGTCGCCACCGGGCCACCAGGTCCGTGCAGGCGCCGCGCCAATTCGGGAAATGGAATTCAAACCCGGCGTTCAGCAGCCGTTGAGGCACCACGCGGCGGCTCTTGAGAAGTAACTCAGGCTCTGTTCGCAGTAGGAATGCGCCGGCGGGTACTAGCCAGGCAGGAGCGGGCAGTCCCACATAGCTCGTGCACCACGCCTGGCGGAGGCAATTCATGAACTTGCGGTTCGGCAACGGGCTGGGAGACGCGATATTTACGACACCTTCGATCTCTTCTGAGTCGATCAGGAACTCTATCGAACGAATGAAATCGACATCGTGGATCCACGAAACGAACTGGCGGCCGGACCCGGCGCTGCCGCCAAAACCCCAACGCACGAGCCGTAAGAGAAGATCGAATGGGCCCCGGCGCTCAGGACTCATTAGGATTGCGCTACGCAGAGCTACACGACGGGTTCGCGTTGTTTCTGCGGCAAAGAGCGCTTTTTCCCAGGCCGTCGCAACATCGATGCTGAAACCCCAAGTTGCCGGTACGTTAGGTTCGTTGCCGCCAATCTCACCGGTGGCTTCGTCCATGGCTTTATCGAGGCTATGGCGGTAAATCGTGGCCGTACTCGCGTTCAGCCAAAGTTTCGGAGGGTTCACAGCTTCCGAAATCGCCTGGCCAATAAGGCCGGTTGTAATGGTTCGGGAGCTTAGGATTTGCCGGCGATTTAGGTCCGTGTAACGACAGTTGACACTACGGCCAGCCAGATTGATCACAACATCGGAGCCATCGACCGAGTCAACCCAGCCGCCGAGATGATAGGCGTCCCAATGAACGCTCTTCCACTCCGCGGGCCGGGGATAACGACTGATTACGGTAACATCATGACCTTGCTCGAGGAAGTGACGCGCCAGAATCTGGCCGATGTGACCTGTACCGCCGGAGATAACAATACGGAGCTGTCTAAGGGCCATGTGGGACAGCCTTGGCTTGATTGTCCCACGAGTCCCACGACCTCAGTTAAAGAAAGCCTGTTTAATGTCCGCTGAAGCTCCAGCCAATCGATGCGCCGTATTCAGGCACCCAATTGCTGCCAAACTGAAAGAAGTTGTTGACCCAATGGGCATCGACCTGCGGACGAACAAAAACGTGCTGCGTGACATAGAATCTAACACCGGCTTCGAGATGTATCTGGAAGTGATTTGAGCTTTCTATGTATTGGTTTGAGCTCGAGCAGCCCGCGAAAGAGTCACAGTATGAGCTGGGATAGTAAAACTTCATATTTACGCCGCCGAGTCCCGCCTGGAACTCAGGAACGACGCGTTTGAAGCGGCTGAAAGTAGGCGCCCAAATCCCATTAAAGTCATAGAAAGTCGGACGGTAATTCAATCCGGCATAACCGCCTTGAGAAAATCGCCAATCTGTTTCACCGCCGACTCCGAAGTGGGGCTTGATCATAATATCGGCGCCGACTTTGCCGAAAGCACCGCTCAGCTTAGGGGTGTTGTAAAGCGTGCCGTCTCCGAAGGTGTCGATGGATTGACCGTTCGAGCTTGCGGTTGCGGTGCCGACACCGAAGAAGATATCCGGCCCGACCTGTGCATTTATACTGCTTGCACCAAAAAGAAAAGCGAGAGATGCCAATGGAAGACAACGATGTAACTTCAAAATATAATCCTCAGATGGTAGAAAGTCCGCATACTTGCTCAGGCCGAGTAAGTTAAGAGCGGATCCTACTCATCCGACGTGCAACGCCGTTTGAACGGTTACAAAAACAGAATATGGGAAAAACACTACGGTCTTATGCGCGTTGGGGATCGATTGCTTCGGGATTAATGCCAAGTTCCGTGATCGCCTGTTCCGCCCGATGCGGGTCGAAGCGCCCCCATTGCGCCAAACGGGAAAGCGCAGCTGCGGTAATACTCGCGGCATCGACCTCGAAAAAGCGCCGCAGATGCTCGCGGTTTTCACTGCGGCCGAATCCGTCGGTTCCTAGTGCAGTCAGTTTGCCAGGCAGCCAGGGAGAGACTTGGTCGGCCACAATCTTCATGTAGTCGGTCGCGGCGATAATCGGCATATCCGTACTCCCGAGAGCCTCCAGGAGATAGGGCTTACGCGGCGCTTCCGTTGGATGAAGCCGGTTCCAGCGGTCCGTATTCAGTGCATCGCGACGAAGCTCTGTGTAACTGGTGACGCTCCAAACATGTGCGCCCACCCCGTATTTTTCCGCCAAGATTTTTTGTGCTTTGAGGGCTTCGTTCAAGATAGGTCCGCTGCCGAAAAGCGTGACCTGCGCCGAGCCCGTTTCCGATGGCTTGTAAAGATAGATGCCACGGAGAATGCCGTCCTGCAGGTTAGGTATATCGGGCATCGGCGGTTGCACATAGTTTTCGTTGCAGACCGTCAAGTAGTAAAAGTGATCCTCGTTGTTCTCGTACATGCGGCGGATGCCAGACTGCACGATAACTGCGATCTCATAAGCCCAAGCGGGATCATAGCTGCGGCAAGTGGGAACAACGGACGAAAGAACGTGGCTATGACCGTCATCGTGCTGGAGTCCCTCTCCGAGCAGGGTCGTACGACCGGCCGTGCCGCCGACAAGGAATCCTTTTCCGCGCGAGTCCGCAAAAGCCCAAATGAGATCGCCGACACGCTGAAACCCGAACATCGAATAGTAGATAAAGAACGGGATCGAGGGCACGCCGATGTTAGCGTAGGCGGTACCGGCGGCCGTAAACGAGGCCATCGCACCAGCTTCTGTGATGCCTTCTTCGAGAATCTGGCCGTCCTTTGCCTCCTTGTAGTACATCAATACATCGCTATCGACCGGCTTATAGAGCTGGCCCGAGCTCGAGTAGATCCCGCGTTCGCGGAACATGGATTCCATGCCGAACGTGCGCGCCTCATCCGGGATAATCGGCACAACATACTTGCCGATCTCAGGCACCTTGATGATGGCTTTCAGAACCGAAACGAAAGCCGTGGTTGTAGAGGCCTCCCGACCGCGCGAACCCGCAAGCGACTCGTGGAAGACCTCAAGGGTGGGAGCCTTAATCTCGATTTTTTTTGGGTTTCGCATCGGCAGATAACCGCCAAGCGCCTCCCGCCGCCCCTTCATATACTTGATTTCCAGGCTGTCTTCAGGCGGCTTAACCAAAGAGATGGATTGAATCGTCTCCTTGGACAGGTTCAGTCCGAAGCGCCCGGAAAGATAGTAAAGCTCGTCTTCATTCAGCTTTTTTTGTTGATGAGTGATGTTTTTGCCTTCGCCCGCTTCGCCCAGACCGTAGCCCTTCACGGTTTTAGCGAGGATAACGGTCGGCTGGCCCTTGTGCTCGTTGGCGCGCCTGTAGGCGTTATACATCTTGACGGGATCGTGGCCGCCCCGGGGCAGCTTAGCAATTTGCTCGTCTGTCTTATCCTCCACGAGTTTGAGCAACTCAGGATATTTTCCAAAGAATTCTTTGCGAGTGTAGGCGCCTCCGCGAGCTTTGAAATTCTGATATTCGCCGTCGACGCACTCTTCCATACGCTTAAGTAGAAGGCCACTTGTGTCGCGGGCTAGCAAATCGTCCCAATCGCTACCCCAGAGGACTTTGATGACGTTCCAGCCGGCTCCTCGAAAGACGCCCTCAAGCTCCTGAACGATGCTCGCGTTTCCGCGGACAGGGCCGTCCAGACGCTGCAGGTTGCAATTGATTATGAAAACCAGGTTATCGAGTTTTTCGCGCGAGGCGATGTGGAGGGCGCCGGTCGATTCCGGCTCGTCCATTTCACCATCACCGCAGAATGCGTAAACCTTGCGGTCGGTCTTCGGAATAAGGTCCCTGTTCTCGAGATAGCGAAGAAAACGGGCGTTATGAATGGCGTTAATCGGTCCCAGTCCCATCGAAACAGTTGGGAATTGCCAAAAATTCGGCATCAACCAGGGGTGTGGGTAAGAGGAGAGACCCGGGTGGTCGCGCAACTCGTGCCGGAAATTGAAAAGATGTTCCTCCGACAGACGTCCTTCGAGGAACGCTCGAGCATAAACTCCGGGCGAAGCGTGCCCCTGAAAGTAAACAAGATCTCCAGGTTGGCCGTCGATGGTACCCCGAAAAAAGTGATTGAAACCCACTTCGCTGATCGTGGCTAGCGAAGCATAGGTAGAGATGTGACCACCTATGTTCGGATCATACTTGTTGGCGCGGACCACCATGGCGGCAGCGTTCCAGCGGATCAGGCTCTTTATATTCCGCTCCAAGGCCCGGTCACCCGGGTAGGGAACCTGCTCATGCGCCGGGATCGTGTTTACGTAAGGAGTATTGATTCTAGGTGCGGTTCCAACACCAAAGGCGGAAGCGCGATCCAACAGCTTGGTAAGCAGATAAGTGGCCCGGTCAGGTCCAGCCTCATCCATCACCTGATCAAGCGCTTCAAGCCACTCCGAAGTTTCCTGTGGGTTCAGGTCCGTTTGGCGTTCTTCTTTGGTTTTTAGCATCTTGGGTTTGGGTAAAGTAGAAAACTTACGGTTGTACGAAAATATAGATTGAGCACGTCCGAACAGACAACCAACGGCAACAAGGCCGAAACCATAGTCCGCCCGCTAAACCGAGGCGGGGCTCCGAACAGAATTACTTTACCTAATTATCGCCTACCGCTTGCTTTTCGAGCGATGGTCAGGCAATCTAAAAGGTTTTCGGAGACCATCTATTACCGATGAAGGTGCGAGTCCTCTATCATGACCATTGCTTTGATGGGGCTGCATCCGCGGCGTATATAACGAGATTCTTACAAAGCAAGTTCTTTCCGGACGCAGAGTTTGAATATACCGGGCTGGCTCATCGGGCAGACCAATTGTTCGAGGACTCTCTTTTCGACGGTGACGCGAATGTTATTGTCGACTTCAAATACGCAACACACCCGAATTTAACCTGGTGGTTCGATCATCATCAGAGCGCGTTTCTGAGCACTCCTGATTCCGAGCACTTTCGCCGTGATACGTCCGGCCGGAAGTTCCTGGACCCTAGCTATCGTTCGTGCACCAAGTTTATTTCCGACGTTGTGAGAGAGCGGTTCGGATTTGTGGCCCCGGAGCTAGACGAACTAGTAACGTGGGCGGATATTGTGGACGGCGCTCTGTATGAGAATGCGCGGTCCGCTGTCGAAATGGACGCCCCGGCCATGAAGTTGACGCTGGTGATAGAAGGCAGCAAGGGACCGGCGCTCGTCAAAAAAATCATTCGCTTGATGCAAAGCTGTACGCTCGCCGAAATCCTGGCCGATGAAGAAGTTTACGAGGAGTACCGTCGGCTGCATGAGAACCACGTGCGGAACATCGACGTCATCCAGAGAACCGGTTCGTGCAACAAAGGGGTAATCTATTTTGACTTAGTCGATTACGGGATCGAGGGATACAACAAGTTCATTCCTTACTATCTTTTTCCCGATTCGGCGTATACGGTTTCAGTGTCCAGTTCGAGTTTTCGGACCAAGGTGTCCGTGGGATCGAATCCTTGGGTGCGCGAGCCTCTGAGACATAATCTGGCGACCATCTGCGAACGGTACGGGGGCGGCGGACACCCGAAAGTGGGTGCGATCAGCTTCCCAAAGGGCGCGATTCCAGAGGCGCGAAAGGCCGCGGCGGAAATCCGGGAAGAGTTGAAGGGGTAACCACGCGAGCGCGCGGATCGGTTTCAAAGAGGCACAACGGAAACATGCCGAGCCCATACCAAACCGACACATATGCATGGGCTTTAGACCAAGCTAGACGGCTTCGTGCAGGACAACCGATAGACACCGAGAATGTTGCGGAAGAGATCGAATGCTTGGGTAAACAAGAACGGCGAACGCTAGTGAACACGATGGCTGTTCTCATCAGCCATTTGTTGAGGTGGGACTTCGAGCCGGATAAGCGAACCAAAAGTTGGCTGTATACGATTCGAGAACACCGAAACCGAACTGTTGGCATTCTCGAAGAAAACCCGAGTTTGCGATCTGATCTAACCGAGCTTCTTAACAACGCTTATATTAGTGGACGTCTTCAAGCCGCGGCGGAAACCGGCATGGATCTGGATTCCTTCCCATCGGATTGTCCTTATGGATGGGAACAGCTTGTTGGCTTGTAATTTGAGCACGCAGCCGCTTCCGCTTGCGGCGGCCGTTACCGTGCACTTATCCGGTTCAGCGTTCGCAGAACTCGGGCAACCCGTCGCGGCTTATCCCGCAAAGGCACTGGAACATCGTTTTATTGTTCAGCTTTAGGCATTGCGGACACCGCCAGCGCGCTCCGATCCAGAGCCGAGGTTTCGGTTCATAAATCGACGCTGCTATGGCGCGGATGTCTGCGACGGTGAGTCCATCTTGTTGCTGTAGCTGATTCATATAGATGCGTAACGGAAGTGCGCCGTTGTGGAAAAATGTCGCATACGGGCGGTTCCGGTACTCAGCCAAACCACTTTCTGGAGTAATCTTTCGCCTTAGGACAGGCACATTAGCTTTTCGAGATGTTTTGCGAGGATATCGACTTCAACGTTCACCCGTGATCCGGTGCGACGTGTATGTAAGGCAGTGAACCGGTACGAATGCGGAATAATGGTAAAGGTCAAGACATCATTTTCGACCGATACAACGGTCAGGCTAATTCCGTCTACAGAGAGTGACCCTTTGCTCACGATGTAACGGCTAAGTGTCGACGGCACACGAATACGCAGCCACCAATTGTCGTCTCCGAGTTCCTCGAGCGACAAAACCTCGGCTGTTCCATCAACATGTCCGAGAACGAAATGCCCGTCGAGCCGCCCACTCGCGCGTAACGGCCGCTCGAGATTAACAGAAGCGCCGGGCTCGAGATCGCCCAAGTTAGTTCGCTCCAGAGTTTCCTGAGCAAGGTCCGCACTCCATCGATCACTCCATAATTCGACTGCTGTTAAACACGTTCCGTTAACGGCTATGCTGGCCCCGGGCACAGCGTCAGTGAGAACAGACGAGCAGCCGATAACAAGCCGCGCGCCAGACGATCTGCGCTCGAATTCGAGAACCGTACCCACCTCTTCTATAATTCCCGTAAACATCAACGTTTGTCTTTGACTAGATACGCTTCGACTGCGAATTCATTTTGGGAAATTGGATGAATTGTGAGCCTGTCGAGCAAGATTGCATCGACACGGCGCATGCGGCCAGAACCTCCGGCAACCGGAAGGCTCTTGAGGCCGCCCAGGATCTTAGGAGCGTAGTAGAAGAGAACTTTGTCCGCGATCTGGCGATCGAGCATGGTCCAGTTCACGTGACTACCCGCTTCGACCATGAGCGAAAGGTAGCGCTCGTTTGCCAGATATTCAAGCACCTTCAGTGGGTCGGTGCGTCCGCCGCTTCCATCGGCAACCAGAACACTAATGCCAGCTGCTTCGAGAGCTTTCCGGCGTTCCGCGCGGGCAGCGGAAGTGCACACGATCATAACGTCGCCGTTCCCGCTGGTGATGATCTTCGACTGTAAGGGTATGCGAAGCTGTGAATCGAGCACAATACGGAGTAGCGGACGGCTCCGCTCCAGGCCGGATCGGTCGGTCAGCAGGCAGTCATCTTCAAGCACGGTACCTAAGCCCGTGAGAATTGCGTCCGAGAAGTGCCTGACCTGCTGCACATCTTTGCGCGCGATCTCGCTTGTGATCCAGCCAAAGTTGTCTTGAGGAGCGGCGATCTTTCCATCGAGCGTCAGGGCTGCTTTCACCGTGACCAGCGGACGGCCGGTCCGCATGAAATGGATAAATGGCTCGTTGAGACGCTCGGCGGCCGCGGTGAACTGCTCGGCGACACTGACTTCCACGCCAGCCTCTCGCAGACGGCGAAATCCGTTGCCGCTGACCTCGGGGTTCGGGTCCTGCATGGCGGCTACAACACGGGATATGCCGGAGTTGATTACGGCATCTACACACGGCCCGGTACGTCCGCAGTGCGAACAGGGCTCAAGAGTAACGTAGAGCGTGCTGCCCCGTGCCGTTTCCCCCGCCTCGCGTAGCGCAACGATTTCAGCGTGATCGATTTGAGACCACGTGTGAAAGCCACGCCCGATAACTTTGCCATCCCGCACGATGACCGCGCCTACGGTTGGGTTGGGACTTGTACGCCCCCGACCCTGTTCCGCAAGTTCGAGCGCTTCCTTCAAGTAGGAGTCCATACGTCGCGGAGTTAACGGTCGAACAGCGACTCAACGAAGGCCTCCGGTTCGAAAGGCAGAAGATCATCCAGCTTCTCCCCGACCCCGATGAAGCGGATGGGCACATTAAGTTCCCGCGAGATGGCGACCACTACTCCGCCCTTTGCCGTTCCATCCAGCTTCGTCAGCACAATCCCGGTGACGCCGGCAGATTCAGTAAACTTGCGCGCCTGCTCGAGGCCATTCTGTCCGGTTGTGGCGTCAAGCACCAGCCAGACTTCGTGGGGCGACCCAGGCACCACCCGCTGGCAAGTGCGGCGCATCTTCTCGAGTTCGGCCATCAGATTTTCTTTTGTATGGAGGCGCCCGGCAGTATCGACGATGACATAATCGACGCCTCGAGCTTTAGCGGCCTGCAGAGCGTCAAAGACCACCGCACTCGGGTCAGCGCCGGTTTTCTGCCGGATCAGGTCGACGCCGGCTCGCTCTGCCCAAACCTCCAGCTGCTCAATCGCGGCTGCACGAAACGTATCCGCAGCACAGAGCAAAACCTTACGCCCCTCGCCTAAAAACCGGTGCGCCAGTTTACCGATGGTAGTCGTTTTCCCTGCCCCATTGACTCCGACCAGCATGACTACCGCGGGCGGCGTATTGACGACTCGAACCGGGGTTTCGGAAGAGCGAAGCACCTCGAGCAGCTCTTCGCGGATTAGCGCTCGAATTCCACTGGCGTCAGCTGTCGAGTTACGATCGACCCTTTGACGAATGCGTTCAAGAATATCGCCAACCGTTCGGACGCCAAGATCGGCCGTGATCAACGTATACTCAAGTTCCTCCAGTAGCTCGGCATCGATCTCCTTCTTACCGGATAGGACATCTTCGAGTCTGTCGACCAAGCCGGAACGGGTCTTCTGAATACCGGCCCTCAACCGATCGAGAAGGTTGGGCTCGGTCGGAACCGACCCAAATAGGGTCTGAATGGCCATCTGTTTTTGCCGCACAACAACTCCATCGGCTAGAGTTCTGCGCGATTTTGGCTTCAGTGTAGCAGGAGCGATGTCAAACGACCCCAAAGTAGCTTTGCGACGTCAAGCTGAATAAACTCAAAAAAGAGATGCATTTAGCTTTTATTGCGCTATCACTTCAAGGAGGTTGTGTCCTGTTTATCTCAAGTTGTGAGACAGTATTCGCATGAGTCTTCCGGTCCATACGGAGACCCGACGGCGCCTGGCCCTTATGTTCTCCGTTCCGTTGGCCTTCAGCCTCGTCTTTTTTTTTGTAAACCAAGCGGCCGAGCGCCGCGAAACCCGCCTTCTCCAGATACAAAGGTTAGCGAAATGCGTGACACACCTGAGAGCAAATGCAAGAGATGCTGAAGCGGGTGAGCGCGGCTTTTTCCTCACCGGCGAGCAACGTTATTTACTGCCGCTAGCGCAGGCGCAACTCTCTCTTCCCGCGCTTGCCAGGCAGAGTCTTAGTTATGCCGACGAACGGCCCCGCTACAAACCGCAGGTATTGGCGCTCCTCAAATTGGTGAACGAAAGATTTGCGCTGGCAACGGACGGGGTTGAGGCCAAAAAAAGAGGCCCTTTGCCCAACTCTGTTTTGAACTCCTATCTCAATAAGGGGCAAGACACGATGGATGCGATTCGAATGAGCACCCGTGAACTGCTGGGCCAGTTGGACACGGACGAGTTAGCAATTCTCGATGAGCAGCACGCGTTCTCGAGATCGAGCTTCCTCTTTTTCTCGGCCGGTTCGCTGGTCATGATCGGCGTGATTGTGTGGCTGTATAACGTCTTATTGAGGTATTTATACGAACGCGATGTCGCTAACGCAAACCTCAAAACCGCAAATACTTATCTAGAGTCCCGCATTGAAGAGCGCACGCGAGATCTGAGACAGGCGAATGAAGAGTTGCAACAGTTTGCGTACGTTGCTAGCCATGACTTGCAGGAGCCGTTGCGGACGATCACCAGCTTCTCGCAACTTCTTGCAGTCCGATACAAAGGGCGACTCGATAGCGACGGCGATGAGTTTATCGGGTATATCGTTGCATCGTCCCGGCGAATGACCGATCTCATCAACGGCCTGCTTGCGTTGGTGCGATTGCGCAAGTCCGGTCAAACTACATCGCCCGTTTCGTTTGAAACTTTGCTGGAGCAAGCCGAGATCAGTCTCCTCGCCGCCATTCGCGAGAACCACGCACACATCGAAAGAGGGCCACTGCCTTCGCTGGTCGTCGACGCCGTTCAATTCTCTCAAGTGTTACAGAACCTGATCTCGAATGCGATCAAGTATCGGCGCGAAGAACCCCCAAGCATTAGGATCGAGGCATGCAAAGACGGGAGTAACTGGGTCTTTTCCGTGCAAGATAACGGACGTGGGTTCGACCCTCAATTTGCCGAACGAATTTTCGGTCTATTTCAACGTCTGCACAACCGTGAGGTCGAGGGGACCGGGATGGGTTTATCGATCGCCAAGAAAATCGTCGAGCGACATGGCGGAAGAATGTGGGCCAAATCGGAAGAAGGCGTCGGCTCGACTTTCTTCTTCAGCTTGCCCGTTACCTTGGAAGGAGCACGGGAACGTAGCGCGCCGGAGGTTCCCAATCCAGTTGCCCAGGCAAAGTAGCGGCCTAATGTGGGCGCTCGTTTCAGCCGATAGATCCGTCGGGACGGGGAAATGCCAAAGGCTGCAGTATACGAATTCAAAGAGTTCAAAGAAACGCGAAGTGGCAAGAGGCGAAACACGGTTGATTGCAACTGCCGGGCGGCACAGATCAGACGAGATTTCATTTGGAAGGAAGTGGAAGAGTTTCGAGCAACGACAAATACTCCTGCGATTTTGGATCTGGACCTCTGCACAGAAACAGCTCTTCTCGAGTTGCGAAAGCGATCTGGCGTGTGGGATATGATTCACTCAGCCCAAGTACTGAGCGGCTTGCCTACACCTATAGCGCGAGAGCTAGTGCAAAGTGCAGCCTCTCGACTGACCGCCGGTGGGCGACTCCTCCTAGCCAACGTCTCGCCACGGGTCGAAGTGCAAGATTGCCCGGTGTGTTCTCGTCCCGATATCAACTTTCGAACGGAACTCGAACTAGCCGAGCTTACGCGGAGCACTTCTGAACAGACACTTGCAGGTCAGGCCGTATTCTCGGATGACTCCAAACTAAACGTTTATCTCGAACTGCACGCAAGGGCAGCTCCCCGTAGCTAGGCCGGTCTTGGCTGCTAAAGGGCGTTGTTGGTTCCGCTGTTAAGCATTACTGTCGGAACAACAGACATACCGGGACGGAGAACATGATTTCGATTCTCCCCGGGCTCAAAAACCAGTTTCACGGGAACGCGCTGCACGACCTTGACAAAGTTACCGGTCGCGTTCTCGGGAGGAAGCAGGCTAAATCTCGCTCCCGAAGCCGCGGCGATACTGTCGACATGCGCCAGGAACTTACGGCTGCCTCCATAAGCGTCGACTTCGATCTCCACTCTTTGGCCCACCTGCATCTTCCGCAACTGTGTTTCTTTGAAATTAGCTGTTACCCATATATCGTCGAGGGGAACAAGAGCCATAATCTGCTGGCCTGGAGTGACTTGCATACCCGGTTCGGCGCTCTTTCGGCTTACCACGCCTGAAAGAGGAGCCCTGATCACCGTGTAGCCTATATTCAAATTTGCCTGGTTTAGATTGGCTTGGCTCTGGCGTACTTGAGCTTGAGCGGACTTGTAGCGCGCCTGGCTTACCGCAATCTGCTTCGGCCTGATTTGCTGACTTTGCCGCTGCTGCACAAGCGCCATGGCCAGACGGGCCTTCGCTTGTCCCAATTGCGCCACGGACTGGTCGAGATTGTGCTGTTCTTCCGTGATGGCGGATTTAGCTGCTTCGACTTGAGCTGCGTTCGCGTCCGCGGACGCAACAGCGGAATCGTATTCCTGATGAGAAATCTCGTCTTTTGACACAAGGGTCGCGTATCGAGCAAGATCTTTCTGAGCTTTCGAGTAGTTTGCCTGAGCTTGCGTGAGATCTGATGTCGCCGAACTGACCCGGGCTCGCGCTGCATCTATGGCTTGCTGAGCAGATGCCACTGCCGCCCGGTTCTCATCCACCTGTGTGAGACTAGTGCTGACCTGTGAACCGGTGTTGATGCTGGTCACCGGCACGGTCACCTGCGATTCGATTGTCGACGCTTGCGCCGTAGCTAGTTGGGCTTCGGCCTGGGCTTTGGCCACCTCGTAATCCGCCGGATCGAGACGTACCAGCTCCTGGCCGGCTTGCACAATCTGGTTGTCGTTGACCAAAACAGTGAGAACCGTGCCGCTTATGCGAGAACTGACCGGAACTACGTGTCCGTCTACCTGGGCATCGTCCGTCGATTCGCGAACCGAGTAGTAGGCCCAGACTGGAATCGCAGCGATGATGGCCACGACCAATACCGCCAACGCAACCAGCCTGACGGTCCGCTTACGCCGAGGGTCTTCCGGCTTCTTCTTTTTTTGATCGGACTGCTGGCCACTGTCCTTCGCCTGATCTTTATCAGGCTGGCCTTTACCTGGACCGCTCTGCGTCTGTCGATCGTCTGCCATTCTTATTACCTTAACCCGGGCACTCTATATGCCACGGAATGTTTAGACGTCAAATCCGACGAGGAATTTGTGTCGATGGGGCGCGATCCAGAGTCTAAACACTCTCGGAGAATCAACGATTCAGATGATAGATATAAACAGAAAGACATTGCTGACAAAGACATTTTCTAAGATGCTTAGCGGAGGCTGCCTGATTCTAGGACTCGCCGGACTCGCGTCAGCAGCAGACATACAGGGCGTGGTCGCCGATTGGAACTGCGTAAAGCCGATGGTTAAGAACGGGCGGGAATCGACTTTGAAGCAGAATCGAAACTGCTCCATGATGAAGAACTACAATCGTTCGGTCTACGGGCTGATTACGGACGATAAGAAGTTCTACAAGCTCGAGGACCCTGGGAACGCGAAAATCCATCAGCTGCTAAAAGGCACGCAAGATAAAGACAACCTTAAGGTCATCGTCACGGGCGACATACAAGGCGACACAATCAAGGTCATCAATATCAGCGAGTTGTAATCAACCGAAAAAGGACGATCTTCGGACGGGCGAAGGGAATGGGAGCGGCCATGACATGAGCCCCAGATGGTCGTAAGCCCAGAAGTCGATAACCGGCAGCCCAAGACTGGAAGCAAGTTGAAACTCCGACCTCCAAGGGCATTCGCCGTCGAACCATGGAATCAAGTACGCAATGTCCTGCGTGGACCAGGACATCGGGGCGCTGAAGCCGAACGTGATGGCGGCTGTAGCCAGATCAAGATTTCGATATGTCGCCCCCCAGCTCAGAGCCTCGACTTTCAAACGGTCCAATCCGCTGCCGGCTTTGGCTTGCCATGCTGCCGGTAGATTTACTGCGGCGTTCAATCGGCCACCTTGTGGGTAAGGATTTTGGGCGTTGACGTAACAGTTGGCATTGTTGACGTCGTTCGGGTAAAGCAGCTCGAATTTGGCATTCGGATAAGAGGCAAGAACTGCGTCGCGAATGGTATCAATGTGCGCCTTTAGCTGCGCAGCCAGAAAGTTTGCGTCCGCGTTCCCGTTCACCGAAGGATCGTCATCCTGGCAAGTGAAGAGGTATAGCGGCCTTTTCAGCGACGCGACGGCTGCAGCTGTCGTTACCGGGTCGTAATATCCCATAGTTCCACCAGAGACGGTTCCAGTTCCCACAGTCCACGCGCCATTTGCGCCCGAGCCGTTGAGCGTAAAGTGAGTATCGTCTGTGACAGTGATCGTCCAGGTTCCGTTGGCGCTCGTCATCCCTCCGGCGCCTGAGACGACGACACGATCTCCGGTAGCGAACTCATGCGGCTGCGCTAGCCCGATCGAGATGGGACTTGTATAGGAAGCGTAACCGATTGCAACATTCTGTTTGGAGCTGAAATACCACCAAAGAAACTCCCCGAATTGCAGCCACGGAGTAAGCCCGGCCGCGTTTTGCAGCCCGGCAATCTGGGTATAGGCCGACTTCTGATAGTTCGTCAGATTGGGAATTGGCGCGCACTGCGAAGAGAAGAGGCCCATGAAATCCGTCGCAGTGTCGACGGGAGTTCCGTCATGGAAACGAGCTTTCCAGGTGTTCGCCGGAGTACCGTCGTCCGGTGGATTGACCAGCTCCATCGAAAATGAGGTGGTGATCAGGAGCCCAGCCGATTGGACAGTTTTGAAAAGATCCGCGTGCCATTGCGTGACAGGGTAATTGATCGGGCTTGCCGCTGCCGTGTCAATTTGCCAGGTTCCGTCCGTACCCCGGTCGATGCTTCCCGAAGTACCGATTGTGCCGGCGGCTGAGACCCAACTGACCTGGAGAGTGTCGCCCCAGTTTGGGGTACGCGTGTGAATGGTGAACTGCCCTGAACCGGTCTTCTCCGCCCACATTGAGACACTGGCCGCATTGATGTAATAGACGAAATGGTCTGCTATGGAATCGACGGTATCCCATTGCATCACGGACTTCTGGGGTGAAAAGGCGCCAAGGCTTACGGTGGCAATATCACCGGGCGCCCAAGCGCCTCCGAAGGTGACCGTCGCAAACGGCCAGCTATCTGTCGGGCTCATCACCCGCTTACGCTGATTCCACCAATAGACACCCAGGTACTCGTTCAGTTGTCCGTTCAACCCAAGCTTGTTCAGATGCCATAGAAGGCGCTGGGGACTGACCTTATAGGTAGCGTCCGTGTCAAAGTCCAAAGCGGCGCTTACGTTGTTGTAGACAAATAACGGGTCGGGCACATCGGATGGGCAAGCCGCTTCCAGGTAGTCGAAAAGGAACTGAAAGCCGGTCGAACTGAGGTCCCAAGTTCCTCTATTTTGCGTTTGATGGTTGTTTCCGAGAAGGGTAAGAGTGACCGTATGCGCTCCAGCTGGAACGGATTTCTGTAGCAAGCGCCGCGTGACCGCTTCCGAGCTGACATTGAGAAAACAATCGAGTTCGGGGAGGGAGTTTCCATCCAAACCGACGCTCACGATTCCGCGATCGCCGAACAAAGATGTTCCCAAATAGAGATCGTGCGCGCTGTTGGAGCTGTAGTTTACCGTGACAGCATCGCCGATATTCGCAGTCATGCGGCCGAAGCCGCGCCAGTAATTGTTAGCTCCAATCGCCGACCATCCGGAGCCCGAATAGGCGCAGCCCACATCGCAGTTCCCGACCCGCATACTTCCCGGACCGGCACACTGTAAAGCTTGAATACCGTTCGGGTCCGTTAATACCCAGTTGCTAAAGGTAGCGGTCCATTCGCGATCTGAATAGGCCGCCCTAGATGCAAGTTGAGGCGCGAACGTCAGCCATGCCTGACGGATCTGGTCGATTCCGAGCTTAGCGAAATCGAGCGAGATGCTCCAGGTGACATCATCGGAGTTCCCGTCGCTTAAGCTCAGCGTCGGATTATTTACTGCGAGTGTCTGATTACCCGGCCGCACGACCATATAGACCTGCACATCGTTTCCGTCAACGCCGCCATACTCGGCGAGATAAGCCACGTCGGAGCTCGAATTTCCGGGGGAAGTTAGCGTCAGCGTAGTTGGACTATCTACGGCCTCGACAGTAAAGAGTGAGCCGTCCAGATAGATATTCGATCCCGCTGCGATCCCCGGAAACTTCGTTCCTTTGGTCCAAGTGACAGATATGCCATTTACGGCAACGCGCCCCGCTCGCGCGTTCTTAAGTGTCAGATTGCCAGTGTTGTCGGCAGAGGCGATGACCGCTACGCTGCTGTTGGTAAACGCCGACCAGTCATATGTATTTATGCTGTTTTGAAAAGTCTGGGCTACATACGCGGCGGATTCTTGACCGCCCGCGACAAAGTCGAAGCTTACATTATTTACGAACAGAGTCAATCGGTCATAGATCGTGCAGCCGCCCGGAGCAGTGATCGTGTAAGTGCCCTCCGCAACTGAGTACGAGCCTCCGGTGAGAGTTGCGTAGTCCCAGAGGGCCACCCTGACGGGTTCGCCAGTCGGTCGCACCAGATCCAACTGAGCCCAATCTATCCAGCTGTATTTCGCCGAGTCAATGGGTTGTAGGTTCCGGTAACTCAAGTTGAAGTTGAGAACTAAGCCGGTTACATCGAAGTCCGGCAGATACTTCACCGAATAGTGTTCGTAGGCGTTATCGGCGTTGTAGATGTCTAAAACGCAGAAGTCGGCTTGATCGCGAAAGACTCCGTAGACTTTGAAGCCCGACGGACCGGTTTCGCAAAGAGAGGCTGCGGCGCCGAAGCCAGTAAATCCTCCCAGGCTGAAGGTCTTGTCGGGTTGAAATTTGTTGATTCGTTCCGTGCTCATGGACCGCTGCTGTTTTTCCAGTCCGAAAGTACCGTGAGCTGCGGGAATCAGCAGCGGTGGTCGGGCATGGAAGTAGGCGGATTGAAGCGGGAAAGTCTTTTAAAGAGAAGTACTTGAATGAACTTCGACGGATTCTGGATCTTCTGTGACCGCCGGTTCAGGAAGCTTCCCACGCCAATTTGCCCAACCCCAGAAGATCGCAGTGGACGAACTGAGCAGACCGGAACAGGCTCCGATGGCGCGGATGCCGAAGTGCTGGGAAGCGATGCCGGCGCCCATCATGGAAAGCATCATGGTCGACCAGTTCAGTGTTTCAATGGTCGAGAACACGCGTCCCCGGAACCGATCGTCTACGTGCTTCAGGAGCTTCGACCAGTTCAAAACCGAGCTCACGGCTACACTTGCGCGTGAAAGCGCCATGAAGAACAGCGCCCATGGCCAACTTCGCATTTGGCTGAAAACCACATACGCGCCCCCATGTAGCAGATAGCAGATGAAGACTGTGCGTTTGTAAGCAGCGAAGCTGGCTCTTTTACCTACTTGGTTGCCGATCACACCGCCTACCAGCAACCCGACGCCTGCAATGCCCCAAAGCTGTCCCAGACCGGCGGCCCCGCGCCTGAAGACCATTTCGCTGAACAGCGTGAAGAGCACCTGGGCAGCACCGCCGCCGCTAGCCCAACCGATCGCAATCAGGCCGATACCGAGGATCAGCGGCGACCCAAGCATGTACTGGATCCCCTCGCGATATTCATGCCAGGGTCGGGCCACTTTGGTCTCATTGAGATTGCGGTCGGCGGCTCGGAAATGGCCCTTCTCGGACTGCAGCTGTCCAATGCAGAAGGCGGAGAAGAAGAAGGATAGCGAATTGAAGATGAATGCGATCTCGTATCCGAAACGCGCGGCAGTGGTACCCCCGAAGTAGGCACCGATGGCGAGCGTCATCCATCCGGTAGTTTGAGTCAGCGAGTTAGCTGTGTGGAGTTCCTCGTCGGTGGCGAGGGAAGGCAAAATGGCGGATCGTCCACTCGTGAAAAAAGGTGATGCAATCATCAGCAGCGCGCTAAGCAAGTAGAGAAGCCAGGTTTTGTGGGTGCTTATCGCCAGAATGAAGCCGAGCGCCAGAAATCCGCGGACAAGATCGCTCACGATCATGATGCGACGCCGGTCGAAGCGGTCGAGCAAGACGCCTGCAAATGGACCGACAATGATGGCGGGAATCGCACGGGAGAGCATCAGCCCAGCGATGGCGGCTCCGCTATGGGTCTGGTCCATCGCGAGGCTTAGGACGGCAACATTGTTGAAGTGATCACCCACTTCGCTGACGATCTGGCCCATCCAAGTGAAGCGGTAATTGCGGTTGCGTGCGAGCAGCCGAGTGAAATCCGACATCTACCGCAGCAGCTTCGAAAGGGTGACGGCCTGCCCAAGATGGCGCTGCGTATGTTCGGCAATGTGAACTAACAGTCCTATCACCGTAGTCGGCAGTTCCTGACGGCCGACCTTGCGAGAGTCGTAGACCGTCGCCGGGTCGACTGAGCGGAGATACTGCTCCGATTTCGACAGTTCGTCGTTTACCCACCTAAGGAGCTCATCGAGATCGCAGTCGGGCTCCGATTCGCGCCGAAGAGTTGCAAGCTGATTTTCACTCAGCTGACCACCCGCCAGATACGTTGTTAAGCGACCGACGCTCCCGGCGATATGCTTCAGGTGAAAACCAAGGGAAGCACCGGCGATTTTTCGCCAGAGGGCTTCGCGTGAAAGGCCTGCCGTGTGTTTCGCCAATTCCGCTCGGACCAAAGCAAAGCTGAAGAAGACAGGCATCACCAGCGGATGCACGCCTTCGATGGGACCGCGCAGCCAGGGTTCAGGATCGTTCGATGTCGCCACTTGTAGTTGTTCTTTACAGACGCCCTCAGCGCATATTGCCTGTGTGCCCGAGCGAATAACGGCCGGGTTGAGGGAAAACGCACAAGCCATGTGGGCCTTTCCCTACGTTGATACGTGCCAGAAGCTTACCGTTCGAAGTGTCGAATGCATAGATTTCACCGCTATAGCGGCCTGAAAGCCAGAGAGTTTTTCCGTCGGGAGAAACACCGCCCATATCCGGGCTGCCGCCGCCCGGTATGACCCACTTTGCCGTCAGCTTCCTTGTGGCGGTATCTAGGAGCGAGACACTGCCTTCGCCACGATTCGATATATACATGTACTTGCCATCGCGGCTGAAGTACTCTCCGTGCGCGCCCTTACCCGTTTTGATGAAATCCAGCTGCTTGAAAGCCGTTGCGTCGATTACGTGCACCCCGTCGGCATCCATGTTCGCGACGTAAAACACGGAACCGTCGGGCGACAGCCGGCAATCCTGGGGCATACCCTTCGGCTCAAGCTTCAGGCGAGCCACTATTTTCTGCTCGGCCACATCGAGCTTTAGCAGTTCGCTCGAAAACTCACACGTCGCGATCATGTAGCGGCCGTCTAAGGTGAAGTCGGCGTGATTCACTCCTTCGCAGCCCACCGAAACACGATTGACTATTTTCATCGTTTGCGCATCGCGGAAATCTATGCGTCTTTCACGCTCTGCCATGATGATGGCGTACTTCCCGTCCGGCGAATAGTACATGTTGTAGGGATCATCGACATGCACGGTCTCACCTTGCTTGCCTGTCGCCGGATCGATCATCGTTAGCTGATCGCCCAAATCCTGGGCAACCCAGAGCTTACTCAGATCCCAGGAGGGGACGACGTGCTGAGGTTCCAGCAGCCCTTTCCCATGCTTCGGAAGTGCGAAATGACCGATGATTTTATAAGTGGCCGGATCGATAACGTCGACAGTGTCGCTCTTTGAGTTGGGTACGTAGACCCGATACGGGAAAGCCTTCACCGTGTTGCTCAGCATGCCGGGGCCGTCCGCCGAATAGACATTCCTGCTGTCAAGCACAGGCGGCATGCCGGGCAATGCATTAGGAGCACTATTTGCAGCTGAAGAATCCGCGGTCAGACCCCGCAACCAGAATGCTGACAAAAACAGCATCCCGACGACAGTTCTGAATCTATTTGAAAAACGCATAACTCATTCAGTAGGGTAACGCGAAGAGCAGTATGACAGAAGACCGGAATCTTCAGTACAATTCTAAATAGAAATGTTGCAGAGCGGCGAGAAAGAGACGGAGATCCTGCTGGGAAACAAGCAATTGCTCGGGGTTTTTTTTGTCGCGGCGGCACTGCTCGGAATTGCATTCACCGGCGGTTACATGCTCGGTCGCGGAGGCATCAGGAAGACAGGCGCGGCCGTCGCCGGCAGTGCAGATCCCGCGGCCCAGCCTGCTTCAAGTGCTAATGGAACTCCATCCGGCCGCGGCGGCGAGACTCACTCGGTGGCAGCCGATGACTCTGGTCAGACCGCTGAGCCGGAGGCAGCACCGCTCGGCTCTCGTAAGACTGACTCAGAAGAGCTGTTAGGCGCGCGAAAGAGAAAGAGCGTCACTAAGACACCAACTCCGGCGACAACTGAGCCGGCGGTTCCGAAGGCCTCCAAGGCCGAAGACTTCACGCCGCAGGGTGGGCAGGAGTTTCTCCAAGTCATGGCCGTCGCACGCGAAGAGGCAAACGGTGTAGCTGCCGTTCTAAGAAAGAAGGGCTTGCACGCGCACGCGGTTCCAAAGCCCGGAAGTGCAAATCTTTATCGAGTTATTGTGGGACCTATCCACGACGCGGGCGAACTCTCAAGCACGCGTGATGCGTTGCGCAAAACGGGCTTTCGCGACGTCATCGTCCAGCGGTATCAGTAATCGCCTGCTCACCACTCCACCGGTTCACCCGGCTTCAAAGTCCAGACTTCACTGCCGTCTGTTCCCGAGTTCCCGGGCTAGATCTTCAGGACGGCCCGTCAAGGCGGGAAATGTACCGTAATGCATCGGGATGACCTTCTTTGCGCCTATTAAGCGAGCGGCTAACGCAGCTGCACGGGGGCCCATTGTATAGTGATCTCCGATCGGAAGAAACGCCAGTTCAGGCTTGTGAAGCTCCTCAATCAACCTCATATCCGAGAAGACCGCTGTATCGCCCGCGAAGTAGGCGGTCCGGCCATCTTTGAAAGTCAGCACATACCCTGCAGCCTCGCCGCCATAAATCAGCTCCTCCCCATCTTTGATCGAACAGCTGTGCAACGCATGAGTCATCGTCAACTTTACAAAGCCCAGGTCGACTGTTCCGCCTTTGTTCACGCCGATGGTGTTCTTCGCGCCCTTCTTTTCGAGCCATGATGCCGTTTCGAAGATCGCTATGATCTTCGGCGAGTGTTTCTTGGCCAGCGGAAGTACGTCGTTCGCGTGGTCGAAGTGAGCGTGTGAAATAGCAATAGCATCCACTTTTGAGAGTTTGTACCCTTTCGGGGCGGCCGGATTCCCGTCGATCCAGGGATCCAACAAGAGAATCTCACCGGATTCGAACTTCAGTTCGAAGGTGGCATGTCCAAGCCAGGTAATCTGCGTCATTTCGAACTGTTAGATGCTGACTTGGGCTGGACCGGTACATTCATCCCATCGCCGAGCTTGGCAATCGGAGGAATCGATACGGGCAGCTTTCCTGAAATTGCGATCTCGCCGAGCATGGCTTTTGCAGTAGCTACTTCAGATGTAATTGCAGTGCTGAAGGTAGCCGCATAGGCGGACACCTCCGGGAAATCGCGAAGCAAATACGGATTGCCCAGCGAGATGAGCGCGACGGGTGCTGGTCCGGCGGCCACTGTCTTCAGAAAAGTATTCAGATAGCCTTCCAGAGCGACGCTCCCTCGATTCGCAGCGACGGTGATGAACGCCGCCACATAGACCTGCTTGCAGTGCGCGATGTCGGACGCAAAACCGGCTAGGAGAGTCTCGGGCATGCTGGAATGAACAACATAGAGCTTGAAAGTAGAACTTCCGGGCTTCAACGCCTGCACGAGCGCCTGACCCCGTGTTGAAAACTCGCCCTCGCTCAGCACCACCAGACAGGACCCTTCGCCGGCCGGCATGGGAAAAAGATGCTTCTCGTCTTTCACCAGAGTGAACGCGCGGTTAGCAACATTTTGCGCCAGCTCACCGAGCTTTTGAGTCTCCAGATCGTCACTGATGTGATCGAGGTTGACGAGGCGGGTTCGGAACAGGCCGGTCTTCTGCTTCGCGGCAAGCACCTTGCTGACACTCGCGTTGATTCTCGCCGCTGAAAGACGTCCACTGCTCACTGCAACCGTTATGGCGCGTATGCATGCATCCGGATCGGTGGGCATCAATAATACATCGGCTCCGGCTTCGATGGAGCGAACCGCTGCTTCGCCTTGAGAATACAAGGATGCGATGCCTTGCATCTCGAGCGCGTCTGTAACGATCAGACCTTTGAATGCAAGTTCATCACGTAAGAGGTTCGTAAGCACGCTACGCGAAACCGTGGCTGGCTTTTCTTCCGGTTCGAACGCAGGAACAGCTAGGTGAGCAGTCATCACGGAGTCGATCCCATGCGCGATGGCAGCACGGAAGGGAACGAGTTCGACGGACTCGATCCGCTCCTTCGGCTGATCAAGCTTAGCCAACTGCATGTGGCTGTCTTGAGCTGTATCGCCGTGACCCGGGAAATGCTTCGCGCTCAGCAACACGAAACTGCCCGGATCGGAGTGGGCGCCTTCGATAAACGCTGAGACATTTTCCGCAACCGCTTGCGGATCTTCGCCGAAAGACCGTGTGTTGATGATCGGGTTATCCGGATTATTGTTGACGTCGGCGTCGGGCGCAAAGACCCAATTGACGCCCAGAGCCCGAGCTTCGCGAGCCGTCGCCGCGCCTAGCTGACGCGTGGCTTCGAGGTCATGAGCAGCGCCAAACGCCATCAAATACGGGAACCGAGCAGTTTGGGCCACACGCATGGAGGCTCCTCTTTCGAAATCGGAGGCCACTAGCAGCGGCGTCCGCGCGAGCTGCTGCATGTGGTTTATAAAAGCCGCCATCTCAAAAGGTTGGGCCGGGATTACGTCCCCGTTTCGTATGCGGCCAGCAACGATAAATCCGCCAACGTGCGTATCGCGGATCCAATGAGTGAAGCGCTCGTACTCACGGTTATCGCTCGGCGGATAGTCGCCATAGCCCCGGACGATGATCAGCTGCGCAATACGATCGTGCAGCGACAGAGCACGAATTCGAGAAGATTCGAAAAAACTAGACCTTGCCTTCGAAGAAGGGCGTCCGCTTTTAACGGTCTTCGCTTGGCTTGAAGGAAGTAAAGCGATCGTCAGGCATAAACTTAGCGAAAATCTCGAAAGAGCCATGCACCCCAATAGTAAAAGAACTGTTTTACTTCGAGTGAGTCCGCAGAGAAGCACGGTTCGTTTGGGAAGACGCCGGCTTACGCGGCAGATTCAGAAGACGTTTAATCTGCCGAATCAGTGTGACGATCTCGTTTGAACTTTTTTGAATGACAACATCGGCACCGGTCGTTTCCGGGCGCAACCCAAGATTGTCTGCGAACCCGGTCAAGAGAATGATAGGTCCGGCATAAGCACGTTCTCGCAGACGTCTGATAAGTTCAACTCCGTCCATCGGACGCATACGGTAATCGGTGATGACCAAATCGAAACTTTCCCGATCGAGCAGCTCGAGCGCTTCAGATGCGGAAGCGGCGGGAACCACCTTGTAGCCAAGCTCAGCGAGAACCGAACGGCGCGCCAGATTTCCATCCGCTATTGTCGTCGACGAGCAAAATAGCGGTATTGGCTGGAGCGCGATAAGGAGAAACAGACCGCATCAGGACTCAGCGACAGTATCAAAGCCCGTTGGCAACTGTCAACGTGCTGCTATCCATCTCAAACCAGGGCAAATCGGCTTCTTGACAGAAAGAGGTACTCCGGCTAATCGATTTCGCGTGGAGCCTTGTAACCGGCTTTCGCGATGATCTGATACTTAATCGGCTTGCCTTTCTCATTAACGATCCGCAACGGCTCATCCGTCCCCGGATTGATCAACTCTACCTTGATATGGCGAAACTTCCCATCGCGGGCGACATTGGTCGGGTGATAAGCAAACGAGTACTGATCGCGCAGTGCCGTTTCGATTTGGCGGAAGATTGCAGGATATTCGCCTACGAAACGTGGAAAGAAGCTCAGGCCGCCTGTTTCCTTCGAGAAGGTCCTCATTTCGTTATCTGCCTGCAGGAAATCCATATTGGCGATTGACGCACTCATTCCGCCTCGGGCTTCCAAAGACATACGAGCGATCTGCAATAGGCTGATTGTATAAATCGGCACGCCAGCTTCTTGCAGCGATTTCCGAGCCGTGTCAAAAGTGATTTTGCTGAATGTGTCGAGTCCCGTCCCGAGAAGAAGAATAGCTTTTCGGCCCTCGATATTGGACATTCGATCTGCCATGTCGGTCAGGGCGTCAAACACGTTGGATTCGCTGAATCCGGGAATTCTCAGCCGAGACATCGCTTCTTCCGCTCTTCTCTTATCCGGCGAAAAGTCGGAGAGAATAGTAGGACGCAAGTCGTACTCCACTACTGCCACGTTATCGTCCGGTTTTAAAGTCTCTAAGAAAGTGTAAGACGCCTGCAGCGTTTCGTACCAGCCATAACTCCAGAACTGCTGGAAGCGCCCGCTAAACTCGATCAGCATGCAGATCGTCATGGGGGCTTCGCTAATGCTCGATTGCGTAATCTTCTGCGGAACTCCATCCTCGAGTATCCGGAACTTGTCGGGTGTCAGCCTTGGGATGAAGTGATTAGCGTTGTCAAGAACCGAGACATCGACGTTTACCGTGGTCGCGTTCGAGCGAAAAGTCGGCGTATCGGGCGGGGCTTCCTTCGGCTTTTTATATGCCGAGGGGATAGGCGCTTCTTCGGGTGGCGGAGCGCTTTCAGTGGGTTTCTTAGGCTTAGCGACAGAGTCGCTGTTTTGTGGTTGCGGTCCTTCCTGGGCGACTAAGCCGACAGGAAGCAGCGAAATCGCCCCAAGCGAAAGGCTGATCACACCGGCGATAAGATAACGAAAATTCATGGCTCAAACCCTTTCGCCGGATCCCAAATAAGTTTCAGTGAACCCAGCGATCACGATCGGAATCTTTTCTACGAAGATAAACTTCAAACTTCCTCTTTGCACGGCGAAGCTTCCAGTCCTGGTAGCCGGCCACTAACGGCGTTCGTACCCGGCCCTGCAACGTACGTCCACGGATCAGCAGATATCCCGCGACTAAGCCGCCCAGGTGCGCCACTACCGCCACTGCGCCTTGACCTCCGGCAACAGCGCCAAAGGACTCATATAGGATCACCGCGGCGATGATCATTACGAAGTATTTGGTCTTCATCGGTATCAGAAAACCAAATAGAATCGTCTGATCCGGGAAAAGCACACCATAGGCCGCAAGAATGCCGTAAACCGCCCCGGATGCGCCTATCGTTGGGACGTAAATCCCCCCAAAAAGGTAAGCAGCTACAACTTCGGTGGCTGCCGCTATGCCGCCGCACAGAAAATAAAACGTAAGAAAACGCCGCGTACCCCAGGTCCGCTCCAACTCCGCCCCAAACATCCAGAGCGCAAGCATGTTCCACAGCAGGTGCATCGGCCCGCCATGAAGAAATAGATAGGTGAAGAGTTGCCAAACTGCAAAGGTCTGAACAACTTGAGCGGGAACGAGCGCGAAGTTCTGCAGAAAGGAAGAGTTGATATGGCTGATGCCCAGAATGGCCTGCAGTACAAAAACAGCCGTCGTAACGATAAGCAACCACTTCAAGCCGGTCGGAAAACGGTTGGAGGGGATAAACGGCTTTACGTACGAACGCGAACTAAGCGACATCGACCGCGAGTTTCCTTAAAAACAGAGGATAACAGAGGTTTAAGGCCACGCAGAAGCTAAGATTGGCGAACCCTGTCGCAGGGGAACTAGTCCTGCTGGCGCGTATGTCGGTACAGAATGCTGGCAGCTACGTTCACCAGAATCGCTATCGACAACCAGACTAACCAATTGGATAATGGACCAGAACCAAAAAGGAAAGTATCGGTCCAGCCAAGATTCGCGGCAAGACTCCAGACGGCGAAAGCATACCCAAGGAAAACAGCAGGCCCCATCAACGCGGCAACCAGCGCGCCAAACTCCTGAGCGGTATCGGTAGCCCAAACACCGGCTGATACAAAGGAAGATCTTAAAGCTTGCAAAAGACCCGCAGATCTGGGGGTCTCTGTCGTAATTGCGATTGCTGTTGTTCGAGTTTGAGGCATTTCCTCAGCCTTGTACTTACTCTGATGCACGTGGAGGACCGAAAGTTCCTTTCCCGTTAAGGGACTCATTCCAAATACGATTGTGCAGTCTACGTCCCAGGCCTCGCTACGGAAACTTGTAAAAACTATGACTTAAATTGCTCGAAAATACAGCTATTCGAATTTGTACAAGCCGTTGTAATTAAAATTTATAGTTAACCGAAATTCATCTCGGCAGCATAATGTCGGAAGCGAGAGCAGCCGAAGAGACTAAAGAGCGCAAGGCTTAAGAAAAGGCAGCTTAAGGTCGCCTGAACGGATGGGTGCGAGCATCGAAAACTCAAGCGCTGCCGTTAACTACCGGAACGGATTTTAGGGTCGTCGCTTATACTTTGTTGCGGAGAGTGAACGAGGGTCCCACAAGGGTAAATAACATGAGCAAGACCAAGATAAAGACAGCGATTGTAGGAACCGGCTTTATGGGGAAGGTGCATGCCGAGAATGTACGCCGCCTCGGGAATGTGGAGATTGCGGCCGTTGTCGGAAGTAAGCCCGAGACAGCTAGGAAATTTGCCGAAAGCGCCGGGATCCCCTTTTCCACGAGTAACCTGCAAGATGTCCTGGACAATAAAGAGATCACGGCGGTCCACATTTGTACGCCAAACGTCGAGCATTTCCCAATGTCGCTATCGGCCATCGAGGCTGGCAAGGCTGTTCTATGCGAGAAACCGATGACGATGAACGTCGAGGAGGCGAAACGGCTCGTCGATGCGGCGAAGCAAAAAAACGCGATCAACTGCGTGCAGCACAACCTGCGGTACTACCCCGTACTGCAGCAAATCCGGCAGATGATTGCGCATGGCGATCTGGGTGAGGTCCTGATTGTCCAGGGAACGTACTCACAGGACTGGCTGTTATACGACACGGACTGGAACTGGCGTCTGGATGCTCAGTCCAACGGCAAGCTGCGCGTTATGGGCGATATAGGGTCGCATTGGATGGATATGATCCAACACCTAACCGGCTTATCCATCACCTCCGTGTGTGCCGATTTATCGATTTTTCATAAAACCCGCAAGCGCCCCAAGGGGTCGGTTGAGACGTTCTCCGGCAAAAAGGGCATCTCGGGGGAGTACGAAGAGTTCCCGATCGACACAGAAGACTTCGGAATGGTAATGCTGCGCTTGGGCGACAAAGCACGTGGCGCTTTTACGGTGAGTCAAATGTCGGCAGGCAGAAAAAATAAATTTGCCTTCGAGATCTTCGGCACTAAGGCAGGAGTGGCTTGGGACCAGGAATCGCCCGATACGCTATGGATCGGACACCGAAACGAGCCTAACCAAATCATCATTAAAGATGCCTCGCTTTTCTACCCTGAAGCGGCGAAGTTCGCGGATCTGCCCGGCGGCCATAGCGAAGGATATGATGATTCACACAAGCAGGTCTTTAAAAACTTTTACGCCAAAATCGCCGATCCATCTATACCGATCGACTATCCCACGTTTGAGGATGGCCTCCACGGCATGATTTTGCTCCAGAAAGTCGCAGAAAGTTCTGAGAAGCAAGCCTGGGTCAAAGTTTGACCCAAAGTAGAATCGCAATCCCTCGGATTCGAAAGCAAGAAGCGGAGTGTCAGGAAAGAAAATAGTTGTTACATTCGATCCGTGATCAAATCGTCGAGACCAGCGAATATAAATAGACGAGCGGAAAAGGTACCGGCCGCAGTTCCAGCTGAAGATGATCCTCGTTGGATAGCAGTCCTAGCCAGAGATCTTGAAGCGGATGGCGCTTTTTATTACTCGGTCAAAACCACGGGCGTTTACTGTCGTCCGTCCTGCGCGGCTCGTTTAGCACGACGGGAGAACGTCCTTTTTTACTCGACCTGTGATGATGCGGAAAAGGCCGGGTTCCGGCCATGCATGCGTTGCAAACCGAAAGACCGCTCGAGGTTGGAACGGCATGCCGACACCGTCGCTGAGGTTTGCCGGCTGATCGAAAGAGCGGAAGAGCCGCTTCACTTGGAGCAGCTGGCGAAAAGCGCGGGTATGAGTTCTTCTCATTTTCATCGGGTTTTCAAGTCGCTTACCGGACTCACTCCGAAGGACTATGCTACCGGTGATCGCGCTAAGCGGGTACGAAGCAAACTCAAGTCAGGTGCCACAGTAACGGAAGCAATCTACCAAGCCGGGTACAACTCAAATGGACGGTTTTACGCCGAATCGAATCGCATATTGGGTATGAAGCCGTCGAAGTATCGCCAAGGCGGGACCAGCGCCGACATCCATTTTGCCGTCGGCGAATGTTCTCTGGGCTCCATTCTTGTCGCCAGGAGTGAGCGCGGGGTTTGTGCGATTCTGTTGGGCAACGATCCGGAGGCACTCGCTCGCGATCTCCAAGACAGATTCCCTCAGGCGAATCTGATTGGAGGAGATATCGAGTTCGAGCTGCTTATCTCGAAAGTAATCGGTTTTGTAGAGACACCGTCAATCGGATTGGATTTGCCTCTGGATATCCGCGGTACCGCTTTCCAACGCCTTGTCTGGCAAGCGTTGCAGGACATTCCGGCGGGCACGACTGAGAGCTACAAATCTGTAGCCAATCGAATCGGCTCTCCTCAATCAGTTCGGGCAGTCGCCCAGGCCTGCGGTGCAAATGCTTTGGCCATTGCAATCCCGTGTCATCGCGTCGTCCGTAGTGACGGCGGACTCTCCGGTTACCGCTGGGGCGTAGAACGGAAGCAATCTCTTCTCGAGCGGGAGGCACAAGGAAGCGTACCCCAGCTGCCCGCTCAAACAACGCTGAGCTGATCGGGTCTAGCCGGAAGTCGTACATGACCCCGGCTGCCCCGCCCGGCTTTCTCACGAAAGTAATCGATAGTGACCGTAAGCCCCTCTTGAAGCGAAACTTTTGGACTCCAGCCAAGAATCCGACTCGCTTTGCCGATATCCGGCCGGCGAAGTTTCGGATCGTCTGACGGCAATTGCCTGTACTCAATTCCTACCGCATTGTCGAATCGCGCACGGATCTGGTTTGCGAACTCGAGTATGGTGATCTCGGCCGGGTTGCCGAGATTTACCGGCAGACGCTCTTCCGATTTGCTCAACCTTAGAAGTCCTTCCACTAAATCAGATACATAGCAAAAACTGCGGGTCTGAGAACCGTCTCCAAACACAGTCAAATCCTTCCCATGTAAGGCCTGATCGATAAAAGCAGGAACAACCCGTCCATCGTTTAAGGCCATGCGCGGCCCATAGGTATTGAAAATACGTGCGATATTCGTGCGCACGCCGTACGTGCGATGGTATGCCATGGTGAGCGCTTCGGCATAACGCTTACTCTCGTCGTAGCAAGAGCGTATGCCAACCGGGTTCACGTTGCCCCAGTAAGTCTCTACCTGCGGATGCTCTAGCGGATCCCCATAACATTCTGAGGTCGAAGTTAAAAGGAAACGTGCGTTGTGATCTCGCGCTAAATCCAGCATTCTGCGCGTACCCGTCGAACCGGATTCGAGCGTTTCTATCGGATGTGCAAGGTAATCCACCGGGCTCGCCAAAGAAGCCAGGTGGAATACTCCATCGATTTCGCCCTCGATGTCCAGCGGCTCACAGACGTCGCGTTCGATAAATTGAACGGCAGGATTGCCACCGAAATGGCCCAGGTTTTCTTTGTGCCCGGTAATCAGGTTATCCACCGCCAGGACCTCATGCCCAGCTTCCACCAGCCGGTCACACAGATGTGATCCAATGAAGCCTGCGGCTCCCGAAATGACATATCTCACGCTTTTTCATGCTACTAAAGAAAAGCTCTGAGCCGCTCTCCAGATCATTCCGTTGCCGGTATGCACCACTCCATAGCTGCTAAGATCGTCCTCGTTTTATTAATACTCGTTTCCTTGGCCTTATTCTGGATGCGGTTCTCAAAGAGAGTAGACCGCATTTGGAAGGCTCGCCCGGACCCGGATTTCCGCCTCGGCCCGCTCGTTCCGCGCGTAAAGCACTTACTCTGGGACGTCATGTGCCAGGCAAAGGTGATTCGTGAACGGCCCTTACCGGGTTTGGCCCACGCCTTTGTCTTTTGGGGGTTCTGTGCATTCGCTCTGGTGACGGTTAACCACATCGCCTCCGGGTTCGATGCTCCCCTTTTCAATCGCCATTCCACGTTTGGCCGGCTCTACTTCTGGTTTGCCTTCATGTTTGCTTTGCTTTGCGCTGTTTCGATTGCAGGTCTTGCCTTCCGGCGTTTCGTTCTCCGGCCGAAATGGCTCGAACCCGTTTCTTACGAGTCCGGAGTCATCGCTGCCCTGATCTTTGCCTTGATGATCACCTACATGCCGGCGTGGTGGATCGGAGAAGATTCCGTAGCGGGACAGTCTATCTGGTGGATTCATACGCTCACCTTACTGGCCTTCCTTCCGCTGATTCCGCACACCAAACACCTGCACCTGATCCTCAGCCCCTTAACCATCTTTTTGGACCGCGATGGATTCAGCAGGATACCCCCGCTCGCGGGAGACGAAGACTTTGGACTCGTGGCCGGCAAGGATGTCACAAAAATCGTCGCTCTTCAGGCTTATTCCTGCGTCGAGTGCGGGCGCTGCACCGAGCATTGTCCTGCAAACAACACTGGTAAAGAGCTCAATCCGAAACTGATCGCGCTCGGAGTGAGGGATTACCTGAATGAATATGGCCCGGGGAACGAAACACCCATCCTGAGCGCGACGGTGTCTCAGACCGCCATTTTTCAGTGCACCACCTGCGGAGCTTGCGAATACCAGTGCCCGGTCGGCATCCAGCACCTGCCAATCATCATAGGACTGCGAAGAGGCGCCGTGAATACCGGCACATGGGAAGACGAATACGGGACGAAGCTTTTCCTAAACTTGGAACGCCATGGGAACGCCATGGGATTTTCCCAGACGGAACGCGATAAGTTTATCGCAAAACAGGGCTTTTCTACCTTCGATGGAACGCAGGAATACTGCTTATGGCTAGGCTGCATGGGTGCGTATGATCCGCGTGGCCGGGAAATTATAGCCGCCTTTGCCGCCGTAATGGAATCTTTAGGAACTTCGTTCGGTGTCCTCAAGAAAGAACGCTGCACGGGAGACCCGGTGCGGCGTCTTGGAAATGACCTCCTGTTCGGCCAACTTGCCGAAACCAATCTAGCCGCGCTTCAACAGGCTCAGGTGAAAAAAATCGTGTCCATCTGTCCCCATTGCGTTCGCACCATACAAGAGGATTGGCGCGAGTACGGCGTGGCTGCAGAGATCGAACATCATAGCGAGTTCATGGCGCGGCACATCGACCGATTACCCGCCCCTGCACAGGACGGAAAGCGAGTGGTGTTTCACGATCCCTGCTACTTGGGACGGTACCGGGGAGTCTACGATCAGCCGAGAGAAGTAATCGCGCGCTCGTCGGAGGTCATCGACCCCCCGCGAGCGCGAGAGCGCTCCTTCTGTTGCGGGGCAGGAGGTGGACTCGTGTTCCTCGGCGAGGAGACCGGGCAACGGGTGAATCAGGCTCGCGCTAACGAACTTGCGGCCACGGGTGCCGAGGTCGTGGGTGCTGCGTGTCCGTTCTGTAACAGCATGTTCCACGATGCTTTAGCCGCAACGTCCCCGAACCCGCCGCGTCTGCTCGATATCGCGCAGATTGCTGCCGAACAGTTGACCGCTACCAAGCAGAACAACAGAAACTAACTCGCCGAACCCGCCGAAGCAGTAGCGATACGTGGCTCCGATATGGCCTGATGACGTTCGTCGTACTTGCCGAAAATCATCTTGCCTGCCGTGGTCTGAAGAACGCTGGTGACTGTGATATCGACGGTTTTCGAGATCATCCTGCGCGCGTTATCCACCACGACCATCGTGCCGTCGTCCAGGTAAGCCACGCCCTGGTTGTACTCTTTTCCTTCTTTAGAAACGAAAACCCGCATGATTTCGCCGGGCAGGACGATCGGCTTCAAATTGTTTGCAAGCTCATTGATGTTCAGCACTTTGACGCCTTGCACCTGTGCCAGCTTGTTTAGGTTGAAATCGTTGGTGACGATCTTCGCGGAGTTAACTTTCCCAAATTCGATGAGCTTCAGATCTACTTCGCGAATGGCCGGGAAGTCCTGACTGGACACTTCGAGTTGAATGGAAGCCATCGACTGAAGCCGCTGAACCACATCCAACCCGCGACGCCCCCGATTGCGCTTGGCGGAATCGGCCGAATCGGCGACCATCTGCAACTCATGCAAAACGAACTCGGGAATAACGAGGCGGCCATCCAGAAAACCCGATTCAGCGATGTCGGCAATACGCCCGTCTATAAGGACGCTTGTGTCGAGAACCTTTTGCTGAGGAGCACTGGCCGAGCGATCGGCGCTTAAACCCAAAAGGTCAGCCTTGATTAAATTGGATTTGGACACGCCCACGAGAAGCCCTAAGTACGCGCCCAGCAGAGGAATAGCCAAGCGGAAAAATTGAAGCGTAGGCCCTTGCAGCAGGACCGATTGATTTAGGACAAATGCGAAGAGCAGCCCAATCCCCGTTCCAATAAGCACCCCGCCGGAGCCGCCGATCAGAGTTTTGAGATTAGTCTGCCGAAAACGGATTTCAATGAGTGTGGCAGCGGCCGCCACCAGGATTCCAATTGCAGCAGCAGCGGCAACGGATAACCGAAACGGACGAATGCTTGCGGCCAGCAAACCCATCAGTGCTATAAAGCCGGCTCGAAGCGTAAGAGATTCCCAACTGAGTCGTTTCACGTCATTACTTCTACTTTGCGAGGAAATTCAAAGCGAGGGATCTGAGTTCTAGAGAGACGCTTGACATAAGGTCCTCTACTTTAGCTGTTCTCGCAAGATTGCGAGTTAGCATATCACAAGAAATAAAAAGGTGGGATAAAGAAGGAGGGTGAGAGAGGAACTGCGCTCACGGCTAAAGGGCCTTGGCGAGTTCCTCCGCAAATGCACTTTGCCGGGAAGGCGAACCGTTGGAGCGCTTTCCGGTTACCGGCTTTCGTTGTTGTTGCGTGCCATTTCCAGCCTGAGCAGTGGAACTGCCGACGGGGCGCCGGTCGCGGTCAGCTCCGGGAGCCGAGGTCTTAACCATGCCCTTGCCACCTGACTTAGGAGGTTGAGCAGGATTTGCGCGAAGTAGCCGATCTTCGAGGGGAGCGCGATCAAATCGACGGATAATTGAATTCATCTCATCCTGATTGGGGGATTCAATGAAAGCGAAACCTTTCGATTCCTGCGTTTCAGGGTTGCGTATTACCTTGACAGCATCAGCTACAAGGTTCTCCGAGGAAAGCCACGACTTGATATCGTCGGCTGTCACCCAGACTGGGAGATTTCCGAGAAAAACGGTAAAGCTCATGTATAAACTGTTTGTTGCTCCGAGGGAAAGTTAATGAGGCGTACCTCGCAAGGATTGCATATCCCGGAGGCTATTAGGATAGTAGCATAGCGCACGGAATTAGTAGCAAGCAAATTTCACTCTAATTTGTTGCTGCGCAATGGTCAACTATAAATTTTAATGCCGAAGCCTGTCGTCCCGGTAAATAGGCTTTCGCCAGCCCGCTCCGCCGCCTTCGCAGCCCTCGAAGCGATATCCGAAGGCTCATACGCCTCCGATATCCTGCGGGATCTTACCGCCGGGCTTTCCTCCCGGGATGCTGGGCTCGCCGCCCAAATTGTTTTTGGCAGTCTACGCTTTCAGGGCCAACTGGATTACCTGATTTTCCGCTACTCCGGCCGCAAACCAGCCGAGCTGGATTTTCCGGTTCAGATCGCTCTCCGCGCAGCTATTTTCCAGCTCAGATACCTCGAACGTGTCCCCGCGCATGCCGCCGTGGACGAGTCAGTGGAATTCGTAAAAGCCCATAAACGTGCCGCAAGCGGGCTCGTAAACGCAGTCTTGCGCAAAGTCAATCGTGACCGAGTCAATTGGCCGGATCTAGCGACCGAACTGAGCTGCCCCGCCTGGTTAATCGGGCGTTGGCAAAAACATTTCGGCGAAGATACTGCCCGCGGGATCGCCGCCGCAGCCCTGGTAGAGCCGACTCCGTACATTCGCGTCGTACCAGGCGCCTCGGTCGATCAAAAAATAGAAATTGCCGCCACAGATGTTCCAGGGGCTTTCCGTCTACTCTCGCCTTTACGGAACGAAATGCGCCTCCATGACATCGGCTCACAGGCGATCGTTCCGCTTTTAGACCTTCAACCGGGAAACACCTACCTGGATCTTTGCGCAGCTCCGGGAAACAAGACGCTGCAGGCTCTCGAAACACCCTTGTCGCGGGCTATAGCCTGCGACATTAGCCCGAAACGCATCCAAGACGTGCCTGCCGTTTGCCCGCGAGTTCTGCTCGATGCAAGTGATCCGCTACCGTTCGGAACAAAGTTCGACCGCGTCTTTATCGATGCGCCCTGCTCCGGCACCGGCACGCTCGCGCGGAACCCGGAGATCAAGTGGCGTGTGCAGGAACAAGACTTTTTCAGATTCGGCCAAAAGCAATTCGCCATTCTGCAGCAAGCGCTGAAGGTGCTCGCTCCAGGAGGCAAACTTGTCTATGCCACCTGCTCGCTCGAAAAAGAAGAAAACGAAGAAGTGATTGCGCGATCCCGCGCAGACCATCCAAAGCTCCGTTGTACCAAGGAACTCTGGCGACTGCCCGGCAGAGAAGAAGGTGACGGATTTTATGCTGCCGTACTTGAGTACTAATCTCCAATACAGACCCGTAACACGGCAGTAACTTTGGCTTGTTAGCCTTCTCTTCAAAGCCCAGCAGCCATGCTGTTTTGCTAGAGTGGGTACTCACCAAAGGGGAAAGTATGCGAATTGGGAATTCGATAAAAGCTATTCTTCTGGTTGTCTGTTGCGGAGCAAGCGTTGCGCCGCTGCTAGCTCAGTCTACCTTCGGTTCCATCCTCGGAACCGTAACCGATGTGTCGGGGGCGCCAGTCGCAGACGCCAACGTCACTATCACAAACACCGATGACAACACCTCCCGCGTAGTTAAAACAAATGGAAGCGGCGAATACGATGGTGAAAATCTCCTGCCTGACCATTACCGCGTTACGGTCAGCAGCGCAGGCTTCGATACGTATAACGCAACGGATCTCTTACTTGCGGCAAGGCAAACTTTACGTATCGATGCCGTGCTACAGGTTGGCAAACAGCAGCAAACGGTCACTGTCGATGAATCCCAAGCAGGCGTAATCGCTACCGATAGCCAAGTCATTCAAGCTAACTTCGATCCCAAGGCGCTTTTAAATCTTCCCGCGAATATCCGGGCCAATGGCAACACAAGTCCCTATCAGCTCATCCAGGTTTTGCCGGGAGTCCAAGCGGATGAGCAGAGCAATTTCTCAATCCAGGGTGGCATTCAATCGCAGACGCAGTACTCGATAGACGGCATTTCGATCACCAACGTAGGCGGAAACTCACCCCTGACGAACGCATTTCCGTCAACAGAATCGATTGCGGAAATCAAAGTACAAGGGGTAGGCAATCCAGCTGAATATGGGCAAGTGGGCGACATTACCACCATCTCGAAAAGCGGCACAAACCGCGTGCGAGGAGACCTGTTCTGGTATACCCAGAATGCTGCGCTGAACTCACTTGCATACGGACAGCAGACAAAACCGAAGTTGGTCGCCAACGATTTTGGCGTTTCCATTGGGGGCCCCGTCCTGATTCCTCATCTGTACAACGGGCACGACAAAACATTCTTTTACGGCACCTACGAGGGATTTCGTTATCCGCGGCAGCAGGTCAGCCAGCAAGAGGTGCCGACAGCCGCCGAACGCGCAGGGGACTTCAGCGCGGATGGCGTGACGCTGAACGATCCTTTCAATCCGAGCGGCCCTTCTATCGGCAATAAACTCGCACCTTCGCAGATCAACCCTGTTGCCGCCAAGATCCTCAACCTCTATCCGTTACCGAATGCCGGGAGCCTTACTACTCCTCACGCAGCCAATTACATCGTCAACAAAGACAACTCGTATACTTCGAACCAGTACGATGTCCGGATCGATCATTATCTGACCAGCAAACAATCCTTATTTGCACGTTGGACCTGGAAAAACATCGACCAGGTCAGTCCGCAAAACCTCCTGGTGCCTACTGAATCGATTCCCGACAACTACAAACTCCTGGTCGTGGCCCATAACTACGCAATTCAGCCGAACCTGCTGAATGAGGCGCGCTTCGGCTTCACTCTCGAAAACGCCTCTCAAACGCTCCCCTTCGATGGAGCGGCTTTTACAAACAGTTTGGGGCTGGCAGGTATCGGTCCAACTTTCCCGTTCAATGGCCTGCCGGACGTTAGCATTCAAAACTACACCGGCCTGAACACGGATCGCGGCAACTCGACAACGAAGAACGACACTTGGCAATTTACCGACAACCTCACCTGGAACAAAGGCCGGCACACATACAAAACTGGCTTCGATTACAGAAAAATTCGCGCCGTTTCTGCGCTCGGATTTACCTCCGGCGATAACTACGGCGGATACAGCTTCGACGGCTCATTTACCGGTGTTGCCTTTGCCGATTTTCTCCTGGGTCTGCCTGCCAACACGTCGGTCGACAACGTCAAAAATGATAATGACGGACGCAGCAATCACTACAACGCATATGTGCAGGACAGCTTCAAACTTAGCCATAGACTCACGCTCGAGTACGGCCTGCGCTTCGAATTCCATCCTGGCTACACGGACGCAAACGGGAATATCGGCAACTTCGACCCACGCATTGCAAAGTCCGGGGCAGTGATTTATCCGGATGGAGCCGCTTCTACGCTGGCGCCAGAATTCCTGCAGAGCTTCAATGCCTGTCCGCAGCTAGGTAGCACAGCAGGTCCAACGATCAACGGCGCGCCTTGCACGCCAGTCCTTTCCGCCAGCCAGGCACACCTGCCAAACTATCTGCGAAACGCTCCTTTGCGTTTTGTTCCCCGCTTCGGGTTTGCGTACCGCCCCTTCAACGACGACAAAACAGTGATCCGTGGCGGCTTCAATGTCTACAACACCGAAGTCCTCGGCTCCATTTATTACGCGCTCACTGGAACGCTACAGTCGAATACGCGCACCTATAACAACATCAGCACGAACGGCAGTCCGATCTTTCAATGGCCGCAGACGCAAGTTCCCGGTTTGGGCTCGATTGCGGCGCTCGGCACCGCTTATTTTGGGACGGCGAATCAGATCAACTGGAAAGATCCGTACTCTATGCAATGGAATTTCTCTATCGACCGGTCGCTCGGCTTTGCTACAGGCATGCGAATCTCCTACATCGCAATGGAGACCCGCGATCTGGCCTGGTCACCAAACCTGAACCAGTCTTACTATTCGACTCAATACTACGTCGATCAGCCGCTCAGCAGCCGTCCATTTCCGAACTGGGGTGTGGTGAATACGCGGGCAAATGGCGCAAACGCGAACTATCAATCTTTGCAGATCGAAGTGAATCACCGAACTCATGCCGGCCTTACTCTCGATTCCACCTACACCCTCGCAAAGAATCTCTCAGACAACCAGGGCTACACCGCCGATCACTTCGCCGACGAAAACTCCGGGCATCGGACGATGGATTTGTACGATCTTAAACACGAGTACGGCAATGTGTATGCCACGCGTCGGAACCGTTGGATCACTTCGGCTATCTACGATCTGCCGGTCGGTCGCGGACGCAAGTTCTTGGGCAGTATGAACCGATTCGCCGATGCCGTCATCGGTGGCTGGCAGGTGAGTTCTATCTTCTTATGGCAGAGCGGTCCCTTTGAAACTCCTTCGTTTTCGGGTGGAGATCCATCGGGCACGGGTTCGGGAATCAACGGCCGCGCGCAGGCGCCCGATCTTGTCGGCGATCCTAACCTGTCTAACCCTAATCGCAACGATTGGTTCAACCTAGCTGCGTTTACCTGCCCGGCTACACCGGGCTGGAAGCCTGGAACTGCGTGTCACATCGGCCAAGGACCGCAATACGCTCCGCCCATCGGGCGTTTTGGAAACGCAGGAATCAGCACGGTGGTAGGCCCTGGAACCGTGAATCTCAACGCAGGGCTCGCAAAGTATTTCTCCATCACAGAGCGCGTCCGCATCAAGATCGAGGGATCCTTCACCAATGTGCTGAACCACACGAACCTGTCTGACCCGAACCTGAGTATAGATAACCCGAGCGTGGGCGTGATCACGTCTGCCCAAGGATCGGATTTCGGTGGGAGTCGCACAGGACAGGTCGGCGCGCGTATCGAGTTCTAAGATAAGTGTTGTTCCCAGAATCGACACGGTTAGCATTACAATTTGGCGGGCTCGCTTCGGCGAGCCTTTTTCTTTGCTGCTCGCTCAGTTGCACCCACCCTCTAACTTCGATAGGTTCGGCTCGTGAACGAGCGGCTTCCGAAGCGACGCTGCTCCCCACCGGCAAACGCATCACTCCATTGGCAGCTCCCGGTGCGCATCTCCAGCTGCTAAACCCCGGACTGAATACCTTCCCCAGATACGTAGCCGGGCAGGCCATGAGTACCGCCATCAGTCCCAACGGCCAAACACTGCTGGTCCTTACAAGCGGTTTTAACCGCATCAACGACAACGATGGCAAGCGCATCCCGGAAGCCTCGGAAGAGTACGTCTTCGTTTACGACATTTCAGCCGGCGAACCGCGCAAAATTCAAGTTCTCAAGGTGCCGAACACGTTTGCAGGCATTGCGTTTGCTCCTTCTGGAAAAAGTTTCTATGTCTCCGGCGGCACGGACGACAACCTACACTCGTATGCGCTCGGTTTCGACAACAAATGGGCCGAGCAAGGCGCGCCCATCAGGCTCGGCCACAAGTCGGGTCTCGGCTTTTTCCCGGGCAAAGAGCCCTTGGCCGCGGGCGGTGTAGCGGTCACCCCAGATGGCAAGACCGTCCTGGTCGCCAATATCTACAACGATTCGGTCTCACTGATCGACATCACGGCAGGTCGGGTCACGAAAGAGATTGACCTCCGGCCCGGCAAGATTTCCTCCAAAGATGCCGGTGTGCCCGGGGGCGAGTATCCGTTCTGGATAACGGCGAATAGCAATGAGTCCGCGTACGTCTCGTGCCTGCGTGATCGCGAGATCGTGAAACTCAGAGTCGGCTCGCAGCCGGCCGTCGCCCGGCGGATCAAGCTAGCGGGCAATCCGAATAAAATGGCTCTGAACCGCGACGGTTCCCGGCTGTTTGTCGCTTCGGACAACAGTGACGCTGTCACCCTTATAGATACACAAACCGACCGCGTGCTCGAGAGCATCGTTACGACCTGTCCACCCGGTCTGGTCAGCGGCATCCATGCTTACCGTGGAAGTGCCCCTAATGATGTCGCTCTTTCTATCGATGAGAAGACGCTATTTGTAACCAATGGCGGCTCAAACTCCGTGGCAGTCGTTCGCCTCGGGGATCACCGCAATCCCTCCCTCGTCACTGGCTTGATACCCACGGCCTGGTACCCCAATGCGGTATCGGTCAGCCATGACGATCGCATGCTCTATGTCGTAAACAGCAAGAGTTTGCCCGGCCCTAACACGACCTGGCATTCCAGCGTTAAGAAAACTTCAACCGTAGAGCCCGGCCCGGATCTAGTTTTGGCTGGCAACGACTACATCCTCCAACTCGAAAAAGCCGGGCTGGTCAGCATGCCTGTTCCGAGCGCCGCAACCCTTAAAAAGCTTACCGAAACAGTCGCTGCCAATAACGATTTCAACGCGCGGGATGACGATCGCGACGCTAAAACCATGGCAGCCCTGCGATCTCGCATCAAACACGTCATCTACATCGTGAAAGAAAATCGTACTTACGACCAGATCCTGGGTGATCTCGGCAAGGGCAACGGCGATCCGAAACTGACCATGTTCGGCGAAAAAATCACGCCCAACTTTCATCGCGTGGCGCGCGACTTCGTCGATCTGGATAGTTTCTACAACTCGGGCGAAGTAAGCGGTGACGGTTGGCCCTGGAGCACGTCGGGTCGCGAATCGGATTTTGGGATGAAAGCCGTTATTTTGAATTACGCCAACCGCGGGACGAATTATGACTACGAGGGCATGAACCGCGATATGAACGTAGGCCTTGCCACCCTAAAACAACGAAAGGCTGCAAACCCGAGAACGCCTCCGGACCCCGATCTGCTTCCCGGCGCCATCAACGTTGCCGAGCCGGACGGACCTGCCGGTACGCCTCGCGGGAAAGGCTACATCTGGGATGCCGTGCTGCGCGCCGGTCTCACTTTCCGCGAGTACGGCTGCATGAGTGACATGAACTTTGACGCGGCGCGGGAACCATACCCGTTCAAAGCCAAAGTCGTGCTTTCACGTCCCTCTAACCCTGAGCTATACCGCTTCGGCGATCCCTATTACAAAGGATTCGATCCGGCCTACCCCGACTTCTACCGCGAAGCCGAGTGGGAAAGAGAGTTCGATGGCTACCTCAAAGCTAAAAACTTACCCGCTTTCGAAATCGTACAGCTGCAAGAAGACCACACGGGCAACTTCGATACTGCCATCTCGGGAGTCAACACGCCCGAGGCCCAGCAGGCCGACAACGATTATGCAACCGGTCGCTTAATCGATCGTGTCGCGCACAGTCCTTACAAAAACGATACCTTGATCTTCATCATTGAAGACGACTCGCAGGACGGTCCGGATCATGTGGACGCGCATCGTACAACGGCATACGTGGTAGGCCCCTACGTAAAGCACGCCGCAGTCGTTTCCACTTACTACACCACCGTGAGCATGGTGCGCACCATCGAAGACGTCCTCGGGCTGGATCATCTGAATCTAAACACAGCCACTTCCCGCCCAATGACAGACGTTTTCGATCTGAACCAAAACGAGTGGACTTTTGACGCAACTCCCTCGGCTGCCTTGCTTAAAACGACTCTGCCTCTCTCGGTTGCAAGCCGTGCGGCAGCCATGGCCAAGGTTCCAGTAACGTTCACACACGATTCGGCTTACTGGGCCAAAGCCACAGCAGACCTCGATTTCAGTGGTGAAGACAGAGTCGATTCCGGCAAGTTTAACCGGATTCTCTGGCGCGGAATCAAATCCACCCCATACCCGGTCGAAAGCGTGGCCACTCGCTTCAGCGACGATGATGACGATGACCGCTAATAAGGCAGCGGAATTTTTCGTTAGTACTCGCCGGAATCGCCCTGGTAAGGCGTCTTGGCGGGAGGTTCGCCGTCCGCCAGTTGCTGTAGCCGCTGCGTAATCTCGAGTTCGCGCTGCTTGTAACTGCTGATCCCGGTCAACGGAGCCTCCTCAATGGACTTGCCGCTCGGGTCCTGATAGCAAACTTTAAACTCGCCCGGCATAGCCGTGCTGAAAACTTCCGCCTTGTATTCCCCGTGGGTCAGCGTGCCTACTAATTGTTCATCCATACGCCTGACTGTGTCTCCCGTTCTCCATCGTTTCTTTGGATGCTACTGACGATCGGATTGCTTGCGCACCTGCTCCATATATTCACGCACATATTTCTGAAGCGCCACCGGAATCTCATCGCGGTCGATTTCCCTGCCTGAATCGACGTGACGTGCTGTTTTTCCCGAGTAGCGCGTCTGCAGTTGCTGCTGCGCTGAATTCGTCTCAATGCTTATGTCGCCGGTCAGACTTGCGGAGCGTTTGCCGATAATTTCGTCCAGCTTCCCCATGGCTCGCAGCTGCTCCGCTTCCTTGACCGATTTATCGCCATCCTGCCGGCCTACTCCGGACTGTGCATCGGAGCCTTTTTTATTTGCGCTCTCGTCGGAACTGTGAGCCTGCGCCGCCGTGGATTTTTCCGAAGCATCGGCTTGCGCCTGGCCTGCCCCATTCTGTTCACGCCCTTGACCTTGCGCCTTTTGAGCATCCGATCGGCTTGCATCCCGCTGCGCCGCTTCCGAGTTCGATTTGGCGTCTCCTTCGCCCGGCTTCGAGTTTTGCCCGGATCGCTCCTGCTCACCCGCCTTTTGGCCGCTGGCTTCCTGCAGACGCATCTTTGCCATCATGCCCGAGAGCGCATCCTTCATACGGTTCATCAGGCCGGGCCGTTCTGAAGCGTTTGGTTGCTGACCTTTGGCTTCTTGCGCGTTGTCATGGGACCGATCGCCCTGCGATGGACGATCAGACGCTCCTTTTGCGTCTCCTGCGCCCTTGCCATCTTGGGATGACTGCTGATCGTTCTGCCTGCCCTTCCCAGGTTGCCCAGCCTCCTGGGGCGCGCCTTCGGCGGCGTCGGGTCGCTCGGACCTTGTCCCACCGGTCGCTGCATCGGCCTGACTAAGCGCCTGTTTGGAAGATTTCTCGTCTACTTCGGGACCACCGTCACGCTTAGAGCCCGGCGCTCGCAACAGATCGGACTTTTTGTCATCTCCAATACTGTGAGCCCGGCCCGCTCCAGCCAGTCGCTCCAACTGCTCTACCACTTCTGCCGGGAACGAAACCGACAACGGGATCAGCGCCTGCTTGAGGCTCAAATTATCTGTAATCAAATAGCGCAGAGCGAATAACCCGAACGCCACAGCTGCGAGTGCGCCTGTGACAGCCCAAGCCCGCCGCCACACAAACGGAAAAACAGAAGCAGCGTTGACATCCCGAACAGCGTTTCCTGCTCTCGCGACTTGCGCATCTGCAAATGGCAATTCGCCGTGTTCGGAATTCTGGAGCAGAAACCAGGCCGTCGGAAGCGCATCCGACAAACTCAACTTCCGGTCCACAAGTTGCGCAACACGATAGCGGCCGACCATTCGTCTGCGGACCCGCTGCCAAGTGATTCCTAAACCCACGACCGCAAATAGGAACAGCCACTCCCTGCGGAGTAGATCCGTCCCAAGCAGCAGCATCAGGATGGCTCCGCAAAGCACCGCACCCAACGCGAACGCCAGGTGTTCTACAGTCATTACCAGGTGCCTGCGTCGCCAGGCCCGTTCGACCGCTTCTTGCACGCTTCGGGCGTCGCCCGAGTCTGCCCAGTCCTGCAATGGTCGTCTGCCTGCATGGATTATCCCATGTAGTCTGTAAGGCCATGTTGGTTACCATAAAATCTTCCAATGCTTCGCTTCGAAACGGCAGGAGAGTCTCACGGAGAGTTCCTGGTCGCTACTCTTACCGGTCTTCCCGCGGGCATTCCTGTTTGCCTCGATGACCTCAATCGCCAGCTCTGGCGTCGTCAACAAGGCTATGGCCGCGGCGGTCGGATGAAAATCGAGACGGACCAGATGCGCATCGTCTCCGGTGTCCGTCACTCTCAAACCATCGGCTCGCCTATCGCCATCCTCATCGAAAATAAGGATTGGAAAAACTGGACTGGCACCCTCCCTGTCGCCGCTGCCGACGCCGAGCCGGGCAAAGAAAAACCCGTGCATCGCCCACGACCGGGTCACGCGGATCTGGCCGGTGCGATTAAATACAATTTCCCCGATGCCCGCTATATCCTCGAGCGCGCTAGTGCTCGTGAAACTACCGCCCGGGTGGCTGTCGGTGCTTTAGCGAAAGCATTTCTGATCGAGTTCAATATCGCCGTTCTCAGTCATGTGGTCGGGGTCGGACCGGTCCGCCTCCAACGTCCTGTTGCATGGGAAGAGATCGCTGAGCTGAGCTGCCGCGATGAAGTTTTGCTCGGCTGCGTGGACGCCGAAACCGAAAAACGCATGAAAGAGGCTGTAGATCACGCTTACCGCACCGGCGACACCATCGGCGGCATCTTTGAAGTAGTGGCACATGGCCTGCCCCCGGGTTTGGGCTCTCACATTGCGTGGGATACTCGCCTGGATGGCCGGCTCGCCCAGGCGATTGTCTCGATCCAAGCAGTCAAAGGTGTCGAGATCGGTTTCGCCGAGGAAGGGGCGAAGTCGTATGGGTCCGCTGTCCAGGACACGATCTCTTATAGCAAGGAACGGGCGCAATTTGGGCGTGGCTCCAACCGTGCCGGTGGTCTGGAAGGCGGAATAACCAACGGTCAGGATGTTGTGGTTCGAGGCTTTCTGAAGCCGATCTCGACGCTGCGCCGGCCACTCGAGTCTGTCGATCTGCCCACTCGCGAACCGGCGCTTGCCGCCTACGAGCGAAGCGACGTTGCCGTGGTTCCTGCCGCAGGCGTCATCGGTGAAGCGATGGTGGCGATCATCCTCGCTTCCGCCTTCCTCGAGAAGTTCGGCGGCGATTCGCTTGGCGAGACCCGGCGAAACTTCGAAGCCTATCTCGCCCAAGTCAAAGCCTTTTGAATAGTGATTAGTTAGCGATGGTCAGAACAATTTTAAAGTATGGCGAGCCCGTTCTCGAAAAGGCCGCCGAGCCAGTAACAGAATTCGACACCCCCGATCTGAAAAACGTAATTGAGGACATGTGGGAGACGATGTACGCTGCAAAAGGAGTCGGTCTCGCAGCTCCCCAAATCGGTTTAAGTAAGCGGATCTCAATTATCGATGTGAGTGTGGGAGAAGACGAAAGCAAAAAGATCGTCATCATCAACCCGGAGGTGGTCTTTCGCGATGGCAAACAGACCGGCGAAGAAGGGTGCTTGAGCATTCCCGGATTTCGCGAGCCGGTTACGCGCGCGGAGAAAGTCAAAGTGCGCGCCCAGAATGAACGCGGCGAGACCATCGAACTCGAAGGCGACGAACTGCTTGCTCGCGCCTTTGAGCACGAGATCGATCACCTCAACGGTATCCTGTTCATCAATCATCTGAGCAACCTGAAACGCGACATCATTCGCCGCAAGATAAAGAAGCTTCAGAAATCGGGCGATTGGGATTAGGGCCTCACGCCTCCATGCGGGTAGTTTTCTTTGGCACTCCGGAGTTCGCCGTTCCTTCTTTACGTGCTCTCGCAACCGAACACGAGGTCCGTTGCAGTTTTTACTCAGCCCGACAGGCCCAAGGGACGTGGAAACAAGATCTCCGAATCCCCGGTTAAGCTCGCGGCTGCATCTCTCGGCGTAACCGTCTACCAGCCGGAGCGCGTTCGCCGGCCGCCTAACTTGGAACTGCTCCAAAGCTTACCGGCCGATCTGATGGTTGTGGTCGGCTATGGACAGATCATTCCGCAGAGCATCATCGATCTTCCGAAATACGGCATCCTGAACGTCCATGCCTCCCTGCTTCCGAAGTATCGGGGCGCGGCTCCCATTCAATGGGCGATCGCCAATGGTGAAACGCGAACGGGCGTTACCATCATGCAGATCGATGCCGGTCTCGACACCGGGGACATGCTGCTCGCTCATTTGGTCGGCATCGAACCCGATGAGACGGCTCCTGAACTCAGCTCGCGGCTCGCACCTTTAGGAGCGGATCTTCTGCTCGAAGCAATACGTGGGATCGCCGCCGGTTCGATCCATCGCGAAAAGCAAAACGACGCGGAAGCGACCCTCGCTCCCATTCTCAAAAAAGAAGACGGCCTGATCGACTGGCGTCGTCCTTCCATCGAGATTTATAACCGCCTGCGCGGGTTCACCCCTTGGCCCGGCGCTTACACCATTTTCCGTGGTAGTCAGCTCTCCATTACCCGTGCCAAGCCTGCTCACGATGTTCACCACCCGGCGCCGGGCCGCATGCGTGGAGAGCGCCCGCGCTTACTGGTCGGCTGCGGAGGAGGCACTGCGCTCGAGATTCTGGAAGTCCAGCTCGCCGGGAAAAACCGCATGAGCGCCGAAGCATTTCTGAACGGGTACCGGCCCGATGAAAGTCAATCTCTCGGAGAACAGCATTGAACCTTCCCTTGGGATACCGCTACGCGGCGGTCTACGCGGGTATCCGCAAAAAAGAGCAGGACGATCTCGCATTGATTGTTTCGGATAAACCAGCTCAGGCTGCCGCGGTTTTCACGCAGAACGTTGTCCAGGCTGCACCGGTCCGGCTCGCGCGGCATCATCTGAAATCCGCCGAAGGCAAGATCACGGCCGTCCTCATCAACGCGGGCAACGCCAACTGTGCCACTCGCACGGGAGATCAAGTAGCGCAGATCTCCTGCAAAGCTGTCGCAAAAGCGCTCGGAACCAAGCCGCGTCACGTGCTCCCCGCGTCCACCGGGGTCATCGGTGTCGAACTGGATCCGAAACTGATCACAGACAGCGTGCCGGATCTGGTGCGTAAGCTTTCACCCGAAAACTTCGAAGCGGTCGCCCAGTCCATCCTTACCACAGACACGCGCGTGAAGGTTGCTTCCGAAGAACTGAAATTCCGCAAGGGCGTGGTGCGGATAGCCGGTATGACCAAGGGCTCCGGCATGATCCAACCCAACATGGCCACGACGCTCGGCTTTGTCATGACGGATGCCGGCGTGAGCGCTCGCCATCTCGACGAAATTCTCGCCGCTGCAAACGAAGACTCCTACAATTCACTTACCGTCGATGGCGATACTTCGACAAATGACACGGTCGTGCTCATGGCGAACGGCGCGTCGCCAGTGAAGCCGTCCCCTAAAGAACGCAAGCTATTCGGTGAAGCAGTCGCCCGCGTAATGGAACAGCTCGCGAAACAGATTGCTGCGGATGGCGAAGGCGCCCGCAAGCTCGTAACCGTGGATGCAGACGGGTTCCGGTCGAAAGACGACGCGCGCAAGATTGCGCGTTCCATAGCCAATTCGCCTCTAGTAAAGACTGCGGTAGCGGGTAGCGATCCCAACTGGGGGCGTATCCTGTGTGCGGCCGGTTATGCCGGGGTCACATTCGATCCTCGTAAAGTCGACATTGCGTTGCAGGAAGTAGCCGTCTGCCGCGGAGGTCTCGCCGCCGACTACGACGAACTGGCGCTCAAAGCTAAACTCGATGAGAACGAAATCCGGATTCGTATCACACTGAACGGCAAAGGTACGGGGGTAGCTCGCTTTTTCACCTGCGATCTCACAGAAGGCTACATCCAGATCAATGGCAGCTATCGCACTTAGATTCTGCTTTGCCGGTCTGCTATTAGCTAACGTTCTGCTAGCGGGTGACCAACAAGCCGAGATCCGCACACAGTTAAGCGATGTGGCAAGTGCGCTCACCGGATCGAATCCGGCCGATGCCATGACTGCGTTTTCGAAATCTTACCCCGACTACAACAAGCTCCGAGATTACTTCACCGGCCTGACAAACGCTTTCTCGATCGTCAACGAAGTAGATGTGCTGGATGAAGCCGATACAGACAAAGACAGCGTCGCGACTGTGAGCTGGACCATTACGCTGAGCAACGGACCGATCAGCGGCAACAGCACCCAGCGAACGGCCGAGATCCATGTCCGTTTCGTTCGCGAAAAAGGCAAATGGAAGATCGTTGAATTCTCTCCCATTGACATCTTCAATCCGGCAGGCTCCGCGCCGGAACCGAAGCACGCGTCCAAAACGCCTCCGACGTTCCTGCCAAAATAGATTATGCGAAAGAGGATTACCGGAAGTAAAGTTGCCGAAGCGGTAGCAAGCCAAAACGCGGGTTGGTTGTCCCTTGACCAAATCGCTTCGGTCGAAGTGACCTCCGAAGATCCGCAGTTCCCTATCGAAGACGCACTTAGCGACACTGGCAAACCTGGCTGGCGTGCTTCGCAAAGCGGTGAGCAGCGCATTCGCCTCATCTTCGACGAGCCAATCTCATTGCGCCACATCCATCTTTCGTTCAACGAAACAGAGGCGGAACGAACTCAAGAATTCACTATTCGATGGACGCCCGCCTCCGGCGAACCTGCGATCGAGGTGGTACGGCAACAATGGAATTTCAGTCCAACCGGTTCAACCGTCGAGACCGAAGACTACGCCGTCGACCTGAAATCCGTTGCCGTGTTCGAACTCATCATCCGGCCTGACATGAGCGGCGGCCAGGCACTCGCTACCTTGTCTTCGTTGCGTCTAAGCGAAACCCATCTACGCCTTTAAATCCGAAGCCTGCAGCGGCAATCGCCGTATCCGTTTTCCCGTCACCGCGAAAATCGCATTGGCCATGGCAGGCGCTACAGGCGGCAATCCTGGCTCTCCGATACCGGTCGGCGTCAACTCGCTCGGGACGATATGAACTTGAATTGAAGGTGTTTCGTTCATCTGCAGAGTCGAAAATTTATTGAAGTTACTCTGGACTGCGCGTCCGTTCTGAATTGTAATCTGGCTTTTTAGCGCCGCTGTCAATCCATAAACTACCGCGCTCTCTACCTGCGCGCTGATCCCATCTGGATTCACAGGCGTTCCGATGTCCACCGCTGAAACAACTTTGGTCACCCGCACTGCGCCGTTCTCGACCTTTACTTCGACCACATTTGCCGAGTAGCTATTAAAGCAGAAATGGCACGCGATCCCCCGGCCATGTCCAGCGGGCAGCGGTTTCCCCCAGTCGCCTTTCTCCGCGGCCATCTTCAAAACTCCTGCCAGCCGAGCCGTCTCGAGCGGCACCTGCTCTGCATCCGCCGGATTGTTGATTTTCCTCTTTCCGGCGAGCTTCTCCATCCGGAACTCATAAGGATCTGCGCCCGCCGCGTGAGCCATTTCGTCCATGAAGCTCTCCATCACGAACGCGATCGTAGACGCTTCCACAGATCTCCACCAGGCTCTCGGCACGCCCGATGGGGCAGGCAGATACTCGAGCTTGTAACTCTTCGCCAGGTAGGGCATCTGCATCGTCATGCCTAGCTCGGATGACTCAGGTGCCGCCTTCGGACTCCACCATTCGGAGATCGGTGTTGACGTACTGCGGTGCCGCCACGCCGTAATCTCGCCGTTCGCATCGACAGCCCCGCTCAAACGGTGATACGACGCGGGCCGGTAGAAATCGTGCGTCATATCGTCCTCGCGCGACCACACCAGCTGCACCGGCTTCCCGATCTTCGCCGCAATCTGCGCAGCTTCCATCGCGAAATCGGCCTGATAGCGACGGCCGAAACCGCCTCCCATGTAAGTCGTGTGAACTTTGATTTTCTCGGGCGGCAGCTTCGTTACTTGTGAGATAACCTGCATCACCCAACCCGGCGCCTGCACCGGCGCCCAGGCTTCCGCGCCCTCGGACGTAATGTGCATGGTGCAATTCATCGGTTCCATCGTTGCGTGAGCCTGAAACGGCAGCTCGTAATCCGCCTCGATCTTCTTTGGAGCCTGCGCCGCATTCATCGCCGATTCCACATCGCCGCGATTCAAAACCGTCTTAAGCGGCGAATCCACGATCCGGCGAAAATCTTTCCGCAAACTTTCGCTGCTCTCGTTGGCGTGCGGGCCATAGTCCCACTCGATTTGCAGCTGCTTACACGCCTTCATCGCGATGTAAGTACTATCCGCTACCAGCGCAACTCCGCCCCACGAGTGAACGCCCACCGGCACGGCTTCGATCTCAAAAACTTCGTGAACGCCCTTTATCGCTTTCGCCTTGTCCGCTGTAAAGCTTTTCACTTTGCCGCCGAATACCGGGCAACGGACAACCATGGCGTAGAGCATCCCGGGGACTCGCACATCGAGCCCAAACTGTGCGCTCCCATCCGTCTTAGACGGAATGTCCTTCCGCGGCATCGAATGCCCGATAATCTGGAACTCGCTCGGCTTCTTCAGCTGGATTTTGTCGGGCGCAGGTATCGGCAGCTTTGCCGCTTGTTCGACCAGCGATCCATAACTGAGTGATTTCCCGTTGTAGCTGACCGCCCCGTTGGCAGCCGTGCAATGGTCCGGAGAAACACCCCACTGCTTTGCGGCCGCGCTAACCAGCATCTGTCGAGCGGCCGCCCCCGCCTGGCGCATAGGAACCCACATCGCCGCTACGCTTCCGCTCCCACCCGTGCCTTGGTCGCCGTAGAGCTTCGAATCTGTCGCCGCCTGCTCTACCCGCACGTTTTTCCAATCGACACCCAGCTCGTCAGCGAGCACCATTGGCAGCGCCGTCGAAATCCCCTGCCCCATCTCCGATCGCGAGCACATGATCGTAACCATTCCCTGGTCGTCGATCTTCAACCAGGCTTGAATTGGATTCACATAAGCCGCAGGCTTCCCAACATCCTGTTGACCTTTTGCCACCCGCGGCACATCGAAGCCAATAACGAGAGCCGCACCAGCCGCAGTCTTGAACAGCGTTCGCCGTGTGACGCTTTCAGTACTCTGAGTCGTGCTCACAGAGCACCGCCTTTGTTCATCGATTCAGCCGCACCAAGGATGGCCGCCCTCATACGTTGCTGCGTGCCGCAGCGGCAGATGTTGTTCGACATGGCCGCGTCCACATCTGCGGCCGTCGGTTTCGGGTTCTTCTTCAGGAAGGCGACTGCCGTCATAATTTGGCCCGATTGGCAGTATCCGCACTGCGGAACCTGATGCGCAATCCAGGCCTGTTGGACAGGATGGCTGCGATCCGTCGACAATCCCTCAATGGTCGTGATCTTCTTTCCCGCAACAGAGGAGACCGGATAGGAACAGGAACGTGCCGGTTCACCGTTGACGTGTACCGTACAAGCGCCACATGCAGCAATGCCGCATCCATATTTGGTTCCCGTCATATTGAGCGTGTCACGCAAAACCCACAGCAAAGGAGTCTGTCCATCGACGTCGACAGACCTTTGCTGCCCATTCACTTCGAACGAGATCGCCATTTACGGATCCCCTTTCAGAAAAAAGCTTGGATCTCTTCAAAGATACCGGATTTGCGGCAGGTAGCAGTTAAAACCCATATTTCTTGAGAAACGCATAGCTCTGGCGAAGGCTACCAATCGGGTCCGCGCTGAAATCCTGTTCCACGAAGTAGTGCTTGGCTCCGGCTTCGGAAGCGGCGCGCAAGATGTTCTCCAGAGGCAAATCGCCGTTCCCGAGTTCGCGAAAAGTATCGTTCGGGACAGTTGCGATGTCGTAGTGAACCGGCGTTCCTTTCGCTCTGTCTTTCAGGTGCACGAGCTCGACCCATCCTGAATGCTGGCGCAGAAACGCTGCGGCATCCACCCCCGCCATGCTGACCCAAAACGTATCCACTTCCAAACCCACCAGCTTCCTATCTATGTCGGCGAGCAAAGTGTCGATCGGTCTGCCCCCTGGCTTTGGCTCGAATTCAAAATCATGGTTGTGATAGCAAAACCTCAGTCCAGCTGACTGGCACTTCTGCCCTGCCGCATTCAGCTTCTCGGCCAGAGTTTTATAAAAATCCAAGCCCAGGCGTTCCTCAGGTGAGAGATAGTTGAAAACGATGTATTGGAAGCCGTGATCTCTTGCTAGCGAGACGGCGTCATTGAAAGTCACACCCGCCTCAATAGGAGGCATGTCGGCGTGCTGCCAGGCGCTCCAGTTGCCTGTCAGAAGAGGCGTCTCGAAATGCATGCTGATCGGCTTCAACTCGACGCGCTTGAGATAAGGCGCAAGCGGTTCAACTTGGCTGCGCAGCATCTCTACCTCGCGGTATCCAATCTCCGCGATTGCCTGAAGCGTTTCCAAGGGGCGCTTCAGCACCAAATCCCGAACTGTGTAGAGTTGCACTCCGGCTACGAGCGGCCGTTTCTGTGACGCTGGCATAACCGCCGCACCGGCCATGCTCATCAAAACTCGCCTGGTCAACACACGCGCCGAGGTCATCTTTTGCAGCAAGTCTATAACAGCTCGATACTGCCCAGTTGGCTTCATACTAGTGGAGCGATGAAAAAGCTCATCAATGACCCGAACCGAGTCGTCGACGAACTCATAGAAGGATTGGTCGCCGCCTATCCCGGTCTCGCCCGCCTCTCCGATTACACAGTCATATTGCGAGCCGATGCAGCCGAGGTACGGAATCGTCAGGTCGCCGTTATTTCCGGAGGCGGCAGCGGACATGAGCCCGCCCACGCAGGCTATGTCGGCGCTGGAATGTTAAGCGCCGCCGTAGCCGGCGAAGTCTTCACGTCCCCGAGCCCCGACTCTGTTCTCGCCGCGATCAAAGCCGTCACCGGCACGCCCGGTGCCCTGCTCATCGTAAAAAACTACACGGGAGACCGTCTCAACTTCGGTCTCGCCGCCGAAATGGCAAGATCCGAAGCCATTCCCGTCGAAATCATCATCGTGGCGGACGACATCGCTCTGGCGGCATCTCAGGAACGCGTTGAGGCACGCGGTGTCGCGGGTACGGTGTTCGTTCATAAAATAGCCGGCGCAGCAGCAGCTGAAGGCAAGCCGCTTGAGGAAGTAGCGCAAATCGCACGCGACACAGCGGCGGCGGTCGCCACCATGGGCGTGTCTCTTTCTGCCGGCACTGTTCCTGCCGTTGGCAAACCTGGCTTCACTCTGGATGAAAACGAGATCGAGCTTGGTCTCGGCATTCATGGTGAGCCAGGCGCGCAGCGTGCTCCACTGCAATCGGCGGATGCAATCACCGACAGACTGATCGATGACATCGTAAGGGCTCATCGCATCGAAGCCGGCGAGGAGATCGCGCTCATGATCAACAATCTCGGGGCCACCACAAACATGGAGTTAGCAATCGTTGCTCGCCGCGCGACGAGCAATCTGCTCTCCCGCAACGTGGTCCCTCAACGCATTTTCCTCGGAACATTCATGTCCTCTTTGGAGATGGCCGGCGTCTCGTTATCCCTGCTCCGCCTCAATCGGGAGCGCTTGCGACTGCTCGATGCTTCCACTACAGCTCCGGCCTGGCCGAATGTACCGAAAAAACCCCCGTCTCCTCTGCAAGCTCGCACCATCACCTTGCCCCGGTTCCCTCAATCGCTCGCGTATACGCCCGTCGCATCCGCCGGCGGAAAGAAAATGCAAGCCGCCATAACAGCCGCATGCCGCGCACTAATAGAGGCTCGAGAGCGTCTCACGGAACTGGATCAAATCGTCGGCGACGGAGATCTAGGCGTTACTTTGGCCCGCGGCGCGGAGGCGGTACTTGACGAATTGCCTCGTTATCCGCTCGACAATCCCGGCGAAACGCTGAAGTCTCTCGGGCAAACTTTGCAGCGCGTTCTCGGCGGGTCTTCCGGACCTTTGTATGGCGTTCTATTCCTCCGAGCTGGAAACACGCTCAAGGAAAAACCCGAAAGTCTTACCGCTTGGGCTGAAGCAGCCGAAAGCGCATGCGCCGCCGTCTCCGCCATGGGCGGCGCATCTGTCGGCGATAGAACAATGCTCGACGCTCTGACTCCGTTCGCCCATACTTTCCGGGCCGAACTGGCAAAAGGCGCACCCCTTCACGATGCCCTGGAGAGTGGCGTGTCCAAAGCCGAGGATGGAGCTGCGGCTACTGCTTACATGAAGCCACGCCGTGGCCGCTCGAGCTATCTTGGGGAACGCACGTGGGGTTATCCCGATGGAGGCGCCGTAGCTGTCGCTTTGTGGCTCCGCGCCGTAGCTGCCAGTCTCGCCTAAAGCAGTCGGGGTTCAGATAACCTGGAACGCGTGGACCCTGTGCGGCTATCGCCAAGTAAAGTCTTCTTGCTGTTCGGCATTCTGGCCACCACCTATGCCCGTCCGGTGGTTACAAAAGTAGAACCGCCGAACTGGTGGTCCGGCCATTCGCTCAATCCGGTCCGCCTCCTCATCTATGGAAGCGATCTCAGCGGAGCAGGCGTGACAGCCTCCGGCCTCACAACGAGCGGCGCAAAAGTCAGTGCAAGTGGAACCCATCTGTTCGTCGACGTAACCATTCCTGTTGGAACGAAGCCCGGCAACTACCCTCTCCAGATCGCTACACCGAACGGCTCCGCAACCGCGGCCTTCCGAATCGACGAGCCTCTGGATCCAACGGGCCGTTTCCAAGGCTTCTCGCCCGAGGACGTGATCTACCTCATCATGCCGGACCGCTTTGCCAACGGAGACACAGCGAACGACGATCCCGCTATCTCACGCGGACTGTTCGGCCGTTCGAACAGCCACTTCTATCATGGCGGCGACTTCCAGGGCATCATCGATCACCTGCCCTATCTGAAGGATCTCGGCGTCACAGCCTTATGGCTCACGCCCATCTACGACAACAACAACCACCTCGGCACCGACGCCTTCCATCCCGAAAAACCGGTCAGCGATTATCACGGTTACGGAGCCGTCGACTACTACGGCGTCGAAGAACACTTTGGCGATCTTAAACTGCTCCGCAAGCTAGTCGATGACGCACACCGGATGGGCATCAAAGTGATCCAGGATCAGGTCGCCAATCACGTCGGCCCTGCTCATCCCTGGGTCAAAGATCCGCCCACTCCGACATGGTTCAACGGAACCGCCGCTCACCACCTCAAGGAAACTTTCAATCTGTGGAATCTCATCGACCCCCACGCGTCCCAAGAACTCATTGACCCCGTGCTGAACGGCTGGTTCGCCGACTCTCTGCCCGACATGAATCAGAGCGACCCAGAGGTGGCTAAATACGAAATTCAAAATGCGCTGTGGTGGGTCGGGGCCGTCGGCTTCGATGGCATTCGCCAGGACACGCTCCCATACGTTCCACGCTCGTTTTGGTCTGCCTGGTCCGCCGCCCTGAAAAGACAGTACCCGAGTCTGCGAGCCGTGGGTGAGGTGCTCGATAGCAATCCAGCCATCACTTCCTTTTTCCAGGGCGGCATCAAGCGTTGGGACGGAATCGACTCTGGCATCGATACGGTATTCGATTACCCGTCGTACTTCAGCATTCGTGATGCTTTCACGCACGACAGGAAACTGGAGTCATTGATAAAAACAGTCGCGAACGATCGGCTGTACCCGGACCCGGCGTCTCTCGTGACCATCTTTGGCGATCACGATGTCAAACGCTTCATGTCGGAACCGGGCGCAACTGTTGAAGGTCTGAAGCTGGCCGCAACTTTCATACTCACGGCGCGCGGAATACCGGTCCTATACTACGGCGACGAAATCGGCATGGCGGGTGGCGACGATCCCGATAATCGTCATGACTTCCCGGGAGGCTGGGCCGGCGACTCACACAACGCCTTCGAAAAGTCAGGGCGCACACCGCAGGAATCTGCAACCTTCGATTATCTTCAGAAGTTAACAACCCTTAGGGCACGCCTCGAACCGCTGCGGCGTGGTGATATGCTCAGCCTTGCCGAGGCTCCTCAGGCATGGGCGTACGCACGCCGCGATAAAACGGGACTAGCGATCGTAGCTCTCAACACCAGCGATAAGCCTGCCGAGCTGAGCTTCCATCTCGCGGGCGTAGACGGCGCGTTTCGGGACTTACTAAGCGGAACTAATGATCTTACTTTGAAAAACGGGACCGCAATCGGTCCATTTGCCTCCGCTATCATCCGGGATCTACGCTATTACCAGCGACAAGCAGTGACGGTGCCGCGCACGAGGGAATAATGGAAAAACCACGCCTTAGCTTCTGGCAGATCTGGAATATGAGCTTCGGCTTCCTCGGCATTCAGTTCGGCTGGACCTTGCAGATGAACAATATGAGCGCCATCTACGAGTATCTCGGCGCTCGGCCCGATCAACTGCCGCTGTTGTGGCTCGCCGCCCCGCTAACCGGCCTCATAGTGCAGCCTCTTATTGGGCTCTGGAGCGATAACACCTGGGGACCTCTCGGCCGCCGCCGGCCTTTCTTCCTGACCGGAGCCATCTTAAGCTCCATTGCGCTCGTTCTCATGCCGACGACAAGTGCCATCTGGATGGCTGCCGGACTGCTTTGGATCCTCGACGCTTCGATCAACATCAGCATGGAGCCGTTTCGGGCTTTTGTCGCCGACATGCTGCCGCAAGAGCAGCGCTCGCGTGGATTCACCATGCAAAGCTGCTTCATTGGCATTGGAAGCGTAGCCGCCTCCTACCTCCCGCTCCTGCTCAGCTACTGGCTTCCTTCGTCCGCGCACAAGGCCGGAACCATCCCGCAGATTGTGCGTATCGCGTTCTGGATCGGCGCGGTCGCGTTTTTGGGCGCGGTCCTGGTCACCGTAACGACTACAAAAGAATATCCGCCGAGCCCGGAAGAAGCCGCCCGTCTCAAGCAGACAAAATCGTTCGATCCCGGCGAGATTTTCAGCGCGATCAGAGCAATGCCGTCAACTATGCGTCAGCTGGCCCTGGTCCAGCTAATGACTTGGCTGGGCCTGTTCTGCATATTTCTCTACTTCGCCGTGGCGGTCGCACACAATGTCTTCGGCGCCACGACCACAACCGAAGCCGCGTATACGCAAGGAGTCATTTGGGCCGGCTACTGCTCGGGAGTCTACAACGCGGTCTGCTCCGTGGTCTCTCCCGCCCTTCCATCCGTCGCCGCCCGGCTAGGTAAACGTCAGACGCACGCTTTATGCCTGCTGATTGGGGCAATAGGTTTGTTGTCTGTCACGGTCATTCACAATAAATGGCTGCTGTTCCTGCCTATGATCGGGGTCGGCGTCGCCTGGGCCAGCATTCTGTCGATGCCCTACTCCATCCTCTCTGCCGCCATTCCCTCTAGCCGCATGGGTATCTACATGGGCATCTTCAACTTCTTTATCGTGATCCCCGAAATCCTATCGGCACTCTTCTTCGGCCGCATCATGTCGACTTTTCTCGGAAACGATCGAATGCTCGCCGTAGCCCTCGGCGGCGTCTGCTTCATCATCGCCGCGGCACTGACGCTTAGAGTCCGCGAGATCACAATTCACGACGAGTCGCTAGCCCTTCCGGACAACGGTGACTCTATGCCGGTCAGCTTCAGTCCAGAGCACGGTTCGTGAAGGTAGTACCACGCGCACTCGGCCTACAGCACGGTTGGAGGTATGATCAGTGGCGTCGCGTATTCTCAGCCTATGGAACTTCTGACCAAAGACGAAATTCTTCGTTTGTCGCCTCCGGAGCGGCTTGCGCTTATTGCCCAGCTTTGGGACAGTCTTGAACACGACAAGCTTCCCTTGACCAATGCGCAACAAGCGGAGCTCGAACGCCGCCTGACATCACTCGATCAGGACCGCCGTGACGGCGTAACGTGGACAGCATTGAAGGCCGAACTGGAACAGCGTTGCCCTTAAGTGCTCACGGTCGTTTTCACCGATTGTGTTTGTTTCGAGCAATGTAAGAAGACCTCTCGATGCAGCCCACGAACTTGCATCGGTTGTCAGCATAGCCCGGCCCTAACCGGCGCTCGACCTACACTCAAAAGACGCGCTGCTTCGGCTCCCGATATAATTCTGTCGATCTATGCGCAAATCTATCGGCCCGTTTGTCGCCGTGCTCGTATCGCTCTTGCTCGACCTTTCCGGGCTGCCTCTTTCGGCGGCTCAAAATACCGAGCATCTGATCCTGCGCACGCCTAGTGTCAGCAAGACCGAGATTGTTTTCGAATACGCGAACGACCTCTGGATCGTAGGCCGGGAAGGCGGTGAAGCCCGCAGGCTCACCACCGGCGCCGGCCGCGAGGGTGCCCCCCACTTCTCGCCCGACGGCACGCAAATCGCCTTCACCGGCGAGTATGAAGGCAATGTGGACGTTTACCTCGTGCCCGCGTCAGGAGGCGTTCCGCGTCGCCTCACATACCATCCCTCCATCGATGTCGCCGTCGGCTGGACTCCCGACGGCAAACGCATTCTCTTCAACTCGCGCCGCGATAGCTTTGCCGACAGCGGCCAACTCTACACCATTCCCGTCGAGGGGGCTGCCGCGGGCGGCGGGCTGCCCGAACCGCTCCCGCTTCCCATGGCCGAAGATGGCTCCTACTCAGCCGACGGCTCCCACATTGCTTACGAACCCGTTTTCCATTGGCAGGAAGCCTGGAAACGTTACAAGGGCGGCCAGACGCTCAAGGTCTGGCTCGCCGATCTGCACGATTCAAGCATCGTCGCCATTCCGCGCGAAAACTCAAACGACTTCAACCCCCTCTGGGTCGGCAGCAAGGTCTATTTCCTTTCCGATCGCAGCGGCAACGTCAGCCTCTGGTCCTACGACACTGGCTCCAAGAAGATCAGCGAAGTTGTCAAAAACGACGGGCTCGATTTCAAATCGGCCTCGGCGACCAGTGACGCCATTGCCTACGAACAGTTCGGCGCCATTCACCTGCTCGACCTCAAATCCGGCAAGAGTCATCGAGTCCCCATCACTGTTTCCGCCGATCTCGCCGAAGTTCGCCCGCGCTTTCAAAAAATCGCCAACACCATGATCCAGAACGCCGGCATCTCGCCCACCGGACAGCGCGCCGTCTTTGAGGCTCACGGCGAAATCCTCACCGTCCCGGCCGAGCACGGCGACATTCGCAACCTCACATCCACGACCGCTGTCGCCGAGCGTGACCCCGCCTGGTCCCCCGACGGCAAATCCATCGCTTACTTTTCCGACGAATCCGGCGAATACGCTCTCCACATTCGCGCGCAAGACGGTCTCGGCCCGGTCACCAAGATAAACCTCGGCACGCCGGCGTCCTACTTCTACTCGCCCGTATGGTCGCCCGACAACAAGAAGATTGCTTATACCGACAAACGCCTCAACCTCTGGTACGTCGACATCGACAAACCAACCCCCGTGCACGTCGATGCCGACCTTTACGACAGCCCCGGCTACGATATGCGTCCGCAGTGGTCGCCTGATGGCCAGTGGCTCGCCTATGCAAAGCAGCTGCACAACCATCTCCACGCTATTTATTTTTATGCCGTTGCTGGAACCAAGTGCGCCCAGGTCACCGACGGGCTCAGCGACGCCTACGCCGCCGTTTTCGATAAAAGCGGCAAGTATCTCTACTTCCTCGCCAGTACCAATGTCGGCCTCGCCAACGGCTGGATCGATATGACCAGCATCGGCCGCCCGGTCACCAGCGCTGTCTACGTAATGGTTCTCCGCAAAGACCTACCCTCGCCCCTCGCTCCCTTGAGCGATGACGAAAACAAAGATGCGGATAAAGACAAAAAGTCCGATGCCGACAAATCCAAATCGGGAGCCGCCCCAGCCAAAGAGGACAAAGCTAAAGACGACAAGGCCAAAGAGGATAAAAAAGACAAGCTTCCGGAAGTCCGCATAGATTTCGACAACATCGGCCAGCGCATTCTGGCTGTGCCTATCCCGGAAAAGAACTTCTTCGCTGTTAACCCGGGTAAAGAAGGAGTCATCTATGTTCAGGAGCGTCCAGTGGTCGAACTGAATCCCGGTCCGCCACAACTGATCGTCAGCAAATTCGATTTCAAAACGCGCAAGACCGACACCATCGTCGGTGGCGCCACGACGTTCGTCCTCGCCGACAACGGCGAAAAGATGCTCTACCGCCAGGGCGAGCAGTGGTTCATCACCGGCTCCGAAGCAGCCGTCAAACCCGGCGACGGGGCGCTGAAGATGTCCGATATGGAAGTCTTCGTCGACCCGCGCGCCGAATGGAAGCAGATGTACCGCGAAACCTGGCGCATCGAACGCGACTTCTTCTATGACCCGCACCTGCATGGCCTCGATCTCAAGACCGCCGAAGCCTACTATGCTCCCTGGGCGGAAAACGTCAGCAGCCGCTCCGACCTAAGCTATCTCTTCACTGAAATGCTAGGCAATATCAACGTCGGCCACATGTTCATCCGGGGCGGCACGGAGCCCGAGATTCCGCATATCAAAGTCGGGCTCCTCGGCGCCGATTACAAAGTTGAAAACGGCCGCTACCGTTTCGCGAAAATCTATAACGGCGAAAATTGGAATCCCGAACTCCAGGCTCCACTTACCCAACCCGGCGTGAACGTCAGGGAAGGCGAGTATCTGCTGGCTGTGCGCGGCCGCGAAGTACACTCCACCGATAATCTCTACAGCTTCTTCGAGGAAACCGCCGGTAAGCAGATCGTCCTGCGCATCGGCCCCAATCCCAACAATGCGGGTGCCCGCGATGTCACAGTCGTGCCTGTCGAAAGCGAAGCGCAACTCCGCCATCTCGCCTGGGTAGAGGGCAACCGCCGCAAGGTCGATCAGCTCAGCGGCGGGAAACTTGCTTACGTCCATCTGCCCGACACCGGACTGGGTGGCTATACCAGTTTCAACCGGTACTTCTTCGCACAAATCGACAAGAAAGGAGCAGTGCTCGACGAACGCTATAACCACGGCGGCGAGATCGCCGACTACATCATCGAGTACCTCAGCCGCAGCCATCCCATGGGCATGATCGCGACGCGCGAAGGCGAAGACATAGTGGACCCCACCCAAGCCATCTACGGACCCAAGGTGATGATCATCAACCAGTTCGCCGGTTCCGGCGGGGACGCCATGCCCTGGTATTTCCGTAAAGCAAAACTCGGCCCGCTTGTCGGGATGAAAACCTGGGGCGGCCTCGTCGGCATCGGTAACTACCCAACCCTGATGGACGGAGGCATGGTGACGGCACCGCGTTGGGCCTTCTACGGCCTCAGCGGCGAGTGGGAAGTCGAGAACCACGGCATTGCTCCGGACGTTGAGGTCGATCAGGATCCCAAACTTGTCCGCGAAGGCCACGACCCGCAATTAGAAAAGGCGGTAGCTGTCGCCTTGGAAGAATTGAAAAAGAACCCGACACCGACGTTTCTGCGTCCTGCGTACCCCAACTACCACCCGACCTTCACCGAAATCGAACAGTAGATTGGAATACTCGATGCGCATTTCGAAGATGTCTGCAGAACCAGGCACTTCAATTCCAAGTGATCCGATCCCCCGGCAGAAGCGGCAAACGCAGAGCAGCGGGATCGCGAGAATCGATCTTGATCGGGGTCAGCTGCCCAGCATACAGGCGCTTCACCTCAAGATGCCGAGGGTGAGCCGCCACGCTTTCCAGAAGGCTCCTCCAACCCACTACTTGCGGTTTGCCGTTGACGATAATCTTCATTTCTATAGAGACGGAACATGCCTCGGGAAAAGCGGCGCAGTGTATCGAGGCTGCATTACAAACTGCTTCTGGTTGGGTGAGCTCAGCTGAAAGCCGATCGATCTCCTCCGTCGAGTTCGCTCCCAAAATAGCCGATCCATGAGCACCGCTATTCCGATTGAAAAGAATCTCAAAGTAAAAGCGATAGTAACGAAATCCCAGTTCTGCGTCTCGGATAAGCTGTTGTACAGGTAATTCGCTTTCGGGCCGGTCCTTCATCGGTTGCACGGAAAGCAGTCGTAAGCCTCCCGGCATTACCTCGTATTGTGCAATCTCGGTTCCGAGAAAACCCGCTAACCCTCTTCGAGATGCTCCCTTCTCGTAATAAGCATTCTCAATCCGCAATTCCATCAACGGCCGCAAGTCGATCCAACTTTTCGCGGGTTCGAAACCGTTGTAAGCCCGAAGTACATCGGTAAACGCCGTTTCCTGCGAGTCGGGCGATTGCAGCATATAGTTTGGGCTACTCGGAACCACGCGAAACCATCGGCTGTGCTGACGCGCAACGCACGCTTGGAATGAAAGCACACAAAACAGCAATACAGTGCTGAACCCAACCGCGGCACGGTGTACTGCTCCTCGTCGAATAGTCTGAAGCAGGAGCAGGTAGAGGGCCCAATACGGAGGTTTCAATCCATCCCGATCTCGTCCCGAAGACATACTAAGTGAATCCTACGCTCAATCTCTGATAACCTTCCGTTGCGCTAACTCTAAGTTGTTAATTAAAAATCGATATCGAATGGTTTTGTAGAAAACTTCATAGAAAACTCAGTACTATTCGGCCTACAGTACCCCGTCGCCACTTTGGCGAAATCGCAAGGCTAACAGGGTGGAATCGCCGGTCCGGTTTGGCGTAAACTGGGGGCGGAGTGCTGCTCTGAACGAGAAAATAAGACAGATTATCAAAAACAACGTCCCTCTTTCCGAAAGCATCGACTCGCTGGGAGACGCAACGGATCTGTACTCTGTCGGCATGAGTTCTCATTCAAGCGTGATGCTAATGTTAGCGCTCGAAAACGAATTCGATTTGGAATTTCCTCCAAACCTATTGAACAGGAACGTCTTTCAAAGTATAAATTCGATTAGAAAAGCGATTGAGAGTTTCTCGCCAGCAATACCGGAATGATTTTGAGTACACTTCCAGTCGCATCTCTGGTGCAAGATAAATTCTCCTTAACCGCCTCCTTGCGTGAAGCAATCGAGGCGGCACGTCAGAATGCCGAAGATGTTGACCGAAGCGCGCGTTTTCCGAGCGAAGCAGTGTCGGCGTTACGGAAAGCGGGAGCGCTCGGGTGGTATGTGCCGCGGAAGTTCGGCGGTCTGGAGTTAAGTGTCGGAGAGCTTGCCAAAGCAAGCTTTGAGCTGGCCCGGCGCTGCTCGGCTACAGGCATGATCTTTGCCATGCACCAGATCCAAGCGGCGAGCCTGGTCCATCACGTCAAGGACGCGGGCGAGTTGGCTCTGTATCTGCGGCGTTTGGTGGAAGAGCAACGTCTAATTGCATCGGTCACCTCCGAAGTTGGTGTAGGAGGAGATCTCCGTCGAAGCATAGCCTGTCTCGGAGCGCACGGCTCCCAACTCAATTTCGAAAAAAAAGCATCTGCGGTCTCCTATGGCGCATATGCCGACGACCTCTTGATTACCTTGCGCCGCAGCGCCACTGCGGAACATGCAGACCAGGTGCTCGTGCTAGCTCACTCCTCCGACGTAGAACTTCAACAATTCGGCGATTGGGACGCGCTTGGCATGCGTGGGACGTGCAGCCCGGGTTTCGTTGTAAGAGGAACCTGCCGCGCGGAACAGGTGCTCTATGCCCCTTTCTCCGCGATTGCTTCAGACACCATGGTGCCGCTCTCCCACATTTTGTGGGCGCACGTATGGCTTGGTATCGCGACAGACGCCTTCGATCGCGCGCAGAAATTCGTCCGTATGCTGGCACGGCAGACTCCGGGAACAACTCCGGCCTGCGGAAGTCACCTGGTCGAGCTCTCGGTTCACCTTGCTCAGTTTCGCGCGCTCGTGAGCGAAACCACCAGAGAGTACTCGGTTCTTCTCGAGAGCGACAATCGATTCGAGCTGTCTTCGATCGCCTATGCAGTGCGCGTCAACAATTTGAAAATGGCGGCTTCGGAAGCAGTGGTCGACATCTGCGGAGGCGCTCTTCGAGTCTGCGGTTTCGCCGGATACAAGAATGGCGGACCCTATTCGGTGGGCCGGCATCTTAGAGATGCGCACTCGGCAGCGCTCATGATCGCGAACGACCGGCTTGTTGCCACCAATGCTGCTTTGTTGCTCATGCATCGGAGCAGCGAATGAGTACAGCGGTAGGAACCACTTGTGAGCAGGATTTCCTGACCGAGTTGATCGAGAAGGAGCACTTCCTTCCAAGCGGCGAGCCCGGCATCTATGGCCGTGGAACGGAGTTCGAAAAGGTCAGATTGGCAATTGATTCCCTGATCACTTCCATTTCGTCGGAGGATCGTCCGGAGACGCCTCGTTTTCCTCCGCTGATATCGCGGCGAACCCTCGAAAAGGCCGGCTATCTGAAGTCTTTCCCCAATCTCTGCGGCGCTGTATTCAGTTTTTCCGGCAAAGAAAGCGCAGCGCTCGATCTCTTAGAGCGCGCCGACCGCGGCCAGGATTGGAGTTGTCATCTTTCGATGACGGATGTCGCGCTGACACCGGCTGCTTGCTACCCTGCCTATCCAGCGCTAGCTCTGCGCGGACCCCTTCCAATCGAAGGCGTCACACTCGATCTCGGAGGCTGCTACGTATTTCGCAATGAGCCTTCCGGCGATCCGGCTCGTCTGCAGGTTTTTCATCAGCGCGAAATGGTGCGCGTGGGCAGTTCCGGCCAGGTGCTCGCCTGGCGCCGGCTTTGGATGGAAAGAGCTGAAACAATTTTCGACCGCTTGAACCTGGATGCAAAGCTCGACGTTGCATCGGATCCCTTCTTCGGGCGCGGTGGACGCTTGCTAGCGAACAGTCAGCGTGAGCAAAGACTGAAATTCGAGATCCTCGTGCCCATAGCTTCAAATGAACCGACAGCTGTTTCGTCCTTCAACTATCATCAGGAGCACTTTGGCTCTGCTTTCGGTATTCGCTTGCACGATGGAACAACGGCCAGCAGCGCTTGTTTGGGATTCGGACTCGAGCGCATCACGCTTGCCTTGTTTCGCAAGCACGGCCTGAACACCGCTTCTTGGCCGCCAGGAATCACCCAAGTCCTATGGCCTGAAAACAAGGGTGCCGAGGCGTGCTAACGGCCGCTCGTGTCGGGCTTCTCAATCTCGATCCAGCCCGCTATCAGATAAGCCGGTTGCACGACACTCAGCGAATCTTTCGCGAGAGCAACTGCTATGTTGACATTTGGATCGAGCTTTTGCATGCCTCCGGAATCGATCCGGCAAGCGCGATGGCGTTTACCTGTGCCGTCGACTTCGAGGGTGACCAATGGACTTTCTTCAAACCGCCCCCGCAAGATCTGCAATCTCTGTATGGCATCGATGTTCACGAGATGCAGCTGTACCGTCCGGCAACTGACCATATTGCCGAGCAGCTCAGGGCTGGGCGAACTCTCATACTCGAAGTGGATTCGTTCTACCTGCCTGATACAGCATCCACGTCTTACCGGCGCGCGCATGTGAAATCTTCCATTGCGGTCGAGGCCATCGATCCGGAAAACGAGACGCTGCACTATTTTCACGGTGCGGGCTACTATCGGTTGGCAAACGAAGATTTCCGCGGAGTCTTCCGCCTGGGAAGAAAGTTTTGCGATGATGTCTTGCCTCCCTATGTCGAACTCGTGCGTTTCGATCGAGGCCCAAGGCTTTCGGGAGAGGAGTTGCGCGAAGCGGCGCGATCATTGCTGCACAATCACCTCCGGCACAGACCGCGACGTAATCCATGGCTGGCCTTCGGCGAACGGCTCCTGTCGGATTTGCCCGTCCTTCTCGCCGGCGACCAGGCCGGCTATCATGCTTACGCTTTCGCCACCGTGCGGCAAAGCGGATCGGCTTTTGAACTTGCCGCTAACTTCATCGAATGGCTCTCAGGTCCTGATAGTTTCGCTTCGAATCGGGCCTATGGCGCATTCGAGAGTCAGGCGCAAGGAGCCAAGGCGCTGCTCTTTCAGCTCGCGCGCAGAAGGCCGTTCGATCCCGGTCCCCAGATCAGCCGCTTAGCGGAAGACTGGGATATCGCCCAACACGAGCTGGGTTGATGATCTCGTCACTTACTTCCGGCGGCAGCGTGCTTGCGAGTACTCGAACCTTCGAGGAATCGCCACTCTCCGATTGGGAGATGGCGAGAGTGCCCGCCGAAGTAAAACCGGCAGAGGAAGTGTTCTTTCAGGCCGCCGAAGTTCCGGGTACTGTAGCCTCCAATCTACAAAGGCAAAAGGCCTGGAAGCCGGAAATGGACCGCAATTTCGATTCGGAACACTGGTGCTTCCGGTGTCGTTTCGAAGCGTCACCCTGTCAGCAGGGGGAACAGGTGTTTTTGCGTTTCGGCGGCATCGCCACACTTTCCGAAGTACGGCTAAATGGTCGATTGATCCTGGAGAGCGATTCCATGTTTGCCTCTCACGAGGTAAACGTCTCTGGAATACTATCCGGACAAAACGAGCTGCTTATCAACTGCCGGTCCCTTACTCCGGCTTTGCGCGCACAACGATCGAGGAAGCCCCTAGCGCGATGGAAGACGCAAATCGTTGCTGAGCAGCAGCTCCGGTGGTTCCGCACTACATTGCGTGGCCGATCTTCTGGATTTACTTCGGGACCCGAGCCGGTCGGTCCGTGGCGTCCCGTTACCTTGGTCAGGGCGCGAGAAGCCGTCAGTGAAAGACAAACGCGCACTGTGAAAGTCCAGGCCAGTGACGGTCTTGTGCAATGTGTATGGCGAATTCGCTGCTTGCGTTCGAGCGCCGCGCCGCTTTCGGGCAAGCTCATCTCCGGCGATTTGCAAACATCCCTCGCCATAAGAGAAGATGCCGGCCACTACCTGGTAAGCGGGTCCATCCGCATTCCAAACGTTCCATTGTGGTGGCCCCACACCCATGGAGATCCGTCGAGAGTTCCACTGTATGCCTCAGTGAAGCTTGAGAATGGCTCCGAGTTGATTCTCGATGACCAGCCGGTTGGATTTAGAACAGTCGAGGGCGGTCTGGAACCGGCCGGCGTCGATGGCCTGCAGATCCGCATCAACGGAACGCCAATTTTCTGCCGGGGCGTTGTCTGGATGCCGTGCGATGTCGGTTCCCTCTCGCACACGTCCGCCGCGGCCATGACACGGCTGCGCCTTTTACGGGATGCAGGATTCAATTTGATACGCGTCGGCGGGACGACAGTTTACGAGAGCGATGCCTTCCACGCAGCGTGCGAGGAACTCGGTTTACTGATCTGGCAAGACATGATGTTTGCCAACATGGATTATCCCTTCGGAGATGAGACTTTTTATCGCGCAGTGTGTGGCGAAGCGGAAACGGAGCTCTGCAAGCTCAGCCGGTATGCCAGTACAACCGTGATCTGCGGAAATTCCGAGATCGAGCAACAAGTCGGGATGCTTGGTCTCGACACTGAGTTGAGCCGCATTCCGTTCTTCGATGAGGATCTGCCTCGCCTGATCGATAGACACTGTCCAGGAGTTCCATACCTCCCGTCCGCGCCGTGCGGCGGCGATCTTCCGTTTCGAACGGATCGGGGCGTTGCAAACTATTTCGGTGTAGGTGCTTACCTGCGACCCCTCGAGGATGTCCGCAGAGCCGGCGTGCGCTTCGCTTCGGAATGTTTGGCCTTCGCGAATGTTCCCGAACCTGAAGCAATAGAGAGCCTATCTCGGATCGCTCGAACGCAAATTACCCCTGTCACCCCCGTTTGGAGGCAGTCCACGCCGCGCGATGCGGGAACCGGGTGGGACTTTGATGATGTGCGCGATCACTACCTCAAAATGTTATTCTCGGTGGATCCGCTGGCCCTTCGCTATGCCGACGTGGACCGATATTGGGAATTGTCGCGTGTTGTTTCAGGCGAAGTCATGGCCGAGGTCTTCGGGGAATGGCGACGCTCTGCCTCACCCTGCAACGGCGCCATTATCCTGTCGAGCGCCGATCTTCAGCCGGGCGCGGGTTGGGGAATTCTAGACTCGAACGGCTGCCCCAAAGCCCCGTATTGGTTTCTGAAGCGCATTCTTGCCCCCTCTGCCATATGGATGACTAATGAAGGGCTAAACGGAGTCGATATCCACGTTGCTCATGAAGGTCCTTCGCCCCTTTCCGCTACGCTCTGCGTTGCTCTCTATCGAAACGGAGAGCAAAAGCTAGAAGAAATCACGGTTCCGCTGGAACTCCCGAAGCATAGCAGGCAGACTCTAAATGTTGAGCAGCTTCTCAAACGCTTCGTGGATGTTTCTTACGCTTACCGTTTTGGTCCACCCCGTCATAACCTGGTAGTTACCACACTCTACGCGAATCCTGTAAACATTCTTCTCTCTCAGTCGTTTTTACTTCCTATGGGGCGGCCAAGCAATCGCGGTCCTATTGCCGCTTTGGGCTTATCGGCGGAAGCGCGATTGCTCTCTAACGGGAAAATAGAGGTAGCACTGCATTCGCGCCGATTTGCTTACGCAGTCCGCGTTTGGAGCGAAGGATTTTTGCCGAGTGACGCCTATTTCCATCTTGCACCCGCCCTCGAACGCCGCATTCTGCTGACTCCCCTTACCATTGGCGATGAACCTGCTCAAGTCTCACTGTCGGCTGTTAACGCCGAAGGCACGTTGCCCCTCCCCATAGGGAAGTCTCTATGATTGCCCGCCACTTCTGGTTCCGTTCTGGTTCTTACTCTCTGCTGGCGCATTTGGATCAGCCGGACACGATCGGGAGCGACACCGGTTTCCTGGTGGTGCCTCCTTTCGGCTGGGAAGACATCTGTTTGCATCGGCCACTTCGTTCGCTCTGCCAATATCTTGCAAAAGCAGGGATCCCTGCTTTACGGTTCGATCTTCCAGGAACGGGCGACAGTTCCGGTAGTGCACTGTCCGCAGGTCTCGTAAACTCTTGGATCCAATCTGTGACGGACGCCGCGGCCGAACTGAGAACTATCGCTGGAGTGAGAAAAGTCGCCGTCCTCGGAATCAGGTTAGGCGCTTTGCTCACCTTGGCAGCGGCTTCGGCAGAAGCTGCCATCGACGACCTGATTCTATGGGGCGGTACAGTCTCGGGCCATGCTCTGCTTCGTGAATTGCACGCCCTCAGAAGCCTCGAAAGTGTAGTGTACACGGATGGCGAGAAACCTCCGCCACAACCGGTTCCAGGAACCGAACTTGTAGGTTTTTTGATGAGCCCCGAAACTGAGCGTGCGCTGGAAGGGTTAAATCTGGCGCCGCTGCCCCCAATGCCTAACCGCAGGGTACTGCTGCTCTCCCGCGATGGTGTTCCCACCCATAAAAACCTGATTCAGGCGCTTGAGCAGTGCGGGTGCGGCCTTGTTCAAAAAACCGGAGCTGGTTACTCCGCCATGATGGTATTCCCCCATCAGGAACTTCCGCCTGCCACCAGCAGAGTTATTTTCGAATTCCTGAATGTACAAACCCATCCCCGATCCGGTGATGCACTTTCCTTGCGCCATAAATCGCGGGAATCAAAGTCGTCCTTTGCGGAAGCCAGCGTTGTCGAGAGTGTGCGCCTGCTCCCCGGCGCATCTGGTTCGCTATTCTCCATCCTTTCTCAACCAGAGGAAAAGCACTTGCAAACCAATTGGTGCCTTCTCTTTCTAAACTCGGGACTGGTTCGTCACATCGGATCGAATCGGATGTGGGTGGAGACGGCGCGCCGTTCGGCCCTCAAGGGAATTCCCTCGATTCGGTTGGATTTCGATCACGTAGGGGACAGTGATGGCGGCCAACATGTAACCATCGGCAGTCTCTATGAAGATAAACTGCTAGACCAGATCGAAACAGCTACCAAATTGATTGGTTCGCAAATTGAATGTGACCACTTTATCGCGGTAGGTCTTTGTTCAGGCGCCTATGCGGCCTTTCAGTCGCTGGTTCAGCACGCGAACATAAAAGGCGCCATTCTCTTAAACCCGCGTATTTTCTTTTGGGATCCCGCGGTGGATCAGCGCCGGCTGCAGCGACGGGTTGTAAGCCGTCTCGGAGATGTAGCGGATTGGCGAAGGCTCCTGCGAGGCGAAATTCACCCTGACCGAGTAAAGCTGGCCGGACGCTCGGTTCTTAATAAACTGTTGTTGAGGGACTCCCCCCAAGACTACGAGTGTCAGATTCCGAAAAAGGCGATGAGTGCCGCTTGGAGCGCGATCGAAAAGTCTCAAAGCCGTTTGACCCTCATCTTTTCGGAGAATGAACCGCTGTTTCAAGAGATGGTCGAAGAGCGGCAACTTCCTCCCGCGAACAACCCTCTCATTCGCTGTTTGCAGGTCGGCCCCGCAGGCCACACCTTTCAACCTCTATGGGCTCAGAAGTTGTTGCACGAATTGCTCGATACGGAGATCGAACGAATCGTTGGAACCGAAAATTCACAGCGGCCGACAGACAACTTCTACGATGAACAAACCGGATCCAGGCTCGCCGTTAACGAGGCTCGATGATCTGACATTCAATCCTCCTGGCCATCGGATAAAGGTACTGAGTCGTCATCATCAGTTTTTACAGGCACAATCCAGTAAGCCGCGCGGCGTATCGGGCCCGAGAAACGACCGACTAGTGTCCCCACGCCTCTGCGAAAAAGCACCCAGAACCACACTCGAGAATCGATGTAAGCGCAAAGTGCAGGAATCTCGGTCGAATACGGTTTTAAACGTCCCTCGACCCCACCCCAAAACAACAGCTCCTTCACGCCTTTCAGAATCATCGATTCGCAGAAATATGCCCGTAGAACGGTCGATAGATTGTGTTGAGGATAGCGCTTAACGCTGTTAGCTTGTATCACAACGGTCACACGATCGCCATCTCTCCACCCGCCTAGTACGCTGACCCAGCGACCGTCGCTATCACGTAAGCCGGCAAGAACAGGTTCGGCCGCGGCCGCAATCATTTCCTTCGCCCGTTTCACTAACTCGGGCTTTGCCCTTATCACGTCATCTGCAATAATCGACAAAGCACCGCTCTCAAATTCCGCTATCGAAAGGTCTGCCGCAAAGGAGTATTTTTCTGCCTCGGCCTTTTTTCGATAGCGACGGAAAGTTCTTCTCGTCTGATAACCGAGCGATTCCAGAAAGGCTTCATACGAACAGCTAAGCGGCACTGTTCGATGACTGTTCTTAAATCGTATTGAACAAACATCACACTCGAGTAACTGCCGGATCCTGCTTACGTTGGCGAGTTCCTGTCGAGAAGACGGAATAATTGCTCTAACGGCCCTTATCCTTGAAACCGAAAACAAACATTCAAGAGCTCTAAGAAAGACTTCGTCTTCCTCAAGAGCATCCCTTACGATCAGTCCTCCAAGAGTGGTGTCGATGTAAACGACACCGACCGGCACTCCACATATTGTCCTTTCCTTGGCGTAGACAATCCCGGCTATCTGCCCACCGTTTCTTGCAACCACCACCCTTGGGGTCCAGATTCGGGACAATGAGGCGATAAATAGTCTTGGCTGTGCGACAGTCGGTTTACTCGCAAGAAGCGCCGATGCTTCTTCTTCAAGCCGAACTATTGCCGGGGTCGACGTTACGAGCGCTACACTGTACATGGTGCACCCTAAAGGATTCAAAGCTGATGTGCCTTGATTTTTCCTTCATCAGTCCTGAATTGTGACTCTCATTCCTGAGCGAACTCGCTAGGCAAATCGTACTTCAGGGTTTCAGTATGCGCCCGCTTACATTATATTCCTTCTGTTGCTGTATAGTACTGGGAACCACTCTATAACTGCAGATACTACGCTTAGTTGCAGCGCACAATTTGCTACGAGTGTCTTAATAAGTGGTCCCAAGCAGTTCGGCTTTACGAGCAGCTGCACAGATTTGAAAGTGCTGGTCCTACCGGGCCTGATCTTTGAACTCGCAGTAGTGAAGCTTAGCCGGGACCATTTGGCTCATTCCGGAATTCTTGCCCCGCGAACAACATCGACGGACTCCTCCCTGTGCTGTACATTTACAGCCTCGGCGGTCGCTTCTATAGAACGTCCTTTTCTACTGATCCTCTTTGCCAGAAGCGCGTCCAGCGTTTCGAGCCGTTCGATTATTTTTTGATCGCGAGGACGTCGGGCTCGACCGGCAGGATTGACATCGTAATCGGGACTGATATCGTAGAACGCAGTACGATCGCCGCAACCCGGCATTTGTACAGGGATTGCCGCATTTAAAAGAGAAAGTCTCATCCCGAGCCTTCCTCTGAGCATTTCCGCTCCGTATTCGATTCCCCTTCCGAAATCGTTAAAAAGTAAAAGTGCGAACTCCCGTGCGGCCGATGGCCAATGCCGCCCGGTGATGAGATTTCCTAAAACGTACTCCCGTGCATCCGAAGTTGCGCTTCGAATCGCAAAGTTGGGCAATTCAGGATGCAACTGTATGTGGCGCATGACAGCAGTAAATACTGCCCGCGCCATCCTGCGCCTGTTACTCGACATATTGCCGGGATAGGTGCGATAACCCACGAGGTAAAGAGGTATCCCTTTGATTGGATGTTCTGCGGCGATCCTCAACTCAAAATCTAGATCTTCGCTTCCCCCAATCCCGCGAGCTGCGTAACTTGAATCGAACCCCCCGACAGCAACGGCCACGTCTCGGCGCACTATTAGCGAACTGCCATTTCCAACGGGCTTGGTATATAAATGCCGCGCGAAACTATAGCCGCTAAAAACAATTGCATTTTCGTTCCTGATGATCCGGTCACTTGCGTCAATGATCCGCGACAGCGTATACGCCGCAACCGCCCCTTCGCCACAACTCTTACTGCACAAAGCTGCCACCTGAAGCTCGATCTTGCTTGGATGCCAGAGATCGTCGGCATCCAAAAAAGCCACGAATTCTCCCGCCGCATTTTCAATGCCTGTATTCCGCGCTTTTGCAACGCCGCCGTTTGGAATACTTAGCACGCGAACTCGGTCGTCTGCGGCAGCAACTTTCTCCACAATGGCTTTCGTGTTGTCCGTCGAACCATCGTTCACGACAATAACTTCAATATTGGTGTAGCTTTGGTGGAGCGCGGAGCGCAACGTTCTCTCAATGAAAGGTTCGGCATTATAGGCCGGAACGACAACGCTAATCAGTGGCGGACTCTTCATCGATTTCTTGTTTTGGAGCTAATGTACACGATGCATCGTCCATAAGAGGTCCTCAGCAAAGTCGTCCCAGGCGCTTCGTCGACATTGGACCGTACGTCCGGGCGAAGTTCCATACGTCATACGGTGCCCTTGCTCCACTCAGCAGTATTTCCCGTCCTTATAACCGAGAGCCCCTTGTTAGGTGGCATAAACGTAATACGCTTTAGATTAGATCCATTACTACCCGAATACGCGAGCTCCGGGTTTATACGGTACTAGACCTTTTATTACCAGATCTGACTACTGGCCACTACTGACTCTGGCCGAGAAAAACGTTGCCAAACCAGTAACTGCCCCCGTCCACTACATTCTTAAGAGTAACGAACTCATGGCTTCAGCATGCTAACGAACACCCGTAACTCCGGATTGCATGGCGCGATAGCTGAAGACCGACGAAAGCGGTCCAGTCTCCACCACTCGGCCGCCTTCGAGCACCACAGCATCGTCGCAGAAAGCGATTGTGCTCGGCCTATGGCTCACAACAATGACTGTCATCGATTTGGGCAACTCCGCTAACGTTTTGATGATGCCGTTCTCGGTTTCGTGATCAACCGCATTGGTAGCTTCGTCCAGGATGAGAATCTCTGGCTCGCGGGCGAGCGCCCGGGCGATGCCAATGCGCTGTCTTTGGCCGCCCGACAAGCTCAAGCCGCGATTGCCAACCAGAGATTCCAGCCCTTGCGGGAGACCATCGATAAAGTCCGCTCTGGCGGCCCTTGCCGCTCTTTCAATCTTCGCCCGGTCCATACCGGGCCTGCTATAGGAGATGTTTTCAGCGATGGTGCCATCAATGAGTTCAACATCTTGACCGGCAACTGCAATCGCATTTAACCAGTCGGACACCTTGATGCGGGAAAGTAACTCGCCATCGACTTTGATGCTTCCGGAAACCGGCTCAAGCAAGCGGCAAAGCAGATTCAATACCGTCGATTTGCCTGCGCCTGACCCGCCGATCAGGGCAGTCGACCGGCCGCGACGCAACACGAAGGACGCGTTTGCCAAAGCTGGCTCTCCACCATCTTCGCGGTATTCGAAGGTGACGTTGTCAAACTCTATTTCGTCGCGCAGCCCTCTAAAGGCTAGATCCCCTGTTGGAGCGGCGGGCTTACCTGCGGAGTTGAGGAGCCACTCGACCTCCCCCAATTGGCCGGCAGCTGAAGCAAATGCCGTTCCTGTTTGTTCGATCGTTCGGAGGTGAGGCTGCAGACGGTTCATCAATGCGAGAAACGCGGCCAAGACAGGTAAGGACACACCAGTGAAAACCGCCGTCAGCAGAACCGCCATGAAGAGAACTCCATGCATCGCCTCTAACAGCGGCAAAACAAGACCGGAGAGAGACTCGACTTTGAAAAGGGCGTGGCGGACGTCGTCGGAGGTGCCGGTAAAGCGTATATGCTCCGCGCGCTGGTTGTTGAAAAGTCGAATGAGACGCGATCCAAGAATCGCAAAGAGCATCTGGTCGGCGAGCGCCTGATTAGCCAAAACCGTGCGCCCGCTGAGCTCGCGAAGCTTTACCTCGGCCTTTTTTTGAACAAAGCGGGCAAGCAAGCCGCCCACCAGCACCATCAGCGACAACCGCCAGCTCACGAGAAACAAAAGCGCGCCGAAGACCAGAATCGTCGCAATCGCAGCGATGCGATTGAGGACGACCCGAACTGTCTCCGAGGCCTTCCACGATTCAGTGGTGAAGATATTTACGAGCCGCGCTGACTCCTGAACAAGGAAGAATGTGTAGCCGACACTCTGCAATTGTTCGGACAGCGCAGAACGGATATCGTGGCCGATGCGGCTGTCTGTCCAAGCTGTGAATGCATTGGACACTACTTGCAGGGAGCTTTTGAGCAGCACGCACCCGAGAATCACAGAAGTGATGATGAGCAACCTTCCGGTCCGGCTGTGCCCCTCGGCAAAGTGCATAATCAGCGCCAAGGGCTCTCTGGCCGCAGCGGTGGAACTATCGGCCAGCGTCGATAGGAACGGAATGAGGAAACTTACACCAACGCCTTCCAGCGCTCCGATCGACATCGCAAGCAAGCAACCACGGGCGACGCCCAAAAGTAACGGCGAGCCAGCGAAGCCAAGTTAGGATTCGCCCCAAACGGATTCAGAATATTCATTGAGGGGTCTGCTCGCCGGAGTAATTCATACATGCCAAGGAAGAAGATTGCGCATCGCAAGCGATGCGAATGCTTCTTTTTGCGAGTATACTGGACCGATAGTGCACCACGCCACAGCAGACAGTAACTAAGTGTAACTTGACAACCCGCGACGGAGTCGTTCTGCTGTTGCAAAATCGCAGCGACATGAACTTACACTGAGCTTTGCGCGAAGCTTGACTAAGCATAGTGGCTTAGCGGAACCTGCGCACGAAAATACCATCTTAAGGAAAAATCTCGTTATGGAATCGGATCCCGAGGTCTCCGCAATTATAATTTTCTACAATTCGCAGCGATTCATTCGCGAAGCCGTCGACAGTGTATTGTCACAGACTTACAAAAATTGGGAGCTTATTTTCGCCGATGATGGATCGACGGATAGCAGCACAGAGATCGCGCGCGATTATGCAGAGAGGTTTCCTGACCGGATCCATTGGGTCGAGCATGAAGGACACAAAAATCGCGGGATGAGTGCCACGCGAAATCTTGCTGCGCGCCATAGCCGCGGCAAGTGGCTCGCGTTCTTGGATTCGGACGATGTCTGGACACGATCAGCTGAAGATCAGCTTCAACTGCTAAGCAAACACTGAACGGCGGGTCGCTCAACGGCTCGCCTCTGTAATGGTATAGCTGGTTCGCCCGACCTGTTGGACACCCACGAATCAGCCCGGGATCGGCTCATTTCCGGATCGCCGCCGAACCGCCGGATCGGCTGCGAAGAATGATCCCTGGGCAAAGCACCGGCTCCATGTCCTTCCGATTTGATTGTTGCCAAGAGCGTATATGAACGTGTTGATGGCTTCGAAGAGTCTTTCCAAGGCATCTATCAGCTATACGAGGACCAGGCATTCCTCACGAAGGTCTATCGCACGACACCCGTTTTTATATCCGATTGTTGTTGGACAAAATATCGTCAGCATCCAAATGCTTGTTCCGCCGTCGTCCTTAGAGCCGGCCAATACAACGAGGTACGTCGTTTTTTTCTCACTTATCTTCAACGGCAATGCCTTGAGCGGAATGAAAAGGATGCAGCTGTTTTGAGAGACTGAGGAGTGCTTGGTGGCCATATAAGCATCCGGTTCTGACAAAGATTGTTAATGGTTTTCGCCGTGTTGCCAGAGGCTTGGGAAGATAAATCGCGGCTCGAAGAGTAAGTGCACAGCTATAGAAGTAAGTTGAAAGAGAAGTTCTCAGTTTCAACTCGGAGTAGATCTAGAAGTCTTATCAGATTGATCGATACCTATATCTGTACATCTTTGACCTTTACCGCTTACAATAGCTGTACACTCGTGCACAAGCTTTCAAGCCCGATCGGACATGCTTCTGAAGCGGGGTCATCCGTAATTGTCAATACATAAATGGGGTGTTCGGAAACATCAACATTGGTGAGTTTGGCACTCAGGGCGGCGAAAAAGAAAGCTTTTCGCGAGCGGAGCAGGATTCCTGCCTTAAAGATTAAGGAGTCAGTGGAGCTGTGACAGAAGCATCACAAAGCTTGATACGATCTGCGGTCGCACGTGTGAAACAGCGACTACGTGGTAGCAGGCTTCATGGCATGCTAGGTCGCGAACGCCTTTCCCCGCCTCTCGGATCAGTCAATTTCGGCCGCTTGGGTACTGCGCAACCGATCAGCTACGACTTTGGATGGGATCGCGGCACTCCGATCGATCGATACTATATCGAAAACTTTCTTGCCGAACGGGCTGGAGACATCCAGGGTCGAGTGCTGGAAGTCGGAGACGACGAGTACAGCACGCGCTATGGCGGCTCGAACATTACCAGGCAGGATGTGCTCCACGTTCATAGCGAAAATCCAAAGGCCACTTTAATCGGGGACCTTACCCGGAAAGACGTGCTTCCAAATGACGCCTTCGACTGCATCGTGCTCACCCAAACGCTGCAGCTGATCTTCGAACTGGAACAAGCTGTCCGGCTGCTCGACGAGGCCCTCAAGCCTGGAGGCATACTTCTCCTTACCGTCCCGGGCATCAGTCAAATCGATCGAGACGAGTGGGGTGGCGCCCGTGCTGGGGCTTCACCGAAATCGCGGTTCGTGAGTTGTTCCAGCGCTGCTTCAATCCGGACGCGCTGCAGACCAAGGCGCATGGCAACGTTTTCGCTGCAACCGCCCTCCTCCAGGGCGTGGCGCTTGAGGAAGTGGATCGAACCAAGCTCGACGTTAATGACCGGGCCTATCCCGTGGTGATTACCTTGCGAGCCGAGAAGCGCTGAAGTGCTAATCGGGAGCTTTCTATCGAAAGCCCGGGCAAAACTACGACCCCGAAAACCGCGGCCCGCCATCCTCATGTACCATCGAGTGTCTTCGTTACGACACGACCCTTGGGGGCTGGCCGTCACTCCAAAGCGCTTCGATGAGCAAATCGCATTTGTTAGGCAGCATCGCACGGCTCTATCCATGAAGGAAATGGTCGCCGGGCTTCGCACCAAAACACTGCCCCCCAACGCTTTCGCCATCACCTTCGACGACGGCTACCTCGATAATCTACTCAATGCTAAACCTGTTTTGATGCGCTACGGCGTGCCCGCAACGGTCTTCATCGCGACCGGTTACACCAACCGAAACACAGCCTACTGGTGGGACGAGTCTGCCGCTATGATTCTGGAGTCAACGCGTCCAGAACACCATGAACAGGAGTGTGGAGGCGAGATAATCACCCTCAAATGGCAGCAACCGGAGCCGGCCGATGTCACAGGTCGCTGGCAAGGATCGAATGAGCCTCGAACTGCCAGGCAAAGGAGCTTCCTAGCACTGGCGCAAATTAAAGTACCTCAGCCCGGACGAGCGGGATCTCGTCATGAATGCTCTCCGGCTCCGGTTCGAACCTTTTCGAGACCGGCTGGCTATGCCGATGACTGCTGATGAGCTACGCGCTCTTGTCTCGGAAGAACTCGTTACCCTGGGCGCCCACACTGTTACCCACCCCTTGCTCAGTGCACTGAGCAGACTGGAATCCCGACATGAAATCCGCGAAAGCGGAACGCAATGCCGTGCATTCGCTGGTAAACCGATCGAAGGTTTTGCTTACCCCTACGGCGATATGAGCCCGGAAGTAGAAAAAGATGTGGCCGCCGAAGGTTTCGCGTGGGCCTGTTCTACCCAAAGTAGCTGCCTCAACACCGATCGGCCTAACTTCTATTCCCTCTCCCGCATAGCCGCACCGAACGCTCCCATGCATATTTTTCGCAGCCTCATCACAGCCTGAACCGGCCCTCGAATCTCAGCGGGTACCTGCACGAACATGTTCGACTTTCCCGGCTTCAGCCTTCCCTCGTTGTACGGTCGAAATCAAGCTTGCGATTCGTCTCGCGTTTTTAACAACTTTGTGCCAGCGAAGTTTTCGCCAGTCACACCTTTTTGCAAGCTTCCAAATATGCTGAAATAGTTCGCTCGGTCGACCGTTGTATTGCTTCAGCCGAAGCTGCACTGCATCGTCGATCTCACGAATCTCGATATGTTCCCGCAGCAAGTAGTTTTTCAGCCAATGGAGAAAGTTGAGCTCTGATTTGTTGGGCATGCATGGATCATAAGCACCGTTCAACTGCTCTAAATAACAGGTGCTCCCGCCGTGCTGACGATAGTAGGAGAGAGTATGACTCGCAACGAATACGTTCTCGTTTAGAGCTACCTTATACGCGAACACTTGGTCTTCGAACATACTCTCGAATGAATCGTCGAACTTGTGCTTTCGCGCTACATCGGTCCGCATGAAAATGCTACAGGTTGCGGGCGTCGGTTCCTGCCCCCGAAGCCAAATAGGAACCAGGAAGCCCGGTGCGATGAGCTCATCTTTCACTAAGTCTGAGTGGCGATTCCGGTCTGGCTGCGATTGAGCAAGATCGCCTGCCCAACTGAACCAGATGCGCGTGTTGGCGAAGCTTGCAGCAGCTGCTGGCCATTTCTCGAGAAGGTCAAATTGCGCGGACAAGTAGTCCGGGTGCCAAACATCATCCGAGTCGAGCAGCGCCAAAAATCGCCCGCGAGCATGCGCCAATCCGAGATTGCGCGACGCGCTCATTCCGCGATTTTTGTGGTCCGGATGCGATAGGTAGTAAATCTGTCCGGGATGTTCGTCAGCCAACTGCTGAGCTAAAGCTGTACTACCGTCCGTTGAACCATCATCGACTAAAAGCAGCTCCCAATCTGTGAATGTCTGGGCCTTAACGCTTTCAATCGCCTCTCGGAAGAACTCTCCCGGATTCAGAAAAATCATGACGACCGAGATCTCAGGCATAAGCTACGTGGAAATCGACGGGGTTTGCAGGCTACGCCCGACGCAAAGACGCTGGCATTGACACTCGCGCTCACACTATGCCAGCGCCAGGCCGTCTTTACAATATACTCTAAGTCGGAGTAAATGGGCTGCCATCCCAGCAGACTCGCGGCCTTCGCGTTGTTCGCGATGAGCGACATCGGATCTCCCGGCCTTCGCGGGCAGCAGCGAACCGGCACCCGTCGTTTTGCGATTCGCTCGACTGCCCGAATTACCTCTAGCACCGACGCTCCCCGGCCCGTTCCCAGATTGAGCGCGCACGAGTCTCCGCCAGCCAATAAGTATTCGAGCGCCAACCGGTGCGCGCGGGCCAAATCAGTGACGTGTACGAAATCCCGAATAGCGCTTCGGTTAGCCGTTTCGAAATCCGTCCCAAATATGTTAAGCGAAGGTCGGTACCCAAGCACAGCTTCGATGGCGCTTGGGATCAGATGAGTTTCCGGATCGTGGCACTCGCCCAGTGTGCCGTCCGGATCGGCTCCCGCCGCATTGAAGTAACGCAAAATAACAGACCGCATCCCGTAAGCTTCGCCATACCAATGCAAAGCCTTTTCTATAAAGAGCTTGGAGTCGCCGTAAGGGCTGATAGGGATCTGAACGTGATCTTCCGTGACAGGAACGTATCGAGGAATTCCATATGTTGCGCAGGTGGAGGAAAAAATAATTTTTTTCACACCAGCGCGGCGCGCTGCGTTTAACAACTTGAGCCCGTTACCGACGTTGTTCTCGAAATACTTCTGGGGATAGTCAACCGACTCCCCGATATAGGCGCTGCCGGCGAAATGGATAACGGCTTCGATCCTATGGTTCGAAAGTATGTTAAACGTGTATTCTTCGTCCGCCAGATCTGCCTCGAAGAATCTATAGCCCCGCGTGGCCCACCTGTTGCCGGTGCTCAGATTGTCCAGAATGAATGGCTCAAATCCAGCCGCGTGCAGCGACTTAGCTGTGTGGCTACCGATGTAGCCGGCCCCACCGGTGATTAGAATTCGTAGCAAATGTTTACCTCTGATACGCGCGTGAGTGCGCCGTGGGTTTCGATCGTGAAGCTCTTGCTGCCGCTCAACGCCGCTCTGCTGACAGCGCTGGAAAACTAGCAGAAACGCAATGCTCTATCGTCAACCAAGTTAGATCGGCCGGAAGGTCCCTTATCTTGCCAACCCACTTTGTGCCATCCCAGGTCAGCCCGCTTCTCGAGTAAAGCTGCCGGCAAGGCTGATTGTATTGGGTCTCTCGATAACGCCCTACAAGAGCATCATCGGAGCTAGCAAGCCCCTTCAAGGAGTTAAGAAGCGCGTATTCGATCCCAAATCCAAAAACGCGGCAGCTCAATACGAAAATCGGGACTTCCACACCTCCCGGCGTGCGGTCGACGCGCATCACTCCTACTACGCCCATGCTCCCGAACTTGTCTTTCGCCGTCGCGGTTAGGATCCGATGCTCGGAGCCAAGACCCACCTCCAGCTCACGCACCGTTGTACGGCTTCCGCAGAGATTGAATTGGTTTGTGCGGTTAATTAGTTCAGCAACGCGTTTCAGGCCGGAGCGGCCGACCTCTTCGATCTTTACCGAAAGTTTAAGGTTGGCCAAAGCAGCCGCTTCATCTTCGTGCGCGTCTTTTGGCTTTGGCTGGCCGGCTATAAACTGTTCTCGCGCTACACGCTCGTGATAGAGCTTCGTACGGTCTTCCTGCTGATCCGTAGACATATGCGCGCCCCAATGTGCGAGCCACCTCCAGGTCGCTACGTTCTGCGCATCCAGAGTCACGATCTCCGGGAACGCATTTTGCATTCGCTCCAGCTCGTCTGCACGGTCGTCGATGAAGATGAAATCCTTTACCTTCAAATTCAGCTCGTCGCGGATGCTCACCATATTCGCTACTTTGGGCTGCCAATTGATACGAGATGCAACAAAGTCCGCCTCTTGAAGCTCAGCTCCAGAAAAATGGACGTTGCCGGGATCGTTCTTGGAATTGATCGACAGCAGAACGCCCCGATCCCTTAGGCCTTTAAGAATCTGCTGGCGATCGAGAAAGTGGGTCACCGCTCCCTCCCCAATCACCCCATCCCATAAAGTATTGTCTAAATCGCAAACCACGACCTTCTTGTTTGCAAGAAAAGCAGCCGAAGCGACCGCGTCGAAGTAGGGCCGGTGACCTAATTCCAATCCCAACCGCGTCGGGTGAAACATTTGACCCTTGAAAAACACCTTCCCCAGCGCCCAGCAGCTCGTATTTTGCCGCAGCGCATTTTCATCCAATAACCGGACGCGCCCTTCCAGAGCAGGATCCGCGACGTAGCGGCTTATGCGCTGGTTGATCGTTGATTGTAAATGTTTCCGATTCCTGAGCGCGATTATATTCTTCGCCACTCCCGCAGCAGTTCCGAAGGTTTGCACCGTCCCGGCCGTATTATGAACGTAGATCGCGCACTGAAAATGTTTAGCGAGCGCGCGAATTGTCAAGGAAACTTCCTCCAGGAACTGATCCAGGAAGCTAAAGAATTTCCCGCGCGACCATAAAGCCGCCCGCCACCTTAGCAGCTGAGTGTACTCTGGCAGAAATGTATGACTGAAAGGACTGAAGAATATTAGGTCAAATCCACTCGGGTCGAGTGTGCGGATATAGCTTCGCAAAACCACTTGCACACGCTCGTGAACCTGCACAGGACTGATGCTGATCTGAGCTTCTGCGCACGGCCCTGTAAGCGCGGTGAGCACCTCGGCCATCAGGCAGTCGCCCATAAAGAGGACTCGCAGATTCTTGCGAGCAGGCTTGGAAAGCCGCCCAATGATCCGGTCCAAATCTTTTCGGAGAGTCTCGCTTGCCGCGGAACTGATCTTCCCCTCGAGGACAGAAGCCCATCGTAGCTTCGCGTATTCCAGTGCCTTGTCAGGCCGGTAGTCGTCTGACCTAGCTTGGTTTGATTTTAAGTAGTTGCGTGCTGGCTCTCTAAGCTGCGAATAAATCCAGCCTGCAAACAAGTCTTCAGAGAGTGCGTCCGATTTCCTGAACCACTCCGACGCGAGATCGACGGCGGTCTCAATGTGCTCGCGTGCCCAATCGTCCAAGTCCTCAAGTTGTTCGGGCAAGTTCCAGCTCGCGCAATCTCTCTCGCATGGCCTGGAAGAGTGCCTCGGTAAGCGCCCGCCTTCCATTGCGGAAGGCGACCGATAACTCCCTTCGCAAAACGACTTGAGACGCATCCGCGTGACCATGTTGGTTAGAGCTCATATGAATAGGGAGGCAAGCCGTTTCGCTATGCTCAATAAGCTGCCATTGGCTAGAGCGCTTGGTTCGAGAGCATCTTGAATCGGAAAGCGAAGGCGGCGTGGTCGACTCCTTAGCTTCTTTGCGGCCGGGAGCCTGCCCCAAAACCACGCCGCGAATCAGCGGATTCTCGACTTAGTAATTAACCGCGTACATACATCGAGGGCTAAGTACTAATGCGTAATCCAGTTATAAGAACCGGAACGGAGTTGGCAAATCCGGAAGGTACCGTCGGCGCCGTTGCTACCCTTCAGGTATTGCATCGCACCTTCATTGCTGGCTGAACAGCCAACGGTTGTGCCGGATCCTGACCCGAGTTGAAATATGCCGGATGTCCGGTCCTCAACGAACGAGTCGATCGCCGTGCCTACGCTGAAAGAATAATTTTCAGAAACACGTGAATTTCTTAGAGTGCCGAACAGGGAGGAAGTGCTGTGCCCTTGGCCGATAGTGTTGCTTTGGAACGTACAGTCGTAGCAGGTTGTTGGCAGATTAATCAAATACTGAGTCGGTCCAGCGGCCTTACGTATTAGTGATCGAAATGTCACCGAAAGATCCGCCTCCCGCGAAAGCAAACATCACACCGCCGTTTTCAAATCTGATGCTATCAATCGTAAGGGCCATCCAGGCGGTCGATCCGGGCGCAGCATAAATAATCATGCCGGTGCCGTTACTACCGGTACTAAAGTAGCCATCCCGGTAGGTGTGATTTCCCGCAGCGCTGTCATAGCCAGCATCGTAAATTAGAGCGTGACCGGCATCTGCTCCGGGCGAGGAATCGGTGATGTTGAAGTTCTGCATCCACGTCGATAAGTTGCTGACAAAATTGCTGGGTGTAGGGAGATTGCCTACTCCCAAATCGTCGATGCTGGAGGTATAAAAGGCATAAGGGGCTCCACCGCCTCGCAGCACTATCGTTGTTTCCAGCCAGGTATTTTGCTCGCTGCCAATCGAATATACGATGGCCTTGGTCGCATAGCCTTCAATCTGAACATCGTTGAACTGCAGCGAACCCGAATAGTGATCCGGACCAGTTCGCCCTAGCAACAAAACGATGCTCGGCGGCTGAGCTCTATTAGTCACGTTGAAATCTATATTATCGACTACAACATTGGCCGCTCCGACGAAGCTGAAAGCGTATGTTTGCGAACCGGAGCTCTGATAAGCAATTTGACAGCCTGATCTCGCAGCTCCTTTAATTGCCACATTGCTCAGGTTGCCAAAGTTTAACGGAGAACCAATATTGTAGGCCCCACCCTGCGTACAAGGAAAGTACAATGTCTGACCAGTATGCAGCGAGTTTATAGCTGTGGAGATAGCCCCGTAATTGTCCGTATGCCCATCTGCGACTGCCCCATAGCTTTCAACGTTTACAAAAACGTTCTGGGCGGTTAATCCGAGAGGCACAACCAGTGCCATAAAACAAAGCGGTAGTACGCTCACGCGAAAATTCATAGATTAACAGTACTACATCCATTGGCCTAAAGAAAGCAGGAGGCATAAAAATTGTTAATCCTATAAACGAATCTAGATGAGCATTACTGTTCTGTTAATAAGTTCAGGGTTAAACGCCCTATGCGAGGTGTGTTGTTCTCAGTAGGTTCGGACCTTAGGCAGCGTACTTCCCTACCGACACAGTGTCGTGTACATACATAACGACCGTGAGTCTCTACTAGAATACGACTGCCCAAGCGTAAGTATCTGCGGCCGTTTTTCGGCAAGCATACAGATGGTCAGCAACACCACTGTTTCCATCTACGAACCACAGCTGCCCGCGATTACCGGTCGTGCAAACCGGTTGAGGTCTGTTAGCGGTATTTCCCGTCAGAGCCGAGTAGCTGGAGACACCGCCTAGCAGCCAAGGGCGTGGAGCAGTGCCGTCATAGTAGTAAGGTTGATTGTTCTCGGCGAAAATGTCTCCTGTTCTAGGATTTGCATACGGAACTCGGCCGCAGCATCCGTTAGGGATATTCAACGACGGTCCCCATGCGCTCCCGTTGCCGTTGCCCGCTGATCTTAGAAGCATTCCAGCACTTGGCTTAAACGCCCCTGCTCTGTCGGGGTAATATGTGTTCGGTGCGAACTCGGAAACGCTCGCGTTTTCCCCATGCTCCGGGATAGAAACCGAAGTCGTGCCCAGGAACCGATCGCCTTGGGCGAAGGTTCGAATAGAGATAGATTGATAATCCTCGTCGAACGTGGTATTAATCACTCTATCGAAGTCCGCCGTATCAGCGGTCGTACCGCTAGCGCTGTTATTCGAGAACCGCGAGTTCGCTATTGTCACCCCTTCAGCGGCTGAAAAAAGTTCACTGGCATGGCCCGATGCGTACGTGTTATCGCGAAATACCAGGCGAGAGATGGTTCCCGAAGTAGTTTGTGAGCCATTCACAAACCTCGCCATATATGCTCCATTCTCTACTCTCGCCGAGATTACCTGGACGCTGCTATTGGTGCCTTGCCCCTTCTGCGGCCCCTCGAGAACAAACCCGGAAGCAGTGCCCGGAGCCTCAGACGGTAACCCAATATACGTGCTGATATAGCTATGGTCTCCGACTCCCGTCGCATCCAGCACATCCGTGATGCCGTTTCCGTTTAGCTGCGCGTTTATTAAATGCCCACCTACCATCCACAAGCTCAGATTCGATACGGAGCCCTGCTGGCAATCGGCCCCCTGACACACATGATAGTGATCTTGTCCTGCCGTATAGAAGGCAGTTTTAGCTCCCCCACCTCGGGCTACAAACGTGTTCGAAATCCACAAGTTTTCTTCAGAGCTAATCGAGTAGACCGGTGCAACGCTAAAGCGGCCTTCCACCGTTACGTTCTCGATCAAATGGTGACCAGCGGTGCCATTCGTCTTATTGCGCTCGAGGATCATACCCACTTTAGGCGGAACACCCGAGTACGAATGCACTGTTAGATTACGCAGTGTCACGGAGTCCGACCCGATCAAGCTAATAATGAACGCCGCAGCCGAACTCCGTGAAGCCGGGGCAAAGTCTATGAAACAAGCGGTTCGGCTGCTTGCTTCGAGCGTGGTCTGACTAGGAATCGAAAAGCCGCTGGTGATCTTAAAAAACGTTCCTACCTTGCTCGCTGAATCGCAGAGTAGCTCGAGTCGCGTGCCAGGATGCTCAGCCGCGTATGCCATAGCGCGCGTAAACGCCAGGGTGTAATCCGGATCGCCACTCTCGCGGAAAGCGTTCACGCTCAATTCATGACTTTGTACATCAACCGGTGAAAAGGACAGCCTGCTTCGAGGAATCGCGCTCTCGGCCGCTGAAGTTGTAAGTGGAAGCACTAGCAGCGAAATCAGTAAAGATGTAAACGTTATGTAAGACATCATTCACACATGTCTTATGCCCCGAGTACTTACGTCCAAGTCCTCCTCAGGCTTTTCGGACGAGACCAACACCAACCTGTAAATACTTCTGTTGCATGTGGCGAGCTAACACTTTTTTTTATATCCCTGATTACCTTTATATTCTCAGATACAAGTAGTCAATGTGGAAAGCTTCGGCGCCGTCGCAGACGGCCGAACGGATAACACTACCTTTATCAACAACGCTGTCAAAAGCTTACATACCGGGCCAAACGCTCTCGTTTCCCTGCACCGCAGGGCAGTTCTATGCTGGTCAAGAGCCCTATCAATTTCGGATCGATGCATCTACATGAGCCTCGAAGGATCCGGCCTGGATGCTACTTGGAATACATAGGTTCCAACTCGGCACCCTACGCCTTCAGTTTTGCTGGCGCTGAGCTAGTCGACATCAGGAATATGGACTTCTTCAGCACAAATTATGGAGTTGTGCCTCAATCGGTCCTGCTGCTTGGACGCTTAAGTTCCAACACCCAGTCGGGCGGATTTAAGTTCAATGACGTTCGAGTCGAGGGCTACGCGACCAAAGCCATCGTTTACTCGATAGCAAGTGAAGAGAACCAATGGCTGAATCCGACCATCATTCTGAACGGAGGCGGAGCATTGTACGCCTTCTATACGTCTTGTTCCGACGACTTCGGCCTGCACAACCTCGCTACAGCTAGCAATCTCTCGCTGTGGATGCAAAGCTTTCATCTAATGGATTTCTCTTCTTCCATCGATCCAACCCACGCTTTGATCGCAGATGTCGGCAGTAGCAGCGGCGCCGGCAATCACACCTATCGCGACGGCTACTTAGCCTCGGCAGGGGGAACCGCATTCGAATTCTCATCTCCTGGAACGGGTTCCATCGCCTGGATGGCGCTTACCGTGGATAGCAATCGCTTTGAGAATGGTTATCAGATGTTCGACTTTACCGGCGGCGGCTCCTTCGGCGATGTAAGTCTGACAAACAACAAGACAGCTGGTGTAAGCCACTACATGATGAACTTACCCACCTCATGCTTTGACTGCACATTTCAAGGCAACAACGTCAATCAAGGCGATCCCACAACGACCGTCCTCGGTTCCCTCGTCAATTCTCACCTTGTCGGAGAACTACCCATTTACCGTCGCCAATGTAAACAATTCTCAGGTATTCAACAGAGCCACAGGATCGCTGCAGATTGCCTCGTCATCCGCCAAACCGGTTTGCACTGCTGCAAGCGAAGGTACTCTTTGGTACACGAAAGGCGCCGGTAGAGGGAATGGCAGTCTTCAACTCTGCCAGGAAGTATCTTCCGGTTATCAATGGATGACGCATTAACAAGTAAGTGGCCTCACCGCTCGGCCGATTCCCCCTTACTACAGCACGCAGCTTGACTGGTTTTACAATCAAGCTGCGTCTTCGGAATCCGGACGGGCATCCAGGTTACTTTTTAGGCAACTGCCTCGAACGCAGCGGGTCGCGTAGCCTGCACCTGTTGCGCAATCCAACTGTAAGTCTTCTCTAATCCTTCGCGCAAAGGCCTGGAGGGCGACCAATTCAGCCGCTCTCGAATCAACCGGTTATCGGAGTTCCTACCCCGAACACCCAAAGGTCCCTCGATGTGCTTGACATCTAACTTTTTCCCGGCGATGTCCATGATCGACTCCGCCAGAGAGTTTATCGTCACCATCTCTTCCGATCCGATGTTCACCGGACCCGAGAAACTGGAATCCATCAACCGCCGCACGCCCTCCACGCATTCATCCACATAAAGAAATGAGCGTGTCTGACAACCATCCCCCCAAATTTCAATCTGGCCGCCATCGGGCGCCTCGGCGATTTTACGGCACAGTGCCGCCGGTGCCTTCTCGCGTCCTCCTCTCCAAGTCCCTTCCGGGCCAAAGATGTTGTGAAACCGCGCAACCCGCACATCCACTCTGTGATTTCTGGAATAGGCAAAATAAAGGCGTTCGCTGAAGAGCTTTTCCCACCCGTATTCGCTATCCGGAGCAGCCGGGTAGGCTGACTCTTCCGAGCATTTTGGGTTGTCCGGATCCAGCTGGTTGTACTCCGGATACATGCAAGCCGATGACGAATAAAAAAACTTCCGAACGCCCGCCGCTCGGCCGAATTCGAGAATATTCAGGTTGATCTTCGCAGAGTTATACATCACCGCGGCGTCGTGCTCGCCCGTGAAAATATATCCCGCGCCTCCCATATCGGCAGCAAGCTGATATACCTCGTCTATCCCTTCCACTGCGTGCCTCGCGAAATCCTGATCGCACAAGTCGCCGGCCAGAAACTCGTCTGCCGAAGACTTCGTGAATTCGTGCTCTTTAATATCGGCGCCCCGCACCCACATGCCTTCCGCCTTCAGCCTTCTTACTAAATGCCCGCCGATGAAACCGCCGGCGCCCCCAACTAATACACGCTTCAAAGATTCTTTCCTCCTGTTGTAAATTCCTGCCACATAGTAAGCTGTCCCGGCTCACGCGCAGCCCTGGTTCTGAGACTGGCACAGAACCGCGCGTTGCGCTCGCCGCGCTGCAAAGGACTGTATTCTCGATTTTGCCTTCAGAGCCGCGAGCGCAGCGACCGGAGCTTCGCGCAGGCCCGAGAGGACAGTAAAGTCTTACGCGACAGCTGCTGGATCACACACCTAATAAGCGCCGTGCCCCGTCATCACTGTCTGTACCGTGCGCGCCAAGATATATGCGTCGAGCCATACAGACCAGTTGCGGATATAATATTCGTCGAGCGCAATCCGCTCCGCGTAAGTCGTGTTGTTTCTGCCCGACACTTGCCATAAGCCGGTAAGCCCTGGCACTACTCGTTTGTAGAGGCCATAAGCTCGGCCGTACTTATCGATCTCTGCCTTCACGATCGGCCGCGGCCCGACCAGGCTCATGTCTCTCATAAACACGTTCCAGAGCTGCGGAAGTTCATCCAGGCTGTAACGCCGCAGCCACTTACCCACCGGCGTGATGCGAGGATCATCCTTCAATTTGTGATCCCGCGTCCATTCTTCCAACGCTTCAGGATGCTGCTCTAAGTGGCGCCGCAATACTTGATCGGCATCCGCCACCATCGTCCGAAACTTCCATATTTTGAAGATTTTACCCTCCCGCCCGAATCGCGAGTGGCCGAAAAAGATCGGGCCGCGCGATCTCGCCCGAATGGCGATCGAGATGAGAGCGAACAGTGGCAGCAGCGCTAGTAAGATCACGCCGCTGCCGATAACATCGATCGCGCTCTTGATAGTTGCTGCATCGCGATGGAATAAGCCCTGCGGCATCTCCAGAGCAACTTCTCCCCCTACCTCGCGCGCCGAAATGTGTAGACTGCACAGACCCGGGAAATCCGGAAGCAGTAAGATGTGCCGGAAGCCGATACAATGCTCCTGAATCATCTGCTGCAACTCCGCGGATGTCAAGTGAGGCATGCTGATAATAGCGTACTCGGCCACCCCTCGGCGTGCGAGTTCTGGAGCCGCCTCGATTCCGCCAAGCAAACCAGGCAGATCCGAAGGCCATTCGCCGGGATCGTCGGTCAGAGCACCCGCCACGCGAAGCCCCAATCGCTGGATGTTTTTGGTGCGCGTGATCCGGCGCGCAGCTGGACCCGAACCCAACAACAAAGCCGCCACTCCCCACCAAGGCTGACTCGAAAAGGTCGCTCGCGCGAAATGGCGCGCAAGCAGTACCAACGGCGCGCCGGCTGCCCACAGGATCAGAAACACAGCCCGCGAGTATGTGGCAGCATTATGCCGTAAAAATGTGCTCGATGCGATAAGAAGCATAACTATCGTCACACAGCGAAATACTCGGCGAAGCTCTTCCGCTGGATGCAGCAACAGCCCGGGGTAAAGATCCTGTATCGCAAAACCCGCGATAAACAGTAAGATCGCGGGGAAGAATTGTAAGTACTCGTCCAAATGAAACTGTCCGCCGGAAACGTATCGGCTCAGTACAGCCAGCCAATAGGTTAACGAAAGCGCACAGAAATCCGCCGCGATCATACACACGGACGTCGCCCACGGTGCGCTAAAACTCCGCTGGGAGCGTGCAAAGAGAGATGAAGCAGCTAACTGATCTGCGCCCATACTTATGTGCCTCGACTTTAACGAAAAATTATTGCGAGCTTACAGCGGCTTTTCGAGCTGGCGCGCCGTCATCAATGGAGCCTGTGGCCCGCCAGAGAACCTGTTCGAATCTTGCCGTTATACGTGAAATATCGAACGTCGACAACGCGTACAACCTCGCGTTGCCTGCCAACATTTCCCGGTACTTATCATCCAATAACAGTCGCCGGGCTTCCGTAATCCACGACGCAGTGTCGCCCGGATCGACAACTACACCGGCATTGCTGCGCTGTAACACCGACGCCGCCAGGTTTTGCTTCGGACCGGCCAAGAGAACAGGCCGCCTGGCAGACAAATACGTCAGCACCTTCGAAGGAACGGCAAATTGTCCCGCCTCCGGTTCAAGAGTCGCTACCAGTACGTCCGCGCTGGCCAAAACCTCCGGTAACCGCTCGTACGGCTGAAAATTCATCGTGATCAGATTGCCAAGCGGAGGCTGCCGATCAAGGTAATCTCGTCCGAATCCTTCCGATATGACCACAACCTTGCAGCGCGCTCCGAGTTCCTTCGCCAGTAAATACAGTAAATCCGGACGATGCTTAAAACCTAACGTGCCCGAGTAAAGGAACACTGGCTCGTTTCCCAGCCCCACACTTCGGCTCCAGTCGTTCTGCTTCGGTAGCGGCGGCATCTCATCCAGCGGAGCCCAGTTCTCGATCGTACTGATTCGTTCCGCAGGCACACCCCACGTCTGAAGCAGCTCGCTGAATGCCGGAGCGATCACCACACTCTGATCGCTCCGGCGCGCGACAGCTTTCTCGATCGCCCGAAATGGCGCGCTTAAGGCCCGATACCCGAACTTCATTTTCTTGCGAAGGTAATAGCTGATCGCTTCGCAGTAAACATCCTGTACCCAATGCACAAAACCGATCTTCCTTCGATGGCAATGACGCAGCAATCCCAGCTGTATGTCGATCGGCGTGTTCCCCGAAAGAACCACGTCCGGCCGCATCGCATCGATTGCCCGCTTTACGTCCGCCGCATACTTGCGTTGAGTTACAAATCGCCTGTGTGCCGAATACTTCTTGAAATGAGACGAAAGCTTGATCGCGCGAACCTCGAAGCCGCTTGGATCCCCAGCCGAGTACTCCAGTCGCCCTTTCGGACCTGGCAGCCCCGACGGATACAAATGAGTAACCGTATGGCCCCGAGAAGCAAGCTGCCGGCTTAACTGCACTTGAAACGGATGACCAGCAAAATCGTGTACGAGACAACGCACTGTAACGGCTCCTTATTGTCGTGTAGGTACAGCAGTATGTTGGACGGCTCGAATCGTTATCGATCGGAGCCGGCCCGGTTGACTGGTCTAATAATCAGGACAGTCGATTACTTCTCGGCACAGACGCTGGCGGGGCTAGTCTGCGCATCGTGCATCGAGATCAAGGAAAAAAGTCGGTCGCAGCTCCGGCCAATATCAAAATGGGTTTCGAAGCAGCACTGGGCCCTGCCTCTCATGAGATCGCGTTCGCGCCCGCTCAGCGCGTGCCAGCGTTCGAACAGTCGAACCGCTCCCGCCGTGTCATCGCTATCCACGAGCCCAGCTCCCTCGCCGTCGATTTCTCGCCAGGTATTGACCTTGTTCGAGATCAGCACAGGAGTACCGCAGCTTAGCGCTTCCGCAACGCTTATGCCGAAGTTCTCCTGGTGAGATACCAGCGCAAACGCTTCGGCTGCCTTCAAAGCCTGCCACTTTGTCTTTCCATAGATGGGACCCGTCCAGACAATGTCCTCCCCCATCCGGAGTCGTTCGGAAAGATCCCGCAGCCTGTTTACGTACTCTTTCTCACCCGGCCCCGCAATCACCAGCGCCATGTCCGGATACAGACTTTTCACCTGCGCAAAGCCTTCGAGTAACAGATCCACACCCTTCTTCTCGTGAATCCGGCCCAAGTAAAGAAAGTAAGATCGTTGCTTTAGCTCAGGACATTGGGCCGTGAGTTCGCCGATCGCGTCGTCTTTGTCCCGCGACCCCAGCGCCTCGACCGGAACCTCTATTCCGCATCCGACCACATCCGCCTTGCACACGTATGGCTGAAAGGCGTCTTGTGCCAGAATCTTTTCTTCTTCCGTTGTAAATAACACGGACGCCGCGTCTCTAAGAACCTTGTGTTCGAACAAACGCCAATAAATTATTTTCTTGATATGTTTCAGCGGATATTACTCTTAAACCACGGATCCAGAGCGCCATGGATGTACACGTAATACGGCACGCCATGCCGTGTTGCCGCTTTTTGAGCGGCTTTGCTGAAGTACATCCAGATCCCGTGCACAATTACTGCGTCGAATCGGACCACATTCTCGTCGAGCCACTCATCCAGCTTTCTGTTGTATCCGTAAAAGGATCCGTCAATGCCCTTACCTACTGCTGCAATCGGAACGGACCATAACTTGAGCCAGTCGGCAGCAACGGGGTCCACGCAGACTATCTCGCTATCGATGTTTCGCCTCGCACCCGCCGCAACCAGGTTCCGAACCACCTCTACCGGACCGCCCCACGCTGGATTGAGCGTTCGAATAATATGAAGAATTCGCATGCTATGCGGCTCGCTGTCCGGCCTACGACTGCATCAGACGCGGTCTGATCGGTTTCGCCGGAGATCCGAAACAAACCATTCCGCTCGGGAGATCCGTCAACACAGTGCTTCGGGTTCCAACTACCGCCCCTCGGCCGACCGTGACACCCGGGCCGATAAAGACGTCGTTGGTCAGCCAAACTTCATCGTCGATCCGAATAGCTAAAGCGCTAATTGGAAACTCCACTCGCGTGTAATCGTGTAACCCGGTGCAGAGGTAAATCCCATGCGCCAAAGCAACATCGGACCCGAGCGAAATATCCGCCAAGTTATAGAAGGTGCAATCGTCTCCGACCCACACGTCTTCGGCAATCTCGAGCTTCCACGGGTATGTAACGCGCACCGTCGAGCGTAATCTGACATTCCGCCCGATTCGCGCTCCGAATAAACGAAGAAGAAAAGCGCGCCACCCGTAACACGCTTGAGGAGACCATCGAAAAAGTGTGTCCTGAACAATCCACCAGATTTGTACCAGCCACGCCGAGCGCCCCCGAAAGTTAGCCGGTAAAACAAACCTCGACAGATCCTGATACTTCTGTGTGTCACCCAGCGCCGCTTGGGAGCGAGGTGTATCGGACATTTTGACCGCCGTTGCCATCAGCCGCTATCCCTCATCCACTTGACCGTCAACTGCACACCCTGCTCGCTCGAATACGGCAGCGGTCCGACCACGTCCGCGGTCGACGAGATGTTATAGACCATCTGGGTCCGCAGGTTACTCAGCCGGAATGAGGTTAGAGGCGGGTTGTACCAGCCAAGCGACTTACAAACATCCCCAACCTTCGCCATCGCTTTCATGACCTGCAAGGGCGCCGTCCTCACCGGCGGCGCGCCGAATTCGGTTCGGATCCTTTCTGCCATGCCGCTGATCTCGACCGGTTCGTAGTCCGCCAAATAAAGCGTCCGTTTGTTTATTTTTTCTTCCGAAACGGTCTGCAGGTTCACTAACTCGTGAACCACATTGCCCACAAACCCATAACTTTTATAAATCCGTTCTCCCTTGGGGTGGATATACAGCCCTTTCCGAACTGCATCGAAAAATCCACGGTAAGGAATATCGAACCACGGACCCCAGATAGACGTCGGCCGGACAATCACCCACGGAATGTCCAGACCGCTCGCGCGGACAATACGCTCGCCCTCTGCTTTGCTGGCTCCATACATCGTGAATGGACTGTACTCGTCATCGCGTTGCGGTTGTACCTCGTTGCAGTGGACATAGCGCGAAGATGCAAAGGTGGCTCTTCTCACCGAGGGCGCCTGCTTTACCGCCGCAATCATGTTACGCACGCCATCGGTATTCGCTGGATAGTCCGCAACAGTCTTCCCCGCAAGATCGCAGCGGGCAGCTAAATGAATCACTTCGGTCGGTCCGAAACGCTTTACTTGGTCCGCCAGATAATCGGAATTAAGAATGTCCCCTTTGACCCAGAGCTTTTGAGCGCTCCGGTCCTGAGGCGCTTTGAGATCGTAGTTCAGTACCTCGATGCCCTCGCGCTGAAGATGTCCTATGAGGTTTGTGCCTATAAACCCCGAGCCTCCGGTGATAAATACCCGTGTCATACTGCTAGCCTCGTCAGATGTAAATACATTTAGAATCGAAAAAGAATTGTGTGGCTAATGCTCTCAAAAATCTGGCAAGCTGTCCCAGTCATATTGTTAGTGCTCCAGTTCGCTTCGCCTTCGGCTTTGATTAGGGCAGCCGGAGCCAAGAGCGAAAACGATTGGAGTTTAGCGCTGTTATCGGAATCGTCGGGACAACCGCGCTCATAAGCGAGCGTTCTTGAAGGGCGCTTTCAGCCGTGAGAGTCAGCGCTCGATAGCGCTTCGATCTACCGATTGTGCTTTCGTGTCCACCGCATTCGGTCTATGAAGCTCGTTCCAAACAATGGGCATGGTCCCCACCTTTTGAACAACGACGCTAGCTGCGATGTTGGAAAGCTCGACTGCTGCTACCGGAGCAAGTCCAAATGCAACGCCGGCCGCCAAGGTCGCGATCACAGTATCGCCCGCTCCCGACACATCGAACACCTCCTCCGCCAGAGCGGGGAAATGCTGCACGCGTTCCGGGCTTACCAGCGTCATGCCTTGGCTGCCCTGCGTCACCAGCAACATCTGCGAGCGAAGCTTCTCGCGCAGAACCTGTCCCGCCGACGTGATTCCGTGGTCGGCTATAGACATAGCCTGCAGCGCCGACTGGAACTCCTTCCAGTTAGGAGTGAGGCAGGTTGCTTCGGCGTAAACGCTGTAATCGAATTTCTTCGGATCTACAAAAACCGGAATGGACCGTCTTTGACACTCTTTGATAACCGACTGTGCCAGCGAAGCGCCAAACATTCCTTTGGCGTAGTCGGACAGAATCACCGCGTGAACGCCCTTGTCCAGAATACGAATGACCCGATCGCGAAGTTTGGACGATACGTACTGACTCAGTTCCGAAGTCGACTCGCTATCGAACCTGACTAGCTGATGACTGCCGCACATCACCCGCGTCTTACAGGTAGTCGGGCGCAGATCGTCCTCCACCAGGTTCTCCACATCCACGTTCGCCTTGGTCAGCACTTCTCTAAGAAGCGTTCCCGGCACGTCGTTTGCGATCACCCCTGCCACTATCGCTTGAGCGCGAAGCCCGGCAACGTTCAGCGCCACGTTACCCGCTCCGCCCGCCGTGATCTTCTCTTTTTGCACCACCACTACGGGAACGGGCGCTTCCGGAGAAATGCGCGTCGCCTCGCCGATAATGTACCGGTCGAGCATCACGTCCCCGACCACAAGCACTCTGGTGTTGACAAATCCGGATGGCGGCAGTAGCTCTGTCAAATGTGGCGGAAGATTACAGGAGTGGCTCATCACTTACTCCCTTCGAAGAACTCCCGGTCGATCAACTCGCAAATTAAATGATAAGAGATCAAATGTAATTCTTGAATCCGGGCTGTGCTCTGGCCGGGCGCTGCCAGCACCAGCTCGCAACTGTCCCACACCGCCGTTCGCCGCGGGCCCGTCATCAAAATCGTATGTAAACCTTGTGCGCGTGCAGCCTCGAACGCCTTCACAACGTTTGGGGACGCGCCGCTTGTGCTCAGACCGAGCGCAATATCGCCTTTCACCCCTAACGCTTCTATCTGACGCGAAAAGATCTCTTCATAACAAAAATCGTTGCCGCACGCCGTCATCACCGCCGAATCGCAGCAAAGCGAAATAGCCGGTAGCGCCCGGCGTTCGCACTGGAACCGCACCACCAACTCTCCGCAAAGATGTTGCGCATCCGCCGCGCTCCCGCCATTTCCAAAAACAAGAAGCTTGTGGCCCCGCCGGAATGCATCCGCGATCATTCGACCTGCCGCTTCCACCTGCTTCGGATAATCGCTCGTCGCGACCTGCGAAACGCTCTCTGAAATTTCTCTAAACCGGTCAGCCACAGCGATTTGTTCGCGCGTCTGACTCACCGCCGGCATTGTTTCTATCATTTTTTCCTCGATCAAGAATGATGATGCGCAAGCGAGGCGCTCAAAATAAAATTCACTGCACTCCGAAAATCCGGTACTCGCGTCGGCGATGGATTCGCCTGTGCTTCCGAACTCACCAGGACGCCTCGACAGCCTGCCCTTTGAGCGGCTATCACGTCATCTTTGGAATCGCCGATCAAGAAACATCGATCGGCCTCTGCGCCAAAGTACGACAACGCGTCGATAACAAGTTTTGTACCCGGCTTGCGGCATTCGCAGCCATCTGCAAAAGAATGCGGACAGTAGAAAACCCGGGAAATCCGTACGCCCGCTTTCGACAACTCTCTGAACATCGCCGAGTTCACCGCAACAAACTCGTCGTAACTGAAATACCCCAGACCCATACCCTGCTGATTAGTCACAATCGCAAGAACAAATCCATGGTCCTGCAACTCCTTAAGCCCTTCCGGAACACCGGGCAGCACTCGCACTCGCGAAGGATCTTTCAAAAACGAAACGTTCTCGATCAGTGTTCCATCCCGGTCCAACAAGATAAGGCCCGCAGCTGCAGGCCTCTTTACCTTTTCAGGTGGAGCATTTAATAGGAATTGTTCGACACGCTCGATCACCTTGGTCGTGCTTATTTCATATTCGACCGGAATCGCAACACACTGGCCTCCGTAGCTCTCTACCAGCGGAGCCGAGCGCAGTTGCGATGTTTTGTAATCGCCACCCTTGATATAGAAATCCGGCTTAAGCAGTTCGATCAAACCGGTCGGCCTCGGCGCGTCCAGCAATGTCACGGCGTCTACGCAGGACAGAGCTGCTATCACCTTCATCCGAAACTGTTCGGCTACGATCGGTCGTCTGGGATCCTTGTACGCGCGAATCGATTCGTCGGAGTTAACTGCAACCACCAGCCGATCGCATAGTAAACGCGCGCGCTGCAAGTAATCGACGTGACCTGCATGCAGCAAATCGAACGCCCCGCAGGTGAATCCGATCCGCAACCCCGACTCCCGCCACTGTGAGACCCTCTCGTATACCTCGCCTTCCGTCAATATCGGCGCCATCAGGACTGGACTGGAGGAAGGCTCCAATTCTCCACGAGAGTGCCGGTCAGTTGTTCCGCCAAAATCGGAAGCCCTTTCAGCTTTCTCATCGCCGCCTCAAAAACCTCGTCCGCGGTAATATTCGTCATGCATGGATGTCCTTCGATTGGACAAACCTTCAAGCTGCACCCGGCGCATTTCACATCCCGATACAGCATCGTGTGATTCCGCCCAAGCGGAAACCATTGGTGCATACTGCCATTGATCCGGCTGAATGTTGTAAGAGTCGGAATGCCGAGCGCGCCGGCTAAATGCATCGGCCCACTGTCGCTACAGATTGCCAACCTACATCGTTCGAGCAAAGCCGCCGACTCGGAGGGTAAGAATTCGCCGCACGCATTGATGCCTGCACCGGCCGCCGACACAATAACATCTGCCGACTGCCTGTCTTTTTCTCCGCCCAGAATCAACGTTTTTGCGCCGGCTTCCAACTCGAGCCTTCTCAGGAGGGTAATGACGGATGAGCTTGGCCAGTTTTTGGAAGTGTAGTTCGAAAACGGGCATAGTGCAATCAGCGGCTGCTCAGGCTTATAGTTCTGTGCCGCAAGCCACCGGCATACACGGCTCCTGTCCTCGTCGCTTGGGTTCAGCACCGGAGCCGTGCTATAGACCGGAAACTTCTCGTCCGCCCTTTCCTTCCACAATCGCCTGAAACGCAGATACGCCTCCGTGCTCCGGTAAGTGTTCGTTTCCGCGCTAAAATCCTCCTCGGTCAGCGCTCGAAATCCAACCAGCTCCCGAACACCGCCGGCTTTGAAGAATAACCGGTCTCTAAACACCTGTCCCGGCGAACGGTCCGCCGGCATCAGGTAAACACAATAGCGAGGACGAAAATAGCGCAGCTTACCCAAAAGCGTCTGCACGGAATGCAACCTCTGCATCCTTGTTCCGATGCCCTGATAGTCAAGCCGGTGTGTTAGCGGTTGAGCCATCTCGAACACATGGGTCGGTGCGACTTTATATGCCGTGTCGAAACGGCTCACTAATAAATACTCGGAGCAATCCGGCAAAAACTCCTTCAAAGAACGCAGGACGGGAACAGATACAATCGCATCTCCCAAAGATCCAATTTGAAAAACAGCAGCAAGATTCGACATGGCAGTTCAGGTCCTGGCAACCGACTCAGCACGAACGCCAAAACGAGATGCAGTTATCGAGAAGAAAGCGAGTACTGGGCGCCTCCAATGTACTTTGCCGGCAAAGACTCCGGAAGAAATACGCAAAGGTATTTCGCCGCTTGATAAAGAAATAGGATGACGAAGACTGTCAAGACTGCTTCCTCGATGAATCCCGCCACCGACGACTCGACTATGCTGTGGTGGAACTTTGCCACGATCAACAGAAACCAAATACTCGAACCGGATGCGCTCCTGCTGAGCTGTAGATCCCCGAAAAATAGCCGGAGCCAGTAAAAAAACAGCGAGAATATAACGATGCTTCCGAAGAACACACCCCGCAACGCAAACGCATTGAACAGATTTGCCATCACGCCGTAGGCCCACTGCGTTGTGTCGTCCACAAGGGAAGCATCCCCGGCAATGTGCCCTAGATAGTTGCCGGTCGAAAAGGCCGGTTTCTCTGGATTCAAAAAACGCGGGGTAAGCATCTTCAACGCCCAGGTGATTGTCTCCCATCCGGTAAACGCGTGCTGATCTTCGGTTGCACCGATCAGCCGGTCCGCCTCCCCAATCATGGCAAAACGACTGAATGCCTGTAAGTACTCCTTGTCGAGGTACCCAGACTGCATTTGCGTGATTATGTGCTCTTCGACAGTTCTAAACGAAGGATCGGTAATGGTCCTCCATAACACTTCGGAGATCACCTCTACGCGCGTGCCAAGATTTCCCTCTCTACCGCCGTTGAATCGCACGTATTGCGAAAAAGGAAACACGATCCAGACATAGACGAATACTCCCAGCGATACCAGGCCCCACACCTTCTTGTCGAAAAGGCCGTACCGAAGTAAACATGTCGCTGCAAAAAACGCGAAAGGTTCCATTACGCCTTGCTTGCTGGTGCTGATAATCCCGACGATGGAAGAGAAAAGCAAAACCGCGCAGGGCAAAGGGTGGCTCATGAAACGTTTCGACCCTCGCGCCCACACAAAAAAGAGCGCCGGAACGATTGAAAACGAGCCAAACGTACTGAAAATCCGTGCGACGCCGAGAATACCGCCCGTTCTTACTTCCTCGTCTCCGGCAAGATAGGGGCTTATGCCTATGAAGTACCCTCCGTACCCGAGAGATAAACACAAAATCATCAAAGCAAGATATATTCTTGGTCCCTTCACGTCAGGTATCAAGGCAGCAAAAGGAACCGGCAGCCTGCGGTATAGAAACGTTCCGATCAGCAGTCCGAGAAATCCCAGCGCCATCACAGCCGAAGTTTTTTCGGGAGCCAGAAGGTTCCGCCCCATCGGCTCGAACAGCCAGAGCTTCAGTACCGTAGCAAACACCAGGAAATTTGCCACAAGAATGGCATTCAGCAATCCCGCTGCCGACGAAAGGCCTCCGGCAACAGGTACGGCGTAAAGACCCGCTGTAATACCGGCGGTCAGCAGAAAGGCAATGCTCCAGCTCGTTCCTGTGATTAGCTGCAGAAGCAAACAGCCGAGCGAAATGGCCAGCACGGTGCCGTGAGTGCGCGCGCTCATTTACTGCTAAGCACTCCGACTTTGTGCGGGGACCCGGCGGAAGCACACGACAGAATCTGCGCCATCACACGTTCGTTCGTAGTGCCATTCGCAATGCATCGCTCGCGGCCGTTCCTCGCCACCCGATCGCGCCATGAATCGTCGCGCAACAGCGACTTACATGTTTCCGCGCATTCTTCGGGATCGCTCCAAAACGCTGCTTCCTCGCCCTCTCGATAAAGCTGAACGTGCTCAGCGGTCCTCTCCGCGCACAGCACGCTGCCGAGATGCGGTATCTCGAACGAACGCGTCGTGCTGAGATCCCGATTGCCCTTGGATAACAATCCGAGACACACTTTCGAAGCCAGGATCGCCAAAGCATATTGCTGGTCATCATAGAGACCCGAGCCCCGCCACGCTGGAGCGATGACGGGCCATTCTCTTGCCTTCTGCCAGCGATCCCCATAAAGCGCCATCGGCAGACCTAGTTGAATCAATTTCGCGATAAACGGGCCCCTTTCCGGCATCCAGGTTCCGACGAACGTTACATCCGCCCCCCAGCGCTCACGCTCAACCTCGGTTAATTGTCTTGGCGCATGAGCAACTTCATCTGCCGCCCTCGATACCAGTAAAACGGACTGCGCGCCCGCCGCCTTCGCTTCAGGTATATTGCACCCTCGAATCACTACAACTAAGTCGTAAAACGGCACGCTCTTCAAATAAAGCCGCCACTTGTTCCGGTCTCGCGAGCCGTAGGGATCGTCAATGTTGTAATTGATAACTTTGCCGAAGCGATCCTTTAGCCGCCGCACTAACGAGGGGCCGATCAGCTCGCCTCCGTCCACATAAACAACATCGAACTCCCTGGCCGGCAACGCAGCCAGAACTTTGCGTTCTAACACGCCCTCGAGAAATAATCCGCCCGTCTCGAATATCCATTTGTCCACCCATGGCCCGGTCGGCACGAACGAGTATGGGTCCAGAATTTCGACCTTATGCCCGAGCCGCCGCAGTGCCTTCGCCCGGTGAAGACAAGTACCGGAATTCCGGCCGAGATAGAGAATGGATTGAGATTGCACCTGATTGGCCGTACCGTCTTACAGCACTCGCAGCCGGCTTTGCGCATCCGCCGCTGTTTCGTTCGAAAGCATCGGCGGGAACGCGCCTTCCGCTTCGCCGTAAGTACCATCCGCCGTAGCGTCCCGCAAACTGAAAGAGATCCTTTGCATCCGCGCTTGACGAGTCGGTGGATACTGCCGGAGACTGACGCGAATGGCCGCCTTCACCTCGGCTACCGTGATCTCATCCAAACATTCCTTGGTTTGACACACTACTTTTCCGCAGTGGCGGCACCCGATATCGTTCCTGCGAAGGATCCGTATCTGAGGCCGATTCCATGGAAGCCAGGTCTGAGGCGCCTCCCACGCCGACGCTATCAGCACCAGCGGCAAACGAACCGCCCGCGCCACATGCATCGTTCCTGTGTCGATCGCCACGCAAAGGTCCGACATGGCGAGCAGCGCCGCCAGCTCGGGTATATCCGTTTTTCCCGCAAAGGAGAGACTCGGCCCCGTCATGGCGCCGCGAATCTTCTCAATTCCCGGTTTCTCTTTTTCCGTCCCTAAGAAAACGACCTGAAAACCCAATTCCGTGTGCAGGTAATCTGCGATTTCCGCAAACCGGGAATCGTACCAAGTTGTAGGTTGCGTTCCGCTCCCTTGGGTAATCAGAGCTGCCACCGGCGGCCCTTCATCATCTTGTCGCCCAAGAAGAGCAGAAACCTTCTCGACCTCCTCGGAAGAGAAAAATACTTTCGGCTCAATGTGCCCTGGATCTCCCCCGAACGCCGAGAGTAGTTTCAGATTGTTATCGATTACACTCAGACCGGAATCGTAGTTGATCGCGCGATCGAGCAGGCCCGGGTGAATCGCAAAGCCGGCCCGCCGGTAAGCGCCTGCCATATATCCGAGGAGAACAGTTCTAGATCTTGCATTCCGGCTGTCCGTGCAAATGCAATCGGGTCGAAAGCCCGAAACTCGCAATACCTTTCGGACATCGCGGACTGCGCCGAAGAAATCGTTTTCCGGGCTGGCGGTCTTCCAAACAAAGTCGATATACGGGCTGTATCGAAGCACCTGGTATTGCAGTCCTGCGCAAGCCACCCCGATTTGGCAATTCGGAATACTTGCCTTCAACGCTTCGAAAACCGGAGCTCCATTCACACTTGTTCCCAGGGCCGGTGAGTAGTTCAGAAAAAGAAAGCGCCGCATTTCGCGAAAATCGCCGCTCGAGCGTTTCGGACGCAACACGTCGTCCGCCCGGCGAATGCCCGATGAGATTGCGTTCAATACCGTCTCTTTCCAGAGATGTCCCATTGCCGATGCCCGAGTGGGGTTCCGCTCGGATCGACGAACAACCGCCACGGAATTCCGAACACTCAACTCATTTTCCCGCAAAGATACAACCGAATTCGCTCGAAACAGAACCGCCTGCGTGGGCAAGAATTTGCTCTGCGCATTTTCGGTCGAGCGTCTTGCATGGAACGCACCCGGCGCTTCGTTGCCCCATCGATCTTAACGGAAATCCAGCGAGATAGTTTACTCTTCGGCCGGCGATGCCAGCCCTTTCTGCAGCTTCGCACTGGACAATCTCTCCCCCGATAATCCCGTCCATGAGAGCCGATTCGGCAGCTCGAAAACTGCCATGACAAAGTCGTGGAAGCTGTCCCCGAGTTGGTTTAGGGCCTTCCGCAAGACCAGCGCGCACATCCCTGCATCGATCAGGAGTAAGGCTAGCGCCGCACCCACGATGCCGAACGGGCGCACAAGCATGTATGCAACCCCCAGCGAAGCAGCAGCCAGCCCAAAATAGATGAGCGCGATTCGATGGTGAGCATTCGTCGACATGAGAACGATGGAGCTCAAATACCATAGCGAACTCGCAATCGTGACCAGTATCAGGATATGAAAGCATTGTGCGTTGAAAGGCACCGCGTTTCGCATCCAAATCCGATACAGAAAAGGTCCGGCGATCCACAACCCCAGCGATGTAATAAATGATGCCGCCAGCCCGATCCGATAGGCATTGCGGTGTAAATCTCGCGCAAGTCGAAGGTTACCTGCTCCAAATGCAGCCGACAGTTCGGGCCAGATCGTAAACGCAATGGTAGACAGAAACTGATAATTGATACGCGTCAGAGTTCGGAGCGTGGAGAACATGGTAACGGCAATCGGGCCCAGCGCTCCTCCAATTAGGATCGTGAACCCCTGCAAGCTAAGCCCGTTGGCCGCAGGAAGCACAACGAAACCAAACGCCGGTTTCGACAATTGCTTTACTCTGTTCCACTTTGCCTCTCGAAACCCAAAGCGGATCCACGGACTCTTGTGCTTGAGCGACATCCCGTAACAGATCGTCCCGGCAGACCTGACACAGAAATAGGTGAACGCGACGGCGATGAAGTTTCCTGTTAGTACGCCGATCAAAGTAGCCCCGGCAGTTTCCAGCAATCTCAACAGGTTCCCGTACAGTGTCCCAATACTGTAGTTTCCGTCGCATCGAAACCCGCTCTCGAGAATGCCGGTCTGCTGGCCGGCCATCACGTAAGCTCCAAACACTAAAAACACGATCGCCGCCTCATTGTTCGAAAGGCTTGCGATGTGTAGCCAGTGCGTCCAAGGCAACCACCAGACAACCGCCGATGCGAGCAGGAATGCGATGCCGGAAACGGTGGTCAACAAAACCCAGGAACTTTGGAAGGTGCATACTGCGCCCGCCCGGTCGCCGCCCGCCACGCGCACGGTCATGTCGCTTCCCGAGGCGTCGCCGAATCCTAAATCGCTGAGTCCAAAATAGGTGGGAATCGCCGAAAGCACCAGCCACTCTCCGTATTTGGCAGCACCCCAGGCATGCAGCAGGAGCGGTACTGCACCCAGCTGAATCGCAGCGGTGATCACCGGTCCCAACGCCGTTGCGCCAAAGCCGCGCAGCAATCGCCGCCGAAGCCCGGTTGCAAGACTCGACCCCGAAATCATACTGCTCCGCAACCGGCCGCGAGCAACCCTTTCAAAACCGCGCCCCTCGGCAAGCATCCGTTCCGGGCAGTTCCAGGCGGGAAAAGCATCCTCAAGTTAACCTGCGTGGCGTTCCACTGCCGCCCCATAGTATCCGTAGTAAGCCCGCTGCGACTTCTTAGGGTCCCACCCGTTAAGCACTGTACCCATCACCCGCACCCCGTCGTCGGCAAACCGTTGTTTCGCGGCAATGATGGCATCCCGCGTGGTTTTCTCCGCACGAGCTACCAGCACAACCGCATCGGCCAATTTCCCGACAATGCGAGCATCGGGCATGTGAAGCATCGGCGGCGTGTCGATCAATATCAAGTCGTACTTGTTCCGGCACTTCGTCAGCAGCTTCGGCAGAATCGGCGAGTGAAGCAGCCGCGCCGCGGACTCCGTCGGAGTGCCGCTAGTTAGCACATCGAGGCCGGCAACGCCGCTCGCCCGAATGACGGACTTCAATGCCTCGTCGTCCAAAACCGTTTGCCCGAGCAGATCGGTTAACCCTTGCTCGTTCGTCATAGCAAACTGGCTATGGATGCGCGGCCCGCGTAAATCGGCATCGATGATCAGCACACGTTTCTGCGTCTCCGCCATCGCGATACCTAGATTGACGATCACTGTCGTTTTGCCGTCGGCCGGGCTGGCGCTGGTTAACACCAGGGTTCGCGGCTGCGTCCCATCTTCATTCGCAAACAAAATCGATGCGATGACCGATCGAAAAGCATCGGCCAGCAAGCTCGGTTGATATCTCTGCAGTGCCAGCGTCGGCAGATTTTTCACCTGCGGATCCAAATCGATCAACCCGTTCGGTCCCGTCCCGAGTGCCTCCGCCCTTCGTGGCGGGCCTTGATAGATTCTTTTGCCGCCATCCGACGACGCATTCGGAATAGAGCCCAGTTCCGGCAGGCTCGTCCAAAACTGCACGTCGCCGGGTTCCCGCAAAGTTGTATTGTTTCTCTGCCTGGCCATCAGGAACACTAGTCCGATCAACAATCCGGTTACCAGACCTACCGCAGAATTCGTCTTGAAGTTCGGAGAAAACGGCTCGGTCGGGACTTTAGCCGGATCGAGCACACGAACGTTGCTCGCTTGCATCGCCGAAATCACGGACGATTGCTTCAGCTGCTGGAGCATGGTGTCGTAAAGCTGCCGGTTACTGTCGGCTTCGCGCTTTAGAATGTTGTACTGTACCGACTTCTCCCCTTGACCCGCCACCTGTTTGGTTTGAGCTTGATAATCTCTCGATAGAAGCTGCTCCCGCCGAAGCGCCGACTGGTATTCGTTCTTTATCCGGGAAAGAATCTCCGCTCGATCTTGGTTATAGGATGCTTCTAACGCTTCCAGTTCCGCCTGCAGGCGTTTCGATTTTGCGAACTCTGGCGTATAAGTCGCGCCGAGGTTCGCAATTTGGCGTTTCAGGTCGGTTATCTTCGCTGCGAGATCGCGAAGTCCAGGATCGCCAAGGATCTCGGGCAGAGACTCCGGCGGGCTGGCCAAGGCTAACTCGTTCCGCGCCTGCTTGTCGATGCGGTCGGCAGTCGCCGACGAAAGCTGCTGCTGAATCTGCTGCAGCTTCTCGGTCACAATGTTCGTGTCTGCGTCGGTAAAAATAAGGCCGGAGTTGCGCGCGTAGGCTTGCAGAGCGTCGTCCGACCGCGCCAGCTTCGCCCGTACGTCCGCCAGTTCGCGGCTGAGCCAGACGTTCGTATTCTGCGTCATCTTCCAACGCGTCTCGATCGTTTGCTCGATGTATTCGTTCGCGAGAGCGTTGGCGAAGTCGGCGGCCAGTTGAGAATCGGCGGAATCGACCGCAACCTCGAGAATTCTAGTCCGCCCCAGAGCGCTCACCTTCACGCTCTTGGCAGCCCGTTCCACTAGTTCTTCCCGCGAGGGTTTTCGCAATTTGAGAAAATTGCGCCAGCTCGAGAACGGAGCTGCCGCTGCCTGTTTTCCCGGCGTTACCGAAGATACTAACTTGTCGGATACGCGCTGAATCAGCGAGTCGCTCGACAGTATCCGGATCTGAGTCTGCAACTCAGATGTCTCGAATGAAACATCGGCGGCAGTAACCGGCGTCGTCTGTTTCATGTTCATGAAGTCCTGATTCAGGCTCAGAACTTCTACCGAGGTAGTCGCGCGATAAACCGGAGTCTTCGGAATCCCGGCTAGGAAACCGAGAAGCGTGCCCGCTCCCATAAGAGCAAGCAAAGTCTTCTTGTGGAACTTCGCCACATTCCACAGATCGAGTATGCCGCCGGGCCCCGAAGCGCTTTGCCCGTTCCACGCCTGCCCTCCCGAATTCGCGAGGGAATCCGGCGTTTCTACTCTCTGCATGAGAACCGGCGACTCGGGCTGTCGGCCCGCACTGTTTAGTAAAGATTCCATGTGATTAATAGCGTCCGTACAGCGCGGCTCCACCCGCCGCCTGAACAATCGCCTCGAGAGACCGGTAACCCACGGTCTTCGCTGCACTGTTCGGAACGAAAAGGATGTCGTTAGCCTTCAGCCAAACGTCTGGCGCTTTGTCGGCCATTAGCCGTTTCAGATTGACCGGAATTTCGGTGCGCGCCGAAGAATCGCCTACCGGACGAAGAATTTTTGCCCTGTCCGCCGCAGCGGTTTTCTGCAGTCCCTCCGCCAAAGAGAGCACCTGGAGCGAGGATAAGGTCTCGTTCTCACCTAAAATGAATCCACCCGGCTTGACAACCGAGCCAACCACATACACCACCTCGGCTTTAGGAACGGAGATGATGTCATCCGGTCTGATTGCGATATTCTCGGCCGGATTGGCCGCGTTCATAATGCTCTTCACTCCCACCGACGCTACGCTGAAACGTCCCGTAGGGTCTTGATGAGCATTAGGCAGGGGAATAGCTCCCCACTTCAGGTCACGCGTGATCTTGACGGTGCTGCCGGCATCGGGACGAAGACCGCCGGCTATCGACAGAACCTCGAATAGCGTCTTCCGGCCCTGGATCTGGTGGATGCCGGGCGACATAACTTGGCCTAGCACCGAGATAGGCTGGCTGTGAAACTCGGTAATGGTAATGACCGCGGCCGGTTCCTTTAAATACTTCTTTAGTTGGTGGTTCAGTTCCGACTCTAACTGCTCGCTGGTCAACCCGGCCGCGTGCAGATGTCCGACTAACGGCAGGTCGACGTCGCCGTTGAGATCTACCCGCGCCGGCCGAGTAAAACTGTCCTCTAAGTCGGGAACAAAAACCGATAGCTGATCGTCCGGTCCCAGAACATAACTTGAGCTTGCTTTCGGTACTGAAGCACCGTCGCGAACACCGGTTTTTACGTCTGCCGGCGCAGCAGTGTCCGCCGGCCGTGCATCCCCGACAGCGAGACATAGACCCAAAATAACTAGCACCGGGCAAATAAAACTAGAATTTGAAAATGGCATCATCGGCACGATTTAGACTTCACTCATGGTTGTAAATGGTCGGGGATGAACAAGATTACTCAACGTTCTCTTTTGGGGATTTCACTCCGCCCCTGATCGGTAGATCCGCCCCCTGCGACAGGAGAATCGCGTTGAGCTTGTAGCCAATATCGCGAAGCGCCTGCGTAATCTCCGGGTCCGGAGCGGAAACCAGACGTTTCATCGCAAAGCGAACACATTCCGAGACGCTTTGCATCCCGAGTGCGGAGCAGACTTCTTGAATTTCAAGATACTCCTTATCGGAAACGCGAAAGAATATTACTCTTGTCCTTTTAGTCGTACTAAACCGTCCCGCACCAGACAAATGTGTGCATCATCGTTCTAAACAGCCGGCTCAAAAACGTTCTTTGTTGCATCTCAGCTCCGCCGCTTGCGAAATCCGCTAAGATTCGCACTGCATAAGATCTGCAGTGGATAAGATCTGCAGTACTAACATCTGCACGGCTAAGATCTGCAATAGAAAGTTCCTGGCAAAGATGGACGGCTTACTAGTTCCACCCGATCGTCATCGATATGAAGCGCCACCGAACGTTCCAGAATATCTACCGAAACCACAAGTGTCCCCGTAGATCCGCGCCGCATGTACCTGCCTTCGATCCCCGACAATAACCCGCTCTCGACGCGAACCAATTCTCCGCTCCGAAAGTACGGCACAGGATGCGCGCCGTTCGTAATCATGCGACGAAGTCCATCCACCGTCTGGTCGGAAATCGTCGCCAGCTGTCCCCCAAACGAAACAATGTATTTCACCCCGGGGCAACTTAAAATGGGAGTCTTCGGACCGTCATTCCAGTAACTGAGCACATAGCCCGGTAGCACCGCCACCTCTACTGTTTTGAAGCGGTCACTGTATTTGCGGCGTTCTGAAATGGTCGGAGAAAATGTCTCATAGCCTCTCGTTTCTAAAATCTGCGAGACAAGGGATTCCGACCGCGTATTTACTTTCAACGCAATCCAAGAACGCTCCACCTCTCGGCCGCTTTCATCCCGAGACACACACCAACCATCGGCTATTTGCAAACTCTCCTCCAAAAGGCAGGCTCCGCCCATTTTCGTCACAATCTTTGGGAAAACTTAGAGCACTACGGGGTTTTCTGATGTACCCGGAACAACGTGGTGTAGGCCCAAAGTAACAGCCCGCATTGACAGGTGTCAACACATTCGGGACCAACGATAAATGTATTGGTTTTAGTACTGGGGCATTTAACCACAACGGGAAATTGACTCTCAATTCAAGACACTGTCATCTTATGCCGATATAATCCGAACGAGATCTCAGCCAACTCGAACCCGCTTGCCGGACCGTTCGAAACCGTCGGCTTCTTACCCTGCGATGGGCCATAACTCTCATCTCCACTACGCTTTCAATGCCTAGCCAACTCTGCCGGGTGATCGCAATTTCAGATCGCACTCTGCTCCCGGCCTCTTTTCTAAAACTCAGGAAGCATTAACACCACTAATTATTCCGAGTAATCCTCATTTATAGATAAACTTTATTTCTCTGCCCGCTGTCTTACCCGATCTAGCTCAAATCCAACAGCTTTTCGCCGGGCTCATCGAATGCTTACAACGACTTCTGACTTATTCGCGCAACCAGGCCCAAAGCGAGAAGCTGGCCCCACTCTCAGGTGTATTTTCTCTATCTGCCTTGCCGCGTTCTCTCCGAGAAATCAGGAAAACAGCCGTATTGACCGGCATTTGCCGTTCCAATCTCTCCGGAGCAGGAACGCACGTACTGGTACCAGTTAGAAGCCTGCTTTTATTTACGCTCCGAAGAACTCCGCCGAAAGTCGCCTACTTACATCCCGCCTCAAGCCGTTCGTCGGATTACCGCCCCAGCTGACATGTTCATTCCAGTCCTGAATATTTACTTAAATGTGAATCCCCGGCTCGCTGTCGCAGAACTTCCCTCGGGCTAGCTACTCTACTTAGCAGGCAATCCGTGGCAACTCAGTCACCGCGTTCTTTCGTCTTTTATGATCCGAGCGGGCACCGTTGGAACCGCTTTCAACACCTCGCGCAAGCAGCGGCGCTCGCCCTGGCCCTGCTGATTGTCATCTTTTTACTGGTGGGCGTCAGCTTGCCTCAACTCCCTATCCTGGGGCTGCCCCCCGTGTCACCCGTCGTCCAAATGGAACCGGGCACTTTGATGCACGCCCGGAGCATCCCGAAGAATGCTCCCTATCGCCTGGCAAGACCGGTCCACCCTGTAAAGTACGTTCACTCTCTTTCCCCTGTCATTCATCCAATACCCGCCGCCAAGCCGACCGGCGGCAAGCCCCTTGTTTGGGGTTTCTACGTGAATTGGGATCCCGCTAGTTTAGTCTCCCTGCGTCTTCACCTCAGTCATCTCACCGATCTTGTACCGGAGTGGCTGGTCCTACAGAACGGCAACGGCGACATCGACGACCAGACCGACTCCACTGTCGTCGCAATCGCAAAACAGGCGAACCTCCCCATCTACGCCATGCTGACCAACTTCCGCGCAGGCGATTGGCAGCCGAACGATGTGCGCAAGGTTCTCCGCGATTCGGATAAGCGCCGCGATCTGATCCAAAACATCCAGTCGAACCTCGCCGAACATCGCTTTGCAGGAGTCAACGTAGACTTCGAGGAGCTTACTGCAAGAGATCGTGCGTCTCTCACCCGCTTCATGCAAGAACTCACAGCGGCCTTACACAAGGACGGATATGTGGTCTCCCAGGACGTGCCGGTCGATGACGAGGCTTACGACCTGAAGGGTCTGGCCGCCGCTGTCGATCTGCTCGTGCCCATGATCTATGACGAGCACTATGAGACCAGCAGCCCCGGCCCAGTCGCCTCGCAAGACTTCTTCGAAAACCAACTTGAGAAAGTCGCACGTTCGGTTCCCGCCTCGAAAATCGTGGCGGGCTTTGGAAACTACGGCTACGATTGGAGAATCGGCGGACACGGCGGGACCGAAGTAGCTTTTTCCGACGTGATGACGGCAGCTGCCGAAAGCAAACAAACCATTAGTTGGGATACATCCACCTGGAATCCGGTGCTGCGCTTTTCCGTGGGGGATGAACACCACGAAGTATGGTTCCTCGATGCAGTTACCGCATTGAATCAGATAAGCGCCGTACACGACGCCGAATTTCGCGGAGTAGGACTATGGCGTCTCGGAGCGGAAGATCCCGGGCTCTGGACCGTCCTCCAAGCCGGATCATGGCCACCCACGCGCTTCGATACTGGCGTGCTCGCGCAACTTCCCGCCGATCAGAGTTCCCCACGCCACTTCGGCAGCGGCGAGATCCTCCGGGTTTCGCAAACTCCCCATCCAGGTACGCGAACCGTCCAACCTCCTCCAACCGAAGACGACAATTTCAGCGAAAGCTATCGAACGTATCCCACGCCATACGTCATCGAACATAGCGGCGCCACCGATGAGAAAATTCTCTGCCTGACTTTCGACGACGGCCCCGACACGCGCTTTACACCCCAAGTACTCGACATTCTGAAACAGCGCCGGACTCCCGCCACATTCTTTGTCATCGGAGTGAATGCGGAGAAGTACCCAAGCCTGATCGGCCGCGAGTACGCCGATGGACATGAGATCGGCAATCACACCTACACTCACCCCAACATCGCGAACACTTCCCCGCTTCGGACCGAACTCGAACTGAGTACCACCCAGCGCATCATCGAAAACCTGCTTGGCGTCTCGACAACTTTTTTCCGGCCGCCCTATAACGCCGACAGCGAGCCCATGACGCCACAGGAGATCGCGCCTATCCTCCGGGCTCAGGAGTACGGTTACACCACGATCTCGGAAACCATCGACCCACGTGATTGGGAGCCTGCCATCACAAGCCAGGCAATCGTTGAAGAAGTGAAAGCTGAAATCGCGACCGCCATCGCTGAACACGATACGGCAAGCACGCATATCATCCTCTTACACGACGCGGGCGGGGACCGGACCGCAACCGTGGCCGCCCTGCCGCTAATCATCGATTATTTCCGAAGCAAAGGGTACCGCTTCGAAAGCGTCGGCGAACTCATCCAAAAGGATCGCGCTCAGGTGATGCCGAAAACAAAATCGAAAGAGTTGCGCTTGGCCCGCATCGAGGGCGGAGGTCTGGACGCAAAATCGAGATTCGGTCGGCTCCTGGGATTGCTTTTTCTGACAGCTATCGTCGCAACCTTAGCGCGCTCTCTGCTCTATGGCGTGTTGGCCGTACTCCAGAAGCGAAAAGCCAAGCGGGCAAAATTCGATCCTTCCTATCGTCCCTCCGTATCCGTGATCATCGCTGCTTACAACGAAGAGAAAGTCATTGCACGCACGGTCGACTCGATTCTCGGGAACGGCTACTCCGAAATCGAAATTATCGTCGTAAACGACGGCTCGAAAGACCGGACCCTCGAAATCTTGCAGCAGCGCTTCGGAAAGCATCCGCAGATTCGCATTCTGACGCAGCCGAATAACGGCAAATCTGCTGCGCTAAACCACGGCATTGGCCACGCCAAGCACGATATCCTGGTCGCGGTCGATGCCGACACACTGTTCCGCCCCGGCACCATCGAACTCCTCGCCAGGCACTTCGTCGATCCCAAAGTCGGCGCAGCCAGCGGCAACGCCCGCGTCGGTAATAAGAAAAACTGGATCACCCGCTTCCAGTCCATCGAATATATCTACGGTTTCAACCTCGACCGGCGCGCGCTCGATTACCTGAACGCTATTACCGTGGTTCCAGGGGCGGTAGGGGCGTGGCGCAAACAACTGGTCCTGGATTGCGGCGGCTTCCTCCACGACACCCTCGCCGAAGACACGGATCTGACATTATCCATTCGGCGTCTCGGTTACATCGTTCGCTATGAACAAGACGCCATCGCTTACACGGAAGCCCCGGAAGATACGCGGAGCCTCGTCAAGCAGCGCTTTCGATGGGTTTTCGGCACCTTGCAGGCGGCATGGAAACATCGTGACGCCCTGTTCCTCCCGAAATACGGCACTCTCGGCTTCATTGCTCTGCCGAGCATCTGGATTTTTCAACTTCTACTCTCGGTGCTTTCGCCGTTTGCCGAGATCGCCATGGTTCTGTCCCTCATTGCAGGCGATTGGAGAATCGTTCTGCTCTACTACGCCGGCTTCTTCGTACTCGAACTGCTAACTGGCTTTCTCGCCTACGCTCTCGAAGGACTTGCCCCGTGGGATCTAACTCTGCTCTTGTTCCAGACCATCTATTACCGGCAACTGATGCTTTATGTGCTCGGAAAGAGCTTGCTATTCGCCGTAAAAGGCCGGTTGGTAGGCTGGGGCAAGCTCGAGCGCAGGGCCACGGTCGAATTAGCTCCCTAATCCGGAATCGGGCTACGGATGCGCCCTCGATGCCTGTCCGGAATGCATCTTTACCGTGTCATCGAAAGGAATTTCGATTGTTGTTTGCTTGTTTGCTGCAATGTTGATCGGCGCCGGCTTTCCCGGTTCCTTGCTGTAGAGCCCTAATGACGATCCTTCTGGCGGCGGTCCAGACTTTCCGTCCCATCCGCCATTCGGGTCAAATGCCACGCTGACATAGGCTGGCAGTTTCTTTACGTCCGAAAAAGTCACCGTTCCGTTCTTAGACGTTATAGGTTTAAGCTCCACAGGCATCACCCGGCCGTTGCCCTCGCTGAATTCCGGTGAGTCCCACAACACCACGTAGATCTTGTGCTGCTCGTCTACCGTGCCCGTGCCGGTGTAGTGAACGCGCACCTGAACAGCCGAACCCGCATCCTGCGCTTTAGCTTGCCTGGGTAAAGTAACGAGCAAACCAAAAACAAACCAGCCACAAATTGCAACAAATTTTCTCATTAGGCCGCCTATTGCGCGTTCAAGCATATCACCTAGGCAAAGCCGTCCCATATCGTCGCCAGTTTTCAGCGTTGGCAGTGTAGGCCAACCGTTAAAACGGCGCTAGGTCTGGCTCTGTAAAGGCTGCGAGATCGACTCGAGCGATTTGCCCGCCGCTTCCACGCCGATCGTCCACTCCGCAACTGCTCCCACAATCATCAGTACGGCGCCCGCGAGATAGCCATACCCGACAGCGGCCCGCGACCCTGTGGCTATCAAAACACCGAACAGATACGGAGCGCCTACGCCCCCCACCAGTGTTCCTAGCGCGTAAAACACCGCAATCGCCAGCGCCCGTATCTCGAGCGGAAAGATTTCGCTGGCCGTCAAGTAAGCTGCGCTCGCGGCCGACGAAGCGACGAAGAAGATAACTGTAAAACAGATGCCGAGCGTTTTAGCCGACAATGCGCCATGCACAAATGGAAAAACCGTGAGCGCCAGCAAAATCCCGGAAATGCCGTAAGTGGCCGTGATCATCGGTTTCCGCCCGACCTTGTCGAACAGCCTGCCTAAAGCGATCGGCCCGAAAAAGCTGCCCAGCGCAAACGGAAGAAGATGCAACGGCAATTCCTGTGAGCTCACTTTGAAAAATTTGCTCACTACTAGGCCGTAGGTAAAAAACACTGCGTTAAAGAAAAACGATTGACCCACCATGAGCGCCAATGCAAGCAGCGATCTTTGCAGGTTGTCTTTGAACATGCTACGGAAGATCTCGTTTAGTGGCGTGTGATCTCGAACTCTGAGCTTCAGCTTTTCGCCCTCCGGCTCCGGCAGTTCGCCCTTCTTCTCGGACACCTTTGCTTCCACATCGCTGACGATTTTGTTCGCCTCGTCTTCCTTGCCGCGCAGCATCAGCCAGCGCGGGCTTTCCGGAACGCCCAGCCGTAAAATCAGCACACCTAAACCAAGCGCTGCGCCCACCCCGAAAGCGATTCGCCAACCTAAGTTCGGCGGAGCAATGCTGCCTTTCAGCAGCAGAAGAGAAGCCAGGCTGCCGACCGTAGCCCCAATCCAAAAAGTCGCGTTAACAGCTAGATCGACCGTTCCCCGTACTTTGCCTGGAATCAGCTCGTCGACAGCAGAATTGATCGCCGCGTATTCGCCGCCAATGCCCAGCCCGGTGAGGAAACGAAAGAGAGCGAAGCTGAAAAAGTTCCAGGAGAGAGCCGTTGCTGCCGTAGCCAGGGAGTAGGTCGCTAACGTAACGAGAAATAGTTTTCTCCGGCCCAGTCGGTCCGTCAGATAGCCAAACAGAAGCGCGCCCACAACCGCGCCTGCCAGATACGTCGTGGCGCCGGCGGCAACTTGTGGATCGCTCAGACCCAACGCCTTCTTGTCTTCCAGAACGCCGGCCAGCGATCCCGCCAAAGTGACCTGAAGGCCATCCAGCATCCAGGAAGTCCCGAGCGCGATAATGATCCTTACGTGCCAGCTGCTCCACGGCAGCCTGTCCATTCTTGCTGGAACATCTGTTTCTATCGTTTGTTCTTGCGGCATCTGCGATCTAACCGATGGACCGCAGTGCAGCACGCCCCGTTACCCTGATCCTCGGCAGCTGGGAGTTTTCCGTGACTCACCTCTGCTCGCGGCATCTGGCTGCAACGGCCAGATCGCGTTGCTGCGACAAATTCACTTTATAATTGACAACCGCAACCCACATTGATAGATTTTGTGAACAACTCTAAGTCTTTCTGATCTCCGAGGATCCAATAATGAAGCCAGTCCGTTTAAAGAGCTTGTCTCTCGCGGCTATATCGCTTTTTGCCCTACTAATCCCGCCCGCTTTCGCCCAAACCTACCGAGGCACGGTTCGAGGGCTTGTCACCGACCAGAGCGCCGCCGTCTTACCCGGTGCGACTGTTACCCTCACAAACGTCAACACCGGAGTCAAAACGGTCAAAGAAAGCGATAAGTCGGGCCTGTACGTATTCGATTACGTCGATCCCGGGACTTACCGCGTTAGCGTCGACGCCCCAGGTTTCGGCAACTTCCTGCAGGAAAACGTTGCCGTTCAATCGGGCGGCGACGTCACGGTGAATGCGAGCTTGAATCCGGGAACCCTCCAACAGACGGTAACCGTGGCAGAGACCCCCCCAGCTATCGAATTCAACTCGAGCAACCAGGAGCTGACCATTGATACCAAGATGGCGAACGATACGCCCAGGCTCGACCGCAACCCCTTTAAGTTGACGCTTCTCGAACCGGCTGCAGTCAATACGCGCAGCGAAATGCTGCCGTTCAACTCCTGGGCCGCAAACAGCGTCGACCTCGGCGGCGGTACCAACCTCAAAAACAACTTGCTGGTTGATGGCAGCCCTATCGGCCTCGGACATAAAGCCGGCTATCCGCCAAATCAGGACGATGTTCAGGAATCGATTGTGTCTCGCAACAGTGTGGATGCCGAATCCGGCCATAGCGCGGGTGGCTTGATCAGTATCACGACGAAAGCCGGCACCAACGACTGGCATGGAAGCGCTTTCTACTTGGGGCGTTATCCATGGTTGAGCGCGGAAGCCGACCGGACAACCTTTAGTAAAAATGCATTGCGCCAGCATATGTTCGGCGGAACGCTTGGTAACGCCATCATCAAGAACAAGATTTTTAACTTCTTTTCGATCGAAAACTGGAAAGTCGGATCCCCGAGCAGCTACGTCGTTACGGTTCCGACTGCTCTCGAGCGCTCGGGTGACTTCTCCCAGTCCTACAACATCTACGGTGGGTTGCGAACCGTCTATGACCCCTTCAGCACGGTAGTTAACGCAGACGGAAGCGTAACGCGCACTGCGTTTCCCGGCAACAAAATTCCGGCAAATCGATTCGACCCTCTCTCGGTTTACTTCATGAGTAAGTTCTGGGATCCTAACAATCCCGGCGACAATATCACCGGTGTCAATAATTTCAAAAAGGGCTACACAGACAACTACAACTACCTCAACTTCTCCGATCGCGTCGATTACAATGTCAGCGATAAATTGCGCATCTCGGGGCACTATGGCCGGTACAAAACCGATGACATCACCAGCAATCCGACACCGAACAACTCGGAACTGTATCAGCCTTCGGGTGCCGTTCGGTATGCCGATCAGGTCTCAGCTGATGCGGTCTATTCCCTCAGCGCGGCGACCGTCGCCAACGTGCACTTTAGCTGGAACGATCTGGGCGACTCTTATCTTTCCCGCGAACTGGCAAGCAAGAGCTGGGGTCAGTTCTGGCCCAACACCAACTTCTATCAGCAGTATCAGCAAGCTTCAACAGGCGTGCCGGTCTACTATCCGAATCTGAATATCGGCGGCAACTCGTTTGGCGGACCGAATTTCTTCTGGAATCAAGTACCGTCATCTGAGTCTTTCAGCATCGGGCTTTCCCACCAGACAGGACCCCACTACATCAAGGCCGGATTCGAATACAGGCGGAGCGGCGGCCCATCGCTGGTCACCGGTTTATCGAACTTCGTGTTCAACTCGAACCTGACCGCCAACACCTATAACAACCCGGATACTTCGCGATATGGCGACCAGTTCGCAACCTTCTTGCTCGGAGCGCTAGATAACAGTTCCGAGATGATCGGCACCCCTTCTCCGGCTCCGATCGACGATTTCTTCGGCGTTTATATCGGCGACGACTGGAAGGTGAGCCGCAATCTTACGCTCACGCTCGGCCTACGCGACGAGTACGAGACGGCCTGGCACGATTCGTTACATAACCTCTCCCAGGGCTTAAATTTGAATCAAATCGATCCCGCTATCGCGGCCAACCCGCCGCAAATGCCGGCCCAAGTGACCGCCATCGTCGGGCAACAATTACCAGAGCTTCAATGGGCTCTGGAATTTCACCAGCAAAAATAGTCCGGGCATGTGGCATCCGCAGAATCTCGCGCTGGAACCCCGCTTCGGCGTTGCCTACCGGATCAACGATAAAACTGCGCTGCGCTTTGGCTATGCGCTCTATTTCACCCCCACCGAATACCTATTCACAGCCGCCCCCGTTCCTGGCTACGAAGATATCGAATTCCTGGAAGCGCCGCTGTTTGGAGTCGCCGGCTATCAATACACGGCGCCGCTCCAGAACGGCAGGCCGCAAGAAACACTCTCCAATCCCTTCCCTGCTTCGAGTCCACTGGTTCCGATCCAGGGAAGAGCCGGCGGCACCAATACCGGACGAGGCGGATCACCGCTGATCTGGTACCCGCAGAACATGCAGAAGGAGTACAACAATCGATTCAACGTTACATTCGAGCATCAGTTACCGGGCCAGATGGTTGCCTCCTTCACCTATTTCGCAAACCTCGGGAGCCAGCAGTATAACCAGGCGCTGAACAACCTCGATCCGCGCATTCAACAGCAGTATCAGAGCTCCCTCAGTACCGCTGTAGCCAACCCGTTCTATCATTACCTGAATACAACACTCAATCCGGGCCCGTACTACAATCAGCCGACTCTCCCCTTAAGCGATTTGCTCGTGAAGTACCCGCTTTATGGTCCGCTCTATCAGATCGGCGTGCGCGGCGCGGGTGAGCAATACAACTCAGTCGAAGCGCGTCTGCAGAAGCGATTCAGCCAAGGCTATAACTTCCTCTTCGGCTATGTTTACATTCGCGAGAAGGTTCAGCAGTTCAACAATGCTCTCGAAACCTACGAGAACCAGCTAGTGTGGCAGGACAGCAACCAGCCGCATCACCGCATCACCGCTGCCAGCAGTTACGAGCTTCCTTTCGGCAGAGGCCGAACCTACCTGGCGAGCGCTCCCCGCATAGTCGATGCCCTCGTCGGCGGCTGGCAGATTACGGGCGAACTGACCTACAATACCGGCGATTATCCGCGATTCACCCAACCTCTGATCGTGACCGGCAATCCCTGCGTTTCGAATCCGACCCCTCAGAACTGGTTCAATACGCTCGGCTTTCTCGTTGCCCACCGGCTACGCGATCCAGACCAACCCGATTCAGTACTCCTGCTTAACCGGACCCAAGTTCTTCGATCTCGACGCCAGTCTGCTGAAGAACTTCCACATCACCGAAAAAATCCAGGCGCAGCTCAAGATGAGCGCCTACAACGCAACCAATAAGCTGAACCGCGGTGACCCGGACACCAACTTCACCGATGCCAACTTCGGACAAGCCCTTTACCAGGGCTCTCCGGGCGGCACCTTCGGCGCACAGACCGCTGTCTACGGAAACCAAAGCGGACGCCAAATCGAAATCGGTATGAGGATCTTCTTCTAACCTCTCCGAACCGGGCGTTGCTAATCTGGTTCCACAAGCACCAATGGCTCTGTGGACACGGCGCAACGCCCTTCGTCTTTTGGCGCTCTCCCGTTCAATCCTTCGCGCCGGACAAAACAACTCCTCACAGGTAGGAATGTCTTCCCGCAACGTGAAGCCGATTCCTCGCGGCAAGCCTTCCGGGCTGCCCTTCCACGCCCGGTTCAGCGATGTTGCCCAAAAAGCCGGACTGACCGAAATCGTGATCAGCGGCCATCCCAACCGCGCCGATTACGTCATCGAAGCGATGGGCTGCGGCGCAGCCTTCCTCGACTACGACAACGATGGCTGGCTCGATATCCTTGTGCTTTCCAGCTCACGCTTCGGCGACCCGCCGCCCAATGCATCCAATCGCCTATACAAAAACAACCGCGACGGAACCTTTACCGACGTCACGGCGAAGGCGCAACTATTTCGTACCGGCTATTCATTCGGCGTCACTGTCGGCGATTTCAACAACGACGGCTTCGAAGATCTATTCATCACTGGCTGGCCGCAAAACATGCTCTATCGCAACAACGGCGACGGCACCTTCACCGACATCACAAAGGAAGCAGGCCTGCTCACGGCAGAGCCGCGTTTCGGCAGCGGCTGCACCTTCCTCGACTACGACCGCGATGGCAAACTCGACCTGTTTGTCTCAAACTACGTTGCCTTCGATCCCAAAACTGTTCCGCGCGCAGGCGACCTCGCCAACTGCAACCCCGAGGGAGTCTTCTGCGGTCCCCGCGGACTCCCCTATGGCCATCACAGCCTCTACCGCAATAACGGCGACGGAACATTCACCGATGTCACCGCCAGTTCGGGCATCGGCAAACCGGCGGGCGGATACGGCTTAACGCCCGTTGCCGCCGACTTCAACAACGACGGCTGGCCCGACCTCTACCTCGCCTGCGACTCCACCCCCAGCCTCCTCTTCGAAAATCAACACAACGGAACCTTCCTCGAGCAAGCTATGGAGAAAGGCGTCGCCCTCAGTGAGGACGGCATGGAGCAAGCCGGCATGGGCATCGGTGTCGGCGATTTCCGTTTGACCGGCAATCTCGACATCGTCAAAACGCACTTCGCGTCCGATACCCCCGCCGTCTACACCAATACCGGCAACGGCGAGTTTCGAGACGATACCCTTCGCTCCGGTCTCGGCGTCGAAACACGCTTCATCAGCTGGGGCGTCGGCGTCGAGGATCTCGATAACGACGGCTATCCCGATATCTTGTGGGTCACCGGCGGCATCTATCCCGAACTGCAGAACAGGCCCGACCAGCCCTACAAAACTCCTCGCATTGTCTTCCGAAATCTGGGCAACGGACGTTTCGAAGAAATAATTGGCGGAGCCGGGCCCGGCATCGATGCCCTCCACTGCAGCCGCGGTTGCGCGTTCGGCGATTTCGACAATGACGGCGATGTCGATGTCCTGATCGTCAACCAGAACGAGCCGCCATCCTTACTGCGCAACGACGTCTCGGGCGGCCATCACTGGCTGAAAATCAAACTGACGGGAGTGAAATCGAATCGCAGCGCCATCGGTGCGCGCGCAACTGTGCGCTATGGAGGAAAAGTGCAGGCCAAAGAAGTCCTTGCCCAATCTTCTTATCTCTCCGCCAACGATCGGCGCCTTCATTTCGGCCTCGGAGCCAACACCACCGTAGATATCGAAGTGCGCTGGCCGCTCGGTTCGGTCGAAAAGTTCGCGCGCGTTGCGGCGGACCAGTTGATCTTCATAACGGAGGGGCAAGGAATCGCCCGTTGTGAAAAATTCAATCGCACATAAGCTCGCGCTCCTGCTCGCCTGCTGTGGGGCACTCACCGCACAGGTCCAATCCCTGGAAAATTTGCAGAAGGCGGCCGCGCAACATCCGAAATCGGCCGAAGCACAAAACGCCCTCGGAGAAGCGCTCGACGAAGCCGGGCAACTCCAACCGGCTCGCAACGCCTTTGCCCGAGCTGTGCAGCTGAAAAGCACCTTTGGGCAGGCTTACTCCAACCTTGGCTTAGTCTGTCTGCAGATGAACGACCCGGGCGCCGCAGCAACTAATCTGGATCGGGCGATCGGCCTCCTGGGCAAAAGCCCCGATGCCGGTTTCGCGCTCTATCTCCGCGCCAAAATCTATACGAGGCAGAACGATAACGAAAAAGCTCTCGATGCCCTGAACCGAGCAGTGGTTTTGCGGCCCGATCTTGCTGAAGCCTGGTCCGACTTGGGAACTGCTCGAAAAACCATGCTCGACGACCGCGGAGCGCTTGCCGCCTACCAGCATGCTGTCGACTTGAAGCCGGATGACGGAGTGGCCCAGGGCCGCCTCGGGTCTGAATATCTGCGCCAAAACAATCCCCAGCAGGCGGTCGAGCACCTGCAACGAGCCTACGAACGCAACCCGAAGGATCAGTCGACCCTGAACAGTCTGCAAACCGCTCTGCGGCGCGCCGGAAAACCGGAAGAGGCCGATCGAATCAAGGCAGAACTTGCCCAGCTGCTCACTGAGCGAGATCGCGCCAGCCAAAACGCCGTTGCAGCAATCAAACTGAACAACGAAGGAGCGGCTCTCGAGAAAAGCGGCGATCTCCCCGGCGCCGCCAAAAAATACGGCCAGGCCCTGGATCTCTACCCCGATCACGTAGGCATCCGCGTAAACTACGCGGTAGCCCTACTCCGCACCGGCCAGTGGCAAGAAGGCCTCAATCAGCTCCGCGAAGCTCTTCGCCGCGACCCGGACAACCCCCAACTTCAAGCGGCTTTAAAAGATGCCCTAGCCCAAGCTCCCCCCTGGACCCGCTAGCGCAACAAAGATACTTCGTTAATCTCTAAACCCGTCCCCTCTAACCGAGTCACAACGAGGCCGCGATTTACTAATCGCGGAAACACGAACATGCCCCTGTGTACTACAAGCACGCGCTGGCGCTGTGCCGCTTTAACCCGCTTACGCGCAATCTCCGCAATTATGCGCGCGTCAACGTCCGCCCCGGCAAACAATAAATCAGGCGCTTAGTCGGCCGACGCGCGAGCCAATCGACCAACACCGCATCCGTTTTCCCCAACCCAGTCGGCACTTCGAGTATGCGAAGCAGCGCCTCGCACTCATGAAGTCGCAACTGATAAGGAAACGGCCCGTGCCCACCGGTAGCAACAGAAAAAAATTTGTCGTAAGTCAAACGACTCCCTTCAAAGCAAACGAAGACCCTGTAAGCGCGCGCGTACTCGGCGCAAACCTGATCCGTTTTTGACTAAAAGATTATAGGTGAGAGTGAGTCTGACTGACCGTTCGGCCACCATCAGTCGGTACCGTCGGAATTCCTTCCGACTGGATTAATCAGGCGCTTTTCGGACCTACGGTTATCCTAAATCTCGAAATACTTAGCGTCAACACTTACTCTTCGAGGAACCGGCATTAACCCAGTTATTACCGCCAAAACCGGGGTTATTACCGCCAAAATCCTCGCAAATCGCCCTTGCAGTCCCCCGGTTCCGCTCCGGCTTCGACTCCCCATCCTACACACGGGGGGATTCAGCAGCCTACCGGAACAGTTTGTAACTATCGACAAACAAAGCTACTTAGCCGATTTCGAAAACCCGTGACCGCCCCGGGGCGCGCCCACCCCCACAGGCCGGGTTATTTCCTCCCCAGCACCCTATTTTTTATAGGCGGTAATAACCCCGAAATTACGCCCTCCGCGGCACCACTACAGCCTGCAACGGCCGGCTCCCAACCGGCAACATCGTAAACAGCGAAGCCCCGACCTTACTCCGTTTCTTCGCCGCGTTCGCCATGTTCGTTACGATCGACGAAATACGAATCACCGCCATATCCCCCGACTGTTCATTCAGCACCAACGCATACCGGCTGTCCGGCGTCACCGTCACGTAACAAGGCTTCTGTCCCACCTCGACGATTCCCACCACCTTCCTTGTCGGCACATTCAAGATGCAGACGTCCGATCCGCTCGCGCTCGCTACGAACAGGTACGCCGGGTCGTCCGAACAAGCCATCGCTCCCGGATCGCGCCCCGCGAGAACCGTCTGTTCCACCTCGAGCGGAAGGTAAGGAAACACAATCGCCACTCCGTCCATCCCCGTTCCCGAGACGAACAACTGACCGCCATCCGGCTTGAAACAAAGATTCTGCGGCTGCATCGCCAGCGGCAGGTCGACCACCACCCGGAGACTCGGCACATCGAACGCCGTCAACGACTGATCCTTACAATTCGCCGCCAGCAGCAGCTTTCCGTCGGCCCGAAACTTGATCTCGCCCACCGCGCCGCCCAGTTCCCGCCGCTTCTGCGCCCCGCTTTTGCCGTCGATCAGTTCGACCGCCCCATGCTGGCCCGACGAGATCCCCACATCTCCATCTAGGGAAACGTCGAGGCTCACCGGCTCTCCCCCCAGCTTCCATCGCCGGACCACGTGGAGAGTGCTGGCGTCCAACTCCATGAGTTCCCGGCTCGGTCCGGCAATCGCCATGACGCGCTTCCCCCCTCGCGTCAGCTGAACACCCGAGAGCCGATCCGCGACCTTCTTCGAAAGTACCCGGTTGAAGCGGTTGTCAAGCAGATGAACGCTACCCGTCTCGGGGGTTAACACCAGGCTGGTACCGTCGTTCCCTGCCAATATCGTCTTCGGGGCGGCTCCCACCCCGACCTGCTTAAAAACCCGGAACTCGGACAAGTCGACGACGGTGATGCTCTGCTCGCCGGCAGCAGCAACCAGCGCATACCCTGCGTACCCCGCCCCACTTTTACGGCCGCAAGCACTCGCCAGCCCCATGCCGCCCAGTGCTAAACACTCTCGTCTGGTCATCGAATCGAAAACGCATCCCTATGTTACCCTCGAAATTGTCTTCCCCCCTTTAAAGCCGTTCCATTCATGAACTTCAGGTCTGTCTTCAGTCTTATCTCGTCCGATCTCGCCATCGATTTAGGCACCGCCAACACGCTCGTCTTCGCTAAGGGAAAAGGCATTGTCGTCAATGAGCCTTCGATCGTTGCCATCAATAAAAACAACGGCGAAATCGAAGCGGTCGGCAAAGAAGCCAAGGAGATGGTCGGACGCACTCCCGGAAACATCGTTGCCATTCGCCCCATGAAGGACGGCGTCATCGCCGACTTCAAAGTCACCGAGCGCATGCTCAACTACTTCATCCTGAAAGCGCACGGCCGCAAGATGCTGGTCCACCCCCGCATCGTCATCGGCGTGCCCAGCGAGATTACTCAGGTCGAAAAGCGCGCGGTTAGCGAGTCGGCTTACCGGGCGAAGGCCAGCGAAGTTCATCTGGTCGAACAAGCCATGGTGGCGGCCATCGGCGCCGGACTCCCCATCACCGAACCTTCCGGCAACATGATTGTGGACATCGGAGGCGGCACAACCGACGTCGCCGTCATCTCCCTTTCCGGCATCGTCTATTCCCGCTCGGTCCGCGTCGCCGGCAACGAAATGGACGACGCGATCATGAGCTATCTGAAGCGGAAATACAACCTGCTGATCGGCGAGCGCACCGCCGAACAGATCAAGATCACCATCGGCTCGGCTTATCCACTCGACAAGCCGATCACCATGGAGATCAAAGGCCGCAACCTGATCGAAGGCGTCCCGAAAACCGTGAAAATCGAAGACACCGAAATCCGCGAAGCCTTGCGGAATGCGTATCGACTATCCTGAACGCCATCCGTGTAGCGCTCGAGCGCACGCCTCCCGAGTTGAGCGCCGATATCAGCGATAAAGGCATTGTCCTGACGGGCGGTGGAGCCATGATCAAGAACCTCGACCGCCGAATCCGCGAAGAAACCGGCCTACCCGTTTCAATCGCCGAAGATCCGCTCGCTTCGGTGGTTCTTGGCACCGGCAAAATGCTGACCGACTTCAAACTTCTGCGCCGGATCGCCATCGAATAGCCAATCCTGTTGGCAGTCTGCTCCGTAACCTTTACAGTAAGAACAGGAAGCCATGGAAGCCCTGCTGACCCGCTTTCGGAACCTTACGGTTCTGCTGGTCGCCGTTGTAGCTCAACTACTGTATCTGGCGTATCAGGTCAAAACAAATCGTGACGAACGCCTTATCCGAGTTTGGGCGGTAAGCGCAGTTACCCCGCTCGCCGGAATCGTCGAGACCGTCCGCCATAACACTATCGGCTTCCTCGAAGACTATTTCATTCTCTTGGACGTGCGCGAGCAGAACCGGCAAATGAAAGCCGCGAACGACCGTCTCCAGATGGAGAACAACTATTACCGCAATCAGCTCTCGACAGCCGAGCATGCCCGCGCTCTTATCCAGTTTCAGTCCCAGACTCCTTCCAAGACGATAGCCGCGCGAGTCATCGGAAACAGCACCGTCGCTTCGGCCAAAGCGGTTTTCATTGACCGTGGATCGACCAGCGGAGTCGAATCCGGCATGGCGGTCGTCACGCCAGAAGGAATCGTCGGTAAAGTCGTAGCCGTCTACCCGCTGGTCTCCCAGGTGCTGCTCGTCACAGACCCGACCTTTAAGGTCGGTGTCGAATCCCAAAAGGGTCACGTCCACGGAGTTTTGAACTGCGGCACCGGCAAGTGTGTCGTGGAGCAAATTCAGAACGAAGACAAGGTCGATTCCGGCGAGTTCTTCTACACCTCCGGCGAGGACCGTATTTTCCCGAAGGGCTTTCCGGTTGGACGAGTGCTCGCCAGCCAGCCTGGACAGGGCATGCGCGACATCAAGCTCAAACTGAGCGGAGCGCCGGCGGGCGTCGAAGAAGTTTTGGTGGTTCTCCAAGGCGTGCATCAGATCATTCCTTCGACACCGCCCATCGAAGACACATCGAGCGCTAAGGTGCTGCCGCCTCCGCCGCCCGAAAGCGGTAGCGAAGCGCCGGTAACGGCCAAACCACAGACCGAAGCCGACAAGGTTCTGCAAAAGTACGACGCACTCGGCAAGGAACAGGGGCACAGTTACGGCACCGTTGGCTCCCCGGTGCCGAACTTCAACCTGAAGCCCGCATCCGACGCGAAACCCGCAGCGCCGATTCCTGCACCTCCGACCGCATCGCCGAAACCGACCACCGCACCCGACCAGGCGCCTTCCCCCGCTCCCCGTCCCAATCTGCCCCTCGGAGCACCACGGCATAAACCCGCCGAGACCCCGCCAACTGCAACGATTCCGGGCGGCGAGCAATGAACGAAACCAGCGATCAGCTATTAACGCCTCCAATCCGCGATAGTTGGTTCGATCGCTTTCAAGTCGTCGCGTTAGCGGCAATCACGCTGCTGTCGATCATCGGGAAATTCTATCTGCCACGGCTGGTTCCCCACACCGAATGGCTGGAGCTGCCTCTTCTACTAACGGTCTACTTCGGGTTGATGCGCCACAGCCCGATCGCTTCGCTCTTCTTCGGCGCCTTTGTTGGGCTGGCCGAAGACTCTCTGTCTCCGGCCAACATTCCGATCGGCATGTATGGAATAACAAAAACTCTGGTCGGATACTTCGCGGCGTCCGTCAGTATGCGGTTCAACGTGGAAAGCCCGGTGATCCGGCTGATTCTCTGTTTTTTCTTTTTCTTCTTTCACGCTTTTTTTTATTGGGTGATGCGGCGCGCGCTCCTCGGCCAAATGATCCCGTTCGATCCGCAGGAAGTCTTTGTACACGGCGCGCTCAATAGCGTGGTTGCACTGCCTTTGTTTTTGATTCTTGACCGAATGCGAGTCTCGGCGAGCTAAAACAAACACGTTTTCCGATAGAATAAAGCTGTCGGGTATCTTCGCCCGTCCTCCGGATCATTAAGTGGCCATAGTCGAAAGCGAGCGCGAACCGGACGAACAGATCAGTCCTGAGCGTCTACGCGATGACCCCAAGAAGGCATCGAACAAAATTGCGGTCTTCCAATACCTGACCGTTGCTGTATTTGTATTCCTGGTATCCGGTTTCTGGAAACTGCAAGTTCAAAATCCCGACGTTTACAGCGAGGCGGCGGAAAAGAACAGAATTAAAAGTACGCCGATTTTGGCCCCGCGCGGCAAAATCCTCGACCGGGACGGGCGTGTCATCGTCGACAACAAAGCGTCGTATTCGCTTCTGCTCAATCGTGACGAGATCAAGCCCGAGCATCTTCCCGCCATAGCGGATGCCTTGCAGATCGACTACACCGAACTCGCTAATAAGGTTCGGCATATGGCTTCTCGGCCGCAGATCATCATCAAGGATCAGCTGTCGCGAGGCGAGATCGCCTGGATCGAGTCGCATCAGGACACTAACTCTTACCCCGAGATGCAAGTCGTCAGGGCTTGGCGGAGGCAATACCCACAGGATGGTTTCGCGGCTCACGTCACAGGCTACGTCGGGGAAATCGGCGAGTCGGAGCTCGATTCCCCGCAGTTCATCGATTATCATCAGGGCGACATCATCGGCAAAGACGGACTCGAGCGGCAGTACGACGCCAGCTTGCGCGGGGTAGACGGCCAACAACGGGTCCTGGTCGACAACATGGGCCGCGAACGGCAAACGGTGAACGCGCAGGAGGCAGTTGCGGGAAAAGACCTTCGCACCACGATTGACTTGGATCTGGAAGCAGTGGCTGAGCTGTCCATGCAGAACAAGCGAGGCGCCGTGGTCGCGCTGAACCCTCAGAATGGCGAGGTTCTGGCCATGGTCAGTCGGCCTACTTTCGACGCGAATAAGTTCACCGGCCGGATCAGTCAGACAGATTGGAACGCTATCGCCAATGACCCGTTCAAACCGCTTTTGAACCGGTCCATTCAGGCACAACTTGCGCCCGGATCCACTTTTAAGCCGATCATGGCCATTGCCGGTCTCGAAACCGGCGTAGTTGACGACAAGACTGAGTTCCACTGCCCGGGTGGAGCATCGTTTTATGGCCACTATTTCGCCTGCCACGTGAAACGCGGTCACGGTACGATTTCTCTGCACCGCGCAATCGCTCAGTCTTGCGACGTTTACTTCTACAACGTAGGCAATCGTCTGGGCATCGACAAGATCGCGCATTATGCGGACTTGGCCGGAATCGGACGTAAAACCGGAATCGATTTGCCGAACGAAACTCAGGGAACCATGCCCTCGACCAAATGGAAAATGCGTTTGGCTCGTCAGAAATGGTACGCGGGAGAGACCATCTCAGTCGCAATCGGCCAAGGCGCTGTGACGGTCTCTCCATTGCAGATTGTCTCGGCGCTGGGCGGTCTAGGGGCAGGTGGCCGATGGTTCAAGCCCCATCTGGTGCGGGATCAGGCTCCCGTTCTGCTACGGCAGGGAGATTTCAACCCTGACAATCTTCAGCAGGTGATCTCTGGTATGTACGGAGTCGTCAATGAAGGGGGAACCGGACGCGCCGCGGCGATTCCGAACGTCAAGATTTGTGGCAAGACCGGCACGGCACAGGTCGCAGCTACCGAACTCACAAAGGGAGCGAAGATGCGAAGCTCACTCGCGAACAACGTCTGGTTTGTCGCTTTCGCGCCTATGGAGAATCCCGAGATTGCGGTAGTTGCATTGTTCGAGCACGGCGAGGAAAGCTACAATGCAGTGCCAATTGTGCGCGACGTAATCAAAGCATATCTAGACAAGAAGGCCCGGGAAGCAAACACCTCGGCGGAAAACGCGGTCTTACGACAGATGACGTCTCATCAGTTATTGCCCTCGCTAATTCCTGCCACTTTGAATCTTCCGGTTGCAGCTGGACTTCTTCAAAGGTGATCGGGTATCGTACCGTTCGTGATCTAGACTGGCCACTTGTCGCAGTGACTCTAGCGCTCTGTGGTTTGGGTGTTCTACAGATCTACAGCGCAACCGCGAGCACAAAGTGGCAAGATGCCTGGTGGAAGCAGATCGTTTGGGTGGCGACTGGCCTGGTCATGATGTGGATAGTGGCCAGCATCGACTACCATGCGCTTTTAGGCCGCGTTTTCTACCTCTATATAGCTGCAGTCGCTCTGCTTCTGGTCACGGCGTTCGTAGGAAACAAAGTGTTTGGATCGACTCGATGGATCAAAGTCGGGGGATTTACATTGCAAACCTCCGAGTTCGTGAAGATCGTGCTGATCTTAGTTGTCGCCAAGTACCTGACGGACCTCAAGGCCGACGTTCTCGAGTGGAAAGACCTGGCCAAACTAGCCGGGTTTGTTGCCATTCCTATGGTTCTGGTGATGAAAGAGCCTGACTTGGGAACCTCGCTTACGTATCTGCCGATTTTAATTTGCGGCGTGTTGATGGCCGGGTTACGGTGGAAATACCTGCTTTTGATTACCGGTGTACTCGTGGTTACACTGCCGATCGGGTATCATTTTCTTAAGCCGTATCAGAAGGATAGGCTGGTCAGCTTTATCTATCCAGACCGCGATCCGAAGGGAACCGGCTTTCAAGTGATCCAGTCCAGAATTGCTGTTGGAAATGGCGGCATGTGGGGCCGCGGTGCCAAAGAAAGTTCCCAGACACATCTGGGCTTCTTACCTGTGCCTCATACGGACTTCATCTTTTCATCTTTCGCCGAAGAGCACGGGTTTGTGGGAATCGTGATCGCGCTAGTTCTGTACTTCCTTCTAATCATGCAAGTGGTGCAGAATGCGCAAACGGCTACGGACCGCGCAGGCTTGTATGTCTGCATGGGCGTGGCCGCGCTTTTACTTTTTCATGTATTGGTCAACGTGGGGATGGTGGTCGGGCGTATGCCGATAACCGGAATTCCTCTGCCTCTGATGAGTTCAGGAGGCTCCAATACATGGTCGATATTCCTGATGCTGGGTTTAGTCAACAGCGTCAGATTACGAAGATTTGTTAACTGAAGGTCGACCCTGACGTGAGGGTCGGCTCGACTATTGAATAAGGGTCGGGCTGAGGGACAGAAGAGTTCGGTTGCAGGCAAGATTTCGCTGTTAGTAAAACGATGTGAATTATCGACGGATGTATTTGAGTAGGTTAGTCTCCATCCGCGGGCAGCAACAAGTTTGGCGCACGGTTTCTTTGTCGAAGCTGGTAGCGCAATGCAACTTTAGAGTTCTTTCAACACTCAGGATCGGCCCGATTTGAGGCGGTGATCAATGAGTAAAGAACTGGTGATTGGGTCTAATCGCCACGAGACGAAAGTAGCAATTCTCGAAGACGATCAACTCGTCGAGGTTTACTTTCAAAGAGCGAATGAGTATTCGCTAGCAGGAAGCATTCATAAGGGCAGAGTGACGCGCGTGCTGCCCGGCATGCAGTCGGCGTTTGTCGATCTAGGCTTGGAGCGCGATACGTTTTTGTACGTTTCCGATTTCTTCGAGGAAAACGAAGACATCGATACAGTCGCGGAGGAAAAGCCGGTTCGCGGGGAGCGACGAGATCGGAACGGAAGCCGAAGCTCTGGTTCAGATCGTGCGGGCAACCAGGAAAGGCGGGAGGTTGAAAAGGCCGTGGCGGCTGCTCCCGAGCCTGCCATGGCGCTGGCTGAACCCGAAGCTCAAGATGACGAGACGGCGGAAACGGAACCGGGAGTTGTAACCTCCGGCCCCACCTTCGAACGCAGAGATGCTCCCTCGGGTGAACAGTCCGGAGATCGTGGCTTTCAGGGCGACCGGAGAGGACGGCGATCGCGCAGGCGGCGTCAACAACGCAGCGGCGGCATCCCAGAAACCAAGTACGCGCAGCCAACGGGCAGAACGGTGAGTCGAGCAGTGGCCTGACGAATGGACCAGGAAGATTCGCCGGACCAGCTGCGAGCGAATCCAGTATCGGTGCTACCGCAGGCCCCAGAGAAGCAGCGACTCGGGAAGTCGCGCCAGCCTTTTCGCCTGGAGCCGAGGAGGAGAGAACAGAAGTGTTGCTCCTTCCTGGCGAGTCGCTTGCGAAGTATCGCAACAAGGCTCCGAGTGTCTACGTAGTCCCGCGGGAAGAGCCGGAGGGACCAGACCGCATCGGAGCCGGATACCGGTTACGGAGATGCGGGCGCCGATTCTGCGACACAAGAAGACGATCGAGCTACGGATGAAGAGCTTGATGCAGAAGCGGAAGAAATTGCGCTCACCGACATTATTCTTTCCCACCATGACGATTCTCCGGAAGAGGTGGAAGACAAGATTGCAGAGGTGCAACAGGACGTTCCGGACGAGCAAGTTGACGAAGAACGAAGCTCGATCACTTACCCTCCCGAACCGCGTGATGAGCTCGGCGAAAGCGACAGACAGGAAACAGCGGGTTCATTTGAACCCATGACTCGATACGAGGCGCCTCCTTCCGCAACATACGAGCATCAGACGATCTCCGCACTGTATAGCAACGAACCAAGTGATTCCTCGATTGCGCCTCCCGAGCATGTGCTCGATGAGTTCGAGCTGCTAGCGATCCGGGAAGGATTCGCGAACCTCGACGAGCCAGCTTCCGAGCTCGACACGGCTGGAGACGAGCCCTTGCTCCCCGAAACGGGAATTCGCGGCAGCAAACACTTCCGTCGCATCTTCGGAAACGGGACCTCAAACAGCAACGGTACGCGAACAGGAGCAGGGCGGACGCTTTACACACCGAAGTTCGCGGCGCATGCGACGCCGCCGTGGAGGAAATCGATTCGGTGGTCAACAAGGCAGCACGAATATGCCGGAAGGCCGAACAGCTGAATCTCCCGTTGCAGGAGCAGCTGGAACAAGCGCGGCCCTTGCTCCGGAAGTGCGGAGCGAACTTCGTACCGAGGCGGTCGAGGAACGAGCCCCCGAAAAAGCGGACCGTGTGTATCCATCTATCTCCGATCTCCTAAAGCCGGGGCAGGAGATCATCGTCCAGATTGCAAAGGAGCCGCTGGGGCAGAAAGGCGCCCGTATCACTTCGCACATCGCCTTACCGGGACGCTATGTGGTGTTTATGCCGAGCGTGCATCACCTGGGTGTTTCACGGAAAGTGGAAAGCGATGAGGAGCGGCAGCGGCTAAAACGAATTCTGCAAACGCATCGGGTTGGAACGACGGGCGGATTCATCGTTCGCACCGCGGGAGAGGGAATCCCCGAGGACGAGATCGCCGCCGACATGAACTTTCTTTATAGTCTCTGGCTCGACATTCGTCAGAAGGCTGAAAAGAAACCGGCCCCGGCGCTATTGCACTACGATCTGGACGTCGTTCAGCGTATTTTACGGGATCAAGTAACGGAAGAGTTCAAGGCGATCTGGGTCGACAACGAGGATCTCTACGAAAGCGTTCTGACGTTCATGCAGCGTTTTCAGCCCGCGTTCGTAAATCGCGTCAAGATGTATACGCGGCCGGCGCCGATTTTTGATGCCTTCAATATTACGCAGGAGCTTGAAAAAGCATTGCGGCCGAAGGTGTGGTTGAAGTCGGGCGGGTACATCGTTATCAATCAGACCGAGGCTCTCGTTGCAATCGACATCAATACCGGTAAATACGTCGGCAAATCGAATCGCCTGGAAGACACGATAGTCAAGACGAATACCGAGGCTGTAAAAGAAATCGTTCGGCAGATTCGTTTGCGCGACCTAGGCGGCATCATCGTTGTCGATTTCATCGACATGGACGAACGCAAGAACCGGCAGAAAGTGATGCAGGCGCTCGAAGAAGCCATGCGCGCCGATAAGGCCCCCTACAAAATTCTTCAGTTCAACGATTTTGGACTCGTCGCCATCACGCGCAAACGCGTAAAACAGAGCTTGGAACGCACGCTGTGTTCACCGTGCCCTTACTGCGAGGGCGCTGGTTACGTAAAGAGCGTACAAACTGTGATTAGCGAGATTTTGGCAGAAGCACAAAAGATCGCCAGAGCCATCGAGGGTAAGGACGTTGTGCTCCGCGTTCATCCCGAAGTCGCCAAGGTCCTCAAAGCCAGCACTAATCAATATCTCGAAGAGGTCGAGGAGATCTTAGGGCGACCGGTGCTCGTGACCGGCGATCCAACGCTGCACCATCAGAAGTTCGACTTAGCTTAGGTTAGAGGAGCGAAGCAAGCTCCCGAGCTGTTCTGTTGAAAAATCGACGCTCGGGAGCAATGTTTTCCGATGCTAAACTGAAGTCGTTTCTCATAGCCGGTGCGAGCCGCTGCCGTCTTTTGCATGATATTGCAGGCTTGAGAATCAGATCGCTTTGCGTTCGAATTAGGAGAGATGGCCGAGTGGTTTAAGGCGCACGCTTGGAAAGCGTGTGTAGGGGAAACTCTACCGTGGGTTCGAATCCCACTCTCTCCGCCAAAAGATTTTGCATACATTCTAGAAACAACAACGTCGGCTCCAGGGCTCTCGTTTCAGGCGGTTGAGTGCCGCGCGTTCGCACGGCTAGCAGCGGTTCGGGGCTAGACGGTTCGCTGGCGGCCGGTTCGGTGATTCCTGTTTCGTAGTTACCGGCTTTACGGGCCAGCTTCTGTTGTTTGCGCTCAGCGGCGCGTCGTCGGGTGCGTTCTTCGCGGGGCCATGCAGAACGGTCCAGGCGGGGGTCAATGGATTCGCTTGGCAGAATGGGCTTCGCTTCCGAAAATCCCCATCAGAGATCGCACCCTGTCGATGAGCCGAAAGACCCGGTAAGCTTTGAAATTCACCAGACGCCGGAGCAGGCCTCATGACCATCGCGAATTTCCTCTGAGAGGTGCGCGATGATTGTAAGAGTGCAAGACGAAACCAAGAAACCTTTTCATCTAATGACGCCGGCAGAACGAACCGCCGCACGGATTGCGCAGAATCGTGCGATTGACGAGCGCGTGAAAGAAGCGAAAGTCGCGCCAAAAGCAAAGAAGCCGCCCGCCAGCTCGACAGCGGATTACATTCGGGCGACACCCGAGGAACGGGCAGCGAATCTCGGCAGCCTGGTCCGCAAGGTACAGTCCTAAAGGTAATTCAACATGCGTCCATCTCGTAGCACTGTGCGAATGTGCGCCTTGTTGGCGATCGCCGCCTCAACTGGGTTCGTTTCGGCGCAAAGCCCTAAACCGGCAGTAGAGACCCCGAGTGTGGTCCGTCAAAACGCCAAGCCCGCGGCCCAGACATTTCCTCCCGCATTAGTTGAGAGCGGGCAATCAACCTTCCTTCAGAACTGCGCTTTCTGCCACGGCCGGGATGCCGGCGGCGGCGAAACAGGTCCGGATCTCACGGCCTCCAAGCTCGTCGCCGACGATCGTCACGGAGACAAAATCGGACCAGTGATACGCAACGGCCGTCCGGAGAAAGGCATGCCCCGCTTTTCGCTGCCTGACGAGCAGATCAACGGCCTGGTTGCCTTCATTCATACTCAGAAAACGAAGGCGGAGTCGCACCCGGGCGGCAGGCGCGGTGTCGATCTCGCAGACCTTCAGACGGGAAATGCCGACGCTGGTAAACGGTATTTCAACGGTCCAGGCGGATGTTCTACTTGCCATTCGCCCACCGGCGATTTGGCGGGAGTCGCAACGCGTTATGCCGGGCTAAAACTCGAAGAGCGCTTACTCTATCCTGAGGGCGCAAAGGCCGATCTAGCCGTTACTCTGCCTTCGGGCGAAAAGCTTTCGGGCAAGCTGGCATACCGCGACGAATTCACTATCGGGCTCCGCGACAGTTCAGGCTGGTACCATTCATGGCCTGTGGACCAGGTCCAATACACGGTCAAGGCGCCTGCCGAAGCACACGCCGAGTTGCTAGCCAAGTACACCGACGACGACATTCATAACTTGATGGCTTATCTGCAGACTCTGCGTTGAGTCTCGCTTTTCCTATGCGAATCTTTCCTCTTGCTCTTTCCGTTCTCGCCAGCATCGCGCCGCTTGTCGGGCCAGGAGCAGCCCAGGGACTCGACCCCGCCGTGCTGCTCCATCCGCCTGCCGATAGTTGGCCGAATTATCACGGCGACTACTCAGGTAAGCGGCACAGCGCTCTCACCCAGATCACGCCGCAAAATGTAGATCGGCTCAGTCTCGCGTGGCTGTTTCAAACCGGTCAGGCAACAACGCTCAAATCGTCTCCGTTGCTTGTCGATGGCGTGCTCTACTTCACCGCGCCCGACAATGTCTGGGCCGTGGACGCTCGCTCCGGCCACCAGCTCTGGCATTACACCTATCCGCCGAACAAAGGTTTTCACATCGGACACCGCGGCCTTGCCATGTACCAGGGGCGTCTCTATTTCACGACCCCCGACGCGCACTTGGTATGCCTGAATGCCAAGGATGGCGAGGTCCTCTGGAACAACGTCATCGCCGACTCAAAACAGGGCTATTGGATGACCATGGCTCCCCTGGTGATACGCGATCACGTCATCGTCGGAGTTTCGGGCGACTTCGATAACCTCACCGGCTTCTTGAAGTCTATCGATGCCGAGACCGGCAAACTGCAATGGGAGTGGGACAGCACCGCGCGCGCCGGAACACCCAACACCACTACAGGCGGGATGACCTGGATGACCGGCACCTACGACCCGGAGCTCAATCTGCTCTTTTGGGGTACCGGCAACCCCACTCCGGTTCTGACAGGCTCCACTCGCCCCGGCGATAATCCCTATACCTGCAGCATCGTTGCCCTCAACCCCGATACTGGCAAGCTGGTTTGGGCATTTCAGCCCTCTCCCCACGACACCCACGACTGGGACGCCGTGGAGACGCCCGTCTTAGTCGATGCCGACTTCAAAGGCACTCCGAAGAAAATGCTCATGCAAACGTCCCGTAATGGCTACTTCTTCGTGCTCGACCGTACCAATGGCAAGAGCCTTCTGACAACCCCATTCGGCCCCGTCAATTGGTCTAAGGGGGTAGACGAGCAAGGCCGCCCCATCCCGAACGTAGAGAAGGAGCCCGCGCGAGATGGCCGGCTCATCGCACCCGACGAAGGCGGCATGACAAACTACCGCTCCCCAAGCTTCGATCCTAAAACCGGATTATTCATTGTCGACGCGCACCCGAGCTACGGCATCTACTTCGCCAAACCAGCGGACGGAACGTTTGGCTGGGCTGGAGCCGACTACGGCGTCTGGGGCAAAGGCGTTCTCGACGCCATCGACTACCAAACGGGAAAGATTCGCTGGAGCCATGAACTCGGCCCCAATGGATCCGGCGCAGGTGTGCTAACCACCGACTCCGGTGCTTACCTTCACGGGTGACGCCGAGGGCAACATTTTGGCTCTTGACACAAGCGATGGAAAAACGCTATGGCACGCCGGTTCAGGCGCCGGCATGCAGAGTTCGCCTATCACTTATCAACTGGATGGCCGGCAATACGTCGTAACCAGCAGCGGCGGCGTCTTGTTCGCCTGGGCGCTGCCGAAAGCAGCCGTGCAGCAGGCTATTGCCCAGAAGGAGTAACGTCGAGCAGTTCGATCTCGAACACCAGCGCTGCGCCGCCGGGAATGCCGGGACGGCCCTGATCGCCATAGGCAAGCTTGGCGGGGCAAACCAGCTGAGCCTTTCCGCCAACTTTCATCTTCTGCAGTCCTTCCGTCCAGCAAGGCACGACACCGTTGAGCGGAAATGTGGCAGGTTGGTTTCGCTTATACGAGCTATCGAACTCGGTGCCGTCGATTAGAGTTCCACGGTAATTCACCTTCACTGTGTCCGTTGGTTTCGGTGAAGCTCCGGTGCCCGGCGTGATGTCCCGGTAGATCAGCCCGGAATCGGTTTTGACTGCTCCCGTTTCGGCCCCAGCCTTGTCGAGATAGGCCTGCGAAGCCGCCTTCTGCTTCTCTGCTACCCGTGTTGCGCGAGCCTGCGAGAGAGGCTGAATCTTCGGTCCCCAGTCTTCGAGCGTAACCGCTGGCTTGCCGGCGGCAGCATCGCTCAAGGCGCGTTTAAGAATCTCCAGTTCGTTCGGCGAAAGATCGAGCGGCGAAAGAGATTTCGAAATAGAAAGGCCGATTGCGTAAATAGTTTTTTCTTCGTCCGTCATGGGCGCAGTCGCGGCTGGTTTCGGTGGCGCCGTCGGTTTCTTAGTTGTCGCAGTGGATCGCCTCGTAGTTGATGGTTTGGTCGTCTGTGTGGTTGTCGGTGTCGTCTGCCGGGCGGACGAGACATGCGCCATCAGTACAGTCGACAGCGCAAGAGAAAGGGCACGCATCCCTTCAAACTAGCATTCGCGGCCGTTTGTTGGAATAAATCAGGGTGCCGCTTTTTCGGCTTTGGAAAACACGGATGCGGCGAGGCAGAACGTTTGGGCGTGGGCCTGGGCTGTCAGTTCAATCGGGTCGGAGTAGCCGCCGCCCATGGTCACGGCGATTGGGATGTTGCGTTGCGCGGCGCCGATGAAAACGAGCCGGTCCCTCGCCGCCAGATCTTCAAGCGTTAACGATAAGCGGCCCAGACGATCGCTGGCGAGCGCGTCGACGCCCGCTTGGAAAAGGACTAGTTGCGGATTGAAATCCCAGATTCTGGTAAGCGCATGATTGAGGGCGGGAAGGTACTGTTCGGCTCCGGCCGCATCGGCAAAGTCAACATCCAGACGGCTGCGTTGCTTGCGAAAGGGGAAGTTGCGCGCACCATGCAAGGAGAGGGTGAAGATGGCCGGGTCGTCCTCGAAAATGCTAGCCGTTCCGTCTCCCTGATGGACATCGAGATCGACGATGGCGATGCGAGTCAGGCCGTGGCATTGGCGCGCCCACTCGGCGCCGACCGCCAGGTCGTTGAACACGCAAAAGCCGGCTCCTTCGTTTCGGAAGGCGTGGTGCGTCCCTCCGGCAAGGGTTCCAGAGAAGCCGGTCTCGAGTGCGGTTTGTGTGGCGGCGAGCGTGGCGCCGGTGCTTGCCAGCGTTCGTTTCACTAACCCTTCGGACCAGGGAAAGCCAATGCGGCGAAGTACGCTTCGCTCAACGGTGCCTGCGAGGAAACCGCGGATATAGCTTTCTGTGTGGACCCGTAGCAGATCCTGCTCTGTCACTAGCGGGGCGTCGTGAAATTGGAAGCGGTCGTCGCACTTTAACAGGTTCCGAACCATGCTGTATTTCGCGAGCGGAAATTTGTGGCCTGGTGGCAAGGGCAGGTCGTGGTGATCGCAAAAGAAAAGAGGGAGCCTGCCGGAAGACATTATCCTTCCAAGGTAAAGGAGTGGGCTGGAATCGCCATCCTGCGGGCACGATTGCCTAGCTGCCGTTTAATCCAGTGGCCGACCAGGCGATCCTCCTTGAGCGGCCCGGGCACTTCGGTCTGGAAAATATAGCGTCCATCGGCTCGTGCCAGTGCAACTCGCCGTATTCCGCCTGCAATAAGGCGCACATTGACGCCCGCGATGTTTTTCGAACGGGAAATCCTCGACTGTGACTTGCCGCGACCATCCGCCTTCCGGTCAGATGCGTTTACGGAGTGGATTATTTGTCCACCCTTCATCCATGCACTAAAATATCTATCCGTTTCCTGCGCAATTCCGAAAATATTTCGTCAATTTCGGTTTACGTTAGGATAAATGGGTTTCAGCCCTAAAATTGCAGCGTCAGTGCTTGGAGGATGCGCGTGATTGATCTCAGTAGCGTGGGGGCGTTTCCGTTTTTCGATGCAAGCGGGAATCCCCACATCTCTTTTGGTCTTTACCTGCCGGGGGTGCGGGCGAGCGATGGTTTTTCGGTTGTGGTCCGGATTATCCATAGCGCTGACCGCTTTAACGTTTCTGTGAAAACGCAAGATCAGGCGATGATCTGGAGTGCCGGAAGCGCTCTTGATTTGTGGACTGCGGATGTCACGCTTGCGGCCGATGGCGCAAGTCACTCAGGCGAAGATGGCGAGTATCTCTATCGATACCAGCTATGGTGGACTCCGGCAGGCGGGAGCCGGCAATTGATTACTGCCTGGTTTCCGGATCCCTTCGCGCGTTCGACCGACATCGGGTTGATGTCTTCCGTTTGGCTTAGTCAATCGCCACCGGTCTTCAGCTGGACCGATAGCAATTACAAAACTCCTGAGTTACAAGACCTGGTGGTTTACGAGTTGCAGATAGAAGAGTTCAACGACACATTCGATGGCGCGGTTGACAGGCTGGAGTACTTAGACGGGTTAGGCGTGAACTGTCTGGAGTTGATGCCGGTAACGAGTGCGAAGCTCGATTTCGATTGGGGCTATGGTCCCGTGTACCATTTCTCGCCCAGTCCGCGTTTTGGAGGCGGCGATGGACTGAAGCGCTTGGTAGATGCGGCGCACGGACGGGGCATGGCGGTGATTCTCGATGTAGTCTATGAGCACGTCGATACGGCTTTCGCGTATTACGGGGTGTACAACGACATCGCAAATACGCCGGGCGCGCAGGCACCTTCCAGCCCTATGGTGAAAGGCTGGAATATCTGGGGATTCGGTCCGGCCGCTGACTTCACCCAGACATTTACGAAAGACTACTTCTTTGCTGCGAATCAGATGTGGCTGGACGCTTATCACGTGGACGGTTTCAGATACGACGAGGTAAAAGATCTGTACACGGGCGATCGGGCGGCCGGCTACAAAGAACTAGTCGAACGGGTGTACAGCTACTCGCTCGGGATTTCTCGTTTTCAGCAAGGGGCGGACTCGTATAGCCGGATTGTTCAATGCGCGGAGGCATTGGATAATTCGCGGCAGGTGATGGCCGAGACCTACACGAACAGCGCGTGGACAAACGACCTGCTCTACAAGGCGGAGGACATGATGGTGTGGAATTATGTCGACGACAATTTCGCGCACACACTCGATCCTTCTTTTTCGGGGTATCCGGCGACTCAGACCGTAGTCAATTTAGCTGGCGATCCTATCGAGATGCCAGTAACTCCGTTTCAATATCTCGAGAGTCACGACCATAGTCAGTTGATTGTCTTTGCTGGAACGGTTACGGATAAGGGGCCGCTGCCGGAGGGCAATCGGGATCTGTTCTATAAACTGCAGCCGTATGCCATTGCCTTGTACACGTGCGGGGGCATTCCGATGCTATGGCAAGGGCAGGAATTGGCGGACAACTACAACTTGCCGGATAGCGGGTTGGCCCGGGTGCATTTGCAGCGCAATATGCACTGGGCGTATTTCTATGACGAAGATGGCCAGCCGCTCGTGCGGTTGTACCGGCGTCTGGGTCAGTTGCGACGGGCATCGCTAGCTCTGCGGCGAGGCGAGTCTTACTACTATTACCAACAGTCGCACCAGGGAACGCAGATTGTCGCCTATCACCGGCATGCAGCGGCGAGTGATGGCCAAGCGGAGGATTGGGCGATGGTGCTATTGAACTTCGATGCGAATGCCGGACAGATCAACGTGCCCTTTCCCAAGGCAGGGACATGGCAGGAGATGATCGACGCGGATCAGCGGAGTTACATGCTGAATGTGGCGAACGATGGCGATCTGCAGAGCGTAACGGTATCTTCGAATTACGGCATGGTGTTCGTGTGTCAGGCTTGAGCGATCAGGCGCTCGCGGGCGATGCCGGCAACGATTATTCCAGCAAGTCCTAGGGAGATTAGAAACGCAGAAGCAGGTTCGGGAGTGGTGCTGTTTTCGACCGTTAGAGTTACGCTGTGTCCGCCATAATCGAGAATGTAGTGTTCGCGGCCATCATCGAACACCAGTCCTTCGACATTCGAGAAGGTTCCGGTTACCTGGCCTCCCGTGATAACGTCGAAAACGGTACCGACGGGCTTATAACCGTCGCCTAGAAGAACATCCAGCGTTCCGTTTAAATCGATAGGAGCGAAGACACTTATGGAGCCGCCAGCTTCCTCCAGGATGCCGTTGGCGAACTGATAATAACCGGAGAATCCGGAGGGTAACGTGCCGGAACCGACGATCAGCGCGCCCCCAGTCGGGAGGGGTAAACTCACGTTCCGAGGGTGAACGCCGGGGCTGATAAGGTGCGGGTACGCCGTATCCCAGACATGGATAACACCCGATACCGGCTCGAGCGTTCCGACCGTGAGTTTGCCGATGTCTCCGGCATCGGCGCCAAATATGTTCAGCGTTCCATTGTTGATCAAGGTTCCGACTGTGGAGGTGGTGCCGGCTTGAAACGACGCCGTGCCGTAGTTAATTAGGGTCTGGGCAGTTAAGGCACCGGGCGAATTAAGTGAAAATTGCGGGTTATTGATGTTGAGGGTTCCATTTGCCCGGTTGGTGAACGTCCCCACCACGTTCAGGGTACTTGGACCGAGATCTGGCCTGCTTTCCCCTTCGGTGGCGACAACGACCTTCCCGGAGTTCACAAAGTTCCCTACTACAGTAGCCGTGACAGGCGCGCTCAAGGTCGTTCCGATGGTGAAAGAGGCAAAGTTGTGCATCGTGTTGCCAACCGATCCGAAAGTGTTATCACCCTCGACGATTACAGGGCCCTCAATGCTTTTCAAGCCGGAAAAGGCATTTAAGGTTCCTGCTATTTCATAGGAAGCTTGCTTCGGAACGTCGACAACTCCGTGGGTGACGTTGATGATGGTGCCTGCCTCAACAAAGATACTGCCGGAGTTAACAAGGCCGCCGAGAGATGTCCCGGGACCAGGGTAATAATATTCGGGCGCTCCCCAGACCAGAGCGCCCGTATTGGAGAGCGTGCCGCCTACACTGAAGCCTGACCTAACGGAACCGGTCAATCCCAAGAAACCCGAGTTGGTCAAGTTGCCGCCTACCGTAAGAGACCCAAACGTCTTTATATAGCCTGGATTTGTCAAATTGCCTCCGATGGCTAGCGAATTAAACAAGCCCAACTGGGCGGGGCTGCCGCTTATCCCTCCGTTTACCGTCACGTTGCGGTTTACGGTTAGAGTGGGGTACTGGCCGGTTGATGGGTCGAAGCCTGTGGTTAGGCTGCCGTTCAAAGTCAAGGAATTGATAGTGGGGCTGGTGTCAAGAGAGGCGGTCCCATTGCTAATAGACACGTCATAAGCTTGGCTGCCATTGTTATTGGGAACAATTGCGGGATTCCATTGTGCGGCGTTGCTCCAGTTACCTGACCCGCCGTTCCATGTTGAAATTGTGTCGGCAGCTGCAGTAGAAACAGCGAAAAAGCCGAGGGAAAGTAGCGCAAGGCAGAAACTGCCGGGGCGAACCGAAGCCATGTAGGCAACTCCAAACTGACGATACGAACTGGGGCAAGCATATAGAGGTGCGGGAAGAAAGTCAAATTGCCGGGCTCGTCGATAATAGGTCGGTATGGATTCTGTGAACGACAAAACGGCGGGCCGCATTGTGGGGATTGGCGGCATTTTTTTCAAGTCAGCCGACTCGCAATTGTTGCGGACGTGGTACGAGGATAAGCTTGGGCTTGCGCACGGCGACAGCGGCGCGATGTTCAAGTGGCGGTCGTCTGAGGCGCCGGAAGAAGAGCATCTCACCATATGGAGCATTTTTCCGCAAACGTCGAGCTACTTTGACCCGAGCCAGTCGCAGTTCATGGTGAATTACATCGTGGATGACCTGGATGCGTTTCTGGTCAAGCTGCGCGACAGAGGCGTGGAAATTGATCCGAAGCGCGAAGACCACGAGTATGGCCGATTTGCCTGGATCTACGATCCCGACGGCAACAAGATCGAGCTTTGGCAACCCTAGCTTAGGAACAGTCGACTGCCGCGGAGATGGTTTACTGAAGGCGGCAGATGAGTTTCTTGCGTTCTATCTTGTTTTCTATTCCTGTCGTCGCGATTTGGACGATTGTAATGGAGATGCTAGCGCTGGTTGTTTCCTTTTTCGACAAGCGGGGCGAATGGCAGCACCGCATCGCGCGGGTGTGGGCGAAGGTTATGTTACCGCTTTGCTTCGTCAGAGTTCGTGTCCAAGGACTGGAGAAGATCGACAAAGGGACGACCTACGTCTTCGCGTCGAACCATCAGAGTTATCTCGATATCCCGGCGCTGGTGGCAAAGATCCCGCAACAGTTTCGATTCTTTTACAAGAAGGAGCTCTTGAAGAATCCGCTCTGGGGCATTTACCTGAAGCGAGCCAAACACGTGGTCGTGGATCAATCGGATCGCCGGGCGGCGGTGAAGAGTATGACGGCCGGAGTGAAGCTGGTTACCGAGGATTGCGTTTCTGTTTTGCTGTTCCCGGAGGGCAGCCGCTCGGGAGAGGGCGTGCTTGATTTCGAAGGAGGCGCGGCTTATATTGCGATCAAAGCAGGAGTGCCAGTAATACCGATCGCCATCAGCGGAATGTGGCGGCTTTTGCCGACCGGGTCTTTGAACATTCGGAGTGGCACAGGGACAGTGCGGATCGGAGATGCAATTCCGACCGCTGGGTTGAAGCACTCGGACCGGGGTGAGTTCACGCGTCGATTGCATGCAGAGATTTCGCGCCTGGCAGGAATGGAATAGCAAATTAACAGGATCTCGGCGCATCGACCCGATAGCGGCCGGTCCGCCACGAGTAACTGGTACGTTAGCGTAAAGTTACTACCGTAACGGCAGCAGGCCTCGCGTGTCTTACAGTAGTCTTGGAACAATCGTCCAATCAAACATCACACCGTCTGGATCAATAGATGATGATGCCAAAAGCGGTCGTTTTCGACGTAAACGGGACCTTACTCGACACGAGCGTCGTGGGTTCTGAGCTTCACCGCATCTTTGGGCCGATCGTTACGGCGCGCGAATTCTATCTCGAAACAATTCAGTACTCGCTGGTTTTGACGATGCTCGGTGACTATCTCGAATTTAGCGAGATTGCTCAGTCAGTGCTCAAGGCGAATGCGGAAGCGCATGGCGTGGAGCTCCAATCGTCGGATATCGAAGCGGTTAAGAAGAAGCTGAAGTCTCTGCCGGCATTTCCGGATGTAGAGCCTTCGCTCACGCGATTGAAAGGATTCGGGATCCAGCTGGCCACGCTCACGAACTCTCCGCCCGAAAGCCAGGCAGCACTTTTGAAGAACGCCGGACTCGATTGCTTTTTCTCGCAGACGCTTTCTATCGATAGCGTTAAGCAATTCAAGCCCGCGGGGAGCACGTATCGATTTGCGGCGCAGAAGCTGGGCGTTTCACCGGAAGAAATGCTCATGGTAGCCGGGCACAGTTGGGATCTGATTGGCGCCAAACAGGCCGGCTGTTTGACGGCTTTCGTTTCGCGCCCTGGCGAAGGCTGGTTTGCGACGGCCGAGAGACCCGACATCATTGGGCCGGACTTAACCGGCGTTGTCGACCGGATCCTGAATTTGGGACTTACTCAGAACACATCGGCCTCTACCGCTTGGTAGAGCGATTGCACAGCCGGAGCCGGTACGCCGCCTTTCTGCAAGAGCAGACCGTAATCCTCAACCAGCCCTCGCATCCTGATCGGCAAATTACCGATCAGGATGCGAGCGCCTGGTCAAGATCCCAGAGCAGGTCATCGAGGTCTTCCAAACCGATCGAAAGGCGAACGAGTTCGGGAGTAACGCCGGCAGCTTCCTGTTCGGCTAAACCAAGCTGCTGATGTGTGGTGGAAGCAGGATGAATGACCAGGCTGCGAACGTCTCCCACATTAGCGAGATGCGAGAAAATTTTGAGCTTGTCGATGAACTGTTTGCCGGCTTCGTAGCCCTTTTTCAGACCGAACGAAAACACCGCGCCAGCGCCTTTCGGCGTGTATTTTTCTGCCATAGTGTGATACGGGCTCGAAGGAAGCGACGCATATTTCACCCAGGCCACGGCGGGATGCCGCTCGAGATGTTGAGCAACGGCGAGTGTGTTTGCGAGATGCCGGTCCATGCGCATACTCAATGTTTCGACCCCCTGCAGAAAGAGGAAGGAATTGAAGGGGCTGACGCAGGGGCCGATATCTCGCAGTCCTTCGACACGAGTCTTGATGATGAAGCTAATGGCGCCGAAAGTATCCCAGAACTTCATTCCATGGTAAGCGGCGGCGGGTTCGGTAAACTGCGGAAACCTCCCATTGTTCCAGGGAAACTTGCCGCTGTCGACAATGATGCCGCCGATGGATGTGCCATGTCCGCCGATGAATTTGGTTAATGAGTGGAGCACGATATCGGCGCCGTGATCGATGGGCCGCGTGACGTAGGGTGTGGCAAACGTATTGTCGATCACGAGTGGGATGCCATTCTCATGAGCAATGTTTGAAACTGCGGCGATGTCGAGAACGTTGCTGCGAGGATTGCTGATGGTTTCGCCGTAAAGCAGCTTGGTTTTGGGAGTGATGGCTTTGCGGAAGTTCTCAGGATTATCGGGCTCGACGAAGACGACATCGTAGCCGAGGCGGCGCATCGTAACATCGAACTGAGTGAAAGTGCCGCCGTATAAAGTGCTGGCTGAAACGATCTGATCGCCGGGCGCGGCAAGGGTTGTGAGGGCAAGAAATTGCGCGGCCTGTCCGCTGGAGAGAGCCAACGCCGCGACACCGTTTTCTAGAGAAGCGATGCGTTCCTCGAGTACGGCCGTCGTTGGATTCATGATGCGCGTGTAGATGTTGCCGAACTCCTGCAGGCCGAACAAGCGCGCGGCATGATCTGAGTCCTCGAAGGTGAAGGAGGTGGATTGATAGATCGGGACGGCTCGGGCGTGGGTAGTGGGATCGGGATCGTAGCCTGCGTGTAAGGCGCGCGTGTTGAATCCGAGAGAGCGTCCGATATCTTTGGTAGGCATCGCAACCAGTATAGGAATGTCGGTTCATCGGCGACTCACAGAAACGGGGGAATTAAGGCCGGTGTGACGCGCCGATATGTTTCGTAGGCCGGGCCGAAGACCTTGTCCAAATTCACCTCTTCCAAGCGGATCTTCCGCCAATAGGCGAGGGCGACCATGACAAGTGCAAGGGCCGCGTGAAGCTGGCCCGATACGAACGCTGTGCCAAGAAACATCCCGAGCATGGCGGTGTAGATAGGATGTCTCACAAGGCGGTATGGACCTGATGTGATCAGCTGATGATTCACCTTTGCCGTGATCTCTCCGCTCCAATTGGAGCCGAGATGCCGCCGCGCCCATATGGCCAGCAGTTCCGAGACCGCCTGGATAACAACTCCTGTCCAAGCGAAAACTGGTGTGTTTGGCAGGACCCGATGAGTCAGTCCAGGCACTGGAATGAAAGCCAACAGCAGGGCGGCATTGACCAGGAATTCATGTACGCGCCGGGATGTTTGAGACTCCGAAGACCTCGCAGGGGAAGCGTTCTTCGCCGCGGCGCTCCAGTAGATTACAAAAGAGAGCCAGCCGATAAGGGACAGCGTGAGCGGGATGCTTCTGAAAGGCGCGGTTTGCGAATGGATGAGCATTGCGTTCCCGACTGGCTATCTTCTCGAGAACTTTCGCCGAAGGCCCTTCATGATGCGTTCGCTGAGGGCTCCGAAGGGTTGGTCGGTAGTAAGGTAGGTCCAGGTTGCTCCGCGCTCGAAGCGCTGTTCGTTCCCGAAATCGATCTTGCCGTCTTGGATCTCGGCAGCGGCGAAAGCATCGGCAACTTCCTGTTTGAGACAGCGATGAAAATCCGCGTAGATTTTCTTAACGCCGGTGAGGAACTCGTAAAGCGGATCGCGACCGCCCCATGAGACCCAATGAATGCCGCCCCTCAGTTCCGCGACGTTAGCCAGGTAATCGGCCCAAAGGTCGTCAACGACTGCCAGCACCAGATTGCGGCCGGCTTGCTCGAGCGCGTCCTCGCCAACGGCTTGAGCTAAATCATTGTATTGATCTTCGGGCAGCAGAGAACGGAGAGTCCAGTCGGAGCAAAGCAGGATTTCCCGGCGCATGCTGGAGATTTCGAGCCGGTGATGCTCGATGACGGACTCGTATTTCCAGAGCATTTCGCGAATTTCGAGGTTCTGGCTTTCGGCCGTGCGCTGCACGCTTTCGATATCTGGATTCTGGGCGATGCCGAAGCGCACGAGCAACTCATCTTCCAGGCTGATGAAGAACCGGGACATGCCGGGATCACCCTGACGTCCGGCCCGGCCGCGCAGTTGATTATCGATTCGCCTTGCCTCGTGACGAGTTGTGCCGATGACGTAAAGACCTCCGAGTGCGAGCACCTTTTCGCGAGTGGCGGGAGGATTTCCGCCCAAGAGAATGTCGGTGCCGCGTCCAGCCATGTTGGTCGAAATAGTCACGGCTCCGAGCGCGCCCGCTTGAGCAACGATTTCGGCTTCTGCCTGGTCGTTCCGCGCATTCAGGATCGAATGCGGTATGGCAGTGGAATGGAGGAGGCGGCTCAACCGCTCCGAATCTTCCACGCTTGCCGTTCCAACGAGAATCGGGCGGCCGGTCTCGTGCACTCTTCGTATTTGCTCGACAAGCGCTCGATTGCGCGCGTTCTTGTCTGCATAGACGATATCCGGCAGATCCTGGCGTATGACCGGACGATTCGTCGCAATGACCGTCACAGGCAGTTTGTATACTTTCCAGAACTCGTCGGCTTGCGTTGCGGCCGTACCTGTCATACCGCAGATGCGCTCGTACATCTTGACGAGGCTCTGCACCGTAATCGAGCCTAGAATACGTCCTTGCGTTTTCAATCCTACCCGTTCTTTAGCTTCGATGGCGGATTGCAGGCCTGCCGGCCAGCGGCGATTTTGCGCGATACGGCCTCTGAATTCGTCGACGGCCTCGATAGAACCGTTCTTTACGAGGTAATCGACGTCGCGCTTGAGTAGTGCATGCGCATGCAGTGCGTCCTGCACGGCGGTCAGAGTGGCGAGATTTTGTTCATCGAATAAACTTCCGCAGCCAAGTGCCCCCTCCACGCGCCTGATTCCTGCATCGGTGAGTTGCACGTTACGTGAGAACTGATCGCGAGCGTAATGCATGTGCGGGAACAGCCCCCGGACAACTGAGTCGATGCGCTGCGTGAGTGCCGGATCTTCGGGCAGTCCGCCGGCAATGACGAGCGGGATGCGTGCTTCGTCGATCAGGATGGAATCCGCTTCGTCAATCACGGCAAAGGCGAAGGGCCGTTGAACAACTTCTTGTGGCGTGCGCGCTAGATTGTCGCGCAGGTAGTCGAAGCCGACCTCGTTGGCGGTTGCGTAGGTCACGTCGCACAGATATGCGGCGCGGCGTTGTTCGGCTGCCATGTTTTGCGAGATGTGAGCGACGGAGAGTCCGAACCAGCGGTAGACTTCGGTCATCCACATCGCGTCACGCCGGGCGAGGTAATCGTTCGCGGTCAGGACGTGGACGCCGCGTCGTTGAAGCGCATACCAGACCACTGCCGGCACGGCCGCCAGAGTTTTGCCTTCACCGGTTTGCATCTCTGCGATTTCCCCGCGCTGCAACGCGAGTGCGCCAAGAATTTGCACCTCGAACATGCGCAACCCGAGCACGCGCTCGGCAACAAGGGCTGTTAATGCGAAGGTTTCCACCACGTCCGCGTTGGCGCCAATGACGGTCGCGGCAGATTTCAGCTGTTCATCGGTGAACGCGGACAAGATCTCGCGACGATGGGCAATTGCACGCAGTCGATTTTCAGACTCACCGCTTCTGAGTCCGAGAAAACGCAGCACGCCTTCTAGAGACACTACTCTACTCCGCCTGTCTAATTAGCTACCTTTTGATGAAGCTGGCCGGCGAAGCTCAAATAAACTGAGCGAGACACCAATGGCCAGACAGCTCCAGGCGAACCAGTCGCCGTGGCGGGTGTAGAAGGTGGTGCTTTCGACCAGGCCATAGCGGATCGGCGAGGCGATTTGCTGGTACATCGGGAAGCGGCGCAGAACGCGGCCCGCGGGATCGATCACCGCTGTTATGCCGTCGTTGGTGGACCGGACGATGAAGCGGCGGTTTTCAATCGCTCGCATCCGTGCGATCAGGAGATGCTGCTCACGGGCTTCCGAATGGCCGAAGTAGGCGTCGTTCGAGAGGTTCACCAGTACGTTCGCGCCCTTAGCCGCGAACTGGCGCACCAGATCGGGGAAGGCAGATTCATAACAGATGAAAACACCTAATCTGTGGCCTGCGGCGCGAAGAACGTTGATGTCATGCCCCGGAACGAAATCCCCGGCTTCATGCGTGATTCGGTTTACAAAAGAGAAGATACCGGGGACGAATTCTCCGAAAGGAACGAGATCGATCTTGTCGTAGCGGCCGGCCTCGGAACCATTGGGGCCCAGGAGAAGCGCCGTATTAAGAGGCTGGTGTTGTCCGGTGTAGGCGACGGTGCCAAAAAGGAAGTAACCATGGCGGCGCGCTATGTCGGTAGCTGTCCGGCGAAAATCAGCGTCGTCGTAGTAATACAGCGGAGCCGGAAGTTCGGGCCAGATGACGAGAGGCGCGGCCAGTGCGTTCGAGAGCAGGCTGAGTTGCTGTTCTGTTTGGTCCTGAACCAGACCGGTCCATTGGAGGTCGGGATCGAGGTTCGGTTGGACGACCAGGGCGGTTTCAGTCGCCGGCATGCCTTGTGGAATGCCGGGCAAAAAGACCAGCAGAGCGACTGCAAGCAACGGGAATAGGCGCGATCGTGGATATCGCAAAAAGACGCAAGCCAATGCAGCCGACATCATGGCGAAAAGGAACGAAACGCCATATACGCCGACAAACGGCACAACGCGAAGCGGAAGAGACATGTCGATACCGGCATTGCCGAGGTCGAGCCAGGCAAAACCAAAGGTGCCATGAGTTCGCTCGAGCCCAGTCCAAAGAGCAGCAACGGCTGGAACCGCATATTTACGACGCATCAACGGACCCGCGAGCCAACTGAAAACAGCCAAATGGAGTCCTTTGAGAACGGCGAAAAGCAAGAACGAACCCCAAGCGCCCCAGCGACCCATGTCACCGTGGGCTTCAAGCACGAACTGAATCCAGGTGCAGAGAAAAAACCAATAAAAAATCCCAGCTATCCAGCCATAAACAAAGCGCTGGCCGCTATCCCGCGTGCGGGCCAACGCGATCAGCAGCGGTGTAAGAGCAAAAGGCGCAAGCAGACGGAAGTCGAATTTTGGGAGCGCGAGCAAGAGCAAACCGGCTGTCGTCAGTGAAAGGACGCTGTTCAGCAGTATCCGCCGGTAATGCGAAGACAAAGTTTCGGGAAGCTCAGGCATGTTCCTGTGTGGCGGCTTCGCTTACGCGATCTGCCATATAGGAACTGCGAACGAAGGGACCGCTGAAAACCATTTTGAAGCCGAGCGACATTCCATAATCGCGGTAGGCCTCGAACTGCGCGGGAAGAACGTATTCGGCCACGCGAAGATTGCGGCGGGTCGGCTGGAGATACTGGCCGATGGTAGCGACGTCTACCTCTGCCGCGAGAATATCGCGCAACAATTCCTCGACTTCGAAGGTGCATTCGCCGAGACCGACCATGAGGCCGGATTTAATCAGCGCTTCCGGCCGGCGCTGTTTTGCAAAGCGCAACACACGAAGGGATTGTTCGTAGTTTGCCTGCGGGCGAACGCGACGGTAGAGGCGGCGCACGGTTTCCATATTGTGGTTGAAGACGTCGGGACCGGAGTCGAGTACCCGCGCCACAGCCTCCAAATCGCCGCAAAAATCGGGTGTCAGCACTTCTATCCGAGCTTCGGGGAGAGCGCGGCGCACTTGCCTCACAGTTTCGGCAAAGTGATGCGAGCCGCCATCGGCGAGATCGTCCCGGTTGACAGCTGTAATGACTACGTAACGCAGTCGCATGCGAGCCGCCATTTCCGCCACGTGCGAGGGCTCATCCGGATCGAGAAAAAACTCGCGTTTGGCAGCCGAACCTTTGGGAACAGAGCAAAATCCGCAACCGCGGGTGCAAAGATTGCCCAAAATCATGAAAGTGGCCGCGCCCCGATGGAAACACTCGTGCATATTTGGACACCGGGCCGATTCGCAAACTGTGTGAAGGCGTTTTTCGCGCAGATCCCTCTTCAGGAGCTGCACCGATTCAAAGTGGGTATTGCCCTTCCGCAGCCAATCAGGCAGACGGGGCCGCGCAAAAACAGCTGCCTTTTCGATGGCGATGAGCGAATCCATACAACCGCATCCTCATTGTTACATCCATGATCGGCCAGGGTTTTCGCCAGGAAAGGTAACTAAAGATCGGAAGTCCGCTTCCCTTGGATCTGTATTCTTCCAGGCCGAGCGGAAATACGGGTTAGAATAGAGGAACTTGGCGGTTTGGACAGGAACTCAGTCTGAAGATTCAACCCCGGCAGGCCCGACAAACGAATGAGTCTTCGAACATACCCGGTCCGAGAGTTCGATTCTACCGAATGAGATATCTTGCACTCTTCTTAGTCTTCGCCGCATGGGGACAAAGCCAAACGGCTGAGAGCGCCTTCCCGGCTCCATCCTCTTCTTCTTCGAACTCGCCCCCGCCCCAAGCTCAAGATCTGCCTACTCAGCGGGTCGGCCCGGATGACTTGCTTTCCGTAGCCGTTGCGGACTGTCCCGAACTCACCAGGAACTTCCGCGTTCAGGGCGATGGCACCCTGGCGTTGCCGCTCTTAAAGGAGCGTATACCGGTTAATAACAAACTGCCGCAGGAGATTGAAACGGCAATCACCGAGGCATTAGTGAGAGGTCAGTTTTTAGTACAACCCGTTGTGTCGGTTTCGGTCGCCGAGTACCGCAGCTTACCCGTCAGTGTTCTGGGCGCGGTACGGCATCCGATCACTTTTCAGGCAGCCGGCGAGGTTACGCTCCTCGACGCGCTTACCCGTGCGGATGGACTGAGCCAGGATGCTGGGGCGGAGATTATTGTTTCGCGTCCACGCCTTCGGGAAAACGGGACCGGCTCACTGCTGCAGCGCATTCCTGTCAAGGGGTTGATCGATGATGCAGATCCCTCTCTCAATGTGAGGTTATTCGGTGGCGAGGAGATTAGGGTACCTACAAACGGACGTGTCTATGTGATCGGGAACGTCAAAAGAACGGGCGCCTTTCCGATTCAGGACGCGAACGATACAACCGTCTTGAAATTGCTTGCTCTTTCCGAGGGATTGTTGCAGTACACCAACAAGGAAGCCTACATTTACAGGCGCGAGGCTGGGAAAGATAACCGCAACGAGATTTCCCTCGAACTGATGCGCATTATGGAGCACAAAGCTCCAGACGTCCATCTACAAGCGGACGACATCCTCTATATTCCCGACAGTCGGGGCAAACGAATAACAGCCGAGACGGTAAAAACGCTCACAGGCTTCGGTGTCTCAACCGCTACAGGCCTTCTGATCTGGCGTTGATCGACCGCATGAGCGTTTGAATGAAGCAGCTCGAACGAGTGCCGTCGGAATTGATCGATCCACGCCGCCAGCAGCAGTACTTTGATGCACAGCTATATCCTGAGTTCGAAGCTGCTCACCCGACACTTTCGCCTACTCATTATCTGCTGGTTGTTTACCGGCAGAAGTGGCGCATCATCGGATTTGTTGCGGCTTGCCTGCTGGCCACCTATCTGATTTCCTCCCGCCTCACGCCGGTCTATCAATCGACGGCGAAGATCGATGTGGATCGGCGCGTTCCTGCCGGTGTGGTCGGACAAGAAGCTTCGCAAGGCGCTACCGGCGATGACGCGGATGCGTTCATGGCAACGCAGGTCGAGCTTATTCAATCCGACGCCGTGTTGCGTCCCGTTGCCGAGCATTTCAATTTGCTTCAAAAGGAAAGCCAGTTAGCAAAGCTGCCGGCGGAACGCGCCCGCAAAAAGACAGATGCGCCGGTTTATCTGAATAACCTGAAGATCGGGCGTCCTCTAAACACGTACATCCTCGATATCAGCTATCGTTCACCGGATCCGGAACTGGCGGCCGATGTTGCTAACGCGATTGCGCAGTCTTACCTCGAGCACACCTTCGAGATTCGCATCCAGTCGTCCAATGCGTTGTCGACCTTCATGGAAAAACAGCTTGGAGATCTGCAGGCCAAAATGGAGCGATCCGACATGGCGCTGGCCAAATTCGAACGAGAGTTAAATGTAATCAATCCCGAAGACAAGACCAATATTCTTTCTTCGCGCCTGCTTCAGCTCAATACCGAATTCACCAACGCGCAGGGCGACCGAGTGCGCAAGCAGGCGGCTTTTAACAGTTTGCAGTCGGGAACGCTGGCTGCAGCAGAAGTTTCCGGACAGGGCGAGGAGTTGAATCGTTTGCAGGATCGCCTCAATCAGGCGAAGCAGCATCTTGCTACCGTTGCTTCCGTGTATGGCCCCAACTATCAGGAGTACCGGAAAGCGGCCAACGACCTATCGGAAGTGCAACGGCAGTTCGAAGAAATGCGCCGTAACGTGGCGCAGCGGGTTGAAACAGATTACCGCCAGGCGCTTACCCGCGAGCAGATGCTCGAAAAAGCCGTGAACGAAACGAAGGCGGAGTACGACGAACTGAACGCCCACTCCTTCGAATACCAGCAACTGAAGCGCGAGGCGGATACTAACAAGGCTCTGTATAGCGATCTGGAACGACGCATTAAAGAAGCTGGGATCAATGCAGGTTTTCAGAACAGCTCGATTCGCATAGCCGACCTGGCCAGGCCGTCCGATGCGCCAATCTATCCTCGCAAGACACTGTACATGATGCTCGCCTTCGTATTGTCACTGGTGATTGCCATCTGCACTGCCGTCCTCGCCGATGTTTTGGACAACACAATCCGGGATCCGGAGCAAGCGGCGCGTGCCCTCGATATCGGGGTCTTAGGAACCTTGCCAACCGTTAAAGAAATGCGCCGGTTGCTGAGTCCTGCCGGTCGGGCTCTGGCCGGTGTATCTTCCGAAGCCGACGGCGGCTCACCGGAGACTTTGATTGGATTCACGAAGCCAGGAAACACCGGAAACGCAGCTACCGCCGAAAGGCGTTTCAAGCGCAAACATGCCGTGCATTCCGTAAATGGTAGATATGACGGAATCTCCTCCTACGAAGAAGCCATCCGAACCTTACGTCACTCTATCCTGTTACCGGACTTCGACCGGAATGTGCGATCCATCTTGTTGACGAGCGCTGTTCCAGCAGAAGGCAAATCGACTGCCATTATTCACCTGGCCATCGCGCACGCGGAGCAAGGCAAAAAAACACTCATCATCGACGCCGACCTGCGACGCCCCAGTATTCATAAGAAGTTGAACCTGGACGGGACGAAGGGCCTTTCAAACGCCCTTCTCGGGGAACTGGATTGGAAAGATAGAGTCACTCAGACGGATCATTGGCCGGAGTTGAGCGTTCTCCCCGCAGGAACAGCTTCGCGCCGTGCCTCGGATCTGGTCGGCTCGATGATGATTGACATACTCGACGAAGCAGTAAAAGAGTTCGACCTTATTTTGGTAGACGCCCCGCCCCTCCTAGGCTTTGCAGAGACGATGCAAGTGGCCACAGCAGTAGATGGAGTTGTCGTGATGGCTCGCGCCGGACAGACTAGCCGCCGTGCCGTGGCTACCGTGCTTGCAACTCTGCAAAGGCTTCGCGCGCATACGATCGGACTTGTGCTGAATGAGGTAGATAAAAACTCTACCCACGGCTACTACTACGGCGACTATCGTAAATATTATTCGCAAACCGCGGAGCAAAACAGTTGACAAAACAGACCGGTTCCGCAGTGCCGGCTTCACCATGATTGCGCCGCAAGGGCGAGGGTCACTCTCAAGTGAACGCGCCCGGCAGTGAGAGCCTCCAAACCGGCTCGATGCCGATCAATCGACTTAAGAGCATTTGGGCGTATGCCAAAGCGCAAGCTGCCCTGCTCTACGACATTGTTGCGGTTTACGGGATTCATTTCGCGAACCAGGCTCTACCGCTGATTACAGTGCCGTATCTGTCCCGGACGCTTGGACCGGCAAGCTGGGGGCTGGTGGCCATGGCCCAGGCGTTTGGAATGTATGGCAATCTCGTCGTCGACTACGGTTTCGTCTACTCGGCCACTCGCCAGCTCGCGACAGCTTCGAGCAAAGACGAAGTGGAAGAGATCATAGCGGGCGTTTCAGGCGCAAAAATTCTGTTGAGCACGGCAGCTCTTTCGTGCGCAGCCATTGCGTACCTTTTTGTTCCCCTGTTTCACAGGCACCCGATTCTGCTGTGGATGGCCGTTCTGTCCGAGGTGGTTAAAGCCCTCCTGCCGGTCTATTATTTTTACGGCATCCAGAGAGTCGCTATCGCTTCTCTGCTCGACATCTCGGCCCGAGCAGTTGCCGCAGCCGGCATTTTCATATTCGTACGCAGCGAGCGCGACGCATGGAAAGTTTTTGCATTGACCGGCGTCACGGCAGCCGTTACCTTTGTGCTCGGACATCTGATCGTAAGCGCGCGGTATCAATTGCGCTGGCCCCGGATCAAGGATGGTTGGCGCATGCTCCGCGAAGGTTGGGCTATGTTCCTGTTCCGCAGCGCTCACAGTATCTATACGCTCGGAAATGCGTTCGTGCTCGGATTGTTTGCTTCGCCCCAGGCAGTTGGATACTATGCAGGCGCGGAAAAGATTAGCACCGCTGCAGTGGGGCTTCTTGCGCCGCTTACCACGGTGCTTTACCCTCGCGCCGCGAGTCTTGCAAAGAATTCACTTATCAAAGCGGCGAAAGTAACGAGGTTCAGCTTGTACGCGATAGGCGCCGGCAGTATCGGTCTTGGTCTCATTCTGTGGATAGGCGCGCCATGGATCGTGAGAATCATTCTCGGTCATAACTTTCTGCCTAGCGAAAGCGTGTTAAAAGTGCTTAGTTTGCGAGCGCCCATGATCGCCACGACTAACATCTTAGGATTTCAGTGGCTCCTCGTGCTCGGTCTCGAAAAACAGTTTCAAAAGATCACTGTCGCGGCACTTATTCTAAACACATTGCTCGCCATGTTATTGGCTCCCCGGTTTTCCTATAACGGAATGGCGTGGGCCGTCGTCTTTTCACAAACCGTGGCAGTCGCGGGCATTCTTCTGGTACTGCACAGGCGGCGCCTGAATCCTTTCTCGAGCAAACTGAAACGTGCGAACGCCTGAAGTGTTCCAGGAACACCAATCTTCGACCGTGGAACCGATGACAACTGCTGCGTATCCTCGGGTGGTCTTTCTCACGAACATCATTCCGCCGTATCACAAGCCATTGCTCGATCGGCTCTCTCGCCGCTATGCACACATGCGTATATTGTTATCGACGCGGATGGAGAGCAATCGTGCCTGGAAGCTGGAATGGGAAGGCCTGGACGTTGTTGTTCAGAAAACATTCACTGTAAACGGACTCTGGAAACATCCAAAAGGGTTTCGCGAGCAGCTGTATATTCATCTGCCGATCGACACCGTTTCGCAGCTCAAACGATTCAAGGCAGACGTAGTCATCTCGTGGGAAATGGGAACGCGGACGATGCTCGCCGCGGCCTACCGATGGGCGCATCGCCGAGTCAGGTTGATCGTCTGGGCCGAGTTTGCCGAGTCGACCGAGTACGGCCGCGGTTGGTTCCGCCAGTCTCTGCGCAAAATTCTTCACCGCGCCATCGATGCATTTCTAGTCACCGGAGAAAGTGGCGCACGCTATCTGCGCCATATAGGCGTGCCGGATCGCAAGATTTTCAAAATCGCCTACACGACCGATGTCCAGCGGTTCGCAGAACTGCCGGTTACTCGCGCTCTCGAATCTGCCTGGTCCCTTCTTTATGTTGGCCAGTTGATCGCGCGAAAGGGACTCCTGGAATTCCTTTCCGTTCTATCGCGATGGGCCGCGCTTCACCCCGCGAGGCAAATCGAGTTCGTCCTCGCAGGTGATGGTCCTTTGCGTAACAGCCTTCAAAATATGCCAATGCCGCCAACGTTGAAACTCACCTTTCTAGGCGATGTAGCGTATAACGCCTTAACCGGCGTCTATCGGCAGGCTGGCCTTTTCGTTCTGCCTACCTTCGCGGATACCTGGGGAGTTGTAGTGAATGAGGCGATGGCAGCCGGTCTGCCGATTTTAGGAAGCGTTTACGGGCAGGCGGTTTCCGAACTAGTGGAAGATGGAGTCACCGGGTGGACCTTCCGCCCCGATGTCCCAGAAGAAATGCTCGAAGCGATAGATAAATCCTTTAATACCTCATGCGAGAAGCTTGACAAGATGCGCGCTGCTGCAAGAGCTAAGGCGCTGCGTCTCACTCCCGAATACGTCACCGAGCTCGTCGAAGCCGCAATTACTGCGGTTTCTACCCAAGTCAAACAGGGCGAGCCGACATGTAAATGACAAATTTACCGCTGTTGTTGTACATCATTTTGTTTCTGGTTGCAGTCTTTGCCCCGTTGCGTTGGAGCATCGTTGGTTTCATCTTGCTGGCCACGATCGATCTCGGGTCGGTGAGCGCTAGTATCGGTCTGCTAAATACAGCGAAAGCGATGATCCTGCCGCTCTTTATGCTATGGCGCTTTCGAGCGTATGCAGGGCACAGCAAAATCGAGGCGGCTCCCATTGCCTGGGGTTTGCTGATTGCTTATGTTGCCATCGCTTCGATTTGGTCCGTATTTCCGATGTATGCGATCAAGCTGATCGGGCACATGACGGGATCGCTCGTGATTTGTATGGTGCTGCTGCGGGCGGCGAAAAGTGGATACCTGACTCCTCAGCGGGTTCTTGTGCCACTCACCGCCGGCACCATCGGGGTCGCGGTGATCCACTGGTTTCTGCTACACGCTTGGGGAGGTGAGCCAGAACGCTTTACGACATTCGCAGGTGCACAGGCCTGTGCCGCCTTTCTACTTGCACTCTACTGCGCGGCTTTGGCTTCTCGCTCGATACGGCCCGTCATTCGGATAACCCTCTGCGCGGCCCTGGCGATAAGTCTTGTGTTCAACGGAAGCAGGCTGTGGATGGCCGGACTCTGTCTGATCACGCTGCTTGCGCTCTTCTTTTCGAGTGCGCGGGCGTGGATCAAAGTTCTAGCGTTCGGACTCAGTGTGACCCTTTCCTCTGTCGTGATAGCCGAGTGGGACACGATTATGGATGCCGTCTCTCGGGAGGCTGGTTCGAATCGCATCGCAGCCGCAATCACAGCGGCTTACCAGGGAAATTTTAAAGCAAGAGGGCTGGGAACGTATACGTTAAGACAGGCACTCTATCGCAGCACCGTCGACAGCATCGAAAGCGGCGCTGTATTGGAAGTTCTCTTTGGACATGGAACTTGCAACGGAGCACTGATCGCCGCTGCCTTCAACAAGAATCCAGATCCGAACCGAGCCCTGCACAACGAGTGGCTTCGGGCAATCTATGAATGGGGCATACCCGGTTTTACCCTGTGGCTGGTCTTCATAGGTTCGCTTTTCGTCTATGCGGCTCAAGGTTTTTATCGGGATAAGAGCCGAAACTCAGTTCCGTTATTGATTTATCTTCCAGCTTTCGCCTTGGGGTTATCGGGCGAAAATTTCATCGCTGCGGCCGGAAATGTCGCTAGTATGGGACTTCTTATGTTAATTTCTTTCGCGAGTATTTCGCGCAGAAGACCGCAAACCCATGCACTCCCGCGCGCCACTCGGCTTCAGGGCGGCCGGCCGAGTGCTCTTTACACGCAAACGGCGCTGCCGCGGCTTTCCGGACCGCCGCGCTTCAGGACCATATCCTGAAAACTATCTTGATTTGCGAAACAGTACCGCTTTACGTTTTTGGTAAAACCCTTTTATTAAACGGAATTTCCTTTACAGTTTGCGTTATTGGCTGCTATGCTTTGGATCTACTCTCTCGAACGCGTTCGTGCCTACGTTAGACGTTTATGAGTGCTGCCGCCGCACCGAAGAAAATCGTTATACCCGAGATCAGAAAAAGGTCATGGGCAACGGCAGCGCTTGTGCTAATCGACGTTCTCGCCCTTGAGCTCTCATTGCTTTTAGGATGCCTGGTTCGTCTTTTTCTACACTCGTTGTTTCCTATCGCCCTGCAGGGTCCTCAGTACCAGGGTTTGGCGCTCGGCGTTCTCACTTTACCTTTGGCCTACTACTGGGTTGGACTTTACCCGGGCTACGGTGTGGGCGCTGTGCAACGCATTCGCAGCCGCGTTTATGCGACTGCTTTTATATTTGCCATGCTCCTGATGTGGAATAGCACGGTATACAAAGGGCAGTGGTCGCGCGGAGTATTGATGTTGACGATGGTTTTTGCTCTCGTGCTTGCTCCTGCCCTGGAAGCTCCGCTGCGAAGATTTCTTATCAAGCGCGGGATCTGTGGAGTTCCGGTTATCGTCCTCGGAGCAGGCCACACGGGTGCTAAGGTTGCGAAAACGGTCCAGAAAGAGCGTGACCTGGGCTTGATCCTGGTTGGAATGCTCGACGATGATCCGAACAAATGGGGAACATCGATTCATGGAGTGCGCGTACTTGGCCCTTTGTCGTCCGTTGAAGCTTTCGTTGGACGCGCAAAAGTTGCCCTTGTCGCGATCCCCGGCATGCGCGGTGAGCAACTCTCTTACCTCGTAGAGAGGCTCTCGTTTCCAAATGTAATTGTGGTTCCCGATCTGAATGGGTTACAAAGCCTCTGGATCACGTCCCGCGATATCGGCGGCATGCTGGGTCTCGAGTTGAAAAAAAACCTGCTTGTACCTTCAAATCGCATCCTGAAGCGCGCCTTGGATACGGCCATCTCTGTTCCGGCTTTCCTTCTCAGTCTGCCTTTGTTGGCGGCCTGTGCAGTATGGATCAAGATTGTCAGCCCGGGCTCGCCGTTTTTCATCCAGGAGCGCTCCGGTAAGGCAGAGGCGCGGATCCGTATATATAAGCTGCGAACCATGTATCCGAATGCAGAAAAACTGCTCTCCGCGTACTTAGACGAGAATCCCGACGAGAAGACCAGCTGGTTCCGCTATTACAAATTGAAAAAGGATCCTAGAATTCTCCCCGGCATCGGCTGGTTCCTTCGGCGCTACAGTCTGGACGAACTTCCTCAGCTATGGAATGTTCTTCGGGGCGATATCAGCCTTGTAGGTCCAAGACCGTTCCCGGCGTATCACCTGGACAGTTTTTCTGACGGATTTAGATCGCTAAGGGCGAGTGTCATGCCTGGCTTGACCGGTTTGTGGCAGGTTTCAGAACGTAGCGACGGTGACCTCGACGTACAACAGACTCAAGACACTTACTACATTCGGAACTGGTCTCTTTGGCTTGATATTTACATTCTGTTACGCACTGTTCTCACCGTACTTGCGCCCAACGGAGCTTACTAGCGCGGCAGCGATGGGCCGGCAATCGCCAGGCCGCGCGCAGTGCTTTGCGGGGCGATCGGTTAGAAGAATCGGCGCTCCCGTGTGATGTAGCGTCTATCCGAAAGACACGTTCACACGCCTGGTGATTTTTTTATCCTCCTATGTTCTCAATTCCTTAGCATGAAAATCGGGACACGCCCGTTCGCTGAGTCTGCCCATACTCACGGCTGAGAAGTGAGTGTGCATCGCGGCACGCACTTCAAACCTTCAGCCCAGGAAACTAATGAAATCGACTCGCCTTTTACTGTTTCTGCTCCCACTTTTGTCGGTAGCTCAGACCAGGACAGACTTCAATTCTCAGCTCAACAATCTACCTTTCGTGAGCGTGATGGCGTCCCCATTCTCCGCTAAGGGAGACTGCATCACAGACGATACTGCCGCTTTGCAGTCAGCTCTAGACACGAGCCGCTTTATTTGGTTGCCCAAGCCGCCGGGCGGTTGTTATCTGGTTTCTCGGACGTTGATCCTCAAAGCCGGCGACTACCTCTATGGCGCTTCCGCAAACAACCCTAATCCGGGCGATCCCAATCAGGGCGTTGTCATTCGTTTAGCTCCCAACAGCAATGTTTCGCTTCTCCAAACGTTCAATAGCCAGGATTCGCAGGGAGGAGGAAACGAGTTCATGGCAGTCGAAAATGTCGTTTTCGATGGTAACGGCAGCAATCAGACACAGGAATTGCAAGGACAAGCGCTGGTCGATTATCGCGGTACATTCATACAGACTTTCCTCCGTCACGTGCTGATCACGAATGCATTCGGCACTGGACTCTTCACCGGCTCGACCGAACTCGACAACGTTTGGATCATTGGCTGCTCAACCAGTACTTACTCGTGGATCCACAATCCTGGGCAAACCGGGCTCGGCGCCATACTTGTGAATCAAGTCTACGTCGAAGATCAAACGACCCCCCTCAGCGGAAAATTTCGCCCGACCTTTGCGAACGGCAACGTCAACGATCCCAGCACCTACGCGCACGCAATCTGGTTCAATGGCATGGGCAGCGCGACCATCAATCAACTACATTGTGAATCGGCTGCAACGTGCATCGACTTCAATGATATTCAAACCCTCAGTATTCACGGGATCACCGGTACCCGAATCGGAAATCCAAACTCGAGCGATCCGACCGATCAATATCTGATTCGCGCTCTAAACCTGAATGCATACAATATGACATTCTCGGCTGCTTATTTCGATCAGAGCGGCACCAGCTTCGCCGGCCCTTTTCCGAACTCCCGCGTATTCGGGATAGCAAACGGACTCACGAGCAACGATTTTTACCAGACGCCGGCGGGAAAGACCACCTGGCCATTCTATACTTGGGGCCGCTATGATCAGGGTTTCTCGGGCGTGCCTTACCTCGGCGAACGTTCGATCGTCGGGAATGAATTATGGATTCAGCCGATCGGCAACTACAGTCCGAACAGGCTGGCCATTTGGGATAACAATGGCGGTCCAAATGGATCTTACGCTTACTTCGAGCGGAATGGCGGACAGCTCAATCTAGGTTTCAGCCCAGGCCCTTGGGATGCAAATGAAGTAACGATGCTTCAAATGAATTTCTTCGGCCTTGGTAATTCGGCCAACAACGTCCAGGTGAATGGAGGCCGAATCCAGACCGGCACGCAAAGCAACACAGATATGAACGGAGAACTGGCCGTCAATTCTGGGACGACGGGAACCTATTCCTTTGCTGGATATTACCTCGTGCATCCGGAATGCGCGGCAACTCCGCAGTTCGATATCGGAAGCGGCAATCGCTTCTGGATTACCTACTCGGGTGTCGCTTCTTTCACCGTCAACTTCGCCCAATCAGTCACTGGCAACGTTTCTTACGTCTGTCTTGGCAGGAACTAGCATCAAACACGCTCGGGGCATCATAATCATGGTGCCCCGGCAGAATGCACTTTTCGAAACAAGTCGTCCTTTTGTTCCACTGCTTTCTCGTCGCCTTGCTGTGCTCTCTTCCCCATTGGGTCGAGATGTACCGGAACCACGGTGATTTCACTCCGTTTTCCGTTTCTCCTTCCGTGTCGGCTCTGACGTTCGACGAAACACACGCCTACGCGCCTCCTGCTCAACACTTCTTGCTAACGGGCGAATTGCGGGCCGAAGTGGACAACTTCGAACGTAGAAACATGTCAGCCGGAATTCCGTTCATCCCGACAGCCATCCTGGGCAGCATGGGACGCTTGTTTGGAAGCCTTGACAACGCGTTCCTCGCAGCCGATTGCTTGTTTCCGGCTTTGTTATTCCTGCTCCTTTACTCCCTCACTGGTCCGGCTATTCGCGATACCAGCCTGAGACTCCTCGTCGCGTGGTCGACCATCCTGATTCCATTCGGCTTCTTAAACAGCTTCTGGAGAGGTGACGACGCGCTTATCGCACCGCTGGAAATCACGCGAACGCCACAACCGGAAATCTCCTTTCTCGTTCTCTTGCTAGCGGCCAGCTTGACCGCACGAGTCTTCCTGGAAGCAAACTGGCGTCTCACTATCTCTGCGGGCTTGGCTTCCGGTGCAGTGGTCTATTGCTATTACTTCTACGCCATCGCCTGGGCCATTACCCTTGGTCTGCTGTTGCTGTTCGGCTTCGTTTGGCAGGTTCGCCGCATTTGGCTGAACGGGTTATTCGTGCTTGGAGTCACTATTCTGCTGGCTGTGCCTTTTGCTATCGCCGCAATTAAAGGGAAAACGCAAGGCGGCCAGAGTTATCTACTCGAACGTATGGGAGCGTATACTCACCGGCCCAACATCATCCCGCTTTGCTGTTCGCTCCTGCTCACTCTCCTATTGCTTCGGTTCGGCAGGAAGGCCTGGCAGAAGCAGAGCTCTTATTTCGTGCTCGCCACCCTAGTCGCAGGCTCTCTGTTTGGCATGAACTGGCAGATTATTTCCGGCTATGAAACGCAGCCTTGGCATTTCTGGAAGCGTCTGGGACTGCCGCTTGCCTTTTTCCTAATCGCAACAGCTTGCTCCTACTTCGTGGAGAGTAGGCTAACAATGCGGATATCGGTCGTCAGCCGATGCGCGCAGCTATTGCTGATTCTCCTGGTTCTGGAAACAGCGGCCCGGCTCGCTTATGCGGGAATCCTTGCCGCCCCGTTCCAAAGAGCAAGCAATCCCCAGGTCGAGCTGCTGACTTGGATTCGTTCGAATCTCCCCCAAAAACAGGTAATTGCAACCGTCGATCCGGAACTGATCTTGCTGATTCCGGCCCTAACCGCTGACTATACTTACATACCGAGCGGCTTGCGATCACTCACATCCACCCGCGAAATCGTCCAGCGATATGACGAAATGGGCTGCCTCTTCGATATGACAAGCTCCGATACCGGAGAGGCCGCCGCAATCCCGAACCACCTCGGCCATTCCACTGAGTTATTGCACGTACTCGGGTTAAGTTACACGGGTGACCGTAGCGTGTATTCGAAGTTTCTGGCGCAATACCGGGAATTCGGCAAGGATTGCACTCGCCCCCGCCGGCAGCTCGACTTATTAGTCTTACCTGTTGGCAAAATTCCAGTCTCCGTCAAGCAGGAATTTCCGTTGGCTCGGCAACTGCACCGGAACTCCCGCTACATGTTGCTCGGCTTGCGGGCCCGCTAATCGTCCGATCGGAAAAAGCTGCTCAAATCGCCGCGCGCAATAGCGCCCAGAGGATTAAGTTCCTCGCCATTGTGCTTGTGCTCGGCCGGAGCCAACTCATGACGCAGACGTTCGAGCGTTAAGCTTTGCAAAATAACGCGCCCAGGTCCGGTCAGGGTGGTCAGGAAGAGTCCTTCGCCGCCAAAGATCGCCGTCCTGATACTGCCGACCATCTGCACATCGTAATTGACGGTGGGCTCGAAGGCTACCAGATGGCCCGTTTGCACCTGCAGAATCTCTCCGGGTTTCAATGTGTAATCCACGTGATCGCCGCCTGCATGGATGAATACCGCGCCCGGCCCGGTCAGCTTTTGCAGAATGAAACCTTCGCCGCCAAGGAGACCCGCGCCGAGCCGCCGCACCATGGCGATGTCCAACGTAACAGAGGCTTGAGCAAACAGGAAACCGTCTCTCTGCACCATAATCGTCTGGCCTGGATTTAGCTCAAACACCTGAATTTTACCCGGATAGTGTCCGGCGAAACCGACCTCCCCGGGCACACCAGTCGCCTGAAAATACGTGAAAAAAAGCGACTCGCCCATCAGCTTGCGCTTGATTGCACCGATGATTTTTTGCCCGATCGATTGCCCGGTAGCGCGGGTCGCCCAGTCCACGTTCACCGATTTGTAGATCATCTTCCCGGCTTCGGCGTAGATCTCCTGCCCGGGCTGAAGATGCACTCGGGCGATCTGCAGATTGTGGCCTTCGATGTCATACTTGAGCGGCGTCACCGGGGCAGCCTGGGCGTTGTAAGTGCCCGGGCCACCGCCCAGAGCTTGCCCGCAATTCAGACAAAATTTGGCGTTGTCTGCCGCCTGTGTCCCGCAATTCGTACAGAAAACCATCATGCTCCTCTATGTACGCAAGTTGCTCGCGAAAGTTCACTGCGCCGGAATGATAGCTCTATTCCCCCGCTTTCACTAGAGTATTTCATCTGGCGACTTCATGCTCTAGCCGGGGTGCGCTTTCGGACTGGAAGGCCAATAGCCCGAGAACCGATGCAGTTCGGGCGATTTCTAAGCGCGCCGGCGATCGACGGCGGGCTGAGGAGCCTTGATTCTTACCTGGCCGTCACATCGTGATCTTCGCCGCGGGCGCCCGACCTCAACCGGGAAGCTGAGGAGCAATCTTCTGAATGGCCGGGGAGTCGCTGCCCAGCCAATCGGGATGCCTTGCGGTCGTGTCGAAGTGCGAACTCGTCTTGAACAGTTCGTATTCTCCGTTTAAAGCTACCTGCTGCGTTTTGGAAAGGAGCGCCGAGAGTTGCTGAGCATGCATCGGCTTGAACGTCTTGGCAGCTTGAATTGCCTGGTCGAGTATTTGCGGTTTGTCGATTCCGGTAATGACAACCGACGTCGGCAGGTTTAATGCATAGTGAAGACACTCGATCGGTTCCACCGTCTTGCTCTTCAGAGCGATTCCGTCGCCTCCACAGAACGGCTTCATTCCCAACACGCCAATTTGCTGTTCCACCAGCTTCGGTACAACAAGCTGAGCGAAGCTTCGGAAGTGGGCGTCCATCACATTCAACGGCATCTGCACTGTATCGAACTGGAATCCGTGTTTCGCCGCGGTCTCAAGCATGTAAAGGTGAACGTGCGGGTCCTTGTGGCCAGTGAATCCGATGAAGCGTATTTTGCCGGCCTTCTTCGCTGCAACGACTGCCTCCATCGAACCGCCAGGGCCGAAGATTCTGTCAGGGTCATCGAATCGGATAACTTCGTGGTGCTGCAACAAGTCGATGTGATCGGTTTTCAGACGCGTAAGAGAATCTTCAATCTGACGGGCCGCTATTTCCTTGGTGCGGCCATCGATCTTCGTCATAAGGAAGACCTTGTTGCGATAACCGCTCTCCGATAAAGCCTGCCCCATGTTGCGTTCGCTACGGCCTTCGTTGTAATCCCAGGAGTTATCCATAAAGGTGATGCCGCGGTCTATAGCCGAGTGAATCAGGCTGATTGATTCGGTGTCGGTCAGCGTCGCCTTGGCTACATGCGAACCCCCAAGGCCAATAGCGGATACGGTCTCTCCGGTTCGACCAAGCTTTCGGTAGAGCATCTCTCCCCGCATCTCGCCAGGATCGTTCAAGCGGGGAAGGCTCGCACCGAGATTGCCGCCATCGGCAGCTACACCAGGTATCGCGGTCTGTTTTCCAAGGGCAACAGAACCGGCAACACCGGTGGTCATAATATTACGCAAAAAACTTCGTCGTTGCATGATTGTGCTGCAAAGACGACAACGCCTGTGTCTCGCCGGTTACACAAGAATGGGAGCTCCTCGTGTTACTTACAGTGCGCCGCTGAGCTTTGCTTCCAGTTCGGCCCATCTGGCATAGAGCGCATCTACAGTGGCCTGTAATTCCTCCACTTCGCGCAAAGCTTCTTGCAGCCGTTTGGCGTCGCGCACGATCGCGGAGTCCTCGAGTAACGCTTTTTTTCTGGCCAGCATTTCGTCCGCTTCGGTGATGCGATCCTCTATGGTTTCGAAATCGCGGCTGTCGGTATACGAAAGCTTCTTTTTGCCAGGCGCTCGTGAAGGGGCGGTCGGCACTTCCGCTCTGATGTTCTTTTTCGTTTTCTCGAACAGCCAGTCCTCCCATTGCAAGTAATCCGCAAAGCGCTCGGCCTGGCCCTGGCCATCTAGTCCGAGTACCACGGTCGAGACGCGGTCGAGCATGTACCGGTCGTGCGTGACCAACACCAGCGCTCCTCGGAACTGGAGCAGGCTCTCTTCCAGAATTTCCAGTGTTTGGATGTCGAGATCGTTCGTGGGTTCATCGAGCAGCAGAATATCGGCCGGCTCAAGCATGAGTTTGGCGATGAGGACTCGCGCACGCTCGCCTCCGGACAGCCGCCCGACGGGCTGGTTCAGCTGTTCGCTCGAGAAGAGAAAGCGTGCAGCCCAGGACGCAACATGGATTGTTCGGTCCTGATAAATCACGGAGTCACCGTCCGGGGCGAGCGCTCTGCGAAGGGTCAAGTTGGGATCGAGAGTGCGGTTCTGCTCGAAGTAAACAGTTCGAAGCGATTGAGCACGCTCGATAACTCCTCTTTGTGGATCGATTTCGCCCAGCAGCAAGCGAAGCAACGTGGTCTTTCCGCTTCCATTTGGACCAACTAATCCGACACGAGTTCCGGCTGTAATAACGAAATCGAGGTGCTTAAAAACCGGCCGCGCGGCAAAGCTGAAACTCACGTCCTTAAAGTTCACCAGGCGCTTGGTTGCGCGATCGGAGGACGTGAAATCGATGTCGGCCGCGGCCGTACGGGTTCTCGCGTTCAAATCTTTGAGTTCGCCGATGAGCTCGTTGGCATTGTCGATTCGTGCTTTCGCTTTGGTGGCGCGAGCTTTAGGACCGCGCCGAAGCCAGGCGATCTCAGTGCGAACACGGTTCTCCAGAGCTTCCTGATGCTTTGCTTGCGCCTCGAGAAACTCGCTCTTTTTTTCGAGAAAGGTGCTGTACGTTCCTTGCGTTCTCAGCAGACCATCGGGATAGGCTTTGTTCAGCTCGGCTATCTCGCTTGCCACATTCTCGAGGAAATAGCGATCATGGCTGATCACCACGGAAGCAAACTGCGCGTTTTGCAGTAGCTTCTCGAGCCATTCGATTCCCGCCAAGTCAAGATGATTGGTGGGTTCGTCGAGCAACAGAATATCGGGTTGAGCCACAAGCGCCTCGGCAATTGCCAACCGTTTTCGCCAACCTCCCGAAAGGCTCGCAGCTTCGGCATCGAAGTCGGTAAATCCTGTTCGTCCTAGTGTCTCTGCTTCGCGTCCTTCGCGCTCAGCTTCGGCTACCTGCGCCTTTTCAAGTGCCCGGCGGATGATCGTCCGAACCGTTTCGCCCGCTGGGAACTCCGAGTTCTGGGCGACATAGCTGAGCTTGGTGCCCTTGCGGCTGGCAACGGCCCCCGTGTCCGGTTCGCGCCGGCCAGCCAGTATCTCAAGCAAAGTCGACTTGCCCGAGCCGTTAGGTCCTATAAGGCCGAGACGGTCTCTTTCGGAGACATTAAACGATATGTTCTGAAACAGAGGCTCGGGGCCATACCGTTTGGTCAAGCCCTGAGCATTGAGTAAAAGCGCCACTTACCTTATGGTCGTACGCCGGCCTCAGCTTGCGTAACGGATTACCTGCTCGCGCAGCGTGTTCAGACTGACTGTCAGGCGGTCCGCATGCTCGAGCACGAATTCGTCGATAGCGGTGGAACCAAGATCCTCGTGCGCTTCTACTAACTGCCGGTGAGCTTCGCGGAGTTTCGGAAAGCTTTCATCCGCCGTGGCAGATCCACGCAGGGCAGCTGAAAGAAAATACAAAGTGAATTCGACGTCGTGAGCAAACGTTTCCAAGGTTGTTGGTAACGGTCGAACAGGTCTTTGAACTACGCCTGCTTCGATCCCCGTCATCGCGTAAACAACAGAGTGGGAACTGGCCAGCATTGAATTCAACAGATTGAGTTTAGCCCCGTCTACGCCGGGCTCGGAAGAAAACTGATCGACCGATGATTCGGCATTGGAGCGTGCTTGCCGCCATTGATTTCGTGTCTCTTCCAGGCGGTCGTCTGCGCCGCGATCGCTTCTTGAAAAACGCGCTATCACCGCCTGAAAATAATCACGGCTTCGATCGAGCATATTCGCGAAAGCCTCTGAAACACCGGTGCGTGCCCACGTCGGCCAGATCGCATAGCCTATCAAGGCAAATACTCCGCCTACCGCCGTGTTTACTGCGCGCTGCCCTACAACCTGAGAAGGCGCGACTCCGGTCGCAGCGATTAGAAAAACAATCAGGCCGCTGATCGCCACGCTGAAGAGGCCATAATTAGCTGGTCCGATATAGCGCATCAGGAAAGTAAACGCCCCGACCAGAAAGAGTTGAGTAAGCGCCGAAGCGGGCAGGAGGTGGAAAAGAACGGTCGCCAGTACCAGGCCTGCAAAGGTGCCGCAAAGACGCAAAACACCTCGACTGATCGTGGTGGTGAAATCGGGTTTCAATACTACCGCGACCGTCATCGGCAGCCAGTAATTTCGTTGCGTGTTGATGGCTCGACCGATTGCAACTGCGATTGCGACATAGACAGCCAAACGGACTCCGTGACGGAAAGCTGAGGATCCTAAATCGAGATTGGCCCTTAGCGTGGCGAGCCAACTCCCGAGTTGCATGTTCCACGGCGGTGCAAACTCATCGCGGGCGAACTTTTCAGCGCCTGCTGTCGTGGTGTGACCCGTCAGTTGAACTACTACCCGGAGCTGGCCCGCCAGAACGTCCGTTGCCGCCGCGAGTTCCTGTGCGAAGGAAGAACCTGTCGTTTTCTTAGCCGCGTAGGTTGCTTTCACCAGCTGGTTCAGCTGCTCCAAAAACTGCGGAGCACGGGACGAAACTTCATCGTTGATGAGCGATTGGCTGGTGTCTTGCAGAATGTCGCCGGAAAGCCTCAGGATTCGATCGAGAAGATCGCGGGCCCCCTCGGCTTCCGAGGCGGCCCGCAGCCGATCTAAAACATAAATAGACATTCGCAGCCGATCCGCCTGATCGAACAAGAGCCTGAATCGCTCGCCTTCGATCGTGTGGTCGCGGCCCAGAGCCGTTAACGTATCCTGAACTTCGGCACTCGGCTGCTTCAAGGGCGCAGCTAAAAGGTCATCGTCTTGCGTTTCAAGCTGTTGAGCAAGGTCCAGATAGACTTTACCTACTGCCCGCCGTTCTGGTTTGTATCGGCTGAGCGGCCATGAAAGGAGCGCGAACGCTGTCTGCAGGAGTCCGCCTGCCAATACAAGCAACCCGGCCTCGAGCGCACCCTTGGGCGGCAAGGCACCCCGAGCGCCGAAAACGATCAATGCTACCAGAGTGTTCAGTCCAAGATCGCCGGCCCGCGTACTGATCGCGACCATCAAGCCGGCGATCATCGCCCAGGCGGCCGTGACGCAGATCGCCAGCACATGGTAATTCCCGGTGATCGATCCAAGGAAAACAGCGAACGCTCCTAGAAAACTCCAGGTGAGCATGCGACGCGCCCGCAGAGCGTACGGATCCCGTCCGTCTGAGTACGAGACGTTCAGCGCACCGGTGGTAACAGCTACTCCACCCAGCGGATTGCCGATAGCGATTCCTACCGCGAGCGGTAAGGCAACAGCTAAAGCGTTACGCGACGCCATCCAGAGACTGTTGATTTTGTTTTTGTCGAGGCGTTTCAGAGTGCGCCAGAAAGCTGCCGGAAAGTTCGGCTCCGAGTTGTTCGCCATTCTGTAGTGGGAGATCGGGCGAGCAATGGAGACCGCCTCAGTGATCCCATTCTACTTGTCAGGCCCACTCATAATAGAGTGGGACGCTTATGATGCAACGCCGTCGATTTCTTGCGCATGCCGTTACTGGTTTTGTCTCACTTGCTCCGCTTATGCGCGGCCAAGCTGCTAGCAAAGATCCCTGGCCCGAGACCGATCTGATGAAGCCCGAAGAACTGGCGAAAAAACTTGCTTCATCTGCAGCCAAATCGCCGGTCGTCTTTGTAGGCTTTCCCGTTCTCTATCGTGCCGCGCACATCCCTGGCGCTTTGCTTGCAGGACCTTGTTCGAAGCCGGAAGTGCTCGCAAAACTGCGCGAAACAGCGGCGGACTGGCCACCTAACCGGGAGATCGTCATTTATTGCGGCTGTTGTCCTTTCGATCATTGCCCGAACGTTCGTCCTGCCTACAACGCTCTGCACCAAATGGGATTTACTCGAGTAATGGTTTTAGATATCCCTGACAACTTCCATGCGGATTGGGCGGCAAAGGGTTACCCGACAGAGAAGAGCGTTTCCTAGAGTCACAACAACGCGATACTCTGGAAGGCACGTTATGCGAAGACGCGACCTCCTGAAAGCGATAGGCGCACTGCCCGCCGGCCTGGCGATGAAGACTGTTTCCGCCGCAAACGACTCGAAGCGGTACCAGCCCACCTGGGCATCCATCGACAGCCGACCCTGCCCGTCTTGGTACACCGATGCGAAGTTCGGAATTTTCATTCACTGGGGCGTCTATTCTGTACCCGCTTACGCTCCCGTCAATCTCAAGAATCAGACAATGTATGCCGAATGGTATTGGCATTCCTTAACGCAAGGGAAAAAAGCGAAAGGGCCCGAAGAAGACGGCGCCGCAACCTGGGCGTTCCACAAAAGAGTTTATGGCGCGGACTTCCCTTACCAGGACTTCGCTCCCATGTTCCGGGCCGAACTGTTCGATCCGGATCATTGGGCCGATGTGATCGCGCAATCCGGCGCTCGTTACGTAGCGTTAACTTCCAAGCACCACGAAGGATTTACACTATGGCGCAACGAACAGGCGAACCGCGCTTACAGCCGTCCATGGAACAGCGTCGACATCGGCCCGAAACGCGACCTTTTACTCGACCTCACCGAAGCAGGCCGAAGGAAGGGTCTCCACATGGGCATCTATTATTCGCTCTACGAGTGGTACAACCCGCTCTGGCTATCCGACAAGCAGCGGTATGTGTCCGAACATCTGTTTCCACAATTCAAGGATGTCGTTACGCATGCCAAGCCTGAGATCATCTTCTCCGATGGGGAGTGGGAGATCACCAGCGCCGAATGGCGTGCCCCTGAGCTTCTGGCATGGCTGTTTAACGATTCGCCGGTTGCGGATCGCATTGTCATTGACGACCGCTGGGGGAAAGACACACGCCACAAGCACGGGGGCTACTACACGACTGAGTACACCTCCGGGATGCAGTCGTCCGGCCATCCCTGGGAAGAGAGCCGCGGCATGGGCTACTCCTACGGTTACAACCGGAACGAAACTCTGACGGAATACCACACGGAACGCGAACTGGTGTTGATGCTGATCGACATCGTGAGCCGGGGCGGCAATCTGCTGCTCGATATCGGGCCACGCGCCGATGGCGAGATTCCGGTCGTGATGGAAGAGCGTTTGAAGCAGATTGGCGACTGGCTGCGCCCCAACGGTGAAGCGATCTACGGCACACATGCCTGGAAGAAGGCCGCGCAGTGGAGCGCAGGCACGGTGCCGCATATGGAAGAGAAGGAATTCATGTCGGACTACAACATCTCCAAAATGGTCGACACGCCGCCTTCCGGGTTCGCTCGTGTGGATGCTTTCTTCACTGCCAAGAACGACGCTGTTTACGCTATTCTGCCGCGTTGGCCGGAAAAGGAGTTTGCGATAGACGATATGGACGGCAACGTGAGCGTTACGCTGCTCGAGACCGGCGACAGGCTCGAAGCGAAATCCGACGGACGCCAGCTCAGAATCAACGTTCCGGCAGAGCTTCGCTGGAAGATTCCCGCTAGACCGGCTTATACTTTGAAATTGACGCGATAAGCTGATGGCGTGCTCCGCCTCCTTTTCTCATTGCTTTTGCTCGTTAAGCTACTACCGGCACAGTCGGTGGATGCCTTCTTCAAAGACACTTTCGAGCAGATGTTGCGCAACGATCCGCAGTTCGCAACCGGTGTTGGACGTCATGAGTACGACGATCGCTGGACCGACTGGTCGAGGCAGGCACGGGATGAGCGGCGGAAGTTTTTTGAGGAGCGATTAGCCGCCGCAAGCGCATTCTCCAAGCAGAATCCTTCGACAGAAAACAGCTTGACACTGCGCCTAGTCGAATACGACTTTCGTTCGCAGCTGGATGCGTGGGATCTCGATACACATCTGCTGAGCGTAGGCCAGTTGTTCGGGATCCATAACCGCGTTTACACACTGATGGATCGTATGCCTGCGCGCACCGTTCACGATTACGAGAACATCATCGCGCGGCTTCGGGCGATCCCGTCTTATGTCGATCAGAACATCCAGATCTTCAATGAGGCGATCGCAACGAAGATGATGCAGCCCCGAGTTGTAGCCGATTTAGTGACGGCGCAACTGACTGCGCAGATGAATCAGGATGCGGAACACACACATCTACTCGATCCATTTAAGGACGTTTCCCGGCAACATCCCGCAAGCCGACCAACAACGCCTTCGGGCCGCAGGCAACCGACGCCTATAACAACCGGTTTCTTCCGGCATGGCACAAACTCCATGACTACATGGCAACTACCTACAGCGCGCACGTGCGCCCGACCGATAGCTTAAGCTCGATTCCGAACGGACGCCAGGACTATGCCATTTTGATTCGCAGCCTTACGACGACCACGATGTCCGCCGAAGACATACACAGTCTTGGGGAGCGCGAAGTCAAGCGCATCGAAGGCGAAATGCAGGCGGTGCTGACGGAAACCGGCTTCACGGGTACCATCCCTGAGTTCCAACAGAAAATGGACGCTTCTCCTGACCAGCACTTTAAGTCGAAAGACGAGATGCTGGTCTATTGCCGCAACATCGCCAAGATCATCGAGCCTAACCTTCCGAACCAGTTCCGGCACCTTCCGATGTTGCTATATGGGGTGCGTCCGATTCCGCCCGACCGCGAGGCGGCTACGGCGACCAATGCTCAAGCGCCTTCGCCCGACTTCACTACCCCCGGTTGGTTCAATTTGAACACCTACAAGCCGGAGAAGCAGGTGAAATACGACAAAGAATCGCTGGTACTGCATGAAGCGGTTCCCGGACACATCTTTCAGATCACATTAGCCGAATCGCAGGGCAATTTACCCGAGATCCGGAAGTTCTACTTCAACAGCGCATACATTGAAGGCTGGGCGCTCTATGCGGAGTCGCTCGGCAGCCGCCTTGGGCTTTACGAAAACCCGTATAGCCGCTTCGGGCAATTATCAAGCGAACGGTTCCGCGCAGTTCGGCTGGTCGTCGACACCGGCATTCATGAGCTGGGTTGGACGCGTGAGCAGGCCGTCGAGTTCTTTCACCAGCATGCGCCTGAAGAGTCGCTGGCTGAAGTCGACCGGTACATATCATGGCCGGCCCAGGCTCTCTCATATAAGATGGGCCAGCTTAGAATCCGGAGTTTGCGGACGGAAGCGGAACAGCGCCTAGGAACGAAGTTCGACATACGGCAGTTCAACGACGCGGTAATCCAGGACGGTACGCTGCCGCTCGATCTATTAGGCGAGCAGATCGATCAGTTCATCGCGGCATCCGCCTCCAAATAGCTTTCCTGCTACGCGCCATCGAAGTTGCCTGGCAGGGCCGGAAAATGCAGGAACCTCCGAATTAAACCCGAGCGATGCTGATCGCTTGCGGAGAGCCCTAAAAGGCATTTGTGTCGTGATACGATACAAATATTAGTACCGTGTCCAGTCACCACAATGTTTGCTCGGAAGCGCGCCACGGCGATGTTCCGATGGCGGGTTACCGCCAGTTGGCCGAGTTCCGAACCCGGATCCGCGAGTTTCTCCACTTCAGTGAAGAAGCGGCGCGTTCCAAGGGCATCGAGCCTCAACAGCATCAGCTCCTGCTGGCCATTAAGGGACTGCCGGAGGGAAGTCGCCCAACAATTACGGCGCTGTCGCAGCGGCTTTATCTTCGGCATCACAGCACGGTGGAGTTGATCGACCGGATGGTGGAACACGGCGCCGTGCATAGACGTCAGTGCGACCAGGATAGGCGCCAAGTACTCGTTGAACTCACTCCGAAGGGGGAGAAATTGTTGCACCAGCTTTCGGTTCTGCACTGGGAGGAGTTGCGGGTTTCTGGGCCTGCTCTTTCCGAAGCGCTCTGGGCCGTGGTCCACGATTCCAGGAAACTTCAGGAGAACCCAAAGTGAGCAGGCAGGAAGACGCTAGCAGAAACGGCTCCTGCTTAGAGGAGCTCGGGGATTTCACGACCACAGCGCGTGTGATCCCAATTTCATTGATGGCGATTGCCATAGGAGTGATCAGCTCCTTTGTAGCGTTGTTTCTGCTGAAGCTGATTGGCTTCTTCACAAACGTTTTCTATTATCACCGTCTGAGCCTTTCTTTTGTTTCACCAGCCGGCAATCACCTCGGGGTCTACGCCGTGGCGGTGCCCATCGCAGGGTCACTCATTATCGGATTGATGGCGCGCTATGGATCGGAGCGCATCCGCGGACATGGGATTCCGGAAGCAATCGAATCTATCTTGATGAACGGCAGCCGTGTTCACCCGAAACTTGCCATTCTGAAACCGATTTCCGCTGCGATCTCCATCGGTTCGGGTGGCCCGTTCGGCGCCGAGGGGCCGATCATCATGACGGGCGGCGCGTTCGGATCGATGATCAGTCAGTTTTTTCACTTCACGAGTATCGAGCGCCGGACGCTGCTGGTTGCGGGAGCATGCGCAGGCATGTCGGCTACGTTCGCGGCTCCGCTTTCGTCGGTGTTGATCGGTGTCGAACTGCTGTTGTTCGAATGGAAACCTCGCAGCGCGATTCCGGTTGCGCTGGCCAGTGCCACAGCTTGCGTGATGAGACGGTATCTGATGGGGCTGGGTCCGCTCTTCCCGGTTCCAACTCATCCGGCATTCATTGGTCCTGCGGGATTGGCGGGATGCGTCATTGCGGGCTTGATGGCTGGGGTACTCTCGGCATTGCTCACTCTCGGCGTTTATGCCGCCGAAGACCTTTTTCAGAAGCTCCCGATTCACTGGATGTGGTGGCCGGCGATCGGCGGACTGTTCGTTGGGTTGGGCGGTCTCATTTTCCCGCAGGCACTGGGCGTTGGATACGACACCATCCACCAGCTGCTTCAGGGAGATGTTCCGCTGCAGATCTTTGCGGGAGTTCTCCTGGTAAAGTCTGCCATCTGGATGATTTCGCTCGGTTCGGGAACTTCGGGAGGCGTTCTGGCTCCGCTGCTGATGATGGGTGCGGCTCTCGGAGGAATCGAGAGCAAGCTGCTTCCGCAGTTCGGCCACGGATTCTGGCCGCTGGTTAGCATGGGCGCTATTCTCGGCGGCACAATGCGCTCGCCCTTCACCGGCACTGTTTTTGCGCTGGAGTTAACGCATGACTACAACATGCTGCTGCCGTTGCTGGTGGCCAATTTCCTCGCGCATATGTTTACGGTGCTTACGCTGAAGCGCTCGATCCTAACTGAAAAGATTTCGCGCCGTGGTTATCACCTGAGCCGGGAATATGGGCTCGATCCTCTCGAGATCTTGTTTGTTCGGGAGGTGATGAGGACGAATGTGGTTGTGCTTCCCGCGGATGGATCGCTCGAGCAAGCGCGTGAGTTGATCCGCTCGAACAAGCATCCAAAAGGCCAACATCTCTTTCCGGTCGTGGGATCGGATCATGCTCTGATCGGCGTGGTTACGCGAAACCAGCTGTTGAAGTTTGTCGAGCAAACGCAAGATGAAGCGCCGGTGATCCGGCTGGCCGAAATCGCAACTCGGAATCCGGTGGTTGCTTTTGCGGACGAGCCTCTTCGAGTGGTGGTGAACCGCATGGCGGAGTCCGGGTTTACGCGCTTTCCGGTGCTGAATCCTCAGAACCGTAAGGAACTGGCAGGCATGGTCTCGCTTAACGATCTGCTGCGCGCGAGAACGCGGAGCCTCGATGAAGAGCGCGCCCGGGAACGAGTGCTGCGGGTTCGGATGCCATTCGGACGAAAATCACGCACTGTCCCCTTGACCGAGGGAGCTGATTTCAGAAGCTGAGCAGGAGCGCAGATAACGGATAGAATTGCAAACAGGCAATTCTATGACATCTCGCCGTTCGTTCTTGCAATCTGTGAGCCTGGCCGGTGCGGTTAATTCTTCCCTGCTTGCCGGAGCCGAAATACCGGCTCCGCTGGAAGAGTTCGGCTACGGCGATGTAGAACTGGCGTCCGGGCCTGCTCAGAAGCAGTTTGAGCAGACACAATCCGTGCTGCTGTCGTTGAACGAAGATAGCTTATTGAAGCCCTGGCGGCTGCGAGCCGGTTTGCCGGCGCCGGGCCCCGGTCTCGGCGGATGGTACGACGAAGTAAAGCTTAATAAAACCGACAGTGGCGGTCACGGCTTCGCACCGGCGCATTGTTTCGGGCAGTGGATATCGGCGCTGGCGCGCGGATATGCGGTCGACCGAGACCCCCGGACGCGAGCTAGGTTGGTCCGTCTGCTTGCTCTCTACGAGCTCGCCATATCGCCTCGCTTTTATACAAACTTCCGATTTCCGGCCTACAACTACGACAAGATGGTGATCGGTTTGATCGACGCGCAGCGTTTTGCGGGAGTAACCGACGCCAAAGCGCTCCTCGATCGAACAACGGATGCAGCCGAGCCGCATTTGCCTCCCCAGGCTCTGGATCGCGATGAGCCGCAGCGGCGCTGGCGGAAGTCGATCGGGGAAAGCACGGCAGACGATTACACCTGGGACGAGTCGTATACGCTTCCGGAGAATTTGTATCTTGCGTGGACGCGGGGCGCGGGCGAACGTTATAAGCGATTGGCTTCGAGGTTTCTGCTCGACAAAACCTATTTCGATCCGCTCTCCGAGAACAAGAATGTCCTTGCCGGTCACCATGCTTATAGCTTTTGCAATGCCTTGAGTTCGGCCATGCAGGCGTATCTCGCCGCCGGAAGCGTGAAACACCTTCGGGCGGCCAGCAACGCGTTTGAGATGATCTCCGCCACACAGAGCTTTGCTACCGGGGGCTGGGGACCTGACGAAAGCTTCAGTTCGCCAGGGAGCGGTGTTCTATACGAAAGCCTTAGCAAGACGCATCGGGGATTCGAGACACCGTGTGGAAGCTATGCGCACTTCAAACTGACCCGCTATCTGCTGCGAGTGACCCGGGACGGGCGCTATGGGGACAGTATGGAACGGGTTTTTTACAACACGGTGCTGGGAGCAAAACCCCTGCAATTCGATGGGCAAGCCTTCTACTATTCGGACTATCATTCCTCAGGGATTAAGTCCTATTTCCCCGATGCTTGGCCTTGTTGCTCCGGAACATTGCCGCAAGTGGCGGCCGATTACCGGATCAATACGTATTTCCGCGACAGCGACGGCGTGTTTGTAAATTTGTTTTTGCCCTCTACTCTTCGGTGGACGGCGGCCGATGGAGCCCAGTTCACGATGACCCAGTCGGGAAGTTACCCGATCGAAGGTCAGATCAAAATGGTGATTCGGGTTACCAGACCGTCGGAGCTTTCCCTTCGCGTACGGATTCCCGCGTGGGCGCAAGCCGGCGCTGTCATTCGAGTCAATGGCACTCCGGCGGTGGCCCCGGTCAGGATGGGATTTGCGTCCGTCAGGCGCAGATGGATGGATGGGGATCGAGTGGAGCTTGAGTTTCCCTTGCCTATGCGGCTCGAGAGTATCGACTCGCAACATGCTCACCTCGTTGCGTTAGTGCGAGGTCCATTAGTGCTTTTCCCAATGACAGAGAACGCGCCGGCAGTTACTCGCGACCAGTTGCTTTCTGCAGCGCGGCTTCCCGGAGAACCGGCCTGGCAAGCACAGACCGCTTCGGGTAAGTTGCGGTTACTCCCGTTCTCGGCTATCGGTAACGACCGGTATATGACTTATCTAGCCGTGAGCTAAGTGCCGGCCCTGGTTACAAAACTTAATTCAAGACTTTCGATGACAGCCGGGCTTGTAGCGGTACAATAGAGCTCGATCCTATCTGGATGTCTGAAGCTGCCTCCTGGAGCGTCAGTGTCTTCCCCCTTGTCCTCGGGAACTCATTTCTCAAGGAGAAACACAATTGTGAGCATTGAAAAAGCATCACGAGGTTTTGTTTCAAGCGATATAGAACAAAAGGTTGCTTTGCCTGCAGAGCAAATAGATCCGGCAAGGCGAAGCTTCTTCAAAGGTTTAGGAGTCGCCGGCTTGAGCGCTACCGCAGCCATGCTCTTCGGCGATGTCCCGATTCTGAAGGCGCAGAGCACGGCCGGTAATCAGGACGCGGCGAACGATATCTTCACGGCAGCACTTATTGCGGAAGACCTGGCTACCGTTTTCTATTATCTAGGGCTCACGACGCCCGCCGTAATTCAGGATCCAAGCCTTGCCGGTCCCGGCGGCTCAGCAACTAATGTTCAGCCCAGCGGGAACCTTCCGAATGTAACTTACTTAAGAGCGGCCATGGCTCAGGAGATAGCCCATGCCAATCTTCTAAGAACGGTTGGGAACATAGGCACCGACGCGACAACTGATCCTTATCAGATGTTCTATTTCCCCGCAACCACATTTTCAAACGTAGCTAACTTCATTGCGACGCTTGAGACATTGGAGAATGCCTTTATCGGCGCTTATCTAACCGCTATAAGAGAGTTCAGCGTTCTGGCAATGCGAAGCGTGCTGATCAATGCTCCGACTGGTCCATACGGAGGTCCCTACAGCGCCGCGCAGCTCGCTTACTTCGGGCAGGTAGCAGCATCCATCATGGGTGTTGAATGTGAGCACCGGGTATTAGGGACGGTAATCACTAATCAGAACCAGCCCAATAACTTGAACTTCGAGCAGACAGCCGGTTTGACGGCCGTTTATCATGGTTCAAAATCGGCCGTTGCAGCTCTAACTCCTTTTCTCACGCCAAGCACCGGACAAGGCACTTCCTTGAGCATGGCACTTTCGCAGGCAGGCAACCCTTGGCGTTACGTCTACCGGCAACCCGCCCCCGCTATACCTAACGCTTTAGGTCTTCTTGCTAAAAGCCGCTCTTTCCGCCGATTCACTCTTCGGCCGGAAAGAGCGGCTTAGTTTTTAAGCAGTCTTTGCCGTCAGCTAAAAGCTTTGATACAACGAGCTGAAGGTTCCATTTGTATTGGCCATAACGGCGATCGCGCCAGTTCCAGGCCGGTATAACACCAAGTTACTTTGCACGCCCAGGCTGTTGTAATCGTAAGTTGTGATTTGATCGCTGGTTGACATTAAGTCATAGTCGCCAATACCATGCGAACTCTGAAAAACAGTGGTGAACTGGAAGTAAGAGAGACCTAAGATATAGGCTACTCCTGTTCCAGGCCTGTAAGCCAGAATGTGATCGAGGTTACCGCTTCCGTTATAGTCGATGGGGAGCAACACGTCGGTCGGAGAAGCCAGATCATAGCTGCCGATGCCTGTTGTAGATGTCGACTCCTGATAGAAGAAGCCATCGGCGTTTCGCAGCACGTAAACAACTCCCGATCCGGGGCGATAAGCGATCAGATGATCCGCTACGCCGGTTCCATAGTAGTCGAACGCAATGATTCGGTCGGACGTGGAAAGTAAATCGAAGCCGCCAATTCCGTTCGTCCCCTCGTAAACGGGAGCGAAGGTACCGTTCGTATTTTGAAGAATGTGAACGACACCGGTACCAGGCCGGTAGGCGACCAGATAGTTGGACAAACCATTGCCGTTGAAATCGTACGCGAGCAATTGATCGGCAGTGGACCTCATGTCGAAAGAGCCGATACCGCTGACACCTTGATATACCGGGGCGAATACTCCGTTGGTATTGGCAAGTATCTGGACGATACCGGTTCCGGGACGATAACAGACTAAGTGGTCTTTGTACCCGGTGCCGCTGTAATCGAACGCGATAATCCGGTCGTCCGGGGATTTCAGGTCATAGCCGCCGATTCCCTGCGTGGACGAAAAAACGGTCGTCCAGGTGTTGTTCGTATTGGCAAGGATATAAACGACACCGGTTCCGGGCCGGTAAAAAATCAAATGATCCGCTGCGCCCGTTCCGTTGTAGTCGAACGAAAGCGCCAGATCGGCAGGGGATTTAAGATCATAATCCCCGATCCCAGTGCCGTTCTGTGCGCTGAGAAAAGGCGCGCTGAGAAGCAGCGATGCAAAAACTGTAAGCAGGAACCTGCTTTTTTGCGCGAGAGAACGGGCCTTACGGTGGCCCTCGGTGATTCGCGTCAACATATCCGTGGAGACCGCTCCTTTATGAGTATCAGAGATCGTTACATCCCGGATCCATAGACATGGATACGCTCGTCCTCTGTCTGGCGACAAAGCGGACAGGTAACACTTAGCTGCGAAGAGCTTAGCATGGTCCAGGAAAAACTCGCAGATTCTGCTGGGCCAAATCAATTATATGACTGCTGGAGCCTAGCCAGAGTATCTTACGCAACTTATTTTTCAAAACGTCTTGTGGCAAGGTGAGAGAATCTTCCCAATGACGCGCCGCGAGGTTCTTCTGGCAGCTACCGCAGGAACACTGTGGTCGGCGGCGCGAACAACTTCGAAACTGGCAGTAGAGGGGTACATCTTCCAGCAGTATGCGGAATCCTTAAAGCAGCCATTGAAAGACGTGGTTGGCCGAGTCCTGCCGATGGCGAGGGGCGCTGGGTTCAAAAACATTGAGCTTAGCCCGGCTTTCTTCGCTCCGGAGATGCGGGCCCAAGCGTTATCTCTTCTTAGATCGCAAGGGCTGCTGATGCCTTCCGTGTACGTCGGCGGCCCGATGCATCGGAAAGAAGAGGCAGACCAGACCATTGCGACCGCCCTTGAAATCGGCGATGTCTGCCGTCCGTTTGGATGCAAAGCGATCGTAAACAACCCGGATCCCAAATCCGGTCACCAACGTAAGAGCGACGCCGAACTCGCAGTGCAGTCCGATTCCCTCAATCGCATGGGCCATACGCTCGCACTGCACGGTTTCGAACTGCGCGTGCACCACCATACGCCTCAACTCGAAGAAAATGCACGAGAATGGCGGCACATCCTGCAAAACACCGATCCTGAATACGTGCGCATCTGCGTGGATGTCGATTGGGCTTATGAAGGCGGCTTTGAGCCGATTCCGTTTCTGCGAGAAGTCGGTAAACGGCTGCGGGAAATCCATGTACGCAGCGCAATAAATAAGTTGTGGCTCGAAGATGTCGAGGACAGCGACATCGATTATACAAAGGTCGCCAGTTACTTAAAAGAGGAGCGGCTCGAACCGCTGATCGTAGTAGAACTCGCTTACCGCCCAAACACGATTGTGACCAGACCGCTTCAAGAGGATCTGCGGCTCAGCCGAATTTATACAGAGAGGGTTTTCGGGGTCAAAGCTTGAGTTTGCCGAAGCTATCCGTTGTCAGCACCATGTACCGGTCGGCTGAATTTGTAGCGGAGTTTCACAGACGGATCAGCGAGGCAGCGCGAGGCATTACGGAAGCGTACGAGATTGTGCTGGTCGATGACGGGTCACCGGATCAGTCTTTGCCGTTGGCGATCGCGTTGGCAGAGAGCGATCCGCATGTTCGAGTGGTTGAGCTTGCCAGAAACTTCGGACATCATCCGGCTATGTTGGCCGGGTTGCGCCAGGCGCGGGGCGAGCTTGTCTTTCTGATCGACATCGATCTGGAAGAACAGCCGGAGTGGTTACCTGAGTTCTGGCGTGACCTGCAGGAGCGGCCCGCAGACATGCTATACGGGGTGCAGGTGGCGCGAGCGGGGTCGGTCATGAAGCGGCACACAGGCACGCTGTTCTACCGCTTCTTCAATCTGGCGTCCGATACGCCCATCCCGGCAAACGGATGCACGGTGCGTTTAATGCGTCGGTCTGTGGTGGACGCCTTAAAAGAATTCTCAGAGACGCATGTCTTCCTGATGGGGCTGTTCAGCTGGACGGGTTTCGTCCAGCGCCCTAGATTTGTCAACAAGCAACAGCGCGCCAGTGCATCGACATACACACCGCTCAAGCTGATTGCATTGTCGGTCAACGCAGTGACTTCGTTTTCCAGCTATCCGCTGACCGTCATTTTTGTGGGCGGGCTCGGGATCACCTTCTTGTCGCTCTTGTTTGCTTTGAAGATGCTGATCCAGAAATGGATGCACCCCGACTACATTCTAATGGGTTTCACGTCGATAATGGTGTCGCTTTGGTTTTTGGGCGGAACGATTATCAGCGTTCTCGGCGTAATTGGAATGTATGTTGGAAAGATATTCAGCGAAGCGAAATCGCGACCTCAATATCTGATCCGGCGAGTCTATGAGGGCAACTTCGATCGGCCGTGAAGTGCGTCATTTTGCAACCTTCGTATATCCCGTGGCGGGGTTACTTCGACCAGATACACAAAGCCGATTTGTTCATCTTTTACGACGATGTGCAATATGACGAACGAGGCTGGCGTAACCGAAACCTTATCAAGACGCAAGCAGGGCTGAAGTGGTTAACGATTCCTGTGCGATCGGCTAATATCTGCTGGGGGAAGACGGCGATCAACGAAGTACTCGTTTCGTCTTCTGAAAATTGGGCCAAACTGCATTTCGAAACTTTGAGACACAGCTACTCCAAAGCTCCATTTTTTCCTCAGTATCGGTCGATGCTTGAGCGCTGGTACGAGAGCCGGCCTTTGTTACTCGCAGACTTCACCATTCAGACTACTATTGAGCTTGCGCGAGAACTCGGCATTACACACACGACCTTTCTTCGAAGCTCAACGCTCGGCTGCGCAGGATCCAAGACGGACCGGTTGCTGGCCATTTTGAAGAAGGTCGGCGCGACCCACTACATCAGCGGACCCTCCGCCGAGCAGTATCTTAACGTAGAGATGCTCAATCGGGCGGGTATCGGAGTCGAGTGGATGGTCTACAGGTATCCTGAATATACACAGCGGTTTCCGCCTTTCGCGCCCCAGGTATCGGCCATCGACTTACTTCTTAACGTAGGTCCCGACGCGTCGAAGTTCATTTGGGATGTAGACCGAGACGCAGATCGCTTTGCAAAATAGGATGACACCGATCCCGTTTAACTGTGTTAGCCCGGTCGGCACCGAGGTCAAGTACATTAAACAGGCATTCGAAAGAATGCATATCTGCGGCGACGGGATTTTTACGCGGCGATGTCACGAGATACTCGAAACCACGCTGGGCACTTACCGGGCTCTTTTGACCACCTCCTGCACGCATGCTCTAGAGATGGCGGCGCTACTCCTGGAAATCGGCCCCGGGGACGAGGTGATCGTGCCTTCTTTCACCTTCCCGTCCGTTCTCAATGCTTTTGTCTTACGCGGCGCGAAGCCGGTCTTTGCGGATATTCGGCCAGACACGATGAACATGAACGAGGCCTTGCTTCCGGACTTGTTTACGCAAGCAACGAAAGCTGTCGTTCCGGTGCACTATGCAGGCGTCGGATGCGAGATGGACACCATATGCGCGCTAGCGGCCGAGCATGGAGTGTCTGTGGTCGAGGACAACGCGCACGGCCTGTTCGGACGTTACAAGAGAAAGGCGCTAGGGACGTTCGGACGCATGGCTGCGCAGAGTTTTCATGAAACGAAGAATTTCAGCTGTGGGGAAGGAGGCGCGCTGCTGATCAATGATCCGTCTCTCCTCGACCGGGCGGAGATTATTCGCGAGAAAGGAACGAATCGGAAGCGGTTTTTCCGTGGGGAGGTGGACAAATATACTTGGGTCGACACTGGTTCGAGTTACTTGCCTTCGGACATCTTAGCCGCCATTCTTTACGCACAGCTGGAAATCAGAGCGGAGATACAACGGAAGCGTTGCGCGATCTGGTCGCACTATGAGCACGGGCTGAACGAGTGGGCCCGTCATCACGGCATCGGGTTGCCCAACATTCCCTCGCACTGTGAGCAGCCGTATCACATTTTCTACTTGCTGCTTCCGGATCTCCGGACACGCACAGCTCTGATCGAACACTTGAACACCCAGGACATACAGAGCGTATTCCATTACATGCCGTTGCATCGCTCGACCATGGGCAGGAAATTCGGCGGTTATGAGGGACAGTGTCCCGTCTCCGAGTATGTAAGTGAGCGGCTCCTGCGATTGCCGCTCTATAGCGAGCTTACAAAAGCGGACCAGAACAGAATACTTGAGGCGATCTACCGCTTCGAGCTGCCTGGCAACTGAACATCGTATAGCGTTTTGTCTTTGTACGGAGTAGCGAAGGTGCCTAAAGAGGTGATTGTGGCTCCATCGAAAGCCAATTTCCGAAGTAGCCAATCTTCGGGATAATTAAATGTTCCAAAAACGAGAAAGTGGCGGTGGTCGCGTAGGAAGCGACCGTAAGGCTCAATCGTTCCGGGAAACTTGAGGTCGCGCTGGAAATCCCCGAAATCCTCAAACAGAGTGGCGTGAGCGAATCGAATCGCGGCATCCCGATCCTGCAGGTAGAAAAGACGGGAAATTAGCTGCCGATCTTCGTATTGACCCATCTCCACAAAAGTTAGACCGCTGGCTGCCACAATCGGCAAGCCGGGATCTACTGCTTCGAATTCTGCCACGTTCGAGGGAGCGGGATGTGCAACCGAGTTGTATGCGGGAACAACAATTCGAAACGCGAAAAGCAAAACAGCAGCGGCCGCCGTAGCGATAAAACCCGCCCGGTAGTTATAACGTAGAACTCTCGCTGCGAGGAGAACAAAGAGGAAATAAATACCCAAAGCGGAGGTAATGCAATACCGTCCCCAGAACGGGGCGTTCTTGCTCATCATGATGAAATCGAGCACAAGAGGCGCAATGGTCAGCGTAGAGAACAGCGCCCACTCCGATATCCGTAGAGGGAACGGGTTCACGCACAAGCTGCCCCGGGAGGCAGGCTTGAATCGAAGGTAAAGCCAGCCGCACAAAGTTGCAAGAACTACAAAAACGAACACGCTCGAGGAAGTATGCCAGTAAAATGAGACGGCCTTGCCTAAGGAAGCTTGGAAGGCGACAGGGTAATAGGTAACGCTCTCGAACGTTCGGTAGAAAGGCAGATAGATTACGACCGTGAAAAGCGGGAGAAGAAGACCGGCCCAAAGTGTGTAGTCGGCCTTTTTCGAACGGATATACCGGACCACTTCGGCGACCAGAAACGGCAGCAGAGAGAGAGGGGCGATGACATGAGAACTCAGCAATCCAACTGTTGCGACCGCCACACCCGTCACCACCCAGGGCGTGCGCTTTTCGGTAACGGCTATGTCCCAAAGTAGTAATAAGCAACAAAACCAGAAGCAAAGCAGAGCATACGGCCTGGCTTCGGTCGCGTACTGGAAGATGGGGCTGACCCAAAGTATCAAAACAGCAAGCGAAGCGTATGACCGACCCAGTTTTCGAGCGGTGTACCAGAAGAGGAACAAGCTTGCGAAGTAGAACTCGATGACGGAGGGAAAGCGGACCGCAATGGGATTGCCGCCGGCCGCCCTAAGACTTGCGTGAGCCAGCAGATGGAGGAGCGGAGGATTGAGGTCCCAGCGCTGGACGAGGTGCAAAAGGCGGCCAAGACTGGAGGCATTTGCCAGATAATAAGTAAGCAGTTCGTCGAACCACAGATGGCGGCCGATCTGCAACCAAATTAATGCGGCGTAGAGTGCGGTAAAACACAGCGGGGCAAGCCAGCTTGCATCACTTCGTTGCTTCGACGGATCAGCCGACAGGGCCGTGTCCAAACCGCAGTCAGTCTCCACCAATCCCCGTTGCATCGAAAGTACCGTACATACGAGGGAGTTTACAAGTCGTATCAGGACTAAGTTTGGGCTTGGGCTATCCGACGCACAGCTTACTAGCTTGAGACCAAGCAACGTTTCTCTCGCAGAAGCCACAGGTTGGCAGCTTACCTGCACGACAAAGACACTGAGTTAACCCGTGACCGCGGGCCGCCATCGTCTAGCGTTTTCCACTTCCGTTCATCCAGCGCGTCACCTCGGTCTCCAGGACATCAAGCGGTAGCGGACCTTCGCCGAGAATGGCGTCATGAAACTGCCGAATATCGAATCGCTCTCCGAGCTGCTGACGCGCTTTTTCGCGTAGTTTGAGAATCGTCATCTCGCCTAGCTTGTAGCCGAGCGCCTGACCCGGCCACGCGATATATCGGTCGACCTCGGTCTCGATATTCTGATCATCCATCGCCGTATGCTGGCGAAAGAAGTCGATCATCTGCTGCCGCGACCAGTGCTGCGAATGTACGCCGGTATCCACCACCAGCCGAATCGAACGCCACATCAGGTTTTCCAACCGCCCGTACTCGCTGTAAGGGCTCTGGTAAAAACCTAACTCATGGCCTAATGTCTCTGCATAGAGCGCCCAGCCTTCCGAGTAAGCGTTATATTGAGCGAACTTTCGGAAGGCAGGCAAATCCGGCAGCTCTTGCGCGATCGAAAACTGTAGATGATGGCCCGGCACGCCTTCGTGATAAGCAATCGCCTCCGCGTTGAGCATCAGCCGCTTCGTCGGTGCATATTCGTTTACGTTGATCCGCCCGGGCCGTGAGCCATCCCCCGCTCCGATCGAGTAATCGGCCGGCACCGCGTCCGGTGCGCGGAAAGCCTCCATCGGCACCACAGCGAGCCGGTTCTTCGGCAACCGCCCGAAGTACTGCGGCAGCTTCGCGTACATTTGATCGGTGTACTTCTGATACAGCCCGAGTATCTGTTCGCCCGAGGTTCCGTACAGCTTGCGATCCGCCAGGATATGCGCGTTAAAGCTTTTCAGATCGCTGAAGCCCAGTTGCTTCGCGACTGATTTCATCTCAATCTCGATAGCGGTGACCTGCTTCAAACCCAGCGCATGCAACTCGGCCGGATCCCTGTCGGTTGTTGTCTGCGAGCGAATCGCCTGCCGATATCTCCTCGCCCCGTCGGGCAAAGACCACACCCCGTACTCGGTTCGGCCTTTCGGCGCATAATCGGTCTTAACAAAAACGGCAAACTTCGAGTAAGCCGGAAGAACTTCAGCGCTCACCGCCCGTTCGATTTCGGTCTTAAGAGTCGCTTGTTCCTCGGGAGAGATGCTGGCCGGGAATTGTTTGAGGGGGGTTGTAAACGAACTTTCGTCGATTGGACGGTCCGCAATGTTCTGCGCCTCAGTCGCAACCTTTTCGAGGAGATAGCGCGGCGGCATCAACCCATCGCGTAATCCGAGCCGCATGTCCTCTGTGATCTCGCGAAAAACACGAGGCAAACCATGCAGTCTGCTCAGGTAGTTTCGGTAGTCGTGCGCGGTCCCGAAGGGCATGTCTCTCGCCAGACTTGCATACGCTAGATGCGGTCCGTTCATCTGGTCAACAGGCATTTCCCAGGCCTTTAAGCGCTCGTCATCGAGGTTCGTTTCGAGCATCCGGATCAGCAGCGCCCGATTCAGCCGGTCCTCCGCCGAAAGAGCCGCCTCCGGCACCTGTTGTAGCCTGCCGACAAAGTCTTGGGTCCGCTCCGCCCGTTGCCCAAACGCCGCTGCGGAGTAGTCGGTCAAGCGATCGTTGTACCGGTTATCTCCAATCGCCGTCGCCTCCTCCGGACTTGTTTCGAGCTCATACTGCCACTCTTGCTCGATGAGTTCCGCCAGTCGAGCATGCGCGCTGCCCGCCCGCTCTGTCTGCCTACCCGCCGCCAGAAGCATGCTGAAAGCGCAAACCACCATTGCTAACACGGGAAACCTCATGTAAGGCGTATCGTACCGTGCTCAACTCCAGTCAGACGAATCGAAACCTCGGCCGCACATCACGTGAATCTGCCTGGAACATGTCAACTCCAGACATGGGCAGTACAGCTAGAGGAGACTTTCATGCCGCAGGTCGATGAGGGTGAGATTCGAACCGTGAAGCCGCCAATCATCTAAGTAACTTGCAGATTCTGCATTCCCGCCCATGCGAGAAATGCCATCGATCCCGTGCTTCATTACCCGGTATTGCCGGTGGGAAGCGGAACGGGCGAAGGATTACACCTATCGCTGCTGGCTGGCTTCGCCCTGGAGTTGCCGCAGGAACTCCGCTACCTTTACGATGGGCGCGTTGCCGTGCTGTTTCAACCGCGTAGATGGTCGTCGCCGCTGACGATGTAGCCCGCTCTTCCAAATTCTGAACATTCAGAATGCGGTTATCGGACGGGTCTGCCTGACGATATCGGCCGTGAGGGTCGGGTGAACCTGTTCGTGAACCTGAAACCGCCGATCATCTGCCTAACTTGCAGATCTGCCAGTAAACCGCCTCATGTTCTGCCTTTAAGAGTTTGGGGCGTGACACAAGCTGATGCGTGCGGCCCGCATGACTTAAGAAACGTTCCGGACACTGCGCGAAGTTAAGGCGGAGATATATTAGTGTCAACGATGACACTCATTAACCGCGCGCTCGTTGATTTCAGTGCGAACCGCCGCAACCGCGCCCGCCACGTCGCTGGGTTTCAGGCCGCGCGCTTTGGCGTGGCGCTTGCCGAACGCCAGCGTCTCTTCGAACTCGCGGCCGGTTCATACATCGTCCATCGCATCGCTTACCGCATAGTCAGATAAGTGCCGCGACGACGCATGCTGCTTTGCCCAGCTTCAACGCGGGACGGCTGCGTGCAGATTCTTTTCAGGTTCCATGATCTCCGCCTCTGGCGGATTCATACTTCGAGGCTACGTTAACGGCGACCGTGAGTTGGAAAGGACGGATTGCATACAGAAAGGCTTGCCAAGTGCGGCACATGCCAGCTCAAAGCAAGGCGTTACCCCGGCTTCGCCATTTCAGGTTTGAAGTGCATGGTGAGCCATGGATAACGTCCGGTGTTTTTAAGTAGAAGAAGGGAAAATGCATCAAACCCGCAGAAAACAGCCAAAGTGATGGACAAAGAATGTCCGAGTACGGCCATGTTTTTGCCAAGAACGGTCATAGGATGCTTGCAGTTTGGTCCGAAGAGTGCCACTGTGCTGACACTTTAACGACAAAAAACGTAGATCATCTACACGACCAACGCGGTCGAATCGTTGCATATGACCTTGCGCAAGGTGACCAAAAATCGAGGCTCAGTTCCTGACGCACGATGCAGCTATTAAGCTACTGTATTTAGCCTTGAAGACTGGGTCGAAAAAGTGGCGTACAGTCCAGGGCTGGAACGAAGCTTGCTGCGCCAATTTGCGAACCGCTGGCTCGAATGGAACGAGCAAGCCTTGCATGAAATAAAGATCGCGTTTACACAATATCTGAGCCCTAACGATCCGATCATCAAGACCTATCTCAACGACATCCAGCGTCTCGAAGCCCAGCAAATCAGCCATGAACTGGGTTTAAAAGGACCGTTCCAAAACCTGCTGGACAAAGCCGCCAAGAAACGCGGTTGGACGTTGGTGCCTGAGCTTTCCACTTCCTCCAGTGGCCGCCGCATCGTTCCCGATGGCACAATCCAAGACGAATTTCGTCTACCGCGCGGATGGTGGGAAGCCAAAGACACCGCGGACAACCTCCCGGCAGAAATACAAAAGAAGCTCAGAAAAGGCTATCCCAGTCGCAACATCGTTTTCGAGGATACCCGCACTGCCGTCCTCTACCAGGATCGCGCCGAAGCCGGCGAGTTTGCCCTCCGCGAACCCGTTAAAATCGCCGATCTCCTCAATCGCTTCTTCTCTCATGACGAGTCCGACCAGCGCGAATTCAAACGCGCCATGGAGGATTTCAAAGATCGCGTCCCAGACCTCGCTCGGGCCCTCTATGAACACATCGCCGAAGCGCACAAGAAGAATCTCCACTTTAAGCAGGCCTTTGGCGAATTTGTCACGCTCTGCCGCCAGTCCCTGAATCCTGAGCTCTCCGAGCACATGGTCGACGAGATGCTGATCCAGCACCTCCTTACCGAGCGCCTCATGCGGAATCTGTTCCAGAACCCCGATTTCACCCACCGCAACGTCATCGCCGCGCAGATTCAAAACGTTATCGAAGCCCTCGCCTCCACCAGCTTCTCCACTGCGGAGTTCCTCAAAAGACTCGACCCCTACTACCGGGCCATCGAGCGCCAGGGCGCAAATCTAGAACACTTCACCGAGAAACAGGACTTCCTCAACTCCGTCTACGAGCAGTTCTTTCAACGCTTCTCGCCCGATATCGCCGACACCCACGGCATCGTCTACACGCCCCGCGAAATCGTCGACTTCATGTGCAACTCCGTTGAAGAGGCAATCAAAGAACACTTTGGCTACACACTCTCCTCGCCCGAAGTCGTCATCCTGGACCCTTGTACCGGCACCGGAAACTTCATAGTCAACCTCATCGAGCGCATCCCGGGTAAAGCTCTGACCGAGGCCTACCGCAATCGTCTCTTTGCCAACGAAGTGATGCTGCTGCCCTACTACGTCGCAAGCCTCAACATCGAGCACGCCTACTACGAGCGGATGCGCAGCTACGAGTCGTTTAACGGTCTCTGTTTCGTCGATACGCTCGACATGCAGGAAGCACAGCAGTTCGGCCTATTCACCCCGGCCAACACCGAACGTGTAGAACGCGAGAAAAAAGCCGCCATCACGGTCATCATCGGCAATCCGCCCTACAACGTAGGCCAGAAAAGCGAAAACGACAACAACCAAAATCGCAAATACAAACTGGTGGACGGCCGCATCCGCGACACATACGCCAAAGACTCGAAAGCGACCAACAAGAACTCGCTCTCTGACATGTACGTCAAGTTCTTCCGTTGGGCGACGGACCGCTTAGGGGATCGTGATGGCATTGTCTGTTTTGTATCGAATAACAGCTTCGTCGACCAGCATGCATTCGACGGCATGCGTAAACACCTCGCGAAAGACTTCGAACAGATTGTTCATCTCGACTTGCACGGCAACGTCCGCCGCAATCCGAAGCTGTCAGGAACAACCCACAATGTGTTCGGAATCCAGGTCGGTGTCGGGATTACTCTCGCAGTCAGAAAACGCGGTCTCGCCACATCGACACGGTATTTTCGTGTTCCCGAGTTGTGGCGCAAACGTGAAAAGCTGGATTTTTTGATTTCGGGCGAAGTACCTTGGCAGACGATCACCCCTGATCTCAAACACTCCTGGATCGTGCCGGAGAATGCAGACGAGTACAGCACGTTCTTATCACTCGCAGACAGCTTCAGCCTATACACCGTCGGTGTCAAAACAAATCGCGACGATGTGGTTTACGATTGGAATCGCGAGAAGCTGGCCGTCCGCATGCAAAAGTTCATCGCCGACTACAACGCCGAAGTCTACCGGCGCAAGAGCGATCCGACAATCGTTTGGCCACATCGAATTAAATGGAGTGAAACCCTAAAAGCGGCTGCTGCACGCGGTTTCACCCTTAAGCTCGACCTGGCAAGGATTGTCCCGTCGCTGTACCGTCCCTTCACGAAAAAGTATCTGTATTTCGAGCGTCTCGTCAACGAGCGGGTTTATCAATGGCCCAAGATTTCCGGTCGAGTCATCTGGGCGAAAGTGGGCACAGCCTGGCCGTTCTTCGTCTTGATGTCAGATGTGATCTGCGATCTACTTCCACAAGGTGGTTCGCAGTGCTTCCCTCTCTCCAACTTAAAGGACTCCGCCCTACGCCAGTTCCGCCAGCACTACTCGGATAACGCCATAACCAAAGAAGACATCTTCCATTACATCTACGCCATCCTGCACCATCCTGTGTACCGCGAGCGTTACGCCGACAACCTGAAGCGCGAACTCCCGCGCTTCCCGCTCGCTCCCGATTTCACAGCTTTCGCAAACGCCGGAAACGAACTCGCCCAATCTCACATCGGCTACGAATCACTGGAACCTTGGCCCCTCGAATACATCGAGCAAAAGGACGTGCCCTTCTCCGAACACGTCACCAAAATGAAGCTCGGCAAAGACCGAACCTCAATCCAGATCAACGAGTCCCTAACCTTGGCAGGAATACCGCCGGAGGTCTTCGACTACAAACTCGGATCCAAATCAGCCATCGAGTGGGTCATCGATCAATATCAGGTCAAGGGCGATTCCGACCCGAACCGCGAAGACGATCCCGGCTACATCGTACGCCTGGTCGGGCAAGTTATCCGAGCGAGCATCGAGACCGTCCGCATCGTCAAGAGCCTGCCTGACTTTCGCGCCACCGCAAACTGAAATGAAAGCCTTATCCATCCGACCTCCCTGGGCCTGGGCAATCATGCACGCTGGCAAAGACATCGAAAACCGAAGTTGGAAAACAAACTTCCGCGGAACTTTCGCGATTCACGCGTCCGCTTACAAAAACCGCGCTTACCACGAGAACTCAGTCCGCGAAATTAGGCAACTCAAGCGCGGCACCCGTCCGCCGAGCTTTCGGCGATAGAATCGAAGAAGAGGCTGCATGGACTGGACTGGTTGCGATCTCGTTGAAGTCGATCCTGAGAAGGTGGCGGGTCAGCCTGTTGTTAAGGGGACACGCGTTCCCGCTGAGGTCGTACTGATCGATGAGGAGTATGGCCGAACACCGGAGCAGACTCACGCGAGCTTTCCCACGCTGGCGGTAGAGACGATTCGGGAACTCCTGACCTTCGCGCACTCTCAGCAACCGCAGTTGCACGCTTGAAGGTTCTGCTGGATGAGAACATCCCGCACGATCTGAGACCGCACCTCGCGCATCACGACACGTATACCGTTGCGTATCTCGGCTGGGCCGGGTTGAAGAATGGCCGACTGCTCGAATCGGCGGAGGCCAACGGATTCGACGTTCTCGTCACGGGTGACCTTTCGATGTCGTACCAGCAGAATCTGAGCGGCAGGCGAATCGCCATTATCTCTCTGTCGGCCATCGGTTGGCCCATCATTGAACCGCACGCGGCCAAGATCAGCAGCGCAGTAGACGACGCGAGCATCGGCAGCTTTGTGCGTGTCGAATGCGGCGTGTTCGCGCGCGGAAAGGGGAAGCAGCATCCCGGACGGTCGTAGCGCCCGACTCTAACAAGGTGTTGTCCGAAATTGCGCTCAAGAGAAATGCTGTTTCAGCTAAATTATTGATTAACTGGCGGTGAGGGTGAGATTCGAACTCACGGATACCTTGCAGCATCAACGGTTTTCGAGACCGCCGCATTCGACCACTCTGCCACCTCACCGCACGGATCAAGGCACCTTCCCTTACGGTACCAAGTCCGTCCTAAACGGGGGTTTTTACCGTCGTTTAACCCTCAAAAACGGGGTTATTACCGCCAAAATTGCTCGGGAACTTTCATCCAGTTTCTAACCCAACCTAGCATGCGGCCGAATACAGCAAGCCCCAAAAACACTCGCAAGCCGTTGAATCTAATGACCGAATCGACTTTGCCCAAAGCTGTGACCCTCCTCGTTTCCCTTGAGCACGAACGCGGTTTTTCCCTCGAGCCCGCCCTATTTTAGATATAGACGGGAGAAACCCGCTCGGCTACCACCCAAGCACGTACGCAAACACCAGCGGCGCCACGATCGAAGCATCCGATTCGATCATGTACTTCGGCGTCCGGATGCTCAGCTTCTCCCAGGTGATCTTCTCGTTCGGAATTGCTCCCGAGTAAGATCCATAGCTCGTAGTCGAATCGCTGATCTGGCAAAAGTATCCCCAAAGCGGTGTCCACTCCCGCTCGAGATCCTGCCGCAGCATCGGCACCACGCAGATCGGGAAATCACCCGCGATCCCGCCACCGATCTGAAAGAACCCGATCGACGATTGCTCTGCCGTGTTCGTGTACCACTCGGCGAGTGACATCATGTACTCGATCCCCGTCCGCACCGTGTGTACATTCTTCACGTCCCCGCTGATGCAGTGCCCCGCATACATATTCCCCAGCGTCGAATCTTCCCAGCCCGGCACGAACATCGGCAGATTCTTTTCCATCGCCGCATACAACCAGCTGTCCTTGACGTCGATCTGAAAGCTCTTCTGGAGATCGGGCGACTGCAAAATCCGAAAAAAGAATTCGTGCGGAAAATGCCGCTCCTTCTTCTTGTCCGCCGCCATCCATTCCTTCAGAATCACGCCTTCTATCCGCCGCATCGCTTCTTCTTCCGGGATGCACGTATCCGTCACACGATTCATGTGACGATTGAGCAGCGCCTCTTCATCGTCAGGCTTCAGATCCCGCCAGTGCGGAACGCGCTCATAAAAATCATGCGCCACTAGGTTAAAAACGTCTTCTTCCACGTTCGCGCCCGTGCAGCAAATTCCGTGGATCTTATCCTGGCGTATCATCTCCGCCAGCGACACGCCCAGTTCTGCCGTGCTCATTGCGCCCGCTAGCGTAACGAACATTTTGCCGCCGTCCCGCAGGTGCTTGTTATATCCTTCTGCCGCATCTACCAGCGTGGCCGCATTGAAATGCCGGTAGTGATGCTTGATAAATTTCGAAATCGGTCCTTCGCTCATCAACTCCACGGTAACCTGTTCAGTCGAGCTGCAGCGCAACGTAAAGCAGGTGCCCCCCGCGCTCCACTAACACCACCACCGCATCTCCGCTCTTCATAGCCTCCAGATCCTGCTTCAGCTGTGTCACTCCGTTCACCACGCTGTGATTGATCGAGTAAATGACATCGCCCGTACTCAGAGGCGGTCCCGAATACGGAGCACCCGCCTGCCTTGCCACCACGACGACACCCGCCGGACGCCGCAGATCCGGCATCAAATCGCGCACCGGTTTCGTGATGTCCAGTCCGACAATTCCCAGTTGCGGAACCACATTCTTGACTGGATCTACCAGATCGGCCAGAGCATCGAGTTCGCCACCCGATTGCTCTTCTGTAACGACTGGAATGTCCAGCTGCTCCAATCCACGCTGCACCTTCAATGTCAACTTGGTTCCTGGACTGACACGGAACACCTCCGCTTCAAGCTGATGGAGACTGGAGATCCGGCGGCCATTTAGGCCCACCACGATGTCGTCCACTTGCAAGCCGCCATGCGCCGCCGGCCCGTTTGGTTCGAGGTCCGAAATAATCACCCCGTGGCTGGTCTCGAGCTCCAGCCCTTCCGCCATATCCGGCGTAACGGTCTGAGCTACCACTCCGAGCTGCGAACGGTGCACATGCCCTTGCGCCTTCAACTGCTCATAAACGCTCTTCGCAATGTTGCCGGGTATGGCAAATCCAATTCCCTCGCTGCCGCCGGATTGCGTGAAGATCAACGTGTTGATGCCAATGACGTGACCCTCCGTATCGACCAGCGGGCCACCGCTATTGCCCGGATTGATCGGCGCGTCCGTCTGTATATAAACCATCGGATCTTCCGGCTTGATCTGCCGCGAGACGGCACTGACGATCCCCATGCTGACCGAGTTGTCGAGGCCAAGCGGATTGCCCAGCGCCAAGACAATCTGTCCCTGTTTGAGTTCATCCGAATTGCCGAAACTCAGATAGGGCAAATTGTGGCTGTCGATCTTAATAACCGCTAAGTCGCTGTCGCGGTCGAGGCCGATGAGTCTGCCCGATAACGGTCGAGTAGCGGTATGACTGCCCTGCTCCCGAGCCTCCGCGGCGGCCCGGATATTCAGCTGCACTTTTACGCTGTGTGCGCCTTTCACCACGTGAGCGTTCGTCAGGATGTAGCCGTCCGGCGTCATGATAATTCCCGAACCGCTGCTATCTTCCGCAGTCAGAAGTTCGCCGTTACTGGCCGAGCCTTCCGCCGGCACATAGCTTCGCACAAAAATCTGCACCACCGCGCGCCCGCATCGTTGTGAAACCTCTTCAAAGGATGAACTCAACTGCTTCAGCACATCCATCTTTTCGGGATTCGGCGTTGCCGGCGGCTTTGTCGCGCCTGCCACCTGAGCCCAAGCCAAGCGGAGCATCAAGAAGCTCAAAGCCGTTAACCTTGCAAAAAGACGCGTCGTGATCATCGAGCCACTCCTGGAGCATTGGATGCGCTAAGCGGATGAATTGGTAACCTCAATCGGTACCCTGATGATTTGCTAGTTCGGATTCGCATTCCTAAGTCGGCGGTCGTCGCTTCTCCTATAAGTTCAAAGGAACAGGCGATCGCAACAGCTGGACGACCTGCTCTCGGCGCATCTTCTAAAGTCGCGGCTGGCATACTTGCGAGCCGTATCTCTGGCTTAGTTCGCGAAAGGATCATTGGTCACTTTTTCGGTGTCGAGTCGATTGTTGCGGACGCTTTTCGCGCATCCATACGAATTCCGAATCTGCTTAGCAATCTCTTCGGCGAAGGCGTAATCTCCGCCTCTTTCGTTACCGTCTATTCGAGATTAAGAGCGCAGGGCCAGCACGAAGAGGCCAACCACGTCGCGGCTGCTGTTTTCGGAATTCTGAGCTTGGTCTGCTCAACGGTAGTGCTGCTCGGCGTGCTTGCAACCCCGCTGATGATCGATTTCATTGCTCCGGGTTTCCACGGTGATAAACGCGATCTCACCATCCACATCGTGCGTATTCTCTTCCCAAGCACCGGACTGCTCGTCTTGGGCGCCTGGTGCCTCGGTGTGCTAAATAGCCATCGCCGCTTTCTGCTCTCCTATATGGCCCCGGTTGTAATGAATGTCGTGATTATCGCCGTGGCGCTCCTTTTCCGGTACCAGACGGCAGACCAACTCGTCATCACCATTGCCTGGGGATACGTACTCGGAAGTCTTCTCACTCTCGCGGTTCAGCTGCCGCGAGCTCTTTCGGTCCTGCCCCACTTCCGCCCGGTGATCGAGTTTCAATCCGCCCACGTGCGCACGGTCCTCCGCAACTTCGGCCCGATCTTCCTCGGCCGCGGAGTTGTGCAGATCAGCTCCTACATCGATCAGATGATCGCCAGCAGTCTTCCCACTGGCGCGTTGGCGGCCCTCGGTTTCGGCCAGGTCATCGCAATACTTCCGGTGAGCCTCTTCAGCATGTCGATCTCCGCAGCCGAACTACCGGAGTTATCGAGCGCAACCGGTACTCAAGAAGAAGTCGCCGCTACTCTGCGAAAGCGGCTCAACATCGGTCTACGCCGCATCGCTTTCTTGATCGTCCCGTGCGCTGTAGCATTTTTAGCCATAGGCGACCTGCTCGTTGCCGCGCTGTATCAGGGCGGCCGTTTCAAGTACGAGGACGCTGTGTACGTGTGGTCGGTTCTGGCAGGATCCGCTGTGGGATTGCTCGCGACTTCTCTCGGCCGGCTCTATTCATCCGTCTTCTACGCGCTTCACAACACCCGCACGCCGCTGCGCTTTGCCATCATCCGAGTCGTCATCACAACGCTCCTCGGCCTGCTCTTCGCCTTCAGCCTTCCCAAATGGCTAGGCATCCACCCCAAATGGGGCGTAGCTGGACTGACCGCTTCCGCCGGTATCGCGGGCTGGGTGGAATTTGCTTTACTTCGCCGGGCGCTGGCCCAGCGGATCGGCCCAACCCCTCTTCCGCCCAGCTTCACCGGACGGCTCTGGATGGTTGCCGCTATCGCCGGAGCATTGTCCTACGCGCTTAAAGCCAGTCTCGGTCCGCTCGGTACGCGCCACCCGCTTCCGTTAGCTGTAGTTGTCGTTCCGCTCTACTGCGCTATTTATCTCGGCGGAACCGCGCTGCTCGGTGTGCCTGAATCGAAGTCCACGTTCGGCGTCGTTTTTCGGCGTCTGTGGCCTGCTCGCTAGGTTACACGTTCTGCCCGGCCTGGATTAATTGCTCCGCCTGCTTCAGAGCCTCTGCCGTGATTTGGTCACCGGAAAGCATGCGCCCAACTTCACGCGCCCGTTCCTCACGGCCAAGCTCATCGACCACCGTCGCGATCCGACCTTTCTTCTCGCGTTTCGAAACGGCGTAGTGATGATTGGCAAAGCCGGCAATCTGCGCCAGGTGCGTCACGCAAATAACCTGGTTTGCCCGTGAAAGCGCTTTTAGCCGCCTTCCGACTGCTGCAGCCGCAGCGCCGCCTACTCCGGCATCGACTTCGTCGAACACCAATGTCGGGGCACTGCTGCCATGCCGGTCCGTTCCACCCATCGCAGTTTTCAGCGCGAGTGCAATTCGGGAAAGCTCTCCGCCCGAGGCAATCTTGTCGAGCGGCTTCAACTCCTCCCCACGATTCGGCGAAACCAGAAACGTGATTTCGTCCAGCCCGCTTGCGGTCCAGCTGCCTTGCTTAATCGCGATCCGAAACTGCGTGCCGCCCATCATCAGACTCTTCAGCTCGCCTTCGACCGCCTTGCTCAGTTTCGCTTCGGCCGCAGTTCGCACACTGCTCAGTTTGCGCGCTTTCTCCTCGTACTGCCGAGCAAGCTCGTTCCGCCGTGCTTCGAGTGCCGCCCGATGCTCCGTCGCATTCTCCACTTCGTCGATCTGCCTTGCGACCTCATCCCGAAAGGCCAGAATCTCTTCGATAGTCCGGCCGTACTTCCTCTTCAAACGGTCGAGCGCCGCCAAACGGCTCTCCACATCTTCCAGCCGCGCGGGATCGCCTTCCAGTTTGCCGACATAGTCGCGCAGCGTGTAACCCGCTTCATCTAGCAGCAAAGCCGCCTGCCGGATCGTTGCCGCGGTCTCGTTCAACGACTCGTCGATCCGCGTGAGCTCGTCCATGCGCTTAAGCGTTTGCCGAACCTGCGTCGTTGCGCTTTCCGGCGAGTCATACAAAAACTCAAAAGCCGCAGAGGCGCTCTCCTGCAGCTTCGTTACGTTCTGCAAAATTTTCCGTTCTGACTCGAGCTCACTGTCTTCTCCCGCCCGGGGATCCACACCCTCGATCTCTTTCCTCTGAAAGGTCCAGAGGTCCAGCAGCCGCAGCTTCTCTTGCTCGTTCCGGCTCAGTTCTTCCAGTTTTTCTCCGGCTTCTCGCCATTCGAAGAAAAGCCGCGCAACCTGCGCCCGCAACTCGTCGGCTTTCGCGAATTCGTCCAGCAGTTCCCGCTGTGCCCGTGGCGTGAAGAGAAGCTGCTGCTCATTCTGGCCGTGAATGTCGCCCAGAACGGGCGCAAGCTGTCGGAGAAAAGCAGTTGTTACAGGCCTGTTAGCGACAAAAGCTCGCGATTTACCATTGGCTGCGATCTCGCGTTCGACGATCAGTTCTTCGTCCGCGGCATATTCGATTCCGGCTTCTCCGATGATGGCTTCGAACTCCGGGCTCGGATCGACCGCAAACACGCCTGCTACGCGCGCCTTCGTCTCGCCGCTCCGGATCATGTCGGCCGAAGCGCGGGCGCCAAGCAGCAAGCTCAGTGAATCCACCACGATCGACTTGCCGCTTCCGGTCTCGCCCGAGAGCACGTTGAGCCCTTCCCCAAACCGTATCCGAGCCGCTTCGACCACCGCGTAATTTTCAACCATCAGCTCGACCAGCATGTGACCGAATTATAAGATCCTCTTCTTATAATGAAACGAGGTAGATGAAAGGACACGTACATATTGCCCTTTGTGTTGTTTCCCGCTGACTTGACTCTGTGGGACATCATTCAGAACCTTCGCCCGGTTCCCCTTGCCGTCATCGCGATTTTGATTCTGTTTTCGCTGTTCTCCTGGACCATCGTCTTCTCCAAAGGAAGCGTTTTCAGTCGTGCGCGCCGGAATAACCGGAACTTCCTTCGCGCGTTTCGCAAAGCGCAAAGCCTTCAGGCCGTCGCAGTCGCGAGCGAGCAGTTCGGCACGGCTCCGCTGGTCGCCGTTTTCGATTTCGGCTACGGCGAAATAGAGCGTCAGATTAAGCAGCGCGGAGCCTTGGTGAACAAGCCCGCGATCGAACGCAGCTTGCAGTTAGGCATCAGCGAAGAAGTCACGAAACTCGAGATGAACATGAACTGGCTCGCGACCGTCGCATCGGTTTCTCCGTTCATCGGACTCTTCGGGACTGTGTGGGGAATCATCGATGCCTTCGAAGGTCTTGGAACGGCCGGCAGCGCCAGCTTGCGTGCGGTGGCGCCCGGCATCTCGGAAGCGCTTGTCACAACGGCGATCGGTTTGGCAGCAGCCATTCCCGCTGCGATCTTCTACAACATCTTCGGAACGCGCATCAAGGAAATAGGCACTCGTATGGAAGACTTCGCCATCGAGTTTCAGAACTTCGCCGACCGGGATTTCGGCGGCTAGGAAATTCGGTAATGGCTTTTTCATTTGGTGAAACCGGCGGAGGTCGCCGCGGACGTCGTTTCGGAGGCCCGTCCGCTATGTCCGACATCAACATCGTCCCCTTGGTCGACGTCGTCCTGGTGTTGTTGATCATTTTCATGATCACAGCTAACGTGATGGAGTTCGGTTTGGATATCAAAGTTCCTACGGTCAAACGCGTGCAAAACACCGCGCAAGATCTTCCGGTGATCAGCATCACCAAGAACGGCGAGTCTTTTCTCAATGAAAAACCGATCAACATCAACCTGCTCGCGCAGGGCGTGCGCGCGCGTTTTCATAACGCAACTGCCGTCTACGTGCGCGCCGATAAAGAGACTCCATGGGATCCGATTGCGCAGATTGTTGCCGAGCTAGGCGACGCTAAATTCGAGGTCAGAATGGTTACCGCGCCCATCGATTCCGCTGCCCGGCAACGCCGTTGAAGTAATGACCAGGCAAATAGACATCCTCGATGAACGGGACCCGCTACGCGGCCCTCTGATCGGGGCGTTTTCGCTGCATCTCGGTGTGGTCGCGGTTCTGTTCGGGGTGTGGCTTTGGACAAATCGCACACGCGAAACACTGGGCGAAGAGCATCCGTCAGGCGGTCCGGCCTACGCTGTTTCTTCCGTTCACAGTATTCCAATCCCGCAGCGCCAGGCGCCTCCGAATCCCGTTGCGAACGACACACAGTCCATGGTGCCTACAGCTCCTTCAAAGATCGAGGAGAAAAAAGCGCCGGTTCCCGATAAGAACGCATTCGAGATAGCCGACAAGACGAAACGACAAGCGCCGCGTACTGTGCAAAAGCAGCAGTATACGCCGCCTGCTCCGCAGAACCAGGTCTATAGCCACGCTCGTCAGGCGGTTTCGAGTCCGATGTACGCGCAGCAGAGCGGCGCAGGGCAGGTCGGCATCGGACCGAACTCGCCTCTTGGTAATCGCCTGGGCTGGTATGCCGAGATTGTCCGCCAGCGTATCGCGCAGAACTGGTCGACGAACGGACTCGATGCTCGTGCGCAGTCCCAACCCGCGATTGTGAGCTTCTATATCATGCGCGACGGATCGATCCGGAATCCGCAAGTCGTGCAGAGCAGCGGAAATCCCACCGTCGACAACACGGCGCTACGGGCTGTGTACGGGTCGAGTCCGCTTCCGCAACTTCCGCCGCAAATTACCGAAAGCTACATCTCAGCTCAATTTACTTTCAACTTACGCTGATGCGCATCTTATTCGCTTCCCTTCTTGTTCTGGCCAGCTCAGGTCTGATGTCCGCCGGACAGCAGATCACCGGGCAGATCGTTAAAAACCCCGGCAAACCGCTGATCGCTGTCCCGGATTTCAGAGCATCCGGGTCCGCTGCCGATCTGATCGCCTCTTTCAACAGCACAGTGAGGAGTGATCTGGAGAGTTCTCCACTGATCAACTTTGTTCCAAAGACGCTTTACCCGCTGCAGATCCCCCAACAACCGAGTGATCTGCAGGCCGGTGTTTCAGCGCCGGCAGCCGGCACTACCAAGCCGGTGGGAAATCGTTTGACCGACTGGAACCTGCCGCCGATGTCCGCTAATTATTTGGGGATCGGTTATGGCGCGGAGAATCACGGCACCTTCGTTGCGTTCGGCTGGTTCTACACGACGGCCCCGAACATGCCCTCTCTTCAGCAGGCCCAGATTTTCGGGAAAGTCTATTCGGCTGCTCTTACGCAGGAAGGCGCGGTAGATGCCGGCCACCGCTATGCCGCCGATATATTGGCGCAGTTCGGCGGCAAAAGCCTGGTCGGTACCCGCATCGTATTCGTTTCGAACCGGACTGGCTCCAAGGAAATCTGGGTGATGAATTGGGATGGCACAGACGAGCGCCAGCTCACGCGTTTCGGTTCCATCAGCACCTTTCCCTCAGCTTCTCCTGACGGACGCATCGTGGCGTTTACCACCTATGCCGGCGGTTACCCAGCGATTCAAATGTTTTCGCTTGACACCGGACGAAAACTGCCGTTTTATAACCAACGGGCATCTATGAATGCGTTTGTTACGTTCACGCCGGATTCGAAGCGCGTCATCTTCTCTTCGACCGCAGCAGGCGGTCCTGCTCAGCTCTATTCGGCGCGGGTAGACGGCGGAGATTTGCATCGGATCACGTCATCCAACTCGATCGAGGTGGAAGCGAAGATCAACCCAGTGACCGGCGCGGATCTGGTGGATGTTTCCGGCCGATCCGGTTACCCGCAGGTCTATTACATGAATGTTGAGGGCACGAACGTGCGCCGCTTGAGTGCCGGCACGGGTGAAGCGACCAACCCCGCCTGGAGTCCCGACGGAGCGCACATTGCTTTCGCCTGGACCAAAGGCTTCGAGCCAGGCAACTACAACATCTTCGTCATGGATGTGGCATCCGGCCAAACCACCCAGTTGACTGCAAACGAGGGACGGAATGAAAATCCCACTTGGGCGCCGGACGGAGCGCACATCGTGTATGCTTCAAAGCGCGGTGCGCAGTCTCAGATTTGGGTCATGAACGCCGACGGTACGGGCAAGCATCAACTGACAAAATCGGGAAGCAACGAGAAGCCGGTATGGGTAAATGCCGAGCAATAAGCAATAATACGCAGGAGAATCTCCAACACTTATGAACAAACCTCGGTTATCTCTGACGCTAACTTCGGCATTGCTGCTTTTTGCGAGCGCAGGATGCCACAAGAAGACGCCCCCGCCACCCCCGCCGCCTCCGCCCGCAGCAGTTACGCCTCCGGCAAGCAAGCCGGTAGTGGACTACTTCACTGCCGAGCCTGCCACGGTGAGCAGCGGACAGCCATCATCGCTACGTTGGTCGGTGACTGGGGCCACGAGCGTTCAGATCGATAATTCGATCGGGAGCGTCAGTCCAAACGGCCGTCGTGCTGTTTATCCGACTGCGACCACCACTTACCATCTGACGGCTATCGGGGCCGGCGGCGAGACGGATGCCGACGCGACGATTACAGTGAGCACACCCCCGCCGCCCGCGCCTGTCCCAAACAACAACACCTCGAGCATCCAGGACATCCTGGCTCATCAGGTACAGGATCTGCATTTCGACTATGACAAGAGCGAAGTGCGAGCAGAGGACCAGAGCGTTTTGCAAGCGGATGCGACTGCCTTAAAACAGATCTTCTCGATGGATTCCAGCTTCCTGGTGACTGTGGAAGGCCACTGCGATGAGCGCGGTTCCGCCGAGTACAACCTGGCGCTCGGTGACCGGCGCGCGGCTGCCACGAAAGACGCTCTCGTCGCCTTGGGCGTTTCCGGCGATAGATTAAAGACTGTGAGTTACGGAAAGGAACGCCCGCTCTGTACCGATGCAACCGAAGAGTGTTACGCGCGCAATCGCCGGGCTCACTTCTCCGCGGGGCAGTAGCCGCGTTTCTCTTACACTTGAAGTAGCTTGTAGACATGGGGACGGATGCGATCTGTCCCCTCTCTCTTTTAGGAGTTTAATCCCATGAAATTCGTGCGCCTCGCTGCACTATTGCTGACCTGCTCCAGCTTTTCATTCGCCGTGAATAAAGATCTGGTCCAGCTCCAGCGGGATCTGGAAGACCGGATCAACGCTATGCAGATAGCCACTAATTCGAAGCTCGATACTCTGACCGGTTTAGTGCAGGGGATGCAAACGGATATCCGCCGCACGGCAGATCAGATGGCTTCGCTGCAGGAGACGGTGAATACCGGTCTCGCTAAATCCCTGAGCCCTGTATCGGGCATGAGCAACAAAGTGGATTCCATGAGCGATGACGTGCGGTCCTTGAAGGACGCCCTCGCCGACCTCAGCTCTCGTCTTGAACGCATGGATGCCAAGATGACCGATCTGAAAAACCAAATGCAAGTCATTCAGAGTCCTCCTCCCGCGCCGTCCACCGGTGCTCCTGGGACAACGCCGACCGGAGCGAATCCGCCTGCTGCTCTTGTTGGAACTCCGGGCGGCCCCGCGATACCGGCCGGCATGAGCGCCGATCAAAGCTATACAGAAGCAATGCGAGACAAGCAGACGGGCAAACTGGATTTGGCTTATAGCGAATTCCAACAGTATCTGACGTACTTTCCGAATACGGAACTTGCCGCAAATGCGCAGTACAACTTGGGCGAAATTAGTTATAACCGAAAGGATTACCCAGCAGCAATCAAAGCTTTCGATGCTGTACTCGAACGCTATCCTGATAATCCAAAAACTCCCGATGCTCATTACATGAAAGCCTTGGCATTACTGAAGATCGAACAGCGTAGCCGCGCGGTGGGCGAATTTCGAATTTTAGTTCAGAACTATCCCCATACCGATGACGCAAAGAAAGCACTCGCGCAGTTGCGGGCGCTCGGTGTCTCTGCCGCCAGCCCGACTACGGCCAGACGGCGTTAGTGAGTTGATTTCACTTCAGTGATGCTGGCCGTTGCAGGTCCTGCGGTTCCACCCCTAGAATAGGCTTCAATCCTGTTAGCCCCCACGAGAGGAAACACCAGATTCGTGCTGACGATCCGGCCCCCGTCAGCAAATACTTCCACCGAGGAGCGGTCGACCAACACTTCCAACCGAAGATCACCGCCGGAAATTTTGAGAGGCGCCTCAACACGCTCTGGAAAATCTTTACTGAAGTTCGTCAACCCGGAGTTCGTCCGGTCGACGACAAGAACCTGTTTGGCCGAATCGTAGCCGATCGCAGTGTAATGCTCTCCATCAGACAAAATCTTCCAGCCGAACTCCTGCGCAGTGCCGGCTTTGAGAGTAGAGGTCAGCACAAACGAATGCGTCGGCACATTCGTATTTCCCTCAAACTTCAGCGCTTTGCCGGCCAGAGCTGTCAACGCACCGGGTTCCTGGAACAGACGAATGCCGTCTGGCGTTTCCCTCAACGATAGCTGCCGAGGAAAAGTCATCTGACCTCGCCATGGACTCGTCGGCAGCTTCGCTGCGTATTGCCAATTATCCATCCAGCCAATCATCACCGGCTTTTCTCCCCGCGGCAATCCATTAAAAGTGAGTGCGCAGTAACAATCTTTCCCGTAGTCGGTCCAGAGCGTCAGAGCGGCGGGATTCTCATTTGTAAAGCGGGTTCCATCGAATCGTCCGACGAAGTATTGTTCGCCGGAGCCGCCGAGCCTTGCGCCGGGGTTGAGTCCGACCTTCATCAGCCAGCGCGATTCATTCGTTTTGCCCTCTACCGATAGCGGGAACAATTCCGGACACTCCCATTGACCGCCGGTTGCTCCTGCGGGCCCGAACTCGCTGAGCGTGGTCCATTGCTTCAGATCGGGCGAACCGTAGAGCCGCACTTTGTGATCGTTCGGCAGCGATACGGCCATTACCCAGTGCCTACCTTGCTCCGACCAGAAGACTTTCGGATCGCGAAAATCGGACATGTTGAGATTCAGTACGGGGTTTGCCGAGTACTTTTTCCACGTGCGTCCCCGGTCGTTACTGTAGGCCAGGTTTTGAGTCTGCAAAGCCGGCTTCGACCCACTTTCGGGCGTGTGCCCGGTGTAGATCGCAACGAGGCAGTGCTTACCACCCGTACAGAAGCCGCTCGAGTTTCGCTCATCTATAACAGTGCTACCCGTAAAAATCATCACCCCGTCCTCTTCGGGAAGGGCGACGGGCAATTCCCGCCAATGCAGCAGATCGGGACTGACTGCATGACCCCAGCTCATGTGTCCCCATTCATCACCAAAAGGATTGTACTGGAAAAACAGATGGTACTCACCTTCGAAATAGACGAGCCCGTTGGGGTCATTTGTCCAGTGCTGACGGGGAGAAAAGTGGTACTGAGGCCTGTAGGGCTGGTCGTACCCCGGCGAAGTGTTGTCCTGCGCAGACAAGGCCGCTAAGGTGAGTCCCGCGAGAAGCCCAAGTGTTGGAAGCCGCACTCAGAAAGCATACGCTAGTACTTCCATGGAATAAACTGCTGGGACGGCCATATTGTCGTGTGCCTTGGTATTCTATCCACCACGCACCCTTCTCCGCATGCACTCCCTTCCCAAGACCCTATCGCGCTTGTGTGTCGCCTTAGGTTTTTCGAGTGTGGCTGAGTTGGGGCATGTCGCCGAACAAGAATACAAAGACGGAACCACGTTTTTCGAGTTTCGGCTCGATCATCTTTCCGATCCCTGCGCAGGTCTGGATCTGATAAGGAAGTTCAGCCGTGTTCATCCCGAAACACATATTCTTGCGACCTGCCGGCATCGGCATGCGCGCGGTCACTTTTCAGGGAGCTTGGAAAAACAGATAGCCATTCTGAAAGACAGTGCGCATGCCGGCGCCTCTTTTGTCGATCTCGAGATCGAGACAGCTGAGCAGGTGAAGTCCGTGGTAGCGTCTTTGCGAGATCTGGCCCCGCTCGTTCTCTCCTATCACAATTTTCAGAACACGCCGTCCCTTGACGGGGTAATGCGGAGACTTACGAAGATTCCGGCCGATATCTACAAAGTTGCCACCACCGCGCGCAAGCCAACCGATAACCTTCGAGTGATCGATTTCATTCGCAAGGTTGAGCATCCATCGCTTGTCATGCTGGCGATGTCGGAGATCGGAACCGCCAGCCGTGTTCTCACGCCTTCAGCTGGAGCGGTGTTCACTTTTGCCGCGCCAAGCGATGAAACCGGCACCGCGCCAGGGCAGATTCCGGCGCGAATCCATCGCTCGCTCTACCGATCGGAAAAACTGACGAAGCAGAGCCGCGTGTATGGCGTCGTTGCCGATCCGGTTGCGCACTCCAAATCGCCGTTTATTCACAATCGTGCTTTTCAGGCGCGGCGGCTGGACGCCGTGTATCTGCCCTTCCTGGTAAGCCCGGGGCAAATCGGTGACTGGATGAGTTTCGCGGCGAAGCTCCCGGTTGCAGGCTTTAGCGTAACGATTCCACACAAACGCAAGATCATTCGTTATCTCGACACAATTGAACCACTGGCGCGGCGCATTGGGGCCGTTAATACGGTTTGGCGAAAGGGCGGCAAGTGGCGTGGCACAAACACCGACACGGAAGGAGTGCTGAAGCCGCTCGGTAAGCATCTCCGTCTGGCGAACGCATCGGTTCTGATTGCGGGCTACGGCGGTGCGGCGCGGGCGGCCGCTATCGCGCTCAAAGATGCCGGAGCGAATGTCACCATCACGGGGCGGAAACCGGCGGAAGCGCAATCATTGGCGCGAGTAGCCGGAGGCGAAGCTGTGACGCTGCAAGAGGCGCGCATGGGAAGGTTCGATGTGCTGGTCCACGCAACTCCTGTCGGCATGGTTCCAAATGTCAAAGAAAATCTGTTTGCAGACGGCATTCCGGCAGACGTGGTGCTCGATATGGTTTACAATCCGCATGAAACAGCTCTGCTTAAGCTCGCGAAACAGCAGGGCTGCAAAGTGGTGCCTGGCTCGGAGATGCTGCTCGAACAGGCTGCCTCTCAATTCGAGATCTGGACTGGCGAGAACGCCCCACGCGATGTGATGCGCAACGCGCTGGGACTGCATCTCTGAAGCTAAAGCGGCTCGAGCTTCTATAATGTGCGCATGAGTGCCCGCCGCTCTTCTCTCTCGCGTATGACGCGTCGCCAATGGACGGCGGCATTCGCTACTTTGCCTCTGGCAGCGCAGGTAACGTCTACAACTCCGCCCTTAGGCGCGCCTACTCCGGCCAAGCCGGCAGCAACGCCGCAAGAGCGCTCGGCAAAGGCTTATGCCGATGTTCGCCAAACCAGCGATCGTTTAGCCGCAATCGAAGTGCCGATGGACGTCGAGCCCGCGTTCTCTTTCCGGCCTTAGCAAAGACGAATGCCGAAACAGAAGCTGGATGAGGCTGCAACTCCATTTGCCACTATCGTGGAGCTGAACGCTGCTCTGCGCGCTGGAGAGATTTCGTCCTCGGAGCTCTTGAAGTTCTTCGGAACGCGCCTTGAAAAGCTCGGTCCCGAATACAATGCCCTCGCTTGTTCGCTTCTCAAACGCGCCAAGCCGCAAGCGAAGGATGCTGACAATGAGTTGAAACGAGAGCGTTTCCGCAGCCCCTTGCAGGGAATTCCATACGCAGTCAAAGATCTGATCGCAGTCGAGAAATATCCGACCACCTGGGGCGCGAAACCATACGCCGACCAGGTTTTCGATTACAATGCCACGGTTATTGAGCGGCTCGACGGCCAGAACGCCATTCTAATCGGGAAGCTATCGATGGTCGAGCTCGCCGGAGGCGGCGGGTACAGCTCGGCAGCGGCTTCATTGCAAGGACCCGGCTTGAATCCATGGAACAAGATGTATTGGTCGGGCGGTTCTTCGAGCGGTTCGGGTTCCGCTGTTGCGGCGGGCCTAGTTCCATATGCGCTCGGATCGGAAACGTCCGGATCGATTCTGACACCCGCTTCTTATTGTGGGGTAACCGGGCTCAGACCGACTTACGGCCTGGTGAGCCGGCACGGGGCCATGGCGCTTTCCTGGACTCTCGACAAACTCGGTGTGCTTGCGCGTTCGGCGGAGGACTGCGGTTACGTTTTACACGTCATAGCAGGCAGGGATGATGCCGACCCCGGTTCGGCTCGCAAGAGCTTTTACTTCACACCGCAGTTCTTTGAACGGTTCGAGGCCATCAAAGTCGGCTATGCGGAAGTAGATTTCGCGGAGTGGCCGGATGAAGCGCTACGGCCGGCTTTTGGGAATGCACTGGCGGTAGTCAAGTCGATTGGGGCACAGATGGTGGAGAGTCGCTTGCCTGATTTTCCTTACGGGGCCGTAATAGGAACCATCATCGACTCAGAAGGCGCGTCCGCTTTCGAGCAGCTCATTCGTAGCGGACGTGTCGATCAATTGGCCGACCAGAGCCAGATCGATGGACTGAAGGCGTCGATGAACTATTCGGCAATCGATTACCTCAAGGCGATGCGCGTGAGGAGCCAGATCCAACGCGCATTTCATGAGCAGATTTTTGCAAATGTAGACCTGCTAGTTGCGCCGACCCATTTCGGTTTGCCGGATCGCGCGGACCAGCCTTTTGACGAGACCGAGCGCAAGCATCCGGACCGGCGCGGAGTAGGCGCTGGTTTAGTCCAAGCCTCGAATCTCTGCGGTCTTCCGGCGATCACGGTCCCGTGCGGATTCGTAAATGGACTACCGATAGGGCTGCAGATTGTCGGGTCCGTGTTTTCGGAGAACCGGATCATCGCGTTTGCTCGCCAATTTCAAAACCGAACGAATTTCCACAAGCAGCATCCGCCGGTTCCGGCTTAAACTCTGCCGCCTTTTAGGAGCCCTACGCTCCCAACAATCAGGAACGTCGCGACAAAGACCAGCATTACTCCAACTCGCCGGCGATTCGGCAAGACAGCGTGAAGGCCGACAAAAAGGAAGCTGCCGCCGATGATTGCGAAAACGACGGAAGTCCAACCCAGGCCGAAAGCGGCGAAACCCGACCGGCTCGCCTGCGGCTCGATATAAGCTCCCAGCAGAGTTACCGATTCAACCGCCATCGCGGCTAGGGCAGCTTGCCAAGCCGAGGGAAGGCTGCGTCGTGCGATCCAACCGATTGCGGCTCCTTCGGGAATTTTGTGCAGAGCGAGACCTAGTGGGACTGCAACGCTCGCCAGTCGTTCGGCTGCGAGTGCGCGCACGCTCCAGCCATCGAGAAAGCTGTGAATGGCTGTCGCAACTAGGAGCGGGCCGAACGCGGCGTGACCCGACGGCGCTTTGCCGTGCACGAGAAACCGTTCCGCCAGCGCCAGGGCAACACAAGCGGCTGCGGTCGTGATGCCAGCAGATAGCCAACCCGAAGCTGCCGCGCTCTCCGGTATAAGCCAGAATAGTGAGATCCCGAAAAGAAGTCCGCCTCCTGCCGCGGTTAAATAGCAGGAAAGCGTGCGCGCCTGACCAATCAGCGAACCGGCGACGACGCCGATTAGTGCCAGGAAGGTCAGGAGCGAAGCAATCGCCATCTACTGGCCGGTTACCTTCACCACAAAGTACGTGAATGGCTTGCCCCGTGTCAGCAAGAGCTGGTGAGGAACTCCGGCGGGGATGTGAATGATGTCGCCCGTCGAGAGCGAGTGCCGCTCGCCGCCATCGATGGAGGCGCCGCGGATTTCACCCGGTGCCGATGAGTGGCCGTTTGCGATTTTCCCGCCGGTGATGATGACGGCCTCGCCGCTCTCGACTACGAAGACATCCGCTTCGTGCTCGTGAAGCTCGGAGGAGCCGGTTTCTTCGCGGTGAGCAAGCATGAAGTAGTGATTGCCGGTCTTGGCAAGGTTGCGGCTGGAAAACCGCTCCTTTTTGGCCGATAGCTCTTCGGTCATCTTTTGGATGTCCTTCGAAGTGTAAATGTCGACATCGGCAGCGGAGGCGAGAGCCGCGGCGGCTATGGAGAGTGCGAACAGTTTTGTTTTCATGAGGTCAATTAATGAAGATAGCGAAAACAACTCCCCGAAGCTCGCAGGTAGGCGGCTAGCTGCCCGAAGCGTCGACTTCCGCGAGAAAGTGTCCTTCATTCACAGAGACCGACTTCATTCGCGCGCCCAACGTGTTCAGCCGAGCAATCTGGTTGAAATCGGTTGGATTTCCGTAGACTAGAAAATCAGTGTGTGCTCGCACGAAATCGTTATCGGTGGACGGGGTGTTGTAACGAATGTCACAGCATTGGAGCAACCGCTCAAAACCAACGTAGGCGAAGTCAGAGGTGGAGGGCGCTACGTAATAGAGTTGCCGCTTCAGGGCCGGCGCATAGTGGACGAGGTAGATGAAGTCGAATCCGCTGAGAACAGCAATGGGCAGGGCCGTTGGATGTTCATGAAGGAGTCGATGCAGATAAAGCGGCTGACCTGGGGTGGTATCGAGTGCCACTTGTGAACTGGGCTCCATCAGCCATTCGCCGCGCCCGTGCGCTCGATCGATGACGAGCATTGAAAAACTCAACCCAACGGCGGAAAGTATCACCAGTGCAAGCGCAAGCGGGATCCATGAGCGGCGCGCGCGTTGTTCTGCCGCCAGACCAGCCAAGAGGCAAAATCCGGCAACGGTTGACAAGAAATATCGATGGAAGAAAGGAGCATGAATGGTCTTCCCAACGGCAACCCCAAATGCCGGAACGAGCAGGAAAGCCGCTCCAAGCAGCAAGTTTTCCAGAAATGCCGGTGACATCTCTTTGTCTTGGCGGAACGGCGCTCGCCCGTTCTGAATGGAGGCTACCGCAAATATCGCAAGCGCAGCTACCACAACGAGAATGCAGGGCGTAAAAAGGAAACGGTAGAAGTGGGCAATTTGCGTCCAGCCGGCGGGAGCGACGGCGGAGAAGGTGGTAGGGTTTGCCAGCTTGCGATAGGAACGTAAAAGTGGAACATAGAGACAGCAGGCGAGCGCGGCGGGAACAATTAGAGAAATCCATGTCTTCCAATCCAGGTGTTTCCGCCGGAAGGTTCGAAATAGTTCGATAGTTGCGAATGGAAACAGCAAAGCGAGCGCATAGCAGTGCATCATGAAAGCCCCGAACAGCGAAGCGCTGAAGGCAATCAACCAAACGCCGCGGACTCGAATACTCTCGGTCGCGATCTGCCAGGCAACGAGCGCCAATCCACAAAAGCCTAGAACTAGCGCGTGAGGCCGAGCTTCATAGGCATAAAAGTAGGCTCCGGTAGCCATGGGAAAGAGCATCGCGCCGAAGCCGGCGAGGGAACCGGACCGGCGGCTCACAAAGAGAAACAAACAAACGCTGAAGACCCAGAAGGCCAATATCTCGGGCAAGCGGGTCGCTACCAGCCCTTCGCCTAGCAGCGCATTCGAGAGACGCGTGAGCCAATAGAAAAAGGGCGGATTGAAGTCGATGCCGCTGTTCAGTGCACCCCAAAGCTGGGTAGCAGACCGAAGCCGCGAAAAATAGACAGTGAACAACTCGTCGTACCAGAAATACTTTTCAGAGGCGCGAAGCAAGACGTCTGAGAAGTAAAGAACGGAAAAGAACAGGACAAGGGACAAGTCGCGCCCAGAGCGAGTAACAAGGCTGTTTTTTGAACTTTTTTCAGCATTATTCCCTGAAAGCACTTGATCAAGTGTACTCATGACCAACAGAACGCGCAGATCAGGCGCCTATGTGGAACAATGCTGTGAAGGGAATCAGATGAAGAAAGCCCTCCCGCTGCTCGATGCATAAGCTTTCCGTGGTTGTCCCGGTCTATCAGGATGAATTGTCGATCAGGCAAAACTTTCAGATCTTAAAAGCGGAGTTGGATAGGGCAGCAGACGAATTTTCATACGAAGTAATCTTAGTTAACGACGGCTCGCGCGACAATTCAATTCTGGAACTCGAGCGAATCCACAGTGATTACCCGACTTGCGCCGGCCTGGTGAGTCTGACGCACAATTTCGGCCAGGTCGCCGCCATCTCGGCCGGTTTGGGCCGTTGTACCGGCGATTGTGCAGCGGTTATCTCGAGCGATTTGCAAGACCCGCCGGAGCTAATCGCGCGCATGTTTGAGCTATGGCGGGGCGGAGCGAAGACGGTGCTTGGCGTCAGGCAGTCGAGAGAGGATTCCAGCTTCAGTCGCATGACTTCGCAGTTTTTCTACCGGTTGATGCAGCGCTACGCTGTTCCAGGCATCCCGGCTAGCGGTTTTGACTTCTTTTTGTTGGACAGGTCGGTCATCGATCGGCTGTTGAACTCGACGGAGAGAAACGGCTTTTTACAGGGGCAGATTCTTTCTGTGAGCAGCAGCGTCGCGCAGATCCCTTATAACCGCAGAGCCCGGAAAGTCGGCAAGTCCGGGTGGACCGTGCTGCGCAAACTCAAATATTTTGTGGACGGCTTTGTCGCGTATTCTTTTGTGCCGATCCGGTCTATCACGCTGCTCGGGATTGTGGCGTTTGTGTCGGCGATTCTGCTGGCGGGCGCACTGGTCTTACAGCGGGTGTTCTTCGGAACGGAAGCACCGGGCTGGAGCTCGATCATGATCGCATTGCTGATCCTTCACGGCTTCGAGTTGCTGGCGATCGGGGTAGTGGGCGAGTATGTGTGGCGGGCGCTCGATCAGGTGCGGCCGCGCCCGATTTACCTGGTGGATTACTTCAAACCGCCTATCGCGAAACCTGAAGCATGAAGCCGCTTCTGGTGATCGGCAGTTCGGGACATGCGAGTACTGTTCTCGAGGCAATCGAATTACAAGGAGAGTACCAGGTTTTAGGGCTGCTCGATTCGTATGAGCAGAGGGGCAAAGAGAAACACGGATATCCCGTGATTGGACCCGCGGAAGAGGCTGCCGAATTAGCGAGCGCTTATGCGTGTACTTCGTTCTTCATAGCCATTGGCGACAACTGGAAGCGCTGGCAGATCGCGTCGAAGCTGAAGGGATCTTTGCCGAAACTTGAGTTCGCGACTGCGGTGCACCCAAGCGTGCTGATTTCTAAGACGGCGCGCGTCGCGTGCGGGTGTTTCCTGATGGCCGGAGTGATCGTGTGTGCGAACGCTCGCATCGGTGAAGGGTGCATTGTGAATACTGGGTCTACCGTAAATCATGACTGCAAGCTGGCAGAATACGCGAGCTTGTCGGCTGGTGTTCATCTCGGGGGAGGGTGCGGCATTGGCGTACGAAGCAGCGTGGGGCTCGGCTCGACCGTTCGCGAGAAGCGCGTTATCGGAAGAGACAGCGTCATTGGCGCGGGAGCTGTGGTGCTGCATGACATCCCGGACGAGGTGGTGGCATATGGAGTACCCGCGAAGGTGATGCGTAGCAGAGCTAAAGATGAAAGTTACTTACTTTGAAGCGGACAGAATCAGAAGAGATCACGACAGAAGTTAACGCCCTCGCTATCGCAACGGGGATTCCTGCATTTGCCGAGCCGTTGCACGTCGGACGCCCGAACGTTCCATCCGAAGAAGCTCTTTTCCAGCGCTTTCGAGACATAATTGCTTCGCGCTGGTTCACAAACTACGGACCGATGGTCCAGGAGTTCGAAGCGCGGCTGAAAGAAACGCTCGGAGTACGCCATTGCATACCGGTCTGCAATGCCACCGTGGCGTTGGAGATAGCGGTAAAGGCGCTCGGCTTGAAGGGCGAAGTGATCGTGCCTTCGTTCACGTTTGTGGCGACCGCGCATGCACTGCAGTGGCAAGGAATAACCCCGGTATTTTGCGATGTTGAGGCTCAGTCGCACAATTTGGATCCAGGGTGCGTGGAGCGGCTGATCACTCCTCGAACGACCGGCATCTTGGGCGTGCACATTTGGGGAAAGCCCTGTGACGACGACGCGCTTTCTGCATTAGCAAGGCGTCATGGATTGAAATTACTGTACGACGCTTCCCATGCATTCGGCTGCTCCTCTAAAGGAAAAAATATCGGGAATCTCGGATGCTGTGAGGTGTTTAGCTTTCACGCGACTAAGTTCTTCAACACGTTCGAAGGTGGGGCGATCGCTACCGACGACGACGATCTCGCCCGGAGAATTCGTTTGATGAAGAATTTCGGTTTTAGCGGAGTAGATGAAGTAAGTTCATTGGGCACAAACGGAAAGATGAGTGAGATCTCGGCTGCGATGGGGCTCACTGGACTGGAAAGCTTACCGAAGTTTGTGGACGTGAATCGCCGCAACTACCGGGTCTACAGAGAGCAAGCTGGGCAAATGCCCGGTGTACGGATGATCTCGTTCGATGAGGCCGAGCGGAACAACTTCCAGTACATCGTTTTGGAAATCGATGAGGAGATTGCGGGGTTGAACCGGGACGAGATCGTTCGGGTGCTCGCGGCAGAAAACGTGTTCGCGCGGAGGTATTTCTATCCGGGCTGTCACAAGATGCAGCCGTACAGGTTGCTCTATCCGGACGCGGCAAAGCTGCTGCCGCGAACGGAGAATCTTTGCAGCCAAGTCTTGGTTTTGCCCACCGGCACCGCGGTGAGTACGGAAGCGGCGATGAGAGTGTGTGGTGTGATCAGAGCGGCGCTGTCCGATTCGACCGCTTGCAGGGCTTTGCTGAGAGGATGCAAGGCGAAGGCCGCGTACGCGGGAAAGCAGTGAAGGTCAGGTTTGGGCGTAGCGGCTGCTTACCTTAGGCACGACCCGGTAAGAATCTTCGAGAGTGGTCAGAAGGTTGAACTTGAAGATGTACCAGAGCGCCGCGAAACCATCTTTGAGCCCGATCTTTTTGCCTTCGGCGTAAGTGCGGCCGCGGTAAGAGATGGGAACTTCGTATATTGCGCATTTTAGCTTGGCGGCTTTCGCGGTGACTTCTATTTCGAAGCCGAAACCGGAACTGGTGATCGTCATGTTGCGAATGATCTCGCCCCGGAACGCTTTATAGCCGGTCTCCACATCCGTCATATTTACATTCGTGAAGAGATTGGAGAGAAAGGTCAGAGACTTGTTGGCAAGGTAGTGATAGAAATAGAGCACCCGGGCAGCTTTGCGGACCAGGAATCGCGACCCGTAAACAACATCTGCCTCGCCGCCGAGAATAGGCGCGATGACGTCGCCGATCTCGGATGGGTCGTACTCGAGATCGGCGTCCTGAACGATAACGATGGCGCCCGTCGTGAGGGCAAACCCGGTTTTCAACGCCTCCGTTTTCCCGCGATTGACGGAATGGTGAGCTACTTTGACGCGCGGTTCCAAGCGCGCCAGTTCGTCGGCGATTTGGCCGGTTCGATCATGAGAGCAGTCGTTTACGATAACCAGTTCATGCAAATGGGGCTGCAGCAAGACTCGACGAGCCACCGCTAACAGAGTGGCTTGCTCGTTAAACGCCGGAATGACTACCGAAAGACACTCTTGCATCCTCTGAGAGGATTATAATTCAGTAGAGTTCGGGAGGCCCTAGTCAGCTCAGTATTAAAGCAACCGATTCATTCTTTGGAAAGAAAGAATGAGAATAGCAACGCAGTTTACTCGATTATTTTTTGTTGCTTAATAGCATTAGAAATGCTGCCGCTGTGGGGATTTCGATACTTCCCTTCCCAGGACGGCCCCTCCCACGTTTTCAACTCATACGTGTTCGCCAATTACTCGCACGTTACGAGTTTTGAACAGGCATTTACGTTGCAAGTACCGACAGCGGGGAATCTCGCCGGGCATGGACTGGCGATTCTTCTGCTTAAGCTCGGGCTACCCATCGGCGTATGCGAGAAAGTCCTGATCACAATCTGTATAGCAGGCCTGGCAGCCGCTTTTAGATATGCAGTGATGGGAGTGAAGTCGGCGCATCCCGCGGCAGCATTTTTTGTTTTGCCTTTTCTTTATAACTGGCCGTTGCAAATGGGCTTCTGGAGCTTCAGTCTCGGTGTGCCTTTCCTCCTGGTTTGCATCGGCCTTTGTCTGCGCTATGGGGGACGCTGGAATTTCAAGAACACAATGTGGCTGTTTGTCACCGTAGCCGCGGTGTATGCGTGCCATCCGATCGATTGGATGGTCTGCGGGATAACGGTGGCATTGTTGACGATCAGCGCAGAGCTTCGCTCTCTCCTGAAAGGAGCGAACCGGCGCCGAGCCGTCATTCAGACGTCGGTTCCGCTATTGGTCTTCCTGCCGTTTGCCATTCCGAACTTTCTGTTTGCCGAGCGAAATCAGAGCATTCATTGGGACCATTTGGGATCCGTTCGTGTGCTGTTGTGGCCCATCTACACAGGGTCTCCCGTACATCTCTTTGAGGCGGATACACGCGCTGCAAAGTTTCTGTTCGTTTTCCTTCTCTTGCTTTCACTCATCAAGTTAGGTCAGCAGATAATCAACCGCCGCGTCGGGTATGAGGGTGTTCTTCTGCTGGTGTCGGCCGCGCTCTTCGCAATGGGGCTGGCGAGCCCGGAACGGATAGGCGAAGGCAGCTATCTGGAAGTGAGATTTTTGCTGTTCGGGTATTTGACTTGGGCACTTTGGTTGGGAGTTGCCCTTACACGAAGAGACTTGATGATCGCGGCTCCGGTCGTGGCTGCCCTCAGTTACTGGCTGCTGCTGGCTCGCATACCTGCCTGGCAGGCATTTAGCGGCGATCTTACCAAACTAGTGAACGCGGGAAGCCTTATTCAAGCTAACAGCACCGTGTGCCAGAGAAACTTCTCCGATGGACAGCAACCCATTGATCCTATGACGCATGCCATCGACCTGCTAGCCCGTAAACAGATCATCGATGTGAGGGACTATGAGGCCGGCCGCTTCGCATTTTGGACGAGATTTCGTCCGGGATACTACTTTGACGAAGATTACCGCACGCCTTCCTCGGTGAGCGACTTCGAAGGAGCACTCCGGCGTTTCGAAAACCGGACCGGAAGAAAGCTCGATTATATTGTTCTGACGGACATGACGGCCTCGCCTCAGCAGAGCTTGCAGCGGTTGCTGCCGTCGCTGGCGAGCAGATACGAATTAATCACCGTAAATAGTCCAGCCGTTGCCGTATACCGAATCAGGAACTGAAAAGCTGTTCCGTTATTCACTGGGGCAGCTTAGTAGCGGTTTTCCAGGAAAAGAGAATTCCTCCGATCATCCGCAGGCCGACTTTCAAGGCCTTGATGTCATCGGTATTCCCGCCTTTACTTACGCCAATGCGTTTATGGAACGTGATTGGGCACTCAACTAAGGCGAAATGATGTTGTAGCGCGGTATCGAGGAAATGCGCATTGAATTCCAGATTCACATCGGAATTGAGCTTCGGAAGCAGACGCGACAGGGCGGAATTTCGGCAGAGTTTATAGGTTGTTCCTACATCTGTAAAAGTTCCTTTTCCAAGATGCTTGACTTCCAGCAGCTTTCCCACCACGAAGTTGCCGTAGTACATAAAGGTCGTCAGCTGTGTTTCGCGGTCGCGGAGTTGCTCGACAATGCGTGTTCCATTGACGATCTCGGCGTGCGGAATGTAGGCCATGAACTTGTCGATATCGAATGAGGAGAAGGTACCATCGCCTTCGCACAGCAGAGTGAGATCGGTATCGCCCTGCGAAAAGCCCTCGCTAAGCGCGCGAAAGACGCACTTACCATAACCGGGCTGTAGCTCGCGAAATACCGTGGCGCCGGCCTCAGCTGCTACTGCACTAGTACGATCCTTACTATTGTTGTCGACGACGATGACCCGCCGTACTAGCGGATGGCGTATAAAATCGCGCACCGCCTCTCCAATGCTGAGCTCATCGTTGTAAGCAGTCAAAACAACGGTGAGCATGGGGTTCCGGATTTCATCGAAGGGAACAAACTCACGCCTCGTCTTGCGCGGTATTAGCACATACAACTCGTACAAACACAGAGCCCCTCCGGCCAGCACGGCAACCCCGCCTGAGATTAAGACATGGGGAGCGAAAGTACCAAGAGCGGCTCTGTTGCCGGACAAGAAAAAAAAGATTGCAATCGCGCTTGCGACGAATGACGCCGCCCAGCCTGCAATAAGGACCGCAACACCAATCAAGAAAAGGGGGAGGTTCGCGCGACCAGGGGGAAATAAACTCGGACGATTAGGGCTCAAATGCGATGCAAGTTCTCGTGACAGAAGGCGCTCCATCGTTTGACGCCGCGCTGGCCGCGGCAAATTAGTTAGACTGTCGTTCTAGAGTATCCTATTGGAGAGAAAATTGACACCTCTTCAATCGGCTGAGTTAAAAATCGATGACAACGTAATAGGCGTTTTTTCACGCCGAACTGTTGCCTACGTTAGCGTAATATGTTTCTCGATTTTGTACTTCGTTGAAACCATAATTCGGGCATCGGACAAGCGATTCTGGTTCGACGAGCTGGCCACGTATTATATTTGCCGCCTCCCTACCTTTCACGATTCCTGGACGGCGGTGTTACATGGAGCCGATTACAACCCCCCGTTTTTCTATTTAATCGAGCGGGCAAGCATGGCGATCTTTGGCGATGGATTGGTTGGCGTCAGGTTGCCTCAAATCGTTGCCTTCTGGATTCTCTGTTTGTGCTTGTTTGGCGTCGTTAGCCGGTGCGCTGGAACCTGGGCCGGACTGACCGCGATGGCTTTCCCGATGATTACCGGCGCTTACTACTACGCGTACGAGGCACGTCCCCACGGAATCGTACTCGGTTTGGCAGGCTTGTCCCTGTTCTGCTGGGACCGTTTAGAAAGCCGCCGAAACAGCGTCTTCTGGCTGGCAGCATTCGCTTTAAGTCTTCAGGCAGCATTTCTCACCCACTGTTATGCGGTGCTGATCGTAATACCGTTCGCATTGGTCGAGGTCGTTAGGACGATTCAAAGTAAAAAGCTCGATTGGCGCAAATGGTTGGCGCTGACTTTACCGGCAGTCATCGCCGCCATCTCTTTCATACCCCTTTTAAGGTCCTATCGAAGCAGCTTTCAGAGAACCGGTCATAACTCGGTCATGCCTGCCAACAGCGGTCAAATATCATCTTTTTACCTGGAGATGCTGAGGCCATGTGTGCTCGCCTTAGTGATAGTGCTGATTCTCTTTGCTCTACAGCGCCGATTCGGCAACTCGTCCCGGGAACACAGCCGCGCCTTAGGGTGGCATCTGTTTTTGTCTGTAGCGTTTCTGGCCATGCCGCTATATGGAATGCTGCTGGCGAACACCATACATGGCCCGTTTGTCGCGCGCTATTTCATGTCGGCGGCCATAGGAGTTTGCGCGGTTGTGGGGTTGGGAGCCGGCCAGAGAGCGAAAGGCAGACTGGATCTTCTACTTCCCGGAATCGTTGGAGTACTATTCGTCTGGAATGCCGAACGGCTGGCTTCCGATTACATACACGGAATCGGAGAGTACATCACCGAGCCGAGTACGAATAACCTGCTGAACACCACACCTGGCGATGACCTTGCAAATCATCCGCTACTGCGAGACAGCTCTAGCGATTTGCCCGTGGCCATCCCGGATATCCACGATCTCCTGTACCTGGTGCGCTATTGGCCATCCCAGCTCGCGAGATTGTTCGAAGTGCTTCCGTCGCGCGATACAGCAGCGTACTTAATTACACAACCGGTCCGTGAATGGTGTCACGTGCAGTACAACGACGTGGCGACATACGATGAGTTTTTCCGGACTCATCGTCATTTTCTGCTTTACGGAAGACCGCCATTCTATTTTCTACTCACACGATTGATAGCCGACGGTGCGCAAGTCCGCAACCTCAAGTTTGAGGGGACGGAACACTTCCTGGCCGAAATTCATTTGCCGGACACGAACATAACTGTCCGCTGAAGAGAGTACACGGTTTCTATTTTTTGAGCTTTACGGCCTGAGCGGACTCCTGGGAGGAAGACCGGGTTAACGCTGGACCTAAGCTCCTGCCAACGGCGGAGCTGAAAACGCGAGCTCCTTCCGGATTCAGGTGGATATCGTCAGCAAAGTATTGGCGCGGAGTATCTGCTTTCGACATAGGCATAATCAGGTCGACACCGGCGCGTTTTGCAGCTATACGAATCTCGTTCTGATGTTCATCGCGCGCCCGCGGAATGGGCGGAACGATAAGGACCAGCGAGGCCCCATACTTGTCTGTTAACGCGCGGCAAGCTTCGATCCGTTTCGTAAGAACTGCGAGGACATCCCGATCTTCCATGTGGTGCTGGGCTGCTGGCCTGAATAGTGCATACATGTTGGGCAGGTCCGGGACCAAACGCATCAGAATCGCTTTGCGGATTTCCGACCGTAGCGCGAAAAACTTGCTGTATCGGGCAAACAGAAGACTAGAGGCAGTCGTTCTATCCAGATCCAGCTCAGCGCTGATGCGAGGTATATCGCGACTCTCAAACATGTATTGAGAGGAGTATTCGCCGCGAATGTCATTTGCGTACCAGTGCAGTGCGGCGAATACCACTGCGACAGCATCCGGCCTTGCTCCTTCCGCAAAAAGCCGCCGCAGGCCGAAATACCAGTCTTCGTAACCGGTGTTGTAGATCCAGAAACGATGGATCTGCCAGTCATGCGGTAGATCGCGTTTGAGGGTATCCATATCGATCCCATGCCCGACAAGTGAATTTCCGACGATCAGGATCTGTTTTCTGTTTGGATCAGGGGAGTGTCTGATGCGAACAGCGGCATTGTATTCGAGATTGACCTCCCGCTGAACTCTGCTGCGGCGCTCCACGTAAAGGCGCGTGAAGAATTCCAAACCCGCCAGGATGCCAAAAATCGCGAGGACCAGAACAACAACGGTTTTGCTGACCTGACGGACCTGGGGAGGCTCCGGCTTAGAACTGGAAATAGATAAAAGCATTTGCCTGGTTAGCGGAGAAGACGGCGACGATCAAGACCAGCGCCGACGCAAACGCGAGCTGTGTCTTCTGCTGAGTTTTTTCAAACAGGAACTCTTCGTCGCGAGCTTCGAGCAGAATATCCATCAGGAACAAGGGAATCGAAAAGATAGCGAGGAATTTGCAAGCGGTCACGAATTCGGGCCTCCAAACGAAGAATGCTAATCCTCGGATGAAGCTGAAGGCGTATTGCACGGAGCGGGCGCGAAAGAAGATCCAGGCGAAACAAACAACGTGGAAGACGAAAATGCGTTTGAGCCACACTCCTGACCAGGCGTTTTCAACTCCGGACCGCGTTTTGCTTTTGAACTGTTCGCGAAACATTCGCTCGATAGCCTGGCCAGCGCCATGGATGGCGCCCCACACGACGAAAGTCCAATTTGCGCCGTGCCATAAGCCGCCGATCAACATGGTTGCAAGCAAGTTACTGTAGGTTCTGGCTTCACCCCGGCGGCTCCCGCCAAGCGGGATATAGAGATAATCGCGAAGCCACGTGCTCAGGCTAATGTGCCATCGACGCCAGAAATCCTGCAGGCTGGTGGCGAGATAGGGCTGACGAAAGTTCACCATGAACTCGAAGCCAAGGCACTTTGCAGCACCGCGGGCGATATCGCTGTACCCGCTGAAATCGCCATAGATCTGCCAGGCGAAGGCGTAAGCGCCCAACAACACCACCATCACGTTTGGCTCGCCCATGGAGCCGTTAAATGCTGCGTTGGCGAGCAGTGCGCAGTTATCGGCAATCACGCACTTCCGGAATAGGCCGGTAAGGATGAGCATTACGCCGTCCACGAATTGCTTGCTGTCGAAGTGGCGCGGAGATTGCACCTGGGGAAGCAGGTGTGAGGGGCGCTGAATAGGGCCGGCAATCAGATGCGGAAAAAAGTTTATGAAGAGACCATAGTCGGGCAGCGATTCGGCCGGCTCAAGACGTCCAAAGTAGACGTCCACGATATAGGCGAGCGCCTGGAACGTATAGAAGGAGATACCGGGCGGCAAAAGGATGCGCAGCAGGGTGATATTTACTGGAAGTCCAACAGCGGAAAGCGTTGAGGAAAGCGAATCGATAAAGAAGTTGAAGTATTTGAAAAACGCCAGAAAGCCGAGATTCAGCGCAATGGAAATGGCAAGCAACGTTTTGCGGCGAACGGGATTTCCGGAAGCGGCAATGCTCTTTGCGCAGAAAAAGTCGACCACGGTCGAGAGCAGGATGAGACCGAGAAAGCGCCAATCCCACCAGCCATAAAAGAAGTAACTGGCTAAGAGCAGCAGAATATTTTGCTTGCGCCACGGTAGAAGCCAGTAGGAGATTACGACCAGTATCAGGAAGAGAAAAAAGACCGGACTATCGAAGAGCATCTACGGCTCAAATAAAGTGCCATGGATCAATGATTCGTCTCGTCAGGCTGGGAAATATGCGGATAAGTTCCAATTTAGCAGAAGAAATCTACGGGGGTGCTAGGGGGAAGCGGCGCCGCCATTCGCCGGAAAAGTTCAGCAGCAAATCGAGCCTCCCCGTCTCGGCACCGGAACTTGGCTCTGCTTCGGTGTAGACGGCCAGGTGGCGGCCGTCGGAGGCCACGTCATAGTCCCGGTACACATCGCTGAGCGAAACGCTGCCTTTCGACCAGACATGCGGTTTGCTTGCAGTGAACACGCCCGCTCGCGTCCGGAAGTCAACATCCATAATTCGTCCTCCTTTGCCATTGAATTCAACGTAAAAGAGGCGCTGCCCATCGCGGGACCAGACCGGCTTCTCTCCGTTTCTGTTCGAAATCTGCCACGTTCGTCCATTGTCGGGAAAAGCCTTCACATACGTCTGAAGAGTGCCGGACTCAGACGAACTATAAGCAACAAACTGTCCATCAGGAGAGAACGTCGGATAATTCTCAATTGCCGGGCTATTTGCGAAGGCCTGCAAAGGGCCCGGTCGCGGATCGTCCGACTCGGGATTCTCGATCGCGAGGATGGACACGTCGGCAGAGGTCTGCCGATTCAACTCGACCACTGCAAGATGCCTGCCGTCAGGTGTGAATGACGCGGGATAAGTGGGCCGTTCACCGCCAGTAATTGGTTGTGCCTTGCCCGATTCATCAGCGCGCATCCAGTAGACGCGCCACCGACCGTCCCGGTTGGAAACGAACGCAATGTGTTTGCCGTCAGGTGTCCACACCGGACCTTCGCTTGCTCCCGAAGCAAAGGTCAACTTCGTCATTTTTTCGCGAGAGGGGTCCAAAATCCACAAATCCGATCCGGCCTCACGAACGATTGACAACACAAAGAGCTTGCCATCAGGCGACAGGCGGAGCGAGCGGTATCTGTCCGGCGCTGACCTGATGACTTGCACTTGCCCGGCCTCGTCCATCCAGCCGATCCTGCGGAGTGTTGGATCGCCGTGCGGTTCTGTGTAAATCAGCGACCCTGTCCCGGAGACCGCGACATTTGCGACGCCGCTGACCGTGTTGCAAGGTACTCGCTCTATCACGGGGCGGGAAATTCCTTTCAGGGTAAGCGGGCCGGCTCCCATCAGGGCCGAGCTCATCGCGGCTGCGAACAGGCTTCCCGAATGGATATAAAGAAGATAGCCGGGCGCGAAGTATTGGCCGAAATACCCGCCGCGAACGAGAATTTGCCTACGCCCGGTCTTCAAATCCTGTGCCTGAATCGTCCCAAAGTCGTAATCGATAAGGGTGTTGTTCACCGTAAACAACACTGTTTTCGATTTCGGCAGAATCTGCGGCCATCTGTGTGTCATCTCGCCAGCGCTCCGGTCGAGTTCGGTTACGGCCGAGACTGGTCCGCCCTCAGCGGAAACTCGGGAGAGGCCTCCCTGTGCATGGCTTGCGAAAATGATCTGGCCATCGTCGCCCCAAGCGCCGCCTCTGGGCTCAGGGGCATCGCACAGCACAATAGCGGGGCCACCCTCGGCCGAGATTTTCTTTAGGAGCCCGTTGGCGAAAAACCCGATCCATTCGCCGTCGGGAGAGAAAAATGAAAAAGTAACGCCCGTCGTCGCAGGCAAGGCGACGGAATTTTGCCGGTCTAATCGGCGAAGAGACAACCGCGACTCCCCGTTCATAGCTTTCGACTGGTATGCAATAGTTCTTCCATCTCTGGACAGTGCGATGCTCTGCCAAGATGGATTCAACGCTGCTTCGGATCCCAATTCCAGTGAGACCCGCATTAAAGGGAGGCTGGACGATTGTTCTAGATGCCGATAAGTGCCGATTACCGCGATACACGATAGCGCTAAAACGGCAATGCTGTAGATTAGCTTGTGGAGAAGCGCCCTCGATGCAGGCGCTTTCGGAACACCGCTAGAATTCGCGGCGTACTCTTCGATGGCCAATCTTGCATCGCCGATATCGCGTAAACGGCTCCGCGAATCTTTACGAAGGCATCGTTCGAGCAAGTCCCGGAGGACACAAGGAAAGTTGCCCGGGACAGCCTGCCAGTTCGGCTCGTTAGCCTTGATGTTGTCCATAAGTTCCGCGATGTTCTTTCCTTTCCAAGGCCGGGAACCCGTGAACATTTCAAACAGCACGACGCCAAAGGCCCATATATCGGCCCGGCGATCAACCGATTTGCCTTCCATCTGCTCGAGGGCCATGTAAGGAGGCGTTCCGGCGATGAGGCTTGTGTCTCGTAGTACTTGGCTCGTTTCAGTGCCGGCGTGCAAGACCTCGGCCAAGCCGAAATCCAAGATCTTGAGATTACCTTCGGCGGTGATCTTCAAGTTAGCGGGTTTTAGGTCCCGATGAATGATCCCCCGTTCATGGGCGTACTCGAGCGCATCCGCCAATTGATGAGCAAAGTGTATCGCCTCACGCAGCGGTAATGAGCCGCGTGCTAGCCGCTCTCGGAGAGTGGCACCTTCCACAAACTCCATAACGATGGCTTGGAAAGAGTTCACCTCAGTGAGTGAATATACGGCGGCAATCCCTTTGTGATTCAATGATGCGAGAACACGCGCTTCCCCTTGACCATTGACGAGTGACGTGCCCGAAAACCCGCTGGTCAGAATTTTGATCGCCACGTCGCGGCCCAGCGTTTCGTCGTGTGCTCGAAATACTTCGCCCGAACTGCCCGTACCAATGGATCCCAGTAAACAGTAGTGGCCGATTCGGTCTCCGGCATCGAACTGGACAACCCCAGTCAACTGTTTAGCCGCATCCTCCATTGCGTCGCCTAGGAGAAAAGTGCCCGCACTCTCGCCGGCCGCAAACAACGAAAGAATCTCATCTCGCAGCTCTTTATCTCCATTGCAGAGTTCCGAAAGCACTGTGGTTCGTTCCTGCTCCTTCAGGGTCAAGACAGTGCTGTATAGAGCCGAAACCTGCTCCCATCGTTGTTTGTTCATGATTTGGGAACTTCTCGACTGCGCTCGGTGACTTGGCCGCTGAGCTCTCGATAAAGCCAGGCTCGTGCGATGCTCCAGTCTTGACGAACCGTGCGCAGGGAGATGTCGAGAATTTCTGCGATTTCACCCTCGCTCAGCCCGCCAAAATACCGTAGCTCGAGAACCCGCGTTTGCCTCCCATGTAAATCGGCAAGGCGATCCAAGGCCTGGTCTAAAGCAATCAGGTCGATTGCGTCGCTCGATAGGGCCGGAAGAGACTCATCGAGGGGAATACGCTTCTGATCGCCGCCGCGTTTAAGGTTGCGGCGAAACCGGGCGTGATCGACCAGAATACGTCGCATCACCTGGGCCGATGCAGCAAAGAAGTGCGTGCGATTCCGCCAAGTGCCCCTTTGCTCATCGATAAGCCGAAGGTAAGCCTCGTTTAAAAGAGCCGTGGTCTGTAGAGTGTGCCCTTCGCTTTCGCCGCGCATGTAATGACGGGCAATGCGGTATAGCTCGTAGTGAATAAGCGGTACGAGCTTGTCGAGAGCCGCCTGCTCGCCTCCGCTCCAAGCGATCAGCAGATCAGTGATTTCGCCCGCCGTTGCCGGTTCCACGAGCATCTTCCTTGAGTCATCCCAGCCACTTGTAGCTGGATCACGAAATTATACTCCAGCTTCTGCCGCTTTTTCGCTGGATTTCGCTTGCATCAGCGAAGGCGTCGGAATCAGAACGTTGAGTCGCGATCGCCGAAGGAGAAAACATGTCTAGAATTAGTAACGCGCTTACCGCCTCTCTGCTGGTGGGCTTTGGGTTGATGATGTCTGCCAATGTCCGAGCAGGTCAAGAGGGCGAAGGCAGTTCGTGGCGAGCGGGTAGAGGGTGTAGCGATACGGCCTACTCGATTTCAAGTTTCAAAGGGAACTATGCGAGTGTTGGCACGTACGGAGCGAATGTCGCTCGCCTGCTTGGAGTTGGTCATCCGGACGGCGAAGGTAATACCCACGGGGACAGCATCATAAATGTACCCGGACCAAACGGAACGCGTACCGTGGTCTCGATCACGTATGAGGGGACCTACACGATTAGTTCAGACGGATTCGGCGTCGTTAGGTACACGGTGCTGTTGCCAAACGGAAAGACCACAGCCGTTATCCTCGACTTCCTCGCAACAAAAGCGCAATGTGTCGACGGCCAAAAACTTATCACCGAGTTCGCAACGATGCAGAGGGAACCAAGCTCCGTTGTGAGCGGCGAATTCGTAACACATTACGGAACACGGAGACCCGATTGACAGACCAGCCGGGCGCCGCACGCGGAAAAAAAACAGGCAAACTGGTGAAACACTAACCGTGCAGCTTTGTGGGCCCTGAAGGATTTGAACCTTCGACCAAAGGATTATGAGTCCTCTGCTCTAACCGCTGAGCTAAGGGCCCGCATGGCTTAGGATAGCAACGGATTGTTAGAAGATGTGGCCCATTTTTTCACGCTTCACGCGCAGGTAGTCCGCGGTTGTCGCGACCGGAGGCGCAATGATCGGGGCGCGCTCTACCACGCGGATGCCGGCTTTTTCCAGAGCGTCCACTTTCTCGGGATTATTGGAGAGTAGCCGGACGGCGCGCACATTGAAATAAAGCAGGATTGCGGCGGGCAGTGCATAGTCGCGAAGATCGGCGTCGAATCCGAGGCGTTCATTGGCCTCAACGGTATCGAGGCCGCCGTCCTGGAGTTCGTAAGCACGCAGTTTATTGAGCAGCCCGATGCCGCGGCCCTCCTGGTGCTCATAAATGAGAAGGCCGCGCCCGTCGGCAACGATGCCGTCCAGGGCGAGCTCGAGTTGGGACCGGCAATCACATCGAAGGCTATGAAAAACATCGCCCGTGAGGCACTCCGAGTGGATGCGGACCAGCGGTGCGCCGAGTTCCGGAGACAGATCGCCCAGCTTGAGAACCACCGCCTCTTCGGTCTCCGAGGGGCGTACGCCTTCAAAGCCGTATATACGGAACGATCCAAATCGGGTAGGAAAATCTGCTTCAGCGACCTTGTTCAGTGTGAGATCCGGCAAAAGGTTCCTTCCCTCCGCGAGCCATGAAAGGAGCGGCGGCGCTTGGGAGGGCTTGAGGGTTCACCCTTATTATAAGAGCGGGCCATGCTGACTCAACAGGAACTGGCGGCGCTACTGATCAAGGTTGCGGTTTCGGCGTCGATTGCCAGCATTCTGATGCGATTCAATCGAATTCAGAAAATCTTGCTTCGAGATGACCGCACGGTAGGAGATCGGGTGCTCCTGGCGTTTATCTTTTCGGTTTTATTTGGCGCGGGCGCGTGCGTGCGGATCCTGAGCCATAATCAGTATCCGGCAATCGATTTGGCTCTGGAAGGCGCGATTATCGCAGGGTTTCTGGGAGGATACGTCAGCGGTTTGATTACCGGGATTTGCGTTTCGCTGCCGGACATGTTTGTGGGAAAGCTGATGTCGATGCCGTTGTTTGCCGCGGCAGGAATCATCGGCGGTCTAATGCACGATCTGGCGCCGAGGAAAGAGGATATCTGGTACTTCTCCCCGTTCGTCGATTTGAATCTGTATCGATTCTTTCGCCAAGCTTTTCGCTTGAATCCTCGAGCGATAGATAGGCGTCTTGCGACGCTCGCGGCCTTCAATATCGTGTGCAATGCGCTGGTTATTACCATTGAATTGCTTCGGTGGGGAATTCACATTGGATTCCCGAAACACAATACTTTTCTGATCTTTGAGGACGCGCCACCGAGTTTGGGATTGATTACCGCCTCTGCGGTTACGACGCTATTCGCGGTCTGCCTGCCAATCCGCGTATGGAGCAGCTTTCGAACAGAGAGGCAACTTGAAACGCAGAAGGCGAGACTGACCGAAGCGCGACTGGCAGCGCTCACCAACCAAATCAACCCTCACTTTCTCTTCAATACGCTGAATTCGGTTTCAAGCCTCATACGGGTGGATCCCGATCGCGCGCGCAGCATGATTTACCGGCTTTCGAAAATCTTGCGGCGCCTGTTGCGGAAAACCGAAAATCTTTCGCCCTTGCGGGAAGAAATTTCGTTTATCGACGACTATCTGGCCATCGAGATGGTTCGGTTCGGCGACAAGTTGCGCTTTCAGAAAGAGATTGACGGAGCGACCCTCGACAGGCTCGTGCCGAGCATGATCTTACAGCCGATTGTCGAAAACTCGGTTAAACACGGGTTAGCAAACAAAGTGGACGGGGGCACGATCCGGCTTCGGACCTGGATGGTAGGCGCGCGCTTGCACATTTCGGTAGAGGATGACGGGGTGGGTATCGACGAATCGAAGATCGATCGGTTGTTCACATCCGGAATCGGCGTCAGCAATGTCGATGAACGTCTGCGTGTGCTATTCGGGCCCGGTTACCGGCTGGCGATCGACAGCAAGCCCGGTCAAGGAACACAGACACTGATTGAAGTGCCGGAACTCGATCATTCCTACAATACCCGGTAGACTCAGGCGGCGGCGTTGCGCTTTTCGAGACTGTCCAAAACCTGGCGCATATAGGCAAAACTTTTTTTCATCCCGGGAAGCGGGTCGTCGGCCTGGATCTCATATTCGAGGTTCACCGAGCCGTTGTATTTCATTTTGATGAGCTGCGCGAAAATTTGTCTGATCGGCAGTTTGCCTTCGCCGACGGCTACTTGGGATTCTTTGACCATGGGATCGCTTAGATCCTTAGCGTGCATGTCGAGCAGGCGAGGTCCGGCTTTCGCGATCCATTCCACAATGTCGACACCGGTACGCGAAGTGTGGCCGATGTCCATGCAAAGCCCGCAGCGCGCATCCATGTCCTTGACTGCATCGAGGACACTTTGCGGGGTAGGAAAGTTCTTGTCTTCCGGGCCGTGGTTGTGTACGGCAATCTTTATGTTGTATTCGCGTACGAACTTCTCCAGCTTGGGAAGGGTCGTGTGCGTCGGGGCGCAGACGATTAAGGGGAAGCCTGCGAGTTTGGCATATTCGAACTTGTGGCGAATATCCGCTTCGTCGTCTTTGTCAAACGAGATGTTGCCACAGCCGACCAGAACGATGCCGTTATCCGAAAACTCTTTTCGAGCCGCCGCGATCTCTTCCGGTGAGCTGTCGAGCTTGAGATGGAAATCCTTGACGTTTAGGTAAGGAGTGCCAAGCTCTTTGGTCATCTGAATCGCTTGAGCGCGGCTGAATTTTCTGAACGAGTAGGATGCGACCCCGAGTTTGATATCGGAACCGGCAAAGCTAAAGTTCTGGGCGTACACGGGATTGCGGAGTCCAGCAAGGGAACAGGCGGTCAAAGCCCGTTTGAGACAGGCTCGTCGAGTTAAATTCTTGTCCAACATAGGATTAAATGGCTTCCAACTCTTCTTCGAGTAGCTGTTTTTGATAGAGCTCGGCGTAATAGCCGCCAAGAGCTTGAAGTTGGGTGTGCGATCCAGATTCGACGATCTTCCCGTGACTTAACACGACAATGCGGTCTGCATTCTGGACCGTAGAAACACGATGAGAGATGAGGATGGTAGTGCGGTCGCGCATAACGCCCGAGAGTCCCGCCAAAATTTTCTCCTCGGTCACCGTATCGACGCTCGATAGCGCGTCGTCCAATATTAAGATACGTGGATTTCGGAGCACAGCCCGCGCGATAGCCGTTCTTTGCTTTTGGCCGCCCGAAAGCGTCAATCCGCGCTCCCCGATTAGAGTGTTCAACCCGTCTGGAAAGCTCTGGATGTCGGGTGCCAGGCCCGCTACTTCGGCTGCCCAAAGAATGTCGAGTTCTGTAGCCTCCGGCGCTCCCCAGGCGATGTTTTCGGCTAGCGTCGCGCTAAACAGGAAGGTCTCCTGTGGAACGAAGCCAATTTGACGCCGGAGAGCCGCAGGATCGAAGTCTTTCAAATCGACGCCGCCCAACCAGACATGGCCGGTTGTTGGATCGAATAGTCGAGGAATCAAGCTGACCAGAGTAGTTTTGCCACTGCCGGTGTGCCCCACAATAGCAACCGTTTCACCCGCGCTGACCGTCAGACCGATGCCGGCGAGCGCCTCTCGTGTACCGTGCTCGACATGCACATTCTCAAAGCGAATCTCTGGCAGCAAGTCCCCGGGAGAGGCCGATTTGCCTTCGGGGCTATGGATGCTCGATCGTTCATGAAGCATTTCGTTGATGCGATTGAGCGAAGCCGTGCCGCGTTGCATCAAGTTAACCACCCATCCGAACGCGATCATAGGCCAGATCAGCATTCCCATATAGGTGTTGAACATGACAAAGCTGCCCAGACTGATCCGGCCCTGCATCAATTGCCTGCCACCCGCCCAGAGCACCAGCAGAAAAGTAATGCCGATCAGAGCCTGTAAAAGCGGCATGAACATGCCCTGAATCTTGGCGAGCCCGATGTTCTCACGGATGTAGTCGCGATTAAGACTTTCAAATTGATCGACCTCTGCCTTCTCCTGAGCGTAGGCGCGCACAACACGAACACCAGCCAAATTCTCTTGGACTTTACTGCTGATATCGGAGAACATTTTCTGAATGTGCTCGAAACGGACGTGAATGCGGCGGCCGAAGAGGACTACCGCGACCGAAACGAACGGCGCAGGAATGAGGGCGATCAACGTAAGCCGAAAATCGACTTTGATCATGACAGCCACCGAGAGAATCAACATCAGAACGGTTTCGGTGCAGTACATCACTCCGGGTCCTAGCATCATCCGAACCGCATTTAAATCGTTTGTGCTGCGAGCCATGATGTCGCCCGTCCGATAGCGGCTGTAGAAGTCCTGCGAGAGCTCGACCAGGTGATCGAACAGATCGTTCCGAAGATCGAACTCGATGTCACGCGAAATGCCGATGATGATAACGCGCATCCAATACTGGAAAATGCCTTTCACCAGCGCCAGGCCAATCAGCAATGCAGCCAGCTGCAGAACCAGCCGGAGGACGAAGCCTCTAGTAAGCGAATCAACGGCATATTTAAGGACGATGGGCAGGGAAGCTGCCAGCACATCCTTCATCACAAGCGAACCGATGCCGAGCGCTAAGCCGGTGCGGTACCGCTGCATGTAAGGCCAGAGCGTCGAAAGAGACTTGAGCATCAGGATCCCCACCATTCGGTGATGGTTTTGGTCCACTCGAGCAAGAAAGTTTTCTTTCCCATGCGCGTTTTCCACCAAGTGCCAGGCGTGAAAAATGGATCGGGAGCTGCTACCGGCACTCACTTGTAGCCAAGGCGCAGTCTTGCGAAAGAAATGGGCAGCCCGCCGAGTATGATAGTTGCTCGTCACGAGCAATACTCGATGTACATTATTCTGTCGTCAGTACATTGTTCGCTACGTATTCGGACTTCGCTAATCGTGGAATCTACTCCAGGAGGAAGGGGAACGGTCTCGAACAAAGCAGGGGAAAAGCCCTTACCCACAGCATAGTGAACCGTCGTGTCGCACTCATAGCCTTCGAGCGATGGCGTCCCATCGATGAACGCTTTAGGTGCGTAGCCTTCCTGAACCAGCCGCCCCGCGGTTAAGACCCGAGTTCCGAAATCGTCACCGCCGAGAACCACCACGCAATCGGCTTTCTCGGGACGGTCGTTCTCGACCAGAGCAGCGCCTGCCGCGGTGAGCAAACGGACGTGAAACACATAGACGCCACCGCCAGAACCAGAAGAATTAGAAACAGAATGAGACTGTCCGCGGTCGCCAGGATTCTCTTCGAGAAATTCTAACGGGCAGTGCTAATCCTCATCAGAATTGTTGGCGGATTCGCCCCGGGAGTCGAGGCGGCCGACAGTTTTCAACTTCTGATAGAGGCGTTCGATTTCACTTTCGTCGTCTGCGCTCAGCATACGGACCGGCTGTTCGAGGATCGGATTCTCGCGCTGGGCTCCGTTCATGCTCTGCCATGTCCAGTAGTCCCGGTAGGCGACGCCATCGAAGGTAGCTAAATGAGAAGATTTACGCAGTTGAAAGAGGAGTTGCTCAATTCGCTCGGGCTCTCCGGGGTAAACGAGCATAGCGTGCCGCGAATTTGTGAGCTTTATCTTCAGAATCAGAGGAGAAAGAAAACGGCTGCTGTTGATCTCCCGAACCTCGCGCCAGGCAACCGCTCTGTCGCCGATATTGAATTGAGTCTCACTGATCCGAACCGCCGGGCGATGTGCCAACCAGCATAGGGCAGCTGCGGTAACCGCGCATAAAAATCCAGGAATAAAGGCGAGCGGAGCTCGAAAGCCGCACAGGATAGAGACGAGCGATCCTGCCAAAGCGGCCCAACCTACACGCGCGTACAGCCGTGAGGGCACAAAAATGTCGACGCTCGGCGCCATGTCTACAGGCTACTCCCGGGCTTCAGCCCCGTCAATCGTTGTTTTGAAACGAGAATTGCGAAATCGCAAAAACCCCCAATTAGTCGGGGTGTTGGCACCGCGCGGCGAGCCATGGCAATTCCCAGGCGAACATAGCTCAACCCGCTCCAAAGTGTGAAAAGGGCGCTCAAGGCGAGAGCGAGTGTTTTTCAGCCACAGGAAAACGGAAAGGGCCAACCCGCGTAGCAGAGGGCGAGCAGAATCAGGACGATCTGGAAAAAGGTGCTGACCTTTCCGATCATCAGAGGCAAAAATTTCGTAACCCCTCGGAAGATTCGGACCAGGACCGCGCCAACCACAATCACCAGGTCGCGGCCAGACCGCAAGCCAGAACATCCAGGCCGGAATGAGACGGAGCACAGCCAGCATGACAAATAGGGTCACGAGTAATGCTTTGTCCGCCAGCGGATCGAACAGGACACCGATCGGCCGGCCGATTTGAGCTTCCGAGCGGCGAACCCGTCAAACCAGTCGCTTATCCCGGCCAGAAAAACCAGGCACGAGAGCGGACTGAAAGCGGGATTGAAACAGAAGCCAGGCGTACACAGAGGCGAGACACAGTGGCGCCGGAAGAGGGTGATGGCGCGGTTGGGAATCGCGCTGCGGACATAGATTCACCGGATGATCACGCTACCGCGCCCGAAGATCTGTCGAGCGTAACCACCTCATAGAAGGAGGTGTCGGACATGAGCTTTTTGACAAGCGCAATGTGCATGGCGTGCCCGGCTTTCTCAGCAACAACACAACCAAGCAGCGGCCTTCCCATCAGCGCCAGATCTCCTATCAGATCGAGTGCTTTGTGGCGGCAGCATTCATCCGGAAAACGAAGACCTCCCGGGTTGGCAACGCTGTCCCTCGTAAAGCAGACTGCATTTTCGAGGTTGGCGCCGCGTATCAGCCCCATGTCGCGCATCTGATCGAGTTCATACTCGAAGCCAAAGGTGCGGGCCGGGGCGAGCTCGCGGGCGTAGACTTCGGGAGTAAGGTCGAGTTCCAGAGACTGCTCGCCAACCATTGGGTGATTGAAGAAATTGCGGCATCGCAACTGGAATCGATCGCTCGGGAAAATGGCGACGTTTTTGCCGGCGTCTTCTACCGTTACCGGTTTCAAATGCGCAGGTAGCGCCGGGGGCGACCGGAATCCTGCACGCCAGCCTCGCGAATCAGTTCCACAAATGGGAGACCGCTGCCATCCAGGATCGGCAACTCCAGATTGTCGAGCTCGATAAACGCGTTATCGATGCTCATGCTGTAGAGAACACTCAGCAGATGCTCGGTGGTGGAGATGAAGATGCCCTTTGGGTGCATCAGGCTCGTTGCGTAACTCACGCGTTCCACGAACTTCCAGCTCGCGCGTATACGGGTATTATCCAGATCAGTGCGGATGAAGACGATACCTGTATTGGGCGGGAGCCGGCAGGATCCTCAGAGTGACAGGCGACCCATGGTGAAGACCGATGCCGCGCGTTTCCACTGCCTTCCGGATCGTCGTTTGAGAGTACATATAGACAACACCGAGCATATCAGTACATCTGGCCAGCTCTTCGCTAATCGATTGATTCTAAAACAGTTCTGTGGGCAGAGGTGTGTCTGAAATGCGACGGTTTGCATCGGCTAGATATTAAAGCGTGGTTAATTTACCGCAATCGAGCCCCACAGACTGATAGCCGTTCGGTTTTGAAGCGCTACCAAACGGCGGCGCGTTCGGGCATCTGTGCTGAAATGGAAAGGCAATTCCACGGTCTGCAAAAACCGCCGCATCCCTCTCACATAATTGAGTCTGAATATTCCGATGAGTAGAAAAATCCGTTCGACGACGATCCTCTGCGTACGGCGCAACGGCATAGTAGTTCTGGCCGGCGATGGCCAGGTCACGATGGGTAGCGAGGTATTGAAGAGCGGAGCGCGCAAGCTGCGCCGGCTTCACAATGGGAAGATCGTCTCCGGATTCGCGGGGGCAACAGCCGACGCTTTCGCATTGTTCGCGCGTCTGGAAGCAAAGTTGGAGCAGTTTGGCGGCAATCTGCCGCGCAGCGCCGTGGAACTGGCCAAAGAGTGGCGAACCGATCGAATGCTGCGTCATCTGGAAGCCCTTCTGCTCGTAGCGGATACGAAAGACATTTACATCCTGAGTGGAACGGGAGATGTCATCGAGCCGGATCAGCCCGTAGCCGCGATTGGGTCCGGCGGCGCGTTTGCCAAAAGCGCGGCCGTCGCTCTCCTCGAGAATACAGAGCTTAGTGCGCGAGAAATTGCAGAAAAGGCCATGAAAATCGCCGGAAGCGTCTGCATTTACACGAACGAAAACGTCACGTATGAGGAACTGACCTGATGGTCATCTATCTTCCGCAACAATCCTCCGACGAAGCGCCGCTTCTCGATGAGTTGACGCCGCGAGAGATAGTGGCCGAGTTGGATAAGCACGTCGTCGGCCAGGCGGATGCCAAAAAATCGGTTGCCATCGCGCTGCGCAATCGGGTCCGGAGGCAAAAGCTGGAACCGGAGATGGCCGAAGAGGTCATGCCGAAAAACATCCTCATGATCGGACCCACGGGAGTGGGGAAGACCGAGATAGCGAGGCGTTTGGCGAAGCTATCGAACTCGCCCTTTCTGAAGGTGGAAGCAAGCAAGTTCACCGAAGTCGGCTATGTAGGGCGCGATGTCGAATCTATGATTCGAGATCTAGTCGATATTGCTATCGATATGGTTCGCGAAGAGCGCCTGGAGCAAGTGGCCGATCGGGCTGAGCAGCAGGCCGAGGAGCGGCTGCTCGATTTATTGATGCCGCCGCAACCGGAGCAAAGTGAAAGCGCGGAGCGGACGCGCGAAAAGCTGCGCGAGAAATTGCGCGCCGGAAAACTCGACGATCGCATGGTCGAAGTCGATGTAAAGGAACGCGGTCCCACTTTCGAAGTCTCGACCAACGGGAACATGGAAGAGATGGACATCAATCTAAAAGATGTCATCCCTGGTCTGTTCGGGCCGCGCACCAAGAAGCGCACCATGCGTGTTTCAGAGGCGCTTGAATATCTGATCCAGGAAGAAGAGCAGAAACTGGTGGACATGGATCAGGTCACCCGGATCGCTCTCGAGCGCGTCGAGCGAAATGGAATCGTCTTTTTGGACGAAATCGACAAGATCGCCGGCCGAGAAGGCGGTCACGGGCCGGACGTAAGCCGTGAGGGCGTGCAACGCGATATTTTGCCGATTGTGGAGGGCACAACGGTCAATACTCGTCACGGGTTTGTACGCACCGACCACATATTATTTGTCGCCGCCGGCGCATTCCATGTCTCAAAGCCCGCCGATTTGATTCCGGAACTCCAGGGCCGTTTTCCCATCAGAGTCGAATTGAAATCCCTGACCGAAGCGGATTTTATCAGGATCTTGAAAGAACCGAAGTCCGCTCTGGTCAAGCAGTACACCGCGCTTCTAGAAACCGAAGGCATCAAGCTGAGCTTTACCGAGGATGCTCTGATCGAGCTTGCCAAAGTGGCCGCTCAGGTGAACCAATCGTCTGAAAATATTGGGGCGCGGCGGCTTCATACGGTTATGGAGAAGCTGCTCGAAGAGATCTCGTTCGAAGGCCCGGATCTCAAGAAGAAGACCGTTAAAATCGACGCTATCTACGTGCGCAAGCAGTTGGCCGACATCGTAAAAGATCAGGACCTTAGCAGGTACATCCTTTAGTGAAAGCGTGGTCTTCTCTGGCTGCCTTCGCTTTTCTCGGCGCTATAGGCTGCGGATACGTAGGACCTGTTTTGCCGCCTTCGCCGATGTTGCCGATGGCGATTACCGATCTTACCGTTCTGGAGCGCGGCGATCAGATCATCATTTCCTTCACGACTCCGCCGAGAACTACCGATAATCTTCCCGTCGAAGAGTTGTCAGCTATCGATCTGCGGATTGGACCGTTTTCTGTTCCATTCGACTTCGAGAAATGGGCCGCCTCCGCAAAACAATATGGGCTGGAGCCTCCTCAGCCGAATGATCCCGATAACCCGGTGGGAACTCAATTGGGCAAGACGATTCCGGCCGGCCCGTGGATTGGGAAACATCTGGCCGTTGCTGTACGAACAGCCATCAAGAAGAAAGACCATTACTCCTCCTGGTCAAACCGAGTAGTTTTGGACGTTATTGCCGCTCTTACGCCGCCCGTTGTTAAGAGCAACTTCGACGGCTGGCGGCGTGCTGCTTACATGGGGCCCTGAGAATAGCGGCCTTGAGTATCGTATCTACCGGAAGAGCGCTAACGACAATGCGCCGATTCAACTGGATGTCTCTCACACGCCTGATTACCTCGATAAAACTTCGCAATACGAAACGCCTTACGAATACACCGTGGTTGCCCAAAAGGGTTTAGCGGAGAGCTTGCCCTCGAAATCGGTATCCATCACCACGACCGATATATTTCCGCCCTCCGTTCCCGCCAGTATCACGGCGCTCGCTGGGCCTAACTCGATTGAACTCTCCTGGCAGCGAAGCCCTGAGCCCGATTTGAAAGGCTACTTTGTTTATCGGTCCATCGACAACGGTCCCTTCGTCAAAGTAGGCAACCTGCAAAATGTACCGAGCTTTAGTGACCGCAATGTGGAGCACGGCAAGACCTATCGATACCAGGTAAGCGCAGTCGACCAGAAGAATAACTCAAGCGAGAAATCCGCGCCCACTGCCATAAGCTACTAGTCGCCCGAATCGGAGCCATGAGCGGAGCGATTGGTGTCTTTTACTGCTACGAACTTCTCGTTCAGGACTCTAGTGATCTAACCAAATCATGACCATCGACTAACCGCTAACCCCTAAGCCGACGCATTCATTGCCTCCACCAGTAACGCTTTCTCGGCGACGGGCAGTACATTGCCTCGACCTTCACGCCCGAGTACTCGGATCCTACCGTGGCGGCCGGCTCGACGCACAGCTACGGCATCGCTGCCCTCGACTACGACTGCAACAAGGCCGCGACTACCTCCTTTTCGCTGACCACGCCCGCCAGCGCGTCCGTGAATCCGCGCGAGATCGGGGTCCGTTCGAGCGGCTCCTACTGGGGCGGAATGGGAGAACAGATCGACGTCCGGTCCGGCAACCTGAACTATAGCTATCCGCTGCTCTCGCCCGTTAGCCGCGATCTTTCGCTGCCGCTCGGCCTGAGCTACAACTCGCAGAACTGGCGCAGGGACAGCAATGGGACGATTTGGAATCTCGGCTTCGATACCGGCAGCGGCTATGGCTGGCAGCTGCAGTTCGGCTCCATTACCCCGTACTACAGCTCTACTTGGAACGTCGCTTTCTACGTGTTCCGGGATGCAACCGGCGCAACCTATCGCCTCGACCAGAACAATAACGATCTCTGGACCTCGAAGGACAGCACCTATGTGAGCTTCAACGGATACTCGGACGACCTGTACTTCAACGATGGCTCGCTCTGGGCTTTTCATCAAGTGGCGGGCGGAGTGGAGCAGGACGCCGGAACACTTTACCCCGACTTCCTGCGCGATGCCAACGGCAATTTCATCTATGTCGACTACGAACCGGCCAACGGCGATCCCAACCGGACCAGCGCCCGCATCGAGGACATTTTCGATGCGCGCAGCCTCGACGGCACAACCGTAAACTTACGGGTTCAACTACGACGCAAACGGTTATCTGACCGGCATTCAGAACAATATCGGCAGCGGCGAGTCGTTTAGCTTCTCGTACGCTCCGGTTACCTTGACCTCTCCGTTCTCTTCCGGCAGCCAGTTCGGGCCCTATGAGGCTATTGAGCAGCATCACGAATAACACCACGGGGCTCGCTACCTCGTTCGGCTACGATGCGTCGAATTCGGGAGAGCTGACACAAGTCACTTTTCCGTACGGCGGACACATGCGCTGGCAATACGGCGCAACCTCCTATGCGCAGGGCGCGTTGCGAGGCGTGCAAAACCGTTATCTGCTCTGGGACAACGGCATCGGGGAACGCTCCTTCAGTGTTGCTACGGCTTTGTCCGGGGACTCTTCGGCGACCGCGAACACGGTCATGGCCGACGCGCACGCGAATGCCACGAAGAAGTGGATCTTCGACACCGCGCAGGATGCGACACAGGGACTCGTCACCATTTATCAAGAATCGCGGACGAGCGACGGCAAGCTTCTGCACCAGCTGAACTACACCTGGTCGCAGGACCTTGCAGGACGAAACTACATTGGCCGCACGCAGGACATTCTCGATCCTGGACAAAGCTATATGGCGACCAAGCAGACCGATCAGAACATCGATTCCTACGGAAACGTGACGCAGTCGAAACTCTATGCGTACGGAAACTTGTCGAGCCCGGCCAAAACGTACAACAATACCTATGTTACGGACACCAACTACACTTCGCTTCATATGTACAACCGGCTACTGACCAGCACCGTAACGGATGGCAACGGCAACACGCTGACGCTGGTCAGCAACACCTACGACCGAGGCACGGTGACGGATGCGCCGGGCGCCCTGTGGCTCGATACGCCGACCTCCGATCCAAGTTTCATGTATCGCGGCAACGTGACCAGTTCCACGTCTTTCGGGCACACCGTCGACACGCAATACGACGTTACCGGAACGGTCGTGTACACCGACGACGGCAATGCCAACCACGGCGTGACGGTTTACCAACAGCAGCGCCGTAAACTACGCGGCTCCGGCGGCCATGACAACCGCAAACGCGCTGACCACGAGCATGACCTGGACCAACGTGCTGGCGCCGGCAAGCCAAACGGGACCGAACGGCGATACGGCTTCGGCGGCCTACGACTCGGCGGCCCGCCCGTCTACGACGACGTCGCCGTTCGGCGCAACCACCACCTACACCTACAGCAACACCGCGCCACAAGTCGTGGCAACGGTCAACGGCCATTGGACGCAGACGTCTTTGGACGGACTGGGGCGCACGGCCCGCGTAGCCGACGGGCTACTCGAACACCACGACGTCGTATGTGGATACGGTATACGATACCTGCGGCTGTACGCCGGTAGGGAAACCGTACCGGAGCAGTTTGCCCTATGCTCCCGGCGCGACTCCGGTCTGGAAAGCGAACACCTACGATGCGATCGGCGCACGCTGACCAGCGTGGCCCCGGACGGCGCTTCGACAACCAGCTACAGCTATGCCGGGAACACCGTAACGGTCACGGATGCGACGGGCAAATGGAAGCAATACCAAAACGATGCCTTCGGTCAGCTCGTGCAGGTGACCGAGCAGAGCCCGAATGCCGGGCCGAGCCGAATCACGTCACGACATACGCATACGACCTGCTCGGCCATTTAACGCAAGCGCAGATGCCGCGCACCGTGAACGGATCGGTTGTGACGCAAACGCGGAGTTGGACCTACGATCCCGGCACGCAACTACTAACCCAGACGACTACGCCGGAAGCGGGCACGACGGCCTACACGTACAATGCCGATGCTTCGATGGCCACCAAAACGGACGCCAAAGGGCAGCAGATTCAATACTCGTACGATCCCTATGGCCGCGTGAGCCCAAATCGCACGCGGCAAGCTGGTAAACGGGCAGTTCACCGAAGACACGACGCAACGCACCACGCTCACCTACGACGGCACCAACGGTAGTTTTTCGTCGAATACGGCCGGACGTGTGTCGCTGGTCAATTACGCCGGGCCGCACGGCTTGCAGTTCGCCGAAATGTACAGCTACCACGCCGCGGGCGCGGTCACGGCCAAGCGCCTGAGCGCGAGCGGAACCGCGCTCGGCGCAAATACGGCCAACTTCGACGCCGGCTACAGCTACGATTCGGTCGGCACGTAACCGCCGTGCAGTATCCGTTTGCCCAATGGAGCATTTGCAGTTTTACGTCCAAAAGGAGGAAGAGAACCGCCGAAGTCTTCAGAGACTCTGCCCGGTTGGTTATACTTTTTATTAAGCCCTCCGGTAAAACCTTAATGAATAGCCGCCTTAAATTGATGATTGTCGGTAGCTCAACTATGGTAGTTGCACTACTGCTGCTCGGGGCAAAGAGCGGGCACACCGTTGCGACAAGCGATGTCTATGGGCATCTGAAGGTTTACACCGAGGTTCTGGAACGCATCAAGCTCGAGTACGTCGAAGAGCCGGATATTAAGAGTGTCACGCTGGGAGCGATAAACGGTCTTCTCGAATCCGTTGACCCGTTTGCCAGTTACCTGAATGCCGACCAGTATCGTCAATACGAAAAAGCACAGGATAAGACGAAGGCTGGAATCGGGACAATTCTTGCCAAGCGCTATGGCTATGTTGCCGTTGTCGATGTGCTGCCGGGCTCTCCGGCCGACAAAGCAAACATCTCCACTGGTGATTTAATCGAAAGCATAAACGGTGTAGCGACGAGAGATATGCCTCTTGCGTACGCGGAGGAGTTAGTCCGCGGAGATCCGAATACGACGGTCGATCTCACGGTGTTGCGTCTAAAAGATCGCGATCCTCAAAAACTCAAGTTGACCAGAGTCAATACGCCGTATCCGGACGTTACGGCGAAACTTATGCCGAACGGTGTCGGTTACCTGCACGTTGCGAGCCTTGCGGGAAATCGTGTCGACGAGACCAAAACCAAACTGGAAGACCTAAAAAAACAAGGCGCGAAATATGTAGTTCTCGATCTTCGCCACTGCTCGAGCGGCGAACAGGAAAAGGGTATCGCCCTCGCAAACCTATTTCTCGATGGAGGAGAAATTACCTATTTACAAGGGCAAAAGACTGAAAAGAAGGATTTCGTGGCAACAAGCAGTAGCGACGTTTGGAAAGGTCCTTTGGTTGTCATCACAGATCGGGCAACCGCAGGCGGTGCTGAAATCGCAGCTGCAGCCCTTCTCGATAATAAGCGCGCGCAGCTAGTTGGAGAACGGAGCTACGGTGATGCAAGTCTGCGTAAGACAATCCAAATGGACGATGGCGGAGCGGTGATCTTATCGGTTGCCAAATACTACTCTCCATCGGGTAAAGCCATCCAGGATACGGGCGTTCTTCCAACTGTGCAGCTTGCGGAAAACGACAACTCCCCCGAGACGGACCAGGACGGCAACCCGATTCCTGGTACAGCACCTAAAAACACTGAAGATAATCTCCTGAAGCAGTCTATTGATCTAGTCACCGGTAAGACTACCGTCGCCCAGCTTATGAACGAAACCAACGGACCCATCGTCTCTGCCGGACAACATCCGATCTTAGAGAAAAGCCCGCAGTAAGGAAACTCGAGACAGCGAGATTATGCCGATTTATGAATATCGTTGCGAACAGTGCGGCGACTTGTTCGAGGTTCGACAAAGCTTCAAAGACGAACCCATAACCGTGCACGAGAAGTGCGGCGGTCGTGTTGAGCGTCTGTTGTCCGTTCCGGCGCTTCAGTTTAAAGGAAGCGGATTTTACATAAACGACTACGCGAAAGGCGGGAACTCGGCTTCCAGCAACACCCCGGCTAAAAACGAGGGCTCGGGTGCGAAAGACGGGACTCCTGCTTCGACCAACTCAGGAGAGAAAGCTGCTGCCCCCGCTGTCGAGACGAAGGCGTCATCTTCCGATAGTAAAGAAAAATAGCGTTCGGGGGTTTTCAACGCGTATCGGCGGTCAAGGCCGCGTTTAAAGATCCCTGGCGATATCCTTCCAGATCAAGCGTGACGTAGAGGAATCCTAAGCTTTTAAAGATCGCGCTGAACGCCGCGGCCATTTCTGCGTTGAGTGCACCGGGCAACTCTTCCCTCGCAATCTCAATCCGCGCAAGATCGCCGTGAAAACGGACACGGAACTGCTTAAACCCAAGGGACCGAATAGCTTCCTCGCCCTGTTCAATCGTCTGAATCGTCTGCACCGTTACAGGCGTACCATAAGGCACTCGCGAACTTAAACACGCCGCAGCCGGGCGGTCCCAAGCCGATAACCCGGCGCGTTTGGCCAGCTCACGAATTTCGGCCTTGGTCAGATTCGCTTTTACCAGAGGTGCTTCCGCATTGTGCAGCTTTGCCGCATTCTGGCCCGGCCTGTAATCACCAAGATCGTCCACGTTCACGCCGTAAACGATGTGTGTAAACCCAGACTGGCTTGCGTAAGCTTCAAGCCGCGTGAACAACTCGTCTTTGCAGTGAAAGCAGCGATTCTTGTCATTCTTGATGTAGTCTGGATTTTCGAACTCGTAGGTCTCGATGTACTCGTGCCGGAACCCGCACTCAGCAGCAAACTCCTCCGCTGCGCGTTTGTGAGAAGCAGGAATGGAAGCAGAGTCGGCAGTGATCGCGATTGCGTTATCGCCAAGCGCCTTGTGAGCTGCCCAGGCAAGATACGCAGAGTCCGTACCGCCCGAATACGCGACTATTACTCGTCCCAAATCTTGTAAATGGGCCAGGAGAAGCTCTTCCTTCTTCGCAAGCGCTACCGGATCGGAACTACTCGTTGTTAGGCCCTGAATGGCAACAAGGGCGGGCATACTTGAAGTATAGCCGCCCTCGCGATTGTCTTATTGAAGAGGAAGTTCGCCGTTTTTAATCAGGGTTTCTTCCGGTTCCGGAATGCAGGAGGCAGCGGCAACCAGATCGCCCTCATCCATACGTACCAACCGAACACCCTGGGTAGATCTCCCAGCCTGCCTGATTTCACCCGATTCGAGACGGATGATCTTTCCGTCCTTCGTGATGATCATCAAGTCGGTCACTTCTTTGACCGACAGCACAGCAACTACCTTCCCAACCTTGGGCGTGGTTTTCATATTGATCACGCCCTTCCGTCCGCGCCCGGTGAGTCGGTAGTCTTTCAGAGGCGTTCTCTTACCGTAGCCATGGTCGGAGATCGAAAGGATTAGTCCCTCTTCTCCAACTACTTCAAGCCCGATCAGGTAATCGCCCTCTTCAAGGTCCATGGCCCGGACGCCGCGGGCCTGGCGGCCCATAGCCCTCACGTCTTCTTCGTTGAAGCGAATGGCCATACCGTTATGGGATCCGAGAAAGATGAATTTATCTCCCGTCGTAATTGCGGCGCCGAGCAGTTCATCTCCTTCGTCAAGCGCTAAAGCAATGATGCCGCGCGCAAGAGGATTGTCGAACTCCGTCAACTCGCACTTCTTGATCACGCCTTGACGAGTCACCATCACGATAAACTCACCGGCTTTGAATTCCTTCACCGAGAGGAACGCCTTCACGCTCTCATCGGGTTGAAGATTAATCAGGCCCGAGACATGTTTGCCTTTGCCAGTGGTGCCCGCATCCGGTATCTCATAAATTTTAAGCCAATAAACGCGGCCCTTGTTCGTAAAAATCAAAAGATAGGAGTGAGTGGAAGCAATGACGAGATGTTCGACCACATCTTCCGAGCGCGTGCCCATTCCGATCCGGCCTTTTCCGCCTCGCGATTGCCTGGTGTAGGTATCGACTGACGTGCGCTTCAGGTAGCCGCCGCGCGAAACCGTAACGGCCACATCCTCCACCTGCACCAGATCTTCGAGCCTGATCTCGCCGGTGTCCTCAATGATCTGCGTTCGGCGCTCGTCGCCGAAATCCTTTTGGACTTCCTTGAGTTCCTTGACGATCAAAGCTTTCAGCACGGTTTCAGACCCGAGAATTTCCGTGTACTCACCGATCAGCCGCTGAATGTCCGCGAGCTCATCCAGAATCCGCTGCTGCTCCATGCCAGTGAGGCGTTGGAGTTGAAGCTCGATAATCGCCTGGGCTTGCCGTTCACTAAATTCGAAGGTCGTTACAAGTCCTTCGCGCGCCTCTTTCGGAGTCCTGGCAGCGCGAATCAAGCCGATCACGGCATCCAGATTGTCGAGCGCCTTTTGGAACCCGAGCAGTAAGTGCTCGCGTTCCCGGGCCTTGCGCAGCAGGTAATCGGTCCGCCGCCGTACCACATCGACCCGGTGGTCGATAAAGCGTTTGATCAGGTCGATGATTCCAAGCTCACGAGGCTGCCCGTTGACGATCGACAACATGATCACGCCAAAGTTCACCTGCATCTGCGTCTGCTTGTACAGGTTGTTTAGAACAACTTCGGCCTGTTCACCGCGTTTGAGATCGAAAACGATGCGCATTCCATCGCGGTCGCTTTCATCTCGCGCGTCCGAAATGCCTTCGAGCTTCTTCTCGGAGACCAGTGCCGCTACATGCTCGAGAAGACGGGCCTTATTGACCTGAAACGGAATTTCCGTGACGACGATCGCCTCGCGGTCCTTTCCCAACTTCTCGGTGGCAGCTTTGGCGCGCAGCTTGATGCTGCCTCTGCCGCGCGTGTAGTAATCGTAGATCCCTTGACGCCCTAGAATGAATCCGCCGGTCGGGAAATCCGGTCCCGGAACCATCTCGAGAACTTGCGGTAACGATAAGTGCGGGTTACCGATCAACGCGATCGTGGCGTCGATGATCTCCTTCAGATTGTGCGGCGGAATGTTCGTCGCCATGCCGACCGCAATGCCGGATGAGCCGTTAATCAGAAGATTCGGAACACGCGTCGGCAGAACTTCCGGCTCGTGTTCGCTGTCGTCGTAGTTCGGCCGAAAATCGACCGTTTCCTTGTCGATGTCCTCGAGCAGCGTGCCCGCAATCTTGGCTAATCGCGCCTCGGTGTACCGCATGGCCGCCGGCGGATCACCGTCGACGGATCCGAAGTTTCCCTGCCCATCTATCAGCGGATAGCGCATCGAAAACGGCTGCGCCATGCGGACCAGCGAATCGTAAACAGGAGTGTCCCCGTGCGGGTGAAACTTACCCAGCACCTCGCCGACAATCTTGGCGCACTTACGGGTGGGTCGATTGTAGTGCAAGCCCATCTCGTGCAAGCCGAAAAGGATGCGCCGATGTACCGGCTTCAGCCCATCGCGAACGTCAGGCAGCGCGCGGCCCACGATCACGCTCATGGCGTAATCGAGGTACGAGCGCTTCATCTCGTCTTCGATGTTGATGGGAATTAGATTTTTGTTGTCGTTCGGCGGAGGCGGAAACAACCCGCCGCCGTTCGGTCCGTCTTGATCGGCCAAAGAAGCTCCTGCTTAGGTGGCAAAGTATCAGTTAAACGCTTGATAAGACTGATAGTTGCCGGTGATTAGGTGTTCCTCTATTTTAGCAGCTTCGGGCCCGGAAAGCTTGCCGGGTCACAGACCTTCGACCTGGTCGTTAAAAGATCCTAATTCGACCGCCCCTGTTGCATTCGCGATGAAATCATCTAAGCTAAAACCTTCAGCTTAAATTCGTTCGCAGTCACCGTGAGCTCCGTCCGCTCGCCATTCTCAACCTTCTGGAGGTTCACGTGTTCAGACGCAGTCTAGCTGTTTTTTATTTATCTTTGCTGTTTTCGCGTCCTGCACATTCGCACAAACATTTCGCGGCGGCGTGTCTGGAACTGTTGTCGATCCATCGGCGCCGTCATCGGCGGCGCCTCCGTCAAACTTCTCGGCACCGATACCGGGCTCTCCCGCACCGCGCAGACGCACCGATGCAGGCGATTTCACATTCCAGGATCTGCCTCTCGGCAAGTACTCTCTCACCGTCACTCAATCCGGTTTTCAAACGGAAGAAATCAAAGACATCAACGTCGAAGCCGGCAAAATCTTCAACTTGCAAGCCAAACTCGCGGTTGCGAGCCAAGCCACTGCCGTCGAGGTTTCGGCCAGTACCGTGTCGATCGAAACCTCATCGTCCGCGCTCACCAGCGTCATTCCAACCAAAGCAATCCTCGACGTCCCGCTGAACGGTCGCGATTTCACCCAACTGCTGAAGCTCAATCCGGGCGTAAACGCCGCCGGTTCGGTGAACGGAACCCGCACTAACGCCATCAACTGGCAGATCGACGGCGCCGACAACAACGATCAATGGCACAACAGCGCCGCCGTCAACCAGGGCGGCGTCTCCGGTATCGCCGGCACCATCCTGCCTATCGATGCAATCGACGAGTTCTCTCTTCAGACCAACAACAACGCCGAACAAGGCCGCAATAGCGGTGGCACCTTGAACTTGGTCATCAAGTCGGGCACCAACGCGCTTCACGGCTCTCTCTATTACTTCAACCGCAACGAATTCTTGGCGGCCCGCAACTGGTTTACTCCCGCCGGCACGCCAACCCAGGAGCTCAGAAACAACCAGGAAGGCGGTTCGCTCGGCGGCCCGATCTGGCGGAATCACACTTTCTTCTTCCTGACGTACGAACAGCAGAACTTTACTGCGGGCAATACGGCCCAAGGAACTACGCCTAGTCAGGCCTGGGTCAGCGCCGCCGAGCAGGTGTTAGCAGAAAACGGCGTGGCCGGTAAATCCGGTTTCGCTGAACTTGATCAACACCCTCTGGCCCGCAAACGCACTCACCGGGCCGGCGACCCAAAATAACTTCTATTCCTCTGCCAACAACATCTCTGATAGCTATAACGGCATCGTCAAACTCGATCACATTTTCAACGAGAAGAACAATATCGCAGTCCGCTATTTCGGCGGTACCGGCTCACAGACCGAAGCGGTGCGGGTCTGCGGTGCCCTACTACTATCAAGTCGCGCCGAGCCGAATGCACAACTTCTCGCTCGTCTACAACACCGTCATTTCGCCGCGCTTGGTCGCCCAGACCGTCGCTGGCGTTAACTACTTTAAGCAGGTCTTTAATGACGCAAACGCCGGCTTCAATATTCCGGCTCTGGGCCTGAACACGGGAGTTACCAATCCCAGTTTGTTCGGTTCACCTGACATTGCCATCAATGGCTTCGATGAGATCGGCATCACTCCGCCTCTTGGCCGTATCGATACCACCGGGCACATCGACGAAACCTTCACTTACACAGCAGGTGCCCACCAACTCCGTTTCGGAGGCGAGTATCGTCGCGCCAGACTGGATGTCTTCTACGACCGAAACAAGCGTGGCGCTTTCACCTTTGATGGCTCAGTCGGTAACTGGAACACCGGCAATGCTTCGCTCGATTCACTGTCGGACTTTCTCGCCGGCTACGTCGCTGCCAATAACGCCACGATCACTTATGGCGACCTGCAGCGAAACTACTACCTGAACGGCGCCAGCGCATTTTTCGCAGGACAGCTGGAAAGTGCGCCCCAATCTCACCTTGAATTACGGCCTGAACTGGGTGTACCAGAGCCCGATCTCCGATCCAACCGACCGCATCTCTACTTTCATTCCACAAGACGGCGGCATCACCTATGTGAACAAGATCGGCACTCTCTGGCCGCGTGATTGGAAAAACTTCGCCCCACGTTTCGGTTTTGCGTACACGCCGAAGTTCTCGAACAAGCTGGTGATCCGCGGCGGTTACGGTATCTACTACCAGGTTCCGAACGTAAATTACTTCGGTGACAACCGTCCGCCAAATCATGGCGGAACAGGCATTCTCGCCAACCCGGGTGGGGACTCGCCCGTCTTTACACTGGCGAACAGCTCAGGACCTTTGACGATCCAAAGCGGCGTTCCTGTTTTCGGGAGTTCCACGTTTCCCCACCGGCCCGTTTGGCGCTTTTTCGGTCAGCCAGCATTTCATCACTGGTTACAGCCAAAACTCAAACCTCAATATTCAATACCAGCTCAACAAAGGTTCCGTTCTTGAGGTCGGCTACACCGGCAGCTTGAGCCGCCATCTTCCGGTAACTCTCGACATCAATCAAATTCCGCTCGGCGGCGGCCCCCGCCCCTACTCGGGCTTCAATCTCGCCACCATCAATGAAATCCAGTCAGTCGGCAATGGCTACTACAACGGCCTGATTGCCTCGCTTCCGAACATCCGCTTGGCACGGTTTCACAACTAAGCTGAACTACACTTACGGCCACTCGCGCGACGACCTCTCAGCGACACGCGGCGCTATTCCGCAAAACAGCTACAACCTGCGTGGCGACTACGGCAACTCCGATTATGATATCCGTCACTCCTTTGCCGGCTTCATCAGCTACTCCGCGCCCACCCCGTCCCGATTCAAGCTTCTCTTGGGAGGCTGGCAGTTCAATTCGCTTCTCACTTTCTACACGCGGCGCTCCCTTTACTGTGTATGCAGGCAAGAATACGAGCCTGACCCAGGAGAATAAGGACCGGGCCGAAGTAGTGGGCGATCCGTTTCAAAGATGTTCCGGCCGATGTGCAAGGATCGACGGCCTACTGGTTCAATCCCGCGGCCTTCGCTCTTCCCGACCGTCGGAACCTACTCCAATCAAGCGCGCAACTCCTTCGCCGGCCCTCCAACGGAGCAGGTAGATTTCTCCGCCTTTAAGAACAATCGAATCACCGAGCGCCTCACGTTCCAGCTGCGGGTCGAGATCTTCAACATCTTCAACACACGGGATCTCTCGCCGCCAAACACGACCGTTACGAGCAGCGGACTCGGTCAGGTTACGTCTACCCTCGACGTCAACAACGGCGCGCCCGGCATCGGCACCGGCGCCCCGCGCAATGTACAACTCGCGGCCAAGCTGATTTTCTAACGATAACCGGCCTTACAATGTCCCAAAAGCCAGGCCAGGATCTACGGTCACCAGCCTGGCTGTTTTGTTCGCTTCGCTACACTGGAAGAGTTCCTGGCATGCTCTCCATCGTCATTCCCATCCACAACGAAGAGCCGGCAATTCTTCCTCTTTATGACAGGCTCACGACGGTCCTGGAAAGCCTGCGCCGTTCTTACGAAATCATCTTTGTAGACGACGCCTCCACGGACCGGAGCTTCGACCTTCTCGCAAACCTCGTCGAAACCGACGGCCACCTCAAAGTCCTACGCCTCAGGCGCAACTTTGGTCAAACCGCCGCTCTCGCCGCAGGATTCGATGAGGCTCAGGGCGAAGTTGTCGTTTCGCTCGACGGCGATCTTCAGCACGATCCCGAAGATATCCCGCTCCTCCTCGAAAAGATCGACGACGGTTTCGATATCGCCAGCGGCTGGCGCAAGAATCGCGTCGATAACGCCATCACCCGCAAGATTCCTTCCCGCATCGCGAACTGGATGATGAAGCGCACATCCGGTGTCGATCTCCACGACTTCGGCACCACGTTCAAGGCGTACCGTTCCGAGATCCTGAAAGACATCAATCTGTACGGAGAGCTCCACCGTTTCATACCGGCGCTGGCCAGTTTTTACGGGGCTCGTGTCGCCGAGGTCCCGATCAAAAACATCGAGCGTCCGAACGGCGCATCCCATTACGGGCTAAGCCGCACGTTCCGGGTCTTCTTCGATATCCTCACGATCAAATTTCTGCTCCGTTATCTCACCCGCCCCATGCACTTCTTCGGAAAGTGGGGACTCGTCGGAATCGGTCTCGGAAGCATTCTCCTGCTCTGGATGCTTATCGCCAAGCTCGCCGGTCACGACATCATCGCCGAGCATGGTCCTTTATTAGCCGCCGGGGCATTGTTTTGGATCTCCGGTCTGATGGCTTTCAGCACCGGACTGATCGGGGAAGTACTGATGAGGACATACTTCGAAAGTCAGGGCCGCCGCATCTACGCCATACGTGAAGTCCGCAGCCGCCGTGAGCACGTGGTAGATGGCGCTCGTTAACGCATTCGACTCGATCATATTCGACTATGGCGGCGTTCTTGTCGCTCATCAAACGGAGGCCGATCAAGCGTACATGGCCAAAATCGCCGGCATCCCGGCCGCCCGCTTCGGCGAGCTATATTGGGCCAATCGATCCGACTACGACAAGGGGCTTCTGACCGCTGCTGAGTATTGGCAGGATATTGCCAACGAAGCTGGATCCATTCTGGACGAAAGCGCCGTTGAGCGCCTAAGCGAAACCGACACCGAGAGTTGGATGCGCTTCGATGAAGCCATGTGGTCTTGGATCGGACAGCTTCGCAAGGCCAGGAAACGGGTAGCGATTCTTTCCAACATGCCACGGGATTTAGGCGAGGCGCTGCAAACACGAACTACCCGCCTCGGCAACTTCGATCAGGTAACTCTTTCTTACGAAGTTCGTTCGGTCAAGCCCGAACCGGTTATTTACGAACACTGCCTGGAAGGTCTTGACACTGCACCGGAACGCACGCTGTTCCTGGACGATCGCATCGAGAATGTGAATGGCGCGGAGTTGCTTGGCATTCGCGCCATTCAGTTTTTCAATCGCGACGACATCCTTCTCCAGCTGCGAGACTAACTACGCAGAAGCAACTTCGGGCTGTATCTCGGCATCGCCCCGCGCCCAATAGCCTTCGAACAACCCTGCCATGGCCTCCGCGAAACCTGCGTGCTCGAAGATGACCGAGGTCCACGAAGGCCGCGTCACCACAGGATCGAGCAGCGCCACCAGCCCACAAGCCCCATCGAACAATGCTAACTTCAGCGGCAGCCGTTCCAGAAATCGAATCTCCACTCCCGTTTGCCGGTAATCCTGAAGCCGCTCCTTATGTTCCGCATCGATCTGTCCCGCTTCGATCAGCAGCCGCGAGCTGATTCCTTTTCCCGCCGCTTCTTTCACCAGCGCCTCATCCAGCGGATCAACCGCGAAAGGTGGCCGCGAAAACTCGACATAATGATGCCTTACGGTCGTCAACATGCGACGGTATTGAATAGCCGTCTGCGTCGGATCGTTTACCAGGCTTAAAAATTCAAGCGTCCCTCGCCCGTCCTGCCCTTCGAGAAAAGCAAAACGCAGATCTTCGATTAATCCGCTCGCCAGCCTCGCTTGTTCTGTCAGCTCATTCTGCAAAGTTTTGCTTCTGCGCGCCAGATACCCGGGAATCGCTAGGCTTGGGTCCACGGCCGAGAACAGTTTGGTCTTCTCCTGCACTACCTGGGCGAACCCCTTTTCTACCAGACTGTCTAGCACCTCGTAGATCTTTTGCCGGGGCACATGCGCCCGTGCCGCGAGTTCCAAAGCCTTAAACCGCTGGTGTCCTACTAGGACCAGATAAGAGCGGGCTTCATAAGCATTCAGCCCGACTTGCTGCAGTTTTCGCCAATTAAGCTGGAAATCGCCCGTGCTAGCTTCGTTGCCTGACATGGAATCGAGAACATATCACATTAGCTGGGCTCGTAAACGAAGAATCGGAAGACTTCGATTTTCGCTGCTAGAATTGGGACTGTAATCGATCCGCGAGTCCCCTCCCTCAAAATGCCTCACTCCGACTTGCCCCGGACGCTAGGTGCTTTGCGCACCAGCCGATTTTTCGATCAGCTGCAACCTGATCGAACACTCAAAGAAGAACTCAGAACAAACTTGCTTTGTCTGCTCGACCGCAGGGAAACTCTGTTTCCAGGCGTCGTCGGATATGAAGACACCGTTGTTCCCCAGATAGTAAATGCCATTCTGTCACGGCATAATTTCATCCTGCTTGGTTTGCGCGGCCAAGCGAAAACGCGTATTGCTCGCATGCTCACGCGCTTACTCGATCCATATACGCCGTACATCGCGGGATGCGAAATCCGCGATAACCCATTACGTCCGATCTGCAAGGAATGCCGCGACAAAGTTGCAACTCTTGGCGACGACACTCCCATCGCCTGGATGACTGCCGAGGATCGCTATATCGAGAAGCTCGCCACTCCCGACGCGACCATCGCCGACATGATCGGCGACATCGATCCCATCAAAGCAGCCCGCACCGGACAGGCGATCGGCAACGAGCTTACCATTCACTACGGACTCTTACCTCGGGCCAATCGCGGTATCTTCGTAATCAACGAATTGCCTGACTTGGCCGGAAAAGTACAGGTCGGTTTGTTCAACATCATGCAGGAGGGCGACGTTCAAATTAAGGGCTATCCGGTGCGCCTGCCCATCGACGTGATGCTCGTGTTCACAGCCAATCCCGAAGACTACACGGCTCGCGGCAAGATTATCACCCCGCTCAAAGACCGCATCGGCAGCGAAATCCGCACTCATTACCCTTTAACAGTCGATAGCGGCATTGCCATCACCAAACAGGAAGCCTGGACCCGCCGCCGGTCTCCTGTCTCGGTCGAAGTTCCGCCTTACATACATGAAGTTGTGGAGCAGATCGCCTTCATCGCGCGCGACGACAAACGCATCGACAAGCGTTCCGGTGTCTCGCAGAGGCTGCCAATTTCAGTGCTCGAAAATGTCGTATCGAACGCCGAACGCCGCGCCCTCAAAGCACGAGAGAGCGAGGCCGTCCCCCGCATCACCGACATCTATGCGGCCCTTCCTTCCATAACAGGTAAGCTCGAACTCGAGTACGAAGGCGAGATCAAGGGCGGCGATGCGATCGCGCGAGAACTCATCCGCAATGCGGTTGGCAAGGTCTACAATTCCTACCTCGACGGAACCAACCTGCGTCAGGTTACGCAGTGGTTTGAGCTTGGCGGCTCGCTTCGGCTGGATGAGGATATGCCTGCCGCCCAGATGGTTTCGGAACTGACCCGCATTCAGGATCTGCTTTCCTTCACCAAGAAGCTGGGTCTGGGCGCCAGCGAAAGCGACGCACTCCGCGCCTCCGCCGGCGAGTTTATTCTGGAAGGACTCTACGCCCACAAGCGGATTAGCCGCAACGAAGAACTCGCCTTCGTAGCCGGCGAGCGTTCTCCGCGCGAAGAGCGCGGGCACGAGGAACGGGATGACCGGCGCGGCTTTGACGGCCGTCGTGGCGGACCTGGCGGCGGTGGCCGCCGCAACCTCAACTGATCATGAGGTGGATCTCTTACTCGAAGTTCTCCGAAGAAGATCTTGGCATCGAGATGGAAGATCTTCTACGCGCGCTTTCCGACTTCTTTCTTCAGAGCGGGTACGAAAACCCCTACCTGCAATTCTCAGAGGCGAACGAGCACACCCTTGAAAACCTCAAGCAAGCAATTGAACGCGCGCTCGAGAATGGTGAGCTGTTCACTCCGGAGCAACTGGAGCAAGCGCGTCAACGCCTGGAAGAAATGTCGTCGCAGCAGCGGCAACAACTGATCGAGCGTTTGATCGATAAGCTCGAACAGGCGGGCTATGTTAACACCGAAGGCAAACCTCCGGAAGCCCCATCTGCCGCAGGATCGCAAAATGGTCCCGAAGGTCAGGTACAGTTTGAGGTCACCGATAAAGCAATAGATTTCCTCGGCTTTAAAACGCTAAAGGACCTGCTCGGTTCACTTGGCAAGTCCAGCTTTGGAGCACACGACACTCGCGATCTTGCGACCGGCATCGACGCAAGCGGCGGGGTCAAAGCCTATGAATTTGGAGATACTCTCAATCTCGACATCAGCGCTACGCTGTTCTCGGCAATCGGACGCGAAGGCTTAAAGTTGCCGTTGAACCTGGAATATTCTGATCTCCAGGTACATCAGTCGGAGTACCAAAGCTCTTGCGCCACCATTCTCATGCTCGACTGCAGCCACAGCATGATTCTCTACGGCGAAGATCGCTTCACGCCCGCTAAGAAAGTCGCGTTGGCGCTTTCGCATCTAATTCGAACACAGTATCCGGGAGACTCACTCCATTGCGTTCTTTTCCACGATTCTGCCGAGGAAGTGCGCATCTCGGAACTCGCCCGCGTTCAAGTCGGGCCCTTCTACACAAATACTCGCGACGGCCTTATACTCGCTCAGCGTCTTCTGGCTCAGGAAAAGAAGGACATGAAGCAGATCGTAATGATCACCGACGGCAAGCCGTCCGCGCTGACGTTGGAAGACGGGCGAATATATAAGAACGCTTTCGGCCTCGATCCACTGGTCATCAGCCGAACCTTAGAAGAAGTTGGTAGATGCCGCAAGCGCGGCATCATGATCAACACGTTCATGCTGGCGAGCGATTACGGACTCGTTCAGTTCGTTCAAAAGGTGACCGAAATGTGCCGGGGCAAGGCCTATTTCACGACCCCCTACACTCTCGGTAACTATCTCCTCCTGGATTACATGAACCGCAAGACTCGAACCATTCACTGATCCTGGTCTAAGCCCCGCCTCAATTCAGAAGCGTTGTAAGATTGTTTTTACGGCTTGAAATTTGGAACTCTTCAAGTATCATTACGGTCAAATAAGTGAATATGAGTGAGATCCCCAGCGAAAAGTCGCAACCGCGAATGACGCCCGAGGGAAGCGCTTTCAAAAAGACGAGCAGCCTTGCTCGTTCCTCTTTCTTTCGTTATTACATCCACGACAGCATTGCTAGTTGCAGACTGCAGTTGCTGGGCGAACTCACTGAAGCGGATATCCCGGAATTGACCGGCTGTTGGCGAACAGCGAAAACGACGCTTGGCCAGCGGCAGCTGCTCCTCGATCTGCACGCGTTGAAAAGCGCGGACGAAGCCGGCAAACAGTGGCTGGCCGGCATGGCCCAGGAAGGCGCAAAATATCTGCCTGAAACCTACCTGCGGGATTTCGTTGCGGGCAAGCATACAGCCGGATTGGACGATCCGAAACCGCCGGCGAAAGCGGGCTTATTAGGCCGGCTGCTTGGGCTAGTTCGGGGCGTCGGCGTGGAAGTTGCCAAGTAAGTCAGTCCTGGTTCCGAAAGCGCTCGGCCAAGGTGCTTACAGATGTCAGCGCCGAGATTGACCTTGAACGGCTATTTCGATTGGGCGGTTTCTGCGCGCGTATCGCCCCAGCCTAGAGCCTCACCAGAACCGTAGGTGAACCACTTGCGCATCACTTCAGCGGCGGCGCCTTCGAGCGCTATGCAGTGAAACGCGCCGGCACCCGGGGTTCCGAAACGCAGATCGGTCAGTTCGACTCGTGTCTCTTCCAAGCGCTCTCCTCTAACGGGCTGTTGCGACCAGACCGGAAAACGGGCGAAGTACAGGAAGAATCGAAATGGATCTACGTTGCGGATTTGCGCGAGAGTGGGGGTGATTGGCGGCTTGTAGAACGTAGCGGGATCAGTCTCGCCAAATTGACCGAATGGGTTTGCCGTCGAAAGCTGATAGCGGCTAGCGGTTTCAACAACCGTGGTCCAACGAAGCGGATTGAACGAATTCGGAAGAGCTGCCGCTTGGAGCGGCGGTGCTTCGTCATACAGCCGCGCTTCGAGTTGGTTTACGACTCTGCGATGAAGTGTCCAGCGAGCCATATCGAAGATCAGAAAGAATGCCAAAGCGAAGATGGCGCTTCCTCGCCCCGGTGACGAACGCCGATCCCCAATCTCACGATTGATGAGCCCGACAAAAAAAGGCCAGACTGCCGCGAAAATCAAAACGAGGAGAATCCAGTCGTCATAAAGACCGTTGATATCGAGATGGAACCAACGCGAGGAGAACGGGAGCAGAAGACGAATTCCATAGCTGTTGGTCCAGTCGAGTAACAGATGACTCGAGACTCCGATTACACATAGAATCCAGGCTCGGAGCCAGGGCAACCGCTGACGAAAAGCAGCTGCAATGACCAGGACCGAAAGTGCTGCCATGACCGGCATTCCCAGCAGACAATGTGTATAGCCTCGGTGATGTTCCAGATGACTGAACGCACCTTGGGTGGCGTAGACGATATCACTATCGGGAGCGTTCGCCGATAAGAGTAACAGCCAAGCGGCCCGGGGCGAAAAGCGCTCCAATCCAGCTCGCGACAGGGCTAACCCGGTGAGCGAGTGGGTAATGTTGTCCATCTAGCGCGCTCAGGCGTAAGCAGGCAAGGCTACCAGCGAGCGTTCCCGCGCGAGGTACTCGGGCGGCGCGAGCAAGGTGAGGGCATCGGGCAGCACTTCCATAGAAGCCGGAAGCTTACCTGCAAGCTCGCCGTCGAGTTGTAGGTAGATTGACTGGTTGCCGGGAGGCAAACAGGTGACAGAACGGCCTCGCAGGATCGTGCAGCCCGGGAGACGATGAATTTGCTTGGCAGCGACTCCCGCTAAATAGGCCAGATAGCGAATGCTCAAGGTTCCGCGAAAGAGGACAACTTCAAATTCGTCGCGCAAGAGCGAAGCCGTGCGCGCGATCTCTAGGTCGCCCCCGTAGTTTCGGACGCGGCTAATCAGTGCAAAACTCGCTTCGTAGTTTTTGCCATCCACGGTTACTTCAAATTCGTAGATCGGCCTCAGCACCTGCGAGAAACCACCCACGTAGTAGGCAAGTTTTCCCGCGGCGGCTTTCAGATCGAGGTTCAAACGATACACGATCTCTGCGTCGAGGCCTGCTCCCGCCATGCAGACAAATGCACGGGGAAGTGTGCCACCCATTCGTGAAGAGCCGACCGCGATACGAACTGGAGTTAAACCGGTGATGCGCGCCGCGGCTTTTGCTATGTGAATCGGGAGATGCAGCTCGCGGGCTAGGACGTTAGCTGTCCCACCTGGCAGGATCGCGAGAGGAACGTTCGTGTGCAACATGCCATCCACAACCTCGTTGATGGTGCCGTCTCCACCGGCCACAACAATCAGATCGCAGCCTTCTCTTATCTGCTGGCGACTTTGCTCGCCCGCGCTGCCGGGCGCAGTGGTCGCAACCAGATGAGCCTCTATTCCCTGCTCGGCAAGAAGTCCGGTGGTACGTTGAAGCAGATGCCGATGGCGCGAGAGACCACGCGCGACAGGATTGTAGATGATAGCCGCGCGCCGCGCGTGAAACGATTCCAAGTCCACTATTATAGGTTCCCGAATGAAAGAGTCGCCCTCCAGGCGCATAGATGAGTTGCGTAGGCAGTTAGAGCATCACGAATATCTTTACTACGTTCTGGATCAACCGGAGATTACCGACGCTGAGTATGACGTAATGATGCGCGAGCTTCGGGATCTGGAGACACAACACCCGGATCTTCGCGCCCCGGACTCGCCCACTCAGCGCGTAGGCGGACAGCCCAGGGAGGGATTCGTTAAAGTAGCGCACAGCTCGCCGATGCTGAGCCTAGATAACGCGCTCAACCAAGAGGAACTGCGGGAATTCGATAGTCGAGTTGGGGCGCTTCTCGACTCAGAACCTTACGAATATATTGCCGAGCTGAAACTGGACGGACTTTCCATGGCAGCTCAGTACGTCGACGATAAGCTCGAGCGCGCCTTGACGCGCGGCGATGGCCGGGTAGGCGAAGAAGTAACTGAGAACGCGCGAACCATTCGATCGCTGCCCCTGCGTGTCCGCGGAGAATCGTTTACTCACGGAATGCCGTTTGAGGTGCGAGGAGAAGTTGTGATGCAGCGGCGGTCGTTCGAGCGGATGAACGAAGAGCGCGAGCAAGAGGGGCTTCCGCGATTTGCTAATCCGAGAAACGCGGCCGCGGGCGCACTACGAGCCCTTGATCCTTCCGTTACGGCGGCTCGCCAGCTCGACTGTTTTACCTACTTTCTGCTTCGCGAGGGACGGCCATTTTTCCCGAGCCATTGGGAGAACCTGGAGGCCCTGAAAGAGGCCGGGTTCAAAGTAAACGCGTATCGGCGGAAATGCCGCGGGCTTGATGAGCTGTTGGAGTTTATTCACGAGTGGGATGGGAAGCGCGATTCCCTGCCGTACGAGATTGACGGCGTGGTCGCGAAGATCGATTCTGTCGAGCAGCAGGAACGCTTGGGCTGGACGGCGAAAGCTCCTCGTTGGGCGATTGCGTTCAAGTATCCGGCCCGGCAATCCAAAACAGTCCTGGAGGCGATTGAGGTACAGGTGGGGCGTTTGGGAAACTTGACGCCAGTCGCGCATTTGAAACCTGTGAGCCTGGGCGGCGTGACGGTCGCTCGGGCAACACTGCACAATGAGGACGAGATTGCACGTCTTGGTGTCGAGATTGGCGATACGGTGTTGGTGGAGCGAAGCGGCGATGTGATCCCGAAGATTGTCCGCGTTTTGGAGCACGGAATCCATCGCAGGAAGTTCCACATGCCGGTTGCCTGTCCGGTTTGCGGCGGACATATCGTGCGCGCGGAAGGCGAGAGCGCCAGCCGGTGCGTGAACACGAACTGTCCGGCGCGCTTGCGCGAAACGCTTCTGCACTTTGCTTCGCGCGGCGTAATGGACATCGATGGTATGGGCGAGGCTCTGGTGGATCAGCTTCTTAGGGCCGGGATGGTTCGCAATATTGCGGACCTGTATGACGTAACCATCGACCAGCTTCTGACTCTCGAGCGCATGGGGAAGAAGTCCGCAACGAAAGTGGTCGTTAACATCGTCCATTCGCGCAAACAGCCGCTTGCACGCCTTATCAACGGCTTGGGTATACCGTTTGTGGGCGAGCGAACTGCGCAACTGCTCGCCTCCCACTTTGGGAGCTTGGATGACATCGCGAGGGCGGGGGAAGAAACTTTGCAGGAGGTGGGGGAGGTCGGGCCGAAAGTTGCTGAGTCGATTCGCCAGTTCTTCTCGGAGAAGCGAAATTGTGAGTTGATCGAGCGACTGCGCGCTGCAGGTCTGCAATTTACTGCGCCGAAACAGAGCAAAGCTCATAATACCGGGCCGCTGACCGGCAAGACATTCGTTCTGACGGGGTCCTTTCCTACGCTCAAACGCGAGGAAGCCAAAGCGAAGATTGAGAGTGCAGGCGGCAAAGTGGCGGGGTCTGTCAGTAGCAAGACCAACTACGTGGTAGCCGGCGAGGAAGCAGGTTCCAAGCTGGACAAAGCGCGAGAACTGAACATCCCAGTCATCGACGAAGCGGGATTATTCGCTATTCTGGGCACGCAAGAATAGAGTTTCGATTCGCTTCTTCCGTCTTAATTATGTCTTTTTGGCATCACGTCGTAGAAGCGCTTCTCACCTGGGGTCCCTACGGGCTGCTGGTTCTTTCGCTACTCGATTCAACGGGCCTGCCGCTGCCGGCCGGGGTTGATAGCCTGCTGATTGCGGTTGCGACGAATATGCCTCGGCAGGCTTACTTCGGAGCATTCTGCGCTCTTGTGGGGTCAATGGCTGGCAGTCTGATCCTGTTCGCTATCTCGCGCAAGGGAGGCGAAGTACTGCTTGCCAAGCACATCTCCGGAAGGCTGGGCGCGCGGCTGCATCTATGGTTTCAACGTTACGGATTAATCACGGTGTTCGTTCCCGCCATCTCACCGCTGCCCATGCCGATGAAAGTTCCTGTTTTCTGTGCCGGAGCTTTGAATGTTCGAGTGACGTATTTTCTGTTCGTCGTGTTCACCGCACGCGTAATACGATACTTTGGACTTGCGTATCTAGGCCAGCGATACGGTCACGCTACAGCACAATTTCTGCTTCGGCACGGACTTTCTATCGGTGGAACCGCCCTCGCTTTAGCGATCCTGGTAGCGGTTGGCCTGAGGCTTTACCAACGGCATGAGGCGAAGCTGGGCGAACCCGAATAGGTATTCCTGTGGCGCAGATCTACCGCTTGCTGTTTTTGTTGTTTTTGCTGAGTCGCTTATTGCCTGCGGCCGATGCGCAATTTCTGCTTGAGAATATTCGCCGGAAAGTAATTGAGCAGTTAGGCCGATCCGCAAATTACGCTTGCATCGAGAGCGTCGATCGCACGTACTATAGCGACACGCGGCGTGGATCCGCCAGTTGCGAGGGCGTGGACGAAATGTTGCACGAAGAAACAATGCACGATCGTCTGCGATTGAATGTAGCGGTATCCAAAGGGGGCGAAATCTTCTCCTGGCTTGGCGAAAATAACATATCTACGTCGAAGGTCGAAAAACTCGTAGGAAGTGGCCCGGTTTCGTCCGGAGGATTTGTCGGATTCCTTCGCAACATTTTTACCGTTGAAGGAGTGAAGTTTACCTATCGGGGAAGGTCGAAAGAGGATCATGCTGTAAGCGAGCGATTCGACTACGCTGTCGATCAGGCAATCTCCCAATACCGCATAGAGGGTGGAGCTAATGAATCGGCCGTTGTTCCTTTTCGTGGGTCTTTCTCGGCCGATGCATCTACACTGCAGCTAAACCGGTTAGAAATAATCGCGGGTAAGATTCCCGGGAGGGTGAAGATATGCTCGGCCCACCTCGGGGTACATTATCAGATCGCCACGATAGCAGGAAGCAATACCCTCATTCCGTCATCGTTCAATCTGCGCATACAAGACGAATCGCGTTTCTTAACGGTGAGCCGCGGTCAGTACAACGATTGTCATGAGTTTCGGGCACAGTCGACCTTAAGGTTTGACACTCCGGAGATTGCGAAACGGGAGTTCACACAGGGTCAAAAAGAGGAGTGGCTCCCACCGGGTTTGACTTTACGGATCGCGCTGAAAACACCAATCGACAGCAAAACCGCTTACGCCGGTGATGCCGTGGAAGGAATTCTAACCGCGCCGGTGCGGGATTTGAGTGGAGAAACGCTACTTCCACAGAATTCTATCGTTCATGGCATCTTGACTCAGCTGCAGGCTGTTTATCAGCCGGAGACTTATTACTACTTGCGAATCCAGTTCAATACTGCAAGCTTCGGAGGACGAACCTATCTGATGCGAGCGATCCATAAGCCCAGCGGGAAAGAAACAAGGACGCTTTCTTTGCTTTACAAAGGCGCCGAACTGCCAATCGATGTTACTGAGCCTGTCAAGAGCGGCACGATGGTCATCCACGCCAGCCATCTAAAGCTCGATGACAGGTTCCAGGGCGACTGGCAAACGATAGCGTCCGACAAGCCCTCGCACACTGCAAAATAGCTCGCTATAACATGGATGCATGTCACACACCTCCCGCCGGGTGTTCGTTGCTCAGTCAGCAGCACTCGCCACAGTAGCCCGAACGCTTTTCGGGTACGAGTCACTTCGCGCCAGCAACCTTGGCGTTCAACTCTATACCGTCAGGAATGTCATTGGTAAAGATCCGGCAGCGGTCTTGAAAGCGATCCAGCAGATTGGATACACGGAGATCGAGGCTGTCTACGGTAACCTGCATGAGATCTGGTCCGGTTTAAAAGAGACGAGTCTGCAGCCGGTAAGCGTCCATATCGATACTCAGATCTTTATGGACGGCGGCAGCAAACTGGAATCGGCGCTGGCGGATGTAAAGGAGCGCGGATTTAAGTACGCGGTGGTACCGTATATTCCGCCGGCCCAGCGCGGAGGCGCCGATATGTTCAAACGCTTGGCCGACACGCTGAACAAAGCCGGCGAAAGAGCACAAGCTAATGGATTAAAGCTGTGCTACCACAATCACGCGTTCGAGTTTGAGCCGCACGACGGAAAGACCGGCCTCGAGATGCTAATGGCCGGAACGCAAAAGGACTTGGTTGCATTGGAACTGGATGTGTTCTGGGTTTCGGTTGCCGGGCATGATCCGGTTGAACTGCTGAACACTTATAGCGGACGCGTTCTTCTGCTGCACCTGAAAGACAAATCGAAGAACTTTACCAAGACCCAATACAACGAAAACGTTCCGAAAGACACCTTTAAAGAAGACGGCAGCGGATCCATCGATATTCCTGCTGTGCTAACGGCCGCCGACAAAGCGGGCGTTCAGCACTACTTTGTTGAGCAGGATCAGACGCCCGGCGACCCGATAGAGAGCCTGCGAAAGAGTTTCCAGTATCTTTCGACGAAATTCATGAGTTAGCGCAAGGCGGGCGCGCAAAAGCCGGAAGCTTAGGCGCGCTCCAGATATCCGCCGTCAGCCGTGCTGACGCGAATTCTTTCGCCCTGATTGATGAACGGAGGCACTTGTACGACCAAGCCGGTGTCCATGGTGGCCGGCTTGGTCACATTCGAGACTGTCGCGCCTTTCAAACCCGGTTCCGTTTCTTTAACCGTCATCTCGACACTGGGCGGCAACTCCACACTGATTGGTTTGCCCTCGTAAAATTCGACGTTTACTCTAAGATTTGGAATTAGATAGTAGATGCCGTCGCCGAGCAGATCCTTCGTGAGATGAATCTGGTCGTACGTTTCCGTATTCATGAAGTAGTACGAATCGCCGTCGTCGTAGAGATACTCCATTTCCTGCTCATCGAGTGAAACGCGTTCGATCTTGTCTTCCGATGAGAAGCGATGCTCAATCATGGAACCTGATCGAAGATTCCGCATTTTAGCCTGTACAAACCCGCGCAGGTTTCCAGGAGTACGATGAACCATACTGAAGACCGAATGAAGCTCTTTGTTGAACTTCACCACCATCCCGGGACGCAGTTGTGTTGACGCAATCATGACTTAAGATTTATTCAGCCGCGCGCAGAAACAGGCGCGCTCTGAAACTCTAAGCTTATCAGGAGAAGCTAGCGACGGTCATGCTTGCTTAGGCAGACTTTGCCGGTCACTTCGTTGGGCACCGCCCACATTCCAGCAGGATCTGCTCTGGCAGGAATGTTCCCATTGGCTTTGTCGAGAGTAAGTTGAGCGCCCGGCTTGAGACCCCACAGGATAACGGTTTCGTTCCTCTTCGGGGCGGCCAGATCCACGCAGTTTGAAGATAGTCTGCTCAGGGTAAGCGTTCCAAAGGTTCTGGTCTCTTCGTTATTTGGTGAGCAACTCTGGTCCTTAATTCCGCTCGCGGTTATTTGAATCCAACATGCGTTCGGTTCCCAATTCGTACGCGCCGAAAGCGTTCCGTCCGCGTTATAGATCCAGGGATCCATGTTTTGATACGCGATGCCCGGGAGGTAAGGATCGGCCCACAGGAACTCATAAGCCACCCCCGGGCCTTCCCGCAGCATTTGACTCTCCTCCATCGCCCACCCTTGTAAAAACTGTGAGTTCTCCAAATTTGGATCGAGAGCTACATAGGCAAGCGCAGCAACGTGAGTCATCCAGTCGGGATGCTCGATCTGCTTGGGCCTGAGATTTAGAAGAAGCCGCTTCGGCAGCTGGTTGAAGAATAGACCATCCTGCTGCCGCAGATCAATGCTTGTTAGGCTACGGATTGTCATCAGGTACTCGACCGCTGCGTAAAGGTCCGAGGGATTGAGCAAGGCGTTGGGCAAATCATTCATGACACGTTTATTGCCGGGCCCAGTTTGTTTTGCATCCATTTGGCCGCTCACTACTGCGCTAAAGAGCAAGTCGCGCGCTATGACCGCGATCTCGGAAGAAGCGTCAGTGCCGACGAAAGGACAGCCTGAAAGTTTGGTCTTCAGTGTCTCTCCAGCGAGTTCGCCCGTCCAGTCGACAATCAGCGAAACCTGTCTGTGGTCGCACGCATGGGCCGTCGCCCAAGCCACCGCTTCCCTGCCCCGTGCTTCATCATGCGTAACCACGTAGTAAAGGGCCAGCTCGAAACCGCGTTCTGGCGAATCCGGCGCGGTCTGCACACGTTTGTCGAAGTTGAGCCAGCGCACGGTCTGGCGCTCGCGATCGCGCTGGAGCCGGCGAAGCCGTTGAGGTGTGAGAAGCAGGCGCGGAGTCTGTTCGCTTTCCTGCGCCACTGCCATCGAGTTCAAACACAGGCCGGCTAAGCAGAGGGCCCCGATAAATGCACGCACGCGCACATTGTTCCACATTGGGATCGGCTTACTTTGCTACGCTGTTAGTTCCACCGGCTGCAATTGACTTGGCACCGGCCCGCAGTCTCGGCTGCGGCGAGAAGTCGATGAAACATGCCGGCTCGGGTAAGTGAAACTTACGTCCTGCGTACGTATCCTTTCCGCGAGTCGGATCTGATCGTCAGCTTCTTCACCCGCGATCAGGGCAAGCTGCGCGGTGTGGCGCGGCGGGCACGAAAACCCAAAAGCAGTTTTGGATCAGGGCTGGAACGTCTGTCGCTAATAAATCTATCGTATTCGCAAAAGGAAACGCGGGAACTGGTCAACCTGAATAGTTGCGAGCTGCTGCAATCGCAGTTCGATCTGCTGAGTGACTTCGATGCCAGCGTGGCGCTCGATTACCTGGCAGAAGTCTCTGATCACCTGTTGCCGCCCAACGAACCTAACGAGCGTTTCTTCCGGCTCCTGGCAGCCATTCTCGATTTCATGCACGAGCGCGCGCCAGGCGCTATCTGGACGGCAATTACGTATTTTTCGCTTTGGGCAACACGCCTTTCCGGCTTTCTGCCTGACCTTTCAGTGCAAGGCGAGCGCGTTATTTCGGATGACTCGCTCGAGCTGGCGTCGGCCATGCTTCAGAAGCATATCTCGCAAATCCCGATTCGCGTCTGGAACAAGGACACAGCGCTCGACCTCCGGCGCTTTCTGATCCGGCAGATGGAAGAACATGTAGAGCGTCGATTCCTCACCGCGGCCACCCTCGAAGCACTTTGACGTGCACTCTCTATGGATTCTTTTCAAGACACTGTTTTCAAGTTGAAACGCTACTGGGCTGACCGGGGCGCGATTGTTCAAGAGCCATACGATCTCGAGGTGGGGGCGGGGACGATGGCTCCCGAGACTTTCCTTCGGGTGCTCGGTCCAAAGCCTTATAGGGTCGCCTATGTGCAACCGAGTCGCCGGCCCGCTGACGGACGGTATGGCGAGAATCCGAACAGGCTCTATAAGCACCAACAGCTGCAAGTCATCCTGAAACCGACTCCAGCGGATGTGCTGGAACAATATCTGGGAAGCCTTGAGGCGATTGGGATCGATCTCAAGAAGCACGACATCAAGTTCGAAGAGGATAACTGGGAGTCTCCGACGTTAGGAGCTTGGGGCATCGGCTGGCAGGTGATGCTTGATGGGCTGGAGATCACACAGTTCACATACTTTCAGCAGTGCGGCGGCATCGATCTCGAAGTGGTTCCCGCCGAGATCACCTATGGCTTGGAGCGTATCGTCGGGTTCCTGCAGAACGTCGAGAGCGTCTATGACATCGAATGGGCGCCCGGGTTCAAGTACTCCGATGTGCGATTAGCGGACGAGCAGCAGTTTTCTGTCTACAACTTCGAGGAGGCCGATGTCGCAGCGCTTTGGCAGGAGTTCGAACTGCACGAACGCGAAGGGCAGCGACTCTTAGATCTATTCCGCAAAACAGAAAACAAGCACCGATTTCCGGTGCTTCCAGCTTATGATCAGGTCCTGAAGTGCTCGAACCTCTTCAATCTGCTTGATGCCCGGGGAGCAATTAGCGTAACGGAGCGCGTCGGCATCATCGGGCGTGTCCGCAAATTAGCGGTTGGTGTTGCCAGCGCCTGGGTAGAGCAGCAGTTCCCGGCCGAGAAGGCGGTCGCCTAGATGCCCGATTTTCTTCTCGAAATCGGCACGGAAGAGATTCCGGATTGGATGATCGAACCGGCGCTCCTGGATCTGCGCGGTAAATTTCAATCGGCTTTTCCGAATTTTGGCGGGTCAGCGTTGATCGTGGATGGAACACCGCGCCGCCTGGTTTTGATCGCCAAAGATCTGAACGAGACCGAAGCCGATGTAGAGACTGTTGTTCTTGGGCCGTACCTGTCCGCTGGGTCGAAGGCTGCGGATGGATTCGCGCGCAAGTGGCATACGTCCGTTGAAGCTCTCGTCAAGACTCTAGACGCGAAGGGCGAGCGCTACGTAGTGAATCAACTTACGAAAGGCCAGACCGCTCGAGAAGCTCTAACCCAAAAGCTTGCTTCGGTTGTGGCTGGAATTCAATTTCCCAAAGCGATGTCATGGCCCGGTAGTGGGAACCTGCGGTTCATACGACCTCTGCGATGGATTGTCGCATTGTTGGCTGACGAAGTCATCCCGTTTGAACTGGCGGGTGTGAAGTCCGGCAACACGACCCGGGGACACCGTATTCTCGGCTCAAAGGATCCGGTTCCGGTTACGCTTGCAACCTACGAACAGGTTTTGCGCGACAACGCGGTTATCGTCAAAGCGGAAGAGCGCAAGCAGCGTATCCAATCAGGCCTTCGTCCGGGTGTCAAAAGTGACAATGAACTGCTCGCCACGCTGGTTTACTTGACCGAGTTCCCTACCCCGATCCACGGAACTTTCGATCCGGCCTACCTCGAGCTACCGAAAGAAATTCTCTCAACCGTGATGCGCCATCACCAGCGTTACTTTTCTGTGGTGGATGAGACAGGCGCGTTAAGGCCGGAGTTTGTTGCGGTAACTAATACCGAAGGCGATCCGGACGGGCTCATCCGGCAGGGAAATGAGCGTGTTCTCCGCGCTCGCTTCAACGATGCCCGTTTCTTCTGGAATGCTGACCAAAAGAAGAAATTAGCGGACCGACATGCCGACCTGCGGAACGTCACGTTTTTTGCCAAACTCGGCAACTACGAAGAGAAAACTCGGCGTATTGAAGCTTTGGTAAAACAACTGGCCCCCGGAGTCGCCGATGTCGACATTTGTCTGCGGGCCGCTTACCTTTTCAAGTGTGACCTCACGACGGAAATGGTCAAAGAGTTTACCGAACTGCAGGGGGTTGTGGGCGGACTTTACGCCGAGGCGCAAGGCGAGAACCAGCGCGTGGCGGCGGCGATCTACGACCAGTACAAGCCGATCAGCATGGAGGATTCGATCCCGCGAACGCCCGAGGGCCAGATTCTCTCGATAGCCGATAAGCTCGATACACTGCGCGAATGTTTCCGGATCGGCCTGATACCGACCGGCTCGAAAGACCCATTCGCCTTGCGACGGGCCGCACAGGGCATCGTCAAAATTCTTTTCGAAGCCAAATTGCCGATCGCGCCGATGGATCTTGTGGAAGATGTAACGGAACTGCCGGGCTTCTTGCGGGAGCGCATTCAGTTCTATCTGCGAGACATTCTCGGCTATACGTATGACGAAGTGAACGCCGCGATCGCTGCGGGGATCCTCACGTTACCCGATCTTCAAGCGCGTGTCCAAGCGATTCACTGGATCCGTCCGACCGAAGACTTCGAGCCCGTGGCGGCGAGTTTCAAACGGATTCAGAACATCCTCAAACAGGCTGACTTCAAGCATGCGGTCGTGTTTGATGACAAGTTGATCTATGCCGGACCCGAAAAGCAGCTATTTGAAGCGCTGCTGGCGGTTAAAGATCAGGCGAGTCGAACCGAGGATTACTCGCAGAAGTTGCAGCTGATGGCCTCGCTTCGCCCGCATGTGGATCTGTTCTTCGATAAAATTCTTGTAAACGATCCAGATCCCGCGATCCGGCAGAACCGTCTGGCTTTGCTACACAGTTTGCTAACTGAGTTCTCCAACATCGCTGACTTCTCAGAGATCGTTACGCAAGGCGGCATTTGACCGCCCGAGACATTGTACGTAGGTATCCGAATTAGGAGATTTTAGACCGGAAATGAAGAAATACGTTTACTCGTTCGGCGGAGGCACGGCCGACGGGGATGGCAAGTTGCGCGATACGCTCGGCGGCAAGGGCGCTGGCCTCGCCGAAATGTGCAAGGCCGGTGTGCCGGTGCCCCCCGGCTTTACCATCTCGACTGAAGTATGTAATCTCTACTTCGAGAACGACAATAAGGTTCCCACCGAAGTCGATGATCAGATCCACAAGGCTCTCGCGAAGCTCGAGAAAGAGATGGGCAAAAAGCTTGGCGGAGTCGATGATCCGCTGCTGCTGAGCGTTCGATCCGGAGCGAAGTTTTCCATGCCCGGCATGATGAACACCATCCTGAATCTCGGCTTGAATGACGAGACGACGGAAGGCTTGGCTAAGAAAACCGGTAACCACCGTTTCGCTTACGACTGTTATCGGCGCTTCATTCAGATGTTCGGTGAGGTTTCACTCGGCATCGAGATGGAGAAGTTCGATCACATCTTCGATGCCCGGAAAGCGAAGGTCAGGGCCAAGCTCGACACCGCGCTCACCGCGGAAGATCTGAAGGTCATCATTGCCGACTACAAGAAGCTGGTCAAGAAAGAAACGGGCAAAGACTTTCCGCAGGATGCTCTCGAGCAGTTGATGATGTCGCGCGACGCGGTGTTCCGGTCCTGGAACACGCCGAAAGCCGTTTACTACCGGCGCATGGAGAAGATTCCAGACTCGATCGGAACCGCCGCGAATGTTCAGGCGATGGTGTTCGGCAACATGGGCGATAACTCGGGAACGGGCGTCGGCTTTACCCGCAATCCTTCGACCGGCGAGAAGGTTTTCTACGGTGAGTTTCTGGTTAACGCGCAGGGCGAAGACGTCGTGGCCGGTATTCGCACGCCGCAGCCCATCGCGGAGCTGGAAACTGTGATGCCCGAAGCGTACAATCAGCTCCGCGAAATCACCAGCAGCCTCGAGAAGCACTATCGGGACGTGCAGGACTTCGAATTCACCATCGAAGAAGGCAAACTGTACATGCTGCAGACGCGCAATGGCAAGCGCACAGGCACTGCAGCTGTTCGCATCGCAGTCGATATGGTCGAAGAGGGTGTGATCTCGAAGAAAGAGGCGATACAGCGCGTCGCGCCTAACCAACTCGACCAGCTCTTGCATCCCGTTCTCGATCCCAACATGCGCAAGAGTTTGCAGAAGATAGCAGCCGGCCTTCCCGCCTCCCCCGGCGCTGCTGTCGGGCGTGCAGCATTTTCGTCTGAAGATGCCGTCGAACTTGCGGCTGACGGTCCGGTGATCCTGGTACGCAAAGAAACGACGCCCGACGATATCCATGGCATGGACGTTTCTAAGGGCATCTTGACTGCGGTCGGGGGTCTTACGAGCCATGCGGCTGTGGTCGCGCGCGGTATGGGCCGTCCCTGCGTGGTGGGCGCGGCTTCGGTGTCTGTTGAAGAAGGCAAGAAGCAGGCCACCATCTCGGTTGACGGCAAGAAGCTGATCGTTAAGGAAGGCGAGTGGATCTCACTTGATGGCACGCTCGGCGAAGTATATTTAGGCGAGTGCAAGACCAGCGAACCCGATCCAAAGTCGCACTATTTCGCCGCCTTCATGGAATGGACGGACGAGTTCCGCGGCAACTTCGGTGTTCGGGCAAACGCGGACATCCCTCGCGATGCCAAACAGGCAAAACTGTTCGGCGCAGAGGGCATCGGCCTCTGCCGTACCGAGCACATGTTCTTTGCGGAAGACCGCATCGAGCACATGCAGGCAATGATTCTGGCGAGTGACAAGAAAACACGCCTCAAAGCGATTCAGAAGCTGCTGCCGATGCAGCGCAAAGACTTTGCGGGCCTATTTCAGGCGATGGACGGCTTCCCGGTTGTTATCCGAACGCTCGATCCGCCACTTCACGAGTTCCTTCCGAAGCGCGAAAATCTGATGGTTGATTCTGCCCGTCTGGCTTCAGCTTCACTAAAAGAGAAGAAGGAAATGGCGGCAACCTATGGTGTCGGAGTCGGCGAACTGAAGAAACATATTCCCGAGCTGCTTCATCGTGTGGAAGAGCTGCACGAGTTCAATCCGATGCTGGGCCATCGTGGCTGCCGGCTCGGCATCACCTATCCTGAACTCACTGAGATGCAGGCGCGGGCGATCTTCGAAGCGGCCGTACTCGTTGCAAAGAAGGGCGTCAAGGTGATTCCCGAAGTGATGATTCCGCTGGTCGGTAACGTCAAAGAGCTCGAGAATCAGAAGGCGATTGTTGTAAAGGTTGCCGACGAGGTTCTGGGTGCGGCGGGCATGAAGGATCTGAAGTATTACGTCGGAACCATGATCGAGATCCCGCGTGCCGCGATGACTGCGGATGAGGTAGCCAAAGAAGCAGAGTTCTTCAGCTTCGGCACCAACGACCTGACGCAGACCACGATGGGTCTGTCCCGCGATGACTATACGAAGTTCTCGAAACACTATGAGGACTTAAAGATCTTCAAGGCGGACCCGTTTGCAGTGCTCGATCAGGAAGGCGTCGGCAAAGTCATCGAGCATGCGGTTCGCTTAGGTCGCAAGACACGGCCCGATCTCGAGGTCGGCATCTGCGGTGAGCACGGCGGTGAACCGAGTTCTGTCGAGTTCTGTTATCGCATCGGAATGAACTATGTTTCCTGCTCGCCGTATCGTGTGCCGATTGCTCGTTTAGCTGCTGCACAAGCCGCAATCGCAGGCGAAGGCAACGCTGAACTGCAACGCACTGCTTAGCCGATAAGTAGAAGGTCGGAGTCATAAGCTCCGGCCTTCTTTTGTTGTTCCTGACGTATCCTGGAGCTTACTATGGCCGCCCCGCAGCCCTCTAAGATCCAAACTGTCGAAGAGATTGCTGTCTTAGTCACGGCTGCAGTGTTCCTGAAGAAGCCGATTAGCGCTATTTACAACGAACACCGGCGATCCCTGTGTCCACACATTCTGGGCAAAAAGAAGGGCGGGAGTTTACAGGTGCTTTGCTACCAATATGCCGGCGGGAGTGCCAGCGGCTTGAAGCGATTTGGGTCTGCTGACAATTGGCGTTGCGTCGCACTTGAAAAGTTGAGGGAGGTTCGATTGTTGGACGACCGCTGGGTTGCTGCGGAAAATCATTCTCGCCCTCAGAGTTGCATAGACGAAGTGCTGTTCGATGCTGAGAAACTTCCGCAACGATAATGCTTAACCAGCCCCGCTGGGCGGTCGAATCACTCGGGCTGCTTGGCTTGCCCTTGCCCATCCGCGAGCTCGCGGCGAAGCGCTGGGACGCCATCATCGTTGGGGCGGGCCACAACGGATTGACGTGCGCCGCCTATCTCGCACGCGCTGGAAAGCAAGTTCTTGTTCTTGAAAGCCGCGAGCGCATTGGAGGGGCCTGCACGATTGAAGAACCGTGGCCGGGAGTACGCATGTCGCCCTGTGCCTATCTCGCAGGACTTCTTCACCCTCTCGTGATTGAGGAGCTCAATTTACATGCGCGCGGCTTTCATTGGACGCCCGCGTCCAATGGCCTCTTTGTTCCGTTCGAAGACGGCTCCAGCATTCAACTCTACGACAACGACGAACAATGTGAAGCGGAACTGGCGCGTTTCTCGCCGAGCGACATCGAAGGCTGGCGCGCTATGTCGGATTTGATAGCGCGCACACGAGACGCAATCCGCCCCCCTAACGAACATGACGCCTGGATAGGAGAAGCGCCCACTCCCGAGCAATTCGAAGAACGTCTCGGCAATGACAGCGAAGCTCGCGGTTTACTTTTCGAGTGGTCGATGGCCGAATTTGTCGAGCGATACCTCACGGACGAACGGCTTCAGATCGCCTATCTCGGACAAGGTGTAATCGGGACGAACGCCAGCCCCTTCGACCCAGGTACCGCATCGATTCGTTTTCATCATTCTTCCGGTCGGCTCGGCGGGTTACCCGGCGCCTGGGGTTACGTTCGCGGAGGAATGGGCATGGTCTCGTTTTTTCTCGCCGACGCTGCTCAACAAGCAGGAGCGACAATCGCCTCCGGGGTCGCAGTTTCGCAGATCATTCCGCGAGAAGGCGTGCTGCTGGAAAGCGGCGAGCGCATCCACGCACCTATCGTTATTTCTAACGCAGACGGGCGCGCGACACTACGCTTGCTGGGTGATGCCGCGGACCCCGATTGGAGTTCGCAAATCGAGTCCATTCCAATTAGGGGTTGCACGCTCAAGCTAAACGTCTGGCTCCGCGAGTTGCCGAATTTCCGCGCACGTCCGGGCACCTGCGAGCCGCATCACTTCGGCCAAGTCAACACGCCATTAACTAAGGCGGAGTGGAAGGCGAGTTATAGCGACGCTCGTTCCGGAAAGCTTCCCGATTGTCTCTGGACGGAGCTCTATTTCCAGAGCGTTCACGATGGCACGGTTGCGCCGCCGGGCACGCACATCATGAGCGTCTTTTCTCAGTATGTGCCGTATCAGTTTGCGGAAGGCACGTGGGACGATCATCGCCCGGCGGCAAAGCAACGCGCATTCGAAGCGCTCGCGCGTTTCTGCAGCAACATTCCCGATTCAGTGATCGACGCTGAAGCTCTCGGACCTGCCGACATTGAGAAGAAAGTCGGCTTAACCGGAGGCCACATCTTTCAAGGCGAGTGCCTTCCGGCGTATATGTGGAGCAACCGGCTTCGGTCCCGGACCCCTATGGATGGAGTCTATCTATGCGGCGCGTGTACGCATCCGGGCGGCAGCGTTATCGCGATGAACGGCCGAAACGCCGCTATGGCCGTGCTTTCAGATTGCCAACGCCACGCCGTTTCTTAAGCCACTGATTCGTCACGAACAAAAGAATCAGCAAGGGAACGAGCGCGAAGTAAGGCCAGTAGGCGAGGATCGGCGGTTGCGGCGGTTTCACCTGAACCTCTCCCACCACCTCTGCATTTCCCTGTTTCGTCTCCACATCGGCAGCTAGCTTCCATTCGCCAGCGGATGGAACATTGACGCGTGCGGCGTAAAGCAGCTTATTTGTGGCGTTTGCGTGCGTGGCTGGGGCATAGAGCTCGGAGATCCCATTACTCGTGACACGCGTGAGACGTATTTTGACCGTGGCGTCCGATAACGAAGATTGATCCTCCGCGCGCTGCACCATCACGCTGAAGTCGTTTGCTCCCACGCGCAGCGTCTCAGGCGCGCTGAACATGCTGATTACGAATGGACCAGCCTGCTTCCGGAGCACTAGCGTGCCGCCATCCGCCCACAAGATCGAGGCCGCCAGTAGCAGGACGGCAATTTTTGCGATGCGCATCAATGCATCATGCCGCGCATCTGCATAGGTTGAAACAGAATGAGGGCGCCGATCACATACAACCCGACCGCGACCGTTGCCCATGGACTAAACAAAGCTATCGCGGTGCGCCACTTGCCGGCTGACTGCTTGGCCACCCGCCAGCCGACGTAAAGAGAAACAACCAATCCTGCGTCTAAGAACAGGATCTGCGCGGCGGTCAGCCAGTTGGGAACACCCGGCATCTGAACCTGCCCTTGCACTTCCAGGAAGCGATGCTGCATGATCGTCCACGGCGCCGTCCATCCAGTCGCGAAGTGATACAGCAGATGTGCCGCCCACATAGAAACGCCGAGCGGCACCAGAGTAAAGACCAGCCGCCGTGCAAGGTCTGCTGGGTTCTTCATGCTTTTGCTCGTGATGCGGTTCACCAGTTGGCAGAGCAGAACAGCCATCGCCGGGATCAGCACAACGCTCGCAAGCACGAAAGCCCCCACGATCAGCGGCATCGAATGAACGCCTAATCTGGCGTGCCATCCGTGCTCCCACATCATCACCGGATACACCATGCCGGCTGCGTTGGCGAATGCCCCAAAGACGAAGACAAGCGCTAATGCCGCCAAATCGGTTCTCTTCGACAGCCTGCCGATCGAGGACCGGTACGAATCCCTAACTATCGTCTTAGCTGGAATGACCGGCAGGATCGCGACGTTGTTATGCGGGCATGCTTTTACACAGTCCAGACAAAACGTGCAATCGAGGCTGCTCTCTTTTTTCGGTTGGAACAAATATAGTTCGCAGCCACGAGCGTGCTGATTCCCGCGTATGCAGTCGTAAGTTTGGCAGCTCGCGCAGGTGTTGGAGCTTTTGATTCGAACTTCCTTGGGTGAAACCAGCGATGTTACAAAATGGAACTGGCCGATCGGGCAAACGTATTTGCAAAAGCTCGCCCCACGGAAAAATCCGTCGATCACTATGGCCGCAGCGAAGTATCCGATGATGATCCAAGCCGTGGCGAACGGACTGTCCCATAAGCTAAACGCCTCGTAGCTCCAGAAGTACAAAACTAACAATCCAGTGGGCAGCCATTTATTTCGAAGCATCCGTGGCCAGCGAAGCTTCGCAGGCAGGATCTTGCGCCCGATGTCACGCACAAACGTGAAGGGGCACGCCATGCAGAAGAGATTGCCAACAATCACTAACGCCAGAATGGATAAGCCGCGCCACTGAATCCAGGGCAAAACTCCAGCTAGATTAAGAGGCGTGACTTGCGGTCCGAGAAGCCCGTCGACAATCACGACAACCGCAATCAGCAGCATAAAGATTTGCATTCCCCGGCGCATCTGCGGCAGCTTGAATCGACTGGCAAATCTTGCCTTTGGTTTGCTTGATCGCCGGCGGATCACATCAGTTTCTCGGACGCTGCGAACAGGCGACAGCAGTCGCATAGCAATCACGAACGCCGGAATGAGATAAACGATCGAGCCGGGCACCCACATGATCAGTCCAGCTACCGTCTGGTCGTCCTGAGCGCTGAAGCTGCTCGCGCGCACCGCTTCGTAACTCGGGTAGAGTAGCCGGCCAGAGAAAACGAAAATTGCGGAGACCACCGTGTTCACAATGTCGCCAAAGAGTAGATAAGGGATCTTCGTCCAGAGCGGCCATCGCGATTTGGTGTGTCCAGGCTGAATGATCGGCCACCAAAACAGCACGCCTGACCAAAAGAACGAGGCATGCTGTATCCCGTGCCAGGCCGGGGAGCTCAAAGCCAATTCGTAGAACTTCGGAAGGTGCCAGAAAATCGTACTAAAAGCAAAAATTCCCCAGGAAACGGGTGGGAACACGAGCAGTGCTGTGACTTTTCGGAGAAATGGCCAGGTCAGGAACGGGCCTAAGCCCTCCTTCACGAAACGCTTGGGCAGCCCACGCAAGAACGGCAACACTGGATCGCCGAGCAGGACAAACGGCGGCGCAAACATCATCAGCAGCAGATGTTGAGTCATGTGTGCTGACAGAAAAAGGCTGTCGAAAGCGTCGAGAGGAGACTCTGTCGCCAAAAATACGATCGTTAGCCCGGCCAGAAACGACCAAAGCTGTTGGAAATCGTTTGTCTGATGTAGCAGTCGACGGCCGCGAAGCCATCCGCGGATATAAATCGCGGCGGTAACAATTAGCACCGTGATCGCGGGCCCGTTCAGAGCCCACGAAACCAGTGCCGCATTCGCTAAAGGATCCACTTACCGCTTCGAAAAATCAAGTGAGGGCGCCACGATGGCGAAGTCTCTCGGCAGCTTATTCTGAGGAGGCGCGGAGTTTTTGACCGGCGGAACGTGTGCCGGCGTCAGAGTCGCAAGGTACGATACCAGCGCTTCCACTTCCGCCGGGCTCAACTTCTTTCCATAAGCAGGCATGTTACCGCCACCCTGAATCACCTGCCTCACCATCTGATCTCTCGTAAGGCGCGTTGCTACCGCGTCGAGAGCCGGTCCGCGTTGTCCTCCGATTCCGCCAAGCGCATGACAATTCCGGCATTGTTTGTTCTGAAAAACCAGCGCACCGTGAATCTCGAGAGGAGTGCGATCACGAACATACTGGACCGGAATAGCATTGCCGCTCCAAGCATCCATGTGCGGAGACCAGGGAGAGGTTTCTCCCATGTAAGTCAGCACGCCTATTACAAGCATGACGAGGATAACGGACAGCACTGCAACCGGCCTTCGTCGCGCGCTCTTTTCGCCGGTTCCGGAGAAGAATGGCAAAAATAGCAGGAATCCGATTCCTACTGCCGGCGCAACGAACAGGATCAAAACTTCCATCCAGTCCGGCAGCAGAGCCAACATAGCGAAGATCGAAAGAAAATAGAAATCCGGACGCGGATTCGCATCGACGATCGTAGGATTCGGTATACCCGCCGGACCTTTCGGGCCGAAAATCAACGCACAGCCTAGTATGCCGACTATAACCAGCGCCGAGAAAATCAGATCCTTACCAATGGCGTCTGGAACAAACGGAACTCCATCTTTACGCAAAATCTCTGCGTACTCCGCATCGTAAGTAGCTTTGTGAACGGGATGGCCCGGCTTCGGATACTCGTTAATTCCCTTAGCCAGAACCAGCCGGAGGTGCATGCTCACAAGAGCGATCACAGCCCCCGGAATTATAAATACGTGCAGCGTGAAAAAGCGCGATAAAGTTTCGCCCGCTATTATGGGCCCCGCTAGCAGCACGTGAACAAGTTGTCCGCCTATAAGCGGAACCCTGCCTGTCACGGAAGCACCGATACTCAGCCCCCAATACGCATCCTGATCCCATCGCATCACCTGGCCGGTAAACGCCATCGCAAGTGTCGCAAGCAGCAAGAAAATGCCGGTTACCCAAGTAAGCTCGCGCGGGTACTTGTAAGCGCCGAACAGGAATACCTGGATCATGTGCAGCGTCATCATGAAGACCATGAAGTTCGATCCCCAGTTATGGACTCCACGCAGATACCAGCCCCAGAATTGGGCGTGGTTCAGGTACTGCAAACTCGTGTACGCTTCGTTGGTCGACGGAATGTAGACGAAAGCAAGACACGCTCCCGTGATGACTTGGATGATAAAGCAAAGCAGCGTCGCACTACCGAAAACGTAAAACCAGCTTCCGGCGCTTGCAGGCACTTCATGACCTGCTGTTGACGCGTATAGCGCAGTCAGGTGAAGCCGGTCGTCCAGCCAAACCGCAATCTTTCTTAGTGCGTTCATTTTGAAATGCTCCGGATGGCTAAACCGGGTTCGAAAGTGTCGGCATTTCGCCGCCCTTGACCCAAAGCTCGCCTTTCTCTACCTTGTAGTCGTATTGGAACAGCCCGCGTGGAGGGGGCCCAGCCGCCCGCGATCCGTCTTCGTAGTAAGCTCCTCCATGACACGGGCACAAAAATAACCCAGACTCCTGGAACCACCGCACTGGACAACCCAGGTGCGTACAATTAATCGCAAACACCTGAAACTTCTCGCCATTTACCCTTCGTACCCAGCAAGGTATATTGGCAGTGTCTCCATCCCAAGGGCGCGTGTATGGATTGCGGTAAGTCGCAATGCGTGTCGCGTTCTCGGGATAGTTGTCCACCGGCCCTAATGAAATCCAATTGCGCGGATCCTTTCTTTCGACGAAACTCGAAAAGACAAACCCAACCAGGGGCACTGTCAGTAGCAACCCTGCAGCCACGTTCAGCGCCACTCCACCTATGAACAACCAGTCACGCCGGGTTGGATCTTTGGTATTCTGTTTTCCTTTGTTCTCTTCTCGGTCAGCTCCGGTCATTTGATTCCTCGCTGGCTGCTGGAGCCAGTAGATTTGTTGCCTTCGCCGCGCTGCTGGCGCGGACTTCCTGGGCCGTTTCCACTACCTTCGTTTCCTTTTGAAGTTGCTCCGCCTTGCCCCGTTCCAGCTTCGTTTTCATGCGTGCCAGTCGGTCCGGCCTGTTCGCCGGCGCGGCTACTGTCAACCGGGTTCGCTCCCCCCTGAGCGGAAGCGTTCATCAGCTCCGTCCCAGGATTGTCCGGACGCTTCGAGGCGAGAAACGCAACCAGATCGGTCACATCTTGATCCGTGAGCGCTTTGCCGAGCTTCAGATTGCGATAGTCCGGCATCCCGAGGTCCGGGCGGCCGATGATGATCGAAGTCCGCAGCATCTGATTGCTTACCAGCGAAAGATAATTCGGGTCGGTTACCAGGCCCACTCGCGCGCCGGGCCCATGACACATGAAGCAATTGCGGGCAAAGAGCTTGCGCCCTGCGTCCGCGTCGGCCTTCGTGTCCGCAGCGGCGTAAACAGGCGGTTGTGTCCCGCGGAAATTCACCGGTTTCGCCCAGTTTTTTTCGATGCCGTCAACCAACGCGTCGATCTGCTGTGGAGTAAGAGGCCCGCCTTCACTTTTAGCCCAGGCCGGCATGGCCGTTCCTGCGCGGCCGTGGGTCAATATATTTTTCAACGTCTCACGCGGAAGAATCGCCAGATAGAGCGGATCATTCAGGATGCGGCCAGGTCCATTCTTGCCATCCGCTCCATGACAACCGGCGCAGTTCTCCGAATAAAGAATTTTGAAGTCAGTGATTTGCTCAGGTAACGTGCTGTCTTCCCGGCGTGGCTTGCCCGGAGGGTCGCAAGCAACTGATGCTAGAAGAAAAGCAGCCGCAGCAACAGACATCTTGCGACTGGAGGCAAGCGTTTGTAACCAGCTTTTGTACCTCGGCATCATTTTTCGTCCTCGCGCGGCGGATGCATACCCGGGGCGTGCAAAAAAGCTCGTTCCGCGATCGGCCATGATTGCATCGTCTTGATACTCGTGCTGCGAGCAATGACATAACCACCCACTAAACCGAATGCCAATTGACATACGACGAACCAAGGCCAGTTGATCCGTTCGTTCATAACAGGATTCAGCAAGTTCAAAGTCGTAGCAACAAGTCCGCTCCAGAACAGCGGCATCAGGATGCCGGCCCAGAAAGGGGCATACTTGGGAAACATCGGCAGCATGACTGCATAGACCACACCGACAAGGCAGGAAATACAGACATGACCGACAGAAGCCGCCACAAATGCAAGCGGATTGAAGGCGCGTAGCTGCCCTAAAGACGCATTGCTCAAGTTCGGAATGACCACGCCTGAGAGCAAGTTGATCGGATACCAGATGCTATGCTCCGCCACTAAACCGTACAGGCAGGCCAAAATAGCCATAGCCGCTCCGCCCGCGAGGCCGCCCCACACACCCGCCGAGTATGGATGAATGGTTTCCGGTATACGTACTCGATGACCTTTTTCCCCAAGCTCCATTCTTACGACCGAACGGCTTTCCACCAGGATTGGCGCAGGCCGCAGTGCTTTCTCGATAGGCACGTACTCGTGCTCCTCATGAGGAATCACGTCTTTCCACCAACCGACCAAGCCGCGCCCAACGATGATGATGCCGACCACGCTCACGGCCCAGTGTGTTAGTAGTCCCGCAAAAAGAAGCGTTAAGCCAAAAGCAAAGACAATGGGCCAGAATGTCGGAGCGGGTAGTTGAATGGAATCCTGATCAGTGCGCTCTGACGCCTCTCCATGATGTGTTTCGTGTGCCATGTCTCGATACCTATCTGCCGATGATGTACACGACTGTAAATACAACTACCCAGATGCCATCGACGAAGTGCCAGTACCACGACAAGAACTTCACTCGTCTGGATTGAGTCCGGATCGGAAAACCACGGAGAGTCGCAAGCAGTGTAAATAGCAAAAAGCACAAGCCGACGATAACGTGACTCGCATGTAGTCCTACCAACGAATAATAGGTGCTACCAAATAGATTCGTCCGCATTGTGAGGTGATCTTTTGTAATCAGCTTGTACCACTCGAGGCCGGTTGCCGTTAAGAACTCCAACCCGAGAGCGATCGTGATGGCCCACCAAAGCTTGAATCGCGCAAGGTTGTCGTGCTCTAGCGCGTGCTCGGCGAAAACTATCGTCAGACTACTCGAAAGTAGGCAGATAGACGAGAAGATCGGAAGCTCCAACACCTCCTTGGGATAAGGCCCGTTTAGACTCTTCCCTATATAGATCACGTAAGCGGCGACGAAAATCGCAAATAGCGCAGTCTCCGTGATGATCAGGAACGCAATGCCAACAGCTCCGCGATCCGGGAGTTTCCACTCACTCTCCATCGTCAGAGCGTCTGCAGTCAACACCTGTTGGTCAGCCATACGCTTACTCGAACTTCCAATCCGGGTCTTGCGGATGCTTCAGATCCCAAAGCGGTCTACTACTACGAACAACCGGAAGCTTCTCGAAGTTGTACTCGGGAGGAGGAGAAGAGGTCGCCCACTCCAACGTCCAGCCGTCCCATGGATCGTCGCCTGCTGGCTCCCCGGAGATAGAGGATCGCAGCACATTTATCACGAAAAGCAAGATTCCTGCCGCCTGAAACAGGACTCCAATGGACGCAAGGAGATTCCATGACTCCCACCCTCTTCCCGCCGGGTACGTGTAAATGCGCCGCGGCATTCCTAACATTCCGGCAAAGTGCAAGGGTATGAATGTGAGATTGAAACCGAAGCAGAGCAGCCAGAAATGCCAGCGCCCAAGTTTTTCATCCAACAACTTCCCGCTCACCTTGGGAAACCAGTAGTACATCCCGGCAAATAGTCCGAAAACCAGACCCCCGATCAGCGTGAAATGGAAGTGCGCGACCACAAAATACGAATCGTGTAATTGCCAGTCGAACGGAGCAACGGCCAGCATAATACCTGTTAAGCCGGCCACTAAAAATTGCAGCAGAAATCCGCAACAGAACAGCATCGCAGTCGTAAAACGAAGCTTTCCGCCGTACATGGTCGCTGTCCAATTGAAAATCTTGATGCCGGTCGGAATGCCCACCAGCATGCTCGAAGCTGCAAAGAAGGTATTCGACCAGGAAGTCATTCCCACAGCAAACATGTGATGCGCCCAAACGCCAAGGCTGATAAACCCGATTCCTACTACCGCGCCCACCATGGCAGGCCTTCCGAATAGCGGCTTCCTCGAAAAGATAGGAACCACCTCGGAGAGGATCGCGAACGCCGGGAAAATCAAAATGTAAACTTCCGGATGGCCGAATATCCAGAAGATATGCTGCCAGAGGACGGCCGAACCGCCAGCCTGGGTATTAAAAAAATTAGCTCCCAGATGCCGATCGAGCAACAGCATGATCTGCCCAGCGGTAAGAGGGGGAAGCGCGACAATAATCAACCACGAATCGATTACCATGACCCAAACAAACATTGGCATTCTGCTTAACGTCATGCCAGGACAACGAAGCGATGCGGCCGTGGCGACCACGTTTATCGCGCTTGCAATGCTACCGATTCCGGCTACCAGGATTCCAATTGCCCAATAGTCCGTGCTCGAACCTTGCGAGAACGCCCGCGAGGTCAAAGGAGCGTAGGCAAACCATCCAACGTCGGGAGCGGAGCCGGCACCTGATAACCCGCCGCCACCGATGTAACTGAAGTACAACAAAAATCCACCGAACAGGAAAATCCAGAATCCGAAGGCGTTAAGCCGGGGAAAGGCCATGTCCCGTGCACCAATCATCAGCGGCACTAAGTAGTTGGAAAACCCCGCAACCATCGGCATACCGACCAGGAATACCATCGTCGTGCCGTGCATAGTAAACAATCGGTTATATGTGTCGGGCCCAACCACGTGTCCATTGGGAAAAGCGAGTTGTAGCCGTATGACGGCTGCCATAATCCCCGCCACAACAAGGAAGAATAAGGCCGAGACGATGTACATCAGCCCTAGCTTTTTGTGATCGACCGTCGCAACCCACTCGTAGAAAACTTCGGAAAATGAAAACTCTGATTCTCGAACTCTGGGGCGTTCGAGCGGATAATCTATTGCTGCCATAAGAAGCTCCGCCTCAATTGAGAGTTTCCAGGTACGCTACCACCTGGTCTAGCTCTTTGTTTGTCAATTTCAAGCTGGGCATCAACACGCCTGGCTTAATGTCCTGCGGATCATTGACCCAAGCACGCAGATGCTCGGGCGTGTTCGTTATAACGCCCGCCGCAAGTGTTTGCCTTGCCATCAGGTGCGTTAAATCAGGGCCGAATTTCCCCATCGCAGGAGTACCTTTAACTGCGTGGCAATTCACACAAGAGAGCGATTCAAAAACCTTCTTGTCGTCAGCGGCAATCTGTTGATCGCCCGCATTCTTCTGTTGCTGCGCAGCCCATTTATCGAAATCTGCCTGCGGCTGCGCGATCACCCGAAGAAGCATGTTTGCGTGCTGGGTTCCGCAGTACTCTGCACAGTTACCCACATACACTCCGGCTTCTTGCGGATCTATCCACATGAAGTTCCGCCGATTTGGAATCAGGTCCGTTTTTCCCGAAAGCTGAGGCACCCAAAAACTATGAATCACATCTAGGCTTTCGAGCTGCAGATAAGTCGCATTCTTCCGATCCGGAGCCACAGGCACGTGAATTTCATTGGCAGTAACAATCCCATACTCCGGATACTCGACCTGCCACCACCATTGATGTCCTATTACTCTCACCTTTAACATCGCTTTCGGAGGACTTGCATTCTCCACACCTGCGATGACGCGCGCGGTCACTCCGGTCAGGATGAAAACAATAAGAATCGGAATGACAGTCCAAGCAACCTCGATTTGATTGCTTCCATACACTTGGGCAGGCTCTTGGCCGCTATGGTCATCCGGTCGCCTGCGAAAGCGCCAGATCGTGTATGTAATCAAGCCTGCGACAACAACAAAGATAGCTGCGGTTACGGCGCAGACGAAAAGCGCAATGCTTTTCTCGGCTGCTGCTGGGCTGGCTAGCGGTTTGAAAATGTCTGTTATACGATGTTCAGGAACACCTGGTACTTGTACCTGTAACAACACTAGAAGAGCACTTACAAACATTTTGCATGTCCCCCTGCTATCAGCCTAGATTCTATCTTCAATGTAATCTTTCCGGTCTTACCGAAATCCTGGGTGAGCTTGTGGTATGAAAAACGCCGAAAGCTGAAACAATATCATTTACGGGTTAGAGCACTTATATGAACCAGCAGAACTCAAATCTCCACTCCCTGCATACTGCGCAATTTGCGGATACGGGCAAAGTGGACGCGTCATAAGAATGCCCTTGGACGAATCGCTATCATCCCGGAGTTTGGTCGCGATTATCTCGCGCGGCGCTTGGCTGTTCTCCACCCAGCGCTCCAGCGCAACGGCCGCGTTGTGTGCGGAATCGTGGGCTTTCCCAATGCCGAGCTGGCCAAAGATAAAGGGACCGGGGCCGCCTGCGCAATGCTGCATCCCGGGCACCATGTAAAGCCTCACAAACTGCTCCGTTGCTTGCCCGCCCATCTTCGAAGCTACTTCGTTGTAATAGCGCACAGTATTGAGAGGAGAAATGGCCGGGTCTATCCATCCGTGATACAGAATCAACTTCCCGCCTCGGGCCTTGAACCGTCCCAGATCGGGGTCAGTCGCGTTCAAAATCGGCGCGAGCTTCTCCTGCGACCTCTGCAGCGCGGAATCGACGTTTGCTGCGCGCAGATCCCAGTTCGGATCTTCATAAACCATGTTCTGGAAAAATCCGCGTGTATAGGCAATGCCGTCCGATTTCCCAAACTCTTTGCCCGTCACCCAGTCCTGCCATCCGCCATCACCGGCCTCGCTGCTGGGCATCAATCCGGGAAAGATCTGCCTGCCTGAAGAGTCCAGGCCGCCCCGGTAAATACTTTTAAGCGTTTGCACTTGTGCTGCTGAAAGGCATGAGCCAGTTCTGGTCTGCGCGCACAGCAGAATTCCCGGATCGAAGTGACACTCAGGTGGATTGTTGAGAAAATCGTCATTCGCGTTACAACTCTTCAGAACCGCACTCGTAATCATGGGCAGCTTATCGGGAGGAATAAAGTTCGCGCGATTCGCTAGAACCGACTTCTCGACTTGCAGCCCTCCGGCAAGCATTTCCGTCCAGTCGTTTGCCGGAGCTCCCGCCAGAATTCCGTCATAGTCTTCCGGAAAACGCTGCGCCTCCATGAGGGCCTCTCGACCTCCATCGGAGCAGGCATCGAAATAAGCTCTCTTCTCAGCTTGCCCATAGTAAGTTTCAACAACTGTTTTCGCAACCCCGGTCATCTCGTGCACAGCGCGATAGCCGAAGTCGATTATTTTCTCCGGATGGCCCAGTGCCCAACTCGAGTCTGTGGCCTCACCCTTATGGCCTGCATCGGTCGCGACGCTCGCATATCCGAGTCCCACGGAATGCGCGAGCCCGCGATAGTCGAGAGAGCCGGCAAAACCACCGTTGCCCTGTCCTCGCAGTTTTCGATTCCAATTCGTAACAGGCAGCCAGACTTCGATCGCAATTCCCGAGTCCGCCGAAGGTGTCGCTTTGACCACAACTCTGCAAAAACGCGGAAGTTTCTTGTATGTTGCCGCTTCAGGAGTATCGGCTTGGATACCGGGAGGAAGAAACTGTCCTGCCGCCGTGTCTTCGGCGGAAACTACCGTGGCCTTTGTCAGATTGAGCTTCGTCAACTGACCACAGGAATTCCCGGCAAGGGCAGTATCGAAGCTTGCGATCAAAAAAGTCAATGGAACTATGCAAAAGCGGAAAGCTTTGCGCATGAGGAGCAATCATAACAGGACCGAAGCTTGTTCCATGCCAGCAGGTTTTCGTATCTTCCGCTTCAGCTACCGGAAGTGTCCGCCCAATATCAGCTTCCGTTGTTCCTTCGGCAGATGTTCGATTGCGTAACGTAACGTCGTTCTTGGAAGCGATTGGTAAAAGCTTTCCAGAAACGCTAGCAGAGCGGGGCGCGATACTCGCCCAGCCTCGCGTAGCGCCCAACCCACCGCCTTGTGCATAAGGTCATGCTTGTCGGCGAGCAGCATCTTCGCTATCCGAAAAGTCTCATCCACTTGCCCGTGCTTGATGAACGTAAGAGTAGCCACTATTGAGATTCGGCGTTCCCAAAGGTTTTCCGATCGCGCCAGCAAATACAGCTGCTCGCATGACTGTCCCCTCAAATGCTCACCTACAATGTACGGAGCCGACGTGTCCACAAGATCCCAGTTATTCATACTTCTGGCGTGCTCTAGATAAAAGCCGAAAATTTCCTCCCTCAGACTCGGCTCAGCCCGTTCGTACTGCGCGACCAGAATCTCGAGCGCAGTAAATCTATGCTCATGTATGGGAGAAGCAAGCAGCCGGGCGATGTCTTGCAACCGTAGATGCAAATACCGGTGGGCCAGCTTTCTCTGAACCGGAACTCGGATGCCAAGAAATTGATCGCCCTCCCCATACTGGCCCGGGCCTGTCTTGAAGAACCAGGCCGAACTCCTGGCGCGCTCCTCGTCGCCGAGCGCTGCCAATTCGTTCTCTAACTCTCTGCGGCTCGCTCGATGCGATACGGGTTTCGGCTTGGCAGTTTTCTTCGAAGAGGAGGTATTTCGTCCCGAGCTATTTGGTTTCGGCAAACAGACTCTTCCAGGACTCGTCTAGTGAGATCCAGCGCTCGGAATCTTCATCCCAGCTAGCGGCCAGGTGCGGAACATGTAGTATCCCGTGCCCTTCCGTGCACAGTAATTCTGTTCCGGACCAGTCAAGTAACAGGCAACCAGGACATCCTACTCGCACAGGCAAACACATCAGGCGCATACAAACCCTGCACCGTGCCCGCTGGTCGGCTACTGACCAGAACAGCACCCCCATCGTGCCTAGGATGTACAGCCACAAAAGAAACGGACCGGCAGCCGGATCCTGTGACGCGTAAAGTACGGCTGAGTCCGACCTGCTCCACTCCAATACCGCTACAAACACCACAAGAAACGCAAGCGTCAACTTGGCAGAGAAGAACAACGCTCTCTTAGTTAGCACCGTAAAGCGTTCTCTTTTGAGCGAAGCTATGAAGCGGCGGAAGGAAAAGCGGGAAACAGCTAACAACAGCAACGCCGTTGCTAAACCGGCTACGAAGAACGACCGCACTGGCGTCCAAATCGCGTCCTGCGGAAACGAATATCGCAGCTGCGACCGGAAAAAATAGTAGCAAGCTGTCTCGGCAATTCGAGTCAGTTCCGCGTCTAGCCTCTTCTCCGATACTCCTGGCCTGATCCGGGCCGCGACCATGACCCGTTTATCCGGGACAACCGGCTCCACGAGAAACACTGCCGGCTGCCGCGAAAGGAAACGAAAAGTCTCCGGCATAACGCCCGCTACTGGATAGAGCTGACCACCAATACGCACATTCCTGCCAACAACATGCCCATCTCCATGAAACATGGATTTCCAGATCCGATAACTCAGGACCACGCCATCATTCAATGGCACTTGCCCTATCATCGGTTTCGTCTGCAAAACCTGGAACAAGCTTGGCTGTGTTTTTATAATGAGCGGCCGCGCTTGCCTTCCCTGCCAGTCTCGCAATTCACGATGCTTGATCACGAATGGCGCAATGCCTTCTAAAAGGCGGCTGCTGGCGGCCCAAGCCGGCGCCACGTCGGGGGGCAGTCCCTGGTCTCCACCGCCGACCGAAGGATGAAGCCAGATATAGATCAGCCTCTCGGAGTTCCGGTCTGTCGCCGTTTGGAGCAGATTCCGCGTAGCCGGAAAACCGGATGTCACCAAGCCCAAAACCGCTAGTCCTGCGAGCAACCCTCCAAGGCAGGTCCAAGGCGAACGAATGGACTCACCCATCCGGCTTTGAACAGCCTCCTGCCCCGTGAAATGCCAGATTGCATCCGGCACCGCGCCGAGACATCTTCGAAGCAAACGCAGTTGCTCGGTGCGAGTCCAAACGTGAGCATGCGCCAGGAACTGCCAGCTATGCCAGATCTCCGCTTGCCATTCCTTCTTCCAGTCGTGCCGATAATCACGGGGAACCAGATGCGAAATAAACTCCACAAGCGCCTGACAAACTGCTACCGAAAAAGGGCGGCGCGGTTGGCTTGGCTCACCTGACTCTGTCATGGCGCTCCTTATTTGCGCGGTTTGATTAAAAGTCGGTTTAGCAGCGGGTACCGTTTTTGCGACTGCTCCAGAACCTCGGAACCCTCGCGTGTAACCCGATAATATTTGCGCGCCGGCCGCTGTTCGGCAAGCGCCTTCTTATCTGACTCCCATTGAGACGAAATCAACCCCTCCGTCTCCATCCGTCGCAGAGCTGGATATACAGTTCCGCTCGGCAGACCCGTGGTGTCCATGATGTCGAATCCATAGCTGCAACCCTGGTCCACACTTTGCAGGATTAAAGCCGCCGTGTGGGAAAGTCTGGTCAGATCGCTCATACATAGAGCATTCTACGTCTAATTGCCTGACGTGAGCTTAAGCAATTCGAAAGGCTCGCCAGGCCCGTCTTCAAACCGTAAAATCGCCGCCGCTCCGCCTCAAGCGTGAACCGGTCATGCAGACGCCAGCTCACCGCGAAGCACCACTGCTAAACCCACTAACCGAACGGGATCCCTTGATATCCAGACCTTCAGCGACCGCAATGGCAGCTACGATAAGTAGTACGCCGAAAACCGTGCCCAACATGCGCCCGATCAGTCACTTGATGTCGAACTGTGTGCGGCAGGTAAAAGGTATCTTCTGAAATCTGCTGAGCAACACATCTGCGGCAAACACCGTAAGCGTAACAGTTACCGCGGAATGCATGGCGGCTACTCGCCAACCGAAGCTGGCGGCTGTGAACGGAGTGAGTAGCAGGATCTCGGGCAGCCACAACAATCCACAACATCAGTCTTCCGACCATTTTCCGTGGCGCCGTTCGGTGATCTACACCGATACGTGTCCGAGCAGAATTGAATCTGGTCTAGCCCGCCACCAGGGTGATGGCAAAGCCGGGCGCAAGTTTGCCCTAGATTGTGGGGAGCGAGCTTCTCGCTGCCGGCTTTTTGGCCGGGTTAACCTGAGCGTCAGGACCTCGCCATGCCCAAATGACCAACATCCTTTGCTCAGCAAGAGGTCCTCGCGCCGTTGGAGCTGACCAAAGGAGAGCCTATCTATGTCTCGAAAACAGATCTCTAGCGGCGTGGTACACGAATTGCCCGCAGATTTAAAGAGAGCACTTACATCCGACCCGCAAGCGTTAACAGCATGGGAGGATATTACACCGCTCGCACGCAACGAGTGGATATGTTGGATTGAGTCAGCCAAAAAAGCAGAAACTAGAAGCCGTCGGATCGAGTGGGGCTGTTCAAGCCTTAAGGATGGGAAACGACGCCCCTGTTGTTGGCCCGGATGCGCCCACCGCTAATTCCCAGATGCCCAAACTGGACATTGGACCGAGTGGAGTCGGCCAAGTTCCGCTTTGCCCGTGATTCAGGTGCTAAGAGGAACGTCAGCGTTGCATCGCTGCAACCCTGGCTGGTCCCGTACCATAGGATGGCAACTGAGCTTCGACAAAGTCATGAGCTGCACGCCGGCGCTACCTACTGTTTCGGGACCCGCCCGGAGGCGGCCACGGCGGTGGCGGCGGCATTCCCGGAACGAGCATTTGCTTCGGGTCAGGCGGAAAGGGTGGAATCGGTATCGGTCCGAGCCTGCGGTCGAAGACCAGAGCGTTATCGTCACTCAACGAGTTCTGTCCCAACACTCTCGGTTCCATTCCGGGAAAGGATCGTATTTTGCGCAGCCACGCGTCAGCTTCGTTCTTTGCTTTTTTCGCTTCCTCTTCGGTGGGCGCAGCGTATGCCTGCAGCAATCTAATTTGCATCAGGTAGCTCATTGGAAACCAATCCTTGGAATCGATCTCGATCGCGAGTGACAATACCCTGGCAGCTTCTGCCACCAGCGGCGAAAGTCTGGCGTCTAGCGCCGCACGCGCCTGAGCGTCTTCCAATGGTCGTGGGTAGCGACCCGATTTCTGGACTAATTTGAAGGCCTTGTTCATATCGATAACACCCAACATGTAGTTCGCTGATTTGTTCCGCGGATTGCTCGCGACGATCTCCTCATACGCCCGATGTGCATCGTCAAGGCGAGACGGATATGTGCCGCCAGAATTGCCCTCCTCCGCGGCTCGCCACCAGAAATAAAGTCCTGCCAGATACTCTTGCGCAACCAGGTTATGCGGATCAATCTCCAACGCCCGCTTTAGATTCTCCTCCGCCTGCTTACCCAGCGTCCTATTGACCTCCGGCATCACCGTCTGTGTGCGTCGCACATCGGCATCGAACTCCTTTTGCGTCGGCTTATGTTGATCATCGCGAATCGATGGCGTGCTCGCCTCAGAAATCGCATTCTGATACAGAAAAGTGGAAATAACGCCGTAACAAAGTCGCGCCTGGCCCGAATGAGGATCGAGTTCGACGGCTTTTTTGAAGTTCGCCGCACTTTCCTCGAGCTTCATCTCCGCGTAAGCGCGTGTCCCCTTCGCAATCCAGTCCTGCACGCTCTCACTGAACACCATGCTGCATACCACCAGCGCAACAAGCAGACGGAACATCTCATTCCTCCTTACCGAGGACGTCTTGGTTGCTATTTCTGAGTATCTGTCAAAATCGGGCGCTGCGGATTGCCTAAGATCTGGTAACCAGCCCAGGTCAGCAGTTTACTCCAACCGTCCAGGAAACTGCGGAAAATCGTGCTGACCCGGTTGATGAGACTTCGGCCAGTTCAGATATAGAGGTGTTGTTGGGAGTTTGGAGCGAAGGCACCGGCGGCCCGTTCGATGAAGGGGATCACGCGTACGCAGCTCGGCAAGCGATCCGGCGACGATCAGCGGAGCAGTTACGTCCATCTGATGCTGGTCATATCTGAATCAGTTCCAGCATGGTCGGCAATCCGTCGATTAGCCGTCCGAAACCAATCGACGCATCGGCCGAATCCCGATCCGATCATTAACGGCGTTGCGAATCCGCTGCTTGCAGCCAAGATATCGCTCCGTAGTTTGCACCGACACATGTCCAAGTAGAAACTGAATCTAGTCTAGTTCGCCGCCGGCCTGATGGCAGAGCCGGGCGCAAGTTCGCCGGAGGTCGTGCGGCGCGAGTTTGTCCATGCCAGCTTTTCTCGCATACTGCCTGACAACGTGCCAGACCACTTTCTCGCTCAACCCGCTTCCCCACAGGGTGCCTGCTCGCGTCACACGCCTGAATATTCTTCCGTTCGAGATCCCGGCCGAATGCAGCCAATCGTCTACCAGATTCTTCACCCAGTCCGGCACCGGAACGGTCCGAATATGCGAGGCCTTGCCGATCAGGTCGACGATGGCCCAGTGGTCCTCCCGTTGCTGCAAGTCCGACACGTTCAACTCAACGGCCTCGTGCCGTCGCAAACCGCATGCAACGAGTATGGCCAACAACGCAAGTTCCCGTTTACCCTTCGTACTCTCGGCGTCGGGAGTCCCGAGCAATGCGATCGCCTGATCCGGCAGGAGCCAATTCCCGAGTCGCACACCGATCTTTTTCACGCCCTTCACTCGGCGTATACCCGCGGCCAAGTCAGCGCTGAGGAGGCCGCAGTCAGACGCCTCATACGCCAGCCGGCGTACCGCGCCTAGTTGCAGATTGATAGTCCCCGGCGCGAGTTTGCGAGCCTCGAGGTGAATGCGGTACCGCAGCACGACGGTTCGGTTGAATGGGAGTCGAGGTTCCGAACAGTACTACTCCACGAACTCGTCAATCGCATGCCGATACCCGCGCTGGGCATCCGCAGACGTAAGGCTGTTCAGAACTGCGGATTTTGCCTGATCCAGATCTGGCAACCGCAACACTGTCTTTGGTGCGGTGCGACGTTTCTTCCTCCGGTGCTGCTTTCGCATCGGTCGCGGTCCTCCAACCGCGAATCGATCTTGCCCAAACTCAATCGACGGCTAGCCCGTCATCCTGGGGCTTCCCTCAACACGGCGCGCCATATCGCGATCTGGTTGAGCACAACCTCCAGAGTTGAGGAAGTCGGAGTCGCAGGCGTGTCAGTCGTTTGGTTTCAGGGGAAGACACAGTTCGGTTCGCCAATTGGCCGGATCCGGGCTCGATTCGGGACCAGCCATAAAGATCTGCCAGAAGTCGCCTCGACTCACGTGCCCCTCACGCTTCACCCACTCTCGAAACTCCGCCCAAGCATTGGCGAGCCCTTCGTAGTCCCCGCTCATGACTGCGCGTGCTATCCGTCCTCCGGGAAGTTCTCCGTTTTTCACACGGCCTGTGGGCTGCATTGGGGCCACGATGGGGAACCCCACCTCGAAGTCGAACGCTTGTTCCGATCTTTTCAGATGGTGGTCGAAAAGCGATCCTGCCGGAGCTATGCCTTGGCCGGACAGTGTAGCGAGAATTTCACGGATCGCCACCGGCATGACTGTCCGAATTTCGTCGCGCGGAACCGTCACGTGAATGACAGCCGCGGCCCGCGGTCGTGTTTCTGTGATTTCGGGTGTTCCGATCATGAGCATCCTTTCTGTCAGCGATCATCTGAATCCGTCTTTTTTTGAACGTCGAACGGTAAAAGTGGCGGCATGATCGATCATCCGCCAGCCGCAAAGCCGACGCTTGATATCCTCGATGTCGGCTCGGTCCCGGCGTTGCGGCCATCTTGCCATCAACAAATCGGCCGCGGTATGGACGTCGAAGCGAATCTTCCGCCCCGTCGCGGGTATTCCATGAACTCCCTCCCGTGTGGGTTGCGCTGATATCCAGAACTGCTTCTATGATGTCGTCGCCCTCGAAGCGTAGGGCGGTGATAACAATATGTTCATCGGGAACGGCCGCATTCACCTGTCGTCGGAACATCTTTAATCCTTGAGGTCCGCGCGGTAATCCCATCGCTTCTAACTGTTGAAAGAGACCTCGGCTACGCTTGTTCGGCCGTGTTGTCGACAATTCTTCTTACGATCTTGGCCATCATATCTCGGCCCCTCCATTTTTGACCGGAGCCTACGTGCTTCGCTTGATGCTGGCCCGAAGTCGGTGCATCAAAGGTGGCCAAGACAAATCCTCGTCGGTCAGTTGGCGATAAGTCGCTATTCACTCTTCAGCAGGGCTTGCTTGGTGGATGGTCGGCTATCTGGAAACAAAGTCGGCTTAAGGCGGAAAGCAGGGCTTCCTGAGTAATGGCTAAAAAGGAGTTACAGCACCAGGAAGGGGAGATAGATCAGTAGCAGTACAACTTTCTTTGGCTTTTTTTTTGTTATTTGCTGGGTCATCGGCAATTTGGACACTAAGTCCGGATGGCCTGTGAACCGACGAGACCGTTGATCATTTGTGTGGAAAGGCGAACTTCTTTCGGCTTCCGTCACTTTGTCGCCAGGCTTTGCGAGACGAGAGCAACGCGACGCAGACGAGAAATCCAATCAGTAGCCAGCACACAAAGGGAATGACCAGGAAAACGAAACCTATCTTCAGACTCGTGCGCCCAAACGCAACACCTGCATAGAGGGCTGGACACCCAAAAACGACTAAAACCGTGAGCGCATACAACGCAACGCGGGCAGATCGTAACCATCGTTTCGAACTCAGATGGGCATAACCGAGCCCGAAGAACGGCGATAGCACCCATGCCGCAAAGAGTAGGACTAAAATTATGGATCTCTGATGATGACCTGCACGGAGCATCAGCGCAAGTGAGGTGATAGCTCCAATCGTGAGTCCAATCGTCGCCGATAGTTCTGGCATCTTCACGGCGTCTTCTCGCGCAGTCCCGCTTGAGATTTTATCCCCGTAGCCCTTTTGATTTCTTCGGATGTGCGTTCGTTGGCAAAGCAAATTGTGTCCAGTTAGCCCGTCATGCGCCCAGAACCCTGTCCATGATTGACTTGCCGACACTACACCTGTTGACGACGCGCACCGAGATCGGAACACCGATAAATCCTGGGGTAGAGGAAGCCTTAGGGCGGTTGTGTCTGGCGCCTTCGTTATGGTTGGAAGTATGCGATCAGTCCAGAGAACACCCCGTTTTGGCCGTGAAAATAAGTGTATTCGGAATAGGCGATGTTGTAATAGCCTTCACCGGGTATGTTCGAGTGCACGCGAACCAGTTGCTCAGGATGCGAAACGGGCAGAGGCCGAAACAGGAAGGCGTTCGCTAAGCTGAATACGGCTGCATTGCCGCCCATCGCTATTGGGAGCGAAAGGATTGCCATTACGGCGAATCCAGGAGAGCGCCTGAGCGCCCTGAGACCAAAACCGTACGTCTCGCGCGGCGTTCATCTTCGGAGTGCTATCTGCCGGTCAACGCTTTCCTGTTCATCCGGTCGGCGATACGCCGCATCACAAGCCCGCAAATGTACCCACTGCCGCGGGAACAATCCCGTAGAACACGTCGAACTGATCCACGGCGTAGGGGCCCCAATCGCGCACGACAAGTACTGCGATCGGAAGACACAAGGTGACCGTAGCGGTCCACCGCCATGGCCACTTAGGTTGCCAGAGGGTCAGAATGAGCGCCGAACAGAAGAGCAAAATGATGTAGGGCCAGCGATTGCCGCTGTGCAAGTCGATTGCTGCGGAGATGATCCCCAATAGGAACGCTGCGAACCAGGTCCACCGATCCGCAAACATTCTTTTAAGAACTTCGATTGTTGTCATATAAGCGCCACCAGCGGCCCAGATCAGCCGTTCTCTCGGGGATTCGATTTCTTGCTGCTCAATAATCAACGCTTCCCCCCAGTAGAGTTTGTCCTGAGGAAGCAGCGACAGGGTATATCGATTGAGCGCCCGCGTTAAGGCGCATAAAATCCATTTGGTAACGGCAATCATGGCTCATCCTTCATATGCAAATCGTGCCGCGCGTGCCTTGCCGTGTTCCTTGAAGATCTTTGTCGCCTCTGTTCGTCCGAGGGCTGTCAGCCGGTACAAGTGCCGCGGCGGACGGCCGGTTTGAGTTGATTGTTCCCACTTCGTGTCGAGCCAGCCCGACTCATGCATCCGCGCAAGGATGGGATAAAGCGTACCCGATTTCAACCCGGTGAACCGGCTCAAATCGTAGCCGTAACGCCAGGGCGTGCTGCTTTCGGACAACGCTTGCAGAACTGAGCGGGTTTGAGGCGAAAGGCGCATCGCCTCAAAGTCTACATAAGTAGGGTTGGGTGAGTCAAGAGCGGATCTTCATGATGTCGTTAGCACGCTAAATGTCCGGTTGAATTAGCACGGTATCTGTCCGCTTTTGAAAAGCGGCTGGAGACGCTGAAGGTTGGAAACAAGCCGAGCGATCTACGCCGCGGAAGTGGAGCGGATGATGAAACTGCAAGACGTGATTTTGAAAGCCATGGCAAAAAAGATCACATGGCTGGAAGCGGCCGAGATCATCGGCGGATGCGACCGGACGATGCGGCGCATGCGGAAGCAGTACGAGGGGTTCGGCTACAACGGCCTGTTCGATCAGCGGCGGCGCAAGCGGACCTACCTGCGTGTTCCGATGGAGACAGCGGAGCGGGTACTGGCGCTGTATCAGGAAACGTACTGACCTGGCGTGCGGCATTTTCATGAGAAGCTGCGCGAAGAAGACGCGATCGAGTTGAGCTACACGTGGGTCAAGCAAGCGCTACAAGGCGCTGGCTTGGTGGCGCGGCGCAAGAAGCGGGGCTCTCACCGGCGGCGCAGGCCGCGGCGAGCCATGCCGGGCATGCTGCTGCACATCGATGGGAGCAAACACCGCTGGTTCTCCGACGAGCGCTATTACGATCTGCTGGTGATTCTCGACGATGCCACCAGTGAGATCTACTACGCGCAGTTGGTGGAAGAAGAATCGACTCGCACGGTAATGACCGGCTTGCGCGAAGTGATCGAGACGCAAAGGCCTGTTCTGCGCGTTGTACAGCGATCGCGGCAGTCATTTCTTAGTGAGCCGGAAAGCAGGAGAGAAGGTGGATCCGCATCGGTTGACGCAAGTCGGCAGAGCTAGAAAGAGCTCGGGAGTGCAGCTGATTCCGGCCTACTCGCCGCAAGCGCGTGGACGTTGCGAACGCAGCTTCGGCACCTGGCAGAACCGATTGCCGCAGGAGCTGCGACTGGCCGGCCTCAGCACGTTGGAGCAGGCCAACAGCCTTTCTGCGCGAGCGTTATATGGCCGAGTTCAATCGTAAGTTCGCCAACCGGCGGCGGGAAAAGGACAGCTTTCCGCAAATGCGCTCGCAAAGATCTGGACTGGGTGTTCTAGATTCAAACCGAACGTACCGTAGCTCATGACAACACTATCGTGTTACAGAACCGCTATTTGCAGTTGGACAAGACACGTTTCCGGAACACGTTGGCTGGTTGTACAGTCACGGTTTGCGAACTCTCAACGGCCGTGTCTCGGCGCGCTGGGGGCCGCATCTGCTGACAACGCTGAAAATCGGAAAGAGAAGATGAAGAAGACGGCGCTACGGTGCCGTGGATTCTGGCCTAAGACGCGAGATTGTCACTATGCCCACCTTCCGACGACGGCTACGCATACACCAAATCCAAGGCCGAATCCCTGCGCCTGCCGGACAGATAGCGTGTAGATAAAAGGGTACAGATTCAAAGCTAACGACAGAGCGGATCTTCATGAATCACCCGTGCTGAACTCCGACACTCACCTGATGCTTGGCTTTGTCCCAGCCTCGATCACGGTCTAAAATTCAGAGCACCAAGGTTTGAGCGCGGTTTAGGGCGGGTAGTCGCTAGCCTTGATCGGAAATGGCGCGGTGCGAAAGTGCTGAGGCGCAGCAGTGATGTTGAGACCGCGTCATTTTCGATAAGGAGACTAGAAGGAAGCCGCTGGTGGGTGCGGCGGCGGGGCTATGGAGAAGGAACGCTGGTAGCGCGCTCAACTGCTGATCGGATTTTGGCCGAGCGTGGGGATGCGCTGCTGAAAACGACAGACTTTTGCCGTTGGGACGGTTCGACAAGAGTACTTGGAATGCTGATCTGACCGGTCAGGGCGGCGTGCAGGCACACGAGCGCGAGAGCGTGCCGGGAGCACACCGTGTGGTCACAGATGGTCTGTGGCGCTAAGACGAATCGAGGACAGGGCACCGGCGAAGAAATCCGCAGGCTTGAACGTCTGCTGAACTGCATGAGTGCGCCACACCGAGGACAGTGCCAGGTTGCAACCTGTTCGCAGGGCGCCGTGATTACTGGCGATGAGCCAGCCAGAAGCCGTCGGCATAGCGTCAACGAATCAGTCCGGAAGCGGTTGGCGAGAAAGTCGAAGTGACGGATGCGACAAAGCCTTTCGGCAATACGTGGAGGAAGAATCGTAGGAGTTCCGGCTCTGCCGAAAAGAAACGCCTACCAGGCGAGTAGCCAAATAATTCGAGTGTGCGGCGTGTCTGGATTCTCGGCCATCCGGAAACGAGCAAGCAGTGTAGCTCCGCCTCCGGCTCCGCGACACCGCTTCCGAGACAAGAAGAAGACTCCTCGCGCCTCTTTCTAAAACGTCAAACCCACCAAAAACTGCGCCTGGTTCTGATCCGAAGCCAGAGTAGATGGCGCTGCGAACTGAAAGTTTTGATTGGCCCATCGTACGTACCGAAATTCAGGCGTGATGTGCAGTATCAAGGCGTGGAAATCTAATCCCGCCCCAATCGCAAAGCCTGCAGACGATTGATTCGGAGTAGCAAAGCTGATCTCCGAAACGTGATTGAAAATTGGGCCGGCATCCGCGAACGGATGGACCAGAGGAATTCCTTTGAATCGGTACTTAAGCAAAATCGGGAACTCCCATTCACTCACGCCATTACCAGTTAGCGTGTAATGCCGGTACAGTGCGTCTGCCTCGACGCCCAGGTGAAACGGCAGCGCTAGCTCAACTTCCGGGCCAATTATGTAGCGTCCCGTACTGGAAATGGAAGAAGACAAACTGCCAATGTTGGGCGTACCCTGATAGGCATCGTTGAGCGGCAAACCCGCTTTCACACCGAACTGTACAAACTGCCCGAAGGCCGAAGCCGAGCCAACCATCAATAAAAAACTAACTCCAGAAAGCTTCCAAAGACTCATAGTTAGAAGGACGTCTGCCTCTCGAGTGCAGTTGCGGTTTCCTAACTCGCATCATCACCGGGTGAGATCCTGAACCAGTGAAGGAATTAGCACCTAGCCGCATCGAAGGCAGAGCCAAAGTTACGGGAACGGCGCAATATACCGCGGATCTCGGCGCTGCAACCGTCGGCGAAGCACTGCTCTACGCAGCAATCGTGCCCAGCCGTTCGGCAACCGGCTGCATTCAACAAATAAACACTGACCGGTTAGAAAACTTACCAGGGATCAGAGCCATCGTCACGCACGAAAACGCCCCGCGGTTGAAGCCGGTGAAAACCCTGCTCTCTACCGAACTGGATAAATTTCTTCCTTTGCAAGATGCGCAACTGCACTACAACGGCCAGCCAATCGCCATCGTTATAGCCGACAGTCTTATTGAAGCCACCCGGGCCGCCTCCGTCATCACAGCGGAATACAAGCCGGCCGAAACAGCCGCATTCTCGTTCGCTGCCGCGCTTCCTTATGCCTCCGATGCGGGCAAAGTCAGCTCAGGCAAACGGGCAACTGAGTCCCGCGGCAAACCGGAGCGCGCTTTCGCCTCCGCCGGCATACAGCTCGACCTCACCTTCTCGACACAAGCCGCGCATCACAACGCGCTTGAACCCGCCGCCGCCATCGCTGTCTGGGATCACCGCGGTTTCCTCACCGTTTGGAACACGACCCAGTTCTCATACGGCGACGCCGCCGTACTCGGCGAAGCTTTCGCGTTTGGTGCCCGCGATACTAAACTGCGCATCGCCTCCCAAGCCGCCTTCGGCATCGAACTCGACGCCAAGATACGCGTGATTGCGCCCTTGATCGGTGGGGGCTTCGGCAGCAAAGGCGCCAACACGCACCTACTCCTCGCAGCGATGGCGGCGAAAGTTGCCGGTGCGCCCGTCAAATTGGTCCTCACACGCGAGCAAACTTACGCCATGATGCCTTACCGTTCGGCTGTGGTTCAGCACTTACGAATCGGCGCCTCGCCTGAAGGCTGTCTGGTTGCCGTCCTTCACGACTCTGTCATCCAAAACTCTCATACCGGAAGCTTTGTCGAGCCGGTCGGCGAAGCGACCCCTCATCTCTACGCCTGCAAACACCTCCGAACGACTCACAAGGTCACCCGCCTCCACGTCAACGCCCCCGGTTGGATGCGAGCTCCGGGGGCCGCGCCAGGAAACTTCGGTCTGGAGTGCGCAATGGACGAATTGGCCGGGAAACTCGGCATCGATCCCGTCGAACTGCGGCTGCGCAACTACACCGATCTTGACCCTGCAAACGGCCGCCGTTGGTCGAGCAACTCTCTAAAGCAATGCTATCGAGCAGGGGGCGACGCAATCGGCTGGTGGTCGGATCGCAATCCGAACCCCCGGTCCATGCAGGAAGACGGCCGCCTCATCGGCTTCGGCATGGCAAGTGCCGCCTATCAAACAATGCAGTTCCCTGCCTCGGCGCGCGTCACGCTAACCCAGGACGGCTCCGCCGTCGTGCAAACAGCCGCGCACGAGATCGGCCAGGGAGCCATCACCGCCCTTACGCAAATCGCTGCCGAATCCCTCGGCCTGCCTCTCGAACGAGTTCGATTGCACTTCGGTGATACCGATCTGCCTTTCGCTCCCATGACCGCCGGGTCCTCGACTACCCTCAGCGTCGGCACCGCCATCAAAACCGCAGCTGACCGGGTCAAACGCGACTTGCTTCTTCTAGCCATAACCGAAAAAAATTCGCCTTTCAAGGCTTTGCGGTCTCGCGAAATCGGCATGTGCGAAGGACGCCTCTACCAAAAAAGAGATCCTGCACTGACGGACACCTACTCCGATCTCCTCCGGCGCAGCAATCGTCAGCAAATACAGGCGAAGGCCGTCACAGGCCGCACCTTTGGAAAGAGCCGGTTTGGGCGCTACGCTTTCGGAGCCCAATTCGCCAAGATCGGCGTCGATCCAGAAACCGGTCGCGTACAAGTTCTCCGGCTTGTGGGCGCTTTTGCAGGCGGCCGCGTTATCAATCCCAAATTGGCGCTCAGTCAATTGAGAGGTGGCATGATCTGGGGCCTCGGTCAAGCTCTCATGGAAGGAACTGTCATGGATACGCGCCGGGGCCGCTGGGTAAACTCCAATCTCGCCGAAGCACTGGTGCCCACCAACTCCGATGTGCCTCCTATAGATGTCTTTCTCGTTGATGAGGACGACCGCCGCGGCAGTTCTCTGGGTGCAAAAGGCCTCGGTGAAATCGGCATTACCGGTGTCGCAGCAGCCATTGCCAACGCCATCTATCACGCGACCGGAAAACGAATGCGTAAACTCCCCATCAGGCTCGACGACATCGTTCCGGCCTAGACTCGGCAAATTAGCCTGGACGCCGTCCGCCCTCGCCCTCGAGTCCGAAAGTCGCACGACATCTACAAGCTCCACCCGATCGGTCCTAAGAGACTGTCTTCCGTCTATCTATTTCCCGATCAGGCTGCAGTCGTCTTTACACTCCTTGTCATAACTCTGACCGGTCAGACTGTGCGAGACTGATGCGAACGATCGTCTCGCTGAGCTTCTCGAGCTGACCCTCTATGCAGTTAGAAACCCAAGATACACCTGCGCCCAGTCTCTGGCAATCCATTCGCGAAGCATTACGCGGCAGCCATCAAGACTACACGACCGGCAGCCTCAACCGGTCGATCTTGCTCCTGGCCATCCCGATGGTGCTGGAGATGGTGCTTGAATCGCTGTTCGCCGTTGTCGACGTATTCTGGGTCAGCCGGCTCGGAGCCGATGCAGTTGCAACAGTCGGACTAACGGAGTCGGTGCTCACGCTTGTTTTCGCGGTGGGCATGGGACTCGGCATGTCGACCACCGCGATGGTCGCGAGACGAATTGGCGAGAAGGATCATGAGGGAGCCGGCGTCGCCGCTGTACAGGCCATCTTTCTCGGCGTGATCGCTTCCCTTCTCGTCGGACTGCCGTGCCTGTTGCTTGCTCCGAAACTGCTCACCCTAATGGGCGCGACTCCATCCATTGTGTCGAGCGGCGTCAATTACACTCGGATCGCATTGGGCGGTTCAGGCGTCGTTCTGTTGCTCTTCCTTAACAACGCTATCTTTCGCGGCGCCGGAGATGCGGCGATTGCGATGCGGCTTCTTTGGGTCTCGAACATTCTCAACTTGCTGCTAGATCCGTGCCTGATCTTTGGGCTCGGGCCATTTCCCCGCATGGGTGTCACGGGCGCGGCTCTTGCAACCTTCAGCGGCCGCGGCATCGGTGTTCTCTACCAGTTCTACCGCCTCGGAAAAGGAACAGAGCGGCTACGCATTCTGGCGCGCCATGTTCGCATCCAGGCAGACATCCTCTGGCGACTCTTCCGCGTCTCGATCACGGGCATCCTGCAATTCTTAATCGGGCAAGCGAGTTGGATCGGTTTGGTACGCATCGTAGGTCTTTTTGGCGCTCCAGCTCTGGCCGGCTACACCATCGGAATCCGAATCGTTATCTTCGCGATCCTGCCCTCATGGGGCCTCAGCAATGCCGCCGCCACGCTGGTCGGTCAGAACCTAGGAGCACGCCGTCCCGATCGCGCGCGAAGCGCTGTCTGGCGCACCGGCTTCTGGAACATGGCCTTCCTCGGTTCCGTCGGTGTGGTTTTCATCGTCTTCGCGCCCGCGATTATCCGGCTCTTTACTACCGATGAGGCAGTATTCCACTATGGTGTGGCCTGCCTGAGAATCTTCAGCTGCGGCAATATGGCATTTGCCTACGGCATGGTGCTGCTGCAAGCGTTCAATGGCGCCGGTGATACGCTTACGCCGACTTATGTGAACCTGTTCGGCTTCTGGATTCTAGAGCTGCCGCTCGCGTGGTGGTTGGCTATGCATACCGCACTACGAGTGAACGGTGTGTTTCTCTCCGTCGTAGTGGCGCAAACAGTAATCGTGCTGATCAGCGTTGTGCTTTTTCGCCAGGGGCGCTGGGCACGACAGCGGATTTAATTTTGGTTCCGCTTACCGCCAAAAATCCCGGACCAGTTGCAGATCCTGGCTGCTTTGGTCGACCTGTGAGTAGAAAAGAGATCGCTTATCCGGCGAGAGCGCCAATCCCAAACGAATGTTTCTATCAAAGTTGAACACTAGCCGGCTCGCTCGCGATTCAAAGCTTAGGTAAAAGAGCGAGCGCGGTTTATTCGCCGCTTGCGAGACATAAAACAGACCTGCACGGGTGGGTACGAATGCTCGATTGATAACCGATGGGACCAGCAACTCGTCGTGCCCCGTCGCGAGGCTTTTCCTCCAGACAGAACTGGCCGGCGTGTTCTGCTTGCTGTAGTACAGGTATGTGCCGTCGGGCGAGAACATCCCTGCAAAACCGCCTCCCCGAGTGACCTGTTCCGCCGCCCCGCCCGTTGCCGCCATTCTCCAAATCTGAAACGTCCCGGTCCGATTCGAGGAAAAGTAAATCCATCTTCCATCCGGCGAGAAACACGGGACGACATCGGCATATTGTCCGTCGGTTAAGCTTGTGGGCCTGCCGCCCCCGGACGGAATCGTAAAAATCTGAGGCTTCGCCGCAACTCGTACGTCGTAGACGACAAGCCTGCCATCGGGCGACCAGTTGGGCGATCCGCTCGAAGCTTTCATGGCGGTCAAAGCTTTCACGTCCGTTCCGTTCACATCGCTGGTCCATAGTTCCGTATACCCGGCGCGATTCGAACTAAACACAAGTTCTTGCCCGTTAGGGGAAACTGCCGGGCTGTCGGCAATCCGGGTAGACGCTAACACTCGAGCCGGTTTAGCATCCTTACCCGACAAGAGCGATTGAACATCGAGTTTCCAGATATTCGCATTCACCGGCTGATGTTGAAACGCCAGCTGCCCTCTCAGGGAAACGGCGGCATTCTGCACATCGCCACCGTACGGCAAAAGCTTTGGGATGTCCGGCCGGTCAATCGAAACCACCCACAGATGAGCGTCTCCGTCCTTATTGGAATCGAATACAATGGCCCTGCTATCCGGTGTCCAGGCCGGCCCTCCGTTACTCAGGTGCTCGAACCCCGGCCAGGTGAAAACTCTTACGTCACCTCTCACGCGTTTGTCAGTCGAAAATGGAAGCAGCGCAATCGAGCTCACGCCTCGTCCGGTATCGCGCTCAAACGCCAGCAGTCGCCCGTCCGGGGATAGCGCCGGCGCCACGTCATTTTCGCCTGCGTGCGATTGTGTCAGCAGGCGATAGGCGCCCGTTTTTACGTTTACCAGAAAAAGCCCGTTCTCGTCACCGGAGCTGAAGCCTGTGCTACTCACCAGAAACCTGCTGTCGGACGACCAGCTCAGCGATTTTGCCGATGGGATCGCAATGCTGTTTAGGCTTCTGATCTTGCGCTCTGTGCCGCCGGACGCCGGTATCACCCATAAGTCGCCAGCAGCCTTCTCCGTTCCGCGGCAGAATGCAATCCAATTGCCGTCCGGTGACCACACCGGGCTATAGTCGATCGCGGCATCGGTCGTCAATCGTGCAGGCGGCGATTCAGGATGATCTATGAATCCGACATAGATGTCGAAATTGTCTTGGTGTTCGCCATTCCATACAAAAACAACTCTCCGGCCCTCGGGCGAAAAACTGGGACTGAGTTGTTCCCCCAGGTTCGCCACCAGCGGCGCGGCACCGGCCGTCGTCTGAACGCCGCCATGATGGCCAACTTTTGCCCATAAGACAAACACCGTTACGATCGCCGCAAGCGCGGTAATGGCGGCAGCAATCCTAAGCGCGACCATCGTCGGAGGAATTTGTCTGTCCGGATACGTAACTGATGCAGGAGGCTCAACCGCCGGGACAGGCCGCCTTGGCGCAGCCGCTCCTTCACCCTGAGAAACACCGGTTCGTCTACGGGAATGCTGCCAATCGAGCAGTTCTTCTTTGAACGCGTAAACGGTGTCTAGCTTGCATGCCGATGACGGTGGACCGGTAAACCTTCCACCTCTTCCCAGCGCTGAACAGTTCGTACATCCCGCCCGAGAAACGCGGCGATCTCTTTCCAGGATTCGAGGCGCTCTCCCGTCGTCCCGCTCCAGCGGCCTAATTCGGATGAAGATGACACGAGCTTTCGAGGGCCAAGAAACCGCGAGCTCTATTATACGTGCCCGATTTCACTTCTGGTGAGGCACGACAAAGGGCGACATCTTACGGCCTTTACCCTCCAAGTCCTTTCGCGTCATGGTTTGCCGCTTGAGCACTGCCGTTTAGCCCTGTCATCCTCAACTTGCCGTTTCCGCAGGACGATCATATTCGCAGGCTGGCGGTACGGCATCAATTTACCCGGAATCCAAAAATAAAAGCGAGCAAATGAGCGTAAACAAATTTCCGATTTGGAAGCGTGGCGTTTGGGCAATACTCGGCTGCGCAATGACAGTTCATGCGAAAGCCGCCGGTATTGCCGTCGATGGAAACACCACAGTTTCCGCCGACACAATAGGCGATTTCCTGATCACCGGCTCGGTCGACAGCAACTCTCCGTTCCTGTTCGCCAAAAACGATGTCGGTTTGGCGCCGGTCGAAGTCTGCTATTCAGGGTCGGCTTGCAGCGTGGAAGAATCCCTTAACGCTGATTCCGGTAACTCAGGAGGCGCCTACAACGGATTAACGGCGACGCGGCTTTTCGGCCTTCTCCATATCTCGGGCCCGAGCTTCGAGGTCGCGGACGCCACCGCTGGCGCGCCTTACGAACATCTTTCTGCAATTGCAATAAACGGTCTCCTCCTTGGCGAAGACAACAGCGGGCGCATGCTCTTCGAAATGAACTTGCAAGGGACCGGTCATCTTACTCTGGACGGAACCGCTTCCGCAGATGGCCGCAGCGTAAACTTTCGCAGTGCTTTGACTGAGTTTAGCGGCACTGTCACACCAACCCCGGAACCGTCTAGCTTGGCTTTCCTTTCCATCGTCTCCGGTCTGGCGGTCTTCTGCCTTCGAAGGGCGAAAAAGTCATCCCGTTAAATCATCGAGCAAATGACTATGAAAAATTATCTGAAACCAGCGCTTTCACTCATCGCAATTTCTTTCTTTTGTTCCTCCTTGCAGGCGGCAAGCATCAAGTACACCTTCACCTTCAATGCCACAAGTGTTTCCGCTCTTACGTCGTACTATTTGACATCGCCATCGCTGCTTACCGGGAACAATAACTTCAATTCGTCTCGGATAACCGTAACCTCCCCTCCAGCACCCGGAGCGATTATTCCTCCCAACTTTCCAGTGGTTGTTGTGAATGAGTCTGGATCCGTTGGCATCCCATTTGGAAACTCGAAGGCCACTTGGCAGTTCACAGGCTTGACCGCGCCGCTGGCAGCTTTCGGAACTTACGCCCTTGAAACGGGTTCGGACGTCACCAGCGCGGGCGTCTCACACCTCGTGACGGGATCTGTCGTGATTGGCTCTTCGCCCCAAACAAGCACTCCGGAGCCAGGCGCGCTGCTGTTGTCGGGTACCGGATTACTGCTTCTCGGACTAGCCGTTAAGTTGAAAAGACAGCGGGCCTGACGCCGGGCATCCGGTCAAAGTTTTAGAAGTCGGCGTCTCCTCAAGGCCCGCTCGCGCGATAAAGAAAGCACTTTTGAGGGAAGCGAGACGACCAATCGTTCCATGGTGCAGCCTGATTTCACGATGCGCAGTGCTATTGAATTGCTAGCCGACGGACGGAAAGCCAGGGTCGAAAATCGCTTGAGGGAAGCGTGCAATCTTGTATGGCCCGACACCTTGGGTAACAACTCAGATCCAGGACATGCGTAACGGTCCAGTTCATTCGAATTGGAGAATGCGTCCATGCCTTGGAAAGAGAGCCGAACCTCAGATGAGCGTTTGAAGTTCATTGCACAACTGCTGTGCGGAGATTCAACGATGGCTGATCTCTGTCGGCATTTTGGTGTTTCGCGGAAGACCGGATACAAGTGGAAGAAACGATATGCGGCGACGGTCCTGCAAGCGCTGGTCGACCTCAGCCGCCGACCTCATAGCCATTCCCATGCCATACCCGAATCCACACGGGAACGCCTCGTTGAGATGAGGCAAAAACATCCAACATGGGGCGCAAGGAAGATTCGTGCGCGGTTGCTACGGATCGAACCGAACGAGGGTTGGCCGAGGCGCGAGTACCATTCATCGTTCCATCGCAGCAGCCGGTCTGATCAGGGTTCCTAGGAAGCGCCGTACAGTGCCTTATATACAGCCTCTGATTGAAGCCAAAAGGCCGAACCAGGTTTGGTGCATGGATTTCAAAGGAAGTCTTGAATGCGGCAATCGTGAGCGTTGCGATACGTTCACTGTCACCGATGTATTCCGCCGGTTTGTGCTCTATTGTCAGGCGATCGACAGCTTAGGCCATGAGGCAGTGGATCGCATCTGTGACGGCTTAATGAAGCAGTACGGCGTTCCAGAACGCATTCGCACGGATAACGGAACGCCATTCAGCTCTATCGGCGGGCTCGGAATCAGCAAACTATCCGTGAAGTGGATGCGGCTGGGCATTATTCACGAAAGGATAGAACCTGGCAAGCCGACTCAGAATGGCAGGCATGAACGACTGCATGGAACGTTGAAAGAAGACACCGCGGCGCTACCGGCCCAGCGCCTGGCTGAACAGCGCGAACGGTTCACAGCCTTCCAATACTGTTTCAATGAACAGCGTCCCGCATCAGGCGCTTCTCATGCAAACCCCTGTCTCGCTGTACAACCCTATCATTCGGCGCCTCCCCCGTGATGTTGCCGAAATTCGGTACGAAGAGCGTTATATTGTGCGCCCGGTGCGCAAGAACGGCACGATCCGCTGGAAGAGCAGAGAAGTCTTCATCACAGAGGTGCTCCGGCGTGAGCGCATTGGGCTTTCTTCCGGCCCGGAATGGAGCATTCCAGGTCTACTTCGGACAAATGTACCTGGGAATCCTGGATGGCGGAACGTCAACATTTAACCCAAACAGGCACGGTCTACAGCAAACCCAAACGCACGAACAGCAGGTAATTTCCGGGTAGCGCGTCATCCCGGCGCAATCGAAAAAATCATCCCGATTCGTAAACACTTCGCGATAACACAGCTGCTGGCGGCGACGCGCGCGTGACGTCACTTCGATGCTGGTCTGCGAACGAGCTTGCGCGCTGTTGCGATTCGTCCTACGATCTAATCGCGGTGTGCCCAATGGCTTCGTTTGTTGAGACGCAACGGCAAGATCGGAGAGAGTCATTATCAAGAAAAACACTATTGAAATCCCAATAAGAAAGAAAGTGGCCGTGTCTGCCGCAAACGCCAGCGCCTCACTGCAAACGGTCAATCTAAACGTATACGGCGATCTGCCTCACATCGCTCCACAACCTTCTATAGCCGGATCACTCCAGATTGAGTTGGAACGTACCCGTTCGGAATCGTAGTTCGCGGCTTGCCCATCAACTAGCTGGGACTGTGCTTGATCGGCGGCGGCCGCACATTCGTGTAGCGGAGCTCTGCTGACGGGTCCGGCTCAACGAGAGGAGGGGAACCAAACGTTGGGATTCAGTTCGAGGCCATTTGTATTGCGCGAATTGCCGGTCAAGAAGGCGGGGTCCGCGAATCTCCATACGAGAGGCGCAATGACAGTTTCGTCCTGAAGTTGCGTCGATGGTATGCACCCCTGACCACGAGGTTAGGAGGTCGTCCTTGTCCCTGGATTTTAGACCAGAGCAATCGGAAGCAACAGACCTGCCCGCGAGTGGTTCGGGAGGCGGGACATCTCGGGCGCACCCCGAATCGCTCTTTGAACTGCCATTTCGACCGCATCGGCATGCATGTTCCAAGTTTATGGAACCTTCCCGCCCGGTTCGCGCAATTCTAAACAGAAACGCATGGCGCGCGAGGGTGACCGCGAAGAGCAACGATTGGTAAGCCGCTTACGCGCCGGGAGCGAAGAGGCGATGGAAGCCATCTATCGCCGCTGCAGCGGTCCGGTGTACCGGTTCGCATTACATATGACCGGAAAGGCCTCGCTGGCGGAAGACATCACGCAGGAGACCTTTCTTGAGTTGCTGTCCAACAACCGTTCTTTCGATCCTGGAAAGGGCGCGCTTCTCGGATGGCTGCTCGGGGTCGCACGCAACAAGACGCGGCAAGCCATGCGGGAAGTGTTCGGGTCGGAGCCGATGGACGAATCCGAAGCTCAAGAACTGGCAGTCGGCGAGGACATTCTGTCCGAGTTCACGCGGCAGGAACGGATTGCGTCACTGCGCCAGGCGATCGCGACCCTTCCACCGTATCTTCGAGAGGTGGTCCTGCTTTGCGAAATGCAGGAACTGGGATACAGCGAGGCTGCGGAGATCATCAAGTGCCCGGTTGGAACGGTGCGGTCTCGTTTGCATCGCGCTAAGTCAATGCTGATTTCGAAATTGAATGCGAGGTGCCCGGCATGAACCCAAAACTCGATTCTGCACTGGCCGAACTTAGAAGTGAATATAGCCAGGAACAGCCTGGCGCTCATGTGCAAGACGCCCTATTCAGGGCGCAGCGTGAACGGGGGGCCCGGCGCTCCTGGTTACGCTACGGGGCGGCAGCGCTGGTGGTCGGCCTCGGCATTTGGAGTTCGACGAGACATCGGGCTCCGGTTGCGGTTACGCACAGCCCCGTTGCGGCAGCGCCGGTTACACCTCCGGTTCAGGAGCGGACGGTCGTTGCCGAAAACTCTTCTGAAGCCAAGCCACGCCCCAGAGTCCGACGGAAGAGCTTACGGGTCCGCGCGGCGGAGGTTCCACCGGATCCACCGTTTATGGCCATCCCGTATGCGCCACCGATTTCTGAAAACGACCGCGTTGAGGTGTATCGCGTTCGTATGCCGCGAGCTACCGTGGCCGGCTATGGTCTGCCAATCGAACCCGGGTTCTTAGGCGGTTCGGTAACGGCCGACCTGGCGGTTGGAAACGATGGCATCGCGAGAGCAGTTCGTTTTGTTCGTTGATTCAGTGTTCTTGGAGAGAAACATGCACAAAGTAATCACCCCCGCTCTATTTTTCCTGGGCATTGGCCTGCAAGGCCAGACCCCGACGCCAGAACCACAACCCAACGTGATGGTGAAAGTGGACACCCTTGCGGCGCCGACCATTGCAATGCCAGCAGTTCCCATCGCGGGGGTGCAGTTCGTCGCCCACGAGTACAGCCTGCGGGGCGGAAAACCGGTCACTGGAGCTCCCTATTCAGCGGACCAGGTAACGGAACATGTGCAAACGCTCGCGGACGGGAACCGCATCGTGAACACAACCACCACGCGCATGTACCGGGATGCGCAAGGCAGAACACGCACAGAAGTGACCCTCCCAGGTTCCGCCAACGGAGCTGAGCAACCCAAAATGATCACCGTTGACGATGTCGTGTCGGGCAGTGTTTACACTTTGCAGCCCGCGACGAAGACAGCCTTCAAGCTTCCGACGCCGAAGTTGCTTCTAGAGTCAAAAATGCTTGCGGAGTCAAAGTCAATCGAGGGGCCGCGAGGGCCCGCCACAGTGTCTGCTTCTGCTTTGGGCGCGGGTGAACCGCCAATGCCTCCACCTATTCCCGACGGAGCCGGTCCCATGGTGATCACCTTTGATGGAAATCAGCCAGCGCCAGAGGTGAAAAAGGAAGATCTCGGGACGCAGCAGGTCAACGGAGTCAGCGCGACGGGTACAAGGGTCACCTCCACCATCCCGGCTGGTGCAGTCGGAAACGAGATGCCGATCCAGGTGGTGTCTGAAAGTTGGTACTCGCCGGAGCTGAAGATGGTGGTCAAATCGACCCAGAACGATCCGAGAATGGGCCAAACCACCGTTACGGTAAATAGCATCACCCGGACGGCGCCAGATGCGTCGCTGTTTCAGGTTCCGTCGGATTACACGATTTCCAATCACGGGCCGAACATGACGTTCTATCACCACACACAGAAGCAACCCCAGTAGCGGCGCGGGTGATTCGAGACGCGCCGGGAAAAGTGTCTGCAAGTACGGCGGCTCCGGGGAATCCAATCCAATTGGGTAATCGAATGCCGGAATACAAAAAGACTGCCGAAGCGATCGCGAAACTGGCCCCCTAACAGTTTCAGGTCACACGAAAGAACGATACAGAACCTCCCTTCCGCAACGCCTTCTGGGACAACAAGGAACCCGGGCTCTGCGTAGACATCGTCTACGGAGAGCCCCTTTTCACTTCGCTGGACAAGTTCGATAGCGGATGCAGCTGGCCGAGTTCTACCAAGCCGGTAGAGCCGCAAAACGTGCTGGAGAAACGCGACATCACCCATCGCGTAGTTCGCACCGAAGTCGCTCCATCGATGGCGACAGTCACGTCAGCCAGGCGGGACGAGGCCATTGGCGACCAACGCTCTCACGGCGGCCGCTTCAGCGGTCAACAGCAGCGTCCGGAAAGCATGGGAGAGAGACTGCGTCGGTGGTTAGGGAACCGATACGTGGCAATCGCCCAAATCGAACCCTGCCAAACCACCGCTAAAGCGGGTTAATTGCATAAGGCCGAGGTCTTCAGTTCAGACAGTCCGGCGATCTCTCGCACACCTTTCAACGGGTACATAGTTGCCGGGTGCTCAGCAAACCCGGATAACGTGCAAGAATCGGGTCGGGTCTGTTCGCGGGCGATCCGAATTCAGGTTCACGTCTAACGCGCTTGTCGTTTATCTGACCTTCTGGCGCGGATAGACCGGCGGTAACGCCCCAGTGTTTACTTTCCGAGTTGGCCGTAGAAATCATTCGCCATCCCGACACTAGGAAGCAGTGTTTGAATGCGTAGTAAGGAGACCGTGCGGCCGTGGTGGTGTTACTGCCGCAGCCGCGCGGGGATGGAATATGACTTCAGTTTCCTACTACGTTGGTTTGGATGTACATCGAAAAAGCATCAGCTATCAAGCGAGCGGACGGCAGCCTGCTGCGCGAAGGAAAAGTGGCGTCGGAGCGTTGCGCTCTCAGTGAATGGGCCAAGCATGTGGAGGGGCCTTGGTGCGGCGGACTGGAAGCAACAATCTGCAGTCACTGGATCTATGAACACCTGAAGCCGTACGCGGCGGAGTTGAAGATGGCTGCCCCGGCAAGACTGAAAGCCATCACGGCCGGAAAACGGAAAACCGACCAACTCGATGCACGCGCACTGGCCGACTTGCTTCGTTGTGACCTATTTCCGAGTTGTTACGTGCCGCCGGCCACATACCAGGTGTTGCGGCGTCAATTGCATGAGCGCGCCTTGCTGGTGCGCACCAAGGTGATGTTTAAAAACAAGATCGCCGGGCTGCTGATTGAAAGCGGCGTGCCTTACGAGACCCGCCCTTTGCACGGCAAGGCGTATTTTGCGCAACTGATCGAGGAAAATGCGGCACTGGTCGAGGACATAAAAGCGTTGCTGGCTTTCAACCGGACCCAGATCGACCAGCTTCAGCATATGGATGAGCTGATCATCAAACAGATGTTGCAGCATCCCTTATTGCGGGAGCGCGTCGAGCGCTTGCAATCGATCCCGGGCGTGGGAGCGATCACCTCGCTCACCTGGGCGGTGGAAACCGGCGAACCGTCCCGTTTCCCCAATGAGGCCCACGCGATCAGCTACTGCGGGCTTTGCGCGGCCCAGCGCGAGTCGGCAGGCATGCCCAAGCGCGGGCCCATCTCGAAACAGCGCAACCACTCTCTGCAAACGACGCTGGTCGAGGCCGCGCATATGGCTGTACAGCACAACGAAAAGTTGCAAGCTGTGTACGAAGCGGCACGACAGAACGGGCATCGCAACCGCGCCATCCTGGAGGTGGCCCGACGGTTGGTTCGCTATCTGCTGGCCATCGACCGACAGTATTTTGCCAGCCCGAACAGGGCGGCTGCTTGAGCGTGCGTTTGTAAGGCATGGCAGATCTATCCAGCGAATCTGTAACGGCTTTTCCTGCCGGCGAAGCGGAAGCGGGCTCTGGTGGCGACCAACCCGCCGAGGAATAACCGGCCAGACTCATCCGGCGAATACCGGACCTCTCGCCCAGCTTGGCTGCTGGGAACAGGACTCCGCCAGACCTTGCCTGGAGCGATTTCGCGATCGCTGCGGCGATACGCGCCATAGCAGTGTTTCGAGGCTGGCGGAGCGATCCAAACTCAATCTTCTGAACGTCCGTTCCACTGGGCGATTCAGCACATGAATGTCTGGTCGTAGACCTGTCTATCGACCCTTAAGATCCTGTTACCTCGGCCAGTCGATCGTTTTCTGCCACACACCGATTGACCCGCGCACCCGGCGGCGCCTCCTGCGCCGCAATGCGACCTTTACGTCTTCGCTTGACAATTAACTACCATGAATGTCGCTCTGCGTCCGGCTCCGAGACACCGCTTCCGCGGTACTTTAAGAGAAGATCGCTACCCGTGTTCTGGGACCGAAGTGTCACCCATGTCCCGGGCCATACAACCTCTATGCCGAAGCCGCTCAGCTTTACCGGAACGAAAACAACACGCTAGCTTACGCGCATACGATCCGACACATTGCGGATATGTACCTCGATGAGTCGCGTTTTGGGGATGCACAACCCCTCTATGAGAAAGCTTTGGCTTTATACCGTAGCAACCTGCAAACCAAGGTTCTAGACCTTGCGAATACGGTCAGACCGTACGCGCTTCTTAACGAAGGCTTAGAAAAACTTGACGTAGCGACACAGTTCTGGCAAGAGGCCAGAAATCTTTATGCTTCGTTAGGCCTGGAACCCTGGCATCAAGGAGTGTGAGACGCATCTGAAGAAGCGCCAGCATGCTTAAGACGCACATGACCCCATTTCTTTATGCACCTGCCCGGTAGCGGGTTATTCTTGGGCTATATGCGTTTCCCGGGCCTCTCGTGGGTGGCCCTCTTCACACTTACTTCGGCTTTTCGAATCGATGCTGCTTCCGTTCCCTCATGCTCCGCTGGCGCCCGTACTTTTCTCCCCTGTGAGTTGACCTTCGACTTACCAGCCGAGGCGCAGGCCTACCGGAACGACGTGCTGAGGGTCGAGTTCCGCTCCCCTGCCCACAAGACCTATCTCATGCACGCTTTTCGTGGACGGCACGCTGCATGTCCGCTTCAGCCCGACCGAAGCCGGGACCTGGACCTATCACGTCCTCAGTGACATCGCCGCTTACAACGATAAAGAAAACACGTTCTCCGTATGCAGACAGCGGTTTGCCGGGCATGGTCTCGGTCGCAAATGTTCGGCATTGGCGCACTACCGATAAAAAGCCCCATCTTTGGCTGGGTGCCGCTGTGCCTTGGCTTTCGGTCGAGCAAGCGAGAGTTCGAAGGTTGGCTGGATGCACGCAAGCGCGACGGCTTCACTCACATCCGAGGAACGCTCTTAACCTCGACCGGCCCGACGAAACCGCTTAACAGCGCAAGGACAGCCGAACAGATCGTACTTCGCCGCGCTCGATGATCGGCTGCTCGCCGCGATTTCACGAGGCTTCACTCTCGACCTTCTCTTGGCCGACAAGTCTTTCCTCGGATCAGGCGCGCTCGCAAACTTTGACACTCATGAGCCTCTCATCCGCTATCTCGTCGCCCGCTACGGTGGGCTTAATGTCACTTGGCAGGGGATCGAACAATTTGAAGACACGCCCGGCTCTCGCGCATTGCTGAAAGACTTGGGCTCGCTTCTCGGAACGCAAGATAGCTTCGGCCATCCCCGCTCGAGCGACGCGCGTGATTCCACTTTTCCGCTCATCTCCGACGGATGGCTAAGCTACGGGATCGAATCTTCCCCAAACCCACAATTGGGCGCGGTCGAACACCAGTTCACAGAGCAGCCTGAAATTCACATGATCACCTCGGCAGAGACTGAGACTTTTCGTCACGAGTTGTGGAACTGCACCACCAACGGCGAGTACCCGAGCGTCTCTTACGAAAGTCTTAAAAAACGAAGCCAACCGAAAAGCCATCCAGATTTGGAAGAACCTGCTTTCGGGAACGCGCCATTGGGAGTTCGAGCCGTATTTTGATACCGACGGCGCTCGCGCTGTTGGCCTGAACGAAGTGGAGTATCTGGCTTATGCGCAACAGCCGGGGATTGTGGAGATCACTCTTCCGAAACATAAATACAACCCGAGCTGGGTCAATCCGGCGACCGGCGAAGAACTGGAGCTGAAGAACTATCGAGGTGAGGTATTTAGTCGCCAAACCCCTGACAATTCCGCGACTGGATTCTGCTGGTGCCGCGGGAAGGCAAAAAGGAATCGATGCTGAAGTATTACTACTTCGAATCCGAGGATCCGCCCGTCCAGGAAATCGAAAGCGATGCTTCAAAAATACCTTTCGAAATCGCTGAACCGCTGGAGATCGAATCAGCACGAACTTTGCGGTAAAGCTGACCAAAGCAAATCGCGCCACCCGCACGACCAGTACGTCTGGTGGGGCGAGGTGGTGGCGGGCGGCGAAGGAGCGCGCCTGCTGGGCTTAGGCGCTTCCGGCACTTTCCAGCTTCCGAAAGACCTACTGAAAGACCCCGGCTCAACCCTCAATGTCCGTCTTCTCGCGATTAACGCGAATGGAAAAGCCTACGAACTCGATCGGGTTTATCGCGTTTGCGCCGTGACAATTTTGGCTCTCGACACCACTTCAGAACGCGGAAGTATCGCTCTTCGGTTTAAGGGAAAAACTGTTTGTGAGATCACAGTTCACGCACCGCAGGGGTTTGCTCACCTGCTCTTTCCCGCAATTGAAAAATTAAGGAACGAAGCCAAATTTGACTTAAACGAGGTAGATTGCTTCGCCGCAGCCACTGGCCCAGGCTCTTTCACCGGCCTTCGCGTAGCGTTGGCAGCGGTAAAAGGTCTTGCAGAATCAACAAGAAAGCCCGTTTCGGGAGTATCGAACCTTCGCGCCCTGAGTTCGTTTGGCAAAAACGGCAGTACCCTGCGAGCGGTCACCCTGGACGCCCGCCGCAACGAGGTCTATGCCGCTGTATATGACCCGGCCCTCCGCCTGGTCGTCCCTGAGACTGTAGGCCCGTTAGAGGCGTTCCTGAGCCAGCTCGACCCTTCCGTTGAGTATGAATATATTTCGGAGCCGTCAGCGCCGCTAGCCAGCGCTGTAGCGCTTTGCGCGGAACTGGACGGGATGGAAGGCAAGTGGCAGGATCCGGCAACGCTGGATGCTAACTACGTCCGCCGCTCGGACGCGGAACTCTTCTGGAGCGACCGCTAGGACCGGAACCCGCCAAACAGGATCCGAGCCTGGTTGGTGCAGTACCAGCTCAGGAAGCCATTTGCCACGACTAGGGCGACGAAAGCGTACGCGATCCCTTGCCTCGGCACTTCTGGAACGTCACGCTTCCAGATCCGGTATCCTGTGCCCACAGCGACGAACAGAAAAGCCCACTCGTGCAGTACGAACGCGAGCGCCACACAGACGGCCAGCAGCGCCATCCGATGCTGCTGCCCCATGGCGTTCATCGCCGCTCCACCGTCGAAAATCAGCACAGGAACAAGATTGATCAAGTTCAGCCATCCAGCAAACTGAGCAACCGCGAGCCAAACACCCTGGTGAGTGGAAAGAAAGATCCCGTAAGCGATCAGACCGGACAAAAAACCGAAGAAGGGGCCCGCCAAGCGAAATCTGAGCCCGGGTTCCCGCATCGACGTTGGCTCCCTGCCACTTCACGTAGGCTCCAATAGCAGGCAAAAACATGGGCAGTTCCGCTTTGAAGCCAAAGCGCCGTACCATCGCGTAGTGCCCCATCTCGTGCATGAGCACCGACCCGCATAGTCCGACGGCAAACCACCATCCAAACAGCGCCCAATAGAAGCCCACGAAAGCCAGAATGCTAAAGAAGAATTTGCCTTTGGTGAGCAGGATCAACGCGACGGTCTTGAATTTGGCGAGGAAGGCGATCAGGATCCCAAGCGGACCTAGTCGCTTCTTCCAGTCCGTCTTCGGTTTTGGAGATAAACGAGCATCGATCCGCTCCACCTCACGCAATACTCCTGAGCGTTCGGGCGCATCGGTCGATAGAAGATTTAAAACTGCGACCCAATGTTCGCGAGCCGCCTGCAGTTGTCCAAGGGCGGCAAGCTGACGCGCTCGGCTGGCGAGCTGTTCTACCTGTGCATTGACCAACTCTTATTTTACTGGGCGATGGCTAAAGGCCAGCGGCGGCTTCGCTCAGATCCGGCACGTCTTCTGTGCTTTGGGAGGCTAAGAAAACGGCCACGATCGACTCGATCCCGTCCCGGTCTTCTTCATCGAACCGGTTCGGACTGGCACTGTCGATATCGAGCACACCGATCAGTTTTCCCCAGTTGAGCAGGGGAACAACAATCTCGGACTGTGACGCCACATCGCAAGCGATGTGGCCCGGGAACTTGTTAACGTCCGGCACTACGATAGTCCGGCATTGGGCTGCTGCCGTCCCGCAGACTCCTTTTCCAAACGGAATCCGAATGCAAGCCGGTTTGCCCTGAAACGGCCCCAGCACAAGCTGACGGCCCTCAGCCAGATAAAAACCAACCCAGTTTACGTCCGGTAAGAGCTGAAACAGCAGCGCAGAGGTATTGGCTGCGTTCGCAACGAAGTTCGTTTCATTGCCGAGAAGCTGATCGAGCTGCTCGCAGATTTGCCGGTAGAAGACGGCCTTAGTACCGAGCCCGTCGACACGCGTGAGAGATTGCATTTTGTCAGCTAGTGTAACTCTCTCTCTATTTTTCTCATGAAAAGTTTACATTTTTATTTGGCCCGCCGGCTATAGGATTTCTTTATGTAGCTTTCGGCTTCTTTGGCTGCTTCTGAATTCGGAGCCATCGCGATTGCCTGCCGATAAGCATTCTGAGCGCGGGTGTGATCGCCTAGCAGATCATCTGTTTGCCCCAGCCGGAGCCAGGTCATGACGGCCGTACTCAGATCCAGCAAGTCTGTCCCTTGACTGGCCCGCTGCAGGTCCTCTCTGGCGAGATCCAAATCGCCGTACCAGAACAGCAAAGTTCCTCGAGCATAGTCGATTCTTTCAATCGGCAGTTGTGCAAATCCGGGCATTCGCCGCCGCCTCAGATCGTCGATCTCCGAAAGAACTCGCAACGCCGAAGCCTTGTCGCCGGCATCGCTGTACAGTTGGACCTGTTCGAAGCGAAACAGGTAATTTCTGGGGAATGTAGCCGCCAGCATCTTCAGTAGCGGAATGGCGTCGCCTGGACGCCTCTCACGCCGGTAAATAGCCGCCAGCAGAATGGCAGCATCGAATCGATTGCCGGCTTTGGACGCAGCCACCATCTGTAACTGCCGGATCCCATCCTCCTTATCGCCGTGAAATCCATTCGCCGCGCCCAGCAGCCGCAAATAAGCCGGCATGCAGCCCACCACGTATTCGCTTAATCCATGCAGAAGATGAGCATCCGTAAAACCGGGATCGATCTCAAGAATCTGGTCATCTGCTTTTCGTCCGGTGATGGTCGCATGGAGCGCCTGCATCCAGGACTTCTCCACCAAAAACAGGAAGTTTGCCCGCAAACCCCAAGCCACAGCAGTCGAGTAGAGTGCATGGACGTCCGTTGAATCCCGCGCGAGCTGCTTCTGGCTTAAGCTAATTGCCTGGCTGACTGCGTCGTTAAAGCGCGTCTTGTCCTGAGCACTCACCTCCATCTTTCGTCTACGCAAAAAGGAATTGCTGCCCGTTACCAGCTGGCTTTCGAGCGCCCCGTCGCGATACATCTCGCGATAGAGAATCGCCTGGGCAACTGCGTTGTATGCCGCGGGGTCGTTCGGATGCTGTTTGAGGTTCTGCTCGAATAACGACAGAGCCTGGTCGTATTCGTTGTTGTAGAAATGGACGAAACCAGCGTCTCTCAGTGGATTCTCCGTCGCGAACGCCAACGAATAGGGCGCGGCCAACATCACTGTAATCAACGCGGCGATGTTGCGCTGATGGATTCCCATGTAAGTCTTTTGAGAGCGTCTCTCGCAGCCGTTGCCACAGCGGAAAGCGGATGGTCCATAAGGCGTCGTAACGGCTGCTCCATCTCTGGTTGACCGGAATTTCCCATCGCAAGAGCCACGTTGCGCAAAAAGCCTTCATACTTCGCGCGCCACACCGGTGACTTTCGGAAAAGCGTCCGAAACTCTTCTTCCGTAAGAGACGCGAAGCGCTCGAGCGCGGGGGCGACTTCAGCTGGCTCAAACAGTTCCTCCGCAGAAAGCGGAGCCTGGCGATTCCAGGGACAGACATCTTGACAAATGTCGCAGCCGAACAGATGATTTTCCGTGCTACCGGAAAGCTCGCCAGGTATGGACCCACGCTTCTCGATTGTCAAATAAGAAATGCAGAGCCGGGCATCGATCGACCAACCGTCCTCAGGGTGACGCACGATAGCATCGGTCGGACACGCGTCGATGCAGCGCGTGCAGCTTCCGCAGCGGTCCGGAGCCGGAACATCCAGCTCCAACGGGATTGACAGAAGCAACTCGCCTAAGAAAAACCACGACCCATTTGTCTGGTTGATTAGACAAGTGTTCTTTCCAATCCAACCCAGGCCTGCTGCGTGCGCGTAGGATCGCTCGAGTAGCGGCGCAGTATCGACGCAAATCCGAAACTCAATGGGATGCCTTGAATGGGATTGAATGCGTTCTGCGAGCTCGCCAAGCTTTTCCCGAAGCACGTCGTGATAATCCGCGCCCCAAGCGTATCGTGAGATCCACCCGCGCCCTGCATCGCGTGAATCGGTCGAGCGCGGATGATCCGTGTTGTAGATCTTACCAACGCACACCATGCTTCTGGCTGTTGCAAGCAGATTCCGCGGATCGCTGCGAATATCGCCCCGCCGATCCGTCAAGTAGGTCATCTCGCCAGCCATGCCGCTTCTGCGCCAAAGATCAAAACGTCTAAAATCGTCAGAGGGCGTAACCGGGGCGATGCCTACCAGCTCGAAGCCGCAAGCATGCGCGAGTTCTTTGACGGTTCTGGCGGTGATCCCCATGCCTGCTTTTGCTACGCTCTGTCTTTATTTTGACTTCTGCCTTACTGGAACTTCAAAACGTCTTCGTGCAGCGAGGAAATCTCCTCGCGCTAAATGGCCTTACGCTTCATGTCAACTCGGGAGAACACCTCGCGATCCTCGGTCCGAACGGCAGCGGTAAATCCACTCTCATCAAAACCATCACCCGCGAATGCTATCCGCTGATCCGTCCCGATACTGTCCTCCGCATTCTCGGGCAGGAAAATTGGAACATCTTCGACCTGCGTTCCCACCTGGGTGTCGTAAGCAACGATCTGATGGCCCGTTGCATCCGCGACATTACCGGGCGCGAGCTAGTGCTATCCGGCTTCTTTGGATCGATCGGCATCTGGCCAAATCATCACGTAACACTTGCTATGGAAGCGGCCGCCCAAAGTGCGATGAAGCGCCTCGATGCCGCGCACCTCGCGAACCGGTGGCTCGATGAACTCTCTTCCGGTGAAGCACGCCGGCTTCTCATTGCGCGTGCTCTCATTCATAATCCCTCAACCCTACTACTCGATGAGCCGACAACGAGTCTGGATTTGCCGGCGCTTCGGGAGGTGCGGGCATACCTTAGATCTTTGGCTCAAGATGGTGTCGGCCTGATGCTTGTCACTCATCATCTAGACGACATCATTCCCGAAATCCACAGGGTCGTTTTGTTAAGAGACGGCGCGGTACACGTCGACGGTCCAAAAGCGGAAGTCCTCACATCCAGTTGCCTATCAGAAGTTTTTCGAGTGCCACTCGAAGTATTCGAGCGGGAGGGCTATTACCATGCTTGGTGAACTCCCCTAATCCGGTTAACCTGCTGAAAGGCAAGAAGTTGTATCGCTCTTATACTACCTGTTCGCCGTGGGATATCTGCCATACAACTCCGTTTCGATGCTGTTCGCTCTTAACTTCTATTCACGCTCTTTTGAGGCCCTTATACTGGTCGAGTCAGGGCTAGGGTCTGCCCGGCATTGGGAGACTAGCGAACTTACGGTTCATTGATCATGCACAAACCAGTCAAATACTTCGAGAAAGTCGTTACAACCGGCGCAAACGTCGCATGGAATGTTTTTGACCGACTCAATCAGGTCAACCAGAAGGATTCTTTCACTCCGAAATGGTCCGACAAGCCGCTGTTGAAGAGCTACCAGAAAACGAAGCCGCCACTGGGCTGGCCCCGTGAAACCGACTCGCTCTGCCCGAAGTGTATTCCTGAAATCCGTCAGAGCATTGTAGACGGCAAGACAGACTACAAGATCCTTCTCAACGGGCCTGTTGGTGAAATCAAAGCTAACATCATCGAACGCGATGGTAAGATCCTGATGGTCAAAGAATGTCCCATTCACGGACAATTCGAAGATCTGATGTCGATCGATCCCGCTTTCAGCAAGCACCTGGAAGACGTTTTTCCAGGCCGTGATATCCGCGCCCACAACGACGAAAAGCTGCACAACCACGGAACAAGCACCATCACGCACGGACGCGGCTCGGTTCTGACGATCGATCTTACGAATCGCTGCAACATGATGTGCGACCCGTGCTTCATGGACGCCAACCAAGTCGGCTTTGTGCATGAGTTGAGCTGGGAGGACATCCAGACTCTTCTCGATAACGCCATCTCTATCAAGCCGCGCCGCCAGATGTCGGTGCAGTTCTCGGGCGGTGAACCTACCCTTTCGCCTTACTTCCTCGATGCGGTGCGTTATGCGCGCAAGGTCGGCTACAACAGCGTGCAGGCGGCAACGAACGGCATTGAATTTGCCAAGCGTCCAGAATTCGCCAAACAAGCTGCCGAAGCGGGCCTTCGCTACGCCTATCTCCAGTTTGATGGAATAGGAAACGCAGCCAACTCGCACCGCGCGGTCGGCAATTTATTCGACGTAAAGCTTCAGGCGATCGAAAATCTCTGGTCGAACGGCGTCGATATCGTCCCGGTCATCACGATCATCAACGGCGTCAACAATGAGCAGGTCGGACGGGTGGTTCAGTTTGCTCTCGACAACCCAAAGAAGATTCCGTTTCTTTCGTTCCAGCCGGTGTCCTTTACGGGCCGCGATGAAGCGGTCACTCCGGAACGCCGTCAAGCGCAGCGTTACACGCTCTCTCACCTCGCTCATGACGTGAAGACTCAAACCGGCATCGGCGAGCCGGTACGCGATTGGTTTCCGATCAGCTTCATGAGCACCTTCTCCGACTTCGCCGATCTGGTTCACGGACCGAGCGCGGACTGGGGTCAGTTGAGCTGCGGATGCCATCCGAACTGCGGCATCGGTATGGCCGTCATGTGCGACAAGGAAACGAACGAACACGTACCGGTGACCGCGTTCCTGCATGCCGACCAGCTAGCGAAAGACATTGCACGTGTAAATGATGCGGCGCGCGGACGATTCCTCTCCGTTGCCGGTGTCACTCTGGCGCTGCTTCGAAATTACAATCCGTTCAAGTCGCCGACCCACTTCAAACTGACCGATCTGATCGCGAAGTTCGACAAGTGCTTCGGCATGTCGAAGAAGGACCACGGCAAAGTGTACGGCAAGGTGACGGGCGACCGCACCATGCAAGACATTCAGAAGCGCCGTGCCGATCGTTGGAATTTCCTCTTCATCGCGGGCATGTGGTTTCAAGATCTCTTTAACTACGATTTCCGCAGAACCGAGCAGTGCATCATTCCATACGCGACGCAAGAAGGCGAAATTTCGTTCTGCGCCTACAACACGGGCGTGGGCTGGCGGAACATTATCGAAAAGATGCACATGACCGCTACACTCACCAAGTGGTACGACGAAAAGGGCCGTCACGAGATCTTCGCAGGCAACAAGCAGGTTCCGCTGGCAACTAAGAATCACAACCTGGTGCTGGTTGAAGAGCACGTCAAGGCTGACCGGCAGCACGACCTCGACGACAAGGGCATTGCAAAGACTGCTCGCGAAGAAAAGATGCGGGCGCGCGATGAGGCGTTGAAGCAGAAGATTGAAAACGATAAAATGGCCCGCCTGTATCGTGAACACGTGCTCGGCGAAAAGAAGGTCGAAGGATTCGTTCCTCTCGACGGTCTTCTGGGTACAGCGCCAAAAGCTCCGGCTGCTGAGAAACGCGAAGAAGTCGGAGCGATGGGGGATTAGAACCAGGGCGATTCAGGCTCATATTTAAGTCGACAAAATAGACCGCCTGGCCGCAAGGTCCGGCGGTTTTTTCTTATATTGTTCGCCTTCGCGACGCCAACTATACTTGGTTGAGAGAGGCCGCAGTTAATACGTCAGTGCGCCACTTACGTTTCAAATGGAAGTTACCGAAGAGGTCATAGAAACGAGATCGCAAGCCGCCTCCCCACTAAGCGAAGTTCTTCCGGGCGCGCTGATCACTGCTCTGGTAACCCTCCTGTTCTTTAGTCTTTATTGGAATCGATTCGCCGGATTGAGGTCGGGCAACGGGTCCTTTCAGGGCGGCATGGCGCTGCTCAAAGGAATTCTTCCTTACCGCGACTACTTTACCGCCGGACCGCCGCTGAACCAGGTTATTTCCGCGGCTGTTCTCGGAGTGTTTGGACAAAAGCTGATCGTGATCCGGGCGTGGGGCGTTTTCGAACGCATTGCGCTTGCGGTTTTGCTTTATCTCTGGCTGGCTAAACTGTTTCAGGCAAGACACGCGGCCTTCGCGGCCATTGTTGCGGTTATTCTTTCGGCCGGTGATTCGGCGAACCAGCTCAGCTCGTATGGCTCCGAAGCAATCTTCTTTTTTCTGCTGAGTGGATGGGCCACAACCAAAGCTGTTGAAAAAGCTCAGTCAATTGGCCTGTTTAGCGCCTGGGCCATCGCGGCCGGCCTGTCTGCCGCGATCTCACTGGGGACTAAGCAGACCCTTGGAGCCGGTGCAACGGTCGGAATTCCGATACTCGCCGCAATTTTTATTTCTCGTGCGAGTGGCGTACGCAGAGCCGTCTTCTTCGTGGTTGCGTTTGCTGCCGGGTGGTGCTTGGGAATCGGCGCTATTTTCATTTGGCTGACAGACATCGGCGTGGTCCACGCGTTTTTGGATGATGCTTTCAAAAAAGGACCGTCAGCCAAAGCTTCACACCCAACCGACTTTATTGTTCGTGCCGCAAGGGCCGCCTGGGGAATCAAGAAGGGCGTTTTCTTTGCTTGTCTGGGGCTGCTTTTCAGTTGGCCCGCGTTGCGGAGAACCGGGCGGCTGCATCGTCCGGTGGACAAGTCGACCCAGGTTGTCTCTATAGCTGTGCTGGCCTCCGTCGCTATTGCTGTTGGCGCCGCTATCTCGTACGCGGGCTACTGGCCTTTGCAGGATTTTGCTACCTTCACCATTTACCTCGGTTTCTTCGGATGCGTTCTCCTGCTTATCTTTGCTGGCTTGAAGTTTCTTCGGGGCAGCCTTTCGCAACGGGAGTTACAGATCGGTTTTCTGGCCGGCATTTCTTTTGGTATCGCTCTGATGGTGTCGTTATCGTGGCCTGCGCTCTACGACATGGTCTTTCCTTCTTTTGGCCTGATCGTCGCGGCTGTGCTTCATGGATCCGGCAAGAACCTGAGATACGCCACCTATGGTGTTTGCACTCTGGTCCTGGTCGCGATCACCTGCGAAAAGTTAAATCGCCCTCATGGATTTCACGAATGGTTCGACGAACCTGTACGGCTGGCGAACACCCGATCCTCTATCCCCGCCTTAGAAGGCATCATTTTGCCGAAACGCACCGTCGACTTTATCGATGGGACGTATCGTATTGTCCAGGATCATTCAACAACCAGTGACACGATTTTTATTTATCCGGAATTCGGTATCTTCTATACTCTGACGAACAGACGCTATCCGACTGTCACCGACTCACATAACATCGATGTTGTAAACGACGAGTTCGCTAGGAGCGAAGCGCAACGAGTGCTACAGAACAAACCTGCGGTGGTCGTGTACTATCCAGTTCCAGCCTGGTCGCTTCGTGCCGACGAAAGAGCCTGGCGCGGCGGTCACCCGAGCGGTCAACGCGATCTGATCGCGGCTGTCGAGCAACTGACGAGCAAGTACCATCTCGCTGCAACCTTCAAAGTGCCACCTAACGATCCTGTAAAGGTCTATGTGCGTCAGTAAGGTAGAGCAGCCCGGATGAGGTTGAACTGGGGCACTGCTCCACTTGGCCCATTCCAGCTTTTTGAGATATGCCTGGTGTTGCTGTGCGTGATTTTCGCTTTTGTTCGTCCAAGCTTTGCTAGTCACTGGTTCTCACGTGTAGAAGCGGCTCTTGCCGGCATCGGCCAGCGCCCATTTTTATGCGCCCTACTTCTCTTCCTATTTCCGATATTGCTACGCCTCTTGCTGATCCCTGTATATGGATCCCCCGCGCCGTTCATTTCGGATGAATACGCCTACCTGCTGCAAGCCGACACTTTCGCATCCGGTAGATGGACGAATCCTTCGCCACCGCTCCCCGAGCACTTCACTTCGATTTACGTCTTGACCCAACCGACTTACACGGCCGAATACCAGATCGGACAAGGATTGGTACTCGCCTTCGGCCAAGTCATCACAGGTCTGCCATGGGCCGGTGTCGTTCTCAGCATGGGAATTTGGTGTGCTCTTCTTTATTGGGCACTTCTGGCGTGGCTTCCTTCCCGTTGGGCATTCACAGGTACCGCCGTCCTGGTGAGCGTTCCCATCAGCGTTCTGAGCTACTGGATGAATAGCTATTGGGGCGGCTGCGTTCCGGCGATTGGAGGCACGCTTGTCTTAGGCGCCCTGCCTCGTATATTGGATCGCAACGCTGTCCTGTTTACGTCGATAGCCGCAGCCGGGCTTTTTATTCTGCTGAACAGCCGACCGCTCGAAGGCGTGCTTTTGAGCGCCGTTTTGGCCGGCACGCTATTGTACTGGACCTTTTTCTCGAAGCAATTGGGCTTATCTGTTCTCACAAAGAAAGTCATCCCCATTCTCGTACTAAGCTGCGCCGTCACGGTCGCGTTCGCAGGCTTTTACAACCGCCGAGTTACCGGCAAAGCAACGGAGTTTCCCTACATGCTCTACAAGAGCGAGTACGGTGTACCGCAAGGTTTCTTTTGGCAGCCGCCCGTGTCGGCGCCTCATTCGATGCCGGCCGACATCAGGGCCGAATACGAAGATCAACTGCGTCAGCACGAGCGGCGAAAATCGCCGAAGGCTTTGATTGGAGCAACGGGCGGAAAGCTGCGCCGATTTTGGGAGTTCTACATCGGAATACCGTTTACATTGCCGCTGCTATTCCTTCCGTTTATCTGGCGAGGACCGGAGATGCGCATCGCTTTTTGGACGCTGCTGCTGGTCCTTGGACTCGATAATTTACTGTTTTTCGCCTACTTCCCGCACTACTCCGCAGCGGTGACCGTGGTTATCGTGTTGGTCCTCATTCAATGCATTCGGCGGATGCGCTCAACCGGGCCCGCGGGTCTCTTCCTGTCTCGAGCGCTATGTCTTGTTAGCGTGCTCGGTTTGGTGATCCCCGTGTCCGGCCGTTTGGTCGAGAGTGCACTCCCGCGAAGCCTGTCGCCCGTGAAAAAGCTCTGGCAATCGGAGTTCGCCCACGATATCTCGAGAGAACTGTTTGTGCCCCAGCTCGAACGAGAGCCCGGGAAGCAGCTGGTGCTCGTTCGCTATCAACCGTACAACGGCGAGAAAAAGTTTGAGTGGATTTTCAATCGTGCCGATATCGAAGGCGCGAAGATCGTTTGGGCGAGGGACTTCGGAGATCCCGAATCGACGCGCCAGCTTCTGCAGCATTTTACCGGACGCAAAGTTTGGCTGGCTGAACCGGATGCACAGCCGCCGCGTATCGTTCCCTACCCTGTGACTCAATAATGCAGTTTCTAGCCGAAATTTGGCAGCGCTTAGTCAACACGAGGCCGCTGAGAGCGGGACTGATTATTTTCGCCATCGCTCTTTTGGTTAGACTCGCCTTCCTGTTCGTCTTCCACACGTACACGGATCTCAACCGGTACGAATTGGAGAGGACCGCGATTTCTCTTGCCCAAACCGGGGTTTACGGCAATCCGTATGCGATCCCGACCGGACCGAGCGCTCATGTCGCGCCAGGCTACACGCTTATTCTGGCCGCGATCTTCAAGCTGTTCGGCACAGGTATCCCGGCCGAGATTGTCAAAAGACTTGTTGCAACCGTAGTCTCATCCGTGTTGTGGGCGCTTCTGCCAGCTGTGGCAGTTACTTTGTCCCTTCCTTTATCGGCCGGCATTCTTGCCGGACTTATCGGCGCAATCTACCCCGCGCGACCGCTAGTCGAGATCGATGGCGATTGGGAGACTCCTTACATGGCGCTCGCCCTCGTGCTGATTGCCGTGCTTAGCTATCGGCTCTGGGCGAAACGCGACTTCGGGATTAAGCAGGCTTGGGTTCATGGCTTCTGCTGGGGAATTACCCTGCTCTTTGTGCCGGCTTTGCTCGATATCTTTGCGGTGTTCGCCTGCGCCGGGCTTTATTTTTGCGGAGGAGCGAATCTAAGACGCTACGTGGTTTTCATAGCCATCGAGGTCATGGCAGTGGCCATCTGCCTTGCTCCCTGGGTCATTCGAAACGAACACGTGCTTGGTTCGCCTGTGATCACTCGGACGAACCTCGGTCTGGAGATTCGGATTTCCAACAACGATCAAGCATCGCCGGACCAGCGAGTCAACTCCCTAAACAATCTATTTGAGCGGTATCATCCCCTGCAAAGCCAACAGGAAGCCTTGAAGGTAAAGGAAATGGGCGAAGTTGCCTACAACAAGCAGGCCGGTGACGAGGCTAAAGCCTGGATGCGCGCCCATGCAGCAAAATTTCTGACGCTTTGCATGGGACGCGTGCGCTGCTACTGGCTCTACTACGACCCGACATCCCTATTTAAAACAATATTTCTGGCCATGACCAACCTGCTCGGTCTAATTGGATTTTTCCTTGTCTGGAAGCAAAACCGAACAGCCGGTGTTGCGATTGCGCTGATTCTGATTCTCTATCCGCTTCCGAACTATTTGGTCCATGTAGGTTTGCGCCAGTCGTACCCGCTCGAGTGGCTGATGCTGCTGCTCGCCTGCATTTGCCTTTTGCAGTGGTTCGATCCAGGTAGACGAACTTTGCTCCATTCTTCTGCGAGAATGTAACTGATACATGCAAGTGCTGGAGGCTGGCCTCAACAAATATCTGCTGCTCGAACTGGATCCCGAGTTCATCGGCAACATCGCGAAGCAGGCAGGATTCTCTTTCAAGATTGAGGACGGCCAGCGAGTGATGTCGCTCGAGCTATCCGTAGCCGATCGTCAGGCGCCGCTCCTCTTGTTCGATGCAGCCGATCCTGGAAACCTCGGCTGGTTCTCCCGGTGCCAGTTTTATGTCGACGGAACCTCCGGCTCCGTTCTACAGACGCCTATGTGGCTAGCCAATCAGAAAGATCGTTCCGGGCGTACCGCACCTCATGCGGTTCGTATTCAAATCGCCAAGGAGCTTCCCGGATCCTTTCGCATGCCCGGCAGGCAACCCATTACGGAACAAGTAGTCTATGCAGTGCTTTTCAATTTGCTCAATGCGCTGATGAATACCGGAGTGGGCGTCTGCGGAGGTCCGATCGTAAAACCATTAGCCGGACGAACCGAAAACATCGGCTCCCGTAACTAAGTTCAGTCGCGGCAAAATCCTTCGCCGGTTTGAACGATCAGGCAGTTCTTCTTGTCTAACAACCACTTCATTCCGGTCTCGTTTCCGCTGCCTGCATGAATCGATTCGGGCTTGCCGGCTCGCATGAACAGGATTCGGTCTCCGGCAGATGACCCTTCGAAGGTTTCGAGTCCATCCAGGGACCTGATTTTTACATCGTACTTGTCTCCGCTTTTGGAAAGCACGAGATAAGTTCCTTCGGGCCCATTCCACTTCCCGAGCCAGTCTTCCAACTTGGCCGGATCCGTCCCGGAAGCCTTCGAAACGGTACGAACCGGCTCTACCAGGATCGATACTACTGTTGGCGCGCCCCGCGTGATCACGGGATAGGAACTCGTTGAGGTAAAGATCGTTTCGTTGTCCAGCGTAATGGTCGCCCGGACTGCGTAAGAGTGAGACGGATCGATGCTCGCTCGCTTATAGCGAAGCCGAAACGGGATCGGCACCTGTCTCCCTTCGCTCCGAATGTCGACCTGGGCGACCACTTTGGCTTTTGTATCCTGAACCGTGACGTCCTGCAGCTGCACGTTGATAGACGCGTTCGGCGGAAGCGCGCTGCGCTGTCGATAAATCACCGTTCCGCTCACGACCGTGGCTGATCGCGCATCACCGGACCAACTCACCTCGGCGACCAGCACAAATAGGGCGGCAACCATCAGGCTCTTAGCGGACATTGACGTCTTTTCTCCCGTGAGTGAACCTACGGCCCGGCTCTACAACTCTTTCGCCAAGCACCTTACCTCCCATCCATCGGCTGAACGCAACCATGACCAGACCCAGTGTCGAGAAAGCAACAAGCAGCAGCACGGAATTGAGAAAAACACGCTGGTATCCAGCGGCGCCGACGTCTATAAACGGATACGGGTACCAGCCGGCGAAAGCGCCACGGATGAGAATGTAGGACAAATAGACGAGCGGATAGCACAGCCAGAACAGGACGCTCTTCCAGGGCAGCGGAGTTTTGGACACAAACAGAATCCAGTACAGCACGTACAAGACTGGCACAACGTCGTGTAGCAGCACATCCGCCACCTTCTGCAGACCTTCCGGACTCCAAATCTCCCGCAGCAGCAGCGAATAGACCACTCCTACGACGGCGATGTAGAGGGCCAGACCGGATTGAACTGTTGCTCGCCCGAAGAAACGGCCGTACGTGGAGCTTGGGATACAAAGATAACAGACGATTCCGATCGCGACTAAAAGATTCGTGAGAATGGTGAAAAAGCTGAAATAGGTGACAACTGCTCCGAGCGGCGACATTCCTTTCGAACGCGAAACGGCCACACTCAAAGGAAACTGCAGGATCAGCGCGAACCAGCCGAATATCGCAGTCACAAGCAGGTAACTTTTTCTGACTGTATTCGAGGCGAGTGAGTTCACTTACTCACTGTATAAGGAATGAAGGTGTCTGAGCTGACGCGGGCCTCTATATACCCAGAAGGCTCGTCAGTTGCGACAAAGATCTGATTCGGGTTATCTAATCCGAATTTGGACAGGTCGACCAGCAGGCGGTGTTTGTTCGGCATGACGAGATGAACTTCCTTGAAATCATTACACGAGCGCAAAGCAGTGACAGCCATATCGTAGAGCGTATGTTGCACGGACTCGCTGGCGTGGTCAGCGAAACTCTGGAGGAGCACCGACCGCGTCTGCTCATATGCACTGTTGAAATCGATCTCGCCCGAACGATATGTCCAGCTGGCGTCGAGAACGGTTCCCATCAGCCGATCCGGTGTCTCCGGCAAAGTCGTCAACTCGTCTTTGAGGAAGCCTGCGAAACCGGAGCGACCCGTCTTTACGATCTCTAGTCCATGCACTCCGGAAACGATCTGCTCGGATTCCCTCGTTGCAGAAAGCGTCGTGATCCGCTGCTCCTGACCGCCAAGCATGAATGCGCAGTCGTGATCCGCGATGCGACCCCACGGCAATTGCTTCAGCTCGATATCTACCTTCTCGAGGTGCGGAACCCTTCTCAGGAAATGCCGCGCCAGCTCTCTGGCGAACTGTTCGATCGCTGAAATCGGATGCAGACGCGCCAAAGTGTAAACCGTGTTCTTAATCGTGTCTGTGGGCAGAACCTGGCTATTATCGGCAGCTGTATAGGACTTTGCAAAGTCACCCTGGAAAAGAATTGCGGCAGACAACTCGGTCAGTTCATGCCGGCCTTCGCGGCGCAGGACTTGAGTCAGGCGGACTCGCGTTTTTCCATAAGTGTTGAAAGTAAGTGAAGGCATTTTTCAGGACCCGCGGTAGGTAGTAAATCCGAACGGACTGATCAAGAGAGGAACATGGTAATGCGAGGAGGCGTCGCGTACAACGAAGGATATGCTCACCTCCGGGTAAAAGCCATCCGGGAAGTAGGCGCCAACTTCAAAGACCAGCCGGTATATTCCCGGTGTGAGCGAGATGCTTTGCGGTAACAGTGTTGGACAGCGACCCTCGGAGTTCGTAGTAGCCAAGCCGACCTGCTGTTCTCCCTGAAACAGACGAACGCAAATGCCTAACGCAGGTTTGCCGGAAGAGGTATCCAGGACGTGTGTGGATAGGCCGCTCATTCAGCCAGTAGTTTCTTCAAGCGAATATGCATGATCGCAGCTTGCTCGACGGCCGCTATGAGCAACTCCGCCTCCGAATCGTTCGTCAGCCGCTGTTCAAGCAGTCCGCGCATCTCTTCGGCCGACTTGCCCGTCGCACAGACAATAAAGATCCAGCCGAACTTGCGCTCGTATTGCTCGTTCAAAACACGCATCGATTCGGCAGCATCGCCGCTGGCCTGCGTCATCCCCTGTTGTTCCTGAGCGGACCAAGCGTTACCGGACCTGTCGCCGATTTTAGGATGCTTCGAGAAAGACTCGAGCCAATCGGCCGGCGCAAGCGAAAACCAGACGGTGTCGGCGGCATCGTGCAGAGCGCCCTCGTCTGCTAGAGGCCGTTTCCCAAGCATGGCTTCAGCCCAAGTTTCGGAACCGCAGCACGCCAGCAGCGCTTCCCGCGCGCGATCGTCGGATGCGCAATTCAATTGTTTGAGAGTCACAGCAAGTTCTCCAGGAACTCGCCGAGCAGATTGACGGTCACCTGGGCTCTATACTGCCCGGTCGAACGAATGTCGGTGATCGGCGAGATCTCCCGTGCCAAAACCTGTTTCGCGTTTGCCACGACGGCAGGACTCAGCTCACGCTCTTGCAGCGCTTTCTCCGTTTCGTAGCAGCGCAATGGAATCGGCGCAACACTGCCGACAGCAATCCGGATTGTGCTCAAAACATTGCCGGTGCGTTCGGCTGCCGAGGCAAAACACACTTTAGAAATCGCTTGTGCCTTGCGCGTCCCAACCTTCCGGGCATATTGCCTTAAACCGTTTGCCGGACGGCGCAGCCGAATCTGTGTAATCAGTTCGTCGCTTCGCAAGTCCATCTGCTTGTAACCGAGGTGAAAATCCGCGTACCGCAACCAGCGTGTGCCGGCACGGGAAGCAAGCTGCAGCTCGGCATCGTAGACCAGCAACATGGGTGCGGAGTCCGCCGCCGGCGAGGCGTTTGCGATGTTGCCGCCGAGCGTGCCGCGATTCTGGTTCGCCCTGCCTCCCGTCCAACTCGCAGCCTGACAAAGCAACGGAAATTCAGATTGCAGGATCGGGTTGTTTTGAATGTCTGAATAAGTGACAGCAGCGCCAATCAGGACGAAGCCGTCGGCCGCTTCTACGTGGCGCAGCTCGGGGATGCCGTTCACCCCGACGAGCCTGCGATGAACGAGTCTTCCGGCGTTCAACAACACCATTAAGTCGGTGCCGCCCGCGAACGGACGCCATCCCTCGTTCGCATGCAAAAGGTCCAGCGCAGCCGGCAGATCTCGTGCGACAACCAGATCGTATTCGGAAACGGACGATCTCACGTGAGGCGTTCCGAAGCTTTCTGAACCGCTTCAAATATCCGGTGATAACCGGTACAGCGACAAAGGTTCCCAGCTAGTCCCTCACGTATCTGTTCCAATGTGGGGTGCGGATTCCGCCGTAACAAGTCGATAGAAGCCAGAATCATGCCCGGCGTACAGATGCCGCACTGCGCTCCGCCGCACTCGACGAACGCTTCCTGGACCGGGTGCATTCCGTTTTTCGCAACTTCCTCAATCGTGCAAACGCGCGCTCCATGCATCTGCCCGATGGGGACCAGACAGCTATTCACGAGCTGATCGTCGACAATCACGGAACAGGCCCCGCACTCTCCTTCACCGCATCCTTCTTTGGTGCCGGTAAGCTTCAAGTCCTCGCGCAGGACGTCGAGAAGCCGTCTCATCGGATGGGTCTCGAGGTCGTGACGTTCGCCGTTGACAATGAGCGAAACGCGGCACTGGGCCATCAGGCAACCCGGTCCACCGCAAGGCTTAGAAGAACGTCTTCCGGCATCAGCGGCACATGATCGAACGAAATCCCAAGCGCATTTTCGACCGCGTTTATAATCGCGGGAGCCGGTCCGTCCATCGGCAATTCACCGATTCCCTTGGCCCCCATCGCTCCATGCGCGTACGGAATTTCTTCAAAGAAAACGCGGATGGGCGGGATGTCGACAGATGTAGGCACGATATAGTTCGTCATCTGATTATTTGCCATGCAGCCGTTCTGCCACGCCACCTTCTCGTAAAGCGCAAGGCCGATTCCCTGCGCAACGCCTCCTTCGATCTGGCCTTCAGCCAAAGTTGGATTCAGCACACGGCCGACTTCCTGAAGCGCAACAAAGTCAGTAACCTCCGTTTCGCCTGTCAGAACATCCACACTTACTTCCGCGACATAGGTCGCATAAGAGTACGCGCCGTATGCTTCGCCGCGATATTTGTCGTCGTCCCAGAACACACCGGGGGGCTCTTGATATTGAGCGCTCGCCGCAACCGGTCCATTCGCGGCCACATGATTCGCACACACCGCCGAAAAGGTATCCATCGAGAAAGAAGGCAGTTTCGCTTTGAGCTCCAGAGCGGCTGTCTCTACCAGTTTTCCGACCACCATAGCCGTACGTGAAGCTACGGTCGGGCCGCTGTTTGGAACCTCCGACGTATCGGGGCGCTGAATTTCGATGCAGTCGTAAGGCACATGTAGAGTTTCAGCGGCAATCTGCGCCAGTATCGTGTTGGTGCCCTGCCCCATCTCGGTCATTGAGGTCAGAACGCGCACACGTCCGCTCCTTTCGGCTCGCAGCGTCACTACCGATTGAAGATGCCGTTCGCCTGAACCCGTGAAACCGGCGCCGTGAAAGAAAGTAGCAAAGCCGATCCCTCTCTTGCGCCGGCTTTTGCGATTCAAATCCACAAATGCCCGGCGTTTCTCGTGATAGTTCGCAAGCTGTAGAGCCCGGCTCTGCAGCCCAGGCAAGTCGATGTCGTCTTTGATAATTTGGCCGGTCGCGGTCGCATCGCCCTTCTGCAATAAGTTACGAGCGCGAAACTCGTCTGGTTCAAGATGTATCGCCCGTGCCAGCTTATTCATGTGCCGTTCGAGGGCAAACAGACTCTGCGGCGCCCCAAATCCCCGAAACGCACCATGCGGCGGAGCGTTCGTTGCCACAGCGGTGCTTCGAACCCGGACGTTATGACAGCGATACGGGCCAGCGGCATGAATGGTGCCGCGAGAAAGAACCACACCCGACAAAGTGGCGTACGCCCCGCCATCGATAACAAATTCGATGTCCATTGCGAGGATGTGTCCATCCTGCGACAACGCCGTTTTGTGCCGCGTGCGCGAGGGGTGCCGCTTGGTGGTCGCGGCCATGTCCTCTTCGCGGTCGTAGACCATCTTCACGGGGCGTCCCGACTTCCATGCGAGTAGCGCCGCATGTCCCGCCAGAATCGATGGATACTCTTCTTTACCACCGAATGCTCCGCCCGTCTCCTGCTGAATCACGCGCACCTTATCCGGGCCAAAGTCAAAGAGTGTCATCAGCGCCCTTTGCACGTAGAAAGGACACTGCATCGAGCCGCGAACCGTAATCCCGTTTTCCTCATCGAACGAGGCGAGCATGCCGTTCGGTTCGATGTAGAGTTGTTCCTGAGCGCCAGTCGAGTATTCGCCTTCGACAATAACGGCCGCCTCGGCCCACACGCTATCGACGTCGCCCTTCTCCATCAGGTAGCTCTTGAAAACGTTATCGTCGCCCCAGATGATCGTGCAGCCGCGCAGCGAATCGTCCATGTCGAGCACAGGCGGTAACGGTTCGTAATCAATCACGACGTTCTCGCGAGCCTTATTGACAAGCTCTTTGCTCGCGTGCGCAAGCAACAGAATAGGCTCCTGCGAATGGTTGACCGCCGTCTCCGCTAGATACGGCTGATCTTCGACGATCAGCGAAACGACGTTCCGGCCCGGTATGTCGCTCGCACGGACGATTACGATCTCATCCCACGGAATGCCGTCTTTGAAATGAATCTCGCGAACGACCCCGCGTGGAATCGAACTTCGCACGGTAACGCCGTGAAGCATGCCGGGAACAACGACATCGTCGACGTACTCTGCGGAGCCAGTTACCTTCGAAGCGGCCTCCTTACGAGGAACGGCCCTGCCTACCAGGCGGTGGTCCATTCACCTACTGTACACTCGAAACCGCCGCAATCATCAGCGAAATTGCCATCGCGGAATACCGGGGCGCCGCGCCGGATTGTCATCTTGACTTTCCCTTTCAGCTGCTCCCCCAAGTAGGGACTGGCAGCATGGCGAAAATGCAAATCCGAGGACCGCACAGCAAACGACTCTTGCGGATCGAACACCACGAAGTCGGCATCGTAGCCGGGTGCAATGCGCCCTTTTCTTCCGCCCAGGCCGGCCAGATCGGACGTCTTCGCGCTCATCCAGCGCACCAAATCGGGTAAGGTAAACCCGCGGCTTTGGGCTGCGGTCCAAATTACCGAAAGCGCAACGGAAAGCGAGGCGATACCTCCCCAAGCGCGCAGAAAGTCTCCACTTGCCGCGTGTTTCAACTCCGGCGGACACGGCGAGTGGTCCGTTGCAATCAGGTCGATTGTGCCGTCTTTCAAAGCGTCCCAAAGGCGTTCGCGATTGGCGCGGTCCCGGATAGGCGGTGCGCATTTCAACTCGGTAGCGCCATCTGGAATTTCTTCCGCGGCGAAATACAAATAGTGCGGACACGTCTCCGCCGTTATCGGCAGTCCTTCCTCGCGTGCGCGGCGCAACAATGGCAGAGCGGCGGCACGTTGAGAGATGAACGATGTGAACGCGGCAGCGGTATTCCCGGCAAAGTTCGATCATCAACTCGATGGCCCGCGTCTCTGCTTCATCCGGCCTGGAGGCCAAATAGGTCTTGTACTCCCGTGGATCTCCGCGCAAGGCCTGACCTGCTCTTGCGATCTCAGCCGGATCTTCCGCGTGAACCAACAGCGGTAAGCCGGTCTGTGCGATCAGCGGCATGGCCAAACGCAGATCCTGCTCGTCCGCCATCGAAAACTCCTCGATTCCCGGATGAACCAGAAACGATTTAAAGCCTCTCACCCCCGCTTGCGCCAGAGGGAGCAGCTGGTCTGCGTTCCCCTTCACGGCGCCGCCCCAGAACGCGTAATCGACGAGGCACATTCCCCTCGCGGCCTGGCGCTTCTCCTCGAGAGCCGCAACACGCGTCGTCGCGGGAACGCAATTCAAGGGCATGTCTACCAGGCAGGTGTATCCTCCGGCGGCGGCGGCGCGCGAGGCGGTTGCGAATCCTTCCCATTCTGTTCGGCCGGGCGCGTTAATATGTACGTGCGTATCGACCAGACCCGGCAGCAGGCACAGATCTCCCACCTCGATCAGCGCCGAGGACGCCGACTTCGACACCCGCCTCCTCTACAGCGACTATGCGGCCGTTTTCAAAGAACACACATGCCGGCCGCACACCTTCGGGAGTAACGACGCGCTGAGATCGTATCGCTTCGAGCACTCAGTATTGTTATACTTCGTTAGCTTTTCGCCGCGATGAAAGAGGACTGGATGCAACGGGCGATCAATCTCGCCATCGATAACGTCCGGACTGGACGTGGCGGACCATTCGGAGCCGTCGTGGTGAAAGACAATCACCTCTTGGCTACCGGCGTCAATCTGGTCACTGCTACGAACGACCCAAGCGCACACGCCGAGGTCGTTGCCATCCGCGCGGCCTGCCAGGAGCTAGGCACTTATCAACTCACCGGATGCGAAATCTACACGAGCTGCGAGCCATGTCCGATGTGCCTGGGCGCGATGTATTGGGCTCGACCTTCGGCTTACTACTATGCGTGTACTCGCCATCAGGCCGCCGAGAACGGCTTCGATGATGACTTCATCTATAACCAGATTGCGTTGCGGCCGCACGAGCGTTCCCTTCCCGGTCACTGTCTATTAGCCGATGCCGGCTTGCAACCTTTTCTTGATTGGGCAGAGACGACGCGAAAGATTCCATACTAGCTCGCAAGTTCGGCTAACGACTTTGCCAGAACGGAGATGCCTGAACGAATATCGTCAGGCGACGCGTACTCATCGGGTCGATGGCTGATGCCGCCTTTGCAGGGGATGAAAATCATTCCGGCCGGAGCAATTCTCGACACAAAAAGCGAATCGTGATAAGCGCGGCTGACAAGCTTTACATAACTCTTGCCGGCCGCTTGGCACGCGCGTTCGATGGCATTGATGACGGCATGATCGCACTGCGCCGGAGCATCGGCATTGAGTATCTCGATGACGCTTTCAAGCCCTCGCTGAACCGCGATTTCCCTAGCTTTATGTGCAATGGCGCTGACCATGGCATCGCGCCGCTCGAGCTCCGTGTCGCGGACGTCGATCTCCAATCGGACCAGACTCGGGATGCTGTTCACCGCTCCCGGAGAGACCTGGCAGAGACCGGTGGTGGCCACGCTATCGCGCGATCCGGTCGCGCGCGCAACAGATTCGACTCCCGCGATCATCTCGGCCGCCCCGACTAAAGCATCGCGGCGATCCGGCATCAACACCGAACCTGCATGGCCGCCTTCCCCTCGAATCGACACCCGCAAGCTCGCTGGAGCCGCGATATTCGTGACGACGCCAATGGCAATGCCTTGCGCTTCGAGAAGCGGTCCCTGCTCGATGTGAAGCTCCACGAACGCGTGAAAGTAACCGGCCGGCAACCGAACACTCGCAAGATCGCCGCTAAAACCTGCTTCGGTCCTCGCGTGGTCGAGAGTCAGCCCGTCTTTATCCCTCAACTCGGCGGCCCGTTCCGGCGTGAGCGCGCCGGAGAGTAAGCGGCTGCCCAGACATCCCACACCGAAGCGCGTCGGCTCTTCGGACGTAAACAGTACAAGCTCGATGGAACGCCGGGGCTTAAATCCTGCTCTCTGAAGAGCTCGGATCGCTTCCAGTCCGCCCAGCACTCCGACTGTTCCGTCATATCGGCCAGAAAGCGGAATCGCGTCTATATGCGAACCTGTTCCAACCGAGGGCAGTTCCGGGTTTGCTCCGTTCCAGCGAGCGAACATGTTGCCGACACCGTCTTCTCTAACCAGGAGCCCCGCCGTTGCGCACAGATCTTTCAGCCATGCGCGAGCTTCCATATCTGGCCCGCTGAAAACAATTCTCGTGACCGCAGGAGCCGCTGACTCCGAGAAGCTAGACAGCTGCTCTAGCTCGCGCAGCACCTGGTCCATATCGACGGAAACAGTCACAGTGGATGCCGGTTCCAATCTTTATAGATGAGATATTTAGCCGGCGCTTTCCCGAGTGCGCCAAACCATTGCGGGCAGTAAGGCGCCATCCAGATGAAATCCCCGGCCGACACGGGATACCAGCAGTCGCCCAAACGATAAATGCCGCCGCCTTCGAGCATTAGCAGACCGTGCTCCATGATGTGGATCTCTACCATGCTGAGCGAAGCGCCTGGCTGATAGGTCATGGTGTTGACGGCAAAATCAAAGGAGGCCTGGTTCGGAACTAAACTGCGCACCTGAACGGAATCATCGTTTGCCAGCGCTTGCGATACGATCTCCGCTTCGCGTTCGGCGAAGAAAGCCGGTGGCGGAGTATCCGATATAGGCTGGTAGCGCTTCTCGATGACAGCTAGGCGAGTCTCCCGAAATCGCAGCCTACCTGACGGTCATCGCCCTCCGGTATGAAGGCGTAACCTCCGGCCCGAAAGAGCAAGGTTCCCGACCGTCACGTCACCTTCGAGCACGTAAACGAAGCGTTGTGAGCTCGTTTGGCCGAGGTTCCCACCAGCTTCCAATTCCGCCGTGTATTGTGTGAAGGCGGCGCCTAACGCAGGGCCTGCATGTACCACTGCATTCGCCCGTTGCATACCAGGCAGGACGGTTCGGACGAACGTGTCTGGCGTTTGCAGCAGATGATCGGGCCGGCGCGCGCTCCTGCTTTGACCTAGTTGAGGAAAGAACATGTCGAAAGATTTCGCAGCACATGCAAGCCAGCGTCTAAAGCCAATGCGACGTCGCCAACTTGCACGGACTCATCGGGATGATGGCTAATGCCCCCGGGACTACGAAGAAACATCATCCCGCATGGCAGCCTGGGAGCAAGAATCATGGCGTCATGCCCGGCGCCGCTTGCCATGCGATGCGGAGTCACGCCTACGGCTTCGATCGACTTCGCGAGTATACCGGCAAGCTCAGGGTCCATCGGAACGGCGGGCTGATCGATAACAACTTCCGAATGGAAAAGAATCCCTCGCCGGCGCGCTATCGAATCACCTTCTTCAAGCAATGCTCGGAACATGGCGCATCGAGTTGCATCATCGCGGTGACGTACGTCTAATGTTGCGATGACTTCTCCCGGGACAACATTCGCCGCGCCCGGTTTGGCTTCGATTCTGCCCACCGTAGCAACAAGACCGTCCGTCGCCCGAGCTTCTCCTTCGACGGACACGATCCATTCGGCGGCTGCGCAGAGCGCATCCTGGCGAAGATGCATGGGCGTCGTGCCGGCGTGGTTCGCCTTGCCGTGGAACGTTGCTACTGCCCGGCTCTGGCCCCCGATCGCTTCTACGACTGCCAGCGGCAAGCCGATGCTTTCCAGCACCGGACCCTGCTCGATATGGAACTCCAAGTAAGCCGCAGCGGAGGCCGTCAGCGCCATCTCCGACAAGTGCGAAACATCTAAACCGAAGTCTTGGATCGCCTGCTCGATCGAGGTTCCTGTTCTGTCTCGGGTCTGCAGCGTTCGCTTGTCCAGCGTGCCCGCCAGAGCCCTGCTGCCGATGAACGGCACGCCGAAACGCACTCCTTCTTCTTCGGAAAAGCCGATCACTTCAATCGCGAACGGCAACCGCTCTCCTTGCAAAGCTTCGACCAGGCTCAGCGCTAAGACAACGCCGAGCACGCCATCGTACGGTCCCGCATTTGGAACCGAGTCCAGATGTGATCCAATCAGAACGCGTTTGGCACAAGTACCATGTGCTCGATAGAAGCCCCGAAGATTGCCGGCCGCATCCACCTCTACCGTCATGCCGAGCTCTTCCATCCAACTGGACAGATAGGCATGGCAGGAACGCATGGCCGGGCTGAGAAACGTGCGGGTGATTGCGCCCGGCTCGTCGCTGAATTTCGCAATGGCCCGGCAATGTTTCAGCACCTCCTGCGCCGGCCGCAGATCATCCAAACACCGAGTATATGCAAGCTTCCAACTCAGCATGGCGCGCGAACTAGCGAAGAGCGCTGAAGAGCAATTCCTTCCAGCGCGGCACGTCCAGTCTCCAGCAGACTTTCGTGCGAACATCTCTCTCTAGAACCTTCGACCAGGACGCTCGATTCCGTTCATTGCCGGCCACATTCAATCGGTCCACAACGGTCATCCCGCGGGTGAGCGCGCTTTCGGTCTCGATATCGACGTAATGCGAACTGGCATCGAGGCACAGTGAAGGATCGAGCAAGATTCCCATCGCGACCGGGTCCGGTAGTGCAATCCCGATCTCCCCAGTTTGGGTGCGATACGCTTCCGCCGCAGTGCTGTTAGCTCGAATGGCAAACTCCCCAAACGGTGTTTCGAAGCCACGAATCTTTGCGATGTCGTCGCCGTCGATGACCGCGGGACCGCGGCAAAGCTGCCATCCCACCATTTCGATGGGCAGCCCCGACCGGAAGACAGCCCGCGCCGCTTGGGGATCGACCCAGATGTTGTATTCTGCCGCCGGCGTGACATTTCCTTCGCAGCAAGGCGCTCCGCCCATCACTACGCAGCGGCCGACATTTTCAACCAGCTCAGGCTGACGCGCAAGGGCCAGCGCCAAATTTGTCAGCGGACCAAGGGTGACGATTTCTATTCCGGGAATTTCGTTTACGGTGCGAATGATTGCATCTACCGCATGCTCCGCTTCAGCCGGTCTCTTTGAAGGCGTAAAGCCGTGGTCGCCCAAACCGTCTCTGCCATGAAACCAATGAGCAGGATCCAGTTCGCGAGCGAGCGGCCGGTCGGCACCGGCAAATACAGGAACATTTGACGAGCACAGTTCCACCGTGTAAAGAGCATTGCGGGTTCCCTGCTCCACGGGTACATTGCCCGCCACTACGGTGATCGCTTCGACGTGTACGTTCGCCGAGCGAAGCGCCATAATCAGCGCCACTGCGTCATCAGAAGCCGTGTCGGTATCGATGAGAAGCGAACGTCTACTTTTCGGCGGCATGATAGAGGAGTTTGCCCAATTATAGGGGGTGATCGGGTCCATCATGGACCGGCAAAGCGGAGGGAGTAAGAAGGGGCGGAAGGGGGAGATTCGGCTCGCGCTGGATCTCACTCGAGATGGGTTGGCCGGGATTCGGTTTCTCTTCTTTGGCGTTGACTTCTTCGCGTACTTTTTCTGCTTCCGCAAGCATAGCGGCTTTTTTCACAAGGTTCGCGGCGGAATCGCAGTAGAAGCGCTCCAGGCGGTTCAGCATGTTGAGAGCTCGTTGGAAGGCTCGTTCTGTGTCGTGCGGTAACGCTGAAAACGTTCTAACAGCTTATGTTGTTCTTCGGTCCAACGAACGGGATCGGGCTGTTCGAGGTAGAGCGCCTGTTCCGCTTCGTTGTAGCGTTTGGTAGCGCGATTGAAGAAGCCTCGGCGCGGGTGGACCGACGGCGCTGGTCGATCTCAGCCGCCGTCCTCGCCACCATCAGCGTGTTCTTCATATCGACCACCTGTTTGCGCGCATGCAGCGTCTTAATACATACGAAGCAAAGACGAACGCCATGACGAGAATCGGATCAAATTTATCCCAAGTACTGCCACCGCCATTCAGTTGTGAATAGAACGCGAGTAAAAGATTGATCGCGAGACCAGCATAAACCCACTGAGTCAATCGAGGCACATTGGGAATCAGAAGGCCCACACCACCAAGGATGTGAGTCACGCCAATCAGAGGAATGATATAGAGCGGGTATCCGAGTTGCTGATTGGCGATCCTCCATTCGTCGGGATCGTGAATTAGATATAACCTTCCGAAGTACACCCAGATGAAGGCGACAAGGCCGGTTATTACCATCGCGGCTATTTGAGTTGCTCGACCTGCCCGCGCGCGTTTATCTATTGTGTGTTCAGCTTTCATATTAAAAGCGATCCTCTTCTTGCGGTTTAAATGGTTTAAAACGTTCTGCAATAAGTCGGCTCTTGTACGCGACTGAAATCAACGCGCGGCATGGGCGGGACGGCCTCCGGGTCGTGCATTAAACGAGGGCTTTCTGCACCCTTCACCACAAGAGAACAGGTGAGGGGGGCCTTGTCACGAGCATCGCCCTCGATCATGTCTACTCCCGGCAGATCGGCGCTCGCCCTTGACGTTAGCGCCGCAGTTCCCAAGGAACCGGGCTGATCCAGCTTGCCCCGGACTTACGCCTTGACGGCGTTCTGTGCAGCCGCAAACACATCGCGTGCGGACGTCGTACCCGCTACGTGCTCCGTACCCGTGATTCCGAGGTCCATCCACCCCGCGTTGACGCTCTCAAACATTTCTTCGGCAGGTCCAGTGTGGCCCTTCGGGATGCCGAACTGCTCGAACGCTTCCGCCCACCCTGCACGCGGGACTGCAAAGGCTTTTACGTCGAATGTCAGGACTTCACCCAATTGTCCGGCCACTTCATCCGCGCTTACCATCGAACCCAGCTCGATGACGCGATGCCCTGACCACGCCGGCCCGGTCAGAAGCGTTGCCACCTCTGCGCCGATGTCGTCTGACGCGACCATTGTCGATTTCCGGTTTGTAGGATTGTAGAAAACCGGTAGTGTTCCGCCTTGGGCGGCCTGTAAGCCGAAAAGAAAGTTTTCGAAAAAGCCGCCTGCGCGCACAAATGCGACCGGAGATGGCAGGCTGCGGAAACCTTGCTCCAAGAGTGACAAGGCCGTGATCATCCCCACCCCGCTTGTTCTATTCGCGCCCATCGACGAGAGCGCTACCACCCGCGGCGGCACTACCTTGGTCAGCGCCTCGACATAGTTCGCAATTACGCGCTTTGCTTCTCCGTAATCAGGCGAGGGTGCCCATACAGCCGGCAACATAATAAACGCGCCCTCAACACCTTTGAGCGCCGCCGCTATGGCTGTCGCATCGTTCCAGTCTCCATCCACCAACTCCACGCCTTGGTCTGCCCACTTCGCCGCTTTTTCGCGATTGCGCACAAGTGCTCGCACCTGTTTGCCTTGCTTCAGCAGATGCCGCGCGGTGGCGCCGCCAACTTTTCCAGTAATGCCCATAACTAAATACATGCTCGTTTTCTCCTTGTTAGAACGAAGGTGATGCTCTGACGCAAACGCCAGAGCTTGTGATTTGCGCAGCTAGCACTCCGCTAGTCCCGTGGGTTTCCACAGTTTTCTGTCGCATGAATTGTTACTGACCTTGCACAGCCGATCGGATCGCCTGCGCTTTGCGTGAAAGATAGGGACGCCGCCCTCATTGAAAAGCAGTGCGTCCGCACGGTTGCTCGATCCTCGCGGAAGCCTCTTAGGTGGTCATGACCGTCACTGCCTGACGAACATACTGGCTGGTTTCTAGTTGCTGCACCATGAAGGCCGCCAGATCGGCCCGCCCGATCTTGTGCGCCTTCTCGCCGCCCTCCGTGCTCAGCACCCTGGTAGCGCCGGTCTTCTCGCCGTCGGTCAACATAGGCGGCCGCACGAGCGTCCAGTCCAAGTTGCTGCCTTCGATCTCGGCCTCCATGCCCGCCTTGTCTACCAGCAGACCCCGCAGAAACGTCCGCATGAGCAGGTGCTTGTTGAAGAACCCGGCGTTCTTGACGCTCTCGCCCGCACCAACCACCGAAATTTTCAGCAATCGCCGCACGCCATTGCGTCGCATCGCGTCCACAATATTGTGTGCGGCCTTCGTTTCCATCGTCGTCACTTTCCACGGCGTCTTGCCGCCCAGCGCGTCGATCACCGCATCCTGTTCGGCTACCGCAGCGTCGACCGCAGCCGCGTCCAGCACGTCGCCCGCAACAACCCTGACGCTCGCCTTCTTGTACTGCGCGGCACCGCGCACGAATGCCGTCACCTTATGCCCGGCCGCCAGCGCTTCATTTACCAGCGCCTCTCCGCTCTTGCCCGCTGCTCCGATCACTAGAATTTTCATCGCATTCTCCTTCTTGTTGCCTCGTATTTGGCCGCCCATCCAAATGTGCGACCTGACAATTGGAGGCTCTTGGCTAACCATTGGTTGCAAATAATTCAGTGGTTGCACACTTTAAGCGGATTAGAGCTTGCGCAATTTCGCCATCCGTAAGTGTTTGTTAAGACCAAAGGTTACGAAATAAACCAGTGGTCGAAAAGAATTCAAAAGGAAGTAAGCTGGTAAAGTGACATCCACATCACCAAGTCGCCGGGTAGAACGTAAGGAGAGGCTGCGGGGCGAAATTCTTGCGGCGGCCAGCAAAATGTTCGCCGATCGCGGTTATGAAGCCGTGACGCTTCGTGCGATCGCTAAAGAGATCGGCTATACGCACGCCGTGATCTACCAGCATTTTCCTGACAAATGGCATATTCTTGCCGAGATGAGCAGCCAGACAATAGGGCTGCTGATTCAGAACTTCGACGCGATTGCCGCTAAACATCATGCACCGAAAGAGCGTCTTTTTGCGACTTCACGTGGCTTGATTCAGTTCTGCACTGCCCATCCACAGCAGTTCCGCAACGTCTTCTTCGGGCCGGAGAACCGCAACGGCATCCGCGCTGGACAATATATCAACGACATCGGCACGCCTTTGTTCCAACGTTTCGTGCAGCTCTTTTTCGATGTTGCCAAGGCTGAAGGATTGCCAAGTAGGGATGACATAGTGGTAGCCCACACCTGGTGGTACACGATCCTCGGCCTCGCCACGCTCATGGTCATCCAAGGGGTTGTGCCTAACTTGCCTGACCAGACTCTCGTGGTCGAGCAAACGATCGCCACGCTTTGGGCGGGCGTTCAGGTTGTTCCGCGATTGCCGAAGAGCGCAGTCTCTAAGCGATCCGGCCGATCCAGTGCCTCAAAGCAATAACAGCTTCTGTCTACTTAGGAGTTGTTGGAGGTATGCCCGTGGACTACCAGGACTCAACCACTTTCCAAGGCCGTAGCCCTTCTGGTGGCACGAGAGGCCAGTAAAGCTGGAGACTTTGGGCGAAGGAAAGTCCCAGCGCGCACGTGTGCCTCATGGGATCACTCTTATTGGCAGGCTGTTTGACGAGGGCACATTGGGTCGCGCCGGCATTGCTTTGGAACGCGAGTTTTGCAGTGAGCTCTCAGCGGCCTCCCGGCTTCTGATTAGCTGTCAAATGGTCACGCATTCAGCGGGAAAGGTGGTGAATTGCAACCGGTGGCTAATGATGCTAGTTCTGCGACTGTTCGTAGTTATAAGCAACACGGAACATCGTTGCTTCATCGAAGTGCTTGGTAAAGATCTGGAGCCCGATCGGCAAGCCATCGGCCGTTTCGCCGCACGGAACCGACATACAAGGTACGCCGGCCAGATCGCCCGTGAGCGTGTATACGTCCGATAGGTACATCGCTAACGGATCATCGATCTTTTCACCGATCTTGAAAGCAGGAAACGGCGACACCGGCGCGAGGATCGCATCGACAGCCTCAAAAGCTTCATGGAAATCCTGAGCAATCAAGGTGCGCACCTTTTGCGCTTTCAGGTAATAAGCATCGTAATAGCCGGCACTCAGCACATAGGTGCCGAGCATGATTCGGCGCTTCACCTCGGCGCCGAAACCGGAACCGCGCGTATCGCGGTACATCTCGGATAGCGTGCTGCCGTTTACACGGGTCGTGTAGCGCACACCGTCGTAGCGCGCGAGATTCGAACTCGCTTCCGCAGTGGCGATGATGTAGTAGCAGGACAAAGCGTATTTGGTGTGACGAAGGCTGATCTCGCGAACTTCGCAGCCGAGAGTTTGCAACTGCTTCACGGCGGCATGTATCGCATCGCCCGTTTCCGGGCCAAGTCCTTCGAAGTATTCTTTCGGAAGCCCGACCGTCAAACCACGCACCGGTTCTTTCATCATCGACTCGTAATCGTCCACCGGGGCGAACGCAGAAGTCGAATCCTGTTCATCGCGTCCGGCGATCACCTTCAGAACGGCGGCCGCGTCGGACACGTTGCGCGCAAAAGGTCCGACGTGATCCAGTGAACTGGCGAAAGCACTCAGGCCATAGCGCGAGACACGGCCATACGTCGGTGTTACACCGACAATTCCGCAGAAGCTCGCGGGCTGTCGAATGGAGCCGCCGGTATCGGAACCAAGTGAAACCACGGCGCTGCCTTGTGCAACCGCCGCCGCGGAACCGCCGCTCGATCCGCCCGGAACGCGATCGAGCGCTCGCGGATTGTGAACGGGGCCAAATGCGGAGTTCTCGTTCGATGAGCCCATGGCGAACTCGTCGCAGTTGCACTTGCCGATGACCAGCGCGCCTTCGTCTTCCAACCGAGTAACCGCCCAGGCATCGTAAGGCGGCACATAGTGCTCGAGAATCCGGGATCCGCAGGTTGTGCGAAGGCCTTTGGTGACGATCACATCTTTAACCGCAACAGGAACACCGGCGAGAGCGCCCGGGTACAGCCCATTTGCAATCGCCTTGTCGACTCTCGCCGCTGTTTCAAGCGCACGCTCCGGCGAAAAGCTGATGAACGCGTTCGTGTCGTTGTTTTTCTGCTCCGCGTCTCTCACCGTTGCTTCGGCAAGCTCTTTTGCACTAAATTTCTTCGAGAGCAAACCATCGCGAACTTCGGGAATCGTAAGAAAGGCGACCTCCTTCGGGTCCGTCACCGCTCGATTACCTTGGGAACCTTAAAGTAGCCTGCGCCGCTGGCGGCAGCATTCGCCAACGCCTCTGCATTGCTGAGCGGGGTATGGGGAAGGTCCTCGCGCAAGGTCGCGATCTCGTCTGCATGAAAGAGCACTTGAGCCATTGGCTGGACGTTCTCTGTATCGAGTTCGCTCAGCTGCTCGATATGGGTGAGGATTTGGCCGAGATCGTGCGACATGCGAGCGACCTCCTCGTTCGAAAGCCGCAAGTTAGCCAAATCGGCGACATAGCGGACCTCGTCATCGGTTAGATTCAAGCGGTAGCCTTTTTGCGAGAGAGTCGATATACCTTCTTTAACACAGGGTCTCGAATGCTCTCTGCTTCATCGGGGGCATTCACAATTTGGAGCTCCAGGCGTTCCAGCGTTTCGGAACGGGCTGCTTCCCGCCGCGGAATCCCGACGCGGAATTCAATGTCTTGAACGATGTCGCTCCCTGTCACTTTCCGGACGCGTTCCAAAATCGAGCCGGTCAAATGATGCAGCTGCTTTTGCCAAATCGCGTCTTCTACTTCGACGATCAGCGTGTTCCGCACAAGCCTCAAACGAGAGGTATGCGCAGCAATCGCTTTCCCGACCGCCGTGGGCCAAACCGCCCGTGCGAGATCGTCATTAGTGAATACTTTGTTCGAATACTTGTTCTTCCCGACTAGCCGTGCAGCGCGTTCCATGGTTGCTTGTGTGCCCTGATCTGCAGGGCGACAGCGGGGGAGGGAATACGGAACCGGAATTGAAGTTTAGCACGCTTCTTCACCACGTAAGTTCACCCATCGCTGGACCAAAGGACAGGAGTTTTGATTTGAGGGTGATTTAATAAGCGGGAACTTCGAAGCGCCAAGTTCCGTTGCTATCTTCGTTGCTTGCAAAGGAGTCTTAAGGTTTACTATGCGTATCCCTTTTCAGTCGCTTTTAACCGTCTTTGCCGTTTGTCTCTGCGGGATGACCGCGCGCGCCGATGACTGGTCCAAACATTGGACTGTGAGCGCAAAACCGGAGCTGCGAATTTCCACGGGCGACGCTTCGGTGGTGATCGAGGCAGGGTCGTCTAACGAGATCGAAGCGGTTGTCAAGACCCGGGGCGTCTCCATCGGTGACGGAGGCGTGAAGATCGACGAACATCAGGACGGCAACCGGGTGGAGTTGGAGATTCGGGAGAGAAGCTCGCATTTTAGCTTCGGTATGCATTCGGTCGAACTTCGGGTGCGTGTGCCCAAAGAGCTAACGGCGAATGTTCATACAGGCGATGGCTCGATCAAGCTTTCAGGTTTGCGGGGGTCGCTGCGGGTCGATACGGGCGATGGGAGCGTGCAAGGGGATGACCTGGACGGCACATTGGATGCGCGAAGCGGAGATGGCAGCATCCACGTTCGCGGCCGGTTCGACGGTCTTCAGATACGGACCAGCGATGGTTCTGTGGACGCCCAAGCCGCTTCCGGCTCACAGATGCATTCCGATTGGCGGGTAGAGACCGGCGACGGCAGTGTGCATTTAGGTGTGCCGCGCAACCTCGCGGCGAACGTCCAGCTAAAGACCGGTGACGGCAGCATTCATGTAGATCTTCCGCTGACGGTGGAAGGCATGAAAGGGGAACATGACGTTCGCGGGAAATTAAACGGCGGTGGCCCGTTTCTGGATGTCCGGACGGGCGACGGTTCGATCAGCCTGAATTCGATATGAGCTGCTTTAGACGAAGCGCATTGGCTGGCGCAAAGCCGGAATCGTCGTTATCGAAATAGACGTAAACGGCTCTCAGTTCGGCTTGCCAGCGCACGATTTGCCCGGCCCACGATGCGAGAACATCGTCGGAGTAACTGCCCTGATATTTCCCTCCCGGACCGTGCAGCCGCACGTAAGCAAAGTCGCTCGTCAAACGAATGGGTGTCTGATAGCCGGCGAGATCGAAGACGCAGTAACCCATGTTGCGCTCCGCCATTAGAGTATAGGTCGCAGCCGTTTCCCAGGACTGGTTCCGGAACTCAAAAGCATACCGGTGGTAGCGCGGCAGCAGGTCGAGGAAAGAGCGGAAACGCTCAAGATCTATCTCCCAGTTAGGCGGAAGCTGAAACAGAATCGGGCCGAGCTTTTCGCCCAACACTTCCACAGCGTCCAGAAATCGGCCTAACCCGAGTTCCGCATCCTTGAGCTTCTTCATATGGGTGAGAAAACGGCTGCCTTTAACGGCGAAGGTAAAGTGCGGAGGCGTCGACGCGCGCCAGTTCTCGAGCGCGGGCTTTTTCGGCAGATGGTAAAAGCTGTTGTTTACCTCGACTGTGTCGAAATGCTGCAAGTAGAAGGCAAGCATCTTTGCGGCCGCGGTTCTGGGCGGATAGAACGTCCCGACCCAATGTTTGTAATGCCAGCCGGATGTTCCGATGCGCAGATCGCAGCCTACTGCACCGGAAATGTCCATCTTGACTTACTTGTTGAGCCTACTTGGCAGCGTAACTACCGATCCCCAGAACTCATAGCAGGTACGCATGAACCGAAGAAACTGATCCAGGTCGGCAGGTTTCCGTATGTAACAGCTTGCGTGAAGCTCATAAGCACGACGTATTTCGACCGGATCTGCCGAGCCGGAAACGACCACGATGGGCATTGCTGCCCAGACAGGGTTCTTCTTGATTTCGCTCAAGACCTCAAGGCCCGACTTCTTCGGAAGGTGGAGATCCAGAAAGATCACGTCGGGTTCCGTGTAGTTTTGCTCACAGCGCAGATACGCGAGCGCCTCATCGCCGTCCCGTACTGCGGTAACTCCCCTATGCAGCCCGACTTCTTTGAAGACCTCTCGGGTCAAAACAGCAGCAGCCGGGTCGTTCTCTATCAGCAGAATTGAGAGCTGTTGTTCCTGCTCATCCTTGTTCTGGTTAAAGGTCGAAGTAGTCGCTGACGCCATATTGGGTGCTCCCAAGAGTTTATCGTTATCGACCCCTCCCGCGCGCGCCGCCCGGCCGAGGGCGATCAGGCCGGTCTTTGTAGTTCTTCAGCAATTCGGCGCGGGAGAGGCGCTGTCATGAGTTCCTCGATCGGGACTGGGAGTGCCATAGACCAATTCGGATTTTTCTCTGACGTGGTGGCCGGGACATTGGGACGCTCCTCCACAGCTGCCGCATCCTCCAAGGCAGCCGTCAAGATCCGGCAAGGCGATTTGGCCAGCAGACCGTAGGAACGGGCGACTACGTCCTCCATCGCACTGTCCGGCTTTAGGTGCGCCAGCTTTGTGAGGCGCTCGTGAATCTCGGCGGTACTTTCCTCGTTCGGGTTTAGTTTCAGCTCGTGCTGTTTTTTTAAATCCGATCCGGTCCATAATCCAGCAACGGTGGGCAGATCGTGGGTGGTAATTGCCGCGAGAGCTTCGTGCGGATAGGTCGACGGATCATCCTTTTCAAACCAAAGGAGCCGATAAGACATGACCCGGTAATCCGCCAACTTCCGGCGCGCTTCCTTTTCAACGGTGCCAAGGTCTTCACCAACGACGTATGCTTTCGCCCGCTCGCTCTCGAGCGCGACAATCGAAAGCATTTCATCGGCGTTGTACCGAACGTAGGTGCCGTGGGCAGCGGACATCCCCGCGGGAATCCAATAGAGGCGGAACAAACCCATAACGTGATCGATACGCAAGCCGCCGCCGTTTCTAAAAGCGGCGCGTATTGTTTGAATAAAGGGCTCGTACCCAGCGGCGCGCAGTTTATGAGGCACGAAGGGCGGTAGCCCCCAATTTTGTCCCTGAGTATTAAACTCGTCCGGAGGAGCTCCTACGCCAGCCTTGGTTGTGAACACATCCTGCCAGGCCCAAGCGTCTGCTCCATCCGGGTCGACGCCTATCGGCAGATCCTGCATCAAGGCGAGATGCTCGGAACAGCGCGCCATCTGTCGGTCCAAGAGCCACTGAAGCCACTTGTGGAACTCGACGCGATTGGAGTTTTCGCGGGCGAAGCGGCTTACTGCTTCGCCCGCCGGATGATGATACTCCTGCGGCCAGGAATGCCAGCCTGATTGGAAGTGTTCTGCCAGGGCGCAGAAGGTCGCGAAACGCTGGAGATCTTGCCCGTGTTCTTTCGAAAAGGCGGCGAATTCTTCATTGCCTTCGAAGTGTTCCCAAAGCAACCCGAGAGCGCGCATTTTAAGTTGGAAAACCTTATCGCGGTCGATCAGCCGTTGCTGGCTAAGGGAGCGTCCTTGCTGGGCCAGGGTTTCCAGATCGGGGATATGGCCGTCGGCTGCCCCAGGTACCCAGTGGACGTGAATCCATAGGGGATTGAAGAAGCGCCGTGAGGTCGGATAGTAGGGACTTGTTTGCTGAGGAGTGATGGGCGTGGCCCCGCTCAGCGGATTCACGAGCATCATCCCGGCCCGCAGCTCCGAGGCAGACCACTTGGCTAAACGCTCCAGATCGGAAAGATCGCCGATACCCCAGCTTGCGCGCGATCGTGCTGCATAGAGTTGCACGGCCCAGCCCCAAGTCTTGAGATCCTTCGGCAGAAAGCATTTTCCGGGACTTACAATCAGCGGCTTAGAGCGGTGTTCGCCGTCGAACTGTAGACGGTGGTAACCCTCCGGCAGATTAGCCGGCAGCCGTTTTTTGGCGCCAATTGTTTCGCCGCTCTCAAGCACAACCGTCGCCGGCTTCGGAAGCGCCCGACTCTCGCCTGTATTGATAACAATCAGCGGGTCCTCCTGCGGATCGTGGGCGCCCATAATCGCCAGCACCGCGCTGAGCGTCTCCTCGCTCGCGTGGTGTAGCTCGCCGAAAGCGTCCTCGTAGTGCAAATCCACGCCCAAAGCAACGGCCTGCTTAGGGTCTGCAATGTGTTTTTCAGATTCGATCATCCGACTGGGTCTCTTTGTATCGGCGTTGAACCGGCGCCAATTTGTACATTGGAACAAATCACAGTTGGAATCGTTCCTCAAATTTTGGGATATTCCGGGCGGATCTCGGCTCCGATATGGGCCTTCGCATCGAATCCGAAAGGATTGAGATCTTTCGCCGATTAACGCAACATTTAATTTTACGCACTCGAATCTGGTTTAGATTAACAGTTCCAATACAGTAGGAACCTTGATCCTGAAGGGGCAAACACCTTGATACAACAACGAGATAAGCACGAAAGCACTGCTTACGCGGGAGAACGCAACATAGTTGGCAAGAGAATTGCTAGGAAGGTTCCCGAGATAAAGGAGCAAGACCTACCCGTGAATCTATCATCCGTTCACCCCATCGACACCCTGCTGGTAACTCAGCTGGAGAATATTTTGCAAGGCGAACAAATGCTGCGAGCTCGATACTCGTCGCTGGACTCCTCAGACGCCACGCCTGAGGTTCGCATGGCGTTTTCAAAGGAGTTAGCGGATTTACGAGATCGCGCGGATCGGCTTTACAGGCTCATCAACGCGATGGATTATTACGGCTGTTGGGAGCCCGGTTACGCTGTGGCGGCATAAGCCCAGCTACCGCCCACGTGCCTTCGCCCGCTTCGATCATTCCGTTTACCCCCGCGCACGCGAACTTTGGAAGCAGGCCACGCGCCGCCAACTCGTAGACAGGCAGGCCTTTCTTCGGTTGCTGTCCGTCCCAATCCGCTAAAGCCCAGTTTCACGCAGATGTGCTTCGCAAGTTGGGCAGAGATATAAGCTCTCCATTCACGCAACCAGGGTACAGTTTACCCTAAAAATCATTGCAACATCTCTCTATTAGAGGTAAAAGAAGCTATGCCGCACGCTCGTAGCTCCTGCCAGGGGAAGATAGTTCATCTCTTAGCGATGGAATTGGAGTACCTGTATACGCAACGCTCCGCAATCGATGCTGCTATTGGCGCATTGCAGAAGTTACGGAATGATCCGCGCCGCTATGCGGACCCTCCGGCGTGCGAGACAAGCTTGGAGTTTCGACCGAAGCCTTGTAACCTAACAAATTGCCGGAGCGCCTAAGCATTAGAGGGCCTAACAGGTCCGGCACACGATGCCGGTATGCTTGTTGAGCCTGAGGTGATTGGGAAAGCGCGCTGTGGTGATGGACAGGCGTTCAATGAGATCGTTGTTGCTTATCGTAAGCGGATCTTAGGCACAATTTCACGTTTGATTGGACGTCCTGAAGACGTTGAGGACGTAGCGCAGGAGGTTTTCGTAAGGCTTTACTACTCTCTGGACCAGCTCCGTACGGCGGAGGTTTTCGAGCCTTGGCTCTACCGTTTGACGGTGAATGCAGCATACGATTACCTTCGTCGGCGGAAACGTCGAGCAGAGTCACGGATGGCCGATCTGAGTGAACAGCAAGTGTTGATGGCCGACTCGGTCGCGGGCAGCAAGCAAGAAGAGGACCAGCGCGAGAAAAGCCGTACGAGAGAGCTTATGCAGTCTCTGTTTCGTCACGTTTCGGAACAGGATCGACTGCTCTTAACTTTGAAAGAGGTTGAGGGCCTGTCGCTAAAGGAACTCGAGCAGATCTATAATGTCAGCGAAAACGCGCTGAAGGTTCGGCTGTTCCGGGCGCGGCAGCGAGTCTTAAAGGCGCATCAAGCGGCAGTTTCGGAAGGTAAGCTTTAGGCCTGATTCGAGGGGTATTTGGGGATACGAAAATGGAAAACCGGGACGTTGAGTTAGACGGCCTTTTCCGGAGGTACCGGGAGGCCTGCTCCGAGGTGGAGCCGGACGTAAACTTCATGCCCGTTTTATGGCAAAAAATCGAAGCACGCCAGAACTTTTATTCCGTGTTCGAGCGGTTCGGGAGAACCCTGACCGCCGCTTCCGCTGCGTTGTGCCTTCTGTTGCTTGTGCTGAACGTGTTTTCTCGATCTGCTGTATTTCCCATCGCACCTTCGTACGCCGACGCTTTGATGGCAGATCACACGGCTGAGAAAACCTACTATGCGGAAGCGATCCGCGGGAATTCAACCGCGCTGGAGCCGAACGTAGGGGCACAGCACTAATTGTTCCAAGCCGAAGCGAACAACCCGAAGCGAATAAACCAATGAAGCGCAATCGATGGCCCGCAATATTATTTGCGGTACTTCTGTTCTGTTGCGGAGCTGCTACAGGCGCTCTAGCGCATCGCTATTTTGCGATTTCGACCGTCAACGCCAAAAGCGCGGAGGATTTCAGACAGCGCTACCTGTCTGAAATGAAATCGAAGTTGAAACTGACCCCCGATCAGGTCAGTCAACTCGAGCTCATTCTCGACGAGACAAAAGAAAAGTACAGGGCTGTCCGCGAACAGTATCGGCCGGCGATGCTGAAGGTAAAAAACGAGCAGACAAGCCGAGTCAAATCGATGTTGACAGCGGCGCAAATTCCCGCCTATGAGCAGTTGGTCGCGGAACATGAACGACGCTTCAAGGAACAGGAAGAACGGGACCGTTTAGCGGGTCACCATACCGGGGCCGCTCACTAAAACCGGCGTCGCTCTGTAGCAAATTACCATCGACTTGCGCCGTGGATGTTACTTTGAGACATCGGTAAACCAATGTCGCATCTGAGGTGTAGCGTCGCGAGTTGCGCGACAACGTTGGACCTTCACGATCGAGCGCTGGCCTGCCCAAAATGTGGAGACCTGCTGGAGGTTGTAGTCGAGCCGCTAGACGCAGAACCGGAAGCGCTAAAACAACTCTGGCTGACTCGCCGTGCCTCTTATGCTTCGGCCGACGCAAGCGGTGTCTGGAGATTTCGCGAATTGTTGCCCGATTCCTATGAGGAGAGCGGAATCGTGACACTGTCCGAGGGCAATACGCCCCTGGTGCGTGGGTCCAAAACAGCGACTTGGGCCGGCATCAAGCAACTCTGGTTTAAACATTTAGGCTGGAATCCGACAGGGTCATTTAAAGATCTGGGCATGACCGTGGGCATGACGGAAGCCAAGCGCTCCGGCGCAAAGGCTGTCGCTTGCGCTTCCACGGGCAATACAGCCGCTTCGCTAGCCGCCTATGCCGCGCGTGCGGGAGTGGCCGGGCGCGTCTATCTCCCGGTTGGCCAGGCATCGAACAACAAGTTGGCGCAAGCTGTCGATTTTGGCGCGGAGATCGTCCAGATTGAAGGCAGTTTCGACGACGCCCTTAATCAGCTATTAGCAACCAGCGATCCGAACCTGTATTTTCTTAATTCCATCAACCCGTTCCGAGTCGAGGGTCAGAAAACCGCCATGCTCGAAATGCTGGAACAGTTTAGCTGGCGGGTTCCCGATTATTTGTTTGTTCCTGGAGGGAACCTCGGAAATTCGTCGGCCTTTGGTAAGGCATTTGAGGAACTGAAGCGCTTCGGCTTTATCGATCGCGCTCCCCGGATGGTCATCGTGCAGGCGCAAGGGGCAAATCCGCTGGCGCGCATGTGGCGATCGGGGGAACAGAGTTTGACGCCGGTTATCCATCCCGAGACAGTCGCGACCGCTATTCGCATTGGAAACCCCCGCTCCTGGAAGAAGGCTCTCCATGCGATCGAGCGGACCGGCGGCCTGGTAATGGACGTGACGGATGAAGAGATCGGCGAAGCTAAAGCGCGGATCGGCAAGGATGGCATCGGATGCGAGCCCGCCTCGGCGACCACGCTGGCCGGCATTCGAAAGCTGATTGCGTCCGGGAAGCTGGATCCGGATGCAACCGTGGCCGCTATTTTAACTGGACATGCGTTGAAGGATACAGATTACATCATGAAAACTCACCGCAAATTTATGCCGGAAGAAGAGGCGGTGACCGTGTGAACAGGAAGCGTTTAAAGGGGAAATGAGCGCGCGGTTGCGTGATCGTTTTGAAATCCGGGTACCAGCTTCCATTGCCAATTTAGGATCTGGCTTCGACACGCTCGCCGTAGCGGTGCAGCTCTATCTACGCTTGAACGTACGCGTCGTCGGAGGGACCAACAATCTTGCTTTCAGGTTCCTAGACTGTGTGGTCGATGGCGAGAATTACATTGAGCGCGCATTCCGTTTTGTTGCCTCTCAGCGCGGCGGCTCGCATCCTTCTCTCGAGATAGACGTTCGAAGCGAGATCCCGATGAAAGGGGGTTTGGGCAGCAGCGCCGCTGCAACCGTAGCCGGGCTGCGCCTGTTCGAGGCAATTGCCGGACCGCTTCCTGTGCAAGGGCTACTCAATGCTGCGTGCGCGCTCGAGGGACATCCGGATAACGTCGCTGCCGCGCTGCTGGGCGGTTTGACCATCAGTTGCCAAATGCCGGACCGTTCTGCGTTTGCTGTACGGCTCGAGTGGCCTCCGTCTGTTTCGTTCGTTGTTTTGACTCCCGAGTTTTCACTGTCGACCGCAGCCTCCAGGCGCGTGTTGCCCGATCACGTGCCACGCGAAGATGCCGTTTTTAACTTGCAGAGAGTAGCGCTTTTTCTGCAAGCCATACAAAGCCGAAACTTCTCCCTGATGCGTGAAGCTCTCGATGACCGCCTGCATCAGCCCTATCGAAAATCACTGGTCCCCGGGCTCGAAGAGATACTGGATCTCACCCACCAGGACCTGCTCGGGACCTGTTTGAGCGGTGCAGGTCCGTCCATTGTTGCCTTGGCTGAGCGAAATCTGGACGCCATCGAAGCACTCTTGCGCGATGCGTTCACGCCGCGGAACGTGCCCTTTGTCATACGCCGATTAGGAGCGCATCGATCGGATCTCGCTACCGATTCCCTATCAGTGGATCCGCGGGAACACCCGGCATTTATAGACTCGTAACTTGGGTAACACTAACGACCGATAACGCACGCTCAGCCCTCTTCCCTTCCCTTCGATGTCAGCGAGCACCCAACGCTAGTCCCGCGGCAGTAAGTGGCTGGTTGCGGGCGGAGTAATTCGTCGCAGCGCAATCCACAGGCGGCCGCAGCTGGACTTTAGAAACGCTGTGAACGCAACGGTGTTAAATGCTTCGCTTGTGCCCGCGCCGCTTATAGAAAATGTCGCCCACTTCGAACGGCGTCTGACGTTCAGCCCGCAAGTAGACTCTACGCTCAACAAAGCGAACACCTTGATGGCCCCCGCTATTCGTCTTCCAGCTACTCGCTGCCTAACGAGGGAGTAGGTGGCCTGTCACTTCCGGCCACCCAATATTCCACGTCCCAGCGGCAACAAACGGCCCAGATTACCGAGAATGCCGTACTTTCCGCGAAGTCGGTTGATGAAACGAAATTTCAGTTTGTCCGGACAAACTTGGCTTCAATACCCTCGAGCCTTGTTCCAGCAATAGCGATAGATCAGGCGTTCACGAGCGGCAGTTCTCCTTAGACCTTAAACACCTTAAGGCAAAACCAATGGGAATTTCAGATCATCTCGGTCGGTAAACCCTTCCTGACCAGTGAAGATTTATCCGGTAAACGCTTACTGCATTCTCAATCCTCGTATCGCCGACCAGGGGGAACTACCATTTACCTGCTGTACCCGGTGGCTCAGGACAGGCACGATGGGCGCAACAGCGTTTTGGGACCCATGAGAACCCCTTCCGGGTTAACGCCATCCGGAGTGGCACCTGTGCGGGTCATTTTTCAGCCCGTATATGCACTCTGGGTCAGAAAGCACGCGTTCAGGTCCAAGGACATACGTAAAGTCTTCGGCGGAATTCGTGATGTGCCTTTGCTGTAGCGTCATCACGTCGCTTCCACATCGTCTTCATTCAGACAACACGGCTTTCATGACCATGGTGACGGTGCTTCCTTTGTCCACGAGCGTTCCTTCACTCGGAGTTTGCTCGGAAACCGTGGGCGTCGGCTGATGAGGTCCGGAGCTCTGCGTGGGTCCAACAAACATTGTAAGCAGCCCCTTGCCGACGATGGCGGCTATTGCTTGCGCCGCGGTAGCTCCTAAAACACTCGGCACGGAGACCGTGATGGGTGGAGGTGGTGGAGGAGGCGGTGGTGGCGGTCCGTTCTGCCCCGAGGTATCGTCTAACAAGTCGCTGCTGACCTGCCAGGAATTGGGTCAGCTCCGCATCTTCGTATAACTTAGTGGACGGAAACAGGGGTCACGTCAGTGGGATCGATAATACTTGTCACTTCGCTGACTCGATCGGCCGGGAAACCGCCTCGGTCCGCGTGCTCTCGAATGGTTTGCTGGTCAGGCGCGACGTATACGCAGTAAATCTTGTCGCCCGTTACATAGCTCTGCATCCATTGAATTTCGGGCCCTAAGCCGCGGAGCACGGCACACGATTTCTGTGAGATGGCCCGCAACTCTTCTACTGAGAAACTGCCTACGTTCTGGACATTCCGCTCAATGATGTATTTCGGCATAGATACGATCTTTTAAAATAGATTCTTCAGAGGTTTTTCGGAACGTACCGATAAATACGGCTCACGGCGACGCCGTTGTGGCGGGCGCTTCAATCCGCGCTCAGTCTCACTACACGCGTCGCGTGAGCGGAGGTTCCGTACCGATTTATTGGCCTTCGCAGGTCACGTGGTTGTTCCAGTCGACGAACGCGCCGTTTGGATTGTCCCGCCAGGCCCACACGTGCAGTTCGAATAGTGAGGACAGGCCGTACCGGTTTGGGCTGGGGATGAACTGGAACAACTGGCCCTCGAGTATGGGCGGTCCCTTGTGATTGGGATTCGCCAGCCAAGTGGCGTAGTCCGTGATGAACTCCACGCCCACCAGTTGCATACCGCTATCGGAGGGCTCGTATATCAGCGCTTGCGGCTCCGTGACTTCGACAGCGCCCTTGGCCACCAGAGAGAGTTTGATGTAGTGCACGCCCATGGCTCCGTGGTCCGGACCGCTAACGCAGCCAAAAAGCGGCTGATATCCGGCTGCGGTAGCAGCGTTGACATCGATGAACTGGCGCGTCGCATCACGAACGAGTTGAACGAGCTTGGCCGAAGCTGCGCCATGCTCGTGATCGACCTGAGACTGTGACGAGTCGGCGGTAGCAGCAACGCCGTCCGCTGCGAGAAGCGGCGCGACGGCAAGACTGCTCAGCAGCGCCAGATGCAAGATGCCCATGTTCGATTTGTGTGTACGAGTCTTTTGTGTTGTCATATAGTTCGTCCTCTGAAATTCTGCGTATCTCTGTTTCCTTTCGTTAGTAGTCTCTTCCCTTGACACGAGGTGATCGCTTCAGGTGCATCGCGGGTGTCTGATGTCTTCCGGATGTTAGGTTCGGTCCAAGGGTGTTATAAGTGAGTCCGATCCGGTTTTATCCTCACTTCAGCTTTGCGGTATTGTGCAGTAATCAGTGGCGAGAAGCGCGGCTATCCGTCATCTGAAAGTAGAAGCAAGACCGAGGCATTTGCCTCGACTCAAGTACACTGATTTCCGCTGAGTTGTAAGGATATTGGCTTTCGTTTCACCGCAAGTACTGGAACTGCCATGCAGCCGCTGGGAGCGTCAGTTTATTACTATCCACTGTTCCAAGAACGCAGCGTAAGCGCTAGGATTGCACGCATTCACTGCTGACTCGGGTCGAGAGAGATACATCTCTACATCGTAAGTATGGTTGAAGTATAGCGACCCTCTGCTTGGCGAACCAGTATTGACGGTCCAGATGCCGTCGTAGTTCGTTGATCGCCCAGTGGTCCAGTAGTAGACGGGTGTAGCGGTCGTTCTGTCTACAAGTTGAACGGTAGCGGTGCACCCAGCTTCGGGATTCGGGTTCGAGAACGAAAAAGCGATCGCGTTGATATCGAGCGGTGTCAGCCCGTTCGTAATACCATTCATGTCACAGATCAAGCCAATGGTGCCGTAGGAATTGGGCGCGAAAGTGACGAAAGAGGGAGCACTGTAGTTGAGGGCGCTAGCTGCAGAACCAGGGAGGGATCGACAAAGGGGGGCTGACGAACTCCACCCGCTCTTTCCTAGTGGTCCATCCTGATCAAGTTGTTGGGCATGCGCCTGGCTGGCACCTGCAAGTGTGAGAGCCGCGGCTAGGGCCGCGATGATTTTGATTTTCATTTTTTTCCTTTTTGGTGAATGCGTAAATGGGACTCACCGGAACTACCGGATCGTTTCATCAAGGACCCCAGTGTGCGGCAGTTTTCCACTGGAGTCGATGGGCAGGCGATACTCCGTTTATCTATTATTTGTCTACGAGTAAGTGCCTTTATCTTCTTTGCATTGCGAGCAGCTCTTCGTTTTACTGGTGTCACCCTGGATCGCGGAACGACCGAAAGTGTTATAGAGTTGTCCCATCGGGATCTGCAATGAACGGCGCCACAACGCGAGATCGTCTGCTCCGTTTTGCCGTTTTCGAGCTCGATCTAGACGCGGGCGAATTGTTCAAGCAAGGACGCAAGGTCAAACTGCAAGGCCAGCCGTTTGAACTTCTCCGTTTTTTACTTGAGCGGCCCGGTGAAGTTCTCACGCGGGAAGAACTTAAGCAAAAGGTCTGGCCCTCGGACACGGTGGTCGACTTCGATCGTGGCTTGAACCGAGCGGTAAATAAGGTACGCGAGGCGCTGGGCGATTCGGCGGCTACTCCGCAGCTGATTGAGACTTTGCCGCGGCGCGGTTATCGTTTTATCGGCTCGATTCACGAAAACCGCAGCGTAGAATGTTCTGCGAAAACTGGCTCGATACAGCGCGTCAGCAGACAATATCACCTGCCCGTTTCGCGGACGCCATTCATCGGGCGCGAGACGGAACTCGCGGCGATTCAGCAGCTCTTGATGGACCCCGCCATCCGACTGGTTACGCTGACCGGGTCGGAGGCTCGGGTAAGACCAGACTTGGACTGGAAGTTTCCGGCGAGCTCGTGGAGCGCTTTGAAGAACAAGTTTATTTTGTTGGCCTCGGTTCTATCAGCAATCCGGCTATGGTTCCTGCTGCCATCGCCGAATGCGTGGGCATCCGCGAAACGGGCGGTCACAGTTTCATCGATCTGCTGAAGCAGTATCTCCGGGATTGCGACCCATCGCCAGTGCTCTTGCTGCTGGATAACTTAGAACAGATTCTGCCTGCGTCTTCGTTTGTCGTCGAACTGCTTGAGGCTGCCCGGAGCCTGAAAGTGCTGGTGACCAGCCGGGCCGCGTTACGCGTTTACGGAGAGCATGAATTCCCGGTGTCGCCTCTGGAGTTCCCGGATCCTCAGCAGTTTCATTCGCTGGACGCATTAGCAGGCAACCCGGCGGTCAGTCTGTTTGAGCAGCGTGCGGCCGCGGTGAAACCCGACTTCAAGTTGACAGCGGAAAACGCTCCCGTGGTGGCCGAGATTTGTTCGAGAGTAGACGGTCTGCCCCTGGCGATCGAACTGGCCGCCGCTAGAATCAAAATGCTTCCAGTTCATGCGATGCTTCCGTGGCTTCGAAGCCGGCTGCAGCTTTTGACCGACGGAGCGCGCGACCTTCCCCAACGGCAACAGACGATGCGGAGGACCATCGATTGGAGCTATGACCTGTTGAGCCAAGCCGAACAGAAGCTCTTCCGCAGGCTGGGTGTGTTTTGGGGTGGGTGCACGCTGGAGGCAGCTGAGGCGGTGTGCGACACGGGCAACGATCTCGGGACGGAGACGTTTGAGGTGATGTCGTCGCTCGTCGACCAGAGCCTGATCCAACAGATTGATCCTGGTATCGGCGAACCGCGCTTTCGAATGCTCGAAACCATTCGAGAATATTCTTTGGAGCGGCTTCGCGGGAGTGGCGAAGAGGCCGCTACCAGGCGCAACCATGCCGCATACTGTCTGGTGCTGGCCGAAGAAGGCAATCCGGAGCTGGGCGAAGCTGACCGCGCGGCATGGCTGGCCCGTTGCGACGTCGAGCACGGGAATTTGCGCGCGGCTCTCGACTGGCTCTTTCAAACGTTGGATCCCGATTGGAGCTTTCGCCTGTGTCTGGCACTTTTTCGATTCTGGGACATGCGGGAACACTTAACCGAGAGCCGCGCACGGCTGGAGGGGGTTCTACAACTTCCGGGCGCGGGATTCTTGAAAGAACGGGCCAAGATCTCGCATTTCGTAGGCTCCGTCGCCACAGCCCAGGGCGACTTTCCGTCGGCTACCCGTTTCCTGGAACAAAGCCTATCGCTTTATCGGGACATCGGCAACGAAGGGGGCATTGCCGTATCTCTGAATGCACTGGCTATCACGGCACGAGACCGCGGGGACTATCTCGGAGCGGAAAACAACTTTGAGGAGAGCCTGGCGTGCTGGCGTCGGGCGGGTGACCGGCTTGCGAGCGCGCGCTGCCTCCATAATTTGGCAAATGTCGCAAAAATTCGCGGTAATTACGCCTCCGCGCGGGCGGCGCTGCGGGACGCGATCCAGATTTTTGAGGAACTCGGCGATAGCAGCGGAGCCGCGTGGTCTCTCAATCAGCAAGGCGATGTGGCGCAAGCGCAGGGCAACGTGGCTGAGGCTCGGACACTGTATCAACGGGCGCTTTCCGATTTTCGAGAAGCCGGCGACGGCTGGGGTTGTGCCCGATCGCTGGCCGATTTGGGTTCGATAGCTTGTGAGCAGGGGGACCACTCGGCGGCGCGCGAGCGATACCGCGAAAGCCTGGCAATTTTCGCGAGTTTAGGACATAAACGTGGGACGGCGCGAGTGTTGGAAGGTTTGGCTTTTCTGGCCTTGGCAAAAGGAGATGCCGCGCGCGCCCTTTCTGTCGCGGCCGCTGCCGCGCGCTTACGCACATTCATCGGCGCGCCTCTGACACCTGCGGATCAATCGAAGCTCGATCGAAACTTGCATTTCGGTTGGGCTTTACTCAGCGAGGGAGAGGGCAAAAAGGCCTGGGAAGCAGGTTGGACAATGACCCAGGAATCCGCGGTCGAATACTCGTTGGAAGATCGAGAGGTCGTTAATTAAAGCGGCTAGGATCAATCAGCCGGCGGACCGCGGTCACACGATCAGCAGGAATCCCCGTTTTCTGAGCATGCTCGCGGATCGTGTCTTCGTCTGGCGCGAGGTAAACGCAGTAGACCTTGTCTTCCGTAACGTAACTGTGGAGCCACTGAATCTGGGGCCCCATTTCCTTTAAGGTCTGTAAAGAGCGCAAAGACACCTCTCGGATCTGCTCCTCGGAAAGCGAACCGGCTCCTGGGATGTCTCGCTCGATTACAAACTGCGGCAAACCGTATTAGTTTACATCAAATCGATCACGATGGCTGTTATCAAGGGCATCTCATATCGCTAGCGCTCATCTGGTTAGCGAAAAAAATACATTTACCTGGCTTATCCTTCATTGCTTGTGGCCTCTGGTGCTCGCCGACTTTCATACAACGTGACGGCCTACGAACGACCAGTTCGGAGGAAAAGGCAGATGCGGTTGATAGGAATGAATTAGCCGGTCTAGATGGCGTGTTGGCGCCGGCCGGCGATTATTTGGCTAGCTCAGTACGGGACCGCATGAGAATTTCTGAGCGTGCATTTTGCTGGAAGTCGCTAAGTGTTAGCGACACGTCCAGCCGACTTGTCCGATCAACTTCTAAATGAAGTGCGATCAGGAGGTTGGGCGATGGTCAACTTCGAATAGCTCGCGTGTTACGGCGTAGCGTTTACTTTGCGAGCTGACCGTAAAAGATCAAAAGATCGTCCGATCCGACGTTAGAAGCAGTGTCGCTCCGCCTCCGGCTCCGCGACACCGCTTCCTCGATACTGAAGACTGACCGTGACCCGTGTTGTGGGACCGAACTGTCACCCATGTTCCGGGCCATACACTTTCTCCGTCTCGGATCCGATTGCTGGGAGGAGGCGCAAGCAGCTTCTCGATAGACGGTGGAGATCCTCGCGCTCAGGTGCGGCAGTATGACGCTGGCCTATACCTCCAGGACGATTGGCACGTCAGACCAAACCTGCTCCTCGGCGCTGGAGTCCGGTACGAGGCGCAAACGAATCTGCAACATCACGGGGATGTGGGACCGAGACTTTCGTTTGCCTGGTCACCATTTACGCACGCCAAAGACAATCCTCATACGATCCTACGTGGAGGAGTTGGTCTCTTTTATGAACGCCTCGACAGCACCTTAGTGTTGCAAACGCGTCACTCGCAGCAGTCGCATTTGCATTACACGACTTCTGACCCTTCTCTGTTGGATTCATTTCCGGCGACGCCGTCCATGGGGAATCTGGCGCCATTCGCCACTCGGGCGGATACTCTTGCCTTTGGGCCGAATGTGCAGGCTCCAGCTACGCTGCAAGCCACCCTGGGTATTGAGCAACAATTGCCGTACAAGACGAGGCTGGCGGCCAGTTACACCGGAGCGAGAACGTTCCGTGATCTACTGCTGCTCGATGCTACGCCGTTTCAGCAGGGCAGTCCGCGAGATGTGTTAATTGAATCGCTTGGCCTTCTCACTGAGCGGCAACTCAAGGTGGAAGTGAGCAACACGTTAAGCAAGCGCGTCGCCTTAACAGCCTCCTATGTTCTGAACCACGCAGGAAGCGATACCGACGGTACACAATATCCGGCAGCGAGTCCTGATGATCTGCAAGGCGAGTTTGGGCGCGCTGCTAAAGATATCCGCAACAATCTCACTTTGACCGGTTCAATCGACGCGCCTTGGGGTTTGCGGTTGAGCCCCTTCGTTGTAGCTACATCGGGACGCCCGTTCAATATCGTCACGGGCCGATACCAGGATGCGGACATACCCCTTACGGAGCGACCCACCCTTGCCGTCGATCCATCTGAGCCCGGCGTCATCTTCACACCATTTGGGGCTTTCTTACTGAATCCATTGCCCGGAGAACCCGTTATTGCGCGGAACTATGCGCAAGGGCCGGCCTTCTTCTCGTTGAGCTTCCGGCTTAGCAAGACATTCACGTTCGGACAAGCTGCTGCCGGCTCCAAGGCGCAAGGCAAGGGTGAGGCGACCAACAGCGAGCAGCGCTACAGCCTGGTGGCATCCGCGCAAGTCATCAATTTCACGAATCACCTAAACCCGGGGATTCTGGAGGGGAATCTAAGCTCACCTAACTTCGGGCAGGCGAGCTCGATCGCACCGGGTTTCAATTTCGGCGGCGGTGCTGCCGTTTTTGAGAAGCAGCCTGAAAGTAACCGTCGAATCGAGCTGCAGCTCCGGTTTACGTTTTGATGAAGTCGCCCGCCGCCTTTGGGGGAAGTCCAGAAAAGGAGTCTTACGGACGCTAAGTGGCAGCGAAAGCCGCTGATAAACATCGAGAGCCACCTCAGATACGTCGGGTCAAGAAGGTACCACTGTCCTGGGCCGTACACGGCAAGCTTACCTAGTTCGCACTCCTGATGCACGGCTTTGACGGCCCGGTGAAGGAAGTCAAGCCGCACGACGATACCGATAGTCAGCTCGCTGGAGCCCTGGGCGATCGCGATAATGTTGATCTCCTCCCGTGAAATCGCCGTGAACACCCGTCCGGCGAGACCTGGAGTTCCACGCATTCCTTCTCCGACGACAGCCAGCAACCCGACGTTCTCGTCTACTTCGATCGGTTTCAGATAGCCGTGCCCGATCTCTAGCGAAAGATTGGCCTCCAGCGCCTCGAGCGCGGCATCGACATCCGATTTTCGAATCAAGAAGCAGAAACTCTGACGGTAACTGGAGCTCGTGAAGATCAGGATCTCCACATTCGCCAGCGCCAACGCGTCTAAGGCACGCGCCATCAGCCGCGTGCCGCTCAGCACGGCATTTGCCGGCTCCATGGACACCAGCGCGACATTCGACATCGAAGTGACGGCCCGCGCGCCTTTCGGTTCGTCGAAGTGCGAAACGATTTTGGTTCCGGGCTTCTCGGGTGCAAAACTATTCTTGCTCCAGACGGGGATGCGTTTGTCGATCAGGGGAGCGAGAGTGCGCGGATGCAGGACCTTGGCGCCGTTATAAGCTAATTCGGCCGCTTCGGCGTAGGTGAGCTCGTCCAGCACCGCGACATCCGAGACTAAGCGCGGATCGGCTGTCATGATGCCGTCTACGTCGGTCCAAATCCAAAGCTCCTGGGCATCGAGGGCAGCCGCCAGAATAGAGGCCGAGAAATCAGAGCCGCCACGCCCCAGCGTAGTCGGGCGTCCGTCCACCGTCGCGCCGTTGAAGCCGGTCACGACGGGGACAATTCCCTGTTCCGCGAGCGGTATCAGACGCACCTTGCACCGCTCTCGTGTCAACTCCATCTGCGGGGAGGCATTCCCGAAGACGGCATCGGTCACGATGATTTCCCCGCCATTCACGGCCCGCGCTTCTACTCCGATAGCCTGCAAATAGTGTGCCAGCAATTCCGAGGAAAGGCGCTCGCCTATGGCAATCGCCTCATCCACCGAACGCGGCGGGCGTTCCCCTAGCATCAACACGCCATTGGCTATTCGTTGATACTCGGCGACCAGAGACTGGACGGTCGCGAGCGCGCTTTGGCGCAGCTCAGATCCCGAGCCAGGACCGGTAAACAATCCATTTACAGCCTCGACATGGCGGCCTCGGAGCTTCTCTACATCTTCCGCAACCGCAACGCGATCGCCGAGTTCGGCTTTACGGAGTGTGTCCAGGAGCAGATCGGTGACCTTAGACATGGCAGACACGACGACTGCCACGGGTCGCTTTCTCTGCTCGGCTTGGATCAGGCCCGCGGCGACTCGGATGCGCTCCGCGCTTCCCATGCTCGTTCCGCCGAATTTCATTACCAAAAGATTTTCCAAGATCTCGCCCCCGGTAGTCGGAAATTTCCGCATTCGCTAGTTGCTACGGCACGCTAACGTGTATTATTATTCATAGTAGTGAATAATAATACATCGGAGGATCGATGATGGCCGCTCTCGCACACCAGCCAGCATGTCATGTCCGCCCCACCGCCTTTCGACACGACCTCGATCTTTCAACCGAACAGCTGATCGGTGTTCTTGAACTCGCCCTGCAGGTAAAGCAATCCCGGCAACGGTACTCCTCGGCCCTGACCGGCCAATACCTGAGCCTGCTCTTTGAAAAACCGTCTCTTCGGACCCGCATGACGTTTGAATTGGCCATCAAGCAGCTTGGCGGCGACTGCGTGACTCAGGTCGGGATGATTGCCGACCGGGAGCCATTGAAAGACGTAGCGCGGAATTTGGCGCGCTGGACCAATGCTGTCGTCGCGCGCACCTACGCGCAGGAGACGATCGACGAGCTCGCTCGCTGGTCGGGTCTTCCGGTGATCAACGCCCTAAGCAATCTTTATCACCCCTGTCAGGCGCTGGCCGACATGCTGACTCTGAAGGAACATTTCGGACGCCTTCGTGGATTGAAGCTTGCATATGTCGGGGATGGTAACAATGTGGCACACTCCCTTCTTTTATGCTGCGCGCGACTCGGCACTCACTGCTCGGTGGCTACTCCTTCCGGGTACGAACCGGATCCTTCGATCGTAGAACAAGCGAGGCAGTTAGCAACGATGAGCGGTGCGGCCATCGAATGCACGAACGAAACCGGCGCTGCGCTCAAATCCGCGCATGCGGTGTATACGGACGTGTGGGCCAGCATGGGTCAAGAGTCTGAAGCGGGCGAACGGCACAAGCTCTTTGCCGCGTATCAAGTCAATGACCGGCTGCTTTCAATGGCGCGCAAAGATGCGCTATTTATGCACTGTCTGCCGGCCAAGCGCGGACTGGAAGTCACCGACGAAGTGATGGAGTCGCCGCAGTGCGTAGCTTTCGATCAAGCAGAAAACCGTCTTCATGCCCAGAAGGCGTTGCTGCTTACGCTGCTGCAGTAGCAGCGCCGCTGGGCGTTTCCGAAAAACGAAAATGACAGGAAGCGGGAGAGCTGCGCGTTCAGCTGCGTGGCCGCTTGCGACCGGAGAAATTATGAAACAAGTGGAAGCCAAGAAAGTAGCGCTCGCGTATTCGGGCGGCCTGGACACGTCCATAATCATTCCGTGGTTAAAAGAGCACTACGGTTGCGAAGTGATCGCTGTCTGCGGTGATATCGGTCAGGGCGGCGAAGAACTGGACGGCCTTAGAGACAAAGCCCTCAAGACCGGCGCATCCGAAGTTTACGTGGAAGACATGCGTGAGGAGTTCGTAGGCGACTATCTATGGAAGCTTGTCCGCTCGGGCGCGGTTTACGAAAACAAGTATCTCCTCGGAACCTCTATCGCTCGTCCGCTGCTCGCGAAGCGACAGGCTGAAGTTGCGCTCAAAACCGGCTGTGATGCTCTGGCTCATGGGTGTACCGGCAAAGGCAACGATCAAGTGCGCTTCGAGCTCACATACAAAGCTATTGCACCGCAGCTTCCCGTTATCGCTCCCTGGCGGGAATGGGACATCATTTCGCGCGAGGATGCCATCGAGTACGCCAAAGCTCACCACGTTCCCATCGCCCAGTCGACGACGAAGATTTACAGCAGAGACCGGAACATCTGGCACATCTCACACGAAGGCGGTGAGCTGGAAGATCCGGCCAATGCTGCGCCCGAGCATATCTGGATGCTCTCCAAAAGCCCGGCCGACGCTCCGAACAAACCTGCTGAAGTGACTATCGGTTTTGAGCGCGGCATTCCCGTGGCACTGAACGGCCAGGGACAGCTGAGTGCGGTGGCGTTGTTGGAGGAGCTGAATAAAATCGGCGGTGAGCATGGAATCGGCCGAATCGACCTGGTCGAAAACCGCTTTGTAGGGATGAAATCACGGGGCTGTTACGAAACTCCCGGCGGGACGATTCTTGTCGCGGCAGCGCGTGAGTTGGAGGCTCTGACTCTCGACCGCGCAACATTGCACTACAAGCAGAAGCTGGCGCTCGACTACGGAGAGATGGTTTACAACGGCCTCTGGTTCACGCCCCTTCGCGAAGCTCTGGATGAGTTTTTCGCAAAAATCTCCCAACCCGTTACCGGAGAAGTGACGATGCGCCTCTATAAAGGCAATCTCGAACCGATAAGCCGGACGAGCCCCAATTCGCTGTACAATCTCGATATCGCCAGCTTCACGATGGGCGCGAGTTACAACCAGAAGGATGCGCTTGGATTCATCAATTTGATTGGTCTGCCGATCAAAGTACGCGCATCGCTGAAACATTAGCCACATGAAACTCTGGGGTGGCAGATTCGAAACGGGACCTTCCGAGTTGTTCGAAGATTTTTCGGGCTCTCTCCGTTTCGACCAGAAGTTGATCTTCGCGGACATCAAGGGTTCACAGGCCTTCGCGCGAGCTCTCGGACGGCAAGGAATTCTGGCGCCGGAGGAGACCGACCGGCTAATCTCGGCGTTTGCCGAGATCGGCCAGGAAGCAATGAGCCCAGGGTACTTCGAAGGCTCTCATGATGAAGACGTCCATACATTCGTGATTCGGAAGCTGAACGAAAAAGTGGGCAGCCTTTCGAGCAAGATTCATACGGGGCGCAGCAGGAATGAGCAGGTCTCGCTCGATACCAGGATTTACCTACGGACTTCGGCTGAGACGATCCTTTTTGCTCTTGGGGACTTAATGGGAGCTCTGATCTCCCTGGCACAGAAGTATCCAAACGCCGTCATTCCCGGCTACACTCACCTTCGTAGAGCTCAGGCGGTTTTGTGGCCACACTACCTGCTCGCCTACTTCGAAATGTTCGCCCGCGACTTTGAAAGAATGCGGCAGGCATTCGCCCGCGCGAATGTGATGCCTCTTGGGTCGGGCGCTTTGGCCGGCAGCGGCTTTCCATTCGACCGGGAAGCCATTGCGGAAGATCTCGGATTTCCGGCATCGACATATAACAGCATGGATGTCTCCGGTGACCGCGATTTCGGCTTAGATTTCCTGTACTCCTGCAGTACCATCATGCTCCATCTGAGCCGCTTGGCTGAGGACTGGATTCTGTTTTCCAGCGAGGAGTTCGATTGGTTAACGCTCGGGGATGGCGTTACCAGCGGCTCCAGTCTGATGCCGCAGAAGAAAAATCCGGACTCCCTCGAGTTGATTCGCGGCAAGTCTGGACGGGTTTTCGGGAGTCTCACGTCGCTGTTCATCACCATGAAAGGTCTTCCGATGACTTACAACCGCGACATGCAGGAAGATAAGGAACCGCTCTTCAATGCCTTCGATCAGACGCTCGGCTCCTTACAGATGGCCAAAGCTGTGACCGATTCCGTAACCTTGAAACCTGCTGCGCCGTCTGCGGCTGCCGAGGAGAGTTGGGTGATCGCGACGGATCTGGCGGAAGAGCTGGCTCGCCGGGGCGTGCCTTTTCACGAGGCCCATCAGATTGTCGGTCGTTTGGTTTTAGAAAGCGTGAAAACGGGTAAGAAGCCCTCAGACTGGACGAGTGAATCGCTTGCGGCATTTGCTCCCGAGTTTTCATCGGACATGGCGCGCCTTCTCTCGCCCGTGGAAGGGATGAAGAGCCGCGAGTTACCGGGAGGCACCGGACCTTCAGCAGTAGCTGCAGCCCTGGCGCTTGCCAGCAAGCGTTTGAACGTGATGCAGGGCCAGTTGCAGATCGAGCATGAATAAGAGCTTCCGTCACGGCCAGATCCTGAAAATCATCCGGAGCAAGGAAATTTACACGCAGGATGAGCTGGCCCGCGAACTGAAGGAAGCCGGTATTCAAACGACCCAGGTCACTCTTTCGCGTGACATGCGGGAACTCGGTCTGGTGAAGACCGCGGACGGTTACCGCCACTTACCTGAGGAGACCTCCGGGCCTCTGTTGGCCGATGTAGCGAACGAATATCTCCTCGATATTCGGCTTGCCCAAAACCTGATCGTGCTCAGGACGTCCCCTGGGAACGCCAACACGCTTGCGATCGCAATCGATAAGCAGGATTTTGAAGAGGTTGTCGGAACGGTAGCTGGCGACGATACCGTCCTGGTCATTGCTCCCGATACGAGCACCGCCGGCAATTTCCGCCAGCGTTTAATCGGTATGATTTCAGCTTAGTGGCCGGGGTGCCGGTGAGCAGCGCGATTGTTTGTTCCAGATTGTGTTCCATCATTTCCCTGCATTCTAAACGCAATAGTCTGAGGCTCCAGCAGGACTTGGGAAGAGTTTGGGGAAGAAGCTGGGCAACGCATTGCAGCCTGCGATAGCGGAGAAAACGCTCCGCTTTACGGTATGCGAAGATGTGATCCCGGCTATTCTGCCTGGATATGAGAACCTTCTTCAGTTGGCAAATGGAGGGGCGTCGAACTTTGAAAGCCCGTAAGCGCAACGAGATGCTATTCTGAAGCGCGATGACGAAGGTTCAGATTAAATTTCCGCTCTCTCGCCCACTCACCGATGACGATCTGAAAAGTATCTCCCATGTCCATTCGGTGTACGGCTTTTTCGCAACTCGTGTCGAGCCTTCCGGAAACGAACTGTTCGTCGAGTACGACGCGTCTCGTCTGTCGCCTAAGGAAGTTCAAGGCACTCTCGCCGAGAATGGCCTGCCAATCGCCGAATAACTCAAGGAGTGCCGTTACCTGGTTAGATTTAGCGAGAATTCCGGATGCTGCGCCCTGCCGGCGATGGTAAACGGAACAACGGTCATCGACTTCTTTTTCCAGAACGGCGTCACTACTTTCAGGAGAGCTGCTTTCACTCCCGAGGTGGTGTCCGACAGTTTACCGGTCGTTCGTAGCACGCCGTGAAGATTTAGCCTCGTGTCGAGCAAGTTATACGTTCCGGATATATCGGCATGCGCGCCTGTTGCATCAAAGGTGGAGCGGGACAAGGTCGCGGTTCCATTCTCTGCAACAACATGACCCTTCAGACAGGAAAAGACGATGCCGGAATTATTCTTTTCCTCACTCTTGCTCATTCCTTCGGCGCTCTTGCTGAGATGGTTGATCTCTCTTTGCGTCTGTGAGTTTGTGAAACGGCCGTCAGAGATGTTGAACTCTCCAGCCAGGTCTACTTTTTGGAGAAACCCAGGCGGCCCAGGAGGAAGATTTACGTCTGCTTGCATGCTGACGGCGCCTGTCATGGAAGGGACAACGCTACGCGTGAACAACGATAAGAAGTCTTCTATCCGGCCGTTACTTGCAGATAGGTGCAAGCGAGCAGCTTTACCTGGGCGTTGACTATCCGTTTGGACAGTACCCTGGCACTCGATCCGCGTATTGGCCAGACGCGACTCTACATCGTTCAGCACGATGTCACCGTTAAGCCCGTCTACCACAGTGCGAAACGTCGTCCAGAGGTGAGCGGAATGGTCGTGACCCTCCACTCGGAACTGAGGAACGTCCAAAGTACCGCTGCAAGCAATGTGGCGCAGAGGACCCCGGAAGCCGCCGTTTGCGGTTAGGATTCCCGCCACTCCACCCAGAACACTTAAGTCGGCTTGCTCCATGACGAAGGAGCCGGCCAGCGGGGTGCGGCCCGGGTCGTTCCAGTTCCAGGGCCCGATCTGCCCTTCAGACCGTATCGTACCTTTGGGAACGTTTACGAAGATACGAGCGCGGAAGGGCGATGGGGACGTGCGGTTCACCTTATCGAATGAAACACTCTGCAGTGTAATTGTGAACGGATCCGAATCCGCATCGGAGGAAGGGAAAGCAAAGGCGGCGTCTTCCAGCTTCAATTCGCCAATTTCGGAAAACCTGGGCTTCGTGTCATGACTGCCGGTTGCCGACTCACTCCGGGCTGGGATCCGCATTCTGAGCCCAACAATCGAGGCAAGCTGAATTCGCCTCCGCATCAGAAGCAAATCAGACCAACTCGCCCGGATTGCCAGCTTGCGAGCTGTTACCGCTTCTTTGCCATTTTTTGAAGATGGGGCAAGCCGCAACTCTTCGGCGACATAGCCGGGGGGAAACACTTTGCCGTGGAAAGCACCGATTTGGACCGTTCGTCCCGATTCGTGTTCTAGACCGGCGATCACAGCTTTTCGAGTGAACGGCCATTTCCACGCGAGCAGTGCGATCCAAATACCAAGCAGGGCAAACAGTCCCCAGAAAATGAGCCATCGCCATCGAAAGAAAACGGATCGCACACTGGACCGGGAAGCTCCGCTCCCTGTTGATTTCTGCATCTGGGTTTCACCTCTCTAACCCGGAGACACTGCGCTATATTGGCCGCGTGAAGCCTGCTATCTGGATCCTTACCTTAATTATCACCACTGGTCTGCTACCCGTTTCCGGCTTCGGCGCGCAGACCGCGGCTCCCAATAGCCAATCGACTGAATCGAAAACACCTCTCGTAAAAGGCCGCCCTTCTTTACAGCAAATTGCAGATGCTAAAGCGAAGGGATTGGTTTGGGTCAACCTGGCCACGCGTGTATACCACAAAGATGGCCCATCTTATGGAACGACGAAGCGTGGCAAATTCATGACCGAAGACGATGCCAAAAAAGCTGGATTCCGGATCGCGAGCGAACCGGAATCCAGGAATGGACACAGCTGAGTGGCTGCAGCAGCTAGTCTTTGATTAACTCCACGCGGCGGTTCAAGGCACGGCCGTTGTCGCTCGAGTTCGTGGCGACGGGCTGGTGCTGTCCTTCCGCGTCGATGCGAAGACGGCTCGCAGCTACTCCGTGATTTGTCAGATACGCCATAACGCTCTGAGCACGTTGCTGAGCGAGAGCGTCGTTAGCGGAGCTGTTGCCGCTGGAATCGGTGTGACCGACCACGCGCATTTTCCAGCTGTTGTTGTCTTTTAGTACTTGCGCCACTTGATCGAGAACAGCTTGTGAGTCGCCGGCGAGCGCGGCGCTGTCGGTAGCAAAATGGACCTGCGTGTCATCGAAGCTGATCCTGCCGTTTTGGCGGATAGCATCCCCAATCGAGGCCGCCGTTAGTGCTTGCGTGGCCTGCGTGCCCTGGCCGTTGTCCGGCTTCGTTTGATCCGCGACCGGGGCTGCGGTTGTTGCCACTTCCCGATGCGATCGGCTGAACCACCAGATAGCAAGAAGAACTAGCAATAGGAGCGGCAGCAGCCACAACCAGATCGGAGCGCCTTTCCTGGCGGTTTGCTCTTCGTATACTTTTACTTTTTCGGTTGCCATATCATTTTTTCACGGCCTTTTTCCGGGTGTTCTTCGTATCGGTGTCGAGTTGCTCCACCTCGACCTGCGTTTTGCGCACCGAATCCGCGATCTGCTGTGTTCTCTCCGAAGTTTCTTTACTGACCAACACTTCTTCAACAACGCGTGCGGTCTTCTCGACTACCGGAACCTCGACCGTTTCGGTTACCTCGACCGATTGGATCCGCAAAGCTTCCAGATCGGCTTCAGTAACCGGACGATTAACAGGGTGGCGTTCAACCGTGGCGTGTTCTTCGCGAAGAACAACGGTCTCCTCGACCGGTGTTTCCACAACGCGGCTGTAGACTCTTACTCCTCCGCGTTGCACTTCGCGCTTTCCTACTGCAAGCTCCTCTTCGACAATCGGAATGACAGCATCGGCATGTCCGGCTGCCGCAACTGGCGCAGCCGTATCAGCTATGACCTTTTCGTCGACCTTTTTTGCCTGATGCGTAGCAAAAATACTCTCAGCTCTGTTGGTAACCGCTTCTTGGCCGGAAACAACAACAACAGTGCCTCCGGATCTGATACCCTCCTCTAGAAGACGTTGGTCCCGTTCGGGTAAACCCAACTGCTGCAGATTAGTACCAGTCGAGGAATTTGCTCCTCGATTGAGCACAGTAATCGAATTGCTGGGTACTTCGGATTGTTTCAACTCGGCAATTGCCGCTTCCGCCTGGTCGTCCGAGTGAAACAAACAAAGTACGGTTGTAAGATTTGACGATGCTTCCATATTGATCCTGCAAATTTTCCAGTTGTGCTAAAGCTACCTTCCCGCTGTGGTTCGCTGGGTCTTATCCGTTGTCAGGTTTTCTACCTCAACCTCAGTGCGCCGGACTGTGTCGCTGACCTTTTGGGCTCGTTCGCTAACATCCTTGCCGACGATAACCTCTTCGACCACACGAGCCTGTTTCGAAACAACGGCCTCTTCGCCGGTTTCCGTTAGCTCGATCGCTCCTTCTTTGAAACCTTGGAAATCGGCTTCGGACGCGGGGCGGTTAACCGTGTTGCGCTGAACACGCACATGCTCTTCACGCAACTGAATGTTCTCTTCGACCGGAGTCTCCACAACGTGCGAGTAGACGCGAACGCCGCCTCGATTTACCTGGCGCTTTCCAACCAGCAGCTCTTCCTCTACGACCGGAATCGCCATCTCACCGGTGGTATTTGTCGCAGCCGTCTGTTTCGCTGAAGTGTTTGTTGCACCGGCGGCGAACTGTTCGTCGACATCGGAAGCGCCACGCTGCTCAAGCAATGCCTGCACAGCGTCCGCGCGCTCATCCGGTACGGTGACGGCTAACATGGCGCCGCCCCGGCTCACGCCTTGCGAGTAATAGTCGTGATCTGCGTCATCGGCTTCGGTAAAGGACTTGAAAAAGTTCTTAACAGAGGCCATTACTCCCGTACTCTGTGAGGCTTCACTTTGAGTTCCAGCCACAGAGCTGGTCGATAGCGATGAGTTCTCGCCGGTTGCGACCACTCGCACGCTTTCGCTCGGGTACCCTTCATTTACTAAGTCGTGCTTCACATTTTGAGCCTCGACCATATTTCTGAACAAACCTACTACTGTCTTTGCCATCTTATTGGTGCCTTTCTAAATGAAAAAGTTAAAACTTAAATTTGTGGTTATTCGGGCGGGATTTGACGCTCAACTACGATTTCTTCGGCTCGCAGTGTTACTGCCTGTTGCTGATTTGTTGTTGTCGTGCGTCGTGTGATTCGCAGCTCTTCGACTAGGTGGAGCTGCTTTACCACTACTAAAACTTCTTTGACGACCGGAATGATCGTGACGTCGCCCTCAGTTCGAATAGGAGGCGGACTCTCGATGACGACGTCCATCGGAACCCGCTCTACCTGGATCGTGTCGGAATTTAAATCTTCGTTCACGATCGTTTCCGACTCACGAACGAATTTCTGAATGCGGACAGTCCCGGTTGCGTGCACCACCTTGTGCACTTCCAGCTCTTCTGCGACTACTGGGATGATTACGTTCTGCTCTTCCTTAGCTGAAGACTTGTAGGGAACGGAGGTGGCGGTGTTATCTGATGGCTGGCTCAAAGGGGGAGTCTCTCCTCGGCAATACAGAAGGCGCGATCACGAGCGCCACAGCTTACGTAAGGTAGAGCACTTCCAAAAGAAAGGGTTACCCAAAGCTTGCGGTGTAAGTTAGTTAAAAACTTTTTTTGCGAGACTAACCAGACTCGCAAATAGGCCGGTGCACTCGCAGAAGAGAAGGTTCTACTGTTTAGCTGTGCTTGCCATCCTGCCTTCGATGGCAACTCCCAGGCAGTGCGTCTGGTATTCGAACGGGTCGCCGTCATAGAGCGCGACGTCTCCGTCTTTACCTGCCTCAAGCGATCCTACGCGATTGGCGAGACCAATCATCTTCGCGGCGTTGATCGTTATGCTGGCGAGGGCCTGATCGAAGGTTAGCCCATTGGCCGCGGCGACCCCAGCTTCGAAGAGAATCACCCGAGTCTTCGGCACGTAGGCCTCGAACCCACTCTGGAGAGCAAAGGGGATGCCTTTCGCCTGCAGATGCGCCGCGGTTTCAAAGCTGATATTTTCAGTCTCGCCCGAAGCGCGCTGCATCGTCGGATGAATGACAACCGGATAGCCCGACGCTTTCACCTGATCGATCACCAGATCGCATTCCGCGCACCCATCGAGAATCAGTTTGAACTTAAATTCATTGGCGAGCCGGATTGCCGTCATAATGTCTCGTGCTCTATTCACGGTCACAAGAAGCGGCAGTTCGCCATTAAGAACTTTGGCCATCGTTTCGGTTTTGAGATCGCGATCCGGCGCTTTCGCATCTTTCTTCGCGGGTGGCTTCGCGTACGCCTGCGCTTTGATAAATTCAGCCCGAAGCAGCGCGATCTCTTTACCGCGAGTGCCGGGACTCTTGTCTCGACCGGCCAGTCCTTGCTCACCTAGACTCGCCGCAACCATTGCCGCCGGGACGACCATTGCCTCTTCTACCGTGTTGCCTCGCGTTTTGACAATCATGGTCTGACCGGAGATGAGAGCGCCCGGCCCGTGACCTGTGTTCATAGTGGTTACGCCGAAGCTGCGCACCCATTCAATTAGCCGCTCTCGGGGGTCGTAGGCATCGACGGCCCGCAGTTCGGGCTGGATGGCAGTGCTCCTCTCGATCTGATCCTGATCGGTCGGTATGTTAAGGTAGCCGCTCAGGCCAACTGTGGTGTGTGCGTCCACCAGGCCGGGTGTGACAACTTCGGCGGAGTGCGTCTCGTATCCGGGCGGGATGGAAACCTGACCCGCCGGCCCGACCCTAGTGATCTTGCCGTTCTCGATCACCACGATTCCGTTTTTTATCGGTGCACCGGCCATTGTGTAGACGGTTTTTCCTTGCACCGCGAGGTTCTGAGCAGATGCCCCGAAGACGAAAAGTATGCTGGCGATCGCCGTCTTCATTGCTGCACCTCTTCGTAATCTCCGTCTTCGTCGGCCCAATCCGGCGACTGATCGTGGCTTGCGCCTACACCGCCTGTTGCGTAGATACGGTCCTTGGGATCGCTGCGATCGAAGACTTTCTGACCTTCAATCCAGGTTTGAAGGACATGTGTATAGACGCTCAGAGGATCTCCGGAGAGGAGAATGAAATCCGCGTCCTTACCGGGTTCGAGGGAACCGACTCTCGATTCAAGCCCGATGATTCGGGCGTTGGCCATGGTTAAACCGTACAGGGCTTTTTCTCGCGAGAGTCCTGCCCGAACGGCGAGCCCGGCTTCACGGGAAAAGAAACGGGAGTCGATGATCGAATCGTCGGTATGAAACCCGAATAGGACCCCAGCCTTATCTAGCGAGGCTGCAGTGAACATGGCGGCGTCCTTAGCTTCTTCTTTGCCGCCCGGACTATCGAGCACGATCAGCGAAACCGGAACATGCGCTTTGGCAATCTCGTCGGCAACCATCCAGCCGTCACTGACGTGATGCAGGACGACGTGGAACTTGAACTCTTGCGACAGGCGAATAGCCGTCATAATGTCGTCACTGCGATGGGTGTGGAACTGCACCGTTCGCTTGCCATCGAGCACTTCGACCAGTCCTTCCATGCGTAAATCGCGCGGCGGCAACTTACTAGCGTCCCCTTTTGCCGCGATCACCTTGGCGCGATACTCCTGGGCTTTGATGTACTCTTCACGATCGAGGGCTGCTGCTTTGCCGCGGGTTCCGGGAAACGGCGGCTGACGGCGCGGGTTGGTGCCGTTTGCCATCTTCATGCCGCCGGCAATGCGACCGTCGGGCAGTGTGATCAACATTTGCTCGATAGTCGTGGCGGGACGAAGTTTCAGATACAAGGTCTGGCCGCTCATGAGGTGGCCGGAGCCGGGCATGACATTCGCAGTTGTTATACCGGCTGCGCGCGCTTTGTCGAAGTGGGCGTCACGTACGTTCACCGAATCGAGAATGCGGACGTCGGGCTGAATCGGCGCGCTGCTGTCGCCGCCCTCGGGCTCGCCGATATGGCTGTGCGAATCGACAAAGCCGGGCATGATGATTTTGCCCGAAGCATCTATTTGTTTGGCAGCGGCAGGAATGTTCGTGCCGCCTTGCGGACCGACGGCGAGGATTTTGTTGCCTTGAATGATAAGAACGCCGGACGGGATTTCGGGCCCGGCGATCGGGATGATCCTGGCGTTTGTGAAGGCGACGATGTCCTGAGCCTTCGAAGAAACGAAGGCGATTAAAGACAGCAGGAGTAAAGACAAACAGCGCATGTGGGACGGATCGAGTTTAGCGCAACTGGCTGACTGAGGCGGGCGGCTCCGTTACTCTGTTGATAACTCGGTCAGGCAACCTTAATTATGGAGCTGAGAAATCTTTTCCGAACCGTCGTCTGCCTTGGCTGGAGCTTCCCCGTTCTTCTACCATCTCTCGCCTATAGTTGCCCACTTTGCCATACGCAAACCGGTGAGCACGTCCGGGCAGGAATTCTCCATAACTTCGGCTGGTATTTATTCGTAACCGCTCTGCCCTTTCCAATATTTGCCGGCGTAGTGGGGTTTATATATTTCTCCCGGAAAGAACCTAAAGGCAACGGTGACCAATGGCCGAAATGACGGTTAATCAGCGGCAGCTGATAGCCGCCGGTACGCTAATGGGAATCGGGCTTGGAGGATTTTTCGATGGAATCGTATTCCATCAGATTCTCGAATTTCACAACATGTTATCGAACTGGATCCCAAGAACCACGCTCGTGAACGAAGAGATCAACATGTTCTGGGACGGTCTATTTCATGCATTTTGCTATCTCGCGACTGTCATCGCACTTTATATGCTGTGGCGCGTTGTCGCGCGCAAAGGCGCCTATCTGTCAGGACAAACGTACTTCGGTTCTCTATGGGTCGGTTGGGGTGTTTTCAACTTAGTCGAGGGCCTGATCGATCACGAAATTCTGCAAGTCCATCATGTCTACCAGAACGACCCGCACACGTTTCTGTTATGGGACATGGTGTTTTTAGCGTCGGGTGCGCTGTTCCTGATCGCCGGCTGGATCTTAATACGAAAGGCGTCACCACCGTCAGCTTAAAGCAGCAGAACCGGCAGTACTGCCGATAGCGCGCTCAACCCCGCTGCCCGGTCCGTCTATCAGGACAATGTGCAGTCTTACAGCACAACAGAACCAGCGGTAGTGGCTCAATTTGAATTTGCCAGCTCTTGACTAGTTTTCCGGCATCTGCCCCGCCTCGTGCCTAGGAACACGGACTGAAATCATCACCGGATCGCCTAAGAAGCGACATGTCTCCACTAGCTATGTTGAGCGTCAGAACCTCACCATGCGGATGCACATGAGACGCTTTACTCGGCTGACTAATGCGTTCTCGAAGAAATTGGAAAACCACATAGCCGCGATATCGCTGCACTTCATGTATTACAACTTCGTCCGCATCCACCATGCGCTTCGCATCACCCCCGCAATGGCGGCTGGCGTGACGGATCGCGTTTGGGACGTTGCCGATATCGTGAAGCTGCTCGAAGAAGACGAAAAGAAGTCGAATTACCAAGACTCCGAGTTCGGGCGAGCGTTAGGATTTTGATCCGGGCGAGACGAAGGGTGGGCACTAGGGATACTGCAGTCCGCAAGCTCCCGCTGATTCATGGCCTGGGAAAAGATTTCACGTGGACGCCCCATCTTCGGCTTCTGTTCGCCCATAGTAACATTGGAGGCGGTGATCCGCATAGGCCCGGCTGGATGGGCATACAAAGACTGGGAAGGCGTTGTTTACCCAGCCGATAAACCAAAGGGCTTTGACCCGGTTGCGTACTTAGTGCAATATTTCGACACCATCGAAATAAACTCGTCCTTCTACGGAGCGCCGAGGCCGACCGCAGCCAAGAAATGGGCAGAGCGGATAGTAGGCAATCCCCGCTTCCGCTTTACCGCAAAGCTGTATCAGGCGTTCACACACAAACGAAACGCGAGTGCCAAAGACGAGCACGACTTCAAAGAGGGAATCGCCCCACTCATGGAAGCCGAACGGTTTGGCGCTCTCTTGCTGCAGTTCCCCTGGTCGTTTCGCTTCGACCCAGACAACCGAATGTATCTGTTAGATCTTCAGAAGCGATTCCGGGAGTACCCGCTTGTGCTCGAAGTGCGGCATGCGAGCTGGGCTCAGCCGGAAGTGCTCGGTATGCTGGCAGAGCTCGACATGGGCCTTGCCAACATCGATCAGCCGCTCTTCAAGAGATCCATCAAGCCCGGTGCAGAGGTTACGGCTCCCATCGGCTACGTGCGTTTACACGGGCGCAACTATCAGACTTGGTTTTCTGCCAAAGCCAATGTACGGGAGCGGTACGACTATCTCTACACACTCGATGAATTGGACCCATGGGTGGAACGGATCAAGACCGTTGGGCATAAGGCAAAGGATACGTATGCCGTAACCAACAATCACAACATTGGGAAAGCCGTCGCGAATGCGCTGGAAGTTTCTTCGCTGGTGAAGGGGAAACCTGTCGCGGTTCCGCCATGGCTCATGCAGCACTATCCCGAGTTGCGGGAGTTTGCCCTCTCAAGCTAACCGCCACGCCCAAGCCATTCAAGGATGGAGGGACGTAAAATTACTCCATGCTCAAATTGAGCCGCAACAGAACCAGCCATTGATTTGACAGCGGGCTCCTTCTTGATGTGGGCCTGGAGAATCGCAGGACCAGTAAACTGACTAGCAAAATCGACGACATGTAACTTGTTGCAAATCGAACCGAGCCGCGACCGCGAGGGAGCGGACATGCCCCTGCGGGCCGCAGAAATCGATTTGTGGCGCTGACAATCTTGTCTCGCGTGCCTCGTCCGCGGCCGACGCCCTCGTCGGCCTCTTTGGAATCTGATTCGTCGGGGCACTTGGCCGTTTTGCAGGTCCCTCTGACTTTCTCGCCCCCAGCACACGAATAACTACCCCGCGTTTAATTGCTCCTGTCGAGACCTGTGCAGGTATGTCGCAGACGCCTCTACGTTCGATGGAGCGGACTAGCCCATCGCAAATTGTGGCAAGGGCAGTGATATAGCTGTGGCCGACGCAGGAAGCGGCGATGCCATAGACATCGTTCCGGGCTTTAACAGTCTGTTTGTTCCGATCGGATACGTCTCAACAGTCCTCTGTCGGATTCATCGACTTGGGACAACGTAACCATCACGGAGCTCGGTCTTACTCCTGGAACCTACGTCTATACGTGGGGAAACGGATCGACCTTTGATTCCTTCACGATCAATGCAACAACCGCGCCAGAACCGAGCGGCATTTGTTTGTTTTTGTCGGTAGCATAGTATTCATTCTGCCCCGCTTACGCAAAGGAACTTAATTCGTCCTTGCGAGAAGTCGATACTCAGCGTTGTCCCGTGTGTGTCTCCCGGAAAAATGCGTTCACAAATCTGGCCAATCCACAAAAATATCGCAATCGCTCTGAATCGAGAAGACTTAACCGGACCGCCACACCACCGCCCCGGTCCGTTTCGTTTTGGGCCGTGCTAGCGTCCAGGCAGGTTTGAGGAACTCGCCCCGAGTATCCCGGAACTCTATCTCTATGAAGGAGCCTCGCATGTCCACGCCCGCACAAATCGAAGCCAATCAGCGCAATGCCCAGCTCTCGACCGGCCCCACCTCCGAGTCGGGAAAGAACACCTCCTCTCGCAATGCACTCAAAACGGGACTCACCGGCCGCACTGTCCTGCTGCCGACCGAAGACGCCGCTCTCTACGAAGCCCACCTCAACCAGTTTGCCAAGCGCTTTGCACCGGAAGGCGATGAAGAACGCAACCTCGTCCAATCGCTGGCCGACACCGAATGGCGACTGATGCGCATTCCGTCTCTCGAACTCGGCATCTACGCCGTCGGTCGCGTCGAACTCGCTCATCTGTTCCCGAACGAAGAACCGGCGCTGCGTCACCAGATGATCGAAGCCAAGATTCTGCTGACCTATAAGCGCGAGCTCAGCAATCTCAGCATCCAGGAAACCCGCCTGCGCCGCCATCGCCAACAGGATCTCGCCACCTTGAAGGAACTCCAGGACGCTCGCCATAACCAAAGCCGAAAACGGCTCGAAGCCGCCGCGCGCAGCTACATCGTCGCAGTCGAAGAGAACACTAACGGCAACTTCGACTTAGGGCGATTTGGGTTCGAATTTTCACTGGCCGAAATCGAGCTCTGCGCCATGGACCTCTGCCCGGATCTGTTCGCCGAGTATGAAGCCGAACTGGCCAGAAAACGCAACCTCAAGGCAGCCTAAGAGCGCAAAAGACGCGGATGCGCGCCCCCAGTCAAGGAGAAGAATCCTTTGCTCTTTGCAGGGTGCGCTTGACACCGCGGCCGTCTTGCGCCGGTCTTTAAGAGCTTCGGTGCTCTTCGATGTCGCTCTACTTCAGCTGGCGCGCCCGGAGAGTCTCGAACTCCCGACCTAATGATTCGAAGTCATTCGCTCTATCCAACTGAGCTACGGGCGCGCTTACGAAGTGCCCCTTCAGTATAAGGGTGAGAAAATTGGGTAGTCGCCGGTTATCGAATGAAAAGCGCCACAGAAGTCGAAGTAAAGATCCCGCTGGCTGATCGAACGAGCGTCGGGAAGCGTTTGGAGGCGGCAGGTTTCAAGGTGTCCGTACCGCGCCGGTTCGAATCCAATGCGCTTTATGATACGGACGATCAATCGTTGCGTGAAAAAGGAATGCTCTTTCGGCTTCGGGAGTTGGGCGATGAAGCGATCCTTACCTGGAAGGGTCCGGGGCAACCTGGAGTTCATAAGAGCCGTCCTGAATTGGAGACGTCGATTGGTTCCGCGGAGACCTTTCGGCACATTCTCGAGCAACTCGGGTATGGTCTCAAATTCCGATACGAGAAATATCGCGTCGAGTATGTGGATGGAATAAGTCAGGACGGTGTTGTCACGATGGATGAGACGCCGATCGGAGACTTTCTGGAGATTGAGGGCCCTGCCGAGTGGATTGACTCGACGGCGGCCAGGCTGGGCTTTTCAGAGAAGGATTACGTTGTCGATAGTTACGGGAAGCTGTACTTGGATTACTGCAAAGCGAAGAATTTGGAGCCGGGCAATATGGTCTTCGCTACCATCGGGCGGGAGAACAAAAAGCTGTAGGCAGAGTTGCCGGCACTTCGAGGCAGAAGAGCGCTCTCCTTCTAAAATGATCTGAGATGGCAGAAACCTTGAGTTCTGGCACAGCCTTGATCGATCGCGCGGCGGCGGAACTCACGCGCGTGCGGGAGGAGATCGGGCGCGTTATCGTTGCTCAGCATGAGGTGATCGAAGGCGTTCTGATCTGCCTGGTGGCGGGCGGACATGTTCTTCTAGAGGGCGTTCCCGGTCTTGGCAAGACTACGCTGCTGCGAACTCTATCTCGTGTGCTGGCTTTGCAGTACTCGAGAATTCAATTCACGCCCGACCTGATGCCCGGGGATATTGTGGGCAGCGTCATCATGGACGATGAGCATGGCCACAAGTCGTTTCGGTTTCAGCCGGGGCCCATCTTCGCCAATCTGGTTTTGGCTGACGAGATCAACCGGGCTACTCCCAAGACTCAATCCGCTTTGCTCGAAGCGATGCAGGAGCGCACCGTTACCAGCGGCACGAACACGTACACGCTCGAAGCCCCTTTTCTGGTGATGGCGACGCAAAATCCCATTGAGATGGAAGGCACGTACCCTCTTCCCGAAGCGCAACTGGATCGGTTCCTGATGAAAATCCTCGTGACTTTCCCCTCGCGAGCCGAACTAAGTCGGATTGTGGATTTGACGACCAGGAACGACGATGTGGAGCTTCGTCAAATTCTCGACCGGAATCAGATCGCCGAGTTGAAGGCCGTATCAAGACAAATTATCGTCGCTCCTCACGTGCAGGATTACGCCATCGAGCTTGTTATGGCTACTCAGCCCGGCATCTCCGGGTCGCCGGAGATCACCAACAGGTACATACGCTACGGAAGCTCGCCTCGTGGCGCACAGGCATTGATCGAGTGCGGCCGTGTATTGGCGCTTATGCGCGGCCGGCTTCATCTCAGTCTCGAAGACGTGACCTCGGTGGCGCCTGCCGTGCTTCGTCATCGCATCATTCTCAATTTCGACGCTCATGCTGACGGCCACACCGCCGAGACTGTACTGCGAAAGATTCTGGAAGGCGCGTCGGATTCCCGATAGCGCGCGCAGCTTAGTATGGCTCAGCCTCTCCTTGAGCGCCGTTTTCTTGAACAGCTGGAGAGGCTAACGCTGCGCTGGCAAAAGTCGTTTAACGGGCTCGTCGGCGGGCATAATCTTTCGCACTTCGCGGGCCCAGGACAGGAGTTCCTGGAACATCGTAATTTTCATCCTGGCGATGATCTTCGGGCGGTCAACTGGCGCGCTTACATGCGCTTCGAGAAGCTTTTTCTCAAGATGTTTCAGGTGGAGCCGCGAGTTCCGGTGCGCTTGTTGATTGATGTGAGCGCTTCGATGCTCGCAGGCAGCGCGAGTTCGGACGCGACGAAGTTCGATTATGCGCGCCGGCTAGCTGCTGCTCTCGTTTATGTCGGGCTGGTTCGACTGGACAGCATCCTCCTCCAGCCATTTTCTGCCGGGCTGCGCGATCCTTTCCTGGCGAGCGGCGGCAGACATCGGTTCCAACCGGCGGAAGATTACTTGCGCGCCATCAAGGCGGAGGGAAAAACCGATTACCTCGAGACTGCCCGCCAGTACTTAAGCGCGTACCCGCAACGTGGATTGACGGTGATCATATCGGATTTTCTCGATGACGCAGACTGCTTTCGGCCCTTGCAGTACATCGCGGATTTCGGGCACGAACTGCTGCTGATTCAGCTTTGGAGCGAGGAGGATCGACAGCCCGCGGGCGAGGGAGAGATCGATTTGACGGATGCCGAGTCGGGGAGTCACATTAGGATTTCTTTAAACGCGCAAGCTCGTGCGGCTTATACGGAGAGCTTCGATGAGTACTCGGAGCAGATTAGGATGGTCGCGATGCGCAACGGCGGCCGGTACGCAGGTCTTTCGACGGCGACGCCGCTTGGTGAAGCGGTGTTTGGCTCATTGACGATGCTGGGGACGGGTTGAGATGTTTTTCCTGAATCTCACCGCGGCGGAGTTTGTGACGCTGCTGGGGGCCCTGGGCGGGCTAATCACGGCGCTTTATTTGTTGGATCGAGCAAAGCGGCGCAAGACCGTTTCGACCCTGCGCTTTTGGGTCAACGCAGGCTTCGCCGAAGAGAGGCAGGCCAGGCGTCGTATGCGTGAGCCATGGTCTTTAATCCTGCAACTCGTTAGCCTTCTTCTTCTGTTGTTAGCAGTGTCACGAGTGCAGTGGGGCAAGCGGGCCGATAGTGGACACAATCATGTCGTTCTCGTCGACACGTCTTCCTGGTCGGGGGCGCAGAGCGGAGAAGCGGGCCGGACTATTAATGTTCTCGATCTCGAAAAAGCTCAGTTGCGCCGTTATCTGGCTGCGTTGCCGGACAAAGATCGGGTAATGCTGGTTGCGGCGGATAGCCTCGCTACACCGGTTACGCCGTTCACGGAAGATCGTCGAAGGATCGAAAACGCTCTGGCGGATCTTACTCCTGGGTTCTCCGCGCTGAACATCGGCGCGAATCTATCTTTTGCGCAACAGGCTCAGAGTTGGTCGGGAGGGCCGGCCGGAGAGATCGTTTACGCGGGTCCCGGGCTCACGAACGCATGGCACCGGAGGGATTGCAATACCCGAACTTGCGGCTGCTTTCGATCGCTGCGAATCGTGAAAACTGCGGGATTGTCCAGCTGACTGTGCAGCAGGTAACGGATGAAGCAAATAGTTGGCAGGCGCTTGTTCGCATAAGGAACTACGGAACTCAAGGGCATACTGTCCACTTGGACGTTCATTACGGAGGCACGGCGTTTGCTCGGCGTGTTCTCACGATCCAGCCAGGCTCCGAGAGCACTGCCGAATACGGGTTTACCACGCGCACGGCGGGCGAGCTAATCGCCTCCATCGATCCGGGCGGAAGTCTTTCGAGCGATGACCGCGCAAGTTTGTTTGTTCCCCGCGGTGAGATTCTTCGATTGGCCATTTACACGGATCGGCCCGAGGCGCTAAGGCCTCTGCTGGCCGCAGACAGTCAGCTTGCTGCGACCTTCTTTTCGCCAAACCAGTATGTAGCCAAGCCGAACGCCGATGCCATGATTCTCGACCGGATGGCGCCCGAACTCACCTCCGAGCTTCCGAGCATCTTCATCGATCCGCCGAAAACGCACTCGCCTCTGGCTATAAGAAGCAGCGTTACCGACGCGCTTGTCAGCTGGACAGGAAAGTCTTCTCTAGGAGTGGGTTTGCGCGCCAAGCAATTGCGGGTTCCCGCAGCGACGGTGTTTCAAACGTTCGAAGGCGACACCGCGGTGGGAAGCGTGCCAGAAGGCCCGGTGGTAGTTGCGCGCGCGGGCGACCGTACACATCCGAAAAGCGCCGTGATTGGCTTCGACCCGGCAAGCGGCGAGCTCCGTTTCGAACTTGCCTCGTCCGCTCCTGTTCGCGAACTTACTCGAGTGGCTGGAACCCTCGGCTTTTCAGTCAGTCGATTTGACCGCAGAAAGAGTCGGCGTTGTGAACGTGCCGCTCGAACATGTGGAACAGGCGCAGGATTTGCAGGTGAGGGATGAACGCGGTAGGCTGATGCCGTTTTCCAAAGGCCCGAACGGCCTACAGTTTTTCGTAGGTTCACCAACGGCTGTGCATGTCGTTTCGCCCGAACGTGAGCAAGTCATTAAACTGATTTTGCCCGATGTGGCCGATCAGGTTTGGCAGGCGCCATCGAAAGCCGCGGCAGGTTTGCCAACTCGTGCGATGTTCCTGCCCGCTCCTGTGGATCTTTGGAAATGGCTCGCTCTGGCGGGCGGCATAGGGCTGCTCGGTGAGTGGCTGCTCTTCTCCGGTGGCAGGATTGGGGTGAAACGCGTTAAGCGAGCACCCGGTGCAAAGAAACCCGCGACCGATTCTATGCGCCAGCAGGAGTTCGCGGCTAAATGACATTTGCTCAACCCTGGCTGTTGCTCCTCGTTCTTGCTCCGCTGATATGGATGTTCATGGCTTGGAGAAGCGCGTCCCGTCGCATCACGCTCGCTTTGAAAACCTTAAGTCTGACGATGATTCTCCTGGCGTTCGCTGAGCCCGTGATCACTTTGCCGGACAGCAAAACGGCAGAAGTGATTTTGGTCGATACCTCGGCCAGTATTCAGGCCGACGATCTGGCGCGTGCTTCCGCCCTTGCAGGCGACATCGAGAAACATAAAGGAAGGAACTGGGTCCGTATTATCCCGTTCGATAGCAGCGTACGGGCTGTCGAGGAAAAGGAACTCGTCGGCGGGCTGCATTTGCGGCAGGTTGCGAATTCGGCAGAGAGGGGGACCAATCTGGAGGCGGCGCTGACGAGCAGTATGGGAGCCATTCCGAACGGGTACTTGCCCCGCTTCCTGCTGATAAGCGATGGCAACGAAAACTTGGGCAGCGCCGCGAGAGCAATCGCTCAGCTACAGAGCCTTCATATTCCGGTTGACACCATCGGTCTCGGCGGAAAGTCCAGCTCCTCACTTCGGCTACAATCCGTTTCATTGCCCCGGGAGGCTTACAGTCAGGAGCAGATTGCGATTGATCTGACGCTTTCCTCTTCCGGCGCGGGCCCTGCCACAGTGGATATCCTGGCTGCCGGAAAGGATCTGGGGCAGCAGAAGTTCGATCTTCGCCAAGGCCAGAACTCAGTCCGAATAAACGCGCGCATCAAATCGACCGGCACTGTGTCGATCAGGGGGCGCATTCAAGCGGGAAATCTGGGGGAAGCAAAGTTTGAAGAAGCGATTGAGTTGAAGCGCGCTCGCGTCCTGTATCTATCGGAAGACCCCGCCGGGACGGATGCCAATCTGCTTGGAGCGTTGGCGGAAGCCGGTTTCGATCTCAAGCGCGACAGTGCTGAGCTTGATGGGGAGCTCACGGGGTACCAGCTCGTCATTCTTAACAACTTGGATCTGGGTACCCTTTCGGCAGCACGTAAGGCGCGCATCGAGTCGTATGTTAAAGCCGGAGGCGGCCTGCTGCTCATCGGCGGAGAACGGCAGGTCTACAAGGAAGACAAGCAGATGGACGCGCTCGATCGGGCGCTTCCCGCCAAGTTAGCGCCTCCCGACACTCCGAAGGGAACCTGTGTCGGCCTGATCATCGATAAGTCGTCCTCTATGGAGGGCCGAAAGATCGAGCTTGCTCGTTTGTCGGCTATTGGCGTTGTGGATCATCTTCGTCCGGTTGACAGCATCGGCGTTCTTATATTCGACAATTCTTTTCAGTGGGCCGTTCCCATGCGGCACGCCCAAGACAAGTCGATGATTAAAAGGCTGATCTCGGGAATTACACCCGATGGCGGCACTCAAATCGCGCCTGCCTTAGCAGAAGCCTATCGGCGCGTGTTGCCTTCGAACTCAAGCTCCAAGCACATCGTGTTGTTGACGGACGGGATCTCCGAAGAAGGCGACAGCATCGAGCTTGCCAAAGAGGCGGCGCAACACCAAGTCACGATATCTACCGTCGGCTTGGGACAGGACGTAAACCGCTCTTATCTAGAGAAAGTTGCGGCTGCTTCGGGAGGCCGAAGCTATTTCCTCAACGACCCTATGGGTCTCGAGCAAATTCTGCTAAAAGATGTGGAGACTTATAGCGGATCCACAGCTGTCGAAAGATCGCTGGCTCCCCTGATTTCGGAGAAGTCGGATGTACTCGAAGACGTCGCCATGGAAACGGCTCCGCCACTGCGCGGGTATGCCCGCTATAAGGCAAAACCAAGCTCGGACACGGTGCTGGAGATTGATGCGATCAAAAAGGATCCGCTCTATGTGCGCTGGCAGTACGGACTGGGCAGAGCCGCCGTATTTGCTTCGGATGCGAAGAGCCGGTGGGCTGAATCGTGGATTGGATGGCCGGGTTTCGACAAGTTCTGGACTAACGTCTCTCGTGACCTGTTGACGCAAGTCGACCCGACCGATGCTAGCGCCAGCTATGATGCGGCCAACGGTGACTTGCTGGTGCAATACCGGATGGCGGACGCGGTTACGGAGCCGGTTTCAGTGCCGCAGATTTTCGTGCTTGGGCCGAACGCTTTCCGGAAAGAGATAGAGGTAAAGAAAGCAGCTGCTCGGCTGTATGAAGGCCGCATTCACATAGGGTCCGAGACTGGACTGTTTCGGATTCGGCCGGTGAACGATTCAACTGCTTTCCCGGAGATCGGCCTTTACCGTCAGCAGCCGGAGCTCGAAGACTACGGTTTGAACGAGGGATTGCTTAAAGAAATTGCGACGTTTACCGGAGGGCGGCTCGATCCACCGGTGGACGAAATACTTAACTCAGGCGGAAGAAGCAACTACACTCAGTGGCCGCTTTGGCCGGCTTGCCTGGGCTTGGCGATCGCGCTCACGATAGCCGAGCTGATCGCTCGCAAATGGAGCGGAGTCACGCAACGCTTCCGCCGGTCTTGATTGGATCACTTGAGTTCGAGATGCATTACGGTCTCGAAATGATAAGTCTGCGGGAAAAGGTCGACCAGTGCTAGTCGGCGAATCTGGTACTGCTCGAGCAACTGGCGGGAATCACGGGCCAGGGTGGCGGGATCGCAACTCACAACGGTTAGGCGCGCGGGTCGCGTTTGCAGAATAGCCGCCGTTGTTTCGCGGCCCAAGCCAGCGCGCGGCGGATCGACAACGAGCAGGTCCGGCGCGGTTTTTACGCCCGATCGCAGATAGGTTTCGGCGGCATCCCTGACCGGTTTAATCGGCAACTGGCTTTCCAAGATGTTGCGTTCCAAGTCGCGGGTTGCCGAGCCGCCCCGTTCTACGGCATCGACCCGTGCGAATCGTTTTGCCAGCGATAGGGAAAAGAGACCGACTCCCGCGTAAAGATCGATGGCGTGTTCACCGGCCGCATCGCCGACGACTTCGGCGACCAGTGCGTCTACCAGAAATCGGTTGACTTGAAAGAATGAACCGCCGCTGATACGAAAACGAAAGCCGGCCGCTTCGTAGTCAATTGCGCCCGGCACGACAGAGGGGAGGAATGCAGCACACCATTCGAAGAAGCGCGCCGCCACTGGCCGGGTGGATTCGAGTACGTTCAACTGCAATTCGGCGCCATTGGTGAAGAGCTCCATCGACTGGAGGAAGCTTGGCCATTCCTGCTTCTTTACTGCATCGCTGATGCGGGCTATGGCTTCGACGAGGATCGGAGCCGCGATATAGCAGTGATCGATTGCGCAGAGCTGGTTCGAAGTCTGCCGATGAAAGCCCGACTCACGATTGGCGAAATGAAGTTGAACCCGGTTCCGGTAGGCCCAGGGCTCGCCGCTGATGACGGGGATCTCATCTTCGTAAATCAATCCGCCGAGTCGCCGAAGCGTCTCCCGAAGAATGCCGACCTTCTGATCGAGCTGAAATTGATAGTCGATGTGCTGGTACTGGCAGCCGCCGCAATTGCCGAAGTATTCGCAGCGAGGTTGAATGCGGTGAGGGGAGGCCTCCAGCACGACGGGTGAACTGCCACGCAGCAATCCCGATTTGGCCTTAGCAGTCACCAAGGTGACCTGCTCGCCGGGAAGAACGTAAGGCGTCAGAACAACTTGCCCATCCACGCGGGCCAGGCCGTCACCGCCGTATACCAGCTTTTCGATCGTTACTGTTGAAGACATCACTTACGATGGAGAATTCGATCCTGCAATGAAAGCACGAGTTTTGTCTGGGGTTCAGCCCAGCGGTCAACTACACATAGGTAATTATCTCGGAGCGCTGAAAAACTGGGCCGAGATCCAGAGCCAATTTGAAAGCATCTTCTGTATTGTCGATCTTCACGCTATAACTGTTCCGCAGAACCCGGCGGAGCTGAGCGCCAAAATTCGCGAGACTGCAGCGTTATTCATTGCGGCGGGGATCGACCCCCAGCAATCTTCGGTAGTGGTGCAATCGAGCGTTCCGGGCCATTCGGAGCTAGGCTGGCTCCTAACCTGTGTGACGCCGCTCGGATGGCTCTATCGGATGACGCAGTTCAAGGCCAAGGCGGAAAAGCAGGACACAATCGGCGCAGGATACCTGCAATATCCGGTTTTGATGACTGCCGATATTCTGCTCTATCAGGCGAGTATCGTTCCGGTCGGGGAGGATCAATCGCAGCATCTCGAATTAGCTCGGGATATTGCGCAGCGCTTTAACTCGCTCTATGGGGAGACGTTTGCCATGCCCGCGACGCATCTGCCGACGGTCGGCGCTCGCATTATGGGTCTCGACGATCCCACGCAGAAGATGAGCAAGTCGGCCTCAGGATCCGGACACGCTATTGCTTTACTGGATGAGCCGAAGACAATTCAGAAAAAAATCGCACGTGCGACGACGGACTCGCAGCCGGCGGTCGATCCCGAGAACATGGGCGCAGGAGTAGCAAATTTGCTTAGTATCGGCGAGGCGTGCGACTCGTCTATTACGAAGGAGAGAGTTGCCGGAATGCGCTATGGCGATTTCAAGAAGCTGGTCGCCGAAACCGTGATCGCCCGTCTGGAGCCGATACAAAAGCGTTACCGCGAAGTGACTGCGGAGCCGACTTACATCGACACCGTGCTGACGCAGGGACGAGACCGGGTTCTGCCAATCGCAGAAGACACCATGCGCAAAGCCAAGCGCGCCATGGGGCTTTACGTCTAGCTCTGGCGCAATTTCTTTGTCATCGACCGGGCGCTATCATGGGGTTGCTTGAGCATTCAGACTGCACCACTCAGGCCTGTCGAGCGCAATAAAACCTTCAGATCCTGGGCGCTCATCGCTGTTACAAACCTGCTGGCGCTGATATGCATGGGGTGGGTGCTGAACGGGGCAGGACTTCACCAGATATGGGGTGAAATCCAGCACATGCACTGGGGCTGGGTCTTAGCGGCCGTTGTTTCCGATGTCTGCGTGTATCTCTTGCATGCATGGCGTTGGAAAATGCTGTTGAGGCCGATCGAGCGAATTCCTTTCATTCAAGCTGTTGAATCGATATACGTAGGATTGTTCGCGAATGAAGTTCTGCCGTTGCGGGCGGGCGAGCTAATCCGTTGTTTTCTGCTTTCGAAATTCACGGCGGTTCCTCTCTCGGTTACCTTCGCCTCGGCCCTTATCGAACGCATCTTCGATGGAATTTGGCTCTTAGCCTGTTTCTACCTGTGCCTGCGCATGGGAAAGCTTCCGAGCGTTCTGCTGCATGGCGGCTACATACTCGCAGTGCTTATTGGAGTGTGCACGCTGATCCTTGCTTACGCGATGTATGCGCGCAGGCAGTCGCTCGATCTGGTATTCGGTATCGTCTGGCCTCGATGGTTCAATACGCTAATCGAAGATTTGCACCTGATCGGGCACTCGCGCTATCTGTACTATTCTTTTTTGATTAGCGGAGCTTACATGCTCGCCCAGAGTTTGCCGATTTACATGCTGGTCCAGGCAAATCGGCTACCGGTCGCGTGGACAGCGTCGTTCACAATGATGGTCTTGCTTCGGCTCAGTAGTATCGTTCCACAAGCTCCGGGGAACCTCGGGTCCTTCCAGTGGGTAACGGCGCGCACACTGATAATGTTTGGCCTGGCTTCGGCCCATGCGAAAAGGTTCTCGCTGATTCTCTGGGCCGTGGTCACGATACCGCTAATTGTCATCGGCTTCATTGCACTCGCGCTGGAGGGCGTGAACATGACGCACTTGCAAAGAGAGGCTACGGCCGCGGCAAAGATCCGTGGAAATAGCTCGATAAACTAGGTGCAGTGGTTGGCATTGCTCGCCTGACTCATGGCAGTATATTTGAGGAGTTTTTGCCGGCTGATCGGTATGACTTCCGTTTTTCCGGAGCGGTTCTTAGCGGGCTTATTGCTGGTTGTCGCGTTGGCCTGCTGTCTCTCGGCGCAGGGATTTCTTGCGGAGCTTAACGCCGAACGCGACCCGAGCCGGCGCGCGGATATGGCTCTTGCGTTTGCCTTCGATGCCTTCGACAGTGCGCGTGACGGCTATCTTCGCGGGAACACCGAGCAAGGCGATTCACAGTTGGAAAACATGACAAAAGCCTTGAATGTCTGCGTGAATTCTCTGGAAGCAACGCATAAATCACGGTCTTTCAAAAAGCCTGAGCTTCGCGTCTCCTACCTTCAGCGGCGCATGGCAGCTCTTCTTGATGACATCGAGCTTCCCAGACGAGGCTGGGCCGAGCAAGTGAGCCGAAAACTAGATGAGATCCATGACAAGCTGTTAGCTGGAGCGTTGCGAAAATGAGGTTCAAGCGAGCCGTTAGCGTTTGTTTCGCCGCCGGGCTCCTGGCTTTCGGCCAGGACCGAGATTTCCTGACTGCGAATGAGGTGGAGCAGGTAAGAGAAGCGCAGGAACCGAACGATCGGTTACTGCTTTATATCCACTTCGCCCGTCAGCGGCTGGATTTGGTGGACCAGTATCTTGCAAAGGAGAAACCGGGCCGCAGCATCTTTATTCACAACGCGCTTGAAGACTATAACAAAATCATCGAGGCGATCGACTCCGTTGCCGATGATGCCCTGCGCCGTAACCGTCCGATCGATACGGGAATGGTAGCCGTCCTGAACGCGGAAAAAGGATTTTTGGAGAAGTTGAACAAGATCCAGGAAGCCGATTACAAGGATGCCGACCGGTACAAGTTTGTGCTGACGGAGGCCATCGACACTACTACAGACAGCCACGAACTTTCTCTCGAGGACTCAAAGAAACGCGGCAACGAACTTGCGGGCAAAGATGCGAAAGAGAAGAGCGAGCGCGAAGCAGTAATGTCGAGCGAAGAACAAAAGGAGCGGAAGAAGACGGCGGAGAAGGAAGAGGAGCCGAAGAAAAAAGTGCCCTCTCTCTTACGTCCGGGCGAAAAGCCCCCGACGCAATAGCGTTTAGCGTAAATTGGAAGAGGAAGGTTCCAAATTCCTCACCATCATCACGCTCCGGCAAGCGGCTGGGTTTTGCGGGTCTCGCTCATTGCGACGTTAGCTTTCACGGCCTTCGAAGTCTATGCAGGTTTTCGTTCGCATAGCCTCTCCTTGTTGTCGGATGCCGGCCACAATTTCACCGACGCACTTGCGCTCTTGTTAGCCGCGATCGGAGTCTATCTTCAGTCGAAACCGGCAAACCAATCGAAGACTTTTGGGTATGGGCGCGCCGGGGTTATCGCCGCCTTCCTAAACGCGGCTACTCTCATCCTGGTTTCGCTGGTCATCTTCTGGGAGGCGATTGGACGCATCGCACATCCCGAGCCGCTTAACGATCGGATCATGATGTGGGTTGCTGCCATCGCTCTGGTCTTAAACGGCTCGATTGTGCTGGCACTTACACGTGGGCAAAAGGGCGATATCAACATACGCGCCGCAGTCGTTCACATGGCCGGAGATGCAGTTGGCGCAGTGGCGATTATTATCGGTGCGCTGGCAATTCGCTTTTCGGGCCTTACCTATATCGACCCGATCCTGTCGATCGTACTCGGAATTTTTATCGTTTACACCGCCTGGGACATTACTCAGGAGTCGCTCAATATCCTTCTAGAGGGTTTGCCCCGGGGTCTCAAGCTGGAAAATGTGACGAAAGCGATGGGCGCAGTTGAAGGTGTTTTAGATGTTCACGATCTCCATATCTGGAGCCTGGGATCGAACACTCATGCCTTAAGTTGCCACGTCCTCATAGACGATATGCCTCCTTCAGCCAGCGAAGGAATTCTAAAGACGGTCAACAAAGCGCTGTGCGAGTTTGGAATCCACCACACGACGATTCAGTTCGAGCATGTTCCCTGTTTGCTTTCTGACGGCCAGTGTCAGATCGCAGTTGACAGCCACGCTCACGACCACAGCCACAAACATTAGAGGTGTTCCGAGCCCGAGCGGCCGGGTGCCGGGAACGCTGGATTTTTTCGCATCGCGCAACTCACATCGAGGAACCGAGCGGTCTGACCGATGATCAGGAAACCGACGCGCGAACCCTTTAGCTTCTCACTTTTCCTGGAAGGGGCCGGCTGCGTGGCCCTCTTCATCACCGGACGTTCGAAGTCTGAACCATAAAACAATCGCGAACAACGAAAGGCAGAAAAGGAGTGTGGAGATCGCGTTGATCTCCGGCGTAATTCCTCGGCGCAAACGCGACCAGATTTCGAGCGGCAATGTATTCTCGCGACCGACAAGAAAGAAGCTCACGGCAATTTCATCAAGCGACAGAGTAAAGATCAACAGTACCGCCGCGATGAGCGAGAGCTTCAGATTCGGCATCGTGATCCGCCAAAATGTCCTCCATTCGCCGGCGCCGAGATCGCGTGAGGCTTCTTCCTGGGCCCGATCAAACTTCTGCAGCCCGGCCGATATCTCCGTAACCGCAATCGAAATGAGAGCTGTGCCATGGCCGATAGCGACAGTCCAAATGCTGAGCTTCGCACCGGTTGTCGCGAACAACATCAGCAGCGAAAGCCCGGTAATAATGCCCGGCAAAATTAACGGCAGTAGGACCAGTCTTCGAAATACTGCCTTGCCGGGGAACGATGCTCGATCGAGCGCCAATGCTGCGGGAAGGCCAAACCCTACCGAGAGGAGAACTGCCAGAATAGCCACGAGCACACTGTTCTTGACCGACAGCCAGAGAGCGCTGTCTTGCCATAGCAACCGATACCAGTTCAATGTCCATCGACGCGGCGGAAATCCGCCCACGCTTGCGCCGCTGAAGGAGTAAATAATGAGCGTGATGATGGGCAGGTATAAAAACGCAAAGACCGCGACGCTGTGAGCGGTAAGCCAAGTGAATCGAGCGCGCCATTGCATGTTTATGCGCTCCGATACTTCAGCCATTGTTCCAGCCGCTCCGTCCCGGTGATCAAAGCGACCACCAGCACAAGCATGCAAAGAGAAATGGCGGCCCCTAGCGGCCAATCGTAAGCTGCGCCGAACAGGCTGACCACTAGATTCGAGATCATCACACCGCTCGGACCTCCGATCAGCAGAGGGGCCAGAAAATCTCCCAAGCTCAACACGAAAGCGAAGGTTGCGCCCGCCAGGACGCCGGGCAGAGCAAGCGGAAACACAACTGTCCAGAACATTCGGACTGAACTCGCGCCCAGATCGTTGGCCGCTTCGATGAGAGGCCTGGGGATCTGTTCAAGCGAAGCGTAGATGGGCAGGAAAACAAACGGAGTGTAGATGTGCGTTAACGTCAACACCACGGCGAATGGACTATAGAGCAGGTATGACAGCGGATGGTGCGTAACCCCCGTGTACATCAGTAAAGTATTCAGTACGCCTTCACTCCCGAGTATCGTCTTCCAGGCATACGCGCGAACCAGGTAGCTCACCCATAGCGGAATGATTACCAGCTGATACAGCAGATTCTTATGTCGCCCGACGTGGAACGAAAGGTAGTACGCCAGCGGGAAACCCAGGATTAGCGCGAAAAGCGTCACGCCGGCCGCAATTCGAGCGGAACGCAGCAGCACTTGAAGATAGATCGGATCGTCGATGAGCCGCCGATAGTTGTCGAGATTCCAATGGTGAACAATCGTTTGCGCTCGGACTTCCCAGAAGCTGAAACAGAACAGGAAAGCGTAAGGCAGAACAAGGAAGAGCGTGACCCAGACGAGCGGCGGCAGAGTAACGACTTTCCGGTAAGCGCGCGAGTACATTTAATCACTCTCGGCCGCGAGAGGAATCAAGTGTTGAGGGGAGATCTCGATAACAAGATCCTGTGGAAGAGGCGCCCCGCTAGGAACGCGAACCATCAAGTGAAGTCCGCCTCCGCAATCCGCTTCCACGAGTTCGCTTGGCCCTGCAAAACTTCGCCGAATGACGGTAGCCCGGCACCGTATGGCATCGCCGCCATGCGTGCCAATCGAAATGTGCTCCGGACGTAGCGAAAAGGCAACCTGCCCAGTGCTTGATGATGTAGCCCATTCGAACGGTCCAGTCCGCGCGATCCCCTCTTCTACATTTGCCCGCAGCAGATTGGTTTGACCGACAAATGTCGCGACATACGCCGTGCGCGGCCTATCGTAAAGCTCTCGTGGTGTCGCAATCTGCTCGATAACGCCGCGCCGGAGCAAAGCGATGCGATCCGACAAATTCATCGCCTCCTCTTGATCGTGCGTCACAAACACGAACGAGATCCCGATCTCCCGCTGCATCGTTTTCAGTTCAAGCTGCATGTGACGCCGCAGATTAGCATCGAGCGCCGAAAGCGGTTCGTCGAGCAGCAGCATTCGCGGCCGGTTCACGAGCGCTCTGGCAAGCGCGACACGCTGCTGCTGTCCGCCGCTCAACTGAGCCGGACGTCTTTGAGCCAGTTCGCTCATCCGCATTTGGGCCAGAGTCTCGTTCACGCGCGGACCAACTTCTCTCGCGGCAACTCTCTTCGCCCGCAGCCCATACGCCACGTTCTCGAACACACTCATGTGCGGGAACAACGCGTAGTGCTGGAACACGGTGTTTACGTTCCGGCGATTCGGCGGCAGAAGGTCCAGGCGTTCTCCCGCCATCCAGACTTCGCCAGCATCGGGCCGCTCAAAGCCGGCGAGAATCCGAAGTAGAGTCGTTTTCCCGGAGCCGCTCTCGCCCAGAATCGTGAGGAATTCACTCTGGCCTACCTCAAAAGCGATGTCGCTCAGCACTCGCGTGGAACCGAAACTCTTGGCAACACTTCGAATCGAAAGTAAGGACGCGCCGGGCTCCATCAAAGACGCTACTGTGATGCCTTTACTTCATTCCAGATCTGATTGTATTTATCGCGCCGCGGCACGTTCTGCCAGAAGTAAATTCGCTTGGTGTATCGATCGAGATCATCCAGGTGGAGATTGCGCTTTTCGTCCGCGGAAAGATAAGCCGAGACGCCAGGATTTGCGGGAAGATAGCCGGTAACTGCGCTGACCTTTTTCTGCGTCCGTGCTTCGATCAGGTATTCAAGGAGCTGATGCGCGAGTTCTTTGTGTTCGCTGCCGGCGGTAATCATCAGGTGATCGATCCAGCCGGTCGTGTTCTCCTTCGGAATTGCTTCCCCAATGGGGAAGTGTCTTGCACGCAGCTGGTTCGTCATCAGCGGCCACCCCATGGCGATTTGAACTTCATGGCTCTCGAAGAGATTCGTCAGCTCTCCGCCGGTTGACCACATTTTGCGAATGTTGGGTTTTAATTCGATCAGTTTGGCTTTTACTTTTTCGAGCTGTTCATCGGTGAGGTTGTATAGCTTACTTGGATCGGGCTTGTCATACCCGAGAATTTGAGCAGCCATGTACACGGTCGACAAGTCGTCCCACACCGAAACCTTGCCCCGCAGATCCGGCCGCCAGAGCACAGTCCAACTATCGGGAGCTGCTTTGAAAAAAGTCGTGTCATAAAGGAGCGGATTCGGCCCCCACTGAAACGGCACACCGTAAACGTTCCCCTGTGATTTCACCAACGACAGCGAGGTGAGCGTGGGCATGAGCTGGCCGTAGCTGGGGATCTTAGTTAGATTGAGAGGCGCTGCCAATCCCGCCGTAGCGATGCTAGTCGCAACGTCGCTTGATGGCGAGATCACATCGTAATTACTCGCGCTTCCGCCACGCAGCTTAGCAACAAGTTCGTCGCTCGACCCCATGTAGGAGGCGCTGACCTTGCAGCCGCACTTCGATTCGAATCCCTGAATGAATGAAGGATCGGCGTATCCTTCCCACACCAGAAGCCCAAGTTGAGGTGTTTCTTTTCCGCAGCTGCCAAGCAAAAGCAGAGCGAGGATCGGGACCGCGAAGGCAGATCGTTTCACGCGACCGCGACCGGAATGTTCCCTTCTTTCGGCACGGACTGCGGCTGACCCGCTTGCGCGAGCGATGCTTCGATCACCGCTAGCGCCTCACTCATCTGCTCATCCGTTATGACGAGCGGCATGAGAAGGCGTATAACGTTGCCGTAAGTGCCCGCAGTTACCAGAATGACGCCGCGTTCGTAACAGTGTCGCACGATGCTCTTGGTCGCTTCGGCATCGGGTAAGCGCGAGCCATCTGGCTTGACCACCTCGAACGCCTGCATCGCGCCCAGCCCGCGAACATTGCCGATTATCGAGAAACGTTTCTGCCATCGGTCCGCCCGCTCGCGAAAAAGTTCGCCCAGATGAACAGCTCGCTCGTTGAGATTGCCGGCCTGGATCGCTTCGATAGCTGCCAAAGCGGCTACGCACGACAGCGGATTTCCTCCAAAAGTGCCGCCGAGAGATCCCGGTCCGGTATTGTCCATGATCTCGGCTCTACCGGTTACGGCAGCGATCGGCAACCCGCCTCCGAGGCTTTTGGCGCTCACCAATAGATCCGGCTCGACTCCGTAATGCTCGCAGGCGAAGAACTTGCCTGTTCGTCCAAAACCAGTCTGCACCTCGTCCGCAATGAGAAGGATGCCGTGCTTCTTGCAGATCTGGTCGACGATTTCCAGCCAGTCTCCCGGTGGAACCACGAAACCGCCTTCTCCTAAAACCGGTTCGGCGATGATGGCGGCAACAGACTCCGCGGCGACCACCCGTTTGAACGTGTCTTCCAGATAACGGGCGCAGTGAAGCTTGCACTCGGGATATGTCAGGTTGTAAGAGCAGCGATAGCAATAAGCGTAAGGTACCCGGTAAATATCGCTGACAAACGGCTCAAACCCGGCTTTGTACGGGTGGGTCTTACTGGTGAGCGAAAGCGTGAGCAGCGTTCTGCCATGAAAGCCATCTTCAAAGCAGATCACCGCCGGCCGCTTGGTATAAGCGCGCGCTATTTTGATTGCATTTTCTACGGCTTCTGCTCCGCTGTTGAGCAGTAGCGTCTTCTTGGGAGAATCGCCGGGGGCAAGCGCGTTCAGCTTCTCCGTCAAATCGACGTAGCTTTCGTACGGCGTCACCATGTAACAGGTATGCAGGAAACGATTGACCTGTTCGTGCAAGGCGTCAACGACGCCGGGCGAGCGATGTCCCACGTTGAGGCAACCGATGCCGCCCGCCAGATCGATGAACCGATTGCCATCGACATCTTCGATGACCGCGCCCTCCGACCGTGCGACGAAGATCGACGTCAGCTGCGAAACGCCGCGCGCGACCGAACCGGCAGCACGCCGCGCGAGCGCCTGCGATTGAGGGCCGGGAACGGCAGTTTTGAGTTGGATAGTGCCCATCAGTACCATCCAATCGGCTGTTCACTCAAGTTGATATGCACCTGTTTTGTTTCGAGATATTCTTCAATTCCCCACGGACCAAGCTCTTTGCCGAAGCCGGATTGCTTGTATCCGCCCCAAGGAGCTTCCACGTAGGTGGGCTGCATGTGATTGACCCATACTATCCCTGCGCGCACGGCTTTCACGACACGCAGAGCACGGAAGATATCTCGCGACCAAACCGCCGCAGCCAAACCATAAGGAGTGTCGTTCGCAATGCGGATTGCTTCTTTTTCGCCGTCGAAAGGAATTACCGCTGCGACCGGTCCGAAGACTTCTTCGCGTGCAATGCGCGTCGAGTTGTCCACGTCCGCGAAGATGGTGGGCTCCAGGTAGTAGCCTTTGTCGAATCCAGCGGCGCGCCCGCCACCCGCTAGTAGCTTCGCTTCACGCTTCCCGATCTCCTGGTATTCGCGAACCCGATCGTATTGTTCCTTGCTCACCACGGGACCCATCTTGGTTTCGCGATCGAGCGGCGCACCGAGCTTGATGCTCTTCGTCTTCTCGGCAAGCGCGTCGACGAACTTGCTGTAGATCGGTTTTTCGACCAGAATCCGGCTACCCGCCGAACAGACTTCTCCTTGATTGATGAAGACGCCAAATAGCGCCCCATCAATGGCGGCTTCGAAATCTGCATCGGCAAAAAAAATGTTTGGCGACTTGCCGCCCAACTCGAGCGTGACGCGCTTGATCGATTCCGCAGCCGTTCGCAGAATGATTTTCCCAACCGCCGCGCTTCCAGTAAACGCGATTTTGTCCACGGCTGGATGCGAGACAAGCGGAGCGCCCGCGGATTCTCCAAAGCCGGTCACAATGTTGACCACGCCGGGCGGGAAGCCGATCTCCTCGAGCCAGCCCGCCATTTCGAGAACCGTAAGCGGCGTCTGTTCCGCCGGTTTGAGAACACAAGTACAGCCGGCAGCAAGCGCGGGCGCCAGCTTCCAGGCTGCCATCAGTAGCGGATAATTCCAGGGAATGATCTGCCCCGCCACTCCAACCGGTTCACGCAGCGAGAGGCTCAGCGCATTGTCGGGAACCGGATTCACGTGTCCCAGCACCTTCGTGGCGAGCCCGCCGTAGTACTCAAAGCAGGTAGCCGTATCGTTCACATCGAACTCGGCCTCGACGATCGGTTTGCCGCAGTTGCGTGCTTCGAGCTCGGCTAGCTTGGTCGACTCTTTTCGGATCCGATCGGAAAGCTTAAAGAGAAGGCGCCCCCGATCCTGCGCAGTCATTTGCGGCCACGGCCCCGCATCGAAAGCCTCGCGGGCAGCGCGGGCGGCACGGTCTACATCAGTCGCATCGGCGTCAGGCACTTCGGCGATGATCTCTTCGGTCGAAGGATCATAGACAGGAAACCATGCTCCGCGCACGGCCTCCACATCTTCGCCATTGATGTACATTCGATAGCGATTCATTGAATTACTTGCACCAGACCGTTTTGGCATTTACAAACTCGCGAATACCCACAGCGCTTAGCTCTCTTCCGTAGCCCGACTTTTTCACGCCGCCAAAAGGGAGTCGGGGATCCGAAGCAACCGGCCCGTTCACGAAGACCTGCCCGGCCTCAATCCCATCAATGAAGCGCTCCGCTTCCTCGCCGTCGTTCGTCCAGACGCTCGATCCAAGTCCGAACGGCGAATCGTTCGCAAGCTCGATCGCCTCGTCCACATTCTTGACCCGGAACAGCATCGCGACAGGCCCAAAGAGCTCTTCATAGAAGACCGGAGATTCGCGGCTGACATTCGCCAGAACAGTAGGGGCGTAGAAATTTCCTTTGCCCCCGATCTTGCTACCTCCGGTAAGCACAGAGGCGCCCGACTCCCTCGCGCGGATGACCTGGTCATGCAGTTCGTCGCGGATTTTAGCAGTGGCTAAAGGACCGATATCAGTCGAAGACTCTAGAGGGTCTCCCACGTGCAACGCTTCCATGCCACGCACGAACCCGGCCTCGAATTCGTCGTAGATACTCTTGGCAACAATAAAACGCTTGGCCGCTATACACGATTGGCCGTTGTTGATGACGCGTGCACCGACCGCAGCTGCAACAGTTGACTTCAGTTCAGTACTCGGCATCACGATGAACGGATCACTGCCACCCAACTCGAGCACAGTTTTCTTGATGTGCTGCCCCGCCCTGCTTGCGACCGCTCGCCCGGCCGGCTCGCTTCCGGTAAGCGTCGCGGCCGCGACACGATCGTCCTCAAGCAATCTGCCAACCTGGTCCGATTCGACCAGCAAAGCCTGAAATGTCCCCAAGGCAAAACCGGCTCGGGTAAATATGTCTTCGATCGCCAGCGCGCATTGCGGCACATTGGACGAGTGTTTCAGCAGTCCCACGTTCCCTGCCATCAGAGCCGGCGCAGCGAACCGGAATACCTGCCAAAATGGGAAATTCCACGGCATGATCGCGAGTACCGGACCGAGCGGCTGATAGCGCACAAAGCTTCGGGTCGCGCTCGACGCGATCATTTCATCAGCGAGATGCTCCGCGCCGTGTTCCGCATAGTAGCGGCAGCCGAGAGCACACTTTTGGGCCTCCCCGATCGCGGACTTGAGCGTCTTGCCCATCTCGAGCGTCATGATTCGCCCGAGACGCTCGCTCCCCTCGTCCAGAATCGCGGCGGCACGCTGCAGTTTTTGAGCGCGTTCGGAGAAAGATGTTTTGCGATGCTCCGCGAACGCTTCCTTCGCGAGGTGCAATTTAGCTTCGATCTCCGGTGCAGTGAGCGCCTCAAAGCTCTTCAGCAACTGGCCGTTGGTCGGATTGATGGACGCGATCGCCATAACTTCAGGCCTCGACCGCAGCGATGGCAGGCACGTTTTGCCGGCGCGAGTAATAGAAGAATAGCCCTACCGCAAGTCCGATGAAGAGCACGGAGGTCACAAGCATCTTCAGTTCGAAGCGCCAGATTGAATCCACAACATGCGAGGGCACAAAGGCCACGATCATGCCCGCACCGGCCGTTACAAGCCCGCTCACCGCGGCAAACCGGATGCGCGTTCGCCGGCGATATTCTCCAGTGACAGAGCTGTCGAACGCCACCCGTGCAAGCGAAGCATAGAGATACAAATAAGAAATCATCTGCAGCACCACCGCCAAATCAAGCAGCGTGACGTAAGCCTCCTTCACCGTGGTCTTGCCAACGAAGCTCATCAGAATCAGGCAGGAGGACATGATCGCGATTCCATACAGAGCCACATGCGGCGTTCCGTACTTCGGGTGTATCTTGCCAAGCCCCTTAGGCAGGTAGCGATCCAGTCCTGAGACAAACAAGATGCGCGCGGATCCGCTGAGCCACGCCGAAGTGGCGCCGATCACGGAAACAGCAACGAGAACGGCGACCGGTAGAAGAAGCCATCCTACATGGAGTCTTCCTGCCATGATGTCTACACCCTGCAGCACACCCTGAAGAACTTTCACATCCTTTTGGGGAACGGCCAGCAAAACCGCAAGAGTCGCGCCCAGATACTGAAGCCCGGCTAAAACTCCTCCGTATAGAACGCTGCGAGGAACGCTTCGTTCGGGATCGCGAATCTCACCACCCATCACCGATCCCAGTTCCAATCCCACTAAGGCGAAGCAGACCAGGCCGAACGACGAAGCGATGCCCCAATCGAGCCTTTTCAGAGCGAAGCTACTGGCAGGCAGCGCCACGCCGAAACGAGCAATAATCCATCCCCCAAGAACAACCAACACAGTCGCCGCGGCCAGCGTACCAATTCCCCCGGCGTTGTTCACCCACTTGCCTACGCCCAGCCCGCGGATATTCGCAAACGCCGTCAGCCATAACAGACCGATGGTCAGAACACCGAAAAAAACCGGGCTCTCCGTTAGGCGGCCGAGCGAAGGTCCCGCCGTGTAGGTAACGATGCCAACCAGGTAGAAGAGTAGCGTCGGAATGAAAAACAAGTTGGCGGTCCAATAGCACCAGCCGCAAAGAAAGCCGTGCAGCTCCCCATACATCTCCTTCGTCCAGATGTAAAGACCTCCCTCTTCCGGAAACCTTTGCGAAAGTTCGATGACCGCGATCCCTTGTGGCAAGAAAAAGAACAGCAGTCCCAATAACCAAAGCCACATCGTCAAAGGGCCGCTTGCCGCGATTACCGGCAAGACATTCAGATTGGCGACCGCTACAACGCAAAGCCAGGTGAGATCGGCGACGCCGAGCGCCCGTTTCAGATGAGCCGGGCGCCCTTCTCTCGGAATGATTGTCTCAGTGGCCATCCTACCGGTTGGAGTGCGCGGATCAGGAAGCGTGGGTGCCGAGCGGTCCCACCGCCATCCGTTCTTCCTGAGCGGCCGCGAGGGCCGGAGCGATTTCCGCGAACACCTGTAGATGTTCGTCGATGTCTTTCTCGGTGTGCTGCACTGAGATCGTCCACTGCTCGTCCCACCAGTACGGCTGGGCCAGAATGCCGCGGTTCACCATTGCAAACCAATAATGCGTCCAAATGTCTTCGTCCACGTGATACCAGTCGCGATAGTTCCGAACCCGCTGCGGATAGAACATCAGCGCTCCGTTTGCGCCCGCGCCATCGGCGTAAGCAATCAAGCCGGCCTTCTTGACCGTTGCCTGATAACCGTCCACCAATTTCTGGTTCAGCTTCGACACGTGCTCGAAGGCTTCACGCGTTAGCACCTCACGGAAGGTGGCGAGGCCGGCCGTCATCACTACCGGATTGGTGTTGTAAGTCCCCGCGTGGAACATTTTCTGCTTCGCGATGACGTCCATAACCTCCCGGCTTGCAGCAAAGGCGGCGAGCGAAAAACCACCACCGATCGATTTACCGAGACAAACAATGTCGGGCTGCACATCAAAATACTCGCAAGCGCCCCCATAAGCGAGTTTGCCGCCGGTCTTCACTTCATCCATGATGAACAGCGTGCCGTAGCGTTTGGTGATTTCGCGCAGCCCTTGCAGATATCCTTCGTCGGGCATGCAAAACGCGATGTTCATCATGATCGGTTCCACGATCACGGCTGCGATCTCACCCGGATTCTCTTCGAAGAGCCGCTCGATCGCTGGAAGATTATTGAATGGCGCAACTAACGTCGCATCTGAGGTGCCCTTGAGGACACCCAAGCTTGAGACAACCGGAGTCGGATGTTCCGGAGCCCCGAACTGTCCTTCTTTCGGCTTCACGCTCACCGAGACCGCATCATGGCCACCGTGATAGCCGCCCTCCATCTTGACGATCTTGCTGCGGCCCGTCACCGAACGCGCCAACCGAAGCGAGTGCATCGTTACTTCGGAGCCGCTGTTTCCAAAGCGCACCATCTCGACCGGGAAGCGCGCGCAGATCTCATCGGCCAGCTCCAATTCCATGCCGTGCGGCATACCAAAAAGCGTTCCGAGTTTCAACCGCTCGCTGACCGCCTTAGTGACAGCAGGATGTCCATGGCCTGCAAATAAAGCCCCATAGCAGAGATTGTGGTCGAGATATTCGTTACCATCGATATCGCGAATCCGGCTGCCCGCGCCGTCACGTACAAACAAGGGATAAGGCGGGTAAAAGCGATAGTTGCTTCCTACTCCGAGCGGGACACGACTGCTCGCACGTTCGTGAGCTTCCCGCGATTTAGGGGTGCGCTTCTCGTAATCAGCCAACTCCTTCTGAAGTGCTGGATACATCTTTGCTATTTCCTTTGGGAATCGTCAAGTTTACCCTGCGCGGCGCAGCATCGGCGAGGACGGAAGCGAATTAATCTGCAACCTGTAAGGTTCTCAAATTATAGCCGCCGGGCGGAGAATTCCGCAAGGTTCACCTGATTTGCGCGGATGCTACACTCCTTGCACGCAGGCTTCCCTGCCGGAGTTTAAAACCGCATTGAAGAGTCATACGACCGAACAGCGCACCGGTGCTTCCGAGTATCTGGGATTGCCGAGGAATACGCTTTCGGGGCTGCAGACGCTGGCCCAATCGATATCCGGTATCGCGCCGACTGCCGGGCCGGCTCTTTTGATTCCCGCGATCTTTGCCACTGCCGGAAACGGAGCCTGGCTCTCGTATTCCTTCGCCACAGTCGCGGTTTGTCTGGTAGCTCTCAACGTGAACGGTTTTGCATCGCGTTCCTCGTCTGCTGGTTCCTTATACGCTTATGCCACTTCTGTTTTTCCAGGACCTTTCGGCCAGCTTGCCGCTTGGGGATTGCTCTTCGCTTATATCGGAACTGCAGCCGCTGTCGAAGGCGGCTTCGCCAATTATGCAGACATTCTGCTGCGCTCCCAATTCGGCCTAGCACTTTCTCCTATTCTGCTGGTGGCTGTTGCCGCCGTAGCCGCGACCTGGGTGGCTTACCGCGATATAGAAATATCCGCGAGCGTCATGTTGTGGTTCGAAGCGATCTCCGTCACGCTCATCACCTGCGTGATCGTCGCCACTCTGTGGCGCATCGGTTTCAAACTCGACCGGTCGCAATTCGAACTGAAAGGCGCCACTCCGAGCGGGATTCGACTGGGCTTGTTGCTTGCTTTGTTCAGCTTCGTCGGATTTGAAAGCGCCACCGCGCTTGGAGAAGAAGCCCGTACTCCGCGGCGCACAATTCCCCGAGCTGTTCTCCTGAGCGCAATCTTTGCCGGTGGCTTCTTTATCTTTTGCGCTTACGGTGAAGTTCTTGGATTTCGCGAGGCTCATGAGGATCTCGGCCGCGCGGGCGCCCCGCTGCATGTCCTTGCCCATCACGCCGGCCTTGAGTTTCTCGGTCCCGTGATCGATGTGGGGGCTGCGCTGAGTTTCCTCGCGTGCGCCATTTCCTGTATCACCGCGGCGGCACGGATCGCACTGTTAATGGCGCACCGCCGATTGTTGCCCCATGCCTTCAGCAAAATTCATCCGGTAAATAAAACTCCTGGCGGCGCTGTCGTAGCGATCGGTTTTCTTTCCTTTTGGGGACCGGCGTTTCTCTACTGGCGGGGAGCGAGCGGTATCGATGTCAATGGTTTGATGGGTTCACTCGCCACCTTTGGATTCATCATCGCCTACTTTGTCGTTTCGATGGCTCTTCCCGTTTATCTGCGCAGCCGAGATGAGCTGTCGCCGCAAGTGGTCGTGCTTTCAGTCTCCGCTTCGATCGTTCTGTTAGCTGCTTTGGTAGGAAGTTTGTATCCGCTGCCGCCTCCGCCGTATTCATATCTGGGCATTATCTTTTTCCTTTACCTTCTGGGCACACTTACCTGGTCCGTCCGTTTACAAAGGTCCAGCCTGCTTGCGACGAAACAGGGCTAGTGCGTACGAATAGTTCTTGCATCGTTTCGTCCCCCACGCTTATAATTTCTTAAACCTTACACATGCAAGAAGGTTCAATGTTGCATTAGGGCGTTCGCAATTTTTGTCGCGTTTCCTCGTCGTAAGCGGAATTGCCGGCGGCAGTCGCTGATCAGTTCGCCTGAATCTTATTCAAAGGAGGCGACACCTTGATCGTGTCAAAGCTGAGCCATAATCTTGTCTTCTCAACCTTTGCAATTTCTCTCGCTCTCACCCGACTGTCGGCTCAAACGACCGGCGACGTGCGCGGCTTGGTGACCGATCCCTCGGGAGCCGTTGTTTCGGGCGCGCAGGTAACCGCTACGCTCAAGGGGGAGGGCACCGAACGGCATGCTTCCAGCGATGCCTCGGGCCAGTACACTGTACCCGCTCTGCCGGTAGGCATATACACGGTCCGCGTACAGGCGCCCGGCTTTAAGACCTTCGAACAGGCTAACGTGGCCGTTGATTTGGGTCGCGTCGCACAGATCAATGCCGCGCTCGAATTAGGCCAGTCCACGCAGATCGTGACTGCTGAAGCATCGGCTCCGCTGGTTGAAACGACCAGTACTCAACTCGGTGCCGTCATGAACTCGACTGCGGTGGTCAATCTTCCACTCAACACACGCGATACCTATCAGCTTCTGCAGCTACAGCCAGGCGTTCAGTCGCAAACCGGCTACGATCTCTTCGCTGGCAGCGATGAAGCGGGCGCTGTGTCGGTGAATGGAGGCCGCGGCCGGGCAAACAATTACAACGTGAATGGCGGCGACGCCAACGATCAATTCTTGAATGCACCCGCAGTGCAGCCTTCACCCGATGCCATCGAAGAATTCCGGGTTCTGACCAACACCTTCGACGCCGAGTTCGGCCGCAATTCCGGATCGGTTGTCAACGTTGTAACCAAAGGCGGCACAAACGAATTTCACGGAAGCCTTTACGAGTTCTTCCGGAATCGAACATTGAATGCCCGCGGATTTTTCGATAGCTCAAAACCTAAATTCAATCAAAACCAATATGGCGGTGTGTTCGGCGGACCGATTGTAAAAAACCGCACCTTCTTCTTCGTCAGCGCGGAGGAGCGGCAAATTCGGCAGGGGATCTCCTCAGACCTGGTGACGGTGCCTTCGTCTGTGAACCGCGGGGGTGATTTGTCGGATAGCGGGCCGTTCAGCGGCACTCTGACAGATGGAAATGTTGCCGATCTTCTTAACGGTCGGCCTGGCTGCGCCGGAGCTGTCGCCGCTATTGGCGGCGCACCTATCGCAGCGGGGACTCCCTGGTCCTCTATTTTTCCGGCCAACAAGATTCCCGGCACATGCTTCGATCCGACATCGAACGCTCTTCTCAACAGGTACGTTCCGCTTCCGAACGTCGGAACTAACGGACTTCAGACCGTGCCGGTTCAGACCACGAACGCGATTCAGTGGACGGCTCGCGGCGATCACCGGTTTAACGACCGGCATCAGCTGAACGCGTATGCGTACTTCGACGATAGCGCGGTTTTGCAGCCTTTCGCGCGATTTCAGGCGGCGGGCGCCGACGTCCCCGGGTTCGGCTCCACTTACAACATTCGTTACCAGCAGTACAGCTTGACCGAAACATGGGCGGTGAATCCCGCAACCGTCAATGAAGCGCATATGACTTACTTCCGCGAAGGGCAGCTCAGCTACAACAGCCCCCACAATACGCTTCCGGTTGAATCGTCCTGCGGGACCGTCCCGCCCGCAAACTGCTTTTCCGATCCGACGAATCCCGACCTGGGCATTCATCCGGGCTTGCCTGCCAACCGAACCGGCGTGCCCTTTATCTCTCTGGCCGGAGGCTTTTCGATCGGTAACGATTCCGAAGGCGAGCTGCCCCAAATAGGGAACAGCTTCAGTTGGTCTGACAATCTGAGCAAAGTAGTGGGCAATCACAGCCTGAAGTTCGGCGTCGATCTTAGGCGTATGCGCTTTGACCAGACGCTTTACTACAACGTAAACGGGAATTACAGCTTCACCAGCGGAGGCACGAACGATGTAGGGAATGTTTTTGCGGATTATCTGCTCGGGCTGCCCAATACCTACACCCAGGGTTCTGCTCAAAATGAAAATGTGCGCAGTACAGCTCTCTATCTCTTTGCTCAAGACAGCTGGAAAATCAAGCCGAATCTGACCTTAAATTATGGCCTGCGGTGGGAATTGACCACGCCTTTAGCCGACATCGGCAAGCACGTGCAAACCTTCCATCCCGGCCAGGAGACTAGTATCTATCCTTGTCAGCTCAACTCCAACAACCCTCTCGTTCAAACTTTCGGCACGACGGATTGCAGCCCGGGCAGCGCAGGCGAGTCAGTCAATCCGTTCGGTCTCGTATTTCCCGGAGACCAGGGCGTTCCCGATTCGCTCACGAACACGTACTATCGCTCGTTTGCGCCTCGCATCGGTCTCGCGTACAGCCCGTCAGGAGATTCAGGCTGGCGTCACATGCTCTTCGGATCCCAAGGAAAATCCAGCATTCGGATGGGCTGGGGCATTTTTTACAATCCGATCGAGCAGTTGGTGCTCGAACAGTTCAGCGCCGAGCCGCCCTTTGGGGGCAGCACTACCTTTGCCAATCCGTTGTTCAACACGCCTTTCGAAGGCCAGAACGGAACTGTTTACCCCAATCCGTATAACGGCATCCTCAATCCGCCTCGCGGACAACCGATCGATTGGTCTTCTTTCAGGCCTATTTTGCTATTCGGACAATTGAAGCCGAACCTGAGAACTCAATACTCCGAACAATACAATTTCACCCTTCAGCGCCAACTTCCGAGCGACGTGCTGCTGCAGATCGGCTATGTCGGTTCGCAAGGGCACCGGCTGCTCGCTTCGCACGACCTCAACTATGGACAAGCGCAGCCCTGTCTGGATCTGAATTCACTTTCCAATCTGACTGGCGACACGAGTCTGGCGTGCGGACCGTTTTACGCCGACAGTTCCTTCACGATCCAACCGAATGAAATTCCGGCGGGCTTCACCCTGCACCTGCCTTACGGACCACAGGCGACCGTGACCGGCCCGAATCCGAATCCGATAACGCTGGTTGGTCTTCGCAAATACTCTTCGCCGCTTTGCAATCCTCTCACCGGTACCGGATGCCCGCCCGATGGGGTGCCAGTGTTCTCTAATATCTTCTCTGAAGATACGATCGCGAATTCCAACTACAACTCTCTGCAGATCAGCGCCGAGAAAAGGCTATCTCATGGGCTTCAATTCCAGGCGGCGTACACCTGGAGCAAGTCCATCGATAACGCTTCGAGTTTCGAAAACGAAATCAATCCGCTGAACTATCGTTTAAGCCGGTCGCTTTCTTATTTCGATGCTCCGCAGCGGTTTGTCTTGAGCTACTACTACCAGTTTCCGAAACTTGGCATCCATGGCATTGGAGACAAGCTGCTGAATGGCTGGAACACCTCGGGTATTCTAACCTTTCAAGCAGGATTTCCCGTCCCGATCACTTCATCGGCTGATAATGAATTGGCATACAGCATCTTCTTTCAATCGGCGGGCGAGCCGGACCTGACAGGTCCCTTCAAGACGCTAAACCCGCGCAATCCGCTCAACGCGGCCTTCGATACTTCGGTTTTCCAGCAGCCCAGCCAAATTGGCGTCTACGGCAACTCGCCGCGCACGATTTGCTGCGGGCCTGGGATCGCCAATTTCGACTTCAGCATGCTTAAAGACACGAAGGTGACCGAACGAACCAACCTTGAATTTCGCGCGGAGTTCTTTAATATCACCAATCACGCCCAGTTCACGAGCGTGGACGGCAACATTTCCGACGGATACGTTCAGGATGGCGGGACATTCGGCAAGGTGATCCGAGCCCGCGAGCCGAGGCTGATTCAGTTCGCGCTTAAGCTCATATTCTGATCAGCCGATCCTCTTTTCTTTCAGTGTGGGCCATCCCTCGCCGCGCACAGGCTATGATCTTGTCCGACAATCTTAAACACAGAGCACGATGCACATTGCCAATCTCATCGGGCGAGTCGGCCTCACCGCATGCACGCTTGTCGCGGCCAGCAGCTTGGCGTTTAGATTTTCGCGCGCGGCTGGAAATTCCAGCCCTCAATTCGTCGATATCACGCAAAAGTCAGAGGTGAGCTTCGTCAATCACGCCAGCCACACCTCCCGCAAGTACCTGCCCGAGACCATGGTCGGCGGGGTTGCAATGCTCGACTATAACCAGGATGGCTTCCCCGACCTTTTCTTTGTGAACGGCGCAGCGTTGAGAGATCCCATGCCGCTTTCGGCGGAGCCAGACAAGAGCGATGCTCGTTACTGGAATCGCCTGTATCGCAATAATCGGGACGGCACGTTCACTGACGTTACCGAGAAGGCTGGCGTGAAAGGGACTGGTTTTGGGATGGGCGTTGCTGCCGGGGACTACGACAATGACGGTTATCCAGACCTATACGTTACTACTCTGGGCCACAACACTCTTTATCACAATAATGGCGATGGCACCTTTACAGACGTGACAAACTCGGCGGGTGTAGCAGGCAGTGGCTGGTCCGCGGGCGCCATGTTCATCGATTACGACAGGGACGGCCTACTCGACCTGTTTGTCTCGCGATATCTCACCTGGGATTTTTCAAAAGACGTCTTTTGCGGTCAGACCAAGCCCGGGTACCGCGCGTACTGTCATCCCGATCAGTTCCCTTCCGTTAGTCATCTGCTTTTCCATAATGAGGGTCACGGGCGATTCCGCGACGTCTCACAGGAGAGTGGAATCGCGAAAGCGCCAGGAAAGGGATTGGGCGTCGCATTCAACGACTATGATCGCGATGGCTGGCCTGACATTCTTGTCGGAAACGACTCATTTCCGCAGCAGCTGTTTCACAACCTAAAAAACGGCAGATTTGAAGAAGTAGGTGTAACGGCGGGACTTGCATACGACGAAGATGGCAAGGTTTTTTCAGGTATGGGTGTCGATTTTGCGGATTTCGATAATGATGGTTGGCCGGATGTATTCGTGAACGGATTAGCGAAACAGAAATACGCGTTGTATCGCAATCAGCATGGAGCATTCGAATATGTCTCTAATGCGGTGGGATTGGCGAGCGCCAGCGTGGCGCATTCGGGGTGGGGGGCGAAACTCATAGATTACGACAATGATGGGCTGAAAGATCTGTTCGTAGCGCAAGGACATGTGATGGACAACATCGAGCTGACGCAGCCCGACGTACGGTATCTTGAGCCTCCCATGCTGCTGCGCAATGTCCCGCCTCGCTTTATCGAGGTCTCGAAATCCAGCGGTTCCATTTTCGACGTACCGCTGGCCGCGCGTGGCGCCGCATTTGGTTTTCTGTCGAACAACGGCCGCGTCGACATCGCGATAAACTGCAACGACGGTCCTGCCGTCCGTAGCGGAAGCGACGGCAACCGCGAATCATTGGCTGATTGTCGATACCGTCGGAACCCGCAGCAATCGTGACGGAATCGGAGCGCAATTGCATCTGGTGACAGAGGATGGTAAACAGCAGTATGGGTTGGTTAGCGCGGCCGGCAGTTATCTATCATCCAGCGACAAACGAGTACATTTCGGTATGGGCGACAACACGACGGCGAAGCTCTTGGATATACGTTGGCCGAGCGGCATTATTCAAAGACTGACCAACGTGAGGTCGGATCAGGTTCTAACAGTCCGGGAGAATACTGACTGAGGACGAATGCGCCGGTCTGCTGCAGCACTTGCGTATCTCTTGATCGTTCTTGTCGCTTCCCAAATCACCGCTCAGGATGCGGACACGATTGTCCTCAAAGATGAGAACCGCAAGTTTACGCTTGTTTCTCAGATAGAAGACCCAAAGGAAGCTGCAGCATTCCTGCGTTTGGCCCAGACAACCGAGCCGGATCTCCGACACGGTCTCGCGACAAACTTCTTAAAACTGTATCCGCAGTCCTGGTTGCTTCCTCAGGTGTTGGACATTGCTGCAAGGAGCGCAATCGAGCTATCCAACTATGACGAAGCTCTCGATGAAGGCGGCCTATCACTACGCTTACTTCCGGAAAATCCGTCGCTGCTTGTTCTGCTCGCCGAGATAGAGGCACGAAAGACCCTGTTTGAGCGTTCGATTGCGCATGCCAGCGATGCCCTCGAGTACCTGGACGAAATAGAGCGACCGTCAAACATGAGTCAGCACGAGTGGAATGCCGTTAGGCCGCAGCTGAAGTCGTCTGCGTATTTCGCACGGGCCAGAGCCGAAGCCGCCCGCGCGCTGGCTTCCAATCCGCACGATTCAGGCTTGCTGTCACGAGCGCTCGCGGATCTGAACAGCGCCGCTGCGTGGAATAGCCAGAATGAGGAAGTTTTCTACTTGCGATCCATAGTCGAATTAGATCTGAAGAAACGCAACGAAGCAGCTGCGGACCTTGCTTTCGTTTTCCAAAGTCAAAACCCACTGCGTGAAAAGGCGAGGAGTCTACTCCTGCTCCTGTCTAAACAGATGGCGCCTAAGGGCACATCGCTCGAAGCCTTCCTCGGCAGCTTTCCCGCCCGGAGGATCGATGCAACTCTCCAGGAGACGCGCCAGCCAGCGGAATACTCGCAGGTGCTGGCCAAGGGTTACACAGGCCCAGAGACTTGTAAGGGTTGTCACCCCAATGAATACGCAAATTGGCGAAAGACGGGAATGGCCAGAATGCTCCGCCCTTACCGGCCCGAGAACATTTTAGGAGATTTTTCGCCGGGCACGGAATACAAAGAAAGCGACTCGGATGTAATTCGCATGGGCAGCGATGCGAGCAAAAAAGGTAGGCCGTATTTCCAAGTGCTGAGCCAAAGCAGTTGGTCTCGCTTCTATGTGGACTATACTATCGGCTCAAAATGGCAGCAAGGCTACGCAACGAAATTGCCGGACGGGCGGATGCAAGTGCTTCCCGTTGAATACAATGTCCTTCAGAAAAGATGGGTTAATTACTGGAAGATCATTGACCCGCCGGGAAGCCCACGTGCCATCATCCGAGACTTCCCGCACTTGACAGCGGACACCAACTATCAACGAAACTGCGCTATTTGCCACACCAGCCAATTGAAATTGAATCCTGCCGCTTCAGACCCGATGCAACACGCTGCCTATCTTCAGCCTGGTGTCGATTGCGAAATGTGCCACGGACCTGCTGCATGGCACGTTCAGCGATTCACAGCAGGAAAGCCAGACCGCGCCCAGCTGAACGAAAAGCCCGCAACCGAGCCTCCCTTTGACTTTCGCAAAGCCACTAATCGTGACTCCGTGCGCGTCTGCGCACAGTGCCATCGGCAGAGCGCCGTGCGTGAGATCGGCGAAAACGGCGAAATGAACTATTCAACCGAAAACGGTTTCGTTCCGGCAGCGTGGCTGCGCCCCTACGATGCTTTCTCAAGAAAAGCTTTCTACAAGGACGGCCGGTTTCGGGAAACTACTTTCATCGTCGAGGCCTTTACACGATCCGCTTGCTATCGTCGCGGAACCGCCCAGTGCGCCACTTGCCATTCGCCTCACCTCGCGAACTTTGACAGCAATCCGACTTCTCTCAAGTATCAGAAGGATCCGGATGAAATGTGCCTGCCTTGCCATACCGAATACCGTAACCGCGTTGTCGACCACACGCATCATAGGCCCGGCTCGGAAGCAAGTCAATGCGTCTCGTGCCATATGCCGCGTATTGCAAATGCGTTGCTATTCAAAGCGAGATCGCATCAGATTGAAGTTCCGTCCGTCGACTTGACCGAGCGCTTCGGCCAGCAGGACAGTCCTAACGTTTGTCTGGAGTGCCATGCTGAAAAGAACACCCGCTGGGCGAAGGAGCAACTCGCCTCATGGCGGCATTAGCTCGTAGCTTGCTGCTGGTTGCGCTGTGGGCGATAGCGCTTAATGCCCAGACGAGCCATACTGCGCCCCTAGGAAGTAAGCACGGATTCGTGGGCTCAAAGGCCTGCTACGGCTGTCATAGCGCTATCTATCGTTCATTTGAGAAAACCGCCATGGGTCGATCCATGACGCTCGCGGCCGAATGGAGCACCAATATGTTGCCCCCGCAAGCGAGCATCACTCAGACTGTTACCGGACGCAGTTTCGAGGTATTTCACAACACCGCGGGTTGGCACCAGAAAGAATCCGAACCGCAAGTGTTCACGGCTGAATACCCGCTGGAGTATGCTGTCGGTTCGGGAGCTAACGGGCTCACCTTCTTGATTCGACGCGGCAGTTATCTGTTCCAAGCTCCGCTTTCCTATTACTCAAAAACAAAGAAGTGGGATTTTTCTCCGGGCTACGAGGCCGTAGACCTCGGTTTCAGCCGCTCGGTGCCCGAAGAGTGCATCAATTGTCACGCAGGCCGGGCGTCACCGTTACGCAGCCGGCCCGGGGCGTTCGAAGATCCTCCGTTTCAGGAATTGGCCATCGGCTGCGAAAACTGTCACGGGCCAGGGCGCTCTCACGTGCAATCGCTCGGGAAACAGCTGGGCTCCATCGTAAATCCCGCGAAACTACCGCCGAGGCTGGCAGAAAACATCTGCATGAATTGCCATCAAACCGGAGATGCGCGCGTGCTTCAACCCGGCAAGAACTTCACGGACTTCCATCCCGGAGATTGGCTGTTTGACACCGCGGTCATCCTGAAAAGGCCGGCTCAAACAGGCGAACAGCCGAACTCGGATCTGCTGGAGCATTACTCGGCCATGGAGGCAAGCCGTTGCTTCCGCGAAAGCAACGGAAAGCTAGGCTGTCTTACCTGCCACGATCCGCATGTGCAACCAAGGCAAACGGAAACAGCGGGGTACTTCCGCTCGAAGTGTCTCACCTGCCACAACGAACAGAGCTGCACCGTGCCGTTAAAAGACCAGAGCGGCGACAGCCCCCGGACGACTGCGCAGGTTGCCATATGCCGAAGCGGAGCGTCCAACAGGTTTCGCACTCGGCCTTGACGAATCATAGAATACCGGCCAGGGCAGGCGAGCCCGTCCCGCCGGTCCCTCAGAAACAGTTCGACGGTCTTGTCGTGGTAAACGCCCCGCCCGGGCGCTCCGTCCAGCTCTCAAAGCTGACTCTGCTGCGGGCATATGGACAACTCTCTATCCAAAACCCGGAATATGGAAGCCGCTTCTCGAACTTACTCGATGAACTGAGCAGGACGCAGCCACAGGATCCCTTCGTTCAGTCGGCACTTGGCCACAAAGCACTGCTCGAAGACAAGCCGGAAGAGGCCATCGCTCATCTGAAAGCCGCCCTGGCGTTAGACGATGCAACAGTGAACCTGGAAATGGGCGAAGCGCTGGCTAAGCTCGGCCGCTACGAGGAAGCGATAGAGTATACAAAAAAGGCCGTCGATCTTGCTCCGTATGACGCCGTCATGCAAAAGACGCTGATCCTCCAATACATCAACATAAAGGATTACGGGGAAGCACGCCAGCTCATGGAACGATATATCGCGGCATTCCCAGAGGACTCCTTCATGCGAAGCTTGCTGGCCAAAGTCAAACCATAATGCAATTTCTGTGGCTAAGGTTCGCCGTAATCGTTGTGAGTTGCGCTCTCCCGTCGATCAGTGCAGCTCAGTGCTCGGGCCCCGCGGACCTCGAAAGTGCAATCAAGAAATCTCCCAGCGCTGAAGCGTACAACGCTCTTGGCGCTTATTTTGCGCAAAACAAAAGGCTCGATTGCGCGCTGCCGGCGTTTGAAAAAGCGAGCAGGCTCGACCCAGCCTCTTGGGAAACGCACTTCAACTTCGGCTTGGCCTTGATGAACGAGAATCAACCGGCGAAAGCTGCTGAGCAGTTTCGGCAAGCTGTCCGATACAAGCCGGATTCGCAAAGAGCCCACAGTGCTCTCGGGGCAGCGTTGCAGACGGCCGGGCGCTTGGATGAGGCTGAGAGTGAATTCAAGAAATCACTTGAGCTCCCACCTCGCTCGGCGGACACGCTAATTCGTCTAGGCGAGCTTTATTCGGCTGAACGGCGTTACAACGCAGCTATAGAAAAGTTCCGTGAAGCTACTGGATTAAGTCCCGCAGATGCGGATCTGCAGATTGAGTTGGCAGTTGCTTACTCGAATGACGGCAACTCGCAGCAAGCCATCGAGATCCTCTCCAAGCTGACGCAGTCGAACCCCAACCTGGCTCAAGCTCACTTCAATCTGGCGACCGTATACGCCAACGACAAACGTTTTCGGGAAGCCGCCGAACAGTACAGCGGGGCCCTGAAACTCGAGCCCGGGAATGATGTGGCGCGCCTCTCCCTCGCGAAAGCCTACGCCAGCATCGCGGATTTTGAGAGCGCGCTTCCGGTTGCCACTGAATACGTCGCGCACCGGCCGGAAGACCCGGAAGGGCACTATCTTCTCGGGACGATTTATCGCGGTTTGGCGCAATATCCGGACGCAGAGCGGGAGCTGAGCCGCGCCTTGGGTACCGGTAAAGGCGAGTATGGACCGGAGTACGATCTCGGTTTTGTGCTGGCTAAAGAGGGCAAACCCAAGGAAGCGTTACCCCATCTGCGCCGCGCGCTCGCCATCCGTCCGGATTCCGCCGAAGCCCGGTTTCAGCTTGCCCATGTCCTGCAGGCGTTGAATTTGCCGAACGAAGCGAACAAGGAGATGAACGAATTCCGGCAGGCGAAGCAGCAGTCGGTTGATGGCAACATAGCCGCAGCTACGGGAAACGATGCGAATCAGTTGCTGTCCCGAGGTGATGCTAAGTCAGCTGTTGAGCGTTACCAGGCTGCCTTGATACTCGATCCTAAAAACGCGAAAACCTGGTACAACCTGTCCATTGCGCTCGCAGAACTCGGGCGCAAGGCCGAACAGAGGGACGCACTCGAAAAAGCAATCGGGTTCGATCCGTCGCTGGCCATGGCCTATAACCAGCTTGGATTGCTCGATGCTGCTGAGGGCAACCAATCTGCCGCCGAACTCGGCTTCAGAAAGGCGCTATCGCTCGATCCCCAATCCGCGGAGGCTGAGAGCAATCTCGGAACCCTTTGCGGCAGAACCGGCCGCATACATGAAGCGGAAGCGCTGCTCAGTAAGGCCGTTGAAGACAACCCTCACCTCGCCGAGGCCTCGCTCAATTTGGGATTGATCTTTGCAAGCGAGGGGCGGCTCGCTGAAGCCGAAACCCGTTTGCAGACAGCCGTAAGCTTGCTTCCCTCAAACTTCGCAGCCACTACGGCGCTCGGCATGATAGAAATGAAACTCGGGAAGCCGGACGCGGCCATCAAAACGTTCCAAAAGGCTCTCGCACTGCAGCCGCAATCCGCCGAAGCTCACTTGAATTTAGGCATCGTGCTGGCCGATCGCTATCAAATAAACCAGGCGCTCGAGGAATTTACTGCCGCGGAGAACATCGCCCCGCAAGGCGCCAGTCCGCGTTACAACCGGGGAAGATTGTTGGTCGATCTCCATCGCTACGACGAAGCCGTGCCGGAACTGACCCTCGCCTGCGAACGTGGACCGCGCTTCGCCGCGTCGTTTTACCTGCTGGGATTGGCGCAAACAAAGCTTGGGAGGTACCAGGAGGCGGTCAGCGCGTTCACCAAGTTTCTTCAGCTGGAACCGCGAAACGCCGACGCATACTTTTTGGCCGGTCAGGATCTGCGGAAACTGGGACGCACCTCCGAGGCCATCGAATATTGGAAGAAGGCGGTCGATGCCGACTCAAACCAAACCGAAGCTCTCTATAATCTTTGGCGCACCTTAGCCAAATCGAATCCGTCGGAAGCTGCCGGGTATGAGGATCGTTTCAAGCGTGCCCAGCAGGAAAAGCAGCTAACCGGACAAGCGTCGACACTTGGCAACTTCGCGCTCGCTTCCTCCAGCAGGGGCGACTACCAACAGGCTATCTCCCAACTCGAGGAAGCTGTTCGAGAGTGCGGCGAGTGTCAATCACGTGCAGATCTCTTCAAGAACTTGGGCCTGATCGAATGCAAAACCGGCGACCTGAAGCACGGCGAAGAGCACCTGTTGGAGGCTAAAGCACTAAAGCCAAACGATCCCGATGTAACAAAGGCGCTCGAAATCATCGCTCGCGTTCGCACTCCTGCCTCAGCGATGCGATAACTGTGACACCGGCCCCCCCGAAAAGCCTTGTTGAAAGCAGTAAAAACTGTTGACCGCCTTGTTAGCAATGTGATAAGGTAGGCCTACTTTAACGCTTAAGTAAAGCTTTACGTAAAAGCACATTCTAAGCCGGCATCGACACTAGCCAGGCGAGAAATCGGGAGACTACGTTGCGCTTCTCTTCAGGATTCAATTCACGTGCCACCCTTTTTGTTTTTTGGCTATTCGCAGTAGCCTTGTTCCTGCCACTTGCGGCGTACGGACAGGGCTCTTCGGCAGCTATAAACGGGAACATCAAAGATTCCAGCGGCGCAGTGGTCGAAGGCGCGGATGTCGCGCTTATCAATACGTCCACCGGAGTTGCCCGCACCACCGTCAGCAATTCCAGTGGTGACTACGTCTTCATCGACATCTTGCCGTCGTCTTACTCGATGAAGGTTACCAAAGTCGGTTTCAACACAATCACGCAACAGCAGGTGACGCTGAATGTCAACCAAACGGCAACATTTGACTTTACGCTTACTGTCGGGTCTACACAGCAGGCGGTGACGGTTGAGGCAACGGCAGTCGCCATTGAGGCCTCCACGTCGGAGCTCGGCACCGTTATCAATCAGCAGGCCGTGCAAGACCTTCCGCTCAATGGCCGCAACTTCACGCAGCTCCTCACGCTTACTCCGGGCGCCAGTCCCGTCAGCGTGGGTCAGAACTCCGGGGGCGGCGGCGGCTTCGCCGGAAACGCCATCGGATCTTTTTCGTTTCCCGCGCTCAACGGACAGCGGAACCGCAGCAACCTGTTCCTGCTCGACGGGATCGTCGACCTCGGCTCGTTTATCGGCAACTACAACATCTCGCCCATCATCGATACCGTGCAGGAGTTCAAAGTTCAGTCGCACAACGATCTGTCGGAGTTTGGGCAGGCTCCTGGCGGCATCGTGAACGTCGCGACCAGATCCGGAACAAATAGTTACCACGGCAGTGTCTGGGAGTTTATCCGAAACGAGAAGTTTGACGCGCGTGACTTCTTTCTTGCAAAGCGCAACCCCCTCCGGCAGAATCAGTTCGGGGTCGCGGGCGGCGGTCCCGTTTGGATTCCCAAACTCTACAACGGCAAGAACCGGACGTTTTTTTACGGAGGATATGAAGGATATCGTCAGAGCCAGGCAACGCAAAGCACCGGGCTGGCTCCGACGACCGCACAACTGGGCGGCGACTTCAGTGGAATCTCAAACAAGATCTACGATCCCACTACGGGCCTTCAGTTCCCAGGAAATGTGATTCCGGGAAATCGTCTCAACCCGATCGCGCTTGCTTACGCCAAGACGCTACTTCCCGTCGGAAATGCGGTAACCAGCGGGACGAATTACGCCGATACTACTCCGACGCATCTCAACCAGGACAGCTATCAGCTTCGCGTGGATCAAACGTTCAGCGAACACGACTCCCTTTTTGCTCGTATTTCGCATTACAACGAGCCTCAGACCGGATCGAACGGGTATCCCGGAACGGTGCATTTCTCGAATGACTATGGTTGGAACGGCACGATCCATGAAACACACACGTTCGGTCCAACGGCTGTGCTGGACGCGTTTTTCGGCGCTAACCGCGGCGATGCGGATACAGGCAGCGGCTATGCAAATGCGCCGAGCGGTTTTGTGAATCAATTGACCCAGTTGGGTCTCTCCAGCAACTTTGTCGGAGGCTTTCAGGGAGCAACACATCCGTTCATTCCCGGCATTTGGCATAGCGGGCTACTTAACGGAAGTGGCGGCGGTGAGTCTGTGCAGAACACGCGATACGCGGATACCTGGTCCTTTGGCGGCAGCTTCACCAAAATTTTGGGTAAGCACACAATCAAGGCTGGCGCTACGTTCAACACGAACAATACGGTTTCGCCCATCTACTCTCTGTCGGAATCGTTTGCAGCCACGCAAACCCAAAATCCATTGAGCTCGGCCGGAACCGGCGACGCCTTAGCGTCATTCCTGCTGGGACTTCCCGATGGTGCTAATAGGAGAAACGTTCTTGAAACCGAGCATGGCGGCTGGGTCAACGGCGCATACATCCAGGATCAGTTCAAGATCACGCCCCGGCTTACATTGAACATCGGCCTGCGGTGGGACGTGACTCTCTGGCCGATCTATGGCCAGCCGCCTGCGCCCGATGCCTACGTTGGCGACCTCGATCTCAACAACGGCACCTACATCCTGGCGAATGTGCCGGGGCTTGCACCGCAACTCAGGGCTATCCTTGCATTCCCGGCGGAACCTTGCCCGCGCACGTGACGGTCACCACACATAGCAATCACTCCATCTACTCGAACGACTACAGCGATTGGCAGCCTCGTGTGGGACTGGCCTACAGGTTGACGGACAAGACTGCCGTCAGGGCTGGCTATGGCCGCTTCTACGACAACTGGAACTCCATTATTCAGTTGGCCCAAAACTACGAAGGAACGTGGCCAGATATCGGGCAGCTCATTGCGCAAAACCTGAACCATCCTGGAGGGACCGCCGCAACGATTGCCGATCCTTTCAACCAAGGGACCAACCCGATCGTCTATCCGGCTCCCACACCGTTCCAGAGTTCCGGATTTGTGAACTGGTATGTCGATCCGGGCAAATACAAGATGCCGTATGCGGATCAGTGGAACTTGGGAGTCGAGCAAGGGCTCGGGCAGAACACCGTGCTCTCGCTGGCGTACGTAGGTTCTCATGACCTGCAGCTTAATCAAGGCGGACAAGGCAACACAGCCACTGTGCCGGGACCGGGCGATGCCGCTACGGTTGCGAGCCGACGGCCATTTCCGTACATCACTCCGACGTTCTATGACAAGAGCGTCGGGCAAAGCAAGTACAACTCTTTCCAGTTCCGGTTGCAACAACGCTCAACGAAAGGTCTGACGTACATCATTTCGTATACGCGCTCGAAGTCAATGGACAACGGCTGCTCCGGCAGCTTCGGCTCGGAGGGTTGTGAAATCCAGACACCGTATAACGCCAGACTCGATCGCAGTGTCTCGGGATTCGATCTGCCGAACATATTCTCCGGAAGCTTTGTCTACGATATTCCGGTGGGCAAGGGGAAAAGTTTCAGCACTCACAGCACGGTCGTGGACTACATCGTCGGGAACTGGCAAATTGGAGGGATTCTAAGCTTGCATTCCGGGTCGCCGTTTGACGTGACCGTCAGTAATGGAGATTTATCCAATACCGGAAATGTGACCGAACGCGCCAACCTCTTGAGCTCTGATGTCTACGCGCACGGCGGCGATCCGACCTTCTACCTGAATACGGCGGCATTCGGCGTACCGGCTCCCTACACGTACGGGAACCTCGGCCGCAATACGTTACGGACCGATTCCTATAAGAACATGGATATTTCGTTGACGAGGCGCTTCCCCATTAAAGAGATCATTAATCTCGAGTTCAGGGCGGATGCCTTCAATATCAGTAACTCGGTTGTCTTTGGACAGCCCCAAAGCACGTTAGGAAATAGCAACTTCGGAATTGTCACGAGCCAGGGAAACACGCCGCGTCAGATCCAGTTCTCGCTGAAACTGCTGTTCTGATTGAGTTCGTGCGGCTCCGAGCTGATCCTCTCGAGCCGCAGTCTCTTGTTTCTCGCTAAGTGCGCACGACCTGCCACGGCATAGGCGTGAGCTTGATGCCGAACTGCGCCGGTAATTCGCCTGACGCGCTGACGGCGAGATCGTGTCCACTTTGTTTCCATTCGAGTGGAGCAGAATCCCCCAGTCTTTCCATGCGCATGCCCTCGGAGCCGAGGACACCCGGAATGGTGAACTGTCCCTGTTCCGGGCGGCTCAGCACATAAGCGTACGCGCTCTCGCCCTTTTGGGTGAAACGGACGTCGGTCCCATCCACCGCTTTGCCGCCCGGGCTAACCCAGGGCTTGCTGTCGAAGATGCCTTCGCCATTCACTGAAAGCCATGCACCCAATTTCTGTAGGCGGTCCATTTGAATATCGGAGATCGAGCCATCGGCACGCGGGCCCACGTTCAGCAGCAGGTTGCCGTTCTTGCTCACAATGTCGACAAACAAGGCAATCAGCTTGTCTGGCGCAATGACCTGTTCCGGGCCTTCCATCTGGTTGTAGCCGAAGCTAAAGCCCAGGCCGCGGCACGACTCCCACTTCTTTTGCGTTATACGGTCGTACTTCGCATATTCGGGCGTTGTGTAATCGGAATACGGCACCGTAAACCGGTTATTGATGACGCCATCCGGCACATTGTTGTAGTAATCGGCGAAGATCTCTTCCAGTTTGCCCAGCCGTGGATAGGCAATGTCATTCCAGAGTACGGACGGCTGATATCGCTTGATCAGATCTCTCCAGTGAGCGTCTGCATAGGCCGCATATTCGGCCGATTGAGGAATGCGTTGAGCGAAATCTTCACGATTGCGGATGGGATCTTTCGTGAAGGTCCAGTCGAGTCCGCCCGAGTAGTAGAGGCCCATCTTCATCCCGTGATCCCGCACAGACCGCGTCAGATCGCCGGCGATGTCGCGCTTCGCCGCTAAGCCGGGCCGCTTGGGGTTTACAACCTCGGTTGGCCAAAGCGTGAACCCATCATGGTGCTTAGTCGTAAGTACGACATAGCGCGCGCCGGTCTTCTTAAAAGTGTCGGCCCAGACTGACGGATTCCACTTCTGCACATCTTGATTGAAAGTTTCCGCGAATCGATAGTAGTCGAAGTCTTTACCGTAAGTCTTGATGTGATGCTCGTAAGTGGGAGAACCCACGATACGCAGAGTATTCAAATACCACTCAGCGTACGGATTGTCGCGGAACCAGACTTTCCAATCTATGTGCCCGAGTTCACCCGTGGGTGTGGCCCAAGCCGGTACCGAATACAAGCCCCAGTGAACGAAAATCCCAAGCTTTGCGTTGTCAAACCATGCCGGGACTGTATGTCCGTCGAGAGACGACCAATCCGGAGTGTAGTGGTGAGGTGTTTCAGGATCCGCGTAGGCAGCCGATGTGTAGATCGCTGTCGCCGCGCCTCCGAGTAGCGTGCGGTGAAAAGTACGCCGGTTCATGCCGTCCTCCTCGAAAGATTACCGCGAGATCTTGAACACGTAGGCATACTCGCCCGACTTGTTTGCAGGCAGCTGCAAGTGAAGTCCATTGGCATCTCGTTTAGATTGAACCTCGGCGCTGGATCCCAAAAGCTGAACCTTGCCGACAACTACGCCGCCGTTCGGCGCACCCTCGGCTAAAGACTTAATCGTGAGTTGCCCGTCTTGCGGCCATCCCAGGGCGATCGCATATAGAGTGTCGCCTTTCGCCGTAAAACGAATGTCTTGGGCCGTGTACGCGCCAGTTTCGGTGTCATGGAATGCTCCGCCTTGCACCTTGGTCGGCCCCTCGCCATAGACTTTCCAAGGCCGGGTCCCATAGATCGCTTCTCCGTTGGTATCGAGCCACCTTCCCATATCGAGCAGAATCTTCTGCGCTTCTTCCGGAATGGTTCCATCCGGCTTTGGTCCGACATTCAGGAGCAGACAACCGTTCTTGCTCACGATATCCACCAGTTGCTGGATCAGCGATTCAGGAGACTTGAAGGTATCGCCCTCGATGTACCCCCAAGACTTCACACTGATCGAAGTGTCTGTCTGCCAAAGCAGCGACCGCGAAGCATCGAGCTGACCGCGCTCGATATCGAGCACCGCTGCGCCGTCCGGATACGCTTTGTATTTGTAATTGATCGCCGCTGTATAGCCATTCTTGGCGGCGTCGTTGTAATAAAAGCTCGCGAGGCGCTTAAGATACGGCTCGAACTCTTTTGTGTTGATCCACCAGTCGAACCACAAGACCTCCGGATGGTACTTGGTGACAATTTCGGCGGTGCGCGCCAGCCAGTCGTTCAGGTACGCGGGGTCGGGATGAGCTGCCCACTCTGAGTGATTCTTGTCGGTGACTCCGGCGTGCGCAGGACCGTAAAAGGACGCATACTTCGGGTCACGCACGTCCGAATCGAACTCTCGCCCGCCATTCATGAAAAAGTAGTGCTCCGCCCGATGACTCGAAGCTCCAAAGTGCAAACCAGCCGCGCGCACCGCAGTCGCCAGTTCGCCCACGACGTCTTGCTTGGGGCCCATCTTTGCGGCACTCCAGTCGGTAAGGCCCGAGTCGTACATCGGGAAGCCATCGTGGTGCTCCGCCACCGGAATCACGTACTTCGCTCCCGCCTTTCGAAACAGATCGGCCCACGCGCTCGCGTCAAACTTTTCCGCCTTGAACTGGGGAATGAAATCTTTGTATCCGAATTTGGATTGAGGACCGTACGTGGCAACGTGGTGATCGAACGCCTTCGTGCCCTGCAGGTACATATTGCGCGGGTACCATTCGCTGTCGAACGCGGGGACGGCATAAAGGCCCCAGTGTAGAAAAATTCCGAACTTCGCGTCCTCATACCAGGTTGGGATCTTGTATTGCTTCAGCGATTCCCATGTGGGCTGAAAGGGGCCGCTTCTCGCCTCCCTATCTACTTGGTCGAGTATCGACTTGCGCTGGCCATCGTACTTCTGAACTGACCTTTGCCATATGAGGTCGTCTGCATTTGGCGTCTGTGCCCAAGCCGCAGTGAGACTCGCGGCAGCCAGCAATCCGGATATTACGTCTCGAGCCTTCATAGAAAGTCCACTCCTTTAGCCGTTCAGAGATCATATCAGTAATCGTTAACTCTACCGATATCCGAAGCCCAGGATTGAACGCGTCTGCAGCTCTACCTCTATCCTGCAATAATTGCTTAAGTGCCGGTTAGGCTCAAGGATATAGCCCGCGATCTTGGTGTTTCCGTGGTAACTGTTTCGAAAGTGCTGCGAAACCACGAAGACATTAGTTCCGAGACTCGGGATCGCGTGCTCAAACGCGTCAAAGAGCTAAATTATCACCCAAATCCCGCCGCTCGGGCTCTTGTTACGGGACGCAGTCACTTGGTGGGCTTAATCGTTCCTGATCTAGTACATCCCTTCTTTTCTGAACTCGCCAAAGGGATCTCCGGAATACTGCGTTTAGAAGGCTATGGCTTAGTGATCGCATCTTCCGAAGAAGACTCCGAACTGGAAAAACAGGAAATCGGTCAAATGTTGGCCCGCCGGTTGGATGTTCTGATGATTGCGTCTGCTCAGTGGACCGTGGAGAGCTTTTTCAAAATCGAAGAACAGCAGCGGCCGTACGTGTTGGTGGATCGTAAGTTTACCGGCTTGACGGCAAACTTTGTCGGCAACGACGATGTAGCCGTGGGACAGCTAGCAACCGAACATCTCATCGAGAACGGCTGCCGTCGCCTCGCTTATATAGGCGGACAGCACGTCAGCACGGCGGTTGACAGGCTGGAGGGTTTTCGTCGCGCCCTTGACTCCGCTGGTCTGCGCGTACCCGGCGAACATATCATCTGCCGCTCTCACGGCGACGATGCCGGAGATGCCACCGGTTACAAAGCGGCGCAGGAGCTCCTTGAGTGCTCGCCCCGGCCGGACGGCATCTTCTGCAACAACGACCCGATCGCTATGGGCGCAATGAAGGCGATCCTGGAAGCCAATTTGCGCATCCCTAAAGACGTCAGCATTGTGGGAGCTGGCAATGTAAAGTACGCGTCGGCCCTTCGCGTGCCTTTGAGCAGCGTTGATCAGGATATAGAAAAGCTCGGTGGCTTTGCGGCTGAGCTGGCGCTTTCACTCGTGCAAACCAAGAGCTCCCCGCGTCCCAAGCAAATCCTTGTTCAGCCCAGGCTCGTCGCTCGTGAATCCACTCTGCGCAATTCTGCAGTTACCCAATCGGTTTCGTTCTGATAGCGGTAACTGTAACGGTACCTGTTGACAGATCGGACTCGATGTGACAAGCTTGCGCTTTCCAAAGATGCTGTACCGAACTCTGGGCAACACCGGCGTTTCAGTCTCAATCCTCGGTTTTGGAGCGTCGCCGTTAGGCGATGTGTTCACCGTAACCGACCCCGTCGAGGGTAAACGAGCAGTCCACGCCGCCATCGACAACGGCATCAATTTCTTCGATGTTTCTCCCTATTACGGATTGACACTTGCGGAAGAGCGATTGGGAAAGGCACTCGAGGGTGAACGGCACAAGGTCGTGCTTGCGACAAAGTGCGGCCGCTATGGCGCCACCTCCTTTGATTTTTCGCGCCGCCGAATTCTGGCCAGCATCGACGAGTCTTTGGTCCGGCTAAGAACCGACTACGTTGACTTACTTCAGGCGCATGATGTCGAGTTTGGAGATGAACAGCAAATCGTAGAAGAAACGATTCCGGCGCTGCGGGAGATTCAGCAGCAAGGCAAGACCCGCTTCATCGGCATCTCCGGGTTTCCGTTGCGCCTCCTGCGTGACATTGCTTCCCGGCAAGACGTTGATACGGTTCTCTCCTACTGCCGCTATGACTTGCTCGTAACGGATCTCGACGCTGAGCTTACACCTCTTGTGCGCGCTAAAGGCATCGGGCTTATCAACGCGTCTCCCTTTCACATGGGATTGCTGACGGATCGGGGCGCACCAGAGTGGCATCCCGCTCCGCAGGAAATCAAGCAAGTCGCTGCGCAAGTTGTCGCACTTTGCAAGGAGCGCGGCCTTAATCCTTCCGTTGTTGCCTTGAAGTTTTGCCTAGATTATCCACATGCCGCGTCGACGCTCACCGGAATGCACACGCATACTGAGGTGGAGATGAACTTGAAAGCATTGGAATTGGATCTCGACACTGAGCTCATCCACGAAATCGAGCAAATCGTCGCTCCTGTGAAAGATACAGTGTGGCCGTCCGGGCGCCCGGAGAATCAAGACTCAGCCCGGCCAGAGCAATCTCACCTAGGCCGAGTTGAGTTGGAGTCCTCGCGATGAGAGCGCTTCAAGTGCAAGGCCCCGGCGAAGTCAAGATTGTAGAGATCCCAGCACCGGCTCCAAACGAAAACGAAGTCCTTCTGAGAGTCCGGATCGTTGGGATGTGCGGTTCTGATCTCAATACGTTTCGAGGCAAGAATCCGCTCGTCACTTATCCCCGTATCCTCGGGCACGAAATCGCGGCTACAATCGAATCTGCTCCGAGAACCAGGAACAATGAAGACAGTCCACTCGTTCCCGGTACTAACGTAACCGTCTCTCCTTACACCAACTGCGGAACCTGCGCGTCCTGCCGAAGAGGCCGGCCCAATGCGTGCCAGTTTAATCAGACCTTCGGAGTCCAACGTGATGGAGCACTCGCCGAATTTGTTTTGGTCCGACCTGAAAAGATCTATCGTGCGGACGGCTTAGCGCTGGAGGAACTCGCCCTTGTGGAACCGCTGACAATCGGCTTTCACGCGGTAGCTCGTGGGCGTGTAGCGGAGACCGATATCGTAGCAGTCTTGGGATGCGGCGGAGTTGGCCTGGGCGCAATCGCTGGTGCTGCACGCAGAGGGGCGACTGTCATTGGCGTCGATGTCGATGACGCCAAGCTCTCACTGGCCCAAGCTGCTGGCGCGAAGTACGTCATCCATTCACAACGAGAATCACTACACGGCCGTCTGGAAGAAATCACAAAGGGAAATGGACCTGACGTTGTGATTGAAGCGATCGGCATGCCTGCGACATTTCGTGCCGCGGTTGAGGAAGTCGCGTTCACCGGGAGAGTCGTTTATATCGGCTATGCCAAAGAACCGGTCAGCTATGAGACCCGGCTTTTCGTCCAAAAGGAGCTCGATATCTTAGGCGCGCGGAATGCGGGTCCCCAAGATTTCCGCGCAGTAATCGAAATGCTTCGGGCGAAGAAGTTCCCCACGAATGAAGCCGTCAGCAGGATTGTGCCGCTAGCGGAAGCGGGCGTCACATTGGCCGAGTGGAGTGCAAATCCAAGCAGCTTTAGCAAGATCCTGGTTCGTGTAGACGAGTAGGCGCACACTTCAGGCTTGGGCCGGGCGAAGTTTGGAGCCCACAAATGCGAAGTACGTAATGAAGAGGTAGCAACCCAGAGGAATCAGCATCGCTTTCGCCATGCTCCCGATGGCCTCTGATAATAAGCCCATTGCGGGCGTAAATACTGCCCCACCAATGATCGCCATTACGATTAGTGACCCGCCCAGTTTCGTGTTGGGCCCCAATCCTTTCAGCCCGAGCGCAAAAATAGCAGGGAACATGAGCGACATAAAGAAGCTGGTGAGGAAGATTGCCCAGAGGCCGATCCAGCCAGGAAGCAGAATCCCAATAGCGACTAGAACCGCGTTTACGATGCTGTAGATTCCCATGAGCCGGTTGGGCGCTATGAGGCGCATCAGATAGGTAGCCGCGAACCTGCCTAGAGCAAAAGCCAGCAGCGTGCCCGTCAAGAAATAGCCGGCCGTTTTCTCCGATTGGTGAGTGTATTCCTGCACGTACTGTATGAAGTAGCTCCAAGTGCCGACCTGTGCACCCACATAGAAGAATTGTGCGAGCACCGCTTGCACGAAATGCGGGTATTGTAATAAGTCGCGGAATCGTCCATGGCTCGCACCTGCTGAGTGGTCGTGCTCCTCTCCTAGTTCTGGAAAGCGAAGTCTCCAAAGAAGGAACGCCCAAAACAAAGCAAGACAACCGAGCACTATATACGGTGTAGTCACTCTCGCAGTCTCGTGCTGTAAATACGTGCTGTACTGTCCCGCAGCCTTCATGCTCGATACCTGAGCGGGTGTCAGCTCGACTCCGGAGAAGATGAATGCGGTCCCGACCAACACACCGGCGATGGAGCCAAGTGGATTGAATGCCTGTGAGAAAGTCAAGCGGCGTTCTGCAGTTGCAGGGTCGCCGACCTGCGTAATAAACGGACTGGCGCCCGTCTCGAGGAACGCTAATCCGCTTGCAATCACGAAAAGCGCGAACAGGAAGAACCAATAACTCTGGGAAAGCGCAGCCGGCCAGAATAGGAAACTGCCAGCACCATAGAGAATCAGACCGGTAATCAGCCCCGACTTATATCCGTGGGCCCGCATCACCAGTGCTGCCGGCATGGATAAAACGAAGTATCCCAGGTAGAAGGCGGACTGCACAAGGCCGGCCTGAAAACGCGAGATCGCGAACGACTTCATGAATTGCCGGATCAGGATGTCGTTCAGATTGTTCGGTATGCCCCAGAGAAAGAACAATGCCGTGACAAGAACAAATGGCAAGAGCGTTTCACGCGGAAATAAATCGTGCGGGCCAGAGTCGGAGGAACTGACCGATGTCGAAGGGATGGAACCGGGATTTATCATGTTGCGCTTACCTTCATAGGATCGGCGTGTGGTCTATGCCGACTCGAGAATCACGTTTGCATACTGGGTTGTGTCGCCCGTCCGAATGAGACCGATTGCTGCGGGAACGCGTTTCTTTAATTCCAAATGCGGTTCTAACGACACGGGAATTCCATTCAAGCTCTGCATGAACTCATCGCATTTCTCGGTAGCGTTTGCCGATCGAAACTCCTGGGCGAGAAAGATACGCCCGATAACGAAACTCGCTCGCACGGCGCGTAACACGTCCACAACGCGCGGAATGTCGTCTATCAGCGAGATATCCACTGTCTCGATCTGCGGCCAAAACGGGAAACCTCGATCCGCAATGACAAGAGTATTAGTGTGCCGCACTCGACTAAGCAGCGAGTTGATGTAAGGATTAAGGATTCCCGTCCTGAGCATGACCTTACTCTTTGCGCCGTTTGACTACTGATTTACTCCCGACGCAAGAAAGCCGCCATCTACGGCAATGCATTGTCCTGTGATGAAGCTCGAAGCGTCGGATGCAAGCAGAATCGTTGTTCCTGTCAGCTCCGGTATGCTGCCGAAGCGCTTCATGGGTGTACGCATCAACAACTCGCGGCCCCGATCGGTGCCGTCGAGAAGGCCAGAGTTTAGCTCTGTGCGGAAGACTCCGGGAGCGATAGCATTGACATTAATGCCCTGTGGAGCCCATTCCACCGCGAGACTGCGCGTTAATCCCAGAACACCGGCCTTCGACGCGGCATATGCTGTTACTTCGAGCAAGCTTACGTACGAATTGAGGGAAGCGATGTTCACGATGCGGCCCTGGCCGCTTTTGCGCAAGGGCTCGTAAAAACTCTGGCAAGAACGCAGCGTACCGTTCAGATTGACGTCCATCAGCTTGTTCCATTCTTCTTCGCTGATTTGGATCGTCGGTTTTCTGAAAATCTGTCCGGCAGCGTTAACCAGTATGTCCGTCCGCCCAAATTCTTTAAGAATGGCATCCCGGAAACTGTCGATGGATTGCCGGCTTGCGGCATCGACCGGCTTCCGCAAGCTCCTCCGTCCGGCCTTTTCGACCTCGTCGGCAACCTCATGGACCAAAGCTTCGCGCCGTCCACTTGCAACAACGTCTGCTCCTGCCTCAGCCAGTCCGAGTGCGAGCGTCCGTCCGATACCGGAGGTTCCGCCCATCACAACCGCAACGCGTCCCGTCAAATCGAAGAGATGTAGCGACATACCATCAGCACCCGATGAACAACGGCTTAATATGACGGTCATATAAGTTTTCCGTTACGTTCTTTGCGATCGTCGCTTCATTAGCCGCAACCAAATTCAGGTATCGCGGGCCTAGTTTCGCCGCAACCTTGAAGCCTACGTGAAGGAGCTGACGAATGCTGCTGTTGTATGCCGGAGACTTCGGGTTGTGGCGGAGGGCCGCGATGAACTCTTCCGATGACCACAAATTCACTTTTTCCGGAAGGGGTAGCCTAGCCGGATCGATGTCGATCACGGTAGCGTAAGGAGCGCACAACTCCTCGCGATGCGCATATGCTTGCGCGTAAATCTCCTTAGCCAATTCAAGGGCCGGGCCGCCCGCTTCCGCCAAGCCTATCAGCTCTTCCAACCAAGTCGTCCCGGCAGTCTTAAGGTGAACGCCGGCATCGAATTGCTTCAGAGCCCGGCGGATCGGTTCATAGATCGAAAATTTGTCGCTGCCAGAATGCACGCTCAGTTTCAGGCTGGCTGGCAATCGGTACTGCCGGACGGCGAACGCAATCACAGCGATGTCATCTGAAAACTCTTGGCTGAATTTCGCCAAGTCTCCCACGTAATCGACGCCCTTATTGAAGCGCCCCGTAAACTTCGGCGCGATCGTTTGAATCGGGATGCCCTCGTCCGCCACGGCCGCGAGAATGATCAGCAGTTCCACTGGAGTTTGAGGCGAATCGGTTTCATCCATCGAGACTTCAGGAATGAAACTGCCCCTACCCTTCTTCTCCTCGATGTACCGGTAAATTCGGCCCGCTTCCTGGACCGCTGAAAGGTATTTGTTGGCGGTTCCAACGACGAACTCGCGCTCGATCCGCAGTGGTTGATCGATCCCGCTGATCCGTATCTCCCCTACAAGTTCCGGATGACGCTGTGCGAAGTCCTGAACGCTGGCATCCTCGGCTCGTTGCCCGATCCAATCGGCGACATCGAGAGTGTAGAAGTCGCAAGGGTCTAGAAACCTGTCAACCGTCTTGAGATTGATGTGATCGGCATCCAGGAAATACGGCTTGCTCCACCCCAGGGTCTTCACGGCCTTATCGGCCGCTGCTCTTGTCTCTTCGGGATCTGAACCGACGATGGTGTGCTCCCGATTTGACTTATTCCAGACTGGGATTACTTCTGCGCCTTTCTCCAGGGCTTTTATACAGGCTTCGAGCTGCGCCTTCGCCTGATGCGCAAATCTGTCGCCAACTCCGAAAGAATACTTCGGCAGCGAGACTACATTTGCCATCAAATTACCTCACCTATCGACATCAGCCACTCCTCGCTTTGCTTCCAGGCGATAAACACGAATCGCGGTGCCGCCAAGAATCGAATCCCTCTCACGATCGCTGAGCGCGACGATTTGCCGCCACACCAGATCGAACCAATCCTCATATGTCGTTGCGACCAGGCAAACGGGCCAATCGGAACCGAACATCAGCCGCTCCGGGCCAAAGCTGTTTAGCACGATATCAAAGTAGGGTGCCAGATCCTGCTCTGTCCACCTACTCCAGTCAGCTTCCGTAACCATCCCGGAGAGCTTACAACACACGTTCGGGCGCTCGGCCAGGGTACGGAGATTCTCTCGCCAGCCAGAAACGACGCGATCGCGGATACGCGGCTTTGCGATGTGGTCGAGTACGAAAATCTGATTCGGATGGCGATCGATGAATTCGATCGTTTGCGGCAAGTGCCGTTCGAAGACCAGGATGTCGTAAACAAGTCCGAATTGGACCAACTCGTCGATTCCGCGGTTGAAGTCGTCGCGGAGCATATATGAATCGTCAGTTTCTCCCTGCAACACATGGCGAACTGCCTTCAATGGACCTTGCCACGTAAGCGATTGGAGAATGTCCCTGATCTCGGGAGCGATCAACGGAACCCAGCCCACTACACCTCGAATGAAGCCGTGTTGTGAAGCGAGTTCCAGAAGCCAGCGAGTTTCCTCAAGTGTCTGCCGGGCCTGGACCGATACGACACCGTCAATACCGCAAGCGTGGATTTCAGCTTGGAGGTGCTCAGGGAGAAAATCCCGCTGGATGATACCCATCGACTCGTTGATCCAACCGTATTCCTCCGGTGTATAAGTCCAGAAATGGTGGTGAGCGTCGATTCGAATAGCTGATCTTTCGCCTCTAAGTGACATTTGCGAGTGCTCCTTCAGGGACTCAGTTCCTTTTTAGCCTTCATGCCAGATCGGCAAAACATCTCCAGCCGCAAGATCTTCCGAGAAACGCCATGGGCAGTCAAACATCGTCTGCTGAGTATCCGCAAATTTGTTAACCGGTGGACGGAGCGCCACGGCTGGGATATAGTGATGATCAGTTGTTGGTGATTTTCGGCATTCGACTCAAGCCCGACTTGGCCGATGCGCTCTAATTCGTTGACGGCTTTACTCACCTACACAGTTTGCGTTTACAGTATTTGAACGGGGAACCATGTTTAGACTACCTCGCCATCAAGGCCTTTTGTGCCTCCTTCTTTGCCTCTTCGGCTTACCGTGTTTCGCTCAGTTTAGCGGAAGCATCGACGGCACCATTACCGATCAGACCGGCGCTACGGTTTCGAATGCTGTTCTGAAGCTGACGAACACTGCTACCGGCGTTTCGAACGAGGCCAAGTCCGATAACTCGGGCAATTACCGGTTTGTCAGCTTGGCGCCGGGAACTTACAAGATTTCGGCGACTGCCCGGGGTTTTGGGAATTCGGAGGTCTCGGTCAACCTCACTACCGGCCAGGATCTCAGTGTTCCGCTCTCCTTATCGGTGGCTGGAACATCGACCTCTGTTGAAGTGACTGCGGCCACACCCATCATCGACACGTCCGAGGTCCGCAATCAGCAAACGATTGCGCCAAAGGAGTTGGAAGCTGTTCCGCTGGCCGGACGCAACATGATCAATTTGGTCACCCTAGCGCCGGGTGTTTCGGGACGAGGTCTTTCCGCTGCGGGCAGCCCTGGGTCGGCGGCAGACAATTTCGCGACCGAACAACAGGTCGATGCGAGTGCAAATGGCCGAAGCAGCAACGCCAACATGTATGTCGTGGACGGGCTCGACGTCACGAGTAACATCCGCCCCGGCGTACTGAATCTGACCCCGAATCCAGATGCGATTCAAGAGTCAACCACTGCCGTAAACACCTACTCGCCCGAATACGGCCGCGGCAGTTCCATTGTCTTCACCGAAACCACTAAGTCCGGTACTGACAAATTTCACGGCCTGGTCAGCGACTACTTCACGAATCAATATCTATGGGCTGGAACGGAGTTCAGTCATAGCTATCTTCCCTTCCACAGCAACAACATTTCAGCGGCAATTGGTGGACCAATTATTCCCCATCATCAGTTCTTTTTCTTCTTTGCAATTGAGCCGCTGCGCTCTTCTCAAGCTGTCATCAACTCGGTCACCTTTGAAGACCCGCAGTTCACGGCTTTTGCACAACACGCTTTTCCAGGAACGGTCGGCACACAGCTGCTCACAAAGTACACGGCGTCTGATGCCTCGTTTACAGGAGTAAACCAGACCGCCGCCCAAGCCTTTCCTACCACGTGCGGAACGGCAGCGACTTCTTTTCTTCCGTGCGGCATTCCGATCATCGATAACGGCGTACAAACCGCATCTAACTACCGCAACGGATTGCAGTATGCCGCTCGCGTTGATAAATACTTCAAGAGTGACCGCCTTTATGGAAACTACTTCCGGACGACTCTCGACACTGGTGGTCCCAACATTAGACCGGCCTTCAATACGACAAACAGCTATGTGACGAATTCGGTTCAAGTGAACGAGACGCACACGTTCACGCCCACGACACTCAACGAAGCCGCTTTCGCCTATCTGAAAGTCGAAGGAATCAACAACGAGACCGGTGACTTCTCGGTGCCCAGTGTCAATGTTAACGGAATTAACGGTTTCGGGATCGGCTTTGCACAGGGAGATTTCATTCAACACAGCTACCACTGGCGAGATGTTCTTTCACACATTCAGGGCAACCACACACTCCGCTTCGGCTATGACGGTTGGCATGGAGATGACACCGCTCTCTTCGCTCCGGTGCACACTCAGCCCAACTTTCAATTCAACAACCTCATTGATTTGGTAGCGGGGAATGTCCAGTTTGAGAATCAACTTTCCTATAATCCCGTTACGGGCAAGCCACAAGCCGGCAGTTACGGATATTCGAACACAATCGGAGGCGCTTTCGCGGAAGATGTCTGGAAAGTAAAAGCAAATCTGACGCTTACTTTGGGTTTGCGCTGGGATGATTACGGCAATCCGTACGCGTCATATCCAGGCACCATAGTTTCGAACTTTCACCTCGGCTCGGGAAGCACTTTCAGCGAACAAGTAGCTAACGGCTACGCACGAGCGCAGAGCAATGTTTTGAATGGCCAGCTCTGGAAGGCCTTTGCTCCCCGCGTGGGCGTTGCCTGGGATCCATCAAAAACAGGCAGCTGGGTTGTTCGCGGCGGATTCGGCATGTATCATGACATGCCCACGCTCGGTAACTTGGTGGACATCCTAAATGGAAACCCTCCCAATTTTATTGTTCCCACGTTCTTCTCAAACGGCACGACAGCCGCGCCGATCTTTGCATTGGGCAGCAGCACCAAGACCCCGGTTTTCCCATATCCCGCGTTCCAAGGTCAACCGCTCGATTCGAGAGGAGGCATTCCGGGGGCGCAGATTCCTCTTGGAGCCGTGCAGAACAATCTCACCTCACCCACGACGTTTAATTTTTCGGCGACACTAGAGCATAAGTTATTCGGTAACCTGATCGCCAGTGTTGGTTATGTAGGTTCCCATTCGTACAACATCATTACGGGTTACGGGCAGACCGGGAACACTTCTTATGGTCAGGACATCAACCGGTTTGCAGGCGATCTCATCGAGCACAATACCACTTCTCCTACACGGCTGCTATCCAGCTTCGGAGCTATCAACTATGAGTCGAATGGCGCGAAGGCCAACTACAATGCGCTAATTACGGATATCCGCGGGCGGCTCTTCAAAGATCGTTTTTTCTTTGATGCTTCCTACACGCACTCGCGGTCCATGGACGATTCACAGGTCTATCCGACGTACGGAAATTTGTCTCAGTATTACTCCCCGTCGACGTGGGATGCACCGGATCGCTTCTCATTCATTTGGAACTACGATTTCCCGTCGGTCCGCAATGGACATGGGTTCGTAGGCCGAGTGCTGAGCGGTTGGTCGTTGAGCGGCACTTCGACGGCCCAGAACGGCAATCCGTTTACTGTGTATACCAGTGCGGCGTTCCAGCCACTCAAGAATGCCGCGGGCATTTTCACCGGCTTTGCTCCGGGCAGCGGGGATTACAATGCAGACGGTTTCAACCTGGATTACCCGAACGTTTCCACTTATGAGTTGCCGACCAGCCGCACGGCGTACCTGAACGGGGTGTTTTCTCCCGGGATCGTTACCCAGCCCGCATTCGGCTCGGAAGGAAACGAAAAGTCGAACCGATACCGGAATCCCGGATTTGCTGAGACCAACGCTAGCCTGATTAAGTCAACAACCATCACCGAACGAGTTAGTCTGCAGCTCCGCTTCGAGTACTACAACATCTTCAATCATCCGAACCTGAATGGCGTTATCGCGGACTTATCGAACGGTAACTTTGGCCGGTCTACTTCGCAAGCCGAGCCGAGGTGGCTACAAATCGGCGCAAAAATTTACTTTTAGTTTTCGCAGTAAGGAATTCCAACATTGAAGTTATTGAAACTCATTCTGCCCGTGGTAGCGGTTTGCTTGTGTCTGCTGCTGCTACCACAGCGCTCGCGGTCAGCGGTGACGACCCACGATTACCCAATCAAGCCAGTTCCCTTTACTCAGGTGCACGTGGATGATCAGTTTTGGGCCCCGCGCATTGAGATCAACCGCAAGGTCAGTATCCCCACTGCGTTCGATCAATGTGAACGCACCGGCCGCATAGAAAACTTTGTCAGAGCTGCCGAAGCAATTCACGGAGAAAAGCTGACTGACAAACATGCGCCCGGCTTCCCCTTTGACGATACAGACATCTACAAAGTAATCGAAGGCGCGTCGTATACGCTGAGCGTCCAACCGGATCCTAAGCTGCATGCTTACGTCAACAGCCTGATTCAGAAGATTGTGGCGGCACAGGAACCCGACGGCTACATCTACACAACGCGTTCCATCGATCCGGAGCATCCTCACCCCTGGGCGGGCAAGGAGCGCTGGGTGAACGAGGAAATTCTAAGTCACGAACTCTACAACTGCGGCCATCTATATGAAGCCGCGGTCGCTAATTATCAAGCCACCGGTGACCGGACTCTGCTCGATGTCGCACTCAAAAATGCAGACTTGCTTGTAAAGACCTTTGGTCCGGGCAAGCGGGCAATTTATCCTGGCCATCAGATTGTCGAGATGGGGCTTGCCAAGCTCTACCGCGTCACGGGCAATCAGCAGTATCTAGATCTTGCCAAGTTCATGTTGGACAGCCGCGGTCCAGGCGGACGTCCGTATAACCAAGCCGATCAGCGTGTAATCGATCAGATCGAACCGGAAGGCCACGCCGTACGTGCTGCCTACATGTATTCGGGAATGGCCGATGTCGCTGCTTTGACCGGTGACCCGGCTTACCTGAAAGCCATCGACCGGATCTGGGACAACATGGTGGAGAAAAAACTCTACATCACCGGCGGGATTGGAGCGCTGGGGGAGGGCGAGGCGTTCGGGGCAAATTATCAACTTCCAAACATGACGGCTTACAACGAGACGTGCGCCGCGGTGGCAAACGACTTTTGGAGCCAACGGCTATTCCTGCTGCACGGAGATGCTAAGTATGTCGATGTTTTGGAACGCACTCTTTACAACGGTCTGATCTCCGGTGTTTCGCTGGATGGAGAAACTTATTTCTATCCAAATCCATTGGAATCTAACGGGCAGCATGAGCGGAGCCCCTGGTTTGGAGTAGCTTGCTGTCCGGGAAACATTACGCGGTTCACGCCCTCAATACCCGGTTATGTGTACGCCCAGAAAGGTGACACGCTTTACGTCAACTTGTTCATGAGCAACAAGGCCGCTGTAACTCTGGATTCAGGACGCAAACTCAAGGTCACCCAGGAGACACGTTATCCCTGGGACGGTGACATCAAGATTGCCGTGCATCCGCAAGATGCCGGCGTCTTCACGCTGAAGGTTCGTGTACCTGGTTGGGCACGTGGGGAAGCCGTGCCGGGTGATTTATACCGCTTCCTGAATGCCGATACGCCATCCGCTCCGGTCCGTCTGACAGTGAACGGCCATGAGCAGCCGCTCGCACTCGATCAAGGTTACGCCACCATCTCACGAGCATGGCATGAGAACGACACTGTTGAGTTGAGTCTTCCCATGCCTGTTCATCGCGTTCTCGCCAATGAAAAGGTCAGCGCCGATCGCGGCAAAGTTGCCCTACAGCGCGGACCTATAGTGTATTGCGCCGAATGGAAAGACAGTCCGGATAAGCACGTGCGCAATATTGTTCTCGGCGATTCGACTAAGCTGAAGCCCGAGTTTGAACCTGCTCTTCTGAACGGCGTCGAAGTCATTAAGGGCGAAGTGACTGCCTATCACACTGAGGCGACCGGTCAAATCCAACATTCGGAGGAATCCTTCGAGGCGATCCCGTATTACGCGTGGGCGAACCGCGGTCCCGGACAGATGGAAGTTTGGATCGCCGATTCGGAGGCGACTGTACATCCAACGCCGTTTCCAAGTCTCGCCTCGAAAAGCAAAGTCACTTCCTCTGGGCCGACTGCGGCGGAAAATGGAAATCGCGATCCTCGTATGGTGGCCGATCAGGAAAAGCCGTCGTCTTCTGCCGATACCAGCTCGTATTACGATTGGCTTCCAAAGAGAGGCTCGGAAGAGTGGATCCAGTATGATTTTCCCAAACCCGCTCGCGTCTCAAGCGCTGAAGTTTACTGGTTTGCACAACACGATGTGAAAGCTCCTGCCGATTGGAAACTTCTTTATCGAGATGGCGACGAATGGAAACCCGTACAAGCGAAGGGAGTTTACGAAACTGCGCTGGACAAATACAATCAGGTAGCCTTCGATCCTGTCGAGACCTCTTCTCTACGACTCGTTTTACAACTTCAACCGCACTACTCTGCGGGAATAGAAGAGTGGCAGGTTCACTGAGGGCGGTTCGGTTCTACAAACGTGTAGCGATTCATTCGCTCATCTTTTTCTTTGTTCAGCGCCTTGGCTCGAGCCAGGCGTTTCATCAAATCCGGCACGGCTCCGGTATTGCCGCTCCTGCGTGATGCAGTGATTAGGTGGTACAACGCCGGTTCATTCTCTGGTTCGACTTTGAGAACACTATCGAACTGCTGAATCGCTAAATCCAGCTTGCCTTGCCGGAGATAAAAGGTTCCCAGCAGATCCTGAGCGAGCGGGAAACTCGGATTCAAGCGAACGGCGCTTTGTGCGGCGGTAATTGCCTCGTGGAACTCAACCGACCCCGGCTCGACGCCCTTCTGGCGTAAAGTTTCGGCTTTCACGTAGTATAAATACGCATTGTTCGGAGTTTGCTTCAGTTGTGCCCGCGTAGTGGCCAGCGCACCGTCGAGATTGCTTCGCTGCAGCTGTGTCAATCCTTCGGCAACGGAGCTGAAGCTTTGGGAAGGATCGAGTTGAGCGGCTTTGTCGAAATCGCTCTCTGCCTGTTCATACTTCCCGAGTTGGACAAATAGAATGCCCCGAGCCAGATGCAGTTGAGCAGAATTTGGCGCCTTCTGTAATCCCGCACTCAGCATGTCGACCCCAACTTGGAAAGAGTTGTGGGCGAAGCAGAGGTCGGCGAAGTGGAGGTACAACGAAATTCTTGAAGGGTCGGTCAGAATAGCTTCGCGAAGAGTCTTCACCGCTCGCGGAGTATCGCCGCTTTGTTCGAAGGCGCTCGAGGCGACGTCGAGCACGCTGGACTGTCGAGTGTCGAGGACGGGTTGGAGAACGCCAAGTGAATCGGCCGGGCGATTCAACAGCAGGTTTGCCACAGCAAGGTTGTACCGCGGCTGCCAAGACGCGGGCTCGAGAGTGACAACCTTCGCCAGAACCTGGATCGATTCGTTCGTCTGCCCTATCTGAAAGAGGCATTCCCCGTATTCGGCAAGCGCCTCCGCTTGCGATGCGATGAGCATCTTGCTAACGGAGTAATTCGTTACAACAGCCCGGCAATCGTGCGCTTGATAGGCGAGAGCCCCCAGCATTGCGTGAGTTACCGGATCGCTCGGCTCTAGCGCCGCAAGCCGATTCAGTGTCTGAACACACCGCTTATCGTGAATCCCGTACTCGATCTGAGCCTCGGCTTTGAGCGCCGGGACGTAGTTGGGCGAGATGGTGACGGCGCGCCGAAAGTCCTGAAGAGCTTTGTCCTGATCTTTTAAGCCAAGATAAGCAAAGCCCTGCAAGGTCCATATGCGAGGATCTTGCCGATCTTGAGCGAGTAGCTTTTCAGTAAGCTCAAGGGCAGCGGGAAAACGATTTTCCCGAAGTGCGCTTGTTATTGGCGCAACATCGATGGGCTTGCTGCTCTGCCAGAAGAGTATGAGCCAAATCAGAGTGCCCATTGGAAAAATATGTCCATTGCAGTTCACACTGCCGGTGCAAACGGGATCGACTTGCAAGTGGATCGCTCAATCTGTTGACACCGGCAGCTTTTCATGATCGTATAACCAGGGAGGAACGATGTCCGATCTCATCACTAAAGTCAAGGAATTTTACGCCGCCTTCGTTAGCGGTGATATAGCAACTATCCTCGCGAGCGTAGCCGATGATGTGAGTTGGGAATATGAAGCCCCGTCCGAAATTTTGTCTTCTGGTATTCGCCGTTCACCGAAGGAGGTCGCCGAATACTTCTCGGCCCTCGCTCAGCAGAGCATCTATCACGACTTGGAAATGGCAGAATTCTTCTCAAATGCCGATGCGGTCGCGGCTTTCGGGCGCTATCAAGGGACTATAAAATCAACAGGGGTTTTAGTGGATACGCCAGTGGCGCACTACTTCAAGTTCCGCGACGGCAAGGTGGTCCGGCACGTGCAACTCACCAATACGGGTGCCACACTCAACGCCCTCCACGGACGTAGCGCGAGCGATTAGGACCACTCGCGCCGGAAGAGAAAAAGACCAATAGCAGAGTGCCGGCAAATCGGGATTGGCCGCGAACGCGAAGATCGCTTCGGGCTGCGCAAATGTGACACGGTCGACCGACAAATCGAATCCGGGTGACTCATCGCGTTCGAACTAACGTGCTCCGCCACGGTGAGGCGTATTCGTCAAGAAGCTGAATCAGCCTCCACTTTCTCGGTGGATACGCCCGCTACAAGCGGATCAGTTCGATGACCTCAGTTGGATGGCTCGAGGAGAAGCGAACTTTCCAGCCTCGTTTCAGGTCACCCTCAGTAACCCGGCCGAGCGTTGCTCCAGTAATGATTGATCGCGCCCGATATTCGGCATAGGGTGGAGCGGTGAGTTGTATCTCCGCGGAATCGGCTGTACTCGCGTTTTTGAAAAGGACGATGATTCCGTCGGAATCCCGGCTAAACCTTGCCAGCCCATCCCACATCCCCGTTTGCGGCTGCCGCCAGTTTCCCAGCGGAAAGAATGAATCGAGCAAGGAAGCGCGGCTACGCAGTGCTTTAAACCACGCTACTTTCTCGCCGTACCAACGGCGGTCCGATTCGGTCAGCTTACGCAAGTCACCTAAAAATAGCGGCCCTGAACCGATAGCGAGGGCGAAACGCTCTTCAATGGGAGCCGTGCCCGCGTGCAGGTTCCCGATCAGCATGGCTTCTACTGGAGTAGAAGGCGCGCGCTCGTAGAGGAGGGTGCGGGCTGCAAGCGTGCCCCCGGTGCTAGGGTCTTTATCCTCGACATTGCTCAGCCAGTCCAGATCGGCGACAGTCAGCAAGGCTGGGTCGATCAGGTGTTTCTCTCCCCAAAGCTCGAACGTGTAGTCAACCAGCACGTCTGGATGGCGCTCGAATATCTGTCTGCCGATGTACTCGAGGCCTTCGTAGATGCGCGTCAGCGACTCAGCCCAGTCGCGATGATCGTGGCCTTCTGCGTAACAACCTGGTTCTTCACCATATGCATTGAACACGGTAGTGAGGTCAATCTTAAGATATGCGGGACGATAGCTGTCTATCAGCCGATCGAGCCTCTGCAGCGCGGCTTCCCGATAGCCGCTCCCCAGGCACATGACCGCGCTTTGTCCGGAGGCCGTTCCAGTGAATTTCGGTGCGCCGCTTTTGTCGCGACATAGCCATTCGGGGTGAGTCTTATACTCGCTTGCCTCCGTACTGATCGCTGCCAAAGGTACCCACAGACCGAGGCCGAGATGGTTTCGCTCAACAGTAGCTTGGATGCCGTGCATGCCTTCGGGGAAGCGGCTCTTATCGACAGCATTTGCGCCATAATCCGCCTGCCATCCGTCGTCAATGGTAAATATGTCGATACCCATTGCCTTGGCTACAGGAGCCAGCTCGGAGATAATCGATTGGCTGATCGTACGCTCGAAGGGTTCCCAGGTGTTGTAGAGCCAGCGAGGAAGCTCTTTGGCGCGCCGCCGCGCAACGATCCGGGAAACGTAAGATGGGACGGCCCAGTGTGAGTCCTCTAGACCTTGCCCGTCGCGAAAGAGAACGAGGGAGCTTTTGGCGGACTCGAATATTTCGCCCGGTTTCAGAGTGCGGCCGAATGGAAACATGTCTGTGTCATACATCACTTGGAAGGCTTCCGACCAAGACATACCGATTTCGGTTCTCTTCAGATAACCTGGAGCTTCATTGATGATTGCCATACCCTCGCCAGTGATCGAGTTGCGCAGAAACGTACAGCAATCGGAGACTCGTCCAGTGAAAAAGAGCGGCTGCGGAATCGCGCCATAGCCTCCGGACACAGTTAATTGGGCCGGATCGCCCGGACCTGCAGCGAGCGCCTCGAAATGCAAGCCTCTCAGGTAAACCAACGTTGCGCCAGTGTTGCGAATGACGATCCATTTCCGGACGGCGGCGTGCCCGTCGTAAACCGCATAATAGACGGACACTTCGAGATCGCTGTTCAGGCTCTTGAGTTGGAGCTGCAATTGTTTGCCGCCCGGCAGCTTGGAATCGGTTGCGCTAACAAAGGCAAAGGATCGCGCGCCTGTCAAGACCTGATTATCGGCCGTAAAGCCGAATTCGTCCGAGAACCGACGACGGCTGCGGCTGTAGGCGGTGAGATCGCGGCCGGTAGGTCTGTAAATCAGTGATTCGGTCCGCAGCCCACCTCCGGTAGAAAAGGATATTGTGCGCTCGACGAGATCGTTGCCGATGGACCAGCGTCCATCTGCGGCGGCCGGCGAACCGCAGCAGCGCAAGGCTGCTAGAGAGATCAGACAGAAAACTCGAATCACAAATTTACGCGCGTTCCAGGATTTCATGCGCGGCACGATAGCCGTGGTCGATAGCGCAATCGGTGTAGGCGTAGGCTCCGGAATCGGAGTTCGCAATTGCGATACGGCCGTATGGCTGGCGGGCAACTACGCATGGACCCGGTTTACCGTCAAGCCAGAATTGATCCCACAACGAATTGTATTGGTAAGCATAGCCATGCGGCCAGCGATTCACAGTTATGGCTGCAATATCCCGTGCGGGATCGAAACCACCTTCACCCAGAGTTCGCGCCATCTGGTCCCGAATATTTCGCTCGAAGGTCTCGAAGGAGGTGTTGAAGAGATCCAGGCGTCCAGCGCGATGCTGGTCCCTGGCAGGCAGGCCGGGACGGCAAGGGACACGCTGCATGTGAACAACGATAGATTCTTTCGGATCGCGAGGAAATCGATAGGAGCCAATGCTGACGGGCAGGTCGAGACTCATTTCGCTATGAAAGCTGCCGGGCGCGTAAATAGAACGGAAGCCGAGTTTTTGAAAGGCAGTCCAGTTGCGAATCACAACATTGGTGTAAACCAGTGGAACTTTGACGGCAAAGGCAAGCGCTTGTTTTTGGGCAGGCGGCAGTTCGGTGCAAATATACGGGATCATGACGTGCCAGCACGCCAGGATGCAGTTTTTGGCGCGGACAGTTTGCAGCTTGCCGCCGCGCATGTACGCGACTTCGACCGACTTCGCCGATTCCGCATCGCCCGCGTGCGCCACGCGAACGACCGTGCTGTTCAGGCGAATGCGTGTTTGAGCATTCTTCGGATCGAGCGCGGCGTAGTTCGTACGGGCGGCTACAATATCGGTCGCGTTGTTTCCCGGCACGGCATCGGGCGCCAATGTTCTGACGAGGAGACGTGCAATAGAAGAATTGCCGTCGGGAAAATGGAAGAAATATTGTTCGCCTTCTGGAGTGCGAATTGCGTCGTGATTCTGGCCAGGGCCGGGCTTGGGATCGAGGCCCATGCCTTCGAAGCCCGGAAAACCTAGACCCCACGCGTCTTGCGCAGACACCGCGTCAATTCCTAGTCCAAAGAGGCTGTAGGGACGCGTCTGCAACACTTTCACAACGTCGGGATGAGCATTTACGCAATCGGTTAAAAACTTGGCGTAGCTTATGCGAGCCATGCGGGCTTTCTTTTCATTCGAAGAAAGACCAGGAAAGTAATCTTTCTTCTCTTGGTAGAGCCGGCGCAGATCTTGTTTGGCTTGCTCGGCGATCGGGGCCTGTCTTAAAAAAGTTTCCCAACGTGCGCTCGATTTCCCACTCTGTAACTGCTCGTCCGAGGATTCGGAAAGAGGTGAAGACACCAATTTGTCGGAGCCGAATGTCTCTTTATCGAAGAAAATGGCGGAACTTAGACCGCGCGACGAGTAGATGCTTTCATCGAGATCTTTTGCGAAGGAAGGAACATCGATTCCAAGCTCTGCGATCAGGCCTTTCGCTACAGCACTGTAAGGGGAGGGGCTCTCGATAGAAAACGTGCCGCCGTAACCCAACAGCATGCGGTTGGTCTGGTGGAATTCGTTGCGCTTGGCGTGGCCGCCGAAGTCGTCGTGATTATCGAGGATCAGAACACGGGCGTCTCGGCTTGCATTTTTTAGATAAAAATGGGCTGCGGACAGTCCGCTGATTCCCGCGCCAACGATTACCAGGTCGTACTCTTCGCTGGTGTCGAACGGCGTTCCAGCTTGTTGCCAGAAACTGCCGTCGCGGACCGAATGAGGCGTTTTATAGATTTCGTCGTGGTCGCCGCGCATGCCGGTCAGCGCAGGCGGATAGTAGCCGGGCGCCTCCTCGGGCTTGAATGCCGCACCTGAGCTATTTCCGATCGGGAGAAGAGCGCCCGTTGAAATTGCAATGCCGTTCAGGAAGTCGCGCCGCGTGATACGGCGATTCATCCCGAGATTGCGACTCGTAGAATCCATAGGCGACTATGGATAGTTAGCCTAGCACAGAAATTCTGCATCGTTCGTGTAAGTGCCCAACCCTGCCGAATTAAGTTCCGGGAGACAGCAGGCGATGAAAGTACCGGAATGATCCACGCACACATACCCGAGCTTGCGATAGAGAGCCTGGGCTGCCTCGTTGTTATCAGCGATAGCCAGCGTGAGGCGCTCCGCTTCGGTTTCGATAGCGAATCGCTCAGCATGTTGCATTAAGGGTTTAGCCACACCTCTCCTTCGAAACCGAATCTACAAAAAGATCCTCGAGATACCATATAGGGCACATCACGAGCGTGTTTGTGGCGGGAGTGAGATGAACGAAACCTAAATATCTCCAGCGTTGTTCCGAGCCAAGAAGAAACACGTGCTGCCGGTGCCACTTCACCTTTCACATAGGCTTCCGCGGCAGGGAAGTTGCCGCTGGAGCGATCAGGAGCTGATCGGCCAAATGCTGCTCGTTCTTCATAATTGCGCCTCCTATGCAATACGTTTCCATGACTCCGTTCGCATTTGTTTTGTTCTCGGTCTCCTCATTGCCTACGGGACACACGGCGGTGCCCAGGAGCGGGCGCGAGATCTGGGAGTGCCTTTGACGGCTCGCCCGGTCCGCTGAACGCGATCACCGACGTGTCAGGACTGGAGGTCGGCGAAGTGACCCTGATTCAGGAGAGGGAAAATTGCGGCAATGGCGAAATGACCGGTACGGCTTGGGTTGTGAAGAGCGAGGGCTCAACGAAGTGAGAATGCTCGGTAACGATTCACTCGATCCGATTTTCGAGGCTACCATCGGAGCAACCGAAGAAGCTATCGTAAACGAAATGGTAGGCGCCAAGCGATGGCCGGCATTGACGGCCATAGGGTAATTGGACTTCCCCACGATAAGCCTTGTTTCGGTTTTGAAAAATATAATCGGCTTTCCAAATAGCGGCCGGAAAAACTTGCTTCAATTCCTCTGCCGGGCCAGCTCCTCTCGAAAATCCTGCTCCGATTGCGCGACGAATCGTTTGAGCTCTTCCCTATCCACAAACGCGTTCTTGTTTCCAGCCTTCAATTTCTGCAGCTTCTGGTCCATGTGGAAAAACTCGGGATGCGGAGCCAGGAAAATATCGCAGGGCAGGCTCCGTAGAATCTCGAAGCTGTGCTCATAATCGTTAAGAATCAGAGGATATTTGTGGTTATCCACAAGCTGGTTCCCTGCCACGGTCGTGCTGCAATCGAAGACCACGTTGTACTCTTTTGCTCCGTCCGCCACAGGCATCGTCCAGCTGGTGCAGCCCTTGGTATGCCCCGGGGTCAAGTGCGCAGTCAGCGTGACATTCCCTAGCGAGACGGTATCCCCGTCCCGCAAAACACGGTCCACTTTTACGGCAGGAAAGCGTGTCTCGCTCTGCCCTTTTCCGTAACTCAATTGGAGGCCGCTCCGCAGAGTCGCAGCGTCGCCCTCGCTCGCCACCATCTTGGCGCCCGACGCCCTTTTCAACGCCGCTAATCCGCCGCAATGATCGTAGTGCGCGTGGCTGTTCAGCAGATACTTCACATCCCGCATGCGAAAGCCCAGCTTCGCCACATTGCTTTCGATCTGCGGCGCCGTTTCGGCAAGGCCGCCATCGAGCAGAATGTCACCTTGGGGCGTTGCGATCAGAAACGAAGAGACGCCTGCCGCACCGACATAATAGAGATTGCCCAGGATGCGAAACGGTTCGTGAGGCCGATTCCACATTGTCCTTTGGGACACTCCGCTCACTGCAACTACACTTAGAAGACCAGCTACCGCCGAATGAATCCGCATCGATAATCGCCGAGCGTACCACGGGGGTGAGCAACCATATATGGCAAAGAAAACCAACAAAACGATCCTAGTCACCGGAGCAACTGGCAAGCAGGGTGGCGCGGTGTTTCGACACCTCCTGAATGCCAAGTTTCCCGTGCGAGTCTTGACCCGCAATCCCGGCAAACCCGAGGCTCGTGCGCTAGTCGGTCACGGCGTAGACGTCATCGAAGGCGATCTTAACGATCCGGCTTCTCTAGCAAAGGCGCTTGACGATGTCGACGGGGTGTATTCTGTCCAAGACTGGACGGGCGGGGCCGAAGCTGAGATTCAGCAGGGCAGTAACCTGATCGATGCCGCCAACCGCGCCGGCATCAGCCAGTTTGTTTACAGTTCGGTCGGGAGTGCGGATCAAAACACAGGCATTCCGCACTTCGATAGCAAAGGTCGAATTGAAGAACACCTTCGTAACTCCGGCCTTCCATACACCATCTTTCGCCCTGTCTTCTTCATGGAAAACTGGCTCGGCAGCAGGGAACAGATCGAAGCGGGAACGCTCGCCCTGCCCTTGGATCCAGAGACTCATTTCCAAATGATTGCCGTCGACGACATTGGCAGATTTGTCGCTGCCGCTTTCGAGCACCCCCGCCACTGGCAAGGGCGCGCTATCGAGATTGCAAGTGATGACCTGACAACGGCGCAAATCGCAGGTGTCTTCAGCGCTGCCCTGGGTCGTGAGGTGCGCTATGTACAAGTGCCTTGGGATCAGTTCGAAGCGCAGGCCGGACACGAAATGGCCGTCATGTTCCGCTGGTTCCAGGACGTCGGTTATCGGATCGATCTCGACGCTCTCCGTCAGGAATTGCCCAACCTGACTACCTTCGAACGCTGGCTCAACACAAACTGGCCCGCCGCTTCCTTAGCTTTCACTAACGCTGTTATAGCGCTGCAGGTTATGCCATAGTGCGAGAGTGTTCCGACAAACTCGCCATTTCGGATAACGATAATCTGGGGCGAAGCATGCGTAACGCCGGTTGCCGCGGCAACGTACTGGGCCAATTCCCTTCTCTGTACATACAACATAAATACCGGCGCTTCAGGCCGAGCTTCCCGGTAAGAAGAGACTGCCTCTTTTGCGATCTCACTTACCGGACAAGACAGGCTGTGTTTGAACAGAATTACTAAAGGTTGTGCAAGCGCGGCATCACAGTCTTCAACCGTCTTCAAGACCGCAATATCGACCGCCTTTGAGGACCACAAGCCCAACATATTCACCAGCATAGTCGACCGCCCTCTTGCGTTATACCAAGCTAAAGCGAACGGGTGAAAAGAAGTATTTTTCACCCGTTTTTGCTTCTTATCCTGCCGCAGTGAGTGTCTTTACCTGGTTACTCCGGCGAAGCTGCTCTTCTGCTTCGATCCAGTCTTGCTCGGACGATCCCGCTGGAGATCCCCGTTGCTGCCAAAGCGCGTACGCCAGCTTGGCTATGTCTTGATTTGCGCTGTCTTCGCTGACACGAGACTGATTCGTTTCGCCGGCCCTAAGTCTTCTTCAACACTAATTGACGGGACTTCAACCCCGCCGCGTGAGACCGCAGCAGATTTCATGAACGTATTTCTCCTGAGATAAGAAACTCCCGAGGACAGGGGAAAGATTGACTGATGCTCCGCCGAGGCAGTATCAGGCTATGGTGCGAGAGATTGTAGCTTAGCATTTACGTCGAGCTCTCACAAGTAGAAATCGCAATTGGTGATGTCAACAGACGATCTGTCCGCTAAGAAGTCGAACCGAGCCGAAACAACTCCTATGGAAGATCCGCGATGAAACGCAGGCCAGTGATGCTCGGCAGAAACGTGTAAGCGGACCCGCGAGTTGTTACAAGAGGAGGGAAGTGTGAGATAGCAATCGGTGCTGCATTTTCCCGAGGAATGACAAACTTGTTTTGCCCTTCGGAAGAATTCCCGAGTATCGGATCTGTCGTCCCATCGATGCGTGGCGCGAAGGCGCTTCCATTGATCCATTCAGACATCAGGAATTCGAATTGATCTTTGATGCTGACTCCGATGAACAGGCCAAGAAGTCCCCGTTTGATGCCGTCGTTTGGCTGCGCAGGATCATAGGGCGGACCGAAGGGAACACCGCGGCGGACGATCCGATGCCGCGAACCTCCATTCCCGGCAACGGTCGCCCCGCGAGGGTTGGCCCGCCTCATGTGAGAGCCGATGGGGCAACGATAACCGCGCCGATCGTCGTATGCCCCAGGATTGGCATCTGTCGGCGAATAGTCATACTGATTCAGCTCCGAGAGTGCCAACGGCTGGGCCGGCGAATCGGCATCGGGCGACAGAGAAAGCGGCGTTCCATTTCGCCAGCGACCCACTATCTTCGCTGCCAGAAGCTCTCCATTTATCCCGTATCGCTCCTGCGATTGTGCAAGCAGAAGCGTCGAAGGCTGCACAATCTTGCTCCAAGATCCGCAGCACCATAAAACTGCCATTGCGGCCGAGTTCGTCCGGCACAGGAACTGCATAGGTGAGTTGCTCAAACTGGCTGGGATAGCCGAGCAGGAACTCACCGGGCGGCGCAACGGGCTGCGTGTCGGGGAAAGGATTTCCAAGCCCGCAATCAATCGTCGGCTGAGACAACCCGTCACGGTACCCAAAATGTGCTCTGCTGCCGGGGAGAACGTCTCCCGGGAGCACGGCAATTTCTGACCACCCACCATCCGTGAGCAACGTTTGACGGAGCAGCGTAGTTTGAGCGTCGCGGATCCGATCGCTCTGCGCGAAAAGAAGAAGCAGTGCGTGCAGACCGGGCTTTCCCAATCCGTAATCCCAATTATCGGCAGAGCAGGAGCCGAAATCGCCCACTTCCGCACAACGTCTGAACGCGCCGGACACGAACTCCTCCGGGAAAGAGCCAAGAGAGGCGGGCGAAAGGCCCAAACCACTGAGACCATCGAAAGTCAATGCGATGTTGATGCAGAAGTCGGGTTTCTTGTCCCAGAGCGTGCCCGCGGTGATCGAAAGATTCCCAAGCGTCTTTCGTGCAGCTGCCGCGTTTCCCACCCGGAGCAAGAAAAATGCGGCACAATCCATCCCATAGCTCCGTAGAATCAGACCCTGAACATCGCCCAAGGGGACCATCGGCTACTCCTGATTCAGGGCATCGAGGATTGTGATTACGGACGCCTGAGGATAAGCACTGTAGAAGGGATCGATCCCCCGTAGATCGTTTGCCTTTACATAAGCGAGGAAAGCGTCCCTGTTTTGTTGGACAGGCAAGGACGGCGCCTCCTTCATGTGTGAGAGTAGAGCATTGAAGACGTCTCCGATCTCATCGATAAAGTCATTAATGTATTTGTCGAACGACCCATCATAGGTCGTGATTACCGCTAATTGGGTGTTATTTGAAAGGAAGACAAATCTCGCAAAGTGGACCGTTTTTAGCTTCGTCAGCGCAATCCAAATCGGATTCTGTTCTGGGGGAGCACTTTGAATCTTGGCCAGTAAGCCGTTTAACTGAGCGTAATCCTCCGGTGACTTTATGTTCATGACCAGTGTGAGTGGACTTTGGATGATGTTCACGTTTTGCTCCTTGCGTTTGGACCCGTTAGCCAACGCCAGGAGAGTGTATCAGAGTTGAGACTGACCGGCACTAGCAAACGATGCGCCGGTGGATGATCCGCGCAAGGCTTTGGGGCAGCCGGCTCACCCCTACCTACGCTTGTCGAAGCCGCTTATCGCTTTACTTGGCGGGATTGACCCGGATAATAGCCATCATGCCACTATCTTCGTGACCCAAAATGTGGCAGTGGTAAACGAAGTCTCCGACGGTATCGCCCCGAAAGTCCATGCGCAGCTTAACGCTGGGATACGGTCCTTTGCCCGACCAATAAGGAACCTGAATCGTATCCAAAAATTGGCCATCAGGGACGGGAACACCGTTCATTTCCAGCACTAGAAAGTGAATTTGATGAATATGGAACTCGTGATTTTCAAGTGAGCGGTTCTCTACTGTCCAATCTTCTACGGCTCCTTGGGTCGTTTCAATAGCGGGAGGGTTGCTCGGATCAAACAAGACGGGTTGCTGGCCGTCTACAGTAATGAAGAAGTTCGTCGGGCTATTCGGATCGGAGGGATTTGAGAGCACCTCTGAAAAGTAGAGCTTCCGATGTGTCACCGGTTTGCACTTGGCCAAATTTGCGAAGCGGGAGGCGACGGGTTCTGTGGAAACAGCCTGCGGCATGACCGCCATTGTTGGAGCGTCAAAGCTAGGCCGCACTTCAACAAGTGGACGCTCGGGGTCGTTATCTCCATCCGGTCCGGTTTTGATATTTCTTGTCTTAAGTACTGCAAACCGCACATCATGCGAAGGAGCAGTGATGATGAACTCCGCGCGCCCGGCAGGAGGCAAGAGTAAGTGGCTTTCCCGCAGGGTTTTGCCTCGGGAGGCGCCATCTTGCGAACCGGTTGGAACACCATCTAAACCAACAACTTCGAGAGGCTGTCGAACGCCATCATAGTCCAACTCGACGTCCAGGATTGTATCCGCCGCGGCATTTAAAACCCGCCACAGCTGGCGCTCGCCGGCCTTAGTAACGAGAACTGCGGGCATGAAATCAGGATAGGCAACCGGCGTGTAGTTTACAGAAACGTCCCAGGAGGGAACCGGGCCTCCGGCTTCCGGGTTACCCGGTACCAGGTTGTCGCGCACAATTAAAAGTCTCTGAGGAAGTCCTGCCACTGCCGGGTTCACATTCTCCAGGCCGTCGACAATGATCGCTCCGGAAGCCCCACCGAGCACAGCGGCTTCCGAGATGCCGTGAATGTGCGGATGATACCAGTAGAGTCCGGGCGGCTCGTTGCTCGGAAAATGCACATGGTAGTCGAAAGAGCCTCCCCCATCAACTGCCGTCTTAATCACCTCGTCCTGATGACAACTCGGCGGTACGTTTGTTCCGTGATAATGAATGTTCACCGAGGAGCTCGTCATTATCGACGTTCCGCAATTATCAGAAGCCTGGGAAAGAAACATCTGCGGCATGGCTGTCATGGTCATCACCGCGCCCGGAAGTAGCTCATTTTTCAGGTGAATGATAAGTTCATCTCCTGGGTGTAAGTGAAGGGTAGGCGACTGAGTTCCAGTCTCGCTGGTAAAACAATAAAGTGTATTGCCATATCCGTCGACTCTACTCTGGTATCTGAACTTGACCTCCAGCTTGCCGTTGCTGCTGTATAGGTTTTCCGGTTCCTGAATCATACTGCCTTCAGCGAAACGCGGACATGGCTCTGATTTTTGGGCAAAGCTGAGCACCGGTGCGACAGTCAAAAGGATAAGGCACGTGATTTTTTTCATGATGGTAAAAAATTATCAGCAAGAATTCAGCCAGTGGAAATAACATCGCCGATATTCTCAAGGCTTATAGCTATTTTCAAGTACGGCGGGTTCTATGACACAAGTAGCAGTACTTTGCTAGTAGGTCTTATCCAGAAGGTGAGTTTCAGCGCTGAGGTCTCCGGCGATGGCGAATGACGCCTCCGTATCAGAAGAGAAAGCGCAGCATCACTGATCTGCGAGGGTGATTCGTAATACCGAGCTGGTTTGGGCAGCCAGCCCTATCAGCGATGGGTGCAAAGCTAACAGCAACGCCGATTCGCAGCGGAGTAAGAATGCCTTAGTCGAGCAAAGTAGAAAGCGCAGCCGGCTGAGCGGAAAATCCCTGGGTTAGCGAAAACTGAGCCAGATGCCCGCCGAGATTTCAAGTAGGGCCAGTTTTCGCGCCCGCTCCGGCCGCTCGGAGGCGTAGTCAAGCATGTCGTCGAGTGTCAAAAGACCGGTTTGCCAGGCCCTCCTATATTCTGCGGGCGAAAGAAGAGCGCGAACGCCATCGTATAGCAGGAACAGGCCTGTCGATCTGCGGACCAATTTCATGGTCATGAGCTGCATTTAGGACGCGCGTCCAGACTTCGTTTGGTAACGGTTATTAGTCAGACTGAATCCAAGGGGCATGAAAGCTGCTTTCGTCATCGGTCGTATCTTGCTGGGAGGATTCTTCCTTAATAACGGCATCAACCATCTCAAAAACCACAAGGCCCTGGCTCCTTATGCTGCATCGAAGGGGCTACCGGAGCCTGAAAAAGCCGTTCTTGCCTCAGGCATTGCTTTAGCGTTCGGGGGAGCCAGCATTGTTCTGGGTGTCAAGCCGAAACTTGGAGCAGCTGCTTTGATCGGTTTTCTAGCTGTTGCTTCCGGATCTATGCACGATTTCTGGAACTCGGAGGACCCCGCGGACAAGCAAAACAATCTCATTCACTTCAGCAAGAATATCGCCCTGCTCGGAGCCTGTCTAGCCCTTGCCGGAGTAAAGGAACCGTGGCCGGCCAGCCTCGATATTGCCGGGCTAAGCTGAGGGGAACGTGATCCAGGCCATCTCGATCGAACGCGAATTCGGCAGTGGCGCAGCTGCCGTCTCGAAAAAACTGGCAGCCCGATTAGGCTGGACGTTGTGGGATGAAGCCATCACGAAAGAGATTGCCGGGCGTCTCAAATGCGATGTGAGTTCGGTCGAACAGCGAGAGGAAAAGCCCGACTCGGCCTTCTACAGGCTTGTGAAAATTTTCATGCGCGGCAGCTATGAAGACCGGTATTCAGGATCGGGAACAGAGCTGCTGGATGCGGAGAATCTCTCCCGAATTTTTCAGTCTTTAATCGCCGATATCGTAAATCGCGGACCGTGTGTAATTGTCGGCCGGGCGGCTCCGTACTTTCTCCGTGAAAGGAACGATGTGCTCCGCCTTTTCGTGTACGCACCGCCTGCCGAAAAGCTGAGAAGGCTGGTCGAAATGGGTAAGTCGGAGCAGGAGGCCGAGAGACTATTGGAAACCGTGGACCGAGATCGGGCAGCCTTCGTTAAACGATACTACAACAAAACCTGGCCACTGCGCGAAATCTATCATCTGATGATCAATTCCGAAATCGGAGATGAAGCGGTAATCGACGTGATTTTGCACGAGATAGACGTCCTTAACGGATTACCTTCTTAATCTTTGCTGTTGGTCTTCTCCTTTTCGCGAAGATCTTCTTCCACGGTTTCCCGATCACCCTCCGCCTGCGAGGGCCGGGGATGTTCCTCTGCCGCTAAGTTCTTATCGGGTTGTGTCTGGTCTTTCTTTTCCTGGCTCATATCAGGTAGAAGAGAACCGCCGGATCGATGTTTCAATCCGTCCCAAATCGGAAGATCGTTGTCCCGCGATACTCCTGTCCTGCTTTCAGTTCCGTAGTTGGGAACTCAGGATGATTCGGCGAATCCGGAAAATGTTGAGTCTCGAAACACATCCCCGATCGAATGCCGTAGACTACGCCTCCCTTACCTCTGACCGAGCCGTCCAGATGATTGCCTGTATAGAATTGCAAGCCGGGTTGCGTCGTCAACACTTCGAGTACGCGTCCCGATTTCGGATCGAGCGCGCGAGCGGCGAACGACAGACCGTCACCCGCCGCATTCAGCACGAAGTTGTGATCGTACCCTTGGCCGTACTTCAATTGCTGGTCGTTGTCTTCGATCCGCGAACCGACAAGCATCGGTTTTCGGAAGTCAAAAGGAGTACCTTCGACGGCGCGCAACTCGCCCGTCGGAATTAAATCGGCGTTCACGGGCGTGAACTTTTCGGCGTTTATCGTGACGGTGCAATCAAGAATCTTTCCTGCCGCTTCCCCCGAAAGGTCGAAATAGGAGTGGTTCGTGAGATTCAGCACCGTGTCTTTGTCTGTCGTGGCCCGATAAGCGATCCGAAGTTCGTCCCGATCAGACAACGAATAGCGAACCGTTGCGTGAAGGTTCCCGGGGTAACCATCTTCGCCATCTTCGCTGAGGTACGTCAATTCGAGCGCAGGTTCGGTCTCGCCCGCCACCTCCCGCGCCTCCCAAACAACTTTGTCGAAGCCTTTGCGGCCCCCATGCAACGAGTTCTGGCCGTCGTTGCGAGCTAACGTATAAGTTTGACCGTCTAGACTGAACTGCCCATTCGCAATTCGATTTGCGTACCGGCCGACAATGGCTCCGAAATAGGGATTCTTTTTCAGGTATCCGCCAAGATCGTCGAAACCGAGAACGATGTCGCCGAACTTTCCATTGCGATCCGGGGTCCTGAGATTCACCAGGCGTCCGCCGTAGCTGGTAATGGTCGCCTCGATCCCCTTTCCATTGGTAAGCGTGTACAGGCTAACGGGCTCGCCCGAATCCGTGTTGCCCCAACTCTCTCTTTTAATTGCGCTCATGTATCGTGTGAGTTCCTGACCAGATAAACGTATCAGACCTCCAGCCGTTAAATGAACAATTCCATTCGCGCCGCCCCGCCTCTATTGGCGGCTACCACTATTTCCGTCAGTGCGTTCCTGCTGTTTTCTCTCGAGCCGCTGGTTGCCAAACGCATCGTGCCCTGGTTTGGCGGCTCGGCCGCCGTCTGGTCGACCTGCCTCGTCTTCTATCAAATCGCGCTTCTAGCAGGCTATCTGTACGCCGCCCTGCTCGTTCGATATCTTCGTCCGAGACTTCAATGCATTGTCCATCTTCTGGTACTTGCAGCTTCATTAGGTCTGCTTCCCCTTGGACCCGGCGAGCGCTGGAAGTTTGCAGCGGCTGAGCATCCGTCATGGCTCATTTTCCGCATGCTTACAGCCAGCGTCGGACTGCCGTTTCTGGCACTTTCTGCAAGCAGCCCACTACTTCAATCGTGGCTTTCGCGCGCAGGATTCGGCGCTCCGTACCGGCTATTCGCCGTGTCGAACTTTGCTTCGCTTGCCGCGCTGCTGGCCTACCCGTCCTTGATCGAACCAACCCTCGACCGTCCGGCGCAAAGCGTGTGGTGGTCCATTCTATACATCTTTTTCGTCGTATCCTGCGCGGTAGCTGCTTTGTGGATCGGTGGGGCGGGGCTGCCGGCGAGGCCTGAGAGCCACACCCCGGACCTTGTCCCGAAGTTACGACAGGTTCAGTGGTTCGCCTTGGCTGCATGCAGCTCCATGCTGCTGTTATCCGTTACCAATCACATCGATGAGAACGTTGCCGCAGTTCCACTGATGTGGGTGTTACCTCTCGCGGTTTACCTGATGAGCTTTGTTCTCAGCTTTGGCTCGTTCAACATTTATAGGCGGTCTTTATGGATGCGGCTGCTGGCCTTCGCATTGGGAATTCTGGCCTATGCGCTTTACAACATCAACGCTGTGGAAGCGATTCAAATCAGCTTGCCCATCTTTTTAGCCGGCCTGTTCATTTGTTGTCTGTTCTGCCACGGAGAACTAAACCGCCTTCGGCCCGCAACGCCGCAGTTGACGGAGTTCTACGTCATGATCGCCGCCGGAGGTGCAGCTGGGGCCATCTTCGTCGGCCTGATTGCGCCCAAAATATTTGCCGGCATCTACGAATTGCCGCTCTCGCTATTCTGCACGGCTGTGCTCGCGCTTGCCTTAACATGGAACGAAGGAGTATGGGCAGTTCGTGGGCTATGGGCTGGCGTTGCCGGCTGCATGTTGGCGGTCATGATTGCGAATATGCAAGCTTATCGAGCAAACTCGCTTTCTCTACGCCGCAGCTTCTATGGATCTTTGCGAGTCGTGCAGACTGCACGCGCAGGGCCCAATCAAGAGAGAATCCTGTTCCACGGAACGATAGAACACGGAGCGGAATACCTGCAGCCACCACGGCGATTTCGCCCTACAACGTACTATGGACCGGACTCGGGCATCGGCATCCTGCTGCGCGAGTGCTTTAACAAATCGAAGCGCGTCGGAGTCGTCGGGTTGGGTACCGGAACCCTTGCGGCTTACGGGCTCACGGGAGACGAGTTCCGTTTTTACGAGATCAATCCACAGATTGCCGAAATCGCGAAGTCCCTATTTTTCTATCTGCGACAGACACCTGCCGAAACCAAAATTATTCTTGGGGATGGCCGCCTATCTCTCGAACGAGACGCCTCAGGGCCGTTCGACGTTCTTGCTTTAGATGCGTTCTCCGGGGACGCTATTCCTGTTCATCTCTTGACGAGAGAGGCGATGGCTCTGTATCGCCGGCGCCTGAAAACCGACGGCGTAATTGCGTTCCACGTATCGAACGTCTTTCTGGATTTAGCGCCCGTTGTAAAACTCCTCGCCAAGGATGCCGGGGTGGAAACGGTCCTGGTGCACAACCACGGAAATGACGACGAATCCGTCTTGCCGGCTGACTGGGTACTTGCGACAAATAATCCTGAGGTGTTGAATAACCCGGCCATTCAGATTCACTCCGAACCCATTCCGTCACATCCAGGGCTGCATATTTGGACCGATAACTACAACAACCTTCTTCAGCTATTTAAAGAGCCTGAGCTGAGACGGTGAAGCACTTCATACGCGTCGGCGAGTTCGCAGCACAGTCGAAAATGCCCAAAAAATCACCGGTGCCATGCACAGCAAATAAGCAAGAAACCACCTGTAAAACGTTAGGTGCAGCGTGACGTAGGGCACGATCCAGGTGATCGCCAGGAAACACCAAAGAATCCACAGAACAGCGCCGGAAATTAGAACGACAATCGAGCGAGACACGGCAGCGATAACTATCCAGATACTTGCGCTTTCGAAACCGGTGCTCTGCCCCGAAGGGAAAGCACTCGGCGAGGACGTGAATCGGTCACGGGCTTCGAACGAACTGGCTTTTCCTGCAAGATCAGCTCGCTTGCCTGAACCAGACGTTCCGCATGGAACCATCGTTGAAAAGGCCAATCGTGCAAAACGTTGCAGATGGCGGTCAAACTCATCCCCTCATGATGCGCCATCCAGCAGCGGATGACTTCGCCCCGCCGCGGCAAAAATCCTCGGCGCGCCGACTCCGTATAATCCACCGATTCGTAGAAGCCGTACCCGGTGAGCCATCCTTTCCCTTTCATCCGCACGAGGTTCTGCAACGAATTCACCGGATCCACCATCAGTGCCAGACAACTTGAATAAGCCGAGACGACCAGTGACCCGGAGCGAGCAACGTTCAGAGCCAGCCCAGGGACTCCGAACGCAGAATACTGATAATTGCCCTCAAGATCCGTTTTACGGTAAGCGGCCTCCGAAATGCCCCAGGGGACTCGATGCCGCTTACCGTAAGCCTCCTGCACGCGTACTGCGGAACGAATCGCCCGATCCAGTAGCGTGTTTGGATGCGATCTCATCCAGAGTACGGGCATGAGGTACTCGAACATGGTGCCCGTCCAGGAAATCAAAGTGGTTTCGCCTTCGCATACCGTATGTTGACGGCCCAGGCGAAACCACCCATCCTGGATAAGCTGGTCTTTGGCGACGGCTATGAAGGTGGCGGTTCTCGCTTCTGACGCAAGCAGGTCATAGCAGGATGGGCTAAGTTTTCGAGCGGTGACGTCGTAGCCGATCGAAAGCAGATTGCGGCCTTTGTTGATGAGCGGAGCGAAGCTTATCGCGTCCGCCAATCGATCAGAAGCTAAGGCAAGGTCCTCGATCCGCCTCGCGATAGCTCTTATCCGATCCTGACAGGCAGGGAGCTCCGTGCGAAGCTTGTAGGCGAGTTCAAGAATTTGGGCGGACGTGTTCGGATTGCTGGTTACCAAACGAAGCCGCTCATTGAACTCGACAAAGAATGCGACAGCGCTTTGCGGAGTCAGCGCTTTGTCCAGGATCTCGAAGCCATTGCCTGAATTGCGCAACGGCTCATATTCCGGCAGGAACCAGGGCATGAATTGCCGGACGGACTCGCGCAAAGCTTCGATTCGGCCCTGCAACTCGAGTTGCCATGAAACGTGCTGTTTGGCCTCTCCTTGAGACTTGTATTTGAGCAACTCCGGCAGCCACAAGGGTGTGCCGTGCAACTTGAGGATAGACCCCAAGATTGGGTCCGCCGCTGCTCTGCCGACCATCCGGTAGTGGTCTGCGATGCCCGCCAGGGCATTATCGTTGATCAGAGGCTTACGCAGCAGTTCGGTGCAGCCTTGTTTGAAGCTCCACAAGGACGCTACCAGGTTGCCGCTATCTACGCTGGATATGAATGCCGGGTCGAGCGGTTTCAGCAAGATATTGTCGTACCAGTTCAAGAAATGGCCCAAATGTTGCGGCAGTGTGCCGAGCGTTTTGAGTGTTAACTCGTTCTGTTGAACAAACTCCGGCAGCATTAGGTAGCCGAATTCCAGGGCGGCCTGACGAGCATTGAACAGCAATCCCAGGTTGGTGGGCGAAAGGCGTTCCGCGATCCGGTATGGCTGTTCCTGAACATTATCGGGAATGAGCCAGTGATTCTTTTCGTTACTGAATTCCGCGAAGTAACGCCAGGTGCTTAAAGCCACTTCGCGCAAGAACAAGCGATCGTTTTCGGAAAGGTCTAAGATCTCGTGGGGTGATCGGTTGAGCCATCTCGAAATCAACTTGGAGAAAGCCCAAAGAAGGAGAAAAGGCAATGCATACGGCAACGCGTCCGAGTAGAAATACAGAGCCAAGCCGATCAGGACCGAGACAACGGGAACCCAATCCAGATACATATCAACAGGCGTTCTCTTCCTGATGCCAAGCTCGGCTTCTGTGGCGGTCTCCCACTCCAGCAATCTGGTGTGAGTAATCGAGCTTCGGACCACGGTCCGCACGATAGCATCGACAGCGACCAGCGTCTGGTGAGCGAGAAAAGCGATATTCAGAGCGATGCTGACGTGCGAAGTGAAAAAGTCGGAGATCGATTCCCGGAGTGATATCCAATTCTTAGCAACCGCCGTACGAATGAGCGCGAAGATGAGCCGGAAGTAAATCGGTAAGAAAAGGAGGGCTAGCGTGACGAGCGTCCAGAAGCGCGGGCCACCGGGCAGTGCAAACCATCCTGAAAGCAACAGCAGAAAGGTTGCAGGCTCCACCAGGCTGCGTCGAAGATTGTCCAGGATCTTCCACCGAGAGACTAAAGAAATCGGATTTTCCACCAATCGGCCAGACTCGTCCGGAACTTTGTTAAGAATCCATCTGACGATCTGCCAATCCCCGCGCAGCCAGCGATGCCGGCGGCGGTTGTAGGCGCTGTAGTGCGATGGGTAATCGTCGATAACCTCGATATCGGAAGCCAGACCCGCCCGCGCGTAAGCGCCCTCGATCAGATCGTGACTGAGAAGTGCGTTGCGGGGGAATCGGCGTTCCAATACTTGGCGAAGTGCATCGATATCATAAATCCCTTTGCCAGTGAAGATCGCTTCGCCGTAAAGATCTTGATATACATCCGACACTGCGCGCGAGTAGATGTCGAAACCTGTCTGGCCGGAGTAGATGCTCGCAAGACGGGAGCGAGAAGCAGAATGAACGCTTATGCCTACCCGGGGCTGCAAAATGCCGTAACCGCCTGTGACGATGTTCAGCTCGGGATCGATAATCGGCGTGTTCAAGGGATGCGCCATGGCGCCGATCATGCGGGCGGCAGAACCTCGCGGCAGTTGCGTGTCGGAGTCGAGTGTCAGGACATAACGGATGCGAGGCAGTTTCTTGAGGTCGCCCGTCTTTACCGGAAACGGATCATAAGTGCTACGTAGCAGTTGATTCAGGTCGAGGAGCTTGCCGCGCTTGCGCTCCCAACCCATCCACGCCCCTTCGCGCGGATTGTACACGCGATAACGATGAAAAAGGTAAAAGCCTCCGAAAGGCTCGGTGGCATATTTCGCGTTCAGCTCGTTTACAAGCTCAATCGCAAGATCGACACGGCTATCCTGTTCTCCTGCGGGCTCCGCTGAATCAGGTAAATCCGTCAGCAGAGCGTAAAAGATGTTCGCATCCCGGTTCACGAGATAGCGAATTTCGAGATCTTCCACTAGCTGCCGGATCTGATTTTCGTTTATTAGGAGCGTCGGGATCGCAACCATCGTGGCGCACTCTTGCCCGACAGACCGCGAGAGATCAAGTTTGGGAAGAGGCCGAGGCGTCAGGACGGCCGTGACAAGGTAATTCACTACCTCTACTGCCGATTGAGTTGCCGGGATGAGCAATAGGAGCGCACCGACCACCAAACCCAGTCCGCCTTGCGTCCTGACGATGCTCATAATCAAGGCAACAACCGTGATGAGGGCCACGATTTCGATTCCTAAAATGTAAACCTCGTCCGGGAATCGACGAAAGAACTGCTGCACGGATGCTGCGAAAGTTGGACGATATCCGACGCGATGAAGTAGATCTTGGGAACCTGCAGCATCGAGCAGGTAATACCCGACATGCCGAACCCGTTCTCGCATAGCCGCCGAGGCGCTCGGCTCTTCGACGGCTTCGGTCGCCAATCGAACGGCGAGCCGCGACACCCCGAGTTCGTCAAAGTCCGAGCTGGCAGCAACTTTTTCGACGCGTTGGCGGTAAAGCTCCCGGCTTTCAAAGTCCATTCGGCTATAAACACCGGCAGGATCCTCCAGCAGCGTGCGATGCACCACCGAAAGAGCCTCGAGCATGCTGCGCCAGTCCCGATCGCCGATCATGCGGAGACTTGTAATGATAGGCCCGATGCCGAAGCTCTGCGCTTCTTTGCCGTGATCGCGGAAGGCTGCGAGTGCCTTAGGCCCACGGATGGATATCTGCTCGAGCAGGGAGATCTTCAAGCCGTCCAGCATGCCGCCGAGTTCCGCTAACCGGAGAGGCTCGGTTTCTTCCACGACCGAGACAAATTGCGAGAAGGCCGGCTCCGTAAGCCTGTTGTCTACGGCCGCCAAAAGAGAGCGAGCCAGGACGATCGTACGCGGGATCGATTCTTCGTTCGGGGTGCGTACGCTTGGCAGCCGCGAAAGCGGACGAAGCGCATCGCGGACCGAATTGAGATCGGTTCTCACTAGCCGGAAGTTGTCGTAGAGCCACCTGAGATCCTCGGGCGGTTCGTCAGATCGCAGGCGGTACAACGCCGCTTCGAGGTTCGACAAACTCGCGTGGAGCTCCCGATAGATCCGTCGAGGCCTACTCGAATGATGCTTACCCCGGAGCCAGGCACAGGAACGCGCTGTGCGCACCGCTTCGTGGCGTATTTGGGCCTGCTGGGCCGCGCTAAGCTCGTCGGACACAACTGCAGGGGCGGTTGTTCCGGTCTCGGTTTGGGCGGGAATTTCGGCCATGAATCCTATCTGTAGCTCGACGCTTGCAGTTCAAACATCTCTGCGTAGCGGCCCCCTCGCGCCATCAGTCGATCGTGGCTACCTTCCTCTGCTATATTTCCATTCTCCAGCACGATGATTCGCTCGGCCATGCGCACCGTGGAAAACCGATGCGAAATGAAGAGTGCCATTTTGCTCGTGGTCAGCTCGTTGAAGCGTTCGAACACCTCGAATTCGGCTCGGGCATCGAGCGCTGCGGTGGGCTCATCGAGGATCAGCACCTGAGCTTCCCGAAGATAAGCGCGAGCCAAGGCCAGCTTTTGCCATTCACCGCCTGAGAGATCAACGCCGCCTTCGAAACGGCGGCCCAGCATCTGCTCATAGCGCTGCCCCAGGCGATCGATAACGCCGTCTGCCAGGCTTTTTTCCGCGGCCGCGTGAATGCGGCGGTCATCCCGTTCGAATTCTATGCGGCCGACCGCGATGTTCTCTCTCGCGGTCATTTCATAGCGCATGAAGTCCTGGAAAATGACGCCAATCTCTTTACATAAGTCCTCGATGTTGTAGTCTCGAAGGTCGACGCCGTCAAGTAAAATACGTCCGCCTGTCGGATCGTACAAACGAGTCATGAGCTTGACGATGGTGGTTTTGCCTTGACCATTTTGGCCGATTAATGCGATGCGTTCTCCTGGCTCGAGCCGGAAGTTCAGATTGTAAAGGATGCGGCGGTTGGTCCCTGGATAGACGAATGAAACGTTCTGAAAGTCGAAGCCTTGCCGAATCGGGCGCGGCGCCGGCAACGCATTTGGCTTCGAGACGACGGATGGTTTCATCTCGAAGAAAGCCAGCAAGTCTGTAAGGAAAAGCGCCTGGTCCGCGATGCTCGAGAGGGTCGAGAAGATCTGCGAAATGTTATTGGACGCGTTCATCACCGACTGCGTCAGGAAAAACAAATCTCCGAGGGACATGCTGCCGGCCACCGTGCGATAGATCACCCAAACGTAAGCACTGTAGTACCCTCCCGTGCTCAGCACTGAAAGAAACGAGGCCGCTGTCAGCCGGCGGCGTGAAAGATCGAGGTTCTCGTCGAGAATGCGATTCGATAGCGTGGTGAACCGGTCCGACAAGAAACTGCTCAGCCCGAAGAGCTTCAGTTCTTTCGCGGCTTCTTTGCTTCCCCCTACCTGACGCAGATAATCGAGCTCCCGCTTTACGGGCGTTTGCCGGAAGTTGAGAGCGTAGTTGAGGAACGCGAAATGGCTCTCGCCCAGAAAGGCAGGAAGCAGGCAGGCAACAAGAATTAGCAGCAGCCAAGGTGAATAAAATAAGATGGCAGCCGATAGCACCACCGTAGTAAGCACCTGCTGAAAGAGTCGGCCGATCGATTGAATCATCCCAAGCCGGTCGGTCGCCTGGACGCGGGCACGCTCGAGCCGGTCGTAGTACACAGGATCTTCGTACGACTGAAGATCGAGCCCCGCCGCGTGCTCCATAACCTGGATGCTGACGAATCGCGTGTAGCGGTCCGCCAGGACGCGGTCGTAGTAATCTATTACCCGGCCAAAAAGGTTGCCGGAAACCTGAAGCGCGAACTCGAGGGCAACGAGCCACCACAAATGCGAGCTGGCGAGCTGCTCTTTTTTCGCCGCAATGGCAGTAATGTTGTCGATAATCAGCTTCGTAACCGCAGCGGTGCTGACCGGGATAAAGGAGACTAGTACACGGAAAAAAAGCCCTAAGCTAACAACAGATGGACCTGAATCCCAGACGATGCGAAGAACCGGAGGGATGTTGGTGAGGGCCCGAAGACGGTCGCGCCAAGCCTTGAAGAATGGTTGCTTCGATTCTTCCGTCACGCTGATCTGAGAAAGCTGGAAACGAACTTCATGCGCAGGATCCACACCGAACCCGCTCGTGTAAAACGAGGCTTCAGTTCTAGTGTAGATTCGAGGGCAGGGTCTAACGTTTCTCGCAACCGGATGAATGCACCCCGTGCCGAAAAGCGGCATCGATGACATTCAACTCAATTGCAAGATTGTCCCGGATGAAAGTCGGCCGGGTAAGTGGAATTGGCAAGAATGGACGAGCCCGCCTGATAACGGCTGAGTTCGCGGCTGGTATGTTCAACGTGATCGCGCATGCAATCGAGAAGGCGGAGCGTCCCGACAGCATCCGCATGAGTGAAACCGCCGACGTAGACCATGGAATCAGCGGTCAGAAATGCCCGATGCGCCCACGACCAGGCCGCCTGCACGAAGGTGGTACGGTCGTCTTACCTTGGCACCGACCGCCAAACAGGCGCCGGCAAAGGCGAATATCCCCAATACCTTCAACGTTTGAACTATCAGGAGTTGCCCGTATCGAAAAAGCTGGCCAGCCCGTCCGCCAAAGCCGCAAGAGCATCCAGCCCTAGAGAGAGGCCGCCATCGGCATCAAAAAGACAAGCGGATGGAAGAAGATGCCGCGGCTACCGTTGAGCGCGCACAGGAGCGACAGCCGGGCGACGAGAATGACCGTCCAGAGAAGCTCTTCAAACATGCTCGACCGCCTTGCGAAGAACTCGCGCCACGCTTGCTCCTCCAACCGGCTCATCGGCTGCCATGAATTCGCGCACCGCTGCGACTAGGCCGGATTGGAAACGGTTCCAGGTGAAAAGTTCGGCACGTTTGCGGGCGGCAAATTTCATATCGCGAAGCTCCGGACGGTGCGAGAGAGCCCAGTCGATCCGCTCGGCGACCAGATCCGGACGGCGCGGCTCGACGATGAAACCCTGCTGCCCTTCTTCGATCAGGTCCGGCGCCGCGGTATGGGTGGTGCTCAAAATCGGCACGCCGGAGGCTAGCGCTTCGAGAAGCACCTGGGCAAATCCCTCGGCCAGGGACGGGAAAACAAAGAGGTCGGCCTGGCGGTAGGCCTCGATGAGTTCGGGAGCGCTGACCGAGCCCCGAACTTGGATTTGAGATCCGAACGGCTTAAACAACGAAAGGTCGTCGACGACTCGGCCACAGACCGTCAGTTCGACGCCCGCGTGGGCGACGAGATGCAGCGCTTGCAGGAGATATTTAATCCCCTTGCGCTGGTTGACGGTGCCGACGAAAAGGAGACGGAGCGGCCCCGCGGACTTCGCTCCGGCATCGGGCGGTGCGAACCGGGCCAAGTCGACACCGTACGGAACGACGCGAATCGATTCGGGCGGAGCGCCGTTGTCGATGAGGGTCTGGCGGGTAAACGAAGAAGCGACCAGGAAATGAGCCGCCATTCTGGTCTCGGCAACGAGGCGTTCGAAATCCTCTTCGGGAAGCGAAAGCTCCCACTCTTTGCGCAAGGAAACGGCACAGTCCGGGTGGTCTGTCAGTTCCTGCCGCAAGATGCGGCGGACAGTGGCGGGATGCGGATGAAGCTGGAATAGCGCCCCGGGCCGGCCATAGCTCGCAAAGGCATGGAAGCCGTAATAGCTATAGCTAAGGAGATACGAATCCGTACGCCCGGCGAGTTTGCCGGCGACACGGCCAAGCGTAGCGTCGGTTCGACGAATCGCCTTCCGGCGGAGCGCGAACGGCACCGGTTTGAGCTTTTCGAGAAAGTAAGAAATAAACCCGATCAGCGGTGTCTGCCGGACCAGGGATCCCGGCAGTTCCGAATGATTGCGCATACGGAGCAGCTTTTGCACCGAAAGAGGAAGGACGCGGCTTAACCGCGCGGCAAGCGGACTATCGTTTGGCCAATAGAGATCGGTAACCAGACATTTGAGCAGGCCGGCTTTGGCTAGCGCGGCAGCAACTTGATAGGCGTCGCGCGCGCCGCGATGCACGACGACAACACCTCGAGGGTGTTTGGCTTTCGCCGGCATTAGAGCAAGCCCTCGAAATAGTTCTTTGGTTGCTGTGCCGGGCTGATCCAGGTAAAAGCCGCAGCGGGCTGCGTTCCCCGGAAGTGAAGACCGCCGGGCACGCGTACAAACGGCCGGTTCGCCAGCCCCAATGTTTCGAGGTAGGCGGTGCCAACAGACGTGACCGGCTCAATAAAATTCGGTGTCACAGCATCGTGTATGAGGCGCAGGCGATGGGATTTCGGGAAAGATACAGTACCAAAGCTCCTGTGTAAACAATCCGTTTGCTCTCCGGCTGCCGTACAGTAATCATTTAGAGACTCTTCGGATGACTTCCAGGCTGCAATGCGCTTCGCTCTTGTTTTCACTTTTAGTAAGTCCGGTTGTCGGTCGCGCGGCCGACGATAGTCAGAAGATTAATATAGCGGACAAGCTTGAGATTCCGGGAGACACGTTAACTGCGGGGAGTTACACCTTTTCGGTCGAAGACAGGCTCGCGGACAGAGCTATTGTAAGGATCTCGAGCGACTCCGATAACAAGCACTATTTACTGCTAACTGTTCCGAACAGTAAATTGACCGCCGATTCCTCGGATCAGCTGCTCTATTTCGGCACGAATACGAGTAAGAAAGATGCCCTAAAGGCTTGGCAGTGTCCGACGTGTGCCGCGCCGCTCGAGTTCGTTTACCCTAAGCTGGAAGCCGTCAAGATTACGGACGCGAGCGCCGAGCCCGTGCTGGCGGTGGATCCCACTTACGACAAGTTGCCCTCGAATCTCTCAGCTGACGACATGAAGGTGGTGACGTTGTGGCTGCTTGCTCCTGAACGGATTACGGCAGACAATGTCGGCATCGGAGTGAAAGCGGCCAAGTACGCGCCGGATACGGCTGGTGCTGCATCGACCGCGGCCGTTTCACAGCCTGCAGCGCCAACCGCAGCCCCAGCGGCTCCTGAGCCGACGGCAAGCGGTTCGAACGCTGCTCCGGTGCAGACCGCGACCACAGCCGCAAGCAGCACGACCGAGCCCGCCTCGGCTTCCCGAGGGCGTAGACAACTTCCAAAGACGGCAAGCAACACGTACACCATTTTGCTTTGCGGGATTGGCTGCCTAGCCGGAGCAATTGCGCTCCGTTTGAAACGGGCGAGGGTTGCAGTTTAGGTTAGCCCTAGGAGTGAAGTTGAGTAGTTTGGGGGTCTGGTGATTTTAGGTATTAGTTATCCCGAAAAGAAAGAAGTAAGTGAGGTAACCGCAGCCAGGCTCTCTGACGACTGGTACATGCGAGTCTATGATATTTCGGGGCCGGCAACACGATCAGGCATTTTGCTTCAGCAGTGGAGATGGAAAAAGATTTTAACGGCCGGTGTCCTAGGAGTTTGCGTAGGGTTAGCCGCGGCCTGGCGAACGTCCGGCGGGTCGTCGTCGGAGCAAGATTGGTATAAGACAACTGGCCTGACATCGAACTCGATTCCGGTTTCAGAGAACACACATTCCGCGGTTCCTTCTGTTGTAGCTTCCGGTGTTGCAAATCTTTCGACTGCATCGCGCAAGGCGGTGGCTACCGCATTACCGCAGGAAGCGAAAAGCAAGGAAGTCGAAGGCCTGAAGGCTCGGAACCGTCGGCTCGAAGCGCTGGTCAAGGTTCTTCGTCAGCGTCCAGCAGAGAAGAGGACGGTTCAGGAGCAGACAACTTACTTAGGGCAATGAAACGAGAGTCCCTACTCCATTGCGGGGAGACGATTCTGCTGTGGGTGGGAATTCTTCTGCTGAGTGTAGCGGGATTCAGCTTGTTTCGTTACTCACTATTTCAACGGTCATCTACGTGGCCAGACCAAACTGCGAGACTTTTGCTTCCCCAGTTGGGTGGGCACTCATCAGCCCTGCAGATAAGCGGCAGGCTGGACATCCCTCGTTTACGGGTTTCGGTTTTGGTGGTAGATGGCAACGAAGAGGAAGGCCTAAGCGTCGCCGCCGTTCATCTCGCGGGAACCTCTTCGATTGGCGGAGCAGGCAACACGGTGATCGCCGCGCATCGAGACACCGCATTTTGGCCCTTAAGAAACATCAAAGTGGGCGATCAACTGCGCATTTCGGTCGGGAGGCGTGTTTTTAAGTACGCCGCCGAATCCATGCAGATTGTCGGGCCAAGCGATGTCTCGGTATTAGAGAACAGCCACAGGCCGATGCTCACCTTGGTGACGTGTTACCCATTTCGTTACGTCGGCAATGCACCGAAGCGATTCGTTGTGCAAGCTAAGCTCATCAACTGACCGAAGAACTTATTCGTAGCGAAGGGCTTGAACGGGATCGAGCTTAGCGGCTTTGTTTGCGGGCCAGATGCCGAAGAACAGGCCAACGCTTACCGATACGACAATGCCAGCTACGGCGGCCCACGCCGGAACCGTGATCGGAAGAGAGGTAAAGACGAGTTTGGAAGCCATGGCGATCAGCCAGCCGAGCACCAATCCGGCAATGCCTCCAAGGCCGGTCAGAACCGTTGCTTCGAGGAGAAACTGAATGACGATGTCGGCGCGCCTGGCCCCGATCGCCTTGCGAGTTCCGATTTCTCGGGTGCGCTCGGTGACGGAAACCAACATGATATTCATGACGCCGATTCCGCCTACCAGCAGTCCGATCGAACTCAGGACGATCATCACCAGGAAGGTCATAGCGGTGATTTGCCGGAACTGATCGACCATCTGCTCGGCGGTCGAGATCGAAAAGTTATCGGGTTTGTTCGGAGCGATATGTCGTTGGATGCGCAGTATGGTGCGAATTTGGTCCATGGCGACCGGGAGCATTCCGCTAGCCGCCGTTATGCTGACCGCCATGTCTTGTGCGTTGGGGTACATCTTCATCATCGAGAAGAACGGCAGAAAGACCCGGTTGTCGGAGCTATCGAAGAAGCTGGCGCTCGGTCTATGCATGGTGCCGATGACTTCAAACTGCTGCCCGTCGACGTTGATCAGCTTGCCGAGAGGATTCTCCTCACCGAACAAGCCTTTCTCCATGTCGGACCCGATGACCGCGACGGGAGCCCGGTGCTTCGCTTCGAAATCGCTGAAGAAGCGGCCCTCATTCATGTCGATTTGTCCGGTTTTCTGGTAGGACTCCTCGACGCCTTGGAGACGGGATTGGTAAACAGCGTTGCCTTTGTACTTGGTGACAATGGGACCGTGATTGGGCCATAGCATGGCCGAAACACGATCGCAAGCTGTACACTCTTCGCGGAGCGCGATCACGTTTTCGTAAGTGAACTGTTTCCGGAGCCGTTGTTCAGGGGTTAGATCGGTTGTGCGAAAGGCCGGCTCGCGGGAGACAATGATCGCATTAGGGCCAAAACTCTTGAAGACGTTCGTTACGGCGCCATCGAAGCCCGTTAAGAGCGAGCCCACCGCGATAATCGTTCCGGTACCGATGATGACGCCCAACATGGTAAGCAAGCTTCGCAGCTTGTGCGCCCGAATCGTATCGAAGGCGAGCATCATGTTGTTTCGAAACGAAAGAAAGAAGTTCATGTGTCAATCCGCATGCAAAGCAACGATAGGATCGAGTTTAGAGGCCTGCCGCGCGGGGTAGATGCCGAAGAACAAGCCGACCATCATCGACAGACCTACGCCTAAGATGACGGCCCCTAAGGGCGTTTCCATGGGCAATGGTGTCGTGTTCTTCACTATCACGTTCAGCAGATAAGCGGCAACCACCCCGATGAGACCACCTGTTGCGGCAAGCACCGAGGATTCGACGAGAAACTGATTCAGGATGTCCTGACGGCGTGCCCCGACGGCTTTGCGAATGCCGATCTCATGCGTCCGCTCCGTGACGACCGCTAGCATGATGTTCATGATGACGATGCCGCCGACAACAAGAAACACGGAAACCACTCCGAACGCCATGGCAGCGATCGCGCCTGTCAGGTTCGTCCAGGCGTTCGAAAGAGTATCGGAGCCGAACATGCTGAAGGTATCGTCCTCCCCGGGCTTCAGGTGCCGGTAAATGCGGAGCAGCATGCGAACTTCGTCCTCCGCCTGATTCATCTGCATGGGGTCTTTCGCTCTGGCGAAGATGGCTACATCGTTATGCAGACCGTTCCCATAAGTTTTGAAATACGAGTAGACAGGCACCATCACCCATTTGTCCTGTGACTGCCCGAAGACTGTGCCTTTTGCCTTGGCGACACCGATTACCTCGTAGGTGACACCGTCCGCTTTGATTGTCTTTCCAACCGGATCGACTCCGGCGAAGAACCGGTCCTTGATGTCACTTCCAATGAAAGCCACTGGCGCGTGCCGTTGCACTTCGGCCTCGGAGATGGCTCGGCCGCTGTCGACCTCGATATTGCTCAGCGCCGGTATGTTGGCTGTGATGCCCTGGAGGTCCACCGTTTGCAACGTCTGGCCGTTATAGGCGATGGTTACGTTTTTATCGGTTTCGAGACCGACATCGCTGAGAAGATGGGAGTTTTGCCTGATGAACTCGTATTCTTCGGGCTTGATCTGCGGGTTGCGCCGCTCCATTTCGAGATACTTCTTGGGATCCCAGTTTCCGATAAAGACGATGCGCATCACGCGAAAGCCGTTCGAGCCCATGTCGGAGAGCTTGGTCGCGATGTACAGATTCATTCCATGCACGAAGGAGGTGACTGCGATAAGCGTGCTGGTGGCAAGGATGATGCCCAGCAGTGTCAAAAAGCTGCGAAGCTTGTTTTTGCCAAGAGAGTCGACGGCAATCCGGGCCGACTCCCAGAATGAGGCGCTCTTTACCGCCATTGGCTGTCGAGGCATAGTTCGGAACTTCTCTGACTAGTACGTCAGCCGCGAGAAAAAGTTCCACGGCTGCCTTTTCAGTATCTCCTGCCCTGCAAACGCTTGCTCAGGCGCGCGGTTCTGGAGGGGAGTCTACTGAGTTCGTCTCGTTACGGTAAAGCGTTGATCTAAATCTTCGGCTAAGCCGCAGCCGTGGCCAGGCGTATCCGGCACGGTTACGAATCCGTCTTTGGGAATGGGAACACCTGTCACGACCTGTGGATACCAGCCTCGATAGAATGCTCGAACTGATTCCTGGATCAAGGCATTCGGAGCATTCAACGAAAGGTGGGTGGAGGCCGCGAAGACCACCGGTCCCGTGCAATCGTGAGGGGCAATAGGGAGGTGCCAGGCTTCTGCCATGGAAGCGATCTTCCGCGCCTCCGATAGACCTCCGCACCATCCGAGATCGAGCATCACGACTCCAGCGGCGCCTGTCTCGAGCAGATCTCGAAAGGCCCAGCGGCTGCCCAAAGTCTCGGATGCACAAATCGGTGCGGGCGACGCATCGGCGTATCTTCGCAAGCTGGCAAGGCTATCCATTTTAATGGGATCTTCGTGCCAGAAGGTGTCGAAGGGAGCGAGCGCCTTCGCGATCTTCATGGCAGGTAGGAGTTGCCACATCGAGTGAAATTCGACCATTATTTCGATGCGGTCGCCCACGCGCTTGCGGATCTTTTCGAATGGGATCAACGCTGCTTTCAGGTCGGCGGTTGAGATGGACTGGCCATAGGTTTTCTCGGCCGCGGAGTCGAAGGGCCAGATTTTCATGGCGGTAATGCCTTCGGCAAGCAGAGACTCGGCTAGATCGTCGGCCCGCGTCAGGAAATCATCAAGATCGTCGAACCCAGTGACAGATTTGGAATTCGCCGATTGGCCGATGCCCCAGTTTTTGGTCGATTGCGTCTCGGCCTTTCTCATGTAGCGATCACCGGCACAAGTATTGTAGGTGCGTACCTGTTGCCGTGTCCAGCCGCCTAGCATCTGGACCAGCGGTTTGCCTGCCATTTTGCCGAGCAAGTCCCAGAGCGCGATGTCGATGGCCGAGGCGGCACGCATTTCCACGCCGGTGGAACGAAAGCCCACATAACTGATCAGGTCGCGTGCAATTGCATCGATGGCCAGTGCATCGCGCCCGATCAGCCGCGGGACCAGGTCATCGTGGATGTATGCTTCAATGGCGCCTGCGCTGAAAAATGTTTCGCCTAAACCGACGAGTCCTTCGTCGCTATGGACGCGTACCCACAGGAGCTGCGGGAACTCGGATAGACGGATCGTCTCAATCTGCTTTATTTTCACGCTTGTCCCAAACAGTGCAAGGATATGATCTCTTAGACACGATACTGAAGCGCGCATGGATCGACGAACGTTTCTCAGCTCCGCTGCTGCAGCTCTTACGATGTCTCAAATGGTTCGCGGTCAAGCTGCCGCCGAGGAGCGCGGCTGCGTGACGTTCGCCGGCCGCTAGCGATCACGATGTGGGATTTCTCGTGGCTCGAGAGACGGCTGGCCCGGAGCTGGTTACGAAGATTGGGATCTTGCGCTTGAGGAACTGGTAGTGCGGGGGTATGACGCTGTTCGCATTGATGTTTATCCTCATCTGATTGCGGCTGGGGCGGATCGTACGTGGGAGCTCATTCCTGTCTGGAGCTTGCAGGATTGGGGCAGCCCTGCCAAAAATCGTGTTCGCGTTAACCGGCTCTCAATCAGTTCATCGGTAAATGCGGAGATCGCGGGTTGCGAGTGGGGCTTTCTACCTGGTTCCGGCGGGACACGGGGAACACCCGCCGCAAAATTCACACGCCCCAGCAGCATGGACAAATTTGGAAAACAACGCTCGACAGTCTCGCAGCGGATGGGCTTTTGAAGCACTTGCTTTACGTCGATCTTTGCAATGAGTTTGCGCTCGATGTGTGGGCGCCGTTTGTGCCAAAAGGCATGCTGGGCGGCAGAACACCTTTGGAGTCAATAGACATTGAGCTTGGGCCTCGCACCGTAGAAAATGTGCTCGGCTGAATCGCTTATGGCGGTTTGAGTTAGAACGCTTTTCGTTGACTTGCATTTACGCATTCTTCGGCGCGCTTCCCCCAAGAAGCCGTTCGATGGGGAGGCGCTTACCTTTCTGGCGGACGCTGGTCGAGTCCTGGTACCGCGTTGTCTATGCCGCGGAGCGTCTTTCTTTGGCGATGCTCGAGTATTTTGTTCATCTCCATGCGGAGGATCTACCAAAGATCTGATGCTCGTGACCGCACATGTTCCTGGAAATGTGAAGCGTTCAAATGCACCCGCCAAGGGATTGCCCTTGAACTGGGAGACGCCTGGCCCTCCGGAACTGGTCCGAATCGGGGAGGGGTTTGTTCAAGATCAAGACACCGCTATTCTGACCTTCCTTCCGCTTTGGCGCCCGCGGAATCGAATTGGCTCATCAATCCTCTGCATCCGGGTTTCTTGAAAATCAAACTACTGACCGCCGAACCTTTTTGTTACGATGCGAGATTTTTCCGCTAAACGCCGCATTCCAATTTGTGCAACGTTATGCTTACGAGGTGAAGATTCAGCATCTTGTTCTGATGAGTTTGCTCACGACGCTAAATGCCTTTCCCCAATCCGCTCAGCTCAATAATCTAAGCGCTAACGATAGAGACTTTGTGGAGTACGCCGGCGAAGTCGATCTCACTGCGGTACAACTCGGACAATTGGCAAAAAAACACGCTTCCGCTTCGGCAGTGAAAAGCTTCGGGGCTACCCTCGAGCAGGAACACTCGCAGGACTTAGCAAAACTGACGGCGATTGCGAATAAGGTCGGGGCTATCGCGCCCAACACGCTTGACGATGTCCATAAATCAGAGGTAAGTCAAGTCAAAGCGCAAAAGGGCAAGAAGTTCGATCATGGATTTCTAAAAGCGGTTGTGAACGAGCATGAAAACGCTCTTGTCTCGTTCAAGCGCGAGGCCGATCACGGCTTCAATGCGGACCTGCAGGCGTACGCGAAGGCTACTCTCCCCGGCCTCGAGGAGCATCTCAAAAGAGCTAAACAACTGGCGTCCTCCGCCGAGTGATGGATCGCGTCCAAGCCCATAGATTTTTCTATGCCGAGCTGGTCACGGCTTCGGTCGGAGTGGGCAAGGGCGCTGTAAGAGAGGCTTTTGCCGCCACGCGGCGCGAGCAATTTGTAGGACCCGGTCCGTGGAGAGTAACGACAGGGCTCGGTTATATTGAAACTCCCTCGGATGATCCTGCTTTTCTCTATCAGGACATTTTGATCGCGCTCACAGAAGGCGGCTCGATCAATAACGGACAGCCGAGCCTTCACGCGCTATGTCTATCAGCGCTGGATGTGCACGCAGGCGAGACAGTCGTCCATGTCGGAGCGGGAACCGGATATTACACGGCGTTACTCGCGAGACTCGCTGGGCCTGAGGGTAAAGTGTCGGCTTATGAAGTCGACCGGCCGTTAGCGGAACGAGCATGCGCGAACTTAGCCGATTACAGGAATGTAAGCGTGCATGCGCGTTCGGGCTCGATCGGTCCGCTTCCGGCCTGCGATATTCTTTACGTCAATGCTGGCGCGACCGCTCCGCTGGACGTATGGCTCGATGCATTGCGGCTGAACGGACGGCTGCTGTTTCCGCTTACTCCGGAAGAAGGATTCGGCGCAATGGTCTTAATCACTCGACTCGAAGGTCATCAATTTCGAGCGCGTTCGGTTTCACGCTGCATGTTCATTCCCTGCGTTGGGGCGCGTGACGAAGAAACAGCTCAAAAGCTGTCGCTTGCATTCAAAAACAAGCTGCCGGAAGAGGTGCGCTCGCTGCGTCGCAATGTCGCTCCCGATGAGACTTGCTGGGTAGGGGGGAAGGGTTGGTGGCTCTCCACCGCTCCTCCTGGCTAGGGAAAGCGTAGATCAAGCTTCCGGTGCAATGTTGCGCTTGCGAGTCGTCAAGGTCGAGCCCGCACTCGCTGAGATCACTAAGATCACCGCCAGCCATTGTTGCGGGTTCAGACGCTCGCGCAGAAAGAGCATGCCGCTCAACGCGCCGATTGCCGGCTCGACCGACATGAGGATCCCGAACGTACGCGCCGGCATTGCTCGGAGCCCGATCATCTCGAGCGAGTATGGCAGCGCGCTAGATAAAATGGCCACGCCGAAGCCCAACGATGAGCAGCTTGATGTTCAAGCGATTCAGGGTATGGGCTCCAAGCGTGAGCGGCAGGATGGTGAGCGTGGCAAACAACATCCCGGCAGCAACGCCCGCGCCGCTTTCGAACAATCGGGAAGTTCTAGCCCCTAACACGATGTACAGAGCCCAGCAAACACCGGCCGTTAACGCGAGCAGCACACCCAGTCCGTTGACGTTGCTGCCTGCGCGCCAGGGAGCGATCAGTGCGATGCCCGCTGCGGCCAGCAGGATCCACAAGAAGTCCTGCACTCGGCGCGATGCAAACACGGCCACGGTGAGCGGTCCGGTAAATTCCAGAGTGACGGCCAGGCCAAGTGGGATGCGAGCCAGGGCGAGATAGAACGAAAGATTCATCATTCCCAGCACCACACCGTAAGGAATTACCGCACGCCACTGTTGTTTTCCGAAGCTGCCAAGGGGCGGACGATACACGAGGACGAGGATCAGGGCCGATAACCCGATGCGTAGGCTTACCGTTCCCACCGGTCCCAATGCGGGGAACAAGCCTTTGGCCAAAGCTGCGCCGCCTTGCACGCTGACCATGCCGAGCAGGACAGCCGGAAGCGGGGGCAGTGAAATGTTCGAAGCTTGCGATCGGGACCGTGTCAGTTCGGTCTCTCTTTGATCCAGGCAGCGATCTTGCGACGCGTTTCCTGTGCTTGCGTAAGGCTCGGGTCCGCATCCGCCCAAACTGCAAAGCCATGATTCACACCCGCAACACACTCGTGGGTTACCGGAACGTGTGCGGCAGCGAGCCGTTCTGCGTACTGATCGCCTTCATCGCGCAACACATCGTACTCAGCCGTAATTACCAGAGCAGGGGGCAAGCCGCTCAAATCCGAAGCGTTCAGCGGCGCGGCGTAAGCATTGCTCATCTCTCCGGGGTCGTTCAAATAGAGATTCCAGAAGTGGATCATGCCGTTGCGCGTGAGTCCATAGCCTTCGCTGTTCTCCAAATATGATTTTGTCGGCGGATCGTACGGTCCAGTTGCCGGCCAGAGCAAGATCTGCCCGGCGAGGGACGGTACGCTTGCTCGATCGCGCCACATCAGCGCTACGACCGTCGCCAGGTTGCCGCCCGCACTATCGCCGGCAACGATTACGCGTCGAGCGTCACCATTCCATTCCGCTACGTGCGCGAATGACCCAATCGGTCGCCGCAAAAGAATCTTCGGGTGCGGCGGGGAAGCGATGCTCGGGCGCAAGCCGATAGTCCACGGCCACGACGACTGCTTCGCTCTGGCCGGCGAGCGCGCGGCAGAAACGATCATGCGAATCGAGGGTGCCGGTGACCCATCCGCCTCCGTGGAAATAAACCACCGAGGGGAAAGGTCCTTGGCCGGGAGGCTGGTAGATACGAAGAGAAATGTCGTGCCCAGAACTTTGAATCTGACGGTCACTTACTGCCAAACCGCTTTCCACTACAGGCGGGAGTTGTGCAACCGTCTGCTCCAGGCCTGCGCGCAACTGCTCCGGACTTTGCTCTTCGACGGGTGGCAGGCCCAACTTTGCTAGTGCATCCAAACGCGCGCGAATTTTCGGATGTAACGCCATCTACTCAAAGGTCGCATAGCGCCAGTTATCCGCCATATGCTCAGGACGCACTGCTCGACAGCAGCCGTAGGAACAGTGTAAAGCTGCTTGGGCCCACAAAGATTCTGGCGCGATAGAATCACCTCAGCACTCCTATTGAGGCAAAATTCTATGCGACGAAGTTTATTGAGGCGAGCAGTTCCTTTGCTCTTTGCAATTTTTGCGGTTTCATATGCCAGTGCGAGGGAGCCGTCGGGACAGGCCGCTCAGCCGCAGCCTACTCAGGGGCCAGCGGAATCCTCTGACATTACTGGCAATTGGCATTTTTCTTACAAGACCGATGGCGGCGACCGCGAGATGGACGCAACCTTCAAGCTCGACGGAGATCAGGTAACCGGCAAATACGCCAATGCCGACGTAAAGGGCACCTATAAAGACGGTGACCTGAACCTGGCTTTTCCTTTCGACTCCGAGGAAGCCAACATGAAGGCGACTTTGAAGATGAAAGGCAAGATGAAAGACGGCAAGCTGGTCGGCACCTGGGAGTTTGCCGATTATAGCGGCGACTTTACGTGCCGTGCGGTCGAAGTAGGGACGAGGCTAAAGAAGTTCTTCGCGATCCTGCGCGTCTAGCGATTTGACAAGCTTACTCACGTCCTGGGCGGAACTCCGGCTCGCGACCAGTAGAGCATCCGGGCGTGTCTACGATGACGAGATTATCGACGCCGACAAGCGCCACAGTCTTGCTGGAATCGACGTAGTTTCCACGGCTATTTTCAACGACCAGGTCACCCTTGGATGCGTTGGCGTTATGATCTTTATCTGCCAAGTCGTACACCGCCTCCCAGCTTCCGACATCGTTCCAGCCGATATCGTCAAGGGCAATCCCGGAGACCTGCTTCGGCCTTCTCGATGATCGCGTAATCAACCGAAATGTTCTCGCAAAGAGGATAAACCTCTTCCAGTTTGGCGTTGAAAAACTTGCTTTTGAATGGGGGCAGACCCGCCAAGAGAGTCGACGTCTTTGGTTGATGGTGACGCATTAAATCCAGGACCGTCGCAGCCGGCCAGAAAAACATTCCGGCATTCCAAAAGAAGTTGCCGCGTTCGACAAACTTTTTCGCGGTTTTCGGGTCGGGTTTCTCACGAAAGCTGGCAACCGGGACCGGCTCTGCCGCTCCCGGCTTGACATTTTTCGGGAACTCTATATAGCCATAACCGGTTTCAGCCCAGCGAGGCTGTATGCCCAGCACGACCGCTTGGTTGGCTTCGGCAGCGCGAAACGCGGCTTTCACAAAATTTCGGAAACGTCCTTCTTTAAGGATTAGATGATCGGCGGGGAATACACCCAGAACCGCTTCCGGATCCATTTCGTTCAGGATTTGGGCTGCCAGGGCTATACAGGGGGCGGTGTTGCGCTGTGCCGGTTCAGCCACGATCTGCCGTTTGGGGACTTCCGGTAACTGGTTCCGGATCTCTCCCTGCAATAGGTCGTTAGTGATGACCCAAATGTTCTCGGGGGGGATAATCGGCTTCAGCCGGTCCACGGTTTGCTGGATCAGTGTGCGTTCGCCAAAGAAGCGGAGAACTTGTTTTGCATTGCGCTTTCGGCTGCGCGGCCAAAATCGGGTCCCGCGCCCGCCGGCCATAATCAGACCGTACCGATGATTCATCAGAATTTAGTTTAGGCGGAAGCGGGAATTTCGCTAAATTTGTTGCTTATGGGTTGGGATTCCCAGGATTGAGAGGAAGCGGCTGGTCTCCGAGTTGTGAATCTGGAAAACCTCGGATAACCCGCAAGGTTCTGTTCCAACGGGTGCGCGTGAAGAAGTGCTCAGCCAGATCCGTCATGTGACTGAAAAGCGAATCCACGGAGGTGCCGGCCAGGTCGTCAGTGGAAGCTCTATAGGACCAGTAAATCAGGAGCGGCTTGCCAATAATATTGTCTCGCGGAACAAATCCCCAATAGCGGCTGTCAAGGGAGTTGTCGCGATTGTCGCCCATTGCAAAATAGCAGTTCGGCGGCACAACCACCTCGCCGTTAGCTACGTGGTGCTCCAGCATGTCTCTCTGATATTGGGCCTGCAGACCTTCGGCAAACAGCGACGGCTCACCTGGGAAGTTGTCGCGCGACGGATCGTAGGAAAACTTGTGATAGGTGTAGGGCTCGTTCAACTGCACGCCATTTCGGAAAACCGTCCGATTCACCATCTTTAAATGGTCTCCAGGTACTCCAATTACCCGCTTCACAAATGTCTGATTGATGTCGACCGGATAACGGAAGACAATAATGTCCCCGTGCTTGGGGTTTTCGTAGGGAAGCAAGTATTTGCTAATCGACCCCGACGGGGCGTATGCCAACTTGTCGACCAACAGGTGATCGCCAATCAGCAGCGTGTCTTCCATCGATCCCGTCGGAATTACGAACGCCTGTACCAGGGTTGTCGTGCCGAATAGCAGCAAGAGGATCGTTACGGCCCATTCGGCAATGCTGTTTCGAGTCTGCCCGTCCCGTTTTCTTCCGATTTTTTCTGTGTTCACCACTGGTACTGTCGCGGTATTGTTCGCCATGCCGTTTTTCTTTTTCAGCTTTACCCGGAGATTTTATTGTATCTTTCAGATTGGGACCAAGAAGATCTTCATAGAAGATCTTCTACAAGCGCAGCAGTTGGAGCGAGTCCGTCTTCGCGGAAGTCAGGCCCGGAAACAGGTTCCAAACGCGCAATTACTGGAGGAAGAATGTACTTGAGAAATCTTAGGATCCTAGGCATCCTGGCAGCGGCAGGATACCTAAGCGTAAGCTGCGCCAAGAAGACCGTATCCGATCAAAGTCTTTTGACCGACATTCAGTCGAAGCTCTACGCGGATGATTCCACGCGGGCGGCCAACATAAAGGTCGATGTCAAGAACGGTGTCGCGACGCTCAGCGGCGAAGTTCCAAGTTCGGATGTCGAACTCGAGGCCATGAAGGTCGCCAATGCGACTTCGGGGATAGCCAGCGTGAACGATCAGATGAAGGTCAACGCCGCGGCCGCCCCTACGCAGCCGACTCGGGACCAACTCGCCTCAAATCCGTCATCGGCCGCCCCGCCGAAATCTAATCCAGCGCCGACTCCGTCTGCCGGCTCTTATCCGGCCACTTCCACGACTGACTCCGCGCCTGCCACGATGCCGGCTCCAGCCCCGGAATCCTCTCCGGTCCAGGCCCCTCCTACTTCCGATGAGCGTCGTCGGGAGCCGGCCCCGCTCACGGTTCCGGCTGGCGAGCGGCTGCAAGTCAGGATGATAGACGGCGTTGATTCCCGGACGAACTCTGCTGGACAGACTTTCCGTGCTTCCCTCGATGCACCGCTCGTCTCCGGTAATCGTGTTGTGGTGGCTGCCGGTGCTCCAGTCACGGTGGCTCTGATCAACTCCAGCAGCGCTGGTCGGATCAAAGGCACCAGTTCGCTCGAGGTCCGGGCGGTCGATTTGAGCGCAGGAGGCAGGTCGTACCCGCTCTCGACAAACGTGTACGACGAAACGGGTAAGTCAAAAGGCAAACAAAGCGCGGTCCGGACCGGAATCGGCGCGGCAGCCGGCGCACTCATCGGGGGTCTCGCGGGCGGCGGGAAGGGCGCAGCTATCGGGGCCGGTGCAGGCGGCGGGGCCGGCTTAGGTTATCAACTCTTTACGCACGGCTCCCAGGTGAAGATCCCTTCGGAATCTGTGCTGAGTTTTCGCTTGTCCGCTCCCCTCACAGTCCGCCGCTGAGGATCCTACGTTACCCCGCGCTCGTGTCTTTCGGTGGGGAACAAGCTCGATCACTTTTTACGCTTTTTTTTTCGCGAGCCCTGGCCACATTTGGAACTATATATCGTGGCATTTTCTTAACGGACATGCCGGAGTAAGGTTTTGTCGCTACTTCAGCATCGTTTGTTAGGAATAGTCTTGGGGACAGCTCTGGCCGGCTGCACTCCGGCCCATCAGGCAACGGGCAAGTCGGCGTCTTCTCCTGTTGGCCAGCAATCAAGTCCGGCTGTCTTGACAAAAATCGGCCAGATCCATGCATTGGCGCGTGAAGAAGCCAATCGACATCACCCGGTCCATGTCCGCGGGGTAGTGACATTCTTCAACCTCCGGCCCTCCATCGTAAGCACGAGTTTTTTGGACGAAATCGGTTCGAACATGTTCATCCAGGATTCCTCCGGTGGTAATTGGGTCGATATAGCGGGTGCTCAAGGGCCAACCCTGCAATCGGGCGACTACGTAGAGCTGGACGGCATTACCAGGCAGTCGGATTTTGCTCCGGACATCGTTAATCCGCGTTGGACAAAGCTCGGCAAAGCCCCGCTCCCCGTTCCCAGGAAAGCAGAGTTCGGCCGTTTGGCTTCCACCAGGGAAGATAGCCACTGGGTAGAAGTGGAGGGCATCGTCCGATCGGCTCAAATGTACCAATCCAATCTCAAACTGGATATAGCCATGGACGGTGGGCGGGTTACGGGCTGGATTCCCAATTTCCGCTCTCCTCTTCCGCCTGATCTTATCGATTCGAGAGTCCGCGTGCGCGGCGTCTGCGGGGCTGGGTTCAACGTCAAAGATCAAGCTATTGCAGTTCTGCTCTTCATCCCTGATTTAAGCAATATTCGTTCTATGGAGCGGGGAACCCCTGACCCCTTCACGCTTCCCCTCAAGTCCGTCAATAGTGTCCTGAGTTTCACTATAGGAGGCGCTGCCGGCCACCGCATCAAAGTTCGCGGAACTGTCACCCTGCACCGCTCGGGCAGAGTTACCTTCATCAAGGGAACCGATGGGAGCATTCGTGCCGAATCGGCTCAGCGGATCGGTCTTGTGCCCGGCCAGGAGATCGAAGCCGTTGGCTTTCCCGTTCTGGGCGACTACGGTCCGAGCCTCGAGGCCGCTTTGTTTCGAATTGTTGGCAACGCTGCTCTCCCTGCTCCGGAACAGACGACGAGCGAACGGCTTTTGCGAGAAGGCCGCGACGGTGAACTGGTCCAGGTCGATGGAAGGATGCTCGACCGTATCGCCACTCACGACGAGCAGATCTTAATTGTCGAAAGCGGATCCCTCGTATTTCAAACCGAGCTCCAGGATCCGAAGGCCATCTGGAAATTGAGAGCGCTTGAACCCGGCAGTCGTTTACGGCTCACGGGAATCTGCTCGGTAAAGCATGCATCCGGCTCTGGGCCGGGCACTCTGCGACTGCTGCTCCGTTCTGGTCACGACATTGTGGTCCTGTCTCGGCCACCCTGGTGGAACTTCCGCCACGCCATGTGGTTGTTCGGCACTATGGGTGTTCTGATCCTTGCCACGATTATTTGGCTCGCCGCCCTGCGTCGGAAAATCGCTGCTCAAACTCTGGTTATAAGGAAGCGGCTCGAGAGCGAAAGCACTCTTGAACAACGTTACCGTCAGCTTTTCGAACGCAATCTCGCCGGCGTCTATCGCATGAACCCGGAGGGGCGCATTGTGGATTGCAACGATGCTTGTGCCCGAATTCTTGGGTATCGAAGCGCAGAAGATCTTCTCCAATGCGTTTCCCAGGAGGTCTTGGCCCTGCGTGAGGCGATTCTCAGCGCGATGTCCGGCGAAGCCAAAACTGCCAGTTCCGAGATTTGCCTGCGCTTGAGAGGCGGCCGGGAAGTCTGGGCTTTGGTCAAGGCGAATCTGCTAGAAACCGATTCCGGATTTTTTACCGAAGGCACCATTATCGAGATCACGGAGCTGAAAGAAACGGTCAGAACGCTCGAGGAGCGCACGACATATTTAGACGCGCTTATCAGCAACAGCCCGCTCGCAATCGCCGTCATGGATAGCGAACGAAAGGTTGTAATGTGCAACCGTGCCTTTGAGCAGCTCTTTTTGTTCGATGCTTCTGAGTTGACGGGTCGCCCCCTCGAGGATTTCCTGGTTTCGGGCGAAAGTCAATCTGGGGCGAATCAAAATATATCCGATCTAGCGGCCGGGAAGAATATCGCCGTCATTACTCGCCGGAAGCGCAAAGACGGAGTTCTCATCGATGTTGATCTACGCGGTGTGCCTCTCATCGTGGACGGCCAGGTTGTCGGCCTTTACGCGATCTATCAGGACATCACGGAACGGCTTCAGAAGGAGGCGGAACTGCGGGCCACGAAAGAAGTTGCGGAAGCAGCTAATCGAGCTAAAAGCGAGTTTCTCGCCAACATGAGCCATGAGATTCGAACTCCGATGAACGGTGTTTTGTTGGCAGCGGAACTGGCGGCCACGGAAAATCCCACGCCGCTTCAGAAAGAATATCTGGATACAATTCGTAGCTCGGGCGAATCCCTGCTCGTTTTGCTGAACGATTTGCTTGACCTCTCTAAAATCGAGGCCGGCAAGATGGAACTTTATTCGTCTGTATTCTCTATTCGCACATGCGTGGAGGAGTGTCTGTCCTTACTGACTGCCCGCGCTCGCCAAAAGCTTCTCGACGTCACTTTCACTCTTGATGAGGCCATTCCGGATGTTGTTGCAGGCGACTTCATACGATTGCGGCAGATCATGTTGAATCTTGTAGGAAACGCCATCAAATTTACTCAGAGCGGCTCGGTCACTGTCAGGGTGGAACATTGCAGTGACCGCAACGATCAAGTCGTATGCAGATTCTCTGTAAACGACACCGGGATCGGAATTCCCGCCGAGAAACACGCTGCAGTGTTCCTCGAGTTTGAACAAGCAGACAGCTCAACCACTCGCCGCTTCGGCGGCACCGGTTTGGGATTGGCCATCACAAAGAAACTGGTTCACCTGATGGGCGGGGACCTTTGGCTGGAAAGCGAAGTCGGCGCGGGTAGCACATTCTTCTTCACTGCACGCTTCGCCCGGGCGACGAGCGCCGCACCCAGCCAGAGACAAACACAGTCTGTCAGGCGAGAGGAACCAACCAGCGCACTGACGATCCTGCTGGCGGAGGACAATCCCGTTAACCAGCGGCTCGCAGTGCGGCTACTCGAGAAGGCGGGACACTCCGTGCGCTCTGTAGACACGGGCAAGAAGGCGTTGGATCTACTGCTCCAATTCGATTTCGATCTCATCCTGATGGATATAAACATGCCTGAAATGGACGGGATCGAAGCTACTCGCCAGATCCGCAGCCGCGAACTACAAAGTGAACGACACATCCCCATCATTGCGATGACCGCCAGTGCCATGAAGGAAGACCGGGAAGCGTGTCTGGCTGCGGGAATGGACGCCTATATCTCGAAGCCGATCTGTGTCGACGAACTCCTAGCCACGCTTAGGAACACTGCCGATTCGGTTCGCGGCGTAGCGACAGTGTGAGCGCGACCTTATAACGCGCTACGAAACGTAAGATTGATACGCGTTCTACCCGTCAACGGGTGGTCTCCGTCCTTAAGGGCTGTTATCCCGTGATAGTACAGGCGCGTTGGACCGCCCCACACAACCACATCTCCGCTCTCTAGTTGAAAACGGCGGATTGGATCGCTCCGGCGCTTCCCTCCGAATAGGAATGTCGCCGGCAAACCAAGCGAAACCGAGACAATCGGCGCGTTGAAATCTCTCTCGTCTTTGTCTTGATGCAAACCCATCCGCGCTCCAGGTTGGTACCGGTTTATGAGACACGCATCCGGTTCAAAGCGATCGAAGCCCGCTTCGGCTGCTGCCGTCTGCGCCAGATCCAAAAATAACGAAGGCATCGCGGGCCAAGAGAGTCCTGTCTGGGGGTCGGTCGAACTGTATCGATACCCGGACTCATCGCTGGTCCAGCCAACGCGGCCGCAGTTCGTCATCGCCACTGACATGCTATGCCCACCTCGCGTTACCATGTGCCGGAAGGGAGCAACTGAATTAATGTCCGCGACCAAATCAACCAAAGTTTCGCTGGCTTGCTGAGCGAAATTACGCAGGAGCATTGCTCCTGGAGCAATCGTTTCGTTGCTTTTTTCCGCCAGTACATGTGCGCCCTCGGCAAAAAGACTACCGGTCGCACTTTCGCGATTTCTCATTTAGCCAACCTTTATCATTAGGAGATCACGACAGAGCTTTGCAAAGCATCTGAATGAGTCACTCATGAAGTGAACAAGACACTTCTACGGGTTGGCCAGAAACACCGATTCGCTTCGCTCGCGGCTCTCAAAGGCTACGTCTGATAACGATCACCGTGACAGGCCTGTAACTGAGTTTTCACCGTCCCAATGGACGGATTCAGGGACTCGTCTGCTTGCCCGATGAAGGCGCAGTAGTTAACTTCGAGGCGCGTGCGAGCGGGGGCCCAAATGTAAGTCGGTGTTCCAAACAACTCGGCTCGGGCCACCATTTCCCGCCTGGACTCAACCATAGGCGATACACCAAACTCCATGCCGCAGGTGAGTGCTTCACCATCCCAGGGCGGCTGCCTGCGTAGATGGTTCTCCTCCCAGCGCGCCAGCCAGGGAAAATCAGACCGCCTCCAGATGTATCCGAAAACGACTTTCGTCTCTGGCGACCAGGCCGCGAACCAGGCCTGCTCGCGGGCAGGATCCATCAAATGGGCCGTGAAGCCGCCCGACACGGTCTCGTCTGTAAAGACACTGAAATCATGGTTCCCGCCGTTCCTCGCCGGACACAAGGGCCATTCAAACTCCGCATCGGATTTTTGAGAGCCCAAGCCTCCGTTGAATTTAGGTCCGGCAACCTTCGATCGTGTAGCGGAAGCGCGGAATTGGGTACGACCCCGCTCGAGGAAAGGCGGCCCCAGCGTAACGTGCTGAGTCCACGCGATGGGCCTGTCGGTAGCGGAAAGGTTTTCGACCCATTCGGTAAATCGCACAACTCCACTGTCGGCGCCCAAACGGATCCGGCGCTCGAATTGCAGTTCGGCTTTTGGGAGTGTCGCAGTTAGGGTAAAGCCGTCCGTGTTTTCCGTCACCTGGTAAGGGAGTTCCCAAGCTTCGCCATGTATGGGCAGACCCGCAGCCATCTCCTCAGGACTGGGCGCGCCGAACGTATCCAGACAAATGTTGTGCCCGAGAATGCCGGACAGCAGCTTTGCTTCCGCATCCAGCCCATACTCCGAAGGCCTAAGGGCGTCGAAGGCGGATGGTTCTATTGAAGGCCAGTGCGGTGTCCAAAGCGGATTTACTCCAGTGGGCTTGTGAAGGATTTCAGCGATATGGGCGCCCTCGGTGACCGCCGTCACTCGTACGGAGGCGTTCTCGATCTGTAGGGCCCGTCGACGATCATAAAGAACGTGCTTCATACACAGCCGAAAATATATCGCAGTAGCAACGGCCGCGTGTCCCCCAAATTGGAACCAGATCCCGGCTGACGGGGTCTAACACCGAGAACTCTTATGCGGCTCTCTTTGGTTGCAATTGCCTGCGTTTTGTCTTCGACTTACGCCGGGCAAGTCACGGCAATCAATCAACCCCAGAATCCCCCGACCAGCGGAAAGCACTATCCGGTGTCCGGAACGGTTTTAAACTCTGTTACTAGCGAGCCGATACGCCGAGCGTTGGTCCGGGTAAGCAGCGGCGGCGAACAGTACGTCGCCTTTACCGGGGCGGACGGCCGGTTTCAGCTCCTTGGCGTGCTTGAAGGTACTGCCTTCCTTTCGGCGGAGCACCCCGGTTACTTCGATTCGCGCTCCCTTTCCACGTCGCCTTTTTCCCAGGCCAATGCCGGAAATCAGGTCACTTCGGGAACGAACGATTTTAAAGTCTTGCTAACACCCGAGGCGAAGATTGTGGGTACTGCAGTGGACGGAGATGGCGAACCCATCGAAGGGCTGCAGATCATTGTTTTGGCCCACCAGATTGTGCAAGGAAGAACGCAGTGGATAACGAAAGGATCCGGCGTGACAAACGATAGCGGCGGGTTTCGAATTGACGGTCAGGTCGCCGGGACCGTAGCTGTCTGTACCGCTGCTCGTCCGCTGGAGTCGCTGGTTGGCAGGAGCACCGAAGTGTACCCGCCCCGTTGTTTCCCAAACAGCCCGGATTTAACGTCAGCCCAAAACATCGAGCTAGCAGCTGGAGGGGAAGCGCGTGCCAATTTCAAACTCCAGGCGATACCTGGTTTCTCGGTTAGCGGGGTCATTCAGGGAGGGAATGGCGGCTATGTCGGCGCCTGGATCGACACGCCCGGTTCGCAGCCGTCCGCATTTGGAGGCATGGAAATGAATCCCTCGACAGGCAAATTCATTATTCGCGCGGTTCCGAATGGCACCTGGAATTTTCACTTCCGCGGAAATGACAATCAAGGGAAGGCGTTCGAAGCATACCAACAAATCAAGGTCGGCGGCGCTGATGTCTCCGGATTGCAAATTATTCTGCAGCCCGAGGTCGAGATCCCAGTGGAGATCAGGTATATAGGGTCGGATTCGCCGCAAGTCACCGGGCAAAACATCCAGCAACCGGAGCATAATGGCGGTTCGGCGCAAATCCAACTCGTTCCGGCTGTGGAAGGCGAAGCTGGGCAGTATTACTCTTCACAACAGCCTAACCCAAACAACGAGCCGGGAGCTTCGCAAGCGATTGCGCTTCGGGGCGTGCCGCAAGGAACGTACAACGTTTATGCCCAGTCGTTGGGAAGCGGCTGCATCGATGGCGTCTCTTCGGGCAACGCCGATCTCACGCGCGAACCGTTGATTGTAGCCCCGGGTTCAGGACCGGCGGCGATCACTGTGACGATGCGCAAAGACTGTGCAACGCTGAATGTAACCGCACATTCGGAGGCTGGAGGCGGCACGGGAGTTGTTGTCCTGGCGTCCGATTCTGGGACTGTGCAGCCGCAGATCGTACCGATTCAACCCAACGGTTCGGCCAGCTTTCAAAATCTCGCGCCCGGTTCCTACCGTGTCTATGCACTCGCCGATCTGGACGGGCTCGAGTACGCCAACCCACAAGCCATGCGCGCCATCGAATCCGAAACAGTCATATTAGCGCCCAACCAGAAGTCCTCTTTGACTCTCTCGGTTTTGAGAAGAAGCCGGTGAGCCGTAGTGGGTTGAGGGTCTTTGGCTGCGTGTTGCTGGCTCTCTGTTGCACCGTCGGCGGCGGGGGTCAAGCTCCTCCAGCGGCACCCGCCACAAAATTATTTCGGCTCGCGGGTGTGGTGGTCCGTCATGACACGAATCAGCCGTTGCGCCGCGTGCATGTCACTATCTCATTGAACGATTATCCGGATAAACGGGCGACGGTCACCACCTCGGAAGACGGACGGTTCACTTTCACGGACGTTCCGCAGGGCAAATTTACGCTGGTGGCCGAATCGCATGGCCGGGTGCAGACATATCAAGAGGACGAAGAGTATTCAACCGGGATCGTCACGGGGCCCGGCTTCGATTCCGAGCATATCGTTTTCTCATTGACGGCGCCGACGGGAATAAAGGTTCGAGTTTTGGATGAAGAGGGTGAACCGATACGGTCCGCCCAAGTCTGGTTATTCCGCAAGAGGATCAAGGATGGATGGTCCCAAATCGAACTTTCACAACAGGGAAACACCGACTCCGAGGGCGTGAGTTCGCTCGCACACCTCGCGCCGGACACTTATTACGTTGCCGCCGACGCCAGACCTTGGTACGCCCAGCAGGCCGGGATCGCGAACGGACCCGCTACACCGAACGCGCCACCGGGCGAACTGGATGTTGCTTACGCGATCACGTATTACCCCAACTCCCGGGATCCCGCCGCAGCAGCTCCAATCGAAATTTCAGAGGGCACAATGCCGGAAGTGCAAATCACACTGCGGGCGGTGCCAGCTGCTCATATTTCGCTCGCGGAAACGGCTGAACATTCTGCCGACGATGCCCAGGAACAACGAACGCCCAGGATAGCCGCAGTGGAGGCAATCGGGCCCGGTGGAATCAGGCTTCAGGCAATGGGCTCCGTATTTTCATTCATGGGCAACACAGGGGAAATCGGCGGAGTGGCACCCGGGAATTACATCGTCTCGCTTTCCCAAGCCGGGGGACGGCCAACGCCCGGAAATCACCAGGTATTCGGAGAGCTTGCCGTAAGGGCCGGTCAGGACACTAAGATCGGAATGCCCGATTTCGCCAGCACTGGCGTGACTGGACGTGTCGTATGGGAGGGCCGGGAACAATTGGGGCAGCTTGCTATTTGGCTGGTTGAACCCGCAAACGGCCAAAACGCCTACTGCCAAGTCGATCATGATCGATCCTTCGACTGTTCGGCAAACGGAAGACCCGTCGGATTTGCTCCCGGCCGTTATGAGGTGCGCCTGGCCAACAACGAGAACCTTTATATAAAGTCGATAGTAGTGAAAGGCGGAGCGCTGGTCTCCGGCCTGCTGGATGTACGGGAGGGCTCTTCGGTACAACTTACTATCGTTGTGGCGAAAGGTGTGACGAAGCTAAACGGCATCGCTCTCAAAAACGAAATTCCTCTTTCCGGAGCAATGATTCTGGCAGTCCCGGAAAGCCGGGAAGAAGGTCTGGAGATTCCGCGGGATCAAAGCGACAGCGACGGAACTTTCACACTCCAAAACATGCATCCGGGACGTTATCTGCTCCTGGCAATCGATAATGGCCACGGCCTCGAGTACCACAATCCGAAGATCATCGAACCGTACCTCGCACAAGCTCAGGTAATTCAGATCCCATCTGGAGCTCCCAACCAACCGGTAAACGTTGTCGTTCAGGCGAGACGCTAGCCGGTGCTCTCCTCCTCCGAGATGGACGGCAGTCATCCGCTACACTAGGGGTTTTGAGTTTCAGTCTTCGGGGTGTTCTCAAGTTGCGGTCTTTGCCTATGCTGAAACCGGCGTCCGGCTCGCAACGTCAGGGGAGTGTTCCTCCGGCCATGAACGGGACTCGGTTAAAACAGCTAGGAAAGGATTTGCTCTTAGAATGATTCATCACAGGCCTAGATGCCTGCGCATGTTCGCCTCGGCATTTTGCCTTTTCGGCGGCTATCTATTGTTTGCAGAGACCCTTCCCTCTGCGTTGGCCGCGAGTGGCGCCGGCGGGCTCGAACAGGTTCAGCAACCGGCGCCTACAACGCAAACTCAGGCTCCCAGCCAAAACCCGCCGCAGGCGCCTCAGCAGAACCCGGCTAAGCCAACCGCGCCTACGCAGCAGCCTCAGAATCCTTTCGAGAACGTTCCAGAGGCGCCGCAGAAGCCCACCCAGCCGAATCCGAGCGGTGTACAGGAAGCAAAGCCGGCCGCAGTCGGCGAGAACATCATAGACTCGGTGGAATTTCGCGGTCAGCACAAAGTTCCGCAAGACACGCTGCGCGCCCTGATCTACACAAAGAAGGGCGATGTCTACGACGAGCAATCGATTCACAAAGACTTCATCGCGCTTTGGAACACGGGTCGCTTTGACGATCTCCGGGTCGAGACGGAGAAAGCGCCTTCCGGTGGCATTATTCTGCGCTTCGTAGTTACGGAACGGCGGACGGTTCACGTTATCGACTACACCGGCAACAAGTCGATCAGCAAGTCAGAGATTCTTGATCGATTCAAAGAGCGTCACGTCAACCTCTCTCCCGAGTCGCAGTTCGATCCGGGCAAAGTACAGCGCGCGAAGAACGTGCTGCAAGAGTACGAAGCCGAACGGGGGCATCAATACGCGAGCGTGATTCCGCAGATTCGCCAGGTGCCGCCGGGCGGCGTCGACGTCATCTTCGCGATCAATGAGGGGCCAAAAGTTAAGGTCGGCAACATTATCATCGATGGGAATCACGCCTTCACTTCGAGAGACATTATTCGCGCGATGAAGAATCTGAAGCCCATCGGTATCCCTCATTCGCTACTGTTCGAAAATCTATTTGCGAGAACTTACGACTCGACCAAGCTCGACGAAGACTCGGATCGTATCCGTGTCTTCTTGCAATCCCGCGGTTACTTCCAGGCCCGCGTTATCAATCACTCGGAAAGAGTGTACGACGTTATGGGCAAGGGAATCAAAATTCCTCTGATCAATTCGAAGAAGCCTGGCAAGAGAGTGGACATCACGATGGTGGTCTCCGAAGGCGACAAGTTTTACCTGCGTAACTTCAACTTTGTGGGAATGAAACTCTTCCGGACTCCCGACCTGATCGCGCGAAGCGTATTCAAAATGGCGCCAGGCGATGTCTTTTCCACTGAAAAGCTTCAGAAAGGACTCGATGATTTACGCAAGCTCTATGGAAACTTCGGGTACATCGATTTCGTTCCATCCCCGGATCCCGAGGTTGTTCCCGGTAAAGATCAGGTCGACCTCACCATCGACGTAGACGAAGGGCATCAATTTTTCGTTCGGCGCATCGATTTCCAAGGGAACACGACTACTCGCGATAAGATCATCCGCCGGGAAATGCTCATCGACGAAGGCGATCTCTATAGCCGACAGTTATTCGATACGAGTATTTTGCGGCTTAATCAGCTTGGTTATTTCGAACCGCTGAAGCCGGAGGATGCGGCGACTATTACGCGCGATACGAAGACCAACACCGTCGATCTTCTCGTCAAGTTGAAGGAGCGCGGCAAGAATTCGATTCAGCTCAATGGTGGAGTGTCCGGTATTTCGGGTAGCTTTATCGGTTTCTCTTATTCGACAAACAACTTTTTGGGCCTTGGCGAAACTTTGAGTTTGAGTGCCCAAATTGGAACTCTGCTCGATAACGTGACGTTTGGGTTTACGGAGCCTTATCTGTTCGATAAGCCGATCCAAGCCGGCTTCACGGTATTTTTTCAGCGATATAGCTACGATCAGGGGCGTCAGGCATCGATCCTTGCGGGCCAAAACCTGATTCCGTATTACAACTCGCTTGGTACTCAAAATCTGCTTAACTACGTGACCAACGGCAAAGGCTTTACTACGTTCCTTAGCTATAACTTGAGGCGCAGTTTTGCGCGAGTCGGCATGTCTTATAGCTTTAGCGATCAGTCGTTAAAGACGTTGACCAATGCTGCTAGTACGTACTTCAACTACCTCGACTTCCAAGGCATTGGCGGCCCGAATTCACTGAGCGGGATTCGGACCAGCACTATTACCCCGACTTTTGCGTATAACACCGTGAATCATCCCATCATTCCGACTCACGGGTTGCGCATTAATGCGGGCTTCGGATTCACCAGCAGCGCGATCGGCGGCAACGTAAACATGTTGCAACCTTCCATCGACATCGCCTATTTCCGCCGGGGAATTTTCAAGAGCAACGTCATGGGCTTCCACGTAAATGGCCGCTTCATTACGGGTTATGGGGGCAAGGTCGCCCCGCCTTACAGCCGTTATTATATGGGCGGCGAAGATGACGTCCGCGGATTTGATATTTTAACAATCAGCCCCATCGCTTACATTCCAACGGAGGGTACGATTAACGTCCTGAACAAGGACGGGACGCAGCGTTACCAACGGTCCATCAATTCCGACGGCACGGTCAGTTCGGTAGCTGTGACGCAGACGGTTCCCAGTTACCAACTGATTCTGCCAGGGGGCGATACGTATGGAGTTTTCAACTACGAATATAGAATTCCCATTGTCGGGCCAGTGACGCTGGCCCCATTTGTAGACGTGGGCGTTGATAGGCTTTCACTGCCGAGTCAGCTCGGTCTCAATGCCGGTCGCGTAACCGAGCTGAACTCGTTGTTCCCACAGGCAGATTTCGGCAGACGGGCCTATATCGCCCCGAACACTCAGACACCTCGTGTTTCCGCGGGTTTGGAGCTTCAGGTACTGATGCCGGTGGTCAATGCCCCATTCCGTCTGTATTATGCGTATAATTTGAGTGTTGTCAATACGAACCTGCAGGCTCCCATCGTAGCTGGGCCATCGTACTTCCCGAACGAAGCCACTTACCAGAGTGCGCTGCAGTCATTGGGGGTTACGGCCCAATCATACGATGAGCGCCGGCACCTTTTCCGTTTCTCCATCGGAAGAACATTTTAGTGGTTCGCGACGGAGGCAGTACGCCGCAAATGTGGCGCTGGCGATCGATAGAAATCCACAGAAGGAAGTAGTAACTCGATGTTCATGAAAAGCAGTTTTGTGGCAGCGGCCGCTTGCATGTGTCTCTCCCTGGGAGCGTACGCACAACAAGCCCCTACCAAGGTCGGTGTGATCAGCGTTCAAGGCGCCATTGTGGGCACAAAGGACGGCCAAAAGGCCTCGCAGGAGCTTGAAAGCAAGTTCGTTCCGAGAAAGAAAGAGTTTGACACTCGCCAGGCTGAGCTAGCACAGCTTCAAGATCAATACAACAAGGGCGGCAGCGTGATGAGCGAAGACAAGCGCAACCAGCTCGCCCGCGAGATCGACGAGAAGAAAAAGCGCCTAGAGCGCGACACGCAGGACGCTAACGAAGAAGTGCAGGCAGAGCAGCAGAGAGTGCTCCAGGGCCTGGGTCAGCGCATGATGGCGGTCATCGAGAAATACGCCAAGGACAATGGATATACGATGATTCTGGACGTCAGCAATCCGAATACCCCTGTCCTTTATGCATCGAGCGGAATCGATATCACTTCGGATATCGTTTCACTTTACGATAAAACTTCCACGAACGGAGGGCCAGCCGGGACGCCCTCGGCCGCCGCTCCGAAAACCAGTCCTGGAACTCCGTCCTCGGGCTTGACACCTGCGAGGCCCGGGACTCCTCGCTAAGACGCGTTCACGCCGAAGCCGGTGCACATCGATTTGACGCATCGGCTTCGTTTTGGAAAAGACTCTCACGTATTAGCATGAACTTGTACTCATGCGCAATCTGGCGTTTTGTTTTGTCTTTCTTTCGTTCCTAGCTCAGGCTGAGACCCATTCCCTCACACTCCAGCAAACTCTTGAACTAGCTGCCCGGCAGAATCCTGACGTGACGCTTTCTCGCCTGGACCAACAGCGAGCAGAGGCGGATATCCGAGTTGCTCAGGATCCTTTCCGTCCCAAGGTGACGCTTGGAAGCGGCGCAGCCTACACCTACGGATATCCCAACACTATTGAGGGCAGCGCGCCAAGCATTTTTCAAGTTACAACGCAAGACTCGCTTTTCAATCGGCCGAAAAGCTTGGAAGTGGCAGCGGCACGGGAACTAGCGCGCGGGTCTGAACACGCCGCACAGGCGAAGACAGAAGACGTCGCTTACCAGGCAGCGGATCTCTTCCTGATCAGCAATCAACTCGAGCATCAGGGAGACATTCTCAAGGGCCAGCTTCCAGGCTTACAGAAAGTGATCGACAGCACAGAGGCTGCGGTGACGGAAGGAGCCGTGCTGCCGTTGGAGCTAAAGCGCGCGAAGGTCAACTTTGCCATCTCGGAGCAACAACTCGGCGCAGCCCGTTTCGATCAGGACTATTACGAGATGATGTTGGCGGTGGTGGTTGGATTTCCTGTAAGCGATCGGGTGAAGCCTGTCGATTCAGACCTACCGGCTAACCTAGCCCCAGCTTCTGAAACCGAAGCGATGGATATTGCGTTGCGCAACAACCGCCAGCTTCGCCAGATGCAATCGAACATTCTTGCTAAGCAGTTAGACCTGCGCTCGTACAAAGCAGCGCGGCTTCCACAGGTCGACCTTGTCGCTCAATATGCACTGTTCGCGAAATACACCTACGAACAATACTTCCCATCGAACCGGTTCCAACGCAACAATTTTCAACTTGGCGCCGCGGTCTCGATTCCACTTCTGGTAGGAACGGCGCGCCAGGGCTTTTCGCAACAAGCCTACACAGACATGGCTAAGCTTCGTATCCAGACCGATCAGCTGCGCAATCGCATCCTGACGGATACGCGTCGCGCCTACGAGCAATGGAAGAAGGCCGAAAGCTTGCGTGATCTCGCGCGCATGCGGTTGGACTTGGCTCGTGAAGACCTGACGGTGAAGCTGGCTCAGAATGGCGAGGGGCGGGTCTCGCTGCGCGAACTCGAGCAGGCGAGACTCGACGAAAGCAGTTTCTGGATGCAGCTATACGATTCCGAAATCCAAGTGACCCGCTCCAAGCTGGCCATTTTGCGACAGATGGGGACGCTCATGGCAGCTATACGCGCAAACGAAGGAGTCACGCCATTGAATGGAGCGCGCCCTTGAGGAGTTCCGGTGATCTGAGTGCCGATACTTCGGCGAGTGCTAACGATGTCACGGCCATAACAATCAGCGGACTGCGTAAAAGCTACGGCAGTCTGAAAGCCGTGGATGGACTTTCCGTGACCGTTCAAAAAGGATCTTTCTTTGGATTCTTAGGACCGAACGGGGCAGGAAAAACAACGACCATCAAAATGCTGATGGGGCTCGCGCAACCCGATTCCGGAACCATCGAGATCCTTGGGCTTCCGATGCCCGAGAAATCACTGGAGATTCGCAAAGTCATCGGGCTCGTGCCGGACGATTCTCTTCTCTTCGACTATCTCACCGGAACCGAATATTTGGAGTTCATCGCGCGGCTCTACGGTCTGCCGCGCGCAGTCTCCCGCGAGCGCAGCCGCGAACTCCTGGCGCTCTTCGAATTGCAAGAAAATCCACGCAAACTCATCGGCGAGTATTCCAAAGGGATGCGTAAGCGGGTTGCCTTGGCGGCTGCGCTTATTCATCGTCCCCGCCTGTTTCTCATGGACGAACCATTCGAGGGCGTGGATGCAGTGGGCGCCCGGCTCATGAAAGATATTCTGCTGGAGCAAGTTAAACATGGTGCGACGGTTTTCCTTACCTCGCATGTTCTGGAAGTTGTGGAGCGCTTGTGCGATCAGGTTGCCATTATCAGCCGAGGCAAAGTCATCGCCGAAGGAACCGTCGATGAACTCAGGGTGCAGGCAAGTGCAGGATCCGGGACATTGGAAGAGATCTTCGTAAACCTTGTTCATGCGGAGCGCTATAGCGGCAGTTTAAATTGGCTCTGACAATGTGGAATCAGGTTCGAGCTATCGCATGGGCTCAGTTCTGCGTCGGTCGAAACCATTTGCCTCGTACCACTCTCGGAGGCGTACTGACCTGGCTGCTCTTGCTTCTCTGGTACGGGCTTTATGCTTCGGTTGCCGTCGGTCTGGCCTGGAAGCTGCCTGAGATCTCACTTGCCGAGCTAGCCGTTTGGCTTCCTTCCGGCCTTCTGGGCGTGTTTCTTTTTTGGCAGCTCATTCCGCTCCTAACGCTGAGCAGTGGATGGTCGCTCGAGGTGAATAAGCTGCAGGTCTACCCGATCGCCGATCGGGCGCTCTTCGGACTCGAAACGCTTCTAAGAATTACCAGTGCCCCAGAGATGATCATCGTAATACTCGGCGCGACCGTAGGACTATTCAGGCATTTTGTCATACCATCTATAGCTCCTTTGACCATGCTGCTGTTCATTCCTTTTAATTTGTTTTGCCAATTGGCGGTCAGGGATCTAATCCTTCACTCGTTCGAGCGCAACCGCTTTCGAGAGCTCTTCGCATTGGTGGTGATCAGCATTGCCATTCTTCCGCAACTCTTGTTGAGAACTGGTCTTGGGCCGACCCTGAAACCTTACTATTTCGCCCTAGCGCGCAACGGTATCGCTCCCTGGTCCGAACTAGCCTCGTTAAGCCTCGGTAGAGCGCATTTCATTGACGTTGCCTTGGCGCTCGTCTGGATTGCCCTCTCATTCCTCTGCGCACGCTGGGCTTTCGGCAGGAGTCTGGTTGCCGATGACAGCTTCCGTAGTACCGGCAATCGCGCCGCAACTGCGAAGAGTGGCATGGGATTTCGGTTTTGGACCTGGCCCGAGAGGATCTTCACCGATCCACTTGCCGTCTTGATGCAGAAAGAGTTCCAGTCGCTTGTGAGGATGCCCAAGTTCCGCGTGCTCTTTGGAATGTCTTGCGTGCTAGGCATGCTCGTCTTCGTGCCCGTCGCATTGAACGGTAACGATCCGGCCGCAGCCTTCATGCGCAACAATCTGATCCCTGTTGTGAACGTGTACGGATTGCTTCTCCTCAGCGACACGCTTCTTCTGAACGCATTCGGTCTCGACCGGGGAGCCGCGCAACTCTACTATGTTGCTCCGGTGGAACTCGGCGACGTTCTCAAAGCTAAGAATCTCGCTGCTATTAGCTTTGTGATGATGCAAAGCGCTGCGATTCTGCTGGTGGCGGCGGTTGCTCGTGCGCCTGTTACTCGCTTCGGTGTTGCCTCGGGCCTGGTCGCTTCCGCCGTAGTCTGCGTGTTTTTATTGGCAACTGGCAATCTGACTTCGCTGACCAGACCGCGTCCAATCGATCCTAAACAAACCTTTAAGAAGCAGGGAGGCGCTGCTATGCAGATTTGGATTCTCGGCTGCGTTCTTGGCCTCTCTGTTTTGGCCGGCTTTGCTTATCTGGCCCGCTACGCCTTTCAGAGCGATTGGGCATTTTTGATCACCTTGGGTTTTGAGTTTCTGATCGGTGCAGTCATCTATCGTGTAAGTCTGGAATCCGCCGTTCGCCGTGGCTACCGTAACCGTGAAATGATCGTACAGTTACTTTCAAGAAACGTTTCGCCATTGAGTCTCGGCTAAGCTCTGGCCTTCCTACGGCATCAGCTTTTTGATCTCGCGTTCGATTGCATTGCGCACGGCCTCTTTGGCAGCCTCGTCGGGATATTTTTGCCGTGGCCAGAAAAAGCCCTTGAGTCCGTCGCGTCGTCGCCTGGGAACCACATGAATGTGCAAATGGGGCACCGTCTGGCTCACGCGGTTATTGATAGCTATGAACGTTCCCTCCGCATCAACCGCCGATTGGACAGCTCTTGCAAGGAGCTGGACGAGCGGCATCGCCGACTCAGCTAAATGCTTTGGTAGATCTAGCAAGGTCCCGAAGTGTTCCCTCGGACAAAGCAAAACGTGCCCTGGAAACAACGGGTGGTCGTCGAGAAAGGCGATGAAATCCTTGTCTTCGTAGGCTACATAAGCAGGCAAGGTAGTCGTAACGATACGACAGAAAACACAATCCGAAGGGCGATCTGGCACTTTAGATCACGTTGTCCGGAAGCGAAGCCGGCTCGGTCAATCCAACTTTGTCGATCCAGAGCAGCATCTCTCCCGCCTCATCTATGTCGAAGGCCGATGCAAATTTCGCCCCCCAGGTAATCTCGTCGTAGCGGTACGAGTAACGAGAGTACACGATTTGACCGAAAGTCTCGTCGAACCCCTTCAGCGAAACCACTACCTCTGCCTGAAGTGTTTGCAGGTCCTCGGCTGTTTTGCCGTACAACGGGCTCTTCGCGTCAATAGGATGAACCACCGTCCAGGTAAGCGGCAGAAACAGAACGTCATTCCGTTCCAGTTCCAGGACAGCATATTTACGTGTCCTACGGCTGTCTTGAACCTCGACTGTCATGAGCATGACCCGGGCCTGCACTTCGATCAAATTGTTACTGCGGCGGTTGACGACTCTAAACTGGAGGCTTGCGCCGTCTTTATAGGGCGCTATTGCGATCGTAGGACTGAATCCAAGGCGCACAGACGGCTGCGAGAAGCGTCCAAACAATAGCCCGGTTGCGATTGCAAACCCCATAAGGCCCACCAGCGCTTCGATCGCGGCGATAAGATTTGCTATCGGACCGTCCGGATACATGTTTCCGTAACCGACCGTTGTAAGCGTATGGGTGCTGAAGAAAAAAACATTCAGCAACTCGAGCGCGGCAGTTTTGGCTTCCGCTCCTTTGATGTTTCCGATGCCGTTTCTCACCATCGCTAAATACAGGCTTGCGAACGTGAGATTGATCAGAACGAACGTCAAGACCACGATGGCCCAAAATCTAAACCATGACGTACTGATCAGAAAAAGATACGGATTCGAATCCCTCCAGGAACGGCCGCCAACTCTTCGTACATTGAACTGTCCTTCTTTTGTTATGACGCGGCTGAGAACGCCAGTGTATTTTTGGGTAAGCCCCGGGTCGTAACTCGCTGGGGTTGAACCTTCGGGCTCTGTCTGCGTTTCACTCATCGTTTTCTCTCCGGCTAGGGCCTTTTACGCTTCCCGCGCAGTTCCATCCAGGATAGGAAGCCAAAGCCAACTGCCAGAATAATTCTTACTCCGATCAACCACGGAACATCTCCGACCAGGATATGATCGATCGCTAGAATGCCGAAGCCTATCGCAATCGCCAAATACCACCAGCCCATCCAACGCGTGCTCATTCGCCGCATGTCTCAGGATATTCTCACGCCTGTCCCAATCAGATTGTTTCCGTTGCTACGCTGAGTAGAGAGCCACGTCATGTCACGAACCGAATCGACAATGCTGCCTCTCGGCACCCCGGCGCCTGTTTTCCAACTTCCTGATGTCGTCTCTGGCAGCACCGTCGGGCTTGAACAAGCCTCAGGCAGGAAAGCCCTCCTGATCATGTTTATCTGCCGCCATTGTCCATACGTAAGGCATGTTCAGGGCGAGTTGGCGAAGCTCGGCAGGGAGTACGTGGAAAAGAGCTTGGGGATCGTGGCGATTTCTTCGAATGACGCTGGGGCGTATCCCGATGACTCGCCCGAGAACCTGAAGAAAATGGCTCTCGAACTGGGCTTCCCCTTTCCGTTTTGTTACGACGAGTCACAGGACGTAGCACGGGCTTTTACGGCGGCGTGTACACCCGACTTCTTTCTTTTCGACGGAGATCTCAGACTCGTCTATCGAGGGCGGCTCGACGCCAGCAACCCCCGCAATGGAATCCCCATCACCGGAGAGGATCTACGCGCAGCCATCGACGCGCTCTTAGACGATCGCCCGGTCAATAAAGACCAAAGACCCAGCTTAGGATGCAACATCAAATGGCGTAATGTATGAGGAGCTGATACATGTTCGGGCATATCTTATTCGTGTCGTGATATCGTGCATTTGCGAATGCAAACCTCTTCAAAACTGAGTCGCAGACACTTCGTTTCGACAATCGCCGGAGCATCTCTAGCGACAGTAGCTGAATCCCGCGCAGCCGCCAAGCCGAAAGGAAACAAAGTTCCCATCGGGCTCGAATTGTACTCTGTCCGCCATGAGCTCGAGAAGGATCTTTTCGGAACACTCGACCGGGTGGCCCAAAGCGGTTATGAATGCGTAGAGTTTTACTCGCCCTATTTCGGCTGGACTGCCGATTACACCAAAGAAGTGCGGCAACACCTGGACAAGGCTGGACTGCGCTGTTACTCGACTCACAACGACAAGAAATCTTTCACTCCAGACGGTCTCGAAAAAGCTATCGAACTGAACAAGATATTGGGGACGCACTACATCGTTCTGGCGCATCCCGGAGAGGTAACCACCATCGACGGTTGGAAGCAAATCGCCGATACGCTGAACAACGGCAACGACAAGATGAAGTCAGCGGGATTGCATGCGGGATATCATAACCACGATCTCGAGTGGAAGCCGGTTGATGGCCAGAAGCCGATCGAACTTCTCGCCAAGAACACCGATAAGAGCATCATGCTCCAACTCGACGTAGGAACCTGCCTGGAGACAGGTAACGACCCTGTTGCCTGGGTCAAGAGCAATCCGGGTCGAATACGATCCTTGCATCTCAAGGACTGGTCTCCCGATAAGGGTTACAAAGTGCTCTTTGGCGAAGGTACGGCGCCCTGGAAGCAAATCTTTGCAGCAGCCGAGAACGGAGGCGGTGTCGAGTTCTACCTGATTGAGCAGGAAGGCAGCCGATACCCCGAATTCGAAACGATGGATCGCTGCCTGGTTGCCTATCGAGACCTTCGTTCAGGATCGAAAGCCAACAGCTAGACAGAGCCGGCCGCCTCGATATATCGACCATATCTAGCGTGGAACCACCATCAGCTACCCCGATCAGGGTCTTTGTCACGGGCGGCACTTTCGACAAACGGTACAACGAAGTCAAAGGGTGTCTCTTCTTCCAGGATTCGCATATAGCTGAGATGCTGAGACTCGGTCGCTGCAAGCTCCCTTTGGAAGTGCGGACGCTGATGATGATCGATAGTCTGGAGATGTCCGCGGCGGATCGCGACATCATTGTCGAGCAATGCAAGACGGTGCGGGAGGACCGCATCGTCATCACACACGGAACAGACACGATGGCAATCACCGCCCGCGTCCTCGCGGAGAGGGTTCGGGGAAAGACGATTGTCTTGACCGGAGCCATGATCCCTTATGCATTCGGAAGTTCCGACGGTCTTTTCAATCTGGGGAGCGCTCTGGCTTTCGTTCAGATCCTGCCGCCCGCCGTTTATGTTGCCATGAACGGGCGCTACTTTCCTGCACACCGGGTACGGAAGAACACGGTGACCGGTATCTTCGAGGAAGAAGAGACAGGAAGCGACTCATAGAATGTCTGAGCCCGATTTCGATTGTGTCGTGATTGGGGCCGGGGCTGCTGGCCTGGCCGCATGTGCGGAGTTATCGCAGGCCGGATACGAGATTCTCTGTCTCGAAGCTCGCGAGCGGATCGGCGGCCGGATTTTTACTGTGCGCGATTCACTCTGTCCTATTCCTGTAGAGCTTGGCGCAGAATTTATTCATGGACGTCCCTCGCAGATATGGGACATTGCGCGCGCCACTGCACTCCCTGTTTATGACTGTGCCGACCGCTCCGTATACATCGAGAACGGAAGAGTGCAAGCGCAAATGGAGGCCTGGCAGCCTGTCCAGCAGCTGATGAACGACATGCAGAATGCGGCAGAGCAGGGCCCTGATCGGCCGTTCTCGGAGTTCTTGAACGGGTCGTTACAACCCGCCAATGCGAAAAAGCTCAGCGAGTCGTTTGTCGAAGGTTTTAACGCCGCTCGCAAAGACGTGATCGGCATCGCTTCACTATCGCAGGATCGAAAAGCCGCGGATGCAATCGAGGGAGACAGGTCTTTTCGGCTCCTGAGCGGATACGATGCTGTACCACTCTGGTTGTATCGCCGCGCCCTAAACGGCAGGTTCCGCCTACGCCTGAACACGATTGTGAAAGCCATCAAATGGTCTGCGGGCTCAGTGGTCCTGCACGTCTCGTCGGCTCTCATGCAAAGTGCGTGGACGGTTACGGCCAGACGCGTGATCGTCACTGTCCCGCTCGGTGTCCTGCAAGCCGAAAAGAATGCTCAAGAGTCTCTCCATTGGGATCCCGTTCCGGAAGAGAGTTTGCAAGCCGCTTCGGCTTTGGCGTTCGGACAGGTCTTCCGGGTCGTGTTTCGCTTCCGAAAGGCCTTTTGGGAAAAGAGCAGCGACTTCGCCGACGCGGGCTTCTTACTTTCCGATGAGGATGTGTTCCCCACTTGGTGGACGCCACTTGCAGTCCGTGCGCCAATTCTTACGGGGTGGAGTGCCGGGCCACGTGCAGACACCCTGCTTGGGCAGTCCGCAAACATTGTGGCCGCGCGGGCGACCGCTTCGCTCGCCAGAGTTCTTTCGGTAACTTCAGCAAAACTCCAAAATGACCTCGAAAGGGTCTATTTTCACGACTGGCATGCCGATCCGTTTGCTCGTGGAGCCTATAGCTATGTTCCGGCTGGAGCTTTGCCGGCAAGGCAGAAGCTGAGCGAACCCGTTGCAGACACTCTTTTTTTCGCAGGAGAAGTGACCGAGTTGAACGGGCACAGCGCAACCGTTCACGGCGCCATCGCTTCCGGCAGGAGAGCCGCACAGCAGATTCTTGCGGCAGACGGCAAACCGTTTCAGCCTTAGGAAAACAACCGTGTTCTAATGCAACATTTCGCTAGCCTGTTGTTGTTGCTCTATGTGTCAAACTGCTCGGTAATCGATGGCTCAGGTGCGCCGGCTTATATTGCGTCGGTGCTGATAGGCGGTAAGACCATACTCGACATCGGGCCTGGCTTACACGCTTCCGATTGCGAGGAGATCGATTGTTCAGGTTCCTGCGCCATGGCGCGCCCTAACAGTTCCGAAGCATCGAAAGTGTTGTAGTCGCTATAGCCCGGGGTGATCAGGATGCGGCTCGCTGCGTAGAGAGCGCGTTTTCCAACACTGTCCTTCTCTAGGGGCGTAGAGGGTTCGTCCTGGCGAAAGAGCGGCGGCAGCGCAAAGATCACTAAATAACATTCCCGTACGTCTTATCGATAAAACCGCGCCAGTAATAGGCCCAATAACCGGCCACTCCCCCGCCCAACCGCTTATGTGCGCCTTGCGCAATCCCGGAGGTTAAGGCGGTGAAAATGAAAGCTGAATAGTTGAAACTGTTCTGCGTCGGGATCTTGAATGCTCGTTTAAGCGTGGCAGGGGAGGAATAGCTCCAGCAGACACCGCCCGGTAGTTCGGCACAACGCCCAGAATGCGCTTGGGCTGCTGCTTCGATTCCGGAACCGCGTATTCGAATGACTACTACATCCAGGCCCGCAACAAGGCTAGCCAACCGTTGGTTTCGGTCGCCAGTGCGAACAAGATTATCGCGAAAGTTCGAAAATATAGACGGAATCTAAATACAGAAGAGTAGCTTAACTAGGCGATCCGGCGATGCCATTGGTCCCGGAAGAACGATACTACCGTCTGGTGGAAGGTTGGCTGGTAAGGCGTCGAGTGGTGGTCGCCTTCACATGCCGCGAAGCGTGCTGTGGGGATCTCCGCAAGAAGGCCCGCCACCTTCTGGTTGGCCGCGTCGGACTTCCCATTGAGGATGAGGACCGGCACGTCAATGGTGCGGAGCAGTTCCACCGTCCACATCGGAGCAACCGCACCACGAATCACCGCCCCAAGGACTTTGGGGTCCGCTCCGGTCACGCGAGCCGCGATTAGATTGGCGGAAGCAAGGTGTCCGGGAACGATTTGTCCCTGTTCCAGGATTTTTGCTCCTTCCTCGGCCCACACGCGCCCGGTGATGGGTCGCGGCACGGAGTCCGGGATCGGCCAGTTTTTCGGAAAGTCCATCACGGTTTCGTGGATCACGTAATCGCCGATGCCGGCCAGAATGGCGGACTTCACCGGGGGCGGGTGAGGCGCAAGTAGACCGGCGGTCGTGCCGCATCCCATGGAGAATCGATTACGTCCACGGCTTCCAAACGAAGGTGCTCGATGAGTGCGAGGACGTCCGTGCCATGGCGGAAGCGGCGTAGGCTTCCTTCTCGCGGGGTTTGTCCGATGAGCCGAAACCGCGCATGTCAGGCAAGATGGTTCGGGCGCCAGCGGCTCGCAGGGCATGCGCAAGACCGGCCCTGCCCTCGACTGGAGGATCCGGGAACGGGAGCGCGCCACCAAAGATCTCGCGGAACATTTGCTGTCTTTCTTCAAGTGTCGAGCGTATGCGCTCGAAGTCCCCGAATTGGTCCAGTGCGTCGACTCCGAATCCATGCAGGAGGATGACAGCGGGTCCGGTTGAGCCCAACTGAGATGGCGGACTTCGAGTACTACGGGATTCGAGAAGGCGTCTCTGAAGTTCCAGTAGGTACAGCCGGTTGTCGGCATCGAAGCGGAGGACCAAGGGGACTGAAGCAGTAACGCGCCGAAACGAATTTGCTTCGAGAAGAGGCGCAAGCCCTTCTTTCACGTCCGCTCATCTTGCGCTGTCGCGTTGCGCTTGTGGGTGAACGCTTCATACAGCTTGGCAGTGAAGCGAAAGCGCGGATTGAACCAACATCCCACAGCGAATACCGGCTCACATTTTGAGCATGGCGAGGATCATTTCTCTTCCGTCTGACGCCCCGTATCTTTTGGCCGCGATGTGAGCGACAGTCTGGCGAGCAATCGTAAGATTGCTTTTGCCTGCGTCGTCCGTGAGGTGGGCATAGTCAGGCGCTTGCCAAGAATCTGACCCAGCCTGCTGAATCGGGTGGACCGCATCGACGAAGTGCTTGCTATTGTTGTGCCCCGGGCGAGCAGAACGGCATGGCTTCGAATGACATCTCCCTAGCTTTGTTGCGCTTTGACGAAGACTTGGCCACCCCTGACCATGACATCCAGGACAGGCTGATTATTGGTGGCAGGCCCATCAATGACCCGGCCGTCTTTTAGGCAGAAGCGCGATCCGTGCCAGGGACAGACAATAGTATCGCCCTCGACTTTGCCTTCGGATAGCGGACCACCGAGGTGGGAGCAATGCTCAGCCATGGCATAGATCTGGCCGGCTTGTTTGAGAAGGAAGATCTGGGCGCCGTCTACCGTCGCCGTGGCCGGCTTGCCTTCAATCAGATCTTTTTCAGCGATGGCTGGGGTGTAGTCTGCAGGAAGTTCCCCTTCCGGATCGGGGGCGTGATTGACGCCGATTTTTTGGGCATACGAGAGTTCGCCACCAAGATAAGCGCTTGCAATCACCAGACCGAAGCCGACAAAACCCAACAAATGCGCTAGGGTTCTCTTCTTGGATTTGCGGGCGATGTAAGAGCCGGCATAGAGTGTTACCGCACCCATGTTCAACATGCCGTGAATGGCACCCACTCGCTGCGGCTTGCCATGCGTGTCCGACCAATCCGTGATTCCACTGAGCGCGGCAGGGACTGCGCCGAGCAGTCCGATCGCCACCGCAGCGTCGGCGCCTGCTCGATATTTGGAGGCACCGAACATCTCTAGCGCGTCGAGAGCGGCGGCAACAGTCCACCCGCCCACGGGCACATCGGTGATGGCCGGGTGAAGTGGATGACTAAGCCAGACACCATGCAAAGCGTTCTTGGCCGATTGTCCGACAGGACCAGCTGTAACGAAGGCTTTCTTAATGAACTCCGGGCCTTTGTCCTGGAGGGGTTGGAGCCATTCCTGGTCTCCTATCAACGACAAGATCGGATTCTCACTCATACGTGGAACAGACGCTGAATGAAGGCTTATCAGTACAGACGGTTTCTGGGAGAAGGACCCCAGACGGATTGCGCCGGCGTTTCAAACCGGAGTCTTGCTGCCGAACTCAAGAGGAACCCTCTTCATGTAACTAAGATTTCGCTTAATGGCGTAGTGGGTGCCGCCTCCAGCACATCCGAAGCTGACCGGATTTGTCGTCGCTAACCTAACGGTGCAAGCGCTGAATGCTGAAATTCGAGAATACAATGTCATATCCGGCGGCCTCAATCAGTCGATCCGATGTGGCATTCTCTCCGTACGGCGGCCCGGTTAGCGATACAAATGCGCGTACCTTGTGCCCCAAATGTTTTTCGAAATCCTCCTGAGAACCGACGACCTCACGTTCGACGGTAGCGGGATCCAGTGTCGACAATTGCGTATGGGAGCGAGCGTGACTCGCGATCACATGCCGCTTGTCGAGCTTACGAACCTCTTCCCATGTGAGTGCATACCGCCCGTCCGGATACTCGCGCGTCTCCATGTCGATTTCGTGACCTTCGGCGAAAGTCAACTGATCTTTGACATTAGCGTTTAGGAATCCTGTGATGATGAAAAACCAACCGATGAAGCCATATTTTTCCAGTAGCGGCGCCATCACGTCGTAACCGTTTCGGTAGCCTTCGTATACAGCGACGATGAGTCCCGGTTTCGACTTGCTCCACTGGCCCGTTACCAAATATTTGTCGAGGTCATCCTCACTCACGGAAGTAAAAAAGTGGCTGTAGCGCGCAAGTTGATGCTCGTACTTGTCGGCTTTCGCCCGGGACGTATTGTGAAAGTTGACAGCCCGGATGAGGGGATCGGCAGTCAACATTTTTTCGACAGCCGCAGCGCGTTGATTGAAGGATGGGGGATTGATCACAGGGTGCTTTCCATCCCGCCATCGGCAAAGTCCTGGTCGGCCAGCACCTCGACAATTTTTGCCACGTCGCTGGCGGGCGCTTTTGGATGAACGCGCTGCCATTCGTAGGCATAGCGCTGAAAGGCGGATGCGACTTTCTTGTTCAGAGCCGACGGCGAGGGCGGACGCGCTGGTGAAGTTCCGATGGGGGCTAAATTTTCGCAGGCCAGAAACATTGGGATGCCCTCTTCCGAGTAGACGTGTGCTCCGAGGCGCGCGAGATCCGCACTCACCTTATCCTCGTTGGCGTTCACAAGCTCTGCGCCGAAAGCGGTGAAGCTGGTCTGTGCCCCTTGCAACCCGCGAAGTCGATGTTTAGCCGAGATAAGCCAATCGATTCTGCCGAACCCTGCGAGTCCGATAGCGACGAGTGCTCCGCGCCGATTTATCATTGGATGGTTTTCCTTTCTACCCTTTGACTCCGCCAGCCATCACTCCTCTGACGTAGAAGCGCTGCAGCGCCAGGAACAGCAATATCATGGGGATCACCGATACCGCAAGAGATGCCTGTTGCAACGAGAACATGCGTTCATCTACAAATGCGCCTCTGATGAGATAAATGCCTACGGGCAAGGTCTGTAGATGTGGCGCGGTCCTCGTGACCGTCATTGTCCAGAGCACTTCGTTCCATTGATAGACGAAGGCAAAAATGCCAAGCGTGGCCAGCGCTGTTTTTGCAAGCGGCACGGCGACCTTGAAGAAAATTCGGAACTCCCCGGCGCCGTCGACACGAGCAGCGTCCAGCAGTTCGTCGGGAATTGAAACCATGAATTGGCGCATCATGAAGATGCCATACCAGGATACGGCGAAAGGCAGAATCAGCGCCGCGTAACTGTTCAAGAGGCCGGTGCCGCCCTGACCCGCTAGATTGTTGCCACCCGCCAGGGGCCAGAAGCGCAGGATGAAGAACATCGGAATTAGGAACAGAAAAAATGGAAACATCTGAGCTCCGATTACGCAGCGCAAAATCAGATCTCTTCCCTTGAATCTGAATTTTGCGAGCGCATAACCGGCCATCGAACTCGTCACGAGCTGAGCCGCGGTAATGGCCGTTGTGACGACGATGCTGTTGATGATCCAGCGAAGCATGGGCAGTTCGCGAAAAACCAGAATGAAGTTCCGCCATTGAGGATGGTGCGGCCAGTACACGGGAGGATTTGCCAAGCGTTCGGGGATGGTTCGCAGGGAGCCGATAAACATATCCGCGAACGGTGCAATCATGACAAGGCCGCCTACTATGAGGAGTGCGTACTTCAGCCAAACACCGGCAGAAGACCAACTCCAGCGAAGGAGACGGTTGCCTGAATCCTGCGCCGGCTGGTGATGGCCTTCCCGCGGCAGCAACGGGAGACCTCCGGCATCTAGGTTTGCCATCAGCGCTCTTCGAGTGCTCCGTGACCGAAGATGCGAAGCTGAACGAGCATAACGCCCAGGATTAGCACGAACAAGATGAACGCTGCCGCAGAGGCGCGCCCAAGCCGGAGATCGGCGAATGCCATGTCGTATGTGTAGAGCGCGGTAACGGTGGTGCTATGAGCGGGGCCGCCCTCGGTTAGCACCAGCATTAGTGGAAATGAGCTGAGGCAGGTAATCAAGTCCGTAATGGTGACAAACAGCAGCGTCGGTTTCAGCAGCGGTAAAGCGACTCGCCTGAACAGGTCGTAACTATTCGCGCCATCGATGCGTGCGGCCTCAAAAAAACTCTCGTCGATGCCGTCTATGCCGCCAGAGAGCAGGATCATGCTCTTGCCCAGGTTCATCCAGACGAACACCATAATCACTGAGACCATTGCAAACCGCGGATCGGTCAGCCAACCGGGACCAGGGAGGTGGAAAAAATCGAGGGTCCGGTTCATCAGTCCGGTGGAATCCGCCAGGACGAACTTCCAGACGAACGCGACCGCGATAACGTTAGTGACCATCGGCAACCAGTAAATGGAACGCCACAGTCCGCGGAAGAGGCTCCTCGAAGACGCATACGCAACGGCGAGCGCGAGCGGGATTCCCAAGATGAGCGCGCCCATCGCAAATAAGGCGGTGTTGTCTAACGTGCGGAGAAAAAATGGATCACGCGTCAACAGGTGCTTGTAGTTTTCGAAGCCAATGCTCCGCACAGGCGCAAATGCCTGGAAGTTGGTGAAGGTGAGCCAGAAGGCAACAATAATCGGCAGAACGAAAAATACAATTCCGAAAAGGAGCGCAGGGCTTAAGAAAATAAATGGAATCGTTTCACGCTTCATCGCTGATTATCTTAGCTAGTCGGATTCGCGAAGAATCCGTTGAATGGCAACATCCGCTTTGCGGAGCGCCTCGTCAGGTGGAAGAAGCCCCAACCACGCCTCTTCGATATAGCTTCTCAGAAGTTCTTCGATCTCGTTTGAATGCGGAATACTGTCAAGCGGCAGGGCCCGACCGTTTGACAACGCTTCGACGAACGGCTTCATAAACGGATGTCCAACCTCTTCAGCGGAGGCTGCCAAATCCGACTTATTGCCCGTCAGTGCGCCCAATCTCATCAGCATCTCACCGGTACATGATCGGCGACCTGGGGCCTGCGGAGTGTTCAACCACTTTAGAAACTTCCACGCTTCCGTCTTGTTTCGGCTATTAGCGTCCACCGCCCAGAAGAACCCATATTGAACGGTTCGCCAGTTCGGACCTGCTGGAATCGGGGCCACGCCAACTTTATCGGAGAAATGCTCCCCAAGGCTCTGGAGCAGTTCATTCTTGTACCAGTTCGGCACGATCATCATGCCGAGCGTTCCGCTGGGAAATTGAGCGGGAGCGGCTCCGAGACTCGTTGCTCGTATTCTGAACAGCCGGACTTCCCCTTCGAGTACATCCCGGGCTGCGGCACTGGTCAGGTTAGTCGATCGCCGATCGGCTGAGAATGGCGCTTGCCCATGCGAATAGAGCAAGGCAAGAAATGGGTTCACAACCATCGCCGGATTTGGGCCAAATCCGAAGCCCGACACCGTAAGCTGGCCCTGCCGGTTTCTTCTGGAGATTCTGTCCGCATCGTTCACCAATTCATCCCAAGTACCCGGCGGCCGGGTGAGGCCTGCGCTCGCAAACAGGAGCTTGTTGTAGAGGAGCATGTAGACATTGACCTCCGCCGGAATTCCCCAGACGTGTCCGGCCATTGCCATCGCCTCTCTGGTTCTGGAAAGGTATTCCTGCTGAACGAACTCCAACACGTCAGGCGGCGGCGCGGCGAGCGACCCGCTCCCGACCAATTGAGCCGTCCACATGCTTGCGAGATTGTATATGTCAGGTACCGACCCGCCGATTCGCGCCATAAACAATGTCTGCAGGAAGTCCCGATACGACAACTGCCGATGAACGATAGTCGTACCCGGGTTCAGCCGTTCGTAGTCCGCGAAGCACGCGGTCAGCGGAGCCCGTTGTTCGTTGGTGTAATGAGTAGCGATTGTCAGCGTTGTGCTGGAAGCCGGCGTAACGTGCCAAGCCAGAGCTACCAGCGCGTGTAATGCGCAACTGGCGAGCCTTTTCAAAGAAGTGCGCCGATTTCGGTGAGTCACGTTTCACTTGCCCGAATGGGTATTATGCCAATGTCGAATACGATTGGAGAACCTCATTTGCCTCAGTCACCACTCTTTGAAGAAAAAGTTGCGATCATCACCGGCGGAGGCTCCGGTATCGGAAAGGCATGTGCGTTCGCGATGCTTCGAGAAGGCGCGAAACTTGCGATATTCGACGCTAACACTGAAACGGGCGAAGGAACCGCGGATGGGCTGATCGCTGAGGGTGGAAAAGCCGTCTTTTTCAAGGTGGATGTTTCCGATGAAGGTTGCGTGCGGGATGCGGTCGTGCAAACTGTTGCTCATTTTGGAAGAATCGATATCCTGCTCAACAATGCCGGGATTGCGGTGCGTCACCCTGTCGCCGAGGAGGATGAACGGGCGTGGGAGGCCTGCATGGACGTGAACGTAAAGGGTGTTTTCTTATGCTGCAAGCATGTCATCCCGCACATGCTCGAGCGGGGAGGCAGTATCATCAACACCTCCTCGGTAACGGGCATTACGGGCGTTCGTAACCGGGCCGTTTACTCAGCCACAAAAGGCGCTCTGGTTGCACTAACGAAGAATATGGCGCTCGATTATGCCCAGTATGGGATTCGGGTGAACTGTGTTTGTCCCGGATTCACGCGTACGCCATTAGCGGAAGCTCTCTTGCGCGATCCGATTAGGGAGCAGCGCCTGACCGGTATGCATCCTTTAGGCAGACTTGGTGAGCCCGAAGATACGGCCAACGCTGTCATTTTCCTCGCTTCGGATCTGGCATCGTGGATTACGGGCCACGCGCTGGTAGTGGACGGAGGGTTTTCTGCGGGGCGGTCCGAAGATATCTGAAAGAGCGTTTTCAGGGTCCGCCTTTACGAAAAAGTCCATGTCCTTCGTAAAGCGGAGCTGCGAGTGATAGATAACCGCGAAGGCCGCGGCGAACGCCTAACCCCCTGATGATTCACGTGCCGCCCCCAAGGGCCGAATGCCAAGACGAGGTTTCTAAAGACGTCTAACGGGACGGAGACTCAGATAGCAAGGCCTTTTTTAGCGACAGGATGTTTCTCTAGATTTTGATGCCTCCGTATGGCTCCGACCAATGGAGCTGCATAAGAAAGAAACTCGGAGGTCACATCGTTTCCTGCTGCGTTGCGCCATGCGGCGGGAAACGGCCGTTCTAGCAGCGCGACGCGTTCGAGTGGGGCCAAGCCGGTTTCGGCGTGGTACGGATCGTGGGGGCTTCGCACAAGCGTAACCATGTTTCCGCCAAGGCCGGTGACCGCCGCTCGAACCGCTGCTCGCCCACACTCCCTTGCTTCGTTCCAATCGACTGAAGAGACGCACAAGGCGCTCGAGCGACCGAGCAGGCCCGGCTTCTCGCTACGCGCCCTGATGCGCAGACGACTGGAAACCAGCATCGCTAAACGATGTGCCAGATTCATGGCAAGACTCCCGCGCGATCCCGATCGAACCTCAGCACCGAACGGCTCACCATTTTCATCGAGCTGGCCTTCGCAAACAGCGACAACACATCGGCCCAGCCGGCTATATACTCTCTCGACATCGTCGAGCAAACGCTGCGTGGGAAGCGGTGATTCCGGGAAGTAGATTAGGTGGGGTGCATCGTCGGGGTCTCTGCGGGCCAGTGCCGTGGCCGCGGCGATCCATCCCACGTTGCGGCCAAGCACCTCGACAAATTCGACTTGGCCGGACAGCGCCAGATTGTCCGCACCGATATCTCGAAGCGCACAGGCAAAGAAACGTGCCGCGGACGGATAACCAGGCGTGTGATCGGTCTCCAGTAAATCGTTGTCGATGGTTTTCGGTATCCCGAGAACTTGTAAATCGTAGCCCATCTCGCCGGCCCTTCCGGCAATCTGGGAAGCGGTTTCCATCGAACCGTTGCCGCCGTTGTAGAAAAAATAACGGACATCGTGAGCCCGAAAGATAGCAATCACCCGCTCCAGATCTCCCGGCATAAGTTCCCGCCGCGACGAACCGAGCGCCGAAGAGGGGCTCTTGGCAACCTGCAGCATGAGCTCTGCTGGTTGGCGCGTCAGGTCGATGAAGTTTTCTTCCAGAAGCCCGGCAATTCCGTTTTGCGCGCCGTAGAGCGCGGTAATTTGCGCGTGTTGAGCGGCTTCCTCAAAGATTCCGAGCAGGCTGGCATTGATGACAGAGGTAGGCCCGCCGCTGTGGGCAACGACAGCAATTCCGGGCCCGGTCACGCGTCCCATTTCTCATCGAAGGCTGCCGTGCCACCGAAGCGGGTCACGCAGCGAGACGCAGCGATTAGCCCGGCCTCTGCACAGTCGCGCAGACTGGCGCCTTGAACGAAGCGCGACAAAAAACCAGCGTTGAAGCTGTCGCCAGCTCCAGTAGTGTCCACCACTTTCGCTTTTACCGCAGCCATCCGGAATGATTCGGTGCCGGTATGAATCAATACTCCGCGCGACCCGCACTTGACACAAATGATTCGCGCTAATTTCCCCAACTCCTGCGCCGCCGCCTTCACGTTCGGGCAGCCACTCAGACTGAGCGCCTCGGCATCGTTCGGAAAGAAAATGTCTACGTGCTTCAAGACGCGCCGGATGCCTGATTGCCAGCGCTCCGCCGGATCATGGTTGCAATCGAGCGACGTCGTGATCCCTAATTCCCGTGCTCTGCGGAAAAGAGCGGGAGCCCCGGCGTGGAAGCTTTTCAAAAGAAAGTAATGACCGACGTGCAGATGCCGAGCTTGTCTTAGCTGTAGTTCCGTAACGTCGGTTGCCCGCAGCATGGCGATGGTTCCGGGATAAGTTAGACCAGCACGCCTGCCCTTTCTGCTGTACCAGATCGTTATGCCGGTTTTCCGGTGCGGAACACGCTGCAGCCCTTCGATATTCACCTTGGCGCAGGACAGCTTGTCGGCAATAAACTGCCCGAAGATATCCTGTCCGATCAAGCCCACAAAAGCAACATGCGCTCCCAAGCGAGCGAGATTGTAGGCCGTAATAGAACTGGACCCGCCGAGCACGAATTCCATTCCCTGGGCCAATTTTTCCTTGCCTACCTCAAGGTCCGCAGCTCCGTCAATCAGCAGGTCGACAGCGGCCTCGCCCACCACCAGGCAGTCCAGTCGCTTCTCAGGTTTCATAGATCGAGACACCTTGGACGACTCGATTGATAACCCCCTCGGGGCTTGGATTGTCAGGATTCAAACCGGCCTTGACGCTCAGGTGAAAAGCGAGCAGTTGGGCGAACACAATTTCGAAGGGGGTACGCAGGTAATCTGGAAGATCTGGCGCATTGGCCGGAACCAGATCATGAAAGAGATGTGCCGGTGCAGAAGGCGGCGCAATGCCGATAATCCTGCCCAAGCCTTTACGCCGCAGTTCGCCGACCAGGTCCGACTCATAACGCACACGCCGCGGATCGGACGAAAAGAAGCAAAGCACCAGCGTGTCCGGTCTGAGAAAAGCCATTGGACCGTGACGCAGGCCGAGAAACGTTTCCGCTATCGTCATGGTTCCTCCGGCGGTCATCTCGAGGACCTTCAGGGAAGCTTCGCATGCTGCCGGGTAAAGCTCTCTCGACCCGAGAACACAGATGCGGTGGGGCGCCGAGCGGGCAATCTCTTCGGCCTGTTTGTCGAGGTCCGGCAAAGATGCTTCCACACTCCGGCAGATGGCCGGCAACACGGGGGCAATTGCATCCCCATGCCGCAGGCAGAGCCCGGCAAGCACAAGATTGGAAAAGGAACTCGTCATCGCCAGGCTGCGATCGTTTGTGCGCGGGTCCAGCACAATGGTCTCGATACCCGGAGCTCGGGCCAATCCGCCATCGGCATTGCATGTAATGGCAAGGTGACGAACTTCCGGCCGCTGCCGTTGCAGAGACTCGACTACGCCGAGGCTTTCCGGGCTGTTCCCCGATCGCGCGACAGACACCAGCAAGCCGGTGCCGGCGAAAAAGGAAATCTGCATCGATGAGTAGATCCGTACTAGGAACGGCCTGAGCTCCAGACCACGCGGCGACGATAGCCGAGGCAGCGTAAGCAGAGGTTCCGGCGCCACTAATCACTGCCGGTAACTGAAGAAGTGTTCGACCGCGATCGCGGTACTGAATCACTCTTTCTAAGGTTGTCAGCCAAGTAGCAGGCTGCTGATAGATCTCGCGGTGAACGATGACGTCAGATGAGTGGAGCATTGATCGGTAGATGGGGCCGCACGCTCAAGTCTAGCGAAGCACCGAGATCCTACTTAGAGGTCCAGAGGCGAAGGAGAACAGCCAATTCTCGACGATGTGTTACCTTCGCATTTCAGTCCATCGGATTGGATTTTCGACACTTAATGAATACTAAACTTCGGGTACACACACACCTAAAACAAGGAACGTAGATGGCCGAAGTCCGTATCCGCAATGTCCAAAAGTCCTTTGGCGGTGTATCGATCATCCGAGGAGTCGATATCGAGATTCCCGATGGGCAATTTGTGGTGCTGGTAGGCCCGTCGGGCTGTGGTAAATCGACGCTGCTGCGGATGATTGCCGGCCTGGAGAAAATAACATCGGGCGAAATCTGGGTCGGGCCGAGAGTGGTCAACAACGTTCCATCCAAGGATCGCGATGTCGCGATGGTCTTTCAGAATTACGCGTTGTATCCTCACCTGTCTGTGGCCGACAACCTGGCGTTTTCGTTGGCGCTGCGGCGCATTAAAGGACCGGCGATCAAGGCCAAGGTCGCTCGCGCGTCGGAGATTTTGGGATTGACAGCCCTGTTGGACCGGTACCCACGCCATCTCTCGGGAGGTCAGCGGCAACGTGTGGCAATGGGCCGGGCAATCGTACGTAATCCGCAGGTCTTCTTGTTCGATGAACCGCTCTCAAACCTGGACGCCAAATTGCGGGCAAGTATGCGAACGGAGATCAAAGAACTGCAGCAGCGCCTGAAGACAACCACCATCTACGTCACCCACGATCAAGTAGAAGCCATGACGATGGCCGATCAAATCGTAGTAATGAAGGACGGTTGCGTAGAACAAATCGGCACTCCACTCGAGTTGTACGACTGTCCCGCGAACCAGTTCGTCGCCGGATTCATCGGCCTTCCTGCGATGAATTTCCTTGCGACGGAAATTACAGATGGCGGTCTCAGGCTACCTTGCGGGGTCGTGCTGCCGCTTACCTCCACCGTTACAGGGGCTTCTACGCCTTCGGCCTTCGGCATCCGACCTGAACACCTACAGCTTGTAGATGCAGGGATCAAGGGAGCCATTTGTGGAAAGGTGGCCGTAGTCGAACCGACAGGTTCAGAAACGACCGTAACGGTCGAGTGTGACGGCGGCCGATTGACAGCGCTGATCCGGGAACGCGTGAAGTTTACGCCTGGGCAAGCGCTTCAGCTTAAACCCATCGCCGGCTGCGGGCATGTGTTTGACGCTCAGGGCGTCCGGGTAGCCGCGGTTTAGAACGTGGACGCGAACATATGGAGCCGCTCCGAATCCTCGTTATCTCCGACAGCTTTCATACTCTGCCCGAGGCGGTTGCGACGCTCGATGGCTCGGGTCATGCTATTACATACGTCAACGACCTCACACCGTGGGTTGATCTAGCGGCCGCTGATCGCCTTGCTTTGAAAGAAGCGCACGCGGTAGTGATGGGCCGTGTGCTGGGGGTGGATGCTAGCGCGTTTTCGCTGGCGCCCAACCTGCGAGTCGTCGCGCTGCATACGTCGGGCTCCGACAACGTCGACGTCTCTGAGGCCACGCGCCGAGGCGTGCTGGTGACTAACGTCAAAGGTGTGAACGCTGAGCAGTGCGCCGAATTTGCAATCGGGTTGATGCTCTGCGTGGTACGGCAGATTCGAACCGGCGATCACGCTATTAGAGCCGGGTTGTGGTGCGCGCGCACGCATACCAGCATGGATCTGCATGGAGCAACTATGGGCGTAATCGGACTCGGCCAGATCGCTAAGGCTTTCGTCAGGCGTTCGCTGCCCTTTGGAGTGAGGATTTTGGTGCACACGCGGACGCCGGACCCTGCGCTGGCCGATGAGTTCGGATTTCAGTATGCGTCTCTGGATGAGGTTCTGAGGCTAGCGGATGTGGTGTGCTTGTTTGCTTCGCTGACGAACGACACGCGCCGCATGATCGGCGCAAGGGAATTGAGCCTGATGAAGCCGTCGGCCTACCTGATCAATATCGCTCGCGGAGAACTAATAGACCAGGACGCCCTGGTCGATGCGCTGCGTTCGGGACAGATTGCCGGTGCCGGCCTCGACGTGTTCGAAGTCGAACCGCTGTTTGAGTCTCCGCTTTTCGCGTTCGACAATGTCGTGCTCACTCCCCATCAGGCGGGTTTGACGCAAGGCGGCAAACTTGGGGCTGCGGTGAGGGCCGCGCGAAATGCGCTTGAGGTTCTGAACGGCGCCATTCCGCAAGACGCAATCAATCCCGGTGCGTGGTCTACAGAAAGGCTTAAATGGCAGTAACCGATCGTTTCAAACTTGTCCTCATTGGCGCCGGCAGCACGGTTTTCACGCAACGGCTGGTGTCGGACATTATCTTAAGCGGCGAGACCGACCATTGGGAGATTGCGCTTGTCGACATCGACCCGGTCACGCTCGACGCAGTGGATAGGCTCGTGCGCAAGATGCTGACCCTCAAAGGGGTCGATTTCCCGATCGTGTCGACTACAAACCGGCGAGAGGTTCTGCCGGGCGCCGATTTCGTAGTAACCACCATTGCCGTCGGCGGGCGTCGTGGCTGGGAACTCGACGTACAGGTGCCGCGCAAACACGGCGTATTTCAGCCCGTCGGTGACACCATGATGCCCGGTGGCATCTCTCGCGCGATGCGGATGATCCCGCAGATGGTGGCAATCGCGGAGGATGTCGGCGAGTTGTGCCCCGAAGCCTATTTCCTGAATTACTCCAACCCAATGACCGCAGTGTGCCGGGCGGTGCGCGTCAAGACGGGCGTCCCAGTCATCGGCCTGTGTCACGGTGTTCACTACGTCGAGGGCGTACTGGCGCGCTTTTTAGGAGTCGAGGAAGACAGCATCACCAGTTTCGGAGTCGGCCTCAATCACCTGACATTTCTCACCCACATCCGGCACAACGGCAAGGACGCGATGCCCATGATGAAAGCGAAACTCGAGGAACAGCGGCCACTGCTCGAGCAGGAAATCCGCGACAAGACTGACTGGCCAAACACCATTACCGGCCGGCCGCCGCGCTACTCCGACGATCCATTCGCCTGGTCCATCTTCGAGCGATACGGTGTGTTCCCTGTTGCCCTCGATCGCCACATCACTGAGTTTTATCCCGAGCGCTTTCCACACGGCCGGTACTACGGACGGACGCTGGGGGTCGATGCATTTTCCATCGACGGCCGCATAGCCCTAGGCGACACATGGTTTGACGAAATGCTGGCGGTGGCGCGGTCCGCTGATCCGCTACCGAGTTCGTACTTCGAAAACGTGCCGGGCGAGTCCGAGCAACTCGTCGAGATGATGCAGTCGCTCCTACTTGATGGCCGACGCGTGTTCTCGGTGAACATGCCGAACGGAGGCGCCGTACCCGGGCTGCCTCGGACGCGGTACTGGAGATGCCTGCCGCGGCTAGCGCTGCCGGATTTACACCGCTTCAGGCACAGGCCCTGCCGGCTGCTCTAACTGCTAAGCTGCTGTCAAAGATCGCCGCCGTCGAAGTCACCGTCGAAGCGGCTTTAACCGGCAGCTTCGACCTGTTTGTGGAAGCGCTTTTAACCGACGGCTCGGTAACTGACCCTGACGACGCTGCAGCACTCGCACGCGACCTCATCGCTGCCCATAAAGCGCATCTTCCCCAATTCGCGTGAGCGCTCCGATGAAGCTAATCAAGGCTGACTACAATCGACGGATTGCAATTCCCGGCGTGCCGGAACTTGTGCAACGTCCCGTGGATATCGATCCAACGCGAACGGGATTCGCAAACCTGAGATCTTTGAGGATTTATCGATTCGATGCGGAGTCAACAATCGAGGGACACGCGGAGGAGGATGAAGTTTTGGTCGTCGTTCTCGCCGGGTCCATCGAGTTCACGGTGAGCGGAGACAATTCGGGCGAAGAGCCGCGCCCGTTGACACTGTCGGCCGCAAGCGAGGCGCATTCGGATCCGTGTGTCGCGTATCTTCCGCCTGGCTCGGCTTACCGGCTCCTCGCCAAAACGGACGCGCAGGTCGCGTATGCTCGAGCGACACCGGCCAGTGGCCCTCCCTCAAAAGCGTTTACGCCACGTGGCCGAACCGACGCTGAAGGCATTACAGTTTTGTTGGAGGAAAAAGCCTACGCGCAACGGCTCCGCCTTCGACTGGTGCAGATCAATGCCAGTGGAGACGACGTCGAGTTCACACCCATCGAAGAATCGGAAGCTATGCTCGAAGCCCTAGTGCACGTTAGAACGACGCCAACAGAAGCAGCCGCAACAATCTCGAACGCTGAGAGTGGTCCGATCCTGCTGCAGTCTTGGGACACCGCTGCCGTGGCTCCCGGCGACCTCCCGACTCTGCATATCGCCAAGCGATCCTCGGCTCTCATTCTTATGGTTCTAGCCATCTGAGGAGACCGCGCGGACGCGCTGAATCCGGAAATTCGAAAAAACGAAATCATATCCGGCGGCGGCGACGAGACGGTCTACGGATGGAGACTCGCCAGCTGCCGGCCCGGTCCGCGATGAAAACGTACGAGTCTTATGTCCCAGCTGCTCCTCAAGATCCTGCTGAGCACCGACAATCTCTTGCTCGAGGGTTGCGGGATCGAGGACCGCGAGCTGCAGATGCGAGCGGGTGTGACTGGCGATTGTGTGTTTCCGATCGAGCTCACGCAACTCGTCCCAAGTCATCGCGTACCGCCCATCCGGATACTCGCGGGTCCGCATCCGGATGCGGTGCTCTTCGGTGAAAGACAATTGATCTTCGATGGCAGCATTCACGAACCCGGTAATAACAAAAAACCAACCGGTAAAACCGTACTGTTCCAGCATGGGCGCAAGCACGTCGTAACCGTTGCGAAAGGCTTCATAGACCCCAACGATCAGTCCAGGTTTCCGTTTATGCCAACGGCCGGTGGTCACGTATTCGTCAAGCTCGTCTTCATTTACAGAAGAGAAAAACTGGCTATAGTATGCGAGTTCCCGGTCGTATTGAGCGGCGCGAGCCCGCGAGGTATTGTGAAAATTTACGGCGCGAATGATGGGCTTCGCGCTGTATAGCTCGGCAAGCAACGCGGCGCGTTCGCTGAAGGTTGGAGAGGCCGTTCACCGGTTCTTTTCAGCCCTTCCGGCACCGAAATCGCGATCGGCCAGCACCTCGACGATCTTGCACGCATCCGCTGCAGGAGCACCCGGCTGGATGCGTGGCCAAGCTTCTGCGTCGCGTCGAAATGCCGAGGCAAGATCTTCGTTCAACGACGTCAAGGTGAAAGGCGCCGCTTCGCCCGAACTTTCATTTGGCGCCAGATCCTCGCAGACCAGAAACATGGGGATGCCCTCTTCCGGGTACACGCGTTCTGTCGCACGATCAAAATCCGCGCGCAGGCGATCTTCGGGAGTCTCTGCTTCGCTCTTATGAAGCCGCACCGCTCCTCCTTTTCAAAAGTAAAGCTTTAAAGCGAACTGAATTTCACGCTGATCGTTTTGTCCGTCTCGCGTCGCGGTGATCTTTCCGAAAGTAGTTGGGTTCGTGTAGTCCAGATACGATGGACTGGCGAAGTTGGGAGTGTTGGTCAGATTGAAAAACTCCGAGCGGAATTCGACTCGGAAGCGTTCCGTGATTGGAAAGATTTTAAATACGGAAAAATCCAATCGGTGAAAGGCAGGGCCGTAGAACTGCGTGGGCGCGCCTCCAAGGGGTGTGTAGTCACTCTGTCCCACCTGGGTCGCCACAGGAGGAGTGGCGAATGCAGCGGGATTGAGCCAGCCATCAACGCTCTTGTTCTTGGCGTAGATGCTATTCCCGGGTACCAGAAAGGCGATGCAACCAAGTCCAGCGGCCGTGCTGATGGGACATCCCACAGTGCCGGGCTGTCCTCCCTGCAGAGTAAGAATGTAGTTCGTGCTCCAGCCGCCCAGGACGGCATCGACAGCAGCGTTGCTGTTCCGCATGAACTGCCGCCCGCGACCGAATGGCAAATCGTACGTGCCGCTCAAGTGAAAGACGTTCTTGATGTCGTAGTTACAAAGCTGGTAATCCCCTTGTATCCCGAATCCAGGAAGAGTGGGCGCGCGATAGCCGTAATTGGTCTCGTTCAGTAAGTCGGTGGCATCGGTGCGGCATTTTGACCAGGTGTAGTTTGCCAGAGTGGAAAGACCGAAGCTGAGCCGATGCTCATAGGTAACCTGGAGACCGTTATAGAAGCTGTTCCCTTGAAAGTGAGTGTAATTGTCGTAAGAGGAGAAGTCCGGGAAAGGAGCGTAAGCCAAGCTGTTCGCGGCAGGAGGAAGGATCAGCTGGGGGCTATTTTCATTGACGTAGACGCCTAGGTGGCGGACGGTATTTCCGACGTAGCCGACCTGAATGGAGTCGTTGGAGGCCAACTGGTACTGAACCGCGAGGTTATAGCTTTGCGTATACGGAGTTGGGATGCGATAGTCCTCGCCCTGAAACGAGATCCCATAGGGGCTGACCTGGGCGGGACTGAGGCTGATTCCACTAAGACCTGTTTCGAGGGTTGCATTGGCGCCATTCGGAAAGATGATCGGCTGATTGGGCACGGTATTGGCGTAGTCGAGATGGTATTGGAAGGGAAAGCTGCCCCAGTTGTACTGTGACGAATTCTCGAAGCCGCCGTAGAAGATGCCATAGCCGCCACGAATCACAAGCTTGTTCGTTAGCAGGTAGGCGAACCCAACTCTGGGAGAGAAGTTTAGCTTTTGAACCTGTTGAAGACCAGGCTGCGACGAGCAAACGATGCTGACGCCGTCGGAAGCCGCAACGCTGATGAATGCCGGATTGAGCGGTGTGTCGCATCTCTTCTGTGTGATGAGATATTTGGCGCCGCCGCCGGCGGTTGGCTGGAAATTAGATTGCGCTCCGTAACGTTCGACAAGCGGTCCGAAGTACTCCCAACGGATTCCTAAATTGAGCGTGAACTTATTCGTCACTTTCCAGTCGTCCTGCAGGAAAAGTGCATTGTAGTTTCGCTTGGAATCGGTATTGGCGTAATTCGATTCCGAAACGAAGTCCGGACCGCCCAGATAGTTCGTCCCGCCGGCTACCGAAGCAAGACCGGGAATCAATAGAAATTGGGCAATGCCGGTGTTCCCGGACGTGGAGTTCGGAACGTCGGTGTAGAGGCCCTGAAAGTAGAAGTTGCCACGAGCGGCCGGCGGCTGAAGAACGGCAAACCGAAGGCGTTGATAGGTGTACCCGATTTTAAAATTTTGCCGGCCGGCGTTCTTTGTCAGCGTGTCGCTGAACTGGCCGACCGTGCTGGTCTCAATAGAGGGCAGATAGCCGCTGCTGCCGAGGGTAGAAAGGCCGGTGATGTTAAAAGTGGGCAGTCCGCCGTTATCGGTTGCCTGGGAGACGCCCTGAATCCCAAACTGCTGCGGAATGCCGTATTGGGTGGCGTTGGCCTGCGTGCGGGCACTCGCGATCCGATTGACGCCGATGCGTGCCTCATTCACCATGTTGGGCGAGAAGGCATGAGTTTCACTCACCACGCCGTTCCAGGAGATAGCGTTCTGATTGCCGCTGCCAAAACCGCCGCCGTCCGCGATGCCGGTAAACGGACCGGGAATGAATTGCGGATTCCTCACGTTCGTGACGCGCGAGAACAACGTGTCTTTTTCGCTAAAGTTCTGATCGCCGCGGACATCGAATTGGTCGACATCGTTGCTTAGAATGCGGTCGCTGGTGTAATTGTTGAACAGTCCCGGGGCGTTCGGAGCGGGGTACAAGTTGAGTAACTTGACCGCGTTCGGGTCGATTCTGTTGGCGGGTAACTGGTTATTGGGAAAAGGTTGGCGGATGTAACCAGCTCCAGCAGCCTGCGTGGTGGACGGATCAAAAACCTGCCCAAGCTGATACACATTCCCGCCGGCATCGGTTCTGATGCCTCCCTGGGCGAGCAACTCTGAGAGATCTGTGTATCCGCTGCTTCGCTCCTGCGCCGTCGGTACGGTGCTGACGGCGGTGAGCGCCTGGCGAATACGGGTGCCTTGATAGTCCATGAAGAAGAACGTCTTGTTTTTCTTGATAGGTCCGCCGAGAGTGAAGCCAAACTGATTTTGGCGGTACTCGCCCTTCGTTAGGCCGCCGGAGTTTTCGAAGAAGTTAGCCGCATCCAGTTTGTCGTTGCGAAGAAACTCCCAGACATCGCCGTGAAGCTGATTCGATCCCGATTTGACAGTGGCGTTGAGCACTGCACCCGCACTGCGGCCCAGTTCGGCACTGTAGTCGCCGGTCTGGACTCGAAACTCTTCGATGGCATCGACGGGAGGCAAGACGGCGAAAGATGTCCCGTTCAGGAAGTCGACCAAGTTAGAGTTGTTGTCAATACCGTCCAGCAGATAGTTGTTCTGAGATGGGCGGAGACCGTTGGCAGTGAATGCGCCGCTCGCACCAAGGCCGCGGCCGTCGTTTTGATCCTGGGTAACGCCGGCGGATAGTTGCGCAAGAAAGGTGAAGTTGCGGCCATTCAGCGGCAGATCGTTAATCGTTTTGGCCCCAATTACCTGACCGACAGACGCGTCCTGCGTCTGCAATTGAGGAACCTCCGTGCTGACAATTACGGTCTGGGTTGTCTGGCCGGGCTGAAGGGTGAGGTCCACCAGGACGTGCTGCTGAACGGTAACGACAATTTTCGGTTGCTCTACCTTTTGAAAGCCGGTGGACTCCGCCGTCACTGCATAATGTCCGATGCGAATCGGATCGAAAGTGTATTCACCGGTGGCAGCCGTTTTCGTTTCGCTGATGGCGCCTGTGTCTTCGTTGCGAAGAGTCACTTTCGCGCCTCCTATCACCGCGCCGCTGGCATCCCGGATGGTGCCTACAATAGAGCCGGCATCCACCTGCGCCTGCGCTGGGCGGACGGCGATCAAGAACGTCGCGCTGATGGCGAGGCAAAACAACGCTAGAGAGGCCCTCGCCGCCGAAAGACGCCGGAGCTGCGGCGGCCTGGAACCTACGTTAACAATACTCATGAAGACACCTCTTCAGATATGAAATTCGGACCGAACGACGGACGCAGTGTTCAGTGTCCTTCAAATGATGCTTCAAATCCTTCAAGCGAAACTTTTCTTGAGGCGAGCAATAGGCGGAGTCAGTGATCGGCGACGGAATCTTACGATGCTAACTCAATTTGTTTCAGCGACAAAGGAGGTGAGTACTAGGCTTCGTCTAGAACCAGTTGGCGGTGGAGTTTTTGAGTCCGCGCAGCGAAAACGTCAAGGCTCGGGTTCGTTGCCGCCTATAGCCAGCCACACGAAGCTGCAAAAGAAAGCCATGGCCGCGCCGGAGCTCAGCGCTATAAGCCAGCCGAAGCGTTCGACAAGAATCGGAATGAGCGATGTGGAGGCGATACCGCCCAGGATGCCGGCCGTATTCATGACGCCTGAAACGGTCCCGGAATGACGGCCCGAGAGGTAGGTGACGGACGCCCAGAAGGGAGCTTCTGCGCCCATGAGAAAACCGACGCTGAGGCACAGGGCGGCAATGCAGAGCGTTCGCTGCGCCGAATAGGCGGCGGCAAACAACAGCAGACCGGAAGCCGAGTAGCCGGCCATAATAACCAGCTTCGAGCCAGCTAGGCGGGATCGACGGGCGGAGAGACGATCTGTCAGGAATCCACCAACCGGCGTGAAGCAGAGCGCGGTAATCCAGGGCAGTGCGGCGATCAAGCCCCCCTTCAGCATGCTGAACCCGCGCACTTCCACCAGGTAGATGTAGAGCCAAAAGACAAACAGGAAGAGCACATAACCTTCGCTGACGTAACTGAGACAGAGCAAGAGGACGCGGCGCGAGCGAAGGATCTCTTTCAGTTCGTTGCTTCCTTTGACCTCCATTTGCGTCGCCGCGACGGGCTCGGCTGCGCTGGGTTTGTCAGAAGCAAAGAGCAGCCAGGCAGCAGAGAGAACGAAAGCCGGAATGGAAACGATAGCGAACGAGTTGTGCCAACCGACGCGAACCATCAGCCAGGACATGAGAGGCGAGGCAACGGCAGCGCCGACAGAGGTGCCGGTGAGCATTACCGAATTCGCGAAGGCGCGCTTCTTAGGTGCGATCCAGTTGTAAACGACGCGTGCTCCGACCGGGTAGGTGGCGGCTTCGGCAAGCCCAAGAAAAAAACGACTGAGCCACAGCCAAACAAACGGACCTGTTGAAGAAGCCTGACCGGGGTGACGGCGGATCAAGCCTGTGAGGACCGTGCAGACTCCCCACAGCAGAACCGCGATCCCCAGCGTCCGTTTTGGTCCGATTCGATCACCGAGCAGTCCACCGGGAATCTGGAACAGAGCGTAGCCAATCAGAAATCCCGTGAAGATCTGACCCATTTGGATTTTGGTCAGTCCCAAATCCGGCATCATGAGTTCCGCTGCTACGGAAATGTTGGTTCTGAGTAAATAGCTGACAAACGCAAACGCGGCGAGCAGCACGAGAATCAAGCGAGGGCCAATGCGTGGCATTAGTATTGGGCCGGCATATCTCGCACGAACCACTCGACATGGTCCTGCTTTTCAGCTAGGCACGGTCCTGCTGCGCGGAAAGCTGCGTGAGTTGCACTCCGCCTCAGTTCACAAAGCGAGAATGGAACGAGATGAGCCCCGAAAACTTTGTGCGCGGTAGAGATCTGTCGAGCCAAGTTATATCCCAAAAGCTCGATGCGCTTCGTCCGGAGATTACTTGTTTCCTCCAGGAGTTCGTGCGGCATCGCAGTTTGCCCGGACAGGAACAATCTGTCCAGGCCTTCATCGGCGCGAAGCTACGGGCGCTTGGATTGGATGTTAGCATTCTCAAATCTCTGCGGTCCGAGTTGGAAGCGCATCCGGCATTTTGCGACGACGGAGTAGAGTTTGACGAGCGCTTGAATGTAGTCGGGCGATGGGCGAGTAGCAGCGGTGGAGAGAGCCGGACATTGATACTGAACGGGCACGTCGACGTGGTGCCGGTCGGTAATGAGACGCTTTGGAAATACCCTCCGTGGAACGGAGTGGTGGAGGACGGCAGGCTCCATGGCCGGGGCTCGTGCGATATGAAGTCCGGCATTACGTCCGCCATCTTCGCTTGCCAGGCTCTGAAGGAATTAGGTTTCACGCCGGCTCATTCGGTGACGCTCGAAACCGTGATCGGAGAGGAAAGCGGTGGAGTGGGAGCTCTGACCACGCTAGTGAAGGGTGTACGCGCAGCCGCTGCCATCATCATGGAGCCGACGAAGCTGCAGATCTGTCCCATGCAGAGCGGCGCATTGAGCTTTCGCATTCGCGTTCGGGGCCGGGCGATTCATGCGAGCATGAAGATCCTCGGCGTGAGCGCGATTGAAAAGTTCTATTTGATCTTCAAGGCACTTGAAGCGCTGGATCGCGCCCGGCATGCGCGCTATCGAAACGCGCTGTTTGAGTTTCCTGACAACGTAGCGCCCATCAGTGTCGGTACGCTGCGGTGCGGAGACTGGCCTTCCACGGTGCCCGATGAGTTGGTTGCGGAAGGCCGCTTCGGGATCTTTCCCGGCGAGCCGATTGCAGAAGCTCGCTCGGAATTTGAAGCCTGCATCGAGGCGTGCGCTCGGGCCGATGAGTGGCTAGCACAGCACCCGCCGGTGCTCGAGTGGTTCGAAGGCCAGTTCGAGTCGAGCGAGACCTCAATGGATGAGCCGATTGCGAAAACGCTGGTTGCGAGCCACGCTGAGGTGACCGGGAAAACTCCAGGGGTTTACGGAGCTCCATATGGATCGGATCAGCGGTTATTCACCAACAATGGACGAATTCCGACAGTTCTTTACGGTCCGGGTGATGTAGCGCTGGCGCATACGGTAGAAGAATATGTGCCGCTCGAAGAGGTATTCACCTGCGCGAAAGTGCTGGCCCAGACTGTGGTTCTGTGGTGTGGTTCGTAGCGGAAGTGAACTTGGAAGAGGTCAGCACGTCCGCATAGTTGGTCCTATTACGTGTAAGTAACGCTTCGTGCGCTCTAACTCTGCCGACAGCACAAGTGCGACACTAGCCAGCATGCGATCTGGAGTGACACGTTGAAAAAAGGCAAAAAGCTTACTGCACTTCTCCCACATCAGCTTCAGATTTGGTCGCTAAGCGTGGCCGTGATCATTGTGTCAATCGGGAGCGGGAGGACGTCGGCTAATCCGATAGGCCCAAGCGCCGGGAAGGCCCGATCCGCCTCCGCGAACATGACTGCTGACAAACCGGCAGACCTCGTTGTTACGGATGCCAAAATCTACACCGAAGATAGTTTTCACCAAACCGTAGAGGCTCTCGCAGTTCGTGATGGCAAAATTATCTTCACTGGAAGTGGCGATGACGCGGTTAAACTCATCGGTCCGAAGACAAAGGTTGAGCGAGCTGAAGGAAAGCTCATTCTGCCGGGGCTCGTAGATGCTCACATCCACCCAATGGGGATCGTCGATTTCGGCGGCTGTAGCCTTCAATCGAAAGCCAGAACCCTAGCAGAGATCGCTACTTTTGTGCGCGGCTGCGTAGAGCGAATGCATGTGCTACCGGGCCGCTGGCTGTTGGTATCGGATTGGGAATACGGCGGAGGAAACGAAGCGGATGCGGCCCACCCAACCTTGCGTGCCGCTCTGGACGCGGGTTCCACCCAAAATCCCATCCTCATGATGGGGTGGGACGGGCATCATGCCGCTTATAACAGCCCTGCTCTTGCGCTTGCAAAAGATACCTCAGGTGAGGTCATAGGATATTCCAAGCAGACTCTTGCGACCGCGTTCGCGCGATACAAAGTGTATGTCGGCGTCGATGCAAAAGGCGAGCCTTCCGGAGATGTCGCCGATCAAGGCTGGGTTCCAATCGACTCAAGCCAGCTCGATCGCGATGAGCATCAAAAGCTTGTCGACGCGCCCGAGCTTCTCGCAAGACGCCTCGCCAGCGCTGGGATAACGGCGGTACAGGACGCTAACAGCGATCCAAATGGGTACCAGGTGTATGACGAGTTGATCCAGCGAGGCCAACTCACCTTTCGTCTCAACCTCGATCAATTTTTCCTTCCAGAGTCATTTCGCAACAGCACCGGACAAATTGATTACGGCAAGTTATTGGTACAAGCTGATGCCGTGCGCCAGAAATACGGCTCAAATCCATTGGTCCGTGCCGATGCAGTGAAGGTCTATGCTGACGGGGTTCCTGAAGCGAACCCAAACAACATTCCTCCCACTTTGGGCAACTCGCCGCGGCCCGTGCCCTATCTGCAGCCCATTTTCAGCAAGGACGTGAACGGCAAGCTGTCCGTGACCGGCTATGTCGATCCATCTTCCGCGGTGTGCATTTACGTGCGCGCCAAGCCAGACGAATATACTTCCCCGGAAGCAGTTTCGGATTTCATCAAGACCTACGGCTATCATCCAGGACAGTGTGCCATCTCCTATGGTGTTCCAGAGCATGCGCCCGCTATCTTCAACGAATACATCAAGCGTGCCCACTTGGCCGGTTACACGATCCACGTTCATTCGATCAGCGATGAAGCCGTTCACATGGCTATTGACGCGATCGAAGAAGCACGCGCTGCCGACGGCAATTATTCCCGGCCAGACACACTCGCACATATTCAGTTCGCAACACCCGAAGATGTCGCGCGGATGGGTAGAGATAAGCTCTATCTGGCGTTCACCTACAGTTGGATTTACGCTGAGCCTGGCGGCTATGATTTGAGCATCGTTCCCTTCTTCGATAAAGTGCACGGTAATAGCTATGAGGCTTTTCATAACCCCAACAGCTATTACGAACGGAACACTTATCCTACGAAGACCGCCAAGGAAGCCGGGGCCATTCTTGTGGCAGGATCGGACGCGCCGGTCCTAACCAAAGATCCGCAGCCGTTCGTAAATATGGAGTTCGGCGTCACGCGCGCCAGACATGGGATGCGTCCCCTCAGCCCGCAGCAGCGGCTCGATATTCGCGATCTGATCGACGCTTATACGCTGAACGGAGCGCGCGCTCTGAACCGAGCGTCTGAAATCGGCTCGCTGGAAGTTGGAAAGTCGGCGGACTTTATCATTGTCGACCAGAACATTCTCGCGCTCGCCGATGAAGGCCAGCCGGAAAAGATTGGCGCTACCAAGGTAGTTGAGACGTTTTTTATGGGAAAGAAGGTCTTCGCCGCCGCGACCAAATAGTTAGCGCTGGCTCATCGTTCGGTTGAGCCAGACAGCAAGCGCCGCGGTTTTAGCGCTTCATTTGCCGGCCTCGGCCTTTATATAAGCGTGCATACCCGCTTACTTCATAGCGCGTCACCTGAGACGGCGGTCATCGTGTCTCAATTCTGATCGGCGCAGACTGGGGAGCTTCTACGATTTGCAACGGTGCCGCGTCACTGTAAGGCGATTCGGTTCTCTCCCGGGTGCAGGTTCCTCGTTCGTCCGTGCCATTTGAGAACACCCGGTGTGTCCGGGGGTAGACTGAGCGTGCCTGTGAGCTTCCCATCGTGAACGGCCAAGTCGACTGAGATCTCGCCCTTTGGATGAGGCATGCTTGCCTTTACCGACGTAAGTTTACCAAGGTTTGGCGCGATGCGAACTGCCTTAAATCCGGGCTCCAGGGGTTCGATGCCTGCGATGGTGCGCAGCATTTCGAAGTTCGGGCTTGCACCCCACGCATGACAGTCCGATCGAGCATCGGGGCCGTTCCACTCAGCCCAGGTCGTCAGACCCGATTGCAGCATCTCCCGCCAGGGTCCCAAAACTTCCAGGTATTTATCTCCGAGACCCGCCTCACGAAGCACCGCGTTCGTATATGCGCGGAAGTAAATGGACGATTGTGCGAGGCTCGGATCGGCGAATATCTTATCGACGACAGATCTCGCACCAGTTCCCTTTACGATGTGCGCAAGTACCGCGAGCGTGTTGACGTGCTGCGAGTATGTGCGGTGGGAAGGCTGATCCGCAAACAATCCGCGACTGGCATCCCAATCTCTGTCGCGGACAACGGAAGCGAGTCTCTGGGCCAATTTTGAGTACTGCTTCCCAAGCTGCTTATCTCCAAGACTTGCTTCCAGATCGGCGGCCCACTGGTACGCGAGGAGAAGTTGGAGGTTAAGAGCTGCCGAGCCTGAGCCGTCCGCTTCCGCGGGGGGCTCGCCGTTGGGCCACTGCGGTACCCAATCTACAAAGTTCCACCACGGCATGCGGCCAAGCGATCCATCTTCGCCCTGATATTGCCCGTAAAATCGCAACACTGACTCAACACCCGGCAGCATTCCCTGGACGAACACCGGATCATCAACATACTGCCAGTAATCGTGGACCATGCCAATCCACCATAGGGAGAACGGCGGGATGTATTGCTGCAACGCGGAGGGCGCCCGGCTATAGGTTGCTCCTTCGGCGGTTCGCGATGAATTCAGCAACGCTATACCATTTTTCATCAGCCGCGCGTCACCCGTCATATACAACGAGATCAGCATCTGGATGCGGGCATCACCCGCATACTGCAGCTGCTCGTAGAATGGGCAATCCATGTAAGTTTCGTGTGCGCACAGCCGCGCCGTTCGCCATCCCGTGTCCAGAATCCGCTGAACCTCGGGTGGACCGGCGAACGTCGCGCGTCTCTCAAATGGGTAGGCAGTAAAGATTGATTTCAGCCCTTCGATAGTCAGTGGCTCATCGGCAGTCGTGATTTCGAGTCGCAGATAGCGGTAGGTCCGCCAGTACAAGGGACGATAAACGCGATGCTCGCCGCCATCCGCCACATAAATATCGGCGGGACCAAGCATCTTCTTGCCTTCGATCACATCGCGATTGCTCTTCAGCGGACGTTTACGGCCCGGGACAACATCGAAAAGAGCTTCTGCGTAACGTAACGCAACACGTGCGCCCGTACCATTGCTGAGGGTCAACTCAGGGTAAGCAGTGGTCAGATGCTGCTGGTCGAATAAGATCGAGGCAGTCGTGTGCGGCGGGATTGTGTCTGAAGCACTGCCCACTCGTTCGCGCACAACCAGAGCGTCATCAGGACGTTGCTCCTCCAGCGGAACCTCGCTCTCAACCAGCATCCAGCGATTCGGCGCATCCCGCGAATCACGATCGGCGCCGTGGCTTAGCTGATGAGCAGGCGGCCAGGCGCTGTCGTCAAACTCCGTTTTTTCCCAGCCCCACGGCACCTTACCTGCAGCGACGCTTTCATTCGGTCCCAGCGCCCAATACCCCGTCGCTTGATCGGGCGGCAACGGAAGCGGCGCATAAGCGAGATCCTGATAGCACTTCCAATCGCGATTTGTGTTTACCATCGCATGGGCCGCATCGTCGGCGTCTAGCACGAAGCCCGTTTGATTGCTGACCTGCGCTACGGCTCGAAACGGCCCTTCGTTCCACGCCACGGCTGCCAGCGAGTTTCGCCCCGCATGCAATTCAGTTGAGATGTCGAGCGTCTCGTATCGCCAATGCGTCAAGTCTCCTCGTGCCGGGCCCACTGCCACTCGTGTTCCATTGACAAAAAGCTGAAAGCGGTTGTCGGCCGAAACGTGAATAACGAACTTCGACGGCTTCTCCGGGAGATCGAACACGCGTCGGAAATGATATACGCCGTAGTCTTGCGGTGGTGCGCCGGCATCGATCCAGTATGCCCGCCAAACACGAGTGATAACCGTTCTCGGCGAAACGGCGTACAAGCCTGCACTGCAAAATAGCGCAATGGCGCTAAACTTTCGAGCGCATACAGTCATGTCGATTGTCCGATCGTTCCCTACGATTTGGAATTTGGCCCTTTTGCCCGTCGAATCCACTGACTCTCGCGCGATCCGGCCCGCTGTGCTCCAAGAATCGGAAAGCCTGCGACGACGAGCGATGCCCGTTGCAAAAAATTGCGTCTGTTCATTGGACACTATTCATTTGATGGACAGGCGTCAAACATCTGTGCGCCCACTTCGCTCGTTACGATTACATCCAGAATCCTTGGCCCGTGGACGCCCGCTATCCGGATCATCTCGATGTCTGAGGTGGCCGACGGCCCCGAGATAGTCGTGAGGGGCAGCCGAGGAAAGCTCGCCATGGCTCGGATACCTTCCACAACCGTTTCCACGATCTGGTTGCTATCGACAATACACAGGTGGTAATCCGGGAGCAGCGTAAGCGCACGGCGACCATCAGCTTCGGTGTGGCGCAAAACGATCGTGCCCGTCATAGCGATCGCGAGCACGGAACCCGTCAACACGCCTTCCGCATGATCGAGCTCTTCGTAACTTGGGCCATCGCGTCGTAAGAAAGCCATTGAATCTGGAAGACTATCATCCGGAAATCCGGGTGGGACGAGGAGAGAGCACTTGCCCCGAGTATTCATGACATCTTCGATCGCGTGCCTCAGATCCTGCGGGCAGCAACGGTACACCCCGGCATTGTAATCGCGAAGACGATCTTCGAAAAGCTTAAGCAACACGTTGCGGTCCAGTGTGCCCGATTGCCGATAATGCCGTGGCAAGTTGGGGTGATCAGGAGCACCCGGAGAGTTGGAAACAGCATCGCGAATCTTCGAAAGGATCTCGTCCTTTGCGCTACTCATTTGGCGTTCCGGCTTGCCCACCAGTCACGGAAGGACTGTTTGGGTATTGGTCGCAGATCACGAACAGCGGTCCAGCCGCTCAACATACCGGGGAGATGTTCAATAACGCCGTTGTGCTGAAAAGGGACTTGTGCGATACGAGTCAGTTTCTGCGCAGCCGAAAGCCGGCTCGAGCTGCCGAGCGCGAAAGCTGCCGCTTTCATTGCAAGGCGTTCTGATAAAGGCGCAGCGCCCTGTTCGACTATTTTTGCCCTCAGGTGAACCAATACTTCAGGGATGTTGATTTTGACGGGGCAGACTTCATAGCACGCACCGCAGAGCGATGAGGCATACGGCAACGATTGCGAGTGTCGCATACCCTGTAATTGCGGAGTCAGTATCGCTCCGATAGGACCGCCATATACAGAGCCGTAGGCGTGTCCCCCAGTTTGTTTGTAAACGGGGCATGCATTCAAACAGGCTCCACAGCGGATACAATTCAGCGTTTCACGCGCAGCCGCATCCGCGAGAACGCCCGTGCGGCCGTTGTCGAGCAAGACCACGTGAAACTCTTGCGGCCCATCTCCCGGAGTGACACCCGTCCAGATGGAGTTGTATGGATTCATGCGCTCGCCCGTCGCCGAGCGCGGGAGCAATTGGAGAAACACTTCCAGGTCTTGAAAAGTGGGGATTACCTTTTCAATGCCGACGATGCTGATAAGCATCTGCGGAAGCGTCAAACACATGCGACCGTTACCCTCGGACTCTACGACACAGACCGAACCTGTTTCGGCGATGGCAAAGTTTGCGCCGCTGATGCCGATCTTGACCCGCAGGAACTTCTCGCGAAGATACTGGCGCGCGGCGTCGGTCAAATCTTGCGGCTTACTGCCGAGGCTTGGCAAATCCATTTTGTCCGCAAATAGCTGACGGATCTCCATTCGGTTGCGGTGGAGTGCCGGAACGACAATGTGCGAAGGCTTATCGTTTCCAAGCTGCACGATGAGATCGGCGAGGTCCGTTTCATACGGCGTGATGCCGGCGCACTCCAACGCAGCATTCAAGCCGATCTCATCGGACGTCATCGTTTTGACTTTGATGACATCGGTTCCGCCACGTGCCTGAATTAGACCAACGATGATGCGATTGGCTTCGTCCGCGTCACGCGCCCAATGGACCTGTCCTCCTGCAGTCGTGCAATTCTGCTCAAACTGTTCCAGATATCGGTCAAGGTTGCGAAGCGTATGATTCTTGATCGCCTCGCCGGATGTGCGTAGCTCTTCCCAATCGTCTAATTCGGCGACGACCTTGGCACGCTTCGCCCGGATCACATCGGTAGCATGACGAACGTTGTGGCGGACCTGTGTGTTGTATACGAGATGTCTGGCAGCTTCCGGGAATTCCGGTGCTTCGGCTGCATGCCCCACCCGGATGCTCAAGCTTGCTCTCCGGAGGAAGTGGAAGCAAGTATCTCAGCAAGGTGGAGACAGCGAATTCCACTTCGGGTGCGGCTCAGCGCTCCATTGATGTGCATCAGACAGGAATTGTCAATGGCGGCGCAGATTTCGGCTCCTGTGTTGAGTACGCAACGAACCTTATCGGACAGCATTGCGGTGGACACGTCAGCGTTTTTGATGGCAAAGGTACCACCAAACCCGCAGCACTCGTCAGCGTTAGGCAAGGGAAGCAGCTGAAGCCCTTGCACCCGTCCGAGTAGCTTGGCAGGACGGTCGCCCACGTGAAGGCTTCTCAGGGAATGACAAGAGGGGTGCAAGGTGACGGAATGCGGAAAGTATGCGCCGACATCCGTGACCCCCAGCTTATCGACCAGCAGTTCGGTGAACTCGAAGACGCGCCCGAGTATGGCTTCCACTCTTTGAACGATTTCCGGATCGTTTGTTTTGGCGGCCATAACCGGATAGTGGTCACGAATCATCGCTACACAAGAAGAGGATGGGATGCAGATGATCTCAGCAGTTTCGAATACCGCGAGGAATCCACACATCAAAGGAAGGGCCTCCCTTTGATAGCCGGTGTTGTAGTGCATCTGGCCGCAACACGTCTGTGCTTCCCGAAACTCCACTTCATGGCCCAGCCGCTCGAGTACTCGCACCACCGCTTTACCCGTTTCAGGAAACAAGGTGTCGTTATAGCAAGTGATGAAAAGAGAGATCTTCAATGGCGGCCAATCATTCGTTAAAGGCGTGTGTCAGTTCGCGGGTTGCCGGCATTAGCTTGTGTCATCTTCGTGCCGAGCGTTATACCCGATCGCAGCCTGAAAGGCTGCCGCGAGCGCCCGGAATGCGCCGTTGCTCGTCAAGTATATGCGTCTGCCGTTAGTGATCATGCTCAGCTGCTACCGCAGCGTAACCGTGTTCAGATAGTTACCGTAGCCGACAATAACTGTCGAACCGAGCAGCACGGAAAGGCCAACAAAAAGCAGCCGCATCGCCGTTCTGCTGGCGCCCTTCCACTCATGCAACCCGAGACCCCAAAGCGTGCTGAATATCACGATGCTCGCCATGTGCAGAGTCCAACTGGAGAAGGTGTACGCGCCCATCTTCGTCTCGCCCATGCTGTAGAAGAAGAATTGGAAATACCAGGTCACCCCAGCCAGAGCGCAGAGCAGATAATTTCTTAGAAGCGGAACGCGAACGGTCTCCCGCAGGACATCGCTGGGGGCGTGGACAAGCACACTCGCCGTAGGCCCCGTCAGCGCCGTCTCTTCGATCGGCTGGGGACCGCCGGGATGGCTAAAGTTTGCGGCGCGCAATTGAGGAGCCAGGTATTCGTGCCCTGTCTTATTGCGGATATTCAGATAGACGGTCCACACAAAATTGGTGGTGAACCCGCCGAGAAGCACAACCACCAGCACGGGGAGCCCCTGCCATAAGTTGGGAGTTCCAGCACGAATCGTAAGCGCCTTGATCGGATCTCCCGCTGCCAGGCCATACGCGAAACAAGCGCTCATGACTCCGGAAACCAGGGCCACCAGAAAACCCTTTTTCAGATCGAATTCTTTGATGGCCGACTGATCCGCCGGCACAGATGCGGCGCGCTCTTTGTAGACTCCGGCCATTCCCGCAATAGCGATACCGGCGAGGCAAAGCAGAATACCCGTCAAGATGACTCTCCCCGGAGTTCTTCCCAGCACTTCGCTGACGAACGTCCCTCGGAAGATCGGCGGCATAAGAGTCCCGAACGCCGCGCACAGGCCCATGACCACCGCCATGCCCAATGACAATCCGAGATACCGCATCGTCAGCCCGAAGGTTAGACCGCCAATGCCCCAAAGCAGCCCGAACAGGTAACACCAAAATAAGGTGCTTGGTGAACTCGCGCGAAGGACCGCTAACAGATGACTTGTTAGCAGGGAGGCAAGCACCCAGGGCGCGATGATCCAGCTAAAAACACCGCCCACGAGCCAATACGTTTCCCAGGACCATCGCTTCACTCCACGATATGGCACGTAAAAGCTGCCTGATGCCAGACCGCCGAGCCAGTGAAACAACACTCCTAATGCAGGGTTGGGATTCATCGGAGGAAGGCTTCGCTCAATCCACCATCGACAGGAATGATGTGTCCCGTAGTCTTTGCGCTCTCATCACTTGCCAACCAGACAATCGCTCTCGCGCAATCTTCCGGTAAAATCGGCTTTCTTGTCAACGTACGCTGGGCATAAAATTCGGCCAGCTTGGTTCGCAGGTCTTCGGTCGATTCGGATTCTGAAAACTCGATTTTGTACTTCTTCAAGGATTGCATCACGCGATCACGCGGAAACATTGTGGACCCTGCCACTACCGTCGCGGGGGCGATTCCATTTACCCGCGCCAGCGGCGCCAACCCGACTGCCAGTTCCCGTATGAGATGGTTCAAAGCGGCCTTACTAACGTCATATCCTTCGCTACCAAACTTCGGAACGACTGCATTGGCAGAGCTTGTCAGGACTATGCTGACCGGAAGATTTTGCTCACGAAAGATGCCGGCAGTTTCTCGCGTGAGAAAGTAATTACCAGTCACATTCACAAGAAACGTCGTGTTCCATTGAGCGTCGGTGAGTTGTCCACCCGGACCGGCACCCACGGGGAAAATCGCAGCTGTATTGATAATTCCGTCAATACCGCCGAACTGAAGGATCGTGTGTCTAGCGGCCGCCGAGATGCTTTCAGCCGATGCAAGGTTCACCGCGACGTGAGAAACGACTTCCAGCGACGAGACGGAGGCGGCTTCTTCGGCGACCTCCTTTGCAGCCTGCTCGTTCATATCCGCGATAACAATGTGGGCACCGGCTTTGGCAAGCAGCAGAGCCACTTCACGCCCAATACCACTTCCGCCGCCAATGACGAGCAGAATCTTGCGGCTGAATTCTGCTTCCGGAGGCATACGCTGTAGTTTCGCCTCTTCGAGCGCCCAGTATTCGATTCGAAAGGCTTCAGAACGCGGCAGCGCAACGTAATTCCGATAGGTGGCAAATTCTTGGGACAACTCGGTCAGACGTGCTTGCGGAAGCGGGTTGGTCGGACTACCTTCATCTAAAGCATTTGCGCCAGCCATGACGTGGATGGCGTTCACGAAGAACTCAGTTGTGATCCGCGCCTCCTTCTTGTTCTTTGCAAACCCGAATAAACCCGAGGCCCGGGATGATGACGACTGAAGGATTTGAATCACGCAGCTTCGGTGACTCGGAGGTCGCGTGCGCTTGATAGTATTTCGCGTATTCGGCTCGATAGGCGGGTGTTCTTTCCGCAATGCGCGATTTTAAAACTTCCACGCTCTCGTCTCCCGGACTCCAGTCGACGAACATCGGACAGATGCGGGTTCTCAGAAAATGGTCGGGACAACTCGTGCCTAGGCCTCCCAGTTCTTTTGCCCACTTCGAACCGGCAAACTCGAGGGCATCCTCGTGATCCGTGAACTGGGCAATCACCCGTTTATTGGAAGACATCATGCCGCGTAGAGCGGGAAGTATCTGTGCAGCTACGGCTTGTCGATCTGCGGCGGGAGCGCGCTGTTGGCCGCCGAAGGACGGTCCCGCTTTCGCCCGGTGATTAAGAACGAACTCTCCCATCTGATCGATGGTACGGATGCTGTTCAAGTAGCACTCGCGCTGCGTCTCGCCCCAAGTGAATAGCCCATGGCTCCCGAGCAGCACGCCGTCACAGCCAGGATTGTCCTTGACGGCCTTCTCGAGCTGAAGAGCGAGCTCGAATCCGGGACGCTGCCAGTGGAGCCAGACGATCCTGCGATCGAACTCTCTGTTGAACTCTTCGAGCTTCTTTTTCCCATTCGCACTCGCTGCGATCGCGATTGCCCAATCGGGATGCAGATGGTCCACGTGTGCGAAGGGCAGAAATGCGTGAAGGGGAGTGTCGATGGAAGCAGCAACTTTGTTCTGGCCGAAGGCGGAAAGCGGATAGTAACCAACCATCTCGTCTTCGTACGGCTCGCCGCGATATAGCTCCTTCAGGTCTTCGAGACGGTCGAAATAAAGCAGAGCGAAGCCGGACTCTTTTATCGATCCAAGGTCGCCGCCGCTTCCTTTGACTGCCAGCACCCGTACCGGTTTGCGCGTGAAAGGATCAGGCAATTCGATTTTCGAACTGGTATTGCCCCCACCGAAGTTCGTAATCCGGAGATCCGCCCCCAAGAGGTTGGAGCGATACCGCAACAACGCAAGTTGATCATCTGCAAGCGACGCGGCCTGCTTCTCGTCCCATAGGTCTTTCAGATAAGTGGTTTGTTTGACTTCTGGCAACTTTCACCTCAGAGTTCTCTACTCCCGCATATGGGGCAGTAACCGATCTGTGCTCTCATACTGTTCAAAGCGTTTGCCGGATCTCACACCAGAGTCGCGCAACGTCTCCGGCGCTACGCATACGAGGACACCGCAGCCGTGTTTCGTTTTCCGCGCTCCTCCGATACACGCTCCAGATAACCGCTCTCCAGGAAAGCTTGCATCGGATCCGGCGGAAGCCCTTTCGACTTACGCCAGTCCTGGATCGAAGGCCGCACATCCGTTGCAAACGCGTCTTGAAGACAGGATTCGGCGCGGATCAGATCGGATTTTTTCTGGGCTGACGTGAGGCGGTCGAAGTCGACAAGCGCAGCTTTCGCGAAGAGCTCTTGTGCTTTGTCTACGGTCTGAATCATCGCCTCGATCTTGCCCTTCAAGTTGTGGCTCTGGTCAATCATGTAGGCGATGTCTGCCCGCTGACCTGTTTCCCGTTCGAAGAACCGGATTTCGTGGAAGATGCGGAACACTTGATACGGATCGATCGAGCCCAATGTCAAATCGTCATCGGCGTACCGGCGGTCGTTGAAATGGAATCCGCCCAGCATGTCTTCCGACAAGAGCCACGCGACAATTTGCTCAATGTTCTGTCCTTGATAATGGTGCCCCGTATCGACAAGAACTTTCGCCTGAGGTCCGGCTGATCGGGCAAAGTGCAGCGCCATGCCCCAATCGGCTATATCGGTGTGATAAAAAGCGGGCTCAAAGGGCTTATACTCCACCAACATCCGCTGGTTCTCTGCAAGGTCGCTGTGAACGGTCTTTAGGCATTCTTCGAAGCGCCTCTTTCGTTCACGAATATTTGCCGTACCCGGGTAGTTCGAGCCATCCGTAAACCAGAACGAGATATCTCGGCTTTCTAATCGCTTCGCGATCTCGATGCACTCCTGTGAGTGTTGCAGCGCCTGACGACGAGTGGTCTCATCTGGATTGCCGAACGAACCGCACTTGTAAACCTGGTCCTGAAACAGATTCGGGTTTATGGAACCGGGGCGTACTCCGTACCTAGTCGAAAATGATTGAATTTCCGCAATGCTGTTCAATCCAGCTGAGAAGTCCCAAATAACATGAAGAGCTATTGTCGGACAGATGCCGGTAAACGAATTGACTTGACCCGCATCGCTGAACTTCTCTTCCGTCGTTGTCGCAGCGGCAGCTTGAATGAACTTGCCGAACCGTGTTCCCGTGTTCGCAAAGCCCCACGAGGGAATCTCGATACGAAAGCTCTCTAGAGCATGAAAAATGGTATCTCTCGTCTGGGCTTGCATGTTGGTACCGCCGTCACCGCCTAATCACATCGAGCTCAGGCTGAACCAATTTGACTCACCTGACAGAATTTCACGATGCAACATCGGCGGTTCATTAAGTCTATAGAATCCCAAGCCAGCGTTATTGGGATCTCGGCCTGGATAAGAGCCTTGCTCTAAGGCAGGCGCGCTTCGGATTGAAACTGTCTTTTAGTATTTGGGAAGGCTTAATGCGAGCCCGCTGTACTGCCGATAATTGCCGCATTCGCCGCGTCGTCTTTTCGCTTTTGGTGCTCGCGAGCCAGGGCGACCGCCGAAGAATGGGAAAGCGCTGTTACGACCGACGCTATCCCACGACCCATGCGGGGAAGTTCATTAGACCAGAGCACGTTCCGGTTAGCGCATCCAGACAAGACTTCCCCCTTTGTTGTCGCGAGCATTCTATCGCCATCGATCGTGAGGTTCACAAATCCGATCCCTTCAGCGGCGTTCTCCAGATCTCTTCCCCGAGCATTCTGCTCAAAGCTATGACACTACCGTGAATGCCTAAGAAAACAATCTCATCAACGGTCAAATAAGTGCCCTCCCACTAACTCTCTACGTACTCACAACAAGAGTAACTGAGCTCCGTGAATTTAGCTTAATGGCCGTTCACTGCGTTTTGTGACAACCCGGTTTACGCAGCAACGTCAAATGAGGCAGGAAGACTAGATCTTCCAGAAGGGGAGATGCAATGTTAAAGAGAGTCGGAGTTTTAGCCTTGATGCTTTCAGCGGCGGGAACGGCGTTCCTGCCGAAAGCGGCTTTCGCACAGGACGGATACTATGGTCCCCGAAGTTACTATACCGATAATGACCGCAGTTGGGACCGGCACGATCGGCACGAATGGAAAGAACAGGAGCGCCGAGAGCGCCGAGCCGAAGAGTGGCGTGAGCGTCAATGGCGAGAACAAGCCAGACATGAATACGAGTGGCGACAACGCCAGCGATGGAACGGCGGCTACCGGGATTACCCACCCGCTTCCTCGTTCTATTTCGGTTACAGCCGTTAGTCGGATTGGAGGCGCCCCTTCTCTATTAAGGCGGCGACCTCCTCTTTTTGCGCTGTGATTTGGGCTATCGTTCGTTGTTGTTTCTTTCGCGACATGCCGAAATACGTGCTTACCGGATAAACTACACCGAGCAAAAGGAAGATGAAAGTGCTTCGGGTCGCGATCCAGAAGCCATAAGCCAACACTAAAAATCCGACCGTCCGGAGAACATTCTCTAACAGCACTAATCGACTCGAAAAAATTCTTTCGTCCTCAAACCATGAAAGCAAGCTCAACCCATCCGCCGGATAATCCTCGAAGCGCGTGAGCTCTCGCGAAATTCGAGAGTTTCTCATCAGATAAAAAATGACTATCGAGAGCTGAGCAAAGAGGAGAATGATAATTCCGGCCAGCAAACTCGGCCACTGAGTCCACCAGAGCAAAAGTGTCAATAAAACAGCCACGTAAGCGGCGGATCGCATAGCCTTGGTGTTGCGTGCTCGTGCCTGTACGGCAAAGAAACAAAGGCGATCGATAGCGGCCCGCATGCAGCAATCTTACAGATTGCCATAATCAATGCGTCATGCTGGAGCGAGAGGCACTGCAATGAATTACGGCCTACTTGAACCAAACGGAATAGGACGCCGTGCTTTCTGGCCTATGCCGTTCGCCTTTGCAGCGCTCGTGTTTCTAGTGAAGCCCCGGGCGCGATCTTTGCCACGAGCCTCCGAGCAAGGAAGCGGACCAGCTGTTCCTCTGGCTCTTTTCTCGCCGGATGGAAAATTGGAATCTGTTGCGCTTGTCGGAAAAGTCGTCAAGAGCGACGCCGCCTGGAAAACCGAGCTTTCCTCAACAGAGTATGCGGTCACTCGCCGTAAAGCGACTGAATTCGCGTTCGCGAATCGCTATTGGAACGACCATGCGAAGGGGATCTATTATTGTGTTTGTTGTGGCAACGCCCTGTTTCGATCGGAGCAGAAATTTGACTCCGGCACCGGGTGGCCCAGCTTTTGGACGCCGATAGCAAAAGAGAACATCAGTACCCAAGCCGATCACAGCTTGCCCTTTATTCGCACGGAAGTCTTGTGTAGCAAATGCGATGCGCATCTGGGCCACGTCTTCGGCGATGGCCCTCCTCCCACCGGCCTGCGCTATTGCCTGAACTCAGCGGCTCTCGAGCTCGTGAAGAACTCCTGATCGATCCTGTATAAATAAGCGATGAACGTCCGGAAGGTCATGACCGCCCTGGTGAGTATGTGTGCGTGTGCCGTAATCGTGCACTCAAGCACCACCCTACTCCCCTGGGAGATCGGGCCATTCACTCGCCCCATAGACGCCCCGGTAATTGTTCCCGATCAAGTCTCCTCCTTTACCGATCCGATCAGCAAGGCCTCTGTCCATTGGGAAGCCCTTCATACCTTCAATCCCGCAGCCATCGTGAGAGACGGAAAGGTCTTCGTGCTTTACAGGGCGGAAGACAACTCGGGCGAAATGAAGATCGGTATGCACACCTCGCGTCTAGGACTGGCGCAGAGCTCTGACGGCATCCATTTCACGCGGGACAAGACGCCGGTGTTCTATCCATCCGATGACAGCCAGATAAACCGAGAGTGGCCCGGCGGCGTGGAAGATCCGAGGATTGTGGAGCGGGAAGACGGAACTTACGTCCTCACCTACACGCAGTGGAATCGCAAAACTTACGACGTCGGCGTCGCGACCTCGACAGACTTGATCCATTGGACGAAGCATGGGCCGATTTTTAGCGACAACATTCTGAACGAGCCTTATAAGTCGTCGGGCATTGTGACTCAGCTGGTCGACGACCGTTTGATAGCAGCAAAGATCAACGGTAAGTATTGGATGTACTGGGGCGAAATCGCAATACGCTTGGCTACGTCGAACGACCTCGTTCATTGGAATCCTCTCAAGGATGCGAACGGAAGAGTCGTTACCGCTTTGGAGAAACGCCCAGGCAAATTCGACAGCAGCTTTCCGGAAACTGGTCCACCGCCGGTCTTAACCGAACGGGGTATCGTATTCCTCTACAACGGTAAAAATGATACTACAGATGGTGATAAAGCTATTGGCCCGAACGCTTATTCTGTCGGTGAAGCGTTGTTCGATAAGAGCGATCCGTCCAAACTTTTGTCCCGCACAGAACAGCCCGTCTTTAAACCAGAACTTCCGTTCGAGAAAACCGGACAGTACGCCGCGGGAACCACCTTTGCCGAAGGACTTGTTTTCTTCGAACAACAGTGGTTCCTCTACTACGGATGCGCCGATACGAATGTGGGGGTTGCCACCGCGCCCCAGAGTCGGTCCGGCGCTCTTAGGCACTTTTTCCTTCGCTAGCTCCGAATTCGGAGGCATTTTGCAATCTGGCATCCTCCGTTCAATTGAACTGGGCTTCGCAACAGTCCCTCAGCTAAAAGTTGTCGGCGACCTGACTCGATCAGCTCATTCAAGATAAAACGCGCAAGCGGGAGCGGTTGGAAACAGAGATCGAGACGCGACGGGCTGAATGGGACCAGGAAGCGCGGACTGCGGAACGCGAACGCAAGGAAACAGAACAAGCCCTCCGCAAACAGCGTCAACGTGAGAACGAAGATTACGAATACCGTAAGCAACTTGATCGGAAAAAAAGCGCAGGACCGACATGACGAGGAAGCCCACTTGCTTACCAAAAACAATAAGAGCGGCAGGCCGAATTAGAGCGGACTTGGGCACAGCGGGAACCGTCGTTGGCGGAAAAGGAGGAGGAACTTACTCGGCTGCGACAACAGGCGAGGAGATTCCACGGCGGATTGCGGCGGAAAAACAGACCGCTCTGGCCGAAGCCACCCAGCAGGTCACGGAGCGTTATGAGCAGCAGATTCTAGTTTTGCAGAAAGATGCCGAAGCTGAGCGCAAAGTGGCCACCCTGCAAGTGGCCGCTCTGCAGGAAACGCTCAAACGGTAAACCGAGCAAATAACGGCGTTAAAAAAGGCCGTCGAAGAAGCCAAGCGCCAGGTGCAGGATATTGCCCTGAAGGGTATCGAAGGCGCTTCTGGATCGAGAGCCCTCGCACATGTCAATCAAATTGCGAGGGAACAAGCCAAAGGCGGCCCGCAGGGATGATTGCAGTGTTGCCAGGACCGGCTCTCAGGTCGCGAAGTCTTCAATGCTGCCACACCCTAACCCAATCCACGTTAAGATGCATCGAACTCGCATTTACGCCTGACATCGATCCCTCAGTCCAATTTGCGCCTTCTTGCATTCCCAGAACCAGAAAGAAATCCTGCCTATCGACGACGGCCGGGGTAGGAGCCGAATGGAGCTCCTCATTATCGAAGTACCACGTCACCTTGCCCCGAGTCCATAGCAGGCCGTAGGTGTGCCATTGTGAAAAATCGGTTGTGTTCGGCAGTTTGCGCCAGTTCTGGCTATTGCTGGTATGGGTCTTGCCTATCCAATCATGAACGGTACCGTAATACGTATGCGGATTGTCGCCCTGTCCTTCAAAGATGTCGATTTCTCCGGTTTCCTGCTCCCCAGTCGCCGCTTGTTTCGGAATCATCCAGAATGCCGGCCACGCTCCGTTTGTGACGTCCCATTTCATCCGCGCTTCGAAGTAGCCATAACGGAACGTGTGGCCGAATTTGGCGTCGCGTGAAAGAGTGCTGATGCTTGTCTCGTGGCCGTTGGTGTTCCCCTGAAGCCAAGTCAATGTGAGGGCTGAGTTGGCATTCGTAATTGATGAAGGCGGCGCAACGGCCTTTTGCCACCATATTCCGGGATACCAATTATAGGAGCGTCCGGTGCCGCTCGGGCTGATGCTGAGGGTGTTGAAATCGTCGCAAAAAGCGAGATGATAACCGGCTGCTTGAGGAGGCGGTGTCTGGGCTGTTACAGTCAGACACAAAGCAAGTAAAAAGGACGCTTTCCGGTTCATGCAGCTACTTTTCCTTCGAGACACCGTTCATACAGGCCAAACCACTTCTGCGCCACCGTCCTGAATTCGTAATTCGACACTGCGAAATCTCGTGCGTTTCTTCCGAACTGTTCGCGATTGGATATCGGTGCTGTCATCAGGTTTTCCATAGCTTCGGCCAAATGGGTCGAATCGCCCGGCGGAACAACGTAGCCAGTCGTACCGTCGCAGACCAGATCGCGATTTGCACCAACGTCTGTCACGACGCAGGGCAGCGCCATCGCGATCGCCTCTTGCAATGCGGCAGACATTCCTTCGAACTCAGAAGACATTACGAATGCGTCCGCGGCTGCATAGAGTGCAACCACGTCTTCGCGCGCGGAAATAAATCGAACTTTGTTACTTACGCCAAGTTCGGCTGCTAACGCCGTGAGGGACTCTAGCAGCGTTCCTTCTCCCACAACTAGAACCTGCCAGTTCGTAGGCGGAAGCATTCCAAGAGCCCGAAGTAAGTTGGGATAGTCTTTCTGTTCGACTAACCGGCCCACGGCAAGCCACACAAAATCGCTTCCGAGCTCCAGATCGGCACGCATCTTTTCCCGCAGCGGGGGTGAAGGCTGGAACCTTTTCGTATCGACACCATTGGGGATCATCTCGAGCTTTGAGCGAGGCACGGCACCCACTCGCACGTAACGCTCGAAAGCACTTTGGGCAATGATCGTTGTGCGATCTGTAAGAAAATCCGTCATTCGGTAAAGTAGTTCTTTATGCCAGGTAGGCCCGCCTTTTTCGGATGTTTCCCGAAGATTATGAACGGTGGAAATCATCACCGGCACCCGTGCAAGTAGTCTGCTCACTCGCCCAAGAAGATTGGCATGCACCATGTGCGCGTGGAGAATATCGGGTTTGAGTTGACGGATTAGCCGGGCAAGCCGCAGGAGCCCTCCGGGATGCGGTATGCCACGCGGCATGTCGAGCGATAAAACAGGTATGTCCGCCTTTTTTAGGGGCTCTGTGTAAGCAGTAGGGGCAACCATGCAGACGACCGTTACCTCCCAACCTGCCGATTTCAGCTCGGTGGCAAGGCGGACCATTTGGGTTTCCGCCCCCCCGAACGTCAACGTGGTAATGAGCAACATAATCGACCGGGGGTGACCCGGTGTCTCGAATTGAAGAGCACCGGTGTTTGAAGGGCTAATTGACTCTGTTATTGGCAAGTGAACTCCTAGCAAAAGAAGATGACGAAGCTTGAGTGTTTCAGAACAGTTCAGGCAGAAAGAGCCAGAAAAGGTGAAGACGCAGCCTGAGAATCGATTTGGGCAGCGGCTTCGCTAAGAGCGGCCATGGAGAGGGACTGCATTCCATACCGGTCGCGAAGCTGCTCGTAGTGTTTCAGGACCTCGGCAAAAAGAGAGAGATTTTCATTAGGATAGAGACCGAAGTCCTCGGGGTGAAACCAAATATGGTAGACGCGGCCGGTACTGGCCGCCAGTTCCATTCCTTGTTTGATCCGATGCAGAGCGAGCCCTGCAAGCGAAGCTAGGCTGGACGTGTAAGGCCGGAAGTAGCGACTAGCGTATAGTTCGTAGAGATTGTCGGCGACCTCAACAGGCGAGTCCACGACGTCGCTGCCGGCTATCGGCACGTACGCATCTGCCAGGCGCAGAGCGCGCTTGTGGGGAAGCCGCTGACGGGCGAACGAAGACGCCTCATGTAACCAGGATCGGGCAGTTCCTCGGAAACATTTGATGCCGTGTTGGCTGAGAATCGGAAGTAGCGTTGGGCTAACTTGATTTCTCGGGAAGACGATCGACCTAAGCTCTACCCCACGAGCTTCGGCAATTCGGCAAGCGCTCTGGAGGTCTGCGTTGAATTGAGCCGCGCTTTGACCCGGCTCGAGGCAGTAGTAATGGGAGAAGGTATGAGTCCCGATCTCCTGAAGAGGACATTCCTGAATTTTCCTGACTAAAGAGGGCGCAAAGTGCAGCGGATCATCTTGCTCGTCCGAACCGATCTTCTCTGCATACGGGTTTAAATGCGTTTGCTCGTAAGTTGGCAAGAGATCCGGTAAAAAGTGACTAAGCTCATCCCTGCTCTCTGCAAACAGAAAACCTACTGTGGCCCAGGTAGCAGCAATCTGAGAGGCGTTGAAAAGATCAAGCAGACGACAGACAACGTCGCGCGAATTCAACAACTGAGGAGCACTCGCGGGTTTACTCCGGTCACGAGTACCCCATCGAAGTTCAAAGTCAAGAGAAATGACAAAACTGCCAGAAAGCGATCGACCTAGGCGTACTGGCCTAACGTAAGAAGATGAGCTAAGTTGGAATTGCATGGTATCTATGTTTAAGAGAGATTAATATATGAGCATGGACGTACACTCGACCAGCACCAGAACGGATGCTGACGGCGACTTGCGGTTCAATTCCTTCCGCTACGAACTGGAGAGCGGTACCCGCCGTCTTCGGTTTGTCATTGCCCTAGCCGCATTGATAGGAGTGCTTGCTCTAACCTTGTTTTCTCTGAACCGATTAGAGAACCTCGCCTTAGAGGTTCGGATCAGCAGGCTCCTTCCCTTAGAAGAACTGTTTTCACAGTTCGGAAAAGTATATAGAGGTCGAGCCAGATGGACCAGTTCTTGACAAAGTATTCGTCATAACGCACCCGTTCGGCGTACGACGTATTACTTCGACCTGAAATCTGCCACATGCCGGTAACCCCGGGCCTGACCATTTTGTAGTAGTCAAAGCAATCCCCGTATCTCGGGACTTCGGCGTCTACGATTGGACGCGGGCCAACCAGGCTCATATCTCCCTGGATCACATTCAACAGCTGTGGGAGTTCATCGAGGCTCGTCTTCCTAAGAAGTCTTCCGACCGGAAGCACGCGTGGATCGTTAGGTAGCTTATGAGTGAGTTCCCACTGGGTGCGCAACTCCGGATCTTTTGCGAGATACTGTTCCAGTACCGCGTCTGCATTTGTCACCATTGAGCGGAATTTCCAAGCCGTGAAGTAACTTCCATTCCGGCCAATGCGGCGCTGGCCGTAAAATACAGGACCCGGCGATGTTAGCCGTATTGCAAAGTAAAGTAAAGCAAAAACGGGCAGGAATAATGCGGCTGCGGTGGAGGCCAAAAGTATGTCGAGCAGGCGTTTCGAAACACGCGCTGTCCAATTCGGGGAGGTTCGCGGCACCTCAAGACCGAGAAATCCGCCGAGATCGACCGCGCTAACGGAAAGGCTTCCAATTGACGGAAGACTCGGGACGAAAGTAACCTGCCCGAAGCGATTTGCAATCGATTCCATAGCTCTCCCTCCGAGATCGGCGTCGGCAATAATCGCATGGCAAATCCGATGCTGGTCCTTTATTCGAGCTGCATTGTCGAGATGATCGACAAGAACTCTATTCCCGTAGAGCTCAGGCTGAGGAACCGGATCGGCAAGCACTGCTACTGGCTTTAGACCAATGTGTTTGTGCTTTTCGAGGACGTGCACTAGACTTTGCGCAAGAGGTCCGGAACCGATAATCACTGTCGGTGTTACCCAAAAGCCAAAGCGGATCATCGAAGCGCGTAGGAGCACGCGCGCGAGAGCGATGCAGGCGGTTTGCGACAAAAAGCTGATAGCCATAAGGACCTGTACTGGTACCGCCGGCGAGTATTTCTGGACGGTTGGTGAAAGTAGTGTGGCCAGCGCGACGGCGCAGATCACCTTTCGAAGCTCGACTGCTGGGTGCATTGCTCCTGTTGAGTAAAGTCCGATGGCACAGAACATGGCAACAGGAAGCGCGAGCCGCCCCACTTCGGATAACGAGAGCAGCGAAGCAGTTGGAGTGCGAAGGATAGCAGCCATGAAAAAGGAAGCCAAAACCAACGCTCCTAAATCCGCAACCAGCATGGAAACCAAGCGGAGCCACGCGGGAGCGCTCGCGCGCTCCGTTTTATGTAGCAGCGCGTGCCTAACGGATTCGACAGAAAAAAGCGCAGCGGTGCTCATATTGCAGTTCCTGTTGTTTGAAGATGTAATTCCTGATCACCGGAATTCTTGCGGCAGTGTTCCCGGTAGAGCGAAAGGACAGCGCCGGCCATGGTTTCGACTTTGAAGTCGCGCTCATAACGAATCCGGCCCTGGCGGCCCATATGACTGCGGGTCTCGGGAGACGTAATGAGTTGGCGAAGGCGTTCCGTTAAAAATCCAACATCGGAAGCAGGTACAAGGTAGCCCGTCACTCCCTCAGTAACCAGCTCCGAGACACCTCCCACATCTGTAGCGACTACGGGAAGACCCGCGCGCATCGCCTCAATGATGCTTAAAGGTAGGCTTTCGTGCACGCTGGAGAGGACGAAGACGTCGGAAGAGGCAAGTAGAGCCTCGACTTGATCGGTATCTCCTGTGAAGATTACCCGGTCCTGAAGGCCAAGCTCCCGGCTGAGCTGTTCCATTTCAGCTTTCCGAGGACCTTCACCTGCCAGCGTGAGCTGCCAGGGCGCGTCTACGCCGGCCAGGGCCTGGAGCAAGGAAGCGTGATCTTTTTGGACAGCGAATCGTGCAGCCATAAGAAGGCGAATTGGCCGGTGAGATCCTGTGAAAGGACGGGCTCGCGACGCCGTGTCGGGCATGCCATTCCAAATAGTGAGATGCCGAGCCGGATTAACCAGCCCTAATCTGCGCGCCATAGCGAAATTAGAACGGCAAACCTCAATGACAGTTCCGCCTGCAAAGCGCATGGCCCGTTCTAGCCCAGTGACCAGAAGCTTGGCGCGGCCAGCGGTCCCGACAAAGCTCCAGGCGTGCACGGTATACAGGGCGGGAGTTCGCGTCAGCGTTCCCGCTAGACGGGCAATAAGGCCAGCTTTGCTCGTATGCCCGTGAACAATGTCAGGAGAACAGCGGCGAATCAAGGATGAGACGGCGAAAACGGCACGTGCGTCCTGTAACGGCCGAATCGGATGAACCAGGTTGGGAACAATATGAACTTCGACGCCCAGCTTGCGGCACTCATCGATCAAGAATCCATCGTCACCACAGGCAACCACGGGCTCGATTCGCCCGCGCAAGGTGCGAACCAGGTCTAAAACGTGAATTTGGGCACCCCCTCTTTCACTTTTGGTGACTAGATAAAGAATTTTCATAAACTTCTCCCTTGGCTACGCTGCGAGTTTCACGACTTCAGCGGCAAAAGCTCCCGATATAGGTCGCCGGTTTTTCGCGCCACGACGGACCAGGAACAGTTCTCGAGGATATGAACCGCCCCATTCTGCCCTAGGCGTTGCAACTCATCTCCACCTGCCCGCCAAGCCGTCAGCAAAGCCTCTTCAACGCCTTCGACTGTAGGCTTCGTAATCGTGATTCCTACCTCAGCTGCCCGAAGCAATTCCCCTAGGCCGCCACTGCACGTTGCAATAATCGGCTTTTTGTTGGAGAGTGCCAGGGCAGCGATACCGCTATCCGACGAAAATTCTGTGTAGGGCAGAAGAACGCAATGGGACTGCGCGAGCAGGGCCGGTATTTCCTGTTCTTGTATGTAGCGTTTACGTAACTCGATTCCTGCTGAGGATTGGGCCAGCAGACGTTCGCAGGTTGACCAGTAGTCAACCTCTTTGCCGTTTGGCGTTTCGCCGGCTATAGTCAGTTGGATCGGAATGCCCTGGCCGACCAAATGCTGGACCGCTTGAATAGCAAGGTGGATCCCTTTGTTCTCTCGAAGAGCGCCGAATAGGAGTACATTCAGTCGGTCACTTTGAGGTGTTTGCTCCGCTTGGAATGGGACTGAGAACGGACCGTGTGCTATCACCGCCAACTTGCCTGCCGGGACCGCAAACTTTTCCGTTAGGGTTTTGAGCCCTGCGGCGCTGTGGACAATGACCCGATCGCTTAGTCCATAGATGCATGCCAAACTCCAACGCTCGATGCGGTTCCACGGTGCGGGAAAAAGCCACTTGTGAGGAACGGGGTCGTGTGCAGTGAAGATGATTCTCAAGCCGCAAAGCTTGGCCAAGAGGAACGGCGTCAAGCCAAATGGGAGATGTAACGGGAACTGAAAATGAATGACGCGGCAGGTGCGCATCGTGCGATGTTGCGCCAAGCAGGAGCGCAGTAGAAACCGAAGGTTGTCGATAGTGCGGCCCAGAAGTCCTCGCCCGCTCTCGTTGGGACGTAAGCCGAGAGGCGAGAATTCTACTTGCGCCTCATCGGACAGGCAGTGCCGATACTCAAAGTTGTCGGGGGCCAGCAGAGTAGCCTTCCAGCCGTTCGACGCAAGCGCTCGAGTGAGTTCATAAACGTAGCGGCCAGCACCAGAACCTGGCTCCGGAGTATGCATGACGACGTGTAACAGAGGATTCATTGGGCTAATCTCATAGGTGCTAGCGCGTGCGGCAGGGACGAAGCTCTAACGGCAGGTTTGTGAGTTATTCGAGCTCCGGAAGCCGAGCTGATGATGAGCGCTAGCAGTGAATAGGAAGCGAATTCAGCGGGATCTTCTCCGTATCCAAACAGTCCGGGAACCTCAACCAACCCCCGCAGCACAAGAAAGATAAGAGTGAACAGGAGCATAACGCGCCGTGTTGTATCCTGCCCGTCGGACCGACCTGACTGGCTTAGAGTGCGAAAAGCGGTTACCAGCATGTAGAGAGCGAAAGCAAACACGAAAATTCCTTCTTCTGCTAACAACGTGAAATACGCATTGTGGTAGCCGCCGGCGTGGAATTTAACTAAGCCAGCAGTGAGTTCATACAACGCCGGCAGCCGAGAGACCATGTCATCGGCCCAGGAATCGGCGCCGTATCCGGTAAGCGGCCTTTCTGTAAACTTCGCCCAAGCGACCGTCCAAAGATCAGTCCGGTTTTCGGTAATGATGGACCAACGACGCATATCAACGCCGTCTCTGAGTGCGAACCCACAGGCGACTACGAGAGCAGGCAACAGAACAAACAGGAAAACCGACCGGAACGTGGGCTTTCTCCGAGACAGCTCGATAACTGCGACTAACAAGAAGCTCACGATCATCAGAGCCAATGGCGTGCGCGATCCCGTAAAGACACTGCAGATACAAATGACCATGCCCAAGGTGAGATTCAACAGCCAAGACGAACGCAGTGTGCAAGCCGCCAGCATGCAGAAGAATGCGGTTGAGAACCCGAGCGGATTCAGACCGACACCCAGCACCCGGCTAACAGTTGCCTTGAAAATCCGCGTACTTTCATAGGTCGGCAAAGCCATTCCTAGAAAGTGCAAGTAACAGCCGAGGATATAAGCGCTCAGAAGCAGAGACGAGACCAGGGCTCCTATCCCAAACGCCCGGCGAGTTGCGGGGTGACGAAAAGCGCGGGCAAGAACCAAGCAGAATGCCAGTAGAAATAGAATCCGAATCGAGTTTTGAAGCGCCCGCGTGATCTGAACTGCTAGCACAGAGTCGAGCAAAAGCAGGCCGAGATACGTCATTAGCACGCCGGCCCATTGCTTTTCGGTTTTGGTGCCGCATGCCTTCCACCAGAGGATTGCAAACAACCCAGTGGTCGCGATCAATCCTGCGCGAACCGCTATCGGCACCCAAGTGATGCCTAACCCCGTGAGTGGCCAATAAGCAGCGAGCAAAACTGGAGTACCGAACGACAGTATGCAGGACAGTGTGGCGGCGGATCTCTTGGCGTGTTCTGGATGCATGGAGTTAGGCCGAAACCGGAGCAGTGAGAGGGTGAAGTTTCGCGGGATTTTCCTGCGCCGGCCTACCCAAACAGAGCCGTAGATTCCAAAGGAACGCTGTACCCTCGGCAGCAACGGCGGACCAGATAATCAGGGCGGGAGCCGAGTGCCCTGCAGTAAGGAACCGCAGCAGGTTGGATACTGTATAAGCGCACAACATCGTACGCGTATATCGCATGCCTTCGTGCCGGGCGAACAGCATACGGGATATAACAGCGTTAATCGAAAGCACAACGAAGTAACTTAGCCAAGCGGGAAGCAGACTGACCACGAATTGAAGTTGGGCGGTAGAGAAACGTCCGCGCAAATACACCAACCGAGTGATATCGGCACGGAACACAAAAAGAGTGCCGGCGACAAGGCCTACCACAAGAGCCATAGTCATCAACTCCCGAATGAACAACTGCCGGCGGCCGCGATCCGATTGTGCGGTACAGAGTCGGGATTGGGCCATTTGAGAAAGTGGCATGGCGAAAATTGCGTAGCCGAGCATCCCAATCCGCATGGCATAGTTGTTCCCCGTGATAGCTCCGGAACCTGCCATGCCGAAAAATGAAACCATCAGTAGCTGATTGGTAATGAATCCCGCGTTTTCCAGGACCGATGAGCCGAGTTGACCTAAGAAACGACGAAAAGAATCCAACCTGAACAGAGTGAATACGCTTGCGACCGCGAAAGAAAACCGTTCCGTCTTAACAAGAACACAGATGCCGGCTGCAGCAGTAAGAGTGAATCCGGCTAACCAGGAAGCCGGTAAACTTAAGGACTGCATGCTCGGCCAAACGCAAAGACCAACTAAGGTCAACGTCATCATGAGGTAGGGCAACCCTGTTACGGTCAAGGACAGCAGCGTTCGTCCCGCGGAATTGCTCATACATACCCACAACCCCGTTACGAGGATAGGAGCGTAAGACAAACTAAGCAGTAGCATCGTCAGATGGGCTGTGGGGGAAGCCTGAGCATGAATGGCGTGTAGGAGAAGCGGTTCGGCGACGATCGTTACGGCGGAACCGATGAGACCAAGCAAAGCTGCGAAGGTGAGGACTCCTGCGGTCCAGGTGGGACCCTCCTCAGTCTGTCGAGCGCGAGTATAAGCCGGTGTGAAAGCCAGCCCAAAGGCGCCTAATATGAAAGTGACAAGCGCCATCGGAATCTGCTGCAGCCCAAAGTAGACGTCCGTGTCGGCAGACACTCCAAAACGCGAGGCGATGTAAGTCTCCCGCCAAAATGCGGCAGCTTTGAAGATTGCCCCAATAGAAAGGGTGAGCAATATCAAAGAAAGAGACCGCATGCGAGCGCGGTTATGCACGATAGCGCGTAGCGAAGAAAGAGATAGCATCTTTGACCCTAGTCGAGGAGTGCCTGGGCCGTTTCGGCTTGCTTCGGCCGTTCGCTGGGGGTATACCCGTATCCGTAGCCATATCCTTGCTGACCCGGATGGTCAACTCGGTTCAAGATAACTCCGAGCAGGTTGCCCCGAAAACGTTGCAGGTTCGCAATCGCACTCATAACAAGCTTCCCGGAGGTGTGCCGGGCACGTGTCACAAGCACAACACTATCGACCGCAACACTGAGCTGTAGTGTTTCCGCGCACCCGAAGAGAGGAGGAGCATCGACAAAGACCAGATCGTAATCGCGCGTAGCCTGACGAATGAGTTTCGAGACGCCGCCGGTAACCAGGTCTGCGGCATTTTGCCTGGAGAGTGTGCCGGCAGGAAGTAAGCTAAGGTTTGGCTCGGAGGGAACTGAAACTACAGCGTCCCTCCAGGGATAGTCGTTTTCCAGAGCTCCCGCCAAGCCCAGCGTCGGTTCGTAACCTAGATGCACGCGGTTATGCAAGCTGGGTCTGCGCAGATCTGCATCAATCAGGAGAATACGTTTGCCTTGCGCCGCAAAGGCTCTTGCTAATTGGGCCACCGTTGTGGATTTTCCCTCGCTAGGGAGTGCGCTCGTGAACAGAATGGACTTGTTGTCGGCATCGAAGTCGATTAGTGAAATCGTGTTTCTTACTGTTCGGATTGCTTGTTCGTAGTTAGAGAGGGAGCGCATAGCCGAAGCCTGCTTTACGACCAAGCCCGGGGTAGAGAGTGCCTCAGCGGCTTCTCGTCTGATATCCGGCAACGCACCTAGAACCTCGATCTTCAGTGCGAGAGCAGCCTGCTCCGGCTCCAAAAGAGTGTGATCGAAGGTGTCGAAGACCAGGGCGCCTAGTATTCCCAGCACAAGAGAGATAAGAAAGGCGGCGCCGATTACAACGGGAACCTTTGGCGAAACGGCCGCGGCTTCGGGCAGCGCCGGGTCTATGACACGCGCCAGACTGTGACGGAAGGCTCCGTTGATTTCGTATTCTTTTATACGCCGAGTCAATTCACTGTAAAGTTGCCTATCTCCTTCGGCATCTCGTTTCAACTGCTCGTAGCGGTGACGGACACCGCTCAGTCCGTCCATGTCACCTTTCGTCCTGGCTATCATCGCTGCCAGATTCTTCTCATGCCGAACGCTCTGTTGATAGACAGACTCGACTCGCTGTTCCGTATTTGTTCGCCCCTCGGCTAACTGATTGCTCAGTTCCTCGACTTCACCGGCAGCTTTCCGGTATTCGGCATGATTCGGCCCGTAGATCGTCTTGATTTGCGCAAATCTCTGGCGAGCCTCCTCAAGCCGTTCGGTAAGCCGGGCCAACGTTTCTCCTTGTGCTGTCGATTGTGCGGCGGCGACCGTCTTTGCTTGAATTGCTTCCTCGGCAGCTTCCTTCCTGGAGCGTTCATCCTGCGCTGTAGCCAGCTCCGCGCTTAATTGATTCAAGCGCGTCGTCAATAAGGTGGTTCGCTGATCGGGGTCGAGAATGCCTAGCTGCTTTTCGAAAGCAGCCAGCGCTTGCTCCGACTTCAACATCTTGGTTTTGAGCTCCGAGATCTGCCCTTCCATTACCGAGGCGCGGTCCTCGGCGGATTGAACCTGCAAACCGCTTGAACGCTCCGCATAGCCATTCGCAATTGCATTCGCTACGTCAGCTGCCAGCTTCGGGTTATGTGCGCGATAGGAAATGTCGATCACATAGCTGTTTGGCGGCCGTTTAATATCAAGCTGCTTCAGGTTTACGGCTCCGTTGCGCAGGGCGGTGATCTGTTTAGCCGATTTCCCTTTCAGTTGGCCTTCTTCTTCGAGAAGGTCATATCGTTGCACCACCGGACGTACAACAGCATCGGACCTGATCGCCTCTAGATTAGTGGTCAAGATCTGGTCCATATCGTTCACGGGATTGTTGTTGGGAGCGGCGTCCGCTCCAATGACACCCGCAGATCCCGGATGATCGATCTCGATCTTTGCCGTCGCTTCATAGAGCGGGCGTATGCGCTTGACAATAAAAGCCGTAGCGATCACGCTAACGAAAACGAAACATGCGATCTTCCATTTCTGTCGGCCGATCAGACTAAAGAATGAGTTGACCGATGTATTTGCAACCTCAGCATCCGTCAGAACCATCGAGACCGGCTGGATGGATGAGACCGGCTGGATCGAAGCGAGCGACTCCGGCCGTAGCGGCACTAATTGTTTTTCCATTTCCTGATTCCTTGCGCTGAGATTCTTTTTCATGGCATGATCATCCTGGTCGATGCATTCGCCCCAAATTGGGCGATGCGGTCCAAGACCCCTACTCCTACGCGTTTGCCCTTGTTGTCGAGAACATAAAGCACATCCGAGCCATACAGCGGAACATCCGGTGACTTTCTAGTGAGAAGTGCGTTGAGCTGCACTGGAATCTCTGATCTCTGTCCGTTCTCGTCCTGGCGATAGATGTAGGCGATCGATCTTGAATAAGGCAATGTGCCTTCGCACTCGGCCATGATCTTGAGAACAGTGGTGCTCTGGCCGTCGTGCAGCGGAAACGCACCGGGCTTCTTGACGTTACCCATCACATAAACTTTCGACGCCTCAGGCACCCGCACCTCCTCACCTCCGGTAAGCACAGGGTTGTTCTCCAAAGTAGGAGCTTCAAAAAGCTTCTTCAATGGAATGGTTTGGCGCGTCTGCGAGTTCGCTGAGGTCAGGATAACGACGGCTCCGGCTTCAGGAGATACTCCCTCAGCTGCCGAAAGCACATCCAACAGCGTCATACGACCGGCAACCTGCACTTGTCCAGGCCGTTTAACCGCTCCAGCAACGGTAACCATGTGGCTTCGATACTCGATTACCTGAACGGAGACAACCGGTTGAATGAAGATCTGCTCTTCTGTCAATTCGTGGGCCACCGCGCTCGCAATAGCCGGAGGCGTCAAGCCACTTACGGATAGCGATTGTTTGAGTAACGGTAAGGTTAACCGGCCGTCTTTCGAGACTCGAAACGTTTTGGTCAGGTCCGCACAGTCGGCTACCGAAAGAGCCAGCAGATCGTCGGGACCTACCGCTTCGATCGGGAGATTGCTTTCGAGCTGAGGCCTATTCCGAAGATCAGCAGCGGTCTGGCCCGATGCGAGTAAGACGAGGGCGTGCAGAGCAAGAGCTGCTCTTAGTAATCTGTTTGAGTGCATTGTATGTTTTCTAAGTCCTTAATTGTCAATGAAAATCGCTTCTAGCGTTCCTCGAAGCGTTTGGTAAGATCTGCTACTTGCTGAACGATGACTTCTAAGCGCCGTTTCACGCTATCCAGTTCTACGTCCACCACTTCAGGCGGATGATTGCTGTAACTAAGTACTGCGCAGCGAGCAAGACCCGACATATTCTCAAAGTTGCGCTCATTGCGGACACGATCGGCTGTCGCGTACTCCTGCTCGGACAAGCGGAAGCTGATCATTTTGTTTTTCGGGACGTGACTAGGCATCTGGAGTTCTACACGGTGCAAATCGCGTTTGCAAAATCTCCGAATGGGCGAGAGACGTAGCTTCCGAGCCGTACTCCACGGCGCTTTTCACCTGCGGACGAGACGCCTTGAAGCCGTATAAATCTAATGATGCCCACGTAACCGCCTCGGAACGTCTTCGAATAAGCCAGTGCACAAGGATTGACTTCTGCCATTTATTGATTCCTCCGCAAATTGGGCAGCCTTAAGTCCCCAATTTCATATCGTCATTTTCCGAAGCAACTTTAGGAGAGAATAAATTAAAAACCGTTGCTCTGCCTGGTAATCAGCGGTCGCTTGTTATCCCACCAATCGCTCCGGATGAATTCGAGTGTAACGGTTGCGTATACGGCGGTCAACAGTTGTAAACGCTTGTGAACACAAGCCGTGTACTGGAGCTGGCGATAGCGCTATCTGCAGTACGGAGTAACACCGGTAAGCTCCAAATAGGATTTTACTGATGTTACACGCGCGATTCATCGCGGCTAATATAAAGGTTACTCAAGGCGAAGCGCAACCGAGTGAAAACCATTTCAAACCGCTTGCGTAAACAAGTGGATTAGCTGTGACTTCCAAAACAACGTTGCCGTCGTCAGACGAGAAAGTTACAATCCTGTGGCACTATCAATTCGTTCCGTTTCGATTGATTCTTCTGGCGCAGTTGAGCTATCTTGCTAACGCTATCGAATCCAATCGCTGAAGAGGAATGCTCCTGTGCTTACACTCATTTATCAATTTGATCGAATCATCGTCGCCTTCCTGAACCAGTTTGCCGGTCAATCCGCGTTATTTGATCGGGCCGCTGACACGATGGCGAGTACGCACCTTGTCAGCAGCATGCTGCTGCTTGCCTGCATCTGTTACCTGTGGTTTCGAGAGACATCCACCCCAGACAACCTAGACCGGCGAATGATACTGCGGGAGTTTGTGGGCGTTTGTGTCGCGGGGCCTCTAAGCCGGGCGATGCAACTGGGGTTGAAATTTCACCCGAGGCCTTTTCACGACAGTTCTTTGCATTTTCGGGTTCCGGTCAGCGTCGAACCCAACGAGTTTAATCATTGGAGTTCGTTCCCCAGCGATCATGCTGCCGTTTATTTTGCGCTCGCAGCATTGATCTTGTTTCACTCGCGACGTCTCGGAATCCTAGCCTGGATAATCTCGGCAATTGCTGTATTTCCTCGGGTTTACCTGGGGTATCACTGGCCGTCCGACATCATTGCAGGCGCGGTAGTCGGTGTCTTTTGCGTATGGATCTGCAGAAAGTTGATCCCCGCCTCAGCTGTTACACGGACCTTGAAGTGGGAACAGAATGTTCCGTACGCCTTTTACACTGCTGGCTTTTTGATTTTCTACCAGGTAGGAACGCTTTTCGAAGAGGTCCGCCACCTCGGAAGCGGATTGACGCAAGCACTGGGCCTTCACAAAGCCTAACTCTGGGCCACTCCCGAGAGCCAACAAGAAAGTCCTGGCTCTCGGCGTTCCCCAAAAAGACCGTTAAGCCACACTGCGCGAGGAAATTGTAAATCCGCTCTTAGATAAGGGCAGGTCCCGCACCCGTTTGCCGCTCGCAGCAAATATTGCATTCGCAACAGCCGGCAATATAGGCGGCAAGGCCGGTTCTCCTAAACCTGTCGGAGGATTATCGCTCTTTACGAAATGCACCTCGATCTCCGGAGCTTGCCGCATCCGTATCAGCTGATGCTTGTCGTAGTTGGTCTGCATCACGCGGCCTTTCTCAAGCGTGATCTCTTGATACATTAGCTCACTTAGCCCGTCTATGATTCCACCCTGCACCTGTGCTTCTGCGCCGCTCGGATTAACGATTTGGCTTCCCACGTCTCCGCAAGCCCAGATCTTGTTCACTTTGACAGCATTCTTCGCGTCGACCGTCACTTCCGCTACGTGCGCGAAATAACCTTGAAAGCTATAGTGGAACGCAACTCCGAGCGCCGTTCCCGGAGGTAGCTTGCGCTTACCCCATCCGGACTTCTCCGCCGCTAAGTCCAGTACGCCGCGCATCCGTCCCACATCATACGACTGCTTCTGCGCGGCTTGGGGAGTTGTCCCCGGCTCATTCTCCACCTTTGGCTTGGCCGCGCCCGCTACCATTTGCTTCTTTGGCTCACCCAATAGCTTCTGCCGGAACGCCATCGGATCCTCGCTCGCCGCATGCGCCAGTTCGTCGATAAAAGACTGAAATACGAACGCCTGCGCATTTGCACCGGGCGCGCGCAAAGCTCCAGTCTTCAACTCTAACGGCATCACAGACGAGTACATCGCGAAATTCGGCACGAACCCGGAAGGGAACTCGGTCGGCGCTATTGCAGCAGATGGCGAATATTTATCGCCATCACCAAAACTCACGAAATGGTTCTGCCAAGCCGTAAGCTTGCCCGACCCATCCACCGCGCCCTTCAAAAAGTGGAACCCGCCAGGCCGGTAATAATCGTGTGTCATGTCATCCTCGCGTGACCACACGAGCTTCACCGGTACGCCTATCTGCTTGGCGATTGCGGAGACTTCGACCATGTAATCGTTGTTTAATCCGCGCCCAAACGACCCGCCGGCTCGCAGCAAGTGAATCGTGATATCGCTTTCCTTGATCCCCAGCGACTTCGCCGTGAACTCCCGTCCGCGCGCAGGCAACTGGCTCGTCGTCCAAATCTCTAGTTTGCCGTCTTGAAAATGCGCGCTGCAGTTCCTCGGTTCCAATGGCGCATGCGAAATGAACGGATACGAATACGCCGCCTCGACCACCTTCGCCCCGTTCGCAAACGCAGCATCCAAGTCGCCATTCTTCTTCAAAGTTCGCTGAGGCGGCTGCTTCGCCAACTCCTGCGCACGCTGCGCAAATCCCTGACTGCTCTGCTGTGCTGCTGGACCCTCATCCCACTGAACTTGCAGTTTCTTCCGAGCTGACTGCGCGGCCCACCAAGTATCCGCCACAATCGCAACGCCCGACTCCAGTCCCGGTTCGCCATCGAGCACCGGCCCTAGTTTTACCTGGCTATCGATCGTGAACGCATGCTTCACGCCCGGCAATTTCTTGATCTCGTCCAGATTCGCGCTGACTACTTTCCCCCCGAAAACCGGGCACTTCTGGTAAGCCGCAAAGAGCATTCCCGGCATCGTAAAATCCATTCCGAAAAGCGCTTTGCCCACAGTGATATCCGGAACGTCTACTCCCGGGGTCCACTGTCCGATGATTTTGTACTCTGAGCTCTTCTTGAACTGCAGAGTATTCAAATCCGGAACCGGCATCGTTGCAGCCGTCGCAGCAAGCTCTCCATAAGAAAGCGAGCGATCCGTGGGCCGATGATAGACGCGCCCATGCTGCGAGTAGCATTCCGATTCCGGAACACCCCATGTCTTCGCCGCCGCGGCAATCATCATCTGCCGTCCGGCTGCTCCGACCTGGCGCATCGGAATCCAGTTATTCGAAGCCGCGCGACTGCCACCCGTCGTCTGTAGCCCATACTTCGCGTCGAGTCCGGCCTGCTCCACCTTCACAGATTTCCAGTCGACATCGAGTTCTTCCGCAATCATCATCGGGAGCATATTGCGAATGCCCTGACCGATCTCCGGATTCCGCGAGATCAGCGTGACCGTTCCATCTGGAGCGATCTTGATAAATGCCCTGGCGTCGAATGGTGGCTGGCCCGGAGGCGCTTGCGCAGCAGCCTTATTCGGCTCGGACATATGTAAGCCGAGCATCATCGCTCCACCCGATAGGGCCGTCACCTGCAAAAAGGAGCGGCGACTTACTTTCTTCGTCTTGGCAGTCATCCTACAGCCCTCCCTTTCCCTCGCCCGCGTTGACGGCGATCAGGTCCGGATGTTCCACCTGCCCCGACTGCCCGGCGGCCCTGTGAATGGCCCTTCGCACACGTAGGTAAGTCCCACAACGGCACAAATTCCCGTTCATGGCTGTGTCAATATCGTTATCGGTCGGCTTAGGATGTTTGACAAGCAGTGCGGCAGCAGACATAATCTGCCCGGCCTGACAATATCCGCATTGAGGCACGTCAACTTCTCGCCAGGCAACTTGCAGCGGATGCGATCCGTCTTTTGAAAGACCCTCGATCGTCGTAATTGGCTTAGTAGCCGCGGATATCGGCGTTAAACAGGAGCGTACTGGTTCTCCATCTAAATGCACAGTGCACGCCCCGCATTGACCGATTCCGCAGCCGTATTTCGTGCCGTGCAGGTTCAGTACATCTCGCAGGACCCAAAGAAGAGGCATATCCGGCGCGACGTCCACCGTCTTCGCCTGCCCGTTCACCGTGAGCGTGTAAGCCATAGTAACTCCCTATTTTTTACAATAAACCTTATCGACCAATGCACGTACTCGTAGATGTACTTCGCATTTACGGCGCCAGCACAATCTTTCCGTTCACGCCGCCGCTCTCCGCCAGCTTGTGTGCTTCTCCCGCCTCACTGAGTTTGAAAGTCTTTGCGATCGGAATAGTCAGCTCGCCCCTCTGCACAGCCCGTGCAAGCTGTTGCAAGCGATCTGCGTCCGGCTGAGCCATAAAAGCCTCAACATAGATGTCTTTGCCCTCGGCCTCACTAGGTTTGCCCAGCACAGATCCTAGAACGCCGCCCTTCTTGATTTTCGGAATCAATTTGCCGATCACATTGTGACCCACCGTATCGGCAACCGCATCCAACTCAGGTAAACCGTCGATCTCACTGTCGGAATCGAGCGCAATCACCTGGTCCGCATGCAGAGCCTCCGCCTCACTCTTCTGGTCCGCGCGTACGCCTGCAATCACCCTTGCTCCCTGCTGCTTCGATACATAAAGCGCTGTGCGTCCAACACTCCCCAGCGCTCCGGTCACAAGCACGGTTTGTCCGTGTTTCGGATGGATATGTTCAGCGAGCTGCGCTCCGGTTGTTAAGACCAAAGGCAAGGCCCCGGCCTGCTGCGCATCCAGCCCTTCAGGAATGATCGTCAGAATATCGGCTTTCGCAACCAGAAACTCGGCATAGCTTTGATTCACTAAGCCCATCACCTTTTGCCCCGGCGTTAGCTCCGTCACCTCTGCTCCTGCCTTCACCACCTCGCCCGCTACGTCCCGCCCAAGGATAAAAGGGAATTGGACCGGCATCATTTCCTTCATGGCCCCGCTTCGTATTTTGAAGTCGATCGGATTCACACTCGTGGAAATGACTCTTACAAGAACCTCGTCCGGACCAGGCTCCGGCGTCGGAACGTCTTCGTACTGCAACTGCTTGATGTCCCCGTATCCGTTCAGCAACACAGCTTTCATTCGTATCTGTTCTCCATCTTCTTGATGCGCTCACACCACGAAGGTACTCGTGAAACTTCTTGGGGGCGAGACTCTGTACAGTCGTCTTATGCCGATTATCCCCTTGTTGCTGATGCTCTTTGTCGTTTCAAGTGCAGTTTGTCAGGCGCAAGATGTGCAAATCTCGGTTCACGCAGCCCAAAAAATAGGTCTGTATCATCCGATCTGGAATTACTTCGGCGCGGACGAGCCCAATTACACTTACTCACCGAATGGCGAAAAACTTCTTCGCGAATTAGCCAGGCTTCAGTCCTCGTCCAATCCCGCGCCTATCTATTTTCGTACACACAACCTGCTAACAACCGGCAACGGCACAGCGGCGCTGAAGTGGGGCTCGACGAATGCCTATCGCGAGGACGCTGCCGGCAATCCGCTCTACGACTGGACCATCACGGACAAGATTTTCGACGCCTTCCAACGCGCGAAAATCACGCCGCTAGTCGAAGTAGGTTTTATGCCCGAAGCCTTGTCCACCCATCCTCAGCCTTACCAACACAACTTCCCGGACGGCCCCGTCTTTACCGGCTGGAGCTATCCGCCGAAAGACTACGAGAAGTGGTCGAAGTTGGTAACGGCCTGGGCTGCGCACCTGCGTGATCGCTACGGCAACGCAGAAGTCGCCCAGTGGCTGTGGGAAGTCTGGAACGAACCCGACATCGATTACTGGCACGGCTCTCCAGAAGAATACGACAAGCTCTATGACGTGACCGAACACGCCATCCGCCTCGCCCTTCCCCACGCTAAGGTCGGCGGCCCGGAATCGACCGGTCCCTATGGCGGTCGCTCTTCGGCCTTCCTGCATCAGTTCTTAGAGCACTGTGCACAGGGCAGGAATGCCGTAACCGCGCAGACCGGCACGGAATTGGATTTCATCAGCTTCCACCCGAAAGGCTCTCCCAAAGTGATCAACGGTCACGTACAAATGGGCATCAAAAACCAGGTCGCCGCCGTCGACGCCGGCATGAAGATAGTCGCTTCGTTCCCCGGATATAAAAACACGCCAATCATCATGGGCGAATATGATCCCGAAGGCTGTGCGGCCTGCTCCTCGGCTCGTCACCCGAGCAATGCCTACCGCAATGGGCCCTTGTACGGCGTCTCGGTAGCAGAAGCAATCGCCCGCAGCTACGAACTGTCCCGCCGTGACGGCGTCAACCTGCAAGGAGCAGTGACCTGGGCCTTCGAGTTCGAGAACCAGCCTTACTTCGCCGGTTTCCGCGATCTCGCAACCAACGGAATAGATAAACCGGTTCTGAATGTCTTCCGCATGTGGGGCATGCTTGGCGGCGATTGGGTCACTGTCATCAGCAGCGGCGCCCAGCAACTCGATTCCGTTCTCGGAAGCGGCGTTATCCACGATCCCGATGTCAACGCGGTCGCTACTCTGCAGAAAAACGAACTCGATGTTCTCGTCTGGAACTATCACGACGCCGACGTGCCGGCAGATGCCGCAAACATTTACCTGACCCTAGACGGGTTACCGGTTCCAAAGATAACGGTGCACCAATACCTGATGGATGCCCAACATAGCAATTCATACAGCGCATGGCTAAAAATGGGTTCTCCCCAACCGCCAGACTCACACCAGAGGCAAGCTCTCGAGCAGGCGGCCCGTTTAGAAGAGATTGCTAATCCGAAATCTCTTGTTGCCGAAAACGGCGCAACGCGGATCCGTTTCCGCCTGAGTCGCCAGGGCGTGACGCTCCTGAAAATCACTTGGTAGCTCAGCGGAGCAGTGCTCGCGTGCGGATCCTGCATCTTTGGTGAGAAAATGAACTATCGGGATCTTTTTGCTGATGGGATTCAAAACGGGCCGAGCAGTCCTGGCGATCGGTTTGTTCCTTTTGTGTGCGTTCATTTCAAGGCACGCATTTTCAGCACAGTCCCAAATGGCCGCTACGGAGCACCGATCGCGACACATACGCCGACAAAGTCCGGGAAACCTACAATTTCCGATTCGGAAAAGACAATCTGTCCGCTCCCGGCAACGCGGCCGTGCAAGGTAATACCTTCATCCAGCCCGGTGCCTTTCCCAAAGCGACTTACTGTGCTACCTGCCATCAGGAAGCCTACGCGCAGTGGCGTCAGTCTCTTCACTCCAATTCCTTCCGCACGCCTTTCTACCGAACCAGCGTCAACATCCTCGCCCAAACCAAGGGAATCGAATTCACCCGCCACTGCGATAGCTGTCACAATCCTGTGGGTGTCGTAACCGGCGCCCTCACCGAAGGCGCAAACGTCGACCGCGAATTCGACAAAGACGGTCTCACTTGCACCACCTGCCACTCCATCCAGGGATTGCAGTCCACCTTAGGTAACGGTAGCTACATTATGGGTGTCCCCGCCGTCATGACGGACGAAAAAGGGAATCGTATTCCGGGCGAAGTCCCTTACGAAGACATAATCCGCCATCCTGACCGGCATTCCAAAGCCGTCATGAAGGACTTCTATCGGACCCCGGAGTTCTGCGCCGCCTGCCATAAAGCAAACCTTCCTCATTCCCTAAATGAGTACAAGTTCATTCGCGCTTTCACCTCCTATGACGAATGGCAAAACTCAAAATTCTCCCAGCGGAATCCGTTAACGTTCTACCAGGCGGATTTCCAGACCTGCCAAAGCTGTCATATGACGCGCAGCCCGGCAACTCTGCGCGACTATGGCCAGAAGAACGGCACTTTCGCCTCCCATCGCTGGCTGGCTGGAAATACAGCGGTTCCGTTCTACTACGGCTTTGACGAACAGCTAGCTAAAACCATCCAGTTCCTGAAATCCGGTAACTACCTAAACGTCGACCTTTTCGCCATTCGAGAAAACGACTCCGGCCAGATAGTCGGACCTCTAGGCTCCGTGCCCTTCAAACTCTCGAAGAACTCAGACGTGCAGATGATGGTCGTCATCCAGAACAAAAACATCGGCCACTCACTGGTCCCGGAAGTTCGCGATCTTTACGAAACGCGCGTCGAGTTCTCCGTAACCGACGCTCGGGGCAAGGAAATTTATCACAGCGGGTTCCTCAAACCGGACGGAATGATAGACGAGAACGCCCACAGCTTCACGAATCGCCCCGTCAACCTCGATGGCGAGTTCGTCGACAATCATAAAGTGTGGACCATCCACTCCATGGCCTACGACAACACGATTCAGGCCGGCCGCTCTGCCCTTGTGCGCTACGACTTTCATATTCCCGCCGATGTGAAGGGACCGCTCACCGCCACTGCTCGCGTGAACTACCGCCATCTCCGGCAAAGCTACCTCAACAACGTCTTCGGCCAAGATCATCCCGCCTATCCGGTAATAGAACTTGCCTCTCGCAGTCGCATACTGAAACTTGGTCGCAACTCCATCACCGCGCCTGAAAGTCACGACAATCCCGACTGGATGCGCTGGAACAATCTCGGCATCGCCTACCTCGACCAGTTGCAATACGCCGATGCTATGAAAGCGTTCGAAAAGGTTGTTGAGCTTCGCCCCGACTACGCCGACGGTCACATCAACATCGGTCTCACTTACATCGAGTGGGAAAAATATGACGCCGCCCGCTCCAGCCTCGACAAAGCCTTGGCATTGAGCCCCAACAACGCGCGCGCCCTCTACTACCTGGCTCTCGTCGAACGAAGATCCGCCCACCCCGAAGCCGAAGTAGCCGACTTGCAAAACGTAGTCGCGCAGTTCCCCCAATCGCGCGATGCACGCCGCGAACTCGGCATCTCCTATTACCAGCAACACCGCTATAAGGACTCAATCGAGCAGTTCGAAACCTTGCAGGCGATCGATCCCGATGACGTGGCTGCTCATTACAATCTGTCTATCCTCTATAAGCGAATAGGTCAGAAAGAAAAAGCGTCGGAACAGGCTGCCTTGTTCCAGCTAAAACAAATCGATCCGGGTGCGCCCACATACTCGCTCGACTTTCTTCGAAAACATCCCGAGATCTCTACCGAAAGCGTTCCCTGGCACCTGCATAAAGCCGCGTCACCCGCGCATGCTACCGGTCCGGGGCAGCGTTAGTTTTCCGAATTACTATGTCAGAGAAAAATCGCCGCGGCTTCCTTCGTTCGTTGAGCCGCACCGCGCTCGTACTGCCGGTCGAAAGCATCTTGGCTCTTGCGGCCCCCCAACAGGTGAAACTTCCCGGACCTTCGGAACGCACCTACAACGCCAAAGCCATGCCGGCTCCGAAAGGGCCGAAGTCTCCCATCGAAGGCACCCCGCTCGGTGTCAGCTTCGTCGACGTTGTAAAAGAGTCCGGTCTGAACGTCAAAACGATCTACGGCGGCGAGCACAAGAATAAGTTTCTTCTTGAAACCACCGGCTGCGGCCTCGCCTTCTACGACTACGATAACGATGGCTGGCTCGATATTTTCCTCGTCAACGGCTGGCGTCTCGAAGGTTTCCCGAACGGTGACAAACCGCACTGCCATCTCTTCAAAAACAATCGCGACGGCACTTTTACCGATGTCACAAAAGATTCCGGTCTTGAGAACCGCACCGGATGGGGACAAGCCTGCTGCGTCGGCGATTACAACAACGACGGTAATGAAGATCTCTTCGTCACCTACTACGGCCAGAACGCGCTTTATCGCAACAACGGCAACGGAACCTTTACCGACGTCACCGAGGCCGCCAAACTGCTTCAACCCGGGCCGAAAACTCGTTGGAATACCGGCTGCACTTTTGTCGACTACGACCGCGACGGTCACCTCGATCTCTTCGTCGCCAACTACGTCGACTTTGACCTGAAGACCGCGCCACCGCCCGAAGCCGGCCCCTGCACCTACAAAGGCCTGCTCGTAGCCTGCGGTCCGCCCGGCCTGCCCGGCGGAAAAAACATTCTCTATCACAACAACGGCGACGGCACCTTTAGCGATGTAAGCGCAAAATCGGGCATCCTAAATACGCGCGGAACGTACGGCTTGAGTGTTGCCGCCTCCGATCTCGATAACGACGGTTGGCCCGACATCTACGTCGCTAACGACTCCAGCACCGCGACGCTCTACCAGAACCAGAAAGACGGCACCTTCAAAGACATCGCGGTCGAGTCCGGCGCCGCCTTATCTCCCGAAGGCAAACCGCAAGCGGGCATGGGCGTTTCGATCGGCGACTACAATCGCGACGGCACCTTCGACATTGCCAAAACCAACTTCGCCGGCGACACCGACTCGCTCTACACCAATCTCGGCGACGGCTCTTTCGAAGACCGCACTTATCCGAGCGGCCTCGGCGTCAACACTCGCCTGCTCGGCTGGGGTGTCGGCTTCTTCGATATGGACAACGACGGCTGGCTCGACATCCTGATGTCCAATGGTCACGTCTACCCCGAAGTCGATCGCTCCAACGCCGATCTCAAATACGCCGAGCACAAATATCTCTATCGCAATCTTCAGAACGGCCGGTTCGAAGAAGTCACCGATAAAGGCGGTCCCGGCATCCTCGAGAACGCTCCCGCGCGTGGCTGCGCCTTTGGCGATTGGGATAACGACGGCGATATCGATATCGCGGTGAACTGTGTCAACGCCATCCCTCAGATGCTGCGCTGCGATTCCACACTCAACCGAAACTGGATCAAAATCAAGTTGGTCGGTGTGAAGTCCAATCGCTCCGGCATCGGCACGCGTGTTGCGGTAACCGCCAAGACTAAACCGGAAGCCTCTAAACCGCTCGTTCAACTCGATGAGCTGCGCAGCGGCGGAAGCTATTTCTCGCAAAACGATATGCGGCTTCACTTCGGCCTTGAGGCCGCGACAAAGGTCGATTCCGTCGAGCTGCGATGGTTGAGCGGACAAATCGACCACTTGAACGATCTGGAAGTGAACCGTCTTTACGTGATCGAAGAAGGCGGCAAGATCCTGAAATCGGAAGTGCTCAAGCCGGCGAGTAAGTCGTCCTGATGCGATTGTTGCTGCTCGCCGCGAGGTGGTTGCGTTTCGGAGCCATGAGCGAAGCGATTGGTGTCTTATTTATCCTCACAACGTATGGCACGAACCTCCCTGGCGCCGATACCGCATCTGTATCCCGCCAGATCTGTCCTTACATGAATTCGGCCACAGCGGGCGGAATCTTAGGCGGCCCTGTAACTGTCACCGTAACTCACCCCGAAAAGAACAAAGTGGACGCTATCTGCCAATTTGTACGCAGATCCGACCCTTCTTCGAAACTGCTGATTGAAGTGAGCAGCATGACGAATCCGCAGGCGGAGTTCAAATCCTACCTGGCTCAATGCCGCGCAAACTCCATACCCGTACGCGCTATCGGCAATGAGGCGATCGCCTGCATCGCCGGCGGCGATGAGCAGATTATCGGTCGCGTCCGCGATCGCGCTTTCATCGTTCGCATGAGCGCCGGCGATCAATCAAAACAAAAAGCGCTAGACGTCGCCGAGCAAGTAGCGGGCAATCTCTTCTAAGAATTCATCACATCAATCAATGCGCAACGCGCGCCGATCCCTGCCGCAGCGACTTCTGTTTCTCCTGCGACTCGGCGTCCCGAATCTCCTGCGCTTTTGCAAACGCCTCCTTAGCTCCTTCCGTATCTCCTTTACGCTTAAGCAGCAGCCCAAGTGTGTTGTATGCACCCGCATCTTTGTAACCGAGCGATACAGCCTTGCGCAAAGCATCTATCGCACCGTCCGAGTCACCTTGCTCCTTCAACATCGTTCCGAGTTCGAACCATGCATCAGCGTATTGGGGCTGTTGTCGTACGGCCATCTTGAACTGCGTCACCGCTTCATCCGTTTCGCTCCGGTCTACATAGACCAGCCCGAGTACGTAATGCGCGGCCGGCAAGGAAGGATCCAGCTGAACAGCTTGCTTCAGTTCCGCCAAAGCTTCTTGTAGCCTGTCGGTTTGCTTGTAAGCTACGCCTAAGTCGTAATGCGCATCTGCTGCTTCCGGGTGTTGTTTTATGACCCGTGACAATTCTTGGATGGCAGCCTGATAATTCCCCGCCCCGATTTCTGCGTAACCAACATTTACCTGAACGTGGTAGTTGTTTGGATCCTTCGCGAGTATCTTGCGATATTCAGCCAATCCGGCAACTGGATCGCCCGCATTTACTAGCGCCGAGGCGTAACTGTTTCGAAGCCCTTCGTTGTCAGGCTCAACTAGCAGTGCTTGCCGGTAAGCATTGCGAGCTTCGCTGAACCTTTTCTGCCTGTCGTAAGTGAGACCAAGCATCTCCCAAGCCCGAGCGTTCTTCGGAGCTAGCCGTGTCGCTCGCACGAGCTCGCCGATTGCCTCTGCATCACGTCCAGCTTCGCTGTAAGCGGACCCTAAACGAAACCGGTAATCGCCATTGGCCGGTGCCAGCGCCACTGCTTTTTGCAAGCTGTGTAGACCCGCATCGCGCTGCTGTGCCATCCATTGTGCGACACCAAGGTGGTACCAGGCTTGAGCCATTTTCGGATCGAGTCTGGTGGCCTGCTCGAAATGAGGAATTGCCTCCGACGCTCGATTCGTTGCCGCCAGCAAAAATCCAATCTCGTCTTGGTAATTGGCTGATCCAGGAACGAGTTGAGCCAGCTTTTCATATGCGGAAAGTGCTCCGTTCGCATCCTTTGCAGCCAGTGCCTGCCGAGCCGAACTCTCCAGCTGCTGGACTGTGTCCGCAGGCCGCGCCATCGCGACGCTTAAGGCGAAACAAAACCATAAGGAAAGCGACTGAACCCGCACACGTCAATGGTAAGTGAGGAGCGTGGACGAGTCCGGATGCTCGAACCCAGAACCCTTTCCGTACAGCGCATCAAATAACTGCGAATCCCGCCGAAACATCTCCTGAAATGCGGCCGACCTGCCCTCTTTGGGCCCGACTGTTTCGCCGCAGGTTGCTGAAACGTCGTCTATGTTCGCAAGAATCCCCATCTGTTCGGCTGCGAGCATCGCCGCGCCCCGGCTCGAAGCCTCCGCCACCAAGCACTCCACAACCGGTCGCCCCAACGCGTCGGACATCATTTGCAACCAAACCCGGGAACGCAGCAACGCGCCTCCTGACGCCACCACCTGCACCGGCGCGGCGAACGGTCGAGTCAGCAGCATATAGATCTGCTTGAAACGCAGCGAAACGCTCTCGAGACATGCTTGCAAGATGTCCACCGGCTTAGTCGCAAGACTCATTCCAGCGATCGTCGCGCGCAGCTCCGGCCGCCAATAAGGAGATCGTTCGCCCGCTAGGTACGGAAGCATCGTCAGCCCATGCGCCCCTGGCTCCCGCCGCGCAATCTGTTCTTCGGAGTCTTCGGGAAGCTGCAGCGTCTGCTTAGCCCAGCGAAATACCTCCCCTCCGTTTGAGATCGCGCCTCCCAGAATGAAGCGCTCCCGGTTCACCCGATAGCACCAGATGCCATCCGGGATTGGCGCATTGTTCTGCTTCAACACAACGCGCATAGCACCGCTAGTCCCAACCATCAACGCAAATTTCTGGGGAGTCGTACAGCCGCTGCCTACGCTGTTGCACGCGCCGTCTCCGTACGCCGGATACCAGGGAATGCCGTCAAATAGCGGCCAGCGTCGGGCAAAGTGCGTAAGTAATGACCGGCAAGGTTCATCGAGCGTCTCCACCCGGGGCAGTTGTTCACGCGCAACTCCGGTTGCAACTAACAATTCCTCACAGTAATCGTTCCGTCGCTGGTCCCACATCCCGGTCGCCGAGATCATAGAGGTTGATTCTGTCCCATGACCCGTGAACTTCAGCAGCAGGTATTCTCCTAAAGAAAGCCACCGCGCCGTTTTCGCGAACGCCTCGGGCCGTTTTTCCCGGACCCACAGAAGCTTCGCCGGCCAATAACTCGTGTGCGGCATGCAACCCGTGACTGCGTGAATCCATGCTGCATCGAATGTAGTCGTGAGTTCCTGCATCTGCTGCCCGGCTCGCGTGTCAAAAAGATGCACGATGGGTGTTGTCGGATTCCCATCTTTATCGATGCCTAGAAAACAGTGCCAAAAAGTACTGATGCCGACACCCTCGGCCCTCAGCCCTCTCTGTTGCATCTGACTATGTAACCCGTCCAGGCATTCGCAAGTCAGTTGGAGGAGCAAATCCGCATCGACTTCCACACTGCCGTCAGGCCGAGTGCTGAGCGAATACTTACGCTGTAGTCCGAGGCCTTCATGACTCGAAAACTCGCCATCGAACAGCAGCGCCCTGACGCTCGATGTCCCAAGATCGAGACCCACGATGTTCTTCGAAGCCATGCAGCAACTATCCTACTTGGAAATGCGCCGTAGCAGCGGGCCAGGATTGTTTGATATGATCCTCATCCGAGAACGAAAGCGACTGCACCCGCACACCTCAATGCTAAGTAGGAAGGTGGGCAAGTCCGAATGCTCGAACGTAGAACTCTTTCCGTTCAGCGCTTCAGATAGCTTTAATCTCGACGAGTGCTTCATCTGTTGCCAACTCGCCATTCCAGAACTTAACGATCACCTCACGATTAAGCTCCACCCATGCTGTAAGCAATTTGAGGTCGTTAGAAGCCAGTTCCCCGACCACCAGATGAACGTCCGGGCGAATACCGACACTCACCATTTCCTCCGGGATCGCCTTCAATCCAGGAGAAACTTTCACCCGAATATCGTGCCTCGCGTTCCCGCGTTGCGAAATCCAGACTACAAACGGCAGCCCTGTCAGGCGGGTGGAAAGATTAGCCATTAGGTAAAAATCAATCTCTTCCTCTGTGTGTACTACCATCACGCTGCCCCTTCTTCGCTGCCGACGGTCATGTTCGATCTCCGCCTCATCTCGGGAACTCAATGCGAGCATAAATGTCGGCTAACGCCAAACAGCCTTGCCCCAAAGAGATCTGCTGATGGAGTTCCCGGTAACTGGTGATAGACCAACGGTCTTCTTCCCGTTGTAAGTGTTCCACCAACACGCGGTCCTGTGCCACGAAGATCAGATGTCGCAGGGAGGGAATGGTTCTGTACGCGGTGCTTTTAAAGCCCCGGTCATAGTGCTGCGTCGAGCGAGAGAGTACCTCGACAATTAGGAACGGATTCCGGACCGCCAAAGGCGAACGCATCTGATACCATTCTTTCGCATGAACCGTAGAAATGCATTGAAGTCGGCAGTCACAGCCGGTGCTGTGGCCCTAGCTCGTCCTGCTCTCTCAACCCCCGCAACCGGAGGTGGACGTTTGAAGCAAGGAGTCTCTTACTGGACCTACCAGAAATGGTTTACACTCGATCAACTCTGCGTTGAGGCAGTCCGCATCGGCTTGAAAGGCATCGATCTCGTCACACCCGATCAGTACGAAACGGTCAAGAAACACGGTCTTGTCCCGTCCATGACTTCGGGAACAGCTCCGAACACCATCCCGATCGGCCTGAATCGTCTCGAAAACCACGACAAAGTGTTGGCCAGTCTGAAGAATGACATCACTCTCGCTTCCGCGGCGAACGTACCGAACGTCATCACCTTCTCCGGAAACCGCGGCGGCATGCCGGACGGCGAGGGCCTCCAAAACTGCGCAACGGGTCTCAACAAGATCAAGGCCTACGCCGAGGAAAAGAACGTTACCATCAACCTGGAACTGCTCAATAGCAAGGTCAACCACAAAGACTACATGGCGGACCACTCGGCATGGGGCGTCGAGTTGATGAAAAGCGTCAACTCACCGCGCGTGAAACTTCTTTACGACATCTATCACATGCAGATCATGGAAGGCGACCTCATCCGAACCATCCGTGAAAACATCGCATACTTCGGCCACTTCCACACGGGCGGCAATCCAGGCCGTCATGAGCTCGACGACACGCAGGAAGTGACCTGGAACGCGGTCGCTCGCGCCATCGTCGATACCGGTTATCAAGGATTTCTGTCGCACGAGTTCGTGCCAATCAAGACGCCTCCAATCAACAGCCTGGAGCAGGCATACCAAACGTGTAACGTCTGATCAGTCAACAGATGAGCCCGAAGAGAAGTACTCCCGAACTTCGCGACTAACCGTGATCGGTCTCCTGGTCGTCGCATCTAACGGACACCACACCGTAAGCGCCTTCACGAGAACACCTCTGTCCTTCGCCCGAAGAACTTCGCTGTACCGCTCGAATTTGAATCGGCTGGACTCACCAACCCACGTCCGGACCACGATTTCATCTTCCAGATAACCCGGCTTCTTGTAATCGATCTCGTGTCGCAGCACGACCCACAGCAGGCGGCTCTTCTCGGCTTCAGGCGCAATTGCGTCCCAGTGCGCAACGGCAGCCGCCTGAATCCATCTCACATAAACCACGTTGTTCACGTGACCGAGTTGATCGATGTCCTCAGGCGTAACGGAGATCGCAACCTCGAAAGGCTCTGAGCTCATCTGCCGACGCGTTCCCGCAAGTAATGAACGTAGGACTTCGCAGCTAAACCACCGACAATAATCAGCGCTAGATACAGCGGCTTACCTTTGAGTATCAAACACGAGACGATTACCAGAAGCGCGTACAGAAAAATAGCTGTTCGTAAGCCGATCAAAGAGCTCTTTGGCTCGCCCTGTTGATCTTGGCCCGTCATTTCGCGGGCATGTTGTACGCGAACGTGAACGCGAGCCTTACCTGAAAACCCTTGTAATCCGAAGGGAGCGGAGGCAGCGGATTCGACATGCTGAGCCCAGCTACCGCCGCGCGATCCAGTGGCTCCGATCCTGAGCTATCTGCGGTCACCAGCTTCGGTATGCTTCCATTCCGGTCGATTACAAACTCGACCACTGTGCGCCCCCGCAGCATCCCCATACGCGCGCTCTCGGGAATTACCCTGCGCCAGTTCGCCCGCACAATCGTCAGAATGTTCCTCAAGTAGTTCTTGAAGTCAGCCCCGTTCGGGTCGCTTTGCAGCTCCACCGCCGCGTGCTGGGCAGGAGTTTGTCCCATGCCGCCCGGCCGCAAAGGCGTGAGCTGTTCCGGAACATCGTCGCTCACGGAAAGGTCACGGCTCTTCGAATCCTGCGCGGCTGCTTCTATCGCCGATTGCACGCCGTTTTTAGGAGGCGCCAGTTTCGGATGAGGGTTTGGCGGAGCAGCCTCGTCAATGTTCAGAAAAGGTCCGGTAGATGGTTTCGGCGGCGGAGGCGCCGGGCTCGGCAACGCCCCGGGAAGCGTCCCCGATATCACCGGGTTCTGATTCAGTGCAATGGCCGGTGCTTGCGGTAGAATTTGGGGCGTCGCGTTCTTCGCTACAAGCTGTTTCGCCATCTGCTTCGGGAGTTCGAATCGCCTCACACTCGGTGCCGGCAACTTTGGACTCGCCTTCGCTTGCTGCGAGGCAAGCAGATCCGCCAAGTCGATCTGCTTTGAGAGCTTTGCCCGGTTCGGCGCTTTCTGCGTCATCAGGTCCGGGGGAAGATAAAGCGGAATGCGATGAACCACAACCTGCCGCTCGGGCTGCCTCTGTCCGACCAGGCTCTGCAGCCGGGTCCCCAAATAGAACACAACAAGGTGAAAGAAAAGCGAACCTGCACAGATCAGAATCCACTGCGGACGGGTCCTCTGATTTGGCCATTCGAGAAGAAGATTCAGCTCCACATCTGAAGGTGGGAGCGAAACAGCGCTTGAACTCACTTGAACTTGCCGCTTTGCCCGATCGTCTCGGAGACCAGCCGTGCGTGTTCTTTGATCGTAGCAAGAATTTCTTCCGCCAAACGCAGCGCCCGGGTCGCCTGATCGCCATCGCACGAGAGGGGGCGTACGGTCCCGGACAGCCCGAACGAACGCCTCGAGCTCAAGCTGGAGGGGCTCGCCCCGCTCGACCGGAAGCTGCTCGAAGCCGATTTGCGGCGAAAATGAAGAAACGAACCCAGATTCGAGTTCGTTCGGTAAAATCCGCAGTCGAACCGCGTCCTGCCGTTTGTAATCAATCGAAATGTATTCGCCCGGCTGGAACAGCCGCAGCTTGCGCACCTGCTCCGTCGAGACCCGACTTGCCGTAAGATTCGCCACACAACCTCCGGCGAACGCCAGCCTCACATTCGCGATATCCACCCGTTGGGACAAAACCGAAATCCCAGCGGCTCGAATCTCAATCGGCATTTCGCCCATAATCTGCAGAACGATATCTAAGTCGTGGATCATCAGATCCAGCACGACGTCCACGTCCAGACTTCTCGGCGTGAACACGCTCAACCGGTGAACCTCGAAGAACAGCGGAACCGTCACAACCTTGCTCAAAGCCGCCACGGCCGGATTGAAACGCTCCAGGTGCCCGACCTGCAGGATCCGGCCGTTCTCCCGCGCCAGCTCGGTCAGCCGTTCTCCCACAAGTGCATCGTCTGCGATCGGTTTCTCCACCAGCACATCCACCCCGGATGCCAGTAAACCCTCCGTGACGATTTCATGAGTAACTGTGGGCGTCGCCACTACGGCGGCATCGATTCCTTGCGGAATGTCGGCGAAAGCCTGGGTCTTGTACTCGGCTGCCAACTGCTGCGCTTTGCCGAAGTCCAAATCCACTACTGCCACCAACTCGACGTCGGGCATCTGGCTCAGCACGCGCACGTGATTCCGGCCAAATGCTCCCGCCCCGATCACCGCCATCCGGATCGGCGTTCACTGGAGTCCCTTTAGCGGCGGGTACCCAACGATCGTGATCTCAGCATCATTCGCTTTGCCGATCATCGCCTCCCGATCGAGCAAAAGTGTCCGTCCTGCATCCAGTGCCAGCGCCGTTGTTCCGGTCTCCACCATGGTCTCGACGGTCGTCACTCCAGCTACCGGTACATCGAACAGTAAATGTGCCCGGCCATGCGATGCCTTGACGAGCCGCAACGGACGGCCGTTGGTCAAGGAAGCGGCACGGCGCAACATCGCATCCGTGCCTTCCATTGCCTCGACAGCGACACAGGCCTTCTCGCTGATAGCTACGCTCTGTCCCACGTCCACTTGTGATAAGGCCGCTGCAATCCGCCGCCCATAGCGGATATCGGCTTCCTCTTGCTTTGTCGGCTTTCGTTTGGTCAAAACTCCTTCGGGAGCAAGCAGCGGCTTCAAAAGTCGTGTCGAATCCACTAGCTCGATTCCTTCCGCGCGCAGCACGCGTTGCACACCGCCGATGAGCGCCGCCGTATTTTTCTCCTTCAGAGAAGCGAGCAACTTAACAAGTCGCCAATCGGGCGTAACGCCGGAAAAGATGCTGACGTGCTTCACCTGCCCCGTCATCATCACTTCACTGACGTTTTCCCGTTTAAACGTCTCGATCAATTTCCCGAGCTGCCCGATGTTCACCCAATGGAACGATGTCGCCAGTTGCTCGAGCTCCGGTGAAGCCTCATTCTCGATTGCGACTACCGTGATCTCATGTCCTTCGCGCCGAGCAGTTTCAAGCGCCAGCAACGGAAATCTTCCGTTGCCCGCGATCATTCCGTACTTCACTTGTGAAAGCCGCGCTGCGAAGCCCGAATGAAGTTTAGAAGTTCCTGAATTTCGGAGGTCTGAGGAATCTCCTCTTCAATACGCGCCAAGGCTTGTGTCGTGTTCAGACCCGCACGAGTCAAAATGCGAAATGCGTTCTGCAGGGGTTCGATCGCGTCAGGACCAAAACCTTTTCGCTCCAGCCCAACCTTGTTTGCGCCATATACCTCGGCATTGTGATCTGCCGCAGTCACGGAATACGGCAGTACATTCTGTTTGATCACGCTGTTGCTGCCGACCATCGCGTGCCGGCCGATATGACAGAACTGATGAATGGCAGATAGACCGCCGATGTTGGCGTAATCGTCAACCCTTACATGCCCCGCGAACGTCACGCCGTTTGCGAGAATCGTATGGTTATGAATGATCACATCATGCGCAACGTGAACGTACGCCATTAGAAGATTACTGTCCCCAATAGACGTAATCATTCCGCCCCCTTGCGTGCCGCGATTGATGGTCACGAACTCACGGATCGTATTACGATCTCCGATTCGCGTCTCCGAGGGTTCGCCTCTGTACTTCATATCCTGCGGGGTTACGCCACAGGAGCAGTAAGGGTAAAACACATTGTCCTTCCCGATCGTGAGCTTGCCTTCCAGATAAACGTGCGCAAGTAAACGAGTGCGCGCTCCGATCGTTACCCCGCTTCCGACGACGCAGTAAGGCCCGATTTCAGCTTCAGGACAAATGTTTGCGTCAGGATCGATGATGGCTGTTGGGTGAATCGCCACTGAACTTCAAGCTGCTTCCCGATCGGCGAGCTTGCACATCAGCGTTGCTTCCGCTACGGTCTGACCGTCCACCGTAGCTACGCCTTGCATCTTGGCGACTGTGAGCTTCGTCTTCACAATTTTCATCTCGATCCGCAGTTGGTCACCGGGCACGACCGGCTTGCGGAACTTAGCTCCTTCGACTGAGGCCAGGAACATAATTTTGCCGTTCGGGTTGTTGTTAATCTGCCAGATTAAAATGCCGCCGACCTGCGCCATCGCTTCGATGATCAAGACTCCCGGCATAATCGGCAGGCCGGGAAAATGTCCGTTGAAGTGCGGCTCATTAATCGTGACGTTCTTGATCCCGACTATCGAATGGTCCGTAATCTCTAACACTCGATCAACCATCAACATCGGGTAACGGTGCGGCAACACCGCAGAGATCTGTCGAACGTCGAGTGCCGTCATTGAGTAGGGAATCGCTATTATAACAACCGATGCAGCGTCTCCTGTCGTACGCCAAGACGAACCAAGATCAGATAATTACGGCCATCCGACAGATGGTGGAGTGCGAATCGCCGAGCGATTCTCCCGCCAATGTAAATCGCTTCACCGACTTACTGATTCGAGTTAACCAAAGATCTCGCAAAGCCGAAGCTTTATACGTCGAGCAGATTCGGCAGACATGTAAGGCTCGAATTTCGTGCTGCCAGGTCGGGGAAAAGCGGGCGAATTCTAGGCATCGGTCACTCCGATACGGTTTGGCCTCTCGGAACCATAAGCTCCATGCCGTTCCGTCAGGAGAAGAAACGGCTCTGGGGACCGGGCGTGCTCGACATGAAGTCTGGCCTGGCGTTCTTCATCTACGCTGCTCGTGCGTTACGCGACCTTGATATACCCGTATCCAAGAATGTCGCTTTGTTAGTCGTCGCGGACGAAGAAGTCGGCAGCACCGACTCGCGTACGCTTACCGAGTCCGAAGCCAAACGTAGCGACTGCGTTCTCGTGCTCGAGCCCGGCACCGGATTGACTGGAAAACTGAAGACGGCCCGCAAGGGCATCGCCGATTACCGGCTGACCGTAAGGGGCAAAGCTGCACACGCAGGAGTAGATTTCACAAATGGCGCGAGCGCGATCCTCGAGATTGCCCGTCAGATCGAACGCATCGCCACTTTCACCGATCTCGAGCGCGGCACCACCGTAAATCCCGGTGTGGTCTGTGGAGGTACGCGAACGAATGTCATCGCCGCCGAAGCGAAAGTAGATGTGGATGTCAGGATCGCTCGCCTAAAAGACGCCCAAGCGATCGATCGCAAGATCCGAGCGCTGCGCCCGTTTGATAGACGCTGCAAGCTCGAATTCGAAGGCGGCTTGAACCGGCCGCCCATGGAGCGCACAAAGGCAATCGCACGCTTGTTCAATCAAGCAAAAGCTATCGGCGCAGAACTCGGCATTGACTTAGAAGAGTCCGCTACTGGGGGAGGTTCCGACGGCAATTTTACAGCCGCGTTGGGCATTCCTACACTTGACGGTTTGGGAGCGGTGGGCGAAGGCGCTCACGCAACAAACGAGAGCATCCTGATCGACCGAATTGCCGATCGAACAGCTTTACTCGCTGGATTGCTCAGCCAGCTCTAATTCGGTCTCGATCTGAACAAAAGGCGATCGGGTCAGGTCGTTGTTGAAATGCGCAATCAGCTTGTTTGCCGCGGATGGGCCCACAACTTTGTTCAATTCTTCGCGAGGAGTCTGCCGGACGTTCTCAAGACTGCCGAAGGTCCGAAGCAGCTTCTCCACTGTTTTCGCGCCAACACCCGGCACTTCGTGTAGCTCCGAGGTAAGCCGCTGTGCATTCCGCCGAGTTCGATGAAATGTGACCGCAAACCGGTGCGCCTCATCGCGAATCGTCTGCACAAGATGGAGAATGGGTGAGAACTTGTCGAGGATGACAGGCTCGTCTTCCTGCCCGTAGACGTAGATCCACTCCTCACGTTTCGCGATAGAGGCTAAGGCTTGGTAAGTGATTCCCAGCGCCTCGAGCGCTCCCGCAGCCGCGTGCAATTGCCCAAGACCGCCGTCGACGATCACCAGTCCCGGAAACGCCTGGTTTTCCGCCTGCAGCTTTCCGTACCGCCGCGTAATCACCTCGCGCATGGAAGCAAAGTCGTCGTTCCCCACCACGGTTCGGATGATGAATTTGCGGTAGTCGGCTTTCTTCATCTTGCCGTCTTCCCAAACCACCATACTCGCGACCTTGTCGGTCCCTTGAATGTGCGAGATATCAAAGCACTCGATCCGGTTCGGTGCTTCGGGCAAATTCAAAGCGTCCTGCAAGGCAGTTTTGATCGCCTCGGAAGATGGCTTCAGAACGCGAAAGCGCTGGTCGAAGCTGTGCTTAGCGTTTGTTTCGACCAGCGCGAGCATGGCTTTCTTTGTGCCGCGCTGGGGCGTAGCGATCTCGACGCGATGCCCCCTGAGATCCGAGAGAAATTCTTGCAGTTCCTCGCGCTCTTCGAACTCGGCAGGAACATGGATCAATCGAGGAATGTATTTGCTGTTGAGGTAAACCTGTTTCAGCAGCGCTGCGAAGAACTCGCCGGCATTGAATTCAACCTGATCTTCCCAGAAAAACTCGCGCCTGTCCACGATCGTTCCCCGGCGCAAGTGAAACAAATTGACCGCAATCAGTGGTGGCTCGGCGTGATACGCGAAGATGTCGATATCGTCGCCTTCGGCCGCTGCCATCTTTTGCTTCTGCTCCATCTCACGCACAGTTGCGATCAGATTCCGCAGGCTTGCGGCCTCCTCGAAACGCATCTCGTCCGCGGCGGCGTGCATGCGCACTTCTAATTCGTTCGCCAGATCCCGGTGACGCCCTTCCAGAAATAACCGCACATCGCGCACGGCCTCTCTAAAAGCTTCGTCGGTAGTCAATCCTGGCGTACATGGACCGAGACAACGATGAATGTGGTACTGCAAGCAGGGATGACTGTACTTCTTGTTCAGGTCCAGTTTGCACGACGGTACTTTGAAATGCCGGTGAATAAAGTGAACCAGCCGATGGGCCAGATTTCCCGGAAAATAAGGGCCATAGTAGCCCGCGCCGTCCTTGAGAATGCGCCGGGTCACGAACACACGAGGGTACTTCTCGTTCGTCAATTTAACGTACGGATACGTCTTGTCGTCCCTCAACAGGATGTTGAAGCGCGGCTTGTACTGTTTGATTAAGTTGTTTTCGAGTGCGAGAGCTTCTTTGTTGTTGTCGACCTGGATAAAATCGATGTCGCGAGCTTCCGCGATCAAGCTCCCCGTTTTCGCTTCGGCGAGCCGGTCTTCGTTGAAGTAACTCCGGACGCGGCTGCGCAGGCTCTTGGCCTTACCGACGTAGAGAACTTTGCCTCTGCCGTCCTTGTAAAGGTAAACACCTGGCTCGGTAGGAAGCTGCGCGACCTTTTCTTTCAGTCGAGTCTTCGCCTCGCTTAGGTTCGCGGGCTGATCCATATTTTTGTGCAGCTTATACTTTTAATTGTGACACGTACGCTGCTTTTTGCCGCGGTTTTGGGCATGTATTTCGGCGCAAATGTCCCCTCTTTCGCGGCCCTGCCGTTCCCGCATCAGGCTCCGGCCCAGACACCTCAACAGTCTCCGAAACCCGGCGAACCTGTCGCCCAACAGGTTCCTGACGAGACAAACTTGCCGGAAGAAGACGAGACAGTTGCACCCGAAAAATTCGTATTGAATCCGCTCGAGTCGGACCGAAATGTGCGCATTGGAAACTTCTACTGGCACAAGAACAACTTTCGGGCGGCATTGAAACGTTACGAATGGGCTACTCGGTACAACCCGAGCTCCGCCGAAGCTTTTTTCAAGGTCGGCGAGGCAGAAGACAAGCTGAATCATAAAGACGCCGCAAAACTGGCTTACCAGAAGGTGCTCGCCCTGGCTCCGGATTCTAAGTTTGCGCACGAAGCCAAAAAGAAGATTTCAAAGAGCTAGGTTTTCAGCCTGACTCGCTTCCTTCTCTCGAGAGTTTGGTGCCACATAGCCTTGAGAAGCTCGCCCACGCCTCGCTCCCAATCCGGAAACAGATTCACGTGCTGGACTTTTCTGTCGATTTCGCGCGGTACTTCGCAGTCATTCAAACGAACCGGCAGGAAGAAAATTTCTTCATTGGGGACGCGTGAAGCAACGTTGAGCGCGTACTGCAGTTCGCACTGAAAATGGCCTCGCTTCGCGACGGAGCGGCTGGAAAAGCAACAGATAAAAAACTCCGAGAGGTCGATGGCACGTTCAATAGCTCGCGGCCAGTTCTGGCCAGGCAAAAGCTTCTCTTTATCCATCCATGGCTCGAAACCGGCCTTCTGAAGCGCGTTGTAGAGCCGCTTCACGTCAGCCTTGTCTTCGTCGGCATAGGCGAGAAAAACGCGAATGCGCCCATTTGCCTGGAATACAACCTGATTGGAACTGTCCAACATAAAATTCCCGAGCCCGTCGATTTCGATGGCGGCGCCGTCGCGGAGATAGCGATCGATCAATTGGAGGAGCGCCTTACCGCGAAGACTACGATTCACGATTCGGCCTCGGCTTCGGTGCACCGGCGACCCGCTGGGTCCCGTCATCGCGAGACTTCTCAGGCTCCTTTAGTTCTTTAAGCAAACGATAGACCAGCGAATCGACATCGTCGGCTGCTTTCGCTTTCGAGCGGTGAGACTCTTTCGCCAATCGTCGGGCTAAGTCAAGCTTGTTCATCGCCCATGAAGATAAAGCGGGAAGAAAACAGGTTTGGGGCCCGTAGCCTGTGCGACTCGGGCTAAGTTATTTGTCGGGAACTACTTAGGTGCGAAACAGCTTTTCCGTTACAAGTGTGACCGCTATTCGGATCTGAGAACTTCCAGCGGGCGCTGATCCAGAATGCGGCCGCTGGCAAGCCATCCGGCGACGTTTGCGAGGACCGCGGTGCCAACGATCACCGCCAGAAGAGACAACCACTCGAAATCGAAGTGGGCATTGATGAACTTCTCGGAGATGATCCCGGTAAAGAGATTTGCCAGGATGCCGCCTACAAAGCCCGCGACTGCGCCGAGCACTGAAAATTCGACCGAAAAAATGTTCATGATTCGCCGGCGGGTCGCGCCCAGCGCTTTCAGAATGGCCACTTCGCGCAGACGTCGGTAACGTGTGCCCGCGATGCTGGACGACAGAATGATCACCCCGGCGAGAATGGCAAAGCCCGCTAAAAATCGGATCACGAGCGCCACTTGATCCACCGCCTCTTGGATGCGCGTCAGCACATCGGCCAGATTCATGACGGTAACAGTCGGGAACTTCTCGAACAGTGCTTCTTCCACCTGCGGAATTTTGGAAGGATCTACATGCACGGCGCCATAGTACACCACGGGAAGCGTGCCTAGTGCCTTCTGCGGAAAGACAAGATCGTATCGAACCGGCGCTCGCTGATCGCGCCGGAATATCGCGACGAGAGGGGCCGCGACCGTGCGCCCGGCGATCTGGAATTCAAGCCGATCACCAACGCGCAGCTTGAAATCGCGCTGTGCCTGCTCCGAGACCGCCAGCACTGGCTCTACTGTATCGGCAGCCCACCAATGACCCTTTAGCACACTCAAGCCTTCCGGTAGCTTTGTGGCTGTTGTTATCCGAATCGTCTGCACGGCGTCTTTCTTCTCTTTACTCAATCCGAGGCGTTCTGTTGGAACGCCGTTGTTGCGCAGCATACGCCCCACGATGTAACCGACCAGCTGCACCTTGCCTTTCACACCCGGCTGAGCTTCCACCACTTTGCTAAGAGAAGCGGAGTCACGCACGTCGAGCAGAAAAAGATTGCCCTGCCGGCCAGGTCCTTCGCTGATCACCTCTCGCAAAACGGTATGCTGCAGGAGATATGTCGTCAAGGTGAACATTACGCCGATGCCAAGCGCGACCAACACCGAGCGAGCCTGGTTACCCGGCCGGTAGAGGTTTGCAAAGCCGTGCCGGAATGAAAGAGGAAGCCGCAGTCCGCTTATCTTCACAATCCGGCGCATGGCGAATAAGAGCAGACTCGCGACCAGAGCGAGAAGCAGAACGCTCGCAACCAGCCCGGCCATGAAGTAGAAACCCATCTGGGGAGAACCCCCGAGCCAAACCGCAATCCCATAGAAACCGATCAGAATGACGAGTGTTCCGAGCCAGCTGGGAATCTTTTCGCGCCAATGCTTGCGTCCCTCCTGCGCCGCATCGCTCATATTGCGGCGAAGCACAAGACTGGGACGTACATTGCGCACGCTCAATAGCGGCGGCAGCGTGAAAAGCAGAGTGGCGAGAACGCCCAAACTCAATCCTTGAAGGCTGAAGGACCAATCCCATGGCACCTCGGGCAGCAGAGCGAAGACGCGCTGGATGAGTATCGGAAAAGATTTTTGAACCACAGCACCCACCGTGACTCCGATGATCCCGCCCGCCAGTCCCAGCCAAAGCGTCTGGAGCAAATAGATCTGCATGATCTGATTGGCCCGTGCGCCCATTGCTTTCATCACCGCAATGGTGTCCATATGCTGCTGCAGATGCGAATACATCGCCATAGCGACACCGAGCGAGCCGACGATCAGGGCGATCAAGCTGACCAAGCTCAGGAAGGTAGTGGTGTTATCGAGCGCTTTACCGACAGCTGGACTTCCTTCACGGTAATCGCTGATGAAGATTCGATGAGTAACTGTTTTCAGCTGATCCTTGATGCTGTCGAGATCCGCGCCCGGCTTAAGCTTGAAGAGAAAGCGTTGAGCGGCGCGGCTCCCAAACTGAACCAGCCCGCTTCGTTCGAGACCGGCCTCACTCACCAGAGCCCGCATGCCGGGGCCGAAGCCGGACGCGAGCCGGTCGGGTTCGCTTGTAACAGTCCCGGTAATCTTGAACTCCTTGCCTCCCAAACGAAGCGTGTCTCCCGGCTTTACTTTGAGCCGCATCTCCAGCTCGGGTGTGACTACCGCTGAAGAATCGTTGCTCAGCAGCGTCGCTAGCGGTCGAGCGGGCTGTAAACCAAGCTTCCCGTAGAACGGATAGGATCGCGGATCGACACTCTTCACCGAAATCATCTGTGGAATATGCTGCGCAGCTGAGGCAGCCATGGAAACGGTTTCGGTGATGCGAGCCAATTTGCCGTTTTGAGATGCGATCCGGTCAATTTTGGCGAACTGCTCAGGCGAGAGCGTATCCCAAGTTTGCGCTTGAAGATCCGCGGCGATAAGCTGTTTGGCGTTTCGAAGCAACATGCCGCGAAAGGCGTATCCGAAACCCTTCACTCCGCTAAGAGCGGCCACGCCAACTGCCACCGCGAGAACAACAAAAACAAACTTCGCAGGGGTGGCCCGCAACTCGCGCCAGCCTATCTTGGATGCTGTCGCCAGACCGAAGCGAGTGGGGGCGGGTGCGATGGCTGCAGAAGATGCTGCCACGCTTACACCTCCAGAGCGGCTGCGCTCAAAACGTCCGTGAGAACTTGCCCGTCGCGTAATGTAATGATGCGATCGGCATAAGCAGCAAGACTGGCGTCATGCGTAACGAGGACAAGCGTAGTCCGTTCCTCACGATTCAGTTGCAACAGCAAGTCAAGAATCTGTTGGCCGTTCGCCGAGTCCAGGTTGCCCGTCGGCTCGTCAGCCATGAGAATCGGCGGCCCTGTAATAAACGCGCGGGCAAGCGCGACACGCTGCTGTTCGCCGCCGGAAAGTTGCACCGGATAGTGATGCGTTCGATTCCCTAAACCCACTCGGTCAAGTAACTCGCGGGCACGCGCCGGGCCATCACCGGAATAGCCACTCAACTCCGCGGGCAAAAGAACATTCTCTTCGGCCGTCAAAGTCGGAACGAGCTGATAAGACTGAAAAACAAAGCCAATTTTGCGGCCTCGCAATCGTGCCAGTTCGTCTTCCCGCATATCTTGTATGTCGGTCCCGTCGAGCGTAATGCGACCGGCCGTTACGGTATCGAGCCCGGCGAGCAGGCCGAGCAGAGTGCTTTTGCCGCTGCCCGAAGCACCCATAATCGCGACAAATTGTCCACGCGGGATGGCGAAGCTTACATCGCGTAAAATCTCGACACGGTTCGAACCGTTGTCGATGGTTTTCGAAACCTGGTCTGCTTCGACGATGCTGGGCTGGTCTCTTGAAGCTTGCATGTCAACCTTAGGATGGTGAATAAAAGGCCGTTTCCTTTATTTATTCTGGCAGCAGCCTGCCTGAGCGGAGCCATCTTGTCTTCCTGTGCTCCTCGCCCCAGCTCGTCCCAACAAGTGGAAAGACGTTCGCAAGATGCCGCAAGTTCCCCACCGCAATCGACTTCCGTTGCTTCGCCTGCGCCGAGTGCGTCAACGTCGGCGCCCGGTGACGACAAACCGGCGATCGTCACATTTGGCGACAGTTTGACGGCCGGTGTCGCTGGCCGAAGTTATCCGGACGATCTGCAAGATCTGCTCGACGCGCACGGACTCCATTTCCGGGTCGATAACCAGGGCGTTAGCGGTGACACCACTACGGATGGACTTGCCCGCATAGAAAACGTTGTCGCCGAGAAGCCGGGCTTGGTGATTCTCGAGTTCGGCGGCAACGACGGGCTGCGAGGCATACCGGTCGAGGCAACGCGCAAGAATTTGCAAGAGATGATCGAGCGTCTGAAAAAGGCCGGAATACCGATCGTGATTCTCGGTATTACTCTTCCGCCCAACTACGGCCCCGACTACGTGAAACCATTCACTGCGATGTTTCCGCAGCTCGCGAAGCAGTATCATCTACCATTCATGCCGTTTCTGCTCTTGCACGTCTACCAGAATCAATCGCTGATGCAACCTGACGGCATTCATCCGAACGGCGAAGGAAACAAGATCGTTGCGCAAGACGTGTTTCAATTGATCCGGCCGATGCTCAAACAAATCGGCGCGACAAATCCGGGCAAGTAAGAGCCGATGGACGGAGAAACTGGTCTTCGCCGGGAATTAAGCCTGCGCGATCTCGTTCTATTTAATATCGCGGCCCTCGTAAGCACACGTTGGATCGGAGTAGCTGCGCATATCGGTCCGGGAGCAATTGTTCTGTGGCTATTGGCGGCCTTGTTTTTCCTGGTCCCATGCGCGTTTGTTGTAGCAAATCTTTCCCGGCGCTTCCCTCAGGAAGGCGGCTTATACGTTTGGACCAGAGAGGCCTTCGGACCGTGGCATGCTTTCTCTTGCGGCTGGTTTTACTATCTGAACAATTTCTTCTGGATTCCTGGCGTTTTGGTCGCGATGGTAGGCATGGTCACCTACGCGTTCAGCCCGAAATCGGCCGCAATGGCAGAGGACCCTAAGTTTGTACTACCGTGCGCAATCATTTTATTGGCCCTGGTTATTGTGGTGAATTATGTAGGGCTCAATGTTGCCAAATGGGTCGACAATTTGGGAGGTCTCGGGGCTTATTTCATAATTGCGCTCCTGGTGGTTGCGGCAGTTGTGGGATTGGCTGCAAAAGGCTCGGCAACGCACTTCAATGTGGTTCCCCGTTTGGATTTCGACCGCCTGAACTTCTGGTCGCAGCTGGCAATGGCCATGACCGGCCTCGAATTGAGCCCTATCCTCCTCGGCGAGATTCGCAACCCGCGGCAAGCCGTTATGCGAGCGACGTGGATCAGCACGGCCTTGGTGGTCGTTTTTTATATTTCAGCCACAACCTCGCTGCTTGTGTTCCTTCCTCCCGAAAAGATCAGCACTGTCATCGGGCTGGCGCAAGTCAGCCAGCAGGTGTCCCATAACTTAGCTTGGTCGTGGTTTCCGCTGGCCATCGGCGCCGGAATCCTGCTCAGTGCCGGCGGACAACTCGGGACATATTTGGGTGGGTGTGCCAGGTTGCCGTTCGTGCTGGGGATGGGCGGATTGCTGCCGCCTGCTTTCGCCAAACTGCATCCGCGATTCCGAACACCTTACATTTCGATTCTCGTGCTGGGAATCGGATCCGGCATGCTGCTGGTTATCAGCCAGTTAGGCGAGACATTCCGCGGCGCTTACCAGGTGATGGTCGACATGACGGTGATCTCGCTGTTTATTCCTTTCCTGTACTTGTTCGGTGCGGCCTGGAAATTTGGGCAAACGCTCCCTGCCGTGTGCGGCTTCGCGGTCTCGATGATCGCCATCGTTTTCTCGTTCTTGCCGACGGCGGATGTGAGCTCGAAGTGGGGATTCGAAGCGAAGCTCTGGGGCGGCTGCGTTGTGCTGATCGTGTTAGCGCGCTGGTGTTATCGGCACTATCGGGCCAAAGAAGAACGCAAACTCGAGCGCGCGGTTGCCGAATAACAGTGAGTTACCCCGATTCTGTCCGCTATCTCTACTCGCTGGGAAATGAACTCAAGGCTGGCGCAAAATTTGGCTTAAAGCGTATGCAAACTGTACTCGCGGCGCTCGGCGATCCGCAAGAAGGGCAGCGGTTTGTGCATGTGGCGGGGACCAACGGCAAGGGCTCGACTTGTGCAATGATCGCTTGCGTGCTGCGGCAGTCCGGTTTGCGCACCGGCCTGTTTACGTCTCCGCACTTGATTGAACCGACCGAGCGGATTCAGATCGACGGATCGGATGTAACGGACCACGAGTTCGCTGCGGCGTTTGCGACCGTGCACGACACAGCCGAAGCTCTGCTGTGCGAGGGTCGTATCGATGCGCACCCTTCTTACTTCGAGACCGTCACGGCTATGGCGCTGCTCATCTTTCGTGACCGAGCGGAGATCAGCGTCATCGAAGTCGGCTTAGGAGGAAGGCTGGATGCGACGAACGTGATTACGCCCGAGCTATGCGTGATCACGCCAGTGTCATATGACCATGAAGCATATCTCGGCAATACGCTTAAATCGATTGCGAGCGAGAAAGCCGGGATTCTGAAACCAGGCGTTCCGGTCGTAGTTGCGCCACAACACCCTGTGGCAGACGAGGTAATCGCACGTCGTGCCCGGGAGCTCGGTTGCAAAACGGTCCGCGTCGCCGATCAGGCGCTCCAGGTTCAACAAATCAGCGCATACGCGTCTCGCTTTTCTTTGGACGGCATCGACTACGAATGCGCTCTGCCCGGCCGCCACCAAATCGAGAATGCTGCGGCGGCAGTGTTGGCGTGCAGAGAACTCGGGATCCCGGAGCGTGAGATTCAAGAGGGCCTTCGGCTTGCGCGCTGGCCGGGGAGATTGGAACGAGTTGCAAGTAATCCCGATTTCATCTTGGACGGCGCCCATAACCCAGCCGGAGCTTCCGCTTTAGCAGCCTACATTCAGGAGTTCTGCGCGAATCGTCCGGTATGGCTGGTGTACGGCGCCATGCGAGACAAGGCCATCGAGGAAGTGACCGAGCGATTATTCCCATTGGCAGAGCGCCTGATCGTGACCGCGCCCGATTTCCCCCGTGCACTTCGTCCCCAGGCGATCCTAGATGTTACTGGCCACCCGCGCGCCGTTCTGACCGAGAACGTATCCGCAGCGATCGAAGCAGCGGGGCAGGCTCCCCCCGAAGCTGTCGTATTTTTTACGGGCTCACTATATCTGGTCGGCGAAGCTCGTCGTTTGCTTCGTCAGCCGGAGTTCGTTTCGTAAAATAGGGCCTGCATGAGAAGGCTGCGCGGGATATTCATTGCGGATCCTGCCATTGTCCTTTCGACAATTTTTTTCGGCACAGTCAGCCTGCTGATTTCCTTTTTCGACAAAACCGGCGTTATTCAGAACGCGGTAGCCCGCGCCTGGGCACGCATGCTGCTTCGAGTTAGCGGCGTGCGCGTCACGGTCGAGGGCCTCGAGCAGATCGACGAAAACAAGAGCTACGTTTTCGTATCGAATCACCTGAGTTACATGGACACTCCGGTGGTCCTGGCGCATATTCCGGCGCAATTCCGCTTCTTAGCGAAGCGCGGACTGTTCCAGATTCCACTGCTCGGCACCCATCTAGGTCGTGCCGGGCACATTCCGGTTCCGCGAGATGATCCACGCGCAGCGGTGAAGACGATGCAGATTGCAGCGGAGACCATTCAGAACAAGAAAATCTCGCTCTTGATTTTCCCTGAGGGCGGGCGCGCTCCCGATGGCGTACTTCAGCCTTTCAAGGAGGGCGGAGCCTATATCGCTATTCGCGCAAGCGTGCCGGTAGTGCCGATTGTTTTGGTAGGCACGCGCGAGGTGTTGCCGTTCGGCGCCGGCGTGGTGCAGTCCGGGTCGGTTACGCTGCGAATTCTTAAGCCAATCCAAACAACGCAAATGACTCTGAAAGATCGCGGCCGGTTAACAGAAGAGTTGCGTTCTCTGATTGCCGACGAGTTAGGAATCAAAGAATCGCCCGTGAGCAGAAATTTTGTTTCGGAGCCATGAGCGAAGCGATTGGTGTCTTGTTTACCTTCACGACGTATGGCGCCCACCCCCACGGTGCTGATACGGGATCTGTGTCCCGCCATCATCGAAACTGGGGGTCTCCTACTTTGCCGTCCAACCCGGCCTGGCAGGACCAAGCCCAGCGACTCATGGCCGAACCAGCATTTATCCTGGGCCCGCAAGACCGCAAGCTTGTCTTGAACTCCGTGCTCGATGCGTGCGCCTATCGCGGCTGGCATCTGTTCTGCGTGCACATCCGTACGAATCACGTCCATGCCATTTTGCAAACCGATGTCCAAGTGGCCCGGGTTCTGGCTTACCTAAAAGCTCGCGCTACCTTCGTGCTGAAGACACTGCATCCGCATCGCCGGCGATTTTGGAGTAAACATGGAAGCACTCGCTATCTTTGGAATCGCACCTCGCTGGCCGCCGCCTTGGATTACGTCATGAACGGGCAAGGAACTCCTCCGGAGTCTTGGATGTGGGCGTAAACGCCTTAACGCTCCAATCGCTTCGCTCATGGCTCCGATTCGCCGCTGTCGAAACAACGGACAAGTTACTAGCAACAGCCTGTTTTGGCCAACACGATGTCGTCAATCTGCACGAGAGTCGGATAGTGGCCCGTGTAGCAGGCGTAGCAGAAGTGCTGTTCCGAATCGCGGATTGACTCGCGCAACGATTCGAGCGAGAGATAGGCAACCGAATCTGCTTCGACATACTGGCGGATCTGTTCGAGATCGTTGTTTGCTGCGATCAATTCGTTTTGCGATGGAGTATCCACGCCGTAGTAGCACGGTGAAATCGTGGGCGGGCAAGAGATGCGAAGATGAACCTCACGTGCTCCGGCATTACGCACCATACGCACGATTTTACGGCTGGTTGTGCCGCGGACGATAGAGTCGTCGACAAGCACCACGCTTTTTCCTTCGAGCAGATGGCGAATGGGATTGAGTTTAAGCTTTACGCCGAAATCGCGGATTGCCTGCGACGGTTCGATGAACGTGCGGCCGACATAGTGATTTCTGATAAGCGCCTGCCGGTACGGAATTCCGGATTCGGAGGCATAGCCGAGAGCCGCGACAACACCGGAATCGGGAACGGGAACGACCACGTCGGCGTCGACCGGGTGCTCGCGGGCAAGCATCCTGCCCATACGCTCGCGGGATTCCGAAACCGGTTTGCCGAAGACGATCGAATCGGGACGCGAAAAGTAGACGTGCTCGAACGAGCAGTGCGCGGGAGTTTCAGGTCTCGTGTAGTATTCGCGCGTCAGACCTTCCGGGCCGACAATCACCATTTCGCCCGGCTCCACGTCGCCCGTGTATTCGGCATCGATCAGATCGAAGGCACACGTTTCAGAGGCGAAAACAACTGCCGAGTTGCCGTCCGGCAGTTGCAGACGCCCCATAGCCAAAGGGCGAAAACCGTGCGGATCCCGCGCCACGATAATACGGTCTTCTGCGAGAAAAACAAGAGAGAACGCCCCTTCGATCTGCAGGAGCGCATCGCGCAGAGCCCCGGCGAGCGTGCGTTCCCGTGAACGCGCGACCAGATGAAGAACCACTTCGGTATCGCTGGTCGACTGAAAAATGGAACCGTCTTGTTCGAGTTCACGCCGCAGGTCGATCGCGTTCGTAAGATTTCCGTTGTGTGCAACAGCGACTTGCCCTTTACTGCAAGCCACAGAAAGCGGCTGCGCATTACGTAAGCTTGTGTCGCCTGCCGTGGAATAACGTGTGTGGCCGATCGCCAGACTGCCTGGAAGCTGGTTCAGAACATCGGGGGTAAAGATATCGGCCACATGCCCCATCCTGCGGGCATTGTGAATTTTGCGCCCGTCGCTCGAGGCGATGCCGGCGCTCTCCTGCCCCCGATGCTGAAGCGCATACAGTCCAAGATAAACAAGATTGGCCGCTTCCGGATGGCCGTATAACGCGAACACCCCGCACTCTTCGCGCAGCTTGTCAAAATCGACGTCATGATCGGGCTTCACAGCTCTTTCGAATTAGACATTCGTATTCACCAAGACGGGATTATGGAGGAAATCTTCGAGGGCTCGATTCCAACGCTCGTTCAGCTCAGCAACGGGGCTGTCGATCAGAATGTTGTCTCGATTGCGAACGACTACTCTTGCTTCGAGTGTAACGCCAATTTCGACCGCGTGAACACCATATTTCTCAGCGGCCGCAAATATGGTTTTCGGATGGTCGGTCGATACTAAAACTCGCGACGGACCTTCATGAAAAAGCAGGAGTTCTGGAAGGATCTGAGAATCCAAACGAATCTCGGCGCCGATATGGTCAGGCCCGAAGCAGCACTCAGCAAGCGCCACCGCCAGACCACCCTCGCCCAAGTCATGAGCAGATTCCACGGCACGTGCCCGAACCAGTTCGCGAATGGTCGCTTGCACCCGTTTTTCGTAACTCATATCGAGCGCAGGCGGCCGGCCCCAAAGCTTATTCAGAACCACTTTCGCGTACTGGGTTCCGCCGAACTGATGGAGATCCGAATCTCCCAATCCGCCGAGCAATACGATCTTTGCCCCCGCCTTCTTAAATCCGATTCCGATAGGAGCGGCCGTTTCAAGCGTGCCGACAATTCCAACCACCGGCGTAGGGAAGATGGGCGTTCCGAGAGTCTCGTTATAGAGACTTACGTTACCCCCAGTAACCGGAACATCGAAAAAGCGACAGGCCTCAGCGAGACCTTCGATCGATTCGACGATCTGGGCCATAATCTCCGGCCGCTCCGGGTTGCCAAAGTTCAGGTTATTGGTGGTCGCGATCGGCAGCGCGCCGGCAGTTGAAAGATTGCGGCAGCATTCGGCCACAATCAGCTTCGTGCCTTCCCGGGGATCGAGGGAGCAGTACCGGCCGTTGCCGTCGAGCGACATCGCAACCGACGTGTTCGTGCCTTTGATCCGCACAACCGCCGCTTCGGAACCCGGACCAGCCAGTGTGTTTGTCCGCACCTGATAGTCGTACTGCTCCCAAATCCAGCGCTTCGAGCACAAATCCCCCGACGCAAGCAACTTCCGAAGATCGCCCGTTAAATCCGCGCTATGAATTTCGGGACCGTGTTCGGGAGCAGAGCGCAGCGGCTTCGTGTAAGGCCGCGCATACTTGGGAGCCTCATCGGCGAGCGCACGGTTAGGAATTTCCGCAAACACTTCGCCGTGGTGCTTGACCCGCATCATGCCATCGCCGGTCACAACCCCGATCGTGACGGCATCGAGGCCCCACTTTTTAAAGACGCGAAATACTTCCTCTTCACGGCCGCGTTCGGCCACCAGCAGCATTCGCTCCTGTGATTCGGAGAGCAGCATCTCATAGGGCGTCATGCCCGGCTCACGCTGCGGAACAAACTGCAGGTCGATTTCGATACCGGTGCCTGCGCGGCTTCCCATCTCGCAAGTCGAAGACGTCAGTCCAGCTGCGCCCATATCCTGGATGCCAACAATAGCGCCTGTCTTCATCGCTTCTAAACAGGCCTCCATCAGCAGCTTTTCCATAAACGGATCGCCGACCTGCACATTCGGCCGCTTCTGTTTCGATTCCTCGGTAAATTCCGCCGAGGCCATCGAGGCGCCATGGATACCATCGCGTCCGGTTTTTGCACCGACATAGATGACGGGGTTGCCGATGCCCTTTGCCGTGCCGTAAAAAATTTCATCGTGACGAAAAACGCCCAGGGCAAAGACATTCACAAGAGGATTGCCGTCGTAGCTCTCTTCGAATACACACTCACCGCCGACCGTCGGAACCCCGAAGCAGTTCCCGTAATGAGCAATGCCCGACACCACGCCTTCGAGAATGCGCTGATTTCGATCGCCCGTGTGCGCGTCGTCCAACTTCCCAAAGCGAATCGAGTCCATGACAGCGATGGGCCGCGCCCCCATCGTAAAAATGTCTCGTAAGATGCCGCCCACACCAGTGGCAGCGCCTTGAAATGGCTCGATAAAGCTCGGATGGTTGTGCGACTCAATCTTGAAAGCGATCGCGATATTGTCGCCGATATCGATGATCCCGGCATTCTCGCCCGGCCCTTGCAGCACGTGAGCGCTTTCGGTCGGCAGCTTCTTTAAATGGATACGAGAACTCTTGTACGAGCAATGTTCGCTCCACATGACGCTGAATACACCAAGCTCCGTAATGGTAGGCTCGCGACCCAACAAGCTAAGAACCTTTTCGTATTCGGCAGGCGAGAGTTGGTGGGCCGCGATCACTTCCGGTGTGATCTCGCTCATGATCGGGAAGCGGCGACCTCGGCAGTAACCAGCGAGTTCAAGATGAGCAATCCATCAGTAGAACCAAGCAGTGGATCGGACGCGCGCTCCGGGTGCGGCATCATGCCCATAACGTTGCGGTTTGTGTTCAAGATTCCCGCTATGTTTTGCATCGACCCATTGCACTTGCCTTTATAACGAAGCACCACGCGATCTTCGGTTTCGAGTTCGTGGATCGTCTGAGCATCCGCTATGTAACAACCTTCGCCGTGCGCTATCGGAAGCTGGAGCGTCTGCCCTTTCTTTGCTTGTCGAGTGAAAATCGAGTCTGCAGTGACCACTTCAAGGGGAACAGTTTTGCAGATGAACTTCAACTCGGCATTCCGAACTAGCGCCCCGGGCAGCAATCCGGCTTCCGTCAGCACCTGGAAGCCATTGCAAATGCCAAGCACAGGCCCACCCTCGGCGGCGAACTTCTTTACGGCCCGCATCACTGGAGAGAATTTTGCGATGGCGCCACAGCGCAAATAATCGCCGTACGAAAAACCGCCAGGCAGGATGACGGCATCCGCGCCGTTCAATGAAGGTGAGTCATGCCAAACGAACTCGGCGTGATGGTGGAGATTTTCCGACACTGCATACCACGCATCGTGGTCGCAGTTACTTCCAGGAAAAACTACAACCGCTACCTTCATCGGTCGGATGATCCCGTCGATTGTACGGCCGCTAAGCTCCGGTTGCTGCGGGAGCCGCCTTTTTGCGGGTAGCGCGTCGCTTCTCGACGGGCGGCTGCCGATCGCTCTTCTTTAAAGCCGGCAAGACGATCGGAGTGACGAACTTCTTTTCGCCATGCTCGTCGAATTTGATGACGATGTATTCTTCGTTACAGGACAGTACCGAGCCGAAACCGAACTTTCCATGCTCGACTTGGGCTCCAGTTGCAAATGCCGGTTTGGTGGCCATTGAGACCGATCACCCTCCATAGACGATTGTAACAGTGTGACTTACGCCGCGTCGACCGGCGCGGACGCGCCCCCGGTAAGTTCAAAGACCCACATATTTGCAAGTGGTTCCATATAATGGACGAAGCAAGTTATGGAGGAACTCAAAAAGAAGTTGCAAGAGGAAATCTCGGCCCTCGAGTACGAACTGCGTAACGAGCTGCCGAAAGAGATCCTCAAGGCGCGTGCGCACGGAGATCTCAGCGAAAACGCTGAGTATCATGCGGCCAAAGAGCGCCAGGCGTACGTCAACGCCCGCCTCGGCCAGCTCCAAGGGCGAATGCGCGAATTCTCGATGATCGACATGTCCAAAATTCCAAAGGATCGTGTCGGCTTGGGTTCCCACGTCGTCGTCCTCGAAATCAGTAAAGACGAGGAACACACCTACGATCTGGTCACCAGTGAAGAAGCAGACGCAACAAAAGGCAAGATTTCGACCAGTTCTCCTATAGGCCGAGGCTTGCTGGGCAAACGCGTCGGCGACACGGTAAAGATTCAAATACCCGGCGGAATCCGGGAGATGGAAATTCTTGAGTTGAAAACCATCCACGACGGGGCTGCGTCCTAAAAATAGCGTTATGACTTATACGCGGGCAATTGGTGTTGGTTCGAATAAGATCATCCGGCTGATTGTGCGCGGACTAGCGCTCTCCAAGATCAATCCAAATGTACTTACTTTCCTTGGCTTGGTCATTAATATTGTGGCCGCTACCTTCCTAGCTATCGGAAACTTTCGCATCGCGGGATCCGTGATTATATTTGCCGGCTTGTTCGACATGGTCGACGGGCGAGTAGCTCGAGCTACAAATCAGGTCACCCGGTTCGGCGGCTTTTTTGACTCCGTTCTCGACCGCTACTCGGATTTAGCGCTTTTAGTCGGGCTGCTTGTCTACTACGGAACGATCAACCGTCCCTCTTATGTAGTTCTGACCGCGATTGTCATGACTGCATCCGTAATGATCAGTTACACCCGAAGTCGCGCGGAGAATATCATTCCCACGTGCAAAGTCGGCTTTTTGGAGCGTCCGGAACGTATCGTGTTATTGATCATCGGTGCCCTTTTCGACCGCATGGCTCCGGTGTTGTGGGTTATCGCAATATTAGGAAACCTGACGGTGATTCACCGCATGATCTTCACGTATCAGGAATCGAAGCGGCTGGAAGAAGCCCAGTTACGGCCTAGATCGGTAGCGGCCACTTCGTCCGGCGGTCGAACCGCCTGATTACTTACCATCCTCGAGAATTACCACGGCAAACGCCATCTCGGCTGTATGTGTTAAGGAGACGGTGATACGTTTCACGCCTATCGTTTCGGCTATCTGTAGCGCTGCCCCATGTAGACGCAGAGTAGGCCGGCCAGACCGTTCATTGATAACCTCGATATCCCGCCAGCGTACGCCACGGCTCCAGCCCGTTCCAATCGCTTTCATACCTGCTTCTTTAGCCGCAAAACGAGCAGCGAGTCGTTCGGCTGCATTTGCTTTCGAACGAGCATAATCGCGCTCGCGCTCGGTATAGACTCGGCCGAGAAAACGGTCACCGAATCGGGATACGCTATCTCTGACTCGGCTTACCTCCGCCAAGTCTGTGCCGATTCCCAGAATCATAAGGCTATGAGCGGTGCGTGCGATTTAACTTTGCAGGTAATTACAAGACTTTAGCCTTGCGATTTTCGAAATGCTGCCCAACGCTTTTTCTGAGCGGCTGCGATTCGTTTGCGGGCTTCGGGAGTAAGTACACGCTTTTTGCGCTCTGCGTCTCTCCCTTCTATATGACGGGAGCCTGTGCCAGCCGGTCGGCCTGGCCGTCCTCCCCCCATCATTCCGCGTACCTGCGAGATTTGCTCTTCCAGCCTATCCCGCTGCGCTTCGAGGCCCTGTAGTGCAGCTTCTAGAATCTCTCTACTTGGTGCTGCATTGGCTTTTGCCATAGTTATACTACTTAGTAACACATAACGAGGCTGATTGCCGACGCCCAGCTAAACTTAGTATTCGAATTATTCCGAATCACAGATTAGTGTTACTGGACCGTCATTTACCAGACGCACTTCCATTTGAGCTTGAAAAACACCGGTCTCGACGGACGCACCTTGTCTCCGGCACCGATCGATGAAGACTTCGTAGAGCTGCCTTGCCAAACCGGCCTCCGCAGCTTCTGAGTAAGACGGACGGTTCCCTTTTCGTGTATTGCCGTATAGGGTGAACTGAGAAACCACCAACAGTCCGCCTCCTACGTCCCGGAGACTGCGATTCATCTTGCCTGTGTGGTCGGCGAAGATCCTCAGGTTGGTAACTTTGTCTGCCAGTTTTGTAGCCTGATTGACTCCGTCGCCCTGTTTGACGCCTAAGAAGACGCAGAGACCGCCTCCGATCTCCCCAACTACTTTCCCTTGTACGCAAACGTGTGCGCTTGAGACTCTTTGTACTAGGGCGCGCATTCACGTATGAAACCGGGGCTCCGCGGCGATTTCAGTGCGGAAAGATGGTTCCCTGCCCTAGTAACCACTTCGGATCGAGATGTCGCTTGACCTTCTTCATGGCGGCGATCTCCGCATGAGAGTACATCAGCGGTAGTAAATCCGTCTTTGTTTTTCCAATTCCGTGTTCCGCCGCCACCGTTCCACCCATCGACACAGCCGTGGCCGCGAACTCGTCGATGAGTTTTTCGCCCCTGTTTGCTTCGTCAATGCTCCGGGGAAGTAAGTTGACGTGGTTATTAGCGTCACCAATATGACCGAAGATAGTGAATTGCCCGGGCAGCACCTCTTGGCAGCGGCGTTTGTAGTAAGTGTGAAGTTGCCGGTAACACGCAACCGGAACCGCGAAATCTGTGCCGAATTTCGAAAAACCATTCCTGCGCACAGTATCCGTGACCATTGTCGGAAGCGCATGCCGGAAATCTCGGAAGCGCGCTTGATCGGCTTGACGAAACCCGAACCATGACGTATCTTCGAACGCCTCATGTTCGGCCAGACGATCGGCCCAAAGCTCAACTTCCGGATCCTCTTCCGAAGAGAGATTCTGTTCGATGAGAAGCGCAGCGCCCGCTCCCACTGGAACCTCCGAATAGCTTGGGCGTAGCCAGCCGAGCGCGTATTCGTCCATGTATTCGAGTAAGCGTAACTCTGGGACACTTCGCCAGGAATCGGCAGCGTTCAGGGCTTCCTCATCGGTTGGAAAGAAGATTACCCCGCTCAAAATCGCTTTGGGTTCCGGTAAGAGCTTCAAGTGTATCTCCGTAACGATGCCGAGCGTTCCTTCACTTCCGGCAAGTAAATCGACCCACTTCATATCCGGCTGAAGGAAATAGCCAGCCGAGTTCTTCGTCGTCGCGGGAAGTCGAACAGGCTCAAACGGAAAATCTACCTTGTGGTTCCGATCGAAGCGGCGGGTTTGCCCATCGGTGAAAGTCACTTCTATCGCAACTGCGTGGCCGCGCACGGCTCCGTAGTGGAAGCTGCGAGCGCCTCCAGCGTTTGTACTGAAAATGCCGCCGATCGAGGCAGAGCTCTCCGTTGGATTTGGGCCGAAGAACTGATGGGTTCTGGCCGCGGCCTCATGCAGATCTTTCAGGATCGCTCCGGCGCCGCATCGGGCGACCCCTTTTTCAATTTCAATCGACCGAAAACGCTCGAGAGAAATGACACGCCCTCCCTTCGGCACGCGGGCTCCGGTTAAACCTGTTCCCGCCCCGGCGATCGTCAGAGGCAGATTTCCCGCAGCCGACTGGCCGACAATCTCGCGCACTTCCGCCACATTCTCAGGCGCCAAAACTTCCGTCGCCTCGCCCCGGTAGCCGGAAGCGTCTTGTAAATAAGAGCTGAAAGAAGCAGGAGTAATCGGCACGAAAGCTAATTCAACAGTATCAATGCCGGGCCTCGAAAACCGCAGAAAAAAGTCCGCACTCCCAAAGGAATGCGGACGTCCCAAACCGGGCCCACAACAGCAGTCAGACAGTGTGATGAAGAGCGGATTACACCAGAGCGAAAGGAAAGGAGAACCAAAAACTCATTCTTCGGTCACGTCATCGAGTATGAATAAAAGCGGACGAAATGCCAAGAGGAATAGGTTAGGGGGAGACGGAGGTATTACGTAACGGATTAGCGGTATACCGCTGTAGCTTACTCTGTTTCGGCTAACTTGCGCGCCCGCTGCCACTGCAGCTTGCCCCGGTACTCTTCATAAAAGGTCGAAAATGCCGCCCAAAGATAACCGCACACAAACAACAGAAGGAACGGAACCGCAAAGTAATTCAGGGTTTCGATGGCAAACTCGACCATATAGACGAAATAGGCTCCAATCGCAAGCTCGATGTAGGGCAGCCACCCACTTCGCCGACGGTACTCGGTTGGCGCGACCTTCACTTTTTGCGTTCCGATCGCATATTTCGCGGTGCGGGCAAAGCTCGATTGGATTCCCAACAACGCCTCGACTACGCCCTTGGAGTTGCTGACCGTAAGAGCTACTCCGGCAGCCATCAGCATCGGCAGAAACGCAATCGACTTCCACCAACTCTTTGGATACAGCTCTCTTTGCGCGTACAGATAGAAAGCCGAGATCGACCAGAATGAGGCAATAATGAGCGGCATATCGATCAAGACCATCTGAAAGACGCCCATGTAGAACCGCACGATCATCACCGGCAGCATGAGCATCGAAACCACGATCATGAGCGGGTATGAAATGTTCGGTGTCAGGTGCATGAAAGCCTCGACCTTGACCCGCAGCGGCAGATCCGCCTTCAAAACTCGCGGTAGAAGCTTTTTCGCAACCTGTGTGAGTCCTTTTGCCCAACGTGCCTGCTGAACCTGGAAACTATAGGTCTCGACCGGAAGCTCCGACGGGCAGTCAACCGTCGGCACGTAAACAAATCGCCAGCCGTTCAACTGCGCCCGATAACTTAGGTCGGAGTCTTCGGTCAACGTCTCGTGCTGCCATCCGCCGGCATCATCGATCATGGTTCGCCGAAGGACGCCGGCCGTACCGTTGAAGTTGAAGAACAACCCCGAACCGCAGCGCGATCCGTGCTCGAGTACGAAGTGTCCATCGAGCAGCATGGCCTCGACTTGCGTCAAGATGCTGTATTCCTTGTTCAAATAACTCCAACGTGTCTGGACGACACCAACCTGCGGATCGGTAAAGAAATCGACCGTCTTCGTCAGGAAATCTCGAGGTGGTAGGAAATCGGCATCGAAAATCGCGATTAGCTCGCCCGTCGCGGTTTCTAATCCTTCCTGCAGAGCCCCGGCCTTAAACCCGTGGCGATTCGTCCTGTGACGATATTCAATCGAGATACCCGCAGCTTTGTATTGATTGCAAAGCCGTTCAGTATAAGGATGAGTTTCGTCGGTCGAGTCGTCCAGCACCTGAATCTGCAGCAGTTCCCTTGGATACTCGATCTGACTTACTTCTTCGAGGAGGCGCTCGACGACGTATCTTTCGTTATAAAGCGGCAACTGAATAGTGACTTTGGGCAGATTTTCAAACTTCTGTGGCGCAGTGGTCAGCAGATTCTTGCCGAATTTGATATAGCGGCGGACAGTCTCGTATCGATGAATACCGTAAATCGAGAGAATAACCAAGATGCCGAAATAAGGCAGCAGAAGCGCCCAGTCAAACGGCGAAAGCCGGTAAATCCCGGAGAAGGTGTCATCGAATAACCCATTGGCAAGCCGAGACCCAAGGGTCGGTTGGGCGAAGAAGAGGAAAGGAATCAGCCCAATAAGAAACATGTAAGAGTATAGATCCTACTTGCCTTTGTTTGTAACAGGATAGTAACTAGTTTACCTTGTTTCCGGGCAGGTAGAACTTGCAGGTCCCGTAACGAACTGATCGTGCTGAGTCCTGATGGAACAATTGTCGCAAACTGCCGTATATTTGACTGAGGCCTTCTGGGGGAAGCCGGTCATGCGAGATCACATCAGGGTACTGGGAATTCTTAACGTTATTATGGGCTGCTTAACGGCGTCCATAGGCTTGGTCGCGCTCGTCGCAATGGGCAGCATTGCCGCGTTCATCGCCGCCTCGCTTCCCGGACTCGCCGGAGACGATTACCACAACGGCGTCATCGCGGCCCCCGTTATGGCAACCATCGGCATGGTCGCCGGCGGGTTCTTTCTAGCGTTAGGGCTGCCTTCGATCATCGGCGGCTGGGGCTTAATGAAGTTTAAGCCTTGGTCGCGCATTTTGATGATCATTGTCTCGGTGTTCCATCTGTTCCACGTACCGATCGGAACGGCCCTCGGAGTCTACGGGTTCTGGGTTCTCTTCAATGACGAGAGCCGGCGATTACTCGAAAGCGGAGGCGTGGGCGCAGTCAGGGCTAGCTACGCTCCCGCATCCTATGGCAACCCTCCCAACTATGGCCCACCGCCGACGTCGCCATCGATGTAGCTGACGAGGCGTGGAGCACCGATCGCGATCTACTCCGGCCGCCGCGTTAGGGTTCCTACTATAAATGATCCCGGGCTGAGGGCTGGCGTCTCACGCTGCATTTCCGCGAGTTCTATTGCGATCTTGGCGTCTCTAGTTTCGAGTGCTTTGGTGATCAGGAAATCAAGCGTTGCTTGATGGAGCGATTGATCTGGGTAAGTAACGCTCAGGGTGACGACTCCCGTTCCGTCCTCGGCGATCGTCGTGCTGCCGGTAAAAGAGAGGTAAATAACCACCCTCTGAGTTGGCGTGCTTCCTTGGACGTTAACACGTAAATAGCCCGTAACGTCTCCGTTGTTGATATGGACTACACCGAGTTGCCTGGCTGCTGTTAGGCCGCCTGTGTAACTTCCAACGAGCGCAAATTCACCGTTTATACTGGCTAGCGAATACGGCCGATCATGGTCTCCGTCTCCTGCGCAAAGCGGGCCTGCGATAACGCTCGCGAAAACAAGAGCGAGAGCTAATTTCCGAATAAACATATGTTCCTCCCGTGGTTTTTCTTGTGGTGCTGATCGAAGATTTCGATCATCGAAGCCACGCCTGGGAGGTTAGCCTGCCGAAGGCCTCAGATTCCTCGTCGAGAAATCAAATATTCTCAAATGGCACTGCTCTGAAGGCGCGGTGAACTATGGCGACCTATACATTCGGCCCATTCTTGTTGGATTGTGAAGCTCGCCGCTTGTGCAGAGACGGCGAACCGCTTGCCTTAACCGGGAAAACCTTCGACCTCTTACTGCTGTTAGTGCAAAGGCGGGGAACCCTCGTTAATAAGGAGGAACTGCTCTCGACCGTGTGGCGAAACAACATTGTGGAAGAGGCGAACCTCACCCAGAGTATCTTCGTCCTTCGTAAGCTGCTGGGAGATCGGCCAAGAGATCATAGGTTCATCGCCACGGTGCCTGGCTGCGGGTACCAATTTGTTGCGCAAGTCGCTGAGGTGACCGAAACGGGCCGAGCGATATCGCCACAATGCGATCCGATCCCAGTCAGCTCGAAACCTGCCCTGCATCGGCGCAGCCTATTGTGGGCAGGCGCTTTGGTCCTCTGCGCGGCCGCTGCGCTTGTAGTCATTTCTTCGTACACCGAGCCGATGCGGGCGCCCGCACTCAAAGACGTGGTTCAGCTTACTAACGATGGCAAGCCCAAAAATGAGCTGGTTACCGATGGCGTTCGAGCATTTTATGCGTCGCCGACAAACGATGATTTATCTCATTGGCGGACCTATCAAATTTCGACTAAGCGCGGCGAAACCCAGCCCTCTCCCTTCTTAGCTCAGGACCTGAGTCCTTTCAACATTTCGCCGGACCGCGCCGAACTGCTGCTTGGAACGTCAGAAGCGCGGCAGTCGAATGATGGATGGAGAGAGCCGAACCAACTCTGGGTTCAGCCGTTGGCAGGAGGTCCACCGAGCATGCTTGCCTTGAGGGGCCAAGATGCTTCGTGGTCTCCTGACGGCAGTCAAATGGTTTATGCGGCTGGCCGGAAGATTGGAATCGCGGGAAGGGACGGCGCGTCCGACCACGAGCTGGCGGAATTGCCGGGTGTGCCTTCGGGGCTTCGATGGTCTCCTATTGGCGATAAGATCCGTTTTACCCTTCATTACGGCCTTGCATTGGAGAACTCCGCAATCTGGGAACTCCCCTTGCAAGGAGGCGCTGCGCATCCGCTTTTCCCTGCTTCAACAGCACATCAAGGAGACGGCCAATGGATGCCGGACGGGAGATACTACACGTTCTCGAAAATAGAGAACGGGACGTCTCAACTTTGGGCGCTTCGGGAGCGGAAGAGCTGGTCCAAGAACTCAACAATCCGACAATTGGTACAGCTAACGACAGGGCCGATGCAATACTTTTTGCCTACGCCGACTCCCGACGGAAAACGTTTGTTGTTTTACGGGATGCTGGAGCGCACATCAGTCTTTAACTACCAGGTCAGGTCACGCCAGTTCGAACCCTTTTTGCCCGGTGTCTCCGGGGCGCACCTCGACTTCTCCAGGGACGGGAAGTGGCTGACCTACAGTTCGTACCCGGAACACGCTCTTTGGCGTGCCGCGTCGGATGGAACGGAACGGCTACAGCTTTCGCCGCCTGAGATGGTAGCGATGCTGCCGGTCATTTCGCCCGACGGCTTGAAAATCGCGTTTGTCGGCCGCATGCCTGGGCAGCCTTTCTCCATTCTCGTCGTTGGCCGCGACGGGGGCGCCCTGCAGAAGATCGTCTCGAGCGAACCTGTGGGGTTCGCTGAACCGTCCTGGTCGCCCGACAACGCTTCTCTCGTTTTGGGAACAGTTTCGGAGAAGAAAGCTCTCTATCGTTTTGATTTTGCCAAGAGAAGCCTCGCGATGCTGCCGGGCTCGGAAGGCTTATGGAGTCCGCGCTGGTCGCGAAACGGACAATTCATTGCGGCACTCGGATCGCCCACTCCTAGGCTGATGCTCTATGACTTAAAATCGCGCCGGGCAACGAGGCTGACAAGCTTCGCGGTGGATTATCCAGCCTGGTCGCATGACGGACAATCCATCTATTTCGAAAGCGATACGGAGGAGAACGCCTGGTATCGGTTGCGGCTCCATGATCGCAAGTTGGAGCGGCTCCTGAGTCTTGCTGAAGCGGGTGCGCTCCCGGCAAAACCGTCCCGAGGCATACCCGTGTGGATCAACTCTTGGCGCGGTCTGGCGCCTGATGATTCCCTACTGATTGCGAGGGAAGCTGGGAGCACGGAGATCTATTCCGCGGAGTGGATCGAGCACTAAAATCACGGTTCAGGATAGGACCGAACGATACACTGGCTCCATGCTAAGGAGCTTCAGCCGTCTCTTCGTTACGCTCTGTTGTGCTTCCTTTTTGCGCGCGACAGACAACGAAACTCCGCTGGGAATCGCACAGAAACTGTTCGACGCTATGAAGGCTCATGATGCCGCCGCGGCGACCACGCTGTTCGTTCCAGGCGCTTCGCTGGCTTCCATTGATGGGGACGGTAAAGCATCGGTCATCCCGTTCGAGAAATTTGCCGAGCATATCGGCACAAGCAAGAGCGAATGGCTGGAACGAATGTCAGACCCCAAGGTACTTGAGCATGGGTCCATCGCGGTCGTCTGGGGCGAATACAATTTCTATCTGAACGGCACTTTGAACCACTGCGGCATAGACTCGTTCTCTATGTTGAAGACCGCAAGCGGCTGGAAAATAGCTGGCGTCAGCGATACGCGCGAAACTTCGGGCTGTACCCAACGCAGCTTGGCTCACCAGTAGACTCTGCTCTAAAACCCGCTCGCCAGCTGTAGCTTTCCGTTCGTTGTGTGGGAGGCAATGGGCTTCGGTTGTTCCCGGAAACGCTCAATGGAAGAGGCAAGCGCATGCAGCGAGAAGTGCGAGTGATCGGTGGCGACCGGCGAGCTGCGAAACATGGGCAGAACATCGCCGAATAGCTCCACCAGCCTCGGATCGCGCCAGCCCTTCCGCGCCTCTTCCCGAATCGTATCAAGCGCTTTCTCGGGCGTCATGGCAGATTTGTAAGGCCTTGCGGTTGTCAAAGCATCATATATGTCAGCTAATTGCAAAACCCGGGCTAAGAGCGGGATTTCTTCGCCTGCCAGCCGATCTGGGTACCCCGATCCATCCCAGCGTTCATGGTGACTGCGAATGATAGGCAGAACCGAGGCAAGCGATTTCATTCCGGCGCAAATGCGTTCCCCGCGTTCGGTGTGCATCTTCATGGTTTCCCATTCCTCCGGTGTCAAAGGCCCGGGTTTGAACAGTACATGGTCTGGGACGGCCACCTTGCCGATGTCATGGAGATAGCCGCCGCGCTGCAAGGCCAAGATTTCGCGAGCAGGCAATCCCAGGGTCAGGCCCATTGCCGCTCCCATTTGGGCCAGACGGTGACAATGTTGGCCGAGATCCGGATCGCGATCTTCCACCGACTGCGCCAGGGAGAACAGCACCGCCTCGGAGTCGTCGAGAGAGTCCACCATGCTTTTATGCCGCAAGCTCGCATGGATGCGCGCCTGAAATGCTCGGGGCCGTAATGGTTTTGTGAGGAATTCATCTGCACCCGCTTCCAGTGCACGAATTTCAGCGTCCGAGTCGTTGGACTCTCCTAGTACATACACAGGCAGTAACTGCGTCAATGGATTCGTTTTCAGCAGTCGGCAGAGCTCAAGACCGTCTCGCTCAGGCGCTCCTACATCCACGAGCACAAGATCGACCGTGAGACGCGAAAGCAATTCCGTAGCCTGCGAAGCGGAGCTCGCCGGAATCAGTTCACAGCGAAAACCGCCCAGCGCCGCTTTAATGTTCCGCATGTGCGAAACGCACGCAAACACAACGAGAATTCTGGCGCATCGGCCGTGCTCGGCGGACGTCCCATTGCGTTCGAGAACCCAATTGGGGAAAGATTTCAGTGCCTCGTGTTTGTCGATTCCGGATATGCTCATTGCGAAGTACGTCTTGGTGTTTCTATCGTCTTGAGTGCCGAAATGCTTTAGAAAGTCTGCCCATCAGGTAGCCGAATAACGTCCCATCTGTACTAAGCAGAACCCTTATTCCCGTAGGGGATAGGCAGCTGGCGGCAAGGTGTTGTTTTCAGCCCTGGAACCTGCTTGCAAATTCGTGTTGTAATTGGGTCTGAAGGCCGAACATCGCCTTCGCCATTCCTTGTATCTAACCCTCCTAGAGGAGTACTTCCCTGAATACTAAAGTTGCCGCCACCCAGGTGCGCGAACCCGCCGACCGCTGGACAACCAGCGATGCCGCCGAGCTCTACGACGTAGCTCGCTGGGGCAAGGGCTACTTTTCCGTCGGAGACAACGGCCATCTTTTGGTTCACCCGACCAAAGAAGCAGACCGAAGCATCGACCTGAAGCAGCTGGTCGACAGCCTCCAGTGGCGTGGGATATCGCTGCCCATCCTGATCCGCTTTGCCGACATCATCCGGCATCGCCTGGGAGAAATGCATCAGGCTTTCGAGACCTCGATGCGGGAGCACGGCTATGGCGGCGGCTACTGCTGCGTTTATCCGATCAAAGTAAACCAACAGCGCCAGGTAGTCGAGGAGGTCTTCAATTTTGGGCGCGCTTACCGGTTTGGGCTCGAAGCGGGCTCAAAGCCTGAATTGTTGGCTGTTTTGGCGATTGCCGATAACGAAACGCCCGATCATCTGCAACGGATTCAAAGACGACGAGTACATCGAAATGGTGATGCTGGCCAAGAAGATCGGCCGGCAGATTATCCCGGTGGTCGAAAAGTACACGGAGCTTGAACTGATCGCAAAACATGCCGCGGAAGTCGGCGTGAAACCGGAGATCGGCATTCGCGTGAAGTTGGCGAGCCGGGGATCGGGCCGATGGAAATCCTCGGGAGGATACCGCTCAAAATTCGGGCTGACGGTTTCGGAGGCTTTGCAGGCAGTAGCATTCCTCAAAGAGCGCGGTCTTGAAGATAGTCTCAAACTGCTGCATTTCCATCTAGGCAGCCAGATCACTAATATCCGGCAAATCAAAGCGGCTGTGGTGGAGGCAGCGCGCGTCTATGTCGATTTGAAAAAGGCGGGGACCGGCCTCAAGTACATGGATGTCGGAGGCGGCCTGGGAATCGATTACGACGGTTCACAAACGGACTTCGAGTCGAGCGTCAACTACACGCTTGAAGAATACGCGCGAGACGTCGTGTACCACATCCAGAGCATCTGTGACGAGGCCGAAGTTCCGCACCCTACTATCGTTACCGAAAGCGGCCGGGCCGTTGCCGCGTATCACAGTCTGCTGGTGTTTAACGTTCTCGGCGTAAGCGGGTTCGGCGAAGAAGAACTGCCAACCAATATCCCCGAAGATGCCGAACAACCCTTGATCGATCTCTTCGAAACATATCGGTCATTAAACAAGAAGAACTTACTAGAGAGTCATCACGACGCGCAACAGGCGCTCGATTCGGCTCTGAATCTGTTCAGCCTTGGATATCTTTCATTGACACAGCGGAGCCTTTCGGAGAATCTGTACTGGGCAATCTGCCGAAAAACGCTAAACCTTGCAAGCGAGCTGGACTTTTTTCCGGAGGAGTTGGAGGGGCTCAACCAATTGTTATCCGATACTTACTTCTGTAACTTCTCCCTATTCCAAAGCATGCCGGACAGCTGGGCCGTCAAGCAGCTGTTTCCAATCATGCCTATTCACCGGCTTGAGGAAACCCCAACTCGACACGCCATTCTCGGCGACATCTCATGCGATTCGGACGGTAAGGTGGATCAATTTATAGACCGGCACGATGTCAAGAAAACTCTGCGCCTGCACGCGTTCAACAACGGTACTTATATCCTCGGAGCTTTTTTGTTGGGCGCCTACCAGGAGATCTTAGGAGACCTTCATAACCTGTTCGGTGACACAAACGCGGTGCACGTAAGTCTCGATGCGCAAGGCGATGTTGTTCTCGAGACGGTAGTCAAAGGAGACACCGTTCGCGAGGTTCTGGACTACGTTCAATACAATGCCCAGTCGCTCGTGGATGACTTCAGAAAAGACGTCGAACTAGCTGTCCGCGAGCAGCGAATCGGGTACGAAGAGTCGGGGCGGCTGCTCAAGTTCTACGAAGAGGGACTGCAAGGTTACACCTATCTCGAGCAGTAGCCTCGACGACCGGCTGCGGATTGTGTTGGTTGAGCCCCGGAATCCGCTCAACATCGGCGCGGTTGCGCGAGCGATGAGTAACTTCGGGTTTACCCGAATGAGTCTGGTAAATCCATACGAGGTTGCTTTTCGTGAGGCGCGTTCGGCTGTCCGGGCGCAGCACATTTTGGAACAGGCGCAAGTCTTCGAGACGCTTGCGGAAGCCGTAGCGGATGCCTCGCTGGTGGTCGGCAGCACGTCGGTGGGAAATCGCGACTTGCACGTGCCGCTCTATCGTTTGGAACCGGCTGCCGCACTGGTCAAGGAGTCCGCCGCATCGGGACCGGTCGCGCTGCTGTTTGGCTCAGAAAAGTTCGGGCTTTCGAATGAACAGATGAGCCACTGCCATTGGCTCTTTCGAATTCCGACGCGAACCGAACACGGCTCGATGAACCTGGGTCAGGCCGTCGCGATCGCATTGTATGAGTTGCGGCGCGATGCTTCGACCGAGACGCAGCGATTCGCGCCTGCAGCTACCGTTTCGGGCGAAGACAACGAGCGATTCACAATGTTGCTGCGGGAGGCGCTCGATCGGTCGGGCTACATCGAAGAGCGAACCGCCGGCTCGACGGAACTGAAGCTGCGGCGTTTAGTCCGCCGCCTCGGACTGCCTTCGTCCGACGCTGAAACGTGGCTCGGGATCCTGCGCCAGATCCTGTGGAAGCTCAAGCAGAGCGACAGCGAGTGATCAGCTAGGCGTTTCTACCCTCTATAAAAAAAGACGGTAGATAGGAATGTGGGTATTAGCTGACAGAGCGGTAAGAGCCATTCCGGTCACGGTTTTAGAAATTCTCTTAAGAGGCTTTCTTTCAGCTATTTAGCTTGGTATTTTGGCCTTGTTGCAACGCGTCCTGTGTGTATAATCGGGCGAAATGAGTAGGAGAAACGCAGCGGAAAAACAAGGGGTTTCGGCGGTAATAACCCACATACCGGCGGTAATAACCCCGTTTTCAGGCGTTTCATCTCCGCACGTTTTTCAATAGAGCGCGGCCCAACGCATCACCATCGAGCGGCGGAATCGGCCGGTTCAGGTCTGCCAATTTTCGGTGATGGGCCTCTTCCTTTTCTTTTGCTGCGTTAACGAGGGCAGCGATTTGCTCCTGATGGGTTTTGAGGTGAATGCGCTGTTCGGTTTGCGCTAGCTTCAGTTTTTCCTTCGTTGCGCCGATGAATTCGATCTGGCGTTTGATATCGGGATGATTAGCAGCAGCGGGATAGCTGAGGATCTGGCCACAGAACTTGTCCAGTTCGCCGAACAGCCGATTCAGCTCCGACGCCTCTTTCTCGAAATCCAGTGTTGCTTGTTCTGCGGCCTGCGCCGAGTCGACGCTGAATGTCCAGGCATGATCGCAAGCGGGGCAGCAAAGATAGTTCCACAGGCGCGCGGCACAGGAGTCGTTTGCGCAGCCTAGCAGGGCAGCAGGTTGCAGGCCCACCGCGCAGTTGCACTTTGGACAGTTTACTTGCGGGGGTATGGGAGTCTTGCAAAGCTCGCAATCGAGAGAAGCGGCGTTACGAGCGGAAACCGCAATGAGTGCATTCCCTGCGATTTCGGAGTTTGGCAAAGAGGGTCGCCAAAGTTCAAGCAGTTCGTCATGGGCGAGGCGACGGAAGGGACCAAAAAGTGGATCGTGCAGAACGACGCTGGCTTCATCGATATCGACCAGCACGGAGTAGTGTCCGGCGGCTGATCCGCTGTGCAAGCGATGGTTCAAGATAGCCCGAATCCCGTTTTTGTGGCAGGTTCGCAGAGCCTGTAGGGGATGCCGCGTCTGGACGGCCACGGCGTCCAGCTCGAGTTTCAGGGCGTGGCTGACCATCAAATGGGTGGTCGAAGCGAGACTGCCGAAGCGATTTCGTTTAGCAATGCCGGGCCAGATTTCGGTTTGCGAAATCTGCTTTCCGAGAGACCGGTAGACCATACAGAGGCAGGCCGCCCCGCACATACGGCGCAATTCCGGGTCAGCTTGCTTCTCGTATGGGAACGTAATCTCGGTTTGAGTCATAGCTTTAACTTCCTCACTTTCTTTACGGGCCAATCAGGACTGTGGGAAGTCCCACCACGATTACGCCGCCGTGAGCAGTCATGTCGCCCATCCGCGCCGCTGGTTGGCCGCCAATCAGGACAGTAAAGGAGCCTAAGACAATCACGTCCGGCGGACCGACGCAGGTTGCGAGATCACCGACCCGAGCTGCAGGCAGGCTCCCAATCAGTACGGTAGGACAGCATGGAGGAATAATCGGTCCGCCCACATGGGGAACGAGGACAGTGACCATCGGGCATACGTGCATGTCTCCTAAGCGAGCAGCTGGTTGTCCCATTCTTTTCCTCCTGAGCTAAATGAATCGGCCTTCTGCGATCCTGATCCCGAGGTCGAGGAACGCACCCTGGGTATCGATAATTCTGGCCGGGTCACCGTTGATCGAAGCGAGTTTCACCGCCTGAATGACAGCCTTGGCAGGAGCGAACGGAGACGGCGGGACTGGCGTTGCCTTGGGTGGAGCGATGTTTCCGCCGGTCTGACACACTGCTGCGGCAAGAGCACCGGCCGACGAAGCGGGTCCGGCCGTATCGCCTCCATCTTTCGCCGCGGCTCGGTTCGTTTCCGATGGCTGAATGACCCACTCTACAGCGGCGCGGCAAGCTGCCCGATCCGGCTCGGACAAGCTTTCGCCCCATGCGTGCTGCAGGCAAAGACATCCCCACCAGATTGCTTCGCGCGGCGGAAGGGCATGGGCAAGAAATTCTATGCCCGTAAGATATTGTTTTGTTTTTGTCAGCGCATCCAAGAATTCTAGGGGCGTCATGGCATCGTGTAGCACCGAGCGCGCCTCTTTCTTCAGGTCGAAGTTCGCACAGATCTCGGCAGCTCTTTTCGCTTTCACTTTGAGGAATGGGGCATAGCTCATGACGTTGTTCTTCCCGCAGTTCAGTTGATCTTGATCAAAATTCCTTGCAGAGTGATGCCTTCGGGTCCTAGTGTGATGGTGCTCAGTCCACCAGCTACCGAGAGAGTGATTTGGGTCAGGCTCTGGATCGTCACTGCGCCCATGCCGGCGTCTACGGTGATGTTGCCGGGCTTCATTTCGATCTTCTGGTCGATCGGCAGCAGACCGCGCTGCAGCGTGACATTCTGCAACTCTCCAACTGCAATCTCAACACCGTTGGTGGATTCATCGGACGTGGGCGGGAGCGGCGGCGGGCCGGCAGTGATGCGTACCGACTGGGTTCCACGGACGTCTACTTTGCCGTCGATGCCCAGGCCGGCGGCGAGAAGGGTGATTGCGCTCGGACCCGGGATGGCGGGAGGCAAGGGCGGCCGGCTCAGGAAACTGATCTGGTTTGCCGTGACGGCGTAATCACCATCCACTGCCTGCGAACGGCTGCCATTCCCCGGACCACCGCCCGATCCTCCTCCGACTACGTTATTGCCTGAAGACATATGATTGCTCCTATAACGGCCCAAAGTAGCTTCGGCCCGGCTCTGACGAATACGTTAGTCCGATGGCAAACACTGCATCTGGGAGATTGAGACTTCGTCCGAATGTGTCATCAATTCCTGTTGCACTTTGTGTGCCGTTTGCAGCGTGTCGTCCGTTCCGATGGCGACCTTTTTTGTGTGCCAATTTCCTATTGGCCGGTGAACGCGGGGCCTCTGCTTCAGATCAGGCTGGTTGTCGAGTGGATTTACTTTGGCCAAGATTCTGGAAGTCTGTAAGGAACGTGGCTCTACTCGTTAGGAATGCGATTGCGGGATCAACATGGGCTGCATGCCCGGGCAGCTGGATGGGTTTACTGAAGCGCGTTTCCGAGTACTAATCCGCTCAACAGTCGCCAACTCTGAGTCGCTCAGTCAAGTGCAATTACATTTCCGACTTTTGCGCGGAGAATGTATAAGACGCTCAAGGCATCCAGCGTGATGGCCAATCTCACCATAGCCGACTACACGTCAAAGTGGATTTCGGAAATGATCTGAACTCACGGTCACCAGTTTGCCTTAGTTGAATCACACCTCTTCGCGATCGTCTCGTGGATTGCTGACCAAGCTTTACCCCTGCCGGCCAGTTCTCTCGGCATGTTTCGTCAGAGAACCAAAACGCCGTAATCTGGAGATCAAAAAGGAGCTCCATGTAAGATTCGGGAGGTTCGAAAATCGTCAGTGTACCGAGGTCGGTCGCCAGACGGTTTGGAAGATTGCGTCGATAATCGAGGAGTTGTCCTATCGCGATTCGAATAGCACCCCGGTCCGGATCAGGTTTCGCTTCTATAAGTAAGTCACGGCCGCAATTGTCATAATCCTTGACGAGGACGTCGTAACGGCAATGAGCTTGTGTCCCTTGCTTCAAGGGGGAGTAGTCTCGGAACAGCGATTTTAATTGCCCCGTCATACGGTTATGCCGATTCCGTACTGGATTGTCGTGCTCTCGGCCGTAGCAGATCGCTCTTCTTCATCGAGGTAAGGAAGATCGCCGCCCTCTTCACTGCCAGAGGTGGGTTCTTCCTTCGGAAGTGAAGCCGGCGCAGACTCCGCAATCTCACTTGCCAGGACATCGATCATGAATGCATTCTCAAGACCAAATTGGCCGATTAGGTTTATCAAACCCTTGACCTGCCGCTCAAGATCCCCGTTAGCCAAGTGCAAAGCGCGAAGCAAGTCCTTGACCCCCTCGTCCATTAACGATCGGGAACCGCATCGAGGGGTCAAGGCATGCGATGACCGGAGTCAGAGTTGAGGCCGCGCCGACAAGGTTTGCCCCGTTTGGAGACGGCCCTCGGGATAGCATCGATTCGGGCGGCCAGCTGGCACCGTGCGTAGTCGTTATTCGGAAACGTGCGCGCATTCCTCAAGATATCGATCAAACACTCGACGTGACAGTGCCCCGGCAGGTGATGGTGAGGACGGAGCGTGTCGGCGCCACGGAGCGCCGCGATGCCATGCTCAGCGAGCCAGAGGTTCAAATGGAAATGCAGCCCCAGGACCTCAGACAAGGTGTTCTTGTTGATCAGGCGGCAAGCATTCTCAAAGCCCCGGACGCGATTGAATATTGGTAAATCCAGCCCGTACCTGCTGAACCTCATGAAAGACGGCTACGCCTTCAAGGGGGCCATTAAAGCTCAGTCCGTAGCGCCCTCGGAGCCTCATTGTATCCCCGACTCCGGCTCGGTCCCCTGGCTTCCCCCGGAAGTTTATGCTCTCCCTGTTCGAGGCTGGCCATTCGCAGGCGGTCATGAAATCTCCATGCAACGATTTGTCGGCTCTGAACTGCTCGTGTCGCTTCTGTGGGCAACTCCAGTCAGACCTTGAACCGCCAAATCGCTGGGCGTACCTCTCCAAAGAGGATTTTAAAGTAGCCGGGAAATTGCGATTCCCCCCAATCGCTGTGGTCTTTAGGCTCCATATAGAAGTCCAGGTTCAGTCCGGCCGATTTTGCGCTGCGCTCAATTGACGTGTGCGACCGGACCGTGTAGCCGAAGAGAGATGTGCATTCCACAGTTGATGAATCGGGTGCCATGTCGACGATAAAAGCGATGCCTCCCACTCTGACCAATCGATACACCTCGTCAAAAAACCTGTGGGCGTCTACGTAACCAATTGCATAGCAGCAGACAACGGCGTCGAAGTTTTTATCCGGCTCCGGGACTTCGCAAATGTCGGCACAGTGTTTCCGGAAACGATTGTCAGCCCTGTCGAGCAGACTCTTGTTCTTATCGACCAAGCAGATCGACAAGTCCGGTCGATTGGCGAGCATCTGGGCTGCGACATAGCCCGAACCGGCACCTAGCTCCAGGGTTTCGGCGCCCACCGGAAGTTCGGCCCAGTGAAGCAACCTTTTGACGTGATCGTCATCGTTGCCGGCGAATCGAAACGCCTGTAAGATGGATAGCATCTGAATAGCATCTCAGACATGCGGTCGCGGATTTATCGGCGAAAATCGAGTATTGCAGGATCGCCTCGACGGAGCACAGAGATCGAGATGATCCGCTTGGTGATAAGAGCGTCGGTCGGGCAATCCCTTCAGAGTTGGCGACCCCTGTAACGAATCACTCGAACGCTCCCTTGCCATTCAGCGATCTTTGGCAACCGGCGGTCGACTTGGCTATGGGAGAGGTAAGCAACCGTATCCGTAACCTCGTGGGCGTTGAAATATCCGGTTCCGTTTTGACCACTTGGGGCGGACGCTCTTATCAAGGTTCTGCCTAGTTGCGGAGCAGGCGCTTGCGGAACTCTTTCAAGCGGAGCGCGGAATAGGAACATTGATCTTCGAGCAATTCGTGCCAAAGGCAGTTGACGCTTCGCCTCCTACGAGGGAGCAGTATAGAGACTTTATCGAGCGGCACCGTAGCGACGGCCTGGAGTCTTTAACTCGCGGAGTTCCCCGTCCTGGGCCGGTTGCTTGCCAACGAGTTGATTTTTTGGATCGATAGCACCGTCGAAATGATAGGGCGTGTAAGTGCGGATCGAGACGTTCTGTTGACTGTATTCGGAATCCCGGTTAATGCACCGCTAGACTCAATCCGCCAAGGCATGGGCGATCTCACTGCGGCGGTAGGTCGGTGGCGATTCTCACATTTGCCGACGGAACGCTAAGCTGGACCGTTGTGTATAAGCCCAGAAATTTGGGGCTGGACGCGGAACTCCAGCGAACATTGCTGGACATCAACGATTCGAGCGATTTACCGCCCCTTATGACTCCTAAGATATGGGAGCAACCAGGGTACGGTTATACGGAGTACATACAACACCGGACGTGCGAGGACAACCGGGAACTCGATCGCTTTATTACAATGCGGGCCGCTTATCGTCCATTCTTTACGTCTTCGGATGCACGGATTGCCACAGTGAAAACCTTATCGCCAATCGAGACCAGTTGGTGCTAATCGACGCTGAAACGCTGCTCGAACCCGATTTAAAACTCAGACTTTCGCAAGGTTCCGTTGCGCGAATTCGACACTGGGTCGAAACTTCAGACTATGGTTGACGATTCGATAGCACGCTGCGAGTTTCTCACCGCTCTGGTCGTTTGCCGGCGCTCAACGATATGCCTTCGACTTGAGCGCTCTTGGAACGAACACCGCTCAGAGAGAACCCGAGGTATTTCAAGGCTGGAGAAATACAAATACGGACCGAATGACTCGAGACGTTGTTGAGCGTCCGCCTTTCTTGCCCGCGAGTTCGCCGGTCGGTTTTGGAAACCCTAATCCGTTAGAGCCAAACCTCCCCTCATTTTGTGCCGGCTTCGTAGACCAAAGCAACGAGTTGATACGAATCAGGCGGAAATGGCTCACGCCAGGCGGGCTCCTTGATCGGTTCGCCGGCTTGTCGCGGCGCATCGTCCTGCGCGCAACGCGAGTTTACTTCACGATCCAGACCCAGCAATTGCAAGCTGAAGCCCTGCGATCCGAGATCAACCAACGGATGAAGCTTGACCAATGAGCAGGTTATATATAACCGCTCGGCAACGACCGAAAGATTGGCCAGCGTTCGCGGCAGAAGTCCGGCAGATGAGGTGCTGGACATTCCCCACTTCCGTCACAGTGTGGATGCCACCGAGTTGGCGCTAGGGAGCGAGGATGGCGCGATAAGCGGCTACTTCGCTACGAGCGGGCTTGACGCCTGTCGTAGGCGGTTGAACTTTCTCGATGAATCCGTCATCGCGTTCCAGTTGAGACTGATCCAAGGATCCGTAGCGGCAAAGCGGATGGAAGCGCATCGTCCCACGGCGGCGTGGAGACCTACGGCTCCTGCCGTATTAACAAGCGGACAGGGCTTCGATCGGCCATTTGCGGCCCAGTCAATCGCCGAAAAGCTGATGCAGCTTGCGTTTGATGATGGCGCGCAGTGGCTTGGATTCGACTTAATGGCGGACTGCCGGAGATTCGCCTATAGAACCCTAGGTATGTCGCTGTACAGCGGATCGCTTGGAATCGCGGTCTTCTTTTCTTGTTTGAGTAGGTCCCGGGCCGCACTCGGACTGCCTCAAACGCCGAGGCTGGACGATGCGGTTAGACGAATACTTGGACCGCTCGTCAGACTCGTGGAACCCGAGCAACGCGACCGGCTGCGACGCTGGTGGCGTGACCAGCCGCTCGGCCTCGCGGGTGCAGGCGGCCAATTATTGGCCTTGATCGTTATCGACGATCTCGGCGTGGCGCTCAACGGCTTGCCGTCCTGTCGCGATCTTGCTTGTGAACTACTCGAAGGCTTCGACGAATCAATGGTGGGCGGGTCTTTGACGCCGGATTTAACGAGCGGGGCCCTAGGGCTGGTCGGGCTTTTGTTGCGCCTTCGCACAGAGAAGGCGCTGCGGATCGCCGAACTGGTCGGCGATCTGTGGATCACGGAGCTTGATCGGTCCGACCTTGATGCGAGATTGAGTGCGTCTACGCTCGGATTTTCGAACGGCGTCTCGGGCGTTGCGGCGGCGCTAGGACAACTCTATCGTTATACAAATAATCTCGCAGTTCGGGAGGCTGTTTCGAGGTTGTCGCTTCGTCACCGCAAGGAAGTCGAAGCGATGGAAGTGCGGTTGAAGTCGCGCGAGGCCATGCGGGTACCGGGAGATCGCGGGCTCAGCGGTAGTTGGTGTCATGGCCTTGCGGGCGCCGTGTTCGGCAGACTCTGTTTAAAGAATACGGACCTCTGGAACCAGGCTTTGGAGCGCGAAACTCGCGCAATGTTGAACGATCTGACGATCACGGATTTCCATGACGATTGTCTTTGTTGTGGATCCCTCGGAGGTGCGACCGTTCTACGCATCGCTTCTAAGGAACACGCACAAGACGGAGTGCGGCGCGAAACTATTCGTGACGAGAATGGTGGTGGGCACCGCACTCTTTGCGCTTTTGAGATGCTAAACGAAGATGGATGGGGATTTCGCGCGAGCCACCTGGAAACGCTATCTTTCGATTCAAAGCTGGATGATTTTGGACGCTGGAGGCCTTCAGATCTTCAGCGGCTCTGTTTCAATCAACCGGGCCTAATGAATGGCGCGAGCGGTGTTGGCCTCGCCCTGATCCACGACTCGTACGGCATGCGGACGTTGAAGAGCTTGATGAGTGCTGGCTTGTACGCGGACCGCTGACGAAATTAAATCGACGCTCAGGGAATAAAACTTCTAAATTCCGGAATTGTACATTTCGCCACCGAAAATGGCCGCTTGTCCTGAGACAAAGTCCATGAGAATACGTGCGACGTGTGATGGGCCCTCATCACGTTGACAACACGCGCAAGCGCCTCATCGGGAGGTACGAAACTGTCCTGCCCAAACTCGAGCGGCACGCTTTTCGTCGGAGAGGAACATAGCCGTGAGTACAGCCTATCTTCGTCCGACGAAGGGGCCAACCTCAATCCCGCGAGTTCGTCGGCGGAAATCAGCAGCCCTCCCTCCATACGACTTTGTGGGATAGCACCGCTTCGACAGGCAAGTCGGGTGGCGTAAGCCTGCACGGCTTCACTAAGCGCTCGGGACACCGCAATGGCCAGATTGTGATGAGCGCCCCAGCCGAAATTAACTCCGGGACGCTGAAAGGGGAGAAGCGGCTCACCCGCCAGGGCGCACTGGATAACGTAAATATCGAAAAGGCGACCCAACTCGAAGAAGTCGCATCTCATGCCCGCCGAACTAATTTCGCCGATGGCTTCGGCGATAACGATAGGAGCCGTTTCAAGCCGCAAGCGAGCGATTTCACCGATGCGACGAGCGGGAACAAAACTCACATGCCTCTCAATAAGCTCGTAAACAGCGTGTAGCCGAGCTTCGGCGAGTGAGTTTCCGCTTGCTAGGCCGTTCGTTGAAACGTGCGCGCTTCTGACGCGATCGTCTTCGGTCAGGTAAAGCTCGTCATAGTATCCATAAATGTCGCAGCCGTCCAGTAAATCGAGGCCGCGGACCAGAAGGCGCTCGGCGTCTCGAGCGCCGATAGTCCGGGCGCGCCGAACGTCGTGATTGGCCGCGGTATAGAGCGTAGCGTCTCCATCCGATTCCCGGGCCGCTATCAACGGTACTTCCGGCGCGCGCTCAATGATGGACATCTCGATGGCCTCCATGTAGCCCGATGTAAGAGCCGCGTCCAGGCCAAAACCCTTTCCGAGGTTCAGATATCCGGATCGTGGATAACCCCTAAATACCTCGATGGAGCGAATTAGGCTTAAACCGATCGGGGTATGGTCGGCAAAACCAAGAATGTCGTATGTAGACAGAAGTGGGCGTATCGCCGCTAACGTGTCGCCCGGAGAAGCCTGCCGAGTCGAGGTGATCAAGTTCTGTTGCATAAAACCCGAATGAGCGCACGGACGCTAGAGGCCTAAAGCATCTTCGCGCTGAGTTTCATACCCGGGACAAACACCTTTACCACCGGAATATTTATGTTCGGTTTGGTAAGCTCGTGTACAAATACCTCTTTCCTGTCGGACGATCTTAGCATTTCGAGCACCAAGTCGAGACTAGCCTGTATATCCAGTCCCTGAGCCCGGTAAGGATAGACTTCTATCAACTCTTCCCAGCCCCATGGGCGCATGCGCCTGAATTTCTCGAATACGCCGGCTTGAATCTTCGACCGTTCCACCTGCTCTGCCTCCGGCATTTGCCGGTTGACGTGGTCGATACCGAGATCTTCTCTTGCTCCGTGGATGTGAGCTAAGCGCGCTTGCGCCGCCTCGGTCACGGCTCGGCACGCCGCAATGGCGGGATCCGTGTGAGCCCCATAACCAGTGGAGGTTCTCAGAATAAAAGTCGGCTCGCGGGGGCAGTAAAAGATGGCCCAAAATGCGTAAATCTCGATCGCACACGGAACGCTGATTAGAAACATCTCTATACCGGCAGCAGCGATAAGCACTGAGAGACGAACCAGAGGCTCCGGCATGGTGTCGAATCGAATCGTGCGCAAACCCGAAGGTGGCGAGTTTTCTCCCCTGCCGATTAGTCTGGCTACTGCATCGCGTTCAATGATCTCGCAGACCGCGTGCAACGTTGCCTCCGCGAAGGTATTACCGCTAGCCAGGCCATTGCTCGTAAAATAATGAAGGAAGGGCGGTATCGTGTAGATCGTGCTGGCGGGAAGCATGACTTGGTCTCCACTCATCAACTCAGTTCCGGCGACCCAATCCAGAACCACGTCTTTCGAGTAGTAAAGACCTCCATACTCGTCCTTGGGCCAGAGGCAATCTTGAATTAGCAGCTTTGGATCGATGACCCTACGGCCCTCACTTTCAAGCGCCCTGGCGCTTGTAGACAACCGCCAATTCGTCGTCAGGGGATATTCCGAATGCTCGACTTCAATGGACTCCATGATGGCGGAAACCGAGGCGGCCTCCTTCGTCAAACCCTTACCGTTGGAGATGCTGAGTACGATTCCGTTCGGCCGAATCGCATTGTAGGTGGGAATACCGATCCGGTCGAGATAAGTGATGTCAAGCACGCGGCTGATTCCACAGACCTTCGCAAGAGGCATGACCCGCTTCAGAGTCTCTTGAGGGTCATATACTCGCTGAGTGCCATGACAATACTCTGGCGTTTCGGTCATCCGCGCTTCCTCATCCGAGATCCCGACCGATGGCTTCAAGCCGATTAAAATACTGATGCGCTAGGAGAATCTCCCTGGCTGGATCGAACGTGTAGCCAAAAAGGGCAGGGCTCGCCCGATCAATCCACTCGGCGAAATTTAAAATAGTTTCGGCCGTTTCCGGCGAATCGTCCGCAGCTTCTCCCGTATAAACGCCCCCGTCGAGGGCGACCCAGCCATGCACGATATTCTTGTGTTTGCCAAGCCGCCAGAGCGTATAGATAAGTTTGCTATCCAGCGCGATTAAAAGTCGACAATCTCCCCCTGTGCCTTGCGGCCAGCCTGATAGCCTTTCATCTAGCTCTCGCAGCAGGTCCGGGGCCGCTTCCGCGCAGAACCGCTTTTGCATCAGGGAGCGAATTTTCGCGTCGCGACGTTCTCTGGCCAAATCAACCAGCGTCAACCCGGTTTCTTTTCTGTGGGCGGCATTGATGGTGTCCGGCGTCCAAGTGGCGTCGTCTTCAGCGGCACCGACGAAACCAGCGCGGTCCAGTTCAAGCTCCGTCGCCCACCCCACAATAAGTTTGTGAAAACCCCTTGCCCTGACAAAGTTCCTGTACTCGGGAGTTTCGGGATTTATTTTCTTCAGGTACTCCGATAGCGGCGTCTCTCGATCACCGATTTTGGGCTTGATGGAGTTTAACCTCTCGGACCAAAAGTATTCTATCCCCACGCTCATGTGGATCGCCTCATAGTCTCTGAGGGAAGTGTCTTCCAAAGCCTGCGGCTCCGAAGATTCACGCGCAGCGAGCGTCAGAGCCTCGATTGTGTCCATCCGCTTCAAGTCATCCAACGAATTTCGCTTAAGCCACGCCCCGAGCGAAGCAACGTCGAGCCGATCGCGTAGAGGATCGAGGATTTGCGTCAGCGTGCGATCCATAAAGGAAAGACGCTTAGCGCTCCCGATGACCAGTTTCTCTTGCTCCTCTTCGAGGACCCCGTCTTTTACGGCTTTGCGAAGGTTCCACCTGAGATTCACGAGCGGAATAGTAAGACCGGCAAAATCGTCGTCGGCGCTCCTATGCAGCAAGGCGACTTCGTCATCGCCGTCGATAAACCCGTCCCGATACCAGCCGAAGATAGTACCTACGCCGACGATTCCGGTTCCCTGGAGTTCGGCCGCACGTAGCGCTCCCATACTCGAAGCTCCAATCACCCTAATGCCGGAGTCCAGTGCGAAAATGATCTCTTTATGCCAAACCGACAGGCTTGCGTAAAACAACCCGTCGATCAATACGATAGTCTCGTATCCATCGTTGATGATGTTGTAGAACGAGCCTCGAAAGGCGGGCGGATAATAATCGGCATTTTCGAGGTGCTTTTTCGCCTCACGTTCTTGGCATGAGGGGCCGAGGAAGACGGCAATTCGATGAGTATTCAAATGCGCATCTCGTTCGTCGCTGAATTACGACAACAATTAACTGTCGGCTTGAAGCTTGATTCTGAGGTAAATGGGTAATACGAGGGTTTGCCAATACGTCACAGCCAAATTTGCCCTCGTATCTCCGCAACCCTCGTTGCCTGCGCAGCAACTACGCGAACGCGCAACGACCAGACTAGACACACCTGAAAGCTACTTGATCAGGGCTGCGGCCATGGGCGTGCCGACGGTGACCGACTCGAGTTCCGCATCGCTAAGATCAGGGCTATTCTTGGCAATGGTCTTGGCGATATCGGAATCAGTCAGGTTGATACCTGCCTCTTTAGCCACTGCGACTATATCCGCAGACGTCTTGGAATTCTTAATTTTCGTGGCGAAGGCATTATCGGAGCTAAGCTTGCTCGCGAATTCGTTGACAGTACTCATTTTGGGGTCTCCTTTAAAGACAAAAATAAGATATCACAAATTCGGCATGCAAATTCCAGTTCTGTAAAGATTAGCACCTGGAAAACACGGCCGTGATGAGATCCCGCCCTGGCGCTTCGCACGGAGCCAACGTGGAAATATGCCTAGCCCACAGAGCCTTTAGCGGAGTCAGATGACCAGATAACTTGCGGTTACTGGACAACAGGCAATGCAGATTGCGAAGCAGAATATTCTCAGAACTCCGCCGCTTAGATAGTGCAATCAGCGAAGAGACCAATGCGAGTGAGGCATGGGGGGAGTCCGGAAAATCAAGTTGCAGCCCGGGATAGGCCGCCGTCGTCATCTCCAACAATTCTTTGAACACCTGAAGCAGTAGGGTCGCGTCCGCGTTTCGGTGGGCTATCAGTCCGATGCTTAACGCCAGCAACACAACATACACGGCCGCCGTCTGCACGTATCGCGCGCGGAATCTTTCCGAAAACACATACTCCGATACTTGCAACCCTATATCGTCGAGCGAGGCCCGAATGAGCGATTGACCTCTCGTTCCCAAATCCCGCGGCGAAAAGACTTCAACTTTCATATCGGTAACGACGCTTAGTCCATCGTCCGGACAATATTCACAGGAGATTAAAGGAAAAACCGGTAATAAAATGAACGAACGGTCGACGTCGAACGCGCTTGCGAAAAGAAGATTCGTCGAGCGGGGATGAAAAGCGCCTTCGTCGCCCGTTGCGTTCAGGTATCGTAAGCACGCCGCTGGAGGAACTGCGAATATGTTGACGTCCGCGGCGGTATCGGCTCCAAACCTATGGTAGCGAGGAGTGTAGGTGGAGTGGGTCGTCTCGCCCGCGATTCGCGCGTGGACAAGAAGCCGCTCAATACGTATCCCTCTTACGCTTGTATGGACGACATCGTGTCCTTGCGAGGTCAACAGGTGGCCATACGATAACCCGACGGCACCGGTGCCGACGATATGTATCGCGAGTTTACGCAAGAACGAGGATATCTTGATCTGTTTGATTGGGAGAGAAGTGGCGCGCAGATGCCGTATCAAGCACTCGAATCAGCAACGCGTCCCGATGCTCGGTCATTGTCGGGGTCGTATGAGTTTGGTGGAACGTAAGGCCGTTGAAGGCGATTGTATCGCCTTCAACGGCCTGGATGGATACACAGTTGACGCGTGGAAAGAGCTTTTTCAAGAACTCCGGTAGGTCGCGCGAAGAATCCCCGTGTGTAGCCGAAAAATAGGAAGCGGGGGCGTCCATGATATCGAGACCGGGCCTAACGCCGCCCGATGTATCCTGAAGCGGAATCCACAATGTAATCATCGGACGATCGTTGTATTGTAAGTTGCTGTCCTGATGCCAAGATTGATTATTGCTGTTGCCGATGTGCGACATCAGGCGCCCCGGCGGGAAGGTTCTTCGTAACAAAGTTCTTTGTTTGAGGATAGCGGGTTGCGTGGCGGGCGGGAGCGGGTTAGGGAAGGCGTCGAGAACCCTGCCCACAATGGAGGGGAGATCGAGTCGGGAGAATAGGTCGGGATGGTCGAAAATCCTGACTGGAGCGGTTCCAACCTCGGAAAGAAAGTGATCGCAAATCGACGACAGATCCGCCGTCGTTTTTGGTTCGACCGCTTCCCGAACGTGTAAATAGGTTCCCGAAGCTAACCACTGTTCGGTTCTCGGGGCGGCATCGAGAGCGAAATCGACATCGAACTTATCAAGTCGAGACTGTACCAGCCGGAGGGCGGTCAAACCGTTTATCTTTGAGTACAAGACTTTCTGGCCGTCGGTCACCCTCTCCATGCGCCAGATTTCGTGATCGATAATCCCAATCACCTCCAGCAGGGAGGCGTGTGGATGTTCCTCGGCGATCCGTAATAACTCTCGATGCGGCGGTAGGGGTTGTGATGGTGTCATCTGCTTTCGCAAGCCGGTCCGGTTTTAAGCGTATCACCGCAGGGCACTGTCACGTCGCGCGGCTGAGATGCTGACAAGGTGTCAGCGAATGCCTATCGTGGTTACCGGTTTCCGGAAGAGGTCATTTCGCAATGCGTATGGCTGTACTTCAACTTTGCGGTGAGCTTTCGGGAAGTGGAGCTGATGATGGCGTATCGAGGCGTTCAGTTAAGCTGCGAGACGATCCGCCGCTGGTGCGACAAAGTTCGGGGCTTCCTATGCAGGGAAGTTAAAGCGGAGACGGCCGAAGTTGGGCGACAAATGGTTCCTGGATGAAGTATTCCTAAAGATCAACGGGGAGCAGCATTATCTCTGGCGGGCTGTGGATCAATACGGTGCGGTGATCGACATTCTGGTGCAGCCAAAGCGGGATCGCTTCGCTGCTATTCGCTGTTTTCGCAAGCTTTTACAAACCAGTCGACGCCGGCCTCGCGTGATCGTTACCGACAAGCTTCGCAGCTACGGTGCTGCCAAGAAGATAGTTCTGCCCCGAGTGGCTCATCGGCAGAGTCGGTACTTAAACAATCGAGCAGAGAATTCGCATCAACCGACCCGGAAAAGAGAGCGGCGGATGAAGCGCTTTAAGTCTTCCGAGCATGCGCAACGCTTTCTTGAGATCCACGATGTGGTGGCTGCCCACTTCCGACCGAAACGACATCTCCTTTCTGCCGCGGACTACCAAGCGGACAGGCAGAGTCGATTCGAGACATGGCAGGAGATCATCGCCGCCTGACGTCGGTTTGGAAAAGCATTCCATCTCGGCCCGGTTGCCATTAGCACCCTTCCAGATCTATACGATGTCTTCTGCAGCGTAATGTGACAGTGCCCGCCGGAGTTTGAGCGATACACCAGTGTCTCGGAAGCCGGCACACCGATCGGCCCGGTCGAAATCTGGGTTCCGCTCGAACCGCTTGCAATTGATTAGAGTTCGCCATCCTGCCCTGCGCCCGCAGAGTGCCCAGCTGGGCAATTTTTGATTCGTGCTTTGCCACCTCTGCAGCCCTTAGATTTCGGGATTCATTGACGACAAAACGATCCGTAAATGTCCGTGTAACGCGCTTTGCGCGGATATGGCTCGACCAGCCATTTACAAAGCTGCATGTGGATCGTGATGCTCGCCAGCTCCAGCGATTTCAGATCCTATCGGCGTTTCTCATTCCTGAACCGGTGTAAAGCGGCCAAACAATTTGAATCAAGGACTTGCGAATACACATGGAAGTAGTACCGCTCGAGCAATACATAGGCATCGGCTCCGACTAGTAAACGTCCCGAGGAATGAAATATTAGATCAGGGAAGGCATATAATTTCCGCGATGCAGCAGCGCCCCCGAGAAGTAACTTTGAAGCAAAGCCGACCCTGGTGGATTGCAGTGTCCAGAGATGTTCACTTCTGGATTCCCCTTGTCGTTCTTCTGGTTGGATTGCTGCTGCTCTGGATAGTGCGATGAATGCGGGAGGGAACGTGTTGAGCCCTGTGATCGGTGACACTCCGCCCGACCTGTCGCGGCAGCGGGTGCTGCACCGCCTCGGAATATTCTGCGGGCTTGCCGCGGCGCTCTGGCTGGCCGGAGCCGAAACGCCGACAAAGCTCGTAACGGTGGCAGTTTCGCCCGTGTTGATCTCGTTCATGATGGTTTTCGGCGCCTTGATTTCGCGCTGGAGTCTGCCAGCGTTGGCTCGGGGTACCGGCGATACATGGCGAGACGCGCGGAAAGTGCCGCATCTTGTGTTGTGGGGCGTGATGGCTGGTTGCCTTTGGGCAGTCGGCAACACGCTGACGATTTTTGCTGTGCGGGAGATTGGATTGAGCCTGGCATTTCCGCTTTGGAACTCGAACAGTCTGATCGGCATCGTCTGGGGCACGCTGCTGTTTAAGGAATTGCATGGAGCCGGTTGGGGTCGGAAGCTGGGTGTGGTCGGTGGGGCAGTCGTTATTTTCATAGGAGCAATACTGATCTCGGCGGCATCCACGTCACAAGCGGCACACGGGAACGCTCTACGCGGTATTGCGGCGGCAGTTGGTGCGGGGTTGATGTTCGGGTCTATGTATATCCCGTATCGCAAAGCCTACATCACGGGCATGAACCCGCTCACGTTCCTTACCTTTTTCACTTTCGGTGAGATGACGATGATGACCGTCGTAGCGGTGATATTCACAGGCGGAGTCGGGCCGTTCTGGCATGAATTAGCTGTGAATCGTGCCATTCTGTTGTGGCCGATGTTGGGCGGCTTCATGTGGGTGGTAGGCGACCTGTTCCAGAACTACGCGGCGAAGTATGTCGGCATCAGCCGGGGAATTCCGCTATCGAATACGAATCAGATATGGGGCTTGTTGCTCGGCGTGCTAGTGTTCCGCGAATTGCGTGGATTGACGGCAAACATTTACGCCGAAGTGATTGGAGGATCGATCCTGATGGCATTAGGAGCACTTGCAATATCCACTTCCTCGGTGTCGGAAGGAGAATACGCGAGCAGCAGGCGTGCAGCCGAACGGGAGAGTGAACTATACGGGATTGATCCGGAGTACGTAAGAACTCGCATGCAGGGGCTTGGTGAGAGCGCAGGCGAGGTTCGCCGAACGTGGGTGGACTGGATGCTTATCGCGGCTGCGACCCTGATTTTTGTGGGACTAGGAGCGCTCGCTCGGGCGCCCCACATGGATATTCAAACGGGCTGGCTGGGGCTGTTCGGGGCCGCCCTGGTTGCGGTGCTGGTAGCAGGCGGTGTGGCGTTATGGCGTGTGACGAAGTTCACCTGACAGCTACGGCTTCCTCACCTCGGTAGCCTGCGCAGCGCCGAACAGGCTTTGCATACCAGCGGAGATGACCTCTTGAGCACGAAGGCCGTCGCGGTGGCTGGTCGGGAAGGACGTACCGTTGCGGCAGCATTCGATGAAGGCTGCGAGTTCGGCTTTGTAGGCAGCGCCGAAACGATCGATAAATTCCGGGAGCGGTCGCATATAGTCGCGCGTCTGGAACGTTTTAAACGCGAGCGGTTCCGAGCGGCCGCGCCGGCCATAGGCTTCGACCGTGACGCGGGAAAGCTGCTGATTGAAGTGGCCGATGTGGATCTGCCCTTCTTCGCCGAAAATGATAGTTTCCACGCGGTAGCCCGACACGTGGTTGCGGCTAACCTGGACGTACGCCAGCAGATCTTCACCGAACCAGAGACAGAGCAGAGCATCGTCGAAATCTTCCACACAGGTGGTGAGGGCATGGCTATAGACCCGAGAGCCGATGGCTAACGCTTTGGTGGCGCATGCGTTCTGTGAGCCAGAGAATTTCGTCGACGTTGTGCACCGCCATGTCAGGCAAAATGCCGCCACTTTTGTACCAGTTTGGCGCAGGATTAGAATCTTCCAGGGCGGAAAATATTTTGAAGACCCTGCCAATTACGCCACTTGTCATGAGGTGTTTGGCGTATTGCAGTGGCTCGTCGAAGCGCCGTTGAAAGGCAAGCATCAACGCTTCCGGATAATCGTGGTCGAGTTCGGCACTGAAAGCGCGATCTGCCTCAACCGTTCCAGTGAGGGGTTTCTCCAGCATCACGCGGTAACCTGCGCGAATGAGTGTGGACGCGTGCTCGTGGTGACTCTCTGTGGGCGTGACGACCACGGCGGCGTTGCAGATGCCGGACCCAGCCAGTGCATCAACGGAAGGGAAAACCGGTATTTCCAAAGCCATGGCGGCGAGGAAGCGGCTGGCGCGCTCGGAGTCCGGCTCGGCCAACGCAACCAACTGACATATTTCGTTATCGTGGGCCAGTTCGTGTACGTGAAGAGCGTGAATCGCGCCCATACGGCCCAGGCCGGCGACCGCGATTTTAAGTTTTTCGGCCATGAGATTTCTAAGGATATGATGCCCTAAGCTCTCATCTGGTCGATCTTGACCCCAATGGCCAATGTCAGCCGCTGATCGCCGTCTCGCCTAAAGAACAGAATCTACGGACGCGATTTCACCTGCTCATAGAGTGGGATGTCGGAGAAGTGCCATGGCGGATTACTCCCGAGATGTCCCGTTTCCAGCTTGGATGTGCAGCTGGAGACTTTAGCGACAGGAGATTGGCTAAGCTGTGTGTTCTCTGGGCTCCTGATAGAGCCGCATCAACTGCTCGGTATGCAATGCAGCGGAAGCATACGTTCGTCCCTGATCGTCACTGAAGTCGACTTCGTATACTCCCGGGGCGAGATCTTCAACAATAGTCCCGACCTGTCCGCGTTTCAGTCCCTTCGCGGGTAAGTCCTGGATTAAAGCCACTACGGAGAGCATTTCGAGTTCAGCCATGGCGCCCCTCAATCCGATAGTACATAACAGGTGGTTAGCCTAGGGAAGTTCTCGCCCCGCCGTACGATCCAGCCGCTGCGGATGATGAAACTTGTGTCGTTTCTCTCGCAATCAAAGTCCGTAACTCGGAAGACAGGCGTGGCGGTCCAGATGACTATCTGGCGCATTGGCCACAGCGTAGCTGGGTCGGGAAGATCTTCACCTTGTGAAGGGGAAAATAGACTCGTTACGATTTGGGTAGTAAGACAAAACAGCCCTAAGTAAACGAAGCAAAATCGAAAGGCGACCCGAGTAGCCGAGCTCCACCTGCGGAATCTTCAACTCCCCACCACATTGCTTCCTATCATTACCGGCTCACTCTCGCTTGCGCAAAAATATTCTTTTGTCCATGGTTGTCAACGTAAGTACAAGTGCTGGTATTCGTGTCATCGGATAGCGCACAAGTAATAGTGTTCAGCACTTCTCCGTTTCGTTTTATAACCATTTGGTAAGAGTGAGCGTTCAAGCGCTTCGCGATATAAGACATGCCCTTCACTCCGTCCGGAGTTTCAGCGGAATGCTCTTTCCCATCAAAAATCACGTCATCTTCCCGTTTTTGATCCGAACTTTCAAACCGTAGCCCACCAGGAATTGCACGAATCGTGTTTGTGTCCCTTTCCTCCGCCGGATCGTTATGTCCGGTCATATGCCATTCCCCGGCAAGCCCAGTTCCGTGTCCAACTCGCTGCCAATAGGACTCCGACAATTCATGTTTGCCGGTGTCCATCTCCTGGTCTTCCGCCCAAGTCATTTTGTCGCCATCAAGAGTGATCGTTCGCTTGTAAAGCGAAGCTCTCTTGAGGGTATAGACATAAGTCCGCTCATCGATCTTTTTCAAGGTGACAGTGCCACCCTGCGGTGACTCGTGCGGAGTTCCATTTACCTGCAAGATCGGGCCTCGCCCGATCTTATTCTCGGTCTGGAAATTGCCATCACCAACTGCGTAGATCTTATACGTTGTCGTATATTGGGAACGATCCGCCCTATACCGCCAAGTGCCGACGAAGGGGTCGTGATCCGCCGCTGCGGCTATAGTCGTGAAGAGCAAGGATGCTGCCAATAGTTGGTTCATAGTTCCTTTCGATCTGTAAGGATCAGCGTCACTAAAGTTTCATGAGGGTCTTTCGACCAAATCGGTTGATACGCGTGAGGCGAGCGCAACCGATAGTGACAGTCCGCTGGTTGAGAACGTTCGCGCAAAGGTAGACCTTTCTGACGTTCGCGAGGGCGGTAGGCTCCGAAGAAGCTCCGCCCTTTTGTTCCTGCTTACCTAGCTGAACCGCCTCCCTGACGCGAGACCGCCGGCCCGGGATTAGCTACGGGCTGCTAAGGCGCGGTGTCGAGAGTTACCCGCTCTCCGGTAACCTGTCCGGTCAGGTGATTGACTTGATTTCCCGTCGTGTCGTAGGCGTTGATTGTGAACGTACCGCTGTATTTCGTGCCTCCGGGTGAGACGCTCACGGTCTCTCTGATGTTGATAATTCCTGTGTAAACCCCGGCCAGATCGTAGGTAAGCGCAAAATGATTGACCTGGTATTTGTTGTGGCTGGTTTCAACCCACACGCCGAGACAGTAATTCTGTGTCGCTGGCGCGAATCCGCCGGAGTTGTAGAATTCCGTCCCATCGCTGTGCCATTGGGCGTAACCGAAATCGATCTGAGCACCATCCGGAATGGAAGGATTATGGTTGGTGTTGCCCTTGGAGAGTTCCGTGATCTTCCACATTCCGACGATTGAGGCGACGCGGCCGTGGGCCGAAGCTTGCGTATCGTTGAGCGCGCCTTCGGCTGAAGCTCCCTCCATCACATCAAACGGATCCTGCTTGAGTTGCTGAATTCTTAGCGACTTCTCCGACCAGTCCGACCCAGCACAGGCGCTGGCTGCCGGAGCGAACAGCGCTGCAAAAACAGCTGCCCCGCATGTTAAGGCGGCAGCACGATATATGGTTTTCATAACCTCTCCTTTTTGGCAACAATGGCTTATGGAACTGTTGCGTCAATAACAATGCCATGACTTGGCTTTGCAGCGAAATAATCCTGCGCTGAGCTTCTCCTCATCGGAGCTGAGGACGTAAGCACTTGCTTTCATAAGAGTTGCTGCGGAGGATCACCTTGCTGAGGGTGTAAACTGCTACGAGCGAGGGACACTCCATTGGGCGTCGACAGCAACGGGCGGCTGCGTTTCGACGATTATGAGGTCGACCGCGAGTCAGGCAAGCTCTTCCGTAACGGGTGGCCGGTGAAGATTCAGCCGCAGCCCTTGCGGGTTTTGGGCATTCTGCTCGAGCACCCAGGCGAAATCGTTTCGCGAGATCAATTACGAGCGCGCGTTTGGGGTGATACGACCTTTGTGGAATACGACCAAGGGTTGAATTACTGCGTTCGCCAGATACGCCTCGCACTCCGCGATCGAGCCTCGGCGCCCCGCTACATTGAAGCCGTGCCGAAACAGGGTTACCGGTTTATCGCGAGTGTCGCTGGGATGGGGAGCGATTCCCAGCATTGTTTACCTTGTGAGACGGCGGATGCCGAACCGATTCTGAGCTCCGACCAGCCGAACACGCCCGGAAGCAGTGTGCCGAACAGGGCTCATCCTACACCCTGGAGACGGTTGATTGCCGCAGCAGCGGTGATCGCCGCTTTGGGCGTGGGTTGGGCTGTGTATCACCGTAGCGTTAACCTCAGGAGCCCGGCAGCGCCCAAGTCGCTCGCGGTGCTACCGCTGAAAAACCTGTCCGGCGATCCATCACAGGATTACCTCGCCGAGGGAATGACCGAGGAGTTAATTGGCCGGTTGGCCGGTATTCACGATCTTCGGGTGATTTCTCGCACCTCCGTGATGCGCTTCAAGGACACGAAGCTCTCGATCATGGAGATTGCCAGGATGCTCCGAGTCGATGCGTTGGTGGAGGGGTCGGTGACAAGGGAGGGCAGCCGGATTCGTGTGCATGCTCAGTTGATTCGTGGGGTGAACGATGAGCAGTTCTGGTCGGAAACCTACGATAGGGAAATGACGGACGTGCTTTCGCTCGAGAGCGACGTGGCGCAATCAGTGGCCCAAAAGGTCGAGGTCACGGTTAGCGGGCAGGAACACTCCAGGCTCGCCACCACGCGCTATGTAACTCCCGAAGTCTACGAATGCTATCTCAAGGGCAACTTAGAGACGCAAAACAGCCGGGCCGATCTCGACCGAAGTCGCGCATTCTTTGAGGAAGCAATCCGGAAGGATCCGACATTTGCGCCGGCATATGTCGGTTTGGCGAACACGTACACGAATCTCGGCACGATCTTCATGGGCGCCCGCCCCGCGGACATGCGTTCAAAGGTACTCAGTGCCGCTACAAAAGCGTTAGAACTAGATCCAAACCTCGCCGAAGCGCACGCTCTAATCGCAAATGTGTATCAACAACGCTGGCGCTGGAAGGAGGCGGAGGCCGAGTATAAGGAAGCACTTGTATTTAAACCGAACGATCCCGCCGCGCGACTGGGGTATGCAATTTGGTTGTTGTGCCAGGCCCGTACAGATGAGGCACTCGCGTGGGCCCGCAGTGCGCGCGAACTGGATCCATTCGGGACGGCTTGGGTTTCTATTGCCTGGATTCTCTTCAACGCTCGCCGCTACGATGAGGTCATCCGGGAAGTGCAAAGTGTCTTGGCAGTTCACCCCGACTCTGCGGCGGCCCGCTGGTACATGGGATTCGCCTGGATCGGCAAGCAGCAGCCTGAAAGGGCCATTCCCGAGTTATTGAAAACCGTTGATCTGACACATCGCAGTCCCGGTTCGCTTGAGTTGCTCGCAACTGCATATGGGTACGAGGGACACCGCACGGAAGCGCTTCGGCTGATCGAGGAACTGGAGCTGCGTCGTAGGGAAGGCTACGTTCCTGCAGGTGCATTCATCAATCCTTATCTGGCGCTACGCGACTACAATGCAGCATTATCCGCGTTCGAGAGTGCATACGAGGAGCAATCGAACATTCTGCAGTTCGTGAAAGTGCAGCCTTTCTTTGATCCCGTGCGCGGCGACCCTCGTTTCAAAGATCTGGTGCGTCGTGTCGGGCTGAGCGCGAACGCTCAAATCGCGTCACCGTGACAGCCACGCTATCATCGTCCCCGATCCGCATCAGGTGCTCTCCGGTGCTTTAGAAGCTGTAAGACTGAGATGGCCCGCGGGCTGGCCTCAACCGACTGCGGTCTCATTTGTTACGTCGAAGAAGATACGTTCTGGTCGCGTTTTGCGAAGCCAGGTCCTGGACTGGCAGCGATATATGGGTTAACGGTGCCGGGCTGACTGCCGACTGCTTTCTGCAGGGGAAGATTGGGCGCGGAGTCACGGGCCCGTCGCAATGGCTTGGCGTACATGGATTGACAATGAACTCTCGCAGGCCTGCCACAAAAGTTTGGGTTTCGAGGTCGTTGACCGCTGCGTCCGTCTATCGCAAGACGCTTTCAGCAACTCTGCTCCGAGCAACTGAAACAGAGTGCAGCATATACTGGACGCTTCTCGAATCCCTCTCTGGAGAGCACCGCCATGTTGCCCGCCTATATATCAAAAACCTTGCCCAATCCGACTTCGAACCGTGCGCCTTGGTACAAGAACACGGCGCCCACGTACGCGGGCGTTTTTCTTTGGATCGTTTTCTATCGCGAAATTGCTGCGGGCACGCTCAGCCGTGCAAGTCTGGGAGTCTGTCTGCTGGCACTGCTGGTCGCGGGTCTGATCAGCTACGCCCTCTTCTACCGTATTCCGGCGACTCTGGGGATGCGCACGGGTCTACCGCTCTACGTGGTGGGCAGTTCCACCTTTGGGACCCAAGGCGGATATCTCATGCCAGGAATCCTGATGGGCGTTCTTCAGGTGGGCTGGATGTCGGTGAACACGTTTGTCGCGACGACCTTCATTCTTACCGCATTCGGATTGAAGACAGGTCCTGGCACGCTCGCGTTCAGCTTGATTGCAGCGGCCTGGGCGCTGGGACTGGGCTACGTCGGGGCGAAGGGTATTCAGTATGTGGCCAAGTTTGCTACCTTCTTGAACTTCGTTCCCTTGTTGATGATTCTGGTTGTTTTCGCAAAGAACGCTGGAGGCGCGGCACACTATACCCCGCCACAGCCGAGCCCGTATCTTGGCTTCACAATGTTGATCCAGATCGTGGTTGGCTTTTTCGCGACGGCGGGCGCAGCCGGCGTTGATTTCGGTATGAACAGCCGCGATGACAAGGATGTTCGCTGGGGTGGGCTGGTGGGAATTTTTCTCGCGATCTTGATTGCCGGGGGCCTACCGCTGATCTCTATGGCTGGCGCGCACGTGCTGTACGGGGTTAAAGATTTTCAGTTCGATTCCGCGATTGCCCAAACCGGCAGGTTCGCCTCTATTGCCTTCTTTCTGTTTGCGGTTGCTTCAGTTGCTTCCATGTGCTTCTGCTCCTTCATCGCGGGAAATAGCCTTTCCACGATGATCACCGGCGTCTCGCGCACCACATCCACCATGGTGGGGGCGGTAGTGGCGGCGGTGCTGGCGATCACTGGCGTCGCGTCAAACCTTGTGGGCTTGTTCACCATCATCGGAGCCTCATTCGGACCCATTTGCGGCGCCATAGTAGCCGATTACTGGCTGTCGGGCAAGAGATGGGCAGGGCCGCGCCGAGGCGTAAACATAGCAGGATATGGCGCATGGGCGATAGGCTTCATCGTCGGCATATTGCCGTTCCTTCCCATCTCACCTGAGGTAAAGCCCTATCTGCAGCCGGCCGCAGTGTACAGTTTTGTGGTTGGTTTCGTGGTTTACGTGATTCTTGCAAAAGCCGGTCTACAGGCGAAAGCTGAAGATTTCCCGGTTGTGGGCAACGAACGTGTGGACGCCAAACTTTGATTTTGCTCAGAACAGCTTGAAGCTGATTCAGGTCGTGACCGGATGGCCGGATCCAGTGTCCTGCAACATACTGAGCGAATATGCCTCGCTTGTGCTCCGGCCCAGCGCATTAAGTGCACTGTTCACATCCAGACGGCACGATCTAGCGGCGGGCAACAAACTCAACAGGATCACTGTCGCTCCGGCTCCGCGACACCGCTTCCGGGTTCGACGGTCTAGCACCAAGTTGCGGAAGCAAGGATACGGCAACGCTTCCTGGCGGTCGCGGCTCTGTTGCATTCGCTGTCAGGATGACGATGAGTCTTTCTCGCGCTGTGCAGTTACATAGTCGGCTATCGCCGGCGTGACTGCGGCAGCAATGATCGCTACTCCGGCGTCAAACACTGCATCGGCAAGGGCCATATGCTGTCCGAACGTGTCATCCAATTCATCCGATTCCATTTTCACTCCGTTTGCCTTTTTCAGCGCCTGGTCGGCTTTAATGTCAGCTTCCTTGTGGACCAATTCGGCTCTCATCAAGAGTCCGAGCAGCAGATCTATGATGATTTGGGCAGTGAGCGTGATCGCGGATCGAGCTTTATTGTCGGTCAACAAACCATAGAAGAGCATCCAGGCAAGATAGGTCATACCTAGCAGCGCGCCGAACTGAATGGAATCCGGATGGCTGGTCTCGCCCGGAGCTACTTCAATCTTCTTTGGACCGAGATTGATGTCGAAGGAGCGGCCCATCACGATACTCGCGCTGGTTCCGATCGTGAGTTGCATGTTGCCGCCCAAGCCACTCCCAACTAATCCGGTTAACGCGGCGCAGGAAGGAGCTCCCGTTACACCTGCAGCAAGACCTCCGGGATTGATGCAGATCTGTAAGTTGCTGCCGAGAGCAAACTGGTGATTGAGGCCTAGCGCAGCCTGGAGATTTTCTCCATAGACCATGATGCCGTTCAGGCCCACTGCGCCGACGGCCTGCGGTGGCTGCATGGCGGAGTACGGATCGCCTCCGCCTCCGCTCCCGCCGCCACCGGGCAAAGTGCCAACGGTCAGCATAGACACGTTGGAGACGTGTTCAGCCTTGTGCCGCCCGGAGCTGAACAATTTTTCTAATTCGGAATTCAGGCTTAGGTGCCGCTCGGAGTGGATCGAGAGGTGCTCCTTACCGTTTGTGTCATCGAAAACGATACCGTTGTAGTTTTGAGAGGGCCTTCCGCGGAAGCTTGCCGATTTCAGCCCAGTGAGTTGGTTGTTCTCCGGCAGGGCAAAGGGCGGCATGTTTTCTGCGTTGTAGACGCTGCCGATGATGAGCGGCTGATCGGGGTCGCCTTCTTCGAACGCGACTACGACTTCGTGGCCGATGCGGGGCCAGAAAAAAGCTCCCCAGCCGTTACCGGCCCAGGCTTGCGCGACACGGAGCCAACAAGAACTGCCAGCGTCCTTCTTTCCGTCGCGGTCCCAGTGGAACTGCACTTTCACGCGGCCGTATTTGTCGCAGAAAATTTCTTCGCCGCGCGGACCGACTACGGTGGCGGTTTGGATGCCGGCAATCGATGGTCTCTTTGTCACGCGTTGTGGACGGTAGGGCAGCGCGATGGGCACGCAAGTGAAGCGGTTCGCATAGCTGAAGGAAGCCGGTTCTTCCCTGCGGTAACCGCTGAGTTGGGCGTCATGTTCGACGCGAGTCAGAAGGTACTGTCCGTCAGCGTCGACGTGCCGTTGCAGAGTGAACCTGTGCCCCGCGACAAAGTGTCCGCAGTCACTGGTACCGGCTATTTCCAAGCTGCCGGCCTCTTCCTGTTCCATGCGGATTCGCACGGTTCTTTGGCGGTCCTCGAAGATAGTTCGGAGGTTTTGCGGCCGCGGTACGCCGCCTGAATCTACGCCGTCAAAGCGTTGAGCGTAACCGCCGGGGTAGTCGTAGATTTCCAGCTGATGCTCGCTAGCGAGGTCGAGCTTATGGGTAACTTTGCCGACTTTGAGATCGGCGCCGGTTCTTTCTTTGGCTTCGAGGTTATTGCCGGGAAGTTCGAAGCAGTGGTCCCGGAGAGTATATTCGCCCGAGCGCAACTGCTGGGTTTTTTCCCAAGTGAGTATTTGCGTGTCGGCTTTGACTCCGCCGTACACGCCGCCGTAGACGACCGTGTTTGGTTCGGGTATCGGAGGGTGTTGATTGGGGAGGTCGGTTAGAACCAGTGTGTGGCTGTCTTCGGCGTGCTTGAAGAAGTAGTAAATTCCTTCCTCTTCCATGAGGCGGCTTACGAAGTCGAAGTCCGATTCACGATATTGAACGCAGTAGTCGCGCGGATGATAGACTCCCACAAGCTCATAGGTCGCGGTTACTGCCGAGAGTACTTGGTGGAGGATGTCCGGAACGGAGAGGTGCTGGAAGATGCGGCTTCGGATCTTCTTCGTCAAGAGCCAAAGATCGGGGACCAGTTCGGCGCGGTACTGAGTGAATACTTCATCGCGTTCGCCCTGGCTGAAACGGTTGATCAGGCCGTGGAAGTAGCGCTGCTCATCATCGGCAATCTGCATTCGAACAGTGACGGTCTGACCCAGAATACGGTCGAACTGTATTTCCGTTTCCGATTCGGCAAGGAGGTCCAGTTGGAAATTGAAAAGGCTCGAGATGGATTCGTAACCTTTGAAGCCGGCTAAGAGCAGCTTATCTTTTCCCAGCGGCGTTGAGACTGCAAACGCTCTTTCGTCCTGCGTGAAATGGGACTGGCCGGTAGTAGCTGGACCCGGATTGCTGGCTGGGAGTGTTTGCATTTGAGGATTGCAGCCTTTTTGGCAATCGCCGATTCACCGAGTCAGAAGCAAGCCGGAGACCAAAGTTGGACTGGAGTCTGTTTTGGTTGGTTTATTGGGATTGGGCGATGTTTAGGCAGCTTATTTGGATTTGTTAGAAAGCGCGGTGGCACAGCGTGGATAAACCGGTGATCACAACGGGTTAAGTTTTTTTGAGTTGACATCGAGGAGCGCAGGGACGGCTCGACGTGTGGGAGGTCGGGCAGAACGACAACTAACACGTCGTTATATGATTGGTGCGTTCCGCCTCCTGAACGCGGAGTCTTCTCATCGGAGCAAGAATGAACACCGAGCAGTTCAAAGCGTCGCTTGCACACGAAGCACCGGATAACGGATTGTCGGCTCCGCTGCAGGCGTTGTGGTGGGATGCAAAGGGAGAGTGGGCGCAGGCTCATGCCTTGGTGGATGAGCTGGAAACGAAAGACGGGATGGCTGTTCACGCCTACCTGCACCGCAAAGAAGGATCCGCCTCGAACGCCGACTACTGGTACCAGCGATCCGGGACCCAGTCCCGACGGCCTACACTCGAGGCGGAATGGTCGGCTCTGGTGGAAGCACTATTGCACTAGGGCATCGGTTCGGATAGAGCGCAGGTTTGGCGGTAAGTGATCAGCGTCTGACCTCGCCGCCCATCGCCGGGCTGAACAGAAAATCATGGAACTCGGCGGTCATACCGTTCCAGCGCAAGATGGTCGCAATCTGTGCCCAGTGGCGAATTTCATGGAGCAGCACGTGGGCGACAACTTTCCGAGGCGTTGCCGTCACAGACGAATTGAGCACCTTGAACTCTTTGGCTGCATCCCAATCCTCGGGAGGCAGCTTTTCGGTAAATTGCCGCAACGCATGGCGGCTCTGCTGGCCGAATTGGAAGAGCGCTTCGATGTCGTCCAGGGGGATGCTAGCGGCATCCGTCACTGGCAATCCAGAGAGTCGCTCAACATAGCGCTTCTCTGCTGAAAAAATATGCCGCAGCAACTCGCCAACTCTTTGAAATCGACCATCGCCATGAGGCCCCGCGCCGATCTCCAAGGCAGCCGGACCCCTTTGCCGCAGCCATTCGAGCCACGTTTGACGTTCCCAGTCCGTATAGTCCAGTAAATCGGTGATAGCGACACCAGGTGACATAGGCAATCTCTCGACGAAAAAGATCTTTCTGTCATCATATTGCTGCTTGTTTTGCCTTGGCCAAGCTTTGGAGTACTGTAAGAAACGAAGGGAAGTTCCCAATGCGCCCTACGTTGCTAGTCGCAAGTTCGCTAACCCTATTCGCCGGACTCTTGCTCAGTGCGTCCGATCAGTCCGATAACCGGAGAGATGTTCGCCACGCCCCGGTCCTCACTCCACAACAGAGCGGCACAACCAATCGCCTTCAGGCGGTGAGTCCGGTCAGCCCTCGAGTAGTCTGGGCGAGCGGCGTCGCAGGCACTTGGGTCAAGACCACGGATGGCGGCGAGACGTGGCAAACCGGAGTGGTTGGTGGGGCCGAAACTCTTCAGTTTCGCGACGTGCAGGGCGTAAGCGACAAAGTTGCTTATCTCCTTTCAGCGGGCACGGGAACGGACTCGCGCATCTACAAGACCGAAGACGGCGGCGCCTCCTGGTCGTTGCAGTTTCAGAATCAAGACCCGAACGCTTTCTATGATTGCTTTGCTTTCTGGACTCCAAAGCGAGGCATAACTACCAGCGACTCGGTGAACGGCAGGTTCCCCGCAATCCGCACCACCGACGGCGAAACCTGGAACGACATAGGCGACCGCTTACCGGCGGCTCAGCCTGGTGAAGCCTCTTTTGCCGCTAGCGGAACATGCGTCGCAACCGAGGGGAAAAGACATGCCTGGATTGCCACCGGCGGCGCCGCGAAAGCTAGGATCTTAGCCACCACCGATGGCGGAGACTCCTGGGAGGCCTATGACACGCCTACCGTCCAGGGCACCCCAACATCAGGCGTTTTTACTGTCGATTTCCGCGATGAGCGGCACGGGATTCTCGGAGCTGGCGAACTGGCCGCGCCGACAGCTTTCGCCGATACTGTTGCCCGATCCCAGGATGGCGGAAAATCCTGGCAGCTCGTGAGCCGGCCACCCTTTCCAGGAGCCGTCTACGGCCTGAGTTACGTGCGCGATGTGCGGCGCTTCGGTGAAGCCGACGATCACTTCGGCGACGACGAACGAGGAAATCGTGACGAGCGCCGCGTCGTGATCACCGGTCCCGCCGGCGCGGCCTGGACTCCCGACGAAGGCGATACGTGGCTCAGCCTTCCCGGTGTGGCGAACTATTGGGCGGTCGCCTTTGCCAATCATGAATCAGGCTGGCTGGTCGGTACGGAAGGCCGGATCTTGAAGATCTCTTTCTAAGAAGAGGGCACACATTCTGTGACCCGAGAACAGGAACGGTTCGTGCTCTTCGATCTATCACGATGCGGCTACCGGATCAATGTCCGGCGAGTCCGGCGGCTGCGAAGCAACCCTGCCAGCCTTCATTGATCAAAACCTGCTTTGGGCAGTAAACCGCTGTCGGATAGTAGTCGCCCATCACTTGTTTGGCGCAATCTCCTCCCGCAACAATCGACTCGCGCGAGGGGGAGGAGCCGCTTTCGTTATCGACCGCGCAGCCCTGTTGAATGGCGTCCTGGACGGAATGGGGGAATGCGGGATCGGGCAGCATATTGCGCATCAAAAGAATATTGGGAGCAATTTTCGAGCCCCACGAGATCCAACTGGCACCGGCTGGGATCCAGGATGGCGGAGTGTCGGCGTTTCTCGAGTCCGGCTCTGAGAGCACATAGGTGTAGTAGCCCTGCGCATCGAGACTGGTTTTGTAGTCGGCGACGCAGTCGACGACCGGGTAGGGCGCTTTTTGATTGTTGTTACAAAGCGACCAGTAGCGCATGTTGACGCCCGGCGGCTCCCAGATTGGGTGGCCGTTGAAGGTATCGGGAAAAACGGCGCCCTTTCCTCGAACAACGACCACGCGGTCCGGTTGGAAGCAAAGGCCCGGGACGGCGATGTACTTGTTTGCCGGATTGGGGAAGTAGCCGCCGGTATTGGCAGGAATCCAGGAGATGAGGGGGGTTGGTTGGCAGGATGCGGCACTGGATTTGAGGGCCTCGAAGCCATTCGGCAGTTGGGCCGCGGCTGCGTCCGTCACGAGGCCTTGGCTGAACGGCGTCCCCGAAGGCTCGGGAGAGGCTTCGGTGGCATTGTTCGCGTGACACGGGGGCAGTTCACGAGAGCGGCCGTCCCGCCCGACGACAGTAATGGAAGGCAGAGGCACCCCGGCGTTATTGCTCAAGCCCTTGTCGGGAACGTACACGCGATAGATGATCCAGGCCAGGCGAGTAGCCCCTAGGGGCAGAAAATTCGTCTCGTTGCCGGTTGGGGGATAACGGCTGGCAGTTACCGTGTAGTAATCCGCTGTACCGTTCTGTGCGGCTTGGCGGAAGGGATTCGTGCTTCCAGGGTCGGGGTTGATGTCGACATCGTTGAGCGCGGCGTTGTTGGCGACGGCGCCTTGCGCGACATAGGGCACAAATGAGAAGAAGCGGCTTTGAGGATAAGCGCCCTTGATGACGATCGACTGCCAGCGAGTGGAATCGATAGGCATGGTCCAATAAGTTGCGTTGGTATCGGGATAGGCGACATTGGTTAATCCGGTCCCAGTAATCTCGAGGGGCCAGCTACACGCGGGCAGTACCTGGGCAAAAAGCGGCACAGCGGCGCACGAAAAGATCAGGGCCGAGTTCTGCCGTCTTCGCGAACAGCTTCTTCTTGGAAATGCTCATACTTGTATATGCAACAAAGAGGGCGAAGATATGTCACGGCCGCCGAAGTTTTCGCCCTCGGGCGTCGGGACACAGATCAAGATCGCGCAATATTCTAATGAAGTTTACCGATAGCAATCGCTTATTCAACCCTTGGCATAGCGGTCGAAAAAGACCGGCCCGAGACCTCTTCCATGCGGAAGAGATAGCCCCTGGAGAGCGCGATCGCTCTTTTCGGAGGGTCATCCTCTCCATCCCGCCAGGCAAGGTGATGACGTACGGCAAAGTAGCCGCGGCGGCCGGGTATCCGCGTTACCATCGCGCGGTTGCTCGGCTGCTGGGAACAGATCCGCCCGATCAGCTTCCCTGGCACCGCGTCCTGGGCGCCGGAGGCGCAATCAAGTTATCGGGTCCGGCAGCGAAGGAACAGAGAGCGAGGCTAAGAATCGAAGGTGTTCAGTTTCGTGGTCAACGAGTGGATTTAGACAAACACGAACATGTTGTGCGATCCGACGCAGCAAACGGTCCCTAGCACGACACCAGGACGGAATTGTAGGCTGGTGACGCAGTTTTGGTCCACGTCACCGACAACCCTAGGACGGACGTGTCTTAGACCGAGCGGACTTTTCTATATCTCTTCGCAACAAACAATCCCGCAGCGAGTAAACTGACTCCGGCCAATCCAAATGAGGAAGGCTCCGGTACGCCAGCGGCGCTGTCATTCTTCGGTGAGGGGTCGATCACTGGCGACACCGGGTCTGGAGCGGGCAGGCTTGGAGAAGAAACACCGGAACGAGTTTGCGACAAAAGAGAATTCGCAGCAAAATAGACCGTTCCGCTGGACGAACTGCTCGGAGGGAGGAAGCTCAAAGTAAAACTGTAAACCGGTAATTTGGTGATCCGTGAGATTAGCTCAGCCAGATTGAAATCGGCGGCGTCTTCAGAAGCGCGAGTACCGACTGTATTCTCTATCAGATAAGTGGATTGTCCGGCTGTGATCTCCAACCCTGGAGGGCCGCCGGCTTTGCTGGTGAATAGGTCGAAAGTGAATTTTCCGCAGTAAGATGTGCCGTCACTAAAGCTCCCGCAGCTTCCTCGATTGCTCGTGCTGCGAAGAGTAATACTGGTAATTGTTTCAGCTTTACCGGAGAGGCTCAGAACCCCGGCGAGTGCGCAAAGGCTCAAAACCTGCCGTGCAGGCCGTATAAAGGCGAATGAAATTTGTCCCACAGCTCTATTTTGGACGATTTAGGACAGGATTTCTCCTGGACTGGTACTAAAACTGCACGGAACAGGACGATAGTAACCGGCCCGACTGCAAGACTAGCTGCCGGCAGCCGCGTCCTAAATCTGTAAGCTGCCTACCAAAACTGCCCTGCCGTAAGCTAAAAGTGTTCGAATGAGATTCAATCATTATTGCCTGGCCATACTCCTGTTTGCTGGATTTGGCGCTCTGCCGGGACGCGCGCAAAGCCCTGCATCGACCGATGTGACGCGCGCAACACTCGATAACGGTCTGCGCGTGGTGATCATTCGTGATCCTCTTGCCCCAGTAGTCACGGTGGAGGAAAACTATCTAGCTGGCGCGAATGAGACACCGGCCGGCTTTCCGGGCACTGCGCATGCCCAGGAGCATATGGCCTTCCGCGGATGCACCGGCTTAACGGCGGATCAGATCGCCGCTATATACGCCCAGCTCGGCGGTTATAACAACGCCGATACCCAACAAAACATCACCCAGTACTTTGTGACAGTTCCGTCTAAAGACGTGGACGTGGCCTTGCGCGTGGATGCCGCTTGCATGGCGGGTGTAGAAGATTCACAAGACCAGTGGGAGCAGGAGCGCGGCGCTATCGAACAGGAAGTTTCGCGCGATCTTTCGAATCCGACCTACAAATTCATAACCCGGTTAAACCACGATCTGTTTCGAGGGACGCCTTACGAGCAGGATGCGCTGGGCACCAAGGAGTCTTTCGATAAGACCACGGGCAAAATGCTCAAGGATTTCTACCAGGCATGGTATGCGCCGAATAACGCCATCCTGGTGATCACGGGCGATGTCGATCCGGCAGCGACGCTCGCTAAAGTGAAGCAGTACTATGGCCCGATTCCGCAGCGCAAGTTGCCACAGTACCCAAGCATCGATCTGCAGCCCGTTACGGCCGATTCTTTCACGCTCGACAGCAATTTGCCGTATCTGCTGACCTTCATTTCGTATCGATTCCCGGGAACCGGAAGTCCGGACTTCGCGGCATGTCAGGTTTTGACAGACGTTCTGTCCAGCCAGCGTGGCGATCTCTATGCACTGGTGCCGCAGGGGAAAGCGCTCGGGACCTGGTTCTCGACGCTCGAGACTTACCGGAAGGCGAGCGCGGCGTTTGCGGGCGCGGCTCTTCCGGCGGAAGCGGATCCGACGCCCATACTCGCCGAGATGAAGAAGATATTGGCCAACTATGCCACTAACGGTGTGCCGCCGGATCTGGTGGAAGCCGCCAAGAAAGGTGAGCTCGCCAGCGCCGAGTTCAGCCGCAACTCAATTTCGAACCTTGCCGCGTTGTGGTCACAGGCGTTGGCCGACGAAGGGCGGCAATCGCCGGAAGAAGATGTGGAGGCGATCAAAAAGGTAACCGTTGAAGATGTGAATCGCGTCGCCAAAAAGTATTTGTTGGGCCAGAACGCGATCACGGCTACTTTGAAGCCGAAGCCGACGGGCGAGGCGGTATCGGCCAAAGGATTCGGAGGGTCGGAGAAGACCACAGCCACGCCAACAAAACCGGTCACGCTGCCGGATTGGGCCGAGGCATCCGTCAAATCGCTTCGTGTGCCGGAGTCATCGATTCACCCCGTCGACATGAAGCTCGCAAACGGCATTCGTCTGATCGTCGAGACAGAGAAAACGAGCCCGACAGTGACGCTCATCGGCTCGATCAAAACGCAAACTCAAATGCAAACGCCTCCAGGCAAAGATGGCGTGTCGGATGTGCTCGAGGGCTTGTTCTCGTACGGGACGAAGACGCTTGACCGGCTGCAGTTTCAGAAAGCGCTCGACGATATTGCCGCCTCCGAATCGGCGGGCCCAAATTTCAGCCTCAAGGTCCTGAAACAGGATTTCTCGCGCGGTGTTGAGCTGCTGGCCGACAACGAACTACATCCGGCGCTGCCGCAGGATGCATTCAAGGTGGTGCAGGAACAGACTGCCCAGGAGAGCGCGGGAGAACTACAGAGCCCTGCTTACCGAGCGGATCGGGCGTTGACGCGCGCGCTGGTTCCACCCAAGGATCCGCTGCTGCGTGAAACGACGCCACAGACGATCAGCTCAGTCACTTACGACGATCTGCAAAAGTATTACGCTCAGACGTTCCGGCCCGATCTGACGACCATTGCGGTGATTGGCGATATTACGCCCGAGGAGGCGCGTGCTGCGATCGAAAAGTGTTTCGGCTCTTGGCAGGCTGCTGGTCCGAAGCCGAACGTAACGTTGCCTGCCGTACCGGGCAGTAAACCAAGCGCCGTAAACGTGCCGGACCCGAGCCGCATGCAAGACCAAGTACAGCTTGCGCAGGAGCTCGAGATGAATCGGTTCAGCCCCGATTACTATGCGATTCGGTTAGGCAACCATGTGCTGGGCGGCGGATTCTACGCTACGCGGCTGTACCGCGATTTACGTCAGAAAGCAGGTTACGTCTACAACATCGACGATTCGATAGAAGCCGGTGAGACACGCGCGACATATTCCATCGACTTCGGATGCGATCCGCAGAATGTTTCGAAAGCCCGCGCCATGGTGGATCGAGAGCTGGTCGATATGGCCTCAAACGATGTGACTCCAACGGAATTACAGCAAGCGAAGGCATTGATTCTCCGCCAGATTCCGCTCGCCGAAGCGAGCGAAGATGCGGTGGCGGGCGGTTTCATTGCACGCGCACGCATCGGCTTGCCGTTAGATGAACCGTTTCACGCAGCGGAGACTTACTTCAATATGAGCGCCGACCAGGTAAGGACAGCATTCGCCAAGCATGTAAAGCCAGCGGACTTTGTGCAGATCGTACGCGGGCCGGCGCCGCAGTAAGATAGCTGCACGGCTATGTTCGAACGGTATACGGAAAAGGCGCGGCGGGCCATTTTCTTCGCACGATACGAGGCGAGCGTATCCGGGTCGTCCTATATCGAAGCCGAGCACTTATTCTTGGCGTTGATGCGTGAGGATAAGGCACTCTTTGCTCGTTTGCTGCCGAAGCAGACAAGCGCAACAGCACTGTCGGAGAAAATCCGCGACGATATCAAGACAGGGCCTAAAGTTTCAACCAGTGTCGACATCCCATTAGCGAACACCATTAAGCGTGTGTTGGCCTATGGCGCAGAGGAGGCTGAGAGACTTCGGAATCCTCACATCGCGCCCGCCCACCTTTTACTTGGCCTTCTCAGAGAACAGTCCAACGTCTGTTCGTTATTGGGAGAGCTCGGACTGCATCTGAACAGAGTACGGGAAGATCTGGCAGTTCAAGAACCATCTGCCGGAGAAGCCGTTATCGCCAACATGGCCAAGGTCAGAGAGCTTCAGAACCGGTTTGGGGAGATCGCCCGGCGTTTGACCCCAGACGTCGAGCCGGCCGTTGCGTTTGTGGTCAGTCACTCCGTTAGGGCTGACTCCAAGTGACGGTTCGTGAGCTGGGCTCGCTACTGCGCTCGAGAAAAGTATCCTGTATTGAGCTGGTGGACGAGGCGATTGCGAATGCGAAAAGGCTCGACGATCTCCGTGCGTTCCTGACCATTACCGAAGCGGAGGCGCGGGCCCAAGCGAACGAATTTGACCGGGAATTAGCGAATGGAATAGATCGCGGTCCTTTGCACGGCATACCGATCGCACTGAAAGATCTTTTCTACACGGCAGGGGTGCGAACAACGGCCGGATCGCCGCTCTTCCAGGATTTCGTGCCCTGGTCCGATGCCGCGGCTGTCGAGCGGCTGCGTGAGGCTGGCGCGGTCAGTATCGGTAAAACCAATCTGCATGAGCTGGCGTTTGGCATCACCTCGCAAAACCCGCATTATGGTTCGGTAGTGAATCCGGTCGATCCTGCTCGCCTAGCGGGCGGTTCGAGTGGAGGCTCGGCGGCAGCGGTGGCCGCCGGAATCGTTCCGTTAACATTGGGCACCGACACCGGCGGTTCGATTCGAATACCGGCTTCCTTTTGCGGTCTGGTTGGGCTGAAGCCTACCTATGGCCGAGTTAGCAGGCGGGGTGTTCTGCCGCTTGCGTTTAGTCTCGATCACGTCGGGCCGATTGCTTCGTGCGTGGAAGATTGTGCGCTGGCTATGAACGCGATAGCGCGGCCCGATGCCGCCGATGAAAATTCTGCGAAAATGCCTGCGCTGGATTTTGAGCTTCCTGCGCTGCCGGACCTCAAAGGGGTGCGCGTGGGAGTGCCGCGAAACTTCTTCTTCGACCGTCTCGATAGCGAGGTCGCGTCGCATGTGAAAAACGGTATAGCCGCTATGGGCCGGTCCGGCGGGGTTATCGTAGAAATTTCAACGCCGGATATTGCTGAAGCGAATCTGGCAGCGAGCGTTGTGCAACTGGGCGAATTTGCTGCGCTGCATGTCAATCACACCGATCACAAACGATTCGGCAGCGATGTCTGGTCGCTTCTGCAGCAAGGCCGGGCCATTGCCGCGCACGAATATGTCAATGCGCAGCGCCTGCGCACGCTGTTCCGGCGGGCCATGGACAAGATCTGGCGTGAGATAGACGTTCTGGTCACGCCAACCACTCCCATTTCGGCACCGCTAGCTAATGTCGACGAAGTGACGATCAACGGCGAAAAGGAAACCGTTCGTATGGCATCGACTCGCCTGGTGCGCGCGTTCAACTACTTTGGGGAGCCTGCGCTATCCATGCCCTGTGGCAAAACAGAAGAAGGTTTGCCTGTAGGATTACAGCTCATCGGCGCGCCTTTCACAGAACCCCGGCTACTGCAGATTGCAAAGACGCTCGAAGGAATCTTAGGTCGTTTTTCGTTCGAGCGGCAGGCCTGACGCTTCAATCGCGCGCCAGCCGCCATCGAGCGACAGAATGTTCGTGTAGCCCATCTTGCCGAGATTATCGGTCGCAAGCGCGGAACGATATCCGCCGCCGCAGTAAAGCACCAGACGCGTGTTCTTCTCCGGAAACATGGTTTCGATATCGCGCTCGATAATTCCTTTGCTTAGATGAATGGCTCCAGCAGCATGCGCTTCATTCCACTCATTGTCTTCACGCACATCGACGAGCTGACCGGCTGCACCCGTTTCGCGCAAGCGCTTGTATTCCTCGATATCGATCTCGTGAATGCGCGTTTTTGCGTCGTTGACAATCGCCAGAAAGCCTTTGCTGTGTCCTCCCGCCGGAATGCTCATGAGCTGACTCTCCTGATCGCCGCACCGGCCGCCGCCAGCTTCTGTTCGATCCCCTCGTAACCACGATCCATGTGATAGACGCGATCGATTGTCGATTCGCCTTTCGCCACCAACGCCGCAAGGACCAGCGAGGCACTGGCTCGTAGATCGGACGCAATTACCTGCGCTCCAGTCAGCCGTTCTTCTCCCGCAACGATCGCCTGCCGCCCTTCGATCCGAATGTTCGCGCCCATGCGCGCCAGCTCCTGCGTATGCATAAACCGGTTCTCGAAAATCGTCTCGGTTACGAAGCTGATGCCGCGCGCAATCGTCATCCAGGCCATGTACTGTGCCTGTAAGTCGGTCGCAAAGCCAGGATACTCTTCTGTCGTCATGTCGATAGCCTTGGGACGCCCATTCATTCGGACCCGCAGCGAATCAGGTTCTTGCTCCGTGATCTCGGCGCCTGCCTGACGCATCTTTACAGTCAAGGCGGCGATGTGCTCCGGATTACAACCCGTTACCGCGACATCGCCCTGAGTGATCGCTCCCGCCAAAAGAAAGGTTCCCGCCTCGATACGATCGGGAATGATGGTGTGCTCGGCTCCGTGGAGGCGCTCGACTCCTTGTACGGTGATATTCGATGTCCCGGCACCCTCTATTTTGGCGCCCATGGCGTTCAAGAGATCGGCCAGATCCTGGACTTCCGGCTCGCGCGCGGCATTGCCGATCGTCGTCTCGCCTTTGGCTAAAACGGCCGCCATCAGCAAGTCCTCCGTCCCGGTCACGGTGATGCGGTCGAAGTGGATGTGCCCCCCGCGCAAGCCATTCGGGGCCTGCGCCTCTACGTAGCCATGCGTTTGTTCGATGTTTGCGCCCAACTGCTCGAGAGCGGCAACGTGCATGTTGATCGGGCGAGATCCAATCGCGCACCCGCCCGGCATGGACACACGCGCCCGTCCGGTTCGCGCAACAAGCGGGCCCAAGACCAGGCTGGAAGCACGCATCGTCTTGACGACTTCGTAGGGCGCCTCCGGCCGATCCAGCGACCGCGCTATCACGCAAGTTTTGCCGTCCTGGTTTTCCACTTTCGCGCCCGCATAACTCAGCAGACTTTGCATGGTAGCGATATCTTTGACCTGCGGCACACGACGCAGAATGACGGGCTCTTCGGTCAGCAAACAAGCCGCCAGCGCGGGAAGCGCGGCATTCTTGGCTCCGCTTACCGGCAGTTCACCTTTTAGCGGCAACCCACCTTCAATAACGAACTTATCCATGTTTCTTAGCGGCGAAAGAGGATCTACTCGCTCAGTGCGTCGCGCAGACGGCCATGGCTTCGAGCAAGCCGGATCTCAGCCTGCTCCCTGGTCAACCCGCATCTCTGCATCAGGATGGCGACCCGCACCGAACCGCTCCCCTCGAGCAGCCGCGAAGCTTCATCATAGGACACCCCGGCGATCTTCGAAACGATCCGACAGGCGCGGTCCGTCAACTTGCCGTTCGTGGGTTGAACGTTGACCATTAGATTGCCAAAGACATAGCCGAGGCGGATCATAATGCCGGTGCTGATCATGTTGAGCACCAGTTTCGTGGCTGTGCCTGCGCGCATGCGCGTTGACCCTGTAATGATCTCCGGTCCGGGTAAGGGCGTGATGGCTATCTCAACCGCCTCTGCAAGCTCCGAGTCAGGCGTACAGCTAAGGCCAACCGTGAGCGCACCTAACGAATGAGCGTATTGGATACCACCAAGCACGTACGGTGTTCGGCCGCTGGCGGCAATGCCGACTAAAGTGTCTTTTGCTGAAAAATCGCGTATCATGAGATCCCGGCGCGCCGCCTCGGGATCGTCTTCGGCACGTTCAACGGAGTGACGTAAAGCGCGGTCGCCTCCAGCTATAAGGGCTTGCACGAGATTGGGTGGGGTCTGAAACGTCGGAGGGCACTCGGAGGCATCCAAGACGCCAAGACGGCCCGATGTTCCCGCTCCGAGGTAAAACAGCTTTCCGCCCCGCTCAATTCGCTCAACTGCGGCATCGATGGCTCGCGAAATGTTCGGGATCTCGCGCTCCACTGCCAACGCGACCTGCTGATCGGCGGCATTGATGACTCCCAGCATTTCAGATGTGGGAAGCTCGTCAATCGAAGCGGAAGCGGGATTTTGTTGTTCGGTCAGCAGGTCATGTCGCATAGTGACGATTTTCCGCGATAGGGGAGAAAGGCCAAGGGACCGATTCGCAGCTTGCGCATTACACGCCTCGTGTGTCACGATATGAGCTTGGATACTAGTAAGAGTCCTAGCTATGCCCGTCGAGAGTTGCAACAACGGCTCGCCGCAGCCGTCGCGAAATTAAGTACCACCATCGATCGTGTAGCGGCAGTGTCAGTGCCAGCCACACGCAAAGCGGCCGTTCACGCCGCAGTAGCCGACGCGCTGCTGACGAAGATAGAATGCGAGACTTTCCTGCAATCTTTTCAGGACCATAAAGTCTCGCTCCCCGACGTAGGCGATCACGCGAAAGGGGCCAGGACCTCCGCCGCACATCTTAGCTAAGGATGGCGCTTGGGCCTGGCCCCTCGGTTGCTCTGCTGATGGTGCACCAGGAGTAGAGTATCGCGCTGGGAATTATACCAAGGTTTTCAGCTTTGGAAAAACTTACGCGCTAAAGGAGCTGCCGCAGCCGCAGGTAGACTTCACTTGGGGATTATTGAACTTAAAGCCGGATCCTTCCAAAGTTTCCACATAGTCGACTTCGGCTCCGTCGAGGTAAAGAAGGCTGGCCTGGTCGACAAACACCTTCAAGTCACCAAATTTATAAGTCTTGTCGAGCATATTGGGCTGAGTCTCGAAAGCCATCGAGTAGCTGAAACCAGAGCATCCGCCTCCAACCACCGCAATCCTGAGGCCCGCTGGCTTCGGATCCTGCATGCCGATGATTTCATTGACCTTCCCGATTGCCGTCTCAGTTAGCTGAATCATAATCTCTTCTGTTCCACCCTTCCTTTAAAGCCCAGTTTACAACGCTATACGCTGGTTTGATGCCTGGGCGGCAATTCAAGCTTCGACCGAAGCCAAACGACGGGTTATTTCCCGCCCATCGACTTGCCTTTTTATGGACGGGAAAGACAGGAAAACCTCCCCGAATACCCTGCTTCAGCGGCTCAAGGTTTTTGGAACTCAACTAAACAGAAGTACGTCGAGAGCGTCATATGAATGGGCTGAGTGTGAGCCTTCCTTTTCCGGCTGCGTCCGGGGAGCTGATTCGGGCAAAGACCAAATTGGACCACCGATCCACGGAAGAGGCGGCGTTAGTCCGGCGTGTGCAGGCGAAGGACGAAATGGCCTTTCGTGAGATCGTCGAGCGCTATCAAGCCAAAGTATTTTCGATCATCTACGGTATTCTTCGTAATCGCAACGATGCTGAAGACATTGCTCAGCAAGTGTTTGCCAAGATCTACTTCTCGATAAAGAACTTCGATTTTCGAAGCTCGCTTCTGACCTGGATCTACAAAATCACGGTTAACGAGTGCTACGACTATCTGCGGAAGAAAAGAGTCCGGAAACTGGTTTATGAGAGCGACTTCTCATCGGACGACAGCCTTCGAATGGAGGTCTCGGAGCCAGCAACCGACCAGAAGCCTGCGGTAGATCAACAACTTGCGCAACACGACCTAATTTTGAAGCTTCTGGCCAAACTTTCCGAAGAGGACCGGTCACTCCTTTTGTTAAAGGAAGTCGAAGGCCACTCGGTAGAGGAATTGTCTGAAATGACGGGCATGAATGAGAACACTATTAAAGTCAAGCTGTTCCGTTCCAGGCAGAAATTGTTAAAAGCAGCACAGCGTTTGGAAAAGGCGCCTCTACTGCCTTCCGTTTAGGCTTTCAGCTTCTGCTATTCGGGTGTAGATTTGAGAAAGCGGACGAGATAAAGATCCGCAGGCGGTTAGGTACTAGCTTTCGAGGGAAATATGCATGATCCTATCCGGGATCGATTGGAAGATCTGCTGAAAGCGGATGGCGCGGCTACAGTTGACAAGAAGGTAGTCGATCATCTGGCTTCGTGCGATGGGTGTTCGTCCGAATTGGCTGCAATGCGGGATCAAGCTTGGCAGTTTGAAACGCTTCGTCCGCGCGAGTCTGCCGAGCCGTCTGCAGGGTTTTATGCGCGTGTCCTGCAGCGCATCGAAGAGCGGCAAAGCGATTCCATATGGGGGCTTTTTATCGAGTCCGGTTTCAGCAAACGGCTAGCGGTCGCTTCGCTGACTTTGGCGATTGCCCTGGGCAGCTACGTTGTGAGACAGGAAAACCGCGACGGCAAGATCTCGACCGCGAATATGCTTGCGCAGAGCGACCGTTCGCATTATGACGCGCTGGTGGTTGGCAGCCAAACGGAACAGCGGGACGCTGTGCTGGCCAACTTTATTGAGCACAACGGAGAAGCCCGATAGCCCGCTCCGCATCCATGGGCCGATCTAGCCTTGGACGATCCATGCTTCACCATGGAAACGCATCCTGGTCAAACCCACGGGTACTTTCTACACTAGCGATAGTCTTTTTGTTTGGGATGACTTTCGGCTGCGTTTGTATGCGCGGCTATCTCCGGTCGCAACTGCTTCCGCCCGCCGCCGCCACGGCGCCGATCGACCAGGCACGCCATGCAGGCTTAGAAAACCTGAAAACCAAGCTCAAACTAAGCTCCAGCCAGGAACAGACGATTACCAAAATCCTTGACGATTACGGAAAATATTACCAAAACATTGAGGATGAACGTCAAGATGTCGCTCAAGACGGGAGCAGGCGGATCCTTGAAGCCCTCACGCCCGAACAGCGGAAGATCTTCAATGACCTGATCGGTCAAAGATCAGGACGCACTAACTAATCGCTTTATCGGGATCGTCTTCGGGTAGTTTTCTGCAGCAAGGGCCTTCTTCGCGCATTTTCTTCTCGATCGCTAACATGAGCCGAGATTCGATATGTGCCGGAACGGCTTGAGCCTGAAGGCCTTTGAAAACCTTCAGAGTTTTGGCCGTTGTGTCGCAAACCACCCAACAGTTGGGACACTCGTTCACATGCCTCTGTAGCGTGGCACGCATCTCCGGGTCCAAACTTTCATCCAGATAGTCGTCGAGCTCCTGCAGAAACTGCTTACAGGTAAGCAAACGCGTCATCCCCCTTGTGCTTAAACTGTCGAGTCAGCTTTTCCCGCAGCTGCAGTCGTGCCCGAAGTAAACGGCTTTTGACCGCTGAAATCGATAGACCTAGCGCTTCAGCTGTTTCCTCGATAGACAGTTCTTCGATGTCGCGAAGGATAAAAACGGTGCGGTACGCCGGCTTTAAACTTTGAACAGCCTCGTCGAGCAGTGTAGCCAATTCTTCCCGGGAGTAGGTATCCTCGGGGTTTTCGTCCCAAACGGCTATTTCCCTGACTACCTCATCCTCGCCGGTATCGATCGGTTCATCCAGCGGAACAGAACGATCGCTCCGCCGCTTGCGGAGCTTCATGAGTGCTTCGTTGACGGCAATCCGGACAATCCAGGTGTAAAACTTCGAGTTCCCCTGGAAATCATCCAAATGCGTGTAAGCTTTCAGGAAAGCTTCTTGCAGCACGTCCTCGGCATCGTCGTCGTTTTGCGTAATCTGCTTGGCCATGCGAAAAACGCGGCGATCATAGTGCCTGACGAGATCAGAAAAAGCCGAAGCATCTCCTGCTTTGGCGCGAGCTACCAGCGCGGCTTCGTCAAAAACTGGCGTTATAGTCGAGGTACTCACGCGGGCGGTAATCTCAGTCTAGCAGCGATCCGGGTGCCATTCGCCAGCTCTTTTCCACCGGTCACGAGAGCTTCGGGCGGTTTGATACGCTCGAATTGACCTATCAATGAGCGGCTCGATAACTGTCACACTGCCGGACGGCAGCCAGCACTCTTTTGCCGCGGGTACAAGGCCGATCGACGTCGCTAAGTCCATCAGTCCCCGCTTAGCAAACGATGCTATTGTTGCCCGGGTCGACGGCGATCTTTTTGATCTAACCCGTCCAGTTGAAGCTAGTGAACCCAAAGTCGAGATTCTGACGAGCAAAAATCCTGAGGCTCTACAGGTGCTGCGGCATTCGACGGCGCACCTGCTGGCGGCAGCAGTTCTCGAGCTTTTCCCGGAGACGCAACTTGGCATCGGACCGCCGACCGAGAGCGGTTTCTATTACGACTTCGATCGCGCCGAGAAGTTCACACCCGAGGATCTCGAGAAGATCGAAGCCCGTATGCGTGAGATCCAGGCCCGCAATCTTCCGTTCGAGCGCGAGCTTACTCCAAAGCAAGAAGGTCTCGAGAAATACCAAAAAGATTGGATGAAGCACGAGCTGATCGAAGAGCGCGCCGGGGATATTTTCTCTGAGTACACGCTCGGGCCGAACTTCATAGATTTCTGCCGTGGCCCGCATGTTCCGTCCACCGAAAAGCTAAAGGCATTCAAGCTGCTCTCGATCGCCGGGGCCTACTGGAAGGGAAACGAAAAAAATCCGCAGCTACAGCGCATTTACGGAACGGCCTTCTTCACAAAGAAAGAGCTCGATGACTACCTCAACCGGCTTGAAGAAGCAAAGAGGCGGGACCATCGCCGTATCGGTAAGGACCTTGAACTTTTCGCTGTTAATGAATTGGTAGGCGCTGGTCTGCCCCTCTGGCTCCCCAAAGGCGCGACGGTCAGGCGGGTGCTTGAAGATTACATCGTCGAAAAAGAGCGCAGAGCAGGGTATCAGCATGTCTACACGCCCGACCTGGCGAAAGTCGAACTCTACCAGCGCTCCGGCCACTGGGAACACTACAAAGAAGACATGTTCCCGCCGATGGACCTGGAAACCGAGCAAATGGTGCTACGGCCAATGAACTGCCCGCACCACATTCTGATTTACAAGTCGAAGATGCGGAGCTACCGCGACCTTCCTGTACGCATCGCCGAACTTGCAACAATGTACCGATACGAGCGCTCCGGCGTTTTGAGCGGTCTGAGCCGCGTGCGATCCATGACGCTGAATGATGCGCATATCTTCTGCACGCGCGAGCAGATCAAGGGAGAATTCACCAGGGTAATGCAATTGGTGGAGTCGGTTTACCGTGATCTCGGCATAACGCAATACAGCTACCGGCTTTCGTTGCGAGACAAAGCCGGCTCGGAGAAGTACGTTCCTAATGATGAGATGTGGGCGCTTGCCGAACGCGTTCTGCGGGAAGCCATGGATGCGCTTGGACTGCCTTACACGGAAGCTCCCGGGGAAGCCGCGTTTTACGGACCCAAGCTGGACATTCAATTGGCAGATGTAATGGGTCATGAGGAGACCTATTCGACCATCCAGATTGATTTTCATTTGCCAAATCAGTTCGAGCTTTCCTATATCGGAGCGGACGGGCAGCAAAGCCGTCCTGTAATGATCCATCGAGCCATCGTGAGTACGATGGAGCGCATGATTTCTTATCTGATTGAGCTCTACGCGGGCGCGTTCCCGGTCTGGCTAGCGCCTGTGCAGGCTATCGTTCTGCCAATTACCGAGCGCCAGAACGAGTACGCGCGTCAAGCATACGAAAAGCTGGTTGAAACGGGGCTGCGCGTCGAACTCGACCAGCGCAGTGAAAAAGTCAATTTAAAGATTCGAGAAGCGCAGCTCCAGAAGATCCCGTACATGTTAGTCATCGGCGACCGGGAGGCGCAGTCGGGCCAGGTCTCCGTCAGAAATCGTAAGCTTGGGGATCAGGGGGCCGTCGGACTCGACGAGTTCATCGCGACGATCTCCGGCGTGGTTGCGTCCAAGAGTCTCGTCGAGTAAACGTTGCCGAGTGACATTGATCCTTGCGCTTCTCCTGCTGGCAGGCTGTTGGATTTATAGTGTCCTGGCGATGGCCGCGACCGTGCGTTATCTTCGCAGCAGATCTTCGCGCCCGCTCGAAAAACAAACGCCCATAAGCATTCTCAAGCCCTTGGCCGGATTGGATGACGGACTGGAAGGGAACCTGCGCAGTTACTTTGAGCAGGATTACCGTGAGTTCGAGCTGCTCTTTGCCGTGCGGAACGCGCAAGACCCGGCGGCGCAGATTCTAAGTAGCTTACAGCGGCAATATCCGGCTGTCGATTCGCGCCTTCTGATAACTGGCGAGCCGCCCTATCCGCACGATAAGGTTTTTAAGCTGCAGCGAATGCTGGACGTCGCTAAACATGAGCTGGTGGCAATGGCCGATAGCGACGTGCGAGTCACTCCCGATTTCTGCCAACGACTAGCAGCAGAGTTCCAGGATAGGAATTTGGATCTGATAACGTGCCCGTACCGGGCCATTGCCGGGAGCGGATTGTGGTCTCACCTGGAGGCTCTCAGCATGAACACGGATTTCCACTCCGGGTTGTTTACCGCCGCCATGCTCGAAGGCGGTCCCAAATTTGCAGTGGGTCCAACGATAGTGGCGCGCAAGCAGACAATGAGCTCTCTGGGCGGCATGCAGCGATTTCGCGATTATCTAAGCTCAGAAGACTTCGTGCTGGGACGTACAGCTGCCGAGGCAGGATTCGGCGTGAAGCTGTCTGGCTATGTCGTTGAGCACCGTATCGGCAGCGAAACCATGAAGTCCAACTTCGCCCACCGGCTACGCTGGGCGCGTACCACGAGGCGATCGCGGCCTTGGGGTTACGTCGGACAGTTTTTCACCTATCCTGCCGCTGCCGTCACTTGCATTTGCTTTGCGCGGCCTTATTGGGAGATTTCGTTAGCGGTGACCGCCATCTTACGCGTCGCCTCGGCCTGGCTGGTGTCGAAAAAGACTCTTGGCGCGCCTGTGAACTGGCGGTTACTGCCTTTGCAGGACTTGCTTACATTCGCGTTTTGGATCGCCGGATTTTTTGGGAACACTGTGCACTGGCGCGGTCAACGTTACATCCTCAAGCGAGATGGAACCCTGGTGCTCGGTTAATCGTTACCGGGTTTCGCGCTTTCGCGCATTTTCTCCTGCTCTTCCGCGAGTTCGACGGCCCGTTTCTCTTCTCCATCACGGACGTTGTTCATCGCGAAGAAGCCTTCGAGAGAGTTATGAGACGAAACCTCGTCGGCTAAGCTGCGCGCTTCTTGTTCCTCCTGATGCGGACTCTCGACCAGGTTTTCCGGCTTATCGTGTTCTTTCTGACCTTGCATTTCATCAGTAGGACTCCCGCCCGCGACAGAAGTTTCCGGTGTGTTGGAGTCGCGCCCGTCCTCGATTTTCGGGTAAGTTACCCGAGTACCGTCGGTTCGCGCCCACGATGTCAACCTGTGCGGCTCTGGAGTTCGTTGCACTCAGAATGTCGATCACCTCTATGTTCCGGACGATCAGAGCATCGCCGACCAACGAGCGATGGCATCTCCAGGGCACAGCTTCGGCACACATGATGGCAGTCCTGCGGCGCCGCGCCATGCCGATCAAATCGTCGATACCGGACGAAAAGGCCTCCGTCTGCATATAATCCGCATAGCCTCGAAAAGACGCGTTTTCCCAGGCATTATTGATGGAATCCTTCTTCGCATGCCGCAGGCCGCCTAACGCCACCAAGTGAACGTACCCGATGCCGTGCTCCTGAAGCTTCTCCCGAAGCGGTTCGCTCTCGAATTGCGGGTTGTGCCGCGAACGCGGGACTGTGCGGATATCGGCAACTAACTCGATCGCATACGCCTTAAGAATCCGCACGAAATCCTCGGCGGTGTGCGTCGAATGCCCGACCGTGTAAATCGTCATCGACTCGGTCTGATCCGGAGAATGTCCTTCGCCTCCACATGTTCGAACTCCATGGGGAAGCTCTTTCCAACGTAGTAAGCCGGCCATTCGTCTTTGTAGTGTTCGGACGCAACGTGCCCGGATTCTCCAGTGGTGACGTTCTGCACGGATTGGTCCCAATCGCCAACGACGGCCACCATACGTTCGGAAGGTCCTAAGGTGGCGGTAGTCTGCTTGATAGTAGTTCCAGATCCGCTCATCTCGACGGGTCCGATATCGAAATAGCGGTCGACGAATGGCAGCTGCTTCCCGACGGGGTGCGCAAAAGTCCATGTGAGCAGGCGTCCCCACTTCCACTTTGCGACCGGGCTTCCCTGACGCGCTCTTCCATCCTGCAAAGCCAGTGCCAGGTTACCGAGTAACCAGCCATCCCAATCATCCTTAGCCAGCCAGCCTGTCGGCCGTGTTCGCAATAACGTTTCGATTACCTGGGGTCGCGGGAGAATGGCTGGAACCTTTGGACCTTCCGTAATCATGCCGTGCACACTTCTGCCCGGACGTCCTCCAGTCTTTTCGGCGGTCTTCTGCGGCTCCACCTTGGCGGAGTACTCCATTGGCCGGAACATCAGCTGCCGAACAAGAACTGTCCCAAGCCAGTTATTCAGGAGCTCCGTAATCATGGGCGCGGCTTCGTCTTTGTCCATCTGTCCGTTCCAGGACCGAAGCACTGCGGCGGCGTCTCTCACCATTGCGTCTTTGCTGCCGAGCCGATCGAAAGCTGCGACCACTTCCCTTGCGAGGAATCGGTCATACGCCGAATAAACGTCCTTCTGAATGGCCAGCATGTCGCCTACGCTTAATTTAGGCTTGGCCGACAAAAGCGCTCGCAGCTGCTGAATCCGATATCGATCTGCATAGCTGCCGTTTACCTGGTAGGCATAGCCGGGCGGGAAAGGATCCTGATTCGAAGTAGCGATGATGCCCGAAGCCGGGTTGTAGATGCTGGGCAATTGCTCGAAGGGGATGTAACCATCCCACTCAAAATTGCCCGAAGAGCCGTCAAGGGAGACATCTCCCGTAAAGCCGCGCCGAATGGGCACACGTCCGGTCGCCTGATAGCCTATGTTTCCCGAGCGGTCGGCGTAAATGAAGTTCTGCCCCGGTCCCCAGAAATCGTGAAGCGATGATCGAAAGTCATCCCAATTTTTGGCGCGATTCAAATCGAAAAATGGGAAAGCAAAGCCTTCGGCGGCAGTCCATCGGACCGAATAAGATTTTCCGGCCGATTGCAGCAAGACCGGACCATGCCGGGTGACCCAGTTGATAAACTCTACAGGTTTCGCACCTTTCACCGCGATCATCTGTCTGTCGAGTTGTGCTTGTTCTAAATTCCCTTTGAATAGGTAGCGCCCAGTCCGCGGGTCCAGTTGCTCCCGATAGAGATCCATCACATCCGCCTGGAGATTCGTCACGCCCCAGGCAATCTGTTCGTTATGGCCCGTGATGACGCAAGGCAGACCCGGCAAAGCTGCTCCGGACACATTCAAACCTGGTGCTTTTAGATGAATCAGATGCCAGGTTGGTGGAATGCCGAACGAAAGATGGGGATCGTTCGCCGCCATCGGTTTTCCCGAAACTGTATGTGCGCCCGATACGGCCCAAGCGTTCGATCCCGGACTTAAATACTGCCCCTGCATAGCCGGAAAAAGTGTTCGCACCATCTCCGGATCCGCGCCGCTGTCGAGCAACATTTCTTTATCGAAATCGAATCTCGCGCTGTCCGTTAGATCCTGATACATAACCAGCCCAACCAACAGCGAATCCGCCATTGTCCAGGGCCGCGGATCGTAGACGTGGCCGGGAAGCGAGAACTCGAGCGAGTAATCGCCTCGGTGTGTATCGATGAAATAGTTCACGCCACGCGCATACTCGACCAAAACAGCGCGGTCGGAGGACCGCAGCCGCTCTATATTAGCTTCGGCAATGTTGCGCAGACGCATACGCCGTGCTTGCTGATCCGCCACCAAAGCGGCCGGCCCAAAAACTTCCGAGAGTTCTCCGCCGGCGTATCGCCGGAGAACATCCATCTGCCACAATCGGTCTTGGGCGGTAACGAAGCCTTGCAGAAAGATCGCATCTTGCCACCTGGATGCCTCTATATGAGGAATTCCACGAGCGTCCCGTATTACCTTCGCTGGGCCGTCAATAGGAGCTTGGATCTCGCCCGACGTTTTCGGCAGCGGGCGTACCGCATACCAGTACACAGCAAAGGCGATCAGCACTATGGCAAGTGCAACGCTTATGTTAATGATGCGCACTAGGCGGGGAAGCACGACCGATTTTACTCTGAGGGGGCCAGTTCATCGGTGTTCCCGGCGGTCGGACGCGGCAGGCGCATGACGATCCGTTTAACTGTCCTTGCGCTGATCCTCGCAACCAACGGTTTCTTCGCGGCCGCAGAGGTTGCTTTATTATCAGTTCGCCAATCACGGTTGCGTGAACTCGCCCAAAGCGGTCATGCCGGCGCACAAACGGCTCTCAACCTCCGCGCCAATCCGGGGCGGCTTTTATCCGTAACGCAAGTCGGAGTCACCCTGGCGAGCATGGGAGTCGGCTGGGCCGGAGAAGACACTCTCTATAAGCTTTTCCGCGGCATTCTCGATCCGCTTCATATCCAGGCTCCAGCCGCCCTCATCCACGGCATCGCGTTTGCTGTGGCATTTCTTTTTATCAGCTATTGCCACGTAATCATCGGCGAGGTCGTGCCGAAGAATTTAGCGATCGAAAAGGCGGATCAACTGGCCGTGCTTGTCGCGCCTGCGCTGCTTGTGTTTTATCGGCTCTCTCAACCCTTTGTTTTTGTGATCGAGCGCACATCGGCAGTGGTCCTGAAAAGCCTTGGACTCTCGGCAGGCCACACCCCTGGCGGGCATACCTCCGAAGAGCTCAAATACATAGTCCAGTCCATCAGGCGGGAAGGGCGTTTACAACAGTTCGAAGAAGACGCCATACAACACCTGATAGAGCTCTCCGACTACAATGCGCGAGAGATCATGACGCCGCGCCACAACATCGTTTCGCTACCTGTCGACGCGGATCTGGATACCGTGCTGGAGGTAGTCACGGAACATCAGTTTACCCGTATTCCTGTCTTCGAAGGGCGTCCGGAACAGATCATCGGCATCATTCATTACAAGGATCTGATGAGAGTTTGGGACGAAAGGCGTGTTGCTTATGACCGGCGTCGTCCTTCGCGCCCGTTCCGTCTCCGACGCTTTGTTCGCAAGCCGGTTGTGGTTCCCGAAACAAAGCCATTGAGTCAACTCATCGGCGAATTCCGGGCAGGTCACACCCGCATGGCGCTAGTAGTGGATGAGTTCGGGACGGTCACCGGCTTAATCACGCTCGAAGATGTTCTTCAGCAGATTTTTGGAGATCTCAGTGATGAACACGATGTCGTCCTCCAGCCGCCTTCCGATGAAGAGCAAATGCTGCAGCTTGAAGGCAGCACTACGATCCGCGACCTCGAGACGCGCTACAACATTGCGCTTCCCTTCGATGCTGGTTTTGAAACGCTGGCTGGGTTCCTTCTTTTTCAGTTCGGAAACATCCCGAAGGTAAATAGCTTTGTAGATTACGGCGGGCGTCGTTTCACAATCACTCAAATGGATCGCAATCGTATTGCGACCGTGCGGGTTGAGAGGCTCGAACCGGTCGGTCTTCCGGAACTCGCGGCGGAAGGATAACTTAATCAGAGACATGTTTACGCCGGAATACCGAGCGCAATTGCGGTCAGAAATTGTTAACGTATGCCGCAGCGGACAGACGTGTAACCGGAGCTGCAATCACAGGGTCCGCTTCAGTCGATAATGAGGATCGGTGGTCTGATATCGATCTTGCCTTTGGAGTCGCTGAACCGGAGCAAGTTGCGTCCGTGCTTTCTGATTTTACGTCGCTCATGTACAACCGGCATGCAGCGCTTCACCACCATGATGTTAGGGCCGGAGCTTGGATTTATCGAGTATTCTTTGTTCCCGGTATGTTGCAGATCGATCTCGCATTTGTTACTCAGAGTCAATTTCGACCGCTTGGCCCCACCTTCAAGCTGATCTTCGGAGAAGCGAACTCCACACATCCGTTCCCGCCGCCACTACCCAAGGACGTCATTGGCGTTGCCTGGCTGCACGCGCTCCACGCTCGAACCTGCATCTTTCGCGGGAAACTCTGGCAAGCCGAGTACATGATAAGTGCAATTCGCGATCACGTCATGGTTTTAGCGTGCATCCGGCACGGATTTCCGTCGGCGCACGGTAGAAGCATAGACCTGTTGCCAAACTCTGTCACGGCGCAATTGGCTGAATCACTTGTTCGGGAACTTGAGCCTGATGAGCTTTGGCGGGCCCTGCCGTCATAGTGCGCGGTTTCGCCAACGAGATAAAGCTGTCGGATGCAGAGTTTGGCGCACGTATTGCGACCGAGCTTATCGAAATCTCCAGCAAACCCAACGACTCCTCAGGAAGTGTTTAGAACCCGGATTCAAGTTAAGTGGCAGGTCGGGACTGACAAATACGGTTTCTATAACTAGCTCGGTCGCCCGTTCCTCGCCATCGAGCAATATAAAAGGACGGGCGCAGCGAAACTCACACGGCCTGCAGAAAGCTTTTCAGATCCTGTTCACTCACAACCGGCTCGCCAAGCGCCACGTTACTCAGCTTCCCCGCTCGCATCCATCTCTCGAGCTCGTCTACCAGGCTGAATAAATGGTCAAAAGAATCGACGATAAATAAGAGCGGCTGATAGCGGTCGATCTCAAACGCCTGGTTGATCAACCACTCGAGCTGAATCGGAAACCGCTGCACTTCCTCGGACTCGACCGCATGCGCAATCTCACCGTAGGAGCTAAGCAGGCCGCTTCCGTAGACCTTCAATCCGTCGCGCCCACGCATCAATCCGAACTCGATCGTGAACCAGAAGAATCGGGCCATCGCCCGGATAATGCTTTCGAGCCGCTCAAACTTTCTGGCCTCATCGCGCATTTCGCCCACGATCTCGACAGCTGTATGCGCGCACTCGCCCAATCGCACAAGTGTATCCGCGAACATGCGGTCTGTGTGCATGGGCACATGGCCGGCAATGTCATGGAAAATGTCCGGTTCCGGCAGGTAGTCGAGCCGGTCGCCTCGACGAATCGTTATAGTAGTTGGAAATTCGCGATTGCGTAAGCAGTCGAAAAATACAAAGCTCGGCACGTAACCGCTCACTGCCTTCGCTCTAAATCCAGTTAGAGGGTTCAGGAACCGATTAACTTCGTCCAGTCTCGGAACGCGCTGGGGATCTAAGCAGAGCGATGCAATCCCACGCAGAAAATTGTCATTCGCATGCTGCTGCCACTTCGCCCCCATGCGTTGGTACAAACTGTGCCAAGCGGCGTGATTCTCGGCGGAGTACAGTTCGTAAGGTTGGCGAATGTATAGACACCCGTGTTTGCGCGCGTCCTCAATGAAGTCTGCTTCGCTTGTTGTTAAATCGCCGCGGATCGTAGTGTCCATACCAGCGGCTACCATTTTAACACCACTTTGAGGTGGGTGTTTGTAGATGCGCCTTGAAAACAAGGCCAGTACACACTCCGAAGCCGATACGCCGGAATCCTTCTCGCACGCAATATCCGCGCAGACTTACTTCGTCGCCATCCTCAAGAAAACTGCGCTGCTCACCGGTCGGAAGCAACACCGGCTCCGTTCCGCTCGAGGTTAACTCCAAAAGACAGCCGCGGTTTTCAAGTTCCGGCCCTGACACCGTGCCACTTCCGATCAGATCACCTGCTCGCAAAGGACACCCGTTCGAAGCATGGTGAGCGATCATCTGCCCGAACGTCCAGTACATGTCTTTGAAAAAAGCGCGACTTAGCAGCGTGGGCTCACTCGTTCGAGTGCGGAGCCAAGTCTCCAGTGTGATGTCGAATGCGCCATCTTTTGGCGATTGAAGATAGGGCAGAACCGGGGCGTCGTGTGGTTGCGCGGCTACCCGAAAAGGTTCGAGCGCCTCTGTCGTGATCAGCCAGGGAGATATCGACGTAGCGAAATTTTTTGCCAGGAATGGACCGAGCGGCTGATACTCCCAGCGCTGGATGTCCCGGGCAGACCAATCGTTCAGCAAGCACACCCCGGCCAAATGACATTCTGCATCTTCCATCGGAATCGGTTCGCCGAGCGCATTCCCAGGACCGAGGAAGGCCCCGAGTTCCATCTCGTAATCCAGTTCGTTCGAGGGACCGAACTTGCCTTCGCCCAGTTGCCCCACGGGCCGCCGCACTGGAGTGCCGCTAACCACAATCGACGAGGCGCGTCCATGGTAAGCGATCGGAACATGCTCATAGTTCGGGAGCAGCGGTTTATCCGAACGGAACAGCCTTCCGATGTTTACCGCATGGTGCCTGGAGGCATAGAAATCGGTGAAGTCGCCGATCCGGGCGGGTAAGCACATCTGGCACTCGGCTTGCGGTATGAGGTCCCGCTTGGGGGCGCCTTCTCGAAGAGATGCGCTCCATTGCCGGCGTAAATCTCTGCGTAAGGTCGAACGCAGCCCGAAGTACCCGTTCAGGTTTTCACCGTGCAACCACGGACTTAGATCGAGAATGAAATCTCCGATCGCCGTCCCCAGATGAATCTGCGAGTCGCCGCGGTGCTTAAAAACTCCGAGAGGCAGGTTCTGAAGGGGGAAATCCGACTCCGGCCTATTCGCGGACTCGACCCAACTCCGTAACTCGGGATCGTGTGTCTCGTCGAGTGTCACTAACCCAGCCACGATAGATAGTAGTCTTTATCTTCGATCTCCGTTGCCTGCCGGCTGACATGCAAACCGCGAAACGTGTCGACCATAACAGCCAACTCGTTTGTATCTTTCTGTCCCAGAGATGCTTCGGTTCGGCCGGGTTGAGGTCCGTGCGCCAAGCCGTCGGGATGCAGAGTTATCGACCCGTACTCGATTCCCTTGCGGCTCATGAACTCTGAGTTGGCATAGTACAGAACCTCATCGGACATGACGTTCGAATGGCTGTAAGGTGCGGGCACTGCCTCCGGATCGAAGTCATACGGCCGCGGACAAAACGAACAGACAACGAAGCCATCGCTTTCAAAGGTCTGGTGAGTCGGAGGGGGCAGATGAAAGCGACCGACGCGCGGCTCGAAATTGGCGATGTTGATTGCCCAAGGATAATAGAAACCATCCCAGCCAACGACGTCGAAGGGATGATAGGCGAGAACCATTTCCGTTAAAGTGTTCGCCTTCTTGACGATCAGTTTGAACTCGCCGCGTTCATCGTGGGTCTCCAGATTTTCCGGACCGCGAATGTCCCGCTCGCCGTACGGGCTCGACTCCGTCAGCTGCCCGAACTCATTGCGGTAGCGCTTCGGAGTACGAACGTATCCCGCGCTCTCGATCACCAACAGTAGCCGCTTTTCAGAAGTGAAGCGATAACGGTGGAGGATGCCGCGCGGAATGACCAGGTAATCGCCGCCGCTGAAGCGCAAGTTGCCGAACGGCGATTCGAGAACACCCTCGCCCTCGCTCACGAATATGATTTCATCGCCTTGTGCGTTGCGATAGAAGCTGGAGACCTCTTCGGCGGGCCGGACAATCTCCATGGATACATCGCCGTTGAACAACAAGGGCGTACGACCGGTGATTGCATCGTCTGCTTTGTCGAGCTGTCTCGTACGAAAGTGCCGATGCCTCAACGGTTCGGGGTCTGCCGGCCGCCAATGAAGGACCTTAAGAACACTTAGCGCGCGCACGGCGGTGGGCCGCTGTGTGTGATAGAGCAGAGACGATGGTCCGACGAAGCCCATATTCCCGACGAGCTCCTCGGCGTAAAGCTCGCCGGACGGTTTCCGGAAAATCTTGTGGCGCTTCGAAGGTATCTCTCCCAACTGGCGATAAACGGGCATTACTTCCTCTTTCTGTTCTCTGCCTTGTTTAGTCCTGGTAAATGCGAGCTTACATGGTTTGACGTATCGCCCCAGAAGTCGCGTCCAAGTGCATTCAATTGTCCGTGAGCTATGTCCGCAGTCACCGCGTTGTGCGCCGCGGCTGCATCTTTTTTGCGGATGGCATCGACTATGGGCTTAAGCAAAGTCTCGATGTCTCTCGGCACTTGTTTCGAACCGCTGGCGGCCAGATAAACCAGCCGAATGGACCGCTCGAGAATCCCACGCAGCAGATTTTCATACTCGCGATTGTGTGACATGCTGGCAATCTGCAAATGGAAGTTTTGATTCGATTCAATCAGCCGGTCCAGGCTTTTGGCGCGTTGGGCTGCCTCGAGCGCCTCTCTGTAATACTCTTCGAGCTTGTCGACTTCAGCCGGTTCGGCCCTCACCGCAGCAAGTTCGGCCGCGATTCCTTCGAGAATGATGCGAGCTTCCAATAAATCTCGCACTCCGCGAAAACTCAGCTCCGGAACATAATATCCCCGGCGCGGAATGACTGCGAGCAGCTGCTCGTTGTGCAGCCGGTTGCACGCCTCCCGAAAAGGAGTTCGACCGATCGCATAACGCGGAAGAATTTCCGCTTCATTCAGGAAAGTCCCTTCCGGAAATTCACCGTGGAGGATGCTGTGCTTCAACATCTGATACGCCCGGTCGGCAAGCGTGCCTCCGTTCGGAGCGTCTTTCGCTTTAGCTGTTCCCGGTCTGGTACGCGGCAAACCATAATATACTATAGATATATTTAGACGCCATGCCGAGCATTGACAGCGCAGGTTCGGAAATCCTGGTTCCGAAGCACGTCCTTTCGTTGAAGCCATACGAGGCTGGGCTCAATAACGAAGAGGTTCAGCGGCGCTTCGGTCTTACGCGGACCATTAAGCTCTCGTCCAACGAAAATCCGCTGGGCGTATCCCCGCTTGCTCTCGAACGGGCCCATTCGGCGTTAGCGGGCATGTCTCGTTATCCGCCTAGCGGGCTGGCTCTGCGTGGCAGACTTGCCGATCTGTTTGGCGTCAACATCGGAAATGTCATTGTCGGCGCAGGCAGCGAGAGCATCATGGCGAATATCGTCCGAACCTTTCTTTGCGACGACGATGAAGTACTCACAACGGAAGCAGCCTTCCAGGGCTTTCAAGTGATCGCTCTTGGCCGGGGAGTGAATTACCGAACCGTTCCTTACAACGACTGGAACTACGATCTGCCGGCGCTTGCCGATGCCATCACCCCGCGAACAAAGCTCATTTATCTGGCGAACCCCAATAATCCGACAGGTTCGTTCTTTACCCGCCGTACATTCGAAGACTTTCACCGCCGTGTGCCGGGACGCGTGCTGATCATCTTGGACGAAGCCTATTATGAGTTCGCCATGACGGAGCCTTCCTATCCGGATTCGATGCACTACCGTTTCGATAACGTCATCACGCTGCGGACCTTTTCAAAAGCGTACGGTCTGGCAGCTACGCGGATTGGATACGGCTTCGCACACGAAGATCTGATCTCGGTTTTACTCAAGATTAAGCTGCCCTTCGAGCCCAGTAGCCCAGCTGAAGCGGCCGCTCTAGGGGCTATCGAGGATCGCGAGTTCATGTTTCGCACTCTCGCGAACAACGCGAAGGGACTGGCTTTTTTCAACCGGAAATTGCGCGAGATGGGCCTTCACGTGGTTCCCTCAGCCGCAAATTTCGTGACGATTGTTTTCGGCGGCCCGGAAGAGGCTCAACAGACATTTCAAGCTCTCCTGCGCAGGGGTGTGATCGTACGTCCTCTCGAGGCAACTGGTTTACCGAATTGTCTGCGAGTCTCGATTGGAACGTCCGGCGAGAACGAGTTTTTTATAGAGGCGCTCGAGCAAGTGCGCCAGGAACTGGAGACCGATGTATATGCTGCAGTCGATTGAGCAGGCGGAGAAAACTGTTTCTGCCGGCGAAGATTTCCTCCCAATTCAGGGTACCGATCATGTCGAGTTTTATGTAGGCAACGCCAAACAGGCTGCTTACTTCTACCGTGCTGCTATGGGATTCAGCCTCGTTGCCTATCGAGGGCCTGAGACCGGCACGCGAGATCGCGTCTCATACGTTCTCGAACAAAATAAGATCCGATTCGTACTGACCACACCGCTTTACCCGACGGGCGATATCGCAGAACATATCCTCAAACACGGCGACGGAGTGAAGTCTATTGCATTGTCGGTCGAGGACTCGGCATCCGCCTGGGAAGAAACCACTAGCCGCGGTGCAACTGGCGCACAGCCGCCCCTTTTGGTGAAAGACGAGCATGGCGAAGTGCGTCTGTCCTCGATCAAGCTATACGGAGATACTGTTCATACGTTTGTCGAGCGTGCCTCTTACGGGGGATCCTTCCTGCCGGGTTTTACGGCGGCCCCGGGTCCCGACCAAATCGCTCGTGAAGTTGGACTTCTTCATATCGATCACATGGTGGCCAACGTCGGTTGGGGACAAATGAATGCCTGGGTCGACTTTTACGAACATGTAATGGGCTTCCGGATGTTCAAACACTTTGACGATCAGGACGTGTCGACCGAATACTCCGCCTTGATGTCCAAGGTGATGGCAAATGGAAATGAGAAGATCCGGTTTCCTATCAACGAGCCTGCTGAAGGAAAGCGCAAATCGCAGATCGAGGAGTACCTCGATTTTTACGGTGGCCCCGGGGTTCAGCACATCGCGCTCGCGACCCACAACATCATCGAAACGGTCATCAAGCTCCGCGATCAGGGAATCGAGTTCTTGCAAGTTCCCACTACTTACTATGATGATTTGACAGCGCGCGTCGGGAAGATCGATGAACCGCTCGATGTATTGCGGGACCTGGGCATCCTGGTCGATCGTGACGATGAGGGTTACATGCTGCAGATCTTTACCAAGCCCGTTGAAGACCGGCCCACGCTCTTTTTCGAGATTATTCAACGCAAGGGCAGTCGAAGTTTCGGTAAAGGCAATTTCAAAGCACTCTTTGAAGCGATCGAACGCGAGCAGGCACGCCGAGGCAATCTTTAGCGGCTGCCTATTCCTTAGAATGAAGGCTTGGTTTTCCGGCTCTACTCTTTGCGTTTTTCGTTCATCGCGGTAGAGCCGATCGACTTCACCGATGTGCACGCGGCGAACACTCTACGAGGCGCCTTTGGAACGCTTTTTCGACGTACGGTCTGCGCGCCTGAGTGTCCGGGGCCAACGGCATGCGAGTGGCGTGCAACCTGCTCATACGCTCGTTTCTTTGAGCCGTCGGCAACGGGTCGGAGTCCTAGCGGTCTAGCGGATTGGCCACGCCCTTTTGTGTTTCGAGCCATGCATCTCGACGGATGTCAATTTGCCGCGGGCGCTCTTTTTCATTTCGATGTCAATGTGTTCGAGACCACAAGGCCGGCGATCACGGATCTCGTGCTGACCTTTGCGCAACTGGCTCGTGAGGGATTGGGCCCAGCGCCGCCGGAGAGTGCAGCTTTCAAGCGTTGCGCAACTTGGCGACGAAGGCGAAGTGATCTCCTTCATTTACGAGAGTGGAGCGATGAAGTTACAGCAGCAGACGACGCCTCTTGCCTTTGATTTGGACGGGCCTAAGCAGCAAGTCTCACGAGTGCGCGTCCAGTTCCTGACAGCGACGGAGTTGAAGAGTGGACAACACATGCCGCGGCGGCCGGAATTCGGAGTGCTGGCGGCACGAATACGAGATCGCGTCAGCACGCTGCGAGAGCTTTACGGAGGCGGGGCTTTGCAGATGGACTTTCAAGCGTTCGGCGAACGAGCGGCACGGATAGAAATGATCCATTGCAGAACTATGAGAGTCGACGTACAGCGACGGAGTAGCCGCACGGGGCAGGTTCATCCCTCGGAGGGTTTGTCGGCGAGGCTGAATACGAGGGAGATCTGGCGGAGTTCGCTCCGTATTTGAAATCTGGCGCAGTGGACGGGAGTGGGACGCCAGACCGTTTGGGGCAAGGGCGCAATTGCAGTCTCATTTCTACAACGCCCCCTCGGTCGGTTAAATCTGAGCTACGGCGTGTAAAGGTCGCGAAGCCTGAAGCTGCGATACGTCAGGCCATCGCTCTGTTCTTTATAAACCAGCGTTCCTGATGGCGTAAATTCAAAGGTCTGCGCAAAGCTGTTCTCCGCGTAGCCCGCCTGCCATTCATAATTCCCGTTCGAGAGCAAAACAGCGCTGCCCACGACCGAAGAGCCGACTCCTAGATCGATATTCTCAACGGGAGTCGCGATATTCCTGACAGTGTCGAACTGCCAAGTTGGCCACGAGCTGTTCCACCAGGTTGTTGCGTTATGGTGCTGGCATTGTTGTTATCGAACAGCGTCAGCAACGCCATTAGCTTGGATCTCCGGATCATGTTGCCCTGAGAACCAATCGCTAACGGGATATCCGGAAGCGAGCTGGAAAGATCCGCCATAGCCGAGTTTCCAGACGATGTGGCCGTCACCCGCGCCGTTGTTGTAGTTGACTTTTATGACCCAAGACTGATCGCGGAAGGACAGGATGAAATTGCCATCACTGCTGTCGTAGAAGATCGAGTTTCCATGTGAGAAATCGCCAGCCAGGGTATAGGGTTGGCCGTTCGCTTGCACATTGTAGAAATGAGGAGGGCATCCGGGTCCGTTGGGAGTGCATGCGCCACCGACCGTCTGGCGGTTCACATCGAAGTAATCGAAGACGTCCCAGGTCCAAACAACCTGCCAGTTGTTATCGAGAACTACGATCGCATCACCTAAAAAGTCTTTCGGACCCGAGTTGGAATTCTTGACCTGCTCATCCGTCACCATCGTGACCGTGTATCCGTTTGGAAGCCGGATGCCTTCGTGCGAAATGTAGGTGAGCCTTACCGAAGACTTGCCCTGCGAGGCTCGCAGATTATTCATTTCGGTATTGAGGTGAGTCCAATTCGTCTCGCGTATAGCATTGCCAGCCATGTCGAACTCACGCAGGAACTGGTGATCTCCACAACTGCCGCCAGAAGCGGCAGGGCAGACAGCGGCCGATGCGGAGCGATCGTCCTGGATGATCAGGAACGTCCCGCCCGCTATCGGGATGGGTCATGTAGCCGGTATCATTGGGTATCGCTCCTGTGAGATACCAAACGACATTTTCGTTTAGATCCGACGCATAGGGTGTGGAACTGACCGTTGCATGTAACAAATAAGGGGTAGAGAACAGAGGAGGGCGGTTCAGGCCCGGCTAACCGGAAATGATTGGCGATATTCACGCTGGAAGGAATGCTGCCGGTTGTGTAGGTCAGAGCTTGCCCTGGAACTACCCCGTCGCCAGAATACAGGAAAGCCTCCATCGTGTACGACGTATTTGCGACCATGCCTCCGATGTAGAAATTCATGCTGAGGCCATTGCAGTCTTTATAAGGAGTGTAAACAGAATTACCTTTAACAGATGCCGGAGAGCTTGGCCGAAAGCGGACGCGCATTTGGCCTGGTGCGGAACAAGCCGGTGCGCTGAAAAGCGCCACCAGCGCGATTATTGGTGCCGGACACGACAGGCGTGCTGCTGCGTTACCCGTGAACTCACATATACGGTTGTGTAGCTCGGAGTATAGGTTCCTGAAGCCAAAGAATGAGCAGTGACAGCGATATCGAAATAGCCTTCGTAATCGCTGGGCGTCCAGGCGAAGGTGTTCGACCAGTAGTAATCGCGCATAACGCTGAACGACCCGGAATTATGCGGCCGTACCGCAAACTGATAAGAAAAAACGGCCGCGCTGGAAGCCGAATCTTGAGCCGTTGCGGTCAAAGAAAGCGTTTGTCCAACAGCAATAGTCGAGGTTGGTGCGCTCAGCTGGACGGACACGTTCGCGAACATCGGAATTCCAACAGAAAAGTAGACAGGCAGCAATCGTAAGAATGCTTTCACATAAGGCTCCTTGAAAAAGTAATTAGTAGCTGAGCAGCTCACTAATGTCGGCAGTAAAGGTTAGGCAATCGCGCCAACAGGGGCGAAGCCAGCCAACGCGTCCCATCCTAACATCTCCTCAAATACAATTTCGTGAATTCTCTGCCCGATTGAAACTTCGAAACCCGGCCTAAGTTTGCCGAGCTCGACGAGAGCAGAAACGGTACCCGTTACACTCCAAATAGCTGAACGCTGCTCTTTCACTCTGTTTGGCTTTGTTCGCCAGCTCGCTGGTTTGCTCGGGCGCATCGCTTTCATATAGAACAGTTGGCTGGTCTCGATTTCCGGCACGAAAATCCGTCAACGCATCAAAGTATTTGATTGAGACGATTGGCGGCGGGGTGGCGCTTATGGACAAACAATGACGGAATCGCAGGCACTTTCTTTGTTAACAGCGGACAACTCACGAAGCACGAATAACAATCCGGAAAAGTTTAGTCGCTCCAACAAGCCGGTACTGCAACCGGTTGTATCGGCAGAAGCGTAATGAAACATTTACAGACGTCACAAAAGCCGGAGCGGCGAGACTCTGGCGCTCTGTAGGAAGATAGGTCCGAAGGGGACAGCCCGAAAACGAGAGATTGGATGACCGGCGCAATGGAAGGGAAGGTTGCACTTATTACAGGTGGCAGCGCCGGAATCGGCAGAGCTGCGGTGGAACTTTTTGCGCGTGAGGGAGCGCGGGTTGTTTTTGCAGCACGCGGGGCGAAGCGCGGCGAAGAGGTAGCCGAACAACTGCGGGCGCAACGTCACCAGGTTCTCTTCATCCAGGCAGACGTATCCGATGCTGGCGACGTGCAAAGACTGATCAGCAAGGCGGTTGAGAGCTTCGGGAGAATCGATTGTGCCTTCAACAACGCTGCCGCTTTAGGACCGCTTCGGCGCTTGGCGGATTATACTCAGGCCGATTTCGATGCTGAGACTACCTCGAATCTGAAGAGTGTCTGGCTGTGCATGAAGTACGAGATTGAACAGATGAAGATGCAGGAACCCCGGGGAGGCGCCATCGTCAACACATCTTCTGTAAATGGGCTTGGCGGAGCCCCTGGTGGTTCGCTCTATTCGATGGCGAAGGCCGGAATGCTCGCCTTGACCAAATCTGCCGCTCAAGAATACGCTGCTGATGGAATTCGGGTGAACGCCTTGGTTGCCGGTGCCTTCCATACGGATATGCTTCACGGCGTAGTCAAACAAATTGCAGGTGACGATCCAGTTGCCATGGATGAGGCTTTCAAAGGATTCGCAGCCCGCGTTCCCTTAAACAGGATTGGCGATCCTCAGGAAGCTGCCCAAGCCGCTCTTTGGCTATGCAGCAGCAACGCTTCATACGTTACCGGTTTCTCGATGATCGTCGATGGCGGACTGACTGCTTCGGTCCGCTAATTTTGAGTGCCTGAATCGTTACGATGCCTTTTACAACGAATTCGGGTTTACTTACGAACAGACCACTCCATTGTCAGGCACCGCGTTTTCCTGAACCCCGCCCAAAACTGCCCGATAAATTCCAACTAACTTACCGTCATAAGCCGCAGGTGAAAAATGCTCGATCAGCCGCCGGTAAGCGTTGCTAGCGAGTCGGTTGCGAAGTTCCGCATCGCCGATCATCTGCTCAAGCGATTTCGCCAACTCCATCCCGTCGCCTGTCGGCGCGAGTAGTGCCGTGTCAGCATCCGAAACAATCTCGCACACCCCACCGGCACGCGTCGCGACAATTGGAAGCTGCGCCGCCATGGCCTCAAGAAGAACGTTAGGCGACCCTTCCGAAAGCGAGGGCAGCACCAGCACATCCGCAGCCTTGAAATAGGGCCGAACATCGCTCTTCTGTCCTACGAACACAACGAAACTCTCCAACTGGCGACTGCGTACCTGTTCTTCGATCGCCTTGCGAAGCACGCCGTCTCCAATCAGAACCAGGTGAAATGGCTGTCTGCCTTTCAAACGCTCTAGCGCATCGAGCAGAATGGGATGGCCTTTCTCCTTTGAAAACCGTCCCACGCACAGCAGCACGGTGCCTTTCCCGACCCAGCTCTCGCGAAGAGCCGCCGCCTGTTCTGCGACTCCGGGCCGCTCTGCCCATTGAGGATCGAGCGAATTGTGCAGTACACGCATTCGCTCTGGCGGTATTCCGTACTTTGTCAGATCGGACGCAAATGCATCGCAAACAGTCACAACCGCTGTCGCGCGCGGCAAGCTAAACCGATCCAGCCGGTTGAACAACCGCATTTTCAGATCTTCGGCCGTATATCCGTGGTGGAAAGCAATCCAGGGAACGCCGATTTTCCTTCTGATCCGCGAAAGCAGGAAATGCGATTTTACCGAGTGAGTCTGAATCAGCTGAGGCCGGAGGGAGCGGATGCACTCGACAAGGCGATGCAAGAGTTGACGGTCGAACCGGCCCCGCTCCCAGACGATCGATACAGGGATCCCGGCCTGGCGCGCCGTCTCTATGAAAATATTTGTGTGGTTCTTCGCTTCGGTTTCAGACTCTGCTCGCGCATAAGTCACGAATTGAAATAGAAAGCGGTCTCGATTCTCCGAGGCGAAGCGGATCAGGTTCTTGGCAGGGCCCGTTACCGTCCTCGCCTCGACGACCGCAACAATGGCAGTCATTACGCAACTTCGGCGTTTGACTCACAAGCCATTTCACCGTTCGACTCGGAAGCATACTTCGCAAGCCATCGCTCCAGCACAAGGACATGCCAGATCTGTTTAGGCACTCTGGGTTCGCTGGATGTCCGGCGGATGAACGCTCCGTAATCGCGCGCCGTCGATCCATCCTTGCTGCGCCACTAACGATTCAGGGCCAAGCTGATCCAGACTGCTGCGCCAGTGCATCGCCAGCCAGCGCTCGACCGGTACCGTGAATCCACGCTTGGGCCGGTCCGCGATGGCGCTCCCCAGGTGTCGCCGCGTGAGTTCGCGCAAAACGGACTTGAGATGACCTCCGCGGAGTCGCACTTCCGGGGAAATCGAAAGGGCCAGCTCGGCCATTCGGTAATCGAGAAAAGGCGAACGCGCTTCGATACCGCAGTACAAAGTAGTTCCATCGACCTTAGGCAGATACTCGCCGCGAAACACGGTCGCAAGATCGTAAAGCACAAGATCGTTCAACAATTGCCTGGCCGATTCAAAGGAGGGCTGAATACGCCGGCTCGCAATCGAATGAGACTTAAGGCGTCGTCCCAACAGATCCGCCCGTTGGAAGAGCGGAAGTCCATCGTGCGTGCGCGTCACCGCTCCCAATCCGCCGGTCGCATAATCGATCAAATGTTTGGGGCGGCGCAGCGCTGGAACCGCATCTGCCAATGGGCGCGCAACGTTCCACAACGGCCGCGCTGCCGAGGGCAGTGACCGCGCGATTTTTTGCGCGAGCGCCATGTGCTTGTGATACGGATACCCCAGATAAAAATCGTCGCCTCCGTCGCCCGTGAGCAATACTTTTGCATACGGCCGGACAGCTGCGGAAACCTGAAGCATTCCGAGCGCCGAGGTACACGCAAACGGCTCGCTGTACGCTGCGATCAAATCGTCTACCGAAGCCGGCTGGTCGCGCGACAACTGTACGACCTGGTGATCGATGCCCAGCTTACGCGCGGTCTCGACAGCCGCTGCGGTTTCATCGGACGCCTCACCTTCTGTTCCCACCGTGAATGCGCGAACATTCGAGTTCAAACGTTTCAGCGCCCAACAGACAAGCGCCGAGTCGATTCCTCCACTGAGCAGCGCGCCTACCGGTACATCGGCTTCCAAGCGAAGGCGAACCGCGTCGAGCAGCAGCGACTCGGTCTCATCCACGGCCTGCTCGAAAGTAAGCTCTCGAGCGGCAATCTCGCCGGCTTCCCAGTAAGTTTCGGTCTCGATGCGGCCGTTGTGCCAGGTGAGAATCGTCGCGGGCGGCAATTTCTCCAAACCCTGGAAGATGCAACGGCTGTCAGTCGGCCAGCCGAACTCCAATACTTCCAGCACCGCCTCCGGATCTACTTCATTCCCAAATCCAGCCGCACGCAGCGCACCAGCCGTCGATGCAAATGCAATTCCGTCGTGAAGTGGAGCGTAGAGAAGCGGCTTGACACCGAGACGGTCGCGAACCAGCGAAAGCCTTCGTGCCCGCGCATCCCAAATGCCGAACGCGAACATCCCTTGCAGCCGGCGCGTCAGCTTCGAAATGCCCCACGCACGATAGCCGTGCAAGAGAACCTCGGTGTCGCAATGCGACTTGAACCGGAACCCTTCCGCCTCGAGCTCCCGGCGCAAATCGCGATGGTTATAGATGCAGCCGTTGAAAACTAATCCGACCTCGCGGTCCGCGCTCAGCATGGGCTGATTGCCCGCCGGGCTGAGATCGATGATGGCGAGCCGTCGATGCCCCAGCGCTGCGCCTGGCCACATCTCCAACCCGGCGCTATCAGGGCCGCGACGGGCCAGGGCGTCCGTCATTATCTGGACGCGCTCGCCGAGCTCGTTCGGATGCCGCTCCGAAACATACCCGGAAATGCCACACATTCCACCGATCTTAGCAGAAATTGCCGATTTCCTCGATTTTTCCGAACGTTCAGAAGGCTCCTCGGGGGTTCTATTCGTTACTATGGAATTCCCCAACGAGGCTTTTCGAAGACAAATGAAAGATCGCAATCTCACGAGAAGGAACTTTGGGCTCCTAGCCGGAACCTCTCTCCTCAGCTCAAACGCCGGCGCCAGGCCCGAAACGAACAACCTAACCGCAAACCAAGCGATCGAGCGTATACAACAGCACGTCGGTGTCCCGTGGGAAACGCAAACTGTGGACACCTTCAAAGCCGGTAATCCCAATACGCAAGTCAAAGGTATTGCCACGACTGTCATGGCGACCATGGACGTTCTAAAGCAAAGCGCCGCAGCGGGCAAAAACTTGATCGTTACGCACGAGCCAACATTTTGGAATCACCTGGACGAAACCAAAGGCTTCGAGGATGACCCGGTCTACTCCTGTAAACAGAATTTTGTTCGAGAACACGATTTGGTGGTTTGGCGATTTCACGACCACTGGCACCGCCGGCAGCCGGACGGCATTCTAACTGGCATCGTGAACACTCTCGAATGGAGCCGATACCAGAAGCCGGATGCGACGGGAGCAAAGGGAAATTATCAGGGGCGGCAATACTTCGTGCTGCCACAGATGTCGCTGAAGGAACTAGCCGGAACTCTGCAAACCCGGCTGAAGAGCCGAGTGACACGCGTGGTCGGAAATCCGGAAGCTCGCGTGAGCAACGTTGCACTCGAACCGGGTTACTCCTCGCTTGCAGCGGCGATGAAAACTCTCGAACGCGAAGACGTACAGGTTCTGATCGTGGGCGAACCGAGAGAGTGGGAAGCGGTCGAGTACGTGAAAGATGCTGTTGCCTGCGGCCGAAACAAGGCACTGATCATTCTTGGCCATGTAACATCGGAGGACCCCGGCATGGAAGAATGTGCCCGCTGGCTGCGAACCTTCATTACAGAAGTTCCCATTGAATGGATTCCGGCAGGCGAACCATTTTGGACGCCGGCGTAGGTATGATTCGCCAATCGACCAGTGTTGCTCTGTAACGCATGCGCTAAGCCGAGAAGCAGTGCGATCAATGGCTTCAAACCCGAATCGGACAGCAAGAGTTCCATGACAACCGTCGCTTCCGCTGGATCCGAGTAGTAGTGGGCGGTTGTTCGAACGATTTTGAAGTGAAATTTACGGTTCAGCGCAATCATCGCCGTGTTGCTTTTTCTCGTGTTGGTCACCAGGCGCGTAAAGCCGTTGAACCGGGCATACGCGATCTGCCAGCTTTTAAGCAGCTGACCGAAGCCGCCCCTTTGAAAGGCGGGAAGGATGCCGGTGCTGGCAATATAGAGCGAACCGGGGCGATGGGGGTTGGCGCGGTCTTCACGAACATCGTCTCCGAAGTCGACATTTTTCTCAAGGGCGCAGCAGCCGATTTTTCTGCCATCGACCAGCAGCCAGTACGAGTGATAGCGTTTCCAATCGGCAGGGCGAAAGTAGTCCGATGCGAAGACTTTACGATCGAAGGCGGAGAGGCTTCGAAGTTCATCGGGCAGGACGGCTTTTCTGAACTCGGTTCTCATAGCTGGTCCTCATCGGCGTGAAGATGGCCGTGGGGCTCCGGTGTCTGGCTGACATGGCGATGCCGGTGCCGACGGACAAGGCCGGTCCGCTCGAGAAGATCTGCGTCGTGTAGCACGCTATAGGGATCGCCTTCACCCGCTACCGAGCCGTCCTGAAGGACGATGCAGCGGTCCGCTATGCTTTCGAGAGCGTTGAGATCGTGAGTGGCAGTGATGACGGTTCGCGGGCTGCCGCGCCAGGAGGAGAGCAGATCGATGATGCCGGTTTGGCTCGCCGGATCGAGAGCGGCGATAGGCTCGTCGAGCAGCAGGACTTCCGGGTCGGTAATCAGAATGGAGGCGATGGCAACTCGCTTTTTCTCGCCACCAGACAGGCGGTGAGGCGCACGATCGCGTAGGGCGGCTAGTCCCATTCCGGCCAGCGTCGATTCGACGCGCCGGCGGATCTCGGCTTTAGGCCAGCCGAGCTGGAGTGGGCCAAACGCGAGTTCGTCGAAGACGCTGGCATTGAAGAGTTGTACGTCCGGATTCTGGAAGACCACGCCGACACGGCGGCGAAAACGATAGAAGAAGTCCGATTCTGTCAGGCGTTGGCGCGTCAGGGCTTCACCGAAAAACTCAATTTGGCCCGTTTCGGGAAATTCGAGACCGGCGAGCAGACGGAGCAAGGTGGACTTTCCGGATCCATTGGCGCCGAGAAGCGCAAGGCGTTCGCCTTTTCCGGCAGTGAGCGACAGGTTTTGGAGAGCGCGCACGTGGTTGTAGGAGTATGAGACAGCCTTGACGGAGAAGGTTGTGGACAAAAGTTTAGCGCCCGAGCCAAATAAATAGAGCGGCGGTCGACATTAAGATGCCGAGTTGCAGCCAGTCGGTTCGAGTCATCGCGAGATCGTCAACGAGACGAACCTCTCCACGGAAGCCACGGGCTGCCATCGCGAGGTAAACTTCTGTGCTCAGGGAAAAGCTTTTATCGAGAAGCACGCCTGCAATGGAGGAGGCAGCGCCACGGGCCTCTGCCGGCGCAAGAGGACCGAGCAGACGTGCGCGACGTGACTCAAACAGTTCATGGGCCGTTCGCAAAAAGACAAAGATGTAGCGGTAAGTCATTTGCAAGACGACAACCAGGGACGCAGGAAGGCCGAATAAGCGAAGGGCGCGCAGTAAGCGATTCCAGGGTGTGGTGAGGACCAATGTGATCGCAAGCGTGGCGGCGGTTCCGGCTCGGAGGAGGAGAAAGGCCGCTGTGGCGAGTCCTGGCCGTGTGATGAATAGATCCAATACGGGAATGCGTGCAGCGGGGGCGCCCGGAGTCATAAAAAGAGCGGGCAGTGCGACGACCCCGGAAAAGAGCAACACGCCGAGCCAAACACGGCCGACCAGGATGCGCAGGGGAATGCGAGATGCCAACGCGATAACGGTGCTGAGCAGGAGCACGGCAGTTACCAACAAGAGGCGATGGGCGGCGATAGCAGCGACCAGCAGAGCGCCAAAGGCGGCGAGTTTAACGCGTGGATCGAGCCGCTGAAGAAGGCCGTCCGTGCGCGCAATCTCCTCGGCGAAAAGGGCCTGTTCGGAAACCCGCAGCAGTTGAGCTGTGGATTTTTCCAGAAAGGTCTGGCGAATGCGGCTATCCGGCCGGTGCTTTCGGTTGAGCCAAGCCATAAGGGAGGTTAAGAGCACAATCGCTCCCACGCCAAACGCCGCAGAGACAAAATAGCCGAATTGCCGGCTACGGATGAAGGCGGGAGCGTAGTTTGAAAAAGGCGCGGTCCACAGAGACGCGATGCGCTCAAGGCCAGCTGGGATCTGGGCGGGAGGAGCATGATCGTCTGAGGAGGCGGCAATTGCGTGGCGGGCAGCGGGATCCGTGAATTCGCGGGCACGCCACTCTCCCCAGGCGCTGCCAGTGGCCAAGATGCCGAGCGGGGTGAGGACGAGAAATACGCCTACCGCCACCCAGAGTTTTCGAGAAGAAGACCAGGCGAAAGAGGTTTCAGGCAAGCGCACGGGCGGTGCCGGCCCATCTGGAGCGTTTGGAGCGGTTGTTCGCAAGAGTTTAGGATCGCTCCGCTGGAGATACGCCACCACGCCGGCCGAGAGCACTAGTTCTGCCAATCCAGCGAAGGTGAGATGGCCCAGCATCATAGCAGGGATGGCGATATGTAGCGGGTAGGGAGCATAGAGAGGCGTACCGGCTGGGTCGTGAAAAAGGAGCGGCTGAATACCGAACTCGATGGCGGCGCAAAGAGCGGCCATATTGATTCCGCAGTACCCGGCAAGCCCCGCTGCGAGCACACGACGCCTGGACGTGAGCGCCGCATTACCGGAGAACAGGCGGTAAACCAAGAAAGCGACCAGCGAACCGACGATCGCCATGTTGAAACAGTTTGCGCCGAAAGCAGTGATTCCGCCATCGCCGAACAAAAGCGCCTGGATGAGAAGAGCCGTTGAGATCGCCGCGATGGCCATCCAGGGGCCGAGTACGATGGCAGCCATTCCCATACCTACAGCGTGGCCTGTCGTGCCGCCCGGCAGCGGCAGGTTGAACATCATAATTACGAACGAGAAGGCGGAAAAAATGGAAAGTAGGGGAACGGTTCGGGAAGTAATCGCTTTTCGAACACGATTTGAGGCTGCATACCAAAACGGAAATGAGGCAGCGTAGAGACCGGCGCAGGTTGCGGGACTTAAGTAGCCATCTGGGATATGCATACGCTAGGTGAAACGAGAACCAGGTCCGCTCCGATCGTTTTAGCCACCTGGAATAATATTTTAAATCTTATTGAACAAGCTGGTTGAAATCCCAGATTAAGCGGTGCTAATCTAGGCAAAGTCAGTACGTAATGATACGTATTGCTGGAGGTAACCGATGAAAGGTTTTCGGGAGCTATCCGCCCAGGATCAACAAAAGATTCGAGCCAAGATAGACGAACTGGCCAGTCGAACGGGGAAGGATATCGGCTACGATCTAGTAGCTCCAACAACAAGCGAACACCCAAGGCATAGCTTGCAGATTATTGTAAACGGTAGATGCCAGATGCAAACCGAGATTCCTAAGGGAGCCGACAATGTGGCCGACCTTATTTGCACCGAGATCGAGAGTTCGGTGGTAGAGTTTTCCAGAAATCAACTAACCGCCCGCGCTGCGGCCGCGAACCACTAGAGATTAGGATTTTGCTGCGGTTCGGACTTCAAAAGCCGAACTGCAGCCGCGCATTGACGCTGCGAGATATGCCTATAGCAGTGCCAGAAAAAAGACCATTGAAGTTAATAACATTAATCTGATTCGTCAGATTGGTCCCGTCAACCTGAAGGCGAACCGGATACTTCTCTCCCTTCTTCAACAACACTCCTGCCGAGGCATTCACGGAAAGCAGCGGTAGGGGGCGTGACCGAGCGAAATTGATGCGGTCGATAATTTCGTGCCCGTATTGCGCCAGGGCATCTTCGTAAGTACCATTGAAGTCGATCGGAAAGCCAGTGTCGTAAGTGGCTCCCGCGGCGAACCAGATGCGAGGCGTAACGTCGTAGCGAATGCGGGTACGCACCGCGTTACGTTCTTCCTGGGTAACAGGAAAGACTCCGGTTGTGGAACTAATTGCGCTGGCTGCATCGTCACCCAAGAAGAGACCCCCTGTAACGGGAAAGTATCCGTTTCCGCGCATATTTGTCCAGCTGGCATAACCGGAGAAACGGCCCCACCGCGGCACCTCCAGCTTTGTTTCGACTCCGTAGATATTTGCCAAGGCAAACGTGATCGGGAAGCTGATGCCCGTGTTCAGCAGGACGTCATCATCGGGGTAGTTGTGGTACCGACGCCAATAAAAATTGGAATTAAGCCGAACGTGACCGAAAAAGCCACGCCCAAAACCGGCTTGATAATAGTTTCCGCGAGCTGGTTCAACAGGTAAGCGAAGCACCTGGTCGCTCAGGCTCGTCACCTGGGGAGAACTGGAGACGAGAATGTTTTCAAAAGCAGGAGTTTGAAAGACTCTGTCGTACGAAGCGCGGAAAACGATGCCAGTTTTCGGCCAGTATAGAGCGATACCGGCGCGCGGACTCCAACCTACCTGTTTGACGACCAAATCATAATGATCAAAACGGAGGCCACCGGTAAGTGTCAGGTTTTTCCAGTGCAATTCATCTTGACCAAAGGCGCCCTGCTCGCGATCCGGGGCATGGCTGTAGAAACGGAAAGAAGGCGGCGTGTCAGGGTCGAACTGGGTTGGATCCGTTATCAAATAGTTGAACGCTTCTTCAATGGAGGCGTAATCGGATTCAACTCCTGTTTTGAATTCGTGAATGCCGTGATGCGCGGAGATGGTTCCCTTCACGTACTGTTCGTGATAGCCACGATCCTGGCCGGCGAGGATTGGAGTGGAGGAATCGTTCGACCAGAAGCGCGCAGTCAGGTCGCGGGACATTGCACGAAAGTCGCCCAAGACGTTGGGGGAAAAGATATGGGAATAGGAGACTTGGGCCGCGGTCTCGAAGTTCTGACGGTCCTGGCGTTGCCCGGCTACCTGTTGAATATACTGGTTTGGCACGAGAAACTTCGACTGCTCGCGGCGAAGAATGATGGAGATGCGGTCGGCGGGAGTCAGGTCGCGCTCGTACTGGGCCATGAAATCGGCTGTGCTGCCGTGGTTGGTGAAGTTCTGAGTGACGGCAGGATCCAGGAAGCGATCAGTGAGGGAACCGGCAGCGCTCAAGGTGAAGGTGTTGGCGCCCAAGCCGTATTGCGTTTGGAGGTAACCGTTGAGCGTGTCGAAGCTACCGCCCGAGAGAACGGCGCGGCCATGGAAACCTTGACGGGTATCGCGCCGGGTTTCGACTTCGACGACACCGCCCATTCTCCTGCCATATTCGGCGGGAAAGCCTGCGGTGTAGACGCTCATCTCCTGAACGCTGTTCGCATCGAAGTCCGGCACAAAAGATGCGGCCCGGTACTCGGTGAGGGGCATGCCGTCGATCACATATTGCGTTTGGTATTCTTCTCCGCGCGGGTGCAGAACGCCATTCGCTTCAAATGCCCAGCCGGGTTCCTGGTTTACAAGCTCGCCAAGAGAGCGCCCGGGCGAAGCGGTAAGCCGGTCCTGGAGAGTGGGACCACCGATTTGAATACTGCCCGAGACGTTGCTCGGATTAATCAGGGTTGCGTTGTCGTTTACGTCTATCGTGGTCTGGACGCGTTGAATGCCAAGCTGGAGAGTAAGCTCTTTGGGGATAGCGGACCGAATCTCGATCAGGGCTGAAGCCGGCAGGAAACCGGTTCTTTGAGCCTTGACTGTATACAAGCCATATGGGAGCCGTTTTGCGAGCACATGGCCTTCGGGATTGGTACTGAATGTCCGCGCATATTCATTCGCCTGGCTGACCAGTTCGACTGTTCCCTGAGCCGGGACTCCGGTAGGGTCCGTTACGGTCAGGCGCAACTCGCCGACGTTGGTTTGCGCAAGCAAGAGGTTTGCGAGCAGGGAGAACAGGGCGAGCCGGGTAATCATCGCTATTCTTCATGTTCGCGCGAAGGCAGTGGAAGAGATGTGCCTGTGGTGCGAGTTTGCTACTCGGAAGAACTTTTCCCGTTTACCAATCTCGCTGGATCCACACCAGGATGAGCACCACCGCCTTTGAAATTCTGCAACTCGAGCCCGGTGACATCCTCCGCTTCGAGCGCGGAACCGTAATACGGCGGCATGTCGGGCGCCCACTGAATCGCGACATTGCGCAGCGCGAGATCCGACGCCCAGCGCGCATAGACGCCCGCGATCTTATGCTCGTACAAGCCTTTGTACGCTTCGCCGGGCCGCAGATCGTAGAAGCCGCCCTTGTAGTTCGATGTTTTCCGCAGGCCAAGCCGCACATCTTCAAAGGCGACATCCGCAATCGGGCTATCTTGCCAACCGTGGATAAATAAGCCGCTCTCCCCCTGGCACAAGAAGTTTGAAAAGCGCAGGCCTCTTACCATTCCGGTCTTTGTGTTTGCGTTGCGAGGCAGATTGGACAGATGGACCGGTTCACCTGCGCCCCACCACATGGAATGCCGCAGTTCGGTCGTGATAACGAAGTTGGAGAAAACCAAATCTTCAATGACCGCACCATCGCGGTTCAACAAGCAAATACCGCGGTTACTATGTGAAATCACGCACGACGTGAAGACGGCATTGCGAATCGGCTGCTCGCCCTCAGGTTCGATTTTGATACCGGCGGAACTCGAAGTTAAAGTGCAGCCCGTAACTGTGACGTCCTCGGTCGGCCCGTAGTTGGAAAAGTTGCGAGACGTTTTGAGAATGACACAGTCGTCACCCGCCTGGATGTTGCAGTTCGCGATGCGCACATGGCGGCAGTGATCGACATCGATTCCGTCGCAATTGGGGACACGCAAATCGTTGAGAATCGAGATGCCCTCGACATATAGTCCGTCGCACCCGATCGGATGAATCGTCCAGGTAGGCGCGTCGACGACAGTGAACTCCGAAAGCCGCACATTCCGGCAGCCCACCAGAAGGATCATGCGCGGGCGGCCATCAGCGTAATTCCGGTTGGCAGGGGGTTCGAGCGGATTGTATGGACCGAGGAAAGCGCCGGTGACTTTATAACCGCCCTCGCCGAGTTCAGTCAAGTAGGCATGAAAGTTGCCGTCGATCTTCCCCGCCCCGCTGATCGAAATGTTGGAAGCGTCCTTTGCAAAAATTAGCGATCCGAAGTTGCGGAAATCGTCTCGATTCGCGCTTGCTTTGAGCGTTGCGCCTTCTTGCAGTTCAACGGTGACGTTCGATTTCAGGGATATCGTTCCACTTAAATACGTTTTACCCGGCGGAAACAGGACGCGGCCTCCGCCGGCAGATGCACAAGCATCAATGGCACGCTGAATCGCTGGGGCATCGTTGGTATTTCCGTCACCTCTGGCTCCAAAAGCCAGGACGTCTGAAACAGCTACGTCAATCGATGCGCTCTGAGGAGATGCAAGCAGCGCCGACGGAGTTATGCCCACCAAAGCCAGGAACTTTCTACGCTCGATCATCACTTGTCCTCACGAAAGTAGCATTGGCCGTGCATGGCTAGTAAACCTACCTGTTATGTTGGATCTTGAGTTCGAGTTCAGTTGGACAACGCGAAATCTCAAGGTATGGAATAGTTTTCAGGCAAAAGTGGTCTACGCTGTCTTGTTGGCACGAGGAGAACTGGATGTCCTTCTGTGCGACAGGGAAGATGTTTTCCTGGCTGCGAGGATTAGAAATGCCGGGATTTGCAAAGTCTTCGAAAACAAAGATGAGGCGGAAGAATTTGTCGACCGTTTGCTGATAGAGCAAGAGCGTAACGGCTGGTCTCGAGTTACTTGACTCAATTTAATGAGGTATTCCAGTGTCGACGCTCTATGTCTGCCATAATTTTGCCCTTACGTTTTCCGTTCTCGTTTTTTGTAAGTCGCGTTTTCATTTCCTCTATCACGCCTGTAAGAAGTGTCTCGTTCACAATTTTCGTTATGAACTTTCCTTTATATTGCTATTTTTGTTTTCCCTTTTTATCTCCCATCCATGTAATTTGTATATCTCCACGAATTATCTCAATCTCTATCTTTTATCCACTCAAAAGTCGTGATACATGTAACCATATTTTGAACACTCTTCTTTAATTATCGCCACGATACCCTATAACATCTCTACTACCGCTACATCCCCGCTAATGAACCACTTTCTAATTACAACACATCTTAATATTTTTTATTCCCATCTCTCTCTTAACTTTATTAATATCTATCTCAACTTCCATGCCAACCACAATCCTATCTATAATTAAAACATGAATCTTTTATATACCTCACAAACCATAATCAACTACATATCGTCTATCCAACTCTCTCCTACCCCTCTTTGAATCAAAAAAATATTAATATATCTACAATCTTAACTCTTCTAATATAATTATTTAATTGCTTCTACCTGAAAAAACACAACCCTCTACAATGTTTTTATCCCCCTATTCCAACTTTTAACTTCTTTATCTTCCAACTCCTTAAATAATTTCCTTTACTTATCTATCTCTTTCCTTTCCCACCTCTACACTACCAATATCTCTTTCCAATCTATATATCTATCCATCATCTTACCTTATTTATTTCACCATCTCACTTCTATTATCATCTATTTTTCTATCTATATTATATCTATCCATCTCTAAAAAAACAACTCACTATCTATCTCCCCCTTTTTCTTTCCCAATTACTACTTCTTATATTAAAACTATTTCTTCATATAACTATTTTTACATCTTTCTCTTTAAATATATATTAAAAATATATTTAAAAAAATATTACATTAAATCAAAAAAAAAAAAATATTTACAACTAAAAATTTCAAATATCTATCAAACAAAATATCAATATAAATAATATCACTAATCAACATCAAAATTAAAATATCAAAAATTTAATAAAAAAAAATAACAATAAAATAAATAAAAAAAATAAAAAAAAATAACATAATAAAATAACATATAAAATAAATAAATAAATATAAAAAAAAATAAAAAAAAATATAAAAAAAAAAATAATAAAAATAAAATAAAAAAAAAAAAAAAATAAAAAAAAATAAAAAAATTTAAATAAAAAAAAAAAAAAAAAAAAAATAAAAAAAAAAAAAATAAAAAAAAAAAAAAAAAAAATAAAAAAAAAAAAAAAAAAAAAAAAAAAAAAAAAAAAAAAAAAAAAAAAAAAAAAAAAAAAAAAAAAAAAAAAAAAAAAAAAAAAAAAAAAAAAAAAAAAAAAAAAAAAAAAAAAAAAAAAAAAAAAAAAAAAAAAAAAAAAAAAAAAAAAAAAAAAAAAAAAAAAAAAAAAAACGAATTTCGAAGCGACTTGATTCGAAATTCGTTGTCGGCGCAAGGCACCGGCGGCATCCCGGTCAACCAGATACTTATCTGCAGCTAATCCAGCCCCCGAATCTTTACGGTGGCCTTCCAGCCAAGGGCTCCGAACAAATCCCTCAACGCACTCTGGGCGTTTGCCCGGGCCTGATCCAAAATGCCCATCTCGATCGCGGCCTGCCGTATGTCATCTACCGCTTTGAGCCTGGCCTTGTGCTCCAAGTCCGGATCTGAAACCACCCAGGGAGTCCACCAGGTTACATGCCGGTCCCAAACTTTTGTTTTTTTCTCATCGAGAGACGCGTTGAAGATAGCCGGCGCGGGCAGTGTAATTGTGACCACTCCGTCACCCTCCGTCGTTACGTCCGCGGCAGTCAGGCGATGCAGATCCACTCCGGCTTGCACCTCGCCCTCCACCATCAGCAATATCGATTCTTCGCCCATCGGATCTTTTTGCTCTGTCATCGCGACTACCCGTTGTACCCGATAACGCACCGTCACCAGCTGGCTCAGTTTCTGAACCTGCAGCACTACCGTATCCGGCGAAAAACTCTGGCTGGTTCGGCCCTGTATGAAGGAATACGCAAGAAGCGAAGCGAACAACACCGCCAGCACGAGCGTTGCGAGTTTCCATCGTTGGGCGTTCATCGCTCTTATTCTTTGAGTCTAACGAGTGGGGATGCGGGGGGCATCGAAATGCGCCAGAGCCTCGCGAACGCGGTTTAATCCTTCCGCGACAATTGCCGTTTCACCGGCGATTCCGATCCGAATCCGATCCGGCGCTCCAAAAAATCTGCCGGGCGTAACCACGGTTTCATATCGCTCATGCAGGAACCTGCAGAAAGCCTCGGACCGGCGTGTGGACCTTCGGAAACAAAACCGTTCCAGCCGTGAGCTTGGGGCAAGCAAGACCCTGCGCGGCGGCAACGAACTCGTTCGCTAAAGCGTGATTCCGGTCGAGCAGATCACGCGACCACTTAGCCATTTGCGGAAGGTGCTCCAGCGCGAGACAGCTCAACTGGTCCGTGACATACGGGTTATTGACACCAAACAGATCGTGCAGCCGATACATTCTTCGAGCGAGGTCCGGCTCGGCCAGAATCCATCCGCAACGCAGCCCGCTGAGCCCATACGCCTTCGTCAAGCTATTGGTGACGACAAACTCGGGACCAAGCTTAAAACTTGTGGGCGGCGTGTCTTCGAACAAGAGATCGAGATAGACCTCATCGACCAATACGCGGGCTCCGGCGCTCTTCGCGAGGTTGCCCAGCTCCCGTAACGTCTCCTCATTCGTGAAGGCGCAGCTCGGATTATGTAAATTCGTGACCACGATCAAGCGCGTCTTGGGTGTGATCGATTTCGCGACGGCATCGATGTCGATCGCAAAGTTCTGCTCGGGACGCCGCTCGAAAAAAATAGCGCGCCCGCCGAGATTCTCAGCGGCTTCCCACAATAGCGGATATCCCGGATGCTCGATTAGCACATCATCGCCCGGGGAGAGCAGTGCCGCCATCGCCAGATAGTTGGCCATCGAGGTACCCTGGGCCGTCACCACGCAATCCTCGTTTACGTCGGACTTGGCTGCGATCGCGCGTTTCAAAGGTCCATAGCCATACGCGCCGGGTCCGCTCAAGACGAGCGCATGTATGTCGACCGGCAATCCTGATAACGGATAATTCTTCACGCCGCTAATCGCCAGATTGTAAGGCACAGCCCCGAGTGTCTTGACCCACTCCATGTACTCCGACCCCATCGGACGCTTACTGTTGTGCAACGCGCTGCCTCCCCCTCCAGTAAAGGTAGACCGGGACTCCCAGCAGAACCAGTGCAAGCCCAACAAGGCTGTTCTGCGGATAGCTATAAAAAGTTGCCAGCACGACTAGCCAGCAAGCTGCGACGAATAAGAGAGTGGTGTAGGGGTGGCCGGGCGTACGATACTCATCCGACGGCCCAGTCCTGCGGCGAAACACGAAAAGCGAGAGCCCCGTCAGCCCGAAGAAGATGAAGTCGATCGATACCACGTAGTTCAAGATCTGTTCGTATCGGCCGGAGACGGCTATGATCGCTGCCAACACGCCTTGTAAAGCGATCGCTGCGACGGGCACTCGCGTGTTGCGGGGCAGCCAGGCAATCGACTGGAAAAATAACCCGTCGCGTGCCATCGCAAAGTAGACACGCGGGGCCGTCAGCATGCCCTGGCTCAGAAAGCCCAAGGTCGAAACGGTAATCGCAAGCGCCATGAATAGCGCGCCACGGCTGCCGATCGCGTCCCTCATGAGAGTAAATGCCGGTGTGGTCGTTGCTGCCAGACCGGAAGGGCCCAGCATTCGCAAGCAAACTACGTTCACGCTCAGGTAAATTGCGGTTACGCCGATTACTCCAAAAACCAGTGCCCGCGCCAGATCGCGCTTCGGATTCCGCATCTCGCCTGTCATAAAGCTGGCCGTCTGCCAGCCACCGTAGGCGAACAGCACGGGGACAACCGCGGCTCCGAACGATACGGGAAGCGAAGCCTGTCCATAAGGAACGGAAGTCGCTGCCGGAGCGTTACTTCGCGTTGCAACGAAGCCTGTGATGACCAAAACTGCAATGGCTCCGAGTTTCAGCACCATGAGCGTGCTCTGGACTCCGCTCCCGAGACGTACTCCGAAGCAATTGATAATCGTCAAAACCGCCAACGCCAGCACCGCCAGTGCGCTGTCGGACAAAGGAGTGTGAGCAATCTCCTTGGCGTAGCGCGCAAAGGTCACGGCCACTGCTGCCATGCCGCCCGTCTGCATGACCAACAGCAGCGCCCAGCCATATAGAAACGCGACAGCCGGATGGTATGCATCCCGCAGATACGCATACTGCCCGCCAAGATTCGGCCGGAGCACTGCCAGCTCGGCATAAACAAAAGCTCCCGCCAGCGCGGTAAAGCCACCCAGTATCCACGCACCTAAAATCAGCGGGCTGGTGTGAACCTGTCGCGCAACAACGTAAGGATTGACAAAAATTCCCGAACCGATGATCCCACCCATCACGATCATGGTTGCGTCAAATGGGCCGATGCGCCGGGCCAGCGATGCCTCGGGCGCGAGCGGGGGCGACTGGCTCACTCGTTAGCCGTGAGCGACACGCCTGCGTTTCGGGGGAGCTTGCTTCTCTGGCTCTTCTTCAGCGGTCTGACTCTGCGCAGACTTGCTGGCGGGTTTACGCGGCAGTTCGCCGAGGCTCTTTTGCAATGCCTGCATCAGATCGATTACCGGCGCTCGCCTGATCGGTGTCGGCTCTTCGACGCTCTCGCCTTCGCGCTTGGCTTCGAGCATCTGCTTTAGGCGCCCCTGATACTCGTCGTGGTACTTCGACGGATCGAAATCGGTCGCGAGTCCCTCCACGAGCTTCTCCGCCAAAGCTACCTCTTGCGGCTTCACATTCACGTTCATGTCCCGCCGGAACTCAGGTACTTCCCGTACCTCCTCGGGATAGAACATCGTATGCAGCAGCAATCCATCGGCATGTGGCCGGATGACGATTGTGAACTCGCGCTGGTGCATGGCGATTTTTGCAATTGCACTGTACCCGGATTTCTTCATCGTTTCGAAGAGCAGATGATAGGCCTTCTTCCCCGCTTCTTCCGGAACCATGAAATAGGAGGCGTCGAAGTAAATCGGGTCGATCCCTTCTGCTTTGATGAACTCAAGGATTTCCATGTTGTCGCTTGACGGGGGAGCGACGCTCTTGATCTCCTCCTCGTTAACGATCACATACTGATCTTTTTCGATCTCATAACCCTTGACGAGTTCACTGCGCTCGACGACACGATCGCAGTGCGGGCAGAACGTCTGCTGCTTGATGCGGCTGCCGCACACGCCATGCAGCTGGTTGAAGCCGACGCGCTCCGTTCGAGCCGCGGTGAAGAGCCGCACCGGAATCGTAATCAAGCCGAAAGTGATGTACCCCTTCCAAACTGTTGCAGCCATATCGCTCTCCCTCCCAGACGCCCGCGTCCAGGTATTCTAAACCATACCGATTTCGAGTATCTCGTTTGCAACCGGGTACTTAGCGTTCTATCTAGCGCAGCAGCCAAGCGGGGCTCGGTCAACACTGGCCGGCAATCGCCAAGCACCGCGCGGGCGTTGCCGGGCGAACACTTAGGACCATCCTTCATATTGGGAAGAGGCATGAAGGTCCTCCTCTATTTCATCGGCAAGCCACGCGATGCTCACGCCAACGCCCTTGCCGCTGAGTTCATCAAGCGCTCCGCTCGCTACGCTTCTTGCGAAATGCGTGAGATCGTGCCGGAACGCTTCGACGTATTCACCCGCCACCCCACCGCCCGCAGAATCTTTCTCGATCCTGCGGGCCGTTCCAGCAGTTCCGCCGATTTCGTGAAGCTCGTCGCCGACGCGGAGCTGACTGGACAGGATTTAGCATTTCTCGTCGGTGGCCACGACGGACTGCCGCCCGAGTGGAAAGGGCGCGCGGATCTGCTGCTCTCTTTATCCGCCATGACGTTTCCCCATGAACTCGCCCGAGTCATGCTCGCCGAGCAGATCTATCGAGCTTTCACCACGCTGCGCGGCCACCCCTATCCTCGGTGATCCTTCGGAGACTCTAGGGTTGACCGAGCACCTCCCGCACAGCGGCGACAATTGCCTGAGGCGCTTCGGCAGGGATGTCGTGTCCGACATTCTCAAGCACGATTTGACGGCCGCGAGTCGACAGCGTGGCAAGATGCGACTGAGTCACATGGACGCGGTAATTCATAAATCGGGTCAGAAGTTCTTCCTCGAACTCGTCATCGAGCCGCATCGCCGGTTTCTTCGCGCCGGACAACACAATCAGGGGCATGCTGCCCAGGCTCCGAACCGCTTTGACTTGCGCCAAAGTTTTCTCACGAGATAAGCCCTCGTTCAGTGAGGCGTCGAACGCTTTAGCTTGAAGCTGCAGCGTATGAATGACGAGAGTGTCGCGCAACGACAAACCACCTTCCGGGCCAGCGACGCCGTTATCGAAAAGGCGTAGCAATCCGGCATGGACGCAGAACCGACTTAGTTGGACAGCTACGGGAAGCAAGCGTCTTGGGATATAGCGGCTGGCCGGTGATTGAATGCTTTTGGGTACCTGCCCGGGATACTCGCGCTCGTACTCATCTGCGGAATCGACCAGCACCAAACCAGCAAGCTCCTCGGGATAACGCGCCGCAAACACGCGAACGTTGAAACCGCCAACGGAATGACCCACCAGGACGTAAGGTGCAGGAATGCCGGCAGCGTGTAGCAGCTTGTGAAGATCCTCGGCGATATCCGCGGCGCTGCGGGCTCGAGGCGCGGGATCGCTCCACCCATAGCCCGCTCGATCGTACCAGCACGCCCGGGTCAGTTTGGCAATCTTGGGCTCGACAACCTTCCAGCCGTAACCCGGCGCTCCGCCACCTGAATCCATAACAACTGCGGGGCTGCCGGATCCGGAACAGTAGAGATTGAGCGAGCGCCCGTTGATATCGACCGATCGCCCCACTTGCGGGAATCTTCGATGATCGCGCCATTCGCCGAATCGCTCGTAGCAAAATCCGGCCGCCACCAATAGAACCGAACCGAACGCGCAAAATCTCATCCGTGAGCCACACGAACGAGCGGGAGGCAAACTCACTGCATCCAGATAGTCGCTGTCATTCACGTAATCCGAATCGCGTCGAAGATCGAGCGCGTAAATTTCCGCCGGAGCTGCGTCCTCGAATTGCACGCGGTTGTATGGCGAGCCTGCAAATGCAGCGGTTCGTCGGCGTTTCCCAAAGCACGGCCGCAATCAGAATCGCCAGCACCGTCGCATAGCGCGCCGGTTTCTCCATCGACCAAAGCTCTACGCTCGCGCCGGTCTCCACCGCTAATAGAAACAGAAAGCCCGCGATTCCAAGCTTCAGCCGCAGATTCGACTTGCCCGGAAGATAGGAACAGGCAAACGGAATTTTGCGGAATTTTCGCAACGAGACCTGAACGAGCAAGACGGCGAGAAGAACGAGCACGAGCAAATGTTGAAGCGCTGGGCGGCCTGGCCAAATCGAAAGGTAGCAGAACGGCCGAGGCAACAACACCGGGACTGCCGGCGAAGTAAACAGAGCTTTACGAACGGCTGTAAAATACGATGCCGGACTGCGAACGGAAGTGATGCGAAAAATCCAGTTCGCAGAAAGAACAAACGGCAAAGCGAAGACGGCACGGCTTCCGATGATGGCAAAGAAAAGCGTCACCAGGCCGGTAATCAAGAGCGGTATATCGGGCTGATCCCAATGTTGATCCGACGTTCCGTAGAGAAGACTCTTGGCATAGGCAAGTGAGATAGCAAAAGCCGTTCCGACGTAAAAAGCCAACAGGAGCCGATGCTGCCGGCTCCGCGCAAGCGTGCGTGCTGAGAAGAGTAAGATGGCACGGTCGATAGGATCGGCCAGCATTCGCAACGTGATTGCGGAGACTACCTTCGACAAAATGCCCCGCGAGTCACCCGGCGCGATGTCCGGCTGCTCGATAATACGGCGGATCGTCCGGCGATACGTCCCAGCAATGGTGATCGACGTGAAAAGGCAAACGGCCGCCAAGCTCCAGACCGCGCGGGCCGCAAGCGGAGCAAATGCATCGTACCCAGTTCCATTGAGTTGATGGAACAATCCTAGGAACCAGAATGATGGCAGCGACGCGAGCAAATGTCGATTAGCCGGAGAGCTCAATCCGGAAGGAGTTGCCAGCGGCGGCGTTAAGAAAGAAGAGCGCCAGAATGACAAAAAACGCCAACAGCTGCAACAAGCCGGAGATGCGCTGGAACAATCGATAACTGAGAAATGCAACGGCCACACTCTGCAGAGCAAAAACGGAAAGGAATATGAACGCGCCCGCCGCAGCCATCGTCGTCCAGTACGCCAGGAAGCACCGCATAGCACCGGCAATCCCTGAGCCCCGGGAAGAACCAAAAATGGAATGCTGAGCCCGGTAAAAATGTTGACGGCAATAACGCTGATGCCGAGTGCCGTGGCCACAGCGGCGCCCTTCGAACCGAACACTGTCCGGGTCCGTAAAGGAAGGGGATCCAGGACAAAGCTGTCGCGGCGATGGGGAAGAACGGCATCCCACGCGAGAACGGCGAATAGTCCTGCGACGGTGATCGTGGTCGAAATCAGAAACTCTTCCAAGCCCCATGCGCCCGCACCAAGTTTTGAGTGGCCCGCCGAAGACTGAGCGAAATGCGACACCGTAAGAATGGCGAGAACAAAGCTGTAAGCCGCAAGCAGCGAAGCAAGCTGAGCAAGCAGATTGCGAACATCGCCTGACGCCGACAACAGTTCGAGATCGATGACGCGCACCAGGAAGCTGCGATAAAGCACCCTGAATTGCCATCGCTCGTCAATCGAAGCAGCCGAACTCATGATTCGATCACTTGCACAATCTCCCTGGTGATCGCGGCGCTGTCCTGTTCTATCGCGAGCTCCGAAAAAATACCTTCCAGGTTGGGCCGCGAGAGAATCGCGCCTAAGTTTCGAATCGAATCGTTCGCGACCACCCTGCCTTTGTGCAAAATGACCACGTGCGAGCAGACGCGCTCCACTGTTTCGAGCTCATGCGAACTAAAAAGAACAACCTTTCCTTTGCGAGCAAGCTCCGAAATCAGATCGCGGAGAATCAGCCCCATGTTCACGTCGAGTCCCGAGAACGGCTCGTCCAAAATCACCAGGTCGGGATTATGAAGCAGCGCGGCAGCAATCAGCACCTTTTGCCTCATGCCTTTCGAATAGGCCGAGATAGGCACATGACGGTCGGGAAACAACGACAACAAGCGCATGAGTTCGTTGATCTTTGTCCATGCGGAGCGCTTCGGAAGACAGCGCAGTTCGCCTACCATCTCGAGATACTCGAGCCCGGTTAGATGCGTATAAAGATGCGGCTCTTCGGGCACGTATCCCAGAAGCTGCCGGTACGCAATGCGATTACGGTCGATAGGCTGGCCACGGAACAAAATCTCCCCCGCGCTCGGCTCGAGCAGTCCCGTAATCATCTTGATCGTGGTCGATTTGCCGGAACCATTCGGCCCAAGGTAGCCAGTGACCTCGCCAGCCGGCGCCCGGAAGCTAATATCTGTGACGGCCGGAATTCCCGAGTACAGCTTAGTCACGCCACGCACTTCGAGCATCCGGACTAGTTCCGCACCGACCTGCCGCGCTGAAAGCGCGCGGTCCATATAGCCAGCAAAATGATCGCGCTCATTAAGCAGCAGATCATGCCAGCAGTGATAAGCATCAACTCCCGCATGTAAGGCAGCAGTGGGTCGTGGTTAGCCGTCCAACTCCGGTACCCGTCCATCCGCCCAAAGCGATATCCAAAGCCCCAGACCTGGAGAAAACCGCCGCCAATCGCAACGAATACTTTCCAAGAGTCTGTCCGCAGCAGCCACTGGCGTGCAAACGAGATTAGGCCATCGATTAAGATGTCCGTCTCTTTCTCGCCTTCGTCGAAAATGCTCAGCATCTCATCGCAAAACCGGCGGCGGAATGCTGGCGGGTGCATCCAAAGAATCAGCTCGTATAAGCCGCGCGTCATGATCGCCTGCCCAGGGCGGGACGAAGATGCGCTTTGGCCTCGCGAATCAGATCCTCCAGACGATGAACTTCGGCCGCCAGAACGCTCCGCCCTAAACGCGTCAGCCGATAGTAACGGCGTCTGGAGTCTTCCTCGCGGCCGGCCCGATGCGATTCTTCCACTAACCTCTGCTCCATCATTTTCTGGAGATTGTCGTAAAGCGTGCCGGGGCCGATCTTGTACTGGCCTTCCGAATGTCGCCCAATCTCCTGCATGATGGCGTAGCCGTGCCGCTCCTCGACCGTTAAAGCGAGCAAGATATGCAGGCTGGCTGGGGACAAGGGGAGGAAAGAGGACGCAAGCTCGGACTGCATATTCGCTTTCCGTTATATCGGATTCCGAATGATTAGTCAAACTTGGATCCGCAGCAGGCCCGCGTATGTTCCGGTCACCTGAGGCTTCAGCGAAGGACGGGAAGCTGGTTTGGAGCCGGATGCCCGGCGCTCTCGAACTCCGGCACGCGCAGATCGGGCATGGGCTTACCCTGGAAAAGCTTGCGACATGGGACAGCAATCCAACGCGCCCACGACGTTGCCTTTTTCCGCCGCGCACTATCTGTGGTAATTCCCGTGCTCGCGTACATCTGGCGATAGAGCTTCGAGACGAACAGAAATGCCAGACGTGCGCGAAGATTCGGGGTGCAGTTCGAACGTTTCCAGACGGGCCCGAGGCTGTAAAACCTATCCCATACGCCTTGTGTCCGCACCCGCATCTCCTCTGAGCTCATCACGGGATGCGGCATGAACATCTTGGGACGGAGGTGGGGCGGGATGAGCCAGTAGCGCGTCACGGGAACGCCGGCGACACTGGCCGGCTCGTCGCCTTGCTCTTTTTCCCATCTCTGGAAATCGACCGTGCCGGGAAAGGGAGTCAGCATCACGAACTGTGCGAAAGTGATGTTCGCCTCGATAGCAAGTTGGGCCGTGGCTTGAAACGTGTCCGGCTTATCGGTGGGAAGACCGAAGATGAAGGAACCGAGGATATGCACCCCGTGCTCACGAAACTTTTGAAGCTGCTGCACGAGGCTTTCGCCGGAGTAGTTAAAGTCTTTGAAGACGGCCTTGAGACCCTCGGCGGTAACCGCCTCTACGCCAACCAGCGCGCCTTTGATATGCGCCTTCTTCATGGCATCCAGATACTCGCTATCTTCTGCCGCCTCCATCGTGATCTGCGTAAAGAAAGTTATATCGTCGGGTAGCTTAGCCAAATACTCCATCAGAGTGAATCGCTCGGCTCGAATCCTTTCGAGCTCGGCCACTCTCTGAGGATTGTTCTGCTGCCGGGCGAGGCGCAGGTCCGTCAGGGTTACCGGGTAGAAGTTATCATCGGCGAGGGCGATGAAGCGAAAACCTTTGCGGCGCAACTCCACGATCTCTTGAACCACACTCTCGACCCCGCGCTGGCGCGGCTTTTGACCATCCGTTCGCCACACCGAACAAAATGAACAATGCTTGGGACACCCACGGATGGTTTGCACCGATGCCCACATGTATTTATCATCTGGAAGCAAGTCCCAGCGTGCAGGCAGGAATTTGTCGGCGGCAATTCTTCCGCCCTCGTAGACTCTTTCTGGCGACCCGCTTTGACAGCCTCGCAGTGCCTCGCCCCAAGCGATATCGCCATCTCCCTTTACCACCACGTCCGCCGATCCATATTCAAATGGTTCGTTCGGATAAAGTGTGGGGTGAATCCCGCCGAAGATCACCCATGCTCCGCGCTCCTTTGCCAGTCGGCCGACCTCATAGCCGCGTAGAGCATTGCCGGTGTGAATGCCGATGCCAACCATGTCACCGGGTTGAATAGTCTCGAGTGTTAGGGATTCAAGCGTCTCGTCGACGATTTGGGGGACGCCAAAGGAGCTCGGGGTCGCCGCTGCGAGAACGTAAAGCCAACGCGGAGTGATTACAGCTGTTCCGAATGAGCTATCGCTGGGGTTTATAAGGTGAACAGCCATACCGGTTTTAGATCTCCCGTGTGATGGTATCAGGTAGATAGCCCAGTGTGAGAAAACAAACAGTCGACGAGCATGGTACGGCACTAATTCGAACGCCAAGACGTGTCGCTACTCCCATGTCCAGTACCGGTATAAGATAAACCCCTAAGAAAGCATTACCGGTCCGCCTTCTGGTACCCGAACACTTCTTCCTAATCCTCAGAGTTTCCTGAGGGATAGTACAAAGGTTAACTTCTTATAAGAGCTGCACTTGCAAGCATTGGGTCCAGTTCTCCGATTTGGCTCCGATATTGCTTTAGCCTTCCCGTCAATTCAGTCCCAGGACGATAAGTTTATGTGTACTGTAGCCGCTACTCGTTGCCTTGAACAAGACGCCGCCCTTCTGGCTGCGCAGCTGAAATCCGCAGAGGAGGAATCGCAAGAGAAGTTGCTATACCATCTCAGCGATTGCCTCGACTGCCTCTTCGCCATGAGCCGGCAGCGTAGCCCTCTCGTCGTATCGGGCTGCCCGAAATTCCAGGACCTCTTCGCCGACGCCTATACCCTGTTCGACTTTCTCGGATCGCCGCTGGCAAACGTTCATCTATCCGAAGATATGATCGATAACTACCATTTCGGCCGCCTCAGTCCGGTCGAGAAAAAGGCGCTCGAAATTCACGTGAATCTCTGCAACGGCTGCGCTGCCAAACTGCAAAACCAGCGCATGTTTATCTACGCCATGAAAGCCGCTCTTGCAAGCGATCCTTCTCTCTACAGGAATCGCAACGGCGCAACATTCCACGCCACCTCCGGCGCCTGAGTTGCGGCGTTTTCGCGCGCTCCGCGGGCTGCATACCGACGGCTGGGCGAACAGCTTTGGGCATAGCTCGCGATTTTGGATGCGGCAGGGGAGCAACTTGGAGCGGGCGTCAGCCTCTCAGATTACATGCTATGCCCTGTACCCAGGTACAGCGACTCGGGTACAGCAATTCACGGCAGCGTATCCACCGTGGTGTCGACGAGAAACCACTCTGCCGAGTTCGCACCCCCAAAGTTCCCGAGAACGTCCCATGTCATGGGTATTCCAAGTACTAGAATTGGTCCATCTGTACCAGTACTCCCAAATGCGAAAAATCCAGTTAAGATTCAAGGGTATGAAAGCCACGTTACGTTTTCTACCACTCGGGTTGTTGCTTGGAGTTTCAACGATACCTGCAATGGCCCAGTCCAACATCACTATTGATGAAAACGGACACGGCACTATCAATGGAACAGCGCTGGCCTTTCATATTGGCCCGGATCCGGGAGCTGGAGGTCTGCCGAACACGCTGATCTACTCCTTGCCCTTCACCGGGGTAGCAGGCGACGTCGAGTTGATCGAAACCGAAAACAGCATCCCAGGGGACGTCATTCGGTTTAACGGAGACGGCACCATCATCTACTATTCCGCGGGAGGGCCGGGCAACGTAGCCTTAGCCGACGAGCCTCGAGCGCCTTTTCCCGTCCAGAACACGGTCCAGATTAATGAAACCGGCTCGACAGGCAGTGACGGCGCTACCTACACACCTTCTCCAGGTCAGCCCGGCTACGACGCATCGGCTCCGACTTACCACTTCACCAGCGACTCTGCCATGACCCCTGCTTTGCAGTTCGTACCCGTGACACCCTGCCGCGTGGTAGACACACGGAATGCGACCGGCCCGTTCGGCGGCCCGGAACTGACGGGCGGCACTCCACGGGATTTCGCCATCCCGAGCGGCACTTGCAGCATTCCCAGTACCGCACTTGCGTACTCGCTTAACGTGACCGTGGTGCCTACTGGAAGGCTCGATTACCTAACGATTTGGCCCTCCGGCCAGCCCCAGCCCTACGTGTCTACGCTTAATTCGGACGGGCGGACCAAAGCCAACGCAGCAATCGTACCGGCGGGCGCAAATGGAGCGGTATCCGTCTTTGCGACCGATGCGACCCAATTGATTCTGGACATCAATGGCTACTTTGTTCCGGCAGGAACTTCATCCGCGCTGGCGTTCTACACATTGACGCCTTGCCGAGTGGCAGATACGCGGCAGGGTGCCGCTCCGTTCGGAGGACCGCCTTTCATGGCCGGCGAGACCCGCTCGTTCCCAATGTTCTCGAGCACTTGCGGCATTCCGTCGAATGCCCAAGCATTTTCTCTGAATATCACAGCGGTGCCACAGGGTAGTTTGGGTTACTTGACCGCTTGGCCCACGGGAAAAGCCCGGCCTAACGTCTCCACTTTGGATGCCACCAGAGGAACAGTAACAGCAAATGCAGCCATCCTGCCCGCCGGGACAGGCGGGGATATCTCGATATACGTAACCGACCCAACCGATGTAGTTATCGATATCAATGGATATTTCGCACCGCCTGATCAGGGAGGCCTTTCGCTTTACTCGCTAAAACCATGTCGCGTGCTGGACACCAGGAATCCGCCGGGCTCAAAGCCGTTCAACGGCACTCTTACAGTGAATGGGCCCCAAAGCGGATGCTTGATACCGCCGGTAGCACAAGCGTTTGTGCTGAATGCGACCGTAGTTCCGCCGGCTAACTTCACCTACTTGACGCTCTGGCCAGACGGTCAGTCACAACCCTTTGTCTCGACTCTTAATTCGTACGACGGGGCAATCACTTCGAACATGGCAATCGTGCAAACGACGAACGGCTCGATTGATGCGTTCGGAAGCAATCCTACTCATCTAATCCTGGATGTCTCCAGCTTCTTCGCACCGTAGGGGACGAGATCTTTAAGTCTTCTAGGCGCTAAGCTCTCGTAGAAGGCCAGGCAAAGTGTCCCTCGCCTACATCGGCGGAAGTTTTTGCGGATTCGGATTTGCTTATGCGACGGTGCTATAGGACCGTCGCGGCCGAGTCATTTAAGAATGGCCTTCGATCAGAAATTTTCCGATGGTTTCGTTCAAGAACTTTCCGTCTGCGGGATTCGGGGCTGCACCCGCTGTATGGCCCCATAACGACGGAATAGGTACGAGAGATCCGTGGGGAATGAAGGGCGCCTCATAGCGCGCATCTTCGAGCGGAAAGTAGAGGTCGGTCTCTGAAGGCATGTAGAGAAACGGTACTTTGATCGAACGCAACGCGCGCTCGACGTCTCCTCCGAAGCCGGGCGTTGTTCCCACGTTATGACGCTCCCAAGTGCGCATCTGCAAAATGAGATCGTTGGCGTCGGCGCCCGGGATGAAATCCGTGCGGAATTTCTCGAGGACCTGCTCGAACGTTGTTCCTGGTTTCGCATCGACACGCCAGAGCTCGCGGCGCCACCATTCTTGTGAATAGAGCCATCCCGCCCAAACCATACCGAAGGCGGCGAGCCCTTTTTTGGGCGGCGCGGTGTAATCGCCTCCGTGAAATGCATCGTCGGCAGTGAGGGCCGCGATCTGACCTTCAAGGCGCACCACCCCGTGCTCATAGGTCTTGCCAGTTCCCGAGGTGGCCACGATCCGGTCCGCGATGTTGGGATAACTCACGGCCCATTGAAAGGCCTGCTGCGCTCCCATGGAGAACCCAATGATGGCCCGCAGATGTGTCACGTGCAGTTCCTCGGTTAGGAGCTTGTGCACTGCTGCCACATTGTCGCGGATGGATGTTACGGGAAATCTAGGGCCATGGAACGGTTCCGGCGTATTGCTTGGAGAAGAGGAACGCCCGTTACCAAACAATTCCGTAGCGATGAGGAAGAGCTTGGATGTGTCCAGACACTTCCCAGGTCCGATCAGCCATTCATAACCGTGGAAGTTGGCCATGTAGTGCGAAGGCAAGAGGACGGCGTTATCACGCGCGGCATTCAAATGGCCATAGGTTCCATAAACGATTCGGGCGCTGGGCAGGGTGACGCCAGTCTCGGTTTGGAAGTTCGGAATGACGAACTCGTGCTGTTCGCCGTTGGCCGCCGAGGTTTGGGCAACCAATAAACACGAATATAGAGAGAGGGCAACCAGCTTTTTCAAAGTTCTTCAGAGTACCGCACCCAGGCGCTACTCGAGGCCATCTTTTCCGATTAGATACTGTGCTGAACGGGCGCCAAGCTCTACGCCGATCAGCGCGAGACCGTTGGCGAACGACTTTGAAAGCTTCCCCATAAGCTCCTCCTGTAATCTAAGGGCGAGCTTCCGATCTGTTGCACGCAGCCGTTGTGTATCGAGCGGAACTTCGATTCGACTCACAACGTTTTGCTCGTGAAAGGCTTGGTGATTGAAAGCATTTTCGACGCGCGGAGACTCGAGCCGCCATTCAGCCACGCAACGATCGGTCGGCAAGCCCGCATCGAGAGCATTCGATGTTTGTCCATATAAATTGCGGCAAGATCGGCGGACGATAGCGCCGAGCCGCTCGATGTTGAAGAAGGCGTTCTTTACCTGAAGAGGATCGAAGGTCCACTCGATCAATTTAAATCCGCGGAATAGAGCATTCTGCCTCTGCTGAAATTTGAGGGCGCGCCCGATGCCCTGGTTGCTGCACTCAGGCAAAACGCCTAGCAGGTGGCTATGCAGATATGTTGTGCCATTTTCTTTGATTGCGGGAAAAGCAAAGCAGAACCCAAGCATTTTCTGCTCGTCGAAGGCGCCTAAAGTTTCACCTCCTATTTTCTCGGCGATAACGAAGGTATCGATAGGCTGAGTTTCAAGATCGCTCATCTGCCAAATCGCACGCTGCAGTTCCACTACCTGGCTGAACTCGTCGATCTCTGTAAGGCGACGGATTTGCACGGAAGGAGCCGGCTTACTCACTGACAAGAACGCGGCCGGGATGCTTACCAGTCGAGTGACCTGAATCCCAGACCAGCTCGCCGTTCACGAAGACTTTCTCGACGCCGACCGAAAGAGCGAAAGGGTCGGCGAAAGTTGCGCGGTCCTTTACGGTTTGTGGATTGAACAGCACGAGGTCGGCAAAGGCGCCTTTGCGGATTTCCCCACGATCGGGCAGACGCAGGCGGGCGGCGGGAGCAGACGTCATCTTACGGATCGCGTCCGGGAGAGTGAGCCAGTGGTTCTGACGGACGTACACACCGAGAACCCGGGGAAAGGTGCCGGCACCGCGAGGATGATGCATCCCGATTCCGCCGTCGCTGCCGACCATAACCCAGGGCTGCTGATAGAAAAGCTTGATGTCGTCCGGCTTCATGGCGCGGCAGACGATGCCTGCGCCTCCGTCCTGCACGATCGAGGAGTAGAGAGCAACGGGAGTTACTCCTTTCGCTTTCGCTATGGCGAGCAAGTTACGATCCTGATAGTCGGGATGAGCTTTACAGGAAGTGATAGTGACGTTCTCGGGGCCGCCGACATCGGAAAGTCCTTTAGCTACACTGACTGGATCGTCGTATTTCTTATCTAAGACCAATACCTTGATAGTCGAAGCCCACGCGTCGTAGGGATAACAATCGGCCGTGACGTCTAAGCCGCGTTTGTGGGCGGCATCGACCAAGGCCACGGCTTCGCTTGCTTTTCCCCAGACTGCGGCGCTTGCAAGCTTAATATGAGAGATCTCTACCGGGAGGTGAGCCTGCTCGCCAATCTGTATGGCTTCACGGAAGGAGTCGAACGCATGGTCGCCTTCATCTCTGACATGCGAGACGTAGATGCCGTGATGCGCAGCCGCGGCGCGGGCCAGCTCAATCACTTCGTCTGTCGTGCTGTAGCTTCCGACTTCGTACTCGAGCCCGGATGATAGACCTACCGCGCCTTCTAGCATGGCTTGGTCGACGAGCGCGGCCATTTGCTTGATCTCCGCCGGAGTAGCCGCGCGCTTGTAGTCGCTGCCCATCACTTTCTGCCTTACGGATGCGTGCCCGACCAAGGTCTGCAAATTGAAAGCAGCGGGTTGTTGCTTGCGCTTGCTTAGATACTCGGCAATGGGAAGGGACGAACCGCCATCCTGGCCGACGAGCAGTGTGGTGATTCCTTGCGAGATCTGAGACTCGGCATTCAGATCCGATTCCGGATCTGACGAATGATTGTGCATATCGATAAAGCCGGGGGCGAGAACGAGGCCGTGAGCGTCGAGCGTAGTCTCGCCCTGGCGTGGATGCAGGTTGCCGATTTCGACAATGCGATCTCCGGCAATTCGCACGTCGGCTGGATAGAGAGATTTGCCGGTTCCATCGGCGATGGATGCGTGCTGGATGAGAACGGCCTGCTGCGCAAACCGCGGGCACCACCACCGCGGCCGCTAGATAGGACTATTATCAGGCGTTTCATATTGAGCGACAATTCTAACGCAGCGCTTGACAAAGGCCGAACCAAACGGTTAACCTCGATTTCCATTAGGGGCCCCCGCAGGTCCCATTCACAGCGCAGTTGCCGTCGCGCAGGCGTCAACTGCGAACAAGGAATCAAAAATGAATAAGAGTTGTGGAGCCAAGATCTTACTGCAAGTCGTTGCCGGTATCTTTCTCGGGTGCGGGCTCGTTTCCGGTCAATCGACCTTCGGGAGTATTGTCGGTCAAGTTGCAGATGAGTCAGGCGCCACTGTTGCAGCTGTGGTTATTACGGTGCGGAACATCGACGAGAATACTACTCGAACGGTTCAATCCAATAACGCTGGACTATATGAAGCGCTGAACCTGAACCCGGGCAGGTACGAGATTCTGGCGTCCAGGGCCGGGTTTGCAACTACGCGGGTTGCAAGTGTGAGCCTTGAGGCTCGTCAAACACTGCGCGCTGATCTAAAGCTAGGTTTAGCGACGATCAATCAGGCTGTGACAGTGCAGAGCGAAGCTCCCAATATCAATACTGAAAGCGGTACGATAGCCGACACAAAGACAAACAGGGAGATTACGCAGTTACCCGTGAACTATCGCGGGCGCGAGACTTCTCCGCTGGCGGCTATCGCGACCGTGCCGGGAGTTCAGCAGGATTCGAGCGGCAACATATCGGTCGGCGGGGGCGGGCTGCCGGCCATGGTCGACTACACGGTGGATGGCGTTTCGACAACCAGCGTCCGCAGCAATGGACCGCTCCGGGAAATGTATCCATCCTCGGAGATGCTGAGTGAGTTCCGCGTAACTTCGGTGAATAACAATGCCGAGTTTGCACAGATGGGCGATGTTACCGTAACGACGAAGAGCGGCGGCAACCAGATTCATGGGAGCGGCTTCTGGTATCACCAGAACGCGGCGCTGGATGCCACGCCGTACGGATCGAACGGCAAGCCCGCGAAAGTGTTCAACACTTTTGGCGGAAGCTTGTCCGGCCCTATCGTTATTCCGAAGCTCTATAACGGGCATGACAAGACATTTTTCTTTGTCGATTATGAAGGCAATCGAGAGCCCGGATCGACGTCCGAGCAGTTCTCGGTTCCTACTGTTGCGATGCGTTCCGGCAATCTAAACGGCGTTCCAGGCGCGCCCGCCATTGACCCCACAACTGGCCTGCCGTTCCCGAATAACACAATCCCAAGCACAAGAATCAATTCGGTAGCAAGTAAGCTTTTGAACGGCTACTATCCTGTGCCGAATTATGGCGGTCCTACGGATACATACGCGAATTACAGGATTCTCGATCCAACGCCATTGAGTACGGACGGGTACGATGTGCGAATCGATCAGTATTTGAAGCAGAATCAGCAGATTTTTGGCCGATTCAGCTGGAAGCAGATCCCGAGTGAGAGGACGAACGGTTTGCTGCCAAACAGCACCGTAAATCTCAACAGCAAGAATCTGATTCTGTCTTATAACTATTCTTTCCGGCCGAACCTCATCAACGAGTTTCGCTACGGATTAAGTTACTGGGAGAGTGTCGAAAAGTTTCCTATCAATGGAGCGAAAGCGGTTGCCGACCTCGGAATCACCGGGCTGGACCTTAGTAATCATTTGAATCAGGGCGCATTTCCTACCTTCGATTTCAGCGACGGCACCGGATTTACACCGATCGGGCGAAGCAAAGATGGACCGACACGATCGAGGACGAACCAGTTCAGCGATGACTTAAGTTGGGTAAAGGGCCGCCACACGGTCAAATTCGGCGGTGATATCCGGCATTTGGAGTATCAGGACCTACTTTTGTTTGGAGGTTCAGACGACTTCGGGAGCTTTGATTTCAATCAGGGTGCTTTCTCGGGCAATGCTTTTGCGGACTTACTGTTGGGATTGCCGCATGACTCCTACTATTCGGTTACCTCTGCCGATCTCGATCAACTTGGGACGGACTACAACATCTTTGCGCAGGACGAATGGCGAATCAACGACAGGTTAACCGTCAGCGCAGGACTGCGCTGGGAGCTGCATCCGGGCTTTACGGAGGCGCACGGAAACATAACCAACTTCGACCACATAACCGGCAATGTGGTGATTCCCGACAAAACGTCCCCTCCCTCGGCGGGTTTTCTCGCTGGAATCAATGCTTGCGGAACTGCAAACGCAACGGTGCCGTGCACTCAGGTGTTCAAAGCGAGTCAGGTCGGATTACCTGACAGCCTTCGGAAGACATATTACGGGAATTGGGATCCTCGAATCAGCTTCGCTTACCGGCCATTTGGCAACCGCACCGTGTTCCGTTCAGGATTCGGGATCTTCACCCAAACGGTGCTCGGGCCGATGGCTTATGGCATGACGGGTATTCATACTTCGGATACGCGGCAGTTTACTAACTTCCAAGGAGCCGGTGTTCCGCCGGCGTTTGTTCTTCCGAGTGCGTACGGAGGATCCTATGCGCTTTCGCCGGTAGGTACCGAAGACTTCATTGACGGAACCAGCTTCACTTACAGGGATCCGAGAACATACCAGTGGAATTTCACAATCGAACACGAACTCGACTCTAAGACATCGGTTCGAGTGAGTTACATCGGTTCTAACTCGGTGGGTTTGAATCAGAACGTGGATTACAACCAAGTACACGCAAGTACGACTCCTTTTTCTACAGCCGAGCGTCCGTTTCAGAATTGGAACAGGCTGATTAGCCGAGAGAATCTAGGGTTTGCAGCATACGAGGGCATGCAGGCTGAGTTCAGCCGTCGTTTTAGCAACGGATTCATGCTTCAGGGTAGTTACAGCCTGGCGAAGGACTTAGGAAATGCTGGCGTCGGCACCTCGAACTTGACCACTGAAACAGGCCACGGCGTCAGCGATCGATTCAATACTCGGCTTGATCGCGGTAACATTGGCGGAATTCGCCGTAACCGGGTCCTGATAACGAGTATTTATCAACTTCCATTCGGGAAGGGCAGAATCTGGATGTCGCATTCGAATGCGATCGTTGACGCCGTGTTTGGCGGATGGGAACTGAGCACGGTAACGCTGATTCAATCCGGTCCGTTTTTGACACCCTACATCAGCAAGGATCAGGATCAATCCAATACAGATGTCCCAGACCGCTTCGACGTCACGGCCAGACCGGATCGTATCGGAAACCCTAATCTTTCCAGCCCGAATGTGAACGGATGGTGGAACGAGAGCGCGTTTGTCCCAACTCCCGTTGGGGCTGGCCGGTTCGGTAATGCCGGTGTCGGCATTCTGGTAGGGCCCGGAACGGTTGCAATTGCCGGCGGGCTGGCGAAAACGTTCCCGGTGACGGAGCGGTTGCGACTGCGGTTAGAAGCAACCTTCACCAATCTTCCGAATCATCCGAATTACGCTGCGCCCGATACGAATATTTCGGATCCATCGTTTGGCAAAGTAACATCGGCGCAAACGTCGGAGAACTCCGGCAGCCGGTCAGGGCAGGTTTCTGCGCGATTCGACTTCTAGGCGCGCTGCTGGCGCGACCTTCGGCTGCGATCTGACGGCCGGTTCAAGGCAACAAGTGCGATGAGACAGTCCGTTTCTGCGCGCCCTTCTAGTGACCACGACTGTTACACTACCGACTTAGGAGCAGGACATTGCTCAGGTGCTGCGTCGCGCTTCCGCTCCCAAAGGGGAATCGTTGAGACTTCAAGAGCACGAGACTCGTTCGGACGAAAATCAAGCGGCAAAGAATCAGCGGGAGCTGTTTCGGTACATCAACCTGAAGCTGGCTGCTCTGGGGCAGCCGACCAGCGTCAGCACAGCGGACCCTGAGGCGCTCGAAATTGCACGGCCGCTTCTGCGGAATTATTACCAAAAAGATCAGATGCTGGGGCATCGGCTACCGCCGGCCGATGCACGGGTCCAGGCGTTCCTGGACGATTATCTGAGCGATGTTGCTCCACACGGTGGGCCGCAGTTGCCTGGCGATACCTTTGTACTGGACCGGCCCGGGTTAGCGCGCGTGATGTCGCTTCCCCCTGACGAAGATTCTCTTGCCTCGCCTTACCTGCACTCGTATCGGCTACCGCAGGGGGTTCTTCACAATCCGAAGAGCGACCGGCGTACGACCAAGGGCGTGTTCCATATTGCCGAGGGCGGGTTTCCGGTACCCGCGGATAAAGTAGCTGTCCCGAAGCGCGCGTTCCTTTCGTTACTGGCTGCCGCGCTGACACCTCCGCCAGACCTGATGGCGCTTCCGTTCACGGCCACGCAACAGGACCAGGTGCGATTATTTGTCACGCTATTGTTACGTCCGCTGGTGTGTCCGGCAACCGGCTCTGACCCTCGAAAAACGATGGAGACGCGCTTCTTCGCTCCGGCGAGTCTCGTCAGCAATCTTGATTTCGTCGAAGGAATTTTCGGGAATGCCGGCGACCCCTATCTTCCGGAGAACGACGCTGCGCTCGACGTGATGCACTGGACCGGGCATACCGGATGTGTGATTCTCGCTCCCCACTTAGTGGGCATGAGGAAGACTGAGCTTGGGCTACCTCGCTACGAAGAGGCAACCGAGCGGCAGAGGGCCGAGGGCATGTGCTGGCGAGAGGCCCAGGAGATTTACAACGATGGAGGCGCGTTCAAGATTGTCTGCCGGGACCATCGCGGTGTGATGGTGACGATCATCGCCGATAACTATTACGGCTATTGCAAAAAGGAAGTAAAAACGCAGATCAGCTACGCGGCAAATCTTTTTGGACTGTGCGAAGAAGAGCATGCGGGAGGTGCGCTGGCATTTCCGGCGTACGTGCTCGGGCAGCAGTTCTATGCGGGCCGAACCGTGCTCACAAAGCAGGTTAAGTTTTCGGAAGCCATGGGCTGGCTGGGCAATCGAGCCGAAGTTCATCCTGAAGGCTACGCAAGCGACCGGAAATATCCGGACATTTTCTACGTCCCAGAGAATGCGGAATTCAGCGTGCGCGAGGGCTGCGTGCAATGGCAGCGAGCCGATGGCGGCAGCCACCAGCTCACGTTGCGGGCTTGCGACACTTATGTGCTGCCATGGGGCACGAAGATTCGTCTCGAAAAACAGAGCGGGGGCACGGCGTGGCGCCTGGTGGCCTCGCGCGCCGACCCGACGTTTTGCCATAAGCCTTGTACAGTTTCGGGCGGCGGGAAATCGGAAATCTCTAAGTCGATCGCAAGCATCATGCTGCGAGGACCGATTTTCGTCAGCGATTTCGATCGCGAGATCGATCAAGTCGCGGAGATCCTGGAGAAAGACTTTTCCAATATTTATAAGCAGCCGCGATCTGCGAATCGAGCAAAGCGGCCAATCTTGAGCACAGAGCGCTCGCTCGGGTCGGTGATCAAGCTCATGACGCCATCGCCTGAGTATACGGATGCACATAACTTGTGGCTGGCGACGGTTCCGCCCACGGTACGCCAATTGCTGGTTACCGTAAAACGTTATTACCGGCCCGATTGGGGCGAGGACTGGCGGCGCCATTTTGGCGTCGATCGCATCAACGGGCTTCTCGGGAATGAGCTGAAGTTTGAGAATCAAAAGCTGGTTGGGAACTATCTGCGAATGGGATTCGATCCGAATGGCTCTTGGCGGATTTACAAGCTGAGACCCGACTTCAATCCGGCGGATAAAGTTCAGATGGAAGACGACATCACGGCTTCCGTGGTGCTGCCGAGCAAGAGCCTGGAGTATCTCGATGCCGAGTATCACAACGCGAGCGTGAAATTGGCCGAGAATTGCGAGCGACTGCTTTTTCAACGGCCGGATGACGCTATCTATCGGGGCTTCGATAAAGATGCAGAACGGGATCTCGCGCAACCGGACACGTTTCTTTCCAACTTTGAACCGCTGACAATCGAGCAGGCGCAAGAGTTAGTCAATCAGGTTGTCGAGTTCGATCAGTATACCGATCCGATGAAACGGCTGCTGAGGAACTTTTCGGCGAACCCTCCGACATCGTTTGTGGTTTCTTCGGCACATCCGCGCGTGGTGGATGGAAGTCCATCGAAGAATCCGCGTTATCTGCAAAAGCGGCCTGATCTGGAGAATCCGCGAGACGTGTATCTGGCTGAGATTGGGACGCGGCTGGCGCGTGAGGTGCCATCGAACAAGCCGGTTTACTTTCCCGTGAACGCGGTGCTCGCGGGACGGCGCAACAATCCCCCGGATCCCAAAACCGGAGTGCCGCCGCTGGCGGTCTATAACCCGATTCACTACCAGGATCTGCCGCAGCTCTTCATGGATTTCATCTGCAGCTTGACGGGCAAGTCTCCGTCGACAACGGGATTCGGCAGCGAGGGTGCATTGACGAAAGGCCCGTTCAACGCGATGTTACCGGTGGTCGACGTCAACAATGCCCTGGTGTCGGCGATCCTCACGGGATATGCGGGATTCACGACGGCGGCGGGGCATATCGGGCCGAAGTATCGCGTGGATCACGACAACAGCATGCTGGTGCCCGAGATCTGGTGCAGGATGAGAGTTGCGGAACGAGATCCTGCGTTTTTGATTGGCAATGGGTATCTCGAGAAGGTCGAAGACTTCGAGTATGAGGGGCGCAATGTTCGGGCAAGCAGGCTCGGGTATCGCATCACGGAGCTGTTTGTCGATCGTTTTCTGGGACGAATCTTCGAGACGCCGAACGCCGTGTTCCCGGAAGAGATTCTCAAACCGGAGAAGCAAGACCCAGCCATGTTTGCGAAGGGCATGGAGGCAATTGTCGAGGCACAGCGAAATGTCGCGTTGAACTATTTCTCAGATCGCAGCATTGAAGCTGCCTGCCCGCCGATCCGAGCGCTGCTGCATATCATGGCTTACGGCAAATACGAGGGGTTGGACGAGAGCAATCCCGCTCTTCTTCAGATGTTTAGCCGTGAGGCGTTGCTTGAAAGCGACTGGTATCGAGCACGGCTCTTAACGAAACAGAAGGTCGATGTGACGCTCTGGACACGTCACGTTGCGGCGCTGCATGGCAGCTCACGAGCGCGGACACATTTAGAGCGAGTCCGAAGCAGCGCTTACCTCACCGAATTAGTGGGCACGATCGGTGCCGACCCTTCTGTACTGGTTCCTTCTGTACTGGTTTAAGAGCTGTCCTGCCCTAAGCGGCGGGTGCCCGCCTAATCTCGGCGCGACCACGCACCAGAGACAATTAAATCTACAGAATGGCTGAATCTCGAATCACACCAAGAAATCAGGACTTTGCCGCCTGGTATCAAGACGTTGTTTTGCAAGGCGACATGGCGGAACCGGCAGAGATCGTCAAGGGCTGCATGGTAATTAAGGCGAATGGCTATGCGGTTTGGGAGACGTTGCAACGCGAGCTCGATACGCGCTTTAAAGAGACCGGGCACCAGAACGTTTACTTTCCGTTATTGATTCCGCAGAGTTTTCTGCAGAAGGAAGCGGAGCACGTGGAGGGGTTTTCGCCGGAACTTGCGGTGGTCACGATTGCCGGAGGCAAGGAGCTCGAAGAGCCCTACGTCATTCGGCCGACTTCGGAAACCATCATCGGCCATTTCTTCGCGAAATGGATTCAGAGTTGGCGGGATTTGCCGGTGCTGATCAACCAATGGGCAAATGTCGTGCGATGGGAACTGCGCACACGCATGTTTTTGCGCACGACAGAGTTTCTATGGCAGGAGGGGCACACGGCACACGTGTCCCACGACGAGGCGGAAGCTGAAGCGCTTCGCATGCTGGACGTCTATGCGGACGTGGCTGAGAACGTAATGGCAATGCCCGTGATCAAAGGCAGGAAGACCGAAGGCGAAAAGTTCGCTGGAGCTTTGCGCAGCTACTCGATCGAGGCGATGATGCAGAACGGGCTCGCGCTGCAGGCGGGCACGAGTCATAACTTGGGACAAAATTTCGGGCGTGCCTTCGATGTCAAGTTTCAGACGAAGGAAGGCACTCTCGATTATGTTTGGCAGACGAGCTGGGGTGTGAGTACGCGGCTGATCGGCGGCCTGATTATGACGCATTCGGACGATAAAGGTCTTTTGCTGCCGCCGAAGCTTGCGCCGAACCGGGCCGTGATTGTGCCGATTTATCGAAAAGATGAAGAACGCGGACCGGTGCTCGAGGCCGCTGGGAAGATCGCGAAAGATCTCAAAATCAAACTGGACGATCGCGAAGGGCAGACGCCGGGAGCGAAATTCTTCCATTGGGAACGGCGCGGCGTGCCGGTGGTGATGGAGCTTGGGCCGCGCGATTTAGCATCGGGCAATGTGGTTTTGAAGCGCCGGGACACGGGTTCGAAGGAGATTGTGCCGCAGGCGGAGATTACCTCTAAGCTCGACAGCGCTTTGGCCGCGATGCAGCAAAGCTTGTATGACGCCGCCAAGACTCGCCTCAAAGAAAACTGCGTACTGGCGGATTCGATCGAGCAGGTCGAAGAAATTCTGCGCGACGTTACGGCGGAAAAGGGCGGAGGCAAGTTCGTTCTGGTACACCTGAAAGATGATGCGCGCTGCGAGGCAAGGCTGAAGGACTTCAAGGCAACGATTCGATGCATCCCGCTGGTCGACGAATGGGGGGGCGCTGGTAAGTGCGTTGTGACAGGCGAGCCGGTTGGGCAGCGCGTGGTGGTTGCGAAAGCTTACTAGCTTCAGATGACCGAGTCGAAGGGCGAGGGCTCGGCCTGACTCTCTTTGTCGTGCTTCTCCTGATCTTCTATGCAATACGGAGTCCAGGGTACGGCTTCGAGGCGCTTCTCGCCGATAGGCCGTTCGCAATCCACGCAAATCCCATACTCGCCGGTCTCGATGCGCTGAAGAGCGGCACGCACCTGAGACAACATCTCGGCAGTGATGGAACTGACGTTGAAAGCGGCGGTTTTGCCTTCATCGGACGTGACCTCATCCATGGGATCTTGCACCTCGGCCACGCGCGATTCGCGAGCGGTCTGCTCGAGCTGAGTGGTCTCAGCAGATCAGCTCTTGTTCCCTGTTCTGAAGCACTTTCTTGAAATGTTCGATGTCAATTGGCACGCTATTTGACACAGGTGCGCGCCGGATGGTTGCTGCCGGATTTCAAAAACTCCAGAATATGGAAGCGTCCGCACCCTCGACGAGTGCGGACCTTCGGCTTAGATTCCCGCGCCAGCGGAGGCAGCTGTCGAGCGCGGCTGGTTAGACGTGACGTCATCGTCAATATAGGAGAAGCGTTGCGCGCGATGCAGATAGTAGTAGACGAACATCAGAGTCAGCATGAAAAGAGCCAAAATCACCATCAGCAGGGCGAAATGCTCAAGTTGTCGGACGGGCGCGGCGGCTTCGTGCTCTTCCTGGCTGACCATCGCGACCCATCCGAGATTCGCGAAGTGCTGCTTGAGGCCGGTTCCAGCGAAGCCGACAAGGTATGGTCCACGGGCAAGATTGGCTGTTAACCAGCCGTTCTGGCTGCCTTGATTCGAACCAAGCGAATCGCGAACAACGTCGTACTCGGGAGACTTTACCCTCGAAAACACGTCGCCATTCGGACCGCTAATGACAATGCCATCCTCATTTACTAAAGAAGCATGGGCTCCGGACGCGATTTGGGATTGGCGAAATGGCGTGAGAGCATCCGAGATGTTCACTGCGGCGCTTACGACACCAATCGTCTGACTCGACTGAGGATTCACGACTGGAACGTTGATGGTCACGTAGTAAGCCTTGGTGAGTTCATCGTCGAGAATGTCGCTGATCTTCGTGGTGCCCTGCCCGTTGTTGTACGCAGCCTGCCAATTGGCGTCCTGCGCATAGGCGATTTGGGGCGGCCTCTGGGAGGCAGCAATCACTTTACCCTCATCGGTCGTCGCCACGATGGAAAGAAAACGCGGATCGAGAGACTTGCGCTCCCGCAGAACCTGTGACGCATTCGCGTCGAGAGTTCCCTTGTTTCCTGCCCCATTGGTGACGGCATTCAGAACCGCAGGATTGCTCGCCAGCACGTTCACATCGGTGACACGTTCACGCATAAACTGCGTGACTTGGCTGGCATAGAGCTGAGCCATGGTTTTGAAATTAGACCCTACAGAGTTATCCAGAGTTTTGTCGCTCCGCTGAGTCAAAACGAGCCCGATAATGCTTAGCGGAACAATGACTACGATCAGCGCAAGCAGAAGCTTGGTGATCGAAACCTTTACTTCCAATCGGTCTACTGACATGGTTGCCTCCCTGCCTCCGTTCCAGTCGAAGACGGGCCATCATGCCCGGGTCGCGGCTTGGCAATTTCTTACCTTGTCGTGCTCGGTCTATGTGACCGCTTCCCGGTACGATCATACTCCTAATCGAAGGAAAGATTGGGAGCTAAGTAGCCGAAGACAGGACGAAGCTGTTCCCGTCGGGATCCTTGAAGATGGCGAACGTTCCCCATGGCTGCTCGGTTGGAGGAGTTGAGAATTCGACCCCGCTCTCTTTTAGCCGGTCATATGTTTCTTCGAGGCGCTCACAGGCGAAAGATGTATTCACGAAAGTTCCGATGCGATCTTCCTGGCCCTGCGGCGTGAACAAAACGACTCTGGTCTCAGCGCCTGGAATTTCGAGCTCGATCCAACGCTGGTGTCCCATGGGTTGGTCCGTCTTGAGCTTAAAGCCAAGTTTTTGTGTGTAGAACTCGAGCGCTCGCTCCTGGTCGCTGACACAGATACCCAGGAACTTCACTTGTTTAATCATGTTCGTCTCCGTATAAATGTGAAAAGGCGACCCTATGAAGGGCCGCCTTTTATTAAAACAACAGGTCAGATGCGAGGATTAGATTTCTTCCGGCGTGCTCAAGGCCTCTTCGGCCGCAAGATCGTCTGAAAGCCCGCCCGTATAGATGTCAGGCGTTTCGTCCGAGTAGTCTCCAAGACCATCCGCGAACGAAATCTCCTGTTCGGGCACTGCCTCTTCCTCGACCACGTCTTCGCCCGCGATCTTCACACGACGGTAAAACTCCATACCGGTTCCAGCAGGAATCAACCGACCCATGATGACGTTTTCTTTCAGGCCGCGGAGGTAATCGACCTTGCCGTTGATGGCGGCTTCGGTGAGTACACGCGTGGTTTCCTGGAAGCTGGCGGCCGAGATGAACGAATCGGTCGAGAGTGATGCCTTGGTGATACCGAGCAGAATCGGTTTGCCCGTTGCGGGGCGGCCGTCTGCTTCGATGACACGGTTGTTTTCTTCGCGGAAGCGGAACTTGTCGACCACTTCTTCGGGGAGAAACTCGGTGTCTCCGATGTCTTCGATACGCACCCAGCGCATCATCTGGCGAGAGATGACTTCGAGGTGTTTGTCGTTGATGTTGACGCCCTGCAGACGATAGACTTCCTGGATCTCGTTGACCAGGTACTTCTGCAGTTCCTTTTCGCCGAGCACGGCCAAAATGTCGTGCGGATTGCGGGGGCCGTCCATCAAAGGATCGCCCGAACGCACGCGCTCGCCTTCCTGAACGTTGATGTGAACGCCGCGAGGAATTCCATATTCCTTCTGCACGCCGTCGTCACCAACGATGTAGAGCTTACGCATACCTTTCGAAACTTCGCCGTACTTCACGATGCCGTTGATTTCAGCGATGATGGCCGTCTCGCGCGGCTTACGAGCTTCGAAAAGCTCGACTACGCGAGGCAGACCACCAGTGATGTCCTTGGTCTTGGTAGTGGCGCGCGGGATCTTCGCAATGACGTCGCCGGCATGCAGCTGTTCGCCATCGCTCATCATCAAGTGCGCGTGCGTCGGCATGAGGTAACGCTTCTCATCGGAGCGGCTCCCACCTTCCGGCCGGATGATGACCGTCGGGAAGCGCTTTTCATCGGCGGAATCGGTGACGACCACCTGCATGTTGCCGGTGATCTCATCGACCTGCTCCGTCGTGGTTACGCCGTCGATCAGATCCTTGAAGTGAATGGTTCCGCTGACTTCAGTGAGGATCGAGAACGTGTACGGATCCCATTCGAGCAGGATCTGGTTGGCTTTGACCGGAGCGTTTTCTTCGACGTTGATCTTGGCGCCGTAGACAACCGGATAGCGTTCCCGCTCGCGGTTCTTATCGTCGACGATGATCAGGATTCCGTTGCGGTTCATGGCAATCAGTTCGCCCTTGTTATTGCGAACCGTGTTGACGTTGTTGAACCGAACGAAACCGTCGCTCTTGGCGTCCTGCGTAGACTGCTCGCTGACACGGGTTGCTGCGCCGCCGATGTGGAACGTACGCATGGTGAGCTGGGTGCCGGGTTCGCCGATCGACTGTGCCGAGATGATACCGACAGCTTCTCCGCGCTCGACCATACGGCCGGTTGCGAGATTGCGTCCGTAGCAGAGGCGGCAAACACCACGCTTTGATTCGCAGGTCAGCACCGAGCGAATCTTCACGCGCTCGATACCGGCAGACTGAATCGCGCTGGCCAGCTCCTCCGTGATCTCCTGGTTGACGGATACGATCACGTTGTTCTCGTAATCGCGCTGATCTTCGAGAACCACGCGGCCGACAATGCGGTCGCGGAGAGGCTCGATGATCTCGCCCGATTCGATGATGGGTTCGACGTAGATACCGTCGGTCGTGCCGCAGTCGTCTTCGGTGATGATGACGTCCTGGGCCACGTCGCAGAGGCGGCGAGTAAGGTAGCCGGAGTCCGCTGTTTTAAGAGCGGTATCGGCCAGACCTTTACGGGCGCCGTGGGTCGAGATGAAGTACTGCAACACGTCCAGGCCTTCGCGGAAGTTTGCGGTGATCGGCTGTTCGATGATCTCGCCCGAGGGCTTGGCCATCAAACCGCGCATACCGGACAGCTGACGAATCTGCTGTTTGGAACCGCGAGCACCGGAGTCGGCCATGATGTAGATCGGGTTGAGAATACGGCCGGTGCGGTCGTCCTCTTCCAGATTTTTGAAGAGCTTATCGGAGATCGCTTCCGTGACCTTCGACCAGATTTCGATGATCTTGTTGTAGCGCTCGGATTGAGTGATCGCGCCATCCTGATACTGCTGCTGAACTTCGATCACTTCTTTTTCGGCTGCATGAACCAGGCCGGCCTTCTCTTCGGGCACAACCATGTCATCGATACCGATCGAGATACCGGCGCGAGTCGCGTAGAGGAAGCCGAGTTTTTTGACTTCATCGAGCATCTGCACCGTGGTCTGCAGACCGAACTTCAGGTAGCAGTACTGAACAAGCTGGCTATCGCCCTTCTTCTTGAGAAGCCCGTTGATGAACGGCATCTCCTTCGGAAGAACATCGTTGAGGATGACGCGGCCGACCGTCGTGTCCATGTACTGCTTGTTGAACTCGATCGGCTCCGTATACATGATGTTCTGGTTATCGAAAGCCTTCGTGAGGTCGATAACTTTGCCCGTGTAACGCAGCTTGATGGCGGTCAGCGTCTCGACTTCGCCCATTTCGAGCGCAATCAAAACGTCTTCCATCGAGGCAAACGTGCGGCCGGAACCCTTGGCAGTCGGGCGCATCTTGGTCAGGTAATAAAGACCGAGCACCATGTCCTGAGTCGGGACGGCAATGGGTGCGCCATGCGCGGGCGACAGGATGTTGTTTGAAGCCAGCATCAAAGTGGAGGCTTCGATCTGCGCTTCGGGCGACAGCGGAATGTGAACGGCCATCTGGTCGCCGTCGAAGTCTGCGTTGAAGGCAGTACAGGTCAGCGGATGCAGCTTGATCGCTTTTCCTTCGACCAGCGTCGGTTCGAACGCCTGGATACCGAGACGGTGCAGCGTGGGAGCGCGGTTCAAAAGGATCGGGTGATCTTTGATGACTTCTTCTAGGATGTCCCAAACCACTGGATCCTGCTGCTCAACCAGTTCCTTGGCTTGTTTAATAGTGGTGCAATGGCCGCGCTGTTCAAGCCGGTGATAGATGAATGGCTTGAAGAGCTCGAGGGCCATCTTCTTCGGAAGACCGCACTGGTGCAGTTTGAGTTCGGGACCGACCACGATGACGGATCGGCCGGAGTAGTCGACGCGCTTACCGAGAAGATTCTGACGGAAGCGGCCCTGCTTGCCCTTGAGCGTATCGGAGAGCGATTTGAGGGGGCGATTGTTCGCGCCACGGAGCACACGGCCACGGCGTCCATTGTCGAAGAGAGCGTCTACTGCTTCCTGCAGCATGCGCTTTTCATTGCGCACAATCACGTCAGGAGCATGCAGCTCCATCAGCTTCTTCAGGCGATTGTTGCGGTTGATAACGCGGCGATAGAGATCGTTGAGATCGGAGGTGGCAAAGCGGCCGCCATCGAGTGGCACTAGCGGACGAAGCTCAGGCGGAATGACCGGGATCACGTCGAGGATCATCCACTCGGGCTTGTTACCCGATTTCCGGAAGCTCTCGACAACACGGAGACGCTTGGCGTACTTCAGCTTCTTTTGCGCTGAAGTCTCGGTGCGCATCTTTTCGCGAATTTCCTGGCTCAGCGATTCGACATCGATGCGCTTCAGCAGTTCCTTCACGCCTTCCGCGCCCATCATGGCGACGAACTTGCCCGGGAACTCTTGATCGAGCTGACGTTTACGCTCATCGCTAATTACTTCACCCATGGTGAGGCCGGTGGCCTCGCCTGGATCGATGATCACGAACGCTTCGTAGTAGAGAACCCGCTCGAGCTCACGAAGCGTGATATCGACCAGGTAGCCGATACGGCTAGGGAGACCCTTGAAAAACCACACATGCGAACTGGAACTGGCCAGTTCGATGTGCCCGAGGCGCTCACGGCGCACACGGGAGAGAGTTACTTCGACACCGCACTTATCGCAGATCACTCCGCGATGTTTCATGCGCTTGTACTTACCGCAGAGACATTCCCAATCGGCTACTGGGCCGAAGATACGGGCGCAGAACAGCCCATCGCGCTCGGGTTTGAAGGTGCGGTAATTGATGGTCTCCGGCTTGGTCACTTCGCCGTGTGACCAGCTCCGGATCTTTTCCGGAGAGGCCAAACTGATTCGGATCGAATCGAAGTCGGCTATGAGATTGGCTCTGTCGTACGGAGAGGAACGATACATGAATTGTCCTTAAATATTCCAACCAACTAAGAACGGGCCCGCTACCAACTACGCAGAGAAGATGCGGGGGTCCAACCACATCTCTCTGCTTTCATTACCGATTAATCCGCGGCATGAGCCAGATCCTGCATCTCGCGCGGCTTCTTCATCAGCTCGACATCGAGGCAGAGGCTCTGCAACTCGCGGATCAGAACGTTAAACGATTCGGGAACGCCAGGCTCGGCCGCAGCTTCGCCTTTGACGATCGCTTCGTAGATCTTGGCGCGACCGTACACGTCATCCGACTTCGCGGTTAGCAACTCCTGGAGGATGTAAGCGGCGCCGTAAGCTTCAAGCGCCCAGACTTCCATTTCTCCGAAGCGCTGTCCGCCAAACTGCGCCTTACCACCGAGCGGCTGCTGCGTGATTAAGGAGTACGGTCCGATCGAGCGAGCGTGAATCTTATCGTCGACCAGATGGCTCAGTTTGAGCATATAGATGTAGCCAACCGTGACCGGCTGTTCGAACTGCGCGCCGGTCATACCGTCGTGCAACTCGATTTTGCCGGAACTTGGCAGGCCGGCGTCTGAGAGCCGGGCTTTGATATCGGTTTCGGCAGCGCCGTCAAATACCGGCGTTGCAAAGTGCAGACCGAGCTTCGCCGCGGCCCAACCTAAGTGCGTTTCGAGAATCTGGCCGACGTTCATACGCGAAGGAACGCCGAGCGGATTCAGCACGATCTCGACCGGAGTTCCATCCGGCAGATAGGGCATATCTTCTTCGGGCACGATGCGCGCGATAACACCCTTGTTACCGTGGCGTCCGGCCATTTTGTCGCCCACCGAAAGCTTACGCTTCATGGCGATATAAACCTTAACGAGCTTGATGACGCCCGGAGGCAGCTCATCGCCCTTGCGCAGCTTCGCGATCTTCTCTTCGGTGATCTTTTCGAGCACCGCGATCTGACGCGAGGTCATCTCTTCAATCTCATCGATCTGCTCGTTGAGGCGCACATCTTTCGTGTTGAGCCTCATGCGCTTCAGATCTCGAGCGCGCAGCTTTTCGAGCACGTCGCGGCTGAGCGGCATGTCTTTCGAGAGCAGTTTGCGGTTGGTCTTTTCGTCGTGCAGATCGGCCTGCAGTTCTTTGCCGGCCAGCAACTGCTCCAGACGCTTGGCGCGCTCGTCGCTGAGGATGCGCTTTTCGTCTTCGAGGTTGCGGTGCAGCCGCTCTTCCTGCAGCCCTAAAATCTGCTTGGAACGCTCGTCGAGTTCGGCGCCCTTGCGGGAAAATACCTTGCAATCGACGATGGTTCCCTCGATACCGGGCGGGCAGTAGAGCGAAGCATCCTTCACGTCACCGGCCTTTTCGCCGAAGATCGCGCGAAGCAGCTTTTCTTCGGGAGTCAGCTGCGTCTCGCCTTTCGGTGTGACTTTACCGACCAGAATGTCGCCCGGCTTGACGGTCGCGCCGATGCGGATGATGCCGCTGTCATCGAGATTGCGCAGGAAGGATTCGGCAATGTTCGGGATATCGCGAGTGATCTCCTCAGGGCCGAGCTTCGTATCCCGTGCTTCGATCTCGAACTCTTCGATGTGGATCGAAGTGTAGTAGTCGTCTTTGACCAGCTTTTCGCTGACCACGATGGCGTCTTCGAAGTTATAACCGCGCCAGGGCATGAACGCTACCAGAACGTTGCGGCCAAGGGCAAGCTCGCCCGCTTCCGTGCAAGGACCGTCGGCCAGCACATCACCTTTACGGACCTTCTGTCCCTGGTGAACGATCGGCTTCTGGCTGATGCAGGTGTTCTGGTTCGAGCGCTTGAATTTGGTCAGCTGGTAAATATCGGCCCCGACTTCGCGCGACATCTGCCCTTCGTGAGCGCCGCTGCCTTCCACGCGTACGATGATGCGTTCGCTATCGACCGAATCGACGATGCCGGGACGTTTGCAGATCACGACAGCGCCGGAGTCGCGCGCTGTCACGCGCTCCATGCCGGTTCCGACATACGGCGCCTCTGCACGGAGCAGCGGTACCGCCTGACGTTGCATGTTCGAACCCATCAACGCGCGGTTCGCGTCGTCGTTTTCGAGGAACGGAATTAAGCTGGCCGCAACTGAGACGAGCTGTTTCGGACTCACGTCCATATACTCGATCTCGTCGCGATGCTTCAAGACGAAGTTGCCGGCCTGACGAGCGTTGACGAGATCCTCGACAATGCGTCCTGCGTCGTCGATTTTCACGTTGGCTTGGGCAATGATGTACTTGTCTTCTTCCCACGCCGAAAGGTAATCGGAGTAAGGCTCGAACTCCGTCAACTGCTTGTTGGCGGTAGTAAGCTCTTGATTCGTCTGGTCGAGTTCGTCGCGCGAGACAACCTGCCCGACCTTGAAGTCAGCGCCCCCGGGGTTGAGGATCTTCACCTCATCCACTAGCACTCCGTCTCGAATGCGGCGATACGGGCTTTCAATAAAGCCGTACTCGTTGATTCGCGCGAAACACGAAAGGGACGAGATGAGGCCGATGTTCGGACCTTCCGGCGTTTCAATCGGACAGATACGGCCGTAGTGGGTCGGGTGAACGTCGCGGACTTCGAAGCCGGCACGCTCGCGAGAGAGACCGCCCGGTCCAAGCGCCGAGAGACGGCGTTTATGCGTAATCTCGGAGAGCGGGTTGGTCTGATCCATGAACTGCGAGAGTTGGCTCGAACCGAAGAACTCGCGAATCGCTGCCATCACAGGCTTTGCGTTGACCAGGTCGTGCGGCATAGCCGTCGACATCTCCTGGTACACCGACATCTTTTCCTTGATGGCGCGTTCCATACGCACCAAGCCGATGCGGAACTGATTTTCGAGCAGTTCGCCGACGGCACGAACGCGGCGGTTACCGAGGTGATCGATGTCATCGACCACGCCGATGCCGCGGCGGAGCCGGAGCAGATAAAGAATCGTGTCGGTGAAGTCTCTTTGATCGAGCGTGCGTTTGTCGAGCGGAGTGGCGTCCGCCTTATCGTGCAGCTTGATATTGAACTTCATGCGGCCCACGCGCGAAAAATCGTACTTGCGCGGATCGAAGAACATGCCCTGGAAGAGCTGGGTGGCCGTATCCAGCGTCGGCGGATCGCCGGGGCGCAGCTTGCGGTAAATTTCAAGAAGCGCGTCGTTCTGGCTCTTCACCGCGTCTTTGCGCAACGTTGCCGAGATCACGTTACCGGCATCGTCGCGGTCCGGGAAGAACACTTCGAAGGTCTCGATGCCGCCATCGGCCAGCTTGCCGATCGCCGTTGGAGTGAGTTCGTGATTCGCCTCGATCAGCACCTCGCCGGTCGACATGTCGATGACGTCGCTTGCGACATACGCGCCTTCGAGATCGTTCGAAGCGACTTCGACCTGAGCGATTTTGGCTTTTTGGATCTCGCGGTAAACCGAGTTGGTGATCTTGCGGCCTTGCGGAACCACCTGCTGGCCCTCAGAACCGGTGATCGCGTGAGAAAGCTTCATGCCGATCAGGCTTTCATTCACGCCCCAGAACAGCTTGCTATCCTTCAACGAAATAGTGGAAAGCTTGTAGAAAGCCCGAATGATCTCGGAATCCGATTTCAGCCCAAGCGCGCGGAGAAAGACCGTGCCGTAAAACTTGCGCTTCCGGTCGATGCGGACGTAAAGCAGGTTCTTGTTGTCGTACTCAAACTCGACCCAACTGCCGCGGTACGGAATGATCTTGCCGAGGAAGTAGCCTTGTGCCTGAACGCGCTCAAAGAACACGCCGGGCGAGCGATGGAGCTGCGAAACGATGACGCGCTCGGTACCGTTGATGATGAAGGTACCGTTGTCCGTCATCAGCGGGATTTCGCCGAAAAAGACTTCCTGCTCCTTGATGTCACGGACCGTCTTGGTTCCGGTCTCCGGGTCCTTGTCATAGACCGTCAATCGTATAGTGACTTTGAGTGGCGCAGCATACGTCATGCCACGCTCCTCGCACTCGGGAACGTCGTACTTCAGCTGCAGCGCAACCGGATCGCCGCAGCGATTGCAGAACGTGACAATGTTTTTGTTGAACGTGCCGCACTTGTGGCAGAGAACGTCGCCCGCATGAAACGGATCCGTACGAATCTCGGCCCCGCAGTTCGGATTGCGGCAAATAGTACGAAGGTGATGCAGACCCTTCAGATTGCCGCACTTGCACTCCCAATTGCCGATCGAGTAATCGACAAATTCGAGCTGGCTTAAGCCGCGGAAATCCGAGATGGGGAAGACGGAGCTGAATACACTCTGTAGACCGGCATCTTCCCGCTCCTTGGGAAGAAGGTCCATTTGCAGGAAGCGTTCATACGACCGCTTCTGCACCTCGATCAAATTGGGGATCGGTATCGAAGTTTTGATCTTCGAAAAATCAACTCTCTCGCGGAGAGAACCGTTTAAGACGTTGGGCATCTACGCTTGTCCTTTAGGAAACCAATGACACATGACGACATTCAGCAACACACTACTCACAGCCGGATCGAAGCCTAACCAACTACGGCCAGGCGAGGGGGAACCGAGTCATCGACCCGGAGACTTCCGCAAGTCGCCCGGAGCGGGCGCACGAGGGAAGCAAAAAAATTCATGAGAAAGAGCGAAGGCGAATAGAACAATACTCTCGGGGCTTCAGCACACGGGAACGGATTCGAAAGTCTATACAAAGTAAAGAAGAACCAATAAATGACTTGGGCACGCCAAAGCCCCGCCGGCCATACCTGGCCCGCGGGAGAACTTCAACCAGCTGAAATTTTAATTCCGATTACTTGACCGTCCCGGCTCGACGACTGTCCCTATACTAACACAACTTTTCGCCAGCCGCGTTTTAGGCACGGCTGGCTCGGATAGCTCGGCTGTCCGCCAAGGGCAGCACCGGCAGACGAAACCCGGCTTAGCCGAGACCGCCGGCCAATCTTACTTCACTTCGACGGTAGCGCCGGCGTCGACGAACTTCTTCCGAATCGTCTCGGCCTCGTCCTTGTTTACGCCCTCTTTGATCGGCTTGGGTGCGCCATCCACCAGATCCTTGGCTTCTTTCAGACCCAGGCTCGTCACTTCGCGAACAGCCTTGATGACGTTGATCTTATTCGCGCCAGCAGCCGTCAATACGACCGTGAACTCGGTCTTTTCTTCCGCCGCCGGCGCTGCCGCAGCTCCGCCGCCGCCTGCCGCCGGGGCTGCCGCAACGGACGCCGCGGCTGCCGACACTCCCAATTTCTCCTCAAGCAGCTTCACCAGCTGTGAAGCCTCGAGCAACGTCAATCCCTGAACCTGTTCCGCAATCGCGTTAATATCCGCCATTTTCCTCTTCTACTCCCTTACGATTTCGTGATCTTCCTCAGTTTGGCCGATAGTTTTTGCCAACCGATAATTTGGATCGCATACCGGCCCCAACCCGGGAACCGTTTGCTCTCCTTCGAGAATTACTCTGAGAACTTGCCTTCCTTCGCCGCCTGATCGAGCACGACCGCGAGGTTCCGGCCGACGCCATTCACCGAGGTGACCAGCCGCGTCGCTGTCGCGTTGATTAAAAAAAGGAGCTTCGCATAAATCTCCTCTTTCGGAGGCATGGCCGCCAAGTCGCTGATCGCCTTAATATCGATCACACGGCCTTCGACCATACCCGCCTTGAAGGTGAACGCTGCGTTTTCCCTCGAATACTTGGTGAGAGCCTTGGCGAGCGCGACGGGATCTTTCGCCGTATAGGCGAGCGAAGTCATACCCTTCAGATCGCTGAGCAGATCGCTGGTCGGAGTGCCCTCGCTAGCTTTCGCCGCCAGGTTGTTCTTCACCACGCGATAATCACCGCCCGCGTCACGGATTGTCTTCCGAAGCTGGAAATCCTGGCTGACTGTCATCTTCTCGTAGCCGGTGACGAAGATGTTGCTATTCTCGGCGATCGCCTTTTTCAGCTCGTCCAGATCTCTTTGCTTATCGTCTTTATTCTTCATCTCGCCTCCCTGCCCTACGCGGTCTTGGCGTTGAATGCCGTTACGTCCAGCGGGATACCCGGGCTCATTGTCGAGCACAGCGTTGCGCTCTTAACATATTTGCCCTTGGCAGCGGACGGTTTTGCCCGAATCACAGCTTGAATCAGACTGTTTGTATTTTCCAGCAGCTTATCGTTCGCGAAACTCACCTTGCCCACTGGGGCGTGAATGACCCCCGTCTTATCGACGCGAAACTCGACCTTGCCGGCCTTAATCTCCTGAACGGCGTTCCTGACATCGGTCGTAACAGTGCCGGTTTTCGGATTCGGCATCAGCCCGCGTGGTCCGAGCACCTTACCCAAACGACCCACCGAGCGCATCATGTCCGGGGTCGCGATCACGGCATCATAGTCGGTCCAGTTCTCGGTCTGAATTTTGTTGACCATGTCTTCGCCGCCCACCAGGTCCGCGCCCGCTTCCTGCGCCTCACGAAGCTTGTCGCCTGAAGCAATTACCAGAACGCGCTTCGATTTACCCAAGCCGTTCGGCAGAACCACCGTGCCGCGAACCATCTGATCCGCATGCTTCGGATCGACTCCGAGACGCAGATGAACCTCGACAGTCTCGTCGAACTTCGTAAATTTGATCTTTTGAACTAAAGTGACAGCATCGGCCAGCGGATAGGGCTTTGCTTCTACCTGCTTGGCCGCGGCTTCATACTTTTTGCCGGGCTTATGACTCATAATGTGACTGGTCCAAACGGCTCAGGCGGAATACGCACACCCACGCCTCCCAAGTTGACTGGAAACCTCTGTCAGGATAGCATAAACAGTTTCGCTGAGGCAGGCCGGATCGGTATGCAGTTAGCCCCTAGACTGTGCGCCGCCCCGGACTCGAAGCACTTCAACGGCAGATTCCGTTAAGCGTAATTAGTAATGATAGTGAGGGGGTACCGGTAAACAGCAATGAAAGGGAGGCGGGTAAACACGAGTTCGCGGGTACCCGGCTCACGCCCTACCCTGCCCCGCTCGGGGAATCGTTTCAGCTCCTTCACGGTGTCGTATATGGTCCGGATGGTCGAGTCTAGAGCTCCGGAGAGTGTTCGGTCAGGTAGTTGCCTATAGCTTGAATGTCTTGGTCGTAGACAAAGACTGCATTCGGATTTTTCTGATGTCCCTCGCCAGAGATGCAATTTCTTCTACTTGCTTATGAGTTGGGCCTTGAGGCCACGGATAGGTGTCAAAAACAGATTCGGCTGAGTATATATAGTCAATCTCGTTCTTTAACCGAGCGGCTTTGGCCTTGTACCACGCAATGTGTGCTGGAACGGTGAAGAACACAAACAGAACATCAGGCAGTGCGAAACCTGCATCTGCTCCAGGAATAACGTATTACACACAAAGCTAAAGATGAAGGGCAATCTCTGAACACGAGATCCGGTGATATATCGATTTCTCAGTCCACGAATCGCGGTCTTCATCTCGCTCCTATTGCGCCAGTGTAGCCACCATCTTTTTAGCTGTGCCTTCCGTGCCTTTTCATCCTCGTGCTCCTCGTCCGCTTTCTTTTGAAGGGCGTCAAGAACCGTATGCTCTATATGTTTAAATGCAAGCGAGAATTGTCATTTCATCTTATCTTCGACGAAATCACCACTATCGGCGGCAGCAACGCCCTTACGCACGAACAAGCGGAAGGGGAAAATCACCTCTTTCGAGCTAGGGTCTTTAGAAATCATTTCGCTCGCTTGCGAGGGAGTTAGTACGAACCCTATGTGCCCCGTCATAATCCCAACAAAGGATTTTTGTGGGACAGCATTGCAAGTTATAACTCGTGCCTTAGAAACATCGGTCGCATCCGACAGGGAAGAGTTGATAAACGATCCGGCAGTAAATGTTAGGTCGCTTTGTTTTTCCTTTCTGGTCGTACGATTAGTGCGATCGGTGTTCTGCGCTATCCGCCACAGACGTTTTTTGGCGGGTACTAATGCGGCGTCCTTTGTTTTTGCCCAATTGACTATTGAGACATGTACTTTCGCCTCGCCAGACCATGGCTGGTTTTGCACTGCTTCCACAATCGTGCCACTCTCCACGATTTTGTCGAGGCCACCAATACGTGATGCGTTATTCCGAACATTCTGTGTACCTACTAATCCCGCGCGTCCAGCAAAAGGATCATCACTCGTGCAGTCGGATAGTTCATCATTGCTCCGTTTAAACCAATAAACGCAGTAATCTGCCATCCCCGGCACGTCTGGATATGCGAGGCGAAGAGACTTCACGTAGGGCGCGGTGCGTTCGGGCTTTAAGAGCTTTGCTCCCAGAAATGGCGGATTGCCGATGATCACATCACTTTTAGGCCAAACCGTGCGTGATCCGTCTGGTTGAATCAGGGCATCGCAAGTTCTGAAATTTCCATCTAGATTGTCAAGTGGCAGAGCGTCTTTCATTGATATTAAGCTCATCAATGGCAAGTTTGTGCCCAAGCATAAGCGTGACCTTGGCAATATCGATAGCGAACGGATTAACATCCATCCCAAAGACACTGTTGGTGGTGACGAATCCGAATGGTCGCTGGTTGGCATTTATACTCTTGTAGTCTTCGGCCATTCGTTCGTGTATGCGAGACTCTAACCGCTTCAACTCTCGATACGCTACATAAAGAAAATTCCCGCTCCCACAGGCCGGGTCTAAAACCTTGAATTCCTGAAGGCGCGCCAAAAGACCGCGTAAATCTTTGAGCGTCTGTGCCGACTCAATACGACTCTGCCAAGGTTCCACAATGGTAGGTCCAACAATCTTCATGATGTCAACCGGATTGGTGAAGTACGCGCCGAAAGCGTGCCGTTCGTCTTGATCGAGCGAGTGCTCAAAGAGAGTTCCAAAGATTTCTGGGCGAACATTTGCCCAATCGAAGTCGGCTGCTTGCTTCAATAAATCCAGCTCGCCCGACGTAAGCTCGACGCGGGCTGGTTCGGCAAATAGGCCACCATTGAAGTATGAAACGCCCTTGAATCTCCCGCCTTGTATACCTCCCTGAGTATTCATAGCCTCAAACAATCCACCCAGCAAGTCATAGCTTTCACTTGCCGAGTTGCAGTCGTGGAGAAGCTTTGTAAAGAAGTACTTCTCAAGGAGGCCAATATCTTCAGCAAACAATGACATTAGCGTCTGTAAAATAAACCGTTGCGCGACTGGCCTGTCGATGCGTCTTGTCACTAATGAATTGAAACAGGCTGCAAGGTGGTGAGCGGCTTGTCTAGTAACCTTTCTTGGTGGTTTCCAAACAGCGGTTTTTCTTGACCCGGGAATAGGAATGCAACCGGACCATAACGTCTCGGTAAATCGGAAATATGCACCCTATCAACAGGTGTATCCATCTGCGTCTCAAAATCGTAAATCCAGAATTCATCAAAGTTGCAGAGCACGGCATAACGAGGCCGATTAGGGACAAGCCTTGTCCAGTAGTCAAAGGCTTGCCTGTAATATTTCGAAAGGTCGGCTCCCCGTTTCTTCATCTCAACGAGAACCACGGGTTTCCAGACAAGGTCAGCAAATGAGGTGCCTCCGTTGTCATTCTTTACCCGCAACTCACAATTTGCTCCAGCTTCCTTTAGTCCGAGCCAGCCGAAGGCACGAAATAAATGGTCCAGGTAGATTTGCGCCTCTCCACGTTCCTCCCCTTTGATGTACGTATTTACCCAGTCAACAAACAATGCAAGCTGGGCTTGTCTTGAAGGTTCGTTACCCATTCGTGTTTTTAGTGTTTAGAGTGCAGCGAATCTCGGCTTGAACGTATACATGTAATGAATAACAAGCGCCGCTATCCAGTGATTATCGCGGTCTCCGCAGTAGAGGGTGTTCAAAGGGACAGATTACCGAAGTCTCTTTTCGTGTCATGCTGGACGTAATGAAACCGCACACCGAAATGCAGGAAGGCCCCCAAGCATTCGAACGATTCCGCAGCGCCGTGAAAACGGTCCTGGCGTTCCCGAAGTCTGCCTTACCGCCTGATCCGTTTAAGAAACCGGAACCGAAGAAATCGAGTACACGGAAGACGAAGCCAGCGCGGTAGCGATTACCACGTTTCCTTTTCGGCGCGTTTTCCCGTTACCTCTTCCCACGTCAGGCGCTTGCCAGCGATCTGCGAAGCCGCAACCTTGAAGCGGTCAAAGTCGGTCATCTCTTTGCGATTGTTGTAGCGATACGCCTGCTCATCGAGATAGCGGAATAGGTGGTATGGCTCGACACTGACGTACGTTCCGCTGATGCCGCGCTTTAGTAAGCTCCAGAAGTTCTCCAAGCCATTGGTGTGGACGTTGCCGTCTACGTACGCTACCGCGTGATCTACAACTTGATGGGCGAACTCTCCCGCTAATCCCTCATATGAAAGAAGCGCATCGGTGTAGAGCGCGGAACCGGCCTCTACGTGCTTCTTGACCTCCGCTTGGATTGCTTTCTTTTTGCGATTCGGAACCACTGCCGTACGAACTTCACCACCCCGTTCGAGGACGCCCATTACGCATGTTTTGTCTTTGCCGCCCGTTCCGGTAATGCGACGTTCCCGCTTGGCAACGTGCATGTTTCGCGCTTTACCGCCGATGAATGTCTCGTCTGCTTCGCATTCACCGGAAAGCATCTTCTCGAACGAGCCATGATGCAGAGCGAACCGTATGCGATGCGCCATATGCCATGCAGACTTCTGCGTGATGCCTAAATCGCGTGAAATCTCGAGGAGCTGATGCCGTTCTTGCAGTTCACGATGAGCCACATGGCGGTTAGCCATTTATCAAGGCCCAACGGGGAGTCTTCAATGATCGTCCCGACCTAGATCGAGAACTTGGCTTTCGGGTGCTTGCCGTAGCACTTCCACAGCCGAGCGTTTTCGAGATACGTTACCTTCTCGGCTCCGCAGCGTGGGCAGGATACCTTCCCATCGGGCCAGCGCAGATCCACCATGAAGCCTTCGCAATTGTCAGGATTCGAGAAGTAAACAATGGCTTCTTGTAGGGTCTGGGGTGATGCTTCCATGACCCTAGTATGGTACAATTTCAGCGGTCAGTCAAGTAAATAGTTACCCAAGTAAGAGCTGTTTTTCTTGGGCATCGAATACATATCTCACGTGTGTCGATGCGCCCGGGTTATCAATGGCTCCACTTTGTTCCACATAACAGCGGTTGCTCCGAGGATCGTAGTGATTCGTAAATACGAGCGAACTCCCGCCTCTAATTGCATTTCTAGCGCTATAATCCCGCTCAAAATCGCTCGCCAAATGCGAGCAGTCAGTGCGCAGTTTGAATAGCGCCGAGGTGCGGTCGTCCTTTCGTAAACAGCCGATTGGTAGGGCAATCAAAACTGAAACGGCTAGGGTCTGAATCGCTGGCAAAAACACTTTCGCATCGTATGAGCGGATTTCAAGTTAGCCGAATCTTACCTCACTTCACCGCACTGCCGAAAATGGCAGCGGCGCCAGGATGACATTCGTGATATTTGCAACGATCTCTGCATCCTTCAACTCCGGCTGACCGCTCAGCTTTTTCCACTCGGGACTACTGCCGAATTCTCCCCAAAGCCGGTCGCGAGCCGCTAAATTATCGTAAGAAAGCATGTACATCAAGTTGGGCTGTCTCGAGCCGAGGATGGTCTCTCCGAAAAACACAGGCCGGAAACCCAGGCGTTCAAAGATCTGAGCTTCGGCGTTGTTGAACATGGCAACCTTGCGGGCCAGGGTTAAAAAGGATTGCGATTCATAGGTCCGCAGCTCGAAGATGCGCCCGGCGCGGCCAGCTGGGTCGAGGATCGCCGCCTCCGGCAAAACGTCGAAACTGCGCAGAAGGCTGCTCTCGACCCGCACAAACGGCAAACCGCCGCCTTCGCTCAGTTTCTCGAGTGCCCGATGATGCTCCTCGTCCGATTTGAGCTTCGCCAGCGTCGCCTCCATCGCAGCCAGCGAAGGAAACTGAGTCACGCTGATATAGGAAGGACTATCGGGGCCGATAACGGTCGAGAAAGCTCCAATAAGTTTGCCATCCGTTCGCGCCAGCGCCGGTGTTAAACCATCCTTAAGGTACGCAGCCAAGCGCGCACCCTGATTCTCCGGCGTATTATGCAGCCGCCAGACCTTGAGCTCAAGATAGGTCGGTGTTCGCTTGCTTTCGCTTTGTGCGTTCATACCTTCTGCACCCATTAGAACGGAAGCGCCCAGCCCCGTCAGCAATTCTCTACGATCCATGCAAACGACTGTACACCAGGGTCACCTGTCTTTATGGACGTCGCCCTCAACATAGCTTCGAAGCCTGCAACCAATGCATCTCCGAGCGCTGTTCCTCCTGGCTGCGTCCCCAGGGTGTAGCAACTCGCACAACGAACTGCTCCCCGGAACTCGTGACTATACGGAACACAGCGTTGTTCTCGTATTGCAGAAGAGTGTTCTTACCCGGCGATAACCCGTATTTAGGCAGCAGAATGTTTACAAGCTGCCCAAGACGGGTCAACTGCTCATCGTGGAGGAGATTTCGAAATAGTTCTACGAGCTTCGCTCTCAGACGCCTTCGCGCATAGCTTGAATTAACGCTTCCATATGATCCAGATAGCGTTCGAAAGCCTTGCGTCCGGATGCCGTAAGCCGGTATTCCGTTTTGGGCATGCGGCCTTCAAATGTCTTTGTACACTCGACATACTTCACTTCTTCAAGCCGTCTCGCATGCACGCTGAGGTTTCCGTCCGTTGTTTGCAACAGCTTCTTGAGCTCGTTAAACGTCAAAGTTTCGTTGACTGCGAGCGCACTGACGATCCCGAGGCGCATACGTTCGTGGATGATGCGATCGAGGTGCGGGAGAGAGTTCTCGAGTGTTCCCCGCTCCGCTTTGGGGCCGCGCGATTTTGGTTCTTCAACATCGCTGACCGTACGCGCCATGGCAGGTTTAGCCACCGTGCCTCCGCGCAATGGCCGCACCGAAGGCAATGTGCAAGCCTCCAAATCCGAATATCAGAAACCAATTTCCCCACGCCCCCGGGCAAGCGAGCGAAAGAGCGCCGGCGCCTAAAAAGCAAAGTCCCATCACCGGCACAATGCGCACGGAAAAAGCACCTCCGGTAACTACCGCAGCCCCGTAAAGAGCAAGCCACACTCCCGGAAGAACGCTGAAATCACCTTGGCGAAATAGCGCAGCCGTCAACGCCGCGCCCGCAACCAGCGGAGGCACAAAACTGAGCAGAGCACGCCGCGCAGCCTGCGACTGTAATGACAAATCGAGTCGCTTCGATTTGGACCGTAGGGCAACAAACGCCAACACCAAAGCGAGAAACGCTTCCTTCAGCCAAATAACAACGGAGTCGTGCGGAGAACGAGAAACTGCAAGCGCCCCAGCGCAAAGAGCAGTGAGGCCAATGGCCACTCCACCCCAACCCGGCACGGCCGTGAAGGAACTCGCGCGCTCCATCGTGTCGCGAATGAAGCGTAAGTTGTCCGCCGCCCGCCGATCGATCGGGATCGGGGCCTTCACCACACGGGCGTGCTGCGCAAAAGCCATGCACTCCGAGTATAGCTAAGAAGCGCTTTGCGCGGCAAAGAGGCGCGCGCAATCGCCCAAAGCGATCTCTTAGTATAAAAGCAATGGTCTCAAGGGACACGACCAGGCTCACCCCCGAGCAAACGGCCGCGATCGCGCGTGCGCTCGCCGATCCACGCCGGTTCGCCATATTTGAGCAGATCGCCCGCTGCGACGGCCTGGCCTGCAGCGCACTAATCGAGCACGAGTCCATCAGCCCGGCCACGATCTCGCACCACATAAAGGAGCTGACGGAGGCAGGCTTGATCGAGTCCGTGCGTGAGGGCCGCATCATGCGCCTGAGTGTAAGCCGCCCAGTCTGGGACGCCTATCTGAAGCGCCTTCAAGATTTGTAGCCGTTCCTCTTTTCTTCTGCATCTTCCATCGATAGTCCACATCTATTCGATATCCGTCGAATTATTCGACCGATATCGAAATGAGGTGAAAAGGCATGGCGAAGCTAAAAGGCAAAATCGCGGTGGTAACCGGAGCATCTAAGGGCATCGGCGCCGGTATCGCAAAAGCGTTGGCTGCCGAAGGTGCGACGGTCGTGGTGAACTATTCGACAAGCAAGGAAGGCGCGGACCGAGTGGTAGCGGAGATCGAAAAAACTGGTGGCAAGGCGGTGGCTATCGGCGGAAACGTAGCCAAGTCTGCCGAGATCGATGCGCTGTTCGCCGAGACAAAGAAACGCTTCGGCAAGGTGGACGTGCTGGTGAACAACGCTGGTGTCTACGCGTTTGCGCCGCTCGAATCGATTACGGAAGAAGCGATCGATACAATTTTCGACGTCAACGTAAAAGGACTTTTGCTCGCGAACAAAGCGGCACTCCCGCTGTTTCCTGTCGAAGGCGGGAGCATCATCAACATCGGCTCCGTTGTAAGCGAGATCACCCCGCCCGCATCGGCGATCTACACCGGAAGCAAAGGCGCCGTAGACGCGATCACGCGTGTCTCCGCCAAGGAACTCGGCCCTAAAAAGATTCGCGTCAACGCCGTCAATCCCGGTATGACATCTACCGAAGGCACGCAGGCGGCAGGCTTTGCCGGATCCGACATGGAAAAGGCAACCATCGCGCAGACTCCGCTCGGTCGACTGGGCAAGCCGGACGATATCGCCGACGTGGTCACCTTCCTCGCTTCCGACGACGCACGCTGGATCACCGGCGCGCTGCTCCAGGTCGGCGGCGGTCTCCGCTGACCGGCGCTAAAAACTGAGCCGTATTCCCGCTACCGCCCAGCGTCCTGGCGTTCGAAAGGCGTTTTCGTAGTAGTTCTGATTCAGCGTGTTCGCGACTCGCAGATAGAAGCGAGTCGCAACGCGTTCCGTAGCATTGATCGTGTAGCCGGCCGCTAACCCTAGCTGGCGCGGACCTTCGAATCGATAAGCGTACCCGTATAAGTTGTAAGGGTACCCATACAAAGGGTACAGATAACTGCTGCCGCCCTCGAAGTCCATCGATAGATCGACGTGCGTCCCGAGTTGCTGCAGCGCCACGATCTTGACGTCGTGCGGCAAAATGCGAACCGTCTCTAAGGGAATCTGCGGCGTTCCCGTATAGTACTGCGGGGTGCGATCGCGGGCATTGGTATACGTGTAAGACGCGTTCACGGTCGTTTTCCTGGTTGGACGAAACTCCCCGCTCAGTTCCACCCCGCGCGAGATTCCGCCGCCGGTGTTGTAGTATCCGCTGTACCGGCCGTATGGATCCAGATAATCGGCCGGAAAATCCAAGAACCCGATCACCTGCTGCAGATGGGCGTAAAAATAGCTGGCGCTGATCTTCAGATGCTCGTGAAAAAGGTATTGGTCAACCCCGGCGTCCCCCGAGACAGTCCGCTCCGGGCTTAGCCGCGGGTCGCCAAAGACCGAGGCGTATCCGTCATAGACCGATTCTCCGAAACGCTCGTATAGCGAAGGCAATCGAAAGCTGTTTCCCGCGTGCGCGCGCAGCTTGGTCCCAGTGCTCCGGACAAAATACGCCAGCGCCGCGTCCCCTGTATAGGCAGCCGGTGGCGAAGGAAGCTGCAGGCCCGCGTAGGCCGAAGGCGCATTAACGAACTTCGGTTGATCTAGGCTGGCCTGAGTCAACCTCGCGGAAAGCAGCACCTGAAGTCTGCCATCAAGCAGCCGAATCTCATCTTGCGCAAAAACCGCATTACTACGTTGACTGGCATCTGTTCGGAAGTAAGCACGCGCCGTGGGATCCGGATTCTGGTCGGTTGACAGATCTAAGTAATGCTCTTGTTCGTATTCATACCCTGCCGTCAGAACCTGATGTGAGCCGAAAAGATAGTTGACGCGCGCCTGCAGCGTGCCAATGCGTCCCGTATACCGATCCGATGTATTGTAGACGGGCTGATATCCGGGACCGCCCGGCCCGTTTGTGTTGTTGCGCAGTGAATCGACAAAATTGAAAGCCACGCGGTAACTCAGCCGCGAGTTGACTGCGTCCTCGAACCGAATAAGCGTATCCGCAAAGTGCGAGTAAACGCCTGCATCCGGATCGCCCAGCGACGGAACGAACGTGGCACTGCCCGGATCGTAGGGCTGATTCGCATCCGCCAATCGAATCTGCGCAAGATTGAGCGGAATGGCCGGAATAATGCCCGTTATCGGGGCGGTGGCCGTGGTTCCTGGACTCACGTTGTCCTGCAGGAAACCGGTTTTCGCAAACTCAGTCACTCCGATTCTCATGTGAGGAGTAAGCGCATAGGTCAAGCCGCCTTGTCCGCTCCAGTTCCGAACAGCCCCGGCGCTATCTACGCCGTCGGTCACGTTTAAATGCGCAAGACCAGCCGAATAGCTGAGCCGATTATCGAACGCACCCCCGGCCACCCGCGCGACTCCACGAAACAATCCCAATCCCCCGCCCTGCAGATCGATGTCGCCGTGCACCGGTCCGCCACCCCCGTCGGTGATGATGTTCACCGTGCCGGCTACCGAGTTCGTTCCGTAGAGCGACGAGCCCGAGCCTCGCAGCACTTCGATCCGCGAGGAATCGACCAGCAGAAGATCACCAATCTGCGCGCTGGCATCTCCCTTTATCGAAGTGGGATCGCGAAAGCGAAATCCGTCGATGAGAATGCCGGTATCTTCCGGCGGCAAACCGCGCGACTGAATCGTTGTCAATGCGCCCGGACCTCCGCTGGTTGTAACGCGCAGCCCCGGAACATAACGCACGGCCTCGGAAACAGAAAACAGTCCGCGCTTCTCGGCTTGCCCAACGCTGACAACATCCAGCGCTTTTGAAATCTGGTCCGGAGACTGGGGCTCACTCGCAGCCGTCACGCTTACCTCCGTCCTGACCGTAGAGACCGCGAGTTCGATAGGCACCGTCTTGTTATCTCCAGCGCCGACCACGATCGTTAAGGAATGCGCGGCGCTTAAACCTGGAGCAGAGGCATCGAGCATATACTCGCCTGGGGCAATACTCGAGAAGCTGTAACGGCCGCTCGAGTCCGATGTCGCCACCAGGAGCGCTGACCCTGCTACCTGGTGAAGGCTGATGCTAGCGTCCGCCAGGGGAGACCCGGATGCATCGCGGACCGAACCGCTGACGGACCCTGTCTCTCCCGCCGCAAAGGAAACCCTACTCGCAATCAGCAGCGCGCCGATGCACAAAAACAATCTCGAAAGAAAAGTGATAAACATTGTCGGCCCTCCCACGAGGCTGAAAAACAAATTCCGCCCTATTTGGTGCGGGCTGTGGCAGGTCTTCGGACTTACAGGCGGGCGCCGAACATTACTACCCGGCGCTGTCTACTGGTCTTGTCTTCCCATCGAGCTCTTACGTCCCGACAGTGACTTCCTAGCCCGGCAGCCAAGCAGAGCTTGGTCAACCACATTGATCAATCTGGGCCAGCAATCGCTAGGCGGCGCGCAGGGCGTTGCCGGGCGATCACTTAGGAGATGTTCGTTCCTGTTTACCGCTGCGGGGCAGTCCTGGATTCAAACCAGGTTCCCTTTTGAACACTCCAAGTCTTCTGAACTCTTCGTGTACCAACAGCATAATTAGAGTAGCAGTCGGATGAGAGTTGATAAAAAATCAAGCCGGAGTTCACGATCCCGAATTTCATTCCTTCTGGTCGCGTTGTTAGCCTGCTCCGCTTTGTCTTGGGGTCAAATGACGCGCTACGAGCCCCAACCTGTCTCGGCCGACCAGACGGCGGAGCGCACCGCTGCTCCTTCCTGGTTGATGCCTTTGCAAGTTTTCGACGAGCAGTTGCCTGCTTGGCTGTCGCTTGGCGGTGAATACCGCACCCGCGTCGAAGGGGCTGGCCACAGAAGCTATAGGGAGGCAAGCGATGTGTACCTGCTCAGCCAACTGCGGCTCTGGTTGGTTCTGAAGCCGGTTAACTGGTTGACTGCCGTCGCCGAAACACAAGATTCACGCGTTTTCTTCAACCAGCTGGTTCCCGCCGTAAGTCCCTACCAGAACACGTGGGATATTCGCCAAGCCTATTTGCAACTTGGCAACGCTGCCGAAGGATGGTGGGATGTAACCGCGGGCCGCCAGATCTTCAGCTTCGGAGAAGAGCGGCTCATTGGACCTTCCGACTGGTTGAATATGGGCCGCACCTTCGACGCAGTCCGGCTCGACCTGCATCATGCAAAAAACGAAGTGAGCCTGTTTGCTTCCTCTGTGATCGTCTCGCGAGACGGTGTGGTCGATCATCATTTCGAAGGCAACAATTTTCACGGCGTTTACGGCAGCCTCAAGACGCTCATCCCGCGGGCGACTGTCGAGCCGTACGTGCTTTGGCGAATTGCGCCGCCCAACATACACCTGAGCGAGAATGCCGGGCTCGGACAGCTAAACGAGGTCACGACCGGTGTTCACCTCACCGGTAAACTTCCCGCACACTTCGATTACGGGACCGAGATGGCAAAACAGACCGGCTCGCTCGGAATCTACTCGATTCATGCCTGGGCAGGCCATTGGATCCTGGGTAAGACTTTCGAGAGTGCGGCGGCTCGTCCTCGCGTCTTTGTTGAGTCGAACTATGCCACAGGAACCCGGGACCCGAGCAGCCGCTCTTGGGGAACGTTCGACCAACTGTATCCGTCGAGTCACGACAAGCTTGGTTTCGCCGATCAGATCGGATGGCGCAACATCGAGCAGGTTCGGGCCGGCATCGAAGAAAAGTTTGGCAAGAAGTGGCGTGTCAAACAGACATACGAAAGTTTCTGGTTGGCCAGCGTGAAAGACGGACTCTACGCGAGCAGTGGATCGCTAACCATCAAAGCGCCGGCGACATCGGCTGGGCGCCACGTCGGGCAAGAGCTGGATTTTAGCTGCATTTACGATTACGACCAAGCGATCACTGCCGGTTTCGGGTACGCACACCTGTTTACTGGACAGTTTCTTCGGCGTACAACGCCCGGACATGATTACGAGTATCCATACGTGTACTTGGAATATCGTTTTTGATTGCGGGCGAGTAATCGATTCTGAGTTGCCGATGAAGTCTATGCGCGGAGCGGATTGACCCAGCGCAGATCTCCGAAGCGGCTGAAGTCCTGATCCGTTGACGCCAGCCGAGCTCCGTTCTCGATAGCGAGAGCAGCAAGGACAGCATCCGTTACCAATGGACCGGCAGCTCGGTGTTTCAAAATGAGCGACTCCAACAACTCCCGATGACGTGGCCCGGGTTGCAACAGAACCACAGCCGGTTGGTCCAGCAGCTCATCTATAATCGCGAACGCTTCCTTCGCTGGGCGCGGCTGATCCCAGATTCTTCCGTTTGTGGAAATACGTATAAAAAGCCCAAATAGTAACCCATGGCAGCGCGATACTTGGTCGCTTCCGAATAGCCCTTCTAATTACTGGGCCACGACGGCTTGCGCGGGTGCATCGACGTAGCAAGCATACAAAAGAATATCCCGTTTGAGGATGGTTATCGATGCCGTTCGCCTTCACCTATTTCCAGCAGAGATTCGATGCTGTCATTGGGCAGACCCGTCTTGTAACCCATATGAGTAGGTCTGAACTTGAACTCTCGGCGGGACGGCTTTTGTTCAAGATTTAGAAGTGCCGCGCGTAGCAGTTCATTAATTGTGTCGCGGACAGATGCTCGTCGCGCTCGGCTTTCTCGTTTGACTCGCTCGACTATATCTTCGTCGAGCGTGACCGTTTTCCGTGCGCTCATGATCTCGTCAGCCTAGCATCGACGAGATCATCTTAAGAGTCACGGCCGATGCAGTACCCACTAACGCTACCTCGCAGCTTGCAGTCTTAAAAGAACCACGCCATGCGACGGAACTTCCGCCGAAAACTCATCTTTCAAAGACCCAAGGTCCTGTTTCGCCCAAACATCGCGCACAGTGAAATTGCCTGTGGCCTTGAGATCGGATCGAGTTGCGGTAACTTTTGCCGGCGCAGTGCCGCGATTGAAAAGCCCCACGGCTTCCCCGCCCTCAGCAAGCGGCCGGGCCCAAACCTCGAGGTCTCCTTTCTTCGAGACGCGGGTAGCCTCTTTTCCCAGCGGATCCTGATCGATCGCAATCACGTCTTTGTTCGCGAGGATTTCCATAATGCCGGGCGACACGGTTCGCAGATCGTTGCCCGCAAGAAGCGGAGCCGCAAGCAAACTCCATAAGCTCATGTGCGTTCGATATTCCGTGTCGGTCATGCCTCCGTTGCCGACCTCGAGCATGTCAGGATCATTCCAATGTCCCGGTCCTGCGTACTGGTCAAGATCGAGCTGCAGATCGAAGCCGATATGCGACATGGATTTCCAGTTGTCGCTGATGTCTCCGGTTGTGCGCCAGAGATTGCCGCCGACGCGCTCGCCCCATTGCGCACCGTGAAACACACCGTATTGGCATAAGCTGTACACAATCGGCCGGCCGGTTGCCTCCAGCGCCTTGCCCATCTTCGCGTAGACGGCTGGCATCGAGTGATAGTCGTAGACCTGCGATCCGCTGCACCAGTCGTACTTCAGATAATCGATACCCCAGGCGGCGTACGTCTTTGCATCCTGCTCTTCGTGCTGGTAGCTGCCTTCGAAGCCGGCGCATGTTTTCGGGCCGGGCGATGAGTAGATACCGAGCTTGAGACCTTTGCTGTGAATGTAATCGGCCAGCGCCTTCATATCGGGGAACTTGGAGTTGGTCTGAATATTGCCTTGCGAGTCTCGGCCCGCCTCCCAGGTGTCGTCGATGTTGACATAGATGTAGCCGGCTTCCTTCATCCCGTTCGTCGCCATGGCATCGGCTGTTTCGCGGATGAGCTGGTCAGTGACTTTGTTGGCGAATTTGTTCCAGCTGTTCCAACCCATGGGCGGCGTTTTGGCGAGACCGTTCGAAGGAACCGGCTGCGCTTCGGGCAGAGAAACTTTCTTAGGTTCAGGCGGCATGACTCCGGGATCATCGGTTGAGACATGCTTCAGATGAAGCTGAGGACCGGGCCGATCTTCCCGGGACGGCAACTGAAGCAGCAGGGTGTCGCCTTCTACCTTTCCCGTGTACTCCATCCGTTGTTGCTCGCCGAAGTTATCCCGGATAATCGCAAAAGACAACGCGTCGCCGGTGATCTTGCCGTCCTGAATAGCCGCGTTGTTGCCCCGGAAGCTCAGGTATCCAGTGAGAAGATCGCCAGTTGCTTTGAGGTAAAGTGACGTTTCCCGGCCGTCGCCGCTCGGGCCGCGTGTTGTGACGGACCATTTTCCCGTCAGGTTGTCGGCGGCATAAACAAGCTGGGTGACGGACAGAGTCAAAAGGCAGATGAATATACGTCCCATGGCGTACGATTTTATAGCATCGCTCTTTGGATTTAGCCCTCCTGCTTGAGTTCGTTGAAGATGGCGGAGACTGCGAGCGCTACGTCGGGTCCGGCAGTTAACGTGTCTACCAAGCGGAACAGCCCGTTGTCGGCTTTGTGGCATTCGTAGGCTGCTTCCTCTTCCGAGTCGACGATCCAGCAGTACGGCGTTCCGAAAACGTGATACTTATCGCGGCATTTTCGAAACAGCGACGAAAGTGACTGATCTTTCGAAGACGTTTCTACCACAAGGAATGCGGGCGCGACTAAGTAGCCGTCCGATATTGTCGGGTTCGGAAACGAGAACGTGACATCCGGTATGAGTTTGTCGGGACCGTTTAGCATGGTCCATTCGCCTTCCAGATCACCGCCGAGCTTCTGCTGAAAGGGAACGAGTAGCGACCGTATGATGCGGCCAAGCTGGGAGTGTTTTTTTCTGCCCACGGATTGTTTCAAAACCATGCAGCCGTCGAGCACCTCGTAATGCTCGAAATCGTCATCTAGCTGTTCAAAGGGTAAAACCAGCTCAGTAGCCATCTCTAGCCTCGTAGTTCATCGATGAAATTGTGCAGGCGGTCGAGTCCGCGCTCGAGTTCCGTCATCGACGTAGCATAAGAAATCCGGATATGATCGTTGGTCCCGAAGGCCTCACCGGGCACCACCGCCACGAACGATTTGGCGAGCAGCTGGCTGGCAAACTCGAGCGAGTTCTTGACCCGGCCGCTCCGGTACGCAACAGAAATATTGGGATAAGCGTAGAAAGCACCTTTAGGCGCCTGAATGGTGACACCTGGAATCTGGCGTAAACGGTCGATAACAAAATCGCGGCGCTGACGATACTCGCCGAGCATCTCACCGACCGAATCTTGCGGCCCGAGCATCGCTTCGAGGCCGGCTTTCTGAGCGATCGATGTCGGGTTTGATGTCGAGTGACTCTGAAGCTTCATCATGGCATTGATGATGGGCGCAGGCGCGAGTGCGAAACCGACGCGCCACCCAGTCATCGCATACGTCTTCGAAAGCGACCCGGCCACCACCACCGAATCTTTCGCACCGGACACAGAGGCGATCGAGAACGGCTTCCCTTCATAGACAAACTGGCAGTAACACTCGTCGGTCATCAGCAGGATTTCACGCCTCGACGTGAGTTCGAAAATCTTCCGGAACTCTTCGGGCGACACGACCGCACCGCTCGGATTGGAAGGCGAGTTGATGATGACAAGCTTGGTTTTCGGCGTGACGTGGCGCTCCACCAGTTCGGCCGTTATTTCAAATCCATTGTGCTCATCCGTGTCGGCAAAAACGCAAACGCCGCCTGCGTAATTCACAACGTCTTTATAAGTGACCCAGTACGGGACAGGAATAATGACCTCGTCGCCCGGATCGATTAGCGCCTGAATGAGATTAAAAATCGCATGTTTGCCGCCCACTGTGACCATGCATTCAGCGGGGGAGTAATTGGTGCCGAAATCAAGACGGTGGCGCTCGCATATAGCCGCCCGAAGTTCGGGCGTACCTCCGGCATTGGTGTACTTGGTGAAGTTCGCATCGATGGCCGCGATTGCAGCTTGCTTGATGTTCTGCGGTGTCGGAAAGTCCGGCTCACCGGCCCCGAAATCCACCACATCGGCGCCGTCTCGCCGCAGACGGTCGGCGTCGGCGGACACCTTCAGAGTAGAAGAGACACTAATGGTCGAAATTCGTTCAGCTAATTCGGCGGTCGCTTGCATGATTAATTCAAATGTATCGTGCAGCCGCTACCGTTTGGGGACGATTCTGTTGTTTGAAGCGTTGGAGTGTAAGGGCTGGCTTGCACATGACCTGCTGAACAAGTGCCGAGGCCATCAAAACCGAGCGTCTACTCCCAGGAAGGCAGCCCGGGACGAGTGCTCCTGGACCGCTCGCGCGAGCAATTCGAATGCCCTAACGGTTTCGCCGATCGCACTAATGCAAGTGCCAGGTCGTAAAAGGGCACATATCTCTGTTCGGACGAGTTCCAGAGGTCGTAGAATAGCTTCCCGCTTGGCCGCTTTCCCGGCAACTCCGCAAGCATGCGCCAAGGACGCCATTCAACCGGGCTGCCGCCGGATATACTCTGCCGTCCCGGGCTATCCCTCGGCCCATTCGGGGCCAGCGCTGCCGCGGCACGAGTGCTTTCTTTACACTTGGCGACAACACGGCAATCGCTGTTACAAACGACGCCTTGTCCGGGGAAATGCGCAGCTTCTAGAGCTTTTCCGCTGCCCGTGTTTTGGGTGAGCTTTCCCAATGCTGAACCTTCGCGCGATCTGCTCAAAGCAAGCTCTCATCAGCCGGTTCGCAATTGATCACAAATCAGATATGTCCGCTGAGGTCGAGGTTACGCGAACCGGGCCTGTGCACCATATGGAAACGCATTGGGTTCGTTGCCTGACTCAGCCAAGGTGCTAGCGGTGCCGTTACCGGTGACATGTCCATCAATAGATCGCACCTAAGAAGGCGAAGGGTCCACACGAGTTATGTCCGGACCCTCGGCAATCCGTCAATTGGACTGGAAAAGCTGGGCCAATAGTGCCATTTAGCATTCCAATTAACCCGTCATCCGACCACAATCCGGAACTTGCTCCCGAATCTGTAAACACATCTCGACTACCCGGGGCCAACTTTTCAAAACGCCGTTAATGTAAACAGCGCGAGCTTTACGAGTTTTCCATCCAACTAAACTCTCATGTGAAAAATCCGTTGTTGCCCAACGTTTCTGGTTCGCTGGCATGAGCTCCGCCGCCGGGGCAGCGGAGCTCTACACCAAATACGGCAGGACGACAGTTATCCACAAGTAGTACGATCCGTGAGACCCAGTGCTACTTGCTTACAGGGGTGCTTCTTAGACCTGCTGAGTGCCGGCGACAGCTAATCGGCCCGACGTCACAGGGAACTCAAGATCGAGTATCACTGCTCCGATCTTGGCGGCCATAAACGGCCGTGCCTCAAAGCTGGCTGCGACGAGGCCGCTGTCGCTGTGCCGAGAAATTACTGTGTGTTCGCTCCTGCTCTTCCTACACCGCTTATTGAGCTTCAAGCGAAACCGGCGTTGATGAGAACAACACAATCAACCCTTCCATCAGGGTTGGATGAGCCAGAATCGCGTCGCGCACGTCGGTGTAAGGCAGAGCCCCGATCATCGCGATCTGAATCGCCGACATGATCTCCCCACCGTCAACGCCGAAGACAGTGAAACCGAGGATGCGATCGTCCTCACCCACGAGCGCCTTCATGAAGCCGCGGGTCTCCGAGAGCGTACGCGTCCGCAACACGGAACCCATCGGAATTTTGAACAGGCGATATGGGATGCCCTTCGCCTTCGCCTCTCTCTCGCTGAAGCCCACCCGCGCCAACTCGGGGTCCGTGAACATCGAGAACGGAACCTGCCGGCCCGTCGTGACGCGGTTGCCTCCAGCCAGGTTCTCTCGCAAGATCCGGAAATCATCGAAGGCGATGTGCGTAAACTGCGGGCTGCCGGCCACCTCGCCATCGGCCCAAACGCCATCGGCCGAAGTCTTCAGTCGCTCATCCACTTTGATGTAGCCATGTTCCGTCATCTCCACACCGGCAAGCTCAAGCCCTAATCCCTCGGTGTTCGGCGTTCGTCCCACGGCAACCAGCAGGTGGCTTCCTCGCACTGTTTTCGCTTCACCTTGCTGAGTGTAACTAATGGTTACAGCCTGACCCGAAGTGCCGGTCACATCGCCCACCGTGGCGTTGAAAAGAAGCTGAATGCCTTCGTCCCGGAAGAGAGTTTCTAATGCCGCCGAAGCGTCCGGGTCTTCACGGTGCAGCAACGCCGGGTTCCGTTCCAAAATTGAAACCTGGCTACCCAGACGGCGCATGGCCTGTGCAAACTCGAGGCCAACATAGCCACCTCCCAAGATCAGAAGATGAGCCGGAACTTCGTCCAATTCCAACGCCTCAACGTGTGTAAGTGGCTTAGCCGCTTCGAGCCCCGGGACCGCGCCGAGATTCGCTCGCGTGCCTGCCCGATAACGACGTTCCTGCCGCGTAGCTGACTTGTGCCACCGCCCTGCCGATCCACCCGTATCGTCCTCGGCCCTACGAAGTGTCCGTGACCAAGAATGAAGTGCACACCGCTACTCTCAAAATTGCGGACATGGATATCTATGAGTCTCTTCACCATGGTCCGTTTTCGGTCCGTGACTTTAGCCATGTTGACGCGATAGCCGGAGGTCTCGATTCCGAACTCGTCCGCTCGGGCAAAGTACGATGCCACCTTCGCACTGTGAATGATGTTCTTGCTGGGGAGGCAAGCGATGTTCGGGCAGGAGCCGCCGATCCATTTCTGCTCCACAACGGCCACGCGCTGCCGCTCTCGCGCAAGCGTCCAGGCGAGAAACTTCGATCCTTCGCCGCTGCCCAGAATGACGAGATCGTAGTATGCTACAGAGTCATCCGCAAAATTTTCGCTCATCGTCACTCGTTCGCTCCCGGTCGATTACCACTCACTCTTCGTCTTGGCCAACTCCATGTAGAGCCTGGCCCACAGTGCAATCTGTATCTGGAGAGATCTACACCATGCGCGATGCATCTCTTCCACCTCATCTGCAGGACTTCCGCCGCTTGCCAGATAGGGCTTGATGGTGTCATTTATCACTGCCACAAATGCCGCAATGTCACGGAACGGGACGTAAGGGGTTGACTCCACCCCATCGACATGGTTCTTCTTCAGGCTCGTATGCCTCAAGGCGATTTCCTGCTGATAGTTCAGCCAATCCTGATCGTAGGGACGCAGACACGTATCCAGAATCCATTGCTCAAAGCGCAGATTACTTTGCGCAAGATACTTCGGGATAGACTCCCCAGCGGGAGTTCGCGAGTGTCGCGCGAGGTTCGGGATCCCGGCGATGATGCCGCTTCGCCAGTGCGCCACAATCTGCCTTGTCTGACCTTCCAGCACCTCTCCTGCCTTGCGGAGGTATCGCTCGTCATCTGCTGTGAAGCCCACCGACACCTTCAGTTGGTCTAACTCTTCTAGCGAGACAGCCGACGTTCCTACAGCAGTGTCGCCATACGTATACCCCGGCGTCGTCACTCTGCGCCGTGTGCTTTCTGCAAGAGATCAGCGGCACGTTCGCCGATAATGACGCAAGGCGCCATCGTGTTGCCGGTTGTGACGCGCGGCAGGATAGAGGCGTCCGCTATACGAAGACCTTCGACGCCATAGACCTTGAGCTCGCTGTCAACGACAGACATGGAATCGCGGCCCATCTTCGCCGTGCCGCGATTGATGCCAGAAGGTGTCAAGACCATTGCGGATATATTCTTCCAGGGCCGCGCCGGTCAGATTTGCAGGGGCGTGCTCGCGTTTCGTGTAGGGACGAAGGGCAGCGGCATTGCCGATTTCACGAGCGCATTCCACACCAAGCTTGAGATCTCGAAGATCGCTCGGGTCCGCCAGGTAGTTGGCTTCGAATTTGCAGCGGGTCAGAGGCTTTAGCCCCTGTCAAGTGGATTGAGCCTCTACTCGTTGGCCGCATTCCCATGAAGAGCGTCCAGGCGGCTTCGCGGAGGCGGAAACTTGGCTGCGTTCTCGGGTGTGAGGAAAGGGATACCGATTCCATAGGTATAAAGTTCGGCGCATCCAGTGCCGGGTCTGTTTTCCAAAACGCCACCGCTGCACTTCTCGCTATCTGTGGCAGAGGCGCATCGGTCGCTTCCCAGACAAGAGCCAGCGCGACATGATCATGCAGGTTGTGTCCCACGCCTGGCAAGTGTTGACGTCACGGGAATGCCAAACTTTTCCAGTTCGTCCTGGTCGCCGATGCCGGACTGCATCAGCAGCTTCGGCGTTTGAATGGCGCCTTGCGAGAGCACCACCTCTAATGCTTGCCTTTGCTTGGCGAAGCTGCCCTTGGTGCTCGAACTCAATGCCGGTCGCGCGACTGCCTTCAAAGAGAATCTGGGTTGTCAGCGCGCCCGTCAGAACGGTGAGATTGGACTGCTGCAGCCGAGGGTAGACGTAGGAGCGGTAAGCAGACTGCCGTTTTCCATCGTGAATAATGTTGTCTACGACGGCGCATCCCCCGCGCTCCCTCATCATCTGACCGCCGGAGTTTGCGAATTTCTTCAGTCCGGACGATTCAGCGGCATCGAGCATCGCAAGAGAAAAGGCGTCCGGATGATCCACGGGCTGCACGTGCATCGCACCGCCAACACCGTAGAAGGCCGGATCAGGATTACCTGTCCAGTTCTCCACGCGATTCCGGTAGAGTTCGAGGATCGGCGTCATATCGCCAATTCGGATCACCGGTTTCGGCGGCGTACATGTCCCAGTCCGCTTGGTGTCCTCTGGACCAAGTTGCAACATTGATGCTGGAGCCGCCGCCCAAAACCTTCCCCATTGAGTAAAGGATGGAACGACCGTTCAGGTGCGGGTTCGGTTCCGTGAAGAAGCTCCAGTCGAGCTCACCGCCTAGATTCATGGGCCAACGGTCGGTATCCAGCACCAGATCCGTCTCGTCGCTTCCGCCCGCCTCAATGAGCAGCACGCGGAGGTTGGGATTGGCGGCAAGTCTTCCCGCGACGACAGAGCCCGAACTGCCGCTCCCAGATACGATGTAATCGAATTGCTGGCTCAACTCGTAGGCAAGGTCTTTCTCTTTTACGTGAATAGCGGTCTCAAGAGCCTGTTCGTTCGATATTTTCATTCATGCTCCTTAACTCTGGACGTCGTCTGTGCTACTTAGGGACACGACAGAGAGCCGTCAGCTCACGTTACAGCGAACGGCGTTGACTGTTTGCTAACAGAAACTCACGCATGTTGACAACGATCTCTTCGAGATGGGTCTCAAGTGCGAAGTGGCCGGTGGGTAAAAAGTTGACGGTCGCACTCGGTATGTCCTTCTGGAAGGCTTTTGCTCCGGCCGGGATAAAGTACGGGTCAAACTCTCCCCAGATCGCCAGAAGAGGAGGCTCTGCTGTTCGAAAATACTCCTGGAACTTGGGGTACAACTTTACGTTATTGGCATAATCAAGAAACAGATCAAGCTGTATGTCTACATTTCCGGGACGGGCCAATAACGCTGCATCCAACGTGTATCCCTCGGGCTTGATCAGCGCTGGATCCGGGATTCCGACCGAATATTCGTGGCGCATCCCTGCGAGGGTCAGGCCCTCGCGGATGGCATTCCGATGTTCCAACGTAGGTTCCCGCCAATAGCGCTGAATCGGCTGCCAGGCATCGCCTAAGCCTTCTTCATAGGCGTTGCCATTCTGAGAAACTATTGCGGTCACACGCTCGGGGGCCATCAACGCGAGGCGGAAGCCGGTCGGGGCTCCGTAATCGAACACGTACATGGCATAGCGTGTGAGTTTGAGCACCTGGGTGAAAGCGAAGATTGTCTTTGCCAGTCCGTCGAACGTGTACTTATAATCGCGCTCTGCAGGAACCTCAGTAAAGCCGAATCCCGGCAGGTCGGGTGCGATCACTCGATAGCGATCAGCGAGGCGCGGAATCAGCTCTCGATACTGAAACGAGGATGTGGGAAATCCGTGGAGCAAGAGAATGACGGGAGCGGCCGCAGGTCCGGCTTGACGGTAAAACACATGCACCCCGTCGGCTTCAATCCGATGGTGCGACGTCAGCGGAATCTTTAGACTGTTAGTCATAGGCCCTCAAAGTGTTGGATCGACAAGGCGATCTTAGCAGGATAGTCATCTATGCCCACCAAGATAGATGGGAGAAAACTGCAGCGATTCGAAACTCAAGGGCCATCATTCCTGCGCTATTCCGCAGCGCACCACCGGTAGGTGGCTTTCGGATTCGGCTCGCCGGAAACGACGAAGCGTGTGTTCGATAGGCGGATGAGTGAGAGGGTCTCAACGTCAACCTGGCCCGGAGGATTGGGAGTGCCGTCCCCGATGGCTGTGCTGACATTAAATTGGTTGCTGTGATGGCTCGTCACGCGTGTGGTGCACTTGCTGGCGTGCGGCCCGGAAAACCCGATTCCGTCCCAGGACTTCATTGCGGCAAATGGCGGTTCCTTGCACGGAGAACCCTCCAGAACACACGTTCCGTGCTTCAAAATCAACTCGTAATGCCCAGCCGGTGCGAAACAGGGTACCAGGATCCATGCCGCCCTCGTCGCGCTACGAACTATCGTTGTGTGAAGTTTCATTTTGCCTTTCCAGCTAGTGTACGCGTCGGAGAAGCTGTAGACGATAGATGCGCAACCGAGTTGCGCCAGGCGGCGATAGATCTGCTGTAACGGCGTACTGTTTGCTGATCCGCAGTGCCAAGTTTCGGGCCCTTCCTCTACGGATCGCTACGACTTACTCCTGAACGCTTAGATGCCCGCTGGACTTCGGCCAAACGCCCATTGGATCATCAACGGAAACTCTCGTTGCCACATCTCGGCATCATGCCCCGCGGCCCGCTGGATCATCACGACATCCGCAGCTGCATCGTGCAACGCGTCCGCCCACCGAGCCGCATTGTCAAGGAAGAAAGGTTCTCGCTTGCCAGCCACGAGATACGTTCGCGGCAATTGACTCGGCATTGGGTCGGGCGGCCGATATCCGCCGCCGGGCGACGCTGAGAAGATCGCGCCGTAAAACTCGGGATGTCGAAGCCCAAGAGCAAGCGCGAGTTCTCCACCTGCCGAAACACCAAACACGGCCGCGCGCTCGCAGGGCAGCGTTACGCCGAACCGCGACCGCACCCAGCCGCCGACCTCCTCGACGAAAAATCTCTCGTGTGCGGCAAACCGTTCCGGATCGAAGTTGGGTGAATACTCGTGGAGCCGCAGCGTCTCGTCGCCCACGCGGTGCACGCCAACGATCATGGTCGAGGGCACGTCCGCTGCTTCAAGAGACTTTCCCCATTCAGAGATCATCTGGCCATCACCGGCAAACACGATCGCCTCGGGCGGAGCCGGCGGGAGATAGACCGTGACCGGCCGCCCATTGTCGTAGTCGAATTTTTGAGTGACCAACTCGCCCGAGATCGCGTCGAATTGGGACGGTTCTGGCTGTGTCTCAGAGAAGTCGCTCAGGTGGTCATCCTCAACGCGCAAGCCCCCCTAGGTATCATTATCGACTGCTCACATTCTCTCGCTGCGATCCGTTCCGAACCGTTGAACCCGACCCGTTATCGAACGGAAAGTGGGCAATGCCAACGATAGGTCGCCGGTGACGGCGAAGGGTTTACGAACTGTGTCCGGACGGTAGGCCATCCGGAATTGGCGGGTGCTGGAGGTCCTTGTCGAGGTTTCAACGTCGATCGAGAAGCAGTATCGCTCCGCTTCCGCCTCAGTAGCCTTAAGAGAAGAAGTTGCAACCGCCGTTCAAGGACCAAAGTTTACGCCTCTAGGACCGCGCACCCGGTCGCGGTCAAAGACGTAACCTTTGCCAAGAGGACTACGAACCTCTATTCGCCGCAAACCAAGGAACTGTTTTTTGGCTCCGCGCCAGCAGACAGTGCCCTTCCGTTCGCGTTAAGCCAGTTCACGACGTCTTCCGGCTTTGTTAGCTGTCGTTTCAAAATTGAAAGTATCAGGTCGCCCGTAAGGACACTGTTAAAGCTCCCCTTGTACGTCACGTGCTGATGTTGGTACGGCAAATTCAACAAAAAGGGTATATAAGGGAACCACTGTTCACGCGAGACGCGCTTCATCTCGCTGTCTTCGAACCTCCCGCTCGGACCGGTCCACGCTTCCGAGCGAAACGGATGATCCGACGAAATCAGGATCGTCGATCGTTCCCAATCTCCAACGCCTTCAAGCGTTTGCCTTATTTGGCCCAAGACTTTGTCGGCGAGCTCCAGATTGTCCAGATAATTAGCATTCGCCGTCGTAAAAACGCCTTTGCTCGGATCCCAGATACCAGGGGGATGTGGAATCGGAAGATGGATAAAGACGAGATTGAGGTTGTGATCTTCGAGCATTCGCAAAGCATTTTGAAGAACGGTTTGCAGCGTCTGGATATTACCTTCGCGGAAGATCTGGTCCTGTTCGGGCTTCTCGGATAGCGGCTTCGTCAAATGGGGCAAAACGTCTAGCTGCCATTTGGCCAGATACCAGGCCTGCTGGTAAATTGGACGCCCGGTGAGCGCGGTGTGAACGAATCCAAGCTCAAATCCGCCTAACGCCCACGCACATTCACTAACGGTGCGACCGACCATCCGGCAGTATGGAAAATACCAGCCGCTCACGCCGGTGTTAAATCCCGCCGCTCTGGCTTTCTCAAACACATCTTCCTGAGAATCGAACGGCGCCAGCCGAGCGGAATCGCGTTCTTTAACTAACAGCGCGCCCTTCGCGGATGCTTCGACGCAATCGATGTTTTTCTCGAGTAGTAGGGAGGGTATCGAGACAGACGTATTCATCGCAGGAGAATTTACCGCTACCGCATCTAACGACTCCTTCTGCAACCGGTCGAATTCCGGCAGTTGAATACGCTGCGGTCTTGCCCCATAGAGCATTCGCCGGTCGAGCTCATCGAAGATCACCCATATCAAACGCTCGCGGCTTTTCGAAGGCAACATGCCCGCAGCTGTCCCATTACCTGCCCAGTGACGCCGTGCCGAATAAGACTGATACAAGCAATTGAAAAGCAGGAGTGGAAGGATGGGTGCAAAAATAAAAAACGCCCGTCGTAAGTCTCGGATTGTGCGCTTCGTCCTGATAATCGCCAGCACTAGTAGGGCAACTCCGGCGATGATTGCTCCGATTGTAAAAACGTGAAATCTAAGCCGATGGAAGGTGAGCGCGGCTGCGATGATTCCTACTGGTTCGTATAGCGCCACTGCGCAGAACACGGACAGGAAAGTGTTGGCGGTTATCCTAGCGTAGGAGTTGCTCGAGGCGCGGACAGTCAGCAGCACATATATCACGGCAGCTAGACACGCCACATCTAGAACAGTCGCCCAAACGATACCGTAATCTGGAACGTAATTCGCGGTAAATCGAACCCAGCTGTCGCCAGACAAAGCAAGAACTTGCTTCCATATAAAAAGAAAGCATAAATTTGCAATCGAGAGACTTAAGATTGCCGTCTTCAGCTTAGATTTCAGGGGCGGCAATGTCGTTGCGAATCTCCTTCTCCAATACGCCTTAACTGTTAATAACTTTTTCAGACCGAGCTTTTCAGGGATGGTTCTTAAAAAGCCAGGGGAAACTCACGAGATTATGCTCGGCACTCCCGTCACTCCGCCTGCATGGCTCATCTCGAGCGGTCATAGCAGAGGTCCGACGCAGGATGGTCCCGCCAAAATGGACAACGCCGCCTATGCGGTATGTAACGGATGCCCTGCAGGCTAGTTTACATCCTGCGATATCAAATCGTGACTTTTTGCTGACGTCAACGGAAACTGTATTCTGCGCTGCCGTTGAAGGCCAAAAAAGCCCCGAATGAGCATAGGAAACTCATCCGGGGCTTGTGGCTTTTCGGCTAAAACTTTGGATTAAGCGGGCTGAGGACTTTCACCACCCAACAGTCCAGGCACCGAACTCGGATGGGGACCGATCACGATGCCGTTATCCGGTGGGTTTGTTGTAGTTGTCTTCGGAGCGTTGGCAAGCTTCGGAAGCGTTTTACCGTTGATCAGATCAAGGACTTCGCTGCCGTCCAGAACCTCTCGCTCGAGCAGCGCTTCCGCGATCCTGGCCATTGCCTCACGGCGCTCTGAGATGATACTTTTCGCCGTGTTGTAGCCATCTTCCACCAGTTTCCGCACCTGCTGGTCTATCTTGATTGCCGTCTCTTCGCTGTAGTCGCGATGCTGGGCAATCTCGCGTCCGAGGAAAATCTGCTCGTCTTTCTTGCCGAAGCTCAAAGGCCCAAGCTCGCTCATGCCCCATTCGCAAACCATCTTATGCGCCATTTCAGTAGCGCGCTCGATGTCGTTGCCCGCTCCTGTCGTCATCTGATCGAGGAAAATCTCTTCGGCTATACGTCCCGCCATCAAGATCGCAAGCCTGGTCTCGAGATACTTCTTGTCGTGTGACAGTTTGTCGTCGATCGGCAGCTGCATTGTAACGCCCAGCGCCATTCCCCGCGGGATGATCGTCACCTTGTGTAACGGGTCCGCGTGTTCGAGCAGTGCCGCTACAATCGCGTGGCCGGCCTCGTGATAGGCCGTCATCCGTTTTTCTTTGTCGCTGATGATCATGCTCTTGCGTTCCACGCCCATCAGGACCTTGTCTTTCGCAAGCTCGAAGTCGAACTGCGTCACGACCTTGCGATTCTGTCTTGCTGCTACCAGCGCCGCTTCGTTGACCAGATTGGCCAGATCGGCTCCCGCGAATCCAGGCGTCCCGCGCGCAATGACCGAGAGATCTACATCGTCGCCTAGCGGCGTTTTCTTCGTGTGAACCTTCAGGATGCTCTCGCGGCCACGTACATCGGGACGATCCACCACTACGCGTCGGTCAAACCGGCCGGGACGCAGAAGGGCGGGATCGAGTACGTCGGGCCGGTTTGTGGCCGCAACCAGTATCACGCCCTCATTCGACTCGAAACCGTCCATCTCGACTAGCAGTTGATTAAGCGTCTGTTCGCGCTCGTCGTGCCCGCCGCCTAAGCCGGCACCACGATGACGGCCCACAGCATCGATCTCATCGATAAAGATGATGCATGGAGCATTCTTCTTCCCTTGCTCAAACAAGTCGCGTACGCGACTTGCGCCTACGCCGACAAACATCTCTACGAAATCGGAACCAGAAATCGAGAAAAAAGGCACGTTTGCTTCGCCCGCAATCGCGCGAGCCAACAGCGTCTTGCCCGTTCCCGGAGGTCCGATCAGCAACACTCCTTTCGGAATGCGGCCGCCTAGCTTTTGGAATTTCTGCGGCTCGCGCAGAAACTCAATGATCTCCTGGAGCTCTTCCTTCGCTTCTTCGACCCCGGCGACGTCCTTAAACGTCACCTTTTTCTGCTGGGATGAGTGCAGCCTTGCCCGGCTCTTGCCAAAGCTGAGCGCTTTATTCCCGCCGCTCTGCATTTGCCGCATCATAAATATCCAGAGTCCGAGCAGGATCAACACCGGCACAGCGTTGAAGAGAATACTTATCCAGCCGCTTCCTGTCGAATCCTTCCAGGTATACTTAACGCCCTTGTCCTGAAGCATCTTATAAATGTCGGGATAGTTAGGCGGAATAACAGTGTGAAAAGGCTTCGAAACTCCGCCTTCGAGCACATTCCCCTGTACATCCGTCCCGGTGATGCTGGCGTCCTTGATTTTGCCGTCCTGTATGTCGGACACGAACTCGGATACCGTCAGGTTCGTGGGGGTCGGCCCTCTTCCTGTCTTGACGGCCATGTATACCAACACAACCGCGCAGATAATGACCACCCAAAAGACTGCGGTTTTTACATTTGCACTCATGAACTCACCTTCTTCTGGCACGCTTGGTGCCAGATCCGGATTACGCGATCCGGTCTCCCCTCTCACTCACACCTGCGCTGACCTTTATAGGACGTCTAACGTCGCCGTTTCGATTCATATGCGCTCAGGGTGTCCGTCACGCACTCGCTCAGCTATCTTCTTGATAGGTAAGGTGAGCTGCCCCTGAGCTGCCCCCTGAATACCGGAACTTCTCAGCGGCTCCGAAGCCACGCACCCAAACAACTTCATCTCCCGAAACGACCACAGGCCAATGGCGACGCTCCCAGAGCCGTACCCGATGTTGTTGAAACAGCGTTTTGACCTTTTCTGGTGATCCATGGGCTCCCTGGTCCAACCGATCGCCAGGTTCCCAATTACGCGCGAAAATCGGACCTCTCCCGGCTAACGCCGCCCAGTCCAGTTCTGACCGCTGAATCCCTGATTCCTTAGCTTCCTTGAAACTATCACAAACTTTACTCTCCGGCTTGACCCGGTTGAAACAAATTTGACCGGCATGAAACGGAAGCTGTTGCTTTTCTCCCGTACGTAGTTCCACGTGGTAATGACGCGAACCAGCGTTGATTGTTCCCGGTCGGCTTAGCAGCAGTGAATCGAAGGAGCGTAAAGCGTCCGCTCCAGGTACCAGAACTCGGTCGTGACCCTCCGTCGATTTGCAGAGGGCCAGAATCGCTTCTATATGTTGGAAATCTAACCCTCTCAGGCCTTGCACTCGCAGTTGCGACAAGGCAAAACGGATAAGCCGCCGCTGAACTGCCACGTGCAGCCCCGCTAAATCAGAGACTTGAAAAATCGAACCCAATCGAGTTCGTTTGGCAAAAACATCATAGAGCCTCGAGACCTGCTCAGCCCAGTAGTCTTCCTCCGCTTGAGCGAGGGTGGCTGTGCTGGCTAGGACCGTTTCAACGTTCGGGTTGTACTCGCGAGCCAGTTCCGGTAAAGTGCTATGACGTAAGCGGTTTCTGGTAAACCGAAGATCCGCGTTCGATGAGTCGTCCCTCCAGGCCAGACCCTCGGTTTGGGCCCAAACTCGAACCTCGTCCCGCCCGGTCGTCAGAAGAGGACGAATGATGCCGTCTTCCGTGACAAAGCGCATCGCGGCAAGACCCGTTAGTCCCGCGCCTCGCAGAAGACGGTGGAGCACTGTTTCTGCCTGATCGCTCCTGGTATGCCCTAACGCGATTCGGTCAAGACGATGGGACGCCCGCGAGCGCTCAAAGAACTCGCGTCTCACCTGCCGTGCACCCTCTTCGACGTTCCCGCTGGGAACCGGCGCTTGTTCAATCAGGAATGGCAGATGGAGCGTCTTGGCCAGGTGTTGGACAAAGTCCTCGTCTGCATCCGATTCCGCGTCTCTCAACCGATGGTTCACGTGCAGCACGAGCAGTTCGAAATCGAATCGTTCTCGTAAGCTCTCCAAAAGGTGAAGCAAGACCACCGAATCCGCACCTCCGGAAACGCCAACGCCTACCCTGCATCCGGGGCTCAGCATGCTATAACGAGGGATGATTTCCGCGACCCTCTCGACCAGTGTGTCTGCCAATACCTCATTCTAGGTCGCCCAAGTCTTCCGATCCCATGCAACTGAACCCTCCTCTTACCGAAGAGAAGCTCCATCAAATAGCCGCGAATACTAAGGTTCTTTTGATGGATGTCGATGGCGTAATGACCGATGGACGGCTCTACCTTGTCCCGGAGGCCAGCGGAAACATGGTCGAGACGAAGGGATTCGATTCGCAGGACGGTATCGGCCTCCGGTGGCTTACCTGGTTCAACATACAAACCGGTGTCATCAGTGGACGCAATTCTCCTGCGACGGTCGAACGGGCCAGGCAGGTCGGCATGAAGTGGGTATTTCAGGGGCATATTGAGAAGATCCCGATTTTTGAGCAGATCCTAGCCGAAGCAAAGGTGAACAAAGATGAAGTGGCTTACATCGGGGATGACTTCACGGATATCGTCATTATGCGTCGCGTGGGCCTGTCGTTCGCTACCGCCAACGCCAGAACTGAAGTAAAAAGCTCCGCTATGGCCGTCACAGATGCGCCTGGCGGTCAGGGCGCGGTACGGGAAGTAATCGAGCTTCTTTTGAAGGCACAGGGTCACTGGGACTCGCTGCTTAAAAAGTACGAGGTAAGCGTCTGAACCAAGTCTCGAGCGGCAAGGTCGGGTTGCTCCTTATTACAGTCGGGGGTCCAGGCATTCTCCATCAATTGACAGGCGTAATTGCCGATCATCAGGGAGACATACGCTCGGTATCCATCATCGAAGATCGTCCGCTTGATACAAGGATCTACTTCGAACTCGATCTGCCGGGCTCTCAGGACGCCTTGCTCGCTGACCTGTCCCGGCTTGAGATAGTGCAATCGGCGAGCACCGTCCAGTCTCTTGGAAAGATATACGGCAAACGCATCATTATCATGGGCGGCGGCGCACAAGTAGGGCAGGTCGCTCTTGGGGCGATCTCTGAAGCTGACCGGCACAATATTCGTGGGGAACACATTTCGATCGATACGATTCCACTCGTCGGAGAACACATTCTTGCGGCTGCTGTGCGAGCGGTTCGGAGACTTTCCCGCGTGCGCGCTCTTGTTCTGGCCGGGTCGATCATGGGGGGCGATATCGAAACTGCCGTCAGGGAGGTACGTTCAGAAGGACTGCTTGTGATCAGCCTAAATATGGCGGGAAGTGTTCCAGACGCCTCCGACCTTGTCGTGACAGATCCGGTTCAGGCTGGCGTCATGGCGGTGATGGCCGTAGCCGACACCGCCAAATTCACCATCGATCGGTTGCACAGACGAGTGTTCTAATGAACTACTTGACTTCGAACCGGAACTCGCGCAGGAGCTCCCGTTCCGAATTTGCACTAGGCGCGTAGAAACGGAGGAAATAGGACCCCGGCTTTGTAATTTCCGGCATGTTGATTTCGGCGCGCTCGTTGTTCACAGTTGTTTCACCCTGCCATATCTGGCTTCCGGTTCCATTTACTACCTGAACATCAACCTGACGCTGTTGGATATCGGTCGCTTCGAGTCTCAGATGCAATGGGTGGCCGCCGGGAAGCGTCGTGGTTTCTGTTCCGCGACAAGCAGCTAAGGTCAGGTCGGTTCCGTTGGACTGCTGGCAGCCCGTCAGATCTCCTTCGGCTACCTGAACCGAGTGAGGCGCAGAGAGTCGTTGCATCGAGTGCGGAACAACCGCCAATCCGATACCTAGGGCAGCTACGGCCGCACCTGCCCAAGACAGTCTGGGGATCGAAAACCAATCTTTCCAGAAGGAACGTGATGGGTGTAATTCGTTCTGGATGCGGGCTTCTTCGGATTCGACCAAAGCAGCTTTTAGAGTAAGCATCTCTGGTTCGAGGATCTCAAGCCGCGTGATACAAGATTCACACGCAAGAATGTGTGTTTCGAGGCTTTCCAGCTCTTGTTCGTCGGTACGCTGCAACAGATAGCGCTCGAGTGCTTCTTCTGTCGGGTGTTCTAGATTTGGGTTTGTCATACAGTGAGTCAGGACTTTGCCCCCCTTCAGTAGATATGTGTTATCAGCCGGCCTGGGCTCTCACGAAAACTGAGAAAATTCCGCTACTTGCCAGTTTTTTCTTACCGATTTCGCCGAATTTTGCCTTGGCGCGAGACTTGAGGAGCCTGAACTGGGTTTCGGTGAGATTCATCTCATTACAGATCTGCTCTTGGGACTGTTCTCTAAGGTAAAAGCGCACGAGAATATCGCGGTCGCGCTTAGAAAGCGCTTCGAGGGCGCTTTTCATCAGCTTGGCCCTTTGCCGGCCGATGGCCTCTTGCTCCGGATTCTGATGCTTATCAACCACGGCAATGCCGCTCTCCAGGTCAGCTTGCTCGCGGCGCGTGTGAACCGCGTTTTCGATATAGGCTGCCACCTGCCGCCGAACAACGGTCCGAACAAAGCCCATCAAGCGTTCGGGTTCGCGGAGATCTCCCCTTTTGATAGCGTTTACCACGATCAGAAAGGTGTCGTGGACCTTGTCTTCCAGTTCTTGAGGCCCGAGCTGACGGCATAAGTAAAATCTGATACCCCGGCTGAACAACTTATAGAGCTGTTCCATTCCGGCATCCTCGCCCGCCTTGATCTGGGCGACAAGCGCGCCCCAGTCGACCGGAGGAAAGCTGGCGCGTGCCTTTTCCGTGGCCTCGTCCATTTGTTCCTGGCCATCTCCGGCATGTGTCGGAGTTAATTTCTGTTGAGCCGCGATCATAACTTGCGTTTACTACTCCTTGGAAATAACCGAATAAGCTGCCCAAAACTTAGGCGAACTGCGATAACCTTCGCTGTGTTGCATGTCTAATTGAGCCTTCTCGAGCGCCAGGGCAGCGCGTTGGGCCAATGTACCTGAATTCACATTCCGGAAATTGGTATAGAAACAAGAAAAGAATCGACCGGAATCGTCCGGAGTAGGCCAAGCGCTAACGACTACGGCTTCGGCACCGGCTAAAAGCCACGCGCGGCTTAGCCCCATCACGCCCGCGCCGGGCAGGATCTCGCCAGCCTGTGAGGAGCATCCGTCCAGAATTACTACCGTCCCAGGAACCCGCAGGGTGGCGATCGCCTCGGCTGTCAGGAGTTCAGGCATGTTGTCTTGGGTCAGGCTCAAGGCCAAAGCAGCTCTGGAGTTCAGGCTGCCTGCCCCGCTAGCGCTAACGACATGCACTGCGAAATGCAGAATCTGCGGAGTTCTTGCGATGGCCTGCTCAACGCCTGAGATGGTTGCTTGCGGCCCAACTAGCAACTGCACACTAGCCATTCCGCTTTCCAGCGCTGCTGTTCGAATTTCCCGGTCGCTTCCCGGCAGTCGTGCGAGCGCTATTCCGGCCCTACTGGGATCTCGCGGCTTTGAACTCGGGTTGTCGCTTCTTCGGGAGTCCGCCAAGTTATAGATTGGGTCACCGATCCCGACAAACCGTTTTTGAGGCCGCGATCTGTCTGATGACAGCAGCAACAGCTCACTTGGAAGAAAACGCAGACTGTGCGACTCGGTAAGTGGAAACTTGCCCTGAGTGAGCGGGTCAGGAAGACTAGGAAATGCTACTCCGCCAAGCAACACGCCGTCACCTACGATCAACCATTCGGGTTTACGCATCAAATCAGGCGGGATGCTTCCGACAAGATCCTGGCTTAATCGTCTTCCAGCGGCGCTCACGTCCTGGCGCCCTTGCACGGCCTGCGAAAACTGTTTTGCTGCGGTCTCGATCTCGGTTTTTCCCGGCACTTGATAAACATTCACCTGATCTCCAGTCACAGCCCAAACAAACGATTTAGTCCCACCGAGGGAAAAGCTGAGCAGCAGTTGACTTTTTGAAAGCCGTACCTGGATATCTCTAAGTGAATTCTTAAGCTCGTTTCTCTCATTAATCGGTGAGAGCTCGTGAAGTTTCAAGCTGAAATCGTTTTCGAAGCCGTTAACCTCCAGCCGAATTTGTTCCAGTTTTGCTTTGTCTTGTGGACGATTATCGCCGAGCGTCACGCGAGCTTGAGCGGACTGGAGTTGTGAGAGCAAGGCTAAATACTGTGGAGGCAGGCTATGTTTCTGGGAAAGTGCAAACCTCATTTGCGCCCGTAAACTGGCGGCCCTGTTCTCGGCTAAAGCCTCAAGACCTTGCCTTGCAAGTGCTGGGTCGTGGTTCGCTAACGACAGTTCGGCGGCGAGTTGAGCGTAGTCGTGATAGACGTCGTGGAGAGTAACTACAGTTCGGGTACTGATCGCGTCACCGGGAAGCTCACCTTGACGCCACTCCGTGGCCGAGTCCACCGCCTTCCGAAATTCCTGAAGCGCCTCCTCTTTGCGGTTAAGATTGGCCAGCAAGACCCCACGAATGTGAAGGGGATAGAACTGAGGAGTGGTTTTGAACTCAGTTCCCGGTGAGGCAAATGCCTGATCGATAAGGCGCAAGGCGAGCTGGTAGTTGTGTTTCTGAAGTTGAAGCTCCGCCTGATGTTCCTTATTGATGGCTAACCCGTTTTCATCGAAATTCTTCACCTCCAGGAGATACGCTCTGTGCAGCGGATCTTCGGCTTCATCCGGCCGATTCACGAGTAACAGTGACTCGCCAAGCTCTTCCCAGAGTTTCGCTTCGAGCGAGGAAAGGCCAGCCCGGTGTGCAACATCCACTCCGCGCTTATAATCGCTAACAATAAGATCGGTGTCTTTCCGTTCCCCTGTGGAATCACCGTTGGCCCGCTCAACTTCGATCGCGTTTCGTCTCGCTCCGGCCTGAATATCGGCGTAAATAAGGAGAGCTTTCGCTAAATACTCCTTGTTGGGACTGTCCTTTAAGAGATCGGCGGCGTAGGCAGCTTGCTTACTGGCGAGCTGGAACTCACCGAGTTGCGAGTAAATGGTGGCGAGGTGGACAGCGGCGGCTCCAGCGATAGTCGCATCTCCGGCCTTGAGTGCCAGTGAAAGAGCTTGATCGGCGGCCCGTTGAGCTCCCCTGTAATCGAACAGGCGTATGCGGCATCCGCTGAGAAAGACGAGTGCCTGGGCTCGCTGAGCGGGGCGTCCATCTTCCCGGGCGATTTCAGCAGCCCGAATAAATGTTTGCGCCGCATTTTGGAAGTGGCCGTTGGCGCTAAGCTCTCGCCCGCGCGCGATGACGGGCTCCGCTCTGCTTTGCCCCAGGGAATACCCCGTCTTGGGCGCTGCGGAAACCCGGTGGTCACGGCACGTCAAAACTCCAAAAAAAATGGCTAACGGCATCCACAGAGCAAGTGTCCGCCTAGCCCCGTTCGGCAACGACAGAGTACATCCAAGCAAGGGAGCGCTGAACGTACTTTATCACTCTCCGCCTTTGAAGACCAAGTAATCTTTACGGTATAGAGGTTAAATCAGATCTTTTTTAACCGTGCCAAATGACAAAGATGGGTTAAATAACATAAACAGTTCAAGTAGTTATCGAGATCGGGTGCGTCGGAACATAGTAAAGTTGCTGCGAACCCCGATTTACCGGAGTTCGTTTCGCAAACCAACATATCCGAAGTTTTCAGGCCGGGATTTTTCGACTGTTCCTCTATCATGTAGTTTCGGGAGCACCCCGCACCGGCTCTCGGGTAACGCTATAAACATGAAAGTTTCAGTCATCATTCCTGCCGCCGGCCTCGGGACACGCATGGGCCGGAGCGCTCCCGAAAAAGAGGGGATTAGCCGTAAACAGTTCATGCTTTTGAACGGCTCGCCCATTCTGGTCCACACGATCCGAAAATTTGTCGGTTCTCCGTCGGTGACCGAGATCGTGGTTGCGATCCGAGGCGAAGATGCAGCCTGGGCCGACGAACTTTTTAGGAGACAGCATTTTGCCAAAACGGTGCGAACGGTGGAGGGCGGCGAATCACGACAGCAATCGGTGGAGAACGCGCTCGTGACGATCAGTGAC
>CAVXKV010000003.1:0-112500 GCA_963762455.1 Terriglobia bacterium
GATGGTCCCTTTCATAACCTTCTGCAATCTGCTGCGGTGTCTTGTTGGGATCGATCTGTTTGCAAAGCTCGACCAGCTTCGCCTGATTCTCGTGCAAGTTCTGATACCCGCGAGCAAGCAGCTGATCGAGCGGCAGATCTACCATCTCGTCGTACATCACTTTCTTGTGATACGCATCTGCGCCGATGCGGAAGTCTCCGTGCGACTTCGGCAGTAGATCCGTCTTGATCCATTGCTGGTACTGCTTAAGAGCACTGATCGTTGCCTGATTTGCCCGCTGAAACTGAGTAAGAAGGCCCTGATCCTTGACGTCGGTGAAAGCTGCCGGAACGTCGTTCTCAAAAAAGCTCTGAATACCCGGTAGCTGTTCAAGCGCCACTTCGCTGTAAATCTGGGGCGGGTTTTTGAGGACCTGTTTTGCATCCTCGAAAACCTGCGGAATCTTGCGCTCGCGCGAGATCACGTCCCGTAACCGCTCTTCGGGCGGCGCGAACTTCCGGCTGATAAGTCCGAAAATAGAGTTCGTTACCCCGCTCGAATAAACATCGGGGTTCTTTTCCCATTGCCGGATCGTCTGTTGATTCAAAAGATCGCCGTGCAGATGGGAAATCACCCAGTCGCGGTCATCCGATTGAGGCATCTTGCCAAACTCAGGAAGATACTTCTGATCGAGCGCGATTTGCTTTTCCACGCCGGCTCGCGAATAGTCTTCAAGCTGTTCATCGTACGGTCGATGAAAGCCCGCTGCCGTGGCGGCTGTCGGATTCAAATGAAAGTAATCATCGAAGTATCGATCGACCAGCGCATCGAATGAAGTCTGAGCTGTCATAACAGCAGCGCTCGTTAACAGGAGCGCGACGAATTTCATCCCGTCATTATAGAGCCCACTACAATGAAGCGAACGCGTTAACTCCTGTGCCTTTTCCCCCAGTCGACGAACAACTGACCTACATCAAGAAAGGTCTTGCCGAGCTCATTCGCGAAGAAGAATTGCGCGAGCGCCTGACTGTCTCCCGAAAAGAAGACCGCCCAATCCGCGTAAAAGCCGGTTTCGACCCGACTGCGCCAGACCTGCATCTCGGCCACACCGTGCTGCTTCGCAAGATGAAGCACTTTCAGGATCTCGGTCATACAGTGATTTTTTTGATTGGCGACATGACCGGCCTGATCGGCGATCCAAGCGGCCGTAACGTCCTGCGTCCTCCCATGACGCGCGACGAAATCAATCGAAATGCCGAGACTTACAAAGAGCAAGTCTTCAAGATTCTTGACCGGGATAAGACCGAGGTCCGCTTTAACAGCACCTGGCTTGAGCCGCTCACGTTTGAAAATCTGATCCGCCTCTGCTCGAAGTACACCGTTGCCCGCCTGCTTGAACGCGACGACTTCAGCAAGCGTTACAAAGAGGGTGTGCCGATTTTCGTGCACGAGATTTTGTACTCGCTCGCTCAGGGCTTCGACTCCGTTGCGCTCGAGTGCGACGTAGAGATGGGAGGCACCGACCAGAAATTCAACCTTCTTGTTGGCCGCGAGCTGCAGAAAGACTACGGCCAGCCTTCGCAGATCATCGCGATGGTGCCGATCCTCGAGGGACTGGACGGCGTCGAGAAAATGTCGAAGTCGAAAGGTAATTACATCGGCATTGCGGAACCGCCCAAGACGATGTTTCGCAAGGTTATGCAGATTAGCGACGAGCTCATGTATCGCTTCTACGAACTGCTGACCGATATGCCGGTGAGCTCAATCGCTCAACTTCGCGAAGATATCGTAGCCGGCGCGCGAAATCCGATGGAAGCCAAAATGGAACTGGGTAAACGCATCGTCGCCGATTTCCACTCGCAAGCCGAGGCCGACGAAGCCGGTGCTGCCTTCGACCGGGAAGTGCGTCAGGGGCTCGAGCCTGCCGATACCGAGACCGTCGATCTTCCTCCTCAAGCTGTGACAGACAAAGGTATTCGGGTGGACAAGCTGCTCGCTACCATCAGTCTGACCGATAGCGTGAGCGACGCCACACGCAAGCTAAAGGCTGGCGCCGTCGAGATCAACGGGAACATTCATAAGGACCTTCTGCTTCCGGACGCCCGGGGCGTTCTCGTTGTCCGCGTCGGTAAAAAGTGGAAACGGATCAACGCCGGTTGAGCCACTTTGGCATATGATGATCCCGTACCCACAAGGAGCAGAATATGGCTACCGTCCTTACCGAACCCCAATCGACGCAGACGCCGATTAAACAAACCAAGATCCTGATCGACAACAGATGGGTCGACAGCGTCTCTGGTAAGACTTTCGAAACAATCAATCCGGCGACCGGCGATGTCCTCGCGAGCGTTGCCGAAGCGGACGCGGCCGATGTCGATCTCGCCGTAAAAGCTGCGCGAAAAGCATTTCACGCAAAGGCTCAATGGCGGCGCATGTCCGCCTCCGAGCGAGGCAAGCTGCTCAATCGCCTCGCGGACCTGATCGAAGCCAACATCGAAGAACTCGCGATGCTTGAGTCGCTCGACAACGGCAAGCCGCGCCACGTTGCCCGGGCAGCCGACCTCCCGCTCGTTATCGCCTGCTATCGCTACTACGCGGGTTGGGCCGACAAAATCCAAGGAAAAACGATACCGATCAACGGCGATTACTTCTGCTACACGCGCCACGAGCCCGTCGGTGTTGTCGGCCAGATCATCCCCTGGAATTTTCCGCTGCTGATGCAAGCCTGGAAGCTTGCTCCGGCTCTAGCCTGCGGGAACACCGTCGTTATGAAGACCGCCGAGCAGACACCGCTAAGCGCTCTTCGCGTTGGTGAACTCATTGTCGAAGCCGGCTTTCCGGAAGGTGTCGTCAATATTCTTCCCGGTTACGGTCCAACCGCGGGCGGCGCGATTGCCCGTCACATGGACATCGATAAAGTCGCCTTCACCGGGTCTACCGAAGTCGGTCATCTCATCATGAAGGCGGCTGCGGAATCGAACCTCAAACGCGTCACTCTCGAGCTCGGTGGCAAGAGCCCCAATATCGTTTTCGCCGATTCCGACATGGACCAGGCTGTAGAAGGCTCGCACTTCGCACTCTTCTTCAATCAGGGACAGTGCTGCTGCGCGGGTTCGCGTGTGTTTGTCGAGGAGAAAGCCTACGACGAGTTTGTCGAGCGCAGCACCGATCGCGCCAAACGCCGTCGAGTGGGCGATCCGCTCGACCGCGTTACAGAGCAAGGTCCGCAAGTCGACAACGACCAGTTCAACAAAGTGCTGAGCTACGTTCAATCCGGCAAACAGGAAGGCGCCAAGCTAATGTGCGGAGGCGAGCGCGTCGGCGAGCGCGGCTACTTCGTCGCTCCAACCGTTTTCGCCGATGTGAAAGACGACATGAAGATCGCCCAGGAAGAGATCTTTGGACCTGTCATGAGCATCCTTAAGTTCAAGGACATGGACGAGTTGGTGGATCGCGCCAACCAAACCATCTACGGTCTTGCCGCCGCGGTCTGGACGCGTGACATCGGTAAAGCGCACCACATCGCAAACAACGTTCGCGCCGGTACCGTCTGGGTGAACTGCTTCGATGTCTTCGACGCGGGCGCGCCTTTTGGCGGATTCAAACAATCGGGCATCGGCCGCGAATTGGGCGAGTACGGGCTGCAGCAGTATTCGGAGGTCAAGACCGTCACGGTAAAACTTTAGGCCGCGACTTGCACCGGGATAACGCCGCGCGACTTAATGATCTGCAGAATGCGATGCTCTGATCGCCTGTATATCGCGTAAATCGCCGGCGCTCCCGGTATCCCGTTCGCCTGATCGTCCCGTATGATTAACCACGCTTCGTGATGCACCATCACGGGGCTCCCGAACGGCTTCATCGTTTCTTCTGAGCGGCCTTTGAATACCTGAAAGTCGTTCAGGGGTCGTACAGTTTTCGCCGAGTGCGAGTTGAGTTTCATATCGATTACTCGGCGCTCGCAAGTTTCCCGGCAAGTGCATCGGTAGCGATTCGTAACAATTCTTCGGCTTTTGGGGTGAAATCGAACTCGTTCGAAAACCGGCGCAGTTGCGTATTGAAGGCGCGCCGCAGCAGCACCGTCGCATTTTCCATTCCGATCTTTGGAAGGTCGATAATGGCAAATTTAAGTAGACTGTCCATCAGAACGGTCTCGACATTCAACATCTTGTACAGAGCCCGCCGATTTTTGGAAACATACTTGACGACTTCCTTGCTCCGGTAAGCGAAATAATGCTCGCGCGTGAACCATCCAAAGCGTTTGGTGTCTAGTGTCTTCAACTCTCGGCCGAGCCGGTATGCCGCCGAGGCAAACGCTTGGTTAAGAGGTCCGGTCTGCTGAATGTCGTACGTAAAAACGTTTGTCGGCCGCCCCGCGAATGGATGCGTACATTGGTAGACCAAAATCGGGTAAGCGGTGTGCGGCCGCAACAGGATCTCGGTATTCGCGTTAAACCACTCGCGAACCCAGCCGCGCAGCGCCGTCTGAATTGCTTTCGAAACTGTCGAGTAGGTTGGAAAGTAAGCGGGCGTTCGCTCTTTGGGAGCGCGCTCCCAAACAGCCAAATCCAGTTTATTATCCGTGCTCTGCGGCACGATTTCTTGTGCGTCGTTTTCCGGCGCAGGCGTTTCAATCAGAGTTTCCAATTCGGCCTCCCAAAATAAAAAACCGGGGAAAGCCCCCGGCCGAGATGTCTGAACTCACTCGCGAACGAATCCTTGCGAGCGACTAAAACCTAGCACATTAACCCCTCAAAACGAACTTTGAATTGAGGAAGGAAAGGAAAGAATGCTTGTAACCTCTACATTCCGGGTAAGTAAACAAATTTTCTATTTATTTTCTACTTCTGTGACCGGTATTGCTCCGAACCGCAAAACTGTACCTCGCGCCGAAATCGTTGGGACAGCTGACTAGCGTTGACCGCCTGCGGTTTCCGGCGCATGGCATCCCATTAGGACAAACGCGCTGAGCAGCAGGGGTATGGTAGCGATCCAAATTACTTGCGAAAAGAGATTGTGATCCCCCAACTTCCCTATTAGCGGAGAGATGACCGTCTGCAGCAGGCCGAACGCGCAGGTTAGACCGGCTAGCGCGAGACCGGATCGCTCCGGCCCATAGAGATCGATTGGAAGTGCGTAGATGTTCACGCTCCCTGACAAAGCGAAAAAGTAGCTTAGCGAAATTCCCGCTGTTGCCCATCCGGCATTTGGAGCAAGCGGTAATAACAAGGCGGATAACGAACAGATTGCACTCACCCAAACGGCTTTCCGGCGAGCCGCCAACGGCGTCTGGTTTCTTCTCATCCAATGAAGCGAAAGCCAGCCGCCGAAGAAGCCGCCCGCGTTTGAGAGGAGCGAGGGAATCCAGACGTACTTCGCGGTTTCTTGAGTGGTCAGGTGCTGAACGTGAACCAGGTAAAGCGTAATCCAGTTGGTCCAGAGCGAGTAGCCGGTCATCCAGAGCACATTTGCCAGCATGAGCAACAGGAGATTGCGCTCTCTGAAGATGGTAAAAGCCGGGCGGTGTGCGATTTTCGTATCGATGAATTCGGAGTGCCGGTAGCGCGCTGGGATAAGCCGACTTACAGCGAGCCATATCGGAATCCATAAGAATCCAAGAAATCCGTTGATCATAAAGGGCGCGCGCCAGCCGTGCTTGGCGGCATACACGACCCAAAACGCTCCAATGACGCCAGCAAAACTCAGCCCGATCTGATTCGCAGCCGCGCCGAGGGCACGCTCTTCGGGCTTGAGATAGATTCCGTTGTTTTTACCCACGGCGGGCACACCCGCCGATTCACCGAAGCCTAGCGCGACACGACTCGCGGTCAATCCTCCGAACGTGCGTGCAAGGCCGTTGCCTATCGCGGCGATTGACCACCAGGAGACTGCTCCCGTGATCGTGCGGTTAATACCGAAGCGGTCAAGCATCCACCCGGTTGCTAGCGAGCCGACCGCATAAGGCACGGAAAACGCAGAGATGAGGTAACCGTACTGAGTCATGCTCAAATGCATCTCGGCAAGGATGAACGGCGAAAGCAGGCTCAGCAGCGTGCGATCCAAATAGTTCAAGGAAGAGGAGATAATGAAGATACTGACCGCAACCCAGCGCAAAGAGAAACTTGAGGGCATAGAAGGCAATTAACTATGATCAGGCAGAGCACGATTAACCGTCGTAGGCTATTGCATGGCGCTGCTCTCGCTTCGGTTGCCTCCATCTCGGGACGACTTGGCAGCGGGGCTCCCCGGGCCGATGGGGAGGGCGGGGAAGCGGGAGGTTGCGTCACCGATGTCGGCAATATCCGCGTCGGACATTTTACCGATACGCGCCGGCCAACCGGATGTACTGTCGTTCTCTTTCCTAGAGGTGCAGTCGGCGGTGTAGATGTCAGGGGTTCATCGCCCGGCACACGCGATACGGAGCTTCTTCAGCCGACGAACACGGTCGAACGCGTGAATGGCTTCGTTCTTTCAGGCGGGAGCGCTTTTGGTCTCGAAACGGCAAGCGGCGTCATGCGCTATCTCGAGGAAAACGGGCAGGGCTATCGCATGGGCTCGGTTGTTGTTCCTATCGTTCCTACGGCAATCCTGTTCGATCTGAATGTGGGTGATGGAAAGATTCGTCCCGATGCAAACGCCGGATATATAGCTTGCCTGAACGCTAGCGATTCATACGTCCGTGAAGGCAACGTGGGGGCCGGCGCCGGCGCAACGATAGGCAAGTTTTTCGGCTTCCGTTCTGCCATGAAGGCCGGGATCGGGACGGCAAGTATCCGGGTAGGCGATACCGATCTGATGGTGGGTGCAATTGTTGCTGTAAACGGAGCGGGTGACGTAATTGGCCGGAATGGCAGAATCATTGCAGGCGCGCTTACCGAGGACGGCGCGCAGTTCCGGGACACAACTGCGCAAGTGATCGCGGGCACACTTCTGAAAGGCCATCGAGAGCACACACGACCGGGCATGAACACTACCATCGGCGTTGTCGCTACAAATGCCGTCATGACCAAAACCGAGATGACGAAAGTGGCGCAGATGGCGCACGATGGAATGGCTCGAAGCATCAGTCCCGTGCATACAGCCGCGGACGGGGACGCCCTGTTCGCGGCCGCGACTGGAAGCGGCAAAACTAAAGCCGACGTGACAACCATCGGCGTAGCCGCCGCTGAAGCCGTAGCAAGGGCGATTAGGCGCGCCGTCTTTACGGCCACAGGCGTTCCAGGCTATCCTGCGCACCGCGACCTCCCGGCAGGTCTTCGCGAATCGGCCTAGTAGTGGAATACGAGATTATCACTATGCGCAATGATCAGGTAACTACCAACGAATGTTGCGCGACTGCATGGTTTCGGCTTCGACGTTTACGGTCTCGTCGTGCCTTTGCGATCCGTTCAGCAGTGTGATTCGATGCATGCCCGCTGAAAGGCGCAGACTGGCAGGAGTTTTCCCGTAATCGTTTCCGTCGACGAAAATGCCTGCTCCGGCCGGAGTCGAATTTAGGATGAGGAGGCCGAAACTTTGAGCAAGCTGGATGTACAAACTGCTCGTATCCGGCACAGAGAAGATACGCTGGGCGATTGCATAGCCGTCTAACTGCGCTGTTAACGTATGACGTCCGGCCGGCAAAGTCATTGTGCAAGGAGCATGGCACGTCGCATCCGAGCGTCCGTCAACGGCAATGCGCGCTCCAGGCGGGTCGGTGAGGAGTTCGACATCGGCAGTTCCGCCGGCGTTTGGGGCGATCTGAGTTGGCGCGAGGTCAGGCTGCGAATGGCCGGGCGACTCTCGGGTTGCGGTCGCCGGCTGTTCTGCTTGAGGGTGAGTTGCTGTTTCCGCGGTCGGATGCGCCGGGGGTAGCGGCTGTTTTGAAGGCGGCGGAGTTGCCGGAGCCGATTGGGTCTCAATTACCTGCACCGGTATTGGAGCTCCTGAGTTCATGCGCACTATGAACATGAGCGTTGCAGCGAGTAGGAACAAGAGAATAACTACGAGCGCCAAATTCTTGCCTGCCCCGGTTGCCCGGCTAGCCTGTGGCCGGTCTTCGTTTTCTTCACCGACCACCGGACGGCTAGTAAGCTGTCCAAGTGATTCCGGTAGTATCGATTGGCCGCTTGGGAACGTGCGCGGTTGTGTGTCGACCGTAGAAGCACGAGCTTGCGGGAGCAGCGGCCGTGTCTGTGGCCGATAGTTGCGCGTTGCCTTGCCTGCCGAATCGGTCTCCGGTAAGTGTTTTGACTCAGCGACGGCGATTGACAGCGCTCCAAAAAAATCGCTTGCGGAAGCAAATCTCTGCTGCGGCTCTCTGGCGAGAGCCCGAGTAAGCACCTTGGCTGACGATTCGGTTAATGCTGGATCCACTTCATCAACCGGCTTGGGATTTTCGGCAGACGGCTTTTGGCCGCACAACAACTGGTAGACAATCGCGGCGAGCGCATATTGATCGGACCGGGCGTCTGGATTGGCTCCGTTCAGTTGTTCCGGAGACGGAGGCGGGTGGGTCCTCTTGCTTGAGAAGCGCGCCGAAGCCGAAGCCCGTTATTTTCATCGAGCGCTCTTGGCCGGAAACCGTTTGCGAGACTATGATGCGCTTCGCCGTGAGCGCCCCGTGAATGGCTCCTTTGCGATGCGCATAATCGAGAGCCTGCGCGATCTGACGCAGTTCGAGAACAACGCCAGTAGCTGCCGTGACGTTCCCATGGACAAGCATTTCTTCCAGCGGCTGTCCAGAGACAAACTCGGACACGATATGGATGGAGTCATCCTGCTTCAGTACGTCGTAGATTGCGGCTATATTCGGATGCGAGAGAGTGCTTGCCAGGCGCAACCCTTCGATCAGTTGTTCCGGCGCATGCTCCCCATGAATGCTGCGAAGCTGCCCAAGTTCGACGGTCCGAATTTCGACCGCGCGGGCCATAGCCGGATCGAACGCCTTTAGAGTTGTGCCGCCGCTCTCGAGGTCGCCGGTAATCTCGTAGCGGCCGATGAGCCTCACGGCCTTCAGTATAGCCTCGGCAGAAGCGCGCGTAAGTTATGGAAATGACGGGATTAACGGGCACCCGCCGACGTGCTTGTTACGATGGTACCTACCCAGATGATTCCAGAGGTGATCGAAGAAGGGCTGACATTTGACGACGTCCTTCTCCAGCCTGCTCACAGTGAACTCACTCCCGCGGAGGCGGATACCACAACTCGCCTGACATCGAAAATAGAGCTTAAGATCCCGATCATCAGCGCAGCTATGGATACCGTTACGGAGTCCCATATGGCGATCGCGCTTGCCCAACAAGGGGGAATCGGCATCATTCATCGCAATATGTCGATCGACAGGCAGGCGGAAGAAGTCGACCGCGTCAAACGGAGCGAGAGCGGCATGATCGTCGATCCGGTCACGATAGAGCCTGAGCGAAAAATATCAGAGGCGCTCGAGTTGATGAGTCACTATCGTATTTCGGGCGTTCCCGTTACGAAAAACGGCAAACTCGTCGGCATCTTGACCAACCGCGATCTGCGATTCGAATCGCGTTACGACCTTCCCATTGAGGAGGTCATGACCAAGGAGAACCTGATTACGGTTCCCGTGGGAACAACTCTTGAAGAGGCCGGCAAGATTCTTCATCGGCACCGGGTTGAAAAGCTGTTGGTAGTCGATGAGGAGTTCGCGCTCAAAGGTTTGATCACGGTCAAAGATATTCAGAAGAAACTGAAATATCCAAATGCAGCCAAGGATGGGCAGGGAAGACTGCGCGTGGCGGCTGCGATTGGATCTACCGGCGATTTTCTGGAGCGCGCTCAGGAACTCGTGAAGAAAAAGGTCGATGTGATCGCGATCGATTCGGCACACGGCCACAGCCAACGAGTGATGGATGCGATCAAGGCGGTTAAACACGCCATGCCTGAAGTGCAACTGCTGGCCGGGAACGTAGCGTCCGAGGAAGGTGCGCGTGATCTGATCAGGCTGGGCGCAGATGGTATCAAGGTTGGTATCGGGCCCGGCTCTATTTGCACCACGCGTGTGGTCAGCGGCGCAGGCGTACCTCAGATTACGGCGATCTCACAGTGCGCTAAAGCAACTCGTGAGGCCGGCGTGCCGCTTATCTCCGATGGCGGTGTAAAGTATTCGGGCGATATAACAAAAGCGATTGCAGCCGGCGCCGATTCGGTGATGATCGGCAGTCTGCTTGCTGGAACGGACGAGAGTCCGGGCGAGACGATTCTGTATCAGGGCCGAACCTTTAAGAGTTATCGCGGCATGGGCTCCATGGGCGCGATGCCGGGCAATCCCGACCGCTACTCTCAAATTGCAAACGGCAAATTGGTTCCCGAGGGTATCGAGGGACGCGTGCCTTACAAAGGACCGCTCGCGGAACTGAGTTACCAGTTGGTGGGTGGCCTGCGAGCCGGGATGGGTTATTGCGGGTGCCGGACTATTTCGGAACTGCAGGAACGGGCGCGCTTTCTTAGAGTTACTGTCGCCGGCTTGCGTGAGAGCCACGTGCACGACGTAATCATTACCAAAGAAGCGCCGAACTATCGGTTGGAATAACCGCTTGGCCGCCACGGCCACTTCGTAGAAACAACAGAGTTATTTTTCTGGCGGGCCTGGAGTGTAACGAGTCCTATGCTTAGACGGTCTCCTAAGCTATCTGGCGCTCGATATGACTGTCACTGAATGCGTTGAAACAAACATTCCTGCGCGAATGGACCGTCTGCCCTGGAGCCGCTGGCATCTTCTGGTTGTCATTGCGCTCGGAATCACCTGGTTGCTGGACGGCCTGGAAAACAATCTCGCGGGATCGCTGGCCGGCATCTTGAAACGACCCGATACGCTCGGCTTCACCGATGCGAAGCTCGGCCTCAGCTCGACCTTTTATTTAGTCGGTTCTGTCTGTGGCGCGCTCGTGTTTGGATACCTTACCGATCGCCTCGGACGTAAAAAGCTATTCAGTATCACTCTCCTGCTTTATCTGAGCGCAACGCTCGCGACCGCGTTTTCCTGGAACTTCTTCAGCTTCACTCTGTTTCGTGCCTTAACCGGCGCGGGGATCGGCGGGGAGTACGCTGCGGTCAACTCGGCCGTCGACGAACTCATTCCGGCGCGTGTACGCGGGCACGTGGATCTCGTGATCAATTCCACTTTCTGGATCGGATCTGCTGTCGGGTCCGGAGCATCGCTGCTGCTGCTGAATACGGGTCTCTTTCCTCCCACCTATGGCTGGCGTCTTGCTTTTGGCATCGGCGCCGCGCTCGGGATCATTGTTCTCGTCATGCGGCAATTCGTGCCGGAGAGCCCTCGCTGGCTGATGATCAAGGGCAGAACAGAAGAGGCCGATGAAGTCGTCGGCAATATCGAGGAAAAGGTAACGAACGGCCATCCCGAAAACCTGCCCCGTGACGATCGCAGAATCAAGATCGTGGCTCGGGAAACCACTCCGCTTTCGGAGATTTGGGAGGCTATGATTCACCGCCATCCCAAGCGGTCTGTCCTGAGCTTCGCGCTGATGGTATCGCAAGCTTTCTTTTACAATGCTGTGCTCTTTACGTATGGTTTGGTGCTGCTTCGTTATTACGGAGTGGCTGCAGAGAAGCTTGGGCTGTATCTTGTTCCACTCGCCCTGGGCAACTTTATCGGTCCCCTGACGATAGGCCGCCTCTTCGACACGGTAGGGCGCAAGAAGATGATTTCTCTTACGTACATCAGCTCCGGCGTTCTGCTCGCCATCACGGCTTGGCTTTTCAAGATGGGCGTTCTGACATCGACCACGCAAGCCATTTGCTGGAGCGTTATTTTCTTTGTAGCTTCGTCCGCCGCAAGCGCTGCTTACTTGACCGTGAGCGAGGTCTTCCCTCTCGAAATTCGGGCCGTTGCGATCTCGATCTTTTACGCTTTCGGAACCTTGGCGGGCGGTGTTGCCGGGCCCGCTATTTACGGCTACATCGTTGGTACCGGTTCCAGATCCTTGCTCTTCTGGGGCTACATCGCGGGCGCTGTCATTATGATTGTCGGCGGACTCTTCGAAGTTGCTTTAGGCGTGAACGCCGAAGGCAAGTCTCTCGAAGACGTCGCGCAGCCGCTTTCCTGTCAGGACCTGTAGTCGAATTCCCGAGATAAAAGCCAATAAATTAAGGCTCATCATTTGCTCGAACCAAAAGCGCGCAGCCTACGAGCGCTCGACGCTCTCAATTTCTGCAACGCAGGTATTCAAACTGGACTTGGCCCATTCATTTCGATCTTTTACACTGCCGTACGACATTGGAATCCCGGCCAAATCGGCACTCTGCTTGCGTGCCAGTCTCTTTCGGGAATTGCCGTGCAGACCTTCGTCGGGCACTGGATCGACGAGTCCCACCATAAGCGTTTGCTCACCGCAATAGCCGGTACCGTTGTAGCGGTTAGCGCGGTCGGAATAGCTGTGCTGCCGAGCTTCAGCCTGCAAGTCGCGGTGCAGCTCACTATCGGACTGGCTATTACAGTTTTCCCGGCGGCAACTTCAGCGTTCGCGCTAGGAATGGTGGAGCAAGATAAACTCCCGGCTCGAGTAGCGCGCAATGAAGGCTTTACCCACACCGGCAATGTCGTCTTTGCTGTTATAGCAGCCCTGGTGGGGACTTGGCTCACGTTGAAAGGAATTTTCTATGCTGCCGCAGTCTTCGCGGCTGGCATGGCGCCTTCTGCCTTGCTGATCGAGAGCAGTCAGGTGAGCTATGAGGCAGCGCGCGGCGGCTCTGGGCCTAAGGGCGAGGGAGAGACTCAGCGGCGCGGCTTTCGTGACTTGATTAAAGATAAACGCATACCTGTGTTCACGATCGCGGTCGTTCTCTTTTATCTCGCAAATGCAGCTACGCTGCCCATCGTCGGCGAAATCCTCACGCAGGGCAAGAAAGGCCAGTCGGCATGGCAAGTCGCCGCCGCTGTCGTTGTCGCCGAAGTTGTGATGATCGGGGTTGCAATTGTGGCCGGCAAACTGGCCGATAGTTGGGGAAGAAAGCCGCTCTTCCTCGCTGGTTTCGCCATTCTGGCCATTCGCAACGCTCTCACAGTCCTTAGCCATAACGAGTTCTATCTCATATCGCTTCAAACTCTAGACGGCATTGCTATGGGCCTTTATGGCGTGCTTCTGACGCTGGTTACAGCCGATCTCGCCAAGGGAACCGGCCGGTTCAATTTCCTGCAGGGCGCAGTGCAATCTTCGATGGGTCTTGGCGGTTTCCTCAGCAACATCGTCTTCGGATGGGTTGCGAAAGCCATGGGTTTCAACGCGAGCTTCCTCGGGCTCGCGGGGGTCGCGGTTGTGGGCGGCGCGCTCTATACGTTTAAAATGCCCGAGACAAAGCCCGCGGAGGATCCAAAAGAAGCGCCGGCAATCGCCTAGGCCCGTTCCCCGTAGTTCGAGGCGTGAGCCGGATCGACTGTTACATTGAGAGCTTGCTTCAACTGAGTGCGCTGAAAATGGCGGCCGCGATTCGAACCGGCCGCATATCTTCGGTCGAGCTAGTAAAGCTGCATCTGGACCAAATCGAGCGTGTTAATTCAAGCATCAATGCTGCCGTAGATCTTCTGGATGAGCCAGCGCTTGAAGATGCCGGAAAAGCAGATTCGATGCTGGCCCGTGGTGAGGTTCTTGGTCCCCTTCACGGCGTGCCGTTTTCAGTCAAAGACTCCATCGATGTTGCCGGCAGGAAATGCACCGCCGGAACTTGGGGGAGAAAAGATGCCGCGCTCGCCGATCAGGACGCAACGCTGGTTAAAAGGCTCCGCCAAGCTGGCGCAATTCCGATCGCAAAAACAAACCTTCCTGATTTACTCTTCTCTTTTGAAACGGACAACCTGATCTACGGCAGGACGAATAACCCCTACGATCTAACTCGAACTCCAGGCGGAAGCAGCGGCGGAGAAGCAGCCTTGCTGGCGGCGTGCGGATCGCCCTTAGGACTCGGCAGCGATGCGTTGGGCAGCGTCCGTGTACCTGCCGCATTTTGTGGGATTACGAGCATCAAACCGACGAGCGGACGTTTGCCGCGCACCGGACACGTGCCCCCGCCAGGCGGGTGGGTAGAGGCTTTATGGCAGATTGGACCGATGGCGCGCTGGGTCGAGGACCTTCAGCTTGCGATGAAACTGCTGGCCTACCCGGATGGAAAGGACTTCACGTCGCCACCCGTCCCGCTGATCGAGGCGGGTGATTTGAAGGATCTTCGAATTGCCTTCTTTCTCGATAACGGCTTTGCTCCCTGCACCAGGGCGGTAAAAGACGCGGTTGTTGAGTGCGCTCAATTTCTGGATGAGGCAGCTGCCGTGGTTGAGGAAAAGCGCGTGCCGGGCGTGGAGGACGTTTACGAACTCGAACTGGCGCTGCTCGGCGCAGACGGCGCTCAAGGGATCGACGCTTACTTGCATGATGTTGGCAGCAGCAAAGTGCATCCGTTTCTGACGGCTTTTGTCGATCACATGAGGCCGTATCAAACTAGCGGCGCTGGATTGGCGAGGCGATTTGCGCATTGGGACGCGTATCGGGCGGGCATTCGGGAGTTCTTCACGCACTACGATGTGATTCTCTGCCCGGTGTATACGCACCCTGCGCTCGAGCACGGCGGGTCGTTACTGGAAAGCAACTTCCAAGGATTCAGTTACACGATGGCCTGGAATGTCGCCGGTGCGCCCGCTGCGACGGTGCGCTGTGCTGAAACTGCGGGATTACCCATCAATGTGCAGGTGGTAGCTGCGCCATGGCGCGACCTTACAGCACTTGCGGTATGCCGGGCCATCGAGGAAAGATTCGGCGGATGGAAACGTTCTTGACTCAGGTGACCACAGTAGTCATAATAGTCATAAACAAGGAGGCGATCGTGAGTAAAGCACTTTGGACTGTAGCCGAAGCTAAAGCCAAGCTGAGCGAAGTTGTTGCGTTAGCTCAATCCGAAGGGCCGCAGACCATTACACGTCGCGGACAAACAGCCGTGGTGGTTGTATCGTTTGATGAGTGGGAACGCAAGACTAAGCGCAAGGGCAATCTGGCCGACTTTTTCGCTGCATCTCCCTTGTGTGGATCAGAGCTTGTGATCGAACGCTCATCAGAGAAGCCACGCGAGATCAAGGTGTAAGTGAGTTTTCTTTTAGACACCAATGTCGTGTCCGAATGGATCAAACCTCATCCTGATCCAGGGGTCATTACCTGGTTGGCAGAGGTCGACGAAGACCGGGTGTTCTTGAGCGTGGTGACCTTAGCTGAGCTGCGTTATGGTGTTGAACGGATGCCGGAAGGGGCGAGACGGAATCGATTGGACCAGTGGCTTCGGCAAGAGGTAGTGCTTCGTTTTGAGAGCCGTATTCTAACTCTCGATGCCGCCATTGCCGATGTATGGGGGCAAATATCGGCGCGTAGCCGTTCCGGCGGCCGAGCCATAAGCATCATGGATGGTTTTCTAGCCGCAACAGCAGAAGTACACGGCCTGACCTTAGTGACCCGGAACGTCCCTGATTTTCCGATCCTTAACCAATCCGTCCTGAATCCCTGGACGAATTAGCCTGATCAGGTTGCCGGGACAAACAGAACGTCGACTGGCGATCCGATCTCCAGATGTTTTCCTGTATCAGTGAGCTCGCCGGTCTTGCCGTCGACGGCAAAAACGATAAGGTTGTTCGATTGCTGATTGCCCACGAACAGGAAGCGGCCAGTCGGATCGAGAGCAAATCCGCGCGGCTCTTTTCCTTGTGTCGAGATTGTCTGAACCGGGCGTAAGGTCCCGTTGTCAGGATTGACCGCGAACACCTGAATGCTGTCGTGGCCGCGATTGGATGCGTAGAGAAATTTACCGGACCGGTCGAGCCGGACCTCGGCGCCGGTATTTTCCTTTGTGAAGTCAGCGGGGATTGTCGGTACGCCTTCTACGAACTCGAGAGCGCCGTTTCCCTCGTTATGGCGATAGACGGAAATTTGCGGCTTGAGCTCATTGATGAGGTATGCGAAACGTCCTTTGTTGTCGAAGACGATATGGCGCGGACCAAGACCCGGTTCGCTTTTCACAACAGGCGGATCGTTCGGGACGAGCTTACTGGTGGCCGCATCCAGCCGATAGATCCGGATCTGATCCAGTCCGAGGTCCGGGACATAAACCCGGCTATTATTGTGCGAAATGACCGCTTCGTGCGCATGAGGGCCTTCCTGCCGCTGTTTATTGACGCTTGAACCATGAGCCGTCATGAGCGATGACATGTCACCCAGGCTGCCATCGTGTTTGATGGGGAAAGCCGATACCTCGCCGGTCACATAATTCGCTACGACCAGAGTCTTGTCCGTATGGTCGACAGACGCGAAGCAAGGCGCCTCGCCGCCCGAACCCACACTGTTGAGAGCTCGCAGTTTACCGGTTTTGCGGTCGATCTCGAAACTGGCGACGCCCCCGTTCACTTTCCCGTCAAGTTCGCTGACAGCGTAGAGATGCTTGAGGTCACGGTCGGTTGTGATCCACGATGGATTGACGACCTCTCCTACCATTCCGAGAGGCTCGATCGCTCCAGTGCTTGCGTCGAAGCGGAAACCCTCAACGCCTTTGCCGTAGGTTCCGACGTAAACGAAGTATCGATCCTGATTGTCGTTGGCCGTAGCCGCATAGGTGTTTTGAGGAGACATGCTGATTAAGGAAACAATTCCTAGGATGAAGATACAGGGAATAAATGTTCTCGGCATTCAGCCAGCTTACTTCTTATTCTTCGACTTAGCATTCAACTTTTTCTGGTACTCCGAGTGAAGTTCCAGTTTTACGTCTACCTGGGGCATGTTCATGGTCATCGTCTTGTTCGGCGTGTCGATGCTGATCGAATAAGGACCATCACGGGTTCCGAACTCATCGGCGAAAGCGAGTTGATTGCCGTTCAATTCATACGTTCCATGCCGGGTCACAGTCTGGTGGTGAATGGAGACTTGTTGGACGAACTTCTTATCCGTGGTGAGCATCAGGGTCCCGCTACAGGTTTCCGGATGCGGCTTGCCATCGAAACACGGGTGCTGAGTTGGGAAGCCATTCTGGCTATCGTTCATGGTGAGGTACTCCCACCCGCCGGAATCCTGAAGTAGCGCAATCTGGTCGGGGCTGAGATCGTCGGCCGCCGCGACGCCCAGATAGCACGCCCCAAGAACAACGAAAATCCGGACTATGCGAAGCAAGCCATGCACCTCCTCAGTGTGTCATCGAGTAGATCATATAATTGACGCCGACCCGGATGCCAAGCGCGGAGTATTCCTCCGGGTACTCAGGATCGTCGGCCCACTCCCAAGAGTCGCCAAGATCCGAGTTGAAACTGATGGCGACCATGAGACGCCCTTTCTCGTCGTATATTCCGCGCCAGCGCGCCACATAGCCGTCGTTGCGAAAGGGAACGCCCATTCGAACGCCCCACTCGCCAGGGACCTGATAGCGTCCGTCAAGATCGTAGACAGTGTGGAATATGGGATCGCTATTCGGGACCTCCACGATCGGATGTCCGGGAAGGATTTTGTCCATGCTCCGCACAAAAACAGCCCAGTCGCGACTGCCCCAGAAATCGTCGCACATAAGAAAGCCGCCGCGCAACAGATATTGGTGCAACGTTTCTGCCTGAGCGTCCGTCAGGCTCCACTCGCCTACAAACACGGCGTACAGCCACGGATAGTTATAAAGATCGTTCTCGTCATCGAGATTGACAGGCTGCTCTACGGAACGAACTTGCAGGCGAGTTAGCCGGCGAACGGCTTCGAGGAAGTGCCGGTCTGCCCGTGGGTAGTCATTGGTCCAGCTCGCGTGTCCCTTCGTCCAATCCCAACCCGCATGGCGGAAACGGGCGTCAGGAATGGAGGGATACATCAGCCGGGCGAAGATCATTTCGGTTCGTTCGTCGAAATCGAGCGGCAGGGCGATTTGGCCGGAGTGATATTCGTCACCCGGATATTCGCGAAAGGGTTTCGGGAGATTTCGCTCGGCGGCGTAAAGGGCTGTAAAGACGATCAGCCCGCAACCGAATCGCCGCAAGAACTTCGCGCGTCTCAACCACTAGCCTCTCGCCCGTGAGCATAACACCGCCCGCTTCTGGAGTGAGTGCTCCATCCGCTAATACCCGAACCACAAGAAGGAAATCCGAGAATCGAACTGCGTTGCTAAGAATCTACGAAGATTTTCGTTGACACTACGAATACCTTCGTATTACTGTCTAGATATGACGAACGAACACACTCCACGGCCAACTTCCACCGAGTTGGAGATTTTGCGTGTGTTGTGGGAGCGGGGCCCGTCAACGGTGCGTGAGGTCCATGAAGTTCTTGCACGAACGCGGCCGACGGGATACACCACGGTGCTCAAGTTGCTTCAGATCATGGCGGTGAAGGGGTCCGTTAGCCGGAATGAAGCTGCACGCGCCCATATCTATGAAGCGCGGCAGCCTGCAGAGAATACGAAGCGGCAGTTGGTGGGTGATCTTCTGCAACGCGCTTTTTCCGGATCTGCGAGCCAACTGATGATGCATGCTCTAGCGGGAAAGAAAGCGTCGCAAGAAGAGATCGCGGAGATCAGGCGTCTGCTCGACCAATACCAGCATGAGGGAGATCAGGGAGAAGCAAAATGAACAATGCTTTTTTCGATCCGGCGTTTACGGATACACTCGGCTGGACGTTGGTCCACTTTCTTTGGGAAGGCTCTGTTCTGGCTCTCTTCCTGTATCTATTCGTAGGTTTCACGCGCGACTCGCGCGCGCGTTACGGTGCCGGTGTCGTCACCATTGCCCTGATGGCGGCAAGTCCGGTCATAACCTTTCTTGCGCTTTTATTGCGGGAACAATCCAATCCAACTCCGTCCCAACTGCAAGTGGTAGTTAGCAGTTTGAAAACGGTAGCGAGTGCGGCAGCGGGAGTTCCCGTCGCCGCGCAGTCACTTTTCTCGACGGATTGGCTCGCCTGTTGCGTAGTTGCATGGCTCGTCGGAGTAACCGTGTTTGCTCTCCGCGCGCTTGGCGGATACCTTGTTTTGCATCGATTGGTGCGCGAGAGATGTGAACCACTCACGCCCGGCTTGCTTGAGCTTTGCGCTCGCTTACAGGAGAGATTGGGCGTTAATAGGGCAATCCGATATGTTCATTCGCACCTCGTGCAGGCTCCTGCGGTCGTCGGTTGGTTTCGCCCGATTGTTTTAATTCCTTTTTCGGCGCTCGCGGGGTTGTCACCCTCGCAACTAGAGGCGGTAATCGCGCACGAACTGGCGCACATCCGACGCCTTGACTGCTTCGTTAACCTGTTTCAAATAGCGATTGAAACGATCTTGTTCTACCATCCGGCTGTTTGGTGGGTGAACCATCAGATCCGGATCGAGCGGGAGAACTGTTGTGACGACGTGGCGGTTTTGGCCTCTGGAGATTCACTGACCTACGCCCGGGCGCTCGCTCTGATGGAAAACTGGCGGCATATGCCTCAAATAGCGCTTGCCGCGAACAGCGGGTCCCTAAAACATCGGGTCACCCGGATACTCGGGCTGGACGTTATGACGCGTAGCGTGCCCCAAGCGGGGTTGGCGATTGTAGGATGCCTTTTTGTTGTAGGAGTCACCCTCAGCGCCGTCGCGTTTGGAAAAGTCTTTGTGTCTCCGCAGGACGATCCGGCCCCGCCGGCTATGGAACAACAGCAGAAACCGGAACTTGCGCCTGCGGTGCCGTTGGTTCCATATCTGCCCCAAACAGATGCGATTCCTCCTGCTCCCAAGAACAACCTCCATATACCAGTGAGACCAGAAGTGCAGGTCGACCTAAAGCCGCCCGTGAAGCCTACCGCCCCGGCAAAGGTGAGTGTTGACCTGGCACTTGCTGCGCCCCTGCCGCCGGTTCCCCCTTCTGCCCCTGAGGAAGCCATGGAGCCGCAAGATCATGAGAAAGGATCTTACATCGAAGACCTGCGCTCGGCTGGCCTTAAGAATTTAAGCGTCGGCGATCTAATCGCGCTGAAGGTGCAAGGTGTGAATCCTCAGTATGTGCGGGACATGCGCGCAGCTGGCTTCGATGCCTCCGTGGGGGACTTGATTGCGATGAAGGTACAAGGAATCTCGGCGGACTATGTCAACAGATTGCGAACTGCGGGCCTTAAAGATCTGAACGCGGGAAACGTTATCGCGTTGAAGGTACAGGGAATCGATCCGGCCCAGGCCGGTGAGTTCAAAAGGGAATTAGGTTTGAGTGACAATCTGTCGATCGGTCAGATCGTCGCGTTCAAGGTGCAGGGGATTACACCCGAGTATGTCCGCAGTTTGCAAGCTGAGGGATTAAAGAACCTATCTCCCGGCCAGATCATCGCGGCCAAGGTTCAGGGTATAGGTCCCGAATTCGTGCGCAAGGTGCATGATCACGGCTTCAACAACTTGACAGTCGATCAGCTGATCAGACTCAAAGTCACAGGCGTTTTTTAACGAAATTCGAGGCGAGGAGATCAAGCGGATGCAAGTCAGCGCGATAGGTTTGTTTGTAGCTTTGCCGATGTTCGTCGCCGGTGCAACCCAGCATGGCGAGTGGACCATGGGTCATTCGGGGACCCCAGATAAAGTCGTTTTTAGCGTTAGTTATTCAAGCGGGAGAAGCGACCATTCGAGTCACAGTTCGGATTGGCTGAAAAGTGAGTTTGCCGGGGTAGATTTTACAAACGAAAATAAGCGGGATATTCAATTCAAGCTTGATCGAGAAGCTGGAACCATCCGGTTCGAGGGCTTTTTAAAGGGAGACGAGGGCGCTGGTCTGTTCGACTTCGCTTCCAATGCGCAATACAGCCGCGAGATGGCGAGTTTAGGGTTTAACGGCTTCTCAGACGACAAATTATTTGCCGCTGCGCTCTACAACATTACTTTCGGATTCGCCAAAGAGATGAAGGGCCTTGGTATCAACGGTTTGGACGCCGATAAGCTGATTGCATTTCGCATATTCAACGTCTCGCCTGAATATGTTCGAAATCTGCGAGCAGCAGGTCTCGCCGCTAATCTGTCAGACAGACTGATTGCATTTCGAATTCACGATGTTACGCCAGAGTTTGTAGGCAACATGCGAGCGGCAGGCGTGAACGTAACGGACGAAGAGAAGCTAGTAGCCTTCCGAATCTTCAACGTTTCCCCCGACTACGTGAGGAGAATCGAAAAACTTGGGTTTGCGCATCCCGACCCGGACAAACTGATCGCTTTGCGCGTTCACGGTGTGACGACCGGCTATATCGAGGACCTGCGAGCGCACGGCGTCCACGATTTAACTCTCGATCAAGTCATCGCTCTTCACATCCAAGGGATTAAGTAAGGCAAGATATGCGGAGTGCGGCTATGATTTGCTGCTGGAAAACCCGAAATTGAGTATCGGAGAGCCGGGAGCGACGGAGTCGAACTCTCGACCCCAACTCTGAAACTCTCTCAATTAGCGACACGGCTTGCCTTACTTGAGCGGCCGGAACCCTCGATTTCCCAGTGATACCGTTAGGCTGAGCTCGCGCTTCCCCAACAATGAACCCCATTAGGCTTACCGGCCTTGTTGCCGTCTTGTGTTCTCTGTTCCTGATTGCGGCCGATGTCCCTCAGGCGGAAGACCGGCTTTGGGAATACCGAAACCTTGGCAAGGCTTTCTACGAAAATCCCGACACGCACACCCAAGCTGTGGAGGAACTCAAGAAAGCTCTCGATCTGAAGCCGGATTCTGTTCGCGAGCGTACCAACTACGGCTTGGCGTTGCTTCGTGGAGGCCAGACCGAGACTGGGATGGCAGAACTGCTCAAAGTGCAAAAACAGGATCCTGCGCTCCCGCATACTTGGTTCAATCTGGGCATCGCTTACAAGCGCGCGGGCGACTACGCCAAAGCCATCGAGCAGTTTCGAGGCATGATCGACCTAGTGCCGAACGAACCTGCGGCTCACTACAATTTGGCAGCGGTCCTACGCTCAGAGGGCGATACAAAGGATGCCTTGCCTGAATTCCTCGAAGCCTCAAAACTGAACCCAAGTCTTGCCGGACCCCACTTCCAGCTGTTCAGTCTCTACCAGCGGATGGGCGATAAAGAATCTGCTGCTCGTGAACGCAAGCTTTTCGAAGAAGCGAAGAGGCGAGACGAGGGCTCTGCTGTGCCGGAAGACATGGAGTGGTGTTTCTACGCCGAGTTGTACGATCCTCCTGAGCAACGACCCTTAGTTTCCCAGCAGACGCGCTACGATGACCACCCAATCAGTCAAGGCTGGGATCCTCAGAATTCCGGCATGTTGTTATTGGATTCGGAAGGCGCCGGCCGTGCCGATTTACTGGTATGGTCCCGGAGCCGAATCGCACTTTACAAGCACGGCACTGACCCAGCGGTGTCGACCGGTCTCGAATCCTTCAAAGATGTCGTAAACGTCGCGGCCGGCGATTTTGACAACGATGGATTGCCAGACCTTTGCGTAGTAACAACCTCCGGGGCAACAATACTGCGCAACAATCACGGGAAATTCAGCAAACATCTCGATCTGGATGCGGCGGCTGGCGCAACCCTGGCTGTCTGGATCGACTACGATCACGATAACGACCCGGATCTCCTGCTTTTTGGGCCAAAGCCCTTGCTAATGCGAAACGACGGCAACGGTAAGTTCGAAGAGAAGACGGCATCCTTTCCGTTTGCTAAGGGCCGCGCTCTCGATGCTGCAATGATCGCTGTACGAGGAGATACTGCGGCTCGCGACTTGGTTGTGTCCTACGCCGATCGCGGCGGTGTCCTTTACCAGGACAAACTGAATGGGATCTTCGAAGCGCGAGACTTAGCGGAACTTCCCGCCGGCTCGACCCTCCTCGACGCACAAGATGTGAATCACGATGGTTTGTTCGATCTGGTGAGCTACGCACCGTCGCCGCGTGTGCTGATCAACTCCGCGCACGACGTAAACGCGCCTGGAACTTTCAAACCCGCAGAGAAAGTTCAAACCGCTCCATCGGTGATCCGCGCAGACTTCAACGGCGATAACCGCGAAGATTATGCCCGAATTCTCCCCGACGGCTCGCTTCACGTATATACAAATGCTTCCCCCGGCGAACGTTGGATCTCTGTTCAGATCAGCGGAGTGAAAAACAGCAAGCTTGCGTCCGGAGCTACTGTTGAGATGAAATCGGGCGCCTATTACGACAAGCGCGTTGCGCAGGGCGTGCCACTGGCCTTTGCTATAGACGGACGAGCCGACGTGGACACCATCCGGATCACATGGCCCAATGGCCTCATTCAGAATGAACCGCATCAGAAAGGCGGGGAACTGCTCAAGATCCCGGAAGCCCAGCGGCTCTCGGGCTCCTGCCCGATGATCTTCACCTGGAATGGCGAGAGGTTCCAATTCGTTACCGACGTCCTCGGTGTTGCTCCGCTCGGGGCGAGTTCAGGTGACGGCCGCTACTTCCCGGTCGATCACGACGAGTATGTTCAGATTCCAGGTTCAGCTCTCAAGCCAAAAGGCGGAAAGTTCGAAGTTCATATTACGGAGGAACTGCACGAGGTCTCGTATCTTGACCAGGTCCGCTTGATAGCCGTGGACCACCCGGCGGGTTTGGACATCTACACGAACGACAAGTTCAAATCGCCGCCGTATCCGGAGTTCCGTCTTTTCGGCTCCGAGAAGAGAATTCATCCCCTTCGCGCCGTCGACGCCCACTCGGTAGATGCGACCGACCGACTCGCGAGCCAGGACCAGACCTATCCTGATGCGTTCAGCCACAACAGTGCCGGAGTTGCTGAGCTCCATACCCTTGATATGGATTTTGGCAACGCCGCTAAAGACAACCGCGCTGCGCTCGTCCTCAATGGCTGGGTCGATTGGGCCGATGGCAGTACCTTCCTTGGTGCTTCCCAAAACGGCACGGGGCTGATCTTTCCTTATCTTCAGGTCAAAGATAAGTCCGGAGCTTGGAAGACCGTCGTCGAGGATATGGGCATCCCATCCGGCAAACCCAAAACGATTACGGTCGATCTAACGGGGAAATTCCTTTCCGGCTCGCGCCAGGTCCGGATCGTGACTAATCTGTGCGTTTACTGGGACGAAATCTTTTTGATCGAGAACTCTGGCCCACCGGCGGCTAAGCTGACTGAACTAGATGCAGTGGCCGGCAATCTGAGTTTCCGCGGTTTCTCAAGGCCCGTGATCGATCCTCTGCGCCGCCAACCCGAACTCTTTCTCTATGATCAGGTTCGTCCTGTGTCGAACTGGAATCCCACCTCGGGCAACTACACCCGTTATGGCGATGTAAGCTCGCTTATCAACAAGATCGATGACCGCCTGGTGATAATGGGTTCCGGCGATGAGCTCAAACTTGAGTTCCCGGCCGCGAATCTCCCTTTCCTGCCGGCCGGGTGGTCGCGAGACTACCTTTTACTCGTCGACGGTTGGGCGAAGGACTCCGACGCAAATACTGCCTTCAGCGAAAATGTGGACCCTCTTCCGTTTCACGCGATGAGCGCGTATCCATATACAAACGCAGAGCATTTTCCTCAGGATGAGGAACACCGGCGTTACATCAAAGAGTATTTGACCCGTCCGGCACTTCGCCTTATTCGCCCGCTTGCTCCCATAGGCTTAGGAGAGTGATGAGCCAAGGTGGCCCTGTCATGCGAGAAGAGTCGCTTTAAGTACTAGATTCTTAGACTTTTGCATGTAGTACCAGTACAAATACTGATATACCTTTCTCAGTGTTTCCCGGTATGATTCTCAAAGACGCAATGGTGTCTAGAATTGCGCGATTAGTGTTGGAGGATATTTATGAGCTTTAAAAAAGCCAGCTTAGTATTTGGAATGCTGGCCGCATTTGTCGGTTTTAGTGGCGCTGCTTCTGCTGCGTCGGTGGTTGGGCCCGGACAGTTCAACCTTTCGGGTACGGTGTATGTTGCTCAAACTGCATTTCTCTTTGGGTACTTCACTGCGCCTACAGCAACGAGTGCCGATCAATCGGCAGCCGTTTTACTGCCCACCTCGGGTCCATTTTCCGATTTGGCAGCGGGCGATATTGCCGGAATGAAGAATCTGCTTACGCCGGGCAACGGTGGGACTTTTGGGCCTGGCCCGGTCGTTCCGGGGTCGTCCTTTGTTCTTCCTGCCTTCTTAACCTTGCCCGACGGAATCGACGTTGACCTGACCGGGCTGCCGATCAACACTGGTGTGCCCGTCTGCAGTGGAAGTAGCAGTGATAACACTCCTGGCTTCACCTGCAGGGTCCAGGCTACTTCTCCCGTGGTTCTTCAGCAAGGCGTGACAGGTGTAACAGCTATCATGAACTTGATGGGACGCGCCTACTACGCTGGCTCAACGACCTACAGTCCGCTCACAGGCAAGTTCTCGGCGAGTTTCGCTCAGGGCGCAGATGCGACCATCTCTGGTCTACTGGCCGATTTTTATAGCAATGGTCACGTCGAAACCGGTTTTCAGGCGAACTTTGCGACTACCTCCACCAGCCCTGTTCCTGAGCCTGCATCAATGGCTCTTCTCGGAGCGGGACTTCTCGGCCTCGGTGTGCTCGGCAAGAAGAAGCTGGCTAAGTAAATTAAGTTAGACAAGCAAACGGGCGTGAGAGTTGAAGCTCTCACGCCCGTTTTGTATTTCCGGATGTCCCTTAGTATTGCAGATGAGCCGAGCGGCCCGACGCTTGGAACTGCGCCAGACCAGACAAGTAGCTTGGCATAGCAAGCGGCGTCAAGTACTCCAAAGTCTCTGCTTCCGTTACCGGGCAAATCACCGGTGTCCTCCTAAGCTCTGCCTTCATTTGCTCCAATTTTGCTTTGTATCGATCCTTGAATAAACTTATGTCGAACTGAAGCAACTCAATCGAACAGTCGAACATGGGTTCGTAGTAAGGCTCGAAATCTGCAAAAGGGACTCCCCCTAACCGGCGCAGTATTGATGAAGCCTGATGGCGCGTACTGGCCGTAGTGAGCCCGAGGCCGCCACCGAGCATCTCCCCTAGGGCAAAGCCCATAAGCGCAATGTTGACGGCTGCAGTGGAGCAGCGGCTATCCGCGCTCATTGCCCAAGCACTTGCCTCGCCGTAGTGAAGACCGCGTGCGCGAGCTTTGGCCTGCTCTTGCGCGAACGTTGCTCTGAAGACCGGACCTGTCGTGGGAGAAACCGCCACAGCCGCCTTGCTGCAAATCAGCTGTTCAAAACTGGTGATATTCGGCCTATAGCGGGCGCAGCCCAGGATACGTCCGTCGGCGTTTTGCAGGATGACGTGCCAGCTCGGATCGTCCAACTGATGCCAGTGCCTTCCATCAGGCTGTAGAGTCGCCGCAATGCCCGCATACTCACGATATACTTCACCTCGCAGCAACTGCAAATCGAACATTAGATCCGAGTGGAGCCTTGAGCCGACCGCCGATTGCTCCAACGTGTTCGGAATCTCTCGCCGCGAAGGCGCTAGAATTTTGAACTGAAACCCACCGGATCCGCAGATCTTATCTTCTCTGACGTTCATTTATCCCCATTCGGTCGATAATCCCTACTCGTTACCTCAGTCCACTACCCGGGACTCGGTAAGGTCCATTCTTCGGATACCCTAAACACATTGGGCGTAACGAAATATGGTATTTCTTACATTCTTAGCTCAGTTCGTTCTCTGAAACAAGGCAAATTTACAATTTTCTTTATCCTAACGTGCCCAGGTATAATCTTGGCTAATGTGGAAGGTTGAAGGGCACCTTTGTCTCCGAGTCCGCGTCTATGCGTACCGCCCTCGCCCAAACCTGCTCAATTATGTTGTGCTTGGGGAAACTTCCCTATCTCGTATTGCGCCTCGGTTTGGTTGAGAAGAAGAGTCTTGAAGAGGCTAGACCGAGTACTATATGCGGAGAGTTGTTGGCCTAAACCCCAATTTGGAGCGGCTAAGTCTCTCATTCCACGCCTAAACGTGCGATGGTAATACAGGGTGGACAACGGATGCGAAATCGATTGTTTCTGGTTCTCGGTCTTCTCACCGGTGGAATCGTCCTAAGCGCACAAACAACCACGGTGGCGATGAAGAATGCAACCGGGGAGAGCGTCGGAACCGTAGTTCTTTCGCCGTCAGCTTCCGGAGGTATAAAACTCCAATTAGATCTCAACCACCTTCCCCCAGGTGAGCATGCAATTCATGTCCATCAAAACGCGAAATGTGAGGGGCCTCAGTTTACCTCCGCCGGCGGCCATCTCAACCCGGAGATGAAGAAGCATGGTTTAGAGAGCCCTGACGGTCCCCATGCCGGAGACATGCCCGATTTCACGGTAGCGTCAGACGGGACTGCTAAAACCACCGTGAACGCCCCTCACCTTACTTACGCCGAGGGGAAAGATTCTATTTTCACCAACGGTGGAACCGCCCTAATGATCCATGCCTTGCCGGACGATATGAAGACTGACCCTGCGGGTAAAGCCGGTGCGCGCATAGCCTGTGGGGTGATTACAAAGCAGTAAGAGTCTTCAGCGTTGGACAAAAGGAAACAGAATCACGTAGCAGTAAGGCGTTCAAGCCGTCTTTCTCTAGGAATGTTGAGTGTGCTCCTGGCGGTCGCAGTGCTAGGGTTAGCCGTTTCGCTCTGGGCTCATCTCGAGGCCGTCGCCGGTATAGACCCGGGCAGCCGTTTTCGGTATATCTGGACCTCCCAGCTCATCCTGTTTGCCCTGCTGCTTCCGTTGCTCGTGGAATTGTTCCGCCATAACTCCGGTTTTGAGGTTCTTCGCTCTCCGCAATGGATGCGGCGCACACTTTACGCTCTGCTGTGCTACTACGGCTTTCATTTCTATCTGTTTCTCTACTGGTCGGCAGATCATGTGAGTAGCTGCGCTACTTGGCGTATGTTCTCTTCCGGTTGGCTGCTCCTATTCGGGATAGCGGCAGTTTTCTATCGAGTAAGACTTTGGGAAGCAAAAATTCAAAAGACGTGAGAGGCGACCCAGATTGCGCCACGATCTTTCTGGGTCGATTGACCGGAGCCACGATTTCCGAACGATGATTTACAGCACCGAACAAAAAAACTTGACAGCTACGCCCTCGCGCGCAAACAGAGAACCACTTACGAAGTTGCTCAAGCGCCGAACCGAAGTGGAGAAGCGTTTTGCGAAGCTCGGCCATACGGATCGACATGGCCCTTTTTACAGAAAGTTCGAACATGCAGTGACCCGCCCCCTCCTGAAACTCGGACTGAAGACGATGGGGATATATTCTCGCGGTCAGGAGAATGCCCTAACCCCCGTCGTGAGAAACATTGAGCTCCATTTTGCAAACCTGCCGAGCGCCTTCGAGGGGTTTCGGATTCTCCACCTCTCCGATTTCCACATCGACCGCAATCCAAGACTCGCCCATGTGCTTGCTCAGACTCTGAACGGGCTTACGGCCGACCTCTGCGTGCTCACAGGAGACTATCGCTTTGAAGATCATGGCCCCTGCGAACCGCTTTATCCTCTCATGCGCGAGATTCTCTCGAGCATCAGCGCCAGCTACGGAACTTTCGGGATACTTGGCAACCACGATACCTCCGAGATCGCGCTACGTCTCGAACAGATGGGGCTATCCATGCTGGTGAATGAGGCCGTAGTCATCGAAAAGGATGGCCAATCTTTATGGCTGATCGGAGTGGATGATCCCTTCGATTACCAGTGCCATGAACTCGGGAAAGCTCGCGCCTCCATTCCCCCCGGCAGTTTTGAAGTTCTGCTGGCACACGCGCCCGAAATTTACCGTGAGGCTGCCCAAGCAGGCGTTAGCCTCTATCTTTCCGGCCACACACATGCCGGGCAGATTCGGATTCCTGGAATCGGAGCGGTTCGCCAAAATGCAACCTGCCCTCGCGCTTACACGTTCGGGCACTGGCAGCACGGGGATATGCAGGGTTACACCAGCGCCGGCGTTGGCTGTTCCTCCTTGCCGGTGCGATTTAACTGTCCGCCGGAAATTGTGGTCCTCGAACTGCACGCGAGCCAACCTGACCTGAAAGACTACGGAGAGGTTTGAATCGCCTGGGCGAATCTCCGGAAGAGCTCCAGCTGCTCGGGAAATTCGTGGACTTGATCTTCTGGATGCCATTGCACCGCGAGCACGAATCGCCTATCCTTTCGCTCTACCGCTTCGACCACGCCATCCTCGGGGTCTCGGGCCACAACGGAGAGTCCCTGCCCGATCCGGTCCGCGGCTTGATGGTGACGCGAGTTAACCGGCCAACTGGCTGTTCCGGCAATCTCGGCTAGCAGGCTTTGGGGCTCGATAACCACGTTATGAGCGGCCTCTCCCCTTTTTTCGCTTGCTATGTCGTGCCGGGGATGCGAGGGAAGGTGCTGAACAAGCGTTCCACCGTGGTAAACGTTCAAAATCTGTAAGCCCCTGCAGATAGCCAGGATCGGGACGTCTGTCTGCAGCGCCTGATCGATAAGATCCAGTTCTACCTCATCGCGAACATCGTCCGGCCGGTCCGTCTTGGAGTGCGCATCGGAATGGTACCGGCGCGGGTTTACGTCAGTTCCTCCCATCAAAAGCAGTCCTTCCACGCCGTCGAGCTTTTGCGGACGCTCGACATCCACCACGATCGGCTCCATACCGCCGGCACAAACTGCTTCCACGTAGGGTTTGAGCTTCGCCCGGTGACGAAAAGGAATCAGAACACGCTTACACATCGCTGCTACCTGTTTACCGCACTCAGCTGGATTTTCAGCCTTCATGCATGCGGAAGCTCAATCCCGGTATCGGCTTGTCCTGCATGGTACGCTTCTGGTTGCGTTATGGCTGATCGGAAGTTGCAGGTAGTGCCGATCGGAGGGCTGGGCGAGTTCGGCATGAACTCGATGGCGCTCCGTTACGGCGACGACATCATTGTTATCGATGCCGGGATGATGTTCCCGGAATCCGAACTCCTGGGTGTGGACATCGTCACTCCTGATTTCAGCTACTTGGAGCAACACGCCGGCATGGTGCGCGGCTTGGTGCTCACGCATGGCCACGAAGATCATATAGGAGGCATCCCTTTCCTCCTCTCCCAAATCAACCTGCCGATCTATGGAACCGAATTTACCTTGGCATTGGTCGAAAGGCGTCTTGACGAGCACGAGTTGCTCGAGGAAGCGAAACTAAACGTCGTCAAGGCCGGCGACCGAATTACTCTCGGCCCCTTCGAAATTGAATTCGTTCGCGTGACCCACTCAATCGTGAGTGCTGTCGCGCTGGCGATTACAACGCCGCTTGGGGTGGTCATCCATACCGGTGACTTCAAAGTAGATCCGACACCCACGGATAACGAGCTTTTCGATCTCCATACTTTCGCGGATTACGGCAAACGCGGCGTTCTTCTGCTGATGTCCGACTCCACCAATGTGGACCGCCCCGGATACACCGAGAGCGAACGGGCCGTGGGTCCACGCCTGGAAGAGCTGTTCGTGCGGAGCGAGCGCCGCCTGGTCATTTCCTGCTTCAGCAGTTCCATCCATCGGCTACAGCAGATTCTGGATATGGCGGCGGAGTACGGTCGAAAAGTGGCTTTCTTGGGGCGCAGCATGCTGAATGTGACCGAGATCGCCCACAATCTTGGATTGCTTTCGATCCCTGATTCGACGCTGCTCAGGCCGCAGGACATCATGCAAATGCCGCCCGAGAAGGTGGCTGTTGTGGCGTCCGGTACCCAGGGTGAGCCCATGTCTGCGCTGTCTAGGGTGGCCGTTAATAATCATCGGCATCTTTCTCTTCAGCCCGGCGACACGGTCGTGCTGAGCTCGCGCATCATACCCGGAAATGAAAAAGGCATTTACCGGATGATGAATCACATCGCCAGGAGAGGAGCCAATTTGGTCTACGGAACGATGAATCCTCCTATTCACGTTTCGGGTCACGCCAGCGAGGAAGAACTGAAGCTCATTTTGAATCTGGTGCGCCCTCGCTACTTTGTCCCTATCCATGGCGAATACCGGCAGCTCTCTAAACATGCCGCCTTGGCTCAGCATCTCCATTCGCTCGGCTTGGAAGAGACATTTGTGCTCGAAACCGGCGACACCCTGGAACTCGATCGGATGGGTGCGCGCCGCGGAGCAAAGATCACCGTCGGACGTGTGTGCATCGACTCCGGCTCCTTGGACGATGTCGTCGAGGATATTATTATTCGCGACCGGCGGCACCTCTCCGAGGACGGCTTTGTTCTGCCCATCATTGCAATCAATAAACATACCGGCAAAGGGGAAGGCCTTCCCGAAATCGTAAGCCGCGGGTTCGTCTCGGGCGAGAGCGCCGGAATCCTTCAGGAGGCGCGAGCCGTGGTTGCCCGCACTCTCGAAACCTCCACTCCGGAAGAGCGAACAGACCAGGGAGTGATGCAAGAGAAGATCCGCAGCGATCTGAAGCGGTTCTTAAGTAAACAGTCCCAAAGGCGTCCGCTCATCATGCCAGTAATTATGGAAGTCTAATCCCCTATACAATAGATAGGCATCTCCAAGGAAGGTGCGCTTTCATGAAGAAATTTACTTTAGCGTTTTTCGCCGCGGCTTCGTTGTTTGCATTCTCCGCTTCTGCCGATCAGATCTCCGGATACATTTCCGAATCACATTGCGGCGCCAAGCATGATTCGCCGAGCGCAGCGAATACCAAGTGCGTGGAAACTTGCCTCAAGGGCGGATCGGCCCCTGTGCTTGTGCAGGACGGCAAAGTAGTTACTTTCGACACCGACTCGCAGAAGAAGGCGCTTGCGTTTGCCGGTAAGAACGTGACCATCGACGGAACCAAAGACGGAGACGTCTTGAAAATCAATTCGATCAGCGCGGCGCAATAGCGCTCAGTGCTGAAATTCCATGTCCAACTTTCCGGCAGGCCCTCGGTAAAGAATTGCGAGATTCTTCAGCTTGTGTTTGCCGTCGAGCGGGAAATATAAATAGCCGTTAACTTCGTCGGTCGTGTCCTTGGCTGGCAGCTGCTTTGCTTTCAACGCTTCCAGTAGAGCTGCATTGCCTTGCTTCTTCTCGTCCATTCTCGTGTTGACAGTGGTCACCTTGGGGTTCCCGGGTGACCCGCCTGTCCCTGCCATGATTCCACCAATTCCGATGCTTTGGCCCGTCTTCTTAACCTTGGTTCCATCTGTCGAGTTGGTTAGCACCAGTGCCCCTTGGCCGGCAAGCTCCTCGGGTTCGAATGGCTTCGATCTTTCTCCGTCGTCGTGGGCCAACAAGATAAAGTCATCCGGGCTAATCTGAACCGGCTGATCGGTCTTAGGCGTCACTCTGACCTGCAGCAGCACAATGCCTTGTCCCGGATCTGCGCCCAATTTCTGTTTCACTTCATCTGGGGCTAATGTGATTGTCGCGACGATGTCGACCTGCTCATTGCTCGCGCTGGTCGTGGGCGAAATCACCTTTTTAGCAGCAAAAGCGTATGAGCTTGAGAGAAGAATTAGGGCGAAGCTGAAAAAGGAACGCATCAGTATTCCAGGACCCATAATCGACAGTATCATTTTCTCGCCGGTAAGCGGGTAAGATGAATGGGACAATAGCGTGGCAAGCGCAAAGGATTTCTTCCGGGATAACGCGCAGATTAGGGTGATGGTCGACTTGCCCGGCTGGGTCCACCTTACACTCTCACCGGCTTTCGAAGCGAAAGCGCTGGTCGTTCGATTCCTGCGCCTGCATCTGGACCGCTTGCCGGAGGATCTCACCGAGGCGCTCATCCTTGCCGTCGATGAGCTCATAAGCAATGCGATCGAGCACGGATGTCGCTTGGACCCTGAACTGTGTGTCGACTTCGCTTTCATCCGGGCAAGCCGAATGATCCTTATCTACGTTCAGGACGGGGGCAATGGGTTTTCAATGGGCGATATGGCTCATGCTGCTGTTAACAATCCTCCGGATAACCCCCTTCGGCACACTGAATTACGCTCGCAAATGGGCCTTCGGCCGGGCGGATTCGGCATTATGTTGGCCAGGCAGGTCGCGGATGACCTCCTTTACAACGAAAACGGCAACACAGTGCTGTTAATCAAATACCTCGATGCGGTAAGTACCTCTGCTGCTTCTTAGTTCGGCTGAACCCGCTTCAGGTTTTGGTCAAAGAAAGCTGTCATCTCCTCATACAAGGATTTTTGAAGCGGGCCGCTCACTCCATGTGTCTTCTGCGGATAAATCTGCATAAAGAACTGCTTATCTGCATGCTCGAGTGCGTTCGCCATCTGCATCGTGTTTTGAAAGAGCACGTTATCATCTTCGATGTTATGGACAATCAATAGCTTGCCTTGTAATTTCGCCGCGTTCTTCGCATTCGAACTTGCCTCGTAGCCGTGCACGTTCTCATCCGGCAGACCCATGTATCGTTCGGTGTAGATAGTGTCATAGTTGTGCCAGTCCGTCACCGGAGCGCCGGCAACACCTACTTTGAAAATATCCGGCGCGAGCAGCAGAGAGTGAATGGTCATATAACCTCCATAGCTCCAGCCGGTTATCCCGATTCGATTCGGATCGACGAAACCCATCTTCACTAATTGCTCTACACCCCAGCGTTGATCCGCTACTTCCTGCTTCCCGAGTTCATGATAAATCGGCGACTCGAAAGCGAGGCCGCGGCCTTTGGAGCCTCGATTATCAAGCTGCCAAACCACATAACCTTTATGCGCCAGTACCTGCTCCCAGGTCAGGCCGTACCATCGATTACGTACGGACTGTGCGCCAGGGCCGCCGTATACATAGACGATTGCAGGATATTTCTCTGTGGGCTGGAAGTTGGCCGGCTCGACCAGGCGTGCGTAAAGAACAGTTCCGTCGTCCGCCTTCATCGAAATAATCTTGCCCGGCAAAATGTTGTATTCGTCTAGCAGGCTCCTGTTTGCTGGCTGTAGAATCGAAACTTGCTCACCTGTCCCGCTCGAGAGCACTGTTTGTTCCGGCTGCTGCAAGCTCGAGAAGCTGTCGACAAAGTAGCTGCCGTCCTCGTTCGCATGAATCTCATGACTGCCCTCGACTCTCGTGATCCGCGAAGGTTCACCTCCGTCGAGGCTTACGCTATACAACTGAGTCTCGAGCGGACTCGCCTCGGAAGAAGTGTAGTAGGCGCGCTTTCCTGACTCGCTGATCGCGGAAATTGTTACTACCTCCCAGTCGCCCTTTGTAAGTTGACCTAGTAAGTCGCCTCTTGTGGAATAGCGATAGATGTGCCGGAACCCGCTGCGCTCGCTCGTCCAGAGAAACTCAGGGCGAGACTTAAGAAAGAAGAGGTTGTCCGCAACATTAATCCATGTCTTCGATTGTTCATGTAATATCGTGCGCGCGGAGCCGGTAAGCGGATTACAGAAAAGTAGATCGAGCTGATCCTGCACGCGTGTGAACCGCTCGACGGCGATCTCGGATGAGTCGGGCAGCCACGCAACTCGCGCGAGCAACGTTCCGCTGGTGTCGCCGACCTGCATCCACGTAGTCTCGCCGCCTTCGACCGCCAATTGACCGACTTTAACCCGCGCGTTTGGAGTCCCAGCCTGGGGATACCGTTCGGGCTCGCTAAGAGCGCGCTCTCCAATAAGATCGCTTTGCGGGTAAATGAATTCGCGGCTTACATCGAATTGCAGATATGCAATGCGCTTCGAATCCGGTGACCACCACAACGCTGTTCCCAAGTCCAACTCTTCTGGATAAACCCAGTCGAGCTGCCCGTTCAGCAACGTAGGCGTGCCATCCGCTGTTAATTGGCGAATGTGTTTCGACTTCAGATACAAAATGTAGAGGTTTGACTTCCATCGATAGATCACCGACCTGCCATCGGGTGAAAGCTTAGGATCCTCTTCATCGATATCGGTCTTGGTTATCTGCTCGAATTTTCCGTTCTGCGATACAACAAACAGGTCGCCCTTCACCGAAGCCAGTATTTCTTTGCTATCTGGAAACCACTGATATGATGCAGACGATACGCGCCTGTTCTGCCATCCGAACTCTTGAGGACGGACTGGCGCGACTGCGGCCTTGCTCAGCGTTTGGGGACGAAACCACTCCCGCTCCTTGCGGTCCGTCACTGTATATAGGTACACGCTCTCGTCTTTTTGATAGAAGAACGACTTGCCATCCGGCGCCCAGGTCGGAGTAATTGGATGGTCCCGGTGAGCGGAAACAAGATCATCGACCGTGATTGGTTTTTTGGTGGAACTCTGGGCCGAGAGCTGGATCACCAAGGCTACGACTACAAGAAAAGGGCGAACAAAATTTCGAACACGCACTCTTGCAGTGTAAGAGAGTCCCACGGAGCCGTTTAAAGCACGGGGCCGATACGCCACGGCGCAAACTCGTGATGACCTAACTCTTCCGCATGAGTTTTCTCGCCCGACGCCGTACGCAGAAGACGGTCGAAAATCTCCTGCCCCACATCCTCAACTGTTGCGCTGCCATCTGCTATTCGGCCCGCATTGACGTCCATGTTCCCGCTCATTCGGCGGAACATAGCTGAGTTGCTTGCAATTTTCAACACCGGGATACTCGGGAACCCGATCGCACTGCCGCGCCCTGTAGTAAATGCAATTAAATTTACCCCGCCCGCCGCTAGTCCGGTAATGGACACCGGATCGTATCCGGGTGTATCCATGAACACAAATCCCGGCGTCCTGACTTGCTCGCCGTATCGGACAACCTCTTCCAGCGTGCTTGTGCCCGCTTTGGCTATCGCTCCCAGCGACTTCTCGATAATGTTCGTCAGGCCCCCTTCTTTGTTGCCCGGCGATGGATTATCGTTGAAGTTACCGCCAAACTGGTTAAGGTACGCTTTGTAGCGAGCCACGCATTCGAGTAGCTTTTTCGCTACTTCTGGACTGCATGCTTTTTGGGCGAGTAGATGCTCCGCTCCGAAAATCTCCGTTGTCTCGGCCAGCACCACTGTTCCGCCGGCTTCCACAATCAAGTCGCAGCAGTACCCAAGCGCGGGATTCGCCGTAATGCCGGAAAAAGAATCGGAGCCGCCGCAGTTTAATCCAAGGGAGATCTTCGACACCGGTTGCTCTGTCCGGGTTTCGGCCGCGGCGCGCTCTATAAATTGGCGGACTTGCTTCCGTGCCTCTTCCAAAGCTCCCAGGGTTCCGCCGCTTTCTTGCAACGTGAGCCCATGCAATGCGGCCCCCGCTTCTGCTGGTTTTCCCAGGTAATGGCTCACCTGATTTACTTCGCAGCCCAAGCCCAGAACGAGCGCCGAGGAAACATTAGGATGGTGAAGAACACCCTCTAGCGTTCGCTGCAACTGCTCCGTGTCGGGACCGATCGTGTGTGCGCAACCTTCGCCATGAGGAAAAGCTACAACTCCGTCCACGTTAAACGGCAATCGCTCCTCATCGAAGCTTCGAGCAATCAGCTCGGCGGTATGTGCAGCACAGTTACTCGCAGCCACGATGGCTACATAGTTTCGCGTGCCCACGCGCCCGTCGGACCGCCGGAAACCCGCAAAACTCGCAGTTTGACGATGGACCGATTGTCTCGTCTGAGGCCGTGTTGTGTGCTCGTTCGGTCTGAATGCTTCCATGCCGAGGTTGTGTGTATGAATATGCTGCCCGGCAGCAATGTCCGCCGTCGCCGTGCCGATCACGTTTCCATACCGGTATACCGGGCTGCCGCGAGAAATGTTCCGCAGCGCAACCTTATGACCCGCCGGAATCGCCGATTGCACCACCACCGATTCACTACCCGCCTCGATCTTTTGACCCGGTGCGAGCGGAACCCGGGCGATAGCCACGTTGTCGCTCGCGTGTAGCAAAATCACCGCATTCTGTCCGGTTGCCGGCCCCGCTATCTCATACAACATCTGCATGTAATTCCACTGTATCCGTTCGAAGCCATCGTAGCGAAACAATGTGGCATCAACAGCGCTCTCACCAGAGATGCCTCGTATTCCCCGGGCCACTTACCGGCTCCAGCTTCATGCCGATTTCGGCTTCGACGCTGCGGCAAGTATTGCCGACTATTTGCATGAACTAGGTGTGTCGCACGTCTACAGCTCTCCCTACCTCCAAGCTGCGCCTGGAAGTAAGCACGGCTATGACGTGGTCGATCATCACAAGGTCAACGAAGAACTCGGCGGCGGAGAGGCCCACGACCGATTTTGCAGGAGACTCGGTGAATGTCATCTGGGGCAAGTTCTCGACATTGTGCCGAATCACATGGCGATCAGCGGCCGGCGTAATCGCCTGTGGTGGGACGTGCTCGAAAACGGACCTTCGAGCCGCTACGCTCAGTATTTCGATATTGACTGGAACTCTCGCGAGGAAAAGCTGCACAACAAAGTGCTCGTGCCGATTCTAGGGGATCGCTATGGGCGCGTCCTTGCGCGCGGCGAAATCAAACTGAAGCGGCGCGAAGGCGACTTCTTCGTTCAATACTTCGAAAATGAGCTGCCGCTGTCCCCTCGTTCCCGGCCTATCTTCTTGAGTGCCGCCGCCCAAAACACCGGCTCCGACTACTTGGCTTTTTTAGCCGATTCACTAGCCCGTTTACCTGGCGCAACGCTGACGGATCCCGCCAGCAAAGCGGCCCGGCATCGCGACAAGACAGTGATTAGCAAAGCACTGAAAGATCTATTCAGCGAAACTCCTTTTATCGCTGAGGCTGTCGACATGGCGCTTGCGGCAATCAATCGCGACCCCGACCGGCTGGATGCGGTGCTCGAGCAGCAGAATTTTCGTCTTGCCTCCTGGCAAACAGCCGCGCAGGATCTGCCATATCGCCGCTTCTTTGACGTGAATACGTTGGTTGCGCTCTCATTGGAAAAACCCCAGGTTTTTGCCGATACTCACGCCCTCATTCTGCGATGGCTTCGGGAAGGTGTATTGGATGGAATTCGCATCGATCATCCCGATGGCCTGCGTGACCCCAAGCAGTACTTCGACAAACTTCGGGAAGAGACTCCCGACGGCTGGATCGTCGCGGAAAAAATTCTCGAGCCCGGAGAGAAGTTTCGAATCGAATGGCCTATCGATGGCACGACCGGATACGACTTCCTAAATCAAGTCGCTGGCCTCTTTGTCGATGCCCGGAACGAAGATCGGTTCAATAAAATCTATTCCCAGTTCACTCACGAATCGACCGAATACTCAGCGGTCTGCCGTGACAAGAAGCATCGAGTCCTTCGCGACCTTCTGGGCAGCGACGTGAATCGCTTAACTAATCTCCTGACGGAGGTATGCGAGTCGCATCGCGATCAGCGCGACTACACCCGTCACGATGTGATTCGAGCCATTCGCGAAGTCATAGCGTGCTTCCCCGTTTATCGAACTTACGTCGTCCCGGAGCGCAACGAGATCACGGAAGATGACGTGCGCTATACGAACGAGGCAATTGAGGCCTCGAAAGTCAATCGGCCGGAAATCGATCCCGCGCTATTCGATTTTATGCGCGACCTTCTGCTCCTGCGCGTCCGAGGTGAGCTCGAATCCGAGTTCGTCATGAGGTTTCAGCAGTTCTGCGGTCCTGCCATGGCGAAAGGCGTCGAGGATACCGTCTTCTATAACTACAACCGGCTTATTTCGCTCAATGAGGTCGGAGGAGATCCGGGCCGTTTTGGCGTTTCGGTCGAAGACTTCCACGGCTTTTGTGCCGAGGCGCAGGAGACGCATCCGCGCACCATGTTGTCCACTTCGACTCACGATACCAAGCGCAGTGAGGAGGTGCGAGTCCGCATCAGTCTCCTCTCCGAGATGCCCGAGCTTTGGGAACAAACCATTCACAGATGGTCGGCCGCGAATGAGCGCTTCAAAACAAATAACCTGCCGGATCGCAACACCGAATATTTTCTCTATCAAACTATGATCGGAGCTTGGCCTATCGCGCCCGATCGCCTGCTGCCTTACATGGAAAAAGCAACTCGCGAAGCAAAGCAGCGAACCAGTTGGCTTTCACCAAACGAATCGTTTGAGGCCGCCACGCGCGATTTTATAAACGCCATCTGCGAAGATCCTCACTTTATCCAGGATCTCGAGGCCTTTGTTTCCGAACTGATTGAGCCTGGGTGGATCAACTCGCTTTCACAGACGCTTCTCAAGTTCACTGCCCCCGGCATCCCCGATACGTATCAAGGTGAAGAGATCTGGGATTTGAGTCTCGTCGATCCTGACAACCGTCGCCCTGTCGACTATGCCCTCCGTCGCCGACTTTTTTCCGAACTCTCGGGGCTCAAAGCAACCCAGATCTGGGAAAGGAGAAACGAGGGGCTTCCGAAACTGTGGACTGTGTATCAGGCTCAACGCGCCCGGCGAGAAAGGGCGGAGTCTTTCGGCCCCCGGGGCGCCTATCTCCCACTTGAGGCAACTGGAACCAAACGAGAACATTTCGTCGGATACCGACGAGGCGAAGACATCCTGGTGATAGCTTCACGACTGAATTGGCAGCTTCGCCGGAATTGGGAAGACACCACCGTACAAATCCCGGCTGGTACTTGGAAGGACGTACTGTCGGGTAACTCTGTTCGGGGCGGTCTCGCCAAAGTAGCGGACGTAACTCACGAATTTCCAGTGGCTTTACTGATGAAAAGCTAGCCAGCCGCTTGAAACAATATTGATATGCACACGTTCAGTGTCTGGGCCCCGGAAGCTCGTGCAGTGGCAGTCCGCATCGACTCTGCCTCTTACCCGCTGCAGGCGGCGGAAGGTGGCTGGTGGAAGGGCAGCGTCGAATCGGCACGCGAGGAAACCAAATACTTTTTTCAAGTAGACGATGGCGAGCCGATCCCGGACCCTCGTTCCCCTTACCAGCCCGAAGGAATCAATGGCCCTTCGCAGATAGTCGATCACAGCCGTTTTAATTGGACTGACGCACGCTGGCAGGCTCCTCCGCTTTCAAGCGGCGTCATCTACGAGTTGCACATCGGCACATTCACTCCGGAGGGCACATTCCTCAGCACGATTGAAAAGCTCGACTACCTGCTTGCGCTCGGAATCACACACGTCGAGATCATGCCGGTCAACGAATTTTCCGGGAGCGCGGGCTGGGGGTACGACGGCGTGGATCTCTTTGCTCCACATCATGCGTACGGAACTCCCAACGAGCTGAAACAACTTGTCGACGCCTGCCACTCAAAAGGCTTGGCCGTCCTCCTCGATGTCGTCTACAATCACTTCGGTCCCGCGGGAAATTACCTCAGCCGCTTCGGCCCTTATTTCACAGAGGCCTACAACACTCCCTGGGGCTCAGCTGTAAATCTCGACCAGGAAGGCTGTTTAGAAGTGCGGCGATTCTTTCTCGACAACGCCGCGATGTGGCTCCGGGATTATCACTTCGACGGTCTTCGCCTCGATGCGGTTCACGCCTACTTCGATCACTCCGCAATTCACTTCCTCGAAGAACTCTCGTCCGAAGTCGATGCACTCTCTTCACATCTCGGCCGCTACTTTGTGCTGATTGCCGAGAGCGATCTCAACGATCCTCGTATCATTACGCCGCGTGAAGCCGGCGGGTTCGGGATCGATGCTCAGTGGAGTGACGACTTCCATCACGCCCTTCATACCGTTCTTACCGGCGAGAACAATGGCTATTATCAGGATTTCGGCGCCCTCTCACATTTGGCTAAAGCTCTAACGCAAGCTTTTGTCTACGATGGCGCCTATTCTTCGAATCGCAATCGCAAGCACGGGCGTCCGATTATCGGCCTTTCCGGTCATCACTTCTTGGCCTACGCCCAGAACCATGACCAGATTGGCAATCGCGCCAATGGAGAACGGCTGTCGCACTTAACCACCCTGGGTCGTACTAAAATCGCCGCTGCCCTGGTGCTCACTTCCGCGTACGTGCCCATGCTGTTTGAGGGTGAAGAATTCGGCGCCTCCTCCCCCTTCCAGTACTTCACGCACCACGATGATCCGGAACTAGGGCGAAAAGTGTCGGAAGGCCGCCGCAGTGAATTCTCTGCGTTTGGCTGGGAGCCGGATGAGGTTCCGGACCCGCAGGATGCCAAAACCTTTCAACGCTCGAAGCTGTGCTGGGATGAACTGAAGCGTTCGCCGCACTCGGAACTCCTCGACTGGCACAAAAAATTGATTTCGCTTAGACGTGCTCACTCGTGCCTCACGGATGGGCGCATGGAGGACGTCGAAGTACGTTGCGATGAAACCGCGCTATGGCTCACCGTAAAGCGCGGAAGCATTGAAGTGATCTGTAATTTGGGAGAGACTCGGCAACGTATTCCTGTCCCCACCCCGCGACAATCGCGCTCCGTAATATGTTCTGACAACGATTATGAACTGCGCGGCAGCACAATCGAGCTCCCTAACGACTCCGTAGCTATCCTTGTCTAGTTCTTTCCCGGCAACGTCTAGTTTTTTCCCGCTAACGCAATCTTCGCCTGCGTATCCTCTGAAATAAGCTGCCCACGATCCCGTAAGTCCGCCGCGAACATTTTCAGCTTGCGATTTTCCCACTCGAAATCTACAAACCCCTGACCTTTGGGCGTTTTCTCATTCACAACAATCACCGACCCTGCTGGAACATAAACATGCCCTTTAGTGGCGCCCTCGACATACACGGAGAGGGTTTCAGCGTTTAAAAAGTACAACATTTAACTGCAAGCCCCTTTCAGTTGGTAAATATTACCTAACACTAATTTGGGGTATTCGTGTAATTTTGTCAAATAGAATTGTTGTTAATCTTTCATTTGTACACGATAAACTTGCTGTTATCTTCGGAAAAGCGAGCGCCGTTAAGCCAAATAAGTGCTGCATTGTCAATAACATAACTTGTCGCACCGGCTACGAAAATATTCCCCGTTTTGCCGGAACATCGACATAATAAGCCATCGAAATAATTTAGATCTAGGGGAAAATAGTGTGCAATATTTTCCTATTACCCGGTACATTGTATGTAGAAAATACAATGCATCCCCCAGTAATCATCGACCATCACCAGACAATCGTTGCCCTGATCCAGTTCGTCCTGGCCTTGTTCGCCTGATCCATACTTCGGAGAAACTATGCACCCGCCCGTAATCATCGACCACCACCAGACGATCGTCGCTCTAATCCAGTTCGTGCTAGCCCTGTTCGCCTAATTTTTAGCGGCCGCCGCGCTGCGGAACTCTGACAGGGTTTTAGTTCTGATTCTCGATCTTTAGATTTGGATGTGCCGCCAAAAGTCGAGCGGTAAAGAAACGCCAGTGACTCTTCAAAACGAGTAGGAAGTAATCGTTATAAGCTCAGAGATGGGGCACCCGAGAAACGATAGCTGATAAACAAGTTTGCGAAGAATGTTGTGTACGACCTGAGACATAGGTGACAGAACGTTACCGGAGAAATGTTACATTCTGGGCTGAGCAGTTAAAAGCAAAAAAAGTGCCAGAAGCACTCATCATTCCTGAAGAAGTAGTTGAATTAGCACGGCGGTCCATAGGGGATTTCTTCAGCTCGATCTGTCCCTCCGATCCTGAAGAGAACGTTCGCGATTTTCTTGATGTATCCAAGAGTTTCAAGCGCGCAGGGATTATTGAACAATACACGCGTCTCCGCTCTAAGAAGTTGCTGGAGGTTGGCTCCGGCTTTGGAACCAACATTGGAACCTGGATCAAGTCGTTCGATGTAGATGGATATGGGGTGGAACCAAGCAGCCCTGGATTCGATGCCGGCTTTCTGGGATCCCAAAAGATCTTCTCCGCGAACGGGATTGACCTCTCTCGCATTCAGAATGCAACTGGCGAGAACCTTCCCTTTCCAAATGAAACCTTTGACATTGTTTACTCCGCTAACGTCCTAGAGCACACGAAAAATCCGGAACTCACGCTGCTGGAGTCGGTCAGAGTGCTGAAATCCGGGGGCTTTCTGCATATGGAAATGCCTAATTTTTTGTCCTACTACGAAGGACACTATCTGATCTTTCAGCCGCCGGTTATTTGGAAGCCAATGCTGCCGTGGGTCGTTCGTTGGATTTATCGTCGTGATCCAGCCTTCGCGAAAACCTTACAAACTCAGGTGAATCCCGTTTGGTGCCGGAATCAGGTCCGGGCAATCAACGCGGTTTATCCCGTGACGCTAGTTTCCCTCGGAGAGGAATTGTTTCTGGATCGCCTGAGTAACGACTTCAAATTCGAGATGGCCACCGTTGGTGCCCGGATTGGGACTCTTCTCCGTGTCATTCAAGCCGTCAATCCAGGAAACTGGATTGGTAAGACCATAGTGGCCCTGAAGGGCTACTATCCAATCTATTTAACGCTCCGTAAGAACTGACAGGGCTGCAGGCGCGGGGCTATGATTGGTGCGCCCATGTGATGTAGAGTGGGAAGTTTCGAAATACGCTGGTGAGCGCGGTAGGAATCGAACCTACAACCTAGTGATTAAGAGTCACTTGCTCTGCCAATTGAGCTACGCGCCCGTGCAGGCGACAAACAGATTGCGCCAACACAAATATAGCACCAGGCCCGGATTCCTCATTTTGCAAGCTTACCGGGTCCCACTGCTATGACTAGAGTATGGCGACCGACCCGTTCTTAGCAGCTTCTCTTGATGAGGCCCGTACAGGGCTGGCCGAAGGCGGAATACCGATCGGCTCGGTTCTGGTGCACAAAAATCGCATTATAGGTCGCGGTCACAACCAGCGAATCCAAAAAGGAAGCGCGATCCTGCACGGCGAAATGGCCTGTTTGGAAAACGCCGGCCGTCTTCCCGCTTCGATCTACCGGGAAGCGACACTCTACACGACATTGTCGCCCTGTCCCATGTGCACGGGGGCTATTCTGCTCTATCGAATAGGGCACGTAGTAATCGGTGAGAACGAAACGTTTATGGGGAGCGAAGAATCGCTTCGCTCGGCTGGAATCGCAGTCGACGTCCTCCAGGACCCTGGCTGTATCGCATTGATGACCAGCTTTATCGCCGCCAATCCAGCTCTGTGGAATGAAGATATCGGCGTCTAGCCGCAGCTAGGACGCAATTGCCCGTCCTCATTTTTTATCGCGGCTCGCCAGCACCGATTCGGCGTAGTAATTAACGACTTTTGCCTCGCTTCGCGCCACCTCATAAAATGCGGAACGCAGAACCTGCGCCTTCGCTTGGAACAACCCTTGCCGGATCTCTTCCTGCACCCGAGGATCGCTCAGCTGCCGTTGTCCGGCAGGTTCCCGCGAGATCAACGTGATAATCCGATAGCCTTCCGGCGTGTGAATCACCGGAGAAACCTGCCCCGGGGTCATCCCTAAAATGATCTTTCGCAGCTCCGGATTTACCTTCTCTAAGGCTGATTCGGGAACAAATCCAAGGTCGCCGCCATTCGCCGCAGACGGGTCCTCGGAGTAGCTTTGCGCCAGCTGCGCAAAATCCTCCCCTTGATGTACTCGCATATCGATGGCCTCTATTTTTTTTTGGGCTTGCTGATCGGTCTGCGCCTTGTCGTTCTTAATATTGTTTACATTCGGGTCAGGATTGCTCGTCACCAAAATCTGCGCAAGATGCACCTTGTTTTCCGGCAGGTTGTAAATTCCCTTATTAGCGTTGTAGTAGGCAGTCACATCCGCATCCGAGATCGAAATATGGGAGCCGATCTCTTTGTTTGTGAGTTTCTCCACGCTAAGCTCGCGCCGAATTTGCGCCTTCAGATCGGCTGCGCTCATCTTTCGTTGATCTAATAGCTTCTGAAACTGCTCCTGGGTGTACGGAGCCTTTGCCTCATTGAACTTCACGTCCACATCGGCGTCCGAGGCAAGCAATCCCTCCTTCTCCGCGCGCTGAAGCAGAATCTCGTTATCGATCAGTGTTCGAAGCGCTTCCAGCCGAACCTGTATCTGCTGGTCCGAGTTCGCTTTAAGAGGAGCATTTGAAAACTGTGTAGCTATCGCATGATCCAGCTCTGCATAAGTGATCGGCCGGCCATTTACCGTCGCGGCAACATCCTTCGACACACGCTGCTGGCAACTCGCCATCATCGCCAGTACGCCGCAAACGCTAAGAGCGGCGCCCGGCAGCCTCATCCTTTTCGAAACTCCAATCATCGAAACTTAAGCTTTGACCTTCTTGATTTCTTCCACTAGAGCCGGCACAATCTCGAACAGGTCCCCCACCACCGCGTAGTCGGCCGCTTCGAAAATCGGCGCATTCTCATCTTTGTTGATGGCCACGATTGTCTGCGATCCCTTCATACCCACCAGGTGTTGAATCGCACCGGAAATGCCGACGGCAAAGTAAATCTTGGGTGCTACGGTCTGCCCCGAACTGCCTACTTGCCGCTCCATCGGCAGCCATCCGTTGTCGCAGATCGGCCGCGATGCCGCCAATTCTGCCCCCAAAGCCCGCGCCAGTTCCTCGACTAAAGGCATATTTTCTTTCTCTTTTATGCCTCGGCCAACCGATACGATGATGGGTGCCGCCCCCAAATCGACGGACCGCTGCGCTTCCCGAAACGGCTGTTCCGGCTTGCTTCGGACCTTCGACCCGTCCAGCTCCACCGCAACCTTCTCGATGTTCGCCTTCCCTCCGCCGGGGCTTTCAGCGCGGAAAGCGCCGGCCTGTATCGAGACAAACTCCAGATCGCCTCTTCCCTGTACATCGGCGTTCAGTTTGCCCTGGAACAGCTGCCGCACATACCGAACCTCTCCGCCATCGACCTTTACGTCCACGACGTCACTCACCAACGCCTTCCCCAACCGTGTCGCTAGTTTCGGCGCGTAGTCGCGAACCTGATAAGTATGCGGAAATACGACCACCTTCGGTCTCTGCGCTTGAATGAGTTGCTCGAGTGCCGCCGTATAAGCGTCCGGCGTGTACTGCGCCAGCAGTTGCTGATCGATCACGAAAACTTTCCCGGCGTTGTACGTCGCTGCCTGCTCAGCGAGCGCTTCCACTTCGGAACCCAGAACAACTACTTCGACAGGCAATCCGAAACTCTGTCCAATCTTCTGTGCAGCTGTCAGTGCTTCGAATGAGACCGGGTTCCATTTGCCGCCGCGCTGCTCGAGTACGCACAAAACACTCATAGCGCCCGCACTCCGAACTTCAGGCTCTCCACCAACTGACGCGCAACTTGCTTCGCGTCCCCCGAAAGAACTTGGGTCTGCTTGCTTCGCTGCGGCGCATAAACTTGATCGATCCCGCCTGTAAGCGCGCCATCTGCCGTCAGCTCCGCCGCCGAAAGCTTCTGAATCGGCTTGCTCTTTGCCTTCTTGATACCCATCAGCGTGGCGTATCGCAGCTTCTTGATCCCCGACTGAATCGTCAACACCATCGGCAGCGGCAGCGTGACGTTTTGAAACCAGCCGTCTTCCAGCTCGCGTTTCACACGCACCCTGTCGCCCTGCGGCTCAACCTCCATCACGATCGTCGCGTGCGAGTAACCAAGCAGCTCTGCCACGATCACCCCCGTCTGACCGTAGCCCATGTCGTCCGATTGCAGTCCGGTCAGGATCATCTCCGGCGATTCCGCTTCGACCGCTTTAGCCAGCAAGCGCCCAGTCGCCAGCGGGTCCAGTACCGCGTTCTCCTCGGTGGCAACATGAATCGCCCGGTCCGCGCCCTTTGCCAGCGCCTCTCGGATTGTCTGTGTCGCGCGCTCTTGACCCAGGCAGAGTACGATCACTTCTCCGCCCAGTTTCTCTTTCAGTTGCAGTGCTTCTTCCAAAGCGTAGGCGTCCGGCTCGTTCATCTCGTACGTCATATCGCTCTCATCGAGCCACTTGCCTTCGCTGTTCACCCGTAGCAAAGCGTCCCGCGCGGGCACCTGCTTAACGGAAACAATGATCTTCATAACTGGGACGAACCCTGCATCCATTATGACGGGAGTGGCGTGACGACCCATGCATTTCGGCAACTATCCTTTCTGCGCCCGTCGAACTCGTGAAACGAAACTGGCTCGCACCCGTCCTGACCCATGATGAAAGGGGGACTGCTCCTTCTATTGACCGCAGCAGTATGGGCGCAGGAGCCCAGTTTCAAAACACGCGCGCGCGAGGTGGTCGTTCCAGTTTCCGTGATGACAAGAGCTGGAAAGCCTGTTGAAGGTCTACAAGAAAGCGACTTTCAAGTTTTTAATGACGGGAAACCACAACCGGCACGGATGGTATCAGGTTCTAGTCCTCTGCCCATATACGCCTTGATCGTCCTTCAATTGGATGACGGCAGTGCGCCTGCTTTAGCAAAAATCACAAAAACTGCCTCGCTGATCTCGGGGTATATCGCAAATGACATGGGCATTGGGGAGCCTAGTCTCGCAGCTGTTGTCACGGTTGGAGAGGACGTAAGGGTCGTACAGAACTTCACCGCTGACCCCGACCTCTTGGGAGACACTTTCGCCAAGCTTTCCGCAACGGGCAATTCGGGCCGACTCATTGATGGCGTAAATCTTGCCTGTGATTTGCTCGCAGCGAAGAAGACTTCAGCGCGGCGCGTCATCGTATTGATTAGCGAATCCCGCGATGTCGGAAGCAGAGCGCGGTTCTCTGATGTGGTGGTGAAAGCGCAAAAGAACGATGTGGTCATTTATTCCATTTCTTACTCGGCATTTCTGACCGCGTTTACTCAGAAAGCTTCCGACCGCCCACCGCCGCCCGACCAACCGGGACTATACGACCCGACTGATCATGGAGGTGTCAACCTGCTTGTAATCCCAATGCTGTTAGCCCAACTCGCCAAGACGAACGTGGCCGAGGCCTTCGCACAATCCACCGGTGGTAGTCACCAGAAATTCACTACTCTCCATGGTCTTGAAATGCAGGTGACGGTGATCGGCGCTGAAATTCACAATCACTACATGCTGACCTTTACTCCCCCGCAATCCCAGGCGCCGGGATATCACGAGCTGACCGTTACCCGGAGATCCGCGCGTCCATGCAAGAGCCGGATACTGGTCCGTACCGGATTGATAATGCCCTGGTTGTCCATCGATGGGTCGAGCTAGCTCTACTTCTCGAACCGCTTGAAAATCAGACAGCCGTTTGTGCCGCCAAATCCAAAGCTGTTCGAAAGTGCATACTCGATCGGCATCGAACGCGCCTGATTCGGTACATAATCCAAATCGCACTCCGGCTCGGGAAATTCGTAATTGACCGTCGGCGGTGCCACTTGATCTCGTATCGCAAGCACTGTAATACCGGCCTCGAGTCCGCCTGCGCCGCCCAATAGATGGCCGGTCATCGATTTTGTCGAACTGACGGCCAACTTGTACGCATAATCGCCGAACGCGTGCTTGAGCGCAAAAGTTTCTGCCCGGTCTCCTAATCCGGTTGAGGTGCCGTGCGCGTTCACATACTGCACTTGGGTAGGCTCGATCGCCGCATCGCGCAGCGCGTTTCTCATCACACGATAACCGCCGTCTCCGTCGTCCGGGGGCGACGTGATATGGTGCGCGTCCGCGCTCATCCCATAGCCGACTATCTCCGCCAGGATGTTCGCCCCTCTGCGCTGTGCATGCTCCAGCTCTTCGAGAACCAGAATGCCCGACCCTTCACCCACCACAAACCCATCGCGCTCTTTATCCCAGGGACGCGATGCTTTTTCAGGCTCGTCGTTCCGGGTTGAGAGTGCGCGCATGGCCGCGAATCCGCCTATGCCCATGGGCGTTATGCAAGCCTCCGTCCCTCCGCAGATCATTACGTCCGCGTACCCGTGCTTCACAAACCGGAACGAATCCCCAATCGAATGAGCGCTCGTTGTGCACGCCGTCGCTGTAGCCGAGTTCGGACCCTTGGCCCCGTACTTAATGGAAACGAAGCCGCTCGCCAGATTCACAATAATCGCGGGAATGAAAAACGGAGAGATCCGGCTCGGTCCCTTCTCGAGCAGGTTCCGATGCTCCCGTTCGATCACCTCGAACCCACCGATCCCGCTCCCGATGTAGACTCCCGTCTTTTCCGCTTCTTCTTCGGAAGGCGCGAATCCCAGTCCGGCGGACTCCATCGCAAATTCACTGGCCGCCATCGCGAATTGGATGAACCGGCCCATCTTCTTCACTTCCTTCTTCTCCACGTAAAGAAGCGGGTCGAAGTTCTTCACCTCGCCGGCAATCTGGGTAGCAAAACCAGCAGTGTCGAACTGGGTTATCCGTTCTATGCCGTTCCGACCCTCGCGCAACGCCGTCCAGGTCGCTTCGGTGCCGATTCCTACCGAACTCAGTAACCCGACACCGGTCACTACTACTCTTCGCGCGACCATAAATGTCCTATCTGTCCCGCGCGGGAATCCACGGACTTGCCGGCCAAACTACTTCTTCTTCGCCTCAATGTAATCCACGGCGTCTTTAACGGTCTTGATCTTTTCGGCGTCCTCGTCAGGAATGTCGAGGTCAAATGCCTCCTCGAAAGCCATCACGAGTTCCACGATATCGAGCGAGTCCGCGCCCAGATCATCTACAAACGATGCGCTTGGGTCTACCTGGTTCTCGTCAACGCCCAGTTGTTCTACGATGATTTGCTTTACTTTCTCTGCTACCGACATTCTTTGCTCTCCTGTGTGCGGGAACTCTCGTACCACGTTGTTTACCCACGCGGTTCAACTCACTAAACTACCTTATTGCCCTTTTAGGGAGTGTACTATTGCCGCTTATTTGCCCGGCTAAACTGGCATTATTGCTTCCCGCTCCGCGTATTCTCTATCTACACGGTTTTGCGTCCAGCCCGAACTCCCGAAAAGCTCTCTTCTTCAAACAAAAACTCGGTGAGCTTGGCATCGGAATCGAGATCCCCGATCTGACCGAAGACAACTTCGAGCGCCTGACGGTCGGCGGCCAGCTCAAGCTTATCGAAGACCGTCTGGCCAACCAACCGGCAGTCCTGATCGGTTCCAGCTTAGGCGGCTATTTAGCTGCGCTGTATGCGGCCCGGCACCCGGAAGTGACGCGTGTTCTCTTGCTCGCGCCTGCCTTCGGCTTCTACCAGCTGTGGACTGCCGCGCTGGGCCCCGAGCGTCTCGCCCGCTGGAAGAACACAGGAAACATGCTCGTTTTCCACTATGGCCAGGGCAGGGACGTGCCGCTCTCCTTCCAATTCCTTGAAGATGCCGCCCGATTCGAACCCTTCCCCGACATGTATCAGCAAACCTTGATCTGTCACGGCGACCAGGACTCCGTGGTTCCGGTGGAGCAATCGCTTGCCTTCCATCGCAATCATCCCCAAAGCCGTTTGATACGTTTCGCATCCGGTCACGAACTGACCGACGTACTAGAGGATATATGGGAGGCATCCCGCGACTTCCTCCTCGAAGGACTGCCGAGGTGACGAATGGTGCGAAAATGGTGCTGTTGGCCCCATCTCGCAGGCCCATTATTGATATAGACTGGTCTTATCAGTCAGAAACCCCAGCTACATTCTTGCAACTGCGATTTTGGCCGTCACGTCTCAACCGTACGGTGAGTCAAGCTGCTCAAAACGTGATGTGTGGAGTATGTAGTGATTACTGAGGTAAAAGAGGAACCAGTGGAGCGCCCGGAAATCGCCCGATCCGATGACCATCTTGATCGGCTTCTCATGTCGACCGACATCGAGGAGCCTTGGTATAAATCGATTGTCACGAACGTCCGTGAGGCTCTGAATCCACCGAAGCTTCCGCCCCTGGAAATCACCTCCCGGCCGCTCGAAAGCTCGTCACTCGGTGACATGTCTGCCATCGAGCAGCCTTGGTACAAATCCCTTGTCACGAATGTCCGCGACCTGATCAATCCGCCAAAACTTCCTCCCCTTGAAGTCACGTCCAAGCCCGTCGAGATAGGCACGATCTGGGGCGCTTATAGCGGCGGCGAGAAAAAGTCCGGCCTCATCTCTCTTCTCGTTCACGCCGGTGTCATTGCCTTGCTACTTTTAGTTTTTCAGCGTGCAGTTGTTCAGGCCAAGCGCAAAGATCTGGGCCCGATTACCTACGTGCCGCTCTCCGAATACAAACCGAAATTACCCCAGGCTGCCAACAAAGCCGGCGGCGGCGGTGGCGGTGGGCAGAAAGTGCCAACGCCTGTAAACAAGGGTGCTGCCCCGAAGTTCGCCCCGAAATCCTTTATCCCTCCTGCTGAGGCTGTAGTTAAACCATTGCTCCCGGTAACGCCTACCATCACGGCTCCTGCACCGCAAATCACCGCCGATGTCTACGGCGATCCCTTGTCGAAAATGGCTCCTCTATCCGGCGGTCCCGGTAACCAGGGCCTCGGCGGCGGAACTGGCGGCGGACTCGGCAACGGAAATGGCGACGGCTACGGTAACGGCAACGGTGGCGGAATGGGTGGTGGTGCCTACAGAGTGGGTGGCGAAGTTTCAGCCCCTGTTCTCATCAGCAAAACTGAGCCGGAGTACTCCGAAGAAGCTCGTAAGGCCAAGTACTCGGGAACAGTACTGCTGTCGCTTATCGTCGATGCCAACGGCCTGCCGCGCGACATCAAAGTTGTTCGGCCTCTCGGACTAGGTCTGGACGAAAAAGCGATTGAAGCCGTTCAAAGATGGCGTTTTCGCGCCGGCATGAAGGGCGGACACCCCGTGTCGACTCTCGCCACGATCGAAGTCAGCTTCCGTTTGCTCTAGCCAAGGCTGTCCCGGTCCTTTCTTAAGAACGCCCAGCCGAATTTAAAGGTAAGCTTCGGGTAGACTTGCACCGAGTAGTCGAGCGATCTCTCGGCAGAGCCGATCGAAGGAACGGCACGCTTTTGCCGCTTGCAGGTCCATACTTCCGACAAGAGCGGCCTGATCTATAGTTGGAGAGTACCGCCGTCCCGAAAGCATATTTCGGTCCAACCACTCTTTAGCCCCGCGAACGTTCTCCGGATTTTGAGGTGCGGCCAAATTGTGCCTCAATCCCCTCTTCCCAGCCAACGACGGCGCTGCCGCTAGAAACCAAGTCTCAAATTCGTGTTTGGGAATCACTACCGAAATTCGATCACCTTGGCCCACACTCGCGGCTCGCGCCTTGAGACTGGGCCCCAGCGTTGCCGGACAATCCTCGTCCGCATCTACAACGACCAAAACTGGACCTTTGGACCTCGTGTTTGCCGAAGCGAGAACCACGGCTCGCTCCAGTTCTCCTGGCCGAAGGAGCTTCGACTTGGTCACGAAGACCGGCTTGGATGTCCGTATCGAGAAGTCGCCGAACAATTCGTGGCAGATTCGCCGAACCAGGAGACCTATCGCCTCAACCTCGCCCTTCCCCTCAATCACAAATCCGAACCCGGCACAGTTGCCATAGCAATCGAAACGTCATGGGGTGCTCTTGTTGAGACCCTTCTAGACTGCGGCTTTGCTGTATTTTCGATCAATCCTAAACAGGTCGATCGCTTTCGCGACCGCTTCACCGTCGCAGGAGCTAAGGATGATACACGAGATGCGCTGGTCTTGGCATCTTCGCTCCGGACCAGATCGTAGGAGCTTTAGGCTCGTCAAAAACCGACGCTCCTGAGATCATCCGATTGCGTGAACTCTCCAGATTTGAAGACGAGCTCAAAGCGGAGCTGCGCCGCACAACAAACCGCCTTTGGCAGCAGCTCCATCGTTATTACCCGCAGGCTTTGAAACTGAGCTCAGCGGCCGACGATTTGTTCATCTGGGATCTGTTGCGGAAAGCTCCGCACCCTGAAGCAGGATCTAAAATGAGCCTGGCTCGCATCCGGAGGCTATTGTCGTTGCACAGGATCAGCAGGTTTACGGCCGAGGAAGTGCAGAACACCCTTCGGGCACAGGCCCTCAAATTGGCTGCAGGCGCTGCGGAAGCAGCAAGCGAACATGTGCTCCTCCTGCTACCTCAAGTAACGCTCCTTGACCAACAACTGCGAGATGTAGGCCGTCGCATAAAGCATTTGCCGAAAGCTCTCGAGGAGTTAGGTGATTCCGATGTTTCCATCATCCAGTCGGTTCCTGGCATTGGACCCGGCATAACAGCAGTTCTGCTATCGGAAGCATCGCGGCCATCCGGGAGCGAGATTATCACTTTCTTCGCTGCCTAGCAGGTACAGCACCTGTCACTATCCAGAGTGCCAAGCGAAGAATAGTCTCCATGCGCCGAGCTTGCAGCGCGAGGTTAAGACAGGCATTGCATCATTGGGCAACCCGAAGCATCATCTGCGATGAAACAAGCAGGATGCACCACGATCGCTTGAGAACTGCCGGCCACAAACACGCAAAGGCACTGCGCGGTCTTGCCGATAGACTCATGCGGATGCTAACTGCGATGTTGAAGTACCAGACGTCTTACGATTCTCAGCGACGCTTAAAATCCTCCGTTCTCCAAGTCGGGATTCAGGCGGGCGGAGCCTCATAATCGAGTTTGGCAGATCCTAATGTCCAGTTTGCCGACGATCCAGAATCAAAGTCTCTGACACGGCACTTTAATGGCCGCGATCGGTGTGTTTGCTCTGGAAGAGCACGTGACAGAACAAATACTCGGCGAGTAGAAGCCTGCATTGGGCGAAGCACCGGATTTCGCCAGTGCTCAAAAACGCTGCTCACCGAAGCTTCGCATATTCAGCCTTAGCCTGCCACAGAATTGGAATGTCAGCATCAGCATCCTTCCAGAGTGTGAGGAAATTTTCATAGGCGGCCTTGGCCTTACGCTTGTCTCCTGATAAGGTGAGAGCCCTGCCGAGTTGCAGGCGAGCGAGCGCGCCGATTGGGTCGGCGACAACAATTCCCGGATGGTCGAGAACTTGTTGAAATTGCGCTGCGGCTTCAGCGCCGCGATGCTCGGCGAGATACGCCTCGCCGCGCATATAGATCGGATACAGCGCCCCGAAGAGCCCACTTACAGCGCTGCGTGGCACGCCAAGTTCGTGGGGAACCGCCGTTTGAAGCTGTTCGATCGCCTTTGATGCATCGCCCCGATTCAGTGCAAGGCGTGCGCGAATGACCGGCAAGTAGCTGAATTGGACTGCCGTGTCCTCGGGGAAACGGATTTCCAGATCATTAGCGAGTGTTTCAGATACCGAAGAATCGCCCGACATTGCGAGCGCTAAGGCCGAGCCATACTCCACAGCGCGCTCTTTTGATTGCTCGAGGGCGGTGGTCGCGCTCTTTTTTGCTTCGGGCAAGTTTCCGAAGAAGGCCTCCCGCACTGCGTCCCCAGCCCTCCACAAACCCGCCCTCTCCCGTTGCCCGGTCTGCTCAGCCTCAGAGACAGCGCGGGCTGACAATTCCCTCGCCTGGCGCAGGCGACCGAAGTACGCCAGCGCGAACGCCTCTTTGTTGGAGATCCAGCTTGCCGCTCCGGACCTCGCACGTGCTCGAGCGGCTTCGCGATCCATTCCCGCTTGGTCACCTCTCAGAAAGGCGAGATCGTGCCGGAGCATCACAAACTCCTCGATCTCCAACCCGCGCGCCACGGCGCGATTGATGGCGCTCTCGGCTCGTTCCAGACGGCCAAGATATGCATTGTTAACGCCGAGGCTGTAATAGACAATCGCAAAATCGGGGTCGAGTTCAATAGCTTTCTGGGCCTCCGCCAGCGCCTGCTCATATCGGCCCACAGACTTATTCGTCATCCCGGCCATTACCTGATGAGGCGCTGCATCACGAGGATAGGTTTGCGCCCAGGCCTCACAGACCTGTTGTGCCTGCGTCAGGTTTCCCGTCACGAGAGTTTGGTAAGCGGCAGTGATCCAGAGACTCTCCCGGTCGGTGGCGCGATCCCGCAACTGCCAAGCTCGGCTTATGCTTTCGGCCGCCAGATCGGATTCATCGAGATCGGCATAGATACGACCTAACCACGCATGGGCCATCGCGAAGTTGGCATCGATTTCAATAGCGCGCCTGAAAAGCGGAAGAGCAGCTATGGCGCCCCGTGAGGCGTGAAGCCTCAAAGCCGCGCTGTAAGATTTCAGCGCTTCGAGGGACGGGGTTGTCGCGTCGGCGAGCGGCGTATCGTGTTTCGCAACTGCGGAGATAGATTCACCGACTCGGGTTCGAAATTTCCTGGCTACGTCACTCAGTGCATTCAATATCTGTTCTTTTGTTGCAGGCTGCACCTGCTCTTCATCGAGCAAGTCTCCTGTGCGACAGTTCGTCGCGCGTAAACCGAGCACATATCGACTTCCAATGGCTGCAATCGAGCCTTCCAAGACCGCGGCGCTTCCCGTCCGTTCACAAACCTCATTCGCTACCGCCGCGGTCAGTGGCGCTTCGGCAGTTTTGCCCATCAATTGGAGAATCTGGTGAATGCGCCGGTCGGAGATGAGACTCAGAAAGGGTGATTGCTCGAGCTGCACCGCCAGGCCTTGCCGGAGTGTCCCGTCAAAGACGGGATCCCCCGTGGAATTGACGAAGTCGGCCAGTACGATCGTGTCCCTTCCGGTTAGGGCTGGCGTCCGATGTCGTAACAATCGAAGCGTCCCCGCGCCGATGACCAATGTGAAAATGACGGCAGTCGCGATCCATCCCCAGCGTTTCGTCTCCCGAACCTGTATCTGTACCTTCGAGTGGCTCGCGGCAACGATCCTGAGGTTTGCTTCGGAAACGAGGCGCACGCCCTCAGCAAGGCGATATCCCTGACTTGGCACTGTAAGGATGTAGCGGTTCTGTTCGTTGTCTCCTAGGGCTTTTCGGAGCGCAAAGATGTTGCGAGTAAGGTTGGTCTCCTCCACGAAAGTGTCCGGCCAGACGGATTTCATGAGCTCGTCCTTCGTGACTATCTGGTTGCCGTGGCGCACTAGCACCAGGAGGACTTGGAAGGTTTTGGGATTGAGCGCGATGAGTTCGCTACCGCGAAGTAGAGCTTGTTTTTCAGGATCGACCCGAAAGGGACCGAACTCGTACAGCTCTTTGCCCGTGGGGCTTTCGACAGTAGACATAGGACGAACTCGGACTCCGAAGAATCGGGACCGTATTGTAGCATCATTGCGGAGTTCGGAAGCGATCAGTCGCTCTTCGACTCAAACTGATCTGTTTTCTAGTCCTTAGCTGATTCCAAGAAAGTCCAAGAAATTCCAATCATCCTGCGAAGGACATTCCCCAGCTCATTCAGGCAATCTGTTGTCGTTTCTGTCACGCAAGCCGGATGAACGGATGAAGGGGGCCCGATGGCAAAGCAAACGACGATCACTGTTGAAACGAGTTCCTTGTTGATCCTGCAAGGCCGGATTTCGCGCCGCGCCTGGTGCCCGCAGTGCGCTGCCGAAGAGGACATGATCGCGGTGGAGAACACCCGCGCGATTTCTAACCTCGATCGGCGTCGCACTCGAACGATGGCTCACCTCGGGGGAATTGCATCGGACCAACGCCACTGATGGATCCTCCGTGATTTGCCTGAATTCCCTACTGGCTTGCCTGCAGAACACCAAATCGGCTAACTGCGGCCTCCCGCAGTTGCCAAATGCAGAAAAGAGAAAGGAGAAAACATGAAATCTCAGATTGCTTCGAAGTTCAATGGCTTTGGCCGTTCTGGCGATGCTGGCGGGACTGGCCACTCCAGTACCCTTGTTGGCGCAGCACCTAAAGGAGGCCACACGCAACGGATCGCTTCCCGCGTTACGTCGTTCAAGACCTCGGCACACTGGGCGGGCTGTACAGTTTTTCTTACAGCTTAAATGACGAAGGCGTGGTCACCGGACGGCTCTGCCACGGCTACGCAGAACGGCGATCCCACCCAGGCTGTGAATAATGCCCCGCAGACAGCATTTTTCTGGGAGCGCGGCCATCTTCGCAACCTCGGCACCCTCGGCGGACCGGACAGCGCCGGTGCCGCAACCAACCTGTTCGACCTCGCGGTCGTGGACTCGGAAACGGCAACCCTCAGTCGCCAAGGGGAGGATGTCTGCGCCTTTGGCACCCATCTGCAATGCTTGGCCGCCACTTGGAAACACGGCCGGCTCAGCGCACTCCCGCTTCTTCCTGGCGGTAACAATTCCTACGCACTCGACATGAACGATCGCGGGCAAGTAGTCGGCTTCGCCGACACTGATGTGTACGATCTCGATTGCACCGCCGCCAGAACCGCAGGCTTCCGTTTTCAAGCGGTTATTTGGGAGCCGAACGGCAGCGTTCGACAACTCGCGCCGCTGGACCGCGAGATATGGTGTAGCCAACGCGTTCGGCATCAATAACCGCGGCCAAGTCGTGGGGTACTCGGGCGTCTGCGCTAATACGACACCGCCGCCTTATCCGACTTCTCCGCATGCCGTGCTGTGGGAGCGCGATGGCACGCCGATCGACCTCGGTTCCTTGGGTGGTCCGGTCTCGGGTGCGTCGGCCATTAACGGCCGCGGCGATGTCTCGGGAACGTCCTACCACTGTGGACGGTTCTCCTCACGCTTTTCTCTGGACGCCGGAAACTCGAACGCTCGTCAAGCTGCAAACGCCGGACGGCTTTCCGGCCGCGGTTAATCCTTGTTGCAAAACCATCAACGACCGCCGGGAAATTGTCGGCTTTATGTTCAACGCCGATTTCACCCAGCAGCACGCGTTCCTGTGGAAGGATGGCGTGATGGTCGATCTGAACGACCTGATTCCAAAAGGCTCGCCATGGATTCTGCAATCGGCTGCGGGGATCAACGCCTCGGGTCAGATCGCCGGGCAAGGCCTGATCAACGGCGAAGTGCATGCCTTCCTCGCCACGCCCTGCCACAGTTACGAAGACCGTGGCGACTCTTGCGAGAATGACGACCACTAATCCACTTCTGCAACCAACGTGGGCCGGAGACTGCTCCGTTCCGGCCTATCCCATTACTTCAGAAACAGGCTTCTCCTTTGGCGCGATAGCTCCTAAAAGTCAAAGATTTCGAGCGACTTGACGAACGTTTCCGGATGGCTCCTCAATAACGGGCTACCCGGAAACAACTCCCACATCGCGAAGCTCGCCGGACGTTCTTGCGGTGCTATGAGGCCAAACAGAAAAGCCAAACCACAAGGTGAGAAACTGATCTTTTGAATTCCTAAGAGGGCGCCGCCCTCTCTCGCGCGCAAGCCGCCTCCCCAATCTTCCGCGCTTCGCTTGTGCAGACCTCCGCTGCGCTCCGCCCTTTCCACCTTCGTTCCAAGGGTGGGGATACCCCTCAGCTTGCACTTGCTACCTCCCGCCCCTCGCCGGGAAGGCAGGGGTGCATGCGACGCACCCCGAATCCCAAAAGCAGAACGCTAAAAACTTCGGATTTCGCTTGCCAGAGAGGTGGGAAGTCCTTTCCATCACGCCCGAGATCAAAATCGACTCCGAAACGAATTTCTGATGCCTGCTCGCCGCCCCGATAGGCAATGCTCTTAAAGCCAGCGCGATTTTCGATTGCCTGCTCAAGAGAAGTGCTCAGCGCGTAAGAAAGGAATCGAAGAGATTCAACGAAATTGCTTTTGCCAGCTCCATTCGGGCCTACGAGAAACGTCAAAGATCCAAGGCTGACATCGCAAACCTTTATGCTTTTGTAGTTTCTTAAGACGACACGCGAGATTTTGTTCCGTCTGAGCATTAAAAAGTATCCGGAGTGCCGGACGCTCATTACTATTGTGCCTTGTGATGCGGATGGTCGTTTTGAAGGGATCTCAATTGGCAACTTGTACCACATCGAATCGTATCTCGGCTTGTCTCGCTGTATCGCGGACGTATTGGCTCCAACCCTGTGAACTGCCGCGGGTTGTACAGTTTTGGCAGGATAAATACCAACAAACGCCGATCGCAACTGCTACGCCGGCCTGCCCGTCCGTGCAGCACTGTGCGCCTAGAACCATGTACCGCGTCTTGTACCGGCGATACTCCCTCTCCGAATGCGGCTTCGAGCACGGCGGCCTCCCCTCCGCGCCCGAGCGACCTTTAGCGGGATCACCGCAGCATCATGACAAACAGCCGCCAGTGCCGCGGATAAGCGCGAGTCCCGCAAGAAAAAGTCCCGCAAACACCTAGATCGGGTTGCGAACGAAGCCGATAAGATCCGCTTGAAAGACGTGTAGCGAGCCAGGAAAGAATCCGTTCTCTTCCACTGCCCAACCCCAGTCACAAGCCAAAAACTCAATGTTTCCGGCCTCTTCACCCCCCAAACCCTTGACAAGCCCCCGTATCCTGAAATCGAATCACCCAACTGGATCAACCCATGGCCACCGAACACCAACTCGCCGCCAATCTCCTCAATGCGCAGCTCTCCACCGGCCCGACTTCGCCTGAAGGAAAAGCCAAAATTCGTCACAACGCCCTCAAGACAGGTCTAACCGGCCGCACCGTCCTCCTGCCATCGGATGACGCCGCCCCCTACCAGGCCGAAGCGGACCGCCTGCTTAAACAGTTCGGCCCCGAAACCGACGAAGAAAAACGCCTCGTCCAATCTCTTACCGACACAGGCTGGCGTCTCGACCGGATCCCGGCGCTCGAAGCCGGCATCTACGCCATCGGCCGCCGCGAACTCGCGGCCCAATTTGCCGACGAAGAAGACGACACCGTCCGCCGTGCCATGATCGAAGCGCAAATTCTGCTCACCTACCGCCGCGATCTCAATAATCTCTCCATCCAGGAAGCGCGCCTCCGGCGTCAATACGAAAAGGACGAAGCCGAACTGAAGCGGCTCATCGCGGAACGCGAAGCTGCCGCCAAAGAACGGGAAAAAGCCGAAAAGGCCCGCTGGAACAGCGCCATCGGGCACTACCAAACCGCCGAAGAGTACGGTGTGCCATTCGATCCCGCCGAAATTGGCTTTGATTTTTCAACCGAAGAGATCGCCCATCGCCTGAAGCAGCGCGACCTAAAAAACGCCATAGCTTGCGGCCGCTACTACGAATACAAAGCAAAAGGCTGGCTCAAAATTGCTTGTTAATGAAAGCCCCGTGATATACAGTGACCTGAGCCACTCGGCATAGTTAGCTCCTGCTCATCTGTTTATGAAAGGGCCCATGTCCTCACTTCTCGCTTTCGCGGTTAGCCCTGGTCCTGCCAGGCTCCTCACGCTCAGCACCGTTGACCTCCTCGTCATCGCGCTTTATTTCGTGATGTGTCTTGGCATCGGTCTGTACCTGAAGCGCTACACCAACACCGGCGAAGAATTCTTTCTTGCCGGCCGCGATATGAGCGCCTGGGTAGCCGGCCTGAGCTTTGTCGCCGCCAATCTCGGCTCGCTCGAACTGATGGGATGGGCAGCCTCCGCCTATCAATACGGCATCCTGGCCACTCACTGGTATTGGATCGGAGCGATACCCGGAATGCTGTTCCTCGGTATCGTGATGATGCCTTTTTATTACATCTCCCGTACCCACTCCGTCCCCGGCTATCTCAAACTGCGCTTCGGCGAACCCTCGCGCGCTCTCTCCGCCGTCACGTTCGGCTTCATGACCGTGCTGATGAGCGGCATCAATATGTACTCCATGGCGCTCGTCATGAAAATTATCCTCGGCTGGGACATCTCCTTCAGCATCTGGGTCTCGTCGCTTACCGTCGCGGCTTACGTTTTCCTCGGCGGGTTGCTCTCGGCCATCTTCAATGAGGTTCTGCAGTTTTTCCTGATCTGGCTCGGCGCCATTCTCATCTCGATCATCGGACTCGTGGAAACGGGCGGCTGGAGCGGCATGGTGCGTCGCATTCATCACAATTTCCCTCAGCAGGATTACACGCACCTCTGGGCTGGACTCGGCTCGTTCACAAGCAATCCAATGGGCATTCATTGGACGGGTATCTTGCTTGGCCTGGGCTTCGTCATCGCCTTCGGTTACTGGACCACCGACTTCCTCGTCGTACAACGCGTGCTGACCGCGAAAGATCTGCGCAGCGCGAAGATGGCGCCCGTTATTGGCGCAGCCTTCAAAATGGCCGTTCCGTTCATCGTTATCCTGCCGGGCCTTCTCGGTTTAGCTGTGCTGCCCGAGCACCTCGTCGGTGAAGCGCAGGCTAACGCCACCGGCGCCCACAGCTACAACGAAGTCTTGCCGCTCATGCTGGCGCGCTACTGCGGCCCCGGCCTGCTCGGCCTCGGCATCACCGCCCTGATTGCCGGCTTCATGTCCGGTATGGCCGGAAACGTCAGCGCCTTCGCCACGGTCTGGACCTACGACATCTACCGCGCTCTCATCCGCAAGCAAGCCCCCGATTCCCATTACGTCGCCATGGGACGCTGGTGTACCGTCATCGGCGTGCTCATCAGCATCGGTACCGCGTATCTGGTCATGCAGTTCCTCAGCATCATGGATTACGTGCAGGCTCTCTTCAGTTTCTTCATCGCCCCCTTGTTCGGAACGGTAGTCCTCGGCATGCTCTGGAAACGCGCAACTCCCCAAGGCGGCTTCTGGGGTCTGCTGGCCGGAACCGTCTCGTCGGTCAGCATGTGGGCCTGGGTCAAGCTCGATCCCTCGGCTCTTGCGATCGTTGCCCTATCGCCGGATGCAAAAGACATGGCCGAAAATATGTACCGGGCTCTCTGGTCTTGGATAATCTGCGTCACCGTAACGGTCGCGGTCAGCATGGCGACCAGACCAAAGCCGGACTCTGAACTGGTCGGCCTCGTCTACGGCGCGACCGCGATCCCCAGAGAAACAGGCCTTGCGCTCTATCAGAAACCACTCTTCTGGGCGGGCGTCGTCATGATTGTCTTTATAATTCTGAATGTCATCTTCTGGTAGAGGTCACATATGCACGGTCCAGGCTTCCTTTCAATCTGGTTTTTCATCGGAGTGTTGCTGACGGCCTACGGGGTCTTAATCACCGGCGCCGGCATCTACGATTACTTCTCTCCGCCGGCTCACCCCGTCGTTTTGGCCAGCCTGCACGCCGGCATCTGGTGGGGTGCTGTTCTTCTCGCTATCGGCCTGTTCTACACAATCAAGTTCTTCCCGAAGAAAAGTTAGCGTATGAGCACTGTTGTCGCCGGCGCCGATTTCGGCACACTAAGCGTTCGTGTCTCCATCTTCGATAGCGAAAAGGGCAGACTCGGAGCCGCCATCGCCGAGTATCCGTTGCATCGCAAGAGAAGCGATCCGGATTACGCCACCGAAAGTCACAACGACCACACGGCGGCTCTGGCCCTCGCCATGAAGAACGCCTTGAACGATGCACACGTCGACGGGTCCGCCGTTGAAGCTCTGGCCATCGATACAACAGGCTCAAGCGTCATCCCTGTCGACCAGCGAATGCAGCCGCTGGGCGAATACTATCTATGGTGCGACCACCGCTCCTGGAAAGAAGCTGGAGAAATTACCGCCAAGGCTCATGAATTGGAGTTGCCCGCCATCGCCTGGTGTGGCGGCGTGTACTCGTCTGAGTGGGGTTTCTCGAAACTGCTGCATTGGCTCCGCCACAATCCCGACAAGCGCGAACAGTTCGGGTCTGCCTTCGAACACTGCGATTTCATCGCCGCCACACTATGCGGCATCGACCATCCTTCAAAGGTCAAGCGCAGCGTCTGCGCCATGGGCCACAAGTGGATGTGGAACCAATCGCTGGGCGGCTTGCCTTCGGAAGACTTCCTCGTCGCTGTCGATCCGCTGCTCAAAGGAGTACGCGAGAAGCTTGCGGGAGACTACGCCACCTCCGACGTCCTCGCCGGAAAACTGACACCCCAATGGGCCGAGCGTCTGGGCCTTAAACCAGGAGTGCTGATTCCGGTTGGCGCTTTCGACGCTCATTGGGACGCCATCGCCGCCGGTGCTCAGTTGGGCGACATGGTGAACGTGATCGGCACATCCACCTGCATCATCGGTCTCTCGGACAAAACCACTCTCGTCCCGGGCGTCTGCGGCGTGGTGCCGGGATCGGTCGATCCCAAGTTGACCGGTATCGAAGCAGGCCTCTCCGCTGTCGGCGATATCTTTGATGCCATCGCACGCCGTGCCGGCTCTACCGTGGGCGAACTCTCCAAAGAGATCGCCACGTATCGCCCCGGCCAATCTGGATTGTTGCGCCTCACCTGGGACAACGGTGACCGCACCGTCTTGGTGAATCCCGAGCTCGGCGGCATCACCCTGAATTGGCATCTGACCAGCACGGCAGCCGATGAACTCTTCGCCGCAATCGAGGGCACCGCGTTCCATACTCGTGTCATTCTCGAGCGCATGGAGGAGCACGATGTCGAGATCAGTCGCGTGATCAACGGTGGTGGCATTCCCAAAAAGAACGAAGTCTTGAATCAGGTCTACGCCGATGTCCTGAATAAGCCCATTCTCGTTCCGCAAGGCGATGTCACAAGTCTCGGTTCCGCGATTTTTGCTTTCCTTGCGGCCGGGGCATTCAAAACAATCGGAGAGGCACAGAAGGCCCTCTGTCCGCCGCATAAAATCTTTCACCCTCGGCCGGAGGCCACCGAAGTCTACAACAAGCTATACGGCATGTATAAACTACTTTATTTCGCCTTCGGACAACGACACTCGCAGCCCGTCGAGTTAGGCGAGATCCTGCCTGAACTGCGGCGAATCGCTGCGGAAACGAGGTCCTAAAAATGCTCCTGAAAGATCTGCGCGAGGAAGTTCTGGAAGCAAACCTCGAGCTTGTCCGAAAAGGCCTGGTTATCTTCACGTTCGGTAACGCCAGCGGCTTTGATCGAGAATCGGGACTGGCCGTCATAAAACCAAGCGGCGTGCCTTACGAGAAACTGAGGCCGGAGGACCTGGTCGTTACCGATCCCCAAGGCAAAATCGTAGAAGGAAGTCTGCGCCCTTCCTCCGATCTGCCGACGCACCTTGCTCTTTATCGTGCATGGCAAGGCGTTAACGGTGTCGTGCACACGCACTCGCGCTACGCTACTGCCTGGGCGCAGGCCAACACTGAGATCCCGTGCTTTGGAACAACTCACGCGGATTACCTGCAAGATTCTCTGCCGGTTACGCGCCCTATGACGCCTGAAGAGATCAAGTCGGACTACGAGCTCAACACCGGACACGTCATTATCGAGCGCTTCAAGGATCTCGATCCGCTCACCACATCTGCTGTGCTCGTCTCGGGCCACGCTCCCTTCTGCTGGGGACCCACTGTCACTGAAGCGGCCCACACAGCTGCTATCGCCGAGGAACTGGCCCATATGGCTTTTCTGACCGTGACGATCAACGCTGAAGCAAAACCGATCTCGGAAGCCCTCCACCACAAACACTTCTTCCGAAAACACGGTGCGAACGCCTACTATGGGCAAAAATAGCTGAGAAAACGAGAAATCCATGTCCGAAATCCTGCGACGAAATTTTCTACTATCGAGCCTCGCTCTTCCTCTTCTGGCGCCGCGCATCTCTTCCGCCGCGACTGCCTCGATCGACATTCTTCCGGATGAGCCGATTGGCATGATCTCCCCAAACATCTACGGCCACTTCACGGAACATCTGGGCGGCTGCATCTACGACGGTATCTGGGTCGGGGAAGATTCCAAGATTCCGAACGTTCACGGGATTCGCAAGGAGCTTATCGATAACCTGAAGCGGTTGAAGCCGCCCATCATTCGCTGGCCTGGCGGATGCTTTGCCGATAGCTACAACTGGCGAGACGGCGTGGGCCCGCGCAACGCCCGCCCGAAGCGCACCAACTTCTGGGCGAACACGCCCTATCTCGAGAAAGCCCCAAACGGCCCTCAGAAGTATGAGCCCAACGAGTTTGGGACCAACGAATTCGCGCACCTCTGCAAGGCCGTCGGCGCCGAACCATACTTCGCGGCTAACGTGCGCAGCCTGAACGCGAAAGATTTTTACGAGTGGATCGAATATTGCAACTCGCCCGCCGGCACGACCTCGGGCGCGGAGTTGCGAGCCAAAGGGGGCGACCGCGATCCGTTCCCCGTGAAGTTCTGGGGCGTTGGTAACGAAAGTTGGGGTTGCGGGGGAAGCTTCACTGGTGACGAATACGCGATCGAGTTTCGCCGCTTCATCGAGTGGGTCCCCAAATACAATGTCGATTTATCCTTTATTGCCTCGGGCCCGAACGTCGCCGACTATGCCTGGACCCGCACCTTTCTTCAGAAATTAACGGAGAAGGGAAGAGGTCCTCTTCGCAACGTCTTCGGCATGGCGCTCCACTATTACTGCGGCACGACCGGTAACGGCCAATCCACCGACTTCGACGAGGCAGGCTGGTACGAGCTCCTCCGGAAAGCCGACTTCATGGAAGAACTCGTTCGCAATCACTGGGCGATCATGGGCGAGTTCGATACGCAGCGTCACGTCAAGCTCGTAGTCGACGAATGGGGCGCGTGGCATCAAACCGACCCGAGCATCAATCCGAGTTATCTGTTTGCTTATTTCCCAACGCTGCGTGACGCCCTGGTCTCCGGCATAACTTTGGACACCTTCAATCGGCATGCCGAAAAGGTGACGATGGCGAGCGCGGCGCAAATGATCAATAACATCCATACCTCGTTCCTTGCTGTCGGCGATAAGTTCACGGTCACGCCCGTCTTCCATGTGTTTGAAATGTACGCTCCGCACCAGGGTGCAACTGCGGTTCGTGCCGAAATCTCGGCGGCTCCCGTAAGCGGTATTCCCGTTAGCAAAACTCCTGGGAATCGAGACGTGCCAGTTCCCGGCACGATGTCTGGACGCAGCCTCGCCGGTTTGTCCGGTTCATGCTCGGTACAAGGTCAACGAGCGACCTTGACCGTTGTCAACCCCGATCTCAAGAACGCGCAAGAGACCACTATCAACGTGCGCGGTTCCCGGATCGGCAGTGCCAGTGCGACCGTCCTCACCTCCACTGACATGCGCGCCCACAACGACTTTGCTCAGCCGCATGCGCTCGAGCCCAAAACGCAAACTAGCGTTTCTGTCGGATCACCGTTCGTCTACAGGTTCGAACCCGCTTCCGTTACGCGTCTCGATATAACTCTGGGCTGAAACTTGGATCTGGCTTTCGGCTTCAACTTACTGCGGAGATGACTATGGAAAGAACATTGGTCGCAATTACCGGAGCTTCCAGCGGTATCGGCGAAGCCTTTGCCCGAAAGCTTGCGCCCGGGCACAATCTGCTGCTCATTGCCCGGCGAAAAGACCGCCTGGAGGCCCTCGCGGCTGAGTTCTTCAACAAATTCGGAACTCATTCCGATGTCTTCCAGGCGGACCTGACGAACGAAGCTGAAGTGGAAGCTCTAGCCCAACGCATCGAAGGCGAAACTCGTCTTGCCCTGCTGATCAACAACGCCGGTTTCGGAACGAAAGGCCGTTTTTGGGAAGCCAGTCTCGCCAGCCAGGAACAGATGCACAAGCTGCATGTCATGACGACGCTGCGGCTTACTTATGCTGCGCTGAATAACATGGTGCCGCGCGATTTCGGCGGGATTATAAACGTCGCCTCCGTATCATCATTCGTGCGAAGCCCAGGTACTGCCAGCTACTCGGCGACAAAGGCGTGGATGGCTGCATTTACGGAAGGTCTTTACCTCGATCTGCAGCAAACCAATTCAGCGGTCGTCGTACAGGCGCTCTGTCCCGGTTTTACCTATTCTGAGTTTCAAGAGACCATGGGCGCGAATCGTTACCAAATCGCCGGCCCGTCTTGGTGGTTGACCGCCGAAGAAGTCGTAGAAGCTTCCATCGATGGCTTGAACAAGCGGAAGATTTTTGTGGTTCCGGGATGGCGCTACAAGCTCCTTACCGCCATCCTGCCAAGACTGCCACAGAAATTGAGACTGAACGTCGAAGCCGCGGCACGCAAGATGAGACAAGGTCAGCTTCCTCTTAACGTTCAGAGTTCGAAGCAGATTGGCAGCGAGTAATCGGCAAATGAAAATTCCGGAAACTCACTTGGACTCATTCGAGGTTGTAGGAATCGAGGCACGTACGACGAACGCCAGCGAGGCGAGCGCAAACGGCGTCATAGGACCTATGTGGGCGCGCTTGGCAAGAGAAAGTCTCTTGGATCGAATCCCTAACAGAGCCAGCTCGGACATCGTCGCCCTTTACACCGATTACGAGAGCAACAAGGACGGAGCCTACACGTACCTTCTCGGGACCAAGGTATCGAGCGCAAAAGAACTGCCGCCGGGATTTAGTTCCCGCAGGGTGCCGGCCGGCCGTTATGCCGAGTTCAGAGGCGGTGGAACACCCGCGCCGAAGATAGTCTTGGAGCTCTGGCAAAAGGTTTGGGCGCTTGAGGAATCACACGAGCTGAATCGCGCCTATCAGACCGACTTCGAAGTGCATACTTCTTCAGGCGGCACGGTAGAACTCTACATAGGAACCAAAGACTAGGTCTGCATGCATGGGCGAAGACGCTGGCGGATAGCCGCCCTGCTTGGTGCAGGTGTCCTGGTCAACTACTTCGACCGGGTAAATCTTTCGGTCGCATACGGAGCGCTCCACTCCGAGTTCGGCCTCTCACTCAAAGCTTACGGCTATTTGCTGAGCGCGTACAGCTGGACCTATGCCGCCCTGCAACTGCCGGTTGGTGTGTTGCTGGACCGCTTCGGTGTTCGCGTGGTCGGACGAGTGAGCGCGTTCCTCTGGAGCGTTGCCTCCTTCGCTGCCGCCGCTGCAACCAGCGTCGCCGCGTTCTTCGGCGCACGCCTTTTCTTAGGCGTCGGAGAAGCGCCAACCTTCCCGGCAAACGCCAAAGCCATAGGCGCTTGGTTCCCTTCGAGCGAGCGTAGCTTCGCCACTTCCGTTTTCGATGCCGCGGCCAAATTTGCGTCGGGCATCGGGGTCCCGATCATCGGAACCATCCTGATTTACTTCGGCTGGCGCATCAGTTTCGCAATTACAGGAGTGGTTAGCTTCCTCTACTTCCTGGCTTTTTATTTCATTTACCGCGAACCGGAGCATGACCCCGGGCTCAGCGCCGCAGGAACTCGCCTACATTCAGCGCGACGGCCGCCACGACAGAGTGGAAGGTGAAAAACCCAACCCGGCGCCGCTGAGCTATCTGCTTTCCAGCCCCAAAGTTCTAGGGCTTGCCATGGGCTTTGCCGCTTACAATTACTCCTTCTATCTCTTTCTAACGTGGTTGCCGAGCTACTTTTCCGGAATGCACATGAATCTGCAACATTCGATTTTGTTCACCAGTGTGCCGTGGCTGTTCGGAGGGGTAACCGATCTTCTTGTAGGAGGCTGGCTGGTCGATACGCTGATCAAGCGGGGGTATGACCAGAACAAGGTTCGCAAAACGGTATTGGTCGGGGGAACAGCTCTGGGACTCGCCGTGGCGGGCGCCATGTTCACTCAAAGTCCCGTTGTTGCCGCAATCTGGATCAGCATTTCACTGGGAGGCCTATCGGCGGCTGCCCCGGTCGGCTGGTCCATCACTTCCTTGATTGCCCCACGCGACAGCGTAGGCAAAGTAGGCGGCATTATCAATTTTGGAAATCAGATAGCGGCCATCGTGGCCCCGATTGCGACCGGCTATCTGGCCCAGAAATCATTCACCGCGGCTTTTGCAGCGGCAGCCATCATCCTGTTGATAGGCATCTGCGGATATCTGTTCTTATTAGGCAGAATCGAGCCAGTTCCCGAACCAACACCTTACTAATTACTTCTGCGTCGGTTGACTTGGCAATGCGCGAACAGCCCCGGTTGAAATACCGCCGTCGACCAGCAGCGTTTGACCGGTCACGTAACGGCTCGATTCGGCAGCAAGGAACACGACTGCGGAATCCAAATCGTCCGGCTGCCCGGGACGCTTCATCGGAATACGATCGCTCAGATAGTCGACCCATTCCTTGTTCTCGTACATGACCTTATTTTGGTTCGTTCGAAACCAGCCGGGAGCAAGACAGTTTACGGTGATGCCATATCTGCCCCAATCGTCGGCGAGACTCATCGTCAGTTGGCGAATGCCGCCGCGGCTCGCCCCATATGGGCCAAGGCCCGCATAACCGTTAACGCTCGTCACCGAGCCGATGTTAACGATGCGTCCATAGTTCCGCGGAATCATCCGCTTTGCGACCGCCTGTGCCACAAAAAAGCTTCCACGCAGATTCGTATCAAGAATCTGGTTCCAGTCGTCCCAGGTCACATCGACCGCAGGTTTGCGGATGTTCATCCCGGCGTTGTTCACCAAGATATCGATTTTGCCGAAAGCGTTTTCCGCTTCGGCCGCCATTGCTTCGATGCTCTCCTGGCTGGTCACGTCGAGTGCCACGGAGAGCGTCTTGCGTCCAAGCTTGCCGATCTCCTCTTCGAACGGTTTTAGCGCGTCCTTGTGCCGACTCGTGATCACTAAATCCGCGCCCGATTTGGCCAGTGCTCGCGCGAAGTACTGCCCCAGCCCGCGACTGGTGCCAGTGACGATCGCCACTTGTCCGGACAGATCGAAAAGATCGTTCGTCATTGCAGCTTTCCCGGCGCAAGTATGACTTTCATCAGATTTGCTTCCCGTCCATGTAGCCGTTCGAACCAACGTGAGCCTTCATCCAGCGGCGCGACCATGCTGATCAGCGGCTTGAGATTGATTCGGTGCTTTGCCAGCAGATCGATGCACTCCGGATACTCACCCGATGACGCTGCGCTCCCTTGCAACCGAATCTGGCGGCTGACTACAGCCTGCAGCGGGATCTCGACTGTTGGGGCGACATTCCCGATCAGGGTAACGGTTCCGCCTTTCCGGACAGAGTCGATAGCAGTCCTGATTGTCGGCGTACTTCCAACCGCCTCCAAGGCAACGTCGACCCCTTTGCCCGCAGTGTGCCGCTTTACCTCTGCTGGAACGTCCGCGGTCTTCGCGTTGATGATAACGGTGGCGCCAAGGTCTTTTGCGAGCTGCAATCGGCTATCGTCGATGTCGCTGACGATCAAGCTCGAGCAACCCTTCTCATGCAGTGCCTGAAGCACCAGCAGCCCGATCATTCCGGCTCCAACCACCAGAGCGGCGCTACCCTGGGGAACTTCAGAAAGCGCAACCGCGTGGACCGCCACGGCCAGTGGTTCGATCATGGCAGCGTCGCTGAACGCGAGATTTTGCGGCAAGGGGTGAACGATACGCCGGGGAACGTTCACGTACTCGGCAAAAGCTCCTTGCCGCCGGTACTCAGGTGTAGAGACACCCAATACTTCGCGGTTGTCGCACAGGTTGACTTCGCCCTTTCGACAGTATTCGCATACTCCGCAATACACCGTCGAATCGAACGTCACATGCTGACCTTCCTTCAGGTCAGTTACGTTCACCCCGGCAGCTGCCACCACTCCTGCCGCTTCATGGCCCATAATTAAAGGCGGAATCCGGCGGCCCGTTGAACCGTCATAGCCATGCACATCGCTGCCGCAGATGCCGCAGGCCTCTACTTTAATCAGAACGTCTTCAGGACCGGGCCGAGGCATTGGCACATCGACAACGTCCAGCCTGCTGTATTCAGAGAGCAACAGCGCTTTCATGCTGCGATGGTATCGAACCGGTCCTCCGGACGACTCGCCAGAGGACCGGTTTCCCTGTTTACTGGACTGGAGTGAAACTCCATTTCTGGTTATCCCCGCCGTTGCAGGTCCACTGTTGAACTGGAGCCCCATTGTTCTTAGAGATACCCCTGACGTCCAAACAGTAATTGCTGCTTCCGGGATTGGATGGAGAAGTAGCCATCCGAGCCCGCCGTCACTGACCAGATCTGATAGGTCTCACTGCTGAACGGCCACTGCTCGATGACGGTGCCGTCAACTGCCGACGAACCGCCGGTGGGCTGGAGAGCCAAGCTGCTGTTTTTCACCTGAATTTCATAGCCGCCTGAAACCGCTGTGAACTTAAATTGCTGGTTGGTCTGTTGATTACCGCTAATGCAGGCCCATTGCTGAACGGGATCCGTTTGCCAGGTTGCTAAGGGGCCGCCTATCATGTCCAGACACTTGCCACTATTTTTGGAAATAACATTGACCCAGCCGCTCGGAACAACGCTTGCCGTAGTAGCGGTTCCTTTCACCTCTGCAGAGTTGGGATCCATCATCAATCCGGACTCATTCACTGCTTCGAAGTTGTCCCCGGTCACCAGCGTCAATTGATGCATGACATCGTCGTTCCAGCGCTGATCCCCTACACCTGTGAGATGCCATGAGGTTCCGTTATCTGCCAGGATCAGCCCGTACGTCTTCATTGCCTGCAAAATCACTTGCACATGCGGGGCAAAGTGAGTGATATCGTAGCTCTTCTTCAGCCGAAAGCGCTGACCCATGGGCGGATACTGCGTTCCGGTAAGAGACGAGGCAGCGTGGCGAGCAGGCCAGATATACGTGTTACGCGTGTGATCGACCGTGACCCGAAGAGCGTGATCGATGTGACCGGTGGCCACCTCGTCATAACGGACAAGGCCAGGGAAAATGGGGAGACCAGCCGCATCGGCCGACGTCCATCCCGCAGACCGCAGCGCATTCGAGTTCAGGCCGAAGATGGCTCCTGAACCTGCTTGCCAGCCGGTCGAATGAGCAGAGAGATTGAAGAGTTCGTAAAGAATACAGTTGGTTGTGTCGACGAGAATAGCGTGATGGTCCGATCCGCCTTCGATGCTCACGTTCGATGGAATCGGATAGGGTCCTGGATCGCCGTTGTAATAGAAGGAAACCGGCGCTTTAGCCTGTGTTCCGGAAACAACGTTGTAGGGCATGCCCGCCGCCATAACCGTAATCAGGATGAACCTTGTTATTGGTGGCGTTCATCGATTGAATGTATGCAGCAGAGTTGGCGTCGACCGGCAAGTTGTCTACTGGCGTGTTCCAGACGTTATTTGCAGGAAACAGAGGGCAACCGTTGAACGTGGGCGCTTGAGCAAACAGCAACGGGGCCGCACCTACGAAGAAAAGAGAAGCTAGGATACGAATGGGAAACTCCTTAAATTGAGGCTTGCGCTTCAATAAGGCTGTGGTCCTAACGCAAGTAGCTTTCTCGATAGGGAGTTTCTTTACTCCTCAGGCCGGAGATAGAAAAAGGGGCGGGATCTTTCGATCCCGCCCCTTTTTTGATGTTAAGGATTGCTACTTTTTGCCGGGTTTTACGGCGACCGATTTTACCGGACTGAGCGCAAGACTTCCTGCGGCCATGGCAGCGGGAAGACGAGAGTCGTCACTGATCATGCTGAACATCGTGTGCATGGAAAGGTTCTCCTCCTCGGCGGTAAAAAGAAGGCACTTCCGTTCGGAGTCGAAATCGGCTTTGATCCAGTCGCCTGTCGCTACCTGGTTCGTAGCAATCAGGTTCGATAAAGGATGCACGAGCAACCGTTCGATTGCGCGCTTCAGGTGACGGGCACCGTACTTTACGTCCGTGCCCTCTGCCAGAAGAAAATCTTTGCCGGAGTCCGACAGCGTCAACACAAAGGATTTTTCCGACGGCGATGTAAGAATTCGATTCTGGACTTGTGCCAGTTCGAGATCCAAAATGCGACGGAGTTCCGGTTCCCCGAGCGGTTTGAAGACCACCACTTTATCGATTCGGTTCATGAACTCGGGCGTGAACTTGCGGCGAGCCGCTTCGATACCGCTTCGAGACATGCGTTCGTTTAACTTGTCGTCCAGTTGCGTTGGTTCAACTTGGGCACCCAAGCTTCTTGCAAAGCCGAGTTTCGGAGCGACGAGGGCGCTCATCTCCGCTGCTCCCAAATTGCTGGTCATGAAGATCATGGCCTTCGAAAAGTCTACTTTGCGATTGTCACCAAGCGTAAGAGTAGCTTTGTCGAGGATCCCGAGCAGCAAATTCCAGAGAGCGTCGCTAGCCTTCTCGATTTCGTCAAAAAGAATAAAGCTGAGCTTCACCGTTTCCGTATGATGCTGGTTGATAACTTCCTGGCTGAGCAGCGGATGCGTCTCGCGATGTCCAAGGTATCCGGGAGGCGAACCAATGAGCTTGGCGATTTCGTGGCTGTGCTGAAACTCGGCGCAGTCGATCTTAATTACGGCTCGGGGATTGTTTACCAGCGCTTCCGCGGTAGCTTCCACGGTACGGGTCTTGCCTGAGCCGGTCGGTCCGAGAAACAGAAAATTGCCTACCGGACGGCCTGGAGCCGAAAGTCCCGTGACGTTCATCTGGTAGATGTTGACGATCTGCTCGATCGCTTCATCCTGGCCAACAACCAGTTTGAGAAGCGTGCGCTCCAGCGATTCTGCACTCTTACCTGTCTTCGTTGGATCCAGGACCCTTCGTAAGTGGCTCATACTAACAATCCCTTCCTCCACTCAAATAGAGTGGTATGGACTCCCTCACCAACCTGTTGGACCGCAACCAACATTGAGCAAGCCGGGTGCCAAAACCACTCGGCGTTCTTCCAACACTCTTATCGTCAGAAGCATCGATTCTCTGAAGAGCCGATCAAGCCATTTCTCATCGGGCTTTTCTGATTAGTTCTTTTGAGGCCGGGAAGGTCTCACCTCAATTCGACTGATTAATGTTCTTTTTGGCATATGAAGGATTCCAAGAACGATTTCGGCGATATCCTCGGGAGCAATTTTCCAGTCCGAGGAGGCAGGCTCTTCTCCGCCAAAGTGCGTGGCGACGCTGCCAGGCATGATGTAACTAACCCGCACATTGTCGTTCCGGTGATCGAGCATCATAGCTTCGCTGAAACCGTTCAGACCGAATTTCGAAGCGTTGTAGGCAGCGCCTCCGGCAAAGGGGTTCTTGCCCGCCAAACTGCTGATATTGATGATGGAACCGCCTCTTGTCCGCTCAAACCGGCTAATAGCTTCCCGGCTGCAGTAGAAGGCGCCGGATAGGTTCGTTGCAATCAGTTTGTCCCACTCCTCCACCGTCAGTTCCCCAGTTGCGCGGAACAGGCCGACCCCGGCATTGTTGATGAGAATGTCCAATCCTCCGAGTTCTGCGTCAACAAACCTGAATAATTCGGCGACCTGCCCACTGTTGCTTACGTCGGCAACGTGACTGAGTACTCTCCGGTTATCCGCATCTTTTTTTAACGAGGAGACTGCCCGCTCGAGCTGGCCGGCATTCCGGCCACAAATCGCGATATCGGCGCCGTTCTCGAGAAGGGCCTTTGCAATAGCTAGTCCTATGCCCTGCGAAGCTCCCGTGATGAGGGCCCGCTTTTTTTGTAAGAAACTGCTCATGAATTTTCGTTTAACTCCTATCACTACATTGAATACCGAGCGGCTGCCAAGCACCACCGGCTGGCACCCGTGTGCTCCAATATGTCTTCGAAAGGGAGCAACCCGGCGCCGGTCACCGTCTTGGGCCCTATACTAAAAGCAGTGCCCCCGCTATGAGCGTAATCTGGCTGCGGACGGCCGCCGCCTTGTACTCTTGCGGACTGCTGTACGCCCTCATTTATCTTTTTCGTAAAAGCACTCGTTTATTCCTTCCGGCCCTAGTCGCCTTCGGCGCGGGCGCGGTGTTTCAACTGGTGTCTCTTGTGGAACGCTGGGCTGAAACAGGACATCTGCCGCTTAATAACTTCTACGAAACCAGCTCGATCTGCGCGTTCGTAATCGCGGTTTTGTTTTTGCTCAGCTACGGTTTTTACCGCATCTCAATCTTTGGGGTCTGTATCTTCCCGCTGGTGTTCTTCATGACACTCATTGGGGCAACGGAGTTCCCGGTCGCGCCGTGGAGCCAGCAGGTGCGGAACATCTGGCTGATTATTCATGTCTCGACCGTGCTCATCGGTTACGCAGCCTTAGTTTTTTCAGCCATCGCGTCGATTTACTATCTTCTGCAGGAGCGGCAGCTGAAGCGAAAAGATATGACACCTGCCGCTAACCGTCTTCCTCCGCTCGCGACGCTCGACCGGATCATTACGCAATCCATGAACACGGGTTTTGTGTTCATCACCCTGGCGACGGTCACCGGCCTGATCTGGGCATTCCTCGAGCGCGGTACCGATTGGATTGCGAACCCGAAGATCGCCTTCTTCCTCTTTACCTGGGCCTTTTATCTGGCGATGATTTTCCTTCGCATCTCGGCGGGCTGGCGAGGCCGTAGGATCGCGTGGCTGGCAGTGGGCGTTCTAGGCTGCTCGATCATTACCTGGGCTACGCACGTCACGCTTCGGAGCTTGTGGCCTCAATGAGATTGGCTCTGGCTGGGATCAATCACCGGACCGCTCCTGTTCAGCTGCGCGAGAAGCTGGCCTTTCGAAGCGAGGATATTCCTGGCGCTCTTTTGCATTTGCAAGAGCGGGGGGCTAAAGAGGCGTTGATCCTCTCCACCTGTAACCGCGTGGAGGTGACGGCTGCGCTGGAAGAAGATGTCTCAAGCGATGCGCTACTGGAGGCCATTGTGGCCGGCCGGGGAGAGGTTCCGTTGGACGCAGTACGTCCTCACCTCTACTTGTATGAAGCGCAAGATGCGATGAGGCATCTGTTCCGGGTAGCGTCAAGTCTCGATTCGATGATCGTAGGCGAGCCGCAAATTCTTGGGCAGTTAAAGCAGGCCTATACGCAAGCCCGGGAGCAGGGAACGATCGGCGCGCTCCTGGATGCAGTGTTAACGCGTGCGTTCAACGTGGCGAAGCGCATCCGCACGGAAACCGAGATCGGGCGCAGTGCTGTATCGGTCAGTTATGCGGCGGTCGAACTGGCGCGTGAGATCTTCGGCTCGCTCCAAAACAAGCGAGTGCTCATCGTCGGCGCTGGCAAGATGTCCGAGGGCGCAGCGCGTCACTTATTGCACGCGGGCGCTGACCAAATTTTCATCACGAATCGGACGGCAGAGCGAGCCGACGAACTGGCGGAGCTCTTTCGCGGGCAGGTGATTCGATACGAGAACTTCGCGCAGCAATTGGGCGAGATGGACATTGTCATTACTTCTTCCGCAGCTCCTGGCTACGTACTTACTCGTGAGACCGTTCGCCGCGCCATCGAGAGCCGCAAGAACCAGCCGATGTTCTTAATCGATATAGCGGTTCCGCGAAACGTTGAACCCGCCGTGAACGATCTGGAGCATGCATTCCTCTACGACATCGATGATCTTCAGCGATTGACGGACCGGAATCTGCGAACTCGCCAGGGTGTGGCCGAGCAGGCCGAAAATATTGTCTCCGAAGAAGTAGCCAGGCTGGAATCGAAACTGCGCGCGCGCGATCTGACGCCAACGATTGTGAGTCTGCAGGAACAACTGGAAGCGATACGCCGGGATGTTCTCGGGAGGTACCGTCCGCGGCTCGGCTCGTTGAGTATCGAGCAGGAGGAAGCCGTCGAGGCTTTGACACGCGGCATCGTGAACAAGATCGCGCATGGGCCAATCTCCGAGATGAGGCGTCACGCGTCGACGGCGCCTTCCACAGAGACTCAGGAAGCCGAGTTGGTGGCCGCCGTACGCCGAATCTTTCGTCTCAGCTAACTGCCCATGACTGGCGCGCATTCAACGATCCCGGCAACTCTTACCATCGGTTCGCGAGGATCGCAGCTGGCCCTTTGGCAGGCCCATTACGTTGCGGAATTGTTGAGCAATAGCAGCATTCAAACGCGAGTAGAAATCATTAAGACCACTGGCGATCACTTGCAAACCGCATCTCTCGTGCAGGCAGGCGGCAAGGGCCTTTTCACCAAAGAGATTGAGGACGCGCTGCTCGCGGGTGATATCGATTTAGCGGTACACAGCTTGAAGGATCTGCCGACCGAGGCGCCGGGCGGGTTGGCGATGGCTGCTATACCGGAGCGGGAAGATCCCCGGGATGCGCTCGTCGGAATGCGGTTAGACGAGCTTCAAAGCGGCGCTCGCGTAGGCACGAGCTCGGGACGCCGCGCGGCACAGCTGCGAGTGCTTCGTCCGGACCTTGTGATTGAGCCAGTGCGCGGAAACGTCGATACCCGGCTTCGCAAGCTGAAAGAAGGGCAATACGATGCAATTCTCCTGGCCGCGGCGGGGCTTCGGCGTTTAGGTTTAACTGAGGAAATCGCCGAGCTTCTTTCACCGGAACGGATGTGTCCTGCGGCCGGGCAGGGCGCCCTGGCCATTCAGACACGGGCAGATGACGAGGCGTTCGCTATCTGCCAGACTTTGAATCATGAAGCTAGCTGCCAGGCAGTGACATGTGAACGCGCCGCTCTGGCCGCTTTAGGCGGTGGTTGTCAATTGCCAGTTGGGGCCTTCGCGGAAGCAAGGAACGGAACCCTCCGGCTAAGTGCGGTGGTTGTCGCGCCGGACGGATCGCGCCACCTGCGCGAGAATGCTGAGGGACCCGCGAGCCAACCGCGTGAACTTGGGTTACGCGTGGCTGAAAAACTTCTATCGCGCGGTGCTGGCGAGATCCTGGCGCCTCTTTCATGACCTGCAGCCTGGCCGGCCTCCGGATCGTTGTGACCCGCGCTACGCACCAGGCGGAGGAACTCGCGGCTCCCTTGCGCGACCTGGGAGCGGACGTACTGCTCGCGCCCGTGATCGCTATTGCCGGACCGCGCGATCCTGCTCCGTTGCGTGAAGCGGTGGCTCAGTGTGACGACTACGATTGGGTTGTCTTCACGAGCGTGAACGCGGTGAAAGCGTTTGTCGCCGAGTTGCCCGAACCACGCGGCGGTTCCAGGGCTCGCATTGCTGCCGTCGGCGCTGCTACCCGCGACGCTGCTCAAGAGAACGGCTTATCTGTGAACGTCGTACCTGAGAGATACATTGCGGAATCTCTCATCGAGGCACTTGGCTGCGAGCCTCTGGAAGGGAAGCGCATACTTATTCCGTCTGCGGCGGTGACGCGCGATCTCGTTCCAAAATCATTGACCGCGCTCGGAGCATCGGTCGATGTAGTAGAGGCTTACCGCAACGTTATCCCGAGCGGGGCCGAAACCAGATTGCGAGAAGTGCTCGACAAGCCTCCTCCGGATTGGCTTACCTTCGCAAGTTCTTCCGCAGTGGACAACGCAGTGTCTCTTGCGGGCTTGGATAGATTGAAACCACTGAAGGTTGCGACTATCGGACCCATCACCTCCCAAACGGCCCGGGACCACGGACTAACGATCGCAGCCGAAGCGAAAGTACACAGCGTGAATGGTCTCGTAGACGCGCTCTGCGCCGTCGGTAGCGTCCTGAACCTGCGTGGATGATTCGCAGGCGCCGGCTTCAAAAGCTGAACTTTGTAGAAGAGAGCGGGCTAGTGGCCTGTCGCAGCGAAAGCGTTACTGGGTGGTGGTGGAGAATGCCTCGGCTTGGTGGCAGGGGACACTGCTGCTGCAAGGACTTCCGAGGGATGGCGGAATGCAGCCCGCAATGTCCCCGGGGTTGGCGGTAATCGATGGTAATGATTTGGTTAAGACAGGCCACTAGGCCACCGCATTCAACACATTGTGGCTTATTTGTCGACCAAGCGGGCGCTCTTCGGATCATAGACCACATCCGTAATGGAACCATCGCGGATGCGTTGGACCGCTTCATCGATCACATGAAGCGGAACGAGGAACCACTCCCTTGGGCGCACCGGATCTCCGAAACGATCCGGGATTGTGAGATCAAGCTGTGCCGCCACGAAAATGCGGTGAAAGAGGTTCTCGAGCTTCGTGCGATTGATTGCAGCCAGTTTATAGCTGGCGACGACTTCGACATCGGCCAGTAGATAGGTCGCGTCGTGTGGGGCGTTGGCGATGCGAGTTTCGACACTCCCGCCAGTAACGCCGATTTTATGGATCAACTCGCGATGTTCGGCAACGAAGGGGTGATTCGAAAGGCTTCGCAAGACGTAGATCGTGCCGCTTGCGATGTCATCCTCTTCCCAGCTTTCGCTAAACAGCGGCCCGGGGCTCGGGTCGGTCAGCCTGCGCCCAGCCTCATCTTTGTAAAGCGCACGCTGGAGAGACCTGAGCAGCAGATTACTTTCCGTGCCATTCCCGTAGATAGCTCTCAGTCGCGCATCGCTTCGACCGTCAGGCGCTTTAATCGTGTCACCGATCTCAGCGACATAAACGAGCTGTCCGCTAAGGACGAAGAAGTCGCCTGTCGCGATGCTGGCGTCCTTGCCGAATGGTCGGGTCTGACGAAGCCCGGTCTGGAGATCGCTCTCGGTCTGCTCGAATAAGGGTTTGAAACGCTCGAAGTCCTGGCACGCCGCGCGGTTCGCAATCTCCTCCGCAGCCCGCCGTTCCTCACGGGAACTGACATGCTTCAGCACGCCGATGTCGTCTTCGCGCCCTTCCCCCGCTTCCAGTTCCGCCAGAAGCGCCTCGTCGTCCAGCTTCGCGGTTGACTGCGCGAGATCGGGCTGCTCCGTCAATAGGCCGTGAACGTCCATTCCCGCCAAAAGCTCGCGGGCTTCCGACATGGCGCGGAGCCGGTCGAGGCGCACGGCGTAGAGACGCTCGAAGATGTCGAGTTCTCCTTCATGCCGGGGGGCCCGGCGGTTCGCCTCAAAGAAGCGCTGGATATCTTCAAAGCCCGCGATAATGCGCTCTTCGCGCGCCGTATGCCCGCCGGTTTTGGGCGGCTCCACCGTGACGCCAAGCGCGGCTAACAGTTCCGCGTCTGAGAGATGGTCGTCCGAAAGCCCGCTCATGGAAGCGTTCGTCTCCGTCGAAACTTATAAACGGGCAAGCACCGCCTCCTGCTGGGCGCGATAGCGGGCGAGCGCCGCGACACCTTCGGCCATGCGCTTTTCCCAAGCATCGTTGGAAGTGATGTCCGGCAGACGGCCGCGCTCACGCTTGAACCGCAGAGCGCGCCCGGCGAGTTCGCGTGCCTCGTCGTACGGGATGCTGACGCGTTTCGCAGCAATGCTCGCCTGCACCTGCCGCAGCGTCTTCTCATCCATGGCTTTGGCCAACACGGCGTACGCGGCATCGAAGGGATTGATGCGGTCTATCAAGTCGATGTCGAGATCGCGCACGTCCATCGCAAACCTGCGCACGCCATCGATCAAAGATAGTTGGCCCGCGCCTCCACGCCAGGTGAGCGCCTCCGCCCGAAAGCTGCTTGGCCTGCTGGGTAAGGTTCAACGCCGCAATCGCGTGCTGCCGGATGGCTTCCTGATCCTCGTCGCTCAGTTCCGGGTAGCGCTCGCGCACGATCTTGCCCATGCGCAACTGCGTCAGCTCCTCCGGCACCGTGTTCTCGCGGTCGAACAACCCCCGCTCGAGCGCGGTCTTGTCCTGCACGAAGGCGGTGATCACTTCGTTCAGATCCTCGCGGCAGATGCGGCTGGCTTCGGGGCTTGCGGGCTCCATCAGGCCATTGATCTCGAAGTGGATCTGGCCGCTCTCCTCGTTGACACCGACGTTCGTTCCGCCTTCCGCGTAGCCGTCTGGCCCGTAGTCGAAGCCCTTCCTGCGCCCCTGCATTCTTTGGGCGTGAAGTCGAAGCGAGGCGCCAACACCTGCTCCATCAGCAGGCTGGCGGCGATCGCCTTCAGCGTGTCGTTCATGGCATCGACGACGGCTGCCTCAGCGGCGTCCGGTTCGGCGATCAGGTTGGTGAAGCGGGCGCGTTCCTTGCCGGGCGCATCGCGCGTGGCGCGGCCAATGATCTGCACGATCTCGGTCAGGCTGCTGCGGTAGCCGACCGTCAGGGCATGCTCGCACCAGATCCAGTCGAAGCCTTCTTTGGCCATGCCTAGGGCGATGATGACGTCCACATGATCGCGGTTGTTGCGCTGTGCCGGGTCTTTCAGCGCCGCCAGCACTTTGGAGCGCTTGGCTGGATCGCCATCGTCCACCAGGTCGGCCACTTTGATGATGCGCGGCCGCCGTCCTTGCGGGTAGCTCGATCAGGTGAAAGCCGGTGACGGGATCGACGCCTTTCCAATCGCCGAGCGCATCCATGATCTCCTCGACCTCGCGATGCTTGTCCTTCAGGCTCTCGCGGGAGTTCACGCTCGGGATATGCACGATCGTCTTCAGCGCCGGGTCGAGCACCTTCATGATGGCGTCGAGGTAGCGGCCCGTGTAGAAGAAGTAGCCGATGTCGAGCGACTTCAGGTACTCGTAGCCGTTGAGCTGCTCGTAGTAGGTGTAGGTGACGGTCTCGAAGCGCGCCTCGTCCTCCGGGGCGAGAACAGCTTCGGCGTCACCGCGGAAATAGGAGCCGGTCATGGCGACGATGTGCACCTTGTCGCGGGCGATCAACTGCCCGAGCTGGCTGCCCAGGCGGTTGTCGGGATTGCTGCTGACGTGGTGGAACTCGTCGATGGCGATCAGCCGGCCGTCGAAAGCCTCCACACCCAACTCATCCACGGCAAAGCGAAAGGTGGCATGGGTGCAGACCAGCACCTGGTCGCCGCTCGCCAGGAACTCGCCTACTGCCTTGACTTTGGATTGGGCGACGCGCGGCTCATCGGCGCCCGGCGCATTGCACAGGTTCCATTGCGGCTTGACGGTCCAGTCGGCCCAGAAACCGTGCGCGCTCAGCTTTTCGTCGGCGAAGCTGCCGCCGATCGAGCGCTCCGGCACGACGATGATCGCCTGCTTCAGTCCCTGGTTCTCCAGCTTGTCGAGCGCGATAAACATCAGAGCGCGCGACTTGCCCGAAGCCGGGGGCGACTTGATCAGCAGGTACTGCTCGCCGCGCCGCGGATAGGCACGCTCCTGCATGGGGCGCATGCCCAGCTCTTTCCGCCTTGCTCGACGCGCCGGTGCGGGCGGTCGCGATCGAGACCGAAGGAATGGTTCTTTTGTTGGTCGGGTTGTCTGCCGTCACGCTACTGTCTTCCTCTTCTTACTTCTTTGTTGCGGGCTGCGCTGCGGTCATCTTGGTGTACATCTCGAATAGCTTCTCCAGCCGTTCGGTGTCGTTGCGAAAGCGCCGGCCGATGTAGATGCGCTCCAGCGTTTCGTCGTTCTGCTCGTGCGCATGGCGCAGATTGTCGGGCATGTTGTCGGGGTCGTAGAGATCGGCGATGGTGGCGGGAAAATGCGCTTCGCGGGCCAGCAGGATGTTTTCGGCGCAGCGGGTAAGATCGGCTTTGTTTTGTTCGGTGAGGGTCGGGACAGGGAAGGTGTTCCAGCCGAGGGTGTTGGAGTAGCGAAAAGTCAGTTTCGCATGCGCGCAGACTGTTCCGATCCATACCCAGATGAAGGCGTGAGGCAATCAGCGCCATGTTCCAGAGAGGGGCGTCGTATAGAGCAAAGCTTGATTGGCGACACGATTGTCGTGTCCGACAGATTCCACACGGAAGATAATCACGATTTTCAGATGAGATTGTCGGCACGACGATGGTCGATGCTCGTCGCCATGTTCTGCATCTCGCGAACTGGTGAGATCGAGCTGCCATGTCGTTGGCGCTTTTGTCGCAGCTGGCCAGCCGCATCTCTCGCACTGCGTTCAACCCGTCGCGAATGTCAGGATCCTCTGACGCGCGCTCTCAAGATGCTCGTCTTCGATCCAAAGGCAATAGCGCTTCAAGCCCTCGAATGAACTCCTCCGAACCATAAATGCGACGGATAAAGCGCTGAATCTGCTCGGCTGCTCGAGCGCCAAATTCTTCACTTCGTCCGAAGCAGAAAGAGATTCCACCATCAATCGGCATATTCCCAAAATCCATTTCAACAAATTGCCGTTAGCGGCTTGCTCGCTTCTAACTACGATCATCGGCCGTCGGAACCAGGTAAGCGTTGATATTGTCCACTTCTCTACAGTCGCTCGCCGTCTTCGGAAATCGTGAAAAGCTGCCGGGTTCCACTCGCATGATCGAAATGCCGACGATCACTACTGTGACGCCCGCATTGTGGCTGCAAGATTTGCCCATTTGAAAGAGGTGTGAGCGAAAGCTGATCTCATGCCCGTTCCGAAGATTAATGGGCCATAGGATCGGCACTTGCTGACCTTGACAGATAGAGTTGGTGGACACGAAGGCGGCCGCTGCGTTCGTATCCGTGCCGTAGTCGGCAGCCTTCATGAACCATCCCGCTACATAATCGAGAAACTTCCAGTTGATTAGTGCGCCGCTCGAAAATCGCTTCAAGATCCGACTTCTGTTCGTCCGTTTGCCATGTCGATCCCAAGTACGGCGGGTTTCCGCAAATATACGTCTCCCCGCCCTCATTCTCGAAGTCGATCTCGCCTGATCGAGCGGCGTATGAGAACAGATCATCGGCCTCAAGTTTCACGCCGCTGCCCGTCGGCGGGCAGACACTCAGCCAATCGAGCCGCAGCGCGTTGCCGCAGGTGATCCAGTTCATCTCATCCAGCGGCAGAAACTCGAGCAGAGCCATCCTGCTGGCCGCGATACAGCACATCGCACTGAAACTCAGCGATGATCAGCGCCAGCCGCGCGATCTCCGCCGCGAAGTCGCGGAGCTCGATGCCGCGGAAGTTGGTGAGCGGGATTTCCGTACGCAAGTCCGGCTCGCCGCGACGCCGGTTGATCTCCGCCTCGATCTCGCGCATCTCCTTGTAGGCGATCACCAGGAAATTGCCGGAGCCGCAGGCCGGATCGAAGACGCGGATCTGCGCCATGCGCTTGCGCAGGTTCAGCAGCATGCGCGCGTTGTCGCCGGCCGCCTCCAGCTGCGCGCGCAGGTCGTCCAGGAACAGCGGGTTCAGCACCTTCAGGATGTTGGGCACGCTGGTGTAGTGCATGCCGAGCGCGCCGCGCTCCTCGTCGTCGGCCACTGCCTGGATCATGGAGCCGAAGATGTCCGGGTTGATTTCGCGCCAGCTCGAGCTCGCCCGCCTGCAGCAGATAGCTGCGCGCGATGCGGGTGAAGCGCGGCACGTCGGTGCTGCCGGCGAACAGCCCGCCGTTCACGTACGGGAAGGCGTCGGCCCAGCGCGGCAGTTTCGCTGCGGCGCGGTCGGCGATCTTGGTGTTCATGGCGCGGAACACGCGTGCCAATCACCTGGTGGGTGTTCGACGAGTCGCGCTCGCTCATCTGCTCGACCGTGTTGGTGAACAGCCCGCCGCCGTGGAAGATGTCCGTGTCTTCGGCGAAGAAGCAGAAGATCAGCCGCGCCATGAAGTGGTTCATGTCATGCCGGCGCGCTTCGGTCGCCCACTCCGGGTTGTCCCTCAGCAGCTCGACGTAGAGCTTGTTCAGCCGCCCGGTCGCCCGGACATCGATGGGGTTGTCCTTGATCTCCTGGACGGTGGAGATGCCGGCGAGCGGCAGGAAAAAGCCGAAGTGCCGGGCGAAGTCCGGATAGTCGGACGCGACCGTTTCGCCGCCCGCGAGGTCTTCCGCCTCCAGCGTCACGCCATCGGTCGCGAGAATGAACTTCGCTTTAGCCGCGGCGGTTTTCGGGCTGTCGCGCAACGCTTTCAGCGTTTCGCCCACCGTGCCCGGCTCGCAGACAGCGAGATGGATATTGTTGCGCTGGAGCACGCCACCGGCACGTCCGAGGCGTTGGTGTCGCCTTTGCGCAGGCGCTTGACGGTGGTTTCTTTATTGCCGAAAGCGGACAGAAAAGCGAACGGAAATTCGTCTTCATCGAACGGCTTAGCTGCCAGTTCCGATACCGCTGACTCGATCTCTACTGCATTCATCCAGTCGTTTTTCCTGGAGGAGCAGGATGAGCTGCCAGGGAACGCTTTGGCGTCATTATTACTCTCCGAAAATAAACATCATAGCGGGTTCCCGATTACGAAACTCCGAAAGTTCGGGACGGTGTGCCGCACAATAAGGTTTTGGTGCCATGCCCTGGTTACACAGAAGTTTTTGGATCGGTCCCCTCATCATCGCCGCGGTTCTTGCGGTGCTTTCGCTTATCGTCTCGAGGACGAAGTTACGAGACATCTACCGCAGGCAATTCGGTGAGACGCGACGCGAGCGGCTCTTCCTGGCATCGGTAGGTTTCTTCACCGCCGTCCTCGTCGTGCGCGGAATCACTATCGCAATCCATAACAAAGTCGGGCCGTTTCACGACATCAGGATGGGAGGCAGGCATATTCACCATTTGGTCTGGGGCATTCTGCTTCTGCTCTCCGTTGGCTATCTATGGCTCCTGGAGGTCGGAACGGGCTCTCAGGATTCGTTTCGAGTAGCTGGACGTGTAACCGCCATGTTATACGGTGTGGGAGCTGCTCTAACCCTTGATGAATTTGCGCTGTGGCTTAATCTCAGCGACGTGTACTGGCTTCGCCAAGGCCGTGAAAGCTACGAAGCCATGGGACTATTTGGCGGGATCTTAGCAATGGGAATTTTCGGCAAACCGTTCTTCTCGGCGCTAGTCAGAGAATTTTCGAGTCCGTTTCGCGCTCGAGCGACCCGCTAATATCAGGCTCGCCTTCATGTTCCGGTGAGCCTGCAAACCGCTAGAGGCTCACTGAACGGGCTCACACTCCAGGGCAAACATTCGCAGCGATCGTGGAGTTATGTCGTACTCTTCGCCGATTTTAAAGCTGCTGGACTGATTCTTAGCATCAGGATCGTTCGTGTCGATCAGTATGGTCCAATGGTCTCCGCCAGGCGAGTCCGGCAGGGCGAATTTCACGACATCACTGTGCTCGTTGATGATGATCAGCAGCGTTGCTTCTTTTCCGCGCTGACGAATGCCCGTTGTTTGCGCGCGTCCATCGAGCAGCATACCGAAACAGCGCATTCCATGATCGCCCCACTGCGTATCTTCCATTTCTCTGCCGTTCGCATTGATCCAGGTAACGTCTTTGACGCCGAGTTCTTCGTTGTATTCCCCAGTAAGGAAGAGATTGCGCCGCAGTACCGGATATTTGTGGCGTAAGGCAATCAGAGTCTTGACAAACCTTATGAGCGACTGGCCTTTTCGCTTCATATTCCAGTCGAGCCAGCTGATCTCGTCGTCCTGGCAGTAGGCGTTGTTGTTGCCCTTTTGCGTCCGGCCGAACTCGTCACCGGCAAGCATCATCGGCGTGCCTTGCGAAAGCAGAAGCGTTGCAAGCATATTGCGAATCTGACGCTCGCGTAAGGCATTGATTGCGGGATCGTCGGTGGGTCCCTCGACGCCGCAGTTCCAGGAACGGTTATCGGAGCTTCCGTCCTGATTGTTTTCCCCGTTTGCTTCGTTATGTTTCTCGTTGTAAGTGACGACGTCGTTCAAGGTAAATCCGTCGTGAGCCGTGACGAAGTTAACGCAGGCCCAAGGCCGCCGTCCTCCATGATCGAATACACTTCCGGAAGCGCACATGCGTTCGGTTAGCGCCGAAGCGGGCGCCTTGCCGCGCCAGAAATCGCGCACCGTATCGCGGAATTTGTCGTTCCATTCGGCCCATCCCGGGGGGAAGCCGCCCACCTGGTAACCGCCCGGCCCGCAGTCCCAGGGCTCCGCTATCAATTTGACAGTGCCCAGCACAGGGTCCTGGCTGCACGCTTTCAAGAAACCGCTCTGGTTATCGAATCCGTTCGGCTCACGAGCGAGAATCGTCCCCAAGTCGAATCGAAAACCGTCTACATTGGTCTGTTCTACCCAATACCGCAAACTATCGGTGACCATCTGAATCACGCGCGGGTGGCTGAGATTGACTGTGTTTCCCGTGCCTGTATCGTTGATGTAAAAGCGTTTCTTGTCAGGCAGTAATCGATAGTAGCTGGCATTATCGATGCCCTTGAAAGAGAGCGTCGGACCCTTCTCATTTCCCTCAGCGGTGTGATTATAGACGACATCCAGGATTACCTCAAGCCCGGCAGCGTGAAAGTTCGCTACCATCTCCTTGAACTCGTGTAAACTATCGACGCGGTTCGCAGCATAGCGGGGGTCAGGCGCGAAGAAACCGATAGTGTTGTAGCCCCAGTAATTCACTAATCCTTTCTCGAGCAAATGACTGTCGTCGATGAACGTGTGAATGGGTAAGAGTTCGACACTGGTCACGCCTAACGATTTGATGTAGTCGATCGACGGCTTACAACCCAGACCTGCGTAGGTGCCCCGCAATTCTTCGGGAACTTTCGGATTGCAGCGCGTGAAGCCCTTCACATGCGTTTCATAGATGATCGTGTCATCCCATCGAATCGGGTTCCGCCCCGAGTGTTCGCCTTGCCATGAGAACTCGGGATCCGCCACAGTGCATTTGAGCATGAAGGGCGCGCTGTCCCTTTCGTCGAATGTAGTGTCATCGCCGGACTCCATGTTGTACCCGAAGATCGCGGGGTCCCATTTGAGCTTGCCAAAGTGCGCGCAAGCATACGGATCCAGCAGCAATTTGTTTGGATTGAAACGATGGCCATTCTCCGGTTCGTACGGACCATAAACCCGGTACCCGTAAATGGTCCCTGGCGTCACATTCGGCAAATAGCCGTGCCAGATCTGGTTCGTATACTCCGGAAGCGCGACGCGCTCCACTTCTTGCCCGCCGGTCGGATCGAAGAGACACACTTCGACCTTTTCGGCGTGCGCGGAAAACAGGGCGAAATTCGTTCCTTTACCGTCCCAAGTTGCTCCGCGCGGATGAGGTAAACCTTCCCTGATCCGGCTCTTTGTTTTTTCAGGCATCGAGATCCTTGTTTCTCTGAAGAGATGATGAAATATGGAATTTGGGCGTATTTATTACAGGATCAGGCAGTCTGCGCTCCGCCCCATAGCCGAGGTGTTGGGCGAGGTCAGCCTGATACTGACTGCTAAGTAGAGTCGCGGAAAACCCAAAGCGTTTCCGCTTGGCTCATGGCCGGGCGACAGTGCTTTTTTCCATTGAAATAAATACGGAACTTTCCAACTCTGCAGCCAGTTCTTCCGGAGATCTACCCGGGTCAAGCCGTAAAATTTCGTGAACTGCTACCAGAACTTTTCCCGATCGAAACCAGGATCCGCCCCTCGTCTTAAGTTCACCTAGACCCGATAAGCACACGGGCAAGGCCGGATACTCCGAGCTCTTTCCAAAGAAGGCCCGCACCCGATTTAAACGGCTGGGGCGCGCCATCGTCGGAGCGACGGCCCTCAGGAAAAACCAGAACGCTATAGCCGCGGTCAATCGCTTCGCCGGCGTGCTGAAAGCTGCGTCGAAACCCACTCTTCTGGGGCAAGGGAAAAACATTAAACAGTGCGGTGATCAGGAAATAGGCAAACGGAGCGAGCACGTTCAGAAACCAACTCCCCTGGTTTCGGCCGCGCCGGTAGATCGAGTAGCATTTCGCCCGACATCGCAATTGCCACCCGGTTACGAACATGATGGGGCAGGGCAAAGAGGATAAGTGCCGCATCGTAAGACGTGATGTGGTTGGCTACTATCAGCATTGGCGATGCTGGCCATTCCGTCACTTCGCTTTTTACTGCGGGAGATGCGAGAAAGCGCACCAGCGGCATAGCAATTGCGCTAAGGAACGCAGTGCGAATTGCCTGCTGCATCGGGCTCCAGGGCCAGTGCCAATATCGATGCGCATCAGAGTTTTGCTTCTCGCCACTAGGAGCAGCGGATGCTCGATTTATAATCTGTTGAACATCTTCTTCTGTTTGTACATTTTGAAACGAGGAATCATCGAGCGTGATCCCGTACTGCTGCTCCAGTTTCGCCTGCAGTTGAACGCGCCCCAGGCTGTCGAGATCGGAGCTCGCGCCTTTCGCCTGATCCGTTGGGCGCCACTTCGCCGCTTGCAAGACGTCGTGCTATCTCGCGGCGCAAAATTTTCCCCGTCGAGGTTCGGGGCAGGTCGGGCTCGGGCCATTCAATCCAGCGACGGATGCGCTGAAATTCAGCTAGCTCTTTATTCGCACGAGCAACTGCAAGAGCCGGGTCGGCGCCTTGGTTGCAAACAATCACGGCCAACGGTTCCGGTCCGTTTCCCGCATCGGTTTCGACCACTGCGCAAACCCTTACCTCCGGCTGACAGGCAAGGGCCGATTCGAGATCTTCAGGGTGAATGTTCAGGCCCGCGGACGAAACAATCACGTCTTTCTTACGCCCGCGAAAGTGTAGATTGCCCTGAGGATCGAACTCCGCAAGATCGCCGGTCGGCAACCATTCGCTCTCCGTGTCGATGTAGGCCGCCGTGCTGCCAGATCGTGTTCGAGATCGTCTGGCCGCGAACCAGGATCTCGCCTTCGTCACTCAGCTTTACTTCCCGCCCAGGCAGCACCTGCCCAATGGTGCCCTGTGCGGGACGAAACGGATGGTTCAGGCTGACGAGCGCCGTCGTCTCCGTCATTCCGTAGCCTTGCACGACGACGAAGCCGAGCGCGTTCCAGAACTGTTCTCCCGATGGGGACAACGATGCGCCGCCGCAGATGAAGGCCCAGAATTTCCAACCGAGCAGCCGGTGTATAGCACGAAACCGCCACCAGCGCTGCCAAGCTTTCAGTTTTTGTGCCGCTTGGACTTCGCGCGGCGAGTCGCGGGAACATTCCCGAAACATAGGCCTGCAGCAGGTCGAGAACTCGCGGAACCGCGGCCACAACGGAAATCTTCTTCGTTCGAATCTGCTCGGCGAGTTCCGATGCCACCAGCCGATTTCGATAGTGCACTTCGGCGCCGAGTAGAGGCGGAATCCAGAGGCCCATGAACTGCCCGAATACATGGCTCAACGGAAGTGTATGCAGAAAACGTATCGGATGAAAGGGACGTTCATACTTCAGATATCTCTGCATCTCGTGCTCGATCGGAGCGAGACTGGCCAACACGTTTCCGTGCGTATGAACGATGCCTTTCGGTTCGCCTGTTGTGCCAGACGTGAAAATGATCTGCAGCGCATCGTTGGGCGAAAGATCTGGAATCGCCTGTGCCTGTTTGAACGGAAGAACCTCGAAGAGCTCTTCGAAGTTGAGGCTCGGAGTATCGAAGGTAATCGCCTGCAATTTATCCCGGCTTCCCACAATCAGGCGCGGTGACACTTCAGACGCCACCCGGTGCGCAAACTCCTGGGACCCAGCCGAATCCAACGGAACAGGCAAAACTCCGCGCAGCACGCACCCGAAAAAAGTTCCTACCCATTCGGCATTGTTTTCACCCCAAAGCAAAACGCGCTCACCCTTCACGATCTTGCGTTGGATAAGCTCTTGGGCGAATCGCCGGGCGAGCGACGCCAGCTCCCGATAGGATGTCTTAGTCTCGCGCAATCCGCGCTGAGCGACAACGGCGACATCGGAATGCCGGCGATCGAAATCATCTACCAGCGATGCGAGATTCTGCCGGTCCGAATTCTCTTCTAACGAGACGGGCGCCACAACTTCAGGCTACGATGTTGCGGCTTCAGGGATGGCGTTGGGATTCTAGCTGCTTTGGCCCGGATAGTAGCCGGCCCGGGACTGAACCACCAAGCCTTTTTGCTTTACGGTTAGAGCGATGGTGCGAAACTCGCCCTCGTTCGTCGGCCGATCGGAAGTGTAGCCGATACTGTACTGGTTACGCAGCTCCTCTTCGATCTCTTTGTAGATTTCATCGACCGTTTTCTTTTTAGAAACCTCGAAATAGCCCCCGCCGGTCTCCTTTGAAATTTGGCGCAAGATCTTTTTTCCATCAGGCCGGCTTTGCGTGGGCATCGGTCCGCGGCCGCCCCAGCCGCCTCCGCCCATCCCGCCGTGGCGTCCTCCTCCCATGCCTGGTCCTCCGAAACCGGGGCTGAAAAGAGGACTGTTCGTCGGCGATCCGGACGGAATAGGCCAGAGTGTCCGAGCGCTGTGCCGAGCGTATCGCTTCGTTGATCGAAAGCTTGCTGCCGTTGTCTTCACCGTCGGTGAGCAGGATCAAAGCTTTGCGTCCTTGCTGCTTGCTCATCAGATCGTTCGAGCCAAGATAGATGGCGTCGTACAAGGCCGTGCCGCCATGGCCGCCTCGCCCGTAACCTCCACCGCCGCCCCTTCGACCGCCGCCTTGCCTGCCGGGCCAGCTACCGCCATTACTGCCCGCTCCCTGACTGTCGGGAGGATTGTTGTCTGGAGGATTGCTGTTCGGGGAATTATTGCCGGAGTTGCCGCCCCACTGCGGCCGGTCGATGAGATCGAGAGCTTTCTCCAGCTGTTGCCGTGAGGAGGTCAGATCCTGAAGAAGTTCCACTTCGCGATCGAAGTGAATCAAAAAAGCCTTATCTTTTTCGGGACGAAGCACTTGTTCGAGAAAGGTACGGCTGGCGTCTCGTTCGGTTGGTAGCATCCGGCGTTCGCTGCCGCTCGTGTCGACCAACAGGCCTAAGGTCAAAGGCAGATCGCTTTGCTGCGAGAAGTAGCGGATGGTTTGGGGGCGTCCATCCTCCTCGAGAGTGAAGTCATCTTTCGTTAAGTTGCGGACGACCTTCCCGTCTTTGTCGCGCACTGTTGCAAAAACATTTACCACATTTACGTTGGCGGAAAAGGTCGGCTGCTCTCCCTGCTTTTGCTCGGTCTGGAAGGCGCGCGCTAGTTGCGTGGCGCCGAAAATAGACGCCGCCGAAAGAAGCATGGATCGTCGCGAACAGCGTTCGGGCAAGGAGTTCGGGAGCTGGCATGCAGGTAGCATATGGTGTCAGATGCCTGGCGCAGGCCGCCGGTTCCGGCGATGATCGGATCCGACGATCGATGAAATTGCCGAGGAGAATGGTGTGATATAAATGCTTCACAAAGGGGCATTTGAGGTTTTTGGAAACGCAGGTAGTTTTGCGTAAAACAAGGCGTTTTCAGCGCGAAATCTAGTATTTCTGGGTTATCAGCTCTCACATTCCTAGCCCCGAAAGAGGTTTTTACATGTCACTCTTCCGGAATTACACACATGGCACGCTACCTATTCTGTTAGCGGCCGCTTTCACTCTGTCTGCGCAGGAGTTCCGCGGAACTCTAACGGGTACAGTAGCCGATCCTTCCGGGGCGACCATAGGGAACGCCCAGGTTCAGGCGATCAATCAGGCAACGCAACAGAACTTATAGTGCGACAACTACCGCCAAGGGAGATTATTTCATCCCGTATGTTCTTCCCGGCACGTACACGCTAACTGTGACCGCGCCTGGATTCAAACAACAGGTCCAGCAGAACGTGGTCGTGCAGGGCAACCGATCCAGCGGGCTAAACTTCACCCTGCAGTTGGGAGCGGTAGGTCAAACGGTGGAAGTTTCTGCGGCTCCTCCGTTGATCGAGACGGCCAGCGGCTCCGGCAGCACCGTGCTGACGGAACGGGAGATCCAAAATGCTCCGCTCAACGGCCGTCAGATTTACACGTTGATCGGAACCACTCCCGGTTCTCAGTTCACGCAAACACAGTTTGGGTCCAGTGGCTTTTCGGGTAACCGCGCCTGGGACGTAAACAACAGCTACACGATCGGCGGTGGCGTCCAGGGTTATCAGCAGTTCATCCTCGATGGCACAAACATAACGCTGCAGTTTCACGGCTCACAAGGGACATGGGAGTTCGCCCCCAATCTCGAAGCGCTGCAGGAAGTCAACATCATGACGACCACCTACGACGCGCGCTTCGGAAGAACGGGCGGCGGGACCGTGAATATGGTCACCAAATCCGGCACCAATGGTTTTCACGGCGACCTTTACGAGTATCTGGAAAATGGCGATTTGAATGCCAACAACTTCGAAAATAATCTCAACGGGGTTCCCAGGCAGAACCTCCATCAACATCAGTTTGGCGGCACGTTCGGCGGCCCGATCAAGAAAAACAAGATCTTCTTCTTCGGGGCAGTTCGAAGGCATACATAGAGAACATCCCGTTCACCACTGTTACCAGCGTTCCGCCGGCTTATCTCCGTCCTTCAGCCGGAAGCGGAGTCGAATTTCACTCAGACGGGTTTCACAATTTACGATCCGAACACCACGGTGTGCACAGTTGCAGGCGGTAGTATCGGCAATTGCCCCGGTAACGCATATGCGCGCACAGCGTTTCCGAACGACACCATACCCGCAAACCGGATCAATTCCATCGGCGCGGCGATCTTGAACCTTTATCCGCTGCCCAACGCCGGCGGCGGCGGTCTGCAAAACAACTTCATCGCGAATGTTCCGGACAAATACAGATATTGGCAGCCAATGGTTCGGGTTGACTCCCAGCTTAGTGACAATACGCGCTTTTACAGCGTGTTCGACTACTTCCACGGAACCGAGTTCCGGAATACAAGCGGCTTTCCGTCTCCGGCTGAAAACGGCAACATCAATACCATGCGCCAGTTTCTACTGGCGAGCCAGGACATGACGCACATCTTTAGCCCGACATTAGTTGCCGACTTCAAAGCGTCGTTTACGCGGTTTCAGGATAGCTTTCCCAACGGAGACCTAAGCGCGACCATCACTCCGCAGTCCATTGGATTGAACATGCCGCAAGTGCCTACCACGACTCTGAATCTGCTGCCACAGTTTACCTTCAGCCAGATTTACCCTCAGGTCGTCGGGAACAACCTCGGCACCGACGTGTTCAACACTATCGCCTTCTATAATGACTGGACCAAGACCCTCTGCCAACCATACGATTCATTTCGGCGGCGAAGCGCAGTCGCTGTTTTATGGGAACCCTGGATCGGTCGGAAGTCCGAACGGTTCTTTTTCTTTCGGAACTCAAAACACGCAATACAACCCGCTGCAGAGAAACGCGCTTTCCGGCGTGAATGACGGCTTTCCGATCGCCGACATGCTGCTTGGCTATCCCAGCTAGCGGCGGCGTCGATTACAACACCACGTTGGCGGAGGGCAATCCCACCTGGGCGCTCTATGTGCAGGACGACTGGAAAATCACGCCGAAGCTGACCATCAATATCGGCATTCGCTACGACGTTCAACTTGGTCTTCGCGAGCGTTATAACCGCCTGAACCGCGGGCTGTGCTTTACATGCGTGAACCCGATCACGAGCAATCCGGTTTATCAGGCAAATCTCGCGGCTGACGGACCGGCTTTAGCTGCTGCCGGAATCAACCCGGCGTCGCTGTCAACGGTATACGGCGGGCTGGAGTTTCCCGGCGTGAACGGCAATTCTAAAGACGCGTACAACACCGATTGGAGCAATATCCAGCCAAGGTTTGGATTCGCCTATTCCCCTGACGCCAAAACCGTGATACGGGGCGGCTACGGAATCTTCTACTCGGTCGGTCTCGAAGGAGGTAGCCAAGACGGGTTCAATATTTCGACTCCGTATACCAACACAACCAACGGCGGGGTCACTCCCACAAACTATTTCGCGAGCGGCAACCCGTTTCCGAGTGGAGTTCAGGTGCCGCCCGGAAATTCGCTCGGGCTCCTGACGGGTCTCGGCAGCGGAGCTTCGATCGACTTTCCAGGCCGCCGCATTCCTCGGTCTCAGCAATTCTCCTTCGGCTTCCAGCGGGAGTTACCGGGGCAAGCGGTTTTGGAGGCGCGCTATGCCGGCAACTATACCGACCGGTTGCGGGTCTTCGTGTGGAACAACGGCACCATGAGCTACGGTCAGCTGCAGCAGGGAATTGCGAATCCGACGCTTTTCAATCAACAGGTACCGAACCCTTACTATGGTGTGCCCGGCATTCCGCGCGAGTTCTACTTGCGGCTCGAATCCTACCGATTTCGCGGATTACCTTATTGCTGCCTCTTTCGCAGTATTGCGGCTTAATCGGGCAATACAACGACCCGCTCGGCAGGCAGAACTATAACGCTCTCGAGGTCACACTAAACAAGCGCTTTTCCCAAGGCATCAGCTTTCGACTTTCTTACACCTATTCGAAGAGTATGCAGGCGACCGGATACCAGAATGGCTGGCCGTACCAGGATCCAAATCTGAAATACCAGATCGTCGCCGACCGACCGCACGCATGTTTTTAGCCGCAGTTCCGTCGTGGACGCTCCCTTTCGGCAAAGGACAACATTTCGCGTCCAATGCCAATCGAGTGCTTGACGGGTTTATCGGTGGATGGAACGTCGATGCTGTTATCTCGGCGCAAACCGGATTTCCTGTGTCGCTAAACACGGGTTACTACGACAATTGCAATCACCAGTATGCGCCCGACGGTGGGCCCAAGCTGAACAACTATCTGTACAACAACTACAGCAGTGGAAATCCGCTGGGCTGCTACGCCAGTATTCCGCAGTACGGGCTGTCGAATCTTCCGAACCAAATATCGCAAGTGCGCCAGCCGAGCATTGTGAATGTCGATTTCGGGTTACACAAAGATTTCGCGATCACGGAGTCCAAGCGGCTTCAGGTTCGGGCGGAAGCACAGAATCTCACCAACACGGTCTCTGTTTCCCGGTCCCGATACCAATCCTGGCGACGGACCTCCCAAGGTGCAGTCGAACGGCACTTACACCGGGTTTGGGACGGTGAACTTGTATCAACAGAATTTTCCGCGGGTCGTTCAGCTCGCTCTAAAGTTCTTTTTTTGAAATGGGGGAGCGATTGCTCCCCTCAATTTTGCTGATGGGGTTTAAAAACGAGAGTTAGTGTTAGAAGGTGCGAACCCCGAAGTTTTTACTTTTCGGTGGCTTTTCGTTCTGCGGGGCGGATCGAAGCAATGGGAGCGATAGGGTTTCGTTTCCCAAACTCCCGAACATCGGCAAGCATTCGTTCAATATCGTAATCGAACTGTGCGGCGTAAGCGTTCCGGAATGCTTCCAGCTCGTCCATGATCTCGTCAGAGATTACGGTATCCAGTGAGAAGTTGTTCTGGTGTGCAGAGGACTGGGGGTTGGTAGCCATAAGATCGAACAATTCCATAGAGAATCGGTTGCAAGTGGGCGTTCGCGATGTGTTTGAAGTTCCACGTCAGCAAATATTACATTCGTACGCACTGGCAAAGGCGATGTGTGTTGCATCGGCGTCAGCGCTGCGGGGCAGAGGACCAACTGGTTCAACCAACCGCTTCGCCAGTTCTAGTATCTCCTGAATCTCAGGGAGAACACTAGCAAAGGCAAGAATCTGAAGGCGGTTTCGCACAGCTTCTGGATGGCTCGTAGCGCACTCTCTGGAAACAACTTCAGAAATGAAAAGCTCGAATTGGTCGCGATCGACCCACCAGCGCAAGCTAGAAAGCTGGCGGTGAGCGGTGTTCACATCGCTGCTGCGACGTTGTTGTAAGCCGGAGACCAGGTAGCTAGTAAACGATGTTTCTAAGTAGACGCTTGGCCGGCTCAAGTGGTCTCCCGTTGTTCGCCGGCCGGTCGTTCAGCGCTTATCATCTTTGTTGGTCGCCTGTAGTCTTCGTCTTAACACTTCTTCAATGACCCGTCTCGAGCTGGAACTTTTGGCTGATTTGGTCCAACACTGTACTTCTCAACAACGCGTCGTGTGATCTTTTGCGCCCGCAAAGGTCTAATGTTCAAAGGTGCGGGCCTCGAAGTCTTTCCATCATGAAGCTGTAACATCGAATCAGATATCAAAAGATTTCGTTCCGAAAACGTCTACGTATGATCTTTCGCACTTCCTTGTTGTTAAGCCTCCTAGTCGGGGCTGGACTCTGCGCCCAAACTCCGCAGACCACGCCTCAGACTCCTCCGCCGCAGCCGCCGGCAGGTGCGGCAAACGGTCCTCAACCCGGTCCAGCGGTTAAGCCGCCTGGTCCGGGCGAGCGCACGGCAGGCACCCCGACTCAAGGTGCAGCACAAACCGTACATGGACAACGTGGCGGGGGAGATTTTCTGGCGATCGGTCCGCCCGCGGACCCCGCTGGAGCGGCACGCGGACAGAAGATTTTCGTCGCGAACTGTGCGTTCTGCCATGGCAGCAACGCCGCGGGGGGCAACAGCGGTCCGAACCTGGTCCGCTCCGTGCTGGTGCTGCACGACAAGGGCACGGGGAACGAAATCAAGCCGGTGATCCAGCACGGGCGCCCGGACAAGGGCATGCCCGCCTTCAATTTCAACGACGAGCAAATCAAAGATATAGCGACTTTCCTTCTGCAGAGAAACCAGGCAGCGGCGAATCGCATGGATTATAAGATTCAAAACGTCGTGACCGGAGATCCGAAAGAGGGTGAGGCTTACTTCAGCGCACATTGCGCGAGCTGTCACTCGGGAACCGGCGATTTGGCCCATGTGGCGACGAAATATCAACCCGATGCCCTGCAGAATCGCTTCCTTTATCCGCGGGAAGGCAGGCATTTCGGTGCTTCCGCGACGCCTCCGGACCCGCGTGGCGAGAAAATGGTTACGGTGACACTCGCGTCAGGACAATCGTACTCGGGTGTGCTCGAGCACATCGACGACTTCAGCGTGGCTCTCACCGAGCAATCCGGCGAACACCGGTCGTGGTTATACGACGAAGAGAAGGGTATAAAAGTGGACATCCACGATCCGCTTAAAGAACACGCGGAACTGCTGCGACAGTACAGCAATGCGGACATGCATAACATCCTTGCCTACCTGGAGACATTCAAGTGAGATTCAGTCGACTACTCTTTTCTTCACTCGCGTGCTTGACGTCCCTCGCGATGGCACAGGGGCTAGACCCCGCCACTCTCTTAAAGCCGCCGACCGGCTCCTGGTTAACGTACAACGGCGACTATTCGGGACGGCGTTTTAGTTCCCTTGACCAGATCAACGCGAACAACGTACAGAACCTGAAGTTGGCGTGGGTCTATCAGGCCAATTCGGGTGGCGGGTTCGGATCTCACATCGCAAGCACCCCGCTGATGTTGGACGGCGTGCTCTACTTCACAATGCCGGACCACGCCTGGGCTGTGGACGCGCGCACCGGTCGAGAGATTTGGCACTACAAATGGGAGAGTCAGGGCGGCATTCACACCGGAAACCGTGGCGTCGCAATCTACCACAACTGGCTTTTCTTCGAGACGCCGGATGACCATCTGATCTCGCTCGAAAAGGACACAGGTAAGTTTCGGTGGGCGGTGGTGATCGCCGATCTGGCGCAGGAGTACTTCGCGACGCCGGCTCCGCTGGTAATAGGGAATCACGTCATTGTGGGTGTAGGCGGCGATTCGCTCGATGTGCCCGGATTTTTGGAGTCGCGCGATCCGGAAGACGGCAAAGTCCAGTGGCACTGGAATTCCGAGCCGCGCAAAGGCGAACCTGGTTCGGAGACTTGGCCAAACGAGCAGGCCATGAGCCACGGCGGCGGTATGACCTGGATCACGGGCACCTACGATCCAGACTTGAACCTCCTTTATTGGGGCACCGGTAATCCAAATCCGGTTCATGCGGCTCAGGGACGCAAGGGAGATAATCTTTGGACCTGTTCGATTGTGGCGCTCAATCCAAATACCGGAAAGCTGGTCTGGTGGTTCCAGGCTTCGCCGCATGATACGCACGATTGGGACAATGTTGAAACGCCTGTTCTATTCGACGGAGAGATTGACGGGAAGCCCCGTAAGTTGTTGGCGCAAGCCGCGCGTAACGGATATTTCTTTGTGCTCGACAGAACGGATGGCAAGAGCGTAACCACGGCGCCCTTTGTGGATATCAACTGGTCGGAGGGCGTAGGCAAAAATGGCGAGCCCATCCCAAATCCTGCCAAAGAGCCAAAAACGGACGGAGCATTGGTCATACCGGCATCTGGTGGCGCCACGAATTGGTACCCTCCGAGCTTCAACCCGCAAACGGGTTTGTTTTACGTCAGCGCGTCCCCCTCCTACAGCGTGTATTACTTAACCGATACAAGCAAAGACCCGGAAGGTTATGGCGGCCGTGATAGTGGCGTGTGGTCGGAATCGCAAGTAAAGGCGATCGACTACAAAACTGGGAAAATTCGCTGGAGCCACACCTATCCTGGATCGGGTCAGATGGCGGGTATCTTGACGACTGCCGGTCATCTGCTGTTTACAGGCGATCCTTCATCAAACGCGATTGCGTTCGATCCCGAGAACGGGCGCATTCTCTGGCATGCTGGATTGACAGCTTCGGTAACTAACGGCCCCATGACCTACCTGCTTGACGGCCGACAATACATAATCATCGGGGCCGGCGAAATGCTATACGCGTTCACTCTGCCGAACGATCAGTTAAGAGCGGCTAAGTAGCCTTAGCCGCTCTCGCCCAAACGCTTAATTACGGGGCAAAATAGCCTGAGATATCGATGATCAGCTGAGTCGGGTCAGACCCGAATGCATCGATAAGACCGTTGCTGGTAGGAACAATCGCCATGTTCGAGGTGATTGCTCCATCGACGGCGTTCAGCGTCGAAACGACGGGTTTGGTGTGGTTATCCGGCCAGAGTGTCAGATAGACAAGCGAACTTGGCGGGATAACAGTCGCGTTAAGCACGAAAGCCTTTGCGCTAGCCGGCGCCGCGCAAACGCTTCCCGAAACGTTGACTCCGATGGTCCCGTCGATTGGCTCGGAGCTCGGTAAAGCTCTCGTGTCCAAAACACGGCAGGGAGTGACGTTGTAGAGCGAAAGGCCTCCACTCGAGGGTGCCGCAAAGTAGCCGTTCACGTCTATGATCAGGTCGGTGTCATCCGTTGCGAAAACATCGATCTCGCCAAGAACCCCGGCACGCACGATAGCTGCATTGGCGGTGATCGCGCCGGTCGGAGCGTTGAGCGTCGAAACCAGTGGTTTTGAATTGCCGTCCGGCCAAACCGTGAGATAGCCGAGGTCATGTCTCGGAATGGCTGTCACGTTGAGTGAGTATGCCTGCGCGCTTTGCGGGATTTGACAGGAGCTCGAGAGCACCGGAAATGCGCGTTGCTGGCCTCCTGATAAATAGGGTCCGCCCAAAGGACCGGATGAGTTGCGCGTGTCTGTTATCCGGCAAGGTGCGAGCGGGTAGAACGCCAGCGTATTGGCTTCATTCGACGGAACGAAATAGCCGTCGATATCCAAGATGACGTTTGTCGTATCGCTTGCGAAGACACTGATGGCGCCGTTCGTGCCGGCAGGGACGATCGCGGCATTCGCCTTAACCCGGCCGTCGAGCGAGTTGAGTGTGGAGACCACTGGCTGCTTCTGTCCTTCGGGCCACACGGTCAAGTAATTCAGTGACGGACCCGGAACCGCTGTCACGTTGAGCGAGTAAGCGGCTGCGTTGGCTGGAATGCTGCAGGCGCTGCTCGGGATCGGGAAATTGCGCGACGTCCCGCCAGTGATAGCAGGAGCTCCAAACGGGCCAGTCGGATTGCGCGTGTCCGCGATGCGGCAAGGAGTGACCGGAATGAAGCGCAGACTAGAGGCTGCCGCGAAATCGGCAGTAAGCGAATAGTTCGCGTTCATGATGATGCAGCTATCGCTACCGACCGTGCCGCCGCTCCAACCTGTGAACTGGTAGTCATTTGCAGGGGAAGGCGAGAGGCAAACTTTCAGGCCCGCCAGATAAGTTCCGCTGGCTGAAGCAGGACTCGCACTGACTGTGCCCGAACCGGACGGAGAGACGTTGAGAGCGAGTCGATAAGTGGGACCAATCGCGGGCACTGCGCCAATCGGAACCGTGCTGCTATTGGTTGTTCCGTTGCCGAACTGGCCATACTGATTGTTGCCCCAGGCGACGATCGTGCCATCGCTCTTGAGGGCGAGGCTATGCGCGTCCCCGGCCGCCACGGCCAAAACGTTCGTTAAACCGGTGGCCTGCACCGGCGTGAGCTGTTCGGTCGTGTTGCCGATCCCTAATTGACCGTTCCCGTTGTAGCCCCAGGCCCAAACGGTGCCATCGCTTCTTACCGCAAGGCTGTGATAGTCGCCACCGGCAATCGCGATAATGTCTGTCAATTCACTCGCTCGAACCGGCCGAGTTGTGCTGGCAGTGCTCCCATAGCCGAGCTGACCATATCCGCCAAAGCCCCAGGTCCAAACCGTGCCGTCGCTTTTCAGAGCCAGGCTGTGATTCGCTCCGGCAGCAATGCTCACCACGTTTGACAAACCGAGTACTTGGACAGCGCTTGTCCTGGACGTCGTAGACCCGTCGCCGAGTTGGCCATAACCGTTGTAACCCCAGGCCCAGACCGTTCCGTCACGTCTCAAAGCCAGGCTGTGATTCTCTCCAGCAGCAATCGCAATAACATTTGTTAAATTGATCACTGCTACCGGATTATTTCTTTCAGCGGTCGTGCCGTCGCCGAGTTCGCCATTGCCGTTATAACCCCAAGCGACAACGTTTCCGTTGCTCTCGAGAGCCAGACTGTGATACCCGCCTGCGGCCACCGAGGAGACGCCGCCCAGACCGGGAACAGTGATTGGTGTGATTTTGTCGCTAGTTGTGCCATCGCCCAGTTCACCGTATCCGTTGTAACCCCAACTCGACACGGTTCCGTCCGATTTTGCGGCTAGGCCATGGCGCCAGCCTGCTGATACCTGCGTTGCTTCGGAGAGCGCCGCTTGCACAGGCGAAGTCGAACTTACTGTCGTTCCATTGCCGAGTTGCCCGTATGGATTCTGACCCCATGACTCGACTCCGCCTCCATTCTCGGCCGCTAAGCTGAAGTTTTGCGAGGCAGCAATGCGACCGATTAAGGGACTTCTTTGTGTTTCGGGCGAAGCGCCTAAATTACAGGGCGAAGACGTCACTGGCAGCAGGCTACTGGTTGTCGTTCCGTTCCCCAGTTGGCCATTAGTGTTATCGCCCCAGGCTTCGATCGATCCATTGCTTCTTAATGCGAAAGTGTAATACGAGCCGGCTGCAATTGCCACGGCACTCGTCAGATTACTGACCTGAACGGGCGTGATTCTTTCGATTTGGGTACCGTCGCCCAATTCACCGCTGCCGTTGTATCCCCACGTCCAGGCGGTTCCATCGCTCCTGACGGCTGCGCTATGGTAATCTCCGCCAGCTATGGAAACGATATTCGTGAGATTGCTGGCCCGGACAATTGTGTTACTGCTGGCCGTGCTTCCATCGCCTAGCTGACCATATCCGTTGAAGCCCCATCCCCAGACTTCGCCATTGTTCTGCAACGCCAGGCTGTGGTTCGCGCCCGCGGCAATCGCGACAGCGCTGCCGAAATTTGCAACCGGTACAGGTCTCAACCGGTTTGTATTTGTTCCATCCCCGAGCTGTCCGTAGCCGTTGTATCCCCATGCCGAGACGCTGCCATCACTCTTCAGAGCCAAGCTGTGGTACTCACCCGCAGCTAGCGCAGTGACACTGCCCAGTCCCGTGACCGGGACGGGAGCGTTTCTTTGTGTGTTAGTTCCGTCCCCTAATTCTCCCTCATTGTTGTAACCCCAGGCCCACACGGTGCCATTGCTCTGCAAGGCCAGGCTGTGATACGCACCGGCAGCAACAGCTACAATGCCGCTAAGCCCCGGAACCTGAATCGGTGTCGGTTTGTCAACCGTAGTGCCATCGCCCAACTCGCCATATCCGTTGTAACCCCAGGCCCAGACCGTGCCGTCGGCCTTGACTGCCAAGGTGTGGCGCCAACCCGTCGAAACGTGGTTTGCACTGTCGATGAGTGCCTGTACAAAGACGGACCTGTCTACGACGGTTCCATCGCCCAACTCACCATAGTTGTTCTGCCCTGCCGCGCAAGCGGTTCCGTCGCTGTTGAGGACGAGGCCGTGCGTTTCTGAAGCCGTCAGCGGATTCGACGCCGCCTCGATTTGCGCATATTGACAAACAGCAGCGAGTGCTAACCAAGCCCCATAAGCAGTGAAACGCGGAATGCGCATCACAAATCTCAAGAATTTACTCTTTCTACACATTTAAAAACAATCTCCTAGGCAGGCAATTGACTGAAGCCCGCCTAAGGAGAATGCGGTGTCACGGAAGATACTTTCAAGAAAGTGAATTGTGGAAGAACTTACTGGACGAGTGCTGTTCTGAAAATGTTCGTGACTGATGGCGCAGTGTTCGCTTTCTTACTTGGTGTCGCAGGCTTCTGATGGCCCGGCTCACCCACGTAGCTACCGTGTTCTCACTTATATGCAGATGTCTCGCGATCTCACCGTACTTCAGACCGCTGGCGCGCATCTTCAGCACCTGCTGGTAAGACGGCTCCAGGCACGGCAGACACTCGAAGACAATTCGCTCCAGTTCGCCTTCGATGAGTGTGTCTAGCTGTCCGGTTGACGGGTCGATTGGATCGTGGCACCCGGTTGAGAGCGTTCCTCTATCAGCGATAACACTGAAAGAGATCTCGCGTTGATTGCTGGCGCGATTGTGTTCTTCGAGAACCACAAACTGCAGTACTCCATGCAGCCAGGCGGAAAGCTGGTTGAGCTGCCAGCTTGTAGTTGTTGACCTTGACTCCAAATCTTCGCTGAAGTAATACTCGATTGCGCAACGGGAATCGGGGCTCTCCAGCGAACGTCTAAGCGACTCCTGCGCCGCTCCTTCCGCATCTCGCGCGCCCAGACGTTTGGCCCGCCAAGCCAGTTTGACAAGCAGGCGCCGGTATCGGTTTGAAGTCGCATCCGTGAAAGCATGAAACGGCACAAAACTTAACTCTCCTAAGACTGAATAACGTGTTGCTTAAAGTCGAGCAGCACCTTACAATACGCGAAATCTGAGATATAACCGTCTAATAAGTTGCCGCGCTAAGTTATAAATTAGTGAATAGCTTCGAGCGCAGGTTTTACCCACGAAAAGAAGAAGCGGCCGACTACGGGAAAATGCGTTGCCGCCAGCACCAGAACTGGCATTGCGCCGTACGAAATGAGATGCGTGAAAAAGTGCCGGTCGAGTTTGCCTTCTTCGGTGCCGCTAATGCGGCTTAGAATGGCGTCACGGTCGGCTTGGGCGAATACCGTAACTATTCCTATGGTCATGACGCCGAACATGCCGACTAGGATCCAGTCAATGATGCTCTCTGAACGATAGTTGTACGAGTTCATGGCAACAATCAGCGACAGAAAACCGAAGCTCAGATAACCGACCAGGTTGTCGAGCTGCCAGAGCACATAGTTGATAAAAGCAAGCAGGCGGTAGGCCACCAGTTCACCGCAGATCGTCTCGGGCTCTTCCTTCAAAAACGCGGCCCGTTCGATATGCAGAGCTTCCCTGGTGTCTTCCTGTTTGGATAATTCGGCCTTAAGCTCGTAACCGCCAAGAGTCCACTTGCGTTTCTCCAGGTCGGCTGCGGCATGCTCGGCAATCCTGCAGAGATCGTCCTCCAGGTTGCGCGAGAAAAACCTCGGTACTCGTTGACGATAGGCGGATATCTGGAGCAATCTCTTGACCTGGGCCTCGAAGCTCGGAAGCGATTGCCGGATGTAGTTTCGGAAGGCGTGCGGTGTGTGCTGATGGTCCTTTAAAGCAAGAACACATTCGAGTGATCGGGTAATCGCCACGTGCGTACGTTTTTTCCCGCCCCCCTGCCATACCGGCGACCAGATGAAGTCGCGCGGCAGAAGGCTGAAGACATTTCGCAGAGGATGCCGCTCGAGCTGCTGGAGGAATTCGCTGAAAGACGACCAGATAATCATAAAGCGAATCCAAACAAGAATGAGCAAAAAGCCGACCGCGATGGGAAGAGCGATCATCAGGTGCTCGAGAGCATCGCTCTCATAAGTCTGGTGGCTTCTCTGATACACGAGAGCCAATAACAGAAACCCCAATCCTACATAGGCGGCAAGCTGCGTGGGATGAAACGAGAGGCTGGAAGTTCGCGTTTGAATTTCAGTCACGACCTTATCCAGTTTCGGGCAAAAGACGTCGTGAGCAAAGCGTGGAACTTTCGGGCAGCGGTCTTCACAGTAGACAACTCGCCGGAGCTGAGTAAATGCAAGCGCGGTCAGGCTTATGAACAGTAAAGTGATCGGAATGAGCGGCGAGACTCCGCTGGTGAGATCGAGCGATCGGCAAGCGGCCAGAAAACTGACGGGATTGTCCGGCGGCGCGAATACGGTAATGAATGCATAGCCGCTGATAGCTGAACGTGATAAGCAGGAGTACGAACGTTCCCCACACATAAGGCATTCGTTGCATCCCATTCCACCCGTATCGCCACGCACATTTCCATGAATGAGCTGAGCGAACCACGAGTGTCTCGCAAAGTGGGCGAAGAGCAGCAAACAGCGTAGCCGCCATAGCGAAACACCCAAGAAGGAAGTAGAAATGAAGATGGGTCAGGACCGTGCTGGAGTGAATGGCGGGCGAACTACGCTGAGCTGCAAGGAGGTACACGCCAAAGATCCCAAGCGAGCAGCCGGCTGTCGCGCTTAGGGGCCGCAGTTTACCCGTTGGAGGCGTTCCTGTGAAGCGCATGAAATGCCAGAGCGCGCGTCGTCTCCGGCGGAAGAAAACGAATTTCGGCAGAACAGCCATGAAAGCCAGACCGAGGACGATCCAGAGGGCGGCTTCCGCTTCCAGGCGAAACAGGCTTCCGCTTGGAGCGATCAAAATTTGCTGAACAACGATGTTTCCCGGAACCACCAGCCAGATAGCAAGCAACGCACCCATTGAGCAGCCCATGGCAGAGAGATAGAAGGCGCGAGCTAGCGAATTCGGTTCATGCTTTTTGACGGAGAAGATCGCCAGGACGCGTTTACCGCACGGCCGTGCCCAGGTCAGTGCAAACCAATACAGTGTGCTGAGAAAGATCAGCAGACAAAACAAATAGCCCCAGCCGGGCCAATACTCGGGTATGAGGCGCGGTGTGTCGACCTTTTCACGAAGCATGGGTTTGGAGTCTGCTGGATAAAGAACATCCAGGGGCTGATACCCGCCCCGGGCGACGGTTGTGAGCCACAGCGGTGGCGTGTGCTGCCCACCGGCGCGCTCGTGAAAAGGGTCCCGGTAATCTCGGAAATCGGCTTCTCCGCGCCGGTTCGTCGGGCTACCCGGGAGATGCAAAAGCAGATCGGTTTCGGCATTGTAGATCTCCTCAAAATTCGAGCTCGCAAAAGTGTGCAGAGACTTACCCGCAGATCCCGTCCAAAGCTGATTCATGGGAAAGAGCGGGGAGGTGGTAACAGCCAAAATGCCTGTGTAATCGGCGCTGTCCGAACCGTGCTCGAAAAGTAAGTCCGAATCCAGAGTAAAGATGCGCACGTTTGGGCAAGCAGAATGTAGATACCGGCTGAGAAAGAGCAGGTCAAGCGGATCTGAAGCGACTATGCCGATGTAGTGCACAGTATTGGTCTTTAACAAAGAGCCGATGCTAAATAGAACCGACTCCTGTGAGACGGGAGTCTGCTGTTTAGAATAGGCAGGAACATCGGAAGAGGAGTGTTCGTCGCCTTTGAGGGAAAAGGTGATGCCGTTACGGGGGAACTGCGGCCTTGAGTCGTCTCCGAATCCCGGAAGGTGCGCGTCGTTCTCGGTCGCATTACGAAGTGTCGAAATGTTCCGGGGAAAGTCCAGGCGGTAGATGGGCGGGTAATCCTTCAATGGGTTTGGGCTTTCGCTGCCTTTCAGCTGGTCAGGGCTGTCGTCATCGCTTGACGTGACGCCGGCTCCAAAAGCAGTTCCCTCTTCCGCCAAAAGCACGATGGGATCGTTGTCGTGCCACTCATGCCGTACGTGAGCAGCGAAGGCTGCAATAGCGGAAAGGCTGGAGGCGCGCGTGGTCCTGAAATCGACGAATCCAGGGTGCCCCGCAAAGCCCTTCTCAAAACGTAGTTGCGATTCGCGGTCAGAAGTCCAGCTGCGGAGCCGTACTTGAGCGAACTCATGCGATTCCGCAAAAGGCGCAATGAGCTTCGAAAGAGACGGAAAGCTCCCTGAATAGGCGGGCCCGAGAATGTGAAGCTGCCGCCTGGATGCGGGCTCGCCTTGACTCAATGCTTTGCCATAAGAGATAGCGCTGCGAAACTGATCTGGCAGGATGCCGGAATTTGGCGTTTCCGCTACCAAAAAGACCGCCAGCGGGCGATCTGAAAGCAGCACATCCGTTTTTCTATGGAACAGCAAAACACCGGGAAGGATTTCTCGCCGGGAGTCCGCTTCGGCGGCAATCACCGCTTCGGACTGGCCACTTGAATCGGCGCCGAAACGCACGGAATGCGGCGGTTCTTTTGCAATGCCGTCTGTGTCTGCAAAGCGCCACGGAAGCCAGTACCGTTCGAATTGATAATCGGAGTTCTGGGCCGCGAGCTGGATCGACTCTAGTTCACGATCAAAGTCGAGCTTGAGGTTCGAGTGTTCGGGATCGGGCACGGTCGCGATAATCCAGTCGAAATCGGGGGCTGTTCTAGCGCTCTTTTTTCCCGGAGAGAGAATTTCCGGGCTTGTCCAACGGCGACGGGATGTCGTTCTCACTTTTAGTGAAGTCCTTCAATACATGCCGGAGAGCATCTTCCGATGGCCGGTATTCCATCAGAGCTGATCCGGCGGCTCCCTTGCCCTCCCCAGGCGCTCTCGCTGATGAAGAAACCGATCCGACGTGAAAAGCTCCTGCGGTAAGGGCAGCGAATACTGCGAATAGTCCGCCTCGTTGTTTCATGGCAACCTCCGGCCCTGTCCCGCGAAGTAATGCAATCGAATTACCGCGGAGCTGATTTCGATTTCGGCTCTAAAAAGGTGGAAAAGGCAGATCTAAGCGGACAGACAATGTCGTATCGGCTCACCGTTGGTGCTCCGCCGTTATCTGAATCGTTCGAGCAAATCTGCTACTTTCGGATAAAAGAAACGTCTGCTAACTGATGATGAATGCTATGCCTGAAAGTGAACCGAATCCCATGCCAAAACTTTACGTGCGGTGCTTCCGCCTGATAGCTCTCCCTTTGCTGTGTACTGCTCTAGTGTTCAGCGCAGCCCCGGATGACTCGAACGTTAAAGATGTGGTGACCGGAAAAGCCGCTTTTCATGGGTACCAAGGACAGAAGCCCGGCCTCTACCGCAAAATTACCGTAGCGGACCTTCCTCAGCCCTACGCGACAGAAGGCGTCTCGAACGGCCCGAGTGTTGTTCCGCGCCCGGCGAACGCATGGCCGAAAGCTCCTGAAGGATTCAAAGTCGAGCTTTACCAGGACGGACTGGCGGGCCCGCGCGAAATTCGAGCCGCCCCGAACGGTGACTTATTTGTTGCGGAAAGCGATGCTGGCACCGTTGAGGTCTATCGAGGCGTTACCAAAGACGGAAAGCCCGAACAAAAATCTACCTTTGCCACTGGCGTCCGTAACGACTTCGGTATTGCTTTCTATCCTCCGGGAAACAACCCGCAGTACGTTTACATCGGCAACACGACAAACGTGGTGAGATTTCCCTATCACAACGGAGACCTAAAAGCGACCGGTCCTGCCGAGACAATCATTCCGCAGCTTCCTCCAGGTGGCCACTCTACCCGCGATCTGGCATTCTCGCCAGACGGTTCCAAGCTTTTTGTCGCCGTCGGATCCGGTTCAAATGTCGACGATCCGGATACGCACCCAAAAGAGTTTCATCGCGCGAACATTCTCGAATACACGCCGGAAGGCAAGTTCGTCAAAGTGTATGCAGCGGGCATTCGCAACCCGGTCGGTATAGCAATCAACCCGCTTACCAAACAGCTTTGGTGTTCGGTGAATGAGCGCGACATGCTCGGCGACAATCTTGTGCCGGACTACATCACCTCCGTCAAGGAAGATGGTTTTTATGGCTGGCCCTGGTATTACATGGGCAATCATCAAGACCCTCGCCTGGCAGGCAAGCACCCCGAACTGGCAAGTAAAGTAACGGTTCCTGACGTGCTGCTGCAACCGCATAATGCCTCGCTCGAGATGATGTTCTATGAAGGTAAACAGTTCCCCAAGGCTTACCTCGGCGACATCTTCGCCGCTGAGCACGGCTCCTGGAACAAGGCCGATCGGGCCGGTTACGAGGTCATCCGCGTACCGCTGAAGGACGGCCACGCGACAGGCGAATACGAAGACTTTGTCACCGGTTTTGTCACACCGGACGGGCAAGTGTGGGGAAGGCCGGTCGGCGTGGCGGCGGCCCCCGACGGTTCGCTGTTAGTGACCGACGACGCGTCGAAATCGATTTGGCGCGTTAGCTACACAGGAAACAAACAGAACATGGCGGATGCCCGGTAAAGACTTCGCGCCTGGAGCAAGCTCTCGGCGCGCCGATAGAGCCTACCTCAAAGCCGGACTCGTCGGACTCTTCGGCATACTCTGCGCTTTTACCCTCACCACCTGGGACGGCGATGAACTCGCCCCGGGGATCTTGTCCGGACTGCTGTTCTTGTTAACGGCAGCTTTCCTTTCCTGGCCGGCTCACCGGAAAATCAACTGGGGGCCGCCGGCCATCTGCCTTTTGCTCGCGACCGGCTACGGAATCGTGCAAACCTTGTTCTTCCCGCAAAAGATCCTCTCATATGGATGGTCGGGCGTGCTCTTCTGGTTCGCTGCGGCAACCCTTGTTTTTGTTTCGACGGAGATCTTCAGAGTGCCGCGCCTCGCTAGCGACTTCAGATTCTTCTTCATCGTCTTTGGCACCGCTGTCTGCCTGCTCGATCTTCTTCAACAGGCATCGCAAACAAACAAATACTTCTGGCTCATCCCGAGCCGCTATCACTCCATCTCCGGTCCGTTCGCCTACTGGAACAACTTCGCCCAGTTTGTGGAACTTTTGCTCCCTGTGACACTCTGGCGCGGCCTCAGCGCACGTAAACCCGGCATTCAGTATTTGCTGTGCGCTGCTATTCAAATCGGGGCAGTGGTGGCTTCGGGTTCCAGGGCTGGCGCTATTTTAGTGGTTCTCGAACTGCTGGTGCTGATCGTTCTTGCTTACGGGCGGAACCGGAACCGGACGCTTCTTTTCGGTGCCGCCCTCGCCGTCGGACTCACCGTCATCTTCGTCTATGCGGCCGGTTTCGAAACCGTGATCGCGAAGCTGCAACAAAGCGACCAGCTGACCGTCCGCCGCAACATCGATAAATCATCTCTGGCCATGATCAAGGCCCGTCCGCTCACGGGTTGGGGACTCGATACTTATGTCCCCGTGTACCGCATGTTCGCTTTGTACGATGACGGCACTTACGTCAACCGCGCTCATAACGACTGGTTGCAGTGGGCTGCCGAGGGTGGACTGCTATTCTTCGCAATCATGCTCGCCATGGTGGTTTGGAGCATCAGACCTGCGATTCACTCAGGTTGGGGCATCGGGCTTATCGCAATCTGCATACACGCGCTCGTCGATTACCCGTTTGCGCGGCTCGGAGTCTGTGGCTGGTACTTCGCGTTGCTTGGAATGCTGGCGGCGGCACGGCTGAATCGACGTGCCCAGGATTCCGCAACAGGCCGCAACTGGGGCCTCCACTCGCAAACTGCCTCCTTGATCTAGTCCAGCGTGAAAACGGCTTCTGCTCTGTTACTCGGTGTAAGCGCTTTCCTGCTTCTCGAAGCCCAGACCGGTTCGCGCACATCCCCGCTTTCGCCCGGCTTCGACGAAGTCCATTACATTCACGGCGGCGAGTCCCATCCGAAGTTACATTCTTTCCCGACCATGACTTGGAACATCGATCATGGTAGCGACCTCGAAAAGATCGCAGATGCCATCAGTCGAAATCCCGCCGCAATCTGTTTGCTGCAGGAGGTCGACTTGGATGCGAAGCGCTCCGGCGATAAAGACATAGCTGCCGAACTTGCGCGCAGACTGCGCTTGAACGGTTCGTTCGGGATCGAGTTCGAAGAATTGAGCCAGGAGCAGGACCGCCCTGCTTACATCGGTCAAGCAACCCTGACTCAATTGCCCGTTCGAAATTCACGCGTGCTGCGATTCGCGCGCCAATCGGGTTTCTGGAAGCCGCATAGCTGGATCCCGTCTGGGGCCCCGCTGATGCAAAGGCGACGCGGAGGACGAATAGCACTCGTGTCGGAGCTCGAGTTTAACGGACGCCTTCTGGTCGTTTACAACGCACATCTCGAGAGCCGCAGCGCAGGATTCATTCAGGATCATCAGCTCGACGAGATGTTAGATGATGCGAAGCGTTACCGGCCGGGTACCGCAATTGTTCTCGGCGGCGATCTCAACACGAAATACCTTCCCTCGATCTTTCTACACAAGCTCGAACGAGCGGGTTTTAAAAGCGCAACCGGCGAACGCATCGAACGAAGCCATACCATTGCCATGGCCCTCGATTGGATCTTTGCGAAAGGACCGATCCAGATAACAAACGGCTCCGTCCGCTACGACATAAAGGGCTCCGACCACTACCCCGTTTACGCAACTCTATCGAAGCGCTAACGCACCCCGAATACGTGAAACAAAAGATAGAGCGCGAATGAAAAGATCGAGGCGCCCAACAGAACGCATACCGGCAATGTCAGAACCCACGCCAGGATGATGTTGCGCAGCGTTCCAGCCTGAAGCCCGGACCGATTGGCAAACATTGTTCCGGCTACGCCCGATGAAAGTACGTGCGTGGTGCTAACCGGCAGTCCGAACCAATCCGCCAAACCGATCGTGCCCATGGCCACCAACTCCGCGGACGCGCCCTGACCATAGTTCAAGTGCTCTTTGCCGATCTTTTCGCCGACCGTGACAACAATGCGCTTCCAGCCGATCATCGTGCCGAATCCCAGGAAGCAGGCGACCGCGACCTTCACCCAGTTCGGGATATACTTCGTCTCCTTGTCCAGCCGCTTCGAATAGGTAGCCAGTTCTTTGATCTCGGTTGGATCGGTAACCTTTTTCGTCTTCACGAGCTTTGACACCGAAGAACTCATCAGGTAAATCTCACTCCGGAACTGCCGGCGAGCGTCGGTCGATAGGTCTCCATAACCGCTCCGCCCCTGAAGTTGGCCCGCAATCTCTTGATTGAGACCGGCCACAGCGTCGAACGTCTTTTCACTCGCGACGCCCTCCTGCTTAATGAAATCCGACAGCTCGTCTGTTGCTTCTTTTCCTTTCAGAGGCGCGGGAGCTTTCTTGTCCAGAAACGGCGCGACCTTCTGCGAGTTTTGGACAATAGCCTGGATGTCGGATGCCTTCGTCGCCGGATTCAGCGCGTATTGAGCAGGTAAAATCCCCACCAGAATGAGAACGACAAGACCCATTCCCTTCTGCCCATCGTTCGAACCGTGAAAAAAGCTCACACCGGTACAAGTAAGAGTCAGTAAGCTCCGAATCCAAAGCGGTGGCGGTTTGTTGCCCTCGGGCGGACGATATAGTTCCGGCCGCTTGATCAACGTTTTGAACAAAAGCAGGAGCAACGCCGAGCCGATGAAGCCGATCACGGGTGAAATGAGGAGCGACGAGAAGACTTCTTGCGCTTTGCTCCAATTCACTCCTTCTCCAAAGACCCGGCCCGGCGTCATGAGCGAGTTCGCGAGCCCGACACCCATAATCGAGCCGATGAGCGAATGAGAACTGGAAGCGGGAAGACCCAAGTACCAGGTCCCAAGATTCCAGATCATCGCAGAAATCAGCAGCGAGAACACCATCGCAAACCCCGCGCCGGACCCGACGTTCAGAACCAACTCCACGGGCAGCAACGCCACGATGCTAAATGCAACAGCACCGCTCGAGAGCAACACCCCGATGAGGTTCCACATGCCGGACCAGATCACAGCCACCGTGGGTTTGAGCGTGTGCGTGTAGATGACCGTGGCAACCGCATTCGCCGTATCGTGAAAGCCGTTCACCATCTCAAAACCGAACGCCAACCCTAAAGCAAGCAACAGAAAGAAAGCGGTGGTGACCGATAGGGTCTCGCCGAATAGATGCAATGAGGTCTCCTGAAGAGCGACTTAGGACCGAAGCTCAGTCCGTAAGGATACGGAACCGGCATTACAGGAGCATGAATGCTGAATCCGTTTTCTACCAGCAGCAGTACTAGGCTCCTGCGGCTGTAAAATCGAAGAGACCGTTTTAGGAACTGCCCATGACCATAACGACTGAGCTCGAATTCGGGGATGTGCAGACCATTACTCCCTACAATTCGTCGGACGCGGATGCCGTATTCGACGCGGTCTGGCGTCTGAATCCGGATGCCCGGATCGAACAAACTTCCGAGGGAGAAATCATCATCATGCCACCTGCTGGTGGAGAGAGCGGACACCAGAGCGGGGAAGCATTTCTACAATTGGCTAGCTGGACAAAGGCGGACGGAACCGGTGTAGCCTTCGACTCCAGCACCACTTTTCGCCTACCCAACCACGCGAAGCGTTCCCTGGATGCTTCCTGGGTGAACAAGGAGCGGATCCGGTCGCTACCCAAAGCCGTACGCAAGGAATTCCCGCCCTTTGCCCCGGACTTTGCTATCGAAGTCAAATCCCAAAGCGATCGTCGGCGGCCTCTACACGAGAAGTGCCAGGAATACATTGCTAACGGCACCTCGGAAGCCTGGTTGATCGATCCCGAGAAGCGGACCGTGCATGTCTACTCGGCCGCCGGCGGAGTAAGCGAATTCAAAGACTGCTTATCCGTGACCGGTCGATACCTGCCGTCTTTCACAATGGACCTCGGGCCGATCTGGCAGGGTTTGGACGTTTAGATCGCTCCTGGCTGTTGGAGGCACGACGCTCTATAA
>CAVXKV010000003.1:117500-732143 GCA_963762455.1 Terriglobia bacterium
AGCCGCAAGGCGAAGCTTTGAATTGAAGCCCCGGTGAACGGCGGCCGTAACTATAACGGTCCTAAGGTAGCGAAATTCCTTGTCGGGTAAGTTCCGACCTGCACGAATGGCGTAACGATCTGATGACTGTCGGCGCGCTCCGCCCGGCGAACTTGTGGTTCCGGTGAAGACGCCGGATGCCCGCCACTAGACGGAAAGACCCCGTGCACCTTTACTATACCTTTGCAATGAACTATGGTGCGATCTGCGCAGAATAGGTGGGAGGCTTTGAACTCAGGCTCTTGGGCTTGAGGGAGCCACCCGTGAGATACCACCCTGATCGTACTGTGGTTCTAACCTACTCCCGTTATCCGGGAGAGGGACATTGCAAGGCGGGTAGTTTGACTGGGGCGGTCGCCTCCTAAATTGTAACGGAGGCGCTCGAAGCTTGGTTCACTCTGTTTGGAAATCAGAGGGCGAGTGCAAAGGCATAAACCAGGTTGACTGCGAGACCTACAAGTCAAGCAGGTGGGAAACCAGGACTTAGTGATCCGGTGGTTCTGCATGGAAGGGCCATCGCTCAACGGATAAAAGGTACGCCGGGGATAACAGGCTGATCGGAGTCAAGAGTTCATATCGACGCTCCGGTTTGGCACCTCGATGTCGGTTCATCGCATCCTGGGGGTGTAGAAGCTCCCAAGGGTTGGGCTGTTCGCCCATTAAAGCGGTACGTGAACTGGGTTCAGAACGTCGCGAGACAGTTCGGTCCCTATCTGTGGTGGGCGCAGGAGATTTGAGGGGGCTTGTCCTTAGTACGAGAGGACCGGGATGAACAGACCTCTTGTGATTCAGTTGTCACACCAGTGGCACAGCTGAGTAGCGAAGTCTGGTTAGGATAAGTGCTGAATGCATATAAGTACGAAACCTTCCCCAAGATGAGATCTCCCTGAAGAGCCGTGAAAGACGATCACGTTGATAGGACGGATGTGTAAGCACAGTAATGTGTTGAGCTTACCGTTACTAATAGCTCGTTCGGCTTGACCATAAAATTAACTCTATGGTCGCGCTGCAAACTAGTAGGCAGCTTTGTCAATAACTATTCAAAGACCTTATACCCCAGCAAGTTTCGTCTGTGCCGGCTAGGCCTGGACAGCAACTTTCGGGTGATATCAGCGAGAGGGTTCCACCCGTTCCCATCCCGAACACGGAAGTTAAGCCTTTCAGCCCCGATGGTACTGCATGCGCGAGTGTGTGGGAGAGTAGGACGTCGCCCGATTAATATCTAAAAAGCCCCCGGAAGCTCACTCCTTCCGGGGGCTTTTCCGTTAGCTTATCGTCGCAAACCGTATTCCGGCCCGAGTTAGCTTGTCGCCGTCCAGGCTGTGCCGCCCGTCCAGAATAAACGGATTCCGCATCCTCTTGGCCAGCACCTCCCAGTCCAAGTCCCGATACTCATTCCACTCCGTCACCAGCACCAGGGCGTCGCAGCCGTCGGCCACCTCGCAAGCGTTCTCACAAACCAGCACGCCCATCGAGCCGTGCTCGCGTTTGAAACGTTCTGACGCGATCGGGTCGTGAGCCTTCACCCGCACCCCTCGATCGATCAACTTCTGAGCAATTTCGATCGCCGGAGCTTCCCGCAAATCATCCGTATTGGGCTTAAAAGCCAGTCCAAGGAGCCCGATCGTGCGGCCCTTCAGAATCTTCAACTCATGCAGCAGCTTCTCGACTACTCGGTCCCGCTGCCGGGAATTCACCGTCCGCGCAGACTCGACGATCGGCATATGCAATCCGTACTCACCCGCCGTCGCGATCAACGCCGCCGTATCTTTGCCGAAGCAAGATCCTCCCCAGCCCAGGCCCGCATTTAAAAACCGCGAGCCAATTCGCGAGTCGAGTCCGATTCCCCGAGCTACTTCCGATATATTCGCGCCCACCCGTTCACTGAGTAATCCAATTTCATTGATAAAGCTGATCTTGAGCGCCAAAAACGCGTTAGCCGCGTATTTAATGAGTTCCGCCGAAGCCAAATCGGTCGAAACTAAGGGCACTGCGGCAAAAGAATCTGGTCTTGCAAGAAAAGTTGGCGCCGAAAACGTCTGGTCGACAATAGGCCGGTAAAGCGTGTACAGCACTTCCAAAGCCCTCTGCTCGTCCGCTCCTATAACGATCCGGTCCGGATAAAGGCTGTCGTGCAGCGCTGTCCCTTCGCGCAGAAACTCAGGATTCGACGCCACGGCAAAGTCGGCCTTCACCCCGTCCTGGCGCAGTTGTGTAGCATCCCGCAGCAACGATCCTACCCAGTTTCCGCTTCCAATAGGCACGGTAGATTTATTAACGACCACAGTAAAATTCCCGCAGATATTCTGCCCGACGGAACGCGCCGCCTGTGACAGAAACTCGAGATTCGGTGCCCCGGACGGAGTCGGTGGAGTCCCAACCGCGATGAAAACTACGTCCGCTCCCGGAATCGCTTCCGCATAATTACTGGTAAATGTCAGATTTGGTTTCGCATCGTCGAGCAGATCTTCCAAATAAGGCTCGTAAATGGGAATATGCCCAGCCCGCAATCCCTCAATCTTCGATTCGTCACTATCTAAGCAAAAAACCCTGTGTCCAATGAACGCCAGGCAGACACCGGTAGTGAGCCCGACGTATCCAGTTCCGATAATTGCAACGCGCATGCAGTGGATTACAAGAGGCCGCCCCCAACAGCCAACAATGTCGTATCATACCCCACCACGCGGTCGGCCACGGGCCTCGAAAGCGTTGACATATTTGAAAAAAAGGCGCCTAATTAGGGATAGAGTTTGTTGTTCTTTGTTTTCCGCCGTTAAGCGAGCTTTCGTCAGTTCTCTTCCACCCACGCGACTTTACAAGAGAGATAATGTCCGGCGCTAGCGGCAACTGTAACTTTCCAGTCATTCGTATCATCTCTCCTGGTATAAACGCGAAGCATCTCGATCTTCTTGGTTATAAGCCGGAACATCTTGGGAGGGTGTAATTTTGTTACCTGAATCTTTGACCGTCAGTTCTGAAGTAAGCAGCCCAGTGACCCGCGAACGAGGAAGTCGCCTCAAGATCCTCTTGGCCGACGATCACCAATTGATCCTCGACGCTCTGAAAGCCATGATGGGCGGCGAATTCGACGTCGTCACAGTAGACAATAGTGAAGCTTTCATCGAATCTGTGCAAACGTTTCAGCCCGATGTTGTCATCCTCGACATCAACATGCCGGGCGGCGACGGCTTTACGACGGCAAGAAAGGTTCTGGAGCGAAGGCCCGATCTGCCGATTGTGTTCCTCACCATGTACGAAGATCCTCGCTACATGCAGCAAGCCGCCCAGATCGGCGCAAAAGCTTACCTCTCGAAGGTTGCTCCAGCCCAGGAGTTGATCAACGCCATTCACGCCGTAGCCGAGGGCGAGATACTCTTGCCGGCATCGGCTGGGGACGGAGCCGCGGGATCGTTCTTGGAGTCTGGCAAGGGCGGCCTGACCGCTCGCCAAAGAGAAGTCCTGCGCCTTATTGCGCTGGGAAGCAGTGCCAAAGACATCGCCAATCAGCTCAATATTTCCGTGCGGACCGCGGAGTTCCATCGCGCGGCTATCATGCAGCGGCTTGGGTTGCATTCGACTGCCCAGATGACCCGCTACGCGATAAGTAATAACATCGCCTAAAACTACTTCCGCATCCTACAGTCGACCCTGTACGCTGCGGACTTCCGACTCCTCCGAACATTACCTGGAACGGTTGTAAGTAACGACGCGGATCCAGGCAAGTCAATAAATCGGGAGAACGTATTCAGTGAAAAAGAATTTTAGCAGTTGCTTCGGCGCTTTTGCCGTGGGTTGTGTCTTGGCAGTTTCGCCGTTTTCGGCCACCGCGCAGGACCACACGGACGCCGGTGCACAGAAGATGATGAGCTCTGGTGACAGTGCGTTTGCCATGAAAGCCGCGCAAGGCGGTTTAGCCGAAGTTCAGTTAGGAAAGTTGGCGGCCGACAAAGCCAGCAACCCGGACGTGAAAGCCTTTGGCCAGCAGATGGTCGACGACCACACGAAAGCGAACGATCAGCTAAAGTCTGTTGCGCAGCAGGAGAACATGACACTGCCCACGGACCTGAACCCAAAAGATCAGGCCATGTACGATCGCATGAGCAAATTGTCCGGCCCTGCTTTTGACCGGGCCTATGTGAAGGACATGGTCAAAGATCACGAGACCGACGTGAAGGAGTTCCAGAAAGAATCCACATCGGGGAAGGACGACAACATCAAGAATTTTGCCTCACAAACCCTTCCTGTCCTGCAGGGCCATTTGGAAAAGATTAAGGCCATCAGCGCCAAGATGAGCAGCGGGTCCTAGCTGGAAGCCACAGTCGGCGGAAACCATGAAGTATCGCGTTGTGTTTAGAGAGCGTTCCGATCAGCAAGGTGAGAAAGCCGACGACCCGACCGGCTTTCTCGATGCCCAGCTCGACGATGAGACCGTCCTGGACGCCGTTTTCATCGGGCGAACACGCCCCGATGCGCTTCACTCGTCGGACATGCTCGAGGAAGACGACGCTTTTCTCGGACTGAGCAGTGAAATTTGGGAGTACGATATTGCAGAGGGAAAAGACGAGGACTTCAAAAACGCTCTCTTGAACTCTGGGGTCGTCATGGAAGTAGAGCCGTTGGAATCAAGCGATGAACTCGGCGTCACTTGATCTGGCATTCAGCCGATCTGCAGTTAGTTGATTACAGGAGAACGATTCGATGTTGCGTCTGATTTTGATTATCGTGTTGTTCCTGTTGCTGCTTGGGATGCTCCCGACTTGGGGCTATTCGCAAAACTGGGGTATGGGCTATTATCCGAGCGGCGGCCTGGGTCTGCTGCTGATTATCCTGCTCGTCCTGTTCTTGGTTGACCGCAGACGAGTCTAAAGTGCGCTATTTGAGGGCGGACTGAGTACTGCTTAACTCCGCCCTGCGTACCACTTAAACCAAATTAATGTTGCATCCCCCGATTTCGGCGAATGAGGCGCGCTTTTCGTGCGTCTTATAAATTGAAAAAAGGGGGCCGTACAACATGCAACTACATAACAAATCACTAGCGGTTCTTTCTCTCACTCTTGGGTTGGCGCTTTCCGCCGCGACACCGGCCATCGCATCGCCGAATGGATGGTTTCAGTACGGGGATCGATATGGAGACATCCGTAGCCTCATTGATCGCACGCAAAGCGATCTGCGCGACGCAGCCAGCCTGGAGCACAACAGAGGCGACGCAAGAAGCCGATACCAAAACACCCAAAGGCATCTATCCACCTTCGACCGCCACTTGCTTAAAGGGCACTTCGATAAAGGAGAACTGGACAGTGCTATCTCTGACTTGCAGCACATCATAGATAAGAACACTCTCCAGGCCAGGTCGCGAGACATGCTGATGCGCGACATCGAAGATCTGAGAGCGATGCGGTCACATCCCTAAACTGCAACGCAACGCGTGAGGCGTGGCCACGCTTATGTCCGCGCCTCTCCGTTGAGGCCCAGTTCTGCCGCTCTGGACTTGAGCGCCTCTATACAGAATGCAATGTGCTCGTCGAGAGGCACTCCCAGCTCTTGAGCTCCGTCCGTTATATCCTGCCGGTTCACGTTGCGAGCGAATGCCTTGTCTTTCAGCTTTCGTTTTACCGAAGAGACGTCCACTTCAAAGATGCTCTTCCCCGGCTTCACGTAGGAACAGGCACTTAGAAACCCCGAGAGTTCATCGCACGCAAAAAGGGCGCGTTCCATGAGAGACTCCCGAGGAACGCCGCTGTATGTCGCATGCGACAAAATAGCGCGGCGAATCTCGTCGCTTACACCGCGTTCCTTCAGAATGGCCTCGCCCTTCATCGGATGATCCGGGGCCGCCGGATGAATCTCCCAATCGAAGTCATGCAGTAGAGCCGTAACCGCCCAAAGCTCCGGGTTCTCGCCAAACTTGTTGGCGTAGGCGACCATACAGGCTTCTACCCCAAGCATGTGCCGCCGCAAGCTCTCGCTCTGTACAAACTCGTCGACGATCTCTAAAGCCTGATCCCTGGTCACTAAGCCTCTTCGATCTTGACCGACTTCAGAGTGTCTCCTTGTTTCACCGCATCCACTACATCCTGACCGGAACGAACCTGCCCAAACACCGTATGTTTTCCGTCGAGCCAGTTCGTAACCACGTGCGTAATGAAAAACTGACTTCCGTTTGTATTTGGTCCGGCATTCGCCATCGAAAGCGACCCAACCTTGTGCTTATTAGGGTTGCCCTTCGTCTCATCTTCGAAGCGATAACCAGGACCGCCCGTGCCCGTACCCGTCGGATCGCCGCCCTGAATCATAAAATCCGCCAGAACGCGGTGAAATACAGTGCCATCATAGAACCCCTCGCGCGCGAGAAAGACAAAGTTGTTGACTGTCTTCGGCGCGTCTTTCGCGAAAAGGTCCGCCACGATCGTGCCGCGCGATGTATCAAATGTTGCGGTGTACTTCTTCGACGTGTCGATCGACATCGCCGGGGGTGCTGAATACTTTTTGCTCATCACCTCTCAGTGTACGGTGCAGACATGACATTTCTATTGGACCTGCTTGCTCCTCGGCGACGGCCAAGAGTTTACCTGCCCAGATCGCTCCGCATTGAACAAGATCGCTTTAGTCAAACGGTCTTTTCAAGAGTTCTCAATTGGGCTATATTCAAGCCCGCGTTCAATTTTGCCTCGCCATGCAAATATACGCTGTTCAGGCGCGCGGTGATTGAACTCTCATCCTCTTTTTTCAACAATTCCCGAATCGCTTTGCTGTATAACTCGCTTCTGGAAACTCGAAGACGCCGGGCAGTTGCCTCGGCTTGTCGAAAGAGATCGTCTGGAACTGAAACAGCAGTCTTCATGCGTGCAGTATAAAGCAGAGGTACACCAAACGGGCACATCTCGTCCTTGTATTCTCGATACAATAACAACGCCTTGATCCAGGATCGCCGAAGCAAAAATTTCAATGAGCAAAGTTAAGGTCAGTGCATTTTCCGTCTCACTGGACGGTTTTGGCGCAGGGCCTCTACAGGATCGCGATAATCCTCTTGGCCGACGCGGGTCTGAGCTCCACGCTTGGTTTATGAAAACTGCCGCCTTTCGCAAAATGCACAACTTAGACCACGGCAGCCACGGTGTCGACAACGATTTCGCCACGCAATCCTTCCAGAATGTGGGTGCCTGGATTCTAGGTCGCAACATGTTCGGGCCGATCCGCGGCCCCTGGGAAGACGACTCCTGGAAAGGTTGGTGGGGTGACGAGCCACCGTATCACGTGCCTGTTTTTGTTCTCACGCACCATGCGCGCCCGCCACTCCCTATGAAAGGAGGCACCACGTTTTACTTCGTAACCGAGGGACCCGAATCTGCCTTACAACAAGCCAAAGACGCGGCTAAAGGTCAAGATGTGCGTGTCGGCGGCGGTGTTTCCACGATCCGTCAGTACTTGACGGCAGGCGGGATCGATGAAATGCATCTGGCGTTTTCACCTGTCCTGCTCGGAGATGGCGAAAATCTTTTCGCCGGCATTGACCTCCCAAAGCTTGGCTTCAAGCCGGTCCGAACCAGCGCGGGCGAAGAAGCGACCCACGTCATCCTCGAGCGCGTATGATGCATGTGCCCCTCAAAGTTTAGTAGCCATCACAAACCTGAAAGCAAGTAGCCGTCGTTACCAGCGTCTGACTATTTATCAGCCCCTACGTAAGGAGATAATTCATGGAAATTTGCAAGCACCTGAAGGAAGCCACGGATCGGCAACCTTCGACTCATGTATGCGACGAGTGCGTCAAGATGCACGACCGCTGGGTGCATTTGAGGCTTTGTCTTGAGTGTGGACACGTAGGCTGTTGCGACTCATCGAAGAACAAGCATGCAACCAGGCATTTCCACACTTCGCATCACCCAATTATCCGCTCCATCGAACCGGGTGAAGCTTGGGGTTGGTGTTACGTGGACGAGACGATGTACGACCTGTCGCGCGGTGTCACTCAAGCGCAGCCGCTCGAGTAGACGAGGCGATGAACGAATCTTCGCGCGTCGGCCGGCAATAAATCAAAAGTTGAACTTCAGCGACACCTGCAACTGGCGCATGGGAATCGCTGTGGAGGTCACTTCCCCAAACGTCGCCTGAGGCTTCACTGCCTGCCCCCAGTTATTGCCCGGATTCCCCCAATTCGGATGATTCAAAAAGTTGAACGCGTCGATCCTCAACAGCAAACTCGAGCGTTCCACGATTCTGAACTGCTTGATCAACGAAAAGTCCCAGTCGTTGCGCTTCGGATACGGAATCACGTTTCGCCCTGCGCTGCCGAAAGTGCCGAACGGCTCGAGCGAAAACGCGGAAACATTGAACCACTCGTTTGGCGTCGGATTCGATACGTTCACGTCCTGCCCGGTAGCATTGAGGCGGTCACGCCCGTTCCCATTTCCGGTGTTTGATTGATCCGGCCCAGGCGTCGGATACCCGGGCAGTCCACTCTGAATCGTATAGATCGAGCCGATCTGCCAGCCTCCGAGCACTTCGTTCACGATCCCGCCACGATTAAGAAACGTTCTGCCCGACCCGAACGGCAAATCGTAAAGAACCGAACTCACCCACCGATGGCGGATATCGAAAGCAGATCGTCCGTAGTCGCACATCAGACAACGGCTATTCTGAGGGAAAATCGTATCTCCCTGACCCCGGATAGCGCTCGCGTCATCCAGGCTCTTGGCATAGGTATAGGAACTGATGACTGTCAAACCTTGAGACAATCGCTTGGTGATCTTCACAGAACCGCTGTTGTAGTTTGAGACGTCGCCGCCCTGAACCGTTTGAATAATGCCGATCTCTGGAAACGGCGAACGCGACGGCACCGAAGTGAGTCCAGGCGTCTTTTCGTTTGCGTCATACAAAGACCAGAGGTGGCGTCCTTGCGAGCCCAGATAGCCGAACTCGAGCACGGTCGATCCAGGCAGTTGGCGTTGAGCATTTAGCAGATAGGTGTAGACGACAGGTGTTCTGATGTCCTGCAGAATTCCGTAAAGAGTCGGGTTGTGAATGATGATTTGCGCGCCCGGCGTCACATAATTCGTCCACGTCATACTCGGGATCCTCGAATCGACGTTATTGTTCACGTTGTTTTGACGGCCCCCTAGCGTCCGCGCCAGATCGAATTTAGAGTTGTTGCTGTCCTGTGAATAGAAAAAACCGGCCCCTACCCGGATCACCCACGCAGGAGTCGGATTCCAGGCGATACCGAGACGCGGCGCGAAATCCAGATAATCCGTCTGGTACATTTTCGAACCGAGGCGGCCATCACGCGCTACCTGTACATTCGGAAAATAAAACGGAAGCCCCTGGTAGTAGTTGCCGATTCCTATCCGAACATCGGTCGGGTGCAGCGCGAAATTATTCTGCACCGCCGGAGAAGCACTGTTCGAGAAATACGGGAGCTGAATGTTAGCTTCTCCTCCCGTCTTACTCTGATCCGCCAAAGGCGGCGTCAACTCGTAGCGCAGCCCCATGGTCACCGTCAACTTAGGAGTGACACGCCAGGTGTCGTCGATGTAATAGGCCTGGCTCGTTCCGCGCATCTGCAAAAAGGCGAGTCCGTAAGCCGCATCCACCTCGGTCGGAGATCCCAACATGAATCCGGCGAACCCGAATCCAGAGCCGGGAACGGCCGGGTTCGCCGTCGAGGAAGAGCCCCAGTTGAAAGCACCGCGCGGAAATTCGTTGCCCAATTGGTTGAAGCGATCGCGCCGAACCTCACCGCCGAAACGGAACGAGTGATTTCCACGAATGTAGGAAAGATTATCGATCACCTGACCGATTCCGTCCTGCAAAATGTAGGGCCCATTCGTGTCATCGCCGAATCCGCTGATCGCGCCGATATTGCGCATCTGCGGAATACCCCAAACATCGCAATTGCCCGTGTTGAGCCCAGGCAAGCCTAAGCTGGCCACTATATTCTGCTTGCACGCGAGCAGCGGCGTGAGGGCGTTGTAGAACTTGTTCACCCCGAAGCGGGCCTCATTCACCAAGGTGGGCGAAAAAATTCGGGTATTCGAAATCATCGCTTGGTAACCGTGCGTTCCGATGCCGGCGCCAGCGCCCGCAAGCGTCGGGACGCTCGAGCTTTCGTCAGTCCAGCTATACCGCCCGAACCAACTCGACTTTGAGCTTTCCGCCCAGTCTACGCGCGTCGTGAACCCGTTCTTATCCGTAGGCGTCCCGACCGTGTTCAGAAAATTATTCGCGTATCCACTGGTCGGCTGATTCGGCAGAGGCTCATACTGAAGCATCTGAAGCGAGGTTGGCGACAGCATGTCGGTCGGAATAATATTGCCCGGGATCGGCTGAACGCCCGCTACCGTCACCTTTCCATTTGGACCCGTCACTAAGCTCCGTCCTCCCGGATAGTAGAGCTGAATACCTTGTCCCAGCAGCGCCGAGAAGTCGCCCTTTCGCATAGCGGTGGTCGCAACGTTATAGAGGTTATTGGTCTGCTGCCGTACGTTGTAGCCTTCGTAATTCACCATGAAAAACAGCTTGTCTTTGGCGTTGAAAACCTTCGGAATAGAAAGCGGCCCGGCTAATTCGAAGCCGTACTGATTCCATTTGAATGGCGACACGGTCGTCGGGTTCGCCGTAAAGGCATACGGAAGAGCGTCCATCTTATAGTTCCGGAAAAATTCATACAGCGACCCGTGGTATTGATTCGTTCCCGGCCTGGTGTTCACGTTCACTTGCGACGCCTCTCGTCCGAACTCCGCCGGATAAACTCCCGTCTGCACTCGAAACTCCTGAATGGCATCTATCGAAGGCTGAAAGATGTAGAGGTTGAAATTGACATCTGTGTTCTCGATTCCATCCAGCGTGTAGTGGTTGAAGGAAGCGCGCTGCCCGCCGACCGCAATATCGTTATCGTTCGCGCGCGTCCCGCCCTGCCTGCCAGAGGCCTGCTGAGCGGAAGAAAAGCCCGTCGTGACGTTGTTGCTGAGTGTGACGAGTTGCAGGTAATCCCGTCCATTCAGCGGCATGTCGACCACGCGCTGCTGCTCGATCGTCGTGCCGACAGTAGCGTTGTCTGTATTCAACTGCTCCGCCGATGCGTTCACCTCGATGTGTTCGCTGATCTGGCCCGGCTGAAGCGTGAAGTCCGCCCGCAACGTCTGCGTCACCTCCAGTACAAGATTCTGCTGTGTCTCCGATTTGAAACCTCGCATCGTGGCTTGTACGTTATAGTTACCCGGAATCAGGGCTGGAAATGAGAAGGCGCCCTCACCATTCGTTTGCGAAGTTCGAACTACCCCAGTTGCCGAATTGGTCGCTGTAACGGTTACGTTTGCCACAACAGCGCCCGTAACGTCCTTCACCTGGCCTTCGATAGTTCCAAACGTCTGCGCGCCTAATCGAAAAGAACACAGCATGACAGCTGCGAAGAGAATGGCCGGTCGAATAATCCCTTGCACGATAAGTTCACCCCTGTGACTAATGCCTGCAGATCATATCATTGGCGCGGCCGCGTCATAAACACCAATGCTCGTCTCGCCGGATCTATTAACGCCCGACATACCCGGTAGTTCCCATATGAACTTTCAGCCGAAACTTACAGCTGGCGTCAAATGCGACTCAGCATTGTGGGAGCACACATCTTCGATATACTCGGCAGGACAGATCCAACCGGGGAGCGCATGATGGCAACCGTTAGCCGCAGAGATATTTTGAGGCGCGCGCAATACCTAGCGGCGACGCCTCTGGTCGGCTCAGCCGTGGCTTCTTCCGCCTATCGGTCGAAAACAGTTCCGAAACTGAACGGTTCGGCTAAATCCGTCGTCATCCCTACACACGAACTGGCCGGTCCCAACGGCGCCCCCTTCGTCGAGGAACGGATCGACTTCCCGGAAGCTTGGGACGTGCATGTGCAGGATATGGCGGGCCATAGCCTTCCTGTTTTGGCCCCCGACGAAATCGCGGCACAATGCAGCGCCCCTATTGGAACAAAGTCGCTCCGCGAGTTGGCTGAAGGCAAGAAGACAGTCGCGATCACGTTCGACGATCTGACACGAACGACTCCCGCCTTTGCGGTCACTCCCTGGTTAGTGGCCGAACTGGCGAAAGCCGGAATCAAAGACGAAAACATTCTTTTCATAGGGTCCTTTGGAACGCACCGCCCTATGACCCAGGCCGAAGTGGCTCGTAAGCTCGGCGTACAAGTAGCCAAAAACTACGCCTGGCTGAATCACGACGTCATGGACAACGTGAAAGAAATCGGCGTCACCACCCGGCAAAACAAAGTGCTCGTCAATCAAACCTTTCTAGCCGCCGATCTGAAGATTTGTATCAGCGGCATCAAGGTACACTACGATGCCGGATATGGCGGAGGCGCTAAAGCCATCCTGCCTGGAATCGCCCACTTGTCCACCGTCGAGTACAACCACACGCAAATTCTCACTAAGGTGCGCACCACCGGTCCGGTCAGAATCTTCAAGAACGATATGCGGCTCGACATGATCGAGGCCGCCCGCATGGCCAACGTCGACTACACGCTGCAGATCATGTATAACGATCGTCTGCGTCCCACCCACATCTGGGCCGGCGACATCGTCGACGCCCATCACGCCGGTTGCCGCATAGCAGCCAAAACATATTGCACGCCCACGCTAAAGGATGCCGATATCGTCGTGGCGAACGCGTATCCGCAAAACGCCCAAGCCTATCACGGCGCTTTGTGGGTTAACCATTCCGTGCGCGACGGCGGAACGGGCGTGGTCATTGTGCAACATCCGCTGGGCATCGACCCGGTTCATTACCTGAACAACCGTCTATCCGGTATCCACGGCGCAAGCCAGTTCGATCTAACGGATCGGCGTCTGGCCGGGATCCGGCGCGGAGCCGAGAACCAGAAGAAGACCAACATGATCATCTATTCGCAATACCTGACGCGAAACATGATGAATAACTACAGGACCGGAACCTTCTTCTGCGACAAATGGGAAGGCGTGATCGCAAAGCTGAAGGAACTGCATCCGGGAGACTCGAACAGAGTGGCAGTGTACCCCTACGCCGGCATGCAACACCAGGAAATCGAGCTCGACGGTTAGCCAATTGCCAGAAGGGCATGCTCCTTTGGTAGTGGCTCACGTTGACTCATTTCCAAATCGTTTAGAGCACAGGGCGATGGTGTGATTGGAGCTTGAATTGCTTCACATTGAGTCCAGGGGGGCAATGTGCAATTACTAATAGTGATTCCCGCCCTGGTTACCGTGATCTCCGGTGCTTTCGCCGGCATCATGCTTGTCCAAGGACGCGCTCAGCTTACTAAGTCACAACACGGGTATCTATACCGCTTGGCTCCATTGGTCATCGGCGCAGTCTTGGTTTGGCTCTTGATGTGGGCTGACCCGCTCGCAAGGTATCTGCCGAACATGTATTTAATGACGGTCTGGGTAGCTTTCTATCACACACGTCACTACCGTACTAAGCCGAAGTAAGCATGTCGTCGATAGCGGAGCTGGGGCGCAGCACCGGCTTCCTGCTTCAGCGAGCAGCTTTTACCACTTTCGCTAAGTCCTCGTACTGATCCGAAGCAATCAGATTCACTCCGGCCTCGACCGCCGCCTTCCACCGAATCCGCGCCGCCTGGAGGCTCCCGAAGTTATAGCCGTTGAACCAGCCCTGCTTGTTCGGAGCAGTGAAACCGTCAAGCGTATAAAACCGAATCCAGAACCCCAGCCGATGAGCATGTTCTACCAGCGCGCGAAGCCGGCTCGCGTCCTCAGCCGTCCAGTCGCCCGCATGCGGCTGTCCGCCCTCCTCCACTTCATACCAGGAGTTGTTCCACCAGCGCCGGTAATTGGTCGGGCGCTCCGTAAGGAGCTGTTCCGGCGTCAACGTAGCTTCCAAATGGACCAGCTCTTGCTCACTCTTGTCTGCGGGCATGTTGGTATGCGCCGAGCCGAATAACCGCAGCCTGGAACCGACCGGGACCTGCTGAAAAAAGATCTCCTCTTGCGCATCGGAATCCTCCGTCAAAACCAGCAGAGGCTTAGGGTCGAATTTCCCCAGCTCATGCGGATCTGCCCCTTTTGGCGCGGTCGTGATCCACTCTTCGTATTCACCGAGCAAATCCCACACCGCATGCAAAAGAGCGGGTTGATTATCTTTGAAATCGAAATGCAAGACGATAATCGGCCATTGTGCCCGCCTGTTTTGCTTAAGCGCCTTCTCGACCATGGGCCGCACACGCTCGAAAAAATAGTCCCGCAGAGTTGGCTCCGAGCCGTTCGTCTGGGCCGAATGAGTAACTACCGCCCGCCCCTTTCCGGTAACTGGATCCACGTACCAGGCCATATCCTGTTCGATCCCGACCGGAAATCCCGTCTTCAGCGCCCGGTCAATCCGGTCCGCCCAACGCCCATCGTACGGGTAGCAATTATGTGCATCGACGGTTGGCCGGTTTCCATTTAGATACTCGAGCTGTTGACCTCCCATCGAGCTCACATAAAGTAAACCAGCTAGCGATATCCAAGCTACAGCCTTCATCCAGGTTTCCCGTCCACTACGTTATACGACAGCCCTTTGCTCCGGAAACGAAAACGGGTGCGCGTCGGAGGGCAGGCTCATAAAGTTTTCAAAGCCTTGACCGGCCCAACTGCACGCGAACGTTCATCCGCGACCTTCTAGACTAGAGCTGAATGAGCAAGGTCGAGCAAATCGAAGGGGGCAAATCAAGGAACTCACTTCTGACGAGCTACGGTTATTCCGGGAGTGGTTTGCGCAATTTGACGCCGAGATTTGGGACCAGCAAATCGAAGCCGATATCCAGAGGGGCAAACTCGCCGATATCGCCGACCACAACCCAGCCGCTCCACGGTCCTGTGACACATCACGCCGCACCCGATTTTTGGCACTGCCACTCTCATCTCCCTCAAGAGATTCAAACGTTTGCCGACAAGTCGTTTGCCTTCTCAAAACCGATGCTAGACATCCTTCTCTGCGCTCGAGAAGCTAGATCCGTTTGGTCGTCCGAGTTGGCCTTCATTACCGCGCTCTCCGAAAACGACAAACGACGGAATGCTTTGGTTTTGGATCGGCACTCACGCCGAGTACGATGATCTGGTTCGGTGGTCCCAAGGTTGTCCTAGACGTCACTGACCAAATAGCGTAGGGATAAACGGTAGTGTCAAGAATTTTGTGTAAACGCGATTTTTATTTTCATGGGAGGGTTTGCTTTTTAAGCAGCCCGGGCTTGCTCGATACGTTCGGGCCAGCGGATCGCAAATTGGCGCAGCGCTTCGCGCCAGCCTTGGACGGTATGCCACTTTTTCGACCCAGTCTGCAAGGCTAAATACAGTAGCTTAATAGCTGCATCCTGGGTCGGGAACGAGCCGCGATTTTTGGTCACCTTGCGCAAGGTCATATGCAACGATTCGACCGCGTTGGTCGTGTAGATGATTTTACGAATCTCTTCTGGGAAATCGAAGAACGGGATCACGCGCTGCCAGCTCCGCTCCCACCATCGGCCACCACCTGGTGCTTCGGGTATTTGCGCCGGAACCCGGCCAGGGCTGCTTCGGCCCGCTCAGCCGAGGGTGCCCGATAGAGTACCGCTCCATCGTCTAACTGGAGTAGCAATTTGAGATCCACCCGAGAAGAACACTCAATCGATTCGCCCCATCGACTCAGGGGGGAAACTAAGGTTCTCAGAGTCATACTCTTACTAAGTCGAAACGCAAAAGTTGTCTCGCTTTGAACCATTCAGATAATAGGTTTCTTCGAGCTCGCAAGCTCTACAGTTCGACTTTTCGCAAACGCAGAGCGTTGGTGATTACCGACACGGAACTGAAGGTCATGGCGGCGCTGGCTATCATCGGGCTTAGCAAAATTCCGAAGAAGGGATATAGGATTCCGGCTGCGATGGGGATGCCGAGCACGTTGTAGACGAACGCGAAGAACAGGTTCTGACGGATGTTGCGCATCGTCGCTCGACTTAATCGCAGAGCGCGCCCTACGCCTCTTAAATCCCCCCGAACGAGCGTGACAGAGGCACTTTCCATGGCAACATCGGTTCCGGTGCCCATGGCAATGCCGATATCGGCTTGGGCTAGAGCAGGAGCATCGTTCACACCATCGCCCGCCATAGCGACAACTTTGCCTGTCGCTTGGAGCTTTTTGATTGCCTCGGCCTTTTGTGCGGGCAGTATCTCTGCTTCTACGTTGTCGATCCCGAGTTTTTTGGAGACGGCGAGTGCTGTGATCCGGCTGTCGCCTGTCAGCATGGTGATTTGTACGTTTTCACGATGCAACCGACTCACAGCTTCGGGCGTTGAAGACTTAATGGGATCGGCAACACCGAGGAGCCCGGTTGCTTTTCCATCGATGGCTACGAATACCACGGATTGACCCGAAGCACGAAGGCGGTCCGCTTCGCTGGCCAGTTCTCCAATAGGGATGTTCAGTTGTTGGAGGAGCGCAGAGTTTCCGAGGGCAACCGAGTGGCCGTCGATCTTTCCTTCCACGCCTTTGCCCGTTGTAGACGAGAAATCTTCGGCCTTCCCTAACGAGAAGCCTCGTTTTTTAGCGCCTGTAATGATGGCGTGTGCCAGAGGGTGTTCGCTTGCTTGCTCGAGACTGGCCGCGAGCCGGAGTAATTCGTCTTCGGTCTGGCCGGAAGTCACCTGGACGCTGGCGAGTTCAGGCTTGCCTTCGGTAAGTGTTCCTGTTTTGTCCACGACCAAGATGTTCATTTTCTCGAGCAACTGCAGCGCTTCTGCATTTCGAACGAGAACGCCCGCCTTCGCACCGCGCCCTGTTCCGACCATGATGGACATGGGTGTTGCGAGTCCAAGCGCGCAAGGGCAGGCAATGATTAGAACTGCTACAGCGTTCACAAAGGCGTGACCTAGACGCGGTTCCGGTCCCCAGACGGCCCAGGCCGCGAACGTGAGGATGGCTGCGAAAACGACTGCCGGCACGAAGTACGAGGCAACCGAGTCAGCGAGACGCTGAATGGGCGCACGGCTTCGCTGCGCTTCACTCACCATGCGGACGATCTGACTGAGTACGGTGTCGCTTCCGACGCGCTCCGCGCGCATGAGGAAGCTGCCGGTTCCGTTGACGGTTCCTCCGGTGACGCGATCGTTCGGCGCTCTTTCAATTGGGATCGGCTCGCCGGTGATCATCGATTCGTCGACCGAACTGGTGCCCTCGGTGACGATGCCATCGACAGGGATCTTTTCGCCGGGACGGACTCGCAGGAGGTCGCCCATCTGGATTTGGTCGAGAGGCGCATCGCTCTCTGCGCCAGATGGATGGATGAGACGCGCATTTTTGGGAGCCAAACCAAGGAGAGATTTGAGGGCACTACTCGTTTGGCTGCGGGCTCGAAGTTCGAGAACCTGACCTAGCAAGACGAGCGCTGTGATGACGGCGGCGGGTTCGAAGTAGAGGGGCGCCTGACCGGCCTGCGAGCGGAAGGAAGCCGGAATCAGCGATGGAACGAACAGAGCAAGAAGGCTGAACAAGTAAGATGTTCCGGTACCCAGCGCAATGAGCGTGAACATGTTCAGATGCCGATTGACGATTGAGGCCCAGCCGCGTTCGAAGAACGGCCAGCCTGCCCACAACACGACGGGCGTGGCCAAAGCAAACTGAATCCATCCGGTTGAGGCGGCCGAAAGCCAATGCGCTCCGGGAACGAGATCGAGAAGCATCAGGATGAGGAGGGGAGCTGTTAAGGCAATCGCGATCCAAAGCCTTCGCTGCATATCGATCAGTTCGGGATTGACTTCTTCGCCGGTGACTTCGCGCGGCTCCAATGCCATGCCACAGATGGGACACGCACCAGGCTCGCTGCGCACGACTTCCGGATGCATGGGGCAGGTGTAATCGACGCGGCTGGGCGGCAGTTGCAAGGTAGCCGGCTCGAGAGCCATGCCACACTTCGGGCAGGTTCCGGGTCCGTGCCGGCGCACTTCCGGGTCCATGGGACAGGTGTATTCGACCTGTTGTGATTGTGGATTTGGAGGGAGCGGTTTCTCCGGCTCCAGATATTGCCGGGGATTCGCTTTGAACTTTTCGATACAGCCGCGGCTGCAGAAGTGGTAAATGGTTCCGTTGTGCTCGACCGTTCCGGCGGCGTTCTCTGCTTTAATGTTCATGCCGCAGACCGGGTCGTGATGCAACAGGGCTGGAGCGGATGCGATTTGAATCATCTGCGGTTTAGAGGGAACCGCGGCTTCCCCCTTCAGGTATTTGGCGGGGTTCTCTTCGAACTTCTTTTGACAGTTTGGGCAGCAAAAGTAATAGTCAGTTTCTTCGAAAGAGGCGTGACCCGCTGCTGTTTTTTTGTCGACGATCATGCCGCAAACAGGGTCTTGCAGAGTTTGTTTCTGTGCGATGTCCATTCTGTATCCCCGCCCCTTACCGATCCCCGTTGTAACGGAGTTTTCGCACGAGCCTGTTCATGTCTATTGCGCTCCGCCTGCGCTTGCTGTGGGAAGGTTCAGCGTTGTATTGAGATTTCCCGATGCTGCGGGCGCACTAAGGCCCGAAGAGAGCATGAAATTTTGCAAGCTGATGGTATTTACCCAAAGGCTTTGGAGTGTGGCGATGTAGGCGACTTGCAGCTGGAAAAAGGTCCGCTGAGACACCAGTACTTGCGGATAAGCGGCCGCCATGCTCCGGTACTTTGCCAGGTAGAGTTGGTATGCCCGGGCGGCACGCGGGATCATTTCGGTCCGATAGCGCTCCGCCTGCTGTTGGTCTGTTAAATAAGCTTGCAACAGGGGCTGGGTACTCTGTCTTAAAGATAGCTTCAGGCGGCTTACTTCTGCCTCTGCTCTTTCGAGAGCGGCTTTGGCTACGGCCACGTTGCCTTGGTTGCGATTGAATATTGGTACTGTGATGCCGGCCGTGGTGAAGGCTTGGAGCCCAACGGAATTTCCGGTTGTGTCATGAAGAGGTTCGAAGTTCTGTTGAACCCCGGCGCGGATCTGGAGGTCGGGAATAGCCTCGCGTTTAGCGCTCCTGAGTTCCGCTCGAGCGCGCTCGATATTCTGCTGCGCGCTGCTTTACCGACGGGCTTTCAGTGACTATCCGGTTAATGACTTGTTCGGGGTCGAGCTGCGGGGGATGTTCCAGGTCTCCTTGCAGAGGGCTCACACGGAGCTCGGGGTTCCCAGCGAGGGCGGCGAGGCTGCGGAACGATTGTATGTACGTGCGTTGCGCGGTTGTGTAATCCAACTTCGCTTGTTCGGCTTCAACCTCCGATTGCAGGACGTCGGGAGCATCGGCTTGACCGACGTTCGCAAGCTGGCGGGCGGTAACTACGGAATCGAGCGCAAGTGAAAGCAATCGTTTCCGAAGCTCGACAGTTTCCTGGGCGGCCAAAGCGGAGTAGAAACTCTGGCCGATATCGCCAAGGATTCGAAATCGTTGTTCGGAGACACCTATCTCATCGGCGCGCCGTTGCTGCTCATAGACGTTTCTGCGTAGCGCCAGCTTTCCGCCGAGAACGAATGTTTGCTGGATGAAAGCGCCTTGCTCTCCTCCGCGGTACGACCCGCCGCGAATCTGCTCTCCCTGGTAGCCGACGAGCGGATTCGGATAGAGACCTGCCTGGCGAGCTTGAGCCGATGATTCCCTAACGATCGCGTTTGCTTGTTTTAGTGTGGGGTTGGTTGCGAGAGCGAGTTGCTGGAAATCTTCTAAATGCATATTGTGACGAGCGGCAACGTTCTCGAGCAGATCGGGAGTCGGAGCTTGGGCATGGCAGAGCAAAACAGAAAGGAAGGGAAGAACGACCGGTATCTTATTCATGTTCTCTCCTCTCACATCCGATGGTTCACGCCAGGCATATTCATGGGCTGACCCTGACCGATCTGCACCATGACTTCGTCGTACCGCTCGGGCGGAAGCACTCGAAGGAAGCTCATCATGCCCTGCATGAAGCCGCTCCAACCGGGACGAAGTCCGAAGTTTTGGGGACGGTCGACCATTTTGTCCATGGCCATCATGGGGCCTTCCATGTAGGCGTCCTGAGGAAAACCGGGCACGCGATTTGCGTCTTTTGCGACGTCGCCGCTCATGTCCATCTCGCCGTGCTGCATGTCACTGTCGTGCATGCCGGGCATTTTGACCTGTGGCTTATCGGACGCGAGCGGAGTGTTCGCAACCATCCGGTCGTTAGTCGAGCCTACGCCCAGACCTCGCCCAAGACTTGGGCCGTAGTCGTCGCCGAGCGGCGCGCCGGGTGTGCCTTGCAGCATACCCATCTCTTGATTCATGTCGACGCCCGCAGGCATTCCGGCACCTTTACGCGACATGGGTCCGACGTTCGATGACATCTGGTTCATCATGTGGTGAGGCAAGTGGCAATGCAGCATCCAATCGCCAGGATTATTTGCGACAAACTCTACGTCTCTGGATTGGGCGACACCGACCAGGACGGTATTGCCTGGGATCCAAGCAGTTTCGGGAATGCGGCCGCCTTCGGTGCCGGTGGTGTAGAAGGTGTGGCCGTGCAGGTGGATGGGATGATGATCCATTCCCAGATTGATCATCCGAATACGAACGCGATCTCCTAGGCGCACGACGAGCGGCGTGGTGGCGGGACCTGCCTTTCCGTTGAAGACCAGCCAGTTAAATTCCATGTTCATGGTGTTCGGGACAGTGTTGTTAGGCAGGACTGCATACTCCTGCATGAGAATCACGAAATCTTTGTCGACGCGCGGTGAATACGGCACTTTAGGGTGCATGATGAAAGCGCCGAGCATGCCAATCATTTCCTGCATCGCCATATGGGAGTGATAGAAGTACGTTCCTGCCTGGTGGAGAGTGAACTCATATATGAAGCGACCGCCCGGAGGGATCGGGTCCTGGCTGATCCCGGGACCGCCATCCATGTCGTGAGGGATTTCGAAGCCATGCCAGTGCATGGAGGTCGGCTCCGGGAGATGGTTGTCGACGACTATGCGCACACGATCTCCCTGATTGACCTGGATGGTGGGACCGGGCGCGCTGCCATTGAATCCCCAGAGATCTATTGTTTTGCCTGGGGTTAGCAGCTGCTTCACCGGTTCGGCGATAAGGTTAAACACTTTCACACCGTTGTCGAGAGTGAATGGCAGATCCTTCAGGTCTGGTGTTTGAACGAGGAGAGATGTTGGGTTCCTGCGGACGTGCTGAGCTGAGATTAGTTTGGAGGCAGAGAGGAATCCTGCACCGAGTCCAAAAGCATTACGAAAAAAACTTCGACGGTCTTTCACTTCATTTCCTTTTTTTTTGCAACAGAGCCAAGACAGACGGACGCGAGCGGCGTGCGCTCAATGGGAGGTAACGCCTAGAGAGACAGGTGGAACTACGCGCCCGTTGCCAGGACGGCAAAGGAGAAGTTAGAGACGAAGAACGGAGACAGCGAGGAAAATAGGTTTGCCGGGCGGCGATGCCCATCCAGCCAGGTGTTCTGTGAAGATGCAACGGGGACCGAAGTTCACATCGGAGGCCGTTGAAACAAATGCCAGCGGCAAAGAGGGCAGAGCAGGTACTTTCGCGAGATCAATTTTGATTTCCGGGGCGGCCGTTTCTGAATGACGTTGATACTCGCACGGCGGCGGACTACCACGTTTCGAAGAAGAGGATGAGTGATGGCATCCGGGATGAGATGCAGACGAGGTGAGGCATCGGGCGTAGCACTGGTTGCTCACGATCAGGGCCGCAATAGCCAAGAGCACGGTCAACTGCACCCAACGCGTCATATCAACTGTGTATCATGCTCGATCTTTAGGAGGCAAGGAGAGCAATTGTTTTACAGCAAAGACGGCGTTGGCGATAGAGTTTTGCAAGGGATCGCAATGAAGCGTATTGCGGATCGTTTTGCAGTCGTTTTCGATAGTGTTCGGGTCCGCGTTCAGGTGTGTCGCCATCTCGCCTTGGCTGTATCCGGCTGCCAGTAAACACCACAGCTGTTTCTGATGCTCCGAGAGATCTCTGGTGCTTGCATGGCCGTCCAAACAGCGTAGGCAGATAGTGGGGCTCAAAAAGAGGTGACCGCCGACGACGACATGGATGGCACGTACAAGATCGGCTGGAGCGGAGTCCGCGGCCACGTAGCCGCTAGCTCCGGCTTTGAACGCTTCGACCACATAGCTCTCATCGGTATCTGTCGTCACGAAAACGGTTTTCGGCCGCACTTGTTTGGAGGAGATCTCTTTGGCGACTGCGATTCCGTTTAAATGAGAGAGCCTGACGTCAAGGATGGCCACTTCCGGGTGCTTAAACTCGGTGAGGACAACAGCTTCATGGCCGTTGGCTGCTTCTGCAACGATCCGGAACTGCGGCTCGCGCTCAAGCAAGAGACGGAGCCCGCTTCGGATTATAGGCTGATGGTTGGCCAGAAGGATGCGAATGGACGGCATAGACGGCGAAAGCAATCGCATTAGCATGCTAGCTGTTTTGCGCGCGGCGCGAAATCCTCTGCGGAGGCTATTCTTGCCTGACTGATGCAGTAGATCCCGCAGTGCATCGTGCTCACAGGCCCGTTCTGGCATGCAGAGGCCGCCGCTACCTCATCGGAAGTGGAAAAATCCCTTGTGCAAGGTATGGTCCGGGTACGTCAAACAGTCGTAGAGTGGGTTTGATGCCGTGGCAGGCCGCCGGCTGATTCATGCCAGATGGGAGATGAAGTATATGCGTCCTTTTAGGACGATACCGGAGGAAGTTCTTGAGCAGCTGCGGCAATATGATACCTGCACAGTTTCAAATGCGATAGAGCAATTCGGCGTCAGGACGCGAAACGAGGGGTTCGTCAACGGGTCAGTGCGTTGTATTTTCCCGGAGATGGGTCCGAAGATTGGTTACGCCGTGACTGCTCGCATTCGTACATCATCGACTCCTATTGCAGGGCGTTGCTACTACGACCGAGTGGATTGGTGGTCATACGTGCAAACGATTCCCGCCCCTCGCTTCATTGTTATTAAAGATGTTGATCACGTACCGGGCGTAGGCGCGCTGGTAGGAGAGATTCACGCGTATATATGCGTGGCCCTTGGCTGCTCTGCTGTTCTGACGAATGGAGCGGTACGCGATTTGCCGGGTGTCAAGCAGGCAGGCTTGCAACTGTTTGCCGGCAGCGTGGCGGTTTCCCATTCCTATGCTCATGTAGTTGATTTTGGCGGTCCGGTCGAGGTGGGCGGGCTACAGGTCAACCCTGGAAACTTACTGCACGGCGACCAGCACGGAGTGGTTTGTGTTCCGCTCGATATTGCAGCGAAGGTTCCCCAAGTGGCTAGTGAGCTTTTGAGTTCCGAGAAGGAGTTGATCGATTTCTGTGAGTCTGAAGAGTTCTCGTTCGCAAAGCTTACGGAAAAGATTCAACGAGTTTCGCGACCGGTGAACGCTCCTGACAAAGGGTTTTAGAGCATGATCCAAAACGAGGTGGGCATTGGACCAACTAGATTTGTTTCATTGGCGTTTCTTACTGTCCTGACAGGCGCAATGCTTGTTTCCTGCAACAGGGATCAAACAGCGCGGGCGGCCGGTGAGTCGCAAGACACTGCACCCGAAGTCGCAGTAGCAAAGGTCGGCAGAAAGCCTATGAGCCGCAATCTTACGATCTCTTCGGAACTGGTTCCCTTCCAGGAGATCGATATCTTTGCCAAAGAATCCGGGTATGTTTCCAAGCTGTACGTCGACTACGGTTCTCGGGTTAAAAAAGGACAGCTGATGGCTGTTCTTGAAATTCCTGAAATGCAGGCACAGTTACAGGAGGATCAGGCGGCAATCAAGAGTGCATCGGAGCAAGTGACGAACGCGGAACATCAACTGAGTCGAGTTCAAGCTCAGGCGAAGGTATTACAGCTGCAGTATGAGAGGCTCAACGGTGTTGCAAAGAGCAAGCCTGGGTTGGTGGCGCAGCAAGAAGTAGACGATGCGCAAGGAAAAGATTTGGCAGCGCAGGCTCAAGTGGAAGGTTCGAAGTCCAGTCTCGATGTCGCTCAGAGTCAGATGGCGGTTGCCCAGTCGAAGATGGCACACGATCAAGCCCTCTACGATTACTCCCGGATCACTGCGCCGTTTGCGGGGGTGATCACTCAGAGAAATGCCAACATCGGTACCCTGATGCAGGCGGGGACGAGCTCGAGCACGGCTGTTCCGCTGGTCAGACTGTCGCAAGAAGACGTATTTCGGCTGGTGATCCCGGTTCCTGAATCCTATGTGCGGTACATCAAGATGGGTGATCCGGTGAATGTTCGTGTGCCGACGCTCGGCCGCGACTTTCCGGGTAAGGTGGCGCGGTTTTCAGAAGACGTGGGAGGGGCGACGCGCACCATGCACACCGAAGTGGACGTTCCCAATCCGAAAGGGGTATTGATTCCGGGTGTGTACGCGGAGGCCACGCTTGTGATCGATAGAAAAGGTGACGCTCTTGTTGTTCCCCTTCAGGCCGTGAATCAGGCAGGCGACCGTTCCAGCGTACTGGTTGTGGATTCTTCCAACAAGATTGAGTCACGTCAAATTACTCTTGGAATTCAGACTGAGAATGAGGCCGAGGTTTTGTCCGGGCTGAACGAGGGAGACCAGGTTGTCATCGGCGACAGAAGCGGCCTGAGGACGGGCGAAACTGTGCGTCCGAAGCTGACGCAAGCGGCGGCTTACCAGACTCCAAGCTAGTCGCGATGTCACGTTTTTCGATCCGTAATCCCTACTTCATTGTGGTTGTCTGCCTGGTGCTGTCAATCATCGGAGTAGTCAGCGTGGCACGCATGCCGGTGGATCTGTTTCCTGAGATCAACCTGCCTGAAGTCGTTGTCGCGACGTTTTATTCAGGGATGCCGCCCGGGGACATCGAGACCGACATCACAAATCCGCTCGAACGATTTTTCACGTTGGCTGCGGGGATCGATCACATGGAGTCGCGGTCGATGCTCGGCGTGAGCCTGATCCGGGTATTTTTTCAGCCGGGCACGAGCGCGGACACGGATGTGACGGAGCTGTCTAACTTAGCCTTAGCCGATCTTAAGCGTTTGCCGCCTGGCACGCTGCCGCCCGTTGTGCTGAAGTTCGATGCGTCGAGTCAGCCGGTTTGCCTGGTGACTGTGAAGGGCAATGGCTTGAGCGAAACGCAGCTCCACGACTATGCCCAGTTCACGATTCGCAATCAGATCGCAGTGGTGAAGGGCGCCGAGATACCGCCTCCGTTTGGCGGGAAATATCGACAGATCATGGTCTACGTCGACCCTTACAAACTGATGTCGCGCAACATGAGCCCGATGGATGTGGTGACGGCGGTCAATAAATCCAATCTCATTCTGCCGGCGGGCGATGTGAAAGTCGGTCCGTTCGACTACTACGTTTACTCCAACAGCCTGGTCGGAAACATGAAGGAGATGAACGACATTCCGCTGAAAGCGGCGGGTAATTCGTGGGTCTCTATCAAAGATGTTGGCGAGGCTAAGGACGCAAGCCAGATTCAATACAACATCGTGCGGGTGGATGGGCAGCGATCGGTTTACATCCCGATCATGAAGCAGGGCGGAGACACCAACACTATTCAGGTAGTGGAAGGCGTTCGGAACCTGACTAAGCACCTCTACGATTTGCCAAAGCAGGTGAAGACGGACCTCCTGTTCGATCAGTCTGTGTTTGTGAAAGAGGCGATTGATACGGTTCTTCACGAAGGGTTGATCGGGCTTGTGCTGACGAGCATCATGATTCTGCTTTTTCTCGGCAGCTTGCGCGCGACGTCGGCGGTATTGTTGTCGATCCCGCTATCAGCACTTGCGAGTTTCGTGATTCTTTATGTCGGTGGCAGTACGGTCAACACGATGATTCTTGCCGGATTGGCTTTGGCGTTTTCGCGAGTGATCGACAACTCGGTTATCTCGCTCGAGAACATTTACCGGCATCTCGAGATGGGAGAAGTGCCCCGCATCGCTGCTGAATTGGGCGGTTCCGAGGTGACGCTAGCCGTTTTAGCCGCAACGCTGGTGGATGTAGTCGACTTTTTTCCGGTAACGTTTCTTTACGGGGTCAGCAAGTTTCTCTTTTCGGCGTTGGCGCTTGCGTTTTGTATTTCGCTTCTGCTCTCGTTTGTCGTGGCGATGACGGTTATTCCGCTCTTCTGCTCCCGTTTTCTGAAAACGGTGCCCCATGCCCACGAACAGAGCGATGCAGTGCACGAAAAGGCCGAGCCGTCGGGCTGGTCGGACAGGTTTAACGCTTCATTCAACCGGGGATTTAATACGTTCCTTGACTTTTACGAGCGTTGGGTGCGGCGCGCTCTCGAGCGGCCAGGCTTGACGGTGGCTGGTCTCTCGGCACTGTTCATTCTGAGCTTGGGAATCTACCCGCTTCTTGGATTGGCGTTCTTTCCTCGAACGGACGCCGGGCAGTTCACGATTAATTTAAAGGCGCCTACGGGCTCACGTATCGAGCTTACGGAAGACTACGTTGGCAAAGTCGAAGATCTGATTCGCCGAGTGGTTCACCCCGGTGATTTCAAGATGACGGTGTCGAACATCGGCGTGGTGAACGACTTTTCGTCGCTCTACACCAGCAACTCCGGCGCATATACGGCGACGGTCCAAGCGGCTCTTTCGGACGATCATAAGCTGAGCAGCTTCGCCTACATGGACAGGGTGCGCGGCGCTATCGCGCGGCAATACCCGGATGTGCGAACGTTTTTTCAAACGGGATCGATGGTGGACGCCACTCTGAATATGGGAATGCCTGCTCCCATAGATGTCCAAGTGACGGGGAAGAACCTCGATCAGGACTACGAGTTTGCGCAGAAGCTGGCAGCCAGAATCCGCGAATTGCCGGGCGTGGATGAAGTTTACATTCCTCAGGACATGAACTATCCTGCCTTGCGGCTGGCGGTCGACCGCGTCCACGCCGGTGAACTTGGGTTGACGCAGAAGGATGTTGTCGACAACGTAATCACTGCCCTGAATTCCAATTCCATGATCGCTCCGAACTACTGGGTCGATTACAAAACAGGCAACGATTATTACTTGACCGTTCAATATTACGAGCACGGAAAGCCCGCGATTCACAACACGATCGACTTGCGCAACATACCTTTGAAAGCGCCCAGGGCTGCTGCTCCGACTACGCTCGATACGGTTGTCAGTCTGGCGCACGTGGAAACGCCGACAGAGATCGACCATTATCAGATTCAACGCGCGACGGACCTGTACGTCACGCCGAAAGGTGAAGATCTGGGCAAGATATCGAGCCGGATCGAAAAGATTATCGCCGATTTGAAGCCGCCGTCGAACATGCGCGTGAGCCTTCGCGGGATGGTGCAAGGCATGCGGGAATCGTTTTCGAGCTTCGGTTTTGGATTCGTGCTTTCCTTCGTGCTTCTTTACTTAATTTTGATCGCGCAGTTTCGATCGTTCGTCGATCCGTTCCTGATCATGCTGGCCATACCGATGGGCTTCATTGGCGTTTTTCTGATTTTGCTGTTCACGGGCACGACGCTGAATGTTATGTCGTTGATGGGCATTCTGATGCTCATTGGAATCGCCGACTCTAACAGCATTCTGATCGTCGATTTCGCTCATCGGCTTGAAGAGCAAGGCTTGTCGGTTCGAGATGCGGTGATTACGGCTTGCCGTGTGCGTCTGCGGCCTATTTTGATGACGTCTCTGGCCACGATTATCGGAATGATACCGATGGCCCTTAAGCTTGGAACGGGTTCCGAGCAGTATGCGCCGATGGCAAGGACGATTATCGGTGGGCTAACTTCGTCGGTCATTCTGACCGTTTTCATTGTTCCCGCGGCCTACCTGCTTGTCTATGGACGCAAGGATCGGGAGCGGAACCAAACGCAGGTGCAAACAGCCTAGGTTCATTCTCATATGTCCAAGTTTTCTATTCGCAATCCTTACTTCGTCGTGGTGATTTGCCTTGCGCTCTCGATTATCGGGGTTGTGAGCCTGGCGCGGATGCCGGTAGATTTGTTTCCGGTGATCAACCTTCCGGAGGTTGTGGTCGCGACGTTCTATTCGGGGATGCCGCCCGAAGACATCGAGACGGATATCACGAATCCGCTAGAACGATTTTTCACGCTGGCGGCCGGGATCGATCACATGGAATCGCGGTCCATGCTGGGTGTTAGTTTGATCCGAGTCTTTTTCCAACCGGGCACCAGCGCCGACACGGACGTAACCGAGCTATCGAACCTGGCGTTAGCCGATTTGAAGCGGCTGCCGCCGGGAACTTTGCCTCCAGTGGTTTTGAAGTTCGATGCTTCGAGCCAGCCGGTGTGCCTGGTCACGGTCAAAGGACAAGGACTCAGCGAAACGGAGCTTCACGATCTGGCGCAGTTTACGATTCGAAACCAGATCGCCGTCGTTCAAGGGGCGACGATCCCGCCTCCCTTTGGCGGCAAATACCGGCAGGTAATGGTTTACGTAGATCCTTACAAGCTGATGTCGCGCCAGCTCAGCCCGATGGACGTCGTCGACGCCGTGAACCAATCGAATCTGATCCTGCCGGCGGGGGACGTGAAGCTTGGGCCGTTCGACTATTACGTTTACTCGAACAGCCTGGTCAGCAATATGAAGGAGTTGAATAGCGTTCCCATCAAGACTGTTGGGAACTCCTGGGTTTCGATCAGCGACGTGGGCAAAGCAGTCGACGCGAGCGCGATCCAGTACAACGTGGTTCGTGTAGATGGGCAGCGGTCCACTTATATTCCGATCATGAAGCAGGGCGGCAATACCAACACGATTGCGGTAGTAAATGGCGTCCGTAAACTGCTCAGCAATCTTTACGACATTCCGAAGCAGCTCTCGACGAATTTGCTGTTCGACCAATCTGTGTTTGTGAAAGAGGCGATCAATACCGTCCTTCACGAGGGTCTGATCGGTTTAGCGCTCACCAGCGTAATGATTTTGTTGTTTTTGGGAAGCCTGCGGGCGACATCCGCGGTGCTGTTGTCGATTCCAATTTCCGCGTTGGCGACCTTCGTGATTCTGTACACGATGGGAAGTACGGTGAACACGATGATCCTGGGGGGAATGGCGCTTGCGTTTTCGCGCGTCATCGATAACTCGGTTATTTCGCTCGAAAACATTTACCGGCATCTCGAGATGGGAGAACCGCCTATGATCGCCGCGGAAGTGGGCGGTTCTGAAGTAACGCTTGCGGTCCTGGCGGCGACTCTGGTCGGGGTAGTGGACTTCTTTCCAGTCACCTTCCTATACGGAGTAAGTAAGTTTCTCTTCACGGCGCTGGCGCTGTCGTTCTGCATCTCGCTGTTAATCTCGTTCGTCGTCGCCATGACCGTCATTCCACTCTTCTGTTCGCGCTTTCTGAAGGTTGTTCCTCACGCGACACACGAAGTCGGCACAGATACAAACCTTTCAGCGTGGGGCCGGTTCAACGCGGGTTTCAATCGGGGGTTCAACCGGCTTCTCAATTGGTATGAAAGCCTGGTTAGGCGTGCGCTGGTGAGACCAGCTATAACGGTTCTGGCACTGATTGGATTGTTTATCGTCAGCTTGGTGATTTACCCGTTTTTGGGTGTGGCCTTTTTTCCCCAAACCGATGCAGGGCAATTCACGGTGAATTTGAAAGCTCCGACAGGATCGCGGATCGAAGTGACGGAGCAGTACGTCGCGAAGGTGGAAGACCTGGTCCGTAGAACGGTCGGACACGACTTCAAAATGGTGGTTTCGAACATCGGCATGGTGCCCGATTTTTCCGCGCTCTACACGAGCAACGCGGGGCCCTATACGGCCAGTGTGCAGAGCGCTTTGCAGGATGACCACAAGCTCAGCAGTTTCGCGTACATGGATCGAGTCCGCAGCGCCATAGCCGAGCAATATCCAGACGTGCGGACGTTTTTCCAGAGCGGCTCAATGGTCGACGCGACGCTGAATTCGGGGATGCCTGCTCCGATCGATGTTCAGATTACCGGAAGAAATCTCGAGCAGGATTACGAATTGGCGCAGCAGTTAGCGACGAAGATTCGTGGTCTGTCGGGTGTCGATGAAGTTTATATTCCGCAAGATCTGAATTACCCGGCGGTGCGACTGGTCGTTAATCGCGTGCATGCGGCGGAACTAGGGCTTTCGCAGAAGGACATCGTCGATAACGTGATCACGGCACTGAACTCGAACGCCATGATCGCGCCTAACTACTGGGTCGATTACAAGACAGGAAATGACTACTTCCTGACGGTTCAGTATTACGAGAAGGGTAAGCCTGCTATTCACAATTTCATCGATCTCAAAGGCATTCCGCTCAAAGCGCCGAACTTAAGAGAGCCGACGACGCTCGATACGGTCGTGAGTCTGGATCATGCGCAGACTCCGACCGAGGTCGACCATTATCAGATCCAGCGCGCCGCCGATATTTACGTTACGCCGAAAGGAGAGGATCTGGGGAAGATTTCGGGGTCGATCGACAAAGTAATCGCCGATATGAAGATCCCCGGTAATGTCCGCATCAATCTTCGAGGAATGGTGCAAGGAATGCGGGAATCGTTCAAGAGTTTTGCGTTCGGCTTCATTCTGGCTGCGGTGCTCTTGTATCTGATTTTGGTAGCCCAGTTCCGATCCTTCATCGACCCTTTTCTGATCATGCTTGCAATTCCGATGGGATTCATCGGCGTTCTGCTGATCCTTTTACTGACGGGAACTACCCTCAATGTGATGTCTCTGATGGGCGTGTTGATGTTGATCGGAGTAGCGGGTTCCAACAGCATTCTTATTGTCGATTTCGCGCACAAGCTCGAAGAACAGAACCTTTCCGTCCGAGATGCGGTGGTTACCGCGTGTCGTGTCCGGCTGCGGCCGATTTTAATGACGTCGCTCGCTACCATCATCGGGATGTTTCCGATGGCATTAAAGCTCGGAACGGGGTCCGAACAGTATGCGCCGATGGCACGCGCCATCATCGGCGGACTGACGTCTTCGGTGATTCTAACCGTGTTTATTGTTCCGGCTGCGTACCTGCTGGTTTACGGGAAAAAAGACCGGGAGCGATCGGAACGAAACGAGCCAGTGCATGCGTGAGTGTTCTATGAAGATAGGGGTTCTTGTTCTCGGGATTTTGCCCGGTCTTTTGTTGGGGCAAGCTAACGGCCCAACGCTGAGCCTGCAAGAAGCGGAGGCGATGGCTCTAAAAAATCACCCGCAAGTACTCGAATCGCAAGCATTATTCTTGCGGGCGGATCAGATTACGAGACAGGCGCGTGCGGCTTATTACCCAGCCTTGAACGGGGAAGTCACGGGAGCTCAGGCGAATCTGAACAGCAGACTCGGGGCCGGCGTGCTGAACGATCCGCGGCTTTTCAACCACTTCGGATCCGGTCTGTCGCTTTCACAGCTCATCACGGACTCGGGTCGAACACAGAACTTGGTTGCAAATGCAAAGTTGGAGGCGCAAGCCAGCCGGGAAGATTACCGCGCCACGCGCTATGATGTGGTACTCGGCGTAGAGCAGGCTTATTATGAAGTGCTCCTGGCACAGCAGCTCGTCAAAGTTTCGCAACAGACGGTAACGACTCGCCAGACGGTGGTCAACCAGGTCTCGGAGTTATTCAGAAACCAGCTGAAATCGCAAGTCGACGTCAGCTTTGCACAGGTCAACTTGACGGATGCCAAGCTAATGCTGCTGCGAGCACAGGACAGGCTTGCTGCTGGTTATGCAAGTCTTGGAGCGGCACTTGGGACGGAGCAATCGACCCCGTACCAGCTTACCGACCAACCGACACCGCCTGATCTTCCCGATTCCGCCGATCCTCTGATCGCACAAGCTTTCCAAAGCCGTCCAGAGTTGGCAAGCCTGCGGCTCCAAAGCGAAGCAGATAAGAAGTTCGTGTACGCCGAGCGGGATTTGAAACGCCCTACGGTCAGCCTGACAGCGGTAGGCGGGGCTCTGCCCTATATAGAGCCGGGGAATGCAAACCCGAACATACCGGAGGGCTACGAGGCGGCTGGGATCAATGTACAGATACCCGTGTTCAATGGCCACTTGTTTTCGGCACGACGACAAGCCGCGGAGTACCAACTACAAGCAACCAATCAGAGGATTCGCGACCTTCAGGATCGCATCGCACGAGATGTGCGCACCGGATGGGAGCGGGCGAGAAGCTCATTCGAAGCAATCAGCGCGACAGAAGAGCTTCTCAAGGAAGCCAATCTTTCGCTCGAGCTAGCGCAAGGAAGATATGATCTGGGGCTCTCGTCGATTGTTGAGCTCACGCAGGCACAATTGGCGCAAACACAGGCGGAAGTGGAGAACGTAAACGCAAAGTACGGGTATCAGACGTCCTACGCGGCTCTGCAGTACACGCTGGGTTTACTTCACTAGACATTTCCATGCCTATTGGCGTCCGCCGGAACATATCGGCTTACATATGAGTAACCAGGCCGCAAGCACCGGAAACCAGACTCGACGCCTTCTTTTGATCGGTTTCGGCGGGCTTTTACTTTTACTGGCATTTACAGGCTTCAATGCGCTTTCGGTCCTCAGCCGGATTCAGAGGAGAAACGAAAACATCCGACAGGACTATCTGAACCGAGACCGTATCCTCCAGCAGCTTCGCTCCGACATTTATCTTTCGGGAACTTACGTGCGCGACCTTCTGCTCGAGCCCGATCCCACTCGCGCCGACGTGCATCGAAACGAACTCAACGCAGCGCGCGGCCGGATCGAATCGATGATTGCTGCCTATCGGCAGGTTCTTCGAGGGGAGGAGAAAGCTCCGTTCGAGCGGTTTACAAAAGCAGTGGCGTCGTATTTCGATTCTTTGCGCCCGGCCCTTCAATGGGACCCGACCCAGCGCAGGCAGTTTGGATACTCCTTCATGAAAGATTCTTTGCTGCCTAGACGGATGGTCATTGTTCAGCTCGCAGATCAGATTAGCCAGTTGAACCAGGAGCAGATGGAGACGGGGAGCAAACGCGTGGCCGCCCTTTTCTCGACATTTCGGAGAGACTTGATTGTCCTGTTGATCATCACCTTGCTTGTTGGATTGTTGTTGGCAGGCGGGAGCATTCATCGAATCCTGCGTCTCGAGCGCTTGTCGACCCTTCGTTTCGATGAAGCCTTGCAGGCGCGTAGCGCGTTGCGTGACTTATCGGCGCGCCTGGTCGAGGTGCAGGAGACGGAGCGGCGCGCCCTCTCGCGGGAACTTCACGATGAAGTAGGTCAGGCGCTTTCGGCTCTGCTTCTAGCTTTAGGAAATGTGGCTGCGATGATCTCACCCGACGAAAATCCAGAGGCTCGGAATCAACTGTTCGACACCCGCAGGATTGCTGAAAAGACGGTAGCGGTGGTTCGCGATATGTCACTCCTGTTACGTCCCTCTATGCTCGACGATCTAGGACTGATCCCGGCGCTGGAGTGGCAGGCGCGCGAAGTTTCGCGGACAAATGACCTTCGAGTAATTGTCGAGGCGGACTCCGTACCGGAGGAACTTCCGGACGAGCAAAAGACTTGCATTTATCGGGTCGTTCAAGAGGCGCTCCGAAATGTAACCAGGCACGCGAAAGCGAAGCACATACAGATTCGATTGAGCCAAGATGCCGAGGCGCTGCGGCTCACAATACAGGATGATGGGCAAGGATTCATTCCGGCGAGAGAACGAGGTGTTGGGCTGCTAGGAATGGAGGAGAGAGTCAAACGTCTAGATGGATCGTTCCAGGTCCACTCCCAGCCAGGAAACGGAACTGCGATTTATGTTGAACTGCCAAGGTTCGCGCTTAGCGGTTAAATAGAACTGACGATGACTTCCGTTCGAATTCTGCTCGCGGACGATCACACGATTTTGCGAAAGGGGCTGCGGCTTCTTCTCGAGCGCGAATCAGATTTCGCAGTGATCGCTGAGGCGAGCGACGGGCGCGAGGCAATCAGCGCCGTGAACCGTGAGTTGCCCGATCTCGTCATCATGGACATTGCCATGCCGATGTTGAATGGCATCGAAGCAACAAAGCGAATCAGCGTAGAACATCCGAAAACTGCCGTCATCATCCTTAGTGTTCATTCCGATGAGGCTTACATTTTGCGGGCGTTGAAGGCTGGCGCGCGGGGTTACCTGCTGAAAGATTCGGCGGAACAGGATCTTATTCAAGCCGTTCGTATCGTGGCCGCCGGGAAGGCGTATTTTAGTCCTGCTGTAAGCAAAGTTTTAGCGGACGACTATGTGCGGCAAATGCGACAGCAAGGTTTGGAAGATCCCTACGATCTACTGACGGCGCGAGAACGCGAGCTCCTTCAACTGATCGCGGAACTTAAACCGACTAAAGAGATCGCGGAGCTTCTAGGACTCAGTCCTCATACTGTTCACACGCACCGCGGCAATCTCATGCAAAAACTGAATATCCACAGCGTCCCAGAAGCGATTCTCTATGCGGTGAGAAAAGGAGTAATTAGCTGACCGTGGACGACGGCACAGAATCCTCTAATACGGGAATCGAGGACGCCCCATTCACCTTGACGGGGGCAGATTCCTGGCGGAAGACCGGCATGTCACACGCACAACAATCACTACAGCGGAGACAACGCTCACACAAGTGGTTACCGCAAGCGTCTTTCGTGCAATAGATACAGATGTCCTTAGATGCTTCATTGCAAATCGAACAGAAAAAAGTAGTGCTAAGTTCCATTATGGGTTCAGCTTATTTCCGTGATCTCTTTGAGGTTGGCGCCGGTTCCTTGCTGATGATACCGCGGCAGCGCTGCGCTTCCTGATCGGCGATTTTAAAATTCTGCTCGGTGCTCGAGGCAAGATCCCGGATATAATCCCGGAAGCGTTCACGGTTGTTGAAGTTGCGAGCGATCAGTTGAGTAAATCGGTCCGCGACCGGCCGGCCATCATATTTCCGGACACCTTCTTCGAGAGAGCGCGTTGTGACGTCGAGCGCTTCGAGCCTGAAGTAGTCGTCGAGGGCTAGCGAGAGGCTGTCGGTTTTCAAAGCTAGTGCTTTTGTTACCGTGGTCACGTCATTCAGCTGGCGCTCGGCCGTTTGCCATTGAAGAATATAGGTGGTCGGCGCACCCTTCGCTTCATACCATTGCTGCGGCTTGAGTCCGTCGAGCAAAGGCTTTAGTTCGCTGCCGTCTTTGCTCAGGTTTGAAAGGATCGTGCGGACGTCCCAGGCGTTCTCAACTCCAATGGGAGCAGGTGCGTTAATAGCGGGGTTTTGAGCATAACAGCCGGCCGCAAGAGCGCAAATTAGCAAGTGCCGCGAGGATTTTGCGGCGAATGCTGGAAAAGACATGTTCGCCTTTATTTTAGCGGCGGGCGAGGAAAGCAATTATCGTGACGAAAGAAACGGAGATGGTGACATCTTCGCCAGGATTTTGTTGCCTTCGATTACGTCCCCGTTATGCTGGCCGGAATGGCCCGGAGTGACAGCAGCCCAAATGTCTTTCAGCTGTTTTACGGTGTACCGGTATAGCGATCCGCGATCGACCCGGCGTGAGATTGGCTCATCCGGGCGAACCAGAATCGCGTCCAGTGCTCTGACTTCAGTGGGTTCGGTTTTCGGTAACCGGGCATGCTGGACCTTTACCTCACCTTCGAGCACATCGATCCGAAGCGTGTCGTCCTGATCGATCGCGAGGGCCACCGTGGCCGGCCTGATGGCAGTAATGATTGCTGCTGCAGTAAAGATACGCTGCTGTGGCTGGTTCAGTGTCGGCTGAAGATGGACACGTACCCGGCCGGCCATCACGTCGAGCAGGTCGCCGGCGCTGGCTGTATTCTGCCGGAAGACGATACGCGAATTGCTGAAGATATCGAAGTTGCTTCCGCCCGCGACGGTGAAGTGGGCGAATCCGTCATCTCCGGTCGAGATCACTTGCCGGACGGGAACCCGTTCACCAGTGCTTACTGCCCAAGGCTGTTCGTCACGCACCCGTGAAACCTTTCCCGATACAGAAGTGGCGTGGGCCTCATCGAGTTGCATGGCCGAATTGTCCAGCGGATGATTTTGCCCGTCGAGCGAGAAGGAGGCTACCAAGCCGAGCAGCAGCGCGTATGAAGTGGTCTGCACTAAAACCTTCCGGCCTTGCAACCTCTCTATCTTCACACGCGTCGATGGACTGCTGCTGAGACGTGCGGTTGCGTGCCGAAAGTGAAACTAGCTGGACCGCTTAAAGGGCTCGGTCTTAACGATGCCGCTGCCCTCGCGAATGGTTAGCAAATTGTTGCTCGAGACATTGGCGAAGCGTTCTGTGCTGCCGTTTGGCCAACGTACGGTAAGGTCGACCTTGTCGATTGGGCCGAGGCCGAAGTGGAGCCGCAGATCGTTGGCTGAGTAGAAACTCGCCTGACTTAAGACTTCCTGCACCTGCATCTTCGCGCCGTAGTGGGCAATCACACGAGCTCCGATCGCGCTGCGATTTGACTTCGTGCCGATCAGCTTCACCTTTATCCAGTGATTGTTGCCAGTGACGTCATTGCGAAGTAGGGAAGGAGGCTCGTTCAAATTCATGACGAGGATATCGACGTCCCCATCATTATCGAAATCGCCAAAGGCGGAACCCCTGCTGGCATGTGGGGCTGCAATTCCGGGACCCGCCTGATCGAGAAGTTCTTCGAACTTGCCATTCTTCAGATTGCGGAAGACGATGCGCGGGCTCTTGAAGGGATAGCTCGGTAAGGCCTTTTCAATCTCAGGATAAACGCTGCCGGTGACCCAGAAGAGGTCCGGATAACCGTCGTTGTCGAAGTCGAACATACCGGCGCCCCAGCTTATGAAACGCGTCTCGACGCCCAAGCCGGAAGCGTTAGTTACGTCCTCGAAGTTGCCCTTGCCATCGTTCCTGTAGAGAACCGCGGTGTCGTCGGCGAAATGAGTCTTGAGGATATCGAGGTTGCCGTCGAGGTTGTAGTCTCCGATGCCGAGGCCCATGCCGGCCTGTTCCATCCCATCTTCGTTGAGCGCTACTCCGGTTTCAAGGCCTACATCCGTGAACGTGCCGTTATGGTTGTTCTTAAATAAGAAGCTGGGCGTGGAATCACAGGCCACGTAAATGTCGGGCCAGCCGTCGTTATCGAAATCGGCCGCTACCGTCGTCATGCAATAGCTGCCTGTCGCCTTGGAAAGGCCGGATTTCTCGCTTACATCCGAGAAGGTACCATCGCCATTGTTGCGATAGAGCGCCATGTGTCCGGGAGGCAAGCCGCGCGGGCCGCAGTTTACCGGGATACCTTTCCAGTTGCAAAAGGCACTTTCGCCCGGCTTCGGAACTTTGTCCGCATTGAAATCGACATAGTTGGAGACGCATAAATCAAGATGGCCGTCGCGGTCGAAGTCGACGAAGGTGCAGCCGGCGCCCCACCTCTTCCCGTCGTGCAGCAGGCCTGCTTTTTCAGTGATGTCCGTAAAGGTTCCGTCGCCATTATTGCGATAGAGAATGTTTTGACCGTAGTAGGTGATGAAGAGATCGTCGAAACCATCGTTGTTGAAATCGCCGACAGCGACAGCAGAGGCCCAGCCGGCTTTGGTGAGCCCGGATTTTTCGGTGACGTCAGTGAAGGTTCCGTCGCGATTATTTTTGTATAGGCGGTTCGTGGTTCCGGCGGGCAGATCTTCAAAGCGTGTTCCGCTTAACGTAAAGATATCGAGCCATCCGTCGTTGTCGTAGTCGATGAAGGCGCATCCGCAGCCGACTGTTTCGAGGATGTAAGTTTTATGATCGGCAGGCCCGTAGATCAAGGGCGCATGAAGGCCAGCTTGTTCGGCGACGTCCTTAAAACAGGCCTGGAAGGGGAGACCGGATGGCTTTCCACGCGGTTGGGCTTTGACGGCGCGGGATGAAACGCCCTGGCCAAGCGCGTGAACGACGGGGAGTGCCAACGCCCCGATCATTCCTCGCCGGCTAATGTTGCTCTGTTTCAAATTTGAAGTTTACCAGCGTCGGTATGAGCATGCGCGACCCCTTTCGAATACTGGCTTCGGCCTTGCTCGGCGGCCTATTGGTGATGGCGGCCGATCAAAGTCAGCCGGCTGGAGGTAACGCCCGGGCGGAAGAGATCGGGGTTGGATCGACGCTTGTGCGCAGCGCTTTTGAGCAATTGAAAAGGAATGCACAAGGCATAAAAGACAATCGTGTGCGGGAGGCTACTCTTGACGGCTTAGGCAACCGCATGACGTGCGTCGTGCACCGGGCGAACCTCAACGAGGATGGGAAACGGCAGATCATGGAGCAACTCGTACGAGAAGATCTGCTAAAAGAGAGCGGCGCGGCGATGGCCCGCGTCTTCCCGCCTGTGCTCGAGGAGGGGAGCGTGTGTCCGCACCTTCCGCTGAGCTTCGAAGCGGCGCCAGGAGGCGATTTCGGAGGGCACCACTCTTTCCCCGGCGGGCTGGCGGTACACGAACTGTTCAATCAGGAGAGTGCGATTCGTTTGGCGGCGCAGTATCGGAAACTCTATGGCAGCGGGCTTTCGGACGTCATGGATGAAGACGTCGTATTGGCGGCCCCTGTTTGGCACGACTGGGGCAAGATGCTCGTGTTCCAGTGGAATGCAGACGGCACCGAGTTTCAGGAGTTGAGCTTTGGCGGTACCGGTAAGAACGACAACTTTGGCGAAGCAGGGGACTCGCGGACAGGCGCCCATCACATCATCAGCCTGGCCGAGACGATGGCGCGAGGGCTGCCGCCATTGCTGGTTATCGCGCAGGCGAGTGCACACGCCGCGCCAACCCTAGGCAACGAGTTCAAGGTGGTGAACTGGCTGCGAGCGGCCGCTATTCTGGCCCGGGTCGATCCTGTGGCTGCCGGTTATCTGGCGAAAGATCCCACCGGGAAGTTCAGGCTTCCGGCGCTGAGGCGTGTTCGTAAGGTGGAGTCGAATGATTTAATCGAATACCAGATCGACAACTTGTCGGACGCTGACTTCGTGAATGCCATTCCGGCTGCTCGCCTAGCTGACACGTTGCTGCGAAAGGCGGCTCCACAGTTCGGGTACGATCCGACGCTGGTCGCGGCCTACAACAACCGGTTTCGAAATGTTGTGCTCAGCCGAGTGAGTGCTGAGCGGATCGAGCTTATCTACGACAACATGGGTTTTGAAGGCGTCATTAGTGCCTTGAAAGACTTGCAACGGGCAAAGGTAATCTGACGGCAATCGTCGGTAAGTACCCTAAGTACTAAAGACATCTGTACTAGAACTTGCATTACTATTATGCTTGACGCGGAGGAAAAATGTACTGGAAATTCAGAGTTCTACAGGGTTGCGTAGCGGTCGCGCTCGGGCTGGCAGCTGTCAGCACGCTTCGAGCAGCTAATTTGCTCAGCGGACATTTTATTGCAAATAACACACCGAGCTTTGTGGCTACCGCTAAGAATCTCGGACCCGCTAATCCGGTGGAGACCATTGAGGTCAGCCTATGGCTGAATCTTCGCGATCGCGAGGCGCTGGACACTTTGGCTGAGGAGCTATATGACCCGCGGTCTTCGCATTATCACGATTGGCTCAAACCTGCCGACATTGCGGCCAGATTTGCTCCAACAGCAGAAGCGGTGCGGACGGTCGAACAGTTCCTGGCAGCGCACAACCTGCCGGTGATCTCGGTTGGTCCCGACAACTTTGTGGTGCGTGCTCGCGGGACGGCGAGGGAAATACAAAACGCCTTTCATGTGCAAATGAACAGGTATGAATTGAACGGCAAGGTTTACCGTAGCAACACGACGGACCCCTACATAGAAGGACCCGCGGCTGCAATGGTCAAGAGCGTTTCCGGGCTCGACAACTTGGAGTATCAACATCCTTTGGTAACCCAAACCGTTCCAGCCCTGCCTTCAGGACCGGGCTTTCAGACCGCGGCTACGGATAATAGCTCCTCGTTTTTCACATCTAACTGCTTCACCGCGGTGGAGACCAAAACGTTTACCGGTACTTTGTTTCCGGCTACTGCAACTTACACGGGCAACACCTATAACGGAACGGAGAACGCTCCTGGTTGCGGCTACACGCCGAGCGAGATTCAAAGCGCGTACAATTTGAGCGGCCTTTACCAGGAGGGGTATGACGGAACCGGTCAAACGATCGTAATTATTGACTGGTGCGGCTCGCCGACTGTTATGGACGATGCTAACGCTTTTTCGGCGAGGTTCGGGCTGCCTCCGCTCACGTCCTCGAATTTCAAGATCATCAACACGGGCGTTTCGACCTGTGCGGGGCCCAACCCGGAGATCAATCTCGATGTCGAATGGGCACACGCGATTGCGCCTGGCGCTGCTATCGACTTGGTTGTCCCACCCACAGCTAGTTTTCAGGACGTCGATAATGCAGAGCTATACGCAGTTGCAAATGGCCTAGGAAATGTAATTTCGGGCAGCTATGGAAGCGAAGAGATCCTCACACCTACGGCAGTTCTGCAGCAGGAGAACCTCATAAATCAAATTGCAGCACTGTTTGGGATTTCTGCCAACTTTGCAACCGGCGATAGTGGCGATTTTACACGGGACATAGGACCTCCGCAGTATCCTGCTTCCGTATTGGCCCCGGCTGACTCTCCTTATGCGACGGGCGTTGGCGGCGTTAGCCTCGCTCTCAACTCGGACAACAGCATCGCTTTCCAAACCGGTTGGGGCACCAATGAAAATCCATTGGTTCTTTCAGGTAACATCTTCGCTCCCCCAACCTCCGGTTTTTTCGACTTTGGCTCGGGCGGAGGTCCTAGCGCGTTTTTCTCGAAGCCGTCTTTCCAAAGCGCATTGCCGGGCACAAGCCGCCTGCTTCCCGACGTTTCGTGGCTAGCTGACCCATTCACAGGGGGCGTGATCGCGATTACCGAAGGTGGCGTTTATCCTCCTCAACAATGGCGGGTCGTTGGAGGCACCAGCTTGGCAACACCGATGTTTTCCGCTTTGTGGGCCATCGCTAACCAAGAGGCCGGCGTGCCGCTCGGGCAAGCTGCACGGTCGCTCTATTCGATGCCCGCGGCGAGCATTACCGATGTGCTTCCCGTCGGCTCGGCAACGAACGTGACAGGCAGCGTCAACTTTTTCGGAGTGACAGCGGAGTACAGTGCAGCGCAGTTGGCAGCACCGTTAAACGGTACGACCGCGTTCTATAGCGCGCTGAGGGACATACCGTTGTATCAAGACACCACGTATGTGATCACCTTCGGCACTGACACGGGCCTAAGAACTGCTGTCGGCTGGGACAATGTAACGGGTTTAGGAACACCCAACGCAAAAGCCTTTGCTGATTACTTCAATCCAGGGACTTCCCATTCGTTTACCCTTTCGTCTAAATAGGGCGATGTCACAGTTCGCGGACCGTTCTGCGGTCCGCGAACTTACTCTGTTATGCTTTGACAGCGCCTGCTTCTGCAAAGGTTTTCGAGATCAGGGCCTGTGCCTCTGTTTGCAGCCGTTTGAGGTGCTCTTTACCCAGAAAGCTTTCGGCGTAGATCTTATAGACGTTTTCGGTGCCTGAGGGACGGGCTGCGAACCAGCCGTTCTTGGTTACGACTTTCAATCCGCCGATAGCGGCTCCATTGCTGGGTGCCTTGGTGAGCATGGTTTCTATCGGTTCTCCGGCGAGCTCCTTCGCGGAGACCTGTTCGGGAGAAAGCTTGGCCAGGATGGCTTTTTCTTCGGGAGAGGCGGGAGCGTCGATTCGCTCATATACCGGGTCACCGAATTTATCGGTCAGTTCGCGATAGCGCTGGCCTGGATCTTTCCCCAGCTTTGCCGTGATCTCGGCGGAAAGTAAACCGAGGATCAATCCGTCTTTGTCGGTGCTCCAAGCGCCTCCATCCTGTTTCAGGAAAGAAGCACCGGCACTTTCTTCTCCTCCGAAACCTAATGAACCATCCAGCAAGCCGTCGACAAACCACTTGAAGCCAACGGGCACTTCGTCCAACCTTCGTCCGAGGCTCTCCGCGACGCGATTGATGATGCTGCTGCTTACGAGTGTCTTTCCGATACCGGCGCCCGCGCTCCACTGCGGTCTGTTTTGGAACAGATAATCGATAGCTACGGCAAGATAATGGTTGGGATTGAGGAGTCCAGCGCTTGGAGTAACAACTCCGTGCCGGTCATGATCCGTGTCGCAGGCGAAAGCCACATCGAAGCGATCTTTCATGGCGATCAGGCCGGCCATCGCGTATGGTGACGAGCAGTCCATACGTATTTTGCCGTCCCAATCGAGAGTCATGAAGCGGAAGGTGGGATCGAGGCTGGGCTTAACAACGGTCAATTTGAGTCCGTAGCGCTCGCCTATGCGCGGCCAGTATGCGACTCCCGCTCCACCCAGCGGATCTACTCCAAGATTCAATCCGGCATTCTTAATGGCGTCGAAATCGATCACGGAGCCGAGCTCGTCGACGTAACGGGAGACGTAATCGTAACGTTCGGTGGTATCCGCGCGCAGAGCCCGCTCGGCCGACATGCGATGGACGCCGATCAGCTTCTTTTCCAGAAGATCGTTCGCATAATTTTCGATCCACTTGGTTGCCGTGGTGTCGGCCGGGCCGCCGGACGGGGGATTGTATTTGAAACCTCCGTCGTCGGGGGGGTTGTGCGAGGGCGTGATGACAATTCCATCGGCGAGGCCCTCTTTGCGGCCGCGATTGTAAGACAGGATGGCATGTGAAAGCGCGGGAGTCGGAGTGTAACCGCCGGCTTGGTCGATCATGACTGTCACGTGATTGGCAGCTAGAACCTCAAGGGCAGTCAGGAAGGCTGGTTCTGAAAGAGCATGGGTGTCGAGGCCAAGAAAAAGAGGTCCTTTTACACCTAGTTGTTTACGGTAGGCACAGATCGCCTGAGTGATCGCGAGGATGTGGTCTTCGTTGAAGCTGGCAGAGAAAGAAGAGCCTCTGTGCCCGGAAGTTCCAAAGGCAACACGATGGGTCTTCTCGCCAGGGTCGGGTTTAATCGTGTAATAGCTCGCGATCAAGCGAGGAACGTTGATGAGCTGTGACGGATCAGCGGGTTTGCCCGCTCGCTTATCGATGGCCATGCTATCTCCTATTCAATCCTGCTGTGTGGACGCGAAAGCCAGCCTGGAGTTACGCTTGCAGCGTTAGTCGCCGGTGGAGAAGCCGGCCGTCGCGCCTACCCAGTCGAGGTTCTTGTTGAAGTCTACCCCCATCATTTTTCCGCGGCCCGTCCGAAGCAATGTAGTGACTGGCTGCATGGCCGATCCATTCCAGATGTACATGACCCGGATCTCCAGTTTGGTAGGGCCACTGGGTGTGTGGATGGTCGGTACGAAGTTCACCTTGCGTTGCAGGATGAAGTCGGCACGAAGTTCGGGTGGAATGGCCCGGATCTCGGCCGCGCTCGGTCCGATGACCACGCCCAGGCCGGCGAACGAGTAGAGTGGTTTTAAGACGTAGTCGTCGAGATTTTCGGGCAGGGTATCGACGTCGCTCAGGAACCAGGTTTCGGGCACGCTGACATGTTTCAGCCAAGGCAGCGAGAATTTGCTGATACGAAAAAACCAGTCGGGGTGTCCGGCCCATTCGATCTCGACATCGTCTGTAAATTGGAACTCCGAGGCAACGTTTTTTCGGACCAGTTCGTCGGCGATGACGCGGTTGTAGATGCGTTTCAGTTCGACGCCATCCAGGTAGATCTTGCGCCCGCGCTTTTGCAAGTCTCGAATATCTGCGATCTTCAGGCCCAGCAGTTTTTGGGTGATAAGGAAATCGGGAAGAGTCTTTTGCTGGTAAGGATCGATTTCGAGCAGGGCTACCTGCTCCGGTGCGTGACCGTTCAAGATTCCCTTGCGAAGGAGTTCAGCGTAGCTGTCGGTGTTGAGGCCTTCCAGATACGTGGTGAGTCTATTGTCTAATTCGCCGAGCGAGAAAGCACGATAGTACTCGTGTGCCATCGCTACCTGGAAGCCGTAAATAGACGGAAAGCCCTGGATCTCGACAAGCTTGGGCTCCCAGGCGCCGTTCTCTTCCACGAGACCGAAATCTGCTTGGAGGAAAAGCGGGTGATCGGTCGGTTGGGGTGCACGGAATCGCGCTGGAACTGCGCTCTTGGAGGCTTCCAGATATTTCGGGTCGCCAGCCATTTGGGCGTAGAGTTCCTGCCCGTAGCGAACCATCTTGTCGAGCAGGTGTTGCGGCAGGAAAACAGGAGTTTCACTGCAGCGGAAGGTGACGGGTGTCCCGGCAGCTTGTTCAAGCGACTGCAACAAATCGGCGTACATGGCCGGTTGCCATCTTCGATTGAACTCACTGCGTAGATGCGGAATCACGCGGGGACCAATTAGTTGTTAAACGAGGAACTTGCCGTGTTTCATGATCTGGCGGTCGTCGGCCCAGATATCGAAGTCTCGCCCGACGACATCGATGTGTGTGGAAGAAGTCCAGGGTGCGCCGGTGTGTGCACCGTAAGGGATCGCCAAAAGCCATGTGAATGCCGGGAATTTTCTCATCTTGAAGGATGTTCCCGATGATACTTCTGCAGGCCAGGTTGGTTCCGATCGCGAACTCGCCGACGCGGTCGCTGTTCGGGTCACGATGGGTGTACTCCCAAAACTCGTTCTGGAGATCCTGGTTGTCGGAGTATGCCTCTAAAAGCCGGTTCCGCTCGATTTTGAGTGTTAGCGGCGTGTTCTTCAGATCGCCATATTTTCCACAGAGGTAATCGCCCACCACACCGTCCACAACGTACGTTCCGTTCACCTCCAGAGGTGAAGTGAAGGTTTCGCCGCCCGGGAGGTTGCCCCATTTTTCCCGGCTAATGATGCCGCTGGTCTTGATCCACTTGTACTCAGTTGTTAGCTCGGCCTCGATGTCGGTGCCGGCCGGAGTCGTGGCACGCACGCGTTTGGCTTGCTTAACAATGCTCATGATGCGCTTCGTAAGATCGTCAACCTGATCGAAATCGGCGCGCATGCCCTCAAGCATGATGCTTTTCTCGATGTTGACCATATGTGCATGGCGCATTCTTCTGCGATTGACGACTTCGCACATCTGCATGCGTGTTTTCAGTTCGTTTGCCTGGGCACGTACGGCGAAGATGCTGACATCGCTCGATTCCATGTCGGTAAGAACTTCTTCGGGCATGGCTTTCAGAGGACGCTCCGCGATATCCTCCAGAATGAAGCTGTTGTAAGGACATCCACACTCTTTAAGTTCGGACACCAGGCTTGCCGCTATTTCTTCGCAGGCATAATCGGTGATTAGCGTCACCTTTTCGGTTGGCTGAACTTTGAGACACACAAAAACAGCGTTATGCGCTCCGGGGATCAGTTCAGAATCGAATGGGCGGTCTGTGAGATCGTTAGGCATTATGCTGTGCCAGCGCCGGCCATCTCGCGGGTAAGACCCGCCTCCGTCTCGTAAAGAATATAGTCCACTACCTTGGTTAAATCTCCGGTTTCCTGAAAAATACGGAGCTGGCGATCTGCTCCGGTGCCGTTCTCGAGTATTCGATGGATGTAATTGATTTCGTCTCGCGAGCCGAGCTCGTCTACCACATCGTCGATGAAATCGAGGTATTCGTATATGAGATCTCGAATGGGCACTTCCGTTTCTTTGCCGAAATCGATCAACTTTCCATCCAGGCCATAGCGAGCGGCCCGCCACTTGTTCTCCATGATCAAAGCTCGACTGTATAAGCGAAAGCTTTGGTTCGCCGAATGAAGCTTCCAAAGTTTGGCTACGGTTGCCTGAATCAGTGCGGTAATTGCGATGGTTTCGTCCGCGCGCATGGGTACATCGCAAATTCGAAACTCGAGTGTGGGGAAATTCGGATGCGGACGAATGTCCCACCAGATCTTTTTTGCATTGTCGATGCAGTTGGTTTTTATGAGTAGATTTACGAAGTACTCATACTCGCCATAACTTGTAAACGCATCGGGAATGTTGGTGCGTGGGAACTTATCGAATACTTTGCAGCGATACGATTTCAGCCCGGTATCCATTCCAAGCCAGAATGGCGAGTTTGTAGAGAGCGCCATGATGTGGGGAAGGAAATAGCGAGCGGCGTTCATCAAGTGTATGGAGGTTTCGTGATCTTCGACTCCGACATGAACATGGAGGCCAAAGATAAGATTGGCCCGGGCGACCATCTTAAGATCCTTGACGATAATCTCGTAACGCTCGTCCGGATAGATGTCCTGCTTGCGCCAGTCTGCGAACGGGTGAGTGCCCGCAGCAGCCAGGCGCAGACCGTTCTTTTTTGCCAAGTCGACGATCTCCGAACGCAGGCATTTAACTTCCGATGCCGCTTCTTTGATATCCCTGCAAATGCCCGTGCCGACCTCGACGACGGATTGGTGCATCTCAGCTTTAACTGCTTCTTTCAGAAGCATTTTGCCTTTGGAGATGATCTCGGAATCGATATGTGATCGAAGATCCCGGGTTTCAGGGTCGATGGTCTGATACTCTTCTTCGACGCCTAAGGTAAAGCTAGGTCTCATCGCGTTTCCTCTCGCGGCAAACACGCCGCTCAACGTTAACTCTCCGGAATTACTGTTGGGCTGCTGCCTTCCTATTACCGTTCAGAAAGTGTCCCCACTGGTATTGACTTTGGGGTCGCTCATCGCTGAGGGCCTTTTGGATTACCATCTGGGCAACATTCTCTACCACCCAATCGAAGTTATCCTGTCCTACCGAGTGAACATCTGCGTCCGGGGCAGGGTTGAGGAAGTCGATCGCGTAGGGGATACCATCCTGGACCGCAAATTCGACGGTATTGAGGTCATAGCCCAGAGCTTCGCAAAGCTTGAGGGAGTCGTGCACGACTCGGGGGTACAAGTAGTGTGCGGTGGGATCGTCGTCCCTGACATAACGGAGATGATGAGGCAGTCTAGGATCGTATTTCATCACTCGTACTTTTTCTTGGCCGACAACGTAGCAGCGGAAGTAATCGTCGAACTCGACGGCGGACTGGAGAGTCATACATAGTGTTCCGGTCTCGTCGTAGGCAGCAAAGAATTCTTCAGGCGAATGGACTTTGTAGACATTCTTCCAGCCACCTCCGCTAAAGGGCTTGAGGAAGGCAGGGAATTTGATGTAGTCGAAGAGGTCATCCCAATTCAGCGGGAAGATCAGGTTGCGCATGGATTGGGACGTTGTTCCCGGTGGAAGTTCTTTGGAGGGCAGAATGACTGTGTTTGGAACAGCGACGCCTATCTGGCTGGCAAGAGCATAATTGAAAAACTTGTCGTCGGCGCTCCACCAAAACGGGTTATTGATGACGATTGTGCCGCCCAGGACGGCGTTCTTCAAGTAAGCGCGATAAAACTCGACGTCTTGGGAGATGCGGTCGATGATGACGCGATAGCCGCTAGGATGCGCCATTTTAATGCCGCCAAGCTGGATGTGTTCGGCCTGGACGTCGGGGACATCCTTGCTGTTAATGCAGTTAACGAGCGCAGGCGGAAACGTGTTTTCCATCCCATAGATAATCCCGATTTTTCTCATTTATAACCTGCTCCTTCCCGAACAGTTAGCTGCCCGCGTGCATGCGCCACGGAGTTAGAAAAATTTTACCGCCATACGCTGCCAGAGCGGCCAATCGTGTTTTTCGTTGCCGGTCCAGACGTCCAGCCAATGCGGGATGCCTCGCCGGCCCAAGATCTCCGCCATTTTGAAGCTGTCGCCCAGGCAAATGTCCCAGTCTCCGGCTGCGAGCACCAGTCTCATTTGGTTATATCGGTCGAGAAACCATGGGTCGCTCATGTTTGCTACGTAGTCAACCGGGTTGTTGAAGTAGAAGTCCTGGTCATAGTAGCCGTCCATGAAACGTCGCATATCGTAAGCGCCGCTCATTGCAATGCAGGTGGAGGTGAGGTCCGGATGACGAAGCGCGAAGTTCAGCGCATGGTAAGCGCCGAAGCTGCAACCCGTGGTACAGATTTGGGCTGCTCCATTAGAGCTTTTCATGAGCGGTACTACCTCGTAAAGTATGTAATCTTCGTAGGTTATGTGCCGCCGTACACGGTCGTGCGGGTGAATTCCGCGGTTATACCAACTCTCCGAATCCACGCTGTCTATGCAAAAGACTCGTATGTGTCCCCATTCGATCTTGTTCGCGAGCGCATGGATCATCCCGGAGTTTTCATACTCGAAGAAGCGGCCTCTCGAAGTGGGAAACACAAGCACGGGCAAACCAGCATGGCCATAAGCGAGTAATTCCATGTGTCGGCCCAGGCGATGGCTATACCAATTGTGATAATCGCGGCGCATATCTTAAAGTTCACTATGACATCCAGTCGAAATGGCAGACCTTAACTTAAGGGTGAACCGTCGGCCCGTCAAATGCATCCAAGGGGTGAAAGTAGAGATCGGATAGAATAACGAGAGTTGCAGTCGCGCTTACGCGCCGATACTCGGGACTATCTATAGCCCCTATTCGACAGAAAACAATTGAGAAGACACCGCTTAGCTGTTATAGCTTTGATGTTGACGTCCCTGGGTTTGCCTACACAGGTTTGGGCGGGAGAGCCAGCCTTTTCGACGGCGATGTCCAACGACATCATCGGGCGATATTTAGAGGCAAGTCAAGGCAAGGAAGACGGATCACAAGGTGTGTCAATGGAAGTGGACATCAACGCCTCTATTCCGAGCTTGCAACAGAACGGGCGGCTGCACGCATTAAGGGTGATTTCCCGGGTGGGCAGGATCAGTTACCGGGTTCTGGGATTTCAGGGGAGTAATACTGTAAAAAGTCAGGTGATTGCCCGATATCTTCAGGCGGAGCAAAAAGGACAGAACGATCCTAAACTTGCGATCACCCCCGCTAACTATAAATTCAGATTCAGGGGTGAACGCATCGATGAAACCGGCAAACATGTATACGTATTCCTGGTAGCGCCGCGAAGTGCCGAACTCGGGCGCTTCAAAGGTGAGGTATGGCTGGATGTAAATAGCTACCTTCCTGTATATGAGCGTGGGCGCCTGGTTAAAAATCCCAGCGTGTTCTTCAGGAAAGTTGATTTCGAGCGAGCTTTTTCCATCAAGTCGGGTAAAGCCGTTCCCGAGCATATGAGCAGCATTATTACGACCCGAGTCGTCGGCAAAGTCGAGCTGGACATAAATTACTCAAACTATGCACAGCTGGCTGAGGACGAAGGGGACAATGGAAGCTTACTGCCGGCTAATGTGCTTTCGTCCAATTGAATGCCGACTCCGTTGAGCGCGCAAAAGTCCCCTTCTGTACACCAGAGGCTTCCAGTGACGTCTGCCTCATTGAGAAATAACGGTTAAGCAAACTAAAATGACTAGTAACGATCCAAAGTGTCAATGAGAACGCTATTCCTAAATCCGCCTTCCTTTGAGGGCTTTGACGGTGGTGCAAGTTCTCGATGGCCTGCTGCTCGCGAGATCGAATCTTATTGGTATCCGGTATGGCTCTGCTATCCGGCCGGTTTGATCCCCGATAGCAAGGTTGTCGACGCACCTCCTCATAAGATTTCTATCGATCAGACGGTGGCGATGGCCTCGGATTATGAGCTTCTGGTGCTCTTTACATCCACCCCAGGCTTCAATGTCGATGTAAAGATCGCGGAGATGATGAAGGATCGCAACCCCAATCTAAAGGTTGCGTTTGTCGGTCCACCGGTCACCATCGAGCCCGAGAAGAGTCTCCGCGCGTCCTGGGCTATAGATTTCGTCGTAAAACGTGAATTCGACTACGCAATTCGGGATTACGCGATGGGTAAGCCACTGGAAGAGATTCCGGGCGTTGTTTTTCGGAAGGATGGCGGTTTTCAGAGCAATCGTGAAGCTCCTCCCATCGAAGATTTGGACGCGCTTCCTTGGGCCAGTAAGATCTATAAACGCGATCTGGATTTCCGCCGGTACAACGTTCCGTTTCTCCTGAATCCTTTTATCTCGTTCTACACGACTCGCGGATGTCCAGCGCAGTGCACTTTCTGTTTGTGGCCGCAGACTCACTCCGGGCACCGCTGGCGTTTACGCTCTTCGGACGATATTGCCAATGAGTGCCGGTATGTGCTCGAGAACTTCCCTGGCTTGAAGGAAATCTTCTTTGACGACGACACCTTCAATTATCAAAAGGCTCGTACGATCGAGTTATGCGCCAAGCTGAAACCTCTGAATTTCACTTGGAGTTGTACGTCGCGGGTAACGACGGATTACGACACCCTGAAGGCGATGAAAGACGCTGGCTGCCGTCTTCTGATCGTCGGTTATGAGTCGGGCGATCAGCAGATTCTCAAGAATATCAAGAAGGGCGCGACGATCGACATGGCGCGCCGGTTTACTGCAAACTGTAAGAAGCTTGGCTTGATCATCCACGGCGACTTCATTGTTGGACTTCCTGGTGAAACACGAGAGACCATTCGGAAAAGCATCGACTTCGCGAAAGAGTTGGACGTCGAAACGATTCAGGTATCGATCGGGCATCCATTTCCTGGGACCGAGTTTTACGATCACGTAAAGAAAAACGGCCTTATCACAATAGACGAGACGATGACCGACGAAGCCGGACATCAGCTTCCGAACTATAATTACCCCGGTCTTGATAAGGCTGAGCTCGTCGATTGGGTCGAGCGCTTCTACGGCGAGTACTACTTCAGGCCCAAGGTAGCCCTCCGGCTTATCAGCAAAGCAATCTTCAATACGGACGAACGCAGGCGGCTCTATAAAGAGGCCCGTGAGTACCTTGCACTACGTTCGAAGCGCAAGCAGTTCGTAAGAGATCACAAGGCTCAGAAAGACGAGCAGCAAGCTGCGGTACTTACTTCCGGAGACTAAGCCATCTGGGTACGCAGCTAGAAGCTCCTGCTCTCCTGTCGATTGCGTGCGAGCCCATAAAATCCCGGAAGAGTAAGTTCAGGCTGTTCCTGTTAGTTACCGCGGTGACCCTGTTCAACGCTTTGGGAAATCTGTCTCTGGCCTGGGGTATGACGCACGCCGCTATACGAGTCGGTGTCGATCCGATTGGCTACATGCGGGTCATCTTAAACCCCTACGTTGGCTTAGGCATTAGCCTGCTGATCATGTGGCTGTTGACCAGGATGGTGCTACTTAGTTGGGCTGATCTTAGCTTCGTCTTGCCGGTAACCGGAGTAGGGTATTTTCTTGCTGCTGTTTTAGGCGCCGTATTCCTTCATGAAGCTATCGGACCGCTTCAATGGTTGGGCACGCTTTTGATCTTTGGTGGCACCATTCTCGTCGGCACAACAAGTCTGAAAACCTCCAGCGGGGTAGGCGCTCGGGAATGAAGTGGATCCTGCTATTCGTGGTTGTTGCCGCCACTGTGTTGGGCGACTTGCTGCAGAGTCATGAAATGAAGGTCAGCGGAGAACAGCGCGTGGACGCACGTGGACTAGGTCGTATTGTGACGATGATCTTCAGCCGACGTTACCTGTTTCTCGGAATCCTCTGTATGGCGGTCTCGTTCTTTGCCTTCATGGCGCTCCTTCAAAACGCTCCGTTGAGCTTTGCGGTTCCGGCCTCAGCCGCAACGTTTGTAGTGGAGACCGTCCTTGCAAAATTCGTTTTGAAGGAGGTTGTCGGAAAGCGCAGGGCCGTGGGTGCGCTACTTGTTTTAAGCGGAGTGGTGCTACTCGCCCGATAGCTGCCTTCGCTGGGCTATTTGTGCGGTTATCCTCTTTCCTTCTTTTACCGGCTTTCGCGTACCAGATCCTATCGATGCTGGCAGCGTTGAAGCATCTTCAGCGTCGGTACAAACACCATCATCGAGAACGTGATACGACCTACAGTCCGCCGGTTTCGGTTCTGAAGCCCCTGCGTGGTCTCGATCCAAACACTTTCGAAGCATTCGTTTCGCAAGCGGACCAGAGTTACCCCGAATTTGAGCTTTTGTTCGGATTAGCCGACGGGAGCGATCCTGCAGTGCCTCAAGTTCGGCGGCTCCAGGCAAAATTCCCGCTCGTTCCTATCCGTCTGATTATTGGATCTGAAGGCCTTGCAAACGGGAAGGTGGGTGTGCTTGCAAACTTAGCAAAGCACGCACGATATCCGATCTGGCTGGTGAACGACAGCGATATCAAAGTCACCTCCGAGTACTTGGCCGAGGTGACCGCCCCTCTCGCGAGCCCCTCTATAGGAGTAGTTACCTGCCTTTATCGTGCACAGGCCCACACGGCTGCAGGCGCATGGGAGGCACTCGGCATAGCCACCGAGTTCATGCCCAGCACCTTAGTCGCGCAGGCGCTGGGAGTTCGCGAGTTTGGCTTAGGATCAACGCTGGTTTTCCGAGCCGAAGATTTGGCGCGAGCAGGTGGATTCACTGCTCTGGGTGACTATCTGGCGGATGACTATCAATTGGCAAAGCGAATCACCGAGTCGGGGAGACGAGCGTTACTGTCTACCTACACCGTGGAGACATCGCTCGGGGACTCCTCCTGGAGTGGAAGTTGGCAGCATCAGCTTCGCTGGGCCCGTACCATCCGATTTTCTAAAGGAGTCGGCTACGCCGGGCTGCCAATTACACATGCAGGTGTTTGGATCGCCGCTGCTTTTGTTCTGGGGAACAACAACCTTGCGCTGCTTCTACTTCTTCTGCGCTTAATGTCGGCTTCCTTAAGCGCGTCTCTGGTGCTTCGGAGCCGATTGGCAACCTTTTTGTTCTGGCTAGCTCCGCTTCATGACCTGTACTCGTTTGCGATTTGGCTCGCGTCTTACGCCGGACGGAAGGTTAGGTGGCGCGATCGTATTCTGGTCATTGACAACAAGGGACGAATCACCGAGGTGCGGTCCGACTAGCGTGGAACGCATGCTAGCCTAATGTCTTCTACAGAACAGTGCAGGCGCTTAAGCGTGAGCAAGTTCTAACAAATACGATAGGGAGTTCACAGAAACTAATGTCTTCGAAGTTCCGGGGCGTCGCGCTCCTAGCTGCAGCAGCCGCCGCGTTGACAGGTGCCGTTCAAGCGCAGTCGGTCACACCGGCTAAAGTGGCCATCATAAACGCTCAGAAAGCCGTTGCAGATACACAAGAGATTAAAAAGGCACAGGCCTCCCTCGAAATGAAGTATCGTCCCCGGCAGCAGGCTATTGAAACTCTGCAGCGTGATCTTCAAACCATTCAACAGCAACTGGCTGCTCCCAATATGACGCCGGATAGGGAAGCTCAGCTCAGACAAACCGCAACTGAAAAGCAGAAGCAACTACAGCGTCTCGGGGAGGATCTACAGGGTGATGTGAACGGCGAGCGGCAGGACATTCTAGGCCGTGCAGGAAGGCAGATGACCGAAGTGATCCGTAAACTTGCGGAGGAACGAGGCTTAGACGTGATTATCGACATCACTAACACGCTGTACTACAAGCCGAATCTCGATATTACGGCGGAAGCAACAGCCGCTTACGACAAAGCTTATCCAGCTAAATAAGCCGGCTGCACAAACTAGTAAGCCGGCGAGATGAGCGAAGGAGAGTGAAATGGGGAGCTATCTGCAACAGTATGGAGCTGGTGAGGAGAGCCGAAATCGCGTTATCAAGGCGATCATCTTTGGCGTTATCGGTCTGCTTATCGCCGTTTGGGTTCTCTACCTTGCTTTACATAATTACCCCGAGAAGCGGACGGTCAAGAAATTTCTCGCCGAAGTGAACGCGCACGATTATACGCGCGCTTATAGCGACTGGGGTTGTACTACGGCCGCTCCGTGCAGGAATTACGACTACAACCGTTTTCTCCAGGACTGGGGGCCTTCTAAAAACACTACATCTCCATGGAAGATCGTCTCCGTTGACGGCTGCAAGGCATTTGTGACGGTTAACGTCCAGGCGAGCGGTTCGGAGTTGCAGTCCTTGGGAGTAGAGCGTGGGACAAAATCGATCATGTACGCGCCAGCCCCGGAATGCCAGGAACCACAGTGGCACTGGAAGCAGTTTTTCCAGCGCCTTTTTGGCGGGGGCAGCCGGTCATAGCTGTAGCCTTTATTCTTCGAAACCGGGATCGGCCGCCGGTAATCGATCGTTCGGGCGCGCCACCCACACGTAGATCGTTGGCATGACGAATACGCTCATCACCAGAGTTGCGCTCAAGCCTCCAACGATTACAATCGCGAACGGCCGCTGAGAGTCGGAACCGATGCCGTGCGACAAAGCCGCAGGGAGCAGTCCGAGAGTTGCAACCAGCATTGTCATCATGATCGGCCTCAGGCGCAGAACAGCGCCTTCAACCGCAGAATCTTCTACCGAGTGCCCACGCGAACGCAGCTGGTTGATGTACTCAACCATAATCACACCCGTTTGTACGGATACCCCGAACAGAGCTAGCATTCCGATGCCCGAAGACACGCTAAAGTGAGTTCTAGTTATATACAGCGCAAGAATGCCCCCAATGGGGGCAAGCAGGACTGTGACCATCACCAAACCTGCCCACTTAAATGAGTTGAACATCGAGTAGAGCAGCATATAGATCACCGCGATCGTGATTGGAACGATAATAGAAAGTCGTTTGTTGGCACGTTGCTCGCTGGCGTACTCGCCGGCCCAATCGATGGTGTAGCCTTTCGGCAGTTTCACATTTCTTTCCACTTTGTCGATGGCCTCTTGTACGGTGCTGCCGAGATCACGGCCTCGCACACTGTATTTAATCGCGATGTAGCGCGAGTTGGCCTCGCGATAGATCTCGGAAGCACCGTCCCGCACATTTACATCACAGACTTGCGCCAGAGAGACGCGCTCACCGGATGGCGCAAGGATACGAATGTCTTCGATTGCCTCCTGGCTATTCCGGTATTGAGGCAAATACCTGGGAACGAGATCGTAAACCTGCTCACCTTGCAAGACTTGGGAAACAGCGTTGCCCCCGACGGCGGTCTGCACAGCGTCCTGAACGTCCGTGGCATTCAACTGATAACGAGATACTTTCTCGCGATTTACGACAAGGTTCAGATTGGGCTGGCCTAGAACCCGGAACAAACCGAGGTCCTGAATGCCCTTGATGCCACTCATGACTCTAACAATTCGATCACCGGTATCTTCGAGGTCTTTCAGGTCTGTCCCAAATATCTTTACGGCCAGCTCGCCTTTCACGCCGCTGACAGCTTCTTCTACGTTGTCCGAGATCGGCTGCGAGAAGTTCCAAATAATACCGGGGAATTTTTCGACTTCGTGATCCATCGCCGCGATTAGTTCGTCTTTGTTCCGGTGAAAGGCGGATCGCCACTGCTCTTTGGGCTTGAGGTCGACGAAATATTCGGTATTGAAAAAACCCGTGGTGTCCGTTCCATCGTCTGGGCGGCCTACCTGGGATACGACTTTGGTAACTTCCGGGAACGATGCAAAAATCAAGCGGGCACGCTGCATGACTTCGCCTCCCTCGTTAGGGCCGGTGCTTGGGGCAAGCGTGCCACGAGCCCAAATGGCGCCTTCGTCGAGGTGGGGAAGGAATTCGGAACCTATGAATCCGCCTGCGAACAGTGAAATCGCAAAGATAAATAGAGCGGCGACGGGAAGCAGAACTAAAGCCTTGTGCTTAATGGCACGATGCAAAGCTTTGCGGTAATTCCGAATCACAAATTCCAACACCGGGTTGTGCCATTCTTTAACCTGATTGCGAAAAATGACACTGGAAAGAACCGGCGCGATCAAAATAGAAAAAATCAAAGCCCCGAGTAGCGCGAAGGCGACGGTCAGAGCCATCGGCCGGAAGAGCCGGCCTTCTACAGACTGCAACGTAAAAATCGGCAAATAGGCGGTGATGATAATGGCGATTGCGTAAAACACCGGCCGCTGTACTTCGTGGGCGGCTTCTCGGATCATCATCATGGGTGTTTTTTCCGAGGATTGATGCCGGCCCATATGACGAACGATATTTTCGACCATTACAACGGCGCCGTCGACGACCATGCCGAAATCTAAAGCGCCAAGGGAAAGCAAATTAGCCGGCACCTGGTTGAGATCTAGACAGATCGAGGCAAACAGCAGAGAAAACGGAATCGTAAGAGCAACGATGAGGGCGCCTCGTAGATTGCCGAGAAATACAAACAAGATGATCGAAACGAGGATCATTCCTTCGGTGAGATTGTGCAGAACTGTATGGGTCGTGTAGTGCAGAAGATCGCTCCGATCTAAAAAAGGAATAATCTTTACGCCTTTTGGGAGAATGCGATCGTTCAGTTCCTGCACTTTCTCGTGAATTCCCACAAGGGTGGAATCTGATTCTGCCCCCTTGCGCATCAGCACGATACCTTCCACGACATCTGGTTCGTCGACAATCTTTCCATCCGCTCGGTGAATTGCTTTGCCGATTTGGCCCAAACGGATTTTAGGGCCTTGTTCGACAACAGCAATGTCTCTCATGCGAATAGGAGTGCCATTTTGCGCGATCAGCACGACTTTATCTATGTCTTGCGTCCGATTGACAAGACCAACTTCGCGCACGTTGATTTGTTGATTGCCGACCTGAATGAAGCTGCCCCCGCCGTTTACATTGTTGTTCGTGAGCTGCTGCTCGACCTGACTGATGCTTAAGCCGTACTCGATGAGCTTGTCCGGATCCAGGCGTACCTGATACTCGCGAGTCGGTCCGCCGAAGCTCGAGACATCGACTACATTTGGGACTGATTTCAACTGCTTTTCAAGTGTCCAGTCTTCAATCGATTTCTGCTCCATCAAGTCGTATTCCGGGTTTGTGCTTTGCAGCGTGTACCAGTAGATCTGTCCAACGGGACTCCAATCTGTACCCATCTGCGGTTGAAGCCCAGCGGGAAGACTCACGCTAGCCAACCTCTCCAGAACCTTTGCGCGGTTCCAATCGTTCACCGACTCGTCGTCAAAAATCATGTTGACGCTGGAAAGCCCGAACAAAGAGGTAGAACGCAAGCTTTGCAGGTGAGGGATGCCGTTCATCTGTATTTCGATTGGAATCGTGACCTGTTGCTCGACTTCTTCGGCGGCGCGCCCTGGCCATTGGGTGATCACTTGGACGTAGTTGTTGGCCACGTCCGGATAAGCTTCAATAGGCAGGTTATGGAAGGCAATACCGCCCCACACGAGCAGCATTAGCGCAACCGCCAAGACGAGAAGTGGGGCTCTTAAAGCAAAATCAACTAAAGCTCGGATCATGTAAGTTCCTACTGCTCGCTTTCCGCGGAAAGCGCGAGCGCATCGGTCACAACTTTCTGCCCGGGAGCGATTCCGGAGGCGATGTCCTGTTGACCGTCGAAGACCTTGCTCGTTTTGACTTCGGTCCGGCGGAATTGCGATTCGCCAGCTGGGACAAACACCCAATCGCGATCGTGCAAATGCAGGATGGCGGTACTCGGCACACTGGAGAAGACTCGACCGTGCAGGCCGTACAGAGTCGCGCCTACGAACATACCGGAACGCATGATCCCGGGATTGTTCAGAACGATACGTACTGGGGCGGTCCGAATGGTGTTATCTAGAACTTTGCCAATGTTGCTGATGCGGCCGTGAAACACGCGATCGGCATACGCATTGAGTTGGACATCGGCAATGTCGCCGAGCCGCACCATGGGCAGGTCGTTCTCCCAGACATTGCAGATCACCCAAACCGTGGAGAGATTCGCGATTGTAAAGAGATTCGGCTGACTATCGGGGGAGTGAACGAGGCCGGTGTTTACTATGTTCTGCTCCACAATCGTTCCGTCTATGGGGGCGTAGATGTTGATCACCGGATCGGGATGCTCAATGTTGGCGCCTAAGGTTTTCAACGCCTGTGCCGCAATGTTGAGCGCCACCTTGGCTTTTTGTTCGGTGTCTTCCGCGACTTCGAGATCGTTCAACGAGATTGCGCCGTGGGCATAGAGCAATTGGGCCCGCTCGAGCTGTTTCCGAGCCAATTCCTCGTCCGCCTTGGCTTGCAGATACGTTTGAAAAGCGTTCGAGATGTCATTGCTCAAGATTTTCAGAAGCAGTTGTCCCTTATGAACGTCATCGCCCAATTTTGCGAAGATGCCGACGACCCGTCCTGCCGCTAGCGAAATGACAGGAACGGTCTTGTCAACATCTGGATTAACCACGCCGGTGACATGGATCTCTTGACGCTCTTCATGTTGCCCGGCAGTGACAAGCGCAAACCGTTCCGGCCGATCGATCTTAACCACATTCAGATCGGGTTGTTCGATCACCTGAGCCTGAGGGGGAGCAGTATCGGCCGGATTAGGCTTGCCATTCGATCGGCAGCCTGCTAACAGAACACAAAGTAATAGGGCCAGTGCAGCCACTATGGCTCGCGTGCGTTTCATCGGATCACCTCACGTCCCACTGAGAAATTCACTTGATTGGCGGCAGAAAAGTAGGACCCGACAAGGTTCAGATAGTTCAGCTGTGTGTCCCTGTATTCTTTTTGTGCATCCAGAAAATCGAGCAAGGAAGCCGCCCCATGCAGATAGGCGAAAGAGACCTCGGACCTGATCTCCTCCGCTTCCTTGAGGTATTTGTCGCGGTATGGCAGCAAAAGCTGAACTGTACTTTCGAGCGTGGCGTAAGCGGAGTCGACATCGTGAAGCGCTGTGATTTCCGCCGAGTCACGGAGCTTCTGATTACGGTTGACGTCGAGCAGGGTGTGTAGCTTGTCTCCCTGGTTTCTATCGAAGATGCGAAGTGGTAGGCTGACGCTGACTCCGACATAGGTGTTGAGAGGAGCCGGCTGATGAGACGCGTCCACGCCGAAGGTTGGATCGGCAGAGCCGTTCGCAACCGCAAGCTGATGATCGGTTCTGGCTTTTTCAAGAGATTGTTCCGCTCCCTTCAGATCCGGACGGGATGCCAGGGCCAGTTCGCGCAGCTCAGCAAGAGTCGAAGCAGGCTGGGTAAAGTCGAACGTCTCATGGACATCGAACTGCTCGACCGATGTTCTGTCACGTAACAAGGCCAAAAGATCGATTTTCGCGGTACGGAGGTTTACCTGAGCCGTCTGTACGTCGGACAGGAACTGAACGCGCTGGATCTCGACACGCTGAAAATCAACTCTCGAGATACCACCCGCGTTATATCGATCCCGGTTTATAGCGATCTCTTTGTCGTAGTATTCGAGATTTTCCTTCGCTAACGCGAGCACTGATTTCGAGAGCAGGACGCGAACGAAGGCGTCACGGAGATTGAAGGTAAGATTGCGGGTCAAATCGGCCTGTGTGGATATCGCAATTGCGGTTGCCCTCTGGGCGCTGAGCAAGCGGAGTTCGCGTTTGTGTTCACGCTCGTGCAGATAACTCAAGCTTCCGTATTCGTAGGACTGAGCTAAGGGCCTGTAAGGGCTTGCGTTGAAGAACGCCAATTGATCCCAGCCTAAATTCAGGTCGGGGTTGGGGCGTAGATACGCCGTGATCTCGTCGGCCCGAGACTCATCGATAGTGACTTTACCCGCCAAGAGCGCGGGGTTATTTGCTTGAAATCTAGCCTGAGTCTCCTGCCAGGAAAGAGATTCGCCTGGCGGCGCATTCTGAGCCACACATCCGGCTGCACATAGAAGACCGAGGCAGAAACGCCAGGTAAGGCGCTCCATTCTGTCCTCCTCAAACTTCGGGTTGATTTAGGGGCTGATTCAAACCGGCTGAAAAGGTGGGGACCGCCCGCTGGTGGCGGGGGCGTGGCGAGTGACGATCGTTGCACTTAACTTCGCTACAAGGACGGTGAAAAATGTCGAGATCGTTATCTGCTGGACCGCACAAATAAGGGGCGTGTCCATCGTCTCGTACAGGCGCATTAGTCCATCGTTGGAGCTTCTTCTATCAGATTGATGCTGACGATCATGCGTTTGCTGAATGTCCATATGCTGGATACGCAAGATGTCGTCGGTAGCGGAGATGTAAGGAAACAGCGCCGCGACAATCATGGCTACTCCACAAACATGGAGCCACACAGGCGCTGACCGAACGAATTTAGCCGTATGAAGGCGCGCACGGATGGTGCTTGCTAACGCAAACACGCCTAATGCGAGCCAAACGGTATTAAGCGCTGTTTCGAACTGCACTCCTTCTCAACGTAACACGTGTTTTACTCGAGATCGTTTGCTAGTAACCATACGAGCGGGCGAAGGGAGCCGCCGCCCTAACCTTTGCTGTAGCAGCCGCATCAAAAACGCGTAGACCCCGATGCGGTTGATCTGTCTGACGGTTATCGCTTTAGTATGCTTCTTAACGCATAGCGAGGCTAACTCGAATCTTCCTGTGGCGGACAAGATTACGTCTTCCAGCTACTACTGGCAATCGACGCCCGTGGGGTCAAGCGCCCAATTGGTCACGCTGATATGCCGAGCCTGCGACAGGGCGAAGGAGGGTGATTCAACAGACGTACCTTTGGTTTCCGTTCTGCGGGACACGTTAGGAGATCAACCATCGGATAACGATCGTCTTACATCGGTTTGGCTTTTGACTTTCGAGCGGCCGACTCTTTCCCAAAGAGCTTTGTCAGCTATCCCGTTTTTCTACTGGCGTGCCGGCCGGAAGGGGAGTGGGGCGTGGTCACAGAGCACGGCTCCTCTGCTCGACCTCACGTCGTTGCAGCACCCGATGATCCGTTCGCTCGCTCGCGACATAGTGCAGTGGACAATGCTGGATCCAGCAACGATGCCCATTCGGGCGAGCTCACGTGCGTACAGCTCTAACGAAGCCGACCACGAGCGTCTCCACTTGGAGGAAGCACTGACTCATCTGCGTGCGGCGCCTCCGTCCGATAACTCATCGGGACTTACAGGAGCGCAACTGGATCTGCTAATTGCGCGCTTAGAACTCCGAAAAAAATTTCTCGGAGGTTTTGTGAACGCGGAAGACGCCGCCCAACTTGGAAAAGAGTCCGCGTTCAAAGCTGAGCGAATTCGTAGCCGCAATTGGGAACTGCTCAGGCAGTGTGCGGAGAAGGCAGGTCTGTACTTCGAGCCACTGAGCGTGGCGGGTAGCGAAGGACAGTACGCAATGCTATGGTTTCCTGCAGAAGAGGCCAGCGAACCAAATGGAACCGGGCTTGGCCCAGTGTGGAAGCTGCTCGGTATCAAAGATCCATGGCACGATGCGAATATCGGGTCGAAGGTTGCCGCGTACACCCGCGGAATAGATGAGAACGGAGCCCTGCTTCGGTTCGGGGCAGCCGGTGCGAAGCAAACAAAGTTGATCCCGCTGAGCGTCTACAGTCTTAACTACCCCGAGCAGCCCCTTCTAGTTGTAGACTTTCGAAATCGAACCCACTTGCGACAGCATGAAATGCTGCAGCGGTCCGTCAATGAAATCACCGCTGGCGTGATTGGTATTTCCCACTTCACCAATTGGTACTACTACGTCGCAGCTGATGTATATGACTTCGTTGCATCACGGCACGGTGCTGCGATGAACCAATCGGCACGTCTGGATTGCTATTCTCAATTTCGAATAAAGCTCGCGTTGGATCATCAACTCGATCCGTCGCTCCGGCGCGAGATGCAAGGGCGTGTCGATTCGCTTGCCATAAATCCGCTGGAATCGGCTCCGGATCAGGAAATAGAAGCTGCCCGGCAGCGCTACAAGGACTTGGAGGCAGAAGCGCAAGGCAACGGCCGACTCGTTCGCAGCTTAGACCGTAGTCGCCGCGCCGAGCTGATGGCCGAAACAGAAACCAAAAACCAGCTGGTGAGGGATAGCATTCTTCACGGTCTCACCCTGGGGATGTATACCCATCGCTCGAAACCCGACGGAGAGAATCTGGCCAAGATCGATCGATATCGCCGCTTCCAGTATCAGCTGAAATTTCTCAATCAGCTGGTGGATTCAGGGACAGAGCCCAAGGTTTCTTATGACTCTTTACGTATTCAGCAATCCGTTCGGGAATTGAGTGACTTATTGCCTGGCATTGCGTCACAGAACATGCGCGATCAGGCGATTGCCACTCTCGATAACTTAAAACGGCTTTCTCTCGATACGGCCCTTCAGGCTGAATGCTCTTCAACAGTTGATGCCTTACGTGCCGATACTCGACTTCGACAGAATGGCGTGGCTTTGAAGCCTTCCGCCGTAAAGCTTCCATCGCTCCGGCTGGGTTTGGCTGGCGAGGCAAACGGCCGTTAGTGAAAGGATCGAGATCACGTTCCAATGTCTGCGTTCTTCTATGTTTGGCAACGATCTCGTTATGCGCCGAGCCGCTTCCAACTAAAGTCAAACCGGCCTTTCGCCGTGTCGTCATTTTAAAAGTCGATGGATTGAATGCCGATCTGCTGCAAAGTCAAATGCGGCAATTAAATCCGGCAACCGGAAGGTCGACATTGCCGTGGTTCTCGCAAATTTTCGACCAAGGCGGTACCGTTTTCGAGAACTTCTATGTGCGAGGTATCAGTTTGTCCGCCCCTTCATGGTCGATACTCGACACAGGGCGGCACGCGGTAATTCGCGGAAATGCGGAGTACGACCGCTATACGGGGCAAGTCTACGACTATTTGAATTTCTTTCCGTTCTACATTGGGAACGCGCGAAAGCACGAAGTCGATATGCCAGGAGTGGAGGTGCTCGACCGAGCAGGTATTCCGCTGCTCATCGATCGGTTTCAGTATGGCGATGTCTTGCAGAGCTTCCAACTCTTTCAACGAGGAGTTCGATGGGAAACTTTAAAAGACGCTTTGATCCGCAGCGTGTCCGGAGCGAAACTGTCCAAGCTCATCGAGAACTCAGGCCCTTCGCTAGAACCGGCCCTCGCCAAAGAGACGGAAACCCTTCTGGAAAATGGTGTGGAAGGGTCGAGTATGCTCTACCTCGACCTCTTTACGGGTGATGTCGACCACGAAGGGCACGCTACGAGTGACGCTGCGACTCTGTTGCACGTTCTGAAAGAGTTAGACACGCTTACAGGCCGGATCTGGACTGCCATTCAGCGCGGCCCGCTTGCTCAGCAGACACTGCTTGTAGTCGTCTCCGATCATGGCATGAACAACGTCCCGGGAATTGTCAGTCAAACGTTCAGTCTGCCCGATCTGCTCAACAGCCCAGAAGGAGGCGGCCATCACGTTGTCACAGATCGCGAGCAGTTGAGCGATTTCAAGCTCAAGGGCATCAACCCGCTTGTGCATCGTGTTGTCACACCCAGCACCGGTTCTTTTTATCTAAAGGGACAAGCATGGCAATACCCGACAGCTTGGCTTGATATAGACGGGAACGAAAGAACTGCTGTCCACTTGCGTAACAGCGATCTGAATAAAATTCACATTCTTCTTCTGCAGCTCTCGCGAAATGACCTGGCGCTTACTCTTCGAAAAGCTATTGCGCAAGACCTGCGAGAAACGATCGAAAAGCATCGGGCCGAATGGAGCGGAACCGTTCGAGAGATGGATGGAGAACTAGGCGCCCTCGAGGAAGCTGTCACCGCGCGAAAACAGCTGCTGAAGCATATGCCTAAACAGGATCGCTTGACTGGTGGAGATCTACGCGTCCGCCGCCTCAAGCAGGAATTACAAGCCTGGGAGAGTGAGCACCAAGATTACGCAGCCTACGTTTCTCACCTGAAATCCCTGCTCGGCTTCGTGCCTGACGATACACGCGAGTTCACCGGAAAAATCAGAGACCTCATTCCCGAGATGACCCTCGGCGATAACAACTCGGTGCGAGATCTCGAGCAATACATCGTCGGACCCTCACCGGCAGGCATGATCACCGATGCAGAAGGGCGGTTGGATGATGCCCGTTCCTTCCTGTTCGTAAACTACTTCCGTTTACTTACGGCGCAGATCGTTAAGAACAACCCGCAGGCTCAGCTCTCTTCACGGCCGATCGATTTTACAGCAATGCGTTTGCCCGATGAGAAGTATGAGGCGGGAATGCCCGAACAGCAACACGCTTACTGGCTCTATGGCGATGACGACAGGCAGATCGTCATTCTCCAGGACTCGGCGGGACGCCTCAAACTGCTCCCGGTCAGCAATCTCACGCAAAATGAATCGGGCCGAACCAAGTGGACCGGGCAGCCCTGGAGGCCTGGTCTCCCTTTAAGCCTGTTCGAAGATGCCGATTTGAAGCTTCCCTTGGGGGAAGATCGCGCGAGTTGGCTAAGCGCCTGGCACACCGAACAGGAATGGTTCAGCGCGGTCCATCTCTGTCGCTATTCCAACGGCGTCATAGGAATAACCGAAGAACTTTCTCCGCTGAAAGGACTCGTTCCGGGTCCGCCGGGAATCAATCCGATCTTGCGCCGCTATGAACAGAGACGCCGCGAGCTTGTCCGCGCCGATTTTCACGTCTTTGCGTCCGACCACTGGAACTTCAATGTACGGTTTCCAAATCCAGGCGGGAATCACGGAAGCTTCCTGCGCATCTCGACCCATTCTGTGTGGATGATGGCCGGCGCGGGCATTCCAACGCAGCAGGTCGAGCATCCGTATGACAGCCTGAATTTTGCGTCAACCTTGCTGAACCTGCTGGGAAAAACGCCGCCGATGCCTGAACGGGTTGTGAATCTTTATTGAGTTGAACTACGACACATCGGCGTCGAAAATGCCGGTCTCTACTGTATTGCCGTGCTTCATCTGCACAAAAATCCGGTAACGCCCTGAAGAAGGGAAGCCATAGGGAAAGCTCACTTCATTCGGAAGCGCTGTACCGTTCGGAGTCATATAGTGCTGCATGCCTTCCATCTGCATTCCCGGCATTTCGGAATCCTGTTCCTTCGCGGTTTGGTTCTGGGCGAGCATAAACGCTGCCATTGAAACGGAGCCGTTTGGGTGAATGTGGGCGAAGACCGTTCCGTCGGTTTTCACGAAAGCCGCGTGCCCGAGCATGCCCATATAGAAGGTCATATCGGCAGGCCGGGTTCCATCTGGGCGCAGCAGGCGAAAGCGGAACTCAACGGGTTTCCGTGCATGCAACTCGCCGGGAATCGGAACCCATTCCATGCGGTAACCATCGGGCAACGTAAATTCGCCTGAATCTGCCGCCGATTTCCGCCAGGAACCGCCGATTCCCATAGCGTCATCGCCGCTGAGCTTGCGCCCAGTCAGTCCCGCAGGAATCGCCAGATTGCCGGTAAGCGTTTCCGGGAAGCCACTTGCGTGAACCACATCTGCGTACAGGTTATACGAGCCGGACGGCATGCTTGGAAGACTCAGCGTAAACACGCCCGGATGCCCAAGGTCCGGATGCAGATGATAGATCACGTCGAGATCGGGCTCACGGATTACGTACAGGTGCATTAAGTGACCGTGATCGGGAATGAAGTCGTCCACCGACCTCGTGAAAAGAGGATGCCAGCCGGGTTGATTCAGCCACCCCGGATCCGTCAACTTGAGACTGAGTAGGTTCGCTCCGGTCAAAGCGGCCTTCATATCGAGCGGCTTATACACGTCCTGCCCGTAAGACGCAGCTTCCACCTTCCACCAGTGATTCCCGATCCAAACCGCGACGAGAACAAAGACCATTGCCACTGCCATCGCCATACGACCCGCCCGCACCCGGCGGCCGTTCGGAAGCGCGCCGGGTTTGAGCCGCCCTTCGCGCACCGATGCTCCGACTATCGCAACGAGTCCACCTATCAGAAAAAGCCCCAAGCAGGACAGAATGACCCCGAGCCCAACTTGCATGCGTCGAATCCCCAGTGCAGCAGAAGGAACCGGGATTGAGATAGTGCCCGGACCTGCTCGTCCATTCACCGAAATACGGACTTGCCACGAGCCTGGCGTCATCATCCAAAGCGAGCCCCGAAACAACTGCTTGTCATCAGCCGCAACGGCGAGCTTATCCGCAACGGGAGCAAATTTCGCTCCGGGGCCCGACAGCGGTAAAGGCACTGCCTGCATCGAGGCGATTCCGCCTGTTCCCGATCGAACCTCCAGCTCTGCAACTCCCGGGATTACCGTAGGCGGCCGGATCGTCACAAAGAGCTGATAAGGACCTGCTTTGCCGTCGAGGTAGATATCGGGACTGCCGATGTGAGCTTCCGAGCCCGTTGCGAATAGCAGGACTGCCCCTAGACAAAGCAGAACTCGACGGGTCATGTTATCGCCTGATCTCGCGCAGCCATTCGGCCCGCGAAAGACCCCACCGGAACGAGAGAACTCCTAAACCCACGGCCAGCAGCATGCTTCTCCAGAATTGCGCCGTAGTTTCGTTGTTCCAGAACAGGTATTGTGCCGAATACGTGTTTGGCGGGAGTCCATACCAGAAGTACATCGTCCCGAAAACGCGGCTTCGCGCAGCTGGGCTCATTAGAAAACTTGCAAATGGCCATTCGGCAAGCACCATCACTGCAACAAAAACCAACGAACTCAAAACAGCAATACCCCAGCCATTCCAACTCTTAATCCGTTCCCACAATAGATCGAGAGCCAACGCAGGCACGATCAGCAGGATAGGAAAGGCTTCCGGAATGAAGTGTGTCACGTGCTGGTAGACCGGACCTAGCTTCGGCTCCGCAGGAAAGAGCGGCAGAATCCACACCAGTCCCACATTGAAAATCATGTAGATGCCCGCCGTCAGTGTCGCGGCGAATCTTAGGCCGGTCGCGCGGGCCGCCGAAAGCATGATGGGAGCAAAGGCCGCCAGCACCACATAAGGCAAAGAGGTATGCAGATGAATGCGATCGAGGTACTCCATGAGCATAGTCATGAGCATGATGAGCATCACGCCGCAGCCATACAGAAGCAGCCCTTGTGAAACGCGACGTGTGCTTCCGCTCGAGCGGTTCATATGCCCTGCGATCAGCACGAGCGTGCCAAGCAGGACTCCATACACGCCCATAAAAAGAAGAATGTGAGGAGGACTGATAATTTTGACATCCAGCCCGTAAGCATCGTGCCACCAGTTATCGAAGGGTGCGGAGGTCAGCATCATGATGCCGCCCCATGACGCAACGAAAGCCCCGAGTGGAGCGCGAAATCCCCAGATGTGAACCGACACATCCGTAAGCGGCGAGGTCTTCGACCACGTAGTCGACAAAATGATGTACCCGAACGCTACCCCGGCCAACACGCCGCAGAGATAGATGGCCATGTGCGCTGGAGTCCAAAATGTGTCCCGTCCAATAGACATGTGCCACGAAATATCCCAATTGGCGCCTACGATCGCGGATGTCACTGCCAGCACGGCGCACCAGATGTACCAGGGGATCGCTGCCTTTGGGGACCCTACGCTTGCCCCGTCCGGCGTGAGATCTGAATATGCGTCCGATACGGGAGCGGTGGTGGCCATAGTGTCGTTTAACAAGCTTGCCTCTCATTATGCCTGGATTTCGGCACTGCAACTGATCTCTCGCCGTTTTCGAAAAGGAAACCCAAAGATAAACCAACAACAAGCAAACGAAAAAAACGGTTTCGGAATACTGCCGGTTCGGTGTAAGATAACACCAACTCATTACCCCGTCGTCTGTTGGCGAGATCCCATGAAGTATCTGAAAACCGAACATGACAAAAACGAATACGAACCGTTTTCATGCTGAAGAACGACGTCGCGAAATCCTGAGCGTCCTTGGACAGAATGGCCGCATCACCGTCGAGGAAGTCGCTAAGCGCTTCGGAATCTCGTCAGTAACGGCAAGAGCAGACCTGAATGCGCTCTCCGAAAGTGGAGCTCTCGTGCGCTCGCACGGCGGAGGAATCAGACCGCTCACTGCTTCGCCCGAGCATCCGCTCCGGGTGCGCGAAGGAATGCATCACGACGAGAAGGCGCGGGTGGCCCGGGCCGCGGCCCAACTCATCCGACCCTTTCAAACCGTCATACTGTGCACGGGCTCCACATCCGCGGAACTCGCCCGCCAGATTCGGCGCGGCGGTTCGGAAAACATTACTGTCATTACATATGCGCTGAATGTCGCGGCCATACTCGCCGATCTTCCGAATCTCTCGGTCGTAATGCTGGGAGGATTTCTTCGCAACCCTTCCGGCGCTTTCGTAGGGCCTCACGCTGAGCAGATGATGCACTCTCTGCATGCCGATCACTGCTTCATGAGTACCGTAGGACTCGACGCCGATTTCGGACTGACCACCCTGGACATCATGGAAGCACAACTCAATCAGCGCATGATTGCCTCCGCTGCGCAGGTTACCGTATTGGCCGACTCTAGCAAGTTCGGCCATCGGAGCCTTTCCCTAATTGCGGATTTTCAATCGGTGGACCGTGTGATAACCGACGCAAGCGCGCCAGCCGATCAAGTTAAAAAGCTGCGGGCCAAGGACATAGAAGTTATCCTCGTCTGAATCCAGAAATCTGCAGTGCCGCTTCCAAAAATGATAGGTTTTGTTTTCTTTCGTTTACTTTCGTTTTTTCTTGACAGCCTGTTTCCGCTGGCCTTACAATTCCTTCAAGCTTTCGTCCGCGATGGATTTGCGTGGGATTGGATTTGCCACGTGTTGTGAAAAGGAGTTTGGCATCGAATGAGGTTTCAGGTACGCACATGTAGTCTTCCGCGGCAGATATCTGTCACTCTGCTGCTGTTTGCTTTCGCGATGGTACTGGCGAGCGTCGCGGCAGCCCAGGAAGTAACGGCCGCTATTAATGGCGTCGTTACCGATCCTTCGGGCGCTGCCGTCGGGGGAGCCAAGGTAATTGCTAAAGATCTTGACCGCGGTTCGGTCTTTCCGACAACCGCGGACGGCAGCGGCTTTTATAACCTGCCGAGGCTGCCAGTCGGCCGTTATGAACTACGAGTTGAAAGTGCCGGCTTCCAGTCGGCCGTGAAGCCTGAGGTGGTGCTCCAGCTAAATCAAAACGCCAAGTTGGATTTTGCTCTCCAGGTTGGAAATGTGAACCAAACTGTCGAGGTCACAACAGCTGCTCCTATTCTGCAGACTCAAGCCACACAACTCGGCACCGTCCTCGACGCCAAGACAAACGTTCAATTGCCGCTTGCAACTCGCAACTACGTGCAACTGACGCTGTTGGCGCCTGGCGCCGTGACAACGGATCCGTCCTCGTTCACCGGCGCGCAGTCCACGTTTAACGGGGGCAGGCCGTTGATCAACGGCAACCGCGAGCAGACCGATAACTTCTTGCTCGACGGTCTGGATAATAACCAAATCTCCGAAAATGCTGTCGGTTATACGCCCAGCGTGGATGCCATTCAGGAGTTCAACATGATAACTCAGAATGCATCGGCCGAGTTCGGTAACTTCATGGGCGGAATCATCAATGTCAGTGTGAAGGGCGGCGCGAACGCTTTTCATGGCGATGCCTTTGAGTTTTTCCGCAACGATAAACTAAACGCGAATAATTGGGCGAACAACTTCAATGGGCTCGCTAGGCCGCTGCTACGTTGGAATGAGTTCGGCGGCTCACTCGGCGGTCGCATCATAAAAGACAAACTGTTTTTCTTCGCCGACTATCAGGGCTCACGTTACGACCAACCGAGTACCAGCAGCGGTTTTAGTGTGTTGACCACGCCCGAGCGTGCCGGCGATTTCTCCCAGCTGCTTTCTTTGCCCAAACCGATTCAGCTTACGAATCCAACAACAGGCGCGCCTATTCCAGGTAACAATCTCGCTGCAGCGGGGCTGTTGAGTCCTCAAGCTGTAGCGATCGTTAGTTCGTCACTTTATCCCGCTCCAATCAACGGAAACCTGACCAATAACGCCGTCAACACTACCCATAGCAACACCAATCAGGATCAGGGCGATGCTCGTCTGGACTGGAACGCTTCCGATAAAGATCATCTGTTCGCACGATACTCTCAGGCGTACATAACAAATCCGACTACCAATAGCGTTGCGCTGCTTTACAACAATGCGAATACCTATCCTGTCTATAACGGTGTCATCGACTACACCAGGTCGTTCAGTCCTGCCTTCGTGAATGAAATTCGCGCTGGCGTGAACTATTCGCCAGTGACGACGGGAACAATCTCCGGAACCGGCATCTCGGCTTCCAGCGTAGGTATCGCCGGTGTCCCTAGCAACATTCTTCCGGCACTCAGCTTCACTGGCGGTTTTGCTTCTACCTTTGGGAATGCGGAAGTCATCGAAGATTTTGCAGACACCGTCATCCAAGCCGAAGACACTGCCATCATCACCAAGGGAACGCACACCATGAAAGTCGGCTTTCAGGCTTTCCGGGATCGGATCAACACTTACTACTCCGGAAACGCCGGTCTAGCCGGCCAGTTCAATTTTAATGGACAGTACACGGGCTTTGCCGAGGCCGACTTCTTGACCGGTCTTCCCGACAACGTACAGCGCGGTATTTCGGAGGGTACCTGGGGACAGCGTTCCACGGTCTACGGAGCCTTTTTCCAGGACGACTGGCGTGTTACATCGAACCTCACGCTCAATCTGGGCCTGCGTTGGGAACTGCATACACCCTGGACCGAGGTTCACAATCGGCAGGCCAATTTCAACGAGATCACAGGCGCGCTGGAGTTAGCCGGTCAGAATGGCTACAGCGAAGCCGGTTATAACCAATACAACGGCATAACTAACTTTCAGCCGCGCATTGGTTTTGCGTACAGTGCCACCCATAACACGGTCATTCGCGGCGCCTGGACTGTTTCCAATTTCCTCGAAGGCACCGGAACAAATCTCCGCTTAACGCTCAATCCGCCGTTTGGGTCCGAGAACAACGTCAATTACGTTACAGGTCAACCTGGCTCTACTCTGGCGCAAGGGTTCACCATCTTCGGTGCAACCACTCCCGGAAATATCAACTACTCCGGTGTTTCACTCCGGCTCTGGGATCCAAATTTCCGGCCGGCCGTTTCCGATCAATGGAACTTCTCGATTCAGCATCAGTTCGGTAATGCCCTTACTGCCCAGGTGAGCTACGTGGGTCAGAATAACGATCACTTGGTTGTGCCTGTGTGGGCCTCCCAACTGCAGAAGCTTCCTAACGGAACGAATGTGCCCGGATATCTTAGCGGCAATCCGACCCTATTAGGTGAAATCGGAAATGCCAAGCTAACAGATACGAACGGAATCCAGAATTACAATGCGCTTCAGGTTTCTGTTCAGAAGCGGTTGAGCTCCGGCCTTGAGTTCCAGGGAAACTATACCTGGTCAAAGTGTATGTCGGATGCTGTTGGATACTACGGCGGTTATGGACAAGCGGTAGGTAACTGGTATTACTGGCAAGACACTTACGATTCCAAACGTAACTACGGCCCTTGCTACTACGACGTTACGCACGCGTTCAATGGCTTTGTCACCTACGACATCCCCTTCGGCCGCGGACGTAAGTACGGCAGCAGCATGAACAAAGTTGTTGACTTGGTTGCCGGCGGCTGGTCGATCAACGCGATCGTGAACTGGCGAGGCGGTTTCCCGTTCACCATCGGTTCGAGCCAGGACCTTAGCGGCACCCACAACCCCAACCAGCTCGCAAGCTGCATCGGCGCCCAGCACACCTACGGTACTCAAAATGTCAGTCCGGCCAGCGGCACGGCGAACGGTTATCAATGGTTCGATCCGACTGCGTACGCAAACGAAGCTCCGGGACAGTTCGGCACGTGCGGCATCGGTACCATCCGCGGACCGGGTCTGCACACCGCAGACCTGAGTCTCACTAAGTTATTTTCGATTACGGAACACCAGAATCTGGAGTTTCGTGCCGAAGCAATCAACTTCACCAACACGCCTATTCTCAACGCACCTAGCGTGGGAATCGGGACCACATTAGGCCAGATCACTTCCTCTCAAGGGGAGCGCAACATCCAGTTTGGCCTGAAATACAACTTTTGAGCCAATCGTAACGCCGGGACTGCTCCGAGCTTTATCGAGCAGTCCCGTTCTTAACCAGCCAGAATACGTTGACTCTCTAACTTCAGTAACTTCTCCGCATTCAACGCTCCAGCCGGTGTATCTTCATGTTTAAAAATCGCGTAAGTCGGATACTGGTTTGCGCGGTACTGTCCCACTCGATACCCAATGCTTTCCAGCTCCGATTCCGAGTAATCCGGCTTCCTCAACCGTAGATACACAAAATCTGCTGTAAGCACATGGGGGGTCTCCAGATTCTCGTTCTCCGCTATGCAAAGGCCCACATTCGCGTCCCGCAAAGTCTGATAGACAGGCTCATCGAACCAAGTCGCGTTCCTAAATTCGAAGGCAAAACGCACGCCCCTCGGCAAGACCTCTGTAAACCGGGCCAAACGTTCTGCGTCGATCTTGAAAGAAGGCGGAAGCTGAAACAGGATTGGCCCCAGTCTTCCAGCAGCCCGTAATGGCTCAATAGAGTCCAGGAACACCCGCGTAAATTCTTCCGCGCCCTCCAGCTTTAGCGAATGCGTAATCTTCATGTGCGCCTTTGGCAGGAATAGGAAGCCGTCCGGGGTACTCGCGATCCACTTTTCAAACGTTGCAGCTGAAGCAATCCGTCGGTACGTGTAGTTCACCTCGACGGCGTTTAAGCGCGACGAATAGTGAAAGAGAAACTTGCTGCTGGCCAACTTCTCTGGATAAAAGCCTGGTTTCCAGCTGGGATAAGCAAAGCCGGATGTACCGGCATAGAGAGGAGCGTCCGCCACGGATCAGAGACCTGCAAACCAATCGTATCCCTCTTGGGCCCAATAGTCATCCGGCTTCTTGCTCGTGTACTGGATCAATCCGATTCGCTTGATATTCTTGATACCGTACTTGACCGGAATCACCAGCCGCAGCGGAGCCCCATGATCCTCCGTTAAGGGTTTACCGTTGTGCTCGTACGCAAGCAATGTCTGAGGGTGCATCGCGCTTTTTGCGTCCAGACCGACATAATATTCTTCGTCCGGTGTTGCCATGTAGACATATGGCGGCAACTGCTTTCCAGGCGGGAAGAACTTTCGGGTGAAGTCGGAAAAGCGTGCGCCACCCCACGATGTGACTACACTCCATCCTTCGATGCAGCAAAATCGGGTGATCATCTCGACCTTCGGAAGCGCTTTGATATCGCCGAGACGGAGTTGCAAGGGTTGAGCATCCTCTACCGCAACCCCTACCCGCCAAGCGTCCGAATCTAAGTCACCGTCCAGCCCGATATCGCCGTTCGGTTTTAAATATGTAATCTCTTTTGCGGAGTACGTCGGCATCAGATGACCGTCGCTCAGGTATGCATGCGCGAGTTTCTGGTTGAATTCGAGCACGCGCCGCTGTGGCCATGGAACATCGTCTTCATCGTCCCGCCCTGGTCAGCCACTCATATCCGCCGACCCCCGCCAATGCAGCTACCCCTCCGATCAGAAACCCTCGTCGCGTGCGCCGCTGCAACTCTGCCTTGAGCTCGTCCTCCGGCAGAACGATTTCGGAATGCTTATCTCTTTTCATCGACCAACTCGTATCCGATCACGATGCTACGAAAGTTATTCCAGCCCGCTAATGCGACCTGCACAACATGAACAGCAAAGAAGGCTACATAAGATATGGTTAGCGCAAAGTGGATGATCCTTGCAAAAGAATAGCCGCCGCAAAGGGCCGTAAGCCACGCGAGCTGGGCGGGTTTATAGATAGCCAGTCCCGTTATCAGCGATCCTGCGCCCATGACGATCACGCCCGTATAGGAGATCTGCTGGGCGGCGTTGTACTTCCCTTGCGAAGGCCGATCTTTACGGAGATGTAGATCGAAAAGGGCGACATGCCACGCGTCCCGGAATGCCGGTAAAAGATCTCGGCGCCAGATAACGCCACTCGCCTGAAAATAGCGTGTAAGCTACATACGCCACTCCATTCAGCGCGAACAGCCACATCAGAAAGAAGTGGAGAGCCATCCCTTCGGCAAGGCGATGATCAAGATGCAACACGTTGTAAAACCAGGCAGGGAAGAACTTTATTGGCCCAATATGGTATGGCGCATAAGCCCAGTAGATGAGGAGTCCGCTCCATATCATCAGTAAGAGCAGCGGAAAGTTAATCCAATGGAACCATCGGACCGCAAGGAGGTGCTTTAGCTCGAGTTTCTGCATTCCATTAGGTTCCTTCGCTGGCTGCCGCGTTATAGTTACGAATTAGAATTCACAGGCTTAGGAGAACCGAGTACTTTTCATTAGATCAGTCATGTCAAGTCCAGATCCGGCCGTTACCTCCCCTTCCCTTACATTTGTCTGTTTGGCCAGCTACGAGAAAGGCCATCGTACTTTAGAGGAATTGAAGCATCAAGGCTGCCGCGTTTACCTCCTCACCTCGCTTAGCTTGAAGGACAAGGCGAATTGGCCGCGCGAAAGCCTTGAAGATGTTTTCTATATGCCCGATAAGGAGCATGCCTGGAATCTCGAAGACATGGTCAAGGGCATAAGCCATCTAGCCAGAACCGTTCACATAGACAGAATCATGGCGCTCGATGACTTCGATGTGGAGAAAGCTGCCCTACTTCGGGAACACCTCCGGCTGCCCGGCTTAGGTGAGACCGCAACGCGCTACTTCCGCGACAAGTTGGCGATGCGCGTCGGCGCCGCTAAGGCCGGATTTCCTGTTCCTGAGTTTACGGCTACTTTCAATTATCAGGAAATTTCAGACTTCCTCGCGAGCGTTCCAGGACCCTGGGTACTGAAGCCAAGGCTGATGGCTGGGGCAATTGGAATTAAAAAGCTGCACGACCCACAGGAAGTCTGGGATCGCATCCATAGTCTTGGAGACGAGCAGTCTTTTTTCATTTTGGAACGCTTTATCTCCGGGGACATCTTTCATGTCGATTCCATTTGGTTCCGAGGCGAAATGGTATACGCGATCTCAAGTGCGTATGGCACTCCGCCTCTAGAGTTAACCACGGGCGGCGGCATTTTTACTACACAGACCTTGGAGCACGGTAGCGAACCGGACCGTGAACTTCGATCGTTAAACGAGCAAGTCCTTAGGGCGTTCGGATTGACGGACGGTGTCTCTCATACGGAGTTTATTCGTTCTCACGCCGACGGGTCCTACTACTTTTTGGAAACTTCGGCCAGAGTGGGAGGGGCGCACATCGCTGATCTAATTGAGCAGGCAACTGGCATCAACTTGTGGTCTGAATGGGCTAAACTAGAAGTTGCTCTAGCTCGCAATATTCCGTATAGGCTGCCACCCGTGCGGAGTGACTATGCTGGGTTATTGGTCTCGCTTGCCCGGCAAGAGCGGCCAGATATCTCGAGCTTTGCTGATTCGGAGTTGGTTTGGCGTCTTGAGAAACCTAATCACATAGGTTTTATCGTGAAGTCGAGCCGACGAGAGCGTGTCGAAGAACTGCTCTCTGCGTATACGGAGCGCGTCCGGACAGAATATCAAGCGTCAGCGCCTCCGCGTGACACGGTGGGCGAGTAACACGAGCGGTTAGCAGAATCCAAATCGACGCGGGTTGTCGATGAATAGTCTGGGGACGGACGTAAATGAGAGCTTTGACTGCTAACAGGTTTTACGGCAGGTGCCGTGATGGGAGGCCTCTCTGCGGCGGCTGCCTACGGGAGTGTTTCGAAGACGTCTCAGCTGTTCGGACCTTCGGTGTACAAAGGTCCAGGACGGCAGCGAGCGGTCGCACTGACGTTCGACGACGGACCGAGTGAAGGCACGTTGCCTCTCTTGGATTACCTTCACAAGGAAAAGGTCTGGGCGACCTTTTTTCAATGTGGCATGAATGTGAAACGATTGCCTCATGTCGCCGGCAGAGTTGCTGCCGCTGGCCACCAACTAGGAAATCACAGCTATTCCCATCCCAAATTGCCCTTCAAGTCCCGCCAATTTATTGAACGTGAGTTTACTGAAGCGCAAAAGATAATCACCTTCGAGACAGGTCTTGCTCCCATGCTCCTCCGTCCGCCATACGGCTTCCGATGGACCGGAATGCGCTCCGTTCAGGAGAAGCTTTCTCTCTTGAATGTACTTTGGACCGTCATTGGGAACGACTGGTGCTGGTCGTCGGAACGGATCATGCGACATGTTCTCCAGCGCTCTTCCCCGGGGGGCATCATCTGCCTTCACGACGGACGCGGTGTTCAGGCAAAACCTGATATTTCGGAAACGCTTGCTGCGGTCCAAAAAATCGTACCCGTTCTCAAGGATCAAGGCTATACGTTCTTGACCGTCAGCGATCTGCTGCACGCCTGACCGCATGCCGAGCCGCGGATCCACGGCTCAGTTCTAAAATCGCCAGGGTTTGTGGGCCAAGCACGATAGGCCTATCTATAGGAAACTGCACTGCTGAAGGCACTTTAGAACTCTCAATCAGGGTACGAGCTTGGGTAGGCGTCGGAGAGATCGGCGCTCCCATTTTTAGCCAATCTTCCAGCACCGAGCCGTGACCGGGGCCGACGAATCTCATTCTGTACGATTTCAGTCCCTTCCCGCTCAGACTGAAGCTTTTGGGCGGCACGTTCTCTCCTGGTTCCGCATAGTTCCACAAAGCAACAACAAAGGTGCCGTCTCCGCGCTCAGTCACCAGCGCGTTCTCCGAATCGTTGGCAATCCGACGATCTCCCAACCCATGTAGCAGATCGAAGACCCAGAAACCGGCTTTGGGCATGTTGCGCTCCGCAATCAGGCCAAAGCCGCCGTAAAAGGGAGTCTTCACTACACCTTGCTCTTCGAAGACATCTGATAAAGTCCAGTACGACATGATGTTCACCAGCCCATCGCACTCCCGAATGTTATTCGCCAGCCAGGGCCCGATAAACGCGCTGTCCGTCACTCCCTGCTGATTCATGTAGGTTGGGCCATATTCGGACCATATAATCGGCGTTTCGGGAGCGGATGAAGCTTTCACTTCGTCGAATACCTTCTTCGCCGAACGTGCGACCATGTCACGTCGGACAATGGGCAACTTTCGCCCGAAAACATCCTTCGGATCTTCGTTTCCGTATACGTGAGTCGAGACGAAATCGAACGGCACATTGCCCTTTCTGCAATGCGCTATGAAGGCCTCTACCCACGCAGCTTGCGCCGTTGCTGGGCCACCCACCCGCAAGCTCGAATCAACCTGCTTGATGGCTTTGGCCGTGACATCGTACAGCGCAAAATACGTGTCCTGCTTAGGCTGCCCATTCCAAAAGTCGATATTCGGTTCGTTCCAGACCTCGAAATACCACTGCTCCACCTCGCTTTTGCCATAACGATCGATCAAATGGTGAGTAAATGCTTCGATAAGTGCGCCCCACTTAGCAGGATTCTTTGGCGGCGATGGAAGAGGCTTGTACCAGAAAGGATGTGGCGTCAGGTTAGCTGCCAGCTTTCGAGGCATAAAGCTTAATTCCACGAACGGTTTTACGTGATTCTCGAGAAGTCCATCATAGATCTCGTCGACGTAAGAGAAGTTGTAAACGGGGTTCCCGTGTGAGTCTTCGTCGTACACTCCGTTCTCGTCGTCGAGGATGGCGTGAAAACGAACGTAGTGGAAATCGGTGATGGCCTTTACGGCTCGCAGGTCTTGCCGGTAGCTTTCTCTGAGGCTAAGGTTAGCTCGTCCTGAACCTAACATCTGTTCCCAAAAATGCGGAAAAGGCCGACTTGGAGCCGCGGCGTCGAGTGAAATCTTCTCATCGACTGTTGCCGTGAATGCCCTGATCGGCGCGAACGGTAGCGCTGAAATCACTAGGAAACTTGCGAGCTTAAGTCGTATCACGCCTATTAGAAGCCGAACGCACGTCGGATGTTGCGTACTCGGTAACATGAGCCCCGAATCGCGTTAGAATTGCACTCAGAGGCTCGAGCGAGCCGGTATCATTTCTGGGAGTAATTTATGCAGCGCTTTATGCCCGTTCCGCTGGCCGTCTTAGCTCTGGCCGTTTCTTCTTTTGGGCAACAGACGATTGACCAGAGCGCTCCGCACGTGAAGGATAACGCCTCTTTTGGCAATGAGAAGGCGCCGAAAAAAGAGAAGGCTCCCACGACTCGTACCGTAACCGGCCAAGTTACCGACGAAACCGGGCAGGTTCTAGATGGCGCCCTGGTTACTCTAACCGACAGTAAGACAAATGAAAAAACGACGTTCTTTACGAAAAAGGATGGACGTTATAAATTCGAAGATCTGAGCTTTAACAACGACTACCAGGTCCAGGCTCGTTACAAAACTTGGTCGAGCGAGTCACGAAAACTTAGCCAGTATGATCGCACGCCACGCCCGGTCCGAATTCTTGAAGTCAATACAGAAACGCCGGTAGCTACTTCTTCAGCGGCAAGCGCGAGCACCGCTCCTAAGCAACAGTAGATCGCAGCGGCAGCTTAACGTCTGCACAGCTCGGGATACTGCTTCTTAAGTGCAGAAATCTTCGGTAGGTCGTTGTACACAATGTATGGATAGTTCATGTTGTTATCCAAAAAGTGTTGATGGTAAGCTTCGGCCGCATAGAATCCCTTCAACGGCACAACCTGGGTGACGATAGGCCGTGAATACACCTTTGCCTCATCCAGTTGCTTGATGTAAGCTTCAGCAACTTTTTTCTGTTCATCGTTTGCGTAAAAAATCGCCGACCGGTATTGCGTTCCCGTATCGGGACCCTGCCGGTTCAGCTCGGTCGGGTTATGTACCACGGAAAAATAAACCATTAGGAGTTGGCCGTAAGAGATCTGCTTCGGATCGAACGTCACCTCAACCGATTCGGCATGACCAGTCGAGCCGGTGCTAACCGTCTCGTAGTGAGCCGTCGATTTCTGGCCACCTGCGAACCCCGAAACCACTTTCTTTACGCCCTTGATGCGCTCGAACACACCTTCGACGCCCCAAAAACAACCACCCGCCAGGACAGCGGTTTGTAATCCCGCGTTGTCCGACGGTGCGACATCGACAGCTGGCTCCGGAAACGGTCGATTCGGCCCGCTAAAAGCACAACCCGCAACTAAAACTACGGCTGCGCAAAGAAAGGCAAGGCTTCTGATTCGCATAATTTGTCTACCTACATAGATCCCGAACGGTACCGAAAGATTCACACGCGCGGTACTGCCCTATTTATACTCTGGATTCCCATGTAAACTAACTAAATTCGCCAGAATTCGGTACGCCCCGGGAACGCCGGAGGGCAACTGCCGGTAAAGCGCGAATGCGTCATAGACGTAAAAACCCTTGCCGTAGTGTGCTAAAAGCAGCCCGCCGCGTTGCGGGTCCTGGTCAGGGTCTCGTGTTTCGAGAAGCGCCTGGTAATGGGCGTCCCACTTCTCCATGAAGCCGTGTCCGCGCTCCTCTTCCCAGCCGCTGAAATCGGCTTCCGTGATTTTATTCGGCCAGTTCAGGGCGGGACTGGTCGGCTCGAGGAGCTTGACTGCCGAATTCTCGTCCACTACTTTCTGAGCATTGGAGCCCAAGGAGAATGGATACGGTCCGTAATCGCTGTCAAAGTTCTGCAGATTGTACTGAACAATCAGAACGCCGCCGTCGTGGACGTATTTCAGCAAACTCTTGTTATTTGCCCTAAGCTCTGGGCGCACCGCGTATGCCCGCACTCCCAGAACGATTGCGTCGAAAACGCTCAAATTGCCATTTTCCAGATCGTTCGAGGAAAGAATGGTAGCTCGTAATCCGAGGTCTTCCAAAGCGCGTGGCACATCATCACCCGTCCCCGGCAGGAATGCAACGCGCAAATTAGGCGCGGTCTTTACATCTACCCCGGTTGCTTGGTAGCTTGCTGGGCGGTAGTACGGATAAGGACGCAGCCCTGGGTACCCGACCAGACGGTAGCCTTCCGCGAAGGTCTTGCCCTGGTAGTCCGCGACAGCCCGGATCTCGTACCGTTTGGCTTGAATTGTCCGTGGAGATATTCGAAAACTGAAGTTCTCGCTTTCCCCGTCGCGCCCGAACGAAAACGGATAGTTGCTTGGAACGGATTGCCAGCCCTCGGGCATGTGCAGCCGAAGTGTACCCGTAGCCGGCCCTTTCACATTGCTGCGAAGACTGCACGTAAAGTTGAACGAAGCTCGCAGAGATCGGCACCGCTCCGGCTGCTGGTGAAACCGAGATCGAAAGCGCTGGTCCCATCAGAAGTGGCTCTTGCTTGAGACCGATCCCCTCGATTCTCGTATTGCTTTGAACCACTTGGCGCAACGTCCAGTCCACACCCCGATACATCACTCGAGCGCTGGCCAGCAGCGGATACGGCGCAGTGGACAGGTTGCGGAACCGCTCGTCGTTGAGGTTGTAATACGGCTGTTCCTGGTCCGGACGCTCGAAGTAGGGCCTGGTAAGCGTGGCATTCTCGGGTGCGGTCACGGAGAACTTACTCTTAATTTCATGAGCGCTTTCAACAGTCTCCGCAGCTCGGGGGGAATGTTCGGAGATCTTCCACGGCTTCCTGTCCGGCGCGTCGATAGCGATTGACTCGACGCTCACGGGTTCTGTCCCTCCATTTAAGAATTGGGTTTGAATCGCAAAAATCTGTCCCGGTATCGCCGTTGTGAAGGTTACAGGCGGACCGCCAAAAGCAGCAAAGGGGCCAGTCGGCTCCTTTTCAGGTGCGACAACCGCCTGGAAAGACAGGCCAAGCGCAATCGTCAACGCCTTTTCGAACTGCTCGGCTTTTCGGTCGAGCTCAAAAACGACATCGCTGCGGCCCGGCTCGGCCAAACTGCTTCCGCGAACCCGCTCCTGCAACTCACGGGTGAGCTTTAGACCTTCGGCAAGAGTCGGCGCAATCGCCGCCGGCTTACCCGGGCTGAAGGTTTCAAACGCAGTATTTACGCAACTCTGCAGGCGCCCAAGGCCCCTCTTTAGGAATTCCGCGTCTCCCCCTGTAACAAGCGATGCAATGCCTTCGACCGACACATCCATTCCGTCATAGAAGGATTTTTCAACACCCGCAACGGGAACCCGCGATCCATACCGGTGATAGGGCGCCGAATACAGGCTTGGAGGCGGCACCGTACCCCCGCCATTTTGTGACTTCTGATACCCCCAGCCCTCTCTGCCAATCTGCAAAAAGGTCAGTCCGGACGACTGATCCAAGGTCCCCTCCGGAACAGCAACATCGGTCGACGGTGTCTTATCGATCCAGCTCTTCGATATGTAGTCATAGAAACGGATCGGCACATATTTATCGGTCGCGTAATCGTAAATCGTGTTCTCCTTTGTAGGAGCAAAAAAAGGAACGCGAGCATAAACTTTGAGCGGCTTCCACGGCCGCAACCCTTCCCGAATTTGCTCCGGAAACCGGTTCGGATCGCCTGCCGCGAGATAAACCTCTTGCGCCATCTCGCCAGCCACCTGATGATTTCCGTGACCATCCGTCGGCGCCCCGACAAACACCGACGTGACTACCAGCGGGCGCGTCATGCGCACCACTCGCACCGCGTCCGACAGCACGCGCTCAAAGCCCCATTTCGCCAGCGCCTCTTCGCGAGTCTTTGAAAATCCATAATCGATCACTGTGCCCCAGTACTGGTCGACCCCGTAATAGCGGTCCGATTGCAGCAGCTCCTGCGTTCGCATCAGACCCATCGCGTCATATAAATCCGTCGACATCGCGTTCTGCCCGCCTTCACCGCGGTTCAACGTGAACAGGGTAGCCCGCGCTCCCTCATGCCGTGTCTCATAGGCCAGCATCCCGCCGTCCTCGTCATCCGGGTGAGCGGTCACCATTAAAATACTGGCGCGAGTGCGCAGCGCCGCGAGATAGCGTGACAGTCCGGAGGCTCCGCGGTCCAGATCGATGGGCATGGAATTCGGGTTTACTCGGGCTGCCTGTGTCGGCGAAAGCTCGATATTTCTATCTGCCGCCCACATCGCAAATGCGAGGAACGCAGGTAGCGCGACCCCGAGGGCAAACTTCACAAGCGAGCGATTTCTTGAGTTAGAGGCGGGCGTGTTCATCTCGAGATCGAACGAGACGTCCGAAGCCGCCTCTTTCGTATGGTACGTCGAAGTGCTGTCCCGCTCCCTTTCCCTCCCACTCTTCTGTTAGCATCGAGCGATGACCTTCCGCAGAAGCTTTGCTTTTTTAGCCCTGTTAACGTCTTTCCTCGCCTTACCGCTCCTGGCTCAAACCACCATCACCTGTTCTTCTGATAACGGCCGTCGAAACTTCTGTGCCGCGGACACTCGCGGAGGTGTCTCCCTGGGCCGGCAGCGAAGCAGTTCTCCTTGCCGTAAAAATGATAGCTGGGGGTACGACCGGCGAGGCGTTTGGGTCGATAGAGGCTGCCGCGCGGATTTCGTTATCGGGAGAGTCGGTGCCTTGCCCCGACCGCCTGTTCTTCCGGGCAGACCATCCTACGTAGTCTCGTGCAATTCGAACGATGGCCGGAGGAGTTTCTGCAATGCCGACACACGTGGAGGCGTTCGTCTGCTGAAACAGAGGAGTGGTTCCCCATGTCGTCAAGGCTATAGCTGGGGGTACAACCGCAATAATATCTGGGTAGATCGTGGCTGTCGCGCTGACTTCCAGGTCGGCGGCCGTCGCTGACGCCGCATGAAGCTTTACCGAACACCGACAGGTCCAATCATCGAAGATCAGGGACGGCTCTTCCGAACAGATCTCACTGATTGGGATGCTCTGATCACCCGGGAAGATCTCTTCGACCATTTGGCCGCCCAGCTCTCACGTTCGGCGGGCGAAGAAACACGCCTGCAAGACTGCTTGGCTCCCATCGGCAACCAGGAAGTTTGGGCCGCCGGTGTAACGTACTACCGCAGCCGGGATGCCCGCATGGAAGAATCGAAGTCGGCCGGTGGCGGCGATTTTTACGACCGCGTCTACAACGCAGATCGCCCGGAGCTCTTCTTCAAAGCCACCCCGAGCCGTGTCGCCGGCCCCAATCAACCGGTCGCCATTCGCAGCGACGCAACCTGGTCTGTTCCCGAGCCTGAGCTGACGCTACTTATCTCGCCTGGCGGAACCATCACTGGCTATACGATCGGCAATGACATGAGTTCTCGCGACATCGAAGGTGAAAATCCTCTGTATCTGCCTCAGGCAAAGGTCTACAACCGCAGCTGTGCCTTGGGACCTTGCATTCTTGTCTCGAAAAATCCGCTCCCGAAGTCAACCGAAATTCGTCTCGAGATCCGGCGCGGAGGAGACGTTGCATTCACTGACTCCACCACCCTCGCCTCGATTAAGCGCGAACTCAACACTCTCGCGCATTACCTTTACCGCGATAACATTTTTCCGCTGGGATGCTTTTTGCTGACCGGGACTGGCATCGTTCCGCCGGACTCTTTCACTCTGCAGCATGGTGACCAAATCGACATTACAATTGCGCCAATCGGCACCCTCAGCAATACCGTGGCCTGAGACTTTTTGCTCATCGGGCATCGCTCAAGCTGAGCCGCGCATCTCGGCTGATCAGTTCTTTTATGCGAATACCGTAACTGCCCTTTACCAAGACGATTTCTCCGCGTGCAACAACCGTTCCATGAATAATCAAATCCACGTACTCGCCTGCACTACGATTCAGTTCGATTAGTGAGCCGGCCTTCATTGCTAATAGCTCATGAATTGGAATTGTTGCTTGGCCAAGCGCTACGGCAAGCGGCAGTTCGAGATCCATAAACCGCCCCAGCATCGGAATCTGAGCGCTAGCACGTCCGCCTGCCGGATTCGAGTTACTCCCGGCCTGAGCTTCTAAATCGTCCCCGCTGATGCTTTTTAAACTCACGCTGGACCCGCCTTAATAAACGTACTCGTCGCTGTCTGTGCCGCCCAGCGTAAGCAATCCTTCTTTTTCCAGCTGCTGGGCCAATGTAATTGTCTGTTGTTGAGCGGCGTCCACATCCTTCAACTTGACCGGTCCCAGGTTCGCTAACTCCTCGTTCATCATCTCCGCGCCGCGCTGCGACTGTGTAGAAATGAACTTCTGCCGCAGCGACTCATTGGCGCCCTTCAAAGCAATCAACAGCGTATTCCGTTCTACTTTGCCCATGAGCGTTCGAATGCCGCCTACATCTAGCTGCTCCAGATCGCGAAAGACAAACATAAAGCGGCGAATATTTTCGAAAAGCTCCGGACTGTCTTTCTCTACCGCGTCCAGCAACTGTGAGCAGGTATTCGGGTCAAGCCGGTTGAACATGCTTGCCACCGCGCGCACGCCGCCTACAGCTTCGCGGCTTAACTCTCCTAAGCTTCGGAGCTTTTGGTCGAGAACGTTGGCGATGTTGCGGACGATCTCCGGCGAGATCTGGTCGAGATCTGCCATGCGGATTGCAACCTCGGTTCTGGTGCCGACCGGAAGCGAGCTCAATAGGGTCGCCGCCTGTCCGGAATCCAGGTTCGACAAAATCAGTGCAATCGTCTGCGGGTGCTCATCTTGGATAAACTTCGCTAGTTGCTGCGGGTCCACTTTACGAAAATTTTCGAAAGTCGCTCCCTCGTTTCTTAGCGACTTTGTTACGCGCTCGATCAACTTGGAAGCGGTCTCTACACCGTATGCTTCCACCAGCAGCTTTTGCGCGTACTCCATTCCGCCCTTTACCAGTAAACCCTGCGACAAAGAATACCGATCGAATTCTTCGAGCGTCTGCTCCACCTGCTCCGGAGTAGCGCTCTCCATGTGAGCGACGGCCTTTGCTATCTCATCCGCTTCTTCTTCGGGAATGAGGCGAAGAACATTCGCGCTCTCAACCGGCCCTAACGAGATCAGAATAATAGCCGCTTTGTCCAGACCGCTAAGCTTGGGTACGGTCTGGTCCCTGTCACCACGTGCTGCAATCTCGGGCATCAGCAAAACCTTAGTTGCTTCTCGGGCCGCTGTCTCTCACCTGAAATGTCGACCGTGCGCTGGTTTCTCGCCAGACCGCCTTGATATAACAACTGGAGCGATGCAAATCAAAACCAACCGCCGCAGTTTCCTTATGGCTACGGGCATGACCGCCCTGGCTTCAACGCGGGTCCTCGGGGCGAACGAGACCCTGCGAGTCGGCATCATCGGAGCGGGCGGGCGGATGCGGTCGTTGCTGCACGCTGCCGATAAATCGGCGCCCTACCAGCTCGTCGCCGCCTGCGACGTCTACTCGCCGCACCTGGATGAGATCAAAGCGCGGGAAAACGGAGCCGGCACCACCACCCACGTCGATTACCGTGAGGTGCTTGATCAAAAGGATCTGGACACCATCATCATCGCGGCCCCTGACCACTGGCATGTGAAAATGGCCTCCGACGCCCTCGCCGCGGGTAAGGACGTCTACCTCGAAAAGCCAGTCACTCACAAACTTGAAGAGGGCGATCCCCTGACCCGCGCCGTCCGGTCATCGAAACAGATTCTGCAGTGCGGTATGCAGCAAAGAAGCTGGCGTCACTTCCAAAGCGCCGTCGAGCTGATCCAAAGCGGCAATATAGGACGTGTGACCCAGGTCCGAACCTACTGGTATCAGAACTATCAGCGGGACTGGCCGTCCTTACCGATCGACGCCCAACAGCTAGATTGGAAGAGATGGCTCGGGTCCGCCCCGGACCAGCCGTTCAGCGAGGAAAAGTACCGCCGATGGCGTTGGTTCTGGGACTTCGGAGGCGGCGCCATGACCGATCTCTTCGCACACTGGATCGATGTCGTGCATTGGGCTATGAAGAGCGACGCACCGAGTGTGGCTCAAATGCTCGGAGATAAATACTACTTCGAGCAGTGGCAGTGTCCAGACACCGTCCAAGCCGGCTTCCGCTATCCGGGCTTTGGCGTCGGCTACGAAGGCACCATGGTCTCTTCCATCGACGATGGCGGCCTCGAATTTCGTGGAACGGAAGCCACCATTAAACTAACTCGAAGCGGATTCGAAATCGACCGCGAAGGCGTCGAGAAAGGGAACCCAGTCTTAACTGAGCGCAGTTTCGAAGATGGCACTATCTCGCATATGCGCAATTTCTTCGAGTGCGTGAAAAGTCGTAAGGATCCTAACGCGCCCGTCGAGGCCGGAGTCGCCGCTGCTCGTGCCGGCCATATCGGCAACCTGGCCCTACATCGCGGCGGACAGGTTAACTGGCCAATTCGATCGGCCAGTTAGCTCATTTACCAGACGCACTCTCGCCGAGCACCGGCTTTCAAGACTGCAGAACCGAAATCCGGTTCCCCCCATCCACCGAATAAATCTTTCTGAGCGCACCAAGAATTCAGCGCGTCACGCAGCCAGGGAAAAAGCGCGAACTGAGATCACCTTCGGAGCTGGCTCCGATCGACTGATCCTCTGATAGCCATCATCATGGCGCGGCGGCTATCAGAGGAGCTGGCATGGGACAAGTCTTGAAAGGTTAGGAGCTAGGCAGCCCGCAAATGTCAGGCTTCGTCCTCGTCAACGTTCTCATCGTCTACGTCTTCGTCGTCTAGCTCGTCATCCTCATCGTCGAGGTCTTCTTCGTCCTCGTCATCGAGATCGTCCTCGTCTTCATCGTCAAGGTCGTCCACACTATCATCATCAAGGTCATCCGCTGCCTCATCGTCAGCGAGCGCGTTAGTGTCATCCAACTCATCATCGAGGGCGGGCGCTAAACCGAAGGTGTCCTGTTCCGGATATCTCTCTTCTAATCTGCTCATAGTCGTCTCGTCGATCCTTTCTTCTCCTAAAGAGCACGCAACCGCTCTGTCGAGGTTTTTCCAATGACTCGGCAAAGGGCGATTGCTCAAAACTCTCAGTGGTTGCCGTCATGCGATCAGATGCAACCGCCCTGCTTTTGTGTTCCTCAAATTTGGGTATCTGCGTGAAGTTACGGCGCCCGATTTCTAATTATTCGTTCTTCTTTCTTGACTGTCGATGCTTTACGTATTTCTACTGTTCTTAAGTCTGAAACTCTTACTTGCCCAGTTGCTCCAAACAAGGAGGACAATATGGCTAACATCGTGGTTTATGGAGCTGATTGGTGCGGGATGACCAGGAACACCATCGCTCACTTAAAGGCAGTCGGTGTCGATTACGACTACATCGATATCGATCGCGATCCCGAAGCTGCGAAATGGGTTGCGGAGCAGAATGAGGGCAAAGAGAAAAAGCCTACTCTAAAGGTCGGTAGTCAGGTGTTATCCACTCCATCGAACAGAGAATTGGACTCGGTACTCAGAGCGCAAGGGCTGCTGGCGTAACTGATCGGAAGGACCGGTCGTCATCCGATCGACTGGCTACTAGCGGAGCTTCGCGACCCCTTGCGGTCACTGACTCCATGCCGGTTATGACACCTTGTTCTACAATCACGGCCTCGTTGAAGTTGTTTACCGTCGGACACACATGGCGCGGCATCAAGTACAGAACCGAACCGATCTTCGGAACGTTTGCCCGATCATTCACTTCCATCGGAAGATGCTCCTCGCTTGGTTTCAACGGTCGTAAGCCAGAGTTTTCCAGCACTACGCAATTCGGCACACCGCTGTCCACAGACAGGCTCTTGTGGCCAGCGTCGCAGGTAATCACGTTCGTCTTCGGATGGCTCACCACCCGGCTAATAACCAGAACTGCCGAACGGAATCCATATTCGTGCGGAAGCTGCTGGAGACTGCTGGCATCGCCGTAAATAATGGTTCCAGGCGATACCTGACAAGTAAAGGAAGCGTTCCAAAGCGCAGAGTAAGAAAGTGCGCACGGTAGCGCTGGAGTTCCGGTTGTGATTACCTCCGGCACATGAATCTTTTCCCGCTCGATCTTTGATACCACTGCAAGTAGTTCGTCGTATCTGGCGTGAGCGTTGATTGTCCGCTGGGCGAGATCTGCTTCGGTCGCGTGACCGTCATAGAAATGAATTCCGCGGAAGACTAGGTCCGCAGCTTCGATGGCGGAAGCTAACGCCGCTATCTCCTCAACGGAGTCACGCTGGATGCCGGTGCGATCCATCCCCGTGTTGATATCGATGAACAGCTCAACTCGCGTGCCCGCCCACCAGCGAACCTGTTGCTCTGATTCGACAATCGCAGAAACGTGGACTTCTGGAAATTCAGCAGCTATCTCGGCAATGCGCCTTAGGTTTCGACCGCCATGCGGGTACGCTACCAGCACATCTCGCATGCCGGATCGACAAGCGACCAGTAACTCGAGAGTGGTGGCACACTTCGCCGACGTAACTTTCGAATCGACAAGCAAACGGATCATCGACGCAAGTTTGACTGTCTTGAGGTGAGGCCGCCAACGGTCCGGGTTGCCATCGAGCAGCCGTACCATGCTTTCGATGTTGTGACGGACCGCGTCGGGGTAGATCGCCAGCGCCGGAGTAAGCAGCGCATCTGAGTCGATCTTGTAGTTTTTCGGTGCCAGTTCGCCTGCCGATTTGCTGTCGATCATACTGCCATCTCATCATATATAGGCCCACTGCACGCGGCTTTGTACAACGGTCTTGTACCATGAAAACGCGCGAACCAGCATGCAGTCGCAACCCAACGGCACACCCAACAGCGATCCACTTTGGTACAAGGACGCCATCATCTACGAAGCCCATGTCCGCGCGTTTTACGACAGCAACGCCGATGGCATGGGCGACTTCCGCGGTTTAGCCGAGAAACTCGAATATCTGAAAGATCTCGGTGTAACTGCTATCTGGCTTCTTCCTTTTTTCCCATCCCCTTGGAAGGACGACGGCTATGACATCTCGGATTTTCGCAGTGTGCATCCGGCATACGGAACGCTTCGCGATTTCCAGTACTTCATGCGGGAAGCTCATCGTCGCGATCTCCGGGTAATCACCGAGCTGGTCATCAATCACACCTCCGATCAGCACGAGTGGTTTCAACGCTCCCGCACTGCCGAGCCCGGGTCAAGCTGGCGCGATTTCTACGTCTGGAGCGATACGCCGGAGAAGTATTCCGGTACCCGTATTATCTTCAAGGATTTCGAACCTTCCAATTGGAGTTGGGATCCCGTAGCCAAATCTTATTTCTGGCACCGCTTCTTCTCCCATCAGCCTGACCTTAACTTCGACAACCCCACTGTCCGCCGGGCGGTAATGCACATGCTCGACTATTGGGCTGGCATGGGCGTCGATGGCTTCCGCCTGGATGCCATTCCGTACCTTTACGAGCGCGAAGGTACAAGCTGTGAAAACCTGCAGGAGACGCACGGCTTTTTGCGCGAATTGCGCCAGCACCTCGACGCCACTCATCCTAATCGGATGCTGCTTTCGGAAGCTAACATGTGGCCGGAAGACGCGGTCGCCTACTTCGGGAAAGGCGACGAGTGTCACATGAACTTTCACTTTCCTCTAATGCCGCGCCTCTTCATGGCATTGCAGTTGGAAGATCGTCAACCGATTGTCGAGATCCTGAAGCGCACTCCGGATATCCCGGAAACCTGCCAATGGGCCATGTTCTTGCGCAACCATGACGAGTTGACTCTCGAGATGGTTACCGACGAAGAGCGCGACTACATGTACCGCTCTTACGCATCGGATCAGCGCGCGCGAATCAACCTCGGCATTAGACGTCGCTTGGCCCCGTTACTTGGAAATGACCGCGCTCGAATCGAAGTATTGAATGCGCTCTTATTCTCGCTACCCGGTACTCCCGTCATCTATTACGGCGATGAGATCGGGATGGGAGATAACGTCTATCTCGGCGATCGCAACGGCGTTCGTACTCCGATGCAATGGAGCCCTGATCGCAACGCAGGCTTCTCTAGCGCCAACCCTCAGCGGCTTTATCTGCCGGTTAACATCGATCCCGCGTATCACTACGAAGCAATTAACGTTGAGTCTCAGCAGGAGAATCCGAATTCCCTCCTGAGTTGGACCAAGCGTCTGATCGCTCTTCGAAAGCAGTATCGCGCTTTCGGCCGCGGCACGCTCGAGTTCCTGTTTCCCAGCAATCAACGCGTCCTTGCCTATATTCGGCGCTATGAGAATGAAACCATTCTGGTAGCTGCCAATCTTTCGCGTTTTGCGCAGGCTGTTCAATTGGACTTACGCAAATTCGAAAGTCACACTCCCGTCGAAATGTTCGGTCGAACGGATTTTCCGCCGATCGGCAACGATTACTACCCTCTTACGTTAGGCCCAAATTCGTTCTTCTGGTTCTCACTTGAGCGGCGTGAGGCGGCAGTCATAGCCACTCCTGCAGCGACAGCGCGCCGTCAGGCTATTCCCACCCTGAATATGGCTTCGGTGAAGGACATCTGGGACCCGGCCATTTGGGGTAGCATAGCTGCCGTTCTTCCACGCCTTCTTCACTCTCGTCCCTGGCTTCAATCCGCCGATCGTCGTTTCCGTTCCATTCAGATCACCGAATCCATTCCGATAGGCGCGAATTTCCGTCTGACATTTGTTCGCGTGGAGTACTCATCCGGCGACCCGGACGTATTTTTAGTGCCTCTCGGTCTTGCCGATGCGAAAGAATCCGAGCGGTTGATCAATGAAAATCCGGATTTCGTTATCGCCGATATCAGAACGCCAAACGGCGGGCGGGCGGCGCTTTACAACGCGCTCAACAGCAACGAGTTCTGCACAGCGCTGATCGACGCCTTTGCCCGACGCAGAAAGTTTGTCGGCGAAGCGGGACAGGTAGTTGCCCAACGCAATCGCCAGTTCCGCAAAGTATGGGGAACGACGCACCCGAATCTAGAACCCTCCCTTCTTCCTACCTCAGAAGTGGACACCTCAATTAGGTTCGGTGATCGATTTGTGTTGAAACTGATCCGCAAAATCGAATCCGGTGTCCATCCCGGTGTCGAAATGGGTGAATTGCTCACCGAAAAAGAGAATTTTGCTAACGCAGCGCCTTTTGCTGGCTATCTTCAATATGAAGCGCCAGAGGGTGAGAAGACCATCATCGGCCTTCTACACGGATATGTACCGAATCAGGGAGATGCCTGGCGGGAAACCGGGAAGCAACTCGACGAGTTTTTCCACCGCAATATGCAGTCGGAGGTCCCGGTTGCCGAACTCTGGGCCTCTGCACCGGTAAATATTTATAATCTCGATTTCGCTCTGGCGGAACCGCCGCAGATCGCGAAAGAACTGATCGGTAATTATCTGTCCTTTGCGGAAAGGATGGGCAGCCGGGTCGCAGAACTGCACCGTATCCTTTCCAGGCAGACTAGCGATCCTGCCTTCGCGCCCGAGCCCTTCAATGACTTTTACCGTCAAAGCCTTTACCACGGCTACATCGGTCTGACGACTAGACGGATGGAGTTCCTTCGGCAACGCATAGCCGATATGACGGAGGATGTTCGCGTCCTTGCTTCGAATGTTCTCGAGCAAGAAAGTGCAATCATCTCTCAGCTTCAGGCCGTCTTCGAGCAGCGCATCAGCTCCGAGCGCACGCGTTTTCATGGGCGTCTACACCTTGGTCACTTGCTCGTGACGGGCGATGATGTCGTGATCTTCGACTTCGAGGGAGATCCGCAGGCCCACATAAGCGAACGCCGGATTAAGCGCTGCCCCTTGCGAGACGTGACCAGCATGCTTGTTTCTTTCGGTTATGCCGCGCAGGGCATTCTTCGGCGAATTGCTCCGGCCGGCGTAAACGACGCGCTGCGAGCGGAAGTTCGAACCCTGACTCGCTTCTGGTATTCGCACGTGACTGCGGCCTTCATTCGCGGATACTGGCGTACAGCGGGTCAAGCGCCCTACCTTCCAAAATCACGAGCCGACCAGCAAACGCTTCTTCAGACCTATCTCATGGAACGCGCTCTGCTCGATGTTCGCGCCGATATAGCCGATAAACCGGCTTTGGCCGGAATGCCGCTTCGCATCATACTGCATTTGCTCAATGCCGAAAGTGAGCGCAGGCTGGGAGTAGTTCCAGAAGGCGGCCAATGACGAAAAGAAAAGGACGTCCAAGCGGACGTCCTTTTCTTAGTCGAACAACTCGAATCTACCGGGCTGCTGCCTTAGCTTTCTGCGGGACACCTGGAAGGTTTACCTTCGGGGAACGCGCAGCCTTGGTCTTGTGAGCTGCGCCTAACCCGTTAGCGTGTGCAGCAGTCACGCCGTTGTGGGTATTGCCGTTGGAGCTGCCGTTGCCTGGCGCTCCATTCTGAGTGACCTTTCCCAAAATCACGTGACGCTTTGCCCCCGTTGCCATCGGAACATTCGAGGGTCGTGCATGGGCCGTTTCATACGCCATCACCGCAAACGCAATGGCTTCCTTCGCGTCCACGTCCAGACCGACTTCGGTTGTGTCCTTCACCGGGATTTCACCGAGCGCTTTTCGTAACAATCGCATCAGCGTCGGGTTGTGTGTTCCACCGCCCGAGACGAACACTTCGTCTACCCGCATTTCAGGCAATACGAAGTTGCGCACGCCAAGCGCAATACTCTCGGCAGTCAGAGAAGTGGCAGTCGCGATCAGATCTTCGCTACTGAGTTCGGTATCCAATAACTTCGAAACAAACTCCGAACCGTACTGTTCCCGCCCCGCTGTCTTGGGCGGCTTTGCTCGGAAATATTTATCCCGCAAAAGCTTCGCCAGTAACTTCGGGTCGGCAGTTCCACCGGCCGCCATCACGCCGTCTCGATCGTACGTAAGACCGCCGCTGGTAATGCGCGTAACCAGCTGGTCGATAACCATGTTGCCCGGACCTGTATCGAACGCAATTACGCGATCTGTGCTGGTGTTGGGAGGAATAGCGGTCAAGTTGGCGATGCCGCCAATATTCACTGCCACGCGTCCACGACCCCGATGCCGCATCAGCATGTAATCCAAATAAGGAACCAGCGGCGCACCTTTGCCGCCGGCTGCCATGTCGCGCTCACGAAAATTCGAAATTACATCGATTCCGGTGCGCTCGCTAATTACACTCGATTCGCCAATCTGAAACGTGCTCGCAACCTTCTTGCCCAGATACTGCGCAGCTTGTCCTTCGTGGAAAATTGTCTGTCCGTGGCATCCGATTAGCTTGATAGTGCCGAGAGGAATCTCGGCCCGCTCTGCTGTCTCTTCCAGTGCCTCGGCGTACAATTCGCCTAACAAAAAGTTAAGCCGTGAAATGTCTCCGGTCAGTGTGCTCGCGTTCGACACCGCTAGTAAAGCTTCGCGGATTTTCTTTGGATAAGGGACCGAATGACTCGTCAAGACGTTTATTTTCGCCTTGAAGCCCGAGCCAGTCATTTCGATGATTGCTACATCGATTCCGTCGAGCGAAGTCCCGCTCATGATTCCTGCTATTCTCATGTCTCTAGCAACTCTTGCTGCAATTCGTGCAGAATCTGCAAAGCTTCCACCGGCCGCAGTTGGTTGATATCCAATCTCCGGATCCGATCGGCGAGCCCCTGATTCATGGGCTCAAAAAGTCTAATCTGTAGGGGCGCGGAAGCGTCACTCGGGGCTAGCTCTTCGCTAACAGAGTGTTCCCTTACTTCATGATGCAATAAAACGGACCTCGCCCGCTCGATTACTTGTAGTGGTAAACCTGCTAGTCGAGCTACTTCGATACCGTAACTGCGGTCCGCCGCACCCGGTTCCACCTTTCTTATGAACAAGATCCCGTCATTTGACTCCTTCACGGAGACATGTAAATTTCTTACTGAAGAAAGTTGATCCGCTAGCTCCGTAAGCTCGTGATAGTGAGTAGCAAAAAGTGTCTTCGCCTTAATATGCCCGTGAATATACTCAACCATCGCCCATGCGAGCGCCAGGCCATCATATGTCGATGTACCGCGCCCGATTTCGTCTAGTACTAGAAAGCTTTTAGCGGAGGCGGTATTTAAAATAGCGGCGGCCTCTGTCATTTCGACCATGAATGTTGATCGGCCGCGGGCTAAATTATCTGCTGCCCCTATTCGCGTATACACTCGATCGACAACGGGCAACAGTGCAGCTTCCGCTGGAACGAATGAACCGAGTTGGGCCATGATCACGACCAAAGCCGCCTGCCGGAGATAAGTGGACTTACCTCCCATGTTCGGTCCCGTGATGACCGCGATGTATTCCCCTGACGAATGCAGGTATAAATCGTTAGGCACAAACCGAATCGCATCGCGCTCGGCCAGCTTCTCAATCACGGGATGGCGTCCGGCGTCAATACGGATCTCGCCCGAGTCAGAGAATTTCGGACGTTTGTATCTGTTCTCAACAGCCACGTGAGCTAACGCGGCCATAACGTCCAGTTCTGCGACAATCGCAGCGGCGGCTTTTATCCTGCTCGCGTGTGCGGCAGCGAAGGCCCGCAATTCATGAAAAATCTCTCGCTCAAGCGCGAGAATTTTATCCTCTGCATCCAGAACTTTCGATTCCAGTTCTTTCAGCTCCGGCGTGGTAAAACGTTCCGCGTTCGCCAGCGTTTGCTTGCGTTCGTAAAATTGCGGAACGAACTGGAGGTTCGTTTTTGAGATTTCGATGTAGTATCCAAAGACGCTATTAAACCGGATCTTGAGGGACTGTATGCCGGTTTGGCTTCGTTCCCTCATTTCTATAGCCGCAATGTACTGACGGCTGTTTCTGCTGAGGTCGCGCAGCTCGTCCAGCTCGGGGTGGAAGCCGGGCCGGATCGTCCCGCCATCAGCCAAAAGCACGGGCGGCTCATCCGCAATTGCTCCAAGGATCTTCTCTCGAGCTTCAGCAACTACATCGATCTCCCGGCGGAGCACTCCTGCATCAAACTGAGGCGTCAGTGCCGCCAGTTTAGGCACTTGAGCGAGCGACCGGCCAAGCGCAAGCAAGTCGCGCGGGGTTGCTGTTCCCAGCGTGGTCTTTGCCAGCAGCCTTTCGAGATCCTGCACCGAGCCTAGGATTTTTCTGAGCTCGTCGCGAACAATCACTTTGCCCGCCAGCTCGGCTACGGCCTCCAGGCGAGCTTCAATCTCCTCCTGCTTGCAGGAGGGTTCCAACAGCCTACGGCGCAGTAGACGGCCACCCATGCCCGTCTTGGTCTTATCCAGCACGTGAATAAGCGTGGTCTCACGGCTCTCGCCTGCGAAAAGCGGCTCGACCAACTCCAGATTACGGACCGTCGTCCCATCCAGCACCATGTGGTCGTTGCGTTGATAGAAGGCCGGAGGATTGAGGTGGCCCAGTGCGGATTTCTGAGTCTCCCGAAGGTAATGCACGACGGCCCCGGCAGCCGCCGCCGCTAGCGGTTTGTCTCCTAAACCACATCCATCTAGGGACAAAAGCCGGAACGTCTCAAGCACTTGCCGGCCGGCGTAATCGCCACCGAAGATCCAGGGTTCGAGCGGTGTCTCCAGACAGTTACATGTTAGTGGAAATCCTTGCGGGTAAAGCACTTCCCGAATATTGAGGCTGTCGAGCGTCGGCAGGAGTTCGTTTGGCAAAATCTCGGTTGTGCGAAATTCACCGGTTGAAAGATCCGCGTAAGCCAGCCCGCAACGGTCGTTTTTGACGAAGGCCGCAGCCAGAAAGTTGTTCTCGTGCGAGCGCAGTAGATTCGAGTCTGTGGCTGTGCCTGGCGTAATGATTCGGGTAACTTCGCGCCGTACCAGCTTCTTGCCGGGGCCTGCCTCCTCCATCTGCTCGCAGAGAGCGACCCGGTGCCCATGCTGGATGAGGCGAGCGATGTAGCTGTCAGCTGCGTGATAGGGTACGCCGCACATCGGAACCGGGTCGCCCTTGTCCTTGTTGCGAGCCGTTAAGGTAATTTCCAGCTCACGAGCGGCTACAACGGCGTCCTCATAGAAGAGCTCATAGAAGTCGCCAAGCCGGAAAAGCAGGAGCGCCCCGGGGACCTGCTGTTTCGCGGCTTGGTATTGCCGCATAACAGGCGTCAGAGCCTCGCTGCCCATGCCTAGGCGTATAACCCGCGTTTCCTGATCGCCACCGCAACGCGGTCGAGGGCAAGCATGTAAGCGGCCGTCCGGTTGTTTACCTTGTGTTTCTCGGCGTAAGCGATCACGTGGCCGAAGCTGGCGACCATGATCTCTTCCAGACGCTCGTTAACGAGCTTCTCATTCCAGAAATAACCTTGTCGGTCCTGTACCCATTCGAAGTAAGAGACAGTGACTCCGCCGGCGTTGGCAAGAATATCCGGGATGACAAAAACCTTCTTCTCGGAGAGGATCGAGTCTGCCACGAAGGTAGTGGGTCCGTTTGCTCCTTCGCACAGGATCTTGGCTTTGATCCGGTCCGCATTCGAGGAGGTAATCACGTTTTCGCGGGCAGCCGGGATCAATACGTCGCAATCCATCAGAATTGCTTCGTCTTTGTCCAGATCTTCGCCTTCGGCAAACCCGGTAATAGAACCCGTTTCCTGGCGGTGCTCCATCAGCGCCTCGATATCCAGGCCATGCGGATTGTAGACTGCGCCGTCGTATTCCACAATGCAGATGACCTTAAAGCCAGCCCGGCTCATCAGGCGCGCTGCCATGCCGCCGACGTTTCCAAATCCTTGAATGATTACCCGCGTGCCCTCGGGAGACAAGCCAAAACGCTTGAGCGCCTCCAAGGTGACGATCATGCAGCCTCTGCCCGTCGCTTCCGGTCTGCCCAGCGAACCTCCCAATTCGAGCGGCTTGCCGGTGACGACAGCGGTCACGGTATGGCGTTTGTGCATGGAGTAGGTGTCCATAATCCAAGCCATGGTCTGATCGTTCGTGTTTACGTCGGGGGCGGGCACGTCCCGTTCGGGTCCGATAAATTCGCAGATCTCCGCGGTGTAGCGCCGCGTGATGCGTTCCAGCTCACCTTCGCTGAGCAGTTGGGGTTCGCAGATGACGCCGCCTTTGCCGCCGCCGAAAGGAATGTTTACAACCGCGCATTTCCAGGTCATCCATGCGGCAAGGGCGCGCACCTCATCGAGCGAGACGTCGGGCGCGAAACGAATTCCGCCTTTTGCCGGACCGCGCGCAATCGAGTGTTGAACTCTGTATCCCGTAAAGACCTCGATCCGACCGTCGTCCAGAACCACCGGTATATTTACGGACAATTCCATAGCAGGCGAGCGCAACACCTTTCGCATGCCATCATCCAGTTTCAGCAACTCGGCGGCTTCGTCGAAGCGGTGAGCTGCTGATTCCCAGGGATTAATTTCTTGATCGACAGACAGGGTCGAACTTACATCGAGCAACATTAAAAGATAACTTTCTGGCGGCTCCTTCGTTGACCACCACCTCTACACTGTCACGGTCCGTGAGGCTCATGCAACTCCGAACGAACTGCCGACTGAACCAACCGGCCGCCATTTGCGTCTAATCGAGTGGTAAGCCAAAGGACGCTACATGACGCCAGACGAACGAAAAATGCTGAATGACCTCGCCGATAAAGTTGCGCAAATGCCGGCGCCGCCGCGAGATCCCGATGCCGAGGATCTCATTCGAACCAAAATCGGAAAACGGCCCGACGCGCTATATCTCATGACCCAAACGGTTCTTATCCAGAATCTCGCCCTCCAGCGCGCGCAACAGCAATTGCAAGACCTCCAGCAACGCTCTCCGCAAGGACAAGTGGGCGGCGGATCGAGTTGGCTTGGTCAGGGTTCTCCCGCTCCGAGCTATAGCGGACAATCTCAGTACTCGGCTCCGCCTCCCCCGCAGTATGCGGCCCCGGCGGGCGGAGGCGGATCGAGCTTCTTGCGCGGTGCGGCTCAAACAGCGGCGGGAGTTGCAGCTGGAAGCTTGGCTGCGGAGGCAATCGGATCTATGTTTTCCCACGGCGGCGGCCTGTTCGGCGGTGGTGGAAGTGTGGGAGCATGTTCGGCGGCGGTGGGAGCGGGTTTCTTGGGGGCGGCGGCGCGGCGCCAACCGAGGAAGTAGTTAACAACTACTACGATTCCCCTGGCGGTAGCGGCGACAACTTTGGCGGGGACAATCAAAGCAGCAGCTTCTTAGACCCCGGGGACGTTAACACACCGGATGACTCAAGCCAGTTCGACGACAGTAATTTCGATACGGGCGGTTTCGACGGCGGCTCCGACGATAATCTCGTCTAGTCCGCTTAGTGACTCGTTTCCGGTTTGAGCTCAATGCGAACGGACTGAAGGGCCCGCTCATGCTTGTCTAAATAACACTGCCGGCTCTCCGTAATCACACGGCGAGCCTCTCGGGGGTTGCCCCATCCCCTGATCTCTGTTTTCGCGCCTTGCAGTTCTTTGTATATCGAGAAGAAATACTCGATCTCCCTGCGCGTGTGGGGAAACACCTGATCAATGGTGTGGATGCTTTCGAAACGCGGATTGCGGTTTGGCACGGCCAGAACTTTTTGATCGTTCTCTTTCGAATCGACCATCTCCAGAATCCCCACTGGCCGGGCTTCCATTAGACAGCCGGTAAAACTGGGTTCGTCCACCAAAACGATGATGTCGAGCGGGTCGCCATCTTCGGCGAGAGTTCCAGGTATAAATCCGTAATCACCCGGATAGTGCATTGGCGAGTAAAGCGCTCGGTCCAATCGAAACATATTTAGATTTCCGTCGTATTCGTATTTATTGCTCGAATTCTTCGGAATTTCAATGATGGCTCGAACCAGTTCGGGGCAATCCGATCCCGGGTCGATGTCGTAGAGCTTCACGGGTTCAGGGTAACAAATAAAGCTTACGTTTCCATCTTCCATGAGAGACTCAGGAGCATGTCCGCGTCCGAAAAACATTCACATTCAAAGATTCGTTGGGGCGTGCTCGGCGTAGCTAACATTGCGACAAAAAAGGTGATTCCGGGGATGAAGGAGTGCCAACATGCCGAGGTAGTCGCTATCGCATCCCGGGATTTGGAGCGTGCCGAGACTGCCGCGGATAAACTCCAACTCGAGAAGGCTTACGGATCGTACGAGGCACTTGTTGAGGCGCCTAACGTAGACGCCATCTACAACCCGTTACCCAACCATCTTCACGTGCCCTGGACCATTAAGGCGGCGGAGGCCGGCAAGCACGTCCTCTGTGAGAAGCCAATCTCTTTGACCGCGAAGGAGGCGCAGCAACTACTAGCCGTGAGGGACCGGACTGGCGTCAAAATTGGCGAAGCTTTCATGGTGCGCACCCATCCGCAGTGGCTTCGGGCACGGGATATTGTCCGGAGCGGCGAGATCGGCGAGCTGCGCAGCATCATGAGCGCATTCAGTTACTTCAACCGCGACCCGCAGAACATTCGCAACGTGACTGAGTTCGGTGGCGGCGCCGTGATGGATATCGGCTGTTATCCGATTACCATGTCGCGCTTTCTATTTGAGCGTGAGCCGGTCAGAGCCGTCAGCGTAATCGATCGCGATCCGGAGATGGGAACGGATCGGCTCAGTTCCGCTCTGCTCGACTTCGAGTCCGGTCAAGCGATCTTTACCTGTGCGACTCAGCTGGTGCCGTTTCAACGTATGCAGATTCTGGGCACGAAAGGCCGCATCGATATAGAGATTCCTTACAATATCCCGCCCGATCGGCCCAGCCGCATCTTTGTTGACGACGGTTCGCAATTGGCGGGACGAAGCGCCCGGGTGGAGGAATTTCCTACCCTCGACCAGTACACAATTCAGGGCGATGCATTTTCTCGAGCGATACAAGAAAACACCGAAGTTCCTGTTCCTCTCGAGGATGCAATCGCAAATATGCGAGTTATCGAAGCGGTTCTGCGGTCGGGCGCGACGAGGAAATGGGAGCAGATTTAGAAGCCGATCCTGGCGATTGACGGCAAGGCAGATGCTCATCGAATAAGCACAGGTTTTCTGCTTTCCAACGCATGGCGGCATAGATTCGAGTCCGCCCGCTTGGATGATCGAAGAAGACGAACTCTTCGACAGGCGTCGGATCGAGTTTTCGATATTCACCCAGGAGCAGATCGACTTCCGCCTCTCCGTCCGGCTGCCGTGCCGCATCCAGGCCGAAGATGTCCGCCTCATATTCCTGCATGCGCGTGAATGTGTTGGTGAGCGGTGTGAGAAGCAGGTTCATGGTCAGAATTAGCAGGATGGCTAAAGGCAGGGAAGCGGGATCCCCGATCTCCTTGACCTGCCAGCGCGAGCCCCGAATCGCCAAGGCATGCTCGGCGCCCCATCGCAACATGCTGAACATCACCAGAAGTAAGATCCCTGTGAACATCACCCCGTTCATGCTGTGATGCATCACGTAATGACCCATCTCGTGACCCATTACGGTCATCACAGCCTCAGGCGAGCAGCGAGCCAGCAGGTTGTCGTTGAGTGAAATCCGATCGGTTCCAAACAGCCCGCTGACATTCGCGCTCACTCGTTTGCTCTGCCGCGATTCGTCTACCTCGTAAACATCGTGGACGGGAATTCCGTTTGCGTGTGCCAGGCTCAGGATTTGCTGCTTAATCTCACTATCTTTCAAGGGCGTGTACTTGTTGAACAGCGGCATCAGGAACACAGGAGCGATCATCACGCCGATGATCGAGAAAGCTATCCCGGTCACAGCTGACCAAATATGCCAAGTCCGAGGAAACTGTTTCACAAGAATAAGAATTGTCGCGACCGCAACTCCGCCCAATACGATGCTCACCGCCAGTCCAACAGCAGCGTCGCGCAACCATCCTCCAAAACTCTGGTTTGAGAGACCGTACTGATGCTCGCGAAAAAAGCCTTCGTAAATGGTTAGTGGAAATAGCAGGATGGCGGTCGCAAAGCTGAACTGGACCCAATACAGAAATCGCTGAAGCCAACCGTTTTTGAGTACGCGTTCTGCCAGAGTGCGCATGCGGGAAGAGATGCCGGTCTCGAGCAGCAGGATCAGCACCGCCGAGAAATAGATGAAATCCCAAAGGATCAACCAATACCCGCCTTCGAAGTACGCATCCGATTTAGCCCGGTTCGCGGCAGGCACTGTTGCGAGCCATGCATCGGTTGCGGTTTGTGGATCGAAGTGCGCAGAGGCAACCGCCGCGGGCGGTATGGTCGGCGCTTTGGGAGCGCTGAAGGCTGCCGTCAACGTAAGGAGCAGCAGAATCGCAATGCGAAAAGTAGATCTCGCTCTCCTCATCGCCTTTGGTCAACGTAATCCGAGTACCAGCCCGCCAATCTCTTCTTGGATTCATCTCCGGAATGTATAATCACGCGGTATCGAAACTGCGCCGACTGCCCAGGATGCATTCGGTAGCCGCCTTTCTGATCGGATTTCGGATCGAAATCTTTTACCCCAAACGGATTGGCGGCAAACAAGCCATAGTCGCGGGCGTGCCAGCGAGGCGGATGGTTCGGGTTCGCTGGATAATCAAGAATCAAAATCCCGACCTTTTGGCCCTCGACCGTGCCGACGTAGTCAGCCCAATCCGCCCGTTTGCCCCAGACGTCTTTTTCGGTTTGGGCGCCCTCTGCATTCGTGATGATGCCTCCATTTTTCCCGCTCATGCTGTCCGCAACGCGGATGGCAAAAAATCCTTCTTTTGTATCTGCAAACGCGACTTCTGTCTTGGCCACGAAGGTCGACTCGACATCTAAACGGCGAATCGTTTTATCCGCATAGAACGTGAGTGTGCGCTCTTCGTCGAGAACCGGGCTGCCTCCAGGGCCTATCCAGGCGAATGTGGCGCTAATCTTGCCTGACTTCCTGCCGGATTTAACTTGTCCCAATTCTTTCAGGCGGATGTTTCCTTTATCTTTGGGATTACTGCCGCTCGCCTTCGACTCCGGCTCGGTCTCCCAGAAGTTGATCCCGTTTACATCTCCGTAGCCTATCCAGAGTCCCTTGTGGTGCGGATGGTCGCGGCTCTCTCCTTCGACACGCTCCATCGGGAACTTGCGGGTGACGACGATTCCCGTGACCGAACGGAGCGGCGCCAAAAACGGTTTCGAGTACGCATTCCCGATGAAAAACTCGGAGAACGGCTGCCCATTGATGGCGATCGAGACGTGATCGTTTCCCGAGGGCTTGATGTCGACCTGCGCATTCAGCGAAACGGCTGAAGTTAAAACAGCACAGGTGGTGAAGACTGTGTTCAGAAATCGTAGTACTCGCACGCATGTACTGTATCTCGTGTGCGTTCGCACTGCCCTATGACCCGGGGAATCCTCATTCCTGGGCTATGATAAAGGCGTTAAGAAATCGGAAGGAGAATACGATGGGACCGCTTGGTGGGCAGGAGATGATTTTTATTTGCCTCCTTGCGCTATTGCTATTTGGTCCCAAAAAACTGCCCGAACTTGGCCGCATGCTCGGCAAAGGTCTCACTGAGTTTCGCAGAGCGAAAAACGAGCTTAAGACTACGTTTGAATCGCACATGCAGGAACTGGAACGTGAGGCGCGAGTTGAGGAGCAGAGCAAGAAACCAAGCACAGCTCAAGCCCAGGATACTCAGTATTCATCCGCAACATACCCGTATCCATACGATGAGTACGGCCGTCAGGACTCCTCAACGCCCACTGAGCCGGCACTTAGCTCTCCGGATTATGGAAGCATCAAATCTGAAACTGCAGTCCAATCCGAGCGAGTACCTGGAACTGTACCTCGTTCGAGTCCCGGCTCCTTAAGTGAACCGGTAGCTCTCGCGGCGGAAGACGACCGCGCGGTTTAGCCGCTCATAATCGATGCTCGAAGAATCGCAGGAGAGCGAAACTCCGCAGGACGGAGTGGCACATTCCGAGCACCCGCCGAAGATCCCAGCCGCTGAAAATCAGAGCTACGCTCCGGAAGATCCGCTGCTTCCGCCGAGCACTGGCCCTTATGCGAGTTCGTCGGATCCATACGGAAGCTCCGAGCCTGAGCCTGTCGTCTTGCCGCCAGAAGCCTACTCGCAAGAGATTACCGGATATTTGAGTCCGGAGGCGGTGGCCGAGATCCCGCCCAAGAACGCTCCGCCTCCGGTACCTCCCGCTCCGCCCTCCCACAGATGACGACGAAGAGGAAGGAGACGAAGAAGAGAAGGGCATGCTGCGCATGTCTTTCATGGGGCACCTCGAAGAGTTGCGTTCGCGCCTTCTGCGCGCAATCGGCGGGTTGCTCGTTGTGTTCGTGTTGAGCATCGGGTTTTGCAAAGATCTGTGGAACGTTGTTTCAGCGCCCGCCGTGACGGCCCTTACGGCATCTGGGCATAAATCCCCCAAATCTAACGGCAGATCACGCCTATGGAGCAGTTCAATGTCATCTATTTGAAGCTGCCGATGCCTGGTCTCGATGTTCGTCGGGTCACCCTGGATTTTTTACCAGATCTGGGCGTTCATTTCACCGGGGCTATACAGACGCGAGAAGAGGTGGGCGGTACCCGTTCATTATCTGCACGGCAGGGCTTATTCATTACCGGCGGATGTTTCGCCTATTTCGTGGCTTTTCAGCTACGGTCTTGAGTTTCTGCTCGGAATCGGGAGGGACGTCCATGTCACGCCCGTTCGTTTCGATCAATGAATACTTCGATCTATTCGTAAATGTGACGTTAGGCGTTGGACTCGTTTTTGAGATGCCCGTTATCATCTTTTTCCTGACGTTGCTCCGGCTGGCCTCTCCCCGTTTTCTGTTCCGGCACAGCCGTTACGCCATCTTGGCCATCACGGTAATTGCGGCCGTTGTTACACCTACTCCGGATGTATTCAACATGATGCTCTTCGCCGTGCCGATGGTGTTCCTGTTCTTCGTCGGACTGTTCGCCGCTTACCTACTGGTTCTGAAGCGGGAAGGAAAACGTTTCCCCTGGACTAAGATCCTGCTTGGCCTTCTCGGGCTGCTTGTCGTGATTGCCGGGATCGCGGCGTTGTTGATTTTTCACTACCATTTTCGAGCGGTTTCGCATTGGCCTTATCTACAGCCGCCGATTCGGGTTGGGAAGTAGGGACCGGGTAAGTAGGGGTATCACGCCAAAGAGCAACGCCTCCGATGAGTCCGTCCTCGTTCGGTACTCGCGTGACATGGTTAGGGAGGGCAAAATCGATTTTGGTGGCGTTTCCGCCGCCAATGTAGAGGTGATCGAAGTTAAATAAGGACTCGAGTTGCTCAATCGCCCGTTGGACCTTTTTGTTCCAGCGCTTGCGGCCCAGACGATCGAAAGCCTTTTTTCCTAAATGCTCTTCGTAGGTCTTGTTCTTGTGCCAGGGATGGTGCGCTAGCTCCAGGCCAGGTACAAGATGCCCGCTCGTAAAGAGCGATGATCCAAAACCTGTACCAAGCGTGATCACCAATTCAACGCCTTTGCCGTGAATGGCGCCGTATCCTTGGATGGCGGCATCGTTCGCCACCCGTACGGGCCTGCGCCACTTCCTTGAAAGTGTTCTTTCCAGATCGAATCCCACCCAGGTTGGATCCAGATTGTGGGCAGTCAGCGTGGCTCCCCGCTTCACCACCCCCGGGAAACCGACAGAAGCGCGATCGAAGGGCCCCAACGGCTTGATGAGGTTGTCAATAGCTTCAAGGATCGCCTCCGGTGTTGCAGGCCGGGGCGTGTCGACCCTCTGACGCTCGGTCGTAGGCCTCCCGTGCGAATTAAGGAGCATGGTTTTGACGCCGGTGCCCCCTACATCTACGGCAAGTGTGGTCAATCCGTCGGGCTTTGCTGGCATATCGACACTGTATACGATCTCGCACTCGTTTGCTTGGCAGTTATCACCCGGGACGGTTGTTCACAGCCGCTGCTGGCCGTAATGGGCCATTCGCCCGCGTAGTTTATTCCTGTATGTGTGCTCGTGAGGGTATTCAAGTGATTGAAAGAACATGCGGCGCGTCCTGGTATGGAACGTGCAATGCACTCTGCGGGACGCCGTCTTAAGGGCGGCAACCTAAAAGTCGCGGAGCACTCCAGAAACGCGACTAAATGAAAGCCGTTGGAGGACTCGCAAGTGAGCGCTCGATTTCGTTCGTTTTACATTAGTGCCCTGGCAATAGCCGGAGTTGGTCTGGTTGGAACGTCATTTGTTCCCAGGGCTCGGGCCGATGCGTGGAACAAGATGACCTACGTCACGGTGAATGAACCGATAATCGCCGGCAACAAGGTTTTAAGCCCCGGTACTTATGTCTGGAAACTGATGGATTCACAATCGAATCGCCATATTGTCCAGATCTTCGACAAGGACCAGAAACACCTCCAGCAGACGATTTTGGCCATGCCAAATTATCGGCTGCAGCCCACCGGAAACTCTCAGTTCGCCTTTTGGGAGACTCCTGCGGGCGTTCCGAAAGCAGTACGCGCGTGGTTTTACCCGGGCGACAATTTCGGACAGGAATTCGCTTATCCCAAAAAGCTGGTTGCGCAGCTAGCGTCCGCTGTTCCTGTAGCCGTTCCTCCGAACTATCGTGAGCCGGAACCTGAACCTGCTCCAGCACCTCCGCCGCCCCCGCCCGCAGCAGAACCAGAACCGGCCCCTGCCCCTCCGGCACCGGTCGCCGCGCCTCAGCCCGAGCCGCAACCTGAAGTTCAACCGGCTCCTGCTCCCATGCCAGAGCCCGTCCAAGAACCAGCTATTGCTCCCGTCCGGCGAGCGCCGGCCAGATTGCCCCACACTGCCGGCTACAATCCCCTGATTGGACTTCTCGGACTGACTTCGTTGAGTCTTGCCGGACTGCTGAGTCTTGCAACGCGCAGGTCATAACAAAGGTAGTCACGAGTACTCACGCCTGGCCCGGTCCGGGTGCCAGGCGTGGGCTGTTCTAGGTTCGATTAGTTTGGCATTTGCAATGTGCCAAAACAGCCAAACGGACGGTTCGGCATCCGAGTTCACGATCTCGGATAATGTAGATCTCGTTGCATTGGACGTTGGGGCCACGAGACCTGACGGATCGTTTGCCGCGGGCCTGACCAGAGAAAATTTCCACATTTGGGAAGACGGTCATCCTCGCGCAATCAAAGATTTTTCCTCGATGGATGTCCCCGTGACGCTGGGGCTGGTAGTAGACAATAGCGGCAGTATGCGAGCCAAGCGGCCTGAAGTACTTGCTGCAGGCCTTGCGTTTGTTCGTTCGAGCAACCCCAAAGATCAGTTCTTTGTTGTCAACTTCAACGATTCCGTTACCCGCGGGCTTCCCTTTTCAGTAGGTTTCACCGACGACCTTCAGCTGCTTCGAAAGGCGCTGTATCGGGGCGAAGCGGGCGGGCAGACCGCGCTGTATGACGCTATAGTTTACTCATTGAAGCACCTGGAGTTCAGTCCGGAGCAGCGTCGCACGCTGGTGGTGGTTAGCGACGGTCGCGACAACGTCAGCAGCATCGGGTTCGAAGGTCTGATGGACGCAATCCGATGTTCGAGAGCGCCGATCTATACCATCGGGCTGAGCGATGGAGGAGAGAACGATCTGAGCCCCCGCATCCTGCGTAAGATCGCGAGTGTCAGTGGCGGCGAATACTTCGAACCCACGCAGCTTACTGATATATCGGCTGCTCTAGAGAAGATCTCGCAGGATATCCGTCATAGATACGTGCTTACTTTTGTTCCCGACGAAGTCAACGATAAGCGGGACGTTCGGAAGGTCAGAGTTACTGCTTCGCAAAATGGCCGCAAGCTAACGGTTCATACGCGCACGTCATACAGCATAGGCCGGGCCTCGAAAACAGCAACTTCAGGGGCAGTACCGGACCATTAGGTATGCCGGAGAAGTCAGCGGCAGCTAAGAACGCGTACACCTACACACCTGGGCTTCACAGCCATAATTTCGCGCGTCTCGACCGTGAGTTGCAACAGCCGCAAGCTCCCTTTCGGCGGTTGAAGATGGTCCTTATGCTCCTGGGCGTTTTGTGTCTGTGCGTCTATGCGTACAGCATTTGCGATCAGTACGTCTATCAAGCCTACGAGAACTGGGCCTTCGATCAGCAGATCGCCGGACGCGCCACCCCGACGTTTGCCGATTACCTCCGAGAAAGAACCCCAGTCCGTATTCTTTTCGGACCAAAGGCGGTCGAAAACATAGTTCCTCGGGCGGTGCAGCATGAGAAAGCGGAGGAAAGCCGCCCAGCGGAAGGAGATGTGATCGGCCGTGTGTCTCTGGCGAGGTTGAATTTGTCGGCGATTGTTCGCGAGGGTGTTTCCGACCGGACGTTGAGTGTGGCAGTAGGACATGTGCCTACGACTGCTTTGCCCGGTCAGCCCGGTAACTTTGCTCTCGCGGCGCATCGAGATACTCTCTTTCGAGCTTTAAAGGATGTACATCTTCACGATTTGGTCACCGTGGAATCGCCTTCCAGGAGCTTTCAATATGAGGTCCTGGCCACAAAGATTGTCCAGCCCTCCGACGTCAGCGTGCTTCAGTCCGATGGGGGCGGGTTGATTGCATCTTCGGACCGCGCTCCAGAAAAGCTCCTGACTCTGATTACCTGCTATCCTTTCCGGTACGTCGGCTCTGCGCCGAAACGATTCATTGTCGAAGCTCGCGCGGTCTCGAATGAGCCGCACGCTCCTTCACAGATCGAAAACGTCATATCGCAAGTTCCATTGCGATCTCCCGTTCCGCATGTCTCTATTCCAAGTTCGACTCAAAGCGCCAGATCCGTTCGACCGATTCCTAAGCCCAAGCGTTTAACGAGATCCCCGAAAGTACGACTCTCGAACCGCGAACCGCGCGCCTCGATAATCAAACCAGCAGGGCGAAAACACTGGTGGCAAAAGATTTTTCAAGAGCAGTGAAGAGCATCTGGAGCGCTTCGAACCGCTTGTTATACTGCCGTATGGACCTCTTGGGAGGTCGTCTAATGGTAAGACTGCAGATTCTGGATCTGCGTATCGGGGTTCGAGTCCCTGCCTCCCAGCCATTACGTAACTCTCAATGCGTTTCCCGCGAGTCGCACATCAGAGTTTTGCTCGCGAGGCGCCGATGATCCGCCCGGTTTTAGGATCCTGAACGAAAACAATGGCGCGGACTGGTCCTCCCCATTTTGAGCGACCCGGAACTTCGAATGTTCTTTCAAAGGCAGATTGGGGCAAAATCTTACCGATCTTGGTGATAGATTCAGCAACCGCAGTGTGAGAAAGGTGGCGCGCCGAATTCTCGCCTCCCTTGACTTGCGAACTGGTGCGGTCTGCCGCAAGAACAAGGTAGACGTCTCCCGAATCTATTAGCGGATCGTGATTGATTCTCGCGGTAAAGGACGATTTGTAGCCGGTCTTACTGGGCGTGAGCGAGATGGATACTTTCCGCGATCGAGATGCGGCGTTAATCGCAGCTCTCGCTTTCGACCAGTTACTTCCGACCACCTGGCTCGTCCCGTCCACCACTAATTGCGGCGTGTAAGCATCATCGATATGCAGGAGATTTGCGTAATGCTGTTGGCGCTTGCTGAAAAGGGCGGAAGAATAAGGGTCGACCCAGCCCCCGTGATTCCAGTAATCGACGTGCTCGCTGATGATGATCAATTCGACATCTTTGACGGGCTGTTCCCGATCGATCTCCGTGAGCAACTGGTCGGCAGGGGGACAACTGGAGCACCCTTCGGAGGTGAATAGCTCCAAAACAACCGGGGTGCGCGTATCCTGCGACTGACAAAGGCAGCACGGCATTCCCAATATGGCCAAAAAGTAGATTTCTGCCCGTTTCATACTCTTTTTGAGGTAAACCCGCGCGCGTAAGTTTAGCATGGCACTCACTGAAATATTCGAGGAAAGCTCGCATAGGTTACGGCTTCGGGGCGCACTTTCGAGAGCAGCTGCTAATTGGAGTAAAGTAGTCAAATAGAAACAAAGCTTAATCTTCGGCGGTCTGACTTACAACGGCAATTCCACAAGGAGGAATATGGCAGGACGGACTACAGCAGTTTTTGGTATCTACGCAGGACGAGAAATGGCAGAAAACGCCGTGGATCGCATGCTCGCCGCCGGATTCCGGAACGAGGACATCTCGGTCCTTTTGCAAGATAACGTGGGGACCAAGGACTTCGCGCACGAAAAACATACTAAGGCGCCTGAAGGCACAGCGACGGGCGTTGTGGCAGGCGGGATTATTGGCGGAACGATCGGTCTCTTAGCGCATATCGGTGTTCTAGCAATTCCAGGCCTGGGGCCACTGATTGCGGCCGGTCCGATTATTGCCGCGCTCTCGGGCATTGGTTCAGGTGGAGTGCTCGGGGGCGTGATCGGCGCTTTAGTGGGTCTCGGCATTCCTGAATACGAGGCTAAACGATATGAAGGACGTATCAAGGCCGGTGGAATTTTGCTGTCCGTGCACTGCGACAATGGCGACTGGGTCGGCAAGGCAAAGCAATTGTTGCGGGACACAGGAGCAGAAGACATCGGCTCGGCAGGAGAGCAGCCTGCGGACTTTGCAACATCCGCAAGGCCCATGAGCCGCGGAGCCAGCGCCTAAGCAAGGAACCCCGCCGGCTCGACTGCCGGACGGGGTATTCCCTATTACAGGCTTGCTTTCACAAAGACTTTGTCGGGTGCGGCAATGCTGGCGTCTTTAGATTCTGTTGTTACTTTGATCTGTTGGAAACCGGATTTTTTCTCGGGACGGGCGACAAACGTCAGCAGCATTTGATGTTGCTGAGCTTCCACAAACTGTTCCAGATAGGGCTGAAACGAAACGGGTGAGCCGAAGCCGAGATAATAAGACTCGCCTCCCGTTGCGTCCGAAAGCTGGGATAGAAAATTCTGTCCCCAAGTTGTGCGCCACATGCTATGTCCCGAGTGCCCGACACTGGGACTGTAGATCGTGTATACGACCACGCCAGCTTTGATCGCGCTGTTGATTCCTGCGTTCACGTACGGATTATCCGGCGAGTACCCACCGCCCAGGGCTTCGATGCCGCTGCTGATCATAAGAACCTCTTTGCGCTGCGCTTCGCTTTGCGGCCACTTACGAATCGCATCGGTAAGCGAGTCATAGGGGCTCACGTCCGCGCCGCCCGGACCCAAAGCGACGCGGATCCCGTTTGCGGCGGCGGCGTGATCGCGCGTGAAATTCTGAGTTGTGTCGGCCATGCCATTACGCATGTAAGCTACAGCCACTTCGAAGTTACTCGGCAAGGAGTTGATGAACTGCTTCAGAGTGCCGATTTCGGTGTCAAAAGTGCCGCGCGCGGAATCGTCGATCAATAACATAAGCTGCGTGTCCGCATTCGACAAAGAGGTTAACCCAGTAACCGGGCGCTGATCTTTGCCCTGCTTAACTAGGATGTCCGGCGCTTCAATCGGAGGAGCGGTCTTTGCGTGTTTTGGCTCGATTGTGACCACTACGCTGGTCGGTACTCCCGGAGCAGATGTTTGCTGTCCGGCAACCAACGATGCGGCTAACAGAATGCCGCTAGCAGCGAGCCCGATTTGATTCTTGTGAAATTTCATGATTGCGATCCTTTAGAGCAGGGCTGCAGCGGACGATCGGTCGGCTGCTTTGCCCCACTTATTAGACCGACTTACTTGCGCTAAAGATGCATTGACATATGCTTCGAACTCCACTGCGCGGACAGCGGCCGTGTGGAATCGCAACGTGCGGCGGCGAGCTTTATCCGCGATCGCGAGGCGCTGGGACACAGGCATTTGCAGCAGTAGCGCTACATCCGCAGTTGTCCGAACTGGAAGTATTTCGACGGACGGCTCGAAAAACTTCTCTAATCCGGGCCACCGGTCGGTTAAGATCGGGACTCCGCAGGCAGCAGCCTCAAACAGCCGCACACTCGGAGAGTAACCGGCTCGAACCATATCTCGACGGGTCACGTTCAGTGTGAAAGTTTGAGAGTTGTAAAATTCCCGGTGTTGTGCGGCAGGCAAGTGCTCGATACGAGTCACGTTTTCCGGCCAAGCGATCTCTGCGGGATACTGAGGGCCGGCTACCGCAAAACTCCGTTGTGGCGATTGCGAGGCGACATCGAGCAGGAAGGTGTCCAAAGCTGGCTGGCGGTCGGCCGCGTAGGTACCTAGGTAGCCGAGATCCCACTTTGGTTCAAGCTCATCAGGAAAATACAACGTGGGATCCACCGAGCAATAAAGAGCTCGCGCACAAGGCGATTGCAACCTGTTCTCTATAAAATCAAGTGTCGGACCGCCAGTAAACGAAAGATATAGGTCATACTTACTAACTAAATCGCGGGACAGATACTCGCAACGGTTCGCCTGAAGCGCCGCGAGAGTGACTGGCGTGTCGATGTCATAGAACGCGACCGTGCTGGCGTTAACGGATCTGACCCAGCGGCCGACCGCAACACCATCGGGGACGTACGATCCCACAACGACCGCATCGGCTTCCCGCACGATTGTTGCGAAACGATCCTTCAGTTCCTCCAGACTGCTGTAGAGCCCTACCCGGCAGTAAGGAAGGCCGTCGAACTCGCGATTTTCCGAGTACCACGGCATATCGCGCTCGAGAAACGTGATCGAATGACCGCGTTTGGCCAGCTCTTTCAGCAAGCCACGATAAGTCGTGGCGTGACCGTTGCCCCAGGTTGAGGTGATCGAGAGACCCAGGAACACAAAGCTGCGACGAGTTGTTGTCAAACTTTCATCTCCAGGCGATTTCCCGAGCGGCGAGCCCTGGTCTCATCCAAAATTTCGGCCACGAGCGCACCCCGACTTCGATATGTGTGGTCAGCTAAGACTCTGGCGCGTGCCGCCTGTCCGATCGAACCTGCGCGCTCGGGTGATACGTCCCGTAGAGTTTTCGCGACCTCTGCTCCGTCGTGCACGACGAGTATCTCGCGTCCCGGCTGGAGGAAAAACTCGATCCCTTCCCACGCATCGGTGATAAGGCAGGCTCCGGCTCCCGCAGCTTCGAATACCCGCGTCGCGGGTGAAAAGCCGTAACGGGCCATGCTGTCGCGACTGACGTTCAGGACCATGCGGGCCGAACAGTTGAAGACGTTATGATCTGCGGTGTAGACATGACCGATGTAGCGTACGTTTTGTGGAATCGGTTTGTCGGCCCAACCGTTGCCTCCGAAAAGAAACGACTGTTCGGGGGCCAGTTGAGCCGCCCGTAAGAAGAACTCCTCAACGCGAGCTTCCCGGTCAGGCAGGCGATTGCCAAGGAACGACAAGTCACAGGCGAACCCGGGGCTGGCGGGAACCGGATAATGTACATCGGGGTCGAAACCGTTGTAGATCGCATGGCAGGCTCGTGCTCCAAGATCGACGTACTGCTCGGTAACTCGCTTCCCGCCTCCGTATGTGAGCACCAAATCGAAGAGAGGGAGGGCACCATGAAACGAATCCTGCGGAGACGATCCTAATCGCTCCAGCGTGGCTGGTGCGTCTACATCCCAGAAAACTTTGCAAACCCACTCCGGCATTGCCGCCACTTGGGCTTCCAAAAAGTCATCGAGAACGCCGACACCGCTCGCTTTCACGACGACGTCGCAATCCGCCGACCAGCTTAAATGCCGCTTGAGACTTTCTGTGTCGTGAGGATCGTAAACGACAATGCGAGCCCAATCGGGATCTTCGATGTCCCGGTGTTTTTGGCGCTCGTAGGCGTCCGGTTCAAAAAAGGTGATTTCGTAGCCTAGCCGAGCTAAGGCGCGCAGGATACCGCGATAGTAAGTTGCCGCCCCATTCCAGTAAGCAGATACCAGGCTAGAGCCGAAGAAGGCTATCCTCATGAGTGAGCCGCCGTTGGGATCCGATTGGGACGGAACGAAACCGGTCGGATCGCATCGTAGATAGCGAATAATTCGTCCACGCGATGTCCGCAGGTGTGGCGGCGCCTGATAGTCTCCAGGCCGTGCCGGGCTAAACTGCTTGCCAGTGTCGAATCGTTTAGAACATCGTGCAGGCGCTCGCGCATTTCGCGACCACTGCCGACCATAATAAAATCGGCGCCGATTTGGAATAGATTCTCTGTGTCCTGCCATGGTGCCGATATCAGTGGAATCCCGCAAGCTAGCGCTTCGAACGGGCGAATCGTGGGTATGCCGACGAGCTGCTCTGTATAAGGGCGACGCGGCACGTGCACGGTGACGCCGAATTGCGCGAACGTTTCCGGCGCTTTGAAATTCGCTAACCAGCCCCGGTAGACGATGGAAGCCGCATTCAACTCACGCAAGGCTGAGTCTGGATAACGAACGCCGAATACCTCCGCTTTCAGTCCCGAAGCTCTGACCGGATTGATGAAGTACTCCCGGAGTTCCTCACTACGTTCTTCGTCGCCCCAATTGCCGATCCAAACCACATCGCCCGAAACCTCCGTTCGGCGTCTGGGATAGAACGTTCGGATGTCGGCGGCTTCGTGCCACACGTAGACCTGTGAACCCCATCCGTGCCGCTGATACAGCTCTTTCAGAGACGCACCGTAGGCAAGCACAGCATCGTAGTTGGCGAGATCGAAACGGGCAAGTTCCTCAGTGGCGGTAAGCGCCCGATGATGCGTGTCGTGAAAGAACAGCCGAAGATCCGGCCGGCTACGCCGATAGGCGCCTACCGCGGAGATGAGGAGAGGATGATTCCATTCGTGGACAATTGCCACGTCCACGCCGTCGAGCTTCTCTTCGAGTCTTAGATTATGAAGCTCATAGGTCGTGCTGGTGAGCTTTGGGAAGGCTTGCTGAAATTCATCGATAGCCTGCTGCCCGTGATCATGGAGAAGATTTTGCCGGCTCCAGGCATCTTCGGGCTCGAAGACTCGCACATCATGTCCCCTGGCTTGCAACTCCGAGACGATGCCACGGAGGAAGTGTGCGTTTCCGTGGTTCCAATCCGAAACAAGAGAATGGCAGAAGATTGCGATTGTGATCTTCACGCGGCAACTCCATTGCCTGCATGCCTCTTGCTTCTTACGCTTCCATAAAGCTCGAGGTAAGCGGAGACGCTTGACTCGGACCGGTAGCGTTCTGCATGGCGCAACGCTTGTTCGGCTAAACGCTGTCGCGCCGGGTCATTATCGATCAGTTTGTTCAGTTCTTCCGTCCAAGCCGCCTCGTCACGGGCATTCACAAAGACAGCGGCTCCATCCCAAAGCTCGCGAAGGCTGGGCGTATCGGCGAGAACGAGGCAGCATCCGGCCTTGGCCGCTTCCAGAACCGCCAAACCGAACGGTTCGTAAAGAGCCGGATGAGCAAAGATAGCCGCCCGCCCCATCTCCCAGAGGAGGTCAGGATGGGAAAGACGCCCCAAGTGACGGATCGAATCGGAAGAGCTCGCTCGATCCTGGCCATCTCCTGCGACATACAGAGGCCATTGGAGCTTCCCGGCAATCGAGTCCAATAACCGGAGATTCTTAGCCTCGTCCCACATGCGGCCTGCAGCCAGGATGAAAGGCTCTTTTTTCGTACGAATGCCTTCTGGCGAATTGGAAAAGTTGTGAATGACACGCGTCTTTTCCGGGCGCGAGCCGTAATAGAGCGATGCCGCCTCCGCCATGAACCGAGATGGGGCAACGACAGCTGCCGATGCACTGAGTCCACGGCTGACCCGATGTTTGTACTCGAGCCACCCAGGCCCCGGCTCCGATTTGTGGACAGCCGCCCACCAGGAATAGACGCACGAGTGAGCGACAGAAATAACGGGAGCTTGGAATGGAGCACTTGCCAGCGAGTAGCCGTTCAAGTGCACCACGTCCGGGTTGAACTTGCGCTCAAGCGAAAGTAGCCACTCGCTCGACCGGTCGACATCATGCCACGGATTGTCCATCCACTCCAGCTTGAAGTCGCTCTCGGCGAGTTGGACGTTACCTATCTGAGAAAGCTGTCCTTTTTGACACGCAGAGGGCCGTGGTCCCATGGTCGCGAGCAAGGTTTCAAACCCGTGCGAGCTGAGTGCCTCGATCAAATCGATCGAATACTGCCATACGCCGCCGACAGCATCGGCCGTCATCAGGATTCTGCGTGCCGGGTGTTCTTCGCTCTTCACCTTCAACGGCCCTGGTACAAACTTTCCAATTCGACGAGCGGTTGAGGACGCTGTTCCTGGATATCACTGAACGAATTGAAGCCGTTTAAATAAGCTTCGTGTGCTCGTTCCCAGGCCACATCGTCCGGTGCGCCCCAAGCCCGGGTGTATTCAGGAGAGCCGGGATAGGGAAAGAGAGGCACAGGCTTATTGGCCCAAACACCATTTGCTTCCAGCTGCTTCCGCCATGCCTCGACAGTGTCTGCGTCGTCTTCTGTCATTGCCAGCAGATTAGCTTGCACAAACGGGACAAGTTTCTTAGCGAAAACTAGCCTGTCCGTGAGCTCTTCGGTGCTCATTTTGCACTTTTTGTCGAGGAACGCTCTGCCTGCCTCGGTAATACTCTCGACGCCAGCTTCGATAGAGACGCAGCCAGCACGCGCCAGCGCCCGAAGTGCATCCTCGTTCCACAAATCAATGCGAGTCTGAACACCGATCTTGACGTTACGGTCCGCTAAAGCGGCAAGCAGCGCTGAATCGGGAAGAAAGATCTCGTCAATAAAGTAGAGGTACTCGATACCTTGATTGATGAGTGCATCGAGCTCTTCCAGGATCGTCTTCAGGGGCCGCTTGCGGTAATTATTCCGGAAATTGTCTTTTGCGCAAAACGTGCAGTGGTAAGGACATCCGCGGGAGGCCTCCATCTCTGCGCCGGGACCGAGCGGTTCAGCGTCGAAACGATGATGATGATGTCGGTGACGCGTAATCGTTGCATCAGGCCAATGAAGGGCCGGCAGCTGTTTCATATCGGCCGCACAGTTTGGCCCTCGTACGACGATCGAATCGCCCTGCTTGAAAGCGATAGAAGTTGCCTCGGTGCCTTCATTTGCTAGATGCGGGAGGATTTCTTCACATTCGCCCAAGACCACGTAATCAGCGCCGGTCTTTCTCAGCACCGGGCGTGGCGTAGTGGACCCATGCGGACCCACAATGACCAGCTGTCCTCCTACAGGCCTCAGCAGCTGACAGAGTTCCTGCGGTACGCGAATCTCGGGCGGAGCACAGCGCCAGAACAAATAACTCGGCGCGGTGGTAATCACCGTGAAATCGGGAGCGAAACGGCGGACCTGCTCGAAGATGTCAGCCGAAGTAAGCTCGTCGAGCTGCCCGTCGAGGAGAACACATTCGTGACCAGCTCGCTCGAGGAGTGCTTTCGAGTAGCCGAATTCCAGCGGAAGATGCGGTTCCCGACAACCGAAATAGATACTTCCTTCGAAGTTCCACGGAGGATTGATGAGAGCAAAGCGCATTAAGCTACCTGCATATCCGATTGCGCGATAAGGCTTGGATGGCTCAGATACCAGTCCATTAGCCGCCGCAATCCTTGTTTGATAGATATTTCGGGCTTCCAACCGAGAGACTCACGGGCTTTCGACGTGTCAGCGACGTACCATCGCTGATCTCCCAGACGTTCCGGTCCCCATTCAACTTGCGGTGGCGCGCCCGATAAGACTTTGATCTGCGCGAGAACTTCAAGCAAGCTGGCGCTGTTCTCCGTGCCGCCTCCCATGTTGAAAGCCTGCCCGGTCGCGACAGATATTTTGTCCAAAGCAAGATGCATGGCGGCGACCAGGTCATCGACAAAGAGCAGGTCGCGCACCTGTTTCCCGTCACCGTAGATGGTAATCGTTTCTTCCTTCAATGCCCGTCGCAGAAAGTGTGCCACCCAGCCCTGATCTTCTGAGCCTAGCTGATACGGCCCGTAAATGCAGCTCATCCTGAATACGGTAGCCGGGATGCCGTATGATCCCGCATAGTCGAGAACATACTGGTCAGCGCTGCCTTTTGAGCAGCCGTAGGGAGAAAGAAACTGGAGCGGCTGATCTTCGCCTGCGCCGTGCTGAGCGATGGAAGCCTCGGTCGGCTCATACCGTGTCTCGCCTTCTCTGAGCGAAACCCGTGCCAGATGTCCGTACACTTTGTTTGTCGAGGTGAAGAGTAACGGGCAATTTCTATCCGAGTTCCGAATGGTCTCTAACAGGTTCAAAGTGCCGATCAGGTTCGTCTCGGCATCGGCTATGGGATTTTCGATACTCGTCGTAACGGCAACCTGCGCGGCGAGATGGTAAACCGCACTTGCCGTCCCAACTGCTCTCGCTAGCGCTTGCTGGTCCCTTACATCCGCTTTGGTAAAGAGAACACGTCCACGGAATCGATCGAGTAGCTCCGCGACGTTACGCTCGACACCCGGCCTGCTTAGATTGTCGAAGATATGAACGGGCTGGTTCTGTTTAAGATAGCTGTTCGCGACGTTTGTTCCTATGAACCCCGCTCCGCCCGTAATGAGAATGTATGGGTGCTTCACCGAGGCAGCTCCCTAAACGACCAGCCCGCGCGAGGCCAGTTCGTTTCGCATTTCATTGAACCGATCGGAAGCGGTCTGCCTTTGGAGCCACTCCGCCAAATCTCGCATTCCATCTTCCAAGGTGACCTTCGATCGGTAGCCAAGCACCCTCTGAGCCAAGCCGATATCAGGGAAACAGTGGCGAATGTCTCCCACCCGGCACTTCGCCGTGATTTCCGGTTCGGCGTTTTTGCCCAGCACCTTGGCCAAACGCTGGGCAACTTCTTTGACGCCGGTGCTTTGTCCGCTGCCGACGTTGAAAACCATGTCCTGAGCCTCAGGGATCTCCAGCGCAAGTCTACAGGCTTGCGCCACATCGTAAACGCTGACAAAATCCCTAAGCTGCTCTCCGTCTTCAAAGATAATCGGCCGTTGCCCATTGAGCAATCGAGCCGCGAAGATGGCAAGCACTCCCGTGTATGGATTCGAAAGAGCTTGAAACGGCCCGTACGCGTTGAAGAAGCGAAGCGCCACTGTCGGCACGCCATAGGCCCTGCCGACCATCAGACACATCTGTTCCTGATCGTACTTGGAGAGAGCATAAACAGAAGCTAATGACGGCTGCTTCGCTTCCGGAGTCGGAACAGGCCGAAGCGGAGAACCATCTTCGGCCATCATCTCCCATTGATGCGCTCTTAATTGCTGAGGCGTCCGGGCGGCATTTGCATAAGCCCGGTTTTGCTCGTCTACGTAAAGCCCCTCGCCGTATATGCTCATGCTGGAAGCGACGATCAATTTGTTGACCGGCTTCTTGACCAGACGTTCAAGCAGCACGGCCGTACCCAGATTATTAACGCTGGTGTACTCCGCCATCTGATACATACTTTGGCCAACACCAACCAGCGCGACAAAATGGTAGACGGCATCGACACCGGTTAGAGCCTCGTCCAAAGCCTCGGGGTTCCGCACGTCGCCAAGAACAAATTCGACATCGCTGTCCAAGTAGTCGGGCCGGTTTGGGTTATCTCCGTGAACTTGGGTGACAAGGCTATCCAACACGCGAACGCGGTAACCGGCTTTCAGCAGTTCCGATGCAACATGTGAACCGATGAAACCGGCCCCGCCCGTAATGAGAACGGTTCCCTTCATTAGGCGTTTGATCCTTTGTTGTCTTTTGCGTGTATATCTTCGGCCATCAACTGGTAACCAATAGCTTCTAAAGAGCTTACCCCGAAGTGTTTTGTGACAAGAGTGTTTCTACCAGCAAAAGAGTAAGAAGCTTTGTAGCTCGGATGGTTTCTACTTACGTTCCAGCCAGCGGTTTACAAGTAGTTCTACTAGAACGAGTACCTCCGGGTCATTCTGGCACAAAAGTCCGCAAATTCATGTGCATCCCTGGGTGGACTCGTGTGGTGGGGCCGAACTCCACACCGTTCCGGCGTGTAACAGAACGTAATTGTCAGATCGAATTCCTCGAGCGATTTCATCTGATGATCGAACCACTGCTCAGCATTCGGTCTTTCGAAATCCGCCCAGCTCAGACCGGTCCGAAGCTTTTTTACTCCCAATTCACGCAAAACCTGAACGGCTCTGCCTAGCCGATGGTCTTCGAAATGAAACCACTGGCACAAACCGAGCGCGGGTGTGTAATCAGAGAAGTGTTCTAAAGCCAGCTTGGGAGTACCATCCTCGCGAAAAAGGCCCATATAGAAATGCCGGTAATAAGAAGATCCTTCACTCTCCCGATGACGCGTGGTTGCCGGCCAGGCCCGAGGCAGATCAAAGAGGCTGTACCAGTAGATATGGTCAATTCTTGGTACCAATAACTCTGCAGTGCGGCGCAAGCCGAACTCCTGAACCTCTTCCGCGCCAAAAGATGAGGCGCCCACTTCCGAAACCCAGATCGGCTTCGAGGTAACTGCTTGGATCTCGTTCAGCTTTTCCGGCCACTCGTGAATGTTCCAGTGATTCCAGTCAAGAGGGAAGCCATGTACGGCTACCACGTCTACATGCTCGAGCGCACCCTTGTCGTGCATGCGGGTGATAAAAGCGGGATCGATGGGAGAAATCCCGCCAAGAACCCGCTTCAGTCTAGGATTCTCCGCGCGAACGGCCACCGCCGCTTCCTTAACCATCTTTGCGTAAGCCGACCAGTCGCTATCGATCTCGAAATCCCAATGCGACAGGTTGTTGGGCTCGTTCCAGAGCATGACAGCTTCAAGCATGAGAGTCTATACAAACTGCGGATCAGGCGAGTTCGGGCAGTTCATGAAGAAACGCCATCTCATCGCACCGGCATATGAAAACTTCGGGTTCGGGCCTACTCTCCACTTTGAATCCTGCGCTCCTGAGCATGGCTTCCGCGCACGCCGCGTTGGGAACCCACCAGTTGGTCGGATCGCCTGAATAGTTGCTTTCAATGAAGTGCATTTTTGGAAAGCCGGGTTTGTCGAATTGCGTTATCTCCCAGAAGGCATAATCTTCCGCAATCATCGGGATCGAGCGGCTGCCTCTTAGCATGGACTGGAAGATCAGCCGGTCTTTCGTCACATATCGCCGAAGCATGTCGAGCGCCAGCAGTGGATGTCGCAAATGGTAGAAAACGCCCATAAAAAGGACCAGCTCAAACTTTTGCCCGAGTTTCGGCACTTCGTATACAGACATGCGCTTGAAAGAAATGTCAAGATCGAGAACTTGGGCAGCATAGCGCGCCTGTTTGAGATAGTCTTCGTCGTGATCTATACCGAGCACATACTCCGCTCCGCGGCGCTTCATTTCAATCGAATAGAAGCCGCCATTGCAGCCGATATCCAGAACGCTCATCCCTGTCAGATCTTCAGGGATGGCATTCCGAAAATTAACCCATTTGAAAGAAGGATAATCTCCAAGAAAATGATTTGGCGCTGTTTGCACACCTCGGAGATCAATGTTGTGAAACCATGGGCCTAGTTCATTTATCCGTCTTTCTATTTCGCTTGTCGACTGACTGTTCACCAACTCTGTTCCTTCCGGGCGTTTTATGATTCGTATTCTACTCATCCGGCACGGCAGCAACGATCTGCTCGGGCGTGTGCTATACGGTCGAATGCCGGGAATCCACCTGAACGAGGAAGGCGCGCTTCAGGCGCGAAATCTCGCGCAAGCGCTGAAGAACCACTACACCCTCGATGCAATTGTCTCCAGCCCCTTGGAGCGTGCTTTTGAAACTGCTCAGCCGATAGCTGAAGCTCACAACAAGCCCCTGCTAATCGACGAAGGAATTACTGAACTCGATTTTGGGGGATGGGCCGGTCAATCCTTTGATGATTTATACGAAACCGATTACTGGAGGAACTTCAACCGGCAGAGATCATTGCATTGGCCCAGAGACGGCGAATCTTTAATGGAGGTTCAAGCGAGGGCTTGGCGAAGCATCTCGGCAGCGGCAGAAACGTATGGTGATGGTTCAGCTATCGCAATGGTCACCCACGGTGATGTGATCCGCAGTGTCTTGCTTTTGGTGTTAGGGATGTCGATCGATCATATACACCGGCTTGAAGTCGCCCCTGTTTCTGTGAGCGAAATTCTCATTGGAGAACACCAGCCGAGCGTCAGGAGAGTCAACCAGATCTTCTCTTAAGCGGATTCGCCTGAGCCTCGGCGTGATGCCGGAGGTCTTCCTTCAAAGTTTCAATTACCGGAAGCCACTCACCCGGCCGTTGCTGTCGAATCAAGCGCATAGTCGGGTACCAGGGGCTGTCGGAACGCTCTAGCATCCATCGCCAATCGCATCGATAGGGAAGAACGGTCCAAACACGCCGTCCCAGCGCACCGGCCAGGTGCGCCATCATCGTATCTACCGTAATCACCAGATCGAGCCTGTGGAGCTTCGCGGCCGTCTCCAAACAGTCGTTTTCTTCGTTATAGAGGCTGGGAACCAAGCCATTCCACGGGTTGAGATCGTATTTCTCCGGGCCCGCCTGCAAACTGAAAAAGCTTACATGGGGAACGTCAAAGAGGCGAGCGAAAATTTCTGCCGGGATCGATCGCTCCGGATTGTACTGGCTCGAGTTCCAAACGATCCCCACCCTGAGCGAACCGGAAGGCGCGCAGCTCTGAGATTGCCCCAAATAAGGAACCTTGTTCGGCACAGACGCTAACTCTGTTCTGAAGATGCGGGGCAGTTCGACAACCTCAACTTGCGCATCCCAAGCTGGTTCCGCTTCCCCCCAAGTGATGACTTGGTCCGCCAGATCGCTCGATGCCAGCAGCCGTTTCAAGGTCGGTTGCGCCTCAATGAATACAGCGCGGGCTGTCTTTTTTAACTCCGGCGCAAAGCGGATGAACTGAATGGTGTCGCCGAGCCCATGCAGACAGCGGATCAGTACCCGCTTACCGTCCAATGGCTGACCGTCCCAGAAGCGATGCGGATCCGGGTTGCCACGTGCTGCAATGGCGTCGCTCTCGCGCCATGCGCTTTCGAAATCTCCTTCGAGCATATGACAGATCCAGCGTCCGCCGGCGCACTGATCGGCATCGCACTGCGCCCGTTCCGCTTCTTTGAATAGCGCTAAAGCTTCTGTGACCTTCATCGCAGCCAGATGCTGCTCAGCTCTGAGGAGCAATTCGTCATCAGCCTGCGTTACTGACGATTCCGCAACGCTCAAGATGAATGCCTGGGAATAATCGGCAAGATGATCGCCGAAGGGTAACTTTTTTCGTGGTAAAGCGTCTGCTTGGCTTTCACGATTTTCGCGATATCCGCATTCGGAGCAGAGGAATTCAAGTTGCGATCGAACCGCGGGAAGTTACTGCTCGAAATTTCCAGACGCATACGATGACCGCTAAGAAAAACATAGCTGGTCACGCCGGCATCGACGCTGATCTGGTAGGCCGTGTTCCGTTTGACGAAAACCGGTTTCTCGAGAGAGAGCCGGTATCGCAGACGCTGAATGCCATCGCAAACGGCGAGCGCACGCCCATCCGGTTGCACGTCGACTAGCTTCGCAGTGAAGTCGGTGTCGTTGGCGGAAGTCGCCGCATAGAGCACTGCCCGTACGGGTCCCGTCACTTCTACATCTTCGTTCAGAGGCGCAGATGTGTAAACGAGCACATCCGGCCGCTGCTCCACCGAGCTTTGCTCAAGCGGCCCGGGAGGCAGAAGTCTAGGGTTGCAACAAATTGCGCCGCCGGTCGTCGGTACCGGATCTTTCGGATCGTATGTAAACGTGTCTGGCTGAGCTTTGCGCACTGGCTGCCATCGCAATGCTCCGTCGCCCTCTTTCGTGTTGGCATGTCCTCCGCTACCTAAATAAAGAGGCGTATAACGTGTCCTCGCGAGAGGCCATTCGCGTTCTTCCCGCCAAATATCAGGCCCCATCACAAAGATATGCAGTTGAGGGTTCGGCGACTGTGGTGCGGCTGGGTCTTGCTTGCGCAGCCAACGGTCAAACCAGCTCGCCTGGGTTGCCCGGATCGGCAGGATTGCCTCCCTTCCGAAGTCTCTTGTCGGAAATCCGAGACCCGGGTTGTGTCCCCAGGGACCGATCCAGGTCTCTACTTCTTTATGCGAGGAGGAAAGCTGCGCGAACATGTCTAGATCGCTCTCGACGTAGTTGTCGAACCAGCCCCCCATCGAGAGCACTGGAACATTGATCCGCGATATCTGTTCCCGAACGCTGCGCTGTTTCCAGTACGCATCGTATGAGGGATGATCGAGCGACCTCCGCCATAACGGAATCTGGACTCCGGCCGCGCTCACATCTGCCGTGCGCAAGGGAAGGTGGTCAATGTAACTGCTGAATAGCGGTCTGACTTGTGATGGAGGCGTAAAGTTTGCAGCAAGCCATGACAGTCTGTGGCCCAGCTTCATCGCGCCGCCCTTCGAATAGAAGCGATCGGTGTACTCGTCCTCTCCTGAGCACATGGGCGCAATGGCGCGCAGATGTGGATTGTCTTCGAGCGCCGCCCACCACTGCACGATGCCGGGATAGGAACTGCCCGCCATCGCGATTTTGCCGTTCGACCAAGGCTGCTCGGCGATCCAATTGACGGTGTCGTTCCCATCTGGACCCTCTTGTCGTATCTCGCCGAAAACGCCTTGCGAAGCGTACCTGCCGCGAACGTCTTCGAGGACCAGAGCATAGCCGCGCGGCACAAACTGCCGGAAACTCCTGCTGGTAGGCCCTTTGCGGCTGTAAGGCGTCCGTACCAGAATCGTCGGCCACCTACCGGTCGCTGCAGGCAAATACACGTCGGCCGCTAAATGCACGCCATCCCGCATCGGCAGAAAAGTTCCGAGCAGCTCCAACTTTTCCTGAGGACTGGGTCTATCTCCGGTAATCTGCGCACTCAGCCAGCCTGCGATCATCAGCGCGGTCGCTGAAGCACATAGCGCTCGCATCCTGCTCATGACAGCGACGAGGACAGAATAGGTTTCTGCGGTTTAGGACGCGGCCCGAACAGTGCTGTGCCTACGCGGATGATGGTCGCACCTTCCTCAATAGCCACCTCGAAATCGTTGGACATGCCCATCGAAAGCTGCTGAAGGCCGTTTGCTTTTGCCAGATCTGCCAGCTGCTTGAAGTAGGGTCTCGAAAGCTCAGCGTCCTCCGACCAGGGTGGGACCGTCATTAGGCCTGTCACGCTTATCGAGCGACACTTCTCGGCAGCCTCCATGAGTTCGGCGAGTTTGTCCGGTGTGGCGCCGGTCTTGCTTTCCTCTCTCGACAACTTTATTTCAAATAAAACCTCGAGCTTCTTGTTTTGTTCCTCGGAGAACGCGTCCAGCCTTTGTAGAAGCTTGGCCGAGTCTGCCGTCTCGATAACGTCGAAAAGTTCACAAGCCGAGCGCGCCTTATTGGACTGCAAATGCCCGATCAAATGGAAACGCGCGCCATCGAGCCGATTGAGTTCCGGCCGCTTGTCCGCGAATTCCTGAACATAATTCTCGCCGAACTCCCGCAATCCCGCATCGAATGCCACCTGTGTGTACTCTGCAGAAAATTTCTTCGTTACCGCCACTAATGTAATATCGGAGCGCTTTCGACCGCAGCGCTCCACCGACCTGTGGATCCGCTCTTCCACTGCTCGTAGGCGGTCTTCGAAAGTGGATAGTTCGGGTGGCAAAACTCTATGATAAAAGTTCGCTTCACCACACAAGGCAGGGTGATCCGCGCGAGCTATATTCCGCCGTTCAATCTTTTTTGAGCACGTGTCGCGATCCTGCCGTTTTGGATTTCGGTGACGAGCCCATTAGGCTTCTTCCAGAGCATTACTCTCTGGAAGTTCGTTCCGGAAAACTGACCATCGATGCCTGGGACGAGCAGCGCAGCCTTTCGCGCAGAATTCTCACAGTGAACCGGGCCGTAAGTGGGGTGCTTGACTGCACAGTCCAGCGCTTTGGCAACACCGTAGGAACGCTCAGCTTCCTGGACCTCCATCGTCCCCAAACTGCCGTCCGCACCCTTCGGGGCTCTCGCCAAAGCTTCGCTGAGCAATTCCGCCGGATGTTGTCCCGCCAGTTTCCCGGCTGGCAGCTCGATGCGCTCTCATCGGCTAGCGATTTGAGGCGCTCTTTTTCAGCGAACTTCCCGAGAGCCCAGCTTTCCAAAGGAAATCGACTCCTTGTTGCTCTCGCATGTCCTACGGCGGAAGATGAGCCGGCCATGCTGGCCTTTGCGCTTCTGTGGCTGGATCACTGCCGGAAAAGGAACCCTGAAGGACAGCCCGTATCGCTTTGCCTTTTTCTGCCGGGCAATGCAGGCAATTTGACCTCCCAACGCCTTCGGTGGCTCAAGGGCCAGTGCTTGACGCCGCGCATTTTTCGTTTCAATGAGCATGGAATGGCAGGTGAAGTCGACATCTTGGACTTGGGCAATCTAGAAACGCGCCTCGCTTCCCAGTATGCTCCGGTCGAGCTTTCGCCCGAGCTGCAGCTGCTCCTTTCCCGGCTTTCTACCATGCAGGGCGTGGGCTGCTGTCCAGAGGTAAACGGCGCTATTAGTGTCCGTTTCCGCGGCTTGGAGTTCGCCAGAATTGGCAAGGGAACAGTCTCGGTGGGGATTGATCGTCCCCAAACCTTTCCGTTGTCGGAATGGTGGAGGGCCGAGGACTTCGCGAACCACTTGGCCGCATTTGAGTGCAGTTCGGGGTTCTCTGAACTTCCTGCCTTTGCCGAACGCTGGTTTGAAAGCTCAGTGCGATCTCACATCCAGACGCTCGATCCACATCTTCTCCCTGCCTTCATTCATGGTCAAGTGCTCACTTTCGCCGGCGGCGAGCGCGAGTTGATTGACTTGCTGGCCATTTCCACAACGGGTCGGCTCTCGGTGATCGAGCTGAAAACAGCCGAAGATATTCACCTTCCGATTCAGGCCCTTGATTACTGGATTCGTATCGGCTGGCACGCGGGCCGCAACGAACTCGACCATCTGTTCCCCGGCATTGGGCTCTCAAAGCAAGTACCTAAGCTCCTCCTGGTTGCTCCGGCGTTAAGTTTCCACCCTGGCAATGAAATTCTTCTCCGTTACTTCTCCCCTGAGATCGAAGTCGAACGCATAGGCGTAAACTCGGATTGGGAGTCTGGCTTGAAGACTCTCTTTCGGCTCAATGGCGCCGAAGTTCCTATTTCTCACCGGAGTCGATGTGAAACTTGACGCACTCATCAATATAAAGAAAGCAATCTCCACGCTCAATCCGAACGAAGTGCGCGCGATGGGGGAGCGCCCTCTGCGCGTTGCGTTACATGCCTCGAGCGGGGATGCTTTTAACCGTCTTGAGAATTTCTTCCTGCGTGACCTGAGTCCAGGCCGGCGACGCCATTCCGCCCAATTGCTAACGAGAGCGCCATTATCGAGTTCGTCCTCACCAGCCGATCTCAACGTTTACGACGAAGGAACACTTGCGGGAGGCCAAACTGTAGCGCCGAGGAATGCGCTCGTTTTTCACAGCGATCACCCCAATCAGTTTGTATACAAAGCTCTATCGCAACATCCTGATTTCGGCGTGGTGTTGGCGAAATCGTTCCACCCGTTCCGGCGGCCTTTCGTCGAACGTGTCATTGCGAAAACGTGCCGGGAGAACACACTATTCTCTGTTGCGACAGCGCTCCCGGACGTACTTCCGAGTCTGATCGAATTGCCTTGGGCAGTAGCTGAGTTTGCTTCGGATACGGCGTTTCTGACCATGAATCAGGTGCGCATGGCCTTTCTGATCGCGGCAGCTAGCGACCGGGAAGTCGGTTATATGGACCAGAAATCGGAGATCGCGATGGTGATCGGCAGCGCCTTTGGTTGGCGCGCGATTGCCCGTCAGCTCGTTGGCAAGATCCCTTTTGGGGGCGGCCTGATCGGAAAAGCCGCCGTCGCTTACGCTGGAACGAAGGTGCTCGGCCTGTCGCTCGACCACTATTACAGCATCGGGTTTACTTACACCCGTGAAGAACGTGACAAGCTCTACGCCGACGCTTTCCGCCAAGGCAAAAAGGTTGCCTTGAAAATGCTGAAGTTTATGCGTCCGGATATGGCTTCTCGTTTCGCAAGTGAGGCCGTGCGCTCGCATCCTCCGATGATCGCCCCTCAAGCCCGGGTCTAAGTCACTTGCGTGAGAAACCCTGCCGTTACGACGCACGTCACGGAGGAGGACAACCTAATTCAAGCTTTGCTATGGTAAAACGCACCTTACTTGCAGTCCTGACAAGTGCTTCTCTGCTTAGTGCCGACACGCTGCTACTGCGCAACGGCTCCCATATCGAGGGTAACTTCGTGAGCGGAGACAATCACGTTGTTCGCTTCGCTGTGGGCACTCAGGTGAACAGCTACGATGTCGGCGATATCGACACAATTCGTTTCGCTGGCCAGGGCAATGCAACTTCTCAGAATCAGGGTTACGCTCCGCCGCCGCCCATGCCTCCGCCGATGGGTGCGCCTGCAACGGGGGCTCCTGGCACCCAAAATCAACCCCCCGATGGTTACGGTGCTCCTCCCCCCAACGCTGGTATGCCGCCAACGAACGTTTCCGCCGGACTACAGGTTCCGGCCGGCACGCAAATTGTCGTTCGCCTCATCGATGCCGTCAATTCAGAGAAGGATTCCTTAGGACAAACGTTCCGGGCAAGCGTGGACCAGCCCGTTTTCGTGAATGGACAGACCGTAATTCCTCGTGGCGCTGACGCCATCGCGACACTGGTCGACGCGCAGAAATCCGGAAAAATCCAAGGCCGCACGGTGCTCACGCTCGATCTTAAAAGCGTAACTGTGAACGGCCGCCCTCTTGACATCGTCACTACCGGCGTTGCCGAGTCAAGTTCATCGCGCGGCAAGCGTTCCGGCGAAGTCATTGGCGGAACCGCCGCCCTCGGTGCAATCATCGGCGCCATCGCCGGTGGCGGCAAAGGAGCGGCCATCGGTGCTGGTTCGGGAGCCGCGGTCGGCACTGCCGGCCAGGTCTTGACCTCCGGCCAAAAAGTGAACGTTCCGGCTGAAACCCGGCTTACCTTCACTCTTCAGAATCCACTCACATTTTAGATGCCCATGCCTCTGTTGGACGAGGTGGAGGTCCGGGTACTCGGCACTCTGATGGAGAAAGAGGCCACTACCCCGGAGTACTACCCTCTGAGCCTCAACGCACTCGTGAATGGTTGTAATCAGAAGTCCAATCGCGACCCCGTCGTAAACTATGATGCCGAATCGGTCGAAGCTGCGCTGGAAGGCCTCCGCGAGAAGAAGCTGGCTCTGTTCATAACGGGCAGCGGGCGCGTCGGCAAATACGCGCAACGCATCTCCGAGTCTTTAAACCTCGGCCGCCGGGAGTCTGCAGTCCTTTGCACGCTTTTGCTACGTGGCCCGCAAACACTTGGCGAAATAAAAGACAGGAGCGAGCGCATGTTCGCCTTCGGTGATCTTTCCGAAACCGAAGGTGTGCTGGAAAAACTCGCCGAATGGGACGCTGGCCCTCTCGCGAGGAAGCTTGGACGGCAACCAGGCCAAAAAGAAGCACGCTACACGCACCTTCTTGCCGGCGAGCCGCCTCTGGAAACATCCTTCGATGCTCCGGCGAGCGTCCCTGGGCACGGCAGAGTCGCTCAATTGGAGGCGGAGCTGCAGCAACTTCGTTCCGAATTCGACGACTTAAAAGCAAGATTTAACGCTTTAGAGGCACAGCTGCGTTGATTGGTATGCTTTCAGTTCTTTAGCCAACCCCAGGCAAGCAATCGGTCTGCGAAGTAGGTCGGAAGATCTGATATACAAGGGGAAAGGTTGCAAGGTCCATCGTGAATAAATTCATACTGCCCCTCATTGCTGTTAGCGCCAGTTTGGCACAACAACCGTCACAGATTCCAAAACTTCAATCGCCGGACGTCCAGGCGGATCGACGCGTGATCTTTCGCTACTTCGATCCAAACGCCCAGAAAGTTGCGGTGAGTTTAGAAGGCGCAAAATCGCCGTTCAGCATGCAAAAGGATGCGGGAGGCGTTTGGACATTCACAACGGATCCGCTCACCCCCGATCTCTACGGCTACTCTTTTGAGAGCGACGGCATGCACCGCCTCGACCCCTCTAATCCGCAGATCAAGCCGAACCTCTTGAGCTTGAGTAATGTCGTGCACGTGCCCGGCGCATCACCTCTCCCTTGGGAAGACACCGACATTCTCCATGGCGCCGTTCATCATCACTTCTACAGGTCGGCTGTTGTCGGAGACAATCGCGACTTCTACGTCTATACGCCTCCGGGTTACGATGCCGCGGGTAGCACTACCTATCCGGTGCTCTATTTGCTGCACGGTTTCAGTGACGACGCCAGCGGCTGGACAGCTGTCGGGAAAGCAAACTTGATTCTTGACACGCTCATCGCGGAACAAAAAATCAAGCCGATGATCGTCGTAATGCCGCTCGGTTACGGAGCTCCCGAGATCGTACAGCCGACGCGCACTTCTTTATCGCCGTTCCAGAACGCAGCTCTCAGGGAGAAGAACTACACCAACTTCCGTGCCGCCCTGATCGACGAAGTCATTCCGATGGTGGAGCGCTCATACAAGGTGAATGCAAACAGGGATGCGCGAGCGATCGCCGGCCTCTCGATGGGCGGAGCGGAGTCGCTGCTAACCGGATTGAATCGACTCGATCTCTTCTCTTATGTGGGCGCGTTCAGCGCTGGTGGATTGGGCGAAGATTTTCCCGTTGCTTTCCCGCAGATCTCTTCATCTGCCAATTCAAAACTCCACCTGCTTTGGATCGCATGTGGCACCGAAGATCGGCTGATTACTCCAAATCGCGCTTTGATCACTTGGCTCAAGTCCAAAGACATACACCTAACTCCGATCGAAACTCCCGGCATGCACACTTGGATGGTCTGGCGGCGCAACCTAATCGCCTTTACGCCCCTCCTATTCCGGGAGACGAGCTCAGACGCAGAGACCTCAACAACTCGTCGATAAGCAACAAAAGCCGAACGACGAATCAGTCGCTCGGCCCTATTCACAAGCTGGCTGAAAACTTACTGCGGATTGGCGCCCCCCGAAGTTTTGGTGGTTGAACTGGCCGTTTGGCCAACCACCCCCTGATTGACCAAAACCTTCACTTCAACTCGACGATTCATTTTGCGTCCTTCCGGGTTGTCGTTGGCCGCTGCCTCATGCGAAGTGCCCATGCCGGTCGGAGTAATGATGCGGTGAATAGGAATGTTCCCCTGCTGCTCCAGGTACTGCGTTACCGCAGTGGCCCGCCGCTCGCTCAAAACCTGGTTAAGCGCAGCTTTACCCGTGGTATCGGCAAAACCGGCTACTTCTATCATGTAACCTTTCTGCGCGAGCGCTTTCTGAGCAAGCGCATCTAGATCCTTCTTAGCTTGGTCATCTAAGACGGCGCTTTTTGTCTTGAAGTAAACGGTGGCTGTATCTGTCGTCTGATAGGTGTCAAGGTTGGTTACCCGCTTGTTGACGTCGGTAACGCCCTGATTCGCCTGATCGGCTTCGCCCTTAACTTGGCCAACCTGTTGCTGCGTCTGCTTTTGCTGATCTTCCATTTGGCCCGCGCGAGTCTCCAACTGTCCCGCACGACCCTCGAGCGTGCCAGCGCGCCCTTCCAATGCTCCCGCTCTGGCCTCGAGAGGCGAAACCCGCGTATCGATCTGCCGAGAGGCTCGCATCGAATTGGGATCGAAAATAACCTTGCTGGCGACTAACTCGCCTTTCTCGTTCCCTCTCCCGTCCGCTTCAATCCGCAATCCTGGCGCTAGCGCATTGACATCCATAGCCGTCTTCCTGCCAAGTGACCGCTTCAACTGGATCTTTGTGGCGTCGGTGATGTCTATCGTGCCGATGGAATCGTCATCCGATCTGAGCTTGAGCGTCTGGCCGTCTCGCGACATGATCACTCCCTGGACCTTCACCTGTTGGTCGGCGCTGAAGGTACGGGTATTCTCTGTAACTGCCAACAGCAGCCCCGATGCAATAACTGCAGGAGCCGCAAAAGCAAGTGTTCTTTTAAGAAACTTTCTGCAATTCGGATTTTTCATATAAGCTTCCTACCATGGCCTGCCCGGTCGTCACAAAATCCGGTACGCAGAGCCGTATCCAAAAATTAGATGCCCGCTTCATTAGACTGTAACGTTGAAAGTCCCTGGGCGGTACCCAAACGCTTAGGACCTCACTGTCCTTTCATTCTCTCCCTTACTATAAATAAGCCCATCGTGCCAGAGACTCTTCCTAGACATTCTTCCTTTGAGAGGCCTTTCTACGGTTGGTGGATCGTTGCAGCAGCTTTCATAACTTTTGGCATTGCAGTTGGCGTTCCATACTACAATCTCCCTTTTTTCTATGACTATTTTCAATCTACGTTCGGGTGGAACCTAGAACAAATCACGCTTGGTTTCCCGATTGCCGCGATTCTGACAATTTGGGCCGGACCGGTCTTAATCCCTCGACTGAGCCCGCGCAAGCTCTTGATTGCCGGCACCGGACTAACCGCCATCTCATTCGTCGGCTTTGGCTTTATGAAAGGCGCCCTAGCCGCCTACTTTGCTCTGTATTTCATCTACACCGTCGGATACATCTTCTCGGGCCCGATTCCGCACCAACTTCTGGTCTCTTATTGGTTCCAGAAAAAGCGCGGAAGAGCCATGGGCATCGTCTACGTCGGTGTCGGGCTGTTCGGCGGTCTCGGTTCTTTCTTCGTCCATTCCGTGACTGACCGGTTTGGCTTCCGAACGGCTCTGATCTCGGTCGGTCTTCTGATGTTTGTGACTTGGCCGCTCTCATGGTTTCTCCTTCGCGACAAGCCGTCCGAACTCGGCCAATATCCTGATGGCGCGGATGAGCCCCCGGCCGACGTCAAGCTTCCGTCTCAAAGCTTACATTCCCTACTCCAGAGCCGGCCATTTTGGCTGCTGCTTATCGGCAGCATCTGCTCGATTGGCTCCATCGGGTCCATCAATGTGCATATGAAGTTCGTCTTTCGTGACGCCGGTTTCACGAACCAAAAACTGCTCAACGCGACCTGGACCACGGCCTCTGTCCTGATCCTCTGGTCAAGCATCGTCGGACGTTTGAGCATTGGCTACCTGGCCGATAAATTTTCGAAGAAAAACGTCATGACCGCAACCTACTTCGTTGTCGCTTTAACAATCCTGCTTCTATTAACGGTCAGTCCAGGGCGCGGAGCCTCCGTCTATGTCTTCGCCGTAGTCTTCGGTTTTTCGATGGGCGCCGATTACATGCTAATTCCTTTAATGGCGGCCGAGCAGTTCGGGATCAACTCTCTGCCGAGTGCCATGGCTCTCATTCTTCCAATGAACACCATCGGGCAGACTTGGTGCCCCTTGTTCGTGTCCTTTCTCAGGCAACATTTCGGGAGCTACTATGTGCCCATGGCTACCGTATTCGCGATCGCCATGCTAGGCGCGCTTTCAATCGCCCTCATACCGCGGACAAGAGTTGTGGCGCATCCGTTGACGGTGAAGTGAAGCGCCGCCCTTTGTCTCTATCGGATAAAGTAGTGTGTGGAGGAATGGCCGAGTGGTTTAAGGCGGCGGTCTTGAAAACCGTTGAGCCCGGAAGGGTTCCGGGGGTTCGAATCCCTCTTCCTCCGCCAAATTCTCGAAACGCTCCGGCCTATCCGGGTCTCCCGCTGACGCGGCGATCGGTAACCAGATCGCCTTTGCTTTTCAAGACCGAGAACACGCCGAACTCCGCCACGGTCTGGTAGTGACTCGCAATGTATTCATCGAGTATTTTGGACCCCTGGTAGGCCTGCTCCATGAAAGTGTCGTCTCCTCGTGGCGCCGCATTGTTTAGAAAGATCCACTTCACTCTGTTTCGCCGAAGGTCATTGACAATCTCTCCCTGGACATTTGCCTCGGTGGCTACTCGCGCCTCGAGCTGGAAGGTGTGAACCCCGATAGGGCGGCCCGCTAACCAATACGCTCGTAAATCGTTCCAGTAGATCCGGGAATGATCTTTCACACCCACAAAGATGGCATCCGAATTGCCGGTTCTGCCCCGCAAATACCGCAGCGCGTTGACTTCGTCACGATCGGGATACACCGTCGACCACTCTGGCCTAGGTTGACGAGCGTCGAGTACTTGCTCGGCGTCAGACATGGGTCCGTGCAGAATGAGCGTCGAAATCAAGCGTGCTCCACTCTTTGCGCACGACACTGAGGGCCTGAAAATCTCAGTAGCGAACAGCAGGAAACATAGCCGCTGCGGTAAGAACGAAAGCGGTCGCCGTGGAACTGTCTGATCCTCCTTCCTGGCTACGGGGGCCGCCAAAGAGGAAAGGCACGAGCAGGGAAGCCGCAATTGGAAGTATTCGCCAATGCATCCACTCGGCTCGACTCAGGAAATAATGCAGCAGGCAACAGAAGAAGAGCAGAATACTTAATTCAGCCCGTCGAAGGCGATACACAAAAAGATGAAGAAAAATTACGGCGGCGAATTCGAAAAGAATCAGCATCGGCACCACCGAAACCGTACTTCCCTTCACCAGCGCGAGCCCAAGAACACACATCCCCAGCCCGGCAGCGAGGATCGCCTTGGGGGAAACAACACCGCTAGTCCTGAAACTCTGCCAGAAGACCCAGACACATGGCAGCAACACTGCGCAGGCAACGTCAGCGGAAAGCCGGAGCGTAATAAACCCGCGGAGAGCCATTAACTTCTGAGCTGTGACCACAAACTCTGAAATGGCAACACCAAACTTCCACCCGTAGATCCCTAAACAAAGGGCTGCGCTGGTTACAGCAAGCGGAACGAAGAAAGCAACAATCGGTTTGAGCTTAATCTCTCGCCAAATACCACCCGGCCGCACCTCCTCAGGCAAGAGCAGGTCAATAGTAATAACTGCTACTGCATACCCGCCAAAATTGATCCGATACAACAAGGCGATCGCTGCCAAGACACCCGACGCCGATACGGCCAGCAGGTAATTTCTTTGCAAAGTGCGCGCACTGAGATAAAGCAACAAAGCCGAGAGCGAAAGCGCGAACCCGGAGAATACCGGCAAGTTTACGGCAGACCCAATGGTTGCGGTAAAAAGCAGCGCGGTGATCGGTAAAAGTGTGGGCGTACGAGTCAACTGTAATCTCAAAAACCGGACCGCCAGCATCAGTAAAGCGATGAGTAGAACCGCGGGCACAACGCGGGCCGCCAAGACTGTCCTGCCCAGCAACGTAAATGCTGCTGCATTGATATACGCGTTCAAGGGCGGGTAGAACGAGTAAAAGTCCAGATTCGGAGTCCGTCCCTGCTGGACGAGAACTCCGTGGACCAGCGGAATCGCATCATCGAAAGTTCCAACGGGGGAGCCAAACAGGGACAGGATCGCAAAAGCCGCGTAGCCGCACAGCAACCCCCAACAGATTACCGGGACAACCGAGGCAAGAGTGCCGGGGCCGACTCTCCGTATTGCGGTTTGCGCTATCACGACCGGCTATTGAAGATACTTGTCGAACCAGGCCAATGTCCTGCGCAAAACATCCACGCGATCTTTGGGATCGTGAAAAGCATGTCCCTCTCCTGCGTAGACAACGAGTTCGGTCGGGACCTTCTGCGCCTTCAACGCATGCCAAAACTCGAAAGACTGTGGGGCGGGGCATTCGCCATCCCGTTCTCCGACCACCACCAGCGTTGGTGTCTTCACCTGCTTAATATAAGTGATGGGCGAGCTCTTTGCATAGACCCCTGGATCGTCATACACTGACGCCCCGAAGAACGGTATCATCCATTCGTCAATCGAGTTCTCACCGTAGTAACTGAGCCAGTTTGCGATACCGGCGCCAGCTACTGCTGCTCGAAATCGGTTCGTCTGGGTTACAGTCCACATGGTCATATAACCGCCGTAGCTCCAGCCCGTCACGCCAATCCTGTTCACGTCTACCGGCGCCTTCTTGAGCACCGCATCCACCCCTGCGAGAACGTCTCGCAAATCTCCTCCTCCAAAGTCCTTCACGTTCGCTCGCGTGAATGTCTCTCCTTCGCCATAGCTCCCGCGAGGATTCGGGAAGAAGACAAAGTAGCCTAGCGAGGCCATGACCGACATATCGAAATGCGCGGAGGGCCATCCCGCGGATTTCATATTCGAAGGCCCTCCGTGAATCTCGACCACCATCGGATACCGCTTCGTAGAGTCGAAATTCTCCGGATACAAAAGCCAGCCCTGGACGCGGCTTCCTCCGTCATCCCATATCAGGCTTTCCGCTTTGCCCCAGTGCGGATGTTGGTCCGCGTTGTCCGTCGTAAGCGGTTTCCAATCACCGATAGGGCCTGCGCTTACCTCGGGTGCCTGCTCCCAGCTGCTTCGAACCGCGGCACTTGTCACCCCATCTCTCGCAATGCTTAGGTCGGGAAAATTTCCGTCCTGGTGCAGCGACTGTCCACCCTTCCAAAGCACTTCCTTTTGTCCGTTGCCCACGTTTAGTGTCGCAATAGCGCCCCCGCCATCGATCACCGCAGTGTAGAGGAGGGTCTGGCCGTTACGCCACTGAAATCCGGTAGGCGTTTCACTCATGTTTTCGGTGAGATTCTTCGGCGTGCCACCGCCTTTGGGAAGCAAGAATATGTCGCCGCCATTGAACCCTTCGTCGCTCATCAGACCGCCGATAAATCCGATCCTGCTGCCGTCGGGTGACCAGTGGGGCGCCGCGAGTTGCTGCTCTATAGGAGGAGCGTAGATCATGTTCATCGGCCCCCCACGCGCAGTCACCGTGTATAGCTTCGCCGTCCACCAGTTGTTGTCTGCGGGGCCGGGCGCTGCGATGGCAGCGAACTCACTTCCATCCGGTGACCAGGCGTATTCATAGATGTTCAGGTCAACCGGTGTAATTTGCTGCGGTTCTCCGCGGTCTGCCATTGGCAGCAGAGTCAAGCGGTTGTTATGCAGATCGCTTCCAATCACGCCAAGTTGGGCAGGGACCGCTTCGAGCGGCCCGCCACCTCCGCCGTGTTCGGCGTACAAAAATGCCAGGCTTTTACCAGCAGGCGCCCACTGCAGAGTCGAGACGTGACCTCCCAAATTGGATATCTGCTTTGCCCCGGAGCTGCCAGCGACTGAAACTCGGTATATCTGGTCCTGCGAGGAAGACGAAGTATGCGAGAGGAACGCAATCTGGGAACTATCCGGCGACCACGCAATTCCCGAGGCTTCGGGCTTGTCCAGCGACTCGCCCGCAGCGATCCGTTTTACTTTGGCGCCAGCTTTCTTCCACTCCAGCAGATAGACCGAGGCGCCCTCGCCGGCTTTCGAGACCCAGGCCACGAATTTTCCATCGGGCGAGATGCTCACATCCGAAAACGAACGCACCGCTTCGAGTTGCTTCAGCACCTCGTCGATCTTACTGCTTTGTGCCCGGGCAATGAAACACAGAGACAGAAGAGCAGTTCCATGAAGAACCGCGCAGCGGCGAAGACGCGACATACCCTACAGCTTACGATTTAACTGCATCTTCGACCTGCTTCCACTCGGAATTTTCCAGCTTCAAGCGGGCTGCCTGTAGATTTTCCTCAAGGTGCTTCACCGTGGAAGTACCAGGAATAGGCAGCATGACAGGGGATCGGTGCAGCAACCATGCTATGCAGAGTTGTGCTGCGCTTGCTCCATGCTTTTGAGCAAATCTCTCCAATGCTCCGCCCGGCTCAGTCAGTTTTCCGGCCGCGACTGGAAACCACGGTATAAAGGCAAGCTGGTTTTTCTCGCAATAATCCAGGGTCGCTTCGTGAGCGCGGTCTCCGATATTGTATTTGTTCTGCACGCTGACGATCCTCGCCGTCTTACCTGCCTCTTCGATTTCGGCCGATGTCACCTCAGAGAGGCCTATGTGCCTGATCTTCCCCTCGCGTTGCATATCGGCCAGAACTCCGACGGATTCCTCAACCGGCACCTTTGGATCGATCCGGTGAAGCTGGTACAAATCGATCCGTTCCAATCGCAGACGCCGCAAGCTCATTTCAACTTGCTGGCGTAGATATTCGGCGCGTCCTACGGGCGTCCACTTGTTCGGTCCCTGCCTGGTCAGTCCACCTTTTGTTGCAATGACGAGGTTCTTTGGCATAGGGCGAGAGTGTTTCGCCAATCAGCCGCTCGCTTACCTCAGGTCCGTAAGAATCTGCCGTGTCGATAAACTCGACACCAAGTTCCACAGCGCGACGCAATACCCTGCGTGCCTCCTCCGGATCTTTGGGCTCGCCCCAAATCCCAGGTCCCGTTATGCGCATGGCTCCAAAGCCCAAGCGGTTCACCACTAAATCGCCGCCGAGCGCAAAGGTCAAGCTTGTCTGTTCCGTGACTGTGCTCATAACCAACTCGATTCGATCATCAGAAGAAAGGTTGCAGCAGTGTTTTTGCGGGAGGCAACCTCAATGTCGCACTGTCTCTTCGTAAAGGTGGTCGATATCGAGTTTCAACTTCTGCATCGAAGCATCGTCGATGTACACCATGTGCCCTGCGTTGAAATGGTCACGCGTAATGTTTTTGTGCGCCGCAGCAGTGAGGTCCATATGATTGAACGTGTAGTCCACTGCGAAATATGGAGTCGCCGCATCGTACATTCCCTCCGCGATAAACACTCGCATGTAAGGGTTTTTGGCGAACGCCCGGCGCAAAGCCGCGCTTGTATTCGCAAAGCCGGACCAGCCGGTAGTTTCGAAGTCCCACCCTCGCACACCTCCGCCCAAAACGTAATACTGCATTTCGCTTTCGTAACCAAGCTCTTGTTTCACGTAGTCCCCGAAAACGGATGTATACGGGGGACGAATAGCGGCTTCGCTTGGATCGAAATCCGGATGCTGCTCGGTCTGCGATTCTTCCGGTCCAGTGAAACGCGCGTCAAGCCGCCCGATCATCAGCCCTCTGTCACGCAGCAGGTCCGTGTCGAAATGCCATAGATCTACTCGCAAGTTACAACGCTCTACGTACTCCTTGCTCAACCCCGTATAGCGAGCCAGATGAGTTGCTACCGACTCCCGGCCCTGCTCGGAAAGAGCATCGCCCTGCTGCAAAGCTGTCAGGTACTCGGTTGAGGCCCACTTCTCGACCTCCTCGCGCAACGCGTCTAGATTTCCGGCTAACTCCGGCGCGAGTTTGTGGTGATAAGCCGCGCTCATCGCATACGTCGGTAGATACATGACGTAAGGGAGGTCGTTTCCGCTCACGAAACTCACCGTCTGAAACTGCAAGATTGTAGAGATCAGAACAATTCCGTTCAAAGCGATGCCATGATCCACCAGATATCCGGAAAGCCCCGCGGCGCGCGTCGTTCCGTAACTCTCTCCCGCCAAGTACAGCGGCGACCCCCATCGCGAGTTCCTTTGTAAATACAACCGGATGAACTCCCCAAATGCCTCAATATCGCCGTTCACACTCCAGAACTTCTTTCCCAACTCGGGCGTGGCCGCGCGACTGTAACCGGTTCCGATCGCATCCACAAACACTAAGTCACTCCGGTCGAGTAATGTGCTTTGGTTATCTTCCAACTCGAACGGCGGCGCTGGCATGAAGCCGTTCGGTTGCATTTTGACCCGTTTCGGCCCAAACGCGCCCATGTGCAGCCATATCGTGGCCGAGCCCGGGCCGCCATTGAAGGCAAAAGTCAGCGGTCGCTTGACGCCCCCTTCGACCGTGTAAGCGACAAAGAACATATCGGCTTCCGTTTTCCCCTGGTCGTTTTTGATGGGCAAACGGCCTGCAGTTGCCGTGTACGCGAGCGCCTTCCCGTTCAGTGTCATCTTGTGATGCGTGACCGACAGCTTCTCTTCCGCAGGCTTGGCCGGCTCCGGGTGCTTGTTACCGTCATCGGCCCGTTTACTCTGCGTGTCGGGTGGCACGTCTCCGCTCTGCTGGGCATTCGTCAGCGCCACGGCCAATAACAAGATCGAAAAGAGCCTCTTCAGATTCAACGTCCCTCCAAGCTCCGAATTATCGCGCAGCCCATGTGATACCGTGATCGCGAAGACACTATGAAACCTACGTTCACGGCGATGGTCTTTTCATTGCTAACCTTGTCGGGGATTATGTACTCACCATCGAGTGCTCCAGCGCAAACCTCCGATCAGAACTCTGCATCGGGCTTTCTTTTGACCGCAAACAAAGGCAGCCACACGCTTGGCATCATCAACGCTCAGGCAGGGGAGCAGATTGAAGAGGTGCCCGAAGGCGGCGTTACCGGCCATGAGGTCATAGCCACGAAGGACGGACGTACTGCTTTCGTTCCGATCTATGGCAACTCAGGCGTTGGGCAACCCGGCACCGACGGCCAGAAGATCGCCGTGATCGACCTTGCCACACGCAAGGTGGTCAGTAACATCGAATTCGATAAGGGTGTTCGTCCTCACTGTCCCAAAATCGGGCCCAAAGACGGTCTGTTGTACGTCACCACCGAACTGAACCAGACCATTACGGTCATCGACCCAAAAAGTTACAAAATCATCGGAGCTATCCCGACCGGCCAGCCTGAGTCGCACATGCTTGCTCTCTCGCACGATGGCCATCGCGGTTACACCTCCAACGTCGGACCAGGCACTGTCTCCGTGCTCGACATAGATGCTCGCAAGCTCATTAAGGTCATTCCCATCTCCAAGACCTCGCAGCGCATCTCCATCACTCCCGATGACTCGATGGTGTTCACCGCCGATCAGACCAAGCCTCAAATAGCTGTCATCGATACCGCCTCGAATACGGTAAAGACCTGGATCCCTCTTCCCGGGATCGGCTTCGGCACAACTCCCAGCATCGACGGACATTGGCTATTTGCGACCATTCCCTCGATGAACCAGATCGCCGTTGTAGATCTTCAGACGCTAAAGGTCGTGAAAACCGTTGACGTCCCCAAAGCTCCGCAAGAAATCCTGGTCCGGCCCGATAACAAGGTCGCCTATGTCTCGTGCGATCACACGAATCAGGTTGCCGCGATCCGCATCGGCGATTGGACGGTAGAGAAACTGATCAACGCCGGCAAAACTGCAGATGGTCTAGCCTGGGCTCCAGCGCTGTAAGCGCAAAAACTGCGTGCGAGTAGTTCGCGGGCTCGAATCCCGTCTCCCGCTCCAAAAGCCGCCTGTCCATTCCGGACAATTTCTGTAGATCCTGAAATTAAGAAGCGCGTTTGAGCCAGCCTTTCGCCTTGTATTCGTAGTAGCGGCCGCAAGCGATAGCGTTTCGCAGATTCGTTGCTTCGAGGCGGCCGACGATTTCTTCGGTTGAAAATTCAAAGCCAATTTCGGCAGGGTCGAACGGAATACCGAACTCTTCGGCGGTTTGGTAGTGGTCGATGGCGCTCTTCCAGCGTGCGCTTTCGGCTTTTTCCCGTGCTTTGGCGGCGGCTTCCCGTTCGGCGAGGAGACGTTTCAATTCCGCTTCGTCTTTTTCGTACTGGCGGCGCAGGCGGACTTTCCTGGGTGGAGAGGTTATTCAAGTCGCGGCGGTAAGTGAGCAGGATTTGCGCTTCGATCATGGCACGGCGAACGGGCTCGTCGGTTTCTTCGGCGAAGTGCCCGGCGAATTCCCGGCGGCCGATGGCGTAGATGCCGGTTTCGAGGGCGGGAATACGGTCGAGACGCCATTGCGTATCGGCGAGCGATTGCGTGAGGCGTCGAATTTGGGTCTTCGCCTCGCTGAGAACCGCGGGCTCATCCTTCTCTTCGTCCGTTTCGGGGGCAAACTGCTCAAAAAAGCTCGCTACGTGGGCTTGGTACGCGGCGACGTCGTCCGAGGGCAGGAGGATCGTGCGGCCGGTGAGCCCCGTCTTGAGGGCGTTATGAGAGACTTTGGCTTTTCCTTCAGGCGAAGTGGGGCCGGTGGAGAGGTTGGCGTTGGCGCGGTTGGCGGCCAGCTGTTTTTCGGATGTCATCGGACTTTCGCTTTCAGGATACGAGAGGCTTGTCAAGGGTTTGGAGCTCCGAAGGCCCGAAAACATTGGTTTTTTGGCCTGTGACTGGGTTTTCGATGGGTGCGAAAAAGGCGACCCGGACGACTCCACGGTTGCCTTTATAGGTTCCGCAAGAATTTGTTTCGTGGCGATGTTGTTCCGGGCTTGGGCCGACGAATTTCCCGGCGTTTTTGAGTGCTCGGGGAAGGATTGCTTCCAAAAAAAATTGACGGTAGGCTGGGCTAGGTTTTAGCCGTTTAGTCGAACATAAGGTCGTTCATGTTCGGCTATCCGGCAAGCCCAAACCTAATAGCTTGCACTTCTATCTATTAGGCGATACAAATGGATAGAAGTGCAAGCTATGGACGACTCCCCGCCGAAGTCGGATCTGCCGCAAGGCACGTTGGACCTCCTCATCCTGAAAGTAGTCGCCGTTCAGCCGGCACATGGTTATGCCATCGCGCAGCGGCTCCAGCAAATCTCTCGCGAAACGGTGCAGGTTGCAGGCGGTTCTCTGTATCCAGCCTTGCATCGATTAGAGAATCGGGGTTTGGTCAAGTCCGACTGGAAGGAGACGGAGACCGGGCGGGAGGGAAATTTTACCGCTTGACAAATAGAGGACGAGTGCAGTTAGAGGAACAAGCGGCGAGCTGGCGGCGATTGGCGGAAGCGGTCGGTCTGATTTTAGGCCTGGCCGAGGAGGGTGCGTAATGACGAGGTGGTTACGCCTGTGGCGGCGGAACAAATTGGAACAAGACCTGGTCCGCGAACTTCAATTTCATGTCGCGGAAAGAGTGGCAGCTCTAAAAGAAACTGGGAAAAGCGAGGAAGAGGCGCGGCGGCAAGTACGGCACGAGTTCGGTGGTATCGAACAGGTAAAAGAAACCTGCCGCGACGCGCGCGGTCACTGGCTCGAAGATTTTGGAAAGGATCTGAGCTACGTTAGCCGTACACTGCGCCGCAGTCCGGGTTTCCTCGCCGTTTCGGTGCTCTCCTTGGCACTGGGCGTCGGTGCGAACACTGCTATCTTCAGCCTCATCAACGCGCTCATGTTGCGCTCTTTGCCTGTAAGAGACCCACAGCAACTGGTTCAGATCACACGGGTTGAAGCTGATGGAAAGCCATCGGCTGTCTCATATCCCCTTTATTTGTTCTTGCGTGACAATCTCAGATCGACTTCCGGGGCGGCTGCGGAAATGGAGTCAAAGTCAGTAATCGTTATCAACGGCGAGGAAGATGTAGTCAACGCAGCACTGGTTTCTGCAAACGAATATGCGGTGTTGGGGATTAGGCCACTCGTTGGGAGGCTGTTCACTCCGGCAAACGATGACATTACTTCTGCGGCGACGAGCGCTGTTATCAGCTACCGTTATTGGCAACGTCGTTTCGGGTTAAACCCGGAGGTCATTGGCAAAACTTTCATTGTCGAGGGCCATGAAGACGTGTTCACGATCATCGGAGTGGCTCCTGCGGAGTACCACGGTAGCGTTGTTGGGAACGATCCCGACATCACCTTACCGCTCACAACGATGCTGAGCGCGGAGGACCGGAACGAGCCGACGAACGACATGCTGGACATGATGGGCCGTTTGGCTCCCGGTGTCACGCGCCAGCAGGCAAACGCTGAGTTGCAGGTGCTTTGGCAAGCTTTCAAGCAGCGCGTAGCCGCAACTCTTCCTGAAAGAGATCGCCCCAGGATATTGCAAGAGCGCGCAGTCGTTCTAGACGGACGAAACGGCTTCGATCCGCTCCGCGACCGCTATTCGCAGGCGCTTCTTGTCCTTATGGGCATCGTTTCTCTTGTCCTGTTGCTTGCCTGCGCGAACCTTTCGGGTCTATTGCTGGCGCGGGCTGTCTCTCGCGAGCGCGAGATCTCGATCCGCCTCGCAATCGGCGCGAGTCGGAGTAGACTGATTCGTCAGTTCTTAACTGAAAGCTTCGTCTTGGCCGCACTCGGCGGAGGTGCTGGCTTGCTGTTAGCGCGTTGGTTCAGTAGCATTCTGGTGGCTACGATGGCAAATGGCGAGGCCGTTACGATTTCCAGCGCGCCGGATTGGCGCGTACTTGTCTTCACGGCAGCGATTTCCCTGGTCGCTTGCATTCTGGCAGGAGTTGCACCTGGTTTACACGGGGTTCGGAGCGGTCTGAACTTGGGAGTGCGCTCCGCCAGGAGCGGCGGCCATCAGAGACTCGGCAAGGCGCTTGTGATCGCTCAGCTCTCGATTTCGATGGTGTTAGTGACGGGTGCAGCTTTGTTCGCGGCGACTCTGGTCAAACTTTACAGTGTGAACCGTGGTGTTCATACGAACGGCATTCTGACGTTCACTCTCCGAACCGACGGCAGGTGCCCAGTGCAGCGCTGTAGTGCAGCGGCGCGTGCTCTGATTGACCGACTGAATCAAGTACCTGGAGTCGTCTCTGCAACCGCCGTCAGCGTTCTCCCGATCAGTGGCAGTTTGTGGATACGTGATATCGAGGTAGAGGGCTACACGTTTCGCTCAGGCGAAGACGAAACGGCGGCATTCAATGCAATCGCCCCAAAGTACTTTGTGACCGTTAAAACACCGCTTCTCGCCGGCCGTGATTTCGAAAAACGAGACACAAGCGATTCCCGGAAAGTGGCAATCGTCAACGAGAGTTTTGCTCATTATTTCTTCGGCAAGGCCTCGCCACTTGGCCGGAGAGTGACAAACCGCGGCGTGAGCTATGCAATTGTTGGCTTGGTTGCGGACGCAAAATACAGCAATCTTAAGGAATCGGCCCTGAAAACTATATATATTCCTTGGACACAGCGAACCGGCGAAGAACCTACAGATTTCAATTTCCTGGCACGTGTCATCAAAGGCAATCCAATGCGGCTGTCCGGAACAATCGAACTGCTCGTACGCCAAGTGGAACCGGCTTTGCATGTCAACACTGCCGCGGCTTGGTCAACGGTGGTCGACCAAACGATCGTTAAGGAAAGAATCATGGCTGGGCTCGGCGGCTTTTTCGGACTGCTTGCTCTCATTATCGGTTGCATTGGAATCTTCGGTGTCACAGCGTTTCGGGTCTCTCGTCGTGTCAATGAGATCGGGGTACGTATGGCACTCGGCGCTACCCGGCTCGGCATCTTGCAAATGGTGTTCAGTGAAAGCATAGCCATGCTGGTGACCGGATGCGTGTTTGGTACGTTCGCCGCGCTCGGTATGGCACGTCTCGCGCGCGGGTTGCTGTTCGAGGTCAGCCCTGCTGACCCGAGAGTGTTTGGCATGGCAGCGATGGTGCTTTTGTTTTCGGGTCTCCTGGCGGGGTGGCTGCCAGCCCGACGCGCTTCGCTGGTCGATCCGATGGTCGCATTGCGTCACGAATAAATCTTTGAAAAGCGTTCAAGCACCAATCGGTTCCCACAGTTGCGAAAACGAAGCGTTATGTAAGCCCGAGAAGGAAGGTACGCGTGCACCGGCTGAGTGCTACTTTCTAGGCGAGAGAGTTGCACATGCATCTGGGACGGCGGCACATTACTCTACACATGGCGGCTTGATGCAACGAATTGCAAGAAGTCCATCGGTGCCGATAAAGGTGCTTGACAGCCCTATTCGGAGGGCAGAAGTTCCCTTAGCGGCAGCGTTACTTCGCGCAAACAGCCGCTAGGCTCACGTAATACGAGCTATCGTTCAAGCGAGCGAGCCCAATTCGCCCAAACTCAATCTTAGAAAAGTAAGGCTTGAGTAAGTACTCGAGGCTCTCTTGGTTGAAGAAGTTTACGTGGGTGGCTTCCATCAGATGCCACGGAACGCTGCCATGTCGAAATCCGAGCGGGATCGCGCTGGCATCAGGCACAGTAAGTAGCACCTTTTCGGAAGCAAGCCGGGCGATGTCTTCGATAGCTGCCTGGTAATTAGGGATGTGCTCCAGAACTTCCGAGCAGACCACCGAGCGAAAGTGCCTGTCCGGAAAGGGCGACGGGAGACTGCCGTCGTAGAGAGTAATCATCTCCCTTAATTCGGTAGGGATCGATTTCTTTATAATCTCCGATTCCAACTCCAAACCGTAGGCTTCGATGTTCGCCCTCCGCAGTTCCGCCATGAGCGCTCCCCGGCCGCAACCGAAATCGAGGACTGGTCCATCCAACTCTTTCGCCAGTTCCACGATATGCGGATGGACCGCGACATTAGGCGGCCCCGAGCCGTAGATGTGATCGCGGTGAAGGACTTCGGTGGAATACAACAAGGACCGGTAATCCGGACTGAGAAATTTCACGTTCAGCTCAAAGATCAGCGACTCTCCCGTGGGTAGCTGAACTGTGAGCGCTGAACATTCCCGCCCGATGATTGATTCTGGAATCAAGTAATTCAGCTCCAACCCGGAGTGCGGCAGCAGAGCGTCCGAGCCGACGCCTACATCCGCGCGACGAAGCCTGAAATGGCGTAGAAACGGGACAGCCACGCCATTCACCGAAACAGAAGGAGCTTGTGCCGGATCAAAAGCAACTCTTGACCAGCCCAAAATCCGAATCAGTCCGCTGGCATCGACCTCCACCGAATCGATAAATCCGTCGACGATAGGCCGATTTACAGGGAACGATTCAGCCCGCGCCTCGGGCGCTAAACGGCGTCGAATAGTGGCATAAAGACTCTGGGTTGCGCGACGGAGTAATTTGTTCGGAATCAATGCCGCGCTATGACCTGCGGTTCGAAAATCCTAAGCGACACTGCCCAACGTCTTGAGTAGGCGCCAGTGGTAGAACAGTGAGTTCATGTATAAAGGCCTGCTTGGGCAAGTGTCAGCGCGAAGTTTCCTCAGTTTACCAATATTGGTGTTGTTGTTCTGCGGCTACCTGCGCTTCACCAACCTCGATTGGGGCATAGGCGCGAAGACGAAGGCAGGCTTTCACGGTGATGAGCGAATGGTCGTGAGCGTCGACGGAGCCTTATCAACGAACCATTTCGACACTGATATGAAGCGCGCCCCAATTCACGAAGGCCTCCAGCTCGCACGCTACAACTTCTCTTCCTATTTCTACGCATCTTACATTTGGTACTTTGTGGCAACGCCACTGGAAAGGGCATTGCACTTCAGAGCGGTTCAAACGCCCACCTCCCTGGTGATCGTCTTCCGCCAGTTCTCGGCTATTTTCGGTTTGTTGGCGTGTGCGCTGGTTTACGGCTGCGCCAAAGAACTTATTCCCGCGAAGTTCGCAGCCTTGGCCGCTTTGTTTACGGGCGTTTTGCCGCTTTTGGTTCAGGACAGCCACTACGCAAGGGCAGAAGCTTTCGTCACTGCCGGGGCAGTTGGAACACTCTGGCTCTCCTTCGCCATAGCCCGCAATTGCTCGCTTGTCCGTTGTTTCTGGTCAGGTCTTCTGGTTGGCTTTTTGACCGCGTGCAAGATTTCCTTAGCCCCGCTGGTCTTGCTTCCCGCTCTTTCGATCTTAGCCTGGCATCGGTCGAACTTACCGCAGCGCCTTCGGTTCGCGGTTGAGCGTTCGTGCTTACTGGTTGCCGGGTTTGTCTTCGGATTTCTGCTTGGTGTGCCTTACGTGATCCCCCATTGGCGTGAGTGGTGGCTAGGCTGGAAGTTCCTAAAAAACCAGTACTCGCATCCTTTTCCGCCTTTCGGACCTTATCCGGACGGTTACTGCTTTGGAATGATCAACAACTACATCCTGAGCAGCTTCGGAGCCCCGCTGTTAATCTTCGCTGCGATAGGCGTTTTCCACCTGCTACGGCGTAAAGCCTATTTCCCCTTACTGCTTCTAATCGGCCCGATCGCTTTGTATGAGCTCATCTTTGGTTTCCAGCTAAGTTTTTTCGAACGGAATATCAGCCATGTTGTTCCCTGGATCGCCATCTTAGCCGCAGTTGGATGCATGGCAGCTTGGGATCAGATAAAGAGAGCGAGTGCCGTAGCGGAAGTGCGCGTAACTGCGATGACAATGGTCATCGTGCTGTGTCTTTGGACGCCTTTAACCTTGTCCTGGCGGATTGCAGTTGTCGTGTTCGGTGGGAGGACCTACGATCCCACTAACAAGTACGAGACGCTAATTCGCCTTACATACCCGGGTTTGCCTATGATTGGCGATGAGTTGTGGGCCTACGAAGTTCTCGAACATATACAGCAACAGTTAAGTTCGAACCCCGGAGGTTATATCCTCAAGTTAGGCGACGCAAACGATCAACTATCGCGCCAGCAGCTCTTTATTGCGGAACACATGTTCAGCATGAAGTTGCTGGCCTCTGTACCTGGACCGTTTTCAGACCTTCCAACATCCACCCTGCAGATGTACCATGGCGAAAATTATTCATGGTATCTGGTTCGCCCAAACTGAAGATTCACCTCTCTTGCTACCAGCATCAGAGAAACGAGGGAAGCATACGCGGCAAGTGGAAAGGCATACCCCAGGTACTCATTAGTAATTCCTGGGAACCAGGATGTGTCGATCAAGATAAGAATGAATACTCGGAGTGCTACCCCGATCCAAGCCGCGCAGACGATCAAGAGTCCGATCGAGTAAGTACGGCGGTAGAGAAATTGACCGAAAAGAAAGATCGTGCAAACAAGGCCTGTGCTCAACAACATCGGCATGAACTTTGAGTACAGCAGCAGGATTCGCACTCTGTAAGCGAGGGCTGACCGCGTAAGGCGATACTTCTCAATGGAGGGAGGCAAAGCAGGCGGGGGCGTATGATTCGGCGTGTTTAGAAACCACGCGGCCAGTGCGATCTGATCGTCAGGCCCCAGAGATGCATCCGGTGCTGCGGCAGGAAGATCGATAAATGCCAGTCTTCTTATTGAAGCGATGAAAGAGGCGCGGATTTTGGACTTTTGTGCGGCATCCAGTGTAGATATATAAGGCAAAAGAGTATGCGAACAAGAGACTTTCCCCGAGTCGCAGGCCTTTTTAATTTCAGCCGTGACATTACGGTAGAAGCGGGATGCGGTAGGTGCACTGGAGTAATCTCCATTCAGAGAAACGGCGTCTCTAAGCGCCCACATGAACCAACCTCCAGCGTAATCGCCACAGGTATCTGGATAGAACCCGCAACCGGGCTGCTTCCAACCTTCCAGCGGAGTGTTTGGGCCGTCCAGTAATACGCGAAGTTGCGCGAAGGTCGGGCTTATGGCGTATATCTTTTCTCGCGCGCTCTTGGGAACCGGCGCATAGGGCACCCGAACATCTGGCTTAACTGATTGAAGAGTTTCCAGGCACTGCTCGAACTCGCCTTTTATATCGACAATCGTAAACACTCCGTACCGAAACCAGTTCATCAACGCGACAGGGCCAAGCACTGCGAAGCAGCCCACCAAAAAACTAGCGAAAACCTTGGCTGGAAACCGGAAACTTCCTTTGGCGCGAAAGGATTTGTGCATCGAACCAATAAACGGGATGAGCAGTATCGGAACTGCGATTACGCTCTCTTCCCGTGTCATCCAGAACCAACCGAAAGCCGCACCGCTACAAACTGCTACGGCAATGGCGCGGCGACCAGCTAACAAAAACAACGATAGAACCGCAAAAGCGAATGAGATGAGAATCAACGGCGTGTAAATCGCGTCACGCATTGCTCGCATTGCATCCGGCCCGAAGTTCCATAGAAGAACTTCGAATGTAAGCAGCGAAAACAAAACAGACCGAAACAACTTATGTGTCAAGAAAGCGATGCAACAGATCGAAAATGCATATAGAACAGCGTGAGCAAGGGCGACAGGTATTCGAAACAGACCGGCTAGTGCCAGGAAGATTGGGTAGCCCGGCCCTTTCATCAATGTAAGCCGGCTGTAAGCTCCCAACCACTGGTAAGAGTCAATAGACAAGCCGTGATACATGAACAACCCGTCGTCGTGACCCGCCGCCGGCTTTAGCGAAAGTGGAACATTGACGCAGAGTAGTAAGTAGGCAATTATGCTGACAAGAACTGAAACATAAAGAAACCGACGGCTCGCCCTAAGTAGCTGGAAGGAGGTGCGAAGCCGCTTAAGCAGTCCTACTTGGGGATTTGCCTTGGCCGAACGCTGCTCTGTGAGATGCATTGTGCTGCGGATGTTCTCAGCGCCTGTGTAAGCCGATAAGGCTGAGAAAGAAGCTGGTGAGTATCGTCTCAACGCCCAGCATCATTGCTGCCGCTGCGGGCAGACTCATGCGAATGGATTGGGATGGGTTGAGGTTGCCGAACCCGGCCTGATGCCAACGCCAGACACCGTATAGAGCGTCGCAAAAACCAAGCGAAGTTAACGCGATTCCGACACCAACGCCTAACTCCAGTGTCGCGAATTTGTACCACTTCTCAAAGCCAGGATCGGGCGGCAGCAGTCCCTCTGACATGCCGAAAACTTTAGCTCCGACGGCAAACGCGCAAGTATGAAAGCCGATAATAATGGATAGAAGCGAATACGCGAGCGTGCCAACGTCGAAGTGTAATCGGCCTAGGGCGCGTTCTTGTGGCAGAAGCCACAGTGTGACTAGGACGCCTGCCACTGCGAGCAGCGCGCCCGGATACAAAAACAGCCATCGCGGGCTGTACATCAGAAGAAAGCGCAGATGACGCCATCCATCGCGCCAAGTTCGAAGGTGGGGAGGGCGCGACCTTCCGTCGGGCGACAGCGTAGTTGGCACCTCGGCAATCCTAAGCCCCAACAGACTTGCCTTCACTACCATTTCACTCGCGAATTCCATGCCGGTAGTATGCAGATTGAGCTTTTCTATTGCACGCTTTGAAAAAGCTCTGATCCCGCAGTGGAAATCCTTAACGGGCGCCTTGAATAAAATCCGGCCTAACATGCTCAGTACTGGATTCCCAAGGTAACGATGCAGAACGGGCATTGCACCGGGCTGGATGCCACCTTGAAAGCGGTTCCCCATGACCAGATCGGCCCCACCCTCGAGCGCTGCCAAAAATCGCGGCAGGTGCGCAAAATCGTAGCTGTCGTCGGCGTCGGCCATAAGAACGTAGCGGCTCGATGACGCTTCGATCCCTGCCATTAAGGCAGCTCCGTATCCCCGAGTGCTGGCCGGCACCACCCGCGCTCCTTCACGGAGAGCAATCTGCTGAGACCCGTCAACACTGCCGTTATCGGCGACGATCACCTCTCCCTCAACAGCGGAATCCCGTATCGCCTGAAGCGCCTTGCGAACGCACGTGCCTAAAGTCTCTGCCTCATTAAGGCATGGCATGACAATCGTAATCACTTTTTCACCAGCAGCGACGGTCATATCACCCGTGACGCAAGCCGCAGAAGGCACGTTGTGTTTCACCGGGTTCTTTGAATCTTACCGAATGCGTCGCCTATTTCCCGGCTATTAGAGAAGCCGGGTTAAAATCCATAGGAGATTGTAGCGGGCTCTTCTGCTTAGGCCGGACTGCGCAATCATACGGCCTCTCTCTATATGGATACAACATCCGAGCCTCTCGAAGATTGGCTCACTTCTTTCGCAGAACGGATCAGACGGCTCACCGGATGGACCGGGAACCCCTTCGCCATCTTCCCACTGGTCCTGCTATGGCATATGGGCCATTCTCAATTGGTCCCTCACCATTTGGTCGATCGTCAAGGATTACAATCCGCTGCCGGTCTGGGACTATTGGCAAGTTGCCCAGCATCTGGACCGATACAAAGCTCTCGACCTTTCCGTCTTCTGGATCCAACATAACGAGCATCGCATCGTCTTCCCGGAAGCCATTTTTGCTGCCGATATGCTGTTCTTTCATGGTCACCAGATCTTTTCCCTGATAGTTAGCTTCTGCTGCTATCTCGGGGTCTGGATCGTTTTGGCCTGGACCTTCGAATCCGACAAAGCTGTTTCCCCGACCGTTCGTAAACTAGGCATCCTGTTGGCCGGAATCGTTATCGGTTGGCAAGGATCTTCAGTGGTAGTAGGCAACACGTTCTTATTGCAATGGACCATGCTGGAGCTTGCCGTTGTCCTGTCGTTAGCTCTGCTAGCCGCCTCACGCACACCACCAAGCCTGATTTACTTGGCAGGGGCCATCCTTGCTGCAGTCGTCGCAACCTTTTCCTCGGCCAACGGCATGTTGCTGTGGCCAATCTTGCTGGCGGCAGGCTTATTGATGCGAATCCCGAAACTCCATTTGCTCGGCCTCGCCGCATCGGCAGTCCTAACTATCTCGGTGTACTTTTGGGGCTTTCACGCGACGAGTGATCTGCAATGGCTGAACATAGTGAAGCATCCCCTTTACTTTCTCGGCTTCATATCTTCGTATCTAAGCATGCCCACCGGAGCGCTCGGGCAGCCCGCCGCCGCAGTTGGTTTCGGCGCGTTCAATCTCTTGAGCTTCTCGTCTCTGCTTCTGCTGGCAGCCCGCAAGAAGTTGTTGGCAAGCACGCCAGCAGTCGTGCTGTTTGGTTCTTTCGTCTTCGCTTTAGGTACGGCGGCAATCACTGCCGCGGGCAGAATGAACGTGTCCGATCCCAAGTTCCTAGCTGCACTTGCGGCCAGATATGTGACGCTCCCGCTTGTCAACTGGGCAGTTTTGCTGCTGGTTCTCCTCTGGATTTCGGCGCGCTTGAAATGGGAGCTCCTATCCACCAGCGCCATAACCATCTTGGCTTGTTTGTGCCTTATTGGATTGACCTCATCGCTGCACTCCTGGATAACAGGCAATGGTTCTTTTATAGCCGACCAGCAGGTTGCCACTTTGAGCGTCGAAAACGGTCTTCTCGATCCGGCGCTGGAAGAAAAGCTCTATCCCGATCCGGCATTTGCCACGAGCATGCTTCCCGTCCTTCAGAGAGACCAAGTTGCAATTTATTCAGGCACGCCGGAGCTTTCCTGGCTTGGAAAACCGGCCGGCTCCGTTTTTGGCACCTGCTCCGAACAGCAACCGGGCATGGTGTCGAGTGTTCTCCCAATCCAAGGCGGATTCGAGCTAGCGGGTCCTGTGTCTTCCGTAGGCGCTCCGAAGATCGTCTTTGTCGACGAGCGCTCTAGAATCATCGGATTTGGTGAAGAGGTCTATGCCGGAGTTCCGGCCGCCATCGCTCGTCCGGCACCCGGCCGACAGTACTGGGTCGGTTTTATCAATTCCCGCTATGGGTCTAAGTCATTCTCGGCGTACCTTGTTTCTCATCACGGCAGAGATATCTGCCTAATGGAAAAGCCAAGAACGTTGGCAAGATGAAGCGGCTTACCCGACCGCGACGGGCTCAATGCTTCGCCGTTTGACTAATGTCGACTTTCATCACCTGTCCCGGCTTAATTGATCGCAGTGCTTCCAGGCAGCAGGGATATGCGGAAGCACGTCTTGGATCTCATTAGATCGCGCACCGACGATCAGGAGCGCGATCTTTCGGGCCGCCATGTTCTGCTGCTGGGACATGCCTTTGTCCAATGTAAGCAAAACATCGAACCCGGCCTGCTCAGCTAGCCTCAGCAGTTCACCGTTCTTTTTGCCGGCAAACCCTGCTTGTGGAACCGTCTGCGACTCATGGTTGATTACGTAACGCTGTACTCTTCGAGGAACGCACTCGTCCAGCAAAACTCGCATCAGAGCTGCGACAGAACCAGTTGCTTTCCTTGTTCCAAAGCTGAAATGGCCATTTCACGGGAAACAGTCGGAAAGTCATCCAGGAAGTCATCGAGCGTGTGGCGACCACCTTCGAGGTAATCGAGCAAGGCTTGAAGAGGCACGCGAGTACCGGCGAAAACGGGTTCACCTCCAAGGATCTCTGGGTCCCGCACGATGATGGAGACACACCTGGAATTAATCATGTCCCAGTGTCGCGCAAAACACGAGGCGGAACAAAGCGAATCAGGAAATTGCAACTCGATCATTGCAAATCCTAGTCAGTCGGCCGGAAACTCCGACCCACTTGCCAAATCGATAAAACTCAGCGCCCACAATGGCTCCGTCAATTCCAAGCGCGCCACTGTGATTGGAAGCCGAAACCGCCGTGGTCCTGCGCTCCCAGGGTTCACATACAATACCCCAGCCTTCTCCGTTTTTCGTGGCTTGTGCGAATGTCCCGACACTACCAGATTGAAGCCCGCTACTGCGGGATCGAGATCGAGCTCATTTAGATCGTGCAGAACGTAGATCCGCGCGGAGCCGATCTCGCCGGCGGCTGTCTCGGGAAGCCCGGAGCTCCAACCGCTTCGATCGATATTTCCACGCACCGCAATTACAGGCGCAATCTTCTCGAGCTCGGTTAGGATATTCCGTTCCCCCACATCGCCTGCATGCACGATCAAACTGCAGGAGCCAAGCGCGGTCACAACTTCCGGCCGGAACATCCCATGGGTATCCGAAATCAATCCAACCGTCGTGCTTGCCTTCACTGCGGGCAACTATTGCTCGCCTACGAAAACCGCCGTCGTCAATCCCGGCACGCTCAATGTACCCGAGCCGGAATCGAACGACGCACCTCGAACTATCGCGTCGCTCGAATTTGCCTGCACGGTGTGAAGCCCCAGCCTTGTGCCCCGCAGTGGATCTATCCCGAAAGAGATCGTCTGTTTCGTTGCGTTGAAAGCTGCAAGTATGTGCCGGTATCTTCCGTAGTCTTCCCCGTTTCCATCCAGCAACATGATGATCAACCCCGGCACCTGCTGCGGCCCGTAATTGAAGAACTGCAAGTTTCTTTGCACCTCGTCGAGACTCCGCATGCGAAAAAGGCCTGAGCTTTCGCGAATCGCCAGCAACTCGCGAAAGGCCTCTCTCGCATAAGCGATATGGGCGGCGCCGGGCTTCAAAGCGGGGTCCGCTAACAACGGCTGCATCAACGGCCAGTTGCCCAGATTCTTGCTGGCCATGGGCAGCCCAATGCCCCAATTGTTCGACTGATAGGTAAAGTCAAGCTTGTTAAACCAGTCGCCGGAATCGAAGCTATCGGTATCCATGTCCTTCGACCGCAGCATGTCGTCACCCGCCAAAAAGAACGGCACTCCTTGCCCCAGCGCGACAAGGCTCATCGCCATCACTTGCCGCCTCGCGCGCGCCATCATCGGATCGCTTCCATCCTGCATAGTCCGCGGCCACGCCGATTTGAGTTGCACCGCATCGAACAGGGTCTGATTATCATGCACTGAGCAAAAATTAACAGTTTCGATAGGGCTCGCAACGTAGCCCGCGCTTTGCCCGTTGTACTGAACTTGCGATGCTCTCACCATCTCGCCCGTTCTATCGATGAACCTGAACTCGCGCATGTTTCCCGCCAGGCTTGCTTTAATCCAATCGGTTTGGTGGAGCAAGCTCCATCTCTGATCCGAGCTCGTCTGGCTCTGATTGGTGTACTCGCTCGGATCGGTAAACAAACCCGTTGCGAAGCCCTGAATTCGCATTTCCGAAAACGGCCCGCCTCCTCGAATACCATCGCGAATACGATCGTTAAACGTTCCAATTCCCGTTCCGTACATGTTCGCCTGGCTCGCATTTGGGCCTAGCGCATTGTGGGCGGGCGTTCCCGTTTCCCAGCCTTCGCCGTACAAATAAATATTCGAGCCGTCAACACCGTCATGTTCAAACGTCAGTTCCGATAGCGCTTGCTGCAAATGCTGCATGTTGTAGACGAAATGAAAGCCCATCAAGTCGAAGCGGAACCCGTCGATCTTGAACTCTCTCGCGTTCTGCACTACCGCGTCGATCATCAGCTTTTCCATCATCCTGTGCTCGCTCGCCGTATCGGAGCAGCAGCTTCCATCTTCTACATTTCCATCTGCATCCAGCCTGTAGTAATATCCGGGAACAATCTTGTCGAGCACCGAATCCACCGCTTGACCGTGCGAATTCGTATGGTTGAACACCTGATCCTGCACAACCCTCAAACCGGCGTCGTGCAAGCTCTTCACCATCTCCCGGTACTCGCGCACACGTTCACTCGGATCGACCGCGTAAGATCCTTCCGGAGCAAGATAGTGCACTGGATCGTAGCCCCAGTTAAATCCATCCTCCGCCTGTATCTGCCCGATAAAAGCCTGCTGCTCCTGGCTATCGGGTGGGTAAGGCGAAAGGTCGCCTGGTTGTTTCCAGGTGTTCTTGTCTTCGTTAACACTGCCAAAATGAAACGTGGGAAGAAGATGGACCGCTTTCAGCCCCGCTTCGGCCAGCTTCTTCAGGTGTTGCATCCCGTTCGTAGCGGGATCCGTAAATGCAAGATAAGTACCTCGATGCTCTGGGGTCACACTCTCGTCAGTGATACTGAAGTCCCTAACGTGTAACTCGTAAATGGAGAGGTCGTTTTTCTCGGCCAGATTCGGCGACGAACTCTCGTCCCAGCCATGCGGTTTCGTCTTTGCATCTCGCAGGTCTGTGATACGCGTGCGTGTGCCATTCAGCCCCAAGTCGGCAGAGTAAGGATCCGTGACGATATTCTCCATAACTACGCGCTCCTTCGGCACATAGACAAGAACGGAGTACAGGTAGTATTTGCCTCGCCACGAACTGTCGCCCGACGTACTCCAGACACCCTCTTCTTCCTGCATATCAGCGGAAAGTTTAGGCGCGTGGTCCGCCTCTCCATCGAAGAGCAGCAACTTGACGGCCTGTGCCGTTGGAGCCCAGACACTGACACGCACTTCTTCTTCGAAAAAGGATGCTCCTAGCTTTCCGTCAAAGGCAAACAGGTCATCTAAGACGCCTGCTTGCTGGATACCGGTCAGGTACTTCAGTGCGCCGCTCGCGTCCGTGCCAGTGAGCGCCAGCTGTCCTTTAAGGATCTGCTTCAGCCTTGAAACACTCACTTCGCTCTCGAAATGGAGAATCACGTACCTCGTCAGCTGTGGGTATCTGGCCACTTGTGCTGCCGTCAGTCCCGCCTCAAACGGAGCCAACACAAATGTATCGGCCGCACCGCTCAACATACCGGCTCGAGTCACCTTCAGTTCTGCTCGTGGAGAGTACGCCAGCGCGTAAGTTAAGTTCGATTCGAACTGGATCGGCTGAATCGCCACCGTCCAGCGGTCGATCCAAAATGCTTGCTGCCTCGAAAGTTCGCTATTCAGTATGTGCGTTGTAGCCGAAGGCCGCGACGTGTAGACAGTGTCCTCTCCTGATATTGCCCAGCCCTCGGCATGCTCGGACACGGAAAGGTGCATGTCGGGACCGGGATCCTTCGTCCTTGTCACTGTGTTGTGCACAATGAACCCGAGATCAACCGGGGTCGGCGTCAGCTTGATATCGTAAAAAGCACCGTAAGAATCGGTCCCGGTCGGGAAAGTCGGACCTTCCTCGTAGTTATCCGGCTCCTCGCTGCTCCCGAACGAGTAAACGGCCCAGTCTCTGTAATGGCCGTCAGGCCGGTAGTAGTGGATCCGAGCGTAGCCCTGCGGAACACCTTCAGCATGTTGTCCATGATTGGGCCGTGCCGTGTAAAGCGCATCTACGCCCGAAAGCGCCCAATACTCGCCCCCCTCGCCTTTGGGATTCACGAATTCGTTTGGGCCGGGGTCCTTCTGGTCCCCTCCATCCGCTGTCGGATTGTGGATGATGATACCTACATTCGAGGCGTCTGAAATTACACCGACATCGAAGTAAACCCCGAAATTGTCGCTTCCGGCGGCCTGCACTGGGCCAGTGTCATACCCGCTCACGTCCTCGGTGGTGTTTCCAAAGGCATAAACGGTCCATCCTGAGTAATTCCCGTCGGGCCGGGCGTAGTGGATACGAATGTGGTCGGTAGGAATTGCCGGATTTGTATGACCCAAAATAGTCTGGCGTTAGATGTCCTCGGCATCTCTGTCGAAAGTTCTCCCAGATGCTATCATCCGTACCCAAAACTCGTGTAGATAATGGGAAACTTAGTCAAGTCACCGGAGTTCCAGGGAAAGACATGAAAAACGGCATCATTGCAGACCTTTGTGATGGGCCTGTAATAGACAACGCCTTGGCGACCGTTACGCCCCAGTACGTCGTCATACGGGACTCCGTTCATCAATCGCACACTATCATCGCTTTGTCCCAACTCTCTGGCATGAAGCGCATCCGGACAACCTACCCGGTGCTGCTGGTCTTCTCGAGCGGGTTTCTTCTGATTTCAGCGGCGGCTTTTTTTTCGAAGGAAGGAAGCGGAGCAGGTATCCCGATAGCTCTCTTAGGCGGAGCTTTTTCTTTAGGGTACCTGCTCTCTAGGCGGGCCTCAGTCTCGTTTGCCGTAGGTGACAGCATTACCGAGACCAGTAACGGTTCTTTGTCCGAAGCTGCTGCTCTGATCGCAGCAGTTCAGGCGGCGCAGTCGCGTTTGGCGAAAGCGCCTTGATCTTTAGGCTGCGGCAGCCACGACCGGACTCTCGCCAGGCGCGGTGAAATTTCTGCTGTAGACGATTTGAAGCCCGAGTGCACGGTCCCGAAGCTTCTGCTCCATTGAAAGAATTGCCTGGTCGAGCATCTCGCGCCGGGCATACAGCTGCTGCAGTTGTTCTTGAGCGATACGGCGTTCTTGGTTTCGTTGTCGCATTTGGCTTACATCGATTGAGTGTTCAACCCCCGCCGATCCTCTCAGAATTTCCCTTGCCGGATTTGGGCAGAATTGCTGCCGGAGACCAAACGTCGGCCGGCCTCGGAATCAAAGACCTTTGATTTCGATCCCTACCGATTGCTGTTTGTAGGGGGAGGCCTTTACGTCGTCGGGCGCGTGCCCAAACATGCTGGCACGGCCACACTGGCGATTGATCGCCTGCTCTCGGTGATCCTTTCGAAAACGAAATTCGAGGTGGACCGGGCTTTTGACCCGAAGAGGTGCCGGCTGGATGCGTTTGGAGTTTCATGGCAGCAGCCTTTGGAAATCGTTCTGCGCTTCCGACCGGACCAGGCGCCTTATATATGCGAGCGTCTGTGGCACCCAACCCAAACGCTCACACATCTGCCCGACGGTGGCGTCCAACTTACTTTCCGTGCTGGCGGGCCTTTCGAAATTCGCCGCTGGATTTTGGGATGGGGCGATGCGGTCGAGGTGATTTCACCGGATGAATTACGCCAGGACATAAGACAGGTCTCAAGTGCGGTCCATTCCCTCTATCGGATGTAGTCTCGCAGCCTGTACCTTCTCGAAATCGGTCGAGTCACATCCTCACGTATAAGCGAACCTGATGTCCGATAGCGCCGCAAGATGCTCCACCTTCGAAACTCTTAGCGTCTACCTCGCGGGCATCTCGACTCCGGAGAAAGTTTTACACGCCTCAAATAGCTGCTCTTGCAGTTCCGGTTTGCGAGTCTCCGGCTTCGGCGCGCGAAGGCGCATGTGATAAAAGTATTCGCCAGTCACAGTCGCCTCTTTATCGTTGCTGGTTGCAAGCCAAACTTGCGTGCGGTGTGCAGCGTCCAAGTCGTCTGGCGCTCCCGGACCTCCCATCTTCGTCGCCACCCAGCCAGGCTCGAGCGCATTCGAAAGAACATCGGGCCAGCGCCGGGCTATTCCGAACGCGAGCAACACATCGTGGAGCTTTGTATCGGAGTAAGCCTGCTGCCCTTGCCAGCCGCGGTGTTCCCACGCAAGATCCTTCAGACTCGCATCACCGCTTCGGTGGAGCCCGGAGCTCAGGTAGACGAGACGTCTCGGCCTTTGGATAAGGGCAGTCAAAATGTAAGGGGCGAGCGTATTCACGGCGAACACATGGGGGAGACCGTCTTCGGTTGCCATGCGGCGTGGTTCCTGATAACCGATTCCAGCATTGTGGATCACAGCGTCAAATGTGCCGAGCCGGTTGACCTGGTCGGCGACCCCGCGAGTTTGGGCGATGCTTGTCAGGTCGCCGATGACCACACTCTCCGCTCCGGGAACAGCCCGGAGGGCTTGCTGCCCGCGCTCCTCGCTACGAGCGTGAAGAACGGCCCCGTGTCCTTGGTCGATAAGTAGCTGAGCGGCCATTCGGCCAAGACCGTCCGAAGACCCCGTAATAAAAACACGCGCCATAACTCTCCTAACGATGCGCGATAGGTCGACTGGGATGCGTCTTCGCCACACGTGTCTGCTACACGTGTTCGCTACACTTAGAATTACTTCATTTGTAAGGGATTCATGGCAGACCAACAGAACGAAGGCCACTTGGCCCACTCAGCTTCGTCAAAGATCGAACAGAAGGAAAACATCTATCAAGCCGAGTATTTCGGTAGCGGAACCTTCCGCATAGTCAAGCCAAAGCGCAAAGACGCGAAGCGCCGGCAGTCGGCCCTTAAAGGCACGACACGCGGCTCACGCAAGTAAGCGCTTCTCCAGGGTCACAGGTTTTGCGTGACCTTGTTCAGCGATCTCGGCCTATCCGGGTCGAGATGTTTCACCTCTGCCAGGCTGGCGGCAAACAACTGGGCAGGAATAACGTACGGTATTGGAGTAAAGACGTCCTCGGGTAAGTGGGCGTCCTGTTTAGCCAGAAAAGCGGGAATCGCTAGCGGATTGGACAGCAGCCCTTCCAGTTTCTCAACTTCACGATTGCTCCGATCCGTGATGATCAGTGTTTCGGCCCCGATCGATCGAAGCTTGTTGTAGAGCTCCAGCATCGGATTCCAAACGGGCCCGGGCGGGCAAAACAAGAACGCCGGAAACGATCTCTCCAGCATGGCGATAGGTCCGTGCAGCAAATCCGCCGACGAGAAACGTTCCGCGACGACGTAACAGGTCTCCATCAACTTCAAGGCGAACTCAAAAGAATTCGAGTAGTTCAATCCTCGGCCCACGCAGATGGCGTGGCGCATAAAACAGTAGCGCTCGGCACGCTCGCGAATCTCGCCTTCCAACTCCAACGCGGCCGCGGTCCATCCTGGCAGACGCTCCAGATCGGCTAATTCGAGAGAAGCGCCGAGCGCGTACGCCAGCAGATAAAAACAACTCAGCTGGCCAGTATAGGTCTTAGTGGCGGCTACGCTTTTCTCCTTGCCGGCTCGTACCAGGAAAGTTTCATCTGCCAGCCTCGCCAAAGTGCTCTCACTTTCATTCGTGATGCCGACAGTAAAGGCCCCTCCGTCTTTTGCGGCTTCGAGCACAAGATTGGTATCGGTCGATTCGCCGGACTGTGAGATCGCAACCACCACGGCATCCTTCAGGTTGATACCGGATTTATAGAGAGTGAAAACCGAGGGCGCTGCTAAAGAGACTGGAATGCCGGTCGAGATCTCGAGAAGATAGCGTCCGAATTGAGCAGCATTGTCAGAGGTGCCGCGGGCGGCCAACACTATCAAGCGGACGGGATGTTGTTCGAAGTGAGTGCGCAGCTTTTGAGCGCGGCTCCACTCTGCTTTGAGAGTGCGCTCGATGGCAGCCGGCTGTTCGCAGATCTCGTCGCGCATGGTGGACATGCTAGTGAAGATATCAGAGCAAGCGGCTCCCGCGTGCATCCGAATCCTCGAAATCCGCTATACTCCTTCTGATCTGTATCCCAGGAAGGAGAAAGCTTTGAAGCCCTGTGTCTTGATCGCAATTTCGGCATTTTCCCTGATGGCGCAATCCGGGCCCAATGAGCGCCAGGTTACCGATCCGAACTCCATCTCTTCTGCATCTAACCCGAGCGCGGGGCCTGTCTCTATCGACGATCTGTTCTTTACGCGCAACGTAGGCGGCCCATCCTGGTCGCCAGACGGCAAGGAGATTGTGTTCACCACAAACCTGACGGGGCGCAACAATTTGTGGAAAGTTTCCGCGGCCGGGGGCTGGCCGATTCAGCTTTCGCAATCTGATGACCGGCAAAGCAGCGCCGTCTGGTCACCCGATGGCAAATTCATCCTTTACCAGCAGGATCGCGGCGGCGGTGAAATTTTCGATATCTTCGCGATGCCGAGCGAAGGGGGCGAAGCCGTCAATCTCACCCACACAGAGGAGATTTCGGAGACTGCACCTCAGTTCTCGCCTGATGGCCAAAAAGTAGCGATCTCGTGGAAACCTAAAAGCTCGCCCACCCCGGACATAGCAGTGCTTGACTGGCAAACGAAGGACGTTCGGAACCTGACGAAAGAGCAGGCGAAAGATCAAGTTTGGGGATTCGTTGCCTGGAGCCCTGACGGAAAAAGCATTTACGCGAACCGAGGCTTTATCGGCGGTACCAATGCCGACATCTACCGCGTTGATGCAAAAACGGGCGCTCTGGAGAACCTTACGCCTCACCAAGGAAAGACACTCTATGCGGCATCATCGCTCTCGAGCGACGGCCGCACGTTACTGATCACGTTGAACAAGACGGGCTTCAACAATGTCGCCCTCCTGGACATCGCGAGTAAGAAGATAACGCCCGTTACCGACACGCAATGGGAAGCGGAAGCCGGAAACTTTGCTCCGAGCGGGAGTTCCTTCACCTATTTGATCAATCAGGATGGACGGTCGGAGATTTACCTTGCGAACCGCGAGTCGGGAAGCCATGAACAACTGCCGTTCCCCAAAGGCCTGACATACTTCACCGGAAATCCTTCGCCATTTTCTCCGGACGGCGACCGGCTGCTGATCGGACATCAAAGCTCACAACGGCCATCCGATCTTTGGATCTACGACCTGCATTCGAAGAAGCCGATGCAGCTTACCTATTCGGCTATCGCGGATCTTAATCCGTCCAGATTGCCCGAAGCGCAGCTCGTTCACTACAAAAGCTTCGATGGCAAGATGATCAGCGCATTTCTCTGGGTGCCGTTCAACCTGCAACGCGACGGAGCCGCTCCCGGCGTAGTATTGCCGCACGGCGGTCCTACGGGACAGGTGCCGGATTACTTCAATCGGGATGCTGCGGCGTTGGCGTCCAGAGGCTATGTATGTATCGCTCCGAATGTGCGCGGGTCTACCGGATACGGCATCGCGTTTCAGGAAGCAAACAAAAAGGACCTCGGTGGCGGTGACTTGCAGGACGAAGTATACGCGGCGCACTTTCTTGTGGATACAGGCTACGTAGATAAGAAGAAGCTCGGGATCACGGGAGGTTCTTACGGCGGCTACATGACTCTTATGGCCATCGGCAAAACACCGGATATGTGGTCAGCGGCTGTGGAAGAGTACGGAATTATCGACTGGCTTACCATGCTGAAGCACGAAGACCCACTGCTGCAGCAGTACGAGCAGTCACTGCTGGGCGACCCGGTTAAGGATCGGAAGATTTATGAGGCGGATTCGCCGATCACCTACATACGGAAAGAGAAAGCGCCGCTTCTGGTGTTGCAGGGCGACAACGACATACGTGTTCCAAAGGAGGAGGCCGAGCAGGTTGTATCGATTCTCAAGCAGGAAGGCAGGACAGTCGATGCACATTACTATCCGAACGAGGGGCACGGCTTTTCGAAACGAGAAAATGAGATTGACGCGATGCGGCGCACCATCGAGTGGTTCGACCGCTATCTGAAGGGGAACACGTCGGGAACCAAGTAAGTCACCAGGCTAAATCACTACGCGTTCGCCGCGAATAGGGCCTAGCAGGAATTGAGGACTGACGGTGCCCGTAACCGGCAACCGAGTGAGGGTTGGTTTGATCACCAGCAGCGTGTTGCTGGTCTGAGTGTCGTGCGTGGTTTGATTCAATATATGACTCAGCCCGGGAATCTGGCCTAAGCCGGCAATGCCGCTACGGGTTGTGCTGGTAGAACTGGCATCCATCCCGGCGAGTATCGCCCATTGGCCTTCGCGCAAGTTGACGGCGCCTTTAAATGCACGCTCGGCGATTGACGGAACCGAGTTAATGGTTTCGGTTCCGAGTGTCTTGTAATCGGCTTCTACATCCAGGGTAATGTCACCTTCCCCGGTCACGTGCGGCGTGATCTTCAGAATGAGACCGAGGTCCTCCAACGTGATTTGGGGAGCAGGGTTGTAGATCGACGAGCCGCCCGGCGTAGAGAACCCGGTATAGAGCGACGTCGGAATAGGGTACTTGTCGCCGATGTGGAAGTTAACCGATTGCCGGTCTGAAACGGACACCGTTGCATCGTAAATCGCACGTGAAGTTGAGTTGGAGTAGGTTGCAAATGCCATCGCGTCCGCTACGCCGACTCCGAATAGGGTCGCTCCTCCTCCGAAGGTCAAGAATTTGGTTGAGCTCACGGCGGCCGGAAGTACATTTTGAAACCCAATCTTGCCGAAGTCGATGAACTGAAAGACGTTTTGAAGAGTGAAACCGTATTGAGTGCTGCGATCGCTGTCGGCGGTAAGAAACTGTACCTCAAGCGAGAACTGCGCAGGCGGCAGCAGAAGGCTTTCCATCATGGCGCGCGCTGCGCGAGCACGAGTCGCTCTGTCGCGTATGACTACTCTCCGGTTGAAGCTGTCCCACCCAATCGTCCGAAGTGTGAGAAGTCCACGCACAGCGTTCGCTGCATCGATCAAGTCCTTTTCAGTAAGTGCTTCCTGCAACGGGAAGGTGAGGATTATAACGGGCTCAAGCTCGTTGCGTTTTTCTTCGGTATCCGGCGCGAAGTAGATCAATTTGGGCGACACCGGAAAAACGAAGGTATGCGTCGCGGCGGTAACAGCCTCCAACGCAGATCGGAAGTCGGCGCCTTGCAGCTCAAAGTGGATCGGCGCGTCCGCTTTTACATCGGCATCGGCAAGAGCACGGATACCGTAGGCTGCGCTGACCTGTTCCGTCAAGGACCTCGCGTTAGCCCGTAGGTCGAAGTCGTGCACGTTTGTATCCGCCTGAACCTGAGGAATCGAGGAAAGCGGATGCGCGGCTTGCAACTCCTCCAGAGTGGTACGTTCTATGGGAGGTTCGGGATGCGCGGCTTCTTGCTCGGCGGAATGAATATCGCTCGCAATGTCAGCTGATTCGACTTTGGCTTGTGTAAGCAACTTGGCGGCGGGCGCTAACGCATCCCGATTAGCTCGGTAAGTGGGATTTTGGGGGTCGCGGGCAGCGGCTTCGGCAAACAGCAGATAGGCACGCACAGTCTGGCCTGAATTTTCCAGCTGATGTGCCTTGCGCGCCAAGCGGGCAGCAACCGGATCGCCGCTGGCCAAGCATGTAAGCGCCAGCGCGAAAAGAAAAAGAATGCGGAGATTCAAATTATCAAGGACGCTCAATGGGCTTCAGACGTGGAGCAGCCCACTTCAAGGAAGCTTCAGTGGCCAGGAGCAATGTATCCGGGAGGATGGGCCGCGCCTTCGCCGAAAAAATACTCTTCCATCTGCTTCAACAGGAATTCCTGTGCTTCCGGAGTGCCGAGATTGAGCCGGTACTCATTCATGATCATCTTCATCTGCTCGACCCACATACGCCAGCCTTCTTTCGACACATTGTCGTAGATGCGCTGGCCGAGCGGGTGTCCGTCGAAGGGAACCTCATCGAGTCCTGGCAGTTCTTTTTGAAGTTTGACGCAGAAAACTTTACGTTCCGCCACCGGGGTTGGCCCGGAAGTGCTCGCCATTGAATTAGCTCTCCTAACAATCTCTACTTGAGGATAGCCCAGCTGAGCGCTCTGGAATTAGCTGGCGCGAGGCAGCGCCGAGATGTCCGTCGAAGGGCGGCCGGGCATACGCGGTTGTGCCTCATTCTCGAAAAACCGTGAGAAGCGCAGCGGTATGGTTGCCCCTTCCGCCATTTGTCGTTGCACGGCTTTGAGATAACGACGCAAAAGCTCAGGGCGGGCGGATTTACGAAGGCGTACCAGTTGAAAGTCGAGCAACAGGTCCATCTCCCATTGTGTGAACGTATGGCGACGTACAGTTCCCACCGTTAATTGTTGTATCAACTGACAGTAGGATGCCCAGTCTGACGTTTGTGCCGGTAATTCAGTCACTTCTGTAAGTGTCGTGCCGCGCCAAAAAATCTAAGAATTCCTGCAATTCGAGCTGCCGCGTAAGCACTTTACCAAGGAGAATAGTGCAACCGGTAAACGCAGAGGAGTTCTGGCGGGCCTTGGCGCCGATGGCCATCATCGGCTGGCCCTGCTTGGGAACGTTTGCAATGGGAGCGCTCGCCAGCCTGCTTTTGCTGAGTGGGCTTGACGATCTGGTTCCGCTCTCCATTGTTGCTCTGGCTTGTGTTCGACGCCGCGGCCGGGCTCACCAGGTTGCTGAGAGTACCGGGGAGCGCCGGATTGCTATCTTTGTGCCCTGCTGGCGGGAGTCTGCCGTAATTGGGAACATGGTCCGGCATAACCTCTCCACTATTCGTTACCGCAATTTCGATTTTTTTCTCGGCGTCTACCCGAACGACGAGGACACGGTGAAAGCTGCCGAACAACTCGCTGACCAACTCAGTAATGTTCACGTGGCGTACTGCCCTCACCCGGGACCCACCTCCAAAGCGGATTGCTTGAACTGCGCTTACCAGCAGATGCTGCGGTTTGAAGAAGAGCACGGCGTCAGCTTCGATACCGTGGTCCTGCATGATGCGGAAGACCTGATTCATCCCCAAGCGCTCGAACTGATAAACCGGGAGCGAGCTATATACGAGATGGTGCAGGTTCCCGTGTTGCCTTTGAAGACGGGCTTTGCGGACGTGACCCATGGCGTCTACTGCGACGAGTTCGCGGAATTTCAGACGATCGACATGCGCGCCCGGCAATTGAGCCGATCGTTCATGCCGTCGAACGGTGTAGGTACCGGTTTTGCAAAGGAAGTTCTCGAACGGCTCGCGCACGAACGTAATTGCCAACCCTTCGATCCGGCCAGCCTGACGGAAGACTACGAGATTGGCGTTCAGATTCACAGGATGGGGTACCGCCAGACGTTCTCGCGGCTGGTGCGCACTTCGCAGGATTTTGTCGCGACCCGAGAATACTTCCCCCGTTCTACCCGGGCTGCGATTCGGCAACGGACCCGCTGGATCACCGGTATCGCTTTGCAGTGTTGGGAAAGGCAGGGCTGGAAAGGTTCTTGGCGGACTCGCTATTGGTTCTGGAGAGATCGTAAAGGACTGCTTACTAATCCGCTTAGCGTCATAGCGAACGTTCTGTTCTTTGCCGGGCTGATCGACTACGTAGTTGGGGCGGTGCTTCATCGTCCGTGGCTGTTCGAAATTCAGAATCCGATCGTTGCTACGCTGTGCGAGGCCACTACAATCCTGCAGTGTTTCCGGCTGGCGATTCGCGGGGTGTGTGTCGGCCGAATTTTCGGGATCGCAGCTGCTTTTTCCGTTCCGCTACGCTCATTTCATGCCAATTTGATCAATTGCATGGCAGCAATTCGCGCCGTCCATCAGTACTTCAAAGCCCGGCGCGAAAAGCGAACGGTTGCCTGGCAGAAGACGGAACATGCCTATCCAAACCGGGAATCTTTGCATGCGCACAGGCGCGAACTGCAGGACGTGTTGGTCGGTTGTGGTTTTATCTCGAAAGAGGTGATCGCAAACGCGCAACACGGGATGGAAGACGGAGCGGCACTGGATCTGCTATTGCTTCAGAAAGGGCTGATCAGCGAAGAAGACATGTGCAAGGCAATGTGCCTGCAATCGGGACTACCTGATGCGCGAGTGAATCTCGAAAAGGTCAACTCGCGAGTCTTACGGGGCCTGCCTGCTCATATCGAGCGGCAATACCGCGTGCTGCCATTCGATGTGAAGTCCGGCCGATTGCTCCTGGCGAGCCCGAGCGTTCCGGATGCCCGTGTATATGAAGAGATTTCTAGATTGACAAACCTGCCGCTCGAAATACAAATCGTGACGCCGAGTACCTATGCCGAGTTGCGCCAACTACTTGATCTGTCGATTAGCTGTTAACGGTTTCCTGAAAAAGGATGAAGAAAGCTGCCTAATGGTGCGGAGAGGGGGACTTGAACCCCCCAAACTTGCGTTTGCTAGCACCTCAAGCTAATCATCCTATTTCATGGCACGCTGTTTGAATTGTCGCGAATATGCCGGTCAAGCGTAGCCTACACTGGTGCATGAATCATCTGCGCACTGCGGGGCGGGTCGTCTCTACCGTTCGCAAAGACGGAGGAGTGACTGCGGTTCGAGACATGGCAGACGACCTGCGCGCAGTAGGCGAGCTTACACGGGCCGCACTTGTCGGGGAAATCGCCGCGCCGGATATTTACTATGCGGCGCTAATGGCAGGCCCAAACTTCTTCACGGACAAGCGCACGGCGCAAACATCCGCCGGCGGCATCGTTGGGCATGTTCCGTGGATGCAGGCGGTAGTCGACGACACAGATCTGCCCTTGGCGGTCGCGCAGGCGCGGGGCACCTCTGCCACTGCGATCAAGCTTTATGCCGACCTTACACCCTAACTCGCCACGAGGATCACAGCAGAAGCGCACCGGCAGCATCTTCTGGTCTGGGCACACGCCACGCTCTATCCCGCCAAGCCGTCGCAGGTGATTGCCGCGGGGGTGGATGCCATATCGCACGCCTGCCTTCTGGTGCGTGAGCCTGACGCGCATGTTCCTCCCTGGTCGGAACCACACGTCCCGGTTGCGCTCGCGCCCTTCCGGGACGGCCGAAACCCCGCTCTTTCCGCGCTCTTTGCAGATATGAGTCGGCGAGGGACAGTTCTAGACGCGACGATTTGGGCCTACAGCCCGGACACGGCAATTCCACCACGGAGCCGCCTTTGCCTCCGAACAGCTGCGACGATGCAGTCGGAGGTGCCATTACCGGCCAGGCATACCGCGCAGGCGTTCTCATCGATGCGGGAACCGACAGTGTCGCAGCTTGGAGTGATCCTTGGCCGGAGCTCTTCAACGAGCTTGCGGCCCTGGCGAGGGAGGCGGGCATGCCGAATAGCTCCGTTCTGCAGTCGGCGACGTTGATCGGCGCGCGCGCAGCCGGCCAACAGCAGGAGATGGGCAGCATCGAGCCCGGGAAAGCTCGCCAACATGGTCGTGCTCGCCCGCGATCCATTTATCGATTTGAACAACCTTCGTTCGATCGTGATGACCGTGAAGCGCGGCCGTATGTTCTACCGAAATGCATTTGTGCGTCTGAAAAAGGGCGACATCACAGATCGCTAGGCTATTGGCGAATTCACGAGACAGCATCTGCTTCACAGCAAGCTGTGTGACATAAAGGAAGCCTGCGAGATGGTGGAAACCAGTGCCTGAAAGTCTTCCGCGGTGTACTCAAGGAAGGGCTTTCCAATGAAGATGCCGGCGTTCGCGACAACATGGTCGATAGAACCAAAGCGCGAGATTGCAGTTTCGGTCACAGCTTTCGCGGTAGCTGCTTTGCCGATGTCTCCATCAACCAGAGCCAAATGAGGGGACGCCGCAAAGGGGGCCTGGCTCGCCTTGCGGGCGCAGTAATAGAAATGCTTCGAGCGCCCTGGAGTTCGGCCGATCGGTCCTGCTAAGAAGACCGTTTCACCTGCGCCGACGCTTTTGGGAGCTCATGGATGGCTATCGTGGAATCTCTCCAAGGGTCCGGCGAGGATCTCTTTTGGCAGCAGTGTTACGCCCACATTCGATTGGACCAAACTGCGGAGGGCATCGAAGGAAGCGACCGACAGCACTTGGTACTTGATGCCGTGACGTTCCAAGATGCCGGTTAACAAGTCCCGGTAGGAACAACCCTGGGCGAGAACGATCGCCTTAACCTCCTCCGCGTGCTGAAGCTCCTCCATAGTGCGGGTTGATAGGCCTGTGACAAGGGCCAGGTTTTCGCAGAAGATCGGCTCTTCCCTCAGGCCGGACTGGCTCACGGGTCCGAGAACAAACGCGCCGTCCAAAGTCTGATCAAGGACTTGCTTTATCAGATCCGAGCTATTGCCCGTCGTGACCGTAATTGCCACCGCAGGATAGCGAACGGTGTACTGCTCCAGCACGGGAGGCAAACACAGCGATACAGTCTGCTCCGATGAGCCGATTCGCAAAGCTCCTTTGGGTACACCGTTTTCCTTCACAGACGCGATGGCTTCATGAAACAGCGCATCAATCCGGCCGGAATACAAAAGAGGCGCTGACCGGCGTCGCTCAACGTCACGCCGCGGCTGTGACGCACAAACAGAGACACTCCCAGCTCATCTTCAAGCTGGCGCACCCGGGCCGTGACATTCGATTGAACCATGTGCAACTCCACGGCTGCACGGTTCATGCTGCCGTTCTTTGCAACTGCGCTGAGGATTCTTAGATCGTCGATATCCATCGGTTCGCCGCGATTCTTCTCAGAGTAGAACGAAGGGACCCTTTCACAAGTCCCCCACCGACGAGTCAATGCCCGGCGCTACACGGCAGAAAGACGTCGTTGTGCCTGGCCATAGGTCAGAAATCAGCTTGCTAGGGAGGCCTTGAGATGCGAGTAGATCCGCTGCAAAAAGGGCGCCACGACTGCATAGCAATCCTGTGGCGACAAGCAGTATGGCGAACTCTTGACGTCGCGTTGCGAGTACTCATGCGACACTTCCTAGTCGTCTTGGTGGCCATCTGCTTCGCTGATATGGCAAACGGCCAATCGGAAGGTGCCGCCTGGGTTTGAAAACTTCCTGTGTCCGCTCATTATCGTGGGGCGGTGAAGCCACTTGATTCGGCGATCGAAGCCGGTTTGAAGGAACCGATCTGCGCTGTTTTGGCAGTCCAGCCGATTATATTAACGCGCGTGGCAACTTCGCCGGGGAAAAGCGTTTTCGTGGTATCACCACGGCACCTCCGTTAATTGTTTTCACATTTCTTGGATCACAATTGATGCCTGCGTCTGTTCGCGGCCGCTCTGTTGCTGTGCTGGTTGGCCGCATGCGGTGATGGTGCCAGGGGCCGGTCCGATCGCACAGAAGGTTTCCACCAACGGCCAGAGCACAAAGTCAACCGAACAGAGCCCAGTCCTAGTGCCGTTGACTGCACCTTGCTCTCCATGCAATTGTTAGAGGATCAATTGAGGAACCTCGGTGCAGGTCGCTGATCTCATCCTACCTGTTTTTGCAGTGATCGTAACTGGTTGGATTGTTGGCTATACGGGCTATCTGTCGCGGGCGTTGTCTGACACACTTATTCACTTCGCCTACAACATCGCGATGCCGGCATTGCTGATCGTCACAATTGCACAACAACCAGGTCATTCGCTAATCAATTGGCGTTTTCTTGTTGCGTTTGGTGGTGGCTCACTCCTCTGCTTCATCCTCGTGCTCGGCATCACGAGCATTCATCGTTCCCGCAGTCTCGCAAGCCGAACGATGTATGGCATGGCGGCATCGATGACCAATACCGGCTTCGTCGCCTTACCGGTCCTGCAGGCGATCTATGGTCAGCGCGCCGTGTTGCCAGCGGCGATCGCCACGGTATTCGTGGCCGTTGTGATGTTTCCAGCAGCCGTGATCTTGCTCGAACTTGGCCAGCGGGATGCGCATGGCTTACGTCCGCCCCCAATGGCCACAATTAAGCATGTCGTGCTTAACCCGATGGTGATATCAACTCTGATCGGCATGCTTTTGTCGGTCCTCGATCTCCGCATGCCCGGGCCGGTCACCGCTTATCTTGGCATCTTGGCCGATGCGCTCACGCCTTGTGCTCTGTTCGCCATCGGACTGGGCCTGTCGATCGATGGAATGCGCGCCAATATTGGGCAAGCTTCGCTGCTCTCGGCCGTCAAGCTCGTTATCATGCCTCTGATCGTGTACGGATTGAGCGTGTCGTTGGGGCTCGACCCCCTCTACACCATTGCGGCCGTGGTCTGCGCCGCAGTGCCCACCGCCAAGACAGCCTACATTCTTGCGGGCGAGTATCGCTGCGAGGAAATGCTGGTAGCGTCCACCGTCTCGATGACGACCCTAGCTTCCATCATCTCGCTCGTGGTCTGGCTTTATGGGCTATCCGGGCTAGCAACACGCATCGCTGCTGGATAAGGGCATAAAAGCCGTCAGAGATCCCCTGCGTGCGACAGAGAATCAGGAAGAGAGGGACCGATACTGGAACGCGAGCGTCGGCAATGGAGACGCCGAAAGCGAGTGCGGTTGGGTGCAGGGGTGCTGCCGTCTCTCCTGGCAGATCACCCGCGCGCGCTAACCGATGCGCTTGCGACCGGTGGCGGTGAGGCTAAGCGTGCCTTCGAGGCGATGATGATGAAGAGGATTGACATCGCGGCATCGAGGCGGCGCGGCGAGGCTGACGTCAACATGCCGACCCGTTCTTGATGGTCCTGGATCACTGGTGACTGGAAACAATCGCGAGATTACGAACGACAAACTCCCATGTCTTCACCCAACCACCAATCGCTCCCTCGAAATCCCCTCAAAACCGGTAATTCGGCTCTAAGTACCCGAAATTCGCATTCCTTCCCGTCGGGTAAATATCCTGCAACACTAACTTGCCCTGCGCGCGCATAATACAGCGCGAAAGCCGAATACAAGCCGACTTCCCGTTCTGTATCTGGCAGACTTCTCAGTCGCAGACGACTTTTCAGCTAGCGAGTTGGGACGCTCAGGTTAAGTCGTTCTTATGGCGGATCCGGCCAACGGAGAAGTTGCACTATAGTCATCAAGGTATCCGAGCCGCTATGTACCCGTCGCCGCCATAGGTCCAAGCGAACAGCGTTGCCCGCCTGCGTAGCGCCAGTGAGGGAAGCCGCGAAAACGGCCGCCACACGAGTGGAACCTTCATGCTTTTTGCCTCCTACACATCGGTGGCGGCATTCCGCCGCCTCTCCAAATGGAACCTTTCCAAGCCGATGCAAAGCAATACGGATACTGACGTGGCATCGCTCCCAAAAGAGTCAAATCGGCACACCCACCAATGAGCATTCCGCTCTGTTCTTCCAGAGTCGTCTGGCACAGCTGTTCCGGAGGTGCGACCTGAACGGCTGTGCCATGTCACCATCTATCGAATGCGCCGCCGTGTTACGGCCAAGGCCAGCAGCGCTACGCCTGTGACCGCGATTGTCCCCGGCTCAGGAACCGACGCGGCCGATACCGTTGCCGTGTAGCGAGCGCTGGCACTCGGTGCACCGGAAACCAATACCCCGCCTGTCAGCGGGTCACCGGTCCACCATTGCGCATCGAGTGTAAACGTGCCCGTGTTGCTGAAGCCGGCAGGCGCCGAAGAATTCCACGTCAGCTCGTACAGTCCGCTGGGTTTAACCGGATCGAAGCTCTCTGCTACAGAGGTGGATGGAGCCAGAATCGGGAAATCGAAAAGCAGACTCGGCGTACTATTCGAGAAAACTCCCACATTCAGGTTCATAGGCACCAGCCACAAAGAGGTGCTCTGGTTCTGAAGGGTATAACCCCATCCGACTGTACTGCCAGGCGCCCCCTGCACGGAGCCTCCCAACGGTATCAAGCCGAAGTTGTAGACGTCTGCCGCCGAAGCTGCCAAGGCGCACAGAAAGAAGATAAGACCAAGTTTTCGCATCGAGTTCCTCTCTGTCGAAGATGAATTGACTTCTATTACGGGAAGAGCACCTGTCCAGGACTGAATGTGTACGTCGTCCCGCGTTCATCCTGAAAAATGCCGCCCTCGGTGATGGCGAGCCGCCGGACCGTATCCGGGACTTCCACATGAAGCGTCACCACAGTTGAGGCGCCAGGTTGAAGATTGCCCACTGACAGCGGCAAGGACGGTGCCGTAAGCGTTGCCTGCCCAGTGCCCGCCAGCGTCCGCAAAGCGATCTGGTTGAGGGTGATGCCCCTGAGCACGGCCGCTCCATTGTTGGCTATCGTCAGTAAGATCGGTACGAGCGTGCCGTCCCGCGTGCCTGCGATGGCAGAAATCGCGAGACGGGGTGGCGGGGGCGGTTCGCCCACGCCGGCCTTAACGGTAAGTGAAACCGAATTGGATCGGGCGCCATTGTAGTACAGGCCATGGTTATCCCCACCGTACGTCGCGACCAGACTGTAGCTACCCTGTGCGATGCCACTGGTTATGATCGTCGCCAGGCCATCGTTCGAGTTCGGATCTTTCGTAACGTCCGCTGAGCCGTACCTGTTATTACCGTTGGTGCTGTCGCTGATAGTAATGCTGCCGTTGGGTACCGGGTGGCCAGTGGGGGCATGGATGCGCGCCAGGAATGTCACCGCCGTACCAGCTTGAACGGTCGCGTCAGTCATGCTCCCGTTGACGTACAGATCGACCACTGGCGTGACCTTGCCGCCGCCGGATCCGGAAACGTTTTGAGTATATGGGGTCGATGAACTTCCGTTGAAGTTGGTGTCTCCCTGATATGAGGCGACCAGGAGATGTGCTCCAGCCGTTGTCAGCGCAGCTGTATTCAGCAGCGCCACTTGTACTCCGTTGACCGTGGCCAACTGCGCAGTTCCGAGCGATGTGGACGTCGTCTGGTCCGTAAAGGCAACCGTTCCTGTCGGCGTGCTGCTTGAGCTGGCGTTAGGGGTAATCGTTGCAGTCAGGCTCACAGAGCTTCCTGAGATCGACGGATTCGGGCTCGAGCTCAGTCCCGTCGAAGTAGCTGTTTTTCCAGCAGGGTTCACCTTCTGTATCAAGGCCCCCGTTGCGCCTCCTGCAAAATTGTTGTCCCCCGAATACGTGGCGACGATCGAGTGCGTTCCGAGTGTCAAGGTACTTGTTGCGTATTGGGCCGTTCCGTTACTCCCGAGCCCCGACGTTCCCAACGAAGTGCTGCCATCCGTGAATGCGACCGTTCCCGTCGGCGTGCCTGATCCTCCGCTGACGGTCACTTTCGCAGTGAAGGTGACCGTCGCTCCCAGCACGGAGGGATTTGCACTGGATTGCAGGCTGCTTGTTGTGACAGCACGTACGAAAAGGCTGGTGGATCCGGCGCTGGGTCCCCATTCAGTGTTAGCTGCGAACGATGCACTCAGCGCATGCGAGCCGGCTGTGAAGTTCGGCACCTGGAGCTTCGCGGAACCATCGTTCAGATTCGTCGTCCCCAGCGTATTGCCGCCGTCTTTAAAGACCACCGAACCGGTAATGGTCCCGCTTGCGCTGCTGACGACCGCGGTCAATGTGACTGGCTGCTGAACGTTGGCCGGATTGGGCGAGGCAGTTAGCGAGGTTTGTGTGGCGCCGCCCGCCACAACGAAGTTCAGATTGGTTGAAACGCTCGGGATGAACATTCCATCTCCCGCATACGAAACCGTGAGAGCATGAGTGCCGATGGCGAGCTTCGAAGTGTTGAAGCTCGCTTGCCCCTGCGTGAGCTGCGCAGAGCCGATTTGGGTCTGACCATCAAGAAAGTGGACCACTCCATCGGGAACGCCGCTCGGAGCTGTCACGGTTGCCGCGAGGGTGACAGATTGCCCGAAGGATGCCGAGGAAGGTGTCGCAACTAGGCCGGTCGTGGTAGTAGCGAGCGCGATTGCTTTGTGTTCAGACTGCGGAGGTGCAATCGGCCCGGCTGAAAACGTCTTAGTCGCCGGATCATAAAACTCCGTTTGCGCGATTGGGCTGGGTCCGGTGCCGCCTGCGATGAAAATTCGGCCATCAGGCAAAAGAGTAGCGGTGTGGTTGCCTCGAGGAAAAAGCAAGCAGCCTGGATTGCCCGGACAGGTGGCGTCCCCTGAAACTAAGGTCCAACCGCCCGAGGGATTTGGATCTCTGATCTCCGCGCTGGCCAGGAATTGTTGAAATGCGTTCGCACCCCCGCTTATCAGCAGTCCCTTTCCATTGGGGAGACTTGCCAAGGCCGCGTATCCTCGGGCAACATTGAGACTCTGTCCCGGTTCAAATAGATCTTGTCCATCCGGTTGCAGCAGTAGTCGCTCCGATGCGACCGGCGCATTGTTATTCCATCCGCCCACCACATCCAGCGTTCCGTCCGCCAACGGTAAAGGTTGTGGAATCGCGGAGTACGGAGGCTGCATGGGACCTGTGGAGCTAAAAGTATTATCCGGTTCCGCCCACCCTTCCCAGTTCGTTGCCCAACCGTCGTTGCCGATGCCGCCATAGACAAAAACGTCAGTGAAGCCAATGGCGCTGTATTTACTTGCAAGGTGGCCGGAACGTGCATATTTCAATTTGCCGGCAGGACTAAATTGACCAGTAGCAGGATCATACAGCTCTGCACTGTCGAGTAAACTACCGGCGGGTGCGGTACCGCCCACGATCAGTACCTTGCCGTCGTCCAGAAGCGTTGCTGTGTGATTCATTCGGGCTTGAGCAAGGCTGCCGGTGAAAGCTGCTACCGGTTGGCCAGGCTTGATCAGTTCAGCGGTATTCGTCGGATTGATCTGGCCAATCGTGTTCGAGTAGATTGTGTTTCCTCCCACAACCAGAACATCACCGTTCTTCAGCAGGGTGGCTGTGCTTTGGGTGCGAGGAGTGTTGAGCATCACAGGAAAGATGTTGTTGCTGACCGCATCGTAGAAATATGGCTGCGCAATTTGGGTGTCGTCGTGGCCTCCGACAACCAGAACACCCGCCGCAGTCGCAGGCTTGGGTGGCCCAACAGTAACGTTCACTTGTATTGGGCCCTTAATAACCGAAGGTGCGGCAAAGGGTGGGGTGGTATTGATGCTAATCGTGCCGGAGGAGCCTAGCGCGGTTCCGGCATCTACGCTGACCGGTATTATTTGGTTGGTCGTGAATGGCCCCGCGCTCGGAAGTTTCAGCCAACTGGCATTCGATGTGATCGTCCAGGGTACGCCCTGCTCAGAACTCGGAACATAAGCGGATACGAGTAACTGTTCCGTACCCCCGGGCGGAACACTCAGGCTCGAAGGATTTGCCAAAAGAACCGGAGGACCGAGCACAAAATTTTGCTGAATCGTGAGCCAGTCATAATAGGAGCCCTCGCCATTGTTGCCGCCGACGTCCCAAAGTGGGCCGATGTAGGAGCAGGTGAGTGATTGCTGGTTTATCGATGGGCTAAGGCTCCCCGTACCTCCGGGAACTTGAAATATTGCTGCTTGACGGCTCTGAAAGGTCCCCTTGCTCACTCCGGAGATGGTGTTGACCACGGGAAGGCACTGATCCCCATTAAACGCAAATGTCTCTTTCCACTTTGCAGTTTGGCCATTGCTCTCATCGAGCGTCGTCACATCGGGCTGGCTCCAACTGGCACTAAACCCTGCACTGACATTCGGTCCGGTCGGTCCAACGCCTCCGCCGACAGTGAATCCGACATTGCTTCCGCTGATTGTTCCGGTCGGTCCGTGATCGTTCAGCGTCGACGGCGCAGTTCCGCTGATCGTGAAATCACGTTCCACGGTATGCCAACCGCAGTACGAGATGCCGTCGCAATCCGAGGCTGCAGGGACAAGGCGAGGCGTATAAGCGGGCACGGTCTCCGGAATCGTGCTCACTAGATAATAGTCGCTGGCCGAACTGATGGTATTGAGCCGGTATACTGCGTCCGTCGATTGCTCGTAACCGCCAGACTCGAATGCCTGAAGAGTCACGGTGTAGAGCAAAGTCCACGCTTCCGAGGGTGGCTGTGGATCTCCAACTAGACCGGTAGCGGCCTTGGACTGTTCATTAGCAACCCACTTGTCCAGATGTGTCTGCCAATCCTTGTCATCGAGAGCAAAGCTGGCAACGGAGCGCAGAATGCCGTTTTCATCTCGATAAGCCGCAATACCACGAAGTTTCAATTCCTTTTGAGGAACGGTCCCTTGGATTCTGCTGCTTTCGCTGAATGCTTTGAAATCACCGAAACTGGCTCCAACCACCCGCTTGAAGTCAGCGAGTGATCCATTTGTCATACGAACGATGGCCTCACCCTTCGCAAGTGCCGTGCGTGCTTTGCCGGCCTCCTCCGGGCTGGACTCGGACGTAATGTCCACAACGTCAAGCTTTCGTTGGCCAGCGGCAGAGGCTGCACTTGCGTAAAGCAGGCAGCACAACAGGATCAGAACGGCCCGAAGAGCCCATTTTATTCCGAGGAATTCTCTTCCGAGCTGTGATCTGAGTCGGTTTACTGGATGCTCCGCCCATCCGCACGCAAGAGCCGTAGGACAAGAAAGCCGATCATATTTCACGCTGGAACCTCGCTTTTTTGAGAGCACATTGCGCCTCTATTTGGTACAGCGCAAGAGGTGCCGACTGCGTATCATTTTTCTTCAGGAAATGAGGTTCGTGGTCACACTCGGGCGGAGAATGCGGGTCCTCGCACCGATAACTGCCGGTTCAAAATCCGAGATCGATCCGGCGGTAGCCGCGCAATAAGTGGATTGAGTTTGGTGTCGAATTATGAACGCGACCAGGCGGCGCCTCAATTCGCCCCAATCGGGGCAAGCGAAGTGATCGCGTTTAGCCCGAAGCGTTCCGATACCCATTTCCGTTAAACTAGATCAGCGCCTGCCCGCCTTAGGAGCGCTCTGCGGGTCTTGGCAGAAATTTCCAGTCGGAACAACGGAATAGAAACAGGATTTGCCGGCGACTGTTTCAGACGCGGGCACAAACGGAACATCCCAGTCGGAAGTCTGTGGGAAGCAGCGCGCAGCAGGCGGAAGACTCGGCTTCGTGCCAGTGGTAAAACCCGCTGGGAGCCTGACTCCAAATCCAAAACATCCACCTGCGGGGCAGTCTAAATCCTTCACGGGCCACTTGCTGCAGATACCTTGGCTGTCTTTGGCTAAGGGATCTGTGCTCGGAAGTGAGCTGCCGCAAGAGTTCGTCGACGGATTCCAGGAACAAAAGTTTTGTGGCTGGCAATGCTGTTGTGCTACGGCAGCGTATTGAGTCTTGAAATCCGAAAAACTCATATTCATCGTGACCGTAAGCACACCGGAAGTGGGATTGTAACTTTTCGTCCAGGTCGTCGGCCAGATTCCCTGCTGGAATGCGAAGGGCAAACTGCCGACCTTTACTTGAGTCATCCAAACGTCGCTATCCGGGTTGAATCCGGGGCCGACATATAGTTGATATGTTTGCTGCGTCGTCGGTTTAGCGAACAGCAGGAATGTGTAGTACGACTGGCCGGGCTGAAAGACGTTGTATCCGACTATTCCCGGTTCTTGCTGGCTCGCTTGCGGCACAGTCGTATCGATGTAATAAAAACCGTGATTCACGGTAAGAGTGCTGCGCTGCGCGATCGATTGCCCAGCCATCCGAACAGAGGAAAAGCCCGTGGCGCCGGGATTGTGAAATTCGTTATAGATTGGAATACCGTAGCAGGTGGGATCGCTGCATGCCACACTCCAGTTCGCGCCGCACTGGGTGCCACATCCCGGATATTCAACCGTCGAGACGTAATCGTACGGGCTGGTTTTGGCCGTTCCCGGCGGCACTTCGCCCGGTATATCTGAACCGCATTCCGGTGTTTCAACGGGAGCAGCGAAGAACGGATCCTGATTGACCGAGATCGTGGCTGCCAACCCGGTCAGGGAACCGTCGTCATCGTTCAGCTCCGTTTGCCGGTCGATGTCCGTGAAATTGTCGAACATGGCCGAGTTCCAGGTGCAGTAACGTTTGGCAGCCGCTGCCGGGTCGGTCTTGAATGTACCCGGGAGAAACAGGGGTTCGATCACGAAGTGGCGGATATCTACCGAATCAAAAAACAGGTTGTTCGAGTGAAACGCCGGAGGATAGTAAAAGCCATTCGGTTGTTTCCAGGCGATCGCGGCATTCGGAAGATAGCACGCGCCCGCGCTGTCCTTCGGTATCGATGTCACCTGACCGTACATCCAGGAGCTCTGGCACGGTCCGGGCTGGGTTTGGGCCTGGCAATCGGTCAGATCTGTTTTCGTGATGTTCAGATAAGCATTCGAATCCTGGTACGATGGACCGTCGTAGATGCTGAATAAACGCTGATTGACTCCAAACGTGGACAGCGGCATGGTGAGATTGTCATCGGCTGAAAGGCAGTAATCGCCGACCGGCGCTGACGAATTTACTTGCGTGGCGCAGCGCAATGGAGTCGCTGGATTGAAGGGTCCGCCATTGGAAGCATAGGCGTTGACAAATGGATCGGTATCAGAAGCCGTCTGAGAACTTCCAATGAAAACACTCTTTTTCGCCAGTGCCCAATGTCCAGGAATAACGTCTGAATCCGTGTAGCCGCCGCCCGTGACGAAAGTCAGCCCTCCGTTTTGAACATCAGAGATCGCACTATTAATGACCAGATACCATTGCGGACGAAGCCAGATCGCCGCAAAGTTCGTTTCGGTGAAATTGAAAGCGGTAGTGTACTGGTCGAGTATGGTAATTGCGCAGTTTTGCTCTTGACCGCTACCGCATATCGGCACTTGACTGCAATCCGAGCCGTCTGCCGGACAAAGTGTAGGGAATCGCCCTCCGCCCGTGTTGACTTTCGGGTAGTAATTATCCTCGTCTACATTGCTGAGCAGAGGGTTTTCGACTGCATTCAGCCGCGGGAACTGAGAGCCCGCGTCCACGTTGGCAACGCCTAAACAAGGATTGGTATTGCCGATCGTGTTGAAAGAGGTCATCGCAGTCGAACAATAATTTCCGACAAACTTGTAGAGAGGCGTCGTTCCGAATCGCCCCGATCCGGCCTGTTCCGATGCGTAAGACTCCCACTTCTGCATACGCGACATGCCGCCGATAGAGGCCGGTACCAGCCAGTAGCAAGCCCCACATGTATCGGCGCCGGAGGCCATGTTGTACTCGAAATCGTTATACGCGTTCGTAATCCAAAAAATCGTGGGGTGGTCTACATCGCTGTGATACGGCACGGCGTCTTCCGTCTGCGTGAAGGGTTTAGCAAAAATGCCCGGAACGTTGCGCGGATTCTCTTTCGCGTTCTCGACCGCAGCGCGAGCATGAATCCCGATATTCGAATAGAACTTGTTGTCGGTTTCTGTGCCGTCCTCGAGATAGTATCCGTGCCCGATCGACAGATAACCCACGTTACGAGCTAACGTAACTCCCTGCGTGGAATGGAGTGTATACCAGCGCGTCATCGAATCGTGCACCGAGCAATCTGTCACTAACGTGTCGGATGGAGTCTTGCGCGCCATGTGAAAGTGGACCGGATAATGCATGATGCGGCCACCTTGACCCATCTGCTGAAACTCGACCCCTTGCATCTGGACCTGCTGGAAACCTTGCCGGATCACAGTGTGGCCCCCGAAATAGTAATTGCTAGGTTCGTCGCCGAATGACTGCATGAGCTGGTCGCCTTCCGAGACGATCCGTATGCTTCGTGTCAACAGCGCCACAGCAGCGCGAGTTTCTACGTTCCTGGGCTGCCCAGAAGGAGCAAGGGGATCCGGATCAGGCCCGACGCCTGCGGGTACTTTATCGAGTGAGAACGTTCGGCCGTAATGAGGATATTGAACCGGATTCTTAAGAGTGATCGTAGTCCCGCTCGTGTTTGCCGTTATGCTGGAGATCTCGAGTTGTTCGGAGTGAGAAGGCACATAGTCGGTGGACGTAATGGCGATCTGATCGCCCGGTTGCCAGTTCACGATGCGATCAAGATTGAGGGCTGTGTCTCCCGTTTTCACGGAGCCGTTCAGCCGGCCCCAACTCATGCCTGAATCGGAAGGAAGGACATCGCCGAATTTTGCTCCTTTGAGGCCGTAGAACTGCAAGGTGGCGCCGTAGGAGACACCCAGAACCTTGTATCCAAAGAAAGCGCTGGGGTCTCCTCCGTCGTAATCGAGCGGCATGTAGGCATAAAAGTAATCTTTGACGCCGCCCGGTAGAGCAAATTTTTGGCTGCCGCTGGAATTCCATAGCGATGGATCCACGCCGCAGCGGACGTCCGTTTTGCATTCGATGCCGCTGCCGTTTGTGCCTTGATCCTTTCCGTACAGATGTATCGTCAGGAGACCGCCCTGAGAGCCAATAGGCCGTGTGGGACTTCCCGCAATCAGGCTGCTTTGATTCTCGACGAGTATGGATTCGGCCCAAAAATCAATTTTTGCATCGCCAAATGCAAGTGTTCCGCCGCCATATATATTGACGTTGTGATATTGATAGGTCCCCACCCCAACTGTGCACATACCAGTCACCTCCAGGTCTTCTCCGTTACCGGGCGTAAGTGCGCCGCCCGAGCAAGTAGTGGCACCTGGCGATCCTAAACACGAAACATCTAAACGAGGGGAACGACGAATGATTTCTTTGGAGTCACCATAACGCACAACGACAAAAAAGAAGTGAGTTCCGCAGCTCTTCGCCTGGTACGTTGCCGAAACAGGATAGCTGTGTCGCTTTTCCAGCCGGGCGAAGCGCTCCACGGCAAACCGTCGGCCGCCTATACTTGGATCGCCGTCATAGAAGGATACGCTCACCTCGGCGAGAAAAGTCCAGGTTGCACTGAGTTCCGACGAGACCGTAACTGTGGCGCCGGAAGATACCCTCGTGGCTGAAAGTTCTATCTGGCCCAGTTCAACAGGGCTGGTTCTCGGGCGTAAGTCGCGGCCCGATGCGGGAAAGAACCCGGAAGCGGCAATTACAAACGACAGACAAAATCCGAATCTATATCTCACGCTTCGAACTCGCTTTCCAGAACGCATTTTGCGCCTCTACTCAATCAAGCGCAGGCGGCGCGAATACCGTATCAGCGTATCAGCGAGTCTTGTCGGCTAAGATGATGTTGCTTCCGGACCGGTCGAGCTGTGCGTACAGCACGGATTTGCCGTCCGCCGAGACGGAGACTCTGATGTCAGCGCGGTCGAGGAACACTTCTGGAATCTCCAGGATCGAGCGAACTTTTCCAGTTAAAAGATTGAAGGCACGGATCGCAGCCGGTCTGCCCAGGGCGGGACGATCGATAAAAATTATTTCCTCTGCGCTCACCGCCCAGCCTTCTTGTTGCACCCGGTAGGGACGGCCCAGGACGAGGCTTTCCTTCGGCGCAGAACGGGTGCCTTGCGATCCCGGCATCCGGAGAATCGTGCTGTCAATGTGACGGTCAGAAAAATAAAGCCATTTCCCATCCGGCGATTCATTCGGATAATACCCGCCGCTGTCTGTGATCTGCACGGGGCCGCCGCCCGAAAGGCTCTGCTTCCAAATTTCCCATTTACCGGTCCGGTCGGAGGAAAAATAGACGGACTTACTATCTGCAGACCAGCCCGGACATTCCGCCGGAAAGATTTTGAGCGCCTTCGGTCCGCTGCAGGCGATATGGCCCGGTGGGCATTCGAGAACGAAAATGTCCGAGTATCCAAACAGCCGGCTGTCGAATGCCAGATATCGCCCATCGAAAGACCAGCGCAGGTGATCTATTTGGGGCCTGTTCAGATGCGTGATTTGGACCTGACTGGATCCGTCTTCGCGCGAAAGCCAGACTTCCCGTGTTCCCGAACGGTCGCTGATCCAGGCGATACGGCCATCGGGGGCATAGACAGCATCCTGGTCGCGCAGCGTCGAAGCGATGAGCCTGACCGGCCGGCCTGTTCCGGATGACGCGACGCGATAAATGTTGAGGTCCCAGACCTGGTTCACCCAGGCTACTCGCTGTGAGTGGCGCGCCGTATCCGGGGTAATGGCATCCACACCGCCGCCTTGGGCCACGAGTTCGGGATTCGAATGCGATCTCAAAGGTAAACGCCAGATCCCGAAAATGGTGCCGTTCCGCTGGCAGGATACCAGCAGGCTTTTTCCGTCTGGCATCCAGGCAAGCCCCCAAATGCCCCGCCCGTCGTAAGTGAGCCTCCGGAGCCGGCCGCCGCTGGAAGGGATCAGATAAATGTCGTCCACCCAAACGCCGGTCACCCTCTTGAAGGCGATGGTCCGGCCATCGGGAGAAAACTTCGGATATGAATCGCCCCAGATCTCCAGGGGAGGGGAAGTCAACTGCCGCCTTTGCCCGGTGTGAAGGTTGTACAGGTAAATCGCTTGATGTTCGGGCGCATCGGGCGGCGAATCGGAAAAGACGAGTTGCTCTCCATCCGCAGACCAATCGAAGGCAGAGCTCGGACTCGCGTTCGCGAGTTCCACGAGTTTCCGCTCATCCTGGCCGCTGCTGCTGATCGAGTAAAGTGCGCCCCGTCTATCGAACTGACGTTTGAATGCGATGCGTTTACCGTCCGGCGACCAGGCCAGGTGCCCGATCATGCCGCCTTCGGACCCCGCCAGCTTCACCGGTTCGATATCGGTCGCGCGTTTGATGTAGACTTGTTTCGCTACGTCGAGCTGGGGACTCCAGGTGAACGCCACCGAGTTCCCATCCGGAGAAAGTGCTGGGTTCGCCTCCCAGCCCGTCTGCGAGGTCAAAGGTGTGATCGTGAGATCGGCGAGTTCCGGGCCCTCGCGCTTGCCCTTGACCAACCACGTAGTCGCACAGGCAATCGCCACCAGAGCACCGACCAGACCGGCCCAAAAACGCCAGCTCAACGTGGTTTTGGGTGGCAAGCTGACCGGCGAACTCTCAGGTATTGCGCGCAGTCCCTCAAGCGCATCGACCACCTTTCCTGCGCTGGGCCGTGAGGCGGGCGATTTCGACAGCATAGAAAGGATTAGATCCTGCAATGCGGCGGGGACATGGGCCGGAAATGCTCGGTCCGGTTCGCTCGTCACAATGGCGTGCGCGGTGTCGAGCGGCGAGTTCCCGGAAAACGCGTGGTGGCCAGTCGCCAGCTCATAGAGCACCAGACCCAGAGAGAAAATGTCGCTTGCGGGCGTTAACGGCTCGCCACGGGCCTGTTCCGGAGACATATAACGCAATGTGCCAAGAGCAGGAAGGCCTAATGCGATCGTCTCAGCCGTCACTTTGCGTGCTAACCCGAAATCGACTAGCTTGATGTACCGATCGCGGCGCAAAAGAATGTTTTCCGGTTTAATATCGCCGTGAACGATCCCCCCGGTATGAGCCGCCCCCAGCGCCTGCGCAATCTGAAGGCTAATTGACACTAGCACCGGAGTTGCGATTGGCTTCGAATACACATCGCGAAGCGATCTGCCGTCCACCAGTTCCATAGCGATGGCGAACGTGTACTCCGAGTGCACGACTTCGTAAATCGTGATGATTCCCGGATGGTTCAACCCCGAAGCAGTCTTTGCCTCATGCGTGATCTGGTGCGCATTCAGTCCTACTAATTCTTCGTTGCACAAGAATTTGAGCGCGACCGGCCGGTCCAGGTCCGTATCGTGCGCCGACCAGACTTCGCCGATTCCTCCGCGCCCGATCAGCTCGACCGTTGCATATCGCCCGAACTGTTGGCCGGCTCTGACAGGACTGGGTTTGGGTTCATCAACTGATGAGGCAAATAGCGGTTGCCCGAGAAAGCCGGTTGCGGCTTCATCGTGTCTGAGCAACTCTTCCACGGCTTTGCGAAACGCTGTGTTTTCTCCGCACGCGGTATCGAGCAGCGGGACGCGTTCGCCGGCGGGTTTCTCACGGGCGGCATGAAAAATTTCGAAGATTTCGTCCCATTCGGTCGGAGCCATAGTGTTCTTACCCGGAACGTTCCCGGCCCATCTGCACCCTCAGCCAGGCCTTGGCTGCGGCCCAATCGCGTTTCACCGTGATGGGTGAGAGGTTCAGAACCTCAGCCGTCTCTTCAACCGACAGCCCGCCAAAATGGCGCAATTCCACAACCTGCCGGTGTCGGGGATTGATCTCATTCAGGCGGTCTAACGCGATATCCAAGACGATCAGCTCGTCTGCTTGCTCATAGGTAAGCCCCGAGTACTCACCATCTTCGCGTCCATCACCCAGCTTCGGACCGCCCCGTTTGAGAGCTTGTTTTCGACGTGCGTGGTCGATGAGAATTCGCCGCATCACCAGAACGCTGACACCGACGAAATGAGCGCGACTCTGCCAGTCCCTTGCCTGATCGCCGATCAGCCGCAAGTACGCCTCGTTCACAAGGGCCGTGGGTTGAAACGTATGTCCGGGCCGCTCGCCGCGTAATTCCTTCTGGGCTAAACTGCGCAGTTCTTTAACGATCAAGGGAATCAGCTTATCTTCAACGCTGGAATCGCCGGCTCTTAACCTTTGTAAAAGAACGGTGACTTCTCCGCTGCCCGGTGCTTCTGCCATGCCCCCTCGCATTTAGAAGAATACCGAAATGCTACGGCTTTATGATCCCTTCTTCGCAGGATTTGCGCTCTACGTGAAATTCCAATCTTTTCGTCCTTAACATCGAAACCAGCGGGGCACCGAGCTCGTCGGCGATTTTGCCTTTGAGTTCGTTAGAGGTTATTCGTCAGAACCGATCGACCCGCCCCGTGAAGGTGAGCGGTCCGGATCCAGAAACGATTTGGCTCCGAGCAGGGCCGATCTTGGCCCTTTCGGGATCCGAGCGCCGTCTCCATTTCGCTTCCCAGTTTCCCGTGATTCAATAGCAGAACCGCCTTGAGCTCAACTTGGCAGGCCGCCGCGCGGAAAATTCTGATACAAGCTTCGAGAGAAGGGACAAAAGGTACTGAAGATTTCGCGTCAGCATCCCGAAGAGCCTACAGAGTACGGCTGGTGCGGAGCATGCCCCCGTGCTCGGTGAACACTTGGCGCGCTTTTGTGGGTCCAGTGTCAGGTGTAGACACGGATAGGAATCACGGATAGTGTACACAATATCCGAGCTTTTTCCCCCACTGTCTCTAAGGTGCAGTCGAAGGAAGCTGGTTGGCTGTTACTTGCCAACCGATAGCTGGTGAATACTGGCCCGCTCTCGCCAACTCTCTGCAGGCATTCAATTCTATGCTCCCTTGGATCGGTTCAGGTTAGTGTAGGACCGCCCTCGGCTTTGAGAGTCGATAACTCATTGATTCTGCGAGCAGCTTAGAAGTAAAGAACAACAAAATCAGGCTCAAACTAGAAAACAGGCGGTTACTGGTGCGGAGAGGGGGACTTGAACCCCCACGGTGTTACCCGCTAGCACCTCAAGCTAGTGCGTCTGCCAATTCCGCCATCTCCGCATTGAACTACTTCTTAGCTGGCAATTTTTTCTGAGGAGCCGTGCTCTTCTGGACAGCCGGCGCGCGGTGGCGTTCGAGCACGCTACCCGTGCTTGGGGCTCGGTTATTGGCCAGAATCACCAGGACGAGCGAGGTCACCATAAAGAGGCTTGCCGCAATGGTTGTGGCTTTCGAGAGGATCGTTGCGGTGCCGCGAGGACCGAAGACAGTTTGCGATCCCATTCCACCAAATGCGCCTGCCAGATCTGCGGCTTTACCGCTTTGGAGTAGAACGACGATGATCAGGAAGAAACAAATGATGACGTGCAGGATCGCGACCAAATACAGCATTGCCAGAACCGAGTATAGCAATTGGGTCTTAGTGCCAGACTGGAGACATGGGCGATTTTGCCAAACGAACTCCGCCCTTGGCCCTGGCGGATCTTCGGGAGGACTATAGGCTAGCCGAGTTCGACGAGCACAATTGCGAAACGAACCCTATCGAGCAGTTCAAAATCTGGTTTAACGAAGCCAAAGTTGCTGATTTAAAAGAACCTAACGCCATGACGCTGTCGACGGCCTCCCCGGAGGGGAGGCCGTCGGGGCGGATCGTTCTGCTAAAGGAGCTCACTAGTGATGGGTTCGTTTTTTACACCAACTACACGAGCCGCAAGGGCAAGGATTTAGAAACGAACCCATTCTGCGCACTGACTTTTTTCTGGGCCGAACTCGAGCGGCAAGTGCGGGTCGAGGGCCGGGTGAGTAAGGTATCCCGGGAAAAATCCGAGGAGTACTTTCGGGGTCGGCCCAAGGGCAGCCGGTTGGGTGCACTGGTCTCGAGCCAAAGTGAAGTGTTAGCTAGCCGACAGCCGCTCATCGAGCGGCTGTCGGCTCTCGAAGTCAAGTACTCGAATACGGATGAGGTGCCAACGCCCGAGTATTGGGGCGGTTACTGTGTGGAACCTTACAGTTTGGAGTTTTGGCAGGGACGGACAAATCGGCTGCATGACAGGCTTCTTTACTCGCGAATGGGGGGCGGTTGGAGGCTTGAACGTTTATCTCCCTAGGTACGTCAGTCCTTTGTGTTCCGGTATTTGCTAGCGGCGACCCTCGGTGTCTCTCTGTATGGATCGAGTTCCGCGGCGGATGGCTTAATCAAGAGCGTTCAGGAACGTTACAACGGTGCACGCACGCTCTCGGTCCAGTTTGTTGAGGATTTCGACTTTCAGGGTCGGCATAGACCTTCGGAAGCCGGGGTTCTGACGCTGCGCAAACAGGGCAAAATGCGTTGGGATTATACGCAGCCGGCAGGCAAGTTGTTTATATCGGACGGGAAGACCATATATCTCTATACTGCGGCGGATAATAGGGTAGAGAAGATCCCCATTCGAGATACTGAAGATATGCGGGCACCGCTCGCATTTTTGTTGGGCCACCTTGACCTGAAAAAAGAGTTCAAGGATTTTACGGTCCGTCCCGATCGGGAGGGCACTTGGCTGGACGCATCCGCCAAGACGGAGCGCGTTCCCTACCAGTCTGTGGCGATGCTTGTGGCCGAAGACGGCTCGATTCAGCGGCTGAAAGTCTTGGGCCGGGATGGCGCATCGATGACGTTCGCCTTTGCAAACGAACACCTGAATCCTTCAGTTTCAGAGAGCGCATTTCGTTTTGCGATTCCCCCCGGGGCGGAAGTGGTAGACGCGGTCGAGTTCAGCGGCGAGGGGAAATAGGGGCAGATGGCAGAGTTTTTGCTTCGGTACGCGGACCCGCGCGGGCAGATGCACGAGCAAGTGGCAGATGCGCCTAGCGAGCGGGAGGCTCGCGAACGCTACCAGCAGCAGGGATACCTGGTTTATTCGGTTCGCGCCAAAGACTTCGGCGCGCGTTTTTCGGGCAATCGGAACAAGACTGTCAATCTCGAGAAGTTTCTGATCTTCAATCAGCAGTTCGTCACGCTCGTCCGAGCCGGTTTGCCGATTCTGCAGGGGCTCGATTTGCTGGCAGACCGATTGACAGACGAGAAACTCGGGAGACATATCCAGGCTGTCAGGAACGAAGTTAAGACAGGGACGATTCTTTCGGACGCTTTCGCGCGGCAAGGGGTGTTTCCGCCGATTTATGTGACCTCTGTGCTGGCTGGTGAAAAGAGCGGGGCGCTGGTGGAAGTGCTCGAGCGGTTTATCACATATCAGCGGCTGACACTGGCGCTGCGGAAGAAACTGTTGGTTTCGCTGCTCTATCCGGCGGTGCTGATTTGTTTGGTAATCGCGCTGATCGTTTTCCTGGTTGTGTACGTTGTTCCGAACTTCGCCTCGCTTTACAACAGCATGGGGGCAAAGCTGCCGTCGGCCACAAGATTGCTAATAGCGGTAGGTACGACCGCGCGAGCATACGTGCTGGCCGGGGCGGCCTTTGTTCTGCTGGGGGGGCTGGCAGCGTTTCTCTGGGCGCGAAAGGAATCTTCACAGGAGACGTTGGACAAGATCAAGATTCGGATACCGGTGCTGGGGGAGATCTGGACCAAGTATCAGGTAGCTCAGCTATCAAGGGTGCTCGGGACACTGCTGGTGGGGGGTATTCCGCTGGTGCAGGCGCTCGAGACGGCAGGGCGTTCGCTGGGGACTGTGCTGCTGAAGAAGGCGCTCGATCGGACCTCGGTGCTGGTACGGGAAGGGCGTTCGCTTTCGAAATCGCTGAAATCGACGGGAATTGTTCCCGATTTGGCTGTGGACATGATGGAAGTAGGAGAATCGACCGGAGCTTTGCCGCAGATGCTGGCGAGCGTGGCTGAGTTTTATGAAGAGGATGTGGCGACGCGCATGACGGCGCTTCTGTCACTGATAGAGCCGGTGATTATGATTTTCATGGGCGCGTTTGTAGCGTTCGTACTGGTGGCGCTTTACCTGCCGATCTTTTCGTTGGCAGACACGATCCGATAATGGCAACCGACACAATTAGATTGAAAGATGTGGACAGCGAGGCGCAGCAAGCGCAATCGGTGGCACTGCGCTATCGCTGCGAGTTCATAGATCTTCACACGACGAAGATCGATCACGAGTTGTTTCGCACGGTGCCGGTAGACCTGATGTTCCGGTATCACTTCGTTCCGCTGCAAAGCCAGAATGGAACGCTCGAGATCGCGTTGTCCGATCCCGCGGCAGATCGTACTGATCGATGAGTTGGCGCTGCTGTTATCGAAGAAGCTCAAGATCAAGGTTGCCACGTATTCGCAGATATCGGATCTGCTGAAGAAGACCGAGCAGAGCCAGCGCGTGCTCGAAGGGGTGACGGAAGGTTTCACGCTCGACGTCGTCGGGGATGAAGAGAACGTCGACGAGAACCTTTCGATCGACCGGCTTGCTTCGGATGAAGGAAATATCGCACCGGTTATCAAGCTGGTGGATACGACGATCTTCAACGCTTTGGAGCGGCGGGCAAGCGACATACACATCGAGACACGCGACCAGGAACTGGCGATAAAGTACCGGATCGATGGTGTTCTGCAAAACGCGATGAACCCGATTGCGAAGGAATGGTATTCGGCGGTGATTTCGCGCATTAAGGTAATGAGCGAACTCGATATCGCCGAGCGGCGTGTTCCGCAGGACGGTCGTTTCCGAGTGCGCTACAAGGGAAGATTGATCGATTTTCGCGTGTCGATCATGCCCACGATTCACGGCGAGGACGCAGTGCTTCGCGTCCTCGACAAAGAGTCGATGAGCGAGAAGTTCTCTAAGCTGAGCCTGGATGTAGTCGGGTTCGCCGAGCACGACATCGCCAAGTTCCGGCGGTTTATTAAAGAGCCTTACGGGATGGTGCTGGTAACGGGGCCGACGGGTTCCGGCAAAACGACGACATTGTATGCAGCGCTGAGTGAGATCAAGAACGAAGAAGACAAGATCATCACCATCGAAGACCCGGTCGAATATCAGATCAAAGGCATTACGCAGATCCCGGTGAACGAGAAGAAGGGGCTGACGTTTGCGAGAGGGCTGCGCTCGATCTTGCGGCATGATCCGGACAAGATTCTGGTTGGCGAAATTCGCGACCAGGAGACAGCACAGATTGCCATTAACGCAGCGCTTACGGGACATCTGGTGTTCACGACGGTTCACGCGAACAACGTGCTGGATGTGCTGGGGCGGTTCCTTAACATGGGGGTTGAGCCCTATAATTTCGTGTCTTCGCTGAACTGCATTCTGGCGCAGCGGTTGGTGCGTGTGATCTGTTCGCATTGCCGGAGCCGTGTCAATTACGATGACGATTATCTTCGGGAAAGCGGCTTGGATCCGGAGGTTTGGAAGGATTATCCGGTTTATGAAGGACGTGGTTGCATGGAGTGCAGCGGAACCGGCTTCCGAGGCCGCACAGCGATCCATGAACTGCTGGATTTGACGGAGAATATTCGTGAGATGATTCTGGAGCGGAAGCCGGCTTCGGAGATCAAGCGCTCGGCGCGCGAGGATGGGATGACCTTCCTGCGGGATTCGGCGTTGTATTTAGTGAGAGAGGGTGTGACAACTCTGCGGGAAGCGAATAAAGTCACCTTCATCGAGAGATAGGAATCTGAACTTGCCGCTCCTGCAGACCATACAGCGTTACATAGCGGATCCTCCGCCTGAGTATCTATTCGAAATTACCGAGGGTTCCCTTGCGTGCGTGGCGCCGCGTTCTCCCGGCGATCAACGGCGCGAGTTGCTGCCGCAACCTGGGCTGAGCTGCTTCGCCGAGTGCGCCGAACCTGCTGAAGCCGGAACTTTACCGGCAAGCGCTTGCGCGTGTGTCAGCCATGAGTGGCACAAAGCGGCCGAAGATGGCGCTGGTCATTCCAGATTATGCAGCGCGTATAGCGATTCTCGATTTCGAAGGGTTTCCAGCGACGGAGGAGGAGCGGATGAAGCTGCTTCGCTTCCGGTTGCGCAAGAGCGTGCCGTTTCCCATTGACGAAGCGCAGCTAGCGTATGCGGTTCAGATCGAACAGGCCGGGAAGGTGGAAGTTCTGGCGGTGGCGATTGCGCGGCCGATTTTGACAGAATACGAATCGATTTTCGTCGATGCGGGTTATCGCTTGGGTTTGGTGTTGCCGTCTTCGATTGCAGCGCTTCGTTTGTGCGATCGCGGCGAGAGCGGGATGACGCTACTGGCGAAGGCAGCGGGTTCGACGCTTTCGGTGATTCTTTTGGATCAGGGCCGAGTGCGCCTGGTGCGTTCGTTGGATCTGACCGGCGAGGAGGACAACTGGCAACGTCCGGCGGCGGAAGCGGTAATGCCGCTCTTTCAGCAGACCTTTGCGTACTGTGAAGACCAGATAGGGCACTGCGCGGCTCGGCTAGTGCTTTGCGGCTTCGGGCCGGAGACAGATTCGCTCGGGCAACTGGCCGAGCTGGAGTTTGGAATACCGTACGCGCCTGTTCGCTCGAAGTTCGGCATCGCTTCGCAGGAGAATGCGGGATTGTTGGGGCTCCTGGAGCAGTACGCTGCATGAGTACATTTAGACCGTCGGAAATTAACATCGCCTCACAGCCGTTTCGGCGCGAGCGCGCTCAGAATGCAGCATTTGCCGTGGCCGGAATGGCTTTGGCGGTTTCGCTGCTTACGCTGTTGGTTTTGATCTTGCACGAACGAGTGCAGGTGGCGGATCTGCGGCGCTCGCTCAATTCGGGGAATGCAGAACTGGCGGCCATACGGAGAGCTCAGGTGCAGTACTCGACCGTGCTCGCAAAGCCCGGGAATGCCGACGTAGTTTCGCAGAGCGTGTTGTTGAACGAATTGATCGCCAGGAGATCGGTGAGTTGGACGCGGGTTTTCGAAGATTTGGGAACTGTTCTGCCGACGAACATGCGGCTTCTTTCGGTGCGATTACCACAAGTAGCGGCGGAGAAGGGGACAGGCCGAGACCGGGTAGAGCTGGACATGTGGGTGGGAACGGAACAGCCTCCAGCCGTGCTTGCGTTGCTGAGAAGGCTTGAAGGATCTAAGCTGTTCGGCGCCGCCTCCGTGATGACGCAGTCGCCTCCCAGCCAGAATGATCCGCTCTACAAATACAGGTTGACGGTGGCTTATGCCCAGCAGCTTTAATTTGCGTTCGCTCCGTATCGGGGGAAGCGAGCGAGGCGCACGTTTCTGGTTGCAAGCCGGCGTGGGCACGCTGGCCGTTTTGAACGCGATCGCGCTGTTTTTCTACCTTGCTCCTCCAGGTGGTTCAAGAAATCAGTTAGCGGCGCAAAATCAGCAGTTGCGCTCCGCCATTGCGGCAGCGCGATTGCAGACCAACAGATTGAAGACGGTATCGCAACGGGTGCAAATAGGCGGCGAGCAGTCGATCGATTTCGAATCGCGCTACATTCTTCCAAGAAGACAGGCGTATAACGCCGTGCTTGCCGAAATTCAGCGAATGGCGCAAGCCGCAAACGTGACCGAGCGAGAAGGCGTGTTCACAGAGGAGCCAATCGAAGGGACAGCGGATTTGACGGTTTTGAATGCGACGGCAAATTTCGAAGGCAGTTACTCGAACTTACTGCAGTTTTTGTATCAAGTGGATAAGTCGCCGATGCTGCTGATGCTGGACACGCTGAGTGCGTCTCCTCAGAAGTCGGGGCAGATCACGGCTCAAGCGCGATTTCAGGCGATTATTCGTGACGAGCCAACGGCCGCCGCGACCTCGGGAGTGCAGCAATGAGCGCAGGCGCGCAGACAAAGATTTTCGGGATTCGGCTGGGGCTGGATCCGAAGATTCTAGTTGGGGTGCTGGTAGCGGCAGCTGCGTTTTCATTCTGGTACAACTCGCGAGGGGATGAGGCGGCAGCACCGTCGCCTGCTGCGACGGCGACAGTACAACCGGCAACTGCTGTTTCGGCGCCTCCCGCTACCAGCCATGCGGCCGGGCAGCGTCGCAGGGTCGGGCGAGAGGATCGCGGAAACCTGCGGTTTCATCCGGTGGATGCGACTCGCGGGGATGTGGACCCTGTTCTAAGACTGGATCTTCTCACCCGGCTTGCGAACGTGCATCCTCCCGGCGCTACGCGCAACTTGTTCGAGGCTGGGCCGGTTGCCACGGCTGCTCCACAGACGGGAACGCTGCCGGTGCGAATCATTCCTGTTCGAACCCCGGCGCCTCCAACTCCCGCGGCTCCGGTCTACCCGACGCCGAGCCAGCTGTCGGCGAACATTCCGTACAAGTATTACGGCTTTGCAAAGCCAGAGGACGCGGGGCAACCGAATCGAGGGATTGTTTCTCGATGGAGACAATATTCTGGTTGCATCGGAAGGGGAGATCCTTCAGCAGCGTTATTTAGTGGTGCAGTTGACGCCGACCAACGCTCGGCTCGAGGATACGCAGATCAAGATGGGGCAGACACTTCCGGTGGTCCCCGAGGCTATAGGGCAATGACGAGCGAACGCAACTCGAACACGAACGCGCTGCGCTGCCGTCCGGTCATGCGACGGAGAGCCGAACGTGGGTCGGCGCTGCTGATTGTTTTTGTGTTTGCGGCGGTAGTTGCGATCTCGTTGTATATGGAGCTGCCGGTTGCGGCTTTCGAAGCACAGAGGCAGAAGGAGGCATTGCTGGTCTCTCGTGGGGAGCAGTATGCGCGTGCCGTGAAACTGTTTGTGCGGAAGACGGGGCATTATCCGAGTTCGTTGAAAGATCTGGAAGATACGAACCGGATGCGGTTTTTGCGGCATCCTTATGTAGATCCGTTCACAGGAAAAAACGACTGGAGGCTGTTGCACGCAGGCCCGGGAGGACAGCTGATGGATTCCAAGGTCAACCCGATCCAGAACGCATTGGGGGTCAATCCAGCGCAGGCAACAAACACGACCTCCTTCGCCAATTCAAACGGCGGCGGTTCAGGCGGTAGTAGCGCGTTTGGGGGCAGCGGCTTTTCTAATGGAGGGACGACGGGCACGGGGGGCGGAGGCACCGGGTTTGGAAGCACGGCGGGTGCGCAAGGTGGAAATGCGAACGGTTTCGGAAACAATAACTCGTTCGCGGCCTCGAACCAGACGGCGGATTCAACACCGCCGGAAGTGGTGGTGCAGGCGCCTCGGCAGCGTGGACCTGCCATCGCGGCGAACGGCAGCGCGCCAACGGCGAGTGCGGATGCATCTTCGGATGGGACTGCGCAGGCGAGTCTACCGCCGCCACCGGGAGTGCCTAGCGCGACAGCGGGAAGTCCTGAGATACCGTCGGCCACGGGACCGAATGGGGGAAATTCAGGCGATACGGCAGCGGCAGGGCAGCCTGGTTCGGGGCAGCAACCGAATCAGCCGAATGGGTCAGGCGCGGGAGTTCCCGGTACCGGCAACGGCGGCCAAGGCGATCTGAGGAACAGCATGATCGCTAACGGCGGGGGTGGTTTTCAACGCGGCGGGAGTGCATTCGGTTCGGGGCAATCGGGGCAATCAGGACAGATGGGGACGCTGAACACGTCTGGTTTAGCGGGTGTGGCGAGCAAGGCAGGCGGGCATAGCATCAAGACGGTGAACGATCAGAGCGACTATTCGCTTTGGGAGTTTTATTACGATCCGCGGAAGGACACGACCCCGGGCGGAGTGCAGATGGGCGCTTACGCGCAGAACGGGGCTAATGGGGCTAACTCGGGGCAGACTGGTTCTGGACAGAATGCCGGATTTGGACAGAGTTCCGGCGGGTTCGGGCAGAATTCGGGAGCTGGGCAGAATTCGGGGTTTGGACAGAGTTCCGGGTTTGGACAAAGCTCTGGATCTGGGTTTGGGCAATCTGGGTCTGGGTTTGGGCAAAGCTCCGGGAACAATTCGTCATTCGGCAATAGCTCGAACGGTGCTGGGCGGAATCCGAATTCGTCCGGTTCGACGACGTCGTTTGGGGCGCAGAATAATTCGTCTGGGAACCAGACCGATCCGAATCAGAACAGTCCGCAGAATCCGAATCCTGCTCCTCCGGAAAATTGAGACGGAAGATCACGAGCGTTATTGCTCGTCGCGGAAATTGGCAAACAGCAGTTGGGCCATCGTGTGTTCGCTGGTCACATCGACGCATCGAGCGTTTTACGGCAGGTGGCTTTTGTTCCTCTACCCTTCCGGACTAGGTCGGAGTAATCTCACCGATCTCACTTTTCGAGTCGCCGAAATCGCCGGTGCTCGTAGCGGAGGATCGTGCTTTTCGCATAACCGGACATCATTCGCTGTCTGGGGCGGTATCGGCCGCCGCAGACGATGAGTTGTATTCGCTGCCAGCCCCGAAACACTCCGGAGGGAGCCTCAGGAGTGTCGACTCCATCGTTGTCTGCGATCGTTAGGGATACCACTCGAGACTGGAGTGGCCCACAAGCTCACCACATTCCGGCGAACGCCTGGGTCACGGGCAAACCCGGAAGTTGATCAACTCGAGGGTGACTTGTCACTCCGTATCTGGCTGACAGTTTCCGAATAGCCGACGCCATCATCCCCAACAAGGCGTGGTTTACAGATCATGCATTTGCTGCCTGACGTTTGGCTGCCAACGTGCTGTTTAATTCGGGTCCGATTGCCCGGGAGCTATACGCGCGCGAGACGATCAGAAGCGGTCGGGGAGTGCTGTTTTCCGCCTCACTGAAAGCCAACCCGGTGAACAAGGTCCTGAAACCGAGAATCGCTTCGCAGTGGATCTGCAAAGGGAATTACTTTCACCCACTGCATAACGACTGATTTTTCGGTGTAGGCGCGCTGATAAGCCGCTATGGCGCGGTCGTAATCGTGAAGCCCTAAGTAGGGGTCGACGAAGGCGCCCGCCGGAACATACCCCGTTTCGCTGGGGCGTTTCAACTCCTCGATGACGCGAAGCGCGGCCGCACGGCGCCCGGCAAACCCATAGGCCATGGCCAACACCTCCAGCGAACCGGGGCTGCGATTCGTTATGACGGCTAGTTTCTCCAGCTCGAGAATTGCCTGCTCGGGCTGCCCTTTCGCAATCAGTGCGAAACCCAAATACCAGCGCGCCTTTCCTAAGTCGGGGCGAACAGTCAACATGCCTTTCATCTCGTGAATGGCTTCGTCGTAACGGCGGGCGCAGAACAATACCCAGCCGCTTTCAACACCAGCTACGCCCAGCGGGTCGAGTACACGCCCGCGCCGAGCCGAGGCGATTGCTTCATTTGTGCGGCCTTGGGCCGTAAGCCATTTCGCAAATCCCATATTTGCAGCCGCATCGTTTGGTTTCAAATCCAGGGCACGCTGGTATTCCTTCTCGGCATTAGCCCACTTCCATTGCTGCTGATATGCCTCCGCTACGAGAGCATGCGCCTCCGCGAGGTCCGGATCCAGTTCTAACGCCTTTCGGGCTGCGGCTATCGTTTTCGGACGCGTTTGTTCAGGAGGAGCACCACCCAAGAGCGTCCCCATGTCAGAGTAGGTTCTTGCCAAACCGACGTACGCCGGGGCAAACGTGGGGTCTTTGCGGATGGCCTCTTCGAAGTATTCACGACTCTGTTTCAAGTCAGCGCTGGTGTTGTGTAAAGCTAACTTGCCTTTGAGATACGTCTCATACACTTCGGGAGAAATGCGGCGCGCCCTTGCCAGCCTCCCCTGTTCTTGTCCCGTGACGGTGATTTTGACTCTTTCGGCGACAGATTGTGCGACCTCACTTTCGAGCCTAAGCACATCTCCTATTTCGCGATCGTAGGTTTCCGACCAGAAATGCTCGTCTGAGGCGCCGCGAATCAGTTGCGCATGGACGCGAATGTGGTTACCTTCGCGTATCACCGAACCCTCAACCAAAGCCTCGACTCCGAGCGCTTTGGCGATTTCTGGGGTAGCCAGTTTCGTCTCTTTAAACTGCATCGATGACGTGCGGGAAATGACACGCATGCCACGCAAACCGGCGAGCTTCCCGATGACTTCTTCTGTGATGCCATCCGCTAGATATTCCTGGTTGGCATCGCCAGAGAGGTTCTTTAGAGGCAAGACGGCCAAGGACTTAATAGGTCTGCCAGCAAGGCTTACGCGGCGATAGAGTATCAAACTCCCAGCAAGCAAAGCGATTCCGGCTGCCCAAGCGAAAACTAGCCTGAACGGCAGGCGTGCGGATCTGATCCCCGATCTCGGCTGAGGGGCAGCCACAGGAGGTTCTTCGGTGGCCACTGGAGCAGGAGAACCATCCAGTTCGGTAACCCCGGAGACGACAGCCGGTGGTTGGGTACCCTCTAACTGCGCGATAAATCGATAACCCCGCCGAGGAACGGTCTCGATATAGCGCGGTTTATCCGCAGAATCGTTTAGCACCTCACGGATCCGGGCAACCGCGTTGTTCAAGCCGTGATCAAAATCGACGAAAGTATCGATGGGCCACAGCTTGGAACGTAGTTCCTCCCGGCTAACGACCTCGCCGGCCCGGTTGACCAGCACAGCCAGGAGTTGGAGCGGCTGTCCTGCAAGCCTCAGCCGAACACCGTTTTTCCGGAGCTCCGCTAAGTGAATGTTCAGTTCATACGCGCGGAAGCGATGGATATTCGGATCCCGTACTGCCTCCGGCATGATCCGGAGAGCTTATCACAGACGAATGCCGTTTGAACACCTACCTGGATCTTCCGCTTAATGAATGACTTAGCCTCAGATATGCATCGGAGGTGAAAAGGAGATCGCCGGGATTGCACGCTTGACCGGCAAAAGGGAAGATTGCTGCCGAGCCGTCTTACGGCTCGGAGGAGCTAATGAAAACTTTCCGATTCCCGTTATTGAGCGTTGCCGTAATGCTTACTTTCACAACCGCCAGTGCGCAGAACGTTATTACCGACTGGGACGCCATAGCGTCCACCACAATCGTGAGCAACGCCGGAACGCCGCCGGGAGCTGCCGGCATCTGGTTCGCCTATACCGGCATCGCTGTTTACGACGCCGTCAACGCAGTACATGGTCACCCGTTTCAACCCTTCTACTTCAGAGGATTTGCGCCTCGCTATGCTTCCGATCAGGCCGCTGCCGTTGCCGCTGCCCATCGCGTTCTGGTGCACTATTTTCCGGACCAGCAGCCCTACCTGGACGCGCAATTCATCAGCTCGTTACAGGCGCTGCCCGGTGATCCGGGCAGCAAGTCAGAAGGGGTCGAGGTTGGCGAAGCCGCCGCAACGGCGCTAATTGTCGCCCGTAGCGGTGACGGGCTTGATGCAGATGTTCCGTACACTCCGGGCAGTGGTCCCGGCGTTTGGCAGCCGACGCCTCCGAAGTTTCCAGCGCCCGTGACACCGTGGCTCGGCAAAATGCGCCCGTTCACGATGCGCAGCGCGGACCAGTTTCTGCCCGAGGGTCCAACCCCGCTTTCGAGCGAAGAGTGGGTTGCTGATTACAATCTCACCCGCCTCTACGGCGCCGCGGACAGCAAGCTGCGTACCGATGCGCAAACTGAAATCGCCAAGTTCTGGGTGGTGAACACGGCGGCCCAGTATAGCGGAGTCTTTGACGATCTTGTCCGGCACTACAAGCTCGATTTGATAGACTCGGCGCGGCTTCAAGCCATTTTCTGGACGGGTTTTGCCGACACCGCCATCGGTTGTTTCAATGCGAAATACACCTATAGCTTCTGGCGGCCAGTCACGGCGATCCAAGCCGGTGGGGGGAACCCCGAACTTTCCGCTGATCCATCCTGGACGCCCTTAGGCGCGACACCGAGCCATCCCGAATATCCAGCCGCTCACGGCTGCCTGACAAGCGCCGTTTCGCATTTAGTCGAGGACTTCTTCGGAACACCGAAAGTACACGTCATGGTGACCGCCGGAGGCTTCAGCGACGGTGTTCACACGCACACGTTTGAAGATACGCGCGACTGGCGGAGCGAAGTGTACTGGGCGCGCATCTTCGTTGGCTTCCATTTCGATCATTCGCTTCAGGACGGCGCAGAACTGGGCCGGCAAGTCGCCACTCAATTGTTCAGGAACTATTTCCGTCCCGAGCACCACCGTTACTAAAACGGGTTGCCGGCGATGTTCCGGGAGGCCCCATGAAGGTTGTATTTTGAAAGCCATCTGGGTCGGCTTGCACGGTAGTGCAGCCGACCCAGATGGTTGGGTCTGGTGCTAACAACCTTCCTCAATCGCGGTCGAATTCCAGCTACAGTTGGCGGTCATCGGGTCTAGACATTGGAAACTTATTGCAGGGCCGCCATCGGCCGGGGCCGCGCTAATGCACAACCTAGGATGTTGAACAGTAAATCACTCGATGTGCCGAGATCCCAAAGTTGTGGATCCAGAGATCGATCATGTGTAACGGCCATCTCTAACAACTACGCTTGTCAAGCAGTTCGGCGCAAACTTCTCCTGTGTGCACTCGTTGTGAGTACAAGCCGGACATCGTTGAAAGCTGCAACCAACCTGCCATACGACTCGAAGGCTCGTCGACTAATCTCTTCGGGTGGAACTCAGTTCGCCCCAACCATCTCTCCGGTCAAACATCGACCATGATTACTTCTTCGAACTCCCCATACAGGGAGCGGGAGGCTCAATCAGTGTAGCGGGTGATTGACTGCACACCATAGGCCGTTCCGAGCTATCCCACGTACGAACCGACGTTCGGCGCCGGCTGAGAACTTCTTTGCCGGTGCCACATCCAATACAGACTCACAGCGAGTTTGCGTGCCATCGCCACTTTCGCGATCTCCCGCTCGCGACGCATCGCCAGGTGCAAGAACTTGTTGCGCCATTCGGGGTCAAAGCGCGCCGCAGCTTGTGCTGCCTCTACGAGGAGAAAACGTAAAAGCACATTGCCCTGTTTGCTGATGTGACCCAACCGCCCATGAACACCGCTGGAGGTTTCCGTTGGGATGAGCCCAACATAGCTTCCAATTTGCTTTCCAGATTGAAAGCGCTCTGGGTATCCCACGATCAGGACAAAAGCTAACGCTGTCACAGGGCCGACTCTCGGATAAGTCATTAAAAGTCGAGCTTCCGGCCGCTTTTCCGCCTCCTGCTGCACGGCTGCCATGAGTTCGTCTACTCCTTTGTTGAATTGCGCTAGAAGCGCCAGCAGATCACATCGTCGTCGTGCTCCCCATGGCCCCTAGTGAGAGCTGCTCCAAGCGCTTCGACCCTGCACGTTTCCTGCAGCGTATCGTTTGGCCTGCACATAAACGCGGTCAAGGCCTAACGCGTCTTGGTCTATTACTCCGTCAACCCCGTCGTCACCAGAACGGCTAAGGGTGCGCCCAGCCTGGTTACCGCGAGAGCCGCCGTAACCATGCTGACGAGCAGATTGACAATCAGCCGTTCGAAAAACTCAGGCGGTGCAGCGCGGACGCGATTAAGGAGGTCTTGGGCAAGCGCAGCATCTATCTGCTTATGCGCGCGCCTGATACCTATTCCACGGACCGTCGGCCCGGTAAGGGTGAATGGACTTACGGTTTGGGCGACTTGCAAGCTTTTGAGTACGCGACCAGCGTCGACCAATTTATTTTGGCGACCACTTTTGGTACCTGCTCTCCCGCCGGCCGAATATTCTGCATCAGTGGCTATAGCCGGATTCAATCCGGACCAGGTAACGAGTAGCAACAAAGGGAACGGCTACCATCACCAGCTTTAGGAACGATACAACCACGGAAACAGCCACGGTGAGCTTGGCTGTAATTGCGGCAATTTTCTTCTTCCCCTAGTCTTCCGGAAGAAAACTACCCGGAGCCGTCGATTGAGCGCCGGCATTGCCAAAAGATGATCATGAGTCTCTGGGTCGCGGCTAAGACGGTTAACGCACCCTGACTCCGCAGTGGGCGCACTTTTCTTTGTCCGGCCTAAACCTACTTAGATACCGATCACAAGCTGGGCATCGATAAATTGCTAGTGTCACGGCAAAGGCTACCGTGAAGATGCCAAGCCCAACTAATCCAACGATAGTGCCCACTTCGCGCGCAAATGAGCTGATAACGGCTCCGACTACAATCCAGATCGCTCCGAGCGTGAAGAGGTAATTGCACATCCTGTAACGTTTGCGAACCGCTTCGACGATCCCTTCCTCTGCTAAAGTCATGCTCTCAACGGTAGCAAGCATCTTGCTTCCGGTACAGTTGTTGGAACTCCGCATTCAACGCATCGCGTTGGACCGACAGGTGACGGATTAGTTTTACATGCGCGAGACAATGGGACATTGGCAACGAGCCGCCCAAGATCAGCCGGAACGCGGTACGGTGCAACCGCTGCAGAGATGTCATCGAAAGCAAGGCAACTTACCACTTTTGTGAAATGCTCGTGCAGTGCGTGTGCTGTTGACCGCCGTTTGGATTACGGTGGCGCGTTGGCGCGCTGAAAGTGACCGCGAGGAATTGAGTGAAATGCAGCAACGCGAAAATCGGTATGAGGCGCGAGCTACAGCTGGCTAAAGGGACAATGAAGCATGGCTAGCAAGAACAACGTTGACTGGTCGGAATGCCCGCTCGTCGAAGTTAAGCCCGAAGTGCATAGCGGCGCTCCTGTGCTAAGCGGTACACGGATGCCCGTTGATGCCATTGTCGATAACTTCGACTATGGTGTGAGCGTTCCTGAGATCGCGGAACAGTTTGAGCTTGCCCCCGATCGCGTTGAGGCGATTTTGGCTTACGCCAAGAGTCACTGCGTTGCGCATCTTGTTCGATAAGAATGTGCCGGTCGGTGTGCGCCGCTTCTGCGCAGGCATGACCCGTTAGTTCGTTACCAGTAAAAATTGTATACCTCCAATCGCTGCGCTCATGGCTCCGCATCAAGAGCAGTGAACGGGAGCAGCTACTCGTTTGGTAACCTATTCTCCGCGACAGGCCATTAGCACGATTACAAGCGAGGCGAAAGAGAATTATAGGGTCGTAAAGCAAAGCCCAATTGTCATCGTGCTCGCACATCGCGACTATTCGGAGCCGCCGAGTGCGGTCGCAGAAAGGACCTGTTCGTTGAAGAGCCTGTTGAGCACGGCTTGCGGATCCTCACAGATTCCGGAGTGTGCGGGCGAGACCTGGACGACCGTGCTGCGCGGTGCGACCAGCCAATGGAAGCGCGCTCGTTGGCTTAGGTGCGCAATCGGTCCCGCGGTTTGATCGCCTGCGCAGATCTTCTGTATTCCCTCCAGCCGTCGCTCTAGATCCTCCCTGTCGAGTTTCGGTGCAAACGTCTTCAGTTTTTTCTCGTCCAGGTGAATTCGCGCGCGCAGGAATTTCTGCTGCGGACAAAATAGAATTACGCCAGCATTGAAGAACTCTTCGCGTTCTATCAGCGGAACGATCCGAATCACGACATAGTCAAACGAGCTGGGCATGGGCGCGCACCGCTTCCTCCACAAAACCCGGACTCTTGAGACGCGTAGTTAGATACGCTATGTATCCCTCGGCGGTCGGGCCATCCTGCTGCGCCAGCCACTCTTCCGGAATGCCCGCTACGATTGACTGCAATGCTGAAGGATCGAGTTTACGACGCAGCTCTTTGTCCACCTCCGAAATTCGGCTGGCCCAGGGCAACAAGATATGGTTCTTGATGGCACTGAACGGGTTCATGGCGGCGACATCGATGTCTCGCCAATTGTGGTGGAAGTACAAACTGGCGCCGTGGTCGATAAAGTACAGTTGCTTATGCCACCAAAGCAGATTGGCATTCTTTGCCGTGCGATCTATGTTTGTGACAAAGGCATCGAACCAAACTGCTTTGGATGCTGTGTTCGCGTCTACGGCGTCGCCGGCGGCGGGGTCGAACATGGTAGCGCCGGGGAGGTAGTCTAAGCCGAGATTCAAGCCGATGCTGGCCAACAGCAAATCCTGAATTTCGGGATCAGGTTCGTTCCTGCCGATTGAGTCGCTCAACTCCATAAAGACGAGCTCTGGCACGCGAAGACCCAAGAAGCGCCCGATTTCGCCGGAGATGAGCTCGGCGACGAGCGCCAATGGACCCTGCCCAGCACCGTAGAATTTCAGCACGTACAAGCCGTCGTCATCGCCTTCAACAATGGCCGGCAGCGAACCTCCTTCGCGAAGAGGAGTGACATAGCGTGTCACGCGGACGGTTCTCAGCACTGCTCCGATTCTACGAAGCGCCTTTGGCCCTATACGTCTCAGGAGTTCGTTTGACTAGCCATCTGCTGAACACGCACAAAAGACCGGTTGCTGACGCGCGGTTCCGTGTCGGGCGAATTACCCGACTATATGCGGACAGAGCGTGTGGTAGCCTTACGAGATCTCAAACTCAAAGTGAGGCGTCTTGCTGAAGCATTTCTTCTTATGGGTGAGTTTCGCCGCGTCAAGCTTCGGGCAAGCTACATCTCCGCCTTCCGAGAAACCCAAAAAACCGTTTTTCCAATTTCAGGAAGTGATGATTCCCATGCGAGATGGAGTGCGGCTGCAAACAGTTATCCTTACGCCGCCGAATCAGGCCGGACCGCTCCCGGTTCTCCTGCAAAGGACTCCCTACGGCATACCCGACAAAGCGCCTGAAGCCGTACCAGACAATTTGAAAGAGCTAACAGCGGATGGGTACATCTTTGCCTTTCAGAACCTGCGTGGCCGCTTCAAATCCGAGGGCACGTTTCATCTCTCTTCTTACGTGAATCTGAAAGATCCAAAAGCAACCAATGAGACAACCGACGCGTACGACACTATCGAGTGGCTTGTCAAAAACATTTCGAAGAATAATGGCCGGGTGGGAATCTGGGGTGTTTCCTACCTGGGCCTTACTGCCGGGATGACTCTTCTGCAGCCCCATCCCGCTTTGAAAGCTGTTTCCGAACAGGCTTCACCGGTCGATCAGTGGATGAACGACGACATGCACCGATTCGGCGCTCTACGCCTGAGCTATGCCTTTGAATACTCGGTGATGGAGCAGTCAGACAAGAACGCAAATACTCATTTTGCTTTTGACACTTACGATACATATCAGTGGTATCTGAAGGTTGGACCGATTTCGAATCTCGACGCGAAGTATCTGCATGGCTCGATTCCTTTCTGGACCGAGACGGTGGAGCATCCGAACTATGACGAGTTCTGGCGGCGGGAGGCGTGGGTCGATCAACTGCATGGCAGTCCGGTCCCTAATTTGAATGTGGCCGGATTCTGGGACCAGGAGGATCCTTGGGGTCCATGGCAGATATTCCGCCACTCCGACGAGAGGGGTTCGCAGCGAGGGAACTTTATTGTGGCTGGTCCTTGGTTCCATGGCGAATGGCAAAGGCCAAAGGGAGAGAAGATCGGCGAGATCTCGTTCGGTGGTCATGAGACCGCGCGCGAGTTCCGCGAGACGATCGAGGCTCCGTTTTTTCGCTATTACCTGCACGGCCAGGGTGACGAGTTCAAATGGAAAGCAAGCACATTTCAATCGGGATCGAACACTTGGCACACCTATAGCGCATGGCCTCCGAAAGACTCTAAAGCTGCCAATCTGTATCTGCACGCGGATGGGACGCTGTCGTTCGATGCACCGAAGGCGAGTGAGCCGAAGTATGTTCAGTACGTTTCTGATCCCGCGAACCCAGTGCCGTACCGGCCGCGTCCTGTCTCACCGACGTATCCTGGCGGCGACTGGACCACTTGGGAGGTTGCAGACCAGCGCTTTGTCGATCATCGGCCGGACGTGCTGAGTTTCGTAAGCGCTCCTCTCGATCATGACCTGACAGTGACGGGCGAGTTGAGCGCCGATTTATTCGCGTCCACTTCCGGAACGGACAGCGACTTCATCATCAAGCTGATCGATGTGTATCCGGAGAATGCGATGGCGGATCAATGGAAACCGGAGCAAGGTCCTGAGCCGGGCGAATATGCGAAATCACTGAACGGGTATCAGTTGCCGATTGCGATGGAGGTACGGCGCGGGCGGTTCAACGAAAGCTATGAGCATCCGCGGGCGCTAGTTCCCAATCAGCCGACGAGATTTGCGATTGCATTGCGCGATCACGATCATGTGTTTCTGAAAGGGCACCGGCTGATGGTGCAGGTACAATCGACGTGGTTCCCTGCCATTGACCGTAATCCGCAGACGTTTGTGCCCAGTATTTACACAGCGCAAGCAAGCGACTTCAAACCGGCAACACAGCGGGTATACTGCACAGCGGAACTGCCGTCGCATTTGGTTCTGCCTATCAGGCAGTAAGGCCAATCGCGTCAGGCAAGTCATTCGTGAATTCTTTCTTTTCGCTCCAGCATTCCGACGAAATGTGCGATCTTTCGAGCGCGTGTCTCCGGCTTCTTTACTGTTTGAATTCGCCAGAGGATGGCGTACCGATTCGCCTTATCGAGATCCTCGAAGAAAGATTTGGCGCTCGGGCTCGCATCCAAAGCCGCCTGGAGGTCACTCGGGACCGTGGCCCCACGCGACGAATCGTAGGCCGTGTCCCATCGTCCAGCTTGTTTCGCTTGCTCAACAGCAGCCAGTCCGGCCGGCTTCATTTCTCCGCTTGCAATTAGAGCTACTGCTTTCTCGCGATTGATCTTGGACCAGAGGCTTCTACCCGAACGCGGCAGAAATTTTTGCAGCCAGATTTCCTCATCATGAGGCTTTTTCTGCCCGTCAATCCAGCCGTAACATAGCGCCACATCGAGAGCTTCTCCATATGTCACGGATCTATGTTTCGAAGCCTTCTTTGCGATCTGAAGCCACAGCCCTGTGCTCTCGCCATGGTTGCGGTCCAGCCAGGCGTCCCAGTCCTCCTTATTTTGGAAGAGCCTTGAAGTATGAGGATCGATGGCGACTCGACGCATTGAAACCTTAACCGGTTTTCGGGTCACTGCCATTTTTTACTCTATGCTTTCGTATGCGGAAATAATAGGCGCTGGCGCACGCTTGCGGGGCGAGAGGCCACCCCAAGCCGATTGCATGTGACCGGATAGATCGTCTTTGATAGACTCCGTCCAGACGCAGGAGATCTAGCCATGATCCAGACGCTAAGTAAGAACTGGTGGTTGCTGGCGTTGTGCGGTGTTTTTGATGCGATACTGTCGGTCCTTTACTTTGATCATTCAACCCAAGGAGTTGCGTCGATCTCCACGCTTGTCACGATCGGGAGACTCAGTCTGGCCGCCGGAGCTTGCACCATCGCAGCCGGCTTTTGGAAATCTGGAAACGGAAGATGCTGGCCAGCTGTGCTGAATGGCCTTGCTCTCGGCGCGCTCGGACTGGTCTTCAACGGCATTCTCGGTTTCAGAATTAGTTTGCGCACTATCGCGCTCCTGATCGTCGTCACGGCGATAAGCATGGGCATTGTCGAACTGGTAACCGCAGGGACTCTGCGGCGTGAGCGTCAAGTCTCCGGGGAATGGTTCCTCAGGTTCGCCGGAGTGGCATCGTTCGGTTTTGCTCTGGCATTTTTCACATTGGGGTTTCGCTGGATCGAGATAGCCCCGGGAACACATCAGGACATCTTCTGGCTTGGCTCCTATTTCGCATTCAGTGCGATCTGTATGCTGGGATTAGCGTTCCTCCTCCGTTGCCAGGGTTCCCTCAAATCCAGTCTATTGGAAGCCTTACCACGTCAGCAAGTCCAACACCCGCAGGTTAAGCGATTGTCGATATCTCATCCGCACTGATCAACCAGACGGAACAAACCTTCCAGTCGAATCGTTTGTATAGACTGGAACACTAATGCTAGCCGCACGAATCATACGCTCGGCGCTTTGCTCTGCTCTCCTTGCCCCTTTTATCGCTGCCGCGAACTCGCCGGAAGATCTATCTGGCCGTCTAGATCACGTGGCTGTTGCGTTCCAGAATCACCGGAATTTCATGGGCACGGTTCTGGTCGCCAAGGGAGGCAAGATTCTGTTCGAAAAAGGGTATGGAATGGCAGACGTCGAATGGAATATTCCGAATGTTCCAGATGCAAAGTTCCGGCTTGGCTCGATCACGAAGCAGTTCACCGCCACTGCCGTCCTCCAATTGGCCGAGCAGAAAAAGCTTTCTTTGCAAGATCCCGCTTGCAAGTACTTCGAAGGGTGCCCGGCGGCTTGGAAAACTATCACAATTCGCCAGCTTCTGTCGCATACGTCCGGCATTCCTAGTTATACGGACGACGCAGGTTTTGCGAAACCGCAGTCTCTGCGCGTCCCCAAGACCCCAAAGGAAGTGCTCCTGCTCTCAAAAGACAAACCGCTCGAGTTTGCGCCGGGCACGCAATGGAAGTACGACAACACTGGATATACATTCCTTGGCCTTGTCATTGAGAAAGCTTCGGGTGAGAAGTACGCGGATTATGTGAAAAAGCACATCTTCGATCCGCTAGGCATGTCGAACACCGGCTACGACGAGACAGAAGTTGTACTGCCGCATCGTGCATCGGGCTACCAACCCTGCGGTGAGAAGTTGTGCAACGCCGATTACATCGATATGTCGCTGCCCTATGCCGCCGGTTCCCTCTATTCGACAGTGGACGATCTTTACAAGTGGGACCGGGCACTCTACGGGGAAAAGATTCTGAGCAAGGCTTCGCTGGATTCGATGTTTACGCCCGTTATGCACGATTACGGATACGGCTGGATGCTCGGGAAGATGGCGAATCACAAGCAGGTCGGTCACGGCGGTGGAATACCCGGCTTCAGCACTTACATTGCGCGCTTCCCCGAAGACGATGCAGTCGTTATTGTGCTCTGCAATAACATCCAATCCCCCGCGGAGGAGATCGCAAGCGCACTTGCAGGAAGCCTCTTCGGAGAACCGGTGACGCTTCCGGGAGAAGCGAAATTTATCACGGTGGCGCCAAATGCGTTGGATCAGTACGCGGGCACGTATCAGGTCGGGCCTCTTACGGTCGTTTTCACGAACGAAAACGGACACCTCATAGTTGCGCCTAAGGGTCAGCCCAAATTCGAAGCTAAGCCAACATCCGAGACGCAGTTCCTTGTGGAGCAGGTAGGTGCAGTCTTCACGTTCTCGGCGCCTTTGAACGGAAAATCGCAGGAAGTCAAACTCGAGCAAGCCGGCATGACGCTGATGGGCAAACGTGTGCAGTGAAGCCAGGCCACCCACTCCAGTTACGGCTGGGCCAAAAAACGCGACCTCTTTCCCTAGCCTACGCGTTTTCTAGCCAAAAGATAACCAAGCCACACGCCGCCGTAGCCTAGGACAACACTAAATAATACGTTCGAGATTGCTATCAGAGGCGCGCCGCCTTTGTAGGTGGCGAATGTTTCCCATTCGAAGCTGGAGAAGGTTGTGTATCCGCCTAGAATGCCAGTGACTAGAAACAAGCGCCACGCCGGATTTAGTTCCGTTCGGTAAAGAAAAAACGTCATGAGAACGCCGATACCGAACGAGCCCGTGATGTTGACTAACACCGTTCCCAACGGAAAAAGCCCGCCGTAAAGGCGAGTGATGCCGGTAGCGACAAGGAAGCGCAGACCGGCCCCAATTCCTCCACCGGCTACGACCGCAGCTAAATTGATCACCTTATTGGCGGCGCTGAAAAGTGTTGCAGGAAGCTATATCGCCGGTTTGAAATCCTTGTTTGAACCAACCGGTTCTCTGAGCGGAGGATCCATGAGTGAAGCTTTCAGGGCTAACTCGGCCGGTCGACATCTTTTGTAAGCGGTCGTCGCCGACTGCCGCGGCTGCGCCCAACGCGGACTGAACGTCGCTTTCGTCGATGATTTTGCGTTGCTGCGTGGAGTGGGCCCAGACGCCGGCATAGCAGTCGGCTTGCAATTCCAGGCGGACCGATAGAGGATTTTGTTCATCGGGGTTTGCCTGCTGGAGCCGCCGGACTTTAGGCTCGATGCCCAGGATCTTCTGCACATGATGACCGATCTCGTGAGCGATGACGTAAGCCTGGGCGAACTCGCCAGGTGCGCCAAAGCGGTTTCTTAATTCGTCGAAGAAGCCGAGATCAAGGTAAACCTTTTCATCTTCGGGACAGTAAAAGGGGCCGACGGCAGCTTGGGCCAGGCCGCAACCGGACGGAATTGGGTTACGGAAGAGGACGAGATGGGCGTGGCGGTACGGACGGTTCGCCTCTTGAGGCAGCAGGGTATCCCAGGTGTTCTGCACGTCACCAAGAACGAAGCTGACGAAATCGACTTCGGGCTTCTCCTGAGCATCACGCTGGGGGCTGGGGACTGATCGAACGGATTGGCTGGTTGTTGAAGTTCCGCCTGAGAACAACGTGAACAGGTTAGTGTGGAACAGAAGGCTGAGGATGCCGACGATGATGACACCGCCGATGCCGAGGTGACCGACACCGAAACCGCCGCCCCCAAAGCCGCCGCCACCGCTTTCATCGCGCCGGTCTTCGATGTCGTTGTTAGGGCCGCCTGGTGTCCATTCCATCACATTCAGTTTTACAGATCGGGTTTTCTGAGACGGGTATACCGAAAGGCAAGACAATCTTTGGCAACGATCAAATCGGCAACACACCGATGCGGTGCCAGCCCGTCGTAAAGACTTCCCGACTGCTATACTGCTGGCGAATTCCCTTCCCGAGTGTACTTTTGAAAACTGCTATCTCCTTGTTTCTACTCGTCTTGCCGCTGGCGGCCCAAAAGTCGGTCGAGTACCAATTGCGCTTCGATAACGCGGTTCATCACGAGGCGGAGATCCGGGTCACTTTTCGCGGAGTGCCGGAAGGCCTGCTCGAGGTGAGAATGAGCCGTTCGTCTCCCGGCCGGTACGCTTTGCACGAGTTTGCGAAGAATGTCTACAGCGTTCGCGCTTCGGACGAGCAAAGCAAGCCTTTGGATATCACACAGCCGGACCCATATGGCTGGAACATTTCCGGTCATCATGGGACGGTCATGGTCGACTACATTTTGTATGGCGATCATGTCGACGGAACCTATGCTGCAATCGATGAGACTCATGCCCACCTGAACACGCCGGCAACGCTCATGTGGGCACGGGGTTTTGAGAACGCTCCGGCTTTACTGAAGTTTAGAATTCCGGCGAGCTCGAATTGGCGAGTTGCCACGGAGTTAACGCCGCATGCAGATGGGACCTGGTCCGCGCCGAATCTGGAACAGCTGATGGACAGTCCGGTTGAGATCAGCGCGCACGCTGAACCCGAATGGAAGATTGAGGATGCTACGTTTCGGCTGGCCCTGCATCATCTCGGCACGGATCGGGAAGCATCGGTGTTCGCAACAATGTGCAAGGCGGTTGTGCTCGAAGAGGAAGGCGTCTTCGGATCGTTTCCAAAGTATGACGATGGCGCGTATACCTTCCTGATCGACTATCTTCCGTGGGCGTCATTCGATGGAATGGAGCATCGCGATTCGACGGTGATTACGGGCAACGTGGATCTGAAGAAAACGGCCTCGCGCCAGATCGGCACGGTATCGCACGAATTCTTTCATTCCTGGAATGTGCGGCGTATCCGTCCACGCTCGATAGAACCCTTCGATTTCGATCGGGCGAATATGTCGGGTGAGCTCTGGTTTGCGGAAGGATTCACGAATTACTATGGACCCTTGGTTCTGAAGCGGGCCGGTTTAGCGACGACCGACCAGTTTGCGTCCGAGATGGGAGGCGCGCTTAACATAGTCTTGACGGCCCCTGGACGCAAGGTGCATGACGTGATCGAGATGAGCGAGCTGGCGCCGTTCGTAGATGCAGCCAAGTCGATTGATCCGACGAATTTCGCCAATACGTTTATTTCTTATTACACCTATGGACAGGCGCTGGCGTTCGGGATCGATCTTGCGATTCGCAAGCAGTTTCCCGGTAAGACGCTGGACGACTGGATGCGCGCGATGTGGCGCGAACATCCCGATATCGATAAGCCTTACACGCTTGAGGATTTGCAACGAACTCTGGGCGAGGCAATCGGCAGCCCGCAGTTTGCGGCCGAAATCTTTCGGCGTCACATCTATGGCAAAGAGCCGATCGACTACGGGCCGCTTCTGCCGCAAGCGGGGTTGTTGCTTCGTAAAGCGCGGCCTGGGAAGGTCTGGCTCGGAGCAAGCAAATTGAATTACACGGCCAACGATGTAGCTATCGAGAGCAATACGCTTCGCGGTTCGCCGTTCTATAACGCGGGAATCGACATAGGCGATCGCATTCTCCAATGGGATGGCAAGACAATGAAAAGCTCCGTCGATCTCGATACGTGGCTTTCAAAGTACAAGCCGGGCGACCGGGTCTCGCTAAAAGTGCAAACGCATGCCGGAGAAAAAAAGATCGAAGTGACGCTAGCGGAAGATCCGGCGGTGGAGCTTGTGACATTTGAGACAGCGGGGCAGCCGGTTACGCCGGAGATCGCGAAGTTCCGCCAAGCATGGCTCGGCTCGAAGGCGCTCCATCCTTTACCGCAGATTCCGGAGATGCCGTAAGGCGCTTTCGATACGATTTGTACAGCTATGCAAAGACGCCGTTTCCTCACCTCCTCGCTTGCCGCTTCCGCGCTGGCTGCCGTGCCTTCAAAGAGCACCGCGGCAGCGCAATCAAATGCATCCAGTTCTCCGAAAGCCCAGGAGTATTACGAGCTGCGCCGTTACCATCTGATATCGGGACCGCAGCAAAAGCTGGCGAGCAGCTTCTTCGCGGAGGCGCTCATTCCTGCGTTGAACCGGCTCGGAATGGCCACGATCGGGGTCTTCGATTTGTATCTAGGCCCGGAGACGCCGACGACCTACATCCTTATTCCAAGTTCTTCGCTCGAGGCGCTCGTAGGCCTGGAAGCGCGCTTAGCGCAAGATGAAGATTATCAGCGTGCCGGAGAGGCGTTCCTGAAGGCGCCGGCAAAGGAGCCGCCCTACGAGCGGATGGAAAGCTCTCTCATGAGTGCATTCGAAGGTTATCCGAAGCTTACCGTGCCGCCGGTTACCGCTCAGCATGGCTCGCGCGTCTTTCAACTGCGCACATATGAGAGCCCGACGAGCCATGATCATCGGGTGAAGGTGGAAATGTTCAACAGCGGCGAGTTCGAGGCTTTCCAGCACGCCGGCTTCTGGCAAGTGTTTTACGGAGACACGCTCTTTGGTCCTCGGCTTCCTAACTTGACGTATATGCTGAGCTTCCCGAGCCTCGCTGAGCTGGATGCCAAATGGAAGGCCTTCGGAGCCGATCCGGGCTGGAAAAAGCTCACGAGTTCGAGCAAGTTCAACTACGAGAGCATCGTCTCGAATATCACGAGTCTCATTCTGAACCCGGCTTCGTATTCGCAGATTTAAGTTCCGGGTACGACTCCGCCATCGACACTCAGCACAGTCCCTGTGATGAAAGAAGCGGCGTCGGAAGCTAGCCACAGATAGGCGTTCGCGACGTCTTCGGGCTGGCCGAGGCGTCCGATAGGTGTGTGTTCGCGCATGCCCTGAAGGATCTTGTCGGGAACGGACTTGATCATATCGGTTGCGATAAAGCCGGGCGCCACTGCATTGACACGAATCTTATGTTTGCCAAGCTCGCGGGCCCAGACTTTGGTCATCCCGATCACGCCGGCTTTGGCAGCGATGTAGTTTGTCTGTCCGAAGTTGCCGTAAAGGGCAACGACACTGGAAGCGCTGAGGATCACTCCGCCTCCAGCTGCAATCATGTGGGGTACAACAGCGCGTGTGGCCGTAAAGACGCCCTTTAGATTGACGTTGATAACGGCTTCGAACTGCTCATCGCTTAAGAGGCCTGTAAGTGAGCCATCTTTGAAGCGTACAAGCTGACCATCGCGCAAAATGCCGGCATTGTTGATAAGGACGTAAGGAGGCCCTAAGCCGGCGACGACCTCGCTCACGCCTTTCTCAATTGAAGCGGGATCGGTGACATTCACCTTTTGGAAAACTCCGTTCTCTTCCGGAACAGCTTCCTGCACATCCCATGAGGCGACGCGGCAACCCTCTGCGGCGAAGCGCTGAGCTGTGGCTTTACCGATGCCGTTTGCCGCTCCGGTAACAATGACGACTTTGTCTTTCAGGCCCGTTTCGATCATGATGGCTATACAGCACAGTATCTGAAAATAGAATCGGGAGCTAACAGTGTTTGGCGCGACGTGGTTAGAGCAGCTGGTGCAAGACGTTCGTTTCGGAATCCGGAGCCTGATAAGAGCGCCTAGCTTTACGGCGTCCGCGATGCTTTCGCTTGCGCTAGGTATCGGGGCAACGACGGCGATCTTCAGCGTGATTCACGGGGTGATTCTGGACCCGTTTCCGTATTCCCATCCCGAGACGCTGTTCAGTTTCTACGCCACGGTGCCCAACCAGAACTTTTACTTCTCGCCCGAAACTCCGGACAGTTATCTGGAACTGAAGGAGCGAACGCATGCGTTTTCGGACCTGATTGCATCCACCATCAGCGATGTTTTGTGGACGGGTGCGGGCGAACCCCGGCGGCTTCGCGGAAATTTTTGCACGGTGAATACTTTTCAAGTGATGGGAGTAAAGCCGCTGCTTGGCCGTTACATTACGCCCGATGACGGGAAAACCGAGGCAGCGCCGGTTGCCGTGCTTGGATACAAGTTCTGGAGACGGCAGTTCAATGGAGATCCGGGTGTGATCGGCCGGAAGCTGCGGTTCAACGATAAAGTGCGAACGGTAATCGGCGTTATGCCGAAGCGCTTTATGTGGCGCGGCGCGGATGTTTACCTGCCTGTTGTCTTCGAGAAAGGGCACTTCGCGGAAGACGTGCACTACATATTCATTCTGGGACGCTTGAGACCGAACGTTACAAAAGCACAAGCCCAGACCGAACTGCATCCCGTTTTGCAGGATTTGCTCATACGCGAGGGAGGCGAGAGCGTGCCGAAGCTGAAAGTCGTGTTAAGTGACTTTTACGACACGTTCCCGAGCGGCATCCGGCAGTCACTGTGGATTCTGTTTGGAGCGGTTGGCGTACTACTGCTGATTGCTTGCGCGAATGTGTCGAGTTTGTTGCTGGCGCGTTCGGCGGCCCGGAGCCGGGAGATAGCCATCCGCATGTCGTTGGGCGCGGGCCGGCTTCGTATTGTGCGGCAACTGCTCACCGAGAGCGCGATTATCGGGGTGTGCGCGGGCGCCTTTGGTGTTCTGCTGGCCTACCTGAGCCTGCATTTTATTCTTGCCATCGTGCCTCCGGATACGATTCCCGATGAATCGGAAGTGACCCTGAACTTGCCAGTGCTGCTCTTCAGCCTTGCCATCTCGTTAGCGGCGGCGTTTCTGTTCGGCTCTGCGCCATCTTTCCACGCCGGCCGTGCCCATGTAGCGGGTGCGTTGAAAGGCAGTGGCAGGGGAATCAGCGGAGCATTCGGAGAGGCAAAGATCCGGAACGTTCTCGTGGTTGCCGAAGTGGCACTGGCGATGGTTCTGCTGGTGAGCGCGAGCCTGGTGATTCGTACTTTGCTCCATCTAGAGCGGGTGCAAGTGGGAGCGCATCCCGAGAACATTCTTACAATGACAATTCCGCTTTCCGATAAGCGCTATCCGACCCGAGAAGCACGGAACAACTTTTATCTGCAACTGCTGGATCGTGCAAAGCAGGTGCCCGGCTTGAGCGAGATCGCATTGAATCAGTCGGTTCATCCTTTTGTGTACTTTGGGACAAACGCCTCCGTTCCAGGCAGCGTGGTCAAGAGGAAGACGCAAGTGGTTGTGAGCGAGATCAGCGATGGATATCCGGCCTTGGTGAACTTGCGTTTACTGCAAGGCCGACTTCTGACGCCGGCGGATATTCGAGGAGCGAGGCGGATCGTGCTCGTGAACCAAAAGTTTGCCTCTTTTTTCTTTCCTAGGGGCGGTGCGGTTGGCCAGAGTATACAGCTGCTGCAAATCAATCCACCGCCCGATCCCGCGCAGAACCAGACGTGCGAAATAGCCGGGGTGGTGAGCGACTTGCCGAACGTTGGATTAACCCGTGAAACACGCCCTGAAGTTTACATGCCTTTCACTCTTTCTGGATACGTCCGGCTGTCCACAACTTTGCTGGCGAGCGGAGCGATCTCGCCAACGAGCTTGATCAAACCTATCGAAGCTCAGGTTTATGGCCTCGACCCAGACCAACCCGTGATGGAGGTTCGTACGCTGCGGGAGTGGCTAGATCTTAGAGGTTATTCGGAGCCCCGCTTCAGCGTGTTCTTGTTCGGGGCATTCGCAATCCTTGGATTACTGCTTGCGGCGTTCGGAATTTATGCGGTAATCAACTACTCTGTGTTGCGGCAGACGCAAGAGATCGGCGTGCGAATGGCGTTGGGCGCGCAACGTTCGGAAATCATGAAGATGGTGGTTGGATCTGGGGCGAAGCTGCTTTGTTTTGGGGCGGTGCTGGGGTTGGCGGGCAGCCTTAGCGTTACGCGTGTGTTGGGGGGAATGATCTCAGGGGTCTCTCCGTTCGATCCGGTTTCCTTTGCGGCTGTTACCCTGCTGCTTTTTGCGATTGGGCTCTTATCCTGCGTTCGTCCGGCTTTACGTGCTTCGAAGATCCATCCGATGGCTGCTCTCCGGCAGGAGTAGATCAAAATGGGGACGAAGCAATTGAATGATGCTCTAGGGCATGGGCGAGCATCGGCCTGGCAACGATGCTGGTTTCGACAACTGCGCGGGCTCAAACCGCGGCCGGCGCCGATCCGCTGGCGCAAGCGAAATCTTACGTAGCAAAAGACATGCTGCCGGCGGCGGAAACAGATGTTCGCAGTTATTTAAAGGATCATGCCGATTCGGCGAGCGCGCATTTTTTCCTGGGCTACATTTTCTTTCGTGAGACCAAAGCGCGCGAGTCGCTGGCCGAGTACACGGCTGGAGCGAAGTATCAGACGCCCAGCGCAGCAGATCTGCGCGTGGTTGGAGCAGACTACGTGATCCTTAGCGATTTCGGGGACGCCGACAAGTGGTTTAGTAAGGCGACCGAAATGGATCCGAGTAACGTCCTCGGTTGGTATTATCTGGGCCGCACGAAGTACAACGAGAACCGTTTCGAAGAGGCGCTGAGCGCGTTCAAGACTTGTCTGAAACTGGCGCCGAATCACGTCCGCGCAGAGGACAATCTCGGGCTGACTTTGCAGGGACTGGGGCGCTACGAGGAAGCAGAGCAGGCGTTTCAAAATGCCATCGATTGGCAGGCCAACGCGGGTTCGAAAGATCCCGTGGCCGTTCATCGATATGGGAAGCATGCAGCTCGAGAATAACCATCCTGAGAAAGCGATTCCGTACCTGCAGCAGGCGATAGCCATGGTGCCGAATTCGCCGAAAGCGCACCAGCAACTTGGGAAAGCCTATCTTGCGCTGCGCGATTTCCCAAAGGCGCAGAGCGAATTGGAAGAAGCAATCAAGCTTGCGCCCGATAGCGCGCCGGGCCATTACATACTGGGGCAGCTCTATCAAAAGCAGGGCCAGAGCGAGAAAGCAAAGCAGGAGTTTTCACTCTACACAAAGCTGAACAGCGCAAATACAAAGGAAGATAGCCGCCAGGATCACGTAGCACCGAATTAGTGGGATGTCCCGGTTTATAGCTACAGCGCTCCGGTCGCTGCGCTCGCGGCTCTGATAGCGCATCGGAGCCATCCGCCCAGCGATCGGTTTTAGCTCTGCTACGCTAATGCGCGGTTTGAGAGTTGTTGACGGCTTCGCCTGCCCGTTCGGCGGCGGCAGTGCGCGCTTTCCCCTCGAGCTCGCTGAACGACTTCATTTCGGCTTTGGCATCCTCGGGCTTGCCCGTGGCACGGTATGCCTGAGCTAAAAGAAAATGATTGGTCGGTTCGGTGGGATTCGCCTTCTCTGCGGCTAGCAGTTCCGGAATGGCTTCCGCTTCGCGGTGAAGTTTCAAAAGAACGCGGCCCCGGTCGGCCCGGGCTTCGGTCATGTTCGGACAGGCTGCGAGCGCCTTGTCGACATGGGCAAGCGCCTGCTCGGGTTGCACGCTCTTCTGGATGAGAATGTCGCCGAGTTTCCACTCCACCAGGCAATTTCGAGGGTCGATCGCCTGCTCCTGCTCGAACTGCTCGGTGGCGTTGTCCCACTGCGAAAGACTCCAGTAAAGATCGCCCAATTTGAGGTGAAGGCCGGGCTGTTTAGGAGCGATGGCGAGCGCTTTCTTGTACTCCACAATCGCGCCGTCATAATTTTTCATGCTGTCCATGAGTTCGGCGGAGATTTCGTGGGCCCAAACCGAGTTGGGATCGATCTCGTTAACTTTGCCGAGCGCCTGTTCCGAAAGTTGCATGTACACTCGCCCGAGCAGATACCAGACGTGCTGATTTCCGGGCTGGCGTTTAGCGAGCTCGCGGAGATGCGTGGCCGCGCTTTCGAAATCGCCTAGCTTGGTCAGATCGTTGACCAGCGCAAGTTCGGCATTGTCATCGGTTGGATGCGCTTTCAAGGCAGCCTCCAGAGGAGCTCTTGCCCTGCTGTATTCACCCATCTGGAAAAGCGAGAGCCCAAGCAAGGCAGAGGCGGATGCCATGCTCTTGTCTACCTTCAGCCCTCGCTCGAGGATCGCGGCGGCATCCTGGAACTGTCCTCGTTTGAAGTACAGGGCGCCCAGATTGTTATATGCCGGGCCAAGGTGCGGATCGAGCTTAAGGATCTGCTGGTACTTTTCGATTGCAGTGGAGAGATCGCCGTTCGTTTCGGCGGTGCTTGCTTGTTCGTGAAGAGTTGCAATACGCTCTTCGGCGCTTGCGCTGGATGTTTGGCCGGCGAGAGGCTGGGACCCGAGGAAAATGAAAAGGGTAAGAAAGGTGGCGTAAATCAGCGCCATGGTTACACTATAAAGCTTCAATGAAATACTTTTGGCTCACCGCGGCTTGCCTGCTCCTGGTCGTCGCGGTGGCGCGTGCCCCTGGGCAGGCGCCATCGCCGGACACGCCGCTGCAATTCAAAGACGTAGCCTCGGTTTCCGGTATCCATGCCGAACTTCGCTGCGGAGGTCCGGAGAAACGCTGGATTCCCGAAGCAAACGGAAGCGGAGCGGCGTGGCTCGATTACGACAACGACGGGCTGATGGATCTGCTGATCGTGAACGGCGGAACAATGGACCAGTTGCGGAAGATCGTCGCGGGCGAGAGGCCGGCTCCCGTGGCTGGGGCTGTCTACCTTTTTCACAATCGTGGGAACGGACGCTTCGAAGATGTGACCGCGAGTTCGGGGCTCGCGAATCCGTATTGGGGCACGGGCGCGAACGCGGCCGACTACAACAACGATGGCTTCACCGACATACTCGTTACGACGATCGGCCGCGACCTGCTTTACAGGAACAACGGCAACGGAACGTTTACCGAAGTAAGCGCTGCAGCTGGCCTTCGGCAAACGGCAGCGTGGCACACGGGCAGCGCGTTTGGCGATTTCGACGGCGACGGCAAGCTGGATCTTTTCGTTACGGGGTATATCGATCTTCATTCCAGATCCTGGAACGATCCCGCTCCTGTGTGCGATTACTTTGGGCAGCGAACGTTCTGCGGTCCAATCGGCATGCAGGGCGAGCATAGCGTTCTCTACCACAACAATGGCGATGGCACGTTCAGCGATACCTCAAAAGCGTCCGGCATTGCCGATGCTCCACCGGCACACGGATTTACCCCCGTGGCGGCCGACTTCAATGGCGATGGAAAGCTCGACATCTTCGTGGCGAACGACTCGGATCCGAATTACCTGTTTTTAAATCAGGGGAACGGCACGTTCAAGGAGCAAGCGCTCGAGCACGGGATGGCTTTCAACGCAGACGGGCGCGCGCAATCCAATATGGGCGTGGCGGTCGGTGAGTATGGCGCAGGCGGGCACATGGATGTGCTAACCACAACGTTCAATAAAGACTATTTCCCGCTGTTCCGGCAGAGTAAGTCGGGTGATTACGAGGAAGTGGCGTCTGGCACGGGACTCGCGACGGTTACGAACAAATATCTTGGGTGGGCTTGCGGGCTGACGGATTTCGCCAACTCGGGAGGGCGGGATTTCTGGACGGCTAACGGGCATGTCTATCCGACCGACAAAGATTATCTCGAGCCGATCACCATCTTTCGCAGCGCAGGGGCGAGGAGTTTGTTGGCATTTTCGTACCCGCCGAAGCCGGATAACTCGTATCGTGGCGGGGCGGCAGCAGACTTCGATAACGATGGGCGTATGGATCTGCTGGTTCTGCCGATCGGCGGGGCGCCCGTGCTGCTGAAAAATGAAACGGCCAATACGAACACCTGGATCGGGTTAACGCTGCGCGGGACACGATTTAATCGGGATGCAATCGGCGCTTCGGTAACGGTAAAAGCCTGCGGCACAAAGCAGTTCGATACCGTGCGGAGTGGCGGAAGCTTTCTTTCGCGGAACGATCCGCGATTGCATTTCGGTTTAGGAGCTTGCACGAAAATCGACGAGGTGTCGGTTCAGTGGCCGGATGGAACCAAGCAGGAACTGAAACAGATCCCGGTCGACAAGTACACGAGGATCGAGGAAGCAGCTATAGCGCGGTAAGCTTTTCAGCGAACGAAAACAATTGTCTTACCGCGAACGCAGCGGAGGGGAGTTCTTTTGGAAGGGAAAGGGTGTCTGTTCCGGAATACGTTGTTGTTTCACTGCCACGATGCACTTGCACGATTCTCTTTTTCGGATAGATGACCCAAACGGCCGGTGTGCCGTTTGCCAGATAAGCCTGGACTTTCGCTTCGATGCGACGCTTCCGGTTGGACGGCGAGATTACTTCTACGACCAGGAATGGACTAGCTTCGGGATAGCCGCTCGTTTGCGCTTCAATCCATAGAGCGTAGTCAATGACCATGATGTCCGGACTTGGCATCTGATTGGTGCTCTGCATTCGAAGATTAAGGCGCTGCAGAGTCTTGTAGCGCGGCTCGGGGCAGACCTTTTCCAAGAACTTGTAGACACGTTCAGCGATGTCGTAGTGAGGCGCTTTCGGGTCGGGTGACAAGATAATTTCTCCGTCAATCAGCTCGCAACGGAAGCCGCGAGGAGATTGAAAACGCAGAAACTGGTCAACCGTGATGGGCTGCGCAGCAGTTGTACTCAAGACGTCCTCCCCTCTTCATTATTGTGCGAGACCGCCTGAAAAGAAAATGCCCGGGAGCAGATGCAGGCGAACCTGCGTTGCTCCCGGGCAAAGTGTGCTGCGGAGGTGTTTAGGGGCTAGAACCGAATTTCTAAGTGTCCTTGGCCTTGACGCGGTTTGTTGCTCTGACTGTTGATTACTTTCCCGAAGTTGGGATCGTTGAAGTTGGTGTTAGGCCCGCCGAAATACGACCCGATTCAGGGCATTGAAATACTCGATTTCCAATTTGAGTCTGACGTGCTCACCCAATGGGAAATATTTCGCTGCTGCTACGTTCTCGTTGAACTGAAAAGGATTGCGTAAGCCGCCGAGAACACGAGGCGCGTTGCCGAGGACCCACGGACCTGGGTCACTGAACGCAGCTGCGTTGATGACCGGTAGTCCCTTGTAGACATTGCTGTACGAGAACATCAGCGGCAGCGCCCGAAACAACGTTGGCCCGGTTGCAAGGAGCACAATTGTTGCCCAGCGGGTCGCCGGCGACGTACACGGGACCTCCGTTGCTAAAGAGCGGAGTTCCCGTCGCGTAAGTAAGCAGCGGGCTGATCTGCCATCCGCCAAAAACAGCGTTTGATAACACCGCCGCGGTTCAGGAAAGGCCGGCCTTTGCCAAAGGGCAACTCGTAAGTGCCCGCAATGCTGAGCGTGTTGGTTTGGTCGTTGTTGTCGATCGACCACTCGGCCGCCTGATTGTTCTTGTTCAACGAACGCGAGGCGAAAGAGGTAAAGCCGGAGCTCGTGTTCGACATCATCTTCGACAAGCCGTAGGAAACCAGGAAGCTCAGCCCATTGGTGTAGCGCTTCTCAACCTGGATCTGCATCGCGTTGTAGAAGCGAGGACCCGGTCATGTCGAAGTTATTGAAGATGTCCGAGTACTGCGGGTAGGGCCGCAAGGCCTGGAGCAGCGTGGCGGTCGGGAAATCGTTGAGAAACGTTGGATACGGGGCAGCGAATTCCGAGTTTTGGGCCGACTGTCGCAAACGGCTGGCCAAGCTGGCTACCGTACGCGGTAAGATAACTCGGGCTTAAGCTGGTTAACCGGATTCAACTGCGAAGGCAGCCGATTACCGCGATTCCCCGTATAGTTCGCCGTCAGGAACATGTTGGCCGGCAGTTCGCGTTGAATTCCGATGTTCCAAACTGCATCGTAAGGAGCAACTCCGTCGATAGACAGGATCGAATCCGTTGATGCTCGTTCCGACTACCTAACGACGGGGCTAAACGGATTGTAGCGCCGGGGCTGGGAGAACCACGTTGTCCCAGGAACCAAATCCAGGAGTGGTCGAGCCCGTGGAGTTCCGGCTGAATGAGCCGAGGAGCAGGTTGCCGTAGTTCACGGCAACTTTGCTGATGCCGTACTCGTAGGCGCCGCCATTCAGGTAGTTCACGCGAGAAGCCGCCCTGGAGTACCGTCTTGTTGTTGAGCTGGTAAGAGAAGCCCAGGCGAGGACTGAAGTGATTCCAATGGATGAAAGCGCGGTCGGTTGACTGGCGCAGCCTAAGGCAGTACCCGAATTTGGTCGCAGCGCCTAAGCGGCCGTCGGCCGCCGGATTGGGAATGTGCGAGTCGAAGTAGACGATGTTGTCGTTGCTTCTCAGTAAAGGGAACCATTACGTCCCAGCGAACGCCAATGTTAACGGTGAGTCTGCGGAGTTCACTTGATGTCGTCCTGGATGTAGCTCGACACGTCGGTGTTGCTCAAGCCTGAGTTCCTGTGAGGAGATGCGCTTTGCGCTGTCCACGGTTCCCAGCAAGATAACTGGCGAAGGCATTGCCGGTATTGCTTAAGTTCGTCGGGTCAGCCGTCTGGTTGTTGCTGAAATTAGAAGTTTCCGGCGCACTGCTGGCACTCGTTATCGTCCTGGTAGGTTCTGCGGAATTCCCAGCCGATGTTGAAGGTGTGTTTGCCTCGGATATAGAGAAAGTTGTTTTCGGCGACGATACCGAGTTTCCGGTTAATGGAATTGGTGTTCGATGATCCCGACAGTTGCTAGGGGCGAGCGGACCGCTGAAGTTGATTCCGGGAACTTGGGCGCGCCCGGCGCAGCAGCCAAGACGGGCTGGGCCCCAGTTCGCTGAGGCATCCTGGAAGTTTAGTTCTCCCAACCAGCTTGCTCCGGCGGTCATGACGAGGTGCGGGTTGATGGTCAGCGAATAGTTCGCGATGAAGACCGTGCCGAGATTCGGGTAATAGGTCCTGTTCTGCTAAGGGATTTGAACCCTGGAGGTTGGTGCCGGCGTTATCACCATAGGATGTCTGCTTATCACGCCACATGGCCCAGTGAAGGGACTGTTTATCGCTGATGCTGTGGTCGATGGTAAATCCCCACGGATTTTGCCTGCGTGGGCAACACTCCATACTGACTCGACTCGTTGTTGCTAAACCCAGGAAGCGTTGGGTTTGGCCAATAGTTCAGCAAGACTTCTCGAAGTTGCGCTGAAGCAGGTTGCAGGAATCACGTTGCCGCGGAATTGCGTTCCGGGTGTATTGCCGCCCAGCGTGCAGCTACCCGGCTGACCGGCAGCAGGATCGAAGATCGGAATCTGCGTTTCCGCTGCGAGTTTGTGAGGCCGCTGAAATCGCCGTTCTTCTCCGCGACCGTCGGCAGCGAGAAGAAACCCGTTGAAGTCAGATTTTCGCGATACCATTCCATCGCAAGATAGAAAAAGGTCCGGTTCTTGCCGTTGTATAGCTTGGGGATGATCACCGGTCCGCCGACGCTAAATCCGTAGTTGTTTTCCTTATCGATCGGGACAGTGGGATTGTAAGCGCCTTTGGCGTCGAAGAAGTTGTTGCGGATGATCTCGAAACCGGAGCCGTGAAGCGAATTGGTTCCCGACGCCGTTTGATAGGTCACCACGCCTTGGGCCAACCCATATTGCGCTGAGAACGAGGAGCGCAGGACGTTAAATTGGTTTACCAGGTCGAAAGGCGGGTTCCAGATAGTCTGATAGCCTTGCGTCTCGGCCTGAGCCATCGGAATGCCGTTGAAGACGACCTCGTTTTGGAAGTCCACGCCGCCATTGATGCGATGGCTAAACGTGCTGCCCGTCACACCAGGCGCGAGAAAGATAAAGTTGTCGATCTGGCGTCCGCGTCCGCCGCTCACCTGGTTTGGCAATTCCTGCACGACCTTGTTTTCGATCGTGGTGTTCAAACTCGGCGCGCTGGTATCGAGCGCAATGGCACTTTCAGAGACGGTGACCGTCTGTTCCACATTTCCAGGCTGCAGAACCGCATCGACCGTGGAGTTTCTTCCTACGTCGACGCCAACGCCCTTGTGCTCGGATAATTGGAACCCAGCGGATTCCACCCTCACGCTGTACGTGCCCGGAATTAAATCGGTGACACTGTAGCTCCCGGCCGAACTCGTGACAGCCGTTTTAGCAACTTGAGTTGCCACATTGGTAACGGTAACGTTGGCGTTCGCGATGACTGCGCCGCTCGTATCGGTAACCGTACCATTGATACTGCTGAGTGTCTGACTATTTCCCGATTGCGCAGAACCAAATCCTAATAAAAGAATGGCCAGCAGCGATAAAAACCATCCTGGGTGTGAGATACGGAAGGCCGCATGCAACGTGGCCGCCTTAATCTTTTTCAACATGTTTCCCCTTCACAAACGCGGTGTAACGAAAGTAACCTACTGGGAGGAAGTATAGAGGTTTCGGGCAGTCTGTACAACTAAAATGTGGCTCTCAAGTAGAACTTCTGATGGATATGGGATTTGGAAGAAATAACGGTCATTCCCAACGTGATATCTCATTTATCTTCAGCAACTTACCAATTGGTGATTTGCCTGATTCCACTTCTAGTACCGGCTGCTTTGAGCGCCCAGGTTTGCGCTACTTGCCACCCCCACGAAGTGGCAGGCTTTGCGAAGTCCGGAATGAGCCGCTCGCTTGCGCTCGCAGGCGGGAATCAGCCCGACGGCTCGTTCGAGAGCACGTTCTCCAATACTCATTTTGAAAGCAGGACTACGCCCGAGGGCGTGTGGCAATCCTTTCAAAGGGCAAACGAGTCGGCCAAGCTGCGCGTTCAATATGCGATCGGGTCTGGAAACCATGCAGTGGGGTACTTGGCCGAGGTAGGGGATCATCTTTTTCAATCGCCCATCTCGTACTACACGATCCGGCATCTTTGGGACTTGGCTCCGGGTTACGAGGAGGCTACGCAGCCGGACTTTTCGCGGCCGGTTACGCTCGAGTGCCTCAGCTGTCATACCGATAAGCCGCGGCCTATTGCGAATACTCTGAACAGTTACCAGTCGCCGCCATTTGCGGCGATGGCTATAGGATGCGACCGCTGTCATGGCCCGTCCGAAGCGCACCTGAAAAGGCCAGTGCCCGGCTCGATCATCAATCCAGCGAAATTAGCGGGCCCTGCCCGGGATAGCATCTGCGAACAGTGTCATCTGGCGGGCGAGATACGTATTCCCAATCCGGGAAAAACGACGGCGGATTTTCTAGCCGGTGAGAAGGCGGAAGACGTTTTTACCGTCTACGTCGCGGCTCACCCGGTTGAGAAAGAGATCAAAGTGATTAGCCACTCCGAGCAATTGGCGCTCAGCGCGTGCGCTCGAAATAGCGCTGGGCGGCTCTGGTGCGGAACTTGCCACAATCCGCACGACAAACCGGAGCGCCCGGCAGCCTATTACCGGGAGCGGTGTCTCGGTTGCCATGCGTCGAACATTTCCGCCGAGCATCAGGCACCGGATCGCGATTGCGTGGCGTGCCACATGCCGAGACGCCCCGCCAAAGACGGCGGGCACACTGCGTTCACCGACCATCGCATCACTCGGCATCCTGAACCGGAGGGAACAACTACTGTTTCCGACGACCTGAAAGCCTGGCGCGAGCCGGCCGAGCCTTACCGGGAACGCAACCTGGCCATAGCGCTCGTTACGGAAGGATTGCAGGACTCGTCACCGGATCAAGTGATCCGCGGGTATAAGGCACTGAACCGTCTGGAGCCTAAGCTAGGTGACGATGCGGCGGCTCTAACGGTACTTGGCACTGTTCTTCTCACCGCTAAGCAGCCCAAAGAAGCGGAGAGGCGTTTCCGACGAGCTCTTGAGCTTCGTCCGGACTACGCGCCGTACGAAGTCAATTTGGCTAACGCGCTTGTCCGAGAGGGTGATTTGGCAAGCGGGATGGAGCACCTAAAACGAGCGGTGCAGTTGGATGCCTTGCTACCGCAAGCAGTTCACCTGTTGAGTGAAGTGTATAGAACGCAAGGCGAACAGGCCGAAGCCGATCAGATCGAGGCCCGTTACCGACTGGCGATGGGAGTCGTTCTGTCACCGCCGCGAGCGGCGAGATAGAGTGTACAAAGATTGTCTTCCAGCCCAAAAGATAAGCCGTCGGTTGTGGTAGTCGGAAGTTTGAATGCGGATCTCGTGCAACGCGTGGAGCGGTTCCCCCGGCCTGGGGAGACGATCGTCGGCAGCGATCTAACCATCATCCCTGGCGGAAAAGGCGCTAATCAGGCGTACGCGGCAGGCGTTCTCGGAGCGGAAGTACAGATGCTGGGTCAAGTAGGCGATGACCCGTTTGGCCCGATGCTCATTGCGAATCTTCAAAAGGCCAATGTCGACACCGAGAACGTGCGAGTGTCTCAAACGGCAACAGGTACCGCCGCCATTCTCGTGCTTTCTTCGGGCGAGAACGTAATCATCATTTCACCGGGTGCAAATAGTCATCTGACGCCGCAAGCGGTACGTGACAGGCTGGAGGCGATCCAACCGGGATCCATAATTCTGACGCAGCTCGAAGTGCCTCTCGAGACCACAAAGCTCGTTCTGGAGACCGCTCGCAAACGCGGGGCCGCAACGATTCTGGATCCGGCGCCGGCGCAGGAATTACCGGACGAACTTCTGGCACTCGTTGACTATCTGACGCCTAATCAGACGGAGGCTGCTCTCTTGCTTAGCTCATCGCGAGACATCGAAAGGTACGAGGAGGCCGAAAAAGCTGCGAAGAGCCTGCTCGAGAGAGGCCCGTCGACCGTGATTCTTAAAATGGGGCACTTAGGCGTGGTCGTTGCTACGGCGCAAGGCAGCCAGCGAGTCCCGTCGTTTCCGGTTCAGGCCGTGGACTCGACTGCAGCGGGCGATACGTTCAACGGGGCATTTGCCGTAGCATTGACGGAAGGTAAATCCGTGGTCGAAGCGGCGAGATTTGCCAACGCCGCCGCAGCGATCTCGGTGACCCGGCACGGAGCCCAGTCCTCGATCCCGAAACGCGGCGAGGTGGAAGACCTGCTTCGAAGAGGATCATAGGCGATCTCGGTAGCAGACATATTTCCCCTGATTTGCTCGCCTCTTTTTTATAGGGCGGGAAAAACCCTCTTAAACCGAACGTCCGCGGCGCTTTGGGACAGAGTGGTCAATCCTTGGGCTGTGTGGTTTTTCCGAGATTGCTGCTAAAGAACTGCGCCATGATTCCGTAAGCCTCTTTCGACTCCGGCAAATCGACGTCGTTCCAGAAGGCGTGCGGAAGAGCCTCGAACACTACGAGGCGCGCGTCGACGCCCGCTTTCAAAAATGCCCGGTGAAGAATGGTTGTGCCGCTTAGGAGAAGATCGCGAGTGCTCGTGATAAAGAGCGTGGGTGGGAAGCCCGCCAGGTCCGCGTATATTGGCGAGAGCACTGGGTCCCTTGCGTCCGTCGAGCCGAAGTAGGCGGAATCCGAATTCTGCCCCTTCGATGGCGGAGTTAACGGGCCGGAGAATCCGTTGAGAGCGAAGATCGCTCGCGAGTCGCCCGGTTTGCTGAAGTCCCCGAAACCGGAAAAGATGCCGAGCGCCCCTGGGAGTGGAAGGTTCAATTGACGCAGGCGGACCGCTACTTCGCCGGTTAGCACGGCACCGGCGGAGGTCCCGTAGAGAGCGATATTCTTCGGCTTGTAGGTCTTAAGTGCTTCTTTGTAGACCGCAACGGTATCGTCGACGGCCGCCGGAAACGGATGTTCGGGCGCTAGCCGGTAAAGGATCGCGATTACCTTTGTCTTCGTAAGATTGGCGAGGGGGATCGTTTCGGTCAGCGAGCCCGAATCCGAATTGAAGCCGCCACCATGGACGTTGATTAGCACACGATCGCGATGGTCCTCGGGAAGACTGAGCGGAGTGATGACGCGCGTGGGCACTCCGGCGATGGTCTGCTCTTCGATGTTCACGGGAAACAACTTGCGGGATGCTTCGCCCGCGCCGTTCTGCCATTTATCTGTCTTGCTACGTCGCTCCGCCAACGTCTCGGGAACGGCAGCACCTGACTGGCGCCTGGCTAAGCGCTTCTGCGCCTCGGGGCTAATGGTGTCCGGGACGGGAACGACTCGGGTGACATGTGCCGTACCATCGGCATCGATGTAGCTCGTGTCCGTTTGTGGGATCTGCCCGGCGTCCTTCTCCTGAGCCGCCCAGAGCGGTAGCCCAGCAAAACACAGCAGAGCGGCGGCCCTGCAAATACTGCATCGGGAACGACGAAATGGCATTCTATTTTGGACCTCCCGTGAATCGACCATCGCGGCCCTCCTTCGGCGATGTGACTGCAAAGTTAGGGCGCGCTTAGCGTAACACAACGAAGTTCACTGTAAGAGATCAATAAAACCCTTGCGTACACATCAAAAGTTTTGATTAGGGGTTAAGGGCTTTAGAGTGTATCCTTGATTTACTCGGACGAGTTTTATCACGTAAGTGATCCGACACCCCGTTGCGTGTCGATTATGTTTTTCGAAAGGGAACATGCGACTATACGGGGTCAATTCCGCGCTCTTTGTTTTATTCTTAGCGTCTTCGTTCGGCTGGGCGGGGAAGGCTTGCTTCGCTCAGGGCCAGTCCAGTCCCGCGCCTTCGCCCAGTGATTCGGCGCAAGGCTCCACGTCTCCGGCCACCGCGGCGCCTACGCCTGCGCCCGAAACAACGTTTTCAACTTCCAGCGTGCGCCTAAAAGGCATCGACTTTGCCGGCATGTTCGATGGCTATTACAGCTTCAACAACAACCACCCCGTCTCAGGCTTCAACGAGTTCTATAACTTCGACGACAGAACCAATCAAGTAGACCTGAACATGTTGAAGCTGACGATAAGCCATGATCCGGACCCGGTCGGCTTTCGAGTGGATGTCGGGCTGGGACGCGCTTTTGAAATTATGCACACGCCCACACCCGATCCGGACGGGTTCCGGTTCTTGGAGCAGGCTTACGTAAGTGTCAAGCCAAAAGGCTGGAAGGGCTTCGAAGCGGATTTTGGAGAATTCGCGACATCGGCCGGCGCTGAAGTTATCGAGACGAAGGATAACTGGAACTACTCGCGCTCGTTTCTGTTTGCGCTTGCGAACCCTTACTATCATTTCGGGATACGTACTTCGATGCCCATCGGCAGCACTTTGAATGTCGGTCTGCAGATTGTAAATGGGTGGAACACGATTGTTGACGAGCATGGCAACAACATGCAAACTATCGGCATCACCGAGGCGCTGACACGAAAGAAGTTTACCTGGAGTAACAACTACTATGTCGGACCTCAATACACATCGATCACGCGCGGAAATCGAAATTTGTACGACACTACGCTGTTACTAACTCCGACGGATAAGTTCAGTGCGTATATCAATTTCGACTACGGCCAGCAGCACAGCCTGGCTGCAGGTTTGAATCATTGGATCGGTATTGCCGGAGCGGCTCACTGGCAGGCGACTAAACGGATCGCTTTTAGTCCCCGCTTTGAGTACTACAACGATTCGAGCGGTTTCACCACGGGCACTGCGCAGAAGCTGCATGAAATCACACTTACGGGCGAATACAAGCTGCTTGATGGCTTGCTGACTCGTCTGGAATATAGACACGATGGTTCGAGCGTTCCTTACTTCGATCATGGAAACGAGAGCGGAGTCTCCAGGACGCAGTCGACAGCGACTATCGGTCTGATTGCTTTCTTTCCTGTCAAGCATTAGAAATTCATTCGGGAGCTTTTCAGTTTGTATAGACAACAGTTAGGGGAGGTGTATTGATGGGTGGGCATTCCACACAGATTTTGTTCGTAACCGTACTCGTGATCGCTTTTGTTGCTCTCGCCGGACGACGTCAGCTGAGGAGAAAGCATTCTTCTACGGCACGAATGGCTCGCTGGAAGACGCGGCTGCAAAGTCCCGAGTGGCGGCGCTATGGCATGCTTGTCCTGGCCGGTAAGTTGGCCGGCGTCGGTCTGCTGGTTGTTGGAACGTACTTCTTCAATCCAAACTTGTTAGGCTTTCGGGTTTTTGCCGCGGACGCAACGCTGAAGGGCAATGACATTGTTAACCCAGTCAACACGGCATGGACCTTGATCGCGGCTTTTTTAGTCTTCGGAATGCAAGTGGGCTTCACGATGCTGGAAGCGGGATTCTGCCGCTCTCGTGAAACCGTGAACGTGCTAATGGAGTGTATCGTCGACACCTGTCTTTGCGGACTCTTGTTTTACGCTTTCGGATTCGCATTTATGTTTAGTCACGGGAACGGGTTCATCGGCTATCACTGGTTTTTTCTACAGAATGCACCGCTTACCTACGAGACGACGGGCGTAGCTTTCCTGGCAGTCTGGATTTTCCAGTTTGCCTTCGCGGATACCTGCTCGACCATCACTTCCGGGGCGATGATCGGACGCACAGGATTTGTCGGGGATCTCCTTTACAGCGTCGCTGTTTCGGGATTCATTTATCCGATCATCGGACATTGGGCATGGGGCCCGGACGGCTTCCTGGCAAACATGGGGAGCGCAGGCAACTTTTTGCCATCTCTTGGGACGGGGTTCCATGATTTCGCGGGTTCAACGGTCGTTCATACGATAGGTGGATTCATTGCGCTTGCCGGCGCCATTGTGCTTGGTCCCCGACTTGGCCGAAAGTTCAAGCGCGACGGCGGCGGACCCATGCAGCCCCATGATCTGACGATCGCAGCTTCCGGCGGGTTGCTCCTTTGGTTCGGCTGGTACGGATTCAACCCGGGCAGCACTCTTTCGGCCATGGACTTTGTAGGTATCGGCCGTGTTGCGACGAACACGACTCTCGCGGCTTGCGCGGCGGGTCTCACGGCAATGTTCTACGCGTACAGGTCCAGTAAAAAATGGGATGTCAGCTTCACTGTCAACGGCTTTCTGGCGGGCTTGGTCGCAATTACGTGTCCCTGCTACTGGGTGAGTCCCACTGGAGCAATCATCCTCGGTGGCGTTGCCGGCGTAGTCGTAGTCACGGCGGTCGAAGCTGCTCGAGTGGCTTCGCATCGATGATCCTATCGGTGCCGTTCCGGTTCATGGTATTTGCGGCATTTGGGGCACGATATCTCTCGGTCTATTTGCCTCCGGCCAATACGGGGCAACCGGACCGCTCGGTCCCGACAACTCGGCCCCGCTAAAAGGCCTGTTCTACGGCGGCGGTTTCACGCTTCTTGCTGCACAGATCATCGGAAGCGCTATCGTTACGATCTCGACATTTGCAGTCGCTATGGCCGTGATGTATGCCGTCAATGCCATCAAACTTCTGCGTGTATCACCAGAAGGCGAGGCGTATGGCTTGGATCTGCACGAGCATGGAATTTCGGCTTACCCGGAGTATTTAATCAGTTCGGCCGGCCGGCCGACCGGTATGATTTCGGACAGTGCTGCTGAATTAGGAACCTCGGCGGCGCGATTCAATCTCAAGGAGCCCCAAACCCGAACTTCTTGACGTTTTGTGAGGGCGAGAAACGGAGTCGCCAGGCGCGGCCTCGCCCTCAATGAACACAGGATGCGGCTATTTACATGAAGAAAATCGAAGCTATCATTCAGCCTTTCAAACTAGACGAAGTGAAAGACGCCCTCACCCAAATCGGGGTCGACGGGATCACCATTACTGATGTGCGAGGACACGGGCGGCAAAAAGGGCATCTAGAGGTTTATCGAGGGGCGGAGTACAAAGTCGACCTCCTCCCTAAGATCAAAATCGAAGTCGTGATCTCTTCGGCGCGCGCCGAAGAAGTCGTAACTGCAATCTCCAATGCTGCGCGAACTGGAAAGGTCGGCGATGGGAAGGTATTCATCTACGACATCGGTGAGGCCGTGCGAATTCGGAACAACGACAGGGGAGAAAGCGTCGTTTAGCGCCCCGACGGTACCCGAAAGAGCTTGTACCAGAAACTTTCCCCTTGCTCCCGGAATCTTACAAGGGAGAAGGGGAATGTTTCATGGCCAGAGTGATAACTCCCTACGTCATCCCGGCTTTCGAGCCAGATGCACTGACCCCTGAAGTCGTCGACAGTCGAATCGCAGACGTAGAGAGTCTCGCGCGCTGGCTCGATTACGCATTTACCCTACCTGGAGGCTTCCGTTTCGGTCTCGCCGGGATTATAGGCTTCATCCCGGGAATTGGAGATGCGCTCGACGCTATTGTTTCCCTCTACATCGTAGTCCGCGCCATTCAGTTGGGGATTCCACGTGTAGCGATCGCCCGGATGCTTGTGAACATCGGTATTGAAGGTCTTGCTGGCGCAGTCCCTTTTCTAGGCGACCTGTTTGACATCGCCTTTAAAGCGAATCGACGCAATTATCAAATCCTGAAGAACCACATATCGCAGCCGAAGCGCCAGCATGCCTCCGATTGGCTTTTTCTCGTTCTTACTTTGTTTCTTGTAGTGGTGAGCGTCGCGCTTCCCATATTAGGGTTTATCGAATTAGCAAAGCACTTTTGACACGAGTGTTTGGCGGCGATGGCAGCCTCTTTTCCTGCAACTTGCAGAGCGCGAAACGCGGGAAGCGTTCGAATCCCCCGTCTCTGCCAGATATCCTGCATTCTTTGTTATCCTCGAAAGTTGAGGTTTTCGGATGTCTGGACATAGTAAGTGGGCCACGATCAAGCACAAGAAAGCGGCCCTCGACAGCAAGCGCGGTAAGGTCTTTACCCGTCTCATCAAAGAAATCATGATTGCGGCCCGCACCGGTGGCGATCCCGATTCGAATGCACGTCTGCGCACCGCAATCACCGCCGCCAAAGCGGTTTCTATGCCTGCCGAAAATATAAAGCGCGCGGTCATGCGCGGCACCGGCGAACTCGAAGGCGGCCAGATCGACGAAATCCTCTTCGAAGGCTATGGGCCGGGCGGAGCGGCAGTTCTCGTCAACGTCGCAACCGATAACCGCAACCGTACCGTAAGCGAAGTGCGCCACATGTTCTCGAAGAATGGCGGCAACCTCGGCGAGGTCGGCAGCGTTTCCTGGATGTTCGAGCGCAAGAGTCAGATCATCGTCGACGGCGAAAAAGCATCGGAAGATCAGTTGATGGGAATCGTTCTCGATGCCGGTGCGGACGATATTCGCGACCAGGATGGCGCATGGGAAATCCTCTCTCCTCCCGAAGCGCATGAAGCCGTTATGCAAGCGCTCGAAAAGGCGGGAATCCCTGCGGAAGCCTCTGAGATCGCCATGGTTCCGAAGAACACCGTGAAGCTCGAAGGCAAGAACGCCCAAGCCATGCTCAAGCTCTATGACATCCTTGAAGAGCATGACGATGTGCAGAACGTCTACGGCAACTACGAAGTAGACGAGGCGGAAGTAGAAGCCCTGGCTTAGTCCCGCCAGAGCCCCTAAGGGCCACTCCATGGTGGCCATGTCTGATGCGAATTGCCGGAATAGATTGCGGAACCGAACGAACAGGATTTGGAGTCATCGACACCGATGGCCGGTCTCATCGATTGGTCACAGCCGGAGTGGTTCGCACGAAGACTTCCGACACTTTGGAACGCAGGCTCAAGTGCATCGGAGCTGAATTGCGAACCATGCTGCTCGATTTCACTCCGGACGCAGTGGCTGTCGAAGCTGTCTTTCACGCCGTCAACACCAAGTCTGCTTTGAAACTCGCCCATGTTCGGGGCGCAACTCTGCTCGTTGCTGCCGAGGCAGGCCTCGACGTGAGCGAATACTCGCCGCTCGAAGTCAAGATCAGCGTCGTCGGCTACGGCCGCGCGGAAAAGCAGCAGGTCCAGATGATGGTTTTGTCGCTCCTTGGCATTAACCAGCAGTTCGCTTCTTTCGACGCGACCGACGCGCTTGCCGTGGCCATCTGCCACGGAACCCGTTCGCATTTCCCGGCAGCGGCGGGAGCACGCAGGTGAAAGCCGCGGCCCTGGTTCTTCTTCTTGCACCCGCACTTTTCGCCGCGACCACTCCGAGACTCATCTACAGCAGAAGTTTTCCTGGAAGCTCTCCTGAGTTCTTCCGCCTTAAAATCAGTCAAACAGGCGCGCTCGAATACAGCGAATCTGCGGTCGACGATAAGCCATTGAAAGCTCAGTTATCGCTCGGCGAAACAGCGCCGCTCTTTGAAATGGCGGACAACTTGGATCACTTCAAGACGCCGCTCGAATCCGGTCTGAAAGTCGCTAATACCGGCAAGAAGATCTTCCGCTATGAAGATGGCAACGGAGGCAACTCCGAAGCTGTTTTCAACTACTCGCTCAATCAAACCGCACAACACCTTCTGGAGAAGATGGAGCAGATAGCAGCGACCGAGCGCTCCTACCTCAATCTCGATTCCAGTATTCGCTTCGACAAGCTCGGCGTCAACGACTCTTTGGCTGAGATAGAAGCGCTTTGGCTTCACAAGCAGCTCGCTGCGCCCGCGCAGTTCATACCTCTTCTGGACCGCGTCATCTCACACCCATCTTTTATGCATATCGCGCGCGACCGGGCCGCCCGGCTCAAAGACGAGTTTTCAAAGCCCGTTGTTGCTCCCGCGAACGAATCCAAGCAGAATGCCGAGAACTGAAGCTTTGTTCAAGCGCTTCATCTGGATCGTGCTCGATAGTGTCGGTATAGGCGCCATGCCGGATGCGGAAAGCTACGGTGACGTAGGCAGTGACACTCTCGGCAACATCGCCAAGAAACATCATCTGAAGCTTCCGAACTTGACCCGGCTCGGGCTGGCAAACATCAGGCCGTTCTCTGGACTCTCGGCCACCAACCACCCAGCCGGAGCGTACGGAAAATGTGCGCTGGCATCTCCCGGCAAAGACACGACGACCGGTCACTGGGAGATGGCGGGCATCATCCTCGAGCGACCTTTCCCCACTTACCCGAACGGGTTTCCGCCAGAGCTTATAACGGAGTTCGAATGGAGAATAGGTCGCAAGGTCATAGGTAACGAACCGGCATCCGGGACAGAGATCATTAAGGAATTGGGCGAAGAGCACATCCGCACGGGCTCTCCTATTGTGTACACTTCAGCGGATAGCGTATTTCAGATCGCGGCGCACGAAAACGTTATTCCGCTCGAAGAACTCTATCGAATGTGCGAGGCAGCACGCAATCTCCTTCAGGGCCCCAACAAAGTCGGGCGCGTGATTGCCCGTCCGTTTGAAGGCGAGCCGGGTCACTTCGTTCGTACCGCTAATCGGCACGATTACGCCGTCCCGCCACCGCCGGGAATGCTGCTCGACAAACTGCAAGAGCGCGATATTCCGGTTTACGCCGTAGGCAAAATTTCGGATATCTTCCTCGGGCGGGGCATCAGCGAGTCCATCACAACCAAGAACAACCAGGACGGGATGCAGAAAACAAGCGAGGCGATGCGAACTCGCCCGGACGGTCTGATCTTCGTCAACCTTGTCGATTTCGATCAACAGTTTGGACATCGCAACGATGTGGATGGATATGCGGCAGCGCTCGAACTAGTTGACCGATGGCTGCCCGAACTTGAACTGCGTCGAGACGACGCACTGATTCTTACCGCTGACCATGGCTGTGATCCCACCACTCCCTCTACCGACCACTCGCGGGAGTACACTCCGCTGCTGGTTTTTGGAGATCACGTAAAAGCCGGGATCGACCTCGGTATACGTAGCACGCTGGCCGACATGGGCCAGACCGTAGCTGAGAACTTTAATACTGCCATTCCGGCCGGAACGAGTTTTCTACAAGACATTTCGAAAGGGTAATTAGACTTTACAGCCTATGAGACGGCGCATTACGGCGGGCAATTGGAAGATGTATAAGACCGCCGAAGAAACGGCCCAGTTCATCGACAGGTTCAAGCAATTGGTTAACGGTGGGCGCAATTGCGATGTAGTTTTGTTTCCACCCACACTCAGCATCCCGGCAGCGGTAGCCGCTGTCGATGGGAGTCCAATACGGGTCGGCGGGCAAAATATTTATTGGGCTCCCGAAGGCGCTTTCACGGGAGAAGTCTCCGCTCCGATGGTGCGGTCCGCGGGTGCGACCTGGGTCTTAGTAGGGCACAGCGAACGACGACATCAAGTCTGCCACGAAACCGACGCCGAAGTCCTGAAAAAAGCACAAGCTGCGTTGACTGCTGGTTTAACGCCGATCATCTGCGTTGGAGAGAAGACCGAAGAACACAAGGCCGGTAAAGCGCACGATGTTCTCGTTCGGCAGTTTGCAGGTGGCGTTGCGGGGCTCACCGAAGAGCAGTTCGCACAAGTTGTGTTGGCCTACGAACCCGTTTGGGCTATCGGCACGGGACTTACTGCCACACCTCAGATTGCATCGGAAGCTCATAAGCTGATTCGCGGTGAAGCCGAGAAACGCTTTGGGTCGGATGCTGCTCAGCAGGTACGAATCCTATACGGAGGCAGCGTAAAGCCAGACAACATAGCGGGTTTGATGGCCGAGCCGGAGATCGACGGCACGCTGGTAGGCGGCGCCAGCCTCGACCCCGATTCCTTCGCCAAAATAGTCAAAGCAGCTTAGCTGTCCGTCGCGGGCTTCTTGTCTCTCGGTGTCTTGCCCGGAAGTCCGAATGGGTTTTCATGCACTCTCTCGCGGATCCCCGATTTCAAAGTTTTCGCAAGAGAGATGCTGGCTTCACCAAAGCGGTTGCGAATATGATCGACGGATCGGAAAGCATGGCGCAGCCGCGCTGTTTGCTCTTCTTCCAGCAAACTCATCTGTCCTTCGACTTGCTGCAAATTGCCGGCATGAACTCCCAGCAGACGCACACGTTCTTTGCCGTTCCAGGCTTGGCGAAAGAGCTCGATCACCGCACCGGCCACTTCACGATCTAATTGCGTCGCATGGTCAAGTGAGCACGCGCGCGTGATCGTAGTAAAGTCCTCATATCGAAGCTTGAGTTGAATGGTCCGCGAATATAAACGATGTTCCCGTAGCCGTTTTGCAACCATTTCGGACAGCTTCAAGAGCGCCGTTTCAAGCTGATTCTTGTCCGCCGTATCCTCGCCGAACGTATGCTCGTGGCTGATCGATTTCGGGTCTTCTTCTGCCCCCACCTCCGCATCGAACCACCCGCCGGCATCTGCCCCCCGCGCTTTTCCCGCCATAGCCAGCCCCCAGCGCCCGAAGTGGGACGCCAGAAAAGATTCATCTAGGCGGGCCAAATCGCCCACCAGCCGTATGCCCAGTTTGTGAAGCGATGCTTCGGTTTTCTTCCCGATGCCCGGAATCTTTCGCACTTCGAGCGGCGCCAGAAACGTAGCTTCACACCCGGGAAGGATGTAGAGAACACCATTCGGCTTTGCTTGATCGGACGACACTTTCGCCACTAGACGTGAGGAAGCAAGTCCGAGTGAACATCTCAAAAGTGTTTCGCGCCCGATCGTTTCATGTAATTCGTGCGCAGCTTCCATAGCAGGACCATGCAATCGCTCGGTGCCCGTCAAGTCCAGGTAAGCTTCATCGATCGATGCCATTTCAACTGCGGGTGAAAATCGATTGAGTATCGCGAATACCTGCTTCGAGCAGTCACGATAGCGCTGAGGACTGCCCTCCACAAAGATCGCCTGCGGACACAGTTGGGCCGCCGTACGCAACGGCATGGCCGAGTGAACGCCAAATTTCCGCGCAGCGTATGAGGCAGCTGCCACCACTCCGCGCTGATTTCGCTTACCGCCGACCACGACAGGTTTGCCCTTGAGTGAAGGATCGAAAAGCTCTTCCACCGACACGAAGAAAGCATCCATGTCGACATGACAGATCAGGCGTTGCATGAGTGCAGCTCCCAATCGTCCTGAGATGATTTAGGTATGGACTCGGCTCGCATCGGGGCGGAGATGCACATCCCTTTGTCTTCTCCCGATATTACTAACCCCGAACGGGAAGCCGTCCTCAATGTTCTTTTCAGCCCGAACTTAAGCCTCGGTCCGCAATTGGACGCATTCGAAAAGGCGATTGCTTCGTTTGCCGGATCTCGCTTTGCCGTAGCCGTAAACAGCGGAACCAGTGCTCTCCATCTTGCCATCAAAGCCGCACGCATAGAGCCTGACGACGAGGTCGTCACAACGCCGTTTAGCTTCATCGCTTCGGCAAACTGCATCTTGTTCGAACGCGGAATCCCTGTCTTTGTCGATATCGATCCCGCCACTCTCAACATCGACGCCTCGAAGATCGAAGCCGCCATTACCCCCCGTACGCGCGCCATCCTGCCGGTTCACGTGTTTGGGCGCCCTTGCCGCATGGACCGGATTCGCCAGATTGCCGATAAGCACGGTTTAGCCGTAATTGAAGATTCCTGCGAGGCTATCGGCGCAACCTTTCAAGGGAAACGTGCTGGCTCTCTCGGCCACTTCGGGACGTTCGCCTTCTATCCGAATAAGCAAATCACCACGGGCGAAGGCGGCATCTTGGTTACCGACGACGAGCAGGCCGCTAAGATGTGCCGCAGTTGGCGTAATCAGGGCCGTGACGAATCGAGAGATTGGCTGCAGCACCGCCGCTTGGGCTACAACTACCGTCTAAGCGACATTAATTGCGCGCTTGGTCTGGTTCAGTTGGAGCGCCTTGCTGAGATGATTGCGCAACGCGCCGATGTCGCCAGTAAGTACAACGAAGCGCTGTCGGGTATCGACGAAATCATTCGACCCACCTTAACCGAGCCCGAGGCCGAGATCAGTTGGTTTGTCTACGTGGTCCGCCTTGCGACCGGGTACAGCCGCTCGGAGCGGGACCAAGTGCTCGAATTCCTAAGAGCTCGAGGAGTAGGTTGCAGCAACTACTTCACCCCGATTCATCTGCAGCCTTTTTACCGCGAAAGCTTCGGCTTTCAAGCCGGACAATTTCCCCATACTGAGAAAGCTTCGGAACGCACTCTAGCATTGCCGTTCTTCAACAGAATGACAGAAGATCAAATTGCTTACGTGGCCGAGACTCTGCGCGCCGCTGTGAAATCGATCCGCCCCAAACAAGCGGTCGCGGTGCGCCCGCAGATTCCCGACGCCTCTCTTACCCGTCTGCTTGGCCGCGAGCCGGTAACCCTTGACGAACATCTCATACGGAAGAGCATAGAAAATTCTGTCGTGCTCGTAACCGGAGCGGCTGGTTCTATCGGCTCCGAGTTGTGCCGCCACATTGCTCGCTTCGGCCCGCGGATGCTGATTATTCTCGATCAGGCCGAAAGCGCCTTAGCCGGCATCGACAGGGAATTGCGAGGCAAACACCCCGACTTGCAATTGATTCCGGTGATTTGCGATATTCGAAACCGCGCCGCGCTGAACGATGTTTTCTGCCGCTATCCTGTCGAATCGTTATTTCATGCGGCCGCTTACAAACACGTTACGCTGATGGAATCGCAGCTTATCGAAGCTGTTGCGAACAATGTCGTCGCTACCTGGCACCTAGCAGACATAGCCCAAAGAGCCAGGGTGCGCCGGTTTTTAATGATCTCTTCCGATAAGGCGGTGAACCCTAGGAGCGTCATGGGGGCGACCAAACGGGCCGCCGAGCTGATCGTCGCCTCCATGGCTCAAGCCAATAGCGGAACTCAGTTCGTCTCTGTGCGCTTTGGAAATGTGCTCGGCAGCAACGGCAGCGTTGTGCCGATTTTTCAATCGCAAATCGCGTGCGGCGGACCTCTCACCGTTACGGATCCAGAAGCGCGCCGCTATTTCATGTTCATCTCCGAGGCCGTTCAACTGGTACTCCAGGCCTCGACAATAGGAAAGGGATCGGAAATTTTCGTTCTGGAGATGGGTGAGCCGATCCGAATTGTGGACCTTGCGCGAACCATGATCAAACAGGCCGGCTTCGTTCCGGATATGGACATCGAGATCCGTTTTATCGGACTGCGGCCCGGCGAAAAACTTTTCGAAGAGCTATGTACGAAGGATGAGGCTATCGAGCCGACACGCCACGAAAAGATCAAGATTGTCCGTGGCCACACTCCGGACACACTCGAAATGTCAACATGGATTCGCTACGCGGAAGACCGGATTCGCGATCGCGATAGCCAAGCCTTGCTCAAACATCTGAGGGAGTTGGTTCCCGAGTACGTAGTGTCGTGGGAGCACCAGGCGCGCACGCAAGCGGTTACAGCATGATGTAACTCAACCAAAGCCCCCGGACCTTTTATATATGCGTTAGTCCCTGACTCGAACTTTTGGTTCGACAGACATGCCCGGCCTCAGGCGATCCGCTTCTCTCTGATTAGGATCCAAAGCGATCCGCACCGGAATTCGCTGCACTACTTTCACGTAATTGCCCGTTGCATTCTCGGGAGGCAGGGCGCTGGACACCGATCCTGTGGATCCGCCGATCGTTTCCACTGAACCGTTGAAGTCCCGGTCCAGAGAATCCACGTGAACGACTGCGTGCTGCCCGGGACGCATGTTCAACAGTTGGGTCTCCTTGAAATTAGCGGTCACCCAAAGGTCGTTTATCTCAGAGATAGTGAGTAACTGCTGGCCCGCTTGGACCCGTCCGCCGAGTTGCGCCGAACGCTTCGTCACGATGCCGGCCACTGGGGCTTTGATCCTGGTGTAATCGAGGTTCAACATAGCCTGCTCGCGTTGAGCTTCCGCGGACTTCAAACTGGCAAGCTGCTGTTGGACGGTGGCGCGCCGCATTAGCAGTTGCGGTACCGCTGTCTGTTCATTCTGCACTAGTTTGCTCTTGGACTGGTCGAGTTGTGCACGCCTCTGATCTACGGTTCGTTCTGACGCAAGTAGAGCGGACTGCATAGCCAGCAGGTTTGCCGCTGCCTGCTTGGCGGTCGATTCATATTGATCGAAGTCCGCCTTTGAAATCTCCTGCTTCTCGACCAGGATCTGGTAGCGTTTCAAATCGCTCTGCGCCTTTGCGTTGGCCGCTTCTTGCTGAACTACTTGAGCGGCCGACTGATCGCGATCCCGTTCGGCCGTTGCGATAGCCGCTTCGGAGCTCACCACATCTGCGCGCGCCGAGAGTATATTGGTCGAGTTTTGGATCTGGGTAATCGGCACATTCGGCTGCTGGGACGAGAGCATGCTTTGTGCCTGCCGCACCTGCGCCTCCGCCTGATCGAGCGACACCTGATTGTCGCGAGGGTCCAAATCGACGAGCGGATCGCCGACCTTTACCGTTTGATTATTCTGGACGTATACCTTGATGATGTTGCCGTCGATGCGCGTTCCGATAGGGCTCAGATTTCCGTCGATCTGCGCGTCGTCGGTATCTTCGAAATTTCTGGCATGCAGCCAGTAGGCGAGGCCTCCGATGGCCGCTATGAGTAAGACGGCACCGAATATGAGCAAGGCGCGCCCGCGTTTGGATTTCTCCTCGGGCGCGTGCTTCTGGTCGTCTTTTCCGCCCGGGCGTTTCTCGCGATCTAAAAGCTGTTCGCCTTTCTGGCCGGCTGACTGTTCGATTGTCTCCGGTTCTCGTACTTCGGTTGTGCTAGTCATCCGATTGTTCTCCGAATCTCTTTGATATTTGGCTATTGATGGGCGCCGTTGAACAGAGTGTCGATATTTGCCTCAGCCTCACCCGTGGCTCGGGCAAGCGTCAGGCGTGCAAGGTTGAAGGCATAAAGACTAGACACGTAATCCGATTCAGCCGAAGATTCCTGCTGTTGGGCCTGTACCACTTCCACCGTGTTTGTCACGCCTGCTTCGAATCGGTCGCGGGACTGGGTCAGGGTCTCGAGCGCATACTTGCGATTACTTTCGGCAAGCTGTGTCTGCCCGATCGCGGTCTGTAATTGAATAAGAGCGTTGCGAACATCTTGTTCGACTTGGCCGCGGGCGTCCTCATACTCGGACTGCCGCTGTTTGAGTGCGGCTTCGGCCTGTTGCAGGTCAGCACGCGTGCGGCCGCCTGTGTAGACAGGTATGTTGACGCTCGCGGTCGCGGTAAAAACTCCGTGAGAGTTGTCGGGTGAAATGCCGATCGCCCCGTAGTTCCCACTGGCGGTAATGGAAGGATACCGTTCCGCCCGCGCAGCTGCCACGGTCCTCTCCGCTGCCTTCACTTGCGTTTCTGCTGAGTGCAAGTCCGAGCGGTGAGCAAAGGCGTCGCGTAACGCTCGCGTTTCATCCATGGGCTGCAGTTCGTGATAGCCGAACGGTTCTGTAAGCACCAAATCACGGTCGAGCGGAATGCCGATAAGCCGCGCGAGTGCGATTCGGCGCTGTCTCAAATCGGCTTCCAGCGAAAGCAGCCGCTCCTGTTCGGTTTGTAGTTGAACCCGGCTGCGTGACACATCGATGCGTGTATTGGTTCCGGCTGTGAGCTGCGTTGCAGACTGATCGAATACGGCCTGGGCATATTTCACCTGTGTCCTCTGCGATTCGACACGTGCTCCATCGGCAACGACTTGCAGATACGTTCCTCCAACGGCCAGCACGACCAGATCGCGCGCATTTCGCAGGTCAAAGCCTGCCGCCCGCTCAAGCTCCTTACTAGATTGATAGTTGCGAAGCTGAGTGAGATTCAGTCCATTCCAGTTCACCACTCCCTCGGCCTGGACATAATGAAACGGACCTACGACGGTCGGGATGCCAGAGAGTCCTTTGATAGCGGTAAAGCCGTAAGCCGCGAGGTTGACTTGGGTTTCGGTCGCCCCGAGATTTGCGGAGATTTGCGGCAGGAGCTGACTGAGAGCCTGCGCGCGCTGTGCACGTGCGGTCCTTGAGGATGAATCTGCGGTGATGCTGCCCAGGTTCACTAGCAGTCCACGCTTCACAGCTTCCGCGAGCGATAGTTTGACTTCGCCTGGCGGGAGTTGGGTTCCCGGCGTACTTCCCGAGAACGATCCGCTGACCTGTAAGGACGGCTGAACCACGCTTGCTCCTTGCCCTTGCGCGGTCTCCTGTTGCGTGCCCACGATGCCGGAAGACTGCGCCGTCCGTCCGGAGACTGGCAACTGCGAGGCTTGCCCGGGTTGCGAGGCCAATGTTCCTGGCTGTTGCTGTCCGAATAAAAGAACCGTGAGAATCAGATTGGCCAACCAGGTTCGCCAGGCGATTAATGCAGCAAGCCGCAGCGCTCGGCCCGATTTGTGCAGCCGCTCCCGCAGGCTTCTTAATTCACTTGGAATACGAGAACGAAACAAAATTAAATTCCTCATCGTGCACACTCTTCTGGAAAGCTGCTCACTTTAATGAGCTGCATGTTGCTCCGTTGTCTTCGGATCGTTCTTGCGAAGGGCAAATGAGAGCAGGAACATCGCGGCCGCGGCCAAAGCAAGCAGGAAGTACGCATCCATGTAGGAGAGCGCGTAAGACTGTCCCTGCAGAGTCCTGTAAAGCTGGGCTAACGCTCCGTTTTGCGCGTCTGCTTTGCCCACGCCGCTTCGCGATTGCAGCGAATGAGTGAGGCTATTCAGCAAACTTCCGAAATTGTTGTCACCGGTTCCGGTATGAGCCGAAAGACGCTCCTGATGAAACTGCGCTTTGCGGACTAGAACAGTCTGGGCAATCGAAGTACCGATGCTGCTACCTATGTTACGGGCGAAGTTGACTAAGCCGGCGACTGAGTTACTCTTACTTTGCGGTACGCCGATGTACGAAGCCGTCGTAGCCGGAATAAATAAGAAAGCCAGCGGAAGATACTGCATGACCATGATGAACGCCGCCGTTTTGAAACTGATTTCGAGATTGACCAGCTTGACGGAGTAATAAAGGCCACCGGCCAGCGCAATCCACCCGAACGCCATCAAATATTTCGCTGGAAATTTGTTGGTCAGGACACCCACAATGGGCAACTCAACCAGCAAAAGCGCAGCGCCGAGTGAAACGACAAGTCCCGCTTTCTCCGCGGTGTAACCCAGCAGCACCTGCAGAAATTGAGGCATTAGGATTGTCGAGGAAAAGTAAACGACGCCGATCATCAGCATCATCACGAACGACGTCATGAAGTTCGTATATTTGAAGAGCTTCACGTCGACGATAGGATCTTTTTCAAACCATTCCCAGATGACAAGGAAGCTTAAACAAACCACCGCTGTAATGGAAAGAATCGTGATGAAATGTGAGCCAAGCCAGTCGTCTTCCTGTCCTTTGTCCAGCACGATCTGCAGTGCGGCAATGCCGAGCGCGAGAGCGGAAAACCCCAGATAGTCGAAGCGGCTCTCGCTGAGTCTCTTGCGAGTCAAGAACGGCGGGTCTTCCACAAGCTGCGTTACGAGAACGAACGCGAGCAAGCCAACGGGCAAGTTGATGAGAAAAATCCAATGCCAGCTGTAATTGTCTGTGATCCAGCCTCCAAGAGTAGGTCCAAGCGCGGGCGCTACTACGGCTGTTAGCCCATATACGGAAAACGCCAGACCGCGCTGTTCCGGCGGAAAGACGTCAGCCATAATGGCCTGCGCCATCGGCTGCAGACCGCCGCCTCCCACGCCTTGAAACGCCCGCGCCATCAGCAGAATCGGAAGGCTCGGCGCGATACCGCATAACACTGAGCTTGCGGTAAACAGCCCGATGCAGATAAGAAAGAAGCGCTTGCGGCCGATGATCATTGTCATCCAGCCGCTAATCGGCAAAACAATGGCGTTAGCGACAAGATAGGTTGTTAAAACCCACGTGCCCTGGTCCTGGCTAGCGGCGAGTCCGCCCGAGATATAAGGTAATGCTACATTCGCGATACTGGTATCGAGAATCTCCATGAACGCTGCAAGCGCAACGACCACCGCAATGAGCCACGGATTGAACTTCGGTTTCCAGTTTTCGACTGAATTCGGGCCAGGCAAGCAGCAGCGTCTCCTGCCTCTTTCGATTCGAAACTATTCGTTTCGTTTCAGAATCCTGTCATTAGAAGCTAAGTTTTTTTGATGTAAGGTATCCCACATGGCCATTCGCAGATCCGCTTCAGCTGGACTTACCGGGACACGGTCTCGGGAGAGTAACGCTAAAATCCCCGCAGCCCCAAAAACGTCGCCTAAGCTTGTTACCGGCGGTCGACCGCGCAGCGAAGTGTCCCGTGTGGCGCTCCTCGAAACGGCTTACGGGCTCATGAAGAAGTGTCCGTTGGCTGAAATCAGCACGCAGCAGATTGCGGCAAAGGCGGGTGTCAGCACCGCAACCGTTTACCGCTGGTGGCCCACGAAGGAAGCCTTACTGGTCGACGCTTTTCTTCACGCGAAAGGGCAGAGTGTATCTCTTAGTGAGACAGGTTCGCCGCTGCAGCGTATCCGTGAGCATGCAATCGCAGCAGGAAGATTCCTGCAAGGTGAAGATGGGCTGGTTGCTGCGCGCCTGCTCTCCGCCATCCAGGAGAATCCTAAACTGCGGCGGCACTTTTCGGAACGGTTCTATGTTCCACATTCAAGCGAAATGATGGGGCTGGCTCAGCAGGCTGTCGAGCTCGGTGAGCTGCCGCGAAAAACAAATCTTCGGTTGTTTCTCGACATGCAATTCGGGGCCTGCATTACCCGGATGCTCATGCGCGACGAGCCGATCAAATGGTCGGATGCGGCCCTTAGTTTCGATTTAGCGGTAGCCGGGGCGAGAAGCTACTGGGCTGATTGAATGCCAGGGAGGCTAACTGGGCCCGGTAACAGGTGCCGGCCGCGAAAACCTGCTACACTCGACTCGAACTCGAGGGGACTCCCGTTTGCATCACTGCCGCCTTCTCCTCAGCTGGATTGTTTTATTCGCGTGCTTAGGAATCGCACGGCCATCGTGGGCGCAATCGGAATACACGTTGCACGCCGACAGTACACTCGTCGTCATTCCGGTCACGGTTACCGATCCTTCTAACCACTTCGTTCTGAACCTTGAATCCAATCGTTTCTCCGTGTTCGAGGACGGAGTCAAGCAGCACGTATCGCAATTTGCCGACGAAGACGCACCCTTATCCATCGGTCTGCTGGTAGACGTTAGCGGCAGCATGGGAAGAAAGTTGGACGTCTCAAAGAGCGCCGTGGCCGAGTTTCTGAAAACGATGAATCCTCAAGACGAGGCGTTCCTGATCGAATTCAGCGACCGGGCTCAGGTTGCGCTCGGCTTCACATCCGACGCGAACGCGATTACGGACAAGATAAGTTCGGCGCAGCCCGGGGGACTCACGGCATTGCTTGATGCTGTGCACCTCGGATTGCAGCAGATGAAGGATGCCAAGAACCCGCGCAAGGCGCTGCTCATTCTTTCGGATGGCGGCGATAACAACAGCCGCTACTCGAGCGCAGAGATTAAGGAGGTCGTGCGGCAAGCCGACGTCCAAATTTATTCCATGGGAGTGTTCGAACGTCAGATGTTTGCCGGCTTGAGCGCCGCTGAGGTGTCCGGGCCAGGCTTGCTGACCGAGATCTCGGAACAGACGGGTGGGCGAGTCTTCCCGGCGCGTTCAATGACTGCACTGCCCGGTATCGCAAGGCGAATCGGAGTTGAACTCCGCAACGAGTACATTCTTGCGTATGCGCCTTCAAACTCCAGGCGGGACGGGAAGTTTAGAAAGGTAGAAGTAAAGCTACAAACACCGGACGGCCTATCAGGTCTAAAGTCCCGGTGGCGATCCGGGTATTACGCTCCCAACAGTAATTGAGGTCTATCGATGTCCCAGTGCTCCCAGGTGCGGAGCCGCCACCGAACGAAGCGGCTCCTAGAATGACTGCTTCAGCAACTTCCAGAGTCTAGAAAGCTGGCGGAATGGAGACGCGTAATATCTGTCCGATTGGGCCAGGGGGACTGGGTACAGCACCCAGTTTCGAGATGTAAAGCCAGCCGATCATCGTCCTGGTCCGAGTTGGAAATGGTTAATATGCGCGCCCACTGCGGATCTATGGGGAAAAGGTTTAAGTTGCCTACATAGAACGTCCCATCGCGCTCGGTAATAGAGGTCGGCACGATGTGGCCTTCGGAAGCGGAAACATCAATTAACTGGCTGATTTGTCCGTTCTCACTGATGGCAAGTACTTGCCCGTGATTTGGTTCGACAACGAAGAGCTTTTCTCTTACCGCGATGATGCTGTAAGGAGTTCCATCCGGTTCAAAATCATCAGCACTTTCGTATTTCGCAGGGTGTTTTTGGATATACGTGCTGATATCGGCAATCACGTTCCATGTCCCGGTCGAGCGATTGACTCGGGCCACTCCATTCACGGTGTTGGCGTTACCGTGCGAACAGCCCCCACCAGTTAGTAGCGCGAATAGGTGCCATCAATGAAAGCCACGTCGGCGACGCCGAGCCTGTCACCCAGTCTTGCGAAGAGGGAAAGCCCGTTGCGCCTGGAAAGCAGATTTTCCGTGACGTGATTCCGTTTGTGTTCACTTCGTTATACAACACGAAACCGTAAAACGGGAGACTACTAGTACCGGAGGCAGTCAGCCCGCCTATGATGATCGTCCCGTTCCTATAGGCGTAACTCCGGCCATCCGGGTATTAGGCTCCCAACAGTAATTGAGGTCTATCGATGTCCCAGTGCTCCGAGGTGCGGAGCCGCAGGGTGCGCCGCAACGGACGGAGTTCTAAAACGTGGAACGGGCGTTACTATCGGCCGCGCCGGGGTCAGCATGGGTGGACGATAGGTGAATCCCGCACCTGTCGGAAAGCGCAAGGTCGAACCCGGAAGGTAAGAAGAACCGCTATGTGTCCCCGTCGGATATTGGGTACTTAGTGGTAGCGGATGATAACCGATTCCTGTACGTTCCGGCCATCTTGTTACGCCGATTCTACGACGAAATGGCGATAAGAAAACAAAGACGGGGGAAGGTGAGAAGTACGGGAACGGCGTTGACGCATATCCGTACAACGGGTCGATAGCGCTCGCGTAGATAGAAGGTCCGAATATTGATGTGGAAGGGGCGGAGTAGCTGGGTTGAGAGAACGGGGCCGGCGTGGCAAATATTCCACCGCCAAGGCCGGGATCTGCGTCTTGAGCTTCGTCCTGTTCCGCTGAAGCCACTTGGTTATAGTTCGCGATCACGTCGGCTCGATTGTGAGCCCAGTCGTAGAACTCATCGGTCGCGCCGTCTCCAACTTTCGGGATCGTAAGCCCGAGTAAGAAGTAGTAGAGGTGAGACGAGTCGACGACGGATGAGCGCTTTTCATGAGTGATCTCGGCTTCGCCACTGTAAGCTTCCAGTTCTCCCAATTCACAGCCGATCCGGTAAATGCCAGGCTTGGGGAAGCGGACTGCCGATTCCTGGAAGATGATCGTTATTGCACGGCTCGGAGTCGCGTTTAGGTTATCGAGAATTGCACTGCCATCGGTCATCTCCAAACGCGTGTCCGTCAGCGAGTTGGATACCATGCGCAGAGAGCTGTTCTCGTCCATACGGAGATACACGCCGGGCGTGAGTAGAAGTTCCGCCCTGCCTTTCGCGGTGCGAATAACCGATCCGTTCTTCAGGCTCGGAAAGACGCCGGGCTTGTGTTCCACCGGCTTGTTGTCCAGGACCACACTGCCTTCGAAATACTGAAGAACCCCGGAAGAAGCAGAAACCACGTCCTGAGCGACGCCTGCTGCGGAGACACCGAGTAATAGAGCGAAAGAGAAAAGCACACTCCCGCGCATGAGGCCCTCTGAGGATAGGATCTACGCGAAAAGATCTGTTGTCAATGAGTTTCGATCATTTGTTTTACGGCCGAAGGTTCCATGGGCCGCCCGACAGACCCGGAAACAAGTGGTTCCGAGCAGCTCCGATACAATCTTTGATGCTGGAGCGAAATACGCTGTACACGAGACGAACATTTGGAAAAGTGGCGGCTGCGGCCTGGACAGCAGGTTACGCGCTCGCGGCCCGGATCGATTCCAAGATCGATGGTGTGGAACTCGGCGTTCAGAGTTACAGCTTTCGGGACCTTTCGCTCGATGCGGCGATCGCTGCCATGAAGGAAATCGGCATCGGCGAGTGCGAACTCTATATGGGGCATGCCGAGCCTCCCGGTCTCAAAGGTGAGCAGCTGAAGAAGTGGCGTCTTACAATTCCGCTGAGCCATTTCGAGGATATCCGGAAGAAGTTCGACAACGCTGGCATCGAACTCTACGCTTATTCACTGAACTTCAGGGACAGTTTTTCGGAGGAGGAACTCGACCGCGGGTTTCAGATGACAAAAGCGCTTGGAACCGACATTATCACCACGTCGACAACCCTAACCTGTGCAAAGCGTCTGGCGCCTTTGGCTGAAAAATATCACGTCAGGGTTGCCATGCACGGGCACGATGAGACCGACAAGCCGAATGAATTCGCTACACCGGAGAGTTTTGCTCGCGGGCTCGCGATGTCGAAGCAGTTTTACATCAATCTCGATATAGGGCACTTCACCGCGGGCGGCTATGATCCCGTGTCTTACATAGAGGAGCACCATGCCAAGATCCTCGCGTTGCACATCAAGGATCGCAAGAAGAATCATGGGCCGGCGGTGCCGTTCGGCCAAGGCGATACGCCAATTAAGCAAGTGCTCCTGCTGCTCAGGAGTAGAAGCTATTCGATGCCCGCCAACATCGAGTACGAGTATAACGACGAACAACCGGGACTGGACACGATTGCCGAGGTGCGGAAGTGCTTCGACTACTGCAAGGGTATTCTCAAAACCTAATTGTCAAGATTGTGGCAAGTGCTGCAACTTGTGTTCGCAGCCTTTTCGCGATGGCAACTCAAGCAGCCGCCCATGCTGAGGTCGGTCTCGCGCCACAGATAGCTGCGTGTAGCAACGGGCCCGTGACAAGTTGCGCATTTCGTACCTGCATCCAAATGAGTTTTGTGACTGAACTCAACGAAGCCAGGGATTTCGTAGACGCGCACCCACGGTACTGACTCATTTTCGTCGACATAGGATTTAAGATCCTTGATGCCAGCGCTGTCTTTTGCAATCTGGGCATGACAAGTCATGCAGCTCTTTCCAGTAGGAATCGAGACGACTTCGCCGGAGGGAGCCAGCTTGTGGCAATCATCACATTTCAGGTGCGCCGCTTCGGCGTGCTGCTTATGGCTGAACGGAATGGGCTGCCCGACCGGAGTAGTATCTGCTCCGGCGCGACACACCGCAGGCAAGAACAACAGCAGCGAAAACGCAAGCAGCCGCACTAGAGATTACCCTGGCGCATCTGTTCGGAGATGTAGTCGGACGCACGCATCGAAAGGGCGCAGATGGTCAGCGTTGGATTTTGGGAGCCGCCCGATACGAACGAGCTCCCATCGACAACAAACAGGTTCTTGATGTCGTGCGTCTGGTTCCATTTGTTCAACACAGATGTTTTGGGATTGGAACCCATGCGACAGGTCCCGAGTTCATGGATGCTTTCGCCTGGCGGAACCATTTGCCAATGCTTCGCAAGGACTTCGAACCCCGCATCGTGACAGAGCTCTTCTGAAACGTTCATGGCATCTTTGGCCATTGCAAATTCGTTATCCGTATACTTTGCGCGAATGTGAAGCGCCGGAATGCCCCAGGCGTCCACCACGGATTTATCGATCTCGACGTAGTTCTCGTAACGGGGCAGCACTTCGCCCATAGCCGTAAGGCCGAAAGATGATCCCTGTAGCTCGGAAAGGCTCTTCCAGAGCTCGGGGCCGTATTGCGGGAGATAGTCGGGATGCGGAGTGCCGCCGCTCCCAAAGTCCATCGCGTAGCCTCGGATGAAATTCTTTTCGCGTGTTGTGAGATTTCGGAAACGCGGAACATATCCGTCGCCCCCAATCAGTCCGGGACGGGGATTGCCTCCGCGCGCTTCCGGGACAACGCAGCTCACGACATCTTTGACGTAGAACTGATCGAAGAGGTAGTGGCCCAGTACACCGCTCGAATTAGCGAGACCGGAGTTGAGTAGCAGCCGCGTGCTCTCGAGACAAGATGCGCCCACGATGACCACCCGCGCTTTTGCATGGAACTCCTGTTTGCTGCGGCGGTCTACGAAAATGGCTCCGTTCGCCAGGCCTGTGTTGCGATCGGTTGTGATTTGACGGACCACCGCGTTGGAGACGATCTGCAGCTTGCCTGTCTCGAGAGCATCGGGCAGCATTCGATTGACGGAACTTGCCAGTTGGCCTGTCGCGACGCGTTCCTTGGTGGTCGCGATCCCGCGCCGTTTCGCAGCTTGGATAAAACGCTGTGATGTTTCCGAATCATGCGATTTGTCCTCGATGAAGATGCCGTCCGGTAACTGAGGAATGCCATCCCTTCTACCGGTGACCCGAAGCATGGGCTCGACCTGATCGTAGTAAGGCGCGAGATCCTTGTACTCGATAGGCCAGTTTTCGCCGAACCCATCGTGATCTTTGCATTTAAATTCGTAGTTGCTGAGACGCCAGCAGGCGCGACCCCAAAACAGAGTTTTGCCGCCGATAAGGCGAACGCGCACCCAATAGTAGGGGTCGTCTTGGGGATAGGTGTAAGGATTTTGTTTCTCATCGGCCCAGACGTTCTCGGTGTATTCGTCGGCTTGAGTCACATGAGGGAAGCGCCCGGGCTGCCCGAATCCGCGATAGGGAAGCGCGTAGACCTTCTTCAACTCGCGATCCCGGCTGAAGTCTACGGCGGGACCTGCATCGAGCATGAGGCAGTGAACACCCTTCCGCGTGAGCTGACGTGCAGCTGTGCCTCCCGAAGCTCCAGAACCGATAATGAGGACGTCGTACGTGCGATGGAGCATGCTAGCTGATCGGATACCAATAAAAGCCTGAGGCGTTGCGGGGACGTCTGGTTTGAGAGACAGCGTCGATGTAAGGACGCGAGTTTACAGTGGCGCGCAGGAGGTCGCCTTTTGCGGCCAGAAGAAAGGCTCTGAATGATTCGCCGCCCGCGCTACCGTATGTCCAGGGTTCGCGAAGCGGGGCGAGGAGAACGTCTGCTTCTTGTGACGTGGTGCGGGCGAATGGCTTGTTAAATCTCTCCTGCGAGTTGCGATTCAAAGTGTCGAGACCGTTCTTGTACAGGTCGATGCGAGGCTGAGGCGAGCAGCCAACCAGAAAATCCAAAAATCCTGCCGCCGTCGGCTTCACTTGCGCCCGGTTTTCCACTCCAAGAGGGCGCGATGAGTTCGCCAAGTCTGGCGAGCGCAGCTAGCTGTTCGGGACTGAATGTGCCGGTCACGCATTCGGCAGTCTGATCGGCCGGTGTCACCGGGGTGTTCGGTGTCTCGCTAATTCCCGGTGGGATAAGTGGGGGACCGGCAGGCAGGCCTTTGTCTCGAGCTGCGGTCACGTCCTGTTGCGCAGGGTTAGCCGGAAGCGCGCCGGCGACTCCGGGCAAGGCGACTATCGAGCGAAGAAGAGAACGGCGTTTCATGAAGGTTTCAGGGATAGTATAGGACTCATTCCGCATTGGCGGGGCGAACAGCGGGACTATTTGCCGCCAGGCTTTTCCAGTCAAGCGAAAAGTTCCGTACAGGCAACTGGTGGGCAGTCGCGTACTGATTTCTTCTGGTGACGGTTTGCGCTGCCCAATCGCCGAGCGGATACAGTAGTTCGCGGTAGACGAGATAGCTCATATCGATGGTGCGTACCGGTTGATGATCCTTTACATCGTCGACCTCGTTCAGGTAAGTTCGGCCATTCGCTTCAGTGACGCGCGGAAGCCAGCTCTTTTCCCAAGTCGCCGTTGCGTCCGCGAGAGCCTTGTTGCGATCGAGTCGAATCCCTTCGGAAAGGTCAAGCGCGCGATCGAGCGGCTCCAAAGCTTTTGCGGCCTCCGCTTTTCCCGCTTGTGTTTCGGCCTGGTTTAAGAGATCCGCGATTCGGCCGAGGTCCTGAAGCATCGTTAGATTTTGGCGATACAGCCGGGCTATCGAGAGAAAGATCTCCAGGTTGTAACGATTGAACTGAATCTGTTGCGTATTTGCGTACAGAAGATTCAGCAGTTCATCGTTGCGCGCGATAAACGTGTTCGCCAGCTCGAGACGCTTCTCGTTTTCCGCTCGCCAGTTATCGCCCACGTGAAGGAGTTCGGGCGAAGGGATCGGCAGCAGCGGTAGGAACTGATCGCGCGCGGGCTGAGGAGGATGGAACTGAGTATAGGAATCGCCCCAGATGGGTTTCCGAGCCGCAGACCTGCCCGTATCCCAACTGTCTTCCCAGAACTGAGCGCCTTCGCTCATCAGCTGATAAAGCCTGCCCATGCTTGCCGACTCACGCCCATAAAAAAGTGAGCAGAACGAGCTCTGCAGCTCTTGCGAATTGGTAGAGCGCCGGTTCCAGGCGGCTGCCGGGCCTGTTGCATAGCCCAACCAAAAAGTTTCAGGATGGAGTCCAGCGTCGCCCCAGCCTGCGACAAAAGCTCCAATCAAATTAGCTTGACTGGAGCGTGCAGATGACGGGTTCGTAGAAGAGAAGCCGGCTAGCGAATTAATAGTAATGCTGTCGAGCATATCCTGCACTCTGCCTTTACCGGGCTCCTCGGCGCCAGCATGCAAGCGCATAGAAGAAGGCAGCACGTAGTACTGAGGAAAGAGTTGTTCTTCTGCTTGGGTATACGTGTAGACCATCTGACGAATACCATGCCCGCGGAACACAGGATCGAACTGGGGGCCGTAGAGTTCGCCGTTCACGAGATAAGTTGGGAGCGCGCCGATATCATCCGGCTTCATCGGGTACTCGCCCCAAAAGATCACGGTGCGGCCGCGGTCGTGCAGGTAACCGGCCGATTTCGTCACGAACTCGGCCAACAGCTTGCCAACGCTGCCTAGCTCCTTTGCCCGGTCTGCCTCCTGACACTGTGCATTATTCGCCAAGCCCACGTAGTATGGCTCATCGGTCGACAACACAAAATACTTACCGCCTTTATTGGCAGCAAGCAGATCCTCAAACATACCTTCCAAGAGCTGATACGTTTTGGGATTCGTTACGCAAGATTCATAGTTGCTGTCGGGGTACTCTCGCAAGCTCGCGTATTCGGGATGTTTCAGGATGAAAGCTTCGTGCGCCGGCGCGTCGAGATAAGGAATGAGTTGCACGTAATACTTCAACCCGTAGTCGGTTAGCTCTTGCAACTCGGCCGGGCTCAGCGCATAAGGATCGACGATGGGCTGCGCATGGCGGTACTGAAAATGACCTTCGAGCTTGATGGCAAAGCCATTAATCTTGTAAAACGATGCCTGGCGGATCGCTGCTTTCAGCTCGTCGAGGTGTTCTAGGTGATGGGCGTCATCCCAATAGATGACGCGAAGTTCCATGTCCGGCCAGTCCTCGATACGAGCTTCCGGCAACCATAGCTTTCCAGACTGCGCTTTCAGTAATTGGACAAAGGTTTGGATTCCGTAAAAGAGTCCAGTCGCTGTATTTCCGGTGATCGTAATTTCATGGGGGGCAAGTGCCAGCCGATAGGCTTGTTCGGCGAGTGCTGCCTTGTTTTCGTCAGTGGCGTCAATGACCGCAACGCTACTAGGCTTGATTTGAAGGCGGACCACACCGCCCTGGTTGTCCGTCGATCTTGCATTTTGGAGTGTCACGTGGAAGCGCTCGGACAAGAGTTGGTTCAACTCCGTTCCAGCGATCCCGGCGCTTCCCGGGGCGAGTTCGAGCCGCCATGCCCCGGTGAACTCGAACTCGTTTGCGCCGAGGCTTACCTTTTGAGGCGAGGGAAGCACGGTGTAGCCCCGGCTGAAAAGAGGCGACAGAGTTTGGCCCGATACTGAGCCCCCGAGAGAGAGGCTGACGAGCAGCGCGGCTTGGATGCATCGCTGGACTGTTATCGACGATAGTGTTGTCATTCCGCCGCCAGGATTACTGCCTCATTTTTTACGTTCGCGCCGGCTTGAATCGTGAACTCACGCCCGCGACTTGTTGCTTCTACATCTTCGACGTGCTCGCGGCGAACGCCTCCCTCCAGCCAGATTTGAGCAAGCCGAACGAGACCTCTAGGCGGCGGCGCTTCCGCATAGACAGCCAGACGAATCGTATCCAGCGCTGGCCCCGAGCTGCGAAATCTTACATAAACGCGCTTCGTGCCCGCCGGCAGGTCACCCACATGCTTGAAGATCTCCGGCCACAGTAAAAGCTGCTTGACCGGGTCGTCGTCGCGCCATGCAATTTCTTCGGGGTAGTGCCAGAGCGGATGGAAAGGACCACTCGGCGAAACTGCCCAATCAATAGAAGCGTCACCGGTGGGACTCGTTATGTCGGCGTGACGCGTTTCGGCGGTCAGTTTGTCCGGCGCAAGACCATCACGCAGATCCAGAAAACGAGCACCTGCGTCGAAGCCCCTAAGCGCGCTGCCCTCGGCATCTAACCCGTAGACTACTTCACCGGTGTTGCCGCCCGCTGGACAAAGGAGTTTCTGCCCGCTCTGATTGACTAATTCAAAATCTTGGCCCGGCGATTGGTCGAGCGGCGCAGGAATTGCGATTCGCCGAATAGGCGCTGCAGCCGAGTAAACAAACCGATTTTCTCCTGTTTGAATGGCCGGCAGAGCGCGAGGATTGAGTTGAATCCGCGACACAAGTTGCACCGATTTCAGGCTGACGGTTCCTGCTTTTGTGATCCGGACTTTGTAGCCGTAACTGCCGCTTACCGCTGTGAGTCTGCCATGAGCGCTTTTCGCAAGAATTGCGGGCTCTGCCGTCCAAATACCGTGATAGTGCCCGTTTCGTTCCCCGGCAAGAGCCCAGTTTTTCCCGCCGTCGGTTGAAGTTTCAACTCGTAAACAAGAGTCCTCGGACCGCAGGTCGGCGCCAAGTGTAAATTGCGCATCGATAATGACGTAGGGACTGGGCATTTCAATGACGGTTACGGCTTCGTCCGGTATCGAAGGCGGCGTGTATTCGATTCGGCCCGTGGCCCACAGGCGGTTGTCTTTTTGACTGCGGGGCCCGTCCGCTGTGCGGATGTGAAACTCGGCAAACTCCTGTGGAAACTCCGTCCATTGCTTGCCGTCGAATTTGTACGGCAGGTAAAAGAGACCCGGTTCCTCGGGCTCGAAGAAGCGAATCAATTTCTCACCGGGCCGGAGCACGAAATCCATACTGTGTGCGGGCGAGTAGCGCGTGTATGGGTAGAGGTAGTTGTCCGCCGTTGTAGTGAACAGAGCGGCCAGATCGGGCATAGCTTTGGCCCTTACATCGGCGGGATACCAGGGATCATCGACAACTCCCGGTTTCACTTTATTCGGCATTGAAAGCTTTCCCAGAATGATATTGGCGTCGCGAGCAATGTCGCTCACCGATGAAACGGGTTTACCGCGGAACGGACCGTCACCGGCTATGTTGTAACCCATCATGTCCGAATCGAAGTAGTGGTAAGCGCCGTCGTAGAAGACTTCTGCAACATCATGACCGGTGAGGAACCAACAACGCGCATCTGCAAAGCCGCCCGCTTCGAACACGGCTTCAAGTAACGGCGCAATGTGATAGCAAAGTCCGAACCCATAGCTATTAAGCAGCTTTATCGGATCGAGGACTTCTCCTGCCGGTTCTTCATAAGTCCAGCCGGCAATGTGATACCAGAACCCGGGCTTGACGAACCGTCCATCGGTCAGAAAAAAACGCCAGATCGCTTCGGCTTTCTCTCGCGGCGTTTGCGCATTTGCTTGCGCATAGATGGCTGTTGCGAATTTCGTCAGGTCCGTTGAATCCGGCTGCCCTTGCCGCAGTAACTTCGGAGAGTACACTTGAGCGCCTAGGGCGGCTGCGAAGCACAGCAGAGCAAACCATCGAATAGGTCCGGTAATCACGGATGACTCCATGTCCAGGTGAATAGTTGGTGGTTGTGCAGCTGGAACGCCTGGTATAGCGGTTCGATTCCATAGCGCACATCAGGCGTGAAGTGGAAGCTCCAGCCTTCGCAGTCAAGAATAAGCGGAATAGAGGCGTCACCGGGCGTTTCGCGTGAGAGCTCTACCAAACTCGTTCGGTTCTGAGCACTGGTCCACTCGAGTTGCTTCTGCTCCTCTATGTCCGCGATTTCGGCCAGCCACGGCGACCTCGAATAGATTTTGGCGCGCCGCCAGTTGTTCTTATCGAACGGGTCGAGGCCCTGACGGACTTTCACCCAAATGGTTGCTTGCTCGCCCGGCTCAAGAATGCCGTTACCGTTGCCTCTGCCCTCTGTGACGGTACGCTCGACGCTCGAGCCCCCGCCTGAATTGCCAGCCTGACGAAACACCGAAAAGGTTTTGGTTCGGCCGTCGAGTATGGCGAGCTCGCTAGGTATCGGGATGTTCTCGGGCGCAATCAGCACGTCCACATATTGGTTTTGATCGCTAGAGGTGTTCGACCTTAGCTTTACATTCAGGCGAGCGCGCGCGAAGTCGCCCTCGCCTGCAATGAAGCGCACCTTCAAAGACGGGCTGAGATCGGCAACCGCGCCCCCAGCCAGAGACGCTAGTTCGGATGATCCTCGCAGCACTTCGACCGTCGGATATCCGGAGGTCAGCTCCAGGCGTATACCGGTCTGTGTAGTCGAGCGTGGATTGAACAGCCTGACGGGAAACGAGCCCGATTTGCCGGGCGCTACGCGCAGTATGTCTTTGTCGGTGACGGGCAAAACGACAATGGGCTGCGACCCGGTTCCAGGCCCGTTGATGCCGATTTCATGGGCGCCGCAATCCGTCTCAAGATGCAGCCGCCCGTCTATGTCCGCCAAAAGGTCGTACCGCTTCACGTTGCCGGTTGCCGTATCAAGGTCCAGCAGGTGATAAGACGCGCCTGCGCGGTAGAGCGGGGCCGTTGCGACGGTGAGCGAGGAACAAACCGCCGAAGGACCGTCCGGCGCCCATCTTCGAGTCCGTACTCCTAGGCCGCCTTGTCTCACGTGAGTCAGGTAAATGAATCCGGGCTCGGAGAGATTGGCCTCTACCCGATAGGCATGAACTTGGAAGTCGCGGTACGCGCTCGAGTAGTTCCAGAAAACCGGAGTCGTGTCGAGCGCAGGGTTCGCAAACGCGCGCATGTGGGCTTCAAAAGTCTCCGGTATGGAGGTTGCCCAATGCCGATGATATTCATCCTGGCGGAACTCGAAATCGACAGTTGGAGTAGCTGCGTAGGCGGCGCGAGTCTCCTCGTGATACTGGCTGATGTAGTCACCGCTTGCCCGAATCAGGCGAATCGTCGTGTGCTCGTGATCGAGGACGTGATCCTTGGGACGCCATAGCGAACGGCGGCCTTTTTCTCCGACGTAAAACTCCGGGCCGGGATTAAAGGCCGACGCGCTTCCGATAAGGTCGGGGAAGCGGGCGCTCAGATAAAGGCTCATGAAACCACCCATGCTCAAACCGGAAGTCCCGCGGAAACGCCGGGACGTGAGCGTGCGATAGTTTGCATCGATGAAGCGGGTCAGTTCGACAAAGTATAGGCCGAAGTCGATGTCCCCGCCGTCTCGCCGAATATCGTAAGGATCGCCACCATAGAAGCCGGTATAGTGGCTGGCAACGTAGCCGTCCGGGGCGACCACGATGATCGGATGAGTGGCAACAAAACCAGCGATCTTGGGCACGGTGTCGAGTCCGCGGTCGTAGTCTTCGAGCGTATAGCGGTCGCTGTGTCCGTGAAAGTAATAAAGAACCGGGTAGTGTGCGTCGGAAGCTTCGTAGTTAAGCGGCAGGAAAATACGGTAGTGCCGAATTTCACCGGCGACCTTCGACTGGTATGTACCGTCAGAGAAAGGCTGAGCTCCGCTAACCGAGCTAACAAAGAGGAGCGCTAAAAAAAGCCGCATCATGTTCGGGCTGCGCCACACCACTCCACTACGAACAAGAGCAAAGTTTTGGCGGCGGAGATCAGAGAGTCGATTTCAACGTATTCGTCGGCAGCATGCGTGTTCCCTCCCTTCGCGCCCCAGAGCGCTGCGGGGATGCCGAAGCCCTGCTGAAAAACGAAGAGATCGCAGGGGCCTTCGATGCCGGCGACATTTGGCGCTTCACCCAAAACGGCTTTTGCGCATTCAGAGAGTTTCTGAATTAATGGCTCTGAACTGGAAATAGAGGATCCGGGAAGCCAACGGATTGGAAAGCTGACCTCGGGCATGGCACTAAAGATCTCGGGAGCACTGGTGACCAACTCTTCCAGCCAACAAAAAAATTCGCGTTCGACCTCGGACTGAGTTTCGCCCGGCATGAGTTGCCAGTACAGTTCGAGGTGAGCCGTTTCCGGAATCGTGATCGGTTCTCCGAAACCCCAAGGAGCCGTAAAAACTTTCGTTACGGTTACGGGCACCGGGTCGACTTGTTTGGCGTACATTTCGTGTACCCGCACGCCCGTGTTGCGCTGAGAAGCAAATTGGGGAAGGCCCGACAGAAAGCGCGTCAGCTGCGGAGTGATGCCCGCGGGAAAGCGGCCATCTTGAAGGACTCCCCCGCTCCCTGCACGGAAGGTGATGTGCGCAGTACGGCCGCCCCGCTGTGCCGGACAAATGCGCAACGATGAGGGTTCTGAGAGGATGGCTGCCTCCGCGTTGTAGCCGCGTAACCGGCCAGCCAATGTCCCGTTGCATCCGCCGAACTCCTCGTCCACGACCGTTTCGAAAAGCAGATCTCCCTTGAGAGGAAGTCCAAGTTCGATAAGGCATTGCATGATAAAGAGATTGGTTGCGACTCCTGCCTTCATGTCGTTCGAACCGCGGCCGTAAATTCGATTCCCTTCGACCTCACCGCTGAACGGGTCGCGCGTCCAGTTTTGAGTTCCGCGGGGAACAGTGTCGATGTGCCCGGAAAGGAGCAGCGACTTGCCTCCGCCCGACCCTGCCCAACGCGCGCCTAGATTGGGCCGATTCGAATACTCGCGCCCAGGCCAATAGAGGGGATGCTCTTTGAGACCGGTGACCTCACTCAGGGAATAAATGTCGGCCTTAACGCCGTAGCTCGTGAGGCGTTCCGAGATCCAGGTTTGACAGGCTTGCTCAGCCCCGCGTGGCGGAGTGTTTTCGGAAGGTATCCGAATCAACTGGCAGGCAATCTCGATCAATTGGTCCCGCCGCTCTTCGACATGGTTGGCAAGCGAGCGCTGCACTTCGAGAGATGTATTCATAGACAAGGTGCCCGGCCAACCCGCAGCATGGCATATCACTGGAGCCTTACTGATGTTCTAAATGCTTAATTGTCTCTTGCAAGTAAGTCTAGGCGAGTATTTGCCGGTCGTCAAACGAAAGATCGCCTGGAAGCGTATCATGAACGGTATCGCGGCTACCGTGGCGCACAACAACTATCTCCTAATCGTGTTCGATAGCTGCCGCTACGACGCGTTTGTGAAAGCTCGTCCAAAGACTATGCGAAAACTGGGCACTGTGCAACGCCGCTGGGCTTACGCCTCCTGGACAGCGCCATCGCACTACAACTTGCTGATGGGTCTGATGCCGCACTCTAGCCCGCGCGGGATTTTCGCTTCTGACTACTATCAGCGCGATTTCTTGAAGTTCAACGAACGACTCGGTGCGCAAGGCATCGAATTCAAGAAATTCGTTCCACGCCTTTACCTGCCTGTGCTGCTCCAAAACCTGGGCTACAAAACACATGCAATGGTCTCGTTGCCGGTCCTGAATCCGTCCACCATTCTGAACAGCGGCTTTGATTCTTATAAGCTCATGGACCGGCACAACGATATGCGCGCAATGGTCCGGGAACTCAAGTTTGCAGAGAATGAGCCCTCTTTTTACCTGTTAAATGTGGGCGAGACGCACTACCCTTACGCGCTGCCGAACGAACCTCCGGAACAGTGGCCGCGCGTGAGCGGGGTACATGGTGTGTTCCGGCATCTGGACGATCATGTCGTCGGTGGAAAACTTCGCCGGAGCAGGGCCAAGCCTTTCAATGAGGCTAAGCTGATCGAATTAAAACATCGGCAAATTGAAGCTGTGAGATATCTCGATACTGTGATCGAGGAGCTTTTCGATCTTTTGCCCCAAAATACGTATGTGACAATCACGTCGGATCACGGAGAACTGTTCGGTGAGGACGGCTACTTTGGCCATGGCCCGATCCAGCATGACAAGGTTTTGGAAGTTCCTTTCGTGGAGGGCAAGCTACGCTAGCGCGTGACTTCGTGAGTGACAGATGATCGTCCACGGTACGTTCGCGTTAGCTTACATCGGTCCCGGGGCCGGTTTTGCCTTTCTCGGTTCATTTCTCACGGTCGCGCTATCGCTGCTCGCGAGCTTGATCTCTCTGCTTGTCTGGCCTTTCCGCATGCTGTGGCTGGCCCTGCGCCGGCGAGGAAGATTCGGGAAAGCGCAGGTGAAGAAAGCGATTTTTCTCGGATTAGACGGGCTCGATCCGAACCTGACCGAAAAGTGGATGGCGGAGGGCAAGCTTCCCAATCTGAGCCGGTTACGGGATGAGGGAAGTTACCGGCGTCTTCGAACCACCTTTCCTGCCTTATCGCCGGTGGCTTGGTCAACTTTCGCAACGGGAGTAAATCCGGGCCGCCATAATATTTTCGATTTTCTGAATCGCGATCTCAGGACGTATGCGCCGGAACTCTCATCGGCCAAAGTTCGGCCGCCCACTCGCTTTCTCCGGATCGGGAAATGGGCAATTCCCCTGTCGCGTGCCTCGGTAGAACTGCGCCGCAAGAGCGAGCCCTTCTGGAAAATTCTTGGCCGCAATGCGATATCGAGCACCATTCTTCGCGTGCCCATCACCTTTCCGCCGGAATCTTTCCGAGGACGCCTGCTGTCCGCGATGTCGACGCCGGATCTGCGCGGAACGCAGGGAACTTTTTCCTGGTTTTCAACTTCGTCCTCGACACGGCCGGATTCCGTGACCCGCGAAGGAGGCGTTTGTCTGCCGCTCGTTGCTAGAGCGAACGCCTTGCGCGGCTCGCTAGCTGGACCCGAAAAGATGAGCGGTGGACTTTTCAATCACGGACGGGGAGAGCAGCGGCAGTAAGAACCTCGAAATTCAGGGCCAGACCTTGACGTTGCGTGTCGGCGAGTACACGCCATGGATCCGGCTGCGCTTCTCCGGCGGGATTCTGTCGTCGGCTCGAGGCATCGTTCGCTTCCTCCTGACCGAGGCCGATCCCGAAGTCTCGATCTACGCCACACCGGTCGAAATCGATCCGGAAAATCCTGCGCTGCCGATCAGCTATCCGACGCATTACGCTGTTTATTTGGCGAAACTGCTGGGGTCATACGCGACTCTCGGAATGGCGGAAGATACCTGGGCTCTGAATGAAGGCGCCATCGACGAAGATGCTTTTTTGCAGCAGGCCAAGCTGATCCAGGGAGAGCGGGAAGCCATGTTTTTCAGCGCGCTCGAACGGACTCAGCGCGGCGTGCTGGCATGTGTTTTCGATACCCCGGATCGGGTGCAGCATATGTTCTATCGCTATCTGGATCCGGCGCGCGCCGAGCTTGCGGAATCTCCTCACGCGGGCACGATCGAGGAGCTCTATCGTGACATGGACCGAATTGTGGGACGCACGCTAAACCATCTCGACGGCAACACGGCGTTATTTGTGTTATCGGACCACGGCTTCACATCATTCCGCCGCGGCGTCAACCTGAACACCTGGCTTCATCGAAACGGTTATCTCGCCCTCCTGCCTGGCATGACAGAGAGTGGCGACTATTTCGAAGGCATCGACTGGACAAAAACCCGCGCCTATACATTTGGTTTGAGCGGTTTGTACCTAAACCTGCGTGGCCGTGAGGCACAGGGCGTGGTGGCGCCCGAAAAGGCGGCCGCTCTCAAGACGGAGCTCATTGGCAAACTCGCCGGTCTGACCGACGACGAAACCGGTGACATTGCAATCCGGAATGTCTACGATTCAAAGCGATCTACAACGGTCCTTATCTCGAGGCTGCGCCCGATCTGGTTGCCGGTTATTCGCCTGGGTATCGAGCCTCCTGGACCGCGGCGGTCGGCAAGGTAGCCGCTGCCGTCTTCGAAGACAATGTCAAATGCTGGAGCGGCGATCACTGCATCGATCCGAGCGCTGTTCCGGGCGTGCTGTTTTCCAACCGAAGATTCGCGGACGGCATTCCCGGCATCGATAACCCAGGTATCGAAGATATGGCTCCCACCGTGCTTCGATTGTTCGGCATAGACCCTCCACAGTGGATGGAAGGGAAAGCGCTCACACTGGTTTAAGCTCCATGTCAGCCAAAACAGCTGTGAAATTGAGTAAGCCATTATGCGATCGCGCCCGCGTCCTTGTCGAGAAGGCCGGCTACAGCTCTCTTGAAGAGTTCATCGAACACGCCATGGAACGAGATATGGTGCGTCTCGAGCAAGCCGAGTCGAAGGAAGAGTTGATTAAGAAGCTGGAGGGTCTGGGTTATCTGAAGTGAACGAAGTGGAACTGGGCGTCAAAGCGTTTTGGCTCGTGCTCGCCGCCGGCGCGCTGTCAGGCATGGCTTCCTGGTGGGCCTTCCGCCGCTGGTCCAACACTGCGAAATTGCGTATTGCGGTCAATCGGATTGTGGCTCACCTTTTCGAACTGCGGCTGTTCGCCGACGAACCCGCGCTTCTGATGCGAGCCCAACGCGACTTGCTCATGGCAAACGGCGAATTGCTTCGTGAGGTAATAGCCCCATCCCTACTCCTCCTTCTTCCATTCGCTATTCTTCTCGCCGCAATGGAAGCCGTTTTCGGCATCGCGCCTTTGCAAATGGGCAGACCGGCGATTGTCACTTTGCAGTGCAGCGATTCGGGCGGGAAGAATTTGCCGCCGGTGCGGCTCAACCCGCCTCCTGGTATCCAGGTGGAAACTCCACCCGTTCGTGTTCCAATGCTGTCGCAGATCAGTTGGCGAGTGCGACCCATTCGAGCGACAACCGGCGAATTACAGTTCGCTTCGAACGGTTTGACTATCAGGAAAAGCATCTCTTCCGCGCAGGGACTGCAGTGGCTGTCCGATAGCCGCGTCCATTCGCCGGTAGCGTTTCTGCTACATCCGTTCGAGCTGCCCTATGCAAGTTCGGCAGTGAAATGGATCTCTGTCGGATATCCGCCCGCGACAGTTTTCCATTTGAACTGGCTCGTTTGGTTTTCGCTTGCCTCGGTCCTCGGAGCAGCCGTTTTTGGACTAGCCGTACGTCAACGTTAGCTGCGGTTCCGGAAACCTAGCTTACTTGCAAAGCTAAACTAACCCTATGCTCAAATCGGCCGCCGCCAAGCGGGTCCTCCGGCCGCCCGAAGTACGTGGAACGAACCGAGCAGCCATACTTACTTTGCTTCAGCAAAACGACTATATGTCGCGCGCGGACGTCGCGCGTCAAAGCGGGCTCTCTGAAGGCGCCATCTCGCGCATTGTGACAGGTCTTATGGAAGACCGTTTGGTTTGCGAGGACGGAGCGGAGAATTCGACGGGCGGACGTCCCGGCCGTCGTCTGGCACTGGAACGCGGGCGGCTGATTTTCGGCGCTGAAATCCAAAACTGGGAAACCCGTTGTGCAGTAAGCACGATGAACGGGCGTCTTGTCGAAACTCGCCGCTTCCGCACTCGTCCCACCCTGGAGGAGACGCTGGCCGAAATCAGCACTGCGTTTATCTGCTTCCATAAGAAGTTGGGATCGAACCGCTTGCCCGGGATCGGCATCTGTGCCCGCGGCATTGTGAACAGCGATACCGGGGTTTTGGTCTTAGGCGGTCGTTCGAACTGGCGCAATGTTTCGATTCGAGAGATCCTCGAAGCTCGCCTGAACGAGCCGGTATTCGTCGAGAACAACGTCCGGGCTGCCGCTCTTGCCGAGTACACCTATGGCCCGGCGGAGATGGCCGGGCGGCATTGCTTTGTGTTCGTCAAGATCGACGAGGGCGTTGGCATGGGCGTGCTGTTCGATGGAAAGTTGTATCACGGCCCGCACATGGCGGCTGGCGAATTCGGCCAAATGGTGATCGAGGCCGCGACCGGCGAAGAGCGCCATGACCGGCCCGGTTGTGTGGAGCGGCTCATCTCAAACGCTGCTATCTGCGACCGCTACGCAGGCCTGACTGGAGCGTGGCGCCGCCCGACTACCGGAGATACTTCGGCGCGCGCGCGCCGAATTGCCGAATGGGCAGCGCGGGCCGATGCGGCAGCTCGGCAAACGATTGAAGAGACGGCGCGGTATCTGGGTATTGGAATATCGAATCTGATTTGGGGGCTGGACGCCGATACCGTCGTTATCGACGCCACTATAGTCGAGGCTTGGGGCTTGATCGAGCCGATGCTGCGGCGCCAACTGCCGGATGACCGCGAACTCTGGGGATCTCGTAAACTTCGCGTACGGCCATCCGCCTTTGGTGGTGAAGCAGCGCTGATCGGTGCTGCTACTTTGCCTCTCAGCAGGATTTTTGCCGGCAGTTCCCCCATCCAATCTTTGGCGCGAGCAGTTAAATGAGTCAAGCGACTGCGTCTTTACGCCGGGTGCTTACGCGGCGAGATCTGATCCTCTACGGACTTGTCATTCTTACGCCAACTGCGCCGTATCCGGTGTATGGCATTGTGCAGCAGGTCTCGAACGGACACGCGGCGCTCGGGTACCTGGTCGCAATGGTAGCCATGTTGTTTACCGCTGCCAGTTATGGCAAGATGGCGAGCGCATTCCCGGCAGCCGGCTCGACATACACTTACGCGCAGCGCGCCTTGAATGGGCACGTAGGCTTTCTTGCAGGATGGGCCATGATTCTCGACTACTTCCTCATCCCACTCGAGAGCATCATCTATGCGGCACTAACGGCTCACCGATTGATTCCTTCCGTTTCTTACGCCGTGTGGGCCGTTAGCTTTACATTGGCCCTCACACTGATCAATATTCCGGGTATTCGTGTCACGGCAAGAGCAAGCGAAGTGATGATGGCGATCATGACCGCTTGTGCGGTCACCTTTGTTTTTCTCGCCGCGCGCTACATCGTGACTGTGCACGGGTTTCATGCATTGTTCGACCGCGGCGCACTGTTTCGTCCTGAGACGTTTGCGCTTCGGCCTCTGATGTTAGGCGCTGGAGTGGCGGCATTGTCGTATATCGGTTTCGACGCGATTTCAACACTGGCAGAAGACACAGTCGAATCCGAAAGCGCGACATCGGTTTCGCTACCGTACTGGTTTGCGTTCTCCAGGCTGCCATCTGCTTCATCACGGTCTATCTTGCTTCAATCGTGTGGCCGGATTATCACAGCTTTCCAGAGACCGAAACGGTCATTCTCGATATCGGGCGACGAATCGGAGGCGCGTGGATGTTCGGCAGCTTAACGTTCGTGCTATTGGTAGCCGGCCTGGCCAGCGCATTGACCGGCCAAGCTGGGGCGTCCCGGTTGCTTTATGGAATGGGGCGTGATGGCGTCTTGTCAAGGCGTGTGTTCGCCTACATCGACCCGCGTTTCTCGACGCCGACCCGCGGTATCTACCTGATGGGCGGCCTTTCGCTTGTTGGTGTTCTCTTCATGCGTTTCGAGATTGCCGTTGAGTTGCTCAACTTCGGCGCCTTCGCCGGCTTTGTTCTGGTCAATTTGAGCGTGATCAGCCACTTTTTTATCCGCTTGAAGCGCAGGGGCGGTAGCGAACTGTTCACTAATTTGATTTCACCCGCTTTGGGAGCCGCAGTATGTCTATATCTTTGGATGAGCCTGAGTGAGAAAGCAAAAATCGCCGGTTTTATCTGGCTGGTCATCGGTGCAGCCTATCTGGCCATCATCACGCGAGGTTTTCGTCTCGCGCCGAAGTCTCTCGGCTCTCTTAGCGAAGTCGCCTAGCTTTAAGATGGACCGCCTGATACTTACTTGCCTGCTGACCGCCGCCTTGGCTGCTGCCGCGCCGGACTCCGTTAAGACATATGAAGGGTCGCTGACCATTCCCACATATGAGCATGTCGGCCGCGAAATGGAGCCGCCGTTATTTGGGAATTCCACCCTCACCGGCATGTATCCGTTCACGACCTATCTCACACCTTACAAACCCGGGCCCAATCCGCAGGTCTACCGCGCGATTTTTCTCGAGAACGAATACCTTAAGCTGACCTACATTCCCGACTTCGGTGACCGCATCTTCTCGGTCTACGACAAACTGCGCGGCCGCGAGATGCTGTATCGCAATGATGTGGTGAAGCCCGCGCCTTACAATCCTCGGGACAGCTGGCCACAATCCGGTATGGAGTTGACCGGCCCTCACGATCTGCACACGCTAACTCTCCACAGCGAACCTTATTGGGCCAATAAAATTGTTCGCCATGAGGACGGCAGCATTTCACTCGTGCTTGGAGAACTCGATCCCGTCTACGGCATGAAAGTGAATCTTACGGCAACGCTGCACCCTGGCATCGCCGCTCTCCAGATCAGCGTCTTTTGCTATAACACGCAAGATAGCCGGAAGCCGCAGATGTTCTGGATCAACACTGCAATAAACGCCACGCCAAAAACGCGCTTCATCTATCCGATGAGCCGCACGGTCGGTCATACGACGGCTGAGATTGCGGACTGGCCTCTATACAACGGCGTCGATTACAGCTTGGACCGCAATAACAAACACATGCTAGGGGTATTCGGGATCGACATCTACGATAACTTTCAGGGCGCGTACCAGTTCGACCGCGACTATGGCATTTTTCGTTATGCTGACCGGCGTGTTACGCAGGGCATGAAGCTTTGGACTTTCGGCTACGGAGAGGGCTCAAAGAACTATGAAAATGGCTACACCGATCACGCCGGTCCTTACGTCGAACTCCAAAGTGGACGGCACGTGTGGGACGGTCACTACGAATGGGTGGCCCCGCACAAAGTGGAAGGCTGGAGCGAATGGTGGATACCGGTTTCGCAAACCGGCGGCCTCACTACTCTGACCCGCGATGTAGCTCTGAATCTCGATGTGCGGCCGGACTTGCAAGGAAAGAATTCTTCGGTAAACATCGCGCTCGGAGCGACACGAATCGTTCAGGGAGCGAAGCTGTCGATCGAAGCGAGCTGCGGCAAGCTCCTTGAGACATCCATCGACCTCGATCCAGCAAAGCCGTTCCATACGGAGATCGCGGGCATTCACGCCAACAGCCAGGGACTCACTCATCTGGTTGTTACCGTCAGAGATCGCGACGGTCATGAACTCCTCGAGTATCACCGTCCGGACGTCAACCCGGGGCGGAAAGAATACACGCCTTTCACCAAGCCGCTCGAGCAGCCACACAAGTCTCCCGATGAAATGAGCGTGGAGGAACTGACGCTGGCGGCCGAATACCGTCTGAAAGAACTGGACGAGCCTGGAGCTCAAGCGCTTCTAGGCAAAGCATTGCAGCACGATGCAGGGTACTCCCGGGCCCATCTCTTGCTCGGCATCACGGCTTTCAATGACAACCGATACGACGAAGCCGCGAAACAGCTGACGGAAGTAATCGAGCGCGATCCTTACGACGACGCGGGATATTTCTATCTGTCTATGAGCCAGTTCGCGCTCGGTCAGGACTCCGCGGCCGAACGCAACCTTTACTACATCTGGCCGGACAGCGCTTACTACGGCGAACGCGAATACCAGTTGGGCCGGCTGGCTCTCCAGCGCAATGAGAACGAAGATGCCGCCAGCGCACTTCCGCCGGGCGACCGATGCCAACGCGCAAGATCTCTTCGCCCGCCTCGCCTTGGCTGTGACGCTGCGTGAGAGCGGTGATAAAACCGCAGCTTTGAACGAACTCTCAAAGGTCGAAAGCATCGATCCAACGAATCGACCCGCGCAAGCTGAGCGCTGGCTTTTGACCGGCGATGAAAGCGCGCGCAAGGAACTGTTCCGCCTCATGGGTGGACAAAGCCAGGAAGCAATGGCGGTGACCACGTTTTACCGGACTTTGGGACGGTGGAAAGATGCCGCGCGGATTCTGCAACTCGTCGACGGCAGTAATAACGACCCCTGGGGCACTACTCCGGTTTTCTATTACACACTTGCTTATTGCCAGCGACGCGCCGGCGATGCTCCCTCGGCGGACGCGTCACTTAAGAAAGCACGCGCTGCAGCAGGCAAAGTCGACCGCTTCCCTTACCGGGAGGAGACCGAGGCACCGCTCACGGAAGCCGTGCGGCTCGATCCGAGCGATGTAACGGCGCGATTCGATTTGGGCTGCCTGCTCTACTTTCGGGGCCGGCCCAAAGAGGCCATCGAGCAGTGGGAAGCCGCCATCAATATCGACCCGGCCAACTTCTCTTCCCGCCGGGCACTCGGTCTCGCATACGCCGAACAAGGTTTGCCGGTCGACAAAGCCGTTGCGCAGTTGGAGCGCGCTGTCGAGCTGAATCCAGCACATCTGCCCACCTTGGACGACCTTAGCGGCATTTATGCGCGCGCGGGCCGTTTCAGTGACCAGCTCGCTTTGTTGAGTAAGTCGTTCGAGCATTCGCCTGCGGACGACGATATTGCCGAGGGTCTGCTCGCCGCGAACCTGAATATGGGCCGCTACAAAGACGCCGAGCATCTGATCGACACACACACTTTCGCAACTCGTCATCGTAGCTATGGGTTGCGCGACAAATATCGGCTGATGCGGTGTGGCATGGGCGCGGAGGCGTTCAACCGTGGGGATTACGGGCGGGCTCTGCAGTTTTTCCAATCGGCCCTGCACCCGCCCGTTTCACTGGGAGTGGACACGTTTGAAAATCAAACGTCGCCCCGTCTCGACTACTACATCGGACGGACGCTTGAAGCGCTTGGCCGAAAAGACGACGCTCGCCGGGCTTACGAAAAAAGTATCTTCGGCCTCAAAGATCTGTCCGGCGACCGCGACAGCTGGAGCAGTGAAAACTTTTTCATGGTGCTCTCGCTCGACCGGCTGGGCCGTTCGGAAGAAGCTACGCAACTCGAGAAGCACTTCGCTAACTTTGCCGATACCGAGCGCGACTCGAAAGCCGCCGGACATAGAGCCGCCGCACTCTATCTGCTCGCACTCATTAGCGAACACGATCGGCAGTCCGAGCAATCACGCGCGCTTCTGACGCAAGCGCTGGAGGCCGAGCCCGATCTGCTTGCGGCCAGGCTTGCTTTACGCGGCGATGTGATTAAGCCGAGTACAAACGCAAATTAAACTATGCGCAACGGCATACAGATTTTTGGGCTCGCTCTGACCCTCAGTACGCTTTCGAGCGGTGCTGAACTGATACTTCCTGGACCGGCACTCGAACGCGATCGCCCGGTTACCGTGATTTACAAAACCGGTCTGCAGGCGACCGGTAAAGGCGAGTTGCGTGTTAATTGGACCGATGTCTATGGTCGGATCGTCGAAGACCAGACGATCCCGGTCGAACTCACGGATGAAAATGAGATCCGGTTCCCGTTAGATCTCCGGCGCGCTGTCGCCATGCAAAACGAATTACACGTGCATTTTTCGTTCAGCGGCGTGAACAAGAAAGGGAAAGAAGATCGTCGCGAAGAAGACGCAGCGGCTTCTTTTGTAGCTCGGCCACCGGATCGCAAGTGGTGGGACTACATGATCATCATGTGGCAGGGAGGCAGCGCCGCCCACTTCGCGCAACTCGAGAAAATCGGAGTCAACGCAGGCAAGTCGAGCGAGCACTCCGATCAGCTACCAGAGTCTCTTCTCAAAGACGATCTGCGCTGGTACGTGGAGAACATGGCCACAGACTTCTATTCGGCGTACCATATTTACCGTCCAGACCGGCCCTACAATTGGTCTCTGCTTCAGGCCAAGGAACTCTACCGGAAAGACCCATCGAGTAAGGAAGCCCTCAAGCGCTATCCGAGTTTTTCGGATCCTTCCTGGCTCGGTAAGATTCACGACCGGCTGGTCGAAAGCGCGCACACTTATTCTCCCTACCGGCCGATCTTCTACAATCTGGCGGACGAATCCGGAATCGCGGAACTCGCCGGCTTCTGGGACTTCGATTTTTCCGATCACTCGCTCGGCGCAATGCGCCCCTGGTTGAAGAACCGATATGGCACGCTTGCGGCGTTGAACCGGCAATGGGGGTCCAATTTCAGTACTTGGGATACGGTTACGCCGGACACTACGCGCGAGGCGATGAAGCGCACCGATGAAAACTACTCTTCCTGGGGCGACTTCAAAGAATGGATGGACATCGCCTTCGCGAACGCTTTGAAAACCGGCGCGGACGCTATTCATTCGGTCGACCCTCATGCGTATGTGGGCATTGAAGGCGCTCAGATGCCGGGATGGGGCGGCTACGATTACGCCCGGCTCAGCTCCACGCTGGATGCGATGGAGCCCTACGATATCGGCGATAACATCGAGATCGTCCGCTCTCTCAACCCGAATATTGCTTTCGTGACCACCGCGTTTGCTACTGGACCTCTAGAGAAGCATAGGGTGTGGTACGAGCTGCTGCACGGCGCTCGCGGCCACATTATCTGGGACGAAAAGAACGACGTGGTAGAACCGGATGGCTCAATCGGACCACGCGGCCGCGAGGTCGCGCCGTACTGGAACGAGTTGCGCAGCGGCATCGGCGCTCTCATGATCAATAGCGTCCGGCAGGCCGACCCGGTTGCCATTCACTATTCACAGGCGAGCATGCGAACCGAATGGATGCTGGCGCAGCGCTCGAAAGGCGATGCTTGGATGGACCGAATGTCCTGGACCGAACGTAGAGACAGTGACTTCCTGCGGGTGCGTGATTCCTATTGCCGCCTAATCGAAGACCACGGTCTGCAGTACAACTTCGTCTCTTACGGCCAGGTCGAGGGAGGCGAGCTCTTAAAGCGTGGCTACCGCGTGCTGATCCTGCCCCGGTCGAGTGCGCTCTCCGAGGCGGAGGCGAATGCCATAACGGACTTCGTTCGTCAGGGCGGAGTGCTTGTCGTGGACGGCGACGCGGGTACTTTTGATGAACACAGCCGCCGCTTACCGAAGTCGAGTCTCGCACCGTTGCTCGCTGGCGAAACCGGCCGCGGTAAGGTCGTCCATTTGAACGCTCTGAACTATGCCGACCAGCGCGTTCTGGGCACGGGAGCACAAATCTACGGCTCGATGAGTAACGTGGTTTCCGACGCGGGCATTCATCCTGAATATAGCGTCGTTGACCCTCATGGCCAACGTGTCTCAGGGATCGAAACCCACGTATTCCGGAACGGCGGAGTAACGATAGTCGGGTTACTCAGCAATCCACCGATCGAAGTGGACGAACTCGGGCCGCTCAAGGTGAAATCCGAGCAGCGCTTTGAGAAGGTTCAGGCAGTTCGCCTCATCGCGCCGGAGGAACTATACGCCTACGATATCCGACATGCAAAGCCGCTAGGTAAAGTGAAGCAGCTTTCGCTTTCGATCGACCCCTATGAGCCGACGATGATTGCCTTCAGCCCAAATCCTATGCCCCGGCTCAGCTTGAGCGCACCCGGGCGTATTGCTCGCGGCGAAACAGGCCGAATCGGGTTATCGCTTGCTGGTCAGCTTTCGGCTCAGGCCGACGTGTTTCATATCGAGGTTCGCGAACCGGATGGACAACTGGTCTCCCGGTATTCATGTAATGTTTTAGCTCCCGCAGGCGCCGGGGAAGCTCTGCTGCCCTTGGCTTTGAACGACCCGGCCGGACAGTGGACAGTGCTGGTAAAAGATGTCCTGGGTGGCCAGGAGCAGAAGACGACCATCGACGTTTTCTAGGAAGCTTCGTGACAACAGGGAAGAACGGGTTTACGCGGCGGTCTTGACAAGCGTGTCCGTGTTGAATTCTCCGCTTGTTTCGGCGTTTGAAAAAACGAAGCCAGTTTCGGTCGAATCTGCTGAGGCGGCTTTGGTTGCTGGCGGGTTCGAATGTGTGACCGTGCTTGCCGATGCGCCGGGTTGCGTTTGGGCCTGACGTTGTTTCTGCAGTTCGCGGAGTTCGGCTTTTTCCTTTTCGAAGCGGCGAGCTAGACGGGATTCCTGTAGCTGGAGGTTGCGTAGTTGCTTTTCGTACTTGAGATGCGTTTCGAGCTCGATCATGCTCGTGCGGAGTTCGGTGGCCTGGTCTTCGAAGCGGTCGGCGAACTCGCAGCGGCCTCGGGTGTAGATGGCCATTTCGAGTCCGGGGATGCGGGCCAAACGCCATTGCGTGTCGGCTAGAGATTGGACGAGTTCGGATTCGCGCAGGCCGACCGGTTTGTACTCGCTTTCGTAAGCGGCGATGTGGGTGCGGTAGGCGTCGGCATCGTCTTCGTGCAAGAGGACGGTGCGGCCGGTTAAGCCGGTTTTGACGGCGTTCAAGGAAGACTTGGCTTTGCCGTAGGGGGTGCGGGGGCCTGTCGAGAGTTGGGCATTCCTGCGGTTGTTTTCGGCTTGCAGTTCTGAGAGCCGGGTTTGCTGTTCAAGCAATTCTGCATGCTGTCTCATGTGGGTGTGTGCTCCTTAAATAGAAATGGCCCGCGAGAAGGTCGGGCGACCTTCGGCGAGCCTGCCAAAACGTAGCACACGAAAGCGCGAAAACGAACTATGTACAATTTTTTTGCTTGTAACCAGATGATTTCAGACGAGATTGAGTAATTAGAAATTTGTCACCGCAGATTTGGGAAAGCCGAAAATCAGGAAGGCAGTAGGACTGAAGGGAGGAGGATCGGATTCACACACCTTTGGTCATTGACATGTTTCTGCGCAGTCTGTTATTCTCCTGCAATCAACGGTGATTCAGGGAAGAGGGTGTCGCATGCGCAGTTTCTTGCCAGCAGTAAGTAAGTTAGTAATCCCGATTTTATTTTCAATCATTCCGCTGGCCGCCCAGAGTGGGCTGGGAGTGGTTTCCGGAACCGTTCAGGATCCCTCAAAGGCAATCGTTCCGAATGCCAATGTCACTCTAACGAACACCGCAAACGGCGAGGTTCGGAACGCTCCTACGACAGGCGCGGGAATTTATCGTTTCGTTAGCATCCCCGTCGGGCCTTATCATCTTTTAGTAGCTGCTCCCGGTTTCCAGAAATGGGAGACCGATTTCCAAGTGCAGGCCGGGCAAACCGTCACAGTCGATGCAACCGTGACTGTCGGGAGTGTTCAAGCCAAGGTGGACGTGACCGACGCGGCCTCCCAGGTAGCTACGGAGGGCGCGCAACTTAGTGACGTCAGAACCGCGAAAGAGATCCACGATCTGCCTATCAACGGACGCCAGATCACTAACTTGTTCACTCTGACACCGGGAGTTGAAGGCGGTCAGAACACGCAAGGCGCTCCAAGCCCCCGCACCAATGGAATGATGGTCGGTTCGACTGAAATTCTGCTGGACGGCATGTCTTATGTCGATCGGTTCGGCGGGGGAATTTCGCGGGTCCAACCGGGCCTCGATACAGTCCAGGAGTATCGAATCGAGACGGCGGGATCCGGCGCAGCTTTCGACCGCCCGGCCACTATCGAACTCGTAACCAGAAGTGGAACAAATCAGTTTCATGGCGGAGCCTTTGAAACCCTGCGCGATAACTACGGGGGCCTGGTTGCGCGGGCTGTTCAGGACGGGAATGTTCCGGCAAAGCTCATTCGAAATGAGTTTGGTGGATTTATAGGCGGCCCTGTCGTTAAGAACAAGACCTTTTTCTTTTACGATCAGGAACTGCTGAAACAGCGCCAAGAAGTCTTTGCACAGACCGCAGTGCCCACTGCCGCGATGTGGGGCGGCGACTTCAGCAACATCACGGATACGAGCGGCGACAAGTTCACGCTCTACAACCCATACAGCACAACTGCAAACGGTGCGCGCGCGCCCTTTCCGAACAACGTAATTCCCGCAAACCTGCTGAACACGCAAGTGTTAAACGGATTCAGAAGCGTAACGCCGGTGCCGAACGGTCCAAATGCTAACGCCAATCCTTGGATCGCTTACAATTTCCAGACATACTATCCGCAGAATACGAATACAAACTCGATCACGGGGCGCTTCGATCAGGTCTTCTCAGAGAAAAACAATCTTTCGGTTCGCTACACTCAGTCTCACTATGACTATCTACAAGCGGGCAACCATTACGGCTTTCCGCCGCCAGGACAAACCGATTCGACCGGTAGTTCGGCGCAGAAATCAAACGTCTTCAACATCACAGCGCACTACACTCACGTATTCAGTCCATCGCTGCTAAACGATCTTGCAGCTTGGGTGCGGTGCGTTCCGCAAATGCGCAGGGTACCGGTGCAGACAACATTAACTGGGATCGCGAAATTGGGATTGCCTAATCCCTTTGGCGCAACCGGTTGGCCGACCGTCTACACCGACGCCTACAACATGTTTTATGGCGGTGGATGGGACTCCGATAACAAAAAAGCTCAGAACATGACTCAATACCAGATCGATGATAACGTGACCTGGACCAAGGGCAAACACAGCATGCGTTTCGGATTTAAGGGCAGGCAGGAGTACAACAACGTCAAGGAGTTGCAGCAGGCGCAAGGGTCGGATTCGTTCGACAGCACCTGGACTGGCCTGTACGATCCCGTTGGACAGGCTCAGGTTCCGTTTACTGGATCCGGGCTGGCCAGCCTCGAACTCGGCATTCCATCTAGTCTTGCGAATCAATACAATCGCGGTTTCTTTTACTTCCGACAAAAAGAAGTTGGATTGTTCGCTGAGGATACCTGGAAGATCACTCCCAAGCTGACCTTGAGCTACGGCTTGCGTTGGGAATTTTGGACGCCGTACAGCGAAAAATATAACCGCATGGACACAATCGATCTGAATTCCCTCAGCCCGACATCCATGCAGGTCATTTTTCCGCAGTACACTACTTTGAACACTGATTCCTGGGCTCCCGATCAGCTGTGATCAATGCCTGGGCAGCCCGCGGACTCACCGGGATATCCGCCAATTCCACACCGAATTTCCCGAGCGCGCTTATACCGAACGTCTGGACCGACTTCGCTCCGCACGCAGCGTTAGCCTATAGGCTTACTGGCAAGACAGTGATCAGAGGCGGCTACGGAACATACTACTGGCCGCTTCCGCTGTCCCAGATCTTACAATCCATGCGGATCAATCCGCCACTCAATCTGCTGTTACCAAAACAATCTCGATACGCTGCAGGGTGCTAACGGCGTTTATTCGCTTACTGTCGCGTCCAACTTCGAATGACATGCTCGGGGCGGGAGGCACCGCGACGGTGCCTCCCGGAGCAGTCTCTAGTTCGGCACAGGGATTCCTCGCGCTCGATCCTCATAATTGGAGCGACAATCGGATGCAGGAATGGACTTTCACCATTGAACGGGAGCTGGCGTCCAATCTAATTCTGAAATTGGCCTATACCGGCAATCACGGCAGCAATCTCCAGCAAAACTGGGATGTGAACGCGCCTCTTTCGCGATACAACTACCAGCTTCAGACCGGGCAGGCTGCTCCGGTGCTCTATTACCAACGCCAGTTAGACCCGAATTGGAATCTCAACAGCTTGAACGGAGGCTCTTATGGCGCCGTCAGGCACAACGGATACTCCAATAGCAACGGTTTCCAGGTCGTGCTCGACAAGCGATTCGCGAGCGGCCTCTCGTTCCAGTTCTTCTACGCCTACACGCATACGCTCACGACAAACGATGCCGGCGGGTTCACGTTTGGCGGCAACGGAGGAATCAACGGCGTATCGACGGGCGGCGGCAATCAAGGGGGCGGCACCTCTGCTTCGGTGCCCGCAGACAATGAACTTCTGGGCGCCCCGAACTTGAGCGATAGCCAGCTGTTGCGCCTACTCTATACCAACTCGAGTCAGGTTCCGCCTCAACGTATTACTTGGAACGGTCTATATCAGCTGCCATTCGGGCGCGGCAAGAAGTACCTTGGCAACGTCAATCGCGGGGTCGACGCCGCTCGTTGGAGGCTGGCAGATCGCCTTTATTGGCACTTGGGCCAACGGTTTCTGGATGGGCAACAGCGCCTCTGAGTACCAGTTCGGCAACCCGGCGCTAAGTTCGAATAAACGTTTGACCCTGAATATCTTCGGCCAGAATCAAAAGCTCTGGTTTGCCGGCGATTTCGACCCCACCCAGGCGAGCAATGTGAACCTTGCTGCGCTCGAGCAGATCGTTCCAGTCGCTCGCGGGTCGCGTACCATTCACCCGCTGGGACCAAATAACGATAATTTCCTTCCGCAAACTCTGGCGGACGGTACCGTCGTACAGACTCCAATCACGGACAATCTCAGCTGGAATACCCGAAATTTCATGCTTGGGCCTCCTTCATGGAATCAGGACATTAGCGCGTTCAAATACTTCAACTTCACGGAGCGCATCAGACTGCGAATGAGCGGGGACTTCTTCAATGCATTCAATCACCCGACTGCTGAACAACCCGAATCCGGTGACGGGACTCATCAATCTGAGCTCGCAGGCCAACAATCCGCGAATTATCCAAGTAGGCGCGCGACTAGAGTTCTGACGGAGCTAGGATGTTTGTTTGAGCTCCGTTCGAATTCTGCTGCTGAGTGCCTTGACTTTGCAAGCGACGCTCTTCGGGGAGTCGCTGCGTCTCGACGATAATCTGTCTCGGGCAACGATAAGCGCCTCACCGGCGGCCAGTGGCGCAATGGCCGCCGAGCCTATCGTCTGGCAGAACTTCTTTTCCACATCCGACATCACCTGGCAACTCATTCGCGGCCGCGTCGGCGTGCGCAATGGCGATCTGATGGTGAAAGGGGAAGGCTCCACTCCGGTTATTCTTGCTCCCAAGCAGCCGGCCATAGACTGGAGCCTCTATCAAGCTGTTGAGATCAGGATGTCGGCCCAGAGCGGTCACGAAATCAAGATCAAAATCGGTGACTTTGAGAGCAAGCAAAAGCTTGGCCCTGCAGGCGAGTACAACGTGTATCGATTCGAAGTGAATGTGGATGCGCCAAAAGGTAGCCGTCTGCTCGGGATCATGCCGACCGACAGCCTCGATCAGCCGGTTGCGATTCACTCAATCAAACTAATTCCTAAGCCCGCCAGTTTCGCTAATGCGAGCGGCCGCCAAGAGCTGGGCAAACGCGACGAATACCGCGACACCTTATACGTACACTCGCCGTCCAGCATCGTTTTCCCTTTGTCTCTTCCGGGCAATGCTCATCTGCATTTCGGGATGGGAAGCACCGAGAAAGAGAGCAAGGTGACTTTTCGCGTGTCGGTCGAAGGCGAACCGGGCAATCTCTTTTCTAGGACGATTGATAATCCCGATCAATGGCAAGACGCCGATCTCGATCTTTCGCGCTGGAGCGGGCGCGCCATCAAGTTACGGCTCCAAACCGAATCGAGCCATGCCGGGGACGTCGCACTTTGGGCCAGTCCGTTAGTGACCGGGTCAACCACAGGCAAATCGACTCGGCCGAACATTCTGATCTACACGATCGATACTTTGCGCGCCGACCACGCCAGCGTCTACGGGTACGCCCGCAATACGACTCCTTTTCTCAAGAAGCTCGCTGCTTCCAGTGTTGTTTTCGAGGATTGCCAGGCGCAGGCTACTTGGACTAAATCGTCCATCGCATCGTTGATGACGTCGCTGTATTCCTTCACTCACGGCATCGTCTCCGATGCGGATACAATCCCGGGCGGCTCCGCTACTCTGGCATCACAACTCCGGACTGCGGGCTACACCACTGCCAGCATCGTTTCTACACCGTTCGTCGGTCGTGCGACTGGACTGGACCGCGGTTTCGATTACCTGCTCGAATATCCGGTGGTGCTGCGAGAGGTGAATCCGCAAACCGATCGAGCTACGGACTCCGCCGCCCTGAACAAAGTCGTCTTTCCCTGGCTAGAACGGCACCGTGACGAGCCATTTTTTCTGTATGCGCACGCGACGGATCCACACGCGCCCTATGACCCGCCGCCACCATTCGAATCTGTTTTCGCCAAGCCCTCCGAGACACCGCTATTCGAACGCGAGTACTCCAGCTTCAAAACGAATCACGAGTATGGCGGAGGGGCCGTCATCAATCGCGAGATGTGTGAGAAAGCCGAAATCGATCCCGACCGTTTCATTCACCAAGCCCAGGATCGCTACGATGGCGAAATCTTGCACAACGACCACAGCTTCGAGCTTCTGGTCGCCAAGCTCAAGCAGCTTGGAGTGCTCGATAAGACGGTGATTATAGTGCTTTCCGATCACGGTGAGGAGTTCTGGGACCATGGCTGGACTGCCCATGGGCAATCCGTTTACCAGGAGCTGACGCATACGCTGCTGCTGATGTGGAATCCCGCGCTTTTTCCGACCCCGCGCCGGGTCAGCGAACCCGTTCAACTCATCGATGTTATGCCGACCGTGCTCGACCTGCTTGCGCTGAAAACCCCGCCGGTGGTAGAGGGCCAGAGCTTGTTGCCATTGACTCGCGGGCAGTCATTCAAGCGGCGAGGGCTCGTCGTTTCTTCGCGTTTTGCAGCGGTCCGACCGGAAGGACTTGTACCGGAAAACTCGACCGACAGTTTTGCCATTACCGATTCGCATTGGAAATTTATTTACCGCAATAAGGCCGCGAAAGCCGGCATAAAAAAGGTGGAGCTTTACGATCGCACGACCGATCGCAAGGAACAGCATGACGTTTCGACCCAGCATTCTGATGAGATCGAGAAAGACATTGCAACGCTCTCGCAGTGGATCGATGCCCAGAATAAAGTGCGTAGCATCATCGGTCATACCGGAACGTCCCAGCTCGATCAGCGCACTTTGGAGCGATTGCGGAGCCTCGGCTACCTCGGTGGCCCGTGATTCGCCAGACTCTGCGCGGCGGCTGCTCTGGCGCTCTGTATAACTTCTTGCCATAGCCGCCCGGTTCCGAAGCTCATTGTGCTTGGAGTGGATGGAATGGATCCTGGCTTCGTTGAACGCCATTGGAGCGCTCTACCGAACCTCGCAAGGCTTCGGAGTGAAGGTCAGTTCAGCCGTCTTGGAACTACCACTCCGCCGCAGAGCCCAGTTGCCTGGTCCACGTTCATCACCGGACTCGAACCTGCTCAGCATGGGATGTTCGACTTTGTTCATCGCGACCCACGAACTTTACAGCCGTTCTCTTCGATGTCGCGGACCGAAGAACCACGCTGGACATTACCGATCGGACCCTACCTACTGCCGTTGTCCGGCTCGCGGGTGATTTCGCTGCGCCGGGGAACGCCCTTCTGGCAATCACTCCACGATCGCGGGATACCTGTCACCGTTCTGCGCATGCCAACCAACTACCCGCCCGTTGCTGCTGGTACAGCGCTCTCCGGAATGGGCACACCCGATCTGCGCGGAACGTTAGGCACGTTCAGCTTCTACACGGACGACCCTGAGGAACTCTCGCGCTCTGTTTCGGGCGGCCGCATCGTCAAAGTACACCTCGACGCCGGACACGCCGTGCTGCCTGTAGAAGGCTCACCGAACCCTCTTCGCAAAGATCAGCCTTACACGTCGGTGAACCTGACCGTCGATGTCGACCACGACGCCGCAGTCGCGCGTTTTTCCCTCGGAGATGAGGCAGCAATTCTGCGGGAAGGTGAGTGGTCTGACTGGATGACCGCCAAGTTCCCGTTAATCCCGCATGTCTCGTCTGTCCACGGGATGTTTCGTATTTTTGCCAAGGAATTACATCCCGGTTTTCAGCTTTATCTCTCGCCTGTAAACATCGATCCTGTCTCGCCGGCGCTTCCGATTGCGGCTCCGTCGAACTGGGCTCGCACAGTCGCTCGCGAGACGGGGCGCTTTACCACTCTCGGCATTGGGGAAGATACCTCGGCCCTGCGTCAGCAGGTCTTTAATTTAACAGAATTTCGCTCACAAACGCGACTCGTGTTTGAAGAAGAACGCAATCTCCTCCGCTATTCGCTGAGGCATTTCACAAGTGGACTGCTCTTCTTCTACTTCTCTTCCATCGACCAAAATTCCCATATGCTTTGGGGCCGGCATGAACCGGAACTGCTCGAGGTGTACCGTGAAATCGACGAGTGCATCGGTGAAGTACGCCGCGCATCTCCGTCGGCGCAGTTGATTGTTCTGTCAGACCACGGATTCACCACCTTCGACCGTGCTGTTCATCTGAACACGTGGCTGAAGGATCGCGGCTTTCTCGCGCTCACCGGCCAACCGGGCGACGATACCAACCTCACCAGTGTCGATTGGCCTTCGACGGAAGCATACGCTATCGGCTTGAACGGCCTTTATCTCAATCGCAAAGGCAGGGAGGCACATGGCGTCATTGCGCCGGGAGAGCAAAGCCATGCCTTAATAGCCAACCTGCGGGAGCAGCTTCTCGCGTGGCGCGATCCGTCTAACGGCAGGCAGATTGTTGAATCTGTATACGAGGAGAGACCGTCGCAGCAGAATGCCGAAGTCGCCCCTGATCTGATCATCGGTTATGGCCGCGGCTATCGAGCTTCCTGGCAGACCGCCCTGGGTGGGACGGCTCCACAAGAGATAGAAGACAATACCGACGCCTGGATCGCGGACCACTGCATCAATCCCGCCGACGTCCCAGGTGTGCTATTTACCAGTTGTCCCATGAAGTTCAATCATCCGAGGCTGCAAGACGTGACCGCCTTGATTTTGAAGTTTTTCTAGTAAGCTGTCCCGGTGCGGTTTATACCGGTCAATCGGAGCCATGAGCGCAGCGATTGGAGCGTTAAGACGTTTCCTCCCCCATCCAAAACTCGAGAGGAGTTCCGTGCCGGTTCCTGACGTAATCCAAGGCGGCGGCCAGGGAGGTGTGATTCCAAAGGTAGCGAGTGCTTCCTTGTTTACTCCAGAACCGCTGCCGATGCGGATGCAATGGCTTCAGCATGAAGGTAGCGCGAGGTTTCAGGTAAGCCAAAACCCGGTTCACTGGGACATCGGTTTGCAAAACGGCATGGACGTGATTCGTACGAATGTGCACGCAGAACAGATGCCAGGCGTGATAGGCCCACGCATCGATTACGGAATGCAACACAACATGACGGTCTTGCGGGCCCAGAATAAAAGCGGGTTCGGCCATGAGTCGCCTGGCTTGGTCCTGCCAAGCCAGGTTGGACGGCAAAGTGGGAGACCCCCAGTTTCGACGATGGCGCGATACCGATCCCGTATCGGCGCCGTGCAGGTGCGTGCCATACGTAGTGAAGGTAAACAAGACACCAATCGCTGCGCTCATGGTTTCCGGGCCTCCGGTTGGAGAGCCACTGGCGTGACTCATGGCTCCGAAACTCCGAAACACAACTGTACCTCGTGCCAGGGTATCGAAAATCACTGGGACAGCCTACTAGCCTAATGGACATGGCCTTTACGTTGTGGTTTACCGGCATGTCAGGCAGCGGTAAAACCACGCTCTCCCAGTTGATTGCTGCGAGGGTGCGTGAGTCAGGGAAAAAGGTCGAGGTACTGGATGGCGACGCCGTGCGAACGCATTTATCTAAGGGGCTCGGCTTCACTAAGATCGACCGCGAGGAAAATATCCGGCGCATCGGCTACGTCTGCGAACTGCTCACTCGGAACGGGGTGATAGCGATTGCGGCAGCGATTTCGCCCTATCGTGCGGGGCGGGATGAGGTCAGGTCACGCATTCCGAAATTTGTCGAAGTATATATGCAGTGTCCTATGGAAGTGCTCATTCAAAGAGACGTGAAAGGGCTATACAAGAAAGCTTTGGCCGGCGAGATCGCCAACTTTACCGGCATCTCGGATCCGTACGAGCCGCCTCTTGCGCCTGAGGTCTTCATCGACTCCTCGAGGGAATCGCTCGAAGAGAGCGTTGCGAAGATCCTGGCTAGAATCGAAGCGCTGGGGTTCCTGGTGCTTGGATGAGTGCGAACTGGTACCGTTCACTCAGGCGGACTTTGGACCAGAACCTGGCATTGCCTTAGCGGCGGGTTTTCAGCCGCTATTATGACTAGGAGGTAACACCGCAATTTCCGAAACGCGTAACTGCAGCTTTGGTCGAATGGCGATGTGGATAAAGGACGATGAGTCTGCGGCTGGGTGACCGCATTTCGGATTACGAAGTAGTCGGATTGCTGGGAAGCGGTGGCATGGGAGCGGTCTACCAGGTGCGTCACCTGATCTCCGACAGGACGGAAGCAATGAAGGTGCTTCTTCCGGATTTCGAATCGGATCCTCATTTAGCTGATCGCTTTATTCGGGAGATACGGCTTCAGGCGAGCCTCAGCCATCCAAATATAGCCTCATTGCACAACGCACTTCGTGTTCAAAACCAGCTTTTGATGGTAATGGAGTACGTCGATGGTCGGACTCTGGCGGAGATTATTCGGAGTGGGCCGCTAAACCAGCTGCAGGCCGTGCAGATGGCAACACAGGTACTCGCCGCGCTTGAATATGCCCATTCGCGCGGCATCATTCACAGGGACGTGAAGCCATCGAACATCATGATCACTGCGGAAGGAATCGCAAAATTGATGGATTTTGGAATCGCCCGCGGCGTTGCCGAACACGGTCACCTTACGCAAGCCGGGGCAGCGATCGGTTCTTTGTATTACATGTCTCCAGAGCAACTCGCGGCAGGAAATGTAGATAGCAGGTCGGATCTCTACGCAACCGGCGTGACACTGTTCGAAGCGCTTACCGGCGAGCGCCCTTTTAAGGGGAATACTGCCGCTGAGCTCCTAGAGGCACAGATCAAAAGCCGGCCTGCGGATCCAAGCGTATTGAATTCGCGAGTATCTCGCGAGCTATCGCGAATCATTCTTAAGGCGTTAGAGAAGAACCCGGGTGAGCGGTACGAGAGTGCAGCCGACTTCCGTGACGAAATCATCGGTGCTCTCCAGGTAGTTGCTGCCAAGCAGTTGGCGGCAACCGAACCAGATCTGCGCGGTATCTCTACAAAAATAAGAACACCGCCGGTTGGGACGATGACCCCAACTCCGAACGCCACACCGCAACCTGTCTCTTTCGACCCTGTTGGGCTGGAGCGCGTGAGGAAGGAGCTGGCGAAACATATAGGCCCGATGGCTAAAGTGCTGGTCGATCGTGCCGCGAAGCGTTCGCGAACCTGGCAGGACTTGTATAGTCAACTTGCCACGGAGATTCCCGCGGGTAAAGACCGCGATCGTTTCTTAACAAGTTATCCGCGCAACTGACTTTTCAGGCTTCTCCTTCGTTGCGATTAAGCATATCCATGGCGCGGGCCAGGCTTCGGTACATGCGGTTAAAGGATGCAGCGAGTACCGAGATTTCATCTTTTCCTTTGACGGGCAATTCCTCCACTTCGAAGTTTCCTTTACTGATCTCATCGGCAACCCGAGACAGGCGAGCAACGGGCCGGAGGACACTGAAGTAGAGCACGAGGTCCAAGACCAGCAGTGTGGCTATGGCGATACAAACAAGATAAGTAACCAGCGTTTTTGCGCCCTTATCGGCTATTTTCGCGGGCAGGGAGTCGGGAACGGAGATGATCTGAGCGCCCACGGCTTCGTTGACATGCCAGCCGAAGCCATTGTCGGGTCCGTACTGGCGGATCATCGACGCGGGAGCTTTTGCGGGAACATTGTGACACTCGAGGCAGGCGGGATCGGCGATGCGTATGGGACGAGCGAAGAACAGAGATGGTCCGACGGGCGTCCCCCGCTCACCGATGACTTCCTTTTGATCGGGATGGTTACGGAAGGTGTTGACTACATCCGCCTCCCAATCGGAAGCTCGGTCGCGAGGATTAGTCGGGTTCAGCGTTGCTTCTTTGTATGCATAATCTGGATAGGCTTGATGCACGTTGTTAAAAACTTCCGTAGCCGAATAGGCGGGAACGGTTTGAGGTAGGAACCGTTTCTGTAACTCGGTCCGGGTTTCCAGGAGAGGCTTGATCTGCGTTTGCGTGTAATGCCTTGTCGAGGTTGCGGTCTGCATCATGAGACGGCCTTGTTCGATGACTTGGTCTCGGGCTTCAGCACGCAAAAAGCGATAGGACAGCATACCCGTCGGGATCATGCCAAGTCCAAAAACAAGCAGAAAGATTAGGTTGAATTTGAAAAGGAGTTTCATCTTGGCAAGTGGCCGTAAAGTTAGCCCTGGAAGTAGCTAAGAGTGTTCGATGTAAGCAGACAATCGAGTGTTTGACAACGGTGGTCCAGAGCTGCTTTTACGGCACTGTTGTAGAAGTCATACGGATTGTCTCTTAAAGTTGCAGGATCTAAGCCGCGAGAGGCAGAGTCGCTCATAGAAATACCGATTTGCTGAAACTTCTTCGGACCGAGGGTGTCTTTAGATCCGATCGAGTTCCTCACAACCCAGGTCGACCATTGAGGATCACTTTTCAGATAGCAATGTAACCATGCGACGAGAATAGAGATGGATTTCTTTGTGACGGGATTGAACGCGTTGAACATTTGAGACGCCTGAGTTTGCGTCTGATCGTGAAGCATGGGGTGCTTACCTCCCGAGATGCGATCCTTTTTGTTTCCGGGATTGCTCATAAGCTTTTCCCATGTGTAGACCTTTTGAGGCGTTTCTGTGCCGGTTCCATAACTTACTCCGACCTCAACGAGATCGAGTAACATGAGGCCAATTGGGAGCATGCGGCGCTCTCGGTAAACCTCGGCCAAAAAAACGGCGGCCAAAGTTCCCGGAAGTTCGAGCGTACGAAAGATTGACATATCCTGAGCGCCCTTCAGTAATTGACGAGCTTGCCTGGCAAGTTGCCTGTTGTCGAGATCCAGATGACTTTTGTCCATGCGCTCATATTTTTGGCGGTAAATCGGCAGCGGATCCTTACGGTCCGGCGACATAAAACTCCGGGGCCGATTCACTGTGCTGTGACCTGTTACAGGTTCACCGATCATCGGCACGGCGTCAATCACGTCCGTCATGTAATCCGCGTACTCGCCCGCGGGATTGCGTTCGATGATGTGACCGCCAATGACGTAAAGGTCTTTGCCCTTCGCAGTCTGAGTGGCAGCGGCCTGTGCCCATTGGCCAATGGTGCTCATGCGGAAAGGCCGAACTTCGGTGCCATCTCCAGGCACCGGATCGGTCGCCACTGGCCCCATCTGTTCGAGGCTCCAGGCGAGCATGGCCGGTGTGAAGTCTTTCGCGACTGTCCCAGCTTTACGTTGAATCTTCAGTCCTGTTTTCATATGAGTGAACCTGCGAGTCTAAGATTTGGTTGTTTCGATTCCTAGTTGTAGCGCCTGCCGAAAGCGTTCTGGAGCATGCTCAGGGTGCTCGGTGACTACTGCTAATGTCACAGCAGCAGCCGCAATCTTCTGGCAGATGTGAGGCGGAGGCGAAACATCGGGAGCCGTTGTGAGGAGCGATACTCCCGCCTGCAAAGAACACCGCCATAGCCAAAGCGCCTGAAGGGCTCTCCAGCTTTGACTTCTCCGCGGCCTCCTTTGCTGCGCGGCGCTTCGCGTCCGTTGGGGCAGAGAGCCAATCCTCAGCAGCTTGCAGCGCTAGTTTCTGCTCGTCCGTCTCGCCCCGCTGCAACTGCTTCAAACATGCGCAGCCCCAACGGATTGCTGCTGCCTCTTCCATGGCGTTCGATAAGAAACGAACCGCCTCTGGATAACGCTCCGTTTCCAGCAATTGATTTAGGAACTGTGCCGGCGATATCTCATTGGGAACCGAATCGATCTCTGCAAAGCGGCAGATTTCCCGAGTCGCCAAGGTGCTTTGGAGTTGGACGAGCAAGTTCAGTTGATCATGGTGATGCCGCCTTTCAAGGTCAGCATTCCATCTCCGTTTACCTGGGTCATAGGGCTCTTCATTTCCGCTTGGATCTGCCCTTCGATCTTGATCATCATGCCCTTTACGGTTACACCCGTCTGATCGATAAGTATGCTGCTTTGTCCCACTTTCAACTGGATCGACTGCATGGCTTCTTTCTCGCTCTTGCCTAAATCGATCTTTGTCGATTCGTTGCCCATCTTCAAATCTGTTGACTTGTTTCCCTGGTTGAGCGTAAGCGTAAGGTTACCCTGATCAATTGTGATCGTTCGGTTATTCTGAACAGTCTGCGTGTCATCGTGCTCGACACTCGTGTCCATGTCTTTCTCGGCATGTACGGTAAGCAGTTCACTTCCTTTTTTATCTTCGAAGCGAATTTCGTTGAAGTTACTGCTGTCTCCGCCTTTGGAACTGCGAGTCTTGATGCCGGTCTGAGTCTGGTTATCAGGCAGGGTGTAAGGCGGCATCTGATCGGCATTATAGACGCGCCCGACGATCAAGGGGCGATCCGGATCGCCCTCGAGAAAGTCGACGACCACTTCCTGTCCAATGCGCGGAATTGTCATCCAACCCCAATTCTTGCCGGCCCATATCTGGGACACGCGGACCCAGCAGGAACTATTCTCGTCTTTCTTGCCTAGGCGATCCCAGAAGAACTGGACCCGGACTCGCCCATACTTATCGACCCAGATATCCTCTCCTTGTTTGCCGACCACGACTGCAGTTTGCGGGCCCTGCATGAACGGCTTCCTGGTGCGAAGAGGCGGCCGGTAAGGAGTGCTCTGCGGGATTGCTTCGAATGAATTTCGGTAGGAGAACGCGCCGCTGCCGTCCGCGCCATAAGACGTACTCGCAGCCGAATGCGTGGTTGACAGCAGAACGTAAGAAGTGTTCTTATCGTCGCGATAGTGCTCCTGTAAGGTAAAACGGTAACCTGCTGAGAAGCCGCGACAGGTGCTGGTTCCGCGAATGACAGACTGCATGGCTTCCAGTTCTTCGAGGCGCGTCTTTGCATACTGGTCGCCGGCGTCCCGGGTAACATAGATGCCTGGGTAATCCGCGGATTCGAAATCACCTTTGCCGGAAACCGAGACGCGCAGATCATTAGCAGGTGTCTCGAAGTTGTAGTCGGCCAGCGTCACATTTCCTGTGATTGCCTGCTCTTCGCTGTCCATCTCCAGAACAGCGTCTTCATCGCTGTCTTCCATCATCGTCGAGTACTTAGCAGAGCTCTGCCGAGGACAGGGTTTCAACGTTGCGCTTTTATCGACGAACACAGCTGTATGCTTATCCTCGGCATGCTCAAAGTAGTAAAAGATGCCTTCTTGCTCGAGCAGCCGGGAAACGAAGTTCAAATGGGTTTCACGGTATTGAACGCAATACTCTCGTGTGGGAAACGTGCCACTGGCCGCAAAGCGGAAGTCGGTAACGCCGCTCTCCTTTAGAACCTGTTCTGCAATCTCGACAGCGGTTTTGTTCTGGAAGATGCGGCAGTCGCTCTTCAGACTGAGAAACCACAATTTAGGGACAATAGTGCCCTCGTAAGATACCAAGTTATCTTTGCCGATCTCGCGCTGGCGCAGGCTTTGAAAGACGCCGTGGAATGGCCGTTCACTGCCATCACGCAGCCGGAGATAGATTGTTGCCGGCGTGCCGATCAGAGCCTTCAGATTGATGCCCGGATTTTCGGAGACCATCGATACCCGAAAAAGAAAAGGCTCCGAGACTATTTCGGAACCGGAGAAACTCTCCAGCAGAAGTTCGGTGTCCCCGAGCGTTGTCTTGATTCGAATAGGTCTGTCTGTCTGGGCGTAACTCATGGGTTGCTTTCAACTCTATTCGGACATCCGATAACTGAACTTTCCGTCGTCGCCGATGCTGGTGCGCAGTGTTTTTGTCCTCCGGCCCTCGGTAATCCAGTGAGTAATTCGAGAGAGATGTCGGGCAGCAGCGTGTTCGTCAGGATGTTGTCCACGTTGCGCGCTCCGCTCTCAACTTCGGTGCAACGGCGGCCGACTTCATCGACCAGCTTGTCATCCCAGGAAAACTCGATGTTGTGCGTTTCTTTGAGACGCCGCTGAATCTTGCGAAGTTTGAGGTTAATGATCATCTTCAGCGCCTCGTCGCGAATCGGGAAGTACGGCACGATGACAAGCCTTCCGAGGAAAGCCGGTTTGAAGATTTTGTTTAGTTCCGGTTTAAGAGAAGACACCAGCGCCTCGGGTCCGGGCATGGTGTCGGGGTCCGCGCAGTATTTCATGAGCGTGTCGGTCCCGGCGTTTGAGGTTAGAATGATGATGCAGTTTTTGAAGTCGATCTGCCGCCCCTCACCATCCTCCATACGACCTTTATCAAAGACCTGGAAGAATAACTCCAGCACGTCCGGATGCGCTTTCTCTACTTCGTCGAGAAGAACCACAGAGTAAGGCCGCCGCCGCACAGCTTCTGTCAGAACGCCTCCCTCTCCGTAGCCGACGTAGCCGGGAGGGGAGCCTTTCAGAGTCGACACCGTGTGCGCTTCCTGAAACTCCGACATGTTGATAGTGATCAGGTTGCGTTCGCCCCCATAAAGCAGATCGGAAAGGGCCAACGCAGTCTCGGTCTTTCCGACGCCACTTGGACCCACTAATAGAAACACGCCAACCGGCTTACTCGGATCGTCCATGGCGGCTCGTGAAGTCCGGACGCGCTGGCTGACCACGGCTAATGCATGATCCTGCCCTACCACTCGCTTTCCCAAATGCGATTCCAACGCGAGCACGGTCGAAACCTCATCTTTGAGCATCTTGCCGACCGGGATGCCGGTCCAGTCTGAGATTACTTCTCCGACGAGTTGCGCATCTACGCAAACCCCTATTAGGGGCTGTTCGCCTTGCAGTTCGGTCAGTCGACTATTTAGAGACGAAAGCTCTTGCCGTAAGGAATCGGGATCCGCGGTCGCAACAGCGGTTGCATTTTGGTTTGCTCCAGTACCGTTTTGCGGAGCGCTGTTCACCCCCTCGCGTTGTCCGCCATGACTCTCCTCGATGCGCCCCCGCACCGCTCGGATCTGATTGACCAAGGCGAGTTCGCTTTCCCATCTGGCGGTTAGAAGAGTGCGTTGTTCCTCCGAGCTTTTGCGATCGGCGGCGATTTGCTCCAATCGTTCGGCATGTTGTGCGCCGAGCGCGGCTTCACGTTCAAGAACTCGGGACTGCACCTCCAGATCGTCAAGCGTTCTCTGTACATCTTCGAGCGCCGAAGGTGTAGCGTTTTGCCCCAGCGATAATCTTGCGCAAGCAGTATCCAAGACGCTAACGGCTTTATCCGGGAGCTGGCGGTCGGGTAGATAGCGATGCGAGAGTTTTACGGCAGCAGCGAGCCCCTCTTCGAGGATCCGCACTTTGTGATGCGTCTCGAGGGCAGGAACTATTCCTCTCAACATCAGCTCGCAGGCGATCTCGTTGGGTTCATCGACTTTGACCAATTGAAAGCGCCTGGCCAGTGCCGGATCTTTTTCGAAATACTTTTTGTATTCGGACCAAGTGGTCGCCGCAATGGTGCGAAGTTCGCCGCGCGCGAGCGCCGGTTTCAGCAGATTGGCGGCGTCATTCTGTCCGGCAGGTCCTCCTGCCCCGATCATAGTGTGGGCTTCATCGATGAACAGAATGATCGGAGTGGGAGAAGCCTTCACTTCGTTGATCAAGCCTTTGAGACGATTTTCAAACTCGCCTTTCACTCCAGCACCCGCTTGCAGCAATGCGAGGTCGAGCGTTCGCAGAGAGACGTTACGCAACGGAGGCGGAACATCTCCATTGGCCACGCGAAGCGCGAAGCCCTCTACGACTGCCGTTTTGCCGACTCCAGCCTCACCAACAAGAATCGGGTTATTTTGGCGGCGCCTGGTAAGAATATCGACTACTTGACGTATCTCGAAGTCACGTGCCAGGACGGGGTCGATCTTTCCGCCTCGCGCATGCTCGGTGAGATTGATCGTGTACTGGTCGAGAAAAGGAGTTCGACCTCCGGCAGAGCGAGCGTCGCCTTCGGCCTGTTGGCTATCCGTGGCTGCAGTTCCAGGCTCGACTTCGGCGTGCTCATCGGAACGCGATATCACCCCCCAGAGATCCTGTTTCAGGCTTTCGGCATCGATGCGCCCGAACTCGCGCGAGATCTCCAGACTCAAGCGCCGCAGTTCTTCGTTTGCCACCAGCGCAAATAAAGTGAACCCAGAACGAATCTGGCGCGCCTCATATTCGAGGGAGCCGAAGGTCCATCCTTCTTCAAACATTTTTACTAAAGTGGGGCTGAAAACCGGATTTCGTGCGTTGCCGCGCTTCAAACGATCCAGGCTCGCAGACAGATTCTTTGCGAGAATCTCGCGGTTGATTCCGAAGTGCGGAAGGAGCAACGCCAGATCCGAACCCGGTGAATCCATCAGCGTTACAAGATAGTGTTCGATCTCGATCTCGTAATTTGTGCGCCGGGCGCAGAGCTTTGCCGCACCCTCCATCGCTTCACGAGTCGTGCTATTCAATTTTCCGATCAGTGCACGTAAGCTTGCTGTCATGGGTCTTTCCTCACGTTAAGAGCAGAACAGTATCGCGAGGGTCGCGATCGAATCCCGCTTTGCTCTTCATCCAAGTAAACCAGCCAAGTTGGACGCCCTTTTCTTCGCCCCTTCCCAACTCGCAGCCTAGAACGTCCTCGCGTTCGAGAATCAATTGCACTTCATACTCTATGTCGTCGCCGGAGAACATTCGGGTCAAAGCACGCAAGGGGCGAAACGCCGAGCCGTTAGGCAGAAACTCACGATAACGGGAACCGGGCAAAGGTCCAAGAACGATGCGCGCCTTCGATTGGCGATCCCAAATTTCATCCCCCACCACTGCTCCTAAACCTAACTGGGTCGACTCCGAAAAGTAGTCCTCAAAGCGACATTGATCGGTCTCGTCGATACGTCGCCAAGCGCCAATAAATTGTTCGACTTCAACCGGCAGTTCGAAGTAGTCTGCCAGGATCGACTCTAAAGTCACTGCGCTACGCGCCGCTAGAGCAAAAAAGCCCCCGTAATGAACAAAGACCTCGTCGGGAACCACTTGCCTCTTGCGAAGCCCGTACGTACCCAGCCCGACCAAATCGTAGAGCATTTCAGAAACCAGATCGGTACGATCTCGCTCATAGCCGATCGGAAAACGATGTTTCTCCCAAGCCCGGTAGAACGCCGATGCCAGACGGTGGTGAAAAATGTTGAGAAACTCGAGAAAGCTTCGGTCGCGAGCGCGCAACCGCTCAATGGCGAACTCCGTGTAATGGAGCGGCAAGGGACCTAGCGGACCGATCATGCCGAAGAAGTTCACCGTCATACGATCGGCCTGACCGGTTTCTTCCTCGAGCTTTTGAATCTCGCTTGCCGGAAACGCCAAGCTTGGATTCTGCAGGAAACGCACGACTTCGGTTGCAGGGTCGCCGAGTTTCCCGACCGGCGTACGCCCTGGCGCGGCCAATTGCAGCAGACGCACCGCCTGAAAGAACCCGAAGCTCCAAGGCTCCTTCCGCATCGAACTCAGCAGCTTGTTCGGTACTACATCAGCGTCTTTTGTCCCGATCGGGCCGGCCACTGCTTCAACACTCCCTTCCGCTGTCGTGTTCGAACTACCAATTGACTGAAACTGTTCATCGACGTGTAGAGAGCAAGAAATCTGTCCAGCACGCTCGAAAACGTGTAGACTCCCGATCCTGCGAACTGCTCTTCATCGATTTCCAATTCTATGCGGGTGCCGCGCGCGAAGCTCACGCCGCTATCCGAAGAAAGCCGGGCAAAGTGCGGTTTGCCGCGGAGTTCGGTAATGCCCTGGATCTGTTTATCGGCGGCAATGGAGTTGCCAAAGTTGTGCAATCTTAAGATTTCGCGAAAGGCGTCGCCGTTGTCAGATGCAAGCGAGAGATAGTTCAGCGAGAGTTGCGATACGAGGCGCCACAAGAGGGATGCGTTTGCCGGAGGCAGAATCGCGTCAGTCGGTTTGACTAGTGCCACGATGCGCTCAATCGGACCGCCCCCCTCGAGCTGAAAATCGCCAGCTTCGTTTCCGAAGGGCAAACGCGAGGGTAGATCGCGATTAGAGCAGGTGAGACGCAAAGTTATCGTCTCGCGATCGGGAGCCGTTCGCTCTCCCGTCAATTTGACAAACGTGATGTAAGTATCGGTTCCCTTATCGCTCCGCCAAGTCGAGAGCCGGCGCGAGATCTGCCAATACGCTCTTTCCTTGTCATACGCATTGACGTGACGCAGGGAATAGAAGGGTTGATAGTCGGCTACTTCGCCGGCATTGCTGGTTACCCCGGTGACCCGGTCCACCGAAAAGATGTCGATCGATTGCTCGCGACGGGCATCAGGCACAATGCGGTACTCATAGGTCTTGTGCTCCACCAGGATGGGCTCGGCTGTTTGGGCGAACAGATTCACTACGGGCACACATCCGAGCTGGAAGATATCGGAGTTCACTCCGAACTCCACTAGCTGCCGGCGCTCCTTGCGCTCAAATTCCGAAAGGAGAAAGATCAGTTCAACTCTCTTTCCAAAGCGCAGCCGTTTCAGCTCTTTGAAGCCGGAGATATCTAGAAACAGAAATTTCTCCGGAAACGTGAAATATTCGCCGAGCAGGCGATAGCCCCAGAAAGAACGGCGCGGAAACGGAACCATTCCCTCGTCCTCTCGGAAGCCAACCTGGCAAACCGCATCCGGCCCGAGGCTCACACTCTTCTTCGGATTGTCGACATCGCGGGCTAGCACGGTGAGGCAATTATTCGATAAAAGCTCCAGCAATGTGTGCGTTAAAGCGCCGTCACCGAGCAAGAATATCCGGAGCTTATCTATTTCCAACTGCTCAAAGAGAACATCGGGCAAGCACTCCAAAACGATCCGCAGTGCGCCGGCTGCGTTTGTGCCAGGAATTGCCGGCTGAACACGATCGATTGGTTTCCAATCGGCAGAAGTCACGCGGAGCGGCCATATCGTCGTGTCATAGCAAGTGCGAAACTTACAAGGCGCGCCGTTCACGGGAGCGGAGTAGAGTACAGAGTCGCGTGCAATCCGCAACCCACTGGTAAGGCGACCCTGCTCCGGATCGAGGTGAAACTGGACCACGGACATCGAAGGAATCGGCCGCAAGAAATGCGGATAAAGGATGTTGAACATTCCTTCGACGATCTCGGGAAACTGGTCGTCGAGTTTGAGATGGATACGCGCCGCTAGAAAAGCGAAGCCTTCCATTATTCTTTCGACGTGTGGATCCTCGCATTTTCCAGCTTCGAGAAGAAGCCTGCCCGCGATCTTCGGGTACTTCTCGGCAAACTCGGTGCCAAGCCGTCGGAGGTAGTTCAGCTCCTGCTCGTAGTAAGAAAGAAAGTCGTCGCGCAAATTACTCCTTCACGCGATAGGAGCCCTTGCCAATTTCCAGGATTGTGTCGAACGCAATTCGCTCAGGCACAGGCTCAATCATGAGCATCGCTTCTACGTGGAATTCTATTTTCTGCTTTGACTTGGCGAAACCTTCATAAGCGCTTACACGTACGCGGTCCAATCTCGGTTCGAATTTGCGAATAGCTCTTTCGAGTCCACGGAGCAGGCGTTGTTCGTCTTGCGCGTTTTGGAGCGACATCGAACTGATATCCGGAAATCCATACTCCCATAGTGAGTCTTGCACTTCCGTATAGGCCTCAGGGGCCTTATCCGCGGTTCGAACTGTATTCAGAAGACACTCCAGATCGCGCTTAACCCCACTTCGCAGCAGACGCAAAGACTTCTCCCTGGTTAATGGAGCTTCGTGGCGGTTATGCGGCTCCTCATCGGTCAAGCGGTCGAGAACGCTGAGTTGAACTGCACGTTCCTGATCGTTTGAAGGCATAGTAATTACTTGGCTAGCGATAACGCCCGAACGGGATCAAGACGACATAGCCGCCCGTAGACTTCTGTCCGTTGCGTATCGCTATTCTCCTCCCCCTGCAAACATTGCAATAGCAAACTCAGAGGATATGCCAACGCTGGACCACTTTCCCATGTTTCGAGCGATCTCTTCTCGATTTCGCTCATCAGCTCGCAAAGAATTGGAAGCGCGACCTTTGTTTGGCCAGATGCTAAAAGCACGTGCGCCAGCTGTATGCGCCTCAAGAAACGCCCGCGACCCGAGAGCTCAGAAGCCAGTTGCTTCGAGAGTATATTGAGCGCCTCGGATAGCCGGTCCGCATTCGCTTCTTTCAGAGCGCTTTGAAATATATGGTCCTCTGCATTTTCCAGCTTGGCAGCTTCGAGCTGCGGGATATCCGCCGCTGCCTGAGTGTCTGAAATCTGAGAAGCAGCACCGGCCTTCTGGATGGGCGATTGCATCACCTGGCGTTGGAGCCATTTCCTGGTTTCGGCATCAGCGGTGGGCATGTCTTCACCCAACTTCATCTCGAGCAGTTGAGGCATGTCGGTGAGGAGCCCTCGCACCTCCGCTTTGATCGCGTCGGCAACAAAAGCCCACCACTCGCCCTTCTCCTCCAAAGCTTTTACCGTGTAGCGCTGAATGTCGAGCCATCCCCGCCCGCAGGGTAGCTCCATGGCGCGTTCAGTTGCGTTCAGTAAATCGTCCCACTTTTCAGCTGCAGCAAGACGTTCGATTTCGCTGCGCAGCTCGGTTGGAGGCTCTTCGAGCATGCGCTCGTCGATCTTGTCGGGGCCGTTATAACGAATCTGCCCGAATCGCAGGCCGCGCAGAATCAGAAACGGCGTGATGTCGTAGGTATCTTTCTGGCGCAGAAATCGGCAGATCGCGCCCAAACGCGTTTCAGCATCAGCCAAATCTACGGGATCTATGCCGGTCGGCAGAACTGGAGCGGCTTGCGGTGTGATTTTGATGGGCTCCGACTCTGGAGCCTTGGTGGCGGCCGGGGCCGGCGAGGAAGAAGCCGTTGCGGGAACTGCAGATAGGGGCGCAGGTGGCGAAGAAGGGACTGCAGCCACGACTGGACTCACTTTTGCATTGGGGAAACTCGCCACGAGTGATGAGATTTCCTGAATAGCAGTGCGTGTTTTGCTGAAGCTCGGGGCATCGACGCCGAAAAGCTTGTCGCAAGTCCCCGTGAGTTGGTCAAGCGAAATAGCGGCGGCACTGAGCTCCGCATTCAATTTGTCGCAGGCCGCCTTAGGTGTAGTTTGCGCCGCTTCTCGCCATTGCTCACCGGAGATTTTGCCTTCGCTAATCGCCTGTTCGCGCTTTCTCCGAAGCTCTTGCGTGGTAGCCTCGGCTTCGAAGCCGACCAATAATGATTCTCTGTAGTTTGCCCACGAAAACCCGCCATTTACAAGCGGCAGCAAACGCAATGGCTCTTCGAGCTTGAGTCCCAGCCAAGACAAGGGCGCGGCTCGCTCTTCCACATCGCCGTCTTCGATCTCAGGATGCAGGCTGTCCCAGAATCCTTCCAGCAGCAGCCGCAAAAAATCGAATCCAGGCGCCAACGAGGAAAACCCTTCAGTGCGAACCTGGGCGTCGACCAGCCACACCGCGAGTTGAAGGTCCTTACTGCGCTGGGCGATGGAGTCTCCCGCCAGTTTGACAACCACCTTCCAGTCGGCTGTCTTAAGTTCAGTCTTCCAGGCGCCTTGCGGGGCTTCCATCTCGGCTCGCCGGGCCTCTTTGATTTGATCTCGCACTGGATCATAGCGCAGGTTGGCGCCACTTGGCGCGGTACTGGAGATCGGTGTGAGTAAATCGTCGCGAAAGGGCATCAGTGATCGGAATCGGTCGAAATTGAAGCTACGCTTTCCTCTGAATTTCCGCCGTCGTGAAATGTTAACTCGCGAATGTCCAGATAAGGGACCACATGCTCGCCGTTCAAGAGCAGCAGCTTCTGGCCAAACGGAATTTGGCCCTCATCCCATACCGTCTCGCGGCCTAACTTTACAGCATCGCTCTGGTGCTTCGCCGAGAGCGGATAGAGGACCGGCACTATGGCCTCACCGAAATCCTGCGCACCAAGCGTAGAATCAGTTGTGATCTGCGCGGAAGGCCACAGCGTGTCACGAAGGAGCCTCGGTGAGCTCATCTGTAAGGTAGCGACATGGTCGAAGGGCAACCAAACACATTCACCCGCAACGAAAATTTCCAATCGCGGTCCGATTCTCGGATCGCAATCTTCGATTGTTTCGAAAACCATTCCGTTCAGAGTACCGGGTCTGGATAATGCAGGAGCACTCTTCGGATAATCTTGTGTTGCGAAGAGTTCCTCGCGTTTCCGCGCGGCACTTAGCGCCGAGCGATAGAAGAGCACTCCTCTACCGGCATCGGGACTGTCATCTGCCAACGCGCTCAACTGCTTCGCAGCGCGATCAAACTCGCCCGCAAAGCAAAGCAGCTCGAAGAGGAAGGTGCGGTGGCGACTATCCGCCGGGTTAGTCCGCACCTCGCTCACAACTGCGGCGATTGCTTCCTTAAGCTGACCGGACTGCAGTAGTTCTCGAGCAGACATGGAATATTTCCGTCAATGCTGCAGCAGGCAAATTCTATGATGCCTGACCAACATTTTGACGAAGATCCCAGGATGCCGGGATCGCAGTGCCCTTACCACCTTTTTCCGCTTGCGGCGTGTACTTGATATTGACTTTGCCAAATGCAAACGAAACGGATTCGGAAGGTGTATCATCTCCGCCCGATGACCCACTCCATTGGATGCTCTCGACAAAGACCTCCTCGAAATCGTATTCGAGGTAAGTGATTGCCGTGCCTCCAGCTTTACGAAGCACGACGTGCGCCTCCGTGAAATGCTGGCCTTTGGAGCAATTCAGGAAGAGCGATGGTGAAGCCGAGTCTGTCTTTTTCATGACGTTAAAAGACGAGATGCTCACTTTCCCAGCGCCACTTCCGGTTGTTGCCGATCCGATCGTCGTCGGATTGGACGCGCCCCACGAGAAACTATAAATCTCGAAGGCGTTGTTGCTCTTCATTTCTTTGTCAGTGGTCTCGCCCTTGGCTTCTGGATCGCCGCCTTTGAGCCACATAAATGTATCGAATGCCATAATGAGAAACTCTCCTTAGTAACTTCTAATGCAAGTCAAGTGCCACTTATTATCTTGGTGTTCCTGCAACAGAGCTATTAACTAACTGGCTGCGGCAGATCGGCTACCAGACGCATAGATACCGTCAGCTCATCAAGCTGAAAGTGCGGTCTGAGAAACGCTACAGCGCGGTAAGCGCCCGGTTTACCGGGAATTTCCATCACGTCTACTCGCGCTTCGGCTAAAGGATGCCGCGCTTTCATCGCGGCAGAGGCACTGGAGGTTTCGATCACGTATCCCGAGATCCAGCGATTTAGAAACGCCTCACACTCGATGCGGCTCATGTAACTACCGATCTTGTCTCGCATCATCGCTTTTAGATAATGAGCGAATCGAGATACGGCCATGATGTAGCTGAGGTTTGTCGAAAGACGTGCGTTCGCATTTGCCGCTGCTGTGTCGTAGGTCTTTGCTTTCTGACAGGTCTGGACGCTGAAGAACGCGGCGTAATCGGTGTTCTTACAGTGCACCAGAGGAACGAAGCCGAGATCTGCCAGTTCCTTTTCGCGACGATCGGGAATCTGTACTTCAGTAGGGCACTTCATCGCGATGTCGCCCTCGTCGGTGTTGAAATTGTGAACCGTCAGGCCTTCTACTTTACCGCCGCCTTCGACGCCTCGAATTGTCGCGCACCAGTTGTAACGAGCAAATGAATCCGTTATCCGGGAAGCTAGCGCCCAAGCGGCGTTCCCCCACAAGTACTTCTTGTGGTCGGTCCCATCGACACCTTCTTCGTAGTCAAACTCGTCTACTGGACGTGTTTTCTTGCCGTACGGATCTCGCATCAAAATATGCGGCATGGTCAAAGCAACATACCGGGAGTCATCGGAGGCCCGAAAACTTTTCCACTTCGCGTATTCGGTCGTGTCGAAAACCTTGGCTAGATCTCTCGGCGCATTCACATCCGTGTAGCTGTCGAGGTTCATCATTTCACTGCTCGAAGCAGAAATAAACGGAGCGTGCGCAGCTGCTGCTACCTGCGAAATCTTTTCGAGCAACTCCACATCTTCGTTGCTCTTGCCGAATTCATAGTCGCCCATCAAACAGCTGAACGGATGGCCGCCGAAGATTCCGAACTCTTCTTCGTAGACCTTTTTAAACATGGCGCTCTGGTCGAACTCGGGAGCTCGCTGCAGATCACGCAAAAGATCCTTCTTCGTGGAATTGAAGATCTTGATCTTCAACATCTCGCCTGTCTCGCTCTTCCCGATCAAATACTTCAATCCTCTCCAGGTCGCTTCGAGCTTCTGGAAAGCACTGTTATGCAAGACTTCGTTGAGCTGCAATGAGATCAGGTGATCGATTTGCGCGATACGCGCGTTGATCATAGCCTCCGAGTCTCGCGACAGGGTCATGGACCCTTCGAGAAACTGGCCCACGAATTCCTTTACGAGATCTTTACCGCGCGTTCGCGACTCCTCGTCCCGGCCAAGCCGTCCTTCTTCAACGATTTTGTCGAGAAGACCTTTTTCCGCTACAGTTTGTCCTGCTGCAACGGTCGCTGCAGCCTGTTGCGCGTCGCTCATTTGGATTCTCCTGGGGTGCTACCGATCTCAGACTTCAGCTTGCTCAATTGCTCTGTGTCGCGCAGAGCTTTTTGCAGTGCGTCATCCAGCTTGTCATTCCCTTGCAGCGAACCACGGAGATCGCTAAGCTTCGTTCGGAGGTCCAGCAATTCACGCAACGGCTTGATCTGCCGAGCGACAGCCGCCGGTTCGAAATCGTCCATCGAGCGAAATTGTAAATTTACACTAAGCTGTCCAGCTTCGGGATCTTCACTCAGCTTGTTTTCTACAGAAAAGGCCAGGTGAGGTTTCATAGCCGCTAGCACGCTGTCGAAATTATCGGGATTGATTTCGACGAACTTCCGGTCCCGAAGACGCGGGAGCGGTTCTTCAGGCATCCCGGTGAAGTCACCAAAAACGCCCATCACAAATGGTAATTCTTTCTTTTCAATTGCCCCACCGGTTTCCACGTCGTAAGTGATGTGGACACGGGGTGAGCGGACACGGTCTAGCTTATGTTGAAGACTCTCTGCCATTGGTCGGTTTTCCTTCTGAAATCGGAATAGACGAAGATATCACTGTTTTAGGGTCCGCGAAAGTCTCGCGGACCTAACTCGTCGGAAAAGTCAGATGCATGTCATTGACCAGCACGTTAAGCCGGGGTGGAGCTGGTTTGATATCCAATCTGCAAGTAGCCGTTAACCGAAAGGTGCCGGATGAGACTCCAGAGCTCTGCCGGGCTAGCGTCGTCATCAAGCAAACCCCCAACCCGCAGCTGTTCGAAAATTTCACTGAGCGTGCTGTTTCCGTCGCAGTAGCTCAAGAGAGTGGTCACCCAAGACTCCGTTTGTTCATTTGCGATCCACGGGTAACTCATCGAAAGAGAATACTCGGTAGGAACCAGCCCGTCAGGCCCGGATTTATGCGACACGATAACGCGTAACCCGGGGGCCATTCGAGGCACAATAGTTGCTGCGTGTGCCGCAAGTTCCTCACTGTAGAGAGCAGTTGTGACTTGCCGATATTTCTCGGCTGCAGAAAACGGCGTGTTGGGCGAGCGAAGCGTTCTAGCGCTGAAAGCCACCCGCCCCGAAGCCTTCCGCTGCACCATGACACTACCTTGAAACAGCGCGGTAACACCCAAGCGTTCAAATGTTCGTACCGTTTCGTCCGCTTTTGCGGTAAGCGGAGCAGTCTGCCGCTCGATCTCTGAACCAAGCGGACGGCTTCGCATTTCGGAGGCTACAATGATCACATCGAAATCCGATTCCTCCGGCCCAAGCCAGGCACGCACTCGGTCCTCGAGAGCGCCGGATTTTCGATCTGTTGCGAACGTCACACAGTGCAGTCGGCCGCGCGGCGCCAGAAATTCAGGCAACCCCTCGATCACCCGGCGGAAAACCTGCTCTCCATCTTCCCCGCCGTCTCGAAACAGCATCGCGTTTTGTTTACTTGGGATATAGGGCGGATGAGCTACGATGCGGTCGAAGATTTGCCCCGGGACAGCGTTATAGAGATCGCCCTGAGCTGTCGATACATTCTCCAGCCCGTTCAAGCGCCGGCTGAACTCAGAGAAGTGCACACAGCGTTCGCCGAGATCCGCCGCGCACGCACGTTTGGCGAAGTTCGCTCCTCCGAGCAGCGCGGCGATCCCGCTGCCGGCACATAGATCGAGGAGATTCTCGCATTTGTCGCGCGGAATCGATCCAAGAAAGCCACGCGTGTGCGTCGTAATAGCCGCAAAGACAACGTCGGACGGCACCGAGGTCGACCAGCCGGGCAACGGCGGAAACGAGCGGTCGGATGCGACATATACGTTCTCAACCGGGTAAAGAGCGGCCGTCGCATACAGTAGCGAAGGATCGTCCGGGCTACGCGCGAACACGCCGAGATTTTCGAGTATTTCCAGCTCTTTGTCTTCGAGCACCGCTTGCAGATCGCGCTCTCGAGCCAAGTGCCCGTGCATCAGCATTCGGAGCAGCAGATCCAGTCGATCCCGAAACGGGGCCGGACGGTAAGCCTGTTCCTGGTCTATTTCGAATTCGAAGATAGAGTCGATTCGCGAACGCTCACAGACGCTCTTCTCTGAATAGTCCGCGTCGAGCAGCACTTTCCTGAGCACCGCAAAATCAGTGCTGCTGCCGAGCACAAACGGATGAAGAAAATCAGCCGTTATCACAAGTAGGCGTCCTAACCGCCGATCAAGACAGTCGGCAAGCCGATAACAATGACGCCGCCGTGCGCCGTCAAATCGCCCATTCGCGCTGCAGGCAATCCCATAACGAGCACTGTGGACGAGCCCTTCACGATAGCGTCCGGTGGTCCCACGCACGTCGCCAGATCGGTCACGCGCGCCTGCGGAATGCTGCCCGTCAGCACGGTAATCGCACAGGGCGGGAGAATGGGGCCGCCCACATGGGGCTCAGGACTTGCCATCGGACAGGCATGCATGTCTCCGATTCTTGCTGCTGGTTGTCCCATGGCTTTCAGAGTATTTCACGAATCGCTAAAAAGTTCAAACAAAACTCGCAGACTAGAAGCGCGCTCGAATTCCCTGTTAGTGTATTGCTATATGAAAGGGCTGCAGCCGGTCATCTGGTCGAAGGGCACGTTTCTCACGCCGCAACACATGCAGGCGCAGGACCGTTTCATCGAAAACACGCTTCGCTTTCAGATGGAAGCACTCTCGTTTCGGCCTTGGGGATTTGAATCCCTGGAGATCGAGCAGCACAGTTTACCTGCGGGTGTGATTGGGATTACGTCGGCGCGCGGCATCTTCTCCGACGGCCTCATATTCGATATCCCGGATTCCGATCTCGCACCGCCGCCTAAAGAGCTAAATGAACTCTTTGACGTCGATGAAAATACCGTCGATGTGTTTATAGGAATTCCACACTACCGCGAGAGAGGTCTTAATGTGACCAGGGCGGAAGTGAACCTTGATGCGCGATTCCGGGCAGAGGTCTCGATGATGCGAGACGAAAATACCGGGCTCGCCGAAAAGCCCGTTCAGGTCGCTTCAAAGAATCTTCGCTTGATGGTGCGGAAAGAGGTGCGAGAGGGAACTGCCGCGCTGCAGGTAGCACGTGTGAACCGAAGCCGTGACGGCATCTGCCAGCTTGATCCATACTTTGTTCCTCCGTTGCTCAATTATGCGGCGAATGACTATTTGATGTCTATTCTGCGCCGTCTCGTCGAAATACTTTCGGCCAAAAGCAGCGAGCTGTCCGCTTCCCGGCGCCAGAAAAACCTCAGCCTCGCGAGCTTCACGGCATCCGATATTCCCAATTTCTGGCTGCTCCATACGATCAACTCCACTTTCCCCGCGCTCTTCCATCTGTTCTCGATGAAACAAGGCCATCCTGAGCGCTTATTCGCCGCCATGCTTTCCCTCGCCGGCCCTCTAACCACCTTCTCGGCCTCGATTCGTCCTGACGATCTGCCGCAATACGATCATTTAAACCTTAGTTCCTGCTTCGCGGATCTCGATGGAAAAATCAGAGAGTTATTGGAGACGGTTGTTCCGAGTAACTTCGTGTCGCTTCCGCTCACGTTGGTGCAGTCGCCTTCGATTTATGCAACGGCGCTCGATGCGGACAAATATTTCAAGAACACTAGAATGTACTTGGCGGTCAACGCCGAGGTTAAGTCAGCCGAACTAGCGGAACGTGTCCCTCTAATGGTCAAGGTGGCGTCCGCTGCGCACATCGAGATGCTTGTCCGTCAAGCTCTGAAAGGCGTGCAGCTGTCTTACGTGGCAGCACCGCCGGCGTCCATACCGGTAAAGATGAATTATCAGTATTTCAGTTTAAATCAGAGTGGCGGACCTTGGGAGTCCGTCACACGCGCGCGTAACCTCGCGGCCTACGTTCCTGGCGATTTTCCCAATCCTCAATTGGAGCTGATCGTTGTTTTCCCTCAGGAGGGTTAACCAAAAAGCTATTTTTTCAAGGCAAAGTAAACGATCAGGATAACGGCGCACAGCGCCAGAAACGCCAATACCCCGATTGCAACCCACAGTGCTGGTCCGGTGTTCTCACCGTTTTTGGCTGCTCGGGGGGCAGCAGCTTGAGCTGGAGCGAGAGGCGAAGGTTCCTGTGCCGGAATCTCGGAGGGTGAGGAAAAAAAGCGCGTGTACTCGCTGGGTCCGTCCATGGGCCTCTCCATCTGAGCGTTGCCCGGCGGGTTGAACAACCCGTCATCGGTCGGGGTTTTGAAAGTCTCCGAGAGAGGATTGGCGGCCGCTGTAAAACTTCGACGAAACGGGTCTTCACCGGGGAGCAAGGGGGTTGGCTCTGACCTCGGCTGGCGGAACATGCGCGTAAATTCGCCCGGTGGGGCCGCCTGCGGAATACCGGCGTTCACGGGGGGCTGCGGCAGGATCTGTTCTTTACGAGAAGCAGCACTCGGCGTAGTCAATCGCGTAAACTCGCCCGGCTCTCTTCCCAGATCGTTATTCAACGGCTCAGGCTGAGAACTGCCGGTCAACGGCGGCGACTTGCGCAGTTGCATTAATCGCGTGAATTCTCCAGCTTCCTGGGGAGCCGGCGTTCTTCCTGAAGGGCGCTGGACACCTTTCGGGATCTGTGTGGCTGCTGGCGTTATCAACCCAGTAAACTGGCCAGGCTCTTTGTTTTTGTTCTCGCTAGACGGCTCCGTACGCAATAGCTTAGAGACCTGAGCTTGCGGTTGGATCAGGCGAGTGAATTCTCCCGGTTCCTCCTGCACGGGCTCCGTCGAAAGCAAATGTGGAGGCTGAAGTTTCTCCGCTTGCGTAAATCTGGTGAACTCTCCGGGGCGGGGCAACGCAGCCTGCCCTCCTTTCTCCGGCAAAGAGGCCGATAGAGAGTGAGGGGTCGTGCTGGTCTGAATGAGCCGAGTAAATTCACCCGGCAGCGTTCCTGAAAAAATTGGAAAATCCGGCAACGCTTGACCGCCGGACGCTTCGGTCTGGAGCGCAGAATGGCCGCTAACCTCTCCTCCGCTGCGCAACCAATCCTCCAGGCTTGAAAATCCGGGCAACTCCTCCGTGATCAGGTAGCTTCGGCCCTCATGTATGCCGGCCTCTACAATCGCCTGCCGGGATCTCTCCGGAAGTCGATCCAGCATGCCTTTCATTGAGGCACATAGCGGATTACTTTCGGAGGGCAACCAATGCAATAGATAACGGTGACCGGTCTCAGGATCCTGGCTTAGATACGTAGCCACGTCAGCATTTTTTACGAGATTGAGGAGCCGTAGCCTATTCAACAAATTCATACGGATGTTCCCCAGAGCTGATTGCGGAGCTTCTTTAAGGCAGCTTCTGACGGATGATACCATCTCTTTGACTTCGCCCGAAGACGCATTGGAGCGTCTTCCGAACATGTCCGAATGAAGAGTCTTAGTCGAGTGGTGTGGTGGGAAGGAATGTATCTGGGCCCTCACCACTTCCAGGCTCAAAACAGATACTTCGAGGATTCTATTCGCTTTGCCACCTCCTTACTGTGGGGGCAAGCATTCGGCTTTACAGGCTACCGGCTCGACAAAGAGGCGCTTTCCAACGGAACTGTCGGTCTTTTGCAGGCAAGCGGCATTATGCCCGACGGACTCGCGTTCAACATGTCCGACGGCGACGGACTCCCGCGTCCTCGTAACTTCGCAACACTGTTCCCTCCCACTGACTACACGCTAACTGTCCTGCTGGCAATCACCGCGCGCCGGCCAGACGGGTTGAACTGTGCAATAAAGCAGGAAGATGTCGATGAAAAAGTTCGATTCATAGAACATACTGCAATTCTGAGCGATGAAACCACTGGACGCGATGAGAAGCCGGTCGGTCTTGGCCGAAAGAATTTTCGCCTCATTGTTCCATCCGAGCTCAGCCCGGAAACCGTAAGCATTCCGGTAGCGCGAATCATGCGCTCGGGCTCCGGCGGTTTTATTCCAGATCCTGAGTTTATTCCGCCTTGCCTCCAGATCGGCGCCAGTTCGCGACTCATGGATCTCACCGGGCGGCTCATCGACATCATGGAAGAGAAGAGCTCATCCCTGGCGCGGTCTGCGGAGGGGAGTACCGGCCTTAGCTTTTCTAATAAGGACATAGCGAGTTTTTGGTTTCTTCACACAGTCAATTCCGGCCTCGCCGCACTCCGTCATCATTACTTTTCAAAGCGGGGCCATCCTGAGGAACTGTTCGTGGACATGCTGCGACTCGCGGGAGCCCTTTGTACCTTCACGCTTGACTCCCATCCGAGAACGTTGCCGGCTTACGATCACCTCAACCCCGATTTGTGCTTCGGTCAACTGGAGAAGCAGATTCGCGAACACCTGGAACTGATCATTCCAACAAGCTGCATTCCGATTATCATGACCCGGACAGCCGATTACTTTTTCGGCGGTGAAATTACAGACGAGCGTTGTGTAGGTCGCGCTACATGGCTGCTGGGCGTGCGTTCCGGCATTGGGGAACTCGATCTCATCCGCAGAGTTCCGCAGTTGGTGAAGATCTGCTCAGAGAAGTTCGTCGGCGAACTAGTCCGGCGGGCTATGCCCGGCCTTTCGGTTGCTCATGTTCCTTCCCCACCGCCCGCTGTGTCGCCCCGGGCCGAAACGCAATACTTTTTGATCAATCGCAGCGGTCCATTTTGGGACCATATCGTGCAAACCCGGCGAGTGGGAATCTACATCCCCGGTGACATTCCAGATCCGGAGATCGATTTGCTTACAATTCTTGAATCGTGATCATGCACGAAAACCTCGCCCTGGCTTACCAGGAAGTATTTACGGCAATTGACCGGTTGCGTGGCGGTCGCCAAACCGTAGTGGACGCCACGGTCTTTCGTCAGCAGATTAAAGATGCTGTTACCGTGGCCGAACAACGGTCCCGCAGCCAGGGCTATTCCTCTGAGGACGTTCGGCTCGCTACATTCGCCCTTCTGGCCCTGCTGGATGCTACCGTGCTCGGCTTACATAATCCCGCTTTCCACGATTGGCCAAAGAAGCCTCTTCAGGAGGAGTTTTTTGGGACTTTTAATGCCGGCGAAATCTTCTTTAGTAACATTCAGCGTCTTCTGCAGCGGGAGGACAGTGACGCACTCGCGGACGTTCTGGAACTATATCAGCTTTGTCTTTTGCTTGGTTTTCAGGGCCGGTATAGCGCGGATCATCGGGGCGAACTTCGTTCCGTTCGGGACTCGGTTGCTGAGCGAATCCAGCGAATCCGCGGTATTCATGAGGAGTTGTCACCGGGATGGAAACCATCCGCTTCTGGATCACGCAGCCTGGCGGACCCATGGCTGAAGCGCTTGCTATGGCTTGCTGCGGTTTCGGCAACATTGACGCTATTGTTATTTGTTCTCTACACAATAGTGCTGCATTCGGGGATCTCTGAGCTTGCAAGCCTCTCCTCACGGGCGTGAAACTCCGGACGGGAGACTATCTCTAACATGAAGCTGAAGGTAACTGGTGCGGTGCTCCTTGCTGGGCTCGTCGCCTCCTTTTCTCTACCTGCCCTACTACACATTAAGGGAAGCAACCGCTGGCTGCTGACCGCAGCACTGGCCTTACTGGCTATCTTGGCCGCTGGCGTTCTTCTCTGGCTCCAAAACCGCAAGCGTTCTCTTTCCGGTGCTGGACCTCAGCCGGCATCGAGCGCGGGCAGCGACGAAGTTGGCAGTTATATGGGCGAAGCGGAAAGGAAACTCCGCGCCTCAAAACAAAGCGGTAATAGCGCGCGCTTAGGCAATCTGCCGGTGATTTTTGTTTTGGGGCCGTCGGGTGCCGCCAAGACAACGACCGTGGTCCAGTCGGCGATCGAGCCGGAACTTCTGGCCGGGCAGGTCTATGGAAACGATCAAATCATTCCTACCCGCCTCATTAATCTCTGGTTCGCTCGCCAGTCGATCTTGGTCGAACCGGCTGCAGCGGTCGCCGGAGATCCGGGCCGTTGGTCTTACCTGATCCGACGCATCCAGCCCGGCAAAATCGGTTCCGCTCTGACATCGGCACAAGCGCCCCGCTCTGCCGTTGTCATGCTCGATTGCGAGCGCCTTTACAGTTCCGGCCAGAGCGGCAGTTTAGCTTCGACTGCTCGCGATTTGCATGCCCAATTAGGCGCAATTTCGCGGCAGCTTGGGATCGCCTTACCAGTTTATGTTTTGCTCACCAAAGCAGATCGCATTCCGTTCTTTCAGGAGTATGTCGCCACCCTGAACGATGCCGAAGCGATGCAGCCACTGGGCGTTGCTCTGCCCCTTCCGGAGACCAACAACTCTGGACCCTACGAAGAAGCCCAAACTGCGCGGATCAGCCAAGCGTTCGATGCGCTTTATTACTCCCTCGCGGAGAAGCGTTTAGTATTCCTTGCTCGGGAAACGAGCGGAGGCGCGGCAGCGTCGGGATATGAATTCCCGCGTGAATTACGCAGGCTACGTCCCGCAATTACGCAGTTCCTGGTCGATCTCTGCCGGCCGAGTCAGCTCTCCGTAAATCCTTTTCTCCGCGGCTTCTACTTCGTCGGGCGTACGGCCGCTGGTTTTACGAGAGGCGGTTCAAGCGCCTCAGCGGTCCCGGCAGAGCCAACCGCGCGATGCCGGAGCCACCGCTATCTTCCGGCCCGGTCAGCTTGAATCTCTTCAAGAATCTTCACAGGCGCCTGAGTTCATCAGCAGACGGGTTCCACAGTGGGTTTTTCTGCGGCGGTTCTTCCCCGATGTTGTCTTGTCCGACAGCTTGGGTCTGCGCCAAAGCGGCGCAAGCCTGAAAACGAGTCTGTTTCGGCGCCTGATGTTGAGCGGAGCAGCCATCCTTTGCGGAGTGCTTTTGACCGGCACGACTGTTTCCTTTTTCAAGAATCGCGCAATGGAACAACAGGTCCGGGCTGCGGCGGTAGCGGTCGATTCTTCCCAACAGGAGACTGAGTCCGTCCCTTCGGTCGATTCGCTGCGAAAGCTTGATCGTCTGCGCGAGTCTCTCCAAACGATCTCGGATTATAACCGCTCAGGCGCTCCGCTGAGTTACCGATGGGGCCTTTACGTCGGAAACGATCTGCTGCCCAAAGCACGAGACGTCTACTTTGCACGTTTTCGTCAGCTGCTCTTTGGCGGTATTCAAGATCGCCTCGTTGCCAGCTTGAAGTCTCTGCCACCCAGCCCCGGCTCCGGCAGCAGCTACAGCATCACATACAACGCGCTGAAGTCTTATCTGATTACAACGTCGCATCACGAGAAAAGCACTGCTGCCTTCCTTTCTCCCGAACTCGACCGATATTGGCAGATGGACCACAAAATGGATGGCGAGCGCGTCTCGCTTGCGCGACGTCAATTCGACTTTTATGCGAACGAGTTGCGCTTCAGCAATCCCTACACAGCGGAAAACGACAGCGCGCTCATCGATTCGACCCGCCGCTATCTCGGACAATTCGCCGGAACGGAGCGTGTGTATCGCAACATGATCACCGAAATCGACAAGAACAGCCCTTCGTTGAGTTTCAAAGGATCGAGGGATGTTGTCACGGACCCGTACGCTGTTCCCGGCGCCTTCACAAAAATAGGTTTTTCAGAAATGGCAGAAGCCGTTAAGCACGCCGGCAAGTATTTTGCGGGAGAACCTTGGGTGCTAGAGAATCAATCTGTCTCAACAGGCAACCTGGCCAAACTCGAAACCGACATTCAAAGTCGGTATACCGCCGATTACATTGGAGAGTGGCGCAAGTACCTCAACGCTGGTCAAGTGGTTCCATATGGCAGCATTCCCGACGCGGCGCGAAAGCTTCGTGTCAATTCGAGTCCCGAATCACCTCTGCTGGGCATGCTATGCCTCGCCTCTGAAAACACCGACGCCGATCCCGCGATCGCCAAGGCCTTCGCTCCTCTGCATAAAGTAATTCCTCCGGCCTGCAGCACGAGTTACATCTCTGCTCCAAACGCCGAATATATGAAGGATTTGGCCGGCCTGCAGGTCTCCCTCGAACAGATTGGCACGCAAAAGCCGGATGTGGCCGATCCTATGGTTGCCGCTGCGGCCAGCACCGCAAGCCAAGCCAAAACCAGCGTTATTCAACTCGCTCAGTCGCTGGGTATTGACCCGGATGCCCACATAGAAGCAAAAATTCAGCAGCTACTCGAAGCGCCAATCAAGTACACCGATCCTTTATTGAAGGGCTTGGCTCCAGCTGCTATCAACGGGAAAGGCGCCGGACTCTGCGCGGAGATGCATCCGCTGCTGATGAAATTTCCCTTTAGCGCACAAGCGTCGCAGGAAGCATCGCTGGCCGAGATCAGCGCTGTTTTCAAACCCGGTGACGGTTCGTTGTGGAAGTTTTATGACGCGAACCTTTCTAAGTCACTCACCCGAACTGGCGAACCGATTCCTGGAGGCGGATTTACCTACAGTGCGCGGTTCCTATCTTTCTTTCGTCGTGCTGCGGCGTTTTCAAGCGCAGCATACGCCGCTGGTCCGGATCCTAAACTAGATTTCTTCCTCCGTGCGGTTCCGAGCGAAGATATCCAGAGCCTTCACCTCAACATCGACGGGATAACAGCTGATTTCCCGTCCGGTTCCTCCGACTCGCACAAATTCAGCTGGCCTGGAACGTCGCCAATCGTCAGCTTGTCTGGGGTTTCGAAGAGTACCGGCAGCTTCACGCGCCCATACGAAGGCCTCTGGGCCGTTTTCCATTTCTTTGCGGATGCGAATCGTGCGCCTGTAGCCGGTGTCGGCGTTTTCGAGTGGGATCAGAAGTTTGGGCTAACGGCCCGTACCGTGCAGGTTGTAAAGCTGGATTTGAGTATGGGGTCTTCACCTGCTGTCTTTCAGAGAGGCTACTTTGCCGGCTTATCCTGCGTAGCCGAAATAGCGAGCGCGAGATAGATGGACTACATAGTCCAGCACGGCGACTCGCTTTGGAGCATCGCGGGAAAAAAGCTTGGGGATCCCCATCGCTGGCGCGAGATCGCCCGGCTGAACAGTTTGGAGAGCCCGTACCTCTTGCTGATCGGACAGCGCCTAATCATGCCCCGTCACGCTCCGGCGGTGGGAAGTCACTTGCAGACCACCGGGCCAATCGGCACGATTTCGCGGGAGCACTCGAGTAAGGTCAACCACTCGTCTGTCCACAGCCCAGCAACCCGCATCCCGGCGCGGGCTTTCTTCTTTATAGTGGCTGACGAGATAAACCCATTCACCAAGAAAGTCGTCCGGAAAGTTGTGTTCCCAAAGGGGTTGGAGGATGCCCGGTTAATCGAGCGTATCGTTCATCCCGAGCGCTACGGCTTTGCGCCTCGCAATCCCGGCTCCAAGGTTCCGATCGGAAGGCACGTGCTGGGAATGACTGACAGCAAGTACATATCGGCCAGCGAATTGCCTTTAGGGTCGCCGCGATTTGAGGGCAAGCGCTACTGGATCGATGTAGATCAACTCAGATCGTCGGGCGCTGCCATTCATGACGGCGCAGCAATCGGCCCCGATCTCGATCGGATCGCCGCGAAGACCAAGGATCCCACTTTTCGGGGATATATAGAAGACATCCGCCGCAAGTCCACCGTTATCGACCGTGAGGTGTTGATTGAAGGCCATATTCCAGCCGCTGCAGTCAAAGGGGCTGGTGCTATGGCGGTCACGCGTGGTCTTCAAGTGATCGAGGGAGTCGGGATCGTGATATCCGTCTACGATTTGGGGCAGGCCGGGATGCAGTCCTATCATGAGCATTCAGTTGTGCCTATTGCGCGTGAGAGCGTTCGGCAGGTAGGCGGCTGGGGTGGCGCTATGGCTGGTGCGGAGCTAGGTGGGTCGGTTGGCGGGCTCCTTGGGATCGAAACCGGTCCGGGCGCGATCATCACTGGAGCGGTTGGCGGATTTATAGGAGGAGTCGCCGGATTTTTAGGGGCCGACTGGGTCGCCCGCCGCATCGGCGCTGAGAGTCACTGATAGGAATATGTCCTCAACAGAAATTGAACCTCCGTGGGTGGCTTATCCCGGCTTTCCGCCCGGCGATTTCTTCTGGCGCGACGCTGGCGAGCCCTGGATGGTTCATGTTTGGGAGCCGTATTGGCGATCGCTGGACCAGCAGCGGCAGGCAGAGTACCTCCTTCGCTGGAAGGTGCCGGACGCATGGCGGATGTTCTACTTTGACCGCAATTTCCGGGACTGGTTGGAAACCACCGATGACGAGAGCTAGTCGCGCAAATAACAGTGCGAATTCAACGAGCTACCGAATGCTGGAAATCGAGAGCATGACGTCGCCTGAAAAGCCGAATTTACCCAGCGCAGTCGATGCGTTCGGGCGCTTATAGTCGTCGAGCACCTGGCCATTGCGGCCTCGAATTACAATCCGTTCGGGGGAGATGTCGACATGCACTTGGTAGGTGTTCTCGGCTTCGAGACCGTGCCGGACCTTCCATTCCTGAGTAGTTGCACCGATCTTCGCTTCTCGGTGCAGCATATGTTCGTCAAGAATGTACGAGACCCGGTCCCCATTCGGCTGCGAATCGACGACCCATTCGACGTGCTTCATTTTGTTCTTGAAGAACACTTTCGAAGACTGCTTCACGAACAGGAAGCTGAAATCGCCGCTGTTCTTTTTGAACCATCCCGTTTCCTGCGAGGTGTGATGCCACCACTTATTTTCCAGCGACCACTGATGAGGATCCTGGCACATGTTCTCGACGGTTAGTTCTGTCGGTGGCGGCGGTGGAACGGGAGATAAGACGACATCAACCGATACCGATTTCCCACTCCCAACGACAAACGATTCCGACTTCGGTTCGAAGCCGTCAGCTTCGGCGGAAACTCGATAGTTCCCAGCAGGCAAGGCAACACTCTGACCGCTGGTTGCAGAAGAGGTCTGAGTTCCGCCTTCTCGTGTGTACGTAAGCTGAGCACTGGCCGGATTGACCTTGAACGTAACCGTGCCTTGCCGAGGCATGACGGTCTCCCCGGCGATCGCGACTGCCATGTTGGGTTTGATTTCCCGCTTAAGCACTGAGTCGTCATATCCTGCCTTGTGCACCGTAATGGTGTGGGCTCCGGGTGTCAACTGTTTAGTGAAGTTACCCTGGCTATCCGTTGAGCCCACGTTAATGCCGTCAACCGACACTTCCGCATCGGGAGGAAAGCGCTCGAGCGCCAACGTGCCCATTTTTAGGGTGGGTAGGAGATCGAAGGTCAACTTCGTAATATCGCCTTTCTTTAGATCCACTGATTGCTCGGCCACTTGTTGGTAATCGGGATGCACAACCTTGATCTGATAGGTGTTCGGCTCGAGGGACAAAACTTTCTTGCCATCTTTCATTGGCTGCTTCAAAACGGTGCCGTTGACCACAACGGCAGCATCGGACACGTTGCAATGAACAATGATGGTGCCGGTTTTTCGCTCGGCCCCCAAATCCACTCGAATGGCCGGCACAGCAGTGGCTGCTAACGCCAGCGTGCGGCGAGGCGTTTTGCCGTCCTCGACCAGAAACGTGCTGCTGCCGGTCACCAATCCTGAAAGGCCCACACCATCCGCTGCGATCGGCTGAATCGTGTCTTCGGTTACGCCTCCCTTCAGTCCCGTCGAGGACCAAAGCCTGGCCGACGTTCCAAGCGAGCTGATTACCACCGCTTGGATTCGCCTGGTCGTCACCGGACCGTTCACGATCGGAAGCGCCAAAGGCTTAGCCGTGAACGAAAAAGAGACGAGATCTTGCCCGCCCTCGGTGATTCTCAGTGTGTGGTCGCCTGGACCGAGATCGGTTCTGACCAGCCCTCCGTCTCGCAGTTCGCTAGCGGTTCCATCTAGCACCACTTGTCCCGAGGTGAGGTCGGAAGCAATGCGAAGCTCGGCCGGGGCAGGCTGTAAATTGATCTCCACCGCCAGCGGCGACGATTGCCCGGCGGCAACAGTAAATGTTTTTGTCGCAGGCAAGTATCCGTCTGAACTGGCGGCGAGGGTATGAGGACCTGCTCTGAGTGATTCACCTAGCAAGGTAACGGATTTGCCGTCGAGCAAAAGGTGTGCTGCCGCTACATTGCTCTTAAAGACCACTGGATACGCAGAGGGTTTCGGTGTCGGCGGCGGTCCAGGACGCCGGTGTAGGTAAGTAAATACGATCGCAGCGACTACCAGCGCTACGCCAGCTGCGACGGCGGCAAGCTTAAAGGATGTTCCGTTTGCTTTTGGCGCTTGGGGCGGGGGAACCCAAGCGGAACTATACTCGATGGATTCTCGAGCGGGCGGAATAGGTGTCTGGGGCGCCACGGGCGCTTGAGGCGGCTTTTCCGCCACTTGGCTGGACATCGCCGCAGCCGCCCGAGCCGCCGATGCAAGTTTGGGCGGCGGGGCAGCCTCGCGCGGGACGGGTTTGGACGGAGCCGGGTTCGGCGGGGAAACACGCCCGGCATTCTGAAACATTCGGGTAGCGCCGATATCGCTATCGTCGAGACTGGCTTGGCCACCCTGATTAGCACTCGGCGGCTGCTCGGGCAGCTTAAGAGCCTCCAGATCTTGCGAGTGTTCGTTGTGCCGCTGACTTTCGTCCAACGCCTGCTGGAGTGTCTGGCGCAGTTGATTGAGCCGTGACTCTTTGGGGTACGCTTCCAGAGCGCGAGTAACTTCGCAAGCCGCCGCGTCGACTTGACCGTCTGCCTGGAACTGTCGAGCACGCGAGAGCGCCCCATGAATCATCGATTCTCGCTTCCGGTCGGCAATCCGAAGGCGAAGACTTCTCGCCTGAGCATTCGCACCGTCTAACGTCAAGACCCTCTTTACGAGCGACTCTGCATAATGCGGATCGGCATCGACTGCGGCCGAACTGCGGTTCAGCAGCGCTTCGACTAATGCTGCTCGTACGTACTCACTTCTTTCAGCGATCCCGTAAGCATCGTTCAGCAGCTTCAGCCCTTCATCGAAACGCCCCTCTCCAATCAAATTTCGACTTTGAAAAATGAGCTCTTCCGCCTTAACTAGACGCTCGATTCCATCTCGCGCCAGCTTCTCCATAGGCATGAGTTCCGCGTCGTCCGGAAAATCGGCCTGGGCACTGAGAATAATTCGCAGCGCAGCTGTAAAATCACCTGACTTTAGGGCCGCATCTGCCTGTTCGATGATCCGCGTCTTCCTGTCGGCCGTTGCCTGCTGCTCCTTGCGGCGTTCCAGTCTTTCGACCTCGAAGGCAAGCCCGGGGTATTGGCGATACACACTCCGCAGCATCTCCCATTGATTGAGAGCTTCCGTATACTGACCACGCTCCTCCAGGTTTTGGGCACGAGCCACAATTGCGTTGATGTGCCCCCGCCTTGCCGACACAGCCTTAAGAGCCTGCTCGAAATGCGACTCCCCAGGATGCCTGGCCAGTGCCGCCTCGAGCATTCCAACCTTACGGTCTAAATCTGGCTCACCTTGCACCTCGCGATCAACCTTGGCAATGAAAGCCGACAAAGCCTGACGCTCCGCCTCACCAACATCGAGCCGCAACGACTGGAAGAGAGCGTGATGTGGATATTTCTCGAGATACTTGTCGCAGATTGCAAGGCCTGCGGCAAAATTTCCATCTTCGACGTGCTTCTTAGCTTCGTCGTAGGCGTTTCTCAGGTTCTCGTGTTCGGACCGGACTTTGTTGAATAGCTCCTGGTAGGCTGCCCCTTTCTCAACGTCGCTGCGTTCTGGAGCTTCCCGATCCAATGCCATCAGCCGTTCTACCTGGCTGAGTGCGGAGGTGACTTCTCCCTGGCGCCAGCATTCGAGCGCGGCCTGATAGTGCTGCTCTTTTTCCCGCTTGATCGCTAAATAAGTCTGCTCTTTCCGGTCGACGCTCTCTAGCAGTTGTAAAGCGCGGGTGTCCCCCGGCTTAAGTTGCATCAGCTTCTGCAAGGCCTGGCGCGCGTGGCCGAAAGAAAAGTTGTCCAGGTGGTCGGAGGCCAGGCGTAACCAATTGTCAATCTGCTGTGAGCTTCTTTTCGACTCGATGCTAGTCTTCAGTCTCAGCGCTTCCGGATGGCCCGGATCGATCTGAATGATCTGCTGAATTTTTTCGAGAGCCAGTTGATATTCATCGTCTTTCAGTCGGCGTTCTGCGCTCTCAAGCAATTGCCGTATTGTGCGATTCCGGTTTGCTTGGTCGATTTGTCTCCGCAAGGGCCTAATCTCGGGGTGGAGGTGCCCTTCGGATTCCATTTCGGTCAGTATTTCGCCCGCAAACTCGTATTCCGACCCAACGAGGGCTGCTTTAGCTCTCGACAGCCGCGCCTCCAATTTAGCCGGGTCGAATCGTTCGATGGGCTGGTTCCGCATTGCCTTTTGCAACGAGTCAGCGAACTCCCGAGCCGTCGAGAATCTGATGCCAGGGTTGTTTGGCCATGGCCGCGTGGATGATCTGGCTCAAAGATGTATTAACGGCCGGGTTTAAATCCGAGGCAGGAGGTGGGATGTGCCTCCGGATTGCGTCTACTAGTTCTTCGTTCGTCGAACCGGTAAAGGGACGTCTACGCGTCAAAATTTCGTAGCAGACGACCCCCATCGAAAAGATATCGGAAAGCGCGGTCGAGGTTTGCATCTCGAGTTGCTCAGGAGCCATGTAGAACAGGGTTCCTTTAAGCCCGACGGTTGAATGCGTATCTGTCAGGTGAGCAACACCGAAATCGATGATCTTGACAGAATCGTCATCCAATACAAAAATATTGCTCGGCTTTAGATCGCGATGGACCAACCCCTTTTCATGAGCGGCCTGCAGCCCCCTTAGCGCCTGCGTCATGATTTCTACCACTCGCTCCGGAGTCAATCGTTGAGTTTGTCCGGTCAAAAGGGCCGAAAGCGGAGCCCCAGGAAGAAGGGGCATTACGAAATAGGGCTTTTTCGTTCCCTTGTCTTCAAACTCGCCGATGTCATAGATATCGACGATATTCGGATGGTTCAGCGATGCTAAAACGGCACACTCGCGGCGGAAGAGATCGAGCACGACGCGATTCATTGAGTCGCGGATGGTTTTTACTGCGACTTCGCGTCTCAAGTCCTGGTCGAGCGCACGATAGACCACACCCATGCCGCCTTCGCCGAGCACGTCGAGCAGTTCGTAACGTCCTTTTACGCTAGGCATGTGAATCGCGTTCGTCCGACCTTCGATCAGAATAGCTGGATAATTGCCAGCCCAGACTCAACATGGGCGCCATACTCGCTCCATTTCAGGCAAGGCCTCCAGATCACAGGCAATGGAACTCGAGAAACAGTGCAAGCCGCCTACCACTCCGGACATTGACTTACAGAGTAGAGCTCAGAGCAAAGCGTCGGAATCGGTGTCCGAAGCTGAGAACCAGTTGTGCGTATTGGCTAACGGAGATTATCTTCAAGGTACATTAGCGAAAGCAGCGCAGCGGGCAATAGGACGAATAGTCCAGTGCTTCAAAAGTGGGATGCGGAGATGTATAGCAGGTTAGCGATGGACCGGGCCTAGTGGCAGTTCCTTCGACGAATCGCGACCAGTTCAAATCGATTTCGAGCGACCCGCGCCCGCGCAAAATGCGGCAGCACAGCGCGGCAAGGAGACATAAAACTGTAGCCGGTGGGCGTCGGCGAGCTTTACAGCTTGCCGACGCCGAGTTTCAATAAGACTTGTGGATTTACCAGCGTTGACCGCGGCCGCCTCGTCCACCACCCCCGCCGCTTGCGCCCCGTCCACCGCCGCCACCACCGCGATTGCCGAAACCGCCGGCCCCCCCTTGTGGTTTCGGGCGAGCTTCGTTGACGTTCATGGTGCGTCCGTTGAGTTCCGCTCCGTTGAGTTGAGAAATGGCCGTTTCCGCATCGCGGCGCTCCGACATTTCGACGAAGGCAAAACCGCGGGGTTGACCACTGTCCCGATCGGTTACGATATTAACCCGCTCAACATTCCCATATTGCGAGAACGCGGCCATCAAGTCTTCCTGGGTAGTCTTGAAACTGAGATTACCAACAAAGATGTTAGTCATGTGTTTTCCTATTCGATTAGAAGTCGTCTTTGTAGGAGTACTCTAGAAACCAAACCAAGGGCTGAGGCAGCAGGAAGGAGATGGAAATAGGTGACTGCAAAGACGGAATTAGTTTAACAGAGAAAGACCATTTCGAATTTTTCAATCATTCCGGACTATTACCAGAGACTTCGGCTCCGGATCATCCGATAGGCCCAATAGTAGGTATTATCGCGCAGAATGTAGTTTCGAGCCTCTAAAACAACGCGCCGTGTCAGCCGAGTCAATCTCGTTCCCGGCGGTTTTGGCGAGTGCTCCGAGTCATTTTCAGCTATACACGGCTGCGCTGCAAGCACCGTAATCTGTCCATCGGTCGTTACTCTCTCATCCTGATTGACTGAAAGGCCGGCTGGCATTTGCAGCAATGAGGCAGTTCCACATCCGGCAAACGTCAAGTCAGTGGAGACTTTTTCCCTTTCAACATCGATATTCCGGTCGATTTTGTGAGTGAAAGTAGCCGAGCTAAACCGGAACTTGACACCAGTGTCATGCGTTGCGGCTCCCAGCCAAACTTCGTTTCCGTCGAAGATACCTGCCCTCCATAGCCGGATATGATGTCTTTGCGTGATCGTATTCAAGGACTTTTCAAATACGAGATCAGGCTCGGCCCCTCGATAGTAAAGTTTCGAGACCGGAGCAGTAGCGTAGTTTTGCATCAAGCTAAACGCTTCATACATGTGAGAAGAAGCCAGGACAGATCTGGGATCCGCCTTTGACCAGCCTGATGCAGCGAACGATAGCGAGACATTGCGACTGGAGCCTAGAAGAATGATATTGATCAGGTCGGGCGCTGGCTGTCCGTTTGCGTAAGAGACAAGGTCGAGTTTGTCCTTTAGCCACTCCGACAGACCCTCGCTGGCCGGCAAAGCCGGAGCGCTGACGTTTCGGCTGTTTTCCGCGAGAGGAAGTTTCACGGCCAGCGCCATGTCTGTACCGGGCGGAAGGTGGATTTCCGGCTCGGGAAATGGCAGAATCAAACAGCGAATCGCAAACAAACCAGCGACCCCGGCTGGACCCATCGAGTACTTTAGCCAGACCTGATTGCTCGCTCCGGTCAGACCACCCAATGCGCGATACATGAGGTTTAACGAGGGCCGAGACCACAATCCGTTGAGTAGATTTCCCGGGTTGTTGGCCGCCAGGACGCCCTTAATGCGGCCTGTCGGCGAGACTTGCTCGCGGGCGTTGTCGATGGATGCCAGCGTCGCCGAGAGGGGGAGGCGCCGCCCATCCGGTGTCTCGTATTCCTCGAATCTGAGTTCCAAGGCGGCTCTTTCATGGATCAATCCGATGCCTACGTGCTGCTCTTTTGAAACCGTGCCGAAGACGATACTTCCTTTGGGAATCAATACACGCCCGTTCACTTCATAGGGACGAATCACGACACAACGAAAGTGCGAGCCAGGAGGGGAAGAGTAACTGGTTAGATGATTCTGAAGACGGACTTCCAGCTTAGGCGGCACTGCCGCGGAGGACAGTAGCGGAGCCGCGGCAATCCAAACCAAAAGGTTCCTTATATACTTAGCCATTCTTATCGCATGAAGTCAGACTAGTTTTGCCGCCACCCTGAACTGCTCCTTATCGATTGCAGGATCGAATAGTTAGCTTACCGAAAATTGTGCTGGATGGTAAGGGCGCTCAAATGTTAATTGTTTGCAATTTTCCGGTAAGCGCGTTCCAAGGCGATCAGGCATGCGTCCGGAAGTAGTACTGCTGTTCGGCGAACAGCGCCCGTCGTCTTAATGTTCAACGATGGCGGCAGCTGGGCCGTTCATTTCCCACGCTTTCATCCACCTGGCTTCCGAGCGCGCACACTCGATGGGCGTTCCCAATGATTGGCTAATCAGTTAAGAAGAGTTGAAACCCTACTACGAGCAGATGACGATTGACGGGGCGTTTTCAAGTTGAATGGAAATCCTGCGAACCCCGGGCGATCTCGAGGTCCCACGCTATCGACCACCCCGGCTACGCCTGGCGTTCGTAAAGTCGGCCCTGCCGGAACCACTTTATGCGCCCATTGGCCTCGCGCAAGAAATCCGAATGTTGTCCGAGGGGATCGACAAGGTGGTCGTAACGGCAGAACCGAAGCATGGTAGTGGATTCCCCCTCGGGCGCGCCCACGATCGTCAACTTCAGTCCGCCATCTGCCGCCCTGAGTTTAGCTACAAGATCCTGTTTGTTGCCTGCGCGATTAATGTATTGCCTGAGATACTCTCCCTCATACTGGGCTAGTTCGGCTGCGCTGAGGGATTGCGGGGACGCGGGCAGGTTGTGCACGCCGGCAAAACGCTCGAGCGCCCAATCACGAAGAAATATTTCACTGCGCAGTTGGGGACCGCCGTCCGAGTTGTTTAGCAGCACCATCGCAAACTGCTTCTCCGGGACCGTCATCAAAAACGGATGGTAACCAGACCAGTCACCGGCATGTTCCACCACAGATATGCCTTCGACCGTGGGACGTATAGACCACGCTACGCCCATTCCTTTCAGGTCAAGGATAAGCGTGCCGCCCGGTCCCGGTTGTGACCACATGGATCGCAGCGCCACCTCACTCATCACACGTTTCCCGTTCGCCGCCCTGCCATTGCCAAGGTGAAAGCGGGCGAACGAAAGCAGGTCGGCCGCGCTCGAAATGAGTCCGCCGAACGGATTTTGATCACGCGGTATAAAGATCCAATCCGGCATCGCAACCGCTACGCCATTTTCCACAGCGTGCGGCATCGCCACGTTTCCTTTCCCAAGTTGTCCTAGGAAGTATGAACTTCGAGTCATCCCGAGCGGATCCAAAACCAAACTTTGCACACTGGATTCGAACGTTTCGCCGGTAATTTTTTCGATCACTCGCCCGGCCACACCGATCGCGGCGTTGTTATACGCGAACGTCAGGCCTACGGGTGTTTGTTGGGATAAAAGACGATGAATGGCCTCGACGTATTTGGCCAAGGCATCGTCACCCTCACCGGTGTCAAACTGGTCATCCCCGTTCCAGCCCGCCGAATGGTTCAGTAGTTGCCGCACCGTGACGCGCTCGGCTCCCACAGGCGCTTGGAAATCTTCGATGTACGTCGTCACCGGCGCGTCCAGATCCAATTTGCCTAGTTCCACGAGGCGCATCGCCGCCGTCCCGGTAAACGGTTTGGAGATGGACGCAGTCACAAATGCAGTATCCGGATCAACCTCGTGTGCGCGATCCTGATGACGAACGTCGGTAAATCCGTAGCCCTTCACAAACTCCTTGCCCTTGTAGATCACTCCTACCGCTGCGCCCGGGATAGCGAACTCCTTCATCCCAAGGCGTATCTTTTGATCTAACTCCGCGAACAATTCTTCGGCGTCGCCGGCTAGTTGTGCATTGTCCTGAGCGGGCGCATACCTCATGGCGGAGACAATTGCGGGCACTGCCGGCGAGGCGAACAAAGCGCGGCTGAAACTGCGGCGGGAGACCGCCCTGGAATCTGGCATATCGAACCTCCTGTTTTTTGCTTTCGCGAAGCTTCACCTCTAAAGCGAGACGACGGCCGCAGGGACTGCCACGCTGAACGAAAATATCTCGTGGCGCGAACTTCAGATGCCCCGAAACTTCGCCGAACGGAACCTTTGTCGCCGGGATCACCGATAAGATACTGGTCTACGGGTGCCTTCCCAGCAAACCTCCACAACGATCGTTAGCCTAATGGGCCGCTTCCGCTCGGGAGATCGCGAAGCGGCGGACCAACTCTTTTCCCTTCTCTATCCGGAACTGCGGCGTTTGGCGGCGATTAAGATGAACGCCGAGGGCAGCCAACACTCCTGGCAACCCTCTCTCCTGGTAAACGAACTGTACCTTCAGCTGGTAAAGGTCAAATCGGTCCCGGCCCCAAAAACCGAAACTTGCTCGGAGCGGGACCAATTCTTACACTTGGCGGCGCATGTCATGCGTCATCTGCTCATCGATCACTCTCGTTTGTTGTCGCAGCGGGTTGCTAAGATCGACATCGCGCAATTCGAACTGACAGAAGATGGCGGGGGTGCGACATTACAGGAAATCGACAATATCTTGGAAAAGCTGGCGGAGATCAACCCGCGGCTTCGCAGCATTGTGGAAATGAAGGTATTTGAGGGCGAGTCGGTGGAGGCGATCGCCGAACGATTAGAAATTGCGCCGCGAACGGTAGCGCGGAATTGGGCGTTTTGTAAACAATGGTTACGGGAAACGATTGCAAGTGGAGTGAAAATCGCCGGTCCGTGGCACTTCAGGCAGTTCTGCACTCGCTTACAAGTCTTGAGGCAATGCAAGCCTCCGCTTTGGCCAAGCTCTCGGTCTTCCACTAATGCCAGTTCGAGGGATAGATTTTGACTGACGAGCAGTGGCGCGCCGCTTGGATTCTGTGCGAGATCGCCGGGGATTTGGATTCCCGGACGCAACGCGAATACGTGCTAGGAGCCACGGTCGATCCCGAAGTCGAAGGTCGGGTCGTTGCAATCCTTGAAGAGCTTGAAGGCGAACCGCTTTTTCCGGCTATGCCGGACCGCCAGGTAGGCGACATTGTCGGACGCTACACCTTGCTTGAGAGGATCGGCCAGGGTGGGATGGGCGAGGTGTATTCAGCGGAGGATCGGGAACTGCGGCGCGTGGTCGCCTTAAAATTCCTGCCGGCTGTTGCGGGTTCCGGCAATACCGCCGCATCGCAAATCATTTCGGAAGCACGTTTGGCGTCGCGTCTCAACCACCCGAACATCGTCGCCGTTCACGAGTTGATCCAGACTCCCTGGGGTCTTGCGATCGCGATGGAGTTGGTCGAAGGACAGTCGCTGCGCAAGCTTCTGAAGGCCGGGCGATTCTCCACCCGGCGCTCGATTCACATTGCACGGCAATTGGCGAGCGCTCTGGCTGCCGCTCACCAGAAAGGTATTGTCCACCGTGACATTAAGCCCGAGAACGTAATGGTCCGCGAGCCGGATGACTTCGTCAAGATTCTCGATTTCAGCCTTGCCGAAAACATTCGCGACCAGGCCGCGGTGCACCGGAATAGTCATTTGCCCGTAGGCACAGTTCGCTACATGTCGCCAGAGCAAAAAGCGGCTCAACCCGTTACGGCTGCAAGCGACATCTATTCGCTAGCGCTGCTCCTTGAGGAAGCCGGCTCCTGGAGACATCCAGTCCTCAGTCGTATGCGCAGCACAGATCCGTCAGCGCGTCCCACGGCACGAGAGCTGGAGCGGATTCTCGCAAAACTCGAAGCTCCTTCGCACAAACAACTTTTCTTCGTTTTATCGATGTGTCTAGTGCTGGCCATACTGATCGGGGCGTATCGCCTCCGTAGCGGCAAAGAGCACCCGTCCCCGCGCTTTGAACAGATTACGCGATACACCAGCGGCCATGACGTCACGGCGGCGGCTCTTTCTCCAAATGGCTCGCAGCTCGCCTATGCAACGATCGATGGCGGATTCTTCGCCCGCGATAGTGTCACGCATGCAGTTCGTGAGTTGACTGGGCCTGAACGCCTGACCTGCTACCAACTGTTATTCCTTAACAAGCAGAATCTACTTGCGGTTGGCTTAAAGGACGGAAGGTTTGAAGCGTGGCGGATCCCACTTGCGTCGCACTCGCCGCAGCGGCTCTCCTATGACGTCCAGTTAGCCGCCATATCGCACGACGCACGGAAGATTGCGTGGCTTAACGGGGCTCGCCAGGTCTGGGTGGGAGCAAGTCCTGACGGACCAGCACACTTGCTCATGCAGGCGCCTCGCGGCATTTATGTAGCTGGCCTCTTCTGGGGGGCAGACAATAATGAACTCTGGTTACATCGGGTTTCGCACTGTCGAGGCGGCCCGAACCAACCCGATGTAACTGTCAACCCCGACCTCTGTGAGGCGAGTGACCTCGTCATGGTAGGTTCCGATGCCGATCACCCGCGGGCCGCGATTGGCCCGTTATACTTCACCTCCGGGTACTTTACCTCGGAAGGCGGGTTCCTCTTTCTCAGGCAGGATTTTGCACGCAAAAGCGAGGCCTTCAACGTTTGGTCTTTACCCGTGAACTCGAAAACCGGACAGTTGGCTTCTGCCCCGAAACAGGTTACCCACTTCTCGAGGCTGGGCCTTTCTAATTTGACCGGTGCCCCCGACGGCCGAAAGCTGCTCCTGCTTCGCACAGAGAGCACCGCCTATACCTACACGGCCAAATGGCAAAGCAAACCCAAGCCCTCGTTTAGCTTGCCGCGCCGGCTGACGTTTGAAGAGAGCTATAACTATCCGCATACCTGGAGCGCCGACAATCAATCGGTAATCTTTGAATCCGACCGAAACGGCCGCTTCGAGATCTTCCAACAGAACCGAACTAGGCGCGAGCCCGAGCTGTTAGCCTCGTCGTCGCGACAAAATTATTACCCGCAACTCACGCCGAACGGTAAGTGGATCCTATTCATGTCAGCCACAAACACCCAAGACGCGGGGTTCACGGATTTGCGGCTAATGCGCGTTCCAGCCGGCGGCGGAGCGATCGTGCAGTTGCCGCTAGGCGAACCGTTAGATGAGTTTAGATGCGCGGTGCCTGGTCATGGTCGAGCCTGCGTGTTGCGCACAACGCACAATGGCCAGCAAATCTATTATGAACTCGATCCTGAAAAGGGAAAAGGGCGAGAGCTGGGGCGGACCGGCTTTGTTCTGTCAGGTCTGGGACGCTGGGCGCTTTCTGCCGATGGCAGGATGGCTGCCATTCCGGATCCGGCGCATGCGGGTGGCTTTATCGAGCTGCAGCTGGATCCGGATCCCTCCAGACGATGGCAAGCCGCCCGGCGAGTCACCGGGATAGACGCTATCTCGGGCATGAATCCGGGCCCAGCCAGCAAAGAATGGCTTGCCTGGAGCAACTTCGTTAAGCCGTCAGTTACTGCATTGGACCTGCCGCCGCTCTACCTCGATCCATCTCGCCTCTCGGCTCTCTATTTCATAGACGGTCATCTACACGCGCACCTGCTTGAGAATGACAGCACCCATAACTTTGGGGTTTTCTCGAATGACGGCAAGTATGTTGCCGCGATTCGCGACGACTTGACGAGCAATGTTTGGAGTTACGAGCGCTGATCGATCACGGTCCTCACTGAAGCCGTAATTTTTCCGCGGGGCCTGCAGTTTCTAATCGCATGCTCTCGCTTGAAAAGTGTGGCTGTTTGCCGGACGTCTTAGTGATCTTCAGAGGAGGGCACAGATGAGGAAAAATCATTCGTTACGAGACCATTACTGTCGGCGGGACTGTTCGGGCTGCTCTTTGGCACTTTGCTGTTGTCAGTTCAAACGGGCTGGGGACAGAGAGCGGTCCCGTCACCCGACTTCGGAGAGTTGGCGGATATTCTGCACGGCCAGCATACGTTGCTGACGGTCAATGACGTTGTATTTGGAAGCAGACTGCTCGATACGAACTTATTAGTGTACGTACTTTAGATAGATTATCTAGAATCTGTACTTTAAGTGGTGGACGGCATGGGGTTCGAACCCACGACCCCCACGTTGCGAACGTGGTGCTCTCCCAACTGAGCTAGCCGCCCACTATCTGGAACGAGTTCGCCGCCGTGAGGCTCAACCCGCGCAGCGTTGCTGAACCTCAATATAACATCCTGCAGACGCATGCTAGCATGGCTGTTCGCCTGCCGTATGGTCCTCTCCGATGTCGATATTCGTCGTTACATAGAGTCCGGAAAGATCCGCATTTCGCCCGATCTCCCTCCCGAGCAGCTTGGCAGTTGCTCAGTGGATTTCCGTCTCGGAACAGAATTCAGCGTTTTCGAACACAGCCGCCATGCCTTCATCGATGTGCGTGAGAAAAGTGCGATCCAGGACATCATGCGAGCCATTCACGTGAAGGCGGGCGAGCCTTTCATTCTCCAGCCGCGGGAGTTCGCCCTGGCCATTACCGAAGAAACTCTCGAACTGGACGACGACGTGTTGGGCCGACTTGAAGGCCGATCCAGTTTGGGCCGGATTGGAATCATCGTGCATGGAACCGCCGGCCTCTTCGATCCGGGCTGGCGCGGCAAAGCCACCCTTGAACTCAGTAATCTCGGTATAATGCCCGTCGCACTCTATCCTGGCATGCGCATCTGTTCTTTTACCTTCGAACAGCTTTCATCCCCCGTTTCGGTTCCGTATTACAAGAAGGCCGGCAATAAATACGCCGGGCAGACACAACCTTTGGCTAGTCGTCTCACGGCGGAAGTGAAAGACAATCGTTAGCGGCTCAGCGTCCCGAAGAGCCGAAGCCGCCCTCGCCGCGCACCGATTGCGCCAATTCACACTCTTCCCACTCGACGGCCTCGTACTTCGCGACAATCAACTGGGCGATACGGTCTCCCGCTTGTATCTCGTAAACAGATTTGCCCAGGTTTAAAAGAATTACCTTCAACTCACCGCGGTATCCGGGATCGATGGTAGCCGGCGCATTGGGCAGTGTAATCGCATGCTTCAAAGCCAAGCCGCTCCGTGGGCGTACTTGTACCTCATAACCACTCGGAATTTCAAGCGCTAGCCCGGTCGGTAAGCATTGGGGAACGTTCGGCTCAAGCACCGCTCCGGCTACGCACCGAACATCCATTCCGGCATCCTCTAGTGGCCCGTGTGCATACTCCGGCAGGTGCGCATTCGGATGCAGTTTTTTGATTCGGATTTGCATGAGAGAATCCGTATGATCCCATGACCAGACCAGAAGCGCTGCCGGATTCTCCGTCGCCGCGAGTCTTCACCGTAGCGCCCATGCCGCCCGAGAAAATAGCGTACGCTCTGGCGCGCTATAGCCGCTCTCCCGATTCTATTCGTGACTCGATCGAGTGGGTGCGCTCGCACGACTCTGCCAAGTTTCTGGAAAGCTTCTACTTTCAGTACGGTCACTCATCGATTGCCGACCTGGGTCACGTGACAGTGTGTTTCGAAGGCATCTCCGAACTCGCCGCGACCGAGATTCAGGATGAACAGTTGTGGGACGGCCAAGCCCGCAGTTCGCGTTATCAGGACTTTTCGAAGGCCGGCGTCATTGTTCCTCCTGAGCTTACGGCGGATGAGAAAACGATTTACCAAGCCTCAGCCGCCAAGCTTCTACAGACGTACAAAACGGTGCAACAGCGCGTTTTGGACCACCTCTCCAATTCGCTTCCAAGGCCTGAGGAGATGAAGCCGGATGCTTATCGACGTAATCTCGCTGCGCGGGCTTTCGATGTTGCCCGGTATCTCCTGCCATTCGGGGTTCCTACAGGCGTGGGGCAAGTAACCAGTATTCGGACGCTCGAAAAACAGATGCGCAGACTCAAATCCTCCGAGTACCAGGAGCTACGCGAGATCGGTGAAGAGCTTGCGCGAGCCTGCGCGTCGGGAGCTGCTTGCATTTGGGAAAACGGTGAGACCGATGAGCCTATAGCGCCGACACTCGCTCGACACGCTCACGCCGATAGATCCACAGCTCTCGTTCGCGCAAATATAGCGGAATGGGCTACGGACCATCTGCCGAAATTTGAAATCGCCAAAGCTGCACAGGCTGTCGATCTGCTTCAACCTACGGATCATCTCGCTGATATTTGCGCCACGCTCCTCTATCCCGTCACCGACCGACCTTTCCGCCATTTGTACGAGATGGCCTGCGGTTGGTCTGCCGAACGCCGCAGTGGCCTGCTTGGCATCGCTTTGGGCGAGCGGAGCAAGCGAGAAGAATTGCCCCGACAGTTCCGGAGTGCGCCCTACGTCTTGGACATCGTCATGGATATCGGTGCTTACCGTGACTTCCACCGCCATCGCCGGTGTCAGCAGTTTCGTCAAGGCTATACGAATGCGCTCGGCTACGATACGCCAAACTTAATTGCAAACTGCGGTCTAAGCTCCGAGTTTGCCGGTGCGATCGAGCAAGCAAATTCAGCTATCGCTCAACTACCCAGGCCCGCAGCGGAGTATCTGCTGCCGTTTGCTTCGCGCTCGCGGTTTCTCTTCAAAATGGATTTCGCGGAACTCGAATACATCTCGCGTCTCCGCAGCGGAGTGAAAGGCCACTTCTCTTACAGAAAGATTGCGTGGGAGATGAAGGAGGCACTCGAACGGCTGGACCCTGCTTTGGGCCGTTTGATCGAAGCAACGCCGCCCTGGATCGAAGATCCCCTTACGAGATAGTTCGAAGATCCTCTAGCGAGGTATTTAACTTGCGGCCCGAGCACGCCGCAGCGGAGCTGCTTCATTGCGCGACGCCTTCTTAGGTATTTCATCGAGCCGTTTCGCCTGATCGCTCACGCAGACCAGGAACATAGGCTGTCTGGCGTTCTTCAGTAAATCGATAATGCGGTCCTGCTGATCTTCGAGGAAAATAGATTTCCCGTCCGTTAAGAGATGAAGCCGGGAGTCGCTCGCCATGACATCGGAGAGGCGCCGCCCCATTTCCCGTTGGAGAAACCGGAGCACTCGGCGAATCTTCTGGAGTGAGAAACCTTTCCGCCGCAGTTCCGCGATGACCGTAATCTCGATTACTTCTTCCGCAAGATAAATGCGCTTATGACCTTCATGGCGAGGTGACACAACCTTTCGTTCGTCCCACCACTGCAGTTGCCGCAGGCTGACCTGAGCAATCCTTGCAACATCCGTACTTGTGTAGGTCCGCCCCGCAGGGGTTAAATCAGAACGCACTTTTCGTGTTTTGAACATCACGCCCAGTCAACGTTTCAAGATGTTACGGCTCCCAAGATTGTACTAGAGTTTCGGGCGGTGTCAAGGACTCGACTTTTTGGAGCTTGTTTTTAGCCGCCTCCCACAAACTCGACGATCTCTATCTGAGCGCCTTCGTTCACCGGGGTGTTAGCCCATTCACGTTTGCGAACCAGCGACTTGTTCAGTTCGACAGCTACCCGGTCAGACGTGACTTCGAGCAGATCGAGAAGCTTGGAAACACACTGGTTCCCAGGTACCTCACGGGACTCACCGTTTATTAGGACATTGATTGTAGTCGTTTGCGTCATATCTGCGGAAAGAGAGCGGCGAAAGTCCAGCTTCCCCTGGTGTAATTATAGGGGTTCCCGACTGTTACTCTGATACTTACCCACCATGCCTACCACTTATGCGCAAAGCTGGTTTCCTGTCCTGATACAAATCCTGATCGCTATGGGCGGTTGCGGGTGCGATGATCGGCTTGTCGTCCCTGTTGGGTCAACGGGTTAAAGATTCAATCAAGTCTTCGCCGTACGAGTCGGGCATGAAGCCCGTAGGCAACGCTCGGGAACGGTTTTCCGTGAAATTCTACCTGGTGGCGATGGTTTTCATCCTATTCGATATAGAAGCGATTTTCTTGTATCCGTGGGCCGTCGTGTATCGGCAGTTCAAATTGTTTGCGTTTTTTGAGATGTTGCTCTTCATCGTGTTGGTTCTGTGCGGCTTTTTCTATATCTGGAAGAAAGGTGTCCTGAACTGGTCGGTGGATGAGCAGCGTTTGGAGCATACGGAAGGAGACACGAAGCGTGCTGCCTGAAGTCGTAGCCGACAACTCCACGGCACTCGAGATTAACGGCAAGTTGCCGGGTGCCATTGTGGATGCCAAGATCGAGCCGGACGGCCCGGTTTTTTATGTCGATCCGGCCCAGATTGTCGCGCTCTGCAGTTATTTGAAGGAGAATGGAAATTTCGAACAGGTAGCCGGCATCACAGCCGTGGACTGGTGGCCGCGTGCCCAGCGCTTCGAAATCGTCTACTTGCTTCATTCGTACAGTAATAATACGCGGTTAAGGCTCGTCACACGGATTGCCGAGGGCCAGACAGCGCAGTCCGTTTCGCCGGTATGGCGCGGCGCAAATTGGTACGAGCGCGAAGTCTTCGATCTGTTTGGAATCGTGTTCGCTAATCACCCCAACCTAGAGCGAATTATGATGCCGGCCGACTGGGAAGGCCATCCTTTGCGGAAAGACTATCCAGTCCATGGACATAAGTACTCTTACGGTCAGGATGAGTAGTTATCGCAGTCGAAGTTATCGGCGAAACGTAGTAACAAGGAATAACTCATGAGGGAAGAAGAGGCTCGGGTAGCATCTCTCGATCCGGAGCACGAGCTAGCGATAGAGGATCCGTCCAGAACAGAGTACGTCGGCATGCCCGCGCCGAGTATGGCCCGGCGCATGACTCTGAACATGGGACCGCAGCATCCTTCCACGCACGGGGTGTTGCGTGTGGTGCTTGAACTCGACGGAGAGACCATTCTAAGTGCCAGACCAGAGATCGGTTACCTGCACACGGGAATTGAAAAAGAGTTCGAGGTCAAGAAGTATCAGCAGGGTATTCCGCTTTCGGACCGGGTCGACTACCTTTCCAACCTGATCAACAATCTTTGTTATTCGTTCGCAGTCGAGCGGTTGCTCGGACTGGAGATTCCGCCTTTCGCGCAGTGGATGCGTGTAATGCTGAACGAATTGCAGCGGTTGTCTAGCCATTTGGTGTGGCTCGGGACGCATGCTCTCGACATTGGCGCTATGAGCGTCTATTTTTACTGCTTCCGTGAGCGCGAAGAGATCATGAAGGTCTTCGAAATGTTTTCGGGTCAGCGCATGATGACCAGTTACATCCGCATCGGCGGGCTGGCGCTCGAGCCTCCGCGCGGCTGGCATAAAGCTGTCTCCGCGGTTGTTGAACGTTTGGCGCGAGGCATCGAAGAGTACTACAATCTGCTTGCCGCGAATCCCATCTGGTTGCAGCGAACGAAAGCTGTGGGCGGCCTGCCGCTCGATATCATGCTCGATATCGGTGTGACCGGGCCTCTGTTACGCGCGGCCGGAGTAAAGCGGGACATTCGCAAGGATTGCCCGTATTCCAGCTACGACAAATTCCAATTTGAAGTTCCGACCCGTACGGCAAACGACGTTTACGCGCGATTTGAAGTTCGCGTCGAGGAGATGAGGCAGAGTGTCTCGATCGTAAGACAAGCGCTTGCGGGAATGCCCACTGGGCCCTGGCAGGCCGACGCGCCGCACGTTGTACTGCCGGATCGGGAAAAGATGAAGACGCAAATGGAGTCGCTCATCTATCACTTCAAAATTGTGACGGAAGGATTTCGCGTGCCCGAAGGATCCGTTTATCAGGTAGTAGAATCGCCGCGCGGTGAACTCGGCTATTACGTAGTGAGCGATGGCACGGCAAACCCGCATCGAGTGTTCATGCGCACGCCGAGTTTCGGGAACTTGCAAGGGCTTGGGGCGATGCTCGAAGGCGAGGTCATCTCGGATTCCATTGCCGCCATGGGAAGCATGGATTTCGTGCTCGGAGATGTCGATCGGTAGGGTATGACTTTTTCTCCTGAGCTCGAAGCGAGGTTCGCAAAATTGCTGACCAGCTACCCTCCGGGACGGCAACGTTCGGCAGTGGTGCCGATGCTGCTTTACGGACAAGACGAAGTGGGAAGCGTCACCCAGGAGCTAGTGGAAGAAGTTGCTCGCCGGTGTGGCGTGACACCTTTGCAGGTCGACGAAGTGATCGGCTACTACTCGATGCTCCATCGCAAGCCGCTCGGCAAATACCATGTTCAAGTTTGCACTAACATTGCATGTCAGGCTGTGGGCGCTGAGGAACTGATGCAGCATGCGGAAATAACGCTGAGGCTCCACAATAAGCAGGTCTCTCCCGACGGTTTGATTTCGTTAGAAGAGGTCGAGTGTATGGGCGCCTGCTCCTGGGCTCCGGCCATCCAGATCAATTACGATTTCCATCACTTTGTTACTCCGGAGCGCTTTGACCGGTTGATGGAAGCCCTCCGTGACGGCAGCTACAAGCAGAAAGCCTCTTAGACTGAAGAATTAAGATGCGTTACAACGAACCGAGTCCTCTCGAAGTCAGGATCATCTCGCAACGCTTCGATCTGCCGAACTCAACGTCTATCGACACCTATCTGGCGAACGATGGATATGTCGCCATCCAGAAGTGCATCGGAATGACGCCGGAAGCCATCATCGAGGAACTTAAGTTATCTTCGTTGCGCGGCCGCGGCGGAGCAGGTTTCCCGACCGGCATGAAGTGGAGCTTCGTCCCTCGGACCACCGGCAAGCCGACCTATGTGATATGCAACTCCGACGAAAGCGAGCCTGCGACTTGCAAAGATCGCCTGCTGATGGAGAACGATCCACACCAGCTGATCGAAGGCATGATGATTGCAGCCTGGACCATCAAATCGAATAAGGGCTACATTTTCATTCGTGGCGAATACCGTTATCTGATCGAAATTGTCGATCGGGCCATCGCTGAAGCATATGAGCGCGGATATCTCGGGAAGAATATTCTCGGAACAGGTTGGGACTTCGATCTCTATACGCATACCGGCGCCGGCGCTTATGAGTGTGGAGAGGAATCTGCGCTGCTCGAGTCATTGGAAGGCAAACGTGGGATTCCGCGCCTGAAGCCCCCTTTCCCGGCAGTAGTCGGTGCGTTCCAGTCTCCAACCATCCTCAATAACTGCGAGACATTTTGCGACATTCCGGTAATCTTTCGCAATGGCGGAGCCTGGTTTGCAGGATTGGGTACCCCGAAAAATGGCGGTACGCGCCTCACTTGCGTATCCGGTCACGTGAACAAGCCGGGTGTATATGAGCTGCCAATGGGCTTCCCCATGATGCGCTTGATCGATGAGGTTTGTGGTGGTATGAGGAACGGCAAAAAGTTGAAGGCCGTCATTCCGGGCGGCTCCTCTTCACCGGTTCTAAGGGCCGACGAGTGTACGGACCTTCTCCTTGACTTCGATTCCATCGCCAAGGCAAAGTCGATGGCAGGTTCAGGCGGTCTAGTCATCCTGGATGAAGACACGGACATCGTTGCAGTGGCTCTGCGAACCATCAAATTCTACGCGCATGAGAGCTGCGGATGGTGCATTCCCTGCCGCGAAGGTACAACCTGGCTCAAGAAAATCTTGACGCGCTTTCATGAGGGCGGTGGCGTTCCGTCCGATGTCGATCTGATCGGTCAATTGGCGGACAATATGCTCGGACGCACGTTCTGCGCGTTAGGCGATGCCGCTGCCATGCCTACCACAGGATTCATTACCAAGTTCCGCGGCGAATTCGAGGATTATCTAAAGAAGTCTCAACCGGTGACTGTGCCCGAATTAGTTGTTGTCTAGTGTTGCTGAAAGAGACCCGATTTTATGGCTGACGGAGTCAAATTTACGATCGATGGCCGCCAACTGCAGGCGGCTCCGGGAACGCTGCTCATCAACGCAGCGAAGGAAGCGGGGATCTCCATTCCTGCATTCTGTTATTACGAGGACCTCTCGCTTCAGGCAGCATGCCGGATGTGTCTGGTGGAAGTGGAAAAGACCCCGAAACTGCAGGTCGCGTGTACGCTGCCGGTAGCCGAAGGAATGGTGGTGCATACAGACTCGCCACAAGTCCGGCAGGCGCGCAAAGGAACGCTCGAGTTCTTACTCACGAACCATCCGCTCGACTGCCCGGTGTGCGACAAAGGGGGCGAGTGTGAGCTGCAGGATATGGTGTTTCGTTACGGCGCCGGTGAGAGCCGGTTTCGCGAAACCAAGCTGCATGTAGATGAGAAGCAATGGTCCCCGGTGGTGTTCTATGATGCGCCTCGCTGCATCCTCTGCTATAGATGTGTCCGTATTTGCGGAGAAGGCTTGGGTGTAGGTGCGCTCGGAATCGGCAACCGCGGTGCCGCCGCAGAGATTATCCCAAACCGGGGCGATCATCTGGAGTGTGACGAATGCGGCGAGTGTATCGACATTTGCCCGGTAGGAGCGCTGACCTCCGGCACCTATCGGTACAAAACTCGGCCCTGGGAAATGGAGCACGTTGGTACCGTTTGCACCCATTGTTCGAACGGTTGCAAGACCACGCTCGGTGTTCGTAATGGTGAAATCATTCGCGCCAACAATAGAGATCGTTCCGGCGTTAACGGCGAGTTCCTTTGTGTGAAAGGGCGCTATGCCTTCGACTTCAATGAACACCCTGAACGTTTAACGGCGCCGCTCGTTAGAACCAACGGCGAGCTCAAACCTGTTTCCTGGGCTATTGCTCTGGCTACCGTTGCGAAGAAATTCGCCGAGCTGAAGGCGAGAAATTCCAGCTTTGGCATTATCGGTTCGAATCACACATCGAACGAGGAGAACTACGCGCTGCAAAAGTTCGCGCGTTCCGTGCTGCGAACCTCTAACATCGACCATCACCGCACGGGCGATGTCGCCACTCTCATGGACGCCCTCGGCGGGCGAACGGACGCGCTCGCGTCGACAGCTGATTTATCGCGCGCCAAAGCCGCCCTGGTAATCGACAGCGATCTTGCGCAGGAACAGCCATTGATCGCGTTCCAGCTACGCGCAAATTGGCGCTTGCGCAAGGCTCATATTTACGCTGTCAGCCCCGGTCCGGTGCGCGAAGATAACTATGGAACCACCGCCCGCGCCGAGATTGGCAAGGAGTTCGAGTTGCTCGAAAGCTGGCGCGAACAGCTGGCGAAAGAGGCTGACCTTGTCATTCTTTTCGGCGCTGCAATCAAGGGCGAAGCGGTTCGACGGCTCGTTGCGTTCGGTGACTCGCTGGGTATCCCCGTGCGTTATGTTTGCTTGCTTGATTACTCGAATTCCCGCGGCGCGTCCGATATGGGTCTGCTCCCGGACTTGCTGCCCGGTTATCAGCCCGTCAGCAATGCGGGCCTTCAACCTGGGTTGAATTACGACCAGATCTTATCCGATCCAAATCTCGAAGCGTTATGGGTAGTCGGCGCAAATCCGCTTTCGCGCCAAACCCTCGCATCGACCAGCGCCTTTGTCGTCGTGCAGGATCTGTTCCTGACCGAGACGGCGCGGCGGGCGGATGTTGTTTTCCCGGCTGCTTCCGCCTACGAGAAGAACGGAACAGTGACCAACGTCTGTGGCGATGTCCAGCGATTGGCTCGCGGACCTAAAACTATGGGCGTGAAGAGCGATCTTGAGATCATTGCGCTGCTCGCCCGCGAACTACGAGCCGACTTAGGCACTTTGAAGCCGGACAGCGTCTTTGAAGAAATTCGGCAATCGGTACGTGGTTACGACGTACCTCGCGGCGTGGTCGAAACCGGAGGGGCAGCTCGCACCGCTCCGCTTAAACGGCCATGTCCAATTCCAGGCTCATCCCGAACTGATTCGCTCGGCCGGGAATACGCTTTACACCTCCGGTACGCTCGGACGCTTCTCCAAGATGCTGAACTCTCTGATCGAAGCTCCTGGCGCACTTTTTACCGAACCCTCCCTTGAACCCATTGTTAAGCCGGGCAGCGTTCAAATAGAATTCGTGAGCCACGAATAATGGAATTTATCATTGCAAGCCTGATCAAGATTGCGCTCGTGTTCGCTGTCTTCATGACAACGCTCGCCTATCTCCAATGGATCGAGCGAAAAGTGCTGGCGCATATTCAAGCTCGAACGGGACCTCTGCGCGTAGGGCCGCACGGCTTGATGCAGCCGATGGCTGACGTCGTCAAATTGCTGACGAAAGAAGATCTGCTGCCGCCATACGTCAATCGCTTTTTTTACATGCTGGCGCCGTTTATCGCGGTCTCTCTGGCTCTGATCTCCATCTCGATCATCCCGTTCGGACCCGAAGTCACTGTGCTGGGACATCCGACGTTCCTGCAGGTCAGCGACGTGAACGTGGGTATCTTATTCATTCTCGCGATCAGTTCTGTCAGCGTCTACGGCATCGCTTTGGCCGGCTGGTCTTCTAACAATAAATATTCGCTGATCGGCGGATTACGCAGTTGCGCGCAGATGATCAGCTATGAGCTTCCTCTGACGCTCGCGATCGTGTCGCCATTGCTGCTTGCCAATCATCTGAGTTTTCGAGCCATCACCAACGGTCAGGCTGGATATTATCTGGGCTTCATTCCTCGTTGGAACATCTTCCAAATGCCGTTTCCGCAGATTTTCGGCTTCATCATTTTTATGATCGCGGGATTCGCCGAGACGAATCGCATTCCATTCGATTTGCCCGAGGCCGAAAATGAGTTAGTCGCCGGCTTCCACACCGAGTACAGCAGCATGAAGTTTGCCTGCTTTTTCATGTCGGAGTACGCCAACATGATTACGATCTCGTGTGTGGCTACGCTGCTCTTTCTGGGCGGCTGGCATCCCCTCTTTCCAGCGCCCTTTTCGAACTGGGTGCCGACCCTGATCTTCCTGGCTGCCGCGCTGATTCTCTTCTACCACGGTCTGCACCCGGCGCGCAGGTTCGACCGCATAAGCCTGCCCCTTTTTGGCTTGGCAGCGCTGGTCGTGGCTGCGATATTCGCCATTCCCTTCCTGCAAACGTTTATCGTTCCAATCTTCTGGTTCGCCAGCAAAGCTGGTTTCATTCTCTTCCTTTATATATGGGTTCGCGGAACACTACCTCGATTCCGATACGACCAGCTCATGCATTTCGCCTGGACATTCCTGTTTCCAGTCGCGCTAATCAATCTGCTCGTCACCGCTTTTTGCGTCGCGGTGTTTTAGACCCCGGCTACATTCATGGACACAATTCTCTTTATCATCTTCGCGATTGTCGCGATTGTCTGTGCCTTCAACTTAGTGCTGCAGAGTCACCCTATTTCGAGCGCTCTGTCCCTCATCGGCGTCATGGGTTCCCTTGCTGTTCTTTACCTTTTGCTAGGCGCCGAATTCATCGCTATGGCGCAGTTAATCGTCTACGGAGGCGCCGTTATGGTTCTGTTCCTCTTCGTAATCATGCTGCTTAATGCCGGCACGGAGAAGTCTGGCGGCAAAGCGTCGTTTGCGCGTTTCGCCGGGCTGCCACTGCTGCTTGCTCTCTTAGGAGTTCTGGGTTTTCTGATTCGCGCCGCTCTGCCCGCTATGTCAACCGTCCAGTTTGGCAGCTGGGTCGGTGGAACGGCGGAGCATGTTGGGCAGCTTCTGTTTACGGTCTATTTACTGCCGTTCGAAGTGATCTCCGTACTGATCCTGATTGCAATTCTTGGGGCTGTCGTTCTAGCACAAAAGGAAATCGATTAATATGGGACACGTCTCGCTTTCCTGGTACTTGGCCTTAAGCGCGGTGCTCTTCGTTTTGGGCTGCGCAGGCTTCGTTTACCGCAAGAGCATCATCACTGTGTTTATGTCAATTGAGCTGATGCTCAATGCCGTGAACCTGACTTTCGTTTCTTTCTCCTATCAACTGCATCGCATCGATGGTCATATCTATTCTTTCTTCGTCATGGTCGTAGCGGCCGCCGAAGCTGCCGTCGGTCTGGCTATTATTCTTACCGTCTTTAAAAATCGCGGAACTCTTCAGATCGATGAAGTCGATTCTCTGAAGCTCTGATCGCGCAAAAATCCACCATGACTCTCTGGCTCATTCCCCTTTTTCCACTTCTCGGTTTTCTGTTGAACGGCCTTTGGGGGCGGCGTCTGGCTAAGCCGATCACAAACGTAATTGCCGTCGGCTCGGTTGCTCTCTCCTTTCTTTATGTTCTTTTCGTTCTTGCCAAACTGTCTCCTCTGAATACAATCTTTTCGGAGCATTACTTCACCTGGATACAGAGCGGCCTTTTGCAGGTCGGCTTCGATATGGCAATAGACCGGCTTACGGCCGTGATGCTCCTCATCGTCACGGGCGTCGGACTCTTGATCCACGTTTATTCGATCGGCTACATGTCCCATGAAGAGGGTTATGCGCGGTTCTTCAGTTACCTGAATCTCTTCATGTTTTTCATGCTCATTCTTGTGCTGGCGTCGAACTTGCTCCTGCTTTTTGTTGGCTGGGAGGGAGTCGGTTTGTGCAGCTATCTTCTGGTCGGCTTTTACTTTCGCGAGAAGTTTGCTACGGATGCAGCCAATAAGGCCTTCATCGTAAACCGGATCGGCGATTTCGGATTCATGCTGGGGATGCTGCTGACCGTGGTCGCCTTCCATACGCTCGACTTCGGAAAGATCGCCGCCGCACTGGCACACATGCCCGCGGCAGCGACATCTGGCGCCATTACGGCTATCGCGCTGCTTCTTTTCGTCGGAGCAACCGGCAAATCGGCGCAGATCCCTCTCTATGTTTGGCTGCCGGATGCTATGGCTGGCCCCACTCCCGTTTCCGCGCTCATCCACGCAGCAACCATGGTCACCGCGGGCGTGTATATGATTGCGCGAATGTCTTTCTTGTACAACCATGCTCCAGTTGCGATGAACGTTGTTGCGGTCATCGGCCTACTTACAGCCGTGTTTGCAGCCACAATTGGCATCGCTCAGAACGACATCAAGAAGGTGTTCGCTTACTCGACCGTCTCGCAGCTTGGTTACATGTTTCTCGGACTCGGCGTGGGCGCTTATTCGGCCGGCATTTTTCACGTCATGACTCACGCATTCTTCAAGGCGCTCCTGTTCCTCGGCGCCGGAAGCGTCATTCATGGTTTAGGCGGCGAGCAGGATTTGCGCCACATGGGTGGATTGCGGAAGTCCATGCCCATCACGTTCATTACGCTCGGCATAGCCAGTCTGGCAATCTCTGGGGTTCCGCCGCTTGCCGGTTTCTTCAGCAAAGACGCCATTCTCTCGGCAGCCTACAATCACGCGCCCTGGATGTTCTGGGTTGGCGCCATCACGGCCGGCATCACCGCTTTTTACGTCTTCCGTGCCTACTTCCTGGCATTCTTCGGCGACTATCGCGGGCACCATCACGCTCACGAGTCCCCGGCTTCCATGACCTTTCCTCTGATCGTTCTGGCGCTGCTCTCCGCCGGTGGTGGCTTTATCAATATTCCCGGGTGGCTCTCTTACGGCCAGCCCTTAGGTGAGCACGAAAACACAACCGCAATGGTCATTTCGGCATCGTTCGGAATTCTCGGCATCCTTATCGCGTATTACCTTTACGTACTTCAACCTCGTACGGCGGAGTCGCTTAAGAATGCGGCCGGTCCGCTCTACACCCTCGTTTCGAATAAGTATTACGTCGATGAACTTTACTCAAAAGCAATCGTGAGGCCGCTCGAGGCCATCTCGAGCGTGGTCCTTTGGCACGGAGTCGACGAGGGCATTATCGACGCCGGCTTGGTCAACGGATTCGCGCGAATTGTGCGTGGTTGGGGCTCGCTGTTCCGGCGTATCCAATCGGGCAGCATACGCAACTACGCCACCTGGGTGATCGCCGGTTCGTTGATTGTGATTGTTGTGATCGGCTACTTCGGAGGCACCCGATGAACGTGCTGGTCATCACGCTTCTGATCCCTCTAATTGCCTTCTTCTTTGTGCTGTTCGCGCCCCGCGATTCGAAGTCGCCTTTCTACATCGCGCTTCTCGCAACGCTGGTTACGTTTGTTGTTTCCCTTGGTCTCATTGGTCCGGCTGTTGCAAATGGCGCGCAGTTCGGCTCGGTGACCAACTTTCTCTGGACCGATACTCCCGGTTTGCAGATTCATTTCCATTTAGGCGTAGATGGAATCAACATCTGGCTGGTCCTCTTGACCACGCTGCTGCTTCCCATCGGGGTCTGGATATCGGAGAGCATGATCAAGGACCGCCGGAAGAACTTTTTTGCTCTGCTTCTGCTCTTTGAATTCGGTTTAATCGGCGTCTTTACTTCTCTCGACCTCTTCTTGTTTTACGTGTTCTGGGAAGTGGCGCTCATTCCGATGTACCTGATGGTCGGTTCCTGGGGAAGCGGCCTGCGCGGTCCCGCCGCCGTGAAATTTTTTGTTTATACGATGCTCGGCTCGGTGCTGATGCTCGGCGCGATTCTCTATCTCCATAGCCAGACGGGGACGTTCGACTACGTCGAGATCATGAACGCCATGAGCACCGGTACCGTCACGCTGTCTCCCACTCAGCAACTTCTTCTCTTTCTAGGCTTCTTCGCCGCATTCGCGGTAAAGGTTCCCATATTCCCGTTCCATACGTGGCTACCGAATACTTACACGCAAGCTCCTGCCCCCGCAACTTTCTTGTTAGCTGCAGTGATGTCAAAAATGGGCGCTTACGGATTGATCCGTTATTGCCTGACTCTTACTCCGGCCGGTGCTCACGGCTGCGCGGATTGGATCAATGTTCTGGCGATCATCGGCATCATCTATGGTGCGCTCCTCGCCTTGATGCAGACCAACATCAAGCGACTGATCGCATACTCCTCGATCAGTCACCTTGGTTTCATCGTGTTGGGAATCTTTTCCTTCCGGCAGCAAGGGGCGGATGGAGCCGTGTACCAAATGATCGCTCATGGCGTCTCGACGGGGGCCCTCTTTGTGCTGGCCGGCTATCTGGAGCAGCGCCGCGGTTCGCTCGAGATCGCCGATTTCGGCGGTGTGGCCAACGTCGCCCCGGGCCTCTCGACAGCGTTCATGATTGCTCTCCTCGCCAGCATCGGCCTGCCGACTCTCTCTAACTTCATCGGCGAGTACTTAGTCCTGCAAGGCGCCGCCTTTGCACACTTTAGTTGGGCGGTTTGGGCAGCAATTGGAGTAATTCTCTCGGCCGCTTATATGCTCTGGATGTACCAGCGCACGTTCTTAGGGAAGCGAAGCGATAATGCGATTGCATTTCCTGATCTTAGTTTTCGCGACTGGGCCCCACTGCTTCCGCTGATCCTGATGATGGTTTGGCTCGGCACCTATACGCAGTCTTTCCTGCCATCTATCACGTCCGCCACTTCTCATCTGCTGGAGCAAACTAACATGAATAATCAATACCGGGTGTTTGCCGCTCCGGCCGCTCTTCGAACTGGTAAAACCGAGGTCGCAGATGCCCGCTAATTTCATGCCGGGCGGGCTCGACTATCTACGTTTCCTACCGGAGATTGTCCTGAGCATTTTCGGCATTCTCATCATGGTGCTCGAAGCGATGATGCGGGTCACGGCCAAAAGAACTTCGCTCGGAACTCTTGCGCTTATTGGTTTAGCCATCGCCTTCCTGGCCAATATCTGGGCCGGTAACAATCCAGGCTCCGCTTTCGCAAACATGATGGTGGTGGATGGATATGGCACATTCTTCCGCGGTTTAGTGCTAGTTGTCGGTTTCCTCTGTGTCCTTAGCTCTTTCAGTTATCTCGAACGCGAGAACGCGCAAACCGGCGAGTACTATGCTCTGGTCTTGTTCTCGATCGTAGGCCAGTGCATCCTCGCTACGGCAACCAATCTGATCATGGTCTTCATCGGCCTTGAAATCTCTTCGATTGCTACCTACATCCTGGCCGGCTTCCTGCGAGACGATCGGCGCAACAACGAATCGGCCCTGAAGTACTTCTTGCTTGGATCTTTCGCCACTGCGTTTCTCCTTTATGGAGTCGCCTGGATCTACGGAATCACAGGCTCTACAAACCTGGATCAGATTCGCCGCGCGCTCGACGTTGGAGACGCTCCCGCTCTATTGGCCGGCTTGGGGGCGGGCCTGATCTTCGTCGGGTTCGCCTTCAAAGTTTCCATCGCGCCTTTTCAAATGTGGGCGCCCGACGTCTATCAGGGTGCGGCCGCGCCCGTAAGCGCGTTTATGTCTGCCGGCCCAAAAGCCGCCGCATTCGCTATATTCTTCCGCGTGTTTACAATCGCCTTCCATCCACTGAATGGTCGCTGGATATGGCTTGTATGGGGGTGCGCGCTCGCCTCGATGGTAGTCGGCAACTTTGCGGCGCTCGTTCAAACGAATGTCAAACGCTTGCTCGGCTATAGCTCAATTGCTCATGCCGGTTACGTGCTGGTCGCTTTGACTGCGAGTTCCCAAATCGGCGTGTCGGCTGCGATGTTCTATCTGGCGTCGTACGCTTTGATGAACATTGGTGCTTTCGCGGTGGTCAGCCACATCGCTGCCCGGCATGAACGTTATGTGAAAATCGAAGACCTTGCCGGCTTGGCACGCCGTGAGCCCGTCACGGCCGCGCTTCTCGCAATTTTTGTCTTCTCCCTAATCGGCGTGCCGCTCACCGGCGGGTTTTTTGGGAAGTTTTACGTATTTCAGGCAGCGCTCAATTCACATCTGGTTTGGTTAACCGTTCTCGGTCTCATCAACAGCGCCATTGCAGCTTATTACTACCTAAAAATCATAGTCGCCGTTTACATGCAGGAGCCTGGAGAGCGAACAGAGAAGTTAGCTGCTCCATCGATGAGCCTGCGCGTAGCGATCTGGGCCAGTGCCATCGGAATTTTAATCCTGGGTATCTTCCCCGGTACTTTGCTTTCCATTACCTCTTCTTCCGCAGCCATGTTCCGGTAGCGGGCTGGCGCTCGCGCCTTGGGCGCGTTCTAAAACAATTTGGTGAGTTCCCGAATGCTCTCCACTTTTCGCAATCGCGGATGACTTTCAGGTACCTCGCCCAGCTCCAAACCCCAGGTGCGTGGGTGAGGAACAAACACGGCATTCAAGCCCTGCGTTCAAAGCAGGACAAATGTCGGACTTGGGGGAATTCCCAACCATCCAGGTTTGCTCAGAACAAAAACCGCGCTCGTCGGCCAGCTTCCGGTAGGCTTGCTCGTTCTTTTCCTTAACGATAGCCGCGTGATCGAAATAGCGCGCCAGGCCCGAGCGGTCTATCTTGATCTGTTGCTCTTCCTGATCGCCCTTCGTAAAGATAGTCAATGCGTGTCGACCAGCCAGTTCGTCAATCGTTTCTTCCACACCATCGAGCAGTTCGATCGGTTGTTCAAGAATCGTATGCGCGAAATCCATCACCGCCTGCAAGTCAGCCTCCGAGATGTCTCGTTCTGCCAAATGCTTGTAGCAGGCCGCCAGGTTCCGGGCAAAATTGCGGGACCCGTACCCGTGAATCTTTGTATTCGCGATCTCGATCTCGTCCAGAATGCCGCGAATCTCGGCGGGACTCATTGAAGAGTGCGCCAGAAACTCGCAAAATCGATCGAACGCCGCTTCGAAATAGATGTTGTTCTCCCATAACGTGTCATCTGCATCGAAGATCAGGAATTGACGCTGCACGGCCAGTCTACTCAAAATCCTTTCGCGTGACCATTTTGCGGACCGACCCGCTTAGCCAGAGAAATGCGTTCCTGGCGAACCAGATATTCAGGAACAATCTTGACTAGGTACTGCAGTCTTTCCACTTCGGACCGCAGCGTAAGCACGGTCTGCCTTTTGTCTAGATCGTAAATAAACTGCGCAACCTGAAAGCTCACGGGCGGGCGGTCCAGACCGGGCTTCTCGACCACCTCAGGCCTCTCTAATTGAAGCAACTGCAGATAGACCGTCTTCACTTTCTGTTGAAGATCTAGAGGAACATCCGTCACTTCCTCGTCGTGGAAGTAGTCGACCTCAGCACGGAGATAACTTTTATCCTGATCGAGTGAAGTAATTTGAAACCTGCGTTGTCCAATTGCAAGAAGGTCGAGGCGGCCATCGGGGTACCGGTTCACCACACGCTCTACCCGCGCGGAACACCCGATGTTAACAACCCCGTCTTCCTTAGCTAAAACAACGCCGAATTCACCTTCTGTCGAAATCACCTCACCGATCATCTCTTTATATCGTTCTTCAAAGATATGCAACGGTAACGGCATGGCTGGCAGCAGTACGAACGAGAGCGGGAAGAGCGGCAGGAGCTGCGAAGCCATGTCTCCATTATCGGGTGTAATCCGTCCTTTGACTCGGAAAGTGACTATTTTGGACGATATACTATTCGTTGCTTCACCGTGCTGAAACAGTGCAGGCCAAGTAAAACTCATGACGCTCAAGCTGAAGCGCACTCCCGGCTTATACCTAGTTGGTTTTATGTGCAGCGGAAAATCTACTGTTGGGCGCGCTTTAGCTGACGAATTGGGCTGGTGCTTTGTCGACGTGGACGCAGAAATCGAGGCCAGCCAGGCCAAGCCGATCCGTCAGATCTTCCGCGACGAGGGCGAAGCGAAGTTTCGTGATCTCGAAACCGCGACCATCCGGCAGCACATTACCAAAGTGGAATCCGGCAATCCCTGCGTAATTGCCTTGGGCGGCGGAGCGTTTGTTCAAGCCAGAAATTGGGAGCTGATCCAGAACAATGGCGTCACCGTTTGGTTGGACTGTACCATGCAAACGGTTCTAGAGCGACTAGGCAATGACATGACTCGTCCCCTGGCTGAGGACCGCGAAGGACTTGCAGCTTTGTATGGCGACCGTCGTCCCCTCTACAATCGTGCGGACTTCCGGCTTGAAGTCGACACGGCTGATATCTCTGAGATCGTTCGTAGAATCCTGAACCTTCCGATTTTTTGAAGCCGACCAAAGCAGTAGAAACGAAGCTTCGCCGCGACGCCTTGCAAATGATGAGGGCAGCGCTCGATGCCGCCGACGCCGGTAATGCAGTCCGCCATCACTTCTCTCGCTCACGCAAATTTATAAATGTTGGTCGCATTCGCCTTGAGTTCGAACGCTTCGACCGTATCTTCCTGCTATCAGTTGGTAAGGCTGCGGTCCCTATGGCCGCCGCCGTAGAGGAGATCCTGGGCGATTCTCTCAACCGGGGACTGGTCGTCACCAAACAGGGTCACGGAGGCTCGCGCCTTAATCGATGTACCGTTTTCGAAGCCGGACATCCTATTCCTAATCAAGCCGGCGAGAATGCGTCGCAGTTGGTACAGGCCCTCCTGCGAGAGCTTAACGCCCGGGATCTGCTGGTTGTGGCAATCTCCGGCGGAGCCTCTGCTATTTTGGTCGCTCCTGCGGCGCCCATTACGCTGGCGGCAAAGCAAAAGACAACCGATCTCCTTCTGCGAGCCGGCGCAGACATCTACGACTTAAACACGGTCCGCAAGCACCTGTCATCTTCTCAAAGGAGGCCGTCTAGCAAGCCTCGCATCTCCGGCCACTGTAATAGGGCTGCTTCTTTCTGACGTAATTGGTGACGCGGTCGACGTCATCGGCTCGGGTCCGACCGCCGCCGATGAATCTACTTTCGAGGACGCCTTGGCAGTGCTCGGCCGTTTTGGGCTCCTCGGCAAAGTTCCCGCCACCGTACGCGCACACCTCGAAAAAGGAGCCTCAGGTCTTCTCAGCGAAACGCCGAAACCAGGCGATCCGATCTTCCTAAACGTACACAACGTGGTAATTGGAAGTAATCGCCTCGCTTTGGAAGCAGCAGCTAAAAGTGCAAAGCAACTCGGCTATCGCACTTTGATTCTCTCGAGCAGTATCGAAGGCGAAACGCGCGAGATCGCCTCGATGCATGCGCAAATCCTGCGTGAAGTGGTCGTATCCGGCAATCCGTTGCCTCCCCCCGCTTGTATCCTGTCCGGCGGAGAAACCACGGTTACGATTCGCGGGGCAGGGAAGGGCGGCCGCAACCAGGAGTTTGCTCTAGCAGTGGCCCAAAGCATCGCAAATCTGCCGAATGTAGCCGCGCTAAGCATCGGCACGGACGGAACCGATGGGCCTACTGATGCCGCCGGCGCTTTCGTAACCGGCGCCACTATGCGGCGAGCCGAAACTCGCAAGCTCAATTTGTTCGACCACTTGGCCCGTAACGATTCCTATCCGTTCTTCGATGCTCTCGGCGACTTGATTCGCACCGGACCGACCGGCACAAACGTGATGGACCTTCATGTCATGCTCGCGCTTTCGGAACAAACATAGAAACTCAGCGAGTTGTCGCCCTGCTTGAGAACCCGACTCTTCTGTAAACGGCCGTAAGCTTCGTCTAATGCCAAACGCGCCGAGTGCTGCGCGACTACATATGGGCACGCTGTCACCGAGAGCGCTTCGAGCGACTCACGATACTCGTTAGCTTTTTCGTAGGGCGGATCGAGAAAAACAATATCCGCCGTCCGTTCGCGTAAGTGAACCGCAGCCCTTCCCCGAAGCACCGTAACATGAGCGCCCACTTCCAGCGCCTCCACATTCTCCCGAATTACAACAAGCGCCTCAGAGCTACGCTCGATCAGGAACACGTGCTTCGCCCCTCGGCTGAGCGCCTCTAATCCGACCGCTCCGCTTCCCGCGTACGCATCCACGAAAACCGAACCTTCTATACGCGGCGAAAGCACACTGAACAGCGACTCCCGCAGCCGATCCGGAGTAGGCCGCACCGCCAGCCCGGGAACACTCTTCAACCTGCGGCTGCGAAACCGGCCCGCTATGATTCGCATCCGTCAACCCACGAGTACCAAGCCGTAACGCCGCTGCCAGTTCTCCTGAATGTAGCGAACCACTGCGCGCAACTCGTCCCCCGCATTGCTATCTATAAGTCTCTGAGCCTCGGCGCGCGCTGACTCCAGGATCTCCGAGTCGCGAATCAGATCCGCCAATCGCAAACCGGGAACACCGGATTGCTTTGTGCCGAAAAACTCACCGGGACCCCGTAGCTTCATATCCATCTCTGCGATGTAAAATCCGTCGGTCGATTCCACCAGCGTTCGAATGCGCTCTCTCGCAATGTCGTTCAGCTTGCCCGTGACCAGAATGCAATAACTCTGCTGCGCTCCCCGGCCTACTCGTCCCCGTAGCTGGTGCAATTGCGCTAATCCAAATCGCTCGGCATCTTCGATCACCATCACGGAAGCGTTCGGCACATCGACGCCAACTTCGATGACCGTAGTCGCTACCAGGATCTTTATTCGACCCGACTGAAAGCCGTGCATCGCTGCGTTTTTCTCCTCGGCGCTGAGCTTTCCGTGCAGTAAACTAACGGGCATCTCTGGAAACACGGTTTTCGAAAGATGCAGGTACATCTTTTCTGCTGCTTTCGTGGCTGCCGAAGTCTCCGTCTCTTCGACAATCGGATAAACCACGTAGGCCTGTCGGCCGGCGTTCACCTCCTGCGCGATAAAACTGTAAACTCCCTCGATGTGAGAATCCTGAACATGCCGCGTAACGATCGGCTTACGGCCCGGTGGAAGTTCGTCGATGCACGAGACATCCAGATCCCCATAAAGCGTCAGCGCAAGCGTGCGCGGAATCGGCGTCGCCGTCATCACTAGTACATCGGGAGTGATGCCTTTCTTGAAAAGCTCCAGCCGTTGCCGTACGCCGAAACGATGCTGTTCATCGACGATGGCCAACCCCAGCTTCGCAAAGGAAACATCTTCCTGAATCAGCGCATGCGTGCCGACCACGACATTGACCAGTCCCTCTGAAATCAAACGCTTCAACTTCGACTTTTCGCGAACACTCTGTGAACCCGTTAGCGATGCAACCACGTAACCGGCTTTTTGTGTCAGTTTCGTGAAGTACTCGAAGTGCTGATTGGCCAGGATCTCTGTCGGCGCAAGCACCGCTACCTGATACCCGTTCTCAATCGCGATCGCCGCCGCTTGAGCCGCCACAATTGTCTTGCCGCTGCCCACGTCCCCTTGCAGCAACCGGTTCATGGGCCGGCTCGCTTTCATGTCATCGGCGATCTCCTGCATCACACGCCGTTGCGCCCCAGTGGGTTTGAACGGCAGCATCTTCTTAATCTGCTCCCGCGAGCGCTCGGCAATCGCAAATGCAATACCGGTCGCCTGCCGCGATTTGGCCTTTTTCAAAGCCAACCCGCATTCAAGCCAAAAAAACTCATCGAAGATCAGCCGTGTCTGCGCAGGAGTCCGAAACGCGTTCAGGAGTTCAAGACAGCTGTCAGGAGACGGATTATGGATTTCACGAATTGCGGTCGCTATGTCAGGGAGCTGAATGCGTTCACGAACGCTTGCGGGCAGCGCATCGGCAGGCAATTCGACGCTCTTCAATATGCGGTGCAGCAAGCTCCGAAATACCCGAGCCGAGACCTTTCCTGCCGCCTCGTAAACAGCCACAATGCGGCCGCTATGCAGCGTCTCGTCCTGGTCCTCTTCGCTCGAGAGAATCTCGATCTCGGGCTGAACCATAAGCCGATGCGCATTGCCCCGGTCCAGTTCCACTTTCCCGAACAGCGCCACGCGCGTTCCCGGAACTAAGCTGTCACGATAGCGCTCACCATGAAACCAGCGCCCCAGTAAAACTGCCCCGCTTGCATCTTCGAAGTTGGCCTCAAACAGGCCCAGAGCGCGGCGATGATAGCCAGAAAGTTTGGCCGAAGCCACCCACCCCGTAACTGCCGCTTTTTCGCCCGGCGCAAGTTGAGCAACGGTTTTTACGTTGCTTCGATCTTCGTAACGAAAAGGCGCGTAAAAAAGGAGATCCGCGACGGTCTGCAATCCCTTCGCTGCAAGCATCTCCGCCCGCGCAGGTCCGATTCCCTTAACAAACTGGAGTGGCGTCTCTAGGTCCAAATTTCTAGAGTACCCGCAGCGTTCACACTACGGCTAATTCGCAATCGAAGCAACCGCGGTCTGCGGAGTGTCCCCGGATTTCCGAACCGTAATGGTTCCGCGACCCGTCGTGAGATCGACGTTCGGCCCCGCTCCTACCGAACCTTCCAACCGCGCGCCGCGTCCCGTTGTCTGTTCCCTTAGACCATCACCGTAATCGTTTTCGACTTGTCCGTGACCTGTCGTCGCCGTTAGCGCAAATTTCGCTGCTAGCGGAAGCGCCAGCTCGATATTCCCCGACCCCGCGTGAACCGCGATGCTTCCGAGCGGCACTCGTTGTGGCTTCAGATCGACATCGCCTCGGTCGACCGAGATCTCAACCGCATTGCTGATTCCATCTACGGTGACGTCAGTCGAGTGCGCGCTTACCTTCACGGGCCCTACCGCATTTTGTATGTTTAGGCTGCCTCTATCCAGCCGTACCTCGCCCGGAATCGATGCAATTTGCAAATCCGTACGACTATTCTGAATACTTGCCGGCTTACTCAATTCGTGCAACGAGACAGTCCCGGTATAGTCGCCGTCAATCGTCACCTGACCGCCAATGCGATCCAGTTCCACATCCGATCCGTGACCGCGCAAATCGACCGTGCCTTTGATGTTGCTGCACCGCACCAGGTCGCTCCTGCGCGTATCGACCGTCAGATTGCCGCCAAGGTCCTGCAAGCGTACACCCGCATTTCCGCTTCGCAGCGCTACATCCCCGAGAAGAGACGAAACCTCCAGGTCGCCGGACGTGCCATTGATCTCCAGGCTTGCTCCTTTCGGCACGGAGATGTCGAGATTAGTCGTAATGGCCGTTCGATAAGCGGCTCGATTCTGATTGCAACGAATAACTACGTTCTTCCCGTCGGTAATGATCTCCACAGGCGTCTGCCCGTCCGTGCGATCGGCTATCTCATCTTTTGAAGCGCGAACCGTTTTGTGTCCTCCAACTGTGAGCTCTGTTCCGTCGATTCCTGTAATCTTAGCGTCACCCCGAAAACTCTCGATCACGATATGCGGCGCAGTCCCAACACTCTTCTCCACAGTTCTTACCGAAAACTCGTGCTGTTCGCCGAAGGCATTGTCGAAACCACGGCTCCAGTCGGTATTCTGCCACCACATGTCTCTGTCGCGAAGCTCGAAAGCCCCAAAGCCGACCAGACATATCAGAAGAATGACAAACCATGCCCCGACCGAAATGCCATTGGTTGGAATCGGACCGCCTCTGAACGTGCGATATGTAACTTCGAGCAAAGCTATGGCGCCCCAAGCGATCAGCAAATAGGGCCAGTACAGGCTGACCCAATCAATTAAGGGAAAAGCCGGTGAAATCGCATGTACCAGGAAAAGAATCCCAAGAAGAATAATGATTAGCGGTCCGGTAATCGACCCGCGCGGTCTCATAAACTTGGTCCTCCTGCCGGCGGGGCGCCTGGTCGGGTATATGTCGCGTAGGGTGGTCCCGCTGGCGCAGCCGGGTAAACCCGCTGTACACCTCCCGCCAGCCGTTCGATCAGCTTCATTACGCCAATCACGATAATCAGCAAAGGCCAGCTTCGAGAGATAGCCAGTGTCCCCGCTTGCTGCAGCGCAAAGAGCGTCCCCAAAACAATCAGCAGCACCGGGCCTCTCGCCGCCTGCGCGAACATCGCTCCTCGGCTATTCATGTTGCTTACCTGCGAAATCGTTAGGGTTCGGCCTGGCATCGGCAAAGGGCTGCGCTCCCGCAGGCGGCGCTTCGCGGGTCGAAGTAACGCGCGTATAAAGCATGTAAACTCCCACCAGGATCAGAATCACCGGCCAGAATCGCCCGATCTGATGAAAGTCGACCAAATTGAGCGTGTTCAGCAGATACAGAACGCCAACCGCGATTAGAACAATGGGCCCCACCGGAGCCTTGCCGGCGTATTGGTTTCGCGGGACGATGCTCGACCATTCGTCCGGCACCAACCCCATTTCACGCTTCTTAGCCGTGTGATAAGCCTCAAACGGCATGTAGAATACGAACGCCGCTAAAACGATACCGAGTAAAGCCTGACTGGGCTCTGGGGTGCTGTCTAGGATGGTGACCAGCAAACCGAAAACCAGCGCGTGCACTAACCCTTTCAAATATTGCCCGTTGTAGATCGCTCCGACGCCCGGAATGAAACCGAGGATGAACGCCAGCACCGGAGACGTGCGCACTCCCGGCAGAGGAGCCGCCGCGCCTTGTTGGAAGTAAGGATTCGCAGCCGGATTGGGCTCGCCCGGACTCGCCTGAGAGTAACTAGGCCCTGTCTGAGAGTAGGCGCTGACCGGCACGTGGTCCTGACAAAACACCGTCCCTTCGGCTGGCCGTTGGCACAGCCCGCAAAGGGAGCGGCCACATGTACGGCAAAAAGCCACTGCGGGCGTCTCCGGATGTAAATAGCAGTTCATTGTTTACTCCCTGATTCACTTTTTGGATCGGATCGCTCACTTCGGCCACTGCCATCGGTCCGCGACTTAGACAACGTTTTTGGCGCTGCTCGTGAAGGCACACGATCGTTTGCATCCTGCTGTTCTTGCAAATCTCTGATGTGTGTTTCGATCTCGTACACAACCCGCAGGTTGTCGTAATATTTCGCAACCTGGTCCTTAACACGCAAGGCCTTGCCTTCAACCCCGCTCCAAACCCGCAGCGGGCTCAAGTCCGACGCTTGAATTCGCTGAACCTGAATTCCCGTACAGCGCTCCAGCATTGCAAAAGAGAGGATCGTCATAGCCATCCCCATCGCCAGCCTGGGTTGCAGAATAGGACGAAGCCACGCGCTCACTGCCCGGCTAAATAGCCCCTGCTTCTCAAACGGCTCCCTGTATCTCTCCGCGGGCGCGAGGTAAGCGATTCGCGTGATAAGCTCTGCCGGAGCATCCACTTTCTCCGCTTCCCGCAAAAAATTACTCCCGGCGATTGCTTCGGCTAGAAACTCCCCGCAACCTGAGCAAACAGCGGCGTGCTGCTCGACGGCCGCACGTTCGGCATTCGACAATGTTCCGTCGATGTAGTCCGCCAATATGCTCTCGAAGGCCGCGCAGTTCATTTCCGTTCTTTCCGAATCGCTTCCTCTAAACCGTAACTTTGTTTCGCCTCAAGATCTTGACCAGTTCGGCACGGCCTCGATTCAAACGCGATTTCACCGTGCCTTCCGGCACGTCCAAAACCCTCGCAATCTCCCGGTACTCCATTTCCTGCAGATCCCGCAAAATTACTGCTTCCCGCAACTCCGGCGACAGCTTCTGAAGAGCCGCTTGCAGCAACTCGCCCGCTTCTCTCCCTGCCAGCATCCCGTCGGTTCGCGAGTATTGGGCTCGTTTCTCTTCCAACACACCCAACTTGTCGTCGATTGGATCCGTCACGCGCTCATGCTTCGTTCGCCGGTAATGATCCACCAGCAGATTCCGCGTAAGCCTGGTCAGCCAAACCGTAAATGAGCCTTCCCCAGCCCGAAAACTTCCCAGAGAGCGAAAAATCCTTAAAAATACCTCCTGAGCAAGATCCTGCGCCTCGGAATCGCTACCGGTAAACCGGTAACAGATCGCATAGACACGCTTAGTATGGACCTGAACGAGCTCTTCCCAAGCGCCCTGCTCGCCGGCCAGGCATCTCTCAATTAACTGTGATTCAGCATCCAATGGTCGAGGTGCCCACATGTCCCAGCTGAAAGGCTTAGCTTGGGCGCTTTTCTCGAAATGAACCTTCGAGTTTATCGAAATCTGCGCTATCGCAGCGGCTGACATCCCATTCCTCGAGTCTGGCCGTGCGTTTCGGTTACGTTCCGGCCCTTTCACTCCAAATCATTTCATCGGCGCTTAAGGCGCTTTTAAGCGCCGATTCGCTTCAGCAAAGAGTACGAAGATTTATCCACGGAAGTTCAATGCCCGCATCGAGCCACCGGAAGCTCCTACTCGACCGTCATCTCCCGAGAAATAGGTACAAACGTCTTTCGCAGGTGGCTGACTTAACAGTTACTCTGGTCCGTAGACCCATGACCTGTCCCTTTTGCGGGTTCCGTGAAGACAAAGTAATCGACTCCCGGGAAAGCAAAGAAGGTGACTCCATCCGAAGGCGCCGGCAGTGCCTGTCGTGTGAGCGCCGCTTCACTACCTACGAACGTTGCGACGAAGTACCCTATATGGTCATCAAAAAAGACGGAAGGCGGGAAAATTTCGACCGTCAAAAGGTGCTCAACGGACTCCTCCGCGCCTGTGAAAAACGGCCGGTGAGCATGGGTACCCTGGCGGACCTGGTCAATCAGATTGAAACCGAAGTGCTCGAAAGCTCAGACCGGGAGCTCTCTACCACTGCCATCGGGGAGCGTCTTATTGAGCGCCTGAAGGCCATTGACAAGATAGCCTACGTTCGTTTCGCTTCGGTTTACCGGGATTTTCAGGATATCGAGGATTTTTTTGGCGAGCTCAAAGACGTAATGCTCCAAAGAAAGGTCTAACTGTAAGGGGAGTACTTGTCCGCCGAGCATAACGGGAACGCTGGCTGCAAACCTAGAAAAACCGCTATGTTTTGTGTAACCAATCATTTTGGCGGTCATCTTTCTATTACAGTATTAACTTTTTACTCAGGATCGGGTAAAATCGGGGCGCACAATTCCAAGTTAGTTTGGCAGCCGAAGACGGGTTGGCGAGTAATCGTCAGGGCTGCCGAGCATCCAATCAAAGGAGACGCTTGCAGCCGCCACGAAGCGGTTTTGGCCCGGGAACTCTCTGTTCCAGGAGCTCTGTTTCAAGGAGGATTTCGCACATTCAACGCTCTTGTCGCTGGGTTCGGTCCTTTCACGTGATCCCGATTGTATGGCCATGGGGAGTTTTAGTGCGCAACTTTGAACAAAGGTGGGATTTGCAAGTAGAGGTGATTAAGTAAGGTGGATCAATTCGAAGATCAATATTTAGCCGATGGACATGAGCCTCTAGGGCTCCCGTTCGACGAAGAGTCGAACTTTTTTCATCCGGAAGAAGTTCAGGATGAGGAATTCCACGGCGCTCAGCAGGTAGAGGAATCTATCTATACGGACGACCCTGTCCGTGTCTATCTGCGCGAGATGGGTTCGGTTCCGCTGCTCACTAGGGAAGGCGAGGTAACGCTCGCCCGCAAAATGGAGCGCGGAAAGCTGCGGATGCAGAAGGCGATCAGCCGCTCTCCGCTGATCCAAAGCTTGGTTTTCAGCTTCGGCGACCTGATCCGCAAAGGCGCCGAGGATGTAGACAGCTACGTCGATTTTGGCCCTTCAGACATTGAGGAAGGCAGCCCTGCCGATGTGAAACGGCGCAGCGACATGAGCGAACTGTTTTTCGCTTACCTAGCCGCCGATAAAAAACTCCAGCAGACCTCCGAGAAGTACGCGGGTATTCCCGCCATCAATAAGAAGCTCCGGAAGAAATGGGCCGGTAAAGTAGCCCGCGGCAAAGTCGAACTTTCCCGGTCGTTACGCGCTATTCCTTTCAATTTAGCCCGCTGGAAAGAATTCGTTCGCACCATCGAAGCGACGGCGGACGAGATCGTGGCGCTCGACAACGAGGCCAAAAGGCTCGAGAGCCGTTCCGCTGCTACTGCCCAGCTCCGTATTAAAGAGTTACGAAAAGAGATCAAGAAAAAGGAAGGCGAAGCCGGGGCATCCTTGCCCGATCTACGCCACAGCCTTTCGGTCATCCGTCACGGCGAAGTGGAAGCCGAGCGGGCCAAGAAAGATCTGGTCGAGGCAAACCTTAGGCTGGTCGTTTCGGTCGCTAAAAAATACGTCAACCGCGGGCTCCATCTTCTTGATTTGATTCAGGAAGGCAACATCGGCCTGATGCGGGCGGCGGACAAATTCGAATATCGCCGGGGTTATAAGTTCTCGACTTACGCCACCTGGTGGATTCGTCAAGCCATTACCCGGGCCATTGCCGATCAGTCCCGTACGATTCGCATCCCCGTTCACATGAACGAGAGTATGAATAAGTTCCTCCGAGCCACTCGTGAGCTCGAGAAGGAGCTTGGCCGGGTGCCCACAAACGAGGAAATCAGCCGGCGCATGGACATCCCGGTTGAGAAGGTTCAAAAGCTAAAAACCATCTCTCGCGACCCCGTGTCGCTGGAAACTCCCGTTGGCCGAGACGGAGAATCCGCGCTTGGTGATCTCATCGAAGATCGCTGGGTCGGCTCGCCCGTCGATGCCGTCATCGACTCCAACGTCCGCGACGAAACCGCCAACATCCTGAAAACTCTCTCCCCTAAAGAAGAGAAGGTGATCCGGCTGCGCTTCGGCATCGGCTGCGAGCGCGAGCACACCTTAGAAGAAATTGGCCAGGAGTTCGATGTCACCCGCGAACGCATCCGCCAAATTGAAGCCAAAGCCCTTCGCCAGCTACGTTCCCCGGAGCGTGCTCGCCATCTGCGAGCGTTGTTAGCGGCGCGCTAAGTAGGTTTATAGTTCCATTCCAGGCCGGGCCATGTGCCCGGCCTTTTTCTGCCTTCGGCTCACCACGTTACGTAAGCAGCTAACCAGTCCACGACGGCCGATCAGGGCAACCCAAGTTTCGATTCCGCCACCCGAGTTGTCTTAGCGCGGTCTGAGTTCGTTTTTCCAAAAAGCCGGCGCGATCGCGTTCGGTGCTCCCGCTAAAAACCGACGTTTTGAAATCGCTATTCTCTCGCTAGCTCTCAGACCTTTTCTTTATGGAGTATTGGAATGCCATCTCGGAATTCTCTGTAATTTGGTATCGCCTCTGAGGCACTAAACACGAACAAAACACCGTTTACCTTGTAGTTACAGATTTGGTTGATATGGCTGCCAAATTGCCTACTCGCATTTCTAAGTTCAACAACTGAGGACTTCGGATGAAATTTTTTAAACTCCAGGTGGGCGTTCTGCTCGCGGCTTTTTTTCTTAGTCTGCCTCTTCTCGCGCAGCTAACTAGCGGAAATATCACTGGCACAGTTTACGACCCGTCCAGCGCGACGGTTGCCGGCGCGACTGTAATCGCCAGGAATCTCGCCACGGGTGAAGAGAAGGCGACACAGTCGTCTTCTTCGGGCGGGTATCGGTTCGAGAATCTTCCCATCGGCACGTACTCCCTCGCGGTAACGGCCGGAGGATTTAACAAGACGGAACTAAATGGCGTCAATGTCGAGCTTAATCAGACCGTCACAACGAATGTGACGCTAACTATAGGACACGCAGCGACAACAGTGGAGGTGACAGAAGCAGCCGCTGCCATCGACACGACCACCGCCCAAATTCAGACAACCTACCAAGCCAAGCAGCTCGCGGATCTTCCGTCGGCCAGTACCGGCTCAGGGGTGATAAACCTTGCGCTCTTGAATGCGGGTGTCACTACGGCCGGCGGTTTGGGACAAGGTGTCGGACCCTCGATAGGCGGTCAGCGTCCGACCAACAATAGCTTCACGATTGAGGGCATCGACAACAACAGCTTGGGTGTTACAGGGCCAATTGTCAGTCTTCCCAATGATGCGGTAGCCGAGTTTAGCGTCCTCCAAAATCAATTTTCTGCAGATTTTGGCCACTCGTCGGGAGGCCAATTTAACCAGGTCGTCAAAAGTGGAACGAATGAGTTCCATGGAGCGGCGTACGAATATTTCCAGAACCGTAACCTCAACGCTGCGGACAACCTCAACTTTATTGAAGGCAATCCGCTTCACCCACGCTCCGACAGCAATCGGTTCGGAGGCAACTTCGGTGGCCCGATCAAGCGCAACAAGCTCTTCTTTTTTGGCGACTACGAGTACAGCCCCAACGGAGGAGTGAACTCCACCTTTTACAGTGCTCCAACCGCCGGGGCGTACGCCACGCTGAGCGCGCTACCCGGCATCAATCACACGAATCTTGCAGAATTTCAAAAGTATCTTGGTACGGCTAGCGCGCCGAACGGCACGACAATTCTGGTAGCGCCGGGTCCAGGGAGCAATGAGAGTTTATCAACCGGTGTGTTTGCGCCAGGTGGCGTTGGATCGCTGAGTATTCCGGTAGGGACTATCTCCTCTGCTTTGCCGAGTTTTACCAACAACGAAATTGGTGTGGCCTCAATCGACTACAATGTTTCAGAGAAAGACTCAGTACGCGGCCGCTTCATCCTGAACAGGACAGGTTCGGTTGACGCTTCCGGTTTCCCGTCGGTGTTTTTCGGCGTCCAACCCACCAATGCCTACCTCGCTACGTTTTCTGAATATCACACTTTTACGCCTACGCTGATTAATGAGTTCCGGCTAGGATATAACCGCCTCAATCAGCAGGTTTCCGTTTTTGGAAACCAATCGTTCCCCGGCTTGGACGCGTTTCCGAACATCAATGTATACGAATTGAACGCTGCTTTCGGTCCTGATTCAGTGGCGCCGCAATACACCGTTCAAAATCTTTATCAACTCACTGATAACGTGACATGGACGAAGGGCAAGCACAGTATTAAATTCGGCTTTGACGGCTGGAGCGCTATCTCGCCCTCCAGTTTCACCCAGCGCGCACGCGGCGACTATGAATGGAGCTATCTTTCAGACTATCTCTACGACAACAATCCCGACGGCATCGCGCAGCGTGGTCTAGGCAATGTCACTTATTACCAGAATCAGCAACTACTGGGGTTCTATGGTAACGACAATTGGAAGGTCACGCCAAACCTCACGGTCAACTTAGGTCTCCGTTACGAGTACTTGACTGTTCCGCTCACCGAGAATGCTCAAAGCCTGAATGCGAGCGCAAGTGTGCCTGGTCTGATCGAATTCAAGTCGCCCACTGCCCAGACCAAGAACTTTATGCCTCGTGTGGGTATTGCTTATTCGCCCGGTACGAGCGGCAAAACCTCCATCCGCGCCGGGTTCGGTCTTACTTATGATGTGCTTTACGATAATCTCGGAACCACGACGTTGCCTCCACAGCTGAATACGACGATTGACCTTACAGGCTTAAACGCGACTGGTTTCCTTGCCGGCGGAGGTATTCCTGCTAGTGCGTCGGTTGCTACACCCGAGGGTGCTGCCGCTCGAGCCGTAACCTCGGGCTTCATCCCCGACCAGAAGCGTCCGGAAGCGATTAATTGGAACTTTGCAATCCAGCATGAGTTTGCCGGCAAGTACATCTTTGAAACTCGATACGTTGGTACTCGCGGCCTGTTTCTCCCGATTCAGGTCCAGATCAATAATCAGGCAGTAGTAAATGGTTCCAACGCGCTTCCTATGTACTTTACTGCGCCTAGCCAAGCCACCTTGAATGCGCTACCCAACACGCTGGCAACCCTGCAGGCCGCTTACAATAACAACGGCTTCATCGTTCCCGCTTATGCCAACGCTGGATTTACGAATCCCATAACGGCTTTTATGCCCCAGGGCAATTCGATCTATCACGGATGGTCTAATCAGTTGAGCCGGCGTTTCTCAAATGGCCTCCAGTTCCAGGGCTCGTATACCTGGAGCCACAACATCGATGATTCGAGCGCCACGACAGATACTACCGTATTAGCGCCGCGCCGCCCGATGGATTTTCAGGATCTTCGGATGGAGCGAGCGTCGTCACTACTCGACTACCGCAATCGCATCGTACTGCAGATGGTTTACGATGTTCCCTTATTCAAAAACAGGAACTGGTGGTTGAAGAATCTGGTTGGAAATTGGGAATTCGCGCCGGTGTACACCTTTCAATCCGGCCAGCACGTAACTCCACAGAGCGCTGTGGATTCGAATCTCAACGCGGACAGCGCCCCGGACCGGGTTTTCATCAATCCTGCCGGCAATCGCAACTTAGGCACCACCGCCAGTGCTCTTACCAACAGTGCGGGGGATACGGTGGCCTATCTGGCAGACGATCCGACCGCCATGTTCGTGACAGCTCCCAAAGGAACACTGCCGAATGGCGGTCGTAGCCTTCTCAATCTAAACCCGATCGACAACATCGATTTGACGCTGTTAAAACGATTCAGTCTTAGCGAGCGCTTCAAACTGGAGTTTTCTGCTCGTGCGATCAATATCCTGAATCATCCCCAATACACCGGCGGATACCTCAATGACGCGGGGTCATTTGGCGGCTCAGGTCCGGTCGGAAGCGGAGCTGGATACGCAGCCGGTTCAATTCAGGGCGATTACGTGAGAACCAGCATCGAGCCTGGCAGCGCGATCTTCCAGCAGTGGAGTCAAGCCTTCTCGAGCAATCCTCGATCAATGCAACTAGCGCTCAAGCTGATTTTCTAGTAACCTCGGCCGAATTCGATTGAGAAACAGGACCGAGTCAACCGCAAGCGCGTGCGCCTCCTAGCGGACGTTGTAGGGCTGGTCCATCGGACCAGCCCTTTTATTTTATGGATTGGCTCTCCGCACAATTCAGGAAACGAAATCGTACAATCTGCTAAATATTGATTACAAAGAGCTTATCGAATTGGATGCTGAGTTGCTTGCTGTGAATCTTTCACGGATCGGAGTAGCCAAGCCCCATAGTCCAGCTAACCCTTTGTTACTAAATCGGGATTCTATACACCAATGAGAAACAGCTTCAAATCTATTTTCCTGCCACTAGTGACAGGTTTCGCGGGCTTATAGGCGTCCGCTGGTTACAGCGACTCTAGTTGGAATGGGTATTGTCTCGCTTTATGCCCAGACAATCACGACGGGCGATATCACTGGATCGTAAAGGATTCCATCAGGCGCCATTGTGCCCGGGCGCGACCGTCGAATTGAAGAGCAGCGACACCGGCGAGACCCGAACGCAAAACCGTAAGCCAGTCCGGTGAGTATCGCTTCTCTACCATCAGGCCAGGAAATTACCAGATCAGCGCTAATACTTCCGGACTCGAATCAGACACAAGCGCGATTTCAGTCACCATAGGCCAGATTGCCAATCTGGATCTGTCGTCAACCGAATGCTTCGAAACAAATTGTCGAAGTGACAGATGCAGTGCCTCTCCTGCAGGCAGATAACGCCAATCTGGCTACATCGTTCGACACTCACCAGTTGGAAAATCTTCCTGCGCCCGGCAACGATATGACGGCGTATGCATTTACCACGCCAGGCGTCACCATCAGTACCGGCGGCGGCTACGGAAGTTTTTCTGCTTTCGGCTTGCCTGCGGTTGCAAATCTTTTCACGATCAACGGGAACGACAACATGGACCCGTATCTCAATCTGAATAATTCCGGCGCAAGTAACTTAACGCTTGGCTCGAATGAAATTTCCGAAGCTGCTGTTGTTGTCAACGGCTACACTGGCCAATATGGAAGGCAAGCCGGGGCTAACGTCAACTACGTGACCAAATCCGGCACGAACGAGTTCCACGGCAATGCGGCCTGGTGCTACAACGGCCGGGTCATGAACGCGAATGATTGGTTCAATAACCAAACCGGCACGGCTCGTCCTTTTTCTATTTCTAACGAATGGGCCGATTCGATCGGCGGACCGATCAAGAAGAACAAGCTGTTCTTCTTTGTCGACAATGAGGGTCTTCGCGTACGTCCTCTCCGGCGGTGGCCCGGTATATATCCCAACCAACGATTTTTCCAAATTTGTTTCCGGTAATCTGGCAGCGAGCAATCCAGCGGCGGTTCCGTTTTACACCACCGCGCTGAACCTTTACGCGGGTTCGTCAGGTACTTCTCGCGCGACACCCTTGACAGCCACGCAGGATCCGGCACTGGGCTGCGGCGACATTCTGACTACCGCAGTCCCGAGCACTGATCCTAAAACTGGTGTAGTTACACCCGCCGATCCCGGCGCTGCTGCAGCCGTTGCGGCTGGTTTTGGTACGACCCGCGCCTGCGCAGCGACTTTCCGGAGCACAGTCAACAACCTCAACACTGAGTGGCTGCTGGCCGCGCGAGTAGATTACAACATCACCAGTAAGGATCGTGTCTACTTTCGCTACAACACAGATCACGGGCTTCAGGCCACCGGCACGGATGCCATCAACTCCGCATTCAATGCAAATAGCATCCAGCCGTCTTACGGCGGACAATTCGGCTACACCAGAGAGATTGGAGCGACCATGGTCAATCAGTTGCTCCTTTCCGCCTCCTATTACACGGCGATCTTTGGTCCGACAAATCTGAGCGCCGCTTTGAACGTCTTCCCCACAACCTTTTTGTTCAATGATGGCGCTCCGTTTACCAACCTGGGAGGCGGCGGCAATCAGGGCGGCGGCGACAGCTCTTATCCTCAGGGCCGCAAGGTCCGCCAATGGCAGCTCGTTGACGACTACTCCATCACGCACGGGACCCACACCTTCAAATTCGGCACCAATATCCGCAGGAATTTCATAAGTACGTATGCTTATGGCGCAAATACCAGCGGCCTGTTCACCTTCAATTCGATGACTGACTTCCTCGACGGCGCATTGGGAAACGGTTCGACCTACTCGCAGGCCTTTTCCCGGATCGGAGCGGAGGGGCTTACACTGTATAGCGCCGGGTTCTACGGGCAGGACGAGTGGAAAGTTCGTCCGAATCTTACTTTGACCTTGGCTTTGCGTCTCGATCGGAACAGCAATATCACCTGCTCCGCGGGCTGCTTCAATGAATTGACAAGCCAGCCATTCGGTCAGCTGAATCACGATGCTTCTGTGCCTTACAACGTCGCCATCAAAACTGGCTTAAAAAGCGCATTCCCCGCTGTGGAGCCCGTCGTGGTCGCGCCGCGAGTAGGTGTCGCTTATAACGTCAACAGGAGTCTCGTACTTCGAGGAGGCTTCGGCATCTTCTCCGATCTCTATCAAGGGCTGATTGCGGATCGCCTCATTACAAATTCCCCGGCGGTTGCCTCCTTCACAACCAGTTCCGGTTTGGTGGCGCTCAATAATCCGAACAGCGCGTTCGCTGCGGTTGCGAACTCCAACAACGCCTTCCAGGGCGGATTCGCTGGCGGCGCAACAGTAGGTCAATTGAGAACAGCGGTCCCGTTGTTCAACGCCCCGAACTTCAATACCGTCGCAAACCAGCTCTACAATCCCAAGTTCTACGAATGGAATTTCGAAGTGCAGCAGGGCTTTGGTAACAAGGCGCTGTTGTCCCTCAACTACGTCGGGAACAAAGGTTATCAGGAGATCAATCAAACGCTATTCGCGAATCAATATTCCGCGACAGGCTTTCAGGGACTCCCGACTTCGGCGCCCGACTCGCGTTTCGGAGAGATTCGGGAGTTGAACAATAACGGTTTTTCCAACTACAACGGCATGGTGGCTTCATTCAAGCTGAGAATGAGTGCCAACCTGACATCGAATGTGTCATATACATGGAGCCACGCGCTCGATACGTGTTCGAACGATTGCCTGGAACCGTTCAACGCTCTTACTGCTGTCAGCCTCCGGTATCAAGTAAGCCCGATCAGTCTGAGGGCTCTAAACTACAGCAATGCCGATTACGACGTTCGCCACTCGCTTAATGCGAACTATGTGTATACGGTTCCCACCGCGCACTTCCAAAATCGGCTTGCTAAAGGCGTGCTTGGAGGCTGGACGTTAGCAGGCACATTCTTCTGGCACACCGGGTATCCGTTCAGTATCGTTGATAGTGGTGTACGTAGCGGGCAGGTCAGTAACGCAAGCGGCATAGCCACGCAACCTTTCATCGCCGACTATCTCGGCGGTTCCAATAACCTAAGTTGCACCACGCCGAATGTTGAGTGTTTCTCGCCGTCGCTGTTTGCCACGAAGGGGAATCAACATGACTTCGGGAATATGGCCCGTAACTCCTTCCGTGGCCCCGGATATTTCGATACCGATCTCAATGTAAACAAAGTCTTCGCGATTCGCGAGCGTTATCGCCTTCAGGTCGGTGCGTACCTATTCAATGTTCTTAATCACCCCAACTTCGATCTGCCCAGTAACAATCTTGCTGGCGGAAATTTCGGAACCATCACCAGTACCGTTTCGGCCCCGACCAGCGCCTACGGCTCCTTCCAAGGCTCGGCCGTTTCCGGCCGTGTCATCCAGACGCAAGTCAAGTTCACCTTCTAATCGCCTCAGTCGCAACAAACCAAAGCCCGCTACCATCCAAGTAGCGGGCTTTTTCAACGTATGATAGCTGTTAAGTAGTGGGTCAACTCGTTCAACTCGCCGTCAGTCCCGCGCCAAGCGCTCCTCTATTTGGCCCAGTTGCAGATACTTACGGCCGAATTCACTCGGACTTGCGCATCAGCGTCACAGACCGCTGCAACATTCGCTGCTTCTACTGCATGCCCGAAACGGGCGCTCAGTTCCAGCCCATCTCGGAGCTGCTTACCTTCGACCAGCTAGTTCGTTTCGTAAAAACGGCTGTGCCGCTCGGCTTTACCAAGCTGCGAGTCACTGGAGGCGAACCCCTCCTTCGGCCGAAGCTGCCCTACTTAATCGCCCAGCTAAGTGAGATTTCGGACATTCGAGACCTGGCACTCACGACTAATGCCGTTCTGCTGGCCGATGCCGCTCGCCCGCTCTTCGACGCAGGACTGCGTAGGCTCAACATCCACCTCGATACGCTTGATCGGGAGCGCTTCCGGACCATCACGCGCCGCGATGATCTAGAACGTGTGCTTCGCGGCATCGATACCGCGCTTTCAGTTGGCTTTAAATTCGTTAAGCTGAATGCCGTGGCGATGAAAGGTTTATCCGAGCCGGACCTGATCCCGCTAGTTCGTTTCGCAAAACAGCGGAACATCGAAGTTCGTTTCATCGAGTTCATGCCCCTCGACGCCCAGAACATCTGGGGACTCGACCAGGTTTTGAGTGCGGATCAGATGATCGAAACTCTGTCGTCCGAGTTCGGGCCGCTTATCCCGGTACCGGAAGCCGATCCGCGCGCTCCCGCTACCGAATACCGGTTCCCGGATGGAGATCGGGTCGGCTTTATCGCGTCCGTGAGCCGTCCTTTCTGCGTGAACTGCAACCGCCTGCGGCTTACGGCGGATGGGAAACTACGATACTGCCTATTTGCCCGCGAGGAAACCGACATCCGCCCAGCCTTGGACAGTCCTGCGGAGCTCGAAGCTGTAATCCGGTCGGCAGTCTGGCAAAAGTGGGCCGGCCACGAAATTGGTCAGTCCTCGTTCGTTCCGCCGTCTCGGCCGATGTACTCGATCGGCGGCTAATTAAGCCGAAATCCGGCTCGCGCCTTCTGCCGGCTCGCAGCTATAGAACGCCGGGATGATACCGAAGCGTTCCTGGTAGGCTCTGGCAATCTCCTTTTCGAAGGCCGGCACGGCATCCGGCGCCACTAGATTGACGGTGCACCCGCCGAACCCGCCGCCCGTCATGCGGGAACCGTAAACGCCAGGAATCTTCTCTGCCGTATCGACCAGGAAGTCGATCTCCTCGCATGTGATTTCGTAATCGAGCTTCATGCTGCGGTGCGATGCCCAAAACAGCTTACCCATCGCGGTGAGATCGTGCGCCCGCGCCGCCTCGGCCAGATGATTGACCCTCTGAGAATCCGAAATCACGTGACGCGCACGACGTCTCGGAACCTCCGGGATCGTCTCCTCCACTTCTTCGAACATGGCAGGGGTCACGTCCCGAAGGCTTTGCACCTCGGGATACGTTTTCTGTACGGCTTCCACCGCTGCTCGGCACTCGGCGACTCGTTCACGATACGCCGAGGTTCCCAATTCATGCTTCACTAGCGAGTTCACCGCCATAATCCGGACGTCGGCTGGCATTTCGGCGTACTCCCGTTCCAGGCTCCGGCAATCGATCTTAATCGCTGAACCCTTGCGCCCGAATACCGAGGCGTACTGGTCCATAATTCCGCACGGCACTCCCACAAACTGGATCTCTGCCCGCTGTCCCAGCTTCGCGACTTCAAGTCCGTCGAACTTCTTCGAGCCGAGCAGCGCCAAAGCGGAAGCAATCTCGAGCGCCGCCGACGAGCTTAAGCCGGATCCGGCGGGTACTTCACTTGCTATATACAGGTCAGAAGGGTTCAGAGAGACGCCGGCCCGAACCAACTCTCGAGCCACTCCGATTGGGTAGTCGCTCCAACCACCGCTGGGTTGCGCGTCAGCCACATCCTCCAGGCGAACAGAAAAGCTGTCCTTGAAATCCCGTGCGTACAGCCGCAACTCGCCGTGCTCGGCCGGAGCGATCGCGATGTAACATGCCATCTCGATCGCAATCGGGAAGACAAACCCCAGGTTATAGTCCGTGTGCTCGCCGATCAGGTTCACGCGGCCGGGAGCCCGGTAGATCTCCGGCGTTGCCCTCGTGCCGAACTGTGCCTGAAACTGCCTTACGATTTCGTTCGGTACGAGAGCCAAAGCAAAATACCTCCAAAAACGAGGATCGCGATTCCACACCAGAGATTAACGTTGACACTCGCATCTAAAGGAGCGCGCACCTCTGGGCTAGCCAGTCCGTAGATGAGCAGGATCGCACCGAGTAAGGAAAACAGGTACCCGGTGGGACGGCGTAGATCATTCATAGTCGTTTACCAAAAAATGATGTTGACGATCACAAGCAGGACGATGACGATCATTGCCAGCGGTCCTGGACGCTTATACCAGACCACGTCCCCCTCATGCGGAAGGTCTGTCACTCCGTAAACAAGGTTGTGAAGCTCGCTTATGGGCTTAGGAACCGTAACCAGAGTGATGGCGTACGTGACCACCAGACAGGCACAGAACGCAATGATCGCGATCCAAAAGTTTTGGGCCATGGAAGACGGAAATTCATGCACGTTAGCGATCCAGCCCCCCTTGCCTTCCGCAACCGTCAGCCCAAGGGTCATCCCTCCCGCTATCAATCCGGTAAGCAAACCCCAAAACGCACCATGTCCCGTCGTTCGCTTCCAAAACATACCCAGTAAGAACGTGGCAAACAGGGGCGCATTGACGAATGCAAAGACCAACTGCAGAAAATCCATGATGTTGTTGAACGAGGCCGCCAGGTAAGCGGTCGCGATCGAGAGCGCAACCCCAGCGACCGTCGCAACGCGACCCATCCACAGATAGTGGCTGTCCGGGGCGTCCCGTCTGATGTAGCTCTGGTAAAGGTCGTAGGTGAAAACAGTGTTAAAGGCCGTCACGTTCCCAGCCATGCCGGACATGAACGACGCCATCAGCGCCGTTAGGCCGATGCCCAGCATTCCTGACGGGTAAAACTTGGCCATCAAGGTCGTGAGCACCAGATCATAGTTGTAACCGCCCGTCGCCTTTAGCGGAAGGGTGTAGCCGCTTGACATGCCCATTAGCGCGACCGCGGCAATGCCCGGAAACACGACCACAAAAGGCATGAAGATCTTCGGAAAGGCAGCCACAATAGGGGTCTGCCGCGCGCCGGCCATGGACTCCGCCGCTAACGCGCGCTGAACAACCAGGAAGTTCGTGCACCAGTAACCGAACGAAAGGACAAAGCCGAGGCCTGTTACCAGACCGATGATCTCGACCCCCATCGGGTTCTCGCGCGCATGCATCGCATAACGCCAGGAATGCGTCATTACCGGTTGCAGGTGTGTTTTGATTCCACTCCAGCCACCCGCCTTGTCGACCGCGAGAATCGAGAGCGGAGCAAACCCAAGCACGATCAGGAAGAACTGCACGACCTCGTTGTAGATGGCGCTCGTCAGCCCCCCTAACAACGTATAGACCAGGACGATAGCGGCTGACAGCAGTACGGAGTTTGTGAAGCTCCACCCCAATACCAACTCGAACAGTAAACCCAACGCATACATGCTGATGCCGGACGAAAAGATCGTCATGATGGCAAAGGTGATTGCGTTCAGACCGCGGGTCTTCTCGTCAAAGCGCAGTTTCAAATACTCGGGAACGCTCCGTGCGCGGCTGCCGTAGTAGAAAGGCATCATAAACAGCCCGACAAACAGCATCGCGGGAACAGCGCCTAACCAGTAAAACTGCGCCGTCATGATTCCGTACTTCGCCCCGGAGGCGCACATGCCGATCATCTCCTGGGCGCCGAGATTGGCTGCGATAAAGGCTAAGCTGGTGATCCAGACCGGAACGGAGTGACCCGATGTCAGAAAGTCTTCGCTGCTCGATATCCTGCGCTTGGCTAACCAGCCGATCCCAAGCACGAAACCGAAGTAAATGATGAGACTTGCGTAGTCTATAGCTCTGAGTGTCAAGTAGACAGATCCGTCCCGGGGGCAATTGTATCGCAGCGAGCAAAACAACTTTTAATTCAATAACCCATCTGACTCGAAGTAGGCGTACAATGAATCCACGAGTTTAGTTGAGCTTCTCTTGCATTCTTCCGATCCAATGTTTTCGGAACTGGCAGGAGCGGGCGGCATCTAAGTAGTAGCAGGTCAATCAATCTGCTGGACAGTACTGCCAGAGTTGCTTTGGCGCAAAGGAGTTGCAATTATGCAGAGGGCGTGGCAAATCGGCGCAAAGATCCTGACCGGGTTCTTTGTAACCGCCATGTACGCGATGCCCCAGGCTTACACCATCTCGGCAAAGCCCGGCGTCGTCAATTACGTTGAGGGAAACGCATTTGTGAATGGGCGCCAGATATCGGCGCAGGGCCAAAGAGCTACCTTCCTAAATGCAAACGATACGATTTCTACAGATTTGGGAAAAGCCGAGGTCCTGCTGACCCCTGGTGTGTTCCTTAGAGTCGGCAACAATACTCAGGTGCGGATGATCTCACCTTCCCTGACCGACACCCAGCTAGAGGTGACCAAAGGCGAGGCGATGATCGAGGCTGACGATATCGTGAAAGATAGCCATATTTCCGTTATCGACGGCGGCGGAGTCGCAACCATCGAGAAAAACGGCCTTTACCGCTTCACAGCGGATCCAACCCACACGGTGGCCGTGCTCGAAGGAAAGGCCCAAGTATCCTACGGAGATCGCAAGACGGACTTGAATAAGGGGAAGGAAGTCAACCTGGAGGACAACCTCAAGTCCCAGAAGTTTGACGCAAAGAAGTCCGACGACCTCTTTGCGTGGAGCAATGTACGTTCTGAGTACAACGCCGCCTCCAGCTACCAAGCCGCTCGGGACGTCAGCGCTGCGAATTATGGGGGCGTTTGGGGCGACTATGGATTTTCGGGTGGTTACAGTCCCGGGTGGTTGTGGAACTCCGGCTTTAACAGCTGGGCTTGGCTGCCTGGAAACTCGGCTTTCTTTTATAGCCCATTTGGATACGGGTTCTACGGTCCTGGGATGATTGCCTACGCTCCTGTTATCTACGCCCCTATCGGCGGCTACGGATATAACGGGACAACCGGCGGTCGCCAGATAACTCCGGCAGCCCTGAAGGCGATTACCGGAAAGGGACCAGCTACGGCTGCCGTGCCGGTCAATGCAGCTCATCCTCCCGCTATCGGGACAGTAACGAATTCATTGGCTGCGAATCAGGCCGCCAGGGCGCAAGCTGCTCAGTCATTTTCGTCGACTGGCTTCCGCACGGCCTCTGGCAGTACGATCTCCGCTAGCCATGCAGCGTCCCAATTCGGTGGATCGAGTAACGGGGGCGGTCGGGTCAGCGCGGCCTCTTCGGGTGGCGGATTCTCTAGCGCTCGTTCCGGCGGTTCGTCCTCGGTCGCGAGTGCCGGCGGCGGTGCTCACAGCGGCGGCGGCGCTTCTACGGGCGGCTCTCACCGCTAAGGTTTGAACTGAGTTAAATTAAAAAGCCCGGACTTCGGTCCGGGCTTTTTTTGTGCCTAGCCAGAGTTTAGCGGCATAATGTAACGATGCCGTATCTGCTGAAATCCGAACCCGAGGCTTACTCGTTTTCCGACCTCGAACGAGACGGTGAAACGCTTTGGGATGGCGTTACCAACCCCGCCGCCGTGAAACATCTGCGCGAGATGAAAGCCGGAGACGAACTGGTGATCTATCATACCGGCGATGAAAAGCAGGCGGTTGGTACCGCGATCGTCGCCAGCGTGGACGGCTCAGATCCGAAAGTGCCTAGGGTTCGCATCAAAGCCGGTAAGCAACTTCGTGAGTTCCGCACTCTCGCTGCTATCAAACAACACAGCCTCTTCGCGGAATCGCCCCTGGTGAAGCAAGGCAGGCTTTCGGTTGTGCCGCTAACGACCAAGCAATACGAGTGGCTTACGACGGGATAGGTACCTGCCCGAACGGCTGATGCGCCGTCAGTTCAAGAAGAACAGACTGGAGGCATGAGTCACGAAACAGTAAGAGATTTAGGAAACTATTCGCAGTCTTTAGTTGACCTTGTATCCAAGGTTGCGTCCGGTGTGGTGGCCGTGAAGGTGGGCGCCTATCGTTCCGCAAGCGGCGTCGCTTTAAGCGAAGATCTCGTCGCGGTTTCAAACCACGCGTTGCGGCGAGAGGAGAATGTTCCAGTCCAGACCGCCGATGGAGCAAAAGGCGCCGCGAAGGTTCTGGGCCGCGACGGCAGTGTGGACCTGGCCATCCTCAAGCTAGAAGGCCTTTCACTCAAACCTTTACTCGCCTGTGACGCTTCGAGTCTGAAGCCCGGCATGCTGGCCGCAGTGGTAGGCATGACGGCGGATGTCGGTCCGTCAGCGAGCCTGGGCATTATAGGTGCCGTAGGGCCGGCACGCCGCATGTGGCGCGGAGGATCGCTCGATCAATTTTTGCGGCTGGACGTAAATCTTTATCCATCTCAGTTCGGGGCCGCTGTCGTGGACGCAAAGGGAGACTTGATCGGCCTTGCGACTCCTGCGTTGTCGCGTCATGCGGCCATCGCAGTTCCCGTTTCGGATCTGCAGCGGGTTTCGGAAGAGCTGACGAGAGAGGGCCGCATTCGGCATGGCTATCTTGGCATGGGTATGCAGCCGGTTGCGATTCAGGCGAGCGTGGCAGCGAAGCTGTCCACTCAAGTCAAGTCCGGTCTCATTGTGCTTAACGTAGAGACTGATTCGCCGGCCGAAAAAGCGGGATTGCAGGTCGGCGACATCTTGCTTGAGCTTGGAGGCAAGCGTACGAGCGACATCGATGACCTGCAGGCTTCTTTGCGGGGTGATGCTGTAGGGAAGAGTCTTCCAGCATTGATTCTGCGCGGCGGAGAGCTCGAGAACGTAGCTGTGACCGTGGCCGAACGGGCGCCGAGAAAGAGATAGGCGATGCCGATGCCAATACCGGGGCGAGTAGCGGAAGCACTGCGTCGAGCGACGGTGCACATACGAGGCGGAAACGGGCGTTACCAAGGCAACGGCTCAGGTGGAGTTTTACCTGAAGGACAGATCGTTACGAATGCGCACGTGGCCGCTCACGGAAATCTGGTAGTGGAGACATGGGAAGGGCAAAGGGTTCAGAGTCGGGTAGTGAAAATCCATCGGCGGCGTGATCTGGCATTGCTCTCGGCACCCGGCTTGCAAGCCCCGCCTCTCACGCTCGCGGATTCCGATTTGGTTCGCGCCGGCATGCCGGTGGTTGCTATCGGGAATCCAATGGGATTTATCGGAGCTGCCTCGAGCGGGGTCGTGCATGCAATCGGCTCTGTCCGTCCGCACGGCGCGAAGTGGATTCAAGCAGATCTACGATTGGCGCCGGGAAACTCAGGGGGGCCGCTCGCGAATTTGCAGGGCGAGGTGATCGGGATTAACACCATGGTCATGTGGGGCGGGATTATGTCCGGCGGTCTTGCGCTGGCAATTCCCAGCCGTGCGGTGCAGCTGTTTCTCACTGACAAGAAGCCGATGCGGAGCCTGGGCGTGGTGGTGCGGCCGGTACAGTTAGGCGACCGAAGCAACGCAATATTAATTTTGGAGCTGATCCCTCACGGCGCGGCCGAAGCCGCATCCTTGTTGCCCGGAGACTTGCTTTTCGCGGTGAATGGTTCGCGAATCGAATCGAGAGACGATCTCGCTGACGCAGTCGAAAGCGCGCAAGAAGCAACGGTTCGAGTGCACTTCTATCGCGGCGGCCAGAAACGGGCGAGGGAAGTCGCGGTAAGGCTGTCGGAAATTCCGGTATCGCACGCAGCTTGATTACCGTCGCCATTTTCGCGGAGACCGACGCGCGGGCGCAAAGACTAGCGGAGGCGCTCAGGGCGGGTGGACAGTTCGAGATTGCCGAAGCTCGCATTTCCTCCGGCGGTCTCCTTCCGATTCATTCTGTCGACGTGATTGTGGCTGATCATATTCACGCGCCCGATCTTCCTCCGAACGGGCCGCCGATCGTGTTGCTTGCCGATAGCGGCGACATCAAAGCGGGATTCCCAAATGGCGTTCGAGCTTGTCTGCCTCCGGACGTGACGCCCGCTGAGTTGAGCGCTGCAATTGCAGCGGCGGCGATGGATTTAACAGTGCTGACCGATGCGCAAGTTAAACGATGGCTTCGGCGCGCTCTGCATTCTGAGGACCAGGACCCGAACGATTTCGTTGAAGCGCTGACGGATCGTGAGCTTCAGGTGTTGCGCATGCTGGCGGACGGCTTAGGCAACAAAGAAATTGCAAGCGGGCTCCGAATCTCGGAACATACAGCCAAGTTTCACGTAGCTCAGATTCTTGCAAAACTGGGCGCAGCCAGCCGGGCACGAGCGGTAACGATCGGGATTCGACGCGGATTGATTCCCATTTAAGCTCGCGTTCGGGCGCCCGGGTAGGATACGGAGAATGAGATGTTTTTTTGCGCTACTGCTCGCCGCGTCGGTTTTAGCGGGAAGGGACGTTCTTTCAGCTTTCGGATACGAATGGAGTGTGGTTGAAGGGCGGGATTGGAGCATCGGTTCAGAGAACGGCGCCCAGGTTTTGCAACTCGTGACACCGCTCGATCCGCTGCCGGGTCCCCGGCGCCCGATCCAATTCGCGCTCGCGAACACAGCAGATTTCAGCCGCGTGATCTTGGAATTGGATGTCAGACCGAGGCGCAGATCGCTGATCCTGGTGTTCGCGTATCGCGATCCCGCTCACTTCGATTACGCTCATCTCTCGACCGATACAGGGATTGCGCAACCGGTGCATAACGGCATTTTTCACGTTTTCGGAGGAGAGCGAGTCCGGATTAGCTCCCAGAACGGCCCGGCCGCATTTCCTGAGAGGAACCGCTGGTATCACGTCATTCTGAAAGACGATGGCCAGAGCGGAGCAGTGGAAGTATCGGTAGATGGACAGGCGATCCCTGCCTTGCATGCTGTCGATTTGAGCCTCACGTCTGGCCGAGTCGGACTGGGTTCTTTCGATGAGGTGGGCGATTTCAAAAACGTGAAGATAGCGGGTGTCGGGCCAATAAAGAACTAACGCGGCTCGGCCGACGAGCGATAGGAAATCGGCCAAGTCCTCGCTGTTCACTGGCGGAGAGGGGGGGATTCGAACCCCCGGTAGCGTTTTTGACACTACGACGGTTTAGCAAACCGCTGCTTTCGACCACTCAGCCACCTCTCCGGGTTCGAGCGCAAGTCCTTCAAAATCGTAGCATGAAAGAGGGTCAAAAGCCGCGTTCCATGGGCATGGCGAAGGGGGGCTCGACGAGGAAGTCGGCGTCCCGAATATCGACGAGGGCGTCGCGGATGGCTTGCTCTTTGGCGGGCTCGGTGGTGATGACGAAAGGCAGATCGCGCCAGTCTTCGCGCGGTAACTGCAAGACAGCGTCGATGCCGACGTTGTGCTTGGCGAGGATCGTTGCGAGCGATGCGATGATGCCCGCTTTGTCTTCGACCCGGAAGCGCAGATAGTAAGGCTGACGTATAGTCGCGATGGCGAGTGGCTTGTATTCGCCGAGGCGTTCATGCGCGAACGGGCTCACGCGGGCAGCGCTGCCACACCGGATTTCGCGGGCCAGTCGCATCAGGTCGCTGACAACTGCGACACCGGTGGGCTTGGGACCGGCGCCGCGGCCGTAATAGAACGTGTCTTCGCCGTAGAGTCCACGAATCCAGATGGCGTTGTACGCGCCTTGCACTTGAGACAGGATGGCGGATTGAGGGATCAAGCTCGGACGCACGGAGAGCAGCAACCCGTGTTCATTTTGCCGGGCGAGACAAAGCAAGCGAATGGTGTGTTTGAGCTGGTGGGCGTACTCGAAATCGACGGGCATGATGCGGCGGATGCCTTCGGTGTGGATGTCCGCGGGCGTGAGCTTTTCACCGAATGCGAGAGCCGCGAGGATGGTCAGTTTCGAGGCGGCGTCAAGGCCGTCGATGTCGGCGGAGGGATCGGCTTCGGCGTAACCGAGCTGCTGGGCTTCGGAGAGGACGGATTGGAAGCTGGCGCTGCTCTTCTCGATCTCGGTGAGGATGAAGTTGCTGGTGCCATTGAGGATTCCGTAGAACTCCGTGACTCGGTCGCCCGCGATGCCTTCGCGGAGAACAGTGTGGATCGGGATGCCGCCCGCGACGCTTGCTTCCATGGCGAGATTGACGCCGTTTGTGTTGGCGAGGCTCCAGAGTTCGGCACCTCGCAAGGCCATGAGTTCTTTATTGGCAGTGACGACAGACTTGCGGTTTTGGAGCGCCTCTTCGATGATGTGACCGGCGGTTGCGGTGCCTCCGATTACTTCGACGACGATGTCGACCGCGGGATGCGAAACGACTTGGCGCCAGTCCGTTGTGAGCAGGACCGATTCGTCGTAGGGAGGGAGTTTTTTGCTTTGCAGATTACGGCTGCAGACTGCTTTGACGCGCAGAGGAAACCCTAATTTTTCGCGAATGGATTTCGCGTTCTCCGAAAGGATCTGCAGGGCGCCTGAGCCGACATTGCCGACACCGATTACTCCAAGTCCGACCTCCGTCATAGTGGCTTATGATAGCAACCAAGATGAGGCGGGTTACTTTTCTTTGCGCGTTGTTGGGGTCTGTGATTTTTGCGAGCAGTTCGCAGGATGAGCAGACGCCGAACGATCACAAGTTGAAGCTGCCGGATGTGAATGACGATCCTCGGTTGCCGGATGGGAAGTCGCAGAAGAACGCGATTGCGAAGCAGCAACACGAGCAAGCGTTGAAGGATGCGGACGAGCTGGTGGAGATGGCGCGGGATCTGAAGAAAGAGCTGGAGCAGGCGGGCGATTACGTTCTGCCGGTGAGTTCGGTGAAGAAGACGGAAGAGATCGAGAAGCTGGCAAAGCGGATTCGTGGACGTCTGAAGTCGTAGGTTATTTCCCTTTATAAAAAAAGAGCGTCAACAATTCCGGGACACTCGATTCGAAGGGTGACGAATGCGCGTTCCGATCACAGAAGTTTTATTTCTTCGATTTTCTTTTACTGACAAGCAGTTAGAGCTCGCCAAGGTGTTGTGTTGCCCTGAGGCCATTTAATCTGTTGGCGTAAACGAGCACGAGATTCAAGGTGTTCGAACAGAGGTGGTTTTGACGGTAATAATGCACAAATCGGAGGTAAAAACCCCATGGCGCGGCCAAGTTTGGAGGTAAACGATCGAGATCGAAAAGTGGTGAAGACGATGGCGGCGCTGGGGTGCCGGCACGAGGACATTGCACGGGTTCTCGACGTGACGCCGAAGACGCTGCGGAAGCATTTTCGGGAGGAACTGGACCGGGCTGCGATCGAGGCGAATGCGAAGGTGTTGCAGTCGCTGTTCAAGATGGCGACGTCGGGGAAGAATACGGCGGCGTCGATTTTTTGGGCAAAGACGCGATGCGGGATGAGCGAGCGACCGGCGCCGCGAGAGGCTTTGGCCTCCGAAGAGGGTCCGCCGTCGTTCGTGCTGAAAGTGGAGTAGAGCGATGGTGGTTAGCACGATTGAGAAGGCGCTGCGGCCGGCGCAGATGGAAGTGTTTCAGAGTCCGCAGCGGTTTCGCGTGTTGGTGGCGGGGCGGCGGTTTGGGAAGACGCATCTGGCGATGCTCGAATTGCTGCGAGCGGCTTGGGCTGAGGGAAGGACGGTTTGGTATGTGGCGCCTTCGTACCGGCAAGCGAAGCAAATCGCTTGGGAACGGTTGAAGGATTTGACCAAGCCGTGGTGGGCCGGGAAGCCGAGCGAGACGGATTTGACGATCCGGTTGCGCTGGGGAGCGGTGATTGCGGTACGGGGCGCGGACAACTACGATTCGCTGCGCGGGAACGGGTTGGATTTCGCGGTGCTGGATGAGTATGCGTCGATGCGACCGGAGTGCTGGACGGAGGCGTTGAGGCCGGCGTTGAGCGATCGGCGGGGCGGGGCGTTGTTTATCGGGACGCCGCAGGGGCGGAATCATTTTTTCGAGCGGTTCGAATTTGCGCAAGACGATCCGGATTGGGGTGCGTTTCGGTATACAACGCTCGAGGGCGGAAATGTTTCGGCCGAGGAGCTGGCGAGCGCGGCGCGGGATTTGGATGAGCGGCTGTTCCGGCAGGAGTTCGAGGCGAGTTTCGAAGAGGGCGGCGCGGGCCGGGCGTATCACGCGTTTTCGCGCGAGGGGAATGTGCGGGCTTGTGCGTTTGAGCCGCGCGAGCCGTTGGTCTGGTCGCTCGATTTCAATGTGAATCCGATGTGTTCGGTGCTTCTGCAGCGGGTTGGGGATGACGTGCATGTGCTCGATGAGATGGTGCTCGAGGATGCGAATACGCCGAAGGCTTGCGAGGCGTTTCTTCAGCGAACGGCGGAGTGGCGGCGGCAACCTGGAGTGATGACGGTCGAGTTGCATGGGGATGCGAGCGGGTATCAGCGGCGGACTTGCGGGACGGAGACGGACTGGAGTTTGCTGCGGGAGTTTTTCGGGCAGTGGCGGGGGCAGATGAATGCGCAGATGCGGGCTTCGCGGGCTAATCCTGGTGTGCGGGACCGGGTGAATCTGGTGAATGGCTTGTTGTGCAATGCGGCTGGGGAGCGGCGGTTGATTATCGATCCGAAGATGTAAGGAGTTGATTCGGGATTTGGAGCGGGTTAGTTGGGTGACGGATGCGCAGGGGCAGGCTACGACGGAGTTGGATAAGTCGGATGCCAAGCGAACGCATGCCAGCGATGCGTTGGGGTACTACGTGGCGGAGGCCTTTGCTATGAGAGGGAAGATCGGGTTGCGGGGGGATGGTCGGCTGGTGTAGTGAGGACAAAGCGGAAAGTGGCGGCGAGCCTTTGCGGAGAATAATAGGAGTGCGGAGAACCAATTGGCTACTCTCAAAATCGAAGATCCCGAAGCGCATGCTCTTGCTGTAGAACTTGCTCGACGAACAGGGAAGACGTTGGCCCAGGTTGTCACAAATGCATTGCGGAGCCACTTATCACAGGAGAAAGATGGCCAACCAGAGAGGCCCGAACTTGTCCGGCGAGTTCTCGAGTTAGGTAAAAGAGCGTCGTCGCGCCCGGTTCTCCATCCAAGGGGGCCTGACGAGATGGTAGGGTATGACGAACTTGGAATACCTTAATGAATGGTCATTGACTCGTCGGCTATCTTGGCGATAGCTTTACAGGAACCAGAAGCAGGGATGCCGGGTTATTTGAATGACGACATTTGATTCCACCAAGACCGAGCTCGGGAAGATACTCGACGAGATAGTGCAAGGCAAGATTCAGCTGCCAGATTTTCAGCGTGGATGGGTTTGGGATGACGAACACATCCGCTCACTGCTGGTGAGCATTGCGCGATCCTTTCCGATTTGGGGCCGTCATGCTACTCGAGACCGGCGGTGATGCGCGGTTCCAGATGCGCCCAGTCGAGAGCGTAAGCCTGCCAGCAGGAACGAAACCCGAACGGCTGATTCTTGACGGGCAACAGCGACTCACATCCTTAACGCAGGTGTTAAAGACACCCGAACCGGTGGTAACGCGAGACGAAAAGAACCGGGAGATCAAACGGCATTAATACTTCGACATCGAGCGCGCAATAAACGGGGTAGCAGCATTCGACGAAGCAATCGTAGCGGTAGGCGAAGACCGGGTCATTCGCAGCAACTTCAATCGCGACGTAGTTCTCGATCTCAGCAGCCCCCAAAAGGAGTATGAACGATTTTATTTCCCCTGCACGCAGATTCTCAATTCGGATGCCTGGGAACAGGGCTTAATTGTATGGCCCGGGACACAGGTAACACTTTGGCCCTAGGACAGAGGTCGCAATCTTCCTTGAGTATGGCGGAAGCGGTGTCGCGGAGCCGGAGGCGGAGCGACACTGCTTCCGAGTTTACGGGTGGCCGACCAACCGCTCTGAGCAGCAGTGCTTGTCTTTACGGCGCAGCGCGCCTCGTTAACCCGGACCTTTGCGAATCCAGTCCGTTCGTCCGGCTCGGCGCTGCAACCTCATGTGTTGTATAGTGAGCAGCCTTTTACTCTGCCCGTAACGCTTCGACCGGGTCGACCTTAGTCGCTTTCCTTGCCGGAAGATAACTGGCAAGAGCTGCGGCCAAGATCAAGCTTGCCGACATGGCAGCGTAGGTCAGCGGATCGGCAGGACTGACAGAAAACAGCAGAGATTTCATCAACGGCGCTAGCACAAGCGCCGCGGCAAGCCCGCACCCGCAGCCGATCGCCGACAGAATCAACCCGCTTCGGATGAAAGCAGTTGTGACCTGTGCAATCGGCGCACCGAGAGCAAGCCGGATGCCGATTTCCCGCGTGCGTTGCGAAACCGAATACGAAACTACGCCGTATATGCCTACCAGCCCCAAAACCAGAGCCATGCTACCGGCAATCGCCAGTAGCGACAAGGTAAAAGACGTACGCGCGAGCGAGCGGTCATAGAACGTTTGCAGCACGTCCATCTTTGCAAGCGGAAGCTCCGAATCCACACTCCAAAGTGCGTTCTGAATTTCGTTCCGCAGTGATATAGAACCGGCGCGTGGCGTGCGAATCACAAATGAAACGTAGCGTTGTACGTTCAGCGGCGCGCCTTCAAAGTTCTTGGCAAGCAGCGGCCAATAGACGATCGTGGGCGCGGGCTTGTCAACGCCGTCTGAGTGCTCATCGGCAACCACTCCGATGACTTCGCGCCAGTCGTCTTTCTTGTTTGAACGGATGCGTTTGCCGAGAGCAGCTTCGGCGCTCCCCAGATATCCCGAGCCGTATTCTCGGAAACAATCGCGACGGCGCCGCCGTTATAGATGTCGGTCCAGGTAAGGTCACGGCCCGCGAGCATTCGCTGCCCATGGTTGCAAAATATCCCGGCGCAATTGATTTGTAGCGGCGCAGCGGAGCCAGCGTTCCTTCGCGGTAACTCTTATCCGCCGCGTACACCGGATCGTTTGATTCCTCGCCGCCCATGGGAACAGACGAGGCTATGGAAGCCGAGACCACGCCGTTGACGCCCGAGACCTTGTCGAGCATCGCCTGCTCCATCCGCATCACGCGCTCTGGTTCTTTCACCTGTTCATCCGGTATCCCAATCCTTACCGTCTCAATCTCCTGCGCGTTCCTGAATCCGGGATCCACATTGTGCAGATTGCGGAACGTGCGGATCATGAGCCCTGAAGTGACCAGCAGGAGCAGAGCAAGCGCGACCTGAAAAACAACCAGAAAGCCTCGCACCTGCTGGCGATTCTTACCGTGGCTCATGGATCGACCTCCGCTGCGAAGCGTGTTCGAAAGCCGCGGCCGCGCGTACCGCAAAACAGGAATGAGGCCGAATAACGCGCTGAAACCGATTGACGCGACAAACGTGAACAACAACACCCAACCGTCGATTCTGATGTTGGCGGAACGCGGCAGGTGCACCAGATCCGATGCGGAGAGCAGTTTCAGCGCGGCGCGGCACAAAGCGAGTCCCACGACCCCTCCGATGGCGCCCAGCATGATGCTTTCAAACAAGAGCTCCCTGGCGATTCGCGTTGCGGCGGCGCCAAGCGCGGCTCGAACGGCGAGCTCCTGTTGCCGCCCTTCGGTTCGGACCAGCAGAAGATTCGCAACGTTTGCACACGCGATCAACAAAACAATGCCGACCGTCGCCATTACTACCCAGAGCATGTTGCCGATGTCGCCCACCAGGTCGTCTTTCAGCAACCTCAAATTGGGCGCGATGCGCGCATCATCAAACATCTTGGCTGTGTAACCCGCAGGCGGCGGAAACCGCTGCAATACCAAAGGCAGCATGCGGGCGAGATCCGCGTCCGCTTGCTTTAGCGTTACGCCGGGCTTGAGCCTTCCGACGCCCGAATAAGAGAACACCCCGAGATTTGTTTTGGCGCGGTCGAACCGCATTGGAATGAGCAGGTCGGCCTTTCGATCCATAAATTGAAACGAAGGCGGCAGGACACCAATTATGGAAACCGTATTACCCTCAATCAAAAGCTGACGGCCGAGCACCGAACGATCGCCGCCGAAGTGGGATCGCCAATAGCCGTCGGAGAGCATCACCGTGCGTGCACCTTTCGGATCATCGTCAGCCGCGGCGAATAAGCGGCCTAGTTGAGGTTTCACGCCGAGAATGGGAAGCAACTCGTGCGTGGCGAACAAAGCCTGCACCTCTTCCGGGTGAGTTTTGCCGGCAACTGTTGTCCTGCCGGTTGCGAAGGTGCTCACGGCCTGGAAGGCACGCTCTTCATCGCACATGGTGAAATACACCGATGGCGCCATGTTTAGGTCGGTTATCTTCACCCCCGGCGCTGTCATCCATACGGCGACCAGCTGCTCGGGATGGACATAAGGCAACGGTTTCAGCAGCACCCCGTTGATCACGCTGAAAATGGCGCTCGTCGCTCCCAATCCCAGTGCGAGAGTTCCGATGCTTACCAGTGTGAAACCCGGAGTAGCTCGCAATCGGCGCAGCGTATATCTCAGATCCTGAAGTATGCCGTCAACCATGTTTTCCCAGCCATAAGACCGCACTTGTTCGCGCAGTGCCGTCGTGCTTCCGAGCGCCATCCGGGTTGCGCGAGCAGCATCGTGCGCCGTTAACCCGCGCGCCTCCATATCGGCCTTTGCTTCGGCAAAGAAACTGTCGACCTCCTCGGCAATCTCTCCATCCGCGCGTTCCCGCCGCAGCAGATTTCGAAGCCCACGCACCAGCTGCCGCGCAATCGACACAACTCTAAACCTGCGCCTTCAGCAAGCGCGAAATCGCGGCCGACCGGCGCTGCCAGCCTTCCGTCTCGTTTTGCAATTGTTTTTTGCCCGTCTGCGTAAGCCGATAAACCTTTGCCCGCCGCGAGTTCTCTGTTACCTGCCAACCTGCATCCAGCCAGCCATTTCGCTCCAGACGCTGCAGTGCGGTCAACAGCGAGCCGGCGTTCACCTTAAAAACGTTTTGTGTGACCTGCTCGATCCGTCGGGCAATGCCGAAACCGTGCATAGGTTCCAGGCTCAGTGTCTTCAGGATCAGCATGTCCAGCGTCCCCTGAATCACGTCCGTGTTGGTGTTGCTCATCTGGAAGTGACTACAGAATACCGGCCGCTACACCTGATTGTCAAGAGATGACCACCAAACCAATACCGGAATCGCAAACCAGGCACCACGCTCCGGCGTCGGAAGCTGGCACCTGTGTCCTTGCCCTGGTTGTTCCGCATTGCTCCCGTATCACGGGCAAACCGGAAACGGCGTTCTGTTCACGGTCGTCGTTGGGTGTTCGGCCAAACATCCCCGGTTAGGATTGAATACTGCGGTTTCGCCGTCTAGGATTCCGAGATACAGCTGGCCGAAGTGGACTTGAAATGCGCCGGATAAGATTGGAAGCAAACCAATCCGCTCGCGCCGGAGGACCTCGGTGATGAACACTTCTTTACCCCTCCAGCGAATAGTGCCATTCCTGCGGACCGGGCGCACGATGTGGCGATCGTCGTACGTGATGTCGTTAATCGAATCCGGGAAAGCTCGCATGCTTGTTCGGTAAACCGAAGCAGGAGTTTGCATGAGAAGCGCCTGGTGCGGACGTTGTTCATTGAAACAGTGTTGGAACGCTAGGAAGCGCTCGCGTTGTTTGACTAAGCTCTGCGCCGGTGGCGAGGCAGTATCTTCTTTCAGAGTTCGATGCAGCCGTTCGTGCCTCCCATTCTGCGTGGGTTTTCCAGGCTCTATCCTCTCGTGAACGATGCCGAGTCGCGCCCATTTCACGGAAAGTTTGCTGATTCCCAGGCCGCTGATGGAACTGAAAGGCGTTCCGTTGTCGGTGCGAATACGTTCGGGAATCGCCATAAGTCTTCATCAACGCGTCGCAGATCCGATCCACTTCCTCATGACCTAGATTGTCGATCGCTTGGCAGTAGAGCACGAACCGGCTGAACGCATCGGTAACCGTGAACGTGTCACAGCGCTCTCCATTGCCGCATTCAAAGCTCCCCTTAAAATCCATGCACCAAACCTGATTCGGTCTTGTTGCTGGAACCAGCGGCTGGACATAAGGCACGGTGCGACGCTTCCGAGCAAGCCTGATCATGCCAGCTGCTGCAACGGCGCGGTGAATCGTACTTGCAGCCGGCCAACACTTCGTCGCCTCAATTCGCTGTAACCGTGCACGGATCTTCCTTGCACCCCACGTCGGATGTTGCTGCCTCATCTCGATGATGCGCTTCCGTGTCGATTCCGGCATTGCACTCGGATGGCTATGAGGACGTCGGCTAAGGTCGACCAGCGCTGCAGTTCCGCCGACCTCATATCGTTTCTTCCACTTGTATCCGGTCTTCCGCGAAATACCAAAGTGGCGGCATAGATCGGTCATCGTTGAATCACCGGACAGCACTTCGGCGATGAACTTGAGGCGCTCATCTGACGCTCGGCTCTCTTTCCAGGGCATGGACGCATTCTCCAATCCAACCGAAACTGGATCGTTACCCTTGCCGTCGGTCCGAAGTGTTACCCGCGCCCCCAGTCCATACAACGGGCGTAAGTGCTAAACGCGAACACATTTTGTCGATGCCGCTCAGCGCTTATGAAAAGTGGGCTGACAAACTGGTGGATGGCTTCCTCGAGGCTGATGGGTTTCTGCGTCACTTGGAATTTCACAATCCAAGTTTTCTGCCTTAGCGTCCGCAGATCGTCCCGTTAGCAGCGGTCCTTGGATGATCGGGGAACGATGGCTCGAACCGGTGATTCAGGACAAGCTAACTCGCTGGTTCTGGTGCGGTGTTTTCGGAGAACTGTACGGAGCCGCGACGGAGAGCCGGATTGCGCTCGATGTCCAGCAACTTATGCGATGGATCAGCGAATCGGCCGCCCCTCTTCCGGCGACTATTGCCGCGGCAAACTTTCAGCCTTCTCGTTTAGAAAGCATGCGCAACAGGATTTCAGCTGCATACCGAGGGCTCTACGTTCTGCTTCAGCAACAAGGCGCTAAGGACTTCTTCTGGAAGGCGCGAATGGTCGACATTGATCGCAATGAAAAAGGGATTGACATCCACCACATCTTTCCCCGCAAGTGGTGCGAGGAGCACGGGATCGGACCGGCCGTTTTCAATTCAATCATTAACAAGACTGCGATCTCGTACAAGGCCAATCGCAAGATCGGAGGCAGCGCTCCTTCGCTCTATCTCGCGCAACTCGAAAACGACCGAGCGGTCCAACTCTCCAGCACAACCATGGATTCGATTCTGGAGACGCACTGCATTAACCCCAGCGTACTCAGAGCAGATGATTTCGACGGCTTCTTCATAGATCGCCGGAATAAGCTTCTTAGCTTGATAGAAGTGGCTATGGGCAAGCAATCAGGAGCCAGCGGTAAGTTTCTGATGGAAGGCGCATACGAGTTAGAAGACGCATACTGAAGGGTTCGAGGAGGGAGAGCCTTATTCATAAAGCTTGCTCCTGCTCCATGATCTTCATAAATCGGCGGTTGATCTAAGTTTTATAGGCGTCTTCGGCGGAACAAGGCGCACACATCGGCATCTTGCACGGAAGTATACGGTCAAGGTTTACAGTCAGAACAGATTTTGACTCGTTTGCCTTTTGTTTCTTTGCAGGCCAGAAGCTCCTCTTTGCTGGTAGAGCATACCTTCGTTTTTTTCGTGAGACTGCTTAGCCCTTCTTCCCACTCTGCGTTCCCTGGATGATGGCAAAGCACCCGGTGCAGTACGGCGGTGTTTTCTGATGTGAGATTTAGAAAAAAGCCTTGATCGTGCTTTCGCCTCCAGCTTTGAAATTTGTCATGGGCGTCTTCGACTTCTTGATTAGAGAACTTTGTAAGCATGTGATTTCATTCTTTCGGCTTCAGGCCGCGAAGGGCATCTGCTCTTCGGCTTCGTCGAGGCCTAGTTGAGTGGAGAGCGTATCGAAGTAGGACTGGAGCTTGGTTTTCGAGACTTCGATTTCCAGATCTTTCGAGACATTCGTGTACCACGACTTAATCTGGAGGATGATTTTCGGATAGAACTTTTCAGCTTCGTCCACCAGGAAGGGGCTGGCGATCCTGTTTAGCTTTCGGGAGTACTCCTCAAACTCGTTCCGGTGTTTGTAGAAGTGCAGCATGGCAAGACGGAATGTGTGCATTCTTACATTTGTCTTGGCAAAGATCAACGCGGCATTGCTGTTCGCATGCGCTGGTTTATTCAGGTAATTAGTTAGCGCGCGCTTCGCAGCTTTGAAGACGTTTGAGGAATACACGAGATCTCCCGCGGCATATCGAATGCTAGATCCGAAGATCTCTTCGTGATTGGTCTTCCGGGCGAAGACATCAGAAGGTTTCGCGGCGAAATCGAGTTTACCTTTCGACAGTGCCATGACCTGAGCAAGATCGAGCATTTTAATGTAAGTGTTATTTGTGTTCGTGAATTGCCGCGCGGTGTCGCAGTTCTTCATGGTTTCGAACTTACCCTTCTGGCGTTCGTAGAAGATGCCTACTGCTTTCAGCAAATCTTCAATTTCTATGTGGATGAGCTCGTTTGAGAAGAGCTGCCAGTTTTCGATAGGGTTCTGGCGGTTGTTGGCGTTTGTGATCTCTTTGATTTCGTCATCAGAGACACCGATGACTACTTTGGTTACGACGTTTATTTGTTTGAAGCGGTCGATGGCTTCGGTATTGTTGGCCTTTTCGAGCTCAGCCAGGTATGCGTTGGCGATCGTGATTGTTTGGCAACCATTGATAATGCTGGGCTCCTCAAGGCTCAGATTCTCCGGCGTGTTTTCCGGTGAGCGCGGAGCGGCAATGGTGACGCCGACATGATAGAAGGGGAAGAGATTGGGATGAACCCTTTTGGAGGTGATCTGGTCGAGCGTTTCCCTCATCGGATTGACCAGCTTGTCTTTGTCTTTGGCTTTGGGTTTGGCCATACTAGCGAGGGAAAGGCGGACGTTTTTGTCGAATAACAGATCGCCGTGATGGCGATAGAGTTTGACAAGGCTGTGGAGAGGTACGTAAGCCAAATCGAGATGTGTTCCGGGACGGAGGTGGAGGCGGGTTTCGGGCAGTACAGGAATGATATCCGGCTCTGATCGTGGAAGGATGCCAGGCTCCAGATCGTAATGAGCGGTACAAAAGGTGAGCTTTGCCTCCAGCTGTTTTGCCAGGAAAGCCTGAAGCGGTAAGTGGCTCAGCGTCTCCTTAAACTCCATTACTTCCTTCTCGTCGTCCAGTGAGCTCTGACGCAAAGGGTATAGCAAGGCCACATGAACACTCTTCAGCTCGCCTCGGACTTGCGCGAGTAGTAAATACAAATTGTAAAGGCAGTGATTCTCCGTGGGGACGTGGTCGACTTTTCCGTCCGCGATGACCTGATGCAGCCAAGCAAGAGCGCCCTTAAGATCTTGAAGGCCCTTCAGGACGTATTGTTTGCTTTCGGCGAGCTTGCTTTGGTAAATATACAGCGCCTTGTTGGTTTCGTTGTAGTGCCAAGCGTCGATACCGCGGTCAAAGCCGCTGTGAGAGCTATGATCTAGGGCAGTCTGCTGGGCGACACTGTGGCGGTTCATGAGGTGGATCGCCGCGATTAGGTTCTCCTCGCTGGCATCGACAGCAACTTTTGCCTTCAGGCAAGCTGCAGCTTTCAAACAATTCTCTTTCGTTGGCTTTATTTCCACCTAAGTTAAGTGCGAGCTACGAAAAATTTCTCGCGTGAAGGTTGAGTGCATAAGTCTGGCGAGCCGGGTCGATTTTCAAAATAAGTTGCATGGGGATGCGAGCGGATATCAGCGGCGGACTTGCCGGACGGAGACGGATTGGAGTTTGCTGCGGGAGTTTTTCGGGCAGTGGCGCGGGCAGATGACGGCGCAGATGCGAGCTTCGCGGGCGAATCCGAGTGTGCGGGATCGGGTGAATTTGGTGAATGGGCCGTTGTGCAATGCGGCTGGGGAGCGGCGATTGATTGTCGATCCCAAGTGCCGGGAACTGATTCGGGATTGGAGCGGGTGAGTTGCGTGGTTGGATAAGTCGGATGCGAAGCGGACGCATGCCAGCGATGGTTTGGGGTATTACGTGGCGGAGGCTTTTGCTATGAGAGGGAAGGTTGGGTTGAGGGAGGATGGGCGCTTGGGGTAAGAATTACGGAGCATCGTGCAGTACGCATCCTCTTGATAGAGCTGGCTATCAAAAGAAGCGCTAAAGTGCGTATTCCTGGGAGCTTCGACCTGGGCTTATCTGTCCTGGTTATTGCTGTAGCGGTGATGCGCGGTCTCGAGCTGTATTTGGCGGATAAGCGTGCGCTCCGAGTCGCTGAGAGGTATCAGAGCCTATTATGATGAGCTACTGAGCTGAAAATTGGCGATTCTTACCCGACACTCACTCCAGAAATTATTGGATGAAAGCGCTACACACCTTTCAAGGGAACAAGTTTCTCACTTCGTAAGCCGCTTGAACAATGCTGCGAGCCTGCTCAGTGCCGAATGGGAGCTTATCTCCTTAGCTGCATTGGCGAGAATGGGCGATGTTCAGCATGAACCTGTCCCACGTGACAAAGCAAAACTGGTGCGCAGGGGCAGGCTACTACGGAGTTGGATAAGTCGGATGCTAAGCGCACACGCATGCGAGAGAAGGCGGAGGCACGTGAGGACGCGGTGACGGATCCGCCCGAGCTTTATATTTACGAGGCCTGAGGGGCCCACTCACGTCACATTTCAAAAGGTAGGCAGGGTTTCGGGAGTTTCTCCCGAACCACCACGAAGGCTTCGGCGCGCGAAAGCTGCGCTTCGCAGCCTCGTTCTTTTTCCATCTTTTCGTGATACGGATAAAAGCGATCCGGGTTCTGGCACACGTGAGCGTAAATGGCGGAACGCTTTTGCTTTGCTGTATCGGACACGTCCACAAAGCAGTTCGGCTCAAAATGATGAGTTTGCACCCCAGTCATCACCTCGTAGTAGACAAGCGCAAAGGACTCGCCGAGGGATTGCCACGCCTCATAAGTCAATTGAGCGGCGTTCCGGTGATCGCGATGAGTATCGAGCGGCCAGTGAGTAAATACGATGTCAGGCTGGAGCGACTGGAGCAACGCGGTAAATTGCTGGACCCGTTCTTTCTCCGTGCTTGTTTGCCCATCGATCTGGTTTGCAAAGACGGGCTTCGCGCCGAGCAGATCGCAAGCTTCGAGGGCCTCGGCAGTGCGAAGCCGCGACGCCGTATAGCTGTCGCGATCTTTTAAACCGGCTTCCCCGCGAGTCAAGTAGACAACCGTCACCGAGTGCCCTGCGGCCGCAAATCGGGCGAGCGTACCGCCGCAGCCGGTTTCCGGGTCGTCCGGATGAGCTCCGACGCAAACTACTTTGCAGGACTGGCTTGCCAGGGCGGTATCCAGAAGCTGATCGATACCGGGCGATAAAGGGCGCGGTTCCAGGCGCGGAATGGTGAGAGCGCTAGTCACGATGTTTCTTTCCAGTAACCGGCACTGACGGCGCCAGGGACGCCCTTGCGGGGCAGAGCTGACGACCGTCGAGATACATGCCCGTATTCTCTATCGGAATGATAGAGTTGTCAAACATTATTCTTGCGCTGGGGAAGGAAGACGGATCTCCCGACGCGCTTTCGGGACGATCACGGAAATGCGGCGATCTGATCGGTCGTTTCCCTTCAGGTACTTACGCCATTCAGAGCCGTTCTTCATGTAAGAGCCTTATCTAGTCTTCATGCAAGGGAACGCGGGACGGGCGCGTTTGAAACGGGGTGACTTGAGGTGGGAGTGCGCAAAATAACCGGATTTTCGAAGAACAAAGTTGACGTGGGCTTGACACCAGCGCAGAAGGAAGTGTTCAACAGCCCGCAGCGGTTTCGGGGACTAGTGGCAGGGCGCAGATTTGGCAAAACCAATTTGGCGATGCTCGAACTGCTGCGGGCGGCATCGCGGGAGGGGACGACAGCCTGGTACGTCGCGCCTTCCTGCAGGCAGGCAAAACAGATTGCCTGGGACCGGTTGAAGCAGTTAACAGAGCCATGGTGGGCGACCAAGCCGAACCTGAGCATACGGTTGGACTGGGGCGCAACGATTTCACTTCGGGGTGCGGACCATTACGATTCGCTGCGATGGACCGGGCTCGACTTCGCGGTCCTGGACGAGTATGCCTCCATGAAGCCGGAGTGCTGGACCGAAGCACTGCGTCCAGCTTTGAGTGACCGGCGCGGCAGGGCGCTGTTTTATCGGGACGCCGCAGGGCCGGAATCATTTCTTTGAGCGGTTCGAGTTCGCGCAGGACGATCCGGACTGGGGTGCGTTTCGATTTACGACGCTCGAGGGCGGAAATGTTTCGGCGGAGGAGCTGGCGAGCGCGGGCGGGATTTGGATGAGCGGCTGTTCCGGCAGGAGTTCGAGGCGAGTTTCGAAGAGGACTTCCCACGCGTTTGCAAGTGCAATTTTTTGCAAGCACTTCACTGCTCGCCGGTCAGAGAGGCGTTATAGAGGAGCGTTCCTTGTTTCAAACGTCGGCTTAAGACTCGTGAACACTTCGCCGTTAGCGCGGATTTATCGTACTTTTATCTCGGCAAATCCAATGTGGTGAGTTGCCATGACGGAGCCTCTTCGAATTGGAACGTCTCTATGTCTGCCTCTGTGCGATGCGATGTTCGCCACGCTAGCAACGCGGCACACGTGGCTAAGGCGAGCGCGATTGCGACACACCAACGATGGTTATCCAATGCCTGGCGCTCCATTCCCGCTAGCCGGAGCACGACTTCCAGGATCAGCATGATGCACATCCAGAACGCAATATGTATGTTCGATTTGCCAGGCAGCCAGGAACAGGTGAACGGAATTTTTTGCTTGCCTTGCAGGCACAGCTCAGTAATGGCGAGTCCCAACGACGCGAGCAAAACGAGATGTTCAATGGCCGGCTGCCAAGGCCACAGAATGAGAAAAACAAGGGACGAGATCCCCAGTGCGGGAACTAGCGCCAGCGCCCATAGTGAACGCCGCATGGCCGTTACACAGATCGAGCCGGCCTGGAGCGGTAATAGCCTGAAAATCCAGTTTGCGGATAGATCAAGCGGTAAGGAAAATACAGCCCGCATGCCCACGATCCAGAAGCTTGTCAGAATAATGCTTGCAGCCAGCATCGGCACCGTGACCTGATGCCAACTATCCGTCACTGGCGAGCTCGAAATCTCTCGCGCAACTGGGCTCTTCAACAGGAAAACGGTCGCGCCAAATCCAATGCCGAGATAAAAGGCGAGAATCACCCGATGCTGGCGGCTGCGCAGCAGCGTTCGAATGCTGAATTGAACAACGGCTGTCTCGAACGCACTGCCAAATTTCGGAAGCCGGAGTTCACGATGCCAGCCGGGAAGAATGTCCGGCTCCTCCACGATCTTTCGCAGCGATCGGAAGTAACACAACGCGTATGCGGACGCGGTTGTGCCGAGTGCAATAGCCAGCCCGGCCCACGCGCGCGCGGCATACGATGCCAGCGCTGGAGAGCCGTTCAACTGCTGGAAGAGGCCCAGAAACCAATACGAGGGCGACCACTCCGGCGGCCCCGTGCTCTGTACATCAAACAGGTTTGGTCCGACGATCGCAGGCTGAAGAAAATAAACGCTGACCAGCACGCAGAACACGACCATCTGCAGAAACGATGAGACTCGCAGAAACCACTGCCGCGGAAGCAACTCCGCCGTCAGCCCCTGCAGGCCGAGAACGCTGCAATAAATGAATGCGCCGGCGGCGATCATAGTCACCCAGTACGTCGCGAACAGGCGAAGCCAGCCGCCGAACCCTCCGCTGGCAGGAATTTTGACCGGCGTGAGCGACAGCGCCGGTAATCCCTCCAGCCGCTGCCGTATATGCTCCGCTATTACATCTGCCGCAAGCAGACCGCCGGGTCCCGTGTTCGAAAGCACGGCCAAGGCCCAGTCGCCTTTGGGATGAAACATGGCAGCCGCCGTATACCCCGGCATCGCGCCCCCATGCATGTAGCAGCCATCCGGTGTATGCCACCAGATGAGAGCAATTCGTGTGCCGGGCGGAATGAATGCCGCGTTTGCGGCAGAGTCGGTCATCTCCGCACGCAACCGGTGCGATTCCGCCAAAGCCGCCGAGAGTGCCCCGCCGTGCCTGCCCGGATGTAGATTCTCTTGCAGGAATCGAAGCAGGTCTCCGGCTGTTGCATGCAGCGCTCCGGCACCGGCGATTGCGTCGAACGTAGTCGTCGGAACTGGATCGCCAAACCCATGCGATGCTACGCGCCGGAATCCATCCGGTCCGTCGCTCAGGCCGTTGTAGCCCTGGATGAGGCGTCTTCTTTGCCCGGATAAAAGGTTAACTACCGTGTCCTTCAAACCAAGCGGATCGGTCACCTCCGCTTTTATGAAATCCGCATAGCTCATGTGTTCGCGATCGGCTAAAAGCTGCCCCAGCAGACCGAGTCCCAGGTTGCTGTACTCGAACGACGTATCCGCCGGCTTCTTCACTCCGCGCCGAGACATGTAGTCGTATAGATCCGCCGCACGGAAATCAGCAAATGGATCATCCTGGTTCTTTCGATAAAAGCCCTGCGGCATTCGCGGCAAGCCGGAGTGATGCGTTGCCAGGTCGAGCAGCGTGATCTCCGCTCCATACGGCTTTTCCACCGTCCCGGGCGGCATCAGCTCACGCACGGGCTCATCCAACTTCACCGCCCCTTGCTCCACCATTTGCGCCAACGCGAGAGCGGTGAACGTCTTCGTCACCGATCCGATTTCATAGATCGAGTCCGGCCTACCGGCTCCATAGGCAAAGACGCGCTGCTCGCCGCGTGTCATGACGCCAATTGAAACCCCGCCGCGTACAAACGCGCTATTCCGGCGCAGCGGCTCAAAATCGCGGTCGAGAACCGCTTTCATTTGAGAGGCCGACACAGGAGCCATTGCCGGCTGCGATGCGAAATCCGTAAGCACCTGGCCCGGCACGTACCGGTTGAACGCAAATGGCCAAACGATGCCCGCCAGCGCGTGCAGCGCAGCTAACAGCAGTGCCAGCGCCGCGCCCGACGCCGCGATCTTCGCCAGAAACACGGTTCGCGTCCGTATTGGCAAGGTCGACAGGATCATTACGTCGCGTTTGTCTGGAAAGACCGAGTTCCAGCTCAGCACCCCGAACAATCCCACAAGGAGCATGGTCGTCGCAATCAGGAAGTGCTGGAGGGTCCAACCGGCAATCAGGAAGGCCTGGCCCGGGACAGCCATCGTTCCGCTGAAGTAAATGGCTGGTACCGAGAACATGAGGCTTAGAAAGATCAGCAGTGAGATAAACTGCCCCAGCAGCGTGCTGGCGTCGCCGCGCGCGTGGGCCGACAGCAGCTGGATATCAACTATGCGTCGCAAGAAGTCGCGATAGAGGACGCCAAACTGCCGTTTGCTCATCACTTCCGCCTTACGTAAGAATCAAGTCTGCAATCTGGCGCGAAACATCTTCGGTGTCCTGCTCGATCGCAAGTTGCGCAAAAATGTCTTCCAGCGTCGGAAGCGCCAGCAAGGTGCGAAGCCGTTCGATCGAATCGTCGGCCACAATCTTGCCGTGATGCAGAATCACAACGTGGGAGCAGACGCGCTCCACCGTCTCCAGTTCGTGCGAGCTGAAGAGCACGACCTTTCCGCGCCTGGCGCACTCTCGGATGAGGCTGCGCATCACAAGTGCGGAGTTCACGTCGAGGCCCGAAAAAGGCTCGTCGAGCAGAATCAGATCGGGATTGTGGAGCAGTGCCGCCGAAAGCAAGACCTTCTGCCGCATGCCTTTTGAATAAGACGAGATCGGAAGATGACGATCGCCATGCAAAGAGAATAATCGGAGGAGACCGTCAATCTTTTCACGGGCTGCATGCGCCGGCAGATCGCGCAGTTGCGTCACCATGGTGAGATACTCCAGGCCGCTCAGGTGCGAATACAGGTGCGGCTCTTCCGGCACGTAGCCAAAGCGCTGTTTGTATCGGAGCGGCTCGCGTTGAATCCGCTCGCCACCGAAGAGAATCGCGCCCTTAGTTGGCTCAATCAAGCCCGTGATCATCTTGAGGGTCGTGGACTTACCCGAACCATTCGGTCCCAGGTAGCCGGTGATTTCTCCCGAACGAGCCACGAAGCTGACATCCTCGACGGCAGGAATGCCGGAATAAAGCTTGGTGACGCCATGGAGTTCAAGCATGGGCTCACGGCTTTGGCGGATACATCCAAGCACAGGCCACAGAACAGAGCGCGAACATGCAGCTTACGAGCAGGCCAATAGCGAAAGTGCGAACTGGCGGGTACGCGAGCCACTGCCTGCAAAGAGAAGCAAAACAATCAAGGAGAAGCGCTAGGCCCATTTCATGGCGCCTTTTCAGATCGAAAAGCCAGAGCATCTCTTCCGCATAGCGCTCTTCAAATTCGGCCGGATGCAGCCAGAGCAGACCCTGATACCCCGCCCGAATCATGCTGGACTCCTTTGGAAGCCAAGCCGTAATTTCGCCTCGCGAATGGCCGTTTCCAGACGGGCGATTTCAACAGAAAGCACGCGCTTGCCTGTTTTGGTCAATCTGTAATAGCGTCTTCTGGCTTCGGCACCGGTCGCCGTATTCTCCGTCTCCTCGACCAACCGCTCTTTCATGAGCTTCTGGAGGTTGTCATAGAGCGTACCGGGGCCAAGCTTGTATCGACCATCCGATTGACGAGCGACCTCCTGCATAATTCCGTAACCGTGGCGCTCCTCACCAGCTAGCGATAGCACAATGTGCAGCGCGGCCGGCGAGAGAGGGACGAAGCGGTCTAGATCTTCTTTCATTGTCGGAACCCGTTATACCGAATTCCGATACTAGAGTCAAGCAGAACCCTGTGTGCTGCCATGCGGCCCATCTACACAGCGCCGACCGTCGAAGCCGCTACCCTAGCGCTGGATCGTTTTGAGCAAGCTTGGGGCAGTCGTTACCCCATGTCGGTCAACGGCTGGCGTCAGCATTGGAATGACCTGACCACCTTCTTCGATTACCCCGTCGAGCTCCGCAAAATGATCTACACCACTAACGCCATTGAAAGCCTGCACTCGCAGATGCGCAAGAACATTGCCAATCGCAAGGTCTTCCCCACTGACGAATCCGTCCTGAAGATCCTGTTTCTCAACATCCGCAACTTTACCCATCGCTGGACTAAACGCCAGGGTTGGGATATCGTAATGAATCAGTTACTCACGATCTTTGGCGATCGACTCAAGTCCGACTTAGTCGACTCGCTCTGATCTGTTTTGGCTCCGCCCTCTTACACAGTTCGCGTTACAGTCTCCACAGGGCCTTTAGCACGCTGTAGTGCCCAACTTCTCCAAAATCTCCCGATTCTCCGAACACATCTCGCACTCGCACCCGCCGCGCTCTTCCGGTCTCGGCAGATTCCCGCAAGGCAGCAGATGCCCGGTCCCCAGCTTCTTCTCTTCCTCAATCAGCTCCAGCCAGGTATCGACCGTCATGCGCTGAATTCCCATCCCGCCGACTTCCCGAATGAACTCCTGCCGTGTTGTCCAGGCGTACTCCGCCGGTACCCCGTTCGGAAAAAACAAGCGGCGATACACCATTTCCGGAGCCGGCCACATCTTTTGCCCGTTCGCAATCAAAATCTCGTTCGACGGATAACACGTCGTCTCGGTTTTCCCATCCGGCGAAACCTCGACCTCCACCCACTGATCTAGAATCGCGATTTTCCGCCGCTTCTTGGCGGACTTCTGCCCTTGAAACATCTCCTGCGCCTTGGTTAACGACGTCCCCTGCTTCGTCGTGGCAGGCTTGCCCGTCTTGCTCGTCGGATCGATTGCCGGCTTCAACTCCCGGTTCTCTTTCTCCAGTTCCGCAATCCTTCTGACGTGCGCATCGTTCTGCTGCTCCAGCTTTCTGCTTTGTGTGTTGTCCCGCAAAATGTCCTTCCTCAAATGGTCCACCGCGCTCCACGACCGGTAAAACGCCCGTTCCGCCGTGGTCTTATACCGCTGCATCAATTCGAGCTTGTGCTCTTGTTCGCTTCCCCAATCCGCCGGATGACAGTTCTTCTCATCCGCCTACCAGCGCCGCTTCCACCTCGAGCACCCGCCGGGCTTGCCCGCTCCTTCCCCTCCGGAATCTTCGGCCCGCCCCGCGCTTGATTTCGTCCTCGTTCAGCATGACGTTTCGCCTCAGTCTGGGCACAACGTCGTTCGTGAGACCACTCCAAATCCCGCCTAACTGTCTGCAGCAGCAAGGAAAACAAAAAATAACAACTGGCGTGACTGCGCCTTCGAGCTCCGGTCTTGCCCCGGCAAAAGAAGCGCCACCGTAAAGCCGTCCGGCTGTCATCCGAGTTCGTTTGGCAAAATTTCCAACCCGGAATTCCATCCCGCCCTGTTAAACTGAGATCTGAATCTCGCCGATTCGCCCAAGGACAACCGTCCGGGCTCCTCAAACCGTAAGCCCGACTTTTCACCAGGGCGAACGAGTACGACGCGGTTCGAAGCGAGCCAAAACTTCACAAGGAGCGCTCAGTTCTAGATGAACTACATCTTCACGTCTGAATCTGTGACCGAGGGTCATCCCGACAAAATCGCCGACCAGGTCTCTGACGCCGTCCTCGACGCCGTTCTGAAAGACGACCCTAACGGCCGTGTTGCGTGCGAAACCCTGGTCACCACGGGAATCTGCGTCGTAGCCGGCGAAATTACCACTACCACCTACGTCGACGTCCCACGGCTCGTCCGCGGCGTCATAAACCACATCGGCTATAACGACGCCTCCTTTGGGTTCGACTCGAAGACCTGCGCCGTCGTCAACATGATCCAGTCCCAGTCGCCCGATATTGCTATGGGTGTCGATACCGGCGGGGCCGGCGATCAGGGGCTGATGTTCGGCTACGCCTGCGACGAGACTCCGGAACTGATGCCCCTACCGATCATCCTGGCGCACAAGCTGGTTCGCGCATTGAGCCAAGCCCGCCGCTCCGGCGACGTCCCCTACCTGCGTCCTGACGGCAAAAGTCAGGTCAGCGTCGAGTACGTCAACGGCAAACCGAAGCGCATCGAAGCCATCGTTGTTTCCACCCAGCACAGCGAAGAAGCCACCCAGAAGGAGATCGAGGCGGACGTTAAGGAATTCATCATCGATCCCGTCGTTCCCCACGACATGATCGATTCCGGCACCAAGTTCCATATCAACCCCACCGGGCGTTTCGTTATCGGCGGCCCTCATGGCGATACAGGACTTACCGGCCGTAAAATCATCGTCGACACCTACGGTGGCATGGGCCGTCACGGTGGCGGCGCCTTCTCGGGCAAGGATCCGACGAAGGTCGACCGCTCCGCCTGCTACATGGCCCGTTATGTCGCCAAAAACCTGGTAGCTGCCGGCCTCGCCTCCCGTGCCGAAGTCCAGATCGCCTATGCCATCGGTGTCGCAGAGCCCGTCTCGATCAACGTGAACACCTTCGGCACCGGTAGCGTCGAAGACTCGCGCTTGGCCGATATCGTTCGTGAAAGCTTCTCGCTTACGCCCGCCGGCATGATCCAGCATCTGAATCTTCGCCGCCCGATTTACCAGAAAACAGCCGCCTTCGGACACTTCGGCCGGACAGAAGACACCTTCACCTGGGAAGCGACGGACAAAGCCGAAGCTCTCCGTGAAGCCGCCCAACCGGCCGCCGCTGCCGTCTAGCAGCTAGCCTTCTTTCTCAGCCCCTGCTTTGCGAATGGCTATTGGAGTGCGGAATACTGGTTCTAGAACCGCGGATCGCTTCAGGCTGAGGCCTACGGGGTTCCCTTTAAGGTCGGTCGACCGCTTGCCAGACTAGAATCGAATTTGACAGGCCCTGGACCGAGGACGCTGACTCCGCTACCCCTCAAACCGCGCTATCCATAAGGAAACGAAAGCATTGTCCACCGCAGTAGATTGCAAACGCTCGCTTGAGATCGAAATCCCCATCGAAGAAGTAGAACGGGCCAGGGAGCGAGTCACTAGCTCCCTGAAAGGGCGCGTTCGGCTCCCCGGCTTCCGTCCCGGCAAAGCTCCCATCAGCATGATTCAATCGCGTTTCGAGAGCGATATCCGCAACGAAGTTCTCGAAATGCTCCTCCCGCAAGCTTTCCGGGAGAGGGTTCAGAAAGACGAGCTGAATGTGGTCGGCACGCCCGATATCAGCGACCTCAAATTTGAGCCCGGCCAGCCCATTCGCTTCAAGGCCGAATTCGAAGTGGCGCCGGACTTCGAAACATCTGAATACCGCGGCCTCCCCGTGAAATACGAAGAGCCAACCGTCAGCGACGAGGAGCTATCGAAGCGCCTCGAATCCATGCGCGAGGGAAAAGCCGAGTACCCGAACCTCGATCCGCGTCCCATCGAGACCGGCGACTACGTCCTGGTGCATCTAAAGTCTCTCGAAGGCCTCGCTGAACCGATCGATCAGGATATTCAGATCCAGGTCGGAGGCGAGGATACGCTACCGGCCTTCAACGATGCTCTGATCGGGGTTAGCCCGGAAACACCGCAGGAGGTCAGCGTCACTTATCCAGAGGATTACGGACAGCAGCAGCTCGCCGGAAAAACAGTGAAATTCGAGCTAACCCCGAAGTTTGTCCGTAAGAAAGAGTTGCCGGCCCTCGACGACGAATTTGCTCGAGACCTAGGCGACTATCAAACCCTCGACGAACTCAAAGAAGCCGTCCGGAAAGCGGTCTTTCACGAAAAGCAGTACACTGCCCAGCAGGTAGCGAAAGAAGAGCTCATCGATCGCCTGGTCGAAGTCAATCAGTTCCCCGTCCCCGAAGCGTATATCGATCGCCAGATCGAAAATCAGGTACGGATGCAGCTCCGCAACCTCGCAGGCGACGGTTTCGATCCGAGTCAGCTCAAATTGGATTGGGCCAAGGTGAAAGAGGTACAGCGCGAAAAGGCGTTGCGCAATGTTCGTGCTTCTCTTTTGCTCGAAAGCATCGCCAAACGCGAGGGCATTGCGGCGGCTAAGGACGAAGTCGATCGTGAGATTCAGCGCATCGCTCGTCAGGAGCGCGAAGCCATGCCCGTCACCCGTGCCCGCCTTGAGAAAGACGGAACCCTCGATAGAATTGTGGGCCATATTCAGACAGAAAAGACCCTCCAATTCTTGTTTGAACAGGCGCAGAAGCAGGCATAGTTTGATAAAACCTTCTTCCGTGAGTTGTTTTCCACCCGCCATTTGCGAAGCCGACTACGTATTTCTTGATATACTGATGGAGAATTCTACTCTGATCGAGGCAAAGGGATCTGTTGATCTTTCTTTTCCCAGGAGATTAGCTTGAAGCGCGCCGGATCTGACGACTCCCTTCGCTGTTCGTTCTGTCACAAGAGCCAGGACGTAGTCGGTAAGCTCATCTCTTCTCCGAGCGAATATCCTCGAGCCTACATCTGCGATGAATGTATCGCCGTTTGTAATTCCATCATTGAGGATGACCGGCACGAGCAGAGTTATGGCGCCCCTGGCAAGCTTCCTCGCCCGCTTGAGTTGAAAGAATATCTGGAACAGTACGTGATTGGGCAGGACGCGACCAAGAAGAAATTGGCCGTTGCTGTCTACAACCATTACAAACGCATCCAGATGAATAAGCAGCGGGGCAGCGAAGTGGAGCTGTCCAAATCGAATATTCTTCTGATCGGTCCGACCGGCACCGGTAAAACGCTCCTCGCCCAAACGCTTGCCCGTATCCTCGACGTGCCTTTCGCCATCGTCGATGCCACTACTCTGACCGAAGCCGGTTACGTCGGCGAAGATGTCGAGAACATTATTCTTCGTCTGCTGCAGAATGCGGACTGGGATGTGCCGCGTGCCCAGACCGGCATCATCTACATCGACGAAATCGATAAAATCGGGCGCAAGGACGAAAACCCGTCCATCACGCGCGACGTCTCGGGTGAGGGCGTCCAACAGGCCCTGCTTAAAATTCTCGAGGGCACAATTGCCAACGTTCCCCCCCAAGGTGGCAGAAAGCATCCGCATCAGGAATTCACTCCGGTGGACACGACCAACATCCTGTTCATCTGCGGAGGAGCGTTTATCGGATTGGAGAAGGTTATCGCACGCCGGGTCGGTACTAAATCGATCGGCTTCGTGCCTCCTGAGGATAAAGAGTCGGTCCGTCGCCCGAACCCGATTCGGCGCGATGTCGACCTGCTCCAGCAGTGTCAGCCGGTCGACTTAATCAAATACGGGTTTATCCCGGAGTTTATCGGCCGCATGCCAGTAACGGCAATCCTCGAGGACCTCTCCAAGGAAGCTTTGGTCCAGATACTCACCAAGCCGAAGAATGCAATAATTCGTCAGTATCAGAAGCTGTTTGAGTTTGAGAATGTTAAGCTCAAATTTAGCGAGGATGCGCTCGACGCTGTCGCGCAACTTGCCATGGAGCGCAAAGTGGGCGCGCGCGGTCTTCGTATGATCCTCGAAGATCTCATGTTAGACCTGATGTACTATCTCCCAACATTCAAGAAGGTCCGCGAATTCGTGGTCACCAAGGAGATGGTGCTTTCGCAAAAGATAAATATGGCTGTCCTCGACAAGGCGGGCTAGCCAGCCGTGCTTACCTAAAGTTTTTATAGATTTACCGCTCGCAGCAGTTTCGGTATAGAGACTGCTTCTTCCTTTTTCGATCCCGTTACTGTGGGACAATCCGCCTAGAAAGTCAGAATGGTTACGACAAAAGATAAAACGGACACAAAACGACTGCCGATGATGCCCATCCGGGACGTCGTGATTTTTCCGTTTATGATGACGCCCTTCGTTGTAGGGCGCGAGTCGAGCGTACGCGCGCTCGAAGAAGCGCTTCTCGGCGATAAGAAGATTTTTCTCGCCACCCAGCACGATGCTTCCATCGACGAGCCGAGACCCGACGAGATCTACTCGGTCGGAACGGTCGCCAACATCGTTCAAAGCCTGAAGCAGCCCGACGGCAACATCAAAGTCCTGGTCGAAGGCGTAGAGCGCGGCAAGATCATATCGGTCAGCGAGGAAGAGGGTTACTTCCGGGCTGTCGTCAAAACTACTTCTTATAAGGTCGAGCAGGGGTCGCAGCTCGAAGCTCTCACCGGCCGCGTCACCAGCCTGTTTGAGCAGTACGTCAAGCTGAGCCAGAACCTCAACTATGAAACCATGATCGCCGCCATCCGGGTGGACGATCCCGGCAAGCTAGCCGATACGGTTGGCGCCAACCTGCAACTCACCATCGAAGAGAAGCAGGAGCTGCTCGAGATCTTCGATCCAATCGATCGTCTGACCCGCGTCGCCGATCTGCTCGACATCGAAATCGAGAAGTTGAATGTCGACCGCACCATCCAGGGCCGCGTCAAGCGCCAGATGGAGCGCGCCCAAAAAGAGTACTACCTGAACGAGAAGATCAAAGCGATCCAGAAGGAATTGGGCCGCGGCGAAAAGAGCGAGATCGACGAGCTTAAGAAAAAGATCGATACCGCCGGTATGACCAAGGATGCGCACGAGAAGGCAATGGCCGAACTGCGCCGCCTCGAAGGCATGCCGCCGATGTCGGCCGAGTCCACTGTTTCGCGCAACTATCTCGATTGGTTGCTGGCCGTGCCATGGAAGAAGAAGACGAAAGAAATTCGCGATCTTCGCTATGCTCGCCAGGTCCTCGAAAGCGATCATTACGGACTCGAAAAGATCAAGGAGCGCATCCTCGAGTTCCTGTCGGTTCGCCGGCTGGTGCAAAATCCCAAAGGCTCGATCCTATGCTTCGTAGGGCCTCCCGGCGTGGGCAAGACCTCGCTCGGCATGTCGATAGCCAAGGCGACCGGCCGTAAGTTCGTCCGCCTCTCGTTAGGCGGCGTGCGCGACGAAGCCGAAATTCGGGGGCATCGCCGCACCTACATCGGCGCTCTCCCAGGCCAGCTCATTCAGATGATGAAGAAGGCTGGTACCAAGAACCCCGTAGTCATGCTCGACGAGATCGACAAAATGTCGATGGATTTCCGGGGCGATCCGTCCGCGGCCTTACTCGAAGTTCTCGATCCGGAGCAGAACTACATGTTCATGGATCACTACCTCGACGTCGAGTACGACCTGAGCCAAGTATTTTTCATAGCAACGGCGAACGTGCTTCATACCATTCCCCCGGCTCTTCAGGATCGTATGGAAGTTATCCGGCTGTCGGGTTACACCGAGCTCGAGAAACTCGAAATAGCCAAACGGTTCCTGGTCACCAAGCAGCGCAAGGACACCGGGGTCAACGACGAACAGATCACGTTTAGCGAAGAGGGTCTCCAGGCGCTGATCACCTCTTATACGCGTGAAGCGGGTGTTAGAAACCTCGAGCGTGAGATCGGCAATGTCTGCCGCAAGGTTGCGCGCAAACTTGTCGAAGCGCAACTGGTCCCCGGCGAAGAAAGTCCGGCTCCGGTCGATGGAGTCGAGGTGATCGAGGAAGAGGCCGCTCCGGTCGAAGAAACTGCGGAATCCGCGGCTCCCGAAACGGCTCCCAAAAAGAGCCGGAAGAAAGCCAAGAAGGAAGAAGCTCCCCTCATTCCGATCGACCGCGTAACAATTACGCCCCAGACGCTTACGGAAATGCTTGGGCCCGCCAAGTTCCGCGACATGGATCTCGACAAACAAAACGAGATCGGCGCGACAACCGGACTCGCGTGGACCGAAGTTGGCGGCTCCATTCTGACCACTGAAACAACCGTCATGGAAGGCCGTGGAAAGCTGACAACCACCGGGAAGTTAGGCGATGTCATGCAGGAATCCGCCCAGGCCGCAATGAGTTATGTTCGTTCGCGTGCCCAGTATCTCGGGCTTCCGAAAGACTTCTATCGACACCTAGACATTCACGTGCACGTGCCCGAGGGAGCGATTCCGAAGGACGGGCCTTCCGCTGGCATTACGATTGCTACAAGTATCTGTAGTGCTCTAACGGGCATCCCGGTTCGCTGCGACATCGCCATGACTGGAGAGATCACCGTCAGGGGGCGAGTGCTTCCGATTGGAGGCTTGAAAGAAAAGCTTCTAGCGGCACACCGCCACGGCATCCGTGAAGTCGTAATCCCAAGAGAAAACGAGCGGGATCTTGTGGACATTCCAGAGAACGTCCGTAAAGAAATGAAGTTGCACCTCACTTTTTCGATGGATGAAGTTTTGAAACTGGCACTGGAACGCGAGATTGTTGCGTTACCGTTAGCAACCGCTGCCACTGCAGCTGAATTGGCAGGGCGGCCTGAGGATAATCTTACCCACTAAGACGTTTTTTTCAGATGTAAAGCGTTCACGGGGTATGGGGTAAACAGTGGTAGGGACTGAAGTAGCGCGAAAGTTCATTGTGAGTGCCGCGCACTCCGATCAGTTCCCACTAGAGACTCCGAACGAAGGGCCGATTGAGATCGCATTTCTGGGCCGAAGCAATGTCGGCAAGTCGAGCCTCTTAAATTCTTTGGCAGGGCAGCCGGGACTTGCCTTCACCAGTTCTCGTCCAGGCTGCACTCAGCTGATCAACTTTTTCTCTATTGAGGAAGATGTCCGGTTTGTCGATCTCCCCGGATACGGATATGCGCAAGTATCGCTCGAAGAGCGAGCAAGCTGGAAACAGCTGATTGAAAGCTACCTGGAAGGACGGCAAAGCCTTTCTTTGTCGTTCCTGCTACTAGATGCCAGGCGTGGCTGGATGGATATGGACCTGGAACTTAAGGACTGGCTTGAGTTTCACAACCGTCGATTTCAGGTGGTCGCAACCAAAATCGACAAACTGAAAAGTAACAACCAATTGAAAACCGGATTGGCGGCCATCCAAAAGCAAATTTCGGATGCCCAGCTTATTCCGTTCTCGGCCGTGGACGGCCGAGGAGTGAGGGAAATTTGGCAAACGATCTCGAAGACCAAGAAGAAGCAGTAACTCCCGCGGCTACCACCGAAGGTAAGCCCACCGAGAAGCCACAAGAGACGAATGGCAATGGGAACGGCAGAATCGCAGCGGATCTAGACCAAGCCGCGCCTTCTGAAGCAGTCGAAGGAAAAATTCCCGAGACGCGAACAGAGAAGCCGCCGGTCAGCCGCGCTCGTGCTCATTCCGAAGGAAGAAATGGCAGAGCCGCCGGGGAAGGCTCTCGGCGACCTCACACGGAGCGTCACACGAGCGAACCTCGGGCAACAGCGGCCGGTGAGAACGGATCCGCTGAGCCGGTTTCCAGCGCAACATCCGGAAACGGTCAGCAACAGGAGACTCAGCCAACTTCGGTTCAGCCTCCCGCTGTACCAGCTGGACCGCTCCAGAATCAAATTCAGCCACAGCCGCAGACGAACGCGCCGGCGCAGACAGCTCAGCCCCAACAAGCTAATCAGCAGCGGCAGGGCAATCCGCAGCAAGCCGCACAACAGCAACAACCTGCGTTTCAGCGGCGCGGACGGCACTCGATCGGCAATACGGGCGCGCAAGGTCAGCGCAACGGAACCACCACGCTCGACCTCGTCGAGCTCAAGGACATGAGCATCCAGGCACTCAATCAGATCGCAAAAGATCTGGGAGTTCCTGGCGCGGCAGGCCTGCGTAAGCAGGAGCTGATTTTCAAGATCCTTCAAACGCAAGCCGAGAAGAGCGGGTTGATTTTCTCGGAAGGCGTTTTGGAATGTCTGCCGGACGGGTTCGGATTTCTGAGGGCGCCGGAGTATAACTATCTTCCGGGCCCGGATGACGTCTACGTATCCCCGTCGCAGATTCGCCGCTTCGATCTGCGGACCGGCGATACGGTTTCAGGTCAGATTCGTCCGCCGAAGGAAGGCGAGCGCTACTTTGCCCTGATCAAAGTCGACGCCATCAACTTCGAACCGCCGGAAGAGTCTCGCAACAAGATCTTCTTCGACAATCTGACGCCTCTGTATCCGGATGAGCGGATGAAACTCGAAACGGCGCGAGACAACTTCTCCGGCCGTGTCATGGATCTGCTGACTCCCATCGGCAAAGGCCAGCGCGGCTTGATCGTGGCTCCGCCTCGCACCGGTAAGACGATGCTCCTGCAGAACATCGCCAATTCCATTACGACCAATCATCCAGAAATCAACTTGATTGTGTTGCTGATCGACGAGCGGCCCGAAGAAGTCACCGATATGCAGCGCTCGGTTCGCGGCGAAGTCATCAGTTCGACCTTCGACGAACCAGCAGCGCGTCACGTTCAGGTGGCTGAAATGGTGATCGAGAAGGCAAAACGTCTGGTCGAACACAAACGCGATGTAGTCATTCTGCTCGACTCAGTCACGCGTTTGGCGCGCGCTTACAACACTGTCGTTCCGCCCTCCGGCAAAGTGCTTTCGGGCGGCGTCGATTCGAATGCTCTGCAGCGTCCGAAGCGTTTCTTCGGCGCGGCACGCAACATCGAAGAAGGCGGTTCGCTGACGATTGTGGCAACCGCGCTGATCGATACCGGAAGCCGCATGGATGACGTCATCTTCGAAGAGTTCAAGGGTACCGGTAACATGGAAATCCACCTCGACCGCAAACTGGTGGACAAACGCGTGTTCCCGGCCATCGATATCAACCGCAGCGGTACGCGTAAAGAAGAATTGCTGATGCCCCGCGAAGAGTTGAATCGCGTTTGGATTCTCCGAAAGGTACTGAATCCGCTTTCGCCTGTCGAGTCCATGGAGCTGCTGATCGATAAGCTCGGCAAAACGCGGAGCAACGCGGAATTCTTAGCTGCCATGAGCGGCTAGGCCTTTCATCCCAAGTTAGTTCAGCTAAATGGGCCGCATACGAATCCTTTCCGATAATGTCGCGAACAAAATAGCGGCCGGAGAGGTGGTAGAGCGGCCCGCTTCCGTTGCTAAGGAGCTGCTTGAGAACTCACTCGATGCAGGTGCAACCGAGATTCGCCTCGACGCTGAAAATGCCGGCCGTCGCCTGCTGCGGATTCAAGACAACGGATGCGGCATGCTGCGCGATGATGCTCTGCTCGCTTTTGAACGGCACGCAACCAGCAAGCTGAGCGACGTCAAGGACCTGCTTTCGATAGCGACGCTCGGGTTCCGCGGCGAGGCTCTCCCTTCGATCGCGTCTGTCAGCAGGCTGCTACTCGAAACGCGCTCCGAAGACGAGCGAACCGGTACAGCCGTAGAGATTGCGGGCGGTAAGCTCCTGCGCTGCGATGAAGTAGCCCGTCCCGCGGGCACGACCATTACGGTCCGTGACCTTTTCTTTAACGTACCGGCCCGCAAGAAGTTTCTGCGATCCGATCAAACGGAATTAGCGCACATCGGATCACTTGTCACTCACTATAGCCTTGGGCACGCCAACAAGCGATTCGAACTGCACCACGAAGGACGACCGCTCTTATCCGTTGCGCCGGTTTCGACTTTGCGCGACCGCGCCTTTCAAGTTTTCGGCGCAGAAATCATCGAGGACTTGATCGACGTTGGACCGAAAGTTCTGGAGCTTCATCTTCCTCCGCCTTACGCCTCACCCCACGAAGCAAAACCGGAGGGCGAGCCGGTTCAGTTTGCTCTCGAGGGCTTGATCTCCGGCCCGCATGTTCAAAAGCTGAACCGGAACTCCGTCTTTCTGTTTGTCAACGGACGACTCATCCGTGACAAGGTCCTGCTGCACGCGATCTCGGCGGCATATCACAATTTGATGCCGCCAGGCTGCTATCCATTTGCGCTGCTCTTTTTGAACTGCGACCCAAGCGAGGTCGACGTGAACGTTCATCCTTCGAAGACCGAAGTACGTTTCCGGCACGGCTCGTCCGTTCACGATTTCGTACGGGATTCGATACGCGAGATGTTAATGGCAAGCCGTCCTGTTTCGAGTATTCCGCTACCCACATCGCCGCAGGTTGTGCAGCCACATTTTGCTGCAGCCAAGATCGACCAATGGGGCGGACAACGGGGGGCGAACCTGCCGCTATCTGAGTTCTCGACCATGACCGAAATGACCGTGGCCGAAGACTCGACAGTTATGGATGGGCCGGCAGATGAAGCTGAACTGCCTACGATTACGATCAGCCCAACCGTACGTCGCCCGTCTTTCACCAACGGGGACGAGCCTGTAGCGAATCCCCCATCTGCTTTGCGGCGCGTACCGGATACTCACTCGGGCTTCGATCACATCTCAGCAGAATGGGATCGGGTAGACACACTGGCTGCACTGCCCGACCTGCGCCCGCTTGGTCAGCTTCACGAGAGCTTTATCGTAGCGGCTGGCCGTGATGGACTGTGGATAATCGATCAGCATGTCGCGCATGAACGGATTCTGTTTGAACAGGTCCTCAAGCAACGCGCCGCGGGAACGCTCGAGATGCAACAGCTTCTGATGCCTGTCGTATTGCAACTCACTCCCACGCAGCAGTTCGAGTATGCACGGATAGCCGATGAGCTCAACCAGCACGGGTTTGAGACAGAGCCGTTCGGACAACGGACAATTGCAATCAAGACATCACCGGCCGCCATTCGTCCGAACGACATCGAGAAGATTGTTTTCGAGATTCTTGAAGTGACCGAAAACGAGCTGCGGTCGGCTTCCGTGGATGAGATCCGCCGCAATGTTTGCGCCACGATCGCCTGCCGGGCTGCTATTAAGATCAACATGAAATTGGAAAGCACGAAAATCGAGTGGCTGCTACGATCACTCGCCGCCTGCGAGTATCCGATGACGTGTCCGCACGGCCGGCCTATCGCGCTCCGCTACAGCACGAAAGATATTTTGAAGAGTTTTCACCGGATCTGACGGGCATGAGCTACGCCGTCTAACTAGTTCCGGTTCTGCCCGCTGTCGTCCACGTGGACTGATACGCAGGTATTTCGGCCGCGACCGCCTATGGCGCTGTCTAGTGTCAGAGGGATTGTTCCGCGCTCGATCCGGCGATACATAGGCACTACTCCCACTCGATGGTGCCGGGCGGCTTGTGAGTCAGGTCGTAGAATACGGCGGCGATGCCCTCGATGCCGAGCAGCCGGTTGGTGAGCTGAGTCAGTTGCTCGCGTTCCATCAAGACGACGTCGGCGGTCATGCCGTCAACTGAGTTGATCGGACGAAGAACGATTGAATCCGTCGCTTCGGAAGTGCCTATGGGCAGCAGCACGACAGGGAATTGCCAGACATCGTCTTCGAAGCCAGTGGCGAGGGAGACCTCGCGAACGATGGCATCGGCTTCGCGCAAGAGATCCAGCCGCGGTTTGTTGATGGATGTTTTGAAAACCTCCATCGACGCGACCGGCGCCTTTGCCCCGCAGACGGCGACGACGCGATTGATATGCGTGCTGCTGTTGGTGAGTTCCGGAGCAACGCGCCCGATGTCGTCTTCGGTCGGGAAGTGGTCGAGCGCAAGCACCTGCCGATAACTACGCGCATCGCCCTGCACGCCGACGGAGCGCACGGGCAAGAGAAGTCCATCGGCATTGCTTAGAACGGGTGCATCTTCGGCAGAGCAAAGGCAGCGTATGGCTAGACCCGGGCCGGGAAACGGATGGCGTGAAAGGAACTTCGAAGGAACGCCCAATTCCCGCCCAATGGCACGTACTTCATCCTTGTAAAAAGCTGTGAGCGGCTCGATGATACGTTCCGAGTCGATGAGAGACTGAATTCCCGCAACGCGGTTGTGATGCGTTTTGATGAGATCGGCTTTAGCAGTACCGCCCGACTCTATCGTGTCAGGGTAAATCGTCCCTTGCCCGAGAATCCACGAGCCATCGAGAAAGTGCTCGCCCAGCAGGACACGTTCCTGAACCTTTACGAACTGCTCCCCGATCGCACAGCGCTTTGCCTCGGGATCGGTGACTCCGTCAAGGGCGGCCATGAACTCCGCTTCCGCATCGTCAACCAGAAAGTTCTTGGCCCCCAGTTCGGTGAAGATAGAACGGACAAACTGCGTTTCATCTTTGCGCATCAGTCCGGTGTCGACATAGACGCCGAAGACGCGGTCTGGCCCGAGTGCCCGGAGACACAGAGTATAGGCAACGGTAGAATCGACTCCGCCACTCACGAAGAAGAACACACTCCGATTTTGGACAACGGAGCGAATTTGATCCTCGACGATGGGGACGCGCTGAGAAACGTCCCAATCCCTTTGAGCGCCGCAAATATTGAAAACGAAGTTCTCGAGAACGCGCTGGCCGGCGTGCGTGTGAACCACTTCCGGATGAAACTGGATGCCGAAAAGCTTTCGCTGGGGGTCGGACATAGCAGCGACCCCGGAGACGCCGCTCGATGCCGTAATTCGAAAGCCCGAAGGGACAGCCGCAACCGAATCGAAGTGGCTCATCCAAATCTGGGACTGATCGACGCCGGTCCAGAGGGCGTCTTCACACGTGACCTTGAGCTGCGCGATTCCATACTCACCCCGTGTTCCCTTTTGAACCGTGCCGCCGAGATGCCGGGCAAGCAGTTGATGGCCGTAGCAGATACCAAGAACAGGCACGCCGGAGACGAGAATGTCGCTATCGATATCGGGACTGCCGGTTTGATAAACGCTGGCAGGCCCGCCGGAGATGATGATTCCTTTGCGCGAACGCAAATCTTCCGCGGAGGTTTCACTTGGCCGAACCTCCGCATACACACCGAGTTCACGAACTCGCCGCGCAATTAGATGAGTGTACTGGCCTCCTGTATCGAGCACCGTGATCTGCGGTGAAGCAATCGCGGATGAACTCGTCAGGGGCGGAGTTGAGACGGAGACTTCCTTACCGAAGGCTTGCTCGTTTTTCAAACCTTGCTTTCGATTGGGCGAGCAGAGTCGCTGCTTTGGGCATGGCATCGATCGCCTTTTGGACTTCGGGATCCTGCTCGACGCCTACCCGCTGCGAATCCTCGAAGCTAAAAGCCGTAATGTACATCTGCGCCCGGAGTTGATCGCGCATCCAGCTATGATCGCGCGTCCATTCCGCTTCCGTGAACTGAACGCCATTCTTCAGCAGGTAATCGTGCAGACCGTTCAAGACGGTCTCGTCTGGAGTCCATCCTTGCGGCAGCTTGGTCGGATGGTTCGCAAAATAGAATGCGGAAAAGTTGAAGAACGCATCCTTGCGGGCGGTTGCAACCTCCAAAGCGTCGAGCTTCGGTAAGTCGAACTTTTCGTCAGGGGTAATGCCGCCGCCGCCGTAAACAACACGTCCGAGATCGGTCTGTTTAACGTCGTTGGTATCTTTGGTCTCGCCGCGCTTGCCGTAATAGTAATCGAGGAAGGAGATGTTGGAGTAATCGCGTTGAATCAGGCGGCCGCTCGGTGTGTAGTAATGCTGCGTGGTGAGCGCCAAACCGGTGTTATCGCTGAGAGTGTACACCGTCTGAACAAGCCCTTTGCCAAAGGTCGTGTCACCCAAAACCCAGGCGCGGTCATGGTCCTGTAAGGCGCCGGAGACGATCTCGGCCGCGGAAGCAGAGTACCTGTTGACCAAAACTACAATCGGGTAGTTCTCGCCATACTGACTGCCGCGAGCCAGGTAGGGCTTCTCTGAGTAAGCCCGGCCCTTGTGCGAGACAACAACCTGACCGCGATCGAGCCAATGTCCGGCGACCGCGACACCTTCCTGTAGCAGACCACCCGGGTTTTCCCGCAGGTCGAGAATCAGGCCCTTGATATTTGCTTCGCCCAATTCTTTGAGGTTATCTTCGACTTCCTTGCTGGTGGTTTCGGTAAACGACTCGATCCGCATGTAGGCGATGCCCGGCTTTACCCAGAAAGCGCGCCACACACTGTTACGGGGAATCTCATCCCGGATCAGATTAAAGGTAAGCGGTTGAGACGAACCTTCGCGTGAAACTTGAACCTGGACAGGCGTACCTTTCGGCCCTTTCAGCATCTCCGCGATTTCGCTGGTGCTGAGCGTGTCCACTCGTTTGTCGTTCACCTCGATCAGCATGTCGCCCGGGCGAATACCCGCCCGATACGCAGGCGTTCCTCCGAAGGGATGGACGACCATGGGCTTCCCTGTACGCGGCTGAGCGCCGATCAACATACCTATGCCGAAGTACATGCCATGCTGCTCTTCGCGCAGGCCTGCGAACTCCTTCGGATCGAAAAAGTTTGAGTGCGGGTCGAGGGTCCGCAACATACCGGGGATTGCTCCTCGGTAAATGCTCTTGTCGGGCGCTAGCTTGTCGGAGTTGTTTTGATTGACAAGATCGTAGACCTTCGTGAAGGACTCGATGCTTGCCTTTAGGTCTTCGTCAGAGGTCGCGCTTGCGTTGCGCTGGGATGCCTGGGAAGCCGCCGAAACGGGCCGAGCTCCGGGTCCGAAGAGGCCGCCGACGACGGCGCAAGTCACTAAAAATAGAGGAACAAACAGCAAATAGCGCCGCTGGGACGACAAATAAACCTCCCGGGTCTGTCTTCAGTATAGACGTTTACAGACCCTGTTTCGGGTAAATACTCTCGACTGTCTAAATGGTTACTTGAACTCGATCGTGCTCTCTCCGGTGTATTTGTGATAGTCCCGGAAATCGATGGTGTTCTTGGAACAAATGGTGCTTCCGCGCTGGCAGCTCAAGTTCTCCGCGTGCACCGGCAGCAGAAACTTGGTAGTCCCGAGGGACACCTCTTCGTAGTCGACAGCGGAGGCGACTGTGTCGTCCGGAAAATCCTTGGGGATATTGTCGGCTTGCATCTCGATTCTGCGAACCTGCGCCGTTTCCTTGTCGATCCAGATGCTTCCGCTAAAGGCGGGCCGGAGACTCTGGCCGCCGACCTGAATCGTCCAGTCGGAGTTATGAAGCGCTACTTTGAAATCGAAGATGACGGCGGGCTGCCTCGCCACGGTGGTCGATTGATAAAACTTGAATTCTGTTTGAGTTGCAGGCTGGAATAAGCCGGCGAGCACAGATGCGAATTCGCCGGTCGAGGTCGACCCGCCCAGCTCCATCATGCCCTTGTTCGTCCGCTTGCCGCCGACGGTAATCTCGCTGTATTTCTCATGGCCATCTTCATAGAGAACCTTGGCCGTAACCACGTCGACGGGGTTGAATCCCTCGGAGCGCGATTGCTCGATATAGCGGGTGGTGCTTTGCTGGCACAGGAAGTTCGGCAGGCCATTGGTAAAGGTCATGGCCCATTCGCGTGTCCGGTCGATCAATTGATCGTTGGCGCTTGTATGCTTCTTAGCTGCTGCTTCAGAATTCGCATCGAGTGTGAAATCGATGGACTCATCCTTCGGCTTGCTATCGGGCGCCGAAACCGATTTGCCTGACGAAGAAGCCGACTTATTTGGTGCAGGCTTGTTCGTCACGAGTTCGGGGGAGGGCGCGTCGGGGTCGTCGGTCGAACCCGAGTTCTTGGGAGCGCCGCGCCGCAGGACCGGCCTTCCGGGTGCTTCGGGGGCTTTCATGATGGTCGGGCGAGCCATTTCTTCGTCCTCCGGCACTGCCGTCCGTTCCTTCCCGGCAACCTGGATTCTGTCGCCGACCGGCTCGTCGGCTGGCGCTTCTTTCAATAAGTTCACGCTAACTGCGGTCAAGAAAGCCTCATCGTCTTCCGCCGCCTCGACGTGAACAGTTGTGCGCGGAACGAACTGACTCGCCGGAAGGTCCTTGCCTGATTTTGTCCACTTCGTATTCGGATTGATCGTCATGGTGAGCGTACGGCCGTCTTCTGTTGCCACCAGGAGCTTCTTCCCGTCATTTGAGACTGTGTGGCCTTCGGCCGTGATGGTGGGCTGCTGATCGGTCTGCTTCTGACTTTTCTTATGGCCGCGTGAGGGAAGTGAAATTCCGCCGCGTCCCATTCCTCCGGGACCTTGCCCTGGGGGATACTGTCCCGGTGGGTATTGGCCGGTGGGAGACTGCCCCGGTGGGTATTGACCGGGATACTGCGAATACGCAAGGACTGCAACGACGAACAATGACAGGAAACTCGGGGTAAGTCGGCCCATGAAGATGTTTAGATGCTGACCGACCCACGGCGGGTTACTACCACTTGAGAAGCAGGAGTTCCGAGCAGAAACCGGGACCCATCGCCGCGAGAAGACCCCAAGTGCCCGGCGCCGGCCTGCGGTTGGCCAGGACCTCTTCGAGCACGAAGAGCACGGAGGCAGAGGAGAGATTGCCAGTCCGGCGGAGGCACTCCCAGGAAGCTTCGAGAGCCTCGCGAGGCAGTTCGAGCGCGTCCTGTGTCGCCTCGAGCACTTTCGGTCCGCCGGTATGGATGACCCAACTGCCGATATCGGCCCGGCTGAGGCCGTTGTCCTGAAGAAACTCGTCCGTGTCGCGCCGGAGGTTTTGTCTGACGACGTCCGGCACGTCGCGCGATAGGACAATGCTGAAGCCTTTCTCCGAGATATCCCAACCCATCACCCGCTCTGTATCGGGATAAAATACGGAGCGGGTCGCCACTATTTCAGGACCGGCTGGGCCTTCGTACTCGGTTCCGGCCACTAGCACGGCGGCCGCGCCATCGCCGAAAAGCCCCGTGCTGATCAGGTTTGCGGCTGAGAAGTCATCCTGTTGCACAGTTAGAGAGCAGAGTTCAACCGAGAGCAGCAGGCAAGTCTGGCCGGGGAACGCGCGGACGTAGTCGGCAGCTCTCGCTATACCTGCCGCTCCAGCCACACACCCGAGACCGAAGATCGGCATCCGCTTCGTGCGCGCATTAAGACCCATTTTGCCGATCAGACGTCCCTCGATCGAAGGGCTCGCTATCCCGGTGACCGAAACGAAGATGAAGGCGCCGATGTCGTCGGGATGTACACCGGTCCGATTTATGGCCTGACAAATTGCCTTTGTGCCGAGTTCCAGCGAAGCCTGAATCCAGTAATCGTTCGCCTCGCCCCAAGTTTTCATCGGGTAGGAGGTGAGGGGTTGAGCCAGGTATCGTCCGTCGACTTGAGTAGCCGCGTGGAGCCGCTCGAGAATGTCGAACCGCTGGAGACGAGTTCCCCCAATGTTTCCGAAATGCTTCCACCAGCACGGCTTGCGGGTAGTAATGCTTCGGCAAGGCAGTTGCCGCGGTAAGAATCCTCATAGATAAAATGCACTCTAAGTATGCAATGCCGGTAGATGGGCCAGTGTCGTGAAATTTTCTTGCCCCAGGAGCCCTTGCACGAGCAAATGGGCTAAATCCAAAGCACCCGTTCTCTTTTGAGAATTCGCGCTAACCAGTTCCACCTCCAAAACGTGGCAAACACCGCGCTCACTCAAGAGGAGACGCTGCATTGGTTGGCGTTACGGATGGTGCCCGGCTTGGGTACGCTCGGAACATCGAAGCTTTTGCGGAAGCTGAAGTCTCCGCAAGCGATTTTCCGCTCCTCCGCGACAGAACTGGAGGCTGCCGGGCTCAGTCCATCCCAAGCGCGCAATGTCGCGAGCGGTTGCTCTTTCGAGGACGCTGTTAACCAGCAATCGAAGATGATGTCCGTCGGAGCGCGGCTCATCACGATCAACGATTCTCTCTATCCGCAACGCCTGAGGGAGATTTTTGACCCGCCGATACTGCTATTTGCGCTTGGACGAACCGAGCTGATGAGCTCGCATTCGATCGCGGTTGTCGGCACCAGGAGACCCACGCCTTACGGAATGGCAGCTACCGAACGGTTAAGTGCCGATCTGGCCAAAGCGGGGCTTACGGTTATAAGTGGTATGGCCCAGGGAATCGATACCGCAGCGCATCGGGCAGCGCTAGACGCGAATGGAGCCACGGTCGCCGTGTTCGGCTGCGGAGTCGATGTGCTCTATCCTTCCAGCAATCGCAAGCTCTACCAAGATATAGCCCAGCGTGGACTCTTACTGTCGGAGTTTCCGATGGAAGCGCCTGCGTTCCCGCAAAATTTTCCTGTGCGGAACCGAATCGTCAGCGGACTCTCGCTTGGCGTCTTGATTGTCGAGGGTGCTCAACACAGCGGCTCGGCTATCACGGCTAAGCTGGCCATGGATCAGGGCAGGGAAGTGTTCGCAGTCCCTGGAAACATAACCTCCAAAATGAGCTGGGGGCCCAATTTACTCATCAAGGAAGGCGGCGCCAAGCTGGTCCAGGAGTGGAGCGATATAACGAACGAGCTGCCGGTTGCGGTCAGGCGCGATCTGGTTGCAAAGGCGCAACAGCAGATTTTGCCGGAAGTTGCGGACAGTGTCGCAGGCACGGCGAACGCGCCCGAGGAGCCGATGAAAGCGCTTGCCCGGAGGCTTCTAAACTTCCTAAAAGTCGATGTGGCTCAACAACTTGAGCTTCTGGTTGAATCCTTTGAGGACGTCTCTTCATCTGAGCTGATCGGAGCACTGTTCGACTTGGAGATGTCAGGGCTGGTCCGTCAGCTTCCCGGCAAGAACTTTGTCAAGGTGTGGTAAAAGAGTAGCGTTCTTCACCGGAATCTTCGGGGAGAGCCCCGAATCTGATAAATAAGGTTACAAGTAAGTAGCTATGGCAAAATCACTCGTCATCGTTGAATCCCCGGCGAAGGCGAAAACCATTGGGAAGTATTTAGGGAAACAGTTTATCGTCAAAGCCTCGCTTGGGCACGTGAAAGACCTGCCGAAGAAGGATTTAGCCGTCGACGTCGAGCGGGATTTCACGCCGAAGTACGAGGTTATCGAAGGCAAGAAAAAGCTCATAGCTGAGTTGAAGCAGACCGCTAAAGGCATGGATTCCGTGTTTCTGGCGGCCGACCCCGATCGCGAGGGCGAAGCTATCTGCTGGCACTTGAAAGAAGAGCTCGAGCCCAAGAAGAGCGACAAGCCGGCCATCTTCCGGGTGATGTTCAACGAAATCACCGCAAACGCTGTCAAAAAGGCATTCGATAAGCCGATGGCGGTGAATGTCAATTTGGTGGACGCACAGCAAGCGCGGCGGGTGCTGGACCGGCTTGTTGGTTACAAAATATCGCCGCTGCTCTGGGACAAAGTTCGCCGGGGGCTCTCGGCGGGACGCGTACAGACGGTGGCGCTTCGCCTGATCGTCGATCGGGAGCGCGAGATCAAAGCGTTTCAGAAGCAAGAGTACTGGACGATCGATGTCGCCCTGAATGCCAAGAAGCCTCCTGTCCTAACCGCCCGTTTAAATAGGATCGGCGGTGAAACACCGGTAATCGGCGCCGAAGAGACGGCCTCGGGGATCGTCAGCGATCTCGATTCCGCGACGTACACCGTGAAGTCGGTCGGCACGCGAGAGAAGAAACGCAATCCGGTCGCTCCTTTTATCACTTCTACTCTCCAGCAGGAGTCTTCTCGCAAACTGCGCTTCAGCGTAAAGCGCACCATGATGCTGGCCCAAGGTTTATACGAGGGCAAAGATCTCGGTAAAGAGGGATCGGTCGGTCTGATCACCTACATGCGTACCGACTCGACGCGCGTCTCGGAAGATGCGCTGGCGGAAGTGCGCGGGATGATCTCGGAACGGTACGGGCCCGAGTACTTGCCGCCTGCTCCCAACACATATAAGACCAAGAAAGATGCGCAAGATGCGCACGAAGCGATCCGTCCGACTTCGGTTTTGCGGACTCCGGATTCGCTCGAGAAGCTTCTGGCCGAGGATGAGCTGAAGCTTTACAGATTGATCTGGATGCGCTTCATTGCATCGCAGATGAACCCGGCGTTGCTCGACCAGACGACGATCGACATCAACGCCGACGGCAAGAGCAAAATCTCATACACCTTTCGCGCTACCGGTAGCGTCCTGAAGTTCGAAGGCTTCCTCAAAGTCTATGAGGAGGGTAAAGATCAGAAGGACGAGGACGACGAGGATTTGAAACACAAGCTCCCGGCGGTCTCGGAAGGCGAGGTTCTGCGCTTCAAGGAGATCGTTCCTGAGCAGCACTTCACTGAACCGCCCCCGCGTTACAACGAAGCGACGCTTGTGAAGAAGCTTGAGTCGGACGGCGTGGGGCGTCCGTCGACCTACGCTTCGATTCTCTCGACGATCCAGGATCGCGAGTACGTGAAAAAAGAGGGTGGCAAGTTTCACCCGACCGAACTCGGTACAGTCGTTACCGATCTTCTGCTCGAGAGTTTCAATGATCTATTCGACGTGAAGTATACGGCGCGAATGGAAGAGGAGCTCGATGAGATCGAAGAAGGGAAGATCGAGTGGCGCGTTGCCATGGCCGACTTCTATGGCCGGTTCCAGAAGGATCTGGAGCACGCCGCACGAAACATGACCGACGTGAAGCGGATGGAGAAACCAACCGATCTCCTCTGTGAGAAGTGCGGCAAACCGATGGTCATTAAGTGGGGCAAGCACGGTAGCTTTGTCGCATGCACTGGTTATCCGGAGTGTACGAACACGCGTGAAGTGGCGGTGGAAGCTCCGGAAGGCGAAGGCGGAGACTTTGGCGAGCAGGACGAAGCGGAGTATTGCGGGAACTGCGGGCGGCCGATGGTCCTCAAGAAGGGGCGCTTCGGGCAGTTCTTTGCGTGCTCGGGTTATCCGGACTGCAAAACGACCAAGCAGATTGGGGGCGAGCAGCGCAAGGATGTTGCTCTGGAAGAGAAGTGTCCGCAGTGCGAAAGCAATCTGGTTCAGAAGTACGGTCGCTACGGTGAATTTGTTGCGTGCAGCAATTACCCGAAATGCAAGTACGTCAAGCAAAAGACAATTGGCGTGCCGTGTCCGAATTGCTCGCAAGGTGAGGTTGTGGAGCGGCGATCCAAACGCGGCAAGACATTCTACGGCTGCAACCGGTACCCGGAGTGCGACTTCGTAGCCTGGGGCAAGCCGCTCGCCGAGAAGTGTCCCGAGTGCGGGAGTAGCTACCTGATCGAGAAGTATCTGAAAGCCGGTCCGGTAGCGCAATGTCCTAACTCGGAATGCAAGTATAAGCATCCAATTGAGGCGCCAGTCGAAGCCAGCGTCGCCTGATTTCATACAGGCGTAGAGTTGGTTCGCTAAAATGGCGGGCGCTCTATGCCTGTGCCCATTTCTGCCGAACGAACTCGTCTTAACGAAGCTGAAGCTCGTCGAAAACACTGGAAACGCTGGGGTCCGTACCTAGCGGAACGCGCATGGGGAACCGTCCGCGAGGATTACAGTCCCGATGGCGAAGCTTGGACTTACTTTCCGCATGACGAGGCGCGCTCGCGCGCGTATCGCTGGACCGAAGACGGCATTCTCGGGATCTGCGACAACCATCAGTACCTCTGCTTTGCATTTGCGTTTTGGAACGGCAAAGACCCGATCTTGAAAGAGCGCTTGTTCGGCCTTACCGGCCCGCAAGGCAACCACGGCGAAGACGTCAAAGAGGTTTACTATTATCTGGATGCAACGCCGACCAATTCTTATTTGAAGGGGCTCTACAAGTATCCTCAGGCGGCATTTCCCTACGAGTGGCTGGTCGAGGAGAATGGAAAGCGGACGCGGCTGGATCCGGAGTTCGAGCTACAGGATACCGGCGCCTTTAAAGAGAGCCGATACTTCGACATCTTCGTCGAGTACGCCAAGCAGGATGTCGACGACATTCTGGTCAGGGTCAAAATAGCAAACCGCGGTCCGGAAGAAGCGGAGCTTGCTTTTCTCCCGACCATCTGGTTCCGGAACATCTGGAGCTGGGACAAGGACTACGATCTTTCTCGGAAGCCCAACCTGAGAAGAGACTCTGCTTCAGAAATCGTCGCCGAACATCCGGAGCTAGGGCGCTTTGTGCTGGAGGTGGACGGAGCACCGGAACTTTTGTTTGCGGAGAACGAGACTAATACGGAGCGAATCTGGAACTGGCGCGGAGCGAATCGCTTTTACAAAGACGCATTCGACAGTTATCTGATCCATGGTCAAAAGAATGCAATCAATCCCGGGCAGCAAGGCACGAAAGCATGCGCTCTCTACCGTTTGAAACTCGGCGCATCGCAGGAAGTAACTCTGTCGTTCCGGCTTTATCGTGAAAGCCAGCCGCAACTCGAGCGTGCCGCCTGGGACGGAGTATTTGATGCGCGCAGCCGGGAAGCTGCCGAGTTTTATCAGGACCTTTCGCCGGATTTGAACGCACAGGGTAGAGAGATACAACGGCAGGCGTTCGGGGGAATGTTCTGGAGCAAGCAGTATTACCATTTCGTGATCGAGACCTGGTTGAACGGCGACAGTGGCATGCCACCGCCGCCTCCGCAACGCAAGAAGGGCCGGGATCACAAATGGCGTCATCTCTTCAACGAAGACGTGATTTCGATGCCCGACAAGTGGGAGTACCCGTGGTATGCGGCCTGGGATCTTGCCTTTCATACCGTTGCGATTGCTCCGGCCGATCCGGACTTTGCGAAAACCCAGCTCGCTTTGTTCCTTCGCGAGTGGTATATGCACCCGAATGGACAAATACCGGCGTATGAGTGGAACTTCGGCGATGTGAATCCGCCTGTTCACGCATGGGCGGCGTGGCGCGTGTTCAAAATCGACGAGAAGGTAAAGGGGAAACCCGATTTAGAGTTTCTCGAGCGAGTTTTTCAAAAGCTGCTTATTAATTTCACGTGGTGGGTGAACCAGAAGGACTCGGAAGAAAATAACATTTTCGAGGGCGGTTTTCTCGGTCTCGATAACATCGGAGTTTTCGATCGTAATGCAACTTTGCCGGCGGGTTGGGTTCTGGAGCAGTCCGACGGGACAAGCTGGATGGCCTCGTACTGCTTGATGATGCTGAAGATGGCGCTTTATCTTTCGGAGACGGAGGTGGCATACGAGGACATCGCCAGCAAATTCTTCGAACATTTTCTGCATATTGCGGACGCGGTGAACCATCACGCGGGTACCGGTCTTTGGGACGAAGAGGATGGCTTCTACTATGACCGTCTTCTGAAAGGAGGCGATCAGAGTATCAAGCTTAGGCTCCGTTCGCTGGTGGGTCTTGCTCCGCTTTTCGCTGTCGATACGCTGGACTCGGATTTACTCGACAAGCATCCCGGTTTCCATAAGCGGATGCTCTGGTTTATCGAGAACCGACCCGATCTTACTTCCGGTCTTGCATCGATGACGGAGACCGGCACAGAACGGCGGCGATTGCTTGCACTTGTTCGCCCGGATCGTCTGGAAAGAATTTTGCAGCGCGTGTTGGACGAATCGGAGTTCCTCTCGCCTTTTGGAGTGCGTTCCCTTTCGCGCTACTACAAAGATCACCCGTACACTTTGTCGCTGGATGGAGCGACATTTCACGTGAATTACGAGCCGGCCGAATCCCAAACGGGCATGTTTGGCGGGAACTCTAATTGGCGCGGCCCGGTGTGGTTTCCGATGAACTTCCTGATCATCGAAGCGCTGCAACGTTTCGATTACTACTTCGGCGATTCCTTAACGGTCGAGTTTCCGACCGGATCCGGGCAACGCATGAGGCTGGCGGAAGTGGCAAGGCTGCTCTCACAACGTCTCGAAAGTCTATTTTTGCCGGATGGCAACGGGCAGTTGCCGGTTTACGGCAAAGAGATGCTCTTTCAGAATGATCCTCATTTCAGGTCATACACTTTGTTTTACGAGTACTTCGACGGCGACACGGGTAAGGGACTCGGCGCCAGTCACCAGACCGGTTGGACCGGTCTGGTAGCCAAACTCCTGCAGCAGACTGCGTGTCCCAGTCGTCCCGAGTAATCTTGATTCGTAACAGAAGCGGAGTGGGCAGTCTCTATTTTCGATGCTTGTCGAAGAAGAAAAGCCGGAGCCGGATTCGGGCGTTGCGGCGCCGGAGCTAACCGAAAAGCAGCAGCAAGAAGCTGAAGACCGCACCTCGGTCAGCGCCATTGTGGTGCATGAAGCCGTTCGGCAAGACGGCGAAGAGGAACTAAACCGGCCCATATCGGCGCTGGCCTGGTCCGGTTTGGCGGCGGGCATGTCGATGGGTTTCTCGCTGGTTGGCCAGGCGTTGCTTCGGACCTATTTGCCCGATCAACCATGGCGGCCTTTGCTGGTCAGACTCGGGTATCCGCTTGGATTTTTGATCGTCATCGTCGGGCGGCAGCAGCTGTTTACCGAAAACACTCTGACGGCGATCATTCCCTTGCTATCAAGACGAAATCTTTCCACGCTTGGACTGGTTCTGCGGCTCTGGACGGTAGTGCTTCTTGCAAATCTGGTAGGCGCTCATCTTTTTGCGTGGGTGGTCGGGAACACGCCCATGTTCAGTGGACCCGTTCAGAATTCGATGCTGGCCCTCGCAAAGGAAGCGGCGGACGTGACATTCAATGTCGCTATCCTGCGCGGAATATTTGCAGGCTGGTTGATTGCCATGGTGGTGTGGATGTTAGCTGCAATCGACACTGGACGGATAACGGTCATTGTCATCCTGACTTACACGGTCGGGCTTGCCGGGTTGACGCACATTATCGCGGGCTCGGTCGAGGTGTTGTTCCTGGTGATGGTCGGAGTGAAGAGTTGGGCGTCCGTTGTGACTGGCTATCTCATTCCGACACTGATCGGAAACATCATCGGAGGAAGCTCGCTAACGGCGGCCGTCAATCACGCCCAAGTGGTAGCAGGAATGGCAAAGCGTGAGGAAAACTGAGTTATGGTGAGTGATACTCACCATAACTCCCAAATCTAAAGCGCCGCTAGCTTTTGCTTGTCAATGTGAGCACAAGCGTTTCCATAATCAACCGGTCGTCCCGGTATCCCTCGCGAAATTTCTTGTCCGTCTCATAGATTGCCGCGACCGCCTTCGCAAGGCGTTCTTTTGTAAATGCACCAGCGGTCACAATCACCTGTTCGGCGCGCTCACGCCAAATTCGTACACCCAACTTCGTAAAAAATGCCTGTGCCTGCTGCGTCGATGTAACCTTGGATTCTTTCGCTGCGAGCGCCAGACGAAACTGTGTGCTCAAGAAAGTGAGCGCCAGGGGCAGATACTCGCCTTCCCGAACCAGAATGTCCAGTGATCGCAAGGCACCGGCGCGATCGCCTTTCCCGAGCGCGCTGACAAGTGCGAAGATCGTGGTTTGGGCCGCGTTCGGCACCAAAGTTCGCAAGTCTTCCATCGAAACCCTGCGCTCCGTTCCCACAAATAAAGAGAGCTTTTCGATTTCGGTCGCTAAACGGCTGGCATCTCCGGCGACGGCTTCGAGCAGCGCAGCCAATTCCGCGCCCGCCAGTTTAACTTTGAACTTGCCGGCGAGCTCCTGAGCTAGAAAGCGGCTGGATTCCGGAGTGAAATGCCTGAACTCAACAACGGAAGGAATAGCCGAGTAGAACTTTTGAACCCGCTCCAGCTTCGGGCGATCTTCTCCTGCGAAATCGTATCGGCTGCACTCGAAAACCAGCACGGTGCCCGGTGTAGGCGATTTCAGGTAATCTGCCAGTTTATCCTCGGAGCGCTTCTCGCCATCCTCTTCGTCATCTCCCGCGTTCGTCAAGCGGCGCGGTAACGCCAGCTCTGCGCTGCAGACCCAGACGACCCGGTCTGCCGCGAAAAGCGACATGGATTTGGCGTCATCCAATGCCGCGGCAAGCGTCGTGCTCTCCAGATCGAGCGATGTTAAGCCTTCGGACCTGGCCTCATCTGACAGCGAACGGGCAATCAACGCATCCTTGCACAATCGCCGTTGATATCCTTCCTGGCCGAGAAACAGATAAGCCGGCGCCGGTGTTTGCTTACTCAGCTTCGCAAGAAACTGCTCAGGAGTCACAACTTACTCGCACTTAGAAATTTTCCGCGACGGCGCTCACCATGTCACGGGCAATGTCACTGCACAATCTGTCTAAAGCCGGTCCGCTTTCGTTGAAGAATTGATGTGGATCGACCGCAAGCTGGTAGTCTTCGCGCATTGCCCAGTTTGCCCGTGAAAAGAGAACCTTGCCGGTGCTCTGCTCGGACAGCCTGGCCGTGATGTTGAGTATGACTTGGACACTCGTCGCCTTATTCGAAATCGGATCGTAAATTGTCGGATACACACTCGCCGAGTTGATATTCCCATTCAGTACAGCGTCCGCCTCCGAGGGATCGGTCACTATAGCGAAACGCGTCCGGGAGCGGAACTCGCGTCCGATTTGTTGAGGCAACTCATCGACAAGCTTGTATCGTGCGGTTGTCGTCGTAAACGCGGGTATGGCGATGGTCCGTACGGATTTCGGCACCGTATCGGCTCGTTCACCGACATGGTATCCGCATGAAACGGTCGACACTGCACCGAGAACGCCAAACATTGTGCGGCGAGTCATTGCGCAACGGCTCCTAGAGCGCTGACCAGGTCACCTGCCGCATCGGCCGTCAGCCGTAAGTTGTCACCCACAACCCAGAACCACGCAGCGTGTCCGTTATTCGAATCGACCCGGATGTCACCCGCAATCAGGCCGCTTTGTCCGGCCACTCCGACTCCGGTGGGTGCTTCCTCGCTCGGACCGCGTACTTCGATCTGCGCGGAAGCCAGCGCTTCGCCCAATTCTTCGGCATTGATATTCGATTCGAACTCTGCCCATATCGAAAGGCTGTAGCCATGAAAAACTGGAGCCGCTACGACTCTCAGTGAGGGGATCGGTATCGGGCCGATGGAACGCTCGCTGCCGAGAATCGTCGCTACGTGCCGCTCTATCCGTTGTTCAACAGAAATCAGCTTGGTCTCGGCCTCTTCTCCATACTGCGCGAGCAGGTTGAAGCTGAGTTGCGCGTCGAAGATTTTCTTTTCCAGTGTCTTAAAAGAGAGAAGACTGGTTGTCTGCTGATGTAACTCAGATGCACCGCGTTTGTCGCGTTCGCTAGCTGGCTCGAATACGTGCGCGATCACCTGGCGAAGCTTCCGATAGCGTGCCAGCCTCCGCAAAATTAAACCCAGCGCACTGGCAGCCGGATGGGCTACAACCAACAGCCAGGTGTTTTGAGCCTTCACATCGCTACTGAGCGGGGCAACAATCCGAGCCTCCGGCTGACTTTCAAGATGGCCCACGCAGTCGATTACCAGGGGACGCTTTTTCGCCGCCTTTACAAGTTCGTAAACCTTGAGCGCGCCCTTTGGCGAGCCCGCAACCAGCACTACCCCGGCATCGCGAACGGATTGTTCAGCAAAGGCTTCCACATAGACCGCTTCGCCTTCCGCTTCACCGAACGTTCCCTCCGCGCTGGCGGCGTAGGTCGTTATAACTGTGCCGGGAAATCGACTCTCGATCGTGTCCGCCAAATCTTTCCCGAGGAGTGTCTCGCCTCCCACTATCGCCAGTTTTAAGGCTTGCGCTTCAGATTCAGACTTAGCCAATTTGATGCTCCGGATACGGTGCACTCGGGCGAACTCTGCGGTAGCGCCTGAGCAATCCGCCAATTCGAATGGCAATTCCGCTCATTGCATAGGTACTCGCCGCCGCCAACAAGAACGGCTGCGCCCATTCCCAAATACAAAGCGCGACAACACCTACGAAGAGAACGATCAAAGGAGTTCGAGGTTTAGAAACGCTGACTTGCTTGAAGCTCGGATAGCGCCAGGTGCTTACCATGAGCAAGCCCGCCGAAACCACGAGGGCCAGCCATAAGACAGAAAAAACGAGGGAGCGGACCGGCACCGGGTCGAAAAAGACAATCGAGGCTATTAAACCGGCCCCGGCCGGGCTGGGCATGCCCACAAAGGATTTGCGATCGGGCCGTCCAGGGTTCTTCGGCACCGGGTTAGTTTGCACGTTGAATCGCGCGAGCCGTACGCCTCCGCAAAGCAGATAAAAGAAAGCGGCTAAGTAGCCCGCCCTTATCAAATGGCTCACTAGCGGACTATCGGGCGAGAGCGCAACGTACCGAACACCCCACATAAATGCCAACATTCCCGGCGCAATCGCAAATGTAATGAAGTCCGCCAGCGAATCCAACTCGCGTCCGAAATCGCTAGTGGTGTTCGTCATGCGGGCGATGCGACCGTCTAACCCGTCGAAAAAAATGGCGAACCCCAATGCCTTCGCTGCCAGAGCGAAATGTGCGTTAAATCCGAGTTGGCCCGATGCGGCCTGAAGCGCTCCCTCAAAAGACTGAATGATCGCCACAAATCCCAGGAAAATGTTGCCGCTGGTGAACAGAGTCGGCAGAGCATAGGCCGCTCGACGCGGCCGCTTGCTGGAGACGGCCGGAACTATTTGAGAGTTTTGGTTGGTCAGACGAACTCCTCCGCGGCTCCCGCCGCCCACTCGGCTATGACGCTGCTTCCGGCCGACACTCTATCGCCGATCTTAACCACCGTTCTCCACTCGGCACCGTAAATGAGATCCACGCGCGAGCCAAATTTGATGTAGCCAATGCGCTCGGCTGCGCGTACTGCATCTCCCGCGCGTTTGTAACAAACAATCCGCCTTGCGATGAGACCCGCGATCTGCCGACAGACAACCCGAGTGTTCTGGCCCTCGACAATCAGCGTGTTCTGCTCGTTCTCCGACGAAGCAGCCTCGTGACTGGCTACCAAAAACTTTCCCTTTTGATAAACCACTCCGGCGATCTTCCCGGGAATCGGAGTGCGGTTTACGTGCACATCGAAAATATTCAGAAAAACGCTGATCCTCGTCTGGCCGTTCCCTAAGTCTCTTATGGCTACAACCTTGCCGTCCGCCGGCGAAACCATGACGCTGCCCGGGGGCGGAACACGCTCCGGATCGCGAAAGAAATAAATGCAAAAAGCCGCCAGAATATAAAGCGGCAGTCCTGCCCAGGGAGTCGAAAAATATGAGACGGCGAGCCCTGCCAGTGTGAGCGCACACGCATAATACAGGCCGTCTCGAATGATCCGCAAATCACCATTTTGTCATGCGGGTCCATCGTTACCGCCGACCCGTCAGAATCCATGAAACAGCCGCTGCGCCAGTACGCTGGGCAGACCAGCCGATTCGATCTCCTTCGCCGTCGCCTCGATCGGATAGCGAACCCTCCTGAGCGATAGCAGTCTTCGATCCGAGTCGTAAAGCGCGTAGGCTGCCCGTGGATCGCCATCTCTCGGTTGACCCACCGACCCCGGGTTCACCATATAGAGAACGTCCGGCTCGAGTTCGATCACGATCTCATCTGCCTTTGCAGGGACCGCGGCAATCATTCCGATTCGGCGTTGTTTAGAAAAAAACACGCCCTGCTGGTGAGTATGCCCGAAAAAGGCTAGCGGCAACTCGAGGTATTCGAAAAGCGGCGCTGCCTCGCGACCGTTAGTCACATACTCATCCTCGTCGCGAGGGGAACCATGCCATATGTGGAAATGCTCGAGTTTCAATGGACCCGCAGCTAGATCTCGCAGAGACGCAAGCTGCTCCTGATGTAGCTGGCCCGCGGTCCAACGTGCGGCAATCTGCGCCACTTCATTGAACCACTCGAGACTGTCGATTCCGCACACCACTTTGTCGTGGTTCCCCCGAACGACGGAAGTGCAGTGTTGGCGGGTCCAATCCAGAACCGCTCCGGGCGACGGGTTATAACCGACCAAGTCGCCGCAGCAGATAACCTGATCGTACTTGCCTTCGGCATCGGCCAGCACGGCTTCTAAAGCATGCCAGTTGGCATGAAGATCACTCAGGACTAAGAAACGCACCAACTATAGGATCTCTCGAGGATAATCGGGAAATCCACGATCCGAAATAACTCCGCAACTCTCCTCATTGTTCTCTAGGCTACCGACAAATAGCCTTGAGTATGCGGCGGCTTCAGAGACTGCAGATTGAAAGTGCAAAGCTGAGTTGGAGGAACAAAAATGAAGCGGCAAAGCAACGGCCGTTTTCCGTTTCTAGGTCGCCGCAGTTAGCCAACTGTACTTCTTGCAGCCGGGGCTTGAAAAGCAGTCGAGGGGGCAATCTTGGCTACGACAACGCAAAAGCTTTCCAAGTATACGCGCAGAGCGCCTGAGCGGCTCCCTTCCGAACTGCAGGCTTGCTGGAACGTCCTCGCCGGCCTGACTACGTTTCTGCTCGAATCCTCAGCTCCATTGCGTAATGACCGCCTTGCCGGTTCTTCTCTTCGAGAGACACACGATCAATATGAAGCAAAGACGCACACGCTGCTTGTCGAACCGGCGGAGCAATTTGCGCGCCTGCGTCCGATAGGCCAGAGTCTTAAAGCCATAAGGGAGTCCGATACGGAGGCGGCTCCCAGCGCAGTTCGCTCGCGGACCCGTATAGACGCGAAATTTCAAACTGTGTTGGCGCAGACCGCGCTCGATCTTTGTGAGCCATGGCGGATCTGGCGAAGCGGGGGACGCGACGACGAATGGAGAACTTGGGACCGGCGGGGAGTTGCCCATGGCAGGCGAGCGTCGCATCTTCTCGAAGAATATTCTCGTTGGGTAAGCAAGTCCGCGGTAGTGACGGCTAGCGCCGGCAACGAAGGGGCAGCGAGAGAAAAACAGCGCGAGACGTGGTGGCGGCAAGAGCAGGCCACTGCGGCGATGCTCAAGCTGGAGCTCTCCATCCGCGATCTGGGCCTGGTCTGGCTGGGGAGTGCAGAGACTCTCGTTCGGAGTCTCCGGCTCGAGCGGCAGACCATTATTTCCGGAATCCGGAAGATGGCTGTCTGGATTGAAGAAGGTGCAGAGGAAAGCACAGCACCGCCTTTCGAAGGCTTGGAAGTCGCTACGCCCGACGAGCGCCTCCGGTGGTGGACACATTCGCTGGAGGACGAAGCGAACAAGCGGTTTCCGGATCGCTTGGAAGTGGTTCAGCCAGGTAGTCGGACAACATGGCGTTCCCTGCGTGCCCGCGAAGCGTTCCTCAGCACCTTCGCAGATTCGGCAAATAACCCGGTCCGGCGCATCGTAGAGCAGTACTGGGAGCGAAGCGCGACTCTCGTGCGTGAAGCTGGCCGATCCAGAGAGATTATCAGCTACTGGCGCACAGCTGCTGAAAGTCGAAGAGATAGCGAGGGGCTCTTTGCAGAGGCAAGACGAAACACGAGCGCGCTGTTGCTTCACCAATTGCAATCCGGTGGGACCGAAGACGAATTGGAAACGGAGCTGGCCGGGGCATTCCAAGGCTGGCTCGGAGAAGGAATACCCGCTCTCGAAGGAGCGCAGTTTGGCTGGCTGACCCTACTCCGGCTGCCGCGAGCGCGACGTATAGCGCGTTCAAAACTACGCTCAGGAGCGCAAACCGGACGAAAAGCTCTTCACCGTGCCGGCCGCTGGACGCGCGATAGCTGGGAGCGCGTCGTCGAAGCCGCAGGTGGTAAGCTACCCTCACATCCGGCGACGGAACCGGTAATTCGTCGGGCAACGCTTCGTGACACACTCGCCTTACCGGCATTAAAACAGGGTTTACCGGCCATTTATGACTCACTATTCCGTCTCGCGCCAGTGGAGGACCGGCGCTTCCTCGTGGGCCGGGGTCTCGAGCTCGATGGGCTTGAACAAGCTCTCCGAGATTGGGACCTCGGACGGTTTGCAGCCTGTCTCTTCGTCGGAGCCCGGGGCAGCGGCAAGACCAGTCTCCTGAACTGTGCAGCCCACAGCGCGTTTTCCGGACGCGCCTTGATTCGCACTCAATTTGTTGGCCGAGCCTTAAACAAGGAGATGATCGACGATTTTCTTCGGCGCTTGCTGGGCCTCGACGAACACGGAGATCTCGCCGCTGCCTTTGCCGCCGAACGCCGTATCCTCATGATCGAGGAATCCGAGAGAACCTATTTGAGGAAGGTCGGCGGGTTTGATGGAGCGATTCATCTGCTCGACTGGATCCATCGCACGGCATCCACCACTCTTTGGGTAATTGTGATGAACGACAGGGCGTTCCGTGTGCTGGATGCGGGCCTGAGCTTCGGCAGTGCCTTCTCCCACCGCATTAATGCCATGAGCGTGTCGCGGGACGACCTGGAGAATGCAATTCTGGCGCGGCATCGATTGTCGGGTCTCCGCCTCGAATTTGCTCCTCCGCCCGCCGGCGATCCCCGAGTGAATTCGGTCAAGAGATGGATTGGATTGGAAGATTCGCCACAGAAGTTGTTCTTTGATTCGCTTTACCAGCAGTCTGGCGGGGTTTTCCGTTCCGCGTTCGAGCTTTGGCTTAGCTCCATTGAGCAGGTGCAGGGGGAGACCCTAAAAATTCGGCAGCCGCTGGAGCCAGCGTTCGGCCGGTTTCGCCGCGAACTCGCGCAAGAAGACGAATTCACGCTGCTGTCAATTCAAGAACACGGCTCTCTCAGCGAAGGTGAAATTGCCGACTTGCTTTGCGTCGGAGAAGATATGATCCGCAGCCGTATGGCCCGGCTTTCCGCGCTCGGCTTGGTTGAGCCGGATCCCGAACATATCGGCTTTCGCCTCTGCCCCGAAGCGCAGCGGTTCACCAACGATCTCTTACGAAGAGTAAATCTGGCCTGAGTCCGCCTCGATATGGATAACGATCCCAAACTGCTTTCCCAAATCAGCACCGGCAAAGTGTTGTTCGTCATTTTGGTGATTGCCGGTACTTGGGTGATTCTGAGGTGGCTGCGCGGGATTTTCAGCCGGCTTGAGCATCAGAATCCACGCCTGCGTTTCCTGGCCCGGAGAACCGAGCCGCCGCTGCGAATCCTGGTGTGGTTCGGCGCTCTGCTGTTGTCGCTTGAGGTGCTTGCACCTTCCCAGAATGCGTTCCTGGCTGCGCTCGGCTCGGCGGCGCTCGCCATCGCTCTCGGAGCGCAGGACCTGATCAAGAATCTAATCGGCGGGCTGGTCATCGTAGCGGACCGGCCTTATCAAAACGGCGACTTTGTCAAGGTCGGCGAAGCGCAAGGAGAAGTAGAACATATTGGGCTCCGCAGCACCAAGCTCATGACAACAAGCGGAGTGCGGGTAACCATTCCCAATGCCGAAATGCTGAGCCAGTTTACCTTCAACGCAAGCGGCGGCGTCCCGGAGTGCGTGGTTACAACCGAGTTACACGTTCCGCACGGAGCAGATCCCGAGATTCTGGTGCGCATCGGCCGCGAGTTGGCAATTGCCAGCCCTTATACACACCTTGGACATGGCATCGAAGTGGCGCTCGATGATAGTGACCCGAGGTTGCATGTGATGAAACTCAGCATTAGTGCTTATGTCTACGATCATCGGTACAGGTCTGCTATGCAGACCGACATTCTGCGCCGCGCTCGACGCGAGTTAGTAGCATGCGGCGTTTTGAGGCGTTCGGAGGGGTCCAACCTTTCAGCTTAAATCGATTTCTCGACAAACTGAGTCTACTGCCAGCTAGCGGGTTCGGTAACTTACCTAACAAAACAAAATACTTGGAGGATTGAGTAATGAGGAAGTATTCGGCGGAGTTCATAGGAACGTTCGTCTTGGTTTTCGGCGGTGTCGGAAGCGCTGTCCTAGCGGGGGGAAAAATAGGCTTTACGGGCGTGGCCTTAGCGTTCGGGCTTTCGCTTTTAGCCATGGTATACACGATAGGGCCGATCTCCGGCTGCCACATAAATCCGGCGGTAACACTCGGCGTATTGATGGCGCGGAAGATTAGCGCAAAAGATGCTTTGGGCTATGTGATCGCACAGATTTGCGGTGCTATAGTAGCCGCTGCCGTTATCCTGCTTGTTGCAAACGGAATTCCGGGCGGCTATGACGCAGCGCAAGGCGGACTAGGAGCAAACGGTTACGGTGCCCACTCGCGGGACAATACTCGCTGCTTGCGTGTTTTGTTACGGAAGTAATCTTGACGATGTTCCTCGTCTTCACCGTCCTGGGGTCAACCGATATCAAGGCGCCAGTGGGCTTTGCCGGACTCGCCATCGGTCTGGTGCTTACGCTTATCCATTTGGTTGGCATACCCGTGACGAACACTTCCGTAAATCCGGCGCGCAGCATAGGACCGGCACTCTTTGTCGGCGGTTGGGCAATTGCGCAGTTGTGGTTGTTCATAGTAGGGCCTTTGGCGGGAGCGGCACTTGCAGCTTTTGCCTATGGAGCTGTCCGCCTTCCGGAAACAACCCTCACAACCCGTCAATCGGAGCAGGCTCTGGCCAGCGAACAGGCGGAACGCTCAAAAGCCGCTTCTAGATAGAAGCGTTTTTCCAGATTGACCAGGAACTCAGAAAAATTACTAGATCTGCTCAAAAACGGGTGTAAACTTAGACCTAACGTGAGGACGTTCTCGCGCAAGGAGGATAGGATTTCCGCCACCGCTCTAGCACCCGTTCGAGCTACCCGGCCCAGGATACTCGTGGCTGATGACCATGTCATTTTCGTCGAAGGGCTAAGTAGAGTGCTCGATGAACATTTCGATCTTGTTGGGTGGGCAAACGACGGTGATGAACTGGTAAGGTCAGCTAGACAACTCTCACCTGACGTGATCGTAACCGATTTGTCAATGCCGGGACTAGCCGGATTCGACGCCATTCGGCACTTGCGTGAGGAGGGTTGTACCGCGAAGTTTATTGCCCTCACGATGCATGCCGAAGTCGAAATGGCAGCCGAAGCCTTTCGCGCCGGCGCGTCCGGATACGTTTTGAAACAGTCGGCAGGCAAAGAATTAATCTCCGCCATCGAAGAGGTTCTTGGCGGTCGAATTTATCTCACGCCTGTGATAGCCAGAGATTTCATTCTCGCTCTCGTCGGGAATCGGTCCTCTGCGGAAAGCCAGACAGTGAGCGAACCGATACACCTGAGCCCTCGACAGAAACAGGTTTTGCAACTTGTCTCAGATGGCCGCACCATGAAAGAGGTCGGGAACATCCTGAACATATCGAGCAGAACTGCCGAGGCGCACAAATACGAAATCATGCAAGTCCTCGGCGCAAAGACTACTGCTCAGTTGGTACAGTATGCAATCCGCTTCAAGATAGCGGTCGGCTAGCGCGCTCGCTTCCCAATACTTCGGATCGTAATTTTCCGTCCTTGCCGTAAACAATCGCCCAATCGAACATAGTTAACGTGCATGGCGTTACGAACGAGCGACAATGCCGCTGACCGGCACGGCGTTCATCAATGCTGGCGTTCGTGCTCGAGTTCTTCTGGCCGATGATCACTTGCCGGTACTCCAGCATGTTAGTGAAGTGCTCATTCCGGAATTCGACATTGTGGGGACCGCGATGAGTGGGCTGCAGATGATCTCTTCGGCCCTGGAATATAGACCAGATGTGATCGTATCGGATGTTTCAATGCCGGGCGTAGACGGTATCGAAGCCGCGCGCAGACTAAGAGTTTTCAAGATGGACTGCGTGATCGTGTTTTTGTCTATAAACAGCGACGCCGAAATTGTGAGCACGGCTCTAGCGGCTGGAGCCCTCGGATACGTTCACAAGACCAGAGCAGGAACCGAACTGATTCCAGCTATCCGGGAAGCTTTACAGGGACGTAAATTTATATCCACTGCATTGCAGAAGTAAGGCAGTGAGTAAGATGAGAAAAGCTGCTGTTCTCGTATTTACTTCCTGTTTCCTCGCTGTTTTTGTATTATGCTGATAATGGGCCACTCTCGTTCCAACATTAGGCTCCAAACGGCGAGCAGCAGGCCGGCGACAGAGCGTCAAACGACGCCGGAGCTAGTAGTTGATCTCACTTCCGCAACGGAGTTTGAACTGGAAGAGATTACAGGGCTCGGGCGGGCGGATGCAGAATGGATTGTAGAAAACAGGCCCTACAGAAGCAGAGAGGAACTTCTCGCGAAGCAGATTGTTCCAGAAGATCTTTTCGAGAAGATCAAGGACAATCTCTCGCCGCTCTAGCTGTCTCACGAAGCGCGACGACATAACTCCGGGCAGAGCGGCGCGCGTAAAAAGGGTGCGCTACAAGCATCTTTCGGGGAACCCTATTGGTATTGTGTCGCTACACTTGAAGCGCGCGCAGGCTGGCGACCCGTTGCTGAAGGGGAGGATGCGTGGAGAACAACTTGGAAAGTGTCGGCCCGGCGAACGGCTGAGTGATGTACATATGCGACATCGAAATTGACGCTTCAAGCGGAATCTGCTACCCGAAAGCATCTAAAGTTATCAATGCTTTTATCATCGGCTCCGGCGTGCCCATGGCGCGGGCCGAAGCTGCATCCGCGCTGAACTCGCGAGTCCGTGAAATTGCCATTCTTATCACTCCCGTGGCCAGCGGGGCAAGAAAGATCAAGAGTAAGCTTGCCAGAGGATTGCGATTCCGTTCATTGCTCCTGCGTCCGCCTCCGAACCACATAGCCATCTGCGCCAAATATGTGATGGCTGAGCCCAAGGTCGCGGCAATCGAGCTGATCAAGATATCCCTATTCTTAATATGTCCGAGTTCATGACCCAGCACAGCCGTGAGCTGATCTTGCCCCATATGCAGGATTCCCGATGTTACAGCGACCGACGGATGTGCAGGACTCCGCCCTGTAGCAAACGCATTCGGCGAAAGTTCCGGTGTTATCCAGAGCTTTGGCATTGGAATCCCCATCTGCTTTGACAATGGCCGGACGATCGGCTCTAGTCTCCGGTAAATCTCCGTATGCTGGGTTTCACTGACCTGTGGGGCGCGAGTCGAACTCAATACAAGCTTATCGGAGAAAAAGTAGCTGAAAAAGTTCATCTGACAGCCAGCAACAGACCGAACGTCAGGCTCTCCTCGCCACCGATTGCATGCCCTGCCGCGAGTAGAAACCCACTGAGCAAGGCAAGGAACAGAGTGGTCTCCAGGGCGTTCATGTAGGTGAGTCAGTTTTTCTGTCGAAGCTCATCGCATGCTGACTTCGAAATCGGCGCGGCAGCCGCGATCCACCCACAAAACACCGGCCTGCGTGCCCCAAGTGGAACCACGGTGGCAAGGCGATCCGCTCCTCTGCTTAATCAGACGAACTTGCCCGTTGCGTGGAATCGAACATGTATTTCGTCTGCCATCGTCGGATGAGCAGCTTACCACCTGGGTCCTGGGAGGACGCATCCCCTGGGAAGGCATCGGTCTTCCAGGAACACCGCCACCGCCGCCCAAAGCGAACTCGGCCCGGCAACTCTGATCCACCCAGACGCCTCGGTTGTCGTATCCCCAAGTACGGCCCTGCACGCACCGGCTTGAGCTGATCTGATTGATCAGTCTCACGCCACCTCGCGTATTGGCAGGACATACTGTGCGTCTGCCGTTATCGGAAGAACAGGTTATCCGGCTCTGCGCTTGCAGCATCCCAGCCACAGACAAACTGAGGAACACACCCCTCAGGCAATAATTTGATAAGTCGGCTTTAGACAACATTAATCCTCTCTTGAATTAGTTTGCGGTCGATCTCTTATTGAGAATTGCTACGTTTGTAAACACGAAAAATGCCGCGCCGATGACGGATGTAGTAAATCCTGCGAACGACGCTTCGGTGTACAGGCCGGTCAGTTCACCGGTTGCTGCAGCTATTGACGAGCCTCCAACGGCTAACAACAACTGCGTGAGTATTCCTCCGGAGTTTTTTCCTGTTAGGATCCTGCCGAGGACTCCGATGAAAAGACCGACAGCAATTGTCAAGCTCATTCGTTTGCCACAGCAGTTCGATGGACATCAGTCCGTAATGCTCTTTTGGTGGTGGTGCGCCGCAAGCCAAGCGCCGTATCGCTCCTTTGTATCTGGAGTTGACATGCCTGCTTTAGCAACCGGTTCAGTAAGTGTTAGTCTGTCAACGATTCTATTAGTACCAGCCCCGGCTTTGGCAATTTCAATAAGTGCATTGTGATCGTACTGATTGGCTATCTTGCCTTCCAGAGTGACTGTTCCGGCGGCCACCGTCACCTGCAAGACGGGCTCAGTTGACGGCGAAAAAGGCTGAACGCGGAGTTCAAGATCGCGCTCTATAGTGACATCCGCCGACGATCTGCCGGTTCTCTGGACGTAGGACGAGAAAAGTATGCATAATCCGGCAAGCGCAGCTACACAGAGTAGAGGAACTGGCTTGTGCATGTTCGTCCGCCAGGCGGGAGTTAGAGAATCGGTCCTCAGCATCGAGCAGAAAGATTGATGTTATGCCAAGCGAGAGCCCGGTGCGAGTTCGCAAAATTGCGGCTCGATTCCCTATCGTAAATACCCGAATTTGTAATTCAACACTACTTCCGAAGGCTAGGAATGGGTAACAATTGAGAGGTTATGCGTCGCAACACCTTGCGAAGGGGCGCCGGTAAGAAATTTGGGGTCACTTGCCTTTTCCTAATCTTCTTTCCTCTCGTCCCAGGGTGTTTGGTGGATGCTGCGAGTCCGGCCGCCGGAGAGCCCCAGAATCCTCAGAATGTGTTTATCGCATTCTCATTTGAGGAGGGTGTCCTGGTCCAGCAAGATTCGTACCAGGTATTCCGAAAATCCATGTCAACTTATCCGAGGCCCCTTCAACTCTTCGCGGAATATCTTGACCTGGTTCGATTTCCCGAGCGTCGTTACCGAGACAGCCTTGGCCAGTACTTGAAGGAAAAGTATTCGAGTACGAAAATCGACCTGGTCGTCTGTTTTGCTTTCCCTGCGCTCCGTTTCTGGCTCGAGTATGGATCCCAACTGTTCCCAAACGCGCCGGTCTTGTTCATGGGCGTTGAAACGCGCAGGTTGCGCAACATCCAACTTGGACCGTCGTTGACCGGCCTTACGTTCAAATTTGATGATCGGGAGCTGCTGAAGCTGGTGCTCCGACTGCACCCGGACACTCGCCACATCTATCTCGTCGGAGGGTCGACCGAATTCGAGCAATTCTGGATGTCGCAACGTCTGAGCACGCTAAAAACCTATAAGCCCGGTCTAACATTCGATGACATGTCGAACTTGGCGGCACCTCGTTTGAGTGAAGCGCTTCGTAGGCTCCCTCCGAACTCGTCGTGATATTTCAGGATCTCTATCGAGACGCTTCCGGCCGGTACTTCCAAGGCGAAGAAGCTGTCGATCTGGTTTGTAGATCCTCAAACGCGCCGGTGTATGGCTTTTATGCCGACTATGTGGGAAAAGGTCTCGTCGGAGGTCGAGTTCTTGATCCCGAAACGGCTCCCCGAGCTGCAAAGGCGGTCATGCGTTTATTATCCGGCGAAAAGCCCAAAGCGATTGACATCCAAACCGTAACGACGAACCTAAATCTCTTCGACTCGAGGGAGCTCCGTCGCTGGCACATCGATAAAAGCCGGCTACCTGAAGGCAGCGTGGTTCTGTTTGAGAACCGATCGCTTTGGGAACTCTATAAATGGCGCGTGATTGCAGTCGCGTTACTATGCGCGTTTGAAACGGCGCTTTTGTTTGCACTGTTCTTTCAACTTGCCCGCCGCAAAAGAGCAGATGTTTCAGTTAAACGCTTAAGTGGACAACTCCTGAACGCGCAAGAGCAAGAGCGGGGTCGAATCTCGCGGGAGCTTCACGACGACTTCGGACAACAGCTCGCCGTGATAGGAATTGGGCTGAGCAGTTTGGAAAAGCAACTTACCTCTCCCTCGACCGCCGCGAAGACGATTTCCCAGGTGGAAGAAAAGCTTTTTACTCTTGCAAACTCGATGCGGCACCTGTCGCACGAGTTATATCCGGCAGTCCTCGACCATGCCGGATTGGCAGCGGCATTTCGAACCTATTGCGCAGATTTCAACGCCGTCTACGAGATCAAAGCCGATTCAGTTGTCGATCCAGACTCGATCTCGTTGCCGTCCGAGGTAGCACTGTGTCTTTACCGTGTTTGTCAGGAATCTTTGCACAATATCGCGAAACACTCGGGCGCCACCCACGCATCCGTGCGCGTCAAAGCAGGCAAGAACTTCGTCGAGCTGAGCGTTACAGATGATGGAAAGGGTTTCGACATCAACGTGGTTAGAACACGAGGCGGCCTGGGGCTCCTGAGTATGAAAGAAAGGGTAAGGCTGGTGGGCGGCACCCTCGATTTGAATAGCCGTCCAAATTTCGGAACGATTCTCAAAGCACGCATACCCCTGAACGGAAGCTCAGAGACAAATTAAAAACCCGTAACAACTCTGTAACACGCGCTTGCTGACTACGGGCACTTAGTAGAAACACGATCCGAAAACGGCGCGGAAATTTTCCTCACTTGTAGACCGCATCCGATGGTCTTAACATCAGCAGTCAGGAGTCATCGCGCTTGGAGGTGTCCATCAACGATGCCCTTCATACCACTTATGGATAACACGGGCCTGACGGATAATTTGGACGTAAAGTTAGCGGCCGACGATTCCGAAACGGTCGTTCCTCTGCTTTTTGAAGAGGCTTCCGTATCCAAACGGCGGCTGGAGACCGGCCGGGTGCGCGTCTCGACTACCACGCACCACAACGAACAATTAGTGGAGGAGATCCTCGCGCGAGAGGAAGTTCATGTCGAGCGCAAGGAAATAGGTAAACCTATTGATGCCATGCCTGTGGTACGCGAGGAAGGCGATACGATCATCGTTCCTGTAGTTGAAGAAGTGCTGGTCATCGAACGCAGACTGATGTTGAAGGAAGAGATATATATATAAGCGAGTTCGCGGCACGAAACGTTTCCAGGAGCGAGTCGTGCTTCGTAAGCAAGAGGCTGTGGTGGAACGCATTGCGGCCGAAATATCCGATCCTGGGGCAGGATCGGTACCTGACGTAATATCCCAAGCGGAAATCAATAAGGAGATCTAATGGCGTACGAAAAAGTTGTAACTGTATATGACTCTGAAGAACACGCGCAAGCAGCAGTGCGCGCTCTTGAATCGGCAGGCTTCTCATCAAGCGATATCAGCGTGATGAACAAACAGAATTTCGATACCGATGGAGGCAATGGCACGCCCGCTCGTGAGCCGGGTTTCTGGGGCAAACTTTTCGGCGGGGGCGTTCAAGACCACGAAGCTGAAGTCTACGGGCGAAGTGTCGAGGAAGGCGGCTACGTTGTGACGCTACGGGTTCCGGATACCGAAGTCGATCGCGCGATGAAAATTCTGGACACTCACAAGTCGGTCGACATGCACGAGCGTGCAAGCAGCTACGGACTTGACCCGACAGCTTCGAGGTCACTCGCGCAACGAGCGTCTGCTGGAGTGGCGGGTGCGGCAGCAGGAGTAGGTGGTGCAGTAGCCGGGGCAGCCGGCGCGAGTCAGCCGGAGCAGCCGCTGGCGGAGCGGATGCTCTTTCCAACGTAGGCCGAGGCGTTGCAGGCGCGGTAAGCGGTACAGGCGCTCGCGTAGCAGACGCAGCACGTGGAGTTGCTGCGACCCGGGCAGCGACGAAGAAGTGCTTAGACTGGCTGAGGAACAACTGAACGTCGGCAAGCGTCAAGTCGAGGCGGGCACAACGCGCATTCGACGGTTTGTCACTGAGAGACCGGTGGAAGAACAGGTAACTCTCCATGAAGAGCATGCTGAAGTAATGCGCAGAGCCGTCTCCGATCCCAACTATCTGTCTGATGTCGACTGGTCTGATAAAACCATCGAGGTCAGAGAAATGGCAGAAGAAGCTGTCGTTAACAAGACGACGCGCTTGGCTGAAGAAGTCGTCGTCAAGAAGCAAGGGAGCGATCACGTAGAGACGGTGCGCGACAAAGTTCGCCGTCAGCAGGTTGAAGTAGAGCACCTGGACGCGAGTACAAAAGCAACTCCCAAGCCCTGATCTGTTAACGGCGGTCCGGTTCGCATACGACGCCCGACCGCCTTTCTTTCTCCGTCAAAAGCATTTTCCAGAGCCTCAAGCATCAAACAATCCCTTTGAAGGAGCAAACCGCCGATGGCTGCCAGCTTAATCGATCTCGCGAACGAATACCTCACGCCAGACCTGATTTCCAAGATGTCCGGCTTGGTTGGGGAATCGCCCACGCTGACCCAACGGGCAATGAACATGGTCGTGCCCAGCTTGGCCGGCGCTGCCTTCCAGAAGGCTTCCACACCAGCCGGAGCGAACAGTTTGCTTCAGCTTCTCACTTCGGCAAATACCGACGGCAATTTTCTTTCGAAGCTCACGGGCCTTTTCAGCGCCGGCAACACGACCGAAATTACCAAAATCGGTGGAGGGCTGATCTCCGGGCTTCTGGGGAACAATGCGGGCGAACTCAGGAGCGTCCTGGCAGGAGCTACGGGCGTTTCGGGTTCCTCGATCTCGACCTTGCTCCATTTCGGCGCTCCTCTTTTGTTCGGTACTCTCGGAAAGCTGCTGCCTTCGAGTGAAGTTTCGGCCGCAGCACTCACGAACCTCTTCGCTTCTCAAAAAGACAGCATCGTCCGGCAAACGCCTCCAGAAATAGCAAATCTTCTGGGCATCGCCCAAGCCAAAGTTCCTCAAGCTCCCGAGCCTCTGGTGCGCCCCGTAATCGAAAGGGAACAGGGCTTCAGGTTGTGGTTCTGGCTTGTTCCACTGATTGCAATCATTCTCGCCCTCATCGCTTGGCGCTCCTGCTCGAGACAAGTCGGCGCTCAAACTGAGACTTTGAACTTGCCCTGCGGTACGACTATCCAGGTGGTACAAGGAGGTTTCGATTCCAGCGTGGCGAAGTTCATGATGAACGGTTCAGACCTGCCTAAGCACTTTACCTTCGACCATCTCAACTTCGACACCAACAGCACCCAAGTGACTCCGGACTCGAACGCGACCATTTCAAACCTGATCGCCACAGTAAAATGCTTTCCGGCGATGCAGGTTGCGCTCGTAGGTTACACCGATGACACTGGTGATCCCGCCGCGAACAAAAAGTTATCGCTCGACCGGGCCACTGCTGTGAAAACCATGCTCGTCCAGGGAGGCGTTGATGGGAGCCGCATCTCGACAGACGGAGAGGGTCAGGATAAGCCAGTGGCTTCGAACGACACCGACGAAGGCCGCGCGAAAAACAGGCGCACGGAACTTACGGTCACAAAAATGAAATAGCTCACGGAAGCCCAGGAGAATCTTCAATGTCGTTTCAGGAAACATTCGCACCGGAAGAGTGGTCGGTGATCGCGAGCGTGCCTCACATGGTCGGCACCGCTGTCATGATGGCCAGCTTCAGTGGCTTGAGCGGTACAGCCAAAGAAGCGTTTTCTCTGGCCGGTTCATTAGCCGAAGGACGCGCGGGATCCAACGCTCTCCTGAAAGAGTTGACTGCACCCGAGCAGATCTCTGCAGCGCAGACGGGATTCCGAGCCGAAATAAAAAGTCTTGATCCAGCCGATCTCAAACCGCAGTTAAACGCCATGGCGGTTGATCGAACGAAGCGCGCGATAGAGATCCTCGCAAACAAGACGCCCGGTGAAGTCGGCGCCTACAAGCAATGGTTGATGAATATAGCCTTCGGAGTGGCGAACGCGTCCAAAGAAGGCGGCCTTCTTGGTTTTGGGGGGAAACGAATCAGTGACGCAGAAAACGAGATGCTGAAATCCCTCTCAGAAGCTCTCGGCGTGCCGGTTCCGGCGGCGGAAGTCTAGTTGATGAAGATACAGATCAATTATGAAGATACAGATCAATAGTGATAAGCAAATAGCCGTCAATCCGCAGCTTCTGAGCAGCGTGGAAGCGGAAGTGAAGGGAGCTCTCGAACGGTTTGAGCGCCAACTCACCAGGGTCGAAATTCATTTAAGCGATCTGAACGGTAACAAGCCAGGAATAGTAGACAAGCGCTGCCTTCTGGAGGTCCGTCCCGCTGGGAAGCCGCCCGTCTCGGTCGATCAAAAAGCCGCGACCGTGGGCCAGGCCGTAAAGGGGGCCGCCGGCAAAATGAAGCGGCTCCTTCAAACTTCCTTCGGTAAGGCCGCACACCAGACCTCGCGAGCCTCTCTCGGCGCGGGTAAACGCACGATGCGTTCCGCGGGAAAACTGCAGAAGCTCGGGCGGATAGAGGCCACGCTGTCGGAGATTTCTCAGCAATCGAGCGAAGAGTCGCCGCAATTCGAAAAGCACGTCAAAGCCGCAACCGAAGCGCTGCACAAAGCACGCTTGCTGATTGAGGCAAACGTCCAGAAGGCAGATGAGCGCGCGCCGGCGAAAGTTGCGGTGACAAAACGCAGTGCGAGAGTTTCTGTCGACGGACGCAGCCCGAAGAAGAAGGGAATCTACCGGGCGAGACGCAAATCCTGGCCCAAACGTTAACGGCAACATCCTCTCCGGTTACAATGCAAAGCAATGTCGCTAGTTGTTATCGGGTCGGTTGCCTACGATGGGATCGAGACCCCGCATGGTAAACGGGAACGGACGCTTGGCGGTGCTTGCACCTATATCGCGCTGAGTGCGAGTTATTTTACGAAGGCCTCAATAGTCGCTGTTGTCGGCGACGATTTTGCGAGCGAAGATCGCGAACTGCTGGCGGGAAAAGGCGTCGATCTGGAGGGACTTGAGCAAGTCCCGGGCAAAACGTTCTTCTGGTCTGGCGCGTATTCCGCGGACATGAACGACCGCACCACGCTTCAAACCGATTTGAACGTCTTTGCGGATTTCCAGCCCAAGCTGCCTCCGCCTTACGCCAAACAACCGTATCTGTTTCTTGGAAACATTCAGCCGAATCTTCAAAAAAGCGTCGAGGAGCAGATGCAGGAGCTTCGTTTCGTCGGCGGCGATACGATGAACTACTGGATCCGCGATTACAAAGACGAGCTGCTCGAAACCATCCGCACTTGGGATTTTCTGTTGATCAACGATAGCGAAGCGCGGATGCTCTCGGGCGAAAACAACTTGCGGAAAGCGGCGCAGAAGATCCTCGACCTCGGTCCCAACACCCTCGTTATCAAACGCGGCGAGCATGGCGCTATGCTCTTCCGGCGCGATTCGCTGTTCATGGTGCCGGGATATTTGCTGGAGGATGTTTTCGATCCGACGGGAGCCGGCGATTGTTTTGCGGGTGGCTTTGTGGGCTATTTGGCGGAGCGAAACTTCGATCTCCGCAACGGCAAGTTCGACGTGCATGAGCTTCATCGGGCCGTAATCTACGGCTCCGTATTAGGCAGCTTCTGTTGCGAACAGTTCGGCGTGGAGCGTTTTCGCACTCTTACCCGCGGAGAGATCGATCGGCGTTTTGAAGAGTTCCGGCGTTTCACAGCCTTCTGATTTCAGCCAGGCCGCACGTCGAAGCGCCTGGGATCTGGCGGTGGTCCTTTGCGCTTTGCTCGCGATTGTATCGTTGGCAGGATGGTGGTGTTTTCGAAACGGCTACATCCTCTACTATGGCGATGCCGAAGCGCACCTGAACACAAGCCGTGCTCTACTCGATTCGCGCACTCCCGGCTACGACCAGATCGGCACAGTTTGGTTGCCGGTTCTCCACGTTATCTGTTTGCCTTTCGTCCGTAACGACTGGCTCTGGTCGACCGGCTTGGCCGGTACTCTCCCTGTGGCTTTCTGTTTTGTCATCGCCGGTTTGTGCTTTTACTTGTCGGCACTCGAGTCTTACAGAAACACGGCGGCTGCGGCAGTGGCCCTTGCGTGTTTTGCCTTGAACCCGAACGTGCTCTACCTGGCAACGATTCCGATGACGGAGATCGTTTTCATGGCGGGTCTGTTCATCATTCTGCTGGCCATTTTGCGATTCCGCGCAACGCAATTCCATCGCTGGATCGCAATCGCGATAGCTTCGTCGTGGGTCATCAGTTTAACGCGCTACGACGGATGGTTCCTGATTCCGTTTATTGCGGCCTGGCTCGCCTCAAACGCCCGGCGCAACCGGCCGGCCATTTTCATCCTGTTCGGCGCTTTCGCATCCCTTGCGCCACTCTACTGGATCGCGCACAATTGGTGGGAAAAGGGCTACGCACTTGACTTTTATAACGGTCCATATTCCGCCAAAGCCATTCAGCGCAGCCAGCCGTACCCCGGCTATCACGACTGGATCTCCGCCATTCACTACTATTCGAAAGCCGGCGAGCTATGCGCGGGCGGGGCGTTACTGTTACTAGGTTTCCTAGGCGCTATCTGCGCCTCCAAACGTCATGCTCTCCAATCCGTTCTCTTCCTGTCTCTCACGCCCGTCTTTTACATCTGGAGCATGCACTCGTCTGGAGGAAGCCCTATCTACCTGCCTTCGCTCTGGCCGCATAGCTACTACAACAGCCGGTACGGGATTGCTCTGGTGCCTTTCTGCGCCTTGGCGGCGGGAGCTATCGTACTCGTGCTGCCGCCTCGTTTCCGAAAGTTCGCGTTCCTCATCCCGCTGCTCGCCGTATCTCCCTGGCTCCTTCATCCAAGTAAACAAACATGGATCTGCTGGAAGGAATCACAAGTAAATTCCGTCGATCGGCGTGCCTGGACAGACGAAGGCGCTCGCTTTTTAAGCGCCCACTACCGCGGCGGCGGCATTTTGACGTCCCAAGGTGACGTGACCGGCATCTACCGTCAACTCCGTATCCATCTTTCGCAAACGATAAATATAGGTAACGGACCGCTTTGGATGGAGGCAACAACGCGCCCCGACTTGTTTCACCCAACGGCGTGGACCGTCTATCAATCCGGCGATAGCCTTGCTAAGTCACTCGCCAATTACCCGTCGGCAATCGCTGAACCAGTGCTTGTGGTGACAACCAGCAAATTCAGCCCGGACCTGAACATCTTGAAACGAAATACCCATGCTCGAGATTCCCTTCACTAAACTTCACGGAGCCGAAAACGACTTCCTGCTGACCTGGGCTGCCGACGCGCCGGCCGGCTCCGATCTCGCAATTCTTGCCCGGCAAATCTGCGCCAGAACAACGGGCATTGGTGCTGACGGTTGGATGCTTATTACGCCTGGCGAAGAGGGCTTGAGCACGCGGCTCTTCAACTCGGACGGAAGTGAGCCCGAGATCTCGGGCAACGGTACGCGTTGCGCAGCGAGCTTTTGCTCTGCTGCATGGGTTAGCCCCTGCTCCCGAAATGGTAATTACTACCGCTGCTGGCCCCAAGAGCTTGCGCCTCATCGCAAGAAACGAAAAGTCGTTTCTCTTCGAAATGGATATGGGCTTGCCCAAGGTGGAAGACCTGCATGCCGTTCTTCAAATAGCAGGGCGCGATCGCGAGGTGGCCATCTTGAACGTAGGCAATCCGCAATGCGTGTTTTTCGTGGACGAGTTCCCACCGGATTGGCTTGCCATCAGCCGTGAAGCCGAGCAGCATCCCCGCTTTCACCAAAGAAGCAACGTTTCCTTTGTACGAGTACTCGACCGTCACACACTCGAAGTGCGCTTTTTTGAGAGAGGCGCCGGCGAAACCAGAAGCTCGGGGACAGGCTCGACCGGCGCTGCCGTCGCTGCTATTCTCAGGAAGAGAGCCGATAATCCCGTCGAATTACGGACTCCCGCCGGAAATCTGAACATACGCTGGGAAGGGAGCGTCTTCTTGACTGGACCAGCGGAAGTCATTGGTGAAGGGAGATTTTTCGTTGAGCTCTGAGATAGCTGAGCAAGTCGGTGAGCACATAAGCGTACTGGATCGGCTACGCGATCGGATTAAAAACAAAACTGCAAAGCGTTGGGGTGGTTGGCCTCGGATACGTTGGCTTGCCGCTAGCCGTCGAGTTCGCTCACGCAGGCTTCGAAGTAGTCGGTATCGACGTTCAACAATCGAAGGTAGACGAGTTTAACAGCGGTCATTCTTATATCAAGGATGTAAAGGACGACATCTTCACTCCGCTCGTCAAAAGCGGTAAACTCCGCGCGACCTCCGATTTTTCCGTCATCCGCGATCTCGATACGGTGGATATTTGCGTCCCCACTCCATTGCGGAAAACGAAAGATCCCGACATGAGCTTCGTGGTCTCCGCAACGGACGCGATCGCCGAGCATCTTCATCCCGGCTTGCTGGTCATGCTCGAATCCACCACCTACCCGGGCACGACGGACGAACTGTTGTTGCCGAAACTCGCGGCCGGCGGCCTCAAAGTGGGCGAAGATTTCTTCCTTTGCTTTTCTCCCGAGCGCGTCGATCCCGGCAATCCCAAATTCCAGACCGCGAACATTCCCAAAGTGGTCGGCGGCATCACGCCCGCTTGCACCGAAATCGGTGCGCTGTTCTATCAGCAAGCGCTTGAAACAGTGGTTCCGGTCAGTTCGACTCGAGTCGCCGAGATGGTCAAGCTGCTCGAAAATACTTTTCGCATGATCAACATCGGGCTGGCGAATGAGATGGCGCTCATGTGTGACCGTATGAATATCGATGTTTGGGAAATCATCGACGCTGCCGCTACCAAGCCCTTCGGCTTTATGCCGTTCTATCCGGGGCCGGGCCTGGGCGGCCACTGTATACCGATCGATCCGTTCTATCTTTCCTGGAAAAGCAAGGAAGCCGGTATCGAAGCTCGCTTCATCGAACTGGCCGGGTATATCAACGGACGCATGCCTGAGTTCGTCGTCGAAAAGGTCCAACATGCTTTGAACGATGTTTCAAAGCCTGTTCGTGGATCTCGTATCCACATCGTCGGCGCAGCCTATAAGCGCGATATCGATGACGTACGCGAATCTCCGGCCCTCGACATCATCATGCTGCTGCAACGCATGGGAGCGGTCGTCTCTTTTTCGGATCCATACGTAAACCAAATCCGAATCGACGGCAACCATCTTCGCTCCGAGGAACTCGCGCCCGCATTGGATAGAGCCGACTGCGTGGTGATTGTGACCGATCACAAGAACGTCGACTACCATTCCGTAGTCGACCGGAGTAAGTTGATCGTCGATACGCGAAACGCACTGAAGGGCTTCCGTTCAGAAAAAATCGTAAGGTTGTAACCGGGCTCCTCGCCGGTGAGGTAATTCACTCAAATTGGGGATCGGCTTCGACTTCGGAACTACCAATAGCTCGCTTGCGATCGCAACAGACTCAGGCCAGGTAACACTGGGACAGTTCCAAATTCCCAGGGCCGGTTGGACCGAAGCCTACCGCTCGCTGCTCTACCTGCAACGGGATCGCGAAGTGTTAAGAACGACCATCCGTTCCTGGAGCGGACCACAGGCTATCGAGCAATATCTCTACGCCGATGACGAAAAAGGTCGTTTAGTACAGTCTTTGAAATCGTTCCTCGCCAGCCGTGGACTGCAGAGCACAGAGGTGTTCGGACGCCGCATTCAACTCGAAGAACTGGTCGCACGAATCCTGAAGGACATTCGCATCGAGGCGGAGCAGCAGTTCGGACCTCGGGTGCGAAAGGCCGTGGTAGGCCGTCCGGTGCGCTTCGTCGGTTCGGAAAGCGATGAGGACGATGCATATGCGCTCGGAAGGCTGGCCGGCTCACTCAAACTGGCTGGCTTCGAAGAGATCAGGTTTGAGTACGAGCCAATCGCTGCTGCCTACTACTACGAAGCCAGCCTCGACCACGACGAACTCATCCTCATCGGCGATTTCGGTGGAGGCACCAGCGACTTCTCATTGCTGCGCGTAGGGCCTACTCATCGCCGTCGGGCCGATGGACCGAGAGCGGTCCTCGCGAACCAGGGATTAGGACTCGCCGGGGATGCCTTCGACGCCAAAATCGTTCGCCACCTCGTCTCGCCGGAACTCGGCGCTCGAACGGAAATGCGCTCCGGGGCCAAACTCCTTCCGGTCCCGAACTGGGTGTACCACAAACTCGAGCGGTGGCATCACTTGTCGCTCCTCAAATCGCACGACACGCTGAACATGCTGAAGAGCGTAGCGAAACAAGCTCTCGAACCGGAGAAACTCCAGCGACTCCTTTACTTGATCCAGCACGATCTCGGCTATTACCTGCATCGCGCCGTGCAACGCGTCAAGATCGATTTGTCTAAACAAGAATCGAGCGTCTTTCGTTTCAGAGATGGCGACGTAGAACTGGAAGCCCCCGTAACCCGACGCGACTTCGAGGACTGGATATCCGCCGAGTTGCACGCCATCGAGCAAACCGTCGACGCCGTTCTGGGGAACGCGCAAGCCCATCCGCGCGATGTCGATATGGTCTTCCTCACTGGCGGAAGTTCTTTTGTCCCTGCCGTGCGCCGCATTTTCGAAGATCGATTTGGCACAGCAAAAATCCGGACGGGGGACGAGTTTACTTCCGTCGCGCGAGGGCTGGCATTGCGCTCTTTGGAGCCTTAGCGATTCACGCCCGCTATCTGTTTCGGCGTCCTCAAGTCAGGCAGAAACGCCGTCAAAAACCCGATTGCCGGCAAGAACGAACAGATCCGATACACAAAATCGATGCTCGTCGCATCGGCAATTTTGCCAAGAACCGCGGCCCCGATTCCTCCCATTCCAAAAGCGAATCCGAAGAAAAGCCCCGAAATCATTCCGATATTGCCAGGCACCAGTTCCTGCGCGTAAACCAGAATAGCCGTGAAAGCGGAAGCCAGGATCAAGCCGATAACCACCGTCAAAGCAATTGTCCAGAACAGATTGACGTAAGGAAGAAGTAAGGTAAACGGCAGGACACCAAGGATCGACCACCAGATCACCCGCTTACGCCCCACGCGGTCGCCGATAGGTCCGCCTGCGAACGTTCCCAACGCTGCCGAGCCGAGAAACACAGCGAGATACAACTGCGAACTTTGGACCGGCACATGAAAGCGGCTAATCAGATAAAACGTATAGTAGCTGGAAATGCTCGCTAGATAAAAGTACTTGGAAAACACCAGCAGAATAAGAATGGCGATCGCAATCGCTACTTTCTTTCCCGGAAGCACGGCTCCGGATTTAGCGGTTCTGCCGGCGCTCGGACCTGTTCGGGACGGGTGTCTCTTGTACCATGACCCGACTCCGGTCAAGATTAGAATCCCGCACAGCGCGGCAACCGAGAACAAAGAAATGCTCTTCTGGCCCCGGGGCAGGACGATAAACGCCGCCAGCAAAGGTCCGAGCGCCGTCCCTGCATTCCCGCCGACCTGAAAAACCGACTGCGCCAGACCATGCTGGCCCCCCGAAGCGAGCCGTGCCACCCGTGATGATTCCGGATGGAAAACCGAAGAGCCCATGCCAACCAGCGATCCGGCCAACAGCAGCATCCCAAAACTCGGCGCCAGTGCCAACATGATTAGTCCGAACAGGGTGAACGTCATGCCAACCGGCAGTGAGTATGGGTGCGGCCGCCGATCGGTATAGAGTCCCACGAAGGGCTGCAGCAGCGAAGCGGTGAGCTGATATGTCAGTGTGATCAGCCCGATCTGGCTGAAATCCAAGTGAAATGAAGTCTTAAGAATCGGATAGATCGCCGGGATCAGCGACTGTATCATATCGTTCAGAAGATGGCAGAAGCTGATCGCAGCCAGGACAGAGAAGATCGTCTTCTCCCGGATAGCGGTTAAAGGCTCGTTTGTCTGCGTAGCCACTCCTTTTACGTTAACCGAAGGTGTCGTAAAGCGAACAAAAGGAGAAACAAGCAACTTCTCTTTGAGTCTAAGAGTAGAGGTATAAAAATGGCTTTAGAAGAATTACGTCAAAGTGCGATGATGTCCCATTTGCTCGATGCAATGGATCGTGGAGAAGACATTGGACACTACGGAAGACTCGTATTCGTTATGATCGGCCGGTTTTTCCTGTCTTCCGACGAGCTGAAACAGCAGCTGATGAAGGACAAAGACTGCGACGAGCAGAAGGCCGAGTTGCTCATCCGGCAGGTCGAGGCCAAGGGGTACAACCCTCCCAAGCGAGACCGGGTGCTTGAATGGATGAATCAGCAGGATTTCACGATTTGCGAGAATTCGGACGATCCAAGTTCCTGCAATATCTATAAGGAAATTAAGTTTCCTCCCGAAGTCTACGAGAAAATATCCTCGTACTACGAGTCCCACAACTAAGGGGATCAGGTGTTTGGATCCGGGATTGGAGTGTTCGGTATCGAACGTGTTAACCTACACATTTCCCGTTATCGGCAGCCCTGTCGTTCTGCCGGCGTACATTCCAGTCCCGGAGAATTATGCTTCAGACACGACGCCTACTGGCAGCTTTCGCTTTTCTGCTCGTTGCTTCCCTGCCTGGCTCTGCACAAGATGCTTCAGGTAAGATTACGGGCATCGTTACCGACCAGACCGGAGCTACGGTTCCGAATGCTCAGGTCACGGTCACCAACACGGCGACCAATATCAATCAACAGATTACAACTAATAAAGACGGTTTCTACCAGGCCCTGCAGCTTCCGATCGGGCTCTATCGCGTAACGGTCGAATCGGCCTGGCTTTGAAAGGACCACCATCGATTCGAAAACCGCGCTTCAGATCAACCAAACTCTACGCATCGACGTGAAGCTTCAAATCGGCAAAGTAAGTGATACCGTCACGGTCGAGAGTGCTACTTCGCAGGTCGAGACTGAAAACACGGTAGTCGGCGGCACAGTCGTCGGGCAGGCGATCTATGAGCTTCCGCTCAACGGGCGCAACACGCTCGATCTGTTGGGCACCCAGCCGGGTGTCAGTGCGACGAATCCCGGATTCACGGTGCTGCCGGTAACTACAGCATCGGCGGAGCGCGCACCGATTCCGTCACGTACTTGCTCGATGGCGGCCTCAATAACAATCTGCTCAGTAACGGAGTGGTCGCCAATCCAAATCCCGACGCGGTCGCCGAGTTCCGAGTTCTCGAGAACAGCTACAGTGCCGAATATGGCCGCAATGCCGGTGGGATCGTAAGTGTCGTCACAAAAAGCGGAACCAATCAGTTCCACGGCACTGCTTACGACTACGTCCGCAACAACTTCTTCGATGCCAATAATTTCTTCAACAACCAGCAAGGTCTTCCGGTCCCCGTTCTGAAACGCAACCAGTTTGGCGGCACTGTTGGCGGCCCCATCAAGAAAGACAAACTATTCTTCTTCTTCTCGTATGAAGGGCAGCGGCAAACTGCTTTGGATACGTCTCAGGGCAGAGTCAATACGTTTACGCCGGCCGAGGCCAACGGAGACTTTTCGCAATCACCCCAAGCCTCTGCCGTTGCTGCCATTTCTTCTCAACAATCCGTACTATCAAGCGGATCCAGCCTTAGCCGCCCAGGGCATCATCGATCCCACGAAAATCGACCCCGTAGCGAAAGCCTACTTCGCTCATGGTCTGATCCCCACTTCACCGGCCGGGTATACTTTTTCCGCAAGCTGCCGCTACCAACAACTACAACCAATACCTCGGCCGTTTCGACTACACTATCTCTACACGAGACTCTCTCAGCGGTACGTTCACAACGAACGACAATCCACAGCTGAATCCGTTTGCTGAGTACCACGCCGAGCGGCGATGTAACAGGATTCCCAACGACGACATCGGATACCACCTACTTCGGTTCTCTCGTCTACACTCATACGTTCACTCCCGCGCTGCTAAATGAGTTACGAGTCACGGCGCAGCGGGCAAACCATCACCAGGCTGTACCGGCCAGCTCGGCTCAGCCGACAGCCGCCGATCTCGGGGCCAACGTTCCGTCAGACGACCCACCGGTCCTCCCCGTCTCGGCTTTCTCGGTTCAAACCTGACAGTCGGCTTCAGTCCGCAGGGGCCGACAACACTGATCAACAACACTTATGCTTTCTACGACAATCTTTCCTGGGTAAAGGGAAATCACTCCCTAAAGTTCGGTTTCTTCTTCTCGCCGTATCAGAACAACACTGTCTACGATTTCTATGTCAACGGCGAGTACTATTTCTACGGGCAGAGCACAACGGTAGGTTCAGGCTATGACTTTGCAGACTTTCTTATGGGAAATCCGGACGAATTCTCAGCAATTCGGAAAAGCGCCTTCCAACATTCGCTCCCATCAATATGCCGGATACGCTCAAGACAGCTGGAAGGTGACAAAGCGCCTTACTCTGAATCTTGGGTTGCGGTACGAATACGCTGAGCCGAAATACGACACGCAAGGACGGTCGTTCAGTTTCATTCCCGGCTTGCAGTCACAGACGATTTGTGAATGCTCCGGCAGGCTTGGTTTTCCCGGGTGATCCTGGCGCTCCCAAAGGCTCGAATTTTCCGGACAAAAATGATTTCGCTCCACGCGTCGGGTTCGCTTGGGATATCTTCGGTAACGCGAAAACAAGTCATCCGTGGCGGAGTCGGCATGTTCAACGACATTTTAAAAGGCGAAGACAATCTGCAGTTCAATGGTCAGGCGCCCTTCTTCGGTTTCGGCGACGTCTTCCCGACAACCGTACACGGGAACTGGAGTGAGCGGACTTCAGGATCCATATGCTTCTGCAGGGATTCCGGACTCGTTTCCCTCTAAGCCTCCCTCAAAGAATTTAGATTTCCAGGCGGCGGGATATTTGCCGTTTGGAGGGGGTGGCGTTTACTTTGTGGATCCCAAGCTACGCACGCCCTACGTGTTTCCAGTACAACCTGAACATCCAGCAGCAGCTTCCCTCCAGCATTCTTCTCGAAGTCGGTTACGTCGGTTATGATGCCCATAAGCTGACTGGATTAGTGGACGTCAATCCGTTCCCGATCGGTAACACAACCTCCCGATTGTACCCAGCAATTCAGCTACTTGAACGAGTTTCAAAACATCGGGCGAGCAAATTACAACAGTCTGCAGGTCAACTTGAGCCGCCGGTTCGCCAGCATGGGCGGCTGGGGAAGCAGCTTCTTTACAGTCGGTTACACGTACGGCCATGAGATCGATAACTCCTCAGGCTTCCGCGAGCGAAACTACGTGCTGTCCCAGCCTACGACTCACAATCTTTTCCGCGCTTCCGGCGACACCGATGTCCGCCAGACACTCGTCATCTCCGGTGGTTGGACGCTTCCCTTCGACCACCTTTGGGAGCGTGGTCCGAAACTCTTGACATCCGGTTGGAGCCTCTATCCGATTCTCACAATATTTACTGGTTTTCCGCTCGACGTGTTTGCTGGTCTGCAAACAAGTCGCACAGATCCAGGTCCGTCTGGAGCCGGCGACGCAGGCAATGTGCGGGCCGACATCGTAGGCCCGCTAAGCACCTTCAACCCGAAAACGTATCAGACTTTTACCAATCCTAATACCAGGGAAGCATGAATTCCGGTAACTCCGGTAACTATTGGTTCGATCCGTCAATTTTTAGCAATGCGCGCGCCGTTGCCCTCGACAACGCGTCAACTCCACCACCTTCTATCCCTACGGCACCTTCCCGCGCAACGGTTTGCGCGGACCCGGACGCACCAACCTCGATCTCTCCATCTCGAAGCACTTCATCATTAGAGAAGGAATGGATCTCGAACTCCGCGGCGATGCTTTCAACATCGCTAATAATGCGCAGTTCAAGAATCCCGACACGACCATTACAGACGCCACGTTCGGCCAGATCTCTACCACCTACGATGCGCGCATCCTTCAGGTAGCCCTGCACTTCCGTTTCTAATCGGCTCGTTTTTCGAGGCCCTAAGTTTCTGTGTATTCAGGAACTTAGGGCCTGTCCATTAACCAGCTACGATATACTCGGGTGACTGCGATTTTTGCCGCCGTCGTACGCCGGTCTTTTTCTCACCAGCACTAAAACATGAAAGTTTCCGATTACATCTTCCGCTTCGTCGCGGATCAAGGCGTAAAGCATGTCTTCGTCGTCGTAGGCGGCGGAGCCATGCACTTGAACGAAGCGCTCTCCCGCGAGAAACGCATCGAGTTCATCTGCAATTCTCACGAACAGGCTAGCGCTATCTGCGCGGAAAATTACGCCAAAGCCAACGATAACCTCGGCTGCGCTCTGGTCACTACAGGTCCAGGCGGCACCAACGCCATCACTGGACTGGCCGGCGCCTGGCTCGATTCGACGCCCGTGCTCTTCATCTCCGGACAAGTGAAACGCGCCGATCGCATGTTCCAGGAAGATGGCACACCTATCGGCGTCCGGCAGCTTGGTCCCCAGGAAGTCGACATTATCTCGATCGTCAAGCCTCTGACGAAGTACGCCGTCACGGTTCTGGAACCGCAGGACATCCGTTATCACCTGGAAAAAGCAGTTTATCTGGCACGCACAGGCCGCCCCGGCCCGGTGTGGCTGGATATGCCGCTCGATGTACAATCCGCGCCCATTCAAGAAGATTTCCTTCGTTCCTTCGATCCGAGCGAACTCGAACCGCAGCCGACCGCTTCCGATCTGAAGCCGTTCGTCACCGAGGTCATCCAAAAATTCAATCAGGCAGAACGTCCCCTGCTCATGATCGGCAACGGTGTTCGGCTTTCACGAGCAGTGCCCGAACTCCGGGAAGCCATGCAGCTCCTCAACATCCCGACCGCCGTCACCTGGGTAGCCAGCGATCTCGTCTCGAGCGACGATCCGCTATTCGCCGGTCGTCCCGGTTCGCTGGCGGCACGCGGCGCAAACTTCGCCATCCAGAACTGCGACTTCCTCCTCATCCTCGGTGCGCGGATGGACAACCCGCTCACTGGTTTCGCTCCCAAGAATCTGGCACGCGCCGCCTGGAAAGCGATGGTCGACGTAGATGCCGCCGAGATCTCAAAGCTCGAAGGCGCGCTCAACAGCCATATCCAAGCCGATGCCGGAGCTTTCCTGCGCGAACTGCTCGCTCAAAAGGACAGCATCAAGCCGAAAGATCAATCCGCCTGGCGCACCCGCGTAGCCGATTGGCAGCAGCCGTTACCCGCTCATCACCGACGAGCACCGCAAACGGGACAGCCTCGTCAGCATCTTCCATCTCGCCGAAGTCCTGAGCCAGGAAGTCACCCCCGATGATTGCGTAGTCTCCGGCAGTTCAGGCAGCGGCATCGAGATCTTTATCTTCAGTTACCCAACCCGTGCCGGCCAGCGCGTCTATCACACGGCCGGTCTCGGGTCCATGGGATTCGGCCTGCCCGCCAGCATTGCCGTTAGTCTCGCGAAGGATCGCCGGCGCACTATCTGCGTCGATGGGGACGGCGGATTTCAATTCAACATCCAGGAACTCGAAACCGTTGCGCGCCTGAATCTCCCGCTCAAGTTCTTCGTCTTAAACAACGACGGTTATGCCTCGATCCGTGCTTCTCAAAACGCCTGGTTCGGAAGCGCCTTTATGGGCGGAGATCGCTCAACCGGTCTTACTGTCCCTGACCTGAGCAGAATCGCTGCGTCCTACGGCATCGCCTCTTACGTCATCGAAAATCAAAAGGATCTCCGCAGCGACATCCGCAAAGTGCTCGACATGCCCGGCCCAGTTGTCGTCGACGTCCGCGTCATCAAAGAAGAAGTGCGCGGACCGCGTCTGCAATCCATGCAGCTACCGGATGGCCGCTTCGTTTCGAAACCGCTTGAAGATCTGTGGCCCTATCTTCCTCGCGAAGAGTTCCACGCTAATATGATCATCCCCGCGCTTGAAGAATAACCGCGGGTGTTGAAAGTACTCGTAACAGGCGCGTCGGGTTTTATCGGCAGAAACTTGGCCGAGTTACTCAGCGGCCGATATCGGATCGCCGCACCAAATCGTCAGGAGCTCGATCTCGTCGACGCGGATGCCGTTCGTGACTACCTCGCCAAGCATCGCTTCGATGTGATAATCCACTCCGCTACCGGTCGATCCAATCGCAAAATAACCGCGCCCGATCTCTTCAAGAACAATTGCCGCATGTTCTTCAACTTTGCCCGAAACCGCCATCTCTACGGCCGTATGCTGCATCTCGGTTCAGGCGCGGAGTTTGGCATCCGCTTCCCGCGCATGGCTGAGCCGTTCTTTGATACACACGTTCCAACCGACGACTACGCCTTCGCCAAGTACATTGCCGCTCAATACACGGAAGCCGCTCAAAGCAACATCTATAACCTGCGTCTCTTCGGCGTCTTCGGCAAATACGAAGCCTGGGACGTGCGTTTCATCTCGAACGCCATCTGCCGAGCGCTGTTCGATCTTCCAATCACCCTGCGGCAGAACGTGCGTTTCGATTACCTTTACGTGAATGACGTGGCCAATCTGATCTCCTGGTTTATCGAACACGAACCGAAATACAAAACCTATAACGTCTGCCGTGGCGAGTCGTACGAACTTTTGTCGCTCGCCCAAAGCATAGCGCGCCTCTCCGGTAAAAACTCAGCTATCCATGTCGCCAACGAAGGCTTCGCGCCCGAGTACACCGGCGATAACACTCGCCTTTTGAGAGAAATGGGCGGTTACACCTTCCGCCCTATCGAAGAGGAGATCGAAGAACTTTACCGCTGGTACGAATCCCACCGCGAAGACATCGACCCCGCCGCCTTGCGCTTCGACGGCTAATCGCCACACAGGCCTGCAGTGCTCCAAAACAAGAACCGCGAGCGTCAAGGAGTGTTTCCCGCTTCTCGCGAAACCTCACTGCGGCATGTCAGCCGGCGCGCGAATCTCCTGCCACCCTTCACCGCTCAAGGACTCAAGAAATGCCACCAAATCGCTCTTGGTCTCTTCGTCGAGAAAAAAGGGCACAATGCGTGTATCGAGGTGCGGGTTCGGCAGCGCACCTTTCGCATAGAAATCCAAAACCTCTCCGAGCGTCTTGAATCGTCCGTCGTGCATGTAAGGCCCCGTGTGCACAATCTCGCGCATCGTTGGAATTTTGAACTTCCCGAAATCTCCGCGCTTCTTTGTAACAACCATGCGGCCAGGATCGGGATGCGGCTGATCCATCCCGATTCCAATATTGGCGAACTTTTCTGTCGTTAGGTTCGGCCCCCCGTGGCATTCCACGCACTCGCCTTTACCGTTATAGAAGTCGAGCCCTGCCCGTTGCTGCTTCGTCAATGCATTCTTGTCGCCGGCCATGTACCGGTCGTACGCCGAATTCCCACTGACAATTGTTCTCTCAAAATTCGCAATTGCTTTCGTCACACGATCAAAATTGACCGTCGCATCGCCGAACGCTGCCAAGAAGAGGGGCGTGTAACCTTTGATGCCCTGAATCGTTGCGACTACCCTGTCCGCTGTCATCCCCATCTCGTTCGGATTCGTGACCGGAATAATCACCTGAGCCTCTATGGTCGGCGCCCGTCCATCCCAGAACTGCGATTTACCCCAGGCCCGGTTGATCAAAGTCGGTGTCCTTCGTCCCTCAGGCTTACCATTCACCCCGTGCGAAATCGGTTCTCCGCCCGAAAACCCATGCTCCGGGTTATGGCAAAAGGCACACGACACTACACCGTTGGCAGAAAGCCGCCCATCGAAAAACAACGTCCGTCCCAACTCGGCTCGTGCTGCCGTGGGAAGATTGTCAGCCGGGTAGAGTATCGGCGGCAGACCCAGAGGCGGTCGTACTGCGCCCGGCTGCCCGCGCAGCATGGACCCAATACAGCACAACAACAGACAAAGCCGACTCATACTCATACCTGAACCCTTCAGGACACCGGGTCTCCGGAGGATCTCAACAACATGCGCGGAAGATGCGGCGTGATGAATCGGAAGCGCCTCCCCACGATCATCTTGATCAGCAAATGGTCTGTGCTGTGGGTCACACCCACGCCCACGCCGAAATTAAATTCCCAGTTCGGTCCGAATTCATAGTCGATGGCGGGAACGATTTGTTCCTGCTGTAAACGAAAAGGATCGAAACCGGTAATCGACCCTAAGGACCCGTAATATTCCAAGCCGGCGCTAAACTTCCTCGTGACCGTATAGCTAGCTTTGAAATTCGGTGCAAACCCGACCCCCTCGTGAACGCTTGCCCCATGAAACGAGCGCTCGAGCGCAGGGTTGAAAGCGAGGTACCACGGCCCGAGTTGCTTATCGATGATCGGCCGGATCTCCCATGTCCAAGTATCCGTCGAAAAGATAGGCCGCTGATACCCAATCTCTGTCGATATGCTCACTCCTACCGGCCATCGCCAGCTATCTGGCACCCGCACCCGTGGCCGTATGTGATCGCCAACCCACTTATACCCTTGATTAGGACCTGCGCTTGTAAAAATATAGAACCCGGTTTCGAACCAGCTATTCCAACCTTGTGTGATCTCCACTGTTTCGTGCAGTTGGTGTTCGTCGGGTAAAACCCCGCCCACCGTTGTCTTAAACCCTTCCACGGTAAAGTTACTGTGCAGCTCTACCATGGTGCGTCCGGCTGGAATTGTGTCCGACCCGTAAACCTGGATTTCATAATTGCCCTGACCGAAAACTACTTCGGAAATGCAAAGACTCAGCGCCAAAACCAAGATTCTTATCGGCAAACAACCAGTGTGCAACAGGTCTCTTAGAGGTAGAAACTGTGAATACGACTAAACCTTCGGCGCTCCATTGCCGATAAGGTTATAGGCGCGACCTCTTTGTGATAGCCCAATCCTCGAATGATCGACCGGCGCTGACCACTGCCGCCGCATGGAGCGCGTCCACTCGCCTCCTGCTCGGCCTGGCTCGAACCGACATCGAAAAGTTCACGGCCCTATTCCGCAAGCTGCGCCAGATTATGCCTGAGGAAATTACGCGGGCCTGCATTCGCCATCTGGCAACGAACGACATAGAATCCGCTGAAAAACAAATGCTCTTCTGGTTGAGCTTGCGAAACGAATATCTCCCATTTCTTCTGAATGCGGAGTTCCTTCAGACGAAGGAGGCGAAGCGGGCCGCCGTCGCCCTGCGCGGATCGGATCCGTACTTCTTTTCGAGGCTTTTATCCGCGGTCAGTGAGCCGGGCATACCCAACGCGTACATCCGTCGTGTGCTCTCTTTCCTTTATGGATTGGGTGACTATAGCGCTCTTTTGCCCTGGCTTCGTAACCTGATGAACGAGCCAGACGAGATCATTCGCTCGAAAGCCGCCAAATTGATCTGCGGACTGCGCCCCAATCGCGCTTTCATCGAGCGCCAGATGCAAGTTGAGGACGGCCGAGTACGGGCTAACGCAGTCGAAGCCCTTTGGCACGTTCGTAGCGAAGACGCGACTGCAATTTTCCAGATGGCGGCTGCAGACTCCCATCACCGTGTCGTCGCTAACGCGCTGTTAGGCCTCTTCTATCAAAACGACCTCTCGGCGGTGGAAGCCATGCTCAAGCATGCAGTTGATGAACGGCCGCTTACTCGCGCCGCTATGGCTTGGGCGCTCGGCGAAACCCGTGATCGTCGCGCTCTGCCGACCTTAAACAAGCTTGCTGCCGATCCAGTTCCCGTAGTCGCCAACCAAGCAGCAAAAGCTCTCTCTCAATTTGGGGATATCTCCGAACTCGAAGCCCCGGATGCTTCAGCCGCCGATGTTGTCAAACCCGAAGAGCGGACACGGCAAAGCGTTCCGGCATCCTCAAGGAAGATTGCTAAAGACGGCTTTGTCCCCGGCTTCTGTCAGCTATAAGAAACTGGCGTTCACCGCAAAAAAGCGCGACTGCCACCCTAAGGGCAGTCGCGCTTCTAAGCGATGGTGAATAGGCTTTAGCTTCTGTTGGTAGTAGCGTTACGAACGCTCTCCCATCCATGGCGAACCGCACCTTTTACTTCGTCCCAGGTCCCGCGCCCACGCGAAGACCAGTTATTCTTAACTGCTGCTTCCGTGGTGTCCCAATCGCCCGATCTGTACTGAGGATCGTTTGCCAGCTCGCTTCCGTATTGATACGCAGGAGCATAGTCGTTGTAAGCCGCTCCGGTTGTTGCGTAGTTCGATTGAAAATGGTTGCGATACGCCGCGTCATCCCCGGTATACCCGCTCCTCGAACCGGATCGGTCTGCACCTAGCTGTTCCACTTCGACTTCAGTTCGCCGTACATTGTCCCGGATCGTCTCCGTCCGCTCGGTCGCATCCTTTCCGATCACCACTTCTTCAACAACCCGAGCATTCTTCGATACGACTGCTTCTTCTGCAGTCTCCGTCATTTCGATAGTGCCTTCTTTGAAGCCTGCGAAATCCGCCTCGGTAGCGGGTCTGTTTACCGGCCGCCTATCAACATTCACACGCTCTTCCCGTAGCCGCACGGTCTCTTCGACAGGGGTCTCGACCACATGGGAATAAACGCGAACGCCACCCCTCTGCACCTGCCGCTTGCCTACCTGTAGCTCTTCTTCCACCACGGGAATGGCAGCACTGCCGGCTTGTGCCTGCGCGGTCCTTCCAGCCCCCGCGGCCGTACTGCTCGCCTGTAATCCTCGAGCCCCGGTAGCGGTTCCGGCGCTCTCGTCCTCTACGTTCTGCGCCCCGTAACTTTCCAGAACCGAAGTTAGTTCTGCGGCCCGCTCATCGGCAACGGTCACCATCACGAGCGCTCCGCCACGCCGAACGCCTTCCGTGTAGTGCTCCTCGTCACTACTACCGCCCGTTAAAGAACGGAAGAAGTTACTGATCGTCGCACCGAACCCGGTATCGTGTCCCGCATCTCTGCTCGTACCCGCGTCCGAACTCGACGTTGTCGCCGAACCGGAATCGTTGGACACTACTCGAATATCTGATTCGGAGTAACCTTCACTTACCAGGTCTTCTTTCACTCGCTGTGCTTCTCTTGTGCTCCCAAAAAGCCCGACTACTGTCTTTGCCATAACAAAAAATCTCCTTCTACCCTAAAACTTGTTACCTGCTTACTTGAAGTCTCTTTGAGGTTCCCCATCACCGCGTTGACGTGCGATTGAAAACCATGTGGTAAACAACCAGAACCAGCACCGCGCCGAGAACCGCTACCACCAAACTAGGGATGTTAAGGCCAGTGACGCCCCTTCCGCCGAACTGCTGGACGATAAACCCACCCACAACAGCGCCGACAATACCGAGAATGATGTCGAGAAAGAGTCCTTCCCCCCTTTTGTTGACGAGCTTACTGCCAATGAAACCGGCAATTAAGCCTAAGATGATCCAAGCTAAAAATCCCATTCTGTTACCCTTTCCTGGTTCTTATTTAGGACCGTGTAACCCTGAACTTCAGGCGCGCGGCCGAGAATACGCGGCGGGTAGTCGTCGCTCGAATCAGCTTCCTGTGCGTGGCTGGCGACTGCGCGACCTCTCGTCTCGTCGTTCCACACTATGAGATTGGTCCCACCAACAACAGTTTCGGGGTAGATACGAAAAAACTCTAGTTCTTGAAGTCAGGCTCTGAAATCCTGACGCACCGCTCTAGTCGGTCGGAAGAGTAAACCGGAACTTTGACCCTTCACCGACCTTCGACTCTACCGAAATGCGGCCGCCGCTTCGCTCGACGATCTTCTTGCAGAGCGCCAGACCAAGCCCCGTGCCCGCGATCTCATCGCCGTGCAACCGCTTCAAGGGCAAGAAGATCCGATCGTAGTACTCCGCGCTGATCCCAATGCCGTTGTCCGCCACCGAGCATACCCAATTCGCATCTTCTCGCGAGCATTCGATATGAATACGAGGCCGAGCCGAGCTTCTGTACTTCAGCGCATTCCCGATTAAATTTTGAAAAACTTGCTGAATTTGTATCGGATTAGCCCGTATAGTGGGCAGTTCTCCAGAGGTTATCTCTGCCTCGTTCTCTTCGATAACCGTTTTCAAAGTTGTCGACACTACATCAATAACTTCATTCAAAGGCACATCTACCAGTTCGCCGTCTTGACCAAACTCGGCGTAATGGAGAAGTCCTCGAATAAGCTCGTCCATCTTCTCCGAACCATCGAGAATGAACGAAATGAACTCGTCTGCCGTCTGGTCCAAACGCCCCCGATATCTTTTTGCGAGAAGCTGTGCATAGCTCCTCATCGTGCGAAGCGGCGCCTGGAGATCGTGCGAAACTACGTGCGCGAACTCTGTCAATTCTTTGTTCGAACGCTGCAGTTGTTCTTCGCTCTTTCGCAGAGCTTCTTCCGCCTCGTGCTGAGCTGTGGCATCTTTCATCACTTTCGAGAAACCGATCAGGCGTCCATTCTCCTCGCGGATCGCGTTCAAGGCTCCATCGATATACACTCGGCTGCGATCTCTCCGAAGATGCCAACGCATATCGCTTGAGCGCCCCTCGCATTGGGCGGTCAGTGACTCCGTTCGGTGCTCCCCCGCGGCTCGATCTTCCGGGGTGAAAATCATCGCAAACGGCTGACCGACAAAATCTTCCCGCTCGTAACCGAGAACAGCGCCTACACCGGCGTTCCAGCTCACAATGGTCCCATCCAAGTCGATCATGAAAACCGCGTAGTCGATCAGCTCTTCAACCTGCAATCGGTAGAGCCGTTCGAAGTTCGTCTCGAGCTGTCGCAGCGGCGATGGTGTTGTATCCGTGTTCAAGCTGATCTTTAACAGAAAACTGCATCCAGTATACGGAAAGCCGCCATCTTTGATAGGAACCAGTCTCAATCAACGAGAGGACAGGGTCGTAGATGATCGAAGTTCGAAACGCGAAAAGGCCGCCCATGCACCTGCCATGCATGGGCGGCCTTTGTAAGGGAGCCGGAGACGACGTTCTAGGCCCGGTCGATCTCGTCCTTTACGTCTTCTTTCGCATCCCCTTGTACTCGCTCGATCTTGCCTTTGGCCTGGTCGACTAAGCCTGATCCCTGGGTTGCCGGGTCATCCGTCAGCTTGCCCCACTGTTCTTTGACCTTGCCTTTGGTCTCGTCAACTGCTCCAGAAACTTGATCTTTATTCATAAGTAGAGCCTCTAGTTTAGTTGGACTGGTATTAAAGCGGACCGTTTCATCAAATAGTACTTTCAGTGTGCATGACCGTCATGCCCTCCGCCGTCTCGATGACCCTCGCGGCCGTCATGATGCTCGGTTCGCGGGCCTTCCCCTCGCCGGTATGGCTCAGCATATGGGTGAGCATATACTGCGCGGTTTGCCCAACTCCGTTCCCACGGCCGCCGGTCGATTAGAATCGTGTGCTCATGCCATCCGAAGCCGGCCCCACCCCAGCCCCACGGTGAAAAACCAGCTCCTATCGTAATGCCGCCGCCGAATCGGATCGCTCCTCCGACGAAAAATCCGGGACGCGGCCGCGCAAACACGACCAATGGGTTGTAATATGGCACATAGTAAAAATCCGGTCGAACCGGCACGATGACGATAGCTCCCGGCCCCGCAATCTCGACCCGCTCATAGGGATTGTTCCGCAAATAGCCGTAGTCATAAGCCTGCTGCCGTAATCGCTGAACCGCATCCATCACCTCACTCCTCTGCGTGAGCACTGCATTCCCCAGCGCCTGCGTCCACCCCATGTATTGCGCCATGTAATTCAGCACACTCGGGAATGGCAGCAGCGCCATCACGCTCGGATCGAAGTACACGTTATCGGCGCGTATCGCCTGTGCAAGCTCGTCGCCGTGTAAATACTGGTGCTGGTTTGCCCAACCGGCCGCGGTCGGAATCTCGTTAGAAAACGTGGCTGCCGTCAGCACCTGGGCCAGCAAAGCGTCCGGATATAACGCAATCGGACCGACTAATTGATCCAATTGCTGGGGCGCCATCAGCGGCGGCTGCCCGTACTGCGGCGGCGGATACTGTCCTTGCGGATACTGCGCCTGCGGATATCCCTGGCCTTGCGAGGGATAAGGCTGCTGCTGCGGGTAGGGCTGCTGTTGTTGGGGCGGATACTGCCCTTGTTGGGGCGGATACTGCCCCTGTTGGGGCGGATACTGCCCCTGCTGCACCGGTGGATACTGTCCCGCTGGAGGGTACTGCTCCTGCCCTTGGGGCGCAGAAGGCGGATAGGCATTCGGGTCCTGCGCCGCTGAGGGAGCGGCCGCAATCGCGGCGCAAATAACTGCTCCTACTAAGTTTCGTGACAAGCTTCGGGATAACATCTTCGTCTTTCTCCAGAGCCTTATCGAGCGGCTCCACTTGATAAGACGCGTTCTGCTCGCGCGAGGATACGCATGCTCCCGTTTCGCCTATTAATCCTCTTTAAGCAACGCTCCCCTGAAACTGGCGGATTTGAGCCCAGCTTGGCCCCCGCACGCTATACTCGCCGCCATGCGTCTTTCTTTTGCTCCTGCCGCCTGCTTCTGGCTCGCCTTCTTCAATAAGGTCCCGGCGAGTGAAATCAAACCCCCTGATCACGAACTACAGCAGGTACTCGAGTCACAGCGCGCTGCCTGGAATCGCGGCAACCTCGAAGCCTTCATGCAAACCTATTGGCATTCGTCCGATCTCACCTTCTTTTCAGGTGACACTATCACCAAGGGTTGGCAACCCACGCTTGATCGTTACCGAACCCGCTACGGAACCTCGAAGCAGCAACTCGGAGAGCTCAGCTTTACCGACGAGCAAGTCCAAATGCTCGCCCCAGACGCTGCGCTCGTAACCGCCCGATGGCATCTTGCCATGCCCGACGGCCAAAAGCGCCAGGGGCTAACCACTGTTATCTGCCGCCGCCTCCCGGAAGGCTGGAAGATTATTCACGACCATTCGTCTTGACGGAGGGAAATGACGACAGCAGACGCACATTTTAGCGTAACTCTCCGGAAACACCCGAATTATTCAGGGCACAGCCTCGTAAAGGCTGGTTGGGTTTAAGAAAAATTACGATGCTTTAATGGGGCCTATGCAAACAACTCTCGGCGGGCATGGCTTTAAGCAGTCCGGTCTTCGATCTAAGCGAGTTAGATCCGCGCTTAGACGGAATCTTCTCGCCCGGGCCACCGGAAGCTCCTGGAGGTTGAAAGTAGGCTATGGATTGAGTTTCTCGATGGCAACCCTTTTTCTGTGCGATCGTCCTCACATGTTAACCGGCAAGGGCGCCGCCTAAAGTTCAATTCCCACTTGCGTAAAAGCTGCCCAGTGGAACGGTTGTGCGACATCAGGCTTCTCCGGGTTGCGAAAAGAGAACTTTCTGAGGAGTTCTTTCGCGTTTCCGGCGGCCATGCCGAAGAGCGCTCGACCAGGGTCGGATTGGCGGATCTACTCGAACGCGTAGTGGCCAAGCGGTACATCGCACCGCCTCGGTTCCATAGTTCGTTGAGCCCTCGAGGTATTTTGAGCGGTGAACCCTGACCGAGATCGCGGTCGAACATTTCGCCGTAGTTGCCAACGCTTTTGATGACTCGTGAGGCCCAAAGATCGTCGAGTCCCGCTGCGTGTCCGATTCCCGCTTCGATTCCAAGCAGACGCCGGACTGTCGGATCCTTGCAGGTTTTCATAGCATCCAAATTCGCACTCCCTACCCCGCTCGCCTCCGCTTGAATCAGGATTTCGGCCGTCCAGTTCACTACGGCAGCCCATTGCGCATCGCCGTTCACATAAGCAGGCGCTAAAGGATCGAGCGCGATAATTTCGCTTAAGATATCGAAGTCTTTCGCGCGGCTCTTGAAAAGTGCCCGCGTGAAAGCGAGATGCGTGATATCCCCGGCTAGACCAGAGCAGTTTCCAGTCACAAACGCCGCTGCCATCTCTCCTTCTTCCTGGAAAGGGAACGGGACGAAGTCGATCTTCTCTCGTTCGACCCAGGCACGAAGGTTTTCCTCTGTGTCTGTCTCGGCGAGGAAACAAATCTTCTTACCCGCCAGCTGTTTTGCGCTCGATATGCCGAGGCTCTTAGGCACTAAAAATCCCTGCCCGTCAAAAATGAGGGTACGCGCAAAACCGAACCCGCTCGACCCGGATGCAGTGGAGAGATCGGGCGTGGCACTGGATAAAAGGGCGACTTCGCCGGTTTTTAGCGCTTTGAAGGCGCTTGCTTCATCGGGATATGCAGTAAGTGTTAAGCGGGCTTGCTCTCCCAGCGCCGCGGCTCCGACTGCTTTGCAGAAATCCGCGTCGAACGCTGCTCGATTTCCGTGCGCATCGAGCTTGGTATAGTCGGGCTCTTCTTTCACGATCCCGCAGCTGAGGACACGCGTCGACCTGACTTTATCGAACATTGATCCCGCGAGAGCGCTAGAGGCGCAGGCCAGAATCAGAATTACGGACAAAGACTTCAACAGCATTTGCTCGTCTGGCATCTCAAGTAAAAAAGGGAACCAGACAACCCTGATCCCCTCCAAAGTTATTCGCATTAATTTACGGGATCCAGGTTCCCGAAGTCGGAATTCCCGGATTGGTATCGGGGCGAGGATTGAAGTCGGCTGGTACCGGGTTGGGTTTTCCGAAGTCGGTTGGAATAATTTGCAAAACGCGGCAGCCGTTCCCGCCGAAGTGCGGAAGCTTAGTCACTTGCGCCTGAGGGATCATCGCGTACTCAGCCGGAAGGATTGGATCAAGACCGCTGAGACGATTGTTATCGAAGCCGGAAAGCAGATCTCCGACGCCCCCTACTTTATCGTCCGCGGGCCCTAGATTCGCTTGCCCAAACAAAACGATTCCTTGTTTCCTTGCACTTGCCTCATCGGGCAAGTCCGCAAGCGGAGTCAGACCGTACAGTTCATTGATGAACTTAATGATGGAACTATGTTCCGCGCGCTCGTGCGAGATCGTATGAACCGAAGCATAGGGCGAAACGAGCAGGGCCGGGATGCGCGGGCCCTGGTCGAGAGGGTTCTTCTCAGGATCGTACGACCGGATCACCGGTGAGGTGTGATCAAACAGACCGTCCGTTTCATCGTAAGTGATAAAAATGGCGCTCTCTTTCCAGTAGGGGCTGCTCGCGATCGCATTGATCTCATCGGCTAAGAGCGCTTCGCTGATCTGCGCATCGGAGTAGCCGGGGTGATCGTCGTTTCCGTTATAGACAGTCGCCAGCTTGGGATTGGGGTCGACAGGGTTCAGTCCATCGAGATTGTTATACCCTCCGCGAACATAAAAGACACCGCCGGCGGCAGGAAGGCGATGCGCTTTGACATCGGCATAAAAATCGCCGAGCCCGTGTAGATGCTTGCTTACCTCGGGATTATTCGAAATATAGCCGAAGTATTGCGGCCCGTTGTGGTGAGCGATGTAGTCGTTGTTAGTCGCAGGGCCTTTACCATCGGTCGGCTCATGATCATACCCCTGCTGATACCAGCCCCAGTTGATTGGCGTTACGTTATCGGTCGCAATCTTCTGGATATCGCTTTGCACATCGACGAGATCGAAAGCCGGGTTGTAGTCCGATTGTGTAGTCGTTTGAATGTCCATGCCCATGAATGAGAGGGGCAGAGTGGCGAATGTCAGGTTCGCAGCAGGATTGCTGGTCCGGCCGGGTTCCGGCTGTTGCGGGTTGCTGAAAACATCGAGCGACGATCCCCAGTACGGGTCGGGATCGCTCACCACAGGCAGGGCTTGGCCCGTAGTGGTAATGTTGCTGCCTAACTGCGGATATTTAACCCATTGTGTTTCTCCGGATTGCCCCGCAATCATCGCGATGGCGTTTGGAGTCGACGGACCGATGACTGTGTCGAAAAAGTTATCGTAGAGTACAAAGCGGTCCGCATAATTCCAAAGGAACGGCACGGTATCGCAATCGATATGGGCCATAACCAATTCGCCGAACTGCTCGCGCTCAAGCGACGGGATCTTTGAAGGCTTGCCATCGACGATGGTCACGCCTTCCTCATCGAGCGAGTATCCGTCGTTGCGGGCGACGCCTTTCGCATCAAAATCCAGCTTACGATCGATACCGGTATGGGAGTGATCGACCGAGGCGGTATCGGCCGGATAAAGCGGCACGGTCTTGCCCGCTAGGTCCGTAACGCTGGCCGGGATTTTGAATGGCGTGATCGTCGTGACCTTACCCTTCGTATCTACAAAGGGTTGGTAGAAACCCGGTGTATCTGCCGCAGGCTGCGAATAAAGGCCTACCGCTCCAGGAAAACTGCCGAAGTGAAAGTCGAAGGACCGATTCTCCTGAAAAAGAACGAAGACATACTTTACCTTTTCTCGCACAAGCTTGAGTTTTTGAGCTTGTGAAAGCGCAGCCTCCTTCTCACGATCCAACGTATATCCGGCGACCAATTCACTCGATTTCGGACCGACTTCAACTACCCTTGTATTCTGCGCACCGTACGCTTCGATTGGCTGAAGAACCGTGGTTACAACGGCCAGCGAAGCACAGACTGCCTTACCCCAGCTATGACGCTTCACAGGTATGTCTCCTCGTATCAGAGGATTACAGATGAATGTTACAGATTTATCAATCTAGTACCTGCTTAGTGCTTCGACTTAGAACAGTCAGCCGAGAGCCGCGCGTCAGCCAGCCCGATTTGCTGCGGAAATGACCGCTTTTACCCGAGCCCTTCACGCTTGCGGCGCCGTTCATTTCGCAGACGTTCGTGACTGGATCCCCATTGCACATCGCAACAAATGCAGAGTGGGCATGGCTCAAATCATACTTATTAGCAAGCGGCACTGGTAAAGGCTCTGTTACGCCTTTAAACGTGTTTTTGTTACTCCAGTCATTCGTCTGAATTTCGTATTGAGATGCTTTGGGTGACGCGCTACATGATTCCGCCGAGCCGAACGGCGGAGCGCACAGACCCTGGAACAAGTTATCCGAAATGCGGTTTTCCTGCACAATAATAACCACGTGTTGGAACGTTGGGGTTTGTGCTTGTAACATCGTTGTAGTAAACCAGGCAAAAACAAAAACACGTATTAAAAGCAGGCCTCACCATGAATCCTCCTCTACTACTAACGAAGCGAGCGTCCCCTAGGGAACTGCTTGCAGTACGGAAGACGGCTAGCGAAAAAGAGTTTACTTCAAATCACATTTGTTTATTGCTGTGCGAGAAACACGGTAACTGCTACGGCAGTTTGGAATGAACTCAGCTCTAACTGCAGCAGCTCTTATCTCTTCGGCCCCAGCCGGATCTCGAACAGTTTGGGCCAGTATTTCCCTGTAACAAACAATCGATCTCCTGCCGAGTCGTAAGCAATTCCGTTCAGAACCTGCTCGGATCCCTCTGCCCCGGCGAGCTTGTCTTCCTCTGGCAACAATCCCGCGAGATCGATCCACCCGATCACCTTTCCACTCACCGCATCGATACGAGCAATGCGATCCGTGTGCCAGACGTTCGCATAGATCTCACTTTTCACCCACTCCAGTTCGTTTAAGTTTTCAACCGGTTTTCCGTTCGCCGTCACGCGCAAACGGCCGATCTCTTGTAAGCTGGCCGGGTCCCAAAAACGAAGCTCTGGCGTGCCGTCGTCCATGATGATCCGCTTGCCGTCACCTGTCATCGACCAGCCTTCGCCCCGGTAATGGAACGTCTTTCGCAGTTGAAAGCTGCCAAGTTCATAGACGAACCCAACTCCCGTCGTGTAGGTGAGCTCAATAATTCGATCCTTCCACGCAATGATGCCCTCACCGAAGTACCGCTCGGGAAGATCGCGTCTTTGCACCACGCGCCCGGTCTCCAACTCCACCTTGCGGATAGAAGATCTGCCCGGCAGCCCTGTTCCCTCGTACAGGAATCCCTTGAGATAAAAGAGTCCTTCGGTGAATGCATCTCGGTCATGCGGATACACATGGACCACCTCATAGCTATACTCCGGAATTGTTGTGTCGACTGGGGTGCATTGAGCCCAGGCAAGAACACAAAGAGCTACGAGCGGAATCCGCACAATTTGCTTATCCGTTTGCAGGCAGGAGTAGTTTATCATTCTGAAACCTATATGTACGTATCGACACGTACACCACGTACAGCGCACGATGAGGCATGAGCGTATCAGCCACTCGCTTCCGACGCGACCTATTTGCCTTGGCCGAAGCCGCACGGAATGGAGAGCATGTGTCATTTGTCTATAAGGGAACCGATCTTAAGATTGTCCCGAACGTAAAAACCGAACCGGATGGATAGAATCACTCCCATGCAGGTCATCAATCCAAATCTCTCGGAGGACGCGGCCCAGGAAAAAATCACGACTGAGATGAGCCCAGTACAACTTGGGAAGCATCTCCGCGGCTAGAGAAAGCTTCAACAGTTCCCGCCTGGCACAACCTTTGGATTTTCAGGAGATCTCTCCAGTAAAGTTAATCTGGAAGCTCTCGCGAGTCTCCTGACCGCAGCCATATCTACCGGCGTCCATTTGCGTATAGCCCAGCAATAGCCGCCACTCCAGTCGGCTGCCCAGTTGCAACCTAATATAATTGCCAACATGCCCAAAGCGCCGTTGCTGGTCATTCTCCTGCTAGGCGCCGCCCGCGTAGCACTACCGACGCACTCCGCTCAGCAAATAACGCAGGCCGATGTGGATCGTTGGATGAACGAGCTTTCCAATTGGGGAAGGTGGGGCAAGCAGGATCAGGTCGGTACTGTTAATCTGATCACGCCGGAAAAAAGGAAAGCGGCCGCTGCTCTGGTGAAAGAGGGTTACTCAATTTCGCTCGCGCACAATGCGGAAACAGACAAGGCGCTCGATAATCCATCCCCTTTCTCCCACACAATGCTCTCGAATGGCGCGCATCCGAGTGGTCAGTTTGTGCTGGATAACTACAGCGTCTCTTTCCACGGTTACGCTCACACTCATATGGATGCCCTCTGTCACATGGCCTGGAAAGGCAAAATGTACAACGGCTTTCCGCAAACCGATGTCACCTCCCAGGGTGCAAAAGAGTTGCCGGTCACCGGCTACAAGAACGGCATTTTCACCCGTGGGATTCTGATCGACATCCCGCGCTTGAAGGGTGTACCGTACCTGGAACCTTCGGCCGCGATCTATCCAGAAGACCTCGAAGCATGGGAGCACAAGATCGGTATCAGAATCGCCAGCGGTGACGTCGTGTTTATTCGAACGGGGCGCTGGGCGCGGCGGGCAGCCAAAGGCCCTTGGGATCCCGCCCGTATCGCTGGACTTTACGCTTCCACGGCCAAATGGCTGAAGCATCGCGATGTCTCTATGGTCGGCAGCGACGCTGCAACCGACGTCATGCCATCCGGCGTGCCGGGCGTTGTGCAGCCGATGCATCAGCTTCTACTAGTCGCGATGGGTACGCCCATCTTCGATAACTGTGATCTGGAAGAGTTGTCGAATGCCGCGGCAGAGCGGGGAAGGTGGGCCTTCCTGCTAACGGCCGCGCCGCTTCCCGTGCCGGGCGGAACAGGCTCGCCTCTCAATCCGATTGCCACATTCTAAGCGGAAAAACAAAGCAGGAAGTCGATTCAATTCCCGGTGCGCCGCTACCAACAGGTCTCCGCACGGACCAAAAGAACGCAACTGTGTAAAAAAGCTGGTGGCCATCGGAAGGGCGCAGTGAGCTAACTGTGCGCTGGTAAAGTGAGTTCTACCAGCGGTCGAATTTGGAAACTGTCCACCGGCAATTCTTGTATCGGCCACATATAGGAAGAGCCGATCCCGGCCCAGACCTTTCGCGCGGTTGAATCGCGGTTCTCTGGCCGTTGATGCAAGATACTGCCCATTGCTACGATCTCCACACACTCAACTTCAAATGCACGCCGCTCTCGTAATCTCCGGTTCCACTTAGCGTCACACCGAATGCGATCGTCGTAGGCGAGCGCCTAAAGCCTTTCGCGATGCAAACTGCTGTTTTGGCTACCCCAAAACCTCTATGCTTAAGAATTCCCAAGGAGTAGCATAAATGCGTTTTTGGAATGCAGGTCGAAAATTATCGTCGGTTTTGTATCTCGCCAGCTGTTGTTCAGCAGCGTTAATGGCAGTGCAATCCGCTGAGCAGGCTACCTCGAACGTAGCCGGGGATAGCTCGTACTCCCAGCGCGCAACCCCTGCCGTTCAATTCCTGCAGAAATGGTATGACCTGCAGACGGGTTTGTATAAAACAACAGGGTGGTGGAACTCCGCGAATGTAATCACAATGCTTGCGGACTACTCGAAAGGTACTCAGTCGGATAACTATGACTACGTCTTCTCTAACACTCTTGCCGCTGCCCAAAAGAAATTTCCGGGGTTTATCAATGAATATTACGACGATGAAGGCTGGTGGGCACTCGCCTGGATCGACGTTTACCAGCACACCCAGGATTCCCGATATCTGCAAGCTGCCGAGTTCATCTTCAGAGACATGACCTATGGTTGGGATAACACCTGCTCAGGCGGCATCTGGTGGAGCAAGGATCGCAAATACAAAAATGCAATCGCGAATGAGCTGTTTTTGTCCGTCGCAGCAGAGCTGGCCAATGAGACGACACTTGTGCAGCGGCGGGCAGAGTATCTGACGTGGGCCGGAAAAGAGTGGAATTGGTTTTCCCATTCCGGAATGATCAATGACAAGCATCTTGTCAACGACGGTCTGAACGACAGCTGCCAAAATAACGGACGGTCTACCTGGACTTACAATCAGGGGGTGATTTTGGGCGGCCTGGCCGCGTTGTCGAGGCTAGACCATAGTCCTTCACTGCTGCTACGGGCGAATGAGATCGCTCAGGCGGCGATCTCTACGCTAACCGATGCCCATGGGATTCTCCACGAAGCCTGCGAGCCACATTGTGGTGCGGACGGCACGCAATTCAAAGGTATTTTCGTTCGCAACCTTCGGATGTTGGACGAAATTAATAGGCGCAACCCGTCCTATCAGCAATTTATTCTGACTAACGCCGATAGCATCTTGAGCCAAGTCCGGCCGCCTGATTACCATCTCGGAGAAATTTGGGCCGCTCCGTTCGGCGGGTCGGACGCGAGTACTCAGAGCTCAGCGTTGGACACGTTAGCGGCAGCTATATTCACGCAGAAAACGCGGTGATTCACTAAGCTGCATCCATCGGCCCCACCCCACCCTTACCAAGTTCCTAGTGCAGGCTGGCGCCAGGGCGCTCGGGGTAACCGGGATCGTCGAGAATCTGGACGGCGGTGGCGGGGCCGAGCTCTGCCCAATCCTCGAGTACCCAGACGACTTTCTTATCCCGAGTTACTTCGACGAGCTGGGGACCCTGGTCTTTTCCGCCGCGCGAGCAGATGATCGTGTTGCCATTGGCGAGACGCGTTGCTGATTGCGCGTTCTCATAGCGGTACTGCGCCGGAATGTCCTCCTTGGTCAGTTCCCAAACCGTCTCTTTCTTGGGGTTGACTTCGCGAGTGAGGACATCGTCCTCGTCGGTGATGAGGGTGTTTCCGTTTTTGAGCCGGATGGCAGCCCACGGACTTTGTATGTCGTAGCTCCATATCTCCTCAAAGTTCTTGTCATACTCGGCCACGCGGTTCATTTTGAGAAACGAAGCGAGATAGGTTCCCTGCGCGGTCAGGCGTACGCGGCGGAACTGGGGGTGGACGGTCTTGGGGTCAGTCGTGCTGACGTCGGGCAGCGCGTGTACCAACTCAACTGCCTTCGTGTGAATGTTGACGATCATCAGCTTGGGGAACGGCAGGCCGTTGAGGACGAACAGTACCTTTTCGAAGCCGATAGGTTGGCAGGTGTGGATCTCGGTTCCCTTGGGTGCATCGTAACGCCAGACGACCTTCTTTTCCGGGGTGATCTCCGCGACGTACTGCATGCGCGTGTAGAGGATGTTGCCATTGGAAAGCATCCATATATCATCTAGTTCGTTGCCGCCTCCGGTGGAGTAGGTCCAGGCGATCTTACCGTGGTCGACGAGGAAGATCTTGTTGTAGCCCTCGCCGACGTAGAGCATGCGGTGCTGCGTGAGACCCTTGCCGGGAAGATCGGCGGGCGCGGGATGTTTGGCCACAAGCGGCACGACCTCCAGCTCCTCAGGCGCCATGGCGGGCACGTCGGCTGCAGTGAAGCGCGGCAACTGCTTCAGCAGCGGGCTCGCGTTGCCAGCTGCGTGCGCCGAAGGTGGCGACAGCGCGAAAATGGCGGTGCATACGGCGATTACTAGTGGGGGCGACATAGTCACTAAGTGAGTTCGCTCTTTTCTCAAATGGTCTGGCTTTCTGCTCGAGCGAGCGTCGTATCCTTTGCAGCACGCGACCAGAAGATGCGTAGATCAGAGACGTTGCGCAGCATGAAATTCGGTTGCGGCGGGGCGGTGATGGCGAAGAAGTCGGCGCGGTGCACGTCTTCCAGCCAGAAGGCAGGCCGTGGGTCGGCGTTGGCCGGCGCAATTTCTACGTGCGACATTTCAAGATTCTTGAGATGGCGGATAAACAAGCCGTTGCTAGGCGTCGGGCCGAAGCTCGACAGCTCCGGATAACCCTCTTCCTGCTCGGGAACCTGGATCGTGCGCCAGTCGGGCATGGGCCTGGAGCGTGTTCCCCGGCCAATGACGGTGGGCAGGCCGCGATGGCCGAAGAAGCAGTTGCTTAGCTTGACGTCTTCGATCAGGTTGGACGCTACCCCGGAGAAGATCGACGATGTGGCTGAGTCCGAGTTGGAGCTGACGATCTCGGAGATCAGTATGCGGCGCAGCGTTCCGGGCCGCGCCGTCTCACCGGGGCCGCGGTTGCGGCGGTTTAGGCGCAGGAACAGTGGTGCGTCGAAAACGTCGCGCATAGTATTGCCGGTGATAGCGATGTCTTCGACAAATGCACCGTCCGAGGTCTCAAGAGCTATGCCCTTACAGCCTTCGATGACATTGCCGCTTATGGTGATATTGCGGAAGCCGCCGTTGGACTCGGTGCCGCACTTGATTCGGCCTTGGCGAGGGTGGTCGCTTTCGGTGAATTTCTTCCAGGTGCCGTCGATGACCGTCCCGAGTTCGTAGCTTCCGGTGACGTAGTTGTTGGATATCGTGACATTGTCGGTGGAGCGCACGTAGCCCAGCGCATAGCTCGATTTTGGGCAGATCGCGTCATCCCACGGCGAGTTCACGGTGCAGTTCGAGACCCGCACGTTACGGCAGCAATCGATATCAAAGCCGTCACGGTCGGTGTCGATCAGCAGATTATCGAGTGTCAGGTTGTCGACGCCGGTAGCAAGCACCGCGAAGTGGCCACCCTTGAGGACCGAGAAATCGCGCAGCAGGACGTTATGGCAGTTCTTGAGCGCGATAGCCTTGTTGCCGACACCGGCCTGCTCGGCCTTAAAACCTGCGTAGTTGCCCCGAGTTCCGCCTTGACCGAAAGAAAGTCCCTTGCCGTGTATCAACCCGGGACCAACGATGGCGACATCGCTGATCCCCTCGCCGTAGAAAAGGGAATTAGGCCAATGATTATGACCGTAGTCCTGGTACTGCTCCCACGGTTGCGCGGGCCCGGCTGCATCGTAGACCCCGCCGTTGTAGCCGGTGGTTTCACCGGGTTTGGGCGAGTCGGCCGCGATGATTCGGCAGCCGCACGAGAGGCATAGTTCCACCTTGCTCTTCAGCCGCAGCGTGAAGCACAGATAGTCGCCGCCGGGGAACACCAGTGTGCCTCCTCCTGCGGCGGCAACCGCTTCGATTGCCTTGTTGATCGCCGGGGAGTCCACAGTTTTGCCATCGCCGGTGGCCCCGAAGGTGCGGACGTTGAAGAAAGCTTCGGTGGTGCTCGCGTGCGCCTCTGCCGAGGCTTGTCCGAAAGAGACATGGCCCACGGTGGAGGCGAGGGCAAGTGGCGGTACCTTCAGCAAATCGCGGCGAGCGAAAGGATTCATACTCCGGAAAATCATAACAGGAGATGTTTACGCAATGGAGGTTCTGCTCGGCACACCCCCAAATTTGCCGGACTCCGGAAAGCATCGGACGCATACCGGTCCCCGAAACAGCAGAGTTCTTTGGTACGCAGCCGATTCACTTGCCCGGTTTTGCGCAAGGGCGAACCAGCTTGGAGCTAGTCAGTTCAGCGCCTCACAGAGGACGTCAGTGTCGTTTCTGGGATCGCGTTCCCGCGATCTCGATGGGCAGAGGGTGCCTTGTACGACGCAATCAAGACAGCGCTAGAGACCTGGCCACATAAGGGGTCCAGAGAAACCGGAAGGTTGGCTGCTGGTTACGCTGCGCCGTAAGCTGATCGATGCCGAGCGGCACGCTTGCGTTCGGAGGCAACCGGCGGCAATCTTGATGGCCGCAACTAATCAGGCTTACGAAAACGCTGGAAAGGTCGTGCGCACCCAGCTCCTGCTACACACTCTTCTGGGATTAAATGCATCACGGATCGCCTCGGCATTCCTCGTGCGACCTTCGGCCACGACTTGGTGCGAAAAGGCGACAGGCTGGTCTATCATTTGTCACTATTCTCCGAGTAGCCGCTGTACTTCGGCGATTGGTTTGTCTTTCCAGTGCTGCTTGAAGTGATCCAGGTCCATGAAGGTCCGCGTCTGCATGCGGTCGATATAAACGATACCCGAGAGATGATCGACCTCATGCTGCAGGATGCGCGCATACCAGCCGGAAGCCTCAATGAGTTTTGTCCTTCCCTTATGGTCGAGACATTCGATTTTCACCTGACGGGCGCGCGGCACGAGAGCCGTGAAGCCTTCAAGACTGAGGCAGCCTTCGAAAAAAGCGATGTCCGCTTCGCCAATTAACGTAATTATTGGGTTGATGATGACGTGAAAAGGAACCGGTTTTCTTTCGCGCTCTTTCAGGAACTCGGCAGGAGCATCCTTGGTGTACTCCGCTTTATCTTCGATCACAGCGAGCTGCAACGGCAGCGCGATTTGAGGGGCGGCCAATCCGACGCCTGGGGCCTTGTACATGGTCTCACGCATATCTTCGATCAATCTCTGAATCTCGCGACTGCGTATCTCGGCCGCCTCTAACCGCCTGGCGCGCTGGCGCAACGCGGGTTCCCCAACCTGTGCAATCTTCCTCTCCATTGCTGTTGACCAAAATTGTAACCGCCGTCGTACACTCATCGAGGGATGCCCTCGCAAATACATCCTGAAATCGCGAACGATCCATCAAATGACGAGGTGGCGCGTTGGCCTGCTGTATTGGGGTTATTCGCTGTCGGGAGTCTGTACATGGCGCTTCCCGAGCGCCTCACGGCGGGACCGAACTGGCTGCTGCTCCTGGTGGTCACGCTTTTGGTGATTCCGGCGATTGCGGCCCGGCGAATTGGCCGTCCGCAACTCAACTTTGTTCTCGGCGTCATTCTTTCCGCCGTCATCACGGTTGCTATGATTTGGTCTCTCGGCATGCTGATCGCCGGTCTACCCGGCAAGCGCGAAACACCGGTCGAGCTACTGCGAGCGGCGGTGGCTTTATGGCTTTGCAACATTCTGGTGTTCGCGTCCTGGTACTGGCGATTGGACGCGGGCGGGCCTCACACCCGGGATCGGCGCTCGGTTCATACCGACGGAGACTTCCTGTTTCCTCAGATGACCATCCCTCCGCATATGATGCCGCGGTACCAAGGCTGGAAACCAGGGTTCGTCGATTATCTTTTCCTCGCTTTCAATACGAGCACAGCCTTCTCCCCTACAGACGTTCCGGTCTTATCGCAATGGGCCAAGCTACTGATGATGGTGCAGAGTGGGATCTCCCTCGGTACCATTGCGATTCTAGCGGCGCGCGCCATTAACGTACTTTAGGATTGAAGTTTTATGTCGTCCAGGGATGGCCAACTTCTCGGCTCCGCGCTCTTTAAAGGCCTACTGCAGCGAGCGAGAGAGTCTCCGAGGCTGCGGATCAACCATAGCTTTCATTAATAGATGGAAGAGGATCCAGATCGCTTTTTAAACGTGACGATTCGCGGAAGTTCTTCACCCCGCATCGAGATCTCGACCGCCTGCGAGGGAGAACCCGAAGCGCAGACCTATTGGCAAAGTTGCTCCAAAAGGTTGTCTGAGATTTATTCCGCGCGTCCACCATACAATCGTGGAAAGCACATTAATTTAGTCAGCCGGCTTGCCGCGTCGCGATTACGGCTTGGGAGATAGCATGTTGAATCGTTGGGCACCTTTTCTGCTGATAGGACTACTGCCTGCGCTCCTTTTTGGACAAGGCGGGGCAACTGGAGCGATCGGCGGGACTGTGGAGGATCAGAGCTCGGCAGTTGTGAGCCACGCCAAGCTGCAAATTTCGGGTGCGGCCGGGACAGTGCGTAACCTGGAAAGCGATGCGAACGGAACCTTCACCGTGCCGCTGTTACCCGTCGGAACCTATACGATTACCATCACAGCGCCGGGTTTCGCGCAAACGCGCATCGAATCGGTAGAGGTGAGAGTTACCGAAACAACGCGCTTAATGGCAGTGTTGCGTCCCCGGACACTTGCCACGGAAGTCGATGTGCAGGCCCAAGTGGCTACCGTTGAGACATCTTCGGCTGCCACGGGGCAGTCGCTTTCAAGTCAGACCATACGCACTTTACCTCTGGCCACGCAGAACTTTCAGCAGCTTTTGTCATTGTCGTCCGGATCTTCTTCTAACCTGAACGCTTCGGCATCGCTCGGCCGCGGAGACACTCGCATCGACGTTAACGGCCAGCGGGAGGACAACAACAATTACCAGATCGAAGGAATCAGCGCCAGTGACTATAACGTCGCCGAACTAACGAATACACCACTCCCAAGCCCAGATGTTGTGCAGGAGTTTAAGGTGCAAACCAGCCTTTACGATGCGACGCAAGGCCGTAATGGAGGCGGCAACATCAACGCGGTTCTCAAAAGTGGCACGAATCGATTGCATGGGGACGTATTCGAGTTCTTCCGCAATGAAGATCTGAATGCCAACGAGTTCTTTCTGAATAGCCAAGGCAACTCGCGCCCAATCGTGAAGCAGAATGTTTTCGGCGGCAGCCTGGGTGGTCCGATCTTACCTGGAGGCAAGCTGGGATATTTTTTCGTTAACTACCAGGGAACTCGCCAGCAGAGCGGTTTATCATCGGGCACAATTATCGGCACATCCTTGCCGATTCTTCCGCTAGACCGCTCAGCTGGCTCCTTAGCTGAGACTTTCTTTCCGAATAATCCCGCTATGACCGCGAGCCAGATTGACGGTGTCGCGTTGAAATTGCTGAATCTCAAGGGCAATCAGTTTGGAGGCGGTACCGGCGGATACCTGATCCCCACGATTCCGGGCACGCCAGGCGATTCCGGCCGATTCAACTTCAGCCGTCCCGGCAAATACAATGACGATCAGTTCACGACGAACTACGACAAAGAGCTCGGATCGAAAGACAAGATTTCCGGTCGCTTCTTCTTTTCGGATTTCGAATCGCTGCTGCCGTTCGGAGCCGGCGGTCTACAAGCTTCGTTTGGTGGTGGGATCTCGCCAAGCGATCTCAATTTTCCTTACGACCTTCCCGTGCGGGATCGCTTTTTGAATTTAACGGAGACACATACCTTTTCGCCACGTTGGATCAACGAGTTCCGCTTCGGATTGGTCCGGATTAATAGCAGCGATGTCAATTCGCCGATCGTTACTGCCGATCAGCTCGGCATCGACCGTCCCAATAATAATTTGGATAACCTGATCTACAAATTCACGTTCAACAGCTCCGGGTTCCAGATTGGCCCGACACCGGCTGCCAATATCACAGCAGCCCAGAACAATATAACTCTACTGAACACCACGAGCTGGTCGAATGCAAAGCATCTGGTGCGTTTTGGCGGAGAGTTCGACAGCGTTCACCTCGACAAGAATTTTCCGCAGGTGTTTAACGGGCAACTCTTCTTCAGTCCCGGCGCGGTGGGCGCTCCCTGCGCTCTCGGCTGTACAGATTTTCAGGAGTTTCTGTTGGGAGCGTCCGCTTTCACCTATGGCGGAAGTGGTGTATCGAATCACCAGTACCGCATAGGCGATTACTCGCTTTTCCTGCAAGACGATTACAAAGTTACGCGAGACTTCACACTGAATCTCGGATTGCGATGGGATCTGAACGGCGCCGTGCACGACGATCTTTGCCACATCGGAAATACCAATCCGTCCCTGGCAGTCGCTGGCGAGAATCCTTTCATCTATCCGGCCTGCGTCAGCAGCTTGAATGTTCCGGGATTGACTGGAACGCGCAGCTCGACAACGCTGAATAACAACTACGCATCTAACTACGGTCCGCGATTCGGATTCGCCTACAATCTATTTGGTAAAAGCACCACCTCGATTCGCGGCGGCTACGGCATTTATTATGTTCGGGAAGATGCAGGCACGGTAGATCAACTGTCCTTCGTGTCGCCCTTCCTTCCCATCCCGACGACCGTCAGCACGCCAGGCAATATGGCTACTGTGTTCGCGACTGGCGCCGGCCGCCTGCCGGTAGGAGGCGTCATCGACCCCGCATTCGTTCCCGTCTATTCCCATTTGCAGGGCTTTGTCGATGCAAACGGCAACGCAACGCGTGATACGACGCAAACGCCGGTTTATGGCGGCACCTCGGCCAGTGTTCTTGGCCTCGACGTTCCCTTGCATTATGTGAATCCGAGCACGCAGCAATGGAACCTGAGCGTCCAGCAAGATCTGGGCAAAGCTTGGGTGCTGGAGTTAGGTTACGTGGGAACCAAAGGCACGCATCTGCGCGAGACCCGCGACCTGAACCAGGCATACGATGCCCGAAGTAATCCAGTTACGCTCACTGCGGCGGACGGCACAATCTATACGATCACGCAAAACACGCTCGCCAACGTCAACGCGCGAGCCCCTTTCCCAGGTCTTGGTGTTTCAGGTTTCCAGGTGTTCGCAAATGATGCAAACTCCATCTACAATTCGTTCCAAGCCACGTTGTCTCATCGGTTTTCAAATGGACTGCACGTGCAGGCTGCTTACACTTGGTCGAAAGCCATCGATGAAACGTCGACGGGCAATACTTCGCTGAACTCGGCCGTGAACGATCAAACGTCGCTGGCGGATTCTCGCGGGCCGGCCGACTTCGACCGCACGCATCGGGTCATCGTCAATTACGTGTATGACCTCCCGTTCTTTAAAACGTCACGACATGTCGTACATGCGCTCTTTGGCGGCTGGTTCGTGAGCGGCATCACGACGGTGCAGTCCGGCGCTCCTTTTACCGTCATTGATTCCGCGGCGGCATCGGCCTACGGGCTGTTGGGTACGGGCACGCCCACCACACCGGACCTGGTTCTGGGCGTCAACCCGCTCACTACCGGCAGCACCATCACCCGTTTGAATGGGTACGTGAATATCAACGCGTTCAGCCCCGCTCCAGCCGTCGGCGTTGATGGTTCTACCGGTTTCGGCAATCTCGGCCGCAACACGTTCCGCGGACCGCGTCAACAGAACTGGGATTTCTCGACGGGCAAATCGTTCGCCGTGACAGAGCGGCAGGCGCTCCGCATCACGGCCGACTTTTTTAATCTGTTCAATCATCCTAACTTCGCGAACCCGGCGTTTCTCGATATCGAGAGCCCGTCCAACTTCGGCCAGATTACGAGTAGCGTGGGGACACCTCGTTTGATCCAGTTTTCGGCAAAGTACTCGTTCTGATGATTCGGCAGATGGCCAATGAGGCTCTGCATCTGCGACAATCCTTGTGGCTCTCCGTATGAAAAAAATCCGGCTTTCATCAAATGCGAAGATCATGCTTCCCGAAGGTAATTGCCCCTCGCTGGCCTGGGGACCTGGCACAGACTTCACGGCAAAAGAGAGTGGCAAGGAGGAGTCTTATAGTCAAAACCGCGTAGTAACGTTCTCTCTAAGACAGGACATAGACACGATTGTTAAGCAACGCTCCCACTAATCGTTGGCAAAAAGGACGAGGTGACGAAAATGACGAGCAGACGAGACAGTAACATCCTGCCTAACGTTTCAAAGCGCGAAGACTACGTATCTGCTACTCGGCGCTTTGTGGCTGCTGTGTTTGACGGGGATTGTCCACCCCTATGCCCGGGCGCAATCCCCAAATGCGGTCGCCTCGCAAGCCCCCCGCATTCAAGGTCAGAACCCTAACGGCATGCACATCTATCTTTGGGCGGGGTTGAAGACCCATTTGGCGGGTCAGCACGACTACCCGCAATTTCTTGCGGACTGGAGCAAGATCCTGACGGAACACGGCGCCGTCGTAGATGGCGCCTTACATCCTCCGAGCAGTGCCGACCTCGAACATACAGACGTCCTTGTGATCTACAAAGGTGATGCGGGCTACCTGATCGACACCAATAAGGCGGCCATGGAGGCTTTCGTGAAGCGCGGCGGTGGTTTAGTCAATCTTCATGACGCGCTGTGTGGACCGGACCCGGCCTATCTGGCGACCCTGCTCGGTGGCGCAAAGAAGCATGGCGAAGTGAACTATACGTTGGACGCGCCGATCCACTACGAAATTGTGGACAAAGCGGATCCGATTATGCAGGATATGTCCGACATTACGATCTACGATGAGGCCTTCTACAACATGACGTGGGCGAAAGATCCCGGTATTCACGTGCTGGCAACAGCAAAGATTCCACCTACGCACAGCGCCGGAAACCACGCGGGAGAAGTGGTTCCGCAAATCTGGACTTACGAGCACACCTTGCCTGGGGGCCAGCCTGCTCGAGCATTCGTCTGGATGCAGGGCCACACTTACGCAAATTTTGCCAATTACCAGATTCAACGGATGCTGCTTCGAGGGATTGCATGGGCCGGGAAGAAACCGGTCGACGAACTCGTTGACTACGTGGCGCCGCCCCGTCCCGCTCGCCCCGGCGGTGCACAATGAATATGCCGAAGGAGGAATGTTCGCCTTGTTGAAATTGCCGTATGAGGAGCAGATCGAAGACTCCGATTTTGTACGGGGTTTAGAGCTTCTTGATTCTGGTGACGCGGCGGGGTTACAAAATCATCTGAATGAGCACCCAGGCTTAGTCCTTCAACGCATCATGTTGGAGGGCCCCCGATACTTTCTGAATCCCACACTGTTAGAGTTCGTCGCGGAAAATCCTGTCCGTCATGGCACTTTACCTTCCAACATTGTTGAAATCACGAAGATAATTCTGGATGCCGGTGCGAAGCAAGACGCGTCGGCAGTGAATGAAGCGCTAGGGCTCGTGTGCTCCGGCAGAGTGCCGCGCGAATGCGGTGTACAGCTTCCGCTCATCGATCTCCTGTGTGACTATGGTGCAGACCCTAACCGAGCCATGTCGGCCGCGCTATGTCACGGCGAGTTCGATGCGGTTAACGCGTTGATCCAGCGTGGCGCGGAGGTAACTTTGCCGGTCGCGGCTGCTCTAGGCCAAGTCGAAGACGTTTCGCGATTGCTGCCCAGTGCAACCAGCGAAGAACGGCAGAGCGCACTTGCATTGTCGGCGCAGTTCGGTCAAGAGGCAATCTTACGTGTTGTTGCTTCAACACGGCCAGGACCCGAATCAGTACAACCCCCCTGGGTTCCACTCGCATTCCACGCCTCTGCATCAGGCCGCGGTTGCCGGTCACACAAACATCGTCCGACTGCTGGTTGAAAATGGAGCACGGCTTGATTTACAAGACACAGTTTGGAACGGCACACCAGCCGGCTGGGCGAAATACGCGGGAAAAACCGATATCGAAAACTATCTCCTAGAGCAGCAACGCTAACAGAAATAAGAACGTGTCCATGAATGCAGACGATTTTCGCCGAATCGCACTGAAGTTGGAAGGCGCCGAAGAGAGTTCTCATATGGGATCCCCGGATTTCCGCGTAGGGGGCCGGATCTTCGCTACGCTTGCTGCCGAAAGTCAGGGTTACGGCAACCTGATGTTGACGCCTGAGCAACAGAAAGACTTCGCAGGCGAGTCGCCGAACGTATTTGTGCCTGTTGGAGGTGGATGGGGTCGAATGGGCGCCACTCATATTCGTCTCTCCGAAGCCGATGAAGATATGCTCACCGGCGCGCTACACACGGCTTGGAAGCTGAGAGTGGAGAAAAACATCCGCGCAGCAGCGCCAAAAGCACGGAAGAAATTGTAATTGGGCTGTACTTTCAAGGCGCGCGATGGTGCAGCCCCGTCAGGACATTTTGGTTGTACTGCAGTAAACCGCGCAACTGCGAGCCCATAACTTATCCGCTCCGTGGATATGACGATCTTCCCACCAAATCGGTCGGTTCCAAGGCAACTTCGGCGCAGTGTATCTCGATAACATCACCGCTCTGCATCTCTAAAATTAGTTTCTTTCCAGTTGGCGAAGAGTTTACGGTTGCCTCATTCACCGAGTTACTTCGGCCCCAGGGCAACTGTCGGGGGCAATGCAGGTCAGTTACTCCCTGTGCGCGCACGATTTCGATGTCAGATTCGTGAGGACCGACCTTAAGCGTCAACGAAACAGTGGCTGTCTCCCATTGCAGATCGACATGCTTCAATGTGGCATCGTGAAATTTAGGCAAATATGTCATTGTTAGTTCTCGCTGAATCAATGGTTGCTGAATTAATCCTTGCCGATGGGTAAGTGCGCTTCGGGCGACTCAGGTTCAACGACGCTTCCGTCGGGTCCAAGTCGTTCTCCAGCTGGATTATTGACGTGCGCGTGAGGTGATTCAGCATTAGGGTGAGATAAAACTCGCTGCTCTCCAGTTACAGGGTCAACATACGCACCCTTCCCGTTCATGGGATCGGGCCCCTTCGGAATCAGGCCTTTCTGTTTTGCGAATGCATCGATTTCTGAAGGAGTTTTTCCACTAACATCATTGGGATCGATGTGTGGCGACGTTGCTGGCTGTGGCTCCTCAGGCACTGCTGGAGGCTCCTCAGGCAACGCTGGCGGTTCTTCCATAACTCCTTTACCGATGCCTCCGCCCACCGCGCCCCCGAGAACTGCGCCGGCAAGGCCCATGAGCTTCTGCCCGTCGGAGCCTTCACCAAAAATCTCGCCTCCCAGCCAAGTGCCTCCGTACCCGCCGGCGAGGCTGCCGACCAAACCGAAAGTAGCAACTACCGGCCCAACAATTACGCACGCGGCAGCTAATCCAACGCCGAGGATCGCGTAATTCAGCCATTCCGGGATTTCCGGCGAAATCTTATCGGTCGTAGCAGGCGATCCGCCAATGATTACATTCTGCGAGCCCTTATAGATCTTTGCGCTGCAAGTCAGCATGTCGCCGACGCGCGCTGCCGGCATGTCGTTGATGGAAACTGTCATGCTTCCTTGTGCCAGGATCATCGGGCCATGTGAGGGCAGCATCAGCGGCGGCATGCCTGCGCAAGGCGCAGAATCCAAGTGGGCGCGCGCGGCGGGGAGAGAGTTCACGGTCACGTTCTGCGAACCACTCGCGATCGCGCCAGTCACAGTCATTGGCATGAACGAGAGCGAGCCAAGAACTTCTCCGATTCCGGCGCCCGCAGCAGCGCCACCCGCAACTGCTGCCACCGCAACTAAAGCGGCCCCACCGGTTGCTATCGCTGCCGCGCCAATCAGAGCGCCAAGAACGGCGCCGGCGATCAGCCCCGCCAGGGCACTGCTGTGAGCTATTGGATCGGAGAGTCGCGCTGCTTCCGGCATTCTTCTAAGCCCGCTAGCTTTGGTGAGATCGGAGCTTCAGCGTGCGGAGCATTTGGTCAAAGCGCCTGCTCCACTCGGGCGTGATCCGTCCTTTGCAAGTGAGTGTAAATGTCAATACGAATCCATCTGGGGATGTGCGCTGCCGTGGTGCGAACATGACTTGATACTGGTGAAGAATCGCTGAGTTGCTTTGCCACTGGAAATCCAAGAAAATCGCTGGTTCGCGTCCGCCGATTTGCATGTTTCGTTGTTCGGCGAGGTGAAATTTCGGAAGTTGAGAACTCAGTTGCGTAATCTGATCGGCGGCATAGGTGCCTGCGTCCTGCCCCTCTTTCAAAATATTGCGTGTTACTACGATGCTGCTTTCGCTTGGGCCATCATCTGTGAGAGCGAAGATATTGACAGACTTATCCTTGAATTCGTCTGGCACTTCCATTCGGAATTCATTAGCAATAAAGTCCACTGGAATCTCCTTTGTGCGGCTTGTTTTCGTTCGGAGGAACTCATACTGCAGCACATTTGTGCCCAAATGAACGGTGAATGAGGAAGGCCAAGCCTGCTGGGATTAGGCAAAGCCGGCGTCAGGCTGGAGGTCGCCCCGCAAGCTGCTGAGTTTAGATTCCATACCAAAATGGAAGTGCTCCAGCGACAAGCCTATGGCTTCCGGAACTTCCAAAATTATCGATTGAGGTTAAGGTATTTGTGTTCTTAAGAATCGGTCAGGGCCGCTGCCCCCATTAAGTGCGTAGAGCCAGTTTAGACGGAACGCAAAACTTTGGTAGCGCTAAGGGGAATCGAACCCCTATTTAAGCCTTGAGAGGGCTCCGTCCTAACCGTTAGACGATAGCGCCACACATAGAGAGGCATCCTCAGTATAGCCGGTCGATGCACTCCCAGGAGCACTGCCCCCGATTAGCTCTACAGAGCTTCCGGCATCGGAAGCCCGGACTTTGCAAGGGCTTTCGCAATGAGACTGATGGCCCCGCATTCCGGAACGGACTTGGCCACCGACGTTTCAAGAATCAGCATGCAGCGCGCCCGCTCGAGCATTCTTTTCTCCCGAAACGAAAGCGGCTTACTCATTTGAAGGATCACAAGGGCTTTGAAAACCTCTGCGATCTCGAGCAAGCTGCCGCCCTTCATCCGGTCCGAGTTTTCCTTAAAGCGATCTTTCCAGTCCTGCGGACAGCAAGGTCTGCCTGCGGCCAGATAATTCAAAACCCGGCTGATATCACTGCATTTCGTGACCTTCCTCAGCCCTAACTCGTCCACGTGGGAAAACGGCACCATGACGGTCATACTGCTTGCCGCCAGCCGTAAAAGATAAAAGCGTTCGAACTGGGCTCCAAAAGAACGGGAACTGATGTTTTCGACTATGCCAACCCCGTGGTTTGGATAAACGACTTTCTCACCGACCTGAAAAGTCATGCGTGGACCCCTCTTCTCTCCCCGTTTTTAATCGGTCTGGATTAAAACACCCAAGGGGAATATTAAACCTGCATTAAGATTTCGTCAACATAAAAATTTAGCCTCCACACCTGCAGTAGTAGTGTACGGCTAGCAATGTTCTAAGTGCTTACGTGTCAAAGCCTAGGTGAAACTTGGCACAAGCGGGGAGTGTAAGGTTGAGCAAACAATAAGGGCCCGCTGAGCGAGCCCTCTGTTTTGTCCCCGGAAATAGTGCAGACGAAGCGTTTAGAGGATATTCACCGACCAATTCTCGAGCACCGACTTCACTTTTTGACAGAACTGGTCAGCCAGCGCGCCGTCGATGAGCCGGTGATCGAAAGTCAGGGCAAGATGAGCCTGAGAACGGATCGCGATAGCGTCACCTTCCACCACCGCGGCTACCTTCTCGACCGCACCCACACCCAAAATCGCCACTTGCGGCTGATTGATCACAGGCGTGGCGAAGATGCTGCCGAAGCTGCCGAAATTCGTGATCGAAAACGTGCCCCCCTGAACCTCATCCGGCTTCAGCTGCCGCGAACGGGCGCGCGTAGCTAGGTCGACAATCGAGCGCTGCAGACCCGAGACATTCTTTTCGTCCGCGTTGCGGATCACCGGCACGATCAATCCGCCTTCCAGCGCCACCGCGACGCCCAGATTGATGTCCCGATGATAAAGGACGTTCTTGCCGTCGATAGATGCATTGAAGATCGGGAAAGCGCGTAAAGCCTCCGCTGTGGCCACCGTAACAAACGGCAGGAACGTCAGCGAAAATCCGTTCCGAGCCTGAAACTCCGTCTTCGACTTGTCCCGCAGCTTGACGATTTTCGTCATATCGACGCGATGCACTGTTGTGACATGCGCCGAAGTGCGCTTGCTCATCACCATGTGCTCGGCGATCTTCTGCCGCATGGTGCTCATCGGCTCTGTACGAAGCTTTGCCGTCTCGGCCAAAGGCATCGCAACTGGCGTGCCATTTGCTGCCCCAGGGGCCTGCGGCTGAGCCGGGGCTAGCGGAGGCGGCGCATAGGTTGGCGCTTGCGGCGAGGGGGCTCCATACGTCTTCGCCGCTTGCGATGACATGTAACCCTCTACGTCCTGCTTCGTAATTCGCCCGCCCGCGCCTGTTCCCTTGACCTGCGCGAGATCGATGTTATACTCCCGAGCCATCTTCCGAACCAGCGGCGACAGCGCACCCTGGTCTTCATTCCCATCCGCTCGCGGCGCAGGAGGCGCCGCTGCTGGAGCAGCCGCGGGCGGCTCGATCGGATACGGTCCGGCCGCAACGGGAGCAGGGCTGGGAGTCGCAGGCGGCGATGGAGCACTTGAACTCTCGGCCGTGCGATTCTGCGGAACAGCCGCCGAGGGCCCTACGTCCGTCGTCGGAGGAGTGGAAACAACGGGCTCTCTCGCTTCTTGCTTGGGAGCAGCCGACACCGCGCCTTGCGATGCGCCGTCTCCGATCCGTGCAACGATCGTCTTGATCGCCACCGTCGCTCCCTCCTGAACCAGCACCTCGCTTAACACACCCGCCGCAGGCGCGGGAATCTCCGTATCTACTTTGTCGGTTGAGATCTCGAACAGCGGTTCGTCGCGTTCTACTTTGTCGCCCGCCTTTTTCAGCCAACGCGTCAACGTTCCTTCGGTAATACTCTCGCCCATTTGGGGCATTTCGACATCGATCATCGAATCTCCTGCATCTCTTCCTGTGCCATTACTACTCGGTAGCCGAATACTTGCGCGAATGCGGCCGTAATCGCTTCCGTCACCGCTTGCCGCATCACTTTCGAACCGAGCGACCTCAGCGAACAAACCGGCTTCGTCAGCCCGCACGGAACTATATATTTGAAATAGTCGAGATCGGTATCCAGATTCAGAGCAAAACCGTGCGACGTAATCCAGCGGCTAATGTGGATTCCGATCGCCGCTACCTTCGCCCCGTTCACCCAGACACCTTCGAACCCACGCTCCGGAATGCGTTCCCCGACGATACCCAAAACCTTCAGCGCATCGATTAGCGCCTGCTCCACGCCTTGAAAATAGGCGCGCACATCGCGTTTCCATTCTCGCAAGTCCAGAATTGGATATCCCACAACCTGACCAGGTCCATGATACGTGACATCTCCTCCGCGATCCGTCTCGTAAAACTCGATTCCTGACCGCGCAAGAATGTCTTCGCTTGCGAGCAGATTGTGCTCTTTGCCGTTACGTCCCATGGTGATCACATGCGGATGCTCGACGAACAGCAGCGTGTCGCAACCCTCTCGGCTTTTCCGCTGTTCGACAATTGCCTGCTGCAGCGCTAAGGCCCGCCCGTAAGACATCCGGCCAAGGTCTACTACTTCAAGCGGTCTCATTCTTCGCCGCCGGAACTTTAAATATTGATCGCCAGCCCGTAAACGTTGTTGAATGCTTCACCGATCGCTTCGTAAATCGTAGGGTGCGCATGAATCGTTGCCATCATGCTCTCCACCGTTGCTTCCGCTTCCATGGCCGTCACCGCTTCCGCGATCAGTTCGTAAGCTTCAGGGCCTATGATATGCACCCCAAGTATCTCGCCATACTTCTCGTCCGCGATCACTTTTACGAACCCTTCGTGCTTGTCCAAAATCGTAGCCTTGCTGTTGCCGACGAACGGGAATTTGCCCACCTTTACGTTGAAACCCTGGGCACGCGCCTGCGCTTCGCTTAAACCCACACTCCCAATTCCCGGATCCGTATAGGTCGCCCCCGGTATCCGGTTCCGATTGATCGGACGAACCGGCTTGCCTGCAATCGCTCCCACGGCAATCATGCCCTCAGCCGTCGCCACGTGCGCCAGTTGCGGTGTTCCCGCCACAATGTCACCGATCGCGTAAAGGTTTGGCTCGGCCGTGCGCTGATATGCATCCACCTTTACGAAACCGCGGTCGATCTCGGCCCGTGTGTTCTCTAGACCCACGTTCTCCGTGTTCGGCTTCCGCCCAACCGCAATCAGCAGCTTGTCGAACTCCATCTCCTCTTTGCTGCCATTCGCCGGCGTCACACTCACACTGACACTTTTCGCGTTCTTGCGAATGTTCTCCGCTTTGGCGCCTGTCTCGATCCGAATACCAGCCTTCTTGAAGTGCTTCTCCAGCTCTTTCGAGATCTCCTCGTCTTCCACCGGCACCAGCTTCGGCAGCATCTCGAGAAGCGTCACCTTCGAGCCGAAACGATTAAAAATCGAAGCGAATTCCACCCCTACTGCTCCTGCGCCAATGATCCCGATACTCTTCGGTATCGCAGGCATGTCCAAAATCTCGATGTTGGTCAGGATCAGATCCCCATCCGGCTGCAAGCCCGGCAGCATTCGGGCCTCGGACCCGGTCGCCAGGATGATGTTCTTCGCTTCCACCGTTTGCGTGCCTTGTGCGCCGGCCACTTCGATCTTGCCCTTGCCCGCCAGCTTAGCCACGCCCTTGATCACGTCAACCTTGTTCTTGCGCATCAGAAAATCGATGCCCTTCGAATGTTTGTTGACGATCTTGTTCTTACGATCTAGAACCCGCGAATAGTTCAGCTGGGGATCCTTACACTCAATGCCCTGCGCGCCCGGATCCTTGAAGTACTCCCAAACATCCGCAGTGTGCAGTAGCGTCTTCGTCGGAATGCACCCCACCAGCAAACACGTTCCGCCGAGTCTCGGCTGGCGCTCGATCAACGCAGTCTTCAATCCGTATTGACCGGCTCGGACTGCGGCGGAATAGCCGCCCGGACCGCTGCCAACAACGACGACATCGTAAGTCATTTTTGCCTCAATTGTAACATTCAGGCCTTATTTTACAGGTACTTCGGGGCTCATCGGCCCCTGCTATAACAGCTGTCCTCCGCTGGTTCTGTGAAACCTCAACCGCTCGCGCTGCGTACTCCTGAAAAGTCAGTCAATATAGTTGAAAGAGGGCCATGCGTTCTTTTTTCCTAGTCGCAGCACTCGCGTTTTTGCCCGGCCTGATTCGCGCTGGCACTCTGCCAGAACCGCAAGACAAGCCCCAGACCGCCCCTAAAAAGCCGGCGCCGCCCGGCACGCTGCAAGCCGTCAATGTTCAGGGCAATCACCTCTACAACTCCGCCGAAATCGTCAGGGAAAGCGGACTGAAAGTCGGCGCCCGTGTCGATGCCGCTGTTCTCGAAAAAGCACGCGCCAAGCTGCAGGCAACCGAACTCTTCAATCAGGTCGCCTATCGATACCGCACTAGCGCCGGACCCGTGCCTGCTTACGACGTCACATTCGAAGTCACCGAAAACGAGCAGCTCTTCCCCACGCGCTTTGAACGCCTCGGTGTTCCAGAGCCTGCCCTTCGAGCCTGCCTGCAAAAAAAAGTCGACTTCTACGCCGACCGTATCCCGGGCACCGAAGGCGTACTAAAGCGCTACACAACCGGCGTCGGGTCCTGTGTCGCGAGCCCGGACAAACCCGTGGCTGTCAAAGCCGCCATCTCGAACGACGATCCTAAGCAACTCACCGTTCTATTTACACCGGACACTCCCGCACCCACCATCTCCCGTGTCGTGGTTACCGGTAATCAAGCTGTCGATACGGGCACCATTTTACGAGCGGTGAACCAGGTAGCGGTCGGCGAGCCGTTATCCGACACCCGTCTGAAGCTGATCCTCGAAGGCGCCATTAAGCCACTCTACGCAGCCAAAGGTTACGCCGAAGTTAGCTTCCCGAAAGTGGAAACGGAGCCGGCGAAGACGAATTTCGGCGTAGTCGTCAAAGTTCAGATTAACGACGGTCCCGCCTTCAAATTCGGCGCGATTCGCTTCCACGGCAGCGGCTTGGACGAAGACGATATCCGCTCGGCAATCCCCTTCAAATCCGGCCAACCCTTCAACGGCGAACAGATCGACAACTTCCGCCTCGACCTCCTGCGCAAGATGAAACGTAAGGGTCTCCTCGATGCCAGCATCACAACCGAGACCGAGCCCGACGACTCGAAACGAGCCGTGAATGTCATCTACAACGTCACGCCCGGCGGCACCTACAACTTCCAAACCCTGCAGATCGAGGGCTTAGACGTTACCACCGAGCCGGCCATTGCCAAACTATGGGGTGAAAAACCCGGCCACCCGTTTAATCCCGAGTACCCCGATTTCTTCCTGAAGCGCGTCCAGCAGCAAGGCCTCTTCGATAACTTAAGCGATACCCGCTCCGACTACACCGCCGATGCCTCTACCCACAACGTAACCGTCCATCTCTACTTCAAAGGTGGCAAGTCAAAAGAACAACAGGCCAAGGAGAAAAAAGAAGAGGAGGAAAAGCACAAGAGCGACGGAAGCTGGAGTCCCTACTAGAACTGCTTTCCGTCGTGCTGGGCCGTGTCACTCTGCCCGTTTCGCTTCGGCTGCCCGGCGCATCACTTCAATTCGGTCGTACCAGGGGTCTCGTTCGACTTTGGGACCGTCTCGGTGAAGTTCATCAGCCGATCGCTCTGCGCATCGCAGACCGGCCACTCGGGAAATGGCGCGGCGGTCGCCGGGCGTCAGTGTCGATCCGTACTCCTCCACTACCGGACTTACTGGCGGATCCGTCGGCCGGAGTCCATACATTCAGATAAAGACAGTCTTCGTTCGGCTTAGTGCGCAGGTGCTGCTTCGCTTCGGAACGGAGCTGCATACAATCGGCGGCGTACTCCCTTTCGTCTCGCACTCCGTTCCAGGGCTAAACCGGCTATGGCGGCTTCCAGCGCTTCTCACCTGCCGGTGGTTGGGCGAATGCGATGCCCTTGTAAGAAATAACGCCATTTGGAACAGGGCCCCGGATTTGCCCTTCATGGATTTGTACTTCTTGAGCATTTGCCTCTGTCTCTCCCTGTTGCGCAAACGCGACCGAGCTGGTCAGTCGAAAACGGCAAGGCTCTAGCGGGGATGACTACAATAACAGCACCCTCGCATGAGCACAACGACAAGGCCCTTTAAACCTTTTGTACCGGAACATCTGCAAATGCGCGAGCTTACGGTGCGCGCCATTTTGCTTGGACTTTGCATGACGGTGGTGTTGGGTGCCGCGAATGCGTATCTCGGATTGAAGGCAGGAATCACTGTTGCCGCCACTTACCCAGCGGCGGTGATCAGCATGGCGGTTCTCAGGACCTGGAAGGGATCGCTGCTCGAGGAGAATATCGCGAGGACAAGCGGGTCGATCGGAGAGGGCGTGGCTTCGGGCGCGATCTTTACGATTCCGGCTTTCCTGCTGGCGCACGCATGGCCGTCGTTTGGATTTAGGGACGCTTACTGGAAAACGACGGCACTGATTTTGGTTGGCAGCGTTCTAGGCGTGCTGTTTATATCACTGGTTCGGCGCATTATGGTGGAGGACGCGGAGCTTCCCTTTCCCGAATCGGTGGCGGCCTCCGAGATACACAAGGCCGGGCAACGCGGTGCGCAAGCGGCACGGTTCCTGTTTTGGAATATCGGCATTGGGGGGCTCATTTTTCTACTTGGGCGGTTCGGTTTTTTCGCCGCTGACGCGGAGTTCGCGGTGAAAATCGGGCAACTCGGTTCGACTCGCGTACGGCTGGGCGGAGCAGGCACAAAAAATGTACTGGGCGTGGGCGGCACAACGGTATTTTCCGCGCCCAGCATTAGTCCGGCGTACCTGGGTGTCGGTTACGTGATTGGACCGCGGCTGGCAGCACTGCAATTTTCGGGCGGCGTGCTGGCGTGGGGACTGATGGTTCCTTTGCTCGTTTATTTTCTTGGACCGCAGCTGCAGCAATTCTTGCCCGCGGGCGCACCGGCAGGCTCATGGAGCGATCTGGCGGGAAGTGTTTGGCGCTATATCGTGAGACCGATTGCCGTCGGGGGAATGCTGGTGGGCGCGGGGTACACGCTTTTCCGGATGCGCGGCAGCCTTTTCGCCGGTTTAGCGCGTGCCGTGAAAGATGTGCGGCAGACAGCTGAACAGACGGCAGCGCTTTCGAGAACGGAGCGCTACATGAGTTCCAAAGTAGTGTTCGGTTTGATCGGTGTCGTGTTTGCGCTGATGATCGGCCTGTATATCTACTTTTCCGGGAACGTGCTGGCGGGAACCGTGGCTGCAGTCATCATGCTGATTCTGGGTTTCTTTTTTGCGACAGTTTCCGGGAGCTTGTGCGGGCTGATCGGGTCTTCGAACAACCCCGTTTCGGGTTTGACGCTATCCACGCTGATCATTGCTGCGCTGTTGATGGTATCGCTGGGAGTTTCGGGGGTGGGTGGTGTCGCGGCCGTGCTGGGAGTAGCGAGCGTGGTGTGTGTTTCGTCGGCGGTCGCGGGTGAACTGCTGCAGGATTTCAAGGTTGGATACATCCTGGGAGGGACGCCACGTAACATTCAGATCGCGGAACTGTTGGCGGTTGTAGTCGCGAGCCTGGTGATGTATTTTCCACTGGTGCTTTTGCATGAGGGAAACATCAAGGCGGGCGGTACAGGGTTTGGAGACCGGCAGCTTCCGGCGCCGCAGGCGGGATTAATGGCGTTATTGGCGCAGGGTATCGTGGGGGGCGACATGCCTTGGCCCTTAGTCGTGGTTGGGATTTTGATGGGCTTTGCTTTGATTGCCATGAACGTGAAGAGCCCGATGCTGGTTTCAGTAGGCATGTATCTGCCATTCGAGACCACGTTTGCGATTTTCGTGGGAGGCATTATTCGATTCGTGGCCGATCGCATTTCGGAGCGGAGAGGATACAACGAGGGTCAAAGAGCGCGGGTGGAGAATGCGGGCGTGTTAACAGCTTCGGGACTGATTGCCGGAGAAGCTGTACTAGGGCTGGTTTGGGCGGGACTGCAGTTTGCTCCGGCTAATGTTCGCGAACACCTGAAAGTATTCGATCACCCGTCCTACATTGCGGGCCTGGGTGCGCTTTTACTATTGGCCTTTGTTATGGTTCGGGGTCCTCTTGCGAGCGCGGGGACTCCGGATGAACCGGCTCCCCCTGTCGCGATGATGTAACTACGGTGCGAAGTAGCCTGAGATGTCCAGGATCAGGTAGGTCGGGTTCGAGGCGTACGCGTCGATTGAGCCGCTCGATGCGGGCACGAACGCCATGTTCGAGGTGATAGCCCCATCGAGGGCGTTCAGAGTCGAGACATTCGGTTGTGCCTGATTTTTGGCCCAGAGAGCGAGATAGGTTAGCGAGCCACCCGGTACGGCGGTTGCGTTCAGAACATAAGAAGCAGCGATTGAGGACGCGGCGCAATCACTTCCAGATATATTCACAGGAAGTGTTCCGTTGTACGGCTGCGAGCCGGACGGATTGCGTGTGTCGAGTGCGCGGCACGGTGTGAGCGGGTAAAAGGACAGCCCGCCGCTCGCCGGCAAAGCGAAGTAGCCGTTTACGTCGATGATGAGATCCGTGTTGTCGGAGCCATAGACGGAAACATCGCCACCCGTTCCCGCCTGGACGATTGCGGAGTTAGCAACGATTGTGCCTGTTGGCGCGTTCAGGGTGGAGACGTTCGGCTGCGCTTGCCCGGTAGGCCATGTCGTCAAGTAGGAGAGCGAACCTCTCGGCACGGCCGTGAAGTTCAAGGAGAGCGCCTTCGCATTCGAAGGCAGACCGCACGGGCTCGCCAAGATGGGGAAAGCGCGAGCCTGGCCAGCAGACAAAGAAGGCCCTGCGAGAGGTCCCGTACCGGAGCGCGTATCCGCAACCCGGCAAGGCGTCACAGGATAGAACTGGAGAGCCGTGGAGTTGCTTGCCGGTAAGAAATAGCCGTCGATGTCCAGGATGACGTGGGTTTGATCACTGGCATAGACGTCTACCCCGCCGTCGGAACCGGCCGGAACGATTGCCGCATTAGCTTTGATGCGGCCGTCGGAATTGAGCGTGGACACGGCCGGCTGGGCTTGTCCGTTCGGCCAAACGGTCAGGTAGCCGAGACTGACGGTTGGAACGACTGTGACATTCAGCGAAAAGGCCAGCGCACCAGAGGGAATGCCGCAGGGGCTGTTATGGATTACGAACTCGCGAGAGCCTCCCCCAGGAATCGCTGGGCCGCCAAATGGACCGTTCGAGTTTCGGGTATCGGCAACGCGGCAGGGCGGGACAGGTACGAAGCGGAGAGCGCTGGGTGAACTTCCGGCAGCGGCTTGATTGGCTGTGAACGTTTGGGACGCAACGGTGAGAGTTCCCGTGCGCGCGCCGCCACTATTGGCTGCGACCTGGAAAGTAACCGTTCCGCTGCCCGTTCCGGATGCGCCCGATGTGATGGTAAGCCAGCTTGTTGCGTTGCTTGCGGCGGTCCAGCCACAGCCTGCTTGAGTGGACACATTTACCGTCCCCGTAGTTGCCGAGTAAGTGTAGTTGCCATTGGCCGGAGAAATGGAGTAGGTGCAAGTGGCAGATACTCCCGTTCCACTGAGCTGTACCGATTGAGGCGAGTTCGAAGCGTTGTCGGCTAGAACGACATTGGCAGAAAACGTGCCGGTCGCGGCCGGTTTAAACGTGACGGTGATCGTACACTGATTACCGGCAGCGATGCTGCTGCCGCAGTTATTCGATTGGGAAAAGCTGGAAGCTTCTGAGCCCGTGATAGAAATACTGCTCAGGTTGAGCGTGCCCGAACCAGAATTCTTCACAGTGACATTCGAAGACCTCGACTGGCCCACGGTTTCGTTGCCGAACGCCAGGCTGGCTGGATTTAAGGTGACGCTCGGACTTCCCGATTGCGCGCTCCACTTGTTTACCAAGTTGGCCGCGTTTACTGATCCTAAGCCGCTTGCCATGTCGTAGCCGACCGTTGCGTCGTAGGTCTCTTGAGGAGTTCCGAAGTTGGGTTCACCTGGGACAGCATTGGTACCGACAGTGACGTCGTGGAAGATGCAGGTGCTCGCGGGAAGGGTGCTCGTGTCCGAGCCATCACATTGGGAAAAGTTTTCCTGGGCGGCAAATCTATAGAGAACAGGATTTGCGTTTCCCTGGCGAGCGCCGGTCTTTTGCACGACCAGCGCCATGATGCCGGCAAACGACGGAGCCGCGGCGGACGTTCCTCCGATACCCGAAAGGGTGATGTTGCCGAATATATCGGGCGTGCAGCCGCCATCGAGGCACAGGAGATATGGATCGTGTATGGCAGCCGTAAGTGAAACGTCGGGCACATGGCGAACAGTGTCGTTCGGAATGCCAGTAACGCCGCTCTGCCAGGAAGGCTTCGAAAAATAGATACTCTGTCCGCCGCTGCCCGCCCAGATCGTGAACTGGTTAAAACAGTTGTTTTCATCGCAGTTCTCGTTCCAGACATCTTCGGGAATGTAAGACAAGGCATTTCCACTGTTCGAATCCCAGAACGGTCCGCCGGCGTTTGTATCGTCCAATTGATTGCCGCCGACCGAAACGACGGATGGTGGCGAAGCAAGCATGTTGACGGAAACCGCCTGGGTGGCCTGATAGGTAGAGTTTGGGTCATCGCAGCCGTCTGACCCGTTGTCGCCGGAAGAGACCACGTAAGTAATCCCCTCGGCCGCGGCCTGTTGCGCCAGGCTGGATATGGAAGTAGCCTGAGCTGCCGTGTAGCCGGCTTCGCAGCTGCCGAAGCTTTCCGTCATTACGTCTCCAACGTTGTGGTTGACGATATAGGCTTCGGAGAGGTCCACTCCATCGGCTGTACTGGTGGAGGCAGAAACCACAAACTTGACAGTGGCGTTCGGGGCTACCGCGCCGGACCACGTAGTATCGAGAACTGCTTCGGCTTCTTCGCCCCCGCCAAGGTCACCGGGGTCGGCGCCGTTGAGGACGATCTGGGGATTGTTGTTGGGCAGCTTAAAGATACTGCGAAAGCTCGCAATGTCCTGCAGGTTGATATTAGAGCGGCCTACCACGGCAATGGTCGCGCCCTGACCCTTGATACCGGCGCTATACAGGGAACCGATGTTATAGATCGTCGCGTAATCGGAGGGCGCTAGCGAATACGACCCAGAGCCGTCACTGTAGCTTGGAGTCTTTTTTCCAGGCTGGAGCACGGCAGCCACCTTTCTCTTCGACATGATCAGCTGGGGCTTCGAAAAGAAATTATGCAAGCTGGACACGCCGGCAACCACGGGGGCCAAAGCAGCTGGAATTTGCGGGTTGCGATCGTTTGCGAGATGGGTTTCGCCATTGACGAAGTATCTATGGATTCCAGTGTGGAAGGCCGATTCGACCTGTGCCACATTGCCTGAGAACTCGATATAAGTTCGCCCCGCCGGGACTTCATTGACTTGGAATCCATGAACTTGAAGCCAGTCCGTTACCGCTTTAATGTCTCCCAGCGAAGGACCGAAACGTTCGCCAAACTCCGACGGTGTGAGCCAGTGATGAAAATCGGGCGAACCGGGATCCTGTTGGGTGGCGAGCAACTGTGCCAGATCGTCATCCTGCTGCTTGCTCCGTTTTAGAACGAGCATCATACGGTCGAGGGGCAGCGCCTCGGAAGCGGAACCGGTATCGAACTGAACACGAGCGAGCGGATGTACATTGCCCGGCAGCGTTACTAGCTGAGTCTCATTAACCGTTTGGTTAATGAGATTGGGTACGATGCGCGTTTGGGTTTGCGCCCACGCTGGAGACGAAGCTAACCAGGAGGCGACCATGACCGCTGAAAAGTTAAATTGTTTATGCAAGTACAGACCTTTCGTTCTAAGCAAAAAGAAGATAGAAAAGGCTCAGGAACTTTGGAAAGCTTCCTGAAAAGTGGTGGTTAACCCTTCAACGTTATAGCGAAAAGTTTTCAATTTTGTAAATTGAATGACGCTCGCCGCTATCGATCGAACTATTCTGTTCGATTAACCTGTCCTTCTTTCACGCAAGTCTGAAACATGTCTGCATTTGTATAGCCGGAAGCACAGTGATAAATTCCAAAGGTACTGGGCAGAATAAAAGCTCCGGGAGCGGAAACGGAATAAAACAGCATCCATTGCTTGCGATCATCCGAAGATGCGGCGGTCCGGCGCCAGAGCTTCTCGTAAGTCAACGCGCTGAGTCCCGGTAAATGCCAAGCCTGCTTGAAGCTGTACTCGAGTTTCCAGTCTGCCGGCGTCTGCTCGCTTACGGTTGCGAGATTCGCTAAATAATAGGTGTCCTGATTTTCCAACTTGCCACGCGAACTCAGCGTGACAACGCGAAAGGACGGATTTTGCCGCACGTTCGGTCCTAGCGAGGGTGTGATCATTACGGCGGAGGGATGACCGCCGTTCTGGTTCATCAGCCTGAAATCGTCCATGTGAGTATGTCCCGCGAAACTTGCCTCTATCGTGGATCCGTATTGGGCTGAGAGCTCCTCGAAAGCTCTCGAGTAAGAGTCTTTCCAAAACATCACGACGGCGTTTGCGGAAGACGCCCTGGCGCGGATTGTGGCGAAGCCATCGACACCTGGCGGAATGTGATAAACGAGCCACACTTTATCGCCATGCTGTCTGGCATCGGCTAATTCGTGAGTCAACCATGTAAGCATCGCCGTGCCTGCATCGACCGGAGCCGCGGAGCAGCCAGCGTGATACCGGGAGGAGAGGAACGTCGTATCGAGGACAACGATTCGATGTTTGCGAAGCACAGGATGCGGCACGCTGAAGCTCCCAAATTCGTTCCATGGGGCGGAGAAGGACGCGTTATTCGCAGCACCGGCGAGTGCGGCAATGGGAGGTCCGGTAGTACGCAGAAAAGGACCGTCCGATTGCGCGAGATAGTCGCCGCAATCGGAGTCGTTATTTCCTAGCGCGAGGATGCTGCGGGTATCGGGCGATAGCTGCTTGAATTGCAAGGCAATGAACTCCACGGTTTTCTTGGTGAACTCAGCAAACGCGCGGTCGTCGTGAACGGTTGCGGTTGCGTCGAAGTGCTCGCGGAAATGGTGAGCCATCAAATCACCGGTAAAGAGGATGAAAGCAGGATCCGGGATTGTCCGTTTCATCGCAGAAAATGCGGAAGACAAGAGCGGCCAGTTGGTGTCTTGCCCGAAAGAGGAGAACTTCTTTTGAGAAGAACTATTCAGAATCGCCGTCCACTCGGAAGGCGCTGCGGCCACAAGTCTGTCGACGAGCGCGGGGTCATCGAACGGATTGAAGTGGAGGTCGGACAGCCAAAGGAACTGCGAGGGCCCGCTTGGCCTCGTGGCGAAGGCATGCCGATGAAGCAGAAGTAGTGCGATGAGAAAGGCGCAAGTGGTCGCGCGTCTGAACATGGCCGTAAGTTTAACCTGAGCAAAATGCCAGGCGGTAAAACCGCAGTCACAACCTGGAAAGAATTGCAACTATTTTTTTGGACAGCTCAGAAGTAGCTGATTAGATGTTAGTTAGCTAGGGTGGGAATTTCGGGAACAAGGTAAAAAATTCAGGGTTCACCTTTTGGGCCTTCGGTTGAGACCGCTACACTCCGGGCGTCAGGAAGTAGACGGTTAGACATTCAAATCACTGCAGCCCGGATGTTCAGGCAGAGGTGGTGGTGTCCAACCAATCCCGAAGCGAGGAACGGATGCGATCAAACACCCTTTCAGGACGCGCGAGACGTCCCAGACTGCCCCAAGATCCAGATGGGTTGGTAGCGCGGCTTAGCGAATTGCTGGTCGGACAACCCGAAGCGATCGAAACGATCATTCCCTATGTGCAGATGCACCAGGCTGGGCTGTCGCCAGAAGGCCGGCCAGTTGGAGTAGTGCTGCTCCTCGGACCTACCGGCACCGGTAAGACACGCACCGTAGAAGCCTTGGCGGAAGTATTGCACGGAAGCAGCAAGAATCTGCTGAAGGTGGATTGCGGCGAGTTTCAAATGGAGCACGAGGTGGCGAAGCTGATCGGAGCGCCTCCGGGATACCTGGGCCATCGCGAAACGCAGCCCATGTTGACACAAGCCAAAATCAACAGCGTTGCCAGCGAACAAAGCGATGTCTCGTTAATCCTATTCGACGAGATCGAAAAAGCAGCCGCTTCCATGAATCGCCTTTTGCTGGGCATCCTGGACAAAGCGACGCTCCGACTGGGAGACAACAGCACCGTGAACTTCGAACGATCGCTGATTTTCCTGACGAGCAACCTGGGAGCGAAGTCCATACAGCGGGCAAATAAGCCGGACTTCGGCTTCGAAGCAATGGTTCCGTCTCAACCTCTGGAAGACAGCTCGAAGATTCAGAGCATCGGGATGGCTGCAGTGCGGCAGAAGTTCTCGCCCGAATTTGTCAATCGCATCGATTCGGTGATCACTTATAAACCGCTTAATCGTGAAGCTTGCGACGTAATTTTGGATCAGATCCTAGGGAATTTCGGACGCTTGATTCACAACCGGCTCGGATTGCGCGCGTTCCGGCTGCAGTGCACTGCCTCAGCAAGAGAGCATCTGCTTGACCTCGGTACGAGCCTCGAGTTTGGAGCGAGAGAGCTAAAGCGAACCGTGCAACGCAACTTCATTCAGCCAGTGGCGGCGCTTGTTTCGCAAGGCGAGATTCCCCCGAACAGTACCGTTGTTCTCGATACCAAGGGCAAAGAGTTCAGCATCCTCCTACGGCATTAAAGACGGCTTCGCTATCCAGGTCGAAGTTTCACGTCTGAGCCTTGTGATGCATTCTCGGCATTGATGCCAAATACATCGCCGGGCTCCTTTTTTTGGAGAACAAATTATGAAAGCCTTTCTTACAATTCTTTTCGCGACGTCGGCGCTAATGGGGGCGCCCGTCACGCAAGTCACATTAGTCAATACCGGGAATCCGGCTCAGAACGATGGAAAGCATTTTGTGGGCCCGTACACGCTGGCTATTGACGGACAAAACGTTCCGGTGCTCTGCATCGATTTCCTGGACGACACTAAAGCGGGCGATCACTGGAGTGCATACGTCAGCGATCTTGGATTAGATCTGGGCGATACATACCATCCGGATGAGCTGGTCGAGTATCGGGAAGAGGCCTATCTTTACACATTGATCATCAAACCGGCGGCAGACCGAATCGATATTCAGCACGCGGCCTGGGCGATTACCGATCCGGATTACGCTGCGGACGCGGCGGCGGATCGCTGGATTGCCGCGGCAGAGGGAGCAAATGCAACGGTGGACGCCAAGAGATTCGAGATTGTTTCTGAAATTCCAAAACACGCGGATCCACGTCGGCAAGAGTTCATTACCGAAGTCGCTCCGGAGCCGTACATGGTCGATCTGCTCGGCGGCTTGCTGGCGACCTGTTTAGCGATGCTCCGCAGAAGACGCCCGTAAGGGACATCCGAAGTACACTGCAAGTGTTTGGCCGGAACACTTTACATCGTTGCTACACCGATCGGGAATCTTGAAGACATCACTTTGCGCGCATTGCGCGTTCTTCGCGACGAAGCGGCAGTCATCGCTTGCGAAGACACACGCCAGACGCAAAAGCTGCTGTCTCACTACGAAGTGCGCAAACCGCTGATCAGCTATCACGAGCACAATGAGACAAGCAGATCCGCTGAGTTGCTTCAGTTGCTCGCTGATGGGAAATCCATTGCATTGGTCAGCGACGCGGGTACGCCACTACTGTCGGATCCCGGTTACAAAATCGTCAGCGAGGCCGTCGGGAAAGGCATACCGGTTGTGCCGATTCCGGGAGCATCCGCGTTACTTTCGGCGCTGACAGCAGCCGGACTGCCGACCGACTCTTTTTTGTTTCTTGGTTTTCTCCCGCCGAAGAGCATCGCGCGCCGCAATAAGCTCGAGAGCTTGGTATCGCAGACGACGACGATCGTGGCGTATGAAAGCCCGCATCGGATTTTGGAAACGCTCGCGGAGATTCAAAGCATCTTGGGAACTCGGCGCATGGTGCTCGCGCGTGAGCTTACCAAGATGCATGAGGAGTTCCTGCGCGGATCGGCGGCCGAGATACACAAACAGCTTGCAGCGCGTCCGTCGATCAAAGGCGAAATTACGTTGGTCATCGGACGAGGCGAAAATATTGTCACTATAGATGACCCTGCAGCCGAGGTTGAACGCCTTGCGCGCGAAGGGCTCTCGCGAATGGATGCTATCAAGGCTGTTGCGAAACAGTCGGGGCTTCCGAAGCGGGAAGTTTACCGGGCCGTTGAGGAGCGGGACAGCAATCCCGCGGACAAAAATCGTGATTCGGCCCAAAGAGACCGATAGCTAGTTTCGGCTGGGCAGAATCGATTCGTTCTTCAATCAACTCGCGAATGGCTCGTATGAATGCTGGATGCGAACCTGCCGTGCCGGCGCGGACCATTTTCAGACCAAGCTCATGGGCTAGTTTGCGCGCTTCCGTATCGAGATCGTACAAGACTTCCATGTGATCCGACGTGAAACCAAGCGGAGCAATCAGCACGTTCTCGACGCCATCCGCGTGAAGCCGGCGCAGATGATCGAGAATGTCGGGTTCGAGCCAGGGCTGGGCAGGCGATCCGCTCCGGCTCTGGTAAACAAGATCCCAGTGTTCGATGCCGGCCGCGTCCGCCACCAAACGCGACGTTTCACGTAGCTGCTGTTCATAGGCGCTAGTCTGCGCCATGCTGCATGGGATGCTATGCGCTGTTACGACCAGTCGAAGACTTTTGCGGTCTCGTGAGGAGAACTGGGCCAGAGCTTCGCGGATACGATCGGCGCACGCTTCGATGAAGCCCGGATGGTTGTAGAAGACGCGCAATTTGTCGATCTGCGGCGCGCCTTCGCCGGCTTCGATCTGCGCCGCAGCTAGGTTTTCGCGATACTGGCGGCATCCCGAGTAAGAGCTATAGGCCGAAGTCACAAAAGCAAGGGCATGCTTAATTCCGTCACCGCGCATCTTCCGCAAGGCGTCCGTAAGGAATGGATGCCAATTACGATTCCCCCAGTAAATCGGCAATCGGACCCCGCATGCGTCAAGTTCACTGCGCAGAGCCGTTATGAGATCGCGACACTGATCGTTAATCGGGCTTTTGCCGCCGAAATGGAGATAGTGCTCGGCTACTTCCGACAGACGCTCGCGCGGAATATTACGCCCGCGCGTTACGTTTTCGAGGAAAGGCATTACATCTTCCGGCTTCTCGGGACCGCCGAAAGAAACAATAAGAACTGCGTCGTACATTCCTTAGGAACGGATGCCACCAACCCGGTGAAGCTTCAACATATTCGTCGATCCTCGAAGGCCGACTGGCTGCCCGGCAACAAAAACGATGTTGTCGCCCGGTTTTACGCGTCCGGTGTCGACCAGCACGCGCTCCATTTCGTTAAGCATCCGGTCCGTCGATTCTGCGGCTAGCGAGACGATGGGATGGACACCATACACGATAGAAAGCTGCCGGGCAACGACATCGTTCGAAGTGAAAGCATAGATTGGAACCGGTGGCCGATAGCGCGCCAATAAACGGGCCGATGCGCCCGAGGTTGTGCCGACGGCAAGCGCAGTGACTCCCGCCGACCGGGCGCAGAGAAACGCCGCATCCGCAATGATGTCTGCAATGGCAGGCTGTTCTTTTGACTTGGCTTTAGGGAAACCTTTCGTGTGGATCGATTGCTCGGCCTCACACGCGATACGCGCCATTACTTTTACGGCCTCTACGGGGTGTTTGCCGGCCGAGGTCTCCGCTGAAAGCATGATCGCACTTGTTCCGTCATAGATGGCATTCGCGACGTCGCTGACTTCGGCGCGTGTCGGCATCGAATTTTCAATCATGGATTCAAGCATCTGGGTCGCAGTAATGACAAAACGGCCGCACGCCCTTGCTTTCTCGATGATCGCTTTCTGAATAGCAGGCACACGCTCGATCGCCATTTCGACGCCGAGGTCGCCACGCGCCACCATGACTCCGTCGCACTCTTCGAGGATAGTGTCGAGATTCTGCCAGCCTTCAGGTTTCTCGATTTTAGCGATGATGGGCTGTTTGGCGTCGACCTCTTCCAGAAGATGACGGAGGCGCAGGACGTCACGTGCCTGGCGTACAAACGAGAGCGCGAAGAAATCGACGCCTTGCTGGACGCCAAAATGCGCGTCCGCGATGTCCTTTTTGGAGAGTGACGGAGTGCTGATGTGTACGCCCGGCAAGTTGATGCCTTTACGATCGTTGACAAACCCGCCTGTGATCACTTCGCAGCGGGCAGCGATACCGTCTGTTTCGAGCACACGCAATTCAACGGAGCCGTCGGCGAGTAACACGGGATCGCCGGCTTTTACATCCCGAGCGAAGTCGCTGTAGGTCGTAGAGGCGATCTCTTCCGTGCCTTCCGCTGGCTCGGTCGTAATTGTAAATCTCGATCCCTGGTGAAGGAAGCAAGGCCCGTTTTTGAACGTCCCGAGCCTGATCTTTGGCCCTTGCAAGTCCAGAAGAATGCTGCAGTGCGTCTTAAACTCAGCCGATAGTCTGCGAACGGCTTCGATCCGCATCGCGTGATCGGCGTGCGTTCCGTGCGACGCGTTCAGCCGAAAGACATCGACGCCGGATTCGAAAAGACTTCTTAAAATTGGCTCAGAATCCGTGGACGGCCCGAGGGTAGCAACAATTTTTGTGGCGCGCATGTATCAGCAAAAGAGCAAACTTCCGTATAAGCGGGCGGCCCTGCCACAGGGAAGAGCCAACTACATCTTCAATTATGACCGTGTTGCGGTTATCTGCCATAATGGTGATCGCTCTGGCAGTTTCTTCCGCACCGGCGGATGATGTTTCTTTCACCCTCACGCTATACGCGGCTTAATGAAGCCGTAGGCATTCTATTGTTCCTTTTGGGTTTGGCGGTTTCGCTAAGCCTGCTGTCCTACTCGCCGGCCGATCCGTCCTGGAACACGGCAACCGGTGTGGCGCATACACACAACCTGCTGGGAATTTTTGGGGCGAAGTGGGCGGATTTTTTCCTGCAAGTCTTCGGCGTGAGCGTTTTTCTCCTGCCGATCCACATATGGACGCTTGGCTGGAAGTGGGTCCGGTCTTCGGCAATCGAAAGCCCATGGTTTCGCATCTTCGGCGCGCTTGCACTATGGTTTTGCGTGTCCACGGCTTGCGGGCTGTTGCCGCACCACTGGTACATCGGAACCGCAGTTCGGCCGAGCGGCATTGTCGGGATGGTGATGGCCGATTTCCTGCTGGCGCGTTTCGACCTGGCCGGCTCTGCAATTATTACCGTCGCGGCGGGCGTGGTCGCGCTCTATTTCGCGTCGACGTTTGAAGTATCAACCTTGATGCAATGGTTGGGCGGACCGATGGCGCGGGTCCGAAACATTCTCGCGCGTTGGAAGACGGCTCGCCAAATCAAGCGTCAGCTCGCGATCGAGAAAGCCAGGGCGCGCGTAGCCGAACGCGTTGCCCGGAGAAATGCGCAACGCATCGTTACGCAGGATGCCGAGTCCGCACGACCGAAGAGAAGACCCGCGACGGAGTTGACACATGAGCCCATCGCTCCCGCGAAAGAGCCAGTGACTGACCAGGCTGCCGACAACGAGCCTCCTTTCGACCTCGAGGACGACGAAGCGCAGCCGGAGACTGAGTTCGAGATTCCAATCCGTACACTGGAATACCAACCAGCCACTCGCGTCACGCAAACCGAGAGCCATGACGAGCCCGCTCCAGCGTTCGCGCGCTCAATGCCGGAGCCGCCGGTGCCGCACAGACGCAAACAGCTTTATCGCCTGCCCGGGACAGAGTTACTGCATGAAATTCCGGCGAGCGGGGGTTATGACGGACAAGAACTGAAAGAGATCGCCAGCCGCATCAAATCCAAGCTGGAGGAATTTAACGTGCGCGGCTCCGTGGTACAGATCAATCCCGGGCCGGTTGTTACCACGTATGAATTCAAGCCGGAAGCGGGAGTGAAATACAGCCGCATCACAACACTAAGCGAGGATCTGTGTCTTGGCTTGCAGGCAGAGTCGGTGCTGATCGAGCGGTTGCCTGGCAAGCCCACAGTCGGCATCGAGGCGCCGAACAGCAGGCGGGAAGTCATCAGCCTCCGCGAGATTCTCGAATCGGACGAATTTCACGATTCGCCCTCGAAGATGACGATTGCGCTGGGCAAAGACATCAACGGCCGCATCAAGGTAGCCTCGCTTGAGACGATGCCTCACCTATTAATTGCGGGGTCGACGGGATCGGGTAAGAGCGTAATGCTCAATGCCATGATCATGTCGTTTCTCTACAAAGCGACCCCGGACGAGGTGCGAATGATCATGGTCGATCCGAAGCGCGTCGAGCTAGGTATCTACGAAGGCATTCCGCATCTCTTGACTCCGGTCATCACGGAGCCGAAGAAGGCCACCAATGCGCTGCGTAACGCGGTGCTCGAGATGGAGCGGCGATTGAAACTGCTCGCTTCGCAGGGCGTTCGGAACATCGACCAGTACAACCGCAAGATGGCGCAATTGCGGCAGGAGCCCCGTAAGCTCTTCAATGACGAGAACGAGTCTGAACCGGATGAAGATCTGGATCCGCTGCCGTACGTTTTGATTTTGATCGACGAGCTGGCGGATCTGATGATGCTCGAACGCGCGAACGTCGAGGAATGCATCACGCGGCTGGCGCAGATGGCGCGCGCTGTCGGCATGCACTTGGTTCTGGCTACGCAGCGGCCTAGCGTCGATGTGATTACTGGGCTCATCAAGGCGAACTTCCCTTCGCGTATTAGCTTTCGAGTAGCGACGCGCGTCGATTCGCGTACTGTGCTCGATAGTATGGGCGCGGAACATCTGCTCGGCAAGGGCGACATGTTATTTCTTCCCCCGGGCTCATCGCGGCTGACGCGTGTCCATGGCGCATTCGTGACGGAGGCGGAGACGAATCGTGTGGTCGACTTCTGGAAAGAGCAGGCCCAGCCCGAATACGACGAGAGCTTCCTGCTGACGCCGCCCTCGGAAGAAGAAGGCGAAGATGGTGAGGCCTTCGATGGCGAGCAGGATCCAATGTACGAGGATGCGGTTCGGGTCGTGCTGGAGCTCGGAAAGGCATCCACTTCTACCTTGCAGAGGCGTCTGCGGCTCGGATACGGGCGAGCTGCCCGCATTCTGGATATGATGCAGCGCGAAGGCATAATAGGGCCGCCCGACGGCAGCAAACCGCGGGACGTGTTGAAGCGGCCTGACTGGTTACGAGAGATCGATCACCAGATGCGCTAATCAAACACGCGTGTAACTTTCATTGACTTGGTACCGTTATCTGAAGATGCCGAGTGAACCGGGATTCTGGAAACTATTGTGTAAAGCCGCTTGCAGCCTCTTATTGATGTTGCCTGCGAGCGGCTTTGTGTCTGCCCAGGAGAAGCCGCCAGCCGTTCCGCCCGAAGACTACGTAAAAGCACACTACACGAAATACGAGTTTCGTATTCCGATGCGCGACGGCGTGCACCTGTTCACCAGCGTGTACGTGCCGAAAGATCAGTCGCAGCAGTGGCCCATTTTGATGGACCGCACCCCTTACTCCGTGAGTCCTTATGGAGAAGACGTCTACAAGACGAAGCTTGGTCCCAGCGATGAATTCGAAAAGGCCGGATACATCTTCGTGTACCAGGATGTTCGCGGCAGATATTTGTCTGAAGGCAAGTTCGTGGAGATGCATCCTCATATCGACAAGAAATCCGGCCCGAACGATGTAGACGATTCCTCCGACATGTACGACAGCGTTGAGTATCTCTTAAAGCATGTTCCGAACAACAACGGCAAGGTAGGGATTTGGGGAATCTCGTACCCGGGCTTTTACACGTCGGCGAGCATCATCGATTCGCACCCGGCAATAAAGGCGGCCAGTCCGCAAGCGCCCATGACCAATCTCTTCATGGGCGATGACGGCTATCACGGCGGAGCTTTCATGCTCGCCGCTAACTTCGGTTTCTACTCATCGTTCAAGCCGATGGATGAGCCCGAGAAACCGCCCAAAATTCACGTGCCGTTCGATATGGGCACTCCGGACGGGTACGCGTACTACTTAAAAGCGGGCGCGACCTCCAACCTCGACAAGGTTGCGCTGAAAGGCAAGAACTGGCTCTTCTCCGACCAGGTCAACCACGACACCTTCGACGAATACTGGAAAGCGCGCGATCTCTCGCGGCATATGCATAACATTCACTGCGCTGTAATGACGGTCGGGGGCTGGTATGACGCCGAGGATCTGTCCGGACCGTGGCGTACGTATCGAGCGATCGAGAAAGACAATCCAGGCACGCCGAACACGATCGTGGAAGGTCCGTGGGTCCACGGCGGGTGGGCGCTCGGTGAAGGAGATCACCTGGGCGATGCAGTCTTTAACGCAAAAACCGGTGAGTATTTTCGCAAGGAGATTCAGTTTCCTTTCTTCGAGTTTTATCTGAAAGGCAAAGGGCAAGCTCCGCCCGAAGCGTACATGTTCGAAACCGGAACAAACGTCTGGCGCAAATATGACCAGTGGCCGCCTAGAGGAGCAGCTCCAAAGATGCTCTATTTACAGGCGGGCGGAAAGCTGTCGTTCGATCCACCTACGGACGGGGCAGTAGCCTATGACCAGTACGTGAGCGACCCGATGCACCCGGTACCGTTCGTCGATTACACAACCGATACGGTGCCGCAACGCTATATGGTGGATGACCAGCGCTGGGCGTCGCGCCGGCCGGACGTACTGACGTACATGACGGATCCGCTCACGGAAGACGTCACCATCGCCGGGCCGATCTCGCCGAAGCTCAAGGTGTCCTCGACCGGAACAGATTCGGATTTTGTCGTAAAGCTTATCGATGTATATCCGGAAGACTATCCAGATGCGCCGGATGCAACCACCGGTAATAAGCGGATCCTCGGTGTGCCGCCGCTGCATATGGGCGGATACCAGCAACTGGTGCGCGGCGAGCCGATGCGGGCCAAGTTTCGCAACAGCTGGGAAAAGCCGGAAGCGCTAACGCCCGGCAAAGTGACGGAGGTCGATTTCGATATGCCGGACCTCGATCACACGTTTCGTAAGGGACATCGCATCATGGTGCAAGTGCAGAGCTCGTGGTTTCCGCTGGTGGATCGCAATCCGCAGACCTTCGTGGATATCCCGCATGCGCAACTGGAAGACTTCAAGCCCGCGACGGAACGTGTTTATCACAGTAAACAGGCGCCAAGCGGAGTGGAGCTCGTGGTGCTCCAGCAGCAGCCATAAAGCCCCTCGAATTACCAGGTAATACGCACGGCTGCCTGCGCACGGCGAGCGGTAGTTCCCTCGAGAGGAGAAGACGTCGTGCCCCAAGCTCCATAGCTCGCGAACGGAGCCAGAGCGACTACCGATTGGCCATTCAAGGCGTAGTTCACAGTCGAATATTGCTGTGTCGTTCGCGGATTAGTACCTGCGTAATAGTGATGATTGAAGACATTGAACGCTTCGAACATCAGTGTCACTTTGAAGCGCTCGCTGAACGGCAGAGTCTTCGAGAGACGCGCGTCCGTTCGGTAAAGCTGGTCGGAGTCGAGAGCAGAAATGGGTTCAAACGGGACGCGATTCGATCCCCCTAAGCCATTCAATGTGCTGCGATTTAGAAGAGCCGAGGGCGCAGCGCTCACGCTTACGGTGGGAACAAGCGGTTGAGCGGAAGCAGCGGTAGTAATAGCCGAGAGCTCCCAGTTATTGATCAAGTAGCGGTCGATCACGCTGTTGCCTCTGACGAACTTGGGCGTCACCACTCCGTTTGCCACGAGCCTATGACGCTGATCCGTCGAGGATGATCCTTTCTCGTTGGCATAGTTTCCGTTGAAAACCGATGTAGGTGCACTTGGAGTAAATAGCGTGTTACCGCCGCCGCCGACATTGTAATCTTCCGCATGCGAATAGGTGTATGACGCCTGGCCTTGAAACCAGCTCGAATAGCGCTTGTTGTACTGAAGAGCGAAGCCGTTGTAGTAACTGTTGTTGCTCGATGTCACGTCGATGATAGTGCCGAAGGCAGGGTTTAAACGCCGCGTATAGATCGGTGTAGTGTAGGTCGAGACAACCTGATTTTGGGCGTTCAGAATTGGATACGTATAGGTCTGAGTCGGCGCGGCGACGTTTGCATCGTAAGCCGAAATCAAGTGCAAAGCGCGATCCCAAATGTAGGACAAAGTCACGCTCGAGTTCGATGTCAGCTGCCGTTCGATGGCAAAATCGGCTTGTTCAGAGTAAGACGGCCTGAACGCCGGGTCCGGAATCGTGGGAGTTGCCGCACCCGGTACAGCGGTCGGCTGTTGCGCTAAGGAGTTCGGGAAAACGGGCCCAGCCGCAACCTGACGCGGCCCGGTGCTGCCGGTCGCCGATAACGTGTAGGTCGCCTGATAAACGCCGTTCGCCGTAAAGAAGTTCGAGATAGCGGCCGTCACATACCGGTTCCAGAACAACCCGTAGTCTGCCCGCAGCACAGTCTTCGGGTTCATTGCGTAAGCCAGCCCGAACCGCGGCGCAAAGTTGCGGCTGGTTTGGGGGATGCGATCCGTTTGCGGAAGCAGCGGGTTTACGAGATTGGGGTACTTTTCGATCGGCTGAGGCAGAAAAGCCTTCTCGTATCGCAGTCCGGGACTGATCGTGAGCTTTGGTGTTACGTGCCACTCGTCCTGTAGGAAGGCGGAGACCTCGTTCAGAGACGTGTCCACAACAGGATTACCAAACTTCTGCGAGTAGGTTGCCCAGTCCTTCGCGCCAGCGGTGTTTCCGCTGAAATCGAGAGCGAAGTTGGTGAGACTCGCATAGGTGTAAGTTCCATAGCGATTACTTAGAAGACTGACATAGTCTTCGACATTGTCGTAATCGACGCCAAACTTCACATTGTGCCGTCCAAGATTGTAAGAGAGCGTATCTCCAAACTGAAAGCGTTGTTCGCTCGGATCCAGCCGATTGTAGCCGGTTGCATAGCCGATGTTGCTGATCCCGGTCGCGCCCGTAATACTAAGGCCGATCGGGCCAATGCTCGGAAGCAGACTTGAGCTATTCGGGTCGTATTGGCGATCTTTGAAGAATCCGAACTTAGCCTCATTCACAATGTTCGACGAAACTATAGTCGTTAGAGACGCCTTGCCGGTCCGGTCAAACACCGTGGTGTTTGCGTTATTGCCCACGGCGTTTCCGTTAATCAAAGCAATTTGAGTCTGGATTCCGTTAGGAGAGCGGAAGTCTACATAGTTGAACTCGAAGCTAGCCCGATTCCGGTCATTAACCTGATAATCGATCTTTCCAAACAACAGGTTTACATCCGCCGTTCGTGAAACCAATTGCGGTTCGGCTCGGCTGACGATGTACTGTTCGGCGGCCGAACACTGGGCAACTGTCGCTGGCGCTCCGCATGCTCGCGGGTTGATGGCCGTAGGTGACGTAAAGAGGGTGGAATTCTGTACGTTCGAGGATGCAATCGGGAAATACCGGCGTTGCAGCTCGCCATTGAAGAAAAAGAACAGCTTATCTCTCTTAATGGGTCCGCCAATGCTTGCCCCGGCTTGGTGCCTCCAGTCCTGCGGCTTGGCCCCGAAAGAGCTGATGTCGGTGGCATTCAAGGTGCGATTCCGGAAGAACTCGTAAGCAGTTCCATGAAACTCGTTCGTTCCGCTTCGGGTGATCGTGTTCACTACTCCGCCGGAAGCTCTTCCATACTCGGCAAGAGACCCGCTCGTTATGACTTGAAATTCTTGTACAGCGTCCTGCGAAATGTTATAGGTCCGCGTCCGGCCGGCATTTTCGTCGTAGAAACTGTTGGTCGTATCGACGCCGTCCGTTAGAAAGGTATTGCCGCCGGGTAGGCCACGAAATGTAAGTAAGCCGAATCCTGCGTCCGACGTAACGCCCGGGGTCAACAGTACAAAGTTATCTACTCGGCGGCCATTGATGGGCAGATCCAAAATTTGACGGCTACTTACTAACTGGGAGACATCAGGTTTTACAGTATCGACGATGGGCGCCTCGGACGTCACCTCTACTTGGGTGGCGGAGGAAGAGACCGACAACGAGGCGTTCAAGTTCACCGTGGCGCCGACGGTTAAAGCTACGTCTTTCACTTCGTACTTGGCGAATCCGGCTTTCGTAATAGTAACGGTGTAACCCGATGCGGGAATCAAAGCAGGGACATTGAACACGCCACTATCTGTAGCGGAAAGTTGACGCCGGACACCTTTCGACTGGTTCTCGATCATCACACTCGCGCCCGGCACAGCCGACCCGCTTGGATCGACCACTGTTCCCGAGATGCTGGCTGTGCCGGCGGTATTCTGAGCTTCCAGAACCAGGCAGATGCCCAGCAAAAAACATGCTAGTTTCGCGAATAGTTCTCTCATAGGATCTTTGGATCAGGATAGCCTGAAAGCGTGTCAGTCGGGTTAAATGCTGCCTGCTCGGCAATGATGGTTTCAGCCTCCGAATCCACTTTTCAAGCCGGCTTAGAGGCTGGAACTTGACTGCTATACTGCGATTTCGTTTCGAGTGATTCAGGGAGAAAGATGCGCAGGAAAGTAACGGTCGTGGGCGCGGGTAACGTTGGCGCTAACACGGCCCAGAAGATCGCAGCAAAGGAGTTGGCCGACGTCGTCATTGTTGATGTCGTGGAGGGTGTACCCCAGGGTAAGGGACTCGATATGCTCGAGTCCGCGCCGGTCGAAGGATACGACGTTCGCATCGTCGGCACCAATGGGTACGAAGAAACAGCGGACTCTGACATCGTAGTAATCACAGCTGGCTTCCCGCGCAAGCCGGGTATGAGCCGCGACGATTTGCTGCTCGCTAACTACGAGGTGGTGAAGAGCGCCACAGAACAGGCCGCCAAGCACTCACCGAACGCGATCCTGGTCCTGGTCACTAACCCTTTGGACGCGATGTGCTGGACGGCGCTCAAGATTTCCGGTTTCCCGCGCGAACGCGTCATCGGGATGGCGGGCGTGCTGGATACGGCGCGCTTCCGTACGTTCATCGCGGAAGAGCTAAATGTCTCTTTCGAGAATGTAACGGCTATGGTTCTAGGCGGCCACGGTGACACGATGGTTCCGCTTGTTCGCTTCACAAATGTGAGCGGCATTCCCCTCGCTGAACTGACTGACGGAGCAACTATCGATCGCTTGGTGCAACGCACTCGGGACGGCGGCGCCGAAATTGTGAAGTATCTCAAAACCGGCAGCGCCTATTATGCGCCGGCCGCTTCCACTGTCGAGATGGTTGAATCGATTTTGAAAGACAAGAAAAAGGTTTTGCCCTGCGCCGTTCTTCTTACCGGCGAGTACGGCATCGACAATCTGTTCGTAGGAGTACCGGTGAAACTCGGTAAGCGCGGGATCGAGAAGATCTATGAAATCAAGCTCGACGATTCTGAACGCGCAGCTCTTCGGAAGAGCGCCGATGCCGTCCAGGAACTGGTGTCCGTTCTCCAGCAGAAAACGCAATAACGGCGAGGAACTTTTTGACTCGCGCCAACCCGAGTCCGTCTACCCAAACAATGCCGCGAACCAAAACCTCGACCGGTAGAAAAGCCGGGAGCGAGGTCCCTACTATCGATGCGAAGTATGCAAGCTTCGGTCTCAAACTCGCGCCTTCAAAGATTCACCGATGGGGCGTCTACGCAACGGAACCGATCCCGGCTAAAAGGAAGGTGATCGAATACACGGGCGAGAAGATCAGCCGTAGAGAGACGAAACGACGCGCGGAATCAACTGACTTGATTTATCTTTTTACGCTGGACCCCTATTGGACCATCGACGGTTCGGTAGGCGGTTCAGGAGCCCAATATATCAATCATTCTTGCGAACCCAATTTGGTAGCCCGCATCGTCAAAGGACACATCATATATGTGAGCCTTCGCCAGATCCGGCGGGGAGAAGAGCTTACGGTCGATTACCACTTCGACAAAAAGGTAGAACGAATCCCTTGTAAGTGCGGCGCTCTTAAATGCCGCGGGACCATTAATCTGCTCGCGTAACAAATCGACTCAAGGCTCGACCGTGAGTCGATTTACTACTGACCCGACATTAGGGACTTCCTTTACGGCCTCCTCGGCCCGGGTTCTCTGTTCAGAGGAGGATACGTGTCCGTGCAGAGTTACCACTTCCCCTGCGAGGTCCACATCTATGCTGGCGACAGTGCCTATCCCGAGATCGCTGGCGAGTTTTGCTTTAATTTTTGCGAGAATGGCGGCTTGGTCCAACTTAGCTTGGGCACCCTGTACGCCGTTCGTCCGTGTGCGTTCGGAAGCGGATTTTATATCCCCTTCCAACTTTCGTGCGGCACTGCGCGTTTCATTTTGTGCTTTGGACAGTTCCTGTCTGGCTTTATCCTGATCACGCCGGTCACACGCGAGCGCAGCGATCAGCAAAGCCAGGCAGATTGCAGATGAGATGGTTCTCAAAATAATAGTGTCTAACCTCGTATTAAGCATAAGAGAACGGCGTTGGGTTCTGTTAGTTGAGCACAAGCTCTCGCTCGATCTCCTCGAGGGTTTTGCCCTTCGTCTCCGGGACGGCGAAGTAGATAAAGGCGAACCCGGCCGTGCAGATGAATGCGTAGATCCAGAACGTGGACGAAGTCCCGAAGGTTTCGATCAGGATGGGGAAGGTAAACGTCAGGAGGAAGGAAGCAATCCAAAGAGCCGAAACCGAAATGGCCACTCCAAGGCCGCGGAATCGCGTGGGGAAGATCTCCGAAATCAGGACCCAGGTGACCGGTGCCAGAGACATTGCATAACAGCCGATGGTCAAAAGAGTGAACAGCAGAATAGGTAAACCGGTCATTCCCAATCGGTAGCCAAATCCGATCAAGAAGTGAGACAAGGCAATGCCGGCGCACCCGAAGAGCATAAGCGGACGTCTTCCGCGCCCATCCACGATTCGGAATGCGATTAACGTAAATGCCAAGTTCACCGCACCGGTGATCACGATGTTGAACAGGATGTCATTCACGCCATAGCCGGCGCTTCGGTACACTTCCTCGGCGTAGTTGAAGAGTATGTTGATCCCGCTCCACTGCTGCAGCACCGCAAGAACAATGCCCATGATCAGAACACGGACAGGCAATCGCGCATTGGACTCGGCCGCCGCCGTGACTCCGATTTCGTGGACCGCTCGCGAGGCGTAGCCGTCTCCGCCAATTCGAGCGAAGATTGCAGCGGCTTCCTGTTTTCTTTCGTGCAGAACAAGCCACCGTGGGCTTTCCGGGACAAAGATCGCGGCCAGAAAAAAAAGGAGAGAAGGCACAGCTACGACCAGAAACATGTATCGCCATCCAAACTGCCCATTCCACGAACTGCGTATCATGGCGGCGGAGGCGCCGTTAGGGACCCGGTCCGCAATGATCCAGTTGACGATCTGGGCCATGAGAATGCCGACTACGATGGTGATCTGGTTGAGGGAGACCAGCCTGCCTCGCCAGATTGCCGGGCTGATCTCCGCGATGTAGGTGGGCGACACATTCGACGCAATGCCGATGGCAACTCCACCGAGGATGCGCCACACGACGAACATGGAAAAGGTGTTGGCCCAAGCGGTCAGCACCGATGAGACCCCAAACAGTACGGCCGACAAGATGAGCAGCTTTTTACGGCCGAGCCGATCGCTTACCGTGCCGGAGAGAACTGAGCCGCCTAGACAGCCCAGCAGGGCGCAGCTGTTGGCCCAACCGATTTGCGCTCCCGATGTGAGGCGGAAGTACACTTCGTAAAACGGCTTCGCGCCGCCTATCACGACGAAGTCGTAGCCGAAGAGCAATCCGCCTAAAGCTGCTACCGCGCAGACAAGGCCTGTGTACTTGGGGTTGTAGGTCTCGAGAGTTTCTCCTTGCATGGAATTGGCTACAGTGAGCATAACGATGAATTGTCCTAACTGTGGATTGGCAAATCCGGATACCGCCAAGTTTTGCGCCAACTGCGGTACTCCCTTCGCAAACGGCGCTCGCTCACAATATCAGGCTCCGCCGCCGTATCAAGCACCTGGTCCGGGAGTTGGCGTGACTCGAAGCGGGAACTCGGTCGCGAAGCAGATTGGGCTTGGTTGTCTGGTGGTGCTAGTGCTGTTTCTGTTCTTCGGGCTTTCGTGCACGCGCGCTTGTTTCGGGTTGCGGCATGGCCGGACGTACGTGCACCGACGTTATGCGTGAACAGGCGTAAGGGCAAATACTCCGGCCATTACTCCTTAGATATGAGTGAGCTAGAAGGCCTTGGTTAGGCGTTAAGGGCTGTCGAGATGCGTTTTAGGGCTTCATCGACCTCGTTTGTGCTTCCGAATCCGATGGTTACGCAGTCTACACCGGCTTTACGGAATGCGTAGTTCAAGGCTGCCTGACGATCGTCGGGATTCTTGAACTGGCCTTCGCCGACTAGTTTCATGCTGATTATCCCTGCGCCGCCGGCTTTTGTCCGCTGCATATGATCGACGACATACGGGACGTCGCCTCTATCATCGATGTCCTGCATGGACGGGGTATCCATGCGCGTCCCGTTGTGGTTCATACGGATCATCGCCACGTCCAGGAACGGATTGCCTGGAAACGCTGCAAGAGCTTGCTTACCATGTACCGAGGCCCCGTGGGCCAGCATCAGTTTCTTTTCTTTGGCTTCCTGGAAAGCGTCCTGCAAGTGCTTCGTTTCTTCCGGCCAGTTCGGGCTGCGAACGCAATGCAGAAGCATGATGTCTACATACTCGGTGCCCAAAGCTCCATTCAGGCGGTGGACTGCTGCCATCGGGTCTTCGGAGTGGTGCACGTCGTATTTCGTCATCAGCCGGTAAGAATCGCGCGGAATACCTTTCAATGCAACGGACAGCATCTCCGGCATTCCGTGATAGGCGTCCGCGGTCTCGAAAAAACGGATGCCATTATCGTAGGCGTACCGCACTAAACGCGTGAACTCTTCCTGGCCCAGATGACGCTGTTGGGCGCCGGAATGGGTTCCTGTTCCAAGTGCAAGACGTGTCACCTGAACGTTCGATTTGCCAAGCGTGACCCAATCGGTAGCGGCGGCCTTGGTTGTAGCGGCCGCGCCCGCGACCGCGGGGAGTGCAGTGGCGACCAGGCCAGCTTTTAGAAAATCCCGTCTAGATGATGACATTCGTCCCTCTGCGGATCACGCTAACACAGTTATACCCACGATGTACACGGCTACGCACATCACGTGTGAAAAGCCGAGCCTTGCCGGGATCCTGAGCAAGTTCAGCCCCTATAATCAGGACGATGTCTCTTCCTTTGGCGGCAAAAAAAAACCTAGCCGCTATTCCGAATTCGCTGGTTTTGCAGGATGCTTTTCTCAGCGACTACACTCGTTTTGCCATTGGCGGGCCAGCCTGTCTCTTCTTTGACACCGCAAACGAGCAGGCTTTTATCACTGCTTTACAAATTGTCGCGGAAACAGGGACGCCGCACATCGTCATTGGCGGCGGAACCAACCTTGTGGTCTCTGATGCAGGCTTCGATGGTGTTGTCCTTCGTTACGCGGGCGCTTCGATCAACCGGGGAAACGATCGAGAAAATCCGGTTCTCAGTGTCGGGTCGGGCGCGGTGCTGCAGGACGTAGTAGACCGGAGTATTGAAAGCGGGCTGAAGGGGTTGGAGACGATGACGGGCATTCCTGGCTATCTTGGCGGCGCGGTGTATGGAAATGCAGGGGCGTATGGTCACTCGATACAGGAGATTGTGCAGTACGTACGCATTTTCGATCGCTCGCGTGTCGTCGAAATGAGCAACGAACAATGCCAGTTTCGCTATCGGGAAAGCATCTTCCGGCGGCATAAAGATTGGATCATTCTTTCCGCGGCACTCCGATTTTCTCAGCACGAAACAGGCGAACTTTCGAAAACGGCCACTTATATACGGTCTATTCGAGATGCCAAGTATCCGCCGGCAATGAAGTGCGCGGGGAGCATCTTCAAAAATCTGCTTATCGCGGATTTGCCCGCGAGCGTTGCTACAGCGATCCCGCCCAAGTTGGTTCGAGAAGGCAAGGTGCCATCCGCCTGGTTTTTAGAACAGGTCGGGGCGAAAGGAATTCGTCGCGGGGACATCCAGGTAGCCGACTACCACGCCAATCTGATCTATAACGACGGCGCGGGTACCGCGGCAGATCTCGTATCGGTGATTCGTGAATTAAAGGATCGGGTTCAAGATCGTTTCGGTTTTAAGCTCGAAGAGGAGGTTCAATACGTGGGCTTCAACGGCCTATGAGAATCTTCAACGCGCAGGTCGCTACGCAAACTAATCCGTGTTATCAAAAGGACTCAAGCGGACTCCTGATTCGGCAATGAGTTTTCGAATCCGGGGGGAGGTAAGCGCCTCCAGTTCAAGCACGCGCGATTCTTTCAGCCGCGTCTCAGCCTTTGATAGATCAGGGCCGAGCAGGCCCGGATGGCACATGAATTCAGTCAATCCATCCGGCAAGTGTGTGAGCGCTTCGGCGAATGTATCTTCGCTGAGCGATCCAGTCAACCGGAAGCCGCGGAAATGATCGGTCAGCAACACGCCGCGCTGTCTCGCAATTCTTCGGTAAAACGCTTCGGCAAAAGTAGGCGGACACCCCACCAGGCGTACGGTGCTGTCCAACGGCAAACGCACAAAGGGAATTGCGAACTCATGCGCGAGGCGTACCACGGTCCGAAAGATACGCGGCAGCAGGTGCGTGTGTTTGTGAGTATCGACATGGGTGGGCCGTAAGTCAGCCGCGCGTATCTTCTCGATCTGCAAGCGTAGTTCAGCGTAGACATCAATCCCGCCTTTTGCCAGAGTCCACAACAGCTCACGAGGCCCTTTCGGCAAAACCTTTCCGGTAAGCAGCGATCGCCCCTGCACTAGAACTAAATGGCACCCCACGTCGAGGGTCGGCGTTTCATGTGCCAATCGAACTGCATCTTCAAATGCCTCGCCATTGGCCATCAACGTTGCAGATGTGAGAACGCCTTTTGTGTGGGCACGAACGATTCCAGCGTTCACATCCGGCGTGAAACCGAAGTCATCAGCATTGATGATCAACCGCTTCAATTCAAAAAATATGCAGCTTGATGCTGAGGAACTTCTTCGGATTCGCGCGGAAGTCCCGCAAGGTATCGTGTAGCTCGCGCATTGTGCCTGAAGTTTCGTCGTAGAGCGCCGGATTGACCAGCAACTGTCCAAGAGTGCCCTGGCCCGAATTTACCTTGTCCAAAGTAAGATTCACTTTGTCCAGAGAAGTGGAGAGCTGTTTTGCAAGTTTGTCGTCTTTTAAGAGCTGGCCAGCCGTTCCTTTACCGGCAGTCAGGTCATTCAGTATCTTGTTCAGCTGCACTACCGAAGTGTCTAAATCGTTGTACATCTTTGGATCTTTCAGAAAAAGACCGGCCGATCCCTGTCCATTTTGCAGACCGGTCGTCAGTTGATCGATTCTGTTGACTACTCCCTGAACTTGCTCGTATAACGCGTTGTCATTGATCAAGTGACCTATTGTGCCGGTCCTCGAATTCAATGTAGTGGACAGCAATTGCACCTGCGAAACCGTCGCCTGCAGCGAATTGTAGAGCGTTGGGTCTACCAGCATTTTACCGATTGTTCCCTTGCCGTTTTCTACATCTCCCACTATGGTTTGGATTTTTCCGAGAATCGCCTGTAAGGAATCAAGAACACTGAAGCCCTGCGTAACCAGGGCATCGAACTGCTTTGTATCTACGGCCTTCAACGTTGAATTCGGTTGAATGGTCGTTTGGTCCGTTCCCTTATTGATCTGAAGAAACTTCGTGCTGCCCAGCAAGTTATCCGAGGAGATAGAGCCCATCGAATCGGACGGAATTTGTTTCAGCAGCTCCTCGTCAATATGGAAATCGATCTTGATGACGCGAGCTGGATTCGTTTCGCCGGAAAGGGCAACGTTGTCCACCTTGCCGGCTTGAATGCCGTTAATGCGTACCGGGGCGCCTTTTGTCAACCCTGCTGCGTCGGAGGTGTAGACATGGAGCGGCACTTCCTTCTGGAACCAGTGCATGTTGCCCGTTAATAAAAACACGAGCAAAGCAATGCAGCTAAGTGCCACAATGCCCAGAATTCCTACTTTCAGTTGAGCGAAGCTTACAGTTTGTTTGCTGGGCATAGTTATTCGTGCCTGATGAACTTTTTCACGTACTCGTCTTCCGATTGCTCCATCTGCTGACGTGTTCCTTGGAACACGATTTGGCCGCCTTTCATCACCATGAACTGCGTGCGGCTGCGCTTGGGATCGCTCTCTTCCGTAACTGGGACCAACTCACCATGTTCAACGTCGTATTTGAACCCGGCCATGATTTCGCCGTCCTGATACCGGTGCGTAACAATGAGCGAAGCGCTGTTTCGAACATCCCGTTCCTTAGCCACTAGCGCCATGATCGTGTTGGCCGTGATGGGGTCAAGTCCCGCTGTAGGTGAATCGTAGAGGATAAGTGGAGGCTCGGTTATGATGGCCCGAGCGATGCCAACCCGGCGGCGCATGCCCCCGGATAAGGCACTTGGGAAGCTGTCAAATGTCTGCTCGAGCTCTACGAAACGTAGCATTTCACGCACCTGTTCTTCAGGCGTGCCTCTATCCTTGTCTTTCTCCTTGCCATCTTGACGATTTACGATCGGGTATTCCACGTTCTCTCCTACGGTCAGAGAATCGAAAAGCCCGCCCTCTTGAAACAGGAATCCCGCGAGGCCTCGCAATTCGTAGAGCTTAGATTCTTTAGTCGACCGTACGTCTCGCCCGAACAGCTCGATCCTGCCTTCATCGACCGGAACAAGCCCGATCACCGCCTTCAGTAACGTTGTCTTTCCGCTGCCCGCTTCTCCGAAGATGACACGGGTTTCGCCAGGTTTCAGAGTGAGCGAAACGTCGCGTAAGGCCCATGTCTGATCGTACTTGAGGCTTACTTCCGAGAACTCTAGAATCGTTCGCTCGAACATCGGACCCTATAAACCGACAAAGACTTTGTCGATCAGGAAAGTCACGACAAAGACCCAGATCGAAGCCGTTACTACTGCCTGCGTTGTCGAACGACCAACGCCCTCTGTTCCGCCGCTGGTTCGGAGTCCATAAAAACAACCAACCAGCGAAATCAGGATCCCGAAGATAAACGGCTTCATCAAGCCTTGCGCGAGATCGTTTAACACAAGCGCTTGCCAGGAAGTCGTCCAATACTGGCTGCCGCTAATGATGTGTAAGAGCGGGACGGAGACCAGATAGGCTCCAAATAGTCCGATCGCGTCGGCTACCACCGTGAGGCACGGCAACATGAGCGCAGTTGCGGTTAGCCGCGGTGTTACCAGTTTCTGCACCGGATCCGTTCCGAGAGCTCGCATAGCGTCGATCTGCTCGGTAACCTTCATCGATCCGAGTTCGCTGGCAATACCAGAGGCGTTGCGTCCCGCCACCAGCAAAGCCGTTAAGACAGGACCAAGTTCGCGAACCAAAGTTAAAGCGACGATCGCGCCTGTTTGGCTTCCCGCGCCATATGTATTGAGCGCCCGCGCCATCTGCAGAGCGATGATTGCCCCACTGAAAAATCCGGTAAGCAGAACGATCGGGAGACTGCCGATCCCGATGCTATCCATTTGCAAGGAAACATCGGCGTAGTAATGCGGACGCCGGAAGACGTTGAGGAATGCGCTGAAGGAGAGGAGGAGAAATTCCTGGAAGGACCCGATCCAGGTCTTCAGGAAGTTGAGCAATCAGGAGCTCCTGAAAACCATGACCTCGCACTCATGGCTCGATGCTAGCATAGGTTTCGATTCAGCTACCCCTAATGGCCTGTCGCCGAAAAAGCGTTACTGGTGGAGGTGTAGGTTATGGTGACTGTCCCTCGATGTTCGAGATATTCCTTCATAGCGAGTGGTCCGGTCTATCAGGAGTTGGCAAAGGGGAGGGAGTAAGAAGGGGCGGAAGGGGGAGATTCGGCTCGCGCTGGACCTCGCTGGAAATGGGAGGATCGGAGTCCGGCGCGGAATGAGCCTCCTCTTCTTTAGCTTCTAACTCTTGGCGTATTTTTTTGGCTTGCGCGAGCATAGCGGCTTTTTTGACAAGGTTCGCGGCGGAATCGCAGTAGAGGCGCTCCAGGCGGTTCAGCATGTTGAGAGCTCGTTGAAAGGCTCGTTCGTGTGTCGTGCGGTAACGCTGAAAACGTTCTAACAGCTTGTGTTGCTCTTCGGTCCAACGAACGGGATCGGGCTGTTCGAGGTAGAGCGCCTGTTCCGCTTCGTTGTAGCGTTTGGTAGCGCGATTGAAGAACCATTCGGCGCGGGCGGTCTGTTCGGCAAGCCCGAGGACCACGGGGTTCGGGTGGCCATACTCGGAGATCCACACGGCGCGAAGGGCTTCCCATTCGGCTTGGCTTTCGCCGGGCAGGACGATCGTGTTTGAGCAGAGGCCGTGCGTGGTGGCGTTGAGGCTCGAAACCGCTTTGCCTTCGGGCGTGCGCGGTCCGGTGGAGCAGCCGGATTCTTGAGCGAGGAGGTCGGCGATCATGTCGTTCCGTTTCGCCCGCGAGTGTCGCTTGTGGCGAACAGGCCCGGTGTTTCGGAGAGACCTAAAATGTTGAATCTGGGTGAGAACGGGGAAATTTCAGATTCGTGATCGTCGTTGCGAAGCGGCGCGCGCCGCTTTTGCGAAACGAACTGGGGGTTGGGTTCGTTTTTTCATTTTGCTATGGAAGGTAGATTTTGGTACCGGTATGAGCACACCCTTCTGTTTCAGTTGTTATTTATCTGCTTGGTTCCAGGCCGAAAAGACTTCCGCTGCTTCGACAAATCCAGGAACTTGCATGTTCCCGAAAGTGAATTTTGAACCTACTGACCGATTATCGATCCGGCTTCGGATTTGCTGGATTCTGGGCAACATGATTCAGACAGCCAGGTGTTTACTGGTAGTGGTGCAATAGAAACCTCTAGATTTATTCACTGGCCGCCATCCGGTTGGGTCGCCGCTTCCGCCGGCGTTCGTCAGGCGGTTAAGCGTGTCATAGGCGTACGTGACCGCCTCGCCGCTTGCTACGTCCTGCATGGAAAAATGCGGCCGTTGTTCTGCGTGGCCGAGTAGTTGTATTTGTAATGGTACGCGCCCGATACGAGCTCCGTGAGCTGCAGATTCGAGTTGTAACTTCTCGTTTCGGTGAAGGTGCTGGTATTGAGCTGTAAAACCTGATTGGCGGGTCCATAGCTCACGCCGCTTACTAAGCTTTGGCTGTTCGGTCCGGTCATGGTGTTGAGCCGCCCCAGTGCATCGTAGCCGTACCGTACTGCGGTCCGGCGGTGACGGTCGCTCCGTATAGTGGTTGCTTGCGTCCCGTCTCAAACTCAGGCTGCTAAGGGCTCGTGGCGTTTTGAACCGGACAGCTGGGACTTCTCAGACTGCTGGATTTCTATCCGAGCCGTGAACTGAAACGCGCTACCTTGTCCGACCCGGCTTTCAACCCACATCTGGCCACCCATCATACCTACTAGTTGGGATGAAATTGTCAGACCCAGTCCGGTTCCGCCGTACTTGCGAGTAGAAGAGGTATCGGCTTGGGAGAAGGCTTCGAATATCGCGCCTTGTTTTTCCGTCGGAATCCCAATGCCCGTGTCTCTTACAGCAAAGTGGAGTATCGCGTGATCCTCCGCTAGTCGTTGGGCTTTAACGTCTAAGCATATAGATCCGCTGCTTGTGAATTTAAGAGCGTTATCGAGCATATTGAGGAGAACTTGCCTGAGGCGAAGAGGATCGCCTACCAGAGCGTCCGGTGCGTGCGGGTCAATGACAGAGATAAGCTGCAGACCTTTCTGACGAGATCGGACCGAGAGAGACCGCATAAGCTCGTGCAACGAACTTCGGAGCTTGAACGGCGTCTTTTCCAACGTGAGCTTGTTAGCTTCGATCTTCGAAAAGTCTAGAATGTCGTTCACTATGCCCAGCAATGAGTCGGCGGAATATTTCACTATTTCCAAGTACTCGCGTTGATCCTCCTGCAAATCGGTTCCGAGTGTGATATCGGTCATGCCGATGATGCCGTTGATCGGAGTGCGAATTTCATGGCTCATGTTTGCCAGGAACTCACTCTTAGCTGAGCTGGCCGCCTCGGCAGCTTCTTTAGCGTGAATCAGTTGCTCCTCGGTCCGACGCCGGAAGGCAATCTCTTCTTCCAGTGCTCTATTCGAGAACAGAAGCTCCGCCGTTCGCTCTTGTACCCGAAGCTCCAGTTCGTCTCTCGACTGGCGAAGTTGGGCTTCGCTCTTACGAAGAGCGACTGTGCGCTCATCGACTAAGCCGACCAGCTTCTGCTCGCGAAGCTTCAAATTCCGTACCCGAACCCGGTATGCTGCTGCACAGACCGTCACCAGGGACAGGAAAACCAGGACGGCAAAGGTCTTGGTCTGGTAATAGTGCGGCTGGAGCGTAAGGCCGACACTTGTCTGTGTATTACTCCAGAGACCGTCCCGGCCAGCCTGAACTCTAAACCGATATTCTCCGGGAGAAATGTTCGTGTAATAAGCGGTCCGGCGTGGACCGGCGTTCACCCAATCCTTATCGAAGCCCTCGAGCATGTAACGAAATCCGACCTTATCAGGTGCAATCGAAGTCGGCGCCGTGAACTGGAATTCGAGTTGTCCCGCTCCCGGAGGGACGGCGACTGCCTCACCAGGGGCAAGTTCCCGGCCGTTTACGCTTATGTGCTCGAGAACAGCAGACGGACTCTTCGGAGTCTTTATGAATCCTGGGTTTATTACTGCTACGCCCCTCACCGTGGGGAACCAGAGTGCTCCATTGCTAGTTCGTAAGGCGGCGGGCTGGAACCCTCCATTACACTCAGAACTCTTCAATCCATCTGCCGTACCGAAAGCAGTAGATCGAATTTTGCGGATGCGCCCACCGGCGAAATCGTCCAGATCCTTCTCGCTTACCCGAAATACTCCCTTATTGGAACTGAACCAGAAATTGCCCAGGTGATCGTTGAGAATCGCCAAGACAGAATCGTCATACAATCCTCCCGCAACCCCATAGATGGTGAATTTGCCATCTCGGAAACGACTCAGTCCCCCGCCGCTCGTGCCAAACCATAGCGTTCCGTCAGGCTGACCATAGATCGACCAAACTACGTCACTTCCCAAACCGTTTTTCGCCGTGTAGGAGGTAAAATGTCCCGATTCGAAGCGATTGACACCGCCCCCTCCTGTTCCCACCCACATTACGCCTTTGGCGTCTTCGAAGATCGCGATAACATTGTCATTTGAAAGACCATCTTGCGTTTTGTACGTCTTGATAATTCCGTCGCCCATGTGGCTGAGCCCGTTGCGCGTTCCTACCCAGAGTTCACCTTTATGGTCGATGTACGTACAGAGCACGGAGGATTGGCCGATTGCTTCGACTGCTGCAATTTTGCCGTCCCTCATCGTGGCCAGGCCCCGTCGTGTACCGAACCACATAGTTCCCTCGTGATCCTGGGCAATTGAAAACACCAGATTGTCAGGTAAGCCCTGCTTAACGGTATAGGTCGTGATCCGTCCATCTTTGAGGTTCATTACGCCTTGATCGGATCCCATCCAGATTGCGCCTTCCCAGTCCTGGAAAACGGGTAGTATCAAGTCACTGGCGAGGCCATCTGGCTTAGCGACGCTCTTGAAAGCGCCTGAGTGGATGGAATTAAGGCCGCCGCCTGCCGTTCCGATCCAGAGCCGTCCTTCAGGATCGTCGAGAATGGCCCAGACATCCTTTCCTGATAACCCGTCCTTGTCGGAGTAGCTGGTAAACGCACCCCGGGCGAGTCTGCCCAGTCCGTTAGCAGTTCCCACCCAAAGACTTCCGACGGCATCTCTTCTAAGGGAGTTGATCATATTGCTGGGCAAGCCATCTTGGGCGGTAAAGCGCCGAACACCGGAGTGAGAAATTTGCGACAGTCCATCGTTTGTTCCGACCCAGACGCTACCATCCGAATCCGGGTATACCGCACGGACAAAGTCCCCGCTCAGACCGTCGTGCGTTGTGAAAGTGGTGAAGCTATCGTTTTTTAAGCTGCTCAGCCCGCTATGAGTACCGATCCAAAGCTTGTCCGCATTGTCTTCCGCTATAGCGAAGACGGCGTTGTCTGCAAGGCCATCCCGGCGCTTGAAAGTATGGAAATGACCATCTTTTAGGCGTGCCAGTCCGCCCCCATCCGTTCCTATCCAGATATTGCCTTCTTTGTCCTCATAGAGAACGCGTACCAAATTGGAGGGCAGTCCGGCTTTCGTATCGAAGGACTGAAATTTGCCGCTATGAAGACGAGCTATGCCTCCCCCGTAAGTGCCCAGCCACAGGTCTTTATTGCGATCGACCAGAAGAGTCAAAACCATGTTGCTCTTGAGGCCAGTTGTGTTTCGGTCGTATAAGGTAAAGCGAGTTCCGTCGAAACGAACTAGACCTTCTTCAGTGCCAAGCCACAGATAGCCGTCAGGTGTGCGCGCAAGAGCCAGAACCGAATTCTGAGGGAGACCTTGGCCAGTTTGCCAGGATTGATGGACGTATTGCGATAGAGGTTGAGTGGGGTCGAGAAGGACTTGGCCGTCGCAGCGTAGGAAAGCGAGGAGCAGCAGAAAGGCGAAGGCGTTTACCCTGTTCCAGGTCAATCCCATGTACACGTCGTTACTTAAACAAGTCTGGCCCGATGCTCAGTTTTCTCATTTACATATATGCCCGATCAGAAGATTCGGATGGTGAGCAGGAAGGCGTTCACTGTCACACAATGAAAATGTCCGCCCTGCGGCGCCACCGGATCGCCGCTCTCTCGCTTTTGGTGGTAGCTCGTACTTCCGCCGATAGCGCAGTTAGCATTTCATATATTCGCCCTTGACGGGCGCAGCGTTTACGAAACGCTAATGCTGTCCCACATAACGAGCCCTGCCCTGGTCCGTTGAAATACTGAGCAGAGTCTGTCCCAACAATCCTGATCAGGGCGACATATCACTAAATCAGGATTCTCCAACAACCGTAAAGAAAGGGCCGGTTTACCAGATGTACTGTTTTGCCTCGTCCCTGCGCTTATAGCTGTCCAAGACATGGACAACGCGGATCTTCTTTAATTTAGTGGGCGATAACTGGCCGAGAGGTATGTAGACAATTTTTCTATTTGCTCGCGCTGCAATCTGCCGGAAAATCGAGCGTGGGGGCTTGGCTGCGATGTAGATTACGTTTCGGTCGGTGGAGTAGTCAAGCGCAGCCATCAAAAGACGTTCTGCTTTCGTCTCCGCAGCGTCGTAATCGAAGTCGCTCCAAACGTCGTAAAGACGACGCGGAGGCAGCGTCATCAGAAGTCCGCCGTATTCGGCTCGGCCGACTCCAGGCCCGACCAGGTTTTCGAACGGCTCAGTCGAGTAAAAGGCCATGTCGGATTCGTTCTGATGTTCACCCAACCAGGTCGTCAAGTAGCGATAGCGGTCACTCCGATCCTCATCGAAAATGACGACCAGCGAGCCTACTTCGCCTGACGAGTGGGTGAGTTCCCGAACGTAGAGTTTTCCTTCATGCCAGTTGCGAATGGTTTCGCGGAGATCGATTCCGTCGCGAGTCGAGGTAGCGAATGGCTCTACGCGAGCGTTTTCTTCTGAAATCAGAGTCTTGGCGTGTCGCTTCAGAAAGCGGCCGTAATTTTCGATTACCAGATCCTCCGGAGGATAAGAGCAGATGGACGCGCCATTCGTTTGTTGCGCCCACTCTCCCTTTATTCGTTCGCGTTTGCGCTTGACAAAACCAGTTGGCTTATTCCTTTGCTTTAAGCTCGGAAGACGCCTCCGGATTCTAAGCCGCCGCGTCCTCAACCAGACCTCGTCCCCCGAAATGTTGAGTGTCTCAAGTGGCGGATCCTCCGTCTGCTGCACACTATAGCGATTCGCCATATCCCACACTTCGTAGGCGAAGTTGTCGTCGACGATCGACCGTGCTGCAAGAGTGAGATCGTAGGCGCCGGGCAGGAACTCCGCGTCGAGTAGCGCCAGGTTACGGGCGAACTTAGCTAGATTGAGACGCTGCCATGACTCGATTCGATCTCCCGTTTTCACGGCATACTCAGCTTCGGCGCTACGGAGGAGCTGTAACTGCCAAAGCGGTTTTTGGAGGCTCACCGCCTTAACGTCCTTCATTCGCAGTTCGCCGTAAAGCTCCTGGTAATAGGGCGGTTCGTGAGTGATCTCAGCCAGGCAATCCGGATGTAGGTTGAACACTTCGGCGGACGAAAAAAGCCGAACCGGTCCTGCAGGGGGCTCATCCTGCGGCTTCTCCATGGCTTCAAGCAGAGCGTCGACCGTGCGTAGCGACACAACGGCGCAGATGGGAGCGAAAGGGTCGGCGCCTTGCAACTTCCACGCCATCCCAGCTGCCAGCTTTTCCATTTCGGGTGTGCGAGGTGCTGGGTGAAGCCGGTACCTTTCGACGTACCGGTCTACGCCAATTATTTCGACTGCGTAGGAGGGCGGATAAGGCGCGCTTTCATGCGTCTTTTCAAAAGAGGGCGGCTCCAAAAGGATGACCGAGCTGCCTAATTCGTGAGCAGTTCGCAACGCCTCTATGAAAGGATCGCCCGGTTCGATCGGGATGTAAGTCAGCTGTTCGCTTTCGTCGTAGTTGCCCCCTTTAGATAGAAGGATGACCGACATTTGCGGGAGCCTTTGGAGAACTACCTCGTATTGGCGCTCCAGGGTCGAAGGAAGCTCGATCGCTACAACCGCAGGACGATTACGAAGAAGATAACGCCGAACGTGCAAAGCGAATTCCAGTCTGCCCGGCACGACAGGGAGATAGTTTATATTGCCGCGCTTGATCTCGGAACCCATGTCAGACAGCTGTTTCATGCTTCGATCTTTGAGGTTAGCGCGGTCTATAGCGCAAAGCTTCTTCGCCCAATATGGCGAGGATGGAATCTTTGAGCAGTGCCCTGGCGGGTTCGCCCGAGCTGATTTCGAGCTTAAGCGTGTAGCGGGCGATATTCACGCCATCGCGGACCGTATAGCTCTCATCAGCCGCATGAGCCTGCTGGAGGAAGTCTGTTACATACTGCAGAACGTCATCGGAGGAGAACGGTACATTTTCGCGCAAGATCGCCAGTTCCTCTTCCCGTTCAGGAAAATCGATTAGGATCTGAGGCTGCAGCCGCGAGTGAATATACTCGGGAAGATCGAATGTAGATGAGTCTTCGTTCATGGTGGCAACCAGACGGAAGTTTGGGTGAGCTTTGATCTTCACTCCCGCCACAATCGACTCTATATAGCGGCGGTTGTCGAGTAGCGGGGCCAGGCTGGCCCAGCTCTTCTCGCTCATCCGATTTCCCTCGTCGAGGATAGCTACCCCGCCACGAATCATCGCCGTTACGAGTGACGAGGCGACGTATTTGATGCTGGATGCCCCGTCAATGACGGGCGTAATCAGCAGATCCTCCGGACGGGTATCGACGGTAGCCTGCAGAATGTATACCTCTCGTCCAAGCCGTTTGCCGGCTGCATAGGCCATGGTCGTTTTGCCGACGCCTGGCTTGCCCAGGAGACGCGGGTTCATCGGGAAGTCCCGGTCGTCTATCACCATCCAAGCTGCCATGAGTTGGCGCATCGCCTCTTCTTGGCCGATCCACTTGACATCGAGTTCGTCCGGATGCGCCAAGTGCAAGTCGATGCCTTCTATAGCAAATTTCATTTGGGTTTTCCGTACTCCTCCTGGCAGCTTCAGACCCTTCATTGATGGATCGGTAAAGCCGGTCCAATTACATTTCCATCGTAGAATGAGAGTTCTTCGGTGATGAGCCCACAACTGATACGCCTGGTATACGCGTTTGAATTTCTATTTGCACTTGTGGCTATTTTCACTGCCTGGTCCGAGATCGGCGGCCAAGCGGCCCTGGATCTGATGCACTGGGGTTGGAAGCTGGGTCTCAGCTTGGCGCTCGCGGTGGCATTTGTGGCTTATACTGACGCGATTGTCTCGAGTGAGTCGATCTGGAGTATTCGACCAGCTCGTTGGTTGACGGCGGTAGTAATTTTGCTTTTGACTATGGGCGCTGTGACCTACTTCTATGCCCTCCAAGTTGACACCGGGGACTCTGATGAGACCGCGCCGTCAACGGTTCGGCATGCGTTAACCTCTATTTCGAAAGCTTCATGAATACGCAAGATCCTGAAACCGGTTATGCCCATTGGATATCGCCGGACGGGTCATCGAAGATTACCTATTCACTTGCTTTGTTGCACGTAATCGACGCCTCGGTCAATGAAGCGTTCCGGAGTATTCCTCGCGGAGGCGTTGAAACCGGAGGGCTCCTCTTCGGTAAGCGGAACGGCGAAGAATTGCGCGTGGAAGCGTATCGACCTATACAGTGCCAGCATGCGTTCGGACCGTCTTTTGTGCTATCGGAGCAGGATTTAGCCGGTTTGCGCCAGCAAATTTCTTCTGCATCATCCGATTCCGAGTTGAGCGGCTTACGACCGATCGGATGGTTCATCGGACATACGCGAAGTCCATTTCTGATGAGCGACCGCGAGGCGGGCTGGTTCGACGAGTTTTTCCCCGAGCCAGGCAGCCTCACATTGCTGGTTAAGCCAGAGCGGTTTCAGCCGACGCGCTTCGGTTTTCTGCTCCGGGACTCGAACGGCTATATGGAGAAGGACGCGACGCAGCGGGGTGTGGTGCTGCCATCGCAAGGGCAGGCAACCGAATCGGATAGCGTGCCGATTGCATCTATTCCGGTATCGATCGCCCAAACAAAACGGGTTACATCTTCCGCTCCTCCATTAGAGACACCCACGACAGCGAGAGTTATCGCCGATCCTGTTGACTCGGCTATTCCAGACGTGTCAAGTCCGGTTACTGTGCCGGAAACCCGGTCAGTCTTGATGCCAGGCGCCGGTCCCGAATTTACGGCAATCGGAAGAACAAGGGCTGACTTTCCCGCTGGAGCCGCTGGCCCAAAACGCTATGAAGTCGAGGTCGAAAGGTCGTTCTCCGGTCTGAATTTACAATCGGCTGCCGTGCTTATTTTGGCCGCCATATTGGGGTGTGTTGCTGGCTATTGGGCTTACCTGCAACTCCCGTCGCCTGTAATTCCAGTTACGATCCGAGAGCAAAGCGGGCGGCTGGTGGTCGAATGGCCGTCCGCTCAAACAGCTGGGACCGGGTATGCGGCGCTTCAGGTAAACGACGGCCAGATGATCCCGCTCACGGAGCAGCAAAAATTGGCAGGGGAAGCCGTTATTGCTCCTCCGAGCGGGGACGTAAAGATCGACTTAATCGCGAAGCATTGGCTGCGTGACTCGCGGGGAATCGTTCGCTATCTCCGGACGGCGAAGACTCCTTTATCCGCCATTCCGCCGCACTAGGCTAGTGGAAAGCGCTAGGACCGGTTTGTTCCAATACGGAGATCGGAGCCCTTCATTTGGGCCGGCTGTTCGAGACCGAGAATACTTAACACCGTCGGGGCAATATCTTTGAGCGATCCTCCGTCACGCAGCTGAACCTTGTCTTCCGTTACAAATACAAACGGAACAGGATTAGTTGTGTGATAGGTATGCGGACCACCAGTGGCGCGGTCAACCATCGTTTCAGCGTTCCCGTGATCGGCAGTGATTAGCCATGATCCACCGAAACGTTTCAGAGCGTTGTGGATCTCGCCTAATCCTGCGTCGACTGCTTCGCAAGCTTTAATGGTCGGTTCGAGCTTGCCGGAGTGAGCCACCATATCTGCGTTCGCGTAGTTCATCACAATCAAGTCGAACCCGCCCTCTTCAATCGCTTTAACGACTTTGCCGGTAATACCAGCCGCGCTCATCTCTGGCAGCAGGTCATAGGTTGCCACCTTCGGTGAGGCCACGAGTTCCCGCTCTTCGCCGGTATACGGCTTTTCGTTTCCACCGTTGAAGAAATAGGTAACGTGGGCGTACTTCTCTGTTTCGGCGACGCGCAAGTTTTTCCAACCCGCTCCCTGCATCACTTCGGCAAGTATGTTGTCCGGATGCTCCGGCGGCAGTACGAACGGCAATCCAAAATTCTTGTCGTACTGGGTCATCATGGTGTACGTAAGATTCCTTGGCACTTGCGAACGCGAGGGCTGTGCCAAAGAAAAGTCCGTTAAAGCCATGGTGATCTCTCGCGCACGGTCCGCGCGATAGTTGTACATCACGATGCTGTCGTTGTCGCGAATCAGTCCTATGGGTTCATCCCGGTGGTCCACAATCGTCACCGGTTCGAGAAACTCATCCGTGACACCCTGCTCGTATGACTTGTGTACGGCATCGAGGGGCGACCTGAATTTCTTCCCGTTACCCAGCACCATGGCGTCAAATGCGCGCTCGACTCGGTCCCAACGCTTGTCCCGATCCATTGCGTAATAGCGCCCGGAAAGGGAAGCGATTCGGCCGACACCCAGCTGTTTCAGCTTGGCTTCAAGTTGCTGAACGTATTCGGCGCCGCTTTCGGGAGCGGTGTCGCGTCCATCCATGAAGCAGTGCACAAAGACGTCCTTCAGCCCATGTTCCTTTGCCATTTCGAGCAAAGCGTAAAGATGGGAAAGCTGCGCGTGTACGCCGCCGTCGCTACATAGACCCAGCAGGTGTAGATGATGCCCCTCCGCTTTTGTCATCGCGTTAACGAGTACTGGGTTGTTGAAGAACTCGCGCGAACTGATCAGCTGATCGATACGAGTGACATCCATATAGATGACGCGACCCGCACCCATGTTCATGTGCCCGACTTCGCTATTACCCATCTGTCCTTCAGGCAGCCCCACATAGGGACCGGAGGTGTGCACCAGTGTATTGGGATAGGTCTTCAGCAAGAAATCATAGGTCGGTTTATGAGCGAGCGCGACGGCGTTGTTTTCCCTTTGCGACGAAAAACCCCAACCGTCGAGTATGGTCAGAACGAGAGGTTTCGATTTGGACATGCTCGCTTATTGACGGAACGCTTTCTTACCGAGGTACACCGCGGCGCTGCCCAACTCTTCTTCTATCCGAAGAAGCTGGTTGTACTTAGCGATTCGATCGGTGCGGCTGGCGGAGCCTGTCTTGATCTGTCCTGCATTGGTGGCAACGGCCAGATCGGCGATGAAGGCGTCCTCGGTTTCACCCGACCGATGGGACATCACCGCGGTGTAATTTGCTCTGCTTGCCAGTTGCATCGCTTCCAGCGTTTCGGTCAACGAGCCGATCTGGTTCACCTTCACGAGGATTGAGTTCGCTACACCTTTATCGATGCCGGCCTGTAGACGTTCGCTATTCGTAACGAACAGATCGTCACCCACTAACTGCAGCTTTTTGCCGAGAGCTTCACTAAGTTTCTTCCAGCCGTCCCAGTCGTCTTCGGCCATCCCATCTTCGATCGAAAAGATCGGGTAGTTGGCGGCCCATTTGGACCAGAACTCAACCATCTCTTCCGACGTCTTCTCGCTTTTGTCGGACTTCTTGAAGACGTACTTTTTTTTCTCCTTGTCGTAGAATTCGCTTGCTGCCGGATCGAGTGCGATGCCGATCTGCTCGCCTGGTTTGTATCCGGCCTTCTCGATCGCTTCCATCAGAACTTCGAGAGCTTCCTCATTGGACTTAAGGCTTGGGGCAAATCCGCCTTCATCGCCGACGGCGGTTGAGTACCCGCGCTTTTTGAGAACTGATTTCAAAGTGTGAAACGTCTCAGCGCCCATCCTCAGTGCTTCAGAGAATTTCTCTGCGCCTACCGGGACGATCATGAACTCCTGTAGGTCGACTGAACTATCCGCATGTGCTCCGCCATTAATGACGTTCATCATCGGAACGGGCAAAGTGCGAGCATTGACACCGCCCAGGTAACGGTAGAGCGGCGTCATCTCGGACTCGGCGGATGCACGTGCGGTAGCGAGCGATACGGCTAAAATCGCGTTTGCGCCGAGTTTCGCTTTATTCGGAGTGCCATCAAGCGAGAGCATTTTTTTGTCAACGGCTGTTTGATCCGTCGCATCTATGCCGGCGAGCGCGGGTGAAATGATCTTAACCACGTTCGCTACTGCCTTCTGAGTGCCCTTGCCGAGATAGCGTGACTTGTCATTATCCCGGAGCTCAACGGCTTCATGCTCCCCCGTTGAAGCACCGGATGGGACTGCGGCCCGCCCGATCGTACCGTCTGCCAGATAAACGTCCGCTTCCACAGTCGGATTGCCGCGGGAATCGAGAATCTCTCTGCCAAGTACCTTGACAATTTCCATTCGTAGTGTTTTCCTGATGCCGTATTCTGATGAAGATAAAGAGGTTAACGCTCAGGGAAGTCACTTGCATCCTTTCCGAGAGCGATCTTCTACTCTAACAGGCGCGGGAAGGGGTCCCAAGCGTTCCCGAACCCGAGTGAAATCGCGTTACACTAGTAGTTTCGCCGCCCAAATTCGGTGCGGTTAGACCCGAAGGGTAGGTGAGTTTAACTGGCAGAAGTTCATCTGCAAGATAGTGAGACGCTCGAAAGCGCTCTCCGGCGCTTTAAGCGCAAAGTGCAACAGGAAGATATTGTAAAAGAGATCAAGCGGCACTCGTTTTACTTGAAGCCCGGCGAGAAGCGCCGGACCAAAGAGGCGCTTGCCCGTAAGCGCAATCGCAAAAAGCGTCCCCGCGATATTGAATAGCCAACTGAAAGAAGAGCCCGGTGAAACCGGGCTCTTCTTTATCCTGCCGGATTGACCTTCGTTTCCTTCCAAAGCTGGCGTGCGGGTAAGACAAAGACCGAAAGCGCGCAAAAAGCGGCAGCTAGCAAAACAGTGAAGGCGCGGATAACAGCGGTCAAACGCTTGACGCGAGCCTGTTCTGGAATGATTGGATCCGCGAAAACAGCAAGATAGAAAACGCCTTGAAAAGTGAGCGCAGCCAGGCGCCAGGGATTCGGCAATCCAAAACTAGTTACGGCAACGATTACCATCGCGAACGGCAGCAGCAACCGTCCGATCTTGTGAGATGCGAAATGCACGAACCGGCGGTTGCCAGGCCATAGTAGTTGAGGAAAATACTTCAGGATTTGATAGATCCCGGCCTGCGTGCGAACTTTACGACGGAACTCCGACCGGAGCGAGGTCGGAAGATCGTAAGCTTTTGCCTGTTGCTCGAGATAAATCCGAAAGCCACGAGAAGTAGCTACAAAGGGCAGGTATACGTCGTCGAGCAGAATTTCCGGGGGGATTGATGAAGCGGCCTCCCGTCTGATCGCATAAATGGAACCCGTGGCCCCTAACATCGCGTCGATCCGGTTCAAATTACTTCGAATCCACTTCTCGTACTTCCAATAGAGACCGGTGTTGAACTCCCCTGAGGTAGTTCCCTCCCTGATGACGAGCTCGCCCGTTACGACACCTACGGTTTCGTCTGCGAAACAGGAGACTAGGAATCGAAGAGCCTGAGCATCAAAGGTTTGACGAACGTCAGTAAGCACGATGATGTCCGATGAGGCCTCCGCGAGTCCGCGCGTTACCGCGGTTGCCTTACCTCCGGCGGGAAGCCGAAGCAGCTTGACCCGTGGGTCCGCGTAGCTCGAAACAATCTCATCGGTGCCGTCTGTCGATCCATCCGAAACGATCAGAATGTCGATCAGCTCAGCGGGGTAATCCGATGCTAAAAGAGAACGGATCTTTGCCCCGACGAAATTTTCTCCATTACGGACAGGAACGATAATCGAGATCTTACGGGCTAAAAATTTCTTGAGAACGGGTCGCGGGAAAAAGCGCGCCCAGATTGCTAAGAGCGTTGGGTAACCGACCAAGACATAGAGGATGAAAGCCGCGCTCGACGCGAAGAGAACGCTCGGAAAATTCATGATTTATGTTGCGGCTATATACGGCGGCAGACAAAACTCATTGGTTAATTAACGAGAGGAATGCCGGAAGGCATTCCTCCCTGATCGTACCGCTGTAATGCAATGCAGTTTCGGCGATCAACTTTGGGTCTGCTTAGGATCCGCTAGCGGGGATCGTCAGAGTGGCGGTTGCTTGAACACCCGAAGTTGCCGTGCTAGTTGCTGTTATTGTAACCGCCTGCGCCGATGACGAGGCAGCCGCCGGAGCTGTATATAAGCCGGTCTGGCTTATCGATCCTGGCCCCGAGATTGACCAGGTAACCGCGTTGCTCATATACCAGCCAACGGAATAAAGCTGAAGCGTACTTCCGGCCGTCACACTCGTTTTTTGTTGAGTGTCAATGGCCAGGTGAGGCGAGGTCGAGTCGGGAATGATCTCGAGTCCGTTTATGCTTGGCGAGGGTTGGGTCGAAATCGGAAGGTCCGGCAGGTTTATACGTAGAGCGACATTGAGCGAATTGTTGGTCACCTGCGCTGGCATGTAAACGTCGATCGGTGTCGCGTAAGCGTACGAAATTGGAAGCCCAAAATCGAAGTTATGGAATGCGATCTGGCCATTTGCCTCCAGATTAAGAGGTGCATGCCAGGTGGGATCGAAAGTGGCGCATCCGCTGCAGCCATTGTATGGCTGGCCGAGCATTAGCCGCACTTTGTAGTTTCCATTTGGGACGACCAAGCTATAAACTATGTCGTTTCCGTATGTATGTCCAGAGCTCTGGTAGACCACCTTTTCCGGATTGCTGCTAAGCGAAGCCCAATTAGGATAGTCGCCTACCGACTCTGCGTAAGCGCCGGTTTCAAAGGCTTGGTCGCCGAACCAGGTGTTTCCTCCACTATCGACCGAGCCGCCTGGATTGCCGGAGTCAATGCGGATGCTACCAGCAGGATTGCTGCCGACCGGTAATACTGTGACGTACAGTTTGGTCGAAGCGGTTGGATCGGCAACGCTTGAAGCTTGGAGCACTGCAGAGGACGGCGAGGCGACCGAGCTGGGAGGAGTATATGCTCCGCTTGCTGTTACCGAACCGACGCCCGAAACCAAAGACCAGGTCGTGTTCTGGTTACTGCTGCCGGTCACCCAGGAGGTGAGTTGGTAGTTTTGTATACCGGCGAGGATAGACATTGTCGGAGAGGGTATGCCGACGATAACGCTCTGAAGAGCAATCGGAAAGCTCACCTGATATGTCGAGTTTGTTTGATCCGTGGCGGTCAAAACAGCGAACGTACTCGGCGTCTGGTATGCGTTTGTCGGATTAACCTGAGCCGAAGAGCTGGTGACCATGAAGCTCGACTCGTCAACCGCCTCGAAGTTGGTCATATTGATCTGTGCGCCGGTGATTGCCCCGAGAGCACCCGAGACCGTGCCATCTTCAGTAAGGTCGGTGCTGGCCGTGATCGTGGGGCCGGTGCCGGCATCGGCCAGGAACATCCCATACTGTTTGAGCGCCGTTAAAATCACCTGGGCCGTCGCGCTGAACTTGCTGATGTCATAGCTGGCTTTTAGCCGAAAACGTGCGCCATAGGGTGGTGCATTGGCGCAGCTGCCGCAGCCGTTGGAGCTGTTAGCCGGCCAATAAGGGAGCGCGTGAATATACCCTCCGGCAACAGTAAAGCGCATCGCATGCTTGATCGCGCCTGCCTTAACTTCATCTAAATGAAGGGTTAAAGGGGCGAGTGGTAAACCGGCTGCATCTGTCGAACCGCCGGTCGGGAGAGCATAGCTGTTCCAGCCGTAAGCCAGTCCGGATTGAGCGTTGCACCCCTGTGTTACGCCGTCCCGGCAGGTGCTCGGAGTGAAGTAACTGTTATAAATTTCGTAGAACTGACAGTTATCTCGCCGGACTGTCAGCGTGTGGTGGTCAGTGCTGTTCATGCGAGTTCCAAACGTGCCACCTTCCCGCTTCAGCGCCGGCCATTGCGGCATGACGAACGGGCCATTGTAGCCGGTCGTGTAGTAGAACAGCATGTTTTTTACCGGCGTGGTGCTGTCCGCGATGTTTGTGCCCCAGCTTGTCAGAAAGCTAATCCCGTTCGTTCCCATGTTCGCGGTCCATGTTGCGCTGTGGGACTCTACAGGCAGATTGTCGATGCGCGTGTTATAGACAGAGTCGTTCGGTGTTGCCTGGCAGCTTCCAATCACGTTCTGAGCCGGAATCGAAGCGGGTGCGGAAAACGTAGCCGACGTGCTCGAGCTGGAAACCAGTGTGCCGGAACTGCCGTTCGCCAATGACCAGTTCACAGGTTTGTTGGAGGTGAACGTGATCTGTCCGTTCTCGCCGGCGATCGTTGCCGAAGGTGTTAAGGTTATGCCGCCGCTGGTGATGGCCGCGACGCCCGAACCTGTAACGCTGACAACAGTTGGCGAGCCCGATTGATTCCCACTGATGCTAAGTGATGCCGACTCCGCAGCCACAGTCGAAGGCTTGAACGTGATCGACAAAGTGCAACTCGCTCCCGACGGGACAATAACTCCGCAGGTGTTTGACTCGAGAAAGTCTGCTGCATTTGCTCCAGATATCGATATCCCTAAAATCGATAAATAAGAGGTGCCGCTGTTCATAAGGGTGATGGTCTTAAGTGCGCTGGTGGTCGCCACAGTTTGATTGCCGAAGACCACACTGGAAGGCGTTAGCGTAACTTGCGGTGATGGCGTGCTGCTGCTCGTAAGTGTCGTCCAGACATTCGGTGCAGTACATCCATACAGATTGGTGCCCGGTGTCGCCGTGCTGTTAAAAAATAGCTGGCCTACCTGACAAGTCGTTGGCAGGTTGATGCCGACCGTTACAGGACGTGTAAACGGAAAAGAGGAGAAATCTGCGTTCCTCCCCTGAGTAGCGAGGTTGATGGTCGTAGTTTGTGCCTGGCTTAAACAGCAACTGAGCAAAACGAGGCCAAGGGCCAGCCGGAGAGCAGCCAAAACCGTGCAAGTTTTGAGTTGCTACGAGATGACGCTTCCGTTGTCGGTGTTTGTACGTGTACCACAGGATGCATCGTGTGCACCCAAATTGGCCACTTACTTTGGTGATGCAGCAAGCTTATTTGGATCCTTTCAAGGGTAAGCGAAACACGCCGCCTTGTTACTCGCGTGCTGGCGGCCAAAACTGACGCGAGCCACGCGTCAACGGAAAACTTTTCTTTTCAGGCGTTTGCAAGTAAAGTTGCGACCTTGCATGAAATTTATTTGTCCGGTGACTAAGGTAAATGCCGCAACGGGAATAAATGGCCCCTCCCGATTCAAAAGCAAAAACGCGCGCTCATCAGCCCGGGTGGCGGCGGCTCCTTGCGCAGAATGATTCACTTCCACAACTCTGAAGAAGAGGTGCGCATTCAAATCGTCAAATCTCGGTTGGAGGAGACGTTTGATACGTGAAGGCTGCTATCGACGACCAAACTGTTTTGCCTTCCCGGTGTTTAGGGTCCAGATGCCGCCTAGCGGTCCAATGTAGGATGAGGATGAGCATGCCCGACGCAAGCGCCGTGCTTGATCATCAGTGCCCGGAGGACCTCTTCTACTGTCTACGATTTACGCTCGCTTCTCGCGGAGTGTTGCACCCTGGTTGACCGCGCTGCTACTCGCCCGTGCGCTTGGCGCGACCGTCGCGATCACGCCACAGAAACCTCCCGTCGTCTCGAGCGGTGGGATTTTGCGATTCAAAGCCAATGGGCCTGTGAAATGGTCGCTAGCGCCGGGAAGCACCGGCAGAATCGATCCTGACGGAACGTATCATGCCCCGACCGACATTCCGGTAAAGAACACGCTGGCAGGTTGTCAAGTTCTTGGCAACGATCACATTTTCAATAGCCGGATCGATCGGCTCCCGGTCGATGCGCGGTCAGCTGCCTTTATGGGTTTGATTCCGGACTCCCGGGTCGGCTATTACGCGGGATGGGGATTCAATATCGGAAGCCAGTCCACCCCCAGGAAGGCGATGCACTTTCTATACACCCCTCAAAACGATGGGCAGTTTGAGATGGTGCCATGGCCGGAATTGAAAAGAGAAAACGGCGTTTTCAGCGATCCTCATTCCGATGTAGACCGCCACGAGATCACCATCGACCGGGACACATGCGACATCTACGAAATCTATAGTGCCTACGATCCCGGGAGTAACAAAGGGTGTCCCACCTGCACAGCCCAGAGCGGCTTCCATTACAACAATCTCAGCCCGGCGCTGCCCAGCGGTTCGGTAGACGCAGCCGGTATGTTGCTGACCCCTCTTACGCTCAGCTTGGAAGAGATGAGAGAAGGGTCTATCCAGCACGCATTGCGTGTCACCTTCAAGAACGGTATCATCGCTCACGAGTTTGTTTGGCCGGCTCGCACCAACGCCGGGGCTTGGGGAAAAATTCCATATGGAACAAGGCTCCGCTTACGTAAGAGCTACGATACTTCCAAATTCAGCAAGTACGCGCAAGTTCTGCTTGAGCAACTCAAAAACTACGGATTAGTAATAGCTGATGGCGGAGGGAACTGGGACATAAGCGCCTACACCGACGTCACAGAGGATCCGGACGTTGAGGCGGCTCTGGGCGAAGTGCATGGCAATGGCCCGAAGACAAGTGATTTCGAAATTGTGGACGAGTCATCCCTGATGGCGTCGCCTGCTTCCGGTGCAGTAAACGAGAGCAGCCAGTTTGCCGATCCCGAAGGATATGCGACGGTTGTTGCAACCAGCACGGCAAACCAATCGGATGTGGCCCGCGTAAAAATAGTTCTGCAAGGCGTCACCGTCGGCGTACCCGACCCTAGCGCGTGGATTCAGAGCGGGGTTGAAACCCAATTAAAATCTTGGGTGAACGGTACTCCCGATAAACGCGTGCGTTGGTCAATGAGTCCGCCTCTTGGGAACCTCACGGCCGACGGCCGATACACGGCTCCCGATGTAGATCATCCCACTAAAACAATGTTCACCGTAGCGAGTGCGCCAGATCCGAAAGCTACCGCCAAAGTAGCGGTGACAGTGATGCCGAAGGGACCGATACGTATAACTGTCGGAAATGCTACTCGAGCGCCGGGCGCGCCCAATCGCTCGTATCCGGATTACGGTCCCGATTCCGATGGCAATATGTGGTGGAGGGGGCAAGCCGGCGAAGTATCTTGGGGCGTGATAGTTGACGACTGGTATGGCGAGCCCTGGCCAAAAACGAAAGACATTCAGCTCATGTACACCAGCCGCTACTCACTGGGCGATATGGTCTATCAGTTCAAAGTCCCGAACGGCCGTTACAAAATTACTCTGCTGTTCGCGCAACCTCAATGCAAAACTGTGTTCCCGAAAGGGTGGCGTATACCATTCCATCTAGAAACGCAGGGCAAGCTTGTTGTTCCGAACTTTGACATGGGCGCAGGCATCGGCGACGCTTGCTTAACACCGGTTGCCGAATCCATTCCGGCGGTTGTGAACGACAACTCTCTATATTTCGCTCTACGGCGGGTCACCTCGGGCGCCAACACGCCGAGTCCGTTGCTCAACGCATTCTCTATCGCTAAGGACGATTCCAGTCCACACCTGACGATTTCACCTGCCAAGGTCGCATCGCTTTCTATTGGCCAGCAGATTCAATTCAAGACCGTGGGTTGGTACATGAGTGAGAAAGCGGCCTGGTCGATGGTATCGGGACCTGGCACGATTAGCCCGGACGGTTTGTACACTGCGCCCTCGAATCCCCCGAAAGACGATCAGCCCGTCGTTCTGCGCGCGGTAAGCACTATTGACCGCTCGAAGACCGCAACGGCAGAGATGTCTTTTAAGTTCGGCTCGTTCACGCTATCGGCAAAGGGTGATCCTACTCTTGTACGAAGCCTAAGCAGGCAGTTCACGCCTATGATCGACGGTGTGAAATATGCCAACGTCGCGTGGTCCTTGCAGCCCAAAATCGGAACAATCACACCAGACGGTGTTTATACAGCCCCGGACAATTTGGCGGCTGACGCGAGCGTCACAGTAATCGCGCAAAGCAAAGATGTCCCAGGAAAATCTGCCTCCAGTACGCTTACCTTGAAAGCCAAACCCGATCCGATTCGAGTGAACTGCGGGGACTCCGGAGGCTTCAAAGACGCGCAAGGAAACGTCTGGTCAGCGGATTACGGGTTCAGCAGTCCTACGCAGTCCTATCACGAAAACGCAGTGATTGCGCGTGCTTCTCCGGACATGCAGCCCCTCTACCAGTCCGCTCGCTACCGCTACGCACATGAGAACTACAGCTACAATTTCGCGGTGCCAAACGGGCGATACGCAGTCACTCTGAAATTTGCCGATTACACGTTCAAGGAAGCAGGTCACTACAACTTTGATGTTGTTTTAAACGGTGCGAAAGTGTTGACCAACTTCGATTTCGACACCGTATATGGCCCGCGGACAGCAGTCGACAAGCGCTTCGAGACCACCGTCACCAACAAGAACATAGAAATCGATTTCCTGGGCCATCAGAATGGAGCGTCGGTTAATGGCATCGAAATCCTCTATTTAGGAAACTAGCGTTCGCCAACGGGAGACTGAGGCAGTCCTCCCGCCGATTGATATTGTTCCCAAGCTGCCTGCCAGGTGAACTTCCGGGCGTGCTCATAGAAGTTATCTGCGCGTCGCCGTGCTGAAGTTTTGTCCATGAGCGTTTCAGTGATGGCTGCGGCTAGTTCGGAGGGTTGTTCGGGCCGGCACAAAAGGCCCTGGACTTTATCGGTTAAGAACTCGGGAACTCCGCCGACCGCCGTGGCAATTACCGGCGTGTGGACCAAAGCAGCCTCGAGAATCGCGATTCCAAACGGCTCTTCTCGCGATGCGAGCGCGAAGCATTCAGCGTGTCGGACCCAGTGCCAAACCTCTTCGTGAGGTAAATCAACGAGCATTTCGACTCTCGTTTGAAGGCCCATGCGCCCGATCTGGGCGGCAACGTTTCCACGTTCGGGTCCATCACCTCCAATTAAGACTAGCTTTAAATCGGGAAAGGTGTTCGCGAGTTGTGCAAAGGCATCGAGGAGGACATCATGCCCCTTTTTTTTGACAAACCCGGCCACCGAAACGATGTAGCACGATTTTAGAGGGCTCTGGGGGCGCGGTTGCGGCGGACTTGAAATGCCGTTCCAGATAGCTTTTACATTTGCCTGAGGACTCACCCGGCGTACGTCTGAGGCGAGCGCGTGAGAACACGCAATCACTACATCTGCCGTCTTATAAATCCAGGAGTAAAGCTTTCTCTCGATACCGCTGGACTGAAGAGCTTGTGTCACATCGGCGCCATGCACCGATAAAATAAGCCGCGGAACGAGCCCCAGTCTGCGCAACACGGCCAAAGGCAAGATCTCCGGCCCAAAAAAGTGCGGGTTGGCAGCGACAGCGCCCCGCATGATAGTCCTGAGCCGAACCATGTTCGGAACGAAGTAAGCGAAGAACCCGACCAAGTTTCGTATCGGCAACGAAGCTCCGGGCATTTTCAGCGAAATTTGCCTTTCATACGGCTCGTGCCATCCGGTCACCACGATCTCGGGCTCGTAGGCGTGAGACATGGCCGAGCGAAGCCCCACTACGACGTTATTCACACCAGTGCCCGGTTTAACGGGCCACGGCAGTAGAAAAACGTATTTCGGTCGTGAATGAAGCGCTGTCGAAGCCACTGAGCCTGGATCTCCGGGACGTTCCGAGCCGAATTATACGCGGACTAGACGCCCTCGCCGGCTTAGTTGCCTGACCCTGGAGAAAGTTTGCGTGATCTTTGGCCGCCCTGAGCTCAACATCGCGCGTTCCAGGTGGTCCATTACAGCGGGCCAAGTCAAAAGGAAGGCCGAGATATAGATGGCGGCGCCTAGAGCGACAGTGGAAACAAGGAGCATCCACGGAGCAGTGATGCCCATTGACGCGAGGAGCTTCAACCAAAGCCAGCACACGAGCGTCATTCCGGCAGTGATGATAAGCTGCGGAGTCAACGCCGCGGCAAACTCGCTGAATTTCAACCCTATCAGCTTAAATGGAATGACAAACCCCGGAACCATCGTGATGCCTAGATACGCAATGCAGTAGGCCGCGGCAACACCTATTACGCCGAAGTGGATCCCGATAAGAAACGACAACACAAGAACACAGCCCGACGCTATGGCCCATCGAAAAAACCAATCGGTCCTACCCTTTGCCATGTAGATCTGGCCAATGGTCGTCTGAACGGATTGCACCAATCCCACGGGAGCCAGAATCTGGAAGATTCGTATTGCTCCCACCCACTTGGTACCGAGGATGGCGCGGATCATAGGATCTGCCACTACGCCCATTCCGGCTATCACCGGAAAAGTGATAAGCGCGATCAGCATGCAACTCCTGGTATAGGCAAGGCGAAAACGCTCGTTGTCATCTTGTATCCGCGCGAAAGCCGGGAAAGTCGCTTGTGCAATTACTGAACTGATGTTTTGGATGGGTGTCAACATCAAGTTGTAAGCCATCTGGTAATCACCCAGTGGCGCACGCCCCAGAACCTTACCAACTGTGATGTTATCTGCATTCCTCGAAAAATAATTAACCAATCCGAAACCCGAGAGGTTGAGACTGAAGCCCGCTATCGACTTCACTTCCTCCTTGTCAAACTCCCGGGTTGGTTTCCAGCCGCAGCCAATCCAGTACGCAATACATGTAGTCAAAGAATTAGCGATGCTTGCATACACCAGGCTCCAAACCCCGAAACCCGTATAGGCGAAGGTGAGTGCAACGACATAGCCGATGACCGCTGCAATCATATCCGCCAGAGCCAAAGTGCGGAAGCGCATCCCCCGGATCAGAATGGAGTTCTGAACGACGCCGCAGGAAGTAAGCCAGAACGAAATGGAAAGCGCGCAGAGTATAGGGATCAGCTCGGGCGTTTTAAAAAAAGCTGCAACAGCGGGACTGGCAGCAGAAATCAGACCGGCAAAAGTTAGACCGAGGGAAAAGTTTACCCAAAAAAGACTTGAGAGTAACCGATTTGTGATAACCGGCCGTTGAATGATCGCGCTGCCTGTTCCTAAATCTCTGAAATTTAGGATAAACACGATCAGGAGGTTTGCCATACCCATGATCCCGTACGCGCTTGGACCAAGAAGTCGCGCCACCGTAGCCACCGAGGCTATGGAGAGCACTTGCCGGCCGACAGTCGAGAGGCTTGACCAGGCAGTTCCTGAAACGGCGCTTTGTGTCAGATTGCGCGGTGTTTCGGTTGACTCAGTAGGCGCCATTTAAAAAATAAGTGCATCGAGGCTCATCGATATCGCATAAGCTCTGGCGAGCAATTTTGGGTATCGGTTTGGGCCTGACTTGAATGACAGTAAGAGCTGGAGAGCAATCCGGATGTACAGTACACTAGTTTAGCGACAGCAGATCCTATTTGCTAGTAAGAGTCATCTCGACAGTTCGCTCAGGGCCTTGCTCACAAACAGAAGTGTCTAAGTTTAAACCAAGTCCTGTATCGGTTGTTACAGAAGAGTTAACACCAGCGACGGAGCGCCGTGTACACGGCCGTGTACCTGAAACATCCAGAGAGCCGCTCCGTAACGCCACCATCTCCTCCGGTGAAACAAACGAGGGCATCTCACGCACGATCGAGTTCGATTCGGCTGGTGCTTTCAATCCAGCGCGGCAGTTTGCGTTTAAATGTACTCTCCTATTCTTGTATTTTCGTTTCAGTTTTATTCACGAATTTATTTCGTCGACAATTCATGTCGATACGCATATCCTGATCATTCTTGGCTCTATCTGTTATTTGGCGTGGTTTTTGGCGGGCAATCTGTTCGCAGCCTTTAACGAACGCTTAGCTTGGGTCTGGGCCGCCTTTGTCGCTTGGATGTGTCTCGCAACTGTAGGGAGTATTTGGCGGGGCGGATCGATTGCGATCGTTTCGCCTTACCTCCGAACAATATTCCCGTTACTATTGTTGATCCCGGCCGTAGTCTGGTCGATCAAAGATGTTAAGAAATTGATGAATGTCATCGGCCTGGCCGGCACGAGTACCGTTTTGTTTGGATTGTTCCACCGTAGCTTCAGCCAGGGGCGTCTCGACATCGGCAGCGACGGGAGCAGTATCCAGGACCCGAACGACTTCGCGGCACAGCTTATCGTGATGCTGCCTGCGATCGCATATCTCCTTTTCGCGAAGCAGCGACCGGTTGCAGTCAAGATTTTCGGTGTCGGAGTAATGCTGTCCGCTCTGCTCGAAATTATGAGCACTGGCTCTCGCGGCGGCTTCGTCGCGCTGGTTCTTACCTCGATCTACGTTGCAATTACCGGCTCCGGTAAGTTGCGCGCATTCATCCTCCTGGGTGTGCCTTTGATGGGCATGCTGGCTTTACCCTTCGTGCCAAAAGAGTCTGTTGCTCGCATCGTGTCGTTAGTCGACTCAAGTGAGGCGAGCGAGTCCGCGGCCGAGTCGTCCGAAGCGCGTCGCGCTCTCTTAATGGAGAGTCTGAAGGCTACTGCCCGTCACCCGCTATTCGGCGTCGGACCCGCGGTATTTAAGGAATATCAGGCGGGGGTGGCGGAAGCACAGAACCAAAAGGGTATGTGGCACGAAACACATAACGGATATACGGAGATCTCCAGCGAGTGTGGCATTCCTGCGCTCATCCTTTACCTGACTGCCGTAATTATGGCCTTGAAGTCACTTAGGAGAGCAAGCAAGCTCGACCTCCCCGTAATCCCGATGGCAGCTCGAACGTTGATGACTATGATCGTAGGTTTTAGCTCCGGTCTTATTTTCCTTGCGCAGGGATACAGGTTCACGATGTTGGTAGTCGGTGCGATAACAATCGCGATCAATCAGGTAATCGCGCGCTCTCAGAATGGTGCGCCAGCCTAAGCCTCAACCCGTTAACCGCAAATCAGGTCCTATCCCCATTTTGCTCGTACTCAGAAAGCTCGACTGGGGTGGCATCGAGCGCGACGTAACCAAGCTGGTCCTTGGGTTGGATCGCAGCCGCTTCACTCCTTACGTGGCTGTTTTTCACGGGGGAGGTCTAAGGAGTGCCGAAGTGGAGCAGGCGGGAGTTCCAATACTGAATCTGGGCATCTCGAGCTTCGCGTCTCCTAAGATTCTCCGTTCGGTGCTGAAGTTCGGTCGTTTCGTTATAAAAAACCGGATTCGCGTCGTGCACGCCTGGGACGCGACTGTGGTCTTTGCTGCTCCTCTTGCGCGTTTACTGAGGGTTCCCCTAGTCCTCTCGAGCACGTTAGGGCACAGGGATCTCTTGGACCCGAAGACTAAGAAACAGGTGCCTCTAACCGATCGGATAGTCGAATTGTTGGTAGTAAACTGCGAGGCTATGCGTCGGCATCTGATCGCCGATTACAAGATACCGGCCCAAAAGATCGTCCTTTGCTACAATGGCGTCGAAACTTCGGAGTTCTATCCTACTGAGGATCCAAAGCCCGATCCCGTGGCCGGCGCGCCTCTCGTCATTGGCTCCGTTTGTGTTTTACGACCCGAAAAGCGGATGGAGATGCTGGTCGAGGCCTTCGCTTCAGTTCGCCATGTTCAGGCGGGTTCGAGACTTCTGATTGTAGGCAGCGGGCCCGAGCTTCCTAAGTTGCAGGCCAAGGCTGCCGAACTGGGGCTACACGATGAATGCGTGTTCATGCCGGCGGTCTCGGCCGTAGCACCCTATCTTCGTGCGATGGACATCTTTGTTTCCTGTTCCTCTTCCGAGGCTTTCTCGAACGCCATTCTGGAGGCCATGGCTTGCGGGTGCTGTCCCGTAGGCTCGCGAGTAGGAGGCACACCCGAGCTAATTGAGGATGGCGAGCGAGGGCTTCTGTTTGAGAGCGGAAGCGTACGCGAGCTTTCCGAGAAACTTGCTCATCTCATGAACCACAAGTCCTTGCGCACCAGACTGGCGCAAAATGCCGCGAGCTTTGCAGCCACAAAGCTGAACATGCAAGTCGCGCTCGAACGTATGAGCGAAATCTATGAGGAAGGGCTTTTGGGCAAGTTTAAGTACAGAGAGGGTCGAAGAGTCAGCTGAATGCCTGAAGATCTTGCGATCATTTTTGCTTATCATTTCCCCCCGGAAAATACGATCGGTGCTGTCAGGCCATTTCGTTTTTACAAGTATCTTTCGCGAATGGGTTACCGGTGTCACGTCATCTCGGCTGCCGATGTCTCTCAATTGCACGACGTGGACGCGGAATATGTTCCTGACCCATTCTTTACGCGGCCTCGAAAAGGTTTTGGTTGGCAAGCTGAGCGCGTGATTAGAAGATTCTTCTTGCCGGGTGTTGTCGGGTCGCAGTGGGCATTCCAGGCGTACCGGGCAGCTCTGAGATTTCTTGAACAGAATGATGGCTTTCGAGTGACGGTATTTTCTACTTTTCCGCCGATGGGAACGCATTTTGCAGGATATTGGCTCTCCCGGCGAAGAAATCTTCCCTGGATAGCAGACTTCCGGGACCCAGTGGCCGACAACCCCGTATACGAGGACACCAACCAGTTCACGAAAAATCTTTACCGCAAGATGGAGCAGATCTTTGTTCGATCGGCAGATTTCGCCATCGCTAATACCGATGCCGCTCAAAGGAAACTGCAACTAGCCTATCCGGCTTGCTCCGATCGAATCCATTTGATTTGGAACGGGTTCGATCCTGAAGATCGTCTTACGCCGCTCCCCGTGACGCCCTCGGGTCGCCGAATCGTTGCTCATGTTGGCGAGCTATACGGTGGGCGTAGCGCCTCGCCCATTCTGAACTCAGTCCGTCGTTTGATAGATTCCGGCCGGGTCGATGCCGATCACTTTCAGCTACGATTTTCGGGGCCTATGGTCGAGGGTTCTCTCCCCGACAAGATCTTTGTGGATGCTGCAGTCCGTGAAGGTTGGCTCAAGCTCGATTCTGAGCGAGTACCACTTAAAGTGGCGCATAAAATCGTTCAGACCGCCGATGCATTGGTATTGATCCAGCATCTGACCGTTCTTCAGGTTCCGGGGAAACTATACGAGTACATCCAGACCGGGAGACCGATTCTCGCCTTTGTTCCTCACGATTCGCCGGTTGAGAGAATCCTAAAAAGAAGTGGCGTACCCTACCAATGCGTCTATGGCTCGGGAACGCAGAGCGAAATCGATAACTCAGTTTTGCAGTTTCTGAAAATGCTGGGGGAGCAGGGTACACCTTCAGAATGGTTTGAAGCCGAGTTCAACGCGCAAAGTCACGCCGAGAAGGTCGGGCAGCTTATTAGGCTTGCCAACACTCAGCGGGATCTTGCCCGTCCCCAATTATCGGCAGAGAAGCTCTGAGCGACTTGGTTCCGGTACGAGGTGAATGAATCACTTGAGAATTCTCTTCTTCACCCCACAACAGCTCTGGCCGGCGAATTCAGGGGCCAGACTGCGAAACCTGCACTTAGCTATGGCTCTCGCCCAACACTGCTCTGTAACCTTGTTACAGATCCTACAACCCGAAGAAAATGTTAATGCTTCGGAAGACGTTGCCAATTTTCAGCGAGTACTAAGTACGAGAAAAAATCGTAGCTATACGCCGGGCAAGATCGTTAGAGGTCTGCTTGGGCCGTTACCGGTGACTGTATTGAATTACTCCTCTGGTGAGACCTTACGCGCCCTTCGCGAAACTCTGCACTCCGAGCAGTTCGATGCGGTTCAACTGGAAAGTAGCCACCTATTCTCTTACCTCGATATCGTCCGCTCTGCCCCCGGTAAACCTAAGCTTCTTTTGGACTGGCACAATATCGAGTCGGAGTTGATGCTCCGGTTTGCTTCCGAAACTGGAAGCTTAGCTAAGAAGATCATTGCCATACGGACCGCACACCTCCTTCAGCGTCTCGAGTCGAATCTGCTCGAGGCATGTGACGCCCATACGGTAGTGAGCGATCGCGAAAAGCAGGACTTGCTGCGCCGAAATCCAGGCGCGGACGTCCAAGTGGTGCCCAACGGAGTGGATACTTCCACATTCTTTACGCAGGAAACAAGTTTCTCGGGTCAGACCCTATTATTTGTGGGCTCGATGGATTACCATGCAAACATCGATGCTGCCAGATGGTTTGCTCAGGGAATTTGGCCCTCAATTTCCCGGCAATTTCCGATGCTTAGATTCACAATTGTGGGTCGCTCGCCGGGAAAAGATGTCCAAGCGCTTGAGTCGGATCGAGTTCAGGTCACCGGGACTGTGGCAGACGTCCGGCCTTTTTATGCGGATGCTCTGGCAGTAGTCGTGCCACTCCGAGTAGGTGGAGGTACCCGTTTGAAGATCTTGGAGGCGATGGCTATGGGGACTCCCGTTATCTCGACAACGCTAGGCGCCGAAGGGATTTCCTGCACCGACGGGAAGAATATTCTTCTCGCCGACTCTGAACAGGAAATGTGTCATGCGGTGGAGCGAATTGCGGCGGATCCTGCACTTAGAAAGCAGCTCTCAGGAGAGGGCCGCCTCTTGGTGTCTCAGCAGTACGACTGGAACTCAATCGGCCGACGACTGTTTGAAATTTATTCTGGGCTGGTGTCAGCTCGAGTGAGGGGGTAACGTCATTCTTTCGCCAGTCTCTTACCCCACCGAACTTAAGGCTACCGGCTCGAACGCAAGTGCGTCCGTGACACAGGAAGATTTTCAAGGAACACCGAAAATCTTTTCGTCGCATTTTCTGACGTCAGTTGCCGTGCTCGGTGCGCTTTTCGCGTTGGCGGTGATCCTGCAGATTTTAAGCGGGGCTTACAAGAGTGAGTTTGGAGCTTATCCTGATGAACCTGCGCATTATGTAACCTCGTTGATGGTGCGCGAGTACATCGTTGGTCCGAATCCCGTCTCACCGCTTGGGTTTGCGGAGCAGTACTACCATCACTATCCTAAAGTTGCCTTTGGACATTGGCCGCCGGTTTTCTATATGGTTCAGGCAGTCTGGATGCTGCTGTTTTCGGCCTCTCGAACCTCCGTGCGCTTGGAACTAGCTTTTACGACGGCTCTATTGGCTTTCTCATTCTGGCGGGAAGCCGTGCACTGGTTTGGCAGGAACGCAGCGTTGCTTGGCGCCGCTTTGATAGTCAGCCTGCCCCTCGTTCAAAACGCGACGGACGAGGAGATGGCTGAGAGCCTGCTTGTCCTATTTTGTTTTTGGAGTACGGTCTATTTCGGACGCTTCCTCGAATCCGGCAAACGCAGCGACTCTCTGTGGTTTGGACTTTACTTCTCGCTCGCAGTCCTGACAAAGGGCAGCGGCTGGCTCCTCGTTTTTGTCCCGTCTATCGCCATTTTGCTCACTCGAAAGTTTCGAGTACTCTTAGGATCTTCATTCTGGCTGGGCGTGCTTGTAACCGCTGTTCTTTGCCTGCCCTGGCAGCTCGCAACTTTGCGCTCGGCCGAACGCGGATGGACAGGGGGAGACAAACCAAGTCTCGGCTATACGTTTAGCGCACTGGCCAATTTTCTCGCTATCCTGATCTCAATCACTGGTCCTATTCTTTCTATACTCGTCGCTATCGGTCTGGGTATCGTGATTTGGCGTTCTTTGAAGCAGCCTCTCGAGTCGGTTCCCGCCGTTATGTTCGCGCTTCTGCTGGGTGATTGGCTTTTTCATTCACTTGTGCCCGCAGGTGTCGAAGATCGCAAGATGATTCTGGCGGTGCCTGCATTGCTTTACTTTCTGTTCGCAGGCGGGTTGTGGCTAGCCGACCAGGTTCATCTTGGCTCCCTCACCCAGAGTTCGAAGCGCAACTCGCTAGCCGCTTTGAGCGCCGTGATCTTTGGTATTACAGTGTTTTCAATTCCGCGAGCAAATTCGTTCGGCTATATAGCCGCCGCGAACTATATCGTCTCCGACCCTGAGCTCAACAAGAATCAAACTCTGCTTGTATCGTCACAGAGTGGCGGAGAAGGATTGCTGATCTCGGAGGTTGCGATGCGCCAACCAAGGCCTGAAAATGTCATTCTGCGCGCCACTAAAGAGTTTGCAATAGTCGATTGGACCGGCGAACACTATCAAAGTCTGTTTACTACACCTGCTGAACTGTTGGCATTCTTGGATAAGCATCACGTGGCGGGGATTGTCACTGATACCTACCACGGAGTGACCTCGTTTTCTCACCAACAGCTTCTCGAGCGAACAATCAGGGACAACGCGGGCCGCTTCCAGTTGGCGGCGGAGTTTCCGGGCCACTCGAATACAGGTCCGGGCGAAGTCGAAGTCTACCGGTTCCGCGCCCCTGCTGCCCGCAATTAGTCGTTCGTGTCAAAACTGCAAGGCAGGGCTCACTGGCTTCTGCGTGGCTAGAATAGCAATCATGCAAACTGCGGCCCTCTACGCGCTTATACTATTCGCGCCTGGCGCTTTGTCCGCCGCCGGCAAAGCTCCATTTACATTCGACGCCATGATGCGTCTCCAACGTATCGATGATCCGCAGCTCTCTCCCGATGGCAAGATGGTCGCTTTTACTGTCCAGAGCATGGATCTCCCCAGTAACACGAAGCCAGTTCAAATCTACACGGTTGCAGTCGACGGCGGTGCGCCACAAGTCATCACACACGACGGCAACTCCAACACTCGACCGCGCTGGACGCCCGACTCGAAACGCCTGTTCTTCGTCTCGGATCGCAGCAATGGTTTGCAGATCTGGTCGATGAATGCCGACGGTTCCGATGCAAAGGCGGTCACAAATCTACCGACAGAAACGGACGGTGTCACGGTTTCACCCGACGGCAAGTTGATTCTGTTCACCAGCGACGTCTATCCCGAGTGCGCGGCAAAAGACGCAAAACCCGGAACGGCTTATGACAACGCTTGTAACAAGTCTAAGTTGGACGCGGAGGCCGCTAGCAAAATGAAAGCGCGCGTATACGATTCGCTCCTATACCGCCACTGGACACATTACGAAGGTAGTCGCCGCCAACATCTTTTGATACAAGCGGCAGACGGGTCCGGGCAGCCCCGTGACTTAACTCCAGGGCCCCTGCAAGCTCCTCCGTTCTCTCTGGGCGGTGTTGATGCTTACGCGTTCTCGCCGGATAGCACCCAAATCACTTACGTCGCCAATACCGATCCCGACCTTTCGACGAGCACAAATTCCGATCTCTTCACCGTTCCCGCGGCAGGTGGCGATGCCAAACGTATTACGACCAGTCCAGGCGCGGATGAAGGCCCCGTTTATTCGCCCGACGGCAAGTATCTCGCCTACCGGACGCAGGTAAAAGGCGGCTATGAAAGCGATCAATGGCGGCTCGCTGTGCTGAATCTGCAGACCGGCGCCATGAACACTCTTGCCGATTCTCTCGATCGTTGGGTTGAGTCCTATGCCTGGTCGCCGGACTCTTCCCGCATCTTTTTCACCATCGACGACCACGGCACGAATCCGCTGCTCATGATCCCGGTAACAGGTGGGGCCATTCGAACGATTGCCCAAGGACCCACATCCGTAAGCTCGGTTCAGTTCACTCCCGATAACAAGACAATGATCTATCTCGACCAGAGCGGATCGCATCCTCCGGAGATAAATAAAGCTTTCTCGAAAGGCGGTTCCGGCGCGGCGTTAACTCACCTGAACGATCCGATCACGAATGCTTACGATTTAACATCTCTAGAGAGAATCACGATAGACAGTGGAGCGGACAGCACCAAGGTTGAAAGCTTCGTAGTGAAGCCGCCTGGCTTCAATCCCGCCAATAAATATCCCGTTCTCTTCGCCATTCACGGCGGCCCGGAAGGGGACTGGGGTGAATCGTGGAGCTATCGATGGAACGCTCAGGTATTCGCAGGGGCCGGATACGTCGTCGTTCTGCCGAATCCGCATGGCTCAATCGGGTATGGTCAAAACTTTACCGATGCAGTAAATGGGGATTGGGGCGGGCGCGCTTACGACGACATCATGGCTACTGTCGATTACGTAAGCAATCTGCCCTATGTGGATAAGACCCGTTTAGTAGCTGCGGGCGCGTCCTACGGCGGCTACATGATCGATTGGATCCTGGGCCACACTGATCGCTTTCGAGCGTTGGTTTCTCATGCCGGGGTCTATGATCTACGTAGCGAAGCCGGAACTACCGAAGAACTCTGGTTCGCGAAGTGGGAATTCGGAGGCTTCCCTTGGGAGAATCCCGAACTCTACGAAAAGTGGTCTCCGAGCAGTTATGTTAAGAATTTCAAGACCCCTACCCTCGTGACACATGGCGAACTCGATTACCGGGTCCCAATCGGTCAAGGACAGCAGCTTTTTACTGCCCTTCAACAGACCAAAGTCGAGTCCAAACTCGTTCAATTCCCCGACGAAGGCCACTGGATCCTGAAGCCGCAGAACAGCCAATTTTGGTATGCAACCGTTCTCGATTGGCTCAATCATTACACGCAGTTGCCGGTGACTGCGAGTAAGCCGCCCCAGTAGCGTTCTTATCACTCTAAGTGCGCTAACTTAACTGTGCTGAAACGCGCTTAGTCAAAAATAGAAGTTTGCGCTTCGCCGACCAACATGACCACAACCGCCTTACGCAGGAGAACACCGTTCGCGCTGATCAGCGCGCGTCTTGTCGCTTTCTTGGCGGTTCTGGGCCCTGGATTCATCACAGCTAACGTAGACAACGATCCCGGCGGCATCCTCACCTATTCGAATGCCGGCGCGCAGTATGGATATGCGCTTCTCTGGACACTGATTCCCACAACAATCGCCTTGATCGTGATTCAAGAGATGGCGGCTCGCATGGGCGCCATAACGGGTAAAGGTCTTTCCGATTTGATCCGTGAGGAATTTGGGCTCCGGGCTACCTTCTTCACCATGCTTGTTCTGGGTTGCGCCGATTTCGGCAACATTGTCGCTGAGTTTGCGGGTCTCGCCTCCGGCATGGGCATCTTCGGAGTCACAAAGTATCTCGTCGTTCCCGCGGGAGCCGTTCTTGTCTGGACTCTCATCGTTCGCGGTCGCTATAAACCCGTCGAGCGAATCCTGATTTTCGCTTCGCTGATCTATTTTGCCTACCCGATCTCGGCTTTTCTGGCGAAGCCCAACTGGCATCTTGCGATAGAAAAAACATTTTGGCCCGGAAACAGCTTCAGTACCGATCCGGGTTATCTGGCCGTGATCGTAGGGCTGATCGGTACTACGATTACGCCTTGGATGCAGTTTTACCTTCAGGCCGCTGTTGTCGAAAGAGGAGTGGACGCCAGGCACTACAGTCTTTGCCGTCTGGACGTAATCGTAGGGTGCATCGTCACGGACGTAATTGCCTTTTTTATCGTAGTAGCCTGCGCGGCGACCATCTATCATCCGAATCGTCCCGAACTGACCGATGTTGCCCAGGCTGCCGTCGCTCTGGCGCCTTTCGCCGGAAAGTTTGCCGCTCTTCTCTTCGCCATAGGACTCATCAACGCTTCACTGCTCTCTGCCGCTATCCTCCCTCTAGCAACTTCTTACAACATTTGTGAAGGCCTCGGCTTCGAATCCGGTATCGACAAGCGGTTCTCCGAAGCACCTATCTTTTATTGGCTCTACACCTTCCTGATCGGCGGCGGCGCGGCGTGTGTGTTGATCATTCCGAACCGCTTCCTCGTGAAGTTTATCCTCTACTCCCAAATGGCAAACGGCATCTTGCTGCCATTCGTCCTCATTTATATGCTGCTGCTAATCAATCGACCGCGTCTTATGGGAACTTTCAAAAACAATCGCGTACAGAACCTGATTGCGTGGTCGACGGCTATCACAATGATCCTCCTCGCCGGTGCCTGGCTCTACAACGGACTAGTAGGGTAGGTGGTAGTCTCGTTAAACCGATTTAACATTGGCTTAAGACGGGGACATCGTTCTAAGTGATACGATCAGGTCGTAGGAGGGTTCTTCTCCTGCCAACCGATCGGGATGAACGTTACCACCTTTCCCGCACCGCCCATAGAAGCCCCGCAGCGGCTTCAACTACCCTTCGAGCCTTTGCCGCAATTTCGGCAGAGTGCTTTAGAAGAACGGCCCGAGCGCGCCGATAACCACGGTAAGCGTATAGGCGTTTTCATTGTTGCTTATAACGCGCTCACTACTCTTAGCAACGTTCTAAAACGAATCACTCCCGACGTTTGGCGCAACGTAGAGCAGGTAGTCGTTTTCGATGATGCCAGCCCGGATGCCACTTACGAGCTGGCTGTCGGCATTCAAGCGATGACTAATTTGCCGAAGCTCAAGGTCATCAAGCACGCTAAGAACCTCGGCTATGGCGGCAACCAGAAGTCCGGTTATCGCTATTTTGTCGAGCAAGGATTCGACATTGTAGTTCTGCTTCACGGCGATGGTCAATACGCCCCCGAGCTTCTCTCGCACATGTATGCGCCGCTGGTACGCGGTGATGCCGACGCCGTTTTTGGCTCCCGCATGATGAAAGACTTCGGCGGTCCGCTCAAGGGCGGAATGCCGCTCTATAAGTACGTCGGCAATCGCGTCCTAACTGCTTTCGAAAATCGGGCCTTGGGCCTGCATCTCACCGAGTTCCACAGCGGCTATCGCGCCTACAACGTGCACGCGTTAGCGCAAATCAAGCTCGACAAGATGACCGATGATTTTCACTTCGATACCGAAATCATCATCAAGCTCCATCACCAAAACTTCCGCATTAAAGAGGTCCCGATCCCGACCTTTTACGGCGATGAGATCTGCCGCGTCAACGGGATGAAGTATGCAAAGGCGATCGTTCGCGCTGTACAGCGCTACAACGAAACCTCGCGCGCCGTGCGAAGCTATCCGGAGTACGAAGAATATTTCGTACCCTACGCCATCAAGCGGAGCCGCTACTCGGTGCATGATTACGCATCGCGCCTGATAGGAACCGGCCAGCGTGTCTTAGATGTAGGATGCAAGGACGGCGCATTCGGCGCTGAACTCGTACGCGCCGGCAACAAACTCGTCGGCGTAGACAGCGAAGCAAGCGTTCCGTGCGATGCAGGTTATCAGAATGTCTTGACGACCGATCTTGAACGAGGTCTCAGCCCGCTACTCCGTCAAACTGGGGACCGATTCGACCGCATTCTGCTGCTGGACCGGTTAGAGCACCTTCGCGAGCCCGGAAGTCTATTGGAAGATTGCCGCCGCCTCCTCGATGGCCGGGGCAAACTGATCGTCTCTGTTCCAAACGCCGTCAACTTTACGGTGCGGCTCATGATGCTCTTCGGTAAGTTCCACTACACGGATCGAGGCATTCTCGACTGGTCGCACCTGCGCTTTTTCACTCGCAAAACTATACAGTCGCTCTTGAAACAGAGTGGCTATCGCGTTACCGGGACTCATTTCACCGTTGTTCCGCTCGAGCGTTTGGTTCCGATGCGGCCAGATAGTCTCTTCCTTCGGCTTACGAACCGAATGCTGAAGCTCGCAACAGCGGTTCTTCCAGGACTATTCGCCTACGAAATTGTCCTCGTCGCGGAGCGCTGAGCTTCGCATTTACTCGGCGTCCACCACACATCGGAATCCAACGGTCGCGGCACGATCGTAGCTCGGCGCCATCAATAGAAGCTTGCCGTGTTGGTCGTTGCGATAGGCCTGCGGAAAGTACCATTTAGATCCCTGCGGTTGATAGTAACTGCCGCCGCGTAGAATCGCCGCGCGCGTATGCTCATCAATGTACTCGTCGGTCCACTGCCACACGTTCCCTACCAGATCCATGATCCCGAACGGACTTGCTCCCACCGGATTTGCATTCACATCATCCGGGTCACGCAGCGTACGATTCCTGTCGGCCAAAGGCACCGTGTGCTTAAAAACATTCCATTCACTGCCCCACGGATAAATGCGACCGTCGTTCCCTTGAGCGGCCAACTGCCATTCCCACTCGTGCGGCAAGCGCTTACCGGTCCAATGTGCATACTCACGTGCATCTTCGATCGAAACCCACGTGACCGGCTTGTTGCCCCAACCGGCCGGGTACGTATCGCTCTTCCAATCCTTTAGAAAATTGCCGTTGTCTTTCGGGAGGTAGCCAGTCGCATCAAGAAATCGCTTGAATTCGGCATTCGTCACGGGGTAACGGTCCATGTAGAACGGCTTCACTGTCATCTCATGTTCGTGAAAGCGCCGCGCCGAATCTTCCCATGGATACTGAACGTCAACTCCAATGTCGTTCGATCCTTCGATCTCGATGCCTTGTACCTTGAAGAGAAAAGGTCCGCCGGCAATCTTGATCATGCCTTCCGGTGCGTTCGTTGCCGTCTTCGTAGGCGGGATCTCGACTAAGCGTTGCGCGAGCGGCTTCCATATGGCGGGATAGTTGGCCAACGGAGTTGCGGTCATGGCTTTCATGCGAGCCATCAACGTACGTATGCTCTCGTCAGGTTCCCGGTCGGTGGCGAGGATTGCGCCGAACCCATGCGCCTCGATCGAAAACCCTGGAATTTTTCCCTTCGACGTGATTTCCTTCCCGTGGTAGAGGTCGAAATATCTGTGACTACCCGCTGCGGGAACAGAAACGCTGTCCAGGTCGTACTCGTTGCGATTGACGATCGTCCACAAAGTTTGCTCGTTCAAAGACCAGCCGCTCGCGAACACCCCTGGCTGTTTGAGCGGATAGAATGGGTCCCATTCTTTGCTCACGAGAAAAGGCGCAACAGCTCTTTCGATGGTCGCAACCCGGCGCGTGGCCTCTGCATCACGCGGCGTAATGCCGTTCCAAATCCCCCATATGTTCTCCCAGCTTTCCCATCCGACTCCGTTGAAGAAAGCAAACTGCAAATCGTCGGTTTTGCTGCGGTTCCAACGATCCGAGATGTTCACCATGTGCCGCGGCTCTAGCCACTTGAACCGATCGACAGTAGGAACGAATCCGAACTGGTACTGCCCCCAGGTCATCACATTCCAGGCAAGCGCTTCATCCGATGGGCTGCCTTCGGGCTCAAAAGCCAGCGGATGCCCGCTCCTGTCCGCTGCGAGCGAAAACGCAAGCGGTACGCCATCCTGGGTATCGCCATTTATACCATCGGCATCGATCTCCTTCATCAGTTCTGCGATAGCTTGCGGCCAGGGCTTTCCCGGATCTCTGGTTCCTTGATCCCACATCATCATTGGGAACAGAACCCGCACACCTCGCCGGTGAAAGTCCGCCAGCATGCCCTTCACGCCGTCCATTCCTCCAGGCATCGAGCGAATCATGTCATGTTGATTCCGATTGTCGATGCCCATGTTGGGATACGTCGGCCAAATTAGAACCGCATCGATTCCGCCATAACGCTTCTCCAAATCGTCTAGATAACGGTCAACCGTGTACTTTCGCCCAACGGGATCATAGAAGTATCGATCCTGCACCATCATCTGCGGCTGTATGAAACTCGACTGCGTCCACCTGAGCGCAGGCAGGTCGTAGCGCGAACCGTCATAGCCCACCCTGATACGGCGCTCGTCCCGCCAATGCCTGATGTCGTTTGACCAATCGCGATGCGCTTCGACGGAGCAAGGGTCGCAGCTCGGGCCAGGAATCTGCTGTCCCTTAGCCGGATAAGCCGTGTCTTGTGCCCGGCTGGAAACTCCAAACGCAAACAGAAATAACAGGGGAAAAAAGCGCTTCACGAATAGCAATTGTACGTGCTTCGCTCGCCACCCTTTTAGGCGGACTAGCCTTCTTGAGACGGACTGTCGGCGTTGACGGGCTTCGGTGGTTTCACTCGGGAAAGATCTTGTTCCTGTGACGGATCGATACGCTTCGATCGCTGCACTGGGGCCAAGGTCTGCTTCGTTTCCGTTTCTAAAGCACGAACAATTGGTTCGATGAACCGTACGTCTAACAGTCCTTCTTCGCCGTCCGGTTCGGGATCTTTGTCGTTAAGGATGCAATCGGAAAAGTACTTCAACTCGCCGCCGAAGTGATCCGTGCTCTTAAACGTCTCGTGCTTTTTATCTTGTCCGAGCGTCAGGTCATATTCGATCGATTTACCGTATGTATACTCCGGCGAAACGGTCAGATCGCCCTTCGACCCTACTACGTTGTACGAATCGGTCGAGTTGCCTACGTACGAAACAACGAACTGTGCCAAAACGATTCTCCGGAAACCGCAGCGTGACCGCCACAGTGCCGCTCAGGATGTCCTTGCGGCCGTCGCCGTTCATATCGAGGGTGGAGATGCCTTCGGCGTGATCCGTTCCAAGCGATGAGGCGAAGAAATTCACCTGAGGAACGCCATAGGGGCCGTTACCTCGTTCATTGTTAAGCTCGAAGGCAGCTACGGACAGTGCTCCGATTCCCGCTACCCAGTTAGAAAGAAGAGGATAGATTGTCTTTTCATAATTGCGACAAGGCTCTCGAGGGAAGGACGATTATTGAGGTCGCCATTGTACGTCTAAGGGTGGGGCTGCATTCATGCGCATGACCGCCTCTACTACACTTCAGACATGCACTTCTTTCGCCTCAGGCGAGAGCTTCATGCGTCTTTTTTTCTGCTTCTACTTCTTTCTTCCGGATGCCTGGTCCGGAGGCGGGTCGTCGCCCCTCCAGGCCGGCGTGTACCTCGTCCGTTATTGAGCGCAACCAAAGAGGAATTGACCCAGAAAATTCACCAGATCTCGGATCCTATTCAGTCGTTCACCATGAAAGCAGACATGTCGCCATCTGTGGGCGGTTTATACGGAGGACAAGTTACCGACTATCCAACGATCAGCGGATTCGTTTTATTCCTCAAACCTGATGACATTCGGGTGGTTGGATTGGATCTGGTCATACACTCTACGGCTTTCGACATGGTTTCTACTGGAAACGAATTTCGGGTTTCGATTCCGAGCAAAAACCAATTCATCGAGGGGCGGAACGACGCCCCCGCCACTTCCAAGAACAAGCTTGAAAATCTACGCCCTGCTGCGTTTCTTACAGCGCTTTTGATCAGTCCCCCGGACCCAAACAAGGACATTGTGTTTGTAGAAGACGACACCAATGAAACAAAATCGGTCTATATCTTGATGATGATCCGCCGGGACGGCGAACAATACCGCCCTGTGCGAAACGTCTACTTCGACCGCTACACGCTGCAAATCAATCGACAGAAAACGTTCGATGGGGAGGGCAACATTTTGAGCGAGACGAAATACGACGGCTGGGCCGATCACGGTGGCGTGCAGTTTCCGTCTACCATAGACATTGCACGTCCTAAGGACGGCTATGAAGTTGTCTTGCATGTAACCGACCTCAAGCTGAACGCTCCCGAGATCACTTCGGGCAAATTTGTTTTGAATCCTCCACCAGGAGCACAGATCAAGCATTTACAATAAGCAAACGGGCTTTCGATCGGCTCGTAAGGTAGAAACAATCTTTTTGGTTTGCAATTTTGAAAGCTCGGAGGTGAATCTGTTTTGAACAAAGGTACTGTCTTAGACCGTTCTTCCTACCACGAAACACGGTTCACCTTTGACCAACGCAGAGAGGTGGTCTGGCGGACGCTCTGTTCTTCCTATTTCAATAAGCTTGTTGCGCCAGGTGACCACGTGCTCGAGTTGGGTGCCGGTTACGGGCATTTCATAAACAATATTCGTTGCGGTACCAAAACTGCAATCGACCAATGGGCGGGTTTGCTCGAGTTTTTGAAGCCAGATGTGGAGGGGCACGTCGGCAGCGTGACGGATCTGGATTTTCTGGCCGACCGATCCGTTGACTTCGCCTTTGCAAGTAATCTGTTTGAGCATTTAACGCAAACGGATTTCGAAAGGACTCTGTTTCAACTGAAGCGCAAGCTGCGGCCGCATGGATCACTCAATATTCTCCAGCCAAACTACCGCCTGGCCTATCGCGAGTACTTCGATGATTACACTCACGTGTCGGTCTACTCCGATGTCAGCATGTGTGATTTCCTTTCCGCAAATGGCTTTCGCGTGATCCAAAGCATACCCGGATTCCTCCCTTTTTCGATCAAAGCCTCCAAAGGCACGACGCCTGCGTGGCTGATTGACTTGTATCTACGATCGCCCTGGAAGCCGTTTGCAAAGCAGATGTTTATACGGGCGGAAGTACAAGATGGCTAAACTCGCGTTTTGTCAGCTCAGTGGTTTTCCCGTGCTGTGAAAAACAGTTGTAAGATATTCTTCTTCGGATTGTTTGCAGCTGAGGTGGACTCGGGAGCGACGCGAATGCCACTGCTGGACTTGGTGATAGGCCGTTCGCTCGCATCTTTCGATGAGAAAGTCGAACAGATCGGTGTCGCGAAGGGGCGCGCCGGTCTTCGGATTGGATGCGCTCTGTTGCGCACCAAAACCTAGGAATGTTTGCCGGTCTGTGAGTGGCCGCTGCCTTATTGATCGACTATACGCTTAGCGCCCCAGTCGGCATCTCGCTGGTATCGCGCTCTAACCTTTACGTTTCCTTCGCTGCACCCTCGAACGTTAATGCTCTGCTTAATTGTGCTGCTTTTCCTAGCCCTGATCAGCCTGCGGGGCGTGCGAGAGAACGGCGCGGTCTTTCTTGCTCCGACCTGCTTTTCTTAACGTGTATGTTCATTGCCTCAGTCTCAGGTTTGTATTGGGCCCTCGAAAGTGGCGGCTATCCCGTCCGGTTTCACCGGCTGCCCGTGCATTCACAGACGCCGCAGCCGGTTTGTGGCTGCTGATCAATGTTTCCGGGCCGACAATCAGCAGCGCCGAATTGTTACAATCATTTCCGGATTGGTGTAAAAACGGTGGCATTACTGCTTCCTGCACACGCAGGGCGCCGCTGTTCTGAAAACTAAGCTTTCGATGGAGGAAGCACAGCATTTCTGTTTCGAGTATTCCTTGGTATCCAAAGGCTAGCTAGATAGAAGGAGCCGTTGCGGCCCGCACGGCAGCGTACATATACTGATGGCTACCGCCCTCGCGGACTGATCTACTAAGACAAATGGCAGCAAAACAGGCGATCCGCCTCCTTAAAGAAACTTACAACCAGTGGAGCGGCCACCAGGCTCCCCGGCTGGGTGCCTCGGTCGCCTTTTACAGCCTCTTATCGTTTGCGCCGCTGTTGATATTGGCTACTGCAGTAATTGCGATTGTTTTCGGTGAAACCAGCGCTCAGGGCGCGCTTGTCGACGAAGCACGGCAGCTTATTGGAAACCGCGGGGCCGAAACCGTTCAAGGTCTTTTAAAGAATGCCCAGAAGCCCTCTACGGGCGTGTTCGCGAGCGTCGTGGCGTTCGCAACGTTACTGTTCGGAGCTTCCGGCGTTTTTACCGAGCTGCAGGATGCACTCAATTTGATGTGGGATGTAAAGCCGAAGGAGGGCGGGGGAGTGATGTCGATCATCAAACAACGAATCTTTTCGTTTGGGATGGTCTTGTCGATCGGCTTCCTCCTCCTGGTCTCGCTGATGGTAAGCACTGCTCTCGCTTTTGTTGGACATGCTTTCGGACAGATCTTCCCGCTTCCGAATTTCTTTCTACACGCTATCAACTTTGCTGTCTCGTTCTTGGTAGTTACTGTTCTTTTTTCACTGATGTTCAGATATGTACCCGCTGCAAAGATCTCGTGGCGAGATGCACTGCTGGGAGGGACGGTAACGGCGCTGCTTTTTTCTGTAGGTAAATTGTTGCTCGGACTCTATCTCGGAAAGGCGAGCGTCGGTTCCACATACGGTGCGGCGGGGTCTCTGGTAGCGGTGATCGTCTGGATTTATTATTCAGCGCAGATTTTCTTTTTCGGAGCTGAGTTCACTCACGTGTACGCCGAGTCGCAAGGGGACGTACCGGCCAAGACAGCGAAGCAGGAAGAGCAGAAAGATCGGAAATCTGTTCCTGCCAGTGTTCCTCCGCCTGCTTCATCGACGCTGGAATCGGGTTTGCGTTCCAGGCCTGTCGAAAGCACCCAAGCGGTTCCGGGGCTCATATCGGCTCCCCGCCGGCCAGCAATAAACCGGGAAAGGTCAGTCTTCCGGGCAGGCGGATTTGACGCGGCTTCGCGAAAGTTCAGTCCGCCAAAACTTCTTATGGCGCTCAGTTTAGGTTTTCTCCTCGGTACAGTGTTCCCGACTCGAAAACCGCGCGATTAAGTCGGTACAATCTATCCGATCCGGTCGCAGAACTCAGAGAAAAAAACTACATGCGAATTAATAGAAGCTGCTTACTGGTGGGTCTAGTGCTTCTCACGAATGTTGCAGCATACACACAAGACGATAAGCTTCCCCCTGCATCCGATGTTCCTCCTAATCTTAAAGTCGGCTCGCAGGCACCCGATTTTAACTTGCCCGGTATCGATGGCAAGATGCACAGCCTTGAGGATTACGCGTCGAGTAAGGTTCTTGCGATTATTTTCACGTGCGACCATTGCCCCGTCGCACAGATGTACGAGAAGCGGATAAAGCAACTCACCGCCGATTATAAAGATCGTGGCGTTGCTGTTGTGGCTGTCATGCCGAATGATCCCAAAGCAGTCCATCTCAGCGAGATGGGTTACACCGACTTAGGCGATTCCCTCCCTGAGATGAAGTTGCGCGCTCAGTATCGTCGTTTCAACTTTCCCTATCTCTTCGATGGGGCGACACAGTCCGTTGCTCTCAAGTACGGACCGACAGCTACTCCGCACGCTTTTGTGTTCGACGCGGACCGCAAGCTTCGTTACGAAGGTCGCATAGACAGCAACCCGCGAGAGGAGCTTGCAACGAAACACGAGGCTCGGGCTGCGATAGATGCTCTGCTTGCGGGCAAACCGGTGCCTATACAGGACGCACCGGCGGTGGGCTGTTCGACCAAATGGGCGTATAAGGAAACGGGTGCGAACGCGGAAATCACGCAAGAAGAACAGGAACCGGTTGCGGTCGATTTAGTTTCCGTTGAGCAGCTCAAGAAGATGCGTGAGAACAACGGTACAGACAAGCTTCTGTTGGTAAATTTCTGGGCCACCTGGTGCGCGCCTTGCACCGCCGAATTTCCAGATTTGCAAAAGATGGTCCGGATGTATCGCAAACGACAGCTCGAAATCGTCAACGTAAGCATCAATGCACCGGACGAGAAGGACATGGTCCTAAGATTCTTAAAGCAGCAGCACGCCATCAACAGGAACGTACTGCTCAACAGCGACGACCCGGCGAACGCAGTGCCCGCTTTCGGCACAGGTTGGAACGGCGGCGTACCCTTCACAGCTCTCATTGGGATGCACGGCGAACTCCTCTACAAAACGCAAGGCCAGATCGATCCGCTCGAAGTGAAGCGCGTAATTCTGAAGAACTTGCCTGACGATAACTATAAGGGCCAGCACGCATACTGGAATAGTTCGTTCTGAATCCCGGGATTATCGGCTCATATGGAAACTGAGAGCGGAAGGTTAGTGCTCTGGGCAAACGAAGACAATTGCGAGTACTGGGCGCAGCCCCGGTCTTTTCACAAATCCATGAGTTGAATAAGACTCGCCAAGTCGCGATGTCGTCGTGGGTAGCCGCAGCGAATTTCGTCTTTACAACTATCAACGAGACCTGCCAATAACAAAGGCGAGTAGCCAGCCTGCGGACTTTGTATTAGGAGGAAACTTCGGTGATCATCGATAATGATTGGCGTGTTACAGGTCTGCGATATGAATTTGGCTGTAAAGGAGACGTACTTTGCGTTATCCGGCGAAACCTGGAGGTGGACGTACCCTGGATGGACAAAGCTGCAAGAGGTAATGATGCGCATGGCGCACGAGCAAGGGATGGTTTACGTGGACAGGTGTTCGCCCGTGCTGCTCAACACGAAACAAGGGTGTCAGAAGGATTGTGTAAACGCGGTTCTCGAGAGGACGAAGATAGGAGAACCGAATGGCAATCAGGAAAGAGTTGATCGATGAGTTATTGGCCAGCAGCGAGGGTAGCCTCATCGGCAACGAGATTATTGGTGGAGGCGGCGGGAGTTGAACCCGCGTCCGAAAAAGCCCGCCATGCAAAGCCTACGTGTGTATCCGATTCTTAAAGTTTCAGCGGCTCACTAAAAAACCGGCAAGAGCGAGAGCCGCCTAGTCCGATTGATCTCGGGCCAACGCTCCGGACCGAAACGCTGGCACCTATCCTGCAGAATGACACTCACTAGCTGATGCGCAGGCTCGCCAGCCGGAGCGCGCTACTTAGGTTTTAATTAAGCAGCGTATGCAAACTGCTGATTATTGGCAGTTGTTGTTTTCCGATCGTTTTACGGGAGCTCGGAACCCGACACGCCTTCACACAACGATTCAATCCCGTCGAATCCGTTGCGCCCCCACATTACGTAGGACGTTTTCAAGTTTACCAGTTTTCCGGCAATTTGGCAGTCCGCTAGAATAAACCCTGCAACCATGCAGAGCGCTGTAGCTGCTCCTGGGCTCACCCCATCTCTTCAGGAGAATATAGAACAGGAGCACGGACGTCTGTTTCACGTAGTGCTCCTGGACGATGACGAGCACACTTACGAGTATGTCATCGAAATGCTGCAGAAACTTTTCTTTCTGTCACTCGAAGTGGCCTTCCAGCATGCGGTGGAGGTGGACACAGCAGGCCGGACAATCGTAATTACTTGCCAGCTTCCGGAAGCCGAGTTCGGAAAGAATCAGATCCAGGCTTATGGGGCGGATCCGCGGATGCCCCAGTCAAAAGGATCTATGACAGCGATTTTAGTTCCGGCCGGCAACACAGCCACCCTTTGAGGGCGGGCACCTATTCTTTCGGAGAAAAAGTTGGAAAAGTCTCTGATATATGGTCGTGCCAGGTGAGTTTATCCTCATCGACCAAGGCCCAAATCATTCCGATTCCGGCTGCTAACAGGCTCAAGATGCTCCCAAGAACCCGCTGGAAGCGCCTTCCCCTAGACGGCCGCCTCCCGTCGAAGTCTACAAGCTCCAGTCCCGCCCACTGAGTGCCGATCGTATCCTGTCCGGCAAAGGCCCAAAGCAGTTTGTAAAGCAACGGCACAGTCAGCAGCGCAGCAATAGCAAAAAGAAGCATGTGCTTATCGACTTTGAGATTGCCGCCAACGTACAGGAACAGGGCGGCTCCGATGCCACACCCGGCTGCAATAAACAGCGTGTCGATGAGCGCGGCCTCCACTCTAATTGCGGGGCTTGCAACAGGCGCATCGCAAATTTGCGTGCGCGGCTGGGTAAGGTTTTCGGCCAAGCTCTGGAATTCCAGCGAGTGCTGGTCCGGTAAACCGCTCCGCTTCGCTCGAGCCCGTTTGGACTCGACACGAGCAGTTTTCAAAGGGGCCGGCCGTTCGGCTGCCCGAACGAGGATTGCATCGCGGTCAGCAGGTGACATGAAGGAAGAGAGCGAAATGACGCGCGCATCGTTGGACGGAGTCGCAAACAGCGATTGTTGACCGGCGTGGGCTGAAACGGAAGCATCGCCGACAGGAACGGCAGCCTCAGCCTGACTGTCCGGGTCGAAAGCGTAAGCACGAGCTGTGGCGGCAGCCGCAATCGGGTAAGTTGCCGGAGAAATACGAGAAGGCGTAGAACGCACGCGTCTGCCGCAACGCTGGCACCTGTGGTCGCCGTCTAAAATCCAAGTCTGACAATGTTGGCACGTCATGTGGCGATCTTTCCTACTCTCTTCCCTAAAGTCCCAAAAGGCTTGCCCCGGAACGCTGGAGCATGTTACGGTTTTCGGTTGAGCTCATCTTCCGCCCCGAAGCTCTTCGGAGCCCTAACCCCCCCAAGTTTTCTATCTAACAGAAATCGTGGCGTTTGTACAGGAAAAACGTCAAACAGGGTTTTGTTTACGATTGCGGCAGCGCTGCTGACGCTAAACTCTCATGTCTCAGCCCAGATATTGTCGCGCCCCGCCAAAGCCGATCTGCCTCCCGCCGACGAAATATGGTTCAGCGGCATAAACCAGGAATCCAATAACCAATGGCGCTATCTCAAAGGGTCATCGAAGGTGCAGACGACGGAGATGTCCATTTCGGCCGATCAAATCGACTACAACTCCGATACCCACTGGGCTTATGCTCGGGGGCATGTGCGGCTCGATCATTATAAGACCGGTGACATCATCAACTCCGAAAAAGCCGAGTTCAATCTGGAAACCGACGAGGGCAAGTTCTACGGTGTCACGGGAACCACGCCTGCAAAAATGATGACGAACCCCGCTGCGCTGAGCACGACCAATCCTTTTTACTTCCAGGCGGCCTGGGTCGATCGCATCAAGAATCGTTACATTCTCCACCACGGCTTCGTTACCGACTGCAAGATGCCCAAGCCGTGGTGGACTTTCCAAGCGCCCACTTTCGACATAGTTCCGGGCGACCGGGCGATTGCACGGAGTGCTGTGTTCCGCGTCGAGCGCATTCCAATCCTGTATTTGCCATTTTTCCGGCGGCCGCTTGGAAAGAATCCCAGGCAGAGCGGCTTCCTTACCCCAAACTTCGGCCATACCACTCTGTTCGGCTACGTTTATGGGCTCGGTTACTACTGGGCGATTAACCGGACCTACGACATGACAGCGGTCGGGCAATACTTCACATTGCGAGGCCCCGCGCTTCTCTATAACTTCCGTGGAAAGCCAAACGATGTCACGGATTTCAACTTCAACCTCTATTCTGTATTCGATCAAGGCGTGCCTGGCACCAGACCGCCACTAAAAGAGGGCGGAACGCAATTTGAACTGAACGCTCGTACCGAAATCCTCGGTTTTACGGGTAGAATCGATTTAAACTACTTAAGCTCTTACTTGTTCCGGCAGACTTTCTCTTACACCTTTGCCACTGCCGTTCAGAGCGACGTGTATTCATTCGGCTATCTCCAGCGGCATTTTAAAGGTGACCGGTACACGTTGAACATTGCCGGGGAGCGAGATCAGCTGTTTGAAAGTGCTACGTTTCTGGGTCAGACGCCAAATCAAGTCGTTATCCAAAAGCTGCCGTTTCTCGAATTTTCGGGGCGTGACCAGCAGGTCGTCCATGGTGCGCTACCGGTATGGTTTTCGTTCGATTCGAGCGCGGGAATTCTTACACGCAGTGAGCCGACCGGCACCGAGACGGGCGGGAGCCCGGCTCAACTCGCCCAGACAGGCGCTACTGGCCGTTTCGATGTCGAACCCCGGGTATCGACAGCTTTCCGCTTTGCAAACTTCTCTCTTACGCCGAGCATCACTCTTGGCGCAACGGACTACAGCGAGTCTTACAGCAAGAACAGCACTGTTTACACGCCCACGTCCTCCTGCGGCGGATATCTTTTCTGTCCTCCGATTCCCACAACCACTGTCGCGCTAGCTGGCGGAAACCTGTTTCGGAAAGACGCCGATTTCACCTTAGATTTGCGGCTGCCCACGGTCGAGAGGGTGTTTGTTCCGCCTGCTTGGATGCATCTCGGACCCAAGCTGAAACACGTCGTCGAAACGGATGCGAAATATGAGTATGTAACCGGGATCAACCAGTTTCAAAGAATCATTCACTTCGATGAAACCGATATTCTTTCCAACACCAATCAGCTGACTATTTCGCTGACCAACAGACTTTACAGGAAAGACAAGAACGGAAACGTGAGTGAAGTCCTGACTTGGCGTCTTGCGCAGGCCCGCTACTTCGATCCTACATTCGGAGGAGCAGTTGTGTCCGGGGTTCCGGGGATAGGAGCCCGCAACGTTGTTTTGGCAACAGACGAGTTGACGCCCTTCGCATTCCTGGACGGGCCGCGCAACTACTCACCTGTTGTTTCCTATTTAACCGTAAGCCCCTACTCTTTTCTTTCCTTCAACTGGCGAGCCGATTATGATCCGCTGCGGACCAAAATCGTAGATCAAACCTACGGAGTATCGGTGCGCCACTCGAAATACTTCGCTTCGATATCCGATAACGCGATCACCACAGTGCCTGTGCTTTTGCCCCAGGCCAACCAGATCACGATCGGAGGCGGCTATGGAAACACAAATCGACGCGGCTTCAACATTGCCGGACTGGTCGACTATGATCGCCTGATAAATCGGCGTTTGTACGATTTCGTCCAGACCTCTTACAACACAAACTGCTGCGGTTTTAGCCTTGAGGTTCGCCAATTCAACCTTGGCAGTCCAAACACGCCAGGCAGTAGGAATGAAAATCAGTATCTCTTCTCATTCTCAGTTGCGAACATCGGCACCTTCGGAAGCCTTCAAAGGCAGGAGAGAATCTTTTAGAGTTTGCGGATGACCCAAAACGCGGCTGAAGTAGTTGCCGGCAACAACGGCAAGAATGAAGATGATAGGCATGTAGTTGCGTGCTTCCACCAGCCAACTGAAAAAAAGGCTGGAAATGAACAGCACAGGAAACAAATAGAGCACCTGACGTCTTAACGCAACGGGAGTCTCCCTCCAGGCGAGCACCAGGAATGGAATCATTACACCGACGGTCAAAAGCAGAATGGGCAGCCACCGCCCGTTCTGCCAGTTGCCGGTCAGGTGGGCCAGCGACACACCGCTCACCTGCTCATAGTTGTATTGCGACGCTTTTCTCAACACGAAAACACGCACACCTACAAACGCCTCGATGACGCTGAGGCCTAGCACTGCCGCCTTAGCTAGATAGCGGCGATCTCCGCGGCAGAACAACACATAATAGCCCGCCATCGCGAGGACAGTCTCCTTGGCAAGCGAACCGATGATCAGGGTTGTCAAAAGGAACGCGAATTCTCCGGTTTCCAGAAAAATAAATGCCAGTACGAACGACAAATGCGAGAGGGGATCGGTCAACTGTCCTGAGTAGTATTCAAAACTGACCGGGTATACGATCGCCACTAGCAGCAGCGTTATCACACTACCTAAGTAGTCTGTGAACAGGCGAGCATACCGGTAAAGCGCATAAAAAAGCAGGATACCGATGAGCAGTCTGTATATATCCCGTGCCGTTTCGAAACTAACGCCAGAGACCTGCATCCAGCGCACAAGGGAGTTCGGCAGAAAGCGATAAGAGTGCGGCGAAACTGTGGGCAAAAGATTGATGACGCTGTTCTGTAACTCTATTTGCCAGTTCAGATTAGGCGTGGTCGAAAAGTTCGACCCGCGATCTATGTAATATCGATGCACATTGTTCGTTACACTCGTCAAGGCAAAGATCAGAAACACTAGCGAAAATGCCTGAGGGGCCGTGAGCCGGCGTCTCTCGATCCGGTACATCCATGCGCTAATCAGAAGCGCAATCAAATAGGCCAAGTCGAGCTGGAGGTGCGCCCAACGTCCCGTTGCGGGCGGTGCAGCTTGCCAATGGAAGATTGCAGGTAAAACCGCGAGCGCCGCCAAAAGCCAGGTCAGGGTCAGAAGAAGAGCTTGCGTCGCGGCAACTGCTCAGGCTAACACGCACTCTTAACTTCACTCTCCATGCCTATACTGACTGTACTGACTGGATTCTTTATGAATCGCCGGCTGGCCATTCGCATAGCTCTGATTGCGGGGATAATTGCAATCATTCTCTGCATCGGTACTGCCGGGTTTCGAATCATCGAAGGCTACACTGTCTTCGATGCCTTCTACATGACGCTCATCACGATCACGACGGTGGGCTATACGGAAGTCCATACGCTCGACCGTGCGGGTCGCATCTTCAACTCATTTCTGATCTTTTTCGGGGTAAGCGCCATGTTTCTGGCGGTCGGTGCCATGACCCAGACGATCTTCGAGCTCGAACTCGATTCAAGTTATGCAAAACGCCGGAAAACGAAGTTACTCATGAAGTTGAACAATCATTTCATCGTCTGTGGTTTTGGTCGGGTCGGGCGGAGCGCGTCGAACGAGTTACTGCGCACGAGTGTTCCATTCGTGATCATCGATCGCAATCCCCAGCGCGTCGAAGCCGCCGTGAAAGCCGGTATGCTGGCGGTTGTTGCGGATGCAACGCGCGACGATTGCCTGCGTGAAGCGGGCATTCAACGTGCCGCCGGTTTCATTGCAGCATTGCCGACGGATGCCGAAAATCTCTACGTTATTCTCTCGGCTAAAGCGCTGAACCCTCGCTTGACAGTTGTGACCCGAGCATCTGAAGAAGATGCGGAAAAGAAGTTGCAGCGCGCCGGAGCCGACACGGTGTTCTCTCCGTACACTATGGCTGGACGGCGGCTTGCGCAGGCCCTAATTCGACCGCACGTTGTGCAGTTCCTCAATTTCGCGATGGGGAGCGAAGGTCCCGATATCGCGATGGAGCAGATCCGTGTCGCGCCTGAATCTGAGTTCGCAACGAGAACGGTAGGCGAACTTGTGAACAGGTTCCCTTCAGGGTTGGCCGTACTTGCTCTCCGTAAGCCTGACGGGGCTATGACATTTAATCCACCGGCCGGGACTCGGATCTCTTCGGGCGATTACTTGATTGTCATGGGCAAGCCGCCCGACTTACAAAGTCTGGAACTGGTAGCCACAAACGCTTCCGGTTCGAAGTGAGTCAGCATGCCGGTGATCTTATTTAGGAGCAGATTTCTCTGAGAGTCTGCTCGACCAGAGGGCACGATTGAGTTGTATGTTGCAAGATTCCACCCTCTTCCTGAAACCTGTGCTGTTAGGCATTCTTCCGTCCTTAGCCATTTGGGCGTGCGTAATTCCGGCTGCTCTAAAGCTGTCGTAGCGTCTTCGTGCGGGACGCCGTCGAGCATCTCGTATCAGAAGAGGAACAGGCTTATCCGGGCTTATGTGCTGCAATCGTAATCGCGGCTATCGACTTCAACCCTTGTCGGAAATTCCTGCAAAAGCCTGATCCAACAACATCGCGAAATCGCGGCTTTTATGAATCACAGATTCCCTCAGAGTTCCTAATTCCCGCTCCGCGGTTCTTAGCCGATCTGCTAAATGCAGACAGGCAAGCACCGCTGTTCGGGTGGAATCGAGATTTCCAGCGCGACGTGCAATGGAGGACATCAGCTCGTCTACTTCATGCGCGAGTTCCTCGGTTTCCTGCTGATCACCGGCAGTGGAAACGATATAGCTCTGATTAAAAATAGTAATCCGGACGGATTTCTTGGGTGTGTCCGGTGCATCCATTCGAGGTTCTCGTCAGGTTGCGCTAAGCAGATCCAGTTGGTTTAGCAGCTTCTCGATGCGCGTCTTGACCTGCTTGCGCTCACCCTTCATCGCATCCAGTTCCTGCGTAAGCTGGGCGATCTTTCCTTCGAGAATGCCATTTTCCTTCTGAAACTCCGTGGATAAAGCGTGAGTTTCCTCAATTTCGGCTCTGGAGGCAGTTAGTTGCTCCTCGGCAGCCTTAAGCTGCTCTTGGAGCCGACTGTTATCGGTTCGTAAATTCCCGATGGCCTGGACAGCTCGGGTAATCCGCTCTTCGAGATCTGCGAGGGTGTCGATGCCTTCCTGCGTTGCTTCCATAAGGGTCAACCCTGCTATTGGACCTGAGCCCGGTGTCCTGCCTTAGCGCGTTCGACAAGGGTCGCAAACCCCGTGACGTCATTCACAGCGATGTCGGCGAGCACCTTACGATTTAAAGTGATTCCGGCGCGCTTCAACCCGTTGATGAACTTGCTGTAAGAAATCTCGGCTCCGCGGCAAGCCGCATTGATACGTACGATCCAAAGCGAGCGATAGTTCCGCTTTTTGAGCCTGCGCCCTACGTATCCGTAGCTAAGCGCCTTTTCCACGGCTTCCTGCGCGGCACGGTTCAGCTTCGACTTGGTAAGAAAGAAGCCTTTGGCGCGGCGAAGTGTCTTATGGCGGTAGTCCCGCCGATGGGTACCTCTTTTTACTCTTGGCACGTTTTCTCCTTATCTGATTTGCCGCACTAAATGGTGCGATTCGAGAGAGAGCAGGCACGTGCGGCGCTCTGCCTCTACTCTAATTAAGCAGTGCCTTCCTAATAAGGAAGCATCACATGCAGCTTGTGCTGATCGGTCTCATCCGCGATAACGCTTTGACCGAGCTTACGCTTTCGTGAACGCGCCTTGGACGTCAAGATGTGCCGTGCAAAGGCATGCCGACGGGCAATCTTGCCTGTACCGGTCTTCTTGAAGCGTTTAGCCGCGCCCCTATGTGTTTTCAACTTGGGCATAATCTAACCTGACTGAAATTGGTTGGCGTTCTCCGCCTGGAGGACAGCGTGAAGCTCGAAGCTCCTGTGAATAGGCCGAACTATCCAAAATTATAACATTGCGGCCTGAGACGGACCCTATTGATTGTCCTGAAACTCTTCCAGCCACGCCATTTGAATCGCTTCCAGTTTGCCTTCGGTCGAAGCCGCTGGATCGTCCTTGAAATTCGGCAGTTCCGTAATCCATTTGTGCAAATCCGTAAAACGGATATGGGTCGGATCCGTGTCCGGGTGAGCTTCATAGAGGCTGAGCGCGATGTCTTCGGTGTGATCCCAGGTCAATCCTGCCATTCAGCCTATTGTACGGCGGTCACTCTCGACCACACGGAAAAGATTTATCAGCTGCCGCCCTATCACCAGGAAGCTTTTGACCACATGATAATCCGGCAGGTATTACTTGAGGCTGTCCTGTTGTATCCAGCGACCACCGCTTTCCGTTCTATGCCGGCGAGGGATTAAGGGTGATCTGGGACGATTAGAAGGTTTGCCGCTACTTACTCTCTTTGCTGCCTAGCGAAAAACGATAGCCTACGCGAGTTTCAGTAATCAGATGCTTCGGATTAGCCGGATCAGGCTCGATCTTTTTCCGGATCTGGTTTGCGAAAACGTGCAAATATTCGACTTCGTTGCCGTAATCCGGTCCCCAGATCGCCTGCAAAATCCTGCTATGCGGAATCGGCACGTCGGGATGTGTGGCAAGGTACACAAGCATGTCGAATTCTTTCGGCGTGAAACGAACATCGACACCACGGACGGTGACACGGCGGGCACTCTGGTTTAGCTCGATATTGCCGAATGCTATAGTCGGCGGCCCCGAAGTGACAGAGAGCGGAACGCGCCGCAAATGCGCGCGAACACGTGCCAGAAGCTCAGGCATGCTGAAGGGCTTAGTCACATAATCGTCCGCGCCGGCATCCAGAGCGGCTACCTTATCTGCTTCGGCATTTCGAACGGTTAGCATGATGATGGCAACTTCGGAAGTCCGTCGAATCTCGTAACATGCTTCGAGGCCGTTCATCCCTCGCAGATTCACGTCCAGCAGGATCAAGTCGAATCGCTCCTGGCGCAATTTGTCAAACGCTTCCTCTGCCGATCGCGAATCCGCAACTACATAACCTTCCGCTGTCAGCGCTACCTTCATCACGCGCCGAATTTGCGGTTCGTCGTCGACGATCAGTATGTTTCCCGTCATGAGGAGAATCCGTTTTGCGCTCGCTGCTCAATAGGAAGCGTGAACATAAATTGAACACCTGCTCCCGGTTCGCTAGTCACCCATATGCGACCGCCCTGAGCCTGAATTATTTCTCGAGTGATATTCAGACCAAGTCCGGTACCAGGAACGCGCGTTCTCGCTTCCTGCCCTCGGTAAAATTTGTCGAACAACAGCGCCTGTTCCGATTTCGAGATTTCCTTGCCTTCGTTTCGGACACTCAACAACACGAATCGATCCTCCGATCTTTTCGCCTTCACCTCCACAGGACTGCCCGGAGCCGAGTACTTGATTGCGTTGTTGAGAATTTGACGCAGAGCCAGCCGGGTCAGCTTTCCGTCAATATCGACCATCGGCAGAGACGGTTCCACTTCGGTGTTTAAATCGCGACTGTCGAATAAGGGGCGGAGTTCCTCTATCGTAGAAGAAATTAATGTCTCGACCGAAAAAGAACCCCGATGCAACGCAACCGGCCCGGTTCCGATGCGTGCTAGCTCGATCGAATCATTGACCAGCTGTGTCATACGGTCCGCCTCTTCATCGATGATTGTCAACAGCTCTGCATAAAGCACCTTCTCTACATCCCGTGAAAGTAAAGTCGTGGCCGCGACCTTTACCGATGTGAGAGGAGTTTTGAACTCATGCGCAAGTGCATCGAGGAGAGTCGATTTGAGTTGCTCGTTCTGCCGGGTCGCTTCGAGCAAGGTAGCTCGCTGCTGGGCCCGCGCGCGTTCCATTGCAATAGCCACAAGCTGTGCGACCGCTTCGAGCGCCACCTTAGATAGGTGTTCGGGTTTCGCTATTCCGATGCTTCCGAGGCTGTTTCTTCCGAGACGAACCGGAACAATCAAAATGCTTTGCTCTGAATCGCTCCATGTCTCGCCGGATGCGCTTACACGTCGTAACAGCGCCTCGGGAACGTTTCTACGATCGTCGGATATCTCGCTTACTGTATCGGTGGCGGCTTCATAGAAAGATACAGTGTTCAGGCCAAATGATTGCGAGAGCTGCCGAGTGACGCGATAGTTCAGCGGACGATCCGCGTCACCGAGCATCAAGGCGCGGCTAAAATCGTACATCCGGCGAACCTCCTGCTCACGGGCGCCGGCTTCGTCGGCTTTTCTGCGCGCGCTTGACGAGAGCTGACTGGTGGTAATCGCCGTCGCAAGAAAAGCAAACAGCGCCACCCAGTTCTGCGGATCGGAAACCGTCAGAGTGCCGATCGGAGGAAGAAAAAAGTAGTTGTAAGCCAGCATGCTGGCCACGGAAGCGATGATGGACTCCCGGAGCCCCACGCGAGTGGCCAGCGCTAAAACAAGCAGCAAAAATGTGAACGCGGCAGTGGCGCTGTTGACGTGCACGATCCGGTAGTCGATAAAGGCAATGAACAGACAGCGGCCAGTGCTCCAATGGAGCTCGCGAATGCCCGAACTTGCACGCTTCGCGGTCGTCTCACCAGAACGGATTCTCCTGTCCAAATTGCCAAGAGTAGACCTGAGCCGCTAGACCCCGGATCCGGCTAAAGTCTCCTTATGCCTTCTTGATGTCCGAAAAAGCACAATCGTGGCTGTTATCGTCTCTCATGAAGAACGATATTACAGCCTCTCCATATTTCCTGGACCTTGTTTTTTCTAGGGCAGCATTGATAGTAAGTGCTTTCCCGCCGGGCTTCAGTGTCAACCCGAGGACGGCGAGGACCAAGCAAAGGAAGGGGGCAAGCGCAACAGCTTGGATCAGGCGCATTCTCGTAACCAGGGCGGCTTGGTTCAGGCTGAAAGCGTTTGCTGCTAACATCGTAAGCCCTGAGCAAGCTAATGCGGGCAGGCATCCCGAATCGACCATCAACCCAGTTGTGCTTGAGATGTCACCTCTCGATATTTTTTGACGACGTTTCCGTACTCGACAAAAATTACAGATCAAGATCACTCCTTATCCTGTTTCGACCGAAGACTTTTGGGAGGTCCTTCCTCCCCGGTCGATCATCATCATTGCTGGAACTGCGAACCGCCTCTTGCCAACAGCCGAACAGCGCTCGGTCCGGCACTTATGAGCAGAGTAGGGTACGAGGTTATATTGGGGCCAACATCACAGAGTCTCTGACCGCTTCCTTGATGGCCTGAAACGCGACCGCATTCGATAAGAGTTGAGACTTGTCAGGGGAATAATTTTGTAGTTCGAATAAATGACGCGACGACTAGTTTTGTCTCGAAAACCGCTGGTCCAAAGCCAAATTGAGCTTCAGCACGTTTAGCCGTGGTTCACCCCAAAGACCTAGGTCGCGATCTTGTGTACCGGCGCTAACAAGCTGCTGGATTGCCGATGGAGCAACACCTCGGGCTTGCGACACGCGACGGATTTGCGCGTTTGCGTTGGCGAGGCTGATATCCGGATCGAGTCCGCTTCCCGAAGCAGTTATGGCGTCCGCAGGAATAGCGCTGTGAAACTCTGGATTCTCTCTGCGAAACGCATCCGCAGATGCTTTCATCCGGTCGTACAGCTTTTGGCTAGTAGGCCCGAAATTAGATCCGCCGGACGCAGTAGGATCGTACCCGTCGGTACCTGCGGCCGATGGGCGTCCGTGAAAATATCCTGGTTTGGTGAAGTTCTGCCCAATAAGGGCAGATCCGATCACCTGCCCATCTTTTCGAATCAGGCTTCCGTGTGCTTGATCCCTAAACAGCATCTGGCACACTCCTGTAACGATGCCAGGATAGATCAATCCGGTCACTATCGTAAGAAGCAATGTCATGCGAAATGCTGGCAACAGCTGTGTCATCATATTTTTCCCTATGCCAACTTCATCCAACTCAGCATCTGGTCAATGATCCAGATCCCCGGAAAAGGAATAACAATTCCTCCCACACCGTAGATCAAAATATTGCGGCGCAACAACGCCGCTGCTCCAAGCGGACGATATTTCACGCCGCGCAACGCCAAAGGTACCAGGGCAATGATAATCAGCGCATTGAATATCACAGCCGCCAGCACGGCACTCTGCGGATTGTGTAGATGCATGATGTTGAAGCGCGACAGTGCCGGATAGGTTGCCATAAACATAGCTGGGATGATTGCGAAATACTTCGCTACGTCGTTCGCGATCGAGAACGTAGTCAGCGCGCCACGAGTGATCAAGAGTTGCTTCCCGATCGCGACAATCTCGATGAGCTTCGTCGGATTGCTATCCAGATCCACCATGTTGCCGGCCTCTTTAGCCGCCATTGTGCCGGTGTTCATGGCAACGCCCACGTCGGCCTGTGCCAGCGCCGGAGCATCGTTGGTGCCGTCACCTGTCATGGCCACTAGCCGGCCCTCCGCCTGCTCTTTCCTGATATAAGCCAGTTTGTCCGCGGGAGTGGCTTGCGCAAGGAAATCGTCTACGCCGGCTTCATCTGCGATAGCGGCCGCGGTAAGCGGATTATCGCCAGTAATCATCACGGAGCGAATGCCCATACGGCGTAGCTGAAGCATGCGCTCCTTCATGCCGCCCTTGACGATGTCTTTGAGGTAAATCACTCCAAGGGCTCGAGCGCCGTCGGCTACGGCAAGTGGGGTGCCGCCTTCCCGCGAAATTTTGTCGGACACTTCGTCGAAGTTTGGTGGAACAGAACCTCCCAGTTCTCTTATGAATGCCGCCACCGCGCTCGAGGCGCCTTTGCGCAGTTTGCGCCGGTCGATGTCGACTCCGCTCATGCGAGTATAGGCGGAAAACGGGATGAAGTTCGCTGCAAGCTCCGCAACCTCACGCCCGCGCAACCCATAAGTTTCTTTGGCCAGCACTACCACCGATCGGCCTTCGGGCGTTTCATCCGCCAGACTCGAAAGCTGCGCCGCATCCGCCAGCTCTTGTTCACTGACACCGGCAAACGGGATGAACTGCACCGCCTGGCGATTGCCGAGCGTCACTGTCCCCGTTTTGTCCAGCAGTAACGTGTTCACGTCGCCGGAGGCTTCGACGGCTTTGCCGCTCATCGCCAGCACGTTGTCCTGCATTACGCGGTCCATGCCGGCTATTCCGATGGCTGAGAGCAGTCCGCCGATAGTTGTTGGAATTAGGCAGACCAGCAGCGATACGAGAACCGCGACCGTCGGTATGGAACCCGATCCGGCGGAGGTGACCGCGTACAAAGCGAACGGATGCAGCGTGGCAACTGCAAGCAGAAAGATAAGTGTCAAACCGGCGATTAGGATGTTTAGCGCTATCTCATTAGGCGTTTTCTGACGCTCCGCACCTTCTACGAGAGCAATCATCCTGTCGAGAAAGGTCTCGCCGGGATTCGATGTGATCCGTATCTTGATCTGGTCCGATAAGACCTTGGTTCCACCCGTTACCGCACTCCGGTCGCCCCCGGACTCTCGGATTACCGGTGCACTCTCTCCGGTGATCACCGATTCGTCTATGGTCGCGATCCCCTCGATCACCTCTCCATCGCCTGGTATCAGGTCGCCGGTCTCAGCTAAGATGATGTCGCCAGCCCGCAGCTTTGAAGCAGCGATGCTCTCGACCTTTCCGTGCACGAGGCGCTTAGCCATGGCATCTGTTTTGGTTTTCCGCAGCGTATCCGCCTGCGCTTTCCCACGGGCTTCCGCCATAGCCTCCGCGAAGTTCGCAAATAGAACTGTAAACCAGAGCCACAGCGCGATCTGTGTTTCAAAACCAACGCTCTTCAAGCCGGCTGCCCAATCGCGCAGAAGAAAAATCGTCACTAGTGCAGCCCCTACCTCCACGACGAACATCACCGGATTCTTCAACAGCGTTCGGGGGTTGAGCTTTACGAACGACTCATGAGTTGCACGCCCTACGATCTCGCGATCAAAGAGTGGACGGGAACGGCTCAACTTAGAAGGAAGAAGCGATGTGGGTTTTTGTGGTTTTGCCGGCGTAGGTGTCTGAATCATCGTTGCCATATCGTTAGCTCCAGAAAGGGACAAGAACAAAGGAGAACAACTTACCGCTCTCCATCAAAAAGTGCTCGACAATCGGTCCCAGCGCCAATGCCGGAAAAAATGTTAGAGCACCCACCAAAATCACGGTTCCGACCAGCAGGCCGACAAACAAAGGACCATGTGTGGGGAGTGTTCCGTTCGTCGAAGGAGTTTTTTTCTTAGCGGCCAGATTGCCGGCCGCAGCCAGCAGGGGCAAAAGGAACAGAAATCTGCCCATCAGCATGGCCAGCCCGAGTGTCAGGTTGTACCATGGCGTGTTCGCGTTCAGTCCCACAAAAGCGCTTCCGTTGTTTCCCGTGGCGCTCGTGTATGCGTATAGATTTTCAGAGAAGCCATGTGCCCCAGAGTTGTTCAGATTCGCGGTAGCGGGACCAGGCGGATTCCAGTAACTATGTGCAACAGGTTGCCCCTTCGCGTCCTTAGTAGGCGATGGGAAAGATATGACCGACGAAATGGCCGACAACACCAGAATGCTAAAAGCCGTTGCAATCAGCGCCAGCATCGCCATCTTCACTTCTTTACCCTCGATCTTCTTGCCCACATACTCCGGTGTCCTACCAACCATCAACCCTGCAATGAAAACTGCCACGATCGCGTAAAGCAGAATCCCGTACAGTCCGGCGCCCACGCCGCCAAAGATTACTTCGCCAGTCTGAATATTGAACAGGGGAACAAGACCACCCAATGGCGTATAGCTGTCGTGCATGCTATTCACTGCTCCGCAGCTTGCGTCGGTCGTCACGGTGGCAAACAAAGTCGAAGCGGCTACGCCGAAGCGGACCTCCTTGCCTTCCATGTTTCCTCCGGGTTGGGTAGCTGTGGCAACCCTTTCGATCCCCAGTTTGTCCATCGTCGGATTCCCTTTGCTTTCCGCCCAGTAACAGGCAAACGCTCCCACGAGGAACATCACGGAACACGCGCTGAACACCGCCCAGCCTTGCCGCCGGTCTTTTACCATCTCGCCAAAGGTATACGTCAGGCCCGCTGGGATCGCAAATATCAAAATGATCTGTAGCAGGTTAGTGAGCGGAGTCGGATTCTCGAACGGGTGCGCCGAATTCGCATTGAAGAAGCCGCCGCCATTTGTCCCAAGCATCTTAATCGCTTCCTGCGATGCCACCGGACCTTGCGCGATTATCTGCTTCGCGCCTTCGAGTGTTGTCGCGCTTGTATAGGGTTCAAAATTCTGGATAACGCCTTGTGAACATAAAACTAACGCTACGAGAACCGAAAGCGGCAGCAATACATATACGACAGCTCGTGTGATGTCCACCCAAAAATTCCCAAGATCGCTTGCCTTCTGCCGCGCGAACCCGCGCACCAGCGCAATGGCTACTGCGATTCCGGCTGCGGCGGAAGCAAAGTTCTGGACCGTCAGCGCAGCCATCTGGACCAAGTAGCTGAATGTGCTCTCGCCCGAATACGATTGCCAATTCGTATTAGTCATGAAGCTGATTGCCGTGTTGAACGCCAGGTCAGGTGTTGCATTTGCTGCGCCGAAGCCTTGCGGGTTCAGGGGCAGCAGTCCCTGCAATCTCTGAAGCACATAAACGAAAACAAAACTCATCAAGCTGAAAGCAAGCAGCGAAGCGGCGTACTGGGTCCAGCGCTGCTGCGTTTCTTCCCTTATGCCCGTCAGCTTGTATGTGAGGATCTCTACTGGTCGCAAAACCGGGTGAAGAAACGTCCGATGACCCTCGAACAAACGCGCCAGAAAGATCCCGATCGGTTTAGTCAAGGCTAGAATGATCAGGAAGAAAACTACGATCTGCAGAATACCGACTGTGGTCATTTCAGAATTTCTCCGGTTTCAGCAGCGCGTAAACCAGGTAGCCGAAGAGCAGCACCGTTGCAACTCCCCCAATGATGTAGTCCATCTGTGTCTCTCCTTTTAGCTCTACAACCGGTCACAGGCTTTGGTGAACGCCCAGCATCCGACAAAGAACAGCACCGCAAGAAGTGGAAAGAGTAGGTCAGCCATAATCGTTATCAAGTTACGTCCTCGCTAATAGCCGGGCGCATCTTCACTCTAGGGACCGCGTCTAAGGAAACCCTAAAGATTGTCTAAGGATCGTGTTTAGAGCCCGTGAAGGCCGGCGATTTCGGCCCGGCAGCTGGCATTCGTTTGGCTACTCGCCTACATTGAAGTGAGTCGTGCGCCACGAGAAAAAACTTACACCGGATCAATTGCTAAGTCATTTCGAGGCGGAAGAGGAGAACGCAACTCGCGGGCGACTAAAAGTATTCCTTGGCTACGCGTCCGGTGTCGGCAAGAGTTATCGAATGCTGGATGAAGGAAGACGGCGGCGTGAGCGCGGGCAGGATGTCATAGTAGGAGCCACTCAGCCGCGCAACTCGCCCGAACTCGCGGTTCTCCTGCAGAAGCTGGAGATTCTGCCGCTCCGCTTGATAGCCGGCATTCCGGTCGTCGATGTCGATGCCATTCTGAGGCGACGCCCGGAAGTTTGCCTGATCGATGGCTTGGCCCACGACAACCCTCCCGAAGCGCGAAATGCTCACCGTTGGCAAGACGTCGAAGCGTTACTCAGCTCTGGAATCTCAGTCATTAGTACCATCAACCTCGAGTTTGTCGCAGAACGTCAGGAACAGGTCGAGGCGATAAGAGAGAAGAAGGCGATTGCCAGTGTTCCTGAAGCATTTTTGCGCAAAGCAGAGGAAGTCGTTGTCGTAGATGCTCCTGCAAGCTCCGACGCGAACGGCAGTGCCGGGATTGGGGGAAGCGTATCGCTTTCCGATAAAGAGAAAAAACTCTCTCAACTCCGCGAAATCGCTCTCTTACTCGCAGCGGATGTCGTTGACGGTCAACTGGAAGCCTATCTCGCGAGGCAGGGCATCGTCAGTTCCTGGGGCACTCAAGAAAGGATTCTCGTCTGCCTGACACCGAAAACTGATGCTGCTCGTATGATGGAACGCGCTCGTCTCGCGAATCAGCGCTTTCACGGTGCGCTTTTTGCGATTCATGTGCGAACGGGCAGGCTCGATAAGCAGTCCGAAGCATCCTTGGAGCGTAATCTGCAATTCGCGCGCGATGTCAAAGCGGAAGTAGTGCTGCTGGATTCCGATGACGAGGTGGATGCCATTATCGACTTTGCTCATAAAGAGCGAATCACTCAGCTCTACATCGGTCACAGCACCGTTCAAACATGGCGCGATCGCTTAACGAGCGCGGTCAGCGCACGTCTGTTACAGGGGCCGGGCGCCGTATCCGACCGTCTTATAAAGGCAGCCGAGGGCATGGATGTCAAGCTCTTCCGCCACTGATCTGCTGCCAATAGGCAAGCTGAAGATCTATCTGGGTTACGCGGCGGGTGTCGGGAAAACTTATCAGATGCTCGAGGAAGCCCATGATTTACTTAACGAATATGTCGATGTAGTAGTTGGTTACTTCGAGCCTCATGACCGGCCCGACACAACAGCATTAGTCGCCGGCCTTGAGATGATCCCGCGCCGCGAAATCGAGTACCGGGGCAAACTTTTTCCGGAGATGGATACCGACGCTATCATTCGCCGCCATCCTCAAGTGGCTTTGGTAGACGAATTCCCGCATTCGAATGTTCCCGGTTCCGAGCGCGCCAAACGCTGGGAAGATGTGCTCTACCTTCTCGAACACGGCATCGACGTTTGGACCACTATGAACGTGCAGCACTTAGAAAGTCTATACGACGATGTCTACCGCATCTCGGGAGTGCGCATTCGCGAAACCGTTCCTGACTGGGTCGTCCAGCGGGCATCCGAAGTCGTGATGGTGGACTTAGCTCCTCGTGCTCTCCTGAATCGTTTGGACCGCGGCGTCATTTATAGCGCCGAAAAAGCCCAGCGCGCGAAGGAAAACTTCTTTCAGGAATCCACTCTTGCCGGCCTTCGCGAGTTCGCCCTTCGCGAAACCGCGTTTGAAGTGGAGTCGCGCCACAGTCCTGCCGAGATCGATGCTCCCGCCCAAGCCTCCCTTGAGCACCCAGCCGGTCGAAAAGCGGAGCGCGTTTTGGTTTTTCTCACGCCCGAGCCCTCGACAGCCGCGCTTATCCGTCGTGGAAAGCGTGTAGCCGACTACCTCAAAGGTGAATGTCTAGCTGTCGCGGTTTGCCCAGCAGGGGAACTGGCCAGCTTGCCGCCGGCAGACCGCGAAAATCTCGAGAAGCACCTGCAGTTCGCCCGCAACCTCCACGTACCTACCTCGCTTTTGTCGGGCCGTAACATCGCACAGGAGATTGCATCCTTCGCGCAGGAGCACGCGATCACTCAGATCTATATTGCCCGGCCCAAGCAAACGCGTTTGCGCTTCGGCTCCCGTCGCAATATCGTGCGCGAACTCACGCGCCTCGCAAGTGCTGTAGAGATCACCATCGTCGCCGAACGGCAGCCTCTGCGGTGATGGCTCCCCGCGCAGGGCTCAGCCAGCGCCGCCGGCGAAGTGCCCGCGCAAGCTCTGTGCGTGATTCCGGTAAATTTGGTGGTCACGTTCACTGAATTGCACAAGTTTCACGGTGTGCAGGGGTCCGCTCTTTTGCTGAAGCCATTGGGCTACAGTACGAACTGCAATTTCCGCGGCGTCGTCAACTGGATATCCGTAGATGCCCGTGCTGATGGAAGGAAAGCTCATGGTCTTTACATCGCGGTCGGCGGCCAGCTGCAAGCAAGTGGTGTAGCAGGACGCAAGCAGATCGCCCTCATCGTGTTGGCCGTCACGATAACGCGGCCCCACCGCGTGGAAAACGTACTTCGCCGGGAGCTTGCCCCCGGAGGTAACGACCGCGCTCCCTGTCGGGCAACCCCCTTCTTTCTCACGAATGATGTCCAGCTCACGCATGATTTCCGGTCCGCCGGCCCTATGTATGGCCCCATCGACCCCGCCACCTCCGGCAAGAGATGAATTCGCGGCGTTCACGATCGCATCGACTTTGATGGTCGTAATGTCGCCCTTCAGCAGTTGAAGATGGCACAGGCCGAGCTGAATCGAGAAATCGGAAGACATTTGATCTTAGAGGCTGCCCTTAATCGCCTGGAGCAGGAAATCAACATTCTCGTCGGTAGCGAGTGGTCCCATGGTGCCGATGCGCAGGATTTTTCCGGCGAGTTGACCGAGGCCGGAAGCGATCTCGATGCCGTGCTCGTTCACGAGTCTCTCCCGCAGCGCGGCCTCATCGACGCCCGCGGGCGGAATCACCGTCGTCAAATGCCAGATCCTGTCGTCGGGATTCTTGACCAACGGCTCGAAACCGAGTTGAGTAAGACCCTTGACCAGCCGGCGGTTTGCGCGCTGGTGACGATCCCAGCGATTGCGCAGTCCTTCCTCCTCGATAGCCGCAAGAGCCTGATGCATAGCGTAGTAAAGCGGTGGAGAGGGCGTGTGATGGTACGTGTGAGGCGGTTCGAAGTATTTGGAAATGAGGCGTAGATCGAAGTACCACGTTGGCGGAACTTCGCTGCGCATTTCTAATCGCTCCCAGGCAGGCGGCGAGATTGAGATAGGAGCTAAGCCAGCAGGACAACTGAGACCTTTCTGCGAACAACTGAACGCAACATCGATCCCGATCGAATCCAGCTCAACGGGCATTGCGCCGAGAGAAGTGACGCAGTCCGTTATGACCAGTGCGCCGGCTGCCTTCGCAGCAGGTGCAATTGCCCGTCCCGACTGAAACACGCCGGTAGAGGTTTCCGCTTGAACGAAAGCAACTACATTGGGCTTCTCGCGTTCGATCACTACAGTGGCCTCGTTTTCCGTGAAGCTTTCTCCCCAGGGCTTTTCCACCCGAATGACGTTCGCGTGCTGCCGCTCGGCCATTGTCGCCATCCTATCGGCGAAAACGCCAGCCGCAAAGATCAAAACTTTAGAGCCGGGCTCGACGAAATTCGTGATGGCGGCTTCCATGCCGCCGCTTCCCCCGGAAGGGAGCATGAACGTTCGCTCGTTTGCGGTGCCGAACGCTTCCCGAAGACCGCTCTGGATCTCGGTCATAACCTCGAGAAAGTAAGGGTCACGCAGGCCCACTACCGGTTGAGCTAATGCCTGGTAAGCGCGCGGATCTACCATGGAAGGCCCTGGGCCGTAGAGCAGGCGTTTCGGAGGAGCGATGCGCTTTGGCGCGGCGACGGTCGGCATGCTTTCAAATTAACAGCTGTGCCGCCAAAATCCGACAACCCACTGGCGTTTCGCCCGGTCTCATTATCATGGAATTGAACTTCATGCTCTATCTGCGACGATTTCTGCTTACCGGTGCCTTGCTGCCTATTCTTTCTTGGGGGCAGACCGCACCGCCGCCCACACCCGGCACTCTGCCCAAACCCGACTTCTCCGGGCGCTGGCGGATGAGCAAAGAAAAGAGCGACTTCGGCAGCTTCCACGTGCCCGACATCGTTGTGCGTATCGTGGACGATCACGGGCCGACAATGAATGTTCACACGGTTCAGACCGTGGGCGAGAAAACTTCCACCGTAGACACCACGTACTTTACTGACGGTTCGATCACTAAGAACGTTATCAATGGCCGCGATGCGGAAAGCAAGACTTTCTGGGATGGCCCGGTATTGGTTGTTCGAACCAGCATGCGGAACTCGAAGGGCATGCAAGAAGACATTGTGGACCGTTGGGAACTCTCCGAGGACAAGCAAACGCTAACTACGACAAGTCACGTGGATACCGAAGCGGGCGGAGCGGATATGAAGATGGTTTGCGAACGCGAGAAGACCGGCAGTTAGCTTCGCTTGGCCAAATCCCTCAGTGCGGTTCGCGCGGCCCAGTAACCGCACATACCATGTACGCTGGCTCCGGGCGGAGTGGAAGACGAGCAAAGATAAACGCCTCTCAGCGGTGTGCCGTATTGCCTCCAGGTAGGCCGGATGAAAAACTGTTTCACGTCTAACAGCCCGCCGCTTATGTCTCCGCCGACCAAGTTTTCATCCCAGCCCTGCATCTCGGCGGGGTTGTGCGTTGCCCTCGCTAAAACGCAGTCGCGGAAACCGGGGGCGAATCGTTCAATCTGGCTCTCGATTTGCTGAAGCGCGGACCCGGTCCAACCGTTCGGCACATGGCAGTAAGTCCACGCCGTGTGTAGACCGGCAGGAGCGCGCGTCGGGTCGAACAGGCTCTGCTGTGCAAGGAGCACGAACGGCTTTTCCGGCGCCCGGCCTTCCGAGGCTGCGCGCTCGGCCGCTGCAATCTCCTCGATTGAACCCCCCAGGTGCACCGTCGCGGCACGCAGGCAATTCTTAGCTGTCCAGGGAATCGGCTCGCGTAAAGCCCAATCCACTTTGAAAATTCCCGGGCCGTATTTGTACTTTTCAAGCAGCTGGCGAAAGGGACCGCGGAGTTTCGGCCGTGCCAGCGTGAGAAACTGTCGCGGAGTTACATCGCACAACGTGAGATCCGGCGATCCCAATTCGTCCAACGTTGTTACGCGCGCGCTAGTCACGACACGCCCTCCGAGCGACTCGAGAACACCTGCCAAGGCATTCGAAATCTGCTGTGAACCGCCCTCCGCGACAGGCCATCCCACCGCATGTCCGGCCGCACCCAACATCATGCCGAAAGCAGAACTCACCAACGACTCGAGCTTTAACGACGAGTGCGCAGCGGAACCAGCCACCAGGGCTCGCGCACGCGCTCCGCGAAAAAGAGTCTTTGTCAAGAACGTGCAAGGCTGCATCGCCCGTAGTCCGAAGCTCGCCATCATTAGCGGATGGCGCGGGGAGGGAATAGGCCGCAGAACGTCTTGCACCAAAGTCTGCCAGTTGTCTACTAAGGGCTCGTATAGTTTCCGGTAAGCCGGCCCATCCGGGCCGAGTTGTTCGGCTGTTTCTTCTACGCTGCGCTCGAGCGTAACCGCAGTGCCGTCATCAAATGGATGAGCAAGCGACGCTGGGGGAAACTTCCATCGCAAACCATACTTCTCAAGAGGGAGCGTTTTGAAAAAAGGTGAACTCACGCCCCACGGATGAACGCCGGAGCCGAGGTCGTGCACGAATCCGGGAAGCGTCAACTCGCCCGAGCGCGTCCCTCCGCCCAGCACCGCAGCTGCCTCGCGGACCTCAACCTGTAGCCCCGCTTGCGCCAGCACAATAGCTGCGGCTAAACCGTTCGGCCCGCTCCCAACAACAACTGCGCTCCCATTCATAGGTTCAGTATCAGACCTGTCGATAAAACCTGCCGATCAGACCTCTAACCCGACAGCCCGCATCAGTTCCAAAGCATTGCTCCGCGTGACCACGCCAGGCTTCAGCTTGTAGTCGAATACCATTTCCTTCCCACTCATCTGATCCTCGAAGTGCATATTAATTACCGATGCATTCACATCCTCCTGAATGTTCGCGAGCGCGAGATCGTGTGTGGTGAGCAAACCCACCGTATTTGCTCGCAAGAGTTCGCGCACAATGCCCGCCGCCCCGATCCGCCTGTCATGCGAGTTCGTGCCGCTTAATAGTTCATCAAGGAGAAAGAGAACGGGGCTCCCACCCTTCGTTAGATCCACAATCTGCCGCAGCCGGCTGATCTCGGCGAAAAACCGCGAGCGGTGATCTTGCAAAGAGTCGTTTACCCGAATGGAAGCGCCGACCTGGAGTTCGGAGACTCGCAACGACCGAGCTGCCACAGGCGCTCCGGCCCGGGCAAGCACGGCATTCAAGCCCACTGCGCGTAACAGGGTACTCTTGCCCGACATGTTCGATCCGCTGACCACGATCATTCGTTGCTCGTTATCGAGTGCCAGATCATTCGGTACCGCTAAAGCTTCGGCCAGCAGTGGATGCCTCAGGTCGGTTGCTTCGAATAACGCCTCGGGGCTTTGACTGAGTTCCGGCATCGTCCAATGCGGTCGCTCAAACCGCAGAGCGGCAAACGACGACAGCGCCTCGAACTCGGCTACGGCGGCAGCCCACACCCGAACTTGCGAGCCGGACACGCGGCGCCATCTCTCGAACGCCACCGCCAACTGCTCTTGCCAGAGAATCAGCGGCCGGATGATTCGTATCAACACGTGGTCGCTCGAATCGAGCCAGTCGACCAGCCGGCCAAGGCGAGCAATGCGCCTGGAAGCCGGCTCTCCTTCCGCCTCGAGCATCGCCCGCAATTTTTTTAGCTTCCGCGACTCGAATCTTTCCCTCTCCAGCCGGTGAACCAGGGCGGACAGCAGCTTGACATCGCGGCCCCCCTCCACATTTTCGAGAACTTGCTGCACCTTAGCTCGAAGAGTGAAGATGAGGGCGTAGTCGCATCCGAGTATCCCAACGGGAACCCACAACGGCACACGGCCCGCGAAGAAGCCGAGCACGGCAGCGATTCCGGACGATCGCGAGCAACACCATCAAAGGAGCAAGAATTGCCGGAAAGTTGACAGGCGCCGCGTTGCCCCAATCGCCAAGCAATTTGACATTTAGAGTTGGAGGCACATCGCCCGCGAGAAGAGCGATGTCTTCGCGCAGGTTTAAACAAGAACGCAGTTCGTCGATTGATTCCTGTCTCGCTAAAACCTCTTGGCTCTCGGCAGGGTGAAGCAGCCAGCTGGCCAACGTATCCTCGCCTGCCGCTGTTCGCGTCCTTGCAACCAGCTCGAAGAGGCTGCCTTTGCCAAATAGATCCAAGTCCTCCGCATAGACGTGCTCCGGGTTCCGATGCCGTTCGCCTGTGATCCCCCGTCCCAGCCATTCGTCACGGAGGCGTGCCAGGCCGCGCTCATAGTAAGCGGCCGCGCGCTCGGCTAGTGTACGCCTCCGGATGATTCTCTGATGCCACATGGCTAATGCGATAAACGCTAGAACGGGAACTAACAATGACCACGGAGTGACGATCTTCGCGCCAAATACCAGCCAGGCCAGCACAGCCTCTGTTACACCGATAGCCAGGCGCCAGTTTCCGATCGCGACGGATCGCTTCTGCAGGATCTGCTCTTCACGGCGGTATCGTTCTCGTCGTGCCGTGTATTCGGCCATCGGATCCATGCAGTCACAGAATAGCCCGTGCATGGCCCACCTTGAGACAATTGAAACGTTGCCAATGAAGCGCTCTGGCTCAGCCGATCTCCCTCTTCACGGAGGCAGAGTGCCTCCATGGCTCGCCGAGCGCATGGAGAAGCTCGGCACTGCCATAGCCGAGAGCATCATCTTTAGCTATGGCACTTCAGAATTTCTTTCGCGTCTGAGCGACCCGTTCTGGTTTCAAGCACTCGGGGCAGTGATGGGAATGGATTGGCATTCTTCCGGAATCACCACGTCCGTGATGGGCGCACTCAAACGCGGTTTGAACAGCCGCGCGAACGAACTTGGCCTCTACATCTGCGGAGGCCGCGGCAAGCAATCGCGCAAGACCCCGTCAGAACTGCTGAGTGTCGCCGATAGCAACAGCCTCGATGGAACAGCCCTGGTTCGGGCCAGCCGCCTAACGGCTAAGGTCGACAACAACGCAATCGCGGACGGCTTTCAGATCTACCTTCACAACTTCGTGCTTGCGAAAACAGGCGAGTGGGCAGTTGTGCAGCAGGGCATGAACGAACTGACGAAGCTGGCCCGCCGCTATCATTGGCATTCGGCAAACGTGCGCGACTTCGTCTGCGAACCGCACACCGGCATCGTCGGGGAGAACGAAGGCGAAATCTTAAATCTTGTGGACCGGCGAGCCGGGGCCGCCCAGGATGCTTTACTCGCCATCAGCCGTGAATGGCCCGAAGACACACTGAAGGAGATTCAGCAGCTTCAAGGGCGCCATTTGATAATGCCCAGTCATCATGACGTTCGCGCCAAGGACGTTGACCTGAAACGTTTGGGAGCAGTTCTCACTGTCAGCTACGAACGACAGTTACGAGACTTCGCGTCGCTCCTACTCACCGAAAATCTCGGACCCCGAACCTTGCAAACTCTATCGCTAGTGGCCGAGGTAATTCACGGTGCACCAAGCCGCTTCTCCGATCCCGCGCGTTTCTCGTTTTCGTTGGGCGGGAAAGATGGCCATCCCTTTCCCGTTCCGCTGAAGACCTACGACGAGTCGCTTGCGGTTTTGCGACGCTCCCTTCATGCAGCCAAGCTAGGCCACACCGAAAAGGTGGAAGGTTTCAAGCGCCTCGACACTCTTCTCCGCAAAGTCGAGCAACGTTTTAAACCGAGCGCGGATTTTGAGAAAACGCTCGAGCACGAGCGCAAAATCTCACGCGCGTTGGATGGGCGCACGGTCTTCGACGACAAACCTAGAAAGCGCCTGCCTCCGGCGAAGCAACTCTCGTTATTCGGAACGCCCCAACCGTTCTAACCTTCGGGTACGCCGGCCTTTTTGAATACCGCTACGGAAGCATCTAGCCCGGCCTTTGCCGCCTCTTTCGGTGTCATGCCCTTTGTTCGGCCGAACACTTCTACGCTTAATGCATCGCGGTAGCCGATCTTCTGGAGCGTCTGCAAAAATCCGGTTAGATTGATCACGCCCTCGCCCGGAAGTAGCCGCTGATTGTCGCGGATCTGCTCGGGCGGCAAATTTGGCGCATCGTTGAAATGGACATGTACGATTCGCTCGCGGCCCGCGTTTATGATGTCCTGCGTAGTGCCGCCGGCGTGATGCCAATGCCACACATCTAGCAGTAGCCCGACGTTCGTTCCGCACTCTTTTGCGAAATCGAGCATATCGTTCATTCGCCAGATGAACTCATACTTGAACTGCTTGCGAAAGTGAAGCGGCCCCAGAAACTCGAGCCCCAAACGCACGTTCGATTCGGCCAGAACTTTCGCCGCGTCCGTAAACCGCTGCTTATATAGAGCTCGTAGCTCATCTTTCGGCGTATCGCTCGAAGGCATGATGTATGTCACCATGCGGGGACAGTGAATAGCCGCGGCAAACTGAGCCTGCTCTCCCAGCTTTCCTAACCCTTCCCGAAAAGTCGGCTCATCTTTCCGAAATTCCACAGGAAAGTCGATCGCGGCGGGCTTGATTTTGAGCTGCGCGAACATGGCGTTCGTCGCTGCCGCACCGGCTTGCATAGCAGGTTTCAGCATCACGTCCGTTCCCGGAAAGCCGGTCTCCGCAGCCAGCCTGGCGAACTCCGGCCACCCAACCTGTCCATTCACCAGAACACTGTTGAGCGAAAGGTACATATGGCGGTCATCTGCCATCAGTGGCCACGCGATTGCCGCTGCAAGTGCCTTGGAGAGAGCCCGTCTGTTTAAAAGGTAAGTGGCCACGTCGTTCTAGATCATATCGGAGAAGCAAAAATCTTTGAATCGTGAGAAAGTGTTAGAGAGGGAACCGCATGAAGCGAACTTTTTGCTCATCTAGCCTGAGCCGTAGAGATCTCTTAACGGCAGGAACAACCGCAGCCGCCGCAATCGCCCTTCCGGGACTGGGTCGTTCCAGCCTAACCGCCGCTCCTGCACCCGCCAGCACGGTCGCCATTGTGCGCTGCCGGGACTACGCAAACTTTCAGACCCAGTTGTCGAGTGCTTTCGATCAAATCGGCGGCATAGGCAATTTGGTCCGCGGCAAAACGGTTGCTATAAAGGTAAACCTCACTGGGAATCCGAGCAACTTCCCACTCACACCCGATCTGCCTTATCGTACCGACGGTCAAACGGTTGCGAACCTTGTTGCTCTCCTGGCGAAAGCAGGGGCGAAGCGCGTTCGAATTATCGAGAGCTTCTTCCCGGCTTCTCAGGATCTCGGTCTGTGGGCACGTTACGGCATCGACGTAAACGCAATCGACAATCTCGGCACCAAGGTCGAGTGGTCCAACGTCCAGAATCTTGGACCCTACAAGGACTATGTGCGCCTGAAGGTACCTTGGGGCGGTTACATGTATCCCGCCTATTATTTGAATCCGGCATTCACGGAGTGCGACACCTATGTTTCTTTCTCGAAATTGAAGAATCACTGGATCGCCGGCGTGACCATGTCGCTGAAGAACAACTTCGGCAACACTCCGTGTTCGCTCTATGGCTCCGATTGCGGCCCTAGCGGTAATGAACACCCGACGAAGGAACGCGGCGACGTGCTTCATACCGGAACAACCAAAGCACCTTCCGGCGTCGACGCTGAGCTACATCCCGATACTCCGCGTGACCCCGGCTACCGTGTTCCACGCATTCTTACGGACCAGGTCGGCATCCGGCCCATCGATCTCGCCATTGTCGACGGTGTCGAAACCGTCCGTGGCGGAGAAGGCCCTTGGCTCAAAGGGCTGGAAAAGATGACCCCGGGCGTAATCATTGCCGGTCGCAATCCGGTTTGCGTGGATACCGTCGGCATGGCCGTTATGAGCTACGATCCAAAAGCCGATCGGGGCAGTTCCTGCTTTATACGCGGCGACAACTCGCTGAAACTCGCGGAGGCTGTGGGGATCGGAACGACCGATCTCAATAGAATCGAAGTCGCCGGACTGAGTATCAAGGACGCCCGCATTGATTTCGGGCCGGGCGCGGTCGGAAAAACTCTGAGCGAACTCCGAGGTTAGCGGCTCTTCCGCCGTCAGCCCGCGGTACACATGGCTGTTTTCGTCTCCATGCTCCGCGGCGTCAACGTTGGGGGCCATAACCGGATCAAGATGGAATCACTCCGGAAGTTGTATGAATCCATTGGCCTCCAACATCCCCAGACTTTCATCCAAAGCGGAAACGTAGTGTTTCGGACGGGCGAGCGTGATTCCGCTGCGCTAGGGCGCAAGATTGAGCAAGAGATCGAACAAGGTTTCGGGTTTCGACCGGCAATCATCCTCCGTACACTCACGCAACTGCGCAAGGTAGTGGCTGAGAACCCGTTCGCAACGCGTTCTGATGTCGCGCCAGACAAGCTCCTTGTTACCTTTCTGGCAAACGATCTGGGCCGGGACGCACATAACAAACTCAGTGCCCTTCAGATCCAACCAGAGGAGATACAAGCAACTGCTTCTGAACTCTACGTTTACTATCCCGAGGGCATGGGCCGCTCAAAATTGCCGGTTCGCATCGATAAAATCCTAGGAACACCGGGCACAAGCAGAAATTGGAACAGCGTTCTTAAGCTGCTCGCCATGGCGGAAAGCCAAGAAGTTGATCGGTAAAAAACTCGAATGAGCTATGCTGCCGAGACAGAAAAGTCTTCATATCCGGCTAGCATCTCTTTCGCGTTCAAGTCGTGATGCCCGGGAGAACCCCTTAAAATTCGAGGTTCGAAACTCCCTCGCGTCCACTTCTTCTTTCGTAGATTTGTTATCAGCCGGTTCGAGCTGCGGACCTCGCCGATATACTCACCTCGACACCCATAAACCTCGTCGCCTTCGGCAAAAAAGCCAACTTGGCGTCCGTCGGAGGCGAACAAACAATCGGAGCTCCGGTAACCCACATAACGACCGCTCCAACTCCAGAAATCGCTGGAATCCATTGGCCTTTCTCCTTCCATTTTGAAATTCGTTTCTAAGAAGCGGCGTCCAGAGGATCTGACTTAGTTCAGAGGGTCTGAAGAGTGGGCTTAAATGCTCAGACTTCTTAAGTATAGGCGTAAAATGGCGAGCGATGATGGATGAATGTCTGCTCCCTCGCCCTTTAGCCGCCGTAAGCTGATCGTCAGATCGGCCGCCTCTGTTCTGTTGCCTGCTTCGCTCCGTTCCGCTCCGGCGCAGGCGAACTTTCAAAAGATCTCTTCCGCCCCGGATTCCGTGATGGCCTTCGCCGAATCAGGTCAGTTTGAGCTCCAGAAGAACGGATCGGCTTGGGCAGCTCAAGATGTCGAAGTAGAGGTAAACGTAAATGGCAGCGCGTCGACTTTGAAGCTGCGTGCTCCGAAAACCGCCCTTCTGCGTTTGCACTTGCGCTGGCAGCTTACTCCGTCGGCTAACCTCCTCTACTTGGGCGATCACTGGGAACGCTCCTATGGCGATCTTGAATGGCGCACCACGGACCCGGAACGCGTCCTGCCCTGGTATTTTTTAGCCACCGATCGGGCTTCGACAAATGCTTGTGGAGTGAAGACCGCGCCCGGCGCATTCTGCTTCTGGCAAGTCGATCCGGCTGGGGTTTCCCTTTGGCTCGATATCAGAAACGGAGGCCGCGGGCTCCAACTTGGCCAACGCGAACTCACGCTGGCCACGATCGTCACGGCGCAGTATCGAAACACCAAACCTTTCGAAGCTGCCTCCCAGTTCTGCCGGAGACTCTGCGACAAACCGCGCCTGCCCGCCGCTCCCGTGTACGGCGGCAACAACTGGTACTACGCGTACGGCAAGAGTTCCGCTGAGGATATCCGTTCCGATTCCGAACGGATTGCTTCATTCGCTCCTTCGGGCCCAAACAAACCGTTTATGGTGATCGACGACGGCTGGCAGCCGAACCCAACTGCCGGGCCCTGGTCGTCCGGCAATGCTCATTTTCCAGACATGCCGCGGCTCGCCTCCGATATGCGACGCATCGGAGTCCAGCCCGGGCTTTGGGTCCGTCCTCTCTTCACCAAAGAAGCGGCTGCCGAAAAATGGCAGCTTCAGTCGCCTAATGCTCGGAAAGAGTTGTCCGCAAACCAGACGTTCACCCTCGATCCCACGATTCCAGACGCAGTTGCAAAAGTGCAAACCGACATCCGAACGGCCGTGAGCTGGGGCTACACCTTGATCAAGCACGACTTCTCCACCTATGATTTGCTTGGCCGGTGGGGTTCTACGATGGGCGCCGTAATCACGAATGCGAACTGGAGCTTCACCGACCGGACACGCACAAACGCGGAAATCATCTGTGATTTCTACCGTGCCCTGCGCGACGCTGCTGGAACCGCTCTGGTCTTGGGGTGCAACACTGTGGGCCACCTCTCCGCCGGGCTTTTCGAACTGCAACGAACCGGTGACGATACGAGCGGCCGGGATTGGAACCGCACCCGCAAAATGGGCGTCAACACCCTGGCTTTCCGCGCCCCGCAACACAATGCGTTTTTCGCCATCGATGCCGATTGCGTCGGGCTCACAAGAGAAATCGCTTGGAGCGAAAACCGCCAATGGCTCGATCTTTTGGCTCACAGCGGAACTCCGCTGTTTGTGTCTGCCGCTCCCGATGCGGTTGGCCCCGAACAGCGCGAAGCTCTTCGTGCCGCCTTCAATCTGGCGGCCGTTCCGAGACCGACTGCGCAGCCTGTTGACTGGCTCGACAATACAGAACCGCAACACTGGAACTTCGGCGGGGATGCCGGAAGCTATGATTGGTTCGGCACAGAAGGCGCATCTCCTTTTCCCGTCTGACATTTCATGAAAAGCTTCCGTAAAGAACTCTGGTTTGAGGTCCCTTCCAGGCGCGCGTTCCTCAACATCACCGACCAGGTGAAAGCGTGCCTTCGCGAAAGCGGCGTTAAGGAAGGCTTGGTGCTAGTGAACGCAATGCACATCACTGCCTCTGTCTTCATAAATGACGACGAGTCCGGTCTGCACCAGGATTACGACAAATGGCTCGAAGCGCTTGCCCCGCATGAGCCCGTTTCGCAGTACAGCCATAACCGAACCGGAGAAGATAACGCCGATGCTCACCTAAAACGGCAGATCATGGGCAGGGAAGTGGTCGTAGCAATTTCGGAAGGGCGTTTGGATTTCGGCCCCTGGGAGCAGATCTTCTATGGTGAGTTCGACGGCCGTAGGCGTAAACGCGTCCTCGTAAAAATCATCGGCGAATAGCGCTGGAGTTTACACCGGGCGGCAGCGTATCGTGGTTGAGTAATGGCCGTCTTCGAGGCAAAAGAGTATTGGTTGACCCGATTACTTCTCGAGCGCGGCATAGCTTTCATCTGTCTGGTTGCATTCCTTTGTGCCCTTAACCAATTCAAACCCTTACTAGGAGAACGCGGCCTTCTTCCTGTACCGTTGTTCGTGAAGGAGGTCCCCTTTCGGCTGTCTCCCAGCCTGTTTTACCTCTCCCCTCGCGATGGCACGTTTACAGCAGCCGCTTGGCTCGGTATCATCCTTTCGGCCCTGATCCTTACCGGTATCGCTACCCGCTACACCTGGTCCAATGTGGCCGCCTGGGTTCTGATCTATCTCTTGTATCTGTCCTTCGTGAATGTAGGCCAGACCTTCTATGCCTTTGGTTGGGAATCCATTCTGCTCGAGGCCTGCTTCTTCGCTATTTTTCTCGGCGGTTCCCGCGTGCTTCCCCAGACTATCCCCATCTGGCTCTTCCGGTGGCTGCTGTTTCGGATCATGTTCGGCGCCGGGCTGATCAAGCTTCGTGGCGATTCCTGCTGGCGCGATCTCACCTGCCTAAATTATTTCTATGAAACCCAGCCTATGCCGAACGGGCTGAGCTGGTATCTGCATTGGGGTCCCCGCTGGCTAAGCAAGGGCGGGGTCCTTTTCAATCACTTTGCCGAGTTGATCGTTCCTTTCTTTCTCTTCCTTCCCCAGCCTGTAGCCGGAATCGCCGGCTTGATCACGATCGCTTTTCAATTAAGCATCATCATCAGCGGCAATCTCTCCTGGTTGAACTGGCTGACGCTGATCTTAGCCTTTTCCACGCTCGATGCTAAGTTTCTTTCGAAGCTCATCCCATGGACTCCGGCACTCGACCGCGGCGCGCCCGTAAGCTACTGGATAAACTATGCCCTGTTAGCAATGGTTATCTGGATGAGCATTCCGGTCCTAACGAACATGCTCTCCGCTCGCCAGATCATGAACACGAACTTCAACACCTTACATCTGGTTGGAACCTACGGCGCTTTCGGCAGTATCACTCGCACACGCTACGAAGTTGTCGTCGAAGGCACGGACGAGCAAGTCATTACATCAGGAACACGCTGGCGCGAGTACGAGTTCAAAGCAAAGCCTGGCGACGTGCGCGTTCGGCCGCCCCAAATCGCGCCTTACCATTTGCGCATCGACTGGCTCATGTGGTTTGCCGCCATGTCCAGTTACCAGGACTACCCATGGTTCGTGAATGTCGTGGCCAAGTTGCTGCAAGGGGATGCCGGGATGCTCAGCCTCCTCCGGTCCAATCCCTTTACAGGCAAACCGCCCAAGTACGTCAGGGCTGAGCTCTACGAATACCACTTCACAACGCCCGAGGAGCACAGGCGAACAGGACTTTGGTGGAAACGCACCTTCACTGGTCCATACTTTCCGGCCGTCTCCCTGGATACGCCGGGCTTCTCACAGGTTCTTAGAAGCCAAGGATGGCTGACACCTTAGTAACGAAATTCTCTGGATCGGGCTCCAACTGAAGGGACCCATGAAACAACTAACCACAGTTACCTGCACTGCAGCCCTGCTCTGCATTTCCGGCTTTGCGTTTCAGCAAACCTCTCCCGGCCAGAGTTCACCTTCCCAGAACTCTCAAGATGTCCCGACAGGACAACCCGGTACGAGCAACCCCGATGTCGGCAAACAACGTCACCCCACTCCAGCATCCCCGGGCACCGGTACTTCTCAGCAGCACGCCGACGTACCGGAGGACCAGCCAGGCACGAACAACCCTGATGTAGGCAAGCAGCGCCATCCGACAGCCAAGAAAAACAAACATTCCAAGTCGACCGGTTCGTCGACACAGTCATCGACCACCTGAAAATTTAACTCTTTCCTCGAAACCGCAACGATTTTTCCGTCGTCTCCTCTAGCACTCGCATGCTGCAGGAGAAACTGTGTCTTTTCCCCAACCAAGGAGGGTTTTCCTCCTATCTGTGATTGCGGCGAGTTTGTTTTCCAAGAGTTTACAATCGAATGAGCTTTTCCAGGACGCGAAGCCGTCCCAGGATTCAGACGGGGAGAAAGTCTACCAACCGGGCGGAGATATAACTGCGCCTAAACTCCTACATTACGTCGAGCCCGAGTTCTCGCCCTCCTCGAAAGAAGCCTATGTCGAAGGCACGGTTAAAATTTCCACGGTAGTTACGACGGAAGGCAAACCTCGGAATTCAAAAGTAATCAGCGGCCTCAGCGCCGAGGAGGATCGGACAGCTCTCGAAGCTCTGAAACAATGGACGTTTCGACCGGGAACCAGAAGCGGTAAACCGGTGAACGTCAGAGTAAACGTTCAGATCGACTTCCACCTGCTCTGAGCTAAAATGATGGTTGTTCGGCGGTCAATGCGGGAGTAACTCAATGGTAGAGTCACAGCCTTCCAAGCTGTTGGTTGCGAGTTCGATTCTCGTCTCCCGCTCCATGTTTTCAAGAACTTACCGCGAAACAGCAATTGAGATTGCAGCTCAAAACGGAGTAACAGCCCGTAACTGCCTGTCCGCCTAGAGACGAGTCACAGCGCGAATCGCGCGAGATGCGTAGCAGTTCATTGCCGCCGGAACAATACACGACCCACCATGTCATGGCTGCTGGCCGTCTTGGCTTACGGAAATAGGGGGGATATTTGTGTCCGAGGACGGGAAGAAGAAAGTCTTGGGTTTGTTTGAGCATGAGCTGCCGGGTATGCCGTTCCGGTCCCACGGGGAAATGGTGAGAGAGTTGAAGGCGCGAGCAGAGCGCTTCTATGAGGAAGTGAGCCTCGAAGAGATTAGCCAGTTTACACGGATGGTAGAGGCAATCATGGAAGCCCGCGGCATGCTACCTGCGAACCGACCACAGCAGATAAATTGACAAACACTCCTTCTGGCCAGATCTGCTGTATTGAAGCAGCCACCATGGCTCTACACATCCTGACTACGCCGAAGGATCACGAGGGGCGCATCAAGGCAGAAGTAATTGAATTACTACTCTGAATGAGAGCGCCCTAGCGGATCTGCTTGCCCCAAGCTTGCGGACCAGCGTACGGTTTAACAAATCCGCGAAATTCCATTTCGAGAAATGCGAAATGCCCCGAGGGCCGGCGAGCGCATTTTGGGTGAGAGGCATACAATCACCCCTGTCAAACCCTACCGACGAACAAATAACGACGTTGGGCGATTCCGGAATCCCCGGAATCAATGTGATCTGATACCAAACTCTTGTTCGTGTCCCGGCGGTTTGAATACAATTCACCAAACGCTTTAACGTCAATCGTTATCAACCCGAGTCGCTACCAACCCCGGAACGATATGCCAGAAGCCCGTTTCCTGGACAGCCGATGATTGGCTGCTGCCCTGACGTTTCTCGGCATTTGTCCCCTGGTTTTTCCGTCCAAAGGACCACATAAGAGAGTCCGGAGTTAACCCTCCCGCCGTCTCAAATTGGTCTCTGGGTCAGTTCCCTTTCCTTAAATCCAGTGAAGGATCAAGAAAATAGGAGTGAAGCTAAGGTACGTTGTTGCCGAGTCCTTCAAAATAAGCTCGCGCGCGTTCTGCGATTGAATTGGCATGTTTTGCACGAGCTCTCAAAAAGCGCCGAATCCGTTTAAAATAGAGATTGTCCGGAACGATCTCTTCTAAGAACGACAGTGTTATATCTTCCAATTGGAAATGGGGCTTCCCCAATCGGCCTTGCTCGACAATCTGATCTAAGAGACTGGTGTCATCTGGCTTTTTCATAACAACCACTTCTGCCGGAGAGGGAGCTTGTTTCTCTGCGCTCTGGGAATGCGAGTCCCTCCGCACTAAGTGTGAGTTGCGGCCGCTTAAATCGATCCATTGTCTCTTTGCTAATGCTTCCGGAAGATCGACGGAACAAAAGAGCACCGGCACCATGCGCTTATGGGGGTCTAAAAGGGCCATGCCTATCTCTTTCGCCACAAACTCCGATTTCTGACTCTCGCAGCACCAACACAGAACGAAGACTGACGACTGTCTCACTGCATTGATGATCTCCGCCTCCCATTCATCTCCGGGTTGTAGCGAGGTGACATCAAGAAATACAGCTCGATCAGCAGCAATGCCGAGCAGCCCTGCCAGAGGTCTTACTAGTGCCTCATCGTGACGGCTGTAGGAAACGAAAACACGTGTTTTTTTCTTCCGGGCCAAGTGACCAGAATTTTAGCCGATTTGTCGGACACGCCTCGCTGTTTGTTCCCGGAATGCAGATCGCCTTGCCCCGGCCGTTGTTCCCACACCCTGTGCATGCGCAGAACGTGCCCTACAAGTGGCGTCCATGCTGCGAGTGCGAGTATGGTCAAATCTGCTCAGGACCGGGGCCACATGGGCGGAGGCCGTGGCGAATTCGCATGGAGCTTTTCCCCAGCTCGCGTCAGGTTAAGTCAATCCAACAAGTGGCGGGAAAGCTGCACCTGTAATGGTAAGTGTTCATTGGGCTTCCCTCCCCACGGCACCAGATTCGATTCAGCTAGGGCTAGCCCTCAACCTAGATCTCGCGACGAAGATTGTGGTTGTGGGTCTGGAGCACCGATTGGTGAACAAAGGGACAGGCGCTCAAGTCGTGAATGCATCTAAGCATTCTGTAAAGCGAACAGGCCCTTGTTATTCTGATTGGGGCGATATGTCAACTCCGGTTGAAAATTCCTCGTTCTGCCGGTTGAAAATTCCCCAGCCCTGACGAAGTGGTGGTTTACAGTTCCGGCTGGTGGATGGAATATAGGATCCAGCCGGTGAAGCGGAGGCAGGCACTGCAGGAGTGCAACCTGCCAAGGAATAGCTGGCTGCAAACTCATCAAGACGATGAGACTCGGGGCGGAGCCGGGAGCGGCCTCGCCCCAGCCCTGGAACGAATACATCGGATTGGTAGATTTGCCCATGCCTCAAAAACTCACGCCGAATGGCTACGTTTGCCGCGATTGTTGGGAGCGGCCGCAATCGGCTCTGGGTGCTGCGCTTCCGGCGTAGGAAGCAGTCCGGCTTTGCGTCGCTCTTTGAGCCGATAGCTTTCTCCGCGGATGTTCACCGTCGTGGAGTGATGCAGCAGGCGATCGAGGATCGCGGTCGCGATGATCGGATCGCCGAAAATGGAACCCCACTCGCCATAGCTTTTGTTCGAAGTCAGGATGATGCTGCCTCTTTCATAACGGGCGCTGACGAGTTGGAAGAAAATAGTTGCACCCAACTCATCCAGCGGCAGATATCCCATCTCATCGATGATCAACACCTTCGGCGCCAGGTAGATTCGCAGCCGGCGGTCCAGGCGGCCCTCTCTATACGCGCGTCCGAGATCGGTGACCAGGTCGTGCGCCGTCATGAAATACGCAGCCTGGCCGGATTGAATAGCGGCTTCCGCCAGCGCCACTGCCAAATGAGTCTTGCCCACTCCGGGCGGCCCCAGCAAAATGACATTGGATGCTTCGTGGACGAATCGAAGCGTGCGCAGCTCGCGAATCTGCCGCTCGTCGATGGAGGGTTGGAAAGAAAAGTCGAACTGATCGAATGTCTTCACGTACGGCAGATGCGCCAGTTGCAGCCGGGTCTTGAGATAACGCTGCCGCCGTGCATCGGCTTCCGCGCTCATCACTTCGAGCAGGAAGTCGGCGTAGGCCGGTTCCTTTTTCGAGGCGCTTTCCAGTAGAGCTTCCAGCCGGGCATCAATGGCAGTCAGGCTTAATGCCGCCAGCGTGGTTCGCAGCCGTTCCAACGTCATCGCCCACCTCCCGCCGCTAAACTCTCATAGGCATCCAGCGAACGCCGTTCCACCACGGGAGCGCCCTGTTGAATGTGGATCAGCATTTTGCCGGTTTGCTTGTTGCCGAGCGGGATGCCTTCGTGATGCTCGCTGCGAGTCACCACCTGATGGCGTCTTACCGCTGGCGCGTGTCTGGCAATGAGTTCCGCACCGCAGCGTACTTCTACATCGCGGCCTTGTTCGCGAACCCAGACCTCTTTGCCCGCATAGCGCCAGGGAACCGAATAGCGGCTGCCCTGCCAGGAAACATAGGCATCGCGCGCTACCTTGCGCTGCTCGTCATCGGCGTACGGGTAAGGCAAACGGCCGTTCACCGGCTGCATACTGAACTGATCTTCGTCCCAGCGAATTAACACCTGTTCGCGAGTCGTTCCATGCACGCGTTGGTTGGCGACTTCCGATACCCAACGGCGTAACTCCGCGTTAAGATCGGCCAAGCTGGACGGCTCGCGGCCCTGCAAACCGCACAGAAAGTTCCGGCGCACATACTTCACGCCCGATTCCACTTTGCCTTTCGTCTGCGCCCGGTAGGGGCGGCACAGCCGGGGCGTGAATCCCCAATAGCGGGCGAAGTCCAGAAACACAGCGTTCCACACGATCTCGCCGCGTTCGTCCGTGCCGGTCCAAACAGTTTTCATCCGGTCATAGAGAATCTCTTCCGGCACGCTGCCCCACTGTTGAAAAGCCGCTTCGTGCATGCGCAACAGCGTTCCCAGTTTCTGATCCGTGGCGGCTTCCGCCATCATCATGCGGCTGTAACCCAGCGTCATCGTGAAGCCCCACAGCATGCGCTCTTCTCCCGATTCCAAGAGCGACCCGAGATGTCCCCAATCCACCTGCGCCTGTTTGCCTGGTGGCGTTTCGAACCGCCGCACGGCCACCACGCGCGCCGACTCGCGCTGCGGCCGAAGCCAGTCCGTCAGGATCGTGTAGCCGCCGCTGTAATTACGTTGCCGCAGTTCGCGCAGCAGCACTTGCGCATTCCAGACACCGGCCTGAAGCCGTTCCTTCAGATATGGTTTGAATGGCTCCAGTTTGCTCACCGCAGCCGACCTCGGTCCGTACACCGGCCTTCCCTCCGGCTTCAACAGATACTTCCGGATCGTCTTGCGATCAAAACCGGTCAACTGACTGATCGCCTGAATGCTCAACCCTTCTCGTTTGAGCTCGCTGATCTCTTCCACGTCTTTCCCCCTGAACAGGTGTTCGCCCTCCTCTGGTTCTCAGAGTTGGGGTTACACCACTCCCCAAGAGGGTGGGGAATTTTCAAACGGCACTATGGGGATTTTTGCACCGGCGCTGACAATAAGCGCTTTTCGACAGACTTTGGGGCGAATCGACATAACCAGCCGAGCCAGTCTTCGTAGCGCCGCCTTGCAGCTGCGATAATAACCCAGGATCTCGGTGCGAGCGCTCCGAAGGAGTGTTCTCGCAATTTGTACGCCGCCACTTCTTCGAGCATGGAGGTATCAATTACGTCCGGCTTGTGGAAGGTGTGCTGACAGCTCCGGAGAGGGCTCCACTCATGGCGATTAGCGCGCGAGATGCGCTGCCTGTTGTTCATTGTTGAGATCCCGCAACGGCGGCTTTGCTTCATCGGTCAGGAAAACGCTACCCGCCGCACCAACAGCCTTGGCTGAATTGTGCAATGGATGGGAGAACAGATTGGTCTGTGCTAATGTATCCGGCCTTTGATGGAGTGAACTCCTGGCCACGATGAGAATGCGCGCGTGCCCTTCCTTCAGCCAACAGTAAAGTTCGGTCGGCACTGCGGTGTTCGGAGCGTGTCGGAAAGTCCCTTCTACATTGCATGGGGGAGCTGAATGAGCGCAATACCCAGGCTGCTAAGCATTCTGGTGAATCGTTACTCCTGGCGAAGCGCAGTGACCGAGTCTACCCGGGTGGCTCGGAGAGCGGGGATGCAGCAGGCAAGAATCTGGGGAACCTAGCAAGGTGGATAGTCAGTTATCTCAGAACGGTTACGGCGCAACGTTTACAGATCGAGCAGCTCACTGGATCGCGCAAATTGAGTGTGTTCCAGGTTCGGTATCCGGCCTGCACCCAGATGCCAAACCTGAGACCTTGAACTCGGTGGCGCTGCCAACGATCAGACCTGTTTAAACACAACGAAGCCGTTGGCCGGCACGTTGACGTCGATTAATGAGTTCTGTGAAGCTATCGTGCGGCCGCCGTTGCCGACGCCGCTCCCACCGTATACCGCCGCGTCGCTGTTGAACACTTCTTGCCAGCGAACGTCTCCCAGATGAGCGCTCACGATTGAATATCCGTTAGTGAACGGCTGGTTATTGAGACTTGCCACGATTAGAAAGCGCTCCGTTCCATCCGTGCGCAGGAAGGAGATTAGGCGATTGGCATTGTTCATGTGAACAATGTCTAAGTCGTGCGATCGCAGCCCCCGGTTTTTTCGTCGGAAGGCGATCACGTCCTGGTAGAACTTGAACATGAACCGGCCCGCCCCCGCTCGTTCCGCCGGGAAATCATCACGAAACTCAAGGAAGTTATCGTAAGGCATGGGACTTGCCGAGGCAATCTCTTCGCCCATCAGGAACATCGGAGTGCCGGCCGAAAGCATGGATAAACCGCAAACACAGCGGCACCGCGCTTCGGCATAAGCTCGCGTGAGGCCCTCAAGCGAAGCAAAATTTACCGCAGTCTCCATGGTGCGGGCTGTATTTTGAGCGTTCCCGGCGTCGTCGTGGTCCTCGTGGTAAACCACTTTGTTTTGTCCGGACCATCCCAACGCGCCCGCGAAGTAGCCCATCGCCAGAGGCTCATAACCGCCCAATCCGGCGACGTAGAGGAGACGTGCGTAGTTCGATCCGTAATTGCCGTCGCCAATCGCGTGGTGATAGAAATCCGAATACCAGGTCGCATCGAAGCCGAGGCCGCCCGCGTCCAGCGAAGTGGTCACGAATGCCTGGTTTGAGTGGTCTTCCGCGATCAGTACACATTGAGGCTTCACCATTTTCATGGTGCGCGTCCACTCGCGAAGAAACTTCGCCCCGAAATCGTTCGCGCTTGGGACTGGAATGCCATCACCATGTCGCACGTTGAACTGGTAAAGAGCTTGCGGAAGATCCACGCGGAAACCGTCGACGTGAAATTCCAGGGCGAGCGAAACTGCGGAACTGATAAACCACTTCCGCAGGTTTTCTTCCCAGAACCGGGGATCATAGCCGGTTGAGTAATTGTCGAGATAACCACCCTGTCCCGGCACCGCCTTTCCGATATGGTGCGCGGCCGCCCACTCAAATGCGGGATAGTCGGAAGGAACGCCCTCGTACCAGTAATAAAGATTGTGCTCGGGCGCGTTTGAGTCGTAAGCCCACTCGGCGCGCTCCGCATCAACGTGGTAGTGGTTGTAGACCACGTCCATGATTACCGCGATACCTCGCTGATGGCACGCCCGAATCAAGTGCTTGAGCTGGTCCCGGCCCCCAGTGTTGAATTCAAGCGCGAAGGGGTGCGAAGTGCCGTATCCCCAGGACACGGTTTTTTCAAACTGCAGCACTGGCATCAACTCCACCGCGGTTACGCCAAGATCGACAAGGTGGTCCAGAAAGTCGAGTGCGTCCTGAAATGTACCCGGGCCGTCTTTGCCAAAGCCCAGCGAGCCTACATGCAGTTCATAGATTATGAACTCCTCAACCTGCTGTGGCACCTGACGGCTCGCATCAAATTCGCCGGCCCAGAACTGTTCTTGTGGAGTAAAGCTTGTTTCAGGCCACGCCGGTTCTTCGAAGTGCGTGGTCACCGTTTCCGGATCGATCACGATAGAGCAACTGACCGAACCATCGAGATCGGTGTAAAGGCCGGTATAGGCTCCCCCGTTCGGACTGACAGTGCCTTTGCCTATCTGACAACGCGAATAAAGATCGGTTCGATAGGCAACTTGGCCGTCCTCTTTGGTGACCCGGTACATGTAAAGTTTATGATCGAAGTCCTTGAAGCGCGCCAGTCGCGAATCGTTCAGATCGGTGTACCAGAGCCCTTCATCAGCCTTCTTCATTGGGAGAGCGCCATTCTCTCCGACGCTCGCATCGATGCCGTCGCCGTTATCCGAGATGTAGCCGCTATTGTGGGCTCCCTTTGTATAGCTGCCAAAAACAACCTCGACCGACTTGGCAAAAGGCGCCCAAACACCGAACTGCAGAGCGGGTTCACCACCGTCCTTGACGAAACGCTTCTGAGCTCCCAGCCTGCGGCAATAGGTCAGGTAGTAGATTTGCTCTTGGACTTCGCCCAATACGAAGCTGCGGGTCCGTTGATTGGAAAAGCGGTCGTGGACCTCGGTAGGAATACCCCAGATGTTGGCGACTTGCGCAGTATCAAGGTGCACGCCCCAGTCGAACGTTCGACCGGCATCTACATCCTGAAAGTTAACGGTCGCCACAAAAGCCGGACATCCATCCTCATAGATAATACGAGCCATGTTCACGGGAGCCGCAAGCCATTGCTCCGAATAGCGCCCGTGCGAGTCCCAGCTTCCTGCAAGCTTGATGTTCGCGAAAATGTCTAGATGAATTCCTGTTGCGTAGACGAACTTGACGGGAATCATAGGTCGAATTATGAGCCCCCGGCTTCTCCGGCCCGCCCCGAGAGGGCGGGCGATTTGTCCGCTATCCGCTGGGCTATCGCCTCGATGAATGGCAGCACTTCATGTTTGCTGAAACCTGTCACGAGATCGTCGTCCGTAACCACGAGAGGATTCACAATAACCTTCGCGCCGCAGTTTACTATATCCGCCATCACGACAGCGTGACAGGTCACAGTTCGGCCTTCGAGCAGATTCGGGTTAGGTGTCAAGATCCAGAGCCCGTGACAGAGAGCACCCTTTACGATGCTGGTATCACGCATGGCGTCGGCGAAGAAGCGCACCACCGGCGGCTTTTTGACATAGTCTTGCGCATCAAAATCCTTTGGCGCGTCGTAGGGGAAGTTCGTTCCGTCCTCAGCCCACCAGCGCAGGCGGACGCTCGTGTAGTTTGCCGACATGATCACGGCGGCGTAATCGCTGGGTTTCACTTGCGTGATGTCGCGGCTGACTGTCAGCGGCTGCGGAGACTCCCACGGCTGACTGTCAGTGGGATCCACATCGCTGTAGAACGTTGCGGATGCCGGCTTCCAGGTCCCGTACCAGATCCGGGAGATGAATTCGACTTGGGCGCCGAGGATGGGAAACGCGGATTGATAAGCGGCAATCTCCTCGGGAATGAATTTATTCTCGACGATGACGCCCACCTTCTTACCGGCCAAAAGAGCCTGTTTCACTTCTTTCCCCCTCTAATAATCCGTTATCACTGACTACGCTCCCGCTTGCGCGACCGCGCGGAAGTAGACATCGACACTGCAGCCGAGGTCCGCTTCGCTCAGTTCGACCTGGAAGTAGTTGGGATCGGCATGCGGGCGCGGTACGCCGTTGATGGTGACCTGCTCAATCTGAACCGCGCCAGGCGCGATGAAGTCGGGCAGAACGTTAATCGACCGCACTCCGCAGCCTTTCTTAGGCTTAAAGTGCAAACAGAACGAGGGGTCGGTGTTATTCGCGCGGGAGATGTAGGCGCGATTGTAAATATGGGCGAGATAGTTGAGTTCGAAACAGTGATAGCCCGATGCGTCGGAGTGCCCGCCGCGCACCTCGTAGCCGCCCTGAACGACGGGCAGCCCATTTTCCGTAACTCGGAAATACATGCCTCGATGATCACGGTCCAGGAAGAAGATATTCCAGAATGCCTCGGTCCCGCGGGCCATCTCGAGGTACAGCTTGTTTCCGGTATGGCCAAACAGGATGAGGTAGGCAAGTATCGCCTGCTCCTGCTGCCAGAAGTCCTTCGTGTTGAGCCAGGTGAACTCGATGGGCATGCCGTTCGAGGGGTTTCGCTCAACGCAATCGAAGCACCCGCCGCGAATGGCGTCGATGCCGATGTCGGTCATCGATTGACCCAGTTTGTTGGCGAGTTCCATACAGCGGTCCACAATGCCCTGGTACTTGCTTGCCAAGTCCGCGTTCGGATGAACTCCGGGGCCGGATGGCTTGTTGGCGGAGGCTGCGAGTGTTTGATAGTAGTTCGCCACGCGCGTCATGTTCCAGGCAATCTTGAAGTTATGGCCCACCACTGCGCGGTTCTGTTGCCAACTGTACGTATGGTCCGGTGTCCAATCCGCGAAGAATCGCTCATTGACGTAAGGCACTTTGGGATCGGAGTCGGGGAACTCATCAAGGATGAGCGTGGTCACCCGCTCCAGCATTTCGCGTCCGGCTTCAAGCAGATCCGCCAGATCCTCGCGGCCGCCGACGGGAAGGGGATCGAGGCTTAACAGCAGATTGATTAGATAAGCAGGAATGTGGTCTCCGACCGAGTTCCAGTTTTTCTTGAGATTGTTAGCCGGATTCTGATTGCGATCGGGCCGCATCGTCGCGTAGTCGATGTGCGAGAAATATCCGCCGTTCCCCAGGAACACCGGATCGTTGACGCGCTTCTCATCCAGAAAGAAATCGTTAAAGGCGCGGACGCTTCGGCGAATGTCCTGCAGCACTTCCCAGTCTTGCGAAATGCGGTAGTAATTTCCAAGGCCCGCCAGTGCGTAAATCTGTTCATAAAGGGAATGGAACCCGTGTCGTCGCCGCTTTGGGATGGCACCAAGAGTTCGGTACCATACAAGCCCTTTCTCCGGCCAAATGCCCAGAAGCAGTAGGTGCCGTCGTGACTCAGACTTCTAAAGGCGTCTCTCTGGAAGCGCACAGCGGACTCCGCAGCTTGCCGATAGCGATCTTCGCCGACGATGAGAAAAGCCGCCGACAGCCCATAAATCAGCCGTGAAAGAACCGCACACTCCTGTACGTCGTCGCCACTCGCAGGCCCAGAATGTTCAGGTCCGTGTGGTAGAGCGCAACCGAATCGTCGACCTCGTAGGAGCGCTTGTCACCAAACAGCGAATCGAGCCATTGATCGGCGAGACGCGCAGTCTGTGTGATCCACCAGTGGGTCTCCTCAAATAGATAGTTATCCTTGACAGACGAAAGCAAATTGACGGTGCGACCGTCGAAGCGGGATTTTCCCGTTTATCTGATAGACACCCTGCACGACCACAAGCTGGCCTTTGCAGATGTATTTCTTGACCAGCCCCTCTGCACTTCCGGAATCGGTATTGGCGGGTCAGGCACACGATCATTGCTCAGGCTATCCAGGTTTGTCAGCACCTGGAAAAACGTCTGGGCCGGTGACGTTATGTCTCAAACGAGTCCCCGCTGAGCGCCTGGATCAAAAGGAAGCGGTGGCAGGGTTGATTTCCATTACGGTGCCCGTGACCGTCAGATTCTGCGTGAATCTTTTCATAGTGCTGCCTCGACTTTCTATGGGATCTAGCGGACCATCGCGTTTAAGAGCTTCACGTCAAGGCCCACCTTCTGATAATGAGTGCGGGCACGCTGAAGCAACGTGAAGCCATCGTCATAACCGACGATATGTCCGTCCTTGACTTTGTCGACGTAGATAAGGCCACCGGCGAGAGCGAAGAAGGTGATCATCGGCTCCTTGGCATCGGCGTCCACCACGAGCGTGTGCGCTTCACCTGAAGGTTCAAAGATGAAAGTTCCCGGCCAGGCAACCCAGTCATGCTCTAGGTAACGCCAGGAACCCTGCAGAGTGTAGCCGTAGACCGTGCTGACGTGATAATGCGGATCGAGTCTTGCGCCGGGCATAACCTTCAGGACGTTCGCAAATCCTCCCGATGTCACGTTGAACATGCATGCCTGAAACCAGACGTTATCTCCGTAGGGAATCCACATGCGGTCATCGGCGAAGTTTACATTCGTGATGAACTGGTCGCGTCTTCGCTCGGCTGGCTGCAGACCATCGTCAGAGCCAGATAGTGTGACTTCAGTGATATCCTGTCTTGCTGTTTCGGATCTCATGTGGGTTCCTTTCGAGTTTGGTTGTTATGAAGAACTCTTAACAGTCTTTGGTTGTTTATCGGACTGATCGATTTCAGCCGCCATATCGCTATAGCCGTCTGTAACGGCCAGCTCCGCCGGAGTATTCCCATCGAAACCGATCAAAGTTCGAGCAGTCTCACAGTAGGGCAACAAGGCCTCCATGGCGTCTTTGTGCCCGTGCCAGCAGGAATCGTGAAGGGCGGTGTAGCCGTTATAGGGTCCTTGCGCGTTTATTTCGACCCTGTTGTCCTCCAGGAGGAGCCGGATTGGCCCTGGATGACCGGCAAAGGCAGCCTTGTGGAGCGGCGTCGCTTTCAGCAGGTAATCTACAATCCTGGGATTCGCGCCGGCGCTCAGCAGCTCGCTGACAATATCCGTGTAGCCGTTGAAGCACGCCACCAGCAGCGGCGTCTGTCCGTCGTTACCACTGCCAACTACAGGCGATTTCTCGTTCACATCCACGCCTGAAGCAATCAACTCCTTCACCGCATGGAGATCACCCTTAAGAACAGCTTGCATCAGCGCCTGCCCCTGAACCGCGTCCGTGTCGGCAGCCTTCTTGGCTTCAAGCAGCAACCGTATCTCACGCCCCCAAGGCTCAAGTTCGGGATTTGTGAACCCGGCGGTCCACTGGATCTGGTTTCCGATAAAATCGAACACCGTTCCCTGATAATGCGTTCGGATTTCGATTGACGCTCCACGATCGAGCAAGAACTTCACCATGGGAGGTTTCTTGGCCCACGTTGCATCGATCAATGGCGTATGCCCGACTGTGGCCGACTGAAGATTGATGAAAGCTCCATGGTCAAGCAACAGACGAGCTACATCAACCACACCGCTTTGCGCCGCTTTATGCAGCGCCGAAGAGCCGAGGGTCGATTCGAGCGCATGCACGTCCGCGCCCGCTGATAGAAGCATGTCGGTCATCTGAACGTACCCGCGCCCGGCGGCTACGATCAACAGCGTGTATGGAGTTGGGCCGCGCCGGTTCACGTCGCCTCCCCCTCGTATGAAAGAAGAAACCGTCGGTAGGTCGTTCGCCTGGACTGCCCCGAACACTTTGCCGAAGTAGGAGTCTGAGGAATGTGTCATAGGCTGTACTTCAAAAACAACTCTTTCACTCTTTTCGCTGCTTCGAATCGAGATTCGCCGTGAGATGGTCCGATTTTGTTTCGGAGTATGGAGTTTATATCATAGCCGCTTTAAAGGACAAGAGGAAGATTTTAAAAAAATTGTCAACTTTCATCCTTCACGGTATCTTGCTAATGTCCGGCTCTCCGCATAGATTAGAGCAATGGCCGCTGAAATCGCGGGCAAATTTGAAACTGAGTTACAATGATTATGAAAGCGACAGGTTACAAAACACCGCTGCCAATTGGCGAAGCGGAGTCTTTGGTCGACTTTGAAACGCCTCAGCCAGTCCCGACCAGTTTTGACCTGCTCGTCGCGATCAAGGCGATCTCGGTTAACCCGGTGGATACGAAAGTCAGACTTGGCACCAAGCCTGCCGAAGCCGGATTTAAGATTCTCGGCTGGGATGCCGCAGGCGTAGTAGTTGCAACCGGGCCGGAGTGCCGTCTCTTCAAGGAAGGAGACGAGGTGTACTATGCAGGATCGATCGGTCGGCAAGGCGTCAATGCCGAGTATCACTTAGTCGACGAACGCATCGTTGGGCACAAGCCGAAGTCTCTCGATTTCGTCTCGGCTGCAGCCCTGCCGCTCACGTCCATTACGGCATGGGAACTGCTGTTCCACCGTTTTGGCGTGCGTGCCGGGAAGCCCGCCGACGAAGGCGCGTTGCTGATCACGGGCGGCGCCGGTGGCGTAGGCTCGATGCTAATCCAACTGGCGCGTCGGATTACCGGTCTTACCGTGATCGCTACGGCCTCACGTCCGGAAACGAAAGACTGGTGCCTGAAACTCGGCGCTCATCACGTGGTCGATCATAGTCAGCCTTTGCCTCCACAATTGCAAGCTGTTGGAATACCCGAAGTACAGTTAGCAGCCAGTTTGACGGCGACAGACCAGCATTTTAACGCGCTAATTGAGTTGTTGGCACCGCAGGGGAAGCTTGGGGTGATCGACGACCCGCCAACGCTCAACGCGAAGCCTTTAAAGCGGAAGAGTCTTTCGCTGCACTGGGAATTGATGTTTACTCGTTCCATATTTGCCACGCCGGACATGATCGCGCAGCACAAGTTGTTGGAGGAAGTGGCTTCGCTGGTGGATGAGGGATTGGTGCGGACGACCTTGCAGCAGAAGTTCGGGGCGATCAACGCCGCGAATTTGAAGAGGGCGCATGCGCTCATTGAAAGCGGCCGCTCGGTAGGCAAAGTTGTTCTGAGTGGGTTCTAAGAGTGCAATGGGGCGGCAAAAAGACTGCCGAAATAAATTGTCTGCAAGCCGGGCGGCTCATCGCGCTCTGGAGACCGGCTCACCTGTCCGGCCAGGCTGACCGACAAGGAAGTGGGAAGCATTGCTGTTTACTGGAGAGAGTTCGAAGGAAATATTTGGCTCCCCGGTTAGGTTTCGAACTTACAACCCAGTAGTTAACGGCCCACAGAGCCCGCCTCGAGAAGAAACGCGTTTGGTGCTTATTTTTCAGCAGGATCCGTGGTCCGGATGGGAAACAGCAGGAGCTTGCCTGGCTGGGCGTGCTGCGGATGGGAAGCGGCATGACGAAAGTAACAGAGGAGGCCCTAAGTGAAAGGTCATGCTGGCGGAGGTCTGGCGGCAGGTCAGGAGGCGGATCTCTTCCTGGACCGGAACATTCATGGAGGAGCGAGCATTTTTGCCTTTGCCGCGAGTAATGGGAACGACTTTGCGTGGCTTGCGCATGCCGGATTCTAGGCTGATGGGAGCCGGGAAAGTCCAGTCATGCCGAAGCATTTTTCTTGTCAGCTGAATCTTCCCTGCCTGTGCCGTGTCTGACTTGCAATCTTGCGGGCCGGGAGTGATGGATGAAGTGGCCGCAGAACCATTTGGGCCAGAAAGAGAGCAGCAGGATGTCAGTTCATGTCATGACAGAAGGCTTTATTCATCTATCAGGAGAGGAGGGGAAGACAGAGGAGACCGAGAGCGTCACAAGCTTCGAAGAATGGAACCAGATGGCAGGCAGCTGGCCGCTGAAGCGGCTGGTGGCGATGTGGAACGATCTGCCGGGTGTCACACCGGTCCGGAAGTTCACCAGCCGGGAGATTGCGCTGCGCCGAATCTGGCAGGCCATGCACGCTAGGGAGCAAGCGCTACCGAGGAAAGCGACAGAGCAGAGCAGGCTGCCGTTTCGGGAGGGCTCGAAAGCCGCCCAGGTGTATGCGCTGCTGTGCCGTCCGGAAGGAGCAACGGCTCGGCAGATCGGGGAACTGACGGGCTGGCAGCGGCACAGCGTGCGCGGGTTTCTCTCGGCGAGTCTGCGCAAACAAGGCCGGAAGGTGCGCTCGTTCACCCGCGCGGGGGAACGCGTGTACCGGCTCAAGAGCTGAGCCGGTCCTCGACCGCACGGAACAGTTGCTTCTGTTTCTGCCAATCGACAACGCGGGCCAAGGAGCGCACGTGCTTCTCGAGCACACGGTCCAAGCCGGCAGCGTCGGCGGAAGAAAGAGCAGCTGTTCCTGAATCTCCGGGGCAAGATGAGTCAGCTGCAGGATCTGGCTGAGCCGCGCCCGGCTCACCTGTCCGGCCTCGGCCAGTTCCCGGTAGTTTCGAACCGAGCCGTTCGACACCAAACCTTCAAAGTGAATGGCGAGAGCCATCAATCGGCTGAGACGCGGGGTGCGGCCCTGAGACTGACTCTTTTCTTCTCTCCGGCGCACGCCAGGACGAAGGGGAACCGGTAAGGAGTAGTCGAAGCGGCTCCCATCCCGACGCTCGACCGAGACGCGACGCGTGCCCGAATGGTAGGACACGGCGCGGACCAGTTGTTCGAACTCGAAGCTACACGCTGCTCCTCTACCCTCCAGGCGCTCTCGCAACGACTGTTCGAGATCGAGCGAGAGAACAGGCTGTTGCGGGCAGACCGGCTGCTGCTTCTTCCCAGCCCGGCACACATAGTAGACATGCCTTTGCCCATGCCTACGGGTAAAGCTGGCGGTCAGCAGGCCGCCACAGTGCCCGCACGTGACCAGACCCTGGAGCGAGGTTTCGACCGTACGGTTCTTTCTCAGTTTGGTGCGACTCAGTTGGTGTTTGGCGTTGACTTCCTGCCATAACTCGTGAGACACCAGGGCCGGGTGCTCGCCTGGATAGACCACGCCCTTATGCGTGATATCCCCTCGATAGAGAACGTTGGTCAACAGAAGCCGCAGGGTGGACAGGCTCAGCAACTGCCCACCGTGCACCGTGCCGCGCCGGCTGGTCCAGTGCTTGGCGGTCCAGCCGCGCGTTCGCGCTGCTTCGAGTGCTTCGCGCAGGCTGGAAGAATGGGCGCACAACGCAAAGATCTCGCGTACCCGCTCGGCTTCCGCCGCATTCTCGACCAGCCGCCCTCCTTCGGGCGCGACATCGTAGCCAAGCACCGGCCTGCCCCCGATCCACTTGCCTTTGCGCCGCGCCGCCGCCAGCTTGTCGCGTGTCCGCTCTCCGATGATCTCCCGCTCGAACTGCGCAAACGAGAGCAGGATATGCAACGTGAGCCGGCCCATCGAACTGCCGGTGTTAAAGTCCTGTGTCACCGAAACGAAGCTGACACCACGCTTCTCGAACAGCGACAATAAGCGTGTGAAGTCGAGCAGCGAGCGGCTGAGCCGGTCTACTTTGTACACCACCACGCAATCGATCCGGCTGGCTTCGATGTCGGCCAGTAACTTCCCGAGTGCAGGACGCTCCAGACTCGCTCCGCTCCACCCGCCGTCGTCATAGAGCGCCGGGGCCGTGCGCCAGCCCTCCTCGCGATGGCTCAGGATGTAGGCTTCGGCTGCTTCCCGCTGCGCCTGCAGGGTATTGAACGATTGCTCGAGGCCTTCTTCGGTCGACTTGCGTGTATAGATGGCACAGCGGATCGATCGCTCGCGCTCGCTCACCCTTTCCACTCCTCCCGTAACCCGAAGAAGCGATACCCGTTCCAGCGTGTTCCCGTCACCTGCTGCGCCAACTGGCTTAAAGAAGAATAGACCTGGTTCCGATACTCGAAGCCAGCAGCCCGCACCGTGACTTCGATCGTGCCTCCGCCATACTCACGCTTCAGAACCGTTCCCAGCGGTGGCAAACGGGAATCGCGAACTGGAGGAGGTTCGAGGCCGACCGATCCGTCTTCCTGCCAGAACCGGCGCGGCGCACGCAGCCGCAGAGCCGCTTCCTCGGCTAGCTCTTCCGCGCGCTGCCGCGCCCGTTCGCTTAAATCTCCGTGCGCCTTGGCCTGCAGGCGCCAGGCGATCCGCCGGAACAGATGCGCCCGATTCGCAGAGCGCGTCGCTTCTCCAAACAGTTCCTCGTAGCGTGCTTGCAAGCCCTTGGTCTTCAGCTTGCGTAAGCTCTCGATCTCGATCGCGAGTGCTTCCTTCACCGCTGCCTATTCCTCCAGAGAGCAGTGGCTCTCCCGACCTCCATGAACGCTCTCCGGGCCGGTGAAAGCAAGTCTCGTCTTTACGATCTCTCTCCGATCGACGATGCGCAGCCGCGATGCCGATCGCGCCCCGGCCGGAAGAAGTGGCACAGTCCGGCGCGTGCTCGGTCCGCAGGTTCCGCCGGCCCGCTGTTTTCCTCTCACAAAAAATGCGACGAAGTGGGCCCGACGGATACTCCCTGACCGGAAAGGGAAGGGACCGAACGCAGAAACAGCTCGCCTTATTCGTGATCCCTCGGACGGACCCGATGATCCGGGAGGGACGCTCCCGGCCCAGTCAAGAAGACGGCCCTCGTACCCGGAAAACCCTGGGTCCGGGGAGAGAAACGGACTTCTCATCAGTATTCACAGGTGTGTCGTGGTTGTGGTCCCGTTCTCGACTCCAGTATCAGCCGCGACTGATCTGCACTGAGCCATCCGTCCGGCAAAAGGCGCGCCGCTGTCTGTCAAAGACCGAGAAGAATTAGTCGCGCTGATCGAAGTGATATGCATATATGTTCGGCCCAACGAGTCGAAGGCGTGTACGCTTTCGGCCAAAAACTGCCATGAGAACAGATCGAGTGTCACTTAGGAAAATGATGGCTAATCACCCGCCCCAACCAGACGCTATAAACCGCCGCACATTGCTACGGCTCGGAACGGCTAGCGCACTTGCAGTGGGCGCAGCATCCGCGGTCGAGCAACCGAAGACCGGGACGCAATTCGCGGCCAAGCCTGCACCAAACTCAGAGGCGCCGAACCTGCACCCGCCCGTGCGTCCAGGTCAAAGGCGGGAAGCTGCGGGGCCTGAAAGACGGGAGAGTGTTCATGTTCCTTGGCATCCCGTATGCGGACGCGGAGCGGTTCGAAATGCCGAAGCCGGGTCCGGCATGGGACGGCATCAAGGGCGCGCAGGTTTGGGGGCCGGTTTGTCCCATCCCGCAGGCGACCTCCGTTGGCACCGACGATGTAGTTTTCCCCACCGGTATTGGGTGGAGAACGAGAACTGCCAAGTGCTGAATGTGTGGACGCAGAGCTTATCGAGCACCGCCAAGAAACCAGTGATGGTGTGGATGCATGGCGGCGGGTTCACAAACGGCTCGTCAATGGAATCGTATGCGTATGACGGAAAAACGCTCAGCGAGTTCGGGGATGTCGTTGCCGTCAGCGTCAACCACGGGCTAAACATTATTGGCACGCTGGACCTTTCAGCGTACGGTCCTGAGTACGCCAACTCGCGTTACACCGGTATGGCCGATTTGGTGGCGGCCCTTGAGTGGGTTCGCGACAACATCGAAGCGTTCGGCGGCGATCCCGGAAATGTGACGATCTTCGGGCAGTCAGGCGGCGGCGGCAAGGTGACTCGTCTGATGCAGATGCCCGCGGCAAAGGGTCTTTTTCATAGGGCAATCAATGAGAGCGGCGGGAGTCTCAACTACCGCATTACCGAACCGGCGAAGAGCATTGAACATCAGCAGGCAATCGCAGCCGCCACGCTGAAGAATCTCAACCTGGATGGCAATCAGGATTGACGAACTGAAGAAAGTTCCTTATCGCGATTTGCTTGCGGCTGGTACGGCCGCCACACAGGCAGTGGCGAAGCAAACCGGCGTCCGCGGCATGGGTTGGGACGTGATCGCCGACGACCAATACGTACTGCGTGAGTTCTGCGACTGGGCAGCTTCGATTCCATACATGGCCGGAACCGTGATGAGCGAGTTCAACAGCAATCTCGCTAAGGGAGAGTTGACGAAGAACGATTGGAGCCCGAAGGAAGTAGACGATCACTTAACGGCCGCGTTTGGCGACAAGAAGGACAAGGTTGTGGCCGAGTTCAAGAAGGTTCAGCCACAAAAGAAAATCCAAGACGCGCTCTTCCTGGACACGACATTCCGGCCGGGCGCGAAAATGGTGCTCGCAAGAAAGCTGGAGAACACCACGGCGCCGGTCTTCAACTACATCTTCGCGTACGAATATCCGATGGATGGCGGAATTACCTCGTTCCATTGCTCGGAGATTGCGTTTGCATTCCATGCTCTGAGCGAGCCCCATATTCATCTCGCGACTGGCGGAACACCTGCGGGATTGGCTTTGCAGGACAAGGTCTCTCGGGCGTGGATCAATTTCGCGCGAACAGGGAACCCGTCCCAACTGGGTCTCCCCTGGAAACCCTATACGCTCAACGGCAAGGAGACCATGGTCTTCGACACGATCAGCGAAGTGCGCCCGGTGGATGACGACAAGCTCCTGTCACTCTTGCCGCCGCCGGCGTTCCGGTTCTGAACATTGGGATGGCGGGCGCTTCGCAGCAGTTACTAAGCAAGTAAGACCACACACAAGGACACTTTATGCGCTTCAAATCGATACTCTTGCTGACAGGGCTTTTGGCTGGCGTGCCAGCTCCCGGCAAATTGTTTGCACAAACAACCGACTCGGATCTGCCACCTGTGATTGATGTGCATGTGCACGCGATGTTGGAGTCCTTCCCTGGGGGCGGACCCATGTGTCCCAACACTCCGAAGTTCCTGGCCTCAGATCCTGATACGAAGGAAGGAATGTCGGGTTGGTCGAACCAGGACGACTGCACGCCGAAGCTCTACCCTTCAGCCAAGGGTGAGTATCTGCAGGACCTCGTTTCTGAAATGAAACGCCTCAATGTCACAGCCGTCGTTTTCGGCGACCCGGCAAGCGTTCAGAAATTCGAACAGGCCGCTCCGGGTCGCGTCATTCCTGGAACTTCGTTCAACGACGGCGTGAAGCCTGGCGAACGCGCGTCTATCGACGACCTGCGGAAGACGTTCACCAGCGGAGGCTTCAAAGTTATGGGCGAGATCGGATTGCAGTATGAGGGACTGTCGCCGAGTGATCCGTCCGTAGACAAATACTTCGCGCTCGCCGAACAACTGGACATCCCCATTGCGATTCACATGGGCACGGGAGGTTCGGGCCGTGCGAATGTCACCACGCCCAAGTTTCGGGGCTCCATGGGCAATCCACTTCTACTGGAGGACCTGCTCGCACGTCATCCTAAACTGCGCGTTCAAGTCATGCATGCCGGATATCCAATGATCGACAATATGCTGACCCTCTTGCAGGCAAACTCCCACGTTTACGTCGACATAGCAGGGCTTATCTGGAGTTATCCCATCAAAGAAGTCAATCGTTACATCGAACGCCTGGTGGATGCTGGCTTCGAGGACCGCGTGATGTTCGGCACAGATCAGATGGAGTGGCCGAAACTGATGGCATACTCGATCAGCATCATACAAAACGCGGATTATCTGACGCCGCAGCAGAAACGCGACATCCTGTACAACAACGCCGCGCGCTTCTATCGGCTCGATAAGAAGCGCGAGCATTAGGGCTGGCCTTCGAGGTTGGAGCAGAAAGATCTCGCCGCAAGTGTGCAAGTTACGGAATCGTATATCTCCCAATTGCTGGCCCGAAAGAAAGTACCTCCTTCCGCCGGGCGCACCGAAATTTACGCTCGGATGAGCAGGTTTCTCAGACTTCCCGAAAACGAGCTTTCGAAGCTGGCAAATCTCCAACGGCGAGAAAGGCTGAAGAAGATATTGGCCGAACAGCTGACTCCGCTTCACGCCCAGTGCCGCGACTTGATTCTGGCGAAATGCGCCGCGGGTCGCCGAAGAGAAGTCCGTGTCATCTTCGAGCGTGAATCATTTGGGGAGTTGGAGCGCTTGGTGACGCAGAAACTCCTCGACATCGCGAAGATAATCACCAGAGACCACCTGCCAGCTTTTGGAGAGCGCTAGGGCTGAATATGATCGCTTACGTATCACCCCTTTGCGGCTATTATCTGAAAAATCCGACATCCCTGAAGCATGCTACTGGTTCGGGTACGTACTTACCCAGCATGCTCCCGGGGATATACAAGTGCCTAGGTCTTCACACGGGATGAAACAGCAAACCCTCGCCTATCGGAGAAAATGTGAATGGTCTGTCTGACCTGGTCACGCAACGGTGCAAGGAAAGGCTCTACAGCTCTATACCTCGACGTTATTCGTTGCGGCGTGATCATGAGGAACATCCAGGATAATTTGCTTGATCATCTCCGTACGCAGTCGGCGCGGCCCGGTGTCATTTGAGTTCGAGCGAGCTGCCTTGAAATATGCCTTCGCGCGCCGATCATTTTCGCGGGAGATCTCATCCTCAACGAGCTGAACGAAATCGCTGAGCCGTTGAGCAATCACCGGAAGCGATACGTTTTGAATTTGTCCGGTGCTGAGGAGCTCCGCAATCGCCAGGAAAAGCGAATAAAAATCAGCTTGGTTCCGGAATCGGCTCCGAGACAGCGGCGCGGCTTCGGGCTTCAGCGCGAGAGCACGGAGGTAAGTCAGCGTTTCGACAAAGCGGGTTTGCGTATCTCCGCCAGCTTCCCAGTTCGATTCTCGATCTGAGAAAGCCGTGTCCAGGTCCTCTTGCGAATACCCCCGAATACCGCTCTCGAGTGATAGAAGAAGATTGGCGACTAATTCAACATCCTTTCTTCGCTCGACCTGATTGTCGCTCTCTTCCTAAAGTTGGCAGTGGCGCGGTTGCATCACCCTCCATGACATATCCCGCCCAGTACCGGGGAACAGCGGTGCCAATGAACTGTTTCAGCACCTAGCGTTGTGCGTCTTCCAGCGCGTCTGCTTTTGTACTGCCCTTAGCGAGTGCAGCGTAGAAATGTTTCATCAGGGTCGCGCTGAAGGCGTCGTCCACAGACCAAAGCGTCGACTTTACGCTACTACCATCGACCCGCTCAACGGCGAGACCCGGGATGTGTGGACAGGACCGAGAAACGGCTATTGGATCAATTTGAGATCGAGAATAACTAGGTCGAGAAAAGGTATCTGTTCAGGGTCGAGACCATCTATGAATTCCAGCGCATGCTGCCCATCTTTGATATGGATCAACTTGCATTGCAACTCGTGTTCATCAAGCGTCGGCTGTATTAAATCGCTTGACAATCAATAGGTGCCATACATTATGACCTAGCGAATGTGTGGGAAGATGGACGAGCGAGAGAACCTGAAACATGATTCGGTCGGAGCATGGGCGAAACGGTTATACTTCGCCGCCCCGGCCGTACGGCCTTGGGTCCACGCGGTGGTAGCTCGCGTTTCTTTTCGCGGGAGTTTGCCGACATAATTCACTCGCGTCTGAGACAAGGGAGGAGTATTCTTCCATCTGACATGACTGAAGGTAAGAAAAGATCGGGCTCGACAAACGATGTGACCGTCTTTGGGCTACCCACACCTGGAGCGTCATTTAACAACATTCTGTACGGGCGAGCTATGCGTGGCAAAGCTCTCTGAGGGCATATCTAAATAGCTGCAGTAATGATGAAAAGGCTACATTCTTCAACCATTTTGCCGTCCTACAAGACACGCTTCTCTCATACCTTAGCGAGTCAGAACGGCTTCTGCTGCTATTTGACAACAGCACCGTACAAGATGTTCTCCAAAAGAGATGAGACTGCCAGGCGCAAAGCAAGAGAGCGGTACAACAGTCTTATCGCGCTGCTTGTTCAAGCGGAGGACTACCATCTGATTGATGCTTGCTGCTGTATCACACCAGCAATTCTCTATGAGATGAACGGATGCCCAGCACTTCCTTGTCGAGGCTGAGATCCGCCACCAAATGCTTCAGCCGGCGGTTCTCATCTTCCAGGCTCTTCAGGCGCTGCGCCTCGCTTACCTCCATGCCGCCGTACTTGCCTTTCCACGTGTAGATCGTGGCTTCGCTAATCCCGTGCTCGCGCGCTAAGTCCGTCACCTTCTGCCCGGGATATACCGGCAACGATCCTCCAACGGAATAGTAGCCCTCATTAGGCCCCGTCGAAGACAGGAGCGCTTCAGAACCGTTCCCACCGGTGGCAAACGTGAATCGCGAATCGGACGAGGTTCGAGGCCGATCGATCCGTCTTCCTGCCAGAACCGGCGCGGCGCACGCAGCCGCAGAGCCGCTTCCTCGGCTAGTTCCTCGGCGCGCTTCCGCGCCCGTTCGCTCAGATCTCCCGTGCGCCTTGGCCTGCAAGCGCCAGGCGATCCGCCGGAACAGATGCGCCCGATTCGAAGACCGCGTCGCTTCTCCAAACAACTCCCCGTAACGTGCTTGCAAAGCCTTCGTCTTCAGCTTGCGCAAGCTCTCGATCTAAAAGATACAAATTCTTATCGTCGAGGATGAGGCTCTCATCGCCGAAGATATTCGCGGTCGGCTTACGCGGCTGAATTTCAAAGTTATAGGTATTTGTCATTCCGGGGAGGAAGGCGTTCGTTTAGCGGAAACCATGCGCCCTGATCTTGTCTTGATGGATGGAACACTGAAGGGCTCCATGGATGGGTTCGAGGCTGGCCAGATCATCGCAAGATCTGTTGGCTGTCCGATCATTTACGTAACCGCGAATCCTCGGGATCACTTAGCCTACGTCGTTAGGAAGCCGTTTACAACGACAGCGCTGGCCGCCGCAATTTCTAGTGCTCTCAGGAGTCATTTTTGCTGAGTCGCTCGCATGTTGATTCAGACCAGTCCTTTCATCTCCTTGTTCGCTCGTCTGGCCCTCTTGAGACGGGGATCTTCAACGTCATCCTATGCCGGACATTTTCGAGGCAACCGTCTGACGGTCCCCTTACGCGACCAGGGAAGCTGGACTGCCGGATCGTAACCACGACTCGAGACCGAGTGCCCGCCCGTCGGGAAACTCAGCAACGCAATGAGCGAAAGATGAATCCATGAAAAGGCCCAAGCTGTTGTTTGATTCCGACTGCTAGGTCACTCCATCCTTAGCCGAAAACGGTCCCTGTATAGAAGTTCTGGTAATCGTCAGGCGCCATGAAGCGCAATTCCATTTTGGAGACGATTCCGAAGCGGAACAGAGTTTCGGGGAAATCGAAGCTCTGCTACCAAGGTGTTTGAAGTTTCGAGGAAGCACTCTCTTTTGTAAACTTGCCTTTGGAACGACGACGCTCGAATCTGTGAACGCAGGGCGATCTGTGTTGATCGGTGTAGGACCGTTCTGCGGATTCGGATCTTGTACCTGAAGTGACTGCATCGGAGCCAATAGATACAGAAACAACAAGGTCGAAGATATCGTTGCGCAGTCGATAGCTGCACGGGAAAGCGCAGCAGGGCGCGACACATGAAGGCAGTCATGCACTCATCTAGTTCGCGCCTAGGCCAATTTTTGATACCAGGGAATATTCAGGACTGAGATGCGGTCATGACCTTCCATCAGTAGCCGACCTTTTAGAATCTCTGCGCGCTGGGTATGGAGAAGCCATTGAAACCAACGACGCTGCACCAGCTCTGGAATGACTGTGATGATGCGCCTTTCGGGGTTTTCCGCTGCAAGCCGCTTAACGTAATCGACAATCGGGGTAACTACGAGACGGTAGGGCGAATGTAGCTGCACAAGTTCTGGAACGGGCAGATCAGCGCCTCGGGCGGGATCTTCGACGTAGTCCCTCCACTTCTCACAGAAGTTATTCGGCTTCTCATCTTCCGACACGTGTACGACCAGAGTTGGAGCAGCTACCGTGCTTTGCAAGCCTCGTCCACAGTTGGATAGAACCGGAAGACTGTATCGGCATCGGGCACGAGGACCGCGCGGTCCATCAACGCAATCTGTTCGGCTCTCATTCAGAAAAAAGTCTACTCAGACCAAACGTGCACAGATCCAAGATCGGCACGCGAGAGGACGAAGACCTCTGGCTTTTTTCCTTTGAGCTTTAGTGCCACAAAAACAAATACAAGATCCTTCGTCTGGGTTAGGAGTAAAAGCCGCTTGTCCTTATTCGCGTCCAGAAGCGGCTTTTCGTATGGTGGGCGATCGCCAGTCTTGAAAGTCAAATAAACATGGACATTGGTGTGGATTAGTTGTCCGGCCATTCTTTGCCCTCCTTACGTGCTAGAAGTAAAACAAGAATAAGCGTAAGTGAAAACCCCGCCGCGATAACCAGCCACCGAAACCAACGGCTTACGAACTTTCCGACTCCGGAGAGGTCCGGTTGCTTGTGATCCCGTCTTTCTCGCTGAAATCCCTCGAGCCAACTTGAAATCCGTCGAGTATTCAGCAAAAGAATCACCGGAGCTAAGAGCACAGGTAAAAGCAAGGGAAGGAACTCTAGTTGAACGAGTGCAAACACCGAAGAGATGAGAAATTGAAATGCGGGAAGATCAAGTGTCCAAGAAGTTTGGTTGAACTCGTTCAGGTAAGTCTCCACATATACCCATCCAGCAAAGAATAGGAATGCGGATACGATTGTCACAGCACCAGCTACATCTATAAACCTCAAGGTGGACTTTTCCTCGGAACAACTCTGCTTCACGAGGTAATCAGATTCGGGCATCAGTCCTAGCAAAACACATCTTTTTAT
>CAVXKV010000004.1:0-748429 GCA_963762455.1 Terriglobia bacterium
ACACCATGGGTCACGACAAGTTCAACGAGGACCTTACCGGGAGTGTAATGTCCTATATCGACAAGAATTACCGGACTGTATCGGATCGCGATCACCGAGCCCTAGCCGGCCTATCGATGGGCGGCTTGCAAACTTTGGACATTTCACTCTCTCGGTCCGATCTGTTTGCGTATGTTGGTGTGTTTAGCTCCGGCTGGTTCCCTGAAATGAGGGAGCAAGAGGAACGGACGGATCTTGCTCAGTACAAGACATCCGGTCAGCCGTTCAAGTTGTATTGGGTTGGTGTCGGAAAGTACGATATTGCGAACGCAAACAGTGCGGCGACGGTCAGTCTTTTAAGGAAGTACGGCCTTGCTCCGACCACCAAAGAAACCGGAGGCTATCATGCATGGACGAACTGGCGCGACTACCTGCACGACTTTGCCGCGGAAGTATTTCGCTAGTCTCTCGGGCACATTTTTTTTTTTTTTTTTTTAAAAAAAAAAAAAAAAAAAAAAAAAAAAAAAAAAAAAAAAAAAAAAAAAAATTTTTTTTCTTGCAACTCCCGTTTAGGAAACCTATCCCGCTTACCTGGCTGCTTTCCTTCGCCCGTCAAATTGCTGGTGTTGTGTGAAGACACATTGTAAAATTTTAAGCCTCCAACTGCCGTGAGCGCAGGGCGCTCATGGAAGCTAACGTCCAGGGCTCCGACGGGCTCTGGCAGAAACGGAGTTCCGATGGCGACAGAGCAACGTGTGTCGCCCCAGCAACTTGCAAATGGGCTAGGTTGGTTCAGCATCGGTCTGGGGCTCGCAGAAATAGCCACGCCAAACCTCGTGGCAAACCTTATCGGCGTAACAGAAGACAGCAAAACGCGGAAAGTTCTACGCTTCTACGGAGCGCGCGAACTGGCCGCCGGATTCGGCATCCTTTCCCAGTCCAATCCATCAGGTTGGCTATGGGCGCGGGTCGCCGGAGACGTACTCGACATATCCTCGCTTTGTAAGGCAATGACTGCCGACGACAACGATCGCGGCAAAGGCATTGCGACTGCGGCGGCACTGATCGGCGTCACCTTGGCTGACGTCTACTGCGCCAAGCAACTTAGTAGCGGTACTGACAATCCGCAGAGCCGAACGACCACTACAAATTCGATCACGGCTTCGATCATCATTGCCCGCGACCGAAATGAGGTTTACGGATTCTGGCGTGATTTCACACGTCTGCCGGAGATCTTTGACCGCCTGGAGTCGGTTCGGACGGTCGGCGATCGACGATCTCACTGGAAACTCGCGCTGCCTATGGGACGGAGCCTGGAGTGGGATGCCGAGATAAGCGACGACCAACCGAATTCGCGAATCGCCTGGCGGTCCCTATCTTCCTCGGCGCCGCACTCCGGTGAGGTGCGCTTCGAACCCGCGACAGGCAATCGCGGAACAAAAATGCGCGTCGAGATCCGCCCCGAGGGTCTGGGGCGACGTTGGGTAGACTTTTCGGACTCGTGCCAGAGCAGCAGGTCAAAATCGCGCTACACAACCTCAAACAGTTACTCGAAACCGGTGAAATAGCGAAGTCTGACGCGAGTATCCATCGTGGCATGCACGCCGCCCAGCCGCCGGAGCAGTACATAGCTTCGGGTGAAGGCTTGCGAACTGCTGCTTCCGTTTAGCGATCTCGAACGAAAGGAAAATCGATGAGAGCGAATTGTTGGATAGGCAAGGAAAAGTTGAGCGTCGAGACTGTGCCCGATCCTAAGATTCTGAGCCAGAGCGACGCTATCGTAAAGATCACCTCAACGGCCATTTGCGGCTCCGATCTCCATCTCTATAACGGCTTTGTTCCCACCATGGAGAGCGGCGACATACTTGGGCATGAATTCATGGGCGAGATCGTGGAGGTGGGCCGTGGCGTGAAGAATCTAAAGAAGGGCGACCGTGTGGTCGTACCATTCCCGATTGCATGCGGCAGTTGCTTCATGTGTCAGAAGGGGTTGTTTTCTGTTTGTGAAAACACCAACCCCAACGCTTGGATGGCCGAGAAGATGTGGGGCCACTCTCCCGCGGGCATTTTCGGATACTCGCATTTGCTGGGTGGATATGCGGGTGGTCAGGCGGAATATGCGCGCGTCCCGTTCGCGGACGTAAATCCTATCAAGATACCTGACGGCCTGACAGACGAGCAAGTGCTGTTTCTGTCAGACATTTTTCCGACCGGCTACATGGGCGCAGACCTTTGCTGTATCCAGCCGGGTGACACGATCGCGGTCTGGGGCTGCGGCCCGGTGGGCCAGTTCGCGATGAAAAGCGCGTTCCTGCTGGGTGCTGAACGAGTGATCGGGATCGACCGATTCCCCTACCGCCTTCGTATGGCTCGCGAAAAGGTGGGGGTGGAGACGATCAACTACGAAGAGGTCTCAGTCCTGGAGGCGCTGAACGAGATGACGGGTGGCCGTGGTCCGGACGCTTGCATCGATGCTGTTGGCCTCGAAGCACATGCACCGGGATTCCTTGGCGCATACGATCGGGCCAAACAGGCCGTCATGCTGGAAACCGATCGGCCGATCGCTCTGCGCGAAGCCATTATGGCTTGCCGCAATGGAGGAACGGTTTCCGTAATAGGCGTGTACGGTGGCTTCATCGACAAGTTCCCTGCCGGCTCAATGATGAATCGCTCGATCACCATCAAAACGGGTCAGTGTCACGTGCAACGCTATATGAAGCCGCTTCTTGAACGCATCCAGAACGGTGAAATTGATCCTTCTTTTGTGATCACTCACAGGCTACCTCTCGAGCAGGCGCCTGAGGGTTACAAGATGTTTCGGGACAAACAAGACAACTGCGAAAAGATAGTTTTGAAACCCAACTAACCGAGGAACCGCGGTGTCTTCTGCTGTGCAGATGTCGAGCGGCGCGCTGCTCATGCTGCTTCGTGCTGCTCGACGTTTTCCTTACTGTCTTGTACGCGCGCGCAGGAACGGGGATCTTCAGTCGCTTCGTATGCGCTTGGGAATGGAGGCTGTTACGCCGGGTGGCAAAGCTTTTCGGCCGACGCGCACAACTCTTCCTTTCACTGTGCGGACCCGCAATTGTTGTATCGCTGATCTCATGGTGGGCGCTTCTCCTGACCCTGGGAGCGGCGATCATGTTTCATCCCTACTTGGGCTCCGCAATCGCAACTTCGAACGGTTCCACGCCCACAGATTTCGTTTCGGCGATGTATGCCGCAGCCAACAGCATGTCGATTGTTGGATCGAGTGGTTTCTCGCCCCAAACCTCCAGGTTCCGGCTGATCTTCATGTTCAACTCACTGGTCGGAATGTCGGTGATCTCGCTGACCCTGACCTACCTTATGCAGATCTACAACGCTCTGCAAAAGCGCAACTCCCTCGGGCTCCATCTCTTTTTGATGAGCGGCATGACGGGCAGCAGTGCGGAGATGCTGGTTCGCATCGCGCCGCAGGGGCGAGTGGACTCTGGATTCAGCACCTTATCCGATTTGGCATCCTCTCTAGTCCAGCTAAAGGAGATGCATCACTTCTACCCCGTTCTGCTCTACTTTCGGTTTGAAGAAGCTTCTTACTCGGTCTCTTTCGTAACCGGGATGCTACTCGATTGTGCATCTCTCATTGAGAGTGCAATTGACCCAAGAGAGTACGGCTGGCTTCAACGTTCGGCCACTCTAGCAGAGCTTTGGTCAGGATCACTGCTGCTCATCGACATGATCCAACGTGCGTTCGGCCCAGCTTTTCCTGCCGCCCGGCGGCGGCAGACGACCGAAGCCGAGGTGGAGCAATGGCGTCACCAGTATTTGCGAAGTTTGGAGCTTTTCAAACGCGCCGGCATACAACCGGCTCCGGACGTGCAGCAAGGGGCTGGCAGATACATCGAGCTACGCACGGAATGGGCGCCGCGAATCAGAGCAATCGCGGAGGCCATGCTGTATCCGACCGAGATCGCGGATCCCGGTAATGCAAAAGAGGGCAGTTCGAATCCGGTTCTGAGTTTCCGGAGTTAATCGCTTAGCTCACCTTCCCAAAATGTTCGTACGAAGGAGAAATGATTATGGCAAAGAGAGTGTTGAAAGGAAAACGAATCGCCGCTCTGGCGGCAGACGGCTTCGAAAAGGTGGAACTCACGATTCCGATGAAGGCGTTGAAACTTGCCGGCGCAAGAGTGGACGTCATATCGCTGCGCGAGGGCAGCATTCGCGGAGTCAACCTCCACGAGCCCGCCAGCCGTGTCGACGTGACAAAAACGGTGCAGCAAGCGAACCCGGATGACTACGATGCGCTGCTGGTGCCAGGAGGATTTATCAACCCCGATCTTCTTCGGCAGTCCGAGGAAGCGCGCGAGTTCGTGCGAGCATTTGACCGCGAAAAAAAACCGATTGCGAGCCTGTGTCATGGCCCCTGGGTGCTCGCGTCCGCCGGCCTGCTCAAAGGGAGAACTCTGACGAGTTGGCCAGGCGTTCGCGACGATCTTGTAAATGCCGGGGCAACATGGCTCGATGAGGAGTTCGTTCGGGACGGCAATCTTGGCACCAGTCGCGGCCCGCAAGATCTGAATGCGTTCATACCGGGGATCATTGACCTGTTCGCCGAGTCTGCACCGATCGTCAATAATGAACATCGTCGAGCCGCTTCGTCGCCGCAACCGACGGAACCGCCGGCATTGGTTCTAGGCGCGATGAAGTGGTTGCCGAAGCCCTCTATCCGGACCGCTGCTCTGTTGGGTGCTGCGGGGTTGGGTTTGCTTGCGATGACTCGGCGGCGGTCAATGGGCTTGATCTAGCGGATTTCGACCGACTCTATATCGGCGCTGACGGGACCCTTTCTACGACGGCTACGACAATCTGATTGGGAGCGATCACTATATCACGGCGTTCTGGTCCGATTCGCTGGCAGCCCTCTTCAGGGTCGGTCGACACCCGTCAACTTCGCTCTGCGATTCAGAGCGCACCGACTTGGAACATCTGTTCGGTGTCTGCGCAAGGTCTCCATCGGTCGGAAACGGTTTACCGATCCTGAAGGATTCTGGATTATCGGCCATCGGACCCCTAGGAAGCAGTGTCGCTCTGTATGGCCCGGTAGCTTGGGTTACAACTCAGATCCAGGACATGGGTAGCGGTCCAGTTCTTCGAATTGGAGAATGCGCCCATGCCCTGGAAAGAGAGCCGAACTTCAGATGAGCGTCTGAAGTTCATTGCACAGTTGTTGTCCGGAGATTCAAACATGACGGACCTCTGTCGTCGCTTTGGTGTTTCGCGCAAGACTGGGTACAAGTGGAAGAAGCGATATGAGGTCGGCGGTCCTGCAGCGCTGGTCGACCTCAGCCGACGACCTCATAGCCATTCCCATGCCATACCCGAATCCACACGGGAACGCCTCATTGAAATGAGGCAAAAGCATCCAACGTGGGGCGCCACGTCCGGAACGTATTCGCACCGATAACGGAACGCCATTCAGTTCCATCAGCGGGCTGGGAATCAGCAAACTTTCCGTGAAGTGGATGCGACTGGGCATCGTTCACGAAAGGATAGAACCTGGCAAGCCGACTCAAAATGGCAGGCATGAACGACTGCATCGAACGTTGAAAGAAGAAACCGCGTCGCCACCGGCTAAGAGCCTGGCTGAACAGCGCGAACGGTTCGCAGCCTTCCAATACTGTTTCAATGAACAGCTTCCGCATCAGGCGCTTCCCATGCAAACCCCTGTCTCGCTGTACAACCCGATTATCAGGCACCTCCCCCGTGATCTCGCCGAGATTTGCTACGACGAGCGTTATATTGTGCGCCCTGTCCGCAAAAATGGCACGATCCTCTGGAAAAGTAGAGAGGTGTTCATCACTGAGGTGCTTCGGCGTGAGCGCATTGGGCTTCTTCCGGCACCGAATAGAGCATTCCAGGTCTACTTCGGACAGATGTACCTGTGAATCCTCGAAGGCGAAACGTCAACATTCAACCCAAACAGACAGTGTTTGCCGCAAACTCAGACACAAGAAGAGCAGCCAGTTTCCCGATAACGCGTCATCCTGGCATAACTCGGAGAATGTCATCTTGGTTCGTAAACCCTTCCGGACGGATGCGTAACTCATGCGCGCCAGCGCAGTCTCGCAGACGACATTGCAGTGCCGTACAGCGGCCCAGGCGCCCTGCTGAGTGAGTTGAGCGTACTGAACTCGGCTTTTTTTTCAGACCCCGACCGCACACGAATATCGTCGCGGTACTAAGAACATCTGGCCCCGATGGGAGCCGGTGCTGAGAGATTCCCCCTACGTAACTTACTTACTTCTGGGTTTATGACGGGTGGGATTCGATCTTTTGACACCTAATCCTCGGTTCTGGGTCGCGATAACTGCGCTTTCAGTCTTTGTGGTTCTCCCGGGGGCCGGCCTTTTTTCAAGCGCTGAAGCGCCCGGGGTCTCGCGTACAGGCCTGCTCGAAACGAGTACGGTCTTTGCGGTCTATGGCCGTGCGTTCGGGGTGGCGCCGATCCTCGGCCATTTGGGAACTTACAGAGGATTCGACGATATGGCGGCGGATACACAGCCATGGGCGCAGAAGATCTCAGCGGCGAACGATCGCAAGCGGGTTACGATCGGCATCCATCTTATATACGCAATCGCCGTTCCGTGCACGAAGAAAAACACCGATTGCGTACAGTACCTGAGCGGCGATCTCGCGAAGGAATACGTTGAGCCAGCAGCAAAGCGAGGCTGGGTTGTGATTCTAGATACGCAACTCGGGCGATCCAATCCGATTGACCAGATCAAGCACATCAAAGAGCAGGGCTACCTCAAATACGACAACGTGCATGTGGCAATCGATCCGGAGTTCCACGCTTCCGGCGCGCAAGTCGATCCGGGGATTCCGGTCGGAACTGTTTCGGCATCAGACATCAATGCCGTGCAAGAGATGCTCGATACCTATGTGGAAAGCGAGAATCTGAAAACGAAGAAAATGCTCATTGTCCATCAATTTGGCGATGCTGCCGTTCACGATGGAGTTCCGTTCATGGTCCAGCAGAAGAAAACACTCAAGAGCTATCGCAATGTGGAGTTGGTGATTGATGCGGATGGCCTGGGAAGCCCGGCCGTGAAAATCTGGAAATACAATGCTATGACAAACGCCCAGATGTACCCCAGTATCGGCTTCCGAGGAATCAAGATCTTTTTCCCCAATCGCTGGGAACAGAACGGGCACTTCGATAAGCCACCGATGACTGTGGACGAGATCTTCGGCGTGAAGAACGCACCTGGCGCGCGGCGGATCGCAAGTAAGCCGAACGTCGTCATCATTGCGTGAAGAGCCAGGACCCCGTCTCTCTTCCGCACGCCTCGCGAGCCTGTTCCGTCCTTTGTCGAGATCGCTCCCGAACTCAATCCCGGGTCGGGAGATAGATCAACGGTACGCGACAAGGCAGGATCTATCGCCCCAAAAGGTCCGGGTTCGAGACGGCCGGCGGGGCCAGGTCGGAGTCGGCGCTTTCACTCAACTGGATTACTTCCTGTTTGCCGAGCACTTGGCCGGAGCGCTCTGACGCCTTACGCCGGCCTTGAGATCGGACGTAGCCTGTTGGTCGACAGCGGCAACGCGCGCCACAGCGATTCGCATCCGGCGCGGGTGAGCGCCCCGAACTATCTTGCGGCGCGAAAGTTAGCCAATCTGAACTTGACTCGCGTAATCTCGTCGCCGTAAGCTAAGAATTCTTGGTATGGGACGCAAGGCGCAAAAGAACGATTCGTTGCCCGGTTCACTGGACATGTTAATTCTGCGCACGCTGTCGCTGCGCGACCTCCATGGATACGGCATAGTCCAGTTCATTCAACAATCGTCCGACAATGAGCTCCTCGTCGAGGAGGGCTCGCTGTACCCCGCTCTGCAGCGGCTGGAGCTAAACGGCTGGATCGAGGGTGTCTGGGGCGTGACGTCGAATAATCGGCGGGCGAGGATTTACAAGATCACGGCGGCTGGTCGCAAACAGCTGGCAGTTGAAACCCGGCAGTACGCGAAACTCACGCTGGCGATCGCCCGTGTGATGGGAGCGGAGTAACGGATATGTTGATACGACGGCTGAGGTATTGGATGGAGAGCGCCAGGCGCAGCGAGGCGCTGGACGAGGAAATGGAACTCCACCTTGCGGAAAAAGCTGCGGAACTGCAAGCAGACGGTATGACACCGGAGCGCGCTCGGGCTGAAGCGCGCCGGCGATTTGGCAACGTCGGACTGAAGCACGAAGAGTCACGCGAGGTTTGGATGACACGGTTTTTGTCGGAACTTGGCCAGGATGTTCGCTATGGCTGTCGCACCATGATTGCCAACAAGGCATTCAGCGCCTTGGCAGTCTTGTTGCTGGCGCTCGGCATCGGGGCCAATACTGCGATTTACAGCTTCATGGAGGCGATTTTGTTGCGCTCGCTGCCGGTGGCCGATCCCGAGTCGCTGGTGGTCTTGAATTGGCATAGCCGGCCTCCCCAGGACGCCAACAAGCAATGGGTCCACGTCGTTCACGGGATACAAGGCGTTTTCTGGGCGGGCGACAAAGGCATGCTGGTCAGCGGGATATTCCCGTACAGTGCCTTCGAGACGCTTCGCGAGGACAATCCTGTCTTTTCTACGCTCTTCGGGTACTTCAACGCACGAAACAAAACCCTGGCCATCCGTGGGCAGGCCACGAGCGTCGGCGCGGAATATGTCACCGGCGAGTATTTTCGCGGCTTGGCAGTGTCGCCGGTTGCGGGACGTCTGATCAGCTCCGAAGACGATCGTCCAGGCGCAGCGCCGGTCGCCGTGATCAGTTTTGCGATAAGCCAGAACCGCTTTGGGGGACCGCCGAATGCGATTGGACAGCCGATTCTCGTCGACAACGTTCCCTTCACAGTGATCGGCGTGGCGCCTTCGGAATTCTTCGGAGTAGACCCTGCTGCGGCGCCGGACCTCTACCTTCCGCTGCACACGAATCTGCTCGTAGACGGTGCCCCGGCGGCTCGTATGTATCCCGATGAAAACTTCTATTGGATCGAAATGATGGGCCGTCTGAAGCCCGGCGTCAGCATGGCCCAGGCGAAGGCAGCGCTGTCTCCTCGTTTCCATCAATGGGTTGCCGCCACCGCGACAACCGACGGTGAGCGCGCTAAACTGCCCGCGCTGATTCTGAATCCCGGCGCCGAAGGTCTGGGTAGCCTGCGCCGCCAGTATTCGAAGCCTCTGTACGTACTCCTGGCGATGGTGGGATTGATCCTGGCGGTCGCTTGCGCGAACATCGCCAATCTGCTGCTGGCAAGGGCCGCCGCGCGAAGCCGCGAAATGGCTGTCCGGCTCAGCCTGGGAGCGGGACGCTTCCGCGTCATGCGGCAGTTGCTGACGGAGAGTTTGATGCTGGCGTCGCTAGGCGGAGCATTCGGAATCTTCTTTGCGATCTGGGGCGTGCGATCGTTAACATTTCTTCTCTCCAAGGGGCAGGAGAATTTTACGCTGCGCGCGGAATTGAACTGGAAGGTGTTAGCCGTGACGGCGGCGCTTTCCGTGTTTTGCGGCCTGTTATTTGGCCTAGTTCCGGCGATTCAGTCGACGCGCCCGGACGTCATGCCCGCGCTGAAGGATGGCCGCGGGGGCGGACCGCGCCGCCGCGCGCAACACGTTCTGGTGGTCGTCCAGATCGCCACGTCTTTTATCATGCTATTCGTCGCGGGTCTGTTTGTCCGGACACTCGACAAGCTGCACTCCGCCCAACTGGGATACGCCCGAGAGAACATCCTTCTGTTCTCGTTGAATGCGCGCCAAGCCGGACATCGCGACCCGGAGATCACAACGTTTTATACGGACCTGCGCAAGCGCTTCGAATCGATCCCCGGGGTGAACAGCGCGACGCTTTCGCAATCCTCGATCATCAGCGCCGGCCATGCGGGAAAGGCATACAGGGGGACAATAAAGATTGGCGCCGTTACCGTCCAAGGCGCAAGCGTCATGGTCGCCGGACCACGTTTCCTCACGACGATGCAGATTCCGATCCTGACCGGACGTGAGATTGAGGACCGCGACCAAGCGGGCTCCACGCCGGTTGCAGTGATCAGCGAACGGCTGGCGCGGACTTACTTCGGGAACGAGAATCCGGTGGGCCGGCGCATCACCTTGGTGGACGAGAATCTCGATCTCGAAATCGTCGGCGTGTCAGCTAACCTGCGGTACGGCGCTCTGAAAGACGGGGGCAGTTCAATGACCGTGTTCACAGCAGCCACCCAGTCCTCTCCGGAGATGGTAACCTACGCGCTGCGCACTGCGGGTGATCCGCTCAACTATGTCAGGAGTGTGCATGACGTTGTGCGGAACGCAGATTCACACATACCCGTCACAAACGTGATTACACAGGCGGCAGAGATTGATCGGACCATCAACCGGGAACTCACATTCGCGAAACTATGCACAGGTTTCGCGGTTCTCGCTCTCCTGATCGCGTGCGTGGGGCTCTACGGAACGATGTCCTACAACGTCGAGCGGCAAATCGGCGAGATCGGAACACGTATGGCGCTGGGCGCGCAACGCGGCGCGGTGGTTTGGATGGTTTTGCGGCGCGTTCTGACACTGGCCGCCGTGGGGCTCGCCGTTAGTGTGCCTGCTGTGTTCATCGCCTCCCGGCTGGTCAAATCGTTTTTGTTCGAGACCCGGCCCAACGATCCGAGAATCTTGGCGCTGGCCGGTGTCGTCCTCGTAAGCGCCGCGATTCTCGCCGGCTATGCGCCGGCAAGGCGAGCGTCCCGAATTGATCCACTGGCGGCTCTGCGGCATGAGTAAGACATGGGCCTTCGTACCGCAACGAAGTATAAAATGTTCCGGGCCTGCGTACATTGATCATGGTAGCTGCTCGCCATAGAGGCCGAGCTGAAGTGAACAATCCGGGATCATTCTTAAGAAAGATACGACGCAGCTCGGTTTCGTCGGAATGGATGAGGACATGTACGCAGCGAAGCTCCTTGATAACTCGCAACAGGAAATTGGCGTTTTCCGGTCAGGTGAACGGGGACGCCTGATGTTGAGATGTGGATAGATCCTCGCTGACGGTGAAGGGCAGATCTACCGTTCCGGACTGGCGGAAACTCATCTATTGCTGTTCGTCTAGGGCTAATAGGTAGCGTGCAAGGGGCGTCATCCGAGCTTTTATCTGATCGGGCAAGCGGCTCCGAAAGTCGAATCCTTGTGCAACACTTCTTCGAACGAAATAGCCCTGAATCGACCGTCGCTCGTGCGAACTGCGATTTGCTGTATGACTGTGCCAAATCGCGGCGTTGAAGACGAGCATGCTTCCGGCTTCACCACACGTCAATTGCTCACCCGGATACTGCGAGTGAGAGTCAAGCAAGGTGTCGCTAGGAAGGTTGGGCCACCTATGTGATCCAGGGACGAAGCGCGTGGCTCCGTTCGTTTCCCGAAAAGGATCTATCATGAGGATGAAGCCAAGCAAAGGATCGTCGTGGGAACTTCGGGGCAGATCGGCATGCAATTCCTGCGCACATGCTCCCACCCTCAGCGTTCGCCCAAGGAACGAACTCAGTTTGAAAGGCTGACCTATAACTTGGCCGCACGCTTCGAGTAGGGGCTTATGGATAAAGACTTCGTCGAAGATCCGATTGAAGCTGAGCAGGTCCGACATCCGATTGGTAGTGCTTGCAACCTTGAAGTCTGGCCCGCACGCTTGTGTCATCACTTGGTCGTACGCGTCGACCAACTTGGCAAAACAATTCCCGGTAAGCGGTCCAGGAATGGTTAAGAATCCGGCTTCAGCAAGCTCCTCCAAGGATTCCCGAGCTAGCGTAGTTTTCATTGCGGATTTCAGGCGGGCTATCCACCGCGTCAGCGTAGCAAACAGCTCCCCTCCGACGATGAACCGTGGTGCCCCTGCCTCTTTTAGAGGGTTTTTCCAGATCAAGAACGAGTAACGGCGTAGGGTGGAGTTTGACCGCCGTCCTAAGAACAAAAGCAATAAGCTGATCAGCAATGATCAGCTCAAGATGATCTTACGCGCTTCTCCCTCTGGGTCATTTACCATTCGGCAATCGTTATCCCAGAGCATGGTCTTATTCGTTTCGGGGTCGGACGGTTCCCAAGGGAGGCCGCCTATGCTGGGCTTGCCGTTCGCAGCGAAAGACGCCCAAGAAGAAGCCATCTTCTTGGCAAGAATCTGGGCTTCGGGTGTGTTGCCGGTTCCTTGTTCGCAGCGCTTCGTGTTGTCGAAGCAGAATTGCAGTTCGGCAGTATGCCAGGCGCCGGGCAGTCCGTCGAGAATGGGAGTCTGCCAGGTGAAGTAGTACGTGTAGGCGGGCGCGGCACGGAGGTCGTGCTTCAGCTTGGCCATCTTCACAACGTTGTTTCGCATGGACAGGCCATTTAGTCCGGGCCTGCCGGAACATATGTAGGACAGAGTTTGTATCTTCTTATCCGGGTACGCTTGCTTCAATGCGGCGATGATGGCGTTGGCCTTCTCTTCGCCATACGTTTTGGCCAGATTTGCGTGCCACTCCTGTTCGCTGGGACGAGAAGATATCTGATTGCCTTCTTCGCTGACCGAACCGATTAGCATCGGTACATGCTTCGACACTTCCGGAGCGGAATCGAAGAACGACCTCATGTTAATCACCTTGCCATCACCGAATAGAGCATTCCAGGTCTACTTCGGACAGATGTACCTGGGAATCCTCGAAGGCGAAACGTCAACATTCAACCCAAACAGACAGTGTTTGCCGCAAAACTCAGACACAAGAAGAGCAGCCAGTTTCCGGATAACGCGTCATCCTGGCATAACTCGGAGAATGTCATGTTGGTTCGTAAACCCTTCCCGACTACACAAGGTCTATGTTGGGATGTAGGCAGTTTTGTGGATGTGCAACCGAAATGAATTACAGGTTTGCGCCGAAAGCGAGAAGGCGACCGTCACAATCCTCCACTACAACCTCGCGCAATTTCCAAGGTACGTTGGCGAAGGCTGTCGCCAATCCATGCGGCCGCAGGCTTAGTTTCGAAACTCACGCGGAATGAGAAAGTCGAACGCCACATCGGGATAGATTGCGCCGCAAATCGCCCAGCTATGCATAGTTCCGAACCGCAACGGCCGGAAGCTGTCGGCTTCTCTGGCGTTGTCCGGTGGCGCTCAGTCTAGCCAGAAACGAGCGCCGCAGTGACTCGTCCGCCACTCCGAGCAGAACATTTTCAACGGCTCGCTCCGATTCGGCCACTAATTCGTCTGTTCCTTTGTCTAACAGAAGAACGCTCAGACACTCCGCCAGCAGCACCGGTTCCGCAAGTCGTCGCGCCACGTCGACCGACGCCCGAGCGTCATCGACTGCCTTCCGCAATCCCAGTTCACGCAGGGCCCGCGCGCGCACTGTCAGCGCCAACGCCTGATACTTCGGACGATGGCGGCACTTGCTTTGTTCGATTACGTCGCTTGCAAATGTAATCGCACGGCTCCATTCACCTCTCGACAAAGCTAGTTCTGCGCGAGCCTGGCAAAGCCGCATCTTCCACTTCCATGCGTGCCATCCGCCCGCTTTGTCGACCGCTTGCTGCACCTCGACCAGCAGCGGTTCGGCCCTGCCTGGATCATGCGTCCTGGCAAAGATCAGCAGAAGGTCGATCCCGGCGCTGACCAGGGCCGGTTCAAAGGCTACACGACGCGCCAGTTCTCGCGACTCCATCGCCCTGTTTGTCGCAGCAACGAAGTCGCCTAGATTGAATAACGGCGTAACCGACATTGAGGTCGCACGCGCGAGCAGCGAAGATGGGCCACATTGCCGGCCAAACGTACAAGCTTCGGCAAAGGTCTGTAACGCTTCCTCGTACCGCCCACACCCGGAGAGGCAGATTCCGAGATGCTGTAGCGCATAAAGCAGGAACGCGGGTTCGCCCGACGCCCTGGCGCCTTCTACCGCTTGTTCCGCCCGTGAGGCTGCCTCCGCCGTGTACCCTGCCCAGTAAAGCGTGAGCGGAACTCTGGCTAGTGCAAAAGAGCGGATTCCTCCCGCGCGCGCAAGTGTTCGCCGGTCGCTAGCGATGCCGCCCAGTACATCTCCGTCTGCCACCTTCGCGCTTGCCCTCCAGGCGCGGGCGTCTGCCCACAAATCGTCCCGTCCGACGGCGTCGGCCAAGAACTCCGCTTCGTATGCGAACCGCTGCAACGCCGGAACATCCATCAGCCAAAACGATGTTTGGGCGAGTTGGACCAGCAACTCGCACTGTTTCACCCGCTCCGCTGGATGGGAAAGACTCAGCGCTGCTTCGAATTCAGTCTTCGCACTCGCCCATTGACTGGCTTGAAGGAAACTTCGACCGCGTAATGTATGAAGCTCGATGCGCTTACCGTCTCTAACCGGTCCCGGTGGCAGCAGACACAACGTACGAAGAGCCGTACCGTAATGACGCGCTGCCTCTTCTAACGCGAGCCCGTTGTGCGCATGATCGCCCGCCCGCACGGCGTATTCAATCGCTTTCTCTGTGTCGTAGATGGCTCCTTCTCCGAAGTGGTAAGCCAGCTCTGCCAGTAGAAGTGTCTCCGGGGATTGTCGTTCGAGAGCCATGCCGATGCGATGGTGCAAACGGGCACGCCGCGCCGCCATCGTATCCGCATAGAGAGTCTCGCGAATGAGTGCATGCGTGAAGGAGAATCGTCCCGTCGCCCCCGGGGTTTCGCTAATAACCTTAGCCGCTAAGGCCTCCTCAATGCCGTCCATCACCTCATCCTCTGGCATATCTATGAGAACTTCAATGAGGGGCAAGGAGAACTCCCGGCCGATGACCGCGCCTAGCGTGAGAAGCTTTTTGCTTGCCGGACTCAAGCGTGCGAAACGGCGGCGGATGACGTGTCGGATTCCTTCGGGTAGGCCCAAATGGGTGAGCGCGGCAGTCGGCAGCTTTCCGTCAACGCCACCTGTTTCGGCGAGATGCGTCAACATCTCAGTCATGAATAACGGATTGCCCTCGGTGGTTGCGGCGATCCAATCTTTCAGTCGTGGCGTCGCGCTATGGTCGGTCCACGAATCAACGAAGCAATGAACGTGATCGGTGGCTAATCCGCTGAGACGAATCCTCGTGGCCGCAAACTCTCGCTGAAAATCGTGCAGGATCTCCTCTGAGAAGGAACCTCGGTCGGGCTCGTTTACGCGGTAGGTCATCAGGATGCAGAGCGCCGCGTCCTTTGTGGAGCGGATCAGGTGACGCAAAAATAGAAGTGATCCGCCGTCTGCCCAGTGCACATCTTCAAAGAGCAGGAGCATGGGACAGTCACGCGAAAGGGCAACTACCAATTGCGCAAAGGCATCGAACATGCGGAAACGGCGACTCTCAGCAGTTGCTTGAAACTCAGGCGCAGTTCGTAGCATGCCTTTCGCAATTTCGGGCACAAGCTGAGCCAGCTCGTCGCTTCCAGCTATTTCGTTCAATAGCCCCTGTACCGTTGAAGAGTCGCCCCTTCGCACCAGCCATCGCGACATGGTGACAAAAGGCGCAAAGGGGCATAGCGCTTCACGATCGCAGACTCCGGTGAGTATCGTCGCCTCAGGAGCGACCGAGCGCGCGAATTCGAATGCCAATCGCGTCTTTCCTCCGCCAGCTTCGCTCGTGATCAGCGCAATCTGTTGGTGTCCCGCCAAGGCGGCCCGCCAAACTTTCCAAAGTGTCTCGATTTCACTGTCGCGTCCTAACAAAGCGACCTGGGTAGACAGAACGCTGGTCAAAAATGTCGGCAGTGGAACGTGTCGCCGTCGAACCGCACCAGCCACCGGCATTTCTAAAACGGGAAAGCCGAAGGGTTCTTCCGGTTGACGGCTGTTCATCCACGCGTCCAACTCCGAAGTGTAGGCGTAGACAGAACTGAGCGCCGAGTGTACATGCCGGTGTACCGGGAGTCCTTCGTGCTTCTCCCAGCGCCGGACCGTCGTTATGTGACGGTTTACATGCGCCGCAATCTGCTTCCAAGAATCTAGCCGTATACCTGCGCGCTTCGAACTGCCATCCGGTGGTGCAGACATGTTACCCATCCTGCGTCCTGTTGATTGTGTCACAGCAAACAGGTGCAAACTGTCACCGGTACTACTAATCGGCCTGTGAGCGACTTTGCTCCACTTTGCGCGTTGCCCTCCCGTAGCTTCGAAACTAACGTTGACTAATGGAACACTTCCCGAAGAAAGCTGCCAGTGCATTTCGGTGTTTACTCGGCCTCACGCTCCTATTGATTCCCGCGGCTACCTTTGCTGGCGCCATCGTGCCCTTTACCTTAACTGGCTCGCTGCCCGCCGATGACGATGCATCGAGTAATGCGGTGCCTCTTGGCATTGACGGCGCCAGCGGAATCAATTTCTTGGGGCAGAGTTTTACGACTGTCTACGTGAACGAGAACGGGAATGTAAGTTTTCAATTTCCGTTAAGCCAGTTCACTCCTAGCAGCCTATCTACCGGCGTCGGATTTCCGCTGATTGCGCCCTTCTTTGCGGACGTCGATACCGGAGGGGCGGGTAGCGGCGTGCCCACCTTTGGAAACGCCATCTACAACGGACGCGCGGCATTTGTCGCGGACTGGTTCAAGGTTGGTTACTTCGATTCAAATACGAGCAAGCTGAACAGTTTTCAATTGATCTTGACGGACCGGTCCGATACCGGTGCAGGAAACTTTGACATTGAATTCAACTACAACCAGATTCAATGGGAAACCGGCGATGCCAGCGGTGGCCGCAATGGAGTCGGGGGCACATCCGCTGCCGCGGGCTATTCCAATGGGCTTTCCGGTTCCGGGAATGTTTTTTATCAGCTCCCAGGTTCGATGGTCAATGGCGCCTTTCTCGATGGTGGGCCCGATAGTTTAGTGGCCGGCAATCTTAACTCCGCAACTCCCGGCCGGTACGACTTTCAAATACGTAATGCGCAAGTGAATACACCGGAACCGATGAGCATTGGCTTGTTCAGCGTAGGCCTCGCAGCTTTATTAGTCGGAAGGAAGAGAGTTACTCGACGTTAGCTGATCCAGGCGGAGTTTGCTCCACTTTGCGCATTGCTGGACTGCACGTTCCGAATTTGGATTTGATTGCACCGAGGCGCGTGGTGACGACGCTGCCTCCAAATTTGAAATATGGCAGATTGCTGCCGGATCACAATACCGGCACGAAAGAGGACAAGAGAAATGAAAATAATCGGACGAAAGACCATGAAGTGGACTATCGGAGGGCTGGGCGCGCTCCTCATCGCCGGATACACAATCAAGACTTGGGCAAACCCCGCCACCGGGGTAACGGGTACACTGATCGGCCGGGGAACTTACAAGAAATTTCAGATCGTAGCTAATCCTCCGATCGACCCCAACAATCCCGTGAGCGAGTCCATCTTTCAGTACGCCGCGCAGGCGCAGCCTGCCGTCGATATGATCGTGCAAACGCACCACTATTTGCCGGGCTCCTCCACTGGTTGGCATACACATCCCGGTCCCGTGTATATCACCGTCACTCAAGGCTCACTTGCGTTCTACGAAGTGGATGACCCGACATGCTCGCCACATGTGGTTACGGCCGGTCAAGGATACCTCGATACGGGGCACGGGCACGTCGGTCGCAATCAGACAGGCAGTCCGGCACAGGATGTGACCATAGCAGTCGCGCCGGTCGGAGCAGCGTTCCGCTCCGAACTTCCAGCTCCAGGCCCATACTGCTCCTTTTAAAGTTGCGATTTAGTTCTCTGAGCTGCGTCGAATCAACGGTGGAAGGTGGATTCGATGGTGCAGGCAAATCGCCGCGGCACGTACGGTTGTAATGTCAGAATGACGGCGCGGACGGTTCGCGCCGTCGCCGATCCGCCGGAGCATTCTGGATTTCGTAGAGGAGGCGCAGCATGAAATTGAGAGAGACCGAAGGGACGGTTGCTGCATCGGGGAAATCACTACTCATTCGTGTGACCAAAGCCTTGATCGTCGCTGTTGCGTTGCTGTTGACGCTTTTAGCTGCCCAGACGCTGGTTGCGCCGGCATTCAGCCAGACCAAACCGTTCGTTGAATCGAAAGGCGCAATCGCCAAGCAGCAAGGTGACCGCGATCTCAAAACAGCCGTTTCGGCGCAGCATCCGAATGAAATGCCGCCGCCTAAAGACCTCAAGCTGGAACGTCTGACCGCGAACACTCCCGAGCTCCCTATCCAGACCGCCGCCATTTCGCCCGATGGCAAGTTTGTCGGCTACTCCGATCCGCTTGGCATCCACATACACTCTTCCGCCACCGGCGAGACTCGGTTGTTGCCTGAAACTTACGACCACAAATTAGTCCAATGGATGCCCGACGGTAACAGCTTGCTGATAAAGGTGGTGAGGTCTACCGGGCGAACCGAGGCGGCCATTGTTTCTCTTGACGGCAGCACGCCCACTGCGGCGCCCACGCTCGACGAGTCTGTAAGTTCACCGGATCGAATGCACCGCGTGACAGTATCAGTCGACAAGCTCGGGATCTCCATTCAGGATTCTACCGGCCACAACTCGCGCGATCTGTGGAAGGCATCCGCCAAAAGCACACTCGATCAGTTCCAGTGGTCTCCGACGGCTAAACAAATTGCAATTTCAAGCTCAGTAAGGGACGCGGACGACAATCGAATCTCCAAGCTTGAACTGGTCGACATCGAAACCGGGGAAGAGAAGGTGCTAGTTCCGTCAGAGAAGAAGCTCGCCATCAGTTCATTGGCCTGGGCGAGTCAAAATCGCCTGATCATGGTCATTGACGAGGAAGTCCGCGGAGTGAATCAATACAACAGCAATCTTTGGGAGTTGCGGTTGAGTAGCTCGGGAGAACCGGTGTCCGGGGGATTTCGCCGGCTCACAACTTGGATCGATTTTCCCATCAGGGCTGGGTCTTTAAGTACCGACGGCAAGAGCCTGGTTTTCATTCGGGCCTTCCGGCAGCGGGACGTGTATGTTGCCTCGCTGGAACCGGGTATCAAACGTCTAGGAATCCCCAAACGTTTCACTCTGGATCTCGGTGATGACTATCCTTCGGATTGGACACGCGACAGTAAGACCGTCATCCTCACTTCAGACCGGTCCGGTACGCAAGGCATCTATCGGCAGGATTTGGATAAGCTGGCTGCGGAACGGATCGTCACCATGCCTGGTCATCAGCTTCTGGCCCGTGTCACCCCGGATGCCACCGCAGTCCTGTTCATGAACTATGACCCTGCGAAGAATCCCCACAGCCAACTCATGCGCGCGCCAATCGGCGGAGGAACTCCGTTTCTGGTACCGAACGCGGAACACATAACTTTTAACTACCGTTGCCCGCTCGTTGGCGTCTGCATCATGGCGCAGAAGCAGGGCGAGGGCTTCGTCATTGCCGAACTAGACCCAGCGAAGGGAAAGGGTCGCGATATCTATCGCGATACTCACGTGGAGCATCTCGACGTTTCGCCCGATGGAAAATGGATTTCCGATACAGCAGGGAAGGGCCCAGAAACCAAGATCGTAATTCGTTCGTACTCAACTGGGGACGTTGTCCGAGAGATTTCTCTCCGTGGTGCGACGAACCTCGTCAGCACGGACTGGGCGCCGGACAGTAGAGGATTTTTCTGGGGTGATCTAACGCCGACTGAGATCCGTGAAATGTATGTCGATTTTAGTGGCAAAACCACCGTCCTTTGGCGCAACCCTGGAGATTCCGATTCAATTTGGGGCATCCCATCGCCCGACGGCAAGCAGTTGGCACTGGTATTGCTGACCGATGACTCGAACGTATATACCGTCAAAGACTTCTAGCGACGAAAAAATTGGGAAAGCCAACCGAGGTTCCATGAAAAACCTGAAAATCATTATGTCGTGCGGGTTCTGTTTTCTAATCGGTGCCTCAATGCCCATTAGGCTGATCCATGCGCAGGCAGACAAACTCCCTGAGACCTATTACATGCTTTCTTTTATGAAGACCAGGCCTGGCCAGAACGCATTCAAAATGGAGCGGGAACTCTGGAAACCGATACAAAGGGAGCGTGTTGATAAAGGCGACACAGATTCTTGGACAGTGATCGAACCCATGTTTTCCGGGCCGCACCTTTACGACTATATGACCGTCGAGACTGCCAGCAGCCTCGACAAGCTTACTCATATCGACTATGGGCCTGCCATGACCAAAGCCTGGGGTAGCGAGGAGAAGATTAGGTCAAATGCCGCGCGAACAGACAGCGCCCGCGACTTATTGGGCTCGGAGATATGGGTGTCGGTGGACGGCGTTTCAAGACAGGTCAAATAACGTGGTCTGTACGCGTTTACAGTTCTGAGTTGATGCCCAACATCTTAATACTCGCCCGAAAGCATCACCAAAGCCGATTGGCCGCTTGCAGTCGAAAGTCTCCAACTGACTGCGGCGCTTCTTCGTGAGACCAAGTCTCCGAGATGATTCTCCGTTTGCCAGTACGGCGACTCGGAGCCTGACCTAGCCCGGATAGGTCCGCCCTAACAGAGCAGTGTTTATTTTCCGAGTTGGCCGTCGGAATCGTCCGCCATCCCGACACTAGGGAAGCAGTGTCGCCTCCGGCTCCGCTACACCCCTTCCGCGACACTGAAGGAAGACCGGTACCCGTATTCTGCAACCGAAGTGTCACCTATGTTCCGGGCCGCAGATCTAGGACGGCATCGCGCACCTGGAAGAGCCTACGGCACATCGCGATTCGCGAGCGCTGCAAGCACATGGACGACGAGCGCCGGCTTTTACAAGTACAAAGTCCACATCACGCCCGGCACGTCATGCGCTCGATAGCTACATTCAGCGGCGCAGCGCGGCTCGCGTCAGGAGACGCGCTCGAGGCCTTTGTGGATCAGCTCTTTGAGTACGGTCTGATAACCGACGCCCGTCTTTTCGGCGAGACGTTTCGCCGCGTCGAGATCGCCTTGCGGCAAGCGAAGAGAAATCGCCGTCGTCATCGCGGCGCGCGCTTCTCCGATCAGCTTTTTCAGTCCTTCCACAGTGGGCGAGCCGTCCGACGCTCCGTTTCGAAGCCGGATCGTTCCCTTACGCGCTGCCGCTTTTAGCGTACGAAGTGCGTGGGCCTTGCCCTCCGGCGTGTGATACCAGTCGGCTTCCTCGCTTTCGCTTTAAAATTCGGTCCGGTAGTTCTGGAGTTCTTCGACATAAGTTTTTAGCTCCTCGGGTTCCATCTCCCACCCGGTAGTCGGGCGAATCAAAGTGTTGCGTTCGGTGTAAGCGATCGTGAGCAATCGGCCTCGGGCTGTCATGCCGAGCGCCAGGAATCGCGGTTCTCCGTTCACGGGCTCCTGAACGATCTCGATGTAAAAGCGGCAGAAAAGTTGCTCCGCTTCCTGGGTCGTGATGCCGTGTGCTGCCAGGTGGTTGCGGTTCGCCTTGTTCCAATCTAGCTTCTGATCACCGAGGGTTGTATATACAATTTTCGTATATACAGAAAGTCAAAACAGATGAAAGAAGGCCGGTTTTGCTGTGTCAGGAGAACCGGAAACCCCGCAGACAGCAGCCCATCCTGCGTTTCGCCCTGGCGGGTGCTGACAAAGCTCAGTGAGCCTTTCAAAGGCAGGTCAGCAGCTTTTAAGCTTACCTGAGACTCCCGCATTTCAGCAGTCCGTGCGGTACCAACACCCAATGAAAAACAGAACCGCTCACCGAAGGCGCTGCTCCCGAACGCCCGCATCGAGAGCCGCGATTCCTTTCAGAACTTCAAGGCCCGCATTGTCTGCGGCACCGGCGTCCGGGCTCGACAAAGCTAATTCGGGTTGACGCCAGCTCTAAAGCACCTCGCTATCCAACTCTTGGATATCCGCGACCCCTGAGCTTCGCGATTGGCAGTGCGCCGCTCACAGCTCGAGCTGTCCGTTGTAAAGCATCTCTTTCAAACGAAACGTTTTCATAATCGAAAGAGAGCCGAAGCGGGTTTGGAAGGTCACTTCTTTATCGCTGGGTTCGATTTTTTGTTTTCGCGAAAAGAAGAGATGGAGAGCGCCCGTCGCTTCGTCTAGCTTGGCGTCATCCGGCGCAATCGGCGATTTGCCTTTGGGCCACATACGGGTGTAACGCATGACCCCGGCAAGCATCTCCGAGGGATTCCCACCAGGCGAAGAGGGTATTAAGCCGAGGACCGTGATGACGTATTCGTTTTCGAGCTGTTCGGGTCTGTAGGCCAAAGGCGTGTGCGTTCGCTCGAAAGCCTGCCGCACCGGGAGGGCGCTGTCCCAGCGTACAAGCACGTTCAAGACCGGAGGTCCACCTCGGGGACGCTTCCCCACACCCCCGTCCCAGCGGCCATCACTCGCTCCGTGCGGCCCAGCCATACCCGCTTGCGGGACATCGATCGATGGTCCGGGCGGCGGCTGGTCCTCTTCTCCAGCTGATCCAAAGTCAGCCGCTGCGGATTGAGCCCACGGAGAGTCGTTCAGCACCCGTTGGGCATCACCGGCTGTCCATGTGGCCGGAGTGCCGGCTTTCCAGGGCTGTGAAGCCCAAACTGCAAGGGCAAGACTTGCGAATAACAAAATGACTTTCCGCATAAGTGACACCGGGCATCCAAACCAGAGGAGAACTCCAGCAACGATTCGCCTTTTTTACTCGTCCTCTATTCTAGGTGTTCGTGCCAGGGAAGCCGTGGACCTGAACCGTAAATTGAATGACAAGATCACCGACCGTCCGATTCCTGCTAGGCCTGCTCATTACGCTCGGGGCGGTTGTCGGCTTTTCTTCTTACTCGCTTTACCGGCTTCACGGCCTTAGAAAGCTGCAACTCAACACCATTGACCTGAACCGGCACGATTCGCTGCAGCTGCTTCTCGTACAGAACGATTTAAATTCTATTGGAATGAAGCTGCGGGATGCCAAAGATCTGTCCGAGACCAGCATAGGAGGTTACAAGCGGGATTTCGACGTGCTGAGGAAGGATCTGGATAGAGCTATTCGTTACGAACGGAGGCTCTCCTCAGTCGTGCGGCAGCCCGCCCAGGAAGCGGAGCTGGCGAGTTCGCTTCAGCGATTTTGGGCCACCTCGGATGCCGTCTTCGCGGCAGCCGCCGCCGGACATGAAACTAAGGCGCGCAGCCTGGCAACAAACCGCCTCTCGGAGCTGCAGGCCGAGTTGGCCGCTCAGATCTCCGCCTTGCTCGAGCGCAATAATGCCGCCGAAGAAGAGGCCGATGAGATGGTTTCCCGCATATACGCAGGCGCGGAAAAGGACATTTCCCTCTTCCTCTTACTCGTCATGCTGGCGATTGTAGGAACCAGCTTGTATCTCATCCAGTGGAATCGGAAAATTTTCTGGCAGCTGGAATCGCTCTCACGCCAACGCAGGGTACTTGCAGCACGCCTGATAACCGTCCAGGAGGAGGTGCTTCGTTCCGTCTCCAGAGAACTGCACGACGAGTTTGGCCAGATCCTGACCGCTGTTGGAGCCATGCTGTCCCGCGCGGAGAAGAAAGGCATTCCCGCCGACTCGCCACTCAGAACGGAGCTGAGCGAAGTCAGGCAAATCACCCATAACACGCTCGAAAAGATCCGCAGCTTATCCCAGATGCTGCATCCGGCCGTGATCGACGACTATGGGCTGGCAAAGGCGTTGGAATGGTACACCGAGGTCTTTCAGCGCCAGACGGGAATTGAGACAACCTTGACTCTACACGGCCCGACCATGCGAGTCACCGGTCAGCCCGCCATCCACTGTTTCCGCATCGTACAGGAGGCGCTAAATAATGCTGCGAAACATTCCGGGACCAAGCGGGCCGAAGTAGAGCTTTTTTTTGAAACTAATGAGTTGAAGATCGACGTTAGGGATCATGGAAACGGTTTTTCTCAGGGCAGAAAACACGAGAAGAGCGGACTAGGCCTAATTGCGATGCGTGAGCGCGCCGAGATCTTAAACGGGAAACTCGAAATGACGTCATCCCCCGAAGCCGGGACAACGGTCACCGTAACTATGCCGTTGAAGCAAGATGATTTTGCGTCTGACCAATTGGAACGTAACAGGAAAGAAGAGGTATTAATTCGAGAGTATGAGTGAAGCAATCAGCGTCTTACTTGCCGACGACCATAGCTTAGTCCGGCGGGGTTTTCGCCGCATCCTGGAGGATGAGGAAGGGATGCAGGTCGTCGGAGAAGCCAGCAACGGAGTGGAAGCTATTCGACTCTCCCATGAGCTGAAGCCGAAGGTGGTGGTCATGGATCTGTCCATGCCCGAACTGGACGGCGTGCAGGCCACCCGAGAGATCGTCAAACACTTACCCGACACTCAGGTACTGGTGCTCAGCATGCACTCGGACGACAACTACGTTCGCAATGCTCTCGACGCTGGAGCAAAGGGCTATCTTCTTAAGAGCGCAATCGATGTAGACCTGGTGGGCGCAATCCGCGCGGTAGCCGAGGGTCAGAGATTCATCGGATCCGGTCTGAAGTACGTGGCTCAGGAGCAGGACGACGAACTAAAAAGACTGACTGCGCGAGAGAAGCAGGTCCTTCAGTTGATTGCCCAGGGAAAATCGAATAAAGAGATCGCAAGCTTGCTCGAGTTGAGCGTAAACACCGTCTCTGTACACCGCGCCAATTTGATGGAGAAAATGAACATCCACCGGACAGCAGAACTAGTGTTGTTTGCGATCAGGAAGGGCTTGGTAGCGCCGCAGTAATGCAGCGCTACCGATTGCAGGAAATTACTGAACTTTTTTGGCAGCTTTCGCGTCGACTGCAGCTTTTTTCTGAGCCTGCATCTCTTTCGCCTTGGCAAACTTCTTCTGGAAACGGTCGACGCGCCCTTCGGTGTCGATAAGCTTCTGGCGACCGGTAAAGAAGGGGTGACAGCTCGAGCAGATTTCTACCCGGAGATCGCCTTTATGTGTAGAGCGGGTAGGAAAATGCGACCCGCATGCGCAGATGACGTTTACTTCCTCATAGGAAGGATGAATCCCGGCTTTCATGTTCTTTCTTAGGATCCTTTCAAAAATGTTGGGTAAAGCCTATTTTAACATGCAAAACCCCGCATCGCACAGAACGTGCTAGCGGGGTCTTACATGCCATACGGCTCTTTTACTACTTACTGCGTGATACGTTACGCGCGACAGGGCGACCGGTCCACAAGAACTTCGGCCTCGTCACTGAAACGACACCTGAACGTACGAACGGCGACTTTAAGAGTCGGCCACCTCGCGCGTGGATTGTATGCTACAGTCACTACCAGAATTCATTTCGACTGGACCACCTCCTTTTTCAGTGATGCCTTCATTCTAATGGCAAACTTGAAAAGGTGTCAACGAGCCAACCCAGAAAATTTAACTTTTCTTCGCTGGCTTCAGCGCCCCGCATTTGGCTCGGAAGCTTCCTGGTATTGGGCGTACTTTTAGGGCTGCTCGGTTCCCTAATGGTGGCTTGGCAATACCAGATCGACGTCGAGCCGCAGTTGATCGGACTTCACTTTCTGGCACTGAATACCGGATATGTGTTAGCAGCAGGAGCGGCGCAGAAACTTCTTCGCAAATCATCGCCGAGGAAGTTGGCCGCAGCGTCCTGTTTGCTTGCGTGCGGCAGCCTGACAGCAATGGTTTTTGCATCACCTCCCGCCCCCTTCATGTGGCGGCTTCTTCTTCTCGGAGCAACAGGACTGGGCGCGGGCGGCTTGGGAACGTCGCTTATGTACGCCTTCGAGCCGCACTTCGAACAAGCCCCGGCTGACGCAATGAACAGAGCTGGAGCGCTATTCGGGTTGGGGTGCTTGCTCGCAACGATGACCGTCGGAACTGTTTACGTGGCAGGATGGGGACAGATTCAGACCGCCATTTTGGCGGCTGTTCCCGTTATTTTTTCTCTGCTGCTTCCTGACGCTAAGATCTTCCACCGAAGACAAAGAGCCGGTCCTGCACGAACGCGAACGGCTGCGCGAAACGTTACGGGATTTGCGCAGCATCGCAACCGTGCTTTTCAGTTTGCTGCTGTTCTTTCAGTTTGGCAACGAGTGGGCAATTGCAGGCTGGCTGCCGCTGTTTCTAGTACACCGGCTAGGGAGTAATCCGGCACTCGCTATCGGCGTGCTCGGAGTATATTTCCTGACCTTGCTGCTCGGGCGAATGGTGGCACGGAAGTTGCTACCCCGCATCGGTCGCCGCAGATTTCTGACCGGTAGCGTAGCCACCGCGATGTGCGGCATGCTGCTGCTCAGCTACACGGACTCACTCGCATACGCGACGGTTGCGGTCGTCATCATAGGCGCCGGCTTCGCGCCGATTTATCCACTCGTAGCCGAACGTTTGGATAATCGGTTCTCCTATCATCCGGGTTTCTACAACGGCATTATCTCGGTCGCAATAACCGGCGCCATGAGCGCCCCTTGGCTGCTCGGCTATGTAGATGCATTTTTGGGAATGCGCTATGTCATGATCCTGCCGGCCTTCGGTTCGGTCCTTGTGCTGCTACTTTCGCTTCTCCTGATGTTTGAAGCGCATCTTATGAGAGATGCCGGCGAGATGTCCGGACGGTTCAGGACTTAACGTTACGCCTTTTCTTCTCCGTTTTTACCGTCCATTATGGGGTTATTCCCGCCGAAAAACGGCTTTCCGGAGTCGCTGGCATCTTATTCGTTTTCACGGCATGAGCCTAACATTGGCTTGCGAACGGTCGCTGGCCCAGAGCACGTATCTGCAACAAACAAAAAGACATCATTCAACTTCTAACTTCCGTGATCGGAACAATCCAGGCGCTGTGCGCGAAAACGTTTTTCCCGCCGCCGCTCCCCCTATTTTTATTTATAGACGGGAAAAACATCTCCAGCATGCAAGTTGAGTTTCGCGAGCCCGGGATTTATTTGCCGGCTATCGACTTATGGCTGGACAACACCGATTCGTGCTCGGCCACGTGGATTTCGCACGGCCACAGCGATCACGCGCGAGGCTGTCACGGCAAAGCGATCGGAACCTCGACAACATTGAAGTTCTACCGCATGCGCTTGTGGCTGAACGAAGGTCAGAAAGAACCGGAGTTGCAGCCGCTCGAATTCGGCGAGAGCATCGACTGGAACGGGGCCAGACTCACAGCCTTTCCTGCAAGCCACATCCTAGGCGCGGCTCAACTGCTGATCGAACATCGCGGAGAACGCCTGGTATACACCGGCGATATCAAACTCCGGCAGCCGCTGTGCGGCGAGACCACGCAAGCGATCGAGTGCGACCGGTTGATCATCGAATCCACATTCGGCTTGCCGATCTATCGCCTGCTCTCACGCGAACAAGCGATTGAGCAAATTGTCAAGTTCGCACAAGAGTGTCTGAGTGACGGGGTTACGCCCGCCTTCGTCGGATACCCGCTGGGCCGCGGCCAGGAGATTGTTCATGTGCTTTGCCAGGCGGGTTTTCGAACCGGCCGTCCATGGAGCAATAGCGAGATTCATACCGGTCTACCAGGAGCACGGATATGAGTTTCCAAACTGGGAACCGTACGAAGCAAAGGCAACCGCCGGAAAGGCGCTGGTCGTTGTTCCAACGCACGGCAATGTGTTGGAGGCGAGTGGAAAAAACGTGCGGCTCGCTTACGTTTCGGGATGGGCGGCCATCGACAATGCAAGATCCCGGAGCAGCGCCGAGGAGTTGATTCCCTACTCCGATCATGCGGATTTCGATGAGTTGTTGGAACTGGTCGCGCTCTCGGGCGCCAGGCACATCGACGTAGTGCATGGCTATACCGCGCCTTTTGCTCACATCTTGCGAAAGCACGGCTATTCGGCCGCGGCTCCCCTGCGTGCGGGAGCGCGCACAAACATCGAGGCCGAGGGTTAATGGACCAGCTGGCTCTTGTTTGTGAGGATATTGCAAGCTACCGAAGCAAGCTGAAAAAAGTCAGCATCCTGGCCGAGTATCTTCGAAAGTTAAACGACGAAGAGTTTGCACTGGCAGTACAATTCCTGAGCGCGGGACCGGTTGCCGAAGGCTCTGCCGGGAACTATCATCTGTTCGCCGCTGAGGAGAAGCCTAAGCTGGCCGTCGGTGGCAGCATCTTACGCGAGGCCTTACAAGCAAGCGTCGAGTGGGACAGGGAAACTCTTTCGGTTTGCTATGCGGAGGTCGGCGATACGGGCGAAACGGTGAGCTTGCTGCTGCGCGGCAAGACGGCAGAGATGCCGCTCAGCTTGAACGCCGCGAACCAAATCTATCAGGAGTTGTTTCGAGCCAGAACGACGGCAAGGAAACGAGAGCTGCTCGCGCAAGCTTACCGGCTCTACAGGCCGATCGCCCTCAAGTACTTCATCAAGGTGATGACCCGCGCTTTGCGGATCGGATTGATGGGACGAATGGTCGAGGAAGCGGTAGCGCTCGCCTGCGATGTGCCAAACGCGCAGATCCGAGACGCTAATAACCGGATAGGGGACTTGGCCGCAGTCGCCGTAGCGGCCCGTAGCGGCGAGCTAGCCAAGATCACTGCGCGTCTTTTTCATCCCATGGATTTCATGCTGGCGAAACCACTGGAGCGCTTGACAGATTTAGCTGATCCGCAAGACTGGATCGTCGAAGACAAATACGACGGCATCCGGTCGCAGGTGCATTTCGATTCCGGCGGCGTGAAGATTTTCTCGCGTGGCATGGAAGAGGTTACGCACGCGTTTCCAGAAATTGTGTCCGCAGTCGCGAACCTTCCAGGCAACGGTTTGATGGATGGCGAGATCTTAGCCTGGCGCAATGGCCGGGCTCTGAACTTCAATGTGCTGCAACAGCGACTGCAGCGAAAGAACGTGAGGGCGAGCATGGTCGAGGAGATACCGGCAGTCTTCATGGCCTACGATCTGCTGTTCTGCCGCGGCGAACTGTTGCTCGAGAAGCCGTTCGAAGAACGGAGAAACAAGCTCGACGGGATCTTTCGGGAGAGCCAACCGCCGCTGCTCCTCTCGCCACAGCACACTGCAAAGACGCACGATGACATTGACGCGCTGTTTGTCGAAGCGCGAGCGCGAGGCAACGAGGGTTTGCTGCTAAAGCGCCGTGAAAGCAAATACGAGCCCGGCAAGCGAGGCGGAGCCTGGCAGAAGCTCAAGCGCCCTTATGGAACTCTGGACGTTGTAGTGACTGCTGCCGAGCAAGGCAGTGGAAGACGCGCAATTTACTTTTCGGATTACACGTTTGCGGTGCGCTCTGGGGACGCATTCTTGAATGTCGGGAAGGCTTATTCGGGACTAACCGACTCGGAAGTCAAAGAACTCACGAAGGTGCTTCGCAGCGCATCCACAGATCGCTTTGGGCCTATGATGCTGGTCCGGCCCGCGGTAGTTTTAGAGGTAGCGTTCGACGGGGTGCAAAAGAGTGCTCGGCATAAAAGCGGATATGCTTTGCGCTTCCCAAGAATTCTAAGATGGCGCCGCGACAAGAAGCCGGCAGATTGCGATGATCTCACACGCGTCGAAGCGCTCTACCAAGCCTCGCTCCAATAAGAAAACAGCGTCCGATGGGCAAGCTGCAATTTTTGAAGCAATGCATCCGTTCGTGGCGGAGTGGTTTCGGCAGATCTATCCGTCCTTGAGCGAGGTGCAGGTCCAGGCGCTGCCCTTCACGCTCGCGGGCCAGAATACATTGATTCTTGCTCCTACAGGAAGCGGTAAGACCTTTGCAGCCTTTCTATCGGTTATTTCGAAACTGGCGGCGAAAGCCGAGGCGGGCAGCCTCTCGAATGCGGTCGCGGCGATCTACGTTTCGCCGCTCAAGGCGCTCGATAACGATATCTATCGAAATCTGCAACCGGCACTCGATGCCGTGAACGCGCGTCTTCCAGCGTCGCAGCAGATACGGATGGAGGTTCGTACGGGGGACACGGCACTTGCGGACCGAAGCAGGCAAGGCCGGCAAAGGCCGCACTTGATTTTGAGTACCCCCGAGAGCCTGAGCTCCATTCTTTCTCAGAAGACTTGGCGTGAGGCAGGTTTCGATCCGCAAACTGTGATCGTCGACGAGATTCACTCCTTTGCCGAGAACAAGCGTGGATCGCTGCTGGCCTTGTGCCTGGAACGATTGGAGCATCGCGTCGGCCGGCCTATACAGCGCATTGGTATCTCGGCGACCGCCTGGCCCGTTTCAGCGATACAAAGGCTGCTGTGCGGTGATCGGCCGTGTTCGGTTGCACAAGCAGCTTTTCAACGGGTGCATCGATTGGAGATCGTCGCTCCCGAACCGGGCATGTGGTTGCCACCGGCAGGTTACAACCCTTTCCGAATCGCGCCTACGGTTGCGGAAGTGGTGCAGAAAGCCCAGTGCAGCTTGATCTTTCTGACGACTCGATCGGGAGTGGAGCGGCTCGGGCTGGCGCTCAAAGTATTGCTGCCGGAGTTAGACGATCAAATTGCCGTTCACCACGGATCAGTTGATCGAGAGACTCGGCAAACGATTGAGGACGGCCTGAAGACGGGCTTTTGGCGCGCAGTAATCGCTTCCAGCAGTTTGGAGATGGGGGTCGACTTCGCGAGCGTCGACCAAGTCTTGTTGATCGGAACACCCCGTGGAGTGAGCCGGGCGCTGCAGAGATTGGGGCGCAGCGGGCACCAGGTGAACGGAATCGCGCAGGGAGTTTTGATTCCGCTCAGCCTGCCGGACTTGGTCGAGTGTGTGGCTCTACGGGAAGCCTCGCGCGAGGGCCGTCTCGATGCGCTGCGTATTCCTGAAGCGCCGCTCGACGTGCTGGCGCAAGTGCTGCTTGGGATGAGCATCGAAGGAGACTGGCGGTTCGATGACGCGTACGCGCTGGTGAAAAGAGCGGGTCCTTACAGCGATCTCTCAAGGCAGGATTTCGACGACGTGATCCAATACCTGAGCGGCCAGGGAAAGGTTCTGGGAGCTTACGGTACCTACGGCAAGATTGAGCTGAATGGCGATACGTTTCGGGTCGCGAATGCGAAGACCGCCCGGAGCTATTACATGAACGTTGGAGTAATCAGCTCGGACTACGAGATGAAGATCGTGTCCTCGCGCTTTCGCAATTTAGGAGCGGTGGAAGAAAGCTTCGTCGCTTCCTTACAGCCGAATGAAGCGTTCGTCATGGGTGGGCGGCCGGTGCGGGTGAAGCACATTCACGGAAACACCGCCGTTGTCGAACCCGCGCAGGGCGAGCAGGTGAAGACACCGCGGTGGATGGGTAACAAGATGCCTTTAACCGCGCAACTCGCCGAAGAGGAGTTGAAGCTGAGGCGTGAACTCCGCACTGTTTGGAACGATGGCGGCGCGGCGGCATGCGCGGAGTTTTTGCGCGAAGTTCATGCCGTGGATGAGAACGTGGCGACACGCATCGCTGGATTTTTGACGCGTCATTGCCGTGCGATGCCGATTCCTACGGACAACCCGGTTCTCGCCGAGCGGATCATCAACAAACGAAATATGCTGGTGCTCGTTCATGTGGTAGCGGGGCGAGCTGTGAACCGGTCGCTCGCCTGGGTCGTAGGTGCGCGTATTGCAAAAGGACGAAGCGTGGTGGCGAACTTCGACGACCACAGCTTTCTGCTTTCGCTCGATGCGCGTGTGGAACTCGACGCAGAGATCCTGCATGAGGCGTTCAATCCGGCGAATTGGATGGAGGATCTCCAGGCGACTCTTTCGACAACTGAAACACTAGGCACAAGCTTCCGGCGAATTGCTGAGATTGGGCAGCTGTTGCCTCGGCGCACCCTGCGGGGCGATGTAACGGCACGCACGGCTACCTGGAACGGCATGCTGCTTTACAAAACACTGCTCGAGCATGAGCCCGATCACCCACTGGTGCGGGAAGCCGTGCGCGAGGTTCTGCAGGACCAGTGCGATGCGCCGCGCGCCTTCGAACTAGCCGCACAGATCTATCGGACTCCGCTCCAGATCTACGATCTGCCGCGGCCTTCTCCGTTTTCACTGCCGCTATTTGCCGCGTTCAATCGGGAGGTGCTGGTGGCTGCGGATCCGGATCGGGCTCTGGATGATCTGGTGGCAACGCTGTATGGCGAGTGGGACGCTGGAGAGTAACGTCTTGATTTACGCAGCCCGGCGATATACTCGCTTCGAATGAGCCGACGATATCTGGCGTTGGACCTTGGCGCGGAGAGTGGGCGGGCTATGCTTGCGCAGCTGGTGCAGCATAGACTCGAGCTGACCGAAGTACACAGATTTCCAAACATACCGGTACGATTGCCGAACGGCCTTTACTGGGATTCTTTGCGCCTGTTTCATGAGATCTGCGAAGGTATTCGCGCCGCCGCAAGCCAGACAGACGAGTTGGACGGCATCGGTGTGGACACTTGGGGCGTCGATTTCGGACTTCTGAGTGCAAATGGTTCCCTGCTCGAGAACCCGCGGCACTATCGCGATACCCGAACCGCGGGCACGCTAAAGCAGGTTTTTGAAACCGTTCCTCACGCCGAAATTTTTCGTCAGACGGGCATTCAGTTTATGGAGATTAATTCGCTCTATCAGCTTTACGCCATGCGACGAGATGAACCGGAAGTGCTGGAACTAGCGGCAAACCTATTGTTCATGCCCGATCTGTTTAACTTTTTCTTGACCGGTGTTTCGGTTTCGGAGCGCACGATCGCCAGCACGTCGCAATTTTACGACCCCGTTCGACGATGCTTCGCTACCGACATGCTGCGGCGGCTCGGGATTCAAGCCAGTTTCCTCGGCGAACTGGTGGATCCAGGAATGGAGATCGGGCCAGTGCTGCCCTATGTCAGCGAGCATTGCGGATTGAAAACTGAGACGCCGGTGTTCGCTGTGCCGTCCCATGACACAGCGTCGGCGGTAGCCGCGGTCCCGGCCGGCCGCGACCCGAACTGGTGCTTCATCAGCTCCGGCACCTGGTCGCTGATGGGAGTGGAACTGGAGAAACCGCTGATCAACGATGCGGCACTCCAAGCGAACTTCACAAACGAAGTAGGCGTTGCAAACCGCATCCGGTTTCTGAAGAACATTCCCGGATTGTGGGTGCTACAGGAGTGCCGACGCTTTTGGAACCGCCACGGAATGGAGCTCTCCTATGCGGATCTGCTGGAGCAGGCGACCGCCGCAAAGCCATCCGCCACTGTCTTGGATCTGGATCTTTTCGTAGCGCCCGGGAACTATCCGCAGAAGATCTGCGAGTACGCCAACAAGACGGATCAGGAGGTACCTCAGGATGCCGGCGCAACGGCGCGAGTAATCCTTTTTAGCCTGGCGGTGAGATACAAACAGGTGATCGAGATGCTCGAAGGACTGACAGGACGGCAGTTGGAGGTAATCCATATCGTCGGCGGCGGCTCGAGAAACAGACTACTGAACCAGCTGACGGCGGATGTCACTGGTCGCCGGGTAATCGCCGGTCCGGCAGAGGCGACCGCAGCCGGGAACGCGCTGACTCAGGCCATGGGAACGGGAGAGATCGGATCCCTGGAAGAGTTAAGAGCGATTGTGCGGCAATCGTTTGAAGTAGAAGAGTTCCGTCCGGCTACTTGACTCTTATTGGGCCTGTTCGAATAAAGAACTGCTGTTTGTCGATGGCTGGATCGACTGCTACATCGAAAAAGCCGACCATCATCTCCGCCCAAGTCTGCTCACCCCATTGGACGGCAGAATCGGGATCGGGATTGTGCGGGTTGTTCTTCGAGTTATCGAACGTCGCGATCGCTTGTAGTCTGGTTCCGGCTTTTAGCGGGATCGGTTCAGCGAGCCGGTAACTCAGCTGCCAATAGAAGTCGTAGTGCGGGATACGCAGGAGCGTCCGCACGTGACCGCCCGGTTCGAGAATGTTGTACTCGAACGTTTTCCCGCGCAGGTGCATATGCGGGAAGAAGCTTAGAAGCAGAGCGTCGTTGGGCAGCGTGCCGTGGACTTCGACGCGATGGTCGGGATCGCCGGGCGGGATGAGGAAGCGATCGTTTGTCAGCTGAAGCGTGAGAACACGTTTCACGGGAGGCGCTTTGGAGAAGATCAGCCCAATGCTCGTGCGATCTTCGGTTGCGTGGCCGTGAGAGGTGTAGTGCATCTGTAGCACCAGATCGGAGCCGGCCGGTATGAGCTTTGCAAAGCCGGCGGGCCATTGATCGGGCAGGCTGCCGGGGGCGTAAACCAGCAGGATATCGTTGGTGGTCCACATGGCATCCCGGCGAAGAGTCGGCGTGGCGAGATCATCTGCGCTAAAAGGCTTGCCCGTCGGCGCGCCGCGCAGCCAGGACGATTTTGGATCTCGCACATAGAGCACCGCATGGTGCACGACCATCGGATTGCTGGGACGGATCTCAGACATGCTCACCCAGCGGTCTTCCTTGAAGCCGGTCGGGATGATCACGTATTGGTAAGGCACGTCGCCTTCGGCCGGAATACGTTTCGCAACGGGCATTCGCAAAATGACATCGGGCTTAGCGATTTTCCAGCCGGCTGTCCACGTAACGGGAGGAGGCGCGTCACGAAGATCGCCCGCCGGAGCTTTTGCGTCGGCCCAATCGGAGAGAGTTTGAATCTGGGCAGGGCTTAAGGATGGATCGTTCGAAAAGCGGATGCCGGGCAACTGTTCGGCGAACCACGGCGGCATGGTTCGACTCTTCGTGACAGCAGCAATGGCACGGGCGAACGGTTTAGTTTGGGCGTAGGTCTCAAGGGGCATGGGCGCCATTTCTCCGCGGCGATGACAACTCTGACAACGGTCCTGAAGGATTGGCAAGACGTCGCGATAGAACAGAGGAGTTCGAGGTGAAGAGTCTTTGGCGGCCGCGATGGAGGCGACGAGAAGAAGTAAGTTTACGAGGCGCAAATGCTTTGAGAGGCAGGCTTACTTGCTGTAGAAGCTCGGGCGCATGCTGGGCCAGCGGGCCTCGCGACGCTCTTTAAATGCTACACAACCTTCAGCGAAGTCAGGGCTTTTCATAAGTTGTTCGCGCGAGGCGACTGCCAACTTGCCCGCTTCGGTCCACGACTTACCGGCGGAGTCCCGGACGAACTGCATACCGGCCGACAACGCGAGCGGACTCGCCTTCGCGAGCTCGCGTGCAATAGCTTTCGATCGGTCGCCGATCTCCTCACCCGGAGATACACGATGAACGAGACCCCACGAACAGGCCTCATGCGCATTGAACACCTGTCCGGTCAGGCTTAATTCGAGCGTACGGCGGGCGCCGAGAGCTGCTTCGACCGATCGATAGACCATGAACGGCCACAATCCGACTCTTATCTCGGGCAAACCGAAGGTAGCGCCTTCGGCCGCGAGGACCACATGCCCTTGTGCAACCAGACCCAAGCCGCCGCCGAGAGCAGCGCCGTTCACTGCGATGACGATGGGCTTGACGGACTGCGAGCCGACGGTGAAAAGAGTTTCGTGCGCCGTCGCGAGCTGGTGGCCGTCTAAATGGCGCGCTTCATCCAGATCCATACCCGAGCAAAACACCGTTCCGCTCGCGCTGATCATGATCGAACCGACATCCTCGTTTTCCTGTGCGTCGGCGATGGCTGCGTTGATGCCCGTGCACATTTCGAAGTTCAGCGCGTTTCGTTTCTCCGGACGGCTGAGAACGATGTGTAATACGCGGTGCTTGATCGAAAGGAGTAAGTTCATACGAACTCGCGTCTAAGTAGAAGTTATCTTATTTGGAAGCGCATTTTCCGAAGACAGCAATTCGATCGGGAGATGTTCAGTCGATTCTTGCGCGCAAGCTGCATTGAAGGCGCACGCAAGTATCGACCTGGTTTCTTTCGGGTCGATAATGGCATCGCAGTGGCCGCGAGCTGCCGCGTATTTTGCATCAAGCCACTGACCGTAATCTTTCAATGTTTGTGCAATTTTGTCCTGCAGCTCTTGCCCTATCGGTTTTCCAGCTGTTTTAAGTCTTTCCAACTCCGGGCCGTAGATGGCCTGGACCGCAGACTCGCCTTCCATGACTCCGATACGGGCGCTGGGCCAGGAGAAAGTGAAGCTAGGATCGAAACCCTGTCCGGCCATGGCGTAATAACCGGCGCCGCTTGCATGGTTGATGGTCAGCACGATCTTTGGAATCGTTGCGCAGGCCATCGCTTCCACCATCTCGGCACCGGCGCGAATGATACCGTCCGTCTCGGCATCGACCCCGACCATGAAACCTGAAACATCTTGCACATAGAGCAGAGGCAAGCGATTGCGCTGGGCGTTCTCTACGAAGTAAGCGGCCTTGCGCGCGGACTCCGTGTATACGATTCCGCCTACTCGCGGTCCGGAGTGCGTTTTGAGGAACCCGCGCCGATTTGCCAGTATTCCGATCGTTCGACCCTCCAGGCTGGCCGTAGCGCATAGCAGTTCCGGTGCGTAAGCGGGTTGGAACTCGAGGAGAGGATCGTCATCGAGGATGCAGTCGAGGACTTCTTCCATGCGGTAAGGAAGACGATGATCGGCGGGCAGGATATCGTACACGCGATCGACTTGCTGTTTTGCATTGCTCCGCTGTTTATCAAAATACGATTGACGGGGCGCAGCCATTTGGCGGAACTGCTGACGAATGATATCGAGGCAAGCTTCATCGTTTGCTGCTGTGTAATGAGCCACGCCGCTGACGGTGGTGTGCATCGCAGCTCCGCCGAGGGTTTCCGCGTCGGTTAGTTGTCCAACGGCGCCTTTGACCAGATTGGGTCCGCCCAAGCCCATGAAGCTAACCTTCTCGACCATGATGATAACGTCGCTCAAGGCCGGCAGATAGGCGCCTCCGGCGATGCACGGACCCATCACTGCCGCGATCTGAGGAACGTGAAGGCGCCGGCGCATCAGCGAGTTGTAGAAAAAGATGCGGGCAGCACCGTACTGTCCGGGAAAGATACCGTCCTGCAGAGGTAGGTTCACGCCGGCAGAGTCGACCAAATAGACGATCGGAATGCGGTTCCGCATAGCGATCTCCTGGGCACGGAGAATCTTGGTGATGGTTTCGGGCCACCAAGCCCCGGCTTTCACCGTGGCATCATTTGCGACGACAACGGCTGGGCGACCCTCGATGGTGACTAAGCCGGTTACTACGCCCGCCCCTGGGGCCGATCCGTTGTAGAGATCGTATGCGATCAGGAGCCCGATCTCAACGAACAGTGTGCCGGGATCGATCAGACGGGATATACGCTCGCGGGCTGTGAGCTTCCCTTCCCTATGCTGTTTTTCGACCTTCGCCGACCCGCCACCTTCACGAAGCCGAGTCTCCAATTCTTGCAGTTCTCGAACCTGCTCCCGAAGATCACGCGTTAGACCGTTCATCAACAGCTCTTTCGCGAATCGGATAGGATTACGCGTCTTTGGAACATCAAGATTTCCTAAGTAAACGCCCCGCAACGCACTGCGCGAGGCTTGGCGGTTACTTGCCGGTGTTGACCAAGCCCCGCTTGGCTGTGCCGCGCTAGTAAAGCTGCTGCTAGTCTAACAATGCATGTTCGGATTGGACGATAGAGCGCTAAAGATTGCCTGGACGGTCTTCCTATTCTGTTTAGCACTGGGCATCGTATATGCGATCAGGCAGACCCTGCTTGTATTCGCGGCAGCGATCTTTTTCGCTTACATTCTGTCGCCAGTTGTTTCGCTGATTGAAGAGTTTATCCCGAAGCGGAGGACCATAGCGCTGGCGGTAGTTTACGTTTTGTTTGTGGGCGCTCTCGTGGGGGTCGGCTTCGCCCTGATACCGCCGATCGTTTCGCAGGCATCGAGCCTGGTGAGCCGGCTACCTAGCCTGTTGACTGGGGGCCAGTTGACAAGAATTCCTCTGCCACAGCTGGCTCGATCCTGTGCGGGATCAAATTATCTCCGCGGCACAGCGAGAGGCGAGCAGTCTGGAAGCCAGCGTGATGCCTATCCTTCAGCGAGCCGGAACACAGCTGCTGACGGGGGTTGGGCTTATCTTGCCTATAGTCCTGATTCCGATTCTTGCGTTCTTCTTCCTTAAAGACGCCCGAACAATCACCCGATCCCTAGTCGGAACGATGGACGAAAAGCAAGACCGTGTGATGCTTAGACGAATTTTAGACGACATCCACAACGTGCTGCGAAATTACATTCGCGCCCTTGTCATTTTGGCGTTGATTACCTTTGCGGTGTATAGCTTGTTTCTCAAGTTAGTCGGTGTCGAATACGAACTTCTGCTCGCGGGTTTAGCCGGTTTGCTGGAGTTTATACCGGTAATTGGCCCGGTGGTGGCACTGGTGATGATTTTGGTAGTGGCGGTGGTTACGGGTTCGGGCGCCGTTCTCTGGATCATAATTTTCTTTGGTATTTACCGTGTATTCCAGGACTACGTCGTCAATCCATATTTGATGAAGGCTGGGTTGGAACTCCATCCTCTGCTGGTGTTATTTGGGGTTCTCGCGGGCGATCAGATCGGTGGAGTGCCTGGAATGTTTTTCTCGGTGCCCGTCATCGCAATGCTCAAAGTGATTTATCTCAATCTGAAAAATTCCTATGACCGACCTCCGCTCTCTACCGTCGAAGAACGCGTGATCTCGTCGAGAGGGCAGTAACAACGTGTCGGGTTCACTGTTCGTGTTTGCTTCTGCGATTTTGTTTGCTTTGAATCTAGCGGTTGCACAAACCACTGTGCCTCTGTGGCCGGAATCGGCTAAAACTCACGCCGCTCGCCAGGAAATAGATACCACGAAGAGCAGCGATGATTTGATTGCCGGAAAGCGTGTGAGCAGGATCACGGCCGTAACCAATCCAACGCTTACTGTTTACCCGCCCCGGTCCGGGAAAAATAGCGGGACTGCTGTCGTGGTTTTTCCGGGCGGAGGCTACAGCATTCTGGCTTTCGATCTGGAAGGGACAGAAGTATGCGACTGGCTGACGTCTGAAGGTGTAACCTGCGTGCTTTTGAAGTATCGTGTGCCTGATTCGGGACCATATCCAGAGCACTCACAAGCGCTAGAGGACGCGCAGCGCGGCGTTCGCCTAACACGGCAACATGCTGCGGAGTGGCATCTAAATCCGGACCACATCGGGGTTCTCGGATTCTCGGCAGGAGGCCACCTGGCGGCAGTGTTGAGCAATCATGCGAATGAGGAAACGTACAAGGCGATCGACGCAGCCGATCATCTGAGTGCGCGGCCCGATTTCGCGATCATTCTCTATCCGGGTTATCTTGCGCAGCCTCCGGAACGACGACAGCTCCGCGCAGAGGTAGTTCCGAGTTCCCAAACGCCTCCCACTTTTCTTTTACAAGCGGAAGACGATCCGGTCCACGTTGAGAATGCGTTGGTTTACTACGACGCGTTGAAACAAGCGAAGGTGCCGGCGGAGATGCATATCTACGCGCATGGGGGTCACGGGTATGGGCTACGCCCGACCGCGCTGCCGATCACGAAATGGCCGCAACTGGCGACCGAATGGTTGCGCACGATCGGCATGATCCAGACGGCGACTGCTCAGTAAGAGATCAGCGCCCGTTTTTCTCGAAAATGCGGAACTGAAAGGCATCGAGTGACAGGGCTGGGAGCGCGGTTATCTCGCCTTGAGAGGCGGCAGGAAACTTAACCTCTTTCCATTGCTCGGCGCCAGCTTCGACCGTGCCTCGAAACGGAGTATTGGACAGATTTACGGCGAACAAAAATTCTTCCTCCTCCGAGCGCCGTAGGTAAGTGAGTACGTGCTGCTCGTCGGAGTTGTGTATCCACAGGAGTTGACCATTTATCAGCGCGGGATGCTCTTTTCGGAGTGGAATCATCGCCGCGTAGAACTTGGGAAATTGCGGACGCCGCTCAGACATTTGCCAGAGCACCTTGAGTGATTCAAATAGAGCCGGTCCCCCAGATTCCGTGGAGTCGCCGACTTCCATTCCGTTATACAGCAGCGGGACGCCATCCAAGGTAAACATAACCGCCGATGCGGCCAGCGCTCCCGGCAGTCCATATCGCGCGATCGCGCGCTCTTCGTCATGGTCATCGGAGATGCGCATGTGTAAAGCGCCTTTGGGGAATATGGACCTTTGCTGCTCGATAACGGCGCGTATGGCACTTGCAGGCTCACCTTGCATCATGACGCGGTTTAGCGTGGTCAGCAGCGGCCACGAATAATCGATGTCGAAAGCGCTTCGAAGAAGCTCCGGCTTTGCCGCCTCGGCGAGCATCATGATATCGGGCTTGACGGCGTCCAGTTCCGTGCGGGCCTGCTCCCAAAAGCTGGTGGGGACTTCACCGGCGGCATCACAGCGGTAACCGTCGACGTCGAAGTTCTTGATCCAATAGATGAGCACATCAGTCATGTAGCGACGCAGTTTCGGGTTGGAATAGTCGAGCGCCGCCACATCGGTCCAGTCGTAAGGGTAAGTGATGTGGCCCTGCTTGTCGTGCCTATAGAAATCCGGATGAGCCATCATCACGCTGTCCCAAGAAGTATGGTTTGCGACCATGTCCATGATCACCTTCATTTGGCGGCGATGAGCTTGCTGCACCAATCGGCGAAAATCCTCTTTGGTGCCGTAGCTGGGGTCTATGGCGTAGTAGTCGCGCTCGGCGTAAGGGCTTCCGAGTGTGCCCTTCTTCTTTAGTTGGCCGTTGGGGTGGATGGGCATCAACCACAGAATGTTTACGCCGAGAGCTTGCAAATCATCCAGGCGCTTGGTTATTCCGTTCAGCGTTCCTTCCTGCGAAAAGGAACGAGGAAAGATCTCGTAGATAACTCCGGAAGTCAGCCAGGCAGGTGAGTGCCTGGCGGGGCTGGCCGAGATGGCAGGATCGGCCTGCGCCTGGGCGAAGGACGCCGGTTGGAGCGCAAAAAGGGTAGCTGAGAGCAGACCGCAGGCGAGGCGGAGGTTCATTGCTCAACAGCATACAGCAGCAGTATTAGTAAACGGCTGCAGGTGAAAATTTAGCGTTGCGCGCGCTTGCCCTTTGGGCTTCCGAACGATTTCTTACGAGCGAATCCTGCAGGCGCGTGACCTTTTGGCTTCCATGCCTGACGGGGCCGCTCGACGGCTTCAACCATGCGGCTCTCCGATATAGCATCCGTCGGCCGTTCATCTTTGTCGCTCGCGATTTCGGAAGAGACGAGCTGTTGAACCAGACGCACTTTGCACTCACGTTCGATACGTCGAATCTCTCCGCGCTCCGATCTGAGGACAAAAGTGGATGCAGTGCCACCTTGACCTGCGCGACCAGTCCGGCCGACGCGATGGATGAAGTCGGAAGGCGCCTGGGGCAGATCGTAATTGATTACATGTGCGACGCTATCGACGTGAATGCCGCGGGCAGCCACATCGGTTGCGACCAGGACACGGTAACGGCCATCACGGAATCCTGCGAGAGCTTGATTTCGTTGGTTTTGGGTGCGATCGCCGTGCATCGCGACGGCCCGCACACCGGACCTGGATAGGCGTTGAGCGAGGCGATCGGTGCCGTGCTTGGTGCGGGCGAACACCAGGAAGGAGCCGGTCTCCTGATTGAGCATATGCTTCAGGAGTCCGACCTTTTTGTCGTGTTCTATCTCGTAGAGATGCAGATCGATCTGGTCCGGCGCTTTCGCTGTGGAACCTCCGACAGCGATGCGAACCGGATCTTTGGAGTGACGCTCAATCAGCCGCTCGATGCTTCTGTCCATCGTGGCAGAGAAAAACATACTTTGCCGGACAGTGGGTAGAACGTTCAGGATCTTCTCAATCGCGGGCAAGAAGCCCATGTCGAGCATGCGATCCGCTTCGTCCAGGACAAGCGTATCGACGGAACTTAGATTGATGAGCCGGCGATTCAAGAAGTCCTCAAGCCGGCCCGGCGTTGCTATAACCAGTTGGACACCGCGGCGGAGGGCTGTGAGCTGGCTTTGCTCACTGACTCCGCCTACGACGACCGCAGCGTGAAACCCGCCAAAAGTAGAAAGATCAACGAAAGCTTTATGGATCTGGATGGCCAGCTCGCGGGTGGGGCTCAGAACGAGAGCTTTGATGGCTGGCTTGCCGCGGCTTTCACTTGGCGCGGCGTTCTTGAGAAGCTTTTCTAAGATGGGCAGCAGAAACGCAAGCGTTTTCCCGGTGCCGGTTTGGGCTGTAGCTACAACGTCCTTACCCGCAAGGGCTGGGGGGATCGCTTGAGCCTGAACAGGCGTGGGTATTACAAAACAGTTTCGAGCCAGATTGTTGTGGATCGAAGGTGACAGGGAGAGTTCGGAAAATTGATTCATTTGTTCACAAAAGGACTATGCCGAGTACCGGCGGAACGTCCTTGAGAACGAATCAGAGTTTCGATACAACGAAAATCACAGGATCCGGAAGAGTGTGTAAAAAACCACTACGAAGGACGAATGCGGGCAGAAGACTTCTCTACTATACCAGAAAAAGCCGGCCCTTTTGTTTGAGATATGTTTGATTCCGGAAGCACTAGAGAGGTAGACCCGCTTAGCGTCGCTGAGTCACAACGTATTAGACGCTCCTTCTTTGGGAGAGACACTCCCCTCCAATTGTCTCTCCCTTTCTTTTTGTACAAGAATCGTAGAAGGTGTATCTCGATCAGCTATTCCGGTCCTTCCGTCCGCTGCATAATCCTATTGGCTTTGGGGCTGCCGACTTCGTACTGCTCGCCTTAGCACTGCTGCTGGCGGTGGGTATTGCGCTGCGCGCGTCAGGTTCACCTTACGCATCGAGAATTGCGGAACGAACTCCGGTGGCAATGGGAGTGATTGCCGGAGCGGCTGTTGTTCTTAGACTGGCGCTTCTGCGGTCGTCGCCGATTCCCGAGCCAAGTGGCGCTGACGATTTCAGTTATTTGCTTCTCGGTGATACGCTTCGGCATTTCAGGATGGCGAACGCGGCTCACCCGCTACACCAGTTTTTCGAAGCAGTGTTCGTTTTACAGCAGCCGACCTACAGCTCCATCTTTCCGCTCGGGCAAGGAATCGTCCTTGCGGCAGGGCGGATCTTTCTCGGGAGCTTCTGGGCCGGCGTTCTGCTATCCGTCGCAGCGTTTTGCGCGCTTTGCTACTGGATGCTGCGCGGTTGGGTGTCTGCACGCTGGGCTTTTGCGGGCGGGCTACTGGCCGTGTGCCAGTTCGGGCCCTTGAGCCCATGGATGAATTCCTATTGGGGCGGGGCTGTATCGGGTTGTGCCGGCTGCCTGGTCTTCGGGGCATTGCCGCGAATCGATGCGGCGCTTCAGGGGAGGAATCGGGTGCTGGCGACACGATATGCGGCGCTCCTTGGTTTGGGCTTGGGAATGCAGCTGTTAGCGAGGCCTTTCGAGTTTGTTCTGCTACTCGTATGCGTGGCGCTTTATCGGCTCAGGAGGCTTTCGGTTCGTGTCGCCGTAGTGGCGTGCTTTGCATTTATACCTGCGCTCGGCCTCATGGCAATGCAAAACAAAAGCGTCAGCGGAAGTTGGACCACTCTACCGTACATGGTGAGCCGTTTTCAGTACGGAGTGCCTACGACGTTCACCTGGCAGCCGGTACCGGTTCCTCATCGTCCGTTAACGCCGGAACAGGATCTCGACTATCGGGCGCAATCTGCTATTCACGGTTCCGGTCCAGATACGGCTGGGAAGTTCCTTGAGCGTCTGTGGTTTCGCGTGCGATTTGTTCGATTTTTTTTGCTTGCGCCGCTTTTCTTCGCTGCGGCGGCATTTCTGCCGAGCTTTCGGGAGAAACGGTTCATCTGGGTGGCAGGAACGATCGCGATTTTCTTCGTCGGGACAAATTTTTATCCATATTTCTTTGCTCACTACGTGGCGGCGATCGGTTCGTTGTTCCTCCTCGTCGCGATTAGGGGTCTGGAGAACCTCTCCCGCTTCTCCGAAGGCGGTTCTCGGGCCGCGCAGTTGCTGTGCCTGCTCTGCGCGGCGCATTTCGTCTTCTGGTATGGCCTGCGGCTTTCCGGGAATGAGAGCCTGTCGCCCGCTACGGCTTACGAGACATGGGATTTCGTCAACACGGGCGACCCGGACGGACGAATTGCCCTATCTGAGAGACTGGCAAAGGCCCCTGGTGAACAATTGGTCTTTGTGCGGTATGCTCCGCAGCATCGATTTGCGGAGTGGATCGGGAATGCGGCTGATATTGACCGCTCGCGGGTGGTTTGGGCGCTCGACCTGGGTGCCGAAGAAAACCAGGAGCTGCTCCGATACTTCCCTGCCCGGCATGCCTGGTTGCTCGAGCCGGACGCAAGGCCACCCCGATTGAGCATTCTGCCAAACGAACTCCCAGTGGCAGAACAATTAAAGTAGAACATGATCCGTGCGCCCGAAGTGGTTCCACCAGATGCGGTTATGCTGCGGCAGATGGGACAGGCCAAGCGCTTTAACAGGTGGATGGGCGAGACCGTCCGTCCATTTATCGGCAATAACGTGCTCGAGATCGGGGCCGGCCTGGGGAATATGACGGAGCTGTTAGCCGTGCCTGGAAAACGACTATCTGGCCACCGATACAAATCAAGCGCATTTGCGTGAACTTCGCGCTCGGCTCGCGAACCGGTCGGATCTGCGGACTGGCGTTTGCGATGCGGCTGAGCCGAAGGACTTCCTAGACTTAAAGTCCGAGTTCGATACAGTCATTTGCCTCAACGTGCTGGAGCATGTCGAAGCCGATTCGACCGCCCTTGCTAACATTTACAGCTGCTTACAGTTTGGAGGAAAAGCTATTGTACTGGTTCCACAAGGCGCAAGGGCGTTTGGGAGCCTGGACCAGGTTCTCCATCATAAACGGCGCTATTCCGAAGCGGAACTGCATCAGAAGATGACGGAAGCGGGGTTTCGGGTCGAGCGTGTTTTGCGCTTCAACCGGTCGACGTATCCGGGTTGGATCTGGAACGCGCGCATACTTCGACGAAAAACGCTTGGCTCGATCCAGCTCAAAATCTTCGATTTACTTGTGCCGGTATGGCGACGTATCGACCGGTATCTGCCTTGGCCTCCGACATCGTTGATCGCGATTGGAGTGAAGGAACAGCCGGCGCGCGATGCCCGATAGTGCAATTGGCTTTGGGCCGGCCGATTTTCTGGAAGCTTTGGTTGCCGGGCTACTGATCCTTTTTGCATTTCTTTGGACAGGAGCAGTGCGTAAGAGGTTTTCGCTTTTAGCCGCGAGCACGCCCGGCGCAATGTCGATTCTGTTTGTCTTGCCCATTGTGCTGCGGTTGTTGCTGCTTCCAAACCATCCGGTTCCGAGGCCGAACATCTATGACGAGTTTAGTCATCTGCTGGTCGCGGATACGCTGCTGCACTTCAGGCTGGCAAATCCTCCTCATCCCCTGTCCCGCTACTTCGAAACTTTTTTCGTGCTGCAGCAGCCAAGTTATAGCTCAATTTACCCGCTCGGCCAAGGGCTCGTTCTTGCCTTCGGACGGCTCATCTCCGGACAGGCTTGGACGGGCGTGCTACTAGCGACGGGCAGCTTTTGTGCTTGCAGCTATTGGGCTCTGCGGGGTTACGTAGCTTCTTCGTGGGCCTTGCTTGGCGGCTTGCTGGCGGTGATGCAATTCGGGCCGCTTAATCAGTGGATGAACTGCTACTGGGGTGGCGCATTCCCAGCGACGGCGGGCTGCCTTGTTTTTGGTGCGCTGCCCCGACTAGGGCATGCGTGGGGCGAAGGTTCGCCAGGTCGACGGCGCGATGCGGTGCTGCTTGGGGTCGGTTTGGGTTTGCATCTCTTGACCCGGCCGTTTGAGACCACGCTGTTAACCCTTTGTGTTTTGCTGTTTCCGTGGGTCGTGCTGCGGAAAGGCGCGCCTCTCGTTCCGATGCTCAGGTCCGGAAGCGTTGCGTTATTGGCGATTGTACCTGCGGTCGTGCTCACGGCTGTCCAGAACAAGCAAGTCACCGGAAGTTGGGCGACGTTGCCGGAGGTGCTCAGCCAATATGAGTATGGAGTTCCCACCACTCTTACAATCCAGCGACCTGCTTTTCCGCACAGGCAACTGACGCCTGAGCAAGCGCTCGAATACAAATCGCAAGCACTGATGCACGGGGCGGGCACAGATACGCTTGGGCGTTATGTGCAGCGACTTCAATATCGAGTGCGGGATTACCGGTTCTTTTTCGCGGCTCCGCTTTACCTGGCGGCAGGGGCTTTTCTGTTGGCGTTACGCCAAAGAATTTACATTTGGGTAGCTTTAAGTCTGACGGTATTTGCGTTTGGAACGAATCTCTTCCCGTACTTGTTACCGCATTACCTGGCCGGCGTCGCCGTGCTTTTTCTTTTGGTGAGCATCGTGGGGCTGCAGCAGATCGGGCGGTTGCGGATTCGCGGTGTGGAAGTTGGAAACGATATCGCGCGAGTCGTGGTGTTGTTGTGCGGCGGGCAGTTTCTCCTCTGGTACAGCATCCACCTGCTCGAGGGAATTCATGCTCCGTTTGCACTGATGCAATACGAGACCTGGGACTTCATCAATCACGGATCGGGCGGCCGTCGCGAGATAGTTTCTGAGGAACTGACGCGAGTTCCAGGCAAGTTGCTGGTTCTGGTGCACTACTCGCCGAGACATATCTTTCAAGACGAATGGGTTTGGAATGCCGCAGACATCGACGGCTCACGTATCGTATTTGCACGTGACTTGGGAGACGCCGAAAACTCGGAGCTCATTCGATACTACTCGGATCGAAAGGTTCTGCGGTTGGAGCCGGACAGGCAGCCGCCGCAATTAACGGCAGTCAGATGAGGCACGAAAGCTTGCTGTCCGAATGGCCGGCACTGATAGCGGAAGTGCTTTTTCGTTTGCGTGGCGGCCCGGTTCGCACGTGGCGATGGATCCTGGACCGTCTACGCGATGGAAGTCTCGATCGACAATTTGGGATTTACTCTTCGCCCAAACGCAGTGCGGAGGAACTTGGCTTTCACTCACCCGAATTGGTTCCTTACCAGGCCGTCAGCTTCAGCGACTTGAGAGAGATTTTGGAAAACTCAAGCATTTCTCATGAGGATGTGCTCTTAGATTTCGGAAGCGGGATGGGAAGAGTTGTTTGCTTTGCTGCGGCGACCTATGAGCTACAGTCCGTGATCGGGGTCGAGATTTCACCGCAGCTATGTGAGATTGCTCAGCGGAATGTACAAGGCTTAAAACCGAGGTTGAAGTGTCTCGACGTGAAGATCGTGAATGCTGACGCGGTGCAATATGAGGTCCCGGACAATGTGACGCTAATTTACTTCTTCAATCCATTTCGGGGAGAAGTTCTGAGGCAGGTACTCGAGAACATTGGGCGCTCGCTGCGTAGGCGTCCCCGGCGGATTCGTGTTCTTTTCTACGGTACCGTTTCAAGTCGAGGTTTTCGCGAGGAGGCTTCTCGCCATTCGTGGTTGATCTTAGAGGGAACGCGTTTACTGAGGACGGGGGCGATGTTACTGCGGTATATTGCGTGTGCGGAGGCGGAGTAGTGGCGGTGCTCTGCCTTACTCATAAGCGAGAACCGAGGTTGATAGACTTGTTTGCCGAGGCCCATCGTCCTCGTTGAACGATGTTCTTGGCCGGGTATGTATTTGTTCTTTTGGCGCTCCTTTCCGTCGCACTATGTCCGATTCCGGCCCAAGCGCAGGACCAAGCATTTAAGACAGCTTTTGGGTTGTATCGAAAGGGCTCTGTTGAGGAAGCACGCCAGCTGCTCCTGGGGACTGTCGAACGTCACCCTTCCGCGCTGGACTTGAGCCTGCTTGGGAGCATCGAGTTCGAACGGACCTCTTTCGGGGATGCCGAACGTTATCTGAAGCAGGCTCTTGCGCTCGAGCCCGGCCTGATCGGCACGAGGTTCACTCTGGGAAGGGTACTCGATGCGGAGGGCAAAACCGGGGAGGCCCGAGCTGCTTTCGAGCAGGTGGTAGCGGCTGACCCTAAGCGTCTCAACCCTAACTATCCGGAGGCGCTGCTTGCGCTGGCTCGATTGGATGTTGCAGACCGCCAGCTCGATCTAGCTGCGAAGCACCTTACGGAAGCACAGAAGTCAGCGCCACAAGACGTTCGTCCGCTGCTCGCGCTAGCTCGTGTACGGAATCTGCAAGGGAACAGCGAAGGCGCGCTGGCGTTGGCGTTGCGGGCGAAGTCGATCGCTCCGCAGGACGCCTCGGTGCTCTATACAGTAGGTGTTCTGTGTCTCCAGATGGATCTTAATAAAGATGCAACAGGTAATTTGGAGCGGGCCGCCGAGCTGAATCCAAATGAGTCCACTCTGTACGCGCTCGCGTCGGCGCATATCGCGAATCGAGACTTTCCAGAGGCAATCAAGATCTACCAGCAGCTGCATCAAGCAGCTCCTAACAATGCGCAATTCAGCTACGCCTTGGGCGCAAGTTATTTTCTGGAGGGAGATAGCGATTCTGCGCAGGCCGCTTTTGAGGAGAGCATGGCTGCCCAGCCGGGACAAGTGGAATCGGTGTATTACTTAGGCTTGCTAGCCGATCGTCGAGGCGATAAAGAGAAAAGCGTCGAGTTGTTCAAAACCGTTATCGAGCGGCAGCCCGATCATGCCCGAGCGCATATAGCGCTGGGACTCGAGTACCGTTCATTGGGGCGATTGACGGATGCAAAGGCAGAGCTGGAAACGGCTACGCGGCTGGATCCGAGCTCTCAGAAAGCGCATTATCAGCTTGGGCTGGTGCTGGCCGCGCTGAAAGAGGAAGCGGGCGCCAAGGGCGAACTGGCAACGGCGAATCGCTTGCGAGCTTCTTCGGACGACAAAGTGAGTTGGGAACTGGCCACGCCAGCGAAAGCCGGAGATGCAAAGGAAATCAAGTAGCGCATTGCTGTTTGCCGGCGGGCTTATGCTTTCGGCAGGCATGTTCGCCGGCGCTCTGCTTGGGGCAGAGGATGTCAGTTCCGAGATCGCCGGGTTCGAGTCTCTTATTAAAGCCGGTCAATACCAGACTGCGCAGACCGGCCTGGAGACCTATGTGAAAGCGCATCCGGACTCGTGGCGTGCGCAATACCAGCTGGGGTACGTCTATTTTCGACTTCATCGCGTTCAGCAGTCATTGGCAGTGCTCTGTAAGAGTCTGGTTCTCAATGACGCGTTCGCAGAATCGCACAAGATCCTCGCGTATGATCTGAACATTCTTGGACGTCCGGACCTTGCAATTACGGAACTTGAACGGGCAATCCACTACGATTCCGAGTCGGGCGAAAGCCACTATGAGCTTGGCCGTATCTATTATGAGCAGGGCGCGTATGTCGACGCAGTGAAGCAACTGGAGAAGGCGAAGACAATCTCTCCCGATTCGGTGCGCGTTTATCATAACCTCGGACTTGCCTATGCGGCTATTGCCGATAACGCAAAGGCGGTCCAATGCTTTGAGGAGGGGTTACGTCGAAATGCAGAGCAGGCAAAGCCTTCGGCTTGGCCTTTGATCGATTACGCAACCTATTTCAACTTACAGGGGAACTTTGAGAGAGCGCGCGCCATGCTGCTGGACGCGATCAAGATCGATGCTTCGTCCGAACAGGAGTTTGACGAGCTTTCAAAGGCGTACCGCGGTCTAGGTCAAACAAACGAGGCAATTGAGGCGTTGAAACGCGCGGTGGCGTTGAATCCCCGGAAGGCCGAATTCCACTATGTGCTGGCGCGTCTCTATAAAAAAACGAACCAACCCGCACAGGCGGAAGCGGAGATGGCGGAGTATCAGAAAGATCAGAAGGCGAGCACGAAGTGATCAGATCTGATAGACCAACTCAAACGAAAACAGGAACTTGTCAGCGACGCAAAGAGAGTTTACCGCTCAGGATTTTTAGGCAAGCTCAGCATGTTGGCAAAAATCCGGAATGCGCCAGGCACGCCCTCCGGTAGTTCGCGATAAAACGCGTAGGCGTTGTAGATGTAAATGCCCTTTCCGTATTTTGCGTACAAAAGGCCGCCTCTCTGAGGAGCTTGCCCCGGATCGTGCGTTTCGAGAAGAGGCGTATAGTGCGAATCCCAGCTGGCGAGGAATTTGGAGCCGCGCTCTTCGATCCATCCACGAAAATCCGCTTCGGTGATCTTGTTAGGCCAATTGAAAACCGGGTTCGAAGGGTCAAGAATCGTGACCTTGCTTTCTTCATCGGTAACCTCTTCCGGTTCGTCACCCATTTTGTAGGGATAGGGGCCGAAGTTATGGTCGAACTCAGGCGTGTTGTACTGGACAACAAGAACGCCACCGTTCTTCACATAGTCGAGCAGACGGACGTTGTGGGTGGCGAGTTCCGAACGAGCGGCATAGGCGCGTACTCCGAGCACGATCGCATCATAGTGACCGAGGTCGGCCCCGGCTAGATCGCTTGCGGTCAAGAAGCTGACGTTGATGCCGAGTTCCGAGAGAGCAGAAGGCACGTCGTCGCCGCTGCCGGTTACATAAGCCACCTTGAGGTTCGGAGCAACCTTCACATTTGTGCCTGCGATCCTGGAGGCGGCACCTTGATAGAGGAAGTAAGGCCGGATACCCGGATAGCCCGTAACCGTGTAGCCGGCTTTATACGCTCTACCCGCATAATTTGCAACAGCCGTAATGTCGTAAGACTTTTCGGCGAGTTGCCGGGGTTCTACGGTAAAACTGAGCGCACGGTCCTGGCCATCTTGCTCCATTTGAAACGAGGCACTCGAAGGATTGCTTTTCCACGCCGCGGGCAGCGTCAACTGCACAGAGCCGGCGGCCGGACCTTTAACATTGCTGTGAACCGTGACCGAAAGATTGAAGGATTTGGCCTCGAGCGGAACGATCCCTGCTCGTGGACTCACCTGCACCGAGATGGCCGGGCCCACAACAAGCGGTTCGTATACAACGCCCAGCCCGGCGACACGACCAACAGTCTGTACTATCTGCCCCGTTTTCAACGTGAGCCCCTGGTAGGAAACTTCGGCCCAAGCGTCGAGCGGATAGGGTGTCAGGGGCAGGTTCAAGTCTTTCCGATCGAGGATGTCGTAGTAGGGCTGTTCGATCGACGGCCGGGCAAAGTAAGGCCTGGTGTACGGCGCGTCTTCTGCAACGCGCACGTCGAACTGCCGGTTCACTTCCTTATTGGGAAGCAATTCGTTCCCTGCTGAGCCGTTGTCGATGGCCGTTACGAAAAACGAGTTTTCCTCGGCAGAATCGAGCGTAACGCGCTTCAATACAGCAGACGAGGCGGCCTCCTTCGCCACGCTCACTTGAACACGGAACCGCTGCCCAGGGACCGCTATGCGGAAGGTATCAGGATCCCCCATGAAAAAGGCGAAGAGCGGATTGACCGGCTCGTTAGCACGAATCGTGGCGCGCAGCGATACGCCCAAGGCTTCGATCAGCGCATTATTGAACTGCGCCTGCTTGATTGCGAGTTCGTGCAGCACATCGTACTTGGCGGTTTCGGAGAGATCACTGGTCTTAACTTTCTCAATGAGAGCGTTAGTTGCCTTTAGACCGCTAGCAAGGTTGGGAGCACAAGCTTCGGGATGCTCAGCAGTAAACGCGGCCGTCGCCGCTTCGACGGAGGCTTCGATTTCCCGAAGTCCATTTTGAAGAGAGCCTTCGGTATTCCCTTCGCCGGCAACCAAAGCGATACCTCGAAGCGACACATCGATTCCGTCGAATAATGATTGCTCCCGGTCGCCGCTCCTCACCACCGAGGCAAAGCGATGATAGGGAGAATCGGCTGCACCCGCCCGCGGAATGAAGGGGCCGCCGTTCTGCGATTTTTGATAGCCGAGACCTTCACGCGATAGTTGAACGTAACTCTCCCCGAGCAGCGGATCGTAAGTACCGGCCGGGATGCTGAGGGTCGGAGAAAGGTTAAGTTTGTCGCCTCCGAAAAACGGCACGCGAGCGTAGTACTTCAGCGGTTTCCATGGGCGCAGGCCCGCTTTGATCTGCTCGGGGAAGCGGTTCGGGTCCCCAGCGGCTTCGAAAGCTTCTTTCGCCATACGTCCGGCTGTTTGATGATTTCCGTGACCGTCGCTTGGGCCGCCCACAAAAACGGACGCGATCACTAGAGGCCGAGTCAGACGAACGACCCGTACGACGTCTCCCAAAACACGGTCTTCCGTCCACTTATTCAGCGACTCGTCGAGTGTTTTTGAGAATCCATAATCACAGACTCGGGTGAAGTACTGGTCGACGCCGTAGTAACGACCGGCGGCGAGAAGCTCTTCGGTTCGAACGAGTCCGAGGGCATCCCAGAAATCGGAAGACATGACGTTAGCGCCGCCTTCGCCACGGTTCAGGGTAAGCAGGGTGACGCGCGCGCCGAGTCCGCGAGATTCGTAGGTCAGAACGCCGCCGTCCTCATCGTCCGGGTGGGCAGTCAGCATGATGAGGCTGGCGCGGGTGTTGAGCTTTTTGAGGCTCTGCCACAGGGCTGTGGCTCCTCGATTTGCCGGAATTTCGAAAGGCATCGAAGATGGCCTTACAGACGAATCGTATGGGGTAACTGCGTAGAGGCCCGAGATGAGTGCGAGCGAAAGCGATGCGCAGACGCAGGCGATACAGATTAGACGTGGAAGAGGGCTCTTCATGGCGTGCTCTTTGTGCTTCCTCGACGTGTCATTCCCGAGATCGGCAACATGCATTGCTCCGCGGCCTGACCGTTGTCTTGCGACCGATAATGCTCTGAACACCCCCAAGCACGTTGGCACAGGCGGTCAACCGCTGGTTTATCATCGTGAGACCGATCTCGAGTGCCTCCGCTTCGTTAGCGCGTGGACAAAGGACGACAACGGCTTCCGCCATTTATTTTTTCGCCAGACTGGACCTTTACCCAAAACAAGTCTATAAAAGAATGTAGGAACAAGAAGATGCTACGCCGCTATTTGATGCCTGTTGCCGCGATCGCCGGACTCGCCGGTCTGGCCGCCTACGCGACATTGACGCTTCGTGGCCCGCAAGGTGTCGCAGCCTGGTCGGAAAAGCGTAGTGAGATCCGAGCCCTCCAGGAGGAGAACGCAAATCTACGGCGCGACATCGAGCTGAAGAAGGATCGGATCGAGAAGCTGAAGAATGATCCGGCGACCCAAGAGCTTGAGCTGGAGAAGCTAGGCCTGCTTCATAAAGACGACACTCAGTTCAAGATTACGGGCCAGCATCTTACCCCTGAAGTTCCTACTGAGAATTCGAACAGCTCGTCCCGCTAGGGACCGATTCTCTTTCGATTGCGAAGTCGAAAACAGCTGCCGGAAGCCTCCGGCATGCTCGACCCAAGAGCGCTTGCCATGCTGAAGCGCGACGCCCGGAGCGGCAACTCCTACCGATAGGCAATCACCAAACCCGGCAAGCGTTGGCGTGCATCATCGGTTGCCCGACTTTGCAGCCGAATGCCTCTCCGAAAGCACTCATATTTGAGACCACTCCGTTGACCCGGTACTCGAGCGGCGAGTGCGGATCGGTAATGGCATGCATGCGTTTGGTTTCAGGCCTCTCATCGCCACAAGCCCACTGCGCCATGCCGACAAAGAAACGCTGGTCGGGTGTCAGGCCACCGATCGGCGCGAGGTCCTGTCCGGCTATCGCGTGCTTCCAGGCTATATAAGCGAGCAGCGTTCCACCCAGATCCGCAACATCTTCTCCGAGCGTCAGACTGCTATTTATGTGAATGTCGTCCACGACGACATATTTTGCGTACTGGTCGCGAACGCATCCAACGCGTTCCTCGAAGGCTTTCGCGTCTGCCTGCGTCCACCAGTCGCGTAGATTGCCTTGTGCGTCGAACTGCCTGCCTTCGTCGTCGAAGCCGTGGGTCAACTCATGTCCCATAGTTGCCCCGGTATTTCCGTAGTTGGGAGCCGGATCCATCTTTGGGTCGAATAAAGGCGGCTGAAGTACGCCGGCCGGGAAGTTGATGTCGTTCATCTGTGAGCTGTAGTAGGCGTTCACGGTGGGCGGCGTCATGAACCATTCGCTGCGATCAACCGGTTTACCGATCTTTGCTAAGCTGGCGCTGCTCTTCGAACTCCGCGGCGTGAGTCGCATTTAGGAGGAAGTCGCCAGGTGCGATTTGGACCGAGCTGTAGTCTTTCCATTTATCGGGATAGCCCACCTTATTTACCAAAGCGTGCAATTTCTCGAGTGCTTGACGTTTGGTAGGCTCACTCATCCAGGTGAGGTCTTTGATATCTCGCCCCATCTCTTCTTCAATCTGCCGGATGACTTTCTGCGCATCTGTTTTCGTCTGCGGCGAGAAGGTTTTGGCGACAAATACCTGACCGAGAGCGTCCCCGAGTTGATCGTCTACCAGCCGGGTACACTTCTTCCAGCGCGGAGGCATCTCTTTCGAGCCCGGCTAGATATTGATCGAAAAACGCGAAGTTCTCTTTCTCGAAAGCGGAAGAGAGAAGTTCGGCCTCGCTATGCAGCAGATGCCATCGCAAATACGCTCGCCAGTCTGCCAGTTTGCGATCGTGCAGCTGCGTGTTCAGCTCACCGAAAAATTTCGGCTCCGTTACGTTGACGGTCGAGAACTCCGGCGCCCCAAGCGCGTTGAAGTATGCGTCCCAATCGAACGCCGGTACCATGTGCATCAGCTCTTCCCGGCTGACCTTATGCTTGAGGTTGTACGGATTGCGCTTGTCCGTGCGCGTTAGTGACACCGTAGCAAGAGCAGTTTCGATTTGCATGACGGCCTGGGCGTCAGACCGCGCGTTCGGAGCGGATTCACCGAGCAGGACAAACATCTTCCCGATGTGTTGAACATACCGCTCGCGGATCTCCTGCGATTTGGCGTCGGTCTTGGTGTAGTAGTCGCGATCCGGAAGCCCGAGTCCGCCGGCGAAAGCAAATGCCATCATCTGTGAAGAGTTGTCGTAATCCTGTTCTGAACCGAACGCAAAGAGCACGTTGCGATCTATACCTGACCGATGCTGGCCGGCAACGTAATCCGCTATGGCCTCTGGCGATTTGAGATTGGCAATCTTAGATAGGGATGGCTCAAGCGGCTTGCTGCCGGTCCGTTCCACCGCGGCCTCGTCCATGCAGGCGTTAAAGTAATCGCCGATTTTCTGTTCGTTGGCGTTGCGGGCCGCGCTGGGTTTCCCAGCTTGTTGCAAAATGCCCCAAAGAAAGCGCTGGTTATCGTCCTCCATCTTGGCGTATACGCTCCAAGACGCCTGGTCAGCCGGAATAGGATTCAGCTTGTTCCAGTTGCCACACGAGTACCGGTAGAAGTCAACGCAAGGATCGGCTCCTTTATCCATGAAAGCAGGCTCCAGACTGGGCGTGTAGGGCAACGAGGATAACGGCGTCTTCTGAGCAAACAGGTTAGAAAGTGCACCGGCCACCAAAAGGCCGAAGAGCAAACGCATCTACTGATTACAACTCAAACGTTTTCGCGAATCCATGCCAGGTACTTTTCGGCGCCGTTAAAAATCGAGAGCGCGATGATCTCCGGCGTGTCGTAGCTATGAAGTTCAGCGATCCGATCTCTCAAAGGCTGGAAGCGCGCTTCGGTGGTTTTGATCAGCAGCATGTGCTCTTCGGCAGTCTCGATTCTGCCTTGCCACCGGTAGATGCTTTGGATGCGCCCAAGCACGTTTGCACAGGCAGCCAAGCGCTCTTCGACAAGGGTGCGGCCGATCCCGAGCGCCTCCGCTTCGCTACCGCACGCGCACAGGACAACGATGGCTTCCGTATTACTTTCCAATGGACTGGACCCTTGCCCAAAACAAGTCTATAAAAGATGTAGAGACAAGATGCTGTGTTGATATCTCGGGCCTGTGGCAGCGATCGCCGCTCTCGTTGGACGCGCAGCGGACGCAACAATGATGCTTCGTGGGCCGCAAGGCATCGCTGCATGTTGCGCCAGAGTTTGCTACCGGCAACTCTGACAGATCAGACCCGCAACCTCTTCCATAACGTCTCTGTCCGCCAGAAGAAGGCGGTGAGGTAGCCAAAACGCATCCCTAATACGGGCTTCTGCCACGGGGCACGGCATCATCCGGCACTCCGTTCGTCGGTAGAGTTCGTTGCGGTAGAGAGGGTGGGGATAAAACGGTGTGCAGGGAACACCGGCGGTGGCAAGCGCCCGGCAGAGTCTGTCGCGAGCTTCCGGGTTCTCCGTTCGACCTACGAGCAGATAAAAAGAGTTTTGCGTCGACTTCGCCGGTTGTTTCTGCCAGGTGATTTCGCGGGTTCGATCAAGGTGGCGCTTCAGAAGCTGCGCGTTCGCCGTGCGTGTAACAATTTGCTCCGGCAGTCGTTCGAACTGCGCGATCAGAACCGCGGCTTGAAACGCCGTCATGCCGAAGATTTGTGCCCAAGTTCGGATGCTCGTAGAAGCTCCGGCCCGGAACTCGCCCGCCGTTAGCCAAGGAGCGAACCGCGGCTCGCAAACTTCTCGTCGGAACTCACCAGCATGCCGCCCTCGCCTGCCGTTAGCACCTTTCCATTCTGAAAACTGAATGAGCCACGCGATGCCAAAGCTGCCTGCCCTCTTGCCATTCCACTCCGAGCCTTGCGCGTGCGCGGCATCCTCGAGCAGAATCAGACCGTGTTCGCGGCAGATATCTTCTATGGCTTCCATATCGCACATCGCGCCGCCGAAATGCACGCAGATCACCGCCTTTGTTCTCGGTGTGATAGCTTCCCGCACGCGTTCTGGGTCGATGTTGAACGAGTCTGCCCCGATATCGACGAATACCGGTACCGCACCCATCCGTGAAACAGCGCTCGCGGTCGCTATGAAGGAGATCGCGGGCACGATCACCTCATCGCTTTGCCCGATTCCGAGGACCGTGAGAGCCGCCTCGAGCGTTACGGTTCCGTTGAAGGCACTGATCCCGAACGCGGAATGCTGATAGGCGGCAAAGCTTTGCTCAAATTCAGCAACGAAAGGATGGAAACCGCCCCAGTGCGGACTCTCGAGCACGAGGCGAAGAAGTTCCGCCTCACGCTCGCCAGCCTGCGGCCAAGATGGAATCTGTATCGGCAAACCCATCTCAGTTTAGACAATGGTCTAATTCTGCAGCCGTGCAAAAATTGGGTCAGATGTCGGTTTATGACGAGCGTCGTGAGGATTTAGAGAAGTTCGAGTTCATGATGGGGCGGGATCGCGGAAGGCTCGCCGTCACCTTGGACTGTATAACCGACGCGCTGGTGCTCGTGGGACAGCACGGCGTCTATTGCCAGAGCGTTCGGCAATTGGGAAAACCGGCGATGGATATTCAGCTCATCGTAAAGAGCCTGACGGATGCTAAAGAACTGATCACGAGCGTGATCGAACTGAACGCAGGCAAGCAGCAGATGGCAGAACAAGAGACGCAGCTAGAGGTTCTGCAGAAACGGATTGTGGGTCTTCTCTTCGCCGATGGTCGTCTTTGGACCGTGTCCCGGAATCACAACAGCGTCTTCGGGGAGATCCAAAAGCTGCGTTTTGATAGACGAAAGTATCTGGCGTGAGTTGCCGCCCGGCAAATCGGTTCGGCCAATACTGTTCCGGAAGAGTGTGTCGCCCGCTACGAGCTTGTTCTCACTCGGAATCCAGAGGCATTGGCTTCCTGGCGTGTGGCCGGGCGTATCGAGCACATGAAATGCTGCTTCACCTAGGGTGAGCAAAGTGCCGTCGCTTGACGAGCAATCGATCTCCGGCCGGGGCGGAGCCTCCATTCCGACCCATTTCGCCTGCACTGCCAGGAGATTGAGCAGCTGTTTATCGCGGTCGTTCATATAGACCGGCGCATTCGTAAGAGCTCGGAGCCGATGGGCGCCTGCCACGTGATCGATATGAGCGTGGGTGATTACGATCGCCTTTACCCGGAGTTGGTGTTTTTCAAGAACGCCAGTGATCCGGTCGATTTCGTCACCGGGATCGACCACGATTGCTTCACGGGTCTGCTCATCGCCGAATATGGAACAGTTGCACTGCAAGGGGCCGACCGGAAGGACTTCGTGAATCATGCGCTGTGCTGCTGTTCTTACGATAGCTTTAGCTTCGCCTGATACTCCGCGGGAAGACGGGCAGGGCGGAAATCGCGGTTCAGCCACATATGACGCGTCGAGCCATCCGCTAGGAGCCGGTTCTCCTCGACAGAACGAATTCGATACGCAAACTCAACCGTGCGCGCGTTGAACTTGCGTACTTTGGTTTCTACAGCGATCTCCTGGTCGTAATGCGCCGGGGCGATATACCGGCAGTTTGCTTCGATCACGGAAAGGAAGAGTCCTTCGGTGCGTTCAAGCTCTTTGTAGTTCAAACCGAAGGAACGGACTAGCTCGACACGCCCGATTTCCATCCAGACGAAGTAATTCGCATAGTAAACCACACCCATCTGATCGGTTTCGGCATAGCGCACCCGAAGCCGGCTCTCGTGCATCGCTACTGAAGCGAACTCCTGCTCCAATGTCTCTCCCCTATGTGAATATAGCGAGGGGCCAGCCGAGACCGCGACCCTTGCTAGCATTTGGACATGAGGGTGAGGGTGCTGTTCTTTGGCATGCTGAAAGACGTCATCGGCCATGCTGAGGAATCGATCGAGATAGCGCCTTCTTCTACGCTCGGCGCCGTTTTCGATACCTACGCCGAACGGTTTGGAACCCTGCGGGAGCGACGCTCGTCGATCTTATTTGCGAGAAACAACGAGTTCTCGAGAGCCGATACCGTGTTGTACGAGAACGATGAAGTGGCTTTCCTGCCGCCTGTGAGTGGCGGAGCAGAGGCGCCGGATCGGAATGCAAGTGAGTTCTTCTTTGCAATCACGCGCGAGCCGATCGAATCACACGCGCTTGCGGACCGTCTTAAGCGCCCGCAAGACGGGGCAGTGGTGATATTTGAAGGTGTGGTCCGGAACAACACTAAAGGACGCGAGACCTCGTATCTCGAATACGACGGCTATGAGGAAATGGCGCTCGTACAAATGACACGCATCGGTAAAGAGATTGCCGAGCAGTACGAGATAGGGCGAATCGGCATTGTTCACCGGCTGGGGCGGCTGGCCATCGGCGAAGCTAGTGTGGCTGTGGTGGCGACGGCTCCACACCGGAGAGCGGCGTTCGAGGCAGCTCTGGCGGGCATCGATCGCCTGAAGAAGGAAGTGCCGATCTGGAAGAAGGAATTCTTTGCCGATGGAGCCGAGTGGGTGGAAGGCGAGTGGGAGCCGAGTTTGCTTGCGGGCGCGACAAGAGATGACGGCCTGTAGTCTTCGTTTTATCGGACTGCTGGTTATCGTTACACTCGGTCTGTTTGCTCAGGGCCAGAATCAACGGCCTCCGCTGAACCCGCTGCCACAGAAAACACCAGGAGAGACTCCAACTTTTGCAATTAAGGTCAATTTAGTCAGACTGCTGGTTACGGTGCGGGATCAGTTCGGCGGCTTGGTTTCAAATCTGACCAAGCAGGATTTCCAGGTTCTGGACGAGGGGGTTCCGCAGGAGATCTCTGTGTTCGAACAGAATACGTCGGTGCCTCTTTCGGTAGCCGTTCTGATCGACACAAGCGGCAGCACGATGAAAGACCTCCACTACGAGGAAGACTCGGTGCTCCACTTCATTCCTGCACTTTTGGGTTCTGGCAATGCGCAGGACACATTCGCCATCTTTAGCTTCAATTGGCGCACGAACCTCGAAGCCGACTATTCGCGAAATCAGAAGCATGCGGAACGCGCCGTGCACAATCTGCGCGGGGAGGGCGGCACGTCGCTCTACGACGCGGTCTACCTGGCTAGCGACACTCTCTCGGGAAGAGAGGGCCGTCACGTGATTGTGGTGGTTACCGATGGAGGAGACACGACCAGTTACAAGCGGTATGGGGACGCGCTCGCTGCAGCACAACGCGCCGATGTCGTGATGTATCCGATCGTTGTTGTGCCGATTGTGGCCGATGCCGGACGTAACACGGGAGGCGAGCACGCTCTGGCAACTCTTGCGTCATCGACGGGTGGACGAATTTTTTATCCTGAGGGCTTCGAGAAACTCGACGATGCTTTCGCGGACATTATCAAGGAGCTCCGGACGCAGTATCTTCTCGGCTTCTATCCACAGGGCACTCGCGAGGAGCCCCGGCGTTTTCATTCGGTAAGCGTAAACGTGCGGAACTCAGCGCTTCGGATTACAGCGCGCAGCGGCTACTACGAGCCTTAACGCCAGTCTTTTGCGGCTCGTGTGCTGAACTGAAAAGGTATGAGTGATTTCCTAGATGCAGCGATCGAGATCGCTCGTGAAGCGGGACAGATCTTGCTCGCGCACCGGGGTGTTGGATTCGAACTGAAGGGCGACTACGATCTGGTTACAGCCGCCGATCGCGCCAGTGAGCAACTGGTTATCAAGCGCCTGAAAGAGCGCTTTCCAAAGCACGGAATTGTAGCGGAAGAGGGCGGTCGCGCGGAGATGGACGCCGATCTGCGCTGGTACGTGGATCCGCTGGACGGCACCACCAATTTCGCGCACGGTTTTCCGATGTGGAACGTGACCCTCGCTTTGGCGAAGAGGGGCGAGGTGATTGCCGGAGTCGTTTACGATCCGCTCAATCGCGAACTATTTGCGGCAGAGCGAGGCGCGGGCGCTCGCCTGAACGGTGCGCCCATCCACGTCAGCAAGGCGGCGACGCTAAATGACGCCCTCCTCTCGACGGGCTTCCCCAGCCGCAAGCGTCATCAAAACGTCAACATTCATTTTTACTATCAGCTGGCTATGTTGAGCCACGGAGTGCGGCGCGGTGGTTCTGCCGCGATCGATCTTGCCTATACTGCGTGCGGACGACTGGAAGCCTTTTGGGAATTCGGTTTGAATCCGTGGGACATGGCTGCGGGCACGCTGCTGGTGGAAGAGGCTGGCGGTAAGGTTTCGGGGATGCGCGGCGAACCGCTGGACCTGCACGGCCGATACGTGCTGGCAGACAACGGTTTGATTCACAGCGAGTTGCTCGAATTGTTCGAGGAGATTTTTTCGGGCGAATACCGCCACGACATGCCTGGACTGCCATCTCCCGAATGGGAGTTGCAGCGTGGCTGAGATTCCGCCCGTCCCGATCACTCTGGAAGGGGCGTACGTCCTTCATCAGATGTTTCGGATTCGGAGGTCTGACTGGCGTGCTCTGCCTGAAAGTCGCCGGACTGAACTCCTAACGCCTGCCGCTGAAGTTTTGAATCGGATGGAAGCGGGATCGAAAGACGGGCACCCGAACCAATCGGCGGTCTTTTCACAGATCGGACATAAAGGCGATCTGATGATTATTCATTTCCGCGACACGCTTGAAGACGTTCATCGAGCCGAGCTCGCCTTGGCTCAGCTAGAGATTTCAGATTATCTGGAGCCGACGCATTCCTACATTTCTGTCGTTGAACTGGGCTTATACGAATCGACTGCCAAGAACTACGCTGAAATGACAGTCGCCGGCCTGGAACCCCATTCGCCTGAGTGGAATGCCAAGGTGAAAGAGGTGATTTCACGCCAGCAGGCAGCCATGGCGCCGCGTCTTTATCCGGAGATCCCGAACTCCAAGTACCTGTGCTTTTATCCAATGGACCGCAAGCGCGACGAGAACAAGAACTGGTACACGCTGCCGATGTACGAGCGTCAGCGCATGATGCACGAACATGGCATGATCGGACGGCGCTATGCAGACTCCGTGAGGCAGATCATCACAGGCTCCATCGGCTTCGACGATTGGGAGTGGGGCGTGGATCTCTTCTCAGACGACTCGCTGGTTTTCAAGAAGCTGATTTATGAGATGAGATTCGATGAGGTCAGCGCTGTATACGCATCGTTCGGGACCTTCTACGTGGGGGTGCGAGTGGGCGCGCAGGAGCTCGGAAAACTTCTGTCAGCCCAGCTACCGGAGGCGTAAGATCGTCCGTCCAAACGCCTCCCCTTAGGGCTCCAAATCATTGAGAATGGTACGCTTATTATTCGTAAATGCGTACTGTCGACCTGATTCACCGCAAACGTGACGGAGAAGAGCTGTCCGGTGAAGAGATTCAATATCTTATAGATGGTTACACCCGAACCGAGATACCGGATTACCAGATTTCCGCCTTTTTGATGGCCGTTTATTACTCCGGCATGACCGACCGGGAAGTAAGTGTTCTAACCGAATCGATGATGAATTCTGGTTCGGTTGTGGACCTCTCTTCGATTCCCGGAACCAAGGTCGATAAACACTCCACCGGCGGCGTGGGTGATAAGACCAGCCTCATTGCTTCGCCGATCGCTGCTGCGGCAGGCGTAGTGGTTCCCATGATCTCCGGCCGGGCGCTCGGGCACACAGGCGGCACTCTCGACAAGCTCGAGTCCATTCCGGGCATGCGGACCGATCTCTCGATCGACGAATTCCGCACTGTCTTGGCCGAACACCAGCTGGCATTTATCGGCCAGACGGAAGAGGTGGTGCCCGCCGACAACAAATTGTATGCGCTGCGCGACTCGACCGCGACAGTCGAATCCATTCCGTTGATCGCTTCTTCCATCATGTCGAAGAAGTTGGCTGTAAGCCTGGATGCGCTGGTTCTGGACGTAAAAGTCGGAGCAGGCGCCTTTATGAAGAAGCAGGTGGAAGCGCGACGCCTTGCTCAGATGATGGTGGGAATCGGACGGCGGCTCGACAAACGCGTCCAGGCGCTCATTACCGACATGAACCAGCCCCTCGGGTATGCGATCGGAAATGCGCTCGAGGTTATGGAGGTTTCGCAGACACTGCAGAATGCAGGTCCGGCCGACTTAACGCGCCTTTCACTCGAACTGGCTGCGCGCATGATCTTCCTTGGAAAAGTTACCAAAACGCTCGAGGAAGCGCGCGAGGTTGCACAAGCCCGTCTGCTGGACAACTCGGGCTTCCAGAAACTCAAGGACGTCATCGCGGCGCAAGGGGGCAACCCGCAGGTCCTGGATCGTTTCGAGTTGTTGCCGAATGCAACCGGCGCGCGCGAAATGACTACCACCCGCGGTGGTTATATCAGCGCCATCAACGCAGAACTCATCGGACAGGCATCTTCAATGATCGGCGCGGGCCGGAATACAAAGGAAGATTCAATCGACCCGGCGGTTGGCGTAATCCTGGAGGTTAAAGTCGGCCAGAAGATCGATTCAGGCAGCATTCTTTGCCGGATTTATCACACCAGCGACGAGCATCTCGAGGAAGCGGCCGAGCTGGTCGAAGATGCCTTTAAGATCTCTCAGCAACCCGTGGACGAGCGCGATCTGATCCTCGAAGTTGTCAGCTAGATCAAGGCTGGATGGCTAGATTCCACGGCCTCGTCGGGCTGATCGCCATCATCGCTTCCGCATACCTTTTCTCAACGAATCGGGGCGCGATACAACGGCGTGTTCTCATCTGGGGAGTCACCCTTCAGTTCATTTTTGCGTTCCTGGTACTCAAGACTCGGTTCGGCAAGTTGTTTTACGGTGTGAGCCTATTCGTGAACGCCATGTTGAACTACACGGTGGCCGGTTCGGATTTCGTCTTCGGCAACAAATTGGGCGAGCGAACGGACCAGTTCGGGGTCATCTTCGCGTTTCAGGTGCTCCCGATCGTGATCTTCATTTGCTCCTTCTTCGCGGTGCTTTATTACCTGGGCGTAATGCAGGTATTCGTGAAAGCGATGGCTGTCTTTATGCAACGTTTTATGGGAACAAGCGGGGCGGAATCAACGTGCGTTGCTGCAAGCATCGTGATGGGACAGACTGAAGCTCCGGTTACCATCCGGCCCTTTTTGGAAAGCCTGACCGAATCGGAGTTGTTCACGATAATGACCAGCGGCATGGCCCACGTCTCAGGTGCTGTCATGGCTGCCTATGTGGCGATTGCGGGCGTCCGAATCGCGGACTTGCTGACCGCCGTTCTGATGACCGCACCTGCGACCTTGATGCTCGCCAAAATGTTTGTGCCGGAGACAGGGTCTCCCGTCACCGGCGGAACGGTGCGAGTCATTGTGGAGAAGCCGGGCGTCAACATCATTGACGCTGCCGCTCGCGGCGCGAGCGACGGACTGCAGCTAGCACTGAATATCGCCGGCATGCTGATTGCATTCCTTGCATTGATCGCCATGGTGAATGGCGGATTGGGTTGGCTGCACAGCCATTTTCACCTGATACCGGCTTCGATGCAACAAATCCTAGCGTTGCTTTTCGCCCCGATTGCGTGGGCTCTCGGCGTCAGCTGGAACGATTGCGCCACCGTTGGCAACCTACTGGGAACGCGGATGATTTTGAATGAATTCGTGGCGTTCCTCGACCTTGGAAAAGTAAAAGCGATGCTTCAGCCACGCTCGTTCGTGATTGCGACTTTTGCCCTGTGCGGCTTTGCGAACCTGAGTTCGATTGCCATCCAGATCGGCGGTATCGGCGCACTCGCACCTTCCAGGAAATCCGACCTTGCGCGATTGGGGCTAAAAGCGATGTTCGTGGGTACTCTTGCCAACTTTATGTCTGCGTGCATTGCCGGCATTTTGTTGTAGCAACTAAGCTTTAAGATGTCATTGAAGTCTCTTCCCGTTCTCTTTTCGATCGTAATTGCCTTCGGATCTGCTGTCTTCGGGGCGAAATCCGTTCTGTCCCCAACGGACGTAATCGATCACCTGAACACAACAATTGCCTGGTATCAACACGTAAGCACAGTTGACGAATCCACTTCCGCTCCGCAGAATCTTTTGCTGCAGGACAATGTACGGCAATCGGCGAAGCAGGTCGTACAGACCGCGTTTGCCTTCGCGAGAGCCCAAGCAGCTTACATAACGAACACCAGCAAGCATGAGGAAACGAGCACGGCCGTTTCATCCGGACAAGCAGGCAGTGTAGAGCAAGTAGCGGCCACGGCTAACGACCGCGTACAAAATCTCCAATCTCAGATCGACGAAATCAATCAGCAACTTGAGAAAGCTCACGGCAAGACGCGCGTAACGCTCCAATCCCAACGCGACACCTTGCTGGCAGACCTGAGTTTGGCCAAAGAAGCACAGAGTGCGCTTAAGAACATGTTGTCTTTCGCCAGCACCTCCGATGCGACCGGCGGGCTCATAGGACAGATCAACTTTCTGCAAAACTCGGACTCCATTCCAGTTGCTTTGAATAATGCGACAGGGTCTGCTACGGCATCCCACTTGACTCAACCCGCTGGATTTCATCCCGAATCGGCAGGAATTATTACACTGCTGACGAATGCCCTTACGCTGGTGCACGCTCGCACTCAAATCAAGGCGCTGATCGACGATACGGATAAGCTGGACGCGGAAACCACCAAGCTGGCGGACCCACTTCGCTCGACGATCAAGAACTTACTTGCGAAGGGCGACACGCTGGCCAAAGCAGCGGAGAACGGGCAAACAGACCCGGCGCAACTCGATGCTGCCCGCAAGCAGCTCAATGAGTTCACGACTCAGTTCAAGCTGCTCTCGGGTCCGATTCTTCCCTTGCGCGAGCAAGGCCTAGCATTAAGCGGAACGCGTGGCGGTCTCGAGCAATGGCGAAGCGCGTTGACGGAGCAGCTGAATTCATCGCTGGGATATTTGGCTTTTAGATTGGGAACGCTTGCGGCAATTCTCGTTGGCATTTTGATCGTCTCCGATGTTTTCCGTAGAGCCACGCTTAAGTATGTCCGTGACGCGCGCCGTCGCAGGCAGTTCGTGCTCATCCGGCGCATTCTGGTGGGCACAGCCATCAGCTTGGTTGCGGCTATAACGTTTTTCAGTGGCTTCGGTTCGGTTGCGACCATTGCCGGTTTCGTTACCGCCGGCTTAGCGGTCGCGCTCCAGAACGTGATTCTTTCCGTGGTCGCCTATTTTTTTCTGATCGGGCGATATGGGCTAAAGGCCGGCGATCGCGTGACCGTCACCGGCGTGACAGGTGATGTGATTGAGGTCGGGCTGGTGAGGTTGTCCTTGCTGGAGCTTTCCGGTTCTGGGGTCGACCTTCATTCGACGGGCCGAGTCGCAGTGTTTTCGAACTCGGTCATCTTCCAACCTTCGCCGCTCATCAGGCAAGCACCGGGCACCGATTACGCGTGGCATAACATCACGACCGTCCTGGTAACCGGAACGGATCTGGAAACAGCACGTATGCGGTTGGAGAAAGCGGTCGAGTCTGTATTCAATGGCTATCGCGACGCGGTTGAAACGCAGCATCGGATCTCCGAACAGACAGCGAACATCCAACTTGCCACGCCAGTGCCGGTAAGCCGGGCGCGTTACACGGAGGGTGGAGTCGAGGTCGTGGTGCGGTATCCGGTGGAATTGTCCGATATGGCCAGTGTGGACGAGCGAATGATTAACTCCGTCGTCGGGGAAACGAACCGTGAACCGAAATTGGAACTGGCCTCAGGAGGATTTCCCAAGGTGACTGCGGCATGACAGATGCTCAGCTGCAGGTTGATTTAGTGCAATCGCGAACTCGCCTGAAACCGACCATTGGCCTCGTTCTTGGGAGCGGTCTCGGCGGGTTCGTCAATCACTTGACTGAAGCGGTTCATATCGCATACCGGGAGATCCCCAACTTTCCCGTTTCGACAGCGATCGGGCATGCCGGTGAGCTTGTGATCGGAACTGTACCGAGCGGCGCCAGCGAGAAAACAGCAGTTGCCGTGTTGTCGGGCCGTTTCCATCTCTATGAGGGCTACACAGCGCAGCAGGTTGTAAGCGGTATACGCCTGTTCCACGAGCTCGATATCAAGACCGTCATTCTGACTTGCGCGGCAGGCGGATTGAATCTCGGGTTTGCAGAAGGCGCCCTGGTGTTGATTGCCGATCACATCAATCTTCAGGGCGCAAATCCTCTGGTCGGGCCGAACGACGATTCTCTCGGGCCGCGTTTCCCGGACATGACGGAGGCTTACTCGAACAAGCTTCGCGAGTTGGCCCAGGCGACCGCTCGTGAGCTCGACATTCCTTTACATGAAGGCGTCTACGCAGCTATGCTAGGCCCAAGCTATGAGACGCCCGCGGAAATTCGCTTTCTGAAAACAATCGGCGCGGATCTGGTGGGCATGTCGACGGTGGCTGAGGCTGTGGCAGCGAATCACCTCGGAATGCGGGTCCTGGGAATTGCTTGCGTGACCAACTTGGCGGCAGGTCTCGGCCCGGGCAAGCTCCTGCACGAGGAAGTTCTGCAGATCACGCAGCGGGTGTCCGGCACTTTTCTGAAGCTGCTGACGGCGCTTGTGCCCAAACTGGAGCGCGTTTGACGGCCAGATCGAGAAGCCTTGTGCTTTTCGATATCGACGGAACACTGCTTCGGGGCGCGGGGCTGCATCATAAAAATGCGTTGGTTCAGGGCGTCCAGAACGTGACAGGACACGTCACCACGCTCGAGGGCGTGGCGACGTCGGGAATGTTGGACCGGGATCTTATCGCAGGCATGCTGCGCGCCTCCGGTGTGAGCGAACGTCAGATCCGCAGCCGCATGACTGAGATTGTGCGCGAGTGCCAGCGCAGTTATCTCGAGAACTGCACGGCGGACCTCAGTCCGTTCGTTTGCCGTGCGGTCCCCGAAACACTCGCCGAATTGCAGTCTCGCGGCGCAGTGCTTGGTTTGGTTACAGGAAATTTGAGCGAGATTGGCTGGAGAAAGATCGAGCTCGCCGGTCTGCGCTCTTATTTTTCCGTAGGTGCTTTCGCGGAAGATGGCAGAACGCGCTCACGTCTTGCACTCATCGCAGCACGACGCGCGTTACGAGAGAAGCTAGTCGAGAAAAATTGCCGCATGTCGCTCATTGGCGATCACACAAACGACATCGCGGCCGCAAAGGCCAATGGGTTCCAAGCTGTAGCAGTCGCAACGGGTCTGATGCCATACGAGGAGCTTGCACGGGAGTCGCCCGATATCCTGGTGAGTCATCTGGGCGAGCTCGACTTGGATAAACTGCTCTAGCTTCGGCGTGTTAACCTGCACGCAACAAGAATGCAAGAAGACAGCGCAAAGGTAATTGTCGAGAGCAAGGATCGAGATGCGGGCTTCGTTCGCGAGCTCGGACTTTTCGATTCAGCGATGATCGTGATCGGAGCGATGATCGGTTCCGGTATCTTCATCGTACCCGCGGATATGGCGCGGAATATCGGAAGCCCCGGATGGCTGCTCGTCGCCTGGGTCTTCGCGGCTGTCATTACCGTGGCGGCTGCCTTATCTTATGGCGAGCTCGCCGCCATGATTCCGAAAGCAGGCGGCATGTACGTCTACTTGCGGGAAGCTTTTTCGCCGCTGATTGGTTTTCTATACGGTTGGACTCTGTTCACCGTCGTTCAGACCGGAACAATCGCGGCAGTTGCGGTAGCTTTCGCGCGATTCACGGGAGTGCTTTGGCCTGCTGTTTCGGAGCAGCGATACATCATTTCGCCGATCCGCCTGTCGAGCGGTTATGCCATCTCCTTATCCACGGGTCAGCTCGTGGCGATTCTCGTGATTGCTCTCTTAACTTGGACAAACACTCGGGGAGTTCACTACGCAAAGATCATACAGAACGTCTTCACCTCGGCGAAAGTAGTCGCTTTGGCCGCGCTCATTTTGATTGGACTCATCTTCTGGAACCACAGCGCAGTCACAGCTAACTTGAGTCAGTTTTGGACTCCGAGAGACGTCACTCCCATTACCGCTGGATTGAGTGCTTTGACCTCCTTCGGGCTGTTTGTCGCTTTGTGTGTTTCACAATCGGGTTCCCTGTTTTCCGCGGACGCGTGGTACGGGATCACATTTGCCGCAGGAGAGGTGAAGAATCCCGCCAAGACTCTTCCGGCGGCTCTGGCATTAGGAACGATGAGCGTGATGGGCTTATATCTACTCGCCAATGTCGCCTATCTGGTCGTCCTCCCGCTCGAGGCCATCCAGCATGCCCCATCCGATCGTGTCGCTACAGCTATGTTGCAGGCGATCTTCCCCGGATGGGGAGCAGTTCTGATGGCCGCAGCCATCATGGTGTCGACGTTTGGCTGTATCAACGCTCTTGTTCTGTCGGGACCTCGCGCTTATTATTCGATGGCGCTCGACGGCTTGTTTCCAGCTAAAGCAGGGACACTCAATCGCTTCCATGTCCCCGCAGCTTCTCTCATCATGCAAGGCATCTGGGCTTCTGCCTTGTTACTGCCGAGGACATTCAACAGCGCGACAAACAGCTACGGCAGTTTGTACAGCAACCTGCTCGATTACGTCATTTCCGCGGAACTTATTTTTTACGTCCTAACGATTGCCGGCGTGATACGGCTGCGCATTACCAAACCGAACGCTCCGCGGCCCTACCGTGCGTTCGGCTATCCCGTGATGCCGTTGATCTACATCGTAGGCGCCACACTGGTTCTCGTGTGCCTCTTTGTCTATCGGCCTGCAACAACCTGGCCAGGACTGTTGATCGTTTTATGCGGGTTGCCGGTCTATTGGTTTACGCAATCCCGAACGCGCCTTTCGGCCAATTAGGCGGAAGCTGCTTCGCCGCGCGCGGATTTCTGGAATTCCTCGATCTTCGAGACCTCTTCGGAAGTAAGACGAAACGTCAACGCGCCCTTTACGCCTTCTGCTTGATCCGCGGTTCGCAAACCGACGATCGCGGCAGTCACGGCGGGGTTGCTTAAAGCCCACGCAATCGCCACCTCACCTGGTGTACGTCCGTGCGCGTTGGCGATTTCCTTTAGAACTTCCACCAAGCGCAGATTTTCACTAAGTTTGGGTTCCTGAAAGTCTTTATCGCGACTGCGCCAGTCGTCTGGCGGTAGGTTCATCGCGCGGTCTTTCGTCATCTTGCCGGTGAGCAATCCGGCGCGCATCGGCGAGTATACGATGACCCCTATAGTGTTTTGTTTTGCAAACGGGAAAATTTCCGGTTCCGCTTTTCGCACGAGCAATGAGTAGGGCGGCTGGAGCGAAGTAATTGGCGCAATTTTCTGAGCCCGTTTCATCTGTTCCACGTTGAAATTCGAAACGCCGATCCAGCGCACCTTTCCTTCCTGCTGCAGGCGGGCCATTTCGGTCCAGCCCTCTTCGATTTGCTCGTCCGGCTCAGGCCAGTGCACCTGATACAAATCGATCACGTCAACACCTAACCGGCGCAGGCTGTTTTCGCATTCCTCGCGAATCGAATCTGCTTTGAGGGAAGGAGAGATATTGCCGTTTTCGTCCCAGCGCCGTTCGCATTTTGTGAAGACGTATGGTTTCTTGGAAAGGTCCTTTATAGCTTTTCCGACAATCTCTTCCGAGTGACCCAGCCCATAAATAGCAGCAGTATCGATCCAATTAAAGCCAGCGTCCAGCGCGGCGCGGATAGCTGAAATGGAATCGGAATCGTCCTGTTCCCCCCAGGCGAACTTCCACCCGCCTCCGCCCATCGCCCACGCGCCAACACCCAGGGCGCTAATCTCCAGGTCGCTGTTACCGAGTTTCTTAAGAGGATCCATATCGTTAAGCTCACCCCGATTGTCGCAAAGGGCCTAGCAACTGCGGGTTGCGCCATGGTCAATGACTTAGACTGATTGAAAGCGTCTTCCTGATCGCTCGCTCCCCGTCTTTCTGAGCGAAAGTGCTGCCGACCCCGTCGAGTCGCGAGCGGCGTTCGATTAGGACCACAAACAAAGTAAACAGGACGATAACGAATTGGCGATTACGGTTGCGTTAAATCATCGCACGCAATGGAAATATGACAAGCCGGTCAGCTTAGGTCCGCAAATTGTGCGGCTGCGGCCTGCCCCGCACTGTCGCACGCCCATCCTGAATTACTCGATGAAAGTGATTCCAGCCAAGCACATCATCAATTGGCAACAAGATCCGCTCAGCAACTTTCAGGCCCGCCTCCTGTTCTCGGAGAAGACAAGAGAGTTCCTGGTCGAAGTCGATCTGACCGCGAAGCTCGCAACCATAAATCCGTTCGACTATTTTCTTGAATTCGGCTCGGAGAATTACCCATTCGAGTATTCAGCCGCATTGGCGAGAGATTTGGCCCCCTATCTGGCTGTCGAACCCGCGGGTCCGATGCTGAAACGTTTTCTCGATGTGGTCTCGAGGGAAAAGCGGGCAACGATTAGCTTCCTGGTCGATCTCAACATTCGTGTGCGAGACGAGATCGGTTATGTCGTACGTCTCGAATCGGGTATCCAGACCTGCGAGCAGACCCTCGATCTGCGCACCGGTTCATGCCGCGATTCCGCGTGGCTACTGGTTCAGATTCTCCGGCATCTCGGGCTCGCGGCACGGTTTGTTTCCGGATATCTGATCCAACTGGCAGAACAGGAACCTGCGCAGGATAAAGTAGGCGAGCCCCGGAAGGACTCTGTCGATCTACACGCGTGGACGGAGGTGTACTTGCCTGGCGCGGGCTGGATCGGATTCGATCCGACCTCCGGATTGCTAGCTGCCGAAGGACATATTCCTCTCGCATGTGCGCCGGATCCATTCGAGGCGGCGCCGATTTCAGGTTCGGTCGAGCCATCCAAAGTCGATTTCTCCTATGCGATGTCGGTCAGGCGGATCGAGGAAGCGCCACGCGCAGCCAAGCCGATTACGGACGAGGAGTGGAAAGAAGTACGAGAACTTGCGCACGCAATCGATCGAGACTTGGCCACCCTCGATGTACGCCTGACTACCGGCGGTGAGCCCACTTTCGTTGGCATCGACGAGCCGGACAGCCCGCAATGGAACGGCGACGCGATGGGCCCTTTAAAAAGAACCCGCGCGATCACGTTGATCCGCCGCATTCAGGAAAAAATCGCGCCCGGAGCATTGCTGCACTTCGGTCAGGGCAAATGGTATCCGGGAGAAGCTCTGCCGCGTTGGGCCTTGAACTGTTACTGGCGTGCGGATGGCGTGGCCCTTTGGGAACGCGGCGACCTCGTTGCGGCCGAAGACCGCAACTATAAATTCGTCACATCCGACGCTCTCGAATTTGCCAATGCGCTGATGCGCCGTCTTCAGGTGAGCGCGGATAACTTGCTTCCTGCTTACGAAGACGCCTTCTACTATCTGTGGAAAGAGCGGCGCCTTCCGGTGAACGTGGACGTCGCCGATTCGAAGTTGACAAATGCTACGGGAACGGGAAGAGCTCGCGCGTGCTTTTGAGCGCGGCTTAACGGAGCCAGTCGGGTATGTGTTGCCGATCCGTCGACGTCAGCATAATGGCCGGCATTACTGGTCGAGTCAGCTCTGGTTCCTGCGGCCGGAGCGCCTTCTGCTGATACAAGGCGATTCGCCGGTTGGATATCGTTTGCCTCTCGATTCCCTGCCCTGGATCGCGCCTGACGACATCGAGTACGAATACGAAATCGATCCGTTTGCCGACCGCGAAAAGCTGCCGGCTTCTCCAGCGCGGCGCATGGACTTGTTCGACCAGCCCTCCCGTGAAGATCCGCTGCATCCCGAACCCCAGACGAGCGACTCTTCCAAATCTGTTGTACGTCCCGCGCTCGCAATCGAAGTGCGAGAGGGCCGCTTGCATGTATTCCTGCCGTACTTAACGAAGCTGCCGGACTATTTGGACCTGCTGGCGGCCGTCGAGGACACCTGCGTCTATCTGAACAGGCCAATCTGGATCGAAGGCTACGGACCGCCGCTCGACAGCCGCTTGAAGTCCTTCAGCATTACTCCGGACCCGGGCGTCATCGAGGTCAATCTTCCGCCCGCCGGCAATTGGGACGAACTCGAAGAGCTCAACACTTTGGTGTTCGACGAAGCTCGCCGAAACCGGTTGACCGCAGAGAAGTTCCAGTACGACGGGCGGCATACAGCTACCGGCGGCGGCAATCATATCGTGCTCGGTGGAGCAACTCCATCCGACAGTCCCTTTTTGCGCCGCCCCGAGTTGCTCCGCAGTATGATTGCGTTCTGGCAAAATCATCCATCGCTCTCCTACCTTTTCGCCGGTTCTTTCATTGGGCCCACTAGCCAGTATCCGCGGGTGGACGAAGCCCGCATGGACTCTCTCTACGAGCTCGAAATAGCCTTTGAACAAGTCCCTTCAGGCGATTGCCCGCCCTGGCTGGTAGACCGTTTGTTTCGAAATCTGCTAATCGACGTTACCGGCAACACGCACCGGGCCGAGTTCTGCATCGATAAACTCTATCCGCCGCAGGCTTCTGGTTCGCGTCTGGGACTGCTGGAGCTTCGAGCCTTCGAGATGGCGCCACACGTCAGGATGGAACTGTTGGAAGTGCTTTTGATTCGGGCTCTGGTCGCGGCGTTCTGGAAGCATCCCTACAATGGCCGCTTGATTCGCTGGGGCACGGGCCTGCATGACCGCTTTCTCCTACCCCATTTTGTGGAGCAGGACCTGCTTGAGGTACTGACGTTTTTAGAGCAGGCTGGATACGAATTCGATCGGCAATGGTTTCGCGCCCAGTTCGAATTTCGTTTTCCAAGAATCGGTTCCATTGCGGCGCAAGGAGTCGAGCTCGAACTGCGTCAAGCTCTTGAGACCTGGAACGTTCTCGGTGAAGAACAAAGTGGAGGAGGAACAGTGCGCAGTGTGGATTCCTCGCTCGATCGGGTGCAGGTGAAAGTTTCGGGGTTGACAGATCGATACGTGGTCTCGTGCAACGGGCGCAGGGTTCCCCTTCATGAGACGGGAAAGCCGGGTGAAGCTGTGGCAGGCATCCGTTATCGGGCCTGGCTCCCGACCTCGTCGCTGCATCCCACGATTCCCATCCACACACCGCTCGTTTTCAACATCGTCGATGAATGGAACAACCTTTCCGTCGGGGGCTGTACGTTTCACGTACTGCATCCTGGAGGGCGAACGTACAGCACTCGCCCCATCAACGCTGCAGATGCAGAAAGCCGCCGCGCGGAGCGATTCGAATCTAGTGTTCACACGCCAACCGAAATCACCGTGCCGGAAGAAGAACTCAATCCATACTTCCCGATGACGTTGGATCTGCGCTGGAAAGCGCCCGGCGCAACGAAGTAGACCGCTAAGCTGTAGGAGTGTCATGATTGCGGATCTGCTTCAACTGTCATTACGAGATCCGACCGTCTACGACGAGCTGTCAGCGGATGGAATAAGCCCGAGGCCACATTGGAGCGGGTTAGTCGAATCCTTGGAAGGCCTCGGCTCCGAAGAGCTGGCACAACGGTGGGCGCGAGCGGAACGGCGTATCCGCGAGAACGGCGTCACCTACAACATCTACGGGGATCCGCTGGGGGCGAACCGTCCTTGGAAGCTCGATCCCGTGCCCCTGCTGATCTCCGCTGAGGAATGGCGTTTTATTGAGAGCGGAATCATACAGCGCGCCAGCCTACTTGATCTGTTGCTCAAAGATCTATACGGGTCGCAAAAGCTGCTCGCAGAAGGGCGCATTCCTGCCGCTCTGTTGTTCGCGAATCCCGCTTTTTTACGGCCCCTCGCCGGCGTTCCTGTGCCGAACCACAGCTTTCTGCATCTTCTCGCGGTCGATCTGGCACGTTCACCTGATGGCCAATGGTGGGTACTGGCCGATCGCACACAAGCGCCCTCGGGGGCCGGCTACGCTCTGGAGAACCGCACCATAGTAGCGGAAGTATTGCCGGAACTGTTCGGCAGTTCCCATGTGCAGAGACTCGCTCCTTTCTTCCGCGCGCAACGAGAAGTCTTGATGAAGATGGCGAATTGCGACAACCCGCTCGCCGTTCTGCTGACACCAGGTCCCCTCAACGAAACATATTTCGAGCACTCGTACCTGGCGCGCTATCTCGGGTTAACGCTGGTCGAAGGCGCGGATTTGGCCGTTAGAGACCGATGTGTTTATCTGAAGACCGTAGGCGGACTTCGTCAGGTAAACGTAATTCTGCGACGGGTGGATGATAGTTTCTGCGATCCGCTCGAACTCCGGGGCGATTCGTACCTCGGCGTTACAGGTTTGGTGGACGCAGTCGCTGCGGGAAACGTTCGCGTCGCTAACGCCTTAGGAAGCGGGCTTATTGAAACCGCCGCGATAATGCCCTTCCTCCCGGGCTTATCGAAACATCTGCTTGGGGAGCGTCTGAAACTGCCGTCCGTCGCCACATGGTGGTGCGGCCAAGACTACGCTCTGGCCCAAGTGCTCGAACAGCTCGAAAGCGTGGTGATCAAACCGGCGTTTCCTTCGCGCGGTATGGAACCGGTATTCGGCGCGCAGCTGGCGAGAGCCGAAAAGCAGCACCTCGCTGAGCAGCTGCGCACTCGTCCCTATGAATACGTTGCACAGGAGCAGGTCACGCTTTCCACCGCTCCCGTATGGGACGGCGGACACCTTTACGGCCGAAGTCTTGTGCTGCGTACTTTCGTCCTGAACACCGGGGACGGTTGGATCGCCCTCCCCGGAGGACTCGTGCGGGTTGCCGGTTCGGACGGACCCGTTGTCTCCATGCAGAAAGGTGGTCACAGTAAGGACGCATGGGTGCTCTGGGACAGTCCGGTTGACACCTTCAGTATGTTGCGGCCACGCGATCAGCCTGTGGAACTGCGCCGCGGATCGACGGACCTGCCCAGCAGGGTTGCGGATAATCTTTTCTGGCTTGGAAGATATGCTGACCGAGCCGAAAACCTTGCCCGGCTCTTACGGATTCTGATGAATCGGGTTCGATACGCCAGTCAACCTGAATTACAGTGCCTCGTCCGGCTGCATAGTTCCCTCGAGTCCCGCCACAGCAGACTGCGTAGAAAAAAAAGGGTCATCGCACTTCAATTGGAGGAAGAACTGATCTCATTGATGAGCGATCCCGAGCGGGGAGATAGTCTCGCATCGACCTTGGCCGAGGTGCAGCGTATCGGCGCGAGCGTTCGGGACCGCCTGTCATCCGATATGTCCCGGCTCATCGGCCAGCTCACGCAATCGGTGGAAGTAGACGATTATATGCTCTTCGTCGAGTACTCGGCTGTCTTGAACGGCTGCCTCGAGTTGTTGTCCGCGTTCTCCGGCCTGGAGCGTGAGAACGTCACTCGCGGGTCCGGATGGCTGTTCATGAGCCTTGGAAGACGACTGGAACGCGGGATGTATTTAGCGAAGCAGTTGCGACTATTGGCGGAGCCGCTCACAGCTACTGAATGGCCGTTGCTGGAGTATATGCTCGAAGCTGCCGATAGCTCGATCACGTACCGCTCGCGTTACTACACTACGCTGCAGCCGATTGCGGTACTGGATGTGTTGATGGCAGATGAGACGAATCCGCGTTCATTGGAATTTCAGATCAGTCATGTCGCGGACCTCTACGGCAAGCTCCCGCGCCACAATCCCGACGATTTGCGAAGCATTAGGAATGCGCACGCGTCGCTGCGGAGTATCAACCTGCAGAATGTGCGCTATCCGCTGCCCGGAGCTGACGGGACCGAGCGAGATACCAAGGAACTGCATCGCCTGAAACAGTTCCTCAAGGACCTGGATAGCTTTCTCCCCACCTGGGCGAACAATCTGTCCGACACTTATTTTGTTCACGCTCGTACGCTGCCTGTCACCATAGGCGTAGGTGAATGACCTACAAAATCGTCCACAGGACCACTTATCGTTACAAATACCCTGTATCGGTCGGCAACCACGTGGCGTGTCTTACGCCGCGATGTTTCCCGCATCACCGCCGGACAGGTTATGAGTTGCGAATCAAACCTTCTGCGAAGGTAGTCGAAAGAATCGATTACTTCGGGAATCGCCTAAGCTTTTTTACAATTCAGGAACCGCACCGGCGATTGGTGGTCGAAGCAAGAAGCGAGGTCGTCATCGAGGGAGGCAAAATTCCAGGGTCGGAGCAATCCTTGGAATGGGAGGAAGTGCCGCAATCTCTCCAGGAAAGCCATGATCGGGAGTCGCTTGACGCATATCAGTTCACGTTCGAATCTCCACGTATTCGTCCCAGCGCTCAACTTGCCAAGTACGCCCAGCAATCGTTCACTCCCGGGCGTCAATTTGCGGAAGCGCTCGGGGATCTGAACACGCGGATTTACCGAGACTTCAAATTCGATTCCAAAGCTACCAGTGTCCGCACGCCTACCGAAGAAGTGTTTCAAAAACGGCGCGGCGTGTGTCAGGATTTCGCACATTTCGGCATCGCTTGTCTGAGGTCTCTGAATCTGGCTGCCCGGTATGTAAGCGGATACCTTCGTACTTATCCGCCTCCGGGCCGGCCGCGTCTCGTCGGTGCAGATGCTTCGCATGCATGGATCTCCGCGTATTGTCCCGGCATCGGATGGATAGATATAGATCCGACAAACAACGTACTGCCCTCGTACAATCACGTGACAGTGGCGTGGGGCCGGGACTATGGTGACGTCAGCCCGTTGCGTGGGCTGATACTTGGCGGCCGCGACCACACGCTGAAGGTCAACGTAGATGTCGAGCCTATAGAAGCTTAATTACCGGCTACGTCGCCGATTAGTTACGTACCTATGAAATACCTACTTGACGAATTAGGAGCACAGGCACGGGGCGAGGAATCGGTGTATGCACTCTCGGCGCTTCAGCGATCTTATCGATGCCGTTGTAATCGGGCCGTCTTTTTTCGCAATACTCAATGCTTGTCTTGCTACTCGCAACTCGGTTACGAGCCGTATATAGGACGACTTCTTTCACTTGAACCCGGTCCGGATCCTGAGACGTGGCAGCTGGTTGGCCCGCAAGTCGCTCCAGATCACAGCGCCATTTACCGGAGGTGTGCCAATCTAAACACCGTTGCGGCTTGCAATTGGCTCATTGAGGTACGTGCGACGACTACATGCCACCAGTACTGTAAATCGTGCCGCCTGAATCGAATGATTCCCGATCTCTCAAACGCCGAAAATGCTGTGCTCTGGGGACGAATCGAAAACGCAAAACGTCATGTCGTATCGGCGCTCATCGCCTTGCGGCTGCCTGTTGCTTCGCGCGTAAGCGAGGATCGTCAGCGTGGCATGGCGTTTGATTTTCTACGCTCGCCGGCGAACGGTCCCCGTGTGATGACCGGCCATCACAACGGGCTTATCACCCTCAACATCGAAGAAGCCGATGACGTCAAACGGGAACACATGAGAACGTCCATGCATGAGCCCTACCGCACCTTGGTTGGTCATATCCGCCACGAAGTTGGGCATCACTACTGGGATCGGCTGGTATCGAACTCGCATTGGCTCCAAGACTTTCGCACCCTCTTTGGAGATGAACGCGCAGACTACAATGCAGCTTTACAGAGAAATTATCTGCAAGGTCCCGAGCCCGGTTGGCCCAATCGCTACGTCAGCGCGTACGCCAGTGTTCATCCCTGGGAGGATTGGGCGGAGACCTGGGCACATTACTTGCATATGGTAGACGCGCTCGGAACGGCTATGAGCTTTGGCATGAAGCCGGAAACTATGTCGATGCCGTTCGATTGCTTGGGCCCGGACGTACTCTGCGATTTTCACAGCAGCGACGCCGGCCGCTTCTTGTCGTTTCTCAATTCATGGCTGAAGCTGGCGGCTGTAATGAACGAGCTCTCGCGGAGCATGGGCCAGCCCGACTTCTATCCGTTTGCGCTATCGCGTCCGGCCGTGACGAAACTGCATTTCGTTCACCTGGTGGTTTCCGAAGCTGGCGCGACGAACTGGTAGCAGCCTCGGATCATTGCGCCGCGCGTTCGAGGATGGGCCTGCCTCTCCCTCTCGATCGAAGATGAAATGTAAAGTTACCTGAGTCGCATGCCGGATAGGGATCGCCACGGTAAAAAGCAAGTCCGTACTGCCAATAGCGGTCGAGCCATTCGTCGCAAACCGTGCCGGAGGCATTCTTGATCTGATGCCAAACGCCGCGCGGCGAAACAGAGCGATCCAAAATTGGAAACGAGACGATCTTAAGAAACAGCGCACCTGCAACCAAGCACAAAACGAGAAGTATCCCCGCCCAGCTGCGTCTCCCGAGCAGAACAGCAGCAAGCGGAGCGACCATATAGAACACCGTCGTTCGCCCAACGCTGACATGGTGAGGTAAAGTCAAACGCCCTGCTCCAAGAGTTTCAGGTAACGCTTGCGACAAGAGCGGAAGGAAGCCAACGAGTACTGCACAGGGAAGCAGCCAAAACCGCTGTGATCGCGTGAAACGTTCCCATTCGACACTGGCGCCCAGCAGGGCGAATCCCGACGGCATCAGCGGAAGGATATAGCCCGGAAGTTTGTTCAATGAAATGCTGAACAGGATGAAACCGAAGGCAAAGCATGCCAACAAAAGGTAGCTGCGTTGATCCCATTTTCGGCTCCGGATCGCAAACAAACCTAGCAGAGGAGTCCAGGGAAAGATTGCGGCGAGAAGTATGGGACCGTAGTAATACCACGGCTGCACGTGTTGCAATGTCGCGGAATACAGGCGCTCAAAATGATGTTTCCAGAAGAACTCCTGCAGGAACGTGTTGCCGTTTCGCAGGTAGATCGCTAGATACCATGGCAGGGCGACGATTATGGCGCCTGCGATGGCCACAGGCCAATTCTTCCACCAGCGGCGAAGGAACCACGTCATCGGAAAGGCTAAGGCGAGCGGCACCAGCCCTTTCGCCAGCGCGCCGAAACCGAGGCATATACCAATAAGCAAAAATCTAACCGTGTGTCTCGCTGTTGGACTTGGCTGCGCTCGGACCAGAGGAAAGGAAAGAAACACGGCCAGAGAAAAAAAAACGGACATCGGAATATCCGTCAGTGCGAGATTGCTATAGGCCAGCCAACCTGCCGATGTTGAAAGTAACACTGTCGAGACTGCGGCCGAGTAAGTGCCAAATTCTAAGCGAAGTAGCACGAACATCGCGACAAGAAAGCTCAGACTTAGAAAACTCACCGGCAACCTCCCCGAAAGCTCGGGGCCAAGTCCGGCAGCCGTGCCCAGACTGGTCATCCAGTAGAGCAGGGGCGGTTTTTCAAACCAGGGCGATCCCCACAGGTGTGGTGTGATGTAGTCGCCGGTCTGCACCATAGCGCGCCCGATCGAAAGATAACGAGGCTCATCGGGGTCGAGTACACCGACGCGGCCCAAACCGTATAAATACAATCCAGCTATGGCCAACACCAATGTCAGGCTGGGAGCGTACCGGCGAAGGTAAGACAATTCCCAGTATAGAAATCGTGAGGGCCTATGCCGGCCGCGCTGTGTAAACTTGGATCGGAAACTATGCGATATGCCTGGATGTTGCCTCTCGTGCTTGCATTTTGGGGAGAAAAGCCGTGCGCAGCATCGAAACCGCCAGACTTACGTTCGGCACCCACTATTGACAAGCGCAAGCTGGAGGACTATATCCGTTATGCCGAGGGATTTGCGTCTTCCGTCAAGTTCTCGGTTGATGATCCCGTACCATCTCCCCTTCGGGGGTATTACCGTCTTCTAGTCCATCTAAGCATGGGCGACACGCGGGAAGACAAGCTGTATTATTTGACGGCCGATGGCCAGCATATCCTAACCGGTCCGGTTTGGGACATCAACTCCAATCCCTTTATAGAGACTCTTGCTCGTCTTCCGGTCGAAGGACCGTTTTTCGGACCGGCAGATGCCAAATACACGCTCGTCGTCTTTAGTGACTTCGAGTGTCCGTATTGCCGCGAATTTGCACGCACGTTGCGGAATGAGCTTCCACACAATTACAAGGATGTGAAGGTTGTTTTTAAGGATTTTCCGATAGACTCTCTACACCCATGGGCAAGGGCGGCATCCGAAGCAGCGCACTGCGTTGGAGACGCAAATTCGGACACTTTCTGGTCGTTTCACGACTGGATTTTCGAGCACCAGCAGGAGATCGACGCTAAGAACCTGAAGGAGAAAACGCTCGGCTTTGCGAAGGAGCACAATTTGGACGCGGCGAAGATCGGGTCGTGCATCGATAGTCACGCCACGAAAGCCGAGGTAGATGCAAGCGTCAAGGAGGGTCAGGCGCTCGAAATTACAAGAACGCCGACATTCTTTTTGGATGGTAGGACAGTCCCTGGAGCTTTGGCTTGGCCTGCCCTCAATACATTACTCAAAATGGAGATTGACCGCCCAAGTTCAATTCCGGCCGCTGAAGGCAAATAGGGAAGTGGCCGGGGTAATTCTTAGCAATAGTACTGAAGTCAAGACTGGCAGTACCTTCGGGCTCTGAAAAAAGTAATACTTTCGAGAAGTTTGCCGATACGGTAAGAGCCGGTGCAAGTACACCCTACTAACAGAATAGGTTTGAACTCAAAGTGCTAGAGACTCTTGATTCCCCCATGACCGCCTCCGAAGCCAGCGCCTTCCAGCTTCCGCCTCTGATTTTGCATCCGTTTTCCAGCTTGGACGAGAACTCGGTAATAATCGAGAGCTCAAGAGCAAGTCTTGCCCTCAAAAACTCGGGCAACCTAGATCAATCAGTAATTGCGATCTTGGAAACCCAGCTTCTCCGAGGAAGGTACGCCGAACTCAGGATGCTTTTTTACATAGGGAAAGACGTCACCCGCTGGGCGGAGCAGTGCGCTGAAACGGCTAAATTAGCGCCCCAGTATGCGCAAAATACGATCCGGCCGGAGACCTTTGTTGTGCTGTTGGTCGAGCACATGCCTGCTCACGTTAAGGCCAAGCTGGAGACATGGGGTGTTCTCGATTTCCGGGCGTTATTTCGTCGCTCTTTCGGCTTGCACGCCATTTTCGATCAATTGCCTACGCCGGAGTTTATCTCCCCAACGCTTTTGAAACGGTATCACCGCTATCTCGACCAGTGGTATGAGCAGCGCCTTCAGGACCGAACCTTCGATCGCCCTGATCCGGACGAGTTTACGTTTGACTTGTATGCCTCAGGCGAATATAGTTCCATGCTGGAAAAGAGCTGGGCTGAAGAAGTCGTTAGGCGGTAAGATTCTTCCGCGGCTGGCCGGCAAACAAGTATGCTAAGAGCATGAATCTTCCAAGATTCCTGCTCGCTCAACAACATTTCCCCAATCGAGCCATTGCGGACATTCCTAGACACATTCGCACGGAGCTCAGGGAGGCAGGGTTTGCGTCTCGAGTTCCGAAGGGCGCAAGAATCGCGATTGGTGTTGGGAGTCGAGGGATCTCGAACATCACAACTATCGTCAAAGCGGTAGTCGATTTCTGGAAGGACCAAGGGGCTCAGCCGTTTATCTTCCCCGCAATGGGAAGCCACGGCGCTGCTACGGCGGAAGGACAAGCCGATGTGTTGGCGCACTACGGGATCCATGAGGCCACCATGGGTGTTCCGATCGTCAGTTCGCTCGAAGTTGTCTCCCAAGGCGAAACACCCGAGGGCATCGAAACGTTTATCGACAAAAACGCCTGTGAGTCTGACGGCATTTTTCTGGTCGGGCGAGTGAAATGGCACACGGACTTCATCGGTTCCGTGGAGAGCGGCCTTTTCAAAATGATGGCAATCGGGCTGGGTAAGTTTGCAGGAGCTCAACGCTACCACACCTACGCTTACCGCATGGGCCTGGAGAAGATGATTCGGAGTGTCGGCGAAAAGGTCTTCTGCTGTGGAAAAATCCTGGGCGGCTTGGCTATTCAGGAGGGTGCCTACCACGAAACTGCGGGGTTGGTGGCAATTAGTTCGGACCAGGGATGCGGTGCCATGTTCGCCAGGGAAGAAGAGCTGCTCCGGGAAGTCAAATCCTGGAAAGCAAACCTGCCGGCTAGCGAGATCGACATCTTAATTGTCGATGAAATCGGCAAAAATATAAGCGGCGCGGGAATGGACACAAAGGTCATCAACCGCGGCATCACCGGGGGATACAACCCTTTTCCTGACACGCCGATCGTTCACCGGGTCTATGCCCGAGGCCTAAGCGCGCTCACGTATCGGAGTGCCGTTGGTTTAGGTTTGGCAGACGTGATCCACGATCGGCTGTTGAACGAAGTGGATTGGAAACCGACCTATGTCAACTCGTTGACTGCATCAACTCCCTCCGCGATCCGAACGCCTATTCACTTCCCGACTGATCGGCAGGCGCTCGAGGCAATTGCTCCTACCGTCGGCAAGAAAAACTTGGCCGAGGTGACGTACTGCCGGATTCGAAATACCCTCGAACTGGTCGATTTCTCGGTCAGCGAAAATCTGATTCCCTTGCTGGCCTCCAATGTGGAGATCGTCTCCGATCCGTTCGAAGCTCCATTCGACGCTACTGGAGATCTGAAAGAATTTCAGGAGATTCCAGCGCACGCCTAGGTAATCCATCATCTAAACCTAGGGGCATTCTTGGAGATTCAGGCGAAGCTGCGGGTGTTGGCGGATGCTGCTAAATATGACGCTTCTTGCGCCAGCAGCGGGTCTCGCCGCGCCCGCGTCGAGGGCGGACTAGGCAATACCAACGGAGTGGGCATTTGCCATAGCTATACGCCGGATGGACGCTGCGTTTCCCTCCTGAAATTGCTTCTCACGAACTACTGCATATACGACTGCAGCTACTGCGTCAACCGGATTTCTAGCGATACTCAGAGGGCCCGCTTTACTCCGGAAGAAGTGGTTTTTCTTACAACTGAGTTCTACAAGCGCAACTACATCGAAGGCCTGTTCCTAAGTTCGGGAATCATTCAGAGCCCCGACTACACCATGGAGCAGCTGGTACGCGTTGCGAAGCTGCTGCGAACGGAACAGCGGTTCGGCGGTTACATTCATCTCAAAGCTGTCCCGGGCGCTTCTGAAGAGTTGATGCTGGAGGCCGGGCAATGGGCGGACAGGCTCAGCGCCAACGTGGAATTGGCTCGAAATAGCGATCTGGAGCAGCTAGCGCCGGCCAAGTCGCACAGCGAAATCGAAGCGACAATGCAGCAGATCGCCAACGGCATTCTGGACTCCAAGGACAAAACGCTACAGACAAAGCGAACCAAACGGTTCGCCCCCGCCGGCCAGAGCACGCAATTCATCGTTGGGGCGACGGCTACACCGGATGCGGACATGCTCGAGAAGTCCGCTGCGCTTTACAAGTCGTACGGGTTGAGGCGTGCTTACTATTCGGCGTTTAGTCCGATCCCGCATGCCGATCCAACCCTGCCCCTGATGAAAATCCCGCTGGTGAGGGAGCATCGGCTTTACCAGGCGGATTGGCTGCTACGGTTTTACGGATTCTCGCCAGACGAACTCACGACGGAGACAGACCGCAACCTGCCGCTGGACAAGGATCCCAAGCTGGCCTGGGCGCTCCGGCACCGTGAGTTCTTTCCCGTCGACGTGAACAAGGCCGGACAGGCGGCGCTGTTGCGGGTTCCGGGATTCGGCGTTCGGAACGTAAAGCGCATTTTGAAGATTCGGCGATACCGGCGGCTGACTCTGACGGATTTGGCTAAGTTGAAGATTTCAGTGAAGAAGTGCCAGTATTTTATAGTCAGTGCGGATCAGAATACCGCTGTTCTTCAGATCGACAGGCAAGTGCTTCCAAAACGATTCGAGGCGCCCAAGCAGCTCGGTTTGTTTGAGGCTGCGGCGACGGCGAGGTCGGGTGAGCTGTGATTTCGGTCTCGGCTCAGGACTTTGAGGAGTGGCGAATACTGAGCCGTAAGTTGTTGACTGCTGGCGTTTTGCCGAACGAACTCCACTGGAGCGGATCGAGCCCGTCGCTTTTTGAGGGAACGAACCCATCGATTCCGAACGGGACGATCTCGGTTCCAAAGGAATTTATCGAGTTAGCTAAGATGGTTGGTCTTCATCGGGCAGAGGACAAATGGGCGTTGCTATACCGGGTGTTGTACCGGACCACTCATAGCGAACGGAATCTACTCAAAATCGATGTAGATGATGATGTACGAACCCTACGTCTGATGGAAAAGGCCGTCCGGCGGGACATGCACAAGATGACGGCCTTTGTCCGGTTCCGAAGAGTGGCTGGAGTCGAGCCTGAGCAGTTCGTGGCATGGTATAAACCGGACCATCCGATTGTGGAGGCGATGGCGCCCTGGTTTGCGGCGCGGTTTGGGAGCATGCGGTGGTCGATTCTGACCCCGGACCGCAGTGCGCATTGGGACCTGACGGAGTTGAAGTTCGGGCCTGGCGTTCCTCGTTCGGAGGCGCCGGAGGAAGATGGGCTTGAGGAACTCTGGAAGGATTACTACGCCTCGATTTTCAATCCCGCGCGGGTCAAGATTAAGGCGATGAAGGCCGAAATGCCCGTCAGGCACTGGGCTACTCTACCCGAGGCAGAAACCATTTCCAGTCTTTTGTCATCGGCAGAAGGACGAGTTTCGCAAATGGCTAACAATCAAAAGACCTCAGCAGCACCCTGGGTACCAGCGACGCGGAAAGTCGCTGAGTTACAGGTTGCGGCGCACTCCTGCCATGGCTGCGATCTATACCAGCATGCAACCCAGGTGGTATTTGGGGAGGGATCGCAGGACTCCAAGGTTGTTATGGTGGGCGAGCAGCCCGGAGACGAGGAAGATCAAAAAGGGCATCCGTTTATCGGTCCGGCGGGCAGACTTCTGAACAAAGCGATGCACGAGGCAGGTCTTGACCGCGAAAAGATTTACGTTACGAACGCCGTCAAGCACTTCAAATTTGTTGCGCGCGGTAAACGCCGGATTCACGCCAAGCCGACCGGAATCGAGATCTCGGCTTGTAAACCCTGGCTCGAAGCCGAGCTGACGGCTATCGAGCCGGAGTTGGTTGTTTGTCTGGGTGCTACCGCGGCGCAAGCTCTTATGGGGCGGGATTTTCGAATAACCGCGGACCGGGGTAAGTTCTATCCGCATCGTTGGGCGAAGGAACTGGTTGCGACGATTCATCCATCGGCTATTTTGCGCGCGCTGCCTGACCGGTATGACGAGGAGTACGGGCTGTTCGTGCGGGATTTGCGTTTGATCGCCGAGCGGGTTCGCGAGTTAGAGCGAGCCAGCTAGTGAGTTAGGGCGAGCCAGTTAGTTAAGACCCGCTTTCCAGCGTTCGATCAGAACCAGTTGCTTTTTGACCTGTTCGCGTTCCGGGGAATCCGGTTCCAGGCGAAGGTATGTTTCGAGATCCGCTTTCGCGGCCCGATGATTGAGCTGCCGGAGGTGGACGAGTCCGCGATGTCGATATTCTTCGGCGTATTCGGGCATCGCTTCAATGAGCAGATCCAGGACTTGGCGGGCTTTATCGAAGGCTTCGCCTCGCAGATAAATTGCTTTCAGGTTGCTTAGCAGCCGCACCAAAATCTGACGTTTCGAGACAGGGGCCAGGACGGCGGGATTAGCTCGTAAATCAACGTTGGCGGTCTGCTGAGCGAGAGCGCAGCAATCGGCAAAGGAGAGGATCCGGCCTGCGTTGAAAGGATCGACCCAATGGCGTGCTTTGGCGTCCTCATAACACACGATGAAATGGCCCGGCAGACCGATGCCGTAGACCGGGCGACCGAGACGCCGAGCGATTTCCATATAGACCAAGGACAACGAGATCGGAATGCCGAGCCGGCGCATCAGAACCGAGTTCAAGCAGCTGTTTCGCGGGTCATAGTAGTTGTCCTCATTGCCGCGGAACTGCAGGACATCGAAGAGCAGCTCATTCGAGACCCGTATAAAGTCGAGGCCATCGGATGTCGGGGTCAGTTGAGCACCGATTTGCTCCGCCAAATTATCGAGCCGGAAAGCCGCGGCTTCAAGGTCCAATCCAGGAAATTCGATGCTAGCAATTTCGAGGGCAGCCGTGTCGAGCCCGACGGTCGAACGGTCATCGCGTAGAGCATCGAGCAATCGCCGCACGCGGTTTAGCTTACCACTTCACCCCATGAGCGTGCCGGGCCCATATTGAAGGAAAGCAGCACGGTTCCATGTCTCAATGTCGACTCTTAAGAGCATCCACAAAAACAGAATATGCCAGAAGACAAAGATAGAACTTTAAGAGCTCTCCATGACCTCGTTGCGACTTGTCATGACGCCGAGGAAGGTTACGGGAAAGCGGCCAAGGGCGTTCACAATAACGAGCTAAGCGATCGGCTTGCGGAGATCTCGGGCGAACGCGGACGGTTCGCCGATGAGCTTGGGAAATTCATCGCAGAGGCCGGCGATCGTGCAAGGATCGATGAGCACGAAGGAGGAATTCTGCATCGCGGCTGGGTGGACTTAGAGACGCGTATCCGCCCGAAAGATCAAAACGATCTTTTGCGGGATTGCCTTAACGGCGATGAAGGGACCTTGAAGCACTATCTGCATGCGCTCGAGCAGGATTTGACTGAGCCGATGCGATCCACGGTCGAACGACAGCGGGCTGCGGTTGAAGCAGATTTGGATTTCTTGCATAAGACCATCGACTTGCACAAAGCTCAGCACGCATGAAGTAACGGCCGTTTACTTTTGCATTACTCGGCGCGCAAACGTCCGTCGCGCATAGCGACTATGCGATCGGCAAAACCGGCCGCCTCCGGATTGTGCGTGATCATCAGGATAGTTTGACCAATGTTCTTGTTCAATTTGCGCAGGATGTTAAGAACGGCGTCGGAGTTTTCGGTGTCGAGGTTGCCGGTGGGCTCGTCCGCCAGCAGAATCGCGGGCTGGTTCACTAAGGCGCGAGCTATCGCGACCCGCTGCTGTTCTCCGCCGGACAGAGCGCGCGGGCGATGATCCAGCCGATGCTGAATGCCTAGCTGTTCCAATATGTCGTCGAATCCGGGCGGCTGGGAGGATATGCCGGCGAGCGATTGAGCGATTGCGATGTTGTCTCTTGCGGTAAGAGTCGGAAGGAGATTGTATTTTTGAAATACGAAGCCGATCTTCTTCTGGCGAAGTTCGGTTCGCTCGGATTCGGTCATGTTGCGTAACTCCAGGCCATCGATCCAAACCTCTCCGGAAGTGGGCGGCGCAAGTCCTCCGAGAATATGAAAGAGTGTCGATTTGCCCGAGCCAGAAGGTCCAATGACCGCTAGGAACTCACCGCGCGCAACGTTTAGGTCAACGCCTCGGAGCGCCTGTACGACAATCTCACCAGCTCCGTAGTGTTTGGTTAGCTTGTGGACCCGAATGATAGGTAAGTCAGGTTCGGTCGCACGTACGGTTGAGCTACTCATAAGCAAGGGCCTCGATTGCATCTTGTCGCGCAGCCTTCAGTCCGGGGTATATGGCCCCGAGCAAGGCTCCGACGATCGCGATGGCGGCAGCGTATGGCCACCAGTCAGGCGTGTTAACTACATATAGCGAGGCAGGCCGAAGTGTAGTGATGAAGGCTTTAGCACCAAACGACAGAATGATTCCAATCAGGCAGCCGGCCACCGCCAATACCAGAGACTCGCGCACAAGAATGTCGATGATCGTGCGTGGTTTCGCGCCTAAGGCTTTCAGTATGCCGATCTCTCGGGTACGCTCGATTACAGCCGTGTACATCGATAGGAACACCACTAAGAAGCCCACAACCACGGCGAGTCCGGTAATGACGCCGATGAACACCTTGAGTTGCGGGATGTTGCTGATGCTGAACTGCGCGACGAAATCTGCGACCGAGATCGCTTTGAGGTTTCCTTTGAGCTTGTCATTGAGATAGTCGACCATTCGATCGGTCTGCCCCGGGTTGTCGAGCTTTACTAGAATTTCACTTACACGAGGCGGATTTGCATTCGCTAGCAAAACTTGAAGCGTGTGCAGCGGAACAATGAGACGGCCAAGGACACCGCCTTGCATGATGCCGCAGACGGTCCAGTCATGGTTGACGAGTTTCAGCTTTTGTCCGACCACTACTTTGTTTTGCCGGGCATAGTATTGGTCCACGAGTAGATCGTCCGGTCTCTCGGGCAATCGCCCGGAGATCAAATCGATACCGCCGCTGATCTTCTCTAGTTCCGGAATGTTGACCCCGCTAAGCGAAGTGAGGAGTTCGACGCTCGTCGAGAGCACGCCGACGGCTTGCTGAACATGCGGATATGTGGCGATTTTCGAAACGAATGCCTGTAGAATCTGACCCGATCCCCCGAAAGCCATGGTGGCTCCCCCGTTATCAGGCTTTAGAAATATATCTGCGCCCGTGCCCTTTTGGCGTGTGGCGGATTCCTGCAAGAGTCCGCGGCTGAGACCGATCAAGGTCAGGATCGACATAACCTGAACTCCGATCACCAGCGCAGACAACAGCGTTCGAACCCAACGGTGCCGCAGATTTTCCAGTACTAGCTTGTTGATCATGCTAAATGTCTATCTGAATTCTCGCGCGTTACAAGAATCGACCGAGCGTTCAAGATCAGGGCTGCCCCGCCAGGAAGTCTCTCGCGACTTTTGTTATAGGTTGATGCTCCGCTTCCACCCGCCGGTTCAGCTCGCGCATAGTCTCGTCACTGATGCGGTCCTGCAAGAACAGGAGCGCCAGTCTCACTTCCGGTTTCTGTTGGAGGAGGGACTCCCGTGCCACGAAACACGCGTTATAGGGTGGAAATGCTTTCTTATCGTCATCAAGAGCCACCATTTTAGGATCGGTAAGCTGGGCGTCGGTCGAATTGCCGGCCGCCATGTCCACTCTTTTTTGCTCGAGCGCTTGGTAGAGCAGACCTAAATCCATACTTTTGGCGTTTCCTTCCCATCGCATCGGATAGGTTTTGTTCAGCTTGGTTAAGCCATCGGGCCTAGTAAGGAACTCGTAACCTATCCCCAGCCGCCAGGATCGCGAAGTAGCGGCCGATAGACTCGCGGCGGAGAGGCGTTTTGCATCTTCGCGGCGAACGACCATCGCAAACGTGTCGTTAAACCCCAGAGGCGGAAGCCATACCAGATGAAAACGCTCGAAGTAAGCATCCTTCACAACGATATAGGCTTGCGCCGGATCGGCCGGTATTTGCTCTTTCAACACAACGCTCGCGCCCGTGCCAGTGTACTCGGGGTAGATATCGATATCGCCGTTCAGGATTGCTTCGTGAGTCAGAAGCGTGCCGCCGAGATTCAGCTTTCGCTCGACTTTGACGTGCAGCTTGCGTTCGATTTGCTGTGCCGCGATTTCACCCAGCACGAGTTGTTCGGTGAAGTTTTTGGACCCCACAACGATCGCTCCGCTACGTGAACAGCCGGTTAGCAGGAGTGCTGCAAGACAGATCGGAAGACAGGTTTTCATCTCAGGGCGATTCTCTTCTCGATCGCCGACATACCTGCGTCAGCCAGTAGCGCCATTGCCGCAGCAGGAATAGCGCCAGCCAGGATCTCGAGCGTATTAACAGACGCGACGCCACGAAAGATGAGCTCACCCAGTCCGCCGCCGCCAATGACGGCTGCGATAACTGCCGTTCCTATGTTGGTGACGAGCGCAATACGGATGCCGGCCAAAATGGTAGGCGCCGCGAGAGGCAGCTCGACCATTCGCAGCAGCTGAGAATCCGTCATGCCCATCGCAACCGCCGCTTCGCGGACCGGCCGGTCGACGCTGTTAATTCCAACAATGGTATTTCGAAGGATGGGCAACAGCGAGTAAAGTACTAACGACAAAATAGCCGTGTGTTTCCCAATGCCACCGATGAAAGGCACCGGGAGCAAGAAACCGAACAGCGCGAGGCTGGGAATGGTTTGCAGTACGCTCGCGATCGTCACCGAGACACGCCGCAGTAAAGGTTTCCTGGTACCGAGGATGCCGAGAGTTACACCGATTGCGATAGCGGCGCCGCATGAGGTCGCAACCAGCACGATGTGTTCGCCCGTTAAGGAGATGACATCGGCCAGTAAGCTTTTTAAGACGGTCTGATCCACAGTTCCGGTTAGGGTTTCATTTGAGTGTCAGGGCCGTGGATCTTTTGCTGAGTATCCACCGAGAAGAGATGGCATTGCTCCAATTGCTGCCGAAAGCGAAACCGGGCATGGAGAAATAACGCGGCACGCGCATCACCGCTGCCTTGAAGCTCTTTCATGATCCATACTCCATCGGGCTGGCGCTGCTGGGTTAAATGCAGCCAGAATCCTTTGTGCAGATTCGCCAGAAGTCCCCCACCGATTTTGACATCCTGCTTTGTTTCAAACCGTAAGTCGACCGGGGTCCCGGACTCTTCGTCCAGTGCGATTTTGCCGGTCAAAGCCTGCGCAAAACGTTCCTCCAGCTTGTGCGGCCGAAAGTTGGGGTCACCCGAAAGGTCGTAAGTAAGAGTGCTTCGCCCTTCCCGCCGTTCGCGTCGACCATTTGTGATTTGCAGAGCGCGTAAAAACATATCCGCCTGGCGCTCGTCCTTTTTTTCAGCTTTCTCCGCCTGTGCTTTATCCGAAAATCGCTTTACTTCTCTATCGACACGCTCCTGTTCCTTCTTCGCCTCGGCAGCGCTCAGCGGCTTGCCGTTGCGTTCGAGCCTGTGCTCAATCTCAATCCGGTTGACGAAGAACTGCTCTGTCAGACTTGACTCGTGCTTTTTCACGGAACCGTCGGAGTTCAGTTCATCGTTCTGTTCACGAACTGTGCAGGAGTAGTTTTCGAGAGCATCTTCCGAATTCCGTAAGCTTTTCAAGAGCCGCTCTTTCATTTTTTTGGCATCGGGCAGTGGCGCATCTGACGAAGCACTTCGAGCCGCGCTCGCATAATAGAAGAGCACAGCCGCAAGGCAGAAGACTTTTCTCATGCGAGCTTACACAACCGGCCGCAAACCCTGAGGAAGGGTTTCGCGAAATGTCCTCGCAACCGGGGTATCTACGCGCCAGAACTCATCGGGTGAAACCAGCGCTTCGAGTTTCCCGGAGTTCAAGATCGCGATCCGAGTGCCTACCGCGAGAGCCTCGAGCAGATCATGTGTGACAAAGACCGCAGCCACGTTATATTGCTTGCGTAGCTGTGTGAACTGCTGTTGCATTTCGTGCCGGGTCACGGGATCGAGTGCGCCGAACGGTTCATCGAATAAAAGTAGACTGGGTTCGGCCGCTAACGCGCGCGCCACGGCGACGCGTTGGCGTTGGCCGCCGGATAACTGGTGCGGTTTACGTTCCGCCAGCCCCGATTGCCCCAATCCGACCTGCTCGAGCAGTTCTTCAGTGCGCCGCCGCTGGTTGTCCTCGGGCCAGCCCAGCAATTGAGGTACAAGAGAAACGTTCCGCCGTACCGTCCAATGCGGCAGTAGCCCGAACTCCTGAATCACGTATCCGGTATTGCGTCTGAGCTCGATAGGGTCGATGTCCCGAACGTCCCTGCCGCCGACGGAAACCATGCCGCCCGTGGCATCGAGCAGACGGTTGATCAGCCGTAAGGCAGTGGTCTTGCCCGAGCCGCTACTGCCTAGCAAAACGAGCGCCTCGCCTCGCTCGACTTCGAAACTGAGGTTATCGAGGATCGTCCGGCCACCGATGGCATAACTAACCCTTTTAAATGTGAGATGGGACAGGCGGAGGGACCTCAATTTCGAGTTTTAGCGTGGGATAATAGTAAGTAATCAGGAGTCAATCTACGTACTTCCCTTCAGGAATAGCTGAGCAGCACGAAACTTCTTTGCTATTTGTGCAACCTTCCCCCACTATTATCTCGAATACGTCTGACCGTCGATGCCCTATCAAATTCAACCACTTAAAGATTTCCTAGTCCGTCCAGCTCTCCCTCCGGCACTGAGCCGGCTGCCTGAGATTGCCTATAATCTCGTTTGGAGCTGGGATCACACCATCCGTGCCGCTTTCCGGCGACTCGATCCCGTTTTGTGGAAAGAGAGCAACCACAATCCGGTGGATCTTCTCGGCCGGATCCCGCAGGAAAAGCTGAATCGGGCCGCCGCTGATGCGCGTTACCTCTCTTTGTATAAGAGAGCCTGCGAACGACACGATAGTTATTTGAACTCCAGTGTGCCAACCGAGGCCACTCCCCGTATCGCGTATTTTTCCATGGAGTATGGGCTGCTGGACTGCATGCAAATCTACTCAGGCGGCCTGGGTTTACTGTCCGGCGATCATCTAAAAGCGGCTAGCGATAACGATTTCGCATTGACCGGTGTCGGTCTCCTCTATCAGCGCGGCTACTTGCAGCAGCATCTTAATCCCGATGGCTGGCAGCAGGAACGCACCCCGCTGAACGATTTTTACAATCTGCCTGTCAGGCCTTGTCTCGATGAGAAAGGCGCAGAAGTTATCGTTACGGTGAACCTGCCAACGGGCGACGTTTTCATCAAGGTTTGGCATATCGATGTCGGGCGCGTGACGCTGTATGTCCTCGACACCAATATTCCCCAGAACAGCCTGCAAGAGCATCGGGATATCACCGACCAACTCTACGGCGGCGACATTCACAAACGCATCCGACAGGAAATCGTGCTCGGCATCGGCGGATTGCGCGCGCTCAAGGCGCTCGGCATAAAGCCCTCGGTCCATCACATGAATGAGGGACACTCGGCTTTTCTCGCCATTGAGCGTGTCCGTCTTCTCATGCAGGAACAAGGGCTTACTTTCGAGCAGGCGCTTGAGGCCACGCGCGTAAGCAACGTCTTTACAACGCACACCTCTGTTCCGGCGGGAATCGATCTTTTCGACTCGGGTTTAGTCTACGAATACTTCCGCCATTATTGCGACAGCGCCGGTTTCCCATTTAGCAACCTGCTGGCGTTAGGCCGGGAACGTTTGCACGATTCTTCCGAGCGCTTCTCGATGGCGGTGCTGGCTCTGAAAACCTCAGCTTTCCGGAATGCGGTGAGCGTGCTTCATCGCTACGTCTCGCAGTATATGTTCCAGGATCTTTGGCCGAGGTTGCCGGTGAATGAAGTTCCGATCACGTCGGTTACGAACGGAGTTCATTCGCCGACCTGGATCAACGGGGATTTAGCCGGTATTTACGACCAGTATTTGCAGCCGGAGTGGCGCGAACGCCTTGAAGACGCAAAGATGTGGGAGTCGGTGCATGAAATCCCGAGCCAGGAGATATGGGAGATGCACCGCAAACGCAAGCGCCGCATGGTGGCGTTCGTGCGTGAGCGCGCAGCCGGTTCTGCCACGCAGAGAAAGTCTTCGGCCAGCGAAGTTCGCCGTCTGCAAGAGATTCTGGATCCCGACGTCTTTACCATCGGCTTTGCGCGACGCTTTGCAACTTATAAACGCGCCACACTGATTTTCCGCGATAAAGAGCGCCTGAAGCGCATATTGAACAACCCGAACATGCCGGTCCAGATTGTGATTGCCGGCAAAGCTCACCCGAAAGATCAGCCCGGCAAAACGCTGATCCGGGAAATTTATTCGATGTCGCGCGATCCCGAGATCTCGAAGCGTCTGATCTTTGTCGAGGACTATGGAATCCAGGTCGCTCGTGAGATGGTGCAAGGGGTCGATCTCTGGCTCAATAATCCGCAACGTGGCGAAGAAGCTTGCGGCACCAGCGGCATGAAGGCCTCTATGAATGGCGTGCTCAATCTCAGCGTTCTCGATGGCTGGTTCGATGAAGCCTACGAGATCTCCGGGGGATGGGCGATCGGGGAACGAGTGCCGTATTCAGAGGACCAGGACGATATTCACGCAAGCACGATGTACTCGACCCTGGAGAATGACATTCTTCCCCTCTACTACGATAACCGTAGCGCAGACCAGGAGACTCCCGTCGAGTGGGTCCGTCGCATGAAGACCTGTATTGCGAACATTACTCCGCGCTTCAGCTGCGGACGAATGGTAGCGGAGTATATGTCGGAACTGTATCAGCCCGCTCACCAGCTCTGGCTTGAGATTTCGAAGAATAACTTCGAAGCGGCTCGCGAGAAGACTGTTTGGGGTAGCCGGATAGGCGAAAGCTGGGATCGTGTACGCTTCGTAGAGTTGAGCGAGGGTCCAGGCGACCAGGTTATGAGCGGCTCCGCTATTCCGTTGCGAGCGACAGTCGACTTAGCCGGACTCTCGCCTGCGGAAGTTCGAGTGGAAGCAGTTATCGGTCGAATCGGAGTGAATGGTCAGTTACAAAGCACTTACACTTTGCCCCTGGTTCCGGTGGAAGAGCGAGGTACGTCGGTTGTTTTTGCAAATGAGTTCACGGCGCAACAAACCGGGCGCGTCGGGTACTCAGTGCGAGTAAGTCCGAATCACTTCGATAATCCTCTTACGCGACCGTGCAACGCTTTGCTCAAGTGGGTTTCCGACTAAAAAGTAAGAACTGTTTGCTTTGAGCCAACATAAACTGCTGGCGTTCCAAAGCGATTCGTGGTAAATACAGATCAGGTACAGGCGGGAGTGCACACAATTCCTTCCGGTGGCAGACCCGTCTCTTACCTGAGGTCTAGCTTAAACGACCAACGTTCTCGCCTAGGTCTTATTTAGATGTATATCCGGCTACGAGACATGCACCATATCTAGGTGTGCCTACTCGTACCTCCGGAGATTCAAGGAGCCGATCCACATATATGGACGGAGATCGTAAGTACCGGCAGCACGGCTATCAGGACTCAAATAACGGGTCTTCGCCGCAACGCTCCGACCGCCCGAAACCGCAAGGCCCGAAACTTCCTATCGATGTAACTGGGCCAAAACTTCCTCGGCTTGTTCAAAACGTAGTCGCTGCCCGTTGTTTTAACTGTTCGACCACGCTACCGCGTGAAACCGATTTCAAAGGGGCCTGTCCAAAATGCGGTGCAGCCCTTCACTGCTGTAAACAATGCGTGAACTTCGATTCATCCACCCTGTTTCAGTGTGTAAAGGCAATTCCTGTTCGCATCCCGGTTAAGGACCAGGCAAACGACTGCGAGCTTTTCTCGCCTCGATTCACTGTGGCCCGCGATGCACTTCCAACCGGACCGGTTTCTAAAATTGCGCAAACGGGCATTATCCCCGCCCCTCGCAACGCCAATGATGCACGAGCGGCCTTTGATAACCTTTTCAAGAAATGACTAAAAGAGCCGGCTCGTCGGTCTCTCCGGAACGCGCATGCCATTCTCAAGAGATCCATGGCTGCGCCCAGAATTAAAAGGAAAGCCTCAACCGCCAAAACCTCCCCACTTCCCCGTCAAGGGGCTATTCCATGTCTTGTCATCATTGTTCTCATACTAATCGCCGTAGGCCTGTTGCTTTACTTCTCGCTTCGAAGCGCCTCCTGATCGAGCTAACTGACTAAATGAGAAGCGATGGACGGCAAACAGACCAACTTCGACCCACGAAGATCACATCCGACTATCTGGTGACAGCAGAGGGTTCTGTATTGATAGAGACGGGCAACACTCGCGTCCTCTGTGCCGCGTCGGTCGAGGATACAGTACCGGGCTTTCTACGCGGTACAGGAAAAGGCTGGATCACGGCGGAATATTCCATGTTGCCTCGTGCAACCGTCACGCGTACTCAGCGCGAAATCGTTAAGGGCCGTCCCTCGGGAAGAACGCACGAAATACAACGGCTGATTGGCCGTTCCTTGCGATCGGCCGTAGATCTGAAAGCCTTAGGCGAACGCAGCATCATCGTGGACTGCGACGTTTTGCAGGCCGATGGCGGAACCAGAACGGCTGCGATTACGGGCGCCTATGTCGCGCTAGCTATCGCGATCGGAACACTCGTAAAGTTCAAAGTTCTTGCGAAATCACCTATTGTCGATTCTGTGGCGGCCACCAGTGTTGGCGTGATCGGCGGCGTGCCTATGCTCGATCTCGCGTACGAAGAAGACTCCCGGGCCGACGTGGATATGAATGTCGTTATGACCGGTGCAGGCAAATTCATCGAGCTACAGGCAACAGCCGAACACACACCATTTGACGATGAGCATCTTTCACGGCTGATTGAATTAGCCCGAACCGGCATCGCCGAGCTGCGATCGATTCAACAGGAAGCGCTTTCCAGCCGCCAGTGAGCAATGTTCTTTATGCCTGCTCGACAAATGCGGGCAAATTGCGGGAGTTTGCTCTATATTCGACTCGGTCGAAATACACAATCGAACCTCTTCCCCGCTTGAAAGAAATCCCCCCTCCCGAAGAAGACGGCCTGACTTTCGAGGAGAATGCTTCCCTCAAAGCCGCTTATTATTCCCATCACACTTCCGAGCTTGTATTCGCTGACGATTCCGGGATCGAAGTCGATGCTCTCGGAGGCGAGCCGGGCGTCTATTCAGCGCGTTTCGCGGGACGGAATGCCACCGACCAGGCAAATAACGAGCTGCTTCTTTCCCGCTTAGCAGGCTCCGCCTCACGAACCGCACGTTTTGTCTGCGTGATCGCTCTTGCTCGTGCCGGACGAGTGATAAGGACCTTTCATGGATCGGTAGAAGGCGATATCCTGACGGAGCCGAAAGGAAGGAATGGGTTCGGATACGATCCCCTGTTTTTCTATCCTCCATTTGATGCCTCGTTCGCGGAAGTGAGCGGGGAAAAGAAGTTCCTCGTCAGCCATCGGGGGCAGGCTCTCCGTGGCCTGCTTGCGTATTTGGAGAGCTCTCACAATTCGACTTTTGCCGAAATCCGCTAAAATGCGAGGTGTGCACCGGTATGTACTTCATAATCGAGAGATCCGGGACGCGCATGAGAAGCTGCTCTCGCCCGGCCAGGTTGGTTTCTTAAACGGCTGGGGCGTGTTCAGTACAATGCGCGTATCGCAGGGCGCTCTCTTCGCTTTCGAACGGCATTTCGCGCGCATGCGTCACGATGCCCAGCTGATGCGCGTGCCCTTCGAATTGGAGCCGGACCAGCTGAACGCGTTGCTGCTCTCGTTGGTCGAAGCGAACCACGCATTCGATGGCGTGTTGCGCGTGGCAGTGGTGCGAAATCGGGGTGGGCTGTTCGAAGCTCCAAACCAGGATCGTGATTTCGATTTGGTGGCGTTTACTGCCGAGCTCACGCAATGGGGAAAAGGCGTCAATCTTACTTACGTGCCGAACGCAAGGCTGGGAACGTCGCCATTCGCGGGAACCAAAATCACATCGTGGGCGCAAAATCTGACGTGGTATGAGCAGGCCCGGGAGAAAGGATTCGATGAGGCTATTCTCCTGAACGAATGCGGAGAGATCAGCGAATGCACTTCCGCCAACATTTTCGCCATAGAAGGCGAGGACGTTTGGACTCCTCCGCTCGCTACTTCCGGTTGTCTGCCCGGTGTCACGCGCGCCATTCTCCTCGAAGAGGTTCATGTTCCTGGTGTGCGCATTCGCGAACGCGTCTTGACTCCATCTGAGCTGGAGTCGGCCGATGCTGTTTTTATTACATCTACAACGCGCGATCTGCTTCCTGTTTTTGCGGTCGACGGCCTGGCTTTAAATCAGGAAAAAAACACGCTTAAACTATTGTCCGAAGCCTTTTCTGCCCGCCGCACCGCATATTTGGAGAATGTTGCCGCGCACCCGAGCTTAGTTAGTTCATGAAGAGTCCCGAGTTCACCTGCAGCGCTTGTCATAGTAAGAATCTAAGACGCTCGTACAGCACGTCGATGCTGGATTTGCCGAAGATGGCGCTCGGTACTTATCCGTTCCGCTGCCTCGATTGCAAAGAGCGCAGCTGGATCAACATCTGGCTGTTCTCTAAGAGCAAGTATGCGATCTGTCCGCATTGCCATTCAGACCATATTACGCGGGCAATTCCCTCTGGAGCTCGGGTGGCTTTGTGGAAACGGTTGTTGTTGAGGTTGGGAGCGCGACGTTATCGCTGCACGGCGTGTAACCACAGATTTATAAGCTTCAAAGCTTTAGAACAAGGAGACTCAGCCTCGAAGAATCAGATCGACGCAGAGCGTACTCCGGTAGCGCAAGTCCGCGAGCCGGGTCGGGCTAACTAAGCGCTGAATCGGGGATAGAAAAGGGTCAAACAGAAGATAGCTGCGCCTTTTTCTGTCTCGAAAGGACCAGCAGGCAACCGATCTGCTCGCCTATCGTACTGAGCATTTCCATATCGTCGCCGGAGTGTACGCGCGCTTCTCTGTTCTGCACATTGATTACGCCAACTACTCGACCCTGGGAAATGATCGGCACAGAAAGAAACGCCTCGAAGCTGTCCTGGGGAAGGTCCTTGAAGAACTTGAAGCGCGGATCGCTGTATGCTTCCCGCGAGATGGCGAGAAGGCGCCTTTCGCGCGCCACCCATCCCGTCAATCCCTCACTTAGCCGGAGCCTTACCCGCCCAATACTCAGGGGATTTTCAGTACTAGAAGCATATAGAACGAGCTCCCCGTTTTCCACGAGATAAATAAGGCAGGAATCACACCTCAAAAAATCGCTGACTAGCGTGACGATCTCGTGCAACACATCGTCCAGATCGATATCACGCGTCATCAATCGGCTTACCCTCTGAAAAAGCCGGAGTTGCTGCTCCACTCGTTCCAGGCGGGCTTCTAGATCTCGCGTCTTCACCGACTCCCATTATCACAAAAGTTAGCCCATGGGTTATGAATGTACTCGTACCTGTAAAGAGCCCTTGGGGGTCGGCCGAGAGTAGTACCATGTAGGCAGCTAATTCGAGGAGACGCCCTTTTAGATGTGGAGTAAACGTAAGGAAGACGAGCTACCGCCACGGCCCGAACAAAGGCCGTCGGCCGCGCCAACAACATCCACGCCCACGGTGGAACCACAAAGAAGAGAAATTAATACTATGTCATCGCCTACCCGCAATTATGAACCCGAGTCTAGCGTTCGTGGCGGTCCAGCTCCTGGCTGCGCCGCTCTTGGAAAGAACGTGACCGTAAAGGGCCAGATTTTCGCCCGGGAAGATCTAACCATCGATGGAGAAGTGGAAGGTACGGTAGAGTGCCACGAGCATCGCCTCACCATAGGTCCAAACGCCCGTGTTCAGGCAGGCCTAAAAGCGCGCGAGATCATCATTCAGGGATCGATTCACGGGAATGTTGACGCGACAGATAAAATCGACATCAAAAAAGAAGCGAAACTGGTGGGCGACATCAAGACCAGCCGAATCGTCATTGAAGATGGCGCTTATTTCAAAGGCAGCATAGATATCTCGAAGCCGAACCCGGCCGCGAAGCCGGCTCAGGCAAGTGCTCCACCGCCTCCACCGCAACAAGTACAACCGCCTCAATCGGTGCCGCAAGTCGCTCAAACGGTTTCGACCAGCGCCGGGGCAACCAGCCGCTAGATCATCGAAGAAGGCTTGTGACAGCCAGACGAGCCTTCTTCGATTTCGCAGAGCTTTCGGATCATCAGTTACGCAGAAGTCATGAGATTTGGTTCGGCGAGAGGAATACTAACTAAATCTCAGAGGGACGCTCCCTCGGTCACACGGCACAGCAGCGGCTTCGATCAATTCTGCACGTTGCTGCAAAGCTCGGAGAGTCTTTCGATTCTCGATATGTCGGGCGCCAGCCAAGCCAACGTCAGCTTCATCACCGGGTACGGTCACAGAATTTCCTCGGACGATGCTGTCGGCACAATGCAACAGTGTTTTGGGGCCGATTTCTTTACAAACCAGCAAGCCGCGAGCAACGCGCACCGTTTTCTCGAGCAAACGCTCACGTTTCCGGACAACCACTTCGACGGCGCGCTCATCTGGGACACGCTACAGTTCCTGATTTCGCCTCTTCTGGATGACACGGTCAAGCAGTTGCTTCGTGTCATGCGTCCCGGCGCGCTCATTCTGGCCTTCTTCAACGCAGACGAGAAAACAACTGAAATCCCTGTTTATAACTACCGGATACAGGACAGTAAGACGCTTGTGCAGATATCGCGTGGCGGTCATCAGAGATGTCAGTATTTCAACAATCGAATGCTCGAAAAGGTATTTGAAAATGCATCTTCGCTGAAGTTTTTCTTAACTCGGGGATCCCAGCGTGAAGTCATTATCCGGCGCTAGGCCCTAGTCTCCAGCTGCGCGAGTTGCCTTCGCTTCCCTCTACAATGAAGGTCGGGTCGAGGAGCTCTCTATTTGGCATTGGAAGATGAAATTCTGCGTCAGCGCCATGATCGTCTGACACAGATTCGGCAGCTTGGATACGAACCATACGGACAAGCATTCGAGTCCACCAAGACGATCCCGCAGATTTGGTCCGAGTTCCGCGATAAAACGCCCGAAGAACTTTCCCCAAATGTAAACGTGCGTGTTGCCGGCCGTATCCAGACGCTTCGCCGCATGGGCAAAGCCGGCTTTCTTCACCTGCTTCAAAATGGCGAGAAGCTACAGGTTTACATAAAAAAGGGCGCCGTCGACGATGCATCGTATCAGCTATACGAGCTGCTCGACACAGGCGACATCATCGGTGTATCGGGCTATCTCTTTCGTACGAAAACCGGCGAGCTAAGTGTGCATGCCGAAGAGCTTTTCTTTCTCTCCAAGATTCTGCTTCCGTTGCCTGAGAAATGGCACGGCCTGGAGGACGTTGAAACTCGCTATCGTCAACGCTATCTCGATCTGATCGCGGATCCCGGCCTGCGCAAAACTTTTGTTACGCGCTCAAAGATCGTCTCTTCCCTTCGCCGTCAGCTGGATGCTCATGGTTTCCTCGAAGTGGAGACTCCAATGATGCAATCGCTTTATGGCGGGGCCGCCGCCCGGCCTTTTGTGACGCATCATAACGCACTCGACATCGATCTTTTTCTGCGTATAGCGCCCGAACTTTACTTGAAGCGTCTGGTGGTAGGAGGCCTTGAACGCGTCTACGAGATCAATCGTAACTTCCGCAACGAAGGCATTTCGACGCATCACAATCCCGAGTTCACGATGCTCGAGTTCTATCAGGCCTACACGGATTATCGCGGGATGATGGCGCTTACGAAAGAATTGCTTCGGCAAGTTGCCATCGACGCAACAGGTTCCGCCGAAGTTGTTTACGAAGGCCGCACGCTAGACTTCGCCAATATCCGGCAGTTCTCGATGCGCCAAGCGATAGTCGAACTTTGGCCAGGATCCGACAAACCGACGCTCGAACAGGTTAATGATTCGCAGTGGCTGTTTCAACATTCGAAAGAGCGATCTAAAGGAACAGCATTGGTCGATCTGTTTGAAAGATTTGTCGAGGACCAGCTGCTCGATCCGACATTCATTTACGACTTCCCCGTGGAAGTTTCCCCGCTTTCGAAAAACAAGCCCGACGAACCGGACTTTGTGGAGCGCTTCGAGCTGTACGCAGCCGGTATGGAGTTGGCGAACGCCTTCACCGAACTGAACGATCCGCAGGAGCAGCGCCGCCGTTTCGAACAGCAGCTCCAGCGCCGCGAAAGCGGCGACAAGGAAGCGCACATGATGGACGAGGATTACATCCGCGCTCTCTCTTATGGCATGCCTCCGGCCGGAGGAGAAGGCATCGGCATCGATCGTTTGACCATGATCCTGACCGGCTCCAAATCGATTCGAGACGTCATTCTCTTCCCGCTGCTTCGTCCCGAAGGAGAGATCGGCTTGGTACAACGCCTGCGCGAGCTTGCTCCCTAGCATGTCGCGGTTCGAATGGATCGTTGCTCTTCGTTATCTCCGAGCCAAGAGAAAACATTCGGTCATTTCGGTCATTACGGTCATCTCAATTCTCGGCGTCACGGCCGGCGTCGCGTCTCTCATCATCGCGCTTTCCATAAACAATGGATTCGGCAGCACTCTTCAGGCCAGCCTTCTAAGCGCCACGGCTCACATCAGCATCCAGGAGCGTCATCCTAGCTACGGCATTACCACCTGGCGTCATCTACTACCGGAACTCGAGCACGTTCCGCACGTAATCGCCGTTACTCCCGGTCTCTACGATCAGGTCGGTTTGCGCGGTCCGGTGGTAAGCGTTGGCGCCATCTTGAAGGGTTTGCCTCTCGGCCATGGTGCGCCCGTGCCGGACATGCTTCACCACCTCAAAGCGGGCTCTTTGACCAGCTTCGATAATCGGAGCACGGGAAATCTCGGAATCGTGCTCGGCTCCCGCTTAGCCGAACAGGCGGGCGTTGGCCTTGGGAGCCGCGTCACCGTCATCGGCAATGAACTGACACCCTTCAGCATTGCGCCGAGCCTGTTTCACTTCCAGGTTGTTGGCATATTCGAATCCGGCTTATACGACCTCGACTCGACCTGGGCCTTTACTTCCCTCTCGGCCGCTCAGCGAGTGCTCGATCTGCCCGACGTAGTCAATGCAATCGAGCTGCGCCTTGACGACATATATCAAGCTGAGAGCGTGGCCAAGATTGTCGCGCCTGTCATCGGCCCAAAGCTGGTAGCAAACACCTGGATGAGCCAGAATCGCTCGCTCCTCAACGCGCTCAGACTGGAGAAGGCGGTCAGTCTCATTACGGTCAGCCTGATTGAGCTGGTTGCAGCCTTGAATATTCTGGTCGTGCTCGTGATGCTCGTGATGGAGAAACGCCGCGATGTGGCTATCCTCATGTCGCTGGGCGCAAGACGTCAGCAAATACGTCGCATCTTCGTGCTACAGGGCTTGATCCTCGGCGGCATCGGGTCCATCTTAGGTCTAACGGCGGGGTACGCCGTAGCCATGCTCTTCAATCACTATCGTTGGCTGCGGCTCGACGAACAAATCTATTCGATCAGCTATGTGCCGTTTCAGAGCCGCTGGACGGATGCACTGTGGGTAGCTGGTCTGGCAATCCTAACCAGTCTGATCGCTACACTCCAGCCCGCCGGCAGCGCATCGAGCATCGCGCCTGCCGAAGCGCTCCGTTATGAATAGCCCGCTTCCTTTGCGGAAGAAGCATTTCCCTTCCCGCGTGGGAATAAAAGCAGAGAATCGCGATTGATAGCCGTCAAGGCTTTTTAGCCGGTGCAACCTGGCCGGTCAGCGCCTGCTCGCCGGGCGTGCCGAATAGATCGAACATGCGGGAGAACTTGCCCGTGATGTTGAAGTAGATGCCGCGGTGGACAGCGGCGGTCAGGAAATCCGGTGCGACCTCCGGTGCTGATTCGAAGCTGTAGCCAAGGGCCAGGCGAACGTCGCGCAGTAGCCAGCCGCCGATTTCTGTTGCTGCAGTCTGACGGCTTGTGGCAGTTGCGGGCTGCCATAGCCAGCGCGCTTCGCCGGCCGCATCGAAGTATTTGCCGAAGCGGTATTGCGCGCGCTGCTGCCACATGTACGTCAGAGTAGAGGCTCCAGGCGCATTGACGGCAGAAGCCGTTCGATCGCTGAAGGCGAGGCGGTCGTAGAACTCGAGACGCTTGGACGCCTGCCACCAGGCGTCAGTCGAAAGGATACCGACGCTCGCCGGGAGCGACGAGCCGTCGAGCAGCGAATAGCCGCTACCGTGCTGCTGGTTGTAACTGAAGAGCAATCCGGCGCGATCCGACTTCAGCGGTCGAATCGCCAGTGCGGCAATCGCACGATTCAGGGCATTATGTTGACCGTTGGTATTGCTGCGCACGATCTGTAGCAGCCCAAGCGCGGTGACTCCGCTCGAAATGCGTCCGGCCGCACCGGCGGAGGCAAGAGAGCCGAACCCGAACTGGTCCCGCAACTCATATCTCGTTGTCGCACGGAAGAACTTGCTAGGCAGCCAGGAGACGGCGGCAGTGCCCGAGTTGAAGTCGTGATCCTTTCCGCTGATACGAACGCCGTGTTCCGCGCCGAGGTCAAGCGATAAATGGCTGCTCACCGGAAATCGATTTACAAGGCCCAACACAGCATAGCTGTCCGTGCCGTTGATGCCGTTCTCGATTTCCTAGCGGCTTCCGAGGCTGGTATATCGCTGAAGACGAGTTTCCATGCCAAGCGACATCTCGCTTCGCGTGTTGAGGGAGGCAAATCCGGAGGCGCTTACGTCCCCGATCGGGATGATCGGCGCCGCCGAGAGACGTTGCGTGTAAAAGAGTTTCGTCTCAGGCGACACTTGATATTTGGCTGAAAGGACGGTTTCGCTTGGATAAGTAGGATCGGCGATTCCTACATTCTGCTCACGCTGAATACTGCTCTGGAGTTTATTGGTGATCCGCCAGTCTGCGCCGACGGTCAACAGATTGGAATTGATCACGCGATCGGCCAGCCGGTCATCGAAGTTACGGAAATCGTACCCGGCCGTTAAATCGATGCGCTCGGCGAGGGTCTGTTTCCAGGAGACAGAGACTGTGGACCGGTGATTATCGACATTCACCGTTTTGTTTCGCTCATCGGTGAGCCCGAAGTGCAAACGGGACGCGGCAAGCGGTTTGAAATCGAAGGAACCTGCGGCGGTCTGTGCGCCAGGAATAATGGTTGAGCCGAACGGATTCAGGAAGTTCGGGTCCGTCTTTGAAAAGCTTCCACGGATCAGGCCGTTTTTGGTGTCGAGCGGCGCTTCGAGTTCGGCGCGTACGGCGGTTCCATCGTGATTTCCGGCGTCGGTCGCTGTAAACGCGGTGCCGCTGGTAGCGATGCTGCCGTGACTAACCGGCACCTCGATGTTGAGGAAGCCGTTATGGGGAAGCTTCTTCTCTGCTTCGATGCCGGCGAGCATATAGGACGTGTTGCTACCTTGCCGATCGTTGAGGAAGGAAACGCCTAGGCGCAGTCCGAGCCGATCCATGCGCTTTTCGGCCCTGGCGGTGTAGACAGCCGAGGACAGACCGATCGACTGATATTCGTAGTTGATGACGACCTGCGTGAGATTAAGTGCCGAATCGAGAGCGCTGATGGAGCGCAGGAAGAAAATAGCGCCACTGGGCTGTCGTTCATCCGAAATATGGGAACTTCTTGAGTTCCTAAGTAAAGTGCGAGAGCACGGCCGATATCACACTATTTGTTGAGGGATGTCGTCCGCTTTACGAAAGGGAGTACACGTCTTCGAGTGCACCTAAGTCTTCAATAAGCCAGAGTTCTTGTATGCTCGGGAGGAGAGAAGCGATGCCGAAGCCTTCTTGTGACCGGGCACATGACGCATAGACGAGGACATTCGCGGCTTTGGATTTTTGGAATTTTTATTTTTCTACCGGCTTTGGCATTCGCGCACACAGGCGAACCTCTTCAACCGGACGATCTCTGGTCCGCGTGGGAATTTGATTGGGGTGTCGTTATCCCGCTCATTTTCTCGGCCACTCTCTATGCGACCGGTTCCGCCAAACACGTCGGGCTTACCAGATTCCAGAAACTCTGCTTCTGGTTGGGATGGCTTTCGTTAGTCCTGGCCTTGCTCTCGCCTATTCATCCGTTAGGCGAAGTTCTCTTCTCCGCGCATATGGTCCAGCACGAGATCCTGATGCTGATCTCCGCGCCGTTGCTTGTTCTCTCGAAGCCTTTGGTTACCTTTCTTTGGGCTCTCCCGATCGAGTGGCGCCGCACCCTGGGCCGTTGGTCGAAAGAAAGCTACGTGCACCGTTCGTGGACATTTCTCACCGATCCTTTTACCGCCTGGTTCATGCATGCCGCTGCGATCTGGGGCTGGCACATTCCTTATATGTTTCAGCTGACGCTCAAAAGCGATCTCGCGCACGCCGCGCAACACCTGAGCTTCTTCGGTTCGGGTCTTCTGTTTTGGTGGGCCGTCTTTTATGCCCGAGGAAGGCGAGCTTACGGCGCCGCGATCCTATACGTATTTACGACCGCCATACACACCGGAATTCTCGGCGCGCTCCTCACTTTTTCGCCTCGTATCTGGTATCCCGCCTACGTGAAAACGACATCGGCTTGGGGTTTGACGCCCATTGAAGACCAGCAGATCGGCGGTCTCATTATGTGGGTTCCCGCCGCGCTCGTCTACATAGCAGCCGGACTCGCACTCTGTTGGGCTTGGATGAACGAGAGCGATGCTCTGGTAAACAGAGCGGCGAATGAGCGAAGCGTTGTGAAACAGTGAGAATTTTTATATCGCCATCTTGGCCGTGCTTATGGGAGCAGTTCCCAGGAACGCATCCTGTAAAGTTGTGGTTGTTCTAACAGCTCTTACCGATACGCCGTAAGATCTCCGATCGGCCATTCGGGCTCAGGCAAACGCCCTGACTACCACCACGGTCATGTCGTCGTGCTGGTGCGCCCCGGATGCAAACGCCTGTGCAGCTGCCATGATTTTGTTCATCGCCTCCGGAGCAGGCAAACCGCAGCACGTTTTCGCGAATTGGATCAGACTTGCTTCGCCCCACTCTTCCTCGTCATTGTTCATCGATTCAGAGATTCCGTCGGTAAATAGCACGAGCATGTCTCCCGGCTCCAGAGCGCACGAGCCTTGCTCGTAAGATGAAATCGCCAACAAACCAATCGGCGGACCGCCAGTGTCTAAGCGGTATGTCTGACAACTGCCCCTCGACGCGCGTAGAAGGGCGGGCGGATTGTGGCCCGCGTTCACGTAAAGAAGCTGGCGGCTCCGGGGCTCGTACTCAGCGTAGAAGAATGTGGCATACCGATTCACCGACGAGGCTTCGTAAACCAGTTCGTTGACCCGCTTCACCAGCTTCGTCAGATCGTGTACCACCGAGGCTTGGCCCCGCAGCGAGGCTCCAAGGCTCGCCATCATCAGCGCAGCGCCGATTCCCTTCCCGGAGACATCCCCAATCGCAATCCCCAGCTTGCCTGCCGGTAACTCCACAAAATCGTAATAGTCTCCACCCACCTCGCGCGCTGGTCGGCAAATCCCGCAATAATCTATGCCGGCAATCTCGGGGAACCGTTGTGGAAACAGCCGCTCTTGTACTTCCCGGGCAATCTCCAACTCGCGATTCAGCCGCTCCCGCTGCGCAATTTCGTTGCCCATGGCAGCCGTCAGGCGGGCCACCTCCAATGCCAAGCCGGTTTGCGCTGCTACCGAACTCAACAACCGCAGATCCGTGCCTGAGTAAGGCGCTTCGGAAAGCTTCTGGCCTAAGCTCATGAAACCGATCAGGTCGTCTCGCACCGAAAGCGGCAGCAGAAGTTCCGATCGAAGTGCTGCCAGCTGATCGCGCTCGGCATCGCTCATCTCTGATCTGCGGTAAATCCATGAATCCGGATCGTCGAAATAAACTCGTGTCGGCTGCTTTTCGCTTTTCAAGACCTGCAGCGTCGCCGCATTCGAAGCGAATGCCAGCTTCGGAAGCGTGCTATAGCCAAGAGCATACGCCGGCGTGTAGAGCCCGCCTCCATCCAGCAAAACTGCAACTTGTCTCACGTGTAGAGCGTCTGCAATCCGCTCCGTAACAGTCTCCAACAGCGGCTGCGTCCCCATAATTGTGCGCACTTTCTCGGCCAGATCGCTTAGAATCTGCTCGGCATTGTAAGAATCCCGGAAGAAGCGCCGGTCCACCCAGACTGCGATCCGCTGAGTGGCGCCATGCAGCAGGAAAATAGCCCATAGGCCAACCGCCAGGACCGCCACCGTGCCCAGCGGGTTCATCGCGTGAGAGGTCATCAAAATCGTAAGCACGATAAACAAGGCCGCACTCAGCAGAATCTGCACAATGAGCACGCCGCGCCGCGCCAATGTGTATTGCAGTCCCTGCCGAATGACGACCCGCACGTCCATTGCGCGCTGGACGACGATGATGTAGGCAAGTGTCATGGGCAGCAGCATAAAGGCCAGATACGACGCGATGCTCACCCAATCCGGAAAGTACTGTTCATTCACCCCCTTTAAGCCCTCGATGGTAAACATAACCGTAACCGGCAGCAGGCTGACCGCCGCACCGGCATAAAGCACACGTAGGCGGCGTTTCGCATCCGCCGAAGAGGCAGTCCGATACTTCACTGCGATGCATCCGAGGAAAGCGCCCACTATGGACAACTCGAGAATCTGCCGAACCGATTGCGTCCCCGCGAGAAACCGGTTGAGGGGCAGAGCGGCCGTAAGACTGTAGATTTCGGTTGCGAAACTAGCTATCCGTGCAGCGGCGAATACTGCCCACATCGGCAGGACAATCAAGGCCAGCCACTTCCACCACCTCCAACGAACCGTTCGAGCGAACGGCTCCGGGAAGTAGATGCCGAGCAGAAACAACCACAAAAACCAACTGAACTGCTGGCATACAAGATAAATGGAGCCAAGAGTTCTCAACGGCTGACCCCAGAAATCCGGGAAGGAATTGAAAAACGTTGCGATGCTCAGCATCAACCCCAGAAGCAACCAGGCGCGAACGTCCTGCAGGCGGACAGCAACTACCCAAAACCCCAATGCCAGGCAGAACGCCGGCAACGCGGCGCGGAAAAGCACTCCCAGCAGATTGAGATTGCTCTGGGCCTTCCCCAGTGGGACCTTGGCATGACGATCGACTCGCTGTGTGCCTCTACGGTACGTTACGTCGATGGAATCTCCGGGACGAGCGGCGGCCAGAATGTCGGCATAGACCGATCGAGAGACGAGAGGAACACCATTGATAGCGATCAGCGTGTCGCCGTTGCGGAGGCCTGCCGCTTTCGCATTTTCTCGGTTGAACTGCAGCTCGAAATGCGGCCGCTCTTCAGCCTCCAGCAGAAAAGGCCACTGTGCGGCATTCACGCCAAACCACTGCGGAAATGCTTGCTCGAGAGCGCGCGCATGATAAGCGACCGTGATGAAGAAGAGAATGCCGAGGATGCCGTAAAGCGGCGCTGATCGTCGCTGCGCGTATGCTCTCCGCGACGTGGGCAGCCCGTGCGAATTGCTTTGAGCGCCTGTCAACTCATGCATGATCGCTGCCGCGGCTCCAGCAAAAGTGCCATTTCCTATATTGCACACGGCCCAGTGCTGCCGAAGACGACGAGAACGCCACCTTCGAGTTTAAGCAGCCATACTATCTACGAAATACGAGCGACTTGACCCCGCCCATGCAATTGTCAATTAGCAAGGGCCGATAGGCACCATTGTGCGCTGCGACATCAATGCGTAGCCGTAGCTGGGCCGTCTCCGAAATTAACCCGGCTCTCTACCGTGGCTCGCCGAAAATTCTTGTTCTCTAACGACTCGGTGAATGTGCGATTCAACAAGAACAACGCATGCACTCCAAACTCCGTTCCGTAGCTCGCCGGAAACCAAAGGTCTTTGTCTAAACGTTTGTATGCAACAGTAAAACCCAAACCCGGTACGTCTGTTCCCAATGCGGTTCGCACAGCTAACGGCAAGCGGCGCGACAGTCTGGTATACACCGAAACTGGCTGAAACTCTTCCTTATCGATCAGCGCCTCGCCTGTCCAGCCATAGTCTTTGCGGTCGGGCGGCCGAAACTGAATTCGATACGCCGGCCGGCCGTGCACCACCCGTTCACCGGCCAGCTCGAACTCATACTTTGCCTGCTCGTTGCTGGTCAACGGAAACAGGTCTTTATCTATGCCGTCCTTGGTCTGGCTGTCTCCGTCGTCATCGAATGTGATGTTAAACAGTCCTGACTCCGGTACGGGTTCGCCTTCGAACGAAATATATTGCCCCTTTTTCCAGTACCGCCCCTTCACCGATTGCAGCTTCTTTTCGGTTCCCTTTGGGCCGGGAGTAACGGCGAAGGTCCGGTATTCTTCTCTTAGCAGTTTGCCGTCTTTGCGCCGCATCGTCCGATGCACATTCTCCTCATAGACAAACTGAGTCCGGGCGTTCTGTTCCCGGTCCTGGTTCTCGGCGACCCGCTTCATGATTTCGGGCGCCGTCAGCGGCCGAGACACACTGTCGAAAGCGAAACTCGAAAATGTCAGTAGCGCAACAACAACCATTTGTATGGACATTCTGAAGAGGCTTTCTAGCTCTATACGCGCGGGCGGCATCGGACGCCTCAGAATATTTGTCCATACCATCGCTGCTCATTTACGAGCCGGATAAGGCATTCAACTGAGCGACGCGATCTCCGATCACAAAAATCGAATATCTCGATTTCCCGTGAATTCATCCGCTTACAAGCGATTTTTTTGTACATAGTTCGTTTTCGCCCGTTCGCATGCTACTTTCTGCCAGGCTCGCGGACGGTCGCTCGGACCGTCTCGCGGGCCATTCTTATTGGAGGATGACCCACATGACCTCACGTTCCATCCGCCGCGCCGCCGAGCGCAAAGCTCTCAAAGCAGCCCGTAAAACTGCCCTCGCCAGCCACGAAACGCCCACTCCCGCTCCCCACGAACCTTCCTCCGAAGAGCTCTGCTTCAACCTTGAAGGCGTCGACAACCACGTCCACCCCGAATTCCGAGCCGCTGCCGATCGTGCCACCATCAATCGAGCAAATGCCCGTCTCTCTACCGGCCCGCGCACCCCGCAAGGCAAATCTATTTCCTCCCTCAACGCCGTCAAGACCGGGCTCACCGGCCGCACTGTCCTGTTGCCGTCGGACGATGCCGAAGCCTACCAAAACCACATCGCAGCCTATGAAAAGGAATACAAGCCTTTGGGCCTGCGCGAATCCGAGCTGGTCCAATCGCTAGCCGACACGTCTTGGCGTCTCCGCCGCATTCCCGGTCTCGAGATGGCCATCTACGCGCTAGGCCGCCTCGAATTCGAAAACGCGTTCGAGGAACACCAGCCCGATCTCCGCCCCGCTATGGTTGACCTGCAAACCCACCTCAAATATGAAAAACAGCTGCGCAATCTGCAGCTCCAGGAAAGCCGCCTCCAACGCCGCTACGAAAAGGAAATGGCCGAGCTCCGCGACCTCCAAAAGGAGCGCCAGGCCAGCACAGAACCGCGCGTGTTAGCGAGTGTTGCCCCGGCCATCGTCGCCGAACCGGAACCGCGCGCCTCAGCAACTGCTCTGCAACAATCGTCTGGCTTCGAATTTTCACCTCCAGCCACAACCACCCAAAACGCCTCGCACTTCGTGAACACGAACGGTATATAAGATTACGACCCCAGGCTTCGGTATTGCTCCATTTGAGGCTAAGCTCGAAATCTCTTCCCCTATCCTGGGAAAAGGGCTCTTGTTGCAACTTCGACAGAACACTTTCTGGACTACGGTTACTGTGTGCGTGACCCTCATTGCGGCCTTCGTGGCGACGGGCTTTGCCAGCTCTGCCTATCATCGGGAACGAACCGCCCTTGGAGTGCAGCACTACGATCTCGGCCGATCCCTCGAATCTCACGACGAGCTCGAATCGGCGCTCGATCAATACCGGAAAGCCCTCTTCTTCGCACCCGATAAGACAGAGTACCGGCTCTCGTTATCAACAGCTTTGATCGAAGCCGGGCGCCTCGATGAAGCGCAGTCCCATCTCGAGCAGCTATCGCAGGACGATCCTACGAACGGAGTAATTAACTTATTGCTGGGCCGTATAGCCGTTCAGAAACACAAGTTGAAGCCCGCCATCGATTATTACCAGCGGGCAGTCTACGAATACTGGCCTGAGTCCGACCTGCCGCAGAGGCGCCAAGCACGCTGGGAACTCGCAAATCTGTTGAGCCAGGCGGGAGACCGCAACGGATTCATCGGCGAGCTGATGCAGCTTTATACGAACCTCCCGCCAACTGAAACGGCTCAGAAACTAAAGGTAGGATCATTACTGTTGGCGAACGGGGCAACTTCGGAAGCAACTCGAATTTTCCAGGACTTAGCTAAACAACAGCCCTTGAACCCCCAGACTCGGCGCGGGTTAGGAGAGGCGTACTTCAGCTCGGGTGACTATATTGCGGCGAGGCACGAATTACAGCGTGCTTTGCGGCTCGATCCCAAAGATCAAGTGAGCGCGCAAGCCCTGGCGCTGACAAACGAAGTGATCGACATGGATCCAGCCCTGCCCTACATCACCTCGTCGGAACAGCTCCGCCGCAGTAAGAACCTGCTGGGCAGAGTGATTCGGGACCTCCAAGCCTGCGGAGCAGCGAACCCGGCAACTCAGGGCTCCCCACAGCCACAGCCAAATAAGAAAGCAGATACGGCTCTGACCGATCCTTTAGCCCAGGAATGGTCGGTCGGACAGGCTTTAATCACCCAGAAGAAGAACAGCGAAGACTCGTCGCTCGCGATGCAGCGAGAGGCAGCCCAATTATGGACCGACAAAGCCCGATTCTGCTCAGCGGGCGGTCCTCGCGATCACGCCCTGGATACCGTGTTCTCCCGAATCGGTCATGAGTAATCGGTCATGAGTAATGGGTCGGCCACGAGCAACGCGGGTACAAGCACGAGACTAAAAGGCGTGTTTCACGTGCCCTTGGGTAAATTCTGGCACGGAGCGTTCAGTCACTTAGGTCTGAGTGAAGCCCAGGGTTTCTTGCTGCTATCGCTCTTGATCGGGATCTTTTCCGGCCTTCTCGTTGTCCTCTTTCACATCGCGATCGATGTAATCAGCTGGAGCACTTTGGGCGCGCTGGCGGGCCGCTTTCACCTCGTGCGGCTACTCACGCCGGCGCTCGGCGCAATCGTGGCCGTCCTCATCGTTCGAAAGATATTTCCGCGAGCCAAGGGTAGCGGCGTAAATCAAACAAAGATCGCTATCTATAGTTCCGACGGCTACGTCTCTTCGAGCACCATCGCCGGCAAGTTTCTGGCGTGCGCTACCTCGATCGGAACAGGCAATTCGCTCGGCCCTGAAGACCCCTCGTTGCAGATGGGCGCAGGCGTTGCCTCCCTGCTCGGGCGATTGTTTCACATGCCGCGGAACAGCATGCGCTTGATTGCTCCCGTCGGTGCAGCGGCCGGTATCGCAGCCGCCTTCAATACACCCATCACAGGCGTGCTGTTCGTTATGGAAGAAGTGCTTGCCGACTGGAGCGCAACCGCGGTCGGTTCCATTGTGCTCGCAGCCGTTTCCGCTGTCGTCACCATCCGGTCCTTCCTAGGAAACCAGCCGCTCTTCCAGATTCCGGCATTTGAATTGGCGCACTTCTCCGAGCTGTTTATCTACGCAGGGATCGGAATTGTCGGCGGTGTTCTCTCGGCGCTTTTCATCTCGGTTATCGAAAAGATGAAGCAGAAGATGGAGCATTTACCGCACTGGCGCCACTACGTGCTGCCGATCGTGGCAGGCTTTCTAACGGGTGTGGTCGGGCTCTGGTTTCCGGAAGTGATGGGCGCGGGCTATGAAGCCATCAACAGTGCTCTCAACGGACAGTTTGTCTGGCAGGTACTCATCTATCTTTCGCTCGCGAAGCTGCTGGTGACACTGCTTGCGTTTACCGCCGAGACGCCCGGCGGAATGTTCGCGCCGGCTCTCTTTGTGGGCGGCATGATGGGCGGCGGACTCGGCGGATTTGCACACCGGTTTTGGCCGGTTGGCGCGGCCCCTGAGGAAGCCTACATTCTGGTGGGCATGGGAACATTTTTCGCGGGCGTCTTCCGCGCGCCGATTACATCCATTTTCATGGTTTTCGAGCTCAGCGCCAGTTACGTCATCATCTTGCCCGTGATGATCTCAAACATAACGTCTTACTTAATCTCGAGGAGACTACATCCGACGCCCTTCTTCAAAATGCTGGCCCAACTGGAAGGCGTAAATTTGCCTTCTGCTGAAGAGAAGCGGAACTTCCAGCCGTTGCGCGTGGAAGATGCCATGCGCCCGGCGCTCTCAAAAAGCAACGCGGTTGCTGAGGCACGGCTATATCCCGACGAGCCGCTCGATGCGGCTCTCCGCCTGCTTCCCTCCGAGCCGCTCATCGAAGTAGTCAGCCGCCTTCAACCCGATCAGGTTCTCGGAACCCTTACTCTCGAGGACGTGCACAAAGCATACGGGATCGTAAGCGCACAACCTGTGCGTTAACTAGCAATCGGAGCCATGAGCGCAGCGATTGGTGTCTTTTTCACCTTTACTAGCTATGAGCTATCCAAACCACCGGGACAGCTTATTAACCCGCACAATAATGATTGGAGAAAAGAATGCGAAGCAACTTAATGGAGCAAAGCGAACTTCCGCAAACGGATCGAGAACTCCCATTCGAAGACAAGCTCGACCGGCTTGCGGCCGTTGCCGTGAACGTAGGGCTCGGTCTCGGAAAAGGGCAGGAATTGGTAATGACGGCTTCCGTCGAAGCGCTCCCGCTGGTCAGGAAAATTACCGAGCACGCCTACCGGGCAGGCGCCGCGTTGGTGACCACGTTATTCACAGATGAAGAGTCTACCTTGCTTCGTTTCCGATATGCTGCGGACGAAACCTTCGACCGAGCGGCGGATTGGCTGCAGAACGGCGTTGCGGAGGCCTTTCGAAGCGGGGCGGCGCGATTGGCTATTACGGGCACGGATCCTGCCCTGCTTGCGAAGGAAGATCCAAATAAAGTGGCGCGCGCAAACGTGGCCTATTCCAAAGCAAACCGGCCCGCACTCGAGCTGATTACTCGTCACGAGATTAACTGGACCATTGTGCCGGCTGCCACTGCCGCATGGGCACACGCGGTCTTTCCAGAAGACCCGGTTGAACTGGCTGTCGGGCGCCTTTGGGACGCGATCTTTGCCACCACTCGAATCGATGCGCCCGATCCCGTGTCGGCTTGGCGAACACACGATGCCCAGCTGCAAAGGCGCGCTGATCTCTTGAATGAAAAGCGATTCGCGGCGCTGCGCTTTCACGGTCCCGGAACAGATTTGAACGTCGGCCTAGCGGACGATCACCAGTGGCTCGGAGGTGGCACGGTCGCGGGCAACGGCCGCCCGTGCATCCCGAACATGCCGACCGAAGAAGTTTTCACAATGCCGCATAAGGATCGAGTAGACGGTTTCGTCACGAGTACCAAGCCCCTGTCACACCAAGGTACGCTTATCGAAAACATCTCAGTGAAATTCGAGAACGGCCGAGTGACCGAGGCCTCGGCAACGCAAGGCGAGACGGTACTGCGGCGCCTGATCGAAACCGACGAGGGTGCGGGAAGGCTTGGAGAAGTAGCGCTCGTGCCCCACTCCTCACCCATCTCCCAAAGTGGGCTGCTCTTTTGGAATACGTTATTCGATGAAAACGCCGCCAGCCACATCGCGCTCGGGCAGGCGTACAGCACTTGCATAAAGGGTGCCGATGAACTCGATGGAGCGCAGTTGGGGAGCAAGGGCGCAAACGAAAGTTTGATCCACGTGGATTGGATGATCGGTTCCGGCGAAATTAGCGTCGACGGGGTTCGGGCCGATGGCAGTTCCGAACCACTCATGCGCTTGGGCGAGTGGGTCTAACGTTCAGCGATCTCTTACCCAGCACCTCGGCTAATCCAATTGCGCCGATCCCAATAATGACGTGCAGAACCTGGACGATCCAATGGTTCGGCCCCGGCGCGATATGTAGCTGGGCGATGCCGAGCACGGGAAGAAGCACGGCCCAGATAAGCGCGATCAGCGGTAAAACGGGCCGCATACGTGCCACGAATCCAATGATCGCAAGCAGGAGGAGCGCAAACGTGATGATGAACCCGAGCCACATGTGAAGTCTCAGATAGCCCACTCCGTTGCCCGTCCAGAGCATAATTCCGAGAATCAGAGACACGATAAATACAAGCCGGATAATCCAGCGGAGAACCGTAACGGATGTATTCATAAGAAGAGGCGCTACTGTGCGGCCGTGAGAGCTTTCTCGCCGCCCAGCGCCGCCGTTATCTGATCGATGATTTTTACCTCGCGGCGGAGCGCTTCTGCCGCACGAGGGATCTGAGACTCCGCTTCGCCCCACGCTTTGCGGTCCAGCGCTTCGAGAACGCCGGGGAGAGGCTTTGCTTCATAGCCGGTATAGGCCCCGGGAGCGTAAATCATGTTCTTGAACCAGGGCCGGTGAGGAAGCCCGGCCGCGTCGGTGAGCGCAGGTCCGCTCTGCATGAGCAGCAGATTGATGTGGGCAATGGTGGGGGCAGGAAGGTCCCAACCATTCGACTGCGCTTTGTTCCAGGCGGTAGATAACCGGCCGGCGCTTTCCGTGAGTTCTTCTACCGCATTTTGCAGCGGAGCGAAGTTGAAGTGTGGAGGAACAACGGCGGTGGGAGGAGCTGAAAGCGGCTCAGTGGGATCGCTTATCGCGTTGAACACGCCGTCGGCGATCTCCGCATTCCGTTCTTTGATCTCGGCCTGATTGCGTCTCGAGCAATTCCTGAACGTTAGAGAGATACTTTTTCATCGTATCCGCGAACCCTTCGAAGTCGAAGGGCAACACGGGAGCGTCGGCCAATCGCATCACAGCGGTGCCGATCACCTGCGACTCGGCGCGCTCATAAGCAAACGTTGGATCGCCAAAGTGCGTGTACCAGTAAAAATCGTCGTAAATGGAGTGATAAATGCCGCCTTCGCCTTCGCCGCCAAAACCCAAGTCGGCGGCCGGGATGCCAAGATGATCGATAAAAGCCGCGTAGTCGGAACCATCCCCGAGAGCGCCGATGCGCAGATCGGTTCGTTTCCGGGCTTCTTCGCGCGCCTCCGTGCTCTTCGCTTCATTGATTTCCCGCAGCCGGGCGCGTTCGAGAACCGACATGTTCTTCTCCGGATCGGGCACGTCGCGCGCCACGTCGTTGATAAATTTTTGCAGGACGTGTGAGCCTTCGGCACCGAAATATCCGCGCGCGTTCGAGTCGCTATTGAAGTAGGCCACCGCGTGCGCCACAAGGTCATCGGCGTGCGCTTCTACCCACTCCGTAGAACCAAGCAGCCCGGGTTCTTCGCCATCCCAGGCGCAATAGATGATGGTGCGCTTCGGCCGCCAGCCTTGCTTCATCAACTCGCCGAGAGAGCGTGCTTCTTCGAGCTCGGCTACCAACCCGGAGACGGGATCCTCGGCCCCATTGACCCAGGCATCGTGGTGGTTGCCGCGGATCACCCATTCATCGGGCAGATCGGAGCCGGGGATCTTCGCAATCACGTCATACAACGGCTTCAGATCCCAGTTCGACTGAACTTTCAAATGCACTTTCACGGGACCGGGCCCGAAGCGATACGTAATGCCGAGACCTCCGCGCCACCCTTCCGGTACGACGCGGCCCCGCAGTTCGCTAAGCAACGGTTGCGCGTCGCCATACGAAATGGGCAGCACCGGTATTTTGGTGATCGTCTCTGCCTCGCTTACCTTCAGTCTCTTTGCGCCTGGGATGGCCGCAACGCCGGGAGTGAGCGGATCCCCTGGATACTCGGTGTCCATCACGGATCCGCGTTGCGCTCCATCGGGCGGCCGGTAAGGTCCCTGCGGAAATACGTCGCCTTGTGCGTAACCGTCGTTGCGCGGATCGGAGTAAATAATGCAGCCGATCGCACCATGCTCGGCAGCCACCTTTGGCTTAACCCCGCGCCAGCCGGCTCCGTACCGGGCAATCACGATCGCGCCTTTGACCGAGATCCCGTTCCGCTGGAGCTCCAGGTAATCGGCAGGCATGCCATAGTTCACGTAAACGAGAGGCCCAGTGACATCACCATCGATGGAGTAAGCATTATAGAGCGGCAGTTGCTCGTCCTTCTGCGAAGTCGTTGGATCGATGCTCAAGGCGGGCTCTGCAAGCTTGGCAACGAATTTTCGCGGCTCGATCATCTCAACCCGATTGCCTTTCGGAGTTGGAAACAGCACATCGAAGGTTTCGATATGGGCATCGAAGCCCCACTGCTTGAACTGCGCCAGCAGCCACTGGGCGTTATCTTTGTCGTAAGGCGAGCCGACATGGTGAGGACGAGCCGAGAGCCGCCTCATGTATTCGCGCTCGTTGTCCGCCGAGATCAGCGCACGAAACTTCCCTTCGGAGGTGCGCTCCGCTTCGCTTGCTTTTGGCGTGTAGCCGTCGAGAGCGCCGGAAGCCTCGACGGCCGAGAGCATAGCCGCCACCGTGACCGAAGCCATCGCTGCTTTGAATAGGGAGTGCATGCTAATACTTCTTCAGAAACTCAGCGACACCGGGTTCCTGAGCCGCTTTCGTTGCAATACAAACATTGATCGATTCGAGTACTTGCGACAGGATGCGAGGAGCGCCCACAAACTTGTCCACCCGCGGTTCGAAGAAAATCTTGAGTTTCTCTTCCGATTGCTGGTCGCAGTAGGATGCGCCGACATAAGGAAACATTGAGCCTGCATCGAAGCCGCCTCCTTGCAGCTCGGGCGGTTGATCTGCGGCAAGCAACGCAGGCGCGCAAGCGAGACTTAGCGAGATAGCCGAAAAGGCCAAAAACTTAGAAAACGACATAAACACTCCTATTCAGGTAAGCAGCGTAAGCCACTCCTCGGCTCTCTGCCGAATCGCTTTGCGGTTCGCTTCATCGGGCAAAAATCCCGAGATGATGGCCAACGAATCTGCTTTCGCGGAGAGCGCGTCGCGTGCGTTCTCGAGCGTAATTCCCCCGATAGCGCAGAGCGGCTTGTCCGTTACTTCTCGAAGAGCAGCCAACTTTTCCACGCCGAGCACTGGGTCCGGCCGCAGCTTCGAAGCAGTTTGAAAAACAGGACCCACCGATAGATACTCCACCGGCTCATCCTTACCGCGCAGCAGTTGGGACCGGTTATGCGTCGAGAAACCCATGATTTCGTCGCTGATAATCTGACGCGCAGCTACGGGAGGGAGATCGTCTTGTCCAATATGAAGAGCCGTCCGCAGCAGACGCGCATAGTCCGCCCGATCGTTCAACACAAAAAGCACGCCGGAATCCTGGCAGCGATTCGCCAGCTGCTTCGCTTCATCGAAGTGCTGCTGCGTCCACACGTCTTTGTGCCTGTACTGAAGAATTTTCGTTCCTGCTTCGAGCAATGCCTCTGCGGCAGTAAGCACCGGGCACTTACGCATTTCCAGGGCAGCCGTGTCGAGAATTGGATAAAACTTCGGGAGCTTGAACGGTACCGGCATCAGGGCCTGTGGCTGTTCTCTCCGCTCGACTTCTCGAGGGTGAACCAGACACCGTCGAATTCGAACAAGACCTTTCCATCCTTCGTCGCGAGTAACGTCGCGAGTTCCACGTCCACTGCGCTTACATACCGCGGTAAGTTCAATTCTTTCGGATCGGTACGGAAATCAAGCCAAAACTCTTTGGACTGGGTGTCGTAAGTCTCTTGATTGATCAACGGTGTAGGAAAAGGTTCCTTCCAAGACATTACCTTCTTGTTCCAAAACTCTACTCGCTTTCCGCGAATTGAAATTTGCGACCCCAGAAGACGGCGTTGCCTTATCCGCCCTAAACTGTGGATCTCTGAACTGCCGGCGATACCGGTGATTGTCCAGTTCCCTTGCGGGTCGAACGTGACTGGCTGGACTATGTCCTGGCAATAAGTTAATGCAGGTTTGTCGGCTCCTCGAGCTATGTAGGTTATTGCTAACAATCCGATGAGTATAGTTCGCATGACCAGCCGTTCCGCCCAATCTGACGGAAGTTCCAGTTTAACCTCAACTTCCGAACGGAATCTGTCGCGTAATTTGGATTCCGAAACCTTCTAATCCAACAACTTTGCGGGGATGGTTAGTGAGGAGGTGAATCGTCGATAAACCTAGACTCGACAGAATTTGGGCGCCCAGACCAATCTCGTGCTGCAGAGGTTGATGACCTTCGGAAGGAGTAAAACTGCTCTGACTCCGCGCATGGCCGAGGATCTCGCGCCTGCCATCGTTCCAAGTGACATGAAGACCCGGACCGGTCTGATGCAAGTAGACGAAAACGCCGCATTCCGCCGCCGAAATCGCTGCAAGCGCGGCTTCGACGGATCGATGGCAATCGCAGTCCAGTGATCGAAACACATCGCCATACACGCAATGGGAATGAACGCGCACAAGCACGTTCTTCTTATTCGTAAGATCGCCGTAGACCAGTGCCAAATGAGTCTCGTCGTTCACGCGGCTGACAAACCGAAGAACCTTGAATTTCCCCCACGAAGTATGAATTTCGCCGGTGCCGTCGAGCTCGATAGATTTTTCGGTCTGTGAACGATACCGGATAAGATCCGCGACAGAAATCATTTTGAGCTCATAGCGTTGGCAGAACTCAATGAGCTGCGGGACGCGCGCCATCGTGCCGTCCTCGTTCATAATCTCGCAGATCACGCCGCCAGGCGCCAGACCGGCCAGGCGTGCCAAATCCACCGCCGCTTCCGTTTGACCGGAGCGAACCAGAACGCCGCCCGGACGCGCACGTAGCGGGAATACGTGACCCGGCCGCGCCAAATCTTCAGGGCGGGATTTCGGATCGATGGCGACGCGAATCGTATGCGACCGGTCATAAGCCGAAATGCCGGTCGTAACGCCATCCGCAGCATCGATCGCTTCGCAGAATGCAGTGGAAAATCGCGCTGTGTTCACCGGCGACATCGGATGCAAATCCAAGCGCCGGCAGATCTCGGCATCGAGCGCAAGGCAAATTAAGCCGCGCCCGTGAGTGGCCATGAAGTTTATAGCTTCGGGAGTAATCTTTTCGGCAGCAATGGTGAGATCGCCTTCGTTTTCACGATCCTCATCATCGACCACGATCAGAATTTTGCCTTGACGAAAATCCTCTATTGCGTCCGGAATGGAGGCAAAGTTCATGTAGTCATGAGATATGGATGTGGGCGAAAGAACTGACGTAGCGTTGCCAGCTGGACGCAGGACTAAGCGACCGCAGCCATTCCCATCTTGTTTCGCCAAGGCTTGGCTGTCTTGATCGCGTTGTTCACGGCGTCGATGTTTTTTACTCCTTCATCCGAAAGCCAGTCTTCCAACGCGTTCACGCCCTTCTTTGCATAGACAGCGACGCCATTTTTCCAGGTAGCGCGGCCGCACAGCACGCCGGAGTAATCGGTCCCCGCCTCCGAGGCCATATTCAGCGACTCTACAAATTCTGCGTTCGTAACTCCGGCGCTCAAGTAAATGAAAGGCTTTTCTGCCACATCCGCCGCTTTGCGATACAGATCGAGCGCTTGCTGGCGTGAATAAGCCGCCTGCCCCTTAAACGAGCTGCTGCCTTCCACGTAGTTTGAGTTAACCGGTACTTCGACCTTCAACACATCGATTTTGTACTGCGGCTGGCCGAATTCCTTCATCGCCCCTATAACGACATCGGGCTTCTTCTTGGCGTATGCGAGGCCCTTCTCGTCTCCGCCCTCTGAATCGTAGCCGACGAACTCACAAAAGAACGGGATCTCGTACGTTTCGCATTCGGCGCCCACGCGTTCGATAAAAGCGTGCTTGATGTTATTGATCTCAGGCTTATCGAAAGGCGTGTAATAGAGCAGAACTTTGACAGCATCTGCGCCGTAATCCCGGATACGCTTCACAGACAAGTCCGGAAGAAGATCGGGAAGGCGTCCCTGCTTCGTGTTATCGTAACCGCTCTCCTCATAAGCAAGCAGCAGCCCGGCGTTTTTCGATCGGGCCTTTGCAGCGGGCAAACCGAACTCCGTATCGAGCAGGATGGCGCTGGCGTGCGGCGTGAGTACTTTGCTAACGGCCGCTTTGAACTCCTCGAGCATGCTGTCCGGAATCTGATCTTCGGGAACACCCTTTCCTTGGGCGATCATTTTGCGCAGACTACCGCGCTGGTCCATCGCCGCGGCCGCGATGACGCCGTCCTTGTTCGAGAGTGCGTTTAGGTGATTGATTTTGCCTTCGGAGAGCTGCATAGGAATCCTCTAATGAAAGGTGGGGTCTTTCGGCAAGTTCAGTATATCGAAGCGAGGTACTTTGGGTTAGTCATGGGAAGCTTCCCCCGACTTCGAACAAACGTGTTTTTAAATGTGGTGGCTCGAGGGATCTTCACCGCCTTTCAGACATGATCGACATGCTGGTGAATCCCTCCACATCGCTGCCGCGCGTAAAAATAGAAATGCTGGAAATTGACGACTGAAGCCTGTGAATCATCGTACGATGGCCGTTAACACATAGATCAACCAAGTCGCCCTTGCGAACAATTTCGATGTTTGCCTGCTGTTGCAGTTGAGGCATGTCAGCCAGCCGATCTGTTTGCCGACCTGCAGTATCAAGCCATTCGACCGTTCCTTCTGCGGGAATTATCGACAATGTCTCGATGCGCCCATTTCTCTCGAAGGTAAGACCATAAGGTTGGCCTGAGCTGGAACCGTGAGCCTTCAAAGTCAGATGGAACTCAGCCGTGGAGTAGTCCTTTAGAGAGGCCGACGAATGATCCTTGCCTAGATGGATTATCGTCTTTTGCTGCTCGTTATGGGGAAGCATTTCTTTCACCAATTTTGTTCCGAGCGTGCTATCCGGGTTTTGTACTAATTCTCTGAAAATAAGATTTCCTCCGAAGTTGTCGTATCCGACCCATCCAACAAGAATGCGCCGGTCATTGTGAAAAGCCGCGGTTTTCATAACGCGTGCTTCTCCGGCGTCTAGAGTGTCGATATCCGGCTTGCTCCAGGGCCCGTGCAGGCTTCTGCCAATTCTGTAGTGCGTGATTCCGCCAATGCCGAACAATAGGTAGAATCGTCCGCGCCACTCGAATAGATCCGAACATTCGGGTTGTGGGGAGTAGCCGGGGAGCAGGAAAGGAGTCTCTAAAGCAGACCAATGCTGAAGATCTTCAGATTTAAGCTGCTCAAGAGCTCCCTGGTCCTGGCCATTCTTCTTCGCCTCAAGCGCTGCCGTTACCAGCATCAGAAAACCATCGCCATCGCGGTTCACATGGGGATCACGATTGGGACCTTGCCGAAACGGCGTCTTCGGCGCCATAAACGGAGTCGGAAGTACCTTTTCATAATGAACGCCGTCTTTGCTTAGGGCCATGGCGAGGCGTTCTTTGCGATCCGGCATGCGTGTGGCGTAGAAGGCATAGTAGGTTCCTTTGTCGTAGAAGACGGATCCTGTGCAGATTGATCCTTCCCACTGCTCCGTGATTGGAAGTGCGATGGGATAGCTGGTCCAGTGAATGAGATCGGTACTTGAAATGTGGGCCCACTGGTGAGCACCGAGCCCCCATTTACTGTGATGATGTCTCCTATCAATCAGATAAAAGAGGTGAAAGGTCCCGTCATGGTAAAACGGCATCGCATCTCCGGCGTTTGTGTCCCAGCCTCTAGGCTTCATGTACTGCGCCTGAGTCGGTTCGGGGCCCAGCATGCTGTTCGCTCGCTCGCCGATTGCCGCCTTACCTCCGTAAAGTGCATCGACCCCGTCATCCGACAGAACTCCCATGCGGAGTTCCGGTCGTTCGAATGGTTCGTGAAATGTGGCTGTGTAAGAGTCTGAGGCGAACTGCAACTTCCCCATGGGCCATTCTTGGTCGAGGAGAACGCCGTCGCAGAACAGATCCACCCTATATCCCAGATACCGAAGTAAAAGATCGTGTTTTTGATCCGTTTTCAGAATGCTTAAAGGTACGCCCAGAGACAAAGGTTGTTCGTGAGACGTTGTCGAAATCTGTACCCGCAGTATGGGTACGGGTGTCTGGTCGATAAAACTAAATGAAAGCGGTTGGGTCTTCGCTGCGCCGAACGATACGAATTCTTGCCCTGGATGCGCCAGCGCATTTGCCGCTAGCGTGAAGCGTAGAGTCCAGGACGCGTCTGGATTTTTATCTACTTGTGAAAAATCTACCTGAGCCTCAGTTGCGTCCAGCGCAACAACAACAGGGAGTGCTGTCGAAGCTGAGCCGTGAATGTGCGGCGCAGCGCCAAGCAGAACGAGACACAGAACGAACCGGTCCGATGAAAATGATGTCTTCACAATTCCTTTTCCGTTTATCCCTATAGCCCTCATACTTTAGTGCTCTTGGCTACTCGAACACTCACATGAGCTCAAACCCGACTCGGCGTCACTCGCCCCGCCACTTCGTCAGTGAGGCGGGCGAAGCACGGCCATGCGCCTCGCTACTCCTGCGTTCCCCGGCTCTAGCCTCCGATCATTTGTTATGGTGATCGCCCCGTCCGATAGAAAAGGTTTAACGCAAAAGATAGTAGCATCCAACTGAGGTGAAGTAGCCGAATGAGCCACGTGCAAAAAGTGGGAGCGCACGCCGCGCGTACGCTATTCTGTGCTCGACCTACAAGGCGGCGATCGCATCAATCTTCCGGCGGCTGAGTTTCCGCCGGAGGGCGTCGCAAACACAAAGTTCTACCTCCACGGCACGATGCGGAGGCTCACGCTTGACGCGACCGAACGGGCGACAACGGCCAGCTACGAAACGCGGTTGGCGCCCGGGCCAGGTGTCTTTCATCCATCGCTTCGAAACGGAAACGGTAATGGTCGGTTATCCCAGGGCGACCCTGTGGGTGGAGGCGAAGGACGCCGACGACCTCGACCTGTTCGTCTTCCTTCAAAAACTGGACGAGCACGGCAACCACCTCCAGCAGTTCAATGTACCCGCCAACGGCGCGATGATGCAGGACATTACCGAACGCGGTTCCTCCGTGCTGCGCTACAAGGGTTCGAACGGTCGGCTGCGTGCGTCTGCCCGGCACTTGGATGAGGCGCTGTCGACCGACACCGTTCCCGCACACAGCTTCGATCGGGTCAAAAAGTTGTGTGCGGGCGAGATCGTACAGGTCGATATCGACCTGCTGCCGATCGGCCTGGTCTTCTACCCTGGGGAGCAGTTGCGATTAGTCGTCAGTGGGCAAAATTTGATCGGCCCGATCATGCCGGGCACCCCAGATTACACCTCGCCGTTTCAGGGCCGTTGCGTCATCCACACCGGGGGCTCGCACGCTTCCTATCTCCAATTGCCGATCAAGGCAAATTAATCGGATTATTGGGCATGTTCCATCGACGGCGGCGGCTACTGCCATCTCGGAGGTACACAGGAAGCTGCGTCTATTTCTCTGTTGTGGCGTTGGGCGCGTATGCCAGGTGCAGGGGCGTCTACGCGGTCCTTCAGCTATTCGCGGGTCGCGGCAGCGCCTCTCGGATTCCGTTGTGCACGCGCTCCTAAAAAGCCTGCGTGGCGCCAATAAGCCTCGGCCCGTGCAACGTCTTTCATGATTTGCACTTTCAGGGTTGCGGCGTCGGGATACGTCTGTTCTCTACGCAAAAAATGCAGGAACCGAACGGTGATCTCCCGGGGACTCGCACCCTTCAAGTCTTCGAGCAGGTAGGTCTCGACCGTCAGCTCGGTTGCGCCAAAGGTCGGGTTGTAGCCGCAACTTGTCACGGATGGCCATCTCCTTCCGGTTGCTGGTTCCAGAGTTTCGGTAACGAAGATGCCATGTGGTACGAGCAGCTCCGGACCAGGGCGCAGATTGAGCGTAGGAACCGTTTGCTTCGATCCGATGCCCCGGCCGGAAACGACAGGTCCGCTGAGGGCAAAACAGCGGCCTAGAAGGCGGCCTGCCTTCACGACATAGCCCTCTGTCAGATCTGTCCGGATCGTTGTGCTCGAGACCACTCTTCCGCGAAAAGTCACAGGTGCGAGAAAACAACATGAGAAATCATGCTCATCTCCCAGTCCCTTCAAGACGTGTGGCGTGCCTCCCTGCTTATAGCCGAAACGGAAGTTTTCACCGACGAACACGGCTTTTGTATCGAGCGTCCGAATAAGGATCTGGTTGACGAACTCTTGCGGAGACAGTTTCGCGGTGTCGGCAGTGAAGTTTAAGACTAAGACTCGTTCGATCCCGGCGCTCGCGAGTAACTCTAGGCGTTCCGAAACCGGGCAAAGCAAAAGCGGCACGCGATCGGGCGCTACAACTGAAGTGGGGTGCGGGTCAAAGGTCAAAACTGCCGGCGTGATTCCGCGATTTTGTGAAAAGCCTACGACTTGTCTTATGAGTGCCTGGTGGCCGATGTGAACACCATCGAAATTACCGATGGCCAATGCACATGGTCCGAAACAACCGTGCGCATCCTCCAACGAGCGGAAGATCTCGAACCTCATATTGCACTGCCGAGTGTGGGCCGATCGCCCCAGCCAATCGGAATTTCCAACCCGTCGTAAGCAATTCGCACATGAGGCGGAAGCCTGGCTTCAGTTGGAGCGTGTACCAGATCATGCGAGATATGAGTAAAAAACGCTCGCTTCGGCCGAAGCCTTTCGACTGTGCGCAAAGATTCTTCGACCGTCGAGTGTGTCGGATGAGGGTTGTGCCTTAGAGCGTCGAGGAATAATACATCGAGATCGGTTAACAGTTCCTCGCTTTCGGGAGGGATCTCGCTGTGATCGGTCAGATACGCGCAATCTCCAAAGCGGAAGCCGTAAACCGTTCCGTGTCCATGGAGAGCGCGAACGGGCTGGATCGAAGTACCCGCCACAGAGATGGAATCGCCATTGAAAATGTTCGGCGTCAATCGGGGACGGCTGGACTCACTGGGTCTCGAATCGAATACGTAGCTAAATGTGCGCTCGATGACCTTCCAAGCTTCTTCGGACGCATAGAACGGAATGTTACCCTTCTGCATGAAATTGAAGGGACGGACATCGTCGAGACCTAAGATATGGTCCGCATGGGCATGCGTGTAGAGGATCGCGTCCAGCCGCTCGATGCCGTAATGTAGCGCCTGGTAACGGAAGTCCGGGGCGGTATCGATCAGCACGCGCTTGTCCTCTAGCTTCAGGAGAACCGATGGGCGAAGCCGTTTGTCGCGTGGATCGGTCGAGATGCAGGCTTTACAATGACAGCCGACCATCGGCACGCCCACGCTGGTGCCAGATCCGAGCACGAGTATGGACGCATGCTCGAACTGCGGAAGCATCTATTCGGTCTTGCTTCCTTTCCCGCCGTCCGCAGTGATGATCAGAGGACGATCATCTTCCTTCTTTGTCTCGCCTTTGTTTTCCGTTGTGATTCGAGACCCGCTGGGTTGCCTTTTCTGCTCATCGACAATTTGCACGTAACGAAATCGAAGTTCGGTGAGGCCGTTTTCGATTAAACGCTGCTCCGCTACGGACAAGTTGCCGCGCGTTTTTTCCTGAATCATCGCCAGCATGTCGATGGAGTGCCGGGCAAGCGGCAAATTCGGCTCGGGTTCTTCCTCGTTCTCCTCAAAGTGAAGGAGTCCGAGTTGCATCTGCGTTTGCATCAAAATCGATTCGACGAGGAACTCGAAGGAGGCCGGAGGAAGCGGGAAGTCTTCGGGAATTTCAGTGCGCTCTGCCATACAACAACCTTAATGATATCCGGGCCCAGCTGAAGGAGCGGCAACGGCTATAGTCGGACGAGGGCTACCGCGTGAAGGACTACGGCAAAGAGGCTGGCGAAAAGTTCGGCGAATTAGTGCAGGTGATGGAGCGCTTGCGTGCGCCGGGCGGTTGCCCCTGGGATCGGAAGCAGACGTTCGACACCATCAAATCGTATCTGCTCGAGGAAACATACGAGGTGATCGATGCAATCGATGAGCGTGACTGGGCAGGGCTAGCCGAAGAACTGGGAGATTTGCTTTTGCAGCCGGTTTTTTTGGCGGCTATCGCGCGCGAAGAGGGATTGTTTACGATTTCGGATTCGCTCGACGCGATCAACCAAAAGCTGATCAGGCGGCATCCGCACGTGTTTGGAGATGCATCGGCTGAAACAGCGGAAGATGTCAAGCTCCGCTGGGATGAAATCAAAAAGCAGGAGAAAGCTGAAAGAGGCGCTGAAGCTCAAAAATCGATGCTGGATGGCGTACCGCGAAACTTGCCGGCGCTGGTGGAAGCAGACAAGCTTGGGCACAAGGTCGCAAAGGTCGGATTCCAATGGGAAGACGTAGGCGGGGTCTTGGCTAAGGTACAGGAAGAAGCGGCCGAATTAGCCGAAGCGCAAGCGGCTCAGGACCAGGAACATGTGGAGCATGAGATCGGCGATTTGCTTTTTAATGTGGTGAATCTTGCGCGATATCTGCGGGTCGATCCCGAGCAGGCACTCCGCAAAACGAATCGTCGTTTTCGTAACCGCTTCGCGCATATCGAACGTGAGATAGAGGGTAGCGGCAATACGCTCGAAGAGACTTCCCTCGACCGCATGGAAGAGCTTTGGCAAGCTGCCAAAAAACTCGAGAAATCACACCAGGGATCCTAGTGTGACTGCTGCAGCCCGGCTGCTACTTTTTCGACTTGGCGCATCAAGCGCAAGGTATTTCCGCCGTAGATTTTCTTGATGTCGGACGCCGAGTAGCCTTTCTCCAGAAGAGCTCGTGTCAGCTCCGGGAACTTCGATACGTCTTCCAGACCCTTTGGCGCACATTCGATTCCGTCGAAGTCGCTGCCAATGCCGATCGCTTCTATGCCGGCGATCTGGCGAACGTGGTCGATGTGTGCGACGACGTCGGATACAGAGAGCATGTACCGGAGAGCCTTCGGGCGCGTCAGCCGCTTGCTGGTTAATGAAGTTGCAGTAGAAGTTCATTTGGATGACGCCGCCCTTTTTCGCAAGGGCGCGGATCATATCGTCCGTCATGTTGCGCGGAACGTTCGTCACGGCACGCGCGGCAGAGTGCGACGCGATCAACGGCGCTTGACTGGTTTCGAGCGCATCGTAGAACGTTTTGTCTGCTACATGCGAAATGTCGACCATCATGCCAAGCCGGTTCATCTCACGGATGACATCTTTGCCGAAGGGGGTCAGGCCATTGTGGTGTTGAATCTCCGGTTTTGTGACGTCACCCGAAGAGTCGGCCCAGTTGTTCGTGTTGGTATGGGTCAGGGTCATATAACGGATACCGAGCCGATAGTAGTCACGTAGAATTCGCGGACTGTCTTCGATTGCGTGTCCGCCTTCGAGACCCATCAGCGCTGCGATCTTATGCTTCTTGTGAGCTTTGACGATATCTTCGGCTGTTAATGCGAACTGAAACGTATCGGGGTAGCGCTCGACGATGTCGTGCTTCACCGTGTCGATCATCTGAAGCGTGCGATTGGCGGAGTGGTTGCCATCTGTGTATTTAGCGGCTACGTAGACCGAGAAGAACACGGCCCCTACACCGCCCTGCTTCAAGCGAGGAATATCGGTCATGTTCTTGGGTGAATTGCCGATATCGGCTCCGTCGACGGTAAAGCTTGGGATGTCGTTATGTGTGTCGATCAGGATGGCCGATTTCGTTATGGCTTTCACTTCGCGATCGATCTTACTTGCGTTATCGCCAGGAGAGATAGATGGCAACCCGATTGCAAGAAGAATCGAGACGATGCTGCGGGAATTCGGCATGGAGTATCAAATCAGAATACAATTAGGTGGAAGATGCAAGGTGCTTTTGCAAACCCCCTCGAAATGACGTCACCGCGCGAGAGCGCAGGTTGGCAAAGAACCGCCGCGGCAGTCGCGGCGATTCTTTTAGGGGTCGTCTTCCTCGTATCGGGAGGCTGGAAGGTTCTGAGCCCCTTTAAAACCGGCGAGTTACTCGAACAGGCGCGGGTACCCGGCGGTTTCGGCGTAATAGGAGCATCTGTGCTCGGAACCCTGGAGTTGCTGACAGCATTTCTGCTTTTTACTCCGCGATACCGGCGTTTAGGCGGACTGTTGGGTTCTGCCCTGATTGTTTTCTTTATCGGTTGGATCGCTTATTACTACAACGTGCTGGTAGGGCACGAGTGCAGTTGCTTTCCGATCATCAAGCGCACCGTTGGGCCGGGATTCTTTATAGGCGATGGAATTATGCTGCTGCTGGGCTTGGCTGCGTTTGCGTGGTCGCCGCGAGTGATGCGATTAAAAATACCAGCCGCTGCGCTTGCCGGGTTAGCAGTATTGGCCGGTATCAGTTACGGGGTAAATGCAGCGGAGCGCCGGAACGTGCAGATGCCAACCCCGGTAATCGTGGATGGCAAGCCGCAGAACCTCACCCAAGGGAAAGTCTTCCTGTTCTTCTATGACCCCTCGTGCATGCATTGCGATGCGGCTGCGAAGTTCATGTCAAAGCTCGAGTGGGGGAGCACGCGAGTTGTGGCGATTCCAACCATCAATCCGCAGTGGGCCGCAAGCTTTCTCCGCGATACACACCTCAAAGCAGAGACCAGTCTCGAACTGGAAAAGCTAAAGAAAGCATTTCCATTTGTCGATCCGCCTTATGGAGTAGCACTCGACGATGGACAAGTCGAGAAGACGTTCGGTCAGGCGCAGTTTAACGAGCCTTTACCTGCGCCTGATTTAAAGAAGCTAGGATTAGTGAAGTAAGCAGCTAGGCTACGTTCGCGTGCTTCTGTTGTTCGATCATTTCGTTCATTTGATCCTTCAAGTGAAGCTTAAGCTTCTTGAGGCGCTGCTCCTCAAGCTCGTCTTCGTCAGTGACATGCGATTTAGCCTCGATAGCTTCGATTTGACGTTTTAATTGCGCATGCTGCTCGGCGAGTTTTCGGAACTCCCCGTTAGTGGTTAGCAGATGCGCTTTCAGTTCTTCGTCGTGTGTTTGATTCTCCACAGAAGAGTGTCTCCTTTGAGGTCGGCCAATATCTCAGAATTAACACTATCTCATCTGCATGACAATAGCGGTTTCAACGGGATGTCGGTAGTAGTCCTTGCGATGTCCGATGTCTTTAAATCCGAGCTTTCGGTAAAGCGCCTGGGCAACGACATTTGATTCGCGCACCTCGAGGAAGTAAATCGGGCCCGGAAGGAGCGTAGACCGCAAGAGCGCGGTAGCGATTCCGAGTCGACGAAAAGCCGGCGCTACAGCCAGGTTTAGGATCTCGCTTTCCGCCGGTTCGTCCGAGCCGCCGGGATATGTCTGGCGAATAACTATGAATCCGGCTACACGGCCGCGCATCTCGGCTACGGTACAAGGGTATTTCAGGAAGTCTTCCGCCAGCCAGTTAGCGCTTGCAAAGGAGTTCTGCTCGATGGCAACCAGGAAGGGCAGATCGCCGGTGGTAGCGGGACGGAGACTAACGCTCACTGGAGTTGAAGGCTGGTAATCTCACCTTCGGTATGCAAGTCCTCGTCCGGAGCGGCGTGATATTCAAGCGTGAGGTGGCGTGGCTTGGCCTGCGAACCGCACGGGAGATCGGCATTGCTCTCTTTGCTTAGAAACAAGGCTGTTTGCTTGCCGGATTTGTCTTTAACGGATAACCGCCACCCGCTTTTCAGACAATCGACACGAGTCAGAGTTCCAGTGAGTTTCTTCTCGTGAACTAATGAGTTCCATTGCACAACATCGGAAGGCTTGCTGTCCCCGGCCGCAGCCTCGAGTGACTGGTTAGCTTTCTGCTCGGCCGCATGAATCCGGCTTTCTTCCGCCTTTTGAGCCCGCAGATCGGCGAAATAGGGGGCATCGCGTTCACGGCGCTCACGCTGTTCGGCTGCATCCAGGCGTTGCTGTTCGGAGCTGAGACGCAACTGGTGTACGTGCTCGCGTTCGGCATCGTTTGGAGCGGAGTCTTCGGCCCGCAGCCAGGAGCCTTGGGCGGCAGTGGCTTCACCGCTCTCCGTCTGGAGTTGGGCCAATTCCATCCAGATGTTGGTCGCGCGAGGGTCGAGTTTCACAGCGGTTTTCAGCAGGGATTCTTTGTCGGCGGGATTTTGCGTCAGTTGAGCTTGACGATAGATAGGTTCAGACCAGCGCTCGTTGAGCTGGGCGGCTCTTTTCAGCAGCGGTAAGGCTTCGGCTGCGGGTAAGTCCTGCGCAGCAGCCAGGTAGACGGCTGCGCTTCGACTGCCAGAGCGGATGGCGTCATCCCAGTAGGCTTTAGGGCTCTCACCGTCCAGCTTCGCCACATGGCCAAGCCCTTCGTAGCCGAGCGCAGCTGCTGCGCCGCCACGTTCTATCGCAGCCTTGTACGCCGCCTCGGCTCCTTTCCGGTCAGCGGATACGGACCAATCGGCGAGATAGACGGCAGCGATATCGGGGTCGAGCGCATGCTCCCCGAAATCCCGCTTCGGGTCGAGGGGGCGACCGGAGACCGGGACAGCCGACCAGTTTCCGGAGGCGAGGTTGGCGCGTGCTTCGCTTTCCAGCTCAGCCGTCGGTTTACCAAAGGCATTTCTTTCGGCAGCGGCCAGCGTACTGCCGCCTTTCAGTGCCGTCAAGAAGATGTGGAAGCTGGCTCCGTACTCGAATTTGGTGGCGAAGAGCTGCATACGGGCCCAGGCGAGGTCTGGATGCGCCACAGGGCCGCCCCAGGTGACGCGGCTACCGTGAGCCTCCAGAGTGGAGAAGAGCTGGCGGATGCCCGACTCTACGTCCGCAGGCAGCCGAGGTGTATTGGCGTCGAGCAAAAGGCCGGCGACCTGGGCGAGGGGCGGCCGGTCGTCCGGGCCGCTGACGAGAAGGTATTGTGAATTTTGCCAAACGAACTCCCCGGATGGGTTCGTTTCTTTATTTTTGCCCGTAAGTACGATACGAATGGGCCAGAGGCTAGGTAAGTCCTTAGTTTCTAGCAGGTTGCCCAGCACCCAACGAAGTTGTTCGAGTTGCGTCAGAGTCTCGCGAGCGTGAGCTTCGTCACGGTCGGTCGCCACATAGAACGGGCCTACGTTCAATTCCGTCCAGCGGTCCTTCGACTGAGCAACCAGAACTGAAAAAACGAACCCAAGAAAAAGTGTTCTCGGAAGGAGGGATTTAAGACCGCAGAGCTGTTGTGACGACGATCGCGCGTGCCGGTTCGTCAGATTGGCCGCAGTAGGAGTGAGCTTCCGAAGCATCGAAGTACACACTGTCGCCAGCGTAGAGCGAATAGTCTTCCGATTGATAGTTTAAACCGAGAACGCCCTGAAGGACGTGAATGAACTCTGCTCCCTCATGTTGATGAGTTCGGAGGAGTTTGGGCTCGAGGGGCGGAAATTCCGCCAGGTACGCTCCGATGCTCTTATCGGTGACACCGAACGCAAGCACTTCGAAGAAAAATCCGGGGACCGGGCTGTCCTGAAGATCAGGAAAACGCAGACGCTCGGTGGCACGCACGATGGAAAACGTTCGGCGGGTACGCTTATCCGAAAAAAAGTGCTCCAACCCCACGTCAAAGACCGTAGCGATGCGCGCCAGAGTAGGCAGAGTGGGAATCAACTTGCCATTCTCCAGTTGGGACAGCATAGAAGCCGACAGGCCTGTGTGTTTACCCAAGTCAACGAGGGCGATTTTCTTGCGCAATCTCAGCTGCCGCAGTTTGGGTCCGATGTCGTAGGTCTGAAGAAATCGGCGAACGCTGTCATCCGTATTTTCAGCAGGCATCAAAGACGTTTTACTGTCCGTAACGTCAGCGGCATTGGTTTTCGCCTCACTGAAGTCGATTTTACTATCGCCTATCAAAAATGGCGGTTCCGGAATAAATTCGTTCATAGAGGCTTTGAAGTGATGGATTCTGACGAATTGCAAGGGATGCAAAACCGGGACGGGTACCGCGGACTCGCAGACGACAACTTGGTAAGGATGTGTCAGCAGGGCGACAACATGGCTTTCGACGAGCTGATGAGACGACATCAGAACTCAGTAATGAAAATTGCGCTCTCAATTGTGCGCGACAAGCAAGACGCGGAGGACGAGGTGCAAAACTCGTTCTGGAAAGCTTACGAGCACATCAATCAATTTCAGCGTGATGCCAAATTCTCTACCTGGCTGACACGCATCGTAGTCAATCAGTGTCTGATGCGCTTGCGTCAGGCGAGGCGGGCTAAGTTCGCGTATATAGACGATGTTCAGCCGGCAGAGGACATCGGCCCCTTTGAGCTTCGCGACGTCCGACAATCGCCGGAGGAGAGCCTGGGATGCTCCGAAGTAGCCCAGGTGCTTCGAAAATGAGATCCGCAGGACGCCTCCTTTGCTGAGGAACGTATTCTTGTTGCGCGACGTACAGGAGCGGTCTATGGCTGAAGTAGCGGAGAGTCTGGGTATTTCCGTAGCTGCAGCGAAAAGTCGATTGTTACGAGCACGTACGGAGCTAAGGAATCGCATGGGGCGGCATCATGGACAAACCGGCCCGGCAACTTTAATGGTGTGAGGCGATGGAATTATTGCGTTCTTGAGCGGGTGGCTATGAGAGATCCTTCGAGCCTTTCGCCGTATCCGTTGTTGCGATATTCCTCGTAGGTCATGGCGCCGGCCGAAGGCCGCACGATCTCCTTGCATACGGATGCAAACCAAGCGATTGTCTTCAACAGCCGAAGCGGCGTGAGAGCAACGCGACTCATCCAACGGATCCCAAACTCTAGCGGCAGGGATGGATGGGCTGCTTGAGCTTCCGCGAGTTCTGAGCTTTCAAGACTGGGCAAAATGTTGAAAACCGCGACGGGAGCTTCGATCTTCGCCGACAATATGCTATGACCTCACTGTTCTTATCGCGCCGGACAAGCGCGAAGTACGGCAGGAATTTTCTGACCGAAAGCCTTATTGAGGGGCGGCGCCGGGTTGATCTCGGATGGCAACGATAAATTGCACAATGCGGTTGCGTTCCGCTTGGGTTTCTTCCGTATCTGAATTATGGAGCCGCCCAAAAATCTGGAGCTCTTTCTTCGCCAGATTTTTTTGTCCTGTTCTGGTGTATGCCTGCGCGAGGTGATAGTGGGCGCTGGTCAGATTCGGCTGCGCCTTTACAACCGCGAGCAACTCGCGGATGGCGTCGGGATCGTCATGAGTATCGGAATAGAGAACGCCTAATCGCAGATGCGCATCGACCAAAGTGGGATCGAGCCGGACGGCTTTCTTGAGCAAAGACTCGGCTTCGGCCGCGGTCGCTTGCGACGCTTGGTTGCGATCCCATAAGCTGACCGCGTAATACAACAACGCGCGCGCATTGCCGGGTTGATCGGATGCAAAACGCTGAAGACGTTTTCTTACCTCGTCCGTTTCGAAACGCGACGAGAGAGCGGCATAGCTGCTTCCGAGAAAAAGATAGGGCCAAGCTTCAGTGGGATTCAGATCTGTGGCCGCACAGAGCTGTTTCATGCTCTTCTCGTATTGCCCGTCGAGATAGAGTGCAATTCCGAGACCTACGTTCAATTTGAGTGAGCGCCGGAATAACTCAACTCCACGCTCGAAGATGGTGACAGCCGGGCTATAGGTCTGGTGAATGAGGAATTCGGTTCCCCAGTCGAAGATATGTTCTTCGGTGGGGTCCATTTGGGCCGTGGTCTGATACTCGGCAGCTGCCTTGAGATAATCGCTGGCGCCTTCTTCGACGTCGGCCAGCAGGCTGTGCAACTCGGCAGTGTTCTTTGTTTTGAGCATCGACTGAATCTGGGTACGAGCCTTGCTGTAGTCGCGCGCGTCGAAGTAAGCGAGCGCAAGATCGTAGCCGGCGACGTAGTTCAGGGGCTGCGCCGCGGCGGCGCGCTCCATATACGGAATACCGTCGGACAGTTTGCCCGTGTGCAGATAGAACTCTCCGAGACGATAGTTGGCATCCCAGTTATCGGGATTCGCTTTAGCAGCCTGTTTGAGCGTATCTTCGAGCGGCGCTTGCGTCTGAGGATAGAGATTCGGGGAGCCAGAAGAGAACGAAAGAGAGGGCGGCCTTGAGAGAAGCCGCCGATCGAAACAACTGCACAGCTAACTCACCAATATAGCTTCAGAGCCAATTGGACTTCGCGCGAGTTTCCCGTCGTATTGTTGATCTGCCCGAAATTTGAATTGGTGAAATCGAGCGTCACAAACGAGTTCGCGAAGTTCGGGTGATTGAAAAGGTTGAAAGTCTCGCCCCGAAGCTGGAAATAGACTCGTTCGGTAACCGGGAACGTCTTGAAAATCGAAAAGTCTAGATTATTGAACCCGGGGCCGTGGAACTGCTGAGCGCGGCCTCCGAGCGGAGCATAATTGCTTTGACCGATGGCCGTGGCAACGGGCGGCTGCGCGAACGCCTTCGGATTCAGGAACTGATTGATGCCGTGCGGACCGGAGTGCAGATAAAGAGGCTGCCCGGGCACGAGGAAGGCGACGCATCCGTAATCGGAGGTAGTCGCGACTGGACAGCCGACGGTTCCGGGAAAGCCGTTTTGGGCGGTAAGGATGCCGTTCAAGGACCAGCCGCCCAAGAAAGCATCGACGATGCGATTGGCATCGTGGCCATAGCGCAGCCCTCTTCCATATGGAACCTGCCAAGTGCCACTCAGGTGGAAAACGTTTGGTGAATCGTCGTTGCACAAGGAGTAATCGCCCTTGACTCCCCAACCTGGAAGATAAAGCGCGCGTCCCACTGCGCCCGGAATGTCGTCACTTAGAATGTTGCGGAAGTCGATCATGCAACGTGAGTGTGTGTAATTTGCCAGGACTCCAAGCCCCTGGGCAAATCGCCTCTGGTAGGTCAATTGAAAGCCATAGTAGTAGGCATCACCGTTTGGCGCAGGGTAATCCACGTTTCTCGCGAAATCGGGGAAAGGGACGTAGTTGTTGTTATTTGTGCCCGGAGGCAAAATCACGCTTGGCGCATTCGATCGATAGTCATTTAACAGGTGCAAGCTGTGATTGCCGATATACGACGCTTGTATGCTGTCGTTTCTAGTCAGCGCGTACTGCAAGGTGAAGTTCCACTCCTGCGTGTAACCGGTGTGCCAGGGTTTCGCGAAGCCCTTGAGTGACAAGCCCTGGGGATTGAACGCTGGATTTGTCGGGTTGGGATTCACCGCCAGCAGGCCGGTTTCAAGCGTGGAGATTTGCCCGTTGGGAAACGCCGCCGGATGCTGCATCCAGAGAGGCAGAGTGCCGCCGGTCGAATCACTGAGGCTGGGCTCGACGGCAAAGGGATAGTTATAGCCTTCGTCGACGCTGCCCAGGTTCTCGAATCCAGCAAAGAAGATTCCGTAGGAGGAGCGTACCACCAGCTTTGAGGTCGCCTGGTAGGCGAAACCGAAGCGCGGGGCAAAATTCAACTTAGGCGAGGGGATGAGGCCGGGAGTGCTGTTGTACTGAAGGGCGATACCGTCTCTGGCGAGCTGCTGGGTAAATGCCGGAGAGAGCGCAACATCCTTGGAACGAGAGTTGATCACGTAGGCGGCGCCGCCAAAGGGAGGCCCGGACTCGAAGTTTGCTTCCGCCCCGTAGCGGTTCATCGGGAGGCTGAAATGTTCCCAGCGGAGACCCATATTCAGAGTCAGTTTGGGAGTTACCTTCCAGTCGTCCTGAAAGTAAAGCCCATAGTAACGACGGACGTTGTCGGGCGCCACATTGCTATCGGCGATGAGAAATCCCGGTCCGCCATCGTAGTTGACGCCGTTGGGCACAGTGGCGGGAATCGGTGTTAACAGCAGGGTCGCCATTCCCGCCCCCGCGCCCGCGCCGCCGGGAATACCCGTGTAAGTGGAATCGAAATTGAAGGAGCCGAGAGCTGCGCGAGGGTTGTCGTAGGAGTAACGAAGCCACTGACCTTCGAAGCCTCCCTTGAAGGTATGCGGGCCGCGGATCTTGGTGAGGTTTTCGGTGATCTGCCGCGTGTCGCTGGTGCGCGTGTTGGGGGCGGCGAAATTACCAGGACCGATAGATGTGAGACCTGGAATATTTATGTTGGGCAAGCCGCCCAGACCCGGTCCCTGCGGCGCGCCTTGAATTCCGAACTGCTCCGGAATGCCGGTCTGGTTTGCAACCGGAGGTCACGATATTATCGGTAAGCAGGCTGTATCCGAGGCGGACTTCGTTGATCATCGTCGGAGAAAACAGGTGCGTTTCGCTGAGTGCGGCGTTCACGGCGCGATCTTTGAAGTTACCCTGACCGAACTGGGAGTTATCGATAGCCCCGGTGAAATCGGGGGCCGCATTCTGGTTTCTCGCCGCGTAGCCAACACGCGCGAACATCTGATCTTTTTCGCTAAAGTTCTGGTCGACGCGGATGTCGAACTGGTTGGTGTTGTCCGGTTGCGGCCGCAGGATGGCGTAGTTGTTAGAAATCCCGCCGCTGAATCCGGCGGTGTTCGGGGCAGGATAGGCGTTCAGCAGCTTGATCGCATTCAGATTCATCCGGTTCGCGGGCAAGATGTTCATCAGGCGTTCGGTTGCCGCAGTAGCGAAGTTCGTAACTCCTGTGATGCTCCCCTGATAAAACGGATCGCGAACGTAGCCGCTGCCGGTAGCCGTCAGTCCCGTTACGGGATCTAACTGACCGGCGGTCACGGGGCGCGTCGTTGCGGGATCCAACACAGCGCCATTCGGAAAGATTCGGCCCAATGCGTCGGTGCGCGTACCGGATTGATTGTAGATCAAGTCTTGCAGATTGGTGAAGCCGCTTGCCCGCTGCGCTGCGGTCGGCACGGTCGGGTTATGCAAAGACGTTTGCGCGATTCGCGTGCCCTGATAGTCGCCGAAAAAGAAAGTCTTGTTGTGCACGATCGGGCCGCCGACAGTAAAGCCAAATTGGTTTTGCCGCAGCTCAGGCTTGGTCAATCCGGATCGATTTGCACTCCAGGTTGAGGCATCCAAAGCGTCGTTGCGCAGGTACTCCCACAGAACGCCTTGAAAGGTGTTTGTGCCGGACTTAGTGGTCGCATTGATGACAGCAGAGCCGGCGCGGCCATACTCCGCTGGGAAGTTACTGGTTTGCACGTTCACTTCCTGAACCGCATCGGGGGGCGTGAGAACGACAAACGAGTTGCCGTTCAGAAAATCGATGGTGTTGTTGTTGTTGTCGATGCCGTCGAGGAGGTAGCTATTGTGAGAGGAGGGCAGGCCGTTCGCCGTGAACGCGCCCGTGCCGGCCGCGCGTCCCGTTTGCATCTGAGTCACTCCAGCCGAGACCTGCGCGAGAAAAGTGTAGTTACGGCCGTTTAGCGGAAGATCGTTGACTTGACGGCTTGTGAGGTTCTGCCCCACTTCCGAGGATTGTGTTTGCAAAAGCGGCAGGCCTGAACTGACTTCAATAGTCTGATTCACGTTACCGGGCATTAGCGAAAAGTCTGCCTGTGCCTGCTCGCTCGCATGGATGCCGATATGGGGATGAGCCACGGTTTGGAAACCGGTTTTCTCGACTGAAACCGTATAGGTGCCGATCTTGATGGGACTGAAGCTGTAGCTTCCCCCGCCCGAAGTGGTCGTCTGGAGTAACAGTCCCGTGTCCTCATTGGTCAAGGTGACTTTAGCGTCCGGCACGACCGCGCCGGTTGCATCCTGGACGGTGCCGCGGATCGCGCCCTGGTCGATTTGAGCGGAGAGAGGCCGACTCGCAGTTACAAGCGCAACCGAACAAAACAGTAGAAGCCGAAGCTGCTGACCGGCTTTTCGAATCGACATAGACCACCTCTTTGCAGGTTTGACCGACCGGTATCCAGGAAACAGAGATAGCATCCTCCAATCGGCGATAGGAGATTTCTATCAAATTCGAGCGTTTTGGTCAACCAATTTTTTGATTTAGCTGCCCGGGTTCGATTGAATGGTCGTTTTCCAGGTGGGCTTGCAACAGGACGCCCTTAGCATGAACGAGGTGCTCCGCCATGAGTTTCCTAGACTCATCCGCATTTCGAAGATGAATGGCGCTGTAAATCGACCGATGGAATTGGAGGGCACGCTCGGGAGCCAGGTTTGCAGTTAAGACCATGCCTTGAGCAAAGGCATTGTGGATGGCTTCGAACATGCGCATGCAGATTCTGTTACGGGTCGCCCGGCAAATTGCGAGATGGAAGTTGACGTCGGAATCCACGGGATTGTCCTTGAACGCGGCCAGAGTGGTGCGCATTGCTTCGAGGTCCTCGCCTGAGGCGCTCTCCGCAGCTCGAGCAGCAAGCTCAGGTTCAAGCATCAAACGCGCTTCAAAGACCTCGATCAGGGACACGCCGTCAAGAAGAATAAGGAAATTCAATGGCACCGACAAAATGCCCGTCGCGTCGTTCTTCAGGTAGGTTCCATCTCCTACGCGCTGGGAAAGGACTCCGACGTTCTCCAACATTTTGAGGACGGGCCGAAGCGAGGAACGGCTTGCACCGAACCGTTTTGCCAGCTCGCGCTCCGGGGGAAGGCGCGTACCCGGTTTGATCTCGCCGTTTGCGATGAGAGCGCGAAAGTCCGCCAGCAATCTCGCGGTGAGGTCTTCGGCTTTAGGTTCAGAGGACATAGATGCCCCGGAGGCTACAACAGTAGCATTCCACGAATTTGGCTGCCCAATAAGGCGCATTGGGCTCGGTAGTTTCGTCTGTATAGTGGTACGCTACTGTGTTTCCGGGACGGAGAGTCATCGATTGCATTTCTCTATAAGTAGGCGAATCGGCGCTTTTCTTTCAGCAGGGCTGGCCGCTTGTCTCATGTGGTCGGCACAATATCAATCGTGGCCTGTGTACGGCGGGTCGAACGATATGATCCACTACACGCGGCTTCAAGAGATCGGTCCTACTAACGTTTCGAGATTGCAAGTGGCGTGGACTTACGAGACGGAGCGATTCGTTCGATGGGTCCGAGATGCAATGCAATCCGATCGTCGAGCACGGTGTTCTGTTCGCTACAACTCCCAAGGTTCGGGTGATCGCGCTGGACGCCGCGACGGGCAAGTTGCTTTGGAGCTTCAACCCTCAACCGGCCGGCGTCCGCGCGAGTAAGGCACGGAATCGAGGACTGAACTACTGGACCGACGGAAAGCAGGAGCGGTTGTTTTTCGCCGTCCGCGAAAAACTGTTTGCGCTCGATGCGAAAACGGGACAACCGTCGCCAGAGTTCGGAACCGACGGAGTTGTCGATCTTAAGGACGGGCTCGGCCGGAATCCCGAAGATATAAACATTTCGCTTACGACCCCTGGAGTTGTCTACAAAGATCGGCTCATCCTGGGAAGCATCACGAGTGAAGATCTGCCTGCGGCCCCTGGCGACATCCGCGCTTACAACGTGCGCACGGGCGCTATCGAATGGTTGTTCCATACCATCCCGCATCCCGGCGAGCCGGGCTACGAAACCTGGCCGAAAGATGCCTGGAAATACAGCGGCGCCGCTAACGATTGGGCGGGGATGGCGCTCGATGAAAAGCGCGGTTTGGTGTTCGTGCCAACCGGGTCGGCGGCGTTTGACTTCTATGGAGCGAATCGAATCGGTAATGACCTGTATGCGAACTGTCTTCTGGTTTTAAATGCGGAAACAGGCAAGCGCGTCTGGAGTTATCAGTTCGTGCATCACGATCTTTGGGACCGGGATCTGCCTGCGCCGCCGACGCTGGTCACGCTGAGTCGCAATGACGCGCCTATCGACGCCGTCGCACAAGTTACGAAATCCGGGCACGTTTTTGTCTTCGAACGCGAGACGGGAAAGCCGGTGTTTCCGATCGTCGAGCAGCCCGTGCCGCAGACGGATGTTCCCGGCGAGCAGACCTCGGCGACACAACCGCTGCCGCTAAAGCCTGCTCCGTTCACCCGGCAGCAGATTACGGAAGACATGATCACGTCTAGAACGCCCGAGGCGCATGCGGCCGTGCTCGAACGATTTCGCGCGTTGCGTAGTGGAGGGCAGTTTGTTCCTCCGAGCCTTCGGGGCACGGTGGTCTTCCCGGGCACGGACGGAGGAGCCGAATGGGGAGGACCGGCCTTCGATCCCGAGAGCGGGATGCTCTATGTGAATGCGAACGAAATGCCGTTCGCGATACGGCTGGTGGAACGCGTTCGGTCGAAGAGCGGCACAGGATCAGAGTTATATCAGCAGAACTGTTCAGGATGCCACCGCCCGGACCGTCGCGGCACACCTCCGGAATTTCCATCCTTGATAGGCATCGCAAGCAGGCTGTCCGAAGCTCAAATCGCAACAACGGTTCGCAAAGGCGCGGGGCGCATGCCGGCTTTTCCGCAACTGACTCCCCAAGCAGTTACGGCTATTGCGGCGTTCCTCACGAAAGGCGAAGAGAAGGAAGTGGTTTCGGCGATTCAGTCAGGTGCGGCGCCGCCGATCAAGTACAACATCGACGGCTACAACAAGCTGCTCGATCCGGATGGTTATCCGGGCATCACTCCGCCATGGGGAACGCTGACGGCGATCAACCTCAACAAAGGCGAGATTGCATGGCAGGTTCCGCTGGGTGAATATCCGGAACTGGCGGCAAAAGGTCTGCGTAATACAGGCACGGAGAATTATGGCGGTCCGGTTGTGACGTCGAATGGACTCGTGATCATTGCCGCTACCATTCGCGATAACAAGCTACGGATTTTTGACAAGAGCACCGGGAAAGAGTTGTGGCAATCCGAACTGCCCGCGGCGGGAAGTGCAACTCCATCCGTGTATCAGGCCGATGAGCACGAGTACATCGTGATCGCCTGCGGCGGCGGGAAGTGGGGAGCAAAGTCAGGCGGAAAATATGTTGCGTTTTCGTTGCCACACTAGTAAGTGGTCCCGGCGGTTTCGATACCGGTGAATCGGAGGCACAAGCCGTAGCGATCAGCGTGTTGTTAACAGTCACTAGGTGTGGCACACACCTCTCTAGCCGAAACAAGATCTGCATCCCGCCATCGATGTGCGCATAGACGCCTTGGCGCTCCAATCGCCTTCGCTGATGTTACGAAACAACTCCTGAGAGGGGTGAGGCGCAGACTCAGTTAAGCGTTTGTGATCTAATTCCAGATCATGAGATCCGCTGTCTTATTTTTTCTGCTCGTCCTTGCTGGAGGCAGCGTATTGGGCTCGGAGAACACGCCGCAGGAAGCGCTTTTGGTGCTGTCAAAGGGCGACCATACACTGGCGATCGTGAATCCCTCAACCCTCAAGGTGGTTGCGAAGGCGCCGGTGGGCGAGGATCCGCATGAAGTCATCGCATCGCATGACGGAAAGTTCGCGTATGTGTCCAACTATGGAGGCGGCGCTTACAACACGCTGGCTTTGATCGACCTCGTCGGCCAGAAAGCTTTACCATCCATCGATCTTGGGCCATTGCGGGGTCCGCACGGGCTGGTGTTTGTCGGGGGCGAGACCTGGTTTACCGCGGAGGGCGCAAAAGCTATCGGTCGATACGACCCTGCGAAAAAAACCGTTGACTGGATTTTAGGCACGGGTCAGGACAGAACGCATATGATTTACGTTTCCGAGGATCAAAAGCGGATCTTCACCTCAAATGTGAGCTCGGGAACGGTCAGCATTATCGAGAAGAGCAATCGCACGGGATTTGGAGGACCTCCGCCGGGTTCATCGAACGGTGCGGGAGGGCCTGGAGGTCCACCTCGGGCGGCCCGCCCCCGAGCGGTCCAGCTGCGGGCGGCCCGCCTCCGAGTGGCCCGGGACGCGGCAGACCGATGGGTCCTCCAGGGGGCAATTGGGAGGAGACGGTGGTCCCTGTCGGCCGAGGCGCTGAAGGATTCGATGTAACTCCAGATGGCAAGCAACTCTGGGCGGCCAATGCTCAGGACGGAACTGTTTCGGTGATCGATCTTGCGAGCAAGAAGGTTATCGACACTTTGCAGGCGAATGTTCCGGGCGCAAACCGTTTGAAGTTTACGCCTGATGGAAAACTGGCGATGATCTCGTCTTTGGGGGGCTCGAGCGTGGCAGTTTTAGATACAGCAACATCGAAAGAGCTTAAACGGATCGAGGTTGGCCATGGTGCAGCGGGCATTCAGATGCAACCGGATGGTTCGCGCGCGTTTGTAGCGTGCACGCCGGACGGCTATGTGGCTGTAATCGATCTAAAAACGCTTGAGGTTACCGGGCGAATCGATGCGGGACCCGGGCCGGACGGACTTGCGTGGGCAGTGCAGCGATAGCGGGATAGCTCGAGAGCGCGCAACTGTGTATGATGGTTAAAAATCGACTGCCTACCCATAACCAATTATTTTGTTGACAAAGTGGCGTGCCAAGTGTATGGTGGGATTGCACGTAATTCCTTCCTGTCAATTGATGTCGTTCGGTCCAGCAACTCCTCACGGTTCGCAGCTTTCGATTCCCTCAAATGATTAGTTAGGTTTGTGTAGCAAGAAAGAGAGAACTTATGAAAGAAACTGGAACCGTTAAGTGGTTCAACGCTTCGAAAGGCTTTGGCTTTATCGCACGCGAGAATGGCGAAGATGTTTTCGTTCACTTCTCAGCGATTGAATCGAGCGGCTATCGAACCCTGGATGAAGGGGCTCGTGTCTCCTTCGTCGTCAAGAACGGACCCAAGGGACTGCAAGCCGAACAAGTAGCGATGGTGTAAGCCAAGCTTTTCCGTTCGGATCTAATAACAGGCCATCTGAAACGCCAGTCGATTCCTCAGGAATGAGGCGGCTGGCGTTTGGTTTTTGCGTCCATTAAGTTTGCAGCACCGCGGGCTTGAGCGGCCCTCTGCTCAAGTAAGTTAGAGATCTTCTTCTTCCAAGATCTGCCTTGCAGTAAACGGGCATAAGACGGGAAACGTTTTTAGGTCCAATCCGGTTTCCCTAACGGCCTTAAGTCGAGCGCGGCGATAGGCTTGGACTAGCAGTTCCGGCAACTTCGGCCCAAGGCTGGGGTTCTCGGAAAGAATAGTGTTTACGCGGTCGCGGTGTTCGAGAATGTTAGCCGTCCAGCTTTTCGATTGCCGTTCAGGCTGGAAATTCCACTTCAACATATGCATGAGCAAGATCTCGAGGTTGTGTACGAGGGAAGATTTCTCGGATTTGGCCAAGCCTTCTAGTTCCTCGGCTACGTTTTCCGTATCAATAGGCTCGCCCTTTCGCAGGCGCGCAGCTTGTTCGAGAGCCCAGGCGTAGGTGTCGGATTCATAGAGATTGGACATCAAACTATTGTTATCCGAATGTCGAACAGATTTTTACGGTCTTGCTTGGTCGGAGTCAGAGGCGTTCGCGATCTTGCCGGGCTAATTTACCGCCGCTGCATTCTGACCACAGTTCCCGATCCTTATCGGCTATCGGCCTAGCTGGCAGGCTATTCTGAGATCCCCGGACGCGGAGGAAACTCGTCGATCGGTCGGAAAGCTAGTTTGCCTTTTTCGGTCATGACCATGTCTCCCGAGCATAGGTCCTTGCCGTTCAGCGAACCCGTAACCGGGCCCTGTTCAGCGTGATCGAGCATCAACACGTCATCCAGTTTTAGATTCAGAAGATCGTGGGTTGAAATTCGCCCAGCATCGATACGAGCTTCGAAGTTCAGGGTTGCAGTTTGCAACAGGCGAGCAATATGAAGCTGTTCTGCATTGGTAGATTCGTTTTTGCGGACTTGCCGCAGAAGATTCAGCTTGGTGCGCAGCCGTTTGACAAAGATGGACGGGATTGCCAAATTCATCAGACCCGATGTGCTCTCTATCTTGACTTCGATGGCAATAACGATAACCGCTTCAGCGGGCGCTAAGACGTGCAGAAGTTGCGGCTCACTGGCAAGCGACTGCAATTGAAAAGATACGTCAGCGACACTCTGCCAAGCTTCGGTCAAATCGCGTAGCACAACTTTTAGCAGGGTTTGGACCAGACTTTTTTCGATGTCGGTGATCTTGCGCTGAACAACGGGAACGGCAGACTGTCCTTTGCTCCCCAACAGGAGTTCCAGAAGGGAGAACATGAGTCCCATATTGATCTCGAGTACCGCGGTCCCATCGTAAGGTTGCAGGCCGAGATAAGCGAGGCAGGTAGGCGGCGCGATTGTTTCAAGGAACTCGGAGTAGGAAATCTGCTCGAGGCTGACGAGATTCAGGACGAGATAAGAACGGAGATAGGCGGAGAGACTCGAGGCGAGACTTCGAACGAAGTTTTCATGAACGGTATGGAGAGCGCGCAGCTGCGACTTGGGCAGGCGGTCCAGACGTCCGAAATCGAACGACGATACTTCTGTCTCGCCGTCGCGACCGGCTTCGGGGTTCTCTAAAGAGACGGAATCATTTTCTTGCTGGCGCAGATCTCGACTCACAGAGCGGCGCTCGCTTCTTGCTCGGAAGCCACGTTTAAGGTGAGGCGGTCTTCTTTGCTGCTGATGTGTTTGATACGGACGCCGTAGTTGCCTTTCACCGAAACAACCTCGCCGCGGGCCACCAATTTGCCGTGAACGAAGAGGTCCACATTACCGCCGATTTTGGTATCGAGTTCGATGAGCGAGCCCGAAGTAATTTTGAGCACCTCACCGATGGGCATAACCGAATGGCCAAGGGCGACGGAAAGAGGCAGCTGAAGATCGAGCAGGTCGTCAATCATGGAGCCATATATTTGGCCTGCTCCCGGCAGACCTGAGGATTGGGTCCGATCCGAATCCTGCTGCAAAGTCATGGCAGCTAATCCGGGATCGACTGCATATAGAAGCGGAGGCAATTCTTGCCCGCCGAAATTAATGCTGATCTTAAAAATCGTAGAGGAGTTCTGGGGGCCAGATTCCTCAAGCTCCCCAGCGAGCGGTTTGACTTGCTTTCCCAGACGTCCGCCCAAGAGCGCTGCAGCCGCTTCCTGGGAATGACCAAGCATCTCGACATAGAGTTGCTTTGCCCCATCGGCACCCTCGGCCATAGCCGACCCGAGGGTGGACCAGGCCTTCTCTTCGGCGCCAATCCAGGTGGTGAACGTTCCGTGACCTTTGAAGGTCTGCTTCCACCAGGTGTACGGCTCCAGTTGAGACTCATCGAGCACAGGGACGGCGCTGCGAGTGCAGGCAACTGTTGCGCTGACGCCCGTGAACATCTCCAGAACACGGGCGAATTCCTTGCACCAGTCTTGGAGAAACTTCAACTCTTCTTGATTCACACTCATTTTCGAACTATTAAGATTGAGACTTCACGATTCCGGTCTCAGGCGGCAGCGCAGCCGGCTTCTCTCGCAAATCGGCAACTCGAACGCCTAGTGACGAATCGATAACCAGGATTTCTCCTGAACCAAGCAGAACGTCGCCTGCGTAGATGTTTATGTTTTCACCAGTGGGCCTGGATAGCGGGAGAAGGCTACCTTCACGGAGCTCAAGTAATTGTCTAACAGTAATTTTGCACCGGTCGAGCTCAGCAAAAAGAGACAAGGGAATGTCTTGCAGAAAGTGAAAACTTTTCAGTGTCAGGTTTGGGTGAGAAGGAGTCGAGTCGCGTACGGTCATGCTCTGGTGAATAGGAGGTCTTCAAGATCTATGTGCCTTCGAGTCACTAGATGTTGCAGGGAGGGATCGATCTTTTCTTTGGGTGAGGGATCCGAATAGCAAATGCTTAATTGGCGGGGTTCTGAATAGCCAGCAAGAGATGCGAAACTAAAAGGAGGCCCCGGAGTGTTGAAACTCCAGGGCCTCGGCTACAACGATTCAGATATCAAAGTAGAGGATTAACTAGGGATCACCAACTCTTGACCAGCCTGGATCTTATTAGGATCGTTGAGCTTGTCTCGGTTCGCCTCGAAGATACGGTTGTAATCGTTCGCATTGCCGTAAAACTGCTTGGCGATTTTAGAAAGCGAGTCGCCGGGCTGGACCGTATAGGTTCTGGAGGCCGAGGAACTGCCGGTCGAGGCGGCTGCCTGGGTGGACTGAGGTGCGATGCTTGGGTCTACGGAAAGATCGCATGTCAGATCCTGGTAGCTGCTATCGGCAGCCTTGATCTGGTTCCAAACCGCGTTCTTTGCGTCCTCCGACGGAGCAACTCCTTGAATAAAAAGCTTGTTATCTTGGACATGCAGGTGGGACAAGCGAATGCCCTGCTGCTGAACGGCCGCCAGAGCTCCGCTGTATTTGTTCTTCAGTTCTTCTAGTCTATCCATCGTTACCTTCCTTCGTGTGGACGGTATAGAACGAGAACTTGTTGCAGCCTAACAGCCGGCAGCATAGAACTTTTTCTGGCTTGGTAAAGAGCTTTACTGACTGGTCGGCGAGGGCTGGACAATTGCCGCGACCGCCAACCCGAGTCCCGCCAGAGTGACGGCCAGAAGCAGGGCGGTTGCTGTTCGGTACTTTGTTCGATTGTTGTTGTTGGCAGTAGGACTTCCCTGCCCTCCCCCGGAACCGCCCGTCTGAAAAGCGGAGGCAGTGCCAGTGCCGATATGGGTCAAGAGAGCGCCCTTTTGATCAAAAACATTGAGCGAACCAGTTAGGGCGGCTACTTCGACCACATCGGCATCTAAGCGCACCACAGCCTGGGTAGCTGTCTCGCCTTGCTCTACCCGATAACCGGCTGCCTGAACGCTGAAGCCATTCATGTTGTCTATTTTTGTTGCACCCTGCTGAAGGACCAGGTGGTCACGGTAAATGGTGCCGGCCGAGTCGATACCGAGCGTCAGTGCAGCCCCGCTCTGGAGAAACACTTGACTGGAAGCACGGCTGGTTTTCAGTTCGGAGCCGTCGAACAGGTTGGCGTTGCCGTTGACCTGATTGCTATTGACAACAAACGTGCCAAAGGCCGAAGCGACACCGATGGTTGGAGGCATCGCTCTGCTGGTTGCGACACACATTAATGCCGCGATGGCGAACCGGGTTACATTATTGCCCCTCATTCGTCTCCCATTTGGAACAGACTGGACCAGCTCTCGGATGTCACTAGTATAACGACCTTTCTCAAATAGATGCCGAATAAACACAATCGCCTAATGGCCGCAGTCTGCTTGGGGAGATCGGTCGGCCTTGGCTCGTTTCTGGCGCTGCTCATTGGGGCCGGTTTGATTGCGCGGCCCATCGACAGTCTGCAGGAGGGCTTCGACGACATGTACAATCTGAACTTTTCGGATGCTCATAGGTGCTTCGAGCAGTGGGAAACAGCGCACCCGGACGACCCGTCCGCGGCTGTGTTTGATGCTGCAGCTTATCTCTTTTCCGAGTTCGACCGGCTCCGAATTCTCCAGGCTGAATTTTTTGTTGATGACCAGAGCTTTTCCGGCAAGCAAAGAGGATCGCCGGATCCCGAAGTGCGCCGGCACTTCGAACAGGCACTTACACACAGTAATGCACTAGCGAATGCCAGACTCAAGCAAGACCCGCACGACAGGGACGCTCTGTTCGCCTCGGTACTGAGGCTTGGACTCCAAGGAGACTACGACGCGCTAATAGAAAAGCAGAACCTCCGGGCTTTGAGCGAAATGAAGGAGGGGCGTCAACGCGCAGAAGAGCTTCTGCGGCTATATCCCGATTGTTACGACGCTTATATCGCGGTCGGAGTCGAAAATTATCTGCTGAGTTTGAAGCCGGCTCCGATTCGCTGGCTTTTACACGCGACCGGCGCGCAGACGGACAAAGACACAGGGATTGCGAAACTCAAGCTGACCGCGGCGAAGGGCAAATACCTGCAACCGTATGCCGAACTGCTACTCGCGGTAGCCGCGCTCCGGGACAAGAACAATGCCGAAGCGAAGCGCTTGTTATCCGATCTCGCCGAACGGTTTCCGCACAACCCCTTATACCGAGAAGAGCTACAGAAAATACAGTGACTTAAACGGGCGGAATGCCCTGCCGACGATGCTCACTCCGAATAGCAAGGTGAGATATATGGTCCGGTAAGACTCTGTTTCCAAGGAGCACAGCGGGGTACTTTGTGCAACCATGGCGGATATTGCGAACGTCTACTTACCGTATCGGCAGGTTCGCCGCATTTTGATTCGCAGATAGAGGATTTTCGCACGCATGTCAGCACTGCAAGAAGCTCACGATCATCTGGCAAGAGACGCCGCCGGCCTGCGTTTTCAACAAGAGTACGAATCGGGTGTTAACCCGCACTGGGTGCGATTGCTCTCGCTGTTACAAATGAACGTTCGGTACGAGCGATGTCTAGGTGTCGAGCTCAGGACAACGGAAGGGCGGCGCATTCTCGATTTCCTGTCCGGGTATTGCGTTCACAATCTGGGACATAATCATCCGGATATTCTAGACGCAATCAAGGACGAACTGGACCGCCTAGGACCTGCGATGCTGCAAAGCCACGTGCCTGAGCGCGCAGGAGAACTGGCTGGGCGATTATGCGGGCTGGCGGGCGGTCGTCTTCGAAAAGTTTTCTTCTGCAGTTCCGGAAGCGAAGGCGTCGAAGCAGCAATTAAATTTGCGCGCGCGCATACCAAACGCAACGGTCTTCTCTTTGCCAAGGGCGCCTTTCATGGACTCACTTGCGGCGCCCTATCATTGATGGGCGATCCGTTTTGGAAGAAGGGCTTCGGGCCGCTCTTGCCGGAGACCGAGGAGATCCCCTTCGATGATCTTCCCGCGCTGGCTGCGAAGCTCGAATCCGGAAAATATGCAGCTTTGTTTCTGGAGCCCATCCAAGGGGAAGGGGGCATTCGGACGCCAGCTGAAAGCTATCTGTCGCAGGCGAAGGATCTATGCGTAAAGCACGGAACACTGTTGGTGTTAGATGAGGTTCAGACCGGATTCTGCAGAACAGGCCCCTTTCTGGCCGCACACCATTATGGTGTCGACGCCGATATGGTCGTTCTCGCGAAAGCTATGAGCGGTGGCTTGGTTCCCAGCGGGGCGGTGTTGATGAGCGATGAAATCTACAGTTCGGTGTATGGATCTCTGAAGCGCTCTTTAATTCATACTTCTACCTTTTCCGAAAACGGTTTGGCCATGCGTGTCGGCCTGGCTGTGCTAGATACGCTTGCTAGCCAAGATCTTGGGCAGCGAAGCGCCCGGCTCGGCCTTTACATGCGCGATCGGTTAGAGGACGCGCTGAGTTCGTTCGATATGGTTCAGGAGATCCGCGGTGAAGGCTTGTTTCTCGGCGTCGTGTTCAGACCGCCACAGAAGGTTGCCCTACGGATGTCGTACCAAGCGTTCAATACGATTCACCCGGCAATGTTTGGACAGGTGCTTGTGATGCGCTTGTTCAGGGACCACGGAATCTTGACGCAAATCTGCGGGAATGATTTTAAGGTTCTCAAATTAGCTCCCCCGCTGATTGTGAACGAAGCGCAAATCGACGAATGTGTCGCGGCTGTACAAAAAGTTGTGGAACTCGCGCACGCGCCGACCGGTTTTTGGAGTGAAGCTCTGGGTTTGGCTCGGCGCGTTGTCAACCTCTGAGGCAAACGCGGGCACGGGCATTACGTCAAAGATGAATATTCCAGCAAATACAGACGTGTGCGTGATCGGGGGCGGCCCGGCCGGGTTGGCTGCTGCCATTGCTCTGGCTCAGGCCGGGTACGAGACGACCGTGGTCGATTGCGCTATTCCGCCCATCGATAAGGCGTGTGGTGAAGGTTTGATGCCGGACAGCATTGCGGTTTTGGCTCAGCTTGGCATCACGGTTTCGCCCGACATGGGATTTCGCTTCGCCGGCATCCGGTTTTGTGGCGAACACTCGTCAGTGATTGCCGAATTTCCCAGCGGAAAGGGTCTGGGGGTGCGGCGTACTGTGCTTCATTCCGTGTTGATCCGCCGTGCCCAGCAAGCCGGCGTTAAGCTAACGTGGGGCGCGAAGAACGTCCATCTCGCTAAAGGTGGCGTGAACATCGATGATCGGCTATTGCGGGCCAGATTCGTCGTAGCTGCCGATGGTCAGAATTCGGCAATAAGGCGAGAAGCAGGCCTAAGCCGCACGGTCAGCGAAACACGCCGTTACGGATTTCGGCGGCATTATCAAATCGCTCCCTGGTCCTCTTACATGGAACTGTATTGGGGACCGGGATGTCAGATTTACATTACGCCAGTGACAGCCGATGAAGTGTGTGTGGCGCTGATCTCGCGAGAATCGCACTTGCGGCTGGATGCAGCTCTCGCCCGCTTCCCCCAGGTGCATTCACAACTCAAAAATGCCGTTCCTGTATCGAGGGAAATGGGAGCACTTTCGGCATCTCGCACTTTGCAACGAGTTTGCAACGAGAAAGTGGCGCTGGTAGGCGACGCCTCCGGGTCGGTGGACGCGGTGACCGGCGAAGGGCTGTGTCTGGCGTTCAGGCAATCGCTTGCTCTTGCCGAAGCTCTGAAAGCCGGCGGCCTTGCGGTTTACCAATCCCGGCACAAACAGCTAAGCCGACTGCCCCAGACGATGGCATCGCTAATGCTCACCTTAGATAAACATCCTTCGTTTCAAAGGCGCGCCCTGGCAAGTCTGGCTAGCCGGCCCAGTGTCTTTGAGAAATTGCTTGCAATTCATGTAGGCGCGAGATCCTTCCGGCATCTGGTCTCGTGGGAGTTATTGGATCTGTGCCGCGCGTTTCTGTTCGCTTGATTAGTACACACGCTATGCGGAGAAATCGCTCGGATCGGATCGTAACAGGCGCATTTCTGACATTTCTTTCAGTAGCGGCGAGCGCTTCCGCTCAGCAGATCACCATTGACCTTGATCCCGCAAAGACGACGATCACATTCGTGCTGAGCGACGTGTTACATACCGTGCATGGCACATTTCGAATGAAGTCAGGTTGCGTTCAACTTGACCCTGTTGCCAAGCGCATATCGGGCGCCATAGTTGTCGACGCAGCGAGCGGCGATAGCGGGGGCGGCGCGCGTGACAGGCGCATGAAGCGCGATATTCTCGAAGTGCAGCGGTATCCGGATATATCGTTTACCCCGACAGCGGTCGACGGGCTTTCGAACGATGCGCAGATCTCTCAAGCCAGGGTCTCCGGAGGGTTCGCTATCCATGGTCAGCGGCACGAGATCTCATTTCCAGTTCACATCGAGCGCTCCGAGGCCGCTGTTACGGCAGCCGGTCACTTTATCGTTCCTTATGTGGAGTGGGGAATGAAAGACCCGAGCACGTTCATCTTGCGAGTTAGCAACAAAGTGGATGTGGACGTGTATGCAGTCGGGCATATCAGGCAAGCGGAGGCACGCTGATTTCTCCGTCCCGATTTCCTCCGTTTAGGTCTAAGTCGGACATCTTCCTGGAATTTCATCGGATTTGATTGATTGGATTTCAGGAGTAACAACGATGATCAATGCGGTTTCCAGCGCTTCGACCGCGTATGCCGTGCAGATTCAGGCATCTAAAGCGCAACAGCAAGCCCCAACAAAGCAGACGCAGCGAGAAGATTCCGTCCAGCTCAGCGCAGAGGCGAAAGCAGCAGCATCGCAGGACGTAGACCATGATGGGGATAGCCACTAAAGCGCCGGAGGGGATCAGACCTGCTCCAAACGGCGAACCAAAGTAGCTTTTCTGGCCTAAAAGCTCAATCCATATCTAAGGTAACCGCTGCTTTGCTTATTCAGTCCAAGTCCTTGAAAGGAATTCAATAATGGCTGAACAGGCAACCGACTATGTTTCCGCTGTGAATGGAGTAATCCGTATTTGCAAAGATGCCGAAGAGGGGTTCCGTGGGGCGGCCGGCGCGGTGAAGGATCCCGCTCTCAAGAGCCTCTTTGAAAAGCTCTCTCTACAACGAGCAAACTTTGTGGGCGAACTGCGTTCTTCGGTTCAGGCCACAGGAAAGGAGCCAGCCGATCCAAGCGGGCTTGCGGGGACTCTGCACCAGGGTTGGATTGTCCTGAAAGGTGTGCTCACGGGCCACAATGAGCACCAAATTCTCGAAGAAACGGAGCGAGGCGAAGATCTATCGGTGAAGCATTATCGAGAAGCTTTGTCCGCGGCCATGCCTGCCCAGCTGAAAGCTGTCGTTCAGCGCCAATACGAAGAAGTTCAACAGGCGCACGATCAAATCAAAACTTTACGGAATCAGACGGACCGATCTACATCAAGCAGCTCGGCGGGATCGTGATGTGACCGGTAACGGGTAGCTATCTCGCCCGTTACAGCCGAAAATCCAAGCCCTTCGGCAGACATCTTCGACAAGTGTTTTAAACTCAATGAAGCAGCAGATGTCGGGGCGTGGCGCAGCCTGGTAGCGCACCTGCCTTGGGCGCAGGGGGTCGTGTGTTCGAATCACACCGCCCCGACCATCTAAAGGCTGTACGCCAAAAGCAGGGGAGATTTCTGGGCCAGGGCGAGCAGAAAACTCGAGCGGCGGCAGCTGGACAGGGCTCATGTCAGCACCTAGCGCGATCCAGGCGCTTTTGTGATCTTTGATTCTTGCTGCGCGTCCTCGCTCATACTAACGTTGTGAACTGCCATTTAACACGACGGGGTTTTCTCGCAGCGGCGTCCGCCGCTCCTGGAGTTTTCGGGGCTTCTCAGGAAGGCGAGTTGGCCGGCGGATTCGATGATCTGACGTTGTGGTATGAGAGGCCGGCGTCGCAGTGGGTGAACGCGCTACCAATCGGAAACGGAAGACTCGGCGCGATGGTGTTTGGCGGTGGCGAAGATGGCGCACCTGGGAGAGAGTTCCTCGTCGTCAATGACGACACGCTCTGGTCAGGAAAACCGCGGGACGGCAACAACCCGGACGCCAAGAAGCATTTACCTGAGGTTCGCAGGGCAGTACTTGAGCAGCAGGACTACCACCTAGCGGACAAGATCTGCCAGGAGATGCAAGGGTTGTTTGCCGAAGCGTATCAGCCGCTCGCGAACCTCAGACTCGATTTCGCGCACTCCGAAGCTGTTGTGGACTACCGGCGTGAGCTGGATTTGGATACAGCATGCACACGCGCTCGGTACAAGGTGGGAGATGTTCGGTTCGAGCGCGAGGCTTTTGTTTCGGCGCCCGATCAGGTGCTGGTACTGCGGGTGACTGCGAACAAGCCGCGCCAACTTCAGTGCACGGTGTCGCTCGACGGGCCACTGCAGCAATTCGTTCGATTTACACCTGACAATTGCCTGGTGCTGGTTGGCAAGGCGGCGGCACATGTGGCCGGCGCAGGCCATCCCGGCAGCGAGAAGCCGGTTCTCTATTCTGACGATATCGGCGAGGGCATGTATTTCGCTGCAGTTCTGCAGGTGGTCATCGAAGAAGGTAGCATCACGCACGACAGTAGCTTACGGATTGCAGGCGCTTCATCGTTAACGGTTCTGCTAAGTACGGCGACGGGATATCGCGGATTCGAATTGAAACCGGACACGCCGCGCGAGCAGATCATCGCTCGGGCGCGAGGAACACTTGCGACGGTTGCAGCGAAGTCATTCGATAGCTTGCGAGCGCGGCACATCGAAGATCACCGTCGCCTATTTCGCAGAGTAAGCCTTAAGCTTGGCTCCTCGCGTGCTTCGCAAGCAACAGATGAACGGCTGAGGAACTTTGCCAGTGCGCCCGACCCTTCCCTGCTGGCGCTCTATTTTCAATACGGCCGCTATCTGCTGATCAGCAGTTCGCGCCCCGGTTCGCAGCCAGCCAATCTGCAAGGTATATGGAACTATCAGGTGACGCCGCCCTGGAGCAGTAATTGGACGGCGAATATAAACGTTCAGATGAACTACTGGCCGGCGGAGACGTGCAATCTGGGCGAGTGCACTGCGCCGCTGTTCGAGTGGATGCGAGATCTAAGCGAGAACGGCCGGCGGACTGCGGCGGTGCAGTACGGCTTACCTGGTTGGGTTTCTCATCACAACATCGATCTGTGGCGCGCATCGAATCCGGTGGGCGAGGGCGTGGGCGCGCCTACCTGGGCCAATTGGCAGATGAGCGGTCCATGGCTTTGCGCCCATCTTTTCGAGCATTACCTTTTTACGCGGGATCGCGAGTTTCTGCGCAGTCGTGCCTATCCACTGATGAAAGGCAGCGCGGAGTTTTGTCTTGCGTGGTTGATAGAAGACGGCAAAGGGCGGCTCACTACATGTCCATCCTTTTCGACGGAGAACGATTTCCTTGCGCCCGATGGGAAACCTGCGATGACGAGCGCGGGCTGCACGATGGATATGGCGCTCATCCGCGAACTGTTTACAAACTGCATTGCGGCCGCAAGGGAACTCGGTGTCGACGAGGATTTTGCCGCCAAGCTTGCGGCCGCGCGCGAGCGTCTCCTGGAGTATCGGATTGGGAAGCATGGGCAGCTGCAGGAATGGTCGATCGATTTCGACGAGAGTACACCGGGTCAGCGGCATATGTCGCATATGTATCCACTCTTTCCAGGAAACCAGATTACGCCGCGCGGCACGCCTGAACTTGCGCAGGCAGCGCGAGTTTCGCTCGAGCGCCGATTGGCAAATGGCGGAGCGTATACGGGATGGAGCCGAGCGTGGGCGATTGCGTTTTGGGCGCGTCTGGCCGATGGCGAAAAGGCGTGGGAGTCGCTTTCGATGCTGATGCAGCACAGTACGAACATGAATTTGTTCGACACGCATCCAGCAAAAGAAGGGCCGATTTTTCAGATAGACGGGAATTTTGGCGCGACGGCGGCTATAGCGGAGATGCTGGTGCAGAGCCACGCGGGTTCGATCGATCTGTTGCCTGGGCTGCCAGCCGCGTGGCCTGAGGGCGAAGCGAAGGGCTTGCGCGCACGTGGCGGGGTGGAAGTGGATTTGCGGTGGTCGGGCGGCAAGGCAACCGAGTGCGCGGTTCGCCCTGACTTCGCGGGAGAGTACCGCTTTCGGGCCCCACGGGGACAGACATTGGCGGGGATCTCGACCGGGGGAAAGCCTACGAGCGTCGAGCGGCAGGCCGACGGGGCTACTCAGGCGCGTTTGGCGGCTAAACGGGAGTACCGGTTGCGTTTTGGGTAAGGTTGCTGTTGGGGTTACGAACTGCGCGAGATCATTACGTCTTCCTCATCGGTGGTCTTTTTATTGGCTTTATCGGCCGGGAAAGATTTGTCTTGGCCGGATGGATGGATACTACGCTGGCTTTCGTCTCGTCAGCTAACTTTTTAGCTAACCTCATGTAAATCTGCAATCAGGCGATTTGGCGAGTGGTGAAGCGAAGTCTTGCAGAGGCCAGGCATAAAATAAGTCCGAGCGCTGTTCCGCCGATGTTAATCAAGACATCGCGAATGGCGGGATCGCGGTCCGGGAAAAAGCGCTGTAGAATTTCGCTGCATGAGCCGACGATGGCGCCCGCGAGTACGATCAGCCAAAGTTTTTTAGAGCTGTTCGGCAAAGCTCGCCAGAGAAGAATGGCAAGGATGCAAAAGAGGCTTACGTGAAAGCCCTTATCGGCCAGCAGGTGAATCGTGCCGTACGATGACGAATTGCGCTCCAAGCCGCTCAGGAGATTGGCTGAAATAAGCGAGAAAAACTGCTCTGCCCATTGCGAAGCCAGAGAAGTGGAGGAGAAGAATATTACGCCAATCCAGGCAATAACAGCCCAGAACCAGACGTTAATGCGGTTATTCATGCGGAGGGAAGAGTTGGAGTTTGGACCAGGAACACAACCGTCACTTTCAATTGTATAGGCGGTAACCTTCGTCTGCGAGTTGTGGACGTACAGTGTAATGTATGAGCACTCTCCCGACAACAGCCAGAACCACGGTTCGACGATTGCCAAAGCGCGGGGTTTACGACAAAGAAACCATCTACTCGATCCTGGATGAGGGCTTTGTTTGCCATGTCGGATTTGTGGTGGATGGGCAGCCCTTCGTCATCCCGACGGGCTACGCGCGTGTAGGTGATACGCTCTACATTCACGGTTCTGCCGCGAGTCGAATGATCAAGACCGCCGCGAGCGACGGCGTGGATATTTCGGTGACGGTGACCTTACTCGATGGATTGGTGCTGGCGCGTTCGGCATTCCATCACTCGATGAATTACCGCTCGGTGATGATGCTGGGCCGAGGGCGATTGGTTACTGATGAGCAAGAGAAGTGGACGGCTCTGCATGCGTTCACAAACCACATCTTGCCGCAGCGCTGGGAAGAGACCCGGCAACCGACGGCGCAAGAGCTGAAGGCTACGAACGTGCTCGCTTTCCCGATTGAAGAAGGCTCAGCCAAGGTACGAAGCGGACCGCCGATAGACGACGAAGAAGATTACGCACTGCATGTCTGGGCTGGGGTGGTGCCGCTCAAGACCAAGATGGACACTCCGATGCGTGACGCGCGCTTGCTGCCTGAGGTGCCCGAAATCGACCTTAAACGCCTCGCGCGATTTCAGTAGGTGCCGGAACTACCCGACATCCTTGGCTATATCGAAGCGCTAGAGCCCCGCGTGGTCGGCAAGCCACTGGACCGCGTTCGGGTAGCTACGCCGTTTCTGCTTCGCACGGCTAGTCCGCCGCTCGCCATGGTTGAAGGGCGAGTTGTGCGCGAGCTGCGGCATGTGGGTAAACGGATCTCATTTGGATTGGACGGCGATCTCTGGCTCGTGCTGCACCTGATGATTGCGGGAAGGCTGCATTGGAGGCAAGCGAATACAAAGCTTTCAGGACGTCAGAACCTGGCCGCCTTCGATTTTCCCGACGGCTCGCTGGTGTTGACCGAAGCTGGGACAAAGCGGCGAGCCGCATTGCACCTGTTCCAAGGCGAAGAGGCGGTGCGAGCGATCGACCCGGGCGGCATCGATGTTTTTGCAGCCGATGTTGCAGAGTTTCGTGCTGCTCTGACGGCCGCAAACCATACTTTGAAGCGCGCAATGACGGATCCGCGCATCGTCAGCGGGATCGGCAATGCATACTCCGACGAAATCCTCCATGCCGCGCAACTATCTCCCATCGCTCAAACGCAGAAGCTCAAACCCGAAGAGTGGGAGCGGCTGTTCCGGGCAACAAGAGCAACGCTCGCGCTCTGGATCGAACGCTTTCGGGCGGAAGCTCGCGAGCGCTTTCCGGAGAAAGTCACTGCCTTTCGGGAAGGTATGGCCGTGCACGGGCGATACGGTCAGCCGTGTCCTGTCTGCAAGGAGAAGATCCAGCGCATCCGATATGCCGATAACGAGACCAATTACTGCGCGCGCTGTCAAACGGGCGGCTTGGTACTTGCCGATCGCGGATTGTCGCGGCTGCTGGGATCAGATTGGCCGCGCAGCCTGGAAGAGCTTGAGAGCTTGCAGAAGCGATAAGTCGGGCGCGCTGCAAAGTTGCAGCAGGCGAGAAGGGTCCGCTTGCCGACTCGGCTGAAACTGCTTGAGAGTGTCAAGGGCGGCGTTAGCCGCCGAAGGGAAGCCTTGACTCCGTTTCCGTTCTGCGTTGTGCGCGTTCTGGAGCGGAATGGAAGCGCTCCTGCTGCCCGATAGCTTTCCTGGAAAGCTGGCCACAAGCTGGACTTGGTCAGACAGGATGAGATATAATTCGCCTCCGTAGAGGAGGCTCTATGCTCAAGCATTATCTCTTGCTTGCAACTGTTTCTACTTTGGCGGTCAGTGCTCAAAGTAATCCTTGGGTCGGAACCTGGAAGATGGATGCGGCGAAAAGCCATATGGAGAACATACCCGAGGTGGGCGCTATGGCCGCTATGACTCTTCATATCGCAGAACAAGGAGACAAGAATGTCCTAGACTTTGATGGCCTAGATGCGAAGGGCGGTAAATTCAAACAAACTTTAGTTCAGCCCATCAAAGGTGGCAAGGTCGAAGGTCCGTCCGAAGCTGATTTCGATACTGCCGTCCTCTCCGTTCCTGACTCGCACCATTGGATCTACACTTACAGCAAGAACGGAAAGCCCGTCGCGAAGCGGACTGTCACACTAAGCGCGGATGGAAAGACCCAAGTCGCCAAGTTCTCGACCAAGCTTCCGGACGGCAAGACCATGGTTGATAACGATTACATGGAGAAGCAGTAGATTAGCAAATGCCTCTGGTGCATTCGTTTGTCCTACCGGGAAACTGCACGCCGCGATCAATCGCTTCTAGCCGCGATTTGAGACGATTGCTGAAGCGCTACTCTCTCAAGCAGTGGTAAGACTTCATCTAGAGACGGACTTCAAAGGATAAGGTCGGTCTCACACCCATTTTAGGCCACCGTACCACTTTCGGCGGACAACTTTCCAACGACTTAGGTGGTACGCCCGAGAGGATTCGAACCTCTGACCTTTTGCTCCGGAGGCAAACGCTCTATCCAGCTGAGCTACGGGCGCATGAGAAGCCTAGGAACCTGCCTTGGCTTTTGCGATATGAGACGAATTCGTGTGACGGCCCGCCGAATCTCCAGATGAGAGCAACTGTTCGACGTGCTGCCGGATTGTTTCTTCCTTCATCAACTCATCCCACTTCTTGTCTTCCGTGGCGGGAGTTTGATAGTGAATGTAACCCTTGCGGTCAATCAACACCAGCTGGGGAACTACGTAACGCTCGGGCGGGAAACCCATGAATGTAGTCATCTTGGCACTTGTCGTCCAACCTACTGGAAACGCGACCTGAAAATCTTTCACAAAGTTCTCAACAAGCAGATCGGCGTTTGGATTGACGGCCACATCGATTACTTGCAGCCCGCGAGAGCCGTAGTCCTGTTGCAGCTTTCCCATCACCTTCGACGCTGCCTGGCAGTGTGGGCAGGTGGTGAAGATGAACTCGAGAGCTACGACCTTTCCCTGATATTCACCGAGCGTTTTCTGCCCTTCCCCTGGAATGGTGAAGCTCAGCTCCGGCGCTTTGCGCAGAGACTCGAAGTTGCCGGGGAGCGCTGCGCATGCTAAAGCGGCAATGGCAAAAAGGGTGGCGGCCTTTTTCACGTGTAGTCGAAACTCCAGTTTTCAGTTTAGCTTAGACTGCAGTTCGGAAGCTTCTTTCACCGCCAGTGAGGTGCGTTCCGCAGGTAAGGCTCGCAGGACGGATGGCACGGCTGCGGCAGCAAGGGATTCCGCCACCGGAGTCAGGAGGCCGGCCCAGGAGACCCTTTCGGGGAGCCCTTCTACACTTACCAGAGTGTCAGCACTGAGATGGGTGACAAAAAAGCCATCGTCCCCGGACCCTGCAAAGAGCGCGACCGAGTCCGCCGAGACATCGCAGCGTTTCCACTTGGCGCGAAGAACCGTCTTGTAAGCGTTGAAGTATTCGGTCGCGCTAGCAGCCGAATCCCAGCGTGAAACGTATTCGAGCACCGGGCGGCCTTTCTTACCTGAAGCGGTCAAGCGAAACTGCGCTCCTTGCAGGTGAGGCGAGAGGGAAACGGCTTTCTGCTGGCTCATGTATTGCCAAAGCAACATGCGGTGGTCGAATTCGCCGACCGAGCCTTCGGTGATCTCTTCACCGGCATCTCCCAGGTTCAGCTTCGGCAGTTCGGGAATCGCGAGTTTCTCGTGCGCGAAGTAGCGTTCCGGGTGAAAAATCTGCGCGGAACCCAGGGGTGGGCGAGTGAATACAGTAGCGAAAGCTGCCTTACCCATTCTTTTGAAGACAGCGTCGAAGAATTTTATGCCATCTGTGTACGGGAAAAGAAGCGACTGCTTGATGTAGAGGGGGGAGGCTTTGAGTATCGGGTAGTCGTTATCCGACGCTTCCCCGGAATCCTCGACGGATTGCAGGACTTCCTGGCTGGGAACAGGCGGCTTTCCGGCTTTTACCAAGCTGTAGGCGAGCATCAGCCAGGACGCCTGGCCTTCGACTACGGCCGTTCGGGCCAGATTTTCATCGTCGTTCTCCGGGCTCTCGTCCATGAAGTGTTCGAGGTTGAAGTGTTGGTCGGCAAGCGCGTGCGAGAGTTCGTGGGCGAGGGTGGCGGCTTCGTCGCCCAGCGGAGAGCCCTGTAGGAGAAACAGCTTTTTCTCGTCATAGTCGTAGAATGCCGCAGCCTGCTCGGTCAGCAGATCGAGAGTCGACTTCTTCAGGTCGAAGTCCTGGGGCACGAGCCCGAACATTTTCAGGGTGAGTTCATCGGCTTCGATCTCTTCGGGGCGAAGAGTTTTCTTGAGGCGTTTGCGAAGGAATCGGGCGAGTTGTTTTTTTGAGATGCTGCCGTAGTCGACTGGATGCTCTTCAGACAAGCCGGAGATTTGTGAGAGGGATTTGACAATCGAGTCGATTTGGCCAAAAACCGGATCTTTCTCGCGCTTCCGTGCGGCGATAAAGGGAGATAGAGCTACAAGTGCGACAAGAACAGCTAAGAAGCGGCGGACCATTGGTGCTGGCAGGTTCCTCTTTAAGACTACTGGATGGAGGGATACTGCCTGATCAGGTCGTGAACGCCGTGTGTGAAGATTTGGACTCCGATACACAGCAGGATGAAAGAAGTCAGCCTAACAATCACATTCATGGCGGTTTGCCCAAGGATGCGGGCAAGGTTTTCGGCAAACCGGTAGCTGACATATATCGTGACGACAACCAGCGCGGGACCGATCAGCGCGGCGATAAATCGAATCCAGCCGTTATCGTGAATGCCTTGGCTCGCGCCGAGTGTTAGCGCAACCGAAATCGATCCAGGGCCGACAGTAAGGGGCAATGTGAGAGGGTAAAACGCGCGATCGGAGATGTCTTGACGGCTCACTTTCTTCTGAGCGCGCGCCTGCTCCTGCTCGGGATCCTGCTGCAGCAACGTCCAGCCGGTCCACATGACGACCATGCCGCCGCCGATTTGTACAACCGGTATGGAGATGCCAAAGAAGTTCAGGATGTGACTGCCGATCAGCATCGATCCGATCAGGAGCCACATACTGTTGAGGGCGATTTTGCGTGAGAGCACCCTACGATCGCCGGTCGAATAGCCGGTGGTCAGGCCGAGGAAGATAGGAATGTTTCCGAGCGGATCGACGATCGGAAACAAGCCTGTCAGGACCACCGCACAGCTTTTTGCGACTTCGATAAGAGGATTAACCGGCACCAGTTCTCAGGATAGGAGATGGGCCAAGCCGATGTTATTCTGGAGACGCCCCCCTGCCTTTTCTTCCATGGATTTTCTTGCAGGTATGAATCCGCAGCAGCGCGAAGCTGTGGCGCACGTCGAAGGTCCGCTCTTACTGCTCGCCGGGGCAGGCAGCGGCAAAACTCGAGTGATAACGCATCGTATTGCGCATCTGGTGGAGACGCAATATATTCCGGGACCAGCGGTGCTGGCCGTGACGTTCACCAATAAAGCGGCGGACGAGATGCGGCAGCGAGTGAATAGCTTGCTCACGGATACGTCTGCGTCAAAAGTGCCGCTGGTTTCGACATTCCATTCGTTTTCCGTGAGGCTTCTGCGGCGAGATGGCGCGTCCCTGGCGGAGATCCGCAACGGATTCACGCGCCAGTTTACGATTTATGACGCGGACGATCAGGTTTCATTGATGAAGTCGATTTACAGGCAGCTCGGCTTGGATGAAAAGTTCATGCAGTTCCGGGCAGCGCTCTCGCGCATCAGCCACGCGAAAAGCCATGGAGAGACTCCGCAGGATTGGTACAAGGCTGCGACCGACCCGAAGCTGACCCGTCTTGCCAAGATCTATGAATCGTACGAAGAGCGATTGCTACAGGCGAATGCGCTTGACTTCGATGATTTACTGCTTGAGTCGGTGCGGCTGCTCAGGCATGACGATGCGCTGCGGCAACTGTATAACCGGCGCTTCGAGTTCGTAATGATCGACGAGTATCAGGATACGAACCGAAGCCAGTATGAGTTGATGCGCCTATTGACAGAAACACGGCACAACGTGTGCGTCGTCGGAGATGAAGATCAGTCGATTTATGGTTGGCGCGGCGCCGATATTCGAAACATTTTAGATTTCGAACGCGATTATCCGGACGCAGTGGTGATTCGGTTGGAGCAGAATTACCGATCCACTAAGAACATTCTCGAAGCGGCGAGCGCGGTGGTAGCGAACAACAAAGAGCGCAAGGGGAAATGGCTCTGGACTGCTTCCGGCGAGGGCTCGAAGATCGGGTACTATGAAGCGCCAGATGGCGAGAACGAAGCGCTTTTCATTGCGGACACGATTGAGAAACTATTAGCAAAGAATCCCCTGGAACGGGTGGCGGTTCTGTATCGAACGAACTTTCAATCGCGGCAGATCGAGGAAGCTTTGCGGCGATATGGGCGGAAGTATCTGGTTGTTGGAGGTTTCAGTTTCTATCAGCGCGCCGAAGTGAAGGATCTGCTTTCGTATTTGAAGGTGGTGTTGAGTCCGCATGATTCGGTAGCGCTTCTGCGGATCATCAACATACCGGCGCGCGGCATCGGCAAGGGCACGGTGGAGCAATTGGAGCAGTATGCGCTTGAACATGGAATGAGCCTTTGGAATGCGCTGCCCAAGATGATCGAAGAGAAACTTTTTCCGGCGCGCGCGGACTCTGCTTTGAAGGCGTTCGTGAAGCTGATCGGCGAGCTGATGGAGATGGCTCAAGAAAAACCGATTCATGAAACGCTGCGGGCCATCCTTGACAAAACCGGCTACGAGCAGATGCTGAAGAGCGATGTGTCGCCTGAAGCCGAATCGCGCTTGGGGAATATCGAGGAGCTCGTAAACGCTGCGCTAGAGGCATCGGACCGTGGCGAAAGCGCTTCGGATTTTCTGGATCATGCGGCACTGGTGGCCGACTCGGATGCCTTGGACGAACAAGCGGTGGTATCGCTGCTGACGATTCACAACGCGAAGGGGCTGGAGTTCGCAAACGTATTTTTGGCCGGGCTGGAGGAAGGCATTTTTCCACATAGCCGTTCGTTGAACACAGAAGCGGCCATGGAGGAGGAGAGGCGCTTGTGCTACGTCGGCATGACGCGGGCCGAGAAGCGCTTATACGTAACCTGGGCGCGATATCGACGACGCTTCGGGGGAGGACAGCCGGAAGCTTGTTTACCTTCGCGGTTCCTGAACGAGATTCCGCAGAGCCTGCGCGAGAAGCTTTCGCCGTTCAGTGAGCCGCATACCGAAGAAGTGGATCTTTTTTCCGAGCAGCACGATGTGCGGGAATCGGCCAAACGCAATTTATATACGGGGCGAACGTACAACTCGGTCGAGAATATCGCGCAGTTTTTTGCCGAGCGCGGCATGCCGCCGCCTTCGGGATTTACGCGTCGACCGGAGGCTCCGAAAGCAGCCTCGGGATCTGCTCCCGCTGCACCGGTTTCGACATCGACGGGCAAAGCGCCTACGTTTGTCCAAAATGGGGGGCGTTCCGCGCAACAATCCTTGATGCCAACGAGCGTGCCATCCTCATCTTCGCCGCGGGTGGCCCCAGCAAACTCCGTACCTCGACCGGCGCGAATGGCAGGCGCAAAAGCAGGAGGAATACGGTCAGGATCGGTTATACAGCACTCGAAATATGGGCGAGGAACTGTCTTACGCCGCGAAGGGGATGGCGAAGATGCGAAACTAACTATTAGTTTCCCGGGTTACGGGCTAAAGAAGATTGTTGAAAAGTACGCAGGGATAATAGTCGACGAATGAACACGAAGCACGTTGAAGATAAGACAGAACGAAAGAGCTTGAAACGCGCCGCGCGCAAGAAAGCTGCCCCGGTGAAAAAACGTGCCGCGGGTGAAGCGCGTGGATCGAATAAGAAGAAGATCCGGCATATGTCTAAAGGACAGCGCAAGCGCTAAGAAGGCCAGCCTTGCGCTCCAAAAGGACAGCGCAAGCGCTAAGAAGGCCAGCCTTGCGCTCCAAAAGGACAGCGCAAGCGCTAAGAAGGCCAAGCCTTTAGTAAGGACCCACAGGAATAAACGCAGGATTTGGGGGTGTGGGTGCGACGACTATGCTCGTCGCGCTCCCACTCTCGTTTCTTTGATCCCGATGCCCGGAGTAGCGAGCCGGAAAGCTACACGCTCCATCCCGGTCTGGATGTATTGATTACGCATGAACCACCGCCAGACGTTTCCGGTTAACAGATTTTCGATGCTTAACAGAGATATTCCGACGTCGATTCCAACAACGTCGGCGTTTACCCAGAGCTTCTGGTCTTTCCAGTTCGGATTGAATGCGTCGGTAAACCCATACCGCTGATAGATCTTCTCTCCGTAGACCGTATTCATTTCCCGGAGTACTGGAAGGCAGATGTCCGGAGTGAACATCAGGGATCCGGCGGCGGCGCAGGGAACCAGCGTTCCATCGATGGGGCCTAGGTTCGGAGGCCCTCCCCAATTCACGTAACCCATGGTGCTGTCCGATACCGTGATGCCCCACATATTAGGACCATAATCGGAGTACCTGGATTGCAGACTGATGCAGAAATCCCGGTGAGCATACGTTGCTACTTGAGAGTTCTCGAAGTAGTCGGTACCGTTGCTATCTTTTTGGTGCCGAAAATTAACCCAGGCGTGAGAGAACTGATGAGTAAACAGCGGGCCGCCACTGATGAATTTCCAGTTATCGTACTTGACTTCGGGACGAACCCAAGCGTACCAGCTTTCGGCCGTAATTCCGTTTCGGGGCGCTCCGATCCCGAGCAGGTAGAGAATGGAGGCCTCACTGTAAGCGTCCCAGCGGGGTTTCAGGAAACCGGAACCGGGCAGCACACCGTGTGCCAAAAGGTAGGGATTGCCGTTAAGCATCCAGACGAAATCGACACGCTCAAAGATCTGCTTGGCGAGTTGCCGGATTTCACGGTCGGTCGAAAAATAACCTTGGGCGGTCAGCGCACCGGCTAGAAACAGAGCGGTGTCGATGCTAGATACCTCAGAATCAAGCCTGCGTTGGCCAGTCCGGGCATCCATGAAATGCAGGAACCAGCCATGATCGTGAAAGGCATGGCCCCAAAAGTATCGTAATGTGGTCAAAACCCGGGTACGGGCTTGCTCACGAGGTACCCAGCCGTGCTCCGCTGCGATGCAGAGAGCGGTCAGCCCAAATCCGGTCGCTGCGGTGCTTCCTACATGGCTGGACGGCGCACCGTCATTCCGAGCGCGATCCATGTAGAGCCCGGTATGATCGTCCCATTGGTCCCAAAAGTAACGGAAACAACGCTTCGCGTAGTCTTCGAGAAACTGGATTTCGTCCGGTTTGAGATTAGGTTTGGGAGTTGTGGCGCGTTTGATCCGAGACACAGGCGCACCGGCCAACTCGCGAGCTGCGAGAAGTGCGGCAGCGCCCGAAATTAGAAAGTTCCGGCGCGAGACATCGATGGATTTGTCGCTCAACACTGAATCCCTAGTGGCTTCAGACTCCTAATATTGTAGACGTCTGAGAGCTTTTCACCGGTGCATTTGCATTCAGAAAAGTCCTAAACCCGCTCAAGCGGAGAGAGTAGGACAGCACAACGGCTTCATAACAGTTCTTACCTTCGATTGTTATGCAATCGTAGTGCCGTCCTGTAGCGAGGAAGGCGGTCTTAGAAGCTGAAACGGACTTGCAACTGTATGGAGCGGCCGGAGAGAGCACCGCTGGGTCGGCCAAAATTTGGACTCTCGACCTTCGTATCAACGTCGCCGAACTGAAACGGTATTAGATTCAGCTGATTGAAGACATTGAAAGCGTAACCTCGAAGCTCGAGTCCTGCAGCCTCACCGAGGAAAGGTATGGCAAAACGTTTTGAGAGAGTCGCATCAGTGGAGAAATAGCCCGGACCGCGAAATGAATTCCGGCCAATTCCAGGAGCGCCGGCACTTGAAATGTTAAAGTAATTCGTCCCGACAATGGGCGAAACGGGGTTGTTTCCGCCGAACATGCAGCCGTTAATGAAGCACTGGTTGTCTCGACTATTTTGATTGGCATTGTTGAAATAACCGACCGGCCGCGTGGGACTGATTGTCGCAGCACTAGTCACCGCTGCAACAGATGCCTGATTTCCCGTAACGGGAGTCCAAGGAAACCCCGAGTACGCGGTTAGAATACCTCCGACCTGCCATCCGCCCAACACACTGTGAAGCAATCCTTTGCTGTGAGGAAAAATCGGCAAGGTCCAGAGCCCATTCAACGTGAACCGATTACGAGAATCGTAGTCTGAGGGGCCATATTCGCTAGTTTGCGCGTGAACTGGGTCTGTCTGATTAGTCTGCGCTCCCGGCCCTTCCGATGAGAGCATGTCGATGCTCTTGCTCCAAGTGTAGGTTGCGTCCACTGAGAAGCCGCGTGAGAACTGCTTAGAGAGGCGTACGTTCATCGCATTGTACGAGGCATTCACATCCGGCGTCGGGATAAAAACCTGATTGAAGTAGCTCGATTGACTTCCTACCTGTTGAGGATAGAAGAAGTTCTGATTGACAAGCCTGATTAGATGTCGACTCAGCGCGCCGGAATAGCCGACGCTTAAGGCTAGGTTGCCTGGCAGCTGACTTTGGGTCTCAAACGAATAAAGGTCTGTATAGGCATCGGGCGTGTTCGGCCAAGCGCCATAAATCTCGACAGCCGGGGGCGTGCCTCCGCCAATCGCATTCGGTGTTCCTGAGATTGGATTGACCCCGGTGGCTAGGTAAGTATTTGCTGGGTACGAGTTCGGCGCCGTCCCAGACCCCGTCCTCAGCTGTATTTGTCCGCCAGCGAAAGGTGATGCAAAACCGTAGGGTGGTGCTGCGGTCCCACAACAAAGGTTGAAGTGATAGAAGTCCGGATTATTCTCACGGCTATTCGCAAATATATTATCGTTTTGACGGTTGTAGGTAATGGCGAATCCTCCGCGTACCACGAACTTTTGATGAGCAGCCACCGGCGCGTAAGCAAAGCCGAACTTCGGCATGAAATTTTTCCAATTGGAGTTCCAGAGCTGGTCTACATGCCTGACCTGAGCGTTCACCAGCGGATAAGGACCCGTGGCGCTAAGGAATATGTTCTCTAGCTGCCCTCGCTTTTCGGTTAGAGGCGAAAAGTATTCCCAGCGCATGCCCAGATTTAATGTCAGGCTGGCATTGACGTGCCAATCATCCTGTACGAATAGAGCGTTAGCGTGATCTCTGAAATATCGCGCTCCGTTAGCGGGGCCGCCTGTCGAGGCATCAGCGTAAATCTGTTCGAAAATTGGCGCGTCGTTAGCTAAGTTCCAAATACCGGAAAAGGAATAGAAGGGTCGTGTTCCACCCAGTAGATTGTCGTTGTCCTGCTCCCAGCGCGCTTGCCCGCCAAAGCGAAAAGTATGATTGCCCCAGACTTTGATTAAGGTGTCCCTAACCTCATATGTGTTTTGAGCCAAAATCGCTGGCGTGTCTGTACCCCACGGCGCTCCGGCGACTTGAAGGTTGCCGATCCCTCCGGGATATCCCTCGACCTGAAAGTGCGGTATACCCCAGTTCACCCCTTTGGTGTCGCTGAGCTGATTGTCTGCGAAACGCGTGAAGTTCCCGCGCAACTCGTTGATGATGGTCGCGCTAATGTTCCGGATGTAAACGGCCGTAATTGCGGTATTAAGGGGTTTTAACGCCAAGTCGGAGTCGGGTGCCGACCCAGATGTCGAATCCGCGCTGATTGAGTTCAGATGTGTGATGTAGGCGGATCCGGAGATCAAATCTTTCGATGTGAGGTTGTAATCAAAACGGCCGTTAAACTGGTTTCCGATCTGTTCTGCGGGAGTGTAATACTGTATGTACTCCAGATCCGGGATGCCATCGAAGCCGCCGCCGATCGAAGAAGGCAAATACTGGACTGGTGCATTCGGGTTTGGATAATAGGGATTACCCGCCGCTATACCCGGCCCGGGCGAGCCGAGATCGAGGCCGCCAGCAACTTGCCGGCACTGGGTGCCTGCATTGCTTAAAAAGACCGCGCAACTTGCATTCAACACGGAGAGGGTTCGAGGGTTAGCGTTAACAGAGCCGAACACCTTGCCAACAATACCGTTTGGACGAGCCTGGACGACAAGTTGTCGATATTGAGGAGTTGTTACCCATTCCTGACCGAAGGTCGTAGACTTGTTGTGCAGACCTTCGTAGGAGAGGAAGAAAAAGAGCTTATTTTTCAGAATGGGCCCACCAATACTGGCTGCGTACTGGCGGTAGTTGTTGGTGACTCGAACAGGTGGAGCATTGTTCGGACCGCCCCATTTACTGTAAGCGTTGAAATTCGGATCTTGGTAAAGAAAGACAGCGCTGCCGTGAAACTGGTTCGTACCGTTTTGCGAAACGACCAACACCTGCGCACCGCTGTTACGGCCGTTCTCGGCGCTGTAAGGATTGGATTCGACGGTCACCTCCTTTACCGACTCTTTGTTGGGTGTTATGACCGACGCGCCGCCCCAGGCAAGGCTGTTCGTCGAAACGCCATCGACCTGAAAATCGTTCGAGGCGTTGCGCGTTCCGTTGGAAGAGATTTGGACCTGGTTTTCGGTAGCAAATATGCTGCTCGTGCCACTCGGGGCGCCTGGACCGGCGCTACCGGGGAGGTTCTGAGCGCCGCTGCCGCCTGAACCTCGCGAGTTGTCGCCGAAAGTTCCGGGGGCAAGCGCCGCAACCTGGAAAGTATCTCGCCCGAAAGTAGGTAGGGCCTGAACCTGCCTGCTGGAAAAAGTGGCCGCTACGGTAGCTGTCTCAGTATCGAGCGCCGGGCCTTCGCTTGCGCTTACCGTAACAGTTTGAGCGGTCTGCTGACCGACCTGCAACTGGACATCTTGCGATTGGGCCTGTTCCGAGGCCAGCAGAATATTGTTCAGGACGCGAGTAGTAAAGCCGGTCTGCTCGACTTTGATGTCATAGTGACCGGGAGCGAGGTTCGGAAACGCATAAACCCCGCTGGCGTTAGTGGAAGTAGTGCGAGAGATGTTTGTTTCGGTACTGGTGAGAGTAACCGTCGCGTTCGGCACGACGGCGCCCGATGCATCGGTAACCGTGCCCTGAAAGCTGCCGCGATACTGAGCGTCTGCGGGCTTTGTGAGAGTTAAAGAAAGAATCGCCACGGCCAGTATAAAGACCAGGCGGCGGAAACATGTCTGCGAGGACAAGCAAATCATAGTTAGAACCCCTATTTACGTGGCTGAATAAATCAACTCAGCTCTGACCCAAAGGTATTAACCCAACCATAAATCCTATCGGATAGTGTGTCAAGGCTAGCTTTAGCCAAACTGTAAGATATCGGAAATTCGGATAGAGCTACCAAACCGTTTATACTTACGCATTAACGATGAACCAACTCCTGCGGACGAAGAACATCGATGATTTGCTAGAGGACGCGCATACTGAGGGCAAGCGCCTGAAGCGTACTCTTGGGCCCTGGAGCCTCATCGCGTTCGGTATCGGTGCAGTAATTGGTGGGGGCATCTTTACGGTTACGGGAACCGCAGCGGCCGGGCAACATCTCGCTATTCCGTCGATTCTAAATGCGCCGGTTCTCGATCTTATTCTGCATGGAGCTTCAGCTTCGTCAATCATTGGGCGTCCCGGTGCGGGTCCGGGACTGACACTTTCGTTCATTCTGGTTGCGATCACATGCGGGTTCGCCGCGCTATGTTATGCAGAACTCGCTTCGATGATTCCCATTGCCGGCAGCGCCTACACGTACGCCTACACGACCCTGGGCGAGATCTTTGCCTGGATCATCGGCTGGGATCTGATCCTCGAATACGCCGTATCTAATATGTCCGTGGCGGTCGGGTTCTCTGCGTACTTTAACGTCATGTGCGATTACCTATTTGGCGTCCACCTCCCCAGATATTTATCGGAACCGGCCATCATGGACGGACATCGCACCGGCAGCTGGTTCAATGTACCGGCACTTTTAATAGTGATGTTGCTGAGTTGGATTCTGGTGAGAGGCGTCAAGGAAAGCGCGGGAGCGAACAACGTTATGGTTGCTATTAAGATCGCAGCGGTTCTGCTGTTTGTCTTCGGCGCGGCCCATGCAATCAAAGCTTCGAACCTGCATCCTTTCTTGCCGAACGGCTTTGGCGGCGTCATGAGCGGGGCAGCCATCGTTTTCTTCACCTTTATTGGTTTCGATTCTGTATCGACCGCGGCAGAAGAGTGCAAGAGTCCTCAACGCAATATGCCGATCGGCATTATCGGCACGTTGATCGTCTGCGGGTTGCTTTACACGTCTGTGGCACTGGTGCTGACGGGGATCGTGAATTGGAAGACTCTCGATAACGCATCCCCCGTCGCGAATGCGCTTCAGGCAATCGGTATGGACAAACTGCGTTTCACCGTGACAGTGGGAGCGCTGCTCGGAATGCTCTCTTCCTTGCTGGTGTACCAGTATGGCCAGGCGCGGATCTGGTTTGCCATGTCTCGCGACCGATTACTCCCGGCTATCTTCTCGCGCGTCCATCGCCGTTTCCAGACACCTCACGTAAGCACGTGGCTCGCTGGGCTGGCGGTTGGTATTCCCGCAGGCATCTGGGACATCGGAACGTTCGCGGATCTTTCGAATATCGGGACCTTATTCGCCTTCATCATCGTTTCTGTAGGTGTGGTGATCCTGCGCCGGGAACAGCCCGCCCGCCCAAGGAGCTTCAAAGTGCCGTTCTCTCCCTATACACCAGCGATCTCTATCGTGTGCTGTCTGGCGCTCATGCTTGGTTTACCGCTGGAAACATGGATCCGCTTCGTCGTCTGGCTCGTCATCGGACTCTTTATCTATGTAGGGTATAGCCGTAAGAGAAGCCCGCTTTTTGCGTCTGTACAGGAGAGCGTCGCACGGCGCTGAACCGACAAAGCCAACCGGAACCGATGGTCGAGAAACAACCTCTTCAACAGGCGGTTCTAGCACTGCTCCTTCTATGGGCTCTGATCGCCCAGCTGACTTACTCGGGATTTCTTGTCTACCTTCAGGCGAACTCGGCTAATTACGCCCAGGTACCTTTCAGTACGGAGCCCTTTTCTACCACCATCTCCGATATCCCTGACGCGTATCGAAACTCGGGTCTTAAACGGGGAGACAACCTCCTAGCTCTCAATGGCAAACCGATCTTCGGCGAGGAACAGATCGACTATGTTCGGTTCTCGTCGCATCCGGGCGACACTCTGACGGTTGGGGTCGAGCGGCAGATTGCAGACAGCCGCCGGCGACTGACAATCCCGATCGACTTGAAGCGGAGGCCGACCCAGTGGACCCGAGTTCTCGTGCTCTCGGTCTTTCTGCCGCTTAGCTGTTTATTGGTCGGTTTCTATATCGCGTTCGCCCGGCCGCGCGATCCGGTGGCGTGGATCACAATGGCGATGCTTGCTTCGTTCGGGCAGGTTGTCGGAAGCGGCATCTCGTGGTTCATCTCTTCACCCTGGCGAGAGATACTGTTCGTCTATCACGCAATTCTTGCCAATTCGTGGCCCTTGTGGCTGGTTTTGTTTGCCTTGTATTTTCCTGTTCCGTTCGCGTTTTGGAAACGGCACAGCTGGCTGAATTGGGTTCTGGCGGTGCCTTCGATTATCCTGGCGACGTTCGAAATTTACGGTTACTTACGAGCGGGCACCCACCTCGCCGAACTCCATTGGCTGGCCTCTTTTTCAGAGGTTAGCGATCCTGTTCTGAATGTACTATTCACGGGATTTGTTACCGCTTTCTTTGTCCTTCTTGGATTCAAACAAGGCATCTTGCAGTCTCCGGATGCGAAGCGGCGTTTAAAGGTGATGATTTGGGGATGCTCGATCGCCTTGGTTCCACTATTGCCCGTGATTTTCTTGCACCCGCCGGATTGGCTGGTTACCGTTCTTTTGCTTTTTCTGGTCTTCTTTCCGATCACCATGGCTTACGTCATCGTGGTCCAGCGAGCGATGGAATTCCGGATGGTGGTTCGGAGCGGCGTTCGTTATGCTTTCGCCACGAACGGAATAAAAGTACTGCGAGTGGTGCTGATCACAGCCTTGGTTCTGGTCACCATCGAGTTGGAGCAGCAGAGCTCCCATCGCCTCGAAGGCATTCTCATCGCGATCGCCGGTGTTCTTCTGATCGTCAGCGTCGGGAAATTAGCTCAGCGCGTTAGCCGCTGGATGGACCGGCGTTTCTTTCGAGAAGCCTACAATGCAGAGCTCATCCTGACCGATCTGAGCAACTCGGTCGCGGGCATTCGCGATGTCAAGACGCTTTTGCAGACCGTGACCCAGAGGATTTCGGCTTCCCTGCACGTGGAGTGCATCGCTGTGCTACTTGAGAGGGGGCGACAGTATGAGCCGACTTATGCGCTCGGTTTTCACGGGACTGTTCCATCGATTGCGTTCCCGCGCGAGTGTGCGACTGTTCGCATGCTGAAGCAGGCACGATCGCCCTCCCGTATTTATTTCGATGACCCGCAATCGTGGGTACACGGGGCTCCGGATACCGAACAAAAAGCGTTGCGCGCGTTGGGAACCCAATTGCTCCTGCCGATGACTTTGAATAGCCGGTTACTTGGCCTGATTAGCCTGGGCGGCAAAAAATCCGAGGTGCCGTATTCGCAGAACGATCTTCACTTGCTGGGCGCCGTTGCATCTCAGACGGGGCTCGCACTGGAGAACGCAGAGCTAACCGAATCGATTCGGAAGGAGATTGCACAACGTGAACGGCTCGACCGCGAACTCGAGATCGCGCGAGATGTGCAGCAGCACCTGTTTCCGCAAACTCTGCCGAGCGTGGAAGGGCTCGATTTCGCAGGTTATTGCCGGCCCGCACAGGGTGTGGGAGGCGACTACTACGATTTTGTCCGGCTCCCGCATGGCTGTCTCGGGATCGCAGTCGGCGATGTCTCCGGAAAAGGTATCGCGGCAGCGTTGATGATGGCGAGTCTTCAGGCTTCGCTGCGCGGTCAGACTATCAGACCGGGTTCCTCCCTATCGGAGATGGTCCAGAACATCAATCGTCTGGTCTACGACGCTTCAGCTGAAAACCGCTATGCCACGTTCTTTTACGCCGAATACGATCCGGGTTGCCGGGTGTTGAAGTACGTTAATGCGGGGCACAATCCACCTGTTGTTCTCCGGAACACGAACGACTCCGGGCAAATCTTCCGGCTCACAGAAGGTGGCACCGTCATCGGGCTTTTCCCCGAGTTTCCGTTTCACCAAGCGGAGATCCCACTTGAATCGGGAGATCTGTTGCTCGCTTTCACAGACGGTATCAGCGAAGCGATGAATAACGAAGATGAGGAATTCGACGAAAGCCGGTTGATTCAAACTCTACGGGAGCTGAATGCGCGAACGGCCGCAGACCTCATATCCGGAATTCTCGACCGAGTGGATCGATTCACTTCCGGTGCCCGCCAGCACGACGATATGACGCTGGTTGTGGTGCGAGTGAAGTAGCTCTGAGTTCAGACAACGTAATGTAGAAATGACATCACGGCCGCGGCAAACATTGTTGGGTTGTCCTGATGAACGACGTGTCCACCATCCAACGTACAAATTTGAGTGTTTGCACGGCGCATAGCCATAGTCTTGATGTGTGCGGCGGTTGTCACCCTGCTCTCGGTTCCTCGAATCAATAGGGCTGGGCAATCTGTAGCAAGCCAATCCGTCCAGTGATCGCCTGCAAGCGAAGCTTGTGAAAGCACCATGTGGTTCGGCTCGAAAGCAAGCCTCCAACCGTTTGCAGTTTGCCGGAATGAGTCCCGCAGGTACGGCAGCATGCGCGGACCAACTTGGGTTTGGAGTTCCTCTTCGGTTGCAAAGGTTCCGCTCCAACCGGTCATCGGCGGCAGATCGCCGGAAAGTTCGACGCCTATATCCTCGATCAGGAGCGCAATTACTCGCTTGGGATATCTCGACGCAAATTCGTAAGCATTCACGCCGCCAAGTGAATTTCCCAAAAGCACTGCGCGTTCTACTCCAAGATGATCGAGAAGGGCTTCGATATCGCCGAGGTAGTCTTCCCGCGTATAGGTGTTGGGGTGGTCTGAATAGCCGTGCCCGCGTTGATCGAGAGCGATTACGCGCCACTCGGAACTCACCGCTTCCGCAAAGGAAGTGAATGTGGCTGCCTCCATCCAGTGTGCATGAAGCGCAACGATGGCTGGAAATTCTCCGCCCGAATCTAGATAGGAAAGCGTCAATCCGTCATGCGAGAAGCTTGACCTATGCATTCAGATCGACTCAAAATCCTTCCCAGACCAAAGCTGGAAAGTCGGAACGCGAGCGAAATCCCACCGACTCATACAACCGGATCGCATCTACGTTCGAGGATGTAACCGTGAGACTGACGGTTGTGCATCCTGCGTTCGCGAGCCTGACAAGTGTCTGACGCAGAAGCTCGTAGCCCAATCTCGCCCCGCGTATCGCAGGAAGCACACAGATTTGTGTAACGTGACCCGATTTGGGTGCGACCAAACTGGCCAGACATACTCCGCACACTCTGCCGCTCCTTTCATCTACGGCCACAGTCGAGCCTGCAGGCGCGAATGTTCCGCAGCCCGGATACTTTACGATGTTTGTCAAAAAGCTGCGGGCTCCCGGAATTGTTCGATACTGATCGTTTATCTCGCTGTCTACATGCCCCCGGTAAGCGGCCGATACCAAATGGGCCGTATCCTCCTGAAAGCGTTCCTCCCACGGAAAGAACCGGACATTGATCTCCGGAGCTTGTGGCGAGAGCCGAGTAATAGCAGCCTGGGCGATGTCCATGAACAGACGATCATGTCGCTCCAGATATCTTTTGAAAGGAATCGGCTGGGGCAACGTGGGCGCGTAGAGGAGCATCAGCTGAGATTCGATCCGGCGAATCCCCGACGTAAGCATCAGTCCTTGAACGGTTGCGCCCAGGAGCATCATTTCGTTGGCTGAGCTCGCGCAATCGCCGCGCACAAAGAAATCGCCGATCAGTCCCTTCCGGCCTTCGCAGACGTAGTAGGAGTAACCGATTACCCCCTTTTCGGCCATCAATGCGTAGCCGTAAAGAGAGTGGATCTGCAGAAAGCGACGGAGGAGTTCGGCGGAGGGCCGAAAGTCCCAGTTAAAGCGCCGCTCCCAAACCCCGATCTCCTCATTGAACAAGGGATCCAGATCGCTAGGGCCTAGAGTTTGTAGTGCCACGACCTCGGGAAACTGAACTTCAAGGCGTGCCGCCATCTGCCCGAATTATACGTGCACTTCGACCAGGCGGGGCCCCGTTGAAATCCCGTGCTTCTCAAAAACTTGTCCGATCCGTTCGGCGGCCTCGCGTGTACGTTCATTCCCTTCGATTAAGCTGAAGCGGACAAAGCCTTCGCCCATCGGTCCGAAACCCATTCCAGGCGAGACGGCAACTCGCGCCTCCTTCATCAGGAACTTCGTAAACTCAAGCGAACCCATACTTTGAAATGGTCCCGGGATTTGCGCCCAGAGAAACATGGTAGCTTTGGGCGGATCGACCGGCCATCCTGCATTGTGGAGACCTTCGACCAGGGCATCGCGCCGCGATTCATAGAGATCGCGAATCTGACCCGGCGCGTCTTGGCACTCGAGCAGCGCCGTTACCGAGGCGATCTGAATTGGCTGGAACATACCGTAGTCGAGATAGCTCTTAATGCGGGTGAGTGCGGCCACCAGCTTGCGATTGCCGAGGCAGAAGCCGACTCGCCATCCGGCCATGTTGAAGCTCTTCGTCATTGAGTAGATCTCGACCGCGTAATCTTTCGCGCCTTCGACTTGCAAAATGCTGGGGGGTCGGTAACCGTCGAACCCAAGCTCTGCGTATGCAAAGTCATGAATGATGTAGGCGCCGTATTCTCGCGCTAGCTCGACCACCTCACGCATGAAGTCCAAGTCGACACAGACGGTAGTCGGGTTGTGCGGAAACGAGATAAGAATGACTTTCGGCTTGTTTGTTACCGTGCGGAAATGTTCTTTCAAAGAAGCAAGAAACGTCGGGCCGTCCCGCAGAGGCAACATCTGGGCCTCGCCTTCGGCCAACACCACTCCGTATTGATGGAGCGGGTACGCAGGATTCGCCGAAATGACCGCATCGCCCGGCCGGATCATCGCGTAAAGTAAGTGCGCGAGCGCGTCCTTAGCGCCCATAGTCACAATGGTTTCGCTATCGGGATCTAGTGAGACTCCGTACTGCTGGCGATAACGATCGGCAATGGCCCGGCGCAGAGCCGGGATACCGCGAGACACGGAATAGCGGTGGTTGAGCGGATCGGGCGCGACTTCGATCAGCTTCTGTACAACCGCGTCCGGCGTAGCGCCGTCCGGATTACCCATCCCCATGTCAATCACGTCAACGCCGCTCGCTCTCATCCGATCGCGCATCTCATTGATAACTGCGAAGACGTATGGCGGCAACTTCTCGACTCGATAGAACTCGTCGCTGGGCGGCAGTGGCATATGCAGATAGTGTAACTGTGCTGCGGTCAGCCGGCGCACCACTTGAATTTCACTCTAAACGGCGCGCAGGAGACGAACTGGAAGAAAAATAACAGCTCCGACCAGAGCAAGCGCTCCATGGACCGCGATCCCGACTACTCGAAATGGCAGAAGTAACAGCCAGACTATCGGATACAAAAATAAGGCGGCCAGCGCCAGCGGCCAGGAGAAGATAAACAGAAGACACCAGAGGAGAAAAGTCAACATATTCGCTGATTTTTCATACGAACAGGAGTTAGCGTATGTTCCGTCAAACTATTGTGTCCGCGACTTGGTTTGAGCGTCACGGAACAACTGCGTCTTCGAATTCTCCGCATTCCACCGCGGCGCTTTCGGATCATTTGCAATCGACAGAAGCCCCAGCGCAATCATTCGATCTACCCGCGCCATATTGTCGTAATCGATCTTCTGCCAATGGTCACCGACGCTATGATAATCCGGATAATCGAAAGCAACCGTCAGGCTGTGCGCGGGCACACCCTGCAGAGCGAGCGCGGCATTGTCGCTGCGTGTGAAATAAGCGTCACTCGCTTCCTTGTCTTCATACACCTTCACTCCAGTCAGGCGTCCGGCAGCCTCCAGATACTTCGTCACATCCGAGTAATCGTAGCCTGTCAGGCTCGCGGTATTAATCTGTCTACCTGCCGTGGAGTCGGTTCGTCCTACCTGTTCTAGATTTACGTCGGCGACGCTCTTTGCGATTGGAAAGACCGGGTGCGCTCCATAGTATTTCGACCCTAATTCCCCGCGCTCCTCCCCAAAGAAGGTCATGAACACGACCGAACGTTTGGGATGAGGACTTAACGTTGCCATTGCCTTCGCGATCTCGATTACCGAAACGGTTCCGCTTCCATCATCGTTCGCCCCGTTGTAGATGTGGTCAGCGGCCTCGGACGGTTTGGGCGGAACTCCGCTATTGGCTGCCGTTTCGGTCGTTCCGATGTGATCGTAGTGCGCCGTCAGAAGAACGCACGTGCTCTTCAACTGGGTATCGGAACCGCGAATTATCCCGATCACGTTTTTCAACGTGACGTTCCTGTCCTCGGGCGCTGGTATGTCGAGTGTGACACTTTGCTGCTCGGCGGTTCCATCCGGCTCTTGCACCAGCTTCGCAAGTTCGGTGCTTTCAGCCAGGATTAGCGGTACAGTGTGTCTCGCCGCGTCTTCAATAGATAGCAGCCGGGAGTCGCCGGCGCGCGGCCTGGTTGCCGAAACGACGATCTCCACCGCCGCACCCGACTTGGCAACTTCACGATCGAATGTAAGCATGCGGACGTATTCCGCCCTTGCCTTTTCCTGCGACAGCTTCTTGAAATCGATGTCTCTGACGAGCACCGCCTTTCCTGTGATGTCGGTTTTTCCCAAAACGGCTGTATCTCTGGAAGGAAAGACAACAACCGGCGCACTCTTTACCTCGGCTGCCTGGCTAACGTCGTAGAAGACGAACGAATCGGCTTCGATATTGACGGGTTCACGGCCGCCTCCAACAGTCATACCTGTTCTCGGCCGCGGCATGTGACGATCTATCATCCGCGCAAGCTGGAAAAAGTCTTGATCTCCCCCCGGTTCTAATCCTGCTGCTCTGAACTTTGAAGCAATGAATTCGGCCGCAACATCCAATCCGGGCGAAGGCGTAAATCGGCCCTGCAAAGTATCCGAAGCCAAAAAGGACAGGTCGCCTTTGAGCTCTTGTGGCTTGATAACGGAAAGCATAGCTCGCGTTTGCGGAGTCAACCCGTCTTTTGAACCGTTGTGCGCCGGCTCAGTTGCCGGCACGACACCCGTGCTCGCCAGAATTAACAAACAAGTCAGGCTGAAAACGGGGAAGAAGATCGAGGTGATCAAACCGGAGTATAAGATACTAGCGTTGAACCACTCCGTTGCGGCCAGCCGAGAACTTCCCCTCTGCCGATCTTCCGATAAAACGGCTCCTTTTTTTGCTCCTTTGGCTGGCGGCAGCCAAAGCAACCTTCTTATTGATCGATCCGACTCCAGGATTGTTTATGGGAGATTCCGGAGCTTACCTCAACACGGCGTTAACCGGATCGATCCCCGGCGAACGAAGTTTTACGTATGGCTTCCTGCTGAGAGCGATTGCTGTGTGGCCACACTCTTTGCACAGCATGGTCTGGATTCAGACCGCGCTCTCCGCCTGCTCCTGTTGGATTGTCGCGATCTGCCTGGTCCGGTACTTTCAGGCGGGTCTTGCTCTTGCGGCGGTCTGCAGTTTGCTTTGCGCGATCGAGCCGCTTCAGCTCCTCTCCGAGCGCTACGTGCTCACGGAGGCAGTCGCGACCTTTCTGTTTGCGCTTTTCGTCCTGAGCTGCTTCGAGTACCTCGCCGGAGCACGTCTTTTTTGGCTCGGATCAGTTCAAGTGATCGGCGTCTTGCTGATCAGCATTCGAATCAGCTTCCTGCCCGCGGTGCTATTTGCTTCGGTATGCCTGCCCATCCTGAGGGCGCGCTGGAGACGGCCCGAATGGAAGATGACAGCTCGACGCGTTATTCTACCCGTTCTCTTCAGCCTGGCCCTGAGCCAGTCCCTCTTGCTCGGTTACCGGCATCTGTATGGTTACCTGATTGCGCCGCCTATGCACAACCACCCCGCCTATTTTTACCGGGACGGATTATTTCTACTCAGCGACTTCGCGCCGATCGTAACTCCCGCCGATTACCCGGTCCCTTCACAGAGAGCCGCGGTATTTGGACGCTTGCGTGTTCCTCTCCATGATCTGAAGGCTCGCGACGAGCAGCGGTGGCTCGAAGGAGGCTTGTGCAGCGAAATAGTCGCAGAATACAAAGGAGACGAGTACAAAGCGGATGAGGTAGCCCGAGAAACGGCATTGCGCGCCATCAAACATCATCCGCTTGCGGTTGTGGAGATCGGCGCTGCCACGTTCGCCGAGTATTTCGAGAAATCATATCTGACCAGCACCTTACTGATCGACAACGGCTCGGACCGCCAGTTGGAACCGTCGCTCGTGGCCGAATATAAGCGGGACTTTGGCGAAGATTTCGGAACCTTACCTCCTCAGTCTTTCACAAAATGGTGGCAGGAAAACTCATTCGTTTGGGATTGCTTTCTCCTGTGTTTGCCTTTCCTGTTCCTGGCCCACCTGATCTTTTATCGCCACATGAGCAGCCCGTGCCACTGGCTTTGCGCTGTCTTTCTCTTCGCCTTTCTCGAGGGCGCTATTGTAACTGTTACAAGACCTACTCCCCGCTTCCTGACTACGATGGCCTGGCTTTCCTTGCTGGTAATCGGCGCCACTGCTAACGATTTTTTCAAGCTGGTTACGAGACGTACAAAGTTGCTTTACTAAGTGAGAAAAACAGTTCCCTATGTTAGGCTAACGGGATATCCATGGACCTCACGAGGAAGAAGCCTCTCAGCACACTGCTCGATCAGGCCAGCAGTAGCGATCTCAAACGAACGCTAACTGCAAGCAGCTTGGTGGCCCTAGGCATTGGCGCAATCATTGGCGCCGGAATCTTCACTCTAACCGGAGTGGCTGCTGCGACTCATGCCGGTCCGGCCATGGTTTATTCGTTTATTCTTGCTGCGGTAGGATGTGCCTTCGCCGGTATCTGCTACAGCGAGTTTTCGACCATGATCCCGATTGCGGGCAGCGCCTATACGTATTCATATGCCACTCTCGGCGAACTCGTGGCCTGGATTATTGGTTGGGCTTTGGTACTCGAGTATGCAGTCGGAGCTGCCACCGTAGCGGTCAGTTGGGCAGCCACTTTCGATTCCATCCTGCTCTCATTCAATATCCATCTTCCGCGCGCCATTGTAGGATCCCCTTTCTCAAAAGAAGCGGGTACCCTCAATCTGCTGGCGGTCATTATCATTTGTCTGATTACGGGCATCTTGATTCGCGGTATCAGCGAATCGGCGAAGTTCAACGACTTCATCGTTGTGTTGAAAGTCGCTGTCGTGATCTTCTTCATCGGGATTGGCTACTTCTTCATTAACTACAAGAATTATCATCCGTTTCTGCCTCCCAATACAGGGCACTTCGGAGCGTTCGGTTGGTCGGGCGTACTTGCCGGTGCAGGCCAGATCTTTTTCGCTTACATCGGCTTCGATGCCGTTTCAACGGCTGCCCAGGAGGCCAAAGATCCGAAGCGCGATATGCCGATCGGCATTATCGGATCCCTGGTGGTTTGCACTGTGCTTTACATCTTGTACTCGCTTGTTCTAACCGGAGTGGTTAACTACAAGGAGCTTGACGTCGCGGCTCCGCTCGCGGTAGCTGTTGATCGGATGAAGAGCGTGCAATGGGTCGGATTTCTGATGAAGCTGGGCTCACTGTGCGGTCTCACCTCCGTGATGCTCGTCATGCTTCTCGGCCAATCGCGCGTGTTTTACTCGATGTCGAACGACGGCCTCCTTCCAAAGCTGTTCTCCGAAGTTCATCCTAAATTCCGCACGCCCTGGAAATCGAATCTGTTATTGATGGTCTTCGTGTCGCTTGGTGCAGCTTTCACGCCCATCGATCGCCTGGGAAATTTAACCAGTATCGGAACTCTTTTTGCCTTCGTGGTTGCCTGCTGGGGAATCATCATTATGCGCAAGACCGAACCGGATTTACCGCGGCCGTTCCGAACCCCGCTCGTCCCGCTGGTGCCAATATTGGGGATACTCATCAATCTCGCTTTGATGGCAGGTCTCGGTCTCATTACATGGGTCGCGTTCCTGCTCTGGATGGGTATCGGTTTGGTTGTGTATTTCAGCTATAGTCGGAAGACGAGCGCTCTTAACAAATTTGAAAACGCCCCGGTGTGAGCGGAAGGCGGCTTACCCGTTACTCCGTGCGCAGCGCCTCTACCGGGTTAACCGATACGGCCCGCCGCGCCGGGACGAAGCTCGCTAAAATTGCTGCGGCCGCAAGCATTACCGACACGGTCGCTAATGTCTGCACGTCCCAGGAACTCACTCCGAAGAGGAGCTTGCGGGCGAGAGTCGCCGCTGCCACCGAGCCGAGCGCACCCAGCCCGATCCCCAATCCCGCGAGCCATCCCGCTTCCTTCAAAATCAGGCGGTAGACCGAACCGTTCTCGGCGCCAAGCGCCATGCGGACTCCAATTTCCCGGGTCCTCTGGCTCACAGAATACGCGATCACTCCGTAGAGTCCAACCACTCCCAGTAGCAGCGCTGTCAAAGCGAAGCTTCCTACCAGCCATGCCGACGAGCGATGCAGATACGCAGTCATCGAATTATTGATCAGGCTCTCCAGCGTTGCTTCCCCGCGCGCTCCCACATCGGAGTAAAGCTGCTGGATTGCGGGGCGCAGCTCTGCTAGGATTGCTTCCGGTTTCTGCGAAGTGCGCGCAACTATCATGAAACCAGTAGTGGGGTCCTGGTTGAATGGATGATACTCCGCGGGCCAGATTTCGGAATCGAGAGCGCCATCCTTGATGTCTTCGATCACGCCAATAATCGTTTTGATCGATTTCGGCGTCAAGGTCGTGTCGCCAATCTGCTTGCCGATTGGATCCTCCCTCGGGAAATATTTCTTTGCCAGAGTCTGATTGATGATCACCACCTTCGGTTTCGATAGGTCTTCCGAGTCCGTGAAGTATCGGCCACGCAAGAGTTTCGCACCGATCGTCGTAAAAAAATTCGAGCTCACGTCCCGCTCATTTACTTCAATGTGTTTCCCGTCGTACGGCTTTCCCACAAAGCGGATCCAGTCCGTGTTTCCGTTGTAGCTGACTGGCAGCACGGTCGTGATCGCCGCCGACTTAACCCCCGGGAGACTTCCAATGTTGCGAATGACCGCCCGCCCTAGCGCGATGCTCTGTTCCTCTTTTCGGTAACGTGTTTCCGGTGCCGTTACCTCGATCGTGGCTAGATGATCCGCCCGAAGCCCCAGCTCCACGTGCAAGAGCCTTTGCAAACTCTTACCGAAGAGTCCCGCCCCGACCAGCAGCACCATCGCGGTTGCGAGCTCAACCACTACCAATCTCGAACCAAGCCTTCGCCAGGCGTTTCCCGCCGAGCCGCGGCTTCCTTGCGCCAGGCTGTCCCGCAGCTTAGAGAAGGAAAAATGCATTGCAGGCGTGATCGAAAGCAGCACCAGAACCAGCAACGACAACATGGCTGCATACGCGAGCACGTGCGAATCTAACCCTAGATCCAGCAGAAATGGCATGCTTGGCAACGCGTCCGCCGGGATCAATGCTTTCAGCGCATGCATGACCCACTTCGCTGCTAGTAGACTCAGCGCGCCCGCAGCCAGAACCAGCACGAGTGCCTCCGTCACAAACTGACCGACCAGCCTGAAAGCGGATGCCCCCAAAGCTCGGCGCATAGCCATCTCGCGCTTGCGTCCCTCCGAGCGGACCAATAGCAAACTGGTTACGTTCACGCAAGCAATCAAAAGCAACAGCGCGGCGCCGGACATCAGCACCATCAGGATCGGACGAAAGTCACCGGCGATCGCCTCCGAGAGTGGGATCACATTGGCGCTCTGGCCGCGATTCGAATCGGGATACTGTTGTTCCAATCGCGCCGCGACCGTCTTCAGATTGGCCAACGCGCTGTCAACCGAAACACCCTTTTTGAGCCTCGCTACTCCGTACAGGTTGTGGCAGCTCCGTCTTTTCACACATTCATTCGATCGATCGACCGTGGTCCAGAAGTCAGCCGCACCGAGCGGAGCAAATCGAAAACTCTCCGGAAGAACTCCAATGATGGTGTATGCTTCTCCGCTTAACGTCACGGCCTTGCCTACTACATCTTTTCGCCCGCTGAACCGCCGGTGCCACGTCTGGTAACTCAGCATAACGGCATGCGGGCCGCCCGCTGCTTCTTCGCTTTTGGAAAAGCTTCTGCCGAACAGCGGATTTATGCCCAGCGTATGAAAAAACCCGCTGCTTACGTTCCCGGCGCGCGTTGGTTCGGCGCCACTTGCCGTGCTCAACAGAAATCCACTGCTCCCAAACACGTCCAGCGAATGCAGGGATGTGTTCATTTGTTTCCAGTCCTGGTAATCGGGATAGGAGAGATTACCTCGCGGAAACTGTGGAGTGCTTTCAGTTACGTACACCAGACTCGCCGGATTCGGATAAGGAAGCGGTTTGATCAGTGCCGCTTCCACAAATGCGAAGATCGCGATGCTCGCGGACATCCCGAGCGCTAGCACAAGCACAGCCGTAACCGCAAACCCGGGACTCTTCTGTAATTGCCGGAACGTGAACCGAATGTCCAGCAATAAGTGTTCGAGAAAAGGCGCCGTGCTTCGGTCGCGATACGCTTCTTTTACCGACTCCATTCCGCCAAGGCTCATCAAGGCCGCGCGCCGGGCCTGCTCTGCCGTCATGCCCGCCCGCTGGTTATCGGCGATATGCATGGCGAGATTGCTCTCGATCTCATCGGCCATCTCGCTCTCCCGGCGCTTCTTGCCGAAGAGCCCCGTCAGCCTTATCATCCAGGCACGCAGAATCTTCATGCCGGGTCCTTCTCGGGCGTTAGGAATCGCTGGAGAATGGTTGTCGCCTGAGCCCAGTCCCGCGCTTCCCGCTCCAGTTGTTTCCGCCCGGTGCGCGTCAGCTTATAGAATTTGGCTTTCCGGTTGTTCTCCGACAAGCCCCACTCCGAAGCGACCGAGCCCTCCTGCTCCAGCTTCAGCAGCGCCGGATACAGCGTGCCGTAGTTCAACGACAGCAGATTGCCGCTGGTCTGCTCAATTCGCCGTGCGATTCCATATCCGTGCAGCGGTCCCATAGTCTCGAGCGTTTTTAGAACCATCAAGGCCAGCGTGCCCTGCCATACATCCGTCTTGTTTTCTGTAGCTATATTGGTATCCCATACGTATCATTACACTCTTCTTATGGGAACGCAATATAAACTTTGAAGCGACAAGAGTTGCACCAGCTTTTTCGACAACGCCTGTTGTCGGAGCGGACGGTACCGCGCTTTATTCGGCTTTGAGGCCCGTCGTGATCACGTCTTTGAAAAGAGGCGTTAAATAAAGACGCCCCAGTCTCTAGATAAATAACGCGAAACTAACCCACGCCGTGACCAAGCAAAGAAGCCGATTGAAAACATCAACCCCGGGCAGCCGCAAACAAAGCTAAAGACCGATCCTTTTACAGACAAAGGCTTCTCTGCGTAGGAAGTTTGTTTCAGCTCCTTCTTCTGTACAATGATTTCAGGAACTGACGGCTAGCGCACATTCCTTCCTTTTCAGCATGCGATGCTGCTAAGACTCTTCGTCGCAACTTGCTGCTGGATTAGTGGAGGTAATTTACGCCTAGCATTTTACGGGATCTCATTGACCGATTCCAAACGGAGCTTCTGAGCGATTGGCTTAGTCTACAAGCGCAAATCGCCAAACCCGGACGCGTCCGGCTCTCCGACTCACAGACCCGTGCCAACTCACAGGAATTTCTTGCCGCTCTCAGTGAAGCTCTGGCACACAACGGCGCCTTGGACATAAACTCCGCCAAGTGGACGAGGTTGCGCGATCTGCTGGACGAGCTGTCGCGTCACCGCGCGGCAGAGGGATTTTCTCCTTCCGACACCGCTAACTTTGTTTTCTCTTTCAAGCGGGCCTTGTTTACTCGCCTTCAGGCCGAGTTCGCGAATGATACCGCGTCTCTTATCAAGGGCGTATTCGAGGCAACTGAGTTACTCGATCAGTTGGGACTCTACACTACGGAGCTTCACCAGAAAAGTCGCGAAGACGTCATCGGCCGTCAGCAGCAAGAGATGCTGGAACTCTCTACCCCGGTTGTGGAACTCTGGCAAGGCATATTAGCGCTGCCTCTGATCGGCACGCTCGACAGTCAACGAACACAAGTTGTCATGCAAAACCTGCTCGAGGCGATTGTTGCTTCTAATAGCGATCTGGCCATCATCGATATTACTGGCGTACCGACGGTCGACACCCTCGTAGCCCAGCATCTTCTAAAAACCGTGGCGGCAGCCCGCCTCATGGGCGCGGATTGCATCATCAGTGGCATCCGTCCCCAGATCGCCCAGACGATCATCCATCTAGGCGTGGACCTGGGAAACGTCCAAACTAAGGCCACTCTGGCCGGCGCATTTAAACTCGCGCTGAAAAAGAAGAACTTCGCGGTGTTACAGGCTTAGGCTTCGACCAATGGAACGCATTCCAATACTCAACTTGGAGAAGTTTCTTCTAGTGAGTATTCAGATCGACATGCACGATCAGCTAGCTCTATCGCTGCAAGATGATTTAGCAGATAGCATCGTCAACCAGAAAGCGCGAGGCGTTCTCATCGACATCTCGGCACTCGATGTCGTCGATTCTTTCATCGGTCGCACGCTGGGGACAATCGCCGGGATATCGCGTGTTCTCGATGCGGAAACAGTGGTTGTGGGCATGCAGCCGGCGGTGGCGATCACGTTGGTCGAACTGGGACTCTCGCTGTCGGGAATCCGTACGGCTCTGAACATTGATCGAGGAATGGAACTACTCCGGCTCTCCTGTCGAGACATAGAGGAAACCGGCCATGCTGATCGAGAAGAGGCTTGAAGTGCCACTGCGCCAGCAAGAGGACGTCGTTCTCGTGCGCCAGCAAGTGCGCTCCTTGGCACTCGAGCTTAGTTTTAGCCTGATTGATCAGACGAAGATCGTTACCGCTGCCAGCGAACTGGCTCGGAATACCGTCGTTCACGGAGGCGGAGGTCACGCTTTGCTCGAATCTCTTGAAGACCACGGACGTCGGGGATTGAGACTGAGCTTTATGGATTCCGGGCCCGGCATCCCGGACATAGCCAAAGCCATGCAGGACGGGTTCACTACCGGCTCAGGACTAGGGCTCGGCCTAAGCGGAGCAAAGCGGCTATCGAGTGACTTCTCGATCGAATCGCAACCTGGAATTGGCACTCGCGTCACCATCGTTCGATGGAAAGGTTGAAGAATTGGCGAGCAAAATTTTTCAAATCGCTGAGTTAAGCCGCGTTTCGGAAGTACGTCGCAACGCAATAGCGCTTGCTCAGGGTCAAGGTCTCGATGAGAATGCCGTATCGAACGTTGCCATCATAGCTACTGAACTTTCGACAAATCTCCTGAAGCACGCGGTACAGGGTGAGCTTCATCTCTCGCCGCTTTCGGATCGTGAGCAAAGGGGTGTAGAAATTCTCTCTATCGATCGGGGGCCTGGTGTCAGCGATCTTCGCTGTTGCCTTGCTGATGGATATTCCAGCGCCGGGACCGCCGGAACAGGCTTAGGAGCAGTAACGCGGCTCTCGACCGCTTTCGACGCCTACTCAGAACTTGGGCGAGGGAGTGTGTTTATCTCACGTTTGCATGAGCGCTCGGATAACGCTTGTTCATTACCTCCGATCGTTTTAGGCGTCGTGTCACGGCCAGTCGCGAACGAACCCGTCTCCGGTGACACTTGGGCCGTCAAATACACGGAACACAGCACACTCTTGCTTCTAGCAGATGGACTGGGTCACGGTGCGCTCGCGGCTGACGCATCTGGCGGCGCTGTCGCTGCGTTCAGAAAAACCGTTGACACTGCGCCCTGTGCGATCCTCAAACGAATCCACGCCGCTCTGAAGGGAACGCGGGGCGCCGCGGTCTCGGTGGCTCAGCTGGATTACGAAAACGCTCAATGCCACTTCGGAGGCATCGGAAACGTCGCCGGCAGAGTGATCGGTCCAGAATCGACATCGCATATGGTTTCCCACGTGGGAACGGCTGGCCACGAAGCTCGCCGCTTTCAGGAATTCACTTATCCTTTGCCAACTTCTGCCATTGTGGTCATGCACTCGGATGGGTTGACTTCAGGTTGGAGCCTGGATCGTTACGCTGGATTGTTAAGCCATGATCCGGCCTTGATAGCGGCTGTGCTCTATAGGGATAACACGCGAGGACGCGACGACGTTTGCGTGATAGTCGCAAAGCGTAGGAGGCTCGAATGAATTCACAGGAACGTGAATACCGGCCGGTCGCCCTCTTGGGGATGAAAATCGCCGGAGAACAGGACATTGTTAACGCCCGCCAGCGGGCTCGAGAGTTGGCCGGCCTGCTCGGATTTTCCGGTTTGGATCAAGTTCGAATAGCCACTTCGGTCTCCGAAATCGCTCGCAACGTTCATCAGTATGGGGGAGGAGGCACACTTGAGTTTTCGCTTGACCTCAGCTCGCGTCCTCAAGTCTTTTGGATGTCTCTCGATGACAGAGGGCCAGGCATCTCAAACCTTGGAGCCGTACTCAATGGTCAATATGAGTCACAGACCGGTATGGGTATCGGCATCACTGGTACCCGGCGGCTCATGGATCACTTCGAAATTGAATCCGAATCCGGACAAAGGACAACCGTTCGCTTTGGTAAGCGCATTCCGTCCGGTATCCCAGTCTTCACGCACTCGGACCTTGGTGTCTTCTGCAATGAAATCGCAAAGCGGAGAACATCCGATGCTTTAGACGAGCTCCAACGCCAAAACCGCGACCTGTTACATACGCTGGAAACGCTCCGCGTACGGGAAGTGGAATTGGAGACACGGGAACACGAACTTTCCAATCTCAATTTAGAGCTTGAAGAAACGAACCGGGGCGTGGTGGCTCTCTACGCAGAGCTGGATGAGAAGGCAGCAGCTCTGCGGCGCGCCGATGAGATGAAATCACGCTTTCTATGGCATGTCAGCCACGAGTTTCGCACTCCTCTAAATGCCATCCAGGCTCTGACCCGCCTGCTGCTGGAGCACACGGATGGTCCGCTAACTGCCGAACAAGAAAGACAGGTCAACTACATTCGCAAAGCCTCGAGCGAGCTCACCGAGATGGTTAACGATCTTTTGGACCTGGCGAAAGTGGAATCCGGAAAAACGGATCTCCGTATTACTCGCATCGATGTGGCTCAACTGCTGGGCGGCGTACGAGCGCTAATGCGTCCCCTGGCCGTTAATGAAGCCGTTAGGCTCGTCTTTGAAGAACCAGAAAAGTCCCCTTGGATCGACAGCGACGAAAGCAAAGTCAGTCAGATTCTTAGAAATCTGATTTCCAATGCTTTGAAATTTACGCAGTTTGGTTACGTAACCGTATCTGCACAATACACCAGCGACGGCGCCGCTGTGGCCTTTCTCGTGAAGGATACTGGCATTGGAATTGCACCGGAAGATTTGGAGCGTATCTTCGGAGAGTTCGAGCAGGTCGATAACTCCGTGCAGCGAGGCGTCAAAGGAACAGGCTTAGGGCTCTCGCTTTCGCGCAAGTTGGCTGCGCTTTTGAATGGCAGACTCGACGTTACCAGCAGCTTCGGCTTGGGCTCTACTTTTACGTTGACGCTTCCGCTCGACCCATCTCGACAAGCTGGTTTCCAAGACACCGGACGGCAGGACATATCTCGGCAAAGTGAAGCCAACGCTGGATCCATTCTGCTGATTGATGATGATGAAGCCTCCAGGTATGTCGTAAGTCAGCTTTTTTCGGGCAGTCGATATCGAGTCATCGAGGCCGAAAACGGCATTGAGGGTTCAGAGCGGGCGCGGTTTGAACGTCCTGACCTGATTGTGCTCGACTTATCTATGCCTGGCCGCAGTGGATTGGAAGTTCTCGACGAGCTTAAGTCACACCCGCAAACGCGCGAGATCCCGGTGGTGATCCACAGTTCTAAGACGCTCAGCGCGGCAGACCACTCCTCTTTATCAAACCGCATTCTGGCGTTATTACCTAAAAGCCCTGACGGCCGAAAAGAAGCGTTCCTTGCGATCAGAAATGCAATGGGCGAGCCCAGCCTTTTTGCCGGGGAGCCAGAGTTTTCAAAAGCAGAACCGTAGATGGACTTCCAGGAAACGCACAACACGATCATCAACGTAGACGACAGCGAAGTAGCTCGCTACGCAAGAACCCGGATCCTGGCGCGAGCAGGATTTCAGGTTTACGAAGCCGGAACGGCCAGAGAGGCGTTCGAGCTCATCGCCGCTCACAATCCCGATCTTGTCACCCTCGACGTACACCTTCCTGACCTCAACGGTAAGGATGTATGCCGCAAGATCAAAGCGCGGCCGGAGAGTGCCTCGGTCATCGTTTTGCAGATCTCTGCCTCTGCTACTGCCACTCCGAATGCAATATCCGCACTCAATAACGGTGCTGATGCATATCTGACGGAGCCGACCGATCCTGACGTACTTATAGCAACCATCCGTGCACTACTGCGCCTTCGTCGAGCCGAACGCGACCTGGTCGAAGCAAATCAAGCGTTGGCCCATTTGAACGAGGATCTGCGGAGGTCGAATGAGGATTTGCAACAGTTTGCATTCATGGCGAGCCACGATTTGCAAGAACCGCTTCGCATGGTCAATACGTACACGCAATTGCTGCTCAAGCGTTTTGGCCACCTCGCAGACCCCTCTGTCGCCCAATACGCGGGATTTATCAACCAGGGTGTGCAGCGAATGGAAACACTCATCCAAAACGTTCTCTGCTATTCGCGCGCGGTTCATTACCGTGGGGAAGAGCTGAAATGTGCGGATCTCAAGAATAGCTTTCGGCAGGCGCTTTGGCTCTTGGATGCAGCTGTTCGGGAAAGCAGCGCAATCATTACATGTGAAGAGCTGCCCACTGTTTCTGGTAACGAGGAACAGCTGACCCAGGTATTTCAGAATCTGCTTTCCAACGCTCTGAAATATAGGAGTGGCTCTGAGCCCGTTCGCGTGCATGTTGGAGTGCGTCGATGCGGATCGGAATGGATCATATCTGTACGCGATCACGGAATCGGCTTTGAGCAACAGTATGCGGACCGTATCTTTGGTTTATTCAAACGCTTGCATCGGAGTGATTACCCGGGTACTGGGCTCGGGCTGGCTATTTGCAAGCGCATCGTCGAACGGCACGGCGGCCGCATTTGGGCCGAAAGCGAGCTGGCAGTCGGCTCTACTTTCTACTTTGCGATACCGGGCTGATCATGGAGAGAGAGTTAAGAATTCTGGTTGCCGAAGACAATCCCGCAGACGTCGTTCTCATCCAGGAAGCGCTGAACGAACATGGCCTGAGATACTCCCTTTGCGCGTTCGAGGACGGAGCGGAAACCGCCTCGTTTCTAAAAAGTATCCAGCTCAAGACCGATTCGCGATGCCCCGATATCGCATTGCTGGATTTAAATCTGCCCAAGGTGGAAGGTTATGAGCTGCTTCGGATGATACGGGCGCACCCGCTTTGCTCAAGTATTCCTGTGATCATCGTCACCTCTTCAAATTCTGCTGAGGACCGCGTAACTGCCACACGGATCGGCGCCTCGCATTACTTTCGAAAGCCGTCGAGTCTTGAAGAATTTATGAAGCTGGGGAGCATCATTAGAGACTTGGCTTGAGCACAATCCCGGTACTTACGTGCTCCTCAGTCTTCCCCATCGCGAAATACCGGCTCTTTTCCAGCCAGCATGAGCCGCTCATCGAGCGCAGCCTTAACAAGTTCCTCTTCCATCTCGGAAAGGCCCTTAGCATCCTTCTCAATGCGAGTCAGCAAACCTTTCATACGCCCGCGAGAGAGATCGCTTGGTAATACGAGGGAATAGGCGAACAGAGCGTCTGACCTCAGTTCCTCATCTGCAAAAAGCTTGCGCAACCGATCCATCTCCGCCTTGAGACCGTAGTACCCGATTCCCCAAATGGCCCCCCGCCTCACTTCAAGATCTGAATCGTCCAAGTGTTTGGAAAAGTTGTCGCGGAAACTGGGATGCATCGAGCGCCACATCGCCTCGAGCGCCTTCGCTCGACCTTCGGGTTGCGCGTAGAGGTCGTTGATCGCTTTCCGGACTTCGTTCCGGTCCGTTTCCGGTGCAAGGCCGACCAACAATCCGCCGCGCTCCTCGACTGAAAGTTGCGGGTTTCGCAATGCGGCGAGCATCGCCTCGATAACCTCAAGTTGCTCGGTGGAGTTAATCAAAGCTTCCCAGCCTCGTGCACGAACAACGGGAGAAGAATCGTGTTGGGCCAGATGAAGAACCTTCTTGCGCACCTCCGGTGTCAGGTCCTGGTTGAAAAATGAGCGTGCAGCAGCGGAGCGCACCGACTCGAGCGGATGGTCCAAAAGCTCGACCCTGTCATCTTCGTTGAGCAGATCCATCGGCAGGTCATCCGTCTCCGGATAAAGCGACCAGATATCGAAGGGTTCGTTTCCTTCGGTCTCTGCCCCAGGCGGATTTCTCAGCGTCTCGAGCGTGTCCGCTAACTCTTTCTTCAACTGGGTATCGCTAGGGCTCAACTCCTGAGCAGCCATTTCTAAGGCCGGTATCGCTGCCGGATCCCCGTAGATTCCGAGAAGCAAAAAAGTATCTGAGAGATCGTATTCGAGACGATCCGCCAGGAGTTTGAGAATTCGTTTGTCCCGAACGCGGAGGTTTGCAAGGATAAATGCCACCTCTCCGGATTCGGATTCGTCCAGATCACCGTAGAGTCTCAGTAACGGCTCCAGCGCTGGCGGACCAATAGCAGCAAGAGCCTCGACCGCTTCGTCAGGAACGTTCTCCGGATCTTCCCGAATGTAGGAAATCAGAAAGGGTATCGCATCCGGCGTGTTCCAAAGACGAAAAATCGCGATGATTTCGGGTGCTAAATCGACCGGGTCATCGCTGCGGTCGCGTTTGGCAAATTCCGTTAACGCCGGTAGCGCCTGCTCGGGGCGGTCGAGTAGAGCGCTCAGGAAACGATGATCCAGGCCGAGGTGGCCGCGGGAAGCCGCGTCCAGGATCTCGGCTGGGCTGACCGTCTTAAGTTGATCGGGATCGAGAAACAACAGCTTTACTGCTCGGGTTCCACAGCGACGTTTATGTCGACTGTGACGTCACGATAAAGCCGTATTGGCACTTTATACTCGCCGACTGTGCGAATCGGCTCATCCAATTGGATCTTGCGCCGCTCGATGTGGAAGTTTTGTGCCTCCAACGCCTCCGCAATATCTTTCGCGGTCACTGACCCGAAGAGATGATTGTTCTCGCCCACCCGGTGACGCAATGTAACCGTCACATTTGCCATGAGCCGCGCTAGACCCTCCGCGTCCGTTTTTACCTTGGCTTCCCGGCGCAAATGCGCTTCGCGTTCCTGCTCGATGATCTTTTTGTTGGCTGAAGTGGCTGCAACCGCCAGACGCTTGGGAAGAAGATAATTACGCGCAAACCCGTCCGCAACTTTGACCAGCTCCCCGCGTGCGCCTACGTGATCGACATCTTCTCTGAGAAGAACTTCCATATTCTCTCCTTTCCTCAGACCCGCGACGCAAAAGGCAGAATAGCGATGTTCCGTGCCTGTTTGATTGCTTCGCTCAGCCGCTTCTGGTGAGGGGTGCAAACTCCCGAGATCCGGCGCGGCGTGATCTTTCCACGCTCGGAGATGAAGCTCGAAAGCATTCTTGCGTCCTTATAATTGATGTCGTCGACTTTATCGACACAAAACCGGCAAACCTTCTTGCGCCGGAAATACTGCTTCTTCCCTGTTGCGATCGCTTTATCGCCACCGGTGGGACGTTGTGATGCCGCTATAGGGCGGCCGCCTCGTTGTTCTGGCATTTTAGCTTCCTCCTTGCTCCGTTACCGGCGTCTCACCACCGGGTCCGTTGTCCGCGCTCGGACTGCCCGGAGCACCGGGAGCACCAGGAATCGGCGCTGGAGTTTCATGCGGAAATAAAGGCGATGCAACAGCCGCCGGCATGGGCGTCGGCGCCGGTTTGCGGGCTGCTCGCTTCTCCCGGGCCTTCTTCCGTTTCTCTATGCGCTTCAACTTCTCGTCGATGCGCACGGTCAGGAACTTGAAAACCAGGTCGGAGACCCGTAAACGCCGTTCGACCTCTTTTACAGTCTCCGGATTTGCATTGAACTGCAGAAGGATGTACTGCCCTTCGTTATGCTTCATAACCCGGTAGGCGAGTTTTCGAGTTCCCCATTTTTCAGTCTTCTCGAGTGAGCCGCCGGCATGGGTGATCACGTTCTTCAATTGATCGATGAGCGGATCCACTTCTTCCTCGGTGGCGTCCGGTCGAACGATGAACAACTCTTCGTAAATTCTCATTCTTCCTCTTCTTGTATGCCTCGGGCGCGGCGATTAAATTTCGCCATGGCCTTATCGACGCCTTCGGCAACGATCGATTCGACAGCGTCTGCGGTATACGACACTACCTCCTCTACGTCCTTCCTCAATTCTCGCTCCCAGGGGGCAAGAACATATTCCGCTGCGTCGATTGGATGATCCGGATGTATACCGACCCGAACCCTTGTAAAGACATCGGTCTTTACCGCAGCGATTATCGACTTCACACCGTTGTGTCCAGCCGCCGAACCGTTCTTCTTAATCCGCAGCGCGGTCCAGGGTAGATCCAGTTCGTCATACACTGCGATCAAATCGCAGTTCGTTAGATTCCGGTATTTCAGCACGGGGCCGATTGCCGAACCTGACAGATTCATAAAGGTCTGAGGCTTCACCAGAACTACGCTCCGGTCCCCGACCAAGCCACCTCCGACCAAAGCCGAGCCTTCCATTTTCGAGATCCGGATCTGGTAACGCCGGGCAAGCTCATCGACAACCAGAAAGCCGACGTTGTGGGGAGTCGCTTCATATCGGCTGCCGGGATTGCCCAGACCGGCAACGCAAAAAGCGCGACCGGCTGACTCGCCGGAAGGTGTTTCGTCCCCCACAGACCGCCAAGCGTCCTACTTCTTCTTCGGAGCTTCTGCCCCCTCGTCTTCCTTCTTACCCTTCTTGATGACTTCGGGCTCGGCGCCCGCGGCGGGTGCAGCTCCGCCTGTTTCCGCAGTTGTTGTTTCTTCCGCTCTCAGCGATACGACGTGTGTGATCACAGCATCGGACAGGGATAGAAGCTTCATCGAGCCCGGCATGGGAATGTCGGCCGCGCGAATGCTCTGCCCGATCGCTAGCTCCGAGACATTCACGACGAACTGCTCCGGTATCTCATCGGGCAGACACTCGATTTCGATCTCACGAGTAACAACCTCCTGGATTCCGCCTTGCAGCTTGACGCCCTTCGGATCGCCTTGAGTAATCACCGGAACCTTGACGACGATGCGTTTGCTGAGATCGATTCTCTTTAAATCGGCATGCAGCAGCGAATCCTTAATCGGATCGTATTGCCAGTCGACAATCATAACCGGTGTCGTGTCGCCTCCCACGCCCAGATTGAAGATTGTGTTGTGTCCGGTCTTGCTATTGAGAATTTTCGTCAGCTCTTTCGGGCTGACAGCAACAGGCGTTGGACCGGCTGGGCCGCCATAAATCACGGCCGGCATCGAGCCCTTCACGCGCAGACGGCGCGCTTCGTTCTTCCCGCGCGAGTCACGCAACTCGGCGGTTACTGTAATATCTTTTCTCATCCCTCACCTTTTCATCGGAACGGCAGCCTTCGGGCTCCGGCGTCCGATTCGAAAGTACCCGCTCACTTCAGGTGACCGGGCTGACTTACCTCAAATAAAAAGCGTACTCACTGAGCCACCCTCGTGGATCGATTGAATCGCTCTTGCCAACAAAGGCCCGACCGAAAGAGTCCGGATCTTCGGACATTTCTCGCTCTGCTCCGCATGGGGAATTGAGTTCGTGACGACTAACTCCTCCAACTTCGAGCCGTTAAGCCGTTCGACCGCAGGTCCCGATAACACGGCATGCGTAGCACAGGCCGAAACACTCCTGGCCCCCTGTCCAAGCAGAGCCTCTACACCCTTCACCAACGTTCCGGCTGTATCCACCAGATCGTCGACCATCAAACAATTTTTCCCGCGAACATCGCCGATGATGTTCATCACTTCCGCGACATTCGCATCCGTCCGCCGCTTATCGATGATGGCCAGTGGCGCATTCAGATATTTGGCGAATGCTCGAGCCCGCTCTACGCCGCCCGCGTCTGGCGAGACGATGATCAAGTCGCCGCGCTCGAAACGGTTCTCGAAGTATTCGACCATCACAGGCGCCGCAAACAGGTGATCTACGGGAATATCGAAAAAACCCTGGATCTGGGCAGCATGCAGATCAAGTGCTAGCACCCGGCTCGCGCCCGCTCTCTCAAGCAGACTTGCTACCAGTTTCGCAGAAATCGGCATGCGGGGCCGGTCCTTTCGGTCCTGCCTTGCATACCCATAATAGGGTAACACTGGAGTGATGCGCTCCGCACTGGCCCGCTTTAGCGCGTCGATGATGAGCAGCAGTTCCATTAGGTGGTGGTCTACGGGCGTGCAGGTCGGCTGGACGACGAAAACGTCCGCCCCCCGTACGTTTTCCCCAATCTGAAGGTGGGTCTCGCCGTCGGCGAAACGCTTGATCATGATCGAGCCCACCGGGCAGCCCAAGGAGTCGCAGATCTCCTCCGTCAAAGGACGATTGGCAGATCCGCTGAAAATTTTAAAGTCGGTGAACAGGGCTCTGGCCGGTTTGGGCGCGGACATCATCAAATCTCCTTGGCCCAGCGGCAGGTGGGCGGCTGCCGGCCCTAGCGCGCGGCGCCAAAGACGCCAATACTGCCGGCGAGAGATAAACCGGACCGGAAAAGCCGTGCCTTCCCCAAAACTCCGCGCTGCATCGGCAGCTTGCTGCGGACCTGCGAAAATCCCGAATACTGCGGAGCCGCTGCCCGTCATCAGAGCTGGCTTCGCACCGAGCCGCCGCAATTTTCGCGCGGTTTGCGCAAGCTCCGGGTGCTGCCCGAAAACGGCTTTCTCAAAATCATTTCGCAGTGGGAGTTGGTCCAGACGACGGTCGGCCAAAGTCCAGGCAATCGTCTGAAACTCTCTCAGGATAGGGGAGTCTGCTTGCGAAGTCAACGCGCTCGTCACATCTCTCCCGAGAGTACGGTAGGCATCAGATGTCGAAACATGGACGCCAGTTGAGACCACCAGGGCGGAGCGGGAAGGCTGGTCAGGCAACGGATAGAGCTCGGTTCCCCGCCCCAGGCCGAAGACGGTGCCACCATAGAGGAAGAAAGGTACGTCGCTACCCAGCGTTTCTGCCAAACGAACTAGCTCGGGCTGCGGAATGGCTCTGCCCGCTAGCGCGGGCAGAGCCAGAAGGACGGCGGCGGCGTTGCTGGATCCACCGCCGAGGCCCGCGCCCATCGGAATGTGCTTGGAAAGTGAAAAACGAACCCAAGCTTTGAGTTTTAGATGCTCAAGAACCAATTTTGCCGAACGAACTACCAGATTGTCCGCAATGTTGATCGAACTACTTAGGTCTATTTGGGTTCGTTTCGCAAAATCGAACTCGATGCTAAGGCGGTCCTGAAGACTAATGGTCTGAAAAACGGTTCGAAGCTCGTGGAAGCCGTCGGTTCGTTTATGAAGAACTCGGAGATCGAGGTTTAGCTTTGCCAGCGACGGGACAGTAACCTGCACGACTAATATTGCAGGAGAGAAAAGACGTCCAGGTTATCCAGCTTTTGGCGACCGTTGAGAAAAGTAAGCTCAATTACAAACCCAAGTCCCAGGACTTTTCCCCCAACCTGCTGGACTAACCGGGCGACGGCAGCGGCGGTCCCACCCGTCGCGAGGACATCGTCGATGATCAAAACATTTTGACCGGGTTCTATGGCATCGGCATGAATTTCCAGCTGATCCGTGCCATATTCGAGGACATATTCGATACTTCGAACAGTGTGGGGCAGTTTCTTCGGCTTTCGGACCGGAACAAAGCCAGCTCCCAGGGCAAGAGCCATCGCAGGAGCGAAGAAGTATCCGCGCGCTTCAATGCCAATCACGACATCGACCGGTTTCCCATGGTAATGATCGCTCAGGGTGTCAACGGTCTTACGAAAACCGCGACCATGCTTTAGGAGCGTGGTGATGTCATAGAAGTTGACGCCAGGCTTTGGAAAGTCTGGAACCTCTCTGATGAGAGACTTCAGTGAGCTCTGAATTTCCGGCGAGGTTGTTGCATTTACCGACACGGCGATGATTTTAGCAACCTCTAAGAGGAGAACCTTATGAAACGACGAAGACTGGGCAGGAACGGGCCGATGGTGTCGGCCATTGGTTTAGGTTGTATGGGCATGTCGGAGTTCTACGGCGAGACGGACGAGACGGAATCGCTTGGAACGCTTGATCGGGCGCTGGAACTCGGCATCGATTTTCTGGATACGGCCGACGTATACGGTCCGCTCAAGAACGAAGAATTGCTGGGACGGTTTCTCGAAGGCAAGAGGCAGCGGATCTTTCTGGCCACAAAGTTCGGTATCGTGCGCGGCGGAGATCCAACGAAGCGCGGTGTCAGCGGCAAACCGGAGTATGTAAAGTCCTGCTGCGATGCGTCGCTGAAGCGGCTTCGGACGGATCATATCGATCTGTATTACCAACACCGGGTCGACCCCGCGACGCCGATTGAGGAGACAGTCGGTGCTCTCGCCGATCTGGTAAGGGCCGGCAAGGTGCGCCACATTGGGTTGTCGGAGGCTAACCCTCAAACAATCCGAAGAGCTCACGCAGTACACCCAATCACAGCGCTGCAGACGGAGTACTCGCTTTTTAGCCGTGAGCCCGAGGCGGAGATTCTGCCGACCACACGCGAGTTGGGAATCGGCTTTGTCGCCTATAGCCCGCTGGGCCGGGGTTTAATCACAGGCAACATTCAGAAGCCGGATGATCTGGAACAGGGCGACTGGCGCCAGACGAGTCCACGATTCCGGAAAGAAGCTCTCGAGGCGAATGCGAAGTTGGCAGATCGGGTCAAGCAAATCGCAGAAGGCAAGCGCGTTACGCCATCGCAGCTGGCCTTGGCGTGGTTGCTGGCTCAAGGTGAAGATATCGTTCCCATTCCCGGCACGAAGCGCCGCAAGTACCTGGAGGAGAACTCCGCGGCGGTGGATCTGACGCTTTCCCGGCAAGAGCTCGAAACCATCGATGAAGCCATTCCGAAAGGCGCTACGCAGGGCGACCGCTACGCCCCGGAGATGATGCGATTTCTAAACGGGTGAGGAAGTCCCGAAAAGCAGCATGAGCAAGTGCGTCGACGTTCTGCTGTTTGGCGCGCACCCGGACGACGTGGAGTGGGGAGCGGGGGGCATCACTCTTTTGCTGCAGCAACGCAAGGTTTCGTTCGCCATCGTGGATCTGACGAAAGGCGAGATGGGTTCACGCGGGACGACGACAGAACGTGAGATAGAAGCCGAGCGGGCTGCCGAGTTTTCGGGTGCCAGGGCACGGGAAAGCCTGGCGATGCCGGATTGCGGGCTGGTAGATTTGCCCGAAACGAGAAAGCAGATAGCGGGTGTCATTAGGCGTTATAAGCCAAGGCTTGTGCTCGCGCCTTATTGGAAGGATCGCCACCCGGATCACGCAGCCGCAGGGCTGATGGTGCGGAATGCAGCCTTGTATTGCACGCTGCGCAAGCTGGATGTTCCCCATCCGCCACACAAGGTTTCGACGTTCCTCTATTACCTTCTGCATAATTTCGCTCGGCCATCTTTCGTGGTCGATATTTCGGAGGTGTACGAACGCAAGATGGAGCTACTCCGACTGCATGAGACGCAGTTCGCGAAGACTGCGGAGCAGCTTGGTCTGATGCCGCACGGTTTAGGGGATTATCTTTTCGGTTTGGAATCGCGCGACCGTTTCTTTGGTTCGCTGATTGGAAGGCGGCACGGAGAAGCGCTGGTGAGCGATCGTCCCGTTGCGCTCGGCAGCGTCGATCAGATTCTCGGGTTGGCGGAGCTTTGAAAGCCTTCAGTTGTAGTCCGGGGCATTCAGATCTACCAATGCCAATCGGGCTCCGCTGAGCTTCTTATGTATTTCTTCTAAATGCTGTTTGCTTTCGCCTATGGATTCGGTGTGATGCAAAGCCGCTTCTACGTCGATGAGCGCTTGTATGGCGTGTTGAACCTTTTCTCGTTGGTCGGCAGTCATACTTTAGCCTAACTTGGTTATGAGGATGATCTGCGAACTCGCGGCGGATAGTCAGCCAGCTTCGCGTCAGAAGGCGAGCAACTCGGAGCCGCTAAGCTCCGAGTAGAGAAACAAAAACCAAATCCCATGAAGAAATCGACCGGTGACAATTTTTTTCCAAAAGGAATGAGGTTTGCTGAGGGCGTGAAACTGCTAAAGCAAGCCGGATACGAAGGCGTCGAACTGTGGCTGGGAGATCGACCGTGGTTTCAGATGAAGACGACGGATGCCGAGATACGGCAGTTGCTGGTGCAAATCCAAGATGCAGGCCTGCAGGTTTCCAATGTGGCAAACTCACTGGACTGGGAGGAGAACGTATCTGCGCGCGATCCCGCTAAGAGGGAAGCGGCTTTCCGTCACATCGAGAGACAGCTCGAAGCGGCGCAAATCCTCAAGACCGATGCGATTTTGATTGTGGCGGGCCTGGTGAGCGAAGACGCGCCTTACAACGAGGTCTATAAGCGCACTGTTGGCTCCATGCAGAAACTGGGTGAGACAGCAAGCAAGGCGCGGGTGAAGATCGGTGTAGAGAACTGTAATTCGGAACAGCGTTTTCTTCTTAGTCCGCGTGAATTTGCGACATTTCTGGACGATGTAAGCAATCCGTATATAGGCATTCACCTGGACGTCGGAAACATTCACGATACGGGGTTTGCGGAGCAGTGGATCGAGATACATGGGCCACGTATCACGCGCATTCATCTCAAAGATGCCCTCAAGCACCGCGGCCGGTGCGGTAACCAGAGTGTGTATACAAACATTTTCCTGGGGGATAACAACTGGCGGGCCATTCGCGAGGCGATGATCAAGGTGAATTATGACGGCTGGCTTATTGCGGAGATGGAATCGCGGTATACCTATGCTCCGGACCAACAAATTTATGACACGTCTGCGGCGATGACGCGGTTGATCTCGGGAAGGCTGTGAGGTTGTGCGGACTCGGCGGGAAATCTTATCGACTTTGGTGGTTGCGCCAATGGCGGCAGGGATTGCTGTCAGGAAGGAGATTGTTTCGGGCATAGAAATCCAAGAGGAAGCGCACGGTTTGTCTCAGGAGTCCGCAAGTGGATTTCGATTGCTGTTGAGCAATCCGCAAAGCATTGCCGGTATACGTAGCGCCGGGGGCGGCCCTGCAGTGCTCATCCTGCCCGGGCTTCGCGATCTCTCACCGACCCGTTGCCGGGAACTCTTGGGACGAGCTCAAGCGGGATCGTGGTTGATTCTGGAAGCGGGCGTTTGTTTTTCTTCCCCCACCGAGGCACGAGCACAAGCGAACATTTTGAAAAACTCGTTCGGCCTCGAAGTGCTGCCGCCAGTTTCTGTCCCGTCGATGAATACAAACAGGTGTCCTTACGTTTCGTATACGTGGCCGGTTCAACAGAGCCTACGGACGTACGAAGCGATTACACCGTTGTGCTGCAAACGGGATGAAGCGATTGCATTTTTTGAACGGCAGCCCGTTTGCGCCAAGAAGCGAGTCGGCCAAGGCGGCATTCTTTACCTGGGCACAATGCTTGGTCCTGGTCTCTTTGCTGAGGAACGGGAAGCTCATGCCGTGGGTAATGGGATCTTCGCGCGATGAACTCACACGAACTCTAACGTTCGCCGGCATCGATTTGCCCGATCAGAAGTAAAACTTCAGCGCGAACTGAATCTCGCGTTGATCGTTTTGTCCGTCCCGAGTCGAATTGATTTTGCCGAAGGAAGTGGACGTGTAGTCAAGCGAGCCCGGGGCTGCAGTAACACCATTTCCGCCGAAGCCTGGAGGCGAGAAGTTGGGGGTGTTGGTCAGGTTGAAGAACTCCGAGCGGAATTCCAGTCGCGTTCGCTCCGTAATTCGGAAGGTTTTGAAAAGCGAGAAGTCGAGCCGGTGGTATCCGGGGCCGTAGAACTGGGATGGGGCGCCCCCGAGCGGTGAATAATCGGACTGGCCGACCGCGGTAGCGACGGGAGGACTCGCGAAAGCTGCCGGATTGAGCCATTGGTTCACGTTGTGCGGCCCGGCAGTAACGCTCTGCCCTGGAACGAGGAGGGCATAGCAGCCGAAGCCGGAAGTAGTTGTGATGGCGCAGGGCACTGTGCCGGGCTGACCGTTCTGTAGGGTCAAGATCCAATTAGTACTCCAACCGCCGAGGAATGCGTCGACAATGCCGTTACTGCCATTGAGGAACGTTCTTCCATGGCCTACCGGAAGTTCGTAGACACCACTGAAGTGGAACACCTTCGGGATATCGAAGTCGCAGAGTCCATAGTCTCCCTGAACGCCAAACCCAGGTAGGAGCGGGGCGCCACGGCCATTGATCGCCGTGCTGTTGAGGACGTCGACCGCGTCCGTTCGACACTTCGACCAGGTGAAATTGGCCAGCATGCTGAGACCGTGGCTGAAACGGCGCTCATAGTTGAGCTGAAGCGAATTGTAGTAGCTATCACCGGCAAAACTGGTATACGTAAACCCGTTTTGGAAGTCCGGATAGGGGGAGTAATTGTAGGTGTTGAGGCCGGGAGGAAGGATCTGGCTCGGAGAGTTTGGATTGATGTAGATGCCGAGGTGACGAACGGTGTTCCCTACATAACCAGCTTGCACGGTATCGCCTGGCGTGATTTGATATTGCAAAGTGAAGTTGTAGCCTTGCGTGTAGGGCGTCTTCATGTGATAGTCCTCGCCGGTAAAAGATACTCCGGCCGGCTCCACCGCTGCGGATGTTAAAGGAATAGCCGAGAGCCCGGTCTCGAGCGTGCCAAGCGCTCCGTTGGGATAGACGATGGGCGCGTTCGGCGTGAGATTCGGGTAACTGAGACTGTACTGGAACGGGAAGTCAACGTAAGTTTCTATAGTTGAGTTTTCGAAACCACCGTAGAACAGCCCGTACCCGCCACGAGCAACAAGCTTGGGTGTGATCTGGTAGGCGAACCCAACACGAGGGGAAAAGTTAGTCCATTGCGTGTGACTGAGGCCAGGGACACTGGAACAGACGATGCCGATATTGTCCGCTTGCGCAGCGGCGAGGAAATCGGCAGAGAGCGGCGTGTTGCAGCGGCGCTTGGTGAGCAAAAACTCCGAGGGTGCAGCGGAGCCCGAGGGAAGGAAGTTGGACTGCGCTCCGTAGCGTTCGATCAGCGGGCCGAAGTATTCCCAACGCAGCCCGAGATTAATCGTTAGCTTTGAGCTGACATGGAAATCGTCTTGAAGATAGAGGCCGTTGTAGTTTCGCTTCTGATCGGTGTTGGCGATATTGGAGGCCGAGACGCTGTCCGCACCGCCGACGTAATCGGCCGCGCCTGAAACAGTGCCGGGAATGGGCGTTAACAGGAGTTGCGCTAATCCGGTGTTGCCGCTGTTCTCGGTGGGAACTTCGGTATACAATCCGGTGAACGAAAATGCGCCGCGCCCTTGCGGGGGCTGAAGAATAGAGAAGCGCAGCTGCTGGTACTCGAAGCCAGCCTTTAGCGAATGTCTTCCTAACTGCTGAGTGAGGTTTTCAGTTATCTGAAACGTGTTGCTGTACTCGGACGAAGGCAGATAGTTATTGCTGCCCAAGCGATTGAGGCCGCTGATGGTGATCCCGCCAAGGCCGCCGTTCAAAGGGACCTGCGGGATACCCTGTATGCCGAACTGAGCGGGTATATTGGGCGTGTTGGCATTCGGCTGGAGCCGCGCACTCGCAATTCGGTTGAAGCCCAACCGGAACTCATTCACAAACGTTGGAGAGAAGAGGTGGGTTTCGCTGAGGGCCGCGTTTGTGGAAGTCGCCGTCTGGTCGCCAGAGGAGAATGAACCACCATCCGCAATGCCACCGAAAGGACCGGGAAAGAAAGCCGGGTTATCGGAGTAGCTTACGCGCCCAAAGATGCTGTCCTTCTCGCTAATGGTATGGTCGACGCGAATGTCGAATTGATTGACGTCGTTGCGCAGGATTGGGTTGGTAGCGTAGTTGTTGAAGAGACCGGGGTTGTTAGGCGCAGGGTAAAGGTTCAACAGCTTTATCGCGTTCGGATCTAGGCGATTAGGAGGAAGAATGTTTCCGGGGAACGGCTCTCGCACAAACCCGACCTGACTTCCGGGGGACATGCCGGCGCAGGGCACGCTGAGATTGGTGGTGGGGTCGGGCACATCGCAGGTTATTGCACGAGTGGTCGACGGATCAAAGACCTGGCCGAGCGCAAAGGTTCGCCCGAGCACATCGGTTCGAGTGCCGCCCTGGGTGAGGAGTTCGGAGAGGTTCGTATAGCCACTGTTGCGCTCGAGAGAAGTGGGAACCGTGTTGACTGAATTCAGAGCCTGACGGATGCGAGTTCCCTCGTAGTCGCCGAAGAAGAATGTTTTGTCTCTTTTAATCGGGCCGCCGATGGTGAATCCGAATTGATTCTGGCGATACTCGCCCTTGGGAATTCCTCCTGCGTTTTCGAAGAAGTTAGCTGCGTCGAGTTTGTCGTTGCGGAGGAACTCCCAGGCGTTGCCGTGGAACTGATTGGTGCCGGATTTTATGGTGGCATTAAGAACGGCGCCGGCAGAGCGGCCGAACTCAGCGCTATAGTCACTGGTCTGGACTTTGAACTCCTGAATGGCATCGACGGGCGGACGAACGGCAAAGGAGGTGCCATTCAGGAAATCGACGAGATTGGAGTTGTTGTCGATGCCATCAAGCAAGTAATTGTTCTGCGCAGGGCGCAATCCGTTAGCGGAGAAACTGCCGCTTGCGCCGAGGCCGCGGGTATCCTGCTGATCCTGCGTAACGCCGGCCGCGAGTTGGGCTAGGAAAGTGAAGTTGCGACCGTTCAGAGGCAGGTCGTTTACGGTGCGAGCATTGATCACCTGCCCTACGGAGGCGTCCTGGGTTTGCAGAGCGGGAGGTTCACCCGAGACCATTACGGTCTCAGTCATCTGGCCCGGTGGCAGAGAGAAATCGACGACGAGCCGCTGCTGGACGTCGACACCAACCCCAGTGTGTTCCACCCTTTCGAAGCCCCTGAATTCAGCGACGACAGAATAGACGCCGACCTTAAGCGGAGAGAAAGTGTATTCACCTGACGCTCCGGTGGAAGTGGTTAGCACCTGCGCAGTGCCTTGGTTTGTAAGTGTGACCTTCACACCGGGGATCACGGCACCGCTGGTGTCTTTGACCGTGCCGAAGATGGAACCGGTGTCGACCTGAGCAAAACAGAGGGCCGCCGGAGCCACGGTGAGGAAAACAGCAGAGAGAACTTTCAACAACCTGGGGTTATTCAGAAGCATGCCGATACTGTTCCTTTAGTCAAGTAAGTACACGATCGAGCAGTTGGCTCATTGCGCGATTCGATTCGATAAAAGCGTTCCGATGATCCATAGCTCCCGCGAGATCGGAATGAGAGAAAGCGATTCGGCCGAAAGGACCGTTGCGAAGAGCGTCGCGCGGAGCGGGCTTGCCATCACTCCCGAAGAAGAAGCCGGGCTGGGGGTTGATGAAGGCGTGACCAAAGCGGTTCAGGATAATGCCGGCGATATCTCGTTTCGCATCGAAGCCAGAAGGTGCGAACATCTCAGTCATTTGCTCGCGCAGGCGCGCTTCGTAGACGTTATAGGGAGTGGAGAGAAGCTCGATGCGGCCGTCATGAGTTTGTTGGGCGGCGGGTAAACCGGCTTTCGCGAAATCGACGAAAAAGGTCAAGACGGTCGGCAGGTCAGGACCCACGGTGGGCGAGTCTGTGCCGAATGCGGCCACTTTACGGACTTCCGTAAAGCGACCGAAGCCATCGAACCAGTTGCCCCCCGTAAGGCCAAGCTTGGATAAGAATCTCCAGTTACGGACGGCTACGTTGGCCACCATGTAGGGCGAATAAGAAAAAGTGGAGTAAGCCGCCTGGCGAAGAGGATCGAGGTCGCGTACGACGTGCTTGGTCATCCAGCCGCCGCCCGCCATCACAACAGTTTTTGCCTTGATGCGGTAGAGCTTTCCGTCGCGAGTGTAAGTGATCCACACAAACTCTGAGTTAGCGGGTTTACCTTCGTGTTCCACTCGAACTGCGGTGGATTGAAGGCGGATTCGAATCTGCTGTCCGCGACGGTCGAGAGCAGAAAAGTCGATCCGATTTTTCCAGGTGGTTTCCATTCCACGAGGGCCCTCGATGGCTTCCGGAATAAGTGTTTTGACCATCATGCGGTTGAGACCGCTGTTTCCGCCGGGAAACATCTGGATGCCGGTTTCCATAGAGTCATCGACGGTAGGTACGGTTTTTGACCACTCGTATTCGAGGAAAGCGGACAGGGCGTCGGGGCCTAAACCGAAGCCGGCGGCGGTGTCGGAGGTGGCTAACAGGCGAATGGTTTCGCGGCTGATTCCGTACAAGCGCATCCAGTAGTCTTCGAGAGTCATGCTGTCGAGTTCGCGCGAGGCGGGGTCGCCTGGATAGTCGTACTTGAGGGGCGCCGTAGCGTGTTGCCCGTTGTGCCAGGCCAACATCTGCCCACGCATGTTTTCAGAAAATGGGGTTCGAGAGAGGCTATCGCGCCACGGATCTTTCACCCAAATTCCCGGAGTTTGGCCGTACTTTGCCCCGAAGTAAAAGCCGTAAGTGCTTCTTGCCGGAAAGCCCGCGACGCGGTAGGGACTACGGGGCAGAGACATGTCGGCCGGCGGTCCCTGCCAGGTTTGGTATTGCTTGAACGCATTCCAGTCGAGGCCGATTGAATCGTAAACCCCTTTAAGGAAACTGTTCGGATAAGGCGGCTGAAAGTGGACGGAAGCCTGCGGCGCATAGAGGCGCTGGCCATCGACGAGGAATTCATTCCGCTTAGCGACACCTCCGAAGACACGCGAATTATCGAGGACGAGACAGGTGCGATCGCCGGGCGTTCGCTGCTTGAAGAAGAGACTCGCGGAGAGCCCGGAAAACCCACCGCCTACGACGACGCAATCGAACATTTCATTCGTGTCGTTTATTTCAGCAGGAGGATTATCGTAGACACCGTCGCGCACGGCATGAGCATTATGGACAACTTCTTCTGAATTGCCAGCGGTGCCTTTATAGTCACCCTCGCCCGTGTATCCGGTCCAGCCGGGTCCCTGAGCTAGGAGCCGATGAGGAGTAACACCGGAAAGGAGAACGGCACCGGAGGCCAGCAAAGCGCCGTCAAGGAAATCCCTGCGGGATATGTCAGCTCCCGTGCCAAGGCCTTTGCTTATGTGAGGACAACCATCAGCCATTCTTGCTCTTCAACCAAAAATTCTGCTAGCTGCATTCACGGGGCCTGCACGTTGAACATGTCCAACCGAGCAATACAGACAGTTCGAAGCTACCCGAGCTCTATCCATTGCCCTGGTAGTTGTTCCGGCCCCTATCTAAAGAATCAGGTTAGTGTCGTCTCAGATGAATGTCAAGGTTGTGCCGACCGTCCTGCGTAAACCGGGGGAAAGGTGACGAGACAGCAATAGTTGAGAGCTTACTAGGCGGGCGCCGTGTACTTGGTCTCGATCGCTTTTGCCACCCGGCTTCGGCTTTCCTGTGGTGAAAGCGATTGGTCGCGTTCGATTGTCTCGATCTCGGCAGCGAGTTCTTTGTCTTTTATCGAAGTCGCGAACCAATTCGAGTAGTCGCTCTGTTTGAGATGAAACATCCAGGTCTCATCATCGATGCCTTCGACGAGTTGAACAAAGATTGCAAGGTTCTGGACACGTAAGTTTGTCTTGTTTTGGGGACCTCGGAAGTAGAAGATCCGCTCGGGTTCGAGTTCTCCTTCGGCATACTTACGTTTGTGGCGCTTGCGGTCAGCTTTGCCCGGTTCGGTTCGAATATTGTTTATGACGCGGTTCGAATCCAGAAACCAGATCGAGGCCTGTCCCGGCGCGAGATCGTGGTTTGTCATGTCAGGCGCGGGCTTACCCACAACTCTTCCGAACTCTTCGGCCACCTTTCGTGGTTCTTTGCCCACAATGACGAGAGCATTCATCAGCCGTAGCGCTGCTGGCGAAACGTGTTCGGGATGAACGGTGACGAGCAGCATGCTGGCGGTTTGCCCGGCCACTTCCGCCCGAAGCGGACGCCCACTCGGAAGGAAGCAGGTGATGCGCTTCGTCGATGATGAGCCAGTGAGGCCTGCCCTCGTGAAGCGTTTTCTCCTGCAGCTTCGTCAACAACGATGCGAAGAATGTGGGTCTGTCATGCATTTTCACACCGAGAAGGTTGATGACGACATTCGAGCCGGGACGATCGAGCAGTTGAAAGACTTGCTCGAAAGATGGCGGATGGCTCTCGTCGCCGACGGTCAAGAAACCTTTGAAGGACTCATAGTCGCCTTCCGGATCTACGATGCACGTTTGATAGTCGCGCGCCAGGAGGCGCTCGACGAAGCCGGCAACAAAGGTCGATTTGCCGCTGCCGGACTGGCCACAGAGAAGCAGGCTTTTGCCGGTTGCGGAAAAGTAGACATCTTCCTGCTCGGAGTGGCCAAGAGGGATCTCACGGGGACAGAGCTCGGACGAAAGCGCGGCAAGATCGTCGGTAACGAGTTTTTCGATAAGTTCGGCGACTCCGGTTCCACGCGGCTCGCCGGTCACCCAATCGGCTTTGGCCTTTACGGAAGGTAAGGCATTGGCCACAGCAACCGCGAAATCGCAGCAGCCTAAAAAGGCAAGATCGTTTTCGGCATCACCGACCCCGACGAGGTTGTGCCGTGACAGCTTGAGCTCGTCGAGAGCGCTGGTCAAGCCGGTCATTTTGTTGACGCCAGAAGGCAGAATCATCACGGCATCTTTGTTGAAGATGACTTGTAGATCGAGCCCAAGCTCACGAATGCTCTCGAGAACAGCCGATTCATAAGGATGCCATGTAGCGACGATGGACTCGCCGACACTCAAGCCTGTGACGCCGCGGCGTTTCAGGTCTTCGATAAACTCCCCGGGCGGGGGTGTACCGAGGAGACGCTTTTCTCGAGTAGCAGGTGTAAAAAGAAGAGCGCCGTTCTCGACTACGACGATGTCGAAGAGATCGAGCCGCGAAAAGTTTTTTCGAGGTCGGGCAGTTCCCTGCCCGTGACGAGGATGAGTTTTCTCCCGGAATGCCGAAGCCGCTCGAGCGATTTGAGGGTTTGGTCGTCGACCTTGCCGTCATGCGCCAAGGTGCCGTCGTAATCGGAGGCGAGCGCAAGATATCGCATAATCCCTTACACAGTTTCGAATTCCAATGTTGCATTCTGATAACAGCTGCGGCCGCAGCGGGCTTATTCCGCGCAGGGCGGGAAAAAAAATTATCAGCGATGCTAGGACTATGAACTGGCTCGTTTGGTCCTTCCTGTCTGCGATTTTTGCGGCAGCAACGGCAGTGCTTGCGAAGATCGGAGTGGAAGGAGTAAATTCCAACCTTGCCACCGCGATTCGTACCGGTGTGATTCTGATTTTCGCTTGGGTGATCGTAGCGTTCACTTATAGAGAAGGCGAGATCTCGGCAGTAACCCAAAAAGGTTGGCTGTTCCTGGTTTTATCAGGGATGGCTACCGGGCTGTCCTGGCTCTGCTATTTCCGTGCGCTTCAACTTGGTCCCGCTTCTAAGGTAGCCCCGGTCGACAAGCTTAGTGTTGTGTTCGTGATTCTATTTGCGGCGACCTTTCTGGGTGAGGGGCTTTCGCTTATGAAGTTAATCGGCGGATTGATGATTGCGGCCGGTGCGGTTGCTTTGGTTTTCGCTTGAGCCGGTTGCTATGATGCCGGGCGTGAGAGACGTGCAGATTGTCGAAGAGGAACTGGCGGAAATTGCCGGTATCCAGGATGACGTTGTGAAGTTCGAGCGGATTGTTGCCTGGTCGGCTATGCATCCGGATGAAGTCTTGTTTGCGGCGCGATTTCTAGCTAACTCGAACGGTTTGGAGAAGTGGATTCGGCAGCATACGGCTGGACAGTCTTCGTGAGATGGACGAACGTTCGTGTAAGGTCTTGGTGAACTGAGGCACTCCTTCAAGAGTTCCCGTCGCGATTCATGCGTGAAGCGCCAATACCCGGGTGAGGTCCATACAGCACCAGTAACGCGAAATCGATTACCCGGTTCTTGACTTTTCTCCATATTTCTATAACAATAGAAATATGGAACAAACAAGTGTGCCGGGCAGTGTGACCAAGTCGCTCGACTGCGTTCCCAAGGCGCAGGACATTTTGCATGGCAGTCACCATCGGCCGTCCTTTGTGGATTCGGTTTTGACGGAGGCTGCGTTGTGCGAGCTCAAGAAACAATCCGTGAATGGCTGCCTGCTCTGTTCCTTCGACGCTTGGGATGAAGAGGAGTGGGATTGATGGCAAAAGTCAAAGACGAACCGGACGTGCTGCGCTATGCCGACATGTTTTCTGCAATGGGCACGGAGCCTCGCTTGCATATCATGCGCGTTCTGTTAGCGGCGCATCCGCAGGGCATGATTGCTGGAGATATTGGGGCGGAACTGGACATTCCAGCTTCCACGCTTTCGCACCATCTCGACAAACTGAAGAACGAAGACTTAGTGAAGGTGCGGCGAGAAAGCACGTTTCTCTGGTACTCCGCAAACGCGGAAGCACTCCAGGAACTGCTTGGCTTCCTTTATGCCGAGTGTTGCACCCGTAACAAGGCGATCGAGCCGCGAGCAATAGTCCAGCTCTGCAAATAACCGAGGAGAACCGATGGAACTGAAAGAAGTCGTGAAAGAGAAATATGGCGAAGCTGCGCGACGCGTCACGAATGGCGGCGCGAATGGATGTTGCGGAGGGGCGGCGCTGCTGGATGGATGCTGCGATCCGATCACGTCGAACCTGTACGACGCAGGGCAGAGCGGGCAGATTCCCGAAGAGGCTTTAAAAGCATCGTTAGGCTGCGGTAACCCGACCGCGTTGGCACAGCTCAATGCCGGGGAAACGGTATTGGATCTTGGCTCTGGAGGCGGGATCGATGTGCTGCTCTCGGCTCGACGCGTGGGCCCGACCGGCAAAGCTTACGGGCTCGATATGACAGATGACATGCTCGCGCTGGCGCGTGAGAATCAGCGTAGGGCGGGCGCGGAGAATGTCGAATTTCTCAAGGGAGAGATCGAGCATATACCGTTGCCGGACGGTAGCGTGGACGTGATTATTTCCAACTGCGTTATCAATCTGTCGAGCGATAAGGATCGGGTGTTGCGGGAGGCTTTCCGAGTCCTGAGGCCAGGCGGTCGGCTGGCTGTGTCGGACGTGGTAGTTCGCGGCGAGGTGCCTGGGGAGATCCGCCGGAGCATGGAGCTGTGGGTAGGCTGCGTGGCAGGCGCAATGCAGGATTCCGAGTACGCCGATAAACTGGCGCGGGCCGGCTTTACCGATATCGCGATGGAACCGACACGCGTTTATGACATTGAGGACGCTCGCGCTTTTCTCTCGAACCAGGGCGTGGATGTGGATGCGATGGCGGAGGTTGTAGCCGATAAATTTATGAGCGCGTTCATCCGCGCGACGAAGCCAATCATCTGCTGCGCGCCAGGATGCTGTTCCTAGATAGCGCAAGAGATGTCGTTGAGGGTAGGCAGGAACGTACCCTTCGCCGTGGTCGGACGAGGGACAACTGCTCTAGCCGGCTTGCCGTTAGAACGGATTGCGAATCGTGAGGCCCTGGATTTTCTGGCCATTCTGCATATCTTCTGAATAGAGAGTATCGCAGGAAGCCTCGATTGCTGCGGCAATGACCAGAGAATCGTAGATGCCGTAACCATAGCGCTGTGCGATTTTCAATGCGGAATCCTGGGTTCGAATCGTGATTGGGACCGGCTTGGGACAAAGGGTTCGGAAGTTCAACAACGCCGCCAGAACCTCCTGCCAAGGCATCTTGAGTTTTCGACGGGCCACCGCTACAAATTCGTTGAGCACGTGCACCGACGTGATGCCACCTTCCGCGAGCAACGATATGGCTATGTCGGCGCACCCGTCGGTCCGGGAAATTGCGTAGATGAGCAGATTTGTATCGAAGAACGGCTTACCGCTCATTTGCCTCTTCACGGTCAAACTTGAAGCCAGGAGGTAAGGGCCGTGCCAGGCGACGGAGCGACTCGAGCGCCTTTTCGCGACTACGGTCGCGAGCAATGCTGAACTCACGTTTGCCGGCGACGGTGATTTCGATCTCATCGCCCTCTTTCAGCTCGAGCGCGTTTACTATTTTCGCCGGAAGCCGGACAGCCAAGCTGTTACCCCATTTGGAGACGTGCATAGATATACATTATCATTGTAGATCTGGTCTTGCGAGCGGACTTCAGGAAGGAGTTCCCCAACCACCGCCGCCGGGAGTTTCGATTCGAATGACGTCGCCTTTTTTGGCGGAGATGCTGCATTTTCCGGGCAGTTGAGTCGTGCCGTCTTTGCCGATAAGAGTCGTTAGACCCGGCGCACCGGGTTTTCCGCCGCCTAATCCGTAGGGCTGGAATTTACGCCTGTCGCTAAGGAATGTGACTTGCGCATCGGCGAGGAGTTCTATTTCGCGGATCAGGCCATCACCGCCACGATATTGGCCCTCGCCTCCCGAGCCTGGCCGATAGCTGTAGCGTGTGACACGCAAAGGATAGGCGTACTCCAGAGCCTCTACCGGAGTGTTCAAGGAGTTTGTCATATGGGTGTGGACTCCGGAGAGGCCATCTGCGGTGGGGCGCGCGCCCATGCCGCCGGCGATGGTTTCGTAGTAGGCGAACGGTTTGTCCGTCCTCCAATCCAGGCCACCGATGGTGAGGTTGTTCATAGTGCCTGAGCTGGCAGCGGGCACACGATGAGGAAGTGCTTTGGCAAGGGCACGCATGAGGACATCGACGATTCGTTGAGACGTTTCGACGTTGCCGCCGGCGACCGGAGCAGGCGGACGCGCATTGACAATCGTGCCTTCCGGGGCGAAGACCTCGACGGGATTCATGAGACCGGACGTGGCAGGCGCGTGATCGGGAAGAAGGCAACGAAAGACGTAGTAGACGGCCGAATAGGTGATGGCGTATACGGCATTGACACTGCTCTGGACTTGGGGGCTCGAACCAGTGAAGTCGACTTTTGCTCGACGGCCGTCAGGATCGAAGGTTAGGGAGACGGCGATGTGGAGAGGCTCTTCGGTGAATCCGTCATCGTCAAGGAAGTCCTCTGATGAAAACGTCCCGGCGGGCATTTGCGCCAGTTCGACTTGGACCAGTTGTTCAGAGTAGGCGAGCAGATCTTTGGTGAGTCTTGAAAGGTTGTCGCGACCGTACTTTCCGGCAATTTCGCGGAGCCGCGCTTCGCCGACGCGGCAGGCTCCGATCTGGGCGGTGAGATCGCCTTCGCGCTCCGCAGGCGTGCGGACGTTATACAGCAGCAGATCGAGAACGTCCTGGGCAATGACGCCGCGGCGTACGATCTTGACTGGCGGAATGCGGATTCCTTCCTGATAGATTTCGCGGCACAGCCCCATGGAGCCGGGGTAGTAGCCGCCGACATCGGCATGGTGGGCACGAGCGGAAGCGTAGAACAGAGGATGTTCGTCGTCGTCGTTTTCGAAGACGGGCAGCACCATGGTTATGTCGGGGAGATGGGTTCCTCCGGCGTAAGGATCGTTCAGGATGGCGATGTCGCCCGGTTCGAATTCGAGGCGGTCGATAGCCGTTCGGACGGACATGGGCATCGAGCCAAGATGCACGGGCATATGGTCGCCCATGGCGATGGCGTGTCCTTCGGCATCGAACACTGCACAAGAGTAATCACGACGTTCCTTGATGTTGGGAGAGAAGGAAGTACGACGCAGGGCGGCTCCCATTTCTTCCGCTGCGGAGTGGACGGTGCTCTTAAAGATTGCGAGTTCGACCGGATCCGACTTCATGATGCGACCTCAATGACAAGATTTTTGAAGGCGTCCACTGCTATTACGAAATGAGGAGGAACTACGGTCGTCGCACTGTACTCGACGATGATGGCAGGACCCTCGAAGCGATCGCCGGCTTCGAGGGCCTCACGGTTATATATGGGCGTTTGGACCGACTCTCGCCGAAATATGACGGGGCGAGAGGCGAGCAAGGCCTGTTGTCCTGAACCATTGCGTCGCTCGAAGTGAGGGAAATCGATTTTGTCAGCCGGGCAGGTTATCCTCACGCGGACATTCACTACTTGGACCACCCTGCTTTCATCGGCGTAACCGTAACGTTTGCGATGCGCTGCATGGAAGTCAGCTAGGGCATTTTCACCGGCCGGAACATTTAGTTCGTAGCCCTGGCCGGCGTACCGGAGATCGAGAGAACGGGTGACCACGGAGTGACTTGGATCCGATGCTAATTCGGAAAGACCGAGCATTTCGAGTTCGCGCAGATGCACGTTCACGTCGGCATCCGCTCCGAGCATGACGGTCCTGGAGTAGTCGCGAACGGTATCGGCCAAAAGAATGCCGACCGCGGAAAGTGCTCCGGGCAAATTGGGAACGAGGACGCGAGGGATGCGAAGAGCTTTTGCCAAGGCGCAGGCATGGAGCGGACCCGCACCGCCAAAGGCAACGAGCGCAAAATCGCGCGGGTCGTAGCCGCGCTCGACGGAGATGAGGCGGATGGCACGCTCCATGGAAGTTTCTGCGATGTCAAGGATGCCCTCGGCGAACGACTCGACGGAGAGCATAGGGAGTCGAGCTTGTTCCATATAGCGGCGCGTACGGTCTAGATCGAGAAGCACTACACCGCCAAGGAAGTGATCGGGCTGGAGCCGCCCAAGGAGCAGGTTGGCGTCGCTGACCGTGGGCTCGATGCCACGGCCGAAGCAGATAGGTCCGGGGTTGGAGCCCGCGGATTCGGGGCCGACCTGGAGAAGTCCGGCCCGGTCGAAGCGAGCGATGGAACCGCCGCCTGCTCCGACCGTATGAATCTCGAGCATGGGAACACCGATCGGCATGTTGGAGATCATGGACTCGCTGGTGATGCGGGGGCCGCCTTCGGTAGCGTCGATGAGAGAGACGTCGGTAGAGGTGCCGCCCATATCGAACGCGATGATCTTGTCGAAGCCGGCCATTCGAGCAAGGTGATAGGCGCCCATGACGCCGCCCGCAGGCCCGGAGAGCACAGTTCGGACAGGTTGCCCGGCGACGAAAGCAGCCGAGACGATGCCGCCGGAAGACTGCATGACATCGAAGCGCGAGCCGGGTTGATTGTTCAAGAGACCAGAATGTATTGAGCGCAGATAGGAACCGACCTTCGGCGCGAGATAGGCGTTGACGCTGACTGTGGATGCGCGTTCGTACTCGCGGAACTCCGGAAGAATCACGTGAGATACCGAGATAGGCAGTCCGAGCGGGGTTAGTGCCTCGGCGAGTTTGAGCTCATTAGCGGAATTGGCGAAGGCAAACAACAAGGAGATGGCAATCGCTTCCGCGCCGCTCGCTTGTATTCTTGCGACCAGAGCTTCGAGGTCTAGCTCTGAGGGGCTGCAAAGGATGTCGCCTTCCGGGGTTGTGCGTTCGCGCACTCCGAAACGGAGTTCGGGAGGAATGATACTCGGCGGTGGTACGGCGAACCAGTCGTAGAGATGGGCGCGGGCCTGCCTGCCTATGGCGATGGTGTCTTCAAAACCGGCGGTGGTGACGAAGGCGACTCGCGCGCCTTTGCGTTCGAGCAACGCGTTGGTTCCCACGGTGGTGCCATGCCGAACGAACGGGGGTTGATCCCCGGCAATGGCCCGCACTCCTTCCAGGACTGCGACTCCGGGATCGTGAGGAGTCGAGAACAGTTTTAGAACCTTAAGTTTGCCCTCCTCGAGAAACACACAATCCGTAAATGTTCCACCGGTATCGATCGCGATGTGCAGCAGGTCTTTGCTCCTGGTTGGTGTTAGGCGGAAACGAGTTTACATTCGAACTTAATACAGCACGGACGGGTTACTTCCTAAACCGGCTTAGACCTGGAGCGCGAAGCCGTGTCGGATTCCTGCCGAACGGTTAGCCTTACGTCCGGACGAAATTCCACAGCTATGGACATAATGGACAAGCGTTGCACATCGGCAGAGCTGCAGCTATGAGGTCAGCGCCAGACTGTACCGAGTGTACAAGTCGCCAACCGATCTATCTATCAATTCTTCAAAGGTTCAGTAAGGACAAAGCTTACAAGGGGCAAATCTCTCATTTGGCTTTGTGAATCTGAATATCGATCTCGGCATGCATGTCACGGAGGAATTGATAATGAGGGTGGGCAATACGCAAAGGTGGTAAACGCTGCGGCGGCCTGGAACCACCCAGGATGGTTCACGAACTTTCTACAACAATGCGGAATGGCAACGGGGCTAATTCTAGGCGAACGATTTTAGAGTCGATCGCGCAAAAGTGTTGGTTTCTTCAACTCTCTCGGCCTGAGCGGGCAACGCTGCTGGCTACGTTTGCAGGCTGGATGCTCGACGGGATGGACGTGATGATCTACAGCTTCGTGATCCCGAGTTTGATTGTGCTCTGGCATCTGACAACTGGGCAGGCAGGGTTGCTCGGAACATCGGCGCTGGTGATCTCTTCCGTTGGAGGTTGGCTTGCGGGCTATGCCGCGGACCGGTACGGCCGGGTAAAGATTCTGCAAGTTACTATCCTCTGGTTCGCCTTTTTTACTTTTCTAAGTGGATTTACTAACTCATTCCAGCAATTATTAGTGGTACGGGGATTGCAAGGACTGGGATTTGGAGGTGAGTGGGCGGTTGGTTCGGTTCTGATGGGTGAGACGATCCGCGCAGAGCATCGCGGGAAAGCTGTGGGAACGGTTCAGGCCGGATGGGCTATAGGCTGGGGCGTTGCGGCGGTTTGCTTTGTGACATTCTTTTCGCTGATGCCGGTCTCACTTGCCTGGCGAACGATGTTTTGGGTTGGGATTTTACCCGCGGTGCTGATCTTCTACATTCGGGGGCATGTTGCTGAGCCTGACGTGTACCAGAGAGCTCGGCAAATCGAAACCATACCAGGGCGCGGACGGTTTTTCCAGATCTTTTCGCCGAGCGTGCTTCGAGTGACGGCCCTTGCATCGCTGCTTTCGCTCGGCGCACAGGGCGGTTATTACGCGATCATGACGTGGCTGCCGCTCTTTCTGAAGACTTACCGAAACCTGTCGGTGTTTGATACCGGGCGGCATTTGGGGGTGATCATCTTAGGTGCGTTTATCGGTTATCTGACCAGTGCCGATCTGACGGACCGCCTGGGACGCCGTCCCACATTGATTCTGTTCGCGGCCTGTTCGTTCTTAACGGTATGGGGCTACACGGTGCTGCCACTTAGCAGCTCAGCAATTCTTCTGCTCGGCTTTCCTTTAGGATTCTTTTCCTCGGGCAGCTTCAGTCCGATGGGTTCCTTTCTGACGGAGCTGTTTCCGACTTTACTGCGAGCTTCCGGACAAGGCTTCACGTATAACTTCGGGCGCGGCTTGGGAGCGCTTTTTCCCACGTTCGTCGGGTATCTGGGGGCGCGGCTTCCACTTCCTCATGCAATTGCGGTTTTCGGGCTGTTTGCTTATGCGCTGATGGCAATGGGCGCGTTTCTTCTGCCGGAGACACGGCGGGTCAGTCTTACTGCTTCCGCATTGAACAGCGAGCGATAGTTCACTTGGATTGCAGTGGGGCTACGGGAACGAGCCGACCTCCGCGGATGTAGTAGTCACTTCCACGCCAACGCACGCTGCGCCTCGCAAAACTAACTAGCCAGATCAGAAAAGCGAGTCCGTCCCAGGCTGGGACGAGCAGCAGTGTCCGCCAGATGAATCTCTGTTTAAATCCGTAGGAGGCGATCAGCCAAGTCAGAAAGGACCTCAAGAGCAGATACATCAGGATGTAAGCGCACGCGAGGGTGAAAGAGGGCGCGAGGAAAGCGGCGAGAACCGTCCAGGGCAGACCCTGTGTGAGCGCGAGCCCGAGATGACCCCAAGGTCGCATGTGACGCATAACGACGATCCAGCGGAGACGCTTTTGGAGCAGTTCTCGCATCGAGGCGTAGTCGGAGACAGTTTCTACTGCGTACTGCATGAGCTCAACTCGACTGCCTTGTTCTGCTATGAGCCGGCCAATCAGCAAGTCATCTCCCGGACCGTTCTCAATCGCTTCGTAACCTCCGAATCGTGCGAGCTGTGATCGAGTAGTTGCGATCGTGGGCCCTAAAGCGAACTTGACTCCGTCGATCTGACGAGCAACGAAGATGCCTGGATAAAAGTCGGAAAACATGCCGACCGATTGCAATTGGTCCGCGAATGTTTGCTCGCCCAACGAGATGTAGGGCAGGGTCACTGCTCCGACTTGAGGATCAGCTAAGGGTGCTACTACGGTTCTGAGATAGTCAGGCCGGGTGCGAACATCGCTGTCATTGATGACCAGCACTTCATGTCTTGCTTCACGGACCAAGCGGACCAGTTTGGCGGCTTTATCATTGGGTGCTGTGCGTCCGGAGCCGAGGAGAACCCTGATCGAGCGTTCGGGAAAGTCACTGCGGAGGCGGTCAAGGACATTCAGGATCGCAGTATTATCGCTATCTACACAGAATACTAACTCATATTCGGGGTAGTCTTGGCGGCAAAGACTGGCGAAGTTTTCATAAGCTCCTGGGTCAACGCCTTTGATTGGCTTCAAATTACTTACCGGCGGAGTAAAGTTGCGGCCTGATAAAGATTGTTTCCGCGAAAAAAACTTCCAGGAACTATATATAGCCAGTAAGTAGTAAATTGAGGGTATAAGAGCCGCCCCAACAATGATAGCGGCGAAATCTTTGCCCATAGCGATGCCACAAGAATAGCCTACGTGCGGCCGAACCACTGGACTGCCTTGCTTGCTACAATCGTGTTTCCTGGGTAACTCATCTGCACTCAGGTCCTACACTGTAGGAATCGTAGGAAGAATTGTGCATCCGAGACAGGTGAGAATAACAGTATGAGATTCGACTGATCGGGAGGATCGTCGCTTTGTGCGGCATAGCCGGCTTTACTCATCTCAAGTCAGCGGCTCCTTTAGGGCGCATCGCTGCCGCTATTCAGTCAATCGCTCATCGAGGTCCGGACCAGCACGGGATCTACGAGACTGACATCATCTCGCTTGGGGCGGCGCGTCTTAGAATTCTTGATCTGACGTCCGGCGGCCAGCCCATGATTTCAGCGAATGGCGATTGCATTATCGTCTTCAATGGCGAGATTTACAACCACCGAGACTTGCGATCCGAACTGGAGGCGCTGGGTCACCGATTTCACTCGACAAGCGATACGGAGACGGTTCTGGCAGCCTTTTTGGAATGGGACATAGAGTGCTTTGCGCGTTTGCGGGGCATGTTCGCCATCGCACTCTGGACCGAGTCGTCGAGGCGTCTCGTTCTGGCGCGAGACCGGATGGGCATAAAGCCGTTGTACATCGCCCGCAGGCAAAAAGATATCTATTTCGGCTCCGAATTGAAGACGCTGTTTATTCATCCGGAGGTCGACCGTTCCCTGTCGTATGAAGGCCTGGATTGTTACTTAGCTCTGAATTACGTTCCGGGCACATGCACGCTGGTGGAAGGAATCGAGAAGCTTGAGCCCGGTCACTGGCTGGAGTGGCGAGAAGGCAATGTTCAGTCCGAAGCTTATTGGCGTCTGCCGGGCAAAGTGGAGCAACAAATTGACTTTGAAGCGGCCAAACAAGAGCTTAATCGGTTAGTATCTCAGGCGGTACGAGAGCATTTGTTGTCAGATGTTCCCCTCGGTATTTGGCTAAGTGGCGGACTAGATTCATCGACGATCCTGCATTACGCGGCGGAGGCTTCGACTCAGACGCTGCGAACGTACTCTATTTCCTTTAATGGACGCAGCTTCGATGAAAGCGAGTATATTCGCGAGATAGCCCAGCGGTACGGCACACGGCACGAACAGTTCGATCTGAATCCGGGGCAAGGGCTAGTGGATGCAATCGAGCAGTTCGCTACTTACTTCGATGAGCCGAATGGAGATGGGGGGGCGCTACCTGTCTGGTTTTTATCAAAGCTGACCAAAGAGACGGCCACTGTTGCGCTGAGCGGAGAAGGCGCAGACGAGATCTTCGGGGGGTATTTGACTCACCGGGCAAGCGTACTGGCCCAGAGAGCGAGGAGATTACCGGCCGTGGCTCTCAGAGGGGTAGAAGCTGCGGTACAAGTTCTTCCTGTTTCCGATGAAAAGATCAGTTTTGAGTACAAGTTGAAGAGGTTCATTCATGGGCTTGGAATGGATCCTCTACGCGCACATGTGTTCTGGAACGGTACGTTCTCGGATTCTGAAAAAGAAGCGCTGGTGCGCATGAATTTGCCCTCCACGTTGCATAACCTGCTCAAGCGAGCATCGCGCCAGGGAGACGATTTGCAATCTTATCTGTGGTTCGATCAGAAATACTATCTACCAGACGACATCCTGATGAAGGTGGACCGGATGAGCATGGCGCATTCGGTGGAGGTCCGTCCTCCGTTTCTTGATCACCGAATCGTCGAGTTCGCGGCGGGCTTACCCGCCCATTCTAAGATGGCCGGTTCTCAGCAGAAAGTCATTCTGAGGGCCTTGATGAAAGATCGACTGCCGGCGTCGGTTATGGCCCGAAAAAAAGTGGGTTTAGATTTTCCCGCGCACGACTGGCTTCGGGGCCCTTTACGCGACTTTTTACTGGGCGCAATCTCCGACGCTCAGACAACGTACGCCGAGTTTTTCGATTTCGGCGTGATCAGACGGCATGTCGAAGCTCACCTGAGCCGGCGTGCCAACCTCGGCTATAACCTTTGGGGACTGATGATTTTGTTTCTCTGGATGAAAAGATGGCGGATACAGTGCGCACCTCGGGTCGGAAGACTGGCGGGCACCGATCGACTGCTTACACTTACTTACTAGTCGTAACAGTCGCTTCCGCTATCTATCTGGCCTGTATCGTTTCACCTCCGTCTCTTATGGACGACGTAGATGCGGTACAGGCACAGATTGCAAGAAACATGCTCACGTCCGGAGACTGGGTATCGGCGCGGTTAAATGGAATTCTCTATCTCGAAAAAGCTCCGCTCATTTATTGGCTCATCGCGCTGAGTTACAAGATATTCGGCGTACATGATTGGGTAGCGCGGATACCTGTGGCGCTCTCTTCGGTAGCGCTTGCGCTGTTAACCGCAGCGTTCGGAATTTGGGCGTTCGGCAGGCGTACCGGTTTGTATGCGGGGCTAATCATAGCTACCTGCGTAGGCCTCTTTCTATTTACGCGAATTCAAATCCCGGACGTAATGCAGACGTTCACAGTAGAACTGGCACTCTGGGCCTTCCTGCGAGTCCTCGATGAAGACGAAGTTCACCCGAAGCGCTGGGCGTTCATTTTAGCCGCTAGTATGGGCGTGGGACTGCTTCTAAAAAGCCTGATCGGCGTGGTATTCCCAGCCGGCACGGCAATCGTTTACCTTTTTCTGACACGTCGATTGTTTGCGCGCGAAACTTGGAAGCGGCTGCAGCCATTCAGTGGAGCGCTGATCGTTTTGGCGATTGCCGCTCCCTGGCATATCTTGGCGACACTGCGGAATCCGCCGTATTTCAACTTCACGATGCACAGCGCACCCGGTGAGTACCACGGGTTCTTCTGGTTTTTTTTCATAAACGAGCAGCTTTTGCGTTTTCTGAATCTTCGATATCCGCGTGATTACAACACGGTACCGAGGCTGTATTTCTGGCTCTTCCACCTGCTGTGGTTGTTCCCGTGGAGTGTGTATCTGCCCGCGGCAGTAAGACTTGGCTATAAAGCGGAGGACCGAGGCGGGCGTACTCGCCTACTGGCGCTTTGCTGGATCGGCTGCGTGCTGATTTTCTTTACGTTTTCGACAACGCAAGAGTATTACTCGATGCCGTGTTACCCGGCTTTCGCCTTGCTGCTCGCCTCCGCGATGGCGCAACAGGGCAGATGGGTCAAAAGTGGTTCAAGGGTATTAGGAACGGTAGCGGCAGTGTGCGCGATCGCAGCTGTTGCGCTCTGGTTTTCAGTTCGCAATTTGCCGACGCCAGGAGACATTTCAGCCGCGCTGAGTAGAAATCCTTCCGCGTACACACTCTCGTTGGGACATATGGAAGACCTGACCGTGCCTGCATTCGCTTATCTGCGGGTGCCTCTTTTGCTAGCTGCTTTGGCTTTTCTCATTGGCGCGATAGGAAACCTATTCGCACAGGGGCGAAGAGCTTTTTACGCTAGTGCGTTGATGATGGTTATTTTCTTTCAGGCGGCACGTCTCGCGCTTGTGGTTTTCGATCCTTATCTGTCTTCACGCATATTGGCGGAAACAGTTTTACGATCCCCACCGGGGCGGTTAATTGTGGATCATCATTACTACACCTTTTCTTCGGTGTTCTTTTACACAAACCAGCATGCGCTGTTATTGAACGGACGATTCAACAATCTGGTTTACGGATCCTACGCGCCGGGCGCGCCGAATGTTTTCATCGATGATGCAGAGTGGAGAACCCTTTGGTTAATGACAGAGCGCTGTTACCTTGTTATCAACCATCACTCTCTGGAACGTTTGGCGAAGCTTGTCGAGGCCTCTCGCCTCAATATTGTGGCGGTAAGCGGCGACAATGTTCTGGTGACGAATCGACCCGTTGGGTGAGACTCCGCCCGGATGATCCGGCGCGTAAGGTTCTTTAGCGCGTTTGAGAGAGAGCGGGAATTTTGACCGTGGCGCCGTCTCCGCTTCCATTCACCGCGAGAACCCGTTGCGGGCCAAAAGCCGGGTTCGTAACGTGCTCCTGGCGACGTTCGTTACGAGCATTGCGCCAGTTCACCTGAGGCATAAAATTTCCGACATTGATGCGATCCCGGTAACGAAGAGCGATGTTCATAAGTGAGTCGAGCAAGGACTCGGACAACAGGTGCGGCTTTAGGCCGAGGTCGACCAGCTTCGAGTGCTTCGCATTGAAGTAATGCTCTTCCGCCTCCACTCGCGGCGTCGGCAAATGCTCGACGTCAACCTTCATTCCAAGTTTCTTACCTGCGGCTTGCACCATCTGCGCTATCGATATTACAGAGAACTGTTCTGTGAACTGATTGAACACACGGCACTCGCCTCTTGCAGCGGGATTTAGGCAAGCAAGCTCTACACAACGAACCGTATCGCGTATATCGAGATAGCCCCTCGTCTGGCCGCCTTTCCCATACACCGTAAGCGGATGCCCAACGGCGGCTTGGACACAAAAACGGTTCAATACCGTTCCAAATATTTCGTCGTAATCGAAGCGATTGATCAGCGCTTCATCCTGGGAAGTCTCATCCGTGACGGTTCCATACACCACTCCCTGATTGAGATCAGTAGCCCGGATGCCCCAGATACGGCAGGCAAACATAATGTTGTGGCTGTCGTGAACTTTGGAGAGATGATAAAAGGAGCCCGGCTGCTTCGGGTAAGGAAGAACGTCGCGGCGACCGTTATGTTCAATCGCGAGATAACCCTCTTCGATATCGATGTTGGGCGTGCCATATTCCCCCATGGTTCCGAGCTTTACTAAATGACAGTCTGGGGAGAATTCGCGCATGGCGAAGAGCAAATTGAGAGTTCCAACTACATTGTTGACCTGGGTGAAAACAGCGTGCTTCCGGTCGATCATCGAGTAAGGAGCGGCGCGCTGCTCGGCGAAATGCACAAGAGCATCCGGTTGGATTGATTGGATAACCGTGGACACGAACTCGTAATCGGTCAAGTCGCCTACAAACAGCTGGATGTTTTTCCCGGAAATCCTGCGCCACGCGTCCAGACGTTCCGTCATCGGTTGGATCGGAGTAAGAGTTTGAACGCCGAGCTGGTAATCCCACGAGCGCCGGGCGAAACTATCGACTATGCTGAGTTGATGGCCTTTCGCCGACAAATATAGGGCGGTTGCCCACCCGCAATAACCATCTCCACCAAGCACACAAATTTTCATTCGGTTCCTAAGCTCTCGACGCTACGTGTGATGCTAAATACTTCCGCAGCACTACAAGACATCGTTCTATCGATACGGGCCAGTACCATTTCAGCGTGGCGCTAGACTGAAACGAACGAAGCCGTTCCCACTGAAGGCGAAATACGTGCGGATCGGGTTACCTTCACGACACGATTTACGGCCAACTTCATACCTGTGAACTTTAATAGGAGCGACTTGCCCGAGAGCAGCGGTCGGCGGAAACCTGGAACTCTTAGCATCCGCTTTGGACATTCGATATACACCTATGCAGTTCTGGGTTGGTTCATCACACTACGCGCGTTTGGGAATCTCTCCTTGGCCTGGGGTTCCAAACATTTCGCAGAAGGCTTAGCCTTCGCTCCTTTACCGTATCTACGAGCTATGTTGAACCCATATATCGCAACGGGAATTTTATTGCTGATGGGCTCGTTGATAGTACGTCTAGCGCTGTTTAGCGTGGCCGATCTGACCTTTATCCTGCCAATGACTTCGATTGGATACGTAATTTCGGTTTGGCTTGGCAAAGCATTTCTAAACGAGCACATCAGCATTGGACGCTGGATTGGAGTGTTGCTGATTTTTGGAGCGACAGCGCTGGTCGGCTCTACTCCAGAAAACACTACCAAGCCGGAAGGAAAACCCAGCTAAGAGTTGCCAGAAGCCGGTGCAGCCAAACACCGCGAGCAGCGACTTTGTCAGTGGTGCTGGAGGTGGGGGTCGAACCCACATGCTCAGTGAAGAACGCGGGATTTTGAGTCCCGTGCGTCTGCCAATTCCGCCACTCCAGCCTAGAATCTTTTAACTGAGTATACCGGACTCTCTTCGGACTTCGAGCCCCGGTTCCGTCACGCGCCCCCAGCCAAACTGCGGTATCGTAAACATAGGGAGAATTCTGTTTGAACATCTGACGGTTCGCAGGTAGCGCGTCAGTTCGAATTCCTCGCCTAGTTAGAAGTATCGCGTGGAGGCTTTGTTTAGGGCCGGCGAGGGCACCGTAGCTTCAGCGATCAAGTTTAGGCCCCGGCTCCCCAACAAAGATGAATCGGACAATAGTAACCCAAAGTATTTTTCAGACCACACCGGCTTCATCATCTTCATGGCGAAGTTACGTAACCAGCGGGCTCGTTCACATCGCTTTAATCGCAATCCTCTTTGCTGTCACCTTCCCTTTTATTCAAAGCGTCGAGACGCTCCGGCCCCGGAACAACGTCACGCTAATTGCTCCCAAGATTCCGGATTATAGCCCTAAAATCAAACCGCAGTTTCATCCAAAGTTGCCACAGATAGTTGCGAAGAGTGAGATCAAGCTTAAGCCGCTTCCAGAGATCAAACCAGTCCAGGTTAAGCCCCGGTTAACAACCGCCGCTCCGGAGATCAAGAACATCGCTCCTGTGGTGACCCCGCATATACTTCCCGAGCCAAAGATTGAAGCACCTGCTCCCAAACCGGAAGTCCACACCGGCAGCTTTCAGTCGGTGGATGCAGCAAAAGCCGCGCCGGCGCCCAAGGTGCTGAAGGTGGGCGGTTTTGGCGATCCGAACGGAGTTGCCCCTTCGGCTGACACGCACCCGTCGGCAGTGATGATGGCTAAAGTAGGCTCTTTCGACATGCCTGCCGGCTCAGGAAATGCCGGGGGTGGCGGACACAGTGGGGTGGGCGGCGTTCGACAAACTGCATTCGGAACTGTAGGCCCAAGTGAAGGCGTCCCGGGTGGAACAGCACATGGGAGCGGAGTGCGAACCGGAAGCTTCGGCGAAGCTGCCCCGGCGACAGCCGACCAATCGCCGGGGCGCCCAAAACCGATTGAGCCGGTATTCACGCCGGTCGAGATCATCTCCAAGCCAAAACCTGCTTACACCGAAGAAGCTCGCAACTTAAAGCTCGAGGGACAAGTCTCGCTCGAGGTGGTCTTTTTGTCTAATGGATCTATACGGATCTTGCGGGTGGTACATGGTTTGGGCCACGGACTGGACGAAGCCGCTCAGCAGGCGGCGTTGCAAGTTCGTTTTCGGCCGGCAACCCGAGGGGGCGTGCCCGTCGACACAAGCGCAACGATACATATCACGTTCCAACTGACTTAGCTTTGCTCAAATAAGAATGTCTCTTTCCAGCCGAATGGCACTTTTTAGTTTTCTTTCTTTCACGCTATTCGTATCGGCAGCGGCCGCAACGGCTACTTCCCAGAGTGTTGCGCCCGGTTCAAAGGCCGAAGCTCCGCAAGCAACCCAGACCCGGGCCGATCCCAGCAAAGACATGAATGAGGTGTTATGGCGCTCGGCCACAACGCCGGCGCGCAATTTGGATGAGGTAATAGACCGTGCGATCAATGGCGAGCACATTCTGGTCGACAAGCTCCGAACTAAGGAACCGGTTATTGAGACCTACATTCAGGAGATGAAGAAAGATTCGGATCTCGGATTCGTTCCGGAGCACGACTTCTACTTCTTAGGCAAGCTGAACATCACGAACGGAATCGTTGACAGCTCGTTTCTGCCATCGCGACCTCTTGTTAAAAAAGTTCCCCATTTCTTCACGTCGTTCTTCAGCACAGAATATTTTCCGGGCGGCTTTGCCGACGAGATGTTTCTGGACCCGGGCAGCTTCGATCGGGCGCACTACCAATTCGACTACGTCAAGCGCGAATTTCTTGGAGATGTTCGCTGCTTCGTCTTAGACATCCATCCTCAGCCGGATGCCGGAAAGCGCCATTTCGCAGGCAGAATCTGGGTGGAGGATGAGAACTACAACATCGTCCGGTTTAACGGGCGTTACGTACCGTCTCCGAATAACGAGTTTTCGCACTTCGATTCGTGGCGCGTAAATGCCGGCGGGCTCTGGCTTCCGACATTTATCTACGCTCAGGACGAGGGGTATCGCTGGGGCCCTGTGCACACGGCGCCAATGCGTGCACAAACCCGGTTGTGGGATTACGAAACGTCAAAAGACCGAGCACAGCAGGCTTTCACCGAGCTTACAGTCGACAGCGGACAAGGCGTTCGCGACGAGAGTCAGACTAGTTCCAACGGCTATTCTCCGCTGCAGGCACAACGCATGTGGGAGACTCAAGCCGAAGACAATATTGTGGACCGGCTGCAGAGAGCCGGATTGGTAGCGCCGGCGGGTGAAGTGGATCAGGTTTTGGACACGGTGCTCAACAACCTGGAGGTCACGAATAATATTGCGCTTGATCCGCCTGTTCACGCGCGTATTCTGTTGACCACGCCACTCGAATCCGTGGCGGTCAACCATACAATTCTGATAAGCCGTGGGTTGGTGGATGTTCTGCCGGACGAAGCATCGCTGGCTGCCGTATTGGCGCATGAGTTGGCCCACGTCGTATTAGCGCACTCAGTGAACACGAAGTATGCATTTGCGGACCGTTTACAGTTTGACGATCCGGCAGCTCTAAAGAAGCTCTCTATCGGCAGGACCAAGGAAGAAGAGGAAGAAGCAGACCAGAAGGCTGTTCAGATGTTGAAGAATTCGCCGTATAAGGACCAGCTTCCGAAAGTCGGGCTCTTTCTCCGGATGCTCTCCGTTCGCAGTGACGACGTTCCTCATCTGATTAAACCCCTTCTGGGAAACAGAATGTCCGATACGAAGAAAGATCTTCGCCTTTCGGGGTTGATGGATCTGTCACCGGAGCTTCAGATACGCGATAAAAACCAAATTGCAGCCTTGCCGCTGGGATCGCGGATTGTGGTCGATCCTTGGTCTGACCGCCTTCGGCTGTTGAAGGCGCAGACGCCGGCGTTGGTTTCAGCGAAGGAAAAAATGCCGTTTCAGGTTACGCCATTTATGGTTTATCTGACCCGCGAGCGTGAAGCTAGCGCTGGGCAGCCGCCAACGACACAGGTCCAGGGAAACAACTCATCAGATCACGCACCACCTTCGAACCCGTAAGACAGTCACCAAGACAACTCTTCGCCTATGTCTCTGATACAAATGCGCTCGGGAGATGCCGATGAGGCTGTCAGCAAACGCTCGATCGGTTCCAGGCGCGGTTCCCTGCCTAACTGAAAAGTCTGGTGGTGGACTGGCAGAATCCTTTCAGCCCCGGCGTCGTTAGCCATAGCAAAAGCTTGCTCGGGAGTGCAGTGGACATGGATCCACGGATTATAAGCTCCGATCGGCATGATGGCCAAGTCCACCGGTTGCGATGAGCGCAATTGTTTAAATCCTTCCGTATATGCTGTATCACCACCGAAAATAATCTGGCGTTTACCTATATTCAGAACGTATCCATTGAATCCACGATAGACATCGCTCCTCATGCGAGCACCCCAGTGAGCGACCTGAAAGGCACGGATGGCCGCCGGACCGACTCGAATGCAATCGTTCCATCGAAGCTCATGCACGGCCGCGTAGCGTTTAACTCGTAGGAGGTCAGAGGTGCGGTAAGCGGTCACGATTCGAGTTGTTGGACTCTCCAGCCGGCGCAGGCTTGGCAAGTCGAAGTGATCCATGTGAGCGTGCGAGAGAAGAATCAGGTCGATGGGGGGCAGTTCCGTTAGCTCAGCCGCAACTTCGATCAGTCTCTTTATACCCAAAGTTAAAGGGCCCAAATTGAGACCGACGCGCAGGCTGAACACAGGATCTGTCAAGATAGTGAACCCGTCTATCTTCAGCAGGACCGTGCTGTGTCCCAGCCAGGTAGCGTGCAAGCCTAGTTCCGGCCAGAGAAGCGGTCGCGGGCGTTTGAGCGCAGGGCCAGTCTCCCGCTTGTACTCCTTTGAGAGTTCTCGCAGAAACGCCGGGGCAGCTTTGCGAAGGAACCGCGCGGTTTCCGGGGCCCTTGCCATGCGCCCGGAAAACGTCTCAGTCCTGCCGACGCGCGTGGGGCGCCGGAAGTTCGTGTGATGTGACACAGTCTTTTAGATGCTCCTGCCCTGCGGCAGGGTTGATCGCTCTAAGTCGATCAAGAACTCACACCGTGGACTGATTCGATTGATGTACGTCACCGATAACCATAATGACGGAAGACAAATCGCCGATTCGGCCCAGGTCAGAAACTAGCGCCTGAACTGGAGTGAAAAGATGGGGCCTTTCAGCCGGATGTCGACGCCTTGGGGATTTGTGCTACTCGCCTGATGAAGATCGAAATGGGACATACGATATCCCGCCGTAAGGGCAAAGTGTCCGACATTTACGCCGCCGCTCGCCGAGGCTTCTAAGTAACTTCCGTAGGAGCCGACCGCCATTCCACGAATTCCTCCTTCCACCTCAAGTATTTTTCGGTCACGGATCGGGAACACCCGGCCTTCGGCCCCGGCAAGCGGTAGACCAACGGTCTCCGACTTCGATGCAGAACCGGCCGCCGTCGTCGGGACCGTGCTGATGGCGCCGGTTGCATCGGCGTAAGCGCCCCCAACCGAAAGGCCCAGATGCCCCATTGAACCGCTCACAAAATCGTACTGATACCCGGCAAACAGGTAATTGAGGTCGGCCGAAGAACGAACGGTTTCGTTTACTAAAAACGTCTGGCCGCGGTAGACGATGTCGCGATCGACTGTGTTGTAGCCGCTCAGACGAATCGGTGTTCCTTCCACGATGATGCGGTGCTTGCGGCCAGGCTTGACCACTAGCCTTCCGAAGAAGCTGGGCTGCTGCTGCGCGGCGCCCAGATCGCTTCGAAGATCGATCGGTGTTCCGCTGGCCTGTATAGTGCCGCTGGAATCGACGAGCCAAGCTGACCCGGTTACTTCTATTTTGAAGGCTTCGGGATCAGTGTCGGAAGAAGTTGGAGAGGCGCCCGCAACGGAGCTGGCACAGGATAGAAAAACGAGGGCAAGCGCCGCGCATCCTGTTCTTATGCCGTAAGTAGGTTTGTAAGCCATGTAACGCTGACAACTACAGAGTAGCGTTATCTTTTCACGGTTGTTAAGCGGCTATTTCGGGGGCGTCTCGCCCTCTCCGCCGAACTTGATCGTCGATTCGGCTTCGAATTTTCTGTATCCTTGAAAGCTCATCTCATTTCTGATATGAGACGAGTCGGTGACCATCAGAACGTTGGCCTCCACAGGAAGCAGATAGGCTTGCGCGCCGATTGTGACCTGATCGTACTCTATCGTCGTGGCAATGCTTTTCGTTTGGACCTGTTCAGGTATCGAGGCCGTTTCACTGGTGATGTGCCAGACGGCACCGCTCTCCGGCTCGCCGTACACAGAGCCGTGATACGGGACAATCGCTTTGGCGAGATCGCTCAGGCTCAGGCTGAGAGTGGAGTGCTCGCGATCCACCGAGTAGTTAAACTTTGCTACACGATGGCCTTTGATGGTGTCCCATCCATCCCAGGAGAACTTCGCCTCCGTCACCGGGTCGAAGACGTTGGCTAGCAGGATGCCGAACTCGCCTTCGGTCGTTAGGGGAGTTCGCCAGGGACGTCCAGTGAAGTGGGCGGGCTTATTGTTGACGAGTTCTAGGGTTCGCTGCTCTCTGCCGCGATTGAAGACGAGCTTTGAGGTGAGTGTGTCGCCTTTCTTCCAGTGATTCGGCTTCCTGCCTGCTTCGAACTGTGAGGTCACTTGTTCGCAGATGAAATTCGGAAGCTTAGCAGTGTATTCCTCGGCGTAGTTGCGCATGGCCGAGAGCAGGCGATTCTGTTCCTCTTGCGATGCAGGAGTCTGGTCCTGAACCTGAGCGAGAAGCGGTAAGGAGGTTCCGAAACAGAGGAACAGGACAGGCAGCTTGGCGAACCGGGCCCCATTCATAGACTATTGCCGTTTTATCACGGCGACCGTGGAGCGACGACATTTACTCGCTTGTGAGAGGACGATCCATCAATTCGCGAATCGCCTGGCGGGGATCTTTCCCCTGGTAGAGGAGCTCGTACATTTTGTTGACGATCGGCAAATCGACTCCATGCATTTGGCCGAGTTGATAGGCGGCGCGGCACGTACCGACGCCTTCGGCCACCATTGTCATGCCAGAGAGGATTTGGTCTAATCTGCGCCCTTGACCCAACTGCACCCCGACAAAACGGTTGCGAGATAAATCTCCAGTCGCGGTGAGGATGAGATCACCCAAGCCGGCGAGGCCACTGAGCGTACGAGCATGGCCGCCAAGTTTTACAGCGAGTCTCGTAGTTTCGGCCAGCCCTCGAGTGACCAGTGCAGCTACACTGTTGCTACCCAGGCCTAGGCCGTGGCACAGACCGGCACCGATCGCGATCACATTCTTGATGGCTGCGCCGATCTCAACTCCGACCACGTCGGAGCTGGTGTAGAAGCGGAGAGCCGCAGTGGAGAAGAGCAGCTGGATTTCTTCGGCCAGAGCTAATTGTTGCGCCGCAATGACGACAGCTGCTGGTTCACCGGCGGCTATCTCTTTGGCAAAAGTGGGGCCTGAGAGTACGGCTACGGATCCGGAGAAGGAAGCGCCAAGAACGTCGGAGATGACGGTCGACATGCTGGAAAAAGAGCCCTCCTCGATTCCCTTCGTGGCACTTACGAGTTTCGCCTGAGAACGGAGATGCGGCCGAAAGGAATCGACCACCAGCCGGAGGTGAGCAGAGGGGATCGCCGAGAGTATGACGGCGGATTCGCCGACCACCCATCCGATGTCGCAGGACGGGTGCACATTTTGAGGCAGCGGAAAGCCGGGCAAGTAACGACGGTTTTCACGCTTCTCGGCGATGTCGGAGGCTTGGCGCCGATCACGGGCCCACAACCGCACCGATGAGAAACGCGGGGCAAGAGCGATCGCCAGTGCGGTTCCCCAACTACCCGCGCCAACAACCGCCAGTCGATTCAAACAGCCTTCTTTCTGAATGAGAAGACGTTTTCTGTTCCGGTACGCAGGCGCGCGATGTTAGCTTTGTGGCGGTAAATGATGAGCACGCAGGAAAAGATTGAGGCATAAAGGAGGGGCAGCGGCGGATAATTCAGCCACCAGAAGAACATCGGATAAACGAACGCGCCTACGATCGAACCGAGCGAAATGTAATGGCTCATCCAGACCGCGATTACGAAAGCCACTGCAGTCAAAAGCAACGCCGGCGGCGAGATGAATCCAAACGCGCCAATGAAACAGGCAACGGCCTTGCCGCCCTTGAAATTCAGGAACACGGGATAGCAGTGACCTAAGACTACCGCCGCAGCGGTTAGCGCGAGTGCCAGAACATCACGATGAGTGATTGCCGAAGCGATGTAAACAGCCGTCAATCCTTTTAAGATGTCGAGCAGCAAAACGATCACACCGGCTTTGCCCCCCGACGTTCGAAGAACGTTGGTCGCTCCGATGTTCCCGCTGCCCATACTGCGAATGTCTTTGCCGTAGCGGAACCGTACGAACCAGTAGCCGAACGGAAGACCGCCTAATAAATAGGCCAGCACAGTCAAACCGGCCAATGTGAGGAAGTACGAGGTAGTCACTGTTCGGAGCCTGAGGCCGCTAAGGCAGCTTCAAACTTATATTCATGGAGCTTGCGATAGATACTCGAGTTCGAGCCTGGATCACTGCGAAAAAGCGTGAATTGCGAGACCGGAAAGTTGCCGAGTTCGACCTTTTGCATCTCCTCGACTTTTTGCCGTAGGCGGCCCAGCGGAACCGGATGTTTGATGCGCGCCAGAGTCAAGTGTGGTGCGAACTCGCGTTCTTCGCGCTTGATTCCAAGTTCAGCCAGATGATCTTCTATGTCGCGGGCCAGCGACTTCAACGCCTCTCCGCCGTTCACGCCGGCCCATAGTACGCGCGGTGAGCGCTTATTTGGGAACCAACCTAAATCGCACAGTTCGATCGCAAACGGATCGCGGGGGGCCAGTGCGATTAATGCGGCATGCAGTTCGTTCATGCGCGCTTCGGGCCATTCGCCAATGAACTTAGCGGTGATGTGAAGGTTGTCGAGCGGGCTCCAGTTGATAAGAGCTTCCGGGCGAAGTGCGGTCAGGAGGCGATCGAGGCGGAACAGGACCTCGGGAGGCAGATCGATAGCCAGAAATAGTCGCATGAGAGCCGTGTTACTGTTTAGCGTAACTTGCCGGGTTCTGACAAATCCAACCTGCCGCGATCTGCCCGAGATATTTACAAATGCGACGATCTGCGCAGCGAAACCGTCCCGCTCGAGCTAGCATACTTTGAGCGTTCGGCGACAGATCTGGCGCGAGATTTGCTGGGCTGCGTTCTCCTTCACGGCGAGACGGCCGGAACCATCGTTGAGACCGAGGCTTACCTAGGATTGGACGACCTGGCTGCCCACGCATCCCGCGGCCGGACAGAACGAACAAAAGTGCTTTTCGGTCCGCCCGGTCGGGCGTACGTCTATTTCATCTATGGAATGCACGAGTGCTTAAACGTTGTGGCGGAGGCGGAAGGCGAACCTGGTTGTGTTCTAATCCGAGCACTCGAACCGCTAAGCGGAATTGAGCAGATGTACCGTCGACGTCATTGGCACGGGCCCGTATATGGGTTGGCAAATGGGCCAGGCAAACTTACCGAAGCACTTGCGATTACGCGAGAAAATTACGGTCAGCGGCTCGACTCTGGCGATCTGACGATTCGTGCCTGGCGCGAAAGACGCATGTTCGGCGTTGGAGTGACACCTCGCATCGGAATTTCAAAATGCGTGGATTTGCCACTGCGATTCGTGTGGGAGGGACATCCCTGCTTGAGCAAACCTTCACGCACAAGAGGAAAGTAAAAAGATTATGATTTCACAGCTCAGCAGTCTCGTTGCCGTCTTCTGTGTCACCTGCTTGGCCGGGCAAAGTAGCGACGACAGCAAGCTCGATCCGACTGTTCGAGCGGAAACGGCCGGCTTCCCGGGCAAAATTTCCATCTATGCCAAAAATCTGGACAATGGCAGGACGTATAGCCTCGCGGGCGAGCAACCGGTGCGCACGGCCAGCACTATCAAGCTGGCGATCATGACGGAGTGCTTCGCCGAGGCTGCCGAAGGCAAGCTTGACATGGCAGAGCGCATAAAGCTGACCGACGCGGAAAAAGTTTCGGGAAGCGGCATACTGCAAGATCTGAGCAGCGGGGATGAGTTGCCCGTTAGAGACATGATCGATTTGATGATCGTCTTAAGCGACAACACTGCTACTAACTTAATTCTCACTCGCATCGGGGGTAATGCGGTAAATAGCAGAATGGCGAGTCTTGGATTAACGCAGACTCGAGTGATGCGAAAGATTCTTGGAGACCGGAACCAATTGAAGCCCTACCCGGAGGGAGTCACAGACGAGGGGGCGAAACCCGAAAACAAGAGATGGGGCATCGGGCGAAGCAGCCCGAAAGAGATGGTGACGCTGCTCGAGATGATCTATCGCGGCAAGTTAGTGAGTAAGCCTGCATCGGACGAGATGCTCGCGATACTCAAACGGCAGCGTGATCATGGATCCATCGGCCGCGACATGAAAGACGTGACGGTTGCCAGCAAGAGCGGGGCGCTCGACCAGTTGCGGAGTGACGTCGGAATTGTCTACTCTGCACATGGTGCGATTGCCATGGCGATAACAATCGACGATATCACCGAGCCGAACTGGACGCCCGATAACCCGGGGGAACTGCTGATCTCCAAATTATCGGAGCTTCTGACGAGTAACCTTGGATCGCCTGACCAGCCTCTTCATTCAAATTAAGTTCGGGTAACATGGCTGTGCCGATTGCACGAAGAGTGTGACTGTTACAAAGAGGTGAAATATGATTCCCGGCTCGGTAAGTCTACGCCCAAAGAGCGGCGTATCGCAGGCTCATCCTGGGATATCTCCGCTTTCGGCCTTAACACACACACAGAAGTTTCAACCGCTTCCCACTCCGCTAGGAGAGCCTCCATATCACTTTGATTTGGAAACCGTCGTGCCAGGAATCGGTTCGCGTTCAGCCCAGTCCGGCAAGCTTGTACTTCATGTTGTCGGCGATACCGGCGGCGTCACAGACCCGAGCCACCAGGTTGAAGTAGCCAATGCGATGGCAGCCGACCTCGGCGGGCAGTCTGACGAGATACCGAGCTTCTTCTATCACCTCGGAGATGTCGTGTACTTCAATGGTCAAATCAGCGACTATTACGCGCAGTTCTATGAGCCCTACGCTCACTATACGGCCCCCATAATTGCTATTCCCGGCAATCATGACGGCGACCCGATCAATGCGTCTCAAACATCGCTTGACGGCTGGGTAGCGTACTTCATGCAGGCAACGCCCCATGTGGATCCGAATTCGCACGACGCTCCCCGCGTAACCTTATCTCTTCCGAACGTGTATTTTACACTAGAGTGTCCGTTTGTCACAATAATCGGGATGTACACCAACGTGCCCGAAGGCGGTTCCATCGATTCAGTCCAACAGCAATGGTTGACTAACGAGTTTGCGACCGCACCTAACGACAAAGCTTTAATCGTCGCTCTTCACCATCCGATCTACTCGTTCGACAACTTTCACAGTGGAAGCGCTCGAATGGCTGACGCGGTACAGCAGGCGATAAATGATTCGCGTCGAGTGCCGAATATGGTTTTAACAGCGCACGTGCATAATTATCAGCGCATCGAGCGTCCGGTTGTGGACGGGTCAATTACTCCGTTTATCGTGGCCGGAATGGGCGGTTACTATAATCTTCATAGCTTGAACGCTGCGGTTGGAAGTACCGATAGCAGCACACAGGCGCATCTGGTAGCAGCAGATGACGAGCATTGGGGATACATGACTCTGACCGTTAGCGAAACCACCATCGCGGGTACGGTTAGCCTGGTAGCTAATTCCAAAGACTCGGGTAATCCCCGGTCAGACACCTTCAATTATCCTTCGGCTGCCCAGTTCCTCCCTGCTGGAGCGACTGCAAGCTTATAAGTGTGACCTTGCTTGCATTTGCGCGTGATATTTTGCAGTTGACTTATTGTTTGCGCAATGTTTTTGCATCGTAGAGAACGCTAGAGCGTCCAAATAATTATGTCAACAAGGTCTTTTTACAGTTTCTTCGCTAAAGAGTGCTCATGAAGGTTCTTTGGATCCTACTTTTCGCTTCGTATGTCGTGTTTGCCGACCAGGTCACGTTGAAGAATGGCGACATCATTAGCGGGCAGATCGTGAAGAAAGATGGAAATTCTCTTACTTTGAAAAGCGATCTCCTCGGCGAGGTAACCATGCCTTGGGATGCAATTACCTCTATTAAGTCCGATAATCCTCTTTACGTGAAGCTTCCGACCGGACAGGAAGTGAACGGCAAGATCAACACCGCGGGAACGACAGTTGAGGTACAAACTCCGGCCGCAACCTCCACTGCGCCAATTGGACAAGTGGCAACCATTCGAAACGCAGCTGAGCAGCAGCGATACGAGAGACTACTGTCACCCAACTGGCTCCAATTATGGGCCGGTTACGTCGACTTAGGGTTCTCCCTTGCACGGGGAAATTCACATACCGACACCTTAACCACAGCCTTCAATGCGGCGCGGGTTACAAACGACGATAAGACTGTTCTCTTTTTGAATCAGATTTACTCAACGGGATCGATTGGGCGCGTTACCGGGCCAACGGCCGATGCCGTGAGGGGCGGGATCTCATATGACCACGACATAAACAAACGATGGTTCTGGGAATTGCTGAACACAGACGAATACGACACTTTTCAAAGTCTTGACTTTCGTTTCGTAGGTGGAGGTGGACTTGGCTATCACGCTATAAAGAACGACAGAACAACGCTCGATCTGCTAGTTGGCGGAAACTATACGCACGAAGCATTTACAGGAAATATCGTTCGAAATCTGGGCGAAGTCAATTTGGGGGATGATTTTACTCACAAGATCACCGGAGTGACCTCAGTTACTCAGTCGTTACGTTTTTACGAAGCGCCCAGTAGTGGAGAATACCGTTTCGCGTTCGACGCCGGGGGAGCAACCACTATCAAGAAATGGCTTAGCTGGCAATTGACGGTTAGTGACCGCTATCAAAGTAATCCAGTGTTCGGTCGCAAGAGCAACGATATTCTTTTGACGACAGGTCTGCGAGCAACATTCGCTCGCTGATCAGAAACAGAAAAGGCCACCTCCGCTTAAAGCAGAGGTGGCTTTCCGACAGAACTGCCTTAACCTACTCAGTAACGGTAGTGGTCGGCTTTGTAAGGACCTTCGAGAGAGACGCCCAGGTATTCGGCTTGCTTCGGAGAGAGAGTGGTTAGCTTCACTCCGATTTTCTCTAGATGCAGCCGCGCGACTTCTTCATCCAGCTTTTTCGGCAATGTATACACGCCGATGTTGTAACTGTCCCGATTCTTCCAAAGATCGATCTGCGCAAGCGTCTGGTTCGCGAAGCTGTTACTCATGACAAAGCTCGGGTGCCCGGTTGCGCAACCAAGATTTACCAGTCGGCCTTCCGCCAGCATGAAGATGCTGTGGCCGTCGGGGAAAGTATATTGATCGACTTGCGGTTTGATATTGAGTCGCTTCACGTCGGGCGCTTCATTTAACCGGTCCACTTGAATCTCGTTATCGAAGTGACCGATATTGCAGACGATCGCCTGATCCTTCATGTACTGCATGTGCTCAAAAGTGATAATGTCCAGGTTGCCCGTGCAAGTCACATATATGTCACCCCGGCCCAGCGTATCTTCGACGGTTGTAACCTCGAAACCTTCCATGGCAGCCTGTAGCGCGTTGATGGGATCGATCTCGGTCACAATTACGCGAGCACCCATCCCACGGAGTGAGTGCGCGGAACCCTTGCCGACATCCCCGTAGCCGCAGATGACCGCTACCTTACCCGCAACCATAACGTCAGTTGCCCGTTTTATGCCATCGGCCAGCGATTCACGGCAGCCGTAGAGATTGTCGAATTTTGACTTAGTAACGGAATCGTTTACGTTGATAGCAGGTACCAGCAGCTTGCCTTGTTCCTGCATTTTGTAGAGGCGATGGACGCCGGTAGTGGTCTCTTCAGATACACCACGCCATTGCTTCGCAACTTTATGCCAGCGTTGCTTGTCTTCGGCGTAGATCTTCTTAAGTAGATCTTTAATAACGCGCTCTTCATGGCTGGAAGAAGGCGTATTGACCCAGTCACTGCCATTTTCGAGTTCAAATCCTTTGTGGATCAGAAGAGTGACGTCGCCGCCGTCATCTACGACAAGCTGAGGCCCATTTCCGTCGGAATGGCTGAGAGCCTGATAAGTGCACCACCAATACTCCTCAAGAGACTCGCCCTTCCAAGCAAATACCGGAACGCCAGCAACTGCGATGGCTGCGGCGGCGTGGTCCTGCGTAGAGAAGATATTGCAGCTTGCCCACCGAACGTCCGCTCCGAGATCCACTAGAGTTTCGATCAATACTGCTGTCTGGATCGTCATGTGCAGCGAACCAGTGACCCGAACGCCCTCTAGCGGCTTCTCGGCAGCGTACTTCTTCCGGATCGACATCAAGCCGGGCATCTCGTGCTCGGCAATTGAAATTTCTTTACGGCCCCAATCGGCTAGGCTTAGGTCAGCTACCTTGTAGTCGGTAGCAACTCGGTTTAACGTTCCTGTACTCATCCATCAACCTCAAGCGAATTATATCAAAGGATCTTGATATGTTGATAGATAGTGACTTCGCTTTTGAAATCGTTGCGCCTTCTCGGCGACCCGTCCCGGGTACGGCTGCTGCTGCTGTTGAGACAAGAAGAGCTGTCGGTAGCGGAACTGCAGGAGATCATGGCGAAGGGTCAAAGCCAGATTTCGACGCATTTGGCCCAGCTTAAGCAAGCCGGTTTAGTCGAAGACCGCCGTACCGGTAAGAACATTTTCTATCGCCTCAGCTCGGATCGTGCGAGCGAGGAGATTCGCGAGCATCTGCTGAGGCTCCTAGAGTCATCAGCAGCAGTCGATATCCCCGAGTCTAGCGAGGATCGTGAAACGCTGGAGCTGGTCGTTCACAGGCGGCACGACAAGATGCGTGCTTACTTCGACTCTTTAGCCGGTAAGTTTGGCCGTGAGTATTTGCCCGGTCGATCTTGGAAGGGCCTTGCGGAAATCCTGCTGCGCCTAATGCCACCATTGGCGATCGCGGATTTGGGCGCTGGCGAGGGAACGTTTTCACAGCTACTGGCACAGCGAGCTCAACGAGTAATCGCCATTGACAATTCGGAGAAGATGGTGGAGTTTGGGGCTCGATTGGCGCGCGAACACGGATTAACGAATCTCGAATATCGATTGGGCGATATGGAAGCTGTTCCGCTGGAGGACGCCTCTGTCGATCTCGCGTTTTTCAGTCAGTCGCTGCATCATGCGCAGCACCCGCAGCGCGCCGTCGCCGAGGCTAGTCGCATTCTGAAGCCCGGTGGGCGGATCGCTATCCTGGATCTACTGCGGCATCAATTCGAAGAGGCTCGTGAGTTGTACGCGGACGTATGGCTTGGCTTCACCGAGTTGGAGATTCAACGCTTTCTGAAAGCCGCAGGTTTTCGCGAGATTAAGTCAGCGGTAGTTCACAGGGAACCGGAGCCGCCCCACTTTGAGACAGTCTGCGCACTCGGCGAAAAACCTTCACTTGTGTTCTGATCAACGTTACGTAAAGCGGCGTACGCGAGAGCGACAACGGTAACAAACATCATTAGAACCTCACTATCGCCGAGGTTGTACTCGAAAATCCCGCCGACCAGAATAGCAATCACAACAGCGATTGTTCCTTGAAGGACAAAAAGCTGCTGTGAGCGCACGCGCCGCGAATGCAAGATGCCGCGGACGCAGTCATATACTGTCAGGCCGATGAACCACAATATGCAAAGCAGTCCTGGTATCCCGCGCTCGGCCGCGTACTGCAGATAAATGTTATGGAGGTGGCCGTAGTATCCGACCGGAAGCGGCCGCCGCACGTCCGGTGGCACATAGGCATCGAAGTTGCGCCTGATCTCTTCCGGTCCAAGGCCAAACCACGGATGCGCTTTGATCATCGCTAAGCCCGTTCGGCGAGTCACGTCGCGGTGCCGGTTGGAATCGACATCCTCTTTTGGCTGCGTAATAGAGAGCGCTCGTTCACGAACGTTGCGCGGCGACACAAGAAAAGCGGCAACTGCCAGAACGGGTAATGCGAATATCATGCGCGGCTGCCAAAACCAGATCAGATAGAGTGCGGACGGAGCAGCAGCTAGCCAGATGCTGCGAGTACCGCCTAATAGGATGGCTGCCGCTAACACTGCGACACTTGCGTAGACCCAGGCGGGCATGCGGCGATTTGAATAGAACCACTGCGCTAGCAAGAGCAGCAAGACAATCAGCTGTAACGCGCCGAAGGTCATCCAGTGACTCTCGAACCCGGTGATTCTCTTGCCGACGTAAGACACATAGGACGCATGAGCGTTGCGCGTGTATTGGAAGATGGCCAGCAAAGCAGATGCGGTCGCCCCAGCCGTCCATGCGAGCATCAAATAAAAAATCTTCTTGAATTGGTCGACGAATACCGCGTAAATAAGGGGAATGAATAAGAACACGAAAAATTTTTTGATTTGAGCGCGGCCGGCCCAAGGATCCGGCGAGACTACGTCCGCGAGCGCGGTCCAGACGAAGAAGCACGCAAGCGGAATCCAGATGCGTGGGAACGGTAGCTTTTGACGGAAAACCAGTAATGCAAAAACTCCGACTCCCAAGAGTACCTGACTTGCGGCAATTGAGATCTGAATGAGTCCAGCGGCGGCGACGGCAATGGCGAGTAGAGTTCTGTTTTGAATCTCCTCACTCGGACGCATGAACGCACCAGTATGACAGAATGAAAGGCGAAACCGTGCATGCAGATATTTCTTTTACGTCACGGAATCGCCGAAGAACCGCGACTGAAAATACCCGATGCGGACCGCGCTCTGACGGCGGAAGGCAGGAAGAAGCTGCGCCAGATTTTGCAGACGGCAGCTAAGGCGGGAGTGAAACCCGCCCTGATGCTGAGTAGCCCGTATAAGCGCGCCTTGCAGACCGCCGATATGGCCAAGCGGGTGCTCAAATACGAGGGTGACATCGTGCGGACCAACGTCTTGATTCCAAGTTCAAGGGCCGAGCAGGTTTGGCACGAAATTCGCGTGCATCGGGGCGAAAGCTCACTGCTTTTGGCCGGTCATAATCCTCTGTTCGAGCATCTTGCAGGGTATCTTTTAGGCCACTCCGATCTGAAGATTGAGTTTAAAAAAGGCGCTCTCCTTCGCCTTGATGTTGATTCGTTTGGCGCTCAACCAAAGGGCATTCTGCGCTGGTGTCTCACGGCCAAGTTAGCCGAAAGCGGCGATTGAAAGCAGTTCGGACCGTCTATGATGGATCAGGGTCTTTCGATGGTTTTCCTCACTGCACGCACGTCACGTGCATGTTTGCTATTGGTGTTTGTGCTCGCTTTGGGCGCGGCTCTGAGCCGGGGGCAGAGTTCGCAACCGCAGCTAACGCCCGGTCAGGATCGGCAAGCGAAGCCTGCCCAAAGCCAGCCCGGTAAAGTCAATGGAAGGCCTGATGCGCCGACGCAAACGGTTCAGTCCGATTCGTCAACGCAACACGACGGGACCGCCGCTCCCGTAATGCCCGAAAAAAACCAGGTGCAAGGACCGCCCATGGTGTTCGAGTCCCACGGACTTGAGTACGATGCGATTACAAAAAACGGAATCACGGTCATGTTGGCGCAAATGCCCTCACGCCTAAAAGAATTCAACATAATTCAGGTCACGATCACAAACGGCGCACTGGTCTCCTGGACGGTAAGGCCACTGGACTTTTCTTTCGTCAAATCGGATGGCGTGACTTACACGCCACTTTCCGCCGATGAGGTGGTGGCGGAACTGCTACAGCGGGCCGATCGAGATGACGTGATCAAGCTTCAGCTTCTTTACGAAAACAGCATCTACGGACTTTCGAACTTCAGGTCGACAAACGGCTACGAAAAGCGCCGTGAGGCGGCTATGGCTCAGTTCGTGAACCGGGGTTTCAAGGCAGCAGCAGAAGCGTCGGCAATTGCTCTTGTTCCAACGAAACTAAAGCCCGGCGACAGCACCGACGGAGCAGTGTTTTTCGAAAGTAGAACGAAGGAAAAGAGTTTAGGCGCGGGCCGGATCATCGCCCACACGTGCGGTGAAGATTTCGTTTTTGAAACCTATGCGGAGCTAAAGAAGCGCTAGTGACCTCTCGAATCGACCCGCCCCACCCAGTACGGTTTATCGACTTACACGCTCATACGGACGAGTCGGACGGAACTTACACTCCTTTGCAGCTGGTTACTTTGGCAATACAGATCGGGCTCGATGCACTGGCCATCACCGATCACGATACGTTCACCGGGTATGAAGCCGCACAAACTTTCGCCGAGCGGGAGGGCCTCGATCTGATCTGTGGGATTGAGCTGAATGCGCGCATGACTAGCGAACCGGACCTTAGCCTGCGTGCTGTGCACCTTCTTGCTTATTTCCTTGGCGAGCCGCCCTCTCCTGCGTTCACCAATTGGCTTGAAGAAGAGAGAGCCGAACGCCGGACAAGGAACGCGCTGCTCGCACAGAAACTCCAGGGGCGGGGGATAGGGATCACTGCGGAAGAAGTCGAAGCGCGCGGCCGCTCTCTTGCCGGACGGCCGCACTTTGCGCGCATCCTAGTCGAACGGGGCTACGCCAAGAACTCGGAAGAAGCGTTCAGCCGGTATCTGGGCGAAGATGCTCCCAGCTTTGTTCCGCGCCAGAGTAAGACCGCTATTGAGGTGATTGGAATGATTCGGGCGGGAGGCGGGGTGCCGGTAGTTGCCCACCCGGTTCGGCTGGGATTACCTCGAGCAGTGGAACGCGAGCTCTTAATTCGATACCGGGACGCCGGCTTGTTAGGCCTCGAAATTTATCACTCGGAACATTCGCCTGAACTGCAAGCCTATTACCGGCAGCTTGCGGAGGAGTTAGAACTCTTGCCGAGTGGAGGATCGGATTTTCACGGGGCGGTCAAGCCTGACGTCGAGCTTGGCACGGGTTCGAACGGCAATCTGAGAGTACCGCACCAATTTCTCGAAGGACTTCGTCAGACCGTTGCCGTGTGAGTTCGGAAGAACCCTCGTAAAATGAGGGGTGCCCGATGTTCTGCCACGACTGCGCTTCAATTTGGACTTCATGCCGTCACCCGATCCGAAAAGGCCGGGCTTGTACATCCGCGATCCTTACCATTACTCAGATTCCACTCTGCTGATACCGCCACCGCTCGTGCAGGTTTTGGAGTGCTTCGATGGCCAACAATCCACGCTCGATCTCCGGGCGGAACTGGTCCGGATAACTGGGGAAATTCAGATCGAGGAACTGGAAAAGCATCTTTATGATTCGCTGAACGAGGCGGGTTTTCTGGAGAATGATCGCTACCGTGAAATAAAGGCAAATAGCGAAGCTGATTTTGCAGCCCAGCCCCTTCGGCTACCAAACTTCGCGGGATCTGCTTACCCGAGTGACCGCACCGCACTCTCGGATCTGCTGCTTTCGCGTGTGGGCGGCCCTCAGGGCAGCTCAGATACGTTCGGGATTGCGGCGCCGCACGCCAGTCCGGACGGTGGCTGGAGCAGTTACCGCGCAGCTTATCGCGCACTACCGCCGATCGATGAGGGGCGAGATCGCACATTTGTTATCTTGGGCACCTCGCACTACGGAGCGCCGGACCGCTTCGGCCTTACACGTAAACGGTTCGTCACTCCTTACGGTGAAGCGCGAACCGACGTGTCGCTTGTTGATGAATTAGCAAATGCCGCCCCCGACGCAATCCGAATGGAGGACTACTGTCATTGCGTCGAGCATTCTATCGAGTTTCAGGTTGTCTTTCTGCAGCATCTCTATGGGCCCGATGTGAGAATTCTGCCGATTCTTTGTGGGCCGTTTGTCAAAAGTGTTTACGAGGGAGTTGCCCCAGAAAGCAATGAGCACGTCGCGCGTTTCTTCGATGCGCTCGGTAATGTCACCGCACGGGAAAGCAAACAGTTGTTTTGGGTGCTGGGTGTAGATATGGCCCACATGGGCCGCCGATATGGTGACCCGCTACGCGCTAAAGCATCGATTGGCGAGATGCTGGCCATTGAAAATCGAGACCGGCAACGAATCGAACAGATCGCAGACGGCAATATACGAGGGTACTGGTCGCTTGTGCAGGAAGCGCAAGACGACCTGAAGTGGTGCGGATCCGCGCCGTTTTACACTTTCATGAAAGTCGCACCCAGTGCAAAAGGCGAACTCCTCGACTATCATCAATGGCAGATCGACGCCGACAGCGTGGTTAGCTTCGGCGCGATGCGATTTTCGCGGTAGTCTGTGCTAATACTGTCCGCCACCGGCCCAATAACCAGGGCGCGTACGGACGATCAAACCAGGCCGATTAACGACTACTTTGATCGGGTGAAAACCCGGCTCATTCTGATTGTCCGGCGTATAGCTCAAGAGATATTGACTGTTGAGATCCGCGCCAATATCTGCGACGGCTGCTTCGAACCCACGCTGGCGCACAAAGCCATACATCCGTCCGCCCGTGAAAGTTGAGAAGGCTTCCGCCGGAGTCTTGCGGAACAAATCACGAATGCCGTTGTAAATCGGCGGCAAGCCGTTCAAGGCGTTTCCGTTTTCCTGCTGTACATTGGTAGTCTCGCTTCTCGGAACACCGCCTGCGATGTTGCCTTGTGCCTCAGGCGGAATGCCGCCGTTCGCGGGGCGCGGGTAGTCCGGCTGCTTCATGAAGCCGGTATAAGCTCGCGAAATGTCGACGCAGTAAACAATTACATTGTCGAACTGCATTCTCCGAGCGGTCTCCTGAAGGTGCGACTCGCTCCCCTTGTCGATGTTACGGCTGATCAGGATGACAACTCTGCGCCGCTTGTTTTGGCGGTCGTGCTGAACGAGCATGTTGTCCCCGGCAAGCACGGCATCGATTAAGCGCGCCGTGCTGGAGCCTGCAGTCAACTTCTGCATCGCGTCATCCAATTTCTCGGGGTCGTTGGTGAAGTCCTGTAGGTGCTGAATGCGGTGATCGAACCCAATTACCGCTACATCGCTATCCTGTCCCGTCACAAGTCCTTGCAAAAGTACGCCGGATTTCTTGAGCGTCGGCAGCACTGGCGCGATTTCCGAGTTGGCCTGCACAACTAACACAACCGACATTGGCAGCTGAACAAATTCAGCTGTGATTCGTTGGGGCTTGTCATTATCGAGCAGTTCGAATTCCGAGGGTTTCAGGCCGTTTACATATCCATGACCATCGGGGTCGAGCACCGTCGTAGGCACTAGAACTTGGCGCACATTCACGCGGATACGTGTGTCACCGGACGCAGTATTCGGTTCCGGCCGTGCGTTCGAGTCAGCCGGGATCACGTTACCATTCGTCGTTGGCGTATTCGGGACCGTCTTTTCCGGGGCGGGGCCAAGCTGACCCGGTTGCGGTGGAGGACCAGGCGGTAGTTGGCCAGGCGGTAGCGTCTGCGCCGACGCGGCAACCGCTCCGATGGTCATCAAACAAGCTAGCGGAAATTGTGCAAGACGCATGGAAAGGAGCGGTTTGGTCATATCTTCATCTTAGAGATGTCCGGCGTAGGTACTGAGTTTCCGCGGCGCGAAAGAAGGTGCAGAAGGTAAGCTCAATGGGTCGTCTTCCCCGCAAGTAAATTTAGAACGTGAGGCACGAGCGTTTCAATAGTTTTGAGGGAGTGAAGGGCGCCTGCCGGCGAGCCCGGCAGATTAACGATAAGTGATTGCATCCGAACACCGGTCAAACCACGTGACAAAACTGAATAGGGCGTCTGCTGACGTCCTTCAGACCGGATCAGCTCGCTTACGCCCGGCATCTCTCGTTCCAACACTCTTCGGGTGGCCTCCGGCGTATTGTCACGCGGACTAATTCCCGTACCGCCCGTGGTCAGAATGAGAGAAGCCAGCATGCTGTCGGCCCAAGCAATTAATTGCTGCGAGATCGATTGTTCATCATCGGGCAGCGTCGCAGTTGCGGCGACGTTCCACTTCAGATCTTCACAGTGACGCCTCAGAAGCGGCCCTGACACATCGTCGCGTGTACCCTTAAAGGCCGAATCGCTGACCGTAAGAATGGCTACGGCTATCACTTCTGAGCCCTGCGTTCAAAGCTCCCCGATTTGCCACCTGTCTTCTCGAGCAGGTAGATCTCGCGGATCTCAATCCCCTTGTCGATCGCCTTAGTCATGTCATAAATCGTCAGGGCCGCCACCGATGCTGCGGTCAGCGCTTCCATCTCGACACCGGTCTGCGCTGAGGTCGACGCTGTTGCAAGAATTTCGATTCCATCCGGCTCGATTTTAAACTCCACCCCGACATGGCTGAGCGGGATCTGGTGGCACAAGGGAATCAACTCCGATGTTCTCTTTGCACCAAGTATCCCGGCAACTCGCGCTACCTGTAAAGGATCACCCTTCTTGTTACTCGGTAAAGCTGCAAGCACGTCGGCAGACATCTCTACGAACGCGTGAGCCATGGCGGTTCGCCTGGTCAATTCCTTATCCGAAACATCGACCATTGCCGCTTCACCCGATTCGTTGTAGTGAGAAAGCTTCTTCATGGTTTCAGCATGACCCGTATCGAGTCACCGACCTTCCAGCTTTCACGGTCGTGCTCAGCAACAAGAAAAGCATTGGATCTCGCTAGAGCAGGAATGTCACTCGAGCCTTGCCATGGAATGTGTCGTAGATGCTTGCCGTCGGCAGTCAAGCGGGCCGGCAGAAAGCGAGTCAGACCAAGCTTATGGCGGAACGGAGCTTCGAAGATTGCAGCCAAAAGCGGAAGCACCGGGTCCGATTCGCCGGCAAGTAACTCAATTGCCGGCCGTGCAAAAAGCTGAAAGGTGATCAGTGAAGAGCCCGGATTACCGGGAAGTCCAAAAACCGGTTTTCCTTTACCTGTACCGAAGGCGGTAGGCTGACCAGGTTGAATGCGGACTCGTTCGAAGTGGAATGTTATGCCAAGTTCGCGAAGCGTTGGTTTCACAAGATCATACTTACCCGCAGAAACACCCCCACTTATTAGGAGAAGATCGTGCTCGAGGCCTCGCTCGAGTGAAGGACGTAGGGTCTCGGCAGTATCGCGCGCTACAGGAAAGACAGTCGGCACTCCACCGGCACAGCGCACAAGAGAGGCCAGCATGTATGAATTCGAGTTACGTATCTGGTGCGGTTCCGGGGCTTGTTCGACCGCCACGATTTCATCCCCAGTCGCAAGAATTGCTACTCTTGGCTTCCGAAAGACTTCCACCTCAGCGCTTCCGATCATGGCAAGGGTTGCGATGTGACTGGCATCGATCCGAGTGCCTGCGGAAATCAAAACGGAACCGGCTTGCGCTTCTGCGCCCCGGTCATTAATAAACTGGCCCTGTTCAGCTCTCCGCTCGATGGTGACTTCATCATCGGAGCTCCAACCACCTCCAGCAACTTGCTCGATCATCACCACTGCATCGGCGCCGTCAGGAACAGGAGCACCCGTCATAATCTCGAGCGCTTCACCGCTTGCGAGCGGAACCTGATTCGGATCGCCCGCACGGACTTCGCCTCGAACCCTCAAGGTTCCCGGGAGATCAGCCGCTCGCAAAGCAAAACCATCTCGGAGTGAACGACGGAGCGCAGGATAATCGCGGTCCGCTCTAGCGTCTTTTGCGAGTATTCTGCCGCGTGCCTGCTCCAAGGCGACGGTCTCAGCCCAAGGTTTAGTTGGCAACGAGCGAATTGTTTCTATTACGATTGCACGGGCTTCCTCAAACTCGATCGGTTGCTTCGCCGCTTCGGACTCTCGCACGCTTTGAATTTTACATTGCCCGATGCAGATCCGATTCAGCTTGCAAGTTGAAATGAGAAATCTCCGCGCGATAGACGGCGGATGAAATCGAGATCACCCTCGACAAAATCCAGCGTCGGGAGTGCAGGAAGATCTATCCAGCAGATCTGCTCAAAAACGCAAGCCGTCGGATCGCCTGAAAAATCGGAAATTGAGAAGAAAAGAAGATGAACGCGGCTGCCGCTCGGGTATTCGTGTTCGTAGCGGGCCAGTTCGCCGCCGACCTTAGCGCGAATTTTCAGCTCCTCCCACAACTCGCGCACCAGCGCTTGCTGCGGCGTTTCCCCGTGCTCTACTTTGCCCCCTGGGAACTCCCATTTCAAAGAGTGGCGGTCGCCTTTGCGGCGCTGACCCACCAGAACCCGACCGGCGCGATGGATGATGCCAGCTGAGACGAGAAGCGGCGGACGCGTTCTCATTCGAGAGAACTCGCCCCTCGCTTAAGCGAGGAATTCTGAAATGTAGCGAGGGTTCTCGACACCTTCTACGCAACACCCTGGAGAGCAGAGTCAGCGGCTATCAGCTGGCGTAAAACGTAAGGCAGGATGCCACCGTGCCGGTAGTACTCGGCTTCTTGCGGCGTATCGATCCGAGCCTTCGCTTCGAACTCAATCTTCTTTCCTTTGGGCGTTGTAGCCGAAACGTGAACCATACCGCCCCCGGAGGCTACGGCAGCGGGGATCCCGAAAATGTCGTAGATTTCGTCACCTTTGAGACCCAGCGAGTCGTGGCTCTGTCCCGATTCGAACTGCAGCGGGAGAACTCCCATCTGGACCAGGTTGGATCGGTGTATGCGCTCAAAGCTTTCGGCTATTACGGCGCGCACGCCTAGTAGCAGAGTGCCTTTTGCCGCCCAGTCACGGGAAGACCCTGAACCATATTCCTTGCCGGCGATGATAAGCAAGCCAACGCCTTCGGCCTTGTATTTGACGGACGCATCATAGATGAACATCTTTTCGCTGTCGGGCAGATGACAAGTAATGCCTCCTTCCACGCCGGGAACCATCTGATTTTTCAGCCGAATGTTAGCAAAGGTTCCGCGCACCATCACCTCGTGATTTCCGCGGCGGGCGCCATAGCTGTTGAAGTCGGCTGGCTTCACACCCAAGCTGATGAGGTATTTGCCCGCAGGGCTGTCTACCGGAATGGAGCCGGCCGGGGAGATGTGGTCGGTAGTAACCGAATCGCCCAAAACAGCTAGAGCACGCAATCCGCTGAGATCGGTGACGAACGTTGCAGGATCGGGAATCGTATCGAAGTACGGCGGTTCTTTAATGTAGGTAGAATCGTCGGTCCATTCGTAGATGCTCCCGCTGGGAACCTTTAAAGAATTCCAGCTCGCGTCGCCTTCGAAAACCTCCGCGTACTCTTTGCGAAAAAATTCGGTTCGCGCCGAAGTTTTGACTACTGACTCCACCTCGTCGTTCGACGGCCAGATGTCTTTTAAAAAGATGTGCTCACCTTTTTCGTTAGTGCCGAGCGCATCCTTCGTCAAATCGAGATCGACTCTTCCCGCAATGGCATAAGCGACTACCAGTGGCGGCGAGGCCAGGTAATTCGAACGAACCAGCGGATTCACACGCCCTTCGAAGTTCCGGTTACCGCTCAGAACAGCGGCTACGTTCAGCTTGCCTTCGGTAACAGCATCAGCAACGTTGTCCGGCAAAGGGCCGCTATTACCGATACAAGTGGTGCACCCATAACCCACTAAGTGAAAATTGAATTTCTCGAGGTAAGACATCAGGCCAGCGTCGTACAAATAATCGAAGACGACCTTCGATCCCGGCGCTAGGGATGTCTTCACCCATGGCTTCGGGGACAGGCCCTTTTCCGCCGCCTTCTTTGCAAGGAGGCCAGCCGCTACCATGACGGAAGGATTCGAAGTGTTTGTGCAGCTGGTAATCGCAGCAATGACGACGGCACCGTCATGGATCTTCTCGTTGTGACCGTCCACGCGCATATTCGCCGATTTCGGTGAGTGGCCAAGGGCCGTGAGAAAATTGTCTTTTACATCGTGAAGATCGATACGATCCTGCGGCCGGCGCGGGCCAGCCATTGAAGCAGTCACCTTCGAAAGATCCAAAGAAAGCGTGTCCGAGTAGGTAGGATCATCCGAATCAACGGTCAGGAAAAGACCTTGTTCCTTTGCATATGCCTCTACTAAGTTCACTTGCTCAGGAGAACGTCCCGTGAGACGGAGATAATCGAGCGTAACTGCATCGATTGGGAAGAAGCCGATGGTAGCTCCATACTCCGGGGCCATGTTACTGATAGTGGCGCGGTCGGCAAGAGAAAGCGCGCTAACGCCTGGCCCATAAAACTCGACGAATTTTCCGACGACACCCTTCTTACGCAGCATCTGCGTGACCGTAAGAACTAGATCCGTCGCAGTGGCGCCTTCGGGTAAGTGCCCGCTCAGTTTAAAACCGACAACCTGTGGCAGAAGCATAGAGATGGGCTGCCCGAGCATGCATGCTTCCGCTTCTATGCCACCGACACCCCAGCCAACGACGCCGACACCGTTAATCATGGTGGTGTGTGAGTCGGTGCCCATCAAAGTATCCGGATACGCCTGCAAGGAGCCATTCTTGCGGTCAACAAAAACTACACTGGCGAGATATTCGAGGTTGACCTGATGGACGATGCCGGTATCCGGCGGAACGACACGAAAATTGCCGAAGGCTTTCTGTCCCCAGCGAAGAAACGCGTAGCGCTCCTGATTACGGCTAAATTCAAGAAAGGCATTTTGCGCAAACGCTTTATCGGATCCATAGGCGTCAACTTGAACCGAATGATCTATGACCAGATCAGCCGGGATAAGCGGGTTTGCCAACTCCGGATTGGCGCCTAATTTCTTCAGCGCGTCACGCATGGCGGCCAGATCAACGACACAAGGCACGCCCGTAAAGTCCTGCAGTAAAATACGCGCCGGACGAAACTGGACCTCTTGGGCCGCGGTTCTCGGATCCCACTTGGCTACATATTCAATATCGCTGGCCTTTACCGTCCGGTCGTCCTCAAACCGAAGCAGATTTTCAAGCAGCACCTTAATGGAGTACGGGATGCGTGAAAGCTTTACGCCTGTCGCGGCGTTCTCCAACACATTCAGCCGAAAGATCTGAAAGTCCTCGTCATTGACATGCAGCGTGGAGGCAGCGCCAAATGTATTCTTACTGGCCATTACATTTTCAGTGTAAGACCGGGGCTCCCAAACTCACATATACGGGGGTTGCTCAATGCCGAGAATCTCCAGAGTAGCGACGAGTTGCGCCCGGACATACTGGGTGAGCCAAAGGAGAACCGCGCGCCGCTCCGCATCCTGTTCCGAGATCACCGGCTGCTCGTGATAGAAGTTGTTGAAGTTTTGCGCGAGCTGAAATGCGAACTTCGCGACGTGAGCAGGCTCACCGGACGAAATCGCACGCTCGACGACGCTGTCGGTTTTGGATGCAAGTAGCAGAACCTGCCAAAGACCTTCCTCGCCGAAAAACCGAGTCAGCACCGAAGGCGTGAAAACCTGCTCAAAGTCCGGCAGCGTCTCGCCGCGGTCCTGATACTTGCGAAGGATGTTCCCCGCCCTGACCGCTGCGTATTGCACGTAAGGCCCGGTTTCACCCTCAAAGCTGAGAGCCTCATGGAAGTCGAAGGCGATGACGGAATTACGGGTAAACTTCAGCATGAAGTAACGCAGTGCTCCCACGGCGATCTGTTCGGCCACCCGCTGGCGCTCTTCACGGCTCGCAGCCGGATGGCGGTCCTCCACTTCCCGAAGAGCCGTCTCGATGAGCTTGTCGATGAGATCATCGGCTTTCACTCCCAAACCTTTCCGGCCGGAAACCTCCACGTACTGCTTTCTTTTGTCTTCTTCCGATAACGGAATACCCATCTCAACGCACGTGCGCGGCGAGAGGGCCACCATCTCGTATGAAAAGTGGACCGATGCGTCTGCCTGCGAATTAAACCCAAGTGCCCGCATGCCTGCTACGACGACGTCCTGTAAGTAAGATTGACGCGAATCGATCACGTTAAAGACCTTCGACCCATGGCCGAAAACAGGTGCCCGCTCGGGCATAGGAACATCGGTGGTAACCCAAACTTCTCGGCCATCCGGATAGATGGACCATGGCCGGTAATAAAAGTCCTTGCCGAGAAGACCGAATTTCCATAGTTGATACGCTATATCTTTTCCGACATAGGTCACGGTGCCGTTCGACCGCACAATCACCTTGCTGTCGTCTTCGGCGTCGTCGTTCTCTTCGGGCACACTGTTTGAGCCGCGAAAAGCAGATGAGGGCATCACCCAACAGCCCTTGTTTTTCCCTTGCTCTTCGAAGTAGATTGCGCCCCGCTGCTTGAGCAACTCGAATGCGGTCGCCCAAAATTGGAGATGGAGAATTTCGCTCTCTCGCGGAAGCAATTGGTAAACGATTCCCAACCGGTACATCGTTTTTAGATGGAGATTGACAATGGCATTTCCAACCAGATGGCCCAGTTCGGCGAGTTCACCCTCGCCCGCCTCAATCGCGTGAAGGGTCTGTCCGCGCCAGGAAAGCGCCGCGGGGTCTTCTTTGTAGTGCGACGAAATGCGGGCATATAGATCCCAACAGAGATAATCGAAACGCACATTCGGGTCCGCAATTAGCGCCTCGACGTCTTCCGGTGTCTTCTTCTCAAGGTGATGAAAACCGACAACCACATCCGCGACCTGTACCCCTGTGTTGTCGATATAGTTCTGAACCTCAACGGAGCGGCCGCGTTTGCGCAGCATTCGCACGAAAGTATCGCCGAGAATCGCGTTCCGAAGATGGCCAATATGCGCCGCCTTGTTCGGATTGATATTGGTGTGCTCGACGATGATCTTCCCTGAACTCTCAGGGCCGGCTATGCCGGGCTCCTTTAATAGTTCTTGCGCGTACTGCCCACGATCAAGTCGAATGTTGATATAGCCATTCCCGGCGATTTCAAACGACGCCACTCCGGGAATCTCCGCAAGCCCACTAGCGAGTTCCTCCGCAATCTGTTTCGGAGCCCGCTTCAACTGCCGCGCCAACTGAAATGCAATCGGTATCGCGAGTTCGCCAAAAGAACTCTGTTTCGGCTGCTCGAGCGAAACCTTGATCGTCAGGCCGAACTGGTCAAGTAAGCGAGCTTCAACCGCCGCCGTGATTTTTTCTTCAATCTCCTGGAACACAGAACTTCAGTATGAAGGACTGTATGAAGATAACACGTCGCCGGTGTCTGCTCGTGGATCTGTTCGCGGTTAGCGCCAGCGACCCCGAACTACTCCAGAAGCTGCGATCGGCAGTCATTCTAGCGCTTTCACGCGCCCGTCCAACTTGTCAATCTTTTCATTATCATGCTTGAACTCTGCCTCCAGCCAAGTCTTTAGATCGTCAATACGTTTGTTTTTCCAGAAGGCCGCAACAATGTAGCCAAACACGATCAGCGCTGCCCGGCCCCCAATTGTTCGCTACTGCTGTCGCTGCTACTCATCAACTCCCCCCGGAATAGCGTTTTCGCCGTTTCAGCCGCCACGTATTGAAGCACGCTCCCTTTCTCACCGAGAGCGGAAATGGAACGCTTGTCACTCAAGTAAATTGCTTCTCTCGGGAGCCGGATCGTTCCGATCGGAGAGGAAAAAGTCCTTCTCGGCTTGCGGAATATCGTCTCTATTAAGGCGAACAGCTCGTCCCAGGGTAGATGTCGTCTCCCCCATTTCCGGAATCTACCATGATGTGCGCCGCTACGGTGGCAAAACAATTTCCAGACCAAACTGGCGCCTCTCAGAGTCGCGGGATAGAACGACGCCCGGATCGTACAATTAAGTTGTGCCCAAGGTTACTTTTCTGCCGGAAAATAGAACAGTCGAGTTCGAATCCGGCAAACTCCCCTACGACAATCACGGAAAACCCGAGTCCCTTCTCGATGTAGCTGAAAATTTCGATATCGATCTTGAGCATGCCTGCGGTGGAAGTTGCGCCTGCACAACGTGTCACGTCATCGTAGTCGAAGGCGATAAAAACTTGTCGGAACCCGATGACGACGAGTTGGATCGCTTGGAGATGGCAGCCGGTCTAACGCTTCGATCCCGCCTTGGTTGCCAAGCGGTAGTTAAGGGCGACGTGAAGGTTGAAGTCCCGAACTGGAATAGAAACTACATCAGCGAAGGCGGCAAATCACGCCTTTAATGGCTTGGCTGGAATCGCCCTGTGAAGTCGAAGCTGACAATGTGGCCCACTAGCTTGTCGACAAGATCGGCCGAGATATTCGCTTCCACATAAACCGATTGATTGTCTTTGGTGACGTGAATCGCGTCGTAGGCTTTTAGACTATCCAACTGGTCGTCTTTTGTCGAAAGCCGCGCTAGTCCGATTCCTCCCCGCAGAGCATCGTTCACTCGTTTGGCCCCTTCGTCGGAAACACAATCAATTTCCGATTTGAAGTGAATTCCAGAACCGGCTTCGATTCCAGTGGATGTACCCTTGATGAACCCGGCGAAGTTGGCGAGAATCGATCCATAATCCGATCTCATATGCATGTCGGCAAACGGCAACCCACCCCGGCTGACGATCCAGATTTGATTGCCGGCCGATATTCCCGCGAGACGATGCGCCAGTTCGTCCGGCATCTCATCGCGTGATTGCCCTTCGATAACATTCTCGACCGCAGACTTCTGACCCGCGATGGCAACCTGATCGTCTAGCAATGCAAACGCGCCTTTGCCATCGGTAAATAGCGTGTGACCTTCAAAAGAGATCGGTTTAGAACTTTTGGCGAGTTGATCTTCTACCTGCTTGTGCTTAAAATGTCCGCGACTTGCGAAGAAAACATCCTTGCCGTTCCATGTAACTACCAGCTCTGACAGATCCCGTCTTGGGTCAAAATCGGCCTGCTTCGCCGCTTGATCGATCACGGGTATATTTAGTTGACCTTCGTGTCGCCTGTAGAACTCGGTCAGTTTCAACCTGTCAAGGTCGCAACCGGCAAGCGCAGTCGTGTCCGGTGAGATGAGTTTGCGAAGATCGCGATCGACCGAAACGCCGCTGATGGAATGTTTCCCGCAACCACTCAGCATCGAGACAAGGCAAACGCCGCTAAGAGCAAGAAAAAAGCGCAATCAAAAATCCCTTCGCCGAAACAACAGGACCGCCTGCCAAAGAACGACCGCGCCGAAAACAGCCGAGGTCCAGACGGGCGTCCACCAATCAACCTGACGATCATAAAGGATGATCTGCTTCATCGCCTGCCCCAGATCGTAAACTTTAGGCACGATCCAGTAAAGTCCCAACCATAAATTGCGTGACCATTCCGAGTTCAGCAGCCTTATGACATTGTCCCGCTGCGCGAGAATCGTGCTGATCAGCATCAGCGCTACTGCAATCATTACCGACAGCGCTGCACTCTCCGCCACTACTCCAATGAACACAACAGTCGACAGCAACACAGCGAAGATAAAAAGCGTTACGGGAATAGCTAACAGGAAACGCGGCTCCCAAATATGCGTCTTCACGCCGATAATAATCCACACACTGCAGATCAGGTAAATGTGGTTCACAGCAACCACTAATAAGTTCCCCAGATATCTGCCGATCAGCAGTGTAGCGCGTGAGATAGGCTTCGAAAGGAGAAGCGAAATGCGTCCCGCTTCAAGCACGCTTGGAATCAGTCCGGAAGACGCGAAAACGGCAAGAAAGGTACCCCATATATAAACAAAAATAGAAACCCACGAGTACGAAACGTTGACGAACTTCTGAATGTTATAGATGGGCCGGGCGGTGGATTGGATATCCATGAAAGAAACAGCGCCTGCTGTCAGATCGATGTTCAGCACAAACAGGAAAATGCAGATCAGCAGGGTCGAAAGGCCAAAAAGACCCCAAAACAACCAACGCGCCCGCGCCTCTTCGAAAGTGTCTGCGATCAAAGCAGCCAGAACAGCAAGCTGCGAACGGCTTCCTCCGTTCATGCTACTCTTTCCCCTTTCGTCGCACGGATAAAAACGTCTTCGAGACTACTGGAAGTGGCAGTCACGCTCTCGATCATCGCGCCTGCTCCCCGGAGCCGGTCGATAAGCGTATTAGCCTCCTCGCGAGTTGCCGCCGGCAGCACCACTGCTTCCCCGGATACGAAGACGCCGGAAGCATACGAGCGAAACTGCGCCAGGGAATCTCGTCCGATTCCCGAAGCGGTTACCTGATACCCGCGGCCTCCGACCAGATCGCTTATCTTGCCCTGTAAGGCCACTTCTCCTTTGCGCAGAATGGCCACATAGTCGCAGAACGATTCCACTTCACTGAGCAAATGGGAATTAATAAAAACCGTGACGCCTGTGCCTGTCAGCCGATTTAAGATGTCGCGAATATCGCGACGGCCTACCGGATCGACGCCATCCGTGGGCTCATCCAAAACCAGAAGTTTAGGCCGATGCATAAGCGCCTGTGCAAGACCAAGCCGCTGTAGCATTCCCTTCGAGTACTTCCTAATTCGTATATCGCCCCACTCCTTCAAGCCCACCAATTCCAGCAACTCGGGCACGCGCCGTTTCCGATCGGCAAGAGTAAGTCCGGAGAGAGCCGAATAAAAATCGAGCATTCCCGAACCGGTTAGATAGGTAGGGAAACGATGATTCTCCGGAAGATAGCCGACCGGCCGCCGGGCTTCCATCTCGCGCGCATCTTTGCCGAATATAGTAGCCCTTCCCGCCGTCGGGTTAACAGCCGACAAAAGCATCTTTACGAACGTGGTCTTCCCTGCCCCATTGGGTCCGAGCAATCCATACTTCAGACCTGCCGGAACACGCAGACTCAGACTTGAAACGGCTTTAATCTCGCGGCCTCGGAAGCGCGATCGGTAGATCTTCTCGAGCCCTTCCGTTTCAATCGCATAGTCCATCATCATGTACCTTTAGGATACGAACGCAGAAAGCCGTTCGTTCCGTTGTGATTGAAGCGCCTTCACGCCCCTTTGCCCTCTCCGTTACCAGCAAGCGGCTGCTGCCTTGGCTGGTAGCGGTTGCGTTCTTTATGGAGTCGTTGGACACAACGATTCTGAATACGGCTGTGCCCGCCATTTCAGCAGCACTCAACGTAGCGCCGTTAAGCATGAAGGCGGTACTCGCCAGTTATACCTTGAGTCTGGCAGTCTTTATTCCTATCAGCGGGTGGGTGGCGGATCGATTCGGAACACGTCGGGTGTTTGCGTCCGCTATCGGATTGTTTACGTTGGGATCACTGCTCTGCGGACTTTCGAGCAACATCCATTTGCTGGTCGTTTGCCGGCTGCTGCAAGGCTGTGGCGGAGCCATGATGGTGCCGGTGGGCCGGCTCACTCTCGTACGGACCTTTGCTAAATCCGAACTGATTCGCGTTACCAGCTTTGTTTCTATCCCGGCCTTGATCGGACCCATGTTGGGTCCCATCGCCGGCGGTCTGATCGTTCGCTACCTTCATTGGCGCTACATCTTCTTCGTCAACATTCCGATTGGGCTAGTCGGCTTGCTGATGGTTTATCTGCATCTGCCCGACTACCGTGAAGAACGAACCAACCCGCTCGATGTGCTGGGCCTGATCCTGTTTGGGTCGGGCATCGCCCTGCTTTCCTACGTTTTGGAGGTGTTCGGCGAACATACATTGAGTACGCGAGAAATTGTCGGGCTGTTAGTCATTTCGCTGGCGCTCCTCGGCGGCTATGGGCTTCACGCAAGCGGTACCACTTTTCCATTGCTCCAATTGAAGCTGTTTGGCATCCGTACATTCCGGTCAGCGGTGAGCGGGAGCTTCTTCACGCGCCTTGGTATTGGAGGCGTACCATTCCTGCTGCCTTTGCTGTATCAAGTTGGGCTCGGATTCACACCGGTTCAGTCGGGTTTGCTTGTCATGCCCCAGGCACTGGCTGCGATGAGTATGAAGCCTTTTCTGCAACGGATCCTGACGCGCTTTGGCTATCGGGGCATATTGATTTCCAACACGGTTGTTCTGGGGCTGCTCCTGCTCCTTTTCGCGACCATTGGTCTCCACACGCCGGTGTGGGTCATTGTCATGCAGGCATTCTGCTACGGCGCTTTCACTTCTTTGCAATACACAAGCATGAATACGCTGGTCTACGCTGATATCACTGAGGCCGAGACCAGTAGCGCTAGTTCCATCGCCAGTACCGTGCAACAGTTGTCGATCAGTTTCGGCGTAGCGGCAGCCGGGTTGGCCACGGCGCTCTTTGTTCCCGATCGATTTCGAACAAACGCGCCGGAGATGATCCACGGTATTCATCAGGCGCTTATGGTTTTGGGCGGCCTGACGATTCTATCTACGATGGTCTTTAGCGAGCTGAAGAGCGGTGATGGCAATAAGGTGAGCCAGCAGAAAGTCGTTCGACATCCTGGCGGTTGAGGGCTGGTCACGGCGTCTAAAATGGGTTAACGATCGTTAGAGTACGCTGCACTGCGCGCTCAACGGCGACTCCTTTGCTTGCTGTCGACTCTTGACCAGTATTGAAACTCATCGGCATAGAGTTCTCCGTTGAGATCTGAGACTCGTTGTTGCAGGCGTTCTTGCGCATCTGCGATGGCGCGATTATAGATCACTGGCCCAACCTCTTCGATGAAGAAGTTGAGCAGCAAACCTGCCGCCAGATCGCCGATGGGCTCGGGCATAGTTTCTTGAAAATAACGCTTGATCGAAACGATGGCATCAGCGCGCGCCTGCTTTGAAACCTCGATGGTCATCTGGGAAACTCCTGAATGAACCGGATCAAAACATTAATTTCAGACTGAACTGAATCTGACGCGAAGTAGTCGCAGTATTCGTAATCAGACCCGCTGTTGAACTGATTTGAGTGCCTGAAAACACGATGGCGTTTGGTGTTCCGAAATTAGTGTGGTTCAAAGCGTTAAAAAACTCAGACCGGAACTGCAACTTGACGCGCTCTTTCAGATCGATGTTCTTAAACAGTGACAGATCGAGCTCCGCCAGACCGGGACCGTTCAAGACTCCCCGTCCCAGATTTCCGTAAGTTCCTGGCGCAGGCAAGACAAACGCTTCTGGATTGAACCACTGATTCGGATTGCCTTCGACAATCGGTCCGCTAAATGCCGGGTTCAAAGAAGGGCGATCCGGATTTCTAGTGTTCCCGTCTCCAGAACGGTTCGAACCGATCTGGGGCGTTACCGGAAAGCCGCTGAGCAGCGTAACGATGCCGTTCAACTGCCACCCGCTAACGACCTTATCTCCTATTCCAGTCACGGAACCGAGCCATTGCTTACCGCGGCCGAAAGGCAATTCATAGCGCCCGGACAAGCTAGCCTGATGTTCTGCATTGAGTGCCGACGGTCCCCAGTCTGCTCTGAGATTGTTGCGGTTCAGAACCATCTGCGCCTGATTGGTCGCCTGTGCGCCTGTGAGCGCCGAATTAATGTCCAGGTTCTTCGACCACGTGTAGTTGGCGCGGAACTCGAGCCCTCGACTAAGCCGGCGGGTCACATTCGTTTGCAGAGCGTTGTAGCTGCTGTTGCCTTCCGTGTACCAGAAGAAACCCCCGGATAAGTAAGGATTGGGACGCGTTCCTACCGGTATATAGCTGGCCCCCTTTGGCACCCTGCTGCGGACCGTTCCGATGCCGCCGGCCAGGCAACCCGCCGCACTCGAACAAACCTGTGCCGGAATGCTGTTCGGGTCGATACTGATCAATCCGTGATATCCGAATGAGCCGACGTACGCCACGCTCAACGCCGTCTCATTGTTCAACTGATGCTCTACCGTGAAGTTCCATTCGTTCACAGCCGGTGTTTTGGCATCTGGCTGGACCCCTTGGGGCGCAAATACCGTACAGCCTGTCGACACGCCGGGACCGCAGGAAGGAGCCGGTTGTACTCCCGAAGCGATCGGCACAATTGAGGGCAGCGGGACGTTTGCAAAAGATGCATTCCCGTTGTAGGGCGGCAGCGAATTTAATAGAAAACTGAGATCGTCTATAAGCGAGTAGTAGATACCGTATCCCGCGCGAACCGCTGTCTTTCCGTCGCTGAAAGGATCCCATGCCAGTCCCACCCGCGGACCAAGTAAATGCGTTGCGTTATTCGTCGTGAAAAGCGATTTGCCGAGGACGGGAGCGGTTTTCAGCACGCCTTCCCCATTCGTGATGTAATTGGCGGCCCGCCCGTCGGCTTCGTTCCAGCCATTGGTGAATTCATAACGCAATCCGGCCCGAACTGTTAGATTGCGCCTCAGCTTGACCACATCCTCGACGTACCAAGCCCCTAAAAAGCTTCTCCAACCCAATTCCGTCGGGTTAGGCACTACCTGAAAGCTGCTGACCGTCCCCTGAAGAAAGGTGGTGAGGCTGGTGAAGCTGGCCTGACCGAGCTGGCGCGACGCGGTGTTCTCATTGTCTTGTAGCGGCTGGAGCCAGACACCTACATTGATCTGGTGCATGCCTTTCGTCAATTGGAAGTTATCCTCGTACGTAAAAAGATTTCTGCGATTCCAAACATTGGCTGCATTGTTAGGACCGGCGGAAGTGATCGCTGAAGCGCCGGTTGTCGTGACGCCGCCGCCAATAACAATTCCACCCGGCCCGCCATTGCCTGTAACGAAATTCAAATTGGATGGAAATGGCGTGAGCTGGGGGGCGTCGAAGTCAAACGCCGCGCGCGAAAAACCGATTCGTGCCGTGTTCAAAGCGTTCGGCGAAAACACGTGCGTCTCTTGCAAGCTGGCGACCTGTGCAACAAGCATCAGGTACGAAGCAAACAGCGGATCGGCTAACGGCGTAAGATTCGTCCCGTGATCGATCGTGTAAGCGCCCGTTAGGGAATCGCGATCGGTAATTGAGTAATCGCTTCGAGCTGTACCGAAGTCTTCGTATATGCTTTGCCGCGGGTTGTTAAACGAAAGCGCAGTGCCCGAGGGAAGTCCTCTCGACAGTAACTCCGGACCATTCGCTTGCGGCCATAGCGCGAAGTACTTCAGCATGGCAGGATTCAACTTCGAAACGGGAGCATAGACTCCGGCAGAATTTGGCAGCAATCCTTGCCGCGCAAACTGATCAGGTACCTCGCTGACGCTGCTTACCGCGAGAGCTTGTCGAAAACCTTCGTAGTTGCCGAAGAGAAACAACCGGTTCTTCTTAATCGGGCCGCCGAGAGAGCCGCCGAACTGATTGCGGCGGAACGGCGGCACAAAACCCCGATCGTAAAAGTTTCTTGCATCCAGGTCGCTATTACGAAGAAACTCAAAAAGTGACCCATGCACAACGTTTGTCCCGGACTGAGTAGCGACAATCACCTGGGCTCCCGCCCGCTTCCCGTATTCCGCCGAGTAAGTGTCGGTGAGAATGTTAAATTCGCGAACGGCGTCCACTCCCAGCAACTCTCCGCTAGCACCGCCCGGCGTGTTGGCGAGCTGGCTTGACCCCGTATACTCAATCCCATTCAGCAGAAAAATGTTTTCCAAGGGACGACGGCCATCCACTGAAAACGTGTTGCCGTTGCTGGTGCTGGTTCCCGAGCTTCTCAACGTAAAACTAATCGCTCCCGGATTGAGCGTGATCAAATTGTCGAAACTGCGGCCGTTCAACGGCAGCTCTTTGACCTGGTTCTCTCCCACGAGCCCAGCGACGGATTCAGTTGTCGTGTTGACGATGGGCGCCTGCCCGGACACGTCTATTTCCGACACGACGTTGCCCACCTCAAGCCGGAAGTTCACCGTCGCATTCTGATTGAGTTGTAGATTGATGCCCGTCCGGTCAACGGGCTGGAAACCTGTCTTTTCGGCTTTGACTTCCGTCGCTCCAAGAGGCAGCGCCGACACCCTGTAATTGCCGGCCGAATCGCTGGTTGCGCGCCGCCGTCCGCCGGTCTCGAGACTCGTTACCGTTATCACTGAGTCAGCGACAGCGCTTCCGGAGGCGTCCTGCACCGTACCCGATACGGAAGCAGTAACCTGCGCCTTAGCAGCGTAAGCGGACAGTAAAAGAATCCCGGCCACTGCGTAAGTGGAAATCGGCTTGCGCACAAGCAACGTTAAAGTAGATTTGCTAGGATTGCTTGCCGTCAAACTTGGCCACCGCTCTTGCAAAATAGGCGTCTATGGAGCTTATGGATCCCATTCCTCTTCCAGAGTACGAAGTCCTGGCTTACGACAACGTTGCGCCCGGCATAACCGGGATAAAAATCCTCTTCGTGAATGTGTATGCAATTACTACGACGGACGGTGGTTGGACACTTATAGACAGCGGTCTTCCGCTCTCGGTTTCAAAAGTAAAAGCCTGGGCCGAATCAAAATTCGGCAAAGGTTCGAAGCCACGCGCACTCATTCTTACTCACGGACACTTCGATCACGTCGGTACCGCAAAAGATCTGTTGGAGGAGTGGAATGTTCCCGCATACGCGCATCCGGCCGAGCTTCCGTATCTAAACGGCCAGATAAAGTATCCACCCCCAGACCCGACCGTGGGCGGCGGCTTGATGGCAGTTATGTCCCCGCTCTATCCACGAACATCGTCAGATATCCGCGCTTGGGTGCAGCCTCTGCCTGGCGACGGCTCGGTGCCCACACTAAGAGGCTGGCATTGGATTCACACGCCGGGGCACGCGCCCGGTCATGTCTCTCTGTTTCGGGAACACGACAGAGTGCTCCTCCCTGGTGATGCGTTTTGTACAACAAATCAAAGTTCGTTCTTGGCAGTCGCAAATCAGACGCCCGAGTTGAATGGACCGCCGGCGTATTACACGCCGGATTGGGACGCAGCGCGCAGCTCGGTCCAAGCATTGGCAGCGCTTCGCCCTCTCACAATTGCGCCCGGCCATGGGGCGCCTATCTCGGGTGATCAGGTCGCAGATCAACTGGCGCACCTAGCCGAAAATTTTGACAGTATCGCCCGCCCAGAACACGGTAAATACGCTCATCCTGAGAAAAGCGCGACTTAAGAGTAAATACGCCTGGGCGGGATCCACCAATCCAGGGCCCGGCGCTAGGTAAAGTTGTGTTTCGGAGCCATAAGCCAAGCGCTCGCTGTCTTGTCACCTTCACTACCCGTGTGGCACAAAGTCCATGGCGGGTATCGAAACGATAGGGACAGCTTACTAGTGCAATACCTCGTAACGCAAACGAAAACTTCTGTCGGGTAGGATTGCGACCTGATCGTGCGCAAGTTGGTTTGGAGGAAGTTCCGCGTGTAAGAGCGGGATACCTTCGCCCAATAATACTGGTTCGACAGCTTAGAATAATTCCGTCCACCAATTCCGGTTGCAACAACGAGCCGATCAGTTTCTCCACCTCCAGCCAGCCAGATATCCTTTCCCGAATTCTCGCGAAGCTTACGCACGAATTCTTTTTGCTTTTCGAACAAATTGACCGTGCTCTGGACTTGTCCATCGAGTATATGAGAAGACATAGTTCGCCATACCTTTTCAACCCGGCATTCCCATCGCCCGCACCAGATCGTACATCTTCCGCCGCTTTAAAACTCGTCGTGCAATCTAGTTGTGAACGCTACTGGCAATCGATAGCTTGATCTTTCGCATCACGCGATTATGTAGCGAAGACATGCGAGCTAAAAACAAATTGCTGAAAGATTTACCGGGATGCTTCGCAGTTGGAAAAAATTCCTGCCATTGGAGCAGTGTCTTAGTTCCCACTTAGTGATAGCTGTAGACCTAAACTTATGCATGCGAATCGTTTAGGCTAACTTAAACCCTGAACGCAAGCTATGGCCATCCGCATGCTTCTACTGTGGCGTTGGAGGAGAACTATGAAATTTAGGTCGTTAGCACCGAGCGTTGTCTTCGGTGCGGCGCTCTGCTTATCGGGCGTTGTATCGACACCGTTGGCCGCCGCGCCACAGCAAGCGCCAGACAATACGGGCGTCAACAAGACCGATCGACGAAGCGATTCGCCCACGGCGGATCAAGCGAAGAATGGCATGTCCGATCGCGAACTGATGAAACATATTCGTCAGGACGTTGTAAAGGATAAGTCACTTTCGACTTACGGCCACAATGTAAAGATCATCGCAACCGGTGGAAAGGTTACGCTCCGCGGGCCGGTTCACTCGGAAGACGAAAAGAAGGCCATTGAGGAGCATGCAACGAAATATGCAGGCACCGGCAATGTTACAAACGAGCTGTCTGTTAAAGGCAGCTAAGAACTAGTTACTCACGGAGGCAGAAAGTTATGGCAGGAAAGAACACGGTAGTTTACGGCATTTACAATTCGCGCAGCGCGGCAGAAAGCGCGGTGGATCAGCTACTCGCTTCAGGGTTCCGGAATGAAGATATTTCCGTGCTCTTGCAGGACAATGCGGGTACGAAAGATTTTGCACATGAGAAAGCAACCAAAGCTCCTGAAGGTACAACCACCGGTGTAGTCACTGGCGGTGTAGTGGGCGGCACGCTTGGGCTGCTCGCTGGAATCGGCGCACTCGCGATTCCTGGAATTGGACCTTTCATAGCGGCCGGACCCATTATGGGCGCGCTCGCGGGGGTTGGCACGGGTGGAGTTGTCGGTGGGATTATCGGAGCTCTCGTAGGAATGGGAATTCCGGAGTTTGAGGCCAAGCGCTACGAGGGCCGCATTAAGTCCGGTGGTATTCTGCTCTCGGTTCACTGCGACAATAGCGACTGGGTCGGTAAAGCGAAGGATCTTCTCAAGAACTCAGGTGCCGAGGACGTCTCTTCGACGGGCGAAGCATCCGCCGATTACGCCGAGGCAGATAAGCCTCTACGGCGTAGCACCACAAGTATTCTGTAAATTGCAGCAACGCTGCTATCCCAGCAACGCTGTCTATTACGAGCCATCCCCGCCGGAGCAGGGATGGCTTTTCTTTTATGTCGATTCCAGTAAACATGCGTTTGCATCGAGTTATCATCCCTACAGGGGCGGAATCCAAACATGAAGTCAGATGGAATTTCAAGAAGATATTTCTTCTTTGGCAGCGTATTGGCCGGAGCTGTGCCATTGGCAGGTTTTGGGAGCGAACCGTCGCTCAAAACGCTTGGCTATAAGTCGCCGAACGAAAAACTGAATATCGCTTCGATCGGCGCTGGAGGGAAGGCACAGAGCGACATTGCGGGGTGTGCAAGGACGGAAAATATCGTGGCTTTGTGCGATGTGGATGAGAAGTCCGCCGCAAGGACATACGAGAGGCATCCGAATGTGCCGAAGTTCAAAGATTACCGTGAAATGCTCGACAAGCAGAGCAATAACTTTGATGCAGTCATCGTTACCATTCCTGACCACATGCACGCAATTGCCGCGATCCATGCAATGTCGCTTGGCAAGCACGTTTATGTTCAAAAGCCCTTAGCTCATACCGTCTGGGAGTGCCGCGAACTGTTGAAAGCGGCCGAGAAGTACAAGGTGGCAACGCAGATGGGCAACCAAGGCTACTCGAACGAGGGCACGCGTCAGTGCGCCGAGATGGTCTGGTCCGGAGCCATTGGCAATGTCACGGAAGTACACGCCTGGACAAATCGTCCGGTTTGGCCGCAGGGCGCACTGCCCGACCCGAAGCCTACACCTGTTCCCTCCACTTTGGATTGGGATTTGTGGCTCGGTGTTGCTAAGGAACGGCCTTACAGCGAAGACTATCTTCCGTTCCTTTGGCGTGGTTTTTATGACTTCGGCTCGGGCTCCCTGGGCGATATGGCTTGTCACATCCTGGGCGCACCTAATATGGCTTTGCGCTTAGGCGCTCCTACCTCGGTCGAGTCGATTAGCCAGGAAGGTAAGAGCGAGACGTTCTTCCCGGCAAAATCGGTCGTTCGGTTCGATTTCCCTGCCCGGGGATCAATGCCACCCGTCAAGATCTTCTGGTACGATGCCATGCGCGACGAGCAACCGAATTTCCCAAACGCCCCGAAAGATCAAATCCTCGGAGACTTGCCCAACAACCGAGTAGGCGATGCGGAAAGCAACGTCAAGCCGAAGGAACGCCAGATCATTGGCGAGGTTTTCACCGAGCAGTTTTTCTCCCCGAAAGAGTTGCCTGATCGCGAAGAGCGGCAGACCGAAGAGTCTTCGATGACGCCTCACGAACGGGAAGTGGCGAAGTGGTTAAGCCTGATTGGCAAAGGCACCAATGGCAGTCTGTTTGTAGGCGATAAGGGAATGATCACCACCGGGACATACGGTGAAAACACCCGCCTGCTTCCTGTTGAGAAGATGCGCGACTACGAATTTCCGCCTGAGTTTCTGCCTCGCTCGCCGGGCCATTACCGCGATTGGATCCGCGCTTGTAAGGGTGGCGTTCCAGCTTGTTCCAACTTTAGTGTTTCGGCTCCATTTACAGAATGGATCGCGCTTGGGTCCATTGCAATCAAGCTAAACTGCAGGCTCGAATGGGATGCGGAGAAGATGAAAATCACCAACAACTCTGCCGCCGATGAGTTGTTGAAGCCGGCTGTCCGGAAGGGTTGGAAAATCGGTTAACTCCGGGTGAATCCGCTGTTTAGGGCGGACCTTCCCGGTTCGCTCGAGCTTATCTTCGTAAGCTCGAGCGACACAAAGCTCGTAGGCATCCACGGACTTGCAATCCGATTCGCCATGTACCGCGCGGCCGGTGCATAAATCCTGGAGCGTTCATGGTCCGACCTATAATTGAAAGATGACTCGCAACGAGTGGATTGCACCGCGCCTGAACGATCCCATCCGGACCCAGATGCATTACGCCCGTAAAGGCATCGTCACGGAAGAGATGGAATATGTCGCGCGGGTGGAGAAACTTTCCGGCGAGCTCATTCGCGACGAAGTGGCCCGCGGCCGTATGATTATCCCCGCCAATATCCACCACGCGCGGCTCGAGCCGATGTGTATCGGCGTTGCGTCAAAGTGCAAGATCAACGCGAACATCGGCAACTCGTCCACTACGTCAAATATCGATCAAGAGCTCGAAAAACTGCAATACGCAGTTAAGTTCGGAGCCGACACCGTAATGGATCTTTCGACCGGCGGCGACATTCCTCGTATTCGGCAATCCATCATCGACGAGTCACCGGTACCCATCGGCACTGTACCGATTTACGAAGCGCTCAATCGCGTGCGCCGGGTGGAAGATCTCAACATCCAAGTCTTACTTGATGTCATTGAGGAGCAAGCCGAGCAGGGCGTGGATTACATGACGATTCACGCCGGCGTGCTCGTTCAGTATGTGCCGCTCACACGGAACCGGATTACCGGGATCGTCAGCCGCGGCGGTGCCATCCTGGCCGAATGGATGGTAAAGAACCACAAGCAGAACATGCTGTACGAGCACTTCGACTTGATTTGCAAGATCTTTCAAAAACATGACGTCAGCTTCTCTCTGGGCGACGGTTTACGTCCGGGCTGTCTGGCTGATGCCAGCGATGCCGCCCAGTTCGCAGAGTTAAAGACGCTGGGCGAGTTGACCAAAAAGGCCTGGGAATACGAAGTGCAGGTAATGATCGAAGGGCCGGGACATATCCCTTTGAATCAGATTGCCCTACAGGTCGAGAAGGAGCGCGAGATGTGCTATGAAGCACCCTTTTATACACTCGGCCCACTTGTTACCGATATAGCGCCCGGATACGACCACATTACCTCGGCCATCGGAGCTGCCATGATTGGCTGGCATGGCGCCTCCATGCTTTGCTACGTGACTCCGAAAGAGCACCTCGGGTTGCCCAATCGGGACGATGTTAAGCAGGGCATCATTGCCTATAAGATTGCTGCTCACGCAGCTGACGTAGCCCGCGGGCGTCCGGGAGCCCGCGACCGCGACGACGAACTCTCACGTGCGCGTTTCAATTTCGATTGGAAACAGCAGTTTGCACTTAGTTTGGACCCGGAGACGGCACAGGCTTACCACGACGAGACGTTACCTGAGGAAGGCTTTAAAGACGCGGCTTTTTGCTCGATGTGCGGACCGAAGTTCTGTTCCATGAATCACTCGGCGAAGACACAGGAGTTTACTGACGCGGACGCAGCGGCAGTTTTGGCTGCCTCGGACAACGAAGACCTCGTGAGTATCGTTCAGTAACCTACTTACACTAATTGAATACCGGCTTCAAGCGCATCCCGTTCCTGATTTCGGCATCGGAAGGGTCGATCGCGCGATCGGCTACGTGTTGACCGGCCTGTAATCCCGAGAGAATTTGCACGTTATTGATGTCGCTGATTCCGGTTTGAACTTGTTTCCACGCAAGTTTTTTTCCGTCCAGCACATACACTCCGTTGGTATTCCCGAGCCTCCGCAACGCGGCTTTCGGAATCAGTAGAGCGTCATTCACCGTTCTGGAAACAATTGTTACGTTGACCGACACTCCAGGCAGGAGCTCATGCCCGGGATTGTCCACAATCGTGCTTACCTGTCCCACGGTGCGCGTTCCGAGCGCGGTCACCTCCGTCGGAAGCTTATCCACAGTACCCCACCACTTCTGGCCCGGACGTGAATCCGAAGTGATGCTGACTGGCATCCCCAACCCTACTCTCCCTAAATCAGGTTCGTCCACGTAGACAATCACCTTCACTCGATCGATGTTTCCGATCTTCGCCACCGGATATCCCGGCTGCAGATAGGCTCCCACCTTCAGGTCGAAAGCATACACCGTACCCGCCATGGGAGACCGAATTTCGGCTAAGTCGATTCGATGCTGTGCCAGAGCAACCGCCGCCTGAGCATCGCGAAGTCTGGCTTGCGCTACTGTCTGATCGCTGGTCGTTACAGACGACTTCTTCTGATTTCTGGCGGCCAGCAGGTTCAGCTTGGCGCGTTCGAGCGCATCTGCGTCAGTGTCGACCTGCAGCTTGGTAGCAGCTTGCTGCTGCAGCAGGCGCTTGTCGGCTTCGTAAATCCGTTGCGCGATATCCACAGCGGCTCCTGCCGCTGCGATCCTGTCGTTCAGCTCAGCTACCGTCGCAGCCTTGCCGCCCTGCCCCAGCGTATTCGTCTCGGCTTGCGCCTCCTGCTGCCGGGCAAGCGCAGCCGCCAGATCGGATCGTGCGGACGTCGGATCTAAACTTACTAGTATCTGCCCAGCTTGCACGTTCTGCCCGAGCTTCACCTCCACCGTGCGGACAACGCCTGCGATCTCGGCCGTTGCCGCCGACCAGTCGACCGGTTCTACCACGCCGTTTGTAGGCACCGTGCTGGCCAACGTACCGCGTCTTGACGTGGAGAAATGAATCGTGGGTACCGATTCTCCCCACCCCGTTGCCAACCACAGAAGCAGCGCCGCGAGTAAAATCAGCAGCCACCAATATCTCTTCATCTGACGGAGTGTGTTTTCGGACCGCTCAGAGCGCCCGTCAACATTGTGACAGACTTCAGTTTTTCGTCACCCTGCGAGAACCTTGAATCTCCCGCGGTAGACTGTTTCCTGGAATGCCGCGTTACCGGGTACACCGTTTGAAAGAAGGACCTCAAGAAAGCTTCCGTTGGGCAGCGCACACTGGCGGTCTCGCTATCGTTAAGCCCAAAGATTACGAATTGAAAGAAGAAGTTGACGCTGATAACCCTTACGATTTGTGGAAACGAATGAGGAGCGAAACTGAGCCGCTCCGCCCGGGAGATCTGCTGGAGGAATTTCTGCTCATGAATGTGGAAAGCTGCAGCTCTGCCGGCTACCTATGCATCGCTAAGTACATAGGGTTCGAGCCTGCCCAGTGGTTCGTACCGGAATCAAAACCCAGTGAAGCTGTATCTCACGATCACCTCTACGAGTCTTCCAATCAGGACAGGGAGGCTCGCCCTTCTTAGGCGTAAAGCCCTCGGTGATCTTGTCCACAACTCCGCCAACGAGCCGTTGGGGTTCATTGGCGCTTGTCCAGTACCTTAGTGAGCCGTTGCGCTCCGCTGTTTATTCCCTTCGAGAGCTCATTCCCGGAAAGCAACTGCCTGAACCTCACATAACAGTGCTGCCGCCCCGACCCCTTGAAATTCCAATCGCGGCGGCTTGCGCTCAGGTAACGGCTCTCCTGCATAACGTCACTGCCTTCGAGGTTGAACTCTCTGATGTATGCTATTTCCCGGAAACAAATTTTCTCTACGTGGATGTTCTCGGGGGCAACTCTAAACTCTTTGACATACATGGGCAGCTAAACCGTGGTGATCTGAGCTATACCGAGGTCTTTGAATTCCGTCCGCATCTGACCTTAGGGGGCCCGGTTCCGGTCGAAGCTTTAAAATCGGCGCATGCCGAGGCCGAACGAGCCTGGAAGAACTTCGGATTTCAAAGGCATGTTGCTATCGATGAGATTGTCTGTCTTTGGCTGCCCGCTGAAAGCGAGACGAGGGAATGGAATCGCTACAGTTCCTTTGTCCTGCCAAAGGAAAGCCGGGCCAGGGCCGCACACGTCACTATTCACGATTCGAAGATCTTGAGTTGAAGCTGTGGCTCCGCTTGCCGCCGCCGATTTTTTGACGTATAACTCGTTCCCCCCACGACCCCTCTCAGCTCGGTCTTGGTCAGGGCTAATCTCGGAATGAAAACTCTTTGGCGTGTAGCTCTCGTCTGAGGAGGGGTGATGAAGTACCCCGTGGTAGGCCATTCGAGTAAATTGTGAGATAGAATACCGTCCAACACCTCTCCATCGCGGAAAGTGAAACGGGTCCAAAGCCCCGGCACTCTTGGTCGCCGCTCAAAAAGGTTGTGCTCGGTAAAGAGATCGGCCTTCCCGCTCTCAGATATAAAACAAACGACTTTGCAGTCCGAAAGTAAACAAGACTCCCATCTTCCGTCGGTAGTGATCCACTCGACCCGGTCCCCGGTGAGATAACTTGCCGGATTGATAATTGCCTCGGCGGGCTGGCGGTCCCACCGGTACAGAACGACTCTCTTCGTGGTACTAGGAGGCAAGTGTAAGTATATTAGTGCTTTGTTTCAAACAATTTGTCGGGTATTGTATCATTAACCAAATGGCAGGAACGGCTCCATTTCATCAGCAAATGCGCTCTTACCTGCACTTCTGCCGGACGGAGAAGGGGCTGTCGGCCAATAGTTTAATTGCTTATCACCACGATCTCAGCCGCCTCGGCACGTTCTTAGGCTCTGCTCCGCTTGACTCGGTTCAGCTCGAGACTCTCCGTTCCTATCTGGACCAGCTTCGCGCGGTCCGCTTGGCGCCTCGCTCTATTGCCCGGCAGGTTACTTCGCTTCGCGGCTTCTTCGGGTACCTTCTTGAAAATCGGGAGATCCACCAGGATCCCACCGAGCTGCTTACATCACCCAAAATCGGTTCGTCACTACCGAAATATCTCGCCTTGTCCGCAGTCGATCGGCTCATCGATTCCCCCGATCCTCGCAGTCGCAACGGACAGCGGGATCGAGCCATGCTCCACCTGCTTTATGCCGCAGGATTGCGTGTGAGCGAACTGGTTACGCTTCGAGTATCGGACGTAGATGAGTCGGCGGGTACGGTTCGGGTAATCGGGAAAGGCGACAAACAGCGCCTGGTTCCCATAGGCCGACAGGCCGTCGAAAGCCTAGCTCAATACCTCAAAGCCGAACGGCCCCAACTTTTGAAAGGGCGCATCAGCCCTTTTCTTTTCGTAACGGCTCGCGGCACAGCCATGACACGGCAGGGCTTTTGGAAGCTCCTCCGGGGTCACGGCAAGAACGTCGGGATATTCCGTTCCTTGAGCCCCCACGTCTTACGACATACATTTGCAACACACTTACTCGATGGCGGCGCCGATCTGCGCAGTGTTCAGACAATGCTCGGACATGTAGATATCGGTACCACTGAAATCTACACGCACGTAATGCGCTCTCGATTAAGACAAGTAGTGGACGCACATCATCCGCGCGCACAACGCAAGCGCCGGGGTTCACCTGGAATAGGAGCTTAAAGCACAATGAGCGATTACATGTTCATGCTGGATAGTCATCTAAGCGGAGAGCAGAGTAAAGCGCTCTCGGAAATCCGCGAAGCGGCCGAAATCGCAAGTCTTAACCTGTTTCTTACCGGCGGAGCCATGCGGGACATGATGGGCGGCTTTCCCATCCGCGATCTCGATTTCACCGTCGAAGGCCCTAGCGTCAAATTTGCTAAAGCTCTCGCTCAAAAAAGTGCAGCCGAAATCGTAAGCGTCGACGATTTTCGCAAATCGGTAGAACTACGGTTCGGCAACAAGGTGAACGTCAGCATTTCGATGGCTCGCCAGGAGAAATACGGCAAACCCGGAGCCAAGCCGCAGGTCCAGCCCGCCACTATCCATGACGATCTGCGAGGACGCGATTTTACAGTAAATGCCATTGCGCTGTCGTTAGGAAAAGCCTCCCGCGGATTGCTCCTGGATCCCGCAAATGGGCTGGGCGATCTGAGCCGGAAAGAACTGCGGGCGCTTTCAAACTACACCCTTTACGACGACCCTTCTCGAATGCTTCGCATGATCCGCCTCAAGGTGCGGCTTGGCTTTACCATCGACGAGCGCACATTCAATCAGTACCGGAACGTTCGCGAAGCGCAACTCGACTCAAAGATTTCGTCTGCCGCGTGGGGGCATGAGTTGCTGGAGATCGCTGTCGATCCTCTCGCATCCGACATATTAAAAGCCCTAGATGAGGAAAAGCTGATTGAGCTGCTCTCTCCGGCGTTGAGCGGCCCGAAATTGAATCTGACCGCCTTTCAGAAGGTCCAGAAGGCACGCCAGTCTCTGCCCTTTGGCTCCGATATAAGCGCCGATTTTCATGCCCTCTTCCTCTTTCTTCTTTTCGAGAAAGTTTCGCCTCGAGAACGAGCCCAGCTCACGAAAGCGATGGGTTTTGACGAGGGCGTCCTTGAAATCTCAGCCAAGCTCGAAAACAGAGCGGCCAAAGTCGAGAAGGAATTGGCAACCGCCAGGATCACCCGCCCTTCCGCGCTCTACTGGCTACTCAATAAAGTTCCGGGTGAGATCCTTTTGCTTTTAATGGCGCGTTCCGGGCAACGTCTAGTGCTGGACCGGATAAAAAACTACTTGCAGAAGTACCTTCCTGCCGCTCAAGAGGTAGCGGATGCCGATGTTCTCGCGAAAGGTGTTGAGCTTGGCACGCCGAAGTTCGATAAGATGCGGCAACAGCTCATAACCGCGCACCTTGACGCCAAGCCGAAAAAGACGGTGATAGAGGAACCTCCGCCCCCGGCACCTGTTTCTCCGGGCCGCCGCTCGATCAGCATCGCTCGGTAGACGTTTAATCGGCAGGATCCCAGGCAATCCTTTAAACTTCGCGCCACGGCTTTCGCGCAATGAAAGACGGCAACAGTGCGTCCATCATTCTTTCGCGGTAAATCGGGCCGACAACGACTGGCACGTCAGACTGAAGGGTGTACACGTGAAACGTTGTTGAGTAAAGCGAAGCGCAAGAACGAAAGCGGAGTGCTGATTGCTCAGCTCCTGCAGTTGATCACGAACAGAATCTCTCCATCCCTTTTTGATCGAAAAAGTTATGAGGACGACCAGCGCCCCGAGAACTGGAAGAAACTTTGGGTGTCGTTTCAACCACGACCACATAGTCCTTTATCATCTCTCGGACGAAAACTTTCTCGGGGCAGCCGCGTTGTCGCTATCAGTCGTTTATGGCGTAAACACCAGAAGCCGGACACCGAAGGGTAGGGATGCCTGCTCCGAAGCTACTTCTTAGCCAGGGATTTCAGTTCGAAACGTACACGTATTCGTTCTGCCTGCGTATCACACGTGTCGCAGGGCTCAAATCGGCTCTCGGGCTGATCCGGTTCATCACATCCATCACCTTGCTGACATAAGTGTCGTCCGGATTGTAGAGGCGAAGCTTCCCGACCACGTCGTGATTTCGATAAAGCGAGCTCTTGCCTAACTTGAAAGCAACCGTGTTCAGACCCGCCCGAATCGTCGGGAACGGCTGGAGTCCGTTGTTCCAACCGAAGATATTGTTATTTCGGTAAGCTTTGCCCCCGCCCGACTCAATGACCGAGATACTGGGCAGAAGACGCCAATCCAGATGGTTGTCATCGGCGGCATGAACAAAATCTTCGGCCAGCGAAACAACCGGGCATTGCAATGACGAGAAGAAGCGCCGTAAACGAGCCGTTCGCGGATCGGCCTTACGCACAGCAGGCATTTCAGGAGCGATAGGAACCTGCGGTGCTTTCGCCGGAACCGGCTTGGCGGAAGCGAATTTCTCAAGTTTTGCAGTAACAGGAAGGACCAGTAACCCAGCAGTCATAACGACTCGCTTGGATAAAACTGAAAAGGTAGTCCTTATGCAGCTATAACCAACTCGCATAGAGATAGTCTACCAAATCTGGAAGGGTGTTACAGGTGGGTCAAGCCTTCGTGGGACAACAAAGGTTTGTACTTCTTCTACTTACGTTCAACACCAACGCAAATGCAGGGCCTATGAATTTTGGAAGTACTCAACTGCCACCGCTAGGAGCCTCGGTGTAATCGGGTTGCGGGTTCGTACCCAGGATCGAAAGCGATGCTCGAGGAAAAGCAAATTTCCGGCCAAGTTCGTCGATGATGTTCACCTGACATTCGTATTTGCCAGGTTTAAGAGTTGCTACTGGAACCTGCATCCAAAGCGGTGCTGTATGCTCACGAGATTCGAGCAGCCGGTTCGCCCTAACGGGAGATGTCTCGTAGATCTTCTTTCCATCGCGGTACAAAGCGAAACTAGCCTCCACGTCCGGACGTTGAAAATTCTCCGGAACGCCTTCCGGCAGCTTTGGATCGTACACTTCCAGGTAAACCAGCATGTTTTGTCCGGCACGGAACACCTTCGTCACGTTCGGGACCAGCTTCTTGCCATCCTGAATCAGCGGATTATAGGCAAGCAACTTCTTCGTATTCTTTACTCCCCCGACTTGATCGGCAACGGAGCCGCGTTGATTACTGAGAATCAAGGAACTCACCTGCAGGCTGCCCCCTTTCGACAGGTCAGGAATCGTAAAGGGTTCCTCAAATGTCCCCACTTTCCCCTCGCCGTTCTCCCGCGCTACAAATCGAAGCTTGTATTGGCCTGGAGTAAGGGTAACTCCGGTGTCGTATTGGATGCTCTTGCGAGCCACTTCTCCTGCCGTGTCCGAACTCACTTTGAGTGGAACGGTATCGCGCACAGTAGCCGCCGAGCGGTTGCGCGCGTCCATAACCTCTGCTATGAAGTCCAGCTCGGTAGCCTGCTTGGAACCTTTTGCCCGAAACGCCAGAGCAGAGCCCGGAATTTTGACTGTAATGGGAACGAAATACTTGCTCTTCTCAAGACGGAAATAATCGACCTCCACCGCCATCGGCAGGTCTGTCACTGGATTGTCGGACAGAAGCGCCTGCGAAAGTTGCGCTTCCTTGTCGCCCTCTTGCATGTGCGAGAAGGTCGTCGGCCCGTAATAACCCTGCCGGTAATCGAGTTTGGCCTTTAGCCCCGCTAAATTGGGCGCGAGCTTCACTTGAATACGCCGATATCTGCCGTCTTGTGCGGAGTTACTCGACACGTAGCTCAGCACATAGTAGCTTCCGAAATCGCTTTGGACCTGCCGCATGCCTTCCGTCAAATCATTCGAATCGAGGAGCGCCTTCCCTCCTGTATCGAGCGCCAGAGTTGCCAGGGTCTCCTGTTGATTGTTGAAGTTTTCCTTCAGCGAGCGCTGTCCCGCACCACTGTAGAGGTTATTTCCGGCTGCGCCTGCCTGCGTGGCATCACCTCCCGGCACCAGCGCCGAGAGCCCTCGCGCGTCGATCGGATAAAACGCAACGTTCGCCCGAATCGCAGTATTGACCGTCGCACGCAGTTGGGACTGATTGTCTACCCCGTTCTTCTGAATGCCGCTCGAGATGTAGACCAGGGCCTTTTTTTCGGGATATTGCGCAAGTCCGCGCGCAGCATCTTCGAGCGCCGCCAGTTTCAAATCGGCGTTGAAGATGTTGAACTCCGTTTCGTCCGCGACGAATTGGCCACTTTGGTCCTGGGCATCCGCTCCTTCATCGGCGAAAGCCGCATTCTCGCTGGAATCGCCGATTCTAAATTTGTCGATCGTGTTAAGCAGCAGATCGCGATCCGCCGTGAAATCCTGCACGGTCTTAAGCGAGCTTCCGAATACCATGATTGAAACGCTGTCGCTGGCGGTCATTTGTTCACGCAGGAACTTGGTCGCCGCTTGCTTCGCCCTGATCTGCTCGGCCGCTTGCATTGAGGAGAAGTCGAAGAGCATGACAATCAGCCGACGGTCCTGATACTTAGAAAGCAGATCGCTCGATCGCGCAGCTTTCTCCTTATCCGGGTTGTATCCCTTCGGCTGATCCGGTTCGCGTTGCGCAAAAGCTGGATCTCTCGGCGGCAGCTTCGCGGAGCTCAAACGCTGAAAGTCGACTGCCTGAAGGTGCTGGGGCTTGCCGTCCTCAAACACCTGGAAATCCTTGCTCGTGAGGTTATCGATAGGTTTGCCGCTCCGGTCGAGTACGGTCACGTTCACAATCACTACGTTCGTCGTCGTCGAGAAGGTTGGCCGTTGCGCCAACACGGGCTGCAGAATCAATGCAATTGAAAGCAGATAAGCGAGTCGTTTCAAAACCGGAACCTCACAACAGCATCCAGCGTCCGCATCGACGCCGCCGCGCTTGGCAACCCATAGTTCACCGCATTCACCACCGTGTACAAATTCGTGTAGCTCACATGATTCAGCACATTGTTCGACTCAACCCGAAACTCCAGCCGGCGCCGTTCGGCCAAATTGAATGAGCGACCGAACGCTACATTCAAATTGAACAATCCCGGCCCGGGTATGGTGTTGCGGCCTGCATTTCCATAGGCGCCCGCCGGAGGTACCGTAAACGCATCCAGGTTAAAGAACCCAGTGCCGGTCTCGACCGGCTCTCCGGTAGCTTCGGCTCGGCCCTTTCCGACTCCGCCCGTTTGCGCCAACTGCTGATTGTTTCCGAGCACGCGCGCTGTCAACGGATTGCCCGTCTGAGCGGTAATCCCCCCGCTTAGTTGCCAGTCTTTGAGAAGCCGGCCAACTTTGCTTTCCCCGCTCATATGAGAACCCGGCCCCGCGACAGGTGACGTCCACACAAAATTAGCTGAGAGTTGATGGCGAACATCGAAGCTCGATAAGCCACGCTCCGCCGATATATCCAGCCAATTTTGCGCAACCGTATTCCCCGCCCCACCAAAGGTCGACGAGTCGTCGATCGACTTCGCGAATTGATAGAACGCGTTCAGCGAAATCCCTCGGTTAAATCTCCGGTTCAGCCTTAGCTGCAGCGCATTGAATATCGAATTTCCCACCGACTGGTCGTAAGTGAATCCGGAGGCGTTCGTAACCTGACTGCTCTGCTCGGTGTTTCCTGGCGTCGCCTGGTTCGGCAAAGTGCGAACGTCGAGACGCGTTCCCTTCGTACCCAGATAACCAATCTCAGCGAAGAACCCGCCGCCGAAGTCATGCTGCATGGAGGCGTTCCAAGTTCCCGCATACGGCGTCCGGTAATAACGACTCACCGCAAACGTGTTCGTCACTTGATCTTGCGAAAGGTTCGCAAAGCCTCTTTGCAAGGTCAGAATATTCGATGCACTCGTGTTCACGCTGTCCGAGACCGCAAAGGGCGGCTGGTAGGCGAGCAAGCTCGCGAACTGGTTGTACGCTTGCCCGTTGTAATAAATGCCGTAGCCACCGCGGAACAAGGTCGACCGCTTAAACCACGGCAGCTTCCATGCCAGCCCAACGCGCGGCGACCAGTTATTGAAATCAGGATTAATCAGTCCACTGTCGAACGCCCCTGTATACGGGCCAGGTCGATTCGGGGTGACCGTAAAAACGCCCGCGTATCCCGGCGCAATGTCCAGGTTTGCCAACCGACCGTACTTCTCCGCAAAAGGCGAGAAATATTCGTATCGAACCCCAACCGTAAGAGTCAGGTTAGAGCGGGCTTTCCATTCGTCCTGCGCAAACCCGTTGGATTGGTTCTGCAGAAAGTACTCGTTAAATCCGCTGTACTGAATCGAACTGGATTGAGGAAATCCGAGCAGAAAGTCTGCCAGATCATACCCTGTTCCGGTAACCGGGCGCCCTTGGGAATCCAGTCGACTGGTAGCGACGCCCGTAAAGTTGAACGTGCCTCGGCCATTCGGGTCTGTTCGCGCACTTAGGTCAGCACGCAGGTAGCCGCCCCCGAACGTGAAACTGTGCTTTCCCTTCAAAAGCGTAAAGCTCTCGCTTACTCCCTGCGACTGATTACGATTGAGTGTCGCCACGGAGTCGCTCAAGCTGGCGAAGTTGGTGAAGTTTAGCGTCGGAGGACCATAGTCGAGCGGGTTCGCAGACGTCCCCGGAATCCCCAACTGGGTCGCAACGTCTGGCAGCAACGAGAAATACGGCGTGATCTGGGTATAGTTCCGGTTAAACCGAATCTGGAGATTGCTGAGTGCGGTAGGGGAAAAGTTGCGCGTCCACTGCACTTGCGCGTTCAGGCCATATCCGTTCGTGGCATCTGAGTACCCAAACGGTTGCGCCGTTGTGCCACTCCGGTTCTGATACTGAAAATTCAGCGAGAGCCGGTCCACACTCGTAATCTCACGTTGAATCCTAAAGCTGAGATTGTTCGCGTTGTTCGCCTGGGCAGTTTCGTATTGATAGTTGTTCGCATTACCCGGTTCGTTTGGCAAAGGATAAAACTTCAAAAGTCCAAGCGCAATCGGGTTGAGCATAGTGCTCGGGATCTGGTTGTTTGCGAATGGCTGATGAGTAGATGGATTGAAGATCGTAACCGGAACGCTCGTCGCCGATGTCCCCAGCGATTGCGTCGCCTGGGAAAAGTCACCGGCCCGCAAAGCTGCGGTCGGTACTGTCTCGGCAAAAAGCTCGGGTACTCGCGCACGAGTGCCGAAATATGTGAAGAAGAACTGGGTCTTCGGGTCTTTCACGATTTTTCGGATCACCAGTGGCCCCCCGACAATCAAGCTGAATCGGCTCTGCGCATAGGCAGCCTGCGGAATGTCCAAGCCGTTTAGAGAAAACGGCTTCGCATTGAGGGCCGAGTTCTGCAGCGTGAAGGAAGCTTGACCGTGGATCTGCTCGTTTCTCCTGCGGCGGTTGCCGAACTGAGCACCGGCAACCTGACCCGGGCGTCTGCCGCCCCGGCCTCCTCCAAATCCTCCTGGACCTCCGAATCCACCGCCGCCGCCTCGTCCGCCGCCCCCACCGGGCCCTCCGAACCCGCCTCCTCCGCCAGCACCGCCAAAGCCAGGAGCGTTACTGGCTCCATTACTCCCTCCAAAAGGATCCTGACCCGATCCGCCAAATCGCATATCCGGTCCAGAATCAGCCTGCGCTCCAGGCGTAACCCCTGGGCTCAGACTTCCTGAAACGAGAAAAGCCTCGTTGCCCCCGCCCGCGTTCGCAGGGGTGGGAGCGGGCGCTTGCACCTCAACAGTGGATGCGTCGGCCTGGGTAGCGGCATTTGTGGAAGCGCCACTGCCCCTATTGGCAAACTGACGCATTCTTTGAGCGAACGCCGATGGCTTCAACTGAATGTCGAAGTTGACCGGTCCCTTAGCCGTACTGTAATCGACCTGCTTCTTCAATGGTTCAAAGCCAAAGATCTCAACCGTCACATCCCAGTTGCCGGCCGGCAACGGCGGAAATCCGTAATGTCCATCCGCATCGGTGACGGTCGATAAGACTTGACCGCCTTGGGTCGCGCTAACCGACGCGCCAGGAATAGCTTGGCCACTCGATCGAACAAACCCGCTTTGCGCAAACAATCCGTTTGCAAATATCAGGGCAGAAAAAAATACAAAGATAAGTCGCAACAACGAATCCCACTTTGCTTGAGTATGGAGTTACGATGTCTTTCAGCCATCCCGGGTTACTGGCTCCGCGAACGCCGATATCCTGCCTTCCCCCGATCTGATAGGTTTAAGCGGATGCCCCAAGATCTTGAGACACTACGCTCCGAAATGGAGGCTTACCTGGAGCAGTCCGGTACCCCCGTCTTCTACGGATCTCATCGGATGCTGGACACCTTGCTTCAGGTGGCATGGGACACCGAACGGCACGGCGACTTCCGGAAATTCCTTCAGGTTGGGCAAGCGGCCGGAGCAAAACTCGTCGTCTTTAACCAGCATGCATTTTCGCTCGACCAGATCGATGCGGCACTCGACCAATTGGAAGAATGCGATCTGACGCGCGAGGAGAAGCGCCAATATGAGACCCGCTTACGCCAATTGCAGGCTTATGAGGGATTTACCTCTGCCCTCGAACTCTCCTTTACCATGGATGGCCGGGTCTACCTGTTCGAAGTTCAAACCGATTGGTACGAAGCCTTCGCCGACATCCTGGGCGAGTTGGATGCAGTTGCGGAAGAACAGGACGTCAGCGAGGACGACTCGCTGGGAGGCTATTTCTCCAATAATTGATGGCCTCTAAAACCGACACGGCAGGGGGAAAGCAGCCCGCACTATGGCTCAAATCAGCTAGACTGGGCGCAGTTGAGTCGCTGCTTCAGAAGACGCTTAGTCTTGAGCCGGTTGTAGCGGCTATCTTGGCAAGCCGCGGTTTCTCTCACACCGAAGCCGCACAGGAATTTCTTCACCCGCAGCTTCACAGGCTTCACGACCCCTTCTCCATGCGCGACATGGATCTTGCGGCTGTTCGTATTCACCATGCAATACGCGATCGCGAGCCCATCCTGCTCTATGGCGACTACGACGTCGATGGCACTTGTTCGATCGTCATTCTAAAGAAAACAATTGAGATCCTCGGCGGCTTGGCCGATTTCCATATTCCCCATCGGCTGAAAGAGGGATACGGTATGCGCAGCGACGTAATTAATCGTGCTGCCCAAGCCGGTGTCCGGCTCATTGTAAGCGTCGACACCGGTATACGCGCCACGGAAGTAGTTCAACATGCCAACGCTCTCGGCATCGACGTAATCGTCACAGATCACCATCTACCGGAAAAAGAGCTTCCGCCGGCGTTGGCCGTCTTAAATCCGAACCGGCCCGATTGTCACTACCCGAATAAAAGCCTCTGCGGTGCGGGAGTCGCCCTTAAGCTGGTGCAGGCGCTGCTTTTCAAAACCGATTTGCCGGAAAACAGGCGCGCCGCCCTCCTCGACTCGTTTCTGAAGCCGGTTGCAATTGCAACGGTTGCCGATATCGTTCCCCTCACTGGCGAAAACCGCGTCATCGTTAAGCGCGGGCTGTCCGGATTGAAGCAGGTTCGCAATTTAGGTTTGCGAGCGTTACTGAATGTAGCCGGGCTCGATGAAGGCGAATGCCCGTCCGCCCACCAAGTAGCTTTCCGCCTGGCCCCCCGAATCAATGCTGCCGGACGTATGGCGACGGCAAGCGATGTAGTCGAACTTTTCCTCACCGATGACGCGGACCGCGCCCGGTGCCTCGCCGAACAGCTCGATATTTTGAATCGGGAACGGCAACGCGTTGAAACCGAAATCGTCGAGTCGATTCTTGAGCAGTGCAATGACTGCCAAACGGATTTGACCAATTCAGCCATGGTCTTTGCCGGCTCGGGATGGCACTTAGGTGTTCTGGGTATCGTCGCCAGCCGATTAGTCGAGCGGTTCAGCAGGCCCGTCTTTGTTTTGAGTGACTCATCGGCCCCCGATGAAAATGGCGTACCCTGCTTTTCCGGGTCGGGACGTAGCATTTCCGCCTTTCATCTTTTGGAGGCGCTGGAAAGCATGCCTGAACTTTTCACCAGGTTCGGCGGTCACCGCCAAGCGGCCGGCTTAAGCCTTCGCGCAAGCGATATAGACACTTTCCGCCAGCGTTTTCATCTGTTCGCGGCCGATAGGCTGACCCCTGAAGACCTTCGGCCCCGGCATAACATAGATGCCGAGATCGCACTCTCTGACTTGACCGAGCGATGCGTCGGCCAAGTACTTTCGATTGGCCCATTCGGATTTGGAAATCCCGCTCCGATTCTTTGCTGCCCTGGCGTTCAGGTAGCCGGACCTCCTCGCCCGATCGGCTCCGGAAAGCATGTCAGCGTCCCGCTTCGGCAGAATGGCCGTACTTTTATTTGCAAAGCCTGGAATTTCGGGGATCGCATCGACTCCTTCCAGACCGGATCGAGCCTAGACGTTCTACTGCAGATCGAAGACGATCCGCTTTCTAGGAAACGCGGCTACGGATCCTGGTGTCTTTCGCTCAAAGATTTCAAATCCGGAGAACCGGCTCTCGCCGAGTAACGAGTTCGATTTTTTGACAGAGTCATAGCTGGCGCTCGCGTGTTATCGTGCAATTTCAGCATCTTTAAGGTGCGTTCTTCATCATGTCTCCTTCGACCGCGACCGAACTCACTGTCGAAACTCAGTTCGCTACCTTTCCCTCTCTCCCTCTGAATTGTGGTGTCACCCTACTGCAAGTCGAGGTAGCGTACGAGACTTATGGAACTCTGAACGCAGATCGCAGCAACGCGATTCTGGTGCTGCACGCCTTCTCCGGCGACGCTCATGCCGCCGGAATAAGCAAAGAAACTGGCCAGCCAGGCTGGTGGTCGCAGATGATCGGTCCGGGGCTCGCCTTCGACACCGACCGATATTTCGTGATTTCATCGAACGTATTGGGCGGATGCCGGGGCACAACCGGGCCGACTTCCATCGACTCCGCTACGGGCAAGCCGTACGCTATGAACTTTCCTGTCATCACGATCGGGGACATGGTGCGGCTGCAGAAGATGCTCGTGGACTACTTGGGTATCGAGCGCTTGCTGGCCGTCGCGGGCGGATCGATGGGAGGCATGCAAGCGCTCGAATGGACGGCCATGTATCCAGAGTCCGTCGCGGCAGCCATTCCCATCGCTGCCACCTCCAGGCACAGCGCGCAGCAGATCGCCTTTAACGAAGTAGGACGACAGGCCGTCATGGCCGATCCCGATTGGAACGAAGGCGAATACTACGATTCCCATCCTCCAGGCCGGGGACTAGCGGTCGCGCGCATGGTCGGGCACATCACGTACATGAGTGACGCCTCCATGCGCCAGAAGTTCGGCCGACGACTGCAGGATAAAAACGCTTTCGGATTCGATTTTTCCGCCGACTTCGAGGTGGAGAGTTATCTCCGCTATCGAGGGAGCCAGTTCGTCAATCGGTTCGACGCAAATTCTTATCTGTACATCACAAAAGCGATGGACTACTTCGATCTATCGGCAGGCCGAGCCTCGCTCGCGGCCGCCTTCGATCGCACGCATACGCGCTTCTTGGTGCTGAGCTTCACTTCGGACTGGCTCTACCCCACCTATCAGTCCCTCGAAATTGTCAGCGCTTTGCGCAGCCGCAACATCGATGTCGCGTTCTGCGAATTGCCCTCACAGTATGGGCACGATGCGTTTCTGGTCGAAACCAAAGAGCAGACGGAGATGATAACCGGTTTCTTGAGCAGTGTCAGCCGGGATGTCGCAGCTAACGACGCTCGCGGTGCCTTCAGCCGGAGCGTCTCTTTTGCGCTGCCTTTCGAAGTCGGTAACGCGCTCAGTCTTCGGCCGGATTACGCTATGATCGCTGCTCTGGTGGAACCCGGCTCTCGTGTGCTCGACTTAGGTTGCGGCGAGGGGGAGCTTTTGGCCTCGCTTCAGGAGCAGAAGGGCGTCGATGCCCGTGGAGTCGAGATCGACCCGAGCAAGGTTCGCCGGGCAATCGCCCGCGGTGTATCGGCTTATCAGAGCGATATCGATCAAGGGCTGGTCGATTATCCGGACAAGACCTTCGACTTCGTCATCTTGAGCCAAACGCTGCAGGAGACCCGTTATCCGCTGCGTGTGCTTCATGAGATGCTGCGCGTCGGCCGGCATGGCATCGTCGCCTTTCCAAACTTCGGCCACTGGACGACACGCGTTTCGCACCTGACAAGCGGCCGGGCTCCCCGCACCCGTTTATTTCCGCATGAGTGGCATGAATCGCCAAATCTGCATTTCCTAACCATCGACGACTTCATAGTGCTGTGCCGGACGCAGGGCTGGATCATCGAGCGGCAAATCTTCCTCAAGGGCAATAAACAGATTCGTCACGCAGCGAATCTTCTGGCCGAAGTCGCTGTATTCTCCATTCGAGCGTTTTCCTGAAGCGCTTCTATACTTGAAGCGAAGGATTACGCGCTTGCCCTCCATCGTCGACGCATATGTAGAACAACATCAAGACAGGTTTCTGGATGAATTACTTCAACTGTTGCGCATTCCGAGCGTCAGCACGCTTCCAGAACACAAGAACGATGTGGCGAAGGCGGCGCAGTTTGTCGCGGACTCGCTCGAGCGTGCCGGTCTCGAAAACATCGAAGTTATTCCAACAGGAAATCATCCACTCGTCTATGCTGACTGGCTTCATGCACCGGGGCAACCGACTGTTCTCTGTTACGGACACTACGACGTGCAGCCGCCCGACCCCGTCGAGCTCTGGAAAACACCGCCGTTCGAACCGAACATTCGCCACGGAAATATCTATGCCCGTGGCGCCTGTGATGACAAAGGTCAGATGTATATGCACGTCAAGGCAGTCGAGGCGCTGCGCGCTGTTTCAGGCGGCAAACTTCCTGTCAATCTGAAATTTCTGATCGAAGGCGAGGAAGAGATCGGGGGCGAATCGATTTCAAAGTATGTCCCGGAGCATCGTGAAAAACTGAAAGCCGATGTAGCGCTGGTCTCCGACACCGAGCTGTTCGCCGATGGAGTCCCGACCTTGTGTGTCGGCCTGCGCGGGCTCATGTATCTCGAGATCGAGGCCAATGGACCTGCGCGCGATCTGCATTCGGGCATGTATGGAGGCGCCGCTCCCAATGCCGTTTACGGGCTTATCGAACTGCTCGCGAAAGCGAAAGATCCTGACGGGCGCATTCAGATTTCTGGGATCTATGATAATGTCACCCCACCGACACCGGCCGAAACAGAGAGCTGGGCGCGTCTCCCGTTCACCGAAGAAGAGTTTCTGCGGGACGAAGTCGGGGCAACAGCTTTAACCGGTGAGCCAGACCAATCCGTGTTGGCTCGCGTTTGGGCCCGGCCTACGTTCGAAGTTCACGGTATAGCCGGAGGGTTTGCTGGCGCGGGGGCAAAAACAGTAATTCCTGCGAAGGCCGTGGCGAAGGTGAGTCTGCGGCTCGTTCCCGATCAGAAACCGGAGCACGTTCTCGCAGCCGTCAAGCGTTGGGTTGCAGAGAAAACGCCCAAGGGCATCCGCACCGAAGTCCGCGTTCTAAGTGCCGGACCCGCTATCTCTGTCGACCCGAATCATCCCGCAATTCACGTCGCGGCCCAAGCTTTCACAGATATGCTCGGCAAACCGACCGTGTTCACTCGCAGCGGCGGTTCGATACCGATTGTCGGCGAATTCGCTCGCCATTTAGGCATCCCGACCGTTCTTATGGGTTTCGGATTACCGGATGATGGACTGCATTCGCCTAACGAGAAGTATCGGATCACCAACTACTTCGAAGGCATTCGCACGATTGCCCATTTCCTGGACCTATACGGCAAGTCGCATGCTAAACTTCGAAATTAATGCTGCAAGACCTTGCTTTAGCGCTGCGTCTACAGGCGCTTGACCGCAAGATGGCGAGTCTCGAAACAGAGATCGCAACACTTCCCAGGCACATCGCCGAGATCGAAAAGAAGCTTGAGTCCCACACCCGAAGGCTCGAAGCCGATCGTGCCGCTCTCGCCGCGAACCAACGCGACCGCAAGAAGCTCGAAGGCGAGACTCAGGTTCACGATCAAAAAATCTCCAAGTTGAAAGACCAAATGCTCGGCGCGAAGAACAACGAGCAGTACAAAGCCTTTCAAAACGAGATTGCGTATGCAGAGGGCGAGATCCGCAAAGCAGAAGACAGGATTCTCGACCTGATGGAGAGTTCGGAAGCGCTCGACACAAACGTGAAGACGGCTGAAACTCATCTGAAGCAGGAGCAGCAGTCGGTCGAACGCGAGAAGGCGCACGCACGCGAGCGCACGGCCGCCAATCAGAAGGAACTCACCGCAAAGCAAGCCGAACGTAAGTCGATTGTCGATCAGATGGACAAAAGCTTCTACGCGGAGTATGAACGCGTGCGTAAGAAGACGAAGAACACTCCTATCGCCGATGCTACCGATGGCCGCTGCAGCGCTTGTCAGATCGCACTCCGCCCCCAGCTTTTTCAGGATCTGCGTCGCGGAGACAAAATCATGTCTTGCGAGAGTTGTGGACGGATTCTCACCTATAATCCCGTAATCGATGTCGAAAGCGAAGCTGCTATCTCTCGCCAGACCGCGTAACAACCCCTCCCTACAGTTCGGTTAAGAGTCGAGCTCGTAGTTTGATATGCTCTCGACTTCGGTCAGCTTTTATTGCCGGCCGCCGTACCTGCTTGAACTGGAGGTTTCAGGTATGAATGCGTTCGAGAGTTCCGCGATCCGGAACGTGGCTCTAATCGGGCATGGCCACTGCGGGAAGACGTCGCTTACGTCTGCGATGCTTTTCACCGCAGGTAAAACGGAACGGCGCTTCACACCTGACGAGGGTAACTCCATAACGGACTACGACGAAGAGGAGATCGCCCGAAAGCTCAGCATTAACTCCGCAACCGTTGCCTTCCCTTGGCAGAAGATCAAGCTCAACCTGATTGACACTCCCGGCTACAACATTTTTCTGAATGAATGCCGTTCAACACTGATCGCAGCGGATGCTGCAATTGTTGTGGTAGACGGAGTTGCCGGGGTGGAAGTCTCGACTGAAAAAGTCTGGTCTTTCGCGAAAGAGTTTGAACTGCCTGTGGCTCTGCTCGTCAACAAGCTCGACCGCGAGCGATCTTCGTTCGAGCGTGCTCTCGAAAGCATTCAGAAGAGTTTCGGTAGAACGGCCGTGCCCGTTCAGCTTCCATTAGGCTCGGAAAAGAACTTCAAAGGCATCATAGATTTGGTCCGTATGCAGTGCATCTCGTACGGAGCGGCCGCGAATGGACGGGGCACGGAAACGCCGATCGCTTCTTCGGAAGAAGCGGCTGCCACTGCGGCTCATGAGACGCTCGTCGAGATGATTGCCGAAGGAAATGACGAACTGCTGGAAGAGTTCTTTTCTACCGGCACCTTACCCGTCGAGCACATTGTGAGCGGCCTGCAGCAAGCGGTACGCGAACGGCGCATCTTTCCCGTGCTCTGTTCCGCAGCCGCCCAGAACGTCGGCTTGGATCTGCTGATGAATTTCTTCGCGGAGATCTTCCCTTCCCCGGCCGAGCGTAACGGCACTGCCGCACTGCAGGACGGCGCTCAAAGAAACTCGGCCTCCTCCAACGCCCCTTCCGTCTTTGTCTTCAAAACCACTGCCGATCCCTTTGCCGGGCGCCTTTCTTACTTCAAGGTAATGTCAGGATCTGTGAAGGAGGATGCTCACCTGATTAATCAGCGATCCAACAGCAACGAGCGCCTGGCTCATATCGCCGCCCCTTTCGGTAAAACAATGCAGCCCGTGCCCGAGCTTCGTGCAGGCGATATCGGCGTAGTAGCCAAACTGAAGGACACAGTCACAGGCGACACCCTACGCGATAAGGCGAACGGCGCCGTGTTCAAGGGTGTTACTCTTCCAGAACCTTCCATTGCCTATGCAATATCGGCCAAGACACGCAACGATGAAGATCGGCTGAGCACTGCGCTCGCGAAGATCCTAGAAGAAGATCGCTCTTTACGGTTCTATCGCGACGGACAGACCAATGAATTTCTCCTCGCCGGCAACGGGCAGCAGCACTTGGAAATTGTTGTGAGCCGGTTGAAGCGCCGCTACGGTGTCGAGGTCGAGCTATCGTCACCAAAGATTCCATACCGCGAAACAGTTCGCGGCAGCGCGAGCGTACAGGGCCGCCACAAAAAGCAAACTGGAGGCCATGGCCAGTTCGGCGACTGCTGGATCAAGATAGAACCGCTCAATCGAGGCGAGAAGTTCCAATTTGTAAACGACATCTTTGGCGGCGCCATTCCGAAGCAATATGTCCCGGCGGTCGAGAAAGGTATTTTGGAAGCGGCCGAGCGTGGCTTCATTGCAGGTTTTCCGGTGACCGATTTCCGGGTCACTCTTTACGACGGCTCCTATCATGATGTAGACTCTTCCGAGATGGCTTTTAAGCTCGCCGGCCGCAAGGCATTTCGCGCCGCCATGCAGCAGGCCAAGCCCGCGCTGCTCGAGCCCATCATGCAGGTCGAAGTCGAAGCGCCGGTCGAGTTCGCGGGCGATCTGATGAGCGATTTCAATGGACGGCGCGGCCGCGTTGGCGGCATGAACCTGAACGGCAACACGCAGACCATCCGCGCTCAAGTGCCCATGTCGGAGATGCTGAATTACGGAAACGACCTGACCTCGAAAACGCAAGGGCGCGCGTCGTTCCACATGGAGTTCGACCACTACGACTATGTGCCGGCTCCCCAGGCCGAGAAGATCATCGCTTCCGCAAAGACTCATCTGCGGGCCGAAGAAGAAGAATAAAGCTCTCTTCGGTATGCCCGGCAGGCTTTTTGGCTTCAGGCTACTGGGCGAAAACCGTCTCGAACAGACGACGCATCTTGCTCTGCAACGCAAGAAGATCGGGTTCGAGGCTACTCTCGTCTGAGCTGCGCGTTGTCCACCGATTCATCAGCGATGCAATCATCCGTCGCTGCTCCGGAATTGTGGTATGCGGCCTTCCGCATGGCCCACGACTAATCGGAGCGCGTGATCCAAAGCCCGAAAGTAAGTTGTTGCTTGGAGCAGGAACTCTGCATCGGAGCGCTCCAGATGCCCCATCTTCTCGACAATGTCGATGCGTTCCGGCGTGTTCAAACTTTTGAAGAACATGCCGGCCCCTCGCAGCCGCAGGTACATCAGGATGAAATCCGCGTCATAATACCCGCCTTCCTCCGCTTTGAGTGGAGTGACAGGGCCTTGCTCACGCTGCAATCGCATGCGCATCTGTCGAAGGTCGTGTTTTGACCGCCCGCTTTGCCCATATTGCCGCCAGTCCACACGCTGCAATTCGGTCAGGAACTTCGTTGCGCGATCGGTATCGCCCGCCACGCCACGAGCCTTCATGTAAGCGATACCCTCCCAGGCCTCCGCCTTCGTCGAAAAATACTCGACGTACTTCGACTCCGACTGCACAAGAATTCCTTCGCGCCCGTTCGGCCGAAGGCGAGTGTCTATGGTGAGAGTCGGGCCGCCTTCCGTGTAGGCCGAGAGAATCTCCAGCAGACGCTCCGCAACGCGCGTCCAAAAGCGCTGCCTCGTGATTTCGACGTCCGGAACGATGAAAAGCAGATCGGCATCCGAGCCAACGTCGAACTCCCGCATTCCTAGACGCCCCAGAGCCACTACCATCATTTCCCGCTGCGGTTCTTCAAAGGGCTTCTCGGCGCTTGCATGGCTGCGCGCATGTGCCAACGCCTGTTCGAGTGCAATGCGATAGGCGCGCGCGATTACAAATTCTACAAGAGCCGATGTTTGATCCAGCGTCTGAAAAACCGGCTGAGGAATGCATACACTTCCGACCTGTATGCGGAACATCTCTCTGCGAAAGAATTGCCGGAGCCCTTCGATATCGTTTAGCGGAGCCGCAAGCCCCTCAAAGGCATAACGCCTTCCAGGATGATCGGCCGCTTTTTGGACGAGACTCAACAGCTCGGGAGATCTCACTAGCTGGCTCGCGAGAAGAGGACTCAGCTCAAACAGTTGTAAAGTCCACGCAGTAAGCTGTCGATGGCTCCCAAGCGTCGCAAGCTCTGCGGGGCGGTCAAGCAGTGCTCGGAGAAAATCCGCCAGCCCGCTTTTTGCGTTTCGAATACCAAATGCAAGAATGCGTTTCGTCAGCTGCGGAGCGGCGCTTTCAAGCCTTTGAAAAAGCTGCTCGTCCAGAACAGCGTATGTAGAGTCTGAATCTTTCGCCGACGGCTTCCAGTTGCCGTTCACAGCCGGCGAGGAGTACTGAAGTGGCCGTTGAGCATGAACGATTCGTTCGTAAATTCCCCGAACATTCGCAAGGTGCACCTTTAGTTCTTTGAGAAGCTGCGTCGATGCCCACAGACCTGGCTCCACCTTGTGATCAAATGACAGCCGCCGCGCAATGCGATCGAGCTCAATGGGATCGGTAGGTATTGCATGCACCTGCCGATCGTTTTCAAACTGTAAAACGTGTTCTAGCTTTCGAAGGAACTCGTATGCCTGGGTGAGCCGTAAGAATTCGGTGGTCGAAAGCAGATCGCGATCATGCAGGCGGACCAGTGCGGGAAGCGTTCCGCGGTCTTTAATCGCATTCTCCCGGCTCCCATGCAGACGTTGTAGACACTGCACTAGAAATTCGATATCGCGTATACCGCCGCGAGTGAGTTTTACATCGAGTTCAGCCGGTCGGCCCGGTTTGCTAGCGATCTTTGCTCCGATCCGTTCGCGCGTGACCGACATCGTCTCGATGGTTGAGAAATCGACCGCAGTCGAGTAAATAAGCGGCTCCACTGCTTCGAGAAACTCTTGTCCGGTCCGCCTATCGCCAGCCGCCACGCGCGCTTTCAAGAGCATCTGAAGCTCCCAATTGCGCGCTCGTTTTGCATAGTATTCTTTCGCGGCTGCAAGCGGCACGCAAACCTCGCCGTGACTCCCTTCCGGACGCAGACGCAAGTCTAGGCGATAGCATTGTCCCGCTGCGGTGTAAGACGAGAGCAGTTTCGTCAACTCGTTTGCCACGCGCTTAAAAAATTCCTTGTTCGTGATGCGTTGCGGCCCCGATGTTTCCCCGTTCGCGCTGTAAAGAAACATCAGATCGATATCCGAGCTATAGTTCAGCTCCCGGCCCCCTAGTTTGCCAAGAGCCAGCACGGTAATAACGGCTGGCTTTTTCTCCGCCTCCTCGTTATCTTCCATGGGCACGCCGAACTTTCGCTCCAGATCCCCGGTAGCAATCTCCAGCGCACGACCGATCAGTAAATCGGCGAGGTTTGACAGCTCTTCTGTAACGGCCTCAAGAGTTCCGCTTTCAAGCTGATCGCGAAGCACAATGCGCAGCAACTGTTTCCGCCGAAAAATGGCAAGATCCGCAGCTGTTAAGCTATCCAGTCGACGCTCGCGAACGAATCGCTCCAGCTCGTCCGCATAATCCGATAGCGAGAGTGTGCGGCGAATTTCACCTAAACTCAGCATCCACTCCGGATGCTTCAGTACTTCTTCTGAAAGGAACCGGCTCGAGTCGAAGATTGTGGCGAGCCAACGGACGCGCTCATCGCTTTCGACGAGTTGCTCAAAAGCATGTGGATTTCGGTACCGAAACTCGTCAAAGTAGCTGCCAACGCGCTCCTGGTCCGCGCTCGATGCGATTGCACTTGGCAAGCGATGCACCTAAGGCCGGTTCATTTACTCCAATGACGGAAAGGTCGGTTAAAAGCTCTTCGGCAAGGCTATCGCCTCGAAAGGATTGCGGCATTACAAACGAGCGGCTTTTAAGGACCGCCTAGACGACTTGGTCTATGAGTGTAATTGTATCGTTTGCGTTAATCGAGCCTCGGCGCAGCACAGCCGCATAAAAGCCGCTTTCTCCCCAGTGCCGGGACGAGGTGTCAAGCGCTTTCACCTGGTTGTCGAAGATGCGTTTTTGTATGCCAGGCCCGTAAAGATCGAGCTTGGAGCAAGGCACACGAGGTTCCGTCAGTTGTAGCAAGACGTTAGCTATCTCATATCGTTGCCCTGCCCTCCACGTCCTGTGATCGAGACCGGCAGTCGTAATATTCTCGCCCAAAGCTCCGCCAAATACAGGCCAGCCTTCCTTCTGAAGCGAATCGATGACTTCGCTTGCAACAAGCAAAATCGCCTTTTGCGGGCCGCCATGATACCGGTATCGATGCTTATCGCCCACGATCCCCAAAGGGCTCACATCGGCAATTGAAATAGGAGTCTTGGGAACACCGCCCTCCGATATGTTCAGCTGTAGAACTCTAGCTTCCATAGTTCGACGGGCGCAGGCTAACAGGCATTTGCTCCCGGCAGGATTGGTAGACAGCTAGCACTACTTCCAGCGCGCTGTAGCCTTCCTCGCCGTTCACCAGCGGTTCTCGGCCGGTCCTAATGGCGTCGGCAAAATCCAGAAACTGCCGTTCGAAAGAAGCAACAGAAATTGCCATGGGATCGGACGAACCCGAAGCAACATCCTCCCCAAGCGGTGCTGGATCGAGACGATTGGCTTCTTCGTCGTCCCGCACATCCCATCGTGTAAGACGATCTCCCGATACGGTTGCGCTGCCTCGCGTCCCATGTATCTCGACGCGCTCCGTATACCCAGGCCAGAAGGAAGTCGAGGCTTGTATCACGCCCGTCGCCCCGGACCGGTACGCAAGCAGCGCATTCACTATGTCCTCGGATTCGATCTCGTGAGTGGCCGCAAGCTGCCATATCCCGCTCACCGACATTACCGGTCCCATGAGATAGAGCAGCAGATCCAGTTGATGGATCGCCTGATTGATCAGCGCTCCTCCGCCTTCCGTCCGCCAACTGCCCTTTATTGGACGGCTGTAGTAAACGTCATCGCGAACCCATTTCACATATGCGTCTCCTTCGAGCAGACGCCCCAGCCGCCCAGCAGCTAGCGCGCGCTTTAGGAAAAGGGTCGCGTCGTCAAAACGGTGCTGGCTTGCGACACCAAGGGGAATCCGTGCAGCCCGGGCTACATTGATCATCTGTCGCGCCGTCTTCAGGTCGGTGGCTATTGGCTTTTGAACCTGCACGGGTCGCCGGATTCCGGCACATACTTCAAGTGGCTGCAAATGAAAATCAGGAAACGTGCAGACATCGACGAAGTCGAGCCCCGGATAGCGGCACAAGTCGCGGAAGTCGGGAACGAAGACAGCGCCCCAGCGTTCGGCAAACTCGCGCCCCCGGCTCTCGGTCTTATTCGAGCAGGCAAGGAGCTCGAAGCCGATGTTGCGATACGCCTGGGCGTGTTTGTTGGCGATTGCGCCCGTTCCCAGCAGACCCACTCTCATCCGCTAAAGGCCTGTGTTCGTGCCGCAGATGTTCACGTTGAGCCCGGCTTCGCGGAAAAAGGCGGCCTTAGCCGCAAGAGCCTGGTTCGCGCTCGCATCATCCCGTCCATAGGCAACCTGAATGTGATTGGCCTTGTGCTTCGCCATCATCTGGTCGCGCGTCACGCCGTACAGAACAGCATGCATAATCGGCCACTGCGGCGTGGTAATCCGCCATCTGCGTTCTGTTTCTTGTGGCGGCAGTTCGATAACCTTTGCGCGGCCAAGATCTGCTTTTAGCTGTCCGTCTTCGACAAATACACGGCTCCAAACGATTTCGCCGGGTTTGGCAACCCCTTTCAGGGAACCGCCACCCAGCCGGAAGTACATCGGCGGCTGACGTTCGCTCACCGAACCCGCATACCCGTTTACATGATGCGCGGCTGGAGCAGCTCCGGAGATTTCAAATACCCACACAAACTCACCTCCGAAGTCTTCGCCATAACGCAAATCGTGCAGAGTCGTCTCAGGCGGCAGGCCTAGCGCGTTCCAGATCCGATTGGTTACCAGCGCGTCCAATCCGGCACATTCATCCACTTCATTGAAATGCGGCAAGGGCTGCCCTGGGTATAACTCGCGGCCATCTATCGAGCGCACAGAAGGCCGATCCGAGTTGTTCAGTAAACCTTCGGCGAGGTCGGAAGCCGGCGCCAAATCCTTCAGTCCTTGCTGATACTGAATGCCGATTGCGCTGCATCCGAATTCATCCGCAATGCGCAACGCGGCGATATACATTCTGCATTGATCGAGGATCTGAGCGTCGGTCAGTTCAGTTTCGGCGTTCGTACCGGTCTTAAAGGTAAATCCTTTGTCGTCCAGCCATTTCCGTACGGCTTGCGCCTCGCTGTCAGAAACGGATTGCATGGCGGCAAAAAGGGATGACTGGCTCAAACGCTCCTTGAAAACGCCGGTCGCATTGAGCAAGTGATCGGGAATGATGGCGTTGAACATGCCCATGCAGCCCTCATCGAAAACTCCCATGATGGCCTTTTCGCGTTTGAGCTCTCCCGCGAGCTTTCTCCCGAGCGTCTCAGCATCCTTTGGAAGCGAAATGCCATCTAGCCGCCGAACATGGCCGATCTCGTGTACGACGTCTTCGCCTGCCAACCATTTTTCCAGGCGAGACAGGAAGTATTCATCGGTGAAGTCACTCGACCAAAGCGTTGAATATTTGACCGCGGCCTTCGTCAGAGAGCCGTTCAGGTTCAACATACCGACCAGGCCGGGCCACTCGCCGCTCCAGTTCGCAACCGTCAGAATCGGCCCTTTGTGGGTTGTAAGACCGGGAAGGACATGATGGCTGTATTGCCAGACTGCTTCCACCACGATCAACGGAGCATTCTCGTCAATGTTGCGAAACACTTCCATGCCTCGCTTTTGTGAATCGATGAAGCCGTGTTGCTTGACGGGATCGAATTCATGAGCTCGTTTTGGCTCAAATCCGAAACGGCGTACAGCTTGGAAAACTGCTTCTTCCACTCGTTGCTGCGCAGGCCAACAAACCCGATTGGCTGATAAACGAAGATCTCCGCTTGCAATTACCGCTACGTCTTTAGACATTGCTCCTTATTCTTTCAAATCGAAGAGCAAGCCCGCGAGAGTCGTGAAAGGAGACCGGCTTTAGTAAACCCATCCAAGGGTTACCGTGTAACTTCGTGGTGTAACCCAATGAGTACCGCTAAAGGTTGAGAGAAAGTTATAAAGAGCCGCTTCATTCGTAACGTTCACGGCCGTCAATTTCAACGTTGTCTTCAGCTTCTCTTTGTGGAAGAGATTGTCCGTGCCCACTCCCATATCGAACAGATTCCGTGGAGCGATGCGCGGCGGGTTGTGATCCGGGTCAAACGTGCCTGGGGCCGGTATCTTCAAACGGGTAGCTCCATAGCTGCCCGAACAGGAAGTAATCGGCTGAGCAAGTGTCGCCCTTTGATCTCCGCAGTAGAAACCGATTGCGGTCTGTTGATCTGCCGTCAAACCAAGCGCATCGCTGAGATCGGTAACCGACCCCGCTACTTCGCCGCTATCGAAGCGCCAGGTAAACATCGCCCATAAGCCATCCTTCCCATGTTGATAACGCAGAAAAGTTGTCTGCTGGAATGCTTGGTCATGATCGATACGGAACACTCCTGTATTAAGTGGCGAGTTGAAGATCAAGCCGCCTACCTCCGGACCAAAGAAGCGCGCGCGCGTATGGCCGAATGTCGTATACGCTTGGAAGCCGTGCAGATTCGAAGTTGAGATACGGAAAGAAACACCATCGATGTTCGATCTCCGCCAGCTGATCGGAAACGCAATAGGTGTATTGAAGAGTGTGTCGAAGTCGAATGCGTTCTTCGTGTATTTCCAGAAGTAACTGGCGTTAATCTGCAGATACTTATTGACCCCTTGCTCAAAGCCGAGACTATAGTCGTTCCGGTGGCCTGGGCGTAGCGGTTGATCTGGAACAGACCCAAACAAGTCTGATCCCAAGCCCCCCGAACCAGTAGAATTCGAGAGCAGCAAGTTTTCGTTGTAAGGCGTTTCCATCGAGCGCGTAAAGGATCCGCGCAGGACGGTACCGGTGCGCTTCAAAAGGTAGGAAGCGCCCAGCCGCGGCTCAACTAAATTGTCCGAAGAAAGTCCTTGATAGTTGTCGAAACGGACACCGATCTGAAGAGTGAGGTTCTTGATCGTCAGGTAATCCTGCGCGTAAACCGCCTGTTGGTTTATGTTATGCGCTGCGTGGAACTGAAGCGGTGCGCCGCCTCGGGTCAAATCAAACGGTATGAGTCCCGGCTGCAAACTCGGATTAGCTACGAAACCAGCACCGGCGCACATATTCGGATTACCAGCGATGGAATCGTCACGGGATTTCCAGCCGATGTAAGACATACCGGGTTATACGCCGGATCGGTGAGTGCAAGGCCGAAGTCCTCGATCAGGCGAGTCTGATGCAAATCGGTGCCAACCTTGATGTCGTGAATGCCGCTCGCATAAGACAAGTCGCCGCGAGTGCCCCAATTGGTGAGGTGCCGTCCCTGGTTGATCGTCGCCGGTTGATCGTTGAACGGATCTGAACTTGGATAGTAGTTGACGCGATCCTGGCGGATCCACGGTGCGATTGTGAGAAGCGTTTTGGGATTGAACGTGTGCTGATAGCCAAGTGAGAAACTTAGTGTCTTTGCCTGTTGCCGCTGATCTTGTCCAAGCTGGTCATAAGTAACCGGGATCTGGAACCAGTTACGGGCTGCGAAAATATCCAGGTGAAATGAATCTTTACCGGTCGGCTGGTAGTCTGCGCGATCGAAGATTGTTTCCGTGTTGCCCTTGTCATGAAACGCTGTAAACTCCGGGGTATCCAAAAAGCGGCCGCTCCGACTCGAATCGAGCACTAGGAAATTGCCCCACTTCGAACCGCCGATTCCGAAGGTCGCATCCTCACCAACTGTTCCGAATGAACCGTAGTACGTGTCAAGACTAACGGACGGTTTCTGTCCTAACCCCGAACGCGTAACCGTATTGACGATAAGCCCCGTTTTATCACCGTACTCTGCACTAGGAGCGCTTGTGACCATCTCAAGCGATTGAAATGCGTTCGTCGGCAGTTGAGTTGAAAATGTTTTATTTTGTTGATCGCTGATAGGCTGACCATCCACAACGTACGTCGTTTCTCCATGATCCCCTTGGGGATGAAAGAAGCCATTTGAATCCGCGACGACTCCTCCGGAACTCAGAGTGATTGCATCGCTTAAACCTTGACCGGTGCTTGCAACTGGCAAATTCTGAAGCAGGTTCTGACTTATGTCGGTGTGCGCGGCGGGAACATTCTCTACCACATCGGCGGAGGCGTGCACCTCTACTGTCTCAGTCGAACCCGACAACGCTAGACTAGCCTTCACCTGAACTGGAACCTGCGAATGGATAGGAATGTCTTGGGTGTATGTGGCGAAACCTGGCGCTGTAATTTCTAAGTGATATTGATTAGGCGGTATGTTCGTAAGCCTGAACGCTCCCGCCGAATCCGTCTTTGTAGGTTGTTGGTAACCGGTAACTGCATTGCTGAGGGTTACTTGGGCTCCAGGTACGGCGGCCCCATCGGGGTCTAAAACGATTCCCGAAACGGTGCCGCCATTTCCGGTTGCCTGGGCTGCGAGCGCAGGAAAAGAACCACACATCAAGCTGCTTATCAGTACCGCAAGAATTCGCATTAGGAACAACGTTTAGACGGCGACCGCGCCCCGTTATGTTGCGGAGGCCAGAAGGATTGCACAAAAAAATAAGAAGGGAGCAATTAACCAAAATTATACGCGAGAGCGCAGGATGCGATGGAAAACGACGCAAGAAAGCTTAGAACAATAGCTGACAAAATTGTTCCGGTATAGGTAAAATGTGCAGATGCAATCGAAAAAGACTTCGAAGAAAACTTCTACCCATGTGGACAACGGCTCAGTAGCCCCAACCGATAAAACTGTAGCGGCTGACGCGAGCCCCAAACCGCGTTCGCCGAAGTCCGCTCAAGCGCAAAAGAGTGAAGTTGCGAAGCCACGTTCCGTGAAGCACCACCATAAGGCGGCGCCTGTTGAGAGAGCGGCCGAGCCCGCCATCAGTTTGCCCGAAAAGATTACAACGTCGATCACTCACGAACAGATTGCGGAGCTTGCTCACTCCTACTGGGTAAGCCGTGGTCACGCACATGGCTCTTCGGAAGAAGACTGGTTCCGCGCCGAACAGGAACTGCTAGGCGTGTAATCGGCGATTCTCTTTCACCACTGCTACCGAAAGCTGGTTGTGTCCGTCTAACGGTTGGGTGCAGAGGCGCAGCTCTCGGGTTGCCGTCTTTGCTTGTAATCTATAACTGACCCTTCCTGTTCTATGAGTGAGCCGGCTCCCGAGTCCAGCGCGCCTCCTCCGACGGCATCGGAGCATTCGCGATCCGTATTGATTGGAACGATCGCGTGGTTTCGCGATCTGATGCTGTCGGTGCTGATCGCTGTTCTTGTCATTCTGTTTCTTTACCGTCCCGTGAAGGTGGAAGGAACGAGTATGATGCCCAGTCTTTACGATCAGGAGCGGCTGTTCATCAACCAGTTCAGTTATAAATTTGGGTTGGGCGATATCAAACGCGGCGATACGGTCGTCTTCCTTTTCCCGGAAGATCCGACAAAGTCTTATATAAAGAGAGTGATCGGTCTTCCCGGCGACACCGTAGCGGTCGACGATGGCTACGTCATCGTGAACGGGAAGAAGCTAGTTGAAAATTATGTGCCGCCGGAGTACCGGGACGACAGGTCGTACTCGTCGACGCTCGTTCCGCCGGGCGACTACTTCGTATTAGGAGATCATCGCGTCTCCTCGAACGACAGCCGCGCGTGGGGTTTCGTGCCGAAAAATTACATCTACGGCAAGGCGGTGTTTGTGTTTTGGCCACTCGATCGAGTCGGCTCAGTCCACTAGCGCCGGTTGAAGAGCCAGAGCAGTAGCGAACCGAGTACGCTTAACACCAGGCAGGTTACCCACGGAAAGTAGACGGTGGTGTTCTTGCCGCGCCACGCGACATCTCCTGGCAAGCGACCCAAAGGCAGGTTGAATCGATTCAGCAGAAGCACGATTGCCCCGAGCGCCAGCAGCACAAATCCCGCCACAATCAGCAGCCGTCCTAAATTCATCGTTCTTATCTAAAGAGTAGCCGAACCGGCTGCGGAGCTTGGGTTAAACTGACGCTGGAACTCCGCTTCGTATGAGCGACGACTTAAAAGCTTATCCTCCACAATCCGAAACATCCGGACGTGCCCACGTCAAAAACATCGACGCTTATAAAACGCTGTACAAGAGGGCCTTTGAGAACCCTGAAGAGTTTTGGTCCGAGCTCGCCCGAGAAGAGCTTTCCTGGTTTCGACCTTTCTCTAAAGGGCTGGAGTGGAATGCGCCTTCGGTCAAGTGGTTCGGCGGCGGCACGACTAACGCTTGCTACAACTGCGTCGATCGGCATCTTACCAACGGCCGTCAGAACAAGGCTGCTTTGATCTGGGAAGGCGAGCCCGGCGACTCGCGGGTAATCACATATGCCGAGCTCCATCGCCATGTATCGCGCTTCGCAAACGTTCTGAAGAGCATGGGTTACAAGAGCGGCGACCGCGCCATCGTTTACATGCCCATGGTTCCGGAATTGCCGATCGCTTTGCTTGCGTGCGCTCGCCTCGGCATCATTCATAGCGTGGTGTTCGGCGGATTCTCTGCAGAAGCCTTAAAGACTCGCATCCAGGATCTGGCAGCGTCCCTGGTCATAACAGCAGACGGCGGTTGGCGTCGCGGCAAAGAAGTTCGGCTGAAGGACGCAGTAGATCAGGCGCTCAAAGAACCTTCCGAAGTTCGCAACGTGATTGTCTATCGGCGAACCGGCTCTCAGGTTGCGATGCAGACCGGCCGGGACGTCTGGTGGCATGAACAGGATGAAGGATTACCGGACGGATCGGACGAGTGTGAGCCGGAGAAACTGGATTCCGAACATCCGCTTTTCGTCCTTTACACGTCGGGCACGACGGGCCAGCCCAAAGGCATTCTCCATACGACGGCCGGCTATCTCCTGCAAAACCTAATGACGATGAAGTGGGTCTTCGATCTGCAGGAAGACGACGTGTATTGGTGCACGGCGGACGTCGGTTGGATTACCGGCCATAGCTACATTGTGTACGGCCCGCTGGCAGCGGGGGCAAGCGTGGTTATGTACGAAGGCGCTCCTGATTATCCGGCGTTCGATCGCATGTGGCAGATCGTGGAGAAGCTAAAAGTCACGATCTTCTACACTTCGCCGACGGCGATTCGGGCGCTCATTCGGCAAGGAGATCGCTGGCCGGAGTCTCACGATCTTTCCAGTCTTCGCGTGCTTGGGTCGGTAGGAGAACCGATCAACCCGGCGGCCTGGGACTGGTATTACCGAGTGATCGGGAAAGAGCGGTGTCCGATTGTCGATACCTGGTGGCAGACGGAAACAGGCGGCGTCATGATCTCGCCGATGCCGGCGGCAACGACATTAAAGCCGGGCTCCGCTACATTGCCGTTGCCTGGAGTGATCCCCGACATCGTCGATCTACAAGGCAACCCGGTCGGTAACAATCGCGAAGGCTACCTGATTATCCGAAAGCCTTGGCCGAGCATGATTCGTACGATCTGGGGCGATCCAAAGCGGTTCGAGGAACAGTATTGGTCACGGGTGCCGGGCTCGTATTTCACAGGGGATGCGGCGCGGCGGGATGACGACGGATACTTCTGGGTCTTGGGACGTGTGGACGACGTGATGAACGTTAGCGGACATCGGCTCAGCACGATGGAGGTTGAGTCATCGTTGGTGCATCATCCGGCAGTGGCCGAAGCGGCGGTTGTCGGCAAGCCGCATGAGATTACCGGACAGGCCGTCTGCGCGTTCGTGACCTTGAAATCAGGGGATTGGGACAAGCACGCGCTGGCGGGCGAATTGAAGCAGTGGGTGGGTCGAGAGATCGGTGCGTTCGCGCGCCCTGAGGAGATCCGGTTCACGGAAGCGCTACCAAAAACTCGCAGCGGCAAAATCATGCGCCGGCTCCTCCGCGAGATTGTGACGAGCAACGGAGTCACCGGCGACGTAACTACTCTTGAAGACTTAAGCGTCGTGGCAGCGCTCTCGCACTCCCACGACGAAGACTAGCCACTAGCTTTCGAGCTGAGCGTTCAGTGTGATCTCGGTATCGAAGAGCTTCGAAACCGGGCATCCTTCCTTGGCATTGTTTGCCGCGCGGTTGAATGCGTCTTCGGAGGCGCCCGGGATTTTTGCTTTCAGATCGAGCTGGCTGCTCTTGATGGCAAAGCCATCGCCTTCTTTCTCAAGCGAAATCGTGCAAGTCGTCTCGATGCTGTCGGCCTTGAGACCCTCGTTCTGCAGCATCAGCGAGAGCGCCATCGAGAAACAGCCCGCGTGAGCAGCCGCCAATAACTCTTCGGGGTTGGTTCCGGTGCCTTGTTCGAAGCGGCTCTTAAACGAATATTGGGTGTTAGACAGAACTCCGCTGGCCGAGGAGATCATGCCGGAGCCGGACTGTAAGTCACCCTTCCATACCGCATTAGCTTTTCTTTGCATGCCGGTTAGATTCGGTGGGGCGGCAAGAGCTTCAGGCGATCCGGGAAATCACCGCGAGCATGCGGCCCGGGTTGGTCGGCTCGCGCCGGTAAGAGAAGAATTGCCCAGGGAGGCAGGAGGTGCACAATTCGGAGTCGAAAATGCGGTCGGGCGACAGTCCGGCCGTCCTCAACTGGCGGCGGTTGGCGTCCGGCAGATCGAGCATGCGCTTCTCTTCGCCAGTAGCCGGGAGAAAGCGCTCGGCCACCTCGGCGCTGACTTCATAACAGCAGGGACGAATGGACGGGCCGATAGCGGCATACAGGTTCGCAGGATCGGCCCCATACTCCTGGCGGAGCTTCTCGACGGTCCGGGCGGCGATCTGAGCGGCCGTTCCGCGCCATCCGGCGTGGATGGCGGCGACGGCACGGGTCTCCGGGTCCAGGAGCAGGATCGGCACGCAATCGGCGGTCCTGACGCCGATTGCTCGGCCAATGTGGTCCGTGATCAGCGCGTCACCTTCGTCGGCCCTATCAGCCAGCCCGTCGGCCTTCAGCACCCGGTCCGAATGAACCTGGCGGAGCGTGACGTCGGCCAATGGATTGGCACGGCGCGAACCGAACCCGTGTTTTTGCCAAACGAACTCGTCAAAGGGAACGCAGCGGTAAACCCCTTTAGAATCAACATCGAACTGGCCTGGCAAGGCGATTTTACGAAACGAACTCCGGCTTTAGAGCCGGTGGGTTCGTTTTTTCGGAAATGCTTTGACGGTACCAGTCGAGGGTGAGGCGGAGTCCTTGCTCAAACGTGAACCGCGGGGAGTGACCGAGTTCTCGAACCGCGGCCGTGACGTCGGCCTGGGAGTCCCGGACGTCTCCGGCGCGAGGAGGCCCGTACTTCGCAGGCAGATCAACGCCCTCGATCTTCTGTAAGAGAGCCCACGTTTCGTTTAAAGTGTAGCGATTTCCGTTGCCCGCGTTGAAGACCCTACCCGAGACTCCCGAAGCATCGGCTGCTTTAAGCAGGAGGCCGACGACGTCTTCAACGTAGGTAAAGTCGCGCGACTGCTCGCCATCCCCAAAGATGGTTGGGCTGCGGCGCTCGATTAAGGCGGTGAGAAAAAGGGAAAGAACGCCGGAGTAGACACTTGTGGGATCCTGGCGGGGGCCGAAGACATTGAAAAAACGAAGCGAAACCGTCTCGAGACCGAAGCACTCGGCAAAGACACTCGCGTAGTACTCGCCGACGAGCTTCTGAAGGGCATAGGGGGACTTGGGACGGGGGAGCATATCCTCGACCTTCGGCAATACTTCCGTATCGCCATAAGCCGAGGAGGAGGCGGCGTAGACCACACGCCCGACCTTACCTTCCGCGGCGGCGCGAAAGACGTTGAAGGTCCCGTCGATATTAGTTTCGTGGCTGGCAACCGGATCGAGAATCGATTTCGGTACAGACGGCAGAGCAGCAAGGTGAAACACACGTTGGGCTCCGGCAATTACGTTCGCAATTTCGCCGTAATTGCGGATGTCGGCCTCATGAACTGTGATTTGATCCGCAACTTCTTCCAAGTTGTCGAGATTTCCGGTCGAGAGATTGTCAATAACATGCACTCTACGACCCTGGGCAAGCAAGCCTCTGACGAGAGCGGAACCGATAAAGCCGGATCCTCCCGTTACGACATAGCGATTCATAATGCTTCGGTAGCTACTATGACGTTAACGCATTAGCAAGATGCTTCAAAGCTCCGGATGCGATTTCGCTGGGATCTCGTGTGAAATCAAACGCTTCGAGCGACACCCACCCTCGGTAATTCAACTGCTTCAGGGCTGAAAGGAGGGCTCGGAAATCGTAGTTCCCTGTTCCAGGCTCACGGCCATCCATCTCATTGACGTGAACGTGGCGAATGTAGGGCGCATATTGCTGAAGCAATTCGGGGTGAGGTGTGAGCTCATCGACTGCGTTGTGGACATCGAACATGGTTGCGACGGCCGGGCTGCCGATCTCTTTCACAATCGCGACCGCTTCGTCCAGACCGGTGACCACGTCTGTTTGACTCGGGGACAGGGGTTCGAGAAGGAGTTGGACACCTCGCGTCCCGGCGTGCCGGGCAGCATTCGCGAGTTCCTCTGTCAAAATCTCGGTGGCTTCCGATGGCTTCGTTCCCTCAATTGCCGAACGTTGCTGCGGAGAGCCCAGCACCATCACCGCGCCGCGGCTATCGTACGAGTCCGATAGATCGGCGCAGAGATCGATGAGACCGTCGATGAAAGTCCAGGTTCGGTTGCGAAGGTCTTTGTCTTTTGTAGTGGCGTGCAGGCCTTTGGGCGAGACCAGCAGCCAGTGCAAGCCAACGAAAGTGAGGCCATGACTGCATATAGTCTGGCGGATGCGGTCGCGATCGTCCGACGAGAGTGTAACGGCGTTTTCGGCGAGAGTGAAGGGCGCTATTTCGATTCCGTCATAACCGATGCGGCGTATTTCGCTGCACGCCTGCTCGAAGGGAAGTTTTTGGAACAGTTCGTTGCACACCGCGAACCGGTATGGCGTGGGCATTGGCTCAGTGTATCGGGCTTCAGCGAGGTTTAAAGGATGGGGTGAGACGGCTCGTGGCGGCATCCCTTCGCCGCAACCAAGTGACTGCGCAGAACGCCCCTAACCACGAACCTAAAGCTGCGAAGACGACATAAGCAGAGTTGTTTGTGTAACTGATGACCGCGAACGCGGAAAGAATGTACCATAAGCTACTCCAATTTGCCGAGGAGATGCGCCGGCGCGCCGCAACCGCCGAGGTAAATAGGACGTAGACTGCGTCAGTCGTAGCCGTGGAACAAGTTACGCCAAGAGCAACCAATGGACTTATATTGTGCACAGACACTCCCTCATTGTGGCGTTGCCGCGCTAATTCAGTTGTAAGAAAATCAGCGGCGTGGCGACTACCCGAAGTGTGGGAGGCCAAGACGATCTTTACGTACGGGCGGCATCGGAGTATGGCGCGGCGCTGACGCGTTTGGCTCGGGGCTACGAGGCAGATGCCGATACCCGGCGCGATCTGCTGCAGGAGATTCATCTCGCGCTGTGGCGCAGTTTTGAAGGTTTCGATGGGCTGTGCTCGCTGCGCACATGGGTATATCGTGTGGCGAATAATACAGCGACATCCTATGTTATCCGGCAGCGGCGCGGTCGCCCTCAGATCCTTATCAGTCTAGAGGAACTGGACCCTTTGCCGATCGAGCCCCAAGCGGACCGGAGACTGGTGCTCGATCGCCTGATGGGTTTGATCCGGCGGCTGAAGCCGCTCGACCGGCAAGTCATACTCGCCTGGCTCGACGGCATGGATGCGATTGAGATCGGCGAACTCACGGGTCTTTCGTCCCGCAACGTGGCTACGAAAGTTCATCGGATCAAAACGGTTCTGGCGCGCGATTTCCAAGGAGCACGCGATGGACGATTTTAGAGATCTTTGGCAGAAGCAGGAGGTAGAGGAAATGAAAATTTCGATCGAGGAGCTTCGCGCCAAGGCGGCGAAATTTCGCGGCCGCATTCGCTCGCGGAACATACGCGAATGGGCGGCGTGTCTCGTGGTCATCGTATTCTTTGGAGCCATGTGCGTGAAGGTTCCTCAGATGGTTCCGCGAATTGCCTACGCTTTGATCGTCGGCGGAGCGATCTACGTTGCGTGGCACCTTCAGATGCGGGGCACGCCGAACTCTTTGCCGGCCGATATGGGACGCGTCAACAGCATCGAGTTTTATCGCAGCGAACTCGAAAGGCAGCGGAAGCTGCTGAACAGCATCTGGAAGTGGTACCTTGGGCCGCTGATTCCGGGAATGGCTCTACTCATCGTATATGGGATCGTGAAAGCCGCGCCCGGCCAGCGATGGTTTCCGATTGTCTACGCGGTGTTGGCGTGCGGGTTTTTCTGGCTGGTCGGCTGGATCAATCAGCGCGCGGCACAACGGCTTAGCAGGCAAATTGTGGAACTGGATCGCGAGCTAGGCGATGTGTAAAAAGGCAAGAACAGCGACTTTACGATTGACAGCTCTGGCTGTCAACGCTACTACTGCCGAGATACGAAAGTTTTAGGAATGCCGGAACAGGGCACGAAAGCCTTCCTGCTCAAAATGCTTGTCGTTGGTCAGAACCTCGGTCAAACCTTCACCGCGCATGGTTTCCATGGAAATACAGTCGGTGAGGCTATAGCCTTTGTCAGGGCGGGCGTTATAGAGCGCCAGGCCAGCGAGAAAGGTGCTGCGGCTCTGCGGAACGACGCGGATATCAGGATTATTGAGAAGGCGCTCGACCGCTAGTCCCGCCTGTCGCCGAAGTCTCTGATCGGAACAGCAGAAGGCGAGGAATTCGGTCAGCACTTCGTCAGTCGTAATCACGGAACGGGGAGCAAGCGAGGCCGTGAATCGTATAACCTCCCCATGGGCGGTGTCCCTCGGGTTGGTAAGCGCAATCCAATAGAACGTGTCGGCCAAAAAACTCACTGCTGGTTGCGCCGAGGCGAGCCGTACAGGTAATGATCATGCTCGCTGGCACCGTCAGTCGGCAGCTGCTCGAACACTTCATCGGGCAAGGAGTGCATTTGACGTGTGAAGCTCTTCCAGAAGGGTTCGGCGGCATTGGCTTTCAACTCGTGAGCCAACACCTGCTGGGCGTACTCTTCCGCCGACAAGCCTTGAGCTTGCGCCTTGGCCGTGAGTGCCGCCACCTGCTCATCCGGCAAATTAATGTTCAACGTCATTAGAAATCTCCCTCTGTCCTTTTCCCAGCGTAAAAGAGCATACGCCGGATTGTCACGAATCGCAACAAAGGCTTGGTTTCACCAAGTTGAGTTGAGACATTCACCTACCAAAGAAGACTAAGTATTAAGCAAGGTTTATTTCCAGAAATAGACAGAAGCAAATCAGCTTCGCAGAAGTAGTTGGCTGAACATTGGGAAGTTTGCAAAAAATGAAGTTTTTTTAATAAACAAGAACTGAGTAATTGCTGTGCAACGGCCCACCATGCTGTGTACGGCCCACCAAAGGGGTGACGGGAACGGCGAATGAATGAAAACCATATTCGGTCTTCTGAAAAGTCGGGCGATTCTTGGGAGCAATGGGCATATCACGAATTTCGCATTGCTTGTCGTTGCCATAGTGCTGGTGATCGCTATTGTGAAGGCCCCGGCAATTCTTCTCAGCTGTAGCATCACCGGTGCCGCACTGGAAATGATCAAAACGATTCTAAAGCGATGAAGACTCAGCGCCTGGGTGCGCAATTACTACAACATAAAGGACGTTATGTTTGTCTCTCACCCTCGTCCGTGGCGAGGGTGCATTTCCATGCGCCCCATTCCTATCAAACGGAACTGGGTGCTTATGTTTTTGCATTATAATTTAAGTGGAGGCACTTATTCCACAGGGACTAGGCCCATTAACCACACTTTTGACAGCCGGAAGAAATCTGGCTCTGTTGGTCATGGCGGTGTTTCTGCTCTGCATCCCTGCCGAGCAATACCAAAAAGCCTTCCATGAATCAAAACGCTTCGTTAACGAAAGTACGGCTCCCTTCCGCCGCTTCTTCATAGCTATCGGCAGCCTGTGCATTGGCGCGTTCGTCATTGGCCGTATGACGGAAATTGCGGGGGATTTTTGGGACTGGCCAGCCGCAACGGACTTTGCAGGGAAGGCTAAGCTTGTTTCGCTGGCGCTGCTATTTGTGTTCGGATTTATGTTGCACAAAGCAATGGAAGGCCGCGTCCTTCAACAACAGAGGCAGACAGTGGAGGCACTTTTGCAACCAAAGGAAATTATGAACTTCGATTTTCACGGCCCGAACCTCGGGCCTATTGCAGTCAGCGGAAAAGGCTCCACCATCAGTCAGCATCAGCACATGCAGGAAAACTCGGTTGTCGTGGTAAATCGAGACACCCTCTATTCCTTCGCGGATGCAGTAGCGGCGGAAGCTGGTCTTGATGCCGCTGCACGGATGGGAGCTGTGGATGATTTGAATATGGTGGCGGATCAATGGGAGCGGCCCGCCTCGCGTCGTGAGCCGTTTAAGGTAGCGCAGGCTCTAGAGCGTGTTGGTGGCTTTGTGTCATCCGTGGCAACACTTGCAAATGGGCTGCAGCAACTGGCACCTCTCATAAAGGCGCATTTCGGCATCAACTAGGGGCTAACCGCTGACGGTCGATAAGCCCTGGCTTGACGAGTTCCTACCACTAGTGAGACTTAAACAGTTCCCGCATCAAAATGGTTCCACCGCATGATAAAGGACGTTATCATGCGGTTATGCAGCATGCGGTTCATCCGGCTCTCGACCCCCAAGCAGAAAGTGAAATCGTGGCCGCCATCATCGCCTTGGACTGGAATGTCGATCTCTTTTCCGAGCCGCTGGCCATCATTCAGAAACGTCTCGGCCTTCAGAACGAGGAGCAGGCGGTGGCTGTTTTCGGCAGCTTGCAAAAAAAGGGTTTGATGTTTTGCAAACCGAAGCATATGGCCGTTAATTTACTGGAAGGCGAACGCGCCCGGCCGTTTCGCGGCAAATGGTTTCCACCAGAGGAATAGTCAGCATGATCAGCGGCGTCTTATTTCCTGTTCCGCGCAGCTTGGCGGCGATCGCGCCCGAGCCTCCGGCGCTGTTCCTGCCGCACGAGCGGGCGTCCGAGCGGTTCTTCGGTTTCTTCACCGTCAATATCCGCAACAAGAACACGCGGCGGGCGTATTACAAGGCGGCGGGGCGGTTTTCCGACTGGTGCGCGGGCCGGGGCCTGGCGGACCTGGCGCTGGTGAAGCCGCTGCATGTCGCCGCTTATATCGAGTGGTTGGGCACGCCGGAACCGAAGGGGCTGGGCCTCGCCAGGCCCTACGGTCAAACAGCATCTGGCGGCGCTACGCATGCTGTTCGACTGGTTGGTGGTCGGCCATGTGCTCGACGTCAACCCTGCCCATGCCGTGCGCGGGCCGAAGCATGTGGTGAAGAAAGGCCGCACGCCGGTCCTGACCTCCGAAGAGGCGCGGGCGCTGCTCGCCGTGCATTGATGCCGACACGCTCACCGGCCTGCGCGACCGCGCTTTGATCGGTGTCATGATTTACACCTTTGCCCGCATCGGCGCGGTGCTGCAAATGAATGTCGGCGACTACTTCACCCAAGGGCGGCGGGGGCTGGGTGCGGTTGCAGGAAAAGGGCAGCAAGGAGCATGAAGCGCCCTGCCACCACAAACTCGAAGCGTATCTGGATGAATACATCGCAGCGGCGGGCATCGGAAGCGACAAGGATGGGGCGCTGTTTCGCACCACCGGGCGCACCACCGGCACCCCGCAACGCATGGGACAGCCCGACGCCTACCGGATGATCCAGCGGCGGGCCAGGCAGGCGGGCATCAAAACCAAAGTGGGGAACCACTCGCCTCCGCGCCACCGGCATCACCGATTACTTGAAGAACAGCGGCACGCTCGAACACGCGCAGGCCATGGCCAATCATTCCTCACCGCGCACCACCAAACTGTATGACCGGCGCAACGATGAAGCCTGACGCTCGATGAATACGAGCGGGTAGGGATTTGATCCTTGAGGAGCAGACGACATTGGTGCTTCACAACAAGCTGATAAGGAGACCAAACGTAGATACCGTTGCCGTTCAATGTTTTTTAGTTAAGGACGGATGTCTTTTGATGGGGCTCCGCAAGAATATCTTCGGGGATGGATTCTGGGGATTGCCTGGGGGCAAGCTTGAAAAAGGGGAAACGATTCTTGAGGCGGGCATCCGAGAATTACGGGACGAGACTGGTCTGGAATGCGAAACGGCTACGATTGTGGCCTTAGCTGACGGAAGTGAAGAAACTAGCTATCATTTACAAATCGGTATCCTCATCGCCCACTGGAAAGGCACTCCAGAAGTTCGAGAACCACACGCTTGCCAACAGTGGCAATTTTTTCCACTCACATCACTACCCCGCAATATATATCTTGCGGCAGCACCTCTAATCGAAAAATTTAAGAGTGGTGCATTGTACTAAACGACCTCATTTTTAGGTATTGTGTTAGCACTTGCTTCTGGCGAGTTGTCCCAAAGCAGCTGAAAAAAACGCAAGTAACAGTCATACATTACGCCACCTGCCCTGATCTTTATCACTGGTTTGCTTCGCGAATGCGTTGTACTGTCATACGCCACAAAATACGCTACGCGGTCCGTAAGCATCACACGTCCTATATGCGGGGCATTAAAATGCCTCATCTCAACAAGTTCGCTTTGATAAGCAGATAGTACTTTTTCTGTCGCGCTAATTTGAGACCTAAGTAGACCCGGATAAGCAGGATCTAAGTTTTTTAGTTCCTTCTCATTAACTTCAGTCCAATCCAAAACATAAGGTGACAACTCTAGCTGTGGCAGCAAAACCCTAAATTTTGTTCTTAGTCCTGTAGGTCGCTCCCCTAATAATTTTGAAAACGGCTCGATCTGTAATTCCTGCCCTCTCCCAGTGAGCAGATTGACGAATGATGAACGCAAAAACTCGCGTTCCATATCCTCCTGAGCTGCTACCCGGTTCGGAAAGACATACTCGGTATCAATTCCAAGAAAACCACTAGTCAAGGCTGTCATGGCGAATCGTGCGCGTTGGGAGACAACAGCGGCAGAAACAATCACAATTCCTGTCGCGGCCAAGGATGAAGCAATGCTTAGGACAAACTCTATTCCAGTCATAAACTTCTGCGGTCACAGGCATGCCTCTAAGGTTTTGATTGATTGGGTTGCCTGTTTGACATCATGGACGCGTAGAATGCTAGCGCCGCCCAGAATGGCTATTAGGCACGAGGAAATCGTCCCTCCGAGCCTTTCAACCGCTGGAGTGCCTGGAAAGAGCTGACCCAAAAAGGATTTGCGTGAAGACGCAAATAAAATCGGCCTTTCTAATACCATCATTTCTTTTAGACGCCTATGGATTGCTATATCATCCTCAAACGTCTTACCAAAGCCAATTCCAGGATCAAGAATTATACGATCCTTACTAACCCCTGGCCGTGACGGCCCGTTTCATGTTTATAGACAAATCCTGGATGATAGCTTCCATGACATCACCAGAAAAGACACGTTGTTTACTGGCCGGAACTTTGCCTCCTGAATGCACAATCACACATCCAGCATCATGTCGCGCGATCGTAGAAGACATTTCTGGATCAAACTGCAAAGATCCTACGTCATTGATGATATCGACGCCGATTTGAAGAGCAACATCGGCAACTTCAGCTTTATAAGTATCTAGCGATATTGGTACAGATACCGCTTGACGCAACTTGCTAAGGATTGGCTCAATTCTGCGGAGTTCTTCGGCCAGACTAACCGGTGAGGACCCAGGTCGCGTTGATTCACCCCCGACATCAAGAATATCCGCGCCATCCGTAACTAACTGAAGTGCGTGATCAACAGCACGCTCCGTGTCTACGAACAATCCGCCGTCCGAAAATGAATCGGGCGTAACGTTCAATATCCCCATTACCAGTGGACGGTCTTTGAAGGAGAGCTGTGAGCGGTTTAGACTAATAGTCTGCTGACGTCTAACAACAATGGCATCGTCAATAAGACCAATCCTCGTTTTGCCGTCTTGCGTGGAATTCAACCTCAGCTCCCTTCACGCTCACGAAAGATTAGCATATGGCTTGTCAGCATTTGATTCAAGCAAAATAGAGAGCTACGGTTACAAGCTTAAGCGTTCGAACGCGTCGATATGTGAGTGGCTGGATGTTGATCATCGACACCAGGACCTTTCCTGAGGAAGGCTATGATCGCCGGCCCGGCCGGCCCGCTCCCGCGCGGTGCTAACCCGCCACAAGGCGGTCTCTCTGTTGGCTCACTTTGCCTGTTCGAAAGGACGTTATCACAGGTAATGAGCGGCTTAAGCTTTACAAGGTACTTCGTAAGCAATGGTAGGATTCATGGGATTCAGCAAGATTACTCTATCCCAATCATGCTCAACCTGCATCTGCTCGGGGAAGTCAAAATCAGAGCCATAGCCAATCTGGTCATCAAATATCAGCCACCACTCGGAATAGATTCGTTTCAATCCTTCCTTGTTGCGCTTTCGCGTTTTCTCATCAATGCATAGGTTGAGGTTCTTCCCTGCTCATATTCCGTCCAGTAGGCTCGGTTGTCGAGGTCATCATAGGCCCCGTCCAGAAAACAATCGGAATAGCGATTCCCTGCTTGCTGTAATTCCAGGTTAAAGTTATCAGCGATCTCGATGACGGTCTGACCTTGCGGGCTGCCTTGAAACGCTCGCAAGGCGCGCTTTACGGCTGGCTTCAGCTTCGCCCATTTAATAAATGGACGCTTGAATTGAGCCCGCACAAACCAGCTCACGCCATTGAGTGGGGGCCCAAGGGTAATTAAAAGGTCGCGCATATTATCGCCAACCGAGCGTGCGCCCTTACTCTTGCTGACGAGTTTGCCGTTCTCATCTACGGTGTTGATGTTTAACCGGCGCACTTCCACCTCGATTCGGCTATCCAGAAGGAAATCTGGGAATTTCCCTCTCGGGCCTTCCGGCTGAGGTTCGATATCCGTAAAACCTAAATGTCTTAGATAGCGTTCCGCGCGTTCTTCGGCGTCATCAACTTTGTTCATTACGTATGGGTAATTGTACCCGGCATGGCTGTGAAGAGTGAAACATTGACCTCACAAATGTTTTTTACTCATGGGTCCGTTTGAACAAGTACACCACGGAAGCGTATAGCGTGAAATCGGGGGCGCACGGTTTCGGAAGGGATTACTTCTTTCGCAGAATTGGCTTATTGTGGACAGAGAGCAAATTAGCTTGCGGGACGATAAACACGCCCTCCTCGATCTTCCCTTGCACGAACACGATAATGAGGTCTTTGGTCTGTGCCAACAGCCTTAAATCCTCGCGCTTGTTGGCCGCAACAAGCGTTTCGTCAAACGCTTTTTCTTCATCCTTTTTGAAGTTGAGATGCACCATACTCGAAGGGTTTTTATACTGGACTGCTGCATCCCTGCGCCCCAGCCTGTCCGCAACGGCAATAAGTCCTAAGAACAGTTCACCCAAAAGCACGATAGTCACGAAAGCTGGCAGCTTGGAAATTGACCGTTCAAAGAAATCCCCTTTGGCAGCGGGTGCGGTTGGTTCGGTCTGAGCGCCTAACGTGATGCCGTGGGCGCTTTCCATTGCGGGAACCTCGGCGGGCCGATGCCAGCGGATTTTGCTCCTTATCCTTCGGCCTAAAGGTGTCGCGCCTAGCAGGTAGCCCACAAAGAGCATCAGTAAGCCTAAAGAAGCCAAGGGAATTAATTTAACGACAACGTTAAGGATAGGGATTGCGGCAAAAATCAGTGTCGTGTAGGTTGAAAAGTCCAGCGTTTGAAAATCAAGGTCAAAATACTCATAAAAGCCGTAAAGATAAACCCACCCCAGTAAGAACAGGCTGGCGCTGATAAAGGCGAGAGCAAGGGTGCTGTCGCGGAAAATTGGTTGTGCTTGTCAAGTTCTGCAAAAAGAAAAGGGGTAAACCGGCCTTCACGGTTTTGTAATCGAACTTTCTAGGCAGCATCGCCGAGGTTTCGGAGGGCTTCCTTTTTCTGCTCGGCAAGCGGTTCCATGTTGAGATACTGCATGGCCTCGATCCAGTTTTCGTCAATCTCCACGGCCAGGGCTCGCACCAGGCGTAAACAGGCCGCCGCATTCGGAAAGATGCGGACCACTAACGTCCGGCGCTTGATCTCCTCCATGAGCCGTTCCAGCATGTTGGTGGATTTCATATTTTTGTGATGCTGGCGCGGCAATCGATAAAAGCTCAGAGTCTCTTCGATGTTCTCTTCCACCCAGCCGCAAAGTTTGCCGTAGCGCCTGCCCCATTTAGTGAGCCACGCCGCCAGATCCCGCCGTGCTTCCTGTGCATCCCGCCGATCGTAGATCCAGCGCAACTCTTGCAGGCAGTCATCGTCGGCTTTGCGCGGCAGATAGTCCAGCGCGTTCCGCAGGAAATGAACATAACAGCGCTGCCAAACCGCTTCGGGCAACGTCTCTTGAATCGCTTTTCGAAGACCCGCATGGTCGTCGCTGACCACGAACTCGACTCCATGTAACGAGCGCCCTCGCAAGCCCGTGAGCAGCTCGCGCCAACTGGAGAGGCTTTCACGACTGGCCAGCTCCACGGCGAGCACACTGCGTTTACCTTCCCAGTTGATCCCGATGGCCACCAACACTGCCTGACTCCGCACGGCTCCGTCTTCCCGCACCTTTTCGTAGCGGGCGTCTAAGACCAGGTACGGATACGGTTCTTCCAGGCGCCGCTTGGCGAACTTCTCCAACTCTGCATCCAGTTGCCCGACGATCCGGCTGATGGTCGCCGAACTAAACTCGTGCCCGCACAGCTCTTCCGTGATGGCCTTGACTTTCCGTGTGGACACGCCTTGCACATACATCTCGAGCATCGCCGCTACCAGCGCCTTCTCACTCCGCTGGTAGCGTTCGAAGACCTCCGTGCGAAAGCGCCCCTGTCGATCCTGCGGCACCCGTAACTCCACTTTGCCCACTCGCGTCACCAGCGTTCGATGGTAGTAGCCCGCTCGATAGCCTAATCGAGTCTCCGTCCGCTCGCTTTTGCCGGCCTGCAGAGCTTCTTCCATCTCTCCTTCCAGTACCTGCTGCAGCGTCTCCTCTATAATCGTTTTCAGCAGATCCTGATCCTCGCTTAGCGCTTTACGGAACTCTTCGCTCCACCGACGCACTTTTGCGCTATCCTGCTTCCGGGTCATCTTCGTCCTTTCCTTTCTTCACCGCCAACTGAATGTGAAAAGGCTTAGTTTGACCCACCTCCTTTTGCAGAACTTCTGTAGCTTAACCGAGAAAAATTCGACCCATCAAATCAGCCTATAACGGCCTTCCTAGCTATCAAAAAGGACCCCTTGCGAGACGGGACGGCGGTAATCACACCGCAAAGCTCTTCCCCGATCATCGCCAGAAATGTAGTATTCATCTCCTCAATGTTGACTCCGCAGCGGCGCATGTTTTCTCGGGGGGCAAGTATTTGTCCGGGTTTCCAGCTATACTTAAAACCCTCTCCGTTCCGAGGAGCGGGGTATGAGGGCACTTTCCGGGTTGCCGCCACGCGCGGGGATTTATGCCCGGAAAGCTGTTCCCGCCATGTACCTCTTGGCGTTTATCGTCGCCGGTGCGCTGCTGCTGTTGTTTTTGAAGCGGCTAAAGAGCAAAGAAGCCACGGCGGGGGGAAGGCTGGCTCTATGCCGTTGCCGTCCTCCGCGAAAAATGCTCTTGCCTCGCCCGTGCCAATAGCCTCGAAGCCGAGCGTTAGCCGGTTAAGGGTATCGCTGAAGTGCAACAAAGAGTCAGCGAATCAGCCGCCGATACTCAAAGATAAGTACTGCAGATGATCGCCGTATCGTACTGCCGACCATCCGAACCCATGTGAGGCCGTGACAATTGTATTTAGTATTTTTCGCAAAGAAGGGTTCTGCAGATCAATGCTGATTTTCGGTCCCAGTTGCATAAAGTTCGGAGGACCTGAAATTGGCGTGCGGAGATGTGCGTGCAACTTGCCGAGGAGGAGGGACATTGCTTTTTTCTTTGGAAAACGACTTTACCGGTAAATCGAGTAGGACCGCCGCTTGGTTCGCTACGACAGGAAGTGGTATCAGCGCGCGTCTCCGTTTTGGGAACTCGGAGCGGCTGCCTCAGCCATTTTTACAGCGCGGGGAGCAGGCACTTTGCCCCGACCGGCGGGCCAGCCTTCTCGCTGATGTCTTCGATCGCCGTCGGTGTCCTCGGTCTGATCGTGCAAGAGAATTTGCTGGGTTGGATATGGCAGGTCGATGCCGGCTTCCGTCAGTTTGTCTTTCAAAACTGACAAAACATCGTTCATGCTGGACATAGCGTCGACCTTGCGCGGCGGATGAATCCACCAACGGACGCGAATGTTAACGGTGCTTGCCGCAAGGTCTACGACCAATGCCTCCGGTGGCGGATCCTTCAGCACGCCGCCGATTCCATTGAGCGTTTCCAGGATAAGCTTCCGAGCGGCCTGTATATCGTCGCCGTAACCGATTCCGATGTCGTACTGTAAGCGGCGGGTGGAAAACGCCGTGTTGACCAGGACGGAGTCGGTAAACAAGTGTGGAGTTCGGAATGACAACGCGCCGGCCGTCGTAGGTACGGAGAAAAGTCGCGCGAGTTTCTATGTTTTCTACAGTGCCTTCATAGTTGCCGATGATGATTTGATCGTCGATCCGGAACGGCTCGGTCAAAAGAATCAGCAGACCGGCAAGAAAGTTTTGCAGAATGTCGCGGAATGCAAAGCCGATGGCGACACTGCCGATCCCGAGGATCTGGATCAGTTGACCCGGCTTGAACGAGGGTATGGCGATCATGAGAGCGACTAGGATGCCGAGCAGCATGATGCCCCCTTCGGCAAGTCGCCCCAGCACAAGACCCGCGTTGCGGTGCTTTTTCCGGCTTTGGGTGAATTGGGTTATCACGCGCCGGAGGGTTTTGGCGGTGATGTAGAAGAGGGCGAAGACGATCAGCGCGACCAGTATGTAGGGAAGCGCCCGAAGAAACCCGACCGCCATATTCTGGAAAGACTGGAACGCGACCCTGTAATCAAAGCTCAAGGAAAAGACTCCTGGCGCATGTAGCGCCGCCATGCCACCGATATTAGACGTACGGCACGGGCGAAGTTCACCGGATTTTGTGAATGCCTTTGCCATACTCAAAGTTCATGTGCCCCCATGAGATCGTTCTTGAAACGGATTTGCCGTTTCCCCTGCTTGGAAGAGGCAAAGTTCGGGACATTTACGAGACCGAAAGCGGGCTTCTGTTTATCGCTTCGGACCGGATTTCGGCATTCGATTGCATCCTCGGCAGCGGCATTCCGTGCAAAGGACAAGTTTTGACCCAGATGTCTCTTTTCTGGTTCGATTTCCTGCGCGATGATTGTTCCTTCTCACTTACTCTCGGCAGACGTGGACGAGTATCCAGCCGGTCTCCAAGGGTTTCGTAGCGTACTCCAAGGGCGGTCGATGCTCGTGAAGAGAGCGAGGATGGTTCCGATCGAGTGTGTAGCGCGCGGATATCTGGCAGGCTCCGGCTGGAAAGAGTACCAAGCGGAGGCAACCGTTTGCGGCATATCTTTGCCGAAGGGTCTCGAAAACGGGAGCCAACTGCCCGTACCAATTTTCACTCCGGCGGCTAAGGCACAGAGCGGACATGATACTAACATTCCATTCAGCTCGGTGGCGGACGAAGTCGGTACGGAGCTTGCCGGCCGGCTGCGCGACCTGACGCTTGAGATCTATAACAAGGCCGCCAGTTACGCATTGGAGCGCGGAATTATACTTGCAGATACTAAGTTCGAGTTCGGTTTTGTAAACGACGAGTTAGTTCTGGCCGATGAAGTTTTGACACCGGACTCCTCGCGCTATTGGCCGGCAGAAACTTACAAGCCTGGCGGTCCACAGTTTTCTTTTGATAAGCAGTATGTGCGGGATTACCTGGAGACCTTGCCCTGGAATAAGCGGCCTCCGGCACCGGAGTTGCCCCCTAACGTGGTTACGAAGACGAGCGAAAAATATCAGGAAGCTTATTCGCTGTTGACCGGGCGTAGTCTGTTCCCGCTTGCGCCGGAAGCGAGCTTGCGCTGAACTAAGGGGCCGGATCGTGTTGTTGGCCGAGTGCTGCATGAGGCCAGCCACTTCCCCAATCGATGGTGGAGATCTGCAGGGCCGGCTTGCCGGTTTTGGCGTCATACGCATGGAAGACGAGCAGATCCTCGGGCTTTCCCAGTAAGATCGATTCTCCCCCTGGACCTAGCCATACTTGATTGGCTTGGAGAACTTCGGTCCCGCCGCCCTGCATCATGGGTTTACCGTTCCGGTCCACATAGGGACCGGTAATCTGTTTGGAACGCCCGACCATTGTGTGATAAGTGCTCTTCACACCTCTACAACACAAGTCCCATGAGACAAAAAGATAATAGTACGTGCCGTGTTCCGCAATGAACGGCGCTTCGACGGCTTGCCAATCGGCAGGAAGTCCGGGTTTGGCCGGGGCTGCATTGGCCGGTTTTTCGCGAGCGGCAAGTGAATAGAGCTGCGCATCTTCGGAGGACAGCTTGCCTTCCGTGTCGAGGCGGCGCATTTTGATGCCGCTCCAGAAGCTGCCGAAGGCAAGCCAGCTTCTGCGTTGCTTGTCGACTATGAAGTTAGGATCGATCGCGTTAAAGTCGTCCGAGGCAACGGAACGAAGCACGAGGCCTTTATCGACCCACTTATAATCGGGGCGCTTCGGATCGAGGGTCTTATTAGTAGCTAGCGCAATTCCGGACGTGTTCTTACCGAAGAGCGAGTAAGCATAGTAGAGCCTGTACTCACCCTGATAGTAGGAGATATCGGGCGCCCACAAGTCCTCCGTCCCAGGACTCTCTTTGTGAATCCACCCGGGGATTGTGTCGAACACATGTCCGCATAACTTCCAAGTAGTAAGGTCCTTGGAGCAACGGATAGCAAACTGCCCACGCATCAGGAGCTTTGCCGGTGGCGAAGACGTACCAGGTGTCGCCTTCTTTAGCAATGGACGGATCATGGGTGCCCCAGTAATCGCCCTCCAGATGGTAGGCGCGTGGGTCCGATGCGACGAGCATGGAAGGTCCCAAAAGTGCAGAGAACAGCCCGAAGAGTACACTCAGGGTGTTGCATTGTCGGTAAGCGTGTCTGCTCGCGAAAGGTTGGTTCAATTCCGGCTTCCTGAGCCACTCATTATGTCATTTAACTGGTTCGATGTTGCTCTATCTCTGACTATTCTGGCCTCGGTGATCACCGGGCTGAAATCGGGTTTGGCGCGCGTAGTGGTTGGACTGATTTCGACAATCGCCGGTTTGCTTTCCGGGTTTTGGTGTTATCGGATGGTAGGAGCAAAACTTCAGCCGTACCTGAGCACTCCCGGGATCGCGGACGTTGCCGGCTTTTTGCTGATTTTCTTTGGCGTTTTGCTGATCGGCTCACTGATCGCCGCCTTACTTTCAAAGCTTTTCAAATGGATCGGGCTCTCGTGGTTCGATCATTTGCTGGGCGGGGCGGCGGGTTTCGTACGAGGCATTCTGATGGTCGCAGGGCTGGCGGCAATCCTGGTCGCGTTTGCTCCTTCTCCCCTGCCCTCCTTTTTGACAGAGTCGCGGGTTTTGCCCTATGCGAGCCATGTGGCCGCCGCGCTGGCAGAAGCCGCCCCGCGGGATTTGAGGGATTCGTTCCTCGCGCAATGGGAGAACTTAAAGCAGCGTTGGAGACCGCGGGACGGGAAGTCTATGGGCGCTGTGTATCGGCGAGCCGCCGAAATTAGCTGTTGAACACTTATGAGGAAAATCAAGCGCACGCCTTTGAAGCACGCCGGCTATTTCGATTTTTGTTTTAGGATTTCTGACGGCATGGACCGGTGGCGCTCAGACCTCGCCCCCAAGCAGCGCAGCGGCAGCGAACGATGCGGCTGTCGATTCGGAGAAGGCAGAGATCATTCGCCAGATTATTACCGTCTCCGGGGCCGCCGACCTGCTGAAGCAAGCGATCGACTCCATGCTGCCTAAAACGATAGCGGTGATGCGTCAGAATCCAATCTTTCCGCCGGCTTTTCTCGACGAAGCGCAGACGAAATTCGCCGAACGATTGAAGGCCATCGATTTTGCGGAGATCGCCATTCCCATCTACTCGAAGAATTTCACCTCCGAGGAGCTACAGCAAATTCTGGCGTTCGATCAATCTCCGACTGGCAAGAAAATAGCACGGCTACAGCCCGCGATGATGGCCGAAGCATCGGCAGAGGCCCAGGCAAGGGGACGGCAGATCGGGATGGATGTCAGCCGCGAGATCCTGGCCGAGCATCCTGAGTATGCCCGGCAAATCGCAGAAAACCAGCTTAAGACACAGGGGGCGGCGACCTCCGCGACTGCTCACCCGGACCCATCGACTTATGCCATCGGCAATGGAGTCGCGGCACCGCAGCTGATCCAGAAACAAGAGCCGCAGTATACGAAGGAGGCCCTGGATGCAAAGTTTAGCGGCTCGGTGCTGCTGTCGATAGTGGTAGATGAGACTGGGGTTCCGCAGCACATACGCGTGGTGCGTCCGGTTGGTTTAGGACTAGATGAGAGAGCAGTCGAAGCCGTGCAGAAATGGCGATTCAAACCCGCGACAAAGGACGGAAAAGCAGTCGCGACCCAAGCCCAGGTGCAGGTGACTTTTCGCTTGAAGGAGAATCAACAGTAGTGAATCGATCGAGAGCGGCGAACCTCGTGTTTGAAAATAAAAGTTGCTCATCATTTTCGATTTAGACGGCACTCTTATCGATTCGAGCCGCGATCTGGCAATTTCTACCAATGCTACTCGCGAGCACTTCGGTTTACCCGCACTGGACCAGCAAACAATCAACTCGTACGTGGGGAACGGAGCAGCTGTTTTGGTACGCCGCGCCATGGGATCGGAGATTCCGGAGACCCAGCAAGCCGAGGCTCTCGAGTTCTTTATGGGGTATTACCGGGCACATTCGCTCGAGCACACGCGCCTGTACGACGGCGTGGCCGATCTGGTAGTTAAGCTGGCCTCCGAGAATCACCGATTAGGCGTGCTGACGAACAAGCCTGAACGGATCAGCTTCGATATTCTGGGCGCGCTTGGCATCGGCAGGTATTTCTTCCGCGTATACGGCGGGAATTCACTTCCCGAAAAAAAGCCGAATCCTGTAGGAATATACAGGTTGATGGAAGAAGCGGCAGTACCCGCCGGCGCGACCCTGATGGTGGGTGATAGTTCAGTGGATATTCAGACCGCTCGTAATGCAAAGGTGAAGAGCTGCGGTGTTACGTGGGGCTTCCAACCTGAAACTTTCGAGACAACTGCGCCCGATGTGGTGATTGACACACCGGGTGAATTGCTCGAGTTATTGGCGAATGTTCGCAGTTAGTGGCCTGTCGAGGCGAATTCGTTAGCTCAGAAGGCTCCAATCGCTGGCGCTCATGGCTTCGAATCCAGCTGTGGTCTTGCAGAGCGGCGAGTTACTGGGAAGAGGAATCGGTGAGCATTGGCGAACAGCACGGGGTTTGGACTGGCTTGAATTCCATGAGCTCGACGCGGGTCAGGTCGGGATCGTAGAGGTTGAGCTGCCATTTGCCATCCCGGCCGATTTTTGGCGCCTCGGGCTTGGTGGAGACGCGTTCGAGGACCGTGTGATAGGGCGTCTGAATGTCTTTCACGCCTAGAGCAAAGTGGTTCATAACGCCGCGAGTCTTTGGAGAAGGATTCGTGACGCCGAGCATGTATTCGAGCCAATCGCTGCCATCCGGGACGCGCATGTCGACCCAGCTCACCTGATCATCCTTCATGCCGCCGTACCACGTGACTTTAAAGCCCAAGATGTCTTTGTAGAGGTGGTCCTCCGCGGCGCGGTCGTGAACGATGAAGCCTGCGTGGATCATGTGATCGGAGACGCGAGTGTCAGGAAGCAGTGTGCCGTTCTTGCTTGCGTGGAGCGAGCCGGGCATGTACTGAACGAACTCGATTTTGCGTCCTTCCGGATCGTCGATCATGAAGCTTAGATTTTTGTCGAGCCCGGGCTTCAGTGTCTTCGGCACTTTAACGCCCTTGCTGTCGAGATAGTCGCGCAGCTTTTGCGCGTCGGTGGTTTCGAATGCTACGTGCGAGAGACGGTCCTGCGCGTCGTCTTTCAAACCGGGATAGATCTCGACGTACTGATGATCGTTGACTTTGTAGTAGTTGAGCATCAGGCCGCCGGTTGGCTTATCGAGGCTGAAGTGAGCGTAGCCGAGCTCGTGGCCGTAGAACTCTTCGGCTTTTCCAATGTCACTCACGAAAAAGCCGACATGAGCGAGCCCAACAATGGGCGGCCGCTCGACACTGCCATTACCAGTGGCTGCCTGCGGTTGCGCGGCAGCGTTTCGCCCGATAAGCAGGCTAGCGGGCAAAGCGACGGCGAGTAAGACGATAGCTAATTTGATTTTGGACATGATTAGAACAACAGCTTCAATGCTAACTGGATGTCTCTGGGATTGTTTACCTGGCTCGAAATTACGCCGGCTTGCGAGGATCCGATGACGGTGTTCGGAACACCGAACTGCGGATGGTTCAGGATGTTGAAGACTTCGGCCCGGAACTGCATGTGCAAGCGCTCACGAATTGGAATTTCTTTGAAAAGAGACGCGTCGAGGTTTACCGCGCCAGGAGCTCGAAGATACGGCAGCAAGCGGCCAGTGTTTCCATAAGTGAAAGGCGCCGGGACTTGGAATGCATTTGGATTGAAGTAATCGTTAAGGCGACTCTCCACCGATCCAGACGTCTCGATTTGACCGCCCACATAGTTCGGCCGTTGCACATTGCTGGCCCAGCCGTAAGCGCTGTAGTTGAAAGTCGTGTTGGTCTGGGTAGTGAGACCGAGAGGCTGTCCGGTGTGGAGATTGAAGATTCCGTTCAGCTGCCAGCCGCCGAGTATGGCGTTGGTGAAGCCGCCCCGGTCGAGAAATGCTTTTCCCTTTCCGAACGGGAGCTCCCAATTTCCGTTGATGGCCAGATAGTTCGGGGTGTCGAAGCTAGCAACCGCTCGGTCAGCACGCCGGTTGTAGGCATCCTGAATATATCCGGCGCTGAAGGTTTCACCGGGAAAGCCGCCGTAGGTATCGGACGGGAGAACGTCGTCGATCAGCTTCGAGTAAGTATAGGAAAGCAGCATTCCGACGCCATGCGCGAAGCGGCGTTCGAGCTTGACCTGGAGCGAATGGTAAATCGAGTTGCCGTAGGAGTTTGATTCTGCAGTTATGTTTCCGAATTGCGGATAGGGACGCAGGAGTTGGCCGCGCTGAATGGTGGGCGTGCTGAGAGGACCGCTGGTGATGAGTCCGTAAAACGGGTTCGGCACGAGGTCGAGTAGAGCGCTGCCCAACGAGAGGTATTGATCAGGCAACTGGTTGTAGGCGACCGGGCTGTACAGATGGACTCCATGGCTTCCGGCGTAGGCCACGCCCAGAAGGAAAGAACCGGGTAAAGTTCGCTCAATTCCGAAGTTCCACTGTTCCGTGTAAATGGTCAGGCGGCCACGATCCATGGTGTTGAGGCTCTGGCCGAGCAAGGTTAGCAGGCCCTGGCTGCTCCCGGGCGCCGTCTGGAAACCATTCGGAAAAGGATTGCTGAGCGGATTCACGGGCGTGAGGCCATTAATGGTGCTGGTCCAGGCGGTGGACGCGGAGAAGCCGGTGTAGGGCGACATGTTACCGGCAAAGGCCGCTCCGTTGATAGGGCCACGGTACATTCCGAAGCCGCCGCGGATCACGGTTTTCGAATCGGAGGCGTAGGCAAAGCCGAAGCGCGGCGCGAAATCGAGGCGATTGTTTTGGAACTGGCCCCGAGGCAAGCCGTTGACGCCAGGGAACTCTAAGCCGCCGCGGAGAGTCACACCATTGACCGTGGTCAGCGCAGTTCCATTCCAATCGTTGATGCGGTTGTACTTTTCTTTCCAGGGAGCGTTGAAGTCGTACCGGACACCCAGATTCAGAGTGAGCTTCGGGCTTACTTTCCAATCGTCTTGAAAGTAGAAACCGTAGCTGTGATAGCTGACAAATTCTCCGGGAGAACTGCTCTGAATGCTCCCGCTGTCACCGGTTCCGAACAGGAAAGAGGCGAAGCCGACACCGGAGTTATTGCTTGCCACGACCGGGTTGGGTCCTTGTGTGAAATCGGAAGAGAAGGAATAGTTATTAGAGGCTGGCTGCGGGCGCTGAGTCCAGCGATTGTAAAACCAGTCGCCGCCCATTTTGAATGTGTGGGCGCCCTTTACCTTTGTCATGTTGGCGTATTCGGAGAAGGTGTCGTAGGACTGGCTGGTGTATTGACAGTCGCCGATGAATCCTCCGCCGGTATCGGGTGTGCTGATATTGGCTCCCATGCCGGTTACGCTGATGCTCGGGAAGCAGGGTGTCAGGCCAACGTTCTTGAAGTACGAAGGGAAGCCCAGTTGAGTGGGATCGAAACCATAGGCTGGATTCGTGCGGCCCAACCAGTAGTGGAGGACGCTCGAACCTAATTCGACGACCGTGGTCGGATTTATAACGAAGTTGTAGTTGGCCGCGGCTTCCTGATTATGCGAAATGTCGGTGCCGTTTGTGGGCTGGCTGTACGCGAAATTCGGGCTGCCGTTGCCGTAGACATCCGGGCGGTCCACCGTACCGGTGTTCTTGGACCAGCGGACGAATACTTTCTGGTTATCGGTGATCTTCTGATCGACTCGGAGCGAGTAGGTGTTCTGAATCAGGGGAGCCGACATTGTGGTGTTGAAATTGTTGGCGCCAGTGAGCGCGTTGCCGGTCGTGTTCGGTAGCGGCAGGTACTGGACCAAAGCGGCTGAAATCGGATTGATTTGCGACGGTAACATCCGATTGCCAGGAAGCTGGGTGCGAGTGTATTGTCCATTCCCCAGGTAGGTGGTCGAGTAAGGATCATAGACCGCGATCTGCTGCCCCGCCTGATTGAAGGTTTGGGAGAAATCGCCCTGACGTTGAAGCGCGGTGGGCATGGTGCCTGTGGTGTTGTAAGCGCGCACCCAACGGAGCCCCTCGTAGGAAAAGAAGAAGAACGTTTTGTTGCGGCCGTCATAGACCTTCGGGATGTAGACAGGAGCGCCGAAAGCGGCCCCGAACTGATTGAAACGGATGGGAGCTATCGCCTGTCCGGCGGCGTTGGCAAAGAAGTTGTTGGCGTCGAAATAGTCGTTTCGGACGAATTCGTAGACGCTGCCGTGCACCTGATTCGTGCCGCTCTTTGTGACTACGTTGATGACGCCTCCGCCGGTGTTGCCGAATTCGGCCGGCACGTTGCTGGTTTGGACCTTGTATTCCTGGACGAGATCAACGGGCGGGTAGATACCAGGGCCATTGAAGCCGGCATTCGAATTCCAGCCGCCATCGAGCAGGAACATGCTGACGTTAACGCGAGAGCCGTTGATGGACAGGAACTGGTCATTGTAGTTGCCGTAGGCGACTTGAGTAAACAAGTTCGGCGCGCGGACTCCGGGGACAAGAGCGGCAAAGCCGTAACTGTTACGGCCGTTGGTGGGAAGGTCCATGATGCTGTTGTTGCCGAGAACCGTTCCAAGTGAAGACGATTCGGATTCGATCTGCGGCCCAGTCTCGCTAACGGTGACGGTTTGAGTAGAAGACCCTACCTGTAGGGTCACGTTTTGCGGGACAGCCTGGCTGACATCGAGCGGCATCCGAGCCACAACGAACTGTTGAAATCCGGTCATGCTTACTTCGAAGCGGTAAGTTGCCGGGGGTAGGAGCTGGAACGAATAGTAGCCCAGATTATTGGTTTTTGCCGTGCGGATTTCGCCGGTTCCTACATTGGTGAGTGTTACCGTTGCGCCCTCGATAGCGGCCTGGCTGGGGTCGGTGACGGTGCCGGTGATCGATCCCGTCGCGGTCTGGCCGAAGGACGAGACTCTAAAGATGACCGCAAGTAAGACCACCCAGATGGCAAATCGTGAATAGGGGTATTTAGACAGCTTCATGGTGTGCACTCCTGACAACGAACTGAGTTGTTGCGAGATCCCCGAAAAGAGGGGCTGGTAACCAGAGTTTAGGCCCCGGCAAAGCGCAGCGGGAAGCATTTACATGTCAGATAACCGTTACGAAACATCTGTTTTCTCGAAGCAATACGCGAATGTAACAGGTTAATTCAGTAGAGGAGTTCCCTTAATCAACTGGTGAGTCTCATATTCCCAATTCAATGCAAGGTTATGGTCGAGGCTACACCGGACAATTACCTGGTATGCAGCGGGAACATGCGAGTAGCCCTGCTCGCGAAGTTTGTTCTTCAGTATTCGAAGAGCATTCGACGACCGGAAAAATTCCACCCCGGCTTGCGGGCCGGCTGAAGTGATGCCTGAAAAAATCATGGTCTGAGCACGGCCTTCGGCTTGGCCCTCACTGGGGAAGACGGTCACCAAACCGTATGCTTTCGTCAGCATTCCAAGCTCGTTGCGAGCGGGCCAGAAGGTTCGTTTCGAACCGTCCTTATTGTTACCCTCGCTAACAACTTCTTCGCGGCGTACCGCGTCATAACGAACAGAGAAAGGCATGTTCATCAAAAATCTCGCGGCCAGAGGGCTGTAATTGGGTGAGCCGATCAAGACCACATTTTTCCCCCGGAGGGCGAAGGCGCGCAGATTGGATTCCGGAATGAGTTGAGGGACTGCGCCTGAACGCGATAGCAGTTCCGCCACTGAAGTTGCCGCAAGGGAATCGCCAAAGAGGAACACATCTTGTGTGCTGTGCATATACAAGTCGCCCCCTCCGTCCAACATTTGCAGGTTTCCGTACCAAGATGAGATCTGATCGGGCGCGCGAAGCAGTGTGTGTCCGTTTCGCGGAAGCTGACCGACTTTGTACGAATGAAGAAGCATGGCAGGCGGGGTTGCGATGTAGATGTCTACTTTTTCCCCAGGATTTAGCATTTGACGCCACGCTTCCCGAATCGCCGGATCGAGGGGGCTCCGTTTGGGATATGAGCCCCGCAGCAAAACCACAATACTCAGGGCGAGCGCACCCGTCAGCGCTGCGGCTAGAGCGCCGGTCAGAAAAGGCTTCCAGGGAGTCTGGCGTGCTGGGACCGGCAACGGATTTTCAAGTTGTCGGGAAAGCTGTGGTGGACCGGCAGACGGGGGTAAGTGGGGATTAAAGTGCGGGCTATATGCGCCTTTCGGCACTTCGATCCGCAGCTCTGCATCGGGCTCTTCGAGCTGGTAGTATTCCTGCAACTTCTGACGCAAGGCGTGAGCGCGAGTGCGCACGGAAGAGTCGTCGGCAGGAGAGTAGCCGGCTGGCCGCCCTAAAGCGTCGATTGCAATCGAGTATTCGTTGATCTGGTCTGCTTTTCCCTCAATTTCCTTTTCGCAGATGTATTGGAGGAATCGTTTTAGCTGGTCAGAACGGGAAAATGTGTGGCTTTTAAGCACACGATCCAGAACACGGCGTTTTTCTTCGGCACTGCAATCGGCACAGGATGAGGTCGTTGACACGAGCTTCCCTCCCTTTACGACAGAATTATTATATTGGCAGAGCAGTGAACACGGGCGGCGGCTCATGTTTGTGCGCCGGGATTATTCCAAATAGGTTAGAGTGGAGTCGCGCCGATAACACCAAAGTGGCTGAAATCGAAGACAAGAAAGCGATCGACGAACTCTTCAGCGCTATTTATCACGAGCTGCGGCGTTTGGCGCAGGCTGTCTCGCGCAGCAGCGCCAACACGATACTGAGTCCCACTGCGCTGGTGAACGAAGCCTATCTGAAGATGATCGGTTCCGGAGAGCTTGCCTCATTGCCGGAGTTACATTTCAAACGAATTGCCGCACGCGCGATGAAACAAGTCCTAGTGGATGGAGCACGACGTCGATTGGCAGCTAAACGAGGCGGCGACCGCAGGGTTACCGTCACATTAGACAGCCAGGTTGCAAGTTATCAAGTCTCGATCGAGAACATCACAATAGTAAACGAATTTCTGGATAAACTAGCCGAAATCAGCCCCAGGCAGGCAGCCGTGGTGGAATATCGATTTTTCGGCGGCCTGGTCAATAGCGAGATAGCCGGGTTACTCGAGATTTCGGAAGTTACGGTCGAACGGGATTGGCGAGCGGCAAGGGCCTGGCTGGCGGTTGAATTGCAAGAAGCCGTACCCTAATTCATCTTAAGCTGGATTCTGGATTCGAGCATGGATAGCGAGCGCTGGCAAGAGATTCAAGATCTGTTTCATGAGGCGTCCGAGGTCTCAGCTACTCAACAGCCTGCGTTTCTCCGGGCCAGGTGCAACGGCGATTACGAACTCTTTCAGAAAGTCGGTCGCATGCTCGAGAACGATCGAAGAGGTTCGTTTCTGGACCGCGAGATTCTTCCCATTGCCGATGAAGTTCTCGGGGAGCCCGAGGCTCTTCCGTTCGATACGGTCGGGCCCTATCGCATTCTGGAAAAAATTGGCGAAGGCGGGATGGGGCTGGTTTATCGTGCGCAACGGGATGACTGGCGAACCTCCGTGGCGATCAAATTTCCGAGGGACACCTGGATTTCAAGAGATCGGCTGGAGAGGTTTTCTGCGGAGCAACGCCTTTTAGCACAGTTGACTCACCCGGCCATTGCTCGTATCTATCAGGCCGGCACACTCGCCAGTGGAACGCCCTGGTTTGCAATGGAGTACATCGATGGCGAGCCGATTACACGCTACTGCCAAGTGCGCGGGTGTAGGGTCGAGCAGCGCCTTCGGCTTTTCCGCGCAGTTTGCGAAGCCGTGCAGTATGCGCACTCGCAAACGATCGTTCATCGCGACCTGAAGCCTTCCAATATTCTCGTGAATGCAGCGGGAGAGATAAAGCTGCTAGACTTCGGGATCGCCAAACAGCTGGAGGAATCTCGGGAGGTCGCGCACCGTACCCGCACCGGACAGCAGCCTATGACGATGGGCTATGCGGCTCCGGAACAGGTATTAGAGAATCGTGTCGGGACTCATACCGATGTTTATTCTCTGGGCGTGGTTCTATATGAGCTGATAACCGGCAAACTGCCGTTCGATATGTCGGGATTGACTCCCTCGCAGGTCGAAGAGGTCATGAGGATACAGGAGCCCGATCGACCTTCTCTGGTTGTGAGGCGAGATGGCTTGAAAGACTCGTTCGACGTGAGCAAGAGCGAGTGGGCCGATCTGGACGTTTTGGTCCTGACCGCAATGCATAAGGATGTCGAGAAGCGGTACCCATCGGTCGATGCGCTGAAGCGGGACATCGACCATTTCTTGAGGCAAGAGCCTCTAGATGCTCAACCCGATACAGTTCGTTATCTGCTCGGCAAGTTTGTGAGAAGGAGACGCCAGGCGGTGATTACGGTGGCGGCCGTGTTGGCAATTGTTGTCGGGCTCGTCTCATTTTTCACCTATCGTCTCGCTATGGCTAAAGACGCTGCCGTTGCGGAAGCGGCGAGGAGGGCTCGAGTCCAGAAGTTCATGACGGATCTCTTCCAGGGTGGGGAGAGCGAGAACGGACCGGCGAAAGATCTCCGAGCGATTACGTTAATCGATCGGGGCCTGGAGAAGGCGCATGAGTTCGACAACGATCCACAAGTGCAAGGCGATCTTTATGACACGCTTGGCACGATCTACCAGGATCTCGGTCAGGAGGACAAGGCTGATTCTCTTCTTCGGTCTGCTCTGAAGAAGCGGGTCGCCGGTTTCGGTGCAAATAGCGTTCAGGCCGCGGAGACCACCGTGGGGCTCGGGCTGTTGCGCGCCGACGAGGATCATTATCCAGAGGCGGAATCACTGGTGCGCAAAGGATTGGCAATCGCACGAAGCCAAACACCGCGAGATGAGTTGCTGGTAGCGAAATACGAAACAGCGCTCGGCAACGTACTGATGAGGTCGGGCGCCAATCGAGCGGCGATAGAAGTGTTGAACCAGGCGATGCCGGTACTTGCCACGAGCAAAGACTCTGCTTCGCTCTATGGCGACAACTTGACCCTGCTGGTTGGCTGTCACTACAATCTCGGGGAGTACGCCGAAGCTGAGTCTCTTTCGCGCCTTGTTATTGCGAATGACAGGAAGTTCCTGCCGTCGAACAACCCAGGTCTGGCGACCGATTTGATGAATTTGGCCAGTATCGAATCCGATCTTGGACAGTACAGGGATGCAGAGCAAAACTATCGCAAGGCGCTGGCACTCTTTGAAGCCTGGTATGGGAAAGGCCACCCTGAGAGTGCCGATGCTATGCGGTTGGTAGCACAGACGCTTGCGGCTGAGGGCCGGGATGCGGAAGCAGTTCCGCTTGCCCGGCAAGCTTTGAGGGATGAAGAAAAGGTCTACGGCCCCGTGCACACGAGAGTCGCGCTAGCGTTAGGAGTGCTCGGAAGGCTCGCTCTCAAAGCCGGGGCACTGGACGAAGCAAAAACGGATTTCAACCGCGAGCTCCAAATTTACCGCTCGACAAACAAGCAGTACATCGGAGTGGCGCTCTCGGACTTAGGAGCGGCTTATCGGTCCGCTAAAGATTATGGACGCGCCGAGCAGTTATATAAAGATGCTATCCGGCAATTACTTGAATCGTACCCGGCAAGCCATTGGAGAGTAGGTCGAGCGCAGATGTATTTAGGCGAGACACTGCTCGCAGATAAACGATATGGCGAGGCCGAAACACCGCTCGAAACCAGCTATCAAATATGGTTGAAGCAGAAAAACCGGGACAGTAGCGTGCTGAAACCGGCGGGTTTGGATCTGATAGAGCTTTACCGGGCGTTGCATCGGCCTGAGAAAGTCGAGCAACTGCGTCGCGAGTTGGCCAACGCCAAAGTTTCTGGCTAGAAGTCAATCTTCCGATCAGGGATTGATTCTGGGGTAAGCCTCTTCGCGAATACCGTCAGCTTTGAAAAGTAGGATGCCGGATACTTTCTCGCCGCACTTCGGGCAATGCCCTTCATACGAGTTGTCTTTTCGCAGGGTGTCGACCTGTACCGATGGATAATTGCAACCGGGGCAATGACTCTCGATGGAAAATGGCGTGGTCATCACTGTCAAGATTACCAGGATTTTTGGTGCGCTTGTCACGTAAATCGGAAACTTTTAATTGGATATTAATGAATCAGCGAAATAATAGGAATAAAGTATTTGCGACCCGCGCTATAAACCCACTTAAGGTAGTCCATCTACTTGGGTTTGTGCTGTTCGGCTTAGTGCTTTCGCAGGGCCGCGGCAGGGACGGGGCGGTCATCAACACTACCTGGAGCCAATACGGTGGGGCTTCGGATTCGGCTCAGTATTCGGGACTGGCCCAAATCAATCGTTCAAACGTCGGAACTTTGCAGGTTACCTGGACATATCCGACCGGAGACAGTAACAAATATTTGTTCAACCCGATATGCGTTCATGAACTGGTCTACGTACTTGCTAAAAACAATTCCGTCGTCGCGCTCAACGCCCGCACAGGAAAAGAAGTATGGAGTCATTCGGTAGAGCCAAACACAAAACTGATAACCAATCGCGGCATCAACTATTGGGAAAGTAAGGACGGCTCGGACCGCCGCCTTCTCTTTGCGGTTAATAACCGGCTGCAGGCCATCGATGCGCGCACCGGAAAATCGATCACTCATTTCGGTGTCGATGGTGAAGTGGATCTGCGGCAGGGCTTGGGCCGAGATCCCCAAACGCTTACATTGGTTCAATCGACAACTCCCGGCAGGGTGTTCGAGGACCTGCTGATTCTCGGTTCGGCAACGAATGAGGAGTATCAATCGGCGCCGGGCGATGTGCGTGCCTTCAATGTGCGTACGGGCAAGCTGGCCTGGACTTTCCATACGATTCCGCACGCGGGCGAGTTCGGCTACGATACTTGGCCTAAGGACGCCTGGAAGACCGTTGGTGGCGCGAATGCCTGGAGCGAACTGGCGCTAGATGAAAAGCGGGGAATCGTTTTCGTGCCCACAGCGAGCCCCAAATACAACTTCTATGGCGCGAACCGAAAGGGATCGAACCTCTTCGGAGACTGCCTGTTAGCGCTGAATGCGCGCACCGGTGAGCGGATCTGGCATTTTCAGATGGTTCACCACGACATCTGGGATTACGATAACGCGACAGCTCCGAAACTGCTGACCATTCGGCACGATGGGACGTTAGTAGATGTGGTGGCGCAAGTTGGCAAAGAGGGGTTCGTCTGGGTCTTCAATCGCGAGACGGGTCAGCCTTTGTGGCCGATTGACGAGCGGCCGGTGCCGCGTTCGGACATGCCGGGGGAAGAAGCGTGGCCGACGCAGCCGTTTCCCACGCGGCCTCCGGCGTTCGCACGCCAGGCGTTCACTGAGAAGGACTTGAGTCCTTTTATAGAGGATCCTGCCGAGCGTGCGCGTTTGCGGGATGAGATCCGGGGTGCGCGAAACGAGGGGATGTTCACGCCGCCAGGGTTGCGGAATACGGTCGAGATGCCGGGCAACAACGGCGGTGCAAATTTTGGAGGAGCGGCAATCGATCCGACAAACGGAACGTTGTATGTGGTGTCGAAAGATCTTCCGGCGATGCTGAAACTGGAACCCGTCGTTAACAAGCAAGTTTCGGCAGGAGCTTCTCAAAGGGAGCAAGGCCAGGCAATTTACGAAACGAACTGCCAAATCTGCCACGGCGCGGACCGGAAAGGGCAGCCGCCAGCGGTACCTTCTCTGGCGGAGACTGCGCAACGATTGAACCGGGAACAGATCGGAGCAGTCGTGAAGCATGGCCAGGGACAGATGCCGGCCTTTCCGAAGCTCTCGGACGCGCAACTCGGATCGCTTTCGACGTTTTTGATCGAAGGCGCTCCGGCAGTGACGGAGCGCGTCGGCGTGAAGGTACAAGCCGTTCCCGAGCGGTACCGAAGCGGGTTCGGATTTATGTTTACGAGCAGCGGACTGCCGGCCATTTCCCCGCCCTGGACGTCGCTCACCGCTTATGACCTGAATGAAGGAACGATCCGCTGGAAGATTCCGCTAGGAGAAGTTCCCGAGCTGGCGGCCAAGGGATTTACCGAGACGGGTTCGCATTTTCCGAAAGTGGCTCCCGTGGTTACGGCGGGAGGGTTGATTTTCGCGGGAACGCGCGATCGGAAGTTGCGGGCGCTCGATAGCCAGACCGGCAAAGTGCTGTGGCAAACGGAGCTCGGCGCAGCGCTCGAAGGCATGCCGGCCGTGTATGCAATCGACGGACGCGAGTATGTGGTGGTCTGTGCGGCTGCCCAAGCAACCACTTACACGCACGATGTTCCGGGCCACCGCGCTTCGCAAGCGCCCATTCGGGGAGCCTATGTGGCGTTCGCGTTACCGGCGAAATAGATGGGCGGCAGATCGCCCATCAAAGGTGCAAAAGGAGTGCTGTAATCGGCCGAGTCAGAAACCTTCGCCCCTGGTTTGGACAACGACGAAGGTCCATGTCCAGCGGCTGAGTTAAAACGGCACGTCGTCATCTGTGATTTGCATTCCGTAATCGTCTTCCAGTGGACCTCCGGGGCCGGAGCCGCTTTTGCTTCCGCTACCCTTTGGCGGAGCACTGCCGCGACCGGTACCGCCGCCTGGAGCGTCGAAGTCACCGCCCTCGCCCCGGCCACCGAGCAGGATCACTTCGTCGGCTACAACTTCTGTTGAGTAGACCTTTTTCCCGTCTTTATCGTCGTAGCTCCGGGTCTGGAGACGACCCTCCACGTAAACCTTTGTGCCTTTGGTCAGGTAGTTAGCAAGATTCTCCTGGCGCCAGAGAACCACGTTGCTCCAGTTCGTCTCCTCTTTCCACTCGTTGGTCTGCTGATCTTTCCACCTGCGCGAGGTGGCGACCGAAAAGCGCGTCACCGATACTCCAGAAGGAGTAAACTTCGTTTCGGCGTCGCGTCCCAGATTGCCGATGAGAAGAACCTTGTTTACGCTGCGGGATGCCATTGTCTCTCGAACTGTATCACGAGGGCATCCTATATAGGCGCGATTCGCCGCTGCTTTTAACGTCGGATCAGTACCAGGACAAGCATCGTAGCTTTTTTAGAAAAAGTTCGACTTGTCTCGTTCTTTTTGAGGCATAATCATGACACTAGCGAGTTGCTTGCCGGCGCTTGCAGATTTTTCAGTTGGGGGATGGATGGCATCGCGATTCACTAGATCGTGTTCGCCCGAATACGGAGTTTCCCGGCTGCTTCGCCCGAAGCGCCTATCGGCTCACGCCGGTGTTCTTTCCGGCTTTATTCTTCTAAGTTTGAACCTACCGGCTTTCTCACAGATGCTGATCAAGCCTGCTGAGCCCGGCGATCCCGTCACGATCATGCCGGCCGACTTAGCTATTTTCGAATCTGCCGATGAGCGTAAGGAGTTGCCTTGCGTCGTCACGCAAAGAAATGCGGATCTCGGCTTCGATCTTCGCTTTCACGCCGGCTATGACGTCACCCTTCCGCTGCGGGAAGTTTCGGGCGACGGGGAGATCCTCACCGTCGTTTTTCGGGTGTCTCCCCGCGAACGGCAGGGCGAATCGTCGTACTTCGTGCAGCACTTCAATGTGCCGACGGTAGCCGATGATGCCAAAGGAGATGCAGTTCTACAAGGTGAAATCAATTTAGGCGAAGGGGGTTATCACGTAGATTGGCTCATGCGGGACCGATCCGAGCGGATCTGTTCGTCGAGCTGGGATGTGGAAGCGAGCCTTTCACCGAAAGATAAGTCGATCAACCTTTTTCTTCCCCCTAACAAAGTCGCGGAGTTTCAGCCGGAGCCCTTTGTCAACGATACGGAAGCGCGAACCCTTTCGGCCGGGGCCGAAACCCTCAACGTGAAGTTATTAGTTAATTTTGCCCCGCAAGTTGCGCTATCGGCTGCACTTCAGAAGAGCGACACAGATGCTCTGGTGAGCATCCTGAAGACGATTCAACGGGACCCGCGAATCGGGAAAATATCGTTGGTTGCATTCAACATGTCCGAGACTCGGGTGGTGTATCGACAGGAAATGGCAGACCAGATCGATTTCCCCGCCTTGGGTCGGGCGCTTCAAACAGTAAAGCTAGGGACCGTTCGAGTCGATCAATTAACTGAAAAGCACAGTGAGACCGACTTCCTCGAGAGCCTGATCGAGCACGAAGTGTCCACCCCTGCCGCTCATCCGGATGCAGTCATTTTCGCCGGGCCGAAGGCTATGTTGAGCGCCGATGTACCCCAGGGAGACCTTCGCCGCATCGGAGACATTGAGTGTCCTGTTTTTTACATGAACTATAATTTAAACCCTCAGGCGGTTCCCTGGAAAGACTCGATCAGTCACGCGATAAAGGCGTTTCGCGGGACCGAATTTACCATCTCCCGGCCGCGCGACCTGTGGTTTTCCACCAGCGATATGGTGAATCGAATTCTACGTTCCAGACGAAACCGCACGATGACAACCGCGGTAGCAGGAGGTTCCCGATAGTCGAAACGTCTTGGCAAGCCGGTGGGGCCACGCTAGACTAAACGAATCGAGGGGGATTGCCTATGAGGTTTCGAGTACTCCGCACCGCTTTGGCGGCCAGACGCGAGTTGGTCAACGCCGGCCGGCATTTCCCAAGGCTTGCCGGGGGTTTGCTCGCGAGTATCTCGATGTGCGCCTGGCTGCTAGCAACTGCACTCGTTTGCCCTGCCCAGCAGTCTGACCTTGATCCGTTCACCAAAAAACTTGCCCCCTCAGTCGGTTCGCCGGAAAACGCAGTCGAGAAGATGCTCCAAGCAGCACGGCTGAAGCCCGGTGAGACCCTCTACGATCTGGGCTGCGGCGATGGCCGCATTCTTGTGCAGGCAGCGAAAAAGTATAAGGTGAACGCTGTCGGCATCGAGATTTCCCGTCCGCTTGCCGAATTAGCTGCCCAGAATGTCCGAAAAAAGGGCCTGGAGAACCAGATCAAGATCATTCATGGGGATTTCATGAAGACCGATCTAAGCGCGGCAAACGTCGTCACTCTCTACCTTGCGCCGGCCGCTAACGACACGCTTCGCCCGAATCTCGAACGGGAGCTTAAGGCCAAAACCCGCGTCGTATCCTATGACTATCCCATCGAGGGCTGGGTTCCCATGAGCACCTGGGAAACGTCCGGGCATTTGGGCGATGTCCACACGATCTATCTTTACGAGGTTCCGAATTCCATCAAGAAGTAGGCTCACTTGAGCCCCTCGTTCGATGTTCTAGGCATCGGTCTTAACGCAACCGATACTCTCATCCTGGTTAGCGAGTTTCCGGCATATGCCGGGAAAGTTGCTTTCGATCGCGAACTCTTGAGCCCCGGCGGCCAGGTCGCGACAGCCATCGTCACGTGTGCCCGTCTGGGGTTGCGGAGCCGTTACATCGGGACAATTGGCGACGACCTTCGCGGCGACCTCCAACGGGAGAGCCTGCAAGGAACAGGGGTCGACACCAGCGCAGTGATCGTGCGCCGTGGATGTCCCAATCAGACGGCTTATATCATCATCGATGAACGCACAGGCGAGCGAACAGTTCTCTGGCAACGAGCGGAGAGCCTGCGGCTCGAAGCCTCGGAAATACAGGCAGAAGACATCATCAACACGAGGCTGCTGCACATCGATGGCTACGATACGGATGCTGCAACTCACGCGGCCCGGATCGCTCGCGAGCATGGGATTCCGGTATCGCTCGATGTGGACACCGTGTACCCCGGATTCGATTCGGTGCTGAGGAACGTGGATTATCTGGTCGCGAGTTCTTCCTGGCCCGGGAAATGGACCGGAATCGCGGACCCGTGCGCCGCCTTATCCGCCTTACAGCAAGAATACAGGACCGAAGTGACCGCCATGACCCTTGGCAATCACGGATCGCTCGCTCTTAGTGAAGCGAATTGGTATTACTCGCCCGCCTTCGTGGTGCCTTGTGTGGATACGACCGGTGCCGGAGACGTTTTCCACGGCGCATTCTGCTGTGCCATGCTCGAAGGCATGCCCATGCAGGCGGCGCTCGATTTTTCTAATGCGGCAGCGGCACTGAATTGCGCCGCGGTGGGAGCCCGAGGTCACATCCCTTTTCGCGCGGAGATCGAAGCGTTGGCGGCGGACGCGAAAAGAGGTAAAGTTTCGCGCAGATTTGCCGATGAGATTGGGGAGCAGGTCGTTGCGGCCAGCGCCCAGGCTGCTTCTCAAAATCGATGATTCCCTTACGGGCGCTGCTTGTCAGAAATTCTACTCCTGCAATCACCTTACTGCTCATTGCAGTGAATACCTTGTGTTTTCTGTACGAGATAGCACAGCCGATGTATCTGCGCGATCTCTTCATCCAGCACTACGGGCTCGTGCCGGATCATCTTTACCTTCCAGCTTTCGTGACCTCGATGTTTCTGCATGGCGGATGGCTTCACCTGATCGGAAACATGTGGTTTCTTTGGGTATTCGGATCGCACATCGAGGATGCGATGGGCTCCGGGCGCTTTCTGGTCTTTTATCTGATATCGGGAGTAGCCTCGGCCGCGGTGCAATTTGCCACTAGTCTTGGAAGTCCCGTGCCAACCGTAGGTGCGAGCGGTGCAATCGCGGGAGTGATGGGCGCTTTCCTGATCCTTTACCCGCGGGTGCGCGTGGTTACCCTGATCTTCATCGTCTTTTTCATTACGACGTACGACATACCGGCGGCTCTGATGCTGATTTACTGGTTCGCAATCCAGTTGTTGAGTGGGCTTGGCGGGTCACTGAGTTCGATAGGTCAAGGGCAGAGCATAGCCTGGTTTGCGCACGTCGGCGGATTCCTGGCGGGCATTCTGTTCATCCGATTCTTTCAGGGCAACCGTCCCCGTTACCGCTACTACCCCTCGTAGCTTCAAGATGCGCGATCCAAACGAGCCATTCGAAAATCTGCGTCCACTGGATGTACTGGCGATTGCCGCGCATCCGGACGATGTGGAGCAGACCTGCGGCGGCACGCTCATTCGAACAGCCGAACAGGGCTACCGAAGCGGCGTTCTCGATCTGACTGCGGGCGACATGGGAACCCGCGGAACACCGGAAATCCGCATAGAGGAATCAAAGATCGCCGGTGAGCAGATGTTGCTTTCGTGGCGCCAGAATCTCCGCTGGCCTGATGCTCGGCTCGAAAACCACGTCGGCTCTCGCATGACACTCGCCGGGGTGATACGCCGCATTCGCCCGCGCGTGGTGATCCTGCCCTACTGGACGGGTCGCCATCCGGATCACTACCGCGCTTCCGAGATCGGCTACGAAGCGTGTTTTCTTTCGGGTCTGCGCCGGTTGGAGGAAGACGTTCCGCCGCATCGGCCTTTCAAGATTCTCTACTCCTCGCTTTACGCAAATGTAACGCCGTCATTTGTGGTCGATATTTCACGCCAGTTTGAGCGGCGGATGAATGCGCTATTCAGCTACGTTTCGCAATACGGCGATTCGAGTGAAGGCTCCGATCTCTTCCCTTCCCATTCGGAAATCGAAGAGCGCCTGGCGGCAATTGCTCGCTTCTACGGCAATCTGATTGGTGCGAAATACGGGGAACCGTTCGTGATCAAAGAGACGATCGCGATCGACGATGTAGTCAGTATGCCGGTTCGCAGTATCTGATAATTGCGAGCCGACCCCTTAGAACCGCACGAAAGCTGCGCGTCGGACCTCCCAAGCATGGCCCGAATATATAAAGGCGTAAAAGCCTGGCCTGTTCGTTTACACCAGGTGTCGGAACTCGGTTAGTGCCGATCTGCGACTTCGTCCTAAACGGGCTCCACCAGTAACTCTACGTTCACCGAATAGATGGCCGGCTTCCCTTCGCGATCGCTCTGGAAGTAAACCCGTCTGCTATCGGGTGAGAACACCGGCCGTACATCGGCTGCGTGGCTCGCGCGGTGTTCGCAAAGCGTCAACTCTCGCTGGGTTGAACTCAGCAAGAGGATGATGTTCGGTTGAGCCTTGCTTCCGCTCGCCCCTACGAAGACGGAATCGTTACCGTTTGGGCTGAACACCGCGAACTGGCTCGTCCTGGACACTGCGCGCTCTTTTCCTTCTTCTGGTCGAAGCTCCCGCACTTCCGAAATCAGAACGTCGTTGACAGGCGTTTGCCGCAAAAACAATACTGAGTGACCGTCAGCCGACCAGCAAGGGTTGGAGACAAGGCCGTGAGCTACACACACCGGCTTACCAGGAGACGCAACGGAGGCGTACCAAAGCTCTCGCTCTGGACCGGACAGACCGCGGGCGAACAAGCATCCTGCCCCACCCGGCCGCACGACACAGGGCGCTTCAGCGTCTTCGGCCAATGCCGTGGCGCCATTCGCACCGGCCTGTTCGAGCTGTCCTCGCCGGATAAGGAACAGCTCTGAAGCGGATTGGCCCATGGCATAGGCCGAGACATTCTCTGCCATCGTTTTGGACCCATGTTTCCCTCCAAGTGCTACCTCCTGCAGGGATCCTCCATCCAGGAGATAAATCGACCGCCCCTGCGCATCGAGGCACAACGAGACCGGATCCAGTTTGGCCGTCTCACAGATCTGGCGCATAGCCCCCGTCCGCAAATCGATTTGGAACGGAGCCATAGGTCCGTTTCGATCCGAAGAGCACAGCAGGAACCGCGGTTTTAGCGAAACGAACCGATTTGTCGGGGATGGCAGGACGTTGCTATAGGCCGGGCTGGTGAGACGGACAACGAAGGTCTCGGTTGTCGGATCGGCAAACCGGACGAACTCGCCAGCCTGGGGCAGCGTCTGCCCCTTTTGATGTTCGGGAAGCTTTGCGCCGAGGAGAGAAGCAGGTAAAAAGCCGAGCACGGCCCGGCGCGTGATCTCTTCTACCACTACTAAGAAAGACGTTGAGGACTTGCGGCCTGTTGCATCACAGCCCTAAATCGCTGTGTGTGACGGAGGGAGCCTGCGCATTCGAAGCTCTCGCCATATATCGGTATGGATTTACTGGTGTGCCGCTCAGGCGAACCTCATAGTGGACGTGCGGCCCGGTCACGTGCCCTGTTCCACCAGAAAGAGCTATCACCTGGCCGCGCCGGACCTCCTGTCCAGGTAATACCATCATCTCTGAGAGATGCGCATAGTAGGTCTCGAGGCCGTTACCGTGATCCACCACAACCAGCTTGCCGTATCGGCCGCTCCAGCCCGCGCTCTCGACCACGCCGTCTCCCGTCACGTGAACCGGCGTCCCGGTGGCGGCTTGCAGATCGATTCCTGTGTGGAAAGTTCCTTCACCGGAAAATGGGTCCGATCGGCCTCCGAATGAGCTACGGAGTACCCCCACTACCGGCCAAAGAGTCGGCTGGTTGTGTGCCTGCCAGCGATAAGCGTAACGGCGCTCGATTCCCGAGAACGAGGCAGACTGCAGAACGTTATACCGCTCGATCGAAGCTCGGAGGCTGGGCGCCGTGTCCGAGTCGAGCGCGTCCGATTCGCTCCCGGTTGGCGGCTGGTTGATTCCGTAAGCGACCGAAACCTCGCTCGCCAGGGTTTCGAGGGAGGCCATTTGTTGCTTATGTTGATTGGATTGGCGCTGTAGCTCGGTGTACCGTTCCCGGAGACGATCGAAGTTCGCACTGAGATGGTCGTAATTCGACGCCTTCCAGCTCATCCGAACGTAGCTTGAAAAAAGCCCAAACGATACCAATGCCAGCATCAAGAGAAAACCTGCTGTGCAGGCTAACGACTTGTAGCCAATGTGGATTCGCTTGACTCGACCGTGCAATGAATGTGCAAAATCGAGAACGAAATATTCTTTATTCATCAAACTCCTCGGTAGGATTTCTCTGAATGCACCCTTCGCATCCAAAGAGATATCCCCCAGGTGATAGCTAATCGTTAATGAAACTTCAGACTACCTCGGTCGAATAAGCGCTGTCAATAGTCTTTACCATCAGATAAATTACTCAAATACAGCATCCCGTCTTTGGGAGTTCGTTTGGTAAATTGCCCGCATGGCATTCGAACGCGAGCTTGAGCTCGCCAAAGTAGTCGCTCTAGAAGCGGGAGGCGTTGCGCTCGACTATCAGCGGCGCGGGATAACGGCTGAAACAAAGCCCGATGAATCCCCCGTCACGGCTGCCGATCGGGCTTGTGAAAAACTGATAGTCGAGAGCATTTCCCGCGATTTTCCGGAAGACGGAATGCTTGGCGAGGAGGGCGCCAGTCGCGAGAGCCGCAACGGTCGCAAGTGGATCATCGACCCCATCGATGGCACCCGCGACTTCGTCCGCGGTATCCCACTTTGGGCTGTCTTGATCGGTTTAGAGGAGAACGGCGAGATCGTGGCCGGTGCGGCTTACAGCCCCGGGCAGAACTCGCTTTTATGGGCGGCACGCGGCCATGGCGCCTGGGCGAACGGGTCCCGGATCCACGTGTCCTCCAAAACCACGCCCAGTGACGCTGTTCTTTCTTTCAACGGGTTCAACAAGATCGGCGTACGTACGTTTGCTCCGGCCCTACTCGCCTGGGTAGAAAAGTTTTGGGCGGTCCGTAGTTTGGGAGGGTCTGTCGACGCAATCTTGCTGGCGCAAGGCAAAGCCGATGTTTGGATCGAGCCCAACGCCGCGCCCTGGGACTTAGCTCCGTTGAAAATCCTGGTCGAAGAAGCCGGCGGTGTTTTTCGCAGCTTCTCCGGCCAGAAAACGATCTACGGGGGAAATGCCTACGCCTGCACGCCCGCACTCGAACCTTACGTTACGGACCTGCTGACTCCCTCCGCCTCGGGCCCGCATCAAAAGGAGTAAGAATGAATGGTTACGAAGGGCTGCGAAGCGCCGCAGCCTGTATCGATTTATCGAGCCGTGGCAAGATCCGGCTGATCGGGGAAGACCGCGCTCGTTTGCTGCATGCCATGACTACCAACCATGTCCAGCAGCTTATGCCGGAGCAGGGCGTTTACGCTTTCTTTCTAAACGATAAGGGCCGGATCCTGGCCGACGCCTATATCTATAACCTGGGCGAAAGCCTGTTCTTAGACACCGAGCCGGAAGTGGCGGCCAGCCTCTTCTCGCATCTCGACCGATTTATTATCGCTGACGATGTCACGCTCGAAGATGAAACCGCTTCTCTGGCTGCCATCGGTTTGGAAGGACCGAAGAGCCTCGAAATCGCCGACCGACTTGGTATTCCCGTGAGCGAAACCAAGTTCGGCATTAAGACATTCGGGGACGGTTTTACTGCCCGGGTCACCGTGACGGGCGCAGAAGGGCTGCGGATTTTCGTGCCGGCTGGAGAAAAGGAAGATTTACTGCAACGGCTCGAAAGCTCGGGTGCTCCGTTGGCCCGTCCCGATGAAGTTCACGTAGTGCGCCTGGAAAACGGCATGCCCCGTTACGGGGAGGACATCTCGGAGCGCTACCTTTTGCAGGAGACTCAGCGACTTCACGCGGCTCATTCGAATAAGGGGTGCTACCTTGGCCAGGAAATTGTAGAGCGCGTCCGTTCGCGGGGGCAAGTGCACCGCCTCCTCACGCCGATTCGCATGGCGAGCGAGTCGGCCCCGCCGCCCGGCACAAAGCTGAGCTCGGATGGAAAAGACGTCGCCGAGATTACTTCGGCCGCTTATTCGCCAGCGCTCCGGGAGGTGGTCGGCCTGGCTTATGTGCGGACCGAAGCCGTGCAAAACAAACCGGCTCTGGTGGTCACGGGAGTTGAACCGCCGGTAGCAGCGTTCATCCGTTAGTCGTCGCTCAGCAACCTGCCAAAAGGTTCGAGCGATTCGACGTTGTCGCAGACTGCTTTGATTCCGGCGGTGATAGGAATTGCCAGCACCAGTCCGATAGGGCCCCAGAGCAATCCCCAAAACATCATCGCGATGGTAACCACAAGCGGATTGAGGCGCACTCGGCGGCCGATGATCTTGGCATAGAGCACGTTCATGGTGATCAGGTGAAGCGCCGCGGTAATCAGCACCACTGAAACGACGATCTTGAATTTGTTGGGAACCATTAAGCGTCGCAAGCACCGGCGGTCCCAGGCTTAACGCCAGACCCACATACGGTACTAAGCTGCAAAGCGCGCTGAGTAAGCCGATCAGAGGCCAATAGGGCACGCCTAGAAAGAAAAAAGCGACTGCACTGATCGAGCTCAGGAACACCCACAACAGGAAATTGCCGAGCACAAAGGCTCGGGTCGAATCGCCTATCAGTGACCAGCTCTTCCCGACCACATAGCGATTCTCTCCCTGAAACAGCATCAGAAAGCGGCGATTGATATGGTCACGCCAGCTCAGCATGAAATACACCAGAAATGGCACAAACGACGCCATCACCAGCATGTGGATGTAACCAGAAACGTACCCGTAGAAGGCGCCGATTGCGGGGCGCGGGTCGGTGTGGATTCGGACTTCCGGTATGGCTGGAGGGGTAGCAACCACCGGATCGCCGGCTGTGCCCGTTCGTCTGCGCCTGGCCCGCTGCGCCTCGAATGGTTTCTGCTGAATTGACTGCTGTTGTTGGAGCAGCCGCTTCGGCAGCACCGTTCCGAGCGTTTTCCTCTCTATCTCGTCCATCTTGGTATTGATGGAGTCAACCACTTCCGTCATTCTCGAACCATAAGTCGGGAGATCCTGTTGCAGAGTTGCAATTTGACTCCAGGCCAATGCGCCTAAGAGATAAACACATATAATTGCAAGGCCGATCACGACGGCAGTTGCCACCGAACGCGGCAATCGTAGTTTCATGACCAGCAACACGATCGGATCGAGGATAAAAGCGAAGATGGCCGAGATAATCAACGTGACGAAGAAGTCACGGCCGTAATAAAGCAGTGCTACGAGAGCTGCTATCGCGATCAGCGCTCTTCCAATGCCAAACGTGCTCTGCGGGATGTAAGAAGGGCTGAGAAGTGCCAAGGCAGAGGACCAGCCTCGATACTCGCTAATCTACCATGGGAATGCTTCTATAATCCAAGCTTGACGGGCAGAATTCTGGCACTCGACGTAGGTAAAAAGAGAATAGGTCTCGCGGTTAGCGACGAATTGCAGATCACCGCGCAGGGGCTGGAAACATTCGAACGTATTCGCATCCGCGACGACATGCGCAAACTGAAAGAGAGGATTGAGCAACTGAACGTGGGAATGCTGCTGGTTGGCAGGCCGCTCCACATGAGCGGCTCGGAGAGCCGTCAAAGCGAATACACGAGGGAATTTGCCGAACGCCTCGGACAGTATGCTCAGCGTCCCGTTGTTTACTGGGATGAGCGCCTGACCTCGGTCGAAGCGGAACGAATGTTGTCGCAAGCGGGCGCTAATCTCGAGCAGCGTAAAAAGGCTGTCGATCGTTTGTCTGCCGTTCTTCTGCTCGAAAGCTATCTCGGTTTTTTGAGCATCTCGGCGGATGATGCGGAGCGAGGTTCCGTTGACTGAACGCCGCTCCCTTTCGAGAACTCTTTTAGCTGGGGCGGTAGTTTGCCTGGTTGCGGCTCTCGTTGCTGCAGGCTTGGCAGCTTACTGGTACTTTTCTCCTTACCGCAATTTTCAAATACAGACATTTGTCGAGATCGAGCACGGCATGTCTTCCCGCGCCATCGCAGCAAAAGCTCCAGAAGCAAGGCGTCGTTCGATCGCGCTGGGCTTTTCTCGCGGTCCGATTCCTGCATCCCCGAGCATCGCTCCAGGCCGGCGAGTATCGCTTCGGCGCGGCGCAGACCCCCTGGCAGGTGTTCGACGAGATCCGCCGTGGGCAGATCTTCTACGAAGAGATCACGATTCCGGAAGGCAGCAATATCTTCGATATCGCCGGACTGCTCGCTAATTACAATACGGTCGCCCCGGCCGCCTTTCTCCGAGCCGCTGCGAACAGCGAGAGTATCCGCGATCTTGACAAAGACGCTCCCAGTTTGGAGGGCTATCTGTTCCCGTCCACTTACCGCGTCACGCATAAGACAACTGCAAGGCAGCTTTGCCGTGCGATGACCGACGAATTTCGAAAGCAGTGGAAGACGCTCGGCGGAGAGAAGCAGTCGGACAAAATCCATCAGATCGTGACGCTAGCGTCGTTGGTCGAGAAGGAAACAGCATCCGGCGAAGAGCGGCCGGAGGTGGCTTCGGTTTTCTTCAACCGGCTCCGCTTATCGATGCCGCTGCAGTGCGATCCCACAACGGTCTATGCCGCGCTTCTTGAAAATCGCTACAAGGGCGTCATCCACAAGTCGGACCTCGCCAGCCGAAGCCTTTATAACACCTACAGTCACGTTGGTCTGCCGCCGGGACCGATTGCGAATCCGGGACTTTTGTCCCTGAAGGCCTCTCTGTACCCGGCGGATACCAATTATCTTTACTTCGTCGCGAAGCCGAACAGCGTTGGAGCACATGTCTTCTCGACCACTCTGGCCGAGCACGAACAGGCTGTTCTCGCTTATCGCAAAAGCGAGCACTAGAAGCTAAGCTTCATGTAAAGCTGGAACGCTCGCGGAAGGTTGCATTGCCCGGTGATGGTTCCAAATGCGTTACCGTCGCTCAAGTTGGTATCGGGATCACACCACTGATGGCGGTTGAAAACGTTAGCTCCGTTGCCACCGATGCGCCAGGTTACCTTTTCTTTGAACACGAAATCTTTGTACAGCGATAGGCTTTCGTTGTAGCTTGCCCAGCCTCGTAAAACAGAGTCCAATCGACTCTCATTTCCAAGACTTCCAGGCGCCGGCTGAGTGAAGGCACTCGAACTGATGTAGTGGCTCGCACCGACGACAATGTTGCCGTTATTAGTATCCAGGTATCCGCTGACACCGGGCACGCGGTCGGGTAGATAACCGGTGTTGAACAACACACCCGCATAGGGATTGGCCGAATAGTAAATGCCGAGGGGCCGGCCGTTCTCGTATCGAAGATTGCCGGCAAGGGTCCATCCGCCCAGTATGGCGTTCAAGATGCCGCCCCGGTTCATCAGTGTCCTTCCCTTTCCGAAGGGAAGCTGATCCACGAAGGTGATCGTCGCAACGTTCGGTACGTCGTCGACTGAAAGCGATTTGGTCGGCAGATATGTGCTAATGGGCTCAGCTCCACGGAACCCTTGTGTAAGACCGGAATCCGCGCCATTATTGAGCAGCTTCGACCAAACCCATGCCACATTCAGCTGAAGACCTTTGGTCAAGTTTTGTCTAAGGGTCGTCTGGAGCGAGTTGTAGGTGCTCCAGCCGTTCGCTCCGTTGAATTGCGGGACCGATTGATATTGAGGATAGGGCCGAAGGGCTTGCGCGACCGTACCTGTGAAACCCTGCATAAGGAGCCGGAAAGCCGTTCGCCGCGGGAGTGCCGACCGTCGCGCTTAAGACCGAAGCCGGGTACTGCTGAAGGATCGCAGGATTATTCTGATTAAGGTCATTCATATTCGGGCCGCTGATAAGCCGGGTGCCGTGATTCGCCACGTAAGCCACGTCGAGAACCATGCTGTTCGTAATCTGGCGCTCGACGGAAAAGGTCCAGTTTTGGTAACGCGGCAGGGTGTCGCCCTTGGGGTTCATGTACTGAATGCTGGTGCCATTTTGAAGCGAAGGAGAGATAAGAGGCGGAACGCGAGACCGCGCTCTGGGGAAAGCCGCTGTCCAAAGAAAACGCCGCCTGTCTGCCGTTGGTCAGGTCCGTGACCGACGGATTCGTGCTGTATCCGTAGTTCGGGTTGGCGTTGAAACCATTCATTGTTACGCCTGCGTAGTAGATTCCGTAGCCGCCGCGTACCACCGTCCTTTCGGATGCCCGGTAGGCAAAGCCGAATGCGCGGTCCGTAGGTATCGGCCTGGAGCTTCTCAAAGGTATTGGATTGCCCGTTTTGACCGGCAAAGGCCAAGGCTCCGAGTATTCCTCCCGCGCCCGGATTGGGAATGTTTGGCTCGAAACGAGGAGTATTGGTTATGCCGCTCCGTACGGGGAAATTGCAGATCGTAGCGGAAACCAAAGCTGAGGGTCAGCTTGTCGGTGACCTTCCAGTCATCGTTAACCCAAGGGGCGAAGTAGGGACGCCGGTAATCGGAGAAAGAGGGAATACTGAAGCCCGCGTTACTGACCTGCCCGAGAAGAAATGAAGCGTAAGGGTCACCTGTGCCCGAAATGACGCTGCCGCTCGCATTGAACGCGCCCGTGTTAGCAGCCACGAAGTTGAAAGAGCCGGCATCACCGACATTTGCTCCCGTGAACCAACGTTCCCAGCGGTATTCGACACCGGCCTTGAATGTGTGCTTGCCAAACGTCTTCGTTGTGTCATCGAGGAACTGGTATCTGTCGGTTCCCTGAAGACCGCCGGTGCCATTCACACCGAAGCCGGCGTATCGTTGATTGAAACCGATAGCTGGGAAGCCACCTGCATCCGCGTAGGGAATTCCGGTGATACCGACCTTCGAAGCCCACCCTTTATCGACGATTGATGGATAGCTATCGGGAAGCACCCAGCGGTCATACGAAAACACCATGTGAGTGAACAAGCTGGGGCTGATCACGTCGGTCAACTGCAAATGGGCAGTGTGAGTGGAAATGTCCTGCACTCGAGGATGGCCGATCGGCCCGCCGCATCCGCCGATGTTGTTGCAATCCAGTTCTCTTGGACGGTCGTCGTAGTTATAGGTCAATGAGAGGCGAATGCTGTCGCGTGATGTTGTGGTCGATACGCGTAAGCATCGTCCTGGCATTCAAGAATTGTTGGGCCGGTCCCAAGCAGGTAATTATTGGACAGCGCATTATTGAAGGGAGCCGGCAAATACCCCTGTATGTTGGTCGCCACTTTTGAGAAATCTGCGGCTGGAATGATATTACCCGGGAAAGGCGTACGCACAGTGCCGCTGGCAGGACCGCCGCAAGTCGATGCGCTTGCCGTAGACTTCGGATCGAAGATCTGCCCTTGATAAATGGGCCGGCCGCAAGCATCCGTCCCGATCTGCTGAGTCGTTAAATAAGGAGAGAAATCGCCAGTACGAAGCTGATTCGTCGCGACGGTCGCAAACCCGCTTCCTGCCCCGGCGTTCGTGTATTTGAACTGGTCGAAGTTGAAAAAGAAGAAGCTCTTGTTCTTGCCGTTATAGACTTTGGGAATCGAGATCGGGCCGCCCAAGGTGAAACCGTACTGATTCTGGCGGACGGGAGGGCGCACGGGAGCGATCTCGCCCCGTGCCTGCAGCTTGTCGTTATCGAAGAACTCATACGCTTCACCGTGGTACGTATCGGTTCCGCTCTTGGTGGTGTATTCGACAAAGCCGCCACTCGTATGGCCATACTGCGCGCTGAAGGTGTTGTCGATGATGCGTGCTTCGGCAATCGACTCATAGGGCGCCGAACGCTCCTGGGTGCCGTTGTGTCCGCTGACCTCGCCGTAGGAAGCGCCGTCTAAAAAGTTCTCGAAAGCGCTGCGCTGCCCGCCGTTGATGCGAGCTCCGAATGCGCTACCCGGATAGATGTTGCCTTGCGTCGGAGCTACGAAAGTGGGGAATGTATAGAGCTGCGCCTCGGGAACTCGATTCTCGCCCGCCATTACGGCGGGCAGAGACTCATAAGCCAATTGATTCACCGATGCTGAAACCTGCGGGTTGTCGGCGTTCAGCGTCTCGACTTGGGCGCTGACTTCGACCGATTGCTGAACCTGGCCGACCTCGAGCGAGATGTCCTGCCGGTAGGTCTGTCCGGATGCAAGAGTAATTCCGGCGGCATGAAACGTCTTAAATCCAGGTGCGGCAACACTGACTTCGTACGTGCCGATGATCAGCGGAGGCGTGCTGTAGTTACCCGAAGCTGTCGTGGTGACGTTCGTCACGACACCCGTTTTAGAGTCTTTGACTGCTACGGGAACGCTCGCCATCGTCGCGCCTTGCGGGTCGGTAACCAGGCCGGTAATGATCCCCCGGTCGGCTTGGGCAAATAACTGAACCGCCGATAAGGCGCAAAAAAGTGCAACTAACCTGATGTTTGACATGACCCCTCGCTCCTGAAGGCGAATGAACCGAATTATGTGAAATCTCACATAATCGGTACAGCTTATATGCTCAAACTCCAGGTTCAAAGTCAAGAGTCAAGGCAAAGAAAAAGCACGCCCCCGGGTCACAGCGAGCGGCTTGGGCTAGCGCTTCTATAGCTAGTAGGCTTCTATAAGATGGGTCTCTGCTTCAAAGAGGAGGAGCGGAACTTCCCTTGCCGAACATCCATCTGAACTTACTCGACAACCTGATCATCTTCAGTTATTTCGTTGTCATAGTTTTTATCGGGATCCGAGTACGCCGGCGAACCACGACCAGCTCGGAGTATTTTCAAGCGGGCCGATCGCTGCCTGCCATAATCACCGGCCTTGCGTTTGTCGCGGCGAACTCGGGGGCTCTCGAGGTAATGGGCGTAGTTTCGACCAGTGCGAAATACGGAGCGCGGGCAAGTCAGTTTTATTGGATGGGCGCGATTCCCGCCATGCTGTTTTTAGGGCTGTTCATGATGCCCATTTACTATCGCAGCCGCACCCGCAGCGTTCCCGAGTTTTTAAAACTGCGCTACAACGAGGCGACTCGAGCGCTCAACGCGATCTCTTTTGCGACGATGATGATCCTGGTTTCGGGCATCAGTCTATACGCGATGGCAATCATCATGGGCTCCTTTCTCGGCTGGAGTTTTGGACTCAGCATCATTTGCGCGGCGGCCATTGTACTGGTTTACGTCGTGATGGGCGGGTTAACCGCCACCATTTATAACGAGGTGCTTCAGTTCCTGTTGATCGTCGCCGGCTTGAGCCCATTGATCTACTTCGTATTGAAAAACTTCCATGGACTAACGGGTCTGGCAGCAGCGCTGCCGGTGGATATGCGACATGCCTGGCGCGGTCTGCCCGTGCTGGACCCGTCGCACTCGGCCATGGACGTCGTCGGGGTAATCTTCGGGCTCGGGTTTGTGCTGAGCTTCGGATACTGGTGCACGGACTTTTTGTTGGTCCAGCGCGCGCTCGCGGCGCGAGATACGGAGGCGGCATGCCAGACGCCCCTGATTGCAGCTGTGGCAAAGCTCTTTTTTCCTGCCTTGGTGGTGCTGCCCGGACTCGCTGCTCTGATTCTGTTTCCCGCTGCTTTGGCGGAGCGGTACGACTTGGCGCTTCCCATGCTGATGTCCCGCTATTACGGCCATGGCCTGCTGGGGCTGGGCGTGGTGGCCATATTCTCGAGTTTCATGTCGGGCATGGCGGGCAACGTCACCGCATTCAATACGGTTTGGACTTACGATATTTATCAGTCCTACTTTGCACGCGCTCGGAGCGATTCGCATTACCTGTTTGTAGGACGAATTGCAACTGTTGCCGCGACGTTTCTGAGCGTATTGACAGCGTACATTGTCTTGCAGTTCAACAGCCTGATGGATTACGTGCAGCTGCTGTTCTCTTTTTTCAATGCGCCGGTATTCGCGACATTTCTACTGGGTATGTTCACTAGCTGGGCCACACCAAGCGGCGGCTTCTGGGGATTGCTCGCGGGCACCGTTGCCGCGTTGCTTCACAGGCTGGCGTACAGCGCTCACTTGCTTCACTACGGAAGCGATATGAGCGCCAATTTCTACGGCGCCATCACGGCCTGGTCAGTCTGTTTTGCCGTCACTTCACTGGTCAGCTGCTTTACTGTCAGGAAAAGGCCGGAGGAACTCGTCGGCCTAATCTACAGCCGCTCCTTGAGTGCCCAAAACGCTCGAAGCCGGTTGGGTGTATGGATCCTGGCAGGGACGATCGCCGCCGCGTGTGCCGTCCTTAACTGGTGGTTCCGCTGAAATCACGCTTTGAGAACAGGGGAAATTTATGATCCGTCCAATGGCAATCCCATTAGCGTTAGCAGGACTGGCGAGTACGATTTCGTTCCAACCCACTCCCAAGATGAATCGAATCGGAGCGCTACGGAATGGCGCTCAGCTGGTGTTCTTCGAAGCCGATGACGCCAAGGGCGTCGCGGTAATCGATGGCGGCTCGGCATCCTTGAAACAGAGTAAGCCTGTTCAGCTCGAATTTTACGCGGGTCCAGAGCAAATCGAACAAAAGGCAACTGGGTACCAGACCTTCGAAGCGTCACGAGGCAGGGCAAGGGGCGCGGCCAAAGTTTCAGGACCTTCCGGATCGAGCTTCAGCTTTGAGGATGAGTGGTCTGTACAGGGCGATGTCCTCGAGCTGTCGAGAACGGTGACCGTTTCCGGATCCAGTTCGGAGGGATTTTTGTCGGCAATCGAATTCCCGCATCCCGAAACGCATCCGAGGTCCGCCGTGGACTACTTCGCGCCGGGCATGATCTACGGCAGTACTGCTCATTTGACGAATGCGGCCATAGGTGGCAGTCTCAGCTACGAAGCCGGCGGCCATGGCCAGGTCCGCATTCGGGAGGACCGTCTGCCTGCGCCCATGTTCGGAGTTCACTTCCAGGACGGATCGGCGTTGACGATTCTCGATCCGGCACCGAATGGTGAGACGACTCGAGCCGATTCACGGGATACAGATGTCGAGGCGATGACTGACGAACACTTTCGGTTTGGGGCGATTGGGGCGGATCTGGATGAGGGCCATCACGCACAAGGGTTTTGGTTTCCAGGCAGTGAAGGAGAGGTGACGTATCGCGGGAACACCTATCCCGGAGGTCAAGTTCATAAATGGCGACGGCGTTATCATCCGATCCGGGACGGCCTTGTCCAGAAGTACAGGTTGCAATTCCGGTTTTCGAAAGGGGAAGATTTTCCAAAATATCTGAAAAACTCCTGGCGTTGGGCGTACTCGACACTGAAGCCGCCGATTACCTGGCAGGACATTCCGATTGTGCGGAGGAGTATCATCGACGTTCTCGCGGGCGAGGTTCAGATTCACGGCGACCGCGCGGGAATCCCGAACTTTGTTTCCGCCGTAGAGAAATCAGATCGGGCCCCGAATCACCAGGCGATCATGGGTTTCACAGGCAAGGACCTCGAATCCGCCGAGTTCCTTTTAGCCGACGCTCAGATAGATACCGACAAGACTCGTGCTACAAAAGATCGAACGCTTGGCCTGGCGATCTTCTCATCTTTTATCAAGCTCCGCATGAACCCTCCTGTCGGCGAGGGGTTCAATCTCGAAACGGGAGAACCGGCATTAGCAATTCCACGAGATCATTGCGTTTTTCTGCGCTCGTTTGGGGACGACATGAAAGCCACTTTGCGTGCGTATGTGCGCGAGCGCACGAGTGGCAGGCAACACCGCGAGTGGCTGGCGTGGGCACAGCAATTCGGAGACTGGTTGTTGACCCAGCAAGCTGCCGACGGCGGGTTTCCCCGATCGTGGAAGCCGGTCACAGGAGAAATCATCGATGCTTCGCCTCAATCCAGCTATAACCCTGTTCCGTTCCTGGTTCTACTAACGCAGGAGACGCGAGATCCACGCTACCTGCAAGCGGCTGAACGGGCAGCCGATTTCGTCTGGAGCCATGGACAAGCTAACGGGAAATTCGTCGGTGGCACCATCGATAATCCGGACGTTTTGGACAAAGAGGCGGGAACTCTGTCGAACGAAGCGTATCTTGCGCTTTATGAGGCGACCCACGATGGCAAGTGGCTAGCGCGGGCCCAAGCGGCCGCCGATTACGCAGAGACGTGGATCTATCTTTGGAACGTGCCCATGCCGCGGGATGCGGACGACGCCCTGCTGCACTGGAAAAAAGGTGTGCCGACCTACGGAACGCAACTGATCGCAAGTGGTCATTCGCTAGTGGATGACTACATGTCCTTCGACGTTGACGAATACGCCAAGCTGGGCCGCTGGACGCAGGATGAGCACTATCTCGCGATCGCGCAACTGCTGTTGCACGATACAAAGAACATGGTTGCTGTTCCCGGCCGCGCGTTCGATCTGAAAGGCCCGGGATGGCAGCAGGAGCACTACAGCTTTGCACCGGTGCGAGGTTTTGGATTGCACCGTCTCTGGCTTCCTTGGGTGGCAACGAGCCAGCTCGATGGAATCTTCGGTCTGATGGAGTTCGACCCATCTTTGTTTCAACAGTGGACCGCGCCGAAGAAGGAAGCAAAATAGCCGTGCCGGCCGGATTCCTCACCACAGCAGCGCGATGGATGACGGTGCTTGCCTTGATATGGCGGGTGTCCAGCGTGGCGCAGGACGCCGCAGTGCAAACTCCAGTCGAGCGCGCCGAGTTGATTTCGGAAGTGGATGTAAAGCTCCAGCGCGTTCACAGGTTTCTACTCGAGCAGCATCTGGCCGGTGTTCTAGTCACGCGGGTGGATAACTTCTCTTGGGTGACGGCCGGTCTTGCCGATAACCACATTGTCATCACAAGCGAGATAGGCGCGGCGTCCCTTCTCATCATGCAGGATGGACGCAAATTTGTTGTAGCGAATAACAGCGAGATGCCTCGATTGCTGCGCGAGGATTTGGCCGGGCTTGGCTATACAGCAAAAGACTACGAGTGGTACGAGGAAAAGACCCGAAAACTAGCAGTTGTTCATCAGATTGCAGGCCGGCAATCCATAGGAACGGACGCACCCCTCGGGGACCTCAAGCTCGTCTCCGACGAATTTGCGCCACTACGTTACCAACTCACGGATTCGGAGATTAAGAAGTACCGTTGGGTAGGTAGAGCGGCTACCGAAGCTGTGGAAGCGGTGTGCCGCGAACTGAAGCCAGGTGTCAGCGAACGCGAAATGGAAACCATCGCATCGAATGAGCTGATGCGCCGGAACTTGCGCCCCACCGTCCTGTTGATGGGTGTCGACCATCGCGTCTACGATTACCATCACCACACTCCAACTGATCTGCGGCTCTCGCGGTACGCCATCGTCAATGTATGCGCGCGACGTTGGGGTCTGGTTGTGTCGGTAGCCCGGTTCGTTCACTTCGGTCCGCTCGAACCGGAACTGAAGCACAAATTGCAGGCGGCCATGACGATCAGCGCACAATACGAAGCGCATTCAAAGCCGGGGGTTAGCGCGGGGCAGATGATCGACTGGGCTAAGGACTGGTTTGCCCGAGCAGGCTTCCCGGGATACTGGCAAGATCATCACCAGGGCGGCGCAATTGGCTATGCGGAACGGGACTGGCTCGCTGTTCCGGGATCGGAGGAACTGATACACGAGCACCAAGCTTTCGCCTGGAATCCGATTATTCGCGGCGCATTGTCTTTCGACACGATCATCGTGTATCCAGACCACGTCGAGAGCATTACTCAGACGGGGAACTGGCCGACCGTTCCGATCGAGATCGACGGCGTAACTTATCCGATGCCCGACATACTTATTCGTTGAAAAGCCGATAACGGCTTTACTGTTCGAGCAGCGTTTGCGCGCGGTCGATCCCGGGCTGTCTGGCCCGAGCCTTCACAGCTTATGTCTCGAGAATATCTGTTGACAGCCTTAACCACGTCGTGCTAAAAAGACAGCATGTGCTGAAATATTAGCATATGCTGTCTTTTTAGCAGGAAGGCGCGGCGTAGATGGTGCTAGCAGGATTGAGTAGGCGGGAACGGCAAATTTTAGAGATTCTCTATCAACGCGGGAAGGGCTCCGCCTCGGAAGTCAGAGAGGCTATGAAAGACGCTCCCAGTTACTCCGGCGTGAGAGCCATGTTGCGGGTCCTCGAGGAAAAGGGTCACGTCAAGCACGAGAACGAAGGCTTGCGATACGTTTACGCGCCCGTTGTGAACCATGACAAGGCTAAACGGTGGGCCGTGAGGCAGTTAGTAGATACGTTTTTCCACGATGCTCCGGAGCAGGTAGTGGCTGCGCTTTTGGATGTGTCTTCGAAGCGGCTGACCCGCGAGGAGCTGGATCGTATGGCAGGAATGATCGAAAAAGCAAAGAAGGAGGGAAAGTAAATGACGGGTCAGATTTTGTATTCGATAGTGGCGAGCGTAGCGCTCAAGAGTGCGGTTGTGCCAGGCGCGGCTTGGTTAACGGCGCTGTTGCTGAAGAGACAATCGGCGGCGCTTCGTCATCTGGTTTGGAGCGCGGCGTTCGCAGCCCTATTGGCTCTACCGGTCCTTTCGATAGCGTTGCCCGCGTTACGCGTTCCAGTGAACGGCTCCCCTCTTGCGCCTGGCATTCTCTTTCGTACGAATTCGTTGGCTATGAGCGACGAGCTCGGGGCGCAAACCCGACCGGCAATTACGGCGTCACCGTTGAACTCCGAATCGTGGACGCGAAATTGGCCCATGTCGCTGATGCTACTGTGGGCGGCCGGTTCAATCGTCAGCTTCGCCCAGATGATAATCGGTTGGGCTGCCATCGGGCGGCTTAGACGTCGCTCGATTCCTTTCGACTTACCCGAGCTGGCTCCATCAGCTGAACAGCTTGGGATCGAAGAGAAAGTGAGTCTGCTCGAAGCGCCGCAGGGCAGCATGCCGATGACTTACGGCGTTTTTCGTTCGACCATTTTCATGCCCGCCAACTCGTTGGAGTGGAGCACAGAGCGGCGGCGGCTTGTCGTTTCGCATGAACTCGCTCACGTGCGCCGCGGCGATAGTGCGACGCAATTGATGGCGCGAACCGCGTTGGGCCTGTATTGGTGGAATCCGATTGTGTGGGTAGCCTGGCGCGTATTCGCCAAAGAGCGGGAGATGGCCGCGGATGACTTGGTATTGAGCGCGGGCGCGTGTGCGTCGGAATACGCTACGCATCTGTTCGAAATCGCTCGTAGTGTGCAATCGCCGGTCGCACTTGGATCGACCGCGATAGCGATCGCGCGACGCTCGCAGCTGGAGGGCCGTTTACTTGCCATTCTCGATTCCAGCCGCGACCGGAGACCCGCAAAACGAGCGTCTCTTGTTGCGGCCTCACTTTTAGCAGCCGGCATCATTGCTCCACTCGCCGCAGTGCAGGCGCAGAGTCCTACTGGACAATCTGAAATCGCTCCAGGCACAGATATTATTGGGATGCGATTGATCGGCGACGCCGAGCGCGAGCAGGGCGATTTCGAAAAGGCTAAGGCCCAGTACACCAAAGCGCTGGCAAAGCTAAGTACCGGACCAGAAGCGGCGACCGTGCTGATCCATTTGGGTACGGCCGAATTAGCGACGAAGAATTTCGAGGCAGCAATGAGCGACTTTGAGCGCGCGCAGTCTGTAGACTCGAACAAAGCCGGTGAAGCGAGAATGTGGATGGCTATTACGCAACAGCGTCAAAACAATCTTGAAGCCGCCGATGGGCTTTACCAAAGCGCACTCTCAGCGCAGGATCCAAACTCGGCCGAAGCCGCTATCGTCATGCAGCTTTACGCTCAATTGCTGAAGCAGCAAGACCGAAAAGAAGAAGCAAACACGATACAAAGTCAGGCGACTGCAATCCTGAAAGCGGAAGCTGCTCAAGCGCTTTCGACAAACCAGCCATCGAGTTCCGATGTATACCGTGTCGGGCATGGCGTGACCGCTCCCATATTGATATTGAAAGTGGAGCCGTCGTACACACAAGAGGCGCGATTAGCCAGGTATCAGGGTGTGACGCTCCTCTCGGTCGAAATTGGCGTCGATGGCCTAGCCCACAACGTCAAGGTCGTCCGCGGCCTCGGATTTGGTTTAGATCAAAAAGCCGTCGAGGCAGTCGGTCACTGGCGATTTAAGCCAGCGACGAAAGACGGCCAGCCAGTGACGGTATCGGCAACCATCGAGGTGAATTTCGCTCTGGTATGACCGCGCGAACAGGGGGGCGGACTTGGTGCGGGTCCAGCCGTTCAACTCTGGTGCCATATCCTGAAATAGCCTTCCGGTTTTCAGGCCGCTAATTTCCGAAAGCTGCAGCATTGGTTGGATGATTTCCGTGCGAATCTGGATTTGCCTGAGCCGTTCGGCCCCAATAGCGCGCAGATCTGGCCGCTCGTTTAAAAAAAGCGAGCCAGAGTATGGTTTGTGTTAGGCCTTCCTTTTGAAAAGGCAATCTGTAGAAACTACCAACAGAGCCTTTGCCGCTATTGAAAATAGAGCACTTATTAATTGGCAAAAGCCTTGCTAACCTAAGAAATGACATGAATTGGTATAAGTGTGCGTTATTCATTTCGCTTCCCATAGGCCTAGTGGCGCAGGAGCCGAGCCCTATGCAATCCGTGGGGCAGCAGCCCGCGCAGACTAGCTCCGGTAATCCTATCTTTCGCGTTCAGGTTGTTTCCCGGTCTGTGGCGGCCGTCACATACCGCGATCGAAGCGGCTGGACGAAGGTCGATTTTCAAGGTACCTCCCTTGCGTCGAGCGCGAAAGGCACTGCAAACGTAAGAAGCCAGCTTGGCTACATGCAAGTGAAGCTGGATGTCAAAGGTCTTCCTGCCGCCCGAACTTTCGGAGAGCTTTACCTTACGTATGTGTTATGGGCAATCACGCCTGATGGCCGGCCTTACAACTTGGGTGAGGTTGTGCTTGACTCGAACGGAAATTATAGCGGCCAGGTCACGACGCAACTACAGGCGTTCGGGTTGATCATTACCGCAGAGCCATACTTCAACGTTCACCAGCCAAGTGACGTGGTGGTGATGGAGAACATCATTCGGGACGACACAAAGGGCAAATGGCAGACGGTCGACGCCAAATTCGAGCTTCTGCCGCGTGGCCAATACACTTATCATGTTCCTGAATCCCAGCTCAAACCAGTTGACCTGAATTCGAATAAGAAGAGTCCTTTAGAGCTATACGAAGCTCAGAACGCCGTTCAGATCGCTCAATACGCCAAGGCCGATCAATACGCCAGCGATCAGTTCAAGCAGGCGGAAGATCTTTGGCGGCAAGCGCAGGACTATCAGGATCGCAAGCAATGGAAACCTGCGATTATGACGGCTCGTGAGGCTGTTCAAAAAGCTGAAGATGCTCGCACAGTCTCGCTGAGGAAACAGCAGCAGGAAGCATTGCAAAACGAGCGCGAGCAAGCTGCCGCCCGCCAAAAAGCGGCACAGGACCAGGCAACTGAAGAGGCACGCCGCGCTCAGGAGTCGCAACAGCAGGCTGAACAGGCACGACGCCAGGCTGAGTTAGAGGCTCAACAACGCGCCGCAGCCGAGAAGGCAACGCAGGAAGCCGATGCCGCGCGAGCCCAGGCTGCCGCCGAAGCTGCCAAAGCCCAGCAGTCGGCGGCCGAAGCCGATGCGCTCCGTAAGCAAGCCGAAGCAGACAAGAATGCGTTGCGCGAGCAGTTGCTTCAGCAATTCAATGCAGTTTTGCCAACGCGAGAAACTCCTCGCGGCCTGGTCGTCAATATGCAGGATGTGCTGTTCGACACCGGCAAATACACCTTGAAGACGCCTGCTCAGTTAGCTCTGGCGCGCATCAGCGGTATCGTCATGTCCCACCCTGGTCTGAACCTGCAGATCGAGGGCTATACAGACAGCACCGGCGGCTCGGAGTTGAATAAAAGGCTATCGGAGCAGCGTGCCAACGCTGTGCGCGACTTTCTGCTCACGCAGGGAGTAAACACGAACAACATGACTGCCGTTGGATACGGTGATAATTATCCCGTTGCTGCGAACGACACTGCGGCGGGACGCAAGATGAATCGTCGAGTGGAACTGGTGGTCTCCGGTGAGGTGATCGGAGTGAAGATCGGCGCGCCACCCACTCAGGGAGCGGTCCCCGCAGCTATAGCCCCTCAGACTCCTCAGTAATTTCCATTTACTTCCGAAGCAGCTACGCCGTCCTTGTAGGGCGGCGTTTCTTTTTGGCCTGGAAGCCGCCGCACCAGTACGATTGTAAAATCGTCCGACAGGGAAGCGCTCCCGTGCCATTTCCTCACGTGTTCCGCCAGACTTTTTACCGTATTCTGGCAAGACTCATCCCGTCGCTCGGCTAGGAAATTCGTCAAGCCTTCCTCTCCCAACTCGGCTCCCGAAGGGCTGCAGGCCTCTGTCACTCCATCGCTATACAGGGCAAGCATATCCCCGGGTTTGAGATCCGTTCGGCGAAGCTCATAGTGGATCATCGGAAACAAACCGAGCACCATGCCGCCACCCGAGAGCAATTCAACAGATCCGTCTGCACGCAAGAGTAGCGGGTAATTATGTCCTGCGTTGCTGAATGTTAAATCCCCGGTGACAGGATCCAGTAGCGCATAGAAGAACGTGATGAATTTGCCGGCCGGACATCGTTCGGCAAAGTTACGATTGAGAAGCGTCACGGCTGAAGCAGGATCGGGGTTTGTCTCACGTAACATCTGCACGCGCGCCTGCAAACTGGACATCAAGATGGCCGCCGGCAGTCCTTTTCCCGATACATCGCCCACCACCAGTCCCACTCGTCCATCGCTATACGGAAGGAAGTCGTAGTAATCGCCGCCTACTGTTCGGCAGGGAAGGTTGTAACCGGCAAATTCGTATCCGTCATAAACCGGCGCGTCTTTAGGCAGCAGAGTCTCCTGGATCTCGCTTGCTTGCGACAGCTCCAATTCCATGAGCTTCTCGGATTGCTCCACTTCGGCGAGACGCGCGTGCTCTATGCGAATTGCCGCGACGTTAGCCATTACGGTAAGCAGATCCAAATCTTCTTTCGAGAACGGCCGCAGGATCGCGCCATTATCCACGTAGATCAGCCCGATCACCCGCTCGCCAGTTTGTAGCGGCACTGCCATCATGCTGCGGACCCGGTGAATGACAATACTGCGTTGCTGCCGGAGTCCGTCATCGTTCTGCGCATCGCTGATCACTAGCGAACACTTCTGGCTCAGTATGCGGTCGCGCACGGCGGTGCTGATGAAAAACCCATCGCCCGCGCTCGCACGCACTATCAATTCACCGTTTTCGATCGTCATAATGACGCCTCGCTTGGCGCCCATGGCCGAAAGCGCAAGCGTCAAAATGACCTGAAAGAGCTCCTCGAGCGGGCGGTGTCCAGCCAACTCTTGGCCGGCACGTATCAGAGCGCCCACAGCCCGAGCACTGTTAAGGCTTGCATCGCGCTCGGGCCGGACACTGGCGTCCGGACCCTTGCCCAGCAGCTTATCCAGGCTAGTTACAATGGTCGCCTCTCGCGTGATTTTTTCATCATCTTGCGGGACGAAAGAAATGACAGGCTTAACGGTCTCCGGCGTTCTTTCGCGTACTTCAATAGTCAGGTGTCCTGCGTAAATGCGGTCGCCGGATCGCAGTTTATGAGGTTCTTTGAGACTTACCGCATTCACCACGGTCCCATTCCGGCTCTTGCAGTCCGTTACGGTCCAACCGTCGTCCTGCTTTTCGAAACTTAGGTGATAGCGCGAAAGCCACGGATCGTCCGGATAAGGAAGATCGTTATCGGTCGCGCGACCCAAAGAGAGCGCGGGTTTAGTCAGCTCGACGTTGGTCGATGAGCCTTCCGGCCCGGAGATCATCAGCTCCATCTATCTGCGGCTCGCGCGGCGGCGCATCTCTAAACCTAACACCGTGCAACGCAACCGTAAAGAGTACCGGGTTTTAAACCCGTGGGCGCCCACGGTACGGCTAAGCGTCAAGCGGAGACGAAACGACCGTTGCTCCCCAATCTTCGGGACTTACATCCCGAGCGTGTTGTGAGAAAAGCCAGCGATGCCCATCAAGGTCCTCAACGCCGTACTGCCTTTCACCATAAACCGTTTCGTGAAGCTCCTCCCAGATCTTTGCACCTTCTCGCTTTGTCCTTTCGCAGTGAGCATCGACATCCGCAACCATGACCGTAAGCATCTGCGTGCCGCAGCCGAGCGCGGCCGGGCTTTCGCGTCCCGGACGCGGGCCAGTCAGCATGATGAATGCGTCACCTAGGTACATCTGAATTCCGCTTAACGGCTCGCCGTAGCGGTAATATTCCTTGAATCCATATACCCTTGCCAGCCATTCACAGGCTGCGGCCAGATCGCGGTAGACGACATGCGGAAGCACCGTAGAAACGGGCACAGAGCGGTTATTCATTGACTTAAACTCCTGCCTGAGTTTCAGGCTCCACCACCGCTTCCGTCGCAGCCGTGCCAGTGATGAGGCGCGCCCCTCGGTTCCACGTCAAGTACAGAAATCCCCATTCGACAAACACCAGAATGCGGCTCTGAAACTCCACGATGTACATCAAATGAATAAACAACCAAACGAGCCACGCAGGAAAGCCGGAAAGGTGCACGCCGAACACGTTCGCAACTGCGGCTGCTCGTCCAATTACGGCCAAATCACCTTTGTTGAAGTAGTGAAACGGCTTCGTCGCTTCGCCTCTCAGACGCATTCTGATTGCCTTCGCCGCGTACGAGCCGCCCTGCATCGCGACTTGAGCTACGCCAGGCAACGGCTTGCCCTCTGAGTCGGTTGAGTATGCCAGATCCCCAATCACGAAGATGTTCGGGAAACCCCGTACTGTCAAATCCGGCTCGACCTTGATTCGCCCCGACCTATCGGTCTCTGCATTTGTCCGTTTTGCCAGTTGCCGCCCGAAGTCGGAAACCGCCACGCCAGCAGCCCAGATCACCGTGTGCGACGCAATACGTTGTTCTGCGCCCGACTTATCTTTGAGTGTGACCCCCTTGTTATCGACCTGAACAACAGTCAATCCGGTGCGAACCTCGGCGCCCAATTTGGTTAGCTGCTCTCTGGCCTTCACCGATAGATCGTCCGGATAACTGGGGAGCACCTTCGACCCGCCATCCACAACCAGGATCTTCGCATCTTGTGGTCGAATGGAGCGGAAATCGCCTTTGAGCGTATGGTGAGCGATCTCGCCCAAGGTGCCTGCCAACTCGACGCCTGTGGCTCCTGCGCCCACGATGACAAACGTAAGCCAAGCGGCGCGCTCAACGGGATCGGCGGTCCGTTCCGCAGTCTCGAATGCCATAAGGATCTTATGCCGGATCGCGGTCGCGTCCTCGATGGTCTTCAGAGCAGGAGCCCATTGAGACCACCCATCGTGCCCGAAATAACTGCTCTCCGAGCCCGTGGCTACGATCAACCAATCGTACTCAAATGAGGAACCGTCTTTCAAAATGACTTTTTTTGCGATTGGATCGATATCGGCCGCCTCCCCAAGCAGCACTCGAGTATTTTTCTGCCTGTGCAACACCGCGCGTATGGGTGCAGCGATCTCTCCTGGCGAAAGCGATCCGGTCGCAACCTGATAAAGCAGCGGCTGGAACAAATGAAAGTTACGTTTGTCCAGAACTGTGATCTCCACAGGTGCGCTCTTGAGAGCCTTGGCAGCATTGAGACCCCCAAAACCGCTGCCTAAAATCAGTACCCGATTCAGGTCTGCCATCTGTTCAAGCTGACAACTCGGCTGTGGCCAGGAATGCGGGTTTGCGTCGCGCTTTTCTCAGCTGCTCGAAAGCATAGGCAATTTTCAGTAACTTGGGCTCGCTCCAAGCCGGTCCAAAAAAAGAAATGCCGAGCGGCAGACCGAAAGTAAATCCAGCTGGAACCGTCACGTGCGGATAGCCGGCCACAGCGGGCGGGGAGGCGCAGCCGCTATCGGCATGATCGCCGCAGATCCAATCCGTCGTCCAAGCCGGGCCTGCCGTAGGTCCGGCAATCGCATCGAGTTTGTGCTTCGTTACCAGCGCGTCGATTCCTTCTTTTCGCGTGATGCGATGGTTCGTTTGGAGCGCATCTTTGTAGTCTTTGTCGGTCAATGGCCCTTTTGCTTGTGCTTGCTCCATCAGCTCTTGTTGGAAGTACGGCATCTCCTCGCTCCGATGTGCTTTATTAAACGCAATACAATCTGCCATCGATTTCACCACTGCGCCGCGTTGCGCTAAGTACGCATTCAAATCCGCCTTGAATTCGTAGAGAAGCACTTCCGTTTCCGTGTCGCGCCAAGCCTCGAATTTGCCAAACTCCACCGGGTCGATAATCTGGGCGCCCGCTTGCTTCATCAAGCCAATACACTGCTCCATCACCGCCGTCACTGCAGGACCGATCGTGAAGTACTGCCTCGCTATACCGATCCGCACGCCGCGCAGCCCGTTGGGATCGAGAAATTGAGTGTAGTCGGTGAAAACTTTGCCCGCGCTTTCTTTCGTCGCCGGATCGCGTACGTCCGCTCCGGTTAACACGCCGAGTAAAATCGCAGCATCTCGAACCGATCGCGCCATGGGCCCCGCGGTATCTTGGCTATGCGCAATGGGAATGATGCCGGACCGGCTAATCAGCCCTAAAGTTGGTTTGATCCCGACGATGCCGCACATCGCGGATGGGCAAACCACGGAGCCATCGGTCTCGGTTCCTACCGCGATGGCGGATAAATTTGCGGAAACGGCTGCTCCCGAACCGGAACTCGATCCGCACGGGTTGCGATCGAGTGCGTACGGGTTCTTCGTCTGACCTCCGCGTCCGCTCCATCCGCTAGTCGAATGCGTTGATCGAAAATTGGCCCACTCGCTCAGATTCGTTTTTCCGAGAATCACCGCGCCAGCCGCTCTCAGGCGCTCCGCCACGAACGAATCTCGAGTAGCAGGAGTTCCTAAGAGCGCCAAAGATCCGGCCGTCGTCTGCATCTTATCGCCTGTATCGATGTTGTCCTTGAGTAAAACCGGAATGCCGTGCAATGGTCCGCGCGGACCTTTTGCCTTGCGCTCTCCATCCAGCGCTCGCGCAATCGCCAGGGCTTCCGGATTCTTCTCGATGATTGCCCGTAATCTTGGACCCCCCTGATCTAATTGGTCAATCCGTTCTAAATAGAGTTCTGCAATCCGTTCAGCAGTCAAAGCTCCCGCATTCATCTGGCTGGCAAGCTCCGAAACGCCTGCTTCCTCGAGTGGAAACGACGAAGTTTCCACGCTTCCCGAAGTCTGTGCTTCCCCACACCCAGCGATTTTTGCTATCGCGGGAGCGAGCTGCGGCGGTTGTCAGAAATCTACGTCGGTCCATAGAGAGGGATGTTCCAATTTACCCCGGGGCTCAACCGTTGCGGCGATACAACTTCCAGTCGCGCGATTCTCCAATGAGATGAAAATGGCTCAGCAGATACGCACCGTACAGGCGCGGCACACTGTTGTCCAGAGTCGGATCCGAAGCCTTCTTCGGCACTGCGACCAAGTCAGCCGACCCAATCAAAAAAGCCGGTGAGGGTTTAAATCGATCATTGAACGTGGTCCCGTATTGAAATACCGAGGTTCCCCCGTAAGCCGGCTTCATCCCCAGCGCATAGGAAAACGGATTTACAAAATCGAGCGACATCAGCGTATCGGCCGGTTTTCGGTACTTCTCGACCAGCGGTATACCGTCGTTTACTAGAGCCGCGTACCAATCATCATCCGGACCGGTGGTGAACCCGCTCAGCGCGGGCGAATCGAAAGAAGTCGTATCGTGAAAGAACAATCTCTGGCCCAAAGCGAACGCCGTTCCCATGGCGCCTGAAACAAGTGAGCCCGCTATCAGAACCGAGCCGAATAACAAAAGCGACGCCTCGAAAAATTCAGTGCTTCTTGCTGTAGGCGCCGCTTTCAAGGCCGCCACATTCAAGGCCACGATCGCCAGAAACACTGTCATCGGAAACCCGCTCTGTTCGTAGTTCCCGAAGATTAGCGCAACACCGGCTGCTGCCACTGCCAATCCCAATGTCGCGACGGAACGAGCCGACCTGCCTTCCCCCTGAGCAGCTAGCAACAGCGTTATGCCTATGGCCAGTGCGGCCATCACGCCCGCACTCCCGATCACGGCATCGATGAGGTACCAGCTCCAAGGGATGTGCTTGCCGCCCCCAATCGTAACCAGATCGTGCTCCATCGGTCCAAGGCGGAATCCGAAGTATGCACAACACGTAAACGTGACCGCTACCCATCCGATCACCATGCCGGTCCATCGCTGCTTCATTTGCGGGCGGCACGGAAGTAAAGCAACCAGGAGAAAACCTGCCGCTGCAAAGTAAGTGATCTTCAAAAAAAACAAAATGGCGACAATCGCACCACTTGAGAATCCGCCCCAAAACTGCTCGCGCGGCGTGCGCCTCCGCGTATCGCTAAACGCCTCAACCAAGATGAGAGCAAGCAGCGCATATCCCTGCCTGTTGTAAATCATCGCCGGTCCGGGTTTCAGGGGTGAAAATCCCAATGCGAACGGAGCAACAGCCATTAGGACAACGCTCACGCACATCAGCGCGAGTGGAACGTCGGCGAGTCTTTTCCTGCCGAGAAGATAGGTCCAGACTCCTAGCAGCAGACCAACCAGCGCCTGACCGTAACCCAAGCCCCAAGCCGTTCCGTGTGAGATCCTCAGTCCGATAGCTGTCGGCAAGTAGGTGAGGAATCCAACATGACTGTAGAAATCGATATGCGGGCGCTGGCCGTTCAGCATCCGCCAAGCTCCATCTAGCAACATGAACCCGTCGTGTGAAAACCCGCGGGACCCGATCATGCCCACATAAGCCCGCACTGCGCACAGCCCGGCAACAATGAAAAAAACCAGAGGTTTGCCCCATGCCCGGTTCAAAACGGGATATCGCCAAGCCGCTGCGAGCGCGCCGGCCATTCGCAACCTGTCTGGTGTCCTTCCGCGAGAGGAAACGACGCTCACCGGCTATGCCTTTTACGTGCCAGGTAGTCGGACGAACTGCAAAGCTTCACTTTAGCCATCATCCAACAGGCGTGGGACGTGCATCCTACATTGAGTCACGCCCCGGTTGAAATGAACTTCAACTGACTAGCCGGTTATCTTTGCGAAAGATCGAGTTTTCTGCCAATCGCGACAACAGCATTTGTGTCGACCACCTGGTCGATTTCCTTAGAGTTACTGAGTACAAAATGCACGTTCAGCACACCGATAGGGCCCAAAAACTTCAGCCCAGTCTTTGCTTTACAAGTTCGCTAAGCGCTTTCCCGTCTACTCGCTTTCCAGCCAATCGGCTTTGCGCGGCCTTCATCACGGCACCCATCTGCTTTGCGGAGCTAGCTCCGGTTTCCGCCACAGCAGCATTCACCGCCTCCTCCAGTTCTGTCGCGGACGGGGCCGAAGGAAGATAGCTCTCTAGAATCCCAGCTTCTGCCTCCTCTTTTTCGGCCAGTTCCTGACGGCCGCCTTTGCGAAACAGCTCTGCCGATTCGTGCCGCTGTTTCAGCAGCGTATTCATCACTTGCATCTCCGTCGCCTCGTTCAGCGGCTTCATCGAATCGACCTCCTGTTTCTTCAGAGCCGCTTTCATCATTCGCAGCGTTCCCAACCGGCCCTCCTCCTTTGCTTTCATCGCCGCAACCATATCTTTCTGTACTTTCTCGAGAAGGGACATCGCTCAACATTGTACTGGGCTTTCTAACAACAAATCGGTTTGTAAATGACCGATTTCGAGGAACCTTGCTTCGGGATCCCACGTCAAACCCGCTGATATACTGGGCTAGCCCGGCAGCTACTGGCGCTCGTCCGGCGTTCGAATAGAGCGCTAGGCTTTATCGTGCGCTTGGCATGTGTTGCCTCGCTAGTTACTCATCGCTTTGGGACTCTAAGTTTGAGAAAGTACACCGCTCTTTTTGTTTTCTTTTTTTGCGTCTTCAGCCTCCGGGCACAGACTTTTGTTAATGGGCAAGCGGCCCGCGCCGTCTTCGGCCAGTACACGTTCGCTTATGGCGGCGCCACTCCTGGCACAACCACCAATATCCCGAACCAACAGATCCTCGGCGGTGTCAGTGGAATCGCCTGGTTCGGTGGCACGTTATATGTAGCGGATTCGAACCGGCTCAGCGCCGTTCCGCAGGACAACCGTGTCTTGATGTTCAACACGGGTCTGGTTCCCATACTGAACGCCGACCTCACGCAGACTCAGTCTTATTCGATCTATCAGTGCAATGTGTGTGCTTTCCCCGCCTTCAACCAACTCGGCCAACCGACCTCCACCGGCACGGCGACCGGGACAGCTGCCAATCCGGATGCTTTCCCGATCGGGCTCAACAATGATCCGAGCCAACCGAATATGCGGACACCGACGGCTGTCGCTTCGGACGGCACTAATCTTGCCGTCGCCGACACCGACAACAACCGCGTCTTACTTTGGACATCGATCCCCAGTTCGATGAATCAGCCGGCCAACATTGTCCTGGGCCAAACCGACTTCACTCACTCCACCGTCTACAATCCGCCTTCCTCGAGTTCCCTGCTTGCCCCGCAAGGAGTGTGGATCCAGAACGGCAAGCTCTACGTGGCCGATACCCAGAACAATCGCGTGCTGATCTGGAATAGCATCCCCACTGTCAATAACCAGGCAGCGGATGTGGTTCTCGGGCAACCCAATTTCGGAACCGGCACGCAAACGGCTTGCGATCCGACTAAAGGCATCAACGTCACCACGGCCGCTATCCTCTGCAGCCCTACCTCCGTGACGGCCGATGCTTCCCATGTTTTTGTTTCGGATCTCGGTTTCAATCGCGTTCTGATCTGGAATACATCCGCGAACTCCACTGGCCAGAGCGCCGATGTCGTGATAGGACAGCCAAACATGTCTTCCACCACGGCCGATAATCCTGCGGTCTGCAGTGACGGATCCAGTCTGTGCGCCGCCACTCTCGACTTCCCTCGCTACGCCCTCTCCGATGGCACACGCCTGTTCGTAGCAGACGCGGGCGACGACCGGGTTTTGATCTTCAACAGTATTCCCACCCAGAATGGCGCTTCCGCCGACGAAGTTCTCGGCCAGCCGAACTTTTCAGTCGACAACGTGACCAGCACTGCCATTAGCATCGCCAGCACGACTCTCGACAATACGAGCGCGGTCGACATCACTCCCAGCCCCACGTCGCTGGCTATTGATAATCTCGGGAATCTTTACGTAGCCGATCCCATCGACAACCGCGTGCTTGTCTTCACTCCCGCTCCCACCGCGCTGCCCAGCAACTCTATCGTGAATTGGGCGAGCGAAATCATCCGTCAAGAAGGCATCGCGCAGATTACCGGCACCATCGTAGCCAACGACACCGTGGCAATCACCCTCGGATCCAACACATACACCTACACAGTTAAAAGCAGCGACACCTTGGACCTGATTGCGCAAGGTCTCGTCAGTCTGATCAATGCAAACTCCGGTGACTCCAACGCGGTCGCAACTTTCGCCGGTACCGGTACAGGCGCTCTTTATCTAAGTTCGCGCGGAGTCGATCTCGCTTACGATTCGATTGCCTTTTCGATCACCGCATCGAATACTGCGAACCTGATTGCCACCGCATCCGGCAACGGTTATCTAACCTCCGGTACTGCCGCAACCGGTGCGGTCTACATGCTGGTCGAAATCAATGGAACCAATCTCTCCGACGTGCCCTCCGGCAGTCCGGTGATCGCTCCTCTCAACGGCGGAGCCATCCCGACCAGCCTGGGCGGTGTCCAGGTCTTCATGGACGGTGTCGCTGTCCCCGTCTATAGCGCCTCCGCTACGCAGGTGGTCGCGCAGGTCCCCTACAGTTTCTACGATCGAAACAGCACCAGCGTCTTCGTCCGAACTACCCACAATAACGGGAGCGTCACAGTTACCAATGCGTCGCCCGTCTACATCGCGCCAGCTAACCCGGGCATCTTCAATGCGCCGAGCGCCGCCGGTCAGCCGCGTCCCTGGCCTGCCACCGGGGCCTACCATCAACCAGGGAACGCCGAGGCCGTTGTCGACGTAACCGGAACCGTTAACGCCAGCGATGTTCTTACGATTACAATCTCCGGAGCCAGCTATAACTACACGGTGCAAAGTAGCGACACGCTCGCAAGTATCGTCACAGGGCTCGTAAATGCTATCAACAATGCAAACGATCCGAACGTCACCGCCCAGCCTGGCGGCGCCTTCAACCGCGTTGTCGTCGTCGCGAAGCAGGCGGGCGCGGCCGGAGTAGGTATTTCTGTTGCGGCCAGCGCCAGCGCAAACGCAAAAATAACGCTCACTGCTTACACCGATTCCACTTGCTGCGACGTTGTGCCAGGGAGCCTGATCGCTCCGCAAAACCCGGCCGCTCCCGGTGAGACCATTACTCTTTCCGCTACCGGCCTTGGCGTGGTTGAAAATCTGGCCGGAAACACCGTCCCGGCAGTGCCGGCTGGCCTCCCCTATAATGCGGATTCTCCCAATACTGCCTTTAACTACGTCAGTGCCACTATGGGCAGCACCACTGCACAAGTCGTAGGTGCCGGTTTGGCCAAAGGATCATATGGCGTATATCAGGTCCAATTGATTGTGCCTCAAGGCCAGGCTACGAATCCTGCCACCCAGCTCTACATTGCCCAGAATGCTTTTATCAGCAACACTGTCACCATTCCGGTAGGTCCTGCGAACCCCAACCCGCCTGCTCCGCCCGGTAGCGTAACCCTTTATGTCGATACCCCGGCGGCAAATTCGGTCGTAAGCGGCTTAGCTCCGATCAGGGGGTGGGCCGTCGATGCAAGCACTACCATCGGCTCTATTCAGGTGGCAATCGATGGTCAGAAGCTCGGCCAAGCTACCTACGGAGCCAGCCGCCCGGACGTGTGCCAGGCATATCCAACCACTGTCAGTTGTGCGAACGGAAACGTGAACGTCGGTTACACCGGTTCGATCGACACTGCCCAACTCTCGGACGGCTCTCACACTCTTGCAGATCACAGCTGTCGCTGCGGATGGTTCGCGTCTGTCGACTTCTACGACATTTTTGACGGAAAACTACGGTGACGCGAACGCATCGACCATATACATCGATTCACCTAACGCGGGAGGCACGGCTTTCCAGGGTCTGGTCACTATCAGAGGATGGGCCATCGATGCCACTTCCGCCGTCACGCAAGTGCAGGTGTTTGTCGATAGCGATCTGCTCGGCAATGCCACCTACGGGGTCAGTCGCCCGGATGTCTGTCAGGCCTATGGCAACGTGCCCGGCTGCCCGAACGTCGGCTGGACCTACAACCTCGACACCACCGCCTTCGCGAACGGAAGTCACACCCTGTTTATAGGCATCAAGACTGCCGATGGCAGGCACTTGATTCAAAGTCAAGTCTTCAACATTGCAAATTGGAATAACGGCAATCCGACTCTTACTTACATCGACAATCCCTCGCCGCAAGCTGGTCCTTTGAGCGGAGTCGTAGGCGTGAACGGATGGGCGATCAATCCGTATTCGCAGATCGCGTCTGTCGCAGTCGCTGTCGACAGCGTTCCAATGGGGAACGCGACCATAAACGGAAATCGGCCGGACGTCTGCGCCGTGTACCCCGGAATACCGGGTTGTCCGAATGTCGGTTGGAACTTCAGCCTCGACACGACCTTGCTCGCTGACGGAGTTCATACCCTGGCAATCACGGTCACCCCCAACGGCGGACAGGCATACACCCAGACCAGTCAATTCCAGGTCGCAAACTTAGGCATCCCGACCAACTTGACCAGGATGTTTATCGATCAACCCGGTCCTGGCGCGGCGCCTTTGAGCGGTGTTTCGCTTTTCAGAGGCTGGGCCCTCAACGATAGTTCTGCCGTTTCCTCTGTCTCCCTATCCATCGACGGAAGCCGTGTAGGAACCGCTGTCTATGGCGCTCTTCGTTACGACGTCTGCACCATTTATCCAGGTCGTCCGGGTTGCCCGAATGTCGGCTGGACTTTCATGTTCGACACCACAACGCTGACCGATGGCTCGCACACCGTGGAAGCTACCAGCACAGCTGCCAATGGCGAGCGCGCCACCTCAAGCATGACCTTCTCTGTCTCGAATGCGGGCCGGACCAGCCCGACAACTGTCGCAATCTCCGCGCCTAACGCCCAAAGCAGCCCGTACTTAGGACTGGCGCTTTTCTCCGGAACCGCTTCGAGTAGCAGTTCTACCGTCTCACACATCACGGTAACTGTGGACGGCTACCCTTACGGATCCGCCTCCTACGTTCCAGCCGGTACAAATTCACAGATCGCTTGGAGCTACACCCTGAACACAGTCCAGCTCACTGATGGAACTCACACCTTTGGCGTAACGGCCGCTTCCGCCGATGGGACCTATTCGGTTGCTTCCGCATCCTTCCAGGTTTCGAACTGGACTTCGCCCGACCCCACACACCAATTCATCGATACTCCGGATGCGTCGGGTACGCCTCTTACCGGTAGCGTGAACTTCAGGGGCTGGGCCTTCAATCCCAACGTCAATATCACCGCCGTGAGTATTACAATCGATGGCCTCCCGTACGGCTCAGCAACCTACGGAATACCTCGAGGCGACGTCTGCGCTGTCTACGGCAATGCGCCAGGCTGTCCCAATGTGGGATGGGTGTTCCCGGTGGATACCACGGGTCTGGCCAACGGCTCACATTCGATTTCGGTGACAGCCACCACCGCCTCCGGAAAAAACTCGACTGTTGCGTCGAGCTTCACGGTTTCGAACTGATAAGGCTGCTCGCGTCCTGTAACGGTTAAGTCCAGTACAGGACGCGAGCACCCGGCAACTCTTCTGCCAGCGCGCCCTCGAACCACTCCCGCATCTCCGTCATTACCGGCTTCGGATAAACAAATTTCACCGAACCGAACTTGGTCATCTTTTTAGTGCGTGTACTCTCGTCCAGGTCCAACGTCGTCTTCGGATACCATGCGAGCTGCACCAGCTTCGATTTGGGTGTGAAGCGATGAGTAATCAACTCCAGCGTCAAATCTAAACCTGGTATTCCCTCAACCGCTGCCGCTGCGCTCTGGAGCAGCTCCCGATACTCCTCGCGCCAGTTCGCAACGGGCATGACAGGAGCGACCGTCAGGCCGACCGGATAGCCCGCGCTAGCCATTTTGCGCAGCGCTGCCAATCGCCGCGAAACCGAGGCAGTACCGCCTTCAAAGTTCCTCGCTACCTCGCTCGCGTTCACCGAGAAGCGCACCCGTGTCCTACCCTCGTGCAGCGAGTGAAAGCAGTCCGTCCACTCCATCGAACTTCGTCGTCCAACGCAGTTGCACCGGCGCTCGCCATTGGCCGAAGTGACGAATGCACTCGGCGAGCGACCCTGTCAGATGTTCAATCCCCAAAGGATCCGTGTAACACGAGACCTCGAACGTTGTGCCTTCATTCCGGCGCTCCTGCGATTGCGAAGTCACAGATCCTGTGCCCAAATAGGATTGCAGGCCGGACAAGATCTCAGGAACATTCGCATACACGCGCGTCACAGGCGGCCCGCTCAGCGATCCTGCAAGATAACAGTACTGGCAGTGCGCCGGACAACCTTCCGCAATATGAAATTGCCAGTCCGCACTCGGCGGAATGGGTTGCAGTTTGCGTGCGCTCTCCGAAGCAACCACTACCGCCAGTGTGGTCTTTGCCCGTACATATTCGTCTTGTTCGGTGCCGCCGCGAAGGCCCGACAAACGGTTCGTCTTGAGCTCAACGATCTCCGAACCGAAATCAGATGCACGCTGGGCAATAGCTCGCCCATGTTCCCACTGCAGAGCGTCGGGGCTAATCAAAACCTGCTTTGGAATCCAAAGTTTGGGGCCACCGGCAGTAACGCGCAATGCAGCCGGCCCGTTGCCCAAGTTGCTATTACTTTCAAATGCTGTTTGAGCAGGAATCAACGTGCGAATCTTCCCGCTAATTTGATGTGCGGACTAAGCCACAGACTCATTTCTGAATAGCGCCTTCAGTAAACTTTGGTCCATAAATAGATCTGCCGTGACTTTGCTCCATCGAATGGCATAGCCAGCATTTCTGCTCATATTGCGCGACGCGATGATTAAGCTTCTTGACTACGATCTAAATCGGCGAGTACCTGGCTATCGCTCGCCCTTCGATCACTTTGTGGCCCTTTGTTGTTAACGATCAGTGCTCCGGCCTCGAATCCTTCATCGCGCTGCCGACCTGCGTTAGCCGATGCGGATCGACTTTTTCCCCAGCTTTGCACGTCCCCAAAAAATGGCAGCCTCGATCGCTGTAGAGCGCGCAGAATAAGCCTTTCCGCTCGATGACTTCTTACAGCCCGGCCATCGCCGTGCGTGTCGATTCTTCTTCCACGAGCTGCGCGTAATAAGTCTCGCTGGTGGCGTCGTCCAAGATCACCAGCAGATCGTAGTAGCGGTCATCGCAAAACCAGCGATGCTTTCTGCCTTCGATGTGCCGCATCCTGCGATCACAGACCCCGATGATCTCGGCCGCTTCCAGCCAGCCGATCTTCTTCGCCATGCTTTCAAATTACGTCTTGTAGTTTCATCATCCGCTCCAGTTCCCCGGCGGTTTGCCGGTCAAAGCCGGACCAATAGAGTAAAATACCGATCGCCAAAGCGTAGGCAACTTTATCGCAAAAGGGGGCCTCATGCCCGGCAGCAACAACCAAACGTATCGTGACAAGCTTCGACCTGCCGCCCAAAAAAAAATGCTCGCCTTGGACGGTGGCGGTATCCGTGGGGTGATCACCCTGGAAGTTCTGGACCGCATCGAACAGATAGCTCGCGAAAAACTTGGGCGTTCCGATGTGGTTTTGGCGGATTACTTCGACTACATGGGAGGAACGAGCACCGGCGCAATTATTGCTACCTGTCTCGCCCTGGGGATGACTGTCGATGAAGTCCGGCGATTCTACGTTGCAAGTGGGCCGGATATGTTCAGTCGCGCGGGTGTTCTCCGCCGCTTCCACTACAAATTCGATCAGGACAGGTTGGCTGCACAGCTAAAACAGGTCCTCGGCGCAAACACAACGCTCGGATCGGATCGCCTCCGAACGCTGCTGATGATGATCATGCGTAACGCAACCACCGATTCGCCCTGGCCGCTCTGCAACAATCCTGGCGCACGCTACAACGACCCTGCACGGACGAATACCAATTTGAACCTTCCGCTGTGGCAGTTAGTGAGGGCCAGTACCGCAGCGCCAACCTATTTCCCGCCGGAGCTTGTGCAGGTTGGCGACCACAGCTTTCTTTTCGTTGATGGCGGTGTCACTATGTACAACAATCCGTCATTTCAACTTTTCCTCATGGCCACTGCGGACCCATACAATCTGAAATGGCCCACGGGCCAAGATCGGTTGCTATTAGTTTCGGTCGGACGGGTACCAGCCCGCATGCGAATGCAAATCTGCAGCCAGGCGATATGAATTTGCTTTACAATGCCGGCTCGATTCCTTCAGCTTTGATGTTTGCTGCTCTAAATGAGCAGGATTTTCTTTGCCGGGTTTTTGGAAACACTAGAGCAGGTTGCGAGTTGGACCGAGAAGTCGGTCATATGCGCGGACAGGGGATCCCGAACACATCCAAACTTTTTACTTACATGCGCTACAACGCGGAACTGACGAAGAACGGACTATCTGATCTGGGGCTTCCGAGTATCCAGCCTGAGCATGTGCAAAGCCTTGACTCGGTCGACTATATCGCCGAAATGCAGGAAGTTGGGAAGGCCATAGCTAAGACCGAGGTGCAGAAGGAGCAGTTCGCCGGATTTTAGTGCGTGTAAACAGTACGCCGTGACTTTAGGCGGGGAGGCGAACGGACCAATCATTTGAAATTTCTGGGTTGGACGCGGGCTCCAGCACTCTGCGGCAGCCGTCATAGGTCAAAACGTTCGTTACAGAGTAGAGATCTCTATGATAGATAAATCTCGAAGACGCGCTTGTTCCAGGAAATGCGCCGTGACGTCGTCCGGGCCTCTCGATTCCAGATTCCAAACCACCATCGCCCTTGCTTCGACGTCATACCTGTTTGCGAGAGATTGGGCTTTATCGAGCAGCTTCACGTTCGTTTCCAGATAGCCTTGCTGCCCCTCCGATAGGGTGAGCACTCCCACCTGCGCCTTCTTGATCACCTGATCGAAAAGATCTCCCCAATTTCCGGGCCGGTCAGATACCGATAGAAACGAAATGCAGCAGGCTTGGAGGGAAGAAGTATAAAGCATTCTACATTCATTTCTTCGGCAATCTCCAGAGCGAGAAGATCCGTTCCGCAAGCCGCTGACGTTACAAGTGCCACCGGCTTATTCTCCAGGAACTTGGCCTTCATACGCTCCCTTACACGGTTGACATTTGCGTGAGGAAAACGAGGAATTTCATTATTGGAGGCATCCACGCGCCGCCCAGCCTGAACGATTACCGATTCAGATTCCCTTTGCATGCGCGACTCCGCCTTCGCTAATGGTCCAGCGACGGTAAGCTTCCCAGTCTGCGCAACTAACTCTCCCCGACGTAGCGAAAATCCTTGTCTCGAGAGCATGTGTCTGAAGTCACGAAAGCTACGGAACCGATCCGATCAGTGTCCGTCCCTCCTAAATGGGCGTCGAGAGCCGAAGCGAGATTCACGTCAACGCCAACTTCCGAGCACTAGCTCGGTTGCTCGCGAGCCCACAGTCAGTAGATTTACCAGAGTGGAGCTCGTTGGAGTAAAATTGATCCACCGTCAGCAGAGCGGCGCAAGCTGTGGGTCCGACGCTCGGACGTCTTGACAACCAAATTAGCCGTAGGATCACTAAATCGCGAAGAACTCCCATTGCGGTTCGCGCTTCAGTTTGGATATTAACAGGTACGACTCTGATTTTCTGTGTTAGATAGCGACAAACTCGAGGCTAGTGTAGGGGGCGTTCGGTACCCCTTATCCCTGGGCAGCAAGATATGAGATTCACACACGACGTGTTCATCAGCTATGCCCACCTCGACAACCAGGAACTTGTCGAAGGGCAAAAGGGTTGGGTGGCAAACTTTCACCGCGCACTCGAAATTCGAGTCGGGCAATATCTCGGGAAAAAACCGGATATCTGGCGCGATCCAAAGCTTCAAGGAAACGACGCATTCGCTGAAACACTGGTCGATCAAGTGCACGGTTCTGCCATCCTGATCTCCATCTTGTCGCCGCGATATGTTCGCTCCGAATGGACTCGCCGCGAGGTCAGTGAGTTTGTCAACTCAGCCGACGGCGGCACGAGCGTCGGGGACAAGTACCGCATCTTCAAAGTCCTGAAGACGCCGGTTCCGCGCGATCAACATCCCTCGGAACTGAAGCCGATCCTTGGATACGAATTCTTCAAAGTCGATCCTGAGACTGGCAGACCTCGCGAACTTGACGAGATCTTCGGTCCCGGAGCACAACGCGAATTTTGGATGAAAGTAGATGACGTTGCGCAGGACGTTTGCTCACTCTTGCGCATTCTGGAGACCGAGAAGTTCGAGGCCGGAATATCTGCTCCTTCGGAAAGACAGCCAGTCTTTGTCGCTTTCACAACTAGCGATGTCTCGGAACAGCGCGAGACTCTTTGCCGCGATCTGCAGCAACACGGATATGATGTTCTGCCGCAGCGCGCCTTGGGAACGAGCCTCTCCGAACTTAAGAATTCCGTCAAGGAGGACCTGCAGCGCTGCCGCGTGTCCATTCATCTGATTGGTGGCAAATACGGGACGATTCCCGAGGATTGCACCGAGTCCGTGCCGGAAATCCAAAACCGGCTTGCAGCAGAGCGCGCCGCGAGTTCCGACCTGACGCGACTTGTCTGGATATCGCCCGGACTGGAAATATCTAACGAGCGGCAAAGTGGATTCCTGCAGCGGCTACGGCTCGAAATCGAAAGCGGATAAAGATTCGGATCTACTCGAAACCTCCTTCGAAGATCTGCGCACAGTTGTGCAGGACCGGTTGAAAAAGCCCTCAGCTCCGAATTGCGCGGATCAGAAAAAGAACGGGCAAACGGACAAGCTTGTCCAGATCTACTTCATCTATGATCAGCGGGATCTCGATTACGTTGAACCTTGGGAGACTCTTTTATTCAGCTTCGGGCCGGAGATTCTTCGTCCGATATTCGACGGTGATGAAACAGAGATTCGGGAGTGCCATGAAGAGAACATGCGGGCCTGCCACGCGGTTTTAATCTATTACGGCGCCGCCAACGAACTTTGGCTGAGACGCAAGTTACGAGACATTCAACGAATTGAGGGCGTAGGCCGCACCGAGCCGATGAGAGCAACTGGCATACTGGTGGCTCCTCCCATCCGGCCCGATAAGCTTCACTTTCACACACATCAAGCAATTGTCATTCCGCAAATGAACGGCTTATCGGTTGAGGCGTTTGCACCGTTTCTGTTGATGGCCGGTGAGCACCAGAAAGCTCAGGGTACTTGAAGAACGGTCAATTCAACCCTTTTCCCGGTTTACGTCCATTTGAACCGGACGAAGACCATTTGTTCTTTGGACGTGAACGGCAGATCGATCAACTGGTTCGCCGCCTTCGCTCCGCGCGCCTGTTGTCCGTGGTAGGCGATTCCGGGGCGGGCAAATCGTCACTCGTACGTTGCGGGCTGATTCCTTGCTCTATACGGGGGCCTGCTGGCGAAAGCGGGGTCGAGCTGGCGCGTCGCCATACTGCATCCCGGAGAAGACCCGATTGGAGCTCTCGCATTGGCGCTGGATACACCGGGCGTGCTTGGCTCACCGGGTGAACTGGAGACCACCAACCGCGTTCTGGTGGAAGCCACACTGAGGCGCAGCACGCGAGGAATGATAGATGCGGTCCGCATGGCTGCTCTCCCTGCCGAGGACAATTTGCTCGTCGTCATCGATCAATTCGAGGAACTCTTTCGATTCCGCCGCAGCAATGGCATTCCGAATTGTAGGGATGAAGCAGCTTTCTTCGTGAAGTTAGTTCTTGAGGCAGCGCAGCAGCGCGACACACCTATTCACGCAGTGTTGACTATGCGATCCGATTTTATTGGCGATTGCATGGAGTTCCCGGGATTGCCGGAAGCGGTGTCGGCTGGCTTGTTCCTGGTGCCGCGGCTCAGCCGCGACGAACTTCGACTGGCGATCAGGGGTCCGGTCGACGTTGCACGTGGGCAGATCGCGCCGCGGCTAGTCACCCGGCTGCTCAACGAGATCGGCGACGATTTTGACCAACTTCCGGTACTTCAACATGCCTTGATGCGCGCATGGAATGAGTGGCAGAGTCGCGCTGAAGGTGAGGGCGCCATGGATCTGGAAGATTACGAACGGGTCGGCGGAATGGCAAATGCGCTGTCGCTTCACTGTGAAGAGGCGTATGCCGAGGCAGCTGCGGCAACCAACCCCGACCTGGTCTCGAGAGTTTTCAAGGCTCTCACCGATACAACATCGGACGCCCGTGGAATCCGTCGCCCCACTTCCATGGAGAGCTTAACTGCGGTTTGCGAGACGTCGGAATCCGCGATTCAGGCCGTCGTCGACGCCTTTCCGTGCTCCAGGAAGATGCTTCTTAATGCCGCCCGCGAAAAGCGCCTTGAGCTCGCGGTCTGTGATCGATATCTCCCACGAAAGTCTAATGCGCGTTTGGAAACGGCTGCTGCTGTGGACTGAAGAGGAGCGTGCTTCGACGCAGATGTACCGACGGGCTTCCCAGGCGAGCGCATGCTTCGAACAGGGTACAGGAAGTTTATGGAGAGATCCGGAGCTCGAACTCGGCTTGCAGTGGCGCGCGCGTAGCCACCCGACGCTCGCCTGGGCGCACGACACGAATTTCGATCGCGTGATGGACTTCCTGGACCGCAGCGCACGCGAGCGTGACCGCCTTTTGGCCCAACAGGAGCGAGCACGCAAAAGCAAGCTGCATCGAGCCTGGTCGATCGCAGGCTTGCTTGGAGCTCTCTCGGCAGCATGCGGTATCTTCGCCTGGTTTGCGGTAGCAGAGCGCAATCGCGCCGAGCTCAATCTCCACACGGCCACCGAGGCAGTGGATCAAATGCTGCTCTCAGCCGGAAGCGAGTCGGGACGCGTAGCGACCGAGATTCCCGAAGTTCAGCGTTTCCGGAACGAGTTACTGTCCAAGGCCGAGGCGTTTTATGTGCGTTTTCTTAAGCAGAAACCTGGCAGTCAGGAATTGCAGCGTGAAATGGCGGTCGCGCACCTTCGGCTTGGTGACATTCACCGTCTGAACCAGCAAATCTCCGGAGAAGGCATTCGCGCTATCGACGAATACGACGCGGCCGCGAGAGCCTTTGGAACGCTCGCCGAAGGGCACCCCGACAACGCCGAGTATCGTGAGCAGGAGGCGAACGCTTACAACTGGCTGGGCGAAACGCAGCGCCTTTTTGGACAAAGCGAAGCGGAACACGCCTTCAACAAAGCTTTACGCATCCAACAGCAACTCCATAGGAGCGAGCCACACAACAACGACTACACAAGAGAGCTTGCCCGCAGTTATTACAACCGTGGCATCGTGCGGGCTCACTTCGCCAACTTGACAGGCGCGGACCGCGATTATCTCCAAGCGATAGAGCTCCTCGGGCCGTTAGCGCGTTTAGGCGGCGGTTATCGTCAGGAACTGGATCGCGTCTATAACGATCGGGCTAACTTGCTGGCCGACCTTGGCCATTCGGCTGAGGCGGAATTACTTTATGAGCAAAGCATCGTGTCACATCAGGCACTGCTCAGGGACTTGCCTGGAAACCGCGATTACGAACTGGAACTCGACGAGTTCTCCACTAATCTCGCCTTACTCTACCGCCAGACCCGCCGCTTCAATCAGGCCGAGCGATGGTGGGGCGAATCCTACCGGCATATCCAAGCACTGGCTCGCCCAGCGCCATCGGTCGTAATCAGAATGGCCAAATCTCATCTCGTGCATGCGTCGATACTCCGGGCTCAGGGCAAGCCGGCGGGGGCGGCGGGCGAGTGCGAGAAAGCCATTCAGCTACTCGCGGAAAACGATTCGGGTGAATTGGGCTCCGCTACCCTGGCATACCATCTTACATACGGCGAGGCATTGGATTATCTTGCCGAGTTACACCTCATGCAAGATAACATTCCGGCCGCTGCCGGCCTGCTGACCCGCGCCGTCCGGCAGAATCAAATATCGGGTGATAAGCGTGCTCTCGCCTGGGATTATGCCCACTTGGCAACGGCTCAATTGAGCGAAGGTCTTGTTAGTGAAGCGAACCAAAGCCTCGAGAAGATGAGAGGCCTCCTGCCGCAAGTCACGGCCCACGATAAGGACCGGCTCATAGCGACAGAAAAGATCATCGGCGACCGTATCTCATCCTCCAACGCTGCTGTGACTCCCGAAAAGAGAGAACCAAGATGATAATTCGGATGTTCTGGATTGCCGCATTGGCATTTCCGGCGACGCTCGGTTACGCTAGGCAGGATACCGGTCAGCAATCGGCGCCGAAACCTCCTGCACCGACAAAAGCTTCGAAGAAGCATCGGACCGCTTCATCCCAGCAGCCCGGTCAGTTCGAGACCACAGAGATTGCGCGCGACGACACAGGCTATATCGAGAGTGCGTTCATTCAATCCCTTGCGCGATTCCGTTTTGATGCCGGCTTTGGTGATCGCAATATCGATTTGGCCAATTATTTCTACGGCGGCGGACTGACGAATACGGTTGCTAAGTTGAACTTTCAGGAATACCGTTTCAAGGGTGAATACGCCTTCGCTCGCCGCTTATCTGCGTTCGTCGATATTCCCATCCGTAGAATCTCGCCAACCGTCTCCTACTTATGCGTCCCGGATTGCACGGCTCAATCCCAGCTCCAGACCGTTGTGCCGACCGCCAATCAAGCATTCACAGGTCTTTCCGATGTGCGCGCCGGTTTCAAAGTTGGGCTGCTGGATCGCCCACGCACCCATCTCACATTCCAGCTGTCGACTTCTTTCCCAACCGGCAATACGGCCCACGGCTTAGGAACAGGTCTCAACACCATTGAGCCCTTCATTTTGTATGCGCAGAGAATGAGTTCGCGGCTCAATGTCTTCGGCGAAATCGGGGACACGCACCCGATCGGTGGTGCCCAAAGTTTCGTATTCAATCCGCTCCGCAGCCCTACTCAGCAGAACTTTGCTGCAGATGTCGTGAATTATGGTATCGGTGCCAGTTATGGCCTTTTGCAACAATCGCGCGTACGTTTTACTCCTGTACTGGAGTTAGTCGGGTGGAAGGTGACCGGGGGCCTTACCACGATCGTGGCTGCGGGTCCGACTGGGCAGCCTGTGGCATACGTCGTGCCGCCCGGTAGTGCGCCAGCTTTCGGCTCGGATATTGTTAACCTCAAAGCCGGATGGCGGACATCCTGGGGGGAACATAACTCGATCTACGCGGGAGTCGGTCTTCAACTCTCTCATGCAGGCTGGTACCGCGAACTGCTCCGTATCGAATATCGGTACGTTTTTAAAGGCTTTTTGTGATGATCGAGTTTCAACGGCGCGCCCATGTCCCCACTAAGGGCCTCCGGGCTAATTAACGCCTGCTTCAGCAAACGTTGCTTCATAAACAGATCTGCCGTGACTTTGCTCCATTGAATGACTCGCCAGCATCCTGCTCATATTGCGTCAAGCGATGATTAAGCTCCTGCTGACTACGGTCTAAATCGGCGAGTACCTAGCTGTCGCTCGCCCTTCTATCATTTCGTGGCCGCTTCTTTGTTAACAATCGGTGCTCCGGCCTCGAATCCCTCATCGAATGCCGCCGAGTCTCCGCAAACTTTGACCGCAAGGCCCTTTGACGCCTTGAACGGCACGAGATTGCTCCCGCCAATCCTCAGGATTTCGACGACTGCGCCGTCCTGCTTGGCCGAGTATATATAACAAGGCAATTGCGCTGTGCGATCCCACTTGTTTCTTTCAAAAGTGAGATAGCTGAATTTCTGTTCGATATATCCTTGGGTGTCCGCGCGCAACACCAGCGTAAACAGCAGCAGGGCGATTGGCCTGCCGATTCCCCACGCCTCCCTTCGCCATCTGTGTGTCATAGGAGGAGTGTCTCATTGCCGAAACGGCCGAGGGAGAGCCGTTTCACGGTTTAACAACGGCCAGTTCCTCGCAATTGCGAAAGTCGCTGGTGTTGAAAGTGTAAATGCGGCGAACACCATTGGCTTTCATGGTCGCCACAATCTGCAGATCGATGTCGCCTGTTTAGGGTCGCCCTCGGACCAACATCGGCGTTGCTCGCACAGGCCAGAATATTTGCCTCGACAACTCCCCGGCTCAGGGGACGTTATTCCGTAGATACCCCGGGGGGCACGCTTGTGTTCACCCCTCTGATATCCTGAGAGTTCCACCGGTTCAGTCGCATCACTCGAACGAGTTCGCAAGCCTGAACTGCTTTTCCGTAATGCACATCAAGAAGCAGCGACTCCTTACCCCCGGCCCCACGCCTCTCTTGCCGTCCGCCCTTCACGCCATGATGGGCGCCGACATCCATCACCGCACCGAAGACTTCCGGAACCTGTACAAACAGGTGCTGTCCGACCTAAAAACAGTGCTTGGAACCTCGAACGATGTACTCGTGCTCGTTGCTTCCGGCTCTGGCGGTCTGGAAGCGGCCACCCAAAATTTCTTTTCGCCGGGCGATCAAGTGCTGGTCTGCTCTGCTGGCAAGTTCGGCGAGCGCTGGGTCGAAATTATGAAGGCCTGGGGCATGAAGGCCACTGTACTGACCGCGCCCTATGGCGACGTGGTAACGCCCGAAGCCGTAGAACAGGCACTCGCGCAGAATCCCAACACAAAAGGTGTGTTCGTCCAGGCTTCTGAAACCTCGACCGGCGCCCAGCATGATGTCAAGCGCATGGGTCTCGCTGTCAAAAAGACGAATGCGATCTTCGTTGTGGATGCCATCACCGGAATCGGCACGATGCCGCTCGACATTGACGGCTGGGGACTCGATGTTGTTATCGGTGGATCTCAAAAAGCATTCATGATTCCGCCCGGTCTTGCATTCCTTGCCATCGGTCCGAAAGCCTGGGCCTTTGCCGACTCGTCAAAAGCGCCTCGCTTCTACTTCGATCTCAAAAAGGAACGCAAAAACGCGCAAAACGGCGAATCTGCCTGGACTCCGAACACCGCTCTGCTTCTTGCGCTCGGCGAAGCTCTGAAGTACATCAAATCCCTTGGCATGGATAAGCTTGTTGAAAACGCGCAGTTCTTGGCGCGCGCGACGCGAGAAGCGGTCGAGGCTCTCGGCCTGGAACTCTTCTCGTCCGCTCCCGGCTCCTCCGTCACCTCGGTTCGTCCTCCTTCGGGCATGGATTCCGGTGTCATCATCAAAGAATTTCGCAACCGCTTCAACGCCATCATCACCAACGGCCAAGGCTCCATGAAGGGCCAGATATTTCGCTTTGCCCATCTCGGCTTCTTCGACTTCCACGACCTCTTCGCGGTTATAGCAGAACTCGAAATCATTCTTGCTGCAAATGGCCATCCGGTACGTTTCGGTTCCGGTGTTGCCGCTGTGCAGAACGTCTATGCCGAAGCCGCCGCTCTTCCTACCGAAGCGGTGCTGTCCCTAAGCTGAGACCAGATAATACTCGCACCATGAAAATCCTCGTCGCTGAGCCGGTCGCACCGGCCGCTATCGATCTCCTGCGCGCCCAATCCGACTGGGACATCGTCGTAGCCGACCCGAAAACCTACTCCGTGCATCTCTCCGATGCTGACGCTCTTCTCGTACGCAGCGCTGTCAAAGTGACCAAAGACGTGCTCGCGGCCGCCCCGAAACTGCGCGTCATCGGTCGCGCCGGAGTCGGTGTCGATAACGTTGACCTCCCCGAAGCGACAGCCGCCGGCGTCCTTGTGATGAACACCCCGGGCGGCAACGCGGTTTCGGTCGCGGAACACACTCTGGCTCTCATGCTGGGCATGGCGCGTTCTGTCGGCGAAGCCAGCAACTCAACCAAGAGCGGCAAGTGGGAAAAGAAGAAGTTCCTGGGCAACGAACTGCGCGGTAAGACTCTTGGCATCATAGGTCTTGGCAGCATCGGTAGAGAAGTCGTCCGTCGCGCACGCGCCTTCGAAATGCGCATCGTCGGCCACGACCCCTACATCAGCTCCCAAGCCGCTCGCGACCTCGGCATCGAGTTGATGTCGCTCAACGACATCTATCGTCAAAGCGACTACATCACATTGCACGTCGCCCTTACACCTGAAACCGACCGCATGCTGAGCGCCGCCGCCTTCGCCCAGATGAAACCCGGTGTTCGCATCGTGAACTGTGCCCGCGGCGAGCTGGTCGACACCACCGCTCTCGAAGAAGCTATTGTGAAGGGACAAATCGGGGGCGCCGGTCTAGACGTCTTTGAAGTCGAGCCTCCCGGCAATCTCCCTCTGTTCCAACACGAGTCCGTCCTCGCAACACCGCATATCGCGGGATCCACCGAAGAGGCGCAGGAAATAGTCGGCATTCGCATCGTCGAGCAGATGATCGAATACCTTAAAACCGGCGTAGCCCTGAACGCGGTAAACATGCCGGCCATGACCCCGGAACAGTACCGCGCTATCGGTCCTTATATCGAACTCGCCGAACGCCTCGGCTTGTTCCTGAGCCACATTGCCGACGGAAACGCCCACACCATTCGTCTCGTCTACTCCGGCCGCCTTGCCGACAACAACACTCAAATTCTGCGCAACGCCGGTCTGGCAGGTGTCCTCAGTCGCTCGCTCGCGTACCGCGCCAACGTTGTCAATGCCATGCAGATTGCAACCGAGCGCGGCTTCCGCGTAGTGGAAGAGCGTCAGCCAGGCAGTGGCGAAATGAACTCGATTCGCATGGAACTTGAATCGGATGCCGGTTCGTTCTCGGCTGTGGGCGCTATTGTTCTCGACAAGCCGCGCTTGCTTCAAGTCGAAGAAATCTCCTGCGAAGCAACGCTCGACGGCAACCTGCTGTATGCCAAGAACGAGGACGTTCCCGGAGTAATCGGTTATCTCGGCACCGTTCTCGGCAACAACGGTGTGAACATCGCCAACTTTGCGCTCGGCCGCGAGGAGATGGCCCGCACGCCGTCCCATCCCCTAACCGCGATCTCGATCATCGAAACCGACGCTCCCGTCCCCGACTCACTCATCTCACAGATTTTCGAGAACAAGGCCGTGAAATCCGTGCGCCGTGTCCGCCTCGGGAATCCCTAGCGGATCGATCCCTCTAGATCAGTGCGAATCCGGGTGCTTGTGCTTCCAGTTCCAGTACTGTTGCTGCTCCCGCTCGCTAGCGCTTGAAAAATCGTGGTTCTGTTGATGGTGCTCCTCCGCATAGTGAGCATAAGCTTGATTTTCCTGGTCATCCCACTTATGCCAATCACGGTGCTTACTGTCGTAATAAGCGTAACTGGACCCGTGTTTATCCTGCCGATCGTCGCCTTTGTGATCCTGCGCATAAACAGAAATCGGTAACACCAACACCGCAGCGCAAAGAACGGGTTTCAAAAACTTGGACACTTTGCCTCTTTCTGGGCTTATAACAGCCTGATTATGGGACTGAACCAGCCTCGTATTGTTTCAGACCCCGGCGATGGGGATCGGTCTAACCGTTCCGGTACCGGAAACGGATCGACTGGAACGGCCTCCAATCAACCTTGACCAACGACATCGCCGCGGATTTGCCTTATTTCTAGCTTAAACCTCGACGCTTTCCGCTTTTAATCACGTCGGCCGCTGCGCTATGGAGTCCGGTCATCCACTCTCCCTCGTATCCTAGAGGATCCGCTACTCAAGTTGCACTTTGTCCCGGATTCAGAACAGCATCAAGATCCGAATGTCTCGTTCGATTGACCCACAACCACCATCACAACCGGGGACTGAAAGGCCTTTGAGGCCATTTTTGATTGCGCCTATTCGCCGGCTGTCACAATTAGTCACTGGCGTCGATATCTCGCGTTTTGAGCTCACATTGGTTGCGCTCGCACCACTGAGATAACTACGCTGCCATTTCCGCTTGCTATTCTCCGCGTTCCTCTTCTTCCTCCTGCTGCGTCTGATTCAAAGCAGGGCGAATATCTAGCGCAAATTACCGGCTAGCGATCCGTTGACAGCCGGCAGCCCCGGTTCACATTACCCGGCTCGAAAGGACAGGCGAGGAGAATGTCAGTGGCCGCGAAACGGATCTTAATTGTCGAAGATGAGCACGTCGTTGCCGAACAACTTCGACAAAGCTTGACAGCCCAGGGTTACGAGGTTATCGGAGTGGCTGACTCTGGCGAGCAGGCCATCGCAAAAGGAAAGCAGAAGCGCCCGGATCTGGTCCTTATGGATATCATGCTCTCTGGTCCAATGGACGGCATCTCCGCTGCCCAGGAATTGCAGCCGCTCGGCATTCCCGTCATTTACCTCACTGCCTATTCGGAGTCGCATTTAATAGATCGGGCGCAGAGCACCGAGCCTTTAGGTTTCGTCTCCAAACCTGCCAGACCCGCTGAGTTGACTGCGGCAATTCAGCTGGCTCTCTTCAAACGAGAACAGGAAAAAGCGCGCGCGCGGGAAGACCATGCCGAAATCGGCGAAACTCGCGAAGCCGAAGAACAGTTCCGCGTTCTGGTTGCAGGCATCACCGACCACGCCATCTTCACTCTCGACACCGAAGGGCGCGTCAACAGCTGGAACAGTGGCGCCGAACGCATCAATGGCTACGCGAGCGAACAGATTCTGGGCCGGCCTTTCTCAGTGCTGTTCACCGAGGAAGATCGCCAGAAGGATATTCCAAACCTGGAAATGGAGCGAGCCCGTCAGCACGGGAGCGCGGACGACACACGCTGGTTAGTGCGCCAAAATGGCGAGCGCTATTGGGCGGACGGCACCCTTAACGCCATCCGGGATCGGGCCGGTGTTCTCACCGGTTTCGCCAAAATCACCCGTGATTCCACCGAGCGAAAACAGATCCAAGAGGCGCTTCGCAACAGCAAGGAGCGTCTGCGCATCGCTCTCCGTGCCGCCCGCATGGGAACCTGGCACTGGGATATCCGAACGAACACTGACACCTTCGACGATAATCTTTGCGAACTCTTCGGGCTTCGCCAGGGGCAGTGTGTGGGTGACATTGAGCGGTTCTATTCTCTGCTCCATGTTGAGGACCGGCCCAGGGTGGAGGCTGCCTTTGAGCGGACCAGACAGGAAGGCGTGCACCTCGATATCGAATTTCGCGTCGTCCGACCGGACGGCTCCGAGCGTTGGTTCCTCGATCAGGGTGAAGTGGTACTGGACGAAGAGGATAAACCCGAGTACATGGCCGGTGCTTGTGTCGACATTACCGAGCGCAAACAGGCCGAGGTCGCGCTAGGTCAGAGTGAGGAGCGGTTCCGGGTATTTGTAAACAACGTTCGCGACTATGCGCTCTTTCAGCTCGACACGGAAGGGCGCATTGTGACCTGGAACTCTGGAGCGGAACACCTGCTGGGCTACACGGCAGAAGAAGCATGGGGCCAGCCCAGCGCCCTGATCTTTGTGCCCGAAGACATCGCCGCCGGTGCACCGCAACAGGAGATGCGTGAGGCAGTGACGGGTGGGCGATCCATCGATGAAAGATGGCACCTGCGGAAAGATGGCACGCGCTTCTGGGCCAGCGGAGTGCTCACGGTCATGAAGGACGACGGTGGCCGCCTGCGTGGCTTTGCAAAAATCATGCGCGACGAAACCGAGCGTCGCACCGCGGGTGAAAAGCTGCAAGCTTCTCTCAACGAAAAGGAGGTTCTCCTTAAAGAAATTCACCATCGCGTCAAGAACAATCTCCAGGTAATCACCAGCTTGCTCTCGCTTCAGTCCGATACTGTCCAGAACGAACAGGTCCGCGAAATGTTCGAGGATGCCTGCAACCGTGTCCGCTCTATCGGAGACATACACGAGCTGCTCTACCGCTCGCCCGATCTCGCCAGCATTGACTTCGCTACCTATCTCGATCGCCTCGCCAGCTATCTGCTTTCCTTCTTTGGTGTGGACCGGAATCGCATCCACCTGAGTATCGCCGCCCGCGTCAACTTACCGCTTTCAGAGGCGATCCCCTGCGGTCTGATCGTGAACGAGCTGTTGACCAACTCTCTAAAACACGCTTTCAAGCAGCAGGAATCCGGCCATATACGCATTTCGCTGAGCTGTGAAGCTGGCCGCTGCGTTTTGGAAATCTCCGACGATGGGATCGGTATGCCGCAGAGTTTCAGCCTCGAAAAACCCAGCTCGCTCGGACTCAAACTCGTCTCCGTGCTGGCAAAACAGCTCCGGGGCGAGGTTCACTTCGAAAGCACCGCGGGAACCCGTGTCACCGTTGTATTCCCACAAGTCGGCGGCGAGTGATAGGTCTTGCACTCATGAACGCACGCATTCTTATCGTGGAAGATGAGCCGATTGTTCAGCTCGATCTCCAGACCCGGCTCCAGAGGCTCGGTTATACGGTCATCGGCTCCGCATCGCGAGGTGAAGAAGCAATCGCCAGGGCTGCGGAGTTGAGACCCGATTTGGTGCTGATGGATGTCCGCCTGGACGGACCCATGGACGGCATCGAAGCTGCCCGCCAAATCCGGGCCGCGCGTTGGGTCCCTGTTCTCTTCGTAACCGCGAATGCCACCGCCTTCGGAGAAAAAAGCACGGCACTCTCTCCGTGTTTGTCAAAGCCGTTTCGATCCGTGGAACTGCAAACGGCAGTTGCCGACGCGCTTGGCTGCTCGGCCGAACTGCCCGCTGCCACAAAGTGAAGTCAATCGCTCAGCCGTCGTATATAGTCTTTGTGTAGCTTAAGCCGGATGCACGGCTGCTACCGCACAAATTCGCTCATTATGAATACCAGGCTCTCTAAACGCATTGCCCCATGGTCTCTGATATTCCTGGCTGCTGCCCAGCTTGCCCTGGGCGCGGATCTCCGGCCGCCGGCAGTCCCCCTCGTGACGCACGATCCCTACTTCAGCATCTGGTCCATGTCTGACCGGCTGACGGATCAGCCGACCAAGCACTGGACCGGCGCCGTGCAATCGCTCTGTAGCCTCGTTCGAGTTGACGATAAAGTCTATCGACTGATTGGGGCCGAGCCTCGCCAGCTGCCGGCACTAGCTCAAACTCACCTCGACGTGTTGCCCACCCACACCGTGTACCAGTTTGACGGCGCCAATATCCGGGTTACCTTGACCTTTTTCACGCCTGCCCTTCCAAGCGATTTGGACGTATTGTCCCGGCCCGTGACCTATTTGACTTGGAGCATCCAATCCACCGATGGCGGCACGCATCGGGTAGAGACGTACTTCGACGCTGCGGCAAACATCACCGTCGACAACATGTACGAGCCGGTCGCTTGGTCTCGCTATCACATCGGAGAACTGCAGGTGCTGCGCATGGGTTCCGAGCAGCAGCCGATCCTGCAAAAATCGGGCGATAATCTCCGCATCGATTGGGGATACCTCTACGTCATCGCTCCCCCCGATCCCGGAACGCTACAATCGGCGACAGTCAGGCCCGAGGCGATCGAATCTTTCGCCAGGAATGGACGCGTTCCCGACGCCGACAATCTTCAGCAGGACCGCCCCTACGCTCAGGAGCTTCCCGTTCTGGCCGATTCCTTCGACTTCGGCTCCGTCTCGGGCACGCCTGTTTCCCACCGCCTTCTTCTTGCTTACGACGACCTCTATTCCATCGCTTATTTCGAAAGACGCCTCCGGCCTTACTGGCGCAGAGACAAAATGGATACCGCCGAACTCATTCGCGCTGCGCTGGCCGACTATTCATCTCTCGAGCAGAAGGCCAAGTCTTTCGATACCGAGCTCATGGCCGACCTGCGGAAAGCCGGCGGCGAAGATTACGCTCGTCTCGGTGCCCTGGCTTACCGCCAGACTCTAGCCGCCCACAAGCTCACAGCCGATATAGATGGGACGCCTCTCTTCTTCTCCAAAGAAAACTTCAGTAACGGATCCATCGACACGGTCGACGTCACCTACCCCAGCTCTCCGTTCTTCTTGCTGTTCAGCACAACGCTTCTGAAAGCCCAGTTGAAACCGATCCTCGATTACTCAAACCTTCCCCGTTGGCGCTTTCCCTTTGCGCCCCACGATCTCGGCCGTTACCCGCTTGCCAACGGCCAGCAGTACGGCGCCGGTGAAGCCTCCGAACGCGACCAGATGCCCGTCGAAGAAAGCGGCAACATGCTCCTCATGATCGGTGGAATCGCTCAAGTGGAAGGCAATGCCGACTTCGCGAAGACCTACTGGCCGACTCTCACTAAATGGGCGAATTATCTCAAAGAGAAAGGCCTTGATCCCGAAAATCAACTTTGCACCGATGACTTCGCCGGACATCTCGCCCACAACGCGAATCTCTCGGTCAAAGCAATCTTGGCCCTTGCGGCTTACGGCAAGTTGGCAGGCCAGCTCGGCCAGAACGATGTCTCGAAGCAGTACCTGTCCATGGCTCATGACTTCGCCTCGAAATGGATTCAGATGGCCAACGATGGCGACCATTTCCGGCTCGCCTTCGACCGCCAGGGCACCTGGAGTCAAAAATATAACCTCGTCTGGGATCGCCTTTTGGATCTGAACATCTTTCCCAAAGAAGTGATCTCAAAGGAACTGGCGTTCTATAAGACGCACGCCAATAAGTACGGAATTCCGCTCGACAACCGCGCCGATTACACCAAACTCGACTGGCTTGCCTGGACAGCCTCATTAAGCAACTCTGAGAGCGAATTCCAAAGCATTTTCTCGGTTCCCGCTTACCAGTTTGCAAACGATTCAGCAAGCCGCGTTCCCTTGACCGATTGGTACGACACCAAGACAGCGAAACAGGTTGGTTTCCAGGCCCGGTCCGTCGTCGGCGGCATCTTCATTCAAATGCTCTCCGACAACGCAATTTGGAAGAAATACGCCACCGCCGCGCAACACCCATAGCAGGCCGCACAGACCTAACTCTCTCGTTTTGTCATCTATTGTTAACTCCCGAGTGCTAACTACATAAGTGCATCACGGTTAATCCACTCAGGAGCCACTATGAAATCCTCGACCCGACCGGCCAAGTTGGCGCTCGGTCTATTATCGGCAGGAGCTTTCTTGTCTGCAGCGCAAGAATCTCCCTCCGTTAACAGCACAAACATCAAGCACGTCTTGCTCATCAGCATCGACGGAATGCATGCTCTCGATTTTCAGAACTGTACGAATGGCCTTTCAACCATTCAAGGAGGCGCTCCCTATTGCCCAAACCTTGCGGCGCTCGGTAGCAAAGGCGTCTTTTATCCGCATGCTTCTACCTCTAAACCCTCCGACTCTTTCCCCGGCTCAGGAGCTCTAGCGACCGGTGGACTTCCCGCCACCATCGGCATGTACTACGACGTCAGCTACGATCGCGCGCTTTCACCGCCCGCAAAAACAACTCCCTACGGCATTCCCGGAGGACGCCAATCTTTGTCCCTCAGTCGTCGGAACACCCGTGGGCTTCGATGAAGAGATCGATAAGGACTACACGAAAATCGACGGTGGCGGCGGCATCGATCCCAACTACTTGCCCCGCGATCCAAACAACGGTTGCAAAGCCATTTACCCGCATGACTTCATCCGTGTAAACACCATTTTCGAAGTTGTCAAAGCTCATGGCGGCTATACTGCCTGGTCCGACAAGCATCCGGCCTATGATTTCTACAACGGCCCGAGCGGCGCAGGCGTCGACGACTTCTATTCCCCGGAAATCAACTCTGTCGTAACTCCCTTACCCAACGTCGCCGGTTGCGCCTCCATTCGCGATCCAAATGCCGATCTGACTGCCTGGACCAACAGCTTCGAAAACATCAAGTGCTACGACCAGATCAAAGTCGATGTGATTCTCAATGAAATTCGCGGCAAAAATCACGCTGGCGCGCCCGCTCCCGTCCCAACTTTGTTCGGCATGAACTTCCAGGTAGTAAGTGTTGGCGAGAAGCTCGTCGAGAACGGTGTCACCGGAGGCTACACTGACGCCCTCGGCACGCCCAGCCCCTCACTGCTCAGCGAAATCGCATTCGCCGATTCCTCCATCGGAAAATTCGTCCTTAATCTGAAAGAGCAAGGCCTCTACGAATCGACTCTCATCATCATCACTGCCAAGCACGGACAATCTCCCATCGATCCAAAACGCGTGCTCCGCATTCCCGCCGACGATCCAACGCTCACATCGCCCGCATCGCTCCTTGGCAACGCAGTCGCGGCTGCTAGCGAAGACGACGTCTCACTGATCTGGCTTGCCGATCAGAACACGACCGATCAATCGGTTGCAACCCTCGAAGCGAACGAATCGAAATTCGGCGGCGGCGAGATCTTTGCCGGACCATCCATGAATCTCCTTTTCGACAATCCCCGTATCGACCCGCGTACTCCGGACATCGCTGTTGCGCCCAACGTAGGCGTCATCTACACCGGCGGCAAAAAGAAAGTGGCCGAGCACGGCGGCTTCGCTCACGACGATACCAACGTAGTCATGTTGCTGTCGAACCCGGGTCTTACACCTAACACCGTCCCCGCTTTCGTCCAAACCGCTCAAGTTGCTCCCACCATCCTGCAGACACTCGGCATCGCTCCGAGCGAGCTGCAAGGTGTCTCGAAGGATCACACCCAAGTTCTACCGGGTCTCACCTTCTATACAAGCAACAGTATTCTGAAGTAGGTCAGGAAAGAGGAACGTCCCCGGCGTTCCTCTTTTTTCTAGCGCGTTTGCGCTCGATCGCAAACCGGTAGATGTCCAGCAGTGCCGGCAAATTCTGTGCGGGCGTGTAGAGCTGCATATAGCTTTCTCGCGCCGCCGCCCCGAGTCGATCGGTCAAGTCGTCGTCCTCAGCCATTCCTCTTATCACCTTCGCTAACGCGCTAGCATCGCCCGCGGGAAACGTCAATCCCGTAGCTCCCTCGCCAACTAACTGTGGCAGCGCCCCTATCGCCGACACGATACACGGCCTGCCCATCGAGGCCGCCTCCAGAATCGTCACTGGGAACCCCTCATACCAGATCGAAGGCAGAATCAAACATCGGCTTCCCGCTATCTGCTCTCCCATCCGATAGCGCTCGACGAAACCTGTGAACTCCACTTGCTCGCCCCCTAAATCGAGCGCCGCGGCTTGCTTCTGAAGCGCATCCCTCTCCGGACCGTCACCTACAATGCGCAGTCTGAACCCTCGAAGTCCCGCGAGTTTCCATGCTTGGAGCAGAATGCCGACGCCCTTCTCGGCGGATAATCTACCCAGAAACAAAAAGTGATTCGAAGACGAAGGCCGGCTGCTTTCACACGATAGAGGCGGCCCAAAATTGGGCTTTACAAAGATGCGATCTGCCGGAAGCCCGCCGGCAATGAACTTCTCCCTCGCGTGCGAAGTTAAAGCGATGAATGCATCCACATCGTTGTCCCATGTGCCGCGTATACGGTTCGTTGCGATCATTGCTCCCACCGCGCCTGAGGCAACAAATGAATTCCGATAACACCGCCGTATCACGCCTCGCCACGGAATCTTGCCCACGCAATCCTCACAAACCCTCCCGTTGCGTAACAGCTGTGCATTGGTGCAGAGCAAACGAAAATTGTGCAGCGTCTGCACCGTCCCAACACCCATCGCACTCGCCTGGTGATGTACCGAGGGCGATGCCTGCATCCAAAAATTATGTACATGCAGAACATCGGGCCGAAACTCTGAGATCTGCTCCCGTACTCGACGTGCGCTGCTCGCCGACCACGATGATTCAACCAGCAGTTTCAATTCCTCCAAGCGGCCGCTCTGCGGGGAAATATCATTCGTGAAGTTGAGCGCTCTGACCTCAACGCCTGCTTCGCGCAGCATGTCGCTCTCGGCTTGGGCAACAAAGTCTTCACCACCCGGTTGACGATACCGGGTGTGAACCATCAGAACTCTCATCTCATTGCATCTAGGAGTTTGTTGACCAACTCCGGTTTACAGAAAAACGCGGCTCATAAGTTTATTGAGTCCGCGTCAGCGGCTAACCAACAATCCGCGTTTTTCATTAAGCTCCTAGGGATTCAGACCTCATCCTACACTTGAGCATGCGCCTTTGCTCCAGCCTCATCAAACTCGCCCTACTTAGCGCGACAGTGCCTCTCGCTGCAAGTTGCGCAGTAACAAGTCTGGACATGATCGAACGGGGCGACGTGGCAGCTGGCGCACCCTTTGGCCGATTCGGGGTCTACGAATACGTCCGCGCAAAAATCCACTTCGCCATCGACCCGAAGCTCACGCCCAATCGCATCATCGCCGACGTCGATCTCGCGCCGAAAAACGCAAACGGTTTGGTCGAGTTCGCGGCCGACCTCTATCTCCTCCGCCCAAAAGACCCGGGCAAAGGCAACCAAACCGCACTTGTCGAAATCTCGAATCGCGGCGGCAAGGCGCTCACCTATGAATTCAATTTCGCGCAAACACCCATGGACGTTCACAACCCCGCAACCTTGGGCGACGGCTTTCTCCTGCAACAAGGCTTCACCCTTGTCTGGGTCGGCTGGGAGTTCGATGTGCCTCCAAAGCCCGAACTTCTGCGCGCTTACTTGCCCGTTGCCACACAGAATGGCAAGCCGATCACCGGCACCGTGCGCTCCGAATGGACCGGCGACCGCCGCGAAGACGTCATCTCATTGGGCGACAAAGGACAGATCGGCTATCCGGTTCTCGAGGCTGCCTCGCCTAAAAACAAGCTCTTCGTGCGTGACACAGTCCTCGGTGAACGAGCCCTCATCCCGCACAGTCAATGGAAGTTCGTCGACAGCTCTCATGTCTCGCTCGATGGAGGCTTCGCGCCCGGCCGCATCTATGAGGTTGTCTACCAAACCAGTAATCCAACCGTGGCGGGCTTAGGCCCGGCAGCCGTACGCGATTTCGTCTCTTTCCTCAAGTACGGCGGGCCCAAGACTCCTCTCGATACCGAAAATCGCCCTGTCAGCCGCGCGATCGGCTTCGGCGTTTCGCAAAGCGGACGATTTCTGCGCGAATATCTCTACGACGGTTTCAATGAGGACGAGCACCACCGCCAGGTCTTCGATGGCGTTTGGGCTCACGTTGCGGGGGCCGGCCGCGGCAGCTTTAACCAGCGCTTTGCCCAGCCCTCACGCGACGGTCACGAGTTCACAAACGTCTTCTACCCGGTCGACATGCCGCCCTTCGATGAAGAAAACCTGCTCGCTAAATCGCATCGCGCTAACGTCGTCCCTAAACTCTTCCTAACCAACGGCTCTTACGAGTATTGGGGCCGCTGCGCCTCGTTGATTCACACCACATCCGACGGCAAGGCCGACCAACCAAGCTCCGCCCACACCCGCATCTACTTCTTCGCTGGTTCGCAACACACAGTGGGCTCCATCCCTCCGCATCCTGCGCCAGCCCAGAATCTCGCCAACACCAACGACTATCGATACGGCCTGCGGGCGCTCCTGCTCGCCATGCAGCATTGGCTCGTCGACGGGACGGCGCCGCCCGACTCGCAATATCCGAAAATCGCCAAGAACGAACTCACGAACGTCTCCGGACTGCGCTTTCCTCGCATACCGGGCGTGAACATCCCCCAGCACGACCGCACAGCGTACCGCCTCGATTTCACAGTCGAGCCTCCGAAGGTAGGCGCGCCCTTCCCTGCCCTGGTCCCGCAAGTCGATGGAGACGGAAACGAACTTGGCGGCATTCGCATGCCTGAGATCGCCGTGCCGCTCGCCTCCTACACCGGATGGAATCTGCGAAGTCCCGCCATTGGCGCCCCGACGGAACTGCTCCCATTCCTCGGTTCCTGGATTCGCTTTGCGCGCTCGCAACAGCAACAAGCGGCCGATAGTGACCCGCGATCATCCATCCCCGAACGGTACGCCACCGAAACCGATTACCTAGCTCGCATTGACAGCGCCGCGGGCAAACTCGTCTCGGCTGGCTTTCTCTTGAACGACGATCTTTCGCTCATACACGAACGCGCCGCCAAAGAATGGCAGTACCGTCAGGATCTGAAATAGTTAGACGGCAATATCGTTTGGCGCCGTAAACGTATCATCTTCAACATCGCCCGTGTTCTTCGTCGCCGCCGGCTCAAAAATAATAACCTGAGCTTCCTCGTCGGCCGCCGTCCGATGCTCTACCCCATGCTCGACAACCAGCGCTTCTCCCTCACCGAGCTCCACAACTCTGTCCCGAAACTCGACACGAAATTTGCCGCGCCATACCAGAAACAGTTCGTCTTCCCGCTCATGCCGATGCCACGGAAATACGCCCTGAACCTTCACGAGCTTCACCTCTTGCCCGTTGAGTGCCGCGATCACCTTCGGCCGCCAGTGCTCGCTGAACAGACCGAACTTCTCATCTAAGCTGAGTTTGCCGCTCATACCCGATTCAGCATATCTGGCGTAACCCGACACGGCCACCTGCACGTCAACAGGCAAGCCTTTAAGAGCTGGCTTCACTGCGCAGGGCGAAACGCCTGTAGCTTTTGTACTCACTTCCCACTTGGAAGGACAGAACCCCAGTTGCAATCACTGTCGCGGCGATTCATCCGCACTCTTTAGCCTTAGCCTCGTGTGCCGCGACCGAACGATCAGGAAAGCCAAACCTCCGAGAACGAGCGCCAAGGAGGCAGGCTCCGGGATTGCGGGAGCATCGACAACTCCACTTCCCGAGACAGTGAAGTTAGTAGTTCCCAAGAAGCCAAGGCCTGAGACTGATCCTGCAGCACCGGCGAACTCTCCCGTTCCCCCGGTGAAGGTCAAAGTCTGAGGAAAGGGACCTGTCTGGCTTGGGCTTGCGTCGATTGCCGAATCATCTTCAAAGACTTTCCCGAATAGAACGTCACCGTTGGCGAATGACAGGGTGAAGTTTCCGTTAAGCAGTGAGGTCGTTAAATCCAGCACGCTTACGTCAGAGTACGCAACAGGGTTCCAGGCAGCATTGAGATTAGCATTGCCTGAGAGAACCGAGCCGCTAGCTTGCGCAACAAGCGTCAGAGTCGTAGCTGTGGAACTCTGAACGGTCCCGACCCCCGTCAGGTTGTAGGTTATGGCGATCGAGCCGGCCTGTGCTGGCGTCGCCGGCACAATAACAGCTAGTAGCGCCGCAGTCGTCAGGATGTGAAGTGCTGTTGCATGTTTCATGGTTGTTCCCTTTGTCTCTGATAATTCGAACGCCCGTGCGAAGTTCGTGAGTGGCACGCGCTTTCGATGTGAAGATCGTGTCAGCGTTTAGAAGCCGGTATCGTTCGGGCCCGACTGCTTCCCCAGATCTTTCGTCGCCGTAACGCACATAATCCCATCGCGGCGATTCCGACAGGCACAAGGGATGACGGCTCTGGAGTCAGGGTATAGGAACTTCCAACTCCGACTGAGTACGCGCCCGCCATCAGAGTCGGATTTGAGAGCGTGCCGGAATAAAGCAGCTCCGGCTTCGTAAATATGTCCCAAAAAATCTCTGGAGAGTTTGGGTGCGGCGTGCAAATCTGATTCAGGCATACGTCGAAGCCGCCATCCGCGGCTGCATCAAAGAAAACAGCCTGGCTGTTCGGAAAGTTGGTGCCGTTCAAAGTGACTGCCGCATTCAGTCCCCAAACGTCAGAGCTTTTCGGTATGACCGAATCCGGTGTAGTAGGAAGGGTAAAGGTCAGCACATAAGGAGTGTTCGGGGCACTAAACGGCGTCGTCATTGTGTTGGGAAGGTAAGTTCCCGTAATTGTGAAATTCATATTGGCTCCGCTTGGCGATAGGATCACCTGGTCTATGGCGCTGGCGTAGACCGCTGTTATCGGAAGCAAGGCTATGAGGAGGCTGCGTGTGATCGGCATATAGACCGCAGTCTAGTCGTGATGTACGGGGAGCGCCTAGTAAAAAACCGACATCAAAACTGGGAAAAGTTTTGCATGGCGGGTGGGCGCATATCAGCAATACGTGCCAGGATCTCCGCTGGGGCCGCACCAGCCAACCTGTGAAAGTCATGGACCAGATGCATCTGGTCGTGATATCCAAGATCGTGCGCAATAGAAATCCAAGAACGGGCGGGCGTCAGCAGTTTCGCATCGAGAGCCGTTTGGAAGCGCGCAACGCGGGCATAGGTTTTCGGTGCAATGCCCACTGCATCCCTGACACGGCGTTCTAAGTGTCGAACGCTGATCCCATAGCAGGTTGCTACGTCGATCATGCGCACTGCTCCGTTTGCTTTAAAGATGTAGGAGGCAGCACTGCGCCCGAGATCCTCGCGGAGGACGGATCTTCGGCTAGCAAGCCCCCGCAGAAAACGTTCCACAACCTCCACCCGAGTAGGGAAGGTTTTGCATTCGGCAAGCTGATCGAGCAATTGCCGGACACCCCGAGGCAAAACATCGCATGCATCGAACGCCCGGTTTGAGATCTCGGAAGGCGGTATGCGAAATAACCTTGAAAGTCCAACAGGCTGGAAGAAGATTCCAAACGAAATAACTCTGTTTTTAAGAATAGCTATCGCGCCCTCCGTATGAGGACCAACCAGCGTAACGGGATGTGCGAACTCGCGGCGTCCACTGCCGGTAACCACCTCGAAGCTTTCTGCAAACTGAAACTCGAGAGTCTGTTCCAGCCTGGCGGGTACCGGCGTGGTGATCGTTCCAGGCAAGTCGACCATTTCGCGTTGTGCATACGTCCGCACAAATTCGCGCAAATCAGCACTTGGCGGTTGACAACGCAAATTGTGCATCTGCGTAGAATATGATTTCTGCCTGTTGAAGTCCAGTCACGGCTCAACTCGCCAGACTTCCTAGACGACGAAAAGATTATGCAGCAGGACGGCTACTCGCCATAAACGCTGTTTTCCCTGCGTCTCAGGCATCACCACGCTTTACACCGCCCCTCAGCTCTCCACTCTGACCCGTTCACAATTTGCAAAAAAATAGTTTTTTGAACGGCTCCAATCGCTTACATCGGTTTTAGACCGCCCTCAGTTCCGCACCTTTTAAATCCGATGCTATTTTTCGGCCAGGAAATCCATGACTGCCCGTCAAGCCCGCACCGAACGCCGCGCCGCCGAGCGCGAACACAGAAACATGGCCGCCCGCCAGTCTGCTTCGAACACGACACTCATCATCGAAGCACCGGTAACCGATCCGTCAGTCCCGCCGACCCGCACCGAAATCAACCGCGCCAATTCCCAGCACTCCACCGGCCCGAAGACTCGGGAAGGCAAAGCCAACTCCTCCCGCAACTCCTTCAAGCACGGTCTCTATTCCAAGAAGTTGATCATCCCTGGCGAAGACCCCGCCGAACTCGACCGGCTCCGCGCCAGTCTCGTCGCCGAACACCAACCCTTCAATACAACCGAACATATCCTCGTCAACGAACTGGCCGAACACTTCTGGCGTCTCCGGCGCATGCGCGAACTCGAAGCACGTTCCTGGCAACCCGACAATCTCGACGCCTCGTGCGACAACGGCCTGTTCGCTCTCGTCCAGCGCTCCATGGCCTCCGCCGAACGCAGCTTCCACAAAGCTCTTACCGCACTCGGCAAACTGCAAAAGGCCCGTGGCTTCGTTCCTCAAAATCAAGAACGTCACCAAACCGAGTCGCCCGAATCAGGCTCAGTTCAAGAAGAAGCTGGCTTCGTTCATGAAGAAATTGTCGATTCCGATGCACCGGATGGCGAGTTCGTCTGGCTCGATACACCTGAGACTGGCTTCGTTCCTTCGAATCATCATTCCATCCGCGACCTTCTCCTGTCCGAAGATGACGAACAGCCCGGAGACTGTTCTCCAATGGCTGCGTAGCCGGCTTCGATTGTTGAACTCCGCGCTCATTTTTGAGCATCTTGCATATACTCAAGAGCATGTTTGCTGGCATAGAAGCGGGCGGCACCAAATTTATATGCGGAATCGGCTCGGGTCCTCATGATCTTCGAACGGCTCAGTTTCCGACTTCCTCTCCCGATATAACTCTCGAAAGCGTGATCGGCTTCTTCAAGGATGCAAACGTCACCATTGACGGTTTAGGCATCGGTTCGTTTGGTCCAGTCGATCTTCACGAGGAGTCGCCTAACTACGGTCACATTACTTCGACGCCGAAACCAGGTTGGGCCAACTTCGACCTGGTTGGTACGATCCGTAATGCGCTGGATGTCCCGGTCCGCTTCGATACGGACGTCAACGGCGCCATCCTGGGCGAGGCGCGCTGGGGCGCGGCCAGAGGTCTCTCTGATGCGATATACATCACCGTCGGCACCGGAATCGGTGGCGGAGCGTTGGTCGGAGGACGTGTTGCGCATGGCTTGGTTCATCCGGAAATGGGCCACCTCCGCATCCCGCACGATTTGGTAAACGATCCTTTTCCTGGCTCCTGCCCCTACCATGGCGACTGTCTGGAAGGCTTGGCCGCCGGGCCCGCACTACAGGCTCGCTGGGGTGCAATCGCTACCACTTTGCCCCCCGAGCATCCCGCCTGGGCGCTCGAAGCTCGCTACCTCGCTTACGGTCTCGTCAATCTCACCGTCACTTTGTCTCCTCAACGCATTCTCCTTGGGGGCGGTGTCATGCAGCAGTCCCACCTCTTCGCTCTGCTGCGAAGTGAGTTCGGGCAACTGCTGAACGGCTACGTGCAACACTCGGAACTGCTCGAACATTTGGATCGATTTATCCAGCCGCCTCAACTGGGCAGTCAAGCGGGTATCCTGGGCGCGCTCGTATTGGCCGAACAGGCCTCTTCCCGTGTTACCGCTTCCGGACGGCGCGCATGAGATTAACCGGGGCACTCATCAAAAGCACCATCGTCGCGGCGCTGGGCGGTCTCCTATTTGGCTTCGATACTGCGGTTATCGCCGGCACCACCGCCAGCCTGACCACTGCCTTCTCGCTGACGCCGAGTTCGCTCGGCCTCACGGTTGCGATTGCATTGGTCGGCACGGTGATCGGCTCACTAATCGCCGGCATCCCCGGCGACCGCTATGGCAGGCGCGACAGTCTCCGCGGCATGGCTATCCTTTACCTGCTCTCGGCCCTTGGCTGCGCCTTTGCCTGGGACTGGTACTCTCTCGTGTTCTTTCGTTTTATCGGCGGACTCGCCATTGGCGGTTCATCCGTTCTCGGGCCCATGTATATCGCTGAAATCGCCCCGGCCAAACTTCGCGGACGTCTCGTCGGCTTCTTCCAATTCAATGTTGTTGCCGGTATCCTGGTCGCTTATTTCTCTAACTACCTCATCGGCCGTGCAGGTTTCGGCTTGAGCGAATGGCGTTGGATGCTCGGTGTAGCCGGCCTTCCGGCTCTCTTCTTCTTTCTGATGCTCTTCGGCATTCCGCGCAGCCCGCGTTGGCTTGCCCAGAAGTCCCGCATCGACGAAGCCCGCTCTGTCCTGGTCGCCATCGGTGAAGAAAACGCCGAAGGGGAACTGCAGGATATCGTTCGCTCCATCGACGCGGAACACGGTCACAGCCAGGAGCCGCTGTTTCAATGGAAATACCGCTATCCTGTCTATCTCGCGATCGCGGTCGGCGCATTTAACCAGCTCTCCGGTATCAACGCCATTCTGTATTACCTGAACGACATCTTTGCGCGGGCCGGTTTCAGCAAGGTCTCCGGCGATCTCCAGGCCGTGTTGATCGGCTTCACCAATTTGGCGGCCACCATGATCGCCATGTCCATCATCGATCGCGTCGGCCGCAGGACACTCTTGCTGATTGGTTCTGTCGGTTGCGCCATCTGCCTCGGCAGCGTCGCGGCCGTGTTTCTCAGTAACACTCACGGCGAACTTCTTGTGTGGTTTCTGGTCGGATTCATCGCGTTCTTCTCCTTCTCGCAAGGTGCCGTTATCTGGGTCTTCATCAGCGAAGTTTTTCCCACTCGCGTCCGTGCGAAAGGCCAAAGCCTCGGCAGCTTCACTCATTGGTTCATGAACGCCATCATCTCGTGGACATTCCCGGTCATCGCCAACCACTCGAAAGGCGCTCCGTTCATCTTTTTCTCGGCGATGATGGTGGTGCAATTCTTCGTCGTACTCTTCACCTTTCCCGAAACAAAAGGCATCACACTGGAGGACATGCAGAAAAAATTCGGAATCACCTAGCATGGGACGCTCAACGCAGAACCTTGCGCGTAAGTCGCGCTTTCTGTGTTGTATTTGCGGAGGATAGCTATGCCTGAAGCTGAGATTTCAGCGGTTCCGCTTGGAACCCCGGATGTGCGCTTCGCTGCGGCACTCGAGCAGTTGAAAATTCAAGATCCCGCACCGGCGGATCTGCCGGGCAGAATTGCGATTCTGCAAGATGCTCTAAGCCGTTTGAAACGTGAAGAGAACCCGAATCTTTGGGCGGCCATGGAGTACGATCTCGCGGTCTGCCTTCAACAATCTCCAGTAGGCGAGCAGCGGGACAATGCCGCACAGGCGCGCGATGCGTTTGCTTCCGCTCTGCTGGTCTACGACGAACAGAAGAATCCCCATGCCTGGGCTTCCACTCAGTTGGGACTCGCTGCGGCAATCATGCAAAGCGCGCTGCCTGGAGATGGCGAATCGGTCTCGAAAGCCAGGATCGCGTTCGAAGCAACACTGCGCGTTTACCATCGCGAGCGTTTCCCACAGCAGTGGGAGGCGGTTCAGCGAAACCTTTCCTGGTTGGACGGAACGGAGGACCCGCCCGAAATCCGTTTTTACCGGCAGATCGCGAAGTCGATCGACCGCGAAAAGGATCCGGAAGCTTACGCGAGGACGCAGGCCCAACTCGGCGCGCTTTGGCGGGATTGTGAGAGCGGTCAGCGTGGCGCGAACCTTGAGAACGCGCTCGGTGCCGTCGGCCTCGCACGAGCCGCTCTGACCGAATCTAAAAACCGCGAACTGTGGGCACACATCACGCGCGATTTAGCCGGCATCTATCAACGGCGTCTGAAGGGTGATAAGGCGGACAACCTCGACGTTGCGATCAGGCTGCTGAATGAAGCGCTTGGAGTTTTCACGCGCGAGATGTATCCCAAAGAGTACGCGCGAACGCAGCACAACCTCGGCATGGCTTATGTCGGCACTCTAGCCGAAGATCGCGCTGGAAATGCGCGGGCCGCAATTGACGCTTTTCAGCAAGCCGTCAGCGTCTTTGAAGCGAATCCCGGATTCGGCTCTCCCGCCCCTACTTACATAGAGCTTAGTGCTATCTATTTTGCGCGTACCGGCGGCAATCGCGCGAACAATCTTGACCTGGCAGTCCGATACGAACAGGCGGCGGTGGACGCCCTGGCGGAGAGTCCGGATGTCGCAATGCGGGCGGGCGCGTTGATGAATCTAGGCACCATGCTGTTGGAGAGGCAAAAGGCGACTGACATAGAAAAGGCAATCGAAGTTCTCGAGCAGGCTAAGGCGCTGCGATCTGAAGCCCCAGCAGCGGCGGGTATTGCCGAGGCTTTTCAGACGCGCGATCTGGTTACTGCGCTCAACAGTCTCTCTCTTGCGTACCGCAAGAGGACGGCCGGCGATCCTGCCGAGAACCGAACGCGGGCGATCGAAGCTGGATCGGAAGCGCTGAGGCTCTCGCCGCCGCGCTTCAACGCCACCCTATGCATGGCAGTCGCCATGAATCTGGGCGCCTTGCTAGCCGAGCATGGCGATTACGCCCAAGCGTATGACGTGTTCTTGCAGGCCAAGGAAGCGGCTGACTTGTTGTATGGGACAACGCTGACGCCTGAATCGCGGCGGGCGTACACCGTTAATCTCGCGGATGTAGCCGAGAAACTCGTGGATGCCGCTCTGCGAAAAACTCCGCCATCTCCGGCGAGCGCGCTTGAACATGCCGAGCATGCCCGTTCGCGAGCCTTGGGAGAAGAAATAGCCGCTGCGGAGGTTCTCGATTCGGCCAATATGCCGGTCGAGCTTCGAATGCTGCAGTCGGGGAGTGCAGAGCGGCTGCGTAAGTACAAGAAGATGGTTGAGCTCACGCCGCAGGGAGATCTTCGTTCGCAAATGGTTCGCGTTGCCGAAAAGTACCGGTGGTATCGCGATGCCGCTCGCGCCGAAGTGCGCCGGAATCGCAGCGGGATGGAACCGCCCCTTTGGGATGCTATCCAGCATTGGCTTGGCGAACAGAGCCGGGAGGTTGCGATTGTCGAGTATTGCTCGTTACCGGATCGATTGCTGGCGTTTGTCGCCCGCAAGGGTTTTTCGGAGCCGGTTGTCCGCGAAATTTCATTCCAACCGAAGGACATCCGTGATGTGGTCGAACGGCACTCGGCAGAGGTCCGTAAACGCCCCGCCAGTGACGCGCCCGAACAGTGGCTTGCAATGGCGGCACCGCTGGTCGAGGCAATTTCCGCCGATCTAAAAGGATCGGACCTGCTGTACCTGGTGCCCGATCGGGATCTTTACCGGCTCCCATTACACGCAATCCCGCTTGCGGGAACGCCCTTGATCGAACAGTATGCGACCGCTTACGCCCCCAGTATCGCCATCTTGATGTCGCATCCAGTGCAAAGAGCAGAAAGGGAAGAAGAGATATTGGTTGTGGGGAACGCTACAGGCGATCTGCCGGGCGCGGAGACCGAGGCGACAGCAGTTGCTGCCCGGTTCGGTGTGACCCCGCTGATCGGAGCGGAAGCGACTCTGGAGGCAGTGCGAGCGCGCCTGGCGCATGCTTCGGCTGCGCATATAGCGACGCACGCTTTTTTCGACAGCGCAGATCCTCTGGATTCGGGCCTGCGTCTCGCCGAAGGAAAGGTTCTGACGGTGCGGGACATTCTTTTACTGGAGCGCACGCCCGCCACCGTGATTCTGAGTGCCTGCGAGACCGGAGTACAGGAGATTGGCCCGGGAAACGACGCCAACGGCTTGCCCCGAGCCTTTCTTGCGGGCGGCACGTCGGTACTAGTTCAGAGCTTGTGGAATGTGAGCGATGTGAGCACGAGCAGTTTGATTCAAACGTTGTACCAACATCTGGGCAATACCGCCGTGTTTGCCGACGCGCTACAACGCGCCATGCTTGAAGAACGATCACGAAATGCTAACTCGTTCTATTGGGCTCCGTTTCTTGTATTTGGGCGAGGGACCGCCTAGAACCCGACAAACTTTTCGCTCTTTGAGTTAGCGCTAGCATTGCATATAATCAGCGTCAGTGTGCGCAATCGCCATTGCCTACTTACCCTCTGCTGTTTAACTCTGCTTGCCGATCGCGCCGTCGCCGATCCTGATCAGTTCACCGCGCTTGTCGCCTCGACGCTTACCCCTGAAGTCCGGCCGTTTCCGGGAACCGATCACCGCTTGCACCTTGTGTACGAACTCGTATTCACAAACACGAATCCAACGCCCGCGACTCTTAAGCGCGTCGATGTTATTGACGGCGCCAACCCGTCGATAATTCTAGCGTCCTACGAGGCGCAGAATTTGCTGTCCCGTCTGCGTCGCATGGATAGTGCGCCCGCGGAGAACGCCACAGTCGAATACAATGGCTCGCGGATCTTTCTGGTCGATTTCGCCCTCGACCGCGCTGCCACTTCGCCCAGCCTTTTGACGCACCATCGTAAGTGTGACGGCCGCTCCGGCCCCGGGTCGCCAGCCCGTCACACCGGTTCCGCTGAGCTATACGGCTGCGCCTATCGCCATCGCGCACCAAATGCCGGAAATAAGCCCACCCCTCGCGGGCGACGGTTGGGTGGCGCTCAATGGATGTTGCGGCCCGGACGGAGTTCATCGATCGGCCGGCCTTGCAGTGAATGGCGGGATTTACTACGCCCAGCGCTTCGCTATCGACTGGATGAGGCTCGATAAGAACGGTCGCCTGGTGCATGGCGACGCTTCAGACGTGCATAATTATCCGTGTTACGGCGCCGACGTACTGGCTGTCGCTGACGGGGTAGTTGTCGGCGAACTTGACGAACTCCGGGACCAGACTCCCGGATCCCTGCCCGATCGTAAAACGATCACTATCGAAAATGTGGATGGAAATCACGTCGTCCTCGATCTGGGAAATGGCGTGTTCGCTTTCTACGCACATATGCAAAAAGGATCACTCTCGGTGAAGTTAGGAGACAAAGTGAAACGAAATCAGGTTCTCGGCAAAGTGGGAAACACCGGAAATACGTCGGCTCCCCACCTCCACTTTCACTTAATGCAGAGCGCTTCCGTGCTTGGCTCAAACGGAATTCCGTACGTCATCGATCACTTTGCCGTCGCCGGGCAGGTTTCTGCCCCGGAATTTGCCGCAGCAACAGGAGTGGAAGGAGACTGGAGCAAAGGGCTATTTGCTACTGCAACTGAAACGGAACGCGAGTTCCCGCTCAATCTCAACGTAGTCGATTTTGCAGTTGGTCATTCGTCCGAAAAGAGGTAATACATGGCACCTTCCAGACGAAATTTCCTGCACGCGAGCGCAGCCGCAACTCTCGCTTCTGTCCCGCTAACCGCTGCCGCGCCTTACGATAGCTCGGCGCGCACCGATCAAGTGATTCGCAAGTTCGATACGTTACCCGGGGACAGAGCATTCAAGGTCTATGCGCCCGAAACGGCGGGTCGACCCGGGCTCCTGATTCAATCCGGCTCAAGTAAGATGTTGTTCGCCGCCAGCGCCATCAAGACTTTCGTGCTTTGCGAGGCTTTGCGCCAGGCAGACTCACCGGATATCGTTCGCACCCTCGAGCAGAAAGAGCTTGTCCTTGATAGCACGGTCTGGTCGCTCGGTAGCCCTACCTTTAACTCACCGAATCTTACCGGTATCGTTTCCGAGCGCACAACACTCGAAGCCATGATCACTCGCAGCGATAACACCGCGACAGACATGGTGTTCAAACTCGCCGGCGCGAATAACGTCCGTAAGTTCATCGACTCGGCGGGTCTCGGCAGTACGCTCGTGCCGGAAAGCACGCGTGCCCTCACCGCTTACTTGTACGGTGCGGCAAATTACAAGACAATCACCTGGGACGAGCTGCTGAAGGTGATCGAGGGAAGTGTCGTTCATCCGTTCCTCAACGACATCGAAACGCTTGCCTCCTCGGCCGACGATTTTGTCTCCTATTACGGTCGTGCCTTGCAGGGCGAGTTCTTCAAGCACGCCGAAACCTTGCAGGAGTTCCGTCGCATCCTCACTTTGTGCGATTTTATATATCTGATTCCTCTGCCGCTCGGTGTGAGTGCCTATGCTAAGAGCGGCAATGCGGATTCGCCAGGCTTCCACGCGCGCTCGATCGCAGGCGGAATGTTTTTCTCCGGCCGCTGGGTATATTTTGCTTTCATCATCAACTGGTACGCGGCCGAACAGCAGGATCCCGCAACGGTGTCGGAATTCTTTTCCGCAGTTAATCAAACACTTACGCTTGTCAAAGATGTCCTCTTAACTTAAGCCGCGGTCCAAGTGTCAAAATTTTGGCTTGCTATCGGGCTCTGAACGTCTTTTAGTATGATTTGGCCTTCCGTGTGCTCTAAAGAAAAGCGCAACTGGGCAGTTTGTAACAGGGCCAATCATCGGTTTACGCGATCACGAGCACTCGGCTCCACCTGCTGCCAAACTGAGAATTCCAGAACAAAACTCGCACAAATGTAGTTACACTGGATTAACAGATTCCGGTAAAGCGCGACCGATGGCGTCAAGCCGGGGTGGGATTGAAATTAGTCGACTCGGTTGTCGATAGGAACAGCGAGGGCTGCTTATGGACATCGTTGGTGATCGGAAGTTTTTGGAAGTTCCGGGCGGGAAGAAACACGAGCTACCGCCGCTACTGGTGAAGACTGTGCCGGATGTGGGGCGTGTCGACAAGATGATGGGAATCGCAGTCGAGATCATCGACCAAGAGGAACTGATCACGCCGCTAGCAGGAGAGGTCTTCGCGCCAGAAGAAGTACTGGAACGGCGCAAAATGGATCTTGCTTTAAACCTTGTCGATCAATACCTCGGATTGATGAATCATTGGCATTGGGGCGATGCCGTGATCGAATGGATTCGGCAATGCGAGATTACTTTCGGGGCGCGGTTGGAGTTGCGCAACCTTTTGCGAAGCGACTTATGGCCGCATGCAGGGCGGAGCAGTTTTGTTACGCTGCTCGAAGATAAGGCTATCAAGACACGCGGCGTGATGCTCGAGAAAGCGGTCGGCTTGCGGCTCGCGTTCCGGCAGATGCCCCCCATTCGTTGCTGCTCGGATCAGTTCTTGTTTTATTTAAACAACTCCGTTGCACATACGGCGTATCGGACATGGCTCGATATGACTCCGAATCCGATCTCATCGCTACCGCCCGAGAGGTTCGAGTTTGAAGTTGTGAACATGTCCTTGGACGTTCACTAACCCAATAAATCGTGACTTTTAAGAATTCCAAAATTCTGAAAGTCGCCGGTCTAAGCTTTGTAGGGTTTTGCGCGGTGTCGATTGGGATAGACAAGGCCAATGTCGGACCGGTTGCTCAACAACTTGCTGGATTCTGCGGTGCTTTTCTCGGGGGTTGGGTGGGGGCTCGGAACCACCGAAGGCCGGCAAAGTTAAAGGACGGGAAGAAAGCGGAGACTGGGGCGGCTGATGGGATTTGAACCCATGACATCCAGAATCACAATCTGGCGCTACTACCAACTGAGCTACAGCCGCCGCAACGTTTCGATTTTATCACTGCGACACCGGATGGCGTCACATCAAGCTGATCGGGTCTACGTCGATGATGAGAGCGGTGGCTTTCCACTTAGCCGTCTCGGCGAAGTGCCGCAAGTTGTTCAGAACCTGTCGCAGAATAGGGCGTTTAGCGGCTTTTAACAGGATCTGGTAGCGGAACTCGCTTTTCATTCGCAAAACCGGAGCTTCGGCCGGGCCCATCACGCGCACACCTTCGGGTGGCGGCGTTAGCAGATAACCCAGCTCGGTCGACATGCGTAGCGCGTCTTCCTGTTTTTCGGCTCGCACAACAACGTTCGCCAGCGCAGCGAAGGGCGGATAGCGCAGCCATTTACGGAATTCAATCTCTTTCGCGTAAAAGTCTCCGTAGTCCTGTTTCGAGGCAAAACGGACAGCATAGTGATCGGGGTTTAACGTTTGAATAATCACGCGACCCGGTGTGTCGCCTCGCCCAGCGCGGCCGGCCGCTTGCGTCAGGAGTTGAAAGGTTCGCTCCGCCGCGCGGAAGTCAGGCAGGCTGAGGCCGATATCCGCCAGCACGATCCCGACGAGCGTTACGTTCGGGATGTCGTGACCTTTGGCGATCATCTGCGTGCCGACCAGGATGTCAATTTCATGATCCCGGAAGCTGTGCAGGATTCGTTCGAAAGCGCCTTTGCCGCTTGCGCTATCGCGATCAAGCCGCGCGATGCGAGCTTTGGGGAAGTGCTGGTGCAACTCGTCTTCGACGCGCTCGGAGCCGGTGCCGAGAAACTGGATGTACTCGCTCCCGCAATTTGGACAGAGAGTAGGAATCTTGTCGGCGTACCCGCAGGTGTGGCAAAGCATTTGACGATCCCGGCGATGATGCGTTAGGGTTACGGAGCAGTTAACGCACAGCATGCGCTCACCGCAGGAACGGCAAACTAAGAAGCTCGAAAAGCCCCGGCGATTCAGCAGAAGCATTGTCTGCTCGCCTTCTTCCAAACGCGATCTCATCTCTTCGAGGAGTTTGCGAGAAAAAGTCGACTGCTTTTTCGTTTCGAGAAATTCCGTGCGCATATCGACGATTTCGACTTCGGGCATGGGGCGGCGCGCGATCCGTTCGGGTAGGGTGAGCAGGTTGTATTTGCCTCGATCTGCGTTGAAGCGGGTCTCGATACTGGGAGTTGCCGAGCCGAGCACGGCAACCGCATTTGCATTTTTTGCACGGAGAATGGCAACGTCGCGACCGTGGTAGCGGGGCGTCTCCTGCTGCTTATAGCTGCCGTCGTGCTCTTCGTCGATGACAATGAGCCCCAGGTTCTGCACGGGCGCAAAGACGCCTGAACGCGTGCCAACGACGACGCGTGCCTGGCCGTTGCGGATGCGACGCCATTGTTCCGCCCGTTCCGCATCGCCGAAGGCGGAGTGCAGAATCGCGACCTGTTTCCCAAAGCGATGGAAGAACTGTCCGGCCACGGCGGGCGTGAGAGCGATTTCGGGGACTAAGAGAAGCGCATTTTTGCCTCTCGCGAGCGTGGCTTCGATGCTGCTGAGATAGACCTCTGTCTTTCCAGAGCCCGTCACGCCCTGTAGGAGGAACGCGGCAAAACTACCGGTTTGAAGAGCCTGATTGATCGCGGTGAAGGCTGCTTCCTGATCGCTATTCAAAATCGGTTTTGGGCGTTCAAAGCCGGAGGGCGTTTGGAGCGGCTGGGTTTCTAGGGTGATCAAACCTAGGCGTGCGAGAGCGCGAGCTGCCTGGCTCGCCTGCTTGACTTTTTCGCCGAGCAGGGCGACATTATGCGTCCCGGGATGCAGTTCAAGGAAGGCCAGCAGCTCGCGTTCACTCTTCTTCAGCTTGATTCCGGCGATAGGACGTTCGAGGAAGGATGCTTCGAGGCGTTCGGCTCGAGCGCGAAGCGGATCGCGCTCATCGTCGCGTTCCTCCGCCACGACCCAGCCTCGCTTTATGAGCCCACGCAGTGCGATCTTGGCATCGTCAACTTTCGAGCCGAGGAACTCCGCCGAGCGTGGGCGTTCGTGAAGTAATGCCAGGAGTTGGAGCGATTTGTCGGGCTCGGGATTTCCGGCAAGTTGGATCGCGATGTCACGGCCCAGGTCGGTGAGCGCGTATTGGGTGCTGCGGCGCATTTCACCGCCCAAGGGCAGCATGCCTTTCAGGACTTCGCCGATAGGGGCGCAGTAGTATTCGGCAATCCAGCGGCTAAGCTCGAGGAGGTCGCTGTCGAGGACAGGCTCAGCATCGCGCAGGCTTAGCAGCTCGCGCGTCTCGACGGCAGGCTCGTGATCGTGCACGGTCAGGACGACGCCTGTAACTTTACGACTGCCAAACGGGACAACGGCGCGGCAGCCGGGTCGGACACGGTGCCGTAAAGTGAGCGGAAGTTCGTAAGTAAACAGCCGGTCGACGGGAACGGGAAGAGCTACGTCACAGAAACGAGGTAAATTGCTAGCGCTCAAGTGCGGCAATCGACCCAAAGGCAGATTTCAAAGCAGGGTAGAGCGAGGAATAAATCTGGTAATGCTTTGCGTAAAAAGCAGCCGAAGCGGCGTTGGGCTCTTTCACGCCAACTTCGTGGATAGCGGCGCGGCAGACTTCGCGTGCGCTTGCGTATTCGCCGGTGCCGACGGTGGCCAGCAGCGCTGCGCCGTAGGCCGAGCCTTCCTGCGTTTCGAGCGTGGTGACGCGTACATCGAGGATATCGGCGAACAGCTGATGCCAGAGCGCACTTTTTGCGCCGCCGCCCGACAGACGCGTAACGGTGGGACGCGCACCGAGGCTGGCGATGATCTCGAGCCCGTCCTTTTGGCTGTAGCAGACGCCTTCGAGAACCGCCCGTATCATGTCACTCGTGCCGTGCCGGGCGGTGAGGCCGATCCAGCCTGCTCGCGCATTGGCGTCGAGATGAGGAGTGCGTTCGCCCATCAAATAGGGCAGCCAGAACAGGCCCTGCGCGCCCGGCGGAGAGAGCGCAGCTTGCGCGGTCAGCTCGTCATAGGAAGAAGCAGGCGCGAGCTGGTTGCGGTACCACTGCAGACTCAGGCCAGCGCCCTGCGTTACGCCCATCACGTGCCAAACACCTGGAATGGCATGACAGAAAGTATGTACGCGGCCCGCGGGATCGTAGGCGGGCTCCTCGAGATAAGCGAAGACAACACCGGAAGTGCCCATTGTGCAGGACACGGCGCCCGGTTCGACTATGCCGTTCCCAATCGCACTGGCCGCCTGATCTCCGGCGCCGCCTACGACGGGCGTTCCCGCGCGGAGCCCGGTTGCTACGGCAGCTGCTTCGGTGACGGTACCGCTGATTTCGCTCGATTCGTAGGCCTTCGGAAGAGCAGCGCGGTCGAGACCGAGGCCGCTCACCATTTCATTTGACCAGTTGCGGTGCAGGACATCGAATAGCGCCGTGCCGCTGGCATCCGAGACATCAGTCGCGAACTCGCCGGTGAGTTTGAAACGAATGAAATCTTTCGGTAAGAGAATGTGTTTTACGTTTGCGAAAAGCTGCGGTTCGTTGTCGCGGACCCACAGCAGTTTCGGAAGAGTGAAGCCGGTCAGCACCGGGTTGGCTATCGCGCGCAGGACGTTTTCCGGGCCGAGTGCGGAGTTGATCTCATCGACCTGGTGTTGACTGCGCTGGTCGCACCAGATCAGTGCGGGGCGAATGACTTCGTTGCGATGGTCGAGCAGAACCAAGCCGTGCATCTGACCGGAAAGTCCGATTCCTTTGATCGCGCTGCCGTCGATGCCGGCTTCGTTTAGAACGCCTCGAATCGCGAGTTGCGAAGCACGCCACCAGTCGTTCGGATCCTGTTCCGCCCAAAGCGGCTTGGGCATCTGCATGTCTTCATGCACGGCGATGTAGGAGTACCGAACGCGCGCGCTTGCGTCCACTAGAAGGGCGCGGGAGCCGCCGGTGCCGATGTCGAGTCCGAGCCAATACATATTTAGAGAGCGCTTTCTGAGTTGTGCGAAAAGGGCAGATAGGCCGCGCCGAACAGGCCGGCGTCCGCGCCGAGGAGAGCTTTTTCGACTCGTGTACCTGTCGGCTCGAAAGTAAACGAGCGCTTACGAATTTCATCGAACATCGCGGGAGAGAAGAAGTCCCATGCGGGCAGAGGCCCGCCGCTAAGCAGATATAACGGAAAGTTGAAAGCGTTAATTAGATTTGCGATGGCGATGCCCAGCGCGCGGCCCATAGACGCGAAAACATGCTTGGCGCCTTCATTGCCTTCGAGTGCCAGGACGTATACGTCAGTTGCTGTCTTGATCTCGCGTCCGAAGTGCATCATGCTTGCCATGGCGGCAATGGCAGACGCCGACGCGTGTTTTTCGAGACACCCGTTATTCCCACACGCGCACGGATTGCCGTCTGGGAACACGGTCATGTGTCCTAATTCACCCGCCATTCCCGTGAAGCCGTGCAGCACTTGTCCATTCACGATGATGCCGCCTCCGATCCCTGTGCCCAGCGTCAACAGAAGAAGATGTCTCACTCCTTTACCCGCGCCGATCCAGAACTCGCCGAGAGCGGCGGCGTTAGCGTCGTTCTCGAGAATGATCGGCGTGTATCGAGTTTCTCCTGAATGAGGTCGCGGATGGGGTACTTTTCGAACCCCGGGAGATTTGTTGCTTTCAGGATGAAGCCGGCATCGATGTCTACATAGCCAGGTACGCCAATACCGACTCCGCGCAGGCCGTCGCTGCCTATCTTCACTCGCACTTGGTTAATGACAGCGGCTATTTCCGCAATTACTTTCTCCGGTCCGGCGTGATAGATTGCCGGGGCAGAGACCTTTTCGAGCATGTTTCCTACGGAGTCGATGGCGGCTACTCGCAGGTTGGTGCCTCCCAGATCAACTCCGATCGAGTACGCGATCATGCGCCTGAATCATAACAGATGAGTAGCGTTTAGCCCTCAACGCAACTGCTGTTGAAAAACTCTGGTCCATGCTTGGCATTTCCGACAATATTTTGGAGGGTCGGCTGAGCAGATCGTGGCCCGAGCTACCTGGCCGACAAGAAAATATCAGCGACATGTAGCGCGAGGCTTGTTGGATCGAGATCGGTACGGTTGGAGAGGATTACGATCGAAAGCCCGTCCTGCGTGAAGCGGTCAATGACGCTTCGAAAGCCGGTGGTCGTTCCAGAGTGCCACGTGCGCGCATAGTTTTTGTACGGGTCCACGAACCAGCCGAAGCCGTAAAAGACCGCCCTACCGGGATCGAGGTTGTCCTCACCGGGTTCAGGGGGCCAGGAAGGAGCCGAGCCGTCCACCAATCTAACCGGAGTAAAAGCGCGCGACATCTCTTTCGGATCTAGAAGCGTGTTGTTGCGCAATGCCTCGTCCCATTTCGCCAAGTCTAGAAGGTTGGAGTACACGCCGCCGTCCCCTAGTGTGGCGGAAGTAGCACTTTGATCCGCTGGTACAAACATACCCCGCCCGTCGCGGCTATAGCCATAAGCCCGATGACTCACCTGGTTTTTTCCTTTGATATAGACCACGGTGGATGTCATGGCGAGCTTGTCGAAGATTCGGTTCTGGAGAAAATCTGCAAACGGCTCGCCCGATGCCTTCGCGACGATGAGACCGAGCAAAACGTATGCCGAGTTGCTGTAAGCCCAACGGGTGCCCGGCGTGAATTTGCCCGTGGATTGCCGCTTCAACAAACCCAACACTTCCTCATCGTTGATCTGATGTTCGGCTGACCATTGGGAACCCATCAAGTTCTCATAATCAGGCAGACCTGAGGTGTGCGTGAGAAGTTCGCGAATGGTGATGCTCCGCCCGTAATCCGGGAAATCAGGAAAGAGATCGGTGAGCGTTTCGGCGTAGTGCAGCTTGCCGGCATGCACCAGGAGCATGATGGCGGCGGCCGTAAGTTGCTTGGTCACAGAGGCAAGTCGAAAGTTAGTTGCCGGTCCGATTCGCTCGAACGAATACAGATCAGAAACGCCGTAGCCTGCGAGGAAAACCGTTCGCCCATGCTGGCGAACCATAACGGCTGCACCGGGCTCGCGAGGCGAGATCAGCGGACTGAAGATACGATTTACAGCTGAGTGCGAGACTGCGGCAGCGGGAAGCACCGCGGCCAACAGCAAGCCCGCGCAAATAGCTGGCGCCGAGTCGACGTTTTTCAAAATTCAAAGCGCGCGGCAAGCTGCATAATTCTTGGATTCGTCAGCAGGCCGGTGTAGTTGCCGAAACTGGTAGAACTGCCGAGTGTCAGGGATGACGAAAGCAGACTGGATTGCACGTCGAACCTCACTGAGTTTGTAATGTTGAAGACCTCCCAGCGGAGTTGGAAGCTTTGTTTCTCGCTCCAGGGCATCCGCCAACGTTTAGCGAGACCCATATCGATGCCGAAATAACCTTGCCCGCGGATTTGATTACGGCCGCCGGATTGACCCGGTAGCGTGTAGGTGAAATTGTTGATAGCGTCGGGACCGGCTTGGAAGATGTTGATGGCTCCAGCATCTGGGCCGCCCTGGACGGTGTATTTGCCGGTGACCGGCTGACTCACGAGAGTGGCGTTGCCCTCTTGCTGGAAGTTAGTGGGGTAGTTGCTGTAGCCGTTGTCGACATTGACAGGGAACCCGCTGGTGATGCGGAACAGACCGGAGAGTTGCCAGCCTCCAACGATGGCATTCAGCCATCCTGGGGAGCTGCCGCCGAGCAATTTGCCTCGACCGACAGGGAGTTCATAGATCCAGTTTGCGTTCAGCTGGTGGCGTACATCGAACGAGGAGACGGCGCGTTCCTGCTTGGGACTCCAGGTATTGATGATCACGTTATTGAGGCTGCTGGTCGAGCTCGCTGCGCCGACACGCTCTGCGTCCGAGGCCAGGTCGATGGATTTAGCGAGTGTGTAGTTCACGTCGAACTGAAGGCCATGGGAGTTACCCCGACGCAGAGTCACTTGCATAGCATGGTAATTGGCATTGGCGATAGATCGCCAGGCAAACATCGATGAGAATTGCGGCGTGTAATACGTGTATTGACCGGTGCTCGGGTAATAGACGCGATTGGAATTGTTAGCATCGGGGATCCCGTATTCATCGAGTTCGTAAAGCGCGAGCGATTCGTTAAGGCTGGTCGAGCAGAAGAGGTCGAAGGCGGCCACTACGGGACTTTTCGTGGAAGTTTGCCCCGGGGCAGTGCAGGCACCAATGCTGTAGGCGCCTCCGGGAGCGAGGGGTTGAATCGTATCGGCCCAGAACTGCTGAACATTTTTCGGCAACTGGGCAGGATTGAAAGTCGCAGTTGGAGTGCTGTTGCCCGCTGCGAGAGCGGGCCGATAAACTTTGGCAAGCGCGGTGGCGGCGGTGAAGTAGTCGATACCGGATTTCTGGTCATAGAGGTCGAGCGGCTGAGCCAAATCTTCTTGCGCGAGTTCGCGGTGGGAAAGGCGGCCTACATAGGCAACATCCAGACTGAATTTGGAAGGCAACTGGCGGCTGATGGCGAAATCGAGAGTGTAGGCGTAGGGGGTTTTTAAACCTTGATCGATACCCCAGGTAATTGCGCCCAAGCCGGTGGGATACGTTTGCGGAAAATTTGCGGTCGGCGCCGGAATGAAGATATTTGCACCGGTATAGTCAGCGGTTGGAATGGTGTTGAGGCTGCTGAGGCGCGGAGCCGTAGCAGAGGTTTGGACTGCCGAGGGATTAGTGAGCTCGGTGAAAAGACCGAAGGCGCCGTTCTGATCGAAGGTATCAACAATGCTTTCCCCAACACGGTCGTATACGATGCTGAAGCCGGCGCGAATGCTGGTTTGATCAGGACCGCCGAATAGCTTTTTGAGCCAACCGGAATCGGCGCTCGGCGAATAGGCGAGGGAAACGCGTGGGCCCAGGTTGTGGTAGTCCCAATTGTAGTAACCGGGCTTGCCGTTGGCGGGTCCGGCCCAGTCGTAAGAAATCAGCGGTTGAGCGCTGGAGGGAATGCCCTGGCTCATGCCAACCGCACGATCGGTGACCCAGCTGCCGAGATTTTGGGTGGGTGTCACTTCAAGGCCGTGGGTTTCCCACGGCGGCGAAAAGAGCGAATACCGCAGGCCGAAAGTCACGGTGAAATTCGGTTTCACTTTCCAGATGTCCTGAATATAAGGTTCGTAGGAGTTTTCGGCAAAGTTGCGGGCAACGGGCGTGCCTTGCTCTAACGGAAGACCGTTGCGCTGATAGTTGTAGTTGGCGTTGACAAGCGTAACCATGCCGAGCAGGGTGGTCAACGGATAGTCATAGGAGGTGTTGAAGCTTTGCTCGACGGCGGGGTATCCGTTGGCGGCTGGATCGAGCGGAACGCCTTTGTTCGCGAAGCCGGACTGTGCGAGCCACTCCGGATTTGCGGACGCGTTGCTGAAGGAATTGTTGGAATTGGTTTCGTGATCGCGCAAAAGGGAGATTTGAAAACCGAATTGCAGCGTGTGCTTGCCACGGATCAGCGTCATGTCGTCGTTGAAGTTGTGAATGGGGCGCTGAAAGGCAGATCCGTAGGTGACGCCCTGATCGAGGGCGAGCAGAGAAACCCAGGGTTGCGTGGAATCGCCGCCTGTACCAACACTTTGGCGAACGAAACCGTAGCGAAAGTCGTTGACGAGAGTTGGAGTGAGCGACGCCTCGTAGTTGGCGATAATTCCTTTGTTGTAGTTGACCGTGGTGGTTTCAGGGGCGGTTCCGGGCAGGAATGGCTGACCGGCATCAGCTTCGTTCGAGAGGGCGCCGCTCACGGATAGCCGGTGTTTTCCGTCTTGCGTAATGTTGTAGTCGAGCTTCGCAATATACCAATTTTTGTTTGTAGTAGTGGGCGCGCGGAACCGGTAACCGGCGGTGTTGAGCAGATCGCCGGTGGTGAAATCGTTGGGCGTCGGGTAGACCGACTTCATGTAGTTGATGACGGCGGGATTGGGCCCGTGAGGGCCAAGGCTGCCGCTATCCATTTGCGTGATCTGCTGCGGACTCAACGCCATGATGCCAGGAGCATAGGAATACTGTTTGCCGCTGAGACCAGCCACGGCGCCTCCAGGACATGCGGAAGGGTCCTGGCAGACATATTCAATGATGCCGTCGCGCAGGCTTTGCGTGGGCACAGTGCGCAGAGCGCTGATGGCTTCGGCGTCGCGATAACCTTCGTAGTTGATGAAGTAAAACAGACGATCTTTTTTAGCTGGCCCGCCGAGCGAAGCACCGAAGATGTTACGGTTCAGCTTGGGAGGCTGGTTGGGTTGGCCCGACCCCAGTTCCGCTGCTTTCACGAAATAGTCATTGGCGCTGAAGAACGAATTGCGGTTGTATTCGTAGACCGAGCCATGAAGACTGTTCGTGCCGCTCTTGGTGATGAGGGACACCTGGGCGCCCCCGGCACTGCCCTGATCGGCGCCGTAGTTGGTGGTGGTGACGCGAAACTCTTCAACCGAATCCAGAGAAACAGGCAGGACGGATTGAAATGCATAGCCGCCCTTTTGATTGACCGAAACGCCGTCCAGGGTAATGTTGCTTTGATCGCTACGCGCGCCGTTGACAGCCCCGCTGCGGGTGTCTGTGTTGAGATTGATGTCGGGCCGGTTGCCGGTGTAGACGACACCGGTTTGAAGACTGAGCAGGTCCGGAACGTTGCGACTCTCGAGTGGGAGCTGTTCGATTTGATGTTCGCTGAAGGCGTTCCCGATAGAGGCGTCGGTCGTATTGATGGCTACGGGCTGCGAGCTGACCTCAACGCTCTGGGTGACGGAGCCGATTTGGAGAGTGACGTTGCTGGTTATCGGGGAATCGACGAGCAGACGCAGGTTGTCCTGCTCGTATCTGTTAAAGCCTTGTTTTTCGACCGTCAGCGTATACGTGCCAGGCGGAATCGAGGTAAAAGTGTATCCCCCGGAGGTATTCGTCTGGGCGTTACGTTCGATGGATTGCGCGTTGTTCCGGAGCGCGACTTGCGCCCCGACGATGGCTGCTTTAGATGAGTCGAGCACGACGCCGGAGAGCGAGGACGTACCAGTTTGTGAGAAAACCAGATAAGCCAGGGCAACACCGAGCATGCACGACCGCCCTAGAATCAAGAGAAAGCGAAGCATGGTTCCACCTCTCGACAAGTCAGATTGCGATTGATTTGTTCAACTATACATTCTGGGAGGCGTGTGTGCCAGGATATTTGCGGCGACTAGTTTAAGACATGGGTGAAGTTTGAACGGAAATCAACAGTAGCCGGGATGGTGTAGCCAGAACTCGGCTGCAGAGCGGACCGTAAAGAAGAAAGAATCAAGGTCAGCGGGTTTCCAAAGGTAGCAGCTCGCGCCGAGACTGTAAGCTTCACGGGTCAGATCTTCGGCAGTAGAAGTGGTCAGGACCGCAACCGCTGTATTGTGAAGCGACTCGTCGTTCCTGATAAATCTAAGGACGTTACGAGGATCCGTTTTCGGCAGATGGAAATCTAAAAAGACGAGGGCGGGACGGGGAGCATCGGCAAACGGCTCCGAACGGCCGAGGAATCGTAAAGCCTCCTCACCGTCCCGGGCAACGTAAATGTTAGGAGCGGGGTCGAGGTCTCGCAGTGCCTCGCGCATCAGTCGAACGTCGGCCGGATTGTCTTCCGCGATCAGTATGTCGTAAGTATTCGCCACGGCCGGTTCATCTGAAGAAACGATACGCGATGGAGCTCCTTTAGTTTATCGATATCCGGGTCTGTTTTCCCGGACCTTAGATTCTACCTGCGACAATGTGAGACCAATGATGAGACGATCTCTTCTGATCTGTTTTTTATCGTGCGTTTGCCTGGGAGCGTATCAGCAGTCCGCTCTCGACAATCGATACTCGCAGATCACTCGGGCGGCGCGCAGGATCGATGGCTACGTTCCTTTGTATTGGGACGAGCATGCCGGCAAAATGTGGATGTCGATTGATCGCCTGAATCAAGAATTTCTCTACATCACGGCGCTTTCGGCCGGCGTCGGATCGAACGATCTGGGGCTAGACAGAGGGCGGATGGGCGAACCCGTGGTTGTCCAGTTTGAACGCTATGGGCCGCGCGTTCTTCTCGTGCAGTCGAACTACCGATTCCGGGCTGGCAGCAAGGATGCATCGGAGAGGCGCGCCGAGGCGGATTCGTTTGCCCGGTCCACGCTGTGGGGCTTTGAAGTAGCGGCGGAGGATGGATCGCACTTGCTAGTCGATGCGACAGCGTTCTTGCTTCGAGATGCGGTGAAAGTAGGAGAAGAACTGAAGCAGCAAAAGCAGGGAAGTTATCATCTTGACCCGACGCGCTCTGCCATCGATCTTGAACTTACAAAGGGCTTTCCCAGAAATACGGAAGTGGAGACAACCCTTACTTTGACCGGAGAGCCGGAGGGAAACTTTATCCGGCAGGTGACTCCTTCGCCCGATGCTGTGACGGTTCGCGAACACCAGGCTTTTGTCGCTTTACCGGAGCCAGGCTATAAAACACGACTGCAGGATCCCCGTGCGGGCTACTCCTCGGTGGACTTCATGGATTTCTCGACTCCGATTGACCAACCTGTCATGAAGCGTTACATTGCGCGGCACAGGCTCGAAAAGAAGGATCCCAATGCCGCGGTCAGCGATCCTGTCGAGCCGATTGTTTACTACATAGATTCTGGAGCGCCGGAGCCGATTCGCTCTGCTTTGCTCGAAGGCGCAAGCTGGTGGAATCAGGCTTTTGAGGCAGCCGGTTTCCGAAACGCGTTTCAAGTGAAGGTGCTGCCGCCGGATGTCGATCCCATGGACGTGCGCTACAACGTGGTGCAGTGGGTGCATCGTTCAACACGAGGCTGGTCATACGGCAATTCGCTGGTGGATCCGCGGACGGGCGAAATTATCAAGGGTATCGTTACTCTCGGTTCGTTGCGCGCACGGCAGGATTTTCTCATCTTTGAGGGATTGCTCGCGCCATATGCGCCCGGTCACGACCGGACAAAGCTTTTGACCGACACCGTGTACGCGCGGCTGCGACAATTGGCCGCTCACGAGGTTGGGCACACGCTGGGGCTCGAGCATAATTACATTGCTTCGGCGGAAGACCGGGCATCGGTAATGGATTATCCCGGGCCGCTGGTAGCTATCAAGCCTGACAACACGCTCGATGTATCGAATGCGTATGCGACGGGTATTGGGGCGTGGGACAAAGTCTCGATTGCGTGGGGTTACTCGCAGTTCAAACCCGGTACGAATGAGAAGGCGGCTTTAGACAACATACTGATGAGTGCGGCGAAGCGCGGCTTGACGTTCATTACCGATGCAGACAGCCGTCCGCTCGGGAGCGCGCATCCGAAGTCGCACCTTTGGGATAACGGAACAAACGCGGTCGATGAGTTGCAGCGGGTTCTGAAGGTTCGGTCGATTGCCTTGTCCCATTTTGGCGAGGACAATATTCCGGTGGGCGCGCCGATGGCGACGCTTGACGAAGTGCTCGTTCCGCTCTATTTTTCGCACAGGTATCAGACCGAAGCCGCGGCGAAAGTGCTCGGGGGCAACGAATACAGTTATGCAATTCGTGGCGATGGGCAGGCGATCACAAAAATTGTGCCAGCCGTGGAACAACGCAGGGCTTTCCAGGCGCTGCTGGCGACGATCGATCCCAAAACACTGACGCTTCCGGAACGAATCTTACGATTGATTCCGCCCCGGTCGCCGGCTTATCCAAGAACGCGCGAGACTTTCCCGAACTTCACGGGCGTGACGTTCGATCCAGTTGCGGGCGCCCAGGCGGCTGCCGAGTTGACGGTAAGTTTGCTGCTGAATTCCGAGCGGGCCGCGAGACTGGAGGAGTACCATGCGCGCAACTCCGCTAACCCTGCGCTGGGGGAGATTATCGAGATGCTTGCCAAGGCTACTGCGGGCGCCCAGGCGGCCCCGGGGTTGGAGGGCGAAATTCAAAGAGCAGTAAACGAGGTAGTCTTGACTCACCTACTGGGATTGGCGGCGGACCGAAGTGCGTCATCCGTCGTTCGGTCGGTTGCCTCGGACGAAATCGAGAAATTGAAGCCGGTGTTCGCAAGTTCGCCCAGAGCTAGACAGCTGATCGAAATATTCGAGCGCGATCCCACGCAATTACAGCTGCCTAAAGCCATCGAACCTCCGCCAGGTCAGCCGATCGGCGAGGATCCGGACTTTACGTTTTAAGTGTGGTTCGTTGCGATACCGGCAAGCGCTAACTCCGCAATGGTATCGGCGAAGGCAGGTGTAAGCGGCCCGTGTCCTGCCAGCAGACGGAAGTAGAAGGGGCCGTATAACAGATCCAGAATCGAATCGAGGTCCGTTCCCGGAAGCAATCGTCCTTTTTCCTGATGTCGAAGCAGCACAGCTTTCGTTTGCTCGCGGCGTGTCCTGATCCAGATGGAACGAAAGGCGGCGGCTACATCCTTATCAGCTTGGGCTGCAGCGATAAAAGAGCGAAAAGCGCGTCCGCGGCGACCGTTCAGTAATTTAACGAAGTTCTGAAGCTGAATTCGGACGTCTTCCCGAAGGTTGCCGGTGTCGGGAAACGGCAATTCCTGGGCAACAACATCCCGCAATGCTTCTATGACCACAGCAGCTTTATTGGGCCACCAACGGTATATGGTGGCTTTGCTGGCCCCTGCGCGTTCTGCGATGGCATCCGTCGTAGCATTATCGAAACTTGTCTCTTCAAGGATCTCGAGTGCTGCCTCGAGAATGCGGGACCGTGCGACTTCGTCGCGTGGACGCCCCCGTCCACGAGTAGCAGACGGTTCGGCGACATTCTTGGTCAACGTGGACATTCGTAGATAAGGAAGTGTTCTAGGCTCCCGAAAGTATGATGTGCAAAGCCGTCGAACTGGTTGCAGAAATTCGAAACTTTGGGGTATCGTAAATACATCAACCTAAGTGAATGTGGATCGTTCGAGTCGCGCTGCAACGTCCTTACACGTTTATTGTGTTGGCATTGCTTATATTTCTCGTTAGCCCGATTGTCATTCTCCGCACCCCGACCGATATTTTCCCGAACATAAATATTCCTGTTATTTCCGCTATCTGGACTTATACGGGCTTGAACCCACAAGAGTTCGAAGGCCGCATCACGTCTGTGTACGAGCGCGTGCTGACGACGACCGTTAACGATATCGAGCATATCGAGTCGACGACGCTAAACGGCACAGCGGTTGTCAAGATTTTCCTCCAACCCTACGCGAGCGCTACGACCGGCGTGGCCCAGGTCACCGCGGTTTCGCAGACCATTCTCAAACAGATGCCGGCCGGTATCAACCCGCCTATCATCCTGAGCTACAGCGCTTCGAGCGTGCCGATTCTGCAGCTTGCGTTATCAGGAAAAGGCTTGCAGGAGCAGGACCTGAACGACATCGCGCTGAACTTTCTGCGCACTCAGTTGGTGACGGTTCCGGGGGCTGTTGTGCCGTACCCGTATGGCGGTAAGCAGCGGCAGGTCATGATCGACCTCAACCCGGCAGAACTACAGGCCAAAGGCTTGTCTCCGTTTGACGTGGTAACAGCGGTAAGCAATCAGAATCTCCTGCTTCCGTCGGGAACCGCCAAAATCGGGCAGTTCGAATACGACATCGGCATGAACTACAGCCCGCAGCGAATCTCGGAGATCAACGAGTTTCCCGTGAAGGTGGTGGGCAACTCGACAATCTACGTCCGCGATGTAGCGAATGTGCGCAACGGGTTCTCGCCTCAGACCAACATCATCCGGCGCGACGGCCAGCGGGGCGTTCTGGTGAGTATATTGAAGGCGGGTAGCGCCTCGACGCTCGACGTGGTGTCGGGCATCAAGAAAATCATCCCGCGTGTGGCCGCCACGCTTCCTCCGCAACTGCAGATAACCCCGCTCTCGGATCAATCGATTTTCGTGCGTGCCTCGATCAGCGGTGTGATTCGCGAGGCGGTGATTGCGGCCTGCCTTACGGGTTTAATGATCCTGCTGTTCCTCGGTAGCTGGCGCAGCACGCTCATCATTGCTATTTCTATTCCGTTATCGATCCTGACCTCGATCATCACGTTGAGCATGTTTCACGAGACGATCAATATCATGACGCTTGGCGGCTTGGCGCTCGCAGTGGGTATTCTGGTCGACGACGCGACGGTGACTATCGAAAACATCGAGCGCTTTCTCGAAGAAGGCTATGAGCTGCATCAAGCGATTCTGGAAGGAGCAGCGCAAATAGCTGTTCCGGCGCTGGTTTCGACGCTTTGTATCTGTATCGTATTCCTGCCGATGTTCTTCCTGAGCGGCGTGGCGAAGTATCTGTTCGTCCCGTTAGCGGAAGCGGTCGTCTTCGCGATGCTGGCCTCTTACGTTCTGTCCAGAACCTTGGTGCCGACGCTGGCGATGTATCTGCTGAGAGCGAAAGAACATCTTCCGCGAAGGACTTATAACCCGCTGGTGGTTTTTCAAAGAGCCTTCGAGCGCGGCTTCGAACGTCTTCGTACCCAATATCAAGCGGTTCTGACCACGCTCGTTTACCGGCGCTACATATTTGTCCCGGTATTCGTATTAGTTTGTCTTTCAGCGGTTGGGCTGGTCCCCTTTTTGGGACAGGACTTTTTTCCGACCAGTGATACGGGACAGTTCAAACTGCACGTGCGAGCGAAGACTGGCACTCGAATCGAAGAGACGGCGAGGGCGTTTGACCTTGTCGATGCCGCAATACGGCGCACGATTCCCAAGAACGAACTGGGAGCGGTGATCGACAACATCGGGTTGCCCTATAGCCAGATGAATCTCTCGTACAGCAACTCCGGGCAGGTCGGGTCGGCCGATGGCGACATATTGGTCAGTCTTGAAGAAAAGCATCGTCCGACCGACGAGTATGTGAAGGCTCTCCGGACGAGTTTACCGCGCGAATTTCCCGGACTGATCTTCTACTTCCTGCCCGCAGACATCGTGACTCAAATCCTGAATTTCGGTTTGCCCTCGCCCATCGATGTCCAGATAGTGGGGAACGATGTGCAAAGCAGCCGGGCCTTTGCCGATCGCATTTTGCCTCAATTGCAGAGAATACCGGGCGCTGTGGATTTGCATGTACATCAAGTGTTCGATGAGCCAAAACTCAACATCCAGGTGGACAGAACAAAGGCCGCGGAAAGCGGATTCACACAGGTCGACTTAGCCCGGAACTTTTTAACATCTTTGAGCGGCAGTTTTCAAACGCAGCCGACGTTCTGGCTGAATCCGCAAAACGGAGTCAGTTACAACTTGGTCACACAGACTCCGCAGTACCGCATCCAAAGCGTTCAGGATTTGCAGAACACGCCTATCAGCGGGCCTAATCAAAAGCAGCCCGAAATCCTGAGCGATGTTGCCGAAATCAACCGGAGCAACGAACTGGGCATAGTTACGCATTACAACATCCGCCGTACTGTGGACATCTACGGCTCGGTTCAGGGCAGCGATCTTGGTGCTGTCGGAAGTGCGATGAACAAAGTGCTGGACGCGAATCGTAAATATCTGCCGCGCGGCACAGAGTTGATTTTCCGAGGACAGGTGGAGACCATGCGTACGTCGTTCATCGGGCTGCTTGCCGGATTGTTAGGCGCTATCGTTCTGGTCTATTTTTTGATTGTCGTAAACTTCCAGTCCTGGCTCGATCCGTTCGTGATTATTACCGCGTTGCCGGCGGCCTTAGCCGGAATCATTCTCTTTCTGTTCGTAACGCATACGACCATTAGCGTTCCAGCGTTGATGGGAGCAATCATGTGCATGGGGGTTGCGACTGCGAATAGCATTTTGGTCGTCAGCTTTGCTAAAGAACAGCTTGGGAAGCACGGCAACTCGCTAGAGGCAGCGCTCGAGGCGGGCTCTACGCGGTTTCGGCCGGTACTGATGACCGCGCTCGCGATGATCATTGGAATGATTCCTATGGCCTTGGGACTCGGCGAGGGCGGTGAACAGAATGCTCCGCTTGGCCGCGCCGTAATCGGCGGTCTGCTTCTTGCGACTGTCGCCACTCTGTTTTTCGTACCGTCGATCTTCAGCTTGCTGCATGGCCGACCGAAACGGACGAGCCGGATAGAACAACCGAAATATACAGATGCGTCAATGCACGCCTGAGCCATGGAAAATCAAATGTTAATCGAACAACAAGAGACAGCGAGGCCCCAGCCACAAGCAGAGACCGTTGCACCAGCCGAGCCTGCACGAAACAGAACGCTGGGCCGGATGTTGATTTTTGCGCTAATTGGCGCATGTTTGCTTGGGTACGTTATCTATGTAGGAATCACGTCCCGCGCGAAAGCGAGCAATTCTCTCCAGAAAGAGACGACCGCCAGCGCCATTCCTACAGTTGCGATTGTGCATCCTAAAGTTGTACCCGGCTCACAAGAAGTGATCCTTCCCGGCAACATGCAGGCGTTTGTCGATACTCCCATCTGGGCGCGGGCAAGCGGATATCTGAAAGCGTGGCACGCCGATATTGGCGCTCGTGTGAAGCGTGGTCAGCTTTTGGCCGAGATCGAGGCGCCGGAAGTAGACCAGCAGCTTGACCAGGCTAGAGCTCAGCTTGTAACAGCGCAGGCGAATCTGAAGCTCGCTCAAATCACGGCCGAGCGCTACAGCACGTTATTCAAGCAGGATTCGGTAGCGAGGCAGGACGTCGACAATGCTGTTCAGGATGCGGCCGCGAAGACGGCTGCCGTGACCTCAAGCCAAGCCAACGTCGCTCGTTTGCAGCAGCTGGTAGGTTATGAAAAAGTCTATGCGCCGTTCGATGGCGTGATCACGGTTCGCAACATCGATGTAGGCGCGCTGGTCGACGCCGGCGCGAATACACCAGGTAAAGAGCTGTTTCATCTCGCTTCCAACACGACACTTCGTGTCTATGTGAATGTCCCGGAAGTTTATTCACGCGCGGCGAAGCCGGGTGTGAACGCTTATCTGACGTTAACTGAGTTTCCAGGCCGGCAGTTTTACGGAACTATCGCGCGCAATGCAAATGCGATCGACATGAATTCCCGGACTTTACTCGTCGAGGTGGACGTGAAGAATCCAACCGGCGAGTTGCTGCCCGGATCCTATGTTTCCGTACACCTGAAGTTGCCTTCGAAAGTGGAAGCGTTAACGATTCCTTCGAACGCGCTGTTATTCCGGTCGGAAGGGTTGCGGGTGGCGGTAGTTCGCGATGGAAGGGCGGAGCTGGTTCCTATCATTCTCGGCCATGACTATGGCGATACTGTCGAGGTCATTTCGGGTTTACAACGGGATGACAGCGTGATTGTGAATCCGAGCGACTCGCTTGTGTCCGGTCAACAGGTTCAGGCAGAACAGTCGAAGAGCGCGGAATAAGTTTATTAGAGAAGACGAAGTGACAAACCGACAAGCCGGGATTCTACTCTCGGCATTTCTACTATTGCTTTCGAGCTGCACGGTTGGGCCCAAGTACAGTAAGCCGGCAGTTCCTGCCGCACCTACCTATAGCGAGCAGCCGCCTACGAACTATACCGAAAACGCCGGCTGGAAAGCTTCACAACCGAACGACTCCGCGCTGCGTGGCAAGTGGTGGGAGCTGTTCGGCAACGCGGACTTGAATGCGCTTGAAGAGAAGATCGAGACAGCAAACCAGAATATTCAGGTGGCGCTAGCGAACTTCCAGCAGGCTCGCGCGCAGATACAATACAACCGCTCTAATCTGTATCCGACGATAACCGCCGGCCCCAGCATTTCACGAAATCGCATTTCGGCTAACAATCCGACAAGTCTGCAAGGTTATGATTACGGGGATTTCGTCCTGCCGATCAGCGTGTCCTGGGAACCCGATCTGTGGGGCCGTGTCCGCCGGAGTGTTACAGCTGCGAAGGAACTGACCCAAGCCTATGCGGCAGACTTGGGCAATGTGCGGCTTGTGCTTCAAACGGATCTTGCGGTCGATTATTTTGAGATACGCAGTCTGGACGCACAGAAGAGGTTGCTCGACGATACTGTGGTCGCTTATCAAAGAGCTTTACAACTGACTCAGAATCGGTTTAACGGGGGAGTGGCTTCGAAGGTGGAAGTCGAGCAGGCCCAAACACAGCTGCAACAGACTCAAGCGCAGGATCTTGAACTCGGTGTCGCCAGAGCCGAATACGAGCACGCGATCGCTGTCCTAATTGGGCAACTGCCTGAAGGGTTTCATATTCCGCAGGAGCCTTTGACACAAGCCCCTCCCGCAATCCCGGTCGGACTTCCTTCCCAATTGCTCGAGCGGAGGCCTGACATCGCGGGAGCCGAACGAAGGCTAGCTTCGGCGAACGAACAGATTGGAATTGCTCGAGCGGCGTTTTTCCCTGACCTGATCATTAGCGCCACAGGCGGGTTTCAGGCCGGCAACTTCGTCAATTGGTTTACTTGGCCGAGCCGCTACTGGGCAGCGGGTCCTCAACTGACCCAAACGCTGTTTGACGCGGGTCGGCGGCGTGCCGCGCAGCAAGGGGCGGAGGCTGCCTACGTGGCGAACATAGCAAATTATCGGCAGACGACGCTTACCGCGTTCCAAGAAGTGGAAGACAATCTGTCGTCGCTGCGAATCCTGGAGCAGGAGTCTGCCAAGCAGCACGAAGCGACTCTATCGGCCGAAAGCTCGCTTCAGTTATCGTTGAATCGTTACAAGGGCGGCCTTGTCACTTACCTCGAAGTTATTACGGCGCAAAGCATTGCTTTGACTAACGAGCGCACCGATGTCGATTTGATGAGGCGGCGTATGGATTCGAGCGTTCAGCTGATCAAGGCGCTTGGCGGCGGCTGGACGACAGCCCAGTTGCCGAAGGTCTAGCAGCCAAGAATTCACGGGCGGCGGCTCTAAACGACGGCGACATTACCTGCGAGGCATTTTAGCCGGCTGCACCGTCGAGCTTAGCACCGGGCGCTCGCTTCATTAAGAAATCGATTTGGCCGGCATGATGCGAAATGTGCTCGCACACGTGAAACCACAAGCAGTAGTTATTAATGGGACCGCCGCCCCAGCCGGGCTCTTTCAGGGGAGTGAGTAGCCACGCGTCATCCCGTTTGGCGAATTCGGCGAGCGTTTTCTCGCGAACTTCGCGAATGGAGTCCTGATAGAAAGCGATGTCGTGACCCTTGATGGAAGAGCGGCCGGCGTCGCCGAGATTCATGGCGGGGCCCCACTTTGCTTCATAGTCGGCGGGAAACTTTTCGAAGCTTTCCCCATTAAACGTCATTCGCTGGTAGAGGACTTCGGTGGCAGCAAGGTGAAGCATGAGTGCGCCGATCGTGTTAGCGTTTTTGTCCAGAAGGAAGTCGAGGTCCTGCTGCTTAAGGCCGCGCGTGGGGCCAAGGACGGCAAGTTGCATCCACGTGAGCATGGTTACGAGCGTGCCAACCTGCGGGCTGTAGCCGGACTTCGGGCCAATCAGATTAATAGTTGCCTTGTCATATGGGGGCGCTGTCCGCGGTAGTGGAGGCGGCTTCGGCGGAGCCGCTGCGGTGCCGGCTTGACCGGGAGCCGACGGATTTCCGCGGACTGGAAGTGCGCCGGCCAGTGCAGCTAGAGGGGCAGAGCTAGCGAGGAAGTTGCGGCGCGTGAGAAACCTGAAAGCAGCAAACATCTTTAATCTCCTTGCTTAATAAGCGATTCTTATGATTCGCGAATTCGGCTCTCTATTCTGTCAGAACAGTCAAGGTAAGCGCAAGGTATGGGCGGTTCTGCTCGGGTATTATGAGCTGAACCTGAGAGGAGATGCCTAATGCCTGAATCAAAGCTGCAGAGCCGGAGCAATCACGTACGTTTTGACCCTATCTTCCATTTTTTCCTACTACCCGCGCTGCTGCTGCTTTTGATCTGGGTAATTGTGCGTTTGGTTCGTTATCCCGGAAGTGATACTGCGATTCCGGTCGCAATCGTCGTGCTCATGACAGTGATCGCTTTCAAATCGAGAACCTATGCGTTGAAGGTGCAAGACCGCGTTATCAGGCTTGAGGAGCGTTTGCGCCTGAAAGCATTACTCCCCGAAACACTGCACTCTCGCATAGCGGAGCTAACTGAAACCCAGCTTATTGCTCTTCGTTTTGCTTCGGATACCGAAGTTCCCGCGTTAGCGGAAAGAGCGTCAGCGGAAAAACTCGGCTCCAAGCAAATCAAGGAAGCAATCCGCACCTGGCGTCCGGATCACTGGCGAGTGTAGGCGCAATTAGGCCAGATATCGCGAGCGAATTCTAAGAACTTCCCAAAGGGCCACGAAGAAGTCGGAGGGCTTCACTTTAGAACCGGCGACATCTACCCAGCTCTCCAGGGGATATTCGTAGATAACGCTTGCAAGATCTTTCGTGTTGTGTCGAAAAAGCTGAAGGTAGCGGGCTAGGATCTCCACGTCAAAGACCCACCGCGAGAGAAAAGGCGTTGCGAAGATCTGTCTTGTAAACGGCCGGACGCAGAAGAGCTTCGCGCCGCATTGCGAATCGTAGATCTTCAGCTGTAAGACAACCGAGACGGCGGTTGCAAAAATCCGGCCCAGGTAGTGGCGAATCGCCTTCCTTTGAACATGACGCCCCAATAACTGAACGCGTGATCCGAAGATCATTTCGATATCGGGCCGGCCTTCCAAGACATTTACAAATGGAGCAATTGATTCAAGCGGCGTAGCGAGATCCGCATCCCAGAAGCCGACAATCTCCGGGGCGAAGTGATCGAGCGCGTGAAGAATGCCTAGTCGAACCGCTTCCGCTTTGCCGCGATTGCGGTCATTACGAAGGAGAACCGCACACTCGGGAAAGGAACGCGCAATGCTCGCAACGATCTCCGACGTGTTGTCGAGGCTGCCATCATCCACGAACAGAAGTGTGACCCCGCTGTTTGCTTTTAGAAATCTAACGAACTTCGATGTCTCCATGCGTCGAGCCTCGTTATAGCAAGGCACGACCACGCAAATCCGATGCGGCGTTCTGCTCCCGACTAGGGTAAAATCATCGGTCATTCAGCGGAAGCGAAACCGTTCTGCCGGTCTTGGCAGAAGTCCGGGCAGCGTCGAGGATCTCACTTACAATCACGTTGGTCTTCAAGGAGGAGAGGTCGCCGTCTTCCGAGATTTCACCACGGACAACCGCGGCGAGATAATGCAGAGGGTCATCGTAAGGCGCCGCGAGTGGCTTGGCTGTGGTGATTTGCGCCTGCTTCTCGCCGGCTCGCCTCACTTCTATGTCCTCGCGGCGAATGGTTTTTGCAGTTCCTGTTTCGCCGTAGACCTCCATGTCTTTCCTATCGAAAGGCCAGTTCCAGGAGCCCTGAAGAATAGCTACCGCGCGCGGATAAGTCAGGATGACATTCGCTTCGTCATCTACTTTCGGATAGATATCCGGCTGTAACTGCTGGGTAACGGCGGTAACCGTCCTAGGCGCTTCGCCCTTGGTCAACCAAGTCATCAAGTCGGCACCGTAGCATCCAAAGTCATAGAGCGCCCCGGCTCCATTTAACTTGGGGTCTGTCAGCCATGAGAAGAACTCCGGCTGCACGTGAATCTTTTTGGGTCCGGCATGGCCATCATGCACCACGACTTTACGCACGTCCCCGAGCGCGCCATCTGTGAGGAGATCATAAGCGGCTTTGTTGCTCGGGTACCAGGTCGTTTCGTAGTCGACGAGCACGTGAATGTTGCCGTCTTGCGCCGCCTTCTGCATGAGAAGAGCATCGTGATAACTGACGGCCATCGGCTTCTCCATTAGGACGTGGACGTGTTGACGGGCGCACTCCTGGACGACGCGCGTATGGTCGTAGGTATTTGTGGCGACCAGCACTGCCTCGGGATGGGCGTGCGAAAGCAGATCGGAAACGGTCGCAAAATACAGATCGGGTGACCAGTGCTCTTTATCTTTGTAGGTATCGAAAAGCTGCCGGTTCTCCTCCGCTACTCCCACAATCTTTACGTCGGAACGCTGCATTGCTCCGCCGGCTGGAACAAGAGCGCTTCCGTTGAGGAATCCGGCCACATGCCCGTGAGCCAGGCCAACTATGCCGAGGCGGAGCGGCTCAGACGAAGCAGCGTGGGCCAAAGAGCCCGTGCACAGAATCAGGAGCGTGGAGACAAGTCGTGCGTGCATAGTCTCCACTATAATGCGAGGCTCCGCGCAGAGCGCGTTCAGGCGTAAGCCAGTTCGGTTTCCTCGGCAGCGCTGAAATAAACGCAGTCCGGATGATGAAACACGATAGCGGAGACACTCGCTTCAGGCTCCATCATGAAGCCTTCGGTAAGTTGCACGCCAATATCTTCGGGACGCAGAAGCTTCCAAAGTTTGGCTTGATCTTCAAGATTCGGGCACGCAGGATAGCCGAAGCTGTAGCGCTTGCCTCGATAGCGCGAGGTAAAACGTTCTTGCATGGTCATGGAGGGCGGATCGGGAAAGCCCCATTCTTCCCGCAGGCGGCGGTGCAGCCATTCCGCTGCGGCCTCGGCGGTTTCGATCGCTAGAGCTTGAAGGGCGTGGGCTTCGAGATAGTCGCCGCGCTCCTTTGCTTCCTGCGAATGCGCGATCACGCTTTCACCTGCTGTGACGACAAAGAATGCAACGTGGTCGCGCTGACCTGTCGGAGGGTCAAGCACGAAATCGCTCAGACAGAGGCCGTCCGACTTGGCCTGACGTCCGAAGTAAAAACGTTCGACGGGCGAAGCTGCCCCCGGCTCAAAGACAAGCAGGTTGTTACCGTCGCGCTCCGCTTCGAAGAACTGCCAGACGCCGCGGACCTTCATGAATTTAGCCGCTTTCGCCTTCACATCTTCCACTTTGTGGAAAAGTTCGAGAGCTTTCGCGTCGCGTTCGGCAAGCAGCTTTTCAAAATTACCTTTGAAGCCGAGGTGACGCCCATAGAGCATGAAGGGATTGATGTAGCTCCAGACCTCGGTCAGATCTGGGATGGATCGAGCCCGGCGTTCGGTGTAAGGCGCTGGCGGGATCGGGATATCAGTGTGAACCTTGGGACTCCGCCTTTCCCCCGACGGAATGATCACCGGCTCATGGACCGCAATCTCGACTGGGGCATCGCGGAAAATGTGTTCGCCCAGCAGTTGGTCCCGGATCTCTGGATCGGTAATCTCATTCATCAATCGAAGGCCCGTCATGGCGTCTTTGGCGTAAAAGGTAGGTGCGCCGTAGCTCGGGCCTATCTTGGTGATCGTGAACTTTTCGGATAATGCAGCGCCGCCCACGAGAAGCGGAATGTTAATGCCGGCGTCCTTGAAGTCTCCTGCAGTAGTAACCATCTGCTGGGCACTCTTCACCAGTAGGCCGGAGAGACCCACCGCATCTGGCTGATGGTGGTGGCACGCTCGGATCAGATCATCAGGTGGAACCTTGATGCCAAGGTTCACAACTTCATAGCCGTTGTTGCTGAGAATGATCTCGACAAGGTTCTTGCCGATGTCGTGGACGTCGCCTTTGACGGTTGCGAGCACAATCTTGCCGCGCGCCGCTGTCTCCGACTTTTCCATGAACTGCTGGAGATGGTTTACGGCCGCCTTCATAGCTTCGGCTGATTGAAGAACTTCCGCCACGATCAGCTCGTTTTTGTTGAACAGGCGTCCGACCTCGGCCATGCCGGTCATGAGCGGACCGTTGATGATATCCAGCGGCTCGGCTTCCTTACGTTTGAGGTCGAGATCCGGGATCAGCCCGTCCTTCGTTCCTTCGATGATGTAGTTGGCAAGGCGTTCATCGAGCGGCAGATCGGCGGTAACTTTCTTCTGTCTCGCCGTTGCGCCGCGGAAGTGCTCGGAGATGGCGGCGATATGAAACTGGTTGACTGCGATTTTCTGGTCCCGCGATTGCTCTCTCCAATCGCTTGGGACATCATGCAGGATTGCGGCGTTCGGATGATCGGCGGGAACATTCGCCGGAGGCGTATTAAAGAGGAGCGACTCTGCGAGCTGGCGTTCGTCCTTCGGAATGGAAGCAAAACGTTCGAGTTTTTCGGAGTTCACGATCGCGAGGTCGAGGCCGGACTGGGTGCAGTAGTAGAGGAACACCGAATTGACGACTTCGCGAGCGGTGGCGGGCAGGCCGAAGGAGATGTTCGAGATACCGAGGATGGTTTTGACATACGGGATCTGCTGCTTGATGAGACGGATTGATTCGATCGTTTCGACTGCCGCACCAATGTAGTTTTCGTCACCTGTAGCGCAAGGGAAAACCAACGGATCGATGATGATGTCTTCGGGTGCGATCCCGTACTTACCGGTGAGCAGTTTGACCGATCGTTGAGCAACTGCCAGCTTCCGTTCGCGCGTGAACGCCTGGGCCTGAAGTGGATCCTCATCGATGCATCCGACCACAAGCGCGGCGCCGTACTCCCGGGCAATCGGGCAGATGCGCTCGAACTTCTCTTCCCCGTCTTCGAGGTTGATCGAGTTGATGATGCTCTTTCCCTGGCAATAGGTAAGGGAAAGCTCGATCGAGCGGGGATCCGTCGTATCGATCATGATGGGCGCTTTGATCTTGCGGATCAGCTTCTCGTAAAAGAACGGGATGTCATTCAGCTCGTCGCGATCGCTCGATTGTAAGCAAACGTCCACAATATGAGCGCCGTTGCGGATCTGGCGTCGCGCAACCTCGCTCGCCTCTTCCCATTTTTCCTCGCTCACCATGTTCTTGAACAGGCGAGAGCCGATCACGTTCGTCCGTTCGCCGACGATCAGCGGACGGTTACTCTCTTCCGCTTCGACAACTTCGATTCCAGAAAAGTAGGTACGGTGATTCGAATCTTTAACGGGGCGAGGTTTCTTGCCTTCCGCCATTTGGGCGATGGCGCGAATGTGATCCGGCCGCGTACCGCAGCAGCCGCCGACGATATTCAGCCAGCCATGATCGACGAATCGTTCGATCTGGGCAGCTAGAGTAGTGGGCGTTTCGAGATAAAGTCCGGTCTCGGCGTCCGGAAGTCCGGCGTTTGGATAGCAGGAAATGCGCGTCGTCGAAAGCTCATGGAGAGACCGGATGTGGTCCGTCATGAACTCGGGGCCTGTTGCGCAGTTGAGACCAATCGATAGAAGATCCGCGTGCGAAACGGAGGTGTACAAGGCCTCAGCCGTTTGGCCGCCAAGCATGGTTCCTGTCGCTTCGATAGTTCCCGAAACCATGATGGGGATCGGGTATCCAAGTTCCTGACCCAACCGGTCTATGGCGAGAAGCCCGGCCTTGATGTTGCGCGTGTCTTGGCAGGTTTCTAGCAGCAGGATATCCGCGCCGCCGTCGAGCAGGGCTTTGGACTGCTCATGGTAGTTGGCGATCAGTTCCGGAAAGCTGACGCCGCCGGTAACTGTAATGGCCTTCGTTGTAGGGCCCATCGAACCGGCAACGAAACGGATTCGACCGGAGCGCTCCGTAAACTCATCCGCAACTTGTCGCGCCAGTTTCGCCGCCGCATAATTCAGCTCGTAAGACTTATGGGCGAGATCGTATTCTGCAAGAACAATTCTGGTGCCGCCGAAGCTATTCGTTTCGACGATATCTGACCCGGCTTCGTAATAAGCACGATGGACGTCAAGAATGACATCCGGTCGCGTCAGGACGAGATTTTCGTTACACCCCTCGAGCGCGGGCCCACCGAAGTCGTTTGCTGTCAGGTGACGATCCTGCAGCATGGTGCCCATAGCTCCATCGAGCACAAGGACACGATGAGGCAAGAGCGTCTTCGAGAGCCTTGCGCCGAATCCGGCTCTCGTTCAGTTCGAATGACATTATGGGAGCTATTTCCATTGTAAGTGGCATAGCCCCGGTGATCAAACGGCCGGACTTACGGGGTGTTCTTTGGGGTCGGGCGGTCCCACCTGGGGTTTAGCTATCGGGGAGGATTCAGAATCGGTTCCCGTCCCCTGCTTAGGAACGATGGGGGATTTACTCGTGTCCTTGGGATCCGGGGGGCCGCTTTGGGATTGTGCATTAAGAGTATTCGACATGATATTGACTCCTTCGAGATCTTATTGAGCAATTGCACTTCCGAACTACCTGTGTTTTTGTCGTTTGAACAAAACAACGTCCGAATTTGGAGTAAGCCTTACACAAGCTACTCGGTCACCCGACGGCGACCAAGCAAAGTTCGAAATGATGCGATCCTCGAAAGACGTAAGCTGGACCGGCGGTGATCCGTCGAGAGGAATTTGCCAAAGATTAGAGACGCCGTTTCCATCGACGATCGAGCTAGTCAGGCTTGCCCCGGAAGGGGACCATCGAAAAGGCTCCTGCGCATTTTTGATTTCGCGCATTTCGCCGCCTCCATCAAAGGGCACGATTGCTGTATGCCAAACTCCGCTCGACTTGGGGCGGATTTGGCACGCGATCCACCTGCCATCCGGGGAGATTTGAGGGTCGCTAGCGGACATTTCAGTTACTCGCAGCGGCGCTCCACCACTCGTTGAGCTTTTGTACAGCCGCGGTTCACCCGAAGTCCAGGATGCATAAACGATCCACCTGCCGTCCGGGGAAACGGATGGAACATCGTCATAAGACGAGCCGAAAGTAAGCTGTGTGTACTTGATTCGACGCCGGGTCGAAGCGAACGATATGGAACGACCCAAAGCGATTAGAGGAGAAAACAACAGATTTGGTGCCTGGAACAGGCACAGCGTGCTGCTCCATAAAAGGGTCGTTGGTTAAGGTCGATTCGCGGCGATCATTAGCAGTAATCGAGATCAGATTCGAGTAGCCGGTGCGACGAGAGTCAACAACCAAGGTATCGTTATCCAGCCAGCCCAGGCTCCCCTTCTCCTGAGCCTCGGATGACGTGATCTGCCCAATCCTCAGATCTTTCGGACTGGAGATCCAAAGACCAGCTTGCCAGTCTTTCCTCACGGCGGCAACGAACTGCCCGTCATCAGTTAAACTCACGCTGCTGTAGCCACTGAGATCTTCTGTTGTATCTCGAGTCTTGCCAGTCTCAGGATCGATTTCTCTGATCTGCTGGCGATTGTTAGCTTCGATAGCAGAAGCGGAGGACAACATCAGCAGGCCCGTTGTCTTCTCCCAAGCTATCTGTCCTACGGAGTTCCAGTCCGGTAAGGGCAATTGGCGCTGAGTCTTTGTAATCGAGAATAAGGCAACGGACAGCTGGTACGCAGGCGAGGATAAGTCGTGAATGACTGCTGCAATCCCCTTACCGCCGGAAGTCCATGACGGCTGCGCAAATATTCGGAAGCGGTCGGCAACAACCAAAGGAGTGATGTTCGATCCGTCAGCGTTTGCTAGTTCGAGGACACTACGCATTTGACTGGCGTCCGATCCCGGTTCCCAGCGCACGAACGCAAACCGGTCACCTGATGGAGAAAACGTCACAGGACCGTCTATGTTTTCCACAACCGGTCGATTCGGCAGTTCGCCAATCAGCGGGATGGTAAAAAGCTTGCCCATATTAGTGCTTTCTTCTTTCTCAACCGCGTAGATAGTACCGCTATCTTTTGAGAAAGTGAGACCGATGTAGTTCACGTGGCGGCTCAGCACGAGAGATTGATCGGACGGCTCATTTACCTTTTTGATTCTCAGGGATTCCATTCCGCCTGAGTTGTCGACAGAAAATACAAGGTATTTGCCGTCCGGTGAGATTGCGCAGCGCAGCGGACGGGTATTGAAGGTCATCTGCCGGGGTGGCGCAGCGATACTAAACCAATCCGGTTCATCAAACCTGCCTTTTCCGCCCAAAGCCACCACCACCAGATGCCGCCTGCGAGGAGCAATACTGCAGAAGACTACCCCAAATGCAAGATACGGTGAGCCGGCGACCCAACTTTTCGCTATCTTGGACAGCGATACGCCGCCGTAGCGAAGATGCGTCGATCGCTTCCAGATCGGAAAGCATCTCTTCCGCCGACTGATACCGCCTGGACAAATCTTTCATGAGGGCCCGGCTTACGATCCGCCCTACTCCGGGCGGCAGCGAAGCTAGATTCGGCAGCGGCGGCGCCGGTTTCTGGCGAATGGCTACCAGGACGTCGCTATCTTTGTCGCCCGCAAACGGCCGCTGATGACTGAGCATTTCGTAGAGCAAAACGCCGAGACTCCAGATATCGGTGCGTTCATCCACTTCCTCTCCGATTGCCTGCTCGGGCGACATATAGTCGACGGTTCCGACGACCGACCCCAACGGTGGCAGTCCCAAGTGGCTTTTTCGGCTTACCGCGGATTTGTCAGTAAGCTTTGCCAAACCGAAGTCGATTACCTTTACGTAGCCGTCGGGCCGCACCATGACGTTCGCGGGCTTCAGATCGCGATGAATGACTCCGGCCGAGTGCGCTGCCATCAAAGCCGAGGCTATCTGGATTGCGATACGAATCGCCATGTCAGGGTCCACGGATCCGCGCTGGATGGCACGTTTCAACGTCACACCCTGCACAAATTCGCTAGCGATAAATAGCTCTCCGTCAAATTCGGCGATGCGATAAATCGTGAGGATATTTGGATGGTTTAACGCCGAAGCCGTGCGCGCTTCCTGCTCCAAATGATGGAGCATGCCGGCATCGGAGAGCAGCTCGGGGGAAATGAACTTGAGCGCGCAGTGGCGGCCTAACTCGGTATCCAGTGCAAGATAGACATGGCCCATGCCGCCGGAACCGAGCCTTCTCAGGATGCGATACGTACCGAACTGGCGGCCTTCCCGAGCATCGGTTGAGATAACAGTCTCGGCGGAAGCGCGAGTGTCCTCCGCGAGCTCAGCTGGCTGCTGGCCAGGTGACCGTGAACGCAGGAATCGCTTGGTTATTTCTTCGCGCAGTCCGCTCATGCAAAACAGGAGCCTTCAATTGCGCAAGACCCCCGGGTTCTTATGATTGTCGCTCAATCGAGCAACAGGCGGAAGAGCTCAGTTGACCTCTGCTGTCAATACGAGTCTCTTAGAAAAAGGGCGGGCTTTTTTTCTACAGGGCGCAGGTGATTGCTTGTCAAAGGTATGGCCGAAAAATGCCTAGCCTAGAAAGGCGCAAGCATGGCAGCCGTCCTTTACCCGGTAATCTGCAACGAACTGTTACGATCCGTCCGGCAATTCCAGAGCCAGGAGATCGTCTGCCGAAGCCCGGTTACCTGGCCAGAGTGTCGCGGTCCAACTGCTTTGGCCAAGCCGCAGCCCTAAACCTTATTATGAAGACTATTATGGATGGCGTAAAGCGCTAGTTCCAACCGGTCTGAAACGCCCAGCTTGTCGAAGACGTTATGGAGATGATTCTTGACGGTCTGCTCCGTGATGAACATCTTTTCAGCAATTTCCTTGTTCTTGTAGCCCTGCGCAATCAAAACGATGATCTCGCGTTCGCGCTGGCTCAGCTGGGCACGTTCGCGTGGAGTTTTCCCGTTCGGAGCGCCACCAGACGCGGGTGTATCCCCGGGGGTAGCGAACTTGCGCATCACGGCCGCAGTGGTGTTTGAATCGAGCCAGATTTCGCCGGCGAACACCTTAGTAATGCTCTTCTCGATCAGAGAGGTAGGAACGTCCTTTTGGAGGATTCCGCAGCAGCCGAGCTTCATAGCTTCGACGAACTCTTCGCGGTAGTCCGGGGCCGCGAAGATGATTACTTTCGACTTCGGCGCCCTCGCCTGGATACTCCGAAGAACCGATAGTCCATCCACACGCGGGAGTTTCAGATCCATCAAGACCACGTCCGGCTCGAGAAGAACCGCCTTCTCAATGGTGTCCAGGCCGTCGGTTGCTTCCCCTACCACCTCGATGGCAGGGTGGTTCCCGAAGACTCTATGGAGTCCTTCGAGAACAATCGGGTGCCCATCGGCGATCAAAACTCTGATAGGTTCAGTCGACATCCCATTTTTTTCGAGCTCTTGCAAGCTGTTGAACTTCCCTCAGTTAGTACGGTTGTACCGGTACAATCGGACTAAAAATTACTTGCTGACTAAGGATTATAGTGCGGATGTGCCAAATTCCTCTAACAGAATCTAGCGATTTGACTCTGAGGACCTCCCCGGTGCCTAGTTTAAGCCCTTCTCTACAATGACTGCATGGCCAAGTTATCGATCAAGGATCTGGATCTAAACGGTAAAACTGTTTTCATCCGCGCCGACTTCAATGTACCGTTGTCTCCAGACGGAAAGCAGATAACCAGCGATAAGAGGATACGAGCGTCTCTGCCAACGATTCAATATGCACTCGAGCACTCCGCCGGAGTCGTTTTGGCCAGCCATTTGGGTCGGCCGAAGGGAAAACCAAACCCCGCTATGAGCCTAGCACCCGTTGCCGTACGGCTGGCCGAACTGTTGGGGAGGCAGGTAAAGATGGCGAGCGATAGTGTAGGGGGCGAGGTCCAGGGCCTAAAGCCCGCGCAGGGTGAGATTGTGCTGCTCGAGAACCTGCGCTTCCATCCTGAAGAAGAGGCGAACGATCCGGAGTTCTCCCGGCAACTCGCGGCGATCGCCGATGTTTATGTGAACGACGCCTTCGGCTCGGCTCATCGCGCGCATGCATCGACCGTAGGGATAGTTTCGCACCTGCCTATCTCCGCGGCGGGATTGCTCATGGACAAAGAACTGGAGTGGCTCACCCGGGTGACACACAACCCGGAGAGGCCGAGCGTGGCGCTGCTGGGCGGAGCTAAGGTATCGGACAAGATCGAAGTCATCCGGAACCTGATCAAGGTAGTGGATAAGCTGCTGATCGGGGGCGCGATGGCGTATACCTTTCTGCGGGCCGAAAAGAAGCCGACCGGCAAGTCGCTGGTGGAAGAAGACAAGATTCAGTTGGCCTACCAACTTCTGCAGGATCACCCTGACAAGCTGGTTTTGCCCCTCGATCACGTTGTCGTACAGGCGATCGAGCCAGGGGCCGCGCATGAGGTTGTTATGGAGATCGGGGCGCAGGACATCGCGGTCGACATCGGGCCGAAGACAATCGAGGAATACTCACGAATCATCGGCACGGCAAGAACGATCATTTGGAATGGGCCTATGGGCATTTTCGAGATGCCGCCTTTCGATCATGGAACGGTTTCGCTTGCAAAGGCGGTAGCCGAGTCGAGTGCGGCGTCGGTCGTTGGCGGAGGCGATTCGGAAAAGGCTATCAAGAGCGCGGGCGTGTCGGACAAAATTACGCACCTTTCGACCGGCGGCGGCGCTTCGCTCGAGTTTCTTTCCGGGATAGAACTACCCGGCGTGGCAGCGCTGACGGACAAGAGCTAGCTCTCCGAAGCAGCTTCGGCCGCGCGGATCCCGGATGAGATCGCGCCTTCGATAGACGCAATGCCGGTGTAGTCACCGCAAGCCACCAAGCGGTCCGATAACTTTACAGGTTTCTCGACGGGACCAAGCGAAGGAGGTTCCTGTATCTGAAGCGCATTCTCGATCGCATAGCTTCGAAGATGCTGCCATCCGGAAACAGCGGCGCCATACCAGGCGGTGAGTTGTTCACGTACTTGTTGCTCTAGATCGGGCGCAGTGCGGTAACGCGGATCGATGACGCTGACGGAAATTAAGGACAGGCCGTCGGGTGCGTAGTCGCGATGCAGCTCGCTTGGCACGCAAAGATTGTTGACCGGGCCTTCGCCGTCGCCATTTAGGACAAGCCACGGACCTTTAACGGGCGATTTATGAGCAGCGAAATAGAGGCAGGCAACCGCAGCGTTGCGGTAGCGAAACGGCCTATGCAGGAGAGTTGCGGCAGCCGCTTGGTCGGTGGCCAACACAATGCGATCGCAGCTCAACATTTCGCCGTCATCGAGATACACAGCACCGCTTTCTATCGCGTTAACCCGCGAATTCGTTCGCAGGGTTCCTTCCTTTAATCTTCTGGCCAGCTGGTCCGGGATGGCTTGCATGCCGGCGCGCGGCAATGCGGCTTCGCCGAGCGCGAACATACGGAAGACAAACTCGAACTTACGGCTTGAGGTTGTGAGCTCGTTTTCGAGAAAGATACCGCCCAGGAACGGTCTGAAGAAGGTTCCGATGACAGCGTCGGAAAAACCGAGTTCCTTCAGGCGCGTAACGGTAGTTACTTCGGGCCGCTTCAGAACGCGCTCGAGCGAGGGCGCACAGACCTGAGTTACAAGTTTGAGGATGCGAATTTTGTCGGCATAACCGATCGTGGGCTCGAGCGCGGTGGCGACCGCATCGGCCGGCTCGCGCACCGGGTCGGCCAGTCTTGCGAAGCGGCCCTTGGACCTGACCAGGGCTCCGGAATAAAACTTCGCTAGCTGAAGAGAGCTGTAATCGAGAGTGCGGCTGGTATGCGGGTAGGCGGTCAACAGGACCTGAAATCCACGATCGAGGCGAAAGCCATTTTCGACATCGGTGCGTACCCGACCTCCGACGGTTCGCGCTGCTTCCAGGAGGGTGCAGGACACGCCTCTTTCCTGGAGCCGGACGGCGCAAGACAAGCCGGCAAGTCCGGCTCCAACTACGACAACAGTGGTATCCATGTCACAGCACAATTTACACCAGAGATCCGGCACATCAGAGATCGGCCATTTGCGAAACGCAAGGAGAGAGGTCGTCCCTGCCCTGCCCAGTGGACAATGACATCGCAGGTTTGATCATCCGGCGGGACGCCATATGGCATTGGATATGTGATTCTCGCGGCGGCCGGATGAGCGAAGAAGAGCAGCAAGTCGTGGTCGATAACGCGTGCCCAGTAAGGCGGGATTCGCTCCCCCTCTATTAGCGCTTGGAGTTGCGGGGAAGTTTCCCAGAACAGCTGGCCACCACTGGATTCGAGGCGCTGTAGTTCGGTTAGCGCCTCCGGATCGATGTATTCGCAATCCATATGGAGCGCCTGAACCGTAAGTTCACGGGAACGGATTTGTCCATTGACGACGGTAGCTTCGCGTAGGAATGGGAGAGAGATCCACAGCGGATGAAGACCGGCGAGTTCGAGGGGTGGAACAGCGCCTCGCATTTCCCAGACGTAATTTGCCCCGGGAGTTCGTTGGGCTTCGGGGATGCGGTCGAGCTTGAGGGCGTCTTCGTTGCAGAGATAAACTCCGATGCCTCCATACGTGCGGCCTTGCTTCAGGTAGGACGAGACGGTTTCGAGGTAGCGATTGAAAGCCGGAAGTTCGGATGCAAACGGGCTGTCAGGGCCGACGTGAACGGAAGCATAGAACTCGACGGGTTGACCGGCGGGTTGGTAGGGCATGCCGTGCCAGACAATTTGGTTAATCCCATTCGCGAAGAGCGCGTCCGCGAGGAGCTTGAGATCAAGGATCTTTTCTTTACCGAGATGCTCATCGGGAAAGCCGTAGAGGCAAGTAAAGGCTTCGGCGCTGACGATTGGCTTGCCTGCCCAACTTGCCGCTGATGCGGCTATTCGCGAGAAGGCCGGCGGGAACAGCAGGGCTTCCGACTCGGGAACATCGACAGCGGAGTAGGCGGAGAGCAGATCGGTTGGTGCGCCGTGGCACTGGACTCGCGAGTAAGACCCGTGCTGGTTGGCGAGGCGCGTGAACGGTGCGTAGAACTCGCGAAGAATGGCTTGCGAGATGAGCTTGCGATATTCGTAGCGGTCCTTTGGGGGTGAGCCGAGTTCGGGCGACCACAGGCGCTCGGTCGCGATTTCGAGTGAATCGCAGAAGAGTGCGGACGGGCTTCCTTCCAGCGCGTCTTTGAGAGCGGCAAATAGCGGCTCGGCGTAGCGTTCGAGGGCTGCGGCAGAGAGGTGGTTGAGTACGGGGACGGGGCCTTCCCAGGAGCCGCCGACGCGCTGGTTTGAAGGGCTGTCAAAGGTCTGGGCGATGTCATTGTCCTTCAGCCAGGAGCCGCCGAATGGCCAGGCGCTGCCGAAGGTAAAGTCGCAACCTAAATCGAGGCGGTCGGCTTCCCTCTTTGTGAAGGCAACCAGTTCGCTCCACTCGGGACTCAGGAACACGGGGCGGGCATCTGCGTCGTCTTCGAGCCAAGTCGGAAGAATCCAGGCGAGCTCGACTCCTCCGAAGCCGTTGTCGCGGACCCATTGGAGCTGGCGCGTGATGTCGGCGTACGCGAAAGGCCCGGAGAGCCACCACCAGCGCACGTAAGGTTTCGACGTACCGTGGAAGAACTCCATCAATGCGTCATCGCGTAGGTGACGTAATTGACGCCGATGCGGAATCCGAGTGCTGAGTATTGTTCGGGGTACTCGGGATTGTCGGCGTGCTCCCAGGAGTCGCCGAGATCCATGTTATGGCAGATGGCAACGACGACTCGGCCTTTGTCGTCGTAGATACCGCGCCAGCGCGGGTCGTAGCCGTCCTTTTCGAAGGTGCGATGTGAGTAGATGAACTGCGCGCCAGGTACCTGATAGCGGTCGTCGAGATCGTAGACGGTGTGGAAGATCGGGTCGGAGTTGGGGAGGTCAACTATCGGGCGGTCGGGGAAGACCCGCTTCATGCTGGCGACGAAGGTTTCCCATTCCCAGGTGCCATGAAAGTCGTCGCACATGAAGAAGCCGCCGCGGTCGAGGAAGTCGCGGAGCTTGGCGGCTTGAAGGTCGGTGAGATCCCAATGTCCGACTTCGACGGCATAGAGGAACGGCCAATTGTAGATATCGTCGCCATCCTCGGCGGCTACCGGCTGCTCGACCGAGCGAGCGTCGATGCGGGTGAGGCGACGTATGGCGGCAGAGAGGTGGCGGTCGGAAGCGGGGTAGTCGATCGTCCAGTTATTCCCGCGCCCGTAGCCGCCCGGGACGGCCCGGTACATGTAGCGAGCGAAGACCCATTCGGAAGGGATGTTGAAATCGGGCGGAATCGGGTAATTTTCGTATTCCCAGCCCGGATATTCGCGAAAAGTACGGGGTTTTTGCCTTTCGCGATCGGAGCGTTCACCGACACCGGCACAAACAGCGGAAAAGAGCGCCAGGCTAGCAAAAGAGGCCAGAACAACACTGCGCCGCATACAGCAAGTGTACGCGGCGAGCGGGTTTTTCCCGTCTTAAAAAAAAAGAGAGGTGGACCCGTTCGAGTCCTGAACCGGCTGCCGTCCAGCTTCCCATGTTGTCGAAGGAGCACGGAAATGTCACTCAGCAAGAAAAATAGGTCGACGGTACACAGCATTGCCCATACGGCGCAGATCGTCGCCAACTCGGCCTGAAGCTAAATAAAACTCAACCAACGCCGGTGAAGAGAACAGATACAGTTCAGTAGACCCGGAGTGTACTTTGAAGGCAAGGAACGAGCAACTTCGGCGCCAGGTTTCTGATTTCCGCCGTTGCTTGTTGGAATCAGCTCTCCTTTTTCTTCGGATGAGCTATTAAGTTCGCGACTGCCTGCTTCAATTTTTGCTGAACGGCGGTGTTGTCGGGAAGCGCCTCGGCATGAAAAGCAGGCAGGAGGTGTTCCCATATAAGGTCGAGTTCTCCCTGCATGTTGCCTGTATCGGCAGTGATGGCGACTACCACATCCTGATCGGGCATTACGACGATGAACTGGCCGGCGGCGCCGTCCGCGCGATAGGCGTTATGCCGGCACATCCAGAATTGAAAGCCATAACCTTGTTGCCAATCCGGGCCGATTTTCGCGTGACTTTCCTGCTCGTTCGATATCTGCTTGCTGGTTGACTGCTCGATCCATTCGCGCGGGATCAATTGCCGGTCGTGCCATTTTCCTTTTTGAAGGTAGAGCTGGCCGAATTTGGCGATATCCTCCGTGCGGAGCCACAGGCCATAGCCGCCGAGCGAATTGCCTTCAGGGCTGGCATCCCATCTGGGGTTTTCGATCCCAAGCGGGGAGAACAATCGCGGTTTCAGATATTCCAAGGAGGTCTGTCCAGTCGCCTTGGTGACGATGGCTGACAAGACGTAGCTGCCCATCGTGTTGTATTGAAAATGAGTGCCAGGCTTATAGGGGAATGGCCAGGCGAGAAATTGTTTGACCGAGGGGACCCCGCCGATTGGCTTCGGCTCCGTATCTTGACCGCTGGACATGGTAAGCAAGTCGCGCACCGTCACGGCCTTGAGATTGCCGGAAGGGTCCGGCGGCGCGTCGGCCGGGAAAAATTTAAGCACGCGATCATCGAGATTTAGTTTGCCGTCCTCCATCGCCAATCCCACCGCCGCAGCATTGAAGCTTTTACTGAGCGAATGCAGAACATGCGGTTTGTCGGCTGCAGCCGGCTTCCACCAAGCCTCGGCGATTACCTGGCCGTGGCGCACGATCATGAAACTATCGAGCGTGTCGATGTTCTTGTCTGCCGCTTCCACGAAATCTAGAATGGCCTGCGACGAAATGCCCTGCGCTTCAGGCGTGCTTCGCGGCAGGTGGTCGTCGGCCGCGTGCGCGCGAGATATGAGGACAAGCAAGAGCACCGGGCAGGCAAAAGAAAGCGATCTCATTTTTATGTTGTTTGTTCCGGACTCGATTTCTGCAACACCAGCTTACTGAAACGGCGAGAAGCCGCCGTGTTTACGTACCGGTAGGATCGACCTCGCGTTTGCCTTCCGGTTTGCTCCTGTCGCCGTACTGGATGGCAATATATGTCACAGTATCCCAGGAGTTGTGCACACCGAGCAGCAGAAAAAAGAGAGTGTCGGCCGCGAGAGTGAATAGAGCCCAGGCGGGGTTCGTCCAGAACAAGATGCCGGCTGCTATCAAGGCAACATGCGCGACTAATGGAAAGGCGGTGTACCAGATCCAATCCTCCAAGTCCGGTTTATAATTCGCTTTGCGCGCGTGGCGTAAGACAAGGAGCGAGTAGAGGACACCCGCCAGGCCACACGACCCGAGGCAGATACCGAAGTTCGTCAACCTTTGCCAAGGGGCGGCAGTGAGGGCAGAAATGAGCAGCGCGGAGCAGAAGTGGATCACGGTGGGCGTGCCAAACGCGCGGATCTCGCGCATGCTGCCGGTCGCCCGGGTTTGCGCAATAAGCGCTATCACGATGAATTGAAGCCCGGTCAGAGCTCCGGCGGCTGAGCCAACGATGACATAAAAGTTTTGCCAATTAGCGAGCGGTAGAGGTGTAGCTTGATCCATCAAGACTACGGTAGCGGTGCTCTTCGTCTAGATTGATTGCTCAGGCCAAACTGTCTCGCGAAGATCGGGCGAGCAAACCTGAAGGTTCGCTTCGAGAACTGCTTGCACGTCGGCAGCCCATCGCGCTTAAACCGGCGATTTACGGACTGTAACGGCATCTTGGAGCGCTGAGGCAAATGCGAGCGCCTAACGGGAGGCTTTCTTCATCTAAACACGGGTAGGCAAAGTTTTACTGCAAGCGCTCAAATTACAAGAGGACAGACAAATGACAAAACAGATAGACCTCGGAGGCAGCTTCACACTCCCGAACACAGCGATGACCTTGAACCGCATGGGTTATGGCGCCATGCAACTTGCCGGTCCACAGGTGTGGGGACCGCCGCGTGATATGGATGCTGCCGTTGCGGTTCTGCGAGAGGCCGTAGGGTCCGGCGTGAATCATATCGACACAAGCGATTTTTACGGTCCGCATGTAACCAATCAGATCATCAAGCAGGCGCTTCATCCTTACCCGGATGACTTGGTGATTGTTACTAAGGTGGGCGCTCGCCGGGGTGAAGACAAGTCTTGGAACCCTGCTCTTTCACGGCAGGATTTGATAGATGCCGTCCATGACAATCTGCGGAATCTTGGGGTTGACAAGCTCGACGTGGTCAACCTGCGGGTCGGAGGAGTGGCGGGCCCGTCGAAAGGATCTATTGAAAAACCCTTGACTGTGCTCGCGGAGCTCAAGAGTCAAGGACTGATTCGTCATCTTGGGCTGAGCAACGTCAGTCCGGAGCAGTTGGCCGAGGGTCAGAAGATTTCGGAGATTGTCTGCGTGCAAAATCTCTACAATGTGGCACATCGAAACGATGATGGATTCATTGATGACCTCGCGAAGCAAGGCATAGCGTACGTGCCGTTCTTCCCCTTGGGGGGATTTACTCCATTGCAGTCATCGGCGCTCGACGCCGCGGCAGTTTCGGTGCAGGCAACGCCAATGCAGGTCGCGCTTGCATGGCTTCTTCAGCGCTCGCCTAATATACTGCTCATTCCCGGGACATCTTCCGTTGAACATCTTCGTGAGAATCTGAAGGCTGCGAGCTTGCGACTTTCTCCTGAAATCGCTGCAGAACTCGACTCGATTGGCGGACGTGTTCAGCCTGTCGCAGCGGGCTGAATAACCACAACAAATCGGCGGTAAACAGTCCTGCGCTTGTCTTGGGCGATTGCATTTTTCTGTCGTTAGCCGACGGCGCTTAAGCCACCTCCCCGATTTTGTTCGGTTCGAGGATGGGTGAGACGAGCATCGCGATGGTGTCGACGATTTCCTCTGATGAAGAGCGGTTGGGCGTTCGAACCCATTCTTGCGCCGCGCCGTAGATTGCCCAGCTTACGGTTGTAGCGATCATCTCGAGGGGAGCCGGGGTTTGGGGCGAATGCCGCCGCAAGCCGTCAAGCATCATCCGGCGGACGACCGCGATTACGGCCCATTCGAGATAGGGTTCCATTTGCCGCTGACGGTCGGAGTCTATGCGAGCGTTTCCGCTCAGATAATCACAGACGGCCAAAACGATCGCTTTCAGGGCGGAGGAACAGTCGAATTGGATGCCTCGTCCGGTAAGGAGCTCCTGGAACCGACTTCCCACCAAACACTCCAGAAGGGCGAACTTGTCGGGGTAGTGGTCATAGAAGGTGACGCGGTTGACGGTGGCCACATCGGCAATGTCCTGGACCGAGATTTTGTCGAAGTGCTTTTGTTCGAGTAGGTTCTCAAGGGCCTGGTGGAGTAGTTGACGCGTGCGACGGATACGCGGATCAACGACTTCCCCGGCAGTTTCGGACACGGCATTCACCCCTTTCTACAGGCTACTAAAGAGAAAATGCCGGGTAAGGCTACATTTGTCGTTTATTTACGAAGCTACAGGTGTTGTCTAAACATCCTGTCTATTAAGCCAGAGATGGCCGTTTCGACTAAGGAGAACGAAATGAAACTTGCCTCGACTATCGCCCGCTATTTGGTAGGCCTGGTTTTTACTGTTTTTGGACTGAATGGGTTCCTACACTTCATCCCGATGACGCCTATGCCGCCCTTAGCCATGCAGTTCGTGGGAGCGCTTGCCGAATCACACTACATGGTCCTGGTGTTTGCGCTTCAACTTACGGGCGGTGCTTTACTTTTGGCGAACCGATACGTACCGTTGGCGTTGACTGTGCTGGCTCCTATTATCGTCAACATAATCCTCTTCCATGCCACTATGGCACCCGGCGGACTGCCCCTGGCGCTCGTTGTAGCTCTTTTATGGATTGTCCTGGCCTATCGGGTGCGGTTTGCCTTTTCAGGCTTGTTCGCGCAAACCGGCACTGTGACCGCGGCTCTGCATGCACCGACGCGGGCTACTCATCCGAGTCGATAAGTTTGTGATATCGTCAGTGGCCGGTCAAGGAGGTTGACATGAATTTTGCTTCCGTTGGCGTCCGGCATTGGCGGACGCTGTTTTTTGCGGCGTTACCCGCCGCTTGCCTCATGCTCGGCGGCGTGGCGGCGACGGCGCAGCCTCAAGATGATTGGGACCACGCCAAAGGGAATCATTGGTCCACTCGTGGGAACCAGATCATAGACCGGTTCGGACGCCCGCTGCGCCTTACGGGTGTGAACTGGTATGGGTTCGAGACAACCACGTTCGTTGCTCATGGGCTTTGGGCGCAGGATTACAAGCACATTTTGAACGCGATCAAGAGCAACGGTTATAACGTCGTGCGGATTCCTTTCTCCAACGAAATGGTAGAAACGAATCCCGTTCCCAACAGCATTAGTTACTCCAACAGCTCCGGGCCGATCAACACGGACCTGCAGAATTTGAGTGCGCTTCAAGTGCTTGACAAGATCGTTGGTTATGCGGATTCGATCGGGCTGCACATCATCCTCGATAATCATCGTTCGGAGGCCGGCAACTCTGCGGAAGCAAGCGGGCTTTGGTACACGGACGCGTATCCCGAAGCGGCCTGGTTGAACGATTGGATTACTCTAACGACTCGCTATAAAGACTCCCCCGCAGTGATCGGCATGGACCTCCGCAACGAGCCGCATAACGCTTACGCCGGTGGATCTTGCTGGACGGGAGATACGAATGCCAATGTCAGCGTTCCCGGTTGTCCTCTCAGCGACACGGCGCACAACTGGCCGGGGGCTGCGCAACGTGCGGGCAATATCGTTCTGGGCATCAATCCACGGCTACTTGTTTTCGTAGAAGGAGTGGACGAGTACGACAACGATTACTACTGGAACGGGGGCAATCTGGAGGGCGTAGCGGACTACCCGGTGGTGCTCGGGCAACCGAACAAGGTCGTTTACTCGGCGCACGATTACGGACCGAATCTTTACCATCAGCCCTGGTTCAACGCCAGCACAAGCCCGGCAATTCTTTCGGCCATTTGGGACAAGCATTGGGGCTACATTTACAACGACCGAATCGCACCGGTGTGGGTCGGTGAATTCGGCACAGACAACACGCCGTCCGACGTGGTTAACAGTGCTCCCGGCTCACAGGGTCAGTGGTTCAGCAGCCTTGTTGCTTATGTCGGTCAGCACCAGTGGATGAACTGGACATACTGGGCGCTGAATGGCGAAGACGACTATGGACTGCTCGACAGCAATTACGACCCAACGCCGGTGAGTGCGATCAAGCAAGCATTGCTTTCGGGAATTCAGTTCCACCGCCAATAGCATCGGCGGGTGATTCCCAAGTTCGGAACAGCGCATTCCAACTTTGAACGCCAATCGACGCTGCATAAGGAGTCTCATGGGAGTGATGCAGTCCCGCACGCGTCCTATCGCTTCCGGCGGCGGCCTATACTCTCTAACGCTTTTAAATGAGCTGTGTGAGTCAATATGTAACGGAAATCAGAGCGAGTCAGGTACCGAGTACGCCTGACTCGCTCTCTGGGCGCTTAGTTAGTGTTGGGTGCCGGCGTTCGGTCCCGTTGAGAAAATAATCCAGGCGCTCCCGCCCGGTTTTCCCAAAGGTGTCAATGTGACAGTGGTGCTGTCGTTGTGAGGAAGAAGCGACAGAATATTCAAATTGCGAACTTCTCCGTCCTTAAGGCCCGCAACTTGAAGCTTAGACGTAGTGGCGCCGTTGTTGACCTCGATTCGGAGATTTTTCAGACCAGGTGTATTGTTCATGATTGTCACAAACCCTTCGCCCGGGCTTATGTTCTTGAGCGCGAATGGAATCGGTTCCCCCGGCTGCCGGTCAAGTTCTACGCTGGCGGGGTCGATAATCGATACATTTCCTGCTACATCTGTGAGCTGAAACTTCACATACGAACTCCAGCCGCTTTCTGTAGCGGTGAATTTGATTACCCCATTGGTGCCGGCTGTGAAAGCCGGGATCGAAACTGTTGCGTTAACCACCTGGGTCGCCTGGATGGATTTCATTCCCGATTGTGTATCCCACCCGGAGAAAGTCATTACCGTTGACGAACCGCTCGTTGTATAACTGCAGCAAGTCCACTGCGGCGGCGTAATGTCAGAGGTTGTGACGATTAATGAGACACTCGCCGTTCGAGTCGCCGCGCCACTCGTTCCGGTGACAATCAAATTGTAGGTGCCGGTGGGCGTGCTACTCGTGGTTTTCACCGTTACCGTAGTGGTGCCGGAGCCCGTAATGGAAACGGGACTGAAAACCGCCGTCGCACCGGACGGCAAGCCGCTGATGCTGAAAGTCACAGGAGTGCTGGAATTCCCAATGGAAGTTACGTTCGTTGTAAACGTGCTTGAATTTCCCTGAAGTGTCGATTGGGACAGGACTGAAGTTGAAAGCGTAAAGTCGCTCAGCAAACCGTAAACTGCCACTTGGCTAGAAGCGGTCGCGACATAGACTCGCCCATTGGTCACGGTCGGCTGAACGAACCGCGCATAGGAGGGCAGAGCGTCGCGAGACGAGTTTTGGTTGCTGTTCCACAACTCTGTGGCCACGTTCGTCGCGTCGAATGCGTGAAGAGTGTTGTCGGCTGTAGTGGCCCAAAGGATCCCGTCAGCTGATGAGTTGCCTGATACTGCCATTGCTGCCGGATGCGAACCTGCAGTGATCGTGTTTTTGGCGGTTGCAGTGGTATTGAACTTTGTGCCATTGAAGGTATAAGCCCTTAGCACGTCACCGGTTCCCCACACATAGAGATTGGAATTCCAAAAATCTAGATCGTGAATTTGCAAGCAGCCGTCCGAGCTGTAAGTGCAGGGGGACGAACCGGTAGCTTGGAAGCTTTGCTGGGGAGTGGCTAAACCAGCCGTGGTGAACAAGTAGACAACTCCATCTTTGCCGCCTGCCACCAGCGAGTTCGTTCCGGGGATCAGGAGCGGACCGCTTGCGCTAAAGTCTAAATCGTTGTAATTGAGCGAGGAATAGTTGACCGGCGGGAAAGCCGCCAATACCTGACCGCTTCCATTGAGCTGCAGCACGCTCATCGGGTAGTCCTGCTTTGCTTGATCTCCTGAGCTGGTACCTGCTAGACGTTCCCGCATAGGTAGCGTTGCCTGTCGCAAAGTAAATATCACCTGCGGAATCGGAGACCAGTCCTCGGCCGGACTGCCAGATCCCGCCTTCTCCGCCGTTCGGCGTGCTATTGAAGACGACGTTCGCATGCTGCAGATTCGCCGTGCTGTATCCGACAACCCAGCCGTGCCATGTACGGTTATCAGGACCGCAATTGCCGAAGCCGGCGTACACCGTTCCGTTTGCCAGCAGCAGCGAGGTACGCTGCACCTCGGTACCTTCAGTTAGGTACTCTATTCCGCCCTGGTTGTCGTAAGTTCCATTGTTTCCCGGATAACTCGGCGTGATGGAGACCGGACTGTCGGACCGCTCTTGTCCCGTTCGAATGTCGAACGCGTGCATTTTGTGCACGTAATCTGCCGATACGAATGTCAGGTAAGGTGTTGTTTGGCTTGTCGGTAGCGCTCTGGGGTTTGCGCCAACTGCGTAGATAACGTTGTTGGCTACATCGATCACCGGAGTACTCAATATGCCTAGCTCGGATCCGGTGAAGTTGGATGCCGGACATCCATTGTTTGGGTTGGTAGCGCTGGCCGGGGTACCCAGGCTTACCTTCCAAATTGGAGCGGATCCGGGCTTATCCGCATTGAAGGCATAGATACTGTTATGCATCGTTGCGATATAGAGAACATTCGTGAGAGTGCCATTAATCAAGACGCCCGGCACATAAAGTGGTTGAGCAAAGATCAAGCCGTCGACAGGTATGGAATATAACTTGCCAAATTGATTCTTGTTAACGTTCGTATTGTTCAGGATAATTTCCGATGTATTCGCTCCAGTACGCGCGGTATTATACTGGCCGGTCGTTACAGCAGGATTTCCGGTCTGGCTAAATGCTGGCGCGGATACAACCGCAACAGCTAACGACAAATACTTCAACACTTGGTGAGCCTCCATCGGTTCACGAGCAGATACTTGGCCGTATTCATGGCCAGGCAGGACAGGACAGCTGTTTGACGGAATATGAGTAACTTAGAAGCAACTCACTAGCGTCTTGGCATTAGTTTGAGAGATACAGTACTTTATCTTTTTAGATAATGACGATCACCATTTAGTGTTTACATTAGAAATCCTACTTACTACTTAAGCCCAGGTCTTAGTAATTTCTACTTTGAACCTGCCGGTCTGATCAAAGTGCGCGCCCAACCCCATTCAGCGATCCGACCCGCCTTGCCTGTTTGCAATTTCCACTCCATTGCACAAAAGCAGAAATAATTTTTTGTCTCACGGCGCCCGATAAAAAGCAAAAATCGCCAAATCGGCTGGTGCTTTTTCTGCTTGGCCAAATATTGTTTGCAAGTCGTAGAGCGAGCAAGAGGGGGCGCGTTGGCTTACCGCGCCCCCTCTTGTGCTTTTACTTGCGGGTGTACTGTTCTTTACGGAAGGGCGCTGGCCGCCTCCGTCGCGAACATAACCCACGCGCTTCCAAGCTCTTTTCCTAGCGGTGTCAAGGTAACCGTCGTGGTGTTGTTGCTGTTTTGAGGCAACAACGAACGAAGATTCAGATTGCGAGTTTGGCCGTCCGTCAAATTACCGATTTCGCGAGAGGTCCTCGTAGCCCCGGTAGCGACATCGATCCTGAGATTCATCACGCCAGGTGTGCCATTGACGACGCGGACGTACCCTTCCCCCGCTTTTACTTGCTGCAGCGCAAAGGGAGCCGGCTTAACATGTGTTCGATTGACCGATGCAGCATCGATTACAGTCACGTTTCCGGATTCGTCCGTTAACACAAATTTCACGTAGGAGGGCCAGTTGTTTTCGGTCGCCGTGAAGGTAACGACGCCGTTTGTGCCGGCTGTGAAAGTCGGAATAGACACTGTCGCATTATCTACCCCAGTCGCTTGGATAGACTTCAAACCGGATTGGGTGTCCCATGCCGAAAAGGTCATGGTGTCGGAGGAGCCGTTCATGGACGAGGTCCACTCGGGAGGCGTCTTGTCGGACTGCGTAGCCACCACCGTCACGGTCACACTTGCAGTGCGGCTGATTCCGCCGCCCATCGCGGTAAGAATCGCATTGTAGGGGCCAGTCGGCGCAGTGCGGGCCGCACTGATCGTAACGGTAGTCGTTCCTGAGCCCGTGATAGTAGACGGGTTGAAGCTTGCGGTCACTCCGCTCGGTAGGCCGCTGATCTGGAAGCTAACAGGATTCGAAAAGGTTGGCGACGCATTTACAGTGACTTGGAACGTGCTCGAGCCTCCCTGAGCGACGGAGTCGGACGCCGAACTCGAAAGGCTAAAGGAACTCAACAGGCCGTAGACTGCCACCTGACTGGAAGACGTCGCAACATAAACTCGCCCATTTGCGACGGTAGGCTGCACGAAACGAGTATAGGAGGGCAGGGCATCGCGCCCGGCATTTTGATTGCTGTTCCACAGCTCCGTTCCGATATGCGCGGCATCGAACGCGTGAACCGTATTATCGGGCGTCACGGCCCAAAGTATGCCGTCCGCGTTAGAGTTGGCGGAGATCGCCATCGATGCCGGGAGAGTATTTGTAGGCACGCTGCTGTTTTGGGCCGATGCTGTAGTGTTAAAACTTGAGTTGTTGAACGTGAACGCTTTTAAGATATCGTTCGTTCCCCAGACGTAGAGCGTCGAATTCCAAAAGTCCACATCGTGAATCTCCAGACAGCCGTTTGAGGTGTAAGAGCACGTCCCGGCACCTGTAGCTTGAAAACTTTGCACAGGCGTTCGCATTTTGGTCGTCCGTATCCAGTAAATAAACGACGCCGTCTTTGCCGCCGGCTGCCAGATAACTTGTTCCCGGAATCAGTATCGGACCGCTTGCGCTAAAGTCCAAGTCGTTGTAGTTAAGCGCGGCATAGTTGGGTGGCGGGAAAGCCGCCATCACCTGACCGCTTCGACTGAGCTGCAGTACGCTCATGGGGTAGTCCTGCTTTGTTTGATCTCCTGTGCTGGTGCCCGTCGAGGTTCCCTGGTAAGTAGAGTTTCCTGTCGCGAGATACACATCACCGGACGAATCGGAAACCAGCCCTCGTCCGGATTGCCAGATCCCGCCTTCTCCGCCGTTCGGCGTGCTATTGAACAAGACGTTCATATTCTGCAGATTTCCCGTGCTGTATCCGACAACCCAGCCGTGCCATGTGCGGTTATCAAGACCGCAGTTGCCGAAGCCGGCATAAACCGTTCCGTTTGCCAGCAACAACGCGGTCCGCTGCGCTTCCGTACCTTCCGTCAAGTACACTACTCCGCTCTGGTCGTCGTAATGTTGGTTTTGACTTTGATCGATATAATTAGTTCCCGGATAACTCGGCGTGATAGAAACCGGACTATCCGATCGTTCGGCTCCCGTGCGAATGTCGAACGCATGCATTTTAAACACGTAATCCGCCGATACGAATGTCAGGTAAGGTGTTGTTTGGCTGGTCGGTAGCGTTCTGGGGTTTGCCCCAACTGCATAGATGACGTTGTTGGCCACGTCGATCACCGGTGTGCTCAAAATACCCCATTCTGGCCCCGTGTAGTCGGCTGCCGGACACCCGTTGTGCGGGTTTGTGGCGCTGGCCGTGGGCCCAAGGCTTACATGCCAGATGGGCGCGGACCCCGGCTTATCCGCATTAAAAGCATAAATACTGTTATGCATTGTGGCGACATAAACCACATTAATAGGAGAGTTGTTGATTATAACTCCCGGCACATACAACGGTTGGGCATAAACCATACCGTCAACCGCCAATGAATATAACTTGCCGAACTGATTTTGATTCACGTTCGTTGTGTTAAGGATGGTCTCCGATGTATTCGCTCCAGTACGCGAGTTATTATACTGGCCGGTTGCAATAGTAGGATTCCCGACCTGACTAAAAGCTGGTGCGGCGATAACCGCAACTGCCAACGATAAATACTTCAGCACTCTTATATAACCTCCACCGGCCTAGACAGTAACATATGTAAGGTACCTACGGATAGGCCAGAGACAAAATTTGTTTCTTTCGTCATCATCTGGGACCTAACGTACTTTCTTGATACCTTTCAGTAACTTGCACTCTAATAAGTGAGCTACACTCAGCCGGTTGTGAGCGTAATGGTACGTGCCGACGCAAAAATCGGCTAGAGACGGGGTCTGAGTGGGTGATATCGCGCTGTTTGCGATGGTTTCGTCTGGTAAAGAGCACAGTTCTCCTTTCTGCTGCAATCTGCAATAGCGAAGAAAACTTTGATTACCGCGGTATGCGCTCAATTCGAAGCGAAACCCGGCAAAGAGCAGGAACTCGAAGAGTTCCTGAAGTCGGCCCGAGCGGTGCCGAGAAGGGTACTACGAGTTGGTACGCTGCCAAGATCGCCGGTCGAAGTACGGCATGGCGTACCTTGGCCGCCGAAAGATGCTCACGACGCTCATATTGGTGGCGAGATCGCCAAAGCTCTCTTCAGTAAAGCCAAAGATCTTTTCACCCAAGAATCCGGAGATGGATAAACCAGTGATTCTGGCGGCAAAGGTTCCGGGCGCTTGAAGTCCAAACAGTTCGCGCCTCATTAGTTCCGGTACATGGCTCAGTACCGATAACAATGGCGACCTCACACATAACAAGTCTTACGTCGGCGGGCTTCTTGGCGCCTTGTGTATGTCTAAAACGCCAATCATGTCGCAATCGAACCGGCCTTCGTCACAATCTGGGTGCTGCAGACCCTTTTTCCCAAACCCACCCTTAATGCCCAACCGCCACAGCGGCTGTTTCCTCACCGTGCCTTGCCTGCTCGAACGCTCCTGCTTCTCCACTTCGCACCAGCGCGAACCGGTAAAGAACCGGAGCGATCATTTCGTTTATGGCGACGCCACCGAAAATCAACGCCGAAGCTTGCGCGCCGATCCGGGGAAACGTCTTTACAAAGAGCAACGCAAGGGCAAGGGCAAGACCGGCCTGCGGCATCAGTCCGAACCCGATATATTTCTTCACCGTGTCGGGCGCGTCCGCCAATGTCGTGGCAACCCTCCCTAAACCGATAAATCCACTCGCGCGTGTCGATACCAACACCAACGCCGGAATACCCACCACGAGCAGTTCGCGAATATGAACAGTAGCGCCGGCAACTGCGAAAAAAACTACATAGACAGGTAAGGACGAGATTTCGATCTCGTCCTGCAGCCGCTTACCTTGTGCCGTAGCGTTTCGAATGAAGACTCCGGCGGCAAGCGCCACCAGCAAGGGATCGAGATTGATCCTCTGGCCGACTTCGGCCACCAGGAACGCCGCCGCCAGCACGAACAGGGCGGCGCGGCCCTTCACGAATCGCAAGTAGATCGAAAGAATCAATCCGACGCAAGCTCCGATCGTAATCGATCCCAGAACTTCCCAGGTCAACGCGCCTGCCGTATGCAATGCATCTGTTTTCGAACCTAAAAAACTCTTGGCAATCGAAGAAACTACAGCAAAAAGCACGATGACCAGGAGATCCGAGATCACAACCACTCCAAGCACTGTTCTTGTAAGCGGGCCGTCTGCCGCCATTTCAGATTGCAAAGCGACCACCACGGCCGGTGATTGAGCAACCATCGTCACACCCAGGACCACCGAAATAGCTGCCACCTGAAGTGCCGGAAGATGCTGTAGAAAAGGCAGTCTGCCCTGAAGCAAAAACACCGCCGCGCTGATAAGACATATCGTTCCACAAACGGCAACAGACGTGAGCCACAGCATGCTTTTCAGAAGCGGTTTCATTGCCGCCAGGTCCAATTCGACCCCGGCGGTAAGCGCAATCAAAGCGGTCGCTACGCCGTTGAAAATTTGAAGGTTTGAAACCATCGGAGCGCTAACCAGGTTCAACACCTGCGGTCCGACGACAATTCCCGTTACCAAATATCCAGTGAGCCGCGGCAGTCTCAGCGACTTGAAGACCGAACCCATCAAAAAGGCCGACAGCAACAAGTAACCGCATGCCAGAGCCGTTCCGGCAGCCCCGCCGCCCACGCTCATCTCTGGTGCGAAGGAACGCGCGGCGTGCATCAAACCGGCAAAAATCAGCACATAGAGCAAACGCATGTGAATCAGGAAACGCTGGTGAGCCTTTGCGCTTCCAGAAAGTTCCGCCGGGAGGCTATCTGCACGATCATCTCAGTCACGATCGCTCCGCCTATAACGGCCGTCACCATCCACGAAATTGTCGAACCGAAGTACAAGTCCTGCGCGTTGACGACAATTGCGATCGATAACGCACCCATCGGTGAGAAGATGAGACTCCGCTGCTCATCCATGGAAAATCCGCCCGGCACTTCCTTACGGCACAACTTCACTGCTAGCCATTTTCCGAGCAGACGTGACGGCACGAAGACCATCATCAGTGCCCATCCCTGCCAGCTTGTTACGTCCCAGAGCGAGCCGGCCACCAGCAGGAACAAAAGATAGATAGGCCGTTCCATATGCTCGAGAACGTCACGGATCTGGTCTTTCGATGTGCCGGGAAGGTTCACCAGAATCAAACCGACGATAAAGCACACAACGAGAGGCGAAATGCGCAGAAAGCTCGCCATTCCAGCCGTGAAACTAATGGAGCCGAGAATGAGAACCGTGAACTCAGGGCCGACTTTGATCTTCGCCAGCGTCCCCCAGATTACACCTCCGATCATCGTTCCCATCCCCAGAGTGATGAACAGCCAAGCGGTGCCAGGCAGATGCCACGCCACTGAATTATCTTGCGGACGAAAATAGGCGGCAACGATTAACAGGCCAACGAAGCCGGCCAGCTGTTCGAGCGTCACGATCGATCCGACGCGGTCGACAAAGTGCCCTGCCACGCCGCGAGCTTCCAGAATCTTTGGCGCACTATAAGCCGTCATTGCGCCGGCAGTGCCGAGCATCATTGCATCCCGCAGGAAGATCGCATTGGCGGGTGAATGTTCTGCAAACACCAGCAGCAGAGCGCATGTCGCCACGATCGTTGCAAACGGCACCGATGCTGTAATCAGACTCACAACGCTGGTTCCAGGCAGAATCGATTCACCCAGCTTGGAGTCGAATCGGAAACCCGTGGTAAACCCTATCCATCCCAGGCCCAGCGCCAGTAAGGGCCGGAGTTCCCACAAAACCGACTCAGAGAGAATCCCAACGCCGGGCATATGCGCAATCACGCCAAGAAAAACAAATGGCAATCCCGCTGTCACGACGCTCGTCACTTGCAGCTTGTTCTCCAGTGCTTGCACCTTCGAAGTTCCGGCTAAGTAAGCCAGAGCAAAAATGAAGACGAGACCCAAAACCACCTTGATGACCTCGGAAGCCGACTGGAGGCTTATGGGGCGGGTCAGAGCCGCTGAAGGGGGAGGTAACGGAGGAGGGGCAATCAAAACTGGCAGCGGCGTATCGGCATACGATCCCGGCTCAACCGATACGTCCGGAGGCGGTAGCACCGGCGGCTGGTTAGACGGCTGCGTACGGGCGTTCCGCTGCTTTTCCGTAACCCCTTCGTCTGGAGGGGACGTTTTCAGCTCCGGACGATTTACCGAAGAAGCGGTCGTTTTGATGGATGCGGGCGGTTGCTCAGCAGCGGCTGCGGCGAATACGGAAATCGTGAGGAGAAAAAGCCATATAACTCCTGTCCATCTCCGTTTGGAATCGATGCCCATTATACTCCTGGTAGCACTATCGCATGTCTCGTGGTTCGGTGCGGGCGGCCTGCGAGTTGCCGGTTAAACGCTCTCTACAAAGTGCGTCGCCGAGCTAAGACGCGACCGGGGCGCAAAGCGCTTTCAGCCGCCAAGCCATTCTTAGGGAGTAGAACTTTGACGCTCTCTCATTCCGGAGGACTCACTCAAGCTAAATTCAGGCGAGTATTGCGGCGCAAGCTGAACGGCACCTGAAATGGACCCGGAGACTCAGGCGCGACTCACGGCATCTCAATCTCACGAGCGTGTGGCCGTGGCATCGGCGGTCAATCTTCGCTTCATTTCTTTCCCCGTTTCCCGGATTGTTGCGCGGATTGCTGCTGAAAGCTTTGCATCAGGGTCTGCATCTCAGCGGACAACCGCTCGGGGTGCCGCTCGGCATTGACCATCCACCCACGGAGATCGAATTGACTTCCCCACATGATTTTGCGTTGGGACAAGGGCGGTGGGCCGCCGGGAGTACCGGCGACTGGCATGGGTGACGGGAGTTTGAAGACATAGAATGTGCCGCCTGCGAGTTGCCTGTGGGGGTACCGCTGCAGATACCCGCAATTGTGATTCTCGAGAATGGAAACCGCCGCAACAGCCACCCACTTTCCAGCGTCACTATCGCTCGGTGCTTGGCAGTCCCAAATCTGAGCTTGCGGCATTACGAGCACCGGGTCGGAGAGCGAGGCCCAGTCGAGTTCGAGGTTGCTAAGCTTTTGCTGGTGTACAAAACGCTCCACCTCCGGTAGGCCTTCGTTCCAACTCACATTCGAATCGTTCACCAAATAGTAAACAGGGTGACCCAAACCCAGGCTGTTGACAAATGGGAAGAAGTACGGATAAGCACGAAGGACGGCAACAAAGCATCCCGCGACGGCCGCGAGCGTTACTGTTTTCCAAATACGTCGATGCGGCAGCCTTTCAATCATTCTCGGCAGCGGGGCCAACATCAAAATAAGCAAAACTTGAGGAATTAAGAAATGCCGGATACTGATATCGAGACGGCTCGCCACACACACTGCAAAGAAGACAAAGAAGCCGATCATCAAGACGCGCCAGTGGGGGCGAACTGCATCCGGTATCACGCTGCCCACATGCGTGCGGAGCATCCCCCCGGCGATTGCGGCCAGTAATAGCAACACCAGAAAGCCTAGAGCCGACTTCAAAGCAAACACGACGGGAAAGTAGAAAGGCACACCGTGCGCGTAAGTATGCCCGAACAGAAACGTAGTTCGTGACCCCATGAGGAGCATCAGGAGAAGCCCGCGGACGTAGAGCCAGATCGGAAGGAGCGGACGACGGATCACCGAGGCCCATGCTCCGCTTCCAAGCCGGTGCAGGGCTTCTGGTCCGTTCCAGGAAAAGATGAAATACAGAACGTAAACACAAAGCGCAGCCCAAAGCATGCCTTGCAACACGCAGCGCCACCGCGCTCTGCGCCACGCTTTGCGTTCCTCCTTATTCAGCGGCTGTGCTGCAGTCGGCCAAAAGCGCGTTTGCAAGAAAAGCACGAGAACCACAGGAATCAGCAGTAACGCCGTGAACTTCGAAAGCAGCGCTGCTCCCAATGCGAGACCGAAAAGCAGGCCGTTTCTCGCCGTCGGCACGGCCCAGATCTCGCCTAACCGCCAGAGTGCTAGCAGTGAAAACAGCGTCACCGGCAAATCGGTAATCACGAGCGGACCGAAGGCCAGCAATGCCGGAGTGGTGACGTAAGCACTCAGGCACAGTATTCCGCCCCAAGGGCCCCCGAGGCGGGTTGCATAGACGTACACAAACCAACCCAGCAGCAAGGTCAAAACGAGCATTGGAAAACGCGCCCACATCAAAATCGATTTCCAATCATTCCAACGGCCGAGAACCGCGTCGCCGAAGATCCACTGAGTCATATAAGCAGGAAAAAAATCGGCGGACACTTTCCAGGCTGGGCTCGAATAATCGGCGTGTGCTCCGCGGATAGCCAACGGAATGGCGGCGATTGCTTTGGCCAGGGGCGGATGCTCGGCATTCAAGCGCAGGTCGAAACGCTGCAGATAACTCAATCCAGCCCCGACGTGAGCAATTTCATCCACCGCGGCCGATTCGCGTAAAGCGGCGCCGCCGGCGAGGAGAAACATTAGAATGAGTAGACCGCACGCAGTTGCGCTTATAGCGTTTCTCTGCATAGGTAGCGACAATTTTGGGCTATTCTGCCTTTGAAGTTCTGTAAATATTGAAACCGGAACAGAAGGTGTTCCTTAATTCGTGCGTTGTTTCTTGAAGTTGCGGACCATGCTGAGATCACTCGCCGCAAGCACGCCGAAGTATTCCTGACGTAGGTCGAGGTTTCGGCTGGGTAGGCTGCGGGTTCCTTCGGGCCTCGAAGTCTGCCGTATTTTGGGAACAGCAGGGCTTTGTTACAGCTCGACAGAAGAAAATCAGCACCTCGTGCCTGCTCGATAGATGTACCCTGGCTTGCGACATCCAGTTCGGGACAAAGCGCGACGTAGCGTTCGTTTTCTCGCTCGATAATGGCCGTCAACTGCCGCAACTTTTGCATCACTTGAGTCCGATCATATCGGTCCCATACTCGGAAGAGGTTTTCTCAATCGTTAGTAGTGAAATCATAGTTTATCGATTCGAATGCCCGACGCAGCCCGCTTCACCCTAATCGCTTTCAGCCTGGTCTTCGTCGCTGTCGGCGGCTATTACCGCATTAGGTCTCAACGGTCCGGTGAACGACTGGACCGAAGGAGAGAAGGCTGGCCGATTCTGATCGGAGTTCGAGCTGTAGGCTTGATAACAGCAGGGTGTGTAGCAGCATGGTTTTGGGATCCCACCCGCTTCGAATGGGCTTCGCTGCCAGTACCCGCTGGCGTGCACTGGATCGGCGTGGCCGGTTTTGCCTGCGCTGTCATGTGGTTGATATGGATGTTCCATACCCTGGGCCGGAACCTCACCGACACGGTAGTCACGCGCCGCGCCGCCTATTTCGTGGATTACGGTCCATATCGCTTTGTCAGAAATCCGATGTACACGGGCATCCTATTACTCGGCCTTAGTCTTGGCCTTGCACTCGGTACATGGCTCGTGCCTCTAGGGGCAAGCGTTACGTTCACGCTGTTGGCCGTCCGTACGCAAACCGAGGAACGATACCTTCTCGAGCGCTTCGGCGATCGCTACCGGCACTACATGGAACGGGTCGGTCGCTTTCTCCCGAGACTCAAGTCTCGAAAAAGTTGGTAGGGATATCGTTCAGACGGGTAACGTGCCCACTCTAACCTCCGTGTTTGTGCTACTCGGTTCGAAGCGCCTTCATCGGCGAAATAGACGCGGCGATGCTGGCCGGAATCATAGCCGCGACGAATGCGCATATCGCAAGCGCACCCGCCGCCACGCCCAACGCGAGCGGGTCCCAGAAGGAAACGCCATATAGCTGGCTCGAGATCAAACGCCCAGCTCCGATCGCCAACGGCAGGCCCAGGCCAAGCCCAACGGCAACCCGGACAAAAGCTCCCCGGAGTACATAGCGAACCACCTTCGGGCGGTCAGCCCCAAGCGCCATGCGAATTCCGATCTCACTGGTTCGCTGTGCAACCGTATAGGCCGTCACACCATAGAGTCCAACCGCAGCCAGCAGCAGAGCCACAATCCCAAACAGTCCGGCGAGGCTCGAGACCGCGCGCTCCTGATCGAAGGTCAGTTCGACTTGCTGGGCTATCGTCCTGACGCTAACGATTGTCAGGTTGGGATCGGCTGCTGCCAAGATCCGTGTCAGCAGTGGTTCCAGCCTGCCAGGCGCAGTATTCGTCACGAGCATGATCCCGCGGATAAAATGGGACTGCAACTCGATCCTCTTCATAATTGGGTTTTGATAGTCCACGCTTTGCGCTAGTGGAGCATAGAACATGGGCCGCGCCGGGCTGCGTAGGGCAAAGCCGGCGAACTTTGCGTCACGCACGATGCCAATGATGCGGAACGTACCCGTGTTCTCCGGCATATCGAGACCGAAGTGCTGCCCGAGCGGATCTTCGTCTCGCCTGAAAAAGCGCTTCACGAAAGCTTCATTAACGATCGCGACGGGCGCTGTCGTTTCGTTATCCGCACGCGTGAAGTATCGCCCCCGGAGAAGCCTTACGCCAAAGTTCTGAAGATAATTGGCGCTTACCCGATCCCAGGAAGCGCCAGCCTGCTCGCTCATCTTCGGCGCGGGATGGCCGGACACTAAAACAAGTTCACCCCAGTTGTCGGTCAGCGGATTGTACAAGGCAAGGCCCGATCCCTTCACGCCAGGCAGGCGGTTCACGCCTTCCTCAATCTGACGGTAGAGCGCTGACAACTTTGGCTGCGTGTAATTAGCCGGAGGCGGATTCAACGAAACCACCACACGCCCATCGGTTCGGAATCCGAATTCCTGATGCTCGAGTTTGTTGAGACTTCGCCCGAGCATGGTCGCGCCAGCTACCAATACCACGGAGAGCGCGACCTGCACAACCAGCAGTGCTTTGCGAGCGAACGAAGACTGATCACGGGTACTGCGGCCCGCGCCCCTTAATGCTTCGACCGGATCGGTTCGCGTGGCGAACCACGCTGGAGCCGCCCCGAAGATAATTCCGGTCAACAACGCCACTGTAAAAGCGAACGCAAGAACAACAGGCGACGGCAGAGTGCTGATGGGAAGAAAGTGTGAGCTTCGGAATGCCAGATTGAGCAGGAGCCGCGCGGCCAATACTGCAACCACCAGCCCGGCAACTCCTCCGGCGATTGCCAGCACGATAGCCTCCACAAGCGCCTGCCCGATAATTTGTCCCCGATTCGCCCCGACAGCGAGACGCAGGGCCGTTTGTCCTCGCCGCGCCACCGCTCGCGCGAGCAGCAGGTTTGCGACATTCGCGCAGGCAATCAGCAGCACCATACCGCAGACAGCGAGCAGGATCTGTAGACTGCGACCGTACTCCTCCTTCATTTCTGCAACGCCCGCGCCTGCCGGAACCACATTAATCACTTGCTTGGGAAGCATGCGGATTACGTCCTGCATCCAGTTGGAGGGATACCCGGAATCATGCTGCATCCACTGCCGCAGTATCTCCGTTAGCCGCGGCCCCATGCCAGTCGTGGAAGCACGAGGACGCAAGCGCCCAATGATACGTAACCATGCGCCGATCGATTGCCGGAGCAGGGCGGTATCACCGGCAATCACCGGCTCCTGTTGCACAGGAATCCAGACATCCGGCGGGTCTCCGCGCAGTGTTTCGCCGAAGAATCCCGGCGGTGTCACGCCTATCACGGTGAACGGATGTCCCTGTACAACGAAGGTCGAGCCCACGACAGAAGAATCGCCTCCGTAGTCTGCCTGCCAGGTCCGATGGCTGATCACAATAACCGGTGGAGCGGAAGCTTTGTCGTCACTCGGCGAAAGCACGCGACCGCCGAACGCTCTTATGCCAAGTGTTGAGAAATAGTTGCCCGTGACGTATTCGGAGCGCAGAGGTCTAGCCGGAGTGGCGACGCCTTGCCGCCGCACGCTCAAACGGTTTCCGCCCGCCTGGAACGCGGCCAGGTCTTCGAATTCCGGTGTCGCCGCCTTCAGGCGCTCATAAAGTGGAAAAGAAAACATTCCCCATCGGTCTTGCGGGCCGCCCTCAACGCAGCAATCGTCGCCGTCGCCTATACGATAAAGAAGCGCCGGATCCGCCACAGGCAGGGAGCGCAACATGACCGCATGCATCAACGTGAAGATCGCCGTAGTTCCCCCGATCCCCAAAGCGAGCGTCAGTATGGCGGCACACGTAAATACTGGCGCCGAGCGGAACTGGCGTAACGTGTAGCGAAGAGTAACGGAAAGATTCTGCATCGGGCTTCTAAACCCTTTACGAGTTCGGGATGACCGCGAGTTCCCTAAAAGAATTTGTTAGAGTTCTTTGCTATGGAATGCGATGTTCATTGCGCCACACGCAAACGCCTCCGCCCAGCCGCACTAAGCCTCCTACTGCTCTGTTGCTCGCCCTATGCAATGCATGCACAAACACCAGCCGTGCCGGACTGGGCTCAGCCAGGCTCTCCTACGCATAAACAAGTCCCTCCTCCGCCGGATTTTCACCGGCCAAGCAGGAACTTCGATACGCCCATCGGCATCTTCGATGGACAATCCGACATCGGCGCGGCAGTCGTGCCCGGCAGTGCCAGCTATGACGCCGGTACAAAGCAGTACACCATCACCTCCGCTGGCTACAACGTCTGGTACTCGCGCGACGAGTTCCGTTATCTCTGGAAGAAAATGTCCGGCGACGTCTCACTCGCAGCCGACGCCACCTTTCCCGATCCCAACGGCTACAACGACCGTAAGGCGCTCCTGGTCATTCGCCAAAATCTCGACGACGACTCGAAGGAAGCCATGGTCGCCGAGCACGGGACCGGCATGATCCACCTTGCACAGCGTCCAAACCGGGGTGCTCTCATCACCGATATGCAATATCGCTTTGGCGGCTCCTTAGCCAAGGTCTTGGCCAAACGTATCGGCCTCGAAAAGCACGGCGATTCCATCGCAATCTTCATCAGTTTGGAGGGCGAACCCATGCATCAGTTCGGGCCGCCCATCACCATGCACTTCGACGAACCCTTTTACGTAGGTATCGGCTTCTGCTCGCATTTGCCGGACAAGGCGGATACGGCCGTGCTCTCGAACGTCGTCCTCGAGAACTCGGCCGGTAAGGTGCAATAGCGGGAAGAACACGTGCTCTTTAGCGCTTACGATATCCGCAACCCTCGAAAACGCTAGTGTCGCCAGCGCCGGTCCACCGTGCGCTTCGGGGGTTTGAAATATGTGGACCTCCTCAACTGTCGGCGGTTTGCGTAAGACCTCGGTAGCCGGGCTCCGACCATAGGAGGCGGCGTTGGGTTCGATTTCAAGCCTCAGTAGGTCGGCCAACAGCCGGGCGTGATGAGCTCCACCAGATGCCCATCGGGGTCCCGGAAGTAAAGACTATCACCGCCACAGTGGACTTCGCTTTCAACGGGAACGTTGCTTTCAGCCAGGCGGTGTCGCCAAGCCTCGAGTTGATCGGCTTCGATGGCGAAGGCTAAATGCAGACTTCCATATCCGTCATGAGGAGGAATGGAGCCGTTCGGGGTTTCGGTTGCATGTCTCGAACCGCCGACTCGGAATAGCAGTAAAATCTGTCGGTCGGCGACGCTCATGGCGCGCATACGATCGCCTTCGGTGTGGATCAATTCGAACCCGCAGACATCCTGATAGAAACTTACAGAGCGGTCAAGATCTATAACATAGAGGGCGCTTTCGAGCAAGCCCGAGATGCGCGGCTTCATCACTGGTTTTCCATTTCTTGGGGTGGCGGTTGTTCGTCCGGCTTGTAGTAGAACCGCGAGCACTCGTCCGCAAGCAGTCCGCCGGCGATCTGAATGTCGTCTTTATACGCGTCGCTAATCAGTTCAGTTGCGTTGAAGTGTCTGGCATCGAAGTACATGGAATGAACGTCGTTCCTGCCCGCGCCGAAGACGATGCGGCTAATGTGAGCCCAGATGCAGGCGGCTGCGCACATGCTACACGGCTGGAGCGTGACATAGAGCGTGCAGCTTGAGAAGTCGGTCGTCCTCCATTTTTCGCCTAGCTTGCGGAGAGTAACTATCTCGGCGTGCGCTGTTGGATCGTTGCGGAGGTGAGCTTCATTGAAGCCGGCCGAAACAACTTCGCCGTCTTTCACGATGACACACCCCACTTCGCCCGCTCCGGGTCTTCGATCGCCCAGGCGAGCCTGCTCGATCGCAAGACGCATGAAGCGCTCATCTTGCTCGTTCATGTTCCTCTAGATGCGGAACGTGGACCACAGAACTACTTGTTTACAAGGTCGCCGCTCGGATTGCGGATTTCGATAGGTCCGAGGTTCAGCTTCTCGAGCTCGGGCTGAATTTTGGCACGATCGCCTACCGCGACGATGATCATCTTGTCGGGCCTTACATCTTCCTCCGCTACCTTTTCGACCGCAGCTGGCGTAACCGCCTCGTACTCGGCCGGTAGCTTCCGGTAGTAGTCGGTTGGAAGGTTGTAAGTGAAAAGATCGGACACCAAGTCGCCGGTCGAGCTAACGGTTTCGAAGCGGCCGGGTAGCGAGCGGAGTTCGCTCGCAAGACTGAGTTGTAATTCGGCCGGCGTCGGCGGATCCGTGCGGATACGATTCAGCTCAGCGAACAACTCACGGGTCGCGGGACCGGTGACGTCGGTGCGAACAAGAGCACCGGCGAAGAAAGGTCCATCGCCGCGGAAGAACGAGTAGCGGGAAGAAGCTCCGTAGGTGAAGCCGTTCTTTTCACGGAGATTCATATTGATTCGGCTGGAGAAGAGTCCGCCGAGAACGTTGTTCATGACGTTCGCGGCCGCGTACTTGTCTGTGTTTCGCGGAAGACCGATCCCGAAGGCGGCAACGGCGGTCTGCGGGGCGCCCGGCTTGTCGACAATGATAATCCGGCGGGTGGGCGGCGCGGGCGCGACCGGAACCTGAGACTTGGCCACGGTTCCTGTTGCCGACCAGCGTTCAAAATATTTGCTGGCCAGGCTGCGGGCCTCGGCTTCGGTAATATCTCCGCTCAGCACGAGGGCGGCGTTTGCGGGAGCGTAATGCGTGGCCCAGAAGGTGGAGAGATCGTCGCGAGAGATGGATTTGACGGACTCAGTGGTGCCATTCGAGCGAAAGGCATAAGGAGTATCGCCATAGAGCGCTCTATCTCCCACTCGCAAGAGGGCCGCAAAGGGGGCGTCGCCCTCCTGAAGGATCGCGACTAAACGGTCCTTCCGCATGCGTTCGACTTCTTCCGCGCGAAACGCCGGGTGCTCGGTCACGTCTTCCAGCAAGTTCAGAGCGGCTTCCGTGTTATTGCTCAAGGCGCCGACGGTGGCGTCCGCGTTGTCCATGGTGGCGGTGGCTTGCAAATGAGCACCGATGAGGGCAGCATCGTCAGCAATCTGAGTAGCCGAACGATCGCTAGTGCCTTCCGTAAGCATGCGGGCGGTGAACGCAGCGAGCCCAGGCTTCCCCGGAGGATTGCCTTCGCTTCCCGCCAGAGCTACCAGGCTGGCGCTAAAAACGGGCAGCGAGTGGTCTTCGACGAGGTAGACGGGCATCCCATTCGCCAGGTTGAAAATGGTCGGTACAGGGAGGTGCAATGCAGGTGTAGGACCGGCGGGCGGAGCAGTTTTGCGCCAATTTTGCGCGGTTTCGAAGTCCTCTGAATAAGGATTGACGATCTTAACGTTAGCGTCCGTGTCTTCGGGACTACGAGGTACGTCTTCGAGAACTTTCTTGCCGGGAATCGTGTACACAACCGCACGCTGATTCTTCCCAAAGAACTTTTGAGCAACGGTTTTAACCGAGGAAACAGTCGCAGCCTGATAGCGGGCGATGTCCTTTGGGAGATATCCTGGATCCCCAGTGTACTGGTTGTAGTAGTTCAGAGTGTCGGCGACACCTCCGAAACCACCAAGGCGCTGGAGTTGCTCAATTTTGCCGGAAAGAGTCAGGTTCCGTGCGCGTTCTAATTCCGGCTGGGTAGGCCCATCCCGCCGGAGCTTCTCCAATTCGTCATTGAATGCGCTCTCGAGATCTTCCGGTTTGACGCCTGGCCGCGCTGTGACATTGCACATGGCAACAGAAGACAAACGAAGCGATTGGTTACTACAAGTGACGCTCTGGGCCATCTGTTTTTCGTACACCAACTTGTGGTAGAGGCGGCTCGATCGGCCTTCGCCTAGAATCTGGATCAAAAGATCCGCATCCGAATCTCCGGGCTCAAACGCACGGGGAGTCAACCAACCGACCGAAACGCGCGGAAGCTGGACAGTATCGGTCACGGTCGCGCGCTGTTCGCTGGTGATGGGGATGGTGACCGCCGTTATTTTGTCCACAGCCGGGCCTTTTGGAATGGGTCCGAAATACTTGTCGAGAAGCGGTTTCAGCTTGGCGGAATCGAAATCGCCGGCAATGGCAAGAGTGGCGTTGTTCGGCGTGTAATAGTGCTGAAAGAAATCACGAACATCGTTGAGGCGCGCAGCTTCAATATCGGCGTGCGATCCGATGACTGAAGCATAATAGGGGTCGCCTTTGTGGAAAAGCAAATGAAACATTTGCTCTTCACCAAGCTCATATGGAGTTCCTTCACCCTGGCGGCGCTCGTTGCGGACAACATCGCGCTGATTCGTTAATCTCGTGCGGTCGAGTGTTTCGAGAAGAAAGCCCATACGGTCGCTCTCAAGCCATAGGCCAAGCTCGAGCTGGTTGCTGGGAAGAGTCTCGAAGTAGTTGGTGCGGTCGAAATCTGTCGTACCATTCACGTCGGTAGCGCCGGCTCCTTCGAGGTAGCGGAAATGAGCCTTTTCGCCCACGTGCTCCGAGCCCTCGAACATCATGTGCTCAAAGAGGTGAGCAAAGCCGGTGCGGCCCGGCCGCTCGTTTGCAGGGCCAACATGGTACCAAACATCAAAGGCAACGAGAGGCAAACGAGCGTCCCGGTACATCAGCACTTGCAGCCCGTTCGGAAGCTTGTACTCTTCGTATTTGAGAACGGGTGTCTTCAGCGGCTTAGCGGGCGGAAGGTCCGCCGCAACTGCGCTTTGGAACAAAGCGCAGACAAACGCGAAAGCAACAACGGGCAGAGATCGTTTCGACTGATTCTTCATGCGTATGGGTGAGTGACTTGGACCCTATGATTCTAGCGGGAGCGAAACGAGAGCTACGGCTTCTTTTTCTTCTTCCCGAATTGGTTGAAGAGCGAATTGATCGTGTCCTGCGGGTTTTGTTGCGCGTTGGGCTGAGCTTTACCTTGTTGCGCGGGCGCCTGCCCGCCCAAGACGCCGTTCAGGATGCCGCCTACGCCTTTACCGCTAGTGAACGCACTGGTGAGTTTGGAAGGGTCACTGACCGACGGAAGAAGGTTACCGAGCTTCATCTTTGCAAGAGCTTGCATGTCAGGGGTAAATGTGGGATGCGCCATCGTGCCCGTTACGACAACCGGGATGACGAGCTCGCCCTTGTTGTTCGCGAGAGCAGTGTTCAGATAACCGCCGACGCCCTTCCCGCCGACGCTCTGGCTAGTGGAGCTGGCAAGCACAGCGTTCATGTGCATGTCCAGCGCCTGACTGACCAGATTCATGCTTCCCGTCGCAGCTAGCGATCCGGCGTCGAGCGCGGCCGTTAGATTATTCGTGGCTGCCACGCCGTTCGTGATATTCAAGGTTCCCGCGAATTTCCGGAGAGCGGTTCCGGAACCCGCCTGCGCTGGTGTGTTGCCGAGGAACTTGCCCACTTTGGCAAGCTCGTTCAGAATATTCACATTTTTCAACTGACCGTTTGTGACGTTGAAGGCAACCGTGCCGTTCAGAGTTTGAGGCAGCTCCGTGCTTGGAAGAAGGGCGAACCGAAGGTTAGTGTCCGCCGCCAAGCTGCCGTACAACGTGTTCTTCGCAGAGCTGACCGCAGACAGAAGCGCGTTCGTGTCGACGCCGGCAAATTTGGCCTTCACAGAGCACAAGGTTGTCGCGGGCCTGAGATCGAGAGCCAAGGTTCCGTTTTCCTTTCCGCCAAAAATATCCGTGCTGACGGGCGAAAGCGTAATGAGTCCTTTGTTCAGTTTGACGTTGGCGTGAAAATTGTTGAGGACGATCTCTTCTGCCTTTATGGTGTTGGCGGCGAGCGTACCGGAACCTGTCATGGTGTCGATCAGGCTGGGCTCGTTCGCAGTTGCTTTCGAAGCGCCGGATTTCTTAGCAGGTGCTTGTTTGGACGGCAGACTTTGGAGCTCGGCAGTGTCGATTTTATCGGCTGAAAGAGCGAACTGAATATCGGGAGCGGCAAAATCTCTTGCAGAAAGGCTTCCCTTCACGCTAGTGCTGCCGATTGCCGCGGCGAGATTCGTGATGGCAACAGAGTTCTTAGAGAACTGAGCCTGGGCCGAAGCGATGGACACCGGTTTGGTCAATTCGGGGGTTGTTAAAGTTGCCGCCGAGATAGCTCCCGTGCCGGAGTAGTTCAACTCGGAGGATTTGGACGTCGGACCCTGAACATGGATATCAGCGCTAAGACGGCCTGTCCCGTTCATGCCGTTGGCGGACGCGCCATAGGCTTTGGCCATATCGACGAGCTCGGCGATGTTGGCGTTCTCGGTTTTCAGGGTTGCATCGATGATGGAGTTCGGCGTGCTGTACTGCGTCAGGGTAAAGCTGCCGGTAACGTTTGTGGACCCGCTTCTGGCGGTGAAAGTGTTCGAATGGACGGCATCGGGAGTCAGTTGCAAATCGATTTCGGGGACCGATACGGGCTGCTTGATTTCACCACCGCTGGCCTCGAGCTGCTTGGCGCTGATCGAACCGGTAAGTTGGGGCGCGGACGATGAGCCTTTGGCAGTAAGATCCGCCGTGACAAACCCTTTTACCTGATAAGCAGGGTTGAAGGCCACACCCAAAGCACCGGCCAGTTTGGCCAGTTCGGTGATGGACGAATTCTTCGTTCCGACTTGGACGTTGAGATTCGCGGGAGTCTTCGAGCTATCGACGTCGCCCGCCAGGGTAAAAGCTGTGGACCCGAGATCGACCGTACCGGAACGGACATGAAGAACGTTTTGCGCGCGGTCGGAGGTTAAGTCATACCGGGCGTTAATGGGGAAGTCGAGTTTCGAACCGCGGATGACGGCATTTTGCAGTTTGAGATCGCCCTTAGCCGACAGCTGGTTTCCTTGTGAGCTCACGTCCGCAGCTCCGGAGGCAGTTGCGTCAGTCTGATCCGGCAGAGTACCGGCGGCGAAATGGTTAACAGCGGCCAGAGAAACTTCGTCGAGAGATAAATGCCCGTTCACCGGCGTAGCGGCCGACTTACCGGGCTCGAGCGGCCCCACTTTACCGTTGAACGAGAGAAGCTGTTTCCCGCTGCCCGGGAAATGCACGGCCGCATCTAAGCCGAATTGCTTGGCCGGAGCGAAGTCGGTTAACTTAAGGTCGATGCCGTTATATACCGAGCGCGGTTGATTAGTGGCTTGGTCGGTGAGAGCAACCTGCCCGTTATTGATCTGCAGCTTATCAAGCGAGATCTGACTGTTAGAGCCGCTCGACTGACTTGTGCCGCCGAGGGTCGAGTAGTTCCAAACTCCCGCGCGATTCCGAACCAATTCGATTTGCGGTTGATCGAGAATGATGTCTCGGACTTCGGGATTGCCTCCGATCAAAGAGAAAAGCCCTACGCTCACAAATAATTCCTTCGCGGTTGCGAATGGCCGGGAAGTAGGAAAAGCAGGCGATTCGGCGATAGTGAGTCCGTTGGCGCGAATCGACAGCGGGAACAGCTTAAGTCCGAGTTGCCCGATGGTGACGGGGCGATCGAGCTTTTTCTGAAGTTCGGCCTGTACCCTTGGGCGATACTTGTCTACGTTGCCTAGAAGGAGAGCAATGCCTGCTACCAAAACAACAACGACTACAGCAGCAGTTATGAGGAGGTAACGCGTACGCATAATTACTTATTTTAGACGCAATTTGGTTCACAGCCCTTTCGCTTTCTCACTGTTAGTCTCGTAGAATAGACAGGACAAGCAGAACGGCAACTATAAATCCGTATGGCGTTGGCCAAACAATCCACCCCTCCTGTCAGCGTCGGGTCTTTTCGATCGGCACAATTGCCGTGGCGCCTGCTGGCGCCCGCGATGCTGTTGTCTGCTTTTTGTTTTGCTATAGCGTTCTTCTACTTCTTTTGGCGTGACCGGAGGGATGTGAATGTGATGGTCAACGAACAACGGGCGCCCTCGTTGGTCCAAAAAGAAGGCGCAGCTGCCTCGAAAGCGTCTCCGCAACCGGCTGTCGATTCCCCATCGGCAAACCAGGAAAAGCCTCTTACCTTGGGCGCAGCGGCAAGCACAAACCCCGCTCAGACTGGGTTTGTTCTTAGTAAGTCGAATCAAGGAGTCCTGTTGGGGTCCTTGCGGGTGAGGATTCCGAGAATAGACGCTTCCCAGCACTCCTATGACATGGACGTAATGGTTGGTTCGCACTTCATCGCGCACCGAAATCTGAAAGTTGGCCAGCCCCTCTGGATCGCGGCAAACCGCGGCAAAGGATCAGTGGAGATCGTCGCAAATTCCGTCGAGAGGGATGCGGTGTCTGGTTATTGGACTCCTTCGAGCCGCTTGGCGCATATTACTCCCCACAGGCATAGCCGGCGGCGCTAACTTCTGAGCGTGTGATTTGATATAAGCTACCTCAGTGGCATTAGGTCAGTCGACCAGTTAAGGAAAGGAGCATCGTTGCTTCGGGATTCCAGAGGGCGCCAAAATCGCACCCTGTAGTTGAAGCGCACGCGCTTCGCGCCCCTGAACCGCTATCCTCATATGGCAGTCACTAATATCGGCAAGTCCTCCGTTGCAGTCTCCGGTGCCACGAGTACGAATACAAGCGCTCTGGCGATGGTCACAACACTGTTCTTCGTGTGGGGTTTTCTCACCTGTTTGAACGACATTCTGATTCCTCATCTCAAGTCGATCTTCGAACTCAACTACGCCGAAGTGATGTTGGTTCAGTTTGTCTGGTTCTCGGGATATTTTTTGTTCGCCGTGCCGGCAGGGAAATTGGTCGAGCGGATCGGATACAAACCGACAATGGTGCTCGGGTTGCTGACCATGGCCGTGGGTGCCATTTTATTCTTGCCTGCGGCAAGCGTTCCGGCGTTTTCCTTTTTCTTGGCCGCACTCATTATCTTGGCGATTGGGATCACCGCTCTGCAAGTATCCGCGAACCCGTACGTTTCGGTCTTAGGACCGCCTAAAACGGCCTCAAGCCGGCTCAATCTTGCGCAGGCTTTCAACTCCTTAGGGACGACTGTTGCGCCTTACTTCGGAAGCAAGCTGATCCTGAGCACCATCGTGAAAAGCCCGGCGGAGATCAGAAACCTGGCGCCCGATGCTCTGCAGGCCTACAGACTGCACGAGGCGGCTACGGTGAAATTTCCCTACCTGCTGATCGCAATAGCACTGGTTGCGTTGGCGGCGGTTATAGGGATGTTCAAGCTGCCAGTGATCAAAGAAGTAGAAGGCCCCGCGCATGGCGGCAACCCCGAACACAAGCCGCTGCCTTCGGTTTGGAAACAGAGACACCTGATGCTCGGAGTGGTCGCGATTTTTCTTTACGTGGGAGCCGAAGTCGCAATTGGAAGTTTCCTGGTGAACTACTTCAGCCAGCCTGATATCGGCGGAATGACGGAAAAAACAGCGGCAGTATACGTCTCGTTCTACTGGGGACTGGCGATGGTCGGTCGGTTCATCGGCTCGGCAATCCTGCAACGCATAAAAGCCAGCACCTTACTTGGCATCGTTGCCATTGGGTCAGGCTCGCTCGTCGTGATCACAATGTTGACCTTCGGTCACTTCGCCATGTGGGCAATCATTCTTGTAGGACTATTCAACTCAGTGATGTTCCCCAGCATCTTCACACTCGGGATTGAAGGGCTCGGTCCGCTTACAGGTGAAGGATCGGGGCTATTGGTGGCTGGAATCGTTGGCGGCGCGATCGTTCCTTTGATGGAAGGAGCGCTGGCTGATAGAATCGGGCTCCATCACGCGTTTATTCTGCCGGTGCTTTGTTACATCTATATCGCGTATTACGGATTTAGAGGGTCGAAGCCGGTGCCAGTCTCAGTAACTTAGTTGCTGGTTCAATCGCCTGTACAAACAACACTGGCGTGCGCTCCGCTATAAGCAAAACGCACGCCAGTATGAACTAAGTTTAAGATCGAACTACTTGGTTGTGGAAGTAGTTGCGCTGGTCGAGCCCGAGCTGCTGTCCATGCTGTCGGAGCCCTTCTTGTGATGCTTCTTGTGCTTGGACGCCATCGTGCTGGAGCTGCTGCTCGATGTGGTGCTGCTGGTGTTCTGGGCGAACGCTCCCATTGAAACTACGAAGGCCAAAGCAATGGCCGAAGCGGCTAATTTCTTCATTTTTGTTTTCTCCTATGAGCGCTAAGACGCTACTGTGAGTAATGATGTCACAAAAATCCCGTTTGTAACCTCTCCTAAAAATGTTTAATGTGGGTGAGCGAAAACGCCCGATTAGCGATGAAAGCACGTTAATGGCAAGATGGAAGAGTGACTATCGAAGATCGCTCCCAAAGCCGGCCGCCACAGAGTAAGCTCGATCCGAAGCATCTCGCTTTCGGCAAGAACTTCGCTCCGAACATGTTCCTGTGTGAATACCGGGACGGCCAATGGCAGAATGCCAGGATTGAGCCATTAAGAAATTTTTCTCTTCACCCGGCGGCCTTGGTGTTGCACTACGCGCAAGCCATCTTCGAGGGCATGAAAGCGTTTCGCCAGCCGGACGGAAGCGTGGCCCTGTTCCGGCCTGAAAAGAACGCGCGGCGGTTCAATAGGTCAGCCCAGCGTATGGGCATGCCGGAGTTGCCGGAGGAGGTTTTTTTAGAAGCCGTCTCCGCGTTGACGCGAGTCGAAGAAGATCATGTGGTCGAGCAGCCCGGCAGCTTATACATTCGCCCCGTGATGATCGGAACTGAAGCTTCGATAGGCGTGCGATCGTCGACTGAGTTTCTCTTCTATGTAATCACTTTGCCGAGCGGCGCCTATTTCCCGGAGGCGCATGGCGGTCCAGGAGCGATTTCTGTTCTCATCTCAAACTCAACAGTGAGAGCCGCCCGGGGCGGAACAGGTTCGATCAAAGCCGCCGCGAATTACGCTGTCACCCTGAAAGTCATCTCCGACGCGAAGCAAAAGGAGTGCGCGCAGGTCTTGTTCCTGGATACGAGCGCAGATCAGCATGTGGAAGAGATGGGCGGCATGAACATCATGTTCATCGAAAACGAGACCCTAGTCACGCCGCCATTGAGCGAAACGATTTTGCCGGGCGTTGTGCGAGACAGCATTCTCACATTGGCGCGAGACTTGGACATTCCTGTTCGAGAGCATGCCTACACATTCGAAGGACTTCTTTCGAAACTACGAGACCGTTCCATCAGCGAGGCGTTTGCGTGTGGTACAGCGGCAACGGTGACGGGAATTCAGTCCTTCAAAACAGAGAAAGGCGAATTCTTCAAGCTCCCCGCGCCCGGCCCGCTCTCGACCAAACTCCATGATGCGCTGGTCGCCGTGCAATACGGACATGCCCCGGACAAGCATGGATGGCTTCGACTGGTAGCTGAAGCGAAATCACTGGTTTCCTAAGCTGGGTTTGTAAGCCGATCAGCTGAGGAGCTTTCGGGCTGTTAGAAATATGTCGCCGAGCATCCGGGCTGTTAATCGGCCGGTGGAGGTGTTCTGCTGGCTTGGATGATAAGACGCTAAGACACGCGGACCGGCTGTGTGCGTCACGAAAGTCGCTCCGTGCGCAAAAGGAAACGCGGCCCGCGAGGAAATAAGACCGGCCGCTTTGAGTATGGAGAGATACGCGTTAAGCGCAATTCCTCCTAGCGGCACTACCAACTGAACGTCCTTTAAGAGAGCCAACTCTCTCAACAGATACTGGCGGCAATTCAGAATTTCCTCGAGAGCCGGTTTGTTGTCGGGAGGAGCGCAACGTACCGGCATCGTGATAAAGGAATCGATCAACTGAAGCCCGTCGTTCTTAGCAACGCTCTCGGGCTGATTCGCAAAACCAGCCTCCCACATCGCTCGGATCAGAAAGTCGGCCGAGCGATCGCCGGTGAAGACGCGGCCGGTCCGATTGCCTCCGTGAGCAGCGGGCGCAAGTCCGATTACAAGCAATCTGGCGTTCCGATCACCGAAACCGGTCAGTGGTTTACTCCAATACTGCTGATCTTTGAAAGCTCTTCTCTTCTCCACACCGACTTTCTCACGAAAGGCAACCAGACGCGGGCAGAGACGGCACGAAACAATCTCCGAATTGAGCACTCTCCAATCGGAACCCGGCAAGGTAGAGGATAATCCCGATTCCATCTCGTGCGCTACCAGGAGGCACGCACGCCGAGTTGAACGATGCGGCCTTCGAGAAGGGTAGAAACCGGCGCGTAGGTAGGCGCTCGCACGATTGCTCCGGCGGCATTTACGGTCGCATTCGTGTTGATGGTCGTTATATTCGGATGATTCAAGACGTTATTTGCTTCGGCGAAAAAGCTCGGTTCAAAACGCTCCCAGATCCTAAAAAAGGTGCGGCTGTACCGCAGATCGAGTTGATAAACATTTGGAGTGCGCGCAGTGTTACGCCCGATGTAGAGCGGACGGGTCGAACTACCGGCCCCGCTGCCCGCCAACGTATCCCCGTTTAAAACCTGATTGGCAGTGATATTCTGCTGGTCTCCGGAAGTTGCGACGAAAAGGCCGGTCAATTGATTGTCGTTCGCCAGATACCGTAGAACTCTGTTACCGATGCTCTTGAAAGCCGGGTTGTATACCGAGCTGAAAGAAAACGCATCGGGACGATTGATAGCGCTATTGCCGCGATCGCGACGGCGGTTTGTAGGATCTTCGATGAAGAGCGAGCCCTGATCGTAGCTGTTTGCTTCGGGCGCATCGCTGATCGAGTGGGACCAGGTGTAAGAACCAAACACCTCGAGTCCCGCTGACAAACGCCGTTGGTAACTCAGAATTAAAGCGTTATAGGAACTGTTTGCGCCGATATCTTGAAGCGCGATGTTGTTGAAGAGCGGGTCGAGTCTGGTAGCAGCATTGCGAGCCGTCGAATAAACTGGACGCCCGTCCGCTACAAATGCAATTGGATTGATCAAATTGAGATTACGAAGGTACTCCAGATTGCGTCCGTTTGTGTTCACATAACCGATCGTGACTTTGTCGTTTTTAAATAGCTGCCGTTCTAGCTGCAAGCTCGAGTTGATCGCATAACCGTTCTTGAAGTTAGGCGTGATCGTGTATATGTTTTGCGAAGAACGCGGCAGTGTGCCGTTTACAACGGCCGAAGGAAAGAGGGGAGCGCCCGGCGACTTCGAAGAGATCGACGCAATATAGGAGCTGGAGCCACCGTCGTTATAGAGAGCGTTGTACCAGAGATTGGTAGGCGGCGCTTCGTAGAAGATGCCGGAGCTGGCTCGCACCACTGTTTTCGGTGTTATGGACCAGGCCAGTCCCAGCCGTGGAGCAAAATCCGCGCCGGGCGTGCGGAACTTTTGCGAATAAGAAAACTGCGCGTTCGGGTCTCCGCCCGGGCCTTGAAATTTGTCGTAACGCAGTCCATAGACAGCGACTAACTTCGGCGTGATTTGCCAGCTGTCCTGTGCGAAAAAATTCCAGAAGAACGAGTGATACCAGGCGCCAGGCTGCCCGACACTTGCATTGAACGTATTATAGGCAAGCGGATTCGCTCCGGATAGAGCGGCAAGGTACGCGGGAATCGTGGCAAAGACGTATTGTGTGTAGATATCGGATGCCTGGGTATCGAGATTTTGTTGAAAGCCAAACCCGGCTTTGAGTGTGTGGCTGCCTTTTATGACCGTGAAGTTGTCATTCAGGTTCGGGATCTTCTCCTGAAACCGATCTCCCACCGCGGTGCTTCCGCCAAAGTTGGCGATCCCGCTAATGGTGATCTCCGAACCCGTTCCTGTCAAATGGTTCGCCACATGTTGTTCGTTCCGGTAAGGCCATCCAAAGCGCAGCTCGTTCAACACATTCGGAGAGAAGGTCGATAGCAGCTGCGCACCCGCAACATGAGCGCGATCGCGAAAGTCGGATGCCGCATCGAGCGCATAGAGGCCGCCGTTGTTTGTATTGAACGGATACTCGTTTCGGAAATAGTTGTAGCGCACGAAGAACTGATGCTTCTCCGTGATGGCCCAGTCAAGCCTGACATCTACCCACTGAGCATGCTGGACGGTTTGGGCGGTCGCAAGCAGGCTCGGCGCAATCCCAATAGCGGCGGCGTTTGCGGCAGTGATTGTGGTCGGCGTGGGCGTAGCTCGTTTGATGTGTTCGTACGAAGCAAAGAAGAATAGCTTGTCTTTGATGATGCGGCCGCCCGAGTTCGCAGCAAAATTGTTGGCCGCCGGTATCGGAGTCGTGGGAGTCGCGAGTATGGGACGCGCGACCAGATCGAGAGGCCGCCCAAGAAACTGCACTTGGCCATGAAACTGGTTACTCCCGGAGTCGGTAATCACGTTGTAGACGTTCCCCGCGACTTTTCCAAACTCAGGAGCGAAGCTGTTCGAGACCGTCTGAACCTCGCGAACATAGCTGTCCGCAATAGCGAAAAGCCGCAGCCCGTATCGATCGCTCTCCGTATCGACGCTGCCGTCCAGTTGATAACTCACGTGATCCACAAGGCCGTTTGTGTTCAGGAGCCGCGGAATTCCGAGTTCGGGATTCGGATGCCCGCTTACGCCGGGTTGAAAAAGGATGAAGTTATAGGGGTTCCGCGACGTGAGGGGTAGATTCTGGACCTCTTCGCGGCCGATTGTTCTGCCAAAGCTGACGCGGTCCGGTTCAATGACTGGAGCGCCTTCCGTCACCTCGACCGAGGTCGAGACCGTGCCCACCTGCAAAGCCGCGTCGATAGAGGCCAGCGTACCCGCATCGAGCACAACGCCAGAATGGGTTTGCGTGTTGAACCCGGTTTTCTGGATCGTGACGTTGTATGAGCCTAGCGGAAGGTTGGGAAAGACGTAATAGCCGTCCTCATTGCTCTCGTCTGTCCGTGTAAAGCCGGTTTGGCTATTGCTGATCGTGACATTCGCTTGGCTGATGGCCTCGCCTGACGGATCGGTTATGCGGCCCCGGATGCTTCCGTTGATTGCCTGGGTTTGGGCGGACCCCAGACCGGCAAACACGAGAAGTACAGCCCATGCGCGAAACATAGAGTCAATATACGATGAACTCTAGCGGTGAACTAGGGAACTAAGTTCGTTTCCGAATTCCAGCAGGATGCTCCAGCCTTGGAATAACGCGAGTTTGCACTTGCCGCTTGCAAACCCTTTCAGAATCGTTATACTCTCACTAACGCACTCACAGCTTGATGCTGTCGGCCCCGTCTGCCCCAGGCAGTCCTTCCCAGCCAGAAGGAAGTTCGATCGCGCCTTCCTAAAGAAAGGGGTTTACTTTGCGAAAAAGCTTACTCGTGCTTTTCGGACTATTGGTGGGACAACAGCAGATATGGGCCCAGGCTACGGCTACCAGCACTCTGCAAGGAACCGTTTTCGATGCTTCGCATGCGGCTCTGCCAAAGGCGGAGTTAACTCTCGAGAACCCGGCAACGGGCTTTACGCGAACGCAGATGTCCGGTGAAAGCGGGACTTACAGCTTCGATGGACTTGCTGCTGGAACGTATAAGGTGACCGTCAAAGCGCCCGGCTTTCAAACCGGAGTTTATGAAAAAGTCGAATTACAGGTCGCTACATCGACCGAATTGAATCCCACGCTCAATCCGGGCCAACAGAGCAGCATCGTTAACGTGCAGGAAGCGGCCCCGCTGCTCGATACGGCAAAAACGGATGTGAGTCTGGCGATTACGCCTTCGGAAGTACAGAATCTTCCACTGAACGGTCGCGACTTCGCTAACTTGGCGTTCCTTGCTCCAGGCGCAAAACCAGTGAATTCTTACGATCCGACAAAGAACCGGATAGCAGTATTCGGGATCAACGGTTCGACCGGCCGGAACGTAAACGTGACGGTTAACGGCATCGACGACAAAGACAATACCGTTGGCGGTCCGGTTATGCAGCTCCCGCTGGAAGCTGTTCAGGAATTCAATATCAGCACGCAGCGATTCTCGGCAGCTAACGGAAGAAGTGAAGGCGCGGCGATCAACCTGATCACCAAATCAGGAACAAACCAATATCACGGCTCGCTCTTTTTGTTTGAGCGGGACACTTCGCTCGACGCTAATGATTACTTTTCGGAGCAGAGCGGTCAGCCGACTGCGCCCTACAGCCGGCAGCAGTACGGCGGGGCGATCGGCGGACCGGTTAAGAAAGATAAGCTCTTCCTATTTTTCGCGTTGGAGCGCCTGCGGGAGCAGCAGCAACTTCCCGTTACCGCCGATGCGTTCAATGAACTGACGCTTGCGAAGCCGCTGGGCGCCGATCCGACTAAGGTGATTCCGATTCCTTACAACGACCAGCGCTATACAGGACGCCTGGACTGGACAATCAGCCAGAACGAAGCTTTCTCATTTACCTATAACGCGCAAAGTAATAATTCGTTGAACGATCAAGCAACGAACACGAGCGACTTGACGGCCGGGAACTTCACCACGAATCAGCTGATTCTGAGCAGCGCGACTCTCAATTCGGTCCTTTCGCCGCGGATTGTAAATTCATTCACGGCGGGTTATCAGTACTGGAACAATCTCATCGACTCCCATACCAGGACGACCGCTGTGACGTTTCCGAGCGGAGCTACGTTCGGAACCAATGCCAACGTCCCGCAGCAGTCCTACCAGGCAAAGTGGCAGTATCGCGACGATCTCTCATGGACACATGACAAACACACGTTCAAGATGGGGTTCGACTTCGTCAACGTTCCGAAGTTGGGCGGCTTCTTCGGAAACACAGTGCTGAACGCGACGTTTCTTGCCGATCCGAGTACAATCTTTGCGAATCCGACTTTGTATCCCGAAGGTTTTGCGACGCCAGGGCTGATCGGATCTTATACCGCGTCTGCCGGGAATCCATACTTTGCGACGAAAGATGCGAAGATGCTGGGATTTTACTTCCAGGACGATTACAAGGTGACGCCGAGACTGAATCTCAGCCTGGGGTTGCGGTGGGACAAAGATTTCAATCTTACGGGCGGCAATACTCAGGCACAAAATCTTACCTATCTCGATTTGAAAGCTATCGGGAGCCCGTACGCCGGCGGTCTACCGAAGAGCGACAATCTTGACTTCAGTCCTCGCATCGGTTTTGCTTATGACGTAACCGGCAGCGGTCATCATGTGATCCGCGGCGGCTACGGAATCTACTATGGGCAGATTTTCCAAAACATTCCATTGTTTACGGAACAGCAGGAAAATCCGGTGATTTACACGGGAACTCTCAACCTGACCAGCAGCGGACCGGGAGACCCGGGCGCGAGTATAGTTCCCGGGACGAATATCTCGCTTGCGAATTATCGTTACGGCGTCGATCCGCTGCCGATTGTTCCGCAGCCTGTGCCCGGAGTTCTTCCGGCAGGTTCGACCGGCCGGCTGGTTAACCCGGACTACCACAATCCATACAATCAGGAGTTCAATCTTGCCTACTCGTGGCAGCTCTCGCCTAACGACGTGATCGAGGTGGAAGGGATACACAGTCTCGCATTGCGGGAATCGAAGCGCGTCAACATCAATCCCAAAGACACACTGACTGGGATTCGGCTACTTACGCCACTCTTCGAAGCGGCTGGGGTTCCGCCGTTAGCTCAGATCGTAGTTGAGTCGTCCGTCAACCGTTCGCGTTACGATGCCTTAAACATTTCATACCGGCGAAGGTTCAGCAGGAAGTTCAGTGTGAACACGAACTACGTGAGGTCGCGGGCGCTGGCCTATGACGGCAGTCCCGGAAGCTTCAACAACGGCTCTCCAAATCCCTACAATCTATTCGGTAAATCCGAGCTCGGTCCCACACCGAACGATGAGCCGCATCGTTTCGTGTTCAGTGGAATCTATCAGGCCCCGTGGGGAATTCAAGTTGCGCCGATTCTGCAGTGGGCATCGGGTCGGCCTTACAATCCGGTCGAAGGCATCGATGTGTACGGGTACGGAGGCGCGAACGGTAGTGGCTGGAGAGCGGTTGTTCCCGTTGCGAGTCCAACCGATTATCGGGCAACGGCCACGTACACGGCGGCTCAGCTGCGTGCCGGTTTAGCCGACGGATCGCTCGAGACGCTCCCGTTCGATGCTTTACGAGGGAACCGCTTCTTTCAGCTCGACATGCGAGTGAGTAAGACGTTCACGATCGCGGAACGGCATAAGATCGAACTGCTTTGCCAGATGTTCAATATGACAAATCGGGCAAACTTCGGAAACACGTACACGACAAGCATTCGTTCTTCAGCGTTCGGCCAGCCGAGCGGATTTCTTTCGCCGAGCGGTTCCATTGTGCCGCACGCGTTTCTGGCGGAAGTTGGATTCCGGTACAGTTTTTAGTATTCATGCGCAAATGCCTTCTGGTCCTTTGGGGCCCGCTCTTTTTCTTTCAATCGACGACGTTCGCAGACGGGTTGCAGAGCAAAGATCTGTACCGTTTCCGAGCTGTGAATGACGTCCAGTTCTCGCCCGATGGGCGGCAGCTAGCGTATACCGTCAGCATGTACGACCGGCCCGGCAGTCCGTGGTCGCAGATCTACATTATGGATCTGGCGACTCAGAAATCGACGCGCATCGGCGGGGACAAGGACGCGAGTTCCCTGCCCCGTTGGTCGCCGGACGGCAAGATGATCGCCTTCAATGGTTCACAAGGCGACAAACATGGCTTGACGGTGGCTAAGGCGGACGGCAGTGGAGTAACGTTTCTCGCTGCAAACGGCGGTACGAATTCGCCTCTGCCGGGACAAGGCGAGAGCTTCACTTGGTCGCCCGATAGCAAGACAATTGCATTCGTTTCGGCAGTTCCTGGTCCCGAGACGAAGGATGCTACCGGCGACCCGATGGTGATCACGCGTTACCTTTATAAGCCCACCGCAAGTGAAGGCATGACGCACTTCAACGACAACAAACGGCTGCATCTATTTGCGGTGGATTTAGCTTCAAAGCAGGTGCGGCAGTTGACGGACGGCAATTACGACGAGCATTCGATCAACTGGTCTCCCGATGGAAGTGAAATTCTCTTCGACTCGAACCATGAGCCAAACGCGGACGAGTTTTTCAACTACGACGTGTTTGCGCTCAAGGTTTCGGACAGAACTATCCGGCGGATTACAGCTACCGAAAGCTGTGAGTATCAGCCGACCTGGTCGCCGGACGGAAAGAGCATTGCGTTCCTCGGCACAAAACGCGGCTTGACAGATCGTGAAACGACCATGGAGGATACGCACGTCTGGACGATGAAGGCGGACGGAACCGACCGGCACGAACTCGGAGCAGCCATCGACAACCGGCAGCACGGTTTCAAGTGGGCGCCGGACGGCAGTGCACTGTACTTCATCTACCAAGACCGCGGTAGTTCGAGATTGGCTCGGGTTGGTTTAGGAATCAGCCCGCCGGAAACTCTCGTGAGCGAACCGGGAACAGTGGGAAGTTTTTCGATCGGCAAACAAGGGGAGCTTGCGTATGCGTTCCAAGCTCCGAACGATATGGCACAGCTGTACATGAAGACTGGGAACGGAGTTGCGCGCCAGATCACGTCGCTGAACTCGGAGGTTTTGGCCGGAAAGCAGTTGGGAGAGGTAGAGGCGTTCACCTTTGTAAGCAACGACAACAAATTTGACGTCGAGGCCTTTCTTGTGAAGCCTCTCGGGTTGACCCCGGCGAGCAAGCATCCGTTGGTTGTCGAACTGCATGGCGGCCCGCATGGCCAGAACGGACCGGCGTTCAATTTCAAGGATCAGGTTTACGCAGCGAAGGGCTGGGCAGTTCTCCATGTGAACTATCGGGGCTCGACCGGCTATGGGCAGAAGTTCGCTGACGCGGTGTTCGGGGATCAGGATGGCAACGAGGGACAAGATGTGCTTTACGCGGTGAATGCGGCAGTACGTCGGTATCTTTGGATCGATCGCGAGCGCATGGGGATTGAAGGCGTCAGTTACGGCGGGCAACTCAGCGATTGGCTTATCACGCAGACTAACGAGTTCAAAGCGGCGATTCCTATCGCGGGCATTTCAAACCTGATCAGCTATAACTACATGACGTATTACAACCAATATGAAGAGATGGAGTTCGGGCAGTTTCTTCATCAAGGAAGATTGATGGATGAAGCCTGGGAGCGTTCGGCGTTGAAGCATGTGGCAAACGTTCACACGCCGACGATGCTTGTTCATGGGGAGAATGATCCGGATGTTCCGATTGCAGAAGCCGAGCAGTATTTTGTGGCGCTGAAAGATGTAGGCGTGGACACGATCATGGTACGGTATCCGCGAGAGGGACATGGCATTCGCGAGACCAAGCACAGCATCGATTTGATGGACCGGAGCATTGCCTGGTACGAAGCGCATTTTCCGAAAGCCGGCTCCGAAAGGGTGACTAATGTCCAGCCGTAGAGCTTCCGTTGTTATTTGCTTCTTTAGTCTCACGTTGTGTGCGCAGCAACGGCAATCCGGACTGTCTCCGGATGTGATTGCCAAGCGAAACTCGACTGAGAAAGAGCTCGAATCGGTTGCAATCATCGATCGCAAAGTGATGGTACCGATGCGCGACGGCAAGCGCATGGCGGCCGACATCTACCGGCCTAAAGACACGTCGAAGAAATATCCGATTATCTTCGTTCGCACGCCTTACAACTTCAATTTCTGGGACGTACAGAACGGCGTGCCGCGTGACATGACCGCGGAACTGGACGCGGTGAAGCGCGGGTATGTCTACATCGAGATGAACGAGCGCGGGCATTTCTTTTCAGAAGGAAACTACGACATCCTGGATGCGCCGCGCACCGATGGCTACGACGCGATCAGCTGGATGGCGTCGTTTCCGTGGACGAACGGGAAGGTCGGAACGATTGGATGCTCGTCGACTGCGGAGTGGCAGTTGGGAGTGGCGGCGATGGGCAATCCGGCGTTCACGACAATGATTCCCGAGAGCTTCGGCGCGGGCGTCGGGCGTGTTGGACCGTACTACGAGCAAGGTAACTGGTATCGCGGTGGAGCGGTGCAGATGCTGTTCATCTCCTGGATCTATGGCGAGCAGAACCAAGTCAGGCCGATGTTTCCGCCGGATACTTCGCAAGAGGATCTGATTCGCGAGTCCAAGTCTTTCGATCTGGCGCAGCAGCTGCCGCCGGTGGATTGGGCGAAGGCTTTACGGCACTTGCCGGAGAAGGACATCATCAAGGCTGTCGATGGGCCGCCCGGAATTTTCGCGGATCCTATGCCTGTTCCTACAGGCGGCAACATGATTGCACGAACGCCAAACGATCCGGCCTGGTACAAGGGTGGTTTGTGGCACGACGACATGCCAGTCAACATACCGGGGCTCTGGTTCATGACCTGGTACGACGTTTCCATCGGGCCGAATCTCGCCGCCTACAATTACGTTCGAAAGACAGCCAAGCCGGAGATTGCCAATGAGCAGTATGCCGTTATTGCTCCCGTTCTTCATTGCCAATACAAGCGCGCAACGGAGGACACAATTGTCGGGGAGCGCAGCATGGGCGATGCGCGACTCGACTATGATGCGCTGACCTATGGGTGGTTCGATCACTTTCTGAAGGGTGAAGACAACCACATCCTCGAGAAAACGCCGAAGGTTCGCTACTACACAATGGGGTTGAACAAATGGCAGACCGCAGATACGTGGCCACCGGCAGGAGCGCAACCGTTGACGTTCTATCTTTCGAGCGGCGGGAGAGCAAACACGCTGAACGGAGACGGAGCGCTAACTACGTCCGAGCCGGCATCCGATAAACCGGATTCGTTTGTCTATGACCCAATGAATCCAGTGCCATCGTATGGTGGCAATGTCTGCTGTACAGGGAACGCGGTGACGGGCGGGGCGTTCGATCAGCGCGTGATGGAAGCGCGAAACGACATTCTGGTCTACACGTCGGAGCCGATGAAGGAAGGAACGGAGATCAGCGGTCCGATTGAGCCGACACTGTATGTTTCGTCGGACGCGAAGGACACGGATGTCACTGTGAAGGTGATCGATGTGCTGCCGGACGGGACGGCGTACAACCTCGACGAGACGATCCAGCGCGTTCGTTATCGCGACGGGTACGACAAAGCGCCGGTGTTTATGGAAGCGGGAAAAGTTTATAAAGTGACGCTACAGCCGCTGGTGACAAGCGATTACTTCGCGCCTGGCCACCGCATTCGGATCGAAGTATCGAGCAGCAACTTTCCCTCGATTCGACCGCAACCTGAATACGGGCGGAAACAACTACGACGAGTCAAAGGGAGTGGTCGCGCACAACGCGATTCATCACTCGGCGCAGTATCCGTCGAAAGTGACGTTCACCGTTATCAAGCACGCTACGGGCGGCTGAAGCTCCAGACTGTAGCGGGCGGGAAGTTTCTCCAGACCCGGCCAACACAGGTTGCTTTCAAGCCTAAGTTTTCGGTCTGGATGGGGCAGCGGGGCAGATAGGTATATTGGACGAGTTTTCCGTTGCGGCCGAGCAGAGCGAGCATGGCTCGAAGAGTGCGGCTTTGCTCTTGCGGGTGCATGTTGGCCAGGGGCAGACTCGAGACGATGGCCTCTACTTTGCCGATTGTGTCGCCGGCGTACAAGGCCTCGCCACACTGGACTTGAACGCCCGGAAAGCGGCTTTGCAGATGGGCGGCTAAGGATGGATCGCGTTCGATGACGAACAGGCGACTTGGTTTGACGCCGCGTTCGAGAAGCGCCTCGGTGATGACGCCGGTGCCTGCGCCGATCTCCATGACTGCTTTGCTTGCGGGGTCTACGCAGGAGGCCATGAGCCGGCAGAGTTGCGGGGAACTTGGCGCGATTGCGCCTACACGGGTCGGGTTTCGCAGTAGCGATTTGAAGTGGTGTCCTAACGACTGCAGGTTCGAATCCATCAACGCTCAGTATAGATGGGGTTCTTACCGTCTATAAAAAAAGAGGGAACAAGGGGCGTTGTCGGGAAGTAGCGAGCAGGTGAGATTCGTGGGCGAGTCACAGCAGTTTGAGAAGCCGGTTTTCTTTTCATTTACAAAGAGATGGGAGGATCCGGCGCGCTATCACGGAACGGGCGGTGGTACGCTCGTGGCGTGAAAAGGCGACAGAGATGCGCCGCAATAAACAGGCAATTTTGGCGGTAATAACCCCATTACTGAGGGTAAAAACCCCATAAACGACTATTGGTCATCTACTGCTTTCTACGCTCCGGCTTGAGGCAATCTTCGTAGAATTGCTGAAATCTTTTGGGGTACATTTTGCATGTGCGTTCCCAGATTTCCGCTATCGCGTGTGGAGTAGCGATGAAAAGGGTAACCGGCGGGATCGTGGGAAATGAAAGCGCAAAGAAAGATCATTGTTTACATCGCGACGAGCGCCGATGGTTACATCGCCAGGCTTGACGGCGATGTCGAATGGTTGAATCGCCGGCCTGACACAGTCGATTACGGCATGCGAGCGTTCTACTCCAAAATTGACACGATTCTGTGGGGACGCAAGACCTGCGACTGGGTTCTCGATTATCACAAGGAGAGAGGCATCAAAGGCGGGGTGTTCGATACGAAGCTCGCTAATTACGTATTCTCAAGGAAACCGCCAAAACGGGAGATTCCAGGCGTCCAATTCGTGTCGGAGCCGGTGAAAGCGTTTGCGCAGCGCCTGCGGGCGATGCCGGGAAAACATATCTGGATGATGGGCGGGGGAGAACTGATCGCGTCCTTTCTTGACGCGGGCGAGATTGACGAGTTCGATATCCATGTTATGCCTACGCTGATCGGTGAGGGCATTCCACTTGTTTCACCACGCCATCGGGACGTGCCGCTCCATTTGCGTTCAGCCAGGAAGTACCCGGACGGCGTCGTCCGACTGCGGTATGAGGTGGGGCGGTAGTTCGTGGCGCGGCGACTCGCAAGATCTGGTGGTCTGCTGAAAGAAGCGGATAAGCAGGAGTCGGCCGGGTGTGTAACCCCTTTCTTTGCGGCTTCCAGACTAAGCAGCACTTGGCTGTTTGTGCTGGAAACGTTCGACCATACCGGCTACACCGCCAAAGAGAGCACCTATTATCGGGCCAATCAGGAGGTGCGAAAAACCTGAATCCAACGTATTTGCTATTGAGAAGGCATGAACATCTTTCCATCCGCTCCGTTGAAATTCCGGCCAACTGGCGACATAGTCCAAGGGCGGAATCGATGAATATAGCAGGGCAAAGCCGAAGCTCACAGCAATTAACATAGTTAGCATCGCGCTCCAGGAACCCGCAAGAACGCCTGAACCGGTGCTGGTGGTCGCGCGTGAGGCGCGATACCCGGCAAGACCCCAGAGCAGGAAGGTTAACGCCATTGACGACAGCGTGACGGTCCCATTCGCGACGCCGAAGTTAGCGAGATTCTCTAATAACATGTGCACAATCTGCACGATCCCAGCGATGAGTCCAAGACGTGTCCCGATCTGCAGCGTTCTTTGTCGCCCTGCGTCGGGACGTGAAGTTGCCCAGATGACGAGCAGCGCGTACAAGATCAGCAACGATGGGGGTTCCAGCACGAATTTCAGGCCGCCGGGCATCGCGAGGAGTGGGCGATAAGAGAATACGCGCCCGCCAATCATCGCCAGGTTGAGCATAATGATTGTCAAGAGCGTCAGCCGGACGGTGAAGGCGACGGAAGCGTTCATATAACATATTTCCCGTATGCAGCAAGGCAGAGCCAAAGGATGGATTGAAACATCGACATTGAGTGCAATAGCCGTTGTCGCACACGTGTCCTGCACAGTCTCACAAGACTCTGTGGTCATCCTGCTATGGGTGCCCGGACGGCACAAGTAACGATTGGACCCGCGGTTCCCTAACCTTTATGGGGGGCCATTATGCCCAGGACGTTATGAAGGGCAACCGGAGTCCTTGGAGCAAGCTCAACTGCGGGTTTCCTCCCAGCAGCGTTGTTCGCTCCAAACTGTGTAAGTGATCTCAGCGACTTTTCGCGCTGTCGAACAGCGTGCATCCTTGGCACCACGGCGACTTTTTACTTTCATGTAGTGATCACGGATAAAATCCGACGAACGCACTGCCGGTGTCACTGCCTCGATAAATCCCCAACGGAGCCATTTGTTTCCTTGCTTGGTCAACGGCCCATGAACCAACCGAGAGCTGGACGCATAAGTCGACGGTGCGAGCTCGGTGTAGCTAACGAAATGCTTGGCGTCAGGAAACCGCTGGATGTCGTCCGTCTCCCAGCGGATGAGGACGGAGAGGAAACGCCCAATCCCTGGAAGGCTAATCAGCCACTTCACAGAGGGATCTTAGGCCGCAAGCTTGTTGATGAGTGTATCGGTCGATGCGATCTGTACTTCGATGTGGTCATGAAGCTTGCAGTTTGCTTGCAAGAGATGAGCATCAGTTTCTGGCAGGATCACTTGATGGAGCCAGGCTCGTCCCTGCTTGGTGTAGAGACTTTCGTTGTCCGCAAGCTTCACGGAATGTTGGGCTAGGAGCGCCCGTACACGATTTCTGAGCATGGTCCGCAACTGCACAAAGAACATTCTTTGTCGGAGTACCCGCCGCAGGGCCCGAATCTCTCGAGAAGGCGCGTGCGCTGCCGGGATGAGGTTTGCGCGCAGAAGGTGAGCCAGCACTTCGGAGTCTATGCGGTCATTCTTGATTCGGGCAGAGGCAATTGCCCCTTTCGTTTAAGGGATAGCTGGCGTGGATGGGCGGGATTGGACAGGCAGCACGGCAAGAGGGCATTTTCCGGGTTGCCTTTTTACACAGCTGTTCTGAAGCTTACATGACGGGGCTACGCGCCAACAATTGTACCCACAATATCTCTGAGGGAGAGATATGTTGGGCAGCTATTTCGTAACTATCAAGAACGTGTATCTCCAATCGCTTCGCTCATGGCTCCGATCTCCGCATCAAGAATACCTAGGCTAGCGACCGATGAGCTGCAAGAGCGGAGTTACTCCACTTACAAGGCTTGCAGCGATTGTCATCCGGATACCTATCTCGTGCGTGGTTTGGTTTGTGAGATAGAACATCGGTAAAATTGCCGAGACGAGACCTTGGCGACGCTAACCATCGAGCTTCCCGATAATCTCGAAGCGGAACAGGTCAAGTTTGCTCGTGTTAAGTTCCATTCAGGGTGCATGGCGATGACTTGTAAGTGGAACGGGATGTGTTTTCGGTGTGCGGCAGTCTTGTTGGCTACAGGATTTTATCTAATTGGTCCTCCAGCTGTAGCGCAAGAAAAAGCGGCTTCAAAGAGTGAAAGCGTGGTGGTGAAAGCCACTCCGGTCGTGGCTCCGCAGAGCCCGCCGCCGGACTCGATTACGGAGGGCTCCGTAACAGTCGGTGGGAAAGCGATCGCTTATCGGGCGGTTGCCGGCACCATTACGGTTGCTGCGACGGAACAGCAGGATGCGCTGCTTGGGCTGGATGGCAAGCGGTTGCCCGACACGGGTGAAAAGCCATTAGATCCCGAGAAACCGGACGAGGCTCCGCCGACGGCTCGGATGTTTTACGCCGCTTACTTTCAGAAAGGCGTGCCGCCCGAATCGCGGCCGGTCACCTTCTTTTATAACGGCGGGCCGGGGTCATCAACCATGTGGCTGCATATGGGGTCGTTCGGTCCGAAGCGCGTGATCACCACCGACACGCAACATGGGACGGCAGCGCCATACAGGATCTCGAATAACGAGTACAGCCTGCTGGATGTGACGGATCTGGTGTTTATCGATGCTCCGGGTACGGGCTTCAGCAGGCTCATGGGCAAGGAAAAAGAAAAGGCTTTCTGGGGCACGGATCAGGATGCACATGCCTTTGAGCGGTTCATCCGGCGCTTCTTGACCAAGCATGAACGATGGAATTCACCGAAGTATCTCTTTGGGGAAAGCTATGGTACGCCGCGTTCGGCGGTGCTATCGGCGATGCTGCAGAATGTCGACTTGAACGGGATCGTGCTTCTTTCGGCGATTCTCAGCTTCGACAACAGCGTGGATGGACCGCGCTGGAATCCCGGAGTGGATCAAGCTTACGCGCTGGCGCTGCCGACGTACGCTGCGACGGCCTACTATCATCACAAACTGGGAAGTCAGCCGGCAGCGCTCGAACCGTTTCTTGCCGAAGTCGAGAAGTATGCGCTGGGCGAATATATGAATGCGCTGCTGCAAGGGTCGGAACTGCCAGATGCGCAGAAGCAAGCCGTTGCGGCGAAGTTACATGAGTACACGGGACTGCCGGTCGCCTACATTTTAAAAGCGAATTTGCGGGTGAGCGGGGGGGCGTATAGCAAGAACTTGCAAGATCCGGAAGAGTTGACCACGGGGCGCCTGGATACACGCTATGCGGGCCCTAGTCTGGATCCGCTCAGCGAAGAAGCGGAGTACGATCCGCAGAGTGTCGCGATCTCGTCGGCTTACATGACGGCTATCAATCAGTACATGCGGACAGACCTGAAGTACGGTGAGAATCAGACTTACAAACCGAGCTTATATGGTGAGGGAAATTTCACTTGGGATCTGCGCCATCAGGCTCCCGGTGGTCCGCCGGTGGGGCAAGGCGAATCGGGGACGAACGTAATGCCCGACCTGGCTAACAGCATGAAGTTAAATCCTCAGATGAAGATCTTTCTGGCCGGAGGATATTACGATCTGGCGACGCCATTCTTCGAGGGGATTTATGAGATGCGTCACCTGCCAATACCGCAGAAACTGCAATCCAACATTAGCTATCACTACTATGCGGCGGGCCACATGGTGTATGTGAACGAAGGCATATTGAAGCAGTTCCATGACGATGTAGCCGGATTTATTCGGAGTACGGAGCGGCAGGGTAAGGGGAGTGAGACGCCTTAGTGGGTCTTGTGCGGAGCGTTTTGCCGAAAGCGTGCTGAGAAGGAGTGAGAAAGTAGGGGACAGACGGCGGCGCCTGTTTTTGGACGATCGCTTAGCCAGGCAGTTGGCCAAACCACGGGTCAGTCAGTCCCCATTTTTTAAGCCTTTAGGCGCTTGCGCCAGCGGCTTTTTTATTGACGTTTCCTTCGCCGATGCGAGTCAGCTTTTCGTCGCCGCCCTTGCTGTCATCTAGGTTCTGCTTGAGGCCTTGCGCGGCGTCGGTCTTGCCGACCAGATTTGCATAGTGAGCAAGCGAACCGTAAGCGGCGACTCTATACATCTGCATCTGATTGGCGGCGACAATGAGAGCAGCATCCCGGACAGGGGACGGGTCGGTATTAGAGATCATGTTTTCGACCTCTTGGATCATTGCTTTGGCGATCTGATTGTCGTTGGTCTTTTCCGGAACCCCGAGCTTTTGGAATGCCTGTGTTATTCGCTGGGCGTATTCCTTGCCTTTGGTTACACTCTGCTCGAAGACTTGTTTGACTTCGGGGTCCGACGACGCTTCAGCCATCTTCTTCGCTTCTTCGGATACTTTGTTTTCGAAGTCGAGCACGTAGGTCAACCCGGTGATCATCAGATCGTTGATTGATTTCATCTTCTCGGCCATTTTTACTCCTTCTCTGGTGCGATAGGGCACTACTTTTGCTACAAGGCCCCAGAGTTAGATTTTTTCGCGGATCATTGGCTGCAATATTTCAGGCCTGTAGTTTCACCGGATAACGTATCAGGACGCGTCGATGGCCTTAGCGACCCGGTTTGCGGATCGAGTGGCGGCTTCCTGTCCCCAATTTAAGTTGTCGCAGTATGCGCCAGCGAAGTGGATCCGGCCACAGGCTTCCATCGTTGCGGGCCAGAATTTCGTGAGCTCGCCGGGGCGGTAGGCGGTCGTCTCACAAGCAAGGCACCATGGATCCCTTGACCAATCCACAATCATGGCCTTGTCTATTGTGTTGTTTTTCGCCGGGTAGCGTGCGCGAAACGTTTCAAGCGCGTTTTCGGCGGTTACGCCGGGGTCCGCTGTCCCGGTGATCAGCCCGCGCTGGGTGGGGACATCGTCCGCCATCGACCAAACATGCTGAAGAGTGCGGGCGCCAAACTCTACGTTGATGCTCGTTTTTTGCTCGTGCCAGAACTTCGTGCGCGCGAGAAAGATCGGGCGGGTCGCGGAGTAGTAAGGGACATTCGCAATGGCCCATCGCTTACGCTCATCGAAAGCAGGCGTAATCGGGATTTGCCGCAGCATTACGGCAGACATACAACAGACTAAATAGTCGCCTTCAATGGTGCGGGACGGGCCGGGTCCGCCGTACTCCGCCGATACGGCTTTATCGCTGTGGCGGATACTTCTCAGCGGGCAATTCAACTTAACCCGATCACCCAGACGTTTTGCGAACGTCTCCGGCAGGAGACTGTTTCCGCCAATCAACCGAAACACCTGGGTGGGCCAGGCGGGAACTCCACGTCGCTTCAAGATCCCGGCATGCCAGACCGCCTGGAGAGCCGATCCGCTGCTGCCCGCGTGGCGTATAAACGCGTCAGAGGCTCCTTCCCGTTTCAGCAGTTCGTTGAGGCTGATTGTGTCCAGGTTATTCAATCCGGCGGTGAAGGGCTGGTATTCATTGGTGATGCGCTCAGCGTATTTATCCAGGTAGAGACTTCCTGCATCCCACCACGGGTGATCCTTGAAGAAATCGATTTCGCGTTGGTTGAAACCAAAACCACTGAGCACCTGGGGACGCGTTAGGTCTTCTTCGGTATACATGCGGTCGCCGATCCAACGCAGCATGTGCTCACGTCGGTGATCCTGCATGTACGGCAGGTTGAATTCTTTTACGTAGGAACGGTAAATGTCGTAGCCAGGCTTGGTGAATTGTTCGGCACCAGCATCCACGTATAATCCATCGGGGAGGCCAGCGCGGACCGTTTTTACGTGGCCACCTACCCGATCCGATGCTTCGAGTACGGTGACGTCATGCCCTCGCCGGTTCAGCTCGTAGGCGCAGCAGAGGCCGGCGATTCCGCCTCCTGCAACGATCACTTTCTTAGCGGCTTTCGCTCTTAGAGAATCAGCGTTGGTGAGCAGGGTTGTCGCGCTTGCGGCGGCACCGAGGAGATGGCGTCGGGTGACCATTGATGTCTGCCGATTTTATTACATTCGACAGATGAGCAATCAGGGTCTAAGCGAAAATCAGTTATGCGAGACGCGCGTTACTGGATCGATAAGCTAGAGCTGAGTCCTCACCCTGAGGGTGGCTTCTACCGCGAAACGTATAGAGCTCAGCTGGCGTTTGATCGAGAGGCTCTTCGGCCCAGATTCAAAGGCAGCCGGAATGCGTCGACGGCTATCTATTTTCTGCTGGAGGGCGAAGATTTCTCCGCGTTTCACAGGATTGCTTCGGATGAGATGTGGCACTTCTATGCAGGCGATGCGTTGTCTGTTCACGTGATAGACGGAGAGAATCGGCACGTCGAGTTGAAGCTGGGTCCGAGTGCGGACGAAGGTGAAGTTTTCCAGGCCGTTGTACCCGCCCATTGCTGGTTCGCCTCCTGCCTCGCTAAGCCAAATACTTTCGCACTGGTGGGCTGTACGGTTTCGCCAGGGTTCGATTTTGCAGACTTCGAAATGGCGGATCGACCGGAGTTGGTTGCGCGCTACCCGCAATATAAGTCTCTGATCTGGCGACTTACGCGAGACAAACGATGAGCATCACAGAAAGCTAGGCACGGGCCAGTGGCACAGCTTCCTCCCAGCGGCCTTGTGCTTTTAAGATGAGCTCGACGATTTCACGCGCGGCGCCATGACCGGCGAGGCGGCGTGTGGTGTAGTGGCACACCGCTTTCAACTCCGGCGCGCCATCCGCTACGGAGACTGCCAGACCAGCGCGCTGCGCGAGTGGTATGTCCGGCAGATCGTCACCCATGTAGGCCACTTCTTCTTCCGTGACGCCAGCCTTCTGAAGGCATTCCTCAAAGGCCTGAGTTTTGGCAGCTTGACCGAGATATACGAATGTGACTTTTAGTTCTGCGGCACGTTTGGCCACAGCAGGCGAGCGGCGGCCCGTGATGAAACCGGTCTGGATACCCATCGTGTGGGCGAGCGAAAGACCTTGTCCGTCCTGAGCGCTGAAGACCTTCATCTCCGAGACGATATCGGGGCCGGTGCTGCCCGCGGCGGTTGAGGAGATCAGACAGACGCCGCCGTCCGTGATAGTGCCGTCGACATCCATGAGGAAGAGTTTGATTTTGCGGGCTCGTGCGAGGACATCGGGAGAGGCTAAAGGAGCAAGAGAGAGGTCGGACATTTGTCAATGTTAGCTTGGGACGTCATTACTTCTTTGTCACGTCGGAAGGCGGAGCGAGGTTGCGGTTTTTTAGCCACTCGATGCTGATGTTTTGAGTGGTTTTAGTTTTGGGAATTTTGCTCAGATCGGGCATGAAGATCTGCAGGCCGGCCTGCGGGGTCATGCGCGTATAGCCGTTGACGAGCTGCGCCTGATAGTTGGCGAGGTCGAGGTCAAACCAATAGTCGTTCGAGATGTCGACCATGATCAGGTCGACCTGGTGCATGGTGAGCTTTCCGAAATCGATAGTGCCGCCGCTGAGCCGTAGGAAGTTACGCCACTGTTCAACGCGTGTGACCTCGCCTTGGGCGTCGCCATAAATTTCTTCGAGATCAGGGTTGACGATGTGCACTTTCGTCAGCTGACCGCGAATGTGAGGCGGGGGCAGAAGCGTTTGTGTGTCGAGCAAGATGTCGTTGCCCGAGACTTGGAGGCCGGGCACGCCTTGCGGGTGAAAGAGATCGGCAAGACTGACATGGAAGCCGCCCAGCAGTCCCTTAAAGGGGATCTTAAGCACATCGATTTTCGTGACGTGGATTTGGATGCGGTTACCCGGCGCAATGCTGAGGGTGCCGGTGAGCTCTATCGGAAATGAGATCACTTTGTGCAGTGTGCCGTGCAATTTTAATTGGTCACCGTCGCCGGAAAGAGTGATGTTTTTTAGAGGCGAATTGCCGAGGCCACCGGAGTTGAGGAAGGTGTTGATGTCGCCGATGTTGGCGCGGAGGACACCGGTTTTAATGTCGAGGAAGAAGGAATCGGGATCGTCGAAGGAGGGATTGACGTTGCGGCGGGCGCGAGCCATCTGACCTTGGAGCCAGCGGACATAAACGCGGAAGCTTGGGCCTTTGCGAAGCATCAGATTATGAGCGTAGACATTCGTCGGGGCGGAATCGGAGGTACTCGAGCGCGTTGCCGTTGCTGTCGAGGCGGGCGTGACGGGAGGCGGCGTTGCGCCCGGCGATGGCTGCTCGCTAGGGCTGCGGAGAAACCAGACGAGCAGGATAAGGAACACGAAGACGATGGCTAGCAAGACGGCGAGACGAACACGCATACCCAAGACCATGGTAGGAGAGTCTGACAACATGAAGGAAATATGGCGCTACTGATTTACTATTTGAGGCGGCATTGGCGGCTGGTAGCGCTGGCTTTGGCGTTGGCGGCGGTAAACCAGGTGTTTTCGCTGCTCGACCCTCTGATCTTCCGATACATTATCGATCGATACGCGACCAAGTTTCACCAGTTCACGACACAGCAGTTTATTAGCGGTGTGAGCCTGCTGCTAGGCGCGGCAGTGGGCGTGGCTTTTATATCGCGCGTTGCGAAAAACTTCCAAGACTATTACGTGAATGTGGTCACGCAGCGAACGGGGGCGCAGCTGTATGCGGACGGAGTGGAGCGTTCGCTTTCGCTGCCGTACGCGGTTTTTGAAGATCAGCGGAGCGGCGAGACGCTGGGCAAGCTGCAAAAGGTTCGCACGGATGTGGAGCGGTTCATAGCGGCGTTCGTAAATATATTGTTCACGGCAACGGTCGGAGTGGTCTTCGTAACGGTTTATGCGCTGCGGGTGGATTGGGTAATCGCGCCGGCGTTTCTTTTGACGGTGCCCGTGCTCGGCGTGCTCAGCTCGGTACTGAGCCGGAAGATCAAGGCAGTTCAGAAAACGATCGTTAGTGAGACGGCGGCACTGGCGGGAGCCACAACGGAATCGCTGCGTAACATCGAGCTGGTGAAGACACTGGGGCTGGCTCGCCAGGAAGTCGGGCGGCTGAATAACACGACCGAGAAAATCTTAAGGCTCGAGTTGAAGAAGGTCCGTTACTTGCGCAGTTTGAGTTTCCTGCAGGGGACGGCGGTGAATCTGCTGCGGACGAGTATCTTGTTCCTGATGTTGTATCTGATCTTCACGCAACGAATTACCGTAGGTCAGTTCTTCTCGTTGTTCATTTATTCATTTTTTATCTTTGGACCGCTGCAGGAGCTGGGGAACATTATTAACATTTACCGGGAAACGGAAGCGTCGCTCAACAATCTGGAAGAGATCTTGCAGATTCCGCCCGAAGCGAAGCCGGCACATCCGATACGTCTGGGGCCGTTACACGAACTCGAGTTCGACCACGTTTCTTTTCAGCATCGGACAGCGAACCGACCGGCGGTTACCGATGTGAGCTTCCGCATGTCGCGGGGCGAGACAGTGGCCTTTGTGGGACCGTCGGGCGCAGGCAAGACGACACTGGTGAAGCTGCTGGTGAGTTTGTATCAGCCTATGAATGGGGAGATTCGATATAACGGCGTTCCGGCGGAGCAGATCGATCCGGAGGAGCTGCGGTCGCAGATCGGCTTCGTGACGCAAGACACACAGCTATTCTCGGGTACGATTCGAGAGAATCTGCTATTCGTGAGGCCGGACGCAACGGATGCGGAGTGCCTGGAGGTTCTGCATCGGGCGGCGGCCGATTCGCTGCTGGCTCGCGCGACAAAGGGCTTGGATACTTTGATCGGAGAAGCCGGAGTGAAGGTGTCGGGCGGCGAGAAGCAGCGCCTTTCGATTGCGCGTGCATTGTTGCGAAGGCCGAAGCTGCTGGTGTTCGATGAGGCTACTTCTTCGCTCGACTCGATCACGGAAGAGGAGATCACGCGCACGATTCACGATGTGGCGAAGCGGGCGGACATGATGATCATTTTGATCGCGCATCGATTATCTACCGTGATGGATGCGGATCGGATCTATGTGCTCGAGCTAGGGCGAATTTCGGAGCAAGGGAGCCATGCCGAGCTAGTTGCGGAGATGGGGCTCTATTACGCGATGTGGCGGCAGCAGGTGGGAGAAGGGGCTGTGGCGCAGGCCGAGGTGATTCGATAACCTACGCCGGAGTAAGAAGACGCTTCAATAATTTTATTTGTTGACGCCTTAATCGCCGTTTATTAGCGTGCTTGTTTGCTCTTGCTTTATCGCCGTTTTTAGTCGACATGGTTACGCTCCGTATATGTAAGTTAGTGAGTTAGCGAGATGATAGGCCGATCGAGAGGTTTGAATCCGCCGGCGGTTTTCGGAAAGGTCTGCGCGGGGGCGCTTTGAGGGCTTTCTCGGCTATTTTCCGCTCACGTTCGACAACCAATGAGCGAAAGTCCTCGCTGACTACGCTGTAGCTATGGAAGCGATCAAGGGAGCCGGGGCCCGCGTTCGACGCGGTCTCGAGCAGCTGAAGACAGAAGCGAGGCCCGTCCTGAACGAGAATTTTGTTTTTTGAGAAGAGCAGCAACCCAATTTCGATACGGAAGAGATCTACGGGATCGTTATCTTTTATTCCACGAAATTGGAAACATCTGTTATCCCCGCGGTGTGTAAATCCCTCATATGCGAAGTGCATATTTACTGTTCCTTTCGTGGGGGCTGGGCGACGGGACCAATTAGACCGTTCTTTACGGAGCACCCCAATCGAGCCGCGCAGAAAACATTAACCAACTCGGCTAACGGGTTGACTAAGGGAGTAGGTTCAGAATCTGACTTAGTTCAGAAAGCCTGAAGAATGGGCGGGATTGCTCAGTCCTTACAACTATATAGTTATTTTCCTCTAAAGTCAATAGCAAGAGTATCTTCCGGTAAACGGGAAGCATGGAGAGCCGGTATTTCCGATGGAGGATTGAGCGTTTGGCATCCATACCGAGTAAACTAGATCTAGGTGCAAGACATGCCTTTCGGCGGCATGCTCATGACCCCTCGAGCACCACTAGAGGAAATACTTGAAAGAGACAAAAGCCCAGAAAACAGAGCGCCTGAAGCTCGAAAAAAATCCCTGGACGGCTCTCGATGAAATCCGCAGTTTTGCAGTGACCGGCCGTGATAAGGTGCTTCCCGAATGGGTCAGCCTCTATTTCAAATGGTGGGGCATTTATTCCCAGGGCGATGGGCTAGGGGCTTTGGGCGGCGTTGGGGGCGAAGGTAAGGCGAGCGAATACTTCATGCTGCGGGTCGGCATTCCGAACGGCCGCTTGAACTCGACACAGCTTCGCGCGATTGCCGACATTAGCCGTCAAAGCGGGAGAAATTTGGCGGACATCACTGTCCGCCAATCGATACAACTCCATTGGTTAACCATCGAAGATATTCCCCGGGCCATCGACGCGCTGTACGCGGTTGGTTTGTCACCGAAGGGTGCGTGCGGGGATGTGGTTAGAAACGTGACGGGTTGTCCGCTAGCCGGATTTGCCGAAAACGAGGTGCTTGACGCATCCCCGTTTGCAATAGCGACAGCGCGGCTGCTGGCGGGCAATGCCGACTTTTATAATCTTCCGCGGAAGTTCAAGATTTCGATTACCGGATGTCCACTGTGGTGCTCTTATCCCGAGATCAACGATGTTGCTTTGACGGCGGTGAAGCGCGGGAATGAAGTCGGATTTTCCATACGCGTGGGCGGCGGTCTTTCAGCCGATCCGCATCTCGCGGTAAGGCTCGATACGTTCATCCAGCAGCATCAAGCGGTGGAAGTGGTACGTGCAACGGCGGAAATTTTCCGGGAACAGCAGGGTTTGCGGGAACATCGTGAGCGGGCGCGGCTGAAGCACCTTTTCCTGCGTCAGGGTTGGACGAAAGAACGATTTCTCGACGAACTACAGGCGCGTTTACCGTTTCGGCTCGAGCCCGGGGTTCCAGATCAGATTCCAAGCGACGTACATCGCGACCACGTAGGTGTTCACCGTCAGCGACAGGCCGAGATGTATTACGTTGGGGCTGCCGTACTGCGGGGCCGGTTGACCGGCGACCAACTCGCCGCTGCGGCCGATTTGGCAGATCGATACGGCAACGGCGCGCTGAACACTACGACAATGCAGAATCTGCTCTTTTTGAACATACCGAAGCAGAACGTCGACGGGCTAGTTCGAGAATTGGGCGAGATACAGCTGCGAGTGGAAGGGTCTCCTTTCTGGCGCGGCGCGATTACTTGCACCGGAACGGAGTTTTGTAAGCTCGCAATTACCGAGACGAAGGATTACGCACGCTGGCTGGTGGACGAGTTGGAAACTCGGATGCCCCAATTCGATCAGCAGCTCAAGCTACATATCACCGGATGCCCAAATAGTTGCGGACAGCATTGGATTGCGGACGTGGCTCTCGAGGGGAAGCGGATCAAACAGGATGGCACGCTGGTTGACGCGTACTACTTTTGCGTAGGCGGCGGAGTCGGCAAGCAAGCGGCGCTGGCGCGACCGGTCGGTTACCGCTGCGTTGCGACGGAAGTACCTGATGCTTTGGAGCGGTTGCTTGGGAATTATCTTCGCGAACGGGCGCCGGAGGAACCTTTGCAAGGCTTTCTGCGACGGAGCAGCAACGAAGATATTCGGGCCATCTTAGCGGGTCAGCCGCTGCCGGCAGTCGAACGGGATGTCCCGCAAGCGCGAGTTCCCGTAGGTGTAGGGGAGTGATAGAAGAGTTCCCGCTGCTGCCTGTTTTTATGAAGATGATAAACAGGGCATGTCTGGTGGTGGGAGCCGGATCGATCGGATTCGCGAAGATTCAAAATCTGCTGGAGTGCGGGGCGGTAGTGAAGGTGGTTGCGCCGTTTGCTTGCGACCAAGTCGAACAGCTTGCAGTAGAAAGCAAGATCGTTCTGCTGCGCAAGGGATATGAGCGCACGGACCTGCAAGGAATGTCTGTGGTGATTGCGGCTACCAGCGACCCCGAACTAAACCATCGTGTTTACGACGAAGGCGTGGCGCGGGGCTGTTTCGTGAACGTGGTAGACGATCCGGATTACTGCGATTTTTATTTTGGCTCGATCGTCCGACGTGGCGCTCTGCAAGTCGCGATTTCGACGACTGGCGAGAGCCCGGCTTTTGCGCAGCAACTCAGGCAAGAGATCGACGAAGCGCTGCCCGGAGACACGGGAGAGTGGCTGGCCCAGTTGGGCGAACTGCGGCGGCAGGTGAATCGAGTAGTTGAGCCGGGGCCAAAACGCGTATCGATGCTGCGTGAGCTGGCGCGGCGCGAAGTTTGCCACGAGACCCGCTGTCCCTGCCGAGCTTTGGCTGAGCGGCAGGATTTCGCTGCGCAGTAATAAGGGAGCATGACGGGGGCGGCGCAGAGGGGCACGGTGTACCTCGTGGGCGCCGGGCCTGGCGACCCCGAGCTACTCACGGTGAGGGCGTCTGCGCTTCTCCGGACTGCCGACGTCATCTATCACGACGATCTGGTAGCTTCCGCAATCCTCGCACTTGCCCGGGCTGACGCGACAGTAGCCAGCGTAGGAAAACGCCGTGGCGCGAAGCGAGTCACACAGGATGAAATTAACGAAAAGCTCATCTCGAGCGCAAAGGAAGGCCAGAGCGTTGTTCGCCTGAAGAGCGGAGATCCAATGATTTTCGGACGCGCCGGCGAAGAGATCGACGCTCTTGCCGATGCCGGAATTCCTTACGAAGTCGTGCCCGGGGTTACGGCGGCCCTTGCAGCGGCAGCTGCTATCGGGTGCTCTCTGACAGACCGGCGCGCCGCATCGAGCGTTCTCTTTTTAACCGGTCACCATGCCGCAGAACAAAATCCAACACTTTCACCGACGCGCGCGGTTTACATGCCGGGTCCCGATCTCAGCGCGTTGGCCGTGGATTGGCTCGAGCGTGGAGATTCACCAGACATACCTTGCGTGCTACTGGGCCATGTCACGCAACCGGATCAGTCCGTTTTACGGACCACCTTGGGAGAACTTTCGCGCGTTTCTGCGCCGGCAAGTCCGTCCATTCTTCTGGTCGGCTGGGCGCTGGCAGGACCTGAAAGCGAGTTAAACTGAACGGCGTTTCTGGCGCAGTACGTCGGAGGATTTGTTGGCCGCTGCATAGACCAGAGGACCCATTTTCGGAGACGAAGGTTCGATATCGGGAGGCAGGCCTTGTTCGACCAGCGCCTCGGTCATGATCGGACCGATGGAGGCGATAGCAACGTGCTCGCGCAAGGCTGCTTTCACCTGGTCGGCAAGATGCTCCTGTTCGGCGATGGCAAGCAGATGTTCAAGCTGAACACTCGATGTGAAGAGGATGGTATCGGCTTCGCGGCGCGCTAATCGATGTGCCGCTTCGCGGAGGGGCGTAACATCGTCGGGAAATTCCCAGCGGTACAGGGCAAAGGTGGCAACTTGTGCACCTAAGCTTTCGAGAGCGGCCACAAACTCCGGATTCGGACGGCCGTATTCCTGAACCGCGAGCTTACGTTCCGGGCGAACGGCGACAGCACGGACGATCTCGCGCCAGGTGTTCGGTTCGGGAATAATTATGTCAGGGTTGATGCCGGATTGCCGCAGCACAGCCGTAGGTTTAGGACCCCTGACCAGCAACTTGACGTTGCGAAGCGCATTTTCGGCGCGGGCCAGATCGTAGCGCGCAGAGATAACGTCGTTCCAGAAGGTCAGTCCTACACCTGTCATCAGAATCAGCAGTTCGAATCTGCCCTGCTCCAGGCCCTCAAGCAGCAGAAAAGCTTCGGCATGATCGGAGAGCGCGCGTTCTTTTACAGACGGAGCGACGAAGGGATCGCCTTCCTGCTTCCGGATAAGAAGTTCGATTTCGGCCGCGCGTCGGCTTTCTAAGCTGAGGACTCGAAGACCTGCGAAAGACATGCCTTCATGTTGACAGGTGCTAAACCTTGCGACGTCTGTAAGCGAGCGCTAATCCGGCCAGCGCGGGTCCAATTAAAAGCAAGGTTGCGGGCTCGGGAGTTTGTCCGCCCGGACCGAGGTCCTTTACGACGACATCGTCGAAGTAGAAAACGTCGCTGTCGTTGGTGAAATCGAACTGGATGGTGTTCGAACTGCCGTTGATGCTCGATGCAAGAAATGAGTATTGGTGATAGAGGCCACCGGAGTTGGGGAGATCGTTCTGCGCGAATACTTTGAAGCCGTTCAGGTAGACATCGAAGTAATTGTGATACCCGGGGCAGCCAGGATCGGACACCGAACATCCGTTGGTGTCGAGAGAGAAAAGCACCTCATAAGAGTGATAGCTGCTGAGGGCGAGGGTTTGAGACAGGGTGGTTGGAGGGCCGTAGATGTCTCCCGCGCGGGTCTGCTGGTTGGCGCTTTGGGCGCCAAAATACGCCTGGTAGACGCCGCTGTTCGGCTTCGCCTTATCAACACCGATATAGTTACCGCCGATGCCGCCTTGCAGATTGCCGGAGACGTTCCAGCTGGAGAAGCTACCGGTTTCAAACCCGCAGTTCATGACCATATTGCCGGAGGTACTATCGCACACGGACGAGCTGGCTCGAGCTTGCCCGAAAGCTAAAAGAGCGCAAAAAACAACCGCAGAATAAGAGCAAAGTTTCTTCATCGATTTCTCCAAAAGAGTTAAAAAACGGTCTGGCCTCGAGTTAACGTTTTGCACTTAAACCGATGCTGCTGCCGGGCCAGTTAGCGACCAGATTATAAGCATTGACGCTTCCTATGCCCGTCGCGAAATCGTAGCCGACGGTAGCCCGAAAAGCCGGTTCGTAGGATGTATTGGAAGTAGACATCACGCCATATTGCCCGGGGTTTGTTGCCGGATAGTAGCAGTTCAAATTTCCATAGCCTCCGAGCGGACTGCAGACGGCGTTGTTGTCGCCTAACGTGATGTCGTGGAAGATGCAGGCGGGACCTGATGCGTTGCCGAGTGTCGAATCGCATGTCCTGCTGCCTGCTGCGCCATACTGCATGGCAGCGAGATGATAGTACTGGGAGATCGGGATTGCCCTGCGCGGATCCGGTTGCCTGGTTGATCAGGGACTGGATGCCAGCCATGATCGGCGCAGCAAAGGACGTACCCCCTGCTCCATTCCATGAGCTGGGCGGAGTGTTGCAAGGGGTGCCTCCGCCTGCCGCATCGGTATAGCAGAGCACATAGTAATGGCCAAAAACTCCGTTTGCTGCGAATAGAGATACGTCAGGGAGATCTCGGACACCGTCGGCGGGGTTGCCGAAGACAAGCTTCTGATAAGACGGTTTGGCGTAACCCCTGCAGGTTCCACTTACCGCGCCGTAAATGGTCGCGTCGCCGTAAGCGCACCCGCTTGGACCGCCGCTTCCGCCGGCGGTACTCAGAAAGTATTCGATGCCGATCGCACTATTGCAAGCTCCGTCAGCGCCATATGTGGTTCCGTATCCGAGCGCGATACCGATCAGTTCGCTCGCACAGGAGTCGTTCCACGGGATTTCTGGAACGTACGAGATCGCGGAGTTATAGCTAGGGCCGTTCGAAGAGTTCCAGTAGGTCGACGTTTCGCCGAGGAAGGTGTCGGCAAAATCTGTCCCGCCAACGGCGACATTGTTAGGAGTGGATGCGAGCGCGTTTACATTAATGCCATGCGTGGCGGTAGCTTTGCCCTGGTCGGTAACGGCAGCGTCGGCGTCGCCGGTCGAGACGAAAAGCGATACGCCCCTGAAGGCGGCAAGCTGATACAGGGAATTGATGTAGGCATTGCCGTCCGAGCCATTTTCCGACTCGGGGGAGCCGTAGCTCAGACTCATGATCGCGGGCGGAGCGGCATTTGTCGTAAGGAGATTCTCGAGCGCAATGAAGGCGCCGAAGTTGGTATCGGTATCGGCACACGATGCCAGTTCAACCGTCGCGTTCGGTGAACTTGCGCTCGCCCATTCCACGTCCACAGCAGCTTCTCCGTCGTCGCCGACGACAACGCCCGGGTCGGAACAAGTCTCGCCGGTAAGCCGCGCAGTGGATTCCGGAAAACTGCGGATGAACCGTGACTAGTTTGCCGTTCGGGTAAGCTCGGGCCAGGCCGAGCGTTTTGCGGAAGGCGTAGAAGTCACCGGTGCTGTAGAGGTTTGTCCTTTCCAACAGGACTACTGTCTGGCCCTGGCCCGAGATACCGGCTGTGTAAAGCGGGTTCATGTTGTAAATTTTTTGTAGATCAAGGGGCACGACGAGCTGGAAGTCTGCGTTGACGGTGTAAGCCGGATGATTGGCCTGCGACTGCGCTCGCATATGGGTTAGGGGATGCGGCTTGAAGTCGTGCAGCGCAACTGGGCCCATGACGACTGAGGCGAGCGCGGCGGGAACCTGAGGATTGCTGATGTTTGCGAAGTGCCGCGTCCCGTTAACGTTCAAGTTGTGAATGGACGTGTGGAATGTTTCGCGTATTTGTTTGGCATTGCCCGAAAAATCGACTACGAGATTCGGATAAATAGCGTTAACGGTGAGACCGTGGGACTGAAGCCAATTCTTTACAGCATCGATATCCGCCTGTGCGAGGCCGAACTGCTGAGAGAACTGAGCTGCCGTTCCCCATTTGTGATATTGCGGGGATTTAGGATCGGCCAGGCTGTCGAGGTATTGCTGCAAAGCTTGCGCCTGCTCCGGGGTGCGCTGCAGCTGCAAAGATACGTGTTCGAATTGACGATCGTCCGAGATGGGACCGAGATCCTGAGTAGTCGACCGGAATACGGCGGGAGGCACATTACCGGCACGCGTCACGAGATCGGCTTCGTTTACGGCTTGCGTGACCCTCACCGCAGCATCGCGACTGGACTGAGCCAGAAGGCTGGACGCCGAGGCTAGCAGGAGAGCCAAAGCCGTTAGGGAACAGCGCCTGCTATGCACAATTTGAGACATAATCCTCCGAGTGAACAGCTGGATTGACCGACACAGCTGTAACGCAGCAAACGTACCATAGCGGACCTTACTGGTACAAGATGTTAGGGTTTATAGAACTTTCAGAGTAATGCAGGCGTTAGAACAGTAGCTTCAAGGATCGATCTCGATTGGGGCGCCGCTCTTTGCGTCTTTCCAAAGAGCGATGACGTGCGGTCTCGGGGTTACATGCGGCGGGCGGCACAGTTTCGTCATCCCGTGACTGGTGATGCTCAGGACGGATGAGCCGGGATCATCGGCGAGGATGGTGGCATAGCGGCTGGACCAGCGGGAAGTCAACTGCGGGCCATCCATCAAAAGAGCCACCACGAGATTCGGCCCCACAGATCGCACCATGTCGCCGACCGGATCGGGTCGTGCGAGATCTTCGCAGATTAGCACCGAAAGCGTGAGCCATTCGTTGATGGCAACGAAATTCACCTTTCGCCTGCCGATCCGAATATGCTCCCACCATATCTTGTCCGGGTCGAGGATACTACCGAGGCCGTATTGGATAATTTGCGATTTGTCGAGTTTCCACCGATGATGTTTGCTCTGCTCGTAATCTACCGCCCCGAGCGCGCTGGGCACGCTGAAGTAGACAACGTTTTCGCCAGGCTCCGCGGGCGTTACGGGCTGCTTAGCGACGCCCGCGATGAGAAATGCATTCTGACCTAGGATCACGTCGCGGAGGGCCCCATGTTCGCCTAGAGGAACGGCTAATTCCGGCAAGACTACGCCGCTTATAGTTCCTACCAGGTCGCGCGCTTTGTGCATGACGGACAGAACGGCGTCCAAAGGTAGTTGATCCGCCTTTGGATCGTAACCGAAGAAGCGGAATCCGGGCGGCACGCGCTGGCCTGGTTCCGACGAAATGGTAGGCACTGCCTTGAACTGAGAAGGTTTCACTGCTTGCGGCCAGGGAAGCAGGAGCAGATTGAAGCTGCGTTCGTTTAATTCCGCCGCAGTCGGTGACGGTACGATAATCCACTCGGGGCGGATTTCTTCACCGGTGCAGAGAGCCAGATTACGCGAGAACGAGCGAATGGTAAGGCCGTTTTGCGGCACGTGCAGCTTCGGTAGGACCCTGAGCCGGGACGCATGGATTTGTTGGCACAAGGTGGAACCCGAACTGAATTTGCCTTGATGTTGTCGAAGTTGCGGTGATGACACCGGCTGTGGGCGCTGGCATGGTCGAAGCAGAGGTGAAGACAACCGGATTGGGCGTGCTGAAGTTCGGATGGTTTAGCGCGTTGAAGAACTCGGCGCGGAACTGGAGCTTGGTTCTTTCGGTGATGGCGGTCGTTTTCAAAGCCGAGATGTCGAGGGAAACGATGCCTGGGCCGGTAAGGACATTACGTCCGACGTTGCCGTAAGTGCCATTCGCGGGAGCGATGAAAGCGGATGGATCGAAGTAGCGATTGGGGCTGCCTAGAATGACTGGCCCTGAAAAGTTCGGGTTCCAAGAAGGGCGGATCGGGTTGCGGGTGTCGCCGTTATTCGTCGGGTTATAGCCTAACTGCGGCGTGAACGGCAGACCGGATTGAACGGTTTGGATGGCGCTGACCGTCCAGCCGCTCGCAAGCTTGTCGCGCCAGCCGGAGATCCCGCCAAGCCACTGCTTGCCTCTTCCAAAAGGCAGTTCATAGGCGCCGTTAATAGTGGCGAGGTGGCGAACGTCGGTTGTTGACAGGCTATAGTCCCATTTGGGATTCAACGGGAACATGACAAAGCCGGGGGCGTTAGAAGCCACACTGCTGTTCCAGGCTGTGCCGTCGTCCAGGCTTTTCGAAAAGGTGTAGACACCGCGCAGTTGCAGCCCGCTGCTGAATCTGCGGTTGACATCCACGGTGAGGGCATTGTAAGAGCTCACGCCTTCGGAAAACCAGGAAGTTGTATTCGCCAATTGCGGATTGCTTAACGGCGCACCCTTCGGGTAGTAAATCGTTCCAGCGAGCGAGCTGGGGAACGGTTCATTAGCGTCTAGCGAGAGCATCTCGTGATAGCCATGCGAACCGACATAGCCGACGGTCAGGGCAGTGTTTGAGCGTCAGTTGCTGTTGCACTTTGAAAGTCCAGGTCAGGATGGTGGGCGTAAACGCGTCGGGTTGGATGCCGCTCGGCGAAACGAGGCCGTTTTTTGGAAGAGAGGAGCCGGGCGCAATCTGCAGCTGCGAGAGCGGGATGTTCTTCAGGGTTTGAGTGGTGTTAAAGGGGGCGGTCTGGTCGAGCCGGTAATCGAGGTTGTCGAGAAGCATTCGATAGATGCCGAATCCGCCATTGATGACGGTCTTGCTTTTGCCGAAGGGATCCCAGGAGAAGCCGAAGCGCGGCTCGGGAAGGAATTTTGCGCGATTCACGGTGAACACCGAGCTAGCAATTCGTGGATTGGTCTCGATGACTCCGCTTTGAAACAGGTAGTTCGATCCGCGCCCATGCGCTTCGTTCCAGCCGTTCGTCGATTCGAAACGGAAGCCAATGCGGAGTTCGAGCGAGCGCGCCGGGCGAATGGAATCCTGCACAAAGCCAGCGCCTTCTGTCGAACGCCAGCCGAGCGGTGTGGGTGAGGGGATCACGGTAAAAGTTGAGACGGTGCCTTGCAGGAAATTGGCGAGACTGCCAAAGGAGGCCTGGCCATATTGATACTGCGCGAGATTGTCGTTCGCCTGGATGCGCTGGATCCAAACGCCGGCTTCGATCTGGTGAATGCCGTGGGTGATGGCGACGTGGTCGTCGTAAGTAAATAGATTGCGTACCGCAGAAAGATTGCTGCCCGCGTTTGTGCCGGCGAGACTCAGCTGAGAGGCACCGTTCAAGGCTGTTCCACCACCGATGACGAGCGCTCCGATCGGCGCACCCTCCGCCCAGCCTGGCAGGTTCACCGGCGTGGTTCCGGTGAAGAAGTAGCCGGCACGGGAGAAGCCGAGGCGTGCGGTGTTCAAAATGGCCGGTGAGAAGACGTGCTGTTCCTGTACGCTTGCGACCTGTTCGCGAAGAGTCTCGACTACGCCGCTGAGAGGGTTCACGGATGGCGTGTTATCGGCGCTGTCGTCGACCGTGTAAACGCCGAAGAGAGTGTCGCGATCGGAGATGTTGTAGTCGGCGCGCGTGGTCGCGAAGTCTTCACGAATTTTTTGCAAGGGATTGCTGAACGCTTCGGCGATGCCGCCGCCGAGACTGGGACCATTTTGCGCGGGCCATAGAGAAAGCAACGCTGCCGCAGCAGGGCTTACACCGACATGGGTCAAGGTGCCGCTCGCGTTCGGTAGAAAGCCGGCGCGTGCGTTGTTATCCGGAACCAGCGTGACATCGCTCAGGCCGAGGTGTTGGCGAAAACCCTCGTAGTTGCCGAATAAAAAGATCTTGTCCTTCTTGATAGGGCCGCCGAGCGCAGCGCCGAATTCGTTGCGCTGGAACTGAGGGATCGGGCCCGCGTCGAAGAAGTTGCGACCATCAAGAGCGCTGTTCCTCAGGAACTCGAAAAGGGTCCCATGAAGTTGGTTGCTGCCGGATGCTGTCACGATGCTGACCTGCGCTCCGGGCCGTTTGCCGTACTCGGCTCCATAGGTGTCGGTGACTACGTTGAACTCGCGGACGGCTTCGACGCCCAGCAACTGGCCACTTGCGCCGCCGGGGGTGTTGTTGATCTCGGAGGCTCCGGTGTACTCGACGCCGTTTAGCAGAAACAGGTTTTCCTGCGGGCGATGGCCCGAGACAGCGAACATGTTTCCGACGGCCGAATTGGACGTGCCTACTCCGCCGGAACGCTGGGAAGTGTAGTTTACGGTTGCCGGATTTAAAGTCATGAGCTGGTCGTAGCTGCGGCCGTTGAGCGGCAACTCCTTAACCTGACGTTCGTTGATCAAGCCGGATGTCTGCTGGGTGGAGACTTGCACCGGGCTGGGTGTTTCCTCGACCGTGACCACCTGACGAATTTCGCCGACCGGCAAAACCAAGTCGATCTCAGAGGCTTGGCCTATGACTAAATTGATCCCGGTTCTTACCTGTGAACCGAAGCCTTCTTTTGCGGCAGCTATCTTGTAGGAGCCGATGGTGATAGAAGGGACTGAATATCGGCCGGCGGAGTCGGTTGCAAGTGTCCGCTCAGCCCCGGTTTCGGTGTTGGTAAGTGTCACTTGGACAGCGGGAAGTGGACCTCCGGTTTGATCGCGCACGGTGCCGTGGAGGGAGCCGCCGACCACCTGGCTCCAGAGACAGCAGGCAGAGGTTAAGGCGAAAATTACCAAACGAACTCTGCCGGTTGAAATCTCCATAATGATGATCGAGATTACCAGGATTGCACATCGTGCGTCAAACGATTGTTTATCGACTTAGTAGAGATTATGGTACTCTTCGGACGTGAGCAAGTTGAGCCATCTGCAGCGACTTGAGGCAGAGAGCATCTACATCCTCCGGGAAGTTGTGGCAGAGAGCGCCCGCCCGGTTCTGCTTTACTCGATCGGGAAAGACTCGTCGGTTCTGCTTCGTTTAGCGCAGAAAGCATTTCACCCGGGTGCTATCCCTTTTCCGCTGTTGCACATCGACACGGGTTACAAGTTCAAGGAGATGATCGATTTTCGCGATCGCTACACGGCAGAGCTGGGGGTCGAGTTAATCGTTCACACGAACAAGGCAGCGCTGGATGACGGAGCGAATCCCTTCGTTTGGGGCACGCAACGATGCTGCGGAGCTTTAAAGACGGGTGCGTTACTCGAGGGGCTAAGAGCAGGCCGGTTCGATGCAGCAATTGGCGGGGCGCGGAGAGATGAAGAGCGCTCGCGGGCGAAAGAGCGGGTTTTCTCGTTTCGCGATGAGCGAGGGCAATGGGATCCGCGCAACCAGCGGCCCGAACTCTGGAACACTTACAACACAAACGTAAAGCCGGGCGAAAGCCTGCGCGTTTTCCCGCTTTCGAATTGGACGGAGCTTGACGTTTGGCAGTACATCCATGAGGAAAGGATTCCCGTGGTTCCGCTCTACTTTGCGAAGAGGCGGCCGATGCTGGTGCGCGGGGATTCACTTTTTCCGGTGGAGCAGCCGATTGTGCCCCGGCTTCCGGGCGAAGAGCCGGAGATGGTGATGTGCCGTATGCGTTCACTCGGTTGCAGTCCGTGTACGGGAGCGGTCCGGTCAGACGCTACGACGATTCCGGCGATTATCGAGGAGCTCGCGGCTGTTAAGCGATCGGAGCGGCAGAACCGGATTATCGATCACGACCAGGATGGGTCGATGGAGATCAAGAAGCGAGAGGGCTACTTCTGATGGCTGCCGCCGAAGTTTTGCCAATTCGGGCAGAGTACGATTCGTATGCGGAGGCGGAGCGCACGAAAGATCTTCTTCGCTTCACGACAGCGGGCAGTGTGGACGACGGGAAATCGACCCTTATCGGCCGGCTCCTGTATGACTCGCGCAGTGTTTACGAGGATCAACTCGAATCGGTGAGCAAGGCTTCGGCGGGCCGGAACGCCGGAGCGATCGATTTTTCGCTGTTGACCGATGGATTGCGCGCTGAGCGGGAGCAAGGTATCACGATCGACGTCGCGCATCGGTACTTCACGACGCCACGGCGCAAGTTCATCATCGCGGATACGCCGGGTCACGAACAGTACACGCGCAATATGGTGACGGGCGCATCGACCTCCGATCTAGCGATCGTTTTAGTGGATGCCCGAAAAGGCGTGCTCTCGCAGTCCCGCCGTCATGCCTACATCGCTTCCCTGCTGGGTCTACAGCACCTGGTGGTAGCGGTGAACAAGATGGATCTTGTGGGGTATGACGAGCAGGTTTTCGCTGCGATCGAGAAAGACTTTCGAGAGTTCCTTGCGCCGTTTCAGGCGCTTGAGCCGTTTTTTCTGCCGATCAGCGCTCTGGCGGGTGACAATGTGGTTCATCGGAGCCGGAACATGCCTTGGTTTTCCGGGCCAAGCCTGCTGGAGTATCTCGAGGATGTGCCGCTTGAGCCGGCGTCAGGTCTCAAAGAGTTTCGTTTTCCGGTTCAGCGTGTGGTGCGGCCAAATCAGTTGTTCCGTGGGTATGCGGGAACGGTGGCATCGGGCGAGGTTCGGCCAGGGCAACCGATTGTGGTGCTGCCTTCGGGCCGGCGGACGCGGGTTGCGCAAATCAGCACCTTCGATGGCGATCTCGCCATGGCGGGCGCCGGGCAGGCGGTTACGCTCAGTTTCGAAGATGAAGTGGATGTCAGCCGCGGCGACATGATTGCCGGGGCGCAGAGTACGTCGGAGATCGCCACCGCTTTTGAAGCCACTTTGGTTTGGTTGAACGAAGTTCCGGCTGAGTTGGGTAGACGTTATCGTCTAAAACACAATACCCGGCAGGACTGGGCAGAGATTGCAGAGCTCGAGTACCGGATCGATATCAACACGCTCGAGCATCAACCGGCTACGACGCTCGAGATGAACGGTATTGGCGTGGCACGCATCGAAGCGGCACGGCCGATAGTTTTCGATCCCTACCGGGCAAACAGGAGCACGGGAAGCTTCATTCTCATCGATCCGGTAACGAACGTGACGGTGGCGGCCGGGATGATCACGCGCGGTATTCAGAGGTTGGAGAAAGTTTCCGGCGTGGCGGGTGACATGACCTGGCAGTTGCGAGACGGATCTCTCGTGTTCGGAACACCGGGCGCCGCCTTGTCGGCTAGCAGTGGTGAGAACGAGCTTCGAACGGTGGACGATCCGGAGGCAGCCGATTTGTTACAGCGTCTACTCGAGCGTCTACGCATTTCTGTCGGCGACAAGGAGTAAAACCATGGTTCTCCAGGCAAGTGGAAGCAAGATGGACGAAGCCCGCGAGGTTGTTGAGACGGCGCTACGCTCAACGGGCAACGCGTGCGTGACTTGTTCTTTTCAGACGGAAGACATGATCGTGGTTCAGTTGGTGCGCGAGCAGATGCCCCATGTGCCCGTTCTGTTTTTGGAGACCGGCTACCATTTCCCCGAGGTTTACCGCTACCGAGACGAGATGACAGAGCGCTACGGTCTCAACCTGGTGAATGTCGTCCCACAGCAGTCTTTGCAGGAGCACGAGACTGCATTCGGACTTCTGCATCAATCGCAGCCGGACCAGTGCTGCAAGCTGCGCAAGGTGGGACCTTTATTTGCCGCGCTTGAGCAATACGAGGTGTGGTTTACCGGTTTGCGCCGGGTGCAGTCGCCGACGCGGGCAAATCTGCAAGCTCTGGATCGTTTTCCTTTGCCATCGGGGAAGCAACTGGTGAAGGTGAGTCCGCTGGCTGATTGGAGCGATAAAGAGGTTTGGCAGTACGCACGCGCGCAGGATATTCCGATTTTGCCGTTGTACAACGATGGCTATACAAGCATCGGTTGCGCGCCTTGCACGGCCAAGCCGCTGGACGAGAATAATCTCCGGTCGGGCCGCTGGGCCGGGCGGAAGCTAGAGTGCGGAATTCATATCGCTGAGGCTCACTAACGTGGAGATCCTTTTCGGTTTTGCGATCGCGATCGCTATATCGCTGACCGGAGTCGGGGCGGGTAGTATGACCACTCCGCTGTTGATTCTTTTTCTGGGTGTTTCACCGGCTACGGCTGTCGGAACTGCGTTGACTTTCGGAGCCATTGTTAAGATCTTCTCGGTTCCGGCTTACATTCTGCGCCGGCAAGTGAACGTGCGAACGCTGGGATTGATGCTGGCGGGTGGCGCTCCGGGCGTTTTGGGCGGGTCGTTCTTGTTGCGTTCGCTGAAGGGCGGCGGTTACGAACATGCGCTGTATGTGGCGCTCGGTGTTCTCATATCGTCGACGGCCGTTTTTCATTTATACCGGACGTTCTGGCCGCGAAAGAACCGGGAGGTAAGCGATCGCTCCCGGCTGCTTCCCTGGCTGACGCTTCCGATTGGAGCTGAAGTCGGGTTCTCCTCGGCGGGAGCGGGCGCACTTGGGTCGTTACTTCTTTTGGGACTTACTAAGTTATCCGCGGCGGAAGTAGTTGGAACCGATCTTTGTTTTGGATTAGTTGTATCTGCCATCGGTAGCGCGATTCATCTAAGCGGAGGTAGTTATGATGGAGTGCTGTTACTTAAGTTAGCGATCGGAGGCATCATGGGAGCGATGATGGGTTCGATGTTAGCCGGGCGAATTGCGCCGGTACCGATGCGGCTTGCTGTCCTTGTCATGCTGGTGGTGCTGGGAGTTCAGCTGGCGGTGCATCGGCAGGCGGCTCCGCAACAGTTGCAAATGGCCTTGAGTGGCGCGGCGCGGCATTTTTGAGCTCTCGACGCAGAACCAGGATTGCCAATCAGGTGCGCGGTTCAGTGGCGTAGTAAGCCAGCGCAAGAATCGGAAAGAGAATCCCGAATCCGCATGCGAAGTTCCAACCCCTGGTGGCGAAGGCCCAACCGCCCATTGCGGAGCCAATCGCTCCGCCCACAAAGAAAGTGGCCATATATAGCCCATTGAGCCGGCTGCGCAGTTCGGCAGGCAGGACATAGATCGCGCGCTGCCCTAGCACGATGTTGGTGGTTACACCGAAGTCGAGCGTGACGGCGCCAGCCACAAGCAAAGCCAATCCCGACGGTTCACCATTTCGCCCAAAGATACAGAGGACAAATGATGCTGCGACGCATGTCATGGCAATGCCGGTTGCCAATCGAGTCCAACCCTTGTCGGCCACACGTCCGGCAATTGGAGCAGCGACGGCGCCTGCGACTCCTGCGAACGCAAACCAGGCAATTCCTTTTTGGGTAAGTCGAAAGGGAGGCCCGGCGAGCAGGAGCGGTACCGTTGTCCAAAAGAGGCTGAAGGAGCCGAAGAGAGCGGCGTGGTACAGGGCACGGCGTTGCAGGATGGGAGTTGTTCGGGCGATGTGTGCCATGGACACGAGCAGGGCGCGGTAGCCGATGCTTGGTGGAGGCTCTCGCTTCGGCATGGCCCGCAACAGAATCAAAGCGAGCGCAGCCAGCAGACCAGCCGATAATTCAAAGACAAGGTGCCACGAGGCTCGGAAGGCAATCAGGCTTGCAACAGGCCGTGCCAGCATAATGCCCAGCATCAACCCGCTCATCACATTTCCAACCACGCGGCCGCGACTCTCTTCCGGAGTCAGATGCGAGGCATAAGGGACCAGGATCTGAACCGCTGTCGAACTAAGGCCGATGGAAAGCGAAGCTACCAGGAACAGGACCGGAGATACGGCAAAAGCGGCTGCGAGCAGGGAGAGAATGGCGCAGCCGATGAGGATCAGAACTAAGCGCCGGTTCTCATGGAGATCTCCGAGCGGCACGATGAAGAGTAGACCCGCTCCATACCCAAGTTGCGTCAGTGTCACGATCAATCCCGAAGCGGCAGCCGATAAGCCCAGGGCAGGGCCGATCAGTCCAGCTAAGGGCTGCGCGTAGTAGAGATTCGCGACGATAAGGGCGCATGCGGCGGCTATCAGCAAGACGAGTCCCGCGCGGATGTTCGTTGTTGGCCGACTATCGTTGCTTTGCAGTTGCAGCTTATTAAGCGTTTTTACTTCGGGCATTTCTGCTTTGGAGTTCTTAAACCGGGTTGGAACGACAGAGTCGCTTATAGTCGTTTGCATCGGCGGCGAGCGACACTGCTATGTCGATTGTGGCAGGACAGTGCGGCCGGTCAGAACTGCTCTTATCCTTTCGTGTCGAGCTCTTCTGGAATAGAGTGTCGAGTACAATCCACGCATGAAGAGGATTCAGGTTGTACTTGATCCGAAGCTCTTGCAAGCGGCGGATACGGCAGCGCGTCGCACAAAGCTAAATCGCTCAGAGCTCATTCGCAATGCGCTTCGAGAGCATCTTCGTAGTTTGGAGATACAAGCGCGTGAGGAGCGCGACCGTGTAGGCCAGGCAAAGACGCCTCAGGATAGATTTCCTGACTGGGAGTTGGAGGCGGTTTGGCCAGAGGAGTTTGTGAAGCAGTAGGCAGCGGTAGTTCTCACACCAGACTTCCAACCGCAGATGTGGTGCGGAATTTATAAACAGCAGCTCCGACGAGATTGCTCAAAAAGACCGTGCCTAGAATTTTCTCGGCGTAGGCGTGTGCGTTTACTACGCTGACAAACGGGTAGGCCGAAATGACGAGACTGAACAGGGTGGCACAGAAGCCGATGGAAGACGTCCACTTGAGCCAGGCCGGTAGAGAATTGCGGAGAGCGACTGAACCTGCGAGTGGAATGGCAAACATTACCAGATAAGCGATTTCGTAATGGGTAAGGCTCGCATTCGATAAGAGCTGAAAAGCTTCCTGTGCATGGACGCCTATGTTCGCCAGAAACACGAGCAGGAAGACAAGAGCCGACGCGAAGAGGATGGAGTTCGCGGGGGTTCGGCGGCTCTCGCTAAGACGGGTAAACCACGCCGGAACCAACTTATCCCACCCGACAGCCAACGGAAGGCGAGTAGCGCCGGTGAAGATAAAGCTAGCCGCCCCCAAAAGACGAAACTCCAGCAAGAGAATGGCTGTTATCGCGAATAGATTGCCGATGCCAGTGTTACCAAGTGCTATTCGAAGCGTTTGAGGGATGGGAGCAATAAAGTCAATCTGGCTGCGTGGCACCCAAGCTACTACAGAGCTGGTGCCCAGAATGAACATCGCGCAGATCATCGGTGAGGAGATCCAGACCGACTGGCCGATGGCTTTGGCTGGCTGTCTGCTCTCCCCGGCGAGGATGGCGATGTACTCCAGGCCGCAGAGGGCCCCAAAAAGCATTTGACCGAACAGCGCCAATGTGTGCAAGTTGCGTGGTGGAAGCTCGATGGCAAAGGGCGCCCAGTGATCTGCCATAGGCATGTGTCTTGAAATGCCCCAGACGGGAAGCAGGATGAGGCCGGCGTAAACAATGAGGATGGCGACACCTCCAATGTTGTGGATCCACTTGCCTAATTCAAGCCCTCTTAGTGCGGCTACCGTGAGAGCCGCGATTGTGAGGGCAACGATGCTAAGAGAGGCGAGATGATTTTCCGGCAGCCACACGGCGGAAGGTCCGATCAAGTAGGCCAGTTCCGTGGGAATCGCGTATAGGATGCCGGCAGTTATGGCGATGCCATAGATCCATAGATTCCAAGCGGTGAGAAAGCCGCCGAAATCGCCGAATGCTTTATGCGCCCAGACGTAGAGACCTCCTTCAAGAGGCATTTCACGATTGAGGCCGATAACAGAAGCACCCATGGGAACGTAGAAGAGAAGCATGGCAGCGATCCAGGTCAGTGTCTGAGCGCGGCCGAGCCCGGCGGCAACGCCTACCCAGGAACTGCCGACGACACAGAGGATCTGGGTGAAAACGAGATCGCGCAGATTCAAAGGGCGATGGAGGCGATGCTGCTCGAGAGAGGGAGTTTGCTGTTCAGGTATCGTTCCGACATCGTCGCACAAGGGCGCGATTTTGTGAGCTGTGCCTAAGTGGTGGAAGCGGACGGCTGGATGCAGGTTGGTCAAACCGGGAGCCACCGACAGTTTAAGCACCCGGTAAAGCCCGAAGGGGTCACTATAGCTGGTAAACCCGGCGGGGCCCCCCCACGAAGACGGTGAAAAGCATTCTTCACCAAGCCCAGATTTACGAAGGAGAGTTAATGGAATACGTCGTAATCCTTGAAAAAGAGCCCCGCAGTGACTGGGGTGCTTACGTTCCCGATCTGCCCGGCTGTGTTGCTAAGGCACCGAGTCGCGTCGAAGTCGAGCAACTGATAGAGGAAGCCATTCAGATCCACTTGGCCGGTATGCGCGAGGATGGGCTTCCGATTCCCGAGCCGACGAGCAGCGCCTTCCTTCTCCGTGAAAGTTGCATAGAAGGTTGGGAAGGGACCTGACCAAAAAAGGCAATCAACAAAGCCGTCGACGGGCCCAAAGCGAGCCGCTAAATCCACGCTCCAGAGATTTACATTTTCGACGACATCGATGTGAAGGCCATCCGGGAGAAATCGGGGCTTTCGCAAGTGCAATTCGCCGACCGCTACGGTTTCAATCGGCGCACTTTGCAGGATTGGGACCAGGGCGCGCACAGCCGGATACGGCGGTACTCGCTTACCTGAAGGTTATCGCGAACAACCCGGAAGGCGTGCTGGCTGCGCTGCGGGGCTTAGCTTGTGCCCCGCGAGCCGCGCCTAGACCCCGGGCACGCTGCGCCGCTGTATGTAGCCCTCGAGCGGGTAGCGTTTGGCATCCCACCGGTGATTGTGCTTATCCAGGCGTCTCGTCAGGGGCGGTGTGCATCAAGCGACTGCGTTCTCCTGGAATGCTTCAATACGTAGGCAACGCAAGTGCGACGGCGCTGAAGAGTGATCCCCGGGCAAAGGCAATGCGCCACCACCTTCCAATAACCTAGAAAGTCAGCTTCATGGTCAATTGCAGCTGACGCGGATTGCTGGAAAACGCCTGACTCCACTGCGCGAAGTTTGCCGAGGTTGGCTCAACGGTGGTCCGCGCCAAATCACCGGCAATCGTACCGGCCCCGTAGCTCACGTTAGCGACGTCGCTGAGGTTCCCTCCAACGTATTGGGGATGGTTGAAGATATTGAAGGCGCGAACCGAGAATTCCAGGTTAAAGCGCTCGATTAAGCTGAATCGCTTCAGGGCCGTGATTTCGATGTCATCAATAGGATTCATGGTGAGAAGGCTTCTTCCGCCGTTTGGAAGGGTACCTTGCGGTGAAGCAACGAAGCGGGCGTTGGGATTATTCGCCATGTAAGCAACGATCGGAGGCGTCACTCCGGAGGGCTCCGCCGGACAGAGAGGAGCAGTTGGACCGGAGCAGAGCGGAGTGGCACCCGTTCCGGCGTTATTCATTCCACCGGGGTTTATCATCACACGATCCGGCGCGCTATCACCATTCAGATTCGAATCCACCGCGCTCTGAGGCGTGACCAACTGGCCAGTCTGATACTGGTAGACGGGCGCCAGTTCCCAATTTCCAATAATGTTTTTCATGAACCAGTTTCTATTCTTGAGATAAGGCACATCGTAAATCATCGAAAACACTACTCGGTTCCGATGATCGAGCAGGGACGAAGCACGTTCCGTGGCGAGATTCTGAAAATCCTGCGGGCGGCGCGGTGCCAGAACCGTCGAGTCGAGAGCTGCGGTGGAATCGTCTATGGCATGGCTCCAGGTGTAGGAACCTTGAAATTGCAATCCGTCCGACAGGCGCCGAGTCAACTGATTGGACCAACCATGATAGGTGGAGTTCCCGACTGGCATAAAAGCCGTAATAGGGCTCGTGAAACCAGCATTGGCGTACGCAGGCACGACGTTTCCGCCGTTGCCGTATGCCGTCTGCAGGGCCGGCAATGTACTGGTGAGCGAATTTAGGGTGGCCACGCGCGGCATCGCAAAGTAAACCGGCAAGGCATTAGCCGAGTTGACGGTAGGCTGCCTGTTGAGTTGCACCTGGATCGGCAGGAACAGACCACGCGTGCCGACATAGCGGCTTTCAAAGACATAACTATTTGCAAACACATGCTGGACGCCGAAGTTCCAGTTATAGGCTTGTGGCCGTTTCTGATCCGGAATGAAGCCCGAAGTAGCAGCTTTTGCTGCGGCGCCCTCCGGGATAGCAACGGAGGTGTTAGCCGAAATTCCTCCGCCCGCCAGGAAGCCGGTTTGATTTAAGCCGGTCACATCGACCGTTGTACTTAACTGTGGAGGCAAAGTGGAACCGCCGAGATTGTCGTACAGGACATCATCGGTGATGCCGAAACCAGCGCGGATCGACGTCTTACCGCTTGTGCCGGGTGAGTATGCAAGCCCTACACGAGGCATGAAGTTCTTCTTCTGTGTGACCGGCGAATGAAAGCTAATCAGGCCGGGAACACTGGCACTGGAGTTCAAGCTCTGGCTATTCTGGCCCAGCGGAATAGACATATACTCGTAGCGCAATCCGAGATTGACGGTCAGGTTGGGGTTGATCTTCCAGTTATCGTTGCCGTAAAAGCCGAGATACGCCTGGTTCTGATAATAGGTCACATTGCCTAACCCGCGCTGCGCAATTCCGTCCGGGTTGGTGTCGTATAGATAATCTGAGAGATAACTCCACTCATAATCACCGCGCGCCCGTTGGGTGAAGCTCGAAGGCGAAATCGAACTCCAACCGTCGAAGCCGAACTTTAAACTATGACTTCCTTTTGTCCAAGCGAGATTGTCGGTGGCCTGATAGAGATTCTGAATCGTGTATTGGGGTGCGCTCTGGTCCGGACCGAAAGCTGCATTTAGCTCATAGACGTTTATGTTGGGAAACTGGTCCAGGCCAGGAAAGGTTTGATTTCCACCGGTCGGAACAGTCTGATTGTAACGATTGAAACCCAGGCGGAATTCGTTGAGGAGAGTGGGCGTGAAGGTGTGATATTCGGAGAGTGTCACGAGATACGCGTTCACGGGTTCAATCGCGAAGAAAACGGAAGGGAAGCCAGTATTATCTATGTTTCCGGTCCGGTTTAAGATGAAGCGTCCGCGGACGGAATCTTTATCCGAAATGTTATAGTCGACCGAGCCTACTCCTAATTCGTTGTTAGTAAATGCCGGGAGCGACGACGAGATTTGTCCCACCGGGATTGTAAGCGCGCCGGGAGCCCCGGTAACAGCAAAGACACCGGTCCCGAGACTTTCGTTACTCGCCGGGCCGGGCGCAACCAGAATCGGCGCCTGGTTAGGCAGGGTGGAAGGGTTGGCAGCCGTTGTTGCTGTACCCAAATACTTCCGAAACTGCGCCAGATTATTAGCGTTAACACCGGGCAATCCGGCGAGCGTGGCGTATGCGCCAGCGGTGGGCGCGTAGTAGTAAGTGGAGCTGGTTTCGCCGATCGGATTATATTCGTAATCGACGAAAAAGAACAACTTGTCGCGCTTGATCGGACCGCCGAAGTTGCCGCCAAATCGATTCTCATCGAAGCGGGGATGCAACGGATTACCTTGGACGAAGTTCAAGTTATCGGCGGCGTCGAGATTCCGATTCTGGAAGTACTCGTAAAGCGCTCCGTGGAACGCATTGGTTCCGCTCTTCACTACTTGATTGAACTGACCACCGGAAGAATGGCCGAAATCCGGTGAAAACTGGTTCTGAAGAATGCTGAACTCCGATACCGCGTCGTTTGGCACCGTCACCGCCGGTCCTGTGACCGATAAGACGTTGTTGTCCACGCCTTCAATGGTGAAGTTGTTGTTCGTTGGACGCTGACCGCCGACAGACGGCCCCGTACCGTATCCCAGGCCGCCGCTGGTAGTCACTCCGGCACTGAGCAGGGCGAGGTTGATCACGCCGGAGCCGCTGCTGGCCGAAGGTAAGTCGGCGGCCTGCTTAGCCTCGAACGTAGTTTGAATCTGAGAAGTCGTGGTGTCGATATTGGCAGCTGACGTGTTCACTTCAACGGTCGTGCTAGCCTTGCCGATCTGCAGCGTCACGTTAGCTGTCACAGTTTGGTTGATGTCGACCGAGATGCCATTTACGACTGACTTGGTGAATCCGCCTGCGTCGACAACAACCGAGTACTTACCGGCGAGCAGGTTCTGAATGCGATATTCACCAGCCGATGTGGACAATGTCGAATTCTCCACGCCTGTGGCGATGTTCTTAGCAATCACAGTCGCACCAGGGACGGTGGCGCCTGATCGGTCATATACGGTTCCCTGAATATTCCCGCTCGTTAGCTGGCCGAAAAGCGGGCCGCTGAGTGAAAAGAAAACCAACCATACGGCACTGATCCGCACGTTCAAGAAGTTCATAAAAATTTCTTCCATTCCGGGACGTATCGAGGTGAGACGGCGAGTAGTTGGGCTGGCGTGCTCCTCGTGCCTGCCGAAAGAGTTAACCTACCGTTTTGCTTCAGCCGAGCCGAGACTGGCGCGGTTGTGCCTCATCGCGTCGCTAACCGTTCATTTCCCCTTATGAAGGTTAGATCGATGAATCTCGCTAAACTCATCGGTGCGGTCGGGAAAAAATGCGTGTCGCGTAGCGCTCGATGATTACGCGGGAAGGTGTAGGGGCAATTCGAACTTTGGGAAGAGCGTCTCGGTGTCCAGAAACGAGTTCCAGCCTGCAATGTAATCACCGGAGAGTTCAAGAACGACTAAAGCGAACGGCTTAAGTCCACCATCGGGATCTACCTTATATTGACCAAAAGCCGGCGAACCGCATGCCGCAGTTGCTAAGAGGCGAGAACCCCGGCACGCCGAGCCGATACCCAGAAGCCAGCTGCGGACGGATTCCGGGCCTTGAAGCCAGAGGGCGTAAGGAGGCATGGAGAACGTCGCGTCGTCCCGCAACAGCGCTACGAGTTGATCGACGTCATACCTCTCAAAAGCGGCGACGTATCGACTCAGCATCTGTTCCTGAGATTCCGTCAGTGCCGACGGGTCGGCGCGCCAACTCCGGCCGGCGAGAGTAGCGCGGGCCCTCTGAAGTGCGCTATTGACAGAAGCAATGGACGTACCGAGTGTTTCCGCCACTTCGGCCACAGACCAGCCGAGCACTTCGACCAGGAGTAACGCGGCGCGCTGTTTTGGAGCGAGACTCTGGAGAGCAGCGACGAACGCAAGCCGGATGCTTTGGCGCAGGATCGCGCGTTCGGAAGGGTCGGCGTCTGCCGGTATTGCACGTGCATCCGGAACGGGCTCGATCCAATGCGTGCGAGGGTACTGGACTAACTCATCGGTAGGCAAACCGGCCGGGCGCTCTTCAATGGGGCGCGCACGACGCCTGCGATTGGACAGTTCAGCAATGCAAACGTTGGTTGCGATGCGATACAACCAGGTCAGTAAAGCTGCCCGTCCATCGAACTGACCGGCATTCTTCCACGCTCGAATGATGGTTTCCTGCGTGGCATCATCGGCGTCGACTGCTGAGCCGAGCATCCGATAGCAGTGACCCGTCAGCGCAGGGCGGTGTGCTTCGATCTGCTCGATATCGGCGATCATTTTACGACCAATCTAGCATTGCCGCAGCTGCCACCGTTGCGGGGAGGGTTCAGGTTGCACTTCATGCGCAGTTCTTGCAAGCGGTGAATAAAGGACAGGAAAAGCAGAGTTCTACGGGCAACCGAGTCGGGCTCCGCTGCGCCAGGGACGGGTGACGAGTGTCCGAGAAGGATACTGAACGCGTTCAAAACGTCCTTGACAGCTATTGCGATCTGGCGCAGACTGTATTTGAACACGTTCAACAATGAAGAGTTTAGACGCGACGCCTAAAGCGGAAGCAACGCGAGCCAGAATTCTCGAGGCTGCCCTTGAGCTATTCCGCCAGGAAGGATTCGACAACGCCACTATGCGCAGCATCGCCCAAAAAGCGGAGGTCGCCACGGGGGCGGCCTACTACTACTATGCTTCCAAAGACGCCATCGTCCTGGATTTTTACGAACGCGCTAACAACGAGATGCAGGAGAAGCTGCAGCACGCGCTCGAAAAGGTGAAGGGACTGGAGGCCGGCTTATCCGCGCTAATTCGGGTGAAGTTGTCGCATTTCGGGCCGACTCGCGAGGTTCTCCGTGCCTTACTGCGGAACGGCGCCGATCCGAAGTACCCGCTATCGCCGTTCAGCGTCGAGACGAAACACATTCGAGAGATCGACGTTTCCTGGTTTCGCCAGGTCATTGAAAGATCCGGGCTCCGCATTCCGAGAGACCTCGCGCTGCGTCTGCCGAGCGTGTTGTGGTTCCTCCAAATGGGCATAATTTTCTTCTGGCTCACGGACGACTCTCCTCAGCAGGCTCGGACCGAAAAGCTGTTGCCACTCGCCTGCAAAACAGCTGCCACGCTGGTACGCCTTTCCTCCTTGCCGCTGATGCGCCCACTGCGGAAACCAGTATTAGAGCTGATCGCTATCGCCACAGGAGAACAGCAATGAACACTGGAGCTCGATCGCTGATCTCGATTGCTTTGTTCCCAGGTCTGGTGGCGGGCAGCTTTGCTTTGATCGGAGCAGGCGTTTATGGCTGGACGGTATTCATTGCCCTTCCGGTTTTGTCTGGGCGGCCTCACGTCGTGGAGCGTCCGGCCGGAAACTCCGGAGGGCGCACTCGGGGCGGGAGCGCTGGCAGGCGGTGCCGTGTGTTTCTCATTCCTGGTGCTCGGTAAAGAAGGAATGATCTGCGTAGTGATGGCTGTGCTGCCGGTTGTTGTATGCAGTGCAGTCGGCAGCTGGGTGGTGTACTGCCTGTTCGGCTCGCGGGACAGCCACTCGGCGGCTATGGTCTTGCTCCTGCCCGTTAGCTTCTGGTTCGATGTTCACGCTAGGCCTCCTCTCTACTGCGTGCGTACGAGCATCGTTGTGAACGCCACACCTGAGCGCGTTTGGAAATACGCCGTTGCCTTCCCCGACATTCCAGATCGTGGGGACTGGGTTTCGCGAACTGGTTTCGCTTATCCGAGGCGCACACGCATAATAGGAACAGGACTAGGCGCAGCACGCTATTGCGATCTTTCAACGGGCGCTGTTGTCGAGCGCGTAACAGTATGGGACGAGCCACACAAACTGCAGTTCCGGGTCTTAACCACTCCGCCCTCGATGGAAGAGACCGGACTCTATGGACCCGTCCACCCAAAGCACCTGACCGGTTACTTCGTTTCCAAGCAAGGACAGTTCACTCTATCTCCGCTGCCGCACGGACGCACTCTGCTTGAAGGGACCTCCTGGTATCAGCACGGTTTATGGCCGGCAGCATATTGGCGATTATGGTCTGACGCGGTAGTTCATCACATTCACTCACGAGTGCTCGAGCACATTCGGACCTTATCGGAACAGGACGGAACTGTGAGGTGATCGAATTTCGTACCGGCGCAGCGCCGAGAGCTTTCCCTGGCGTGATGTGATGAAATGCAGGTTCGGTGGTGCGGATACAGTTCAGAACCTTTCCAGAGGCGTCAAATGCACACAAGAGCTAGATCTTTATTTCTAGGCATGTTGGGACTGAGTGCCGGAGTGCTGATGTTCGAAGCCGCGGGACACTCCTCGAAAGCATTGGCAGCCGAGTCTTCCCACGGAAAGCTGATCTGGAGCGATGAGTTCGATGGAACGGCCGGCAGTTTACCCGATGCATCCAAATGGAGCATAGAGACGAGCGGCGGCGGGTTTGGCAATCATGAGCTTGAGAGCTACACAAACCGTCCGGAGAATGTTCAGCAGCGCGACGGCAACCTGGTGATCACGGCGCGCAAGGAATCGTTTACCGGTTCCGACAAAATTCAGCGGGACTATACCTCGGCACGCTTGCAAACCAAAGGTCACTTCGCGCACACCTACGGCCGTTTTGAAGCACGTATGCGATTGCCGTCAGGCAAGGGTATTTGGCCTGCGTTTTGGTTGCTGGGAGACAATGTCGACACGGCACACTGGCCTGCGTGCGGCGAAATCGATATCCTCGAGACAATTGGGGACCCGCATACCATGTACAGCACCCTGCATGGTCCCGGCTACTCCGGCAAAAACGGAATCAGCGCTAAATTTCCGCTACCGGCAGGGCAGGCAGTGGACGACGCATTTCATATCTATGCCGTCGAATGGGCGCCTGAACGTATCCGGTTTTTTTTCGATGACAATCTGATTGTGGAACGCACGCCCAAAGACCTGCCCTCAGGCGCGACGTTCGTGTACGATCATCCCTTTTTTATCCTGTTGAATTTGGCGGTCGGCGGCGACTGGCCGGGCAGCCCGAATGAACGAACGGTCTTTCCGCAGAAGCTACTTGTCGATTACGTCCGCGTGTATGATGCCACGCCCTGACCGATCGCCGTTGCCCTTCGACCAACCAAACTTCGCATTCGAAGAACGCACGCAAGGCCTGCTCCCGCAGATAACAGAATCCAGGTCGCGGGCTCCGGCACTGGCGCGAATTCCACCTTGTCCATCGTGTACCGCTGCGCCTGGCCGGCCGTACAATGAGCCCCATCGATATCGACCAAAATGCTGCCGATCGGGGTATTCGACGTGAACCCGAAAAAGCCATCCACCAGAGTCCCAGGAGCCCTGTTCTGATCCGGCAGGAGTTGTCCGATGAGGTCGCCCCTATTATCGAAAAGCCAGAAATCCAACCCGCCCTCGACCGTGTAGTGAAAGTCGGCTCCGAACGCCTTGACCGGGTCAGCAAAGTTGAGGCGAAGCGTGTCATAGGCAGCCGGCGATCCGTCCAAACTCGTCGCGTTCTTGCCCACGTCGTCCCACCATTTGCCGTGAATCATCTGTCCCGAACCGGCATAAGGGGAACCGGGACCCATGCCCGATGTCTCCGAAAAAGAAAGCTCTGCGGAATCGAATCCTCGGGTGGTCGTCAATTTCAGTTTCGAAATCGCGCGCGAAAAATGGGTCTCATCGTTAAAGACCTGCACTCCCGAAGGAGTGGGAAAAGGAAGCCAGTTCACAGGCTGCCATGGACGGGGATCCGCCAGCACGGGCGACGCACACACCAGGAAAATCAAGAACCACTTGTTCACTCCCGTATGTTAAGGATGTAAGACCGAATTCGTCGAGTCCGTTCTGTACTTCGACTATCGTTGCCAGAACTTAAACCGGAGGGCAGTCCAGGGATAAAGAGGTTCCTTACCCCAGCCAAGGAACAGATCTAGAGGATGGATCTAGTCGCGCGTTTTGCGCAGCATTCTATTCACAAAAAACGAAATGTCCGGCCGGAACTCGTGATACAACGCTTTCCCGAAGTAGCTGCCGTAGCTGAGCCCGGCTCCGCGAAAAGCGTAGCCGACTCCGGTGTGGTTACGATAGAGAGCGACGCCGGCGAAAGTCGATCCGAGCGCCCCGGCGATCGGTCCTAGAGCGGGACGGCTGCCTTCCTCGCCCGTCACAATTAAAACGCTCAGCAGAGCACTCTGGACCCGTTTGCCAACTGCGGTTTGCCCAGAAACATGGAGCCGGGGATCCTCGTTGTTGAAGTACCCGGCAATGAGTTCACCCGTTTCCCGGGCAGTGCGCTTCGCGTAGTAGACAGTAAACCGGCGGGCATAGTCATCCATATCCCGACCCGTCCCGTTAGGGTCGTTTCTCCATTGGCCCAAACCACTGCTGAACCCCGCACGCACCGCGGCCCACGGAGAGATCAGTTCGGACCCGTACCAGCAAGTTCTTTGCGCAAAAGTGAGCTGTTTAGCGGCTATCAGCTTTTCTGAATTGCAGAGCGAGAATTTGCCCAGCGAAGGGCCGAATAGTGGAGGAGCTACCACTTGAGCCACCGCCGATCCGGCGAATGTGACAGACAGGAGCAAAACCGATAAAACAGAAAGGTCGAGCAGATGCCATCTGCAACCCAGTAGGCCGAATCGGGCACTACACATCGCGGGCCTCCAACAAACGTGATGGCCAAGAGGAATGTGGTTCGCCCGGCCACCTAGACTGAACTTCTACCAGGTTGGTATGCCCAGCGTAATCGAGTTCGCAAACTTTGTCGAGGAAAATCCGAGTACGCGCGCAATCCGCGTTTCGTCGGCACCCCTGCGGTGTGCCCATTTCCATGCGCCGAAATGCGAATATAAGAGTCGCATGTCAGAAGGGCACGAACTCCGCAACAGCAACCTAATAGGATTCGTAACGATTGTAGACGTGGACCGCGCCCGTGAATTCTATCGCGACAAGCTGGGCCTGAGTTTGATCGGAGAAGAACTTCCATTCGCGCTCGTCTTTGACGTAAACGGCATCATGCTGCGCCTGGCAGTCGCGAAAACGCATGCTCCGGCCCATGGTACGGTCCTCGGATGGCAGGTGACGGATATTGGCTCGGCCGTAGGAGAGTTAGAGAAGGCAGGAATTGAGTTTGAGAGGTACACCTTTTTCAAGCAGGACGAACGCGGCATCTGGACTGCGCCTACAGGCGCAAAGGTCGCCTGGTTTAAGGATCCCGACGGAAACCTGCTGAGTATTTCGGAACACCCAGAGAGGAAATAGAAAGGGCGGGCACAGATACCGCGCCCGCCCTTTCCCGGAGAACAATAAAAAGTTATTTCTTTGCTGAACCGGGTTCCGACATGCTGGCGTGTCCCTTTGCAACCAGCGGATCGGGCAACACATATCCCGCCGCTGCTTGCAATTTGTTTTTGAAGGCGCCAGTAATCACATGGTCCTTTCCGGCCATAAGCGCTTCAAAGCCTTCTTTGGCAACTTCGGCTGCATCGTCTTTTTCGCTCGCGCCGAGTTTGGTGTCATCGCCTCCCGCGCGGTGGAAGAAGTCCGTCTCGGTCGCTCCCGGCATCAAGGCGGTTACCGTAACGCCGGTGTCCTTTAACTCCTCACGCAAACTCTGGGAAAGAGATCGCACGAACGCCTTGGTCGCTCCATACACGGCCTCATAGGGAGTGGGCATGGTACCAGCGATAGAAGCAGTGAACAATATTCGACCGCTCCCCCGAGCCACCATATCTTTGACTATGTACTTTGCCAGGTGAAGGGTCGATGTGACGTTCAACGCCACCATGTTGAGCTCTTCGGCCAGATCTGTTTCGACAAAACGTCCGCTTACGCCGACCCCCGCGTTGATTGCTGCCGCATCCACTGGACGGCCGCTCGCCTGGATTGCAGACAGGAGCTTGTGAACGCCTTCGTGAGTAGCAAGGTCCGCCTGTACAGCTTGGATATTGGCCCCGGATCCCTGAATGTCTTTAGCCGCGCTGTCGATGCGCTCACCGGCAGAAACAATCAGAAGATCGAACCCATTCTGTGCAAACTGCTTGGCCAACTCGTAACCGATCCCGCTCGACGCGCCCGTCACGAGGGCAAACTGCTTTGTGGAAGATATTGCCATTCTGTATTCCTCTCCACGTAAGATGCCGATGTCTGTGGAAACAGGAGATAGGAGTTTTTCGAGCATTGTTGCAGACTCGAGCGGCCGAACTAAGGAAGTTTCGGAGCCTTCCTGGTTTTGTCTTTGAGAGCCAGCCGGTATGCCCGACGCTCGGCGGCTTCGGAGTAGCGGCGTTTTTCCTCTTCGGTCTCGGGGAGGATCGGAGGAAGTATCACCTTGTTCCCTGCTCTATCCAACGCCACGAATGTGAGATAAGCCGAGGAGGTGTGGCGAAGACCGGGGTCATGAAGATTTTCGACCCAAACCTTCACGCCGACCTCCATAGATGTTCGGAACACACGATTCACCGTGGACTTCAAGCGAACGAGGCTGCCGATGGGTACCGGATGAAGAAAGGTCATCTGGTCTATCGAGACAGTGACGACGGAAGAACGGGAGTGACGCATGGCAGCGATGGCGCCACAGAGATCCACCAAATGCATGACGTGCCCGCCCAGCATGTTCCCCAGCGTGTTTGTATCGTTGGGCAGACAGATTTCCGCGTAATCCGATTGCGATTCGCGAACAGTTCGGGGGCTTTCGCCACCGCCGGCGTCGACCAGCAAGGAACTTGCATCCATATTCGGCATTATCGGGAGAAGTGGCGCAGATAGCTTCGGCAAAACGACACAACTTGAGCGCGTGCCGGAGCGTCGCTCACCGTGGGCTGCACTTCTTCTGTGCTTCGCAGAAAGCGTAATCGCCGCCAATCGACAGGCGCATGATCGCGCTCGGCGATCAGGAGCAGCTCGATTGCTTCTTCGTTGCAGGATACGATGTCGAAGCGAACGCACGAGCGATTCTCTGCGGGCGGGAAGTAAGCGCACGCGCCGATCGGGTAGCCATGGTTGCAGCAGCGGAAGCGAAGATCGCGGGGCACGGGGAAGAGCGAGGCCGTTGCGTGACAAACGCCGTCATATTCGTCCAGGAGCGGCAAGCGGACAGAGCGCCCATGCTCGGCTTCGGCAGCGATCGATCGGGGCTCGAAAAAAGGGCACGGCATCCGAGTTCAGTATAAGAACTCAGGCGCGAGCGGCTTTTCGCTGCCGTGACCACCACCACCAGTTTCGCTGGTCGAGCGGCAGATCGGGATCGCGCGCCTGAGCGACCGCGCAGCGAAAAGTATCGAGCACGCACGGATCCTGACGGGTTCCAGTTTGCCTGCACAGCGCCTGGTAGAGATCGTCGCCATCTCGCCGCGCTAGTTCGGGGACCGATGTCACACCCAGCTCGACGAGATTGCGCTCGATGCTCTTGCCGATGCCCGAAAGGTCCCGGAGCCGGCGAGTATCTTGAATAGAGCATTGGGACGGCATATAGGAAAGGATAATCCAGATTGACCATGTTGAGCGCGAGTAAGACTTTCATTGTGATTATGTCCCTGCTCGGAGCGCAGCTTGGCGGGCAGAGCCTTTCCGTCCACTGGGAGGAGCTGACCGCAGCGGATTTTATAAAGGCGGTCGGGAAGAGCCAGGGAACATGCATCGTGCCTTTCGGGATTATCGAGAAACACGGTCCTCAACTGCCGCTGGGAACGGACCTGATCAATGTCCGGTATGTGTCGACTCATGCAGCGGAGCAGGAGTATGCAGTGGTGTTTCCGGCGTATTACTTCGGCCAGATTTTCGAGGCAAGACACGAGCCCGGCACGCTGGCCTATAGCGAACACCTGCAAATGGACCTTCTCCAGGCGACTACCGACGAAATGGCGCGTAGCGGCTGCAAGAAGATCTTAATTGTGAACGGACATGGCGGCAATAACAGTTTTTTGCCGTACTTTGCACAATCGCAGTTAGCATCGCGGCATGACTACGTGGTTTACCTAATGCTGCACGGCGATTATCCTGCGGGGCGACCAACGGTTCAGGACAAGACCGACATGCACGCGGGCCAGTCTGAGACGGCTCACACTATGATTTCGCGTCCGGACCTGGTTCATCTCGACCGGGCAAAGGAGGAGTCCGGGGCCGATCTGAATCGGCTGGATCTGCCGAAGAACGTCTATACGGGAATCTGGTGGTACGCGCGGTTCCCCAATCATTACGCAGGCGATGCGGGGACGGCTAATCAGGCGCTCGGAGAGTTCGATATGAAGGCTTGGACGGATCAGGTGGTCAACGCCATTCGCGCGGTCAAGGCCGATAACCGAAGCTTGCAGCTGCAGAATGAATTCTTCGGTAAGTCAGAGCATCCATTGGATACGAAGCAGTGACCCGGCCCTAGTCGTGTCGCGGGAGCGTTTTATATCGCCGAATCTCGAAAACAATGCCGATGGGCTTTCCACTAGCGTCGGCGAAGACCATAGAGGGTTTTCATCTGGCACGGGCTTAATTGTGGCCAGCAACAACGGACCTTCATCGACCAAGGTCAAACTCAAGCGTTACTCCTGCTCGATCTGGATAAGCGTAGTTTCGGGGCAAAAATTCGGGAGAATTAGGGACGCCGTCCCATAAGCGCTAACTTAAGGATGAACGATATTTAAATTGTTTTGCACTTGGCCGATAACACGACTTTGATCGAGTGAGTGAAAGATCTGTAAATGCTGCGCCGTTAGCTGCGAGCTGTCAAAAATCACTTCTCCCATTACGGTCATTACGTGCGCAGCGCGCATTGGTCGAGCTGGATGCCGCACGCCTGGCAGGCAACACCGAAGCCAACCGCAGCTTGCTCCCAACAGTACCGTCGCCGCAGCGCCCCGTCGATCATAGCCTCTGACTGCAACTCTCACAGCGCAGAGACTCACGCCACGGAAAATCGCCGCGGCCCGCGTTTACGCAAAACGCGGTCAGGTGAGCCTCTTTATCGCGTCGTCCGATGGAAGCGACGAACGTCGGCTGCTCGACTCCAACGATTCCGATTACGACCCGGTTTGGGCTCCGGATGGGGCAAGCGTGGTCTTAACTTAAGATCGCGCCGGATAGGCCGATCTTTTTCGCGTCAGACCGGATGGCAGTGGCCTCGAACGGTTGACCACTGACCTGCGTACGACGATCAGGCAGCGTTCTCTCCCGATGGCAAGCAACTGGTTTTCGTGAGCACGCGCGACGGCGGGACGGCAACGCTGTGGACGATGGATCTCGTGACGCGACACGTCAAGGCTCTGACTTCAGGAAAGGAGGGCGACTTTCGGCCTTCGTGGTCTCCCAACGGCAAGTGGATCGCGTTCTCGTCCAGTCGTGATCACGACGCACCGTTTGCTCACGGGCGTTGGGAGCGTCTTCAGTTGACTGATATTTACGTCATCCACCCGGATCGCTCCGGACTCAAGAAAGTGGGTGCCAGCGGCGGGTTCTGCGGAAGCCCCAAGTGGATGCCCGATAGCCTGCGCGTCGTGGCTTACTGCATGACGGCGGAACAGACGCTCGCCACTCGAGCGGCAAACCCTGCTCCTGGTAACGACACAAAGTTGGTTTTGATCGACCTCGACACAGGCACCTCGAGCGATCTGGTGTCCGGCCCGGGTGTCAAACTGAATCCCTCACCGCTTTCGGGAAACGATTTCGGCTATGTGAGAAAAGATGAGGCAGATCCAGGCGCGGGCATCTATTATCTCAGCGGGAAACGCGGACCTCGCGGTGAGATCCGATCCGCGTCGTGGTCGCCTGACGCCAAGCGGGTCGTCTTCCATAAGCGCCTCGCGGTGACATTCTCCGCGCTCCTCAAGGCTTACACGCCCAACCTCAACGACGAATTGAGGCTGACAGGGAAATACTAAGATACCGCATATAGTCTGGCGACCGTCGGCAAGAACAGTAGCCGTACCAATTCGTTCGGCGCTAGCCTTTTTGTAACAATGTTGCAAAGGAAGAGTGCGGAATCGATCTCTCAGGACAAGACCCGAAATGAGCTGGTCGGGGAATGATCTCCACACGGGGATAAAATTATCTTCGGCGTTGGGGCGACGGAGCGTTTTGCCAAGGCTTCATGAATCTTTCGCAAAGCGCGGCGATCGGTCGATGGCGGCGCGCAAGTCGCGATGATCATCCCTGATGGAAGCGGCTTGCAGGAACTGACCTCAGGCTCCTGGAAAGTGCGTTGCCATCGTTCTCCGCAGACGGCCACTGTTTCGTTTACCGTACTTTCGAGAAGAATGGGTATGGTTTGCGCATCATGGACCTCGAAACGAAAGCTGTCACCGCACAGACTCATGCATATGGGAACTTTCCGCTATGGCCGCCGAGGGGCGACCGATGATTTGCGAAGGCGGTTAGTGGATGACCGTACGGATTATCCGCTCAGGCCCGACATGACGGCCCGAAACGCTCACGCTGACGCACGGCAACGAAGCTCACATGGCTTGGTCACCCGATGGAGAGTCAATCGCATTCGCCAGTTCCAGAATGGGTTTCAAGGATGAAGGGGCCTACACGGATGCGGCGCAGCCCTACGGCGAACTATTCGTGATGCGGTACGACGGAACCCATGTCGAACAAATCATCGGCAACCAATGGGATGATGACTGCCTCCTCGCAACCTATCACGGGCCGGCTAAATGCTCGGCAATAGCATAGCCTGATATACTGGCAAAGTCTATTCGTTGAACGGAACCTACCGGTCCTGGAACGACTTTACTGTCGTCGATAACATTAGCTCAGGAAGAGGCCTGTAATTCCTTCTTCCTGGTGACTCGGCCAAATCACGCTCGATCTGGGGCCAACAATCCAAGGTCTCTTTGAGAGCGAGAAAGGGTTCTATGGCTCGCTGAGTTTGGTGAAGGGCGAAAAAGAATTCACGCCAGGGGCTGGCCTGCGAATTCCGGCAAAGCGTAGCCCCGGGGGAAATATCGCGTCCCATGCGGATCAGTTTTTGCGCGAGCAGCGCGATCAAGAGTTTTCCATAGAGCCAACCTGCAACTTCGTCGGGTACTGATCGGCCGCCCCGGGCAGGCTGGCCGAAGTGGCTGCTGACTGGACGCCAGGAACGCTGCGAAGCGCCTCCAGATCGTTGTTGATCCGCCGGATCAACTTCTTTTGGTCTCCTGTTTCGCCCCAATCTGCGCTGATACTCAGCGTGAGTACATGCGAAGCATCGAATCCGGGAGAAACGCGCCCCAGCGCCTCCAAGCTCCGCAGTAACAGCGCCGCGCCAACTAACAATGTCGCGGCAAGCGCCACTTGTATCCCCACCAGAAGCCACTGCATCGGGTTACTTCCCGATACCTGGGCACGGCTGTGCGCCGCCAGTGAACCCGCGATGCCGCTGCGAGTTGCCTGCAATGCCGGCACTAATCCAAACAAGACGGTCGACAGCAAAGCACAGGCCAAAGCGTATATCACGATGCGCCAATCGAGCGCAATCCTTCCACGCGCACTGTCGTTAGCACAGTATCTGTCCGGTGTAATTAGCACGGTATGTGTCCGCTTTGAAAAAGCGGCTGGAGACGCTGGGGGTTGGAAACAAGCCAAGCGATCTCGGCCGCGGAACTGGAGCGGATGATGAAACTGCAAGACGTGATTTTGAAAGCCATGGCGAAGAAGATCAGCTGGCTGGAAGCGGCCGAGATCTCGGGTGTTTGTGACCGGACGATGCGGCGCATGCGCGAACGCTATCAGGAGTTCGGCTACGACGGCCTGTTCGATCAGCGGCGGCGGAAGCGGACTTACCTGCGCGTGCCGCTGGAGAGAGCCGAGCGCGTGCTGGCGCTGTACCAGGAGACCTACTTTGATCTGAGCGTGCGGCACTTTCACGAGAAGCTGCGGGAAGAGCACGCGATTGAGCTCAGCTATAGCTGGGTGAAGCAGGCGCTGCAAGGAGCGGGGCTGGTGGCGCGGCGTAAGAAGCGCGGCTCGCATCGGCGGCGCAGGCCGCGAAGACCGATGCCGGGCATGCTGCTGCACATTGATGGCAGCAAGCACCGCTGGTTCTCCGACGATCGCTATTACGACCTGCTGGTGATCCTGGATGATGCGACCAGCGAGATCTATTACGCGCAGCTGGTGGAAGAAGAATCCACGCGTACGGTGATGACTGGCTTGCGCGAGGTGATCGAGAGCAAAGGCCTATTCTGCGCGCTTTACAGCGATCGCGGCAGCCATTTCTTCGTGACTCGGAAAGCGGGAGAGAAGGTGGATCCACACAGGCTGACGCAAGTCGGGCGAGCGATGAAGGAATTGGGTGTGCAGATGATCCCGGCCTACTCACCGCAAGCGCGAGGCCGTTGCGAACGCAGCTTCGGTACGTGGCAGAACCGCTTGCCGCAGGAGCTACGGCTCGCTGGCATCAGCACGCTGGAGCAGGCGAACGCTTTTCTTCGTGAGCATTACATCGCCGAGTTCAACCGCAAGTTCGCCAAGCCAGCTGCCGAGAAAGGGACAGCGTTTCGCAAGTGCGGACGCAAAGACCTGGACCTGGTGTTTTCGATTCAGACGGAGCGAACGGTAGGGCAGGACAACACTGTCGTTCTGCAGAACCGTTATTTGCAACTGGATAAAACAAGGTTCCGCAATAGCTTGGCGGGTTGTACCGTCACGATCTGCGAACACCTGGATGGAAGGGTGTCGGTGCGCTGGGGCCCGCACCTACTGACAACGGCAAAAGCCGAAAGAGACGGTGGAAAAGACGGCGCCTCCGGCGCCTTGGAAATCTCGCCTGAAGTCGCGAGATTCCCACTTTGCCCACCGCCCGACCACGACGGGTACACTCAAATCCAAGGCCAAAACCAAAGCGGCCTAACCGGACAGATACCGTGTCAATAAAACCGGACAGATTCAAAAGCTAACAACATAGAGAAAAGAAGGAGAAAGAGAAAAGAGAAGAGAGAAAAGGAAGGAAGAAAGAGAAAGAGAGAAAAAAAAAAAGAAGAGAAGAGAGAAGAAAAAGAAAAAAAGAGAGAGAGAGAAGGAAAGAGAAGGGAGGGGAAGGGAAAAGAGAAAGGGAGAGAAGAGAGGAAAGAAGAGAAAGAGAAAGAGAAAAGAGAAAGAAGAGAAAGAAAAGAGAGAGGAGAGAAATGAGAGAAGAAGGAAGATAAGAAGAGAAAAAGAAAAGAAGAAAAAGGAAGGAAGAGGGAAAAGGGAAGAAAGAAGAAGAGAGAATGAGATAAAAAAAATGAGAGAAGAGAAAAAGATAGAAAAAGGAAGTGATGATGTAGAGGAAGAGATAAAAGATAAGTGAATAGATGTCTAGCTACGAGGAAAAGAGATAGGAGAAAGATAGAATACGAAAAAGAGAAGATATAGAGAGATCTAGGGAGAAGATGAAAAAGATATAGCGAGCTAGTAAGAATAACGAGCATGAGAGGCAGAAGAGAGAGATGCGAAGAAAGAGAAGAGCGCGATGAACATGCACGAGAAGAGCACAGAACGAAGGCGAGACGAAGAAGACATGAAGACGAATAGACAGAGAAGCGAGCTGCGCAAAGCAAAAGCAAAAGCAGAAAGGCAAGAGGCGGAGAAGACGAGAGAAGAGCGTCAAAGAAGGAAGAGAGAACAGAGGCGCGCACGAGAAAGAGAACAAAGAAAAGAGAAAGAAAAGAAGAGAAAGAAAAAAAAGAAAGGAAAAAGAAAGAAAAAAAGAAAGAAAGAAAGAGAGAGAAGAAGAAAGAAAGAGAGAGAGAAGAGAAAAGGAGAAGGAAAAAAAGAGAGAGAGAAAAAGAAAAGAAAGAAAAAAAAAGAAAAGAAGAGAAAAGAGAGAAAAAAAAAAGAGGAAAAAGAGAGAAAAAAAAAGAGAGGAAGAGAGAGAGAGGAAAAAGAGGAAAAAGAAAAAAGAAAAGGAGAAAGAGAGAGAAAAGAAAGAGGAAGAAAGAAAGGGAGAGGAAAGAGAGAGGAGGAGAGGAGAGAGAGGGGGAGAGAGAGAGAGGAGAGGGGAGGGAGGGAGAGAGGAGAGAGGGAGGAGGAGAGTGGGGAGAAGGGAGGGGGAGGAGAGAGAGCGGCGGCGGAGAGCGGGGCGGAGCGTCTGAGCGGGCTGCGTGCGCGCGTCCTGCGGCGGGTCCCTGCCCCTTCCTTCTTCAGCGCCTACTGAATTCGAAAGGTCCAGTCTGACACACTTGAGTTGTGAAGATTGATCTCTTCCACGCGCGGCAGTGCCTTCGCCAAAGATCGAAACGCATGAGTCGCACCCCAGGCCACGAACAAACCGCAAGCAGAACCGATCAAGGCGAGCGTGAACGATTCCGTCAGTAGTTGCATGACAATCGACTTACGCGAGGCGCCCAACGAAGTCCGCACGGCGATCTCACGAGAACGCTCCGCCGTGCGCGCCAGCAGAAGGGCGGCGATGTTCGTGCAAGCAATCAAAAGCAACAGAGAAACGGAACCAAACAGCAGCCAAAGCGAACTTCTTGATTCGCCCACAATCGTGAGCTTGAGCGGACGAACCGTCGCAACCAAATTCTTGTCTGTCTTCGGATACTGCCGTCCCAGTTGCGCTTGAACGTTTGCGAGATCTGCTCGCGCCTGCGACACAGTCACCCCGGGCTTCATCCGGCCAATCGCCGTGTACCAGGTGCTTTCCCTTGCTCGCGCATAGGGAGCGTCTGGCGCACTCACCGACCACATATCGATTGCACGGCTCGGAAACGCAAAATCAGCCGGCAGGACCCCGATGATCGTGGCAGACCAGTTCCCAAAGTGAAGCTGCTTGCCGATCGTTTGCTCGTCGCCGTGGAAGCGGTTTCGCCATAACTTGTAACTGATAAGAGCCGCATTCGGCCCTCCGAAATGCTCTTCTTGCGGAGTGAAATCGCGCCCGAGAATCGGAGACACACCCAGAACTTTCAGAAACCGTGGGGCGACCAGCGCTTGCGACAGTCTCTCCGGAAGCAAGCCCGATGTTTCGGAGACGTCCTCGCCGTAGTATCCGCTGACCCCGGTCAGCGTATGGCTGAGCTTGTTCCAGTCTTCCAACCGCAACGGCGCGACAAACGTTTCCCCCGTCTTCGATTTTGTGTCATATTGGCGCAACACAAGTAGCCGGTCACTATCCGGGAACGGAAGCGGCTTTAGCAAGATGGCATCTATCGCCGAGAAAACAGCGCTGTTAGCCCCGATACCCAAAGCAAGCGTGACAATCACGGTCGCGGAAAACGCCGGCGACTTGCGCATAAATCGCAGAGCGCTCTTGAAGTTGGAGATCGTGCTGTCGACGATCGCGCTTCTGTGTACGTCGCGGCACTCTTCGGCAACTTGCGCGCCCGGGCCAAACTCGATTAGCGCCTCGCGCCGAGCTTCCTCGGGCGGCAGTCCTGCAGCAACCTTGCTCTCAATGAGTTCCTGCAAATGAAAGCGTAGTTCCCCATCAAGTTGGGCTTCACGACGGCGAGATCTATCCCGAAACGAACTCAACCAGGACATAATTATCTCTACTCGGCAACCGTTTGCATGATGAGGGTCACGGCGCCCGCCAGCCGCTCCCAATTCAGTTCTTCTTTCGCCAGTTGCTTACGTCCCTTGGCGGACAGCTTGTAAAACTTGGCTTGTCGTCCTTTGTCGGACTCGCCCCAATCGGCTGCCAGCCAACCGCGCTTTTCGAGCCTGTGGAGAGCCGGATAAAGCGAGCCTTGCTGCACCTGCAGCACTTCTTTCGTCATCTGCCGGATTCGCTGCGAAATCCCATATCCATGGACCGGCCCTAACGCCACGATTTTGAGAATGAGCATGTCCAGCGTCCCTTGCAGCAGGTCTGACTTGTCGATTGGCATGATCGCTCTCCTTGTCTTTCTACATATTAAAGCTCATATGTAGATTGTCAAGGAGAATGTGGCGGCGGCACGAGGCCCCGGACGATGCCGAAGCCTACCGAAACCACATCGCAGCTTATGAAAGGGAATACGAGCCCGTGGGCCTGCGCCAATCCGAAGTGGTTCAGTCCCTGGCCGACACGTCTTGGCGTCTGCGCCGCATTCCCGGTCTCGAGATGGCCATTTACTCGCTAGGCCGCCGCGAATTCGAAGACGCGTTCGAGGAACACCACCGCGATCTCCGCCCCGCGATGATCGACTTGCAAACCCACCTCAAATATGAAAAGCAGTTGCGCAATCTGCAGCTTCAGGAAAGCCGCCTACAACGCCGCTATGTTAAGGAGCTGACCGAGCTCCGCAACCTCCAAAAGGAGCGCCGTGCACAGGAACAAGTAACCTCGGACGCACTCACCGCATCCCTAACACAACTGCGCGCCTCCGCAATCGCTCGGCAACAATCCCCTGGCTTCGAATTTCAACTCCTTCTATAACCGCTCAGAACATACCGGGCAAGCCTTCGAAACCGCCGGTGCTGCCTGATACGTCTGAAATCCAGATCCTTGCCGCCGTGGCTTGACCCTCGCATTATTGCCATAATGAAGGAAAGTAACTTATGAGAGCTGCCCTTTTTACCGGCTTGGCGCTTGCCTCGCTTAGCTTTGCCGCGGATAATCCCAGCAGTCCCAGGGTTGTCGATCAGATTGTCGCTAAGGTCAACGGCGACATCGTCAGCCAGGATGAGGTGGAGCGCTTTACGAAAGAGATGTCCACCGAGCTCCGGGCACAGAATCTTCCCGCTTCGCAGTATCAGCAGGAACTCTCTAGCCGTGAGAAGAACGTTCTGCGGGACCGCATCGATGAACTGCTGCTTATTCAAAAGGGTAAAGAGCTCAACATCAATGTGGACTCCGACGTCAGCAAGTACATGGCTAGTCTCCAGCGTCAGGCCAACATTGCCGATACCGAGAAGTTCCACGACTACATTCGCCAGCAGTCCGGCATGAGTTTCGAGGATTTCCAGAGTGAAGCGAAAAACCAGATGCTGACGCGTGAAGTCGTGGGGCAGGAAGTCGGCCGCAAGATCAGCGTGACGCAGAAGGAAGTTCAAGATTTCTACGATGCTCATAAATCGGAGTTCGTCCGGGAAGAGAAGGTCTTCCTGAGTGAGATCCTGATTTCCACGCAAGGTAAAGATGCCGCGGGCATCGCTGCGGCCGAGAAGAAGGCTAAGCAGATCTCGGCGCAAGCCTCTCGCGGCGAGCGCTTCACGGACCTTGCGCGCGACAATTCGGACGCCTCCACTGCCAAAGATGGCGGCGTTCTCGGGGGCTACAAAAAAGGAGATCTGAGCAGCGAGATCGAATCGGTTGTCTGGAAGATGCCTAAGGGTGGAATCACGCCACCGATCAAGTTGCCCACCGGCTTCGAGGTCTTCCGGATCGATGACCATACCCAGGCGGGCTTAGCGCCCCTCGCCGAAGTGAAGCCTGAAATCGAAAATGTTTTATACGGCCCGAAGATGCAGCCGAAGGTGCGGGAATACCTCACCGATCTTCGCCGCCAGGCGTTTCTGCAAGTGAAGCCCGGTTTCGTCGACACGGGCGCGGCAGCGGGCCAAAACACCACCTGGCAGGAAGTCGCTCAGCTTAAGCCCGAAACGGTGACCAAAGCGGAAGTCGAGCAAAAAACCCGCCGCAAACGCCTCCTCGGCATGATCCCGGTTCCCGGCACGCAAACCACAGTCACAGGAAAGAGCAGTTCCCGCTAGCAGTCATGAAATCTCCTTTTATCGACAGCCTCGTGCCGAACGAGGTTGTCACCGCTCTGTTTCTGGTTCTCTCTAAAGAGATCCGTCAGAAGAAAACCGGCGAGCCGTATCTTTCTCTCCACCTCTCGGATCGCACCGGCGAGATCGAGGCCAAGATGTGGGACAACGTCGTCGAGGTGATGCATACCTTCGAACGAGACCACTTCGTAAAAGTCAAAGGGCTGGCTCAGCTCTATAACAACCGATCGCAGTTCGTGATTCACAAGTTGCGCCGGCTGGAAGACAGCGAAGTAGAGTTTTCGGATTTCTTTCCCTGCTCCGAGCGGAATGCCGACGAGATGTTTCGCGAGTTGCGGGGGATCGTCGTGAGCATCTCGAACACACATCTTCGATCTCTTCTCGACTTAGTCTTTGCGGATGCTGGGCTCACGAATTTGTATAAGATCGCGCCAGCCGCTAAGAGCATCCATCACGCCTGCCGCAGCGGCCTGCTCGAGCACGTGCTTTCGCTTTGCGCTCTAGCCAAAATGACAGCGGCGCACTACCCCGAAGTCGATCGGGATCTACTTTTAACGGGTGTGATCCTCCACGACATCGGCAAGGTCGAAGAGCTTTCGTACTCCCGCAGTTTTGGATACAGCGCCGAAGGCCAGCTGCTGGGTCACATCGTTCTCGGTTTGCGGCTCCTTGCGGGTAAATTCGAGAAGCTGCCCGACTTCCCTGCCCGGCTACGCATACTTGTGGAGCACATGATCGTCAGCCATCACGGCGAGCTCGAATTCGGATCGCCGAAGGTGCCCGTGTTCGCAGAAGCGCTCCTGCTGCATCACTTGGATAACCTCGATTCCAAAATGAATGCCGTGCGGAGCGTGCTGCGGCGGGATGCGCTCGCCGAAGGAGAGTTCACCGGTTGGGTTGCGCCCCTCGAACGCGTTCTCCTTCGTAAGGATCGCTACTTAAACGGTACGGAAGCCAAGCAGCCGGTGCGGCGTGATGCCTTCGAGGAGGAAGAAGTTCAGGGGGAAGCCGTTATCGCTCCAACTCCCGTCCCTGCTCCGGCGGCTGCTGCTCCTGCTCCGGCCGCCGCCGCTCCGGCTTCGACTCCGGTAGTGCCTGTTCCTTCGGTACCCCAGCCGCCTCCGCGCGCCTTTCCCCAGCAGCCTATTCCAGCCGGTTCGGGTCATCCCGAACGAAAACCGGAGGGAAACCGCCCCCAGAACAATACCCTGTTCGGGGAAAAACTGCAGGCTGTCCTCCAGGCCAGGAAGTAGCTCCCGGATGTTAAGATTATGAGTTGTCAGGCTTCGGGCTTCGTGCAATGGGCGGTTGTAAACCCCGCCAGGTCCGGAAGGAAGCAACGGTAGCGATTTAGCTCGTGTGCCGCGGATCACCCGAGGTCTGACACTCGCTCTCTCCGGCATTTCGGCCAAATTTCATGTACCAGGTCATCGCGAGGAAGTACCGCCCGCAAAACTTTACCGAGCTTATCGGCCAGGAGCACGTCCAGAAAACGCTCTCGAACGCGATCGAAAGTCATCGGATTGCGCACGGGTACATCTTTTCCGGCCAGCGCGGTACCGGAAAGACGACCGTTGCTCGCATCCTTGCCCGCTGTCTCAACTGCATAAACGGTCCAACGGCCACGCCGTGCGGCGTGTGCGCCAGCTGTACCGAGATCAATACCGGCGGCTCGGTCGACGTTATCGAAATCGATGCGGCCTCGAATCGCGGGATCAATGAAATGCGCGAAATCCGGGAAAATGTCCGTTACCGGCCGGCACGCGACCGCTACAAAGTCTTCATCGTCGACGAAGCGCACCAGATTACGAAGGAAGCTTTCAACGCGCTGCTGAAAACGCTGGAAGAACCGCCGGAATGGGTGGTTTTCATCCTCTGCACCACGGAAGCGAGCGAGATTCCGAATACTATCGCGTCGCGGTGCCAGCATTTCACGTTTCGTTCGGTGGATTTTGCTGAAATCATCGGCCGGATGCGCTACATCGCGGCCCAGGAAGGCATTGAAGCTAGTGAAGAGGTGTTGTCGGTTGTTGCCCAGGCAGGCGAAGGCAGCGTTCGCGATTCCCTTTCGGCTCTCGATCAGGCAATCGCCTGTTGCGGTAATACTCTGCGGGTCGAGGACATCCGCTCGCTCCTCGGGATGTTCGCGACTCAGGTACTTGAGCGCGTCTCGAATGCGGTAAGCGCCCAAGATAGCGGCGAGATGCTCGACATTGTTCAGGAGCTGGAGCGCAACGGTCAAAGCCTTCAACATTTCTCGCGCGAGCTATCGCGTTATTGGCGCAATCTCCTGGTCGCGAAGATCTCCGGTAAGCCGACGCGGCTGATTGCAGCTTCGGATGGCGAACAGCAAGAGCTGCTTAAAACAGCTGAATCGTTCGGCGAAGAAGATCTAACGCGTTACTTGAACTTATCTCTGGATCTATATAAAGCTTTGCAGGAATCTCTACAGCCGCGGCTTCATCTGGAGTTAGGGCTGATCAAGCTGGTTCAGGCAGGCAAAATGCGCCCGATCGAAGAGGCCTTGGCGGCGCTCGGTGGCGCCAATCCCAGCTCTAACCCCAACCCCCGCGCTCCAGCACCCAAACCGACCCCGCCGGTCAGCGCCCCGGCGGTTAAGCCAACAGCACCTCCGCCGCCGCCCAGGCCCGAGCCCGCGGCGACTCCAGCTCCGCCGCCGTCGACCGGCAACCTCAAGCAAGACTTGCACGATGCACTGACCAAGGCCGGGTTGAATTTCACTGCCGACGCAGTCGCACAGGCGGAGGTCGTGCTGCAGAACTCGGATTTGGTCATTCGGGCTCCCAAAGGTCTTCTACTGTCGCTGCGCGAACCGAAGCTGCAATCGATCGCCTCGGCTGTGGCGGGCAAACCGGTACAGATCCGCTCGGAGGCAAGCGCCAATGCGGTGGCCGCTCCCACTCGCAATGCTCAGTCAACCGGGGCTGAGAACTCGGATCTGCGCGAGCGTGCGCTCTCGCATCCTAGTGTCAAACGCTTCCAGGAACTCTTTCCCGACGCCCAGGTGCGCACCGTGCGAAATTTGAATGAGTAGGCGCAAGCGCCCAAGAGGATTCGACTTATGAAGATGCCCGGCAACATGCAGTCCATGATGAAGCAAGCGCAGCAGATGCAGCAGAAGATGCAGGAGCAGATTGCCGCGATCAAGGTCGAGGGTTCGGCAGGGGGCGGCATGGTCAACGTCAGGATGGATGGGCAGAAGAACGTACTATCCGTAAAGATCGACCCGGAGGTCGCGGGCGATGTGGAGATGCTGCAGGATATGATTTTGGCTGCCTGTAACGACGCGACGAAGAAAGTGGACGATGAGGCGCAATCGAAGATGGGCGGGATGTTGGGCGGACTCGGACTGCCTCCCGGTCTCTTCTAAGCGTCTTTCATGCCGGAATTTGCAGAGCCGCTTGCCCGGCTGATTCAAGAGTGCAAACGTCTTCCTGGAATAGGTCAGAAATCGGCCCAGCGCATCGCCTTTCATCTGCTGCGAGCGTCGCGGGATGACGCCGCCAATCTGGCCCAAGCTGTACTCGACATCAAAGACAAGCTCGGCATCTGCGCTCAGTGCAATAACATCAGCGATGGCGAGATCTGCCTCTATTGCCGCGATCCGCATCGCGAACATTCGCAGATATGCGTGGTAGAGGAGCCTCATAACATCTTGCCTATTGAGACGACGAACAGCTTTCGAGGGCTTTATCATGTGTTGCACGGCACCATCTCGCCGTTGCGCGGCGTCGGACCGGAGCAGCTTCGCATCAAAGGCTTGGTCGACCGCTTGCACGCAAACGACATTCAGGAAATCATTCTGGCGACTAATCCGACGGTGGAAGGTGAAGCCACTGCCGTCTATCTTTCGCGCCTATTGAAGCCGTTGGGGCCCCGCATCACGCGCATCGCAATGGGTATCCCGGTCGGGAGCGATCTGGAGTTTGCGGATGAAGTGACGATGTCGCGCTCGCTCGAGAACCGGAGGGAGATGTAAGGCATGCATCCCGAGCTGGAAGATTTTCTCGAAAACGCGTTGGGGGCCGTTCAGCCCGTAGCGCAGGGCATCGGACGCGTTGTGGTCGAGCCCGACTACGACGTAGCTCCTGCGAATGACGAAGGGTCGAAACTCGCGACAGAGCTAGCCGGTTGCATTCGCGGCCAAAGGACCGATCTGCTGGCGCTTCAATCCCCGCAGGGCTTCGAAGCCGAGATCGCCGCGAAATATGGTTTGCTGAAGAAGTACATCCGCCGGATCACGCTTCACGCCGACAGTGTCGAAGGTCCGTGGGTGGAGGTCGCCCCGCCTGGAAACTGGATTTGATGCTGGTCAACATTTCATCTCAGTCTCAAAGGCCGAAATGGCTGCGAGCGCCAGCCCCTGTCGGCGAGAACTACCGCGAGCTGAAGAATCTGGTCACGCGCCTCCAGCTTCACACGGTGTGTGAAAGCGCCGCTTGTCCCAATGTCGGCGAGTGCTGGAACCGGCGTACCGCAACCTTCATGATCCTGGGCAACGTTTGCACGCGGCGTTGCGGTTTCTGCGCCGTGCAGAAAGGCGCTCCGTTGGCCGTGGATTACGACGAGCCTCGCCGGGTTGCCGAAGCCTGCGCCATTCTCGGCCTGCGCTATGCCGTGATCACGAGTGTCAATCGGGACGACCGGAAAGACGGTGGAGCCGAACTGTTTGCACAGACAATCGCGGCCATCCGATCGCAGATTCCGGACTGTCGCGTGGAGGTACTGGTGCCGGATTTCCAAGGCTTGCACGCGGCGATGGACATTGTGATGAACGCTCATCCCGATGTGCTCAACCACAACACCGAAACTGTTCCGCGTCTATATCGGCAAGTGCGCCTGGGAGCTCGCTACGAGCGTTCGCTCGACATGCTGCGATATGCCAAACAGCTGAGGCCGCACATCCCGACGAAGTCAGGTCTGATGCTGGGGCTCGGCGAAACGCAAGCCGAGGTGCTATCCGTAATGCGCGATTTGCAGGCGCATCATGTCGATATTCTCACGCTTGGACAGTACCTGCAGCCTTCGAAGAAACATCTTCCGCTTTTGCGTTATATCCCGCCCGAGGAGTTCGCCAAGTACAAGCAGGCTGGTAGCGAGATGGGGTTCGCGCATGTGGAAGCCGGGCCGCTGGTGCGCAGTTCGTATCATGCGGACAGCTCGCAGGAGAGCGCCGCGGCCGTTCACTCGTGCGCTCATTGAAGCGGGAGGACCAGTCTCGCCACGCAGCCCGGGCCATCCGTCGCATTGATCAAAGTCAGCGTTCCGTTGTGTCCTTCTGCGATCTGGCGGCTCAGCACCAGTCCGATGCCCGAGCCGCCACGCTTGGTAGTAAAGAACGGGACAAAGAGGTTAGTGGAGTTAAGTAGTCCGGGGCCTTCGTCGCGCACCGCGATTTCCACCGTTGTGGCGGTTCGTTCGGAACGAATAAAAACACGTCCGGAGGTCTCCTGAGCGGCATCGACCGCATTGCGTATCAGATTAATTAGAGCTTGCTCTAACTGATCGGGGTCTCCTTGAATGGTGAGCGGCGGGCACTCCTCAAAGAAAACAGGGAGACGCGTCTCCAGGCTGCTCACACGGCGGAGCAGAGCATTCACTTCTACCGGGGCAAGCCTTGGCGGAGGCAGTTTAGCAAGCCGGGCATAGGCGCTCATAAAGCGGCTCAGGGCTTCCGAGCGCGTAGCGATGACGTTCAAGCCGCGGGCCATGTCGTCTGCCCAATCGTCAGGCCGGGGATCTGTTTTCATCACCAGCTCGAGGCTCTGCGCGATGGATTTGATCGGGGTCAGCGAGTTGTTCAGCTCGTGTCCGAGCACGCGAACCAGGCGCTGCCAGGCCTTCAACTCTTCCTCGCGCAAGGGACGCGTCAGATCCGTGACGACCAGCAGCTGATGCGGCACGCCGCCCTCCCGGAATTGGCTTCGACGAATACCCCAGCGGCCCGAGCCACCTGGAAATGAGCGCTGCAAGGTCTGTTCCGTCTCGCCGACCAGATACTCGCCAAGGCCGAGCGAAGTGGCGGTTTTCGCAAGCAGGCGCTCCGCCGGTTTCCCGAGCAGCCGTTCGCCGGCGCGATTCACTAAGCGCAAAGTCTGCTGAGGATCGAAGGCAAAGGCGGCCACCTCGATCTCTTCCATCACCTTCCGCAGAAGGGCGGTGGCTTCTACCGCTCCCAGGCGCTGATGGCGCAAAGTAGCGGCCATGGCGTTTACCTGCTGCATCACTTCGCCTAGCGGTTCTCGCGGATTTTCGACGCGGGCACGTATTGAGTAATCACCTTCGCGCATGGCCTCGAGCAGATTTGCAAGGGTGCGCAACGGACCCGCCACACGACTCCGCGCCGCGAACGAGAAGCTGAGCCAGAAAAGCACAATCAGCAGATCGAGCGTTGCCTGTGCGCGCATGGAGAAGCCGGTCAGTGCCAGTAAAAGGACTGTCGCTATAACACCGGGCAAACCCGCGAGCAACGCAAGCAACAGGACACGCGCGTCGTGACCGATTCTGATCTCGAAGCGCCCGAGCTTCATTCCGACTACAAACCGAAACGCTGCAAACGGCGATAGAGCGCGCTTCGGCTTAAGCCCAGGGCGCTGGCAGCATGACTGACGTTACCGCTATGCCGCGAGAGGGCTTTCTTTATCAGGAACTCCTCGACATCTTCGAGGCTCATGTCCTCGATGCGGGGTGTGACGCCGCCTCCGCTTCTCAGCGCCAGATCGCTCGCCTTGATACAAGTGCTCTGGGTCATCAGCACGGCTCGCTCTACGACGTGATTGAGTTCGCGGACATTACCCTGCCAGACATGCTCTTGCATGGCTTGCGCAGCATTGGGGTCGAAGCCGGTCAGGTTTTTTCGATAGCGCCGGGCGTGCACGCCAAGGAAATGATTGGCTAAGGGCCCGATGTCTTCCTTGCGCTCCCGCAGCGGCGGGATGTGGATCTCGATGGTGTTGAGCCGGAAGACGAGATCCTGCCGAAAGCGCCCGTTCTGAACCTCGTCTACGAGATTTGCGTTGGTAGCGGAGATGACCCGGACATCCACCCTTTTGGTCTTCGATGAGCCGACGCGCTCCATTTCGCCGATCTCGAGCACCCGTAGTAGTTTGGCTTGCAGATTGACCGGCACGTTGGCAATTTCGTCCAGAAATAATGTGCCGGTGTCGGCGAGCTCGAAGCGGCCGACGCGATCCATTTTGGCGTCCGTAAAGGCGCCCTTCACATGACCGAAGAGCTCGCTTTCGAAGACACCTTCCGAAAGGCCGCCCGCGTTTACCGTAACCATCGGCCTGGTAGCACGCCCGGAGATGGCATGCAGGATGCGAGCGACGACTTCTTTGCCGGACCCGGGCTCTCCGGTGATAAGCACGTTCGCGTCCGACGGACCAACGCGCGAGATCAGATCGAGAACCGGCCGCATGGAAGGGGCTTGAGCAATCATGGTCGGCAGGTTTTCGCCTCGAAGCAGCTGGTTCTCGGCTTCGAGACGCTGACCACGGCGGATCGCCTGGCTGAGTTCGAGTTGGGTCCGCACGATGGACGCTAAGCGCTCATTTTCCCAGGGCTTCTGGATGAAGTCCCGGGCACCGCGCCGCATCGCTTCCACGGCGAGATCCACGCTGCCCCAGGCGGTCATGACGATAACCGGCAACATCGCGTCGACGGCCTGCATTTTTGCCAGCAGCTCCAGTCCTTCCTGGCCGGACGTGGTGTCGCGCGAGTAGTTCAGGTCGATGATCGCGAGATCGTAGTCCCGATTTTCAACGTTTCCGATAGCTTGTTGAGGCGATTCGGCCGATTCGATTTTGTAGCCCTCGCGCTTCAGCAAGAGTCGAAGCGCTTCGAGAACGTCCGGCTGATCGTCCGCGATAAGTACACGGATCTGCGACGGAGTTAGTTTCATATGCGGTGGCCCGAAGAATCAGTTCTTAGCGATCCAGCCGTCCTCAATGTAGATGACTCGATGCCCGTACTCTGCGTTCTTCTCGTTGTGGGTCACTTGAACGATGGTGGTCCCTTGCTCATTGAGCCTTTTGAAGAGCTCCATAATCTCTTTGCCCTGGCTCGAATGGAGATTGCCGGTGGGCTCGTCGGCGAGAATCAGTTTCGGGCTCGCAATCATCGCCCGTGCAATTGCGACCAACTGCTGCTGGCCCCCCGATAATTGGCTCGGGTAGAGGTCTTTTTTGCCGACCATATTGAAGCGGTCTAACGCATCGCAGACGATGCTTTGCCGCTCCGACTTTTTGATATTGCGGTAGGAGAGCGGGATGTCCAGATTTTCGTAGACGGTCAGCGAGTCGAGCAGATGGTAGCTCTGGAAGACAAAGCCGATGTACTTCTTGTAGATCTCTGAACGATCTTTTTTGTTTAGCCGGTGGATGGAGTGATCGAGGAACTGATATTCACCGGTCCACGCGCTGTCGTGCATGCCGAGGAGATGGAGGAGTGTCGATTTCCCCGCGCCGGACGGGCCCATGATCGAGATGAATTCGCCTTCCTTGATGTCGACGTTGACACGCCGCAACACGTAGGTCTTACTTGGACCGTGCTCGAAGAACTTTTCGATATTCCGTAGAGAAATCATGAAGGTGAACGAATGCGGCCTCGTCCTAGCGTAAAGCAGACGGCTAAAGAAGCGGCTGGAGTTACAAGTGTTTCAGGGCAAGCTGCCAGATGCACTGCTTGACTGAGACAGGTTGATGCCCCGCATACCGGACGAAACGGGCTGAGTGCAGCTCGAGCGCCGGCCGGCTTGGCAGGTTGGAAAACAGAGTCGCAGCGCCTAAGAGAATGGCAACTGCCCAGATATCGACATGCTTAAACATCAGACAGGGACCTCCATATTTTCTTCGACTACCCGCCCGTCGAACAGATGAATGGAACGATCTGCATAGCGGGCATAACGTGGATCGTGGGTGACCATGCAAATGGTTGCGCCGCCCCGATGAAGTTCACGCAACAGATCCATGACCTGCTCGCCGTTTTGCGAGTCGAGGTTTCCGGTCGGCTCATCCGCCAGGAGAATGGATGGATCGCCGGCGAGCGCTCTGGCGACAGCTACGCGCTGCTGCTGACCGCCCGAGAGCTGGGAGGGATAGTGCTTGATGCGGTGCGACATGCCCACTCGCTCGAGCGCTTCATGAACCTTTTTCTTACGTTCGCTCGACGGCATACCGCGGTAGGTGAGAGGGAGCTCGACGTTCTCATAAACATTCAGATCGCCGATGAGATTGAATGCCTGGAAGATAAACCCGATTTCGCGATTACGGATGCGGGCGCGCTCCGAAAGCTTGAGGGTCTGCACCGGCTTGCCGTTCAGGATGTAGGTTCCAGAGCTTGGCGAATCGAGCAAGCCGAGGATCGCCAGCAGAGTCGATTTACCGCAGCCGGACGGCCCGGAGATGGACACGTACTCTCCCCGTTTTATATCGATGTGAATGCCTGAGAGCGCATGAGTCTCCACCTCGTCAGTCACGAATACTTTCATGACACCTTCCAGGTGGATTAATGGATCGGATGTGGTCATTCTGGTCTATTTCTCCTGTCTCGATTCGATAAACGCTATACGTAGGAAAATCGGCTTCGGTTCAATGTGTTCAATTCAATCGGATACGCGAATACTGATCGTATTGGCTCATGTCGGATAGGATCACGCGGTCGCCTACCTTCAGGCCATCTTTCACTTCAATTGCATTTACGGAGGCGCGGCCCAGCTTTACGTTCACCCGGGAGGCTCCCTTACCGTCCGGATCTATCTTGAACAGACCGATTGTGGTGTCCGGCTCACCCGAGACGGGGCGCTCCATGTAAACCACATCCGGCAGCCGCTCGAGCTCGACGGTTCCGTCTACGCTCAGTTCGGCGCGCGCTCCCGGGGGTTTCGGCCCCAGCAGAGCGACGTCTACACCGACTGTTCCGTTCAATGCGGCGGGATCGATGCGAACCACGCGGCCCGGGATGATGCCGTTGCGCGTATCGATGGTTGCGTCCATGCCGATACGCACATCTTTCATCTGAGTTTCCGGTATCTGCAGGACGGCTTTGAGCTTGGTGGGGTCCGCCACCTTCGCGAGGATCGTGCCGGCTGCCACACGCTGCCCCACTTCGACATTTACCTCCTGCAACACGCCGTCGATGCCCGCGCGAATGGTGAGCTGGTCAACTTGTTTTCTCTTGAGTTCGTAGGCCGCGCGAGAGCTTTCGACGACGACCTGTTGGGCATCGAGCTGGGCCTTGATTGACTGGTCCGCGATGTTGAGCCGCTGTTTTTGGAGCGCAACCCGATTTTGGAACTGATTGGCCTGATCGACTGAAAGCTTAGAGGAAAGATCGCTTAGAAGATTCAATCGCGTGAGTTCGAGGTCGCGATCGCCGGTTAGCTTGGCCTGGGTGTACTGCGATTCAAGGGCGGCCAAACTCGCCCGCTGGTCGAGTTTATCGCTCTCCAATTTGACTTTGAGATTCGCGAGGTTCGCCTGATCCTGCTTCCATTGCCACTCGGCCTTCTCGGCTTCCAGTTCGAGATCGGGATCTCCTAACACGAGGATGACGTCGTTGGCTTTCACCGGATCGATCCCGGCGCGCCGAACGATTTGCGACACGCGGCTGTCTTGAGCGGCGGCAATCCAATGGATCTCTTCGGGTTTCAACGCACCCAGACCGCGTACTTGCCTTTCCATGGGTCCGCGCCGGACGGTTCCCGGCCATTGGCCGCTCATGTCGACGGAGGGCGCCGCGGGCTTCAGACGGGCTACTGCGATTGTGCCGCCTATTAAGCAGATCAAAACGAGCGCCGCAACCACAATATTTCGGATCAAACGGTTTCTAGCTACTTCTTTTCCGCGCGGTACATCCATACGTTTGAGAAGGTTGCATTCCGGAGGCCATCGGAGCGACAAGGGCTAACAGGTTGAAAGAGAAAGGGTTGGTATTTTTGGTCCACTACCGAGGGTGTTCGGATATGGGATTGGCTGCCCGTTCTTAGAGAAGACGTGTTCTGGTGCCGTCAGGAAGAAACAGTACTAGGGGACCCAAAAATATTTAGTACTTGTCGATAGCCAGCTGTGCTAGATTTGACGAGTAGGCTCTCGGGCTTGGAGCAGTCGGTAGATTCTTATAAACGGAGGACTTTCGCATAATATGAAACGGTCTTTTACTTTTCTTGCAGCTCTTGCCCTCTCGACTTGTGCTTTTGCGGATACCATGACCTGGGTCGCCACGGGGGCAAACCAGTTTGGCACCTTGGATTTGAACACTGGTTCGTATAGCACTATTTCAGACCTGGGCTTTATTCCTGCAGGTCTCGGCGAAATTGGCAGCACAGTTTATACCGCCGATGAGGGTGGCACAACGCTCTACAAGGTCAACCCGACCAACGGCTCAACCAGCGCAGTGGGAACTAGCAGCACGTCGTATTACGCTTTTGGCTCCACGCGGACCGGTCTTTACATGGTCGACACCGTCGGCGGTCTTTGGAACATTAATACGTCTACCGGTGGTTCGACTTTTATAGGTTCAACGTTATTGTTGATTGGAAGCAACTTCTATGGCATGTCAACAGGGTCGGATAACCTGTACTTCGCTTTAGGCGATGCCGTCTATTCAATCAACACCACAACCGCTAAGGCCACTTTTGTCGCAGCGACTACTCCGAATTTTTACGGAGCTCTCGTCGACGTCCAGGACTCGATTTACGGAACAACTACTAGCGGGCCCGATCAGACTTTTCGGTTTGACACGATCACGGGAAACAACACCTTTTTAGCTAATGCCTCGGTTCCAGGCTACGCTTACGGTTTGGCTCCGGTCGTTCCAGAACCGAGTTCGTTTGCGCTACTCGGACTGGGCGCCATGCTTCTCGGCGGATACGCTCTTAAGCGTAAGCTGGCTTAATTACTGAATTATTTGTGGAAGCGAGCACGTGAAGTTCTCGCATCGGTAAATAGTTATTCGGCCTTTTCGTTCCAGCGGTTCGAGGAACGGGGCCAAACGTTGCAAATCCTGAGCCGAACGGTCATCGACTACAAAGGTAGACCGGTTCGGCTCAAATTTTTTGCGCTCTTCCCTCAGCAGGTTTGCGACATCGCCATCGAACTGCTCGCAACGAATGACAAGCTGGGCCGGGTTTGCAAGCCAGCGACCGACTGCGGCAATCAACATAGGAGCGGCTGTCGGTTGTGCTTTGAGCTTCGCCGTCGCAGCATGTAAGGATCGCGCGCCTTCAGCCTCAAAATCACTGTCTCCCGTCAGCCGGGCCAAACGCAACAGAACATCAGTAGCTATCGAATTACCAGACGGTTCAGCGCCATCGTAATCCTCTTTCATCCGCATCAGCAGGTCCGGGGAATTTACGGCAGTGCTGTAGAAGCCTCCGTTCTCCCGGTCTTCAAAAGTGAGAAAGCCGCGCGTTGCAAGATCGATAGCACGCTGGAGGTGCAGCGGAGAGAAAGTAATTTCGAAAACGTCGAGAACGGCTTGAGCGAGAAACGCGTAATCGTCCAGAAAACCATGGACGGCGGCCTCTCCGTCGCAAAATCTCCTGAGCAGGGTGCCCGAGGTCTCGTCATACATTTTCGAAGCGAGAAACTCCAAAGCGGATTCCGCCGCTTGCCGGTATCGCACGTCCTCCAGAACGGAGTACGCTTTGGCAAACGCCGAAATCATCAGCGCGTTCCAGGAGGTAAGGACTTTACGGTCCAGGTGGGGACGGGGACGGATCGCGCGCCGCTCGAATAGGGTCCGCTTTGCTTTTGCGAGGAGCTCTTCCGTTTCGACGGAACTTAACCCGGAGCGAGCACCGGCTTCGTCGAGTGTGGTTGCCTCATAAAGAATGTTGCGGCCGGTGAATTCTTGCTGAGGATCCTGTTCGACGTTTCCCTCCGGCTCGACACCGTAGCGCCGGCAAAGGACGGCAGCGCCCTCGTTTCCGAGGAGCGTCTCTATTTCCCGCTGTCTCCAAATGTAGAAAGCACCCTCGCCCGAGTGCCCGGGGTTTTCCGGATCCGGGCTGTCAGCGTCTTCAGCCGAGTAGAATCCACCTGCTTCATCGTGCAGATCGCGCAGGACGTAATCGAGGATGTCCCGTGCTACTGTGGCGAGCCGTTCATCACGAGTGATCTGATAGGCCTCGAGATACGAGATAGCGAGCTGAGCCTGGTCGTAGAGCATCTTTTCGAAGTGCGGAACGAACCAGCGTTCATCGACCGAGTAGCGGTGAAAACCGCCGCCGAGTTGGTCGTGCATTCCGCCCGCGGCCATCTGCAGGAGCGTCTGCACGGTCATCTCGAGGGCTTCTTCGTTGTGCTCCGCCGCGTAAAAGCGGAGAAGATAGTGAAATATTGCGGGCCTGGGGAATTTTGGAGCGTGTCCAAAGCCGCCCCATCGGGAATCGAACATTCGCCGGAACTGCGGGAACGGAGCTTTGAAGAGTTCGTAGTCCGGGTTAGAGGTAGATGCGGCAGCCGAGTTGATCGCTCGCAACTGCTCCGCGACATCGTTTCCAGACAGTTCTACCCGGTCGCGCTCCGTTTTCCAGGCACGAGCAAGATACTCCAAGATGTCCTTGAATCCGGGGCGGCCGTAACGGGAGTCGGGCGGATAGTAAGTGCCGCCGAAGAATGGCTTCAGGTCGGGCGTGAGCCAAACCGACATGGGCCATCCGCCGCTGCCGGTGGTCGCCTGAACGAACAGCATGTAGATTCGATCGACGTCCGGGCGCTCTTCGCGGTCGATTTTGATGGGTACAAAGTGACGGTTCAGTACTTCAGCGATGCTCTCGTCTTCGAAGGATTCGTGCGCCATCACGTGACACCAATGGCAGGTTGAGTATCCGACCGAGAGAAAGATCGGCTTATCTTCGCTGCGAGCTTTGGCGAAAGCGGTTTCACCCCACGGGAGCCAGGCTACCGGATTATGAGCATGCTGCTTGAGGTAAGGACTCTTCTCATGGATCAAAGCATTGGTATGCATGCGCCTCCAGTCTAACCTCACAATGAATTCCCAGTAATGAACAAAGGATTCCCAGTCTGGGGCAAACCTGACACGAAGTGGCGTTGCTGGTTCTGATGATTTTGTCGTTACCTTCCTGGCATCCGGAATGCACCGTTTTCCAAGTTAGAGGAGACCAGACCGAGTGAAAGAGACCATTCGCGATTCAATAACGGGCGAGCTGACGCTGGACTATTTCGTGAAACGAGCCGCCCAGGGCTGGAAGGTGGCGTCAATCGACTGGGTCCGAGAGGCAGAAGAAGAGGTCGCGCGGGTTGAACCGCCGCCTATCTTGGGCGACAAGCGACCGGCGGCGCTGCCGTACGGGTTACAGGTCTCTCCGGCAAGCGCCGGTGTGGAAGAAAATACGCTGGAAGCGGCCGTTCTGGTGTCGATCCTCGAGCAGATTATTCAGGAGAAGCGCGTTACAGAAATTGCGGCTATTCTGAATGCTCAAGGTCACAGGACGCGCGAGGGGTGGCCTTGGAGCGCCTCGGCGGTGTTCGAATTGCTTCCACGGCTGGTCGAAGTGGGGCCGGGACTCCTGAAGAATCCCGCGTGGCAACAGCGCCGCGCTCGCCCAGCTTCAATGGCCAACTGATATTCGTTACTGCGTGTACGTTAGGGCCGGACTGAGACCGCCGCCGGCTTGCGCGGGAACATGTCTGGACGGTTGGCGATTTCGTAGACGGCAGTAGCAATAACGGCAGAGGCCTGCATCAGGTCCTCTTGAACCGCATGAGTGTAGGTGTCCATGTCGGAGTGATGCGTAACGGTACCGTAATCGAGCGGATCCTGAATGAACTGGAAACCAGGCAGACCGACCGCATCGAAGGAGAGGTGATCCGTTCCGCCGGTGTTTTTGAGGGAAAGAGTACGCGCGCCCAGGTCATGGAAGGGCTGTAAGATCTTTTCGAAAACAGGACGCGCACTATCGTTCCCTTGCAAATAGACGCCCCGAATCTTGCCGCTTCCGTTATCGAGATTTAGATAGGCGTCCAACTTGGCTTGCTCCGGCTTGAGTTGCATGGTGTCCGGATCTCCGAAGTGCGCTTTGACGTACGCTTTCGATCCATAGAGTCCCTGTTCTTCGCCGCTCCATAGCGCGATCCGAACAGTGCGATCCATCGGCACATTGAGCGTCTTGAGAATACGCATCACTTCAATCATGACCGCGCTGCCGGCGCCGTTGTCCGTCGCCCCGGTGCCGGTGTGCCAGGAGTCGAAATGAGCGCCGATCATAACGATCTCGTCCGGTTTCTTCTGGCCCGGGATCTCACCGATCAGGTTCAGGCCATCGAGATCGCGGTCGCCCACTTTCGCTTCGAGAGCCGCGCGGAGCTTCACCGGCTCTTTCCTTTGGAGTAGACGCGTCATGCGGGAGTATTGCTCTTCCGTGACGACAAACGTAGCCGGGGCTGACGTGTACTTCGTTTGCTGAGGACCGGCAGCTTCGCCGAAGAGCAGACCGTTGTGAGCCCGATTATCAGCGCGGATAAGCGCGGCGACGCCTTCGTCGTGAAAGAACTTGACTTGTCTGTTCCTTGCTTCGGTGAAGCGCTCGTAGAGCTTCTCCATGACGGGTTCGGGAACACTCGCGAGATATTTGTGTGCCTCTTCCTGCTCGGGCGGGATCTGCAAGTCATCGATGTCGACTTTTCGCTTCAAAGTGGGGGTGGGAGCTTCGGCGATTTCAGCAAGCTCAGCATCCGTGTATCGTTTGAAAAGCGGATTGGTGGTTGGCTTGGGCGCTCTCTCTTCCGTAACCAGAACGATTTTTCCTTTTAGCTTGCCGCGCCATTCGTTTTCATAAGCTTCGAACGCTTGGGCAACTTTCTTCAAATCGAACCGATCCTCAGGGGTGTGAACAGGCGCATAAATCGCATCGGCACTCCTGACGCCGTGTGTCGGCTCGCTCCAGGCAAGCGGGGCCGCAATCAGGTGCGAATAACGCGGAGAAGTCATCTCCAATTGATAGGCCTCGAGGGACCAACTTCGCCCGAAAGGACCCCACGGCTCTGCATGGACGTTGGCAGCTCCATACTCTTTGAGCCGGCCCATTGCCCAGTCAGCCGCTTGCTGAAATTCAGGAGAAGCGGTGAGACGAGGGCCGTAGAGATCGGTTAAATTTTCCAGGGTGTCCATCACCTGGGAGTGATCGAACGCTTCCATTTTGATCCGCTGGACCATTTCGAGTGACTTGTCGTCCTGTGACCATCCAGGTCCCACAAGAAAAGCGAGGGAGACGAGCAAAGCAGCGATGACACGCATATCGATACTTTGTAACACGGGGGAAGGCAGGCAGTCGCCCGCTACGCGCTTGTTAAAACGTTTAGGGTTGGGCGCTTTCGGCTAAATCAGGGCTGCTTCCGCTTCCGCTAGATTCGGAAAGGTGACAAGAACGTCTCTGACTCCGCAGACGGTAAACATGGTCAGCAATCGTTCGCTGGCGTTGATGAGGGCGTACTTGCGATTGTGCTTTCCACAGGAGACATGTAACCCCAGGATGCTGCCGAGAGCCGCTGAATCCATATAAGGCACCTCGCTTAAGTCGACAATTAACACGGGCGAAGTGTCCTTCCGCGTAAGGTCTTGGAATTCGAAAAAGTTGCGGATCGTCAAGGGTCCGACTACTTTGATTACCGTGACGCCTTCTCGCGAACCGGGATGTGACTCCACTGTGACGCTCTGAATAGCCTCTTCGTTCATGGTCCCCGATCTTATGCGCTGTTTATGTCAATCGCGTGAAACAAAGTACCCTTACATGGCTTTTTTAGCGGAGGAATGCCGAGTAGATGCGGCGGCGGGCTCTGCAAGAAGCTCTTCTATATGTTGCTGAATCCCGTTTTCGTTCATCATTTTGCCGTAGTTCTCACTGTCACCTGCCGGCGTCTGGTAGCGAATCACGCCTTTGCGGTCGATGAGGACGAGCTGGGGAACGACCATGCGATCCATGATGCTGAAGCCCATGAAGCTCATCATGGGATCACGGCCGATGTAGCCGACGGGAAACCCGACTTGGAAATTGTTCGCAAAAGTCTCGACAAGCATGCTGGCCTGATCGGGCTTGCGTCCTTCGTCGAGGGCATTAATGGCCAAATCGAGAGACTGGAAGCCGCGCGGGCCGTAAGCCTGCTGGAATTTGGTCATCACGCGTGACGCCGCCTGACAATGAGGACACGTCGTGAGAATGAACTCCAGAGCCACTACCTTGCCTCGATATTGGCTAAGGAGTTTATCGCCCTGGCCCGGCAGCGTGAACGCCAGCTCCGGGGCTTTGCGAGGAGTAACGGGATCGGCAATCAGGTAAGCCGCTAGTAGACCAAAGGCAAGGATTGAGCTTATGAGTTTCACGAGATTTGCTCCGACTCTTCAGTTTACTCAGAGTTGAACCCGGAATGGAACCGCGGGCGACAAGTCTCCGGTTGCGGGACCGTTAATCCCACTTACGTAACAGCTTGCGATGAATAGGCGCGAAATTCGTGAGGCCTTGAGGTTGTAGTTTTGGAAGCGAACCTGCAGCATAGTTGCTATGAAGTTCTTGAGTGAGTTATTTCGAGACTTTCGTTTTGCGGGCCGATACCTCGCGAAGACTCCGGTCGTGACGGCTATAGCGATCTTGGCCCTCGCGCTAGGAATAGGCGTGAATGCCTCGTCTTTTATCGCGACCAACGGGATCATTCTCCATCCGTTTCCGTTTCCGAAGATCGAGCGCATCGCCGTCGTCTCTGAAAGCCTCAGCGGGTACGAGTGGCAACGTTCCGGCTTTTCCCCGGCCAGTTTCGCCCACTTTCAGGATCAGAACAAATCCTTCGAGCAGCTCGCCGCGTATCGCCGGTGGGATGTCAACTTCTCAAGAGCCGCGGAGCCCGAGCGAGTCAGGGGCTATCTGGTCTCCTCAAGCTTTTTTTCGCTGCTCGGCATCAAACCCGAGCACGGCCGGGTCTTCGGTTCGGATGAGAGTCAGCCTGCGCGCTCGAATGTGGCGATCGTGAGCCAGAGCTTTTGGAAATCGCAACTCGCCGGCTCTCGAGACGCCGTAGGCAGGTCCGTGCTTTTGGGCGGGCAGCAATACACGATCATAGGCATCATGCCGGATGCGTTCGACTTCCCCCTGGGGACACAGATCTGGGCGCCGTTAGTGCTGGACACGCGCAAGCAGCACGATGTAGACACTCATGACTTAGCGGTGCTGGGCCTTCTGAAAGCGGACACGTCCGTCGCACGAGCTAGCGCCGAGGCTGCCGGGATAGCAGCGCGTTTTTCACAACTTCATCCCGCCTCTTACAAAGATCACACCTTTGTGGTCGAACCGCTGAGAGGGATCGGGGGTGAAGTGACCGAGCATTTCATCGCTACTGTGCTCGGCGCAGCAGGCTTCGTGTTGCTGCTCGCCTGCGCAAACATCGGCAATCTGCAACTGGCGCGCGCGGCGAACCGCCAAAAAGAGATTGCCGTACGAGCAGCTTTGGGCGCGACCCAGTTTCAAGTTGCTCGCCAGCTCCTGGCCGAGAGCGTTCTGCTGTCGTCGATCGCCGGTTGCGTCGGGCTTTTTCTGGCGAGCTGGAACAACGATCACACTAAGCTGAGCATTCCGGCACAGGCGTTGCGCCTGGTCCCTGGGCTTAGGACCATGCACGTGGATTTCACCGTGGTTTGCTACACGCTGCTGCTTTCGGTGCTTGCCGGCGTGCTTTGCAGCTTGCCTTCCATTGCTCAGCTGGCGCACCGGGGCATGCGAGTCGATTTGACCGACGTGTTGCGCGATCGGAGCGGCAGCAGGGGGGCGGGCATGGCGCGCAACCGCTTGCGGGGGGCACTCATTGTGTTCGAGGTTGCGCTTGCTCTGGTGCTGCTAATTGAGACCGGCTTGATGGTGAAAACTTTCCAGCGTCTCTTACATCTGAACCAGGGCTTCGATCCGAAGAACGTGTTGACGCTCCAGGTCTCTGTTTCCGAACCGGCTTACGACCAAGCCGCTGCTCTGCGGTTCTACGACGGGTCGCTGGAGAGTTTCGGTCAGCTGGACCATGTGCGAGCCGCCGCACTGTCCTACAATCTCGGTACCGGCAATCACCTGTTGATCGAGGGACAACCGGAGCCACGTCCCGGCGAGCCGCGACCCCAGATCACCGCCATCAGCGCGAACTATCTAGCGACCCTGCGCATTCCGTTGCTGAGTGGACGCTCTATTGTCAGATCGGACCGGGGTCAATCGCAACCTGTTGTTGTTCTAAGCCAAAAAATAGCGCGAGAGTACTGGCCAGCCGGCAATGCCATTGGGCATCGAATTAAATTCGATGGAGCCGCGGCTTGGTTGACGATTGTGGGTGTTTGCGGGGATGTAATCGAGGACTGGTTTACCGGTCGGCCCACACCGGCAGCTTATGTGGCCTACGCGCAATTTCCCGGTTCTTCCGCTACGTTCGTGTTGCGGACTGTTGGCGATCCCATGCAAGCGGCCTCGGCAGCGCGCGCGGACATCAGACGCCTCGATAAGAATCTGGCCGTTTACGAAATGGCGTCGATGGAACAGAGCATGGCGGATCAGCGTTCCGGGGTACGTGCCGCGGCGGACACGATGACCAAGTATTCCGGTATTGCTCTTCTTTTGGCCGTAACCGGGATCTATGCCGTTGTTTCCTATCTGGTCGCTTCGCGTACCCACGACATCGGCGTCCGGATCGCTTTGGGCGCCAGCAGCTCGAGCGTGCTCAAAACGACTTTGGGGAGGATGGTGTGGCTGATCGCTGTTGGCGTAGTAGTCGGGGTGCTTTCCGCCTATGGATGTGCTCGCGTGATGGCAGGAGTGCTGTATGGAGTGGTGGATATCGACTGGAAAACGTTCGCCATATACGCTCTCGTGCTCAGTTTCTCTGCGCTGCTTGCGAGCTATCTGCCTTCGCGCCGCGCGACGGCTATCGATCCGCTGACAGCTTTGCGCGAAGAGTAGAGTCGGCGCGCTACGCTGAGAGCGAGTCCCACATGCAGCGCAGCGCTCCCGATAAGCAGCAGGTTGTCAGTGTAGGAATCAGTAAGACCAATTACGGCGAAGTCGTCGAGCTCTGCCGGCAGTGGGCGGAGGAGAGAAAGACGGGTTTTCTTCAGAGATCGCGCTACATCTGCATCACGTCGGTACACGGCATCATCATGGCGCAGGACGATCCTGTGGTGGCGAAGATTCTGAATGAAGCGGACATCGCAACGCCGGACGGCATGCCTATCGTGTGGGCGCTTCGCTCGTTTGGCGCTCCGCTTCAGCAGCGGGTATATGGACCTACGTTAATGCTCGAGCTCTGCGCCGCAGCGGTGAAGGACGGCATGCGTCTTTTCTTATATGGCGGGAGCGAACATACCCTTCCCGTTCTGCTCGGCCGGCTGCGCGAGCGCTTTCCGGGGATCGCCATTACCGGCTCGTACTCGCCTCCGTTTCGCCCTCTTACTCCGGAGGAGGATCAGTACGTGCAACAGTTGATTCGCCAGGCGGACCCGGACATCATTTTTGTCGGCATCAGCACGCCGAAACAGGAGAAATGGATGTACGACCACCGAAGCTGTTTCGAAGGCGTGACTATGATCGGGGTCGGCGCAGCTTTCGATTTTCATGCCGGTCGAACGCGGCAGGCGCCTTCGTGGATGCAGCGTAACGGTCTGGAATGGCTCTTTCGATTGGCTGTCGAGCCGGGGCGTCTTTGGCGACGTTACCTGCTCACCACGCCGCGATTTCTACCGTTGTGGGCCCTGCAGAAATTGCGCTCGGGGCGAATGCGCGCACAAGCGTGATCGGGGATCCGTTAATCGAATGGGCGATGGCTGCTCGCGAGCGGGCGCATGCTCCTTTTTCCAATTTCAAGGTCGGGGCCGCGATTCAGGACGACGCCGGGCGCATTTTCACGGGCTGCAATATCGAGAACGCCAGTTACGGTTTGTCGATGTGCGCTGAGCGGGTGGCGATATTCAAGGCGATTTCGGAGGCGCGGAGGAAAGCTGGTACGCGTTGCGGTAGTGGCCGACACGCGATTCGCTTACGCCGCCTTGTGGAGCTTGCCGGCAGCTTCTTTGGGAGTTTTGTCCGGCTGCCGAACTCATTTTGTTGAATCTGCGAGGGAAATCCGAGACGCTTTCTGTGCGCGACATTCTTCCGAGGCCTTTCGATGCGTCGTTTCTTTAAGCTCGTTTACCTGATAGCCGCGGTTTCGGTGGTGCGGGCAAGCGGCGGAACGTGTCGACTGGATCATTCGCGCGCGGTATGTGGTCACGATGGATAGTCAGCATCGTGTTATTGAAAACGGCGCGGTCGCTGTGAAGGGTTCGCGCATCGCGGGGGTGGATACCGCGACCGCAATCGCCAAAGACTTTACGGCTGATAGAACGGTTGACAAAGGCGAGGCGGTTCTCGCGCCAGGTCTGATCGACACTCACACGCACGCGCCGATGTCCCTGTTTCGAGCGATCGCGGACGACAGGCGGCTCGAAGATTGGCTGCATAACTTTATTTTTCCCGCGGAAAAGTTCAATGTCTCGGCGGAGTTTGTACGCTGGGGAACTCGCCTGGCGTGTACGGAAATGGTGCTCGCCGGGATCACCACGTACACGGACATGTACTACTTCGAGGACGCAGAAGCGGAAGCGGCCAAAGAAGTTGGGGTGCGAGGCGTTCTTGGCCAGACCGTGATTGGTTTTCCAGCGCCCGATTATAAGACCTGGCAGGAAGCGATTGCTGGGACGGAGCGCTTCATTCAACGCTTTCGCGGTGACGATCTGATCGTGCCGGCTGTAGCGCCGCATGCTATCTACACCACGCCTAACGAGGCGTTGATTGCTTGTCACAAGCTCGCCGTGAAGTATGGTGTTCCGCTTACGATCCATCTTGCGGAGACGAGTACCGAGCGCGACGAGTCGCTTACCAAGCGCCATTTGACTCCTACACAGGTACTCGAGCGGCTCGGCATTCTCGATGGCAGGGTCATTGCGGCGCATTCCATTTGGCTCGACGACAATGACCTACAGATCTTGAAGAAGCACAACACGGGCGTTGCGCATTGCCCGTCGAGCAATATGAAGTTGGCGGACGGAGTGGCGCACGTGACCGCGATGCTGAAGGACGGTATCCACGTCGGGCTGGGAAATGACGGCTTTGCGGGAAGCAACGATAGCGCCGATATTCTTCGTGAAATGGACTTGGCGGCGAAACTTCAGAAAGTAACTTTGATGGATCCCACTGTCGTTCCCGCGGAACAGGCGCTCGAGATGGCTACTATCGGCGGGGCGCGGGTTCTTGGAATGGAGCATGAGATCGGCTCCCTTGAAGCCGGCAAGCGAGCGGATTTGTTCGCGCTCTCGTTGGGACATCCGGATAGCGTCCCGATGTACAACATTTATTCCGTGCTCGCCTACGCGGTTCACGCGGGGGATGTGGAGGACGTGTTTATTAATGGCCGCCAGATTGTGAGGGAGCGGCGCGTGTTGACCGTCGATCAAGGGCAGGTGTTCGCGAGAGCCAACGCCTACAAAGAACAGATCCTGAAGAGCCTGAGACATTAATCGCGTTCCATTTTGGTCCTGGCCCTAGAGGTATTTCTGGACGACCTATTGCCGGCGGATCTCCGATACGTTCCCTGTAGGCAAGTCAATCGGAGGTTTTTTGCAGATGCAGTTCAGAAAGCGGCATGGAATTGCCTTTCTCTCGTTAGCCTTTTTGCTCCCAGTTGCCCATGCGGGGGCAACAACCTTAACGTGGTCGAGTTATACAACCTGGACCCAGAATGTGACTGGGTCTACAGAGCTTAATATGGGTTTGATCAACACAGCTTCCGGCACTTACAACACTTCTGCAGGCAAGACGTTGACTCCGATGTCGGGACCCGCCCTACCTTTCGTTTTCACAGGTCCGGATGGCAGCGGATTTCAGTTGACTGGCGGCACTTACGGGCGTGGGAACGCGGCGAGCCTGTTCGGCGCTTCCGATGGGGTAGGAAATATAACAGTCACCCTGCCGACGGGCGGCGAGAACGCGATTCTGCTTGGACTTGGCACGACAGGAAACGCTCCCTCCATGACGGTCACGCTTTCGGACAGCGAGACGTTTACCGTAACGGCTACCAGCGGAGCTTACGAGTTCCTGGGAATCTCTCTATCGCATGACATCAGCTGGCTGACGATCTCCTCTTCCAGCCAAACGGTCGTCAACGACTTCTACTTCGGCAGCAGCAAACTTACGCAAGATGCGCCCGGATCCCAAACTCCGTCTGTTTCTCCGGAGGGTTCGACGTTCTCTCTGCTGGGTGGGAGTCTGCTACTGTTTTTGGGACTTCGGCGTAAGTTCATTCCGCTGTCAATCGCATCGTAGTGTTCGAGCTTTATTGCTTGGCGCCAATTCGTTGCTGCGCATAGGGATTGCTTAACCGCAATCCCTTGGCCTGTTACGGTTGCGTGATACCGTAGTGGCTGATTTACATGGCCTGGTTCAATCGACAGAAGCCTTCAGTGGAGGGCAACCCTCCGCCAGATGGCGAAAAGAACGTTCGGACCGAGGGCTTATGGCAGAAGTGCGAAGCGTGCGGACAGATCATCTGGCGCAAGACCGTTGAAGAAAACAAACAAGTTTGCCCAAAGTGCGGCCACCACTTTCGTATCGGCGCCCGGGAACGGCTTGAGCAGCTGTTTGATAACGGCGAGTACGTGCCGCACGATTCCGGTCTACGGTCTTCCAATCCACTCGACTTTGTCGACTCAAAGCCATACGAGCAACGCCTGAGCGAGATGGAAAAATCGACGCAGTTACCCGACGCGGTTATCTGCGGGGAGGGTTTGCTGAACGGACGCAGGGTTCAGATCTGCGCTCTCGAGTTGAAGTTCATTGGCGGCAGCATGGGAGCTGTGGTCGGTGAGAAGATCACCCGTGCGATTGAGCGATGTTTGGCGGAAAAGACACCGCTCATCATCGTTTCGGCTTCAGGTGGCGCTCGCATGCAGGAAGGCGCGATCAGTCTTATGCAGCTCGCGAAGCTCTCGGCGGCTCTTATGCGTCTGGACGAGGCGGGTTTGCCCTACATCAGCGTGCTTACGGATCCCACCACCGGAGGCGTCACCGCGAGCTTCGCTATGTTGGGAGACTTGAATATCGGGGAGCCTGGCGCGCTCATCGGCTTCGCGGGACCTCGCGTAATCGAACAGACAATCCGCCAGAAATTGCCCGAGGGCTTTCAACGCAGCGAATTCCTGCTTGAACACGGCTTCCTGGATGCGGTTGTGAAGCGTCCCGACCTGAAGAACTACTTGACGAACGCTCTGAACCTGCTAGCCTCTCAAGCAGCCTGAGATTTTGAGCCTTCGGCTAGCTGATAAATCGCCGCTCGATCGAAGCCAAGCTCGCCATCGGCGAAAATAGTTTGAGATGTTGCAACTTACCGGAGCCGGCAAGCGGTTCGGGCACAAGCTTCTCTTTGACGATCTCGATTGGCTGATCACGCCCAAGGAGCGTACGGGCCTGGTTGGCGGAAATGGGACCGGCAAGTCCACGCTGCTGAAGGTCATTGCCGGGCAGGAGCAGCTCGATTACGGATCCCTCTCGATTACCAAGGGTATGCGCATCGGATATCTGCCGCAGGATGGTTTGCGCGTCGCAGGTAGGACGGTCTTCGCGGAATGTCTCAGCGTGTTTGCCGGGGTCAAAGATCTGGAAATAGAACTGGAAGGTCTGACCGATCGCATGAGCGAACTCGATCCTGAGAGCGAGGAGTATCGTCAGGTTTCGGAGCGCTTTGAGCGTGCCGATAGTGAGTTCCGGTCGCTCGACGGTTACACGATAGAGGCGCAGGTTGGAGGCGTGCTGACCGGTCTCGGGTTCCGCAAGGAAGATTGGTTGCGGCAGACCGAGGAATTTTCAGGCGGTTGGCAGATGCGCATTGCGCTCGCCAAACTGCTGCTAGAGAAACCGAATCTGTTGTTGCTCGATGAGCCTACCAACCATCTTGATCTCGAAGCGCGCGACTGGCTCGAAAACTATCTCGCGAATTACGAATTTGCGTTCCTGCTGATTTCCCACGACCGGTACTTTCTCGATATCACGGTGAAGAAGATCGCCGAGGTCTGGAACAAGAAAGTTTACTTCTATACCGGCGGTTATGAGAAGTACCGGCAGCAGAAGGCCGAACGGCTCGCCCAATTGGAGTCTGCTTATAAGAATCAGCAGGACAAGATTGCTCAGCTTGAGTCTTTCATCAACCGGTTTCGCGCACAGGCAACCAAGGCCAAACAGGTACAAAGCCGTATCAAGGAATTGGAGAAGATCGAACGGATCGAACTGCCGCCCGAAGAGAAGGTGATTCACTTCTCGTTTCCGCAGCCGAAGCCGAGCGGCCGCGTTGTTGCCCAGTTCAAAAACGTCGCCAAGAGCTACGGCGACAAGCATGTGTTGAAGAACGTCGATTTTACGATCGAACGAGGAGATCGAATTGCGCTTGTGGGCGTGAACGGCGCCGGCAAATCGACTCTGATGAAGCTGTTGTCGGGAACGGAGCCGCTCGGCTCCGGCGAGTACACGATAGGGCACAATGTCGATCTCGACTACTTCGCCCAGGACCAGTACAAAGAGCTCGATGCCGATGCGAGGGTACTCGATGACCTCGGCAACGCCGCCCCGCGTACCACCGAAACGGAACTACGTAATCTGCTTGGCTGTTTTCTGTTCAGCGAAGATGACGTCTTCAAGAGGATCGGAGTGCTCTCGGGCGGCGAGCGAAATCGATATGCGCTGGCGCGGATGCTTCTCCATCCCGCGAATTTCCTGCTGCTCGACGAGCCCACCAATCACCTGGATATCCGTGCCAAAGACGTGTTGCTCGAAGCGCTGGAAAAGTTTACCGGGACGGTGATGTTCGTGTCGCACGACCGCTACTTCATCGAGAATCTGGCGACTCGGGTATTCGAGGTGATAGACGGAACAGTACACGTCTTCCCGGGAAACTATGCGGATTACTTGTGGCGCAAGAGTGGCGGAGCGGAACAGCAACCGACTATTAAGGATGTCTTGATTGGAGTTCCTCCGGCCGAACCCATTGCGATGCCTGCGCGTGCGCCCGCAGCAAAACGCGTGAATCCCATCAAGCTCAAACAGATGCAGGAACAGGCTCAGACGCTGGAGAGCCGGATCGCGGAGCTCGAAAAACAGGTCCAGCAATCGGAGCTGGCCCTATCGGATTTCATAGGCGCGGAAGAAGCAATGCGGCTGTCGACCCTTCTGGAATCGCAGCGCGCTGAGCTTGATCGGGCCATGGTTAGTTGGGAGGAAATTACACAGGAGCTGGAAGCAACGGCCTAGGAGTTTCTAGGGCGGCACTTGCGTATCGGTGGGCTTACGCCGTTGCATCTCGTCCCATCGCTTGACAAGCTGACGCCACTGGTCAATGGTGAGCACGCCTCGCAGTTGGACGCTCATCTCGAGGAACACACGCGTCGAAGCGGCGCGAGCCAACGCAACCCGCTCAATAACGGCTTTAGCGGAACCCGCATTTACTTCGGAGTCATCGTTGAGGATGTCTTCGAGGTCGCCCTCAGCCTTTTGAACATTATTACGCGCGTCCAACAGCCGATTGCGGTAGGATCGCACGATCTCGTGAATCTTCTTGCTTTGATCCGGATTTAAACCGATATCGCGCACAACCGGACTGTTCCACCACGGGAAATTTGCCCGATTCTGCCCGAGCGCCAGCTCCGGCAAAGCGCATAAGAGAAGGATCAAAACCGTTTTCATTCTTCGAATAGGGCTTGCAGAGGAGCAGTCGGTTGCGCTTCGGTATTTTGGGACATCGTGCTCACATCTTGAGCCAGTTGTGCGTCCGACAAACTGTTGTTGTAGACTTGCCGGCTTTCGCGTTCCTGATACCAGAACACTCCAGCTCCGAGGAGCAAGGAGGCCGCTCCCGCCGGCGCCCAACGTCTCCAGCGCAAAGCCGTAAACCCATTCTTTGCAAACCAAGTCTCCGACTGGGTCAACTGCGCGTAAATGCTCCTTCGCTGCGCGGCCAAAAAATCGGGGCTGATCTCTTCTGCCGTGCAGCTTTGCCGTACACTTTGCATGCGAGACAGCCTTGCCTCACAATCCGCGCATACGTCTACATGCCGATTCTCAGGCCCCACGCCATATAGATAGGCAATCAACTGATCATCTGTCCAATGATCTGGCGATTTGGACTCCATCTTCATCCCTCTACGTGGCCTCTTGTATACAGATCCTTTAGCTCTTCGCGCAACTTGGCTACCGCACGAAACAGGTGCGCCTTGACGGTTCCTATGTCCAGTGTAAGGACCTCGGCAATCTCCTCCAGGGCCATCGCATCATAATGCCGCAACAGAAAAACCGCACGCTGGCGGTCTGAAAGTTTGCGAAGAGCGATGTCCAGTCTTTGCTGGATCTGTTTCGAGAAGAACTGACGCTCGGCATCCGGAGAAGCGGCCGGGGCCATATTCAGAATAAATTCTTCGTCTTCGGGACCGGGCCGCCGTTGCCAGAATTTCCATGCCTTCGAACGCAGACGATCGAGGCAGGTATTCACCGCAATGCGTGTGACCCATTTACCCGGATTGTCCAGTTCCGCAGCCTCGCTCCGATTACTGAGCGCTCTATAGGCTTTTAGGAAGACATCCTGAGCCGCGGAATCGGCCTCGTCCGCGTCCTGCAGCATTCGTCGGCATAGCAGGAAAACTCGTTTCTGCTCCCCAACCATCCAGCCGCTGAAGTTTCGAAGATCCAAGCCAACGTGGATCTCGCGTTCCAGTTGGTTCGCCACCGCGCTACTCATCATACCGGCTCAATATCTTAAAACGGTTTTCCGCCGAATCGGTTTACGCGATTATTATTTTTTGAGCGGTATGTAAAGGAAATCGTGTAGTGAGGGCAACTCACAACTGGACACGCCGTTAGGCAAATCCACCGGATTGCTGCCGGAACTTGCGCGCACCCAGTGCACGCGCTGACCACAGCGCAGAGGGACATCGCAGAGAAAATCGTCGTCAACCCCGGACATCTCCAGATCGAAAGTCCGGCCGGAACGGTGAAGCGAGAGAGCGGGGATCCCTGTTCCGTAGATCCAGGTTTCAAAGAATGTGCTTAATGCTTTGTCGGGTTGACCTGCGGGCACAAAAGCGCTGGCGAGTTCTCTCAAACCCTCGTTACCGATCGGTTTTTTTCCATACTCCTGCAAGATGCGAATCTGCAACTTGCGGTAGTTCGCTTCACCCAACCGGCTTCGCAGCATCTGCAGAATCCAAGAGCCCTTCTCGTAGAGAATGATCTGCCAGGCGCCGAATCCGTGGGTGTCGATCAGGCGCTCGCCGAAATCGACGGGACCGGCCGACTCGATTGACTTTCCATCTTTTTCGGCGATCAGATCCTGGCGGAAGCTCTCGAGGATTTCATCGCGGTTACCAGACCCTTTTGCTCGTGCAATATGCTCGAGGGCAGAGTCGTTGGCCATGGCTTCAGTGAGCCAGGCGGAACGGTAATCGGATTGGCGTACGACGTTGCCCCACCATTGATGGGCGATCTCGTGCGCCAGGAGCAGTTCCGAAAAGAAAGCGTCGAAGCGTGGATTCCGGAGTGCAGCGGACCGGCTCGTTTCCTTTATGTAAGCCACGCTTGAGAGATAGATCAAGCCGGGAAAGCCTTGGCCAAAGTAGCCGGCAATGGGGGAAACCACAACGCTGCGGATCGGAAGCGGAATCCAGTGCTTGGTGTATTCCTCGAGAAGCTGGGATGTTTGCGCCGGCAGAGTAGGGTCGGCAGCAATGGTTGCGAGTGCTGAACTCGGAGAATCTATCTCGATCGAATAAGGATCATGCTGCTCGATCCGGACATTGTATTCGCCTAAGTTGAAGCCGGCCAGAGCAGCGGGCGCCACTGTTTGCCGATGCACGGTACGAACTCCGTCCGCAACACTCTCGTCGATTTTTTCACCTGTCGAGACAAGCCGGAGACGCTCCGGGCAGTGAAACGTCAGGTCGAAATCGGCAAGCAGGGGATCGACGGAGGGATACCAGGTATTACGTTCATCGACGAAGTATTCGCCGTTCGCGGTTCGCCGGATGATGTTGCCGGTGTAGTGCATGCTGACCTGATGTTGGCCGGGTGAGAATGGCGAATCGGAGACGAGGAGGAAAGTCCCTGTGGGGGAGCTTCGCTCGAACACCTCAACGGGCTTGCCGTCGATCGCTGCGGACGAGATTTTTAGTCGCGGAGATAAATTCAAGGCAAGAACGCGCCCGTCGTCTGGATCTGTTTGCACTCTCAAGTTAGCCGACGCATCGAGGGATAGATCGGGGTGTACGGTGACCTCGATGCGATAACTGACCACGCGCGAGTTCGGGGGTGAGAACGGCGGCGCGTGACGCGGTCGAAAATTGGTCCAGAGTTGAAATTTGTCGCTCGCTTCGGGCACTCGACCGACCGTGACGGACTCCGCTTGCGACGGATCGTAACTCACATTGAACGCGCCTAAGCTGCGTCCGGCAATTACACCATAAAAGAACCCCCGTTCGGGCGGATGCCTGTCGAGCAAGGCGCGCACGAGCGGCAGGTCGATTTTGGCCACGATACTGCGGGCTATTGAGTTCGCGCGCCCACCGAGTTCGCCGGCAGCCTCCGACGTCTCGCGCACAGGCCCGCGATCCAGCTGACCAAGCACTTCCGATGCGGTGTTGTCGGTGAAGAGAAAGAGGGCGGAGCTGAAGTGTTCGTCAAGGTTCGGAGATTTGGTGAAGGAGGCGAGAGACGCTCGTTCGCTCCGTTGGGGAGGCAGAAGAATCACTTCCGCATCGCCGGCCTCCGCTCCCTCAGTCGTGAACAGAGCCGCTACGACTCTACCGTCGACCGGAGTCAAAAACGAAAGGATACCTTCGTTTAAATAGATCTTGATATCTCCGCGAACAAGCTGCAGATCGCGAACACGAAAAGTGTGAGTGGCGTCTAACGAGAGGTCGTGCAACGCACCGGCCAGTTCCGCGCCGCTTGGCGGCTCGACTTCCGCAGCGGCTGAGTAGCCGGCGCAAATAGCAAGCGCAAGAGCACAGACGAGCGGAAGCGGCGAGGTCACTACCGAAGATTATTTCAGCTCTGGGCTGTTACCGTTGGCCGGATCCTGGCTCCAGTTTTGGCGTGTGATGCCGCTCTGATCGGAATAAAAGGTTCGTCTGCCCGTGCTGCCGAACGCTTTCGGTACGGCCGAAATCGAATAACCCTGCGCGGATTGGGTGACAGTGAAGTTGTACCCGCCGCTTGCACCGCTGGCGAGACTGCCGGGAATCAGGCCGGCCGCTTGGGGGCCCTCCGCCGCGCCACTCGCGGCCGGAGGCCCTAATTGCGCAAGCGAGGTGGCGTATTGGTTGTATTGGGAATAGTATTGAACTTCAGCTTTATTGATGGTCCCCAGCTCGGCAACCGCTGCCATCTCCTGAGCGTTCATTCGAGATTTGCTCATTTGCGGAAGGGCGATGGACAAGATAATCAGGATGATCGCGATAACGATCAGGAGTTCAATCAGCGAGAAACCCCGCTGGAGTTTTCGGCGCTGTTTTAAACGTGACAACATGGCTTAGTTCTCATATTAAGACGTCGAGACCCCAGCAATCGTTGTGTCTGCTTTAAGAAAGAGGATCAATCCTGGGGTGCCGGATCGCTTGCAGGCTTCGTGTCTTCCGCAGGCGCGTTGCCCTCGGGATTGCCTAATTCGGCAAAGATGTTCGCTAGATAACCTTGCGTTTCAAGTGGATATTGAGAAGCCGGTAGCTGATCCGCGCGGCTCGCCCCAGCGTTATAAGCGACCAGCGCCAGGCGCAGATCTCCGTTATATCGTTTGAGTAATTGCTTGAGAAATGCGGCGCCGCCTTGCACGTTCTGCTCCGGGTCAAAGGGATCCGCAACGTGCATCTGGGCGGCCGTAGACGGCATAAGCTGCATCAGCCCCTGGGCTCCCTTAACTGAGACCGCGCAAGGGTTAAATCCGGATTCCTGCCTCATCACTGCTCTCAGAAGTTGCGGCTCCAGTGCTTGTCTTTTTGAGGCGGATGCTATCAAGCTTTCTATTGTCTCGGCTTCGAGCGCCGGACAATCCATCTGGGCAGCCGCCATCTGCGGGACGACAAACGTAAAATCGGAATCGGTGGCAACGGTCGCCGTAACTCCCTGCTGTTGACGTAGGGAATCACGTTGTTTTTTGAGCGATTCTCGTTGCAGATCCAGGGAACTCAGCTTAACCGACTCGGAGCTTTCGGCTTTTAGGAGCCTTATCGGTTCCGGGAGGAGCCGCTCCGTACAGGCTTGCTGCCGTCAGAAGCGATATAGTTAGCCAGGGTTTCACGGTCTGGAATATAGTCCAGTGAGCCCAAGCAAGATCTCAACCCTGTCAGGCGGCTATCGATTCCACTTTCGCGCCGCGGAAAGACTCTTCCATTTCTTTGAAGGCAGGGCGAACGGCAGCCGGAATGGAACGGCGAGAGAATTCGACGGCCAGAATCGGCGCGGCTCCCCGGAAAAACGCGATCAGGCCAGTTCGCAGGGAATGATAGTACTGCGATTCGGCATCATTCGATTTAGTTATGCTGGCCGCCAGCGGGGAAAGGAAGCCGTAGCAGAGCAAGATGCCGAGGAAGGTGCCGACGAGAGCGGCGGCTACTTTCTTTCCAATCTCTTCCGGCGGGCCGCCCAGTGAGCCCATCGTGATGACCACTCCCAGGACAGCGGCCACAATTCCCAAGCCGGGAAGCGCATCGGCAACCGTTGTGAGCGCGTTGACAGGCACGCTGACCTCTTTATGGTGAACTTCGAGATCCAGCTCGATCATCTGATCGAGGTCGAAGTGCGAAACTGTACCGCTCATGCCGGTCCGAATGGTGTCGCAGATGAAGTGTATGACGTGATGGTCCTTGAGCACTTCCGGATAGGCTTTGAAGAGCTCACTGGTCTCAGGCTCCTCGATATCGCTCTCTAGAGCAGTGATGCCGCCCTTGCGGCCTTTCTTGAAGATCTCATTCAGCATCTTCAGTGTCGAAAGATAGCGGACTTTACTGTATTTATTCGACGAAAGAACGCCCATTATCGCTTTGAAAATGCTTATGATGACCGGAAGCGGATTCGCAATAAGCAATGTTCCAATCGCCGCGCCGCCAATGATGATCAACTCCGCTGGTTGTATCAGAACACGGAGGTTTCCATGTTCCATCAAATAGCCGCCTAAGATAGCTCCAATTACCGCAACGATCCCAACGATCGAAAACATTTCCGATGAACCCTCAAGGAAAGTATCGACGAATAAGCCTCGTAGATGTAGCAAAATATCTACCGGTAAGCCATATAAAATCGCGGCGCAGATCCGATAAGGTTGTGGGAGGCTTTCTTGAGCTTTAGTGATCCATATCAGGCGTATACCGAGGGCAGCGTGTATAGTGGCAATCCGCTGCGGTTGGTCGTCGCCCTGTATGAAGGGGCAATCGACAGCATTCGGCAGGCGAGACAGTTCCTTGTTACAGGTGACATCCTGGCGCGTTCAGTCGCGATCAACAAAGCATTCGCCCTGTTAACTCAACTGCTGGTCTCACTGAATCATGAGCAGGGCGGCGAAATTGCAGCCAATCTACAGAGCTTGTATAGCTACATCCAATGCAGATTGCTCGACGGTCATACCCGGCAATCCGAAGAGCCATTAAGTGAAGCCGAGCGCTTGCTCAACACCATGTTGGAAGGGTGGCATATTGTCGCTCAGAGCGATGGCCACTTATACCAGGTCAAGGAACAGGGGTGGAATCCGGAGATGACCTCACAAGTTGAAACGGCGGGTTACGGTTTCTTCAGCGAGGAGCTCGCAACATCCTCGGCAGCGGTTTCAGCGGTTTTCTGAGAGCTTGCTTTATTCATCACGCGTTCGATGGTCGAAGCGAGTCCGAGGCCGCCGCTGCTGGCCAGCGCATTAGCCAGCTGAGATTCGGCCATATCCATAGCTGAATCGTCGCCGGTGCTCTCACCGCTCCCAAGCCACCCATCGGAACTGGACGAGCGGGCCGATTTGAGCATTTCACCGATCATGAGTGACTCAAATTGTTGCGCGGCTTCATGGATTTTCTTCGGCTTGGCTTGCGCCGAGATATCGACGGGAAGATTGGAGAGCGCCGGAGCGCTCGAGAGGGTGGACATAAGCAATTTTTAAATGACGTCTAATTCGGCATCCAACGCGCCCGCCGCCCGGAGACTCTCGAGAATGGCAATGACATCCCGAGTGGTGGATCCGATGGCAGCCAGCGATTTAACGAGCTCTTCTACCGTCGCACCCTCCTTCAAAAGGACATTGCGAGACTTTTCGTCTTTGGCGGCTACCGTAGTGTCCGGCGCCACGGAGCCGTTCGCCGAGGAAAACGGGCCGGTAGGAACAGCCAGCAGATGGGTCTGGATTTGGACTGTCAAGTTGCCGTGCATGATGGCTACCGGCGCAATGCGTACGTCGCTGCCGAGGATGACCGTGCCGGTGCGTTCGTTGATCACGACGCGGGCAACGCGATCCGGCTCCACACTAAGCTTTTCGAGTTCCGCAATGAACTCGATCGGACGGTTTGCGAACTGCGAAGGTAGATTCACCGTTACCAGACTGGAGTTATCCGCGTGAGCCACGTTGCCGCTTGCCGTAAAGCGGCTGTTGACGGCTTCTGAAATTCTGGCGGCCGTTGTAAAGTCGGCTTGTTTGAGCTGGAGCTTCACGGTGTTCCCGAGAGGGACGGAGGGAGCGATTCGCTCGACGGATACGCCATTCGGAATGCGTCCGACGGTTGGGTGATTCACTGTCTGAGAATTGGAAGACGACCTTCCCGCGATGAATCCGCCGGTAATCACGGGGCCTTGTACGGTCGCAAACACTTGACCGTTCACGCCACGAAGCGTTGTGAGAACCAGCAGTCCACCTTGCAGGTTTGATGCGTCGCCGATGGCCGCGACGGTCGCGTCAATGTTGGTGCCGGGCTGCGCGTAGGCGGGCAACGTTGCCGTCACGATGACAGACGCCGTATTTTTCACGGTGATTTGCGTCGGGGATACGCTCACACCCATGCGTTGAAGAAGATTGGTCAAACTTTGGGCGGAAAACAAAGTCTGCTGGCGATCACCGGTTCCGTTCAGGCCAACAACCAGGCCGTAGCCTACCAGCTGATTTGTACGGACTCCCTCAATAGTGACCAGATCTTTCAAGCGAACACCGCGGTCCTCGGCCGCGCCGAAGACGGATACCGCAAGAACCAGCCAAAGCAACACGGAGCGATGCATCATTTCGGTGTCAGAAAGGGAGAATGCCAAGAAGAAGGCGGTAAAGGAAATTCGGCCGGCGAATCGCATCGTTCACCACGCCCTTGCCGTTGATCTTCAACTCGAGTTGCGCAATGCTGCCCGATTGAACACTGTTTGCGTTCGAAAGATCAGCGGGACGGACAACGCCACGAACCACGATCGACTGGTTTTCGGAGTTGACTAGCAGTGTTTTCGATCCTTCGATGACCAGATAACCGTTCGGCAGGACGTCGACAACTCTGGCGCTGAGTGTCGCGGTCAATGTGGTTTGACGTGAAGTCGTGCCGGATCCATCGAGCGATGTCGCCGAGTTCATCTTTAGAGCGTTAGCAAGACGGCCAGTGGCAGACAATTGCCCCATCAGGGAACCGATCGATGCATTCGCACTGGAGGTGCGAGCGGTCTTAGTCGCGCCTGTAGTGACGGCGGAGGCCTGCTCATTGACGACGATGGTCACCATGTCGTCCACGCTTCGAGCACGCACATCGGCAGCCATGTCGGCAAGAGTTGCCGGCGAGGACCAGAGAGAACCGGGGCTTTCTGAGACCGCGGTAGCCGCCCGGCGATGAGCGTCCGCTATGTACAGATCGAGCGCGGATTCCTGAGCCTGTTGTTGCTTCTTCTTATCCGGTTTCGGGGCGCTCAACAGAGTCATTGACAGCAACGGAAGCAACAGAACAAGCGGACGCATCATGATTTCTTGGTTTCCACCACAAGCCCGAACTGTCCACCGGGGACAACAACAACCGTGCCCTTCTCTTCCACCCTTGCGTGAAAGGAGCGGCCGCTTCTTGGATTGCGAACGGAGATGATTTGCCCGAGACGTCCGTCGTTTTCGGCAACAGCCTGCACTTCGAGACGCGCCGCTCCCGTTTGCACAATGGCGTTAACCACTTCGCCGCGTTGAACCGCCGGAGGGGAATCGAGCATGTCATCGGTCAGAGACGACCCGTTTGCGACAGGACGCCGCAGGAGCATGCCCTCGGCTTGCGCAGGATTGGAGACGAGCTTCTCACGTCGAATCGGCCCTTCGTAGAGCTCGGTTTTGAACTGATCGCGTACGAAGCAGGTCGCCGCCGTGCAGATCTGTGGTAGCCACTAGGTGCGATTCCTTTACAGTGACGAGCACGCGGGCCCAGATTGGAAATTGGTGCTTGTCGCCGTACCGGACAAAGCCCCGCCAGATTACGGGCTTATCAGAGTTACCGGTCAAGCCCGTGAGAGGAAAGACAATTTCGCCCGCCGGGGCCGGTATGAGACTCTGCTCAACGATTTCGATATGCGGATTACGGCCGGTAAGCGTCGTCTCTATGGCGGATATGATCTCCTTGCGATCGGGAACCGCGGTTTGCCATCCGAAGCACGCTTCCTCCGGGATTTTTTCTTCGATGTGATTGCTAAGAGCGATGCGCTTCAGTTCGGATGCGCCAAACACACGATGCTGGCCAGGCAACGGCGATAATCCGATCTGCGCAGCGGGCGGCAAACCAGCCAGAGCAGGAACCGCCGCGGCCAAATCACGTCCCAGGATCCACTCGGCCTTGATCGCGTGACAGGTAATAGGCTGGACGACTGCAAGCAGGATCGCGAAAATCATTGCGTTACTTGGTTGACCTGCTGGTACATTTCATCCGCAGCCTTGACCACACGCGAGTTGGCTTCGTAAGCCCGCTGGCTTTGAATGAGATTGACGAACTCTTGAACAACGTCGACGTTCGATTGTTCGGTGTAGCCCTGCATCAGCGAGCCAAGGCCTTCGGCTCCGCCTGGAGCTCCTATCTGAGCATCGCCAGAGGCGTCGGTTACTGTGAACAGAGTGTTACCAATACTATTCAGACCGGCCGGGTTTTGAAAATTTGCCAGCTGAATCTGCCCGGCTTTCTGGGACGCAGTCTGGTTCGCGAGAGTGAAGCTCACAGTGCCATCCTGAGCGATCGTGATGCTTTGCGCATTCGCCGGGATCGTGATCTGCGGCTCCAGTGCGTTGCCATTGGCGTCGACCATGGAGCCGTTGCGATCAAGTTGAAACGAGCCGGATCGAGTATAGGCCAGTTCGCCATTAGGCTGTCGAATTTGAAAGAAGCCCTTACCTTGAATGACGACGTCCAGCGGATTGTTCGTCTGCGAGAACGCGCCTTGCGTGAAAATGATTTCGTTCGAAGCAGCTCGCGTTCCGAGACCTAGCTGCAAGCCCGCGGGAACTGTGGTCTGCTGGCCCGCCGCGGCGCCCGGCTGAATCATACTCTGATACATCAGATCTTCGAATTGGGCGCGGCGCATCTTGTACCCCGCAGTGTTGGCGTTTGCCAGATTATTTGCAATGTTGTCGACGTTAAGTTGCTGGGCGGTCATGCCGCTGGCGGCGCTGTATAAAGCTCGTATCATTTTCTTCCGATCTCTTATGTGTGAATTCTGTGTACGATTTGTTAGGACCCGACCCGAGCCACTTCTTCGATCGCCTGCTTGTTCATATCGGCTCCGATCTTCACGGCACGCTGAAGCATCTCGAAGTGACGCATCAGCGAAATCATGCGCGCTGCGGATTCGGCCGGCGTTGCATTTGACGTTTCGGTTTTCCCTTGCACGACCTCTAGCGTGGTCGCCGCAGAGGGAGGATTCGCCTGTGTGTCAGCATTCTGAAAGTAGGTGCCGGCGCTGCGTGATAGCTGGCTCTGATCTTTAAAGGTAGTGAGCTCCAACTGACCGAGCGTGTTGCCGTCCTGGAGCACCTGTCCATCGGCCCCGACCTGCAAGGGACTCACGGATTGAGTCTGCACTGTCTGACCCCCCACCGTACGGATCGGATAGCCTTCGGCACTCACGAGAACACCTTGCCCGGAGATGTGGAACCCTCCGTTGCGCGTGTAGAGAGTGCCGTTCGGTCCGTTCACTGAAAAGAATCCGGTGCCCGATAAGGCCAAGTCGGTTGAGTTTCCGGTGGGAACAAGAGTGCCTTGGGCGAAGTCTGTCCACTGGCGTTGTACCAGCGGTCCATCGCCCACACTTGGATTGAATCGATCCACTGCTTCCGGGGCGAGGTAAGTGCTATAGAATTCGCGGTCCGCTTTGAATCCGTTGGTAGAGCCATTGGCGAGATTGTTGGCGAGCATGTCGAAGGAATCCATGCTCGCTTGGAGTCCGCTCGCTGCAGCCGCTGTAAGAGGGTCCATGCTGACCAGGTTTAAGCAAGCAGGCTGCCAACACGTAATTCAACTCTATTTCGACGTTTTTCTTGCGATATGCATGTATAGCTAGTTGTCGAGTGTCGATGATCGACTGCGGAAGCGTCGAGATCTCGACGGAGGTTTGACGCCGCAGTCCGCTTTTTGACTACCCGCGCATACATTCAGCGCTCATAAAAGCTTAAAACAGCGAAATTTCGACTGGCCCGTGCCGTGCATGATGGCTCGTCGTGACTACGTTGCGATTGGGTTCCGGCACGCAAAGCTCTTACTTTGATTCGCGGTCATCGTTTACAGCCCGGCAACAACAGTCTTCCAGTTTTCAAAGCGAGCTCGCGGCTCATTCATCCGAGCCGGAGGGAGATCCTCGCAATAGGATTGGCCTTGGCGTGCGCGAGCAGAGCAAATCCAACACTACATACGACGCTCAGTCTGCCGAATCGTCCTCTCAGAAAATACCCTCCGCTCCCACGACCAAACCACAAGTTTCCGCCCTAGGCGCGGGGCTGATACAGACTCCGATTGGAGGCACCCAGGTCGAAGACGCAACCGCCAAAAATGCTCTCGAATCCGCTGATCTGAGAAGAGCGGGGCAACAACGACAAGTAAAGAGTGGTCCAGCCGATCGGACCCGATCTTCGAGAGAGCCGGCAACACGGGATCAAGCGTTAGGCTCACAGAATTCGAACCCTCTGAATCAGCTCGTTCAAACTTCAGGTGTGTATTCACAGACCGCATCTGAAGATACATGCACCCTGACTGAGAATGCGGCAACTACCCAGCAGCCGGGGGCGTCGCAGATAGCGGAAACGGCACACGCCGGCCAACCCGGACAGAAAGAAAGTGCTGCGGTCACGGGCGATCTCGCGATTGCGATGCAGATCCGCACCGGGACGGAAGATCGATCAACCTCAGAAGAGTTCATTACGGGTGACATTGCGGCTCCAAAGAGTGCTGCTTCGCCGAAAACAGTCAGCAGCCTTCAGGAGCTTGGGAGCGCAATCGGATTTGCCGAAAAGCCGGCGCACAACGCTCCCGAAGCGATTGGAGCGGCCGCTCCGGTAATCGACACCCCTGCACAGCGTCATGACGGCGCCTCCACTGAATCTTCCGCGCCTGAAGCGAAGCCGGCCAACGCGGCGGATTTCCAAAGTGAGCTCGAAAATTTAAGAACTGAGCCCGTCCGCGGAGCGCACGTACAAATTGCCGGCGACAATAACGCCAAAGTCGACGTTCGCCTGTTCGAGCGTAACGGCGCGCTTTCGGTTACGGTTCGCTCCGGCGACCCAACCCTGACGCGAGCGCTTCAGGAGCACGCGCCCGAACTCACCGCCCGATTATCGTCTGACCATTTTCGATCGGAAAGCTGGACGCCGAGGCCCGAAAACCGCCCGGAGCCAAATAGCTCGCGAGAAGGCAGCTCACAAAAGAATGACACTGGCGCGCAAGGCGAACAAAGCTTCGACGGGCGCCGAGGCAACAAAGGAAATCAACAACAACCCGACTGGATCGAGGAGTTAGAAGCTCATCCGGTCCCATTTTTCAGAAAAGGATAAACAGAAATGGCATCCATAACCAGCCCCATTAGCTCCATTATCGGCACCTCAGGATCGACGGGATCAGGAACTACGACATCAAGTTCCGCGACCTCGGGAACCGACTCGCTAGCAACTCAATCCACCTTCCTCACCCTGTTAGTAGCTCAACTCAAGAATCAGAATCCCGCGAGTCCCATGGATGGAACGACGTTCGTCACCCAGCTTGCCCAGTTCAGCGATCTCGAGCAGAACGTTGCCATGCGAACTGACCTCGATGCAATCAGCCAGAAGTACGACGGATCTGTCAACTCCAGTTCGACGGCTTCGAGCGCAGCGACCACGAACGGCACTGATTCGGGCTCCGGCGTTTCCCAGTAGTTCGCGAATAGATAAGAGGATTAAAAATGTCTAGTACATTCTCCATTGCACTTTCAGCGCTTCAGGCTCAATCGGAAGCGATCAACACGACAGGTAATAACCTGGCAAACCTCAACACTGCGGGCTTTAAGGGCAGCGCGGTCGACTTTAAAGATTTGTTCGGCGAGTCTTTGGGTGCGAACTCATCTTTCGAAGTCGGACTCGGCGTCGGCGTTCCAATCAGCAACACCAGCTTCAGCCAGGGCGCGATTCAGACAAGCACATCGCCTTACGCGGCGGCTATCCAGGGAGACGGCTTCTTTGTCGTGAACAGCCCATCCAATCAGCAAATGTTCACCCGAGACGGCAATTTCACAGTGGATTCCAGCGGCACTCTCAAAACAGAAACCGGTGAAACAGTTCAGGGCTGGACGACTACTTCTTCCGGTCTGACGACTACAGGTGCGCCTACTGACATTGTTCTTCCCACGGGCGCGGTGCTTCCGCCGAAAGCGACTGCCGCTCTTTCCGTCAACGCAAACCTGAACTCGGCGGTTACAACTGGCGCGGCTGACGGAAACTATCAGGTACCGGTTCAGGTGGTCGATAGCTTAGGCAACAATCATACGCTCACTTTTAACTTCACCAAGACTGCGGCCAACCAGTGGAGCTATGACGTCACAATTCCGGGTAGCGACGTTACCGGAGGTACGGCCGGTTCACAGCAATCCATTTTGGCGGCCCCCGGCACGATTTCGTTCGACTCTAGCGGCAACATGAGCACCGCTAACGGCACTGCGCCAGTCACTCTGTCGCTTACCAAGTTGGTAGACGGCGCGGCCAATCTGAACATGAACTGGTCGATGTTCGACAAAACTGGTGCGGCGACCATCACCCAATACGCCCAAGCCTATACGGGATCTTCCTCCCAGGATGGTCTACAGGCTTCCCAGCTAACCTCGCTCGGGATTCAGACAGGCGGTCAAGTAATTGCGACGTTCTCCAATGGCCAGCAGAAGGTCGAAGCGCAACTAGCTTTAGCCTCGATTCAAAATCCGGACTCACTTCGTAACGTGGGAAACAACAACTTTACGGCTACAAGCCAGACGGCAACGCCCGCCGTTGGCATGCCGCAATCCGGCGGCCGTGGGCAGATCGAAGGGGGCGCTGTAGAGGGCTCAAACGTGGACATGGCGACTCAGTTCACGAATCTGATCGTTTATCAGAGTGCCTATCAAGCGGCTTCCAAGGTAATTACAACCGCCGACCAGATGAATCAGGATCTGCTGCAGTTGATTCACTAGAGCGTTTTGAACCGGATAGTGGCTAGCCCAGTCAGCATTTTCCGAGAGAATACTCCTCAGCGCTGAGATTAATCCCGCAGTTCGGTGACCCTCTATATTGACGAGTCCTTCGAGCTGTGGGCTCACGCGTATGTTTCAACAAACATTAGCCATACTCCTGGTGCTTGCCCTCCTGGCCGGCACTCTGTTTTTGCTGAGAAAAAAAGGAGTGGCTCAGTTTCCCATTGGCATGCCGCGCTCCGCGAACCGCGCCAGGCAAATGCAGGTCATCGAACGGCTTTCTCTTACTCCGCACCACTCTCTGCATCTTGTAACTATCCGCGAAGACATTTTTGTCGTTGGCGTATCTCCCTCCGGGCTGAACGTGGTCGCCAATCTGGCAGGTCCCGGAGACGCCGCTGCCGTGAGAGAGGTGAGCTGATGCTTCGGCGGTGGTTACTCATGCTCTGCATTTGGACGGGCAGCGCATTCGCCGCTACTGCAGCCAACGAAGGGTTCGGTTCGATGGGAATCTCGACGACGGCAGGGAAAGGCGGACCGGCTTTGAGCATGCCCCTGCAGATTGCGCTCGGTTTAACGCTCCTTACGCTGCTACCGGCGATGATCATGTGCATCACACCGTTTCTGCGAATCACGGTTGTGCTGCATTTCTTGCGTCAGGCTCTGGGCACACAAACTGCGCCTTCTAACCAGGTGCTGATCGGCTTATCGCTGTTTCTGTCGCTCCTGATAGTGCAGCCCATGTTCTCCGAGATCTACACCAAAGCGTGGCAGCCGCTTGAAAAAGGGGAAATCACCACAGAGCAGGCGTTCGATCAGGGTTCTGTTCCCCTTCGCGGCTTCCTGGTCAAGTTTGCGCGGGAACGCGACATCGCGCTCTTTGTAGGGATCTCAAAGGAGCCGCAGCCGCACAATCATGCCGACATTAGCCTGAAGGTGCTCATTCCCGCTTACATTCTTTCGGAGCTAAAAGCCGGTTTTCAGATAGGCGCTGTGCTGTTTCTGCCGTTTCTCATGATCGATGTGGCAGTTGCTTCCGTAACCTTGTCGGTCGGCATGATGCAGCTTCCGCCGGCCATGATTTCGGCGCCTTTTAAAATTCTTCTGTTCGTGTTAGTCGACGGATGGAATCTGGTCATCGGCTCCTTGATGAAGAGCTTTCTCGGACAGTGATGGCACCCAGCGTATGACGCCTCAGCTGGTGGTTCATGTCGTCGAGCAAGCCCTCATGTCGGCGTTCTGGATCTGCGCGCCACTGCTCGCGATTGCGTTCGCCTTGAGCATCGTAATCAATCTGGTTCAGATTGCCACCTCCATGCAGGACCAGATCTTCAGCACGATTCCCCGCCTGGCAGCCTGCCTGGTGGGATTCCTGCTGCTGCTCCCGTGGATGTTGAAGCACGCCACCGATTACGCTCTGGCTATTTTCGGAGACCTGGCCCGCTATGCACGCTAGGTTAAATGTTCCTGCCTCCACTCTTTTTGCTTTCCTGCTGGTTCTCGCCCGCATGATCGGGGTTTTCGTGTTCATTCCGATGCCGGTCAAGGACGCGGGACCCGGCATGGCCCGCGTTGTTCTTGCGCTCGGATGCACGATCGCGCTTTATTCACGCTGGCCCACGCTCGACGTCACTGGTCTGACGCTGACATCCACCTTGAGGTTCGTTGTTTCCGATGCGGCGCTCGGCGCAGCCATGGGATTGATGGTTAGCTTCATCGCGGAAGCGTTCTCGGTCGGCGCGCAGAGCTTGGCTTTGCAGGCGGGCTACGGTTACGCCTCGGTCGTCGATCCGACCACGCAAGCCGATTCAGACGTGCTCGCCGTATTTGCGCAGCTGCTTGCCGGATTGTTCTTCTTCACGGCGGGAATTCATCGATTCCTCATCCAGGTATTCGCCGACAGCCTCGAAAAGTACCCGCCGGGCACGTTCGCTCTTACCCATAGTCTTGCGATGGAGGTGGTCCGAGTCAGTGCGGGCATCTTCTCTGTCGGATTGCGCTTAGCGCTCCCCATCATCGGGCTACTTTTGATGGTCGAGATCGCGCTCGCGCTGCTTGGCCGCATCAGCGCGCAGCTACATCTGGGAACTCACGCCGCGCCTATCAAGCTTCTGCTGACTTTGCTGGCGCTTGCTTCGATCCTTTCCGTTACGCCGCATCTTTACAGCGCCTATGCCGAGCAGATTCTCGGCAGCATCCGGCACACTTTTCTTCATTGAGTCCTCATGGCGTCAAAGGGCGAGAACACAGAAAAACCGAGTCCGCAACGGATTCGCAAAGCGCGCGAGAAGGGTCAATTCCTGGTATCGCATGCCTTCGTGACAGCTATTCAATTTGTGGTCGCCACCATTTTCATCGGCAGCGTTGTATCCGTCTGGCAGAGTTCCATGGCTCATTCCCTGCCCCGCCTCTTGGATCGTGCAATGAGTTCCGAAATCGGCGCTTCCGAATGGCCCCAAATCTTGAGAGGAGCTCTACTCGAAAACTTTTCGCCGCTCCCTCTCCTCGCGGCGACACTCCTGACCGTTACGCTAGCCACTCATCTGGCCATAAGCAAGCTTGGTTTCAGCGTCCAGCGCCTGATGCCAAGCTTCGGACGTTTAAGCCCCATGGCGAAGCTGAAAGAACTCCCGGCGCAGAACCTGAAATCGGTTGTCGAAGCGGTTCTCCTGATTGCTGCCCTGGCGAGCGTTATCAACTCACTAATCCAGGAGAACGGGACGGCTATGTTGCAGCTTCCTCTTGAACCGATTCCTCAATCGGCTTCGCAGGTAGGAAGTTCTATCCAATCTTTGCTCTGGAAAGCCGCGGCACTCTTTGTCGTCTTCGGCGCTGTCGATCTTTTCCGGCAGCAGCGAAGGTACATGTCCCAGCTTCGAATGTCGAAAGCAGAGTTAAAGGAAGAAAATAAGCGGACGGAAGGCGACCCGCAGATGAAGGCGCGTATCCGCCGCCTGCGCCGCGACTTTCTGCGTAAGCGAATGATGCAGGATGTCGCGAAGGCTACTGCGGTCATCGTCAATCCGACTCACTATGCTGTCGCGATTCGCTACGAGATGGACACCATGGCATCTCCCATGGTGGTCGCCAAGGGCAAAAATTGGGTTGCGTTGCGCATCCGCCAGATCGCGGTTCAGAACCAGATCCCCATCATCGAAAATCCGCCGCTTGCTCGCGCACTGCACGCCGCCGTCCATGTGGGCCGCGCCATTTCGCCGGAATTCTATAAAGCGATCGCGGAAATTCTCGCTTATGTCTATCGAGTAATGGGCCGAACAATGGCCGCTTAGTCTATGCCTGGAGTCATAAACAGCTGATGTCAGCGCAAGCTCAATCCATCGCGACGCCTCGAGCCCGTAAAGGACTCGGCTCGTTGCCTCTGCCCAAAGCCGGTGAGATCGGCGTGCCGATCGCCGTTCTCGCCATCGTGCTCGCGCTGATCACGCCCATGCCCGCACTGATTTTAGACGTATTGATCGTCGTGGATATGGCGATGTCGGTCGTCGTGATGATGGTCGCCATGTACATCATCAAGCCGGTCGATTTCAGCGTCTTCCCAACAACGCTGCTGTTGTTGACTCTCTTCCGGCTCGCCTTGAACGTAAGCTCGGCCAGATTGATTTTGCTGAACGGCAACGGAGGCACAGCCGCCGCCGGCTCGGTCATCGAAGCCTTTGGAAATTTTGTCGTGGGCGGCAACTACGTGATCGGCTGCGTGATCTTTCTCATCCTGATATCTATCCAATACGTCGTCATCAACCATGGAGCTGTGCGCATCTCCGAAGTCTCCGCCCGCTTTACATTGGACGCTCTCCCCGGCAAGCAAATGTCCATCGATGCCGAGATGAACGCCGGTTTGATCGACGAAGCGGAAGCTAGGCAGCGCCGCAAACAGCTTTCCGCCGAAGCAGAATTCTATGGGGCTATGGACGGAGCGTCCCGTTTCACTCAGCGGGACGCCATCGCCAGCATTCTCATCACGAGCATAAACATCATCGCAGGCTTTCTGATCGGCGTTCTTCAACACGGAATGGATCTGCGCCGCGCGCTCCAAACCTATACAGTGCTCACGATTGGCGACGGACTTGTAACCGTCATCCCCGCCTTGATGATCTCGGTCTCCGGCGGATTGATCGTCACGCGCGCCACTTCCGAAGTACGAGTCAGCGAGGAGTTCCAGAAGCAGCTGTTCGGTAAACCGGAACCGCTGTTGTTATCTAGCGGCGTTTTGCTGGTCCTCGCCGCGTTTCCCGGTTTACCGACCATCCCGTTTCTGCTGCTCGGGGGAGGCCTCGGAACAGCAGCCTGGATGAAGCGAAAGAAGATCGACAGCGCTGCCGGCAAAGAGATCGCCGCACCTCAAGCTACTCCCAAAGAAGAGCTGGAATCGCTGTTGCGAGTTGAGCCAATTGCTATCGAAGTGGGACTCGGTTTAGCTTCGCTCGTAGCGGGCGGAAAGAGCTCGCCGCTGCTGAAGCGAATTGCCGGTATACGCCGCCAGTTTGTCACAAATTTAGGATTCCTGCTTCCGCCTGTTCGCGTAACAGACAATCTGTCGTTGCGCTCCCGCGAGTACGTAGTCATGCTGAAAGGCACCGAGATCGGCCGGTACGAGCTGCTTTCCGGAAACGAACTTGCCGTGCCCACCGCCAAGGCGCAGCAGAACTTTGCCGGGCAGCAGACGCGCGAGCCCGCCTTCGGCCTCCCGGCACTCTGGATTCCAGCAGACAAGATCGACACGGCTCGCAGCTCCGGTTACACGATCGTCGACTCGGTCAACGTTATCGGCACTCACCTTTCCGAACTCGTCAAAAGATACACGAGCGAGCTGTTTTCACGGCAGGATGCCAAGGCCTTCTGCGACCGGGTCGGCCAGGATCATGCCAAACTGCTCGAAGATCTTGTTCCTAAAGTGCTCTCCCTTTCAGCCGTGCAGAAAGTTCTGCAAAACCTTCTTCGGGAACGAGTCTCCATACGCGACGGCGTATCCATTCTCGAAGCGCTCGGTGAAGCCGCGCTCACCAGCAAAAATTCTGTTCTGCTGACCGAATTTACCCGCCAGTCGATCAGACGCACAGTCTCGAAGCCTTACTTGAACCAAAAGGGCGAACTGCCCGCGCACTTCCTCGATCCTTCGGTAGAGCACCAGATAGAATCGGCGGTCCAACATACCGAACAGAACAGCATTCTCGTACTCTCCCCGCAACTTGTTCGAGAGATTGTGACGCGAATCGAACGTAAGTTAGAGAAGCGTGAAGTGCCAACAGTGATTGTGACGGCGTCCGGCGCGCGATACTTCCTCCGGCAAATGCTCGAGACATCCCTGCCCAATGTTTTTCCGCTGTCTCACAACGAGGTTCCGCCCGGCGTCAAGATTTTGTCACTTGGGGTCATCTGATGAGAATCAAGTCATACTTTGCCGATTCGGTTGGGCAAGCGATCGAGAAAGCCCGAGTGGAGCTCGGTCCGGATACGATGCTGATCAGCTCCAAACAGACCGATCGCGAACTGAAAGATCTCGGCTCCTACGAAGTAGTGTTCGGCTTTACCCAGCAAACCGCAGAAGCTCCGTCCATCTCGTCAGGAACGAAGTCTGCGGCATCCCACGCTCCGGTGTTGAACTCCGACGTTATTTTGCGCGAACTGGCTGAGTTGCGTCACCAAATCGGTTCTTTTAGGCAATCGATGAATCTTTCCAGCATGGCCCGGGGCAACCCGTCGCTTGCGCCTGAGTTCTCAACCATCTTCGACCGCTTGACGAGTGTCGGCTTTTCGGTCGATCTGGCCCAGGAACTCACGGAAGCAGTTGCGTTGCGCGCTCGTCCTCATGCCGACGGCGCGCACCGGATACTCAGAGACCACCGCGATCTATTTGCGCGCGATTTGCTGGACGCCGTTCTCGACGAGGAACTCCGCAGCCGGTTCAGCGTTGCCCCGTCCCTCGGACAAGAGGGCCAAAGCTCCGTTGCCGTGATGTTCGTCGGACCGCCGGGCGCAGGCAAGACAAGTTCGCTCGTTAAGTTAGGGCTGCAATATGGACTTAAGAAACGACGCCCGCTTCATCTGGTCTCGCTTGATAACTTACGCATCGGAGGATGGGATCAATTAAGCGCTTATGCACGCATCGGCGGCATCGATTTCAAGCCGCTGCAAGGTGTTTCTCAGCTTGATTCAACTCTCAACAGTAAGGGGCTGACGCTGATCGACACACCCGGTTTCGCCAAGGCCGAGGAACAGGAAGCCGAAGCGCTGGCCCGCGCCGCACGTGAGCTTCCGGTCGAAGTGCAGCTTGTCATGCCCGCGCACCTCAGCCTCCCCGCTGCTCAGGAAACCTGGAAACGATTCGCCAAGTTCAACCCCTCGAAGCTTCTGCTCACTCACACGGACGCTATAGAAGGTCCCGCTCCGGTTGTCGAGTACGCTATCCGCTCCGGCCTGCCTCTATCTTTTCTTTCATCCGGGCAGCAAGTGCCGGAAGACATCGAAGAAGCCGTAAAACCGAAGCTCGCCGAGCACCTGCTCCCGCGCTCGCGAGCCGTCTCCGTAGCTGCCTAGAACCGTCGTCAAAGAACCCTTTATGTACGCTTACGCAACTGTCGAAAGATCGCCTGAAGAGAGAGAGGAATTGATCCTCGAGCACTTGCCCCAGGTCAACTGGATCGCCATGCGTATTCACGAGAAGCTGCCTCCGAACGTTGAGCTGGACGACCTCATTTCAGCAGGCGTAGTTGGCCTGGTAGCTGCCGTCGACAACTTCGATCCGAACCGCAACACGACACTTAGAACATACGCCGAATACAAAATTCGCGGCGCAATCCTCGACAGCATCCGAGGACTGGATGGCATTCCGAGCCATAAGCGTAAGCGGCTGAAGCTGGTTCAGCAAGCAATTAGCAACGCCGAAAAAAAACTAAAAGCCACGCCTGGGGAAGACGACATCGCGGCCGAGCTGAACATTTCGTTAGCCGAATATCAGCAATGGATGCTTGAGCTTCGCGGTGTTTCGCTCGGCAGCTTGCAAATTGTCGACGGGGAGGAGGTCGATCTGCTCCAGTTTGTTACCGACGACGAAGCCTCCACGCCCGCCCGCCTGCTTGAACGCTCCGAGCTCGAGCGGGTCATAACCAGCGGCATGAAAAAGATGCCCGAGAACGAACGAACCGTTCTTAGTCTCTACTACAAAGAAGAATTAAACCTGCGCGAGATCGCCTCAATCATGGATCTTCACACCACTCGCATTTCACAGCTCCGGGCGCAAGGCATTTTGCGGCTCCGATCGTTGATGGAGCATAAGTGGCCCACCGAACGAGGGCTCTACTAGCATGTCGGCTTGGCTCGCCACATCCCTGTTCTCCGTTCTATTTGCAATCTTCGCGGCATCCGTTTGGATGCACCTGCGATTGCGAGCAGAGCTTTCCGCTTTGAGTCTAAAGTCGGTTACAGGGCAAGATTTGGCGGAGAGAACCGGCGCTATCGCCGAACAAATCGCCAGCCTGGAAAATCGTATTCAAAACGTCGAGCAAAGCAGAACGGATCATTCGGAATGGATTTCACAAGCCGAAAGCCTGAACCTGAATCGGCGGGGTCAAGTCCTACGTCTGCACCGCCGGGGCGATTCCGTTTCAGAAATCGCTTCCGCTTTGCGGGTGGGTCAGGGCGAAGTAAAGCTCATGATTAAAGTCCATGAGATTTGCCGGGATTCGGCCACCGGCGAGAACAGTTCAAGAGGATTAAAGAATTATGTCGATGCGAGTCGATAATCAGAACGCGGTTTCCGTTGGAGGAACTTCGTCGTCATCGCTGCGCCAGGTTGGCGCGGCCGATGGGCGGGCGGCGTCCGGCGTCGGAGATGACGCCTCGTCCGATGTCGTGAAACTGTCTGGCGCGAGCAATCTCATCGCCCTGGCCAAAAACCTCCACTCTGCCGATCGCCAGTCCCGGATCTCGAGCATTGCCGCTCAGTTTCGAGCCGGCACATATCAGGTCGACTCTCAAAATGTGAGTAAAGCGATCCTTGGCCATCTCGGGTCATGACTGAGATGACTACTGAAGAGACATACGAAACGCTCGGAGCCGCCTGTCTTTGTGTGAGTCGCGCGATAGACGAGCTGCTGAGATCGGATCTGGCCCCCGCAAGCTGTTCCGGGCACCTCGAACAAGGCGCGGAGTTGCTGCTGGCGGTTCAAGAAAGCAGCAGCTTGCCGGATGACCGTGACCGTATTCGATCGCTCCTCCGCGATATAGCTACCCAATCCGAAACAGCTATGCGGCTACTCGAATCGGCGGCAACCTCCTATATCGGAAGCATTCTGTCGAACCAGGTGTGTGACGCCGGATATACGCCTGAAGGCGCGCCGGAGAGGCTGGTTACAGGTCTCTCTTTGGTGATGGAGGCCTAGTCCGATGTCTTCTCTATTCGCTGCGTTCGGCACCGCAAGCAATGCGCTGGACGTCCTCGAAAAAGCCATCGGGGTCGTTCAGAATAACGTCACGAATGCCTCCACACCCGGCTACGTCACGCAGACGCTTCAGCTCAACGCTTCGCCCTTTGACCTTGCGAATGGCCTGGTGGGAGGAGTGGAAGCCGGCGCTGTTCAAAGCGCCAGGAACATGTTTGCCGAAAAAAACGTGTGGGCAGCCAACCAGCAAGTTGGAATGGCGACGCAGCAGTCGTCGAACTTACAGGCTTTGCAGTCCGTCTTCGATGTATCCGGCACTAGCGGTATACCCGGAGCGCTCAGTGGGCTGTATTCAGCGTTTTCGGCTTGGAGCAATGCGCCGGGAAGCGCGACAGCGCAGGGACAGGTCATTACTGCGGCCCGTGGTCTCGCGCAGGCTTTTAACAGTGCCTCGGCGAGCATCGGAACGATGCGGACACAAGCACAGGAAACAACAAAAAGCACGGTAGCTCAGATCAACGCGCTCTCGACACAAATCGCATCCATCAACGGACAAATTCGAAGCGGCGGCAGCGATGATGCCGGCTTGAGCGCTCAGCTCTATAACAATCTGGAACAACTTTCAAATCTGGCCGACATCTCGGCCCAGGTTCAGAACGATGGCACCGTATCGGTCCTCATGGGCGGCCAGGTTCCGTTGGTCATTGGACAGACTGCGTCCGCTTTGAGCGCCACTGCCGCAAACCCGGTGGGCAGCACCTCGAATGCATCGCCGGATCAGCAGATTCTGACAGCATCCGGCCAGGACGTTACCGACCGAGTCTCCAGCGGCCAGCTCGGCGGGCTCCTAGATTTTACGAACAACGTCTTGCCTTCGATTGTCGGTAATACCGGTCAGCAGGGCAGTCTGAACGAGCTCGCCCAGACGATTGCGGACAGAGTGAACGGCCTGCTCACGAGTGGCCAGACAAGTTCGGGTGCGGCGGGAGCACCGTTGTTCACCTACGATGCAGCTTCCCCCACGGCGATTGCAGGAACGCTCTCGCTTACCTCGGGAATAACGGCTTCCCAACTCGCGGCTGTCGATCCCGGACCGCCGAGTGTGGCTAACGGTGTGGCAGATAAACTGGCACAACTCCAGAATTCGTCCGATCCTGCAGACTTGCTGCAGGGCAGCAGTTACAGCGATTTCTATAGCTCGGTTGCGTCCGACATAGGAACTCTAGCGTCGAACGCTTCTCAAACACAAACCACCCAGACTCAGGTTTTGACGCAGGCGCAGAACACGCGCGCACAAAGCTCCGGTGTTTCGTTAAATGATCAAGCCGCGGATCTCATGCAGTATCAGCAGGCTTATCAGGCATCCGCTCAAGCGCTCACGACAATCAAAGAAACAATTCAATCGCTGTTTACAGCTTTGCAGTCCGTTCAGTAGAGGTTACAAAACGCTAAATGATCGCAGGCATAGACGCTTTCAACGGAAACTTTCTCGCGGATGTCTCGCGAATCGAGACTAGGATTTCACAAATAAATAAAGAAATCTCGTCCGGTGTCCGCGTCAATCAAGCCTCCGACGATCCCTCCGCCATTGCACCTATCGTTGCGTATCAGAGCGAGATGGCGCAGGTCAAGCAGGTCCAAACCAATTTGGATACTGCTCAAACGGAAGCTCAAAGTGCGGACGGCGCCCTGCAGAACGCCGCCACTCTCCTGGACCAGCTCGTCTCAACAGGAGCAAGGGGTGCAGGCAGCACAACCGATGCATCCTCACGCGCGGTTCTCGGACAACAAGTTCAGCAGACGCTTCAGCAACTCGTCGCGCTGGCGAATACCTCTATCGGCGGACGCTATATCTTTGGCGGCGACAACTCTTCAACCGCACCTTACAGCTACAACTGGACGACCACTTCAGGTGTGGTCCAAAACACCGCGCAGGCAAACACGGCCACGATTCGCGACAGTGACGGCAATGAAATCGTGCCGCGAATGACAGCCCAGCAGATCTTCGATCTGAAAGACTCGAACGGAAACCCCACGACCGGCAATGTCTTCCAAGCTGCGTACGACTTGGGGCAGGCACTTCTGAGCAATAACCAGGGTGGCATTCAGACTGCCTTAGACGAGGTAAAAGCCGGTTCCACTCAACTGAACCAGTCAACTACCTCCTACGGAAACACGGAGAGTTGGATCGCTCAGGCATCCCAAAGCGCCACGAGTCACCTGAACAGCCTCACTCAAGCCTTAAGCGCGGTACGCGACAGCGACATTACCAGCGATGCCACTCAGTTGACGCTGGATAACACGGCACTACAGGCGGCGCTCTCCGCCCACGCGACCGTCAGCACGAAGTCGCTCTTTGATTTCCTCGGATAAACTCTCAACAGTTCCCGTCACCTTTGCGATATGTAAGTCAGAGGTACTGGAACGGAATGAATACTGCTCAACATGCTTGCAATATTCTGCAGGCGTGGAAACAGTCGGACCGGCCGGGATTGGAGATCGCCCTGAACAGCGCGTCGCATTCTTGTACGGCGGCGACGACGATTTCACGTCTGGAACTCGAAAAGCAGGAAGTTCTCGAGAGCATCGTTCAACATCTTCGAGAACTCGACAGCGGCAACATTTCTCTTCAGTGTTCACGCGGCAACGGTGCTCTCACTCTCTTGTCGCATCTCAGTTCAGATCTGAAGACCTCTTGGGATTCCGGTCTGAAACACTCAACTCATCAACAAACTCATTAAACTTCGGCATGAAACGTGCGAAATGTTTTACAGCAGTGGTTGCAAGCGGCGAAACTAAAAAGCCCAGACAGTAGGAAAGACAAAACAATATGATTTCTCTTCAAACAAACGTTGACTCTCTGACAGCGCAGAATAACCTCAACGTCAACTCTAAATTTCAGAGCAAAACCATTCAGCAATTAACCTCTGGTTACCGCATTAACAGCAGCGGCGACGATGCGGCCGGTCTCGCGATCGCAAACGGTTACCGTGACAATATCTCGGAGCTGACTCAAGGTGTCAGCAACGGGAACGATGGCGTGAGTCAGCTGCAAATTATTGACGGTGGGTTGAGCAATATTTCGACGATCCTCGATCGTATGAAAACATTGGCCACTGAGTCTGCATCTGGAACTTTCACGGGAGCCCGCAGCACTCTAGACCAGGAGTATCAAGGCCTGATTTCGGAAATCACGCGGCAGGCAAGCAATATCAATCTGAATTCGGGCGGCAGCTTCAATTCGAACTTGAACGTTTACATCGGCGGCGCAAGCACTTCTTCGAATGCCAGCATCAGTATCAACCTGAGCGGTTCCGCCAATGCTGTCGATGCAACTTCGCTTAATCTTGCATCTACATCGGTTCTTGGAGGCGGTACTTCGTTTACTACTCCTTCTTCGAGCAGCCTCAGCGACGTAAATGCGAAATTTCTGTCTGCGGGCAGCGAAGCCTTTACTCTCACCTACACGAACGCGCAAGGAGCTGTCACAACGTCCTCGCCCTTGACGATCAGCTCTCAAGCGGGCGGCTATTCCGGTACCCAGTTCGTTCAGGGCTTGAACAACGCAATTAGCGCCGCCGGCATCACTGGCATCACTGCTCAGATCAGCTCCAGCGGACAACTTCAACTAAGCGGAAGCAATCTGCTATCTGCCACTGTCGCAAATACAGGTGCTACCGCCCCCGTAGCCACAGGCTCTCTGATCAACAGCGCCAATTACCAGACCACGGCCGCTAACGGAACCTTTGCGGCGTTCACCGGTACCGAGACACAGTCTCTCCAGGTGACGAGTGGCGGGACCGCGTATACCGTTAATCTAAATAGCACGAACGCCGGGTCTCAAGCGAACGCAGTCTCTGCCATCAACACGCAGCTCAAGGGCAGCGGTGTCTTCGCCGTAACGGATCAGGCCACCGGAAATGTTGTGTTAGAGGGCAGCTCGGCCTTTACGGTGTCGCAGTCCTCTTACGCTGCCGGCGGCAGTCCGGGTACGGGTTCTCTGTTCGGAGCTTCAGCCGCAACTGTGGGTACCGCCGAGACCGTTAATGCGCCGACTCAGAGCTCCAGCTCGACCGGCAACGCTAGTGCTGCCATTACGGCTATCAACGCCGCTATCCAGAGCCTCGGTCAAGTACAAGGTTCGGTCGGTGCGGGCGAGAACAAGCTGCAGTACGCCATCAGCCTCGCTCAGTCTCAGATCTCGAACTTTTCGGCCGCACAGAGTCAGATTCGCGATGCCGACGTTGCATCAGACGCCGCAAACCTCACCAAATCGCAGGTGCTAGTGCAAACTTCGATAGCCGCTATGGCCCAAGCGAATCAGGAGCCTCAGTCGGTTCTCAAACTACTGCAGGGATAGTCAATCCGGCAAAACTATCGCGCAAGCCGGTCTTTTGATCGGCTTGCGCGCTATCTCATTTTATGGCCACCAGTAGCGTTACATCGACACCGGCTTTCAACGGCAGCAGCACCTATGCGACTCAGCTTGCAGCGGTCATTAGTCACTCCGTGGCAATTGCTTCTCTGCCGATGACGCAGTTACAAAGTACGCAGTCGAGTCTGACAAATCAACAGACCGAGCTGCAGACTATATCCACTGCCTTCTCCTCGATTCAGACAGCCATCACTTCGCTCGACGGCGCCACCGGGACGAGTTCGTTTTCGGCCAGCACGGGCGATTCGACCATTGCCCAACCCTCTGTCTCTTCTGGTGCAATGGCAGGCACATATAGCCTGAATGTTACGAGCATCGGCTCTCAGACGAACACCATCAGTCAGAACGGACTCACGACCGTTACCGATCCAAGCGCGAGTAACATCGATGCGAGCTCCAGTTATACTCTGTCCGTCAACGGACACAGCTACTCCATCGCAAATACAAGTGGCACTCTGGATGATCTTGCCCAAGCAATTACTAACAGCTCAGCCAATGTGCAGGCGACCGTCGTCAATGTGGGCAGCTCATCTTCGCCGGACTACCGTCTTTCCATTCAGAGCCTCGATTACGCTCCGGACACGATTCAGCTGAACGATGGAACAAAGGACTTATTGACTACGCTGGCCACCGGATCAAGCGTAACTTACCAGGTAAATGGTCAGCCAAGTTCCGGGATCAGTTCATCCTCTCGCGAGGTCACAGTCTCTCCCGGCCTGTCAGTTCAGCTACTTAAAACCGGCTCGACTGACGTGACGGTCTCTCAAAGCGCTGCAAACATTGCGAGCGCGCTCTCCTCCTTCACAACCGCCTACAACTCGGTGTTGAACGAAATCGACAAAAACCGGGGGCAAAATGGAGGCGCTCTGAGCGGGCAAAGCGTCGTCTATGAGCTGCAGGACCAATTACGGAGTCTAGCGAACTACTCCTCATCTGGGAATGGTTCGGTCAACTCTTTAACCGACCTTGGGCTAACCTTCGATAGCACCGGAGCACTTCAGTTCGATGCAAGCACCTTCGACCAGGCAGTCTCCAACTCCTCGAATGACGTTCTGAACTTTCTCGGGTCGTCCAGTTCAGGGTTCCTTAAAACCGCCAATTCAACGCTTTCGTCCGTCACCGATGCCTCTACCGGCATCTTGACAGGAGCTTCGACTACGATCTCGAATGAGTTGACCACGATCGGCGGTAAAATCACGGACGACCAGACGAATATCTCTCAACTGCAGCAGAAATTGACGGACCAAATGGCAACTGTCGATGCCACAATCTCTTCGCTTCAAAATCAGCTTTCAGAAGTTACCGATCTCTTCACACAGATGCAAACAGATGCAAAGCTCCAGAATGGGTGACCCGCAGACTGAGGCGCTGAAATATGCGATCGAGGCCGGGAATTTCGAAGAGGCTCCGGCTCTCGTATCTGCTTATGGAAACTATGCAACTGGCAAAATTCGCGCTGCAAGCACGCCCGAAGAGCGCCTCGCCGTGGCACGCGAAGCCCTGGATTTCCTCCATGATCGTCTCCATCTTGCCCGTGTTATGCGTGCGCACTTGGCTGTTCAACTTGCATGCGTTACCAAACTATCGTCTTACGCCATCTCTCCAGCCGATGAGCACCAATGGGTGCTTGAGGGTTAGCTGTCGAAAAAGTGACGCGCTTCCGGCACTTTGCTGACTTTCGAGCACAACAAATTGCCGGTTTCTAACAAGTTCTGCCGCTTTTGAACTTGGTACAAAAAATGCATTGCACTCAATGCAGTACGCAATGCTGGACCCTATCTCTTCCAATCTCGAGCAATACCTCACCCTGGTAAGCACTCGTCAGCGTCTGGTGGCCTCTAACATAGCGAATGCCGATACGCCGGGCTATAAAACAAAAGACATAGATTTCGATTCGGAGTTCAGAAACGCTCTTAAGGGCGTGTCCCCCGTTTCGAAAGAAGTATCCGGACTGACTACCAAGAACGACGGGAACAACGTCGATCTGGATCGCGAAGCTCGCCTCCTATCCGAAAACGCGTTGCGTTTTAACGTCGCTTCCAACTTGCTTCGCTCCAATCTGAAGCGAATTCGTATGGCGATTGAAGGCGGCAGTTCCTCGAGCGTATGAGCCTTTTTTCCACTCTTTCGGTCAGCGCTTCCGGCATGGCGGCCGAGCGGCAACGCGCCCAAGTTATTGTTGAAAACATCGCCAACGCAGATACCACGCGCACTACAGAAGGCGGACCCTATAAGCGCAAGGATGTGGTTTTCGAAAGCCAGAATGTAACATCACCTTTTTCGTCCTTCATGGAGTCCCACATCGGGGCAACAGAAAGTGGCGTTGGGGTCAGCGAAGTAGTCGAAGACACAAGTGATGGGGATCGACGCTATATGCCCGGCCACCCCGATGCGGACAAGGACGGATACGTCGCGTTCCCGAAGGTGAATCCTGCCGAAGATATGGTCGACCTTCTTGGTGCTTCGCGTTCTTATCAGGCCAATATCTCGGCCATCTCTGCGGTCAAAGACATGATTCAAAGATCGATCGACCTGTTCCGGTAACCGCGATGTCTTTTCCGATCGCCCCCATTACCGCGCCGACGCTCGTAGCCTCCATCGATAAGGCGGCTGCCGGCGCGGCAGGCGCTTCGTTCCAGAATGTTCTGGCGTCTGCTATCCAGCACGTGCAAAGCTCTACTTCCGCCGCCGACGCGGCGGCCCAAAACTATCTTTCCGGGGGAAATCAGGAACTGCACTCGACGATCTTAGCCGGTGAGAGCGCGAATCTCGACCTCGAGATGTTGATGCAAGTGCGAAATAAAGTCGTTTCCGCCTACGAAGAGGTTATGCGGATGCAAGTCTGACGGGCTTGAGCCAACTCGATGGACCAATTTCGAAAACTTTTCAGCTCTTTATCGATCGCCCAGCGCATAGGTATCGGCATTGTGTTGGTGGCCTTCATCGCGGGCGTCACCAGCTTTGTTCATTGGAGGCGCGAGAGCGACTTTAAACCGCTGTTCACCGGCATGGCATCGGAAGATGCTGCTGCCATCGTTCAAAAGCTGAAGGAATCGGGTGCCGATTACCGTCTCAGCGAAAACGGCGGCTCCGTCTCGGTTCCGACTTCCCGCGTGGATGAGCTCCGCTTAGAGATGGCCGGAGCGGGGTTACCCAGGACTGGCCGCATCGGATTCGAACTCTTCGACAAGACCAATCTTGGTATCACGGACTTCACAGAACACGTCAACTATCGCCGAGCTCTCGAGGGCGAACTTGAGCGCTCCATTCGCTCGTTAAACGGCGTAGAACAGGCCCGCACGCATATCAGCTTTCCCAAAGACTCCGTCTTCCTCGATTCACGGGAGCCGGCGAAAGCTAGTGTTCTTTTGACTCTGCGACCCGGCGCCCGTCTGAGCGAACTAAACATTCAGGCGGTCACAAATCTAGTGGCTAGTGCCGTCGAAGGCTTAAGCCCGGACTACGTCTCCGTAGTAGATATGCGCGGAAATCTCCTCAGCAAGCCGAAAAGGATGTCGGCCGATAACACCGACGCCTCGGATAGCGCCCTCGAATATAAACATCAAGTGGAGAAGGATCTTCTGGCGAAGGTAGAATCCACTCTTACTCCCTTGCTTGGAGAAAATCACTTCCGCGTCGGCATCTCGGCGGACTGCGACTTCACGACCAGCGAGCAGACCGATGAAACGTTCGATCCCACTCGTTCCGTCATGACCGCGTCCCAGAAATCGGAAGATCTCGCGGGCACGCCTCAAATGCAGGGCATCCCAGGCACCGCGTCCAATCTGCCTCGCCCTACTTCGAGGCCCGCTGCCTCCGGCTCGAACGTTTCCCGCAAGACCGAGAACTTGTCTTACGAAACGTCCAGAACGGTTCGCCAGGTCAAAACACCACGAGGAGCTATCAAACATCTTTCGGCCTCTCTCTTGATTGACCAGGAAGTGAAGTGGGAAGGCACTGGACCGAAAGCTAAACGCACGGTCGTACCTCCCGCCCCGGAAAAGCTGAAGGCCATCCGTGACATCGTGGCCGGCGTGATAGGTCTAACCCCGGATCGCGGTGATCAACTGGTTGTGCAGAGCCTTCCGTTCGAACAGGAACCAGAGAACGAGATTGCTTCACGAAACTCCGGGAAAGCGCCCGCTGAAACCAGCTCACTCAGAAAGCTTGTGGGCGACCCCAAACTGTTGGCTGGAGCAGGCCTAGCGGTTCTCTTGATCGTTGGATTGGCAATGTTCGGTTTAACCCGTCGGACCAAGAAAAGTACCGAACCAAAACTGCAAGCGGCGTTGGCAACGCCTCAACCGAGCGCTTCCTCCGAAGGCGATACAGTGAAACTCACAGCGAAATCTCAGGGGGTTCTTCCCGAGCCGGACACCAACGCGCGCATCGAAAAGCTGCGTGCAAACATGCTCGGAACCGTGGCCCGCGACCCTGCTATCGCTGCGAACGTCATTCGAAGTTGGATGACGAAAGAGGCAAACTAAAGAGCTCACGCGGCAACCATGGCTTGCAAGATCGCAGAAACGTCGGAAAGCATTCAGCAGGTCATGTGGCCTCTGGCTTCCCCTATTCGCTTGCCCGCGGTGTCTCAGCCCGCGGCAACACCAGCGCAGAAGCCTAATCAGGAGGAAGTGTTCGATGCCCAGAAGCTTCGAGAACTGGAGCGCTTAAGACAAGCGGAGCTTGCTCAATGCCGCGAAAGCGCATTCGCCGAAGGCCTCAAGAAAGGCCGGGAAGATGCCGCAATTGAAATCAAAGGCGCTACCGATCGGCTGGCTCAAACTTTACGTGACATCGCCGCCGTAAAGCGTCGTGCCCGGAGCGAAGCCGAAACGGATGTAGTCAAGCTGTCCCTGGCCATCGCCAAACGCGTTCTCCATCGTGAATTGAGTCTCGATCCGGAGTCGATCCAAGGGGTCGTTCACGCAGCCTTACAGAAGCTCGCCAATCGGGAAATTACCTCCGTTCGGGTCTGTCCCTCCTGTGCCGATTCGGTTCGCCAGGCGCTCGAAAGAGCAGATGGCCTTACGGCGATTTCCATCGTTCCTGATGGGCGAATGGGTATCGGCGATATCGTTTTTGAAACCACCCTCGGTGAACTCGACGCCTCCATCAACACTCAATTAAAGGAGATCGAACGCGGATTCGTCGATCGATTAGGTTTGCAATGCTAGCCAGTGATGAACGCCTCGATCTTTCCCGATTCTCCGCGGATCTACCCAACTCCGACCCCATGCGATGGCGTGGAGTTGTTAAGGAAGTTACCGGCTTGTTAATCGAGTCGCAAGGGCCCGCGTCCGCCGTTGGGAGCTTTTGCGAGATACAAACCAACACTGGCAAAATGATTCGGACGCAGGTAGCTGGCTTCAGAAACGGGCGTATCCTGTCCATCCCATTAGAAGAGGTGGACGGGCTCGAACCCGGAGATCGAATCTACGCGCGTTCCGGTGATGCGCAGGTTCGTGTGGGACCCGAACTGCTCGGTCGAGTCCTCGACGGATTCGGCAGGCCGATGGATGGCGGTCCGCCCATCGCAGCTAGAGAAAGCTATAACCTCTATGCTGAACCGCCAGGACCGATGGAGCGGGAGCACATCAGCCAGCCGCTCGCGACGGGAATCCGGGCAATCGACAGCTTGCTGCCCTGCGGATTGGGACAGCGCGTGGGCATCTTCGGTGGCAGCGGCGTCGGCAAAAGCACTCTGCTCGGGGCAATGTCGCGGCAAAATTCTGCCGACGTAACCGTCATCGCGCTGATCGGCGAGCGCAATCGCGAAGTAAGGCACTTCATCGAACATGAGCTTGGGCCCGAGGGACAAGCTCGATCGGTGGTGATAGCCGCCACTTCTGACAAGCCTGCGCCGCTCCGCGTGCGAGCCTGCTTTGTAGCGGTAGCGGTAGCCGAATATTTCCGAGATCAGGGAAAGAACGTTCTGCTTGTGATGGATTCAGTCACTCGGCTGGCCATGGCTCAACGCGAGATCGGCTTAGCGGCCGGCGAACCGCCAAGTCAAAAAGGCTACACGCCATCCGTGTTCGCAATCATGCCCAAGATTTTCGAGCGAGCTGGTTCGTTTCGCAAAGGAAGCATCACCGGCTTCTTCACCGTGCTGGTGGAGGGCGACGATCAAAACGAGCCGATCGCGGATGCTGTCCGCGGGATACTCGATGGCCACATTGTGTTGTCTCGCGAACTGGGTTCGGCGGGACATTACCCGGCCATCGATGTTCTTGCTTCAGTCTCGCGCGTGGCTTCTCAGGTCGCCCCCCCAAACCAGATGAAGGCTGCTCAGAGACTTCGCGAGGCCCTCTCTTCTTACCGGAGCGCCGAAGATCTGATTCAACTTGGAGCCTACGTCTCCGGCTCCAATCCTAAATTGGACTCGAGCATCCGTTCCCGAGAGCAGATTCTGGGCTTCCTGCGGCAGGATGCTCAGGAGAAATCTCGGCTCGACTCCACTCTAACTAAATTGGCAGAGCTCGCGTCTGCGCTGTAGTTCTTCATGACGAAGTTTGCGTTCCGGTTGGACGCCGCACTGCGGCTTCGGCATCTGGCGGTCGAGACAGAGTTCAACAGACTTCAGGAATTGACCGAGCAGCGGAATCGGATCGTCAAGTCACTCAGTTCTGTCGGCGAGGAGCGTGCCGAAGCCTCGACGTTTGTTCAGCAAGCCGAGAATCCGCAAAGCAACGATCTTCGAGCCTTGTCATTGTTTACGCTCGGTCTGAACGCCCGAACGAAGACCCTTAAGCAGGCACTAGCCCGCAACGAAGGCTCAATCGCCGAACAAAATATTCGGCTAATGAAAGCTCGGCAGGATGAGCGCTCACTCAGTAAACTTCGCCAGCGGAGGCTGGCCGAGTGGAAACTGGCCGAAGAACGTGTCATTGAGAACACAGCCCAAGAACTTTGGCTGTGTCTCGCACACTACCACCAAAGAAGACCCGGATCGATGACTGGACCCGATTTAGCGCCTTGGCGGAGGTTTCTGATTGGCCAGAGCCGTCCGATGCTGGAGATCTGTGACATTATTCATCTGATTGCGGCAAAGCGCTGCACGGTCCTGATCACGGGAGACACCGGCACGGGGAAAGAAGTCATTGCCAGGGCATTACACGCCGCCAGCAATCGCGCCGACTATCCGATGGTCTCCGTAAACTGCACTGCCCTTCCCGCAACTCTCATCGAAACCGAGCTGTTTGGACACGCGAAAGGCGCTTTTACCGGCGCGCACTCGAGCAGAGTGGGTCGCTTTGAGCAGGCTCACCGCGGAACGATTTTTCTCGACGAGATCGGAGACCTTCCGCTCGACTCCCAGGCAAAGCTCCTGCGAATTCTTCAGGAACGGGAATTTGAACGGGTTGGAAGCTCGGAAACAGTTCGTGTCGACGTACGCGTTGTAGCCGCATCGAACGTAGACCTGGAACAGGCAGCCCGGGAGCGGAAATTTCGAGAGGATCTCTACTACCGGTTGAATGTAGTGCCGATCCACATGCCCGCGCTTCGGGAGCGGCGAAGCGACATTCCCTTGCTGCTCGAGCATTTCCTTGAGAAGATCAGCGACTCGGAAGCTGCGCCGCCTAAAACAGCCAGCGACGAAGCGGTGGAGTACCTCCGGACGCAGGATTGGCCTGGAAACGTACGTCAGCTGGAGCACGCCGTCCAGATGGCGTTCGCGCTGAGCGGAGAGAGATCGGTTCTATACCCCGATGATTTTCAGGTGCGGCGTGGAGCCCCGAGCGGCCTCCATGCAGTTCCCGCTCGCCCGTCCGTCACCGTCACGAAAGAAGGTATCGACTTCGACCTGGTGGTCGCCAGGTTCGAACGCTCGCTCCTCCATCAGGCGCTTACCTTGTCGAACGGCAACAAGGCAAGAGCCGCCGATCTCTTGCGGATCAAGCGGACGACTTTGCTTGCCAAGATGAAAGTTCTCGATCTGCCGGAAATTACCGAACGAACTGCCGGGCCTCAGCGCCTCTTTGAAGTCGCTTAATACGAAACGAACTCCATTGGGTTCGTTTCTTCATTTTTCATGTCAATGCTCGCGCGAGAGGTTCGACGCGTCCTCCACCTGGCCGTTCCGGTTGCCTTAGCGGAACTGGGCTGGATGGCGATGACGACAGTAGACACAATCATGATCGGGCCGCTCGGGCCTGCTTCCATTGGAGCTATCGGCATCGGCAGCAGCGCTTTCTACTCATTTGCCATCTTCGGGATGGGACTACTGCTGGGCCTCGATACGCTGGTATCCCAGGCGTATGGGGCAGGCAATCGCGAGGACTGCCATCGTTCGCTGACGCAGGGCGTTTACCTGGCTCTGGCGCTCACGGTTCCGCTAACGATTCTGTTTGTTTTCATGCCGCCCATCTTCGGCTGGCTTCGAATCGTAGATCCGGTCCGATCGCTCGCCGGGACCTTTATCCGAACGCTTTCCTATAGCACGCTCCCGCTGCTCCTTTATGCCGCCTTCCGCCGGTACTTGCAAGCCATGGGGCATGTCCGTCCGGTGATGTTTGTTCTGATCAGCGCGAATTTTATTAACTGGCTTTTCAATTGGTTACTGATCCAGGGGCATTGGGGCTTCCCTGCCCTTGGAGTAAAAGGATCGGCGCTTTCGACGTGCTTCGCCCGGGTTTATATGGCAGTGATCCTTGCGTTTTTCATCTGGTGGTTCGAGCGCGGGCTCAAACCGGGCTTCCGTAATCTGGCCGGCAGACCGGATCTGGCAAGACTGAGACATCTGATGAGACTCGGCTTACCGGCCGCAACCCAGATTCTGCTCGAGATCGGCGCCTTTGGAGCTGCGGCGATACTCGCGGGTCGTCTTTCGCCGGTCGCCATGGCTGCTCACCAGATCGCTCTAAACTGTGCGGCGCTCAGCTTTATGGTGCCACTCGGAATTTCATCGGCGGCAGCTGTTGCGGTCGGACAGGCCATCGGCCGGGGCGAACGGGCCGCGGCGCGAAGAAACGGCTATATCGCCGTCGGACTCGCCTGTGTCATTTATGGCGTGTTCGGCGCTTGCGTTCGTGCTGATTCCGTTACCGATTCTGCGGAGTTTACACAAACGAAGCCAATGTACTGACGGTTGGAGTGGGCTTACTGGCCATCGCCGCTCTTTTCCAGCTCTTCGATGGAGTTCAAACAGTTACGACCGGAGCTTTAAGAGGTTTGGGAGAGACTCGTGGACCGATGTTAGTCAATTTAGGCGGGTATTGGCTGTTTGGGTTGCCCATTGGGTATGTGCTTTGCTTCTATCGAGGGTGGGGAATCTATGGTCTGTGGTGGGGTTTGACGCTGGCGCTGATCGTAATCGCCTTGACCTTGCTTTGGCTCTGGGCGCGCCATTCCGCGGAGATGGTCGAGGGAAATAGAAAAGGCGAGATCGAAGAGATCTCGCCTTTGTCGTCGGAGTACTAGCGGCCGCTAGAAGAGGAACTTTGCTCCTAGCTGGATGATGCGCGGATCCCAGACCGAAGTAACTTTGCCGAAGTTTGCATCGGTGTAGGTCGTGTCAACACCATTGAACTGAGTGTGATTGAACGTGTTGTAGGTCTCGCCTCGGAACTCGAAGTGCATTCCTTCGCGTCCTGGAATGGCAAACGATTTGAAGAGAGCAGCGTTCCAATTATTACGGCCCGGCCCCCTAATGGAGTTGCGCGACGCAGTTCCGAACTGGAGCGGAAGGGCTGAGGCGAAAGAGGAAGTGCTGAACCAGGCATCCACACTACTCGGATACGTGACCGGCCCGACAGCATCCGGCCGAGTGGTCCCCCCCGCGCCCCCAAGTCCGAGATTATCTTTGCCCAGACCAGGGTTCAGCGGGAGCCCGCTCTGGAAGATCGTGATTCCGGAGAGTTCCCAGCCGCCAAGAACGGAATGAACGAAGCCCTTCGAGTTTTTGAAGAACGGCAGTTCGTAGACATAGCTAAAGACGCCAGTGTGACGCCGGTCCAAATCACCGCTCGCATAGTCGTAGCGGCGATCAAAAGGATTCGAGATTGAGGTTGTATCGCCCGAAACATAGTCGAGTTCGTGAGACCACGTGTAAGAGCCTTGCAGACGAGAGCCCATGCTTACCTTGCCAGTTTGCACTCACCTGAAGAGAGTTGTAGTTGGAAGAGGTCGCCGCTTCCGTCATGCTTATGGTCGAAAAACCGGGGTAGATTCGGTACGGATTAGGATTCAGATTACTGTTCGGACCCGTGTAGCCGCAGTTGCCGCCGCAAACCTCCAGGCGTTGCGTTAGGTCATTGAGGGGGAGCGTATTGATGTTGCGTACATCGGGCTGGTGGTAGTCAACGGAGCCTACATACGCTACGTTCAGCACTGCAGCTTCGGAGAGTTGCCTTTGAATTCCAAAGCTGAACTGAGTGGCAACAGGCAATTTGTAGTCGCTGTACGCCAACGAGGTGAAGCCCGAGGGGAAAGTCGGCGCAGCTGCTGTCGCGCCCGTTTGGTTGCTGATCGAGGGGTTGGAAAGATAGACGTTGCTTGCAGTCGGGTTGTTCGAAAACGGCGGATTGGGGCCCATGTTGTAGACGTCGTTGCCCTGAATCCGTTCGTAGAACATACCGAAAGCCGCCTCGGAGGACGGTTTTTTGGTCACCCCCGATATCGTAAGCAAAACCAATGCGTGGTCCATAGTTGTTCCAGTGGTTTTGGACCAGGCCTTGAGGGGTTCCATTCCTACCGGCAAGGGTTATACCGTTGAGGTAAAAACGATCACTGGAAAGAGCAGTACCCGAAACGGTGCCGAACCCCGGGCCATTGGAGTTGAGACTACCGTCAGAATTGAACTGGGGCGCAAGAGCGGGGTTATAGAGGTTTTGTTGGAAGTTCGAGAGACGACCGTTCTTGTCGTAGGCGTGAGGCACTCCTTCCCAACGCAAGCCGAGGTTGAGAGTCAAGCGTTTGCTAACGCGCCAGTTATCTTCCGCATATGCGGCGAATTGGTTGAAACGAATATTGACAGCATCCTGGATCTGCAGTTCCTGATAGCTGTGGGCGTAACCAAGGAGGAGATCAGAGAAAGCATTGCCCGTGAAGCTTCCATCGAAATTAAACAGGCCATTCGTGTTGCCGAAGATGTCCTGCTGCTTATAGCTGCGGATGTAAGAACCGCCGAAAGCAAAGTTATGCTTTCCCTTTGACCATGAGAGGTTGTCACCGATAACGTGAGCACCATAAACGTTGTTCCATGGCCACGAGGCGGTATCGTAGTTGACGTTATAAGGACTGCCGATTTGCATCGTCGGCAGGCGATCCAGATTATTTGCCGGGAAGTATTCGGGCACGGTAAAGTCGGCAGGCCTCTTGTAAATTCCGGTCGGGCTAATGTGAAGTTTGTTTCCGTTGAAGTTATAGCTGATCTCATTGACCACGTTCGGGCTGATGCTGTGGGTCAAGTTGATAACAGCGCTATACGACGGCGCGGTCAGCAATGTGCCGATAGTCGGGTAGGTATCTCCACTCCATAAGCTGGTTGCATACGACTGTGCACTGCTGTCGTAGACAAGGTGTCCCATGACGGCGAGCTTGTCTGAGAAGCGATGATCGATGCGAACGATCTCCTCGCGCAAGTTCGTAGGCACCGGAACTGCTTGCGAGTATCGTCCATCCGCTGTGTTGGGTCCAGGAATAGCGCCAGTGGCAAGAAAAGCTTTGGCATTGGGATCGATCAGTCCAGCAGGAATGATGTTGCCCGGGATATTTCCGCCCGGAGTCAAGCCGTAAGCGGCAAAGCGCGCGATCGCGGCAGGATCCGTTGTTTGAGGAACTTTAAGCTGCGTCTTGCCAAGCAGCCCGCTGAAATCGCCGTTGAACTCGGCCGTAGGAATCGCTGTAGCGGTAAGTTGGTTGCCCTGGATCAGCTTTCGCCATTCCATATTGTAAAAAAAGAAGGTTCTCTCGCGGCTCTTGTAGATCTTCGGAATAAAAACCGGCCCGCCTACGTTGAAACCATAAGCGTTGTAACGTAGTTTTGGTTTGCCACTGCCGTTTCGGTTGGCGAAGAAGTCGGTCGCATCGAAGTAGTCGTTGCGGTTGAACTCCCATGCCGAGGCATGAAAATCTTTAGAACCGCTCTTGATGGCCATGTTGATAGTGGCGCCAGAACCGGCTCCGAACTCGGCGCTGTAGTTGCTAGCGAGCACTCGGAATTCCGCGAGAGCATCCGGGGAGGGGTTTACCTCTAAACCACCGCCGCTTCCGCGGTCATATGCCTCACCGCCATCAATGCGCCACACGTTGTGTTGGGATCGCTGGCCGTTAAAGCTGATAGTTTCGCTACTCGCAAGAGCAGTCGGCGCGTTGAAGTCGGGCAGATTGCCCGAGGCGCCCGGTACCAATGTTGCTAGCTGGACGGGATTGCGCCCGTTTGTATCGAGCTTGGCGATTTGTTGACCGGTAATCAGATTACTCTGTTCGCTGGTATCGACCTGCACCTGGACAGCGTTGGCTTCGACCGTAACGGTTTCCTGGGATTGACCGACTTGCAGGATCGCGTCCACTCGAAGCGTGGCGTTCACGTTCAAGGTGATAGCGTTCTGCTGGTATGCTTTGAAGCCCGCAGCATCGACTTTGACCGAATACTGTCCGATCGGCAGATCCGGCGAGGAGTAATAACCGGACTGATTGGTGGTCAGAGTTCGACTCGAACCCGTTCCAGCGTTAGTAATGGTCACCGTAGCGTTGGGCACAACGGCACCGCTTTGGTCTGTGACGGTTCCGTTGATGGTTGCGGTTTCCTGCGCGAATCCTATTCCGCACGAAAAAAGAACCAAGAACAGCGGAAGTAAAAATGAACTTAGCCGCCGGTAAAATACCGGCAGGGCTGGTGGTGGGAGAGCGGTTCCGGCAGGACGAACCCGCAACGGAAGCGTGCAACTACTAGGTTGATGCATCTTGTACCTCGAAAAAACGACCTGGTTGTACTCAGGATACATTACTAGATTCGGGTGCGCCAGATTGAATATGACGAAAACAGTACCGACTAGGGCTAGATCTTCACCATGCTGTAACCTGTGTAGGCGAGGGACGAATGAAAAGGGTCAGCCTAGTAACCGTATTTCTGGCCATGACACAATCAGCCTGCATGGTCGTGGGCGGCTACAGCAGCGGAGGCGGTTGGTTCCTCTGGCCGGGCGGGTTGGGCCTGATCGTCATCGTGTTGCTGTTGTTTTTCTTGCTGCGTCGCGGACGGTAACGCCGTTCAGCGCTTGTTTCAGTCATTTGGGCATGGTTACGACCGAGCCCGTTCATAGGCTCGAGCCTCACATCGCGCATGCAACCCTGGATGAGTCTACCTATAGGTCTGCAACTGTACACAGTTGGAAATGAGATGGATGCCGATCCATTCGGCACACTGAAGCGCGTGGCTGCTGTCGGTTACCAGGCCGTGGAGCTATCTCCTATAGGTAAGGTGCCGCTAGCGGATCTGAAGAAGGGATTGGACGATTTCGGGCTAAAGTGCCCGTCCGGGCACTACATGCTGCCGGATCTTTTGACGAAGCTCGAGCAACACGTCGACGCTGCAAAACAAGTCGGGCAAGAGTACATGGTCGTGACCGTGCCTTGGGTTGCCGACCCTTCACGTTTCAAGGCCGATCCGGCAGGCGGTCAGATGGGCTTCTTTCTTGCGGTTATCCAAGGGCTGACGCTCGATGATTGGAAGTGGAACGCCGAGCAGTTCAATAGAGTGGGTGAGCAGGTCAAAGAGGCAGGGTTGCAGCTCGCCTATCATAACCACAATTTCGAGTTCAAATCATACGGCTCAACGACCGGTTACGACGAGTTCATTCGTCTTACTGACCCTGACTTGGTCAAGTTAGAACTCGACTGCGGCTGGGTGACGGTAGCGGGTCACGATCCCGTCGCGTACCTGACTAAGTACCCGGATCGGTACCGGTTACTGCACATCAAAGACTTTCGAAAGGGATTTACGCCAACAACCAACTTGATGGAACAGGGGCCGAATGCGCCCATTCCCACGGAACTCGGCAGGGGAGAAATCGATTACCGAAATATATTCGCTGCCGCGGGCAAGGGGCAGATCCGCGCTTTGTTAGTGGAGCAGGAGCCTCCGTTCACAAACATGCCTGCATTCGATGCTATCGAATTGGACTACCAGTATCTTAAGAATCTGCAGGCTTGAAGGGAGAAGACAAACCAGCATGCCCTCGAACTACCTGCGAGCCGGCGCCGTTTTGCTGCTCGCGGTTTCCCTAAGCGCGCGTCAAGCGGACCAAGTCGCCGGCGCGGAGAAGGAAAGAAACGCCCATGAACAGAAGACCGATCCCAAACAGAAAGAGAAAGCGGGACCCGATCTCGCCACCCTGATGGGTGGCCCGCGTCTGGATCAAGCCGCAGTCGATCGCGGGCGGAAGATCTTCGTCCCAACTTGCGGATTCTGCCATGGCAACGATGCTCACGGCAAGAGCGGTCCCGATCTGGTCCGGTCGGCATTGGCCCTGCATGACAACAAAGGCGACACCATCGGTCCCGTAATCCACAACGGCCGGCCCGATCGCGGCATGCCCGCTTTTCCCTCGCTTTCCGGTGAGCAAATCGCCGACATCTCCGTCTTCCTACACTCACGCGCAGCGGATGTCTCGAACCGCTTCGCTTATAAAATCGGCGATCTGGTGACCGGCGATCCCCGCAAGGGCGCGGAGTTCTTCCATGGCGAGGGACACTGCGACAGTTGCCACTCGCCGTCCGGTGATCTTGCGCATATCGCGACCAAATACGAGGCGGTCGAATTGCAACGCCGAATGTTGTATCCCGCGCCGAACCTGATCGATGTCTTTCTCGGCAAGGCTGTGAAACCGCCGGCGCCAACCAAGGTAGTTGTTCGCTTATCTTCGGGCCAGGAGACGTCCGGCACGCTCGATCATATCGACGAATTCAACGTTTCGCTCCACGACTCCTCCGGCTGGTATCACTCCTTTTCGCGGGAGAACGCGAAGGTGGACGTACAAGATCCGCGCTCGGCGCATGAGGCGCTGTTACCGAAGTACACGGACGACGACATGCACAATGTCCTTGCCTACCTGGAGACGTTGAAATGAAGTTCTGGCCATTCGCATTATTCCTGCTCACGTCATCGATTCAGAAGGCCCAGCAACTGCCGTCGAATGCTCTGCTGAAACCTGCTCCTGACGCTTGGCCGACGTACAACGGGGATTATTCAGGGCGGCGCTATAGTTCTCTCGATCAGATCAACTCGTCCAACGCGTCGGCGTTATCTACCGCTTGGGTTTACCATGCCACGAACTACGGCGCGGGCGGCTTCGGCTCGGTGATCAAGTCGACGCCGCTCGAAGTGAATGGTGTGCTCTACTTCACCATGCCCGATAACGTTTGGGCCGTTGACGCACGAACCGGCCGCGAGATCTGGCATTTCAAGTACCCGCCGAATGAAGGCGGGCACATCGGGCAGCGCGGCGTTGCCATGTGGGGCGATTGGTTGTACTTCGAAACGCCGGATTGCAATTTGATCTCTCTTAGCTCCAAAGACGGCAAGGAGCGCTGGCGGAAACAAATCGCGGATGTAAAGCTCGAATACTTCTGCACCATGTCGCCGCTGGTGGTTGGGAACCACATCATCGCCGGCGTGGGCGGGGATTCGCTTGATAACCCGGGCTATCTCGAGTCGCGCGATCCGGAGACAGGGGAGGTGCAGTGGCATTGGAATACCGAGCCGGGCCGGGGCGAACCAGGCTCCGAGACTTGGCCCAATGACGATGCACGCGGCCATGGGGGCGGGATGACTTGGATGACCGGGACTTATGATCCCGACTTACATCTGATTTACTGGGGCACCGGAAATCCTAACCCGGTACACGCGGGAGACGCGCGCAAAGGCGACGATCTTTGGACGTGTTCGATCGTCGCCCTGAATGTGGACACGGGCAAGATGGCTTGGGGTTATCAGGTCTCTCCTCACGACACGCACGACTGGGATGCCGTCCAGACGCCCATTTTGTTCGACGCCGAGTTCAAGGGCCGGCAACGGAAACTGCTGGCGCAGGCGAGCCGCAATGGGTTTTTCTTTGTTCTGGATCGCACCAACGGCGAACACTTGCTTACGGCTCCGTTCATCAAGAGTAACTGGAGCCAGGGTATCAACGCCAAAGGACAACCGATTCCGGATCCGAAGAAAGAGCCGTCGAGGAACGGCACGCTTGTTTCTCCGAGTTCGAACGGCGCGTCCAACTGGTTTGCTCCTACTTTCGATCCGACGACAGGCTTATTTTATGTCGTCGCATCGCAAAGCTACAGCGTGTTTTACCTGACTGCGGAAGGCAAGGCCGAAGGCTTCGCCGGCCGAGACGATTTTTTAAATTTTCCGGGGTCGATCGAAGCCATCGATTACCGGACGGGTGAGATCCGGTGGACGCACGATATCGGTTCCATGGGACCCGGGCTTCTGACCACGGCAGGCAATTTACTGTTCACGGGCGACAACTCCGCCCACGTACTCGCACTCGACGCAGCTACGGGCAGAACATTGTGGCACACGAGCTTAGGAGCAAACCAGACCAACGGCGCCATCACCTACCAGCTCGACGGTAAGCAATACGTTGTGGTCGGCGCCGGAGACATGCTGGTCGGATTCGCTCTCGCCGGCAGCCATTAGTAAGTTGTCCCGAGTTAGAAGTTCTTAGCAGAAGTAGATTGCTGCAGCACCTTCCAGCGTGCGAGGTTGTCGTGGTGAAACGGCGGCCACTCAATCGGTTATTACATGTAGAGCGACAATCGCCAGTATGCCCCCCGCCGCCAGCGTTGCGCCAGAGACCAGTAATGTTGTCCAATGCTTGGCAACCACCGCGCGACTTTGCCGTGCTGCCTGACGAAGTTCATCGTCCTCGCTCCATCGTTTAAGAAGCGTGGCGCAACCAGTCACCAGCACGGCTAGGGGTAGGGCAATGAGAAAAATCCATAGACCTAGGCGCGGCCGCGCTGCATACCAGTTAACGATCTGCTGGGCAGTGTGCGCCGGCTCGTACTGCAGGGGCTGCAGATTGCGGACGAACAGAGCGGTCATAAAGAGGACGGCTGGGAAGATCAGGAGCAGTTCTGCTGTGGGAACGGTGTACTTGTTCAATCGCATAAGTACTTTATATAATAAAGCTGGTGGCAACGCAAGACCCGGGCTCGCCGATTCTCTATTCCTGAAAAACGATGCCCGGGTGATAAAGGTTGGGCGCTACCATTGTTCCAATTGCGATCAGTTCACCATCGCGCGATAAAACTCGAACCAGAGGAGCACCGGGATTAACGACAAAAGGCGAGGTACGAAAGTCTCGGCCTTGCCGAATCTGCAACTCTGTCGCCATAGTTACGTGCTCGGCTGGTAGATGAGGAAGCAGTTGCCCAGCCGGCATAACGGCTTGCGCCAGATCCCCTTGCTGCGCCAACGCGCCGAGCTCGTCGAGCGTTCGAGCGTCCGCAAGCGAGAAGTCTCCGATGGCCGTCCTTCGCAGGCGGGTGAGAATCGCACCGCAGCCTAGCTGCTGCCCCAGATCATGAGCGATGCTCCGGATATAAGTGCCGGCCGAACAAGTCACCTCGATATCCAAACGGTCGGCCCATAAGTTGTGGATCGTCAGTTTCTTTATCTCTACATCTACAGGTTTCAAATCCACGGGCAGCTTTTTACGCGCGAGTTTATAGGCCGGAACACCCCCGATTTTCTTGGCGGAAACGGGTGGCGGCAGCTGGGAAATTCTTCCACGAAAGGCCTGGAGAGCGCAATGGACAGCGCTCTCTGAGGGAGCCGCTGTTCCTGTAGCTTCTAGTTCTCCTTCGGCGTCGTAAGTGTCGGAAGTCATTCCGAAGGCGATCTCCGCGCGGTACGTTTTCTCTTGTCTTTCGTAGAAGGGGGCCAGCCGCGTTGCCGTTCCAGTAAGGATCCCAAGCAGACCGGTGGCCATCGGATCGAGAGTCCCTAAATGCCCGACACGTTTCGTACCGGCGAGGCGACGCCAGCGGTTTACTACATCGTGGCTCGTACATCCGCTCGGTTTATCAATCAAAACAAGGCCATTCATGCCGGTTTTTCAATCTCGTTTCAGACTTAGCTAGGTTAGTCTTGTCTATAGAGGCCGCCGTCCGGCCTCACATTGAACCGGAGCGAGCGAGGGCCAGAGTAATTGGAAGAAGAAGCGCTAGGTAAGGCCTACGATTCACGCTTAATGAAGCGGCTTCTTCAATATATGAAGCCGTACCGGACAGTGGTAGCTGCTTCTCTGGCGCTGCTACTGGTCGACTCTCTCCTACAGATTATCGGACCGCTGCTCACCAAGCTGGCGATCGACCGATATCTGGTACCGGTAAAGCACGTGCAGACGTTTCCAATGCTCGACCGGTGGCTGGCACACGATCCATGGACCGGCCTTAGTCAAATCGCGCTGATCTACCTGGCGGTCGTGGTTCTCGGGTTCTTTTTCGATTTCGGACAAACCTACCTGATGCAATGGACCGGGCAAAGAGCAATGTTCGACCTGCGCCGGGAGCTAATGGGGCACCTTCAGAAGCTGGATGTTGCGTTCTTCGATAGGAATCCGGTAGGACGCCTGGTGACACGCGTGACGACTGACGTAGATGTTCTAAACGATCTGTTCGCGTCCGGCCTAGTCACTATTGTGGGCGACATCCTCATGCTCGCCTTCGTGGTAATCGCTATGTTTCGGCTAAGCCCGGGAATGACCGGATTAATGCTTGCCGTCATGCCCGTGGTGGTATTGGTGACGATGCAATTTCGACGCACGGCGTCGCAAAGTTATCGCCGGATTCGCGTCGCCATCGCTCGTATCAATGCGTACTTGCAGGAGCACGTGGCCGGGATCGTCGTCCTCCAACTCTTCAATCGGGAAGAGAAAAGCAAAGAAGAGTTCGAAACCATCAACCGTGATCACATGCTTGCGTTCAAGGATTCCATTACGGCATACGGCTGGTTTTACCCGGTTGTCGAGTTCCTGGGAATGCTGGCACTCGCGCTGTTGTTGGCGTACGGCGGGTTTCGGATTAGGCAAGGCGCTCTAACGCTGGGTGTGCTGGTCGCATTTTTCCAATACGGACTCCGGTTCTTTCGTCCGATTCAGGACCTCAGCGAGAAATACAACATCCTGCAAGGCGCCATGGCAGCATCCGAACGGGTGTTCAAGCTCCTCGATACCGCGCCTGCGATTGTTTCGCCGTCGGGTGCGCGGCCTTTTCCTACGGGCCGGGCCGATATCGAATTCGACCACGTCTGGTTTGCGTACAACGGTGAGGATTGGGTGCTTCGCGACGTCAGCTTTCATATCCAGGAAGGCGAAACCGTAGCTGTGGTCGGCCACACCGGGGCCGGTAAGACTACGTTAACCAATCTCCTGCTGCGTTTTTACGATGTGCAGCGGGGCGCCATTCGCATCGGCGGCATCGATATCCGCTCCTTCGACTTGATCGATCTTCGGCGTCATTTCGGCGTTGTCCTGCAGGATCCCTATCTATTTACTGGAACGGTAGAGAGCAACATCCGGCTCGGCACTCCCGGCATCGATGCTTCCCAGGTGCGCGACTCCGCGGAGCAGGTCAATCTTCTGGATTTCATCGACGAACTTCCCGAACGCTTCGGCACTCCCGTACGCGAACGCGGAGACGGCTTTTCGACCGGGCAGAAACAGCTGATCAGCTTCGCCCGGGCACTCGCACATAATCCCCGCATTCTTATTCTGGATGAAGCAACTTCGAGCGTCGACACGGAAACCGAGTTGCGCATTCGCGAGGCTTTGAACAGACTGGTCCTGAACCGGACATCGGTGGTAATCGCGCATCGGCTTTCGACCATTCAGCGCGCCGACCGCATCATCGTCATGCATAAAGCCCAGCTGCGCGAAATCGGAACGCATCAGGAACTGCTGGCCGCACGCGGCATTTACTGGAAGCTCTACCAATTGCAATACAAGGAGCAGGAGCTTGCATCCCGCGAAGAGCTTACGCCTCAGTAATTACCGTGCTCCGAAGCCGCCAAACGAACTTCTGCGGATGTTCAGCGGCTGGAAAGTCCGCAAGAAGCTCGCGCTGCTCCATAATCTTTTCTTCATCGTCCTCTCGGTATCCGTTTATCTCTCGCTGATACCTCTTTTTTCGCAGCACGTGGAGGCTGCGCGCGCCCGGGAGCTTCACATGCTCCGCCAAATCTTTTCGGCCGACTTGCCTTTTGAGCGCAAACTCGAATCCGAAGAGCTTGCGCCGTACGATCTCCGCGAGGGTTCGGCTGCCGAGCTGAGTCTCTCGCCCGAGGGGCTGCAGTTTCTCTCGCAAGATCCTGCTGCAACGTGGCAGCAAGGAAAAGACAGCCTCTATCGTAGAACCAAAACACCCGGCATTTATCGCCGGGTCAACCTTTCAACCGCCTTCTACGATGCAGCGCTTCGCCAGGCTCGCCTGAGCTTAGTCATTGTCCTTGGCACCATTTACCTGTTGACCATCGTGGTGATGGAATTCTTCATCATGCCCCAGTACGTCTATCATCCGTTGAGCTTGATGCTGCAGGCGGACGAAGCCACTCAGCGCGACGATCGCGAAAACGAACTGATCTGTGAGCGTTTCATCTGCAGCGACGAGATCGGGCAGATTATGCGCTCGAGGAACGCCACCGTGGCGCAACTACGCCGGCAAGAAGGCGATCTCGCAAGCGCGCTGCAGAAGCTCGAAGAACAAGATAGATTAGTCAGTCTCGGTCTTCTCAGCACCAGCGTCGCTCACGAGTTGAACACGCCCTTAGCAGTGCTGCAAGGCTCCGTCGAAAAATTGCTCGAAAGCAAGCTGGATGCTCATACCCTGGAGCGCTTGGGCCGTATGCTGCGAGTGACTCAGCGGCTGAGAAAAATTAGCGAGGGCCTGGTTGACTTCGCTCGCGTGCGTAAGCAGGAGACGGAGGCGGTCGCTCTCCGCGAGCTGATCGACGAAAGCTGGAATTTGGTTGCGATAGACGAGAAAGCCTCGGCCGTAACTTTCACCAACAACGTGCGCCCGTCCGACATTGTTCTCGGCAATGCCGACCGCCTTGTTCAGGTCTTCGTCAACCTCATTCGCAACGCGCTGCTGGCGGTGTCGGCCGGGGGTGAAATTAGCGTGGAATCGAGATCGCTGCAGCGCGGCGGTCAAAATTGGATCAGCTGCACAGTCCTCGACGACGGCCCCGGTATTCCTGCCGACATTCTTCCGAATCTCTTTGAGGCATTCGTCACAACACGGCTCGACGCACGGGGCACCGGACTCGGCCTCACCGTAGCCGAGGGCATCGTCTCTCAGCATGGCGGCACGATCTCGGCTTTCAACCGTGCCGCAAGAGGAGCTTGTCTGGAAGTGTTGTTACCGGCGGCTCCAAAAGCGCAGCGCGACGGAGAGGCGAAATCGTAAGACGAAGCTATGCCTGAGGACGCGTCCGGCGGAAACCATCTCATCGACATCGCCGCGATCGACGATGACCTGGATTTTCGCAACTACATAGAAGATCTTTTGCGGGACGAAGGAACTTACTCGGTGCGAACATTTAGCGGGCCGGACGAACTCTTTCTGGCTGCGGAAACGCGCGTGCCGGAGATTGTCCTTTTGGACATGAAGATGGGTCCCGCTTCGGGCGAGCAGGTGCTCGAAGAGCTGCTCGCCAGATGGCCCGAACTCTGCATCATCATCATCACCGGCTATCCATCCCTCGAAAGCATGCGGGCAACGTTCAAGCTGCGGGTCTTCGACTATTTGGCAAAACCCTTTTCCATTTCCCAGCTGCGGCAGACACTCAGCAATGCCATCGAGAAGTTTGGGCTCGGGCGCACCGCGCAGGATCGCTTGCGCGAACGCCTGGGCCACAGAATCAAGCTCCTCCGTGTCGAGCAAGACTGGTCGCTGAAAGATCTTGCCACTATGACAAAGCTGAGCGTCTCCCAGATCAGCTCGATCGAGCGCGGTGCAAATCTGCCCAGCATCGAAAGTTTACTTTCGATATGTCATGCTTTCGGTAGAAAGCCTTCGGACCTCTTGTCTTCGATCGATTTTTGATCACGGGCTCGACAGTCGCCCGGCAAATTCTATCGGCAAATGAAAAATTTCCGCGCCGTACGGCGCTCTGTTTGTGCTGTATTGCTCTTGCTCTTGCCCGTTTGCAGTCTTGCACCTGCTCAACAGGCCGCTCAAAACGCACACTTTCCTTTTCCTGAAAAGCTGACGTATTCCGTGGAATGGCGGCTTATCAATGCCGGGACGGCAACTGTTCAACTGGTGCGTGGCAATTCGCAGCAGAATTGGAACATCAACGTAAACATCGAAAGCGCCGGGTTGGTGTCGCGCCTATACAGAGTTCTCGACTCGTATAAAGTGACTACGTTCCGATCGCTTTTGTGCAGCTAGTGCATTCCTCGACGCCCAGGAAGGCAAGAAGCATAACGTAAGCAGATTGACCTTCGACAGAAATCGCAAAAAGCTGACTTACGAAGAGCGCGATTTGATCAGGAACACGACCGATAAGAAAGAACTCGATATCGCTTCGTGTACGTACGAGATCGCCGGAGCTCTCGCTTCGCTGCGAACTTTAAATCTCGAGCCCGGTAAATCGACAAGTATCGCGATTGCGGATGGCAAGAAGTTTGCACAGGCTCGCGTCGAGGCACAAGGAAAAGAAAACATATCGGCGGGCGGGAGGAACTACGCGACAACGCGATACGAAGCATTCCTCTTCGATAATGTACTTTATAGGCGTAGAGGGCGCCTGCTGGCTTGGATCAGCGACGATCCGGATCACATACCGGTCCAGTTCCGGCTGCTGATGGGTTTCCCGATCGGAACGATTACTGTCGTTCTGCAAAAACAGGAGAAATAGCTCTGGGCGCGGCAACCTAGCTGCCAAAAAGTACGTCATCATGTTGAATATGAAGTTCCGGCTTGGCCTGCTTTTGATGAGTTTCGCGTTAGCCTTGCAGGCCCAGATGCAGATGAACGTGCAAGAGTTAGCCGATTTTGTCCGGTCGGAGCTTGCGCTTAAGCAACATACCGACAAGCAAATTGCAGCCTATCTCAAGAAGATTCAGCTGACGGAGAAACTGACGGACAAGACGGTAACCGACCTCGTGGCCCAGGGTGCTGGCCCGAAAACGGAGGAGGCTCTGCATGCGCTCTGCATGCAGACCGCCAGTATAAAACATTCCCCGGCGTCTGACGTCACTTACTCGCCCGCCACAGCGCCCGACAATACCCTCACGGCTGCACCTTCGACCGCTGAAACTGGCCGCAGCAGCACCGCCTGCTCCGCCGCCGGACTCCGTTCACCAGCAACAGATACTCGATTCCATGAAGCAGTATGCGCTCACTTATTCGCAGAGCCTGCCGAATTACATCTGTGTAAGAGTTGACCGCCGGTATGTGGATCCTCGCGGTGGAGATAGCTACCGGAGTCTCGGGACCGTGTTGGCCAAAGTCAGTTATAACGAAGGCGAGGAAAAATACAAAGTTTATTCTGTTGCGGGCAAGATAGTCGACTCCGATATGGGCGGCATTGGTGGCGGAGGGGCCCGATCATCGGGTGAGTTTGCCGGCATGATGCGGAGCCTTTTCGAGCCAAAGAGCAATGCAGAGTTCGGTTGGGATCACTGGGCTACGCTGCGGGGCCGTACCATGGCTGTTTTCAACTACTTCATCGATAGCGGCCACTCGAGCTACAGCATCAGCTACGGCGAGGGGCGCGGGGACGATCAGCGCATCATCACTGCCTACAAGGGTCTGGTGTACGCGGACGCCAACACGGGTGAAATCGATCGCATCAAATTCGTCGCAGTCGATATCCCCAGTTCCTTTCCAGTCCGTGAAGCAAATGAGTTAATCGACTACGATCTGGTGAAAATCGGCGATCAGCAGGCCATTCTTCCTTTGCGCGCGTTGCTGCACATCAACACGATTCACGAAACATCGAAGAACGAAATCGAATTTCGCGACTATCACCAATTCGGGTCGAACTACGTCATCAAATACGATATGGATGCCACTGCGGCGCCGCCACCTCCCTTACCCTCGAGCAAGACCGAGGAGCAGCCAGTAACGGCTTCCTCCAACAAGGCCGGCGCCTCTGCAGATAATCCAGTTGCTCAGCAGCCGTCGAAAGCAGCGGCTCCGAACCCTGCCACAGGTGGTTCTAACCCCTGGGTACTGCCAACTGCGCCGCCTCCGCCTCCGCAATAGCCGAAAGCGTGCGCGCCAGGGTTGTGGAGTTATGCTCTTCGCCCACGACAACGACGTGCGAATTCGGCGCGTCAGGCCGCCAACGTGAGAGCATGCGCTGGCAGGCGTAACCTTTGAAGATCGACACCAGCGGAACACCTGCAGCGGATGCGACGTGCTGGCCCGCCGAATCGTAACCCACATACAACGAACTCTGGATAATATGGCTTGCGAACGATCCATAGCTGCCATCGTGCACATGAAGATGGACAGGCGCGCCTAGGCGTTGTACCAGCTCATCGACCCGCTGGGCTTCCTCACCCCCTGCTCCGCAATCGAGCAGCACCGGCCTACCTTTTCGCAGCAGTTCGCTCAAAACACTGAATTCGAAATTGCCATCGACGCGCTTTTGTTCGTTGTCGCCGACGCCAAAGCTCACGGTAATATCCGCGATCTTCGTCTGCTCGGCTGGCGCAACATACGGCCGCGCCGATTCAACACCGAACACTTCGCGAAGCCACTCGGCGGTGAGCCGGGGCAAAGAGATGTTGAGCTCGCCTCCGAACGCCCGGCTTTCAAAGAAGTAGTAGCGGGAATCGTCCTCGCCAACCGGGATCAATCCCAGCTGTGTCAGGCGAGAGTCAGGGTCAATCACAATCGAGCTCGGCTCCGCTACCGCGACCAGCAGTTCAGCAGCTACTTGCAGCCGTTCCCGCAGCAAGCTCGATCGCCCATACGGCAATGCTATCGGGGTAATTCGGTCGTCAGCCGCAAATAACTCAGCATTCTTCTCGGGCCCCACGAAGCAGATTTCGGCCTCGGGAAAACGCTCCTTAGCGGCGGCAAGCGCCACGCTCGTGACCGCAACATCGGCCCCCAGCGTCACGCGAGAGAGAACGAAGACTTTGCGCACTTCGCCGCCAGCAAAGCGCCGTATCTGCCGTACCCTGCGGTACCGGAGAAACAGATCGGGTGCGCCGTAGTCCGGCAACGCGCGCGAAATCACGTAGGCAAACAGACGCGCATACACGTCGCAGAGCGCAGGCTCGAAAAGGTCTCCGAGCTGTTCGATGATGACCGTAAAGAGAGCGCGGGTTGCTGCTCTGGCGGCAAACGCATCTTCTTCGTCGAGCGCACGCTCGATCAAGTCATCGAGCGCGCGTGCCGGCCATGTGCCATCTTTCAGGCAGGCGTCGAGCACCTCTTGGGCTAATTCACTGGCCGGTATACTTGCCAATGATCAATCCCAGCCTTTGCTTCGCTTCAGACGAGATCGCTGCTCGATCCGTAATCAAGGCATGTCTCAAGGCGGAGCCGCATTTGCACGTCCGTTCGTTTGGCAGAGTCCGAATCAGCTGCGGAACAAGTTTGCGCGCGTTCTCCGTATTCTTCATCAAGGTGGCAATGATCTGGTCGACGGTAACGGCATCGTGCGCTTCATGCCAGCAGTCGTAATCGGTCACCATGGCGATCGTTACGTAACAGATCTCGGCCTCGCGCGCCAGCTTCGCTTCCTGCAGATTAGTCATGCCGATGACGTCCATGCCCCAGCTGCGATACACGTTGGATTCCGCGCGTGTCGAGAACGCCGGACCTTCCATACAAAGATAGGTACCGCCCGGTTTGCTGTTTATGCCGGCGCTTGCCGCCGCAGCATGAGCCGCGCTCGCTAGCTGCGGGCAGATAGGATCGGCGAAACTGATATGCGCCACTACGCCATCCCCGAAGAAGGTCGAAATTCTTCCGCGGGTGCGATCGAAAAACTGATCCGGAATGACGAAATCGAGTGGCGCGTGCTCCTCCTTCATCGACCCTACCGCGCTCAGCGAAACGATACGCTCTACACCAAGCATCTTCATGCCATATACGTTTGCCCGGTAATTCAACTCCGAGGGCGACAGGCGATGCCCACGACCGTGGCGCGACAGAAACGCGACCGACTTCCCCTCCATTTGGCCCACAAAGTAGGCGTCGGAAGGGTCTACCAAAAGGTGTGGTTAGCTGAACTTCCTCCAGTCCCTCCACTCCGAGCATCGAATAAAAACCGCTCCCGCCAATGATTCCGATTTCTGCTTTTCTTTCCAACTGTCTTCTTTCCCCGCCCGTAGTTACTTTTGAATCAACTCGAGCAGCACGCCTCCGGCGGACGCCGGGTGTACAAAGACGTAGAAATGCCCGCCTGCACCCCGCCGCGGTTCGTTAAGGAGCCGCGCACCTTCACTCTTCAGTCGTTCGATCACGGTGGCCAAATCTTCTACTCGCAATGCAACATGGTGTAGCCCCGGCCCGCGCTTTTCGAGAAACTTAGCAATGGTCGACTCACGATCCGCCGGCTCGAGCAACTCCAAGCGTGCGGCATCCCCGCCTGACCCGGCAGGCAGCATCGCCACGTGTACCCGCTCCACTTCCACAGTCTCACGGGCCGTCACTTCCATTCCCAACACGCCCACGTAAAAACCCAGAGACTCCTCTAAGCTGCCAACCACGATTCCGAGATGGTCGATTTCTACCGCCAAAGTTCACTCCCGCGTTAACGCTTCAGACTCTCTGTCAGCAAAGCATCGACTGCGGCATACGGATCTTCCATTTTGGCAGCAACCCTGGCGGCGTGTTCCTCAAGAACCTCAACCGGCAGCGCAGCTAGCAACTTTTCATTCAGCATCTCTCTTAAACGAAAGCGCCACGCTTGTTCCCTAGAGGTCCTTATGCGCGACTGTTGGTACAAGCCGTCTATAAGACCGAGTAGCTCGTCGACACCCTCTCCGGTGGTTGCGATTACGCGTCTTAAAGGAGCGGCCTGAGCTCGCGCCCGTTCGTCCCCGAAACTCTGCATCGCGCGGATCTCGTCTTCCAGCCGAGCTGCCCCAGGAAGATCGGCTTTGTTGATGACGAATACATCCGCTATCTCCATCACGCCCGCTTTTATCGCCTGCACGTCATCGCCTAAGCCGGGAACCAGAACCAGCACTGTGACATCGGCGAGCCGGGCAATCTCTACTTCGTCTTGGCCTACGCCTACCGTCTCGATCAACACAAAGTCAAGTCCGGCTGCATCGAGCAGCAGCGCTACCTCCAGCGTTGCCTGCGCCAGGCCACCTAAGCGGCCCCGCGTCGCCATCGACCGAATAAAAACGCCCGTGTCGGCGTAGTGATCGCCCATGCGAATCCGATCGCCAAGAATCGCTCCGTTTGAAAAAGGGCTACTCGGGTCGACTGCGATGATGCCGACTGTTTTTGCCTGCGCCCGCAGGACCCTGATCACCTGATCGACCAGCGTACTCTTTCCGGCGCCTGGCGGGCCGGTGATGCCGATTATCTTGGCGCGGCCGGTTTTTGGAAAAAGCGCCGATATCAGCTCTCGTCCCCGATCGCTTCGAGACTCAATCGCCGTCGCGCCACGCGCTAAGGCCCGGGCATCGCCCGCCAGAATGCGTTCGGCTAGTGTTGCGGTAGCGGGTTGCGCGCTCAAGCTACTCTTTTAACAGTTGCCGTGCAATCACCAACCGCTGTATTTCGCTGGTGCCCTCGCCGATGGTACAAAGCTTCACGTCTCGATAGAACTTCTCCACGGGGTAGTCTTTGATGAATCCATAGCCGCCGTGGATCTGCAAAGCCTCGTCGGCGACACGTACGGCCATCTCCGATGCGAACAGTTTCGCCATGGCCGATTCCCGTGTTACACGCTTGCCGGCATCCTTGCGTGCTCCTGCGCAATATATCAACCAGCGCGCCGCCTCGATCTCCGTCGCCATGTCGGCCAGTTTATGCTGTATTGCCTGGAACTCCGAAATGAAGCGTCCGAACTGCTTTCGGTGCTTGGCATAGGTAAGCGCGGCTTCGTACGCACCCTGCGCGAGCCCGAGCGCTAACGCCGCGATTGAGATCCGCCCGCCATCCAAGATTCGCAGGCTATCCACAAAGCCTTCACCCGGTTTTCCGAGCAGTTGCGTCTGCGGCAAATGGCAGTCGGTGAAGATCACCTCGCCCGTCGCACTCGCGCGCATGCCGAGCTTGTTCTCTTTTTTTCCAACGCGGAAACCTGGCGTGCCCTTCTCCAGAATGAACGCAGAAATGCCATGCTGTGACGCGGAACGATCGGTTACCGCCATGGCCACGCAAACATCCGCGTAGTGCGCGTTGGTGGTAAACGTCTTGCCGCCGTTCAATACCCATTGGCCATCTTTAAGCGTCGCGAGCGACCGTGTTCCGCCGGCGTCCGACCCGGCTTCCGGCTCTGTTAACGACCAGCAACCGATCCACTCACCGCTCGTCAGTTTCGGAATGTACTTCTGCTTCTGCTCTTCATTGCCGGCCAGGTAAATGTGATTTGTGCAAAGCGAGTTGTGCGCGGCTACAATCAAAGCGACGCTCGGATCCACACGCGCGAGTTCTTCGATGATGATCGAGTATTCGATATAGCCGAAACCCGCGCCGCCCAGCTCTTCCGGGAAGATGGCGCCAAGCACGCCGAGCTCGCCGGCCTTTTTGATTACCTCTAATGGGAAAATCTGATTCTCATCCCACTCGAGAACATGAGGGGCGATCTCGGCTTCTGCGAAATCGCGGATCGATTTTCGGAGCTGTACCTGCTCCGCGGAGTATTCAAAGTCCATAAATGCGTTCGTCCGGTAAGACGATTACGTCCTGATGGTAATCAGACGCCAGCGTACCATCCCACTTCGAACGCCATAGCTTACTCGGAGCGTCATGCCAAATTAAGAACATGTCCCCTGTCACGCCCGGGTCCCCGGAAGATCTGGCCGGACTGTTAAAAGAAGCAGCCGCTGCATCACGCTCGCTCACGGTGGTCGGCAACAACAGCAAACACCTAATGGCGGGTCCTATTGAGGAAACCGCCGTAGTAATTTCGACGTCACGCCTCAGTCGTGTCCTGCAGTACGAGCCGAACGACCTTACGATCAGCGTCGAGGCTGGGATGCGCTGGGCCGATCTTGCGGCACTGCTCGCCCGCAAGCGCCAGATGATCGCCCTCGATCCGCCGTTTTGGCAACGGGCAACCGTCGGTGGAGTCGTCGCAAGCAACTCGAGCGGTCCGCTTCGCCGCGGATTCGGTACGGCTCGCGATCTCGTAATCGGAATGCAGTTCGCGACTCTTGAAGGCAAACTGGTCCGCGTAGGCGGAATGGTCGTAAAAAATGTTGCCGGGCTCGACATCGGAAAACTCATGATCGGCAGCTTCGGCACACTCGCGATCATGACGTCGATAAATTTTCGCCTGCATGCGATTCCCGAAGCAATGAACTCGTTCCTGTTTTCGTTTGGGGATCTCGAGACAGCGCTGAAGCAGCGCAACGAGATTCTTGCGAGCCCGCTGCGCCCTCTTTCGCTCGATCTTCTCACGCCTCCTGCTTCAGCGCGCGTCGGCCAGCGTGGTTTTCTGGTCGCGGTACGGGCCGGCGGCAGCAACGATGTGCTCGAACGTTACGCGCGCGATCTGAGCGGAAGCACCCGGCTTAAGGGCCCCGATGATGAGAATCTATGGACTCAGATCCGCGAGTTCTCCGCCGATTTTCTCGGACGACAACCTTCCGGCGTCATCCTTCGCATCGCAACTCCCCTCAGCGACATCGGCAAGCTTCTTCGCCACGTCTCCGGGGCCGCTGTCTCGCGTGCAGCTTCCGGCGTCACATACATCTATTTGACCTCTTGGCAAGGGGTGGCGCCGCTATGGCAAAACGCGGCCCAGCAGGGCTGGACGGCGGTGATCGAACACGCTCCAACAGAGATTCGCGGTACCCATGAGCTTTGGTTGAAAAACGCCGAGGCAGCCGACCCTGCGTTTGACATGATGAAGAGAGTCAAGCAAATGTTTGACCCTGGAAATCTTTTGAACCGTTCTCGCCTGTATGGCCGCATCTGACTCACTCGCTGTCCTATCCGAAAAGAACGATGGACCGACACAAGCCGATCTCGACAGGTGCGTTCACTGTGGATTATGCCTGAACGCCTGCCCGACTTACCGTGAGCTGGGCGTCGAAATGGACTCTCCCCGGGGCCGAATCTATCAGATGAACCAAGTCGCGAATGGCGCACCTATCACGCCCTCCTACGTCCGGCACATGGATCTCTGTCTTGCGTGCCGCGGATGCGAGACGGCCTGTCCATCGGGCGTGCCTTACGGCCGAATGATCGAGGCCGCGCGAGCTCAAATCCGGCACACCGAAAAGCGTTCCTGGTTTACGCGCGTCACGAAGAACTTCATCTTTGAGATGCTTCTGCCGTCGCGCACCGCTCTCCAAATCGCAGGCGCCGGCATGTTTGCCTATCAGGCGACAGGCATCCAGCGATTGATTCGTGCGACAGGCATCCTGAAACTTTTTGGGAATTTGGCAAACATAGAGGCGCTTGCCCCAAATGCCGAAATTCCGTTCTTCTATTCCAAGATCGGCCGCACCTTTCCCGCTATTGGGGAGCAGCGTTACCGGGTTGCTTTCCTCAGCGGTTGCATCGCAAACGTCGCCTTTGCCCGGCTGAACGAGGCAACCGTTCGCGTCCTTCAGAAGAACGGCTGTGAAGTGGTGATTCCTGGGGCTCAGAACTGTTGCGGCGCTCTTCATCTGCACTCCGGTCTCGACGAACAGGCTCGCAAGCTCGCACGCGGCAACATCGACGCGGTTCTTTCTGAAAACTTCGACGCTGTCATCACAAACGCAGCCGGCTGTGGCTCGACACTGAAGGAATACAATCACCTGCTTGCTCAGGATCCGGCCTACCACGACCGCGCTGCGAAATTCACGCTTCTCATGCGAGACATCACCGAGTTCCTCGCGTCAATCGAACTGAAGCGCGATCTTGGCCCCGTGAACGCCGTGGTCACTTATCAGGATTCCTGCCACCTTGCTCACGGGCAAGGAATCAAAACGGCGCCTCGTTTTCTCTTGAAAGCGATTCCCGGACTCATTGTGAAGGAAATGCGTATGGCCGATGGTTGCTGCGGCAGCGCCGGCATTTACAACGTCGTCGAGAACGAAATGGCGATGCAAATCCTCGCGCACAAAATGGAGAATATCAATGAAACGAAAGCGAGTATCATCGCCACTGCCAATCCCGGCTGCATGCTCCAGCTAGCGGCAGGCGCTCGCATACATGGCACAGGCGAGCAGCGCGTCATGCATGTCGTTGAACTACTCGATCGAAGTTACCGAGAGTTCGAGAAGTCAAGAACTCACGACTCGAATGTAATGAATCCGATCTCGGGCTCATGAGATCCTAAAAACGTTTGGTTCGAGTCTCGGTTGTTTGTACCTATTTCAACTCGGTCAGCTTTCTCGCTGAGAGTATTGAAAGTGTCCTCGGCCAGTCGTTCTCTGACTGGGAGCTTCTCCTGGTGGACGATGGTTCAACCGACGGCAGCCATGCCATAGCAAAACGATACGCCGATCGTTATCCCGATCGCATCGTTCGGTTCCAGCACGCGGGCCGCAGAAACCGGGGCATCAGTTCTTCTCGCAACTTGGGAATCCGCCACGCGCAAGGCGAACTGGTAGCTCTGATCGATTCCGATGATATTTGGTTGCCGGACATGCTACGAAAGCAAGTCGCGAACCTCGACCGCCATCCCGAGGCGGTCATGGCCTTCGCTGCCGCCGAGCGTTGGTACCAGTGGCCGGGCAATCGAAACCGTAGTATCGGGGACTTCATCGTCCGTTCTCGCCTGACTGGCAAACCAGGTATGGCAGTGATCGAGCCGCCTCTTCTGCTTTCTGAGTTCGTCGGGGACGAGAGTAAGACGCCCTGCACCTGCACGGTCCTCGTGCGCAAGGCAGATGCCATCCGTTGCGGTGGTTTCGCTGAAGACTTCCCTGGCCTGTACGACGATCAAGTCTTCTACGCCCGACTCTGTGCTGCTCATCCAGTCTACGCGGAGCAGGCGTGCCTTGCGCGCTATCGCCAACACGCCGGCTCCTGTTGCGCTTCTGCGTCGGCTTCGGGCACAGATGCACGAGAGCGCGCTCACTTCCTGGACTGGCTTCTGAATTTCATCTCCACCGAGCAGATCGACGACCGCGATCTGTGTTTGCTGGTGCAGCGAGAGCGGGAGCAAATTATGTCCCTCGTTGCGATCTGATGGAGGCATCTTCGGGTGTTATTCTCCTTTACCATCGCATCAACACGCTGTCGCCGGACCCTTGGACTCTCGCCGTTACTCCCGAAAACTTTTCTGAGCAGCTAGCTGTGCTCCGCGAACTCACGCAGGTTCAGCCGCTGCCAACCCTACTTCGCAGTCTCGAGGCTCAAACTGCATCCGGCAAGCCCCTAAGCGCCATCACCTTCGACGATGGATACCTTGACAATTACCTCCAGGCGAAGCCGCTACTCGAAAAAGCCGATACTCCCGCGACAGTATTCGTCACGGCTGGATATTTGAGTACCAGGACGGAACTCTGGTGGGACGCGCTCGATCGCATTTTTCTCCAACCCGGGCCGCTGCCGGCGCTATTGTCTATGCAAATCGCCGGGCTTCCGGTCGACGGCGAGTGCGGCGAACCTTCAAATCGCGAAGCTCTTTATTACAAGCTCTTCGAGGCCATCCGCCCGCTGCGGAGCCCTGCCCAGGTACGCGTCATTGAAGAGCTGGAGCAATGGTCGGGACGCATATGTTCCCGGCCTGCATTACGCATGATGACCGATCATGAACTTGCGCGCATGAACGACAGTGACTTGATCGAGATCGGCGCACACACGCTAACCCATCCAGTACTTTCACTTCTTTCGAGAGAAGAGCAAAACGGCGAAATCATGGGAAGCAAACAACAGCTGGAACAAATCCTGAATTCGGAAGTACAAGGCTTCGCTTACCCGAACGGCTTCCGGACAGACTACACGAACGAGACGGCCGAGCTGGTCCATGATGCGGGTTTCGCCTACGCCTGCGCTGCTTTTCAGGGCACAGTTTCTCCGAGTACAGATCGTTATCAACTGCCTCGCATGATGATCAGAAATTGGAAAGGCGATGAGTTCGAGCGCCACCTTCGCGAGACCCTGCTTCTGAATAATTGAGCTGACGCGCTGAACCAAACGTGCTACATCGGAAGAGGGAGTGCACCGAAGTTCATGAGTTGCAGCGGGGTCGAAGGCCTGAATCTGAATGAGGAACGAGAATCCGCTGTTTGCGCAACCACTCTGCTCGACATCCTTGAGGCTTGTCTGCACGCCAGGCCCTCGGAATGGATTTTTCTTCGCGAATTAAGACTCGGCACGGGTACTCGCAACAACTTCGCTCAGCGGCTGGACGGGTTCGCGTTGAACTGTCTCCCACACCTCGCCATGAAGCGCGTCTGCTATGAGGTAAAGACCTCTCGGGCAGACTTCTTGTGCGAATTACGGCAGCCCTTCAAGCGCCGTATAGGACTCCGCTACTCGAACGAGTTCTACTTCGTGACACCGCCAGGACTGCTAGATTCCTCGGAGATCCCGGTCGAATGCGGGCTGATTGAAGCTGGACTTGTTCTCGGGGATTCGTGGAGAACGCTGTCTGAGAAACATGCTGGCTTCTTTCATTTCGACGCGAGAAGTAGCGGCTTCTGCATTATTTCACTCCCGGCGCCCTGGCGAGATACGCCGGGGCCTACGTGGCAGTTCGCAGCCGCCATGCTGCGCAACCAGAGCCGGCAATGGAAGGAACGGCCGCCTGCTCCGCCAAAGCAGCAGCGCCTGGAATTATGATTCAGTGTTGTGCGGCAATAAACAGCGGCATAAATCAGGCGAGAAACGCCGCAAGGACTTGTTGGAGTATCGGTTCGGCCGGGTAAGGATGCACACGATACTGCCGGAATCCCTCGCCGCATTCGATTCCAGCCCTGGTTCCGCATGCCCGCGTCCACTCTTCCATTTGCGCCAGATAATTGTCTATCCCATGTTGTTGCTTCAGCCATGCCCTCTGACTCTCGTGTTGCTGAAGCATCGCCGTCTTGGTGTCCAGACATGAAGCTACGTCGACCGTAAAATCGGGAACGACCGGATTTCCGCCCCGATCCTTGAAGTCAATCGGATCGAGGAAATACAGCGCCGGAATGGTGGGCGCCGGGACGAAATCGCCGCCTGTCGAGTAGTTCGGCACCGAAGCAGCAAAGCAAGCATCTCGCACCAGCTGACTAGTGGCTTCGTGATCACAGTGATAATCGCTCGGCGATGCTGTCAAAACGATATCGGGCCGCAGTTCTCGTAAAATCTTCGTCACCCTGCGTCGTGACGGATCATCGTTGAATATCGCTAAGTCCCGAAATCCGGCACAGCGGTACTCGGCTCCGATGAGGGCGGCAGAAGCAGCAGCTTCAGCTTTCCGTATCGCAGATATCTCTTCCGCGCTGCGCTGGCCGGAGCCGCAATCGCCGGCGGTCATTGTCACGATGGTTACATGATGATTAAGCTTCGAAAGAATCGCAAGCGTGCCGCCAGCCAGGATCTCCGCGTCATCCGGATGAGCATGTATACAGGCAATTCGCATGGTGTGCGGCCTCAGGAACTCCTCACCCAACTTTGCCCATCGAAGCTGTCGCCCTTCTTTCCCCACGTGCCGAACTTCGATGACATTTGACCGCCATCGACAATGAGCGTTGTTCCCGTAATGTAAGAAGCTAAATCGGACGCAAGGAACAGAACGGCTTGCGCAACTTCCTCCGGCTCGCCGCCCCTGCCGAGCGGGATGTGCTTGAAATATTCGGAAAGGATGGACGGGTTCGAAAAACTGGCTGACGTGAGACGCGTTCTGATTAGTCCGGGGCAAACAGCATTGACGCGAACGCCGTACGGACCTAGTTCGTTTGCAGCGGTATGGAGCAGTCCCAGGAGCCCGGCCTTGCTTGCGTTATATGCAGCTAGATCCGGTTCGCCATCGTACGAGTTTGTCGATGCAGTCAGCACAATCGAGCCCTTACGTTGCTGTTTCATGCGCTCTGCGGCCGCTTTCACGGTGTGGAACGCTCCAGTTAAGTTGACGGCTATCGTTCGGGTCCAATCAGCCTGTGTCGTTTCGAGGAGCGGCTTGCTTATAACAATGCCGGCGTTAACAACCGCGATATCGATATGGGCTAGACGAGCAAACGCCTGTTCTAGCGAGTCGACATCGGATACGTCGGCGGCGCTCGCCTCTGCTCCGATACTTCGAGCCGTCTCAGCCAGCTTTTCGTCCCATAAATCCAAGATCAAAACAGAAGCACCAAAAAGAGACATCTCTCTCGCAATCGCCAGGCCGATGCCGTTTGCACCTCCGGTGACGACGACCTGTTTACCCCGGAAGCCAAAGTCCATATCAGTCAGATTGTAGCGGCACTTCTGCCCCGGATCATTGAACGGCGCGGGAACGTATGATTCAATAAAGTGATCGGCTCGCCGGTCGGCTGCTATCCTTGCAGCGCTAATCACCCGACAGGAGCCCTAACAGTTGGAGCAAGCAGTTCTCGCCCTGGAGGACGGAACCGTCTTCGAGGGCACGAGCTTTGGCGCGCCGGTACGGCGTACAGGCGAAGTTGTTTTCAATACCGCGATTACCGGCTATCAAGAGATTTTCACTGATCCCTCCTATTGCGGTCAGATCGTCGTTTTAACAAACCCTCAGATCGGCAACTACGGCTCGAATGCTGCGGACAACGAGTCAATTGCCCCATTCATCGAAGGATTAGTTACTCGTGAGATCTCGCCTATCGCTTCGAATTGGCGTTCTGGCCAGAAGGTAGAAAGTCTTCTCGCAAAACACGGGATCCCGGTTATCGCAGACGTCGATACGCGGCGGCTTGTTCGTCTGCTGCGCGACCGCGGTGCACTGCGGGGAATCATTGCTGTCGGGCAGCACGACCACGATGAGCTAGTGTGTGCTGCCCGACAAGCTCCGTCGATGACGGGGCAAAATCTCGTCTCGCGTGTCTCGACGACGCGTAGCTACGAATGGACGGAAGGAATCTCGCCTGTATCTTCCTCCGATAAGCTCGTCAGCCCGGGCGAAGCCCAGTATCACGTGGTCGCCTACGATTACGGAATCAAACGCAACATTCTGCGCCATCTGGTGCAAATCGGATCGCGTGTGACCGTAGTGGGCGCGGACACCTCTGCCGAAGACGTCCTTTCGCTGCACCCTGACGGTGTGTTCCTTTCAAACGGACCAGGCGATCCGGAGCCGCTCGAGAGGCAAGCGACGGAAGTGAAGAAGCTAATCGGAAAAGTACCGATCTTCGGGATCTGTCTGGGTCACCAGATACTCGGTCTCGCACTTGGCGGCCAAACGTACAAACTGAAATTCGGGCATCATGGCGCTAATCACCCCGTACTCAATCAGCAGACCAAAAAGGTGGAGATCACTTCCCAAAATCATGGCTTCTGCGTCGATCCCGAGTCCTTGCGGGACTCTGCTGTTTCAATCACTCACCTGAACCTGAACGATGGGACTGTCGAAGGCTTCCGGCACCGCAGTGAGCCTGTCTTTTGCGTGCAATACCACCCCGAAGCAGCTCCCGGTCCTCACGATTCTCATTACTTGTTCAACGAATTTGCTTCTGCGATGAAGGAGCACAAATCCTAACAATGCCGAAGCGAACCGATCTCAAGCGGATCATGATTATCGGCTCAGGACCGATTGTGATTGGACAGGCTTGTGAGTTCGACTATTCCGGAGTGCAGGCATGTAAAGCTCTACGCCAGGAGGGTTATGAAGTCGTTCTGATCAACTCGAATCCGGCGACCATCATGACCGACCCGGAGCTGGCCGATCGTACTTATGTCGAGCCGCTCACTCTTACTTTCGCGACCGAGGTAATCCGAAAAGAACGGCCGGATGCGCTGCTGTCGACTGTGGGCGGACAAACCGCTCTAAATCTCGCAGTCGAGTTGGCGGAATCGGGTGTACTTGAACAGTACGGCGTGGAGCTGATCGGCGCGGATATCCGCGCAATCAAAAAAGCCGAAGACCGTCTCCTGTTCAAAGACGCCATGCGGAAGATCGGGCTCGACATGACGCAATCCCAGCTCGTCAACAACATAGAAGCCGGGCTGGATTTCGCAGAACGAATCGGTTATCCCATCATTCTGCGCCCCAGCTTTACCATGGGCGGCACCGGCGGGGGCATCGCTTATAACCGGGAAGAAATGGCTGAAATCCTGGCCCGCGGGATCGACCTTTCTCCCGTTCATGAAGTGCTCATCGAAGAGAGCGTCCTCGGCTGGAAAGAGTTTGAGCTGGAGGTGATGCGCGATCGTGCCGGTAACGGCATTATCGTCTGCTCGATCGAGAACTTCGACCCAATGGGCGTGCACACCGGCGATTCGATTACCGTCGCTCCTGCCCAAACACTCACCGATCGCGAATACCAGATGATGCGCGATGCGGCTCTTCGCTGCCTGAATGAAATCGGTGTCGATACGGGCGGCTCGAACGTACAGTTTGCGATCAATCCGGAAAACGGGCGCATGATCATCGTGGAAATGAATCCGCGCGTCTCCCGCAGCTCCGCGCTTGCCTCCAAAGCGACCGGCTTTCCTATCGCCAAGATCGCAGCCAAACTCGCTGTCGGGTATCGCCTGGACGAAATCCGTAACGACATTACACGCGCCACTCCCGCCTGCTTTGAGCCGACGATCGATTACGTCGTCGTCAAGATTCCACGCTGGCAGTTTGAAAAGTTTCCCGGGGCCGAGCCGGTACTCAACACACAAATGAAGTCCGTTGGGGAAGTCATGGCCATTGGCCGCACCTTCAAGCAAGCTCTAGGCAAGGGCCTGCGCAGTCTTGAAACGGGGAAGTCATCGAGTGCCCAATCACTTGATCCGAGTCTCATTGCGAAGCGCCTGATCACCCCCAATCCGGAGCGCCTGGACTACATCCGATTCGCTTTTGCGAATAGCTATACAGTCGAGCAGGTCTTTGAGATGACCCGCATCGATCCGTGGTTTCTGCAACAGGTTTTTGAAACCGTTGCCGACGAAGAGGCCCTGAACGGGCGTGATCTCGATTCCATTACGGCAAAACAATTTCGCAAGCTTAAGCGCGACGGCCTGGGGGATCGCCAGATTGCAGATCGCCTGGCTGCGGAGCCCGACGCCGTGCGGCAAGTTCGCAAGAAGCTGGGTGTTAGCGCAGTATTCAATCGCGTCGACACATGTGCGGCAGAATTTGAAAGCTTCACGCCTTACCTGTACTCGAGCTACGAGTCCGAAGATGAAGCCGCCCCCAGCAGCCGCAAGAAGGTGATGATTCTCGGCAGCGGGCCCAACCGGATAGGACAAGGAATCGAATTCGATTACTGCTGTTGCCACGCTTCATTTGCGCTTCAGGATTTTGGCTATGAGTCGATCATGGTGAACTGCAATCCCGAAACCGTGTCTACCGATTACGACACGAGCGACCGCCTCTATTTCGAACCTCTCACTCAGGAAGAAGTGCTCAACATTTCCGATGTGGAGAAGCCAGACGGCCTCATCGTTCAATTCGGCGGACAGACTCCGTTGAACCTCTCGATGCCGCTGAAGAAAGCCGGTCTGCCGATGATAGGAACGGATCCGGTCAACATCGACCTTGCTGAAGATCGGAAACTCTTCGGCAAGCTGCTGAATGATCTCGGGATTCCTTCCCCGCCCCATGGCTCCGCGACAAATGTCGAAGAAGCTTGCGAGATCGCAAGAAATCTCGGCTTCCCCGTGCTGGTGCGTCCGAGCTATGTTCTCGGCGGGCGGGCGATGGTAATCGCCTACAACGAAGAGACTGTGCGGCGTTACATGCAGGAAGCTGCCGGTCTTTCGGTCAAACGCCCGGTGCTGATCGATCGTTTTCTCGAAGATGCTACGGAGGTCGATGTCGATGCCTTAAGCGACGGCGAGAACGTTCTAATCGCCGGCATTATGGAGCACATCGAAGAAGCCGGAGTGCATTCAGGCGATAGTTCTTGCGTGCTACCCGCCATTTCTCTTTCGGCGGAAACGCTGAAGACGATCGAGGAGTACACAACGAAGCTTGCACGCGCACTCAATGTGATCGGCTTGATGAATGTCCAATATGCATTGAAAGACAGCACGGTTTACGTTCTCGAAGTGAATCCACGGGCTTCGCGTACGGTGCCGTTTGTCGGCAAAGCGACCGGCGTTCCGCTGCCAAAGGTGGCTGTCGGTCTTATGCTCGGCAAGAAGCTTCCCGAACTGAAGCACCTCACAAAAGGAATCGTCAACGGTAGGCTGCCGGTACCGAACTTCTTCGTGAAGAGTCCCGTTTTCCCGTTCAATAAATTCCCTGGCGTGGACCCCGCTCTGGGCCCGGAGATGCGCTCGACGGGTGAGGTCATGGGTGTCGGGCAAAGTTTCGGGGAAGCCTTCGCAAAAGCCCAACTAGCTGCCGGGACGCCCATCCCGGACAACGGTGCGCTATTCATCAGTGTGAACGATCGGGACAAAGCGGCGGCAGCTCAGCTCGCGATTCGCTTCCGCGATCTCGGGTTCGAACTGTTTGCAACACGCGGAACCGCGGCTGCTTTGAAAGCAGCTGGAGTGGCGTCGAAAACCGTCTTCAAGGTGAATGAAGGGCGGCCGAATGCTATCGATCTGCTTAAGGCAGGCAAGCTCAACCTGATCATCTACACAACAACCGGCAGCCACTCGTTTCCGGACGAACAGACAATCCGTAGAAACGCAGTAACGTACCGCACGCCCTGCATCACGACGATCAGCGGAGCGCGAGCCGCAGCGGAAGCGGTAGTGGCCCGGAGACAGGATCCAGTTCGTGTCTGGAGTTTGCAGGAGCTTCACGGTTCAGACAAACTCAGCGCGGGATTTCTACCGCCTATAAAAAAATAGCGTGCACAGGGACTGGACCGAAGCTCGGCCGCCCCGACGAGTTCGCGGCGAGTCACTGACCTTTGAAAACTCAGTTTTCCTTTTAATCGCAAAGGGATACGGGGCTTTGGCCGAGTATGGCGGAACAGGCGATGGTACGCTCGTGGCGTGAAAACGAGACCGAGGACGAGGGCAGCAAAAGAGCGGTTTCCGGCGGTAATAACCCTGTTTCCGAGGGTAAAAACCCCCATAAACGGCCATTAGCTTCAGTGCCGGTGGCGAATGGATTTTGGCCGCACAAATGGGAAAAATTCCTGAGCCAGGTTGTAAGCCAGGTCGCCGCCTAAAGTAAAAACGCCTCTTTCGAGACCGTTTCCCACACTGCCGTTACTCCCTGGCTGCCAGGCGTTGACAAGTTGTCCGGCCGCAAACGCACTGATCACTCTTCCATAACCAAAGGAGGAGTGTCCGGCATCCGTCTTGCTTACGAAAACCTGTTTGAATGCGTTGACGCAACGAAGGTTGAACGGCTGATCCTCGGAAGGAAAATAGCGCGGATCCTCGTGAAGAGCCGCTTCTATGACGAAAGCGAAAGTCTGGCGCGACAGGTTGGTCGCCAACCCGGAGGCGTAGCGCTTCGCGTATCCTTCTACCCCTCCGCCCCATGCATATGGTGTGCCCGAGGCCTGTCCGACAGTAGCTGTGAAGAGCGACCCGAGCAACCCGCGAAGTCCAACCGTCTGCACCACTCGATAGCCGAACTTGTCGCCTACCGTAAACGGAGGAGCGGAGATGGTATTCGGGAGCTTCATCGCTCCGGGAGCGTTCGGATCCTGTTGTGGAGGCGCGGCTACCTGCCCTGGCTGGGGAGGCGTTTGGGACGAAGTATCGGAAGGCGCAGATTCAGAGGCGCACGCGATTGCCGCCGCCGTCAGGAGCATCAAACAAGCTCTCCCTAAATTCTTTTTCAGCCTCACTTGGAGGAGCGCTCCGAGATCATGTGTGTTATCCCCATTAACGCACGGCACCATTCGATGGGAGGACGCTAGAACTCCGGATCTTGGAAAAGCCGAATCCCCGAAATGCCAACAGCCCCGGCCCGCATGCAATCGGCGGCGTTTTCCCAGGTCACGCCGCCCAAGGCGTAAACCGGTTTGCCCAGCCGACACGCCGCTTCGAGCGCGAGTAAACCGGTTGCCTGACCTTTCCCTGGTGAATCGAAGACTGGGCCGAAGGTCACGATATCGGCCAAGCTATTTCGGACTTCCTCGACGGTGTGGCAAGAGCGCGCTACCAGCAGCCCGGGTAGGCTCTCGCGAGGCGCATTTGCAGGCAAATGCACACCATCCGCACCAGCCGCGCGCGCCACGTCCGCTCGCGTATTCACCAGGATTTTCGCGGGCAGAGTCTTGCCCGATTCCGTCTGCCGGATTTCGAGGACGGCTAGCGTAAACTCGAAAAGCTCTCGGGCGGTGATGTCTTTCTCCCTTATCTGAACGAAATCGACGCCCAGATACATCTGGTCTTGAATGCTTTCCAGTAGCGGACGAAAACCGCCCAGTGCTTTCCTGTCGGTGATGTAATAACGTTTCATTTTCCAGTGAAAGCGACAGCCGATTGGGGGATTTGGAGAACAAGCCGATCACTATCCCGGTACTCTCGAAAAGCCGATTCGGAGACTTCAACTGAAAAGTCGTTCTCGAGTTGAATGCGGATACCGTGAGCCGAGGGTCGCCAGCCATGTACCCGCAGGCACAGCTGATTCCGTACCGATCGCTCGTTCTTCATGCCCTGAGTTGCTGTGGCAAGCACCTTGATCTCCGATCGTCGCACGCAAAGAAATCCTTTATCGCCGATTAAGCGACCGGGCAAATAAGGCCCGTTTACCTCCTGGCCGAAGGCTCGAAGTGTGCTGCTATTCTCACTGGGATCGAGACTCTCAACCTCGGCGGGCGCAATGTCGTAAACATCCAGCAGACGCGCCACTTCCACGGTTGCCGGTTTGGTGAATACTTCCGCTCGGGTTCCCATCTGTAGCAGCGCGCCGCTTTTGACTACTGCAACAAAGTCGGCCAACTCGAAACACTCCTCGACATCATGGGTAATCAACAAGACGGGGACTTTCAGCCGCTCGCCTACGGATCGCAGCAGCTCCCAAAAGGCACGGCGCAAGCGGGCATCGAGCGCGCGTGAAGGCTCATCGAGCAAAAGAACACGAGGCTCTGTCACTAAAATCCTGGCAAGGGCGGCCCGTTGCTTTTCGCCCCCCGACAGTTGAGGTGGTCTGCGTTCCCCCAGATCGCTCAGATCGAATGATTCGAGTAGCTCATTGATCAAACGGCGGCGGTTAAGAGATCGGCGCGCTTTGGATTGCACAAGCGAGGCCGCAAATTGAAGATTTTCGCGCACGGTCATGTGCGGAAACAGCGCATGCTCTTGAAAAATGTAACCACAGCGCCGCCGCTCGGGCGGTACATGGACGCCGGTTGCCGCATCGTAATAGAGTTCGTCCTCGACCAAGATGCGTCCTTCGTCCGGGCGTACAAATCCGCCCAGGCAATCGAAGAGGAGCGTCTTGCCCGCGCCGCTTGGACCCAGAAACACCGAGACGCCGTTCGGAATCTTGATATTTGCATTGAGTTCGAAAGCTGGTGTATCTCTTATCGCGGGCAGACGTTTCACGATTCGAGCGTCGATACCGCTCATCGAGCACTGAGCTTTTTCATTGTCGAACTTCTCCGGCGCGTTGTATGCCGAGCGAGTAGCTCGCGGGCCATAACAAAGCAAAGGCAACCGCGGAGACAACGACAACAAGGATTCGAGCTAGTCTTCCATTACCCGATTCGACCGCATCGTAGATAGCAACTGAGAGCGTCTGGGTCCGCCCCGGTATGTTACCGGCCACCATCATGGTCACGCCGAAGTCGCCAAGGGACCTTGCGAAGCTGAGCGTCCCAAGAGAAGCTAAACCTTTTCGAGCAAGCGGGACCGTAACGTGCCAAAACGTCTTCCACTCGGACGCGCCCAAACTTCGCGCCGCCCACTCATAGCGGTAGTCCACTCCCTCTAACACAGCTCTTGCAGCCTTGATGTAGATCGGAGCGGAATGAATTGTGGCCGCCACCACGGCTGCCTGCCACGTAAACACCAAGGGATGGCCAATGAGCGATTCATAGACTCGACCAAGAGGCGAGGCTCGGCCAACAAGGACGAGTAAATAGTAGCCGAGAACTGTAGGCGGCAGCACCAAGGGAAGCGTAATAAGCGCGTCGAGCAGGTTTTTGCCTCGAAAGCTTTTATGAGATAGGAGATAGGCGAGAAGGGTGCCGACGGTTAAAACAAGAGCGGTAGCTATTGCCGCGACACGCAGACTAAGCCAAAGCGGAAACCAATCGATAGAAGCAGCGTCGGCCATGCTGGACGGAATCCCGATTATAAGCTTGGAGTTAGGGAACCCACTTGCTTGCGCACGACCGGTGCAACATCGTTACCGAGAATTTCTATGGCGCGCATCATCTTGCGATGCGAGAGCGTAGAAACACCCATCTGAAAAGTGATGCGTGAGATGCCGCCGAGCGCTTGATAAACGTAGAGGATCTTTTCAGCAACGGTTTCGGCGTCGCCGATTATTAGAGCCCCAGTGGGCCCACGCGTGGCATCGAATTGCCTGCGAGTTGTTGGGGACCAACCGCGTTCCTTGCCGATCTCAGTGAACGTATGCGCGTACCCGGGGAAGAAGTCGTCGGCCGCTTGTTGCGTGGTCTCGGCTAAAAAGCCGATCGAGTGAAGACCGACAGTAAGCTGATCGGATGAGTAACCGGCGTTTTGGCCGGCTTTACGGTAGAGGTCGACAAGAGGACGGAAGCGGTGCGTTTCGCCGCCGATGATCGCGACCATAAGCGGAAGCCCGAGCGCACCGGCACGCACAAACGAAGCAGGTGTGCCGCCCACTCCGATCCAGATAGGCAGAGGATCTTGCAGTGGGCGCGGATAGATTCCCTGGCCCGTGAGCGCAGCGCGATGCTTGCCGGACCAATGAACGTGCGTGTTGTCGCGGATCTGGAGAAGGAGATCGAGTTTTTCGGAAAAGAGCGAGTCGTAGTCCTCCAGCTTGAGCCCGAAGAGTGGATAGGATTCGACAAAAGAACCGCGTCCGGCTACGATTTCTGCCCGGCCTTGCGAGATCAGATCCAGGGTGGCGAACTCCTGAAAGACACGTACTGGATCTGCCGCGCTGAGAACCGTAACGGCGCTGGTGAGGCGAATGTTTTTTGTACGACTGGCTGCAGCTGCCAGGATAACGGCAGGAGCGGAGTCGAGAAACTCCGGACGATGGTGTTCGCCGATGCCGAAGACATCCAAACCGACCTGGTCGGCAAGCTCGATCTCTTCGAGCAGATCGCGGAGGCGTTCTTCAGGCGTTATGGTCACGCCTGTAACCGGATCGGAGATTGCTGCCGCGAAGCTGTCGATCCCGATCTGTAGTTGGGCCACCCCTTACGTTCGCACGTTCAGCTTTTTGACTTGATCCACGATGTAATCCGATGTTCTCCAGCCGAGCGCCGAGATGGTCAGAGTCGGGTTCTTATCGGCATTGCTGACAAAAGGAGCCGCATCCGTGACGAATAGATTCTTGACGTCCCACGCCTGGCAATATGGATTGAGCACAGAATGCTTAGGGTCACTTCCCATGCGGGTTGCTCCGACTTCATGTTTGACCTGGCCACCGCGCTCGATGCCCCAGTCGTTTTCCGGACCGTCACTGTCCGTGACGATACCTCCGGCGGTTTCGATAAGCTCTTTAAACGTTTCCTGCATGTGCCTGGCTTGCAGCAGTTCGTCTTGGCTCCATTTGAAGTGAAAACGCAATACAGGAATGCCCCATTGGTCGATGACGTTCGGGTCGATCTCGCAGTAGCTGTGCTCATTGGGGATCATTTCGCCGCGGCCAGCTAAGTGTATTTCGCCGCCGTAGAGCCTGCGAAGGTCGCTCTTGAACTCAGGTCCGTAGCCTCCATTGAGCAGGTGGGACGCGTACCCGCCCAAAGCACCGGCGCCGGGCTGATGTCTGCCGCCGCCCAATTCGATGTGATAACCACGCGCAAACGGCAGCTTCCTTGCATGCTGCTGCTTGTAGAGCCACCACGGCATGTATAAGTGCATGCCACCTACGCCGTCTTCATTTCTGGCCGGCAGATCCTGCATGATCGGCAGATAACCACTTACTGCGGAGCCGACCGTATCCATGACATAGCGTCCGACCAGCCCCGACGAGTTCGCAAGCCCATCCGGGAATTTCGTGCTCCTGGAGTTCAGCAGAAGGCGGGCAGTCTCGCAGCAGCTGGCCGCCAACACAACGATCTTTGCCCGGACCTCGATTTCCTTCCGGGTCTTTTTATCGATATAGGAGACGCCGCGTGCGAGACCGTCCCGATCGAGCATGACTTCGCGGGCCATGGCGTCTGTTCTTACTTCCAGATTGCCGGTTTTCAGTGCAGGGAAAATATGCACGCCAGGCGAATTGAAGTTTGCGTTGACTCCGCAGGAGCGTCCACACTCGGCACAGTAGTGGCAAGCCGGACGCCCATTTAGCGGTCGGGTGAGAATGGCGAGCCGAGACGGAATGCACGGAATTTTCAGCTTGTCTGACGCAAGCTTGATGATCTTCTCATGGCATCGCGGAGCGGGCGGCGGAAGAAATCTTCCATCGGGCGCATTTTCCATGCCTTCGGCAGAACCGAAAACCCCAATCAGTTCCTCTGCCTTGTCGTAATACGGCGCAAGCTCCTCATAGGTGATGGGCCAGTCAAACCCTTTCCCGTCGCGGCTGTAAGGTTTGAAGTCATACGGGCCCATGCGAAGGGAAATGCGGCCATAGTGGTTGGTGCGGCCGCCGAGCATGCGCGCGCGCCACCACATCCATTCCGAGCCGGGAGCGTTTGTGTAAGGCTCGCCTGGAACTTCCCAACCGCCGAGCGGTGTCGCATCGAAATAGCCGAGCGGCATGGCACGAGTCGCTGCGCCGCGGTGCGGAGCACTATACGGCCACTCGAACATCTTTGAATTTTTAGTGCAGTCGTACCAGGAGCCGGCCTCGAGCATGCAGATCTTCGCGCCGGCGTTGGCAAGCACTTGCGCGGCAACGCCGCCGCCTGCTCCCGAGCCCACGATTACCACGTCATAGATCTTCGTGGATGCCGCTGTGTCTGCCATGCACTCACTTTATCGCCACAGAGGATTAGAGTTTTAAAGCTCGCGTTGAAGTCAGCTTGCTTACCTAAGTCCTAGTGTTTGTTATGCGAGTTCGGCGCAACCTGGGAAGAATCGACCGCCTTCTTCGTGATGCTCGGCGCTTGTATGGCAGGCGTGGAAGTTGCACCAAGTTAGGGCTTTGGGAACGGAAGATCTTTCGGAAAAGGGAGAACTTGGTCGAAATCTTTCCAGACTGAGCACTTCTCCGATTAGCGCGTTATACGTCAAGGTGAGTCGCACGCAGTCAATTTTCGATCACCTGTTTGAAAGACTTCGTTTCCTGCCTGAGGCAGGCGCGAACGCGCGGCATCACAAAAATGTTAATGGCTGGGTCGCCGAATGGTGAGCGGCGCTAGCTGAATCTGTTTCGCAAGATCATAGGCGGTCGGGAGATCGCTATCGATATATACGAGAATGCGGCCGATGACGAGTACCGAATTATTCGGTGAAAAAATCTGGGTCATTCCCTGCGGCACGGTTCCTTTCAGCGGGGACCGCTGATTAGATATTCTCCGGCCCCGGTTCCCGTGGTGCGTTTGCCGACATAGGCAAAATTGGCGTTCTTCGACGGATCATTGAACTGCACGCTGTAGTAGCGGCCGACCATGTCCGGCACATGCAAGATTTGCGGTCCCTTCCTGAGATCTAACCAACCGACCGTAAGGAGTGTGTCGTGATTTACGCCGGTAGTCAACAACTTTGAGGCCCCGGCAGGCGGGTGGAGGGGATCTGCAAAAAGCGCTTGGGGCTCCGTATACAGCGTGTTGATCGGGATGGGACCGTCGGCTCCTCCCTTAAGGAGGATTGCTCTCTTGAACACCGAGAGCAATATGCACGGCCAAAAGTAGATAACGAGAAACCATACCGCGACACAAACTCCGCCGAAGATAAGCAAATGCTCGTACGCCATATGCATCATTTCACTTCGACAACCGGAGGCACCGTATACGTGCCGTCGAGAATAGCTGTGCTGGGCATGTACGCGCGCAGCCAGAGTCTGAACTTGCCTGTGGGTGCCGGCAGCCAGTTGGATTCACGGCCCGCCGGAGCGGCGTTCTGAAGATAAATATCGACCGATCCGTCGGCGTTTAACACTAGTCCTGATTGATTGCTGACGCAATACCGGTTGATGGGATTCGCCACAAAATGTTCTTTCGCATCGGCCATAGTCAACGACCAAAACGCATCGACCGGCGGAAGACCGTCCGGCGGGAAATGCAGGACGTAATTGTACTCTCCGGAGAGCATATGACCCGCGCCATCCACCTGAGTTTTCCAATACATCGCTTCTTGCGGTGAGTTTACCGGTCCGGGAAATATCCGCGCGCACGCGGCCCGCAGAAACATGCCATTGCCCGGCTCGCCGCATCCGAAAATCGTAATCCAGCCATTGATCCTCGTGGCCTTTACTCTCGCGACAATTTCGATGGTGACAACCGCTAGCCCGAAGCCGACGAAGAAGCCTTGCACCAGAGCATCACGCAGGGTCAGTGAAGCGGGAGAGGAGGAGCGACGGAGGACGACCCATCCGCACACCGCGCCGATGAGTGCGATGAAATACGCATAGGTTCTCTCGCTCATACAACCTTACCTATGATATTTGGCCGCTCGACGAAGCGCAAAGCAACCCGGATCGGCGCGGGCGGAATCGCCTGCATCAAAGGGGCTTAGCGGCAATTACACCTGTTGGATAGAAACCCCGAATCTGATCGGATTGGAGAAGACTGTCGGCGAGACGGGAGCACGCCACTTGGCCGTAAAGACTTCTGAGTTTGAAAGTCAAGCCACTTGGGACCACTTTTTTCACAGCGAAATCAAGGCTTCCACATCTTGTGCACATCTTCATTCGGGAAGCCACATACCAAGCGGAGAGCTCCTCTTCTTGAGACTGGCGACGTATTTTGCTTCGTCGTACGTAACTCCGTCGTTCCAGCACCGGAATAGGATACGTTGCCACTTGAACGCTAAAGCGCGAAGCGCGACATGGTGGCGCTTGCCACTCGCACGGAGTTGGTCGTAATAGACCCGAGCCCAGCGGCAGCTCTTCATAGAATGCTGTGCCCACTCGTGAAACGTCTGTCGTAGAAACTTAGGACAGGCTCTTCGAAATTGAATGATGCGGGTGCGGCCACTGGCAACAGTCACTGGCGCAATGCCGGAAGCGCATTGCATTTCATGAGCGGTCTGGTAACGCTTACCGCTTCCCATCGCTGCCAACAGCCGAGGTGCCATCACCGGTCCGGCCCCAGGTAACGATTGCGCTATCTCCCAACAAGGATGCCGATGGCTGGTTTCAGCGATGGCCGAGTCAAACTCTTTAACGCTCGATTGCATCTGTTTTAACAATGCGACCAGTGCGGTTACCTCCAGAACATAACAATCCAGCAGCACCGAGTCTTGCACAGCCGGAACCGCTGCACTCACCTCTTCTGCCCAAGCCGCCGCCTCTTCCGCAGTACGCCGATGTTTGACTAGGAACACCTCCAGTGTCTTCCGTTTCGCTTTTTGCAACTGCTCCAGTCTGGGCCACCTGGCCAGCAGATCGAGAACCGGTGCGGCTCCGATATCGTCAAACCAGGTCAGTACTTGTGGAAAGTAGACCTTCAGTCGGGCGGAGAGTCGATTGCCATGAGCCTTCTTCTCCTCCACCCAGTGTCGGCGTTGTTCGACTAACAGCAGCAGTCGACGAGTTGGTTCGTCGTCTTGCTGCAAAGGACGAAGGCGGTCTCGATGGTGTACCAGCAAGTCGAGCAGCAACTCCCCATCGGCAGGATCACTCTTGCTTCCGGACGGATACAAAGCCTGACGAAATTGTCCGGCGGCTTGCGGATGGACGGGATAGATCTCTACGCACGCGTATTTCAGAAGCATCCAGACAACAGCGCCATGCTTTTGCTCTATCGCCATGCCTATTCGGCGGCCATCCAATCGGCTCATCAATTGACCGATCCAAAGGTCCAGTGCTTCTGGTGTTTGCTCCAGCCGCCCTCGCTCCCGCTCTCCGGTGTCGGTCCATTGCAGAGCCCAGACTCTTGGTCTCCCCAATCGAATCCCACCCAAGCTGCGTAGGCCTGGTCTCGATCGTCATTCTCTTTTGGCTTCATATTGTTTTGCTCCGTGATTGATTCGGCACGCCGGCTTCGCATTTCCAAAGGACTTATAGATGTCGTGCTGGTCTCCAGCGACAGCTTCTGAGAATTCGTCTAAGCGAAGCACATCCCACTGCTCGAGGGTCTTTACGAAAACATCGAGTGTTAGTCGGCATTACTCGTAACAGCGAGACGCCTGCTCTCCTACAGGGATTCCCCACCCTCCGCTGGTATCAAGCGGCGGAATAAGATCGAAACAGCCAGGGAGAGCTTTTCCACAGCCGCGGCGACCGACGGCTGTTGATATCTACCTCATTGAGCCAACTGCCTTGGCTCGACTATAAGTCGGCTTCCCGCTGATTGAATCCTGCGCAACCGCACGTCGGCGGAACGCGCATTATACGTCAACTTGGCAGCCGGCGGGTGATCGATCTACCTTTGACGATTACCCAAGTTTTTACGCGCAGTTCGACGGCCCCAACTAAGCCTATTGCACAAACTGAATGGAAAGCGGCGGCCCTGGTTCCGAGAATCATCACACGAACGCCGACAAGGGTACGTGGTAAAAGTCATCACGTGCCTCGTCATTAGTGGCGACCAATGATCAAAGTCCTCAGCCGCGTATGAAAGACAGCAGGTCGGCGTTGATCTGGTCTGCGTGTGTGGTCGGCATACCGTGCGGTAAACCCGGGTATGATTTAAGCGTGCCCTGTTTCAGAAGTTTGACCGACCGCGCGCCGGTCGTCGGAAAGGGGCAGATCTGATCGTCCTCACCGTGCATCACCAGGACGGGGATGTCGATCATTTTGAGATCGTCGTAGAACTCGGTTTCGGAGAGTACCTTGACGCACTGATAGTGCGCTGTAATGGCGCCCATCATGCCCTGGCGCCACCAGTTCTCTCGAATTCCCTCGGAAACCACTGCGCCGGGGCGGTTGAAGCCATAGAACGGAATGGTGATGTCTTTGTAAAATTGTGCGCGATGATATGCCGTTCCCGCACGAATCTCATCGACAACTTTTTTCGGGACGCCGTCGGGATTCCGTTCTGACTGCATGAACGTAGGAGGGATTGAGCTGATGAGAACCGCCTTCACAACGCGCCCTGCTCCATGACGCGCGACATAGCGCGTCACCTCACCGCCGCCGGTTGAGTGGCCAATGTGAACAGAGCTTTTCAGATCGAGAGCCTCCACGAGTTCGGCGACATCGGCTGCGTAAGTGTCCATGTCGTGTCCCAGGAACGTCTGCGTCGAGCGTCCATGCCCGCGTCGGTCATGAGCAATCACCCGAAACCCATGATCCAGGAAGAACATCAGCTGACTGTCCCAGTCATCGGCGCTTAGTGGCCATCCGTGATGAAAGAAAAGCGGCTGCCCTGTGCCCCAATCCTTGTAGAAGATCTCTGTGCCGTCTTTTGTAGTGAAGAATGCCATACGAACCTCTTTCGTTGTGTACGCCAAGGACAGTATGGCATCGCTGCACAACCAGACCGCGGCGAAGGGGTAGATCGAAAACTTCCAATGTCTGTAAAGTCGGCTTGCCGCTGATTGAATCCTGCGCAACCGCACGTCGGCGGAACGCGCGTTTTACGGCGTCATGACCGAGCATGATGGCCATCGCGGCTGGCGAGGAACGACTACGTGAGTGCAAGGTCGTCAAAGTTTATGCTGCTGGCGCGTGACACCGATCTTTTCTGTGACTCAGGGGTAAGGCTGTCTTTGGGAGAATAGAATGTTCCAAGTTTTGTTTGCCTTGCTCGCTCTCCTGGTAGCTTCAACCCACATCGCATTCTCTTCCAATCGGCGCAGTCGCGGAGCCGCAATTGCCGAGACCTACTTGGTTTACTTCTTTTTCATTTTATGTCGGCCTGATGGGATTACTAACGGCCTATGCGCTCGAAAATCCACGCGCTTTTTATGATCTGTTGTGCCTTACCTGAAGTCCCTGAACGTCTGAAGCGAGTGTGATCTCTCGGAGCGGAAGCCGTCCTTTGCGAGTTAGGTGCCAGAATTCGCTGGTCGATACGACGGGTCACGCAGAGACTACTTCCTTCAGGGACTAGCAAACAGGAGGGAGACAGATCCCTCCTGATCACCTGCAGCCGCTGCATGCGATAGGAATCTGCGAGCTCGAGTTCATCCGCTAGTCTCAAGTTGATCTTCTGGCGCTCGGGATCTCGGAGCGCCTCGCCCCTCGCACGGGCAAAGTTATAGTAGACTTCGCAGCAATTCAAGGAGTGGGCCGAGGCGTTGCACTCCGGGTTTTGCACGTTGTTCACGACAGCTTCGGCGCCCGGCTCGCCTCGGAGGAACGCGATCATGGCGGGAGCGTCCAAGCCGACGTTCATCTGCGGTCTTCTAGTTCAGCGTCTTCGCGTTTACGTGCTAGAAAGTCTTCGACCGAAGTCGCGGGGGCGGGATATTTGTGCGGCTTGCGGGCAGTTGAAGCGGGTGAGTAGGGAGTTGGTGGGGTTGGGGTGAGGGCGTCAGTAGACGTTGCGAACCGTGCCGTTTGGCGATGGTAGCCGTAAACAGAGCGTATCCCTTTTGAGGTTGTCAAACAGGGTTTGAACCCGTACTCGCGTGTCTCGGAACACTGGCATCGCGTGCGTCGTATCGGGATCTTTTGCCATCGGTGCGGTCAGGCTTCATTGTCGTGTAATCCGGGCGCGGAGGGAGCCGAACCTTCGTTTAACGGCATGCTGCGGCCGAAGCTGGCGATTTCCTTGAGTGCTTCGACGGAAGAACAGCGGCGGGAGCTGATGCCGGTTACGGGGCCGTAGGATGTGGGGGCGGAGTTGCTGGAGGCGAAGGCGTATGTTCCCTCGCGGATGCCGCTGAGATCGGTCATCACTATCAGTCTGTGTTCAATGTGTTGCAGACCGCTGAGTTCCGGGATGGAAAGAAGATCGGCTTCACCCATCAGACTGCCGTCCAAAGAAATCATCTGACGCGCCGACTGCTCAATCGTCCGGCCCGGCTGGATCTGTTGCTAGTTGACGAGCCACTGCGTTCCATTGATCCCCAATACCCTACATCGACCCTCAGTGGCTCCGTGCGATAGCACGCCGATTCAGACGGAGTGCTCAGTTGACTCGCCTGCACACGAAGCGCCATGCCGGCGAAACCGTCTGCTTCAGTTCGAGAGACGGTAGGCGGTCAAAGGCGTGCCGAGCGGACCGGAGGGCTTGCTCTCCCATTCCGGGTATTGGTCTGCGACCGTCCAGCCGGCGTACCCGAGAACCTCGGCAATGATCCAGGGCAAAGCCCCACTCGTCCTCCGGTGGCCGCCTCGATACTGCGCTAACCAATCGTTTCTCCGAACTTAGATAGTGCTCCTAGAACATCCAGCACTAGCGTCCCTTCGGGCTTAACTACCCTGTGGAGCTCAGCAAGAGCACGGAGAGGGTCCGTCACAAAGTCAATTACCAGAATGCTGATCGCTGCGTGAAACCGTGAGCTTGCCAGCGGTATCGACGTGATTTCCCCACGAACAATTTCAAGCCTCGGGACGTCCATCTTAGCGGTCCGCGCCATTGCCGCCGAGTGGTCCAAAGCCACGATGTTGTACCCATGATCCAGCAGCTTCTGAGCCCAGTATCCCGAGCCACAACCTCCATCGAGCAGCCAATCCCCTGGTTGAGCATTCAGAGACTTGATGAGTTTATGCTCCCTTTCTCTAGCAAATGCAGGCGCGGAGAGTTCGAGGGCGATACGGGTGGCGCGCCATTTAGCAGCCTGCGTGTCCCAGTATTCCCCAGCAGTTGTGGCCGCCTCGCCGGGGACTGGGGGTAAGAGCTCTGCTGGTATTCTCGAGCTTCCCCGGATAGCAGGCGTTCGTCTAGCCATAGGGGTGAGGAGATGTATGAATCGGGGCCTGTGGCCCTCTTCGTTCAATCATGCGCCGGCCCCCTGTAAATGCAAGCGCATGATTCCATTCCTTGCGCTGCGCGAAGGGCTGTAGAACGCGGCACACGTAGACGGAGGCTCCTGCGGGGGTGAGTTGAACTCGGACGGGTTCCCTGCCAGCGAAAACCTCCTGGCAGCGCGCTGCCAACTGATCGAAGAGCCTAGACGGTGGCGTAGGGCGGGGCGCGGAGGAAGATGCTGGAACCAGGAACTTTAGCGATGCATTCCAGTAGCCAAAAGAACATGATCGAGGCTGGAGACGACCCGTGAGGCGCGGGCCCCCTTTTGCTCAGGCGAAGTGACCCGTATCCAGACCATCAGTGCCTCCATCACAGCCTTTTGCACGGCAATCCCAATGTCGAGATGGCAACTGGAACCGCACGCAAGACCGTTGTGACTATCGCGCTGAACCAAGGCTAGAATCACAGGAGCGAGGTGGACGTCTCCGACGTCGTACAACTCGACACGGAGTCGTAATCTGGTGACCGCCCGTTTGAGAGTCCCGTTGACCAGATCGTATTTGAGCCGTTGCACCGGCCACGAAGAGATTCGCCAAGCCAGCATGAGTGCATCCCTCTCCAGGACCTCGCACAAGGCGCGAGTCTGAGTGGCAGGTCCATCACCATCAAGGTCCGCGGCAAGCCCGCTAGAATCGCATTCTCCGGGAAAGTTCGCTTCACCGATGAAAGTTTTCCAGCTCAAGATGACTCTGGAGGCGGGAACCGAAAAGGTGCGCCCGGTCACCAAACTCGTCGCCCTACAAAGAAACTGAGACTCATACCGGGAGAAGGATCGCAGTTTCCGTAGGTGGTATTCGCTATAGGGAGCAAACTCGGTCCAGGGAAGAACGGGTGGGCGCATTTTGGGCGGCACCGATTCAAACACCTTCGCTCGGATCGTCCAGTCCGCGGAGGCATATAGTCTCTCCTGGAACTCCGCAAGGCAGGACCGTCGCGCCGTGTGTTCGTCCAGCCCCGCGCCCCCAGCGCGCACGATGACCACCGCCGGTTTTCCCGACAGATCGCGCTGCTAAAAGCACCGTCGAGTTTAGCCAGGAACACGAAATCCCGGCGTTCTATTTGAATCAACCGATCGATTTCCGGCAACGACGGGTCCGCTGGAGTACAACATTCCGGTCGCTCCAACTGAATTCGCCCTTCCCGCCATCTTCTCTCTTCACTCCTGCAGCGCGGATTTGAGATTCCTCGGCCGTTCATAGTCTGACGCAATACTGTTATAGAGTCGGCGAAGCGGTTTAGGAATCACGCGGCGGAAGGCAGCAACCTCGTCACACAACGCTTGGTAAAACTGCTCGCCGCGTGGCGTAAATCGAGCATGCCGCTCCAATTCATCGATGCCGGAGTAGACCAAGCAAGTGACGGTGAAGCCGCGCTTCGGCATCCCTGGATGCATGCCGTTCCATCAAACGGAAAAAAAACTGGGACAGGCGCATGAAGACAAAAGTCGCGTGAAGTATGCCCTCCAGAGGCCTCGGATCTGGCCGGATTGGGAGCAGCCCCTTTCAGCCGGGTTGATGAGGATCGGGTCCGTTTCAAATGAGGCATGCAGCCGCTGGTGGGCGGCCTCGTGCACAATGTGATCAGCGTAGCAAACAGCAGACCACTGGGGAGCAGGTTAAAGAACGAAGCTCCGAAGCAGCGAATGGTGGACCCACCAATGAAAGGAAAACCGCGGATAATGCTAAATGAGTGCGTTAAGGCGCAGATCTCATCAAAGAGTTCGCGCCAGACTTCTCTGATCAGGGCCATGGCATCGGAGCCGGTCAACGTAATCTTCGCGGGTCCTCCCAATTCGAACTCGCTTACGCTGACTAGCCGAAATCGTTGAGAATCGAGATAAATGGATTTCAGGTTGTCCTGGTATGCGGCGACGATCCGCTTGCGGGCCTGCCCACGCTGCTGAAGAGGAATAGGGCACCCGGGAATTGCGTAGCGCCCGAATGCCGCCAGTGCTGTCCAGTCTATGCTTCGGATCTCGGCAGCCCCGCAGGAGATAAACAAGGTATTCCCGGCTGTCCAGAGACGAACGTTGGCGGATGCCATCTGAAGCCGGCAGAGAGCGCGTTTTGCCGGCGAAAGGCAGATCCCATTCAGTAAAGATCGCACGACTCCCTCCCCCGACATAGCACTCAAGGGGCTCGGACGGCGGCAACAGCCCGCCTGAGGTCGCCGAGCGGCAGCACGGTGACAAATGGAAGCCGCTGGACGTGACTGCGAAGCGACGCAAAGTCTCTTTGTTCCAGCAGGTCGAGCGCATTGTAGTACCACTCATAGAATTTGTGCTCAACCATCGCTCCTGGGACGGACGGGTCGGGAAGCGCGAATCCAGGAGTAGGGCTAGCTTGGATGTCCAGGAAGCAAGAACGAAATGCGGCACGCGCTTCCCGGCGCCCGAGCAGCCGCTTCCTTAGCAATCCTTGGACGAGAGCATTGGCCGACGTGAGCGTTCGGTTTGCCAGGTCTAGCTTGGCCCTCGCGGCTTCGCGAGCATTAGGCAGTACACCGTGAAAATCACGGCGGAGTCGCCTGGGAGAATGATACCCAAGTCTTTGGCCGACGAGAGAAGGCATCAGTGACACCCGAAGAAATCTTACTTCGTAAAACGGCGCAGCCGTTCGAATATTCTCCTGTCGGCAAGGGCAGCCGTCGCTGCACATGACTGGCACATGACTGCCGACTTGTCAATCACACCTACCTGGATCTTCTCGAACCCGCGGGTAAATTCCGTAGAGTGGCGCCTTTTGATCTTGAGCGACCGTTCTGATGAGCGCAACAGCTTGTTCGATCTCTTGCAGGGTCAGCTTGATGCCGTGCTCGGCTGCCAGCTTTGCGGTCGCGGCGAGACCACTTTCTAGCGGCTCCTTGCTCTTCGTGTTGCGGGAAGCGATTAACTCGCGAAATTCCGAGTTCTTCTGAATGAGTTCGGCAAACTTCAAGACTTTCTTCGTGGCCATAGAGATTCTCAATCCTGTCCTTGCATCCCAATCGACCGATTTCCGGACGCCGGGCAATTCTATCACGATCCAGGCAGCCCGCGTACGCGGCGTTCATCTTGTGTCGTTAGCATGTGAGTTGTCCGGTCTAATTGACAGGTGAGTTGTCCGGTCTGAGCCGAGGGCGGCGGGTGACGCTGGGGATTGGAACAGGTCAAAGGATACCCGCCTCCGAGATGGACCGGATCATGAAACTGCAGGACGTGATCCTGAAGGCAATGGCAAAGAAGATCAGCTGGATCGACGCGGCTGAGATAGCCGGCAAGAGCGTACCCAACATGCAGCGCAAGCGGCAGGAGCTTTTGTAATTTCGACCGAAGCCAGGTGATGGGGATAGCCGTTGCGCCGGAGAAAGCGTTGCAGCTTGAGGGGGAAGCTTTGGAGCTGGTTACGTACCAAACGCTCGAGCTCTGAGGTTTCATTGAACGCCCAGTACAGACCCTTTTCATGACGAACTGACTCGCGGAACTCAACTACTCCCCTCAGTTGATCAAGCTCTGCAAGGAGTTTGGTATCGGTCGCTCGCAAAAGTAAATCATGTGTAATAGTTCAGACTTGATCTGACAACAAGTGTCAGCCGGCAGAAGCCCGGCTATAACGCCGATCACGTTCTCACAGCCTCTCTGTCGCTGCAGGATGCTCGTTACGCTACAACCGAAGCCGGAACGCGCCTGTTCAAGACGTCGCTCGACCGCATCGAGCAGATCCCCGGTGTCGAATCGGCCGCCGTCGCTCTAACACTTCCTTACCAGCGGCCTCTGAACATGGGCGTTATGTCCATCACCGGAGAGGATCTGTCCCATACTCAGCGAATCTGTGACATGACCTATGTCACGCCGGGTTTTTTCCACACTCTTCAAATTCCGCTTCTCCGGGGCAGGCTCCTCGCCGATTCCGATACCGCCACCTCAGGAAAAGTGGCCGTTGTAAACGAGGCCTTCTTGCGCATGTACTTTCGCCACATCCCTGAACCCCTAGGCTCTCAGATCAAAGTCGGCAACGTCGATTGGCAAGTCGTAGGAGTGGTCGGGGACGTTCCGCAAAAGAACGGATGGGGGAGTAATTGGGGTCCCATCGAACCCTTCGCCCAAATCTACGTCTCGGCCGAGCAGTTCCCCTCCGGCTTGTTCTCGATGGTCAGCACCTGGTTTTCGCCGAACTGGATTGTGCGCACCCACGGGGCCGTCCCCGGCCTGCCCGATGCTATGCGCCGCGCTCTACATTCCGTCGATCCCACGCTTCCCTTTTCGAGCTTCTCCAGCATGAAAGAGATCCGCAGCGCCGGACTGGCCGAGCAACGCTACCAGGCGGTCCTGTTCTCTTCGCTTGCCGCCCTTGCGGTTCTGTTGGCGGCGCTGGGCGTTTATGGCCTGATCGCCCAATCGGTTACTCAGCGCACGCGCGAGATGGGCATCCGCATGGCTCTCGGCGCCAGTGTGCAAAACGTCGTTCGCGCTGCCGTCGCACCCGGCCTCGCTCTCACTCTTTCCGGGGTCGCCGCGGGACTTCTGCTCGGCCTCTTCGCAACGCGCGTCCTCAAAAGCATGATCTGGGGCGTCAGCACCACGGATGGACTCACCTTGGCGGTCGTTGCGATTCTCCTCTTACTTGTCGGTACGCTGTCCAGCTTGATTCCGGCTCTTCGCCTGACCGGCTTGGACCCCGCACGGACACTTCGCGATGAGTAACTCCCTGCGCCCGTTACGCACCTGATAAGGGCTGCGCCGATGCCATACTGAAATCTGGTTCATGCTTCAAGAACGCTCTCTAAACCCACGGGGCCCCTCGCTCCCCGAAGTTCACGAGAGCATTGGAACTTCGCACGCAAGCTTCTGGAAGCGTCTTATCGCGTTTGCCGGACCTGCCTACCTCGTCAGCGTGGGTTACATGGACCCGGGCAATTGGGCCACCGACATCGAAGGTGGAGCACGTTTCGGCTACCGGCTCCTTTGGGTTCTGGTCGTCTCGAACTTTATGGCTCTGCTGCTTCAGACGCTAAGCTCGCGTCTCGGCATCGTCACCGGCCGCGATCTCGCCCAGGCCTGCAATGACGAATATCCGAAGTTTGTCTCCCGTGTGCTTTGGGTGCTCGGAGAAGTGGCGATTATCGCGTGCGATTTGGCCGAAGTGCTCGGAGCGGCCATCGGCTTGAATCTGCTCTTCGGCCTTCCGCTTCTGATCGGAGTGCTGGTAACCTCGGCCGATACTCTGCTCGTGCTGTGGTTCAGCCGCATGGGAATCCGCGTCATCGAAGCCTTCGTTCTCGTCTTAATCGCCACCATGGCCGGATGCTTCGCGTTTGAAATCCTCTTGGCCCGCCCCCACGTGCCGGACGTTCTTGTCGGATTGATCCCGCGTCTGAATTCTCAAACCATCTACATAGCCGTGGCCATCTTCGGCGCGACGGTCATGCCACATAACCTATATCTCCATTCGGCGCTCGTCCAGACCCGCCGTATCGGAGATACGCCCGAAGAAAAGCGCCAGGCGTGCCGCTTCAACCTATTCGACTCCAGTCTCGCGCTCAACGGCGCGCTCTTCGTGAACGCCGCCATCCTGATCATGTCTGCCGCTGTGTTCTTCACTCATGGCAAAGTCGTTACCGATATGCGGCAGGCATATACGCTTCTGTCTCCCCTGCTTGGAACTACCGCCGCCAGCGTTCTGTTCGGCGCAGCCCTGCTCTGTTCCGGACAGTCTTCCACCTTGACGGGCACCATGGCCGGTCAGATTGTCATGGAAGGTTTCCTCCACTTTCGCATGCAGCCTTGGCTCCGTCGCGCTGTCACCAGACTGCTGGCGATCACTCCAGCTGCGTTGACCGTATACTTCGCCGGTGAGGCCGCCAGCTACAAGCTCATCATCAATAGTCAGATCCTGCTGAATCTCCAGCTTCCCTTTGCCGTCATACCGCTCGTCCATTTCACCAGCGATCGAAGCCGCATGGGTGAGTTCGCCAACAGCTTGTGGGTGCGCATCGCTGCGTGGTCCTGTGCCGCCTTCATTCTTGCCTTGAATACTTGGCTGGTATACGACCAAATAGGCGAATGGATGCAGGAAAACCCGGGGTACCGGCTTCTCATCGGGGTGAGCGCGCTGTTTTTTGGGGTGTTTCTTGTGGGTCTGCTGGTTCTGGTATCGTTCTGGCCCCGGTTTCGCGGCCTGCCTCTCAAGCCGGGGCGCGTCGCGGTCGCCGCCGCGCAAGAGGATGCAACCCTCTTCCCTTCCCGCGCGTACTCCAACGTCCTCGTTCCTCTCGACCACAGCCCATCCGATGCAGAAGCGCTCGGAAACGCCATTGCCCTCGCGCGCATGCACAACGCGCGGATCGTCCTACTTCATATAGAAGAAGACGTGACCAGTCAAGTCTTCGGTTCTCTTGCCTCGACAGCGGAAGTAACCGAAGGGGAACGCTACCTGGCAACGATCGCCGGCCGCTTGCGTGACCAGAACCTCCGCGTCCACGTCGAAGTGCGTCATGGCAATCCTTCCAAAGAGATCGCATCCGCCGTCCGTGAAAACGATGCGGACCTCATTGTGATGGCTTCGCATGGCCATCGCGGTCTGAAAGACCTGATCTTCGGAACAACTATCAACGCGGTTCGCCACCTTGTAAAGGTGCCGATCCTCATCGTGAACCAACCTCTTAAATGACAGATCTAAGCAAAGGCAGAATTTTAGTTACCGGCGGAGCCGGTTTCATCGGCAGTGCTCTCGTTTGGGAGTTGAACCGGCGTGGCATCCACAACATATTGATCACCGATTTTCTCAGGAGTGATGAAAAATGGAAGAACTTGGTGCCGCTGCAGTTTGTCGATTACCTCGAAGCCGATGATCTCATCGGGCGGCTTGATTCCCTGAAGGACGTCACGGCCATTTTTCACCTCGGCGCTTGTTCCTCGACAACAGAGACCGATGCTTCGTACCTGATCCGCAATAACTTCGAATACACCAAGTCGCTCGCCCACTTCTCGTTTAGCGGCAATCGCCGCTTCGTCTACGCCTCATCAGCTGCTACTTATGGCGAGGCAGCTACCGACGTCGCAGAAACGGTTCCCCTCTGCACGCTCCGCCCGTTGAACATGTATGGCTACTCGAAGCACCTGTTCGATGCCCATGCAGAGCACGCGTGTATGCTCGGTCGGATCACCGGTCTCAAGTACTTCAATGTCTTTGGCCCGAACGAATACCACAAAGGTGAGATGCGCAGTGTTGTGCACAAAGCTTTCGAGCAGATTCGCGACACAGGAGTGGCGAAGCTTTTTAAAAGCTACCGCCCCGAGTATCCGGATGGGGGCCAATGCCGCGATTTTCTCTACGTCAAAGATGCAGTGAACGCGACGATCTTTCTGGCCGAAAACGTCGATGGCGGCGGTCTCTTCAATATCGGCTCCGGTACTGCCAATACATGGCTGACTTTAATTAACGCGATCTTCACGGCTCTTGGCCGTGAGCCGAAAATCGAATTCATCGATATGCCCGAGTACCTCCGGTCCAAGTATCAGTACTTCACAAGAGCGGATGTGGCGAAGCTCCGCGGTGCTGGCTTTACTCAACCCATGACGCCGCTCGCCGAAGCGGTAACCGATTACGTGCGCAACTACCTCGTTCCGGGCCGCCATCTCGGCGACGGGACATCTTCGGAACAGAGCACAACCTAGGCAATGGAGTTTGTGAGTATTTTCATACACCAAATTGTCGGAGATGGTGATCCAGATGCTTGTACATCAAGATCGCCCATTCCTCCGGCGCCAGCCGCCCAAAGAAGCTATGCGGATTGGTGGTGCAGCCCGCCGGCCCGGCCGCGGAAAATCGATCAATGAATTCGCGCAAGCGTTCCCGCTCTGTCTCCAGGTCTCGTCCATCTGTCACTATGAGGCTTTTTGCCGTTGGCGAATTCAGACGCATCGGTTTGTCGTTCCTAAGGAGCATTGGCTTCACCATGCGCCCGACAATCCGCCCCAGCACCATCCGGGGTGGAACCGTGTCTCCCACCGCCCACTCCAAAGCGGCCGAGCAGTGGGCTACAGCCTGCGCGGGCGCCATCGCTCCCCACTTGCGTTCGCTGTCCGGCTGCAACGTCGACAGTCTTGTCTTGATCTCATCGACTACGGGAGCATCGAACAGATTTTTCACGTGCGCTCGCCTCTGCCTACTTTACGATGCCGAAAATGGCGCCTTGCGAATCCAGGCAGTGTGCGATCTGCTGGCCGCCCGGAACCTCGGACGGACCATGGATCACCGTCCCGCCGTGCTGCTTGACTCGGGCGACAGCTGCACCGATATCTTCAACGTTGAAGTAGTAAAGCCAGCCGGGGCTCTGGGCCGGGTCCATGCGGTTCATCATGCCGCCGATGGGCACGCCATTAGCAGCAAAGATTTGATAGACCCCGTTAGGGCCCATATTTATGGCATCGGACTTGGTCCAGCCGAACATGTCGGCGTAAAAGGCGAAGGCGGCCTGCCAGTCAATAGCGGCCAGATCATGCCAGGCCGGGGAACCAGGTGCGCCAGGCGTCGGACCTGGAGGCGGTTGCACTCCGCCTAGTGGTTGGAACAATACGAACATCGCACCCTGCGGATCGGCAACAACCGCGAAACGGCCAACGTTCGGTATGTCTTCGGCTGCGCGATGAACGAGGCCGCCGGACTTTTCCAGCCGGTCAACGTAGGTGTCGACGTCGTTCACACCGATGTACCCGACCCAACTCGGCTTTGCCCCGGCTGCAAAGCTTTTGACGGGTTTCTGCAAAAATCCTCCGACCGGGGTATCTGCAACGCTAAACAACGTGTACGAACCATCCGGCATGCCGGCATCGTGCAGCCCCCAGTTCAGTACCGCGCGATAAAACTCCGCGGCTTGTGCTGCGTCAGGGGTGTGGAATTCGTACCAGGAAAAAGTCGAGGCTTGAGTTTCGGTTGCTTGGGATGCCAATTGTTACCGCTCCTTGTATGTGTACGCCGTCCACAGAAGCTTATCAAAACAAATGTACACTGTCCACAAGAAGTCATGAAAATCCAATCGCAAAAAGAAGCCGAAGCCGCCGGCACGAAAGACCTTTCGTCATGGAGATCTGCCGCGGGCTTTGTTGGAAGCAGGCATCGAACTGGCGCGGGAGGGCGGGCCGAACGCCGTTGTACTTCGGGAGGCAACGCGCAGGGCAGGAGTGGTCCCTAACGCAGCGTATCGACACTTCGCGAGCCGCGCCGACCTTCTTCAGGCGGTCAGAGCAGGCGCCCTTTCCTTACTGGCGCTTGCCATCGAAGCACAAATTAGCGTCTTGCCACGCCGCAAAAGGTCAGCCTCGGCAGCACGAGCTACGCTCCGGGCGGTGGGCACGGGATACCTCCAGTTTGCCCTGACCGAAACAGGGCTTTTCCGAACGGCGTTCTCGGTTACCGACCCGGTGGAAAGCGAGACCGACCCAGCCAAGGCGGGTCAAAGCGGCCTCAATCCATTCCAACTGCTTGGATCCGCTTTGGACAAAATGGTGCTCGCAGGCGTGCTGCCGAAGGAGCGCAGACCGGGAGCGGAGTATCTCGCCTGGTCGGCTGTGCACGGTTTGGCATTCCTCATTATTGAAGGACCGCTCAGCGGGGCCTCGGCAGATCAGGTTCGGAAACTTGCAGAAGGAGTGCTCCAGATGGTCGAGAACGGTTTATGAGGCGTTTGGCAGGGTGAAGTAGAAGGTGGAACCGATGCCGGGTTGCGACTCGACCCAGATCCTGCCGCCATGGCCGTTGACGATTCGCTGGCATGTCGACAAACCGAGACCTGTTCCAGGTACTTCGGCGCCGTGCAATCTTTTGAGCGGCTCAAAAATGCTTTCAAGATAATCGGCTGCGATTCCTTCGCCATTGTCTTCAACCGCAAACGTAGAATGCTCCCGTTCCGTAACGGCTGTGATGACGATGTCAGGCCGTTCTTCCGGCCGGCGATATTTAAGCGCGTTGGCGAGAAGATTCTGCAGCAACTGTACGAGCTGGACGGAGTCGCCTCGAACGAGGGGCAACACGCCGCGAGTAATCTTTGCGCCCACTTCGTCGATCTGAACTTGAAGGCTCTGAAGAGCGGCATCGAGCACGGTATCCATTTCCACCGGCTTATCCTCGATCTCCCCCTGGCCCACTTGGGCGAATCGTAGGAGTGCTTCTACAAGCTCCTGCATGGTAAGAGCGCTGCCGAGGATATGGCTGAGGAACTCTCGCTCGACCGGCGAGAGTCTATCTCGAGCATTACGTTCGAGAAGCTGGGCAAAGGAGATGATGCCGCGAAGAGGAGACTGCAGATCGTGAGCAGCAATATGGGCAAATTGAGAGAGCTCTTCGTTCGATCGCTTCAGTTCGTGGGTGAGGCGGTCGCGCTCGCGTTCGGCACGCTGCCGTTCGGTGATATCGCGGGCAAGCGAAAGAATGCGAACCGGCTTCCCGGAGGCGTCACGAATCGGTGCAACGACAATTTCCCACCATTTCGGCGTACCTTTTGCCGTCGCGCAGAAAGTTTCAAAGCGAGCGGTATGTCCCTGTTGCGCTTTCACCATAGCTTGCTCGGCGAGTTGGTTTCCTTCGCCCCAGAAATCCGACCAGGACCGTTGAAGATGTTGAGTGACATCGTCGATATCCATTTGCCGGCAACCGCCTTCGTTCATGGTCAGCAGGCGACCTTCGAGATCGACAACCTTCACGCAGTCGGGACTGCTGGCGAGCACACTGCGGGTAAACTCCTCGCTTTCTTCCAGCTCCTGAAGCGCTCGAGCACGGTCAGCGGCAGCCCAGGTGCGATCGGCCACTTTTCGCAGAAATGCAAGGTCCGCTTCGGTCCAAGTTCTCGGGAGTGAATCCTGAACGAATAGTAGAGCAACGAGACGTCCGTTTTCCACCAGAGGAAGATTGAGAACAGCTCTAATGTCAAGGGCATTCCAACGGTCAGCTTCACTGGCAGTGAGCGGGTCGGTTGAGACATCGGAGATATTAATGAGCTCTCCGTAGCCGAGGCGTTCTCCTAGTTTCTCGCCGAAGTCTTTGAAGCGATACGTTCCCGTGAGCGTACCGACGCGGCCGTCGGTCCAATCACTCTCAATGGTCACATATTCCTGGGTGGAGTCGATTTTGCCATACCCGGCGCGAGCCACGCCCAGCGTCGTTCCGACGATTTTCATGGCGGCTAAGGTGATAGACGAAATATCCTTGAGATCGCGGAGCTGGTCGCCGAGGGCGACCAGCGCTGCTTGACGCCGCTCACTCTCCCTCAACTGAGATTCGGCGTTCTTGCGTTCGGTTATATCCAGAAACAGCACGGCAAAGCAGTTTGCCTCGGTGTGCCGGGCACGAGCTTCGTACCAGCGTTTTTGGAGCTCTGGAACGTAAATTTCAAAGTGGTCGGGCTCGCCGGTACTCTGAACTCGAGCGTACCTTTCGATGACCTCCTGCTGTATGCCCGGAATGAGTTCCCGGACGGTCTTGCCGGTGGCATCCGAAAGGCCGGTGAGCCTCTCGAAGGCGGGGTTGACCTCCAGAAAGCGAAAGTCGAAGGGCTGGCCGGAGCGGTCATAGATCATCTCACCGATGTGGAAGCCTTCTGACATGCGTTCGAACAGATTGCGCCAGCGCTCTTCGCTTTTGCGTAGATCCGCCTCCGCCCTCTCGCGTGCGATTGAATCGCTGCCTAGCACGACAAGCCCCTGCACCTCGCCCCGTTCATTCAAGTCCGGGGTGTAGGTGACTTGGAATGTACGGAATCCGTTTTGACGGCAAAAATAACGCTCTTCAAAACAGACGGCTTCACCGGCAAAAACCTTCTGTAAGTGAGGTTGAATTTTAGTGAATACGGAGGCGCCGAGCAGATCGGAAACGCTTCTTCCAATGAGATCTTGAGGAGCGACACCGAACCAGCGCTGGTATGCGTCGTTCGCTAATCGGTAGCGCAGGTCGGAGTCAATATGACTGATGAGGGCGGGGGCGGAATCTAGAATGAGACGCGGCTGCTTTTCAGTCACCCGGAATGTTCGATGGAAGGCGCGGTTGGCGGATCGAACTCGAAGATCTTTGTCGAGTATAAGCAAAGGCTCGCGTACGGTATCCACAAGACTTTCGGCGTATAGCAGAGCGTCCTGCAACTCAGACTCACGCTCTTTGTGCTCAGTAACGTCGCGCATCACTTTGGAAAAGCCCAGCAGCTTTCCGGCGGGGTCGCGGAGAGCAACCAGGGTACCCTCGACGAACAGCCGGGTTCCATCCCGGCGCACATGCCAGCGTACGTCAGCCGCTTGTCCTTCTCGAACTGCGGTAGAGATCTCTTTGCGAGGGCGTGCCCTGGGCTCGATCCTCGGGCGTGAAGATCATATCGACGGATTGCCCCAGCCACTCCGATTGGGAATAGCCGAGACTTCGCTCGACTCCGGGGTTCCAGCTCATCAGGCAGCCGTCCCGGTCCATTAGGAAAACCGCGAAATCGGTTAATTCGGAGATCAGGATGTCGTATAAGCGCGCATGATCGACGTCATGCGCTTGCTTACAGGCAAGTGATTCAGGCATGAACAGGAGAGGAAGAGATTGGAAGAGCGGCGGATCCCTTCTCGTCCGCCCGATCTGCGCGGCGGCAGAAAGGCAGCGATGAAAAAGGCATATTGATCTATCATGCCAAGAATGGGCTTAGGAGTGAACCGCTAAAGATTGAACAATCTTTGTTTCGCTTGTTTCCATTTGGCGGCCCAAAGCGCCCGCATCGAAGTAGGCGTGGAACCGGGTAATCTTGTCACCTGCCGTTTCGAGAACGGAAACGCCCTCGTACTGAACTTGTTTTCCACCGGTCGAGGTCCCTTCCGTGCTCCATTCCAGGGCGATACGACCGTCTTCTATGATGCGACTCCGGAAATTGGACGTCAGGGTGTCGAAGGTGTCGCGGTACTTGGTCCAAAACTGGCGCGCGCCTTCCGGGCCGTGGAACTTTTCCGGAACGACGACGTTGCCGATTTCCGCATTGTCGGCAAATAACCCGGCGATGGAGTCAAGATCACGATGATCTTCCAATCGGCCGAGAGCATCGGTGAAGCGATCCGCTAAAGGGTTCGACATAGGTTCTGTTCTCTTGATGAGATGCCCAGCCGAGCCCGAAGACGTAGATTTTAGAGTTCCAGTTTGCCGTTGTACTCCATTTCCTTCAAAGCGAATTTTTTGCGGAGCTCAAAGCGGTCGGTGGCGAGGCGAAATTCGACGCTTTTGTCGTGCGCCGTAATGGGATCTGTTTTGGGAAAGTGGATGAGGATGCGGCCGTCGGCGCCCTGGTTGACCTCCACTTTATCAGCGCTGATGGGGTCATGGCCGGGCCGCAACAGGGCCGCCGAGCTTTTCACACGGCTGGCCATCCGCTGCTCTTCTTCGCCGTTTATAGTGCTGTCGCTATCGACGGAAGCCGCGCGGCCACCTACGGCAATTGCGGGAAGGCCAATTACCGCTATGACATAGTCGTCGGCCGGTTTAACCGAAGCAGAGTCAGGGCCGGCACCGCCTTTTTTAGCCTCTGCGAGCTGTACGGGGAGAGCGCTTTGCCACTGAACGGTAACGTCGGTGGGATGTGATCGCTCACTCCCGGGCGAGTCTGGGATAGTGGAAGAACTTCGACCGCCTCCGCTGCCATAGGTGCCGCTCGAGCTGTTGCCGCCCATACCTCCCATTCCGCGACGGCCACCCATGGTACCGGGCATCTGTCCGTTGTTGCCCCAATTTCCATTGGAGTTGCCGCCGTTGGAAGCTGGAGTTTCCCGGCCGAGAGCACTCGGGCTTCCGCTGGAGAAGTTGACCTTCGCACTTTTTGTCCAAGGAGAGTCGTGAAGAACGCGGTAGATTTCGTCGCTGGTCCACTGAGCCGGATCGGGACCCGGACGCCAGCTCGAGGAAGCCGAAAAGGCGAGCACACATACGAGCAGAGCCAGGAGAGCCGATGAGAAGGACCTGGGAACTTTGGATCGGTGTCGACGGAGCATTGATTTTTGCCTTTGTTGCTGTACGAGCGACGTAGGAGGATCGGCGCTCGTTACGGGGATGGCAGAGAAAAGAACGTAATCACCTTTCCTTACTGATATTCTGTTGTGCTTACGGCAGACCGACGGAGTCCCGAGTCGTGGCTTCCTGTGAGGTGTTCCCGTTCCTGCTCGACACGAAAAACTACCATGGCTCGACTCCATTCGATACTTTTCCTTACAACGCTCGGCTGCTTTTCAGTCCTTGTTAGCCAAGCGCAGACGACGCCAAGCTCTATCGGTAGCGAACAGTTTGCGCGAGATCCGAAGCAGGCGGTCGACAGCTGGTATACGCAACAGATTGGGAAGTACACGACGGACCCACATCTGAATTCGCCGTTGACGGACTATATCCCCTTATCGAAAACAGTGCCGACTCCGGCGAAGATCCTGGGCGACGTTTCGGGTGCTCCGGACATGCTGCCCTATGCCGAGGACGTGTACCGATACTTTCGGTTGCTCGCGCAAAACACGCCGCGCGTGAAGGTCTACACGATCGGGCATACAGAGGAAGGCCGCGAAATGATTGCGGCGGCGGTGGCGGATGAATCGTTGCTGGCGCAGGCAAAAGAGAACGACTCGCGGCTGGCGAAGCTGGCGGACCCGCGCACGATCGGGATGAACGACGAGGCGGCGCGGGCGCTTGTCGGCAAATCGGTTCCGGTTTACTACATCACAGGAACCATTCACTCCCCGGAAACGGGCGCTCCGACTGCGCTAATGGAATTGGCTTACAGGCTGGCGGTAGACAATTCGCCGTACATCCAATACATACGGACGCACATGATAGTGCTGATTACGCCAGTGGTGGAAGTGGATGGGCGGGATCGCATGGTGGATATCTACAGGTGGCACAAAGCGCATCCGGGCGAGAATTGGCCGCGGCTGGTGTACTGGGGCCACTACGTTGCGCATGACAACAACCGCGATGCGATGGCGATGACGCTGGCGCTAACGAACAACGTTCTGAATACATTTTTGGCTTGGCATGCGCAGGTGCTGCACGACCTGCACGAGTCGGTGCCGTTTATTTACGACAACACAGCCGGCGATGGGCCGTTCAACGCGTGGGTGGATCCGCTGCTTGCAGACGAATGGGCCGCGCTTGGGTGGAACAACGTACAGCAGATGCAGAGTTTCGGGATGCCCGGCGCGTTTACTCATGGAAACTTCGATACGTGGAGTCCCGGGTATCTGATGTTTCTTGGAGCGATGCATAACGGGATCAGCCGGTTATATGAGACGTTCGGCAACGGAGGAGCCGATACGGAGAAGCGAATTTTGAGCCCGGACCAGTATTCGCGGACATGGTATCGGCCAAACCCGCCGTACCCGACAGTAGTGTGGTCGCAACGGGATAACAACAATTATGAGCAGACTGCGCTGCTGACGACGCTGAACTACTTTGCCCATAACAGCCAACATTTTCTGGATAACTTTTATCTGAAGAGTAAGCGGTCAGTGGAGAAGCCCACGAATGCCGGGCCGGCGGCGTATGTGCTGCCGAAAGACGACGGGGCTCTGAACCGGCAGGTGCAATTATTGAAGTCGCTGGTGTCCCAGCGGGTGGAAATTGCGCGCTTGAGCGAGGCAGCGACGGTGAAGCTGGAGCCGCCTGCGCATGCGGCAAGCGTGGACGGAAACACTAAGCCGGATGCGAAGCCGGCCGTGCCTAAGACAGAGACGTTTCCTGCCGGAAGCTGGGTGGTGCGCATGGACCAGCCGTACTCGCGCATAGCGGACGCGTTGTTGGACAGGCAGTTCTGGTCGCCGGAGGATCCACAGAAGCATCCCTACGACGATACGGGATGGTCGTTCGGAGACATGTTCAATGCGAGGGCGGTTCGAGTTACGGATGCGAGTATTTTGACCGCCAAGATGGAGCGGGTCTCGGATGTTTGCGACAGTAGTGGGTCCATCGCTGGCTCAGGTTCGGTGTATGCGGTCAACAATTCGGGGCAAATTGGGCTGCTGGCGCTGGTTTACGCGCTCAAAGGGTCGGACGTGCAGGTGGCGGAGAAGGCGTTTGAGAGCGACGGGCATCGGATCGCGGCGGGATCGCTGGTGATCGGAAATGTCGCAAGTGAGAAGCTACATAGCGCTTTGAAGGAATTGGACCTAACGGCATTTGCGTTGCCGGGGCGTCCGGGAGTGGCGATGCATGCTGCCGCGGCGCCTCGGATTGCGTTCATGCATACCTGGCTTTACACGCAGACGGAAGGATGGTGGCGGCAGGCATTCGACGGGCTGCATGTGCCCTTCGAATACATCAGCACGCAAACGGTGGCGAAGGAGCCGAATCTGCGCTCGAAGTATGACGCGATCGTGTTTGCGCCCGTGGCGCGGGTGACGACCGATCAGATCATAAACGGGATGCCGATGTGGGGCAATGCGATTCCGTGGCAGAAGACGGAACTGACGCCAAATCTGGCGAAAACGGATGAGACGGCGGATATGCGGCCGGGGCTCGAGTTCACCGGGCTGGCTCATCTAAAAGAATTTGTCGAAGCGGGTGGATTGCTGATTACGGCAGAGGATACGGCGCAGTTTGCGATCGAGGAAGGCCTGGCGCCGGGAGTGTTTATGCTCCCGGCAAAGGACGTGAAAGTGGTGGGAAGCGTGTTGAAGTCGGTGGTGGTCGACAAGGCCCATCCGGCGGCTTACGGGTATGGTGCGGATCTGGGGGTTTATAGCGCGGACGGCATGGCATTTACGATCAGCGACACGACTTCGAATCGAAAGATCATGACCGAGAAGGAGTACAAACGCCCTACGGGCCGGGGTGGTCCGGAGGAGGAGGATGTTCCAGAAGGACGGACAAAGGTAAAGGCGGAGCCACTTCCCTCCCCTAAGCCCTGGGAAGCTGCGCCGCTGAATGAGGAGCAAGCGCGCAATAATCCGTTTCTGATACCGGCGGAGTATCGACCGAATGTAATCTTGCGGTTTTCAGACGCGAAGGGATTGCTGTTATCGGGATTGCTGGAAGGCGCGGCAACGATTGCAGAGCGGCCCGTCGTGGTGAATGCGCATCTTGGCAAAGGGAACGTGCTGCTGTTTGCGAACAATCCCATTTATCGAGGTGAGACGCTGGGGAGTTACGCGCTGGTGTTCAATGCGTTGATGAACTTCGATCATTTGAACAATGGAAGCGCAGGGAAGTAGCCTTACTCGTAGCGCAGCGCTTTGATTGGATCGACCCGCATGGCGCGACGTGCTGGGAGATAGCCGGAGATAACGGCTACAAGAAGGATGCCGACCGTCGCGGCCAGCGTTGTCAGGAGATCGGCTGAACCGACTCCATAGAGTTGATTGGCGATCAAGCGGGTAGAGAGAAGAGCGACAGGAAGCCCGACGAGGATACCGAGGCCGGCGACCAGCAGAACTTCGCGCATAACCAGCCACAGCACGTCGCGGGTTAAGGCGCCCAAGGCCATCCGAACGCCGATTTCGCGCGTGCGTCTTGCGACCAGAAAGGCCATCACACCATATAAGCCAATGGCGGCGAGAAGCGTGGCAAGCACTCCAAAAGCGGTGGACAAGGCGGCGGTGAGACGTTCTACAACAAGAATATCGTCGACCACGTGCTCTTCGGTTTTCATGTTGTAGACGGGCAGATTGCTATCGAGCTTGGCGACAGCCGAGCGGAGAACGCGGAACATCTGCTCGGGTGATTGATCCGTCCGCACGAAGGCGGTCATCTGCGTGGCCCAGTCGTTTTGCTGGTACGGAACAAAGATCTGGATGGGCGTTTGGTCGCGCATGGTTTCGTATTTGGTGTCGCGGACCAAGCCTACGATCTCGATGTCGGTCTTGGTATCCGGGTTGCCGCCCATTCCGAGATGGTGACCGATGGGACTGGCCTTTCCGAAGTAGCGGTGAGCAAACTTCTCATTCACTACGGCGACTTTCGGAGCGCCTTTTACGTCGCGGTCGTCGAAGGTGCGGCCCTGGAAAACGGGAATTTTGAGTGTGTTGAAGAAAGCCGGGGATACGTAGTTCATGTGCGAGCTGACGTCCTCGCCGGGCTTGGCAGTGTAGCCTTCCACTGTTATTGTGTTGTCCCATTCATCGAAAGTGAGCGGAGGAACGACACACAAGGCGGCCGAAGTGACTCCGGGTATTTCAGCGAGCTTTTCATTCAGGCTTCGGTAGAACTGCTTGGCGCGATCTTTTTCGTACCCGTTCAGCGTGGCATCGACAGAGAAGGAGAGCAGGTTGCCGGTTTCGAAGCCGGGGCTGAGCTTTTTAAGATTTTTCAAAGTGCCGATGAACAGTCCGGCCGCAATGAGGAGAAGAAGCGACAGGCTCACCTGCGCACAGACGAGCAGCTTGCGCCAGCCGGTTTGCCCTCCCCCGGCGACAGCGGCTGCCTGATCCTTCAGGGTTGGAGCAAGATCCGGGCGCGTGGCCTGCAGCGCAGGAATCACTCCGAAAACAACGGCAGTCATAATCGAGACCAGCAAAGCGAATGCGAGAACGCGCGTGTCGGGAACTGTGTCGAATAGGATCGGCGGGTCCATTTGCGGTAGTAGCTCGCCGAGCAGTCGAATGGTCCAAACCGAGAGAGCAAGGCCCAAAGCTCCACCCGCAAGGGATAAAAGGAGACTTTCGATGAGTAGCTGGCGGAGAATCTGGACACGGCTTGCGCCTATGGCGAGACGTACTGCGATCTCTTTCTGCCGGGATGACGAGCGCGCAAGGATCAGATTGGCTACGTTTGCGCAGGCGATGAGAAGCACGAGAGCAACCATCGCCATCATGGCCCAGAGCGGAGCTTCGAGGTACTGCCGGGCCATCGATTGCCCGCTGCCCCCGGGGATGACATTCAACTTGAGGCGCATAAACTGGCCGCGTGTATAGGGCGTGGTATGGGCGAAGCGTTCGCCGGCCAGATCCGTCGCTAGGAGGCGGTGGTATAAGGGCTCGAGCGAGGCTTTTGCCTGCTCCGGCGTGATACCCGGTTTGAGGCGGGCAAAGACCTGGAGCCAACGACGTCCACGATTGTCAAAGGGCTTTTCTTCTTGAGTTAGCTGCTCGGCCATCATCACGGGGACGTAAATATCGGCAGTGACGAGAGGCTCCATTCCCTTGAAGCTGGGGGCGGCCACACCGATCACCTTCAGCTTGTGATTGTTGAGGAGGATGTCTCGCCCAAGAAGAGAACGGTCCCCGGCAAAGCGGGTTTGCCAGTAGTCATAGCCGAGCACGATTACGGGGGCTCCGCCTCTGGTTCGGTCATCGTCAGCGTTGATCAATCGGCCCAGCGCGGCTTGGACGCCCAAGACGGGGAAGTATGTGCCCGATACGATCTCGCCGGAGACTCGTTCGTTGCGGCCGGAAGAGCTTAGGCTAAATTGCGTGCCGTAACGGCAGAGCATGCCGCTGAAAACCTGATTCTGCTGGGAGAGGTCGCGATAGAGGGGAAAGGAGAGCGAGTTCATGCCGGTATTGGAGCCATGGAACTCGCCTACTTCCTTCAATTGCACGATCTTTTGCGGATCGTTGACCGGCAAAAGACGCAGCAGCACCTGATTCAGGAGTGTGAAGACGGCCGTATTGGCGCCGATGCCTAAGGCGAGAGAAAGAATGGCAACAGATACAAAGAGAGGCGAACGCGCGAGCGAACGAAGTGTGAAGCGCAATTCAGAAGGCAGTCTCATTCAGTCAGTTCCAAGAGCAAGATGCCCTTGAGGCATAGTACGAGACTGCCTTCAATTTGTTCTCAGAAAATCGGCCGCAGCTTAGGCGCTCGCCTGGTTCAACTCTTCGATCGCAGAGGGAGGAAGCTCGAGATTCGCGGCGTCCAGTAAGTCTTTGAGCTGCTCAAGGCTGGTAGCGCTCGCGATAGGCGCGGTTATGGTCGGCCGGGAGTGAAGCCAGGCGAGAGAAATTTTTGCCGGCGTCGAGTTCAGTTCTTTTGCAAGTTTGTCGAGGGCGGCAAGAATGCGGAGCCCGCGTTCATCCAGGTATTTTTTTACGGTGCCTGCACGCGCCTTGTTGCCGAGGTCCGCTTCGGAGCGATACTTTCCCGTGAGGAATCCGGCAGCGAGCGAGTAATAGGGGATGACACCGATGCCGTTCTTTTCACAGACCGGCTGTAACTCCTTCTCGAAACCTTCCCGATCATATAGGTTGTATTGCGGCTGAAGACTTTCGTAGCGTGGGTAGCCGTGGGTCTGGCTGATTTGCAAAGCATTCGTCAGACGTTCCGCCGAGTAGTTGGACGCGCCTATGAAAAGGACTTTGCCTGCCTTAACAAGTTCGCCGTAGGCTTCCAAGGTTTCTTCTTGCGGCGTGTCCGCATCGTCCTTGTGAGACTGATAGAGGTCGATGTGATCGGTCTGGAGGCGCTCGAGCGATTCTTCGACTTCGCTACGGATGTAAGCCTTTGATAAGCCCTGCTTGTCGGGACCCATTGGCAAACCGACTTTCGTCGCAATCACGACCTTGTTCCGCTTGCCGCTTTGCTGGAACCACTTGCCTAGAATGGTTTCCGATTCGCCGCCCGTATGACCGGGAACCCAGGCGGAGTAGACATCGGCGGTGTCGATGAAATCGCCTCCGCCATCGACAAAAGCGTCCAGTATCTGGAAAGAAGTTTTCTCGTCGGCTGTCCAACCGAAGACATTTCCGCCGAGGCATAAGGGCGAGACTTCCAGTTCGGAGTTTCCCAGTTTTCTTTTTTGCATAAATCCTCACCGGGTTGGATGCAATAGCTACTGGAAAACGACATGCGCAATGAAGGCCGGAGCACATCGGACGATCAGTTATCTTTGACGTGAGGATATCCGGATCACTTTGCGAAAGTCTTTTCTCTTCTTGAAAGTCGCGGCCGGGATTGCAGCGGCTGGTATCACGGTGCCGGCGCAGACACACACTCTGCCGGTTCAAAAACGTCAGGCGACACCACAGAAGGTTGTCGAAGAGCACATGGCGGCTTTCAGCGCTTGCGATTGGAACCGTCTTTTGGCAGGATTTGCCGATACTGCTGAGTTTTTTGCACCCAACGGCGCGACCACGCGCGGGCGTGAGGCGCTCGGAAAGATGTATACACAAGTGGTGAAGCCGCCCTCACAGGGCGGGACGTGCGGACTGAAGGTCACGCCCGAGCACATTTTTGTTGTGGGCGAGACGGTCAACGTCCAGTGGCGCGCTGACGCTCCGTTCCTGGCGGAGCCGTATCGAGGAGCGGACGCCTATGAGACACACGATGGGCTAATGGCGGCCCAGGTCACAACCTTCGATCAATCCGCGCTCAAAATGAAGTCGATGGTCCGCAAGTAGCGGCGGTCGCGTGGTTTAGATCACGTGCATCAAGAAAAGAACGAGCACGATGATCAGCACGAGGCCCAAACCGCCCGAAGGATAGTAGCCCCATCCGCGCGAATACGGCCAAGTTGGAAACGCTCCTATGACCAGCAAGAGGACAATGATCAGCAGAATCAAGCTCATGTCCTGATGGACCGAGGGAGACCCGAAAATTTGACAGGAATAGATAAAAGTAGCAGTTACTCGGGTACTATTTGCACGGGCGACCGACGATCTGTATAAGTTCTGGTACAGCAGTGCCCAAATTTTCTACGCGAAAGGCGACTTGACGCATTGCGTCCTGCCAGCTGTCGAAGAGGAGAAAACAGGTGTAGCGGCCGTAGCCCTGCAAGACCCATTTCGGCGATGGATCTTTCGAACGGCTGCGTGTGAGCGAGAAGAAATCGCTTCGCTGGCTTGACGGTTGAGCCCGGGTTGGCTCTACGCTGGCCCGGCGGCTTCTGCGTTTTAAGAGTGCAGCAGCTCCCGCTATGCAAAACAGGGCGCCGGAGGCGGCAATCAAAGGTAGCAAAACTCGCCCGGACATCGTTTTTCGATTCTCCCCATAGGATGACGGACTTGCGTTTCGCAACCAGCGGGCATGTGGCTGTTCTCCGTCAGTTTATACGAGAGTACGAGTTGCTGCATCGGAACGGAGAAAAAAAGCGCACAATAGAATTCATGCGGATGCGGCCTGAAGCGATTTCTTTATGAAACGGCGCGAATCCGTGCAAATCAAAAGGGACGAGAACTTAGATCTGGCTCTCCTCGTCAGCGCTGCCAAATTAAATAGGAACAACAATGGATAAGCTTGCGCAGAACATACAAGAGGCATTTTTGAACAACGCGAGGAAAGAGCGAACATTCCTTACCATCTACTTAATGAGCGGCGTGAAGCTATCGGGACGAATCAGAAGCTTCGATAAGTATTCGGTGATTCTTGAATCGAACAATCAGGAGCAGCTCATCTTTAAACACGCGATCTCGACGGTGGTTGTCTCGAAGGCTCCGCACGCGAGTTTCACCCAAACCGCGGCCAATGCGGGCAGTCCGGGAATTCCAGAATCCGTAATGGATACCGTGGAAAGTGAACGGTAGTGCAGGCACCGGAAGAGCGAACGCTACTCGTCGGCGTGCACCTTACCAGCCGAGCTCAAAACCTCATACCCACAGTGGCATCGGCGATTGATCCTAAAGAATCGCTTGAAGAGCTAAAGAGCCTGGCTGAGAGTTCCGGCGCTAGAGTCATCGACAGCGTTACGCAGGTGCGTCCGGCGGTTGATTCCGCTACCCTCATTGGCTCGGGCAAAGTAGACGAGATCAAAGCCCGGATCGATGGGGAGGAGATCCAGACGGTGATATTCGATCACGAGTTGACGCCTACCCAGCTGCGCAATCTGGAACGCCTGCTCGATGTAAAGATTATCGATCGAACACAACTGATTCTGGATATCTTTGCGCGCCGCGCCCGGACAAGCGAAGGTCAGTTGCAGGTGGAGTTGGCTCAACTGAACTATCTTCTGCCGAGACTAGCCGGCCGAGGCACGCAGATGTCGCGTCTGGGAGGCGGCATTGGAACGCGCGGACCGGGCGAAACCCAACTCGAAACAGACCGCAGACGCATTGGAAAGCGCATTGCGAAGCTACGTTCCGATATCGAGCGTGTGCGGGCGACTCGAGGAGTGCAGCGATCGCAGCGGCAGGCGGTTCCGCTGTCGACGGTCAGCCTTGTCGGGTATACAAACGCAGGGAAATCGACACTTTTCAATCGCGTTACGGGAGCGGACGTGCTTGCGGATGCCAGAATGTTCGCTACGCTCGATCCGATCGTACGCCAGATCCGATTGCCTTCGCAGCGGCGGGTTTTGATAAGCGACACTGTAGGTTTCATCCGCAACTTGCCGACGACGCTGGTGGACGCGTTTCGCGCGACGCTCGAGGAAGTCACCGCAGCCGCGCTGCTGCTACACGTGGTCGATATCACCTCACCAGACGCCACCCAACAAACGGCGCACGTGTTGAAAGTACTAGGCGAGATCGGGGCTGAGACTACTCCGCAAATGTTGGTGCTGAATAAGGCCGACGGATTGCCGGAAGCCGACCGGCTGCAGGATCTTCCAACTCTGACCCACAGACTTCTTGGCGAAACCGCTCGTCAGAATGACACGGAGGCGGTGCTCGTCTCGGGGCGTACAGGCGAGGGAATCCAAGAGCTGCTGGAGAAGATCGATCGTCAGCTGGTGCAAGACCCGGTGTCGCGATATTGTTTTCGGCTGCCACTGGGAGAAGGCAGAGTTCTGCACCTCCTGCACGAGCGTGGCGCTGTCCTTTCCCAGCGGTATGACGAGGATTATTGCGAAGTGGTAGCCGATGTACCTGAATCCATTCACGCCAAATTAGCTGAGTTCGCAACCGAAGCGGTGTAAGAGTATCAGCGAGGCTCAGCAGGGACGGATTCGATCAGCTTTTTGGCAGATTTGCCGCGTGAGCTGCGCTGCCAATTGTCCATGTCGTCCTCCACTGGCAGCCAAGGAGGAAGGCTTAAAACCAGCTGCTCGGACAGCGCGAACAGGAACGGTTCATAGGTGGCGCGCAGAGCGGACAATCTCTCCTCGGCAGTCTCTTCGTCGCTGAAGGTAAGTCCGGCGTCCAGTAGCTTCGCGCGCAGCTCTTCAAAGCTCTCGGAGGGCAGCCGCTCTGTCGGGATCAGGCCGGTACGCAGTTGGAAGACGCGGCAAAGCTCGACGATGGCGAGTCTTGCCATAGCAAAGGTCATGCGGGCCGCGAAAGTGCGGACACCGGTGAAGCCGGTGAGAAGCAAGGCGGAGCAATCGAGAATAGCAGCAACCGCGGCGAGCCAACTCTGATTATCGTGCTGCGAGCGGTAATAGCTGAGCATCGGGTAGGAGAGGTGGCTTTCGATGAGAATCGCGCACCACTGCTCCCAATCGCGGAGCAGATGCTGCAGCTCCTCCAACGCTTCATGCTCGCTGTGACGGCACAGTAACTCGACCGCGGTCGGAGGAGATCCGGCCCGAGCATCCAGCTGGATGACTTGCGCTTCGCGGCGTGAGAAGAGCTGATATAGCACGGGCAAGTAACCGATCGTAACAGCGATAAAGGCCAGGCCTGTCCCAGCCTCAAAGACAGCCAGCCCTTTCGCGAGAGGCGTTTTCGGAAGGACGTCTCCGAAGCCGACTGTAAAAAAGCTCGAGCCGCTGAAGTAGATCGCTTCAAGGACACTGAGCGGGTGCGAGGGCGACTTGATTCGGACTGCCCACTGAAGAAGGCCCAACCCGACGATCAGTCCTACCGCCCAGAATGACAGTAAGAACATCATGGAGAGCGGCCCATACAGGCTGAGTAGGTTCTCTCTGCGTGGTCCCTCGCCAAAACTCTTGGCAAGCCCAGACCAGCCTTGCCATGTGTAGCGAAAGAACAGACGCACGAAGCGCAAGCTGCGCCTTACGCGCCTGGGAAGCAGCATCACTTCGAAAGCTTCGCTTGCGACGATGAAGGTTAAGAGAACTCCGGAGATCCCGGCTAGCCAATTCATGCTGGTGATCTGTTTGACTACGCCCTGCCGAGGAATGTCGAGGCTTTAGTCATTCTCTCGCAGCTCGGTTCTTCTAACGAGATCCGTAACGAAGCCAAAGGCCAGGTGAGAGGCCAAGCCCTTGGCGCGGGAAGACAACGGGCTTTCGGTGGGAGGTCCGGATAAGCCAAGCGTAGGACGGCGAGTTCATCGGCGCCGAACCAAAGGGCGATACCGAAAGCTGTGCCCCGGCCCAGGCTCGCGAAAACGATTCATGGCGAATTGAGGCTGCCAGGCCGCCTAGCGCTCCCGGTCCGATGCTTGTTTACAGACACTGCTGCTTTATGTTCATAGCTGTTTACAGTCTCCTAGTTTCCGTCGATGGTTCCAACCTCACTCTAGCCGTTCGACCTCGGGCGGCTGATTAAAAGCCTCAGAAGGGACGCAGTTCGGCGCTCGTGGGCTAGAGTTGGCGGGAGATGTCTAACCGCTCGAACCTACGCAGGATCGGCCTTATCTCCGCCGCGCTCTTGTTCCTGAGCTCGGGAACTCTCCATTTCGTGCGGACGGGGGCCTTCGTCAAGATCGTTCCGTTGTATATTCCTTTCCCATATGCGGCGGTGTATGTCAGCGGTGTGGCGGAACTAGCAGGGGGCGTGGGTCTTCTCATTCGCCGGTTTCGACGTCCGGCAGCTTGGGGGTTGGTTGCTCTGCTGGTCGCGGTGTTTCCGGCTAATGTCTATATGGCTACGAACAATATCCAGGTCTCAAAGCAGCAGGTGGCCGTATGGGTGCTTTGGGCGAGGCTCCCTTTGCAGGCGGTTTTGATTTGGCTGGTCGTCTGGTCGTCCAAACCGGTGAAGCGGGGAGTTTTCAACCCCGGCGGGGGATTTGGGTAAGGATTATCTGTAGGCTTCAGGAAATTCCGGTAAAAGGTCGCGAGAATAGTTTCGGGTTTGTCCTACTCCCCTGAGGAAAGCAATTACCCCTTATGAGTCAGGCAGTGAACCCCAGAATTTTTCTTTTCGCCATTGCACTTGCATTCGGAGCTTCGGGAACAGTTATGGCGGATGACATCCCCTATGACAATCCCGGTACCATTGCGCCGCCAGCCGTTTTCGAGGCTACACAAAGCGGCGACGTGGTGGCCTATTTCTATGGCAGTTCCGCTCTTTTCACCAATAGGGTCGGGTTATTCGACAACGGTGTTCAGGTGGGGCAGTGGGCCTTGCAAGATCACACCTCGTCATTTGGGGATAGCTATGATTTCGGGCACGTTCAAGCCGGCGATACGCTCGTGCTCGCTCTGGAAGTTCGAGATACTCACTACAAGCTTTACTCTGATCCGTCCATGAATCCGGACGGGATTAATCATGTGTATACAACGGCTTTCAGCGGCGAGACCCGAGGCAGGATCTCCATACCTGCGGGAACATTCGTCGGCTTCGAGGACTCTCTGCTGTCGTTTTCGGACCTCAATTACAACGACGAAGACTTTGTTTTCGAGAATGTTGCAGATCCAACCGCTCCTGAGCCCGGCTCTCTGCTGCTGATGATATCGGGCGCTTTAGTGCTCGGACTGGTGCAAGCCAAGAGAACTAGATAACCGCTCGCAGACTACAACTCGAGTTCTTTTCACAAAAACGTATCCCACTTCTTCGGGCAGTGTGGTTCAGGTGTTCTGACACTCTGCTCCTTTTTTGCCCCAGGTTATGCTACTCAGAAAATTCTTAGGCTTTCAGATTGCACTTTTCACCTCCCTCCCCCACTTAGGAATAGGGGTTCGGAGTTTCAAACAGACGGACCCCAAAAACTGATTCCAACGACTTTGTTTCGGAGCCCATTAGTGAAATTCAAATCTCTCGCCTCAATGCTCGCGCTTGCGGCAGCAGCATCTGCAACTTTGATGGCAGACGCAATCCCCTACCCCAATCCAGGCACAATCGCCCCTGCCAATACATTTACAGCGGCCTCATCAGGCGATGTGATCGCTTATTTTTACGGCAGTACGGCCAGCTACGATAACCAGCTCGGACTTTTTATTAACGGTACGCAGCTTGGTGGATGGGGCCTTGACAATCATTCCTCTGTTTACGGGGATGTATACGACTTCGGACACGTTGACGCCGGCCAGACACTGACGTTCGCTCTGCGTGTGCTAACAACCGGGACCACCCTCTATTCGGATCCAAGTCTGAACCCGGACAGCATCAATCACACCTATGCGACGTCTTATAGCAGCGACAATAACGCTAACGTGAGGATCCCCGCCGGTACGTTCGTAAGTTTTGAAGACCAATTGTACGGCAGATCGGATTTGAACTACAACGACGAAGACTTCGTTTTCACGAACGTTGCTTCACAGGGTGTTGCGGATAGCCCGGAACCCGCTTCCGCTTTGCTCCTCGGCGCAGCGGGCATCGCTAGCCTGATTGCCGGCGCGGTTCGCAAAGCCAGATCGTAGCAACAGACGCGCCGCCGTTGACCAGAGCTGGAATCCGGCTCTGGTCTTTTTTTTTGGAGCGAGCCCTAGCCAAGCCTGCGGATGGTACAACTCGGAAGTCGTTCCCGCATTCGCGATGGTCCCGTCCGAGTCAAAAGATCTCAGCATCGTAGGCACCGAGAATAAAGAAGAGCGGTTTGTTCTTGGTTTAGGACGATTAGCGCTCATCCTAGGCTTGGTTGCGTTTCTTGTTTCAGTTGCGCTCACCGTTAGGACCTACATGCCTTGCCCTTTCTGGGACGAGTGGTCGGAGATCAGTCCGGTAGCCCATGGAGCCGGTTTCTCATCCTGGGGATGGCTTTGGAGCCAGCACAACGAACACAGGATTTTGATTACCCGTTTACTGCTGCTAGCGGATCTTCAATTTTTCGGCGGTAAAAACATTTCGCTGCTGATCGAAATGTACCTCACCCAGGCACTCTTACTCGCCGCAATCTGCCATGCTGTCGAGCGCTTCACAAACTTTCCCCGATATCTGAAAACCACGCTGGACGGATTGTTCGCGTTCTGCCTGTTCCATCCGAATCAGGCTCAAAACCTAACTTGGCCGTTTCAGGTCTCTTTCATCCTGGCGTTCGCTATCGCGACGTTCGCATTTCTGGCCATTGCTTTCTTTGAACGATTTCGACTTTCTGTCTTGGTCGTCATAGGTTTAAGCCTTGCGCCACTACTTGCCGCGTTGAATGTAGCTGGGGGCCTGCTGATCGGTCCCGTTTCGATTGCATTCGCAATTTTCAAACGGCTGCGCGTTCGTCATATCGTCGCTATGACCGCACTTTTCTCCGCGAGTACCGTGGCCTATCTGACGGGCTATTACGCCGCTGATCCAAAACACCCACCGTTTGCTGCTCTTCGGCAGGTTAAAGACATCTTGGTTTACGTGTTGACGTATTTCGGTGCAAGTTGGACCAGGTTGTTGCCCCACAAGGAACGGGTGACTTGCCTGATCTCGTTTGTCTGCTTTGGTTTCCTTACCGTGCGGGCAGTGAGGAATCGTAGCCGGACCAGCAACTTCGAGTGGTTCTGTATTGCAGAATGCGTGTTTATGATCGCTACGGCTTCCGTGACGGCCATTGGGCGGCTTCAATTTGGCGTAGGCCAGGCGTATGCCGGCCGTTACCAGACTCCGGCGATGCTTTATTGGGGCTCGCTCTGTGCCTTAGCACTGATCAATTTCCAGCGTTATCGGCCGATGAAGTTTCGTTATCTGCAAACGGCGGTTCTGATAATTTTGCTCCTGTCGACCGCTACTTACCCCTGGATGTGGACTTCTATCGTCAAAAATGGCGACGCGCTTCGAAATGCTTGTTATGTGGTTATGCACGGCGATAAAGATGAACGCGCCGCTAAACTTCTATTTCCGATCCCGCAACATATGACCGAGGCTATTCAGTATCTACATCGGGTCTGGCGCGAATAGCCGTTCGCACGTGCGCGGAACATCGCATACGATGCTTACGTATACTTTCTCGCCGTTCATTCTAAACAACTATGCGACCCAAACGAGACCTGAGACTGCTTTTAGTGACTTTCCCCCTCGTCCTGCTTACGGCTTGCCACGTGGATACCGCGCCGGCCGGTCCAACTCGCGAGACGACCGTTCATTTGGACCGGGGGAGCACGGAACGCGCAAACGTAGATCTCAATATGAACGCAGGAGAACTGAAAGTTGGGGGCGGGACCGACAAGCTTTTGAACGGCCGGTTCGAGTTTAATGTGCCCTCCTGGGAGCCCAGGGTTGACTCCTCAAACAACGGCTCCCATGCCGACATCAAGATCAGCCAGCCTGGAGGTAGCCATTTGGGCGGCGATCGGCACTATTTGTGGGACTTACAATTGAACGACAAGGTGTTGCTGGATTTAGCTATCAACTGTGGCGCCGGACAGGCGAACTTAAACCTAGGCGAGCTGGATCTACGGCGTGTCGAAGTGCACATGGGAGCGGGACAGGTGCAGCTGGATCTGCGGGGCAAGCCTACACGCGATTATGACGTGGACATTTCGGGCGGTGTAGGCCAAGCGAGTGTGCAGCTTCCCGAAGACGTCGGCATCTGGGCGGAAGCAAGCGGGGGTTTGGGCAGCATTACCGTAACCGGTCTCGATAAAAAAGATGGGCACTGGGAAAACGCTTTATACGATAAGGCCAAAGTTAACGTACACCTCAAAGTGCAAGGTGGGATTGGCGAGATTCGTATTATCGGTTAGGCAAAACGACTACTGCGCTCCCCGGCTCAACAGCATGACCTTGATTGTGTGGAAGATGATGTAGAAGTCCAGCGCTGGGGCAATGTGCTTGATGTAATAGAGATCGTATTCGAGCTTGATCATGGCGTCTAACTGCGTGTCGCCGTATTTGTGATTGATCTGCGCCCAGCCTGTAATGCCGGGCTTCACGGACAATCGCTGCCGGTAATACGGGATCTGGTGGGCTAACAGTTCGACAAATTCCGGGCGCTCCGGGCGCGGACCGACAATAGTCATGTCCCCTTTGACTACGTTCCAGAACTGGGGCAACTCATCGAGACGCAGCTTGCGAAGCCACTTACCAAGCGGGGTTATGCGGGGATCGTCTTTTTTCGCCCAGACTGCGCCCGTACGCGCCTCGGCGTCGACGTACATTGAGCGAAATTTGTAGAGCGTAAACAGACGGCCGTCTAACCCGACCCGTTTCTGCCGGTACAGAATCGGGCCCTTGGACGAGAGCCGCACTGCAAAAGCAACAATCAGCATGAGGGGCAACGTCGCAATTAACCCGACGGATCCGATGAGAAGGGAATAGAAATTTTGAAAAGCAATGGCTTGGGATCTCGGACCAAGCATGGAGGAGAAGATTAGCTGGGATGGCTGAATCTTGCGGCTGCACAAGCGGTGCATCGCCATTTCGTAGGTATCGGCGGCATCTTCGATTCGGACCCCACCGAAACGGATTTCGAGCAGATCTTGAACGGGAAGCCGGTTCCTCCGCTCGGCCATGCCGACGACAATGCGAGTCGGTTTGTATTCCGCGCAAACTTTTCTGACTTCGGCTACTGTTCCAAGACAGGGAACAGGAAAATCGCACTCTTCCTCCTCGCGAAGGTAACCTAGGATGGAGTAACCGAACTCGGGCCGGTCCAGAATCGGCGTGATGATCTCGCTGAGAATGCTCGAGCCGCCGAGCAGGAGCACCCGCTCAGAGCGGAGCCCCGCCACGATGTACTTCCAGAAGATCACTCGCCAAAGGGGAAGGGTGATGATAACAGCCATACTTCCGAGCACCATCAACCAGCGTCCGAGCAGTACCTCCGGCTTCAGATAGCCGACGAAAGCCATGGTCAAGAGCGCACAACCTACAGCCAGGCAGACCTGCTGGACCAGTACTACGCGGGACGTAATCCGCAAATTACCGTAAAGATCCTGAAAATATAAAAGAAGGATGATCAGGCCGGTAATGACCAGCAGCTTCCAATAGTTGTTCTCCTCAAACAAGTAGAAGCCTGGATCTAAGCCAAGCACAAACAGAGACGCCAGGTAGCACGCCAGGACGAGCACGATCTCGGAAACCAGCAGCGCAACTACGCTAGCCGGGATAAACACGCGAAAAAGACGAATCACGCGAGCGGCTTAATTGTCAGGACAGATTGGAGATTTAACACGCAGCTTTTTCAGGATACTCAACGTCGGAATCTTCTATCGATGTGATTCTTCCCCAGTAGGTGGTCGATGCTAGAGAGCACTCGATTGACAGGTCTCCGGCAAACTCGATTTACCCTTCTATGCTATAAAGTGGAGTAGGATCTGAATGGTCCTATATCGGCCATTCCCGTTCGACTTACTTCAAAATGCTTCGGCTCACAAAGAAGGCGGATTACAGCTTGATTGCTCTCAAGCATTTTGCGATCCGAGCGCAACAGTCGGCAGGCGCAGTCAGCGCTAAGGAAGTGTCCGATGCATGTGGAATACCGCTGCCTGTACTTTCTAAGCTACTGCAGAAATTGGGGAGAACAGGTTTTCTGGTCTCCGAATACGGCACTAATGGCGGTTACCGGTTAGCAAAGGAGCCAAATCGGATTTCGGTACTGGAAGTGATTCGAGCTATAGATGGGCCGATTGTGCTGGCGAATTGTTTTACGGAAAATGCCCACTGCGGGCATTCGCAGCGCTGCACGGTACAACGCCCGCTCCGGAAGATCCACGACGGGATCCTGCGTCTTCTCGAGGGTGTGAGCATCCAAGATATGTTGCAGGAGCCGGAGAGTGAGCCGAAGGAGTTGTTTTCGGATGCTCTTGTCACACTCGGTGGCGAGCACATGTCTCACCAGCCTCAAGGCTTTATCAGGAAAACTTTATGAAATTGCCGATTTACATGGACAATCACGCGACCACCAGGATGGATCCGCGTGTATTTGAAGCTATGAAGCCGTTTTATCTGGAAACCTTCGGGAATGCTGCCTCCAGGAACCACAGTTTCGGTTGGGAAGCAGAAGAAGGTGTAGAGAAGGCTCGTAAGCAGATCGCAGAGCTCATTGGAGCGACGCCGAAAGAGATTGTGTTTACCAGCGGGGCAACAGAGTCGAATAATCTTGCGATTAAAGGCATTGCGGAAATGTATGCCGAGCGCGGTAATCACATCATCACGCAGGCAACGGAGCACAAGGCAGTCCTCGATACTTGCAAGCGGCTTGAAAAAGAAGGAGTGCGGGTAACTTATCTGCCGGTAAAGACCGACGGCTTAGTCGATCTCGATCAACTGCGCGAAGCCATTACCGACAAAACCATTCTGATCTCGATCATGTACGCCAATAACGAAATCGGCGTGGTGCAGCCAGTGGCTGAGATCGGCAAAATCGCCAAGGAAAAGGGCGTGCTGTTCCACACGGATGCCGTTCAGGCAGTTGGCAAAATCCCGGTAAACGTTATCAAAGACGGGATCGACGTTCTCTCGCTAACCGCTCACAAGCTTTACGGTCCTAAGGGTGTTGGCGCTTTATATGTTCGAAGGCGCAACCCGAGGGTGCAGATCACGGCCCAGATGGATGGCGGCGGTCACGAGCGTGGTATGCGATCCGGAACTCTGAATGTTCCCGGGATCGTCGGCCTTGGCGCTGCGTGTGAAATTGCCCGGCTGGAGATGCCCGAAGAATCGCGCCGAATGGCTTTTCTCCGAGACAAGCTGAAAGATCGCTTGACGCGCGACCTAGACGAGGTTTACATCAACGGCAATATGGAGCATCATTTGCCGAACAATCTCAACATCAGCTTTGCGTTTGTGGAAGGTGAAAGCCTTCTGATGGGCATTAACGACATTGCAGTTTCGAGCGGTTCGGCTTGTACCTCGGCTACTCTCGAACCCAGCTACGTGCTGAAGGCGCTCGGCGCAGGCGACGACATCGCCCACTCGTCTATCCGATTCGGGCTTGGACGCTTCAATACCGAGGACGAAGTAGATTACGTCGGAGACAAGGTTGTCGACGTGGTTCAGAAGCTCCGCGAGCTTTCACCGCTTTACGAAATGGCCAAAGAGGGCATCGATCTCTCGAAGGTCTCCTGGACTGCTCACTAAAGATTAGAATTAAAGAGAGGGAACAATGGCTTATTCAGATAAGGTATTAGATCACTACAATAATCCTCGAAATGTTGGATCGTTGGACAAAAGCAGTCCCCACGTCGGAACTGGGATGGTAGGCGCGCCCGAGTGCGGCGACGTGATGAAACTTCAAGTGAAGGTTAATCCCGAAACTGGCGTGATCGAGGATGCGAAGTTCAAAACCTTCGGATGCGGCAGTGCGATTGCTAGTTCTTCGCTCGCGACGGAATGGCTCCGCGGGAAGACGGTCGATCAAGCGCTCGAGATCAAGAACACTGATATCGTAAACGAGCTCGCTCTGCCTCCCGTGAAAATTCACTGCTCGGTTCTCGCCGAAGATGCCATCAAAGCAGCGATTGGCGATTACAAGACTAAGCAGTCGGCGACCGCCAAGGTTGCCGAGCCGGTCACGGCGTAGGAGGCTTGGTCGATGGCTGAGTTGACTCAGCTGGGATCGTCAGCGACGGTGTCGGCGTCCCCTGAAACAACCACGTCTAAGCAGGTTCACGTGACCCCTAAGGCCGTGCAAAAGATCCGCGAGGCTTTTGCACGGGAAGGCGTCACTGGCGGTTTGCGACTTGGTGTTTTGGGAGGCGGTTGTTCGGGCTTGAGCTATCAGTTCAAGTTTGCGCCCGAACCTCGGCCGCGCGATCACGTCTTTGAGTTCGAGGACGTCAGGGTGTTTGTCGATCCAAAGAGCATACTTTTCCTCGATGGCATGACACTTGATTGGAAAGACTCGCTCATGCAGTCTGGCTTTGTATTCGAAAATCCGCATGCCACCAAAAGCTGCGGTTGTGGCACGTCGTTCTCGGCCTGACATCTTCGTCAGCAATGCCGGGCCTTCTTTGAGGCTCTTCCCTTCCTTTGAGATGTCTACTTTTCCCAAAAATTACTACGATTTCTTTGAGCTTGAGCGTAAGCTTAAGCTCGATACCGAGGGCCTTCAGAAACGTTTTTACGATCTGAGCCGTCAGTGGCACCCGGATCGTTTTACCCGCAGGAGCAGCGACGAGCAGGCACGGGCTCTGGAAGCTACGTCCCTGCTAAACGATGGCTATCGCACGCTGCGCGATCCCGTTCGCCGCGCGGAGTATCTGTTGACCGAAGAAGGCTTCCCTATCGGCGAGCAGCGTTCGAAGGATGTTCCTCCCGAGTTGCTGGAAGAAGTTTTCGAGTTGAACATGATGCTCGAAGAATTGAAGGAAGGCGACGAGTCGGCTCGCCCGCAACTCGAGGCGGCGAAGAACAATTTCCTTTCGCTTCGCGCGAGGTGTAGATGCCGAACTGGCGAATCTGTTTAACAAGTACGACGCCTCGGATGCCGAGAGCGAGACGGCTCACCAGGCGTTGCAGGAGATTCGCGGTTCGCTCAACCGGCGGCGCTATATCGAAAATCTGATCCGCGACGTGGACCGTGCGTTGAACCCTGCGACCGCAGCGGCAGAGCCGGCAGAAGATCGTCTTTAAAAAACACCAGTTAATAACTCCATGGGCACTTTTCAAATTGACTTCGGCGAAAACCGCCAATCGAAAATAGTCGGGATTGATCTTGGCACGACGAATAGCCTGATCGCCTATATGGATTTGACAGGGCCACAAATCGTGGAAGATTCGGCAGGGCGGAAGATCGTTCCTAGCGTTGTTTCTTTAAGCAAAGATGGCCGGCTTGTAGCGGGTGAACCGGCAAGAGAGCTTTTGCTGACCAGCCCGGAACGTACGGTGTATTCGGTCAAACGCTTGATGGGACGCGGCGTGAACGACGTACAAAGCGAAGTGAAGCTGTTCCCTTTTCGGATTGCCTCCGACAGCGAATCGGTCATCAAGCTGAGCTTGGGCGACAGAACGTTTACGCCTCCAGAGATTTCGGCTGCGGTGCTGAAACAGCTCAAAGATAATGCTGAAGCCGAGCTCGGCGCCCCAGTGACTGAGGCTGTTATCACGGTTCCGGCTTACTTCAACGACGCCCAACGGCAGGCAACTAAGGACGCTGGACGACTCGCCGGATTGCAGGTTCTGCGGCTGGTGAACGAACCAACGGCTGCTTCGCTCGCCTATGGTCTCGATAAGAGGAAAGACGGTGTCATCGCAGTCTACGATTTTGGCGGCGGCACGTTCGACATCTCGATACTGCGGCTCCATGACGGGATCTTTGAAGTCTTAGCTACTAACGGAGACACTCACCTTGGAGGCGACGACATCGACAATCTTCTGCTGCGGATCGCACTCGAGGATATTGAGTCGGAGTGGGGCGAGGATCTTTCGAAGGATTCGGAAGGCGTGCAGCGGTTGCGGCGCGCGGTGATTGAGGCCAAAGAGCAGTTGTCGTTCGTGCCGGACACGAAGATTGACCTCGACTATGCCGGCAAACATTACGCTCGAGCCATCGACCGGACGTTATTCGAGCGGCTAATCACGCCGATTGTGGAGCGTACGCTTGAGCCGTGCCGCGCTTGTTTAGCCGATACGAAGCTAACGTCCGAGCAGATCGACGAAGTTGTTATGGTGGGCGGCTCGACACGCATTCCACTGGTACGGGCTGCGGTCGAGAGACTATTCAAAGCGAAACCGCATACTGAACTCAATCCGGACGAGGTGGTGGCGTTAGGTGCGGCGGTACAGGCAGGCATTCTTGCGGGCGATGTGGAAGACAAGCTGCTGCTGGACGTTACGCCGCTTTCGCTCGGTATAGAAACCATGGGCGGGGTGGTATCAAAGCTGATTCACCGAAACTCCACGATACCCGCCAGCGCGACCGAGAGCTTTACGACTGCGGTGGATGGGCAGCGAAACGTCTTGATTCATGTGCTGCAGGGTGAACGCGAACTCGTGAAGGATTGCCGGAGCCTGGCACGTTTCGATTTGAAAGACATCGCTCCGATGCCTGCTGGCTTCGCCCGAATCGAAGTCCGGTTCCTTATCGACGCGAACGGGATTCTGAATGTCACCGCAAGAGATGCGCGGACCGGCAAGGAGCATAGCGTCGAAGTGAAGCCTTCCTACGGCCTCTCCGAAGAGCAAGTCGGGGCGATGATTCAGGAATCGTTTGAAAAAGCCGAAGAGGACATGCGTGAGCGGCAAGTTCGAGAGGCGAGAGTGGAAGCCGATAATATTCTCGGAGCTTTGGCAAAAGCGCAGAATAACGAAGCTTGGAATGCCCTGAACGCTCAAGAGCGTTCCGAGATAGAGGCAGCGAGGCGTGAGCTTGAGAGTGTCTATAACGGCTCCGATCATCACGCGATTAATGAAAAGCTCGAAACGTTGAACCGCGTTACGCAAGATCTAGCCGAGAACATGATGAACACGGCGGTTCGCGGAGCTCTCAAGGGCACAAAAATCGAGTAGAGCTCGCTTGGTTTCAAAACTCAGGTAGGCTGATAGTAAATGGTTAAGAATGTTTTGGGTGGTGTTCTACAGACTTGCTGCACGGATCCGTTGACCGGATTTTACCGGGATGGGAAATGCAATACGGGTCCTGACGATTTCGGGCAACACACGATATGCGTGCTGGTGAACGACGAGTTCTTGAGACATCAAGCATCAATCGGGAACGATCTGATCACGCCGCGCCCAGAGTTTGGATTTCCAGGTCTCAAAGCAGGCGACCAGTGGTGCGTCTGCATTGAACTTTGGAAAAAGTCCTTTGACGCAGGGGTCTTGGCGCAGGTACGCTTAGAGGCTACGCATGAGAAGGCCCTCGACGTGGTGCCCCTAGCGACGCTCTCGCAAAGTGCCCGCGTGAACTAAAGAGAACCGCGAAGCTTATACTGCGCTTCTTCGGCTTTCCACCAATTCGTTAGCGAGATAGGAAGAAGCGATCGATGTTGCGTAGCCGGCCAAGCTCAAGATTCGGCCAATGCCACGCTTGTCGGTGCGCCTTGCAGCAAGCGACCCCCCGAAGAGCAGCATAGTGACACCTTGCAGAACGCCATGCATCGTGCCCAGACGCCGGTCGGTCTGACCCTGAGTCTCACTTAGATCGGCCAAGCCTCCGGCAGAAGCGAGTAGTGACGAGACGAGACCTACAGCAAGCGATATGTCCGCTGCCGCCGAATACTGTTTATGGCCGGCAATATCGAGTCCATCTGCGACAAGGGTAACGGTCCAGCTACCAAAGGGAACGTCGGTGATTGTGGGATGGCGCATGTGCCCGAGGAGGCGGCTGTTCACCAGAGCGTCCCGGGTAGCATCCTTGGCGTCGCCGACCGAATCGAGCGCGGTATTCACGAAGGTGTCCGATTTGTCTCCAAGCGAACGTAACCAATCCTGTTCTTCGACCGCATTTACCACTGGATTTCTGTCCATGGTTCTAAATTCCCACACTTCAATCGAGTAGTAAATTTAACAGTGCTGATGAATTGACAAAGGCGTAGCACGCCGCTAACACGGTTTTCACAAAGCCTTCGTAGGCTGGCGAACAGAGTTAATTCCCGCCATGTTAAACGTCCGCGTTCTCGGCTTACGTCTGCTCGTGATCGTTTTCCTTTGTGTTCCGGCGTGTTTTCCTCAGACGGAATCGGCCAGCATCTCAGGCTCCGTACTCGATGCAGCAGGTGCAATGGTGCCGAGCGCTGTCATACAAGCCATATCGCTCGAGACGGAATCGAAACGCTCTACCATCAGTAGCTCATCCGGAGTTTATACATTGACGGCATTGCCGGTAGGGCATTACCGGGTCACGATATCGATACCCGGGTTTGAGACTTACACGCGGGAGGACGTGCAGCTGCAAGTGGGGCAGAACCTTACACTCGATGCAAAACTGCAACTCACTTCAGTGAGCACCGATGTTGAGGTGCAGGATACAGTGCCACCACTTGATGAGGTGTCGGCGACCATTGGCGGCGTCGTTTCCGGCGAACAAGTGCGGCAGCTTCCGATTAACGGCAGAAGCTGGGCGAGTCTGATGACGCAGACGCCGGGTGCGATCGATAGCGGCACGGATAACCAGAGAAGCATCCGGTTCGCAGGGCACGGTCTGGACGACAACAATTACCGCTTCGACGGAGTAGATGCAACAGGCATTTTGAACCAGGCGCAGAAGGGGACCTTCCGGCTGCAGTTTTCGACGGAGGCCATTTCAGAGTTCAGAGCGAACGCAGCTGTGTACACCGCGGAAAGCGGAGGCACACAAGGCGGTCAGGTGGACGTCGTCTCACGTAGCGGCACGAACGAATTCCATGGTTCCGCCTTCGAATACCTGAGAAACGACTTCTTCGACGCACGCGGCCCTTTTGATAGAACGCTGCCACCATTTCGCCTGAATCAGTTCGGTGGTAGCTTTGGCGGGCCTCTTCGAAGAGACAAAGATTTCTTCTTTGTCACGTATGAGGGACTCAGACAACATGTTGGACAAACTCTGATTGGATTCGTTCCATCTCCGGCATTCCGCGCCCAAGTTGGGCAGACCTCACCGGCGCTTAATCCGATAGTTGCTGCTTATCCGGGAGGAACAGTGCCCACTAGCGATCCCAACGTTATGCGCTACATCGGCGCGGGCCGGCAGTTGACGAACGAGGATTTTGGGATGTTCCGCTACGACCACAAGTTTTCAGACACGAATACGCTTTCGGTGCGCTACAACATCGATAACGGTTTGTCCGATCTGCCTAACGGTGTCTTGCGGGATCGAACGGCAACAACTCTCATAACACAGAATGCGGCAATTGTTCTCGATACCGTGGTTTCGCCACGCACAGTGAACGAATTCAAGGTAGGCTTTAACCGCCCGAATTTCCAGACGCACAACGAAAGCGTTCTCGATGTGGAGATTCTCACCCAACAATTCAGTCCGCTATACAACGGCACCGGAAAGGTCCTTCGCAATCGATAAGGCAAACAGTCGGCTCTACGTTTCGGCCGAAGTGCACCATTCAATTGAAGTATTCGATCTGAAAACAGGTGAGCATCTGCAGAGCGTGGCCGGTGTAACAACGCCACACACACTGGCGTTTGTGCCGGAGAAAGGTGAACTTCTGGTGGCCGATGGCGGCGATGGATCGTGCCGGATTTTGGACGTGCGCGACATGCATCAAGTGAAACGGATCCCGCTGGAGGCCGGCCCTGACGCCGGCTACTATGACGCGAAGAAGCGGCTGTTCTATGTCGGGAATGGCGGGCGTGGAGCAAATCAGCCCTTCTCTTATATCAGCATTATTTCCGTGGATGAAGAAAAGGAGATTGGGCGTATTCGCGTTTCCGCCGCCAATCTCGAATCGATGGCGCTCGATCGTGCGGATAACCTGCTTTATGTGAATATGCGCGACCAGAAGGTGATCGGGGTGGTGGACCTGGCCACAAACGAAGTCAAGCAGACCTGGACAATTGCCGGCCTCAATCTAAATACGCCGATGGCATTCGACCCGCAGCACCAACGGCTGTTTATCGCTGGACGAAAGCCAGGAAAGTTTTATGTTCTCGATAGTAAGTCAGGGCGCTTGCTCCAAACCATCGATTGCGTCGATATCGCGGACGACATGACCTTCGATCCGGAGCTCGGACGAATTTACGTGACTGGCTCCGGTGGTGTTACTGTGATCCATCAGGACAGTCCGGACATGTATACAGTTCTTACGCAGTTTGGAACAAACGGGGGCAAGACTTCGACCTATGATGATTCGCTTCGCCAATTCTATGTCGCCCATACAAAAACAGCGGAGGACAATGCAGCGCTCCAGGTCTATGCGGTCAACTAGTTTTAGCACTATTCTGTGCCGCTTGTTTGGCCTCGGCGGTTTGCTGGTTGGGTGGGCAATGCTCGCCCAAAATCACGCGTCTGATCTGGCGACTGGAGATCTTTTGAGCCAGCCAGGGCCGACGTTTCGCGTAACGGATAGCGAACTGGGATCGCCGGCCTCGTTTATCGCCTATGGCGATATGCGTTTCACGGATCCGAAGAATGTTATTTCAACAAATCCAACGGTCCGAAAATGGCTGGTGAAAAAAATTGCGGAAGAGCGCCCTTCCGCGATCCTGCTGAATGGCGATGTTCCGCTAGCCGGTGATGTTGTGAACGATTACACGGTGTATCACGACGAAACGAAGCCTTGGCGTGACGCGCATCTCCGGGTGTATCCGGCTTTGGGGAACCACGAATTTCACGGATCGAATCCGCAGCAATGCCTTGAGAACTGGTGGACCGCATTCCCTGAGCTGCGTAATCGGCGTTGGTACTCGGCGCAATTAGGTTCGCGCGTTTACTCGATTACCGTCGATAGTGATGCTTCGCTGCTGCCGGATAGCGACCAGAGCCGCTGGCTTACGAAGCAGATCCAGGAACTGCCCGCATCCGTGGATTTTGTCGTCATCAGTTTGCATCATCCGCCGGTAGCGGATATTCAGACTCATATCGAAGTGGATCATAATCCACGGCCCAACGAGATTGCCCTCCGGGACCTTTTGTCGAAGATGCAACCAGGCTCCCATGCGCGAATCATCGTTAGCGCCGGGCACATTCACAACTACGAAAGGCATCTGGTGGACGATGTCGTGTATCTGGTTTCGGGCGGCGGCGGGGCTAAGCCCTATTTTGTAGAGCGGACTCCTGACGATCTGTATCAGAGCTCTTTGTTTCCGAACTATAACTACGTGAAATTTGAACTGAAGCCCGACCGGTTAGTAGGGACGATGTTTCGGGTTAAGGATCCTGAGAGCAGTGATTTTCATGTGGAAGCGAAGGATACCTTCGAGGTGATGGCGAACAAGCGCTGATATGATCGGAGCTCTTACCAAGTCACTCGCAGCCCTTTGTATTTCCGGAACTGTTTATCGCATGAGATCAACGGAAGATCGTCACTAAGAGCGGTCGAGATAATCAGACGATCGAAAGGATCATTGTGGAGTAACGGCAGCTCGAATAGCCGATCGGCGTGGTGCTGACGAAGCGGATAGCAGGTAATCGAGGCGCTCGCGCAGATAGCCGCTAATTCCTCCTTATTTATATTAAGCTTCCCGATCCGAGTTTTAATTGCTATCTCGGCGTAGGATGCCACACTGACAAGTAGCTCGGCATTCGGATCTTCAAGGATATGCTGTACCTTTACGGGCATTGCTTCAAAGCCCCCCTCCACGCCGATGTCGATAACAACGTGTGTGTCGAGCAGGAAACGTTTGGCCATCAGACTTGGCCAGCAAACCAGGCATCCAGATCTTCCTGTGGTCGCGCCCAGTTTGAATCGAGTACGATCTTCTTCTTGCCGAGAACACCAAAGACGCGCTTGCGCGGAGAATCCTCGATTTTCTGCACGATCTCTACTACGGGAATGCCACGTTTCGTGATCGTCACCCGGGCGCCCGCCTCTGCCTGCCTAATAAGCTCAGGCAACCTGTTCTTGGCTTCCGCGACGGTATAGGTCATACATTTATGATAGCCATTTAGATAGCCATAAGCAACTCGATGCGCCTTGCTTCGGAGTCGTCAATCATGAAGCTGAGATTCTTACGAAGGCCCGGCGCTCGCGTTCGCTTCCAGCGAGTGATCGTCCTTCAATTCCGTATAGAGATAGCGCTCCGCCGCTTTAAGAGCCCGGGAACTTGTTTTCGAAGCGTGGTGTCTGAACTTAATAACAACGGGATTGCTAAGCGCCTAGGTCCCAGCTCCCACGATCGTGATTCTGCCGCTCTTTAAGAGAAGAGAGCGGCGATACCTGAAACATCCCAAACCTTTTTCATGAGCGGCGGACATAAGCCGCTCAGATGGAGCAACGCGTTCCTACGCCGAGAGGATCCAGTCACGATGTTCAGCCAAACTTTTGTCGACGGTGTACAACGTACTAAGAAGCCCTACACTGTCGTTGTCTCGTTATTGTTTCAGATCGGAGTTATCGGTTTGATGATTCTGTTCCCGCTACTTTACACGCAGGCGCTTCCCAACGCTCAGTTGAAAAGCATGCTGACGGCGCCTCCTCCTCCACCGCCGCCGCCTCCGCGACCTCCCGCACCGACCAAAGCTCAGACCGCGCCGAAGATGCGGACGTTCGCGTCCGCGGTACTGGTAGCGCCGCGAGTTACTCCGAGACAGTTACCGGTAGCTGAACCGCCTTCTGCAGCGCCCGATATCGGAGCCGCGGCAACGGCTGAAATAGGAAATGGAAATCTCCTGCTCTATGGTTCAGCCGGTCCAGCGGGACAAGCGGCTCTACCGCCGCCGCCTGCGGGGCCGCGTGCTCCGGTGAAAGCCGTACGTGTGGGCGGAGGTGTTGCAGAGGCCAATCTTCTCCACAAAGTTCAGCCCGTCTATCCACCGCTTGCGAGGTCGGCGCGGGTACAAGGAACAGTCGAGTTCACCGCGGTGATCAGCAAAGAAGGCAGGATTGAGAATTTGCAGTTGCTGCGCGGCCATCCGCTGCTGGTAAATGCAGCGCGCGAAGCTATCCTTCAGTGGCAGTACCGGCCGACTATGCTTAATGGCGAACCGGTAGAGGTAGTAACTACAATTACGGTGAACTTCACATTAGCAAGTTAGCGGCGGTTCAGTTCGGTTTAGAAATAGGAGCGCTCAGCGGAATCGGCTTTCCGAAATCCGGGGTACCGTCCGCATTCCAGGTGAAGGGCTGTGCACGAGGAGAACGATCTGTTCCACAGCCCTCATTGGTCTCTGGATTCGCGTGATACACAATCCAGTTTTGCTTGCCGTCCCGAGATTTGAAAAATGTGTTGTGGCCGGTTCCGAAAGCATGCGCTTCGGGCGACTCGGAAAAAACAGGCTGCTCCGATTTTTTCCAAGAGCCGGGGTCGAGGGGATTGCTCCTGTTATCGCCTACCAGCATGCCGAGCGCGTAATGATCGGTCCAGCAGCCGCTCGCAGAATAGATCAGGAAGAGCTTGCGGCCGTGCTTCAGGATCTCTGGGCCTTCGTTCACATCCACGTGTCGATGCTGATCCGGCAGGTCCCCAATCTTCTCCCATGAGAATTCAGGCGTGGAGAGCCTGACACGATTACCTTCAATCGTCCAGGGATTCTTGAGTTGCGCGATATAGATACTCTGCGTGCCATCGACATCGCCGGCCCAACCAGACCAGAGTTCATACAGTTTGTGACGGTTTTCAAAGACAGTGGCATCGATGGCCCACTTATCGGAGGGATCGGCAAGTTTTCCCTTCATGGTCCACGTTCCCTCGAGTGGGTCGCGCGAGGCATTCTCAATAACCCAGATGCGATGGCTTTGATTTGTTCCGGCGTCTGCAGCGAAGTAGATGTACCATTTGCCGCCTAAATAATGCAGCTCGGGGGCCCATATGTCGTGCGAGTAAGGGCCGGTAGCGGGCGGTGTCCAGACTACTTTCTTTTCGGCGTCCCTCAGGCCGGTTACGTCGCGCGTCTTCCAAATCGTGAGATTCTTGCCGGTCGACTGCATGTAGTAGTAGTAACCGCCGCGATATTCAATCGAGGGATCGGCGCCGGACGGCAGCAGCGGATTGGTGAAGGTTGCTCCGTGTTGTGCTAGACAACGAAAACTTACAACAAGCAGGAGATAGAATCGAACACGAGAAGAACGATGAAAAAACACGCATCCAGCATATTACTTGGTCTTGGCGGGATACTTTTTGCAAGCTGCGGATGGGCAGCGCAGGCGACCCCGGCGGAACAACCACGCTGGACGGCAGAGGCCGCGAATGCCTGGTACGCGAAGGAGCCATGGCTCGTAGGAAGCAACTTCGTTCCCTCCGACGCCGAGAACGAGCTCGAGATGTGGCAAGCCGAAACGTTCGATCCAAAGCGCATAGACACGGAACTTGGCTGGGCGGAAAGCTTGGGCATGAATACCATGCGCGTGTTTCTACACGATCTGCTTTGGAAGCAGGACAGCGACGGATTCAAGAAGCGCGTCGACACGTTCCTCGACATCTGTGCAAAGCATCACATTAAGCCGTTGCTTGTGCTGTTCGACTCGTGTTGGGATCCCAATCCTCACCTAGGCCCGCAGACACCCCCGCTGCCGGGCTACCACAATTCGCGCTGGGTTCAGAGTCCGGGAGCGCAGGCGCTCGCGGACCCATCGCAGTATCCGCGCTTAGAGCAGTATGTGAAGGGCATCGTCGGAGCATTTGCAAATGACGACCGCGTGCTCGGTTGGGACATTTGGAATGAACCGGATAATCTGAATGCTTCTAGCCATCCGGATAAAGAAACAAAGATCGGTTTAGTCTTAGCGCTTTTGCCGAAAACGTTCGCCTGGGCGCGATCGGCGCATCCATCGCAGCCTTTGACAAGCGGCATCTGGCACGAGGATCCGGAGGGCAAAACTCCGTTATCTCCCATGGCCAAGGAACAACTTGAGAACTCGGACATAATCTCTTTTCACGACTATGACAAGCCGGCGATTTTCGAGACCGAGGTGAAGTGGCTGCAGAGTTTTGGGCGGCCGATCATCTGCACCGAATATATGGCGCGGCCCCGGGGCAGCACGTTTGAGGCAATTTTGCCGATCGCAAAGCAATACAAGGTTGGCGCGATTAATTGGGGATTTGTAGCTGGAAAATCGCAGACCTATCTGCCATGGGACTCCTGGCAGCGCCCATATGTGGACCGGCAGCCATCGGTTTGGTTCCACGACATCTTTCGTGAGAACGGCCAGCCATACAAACCGGATGAGGCTGCTTTTATTCGCAAAATCACGGGGAAAACCGGCCAGTGAGAACTAACGATAATACTTGTTGGCTTTCCTGCCGATTATTGCCCATACTTGGGCATGGAGCCCGACACAGCAGTTCTCAATAGACCCGCGATTGACACTCCGCTTTCTGTGGAGGAAGCACGGCTCATAGATGCTTACTGGCGCGCATGCAACTATCTCTGCGTAGCAATGATTTATCTGCGGGATAATCCGCTGCTTAGACAGCCGCTGAAGCCCGAGCACATCAAACATCGCTTACTGGGACATTGGGGATCGGATCCAGGACAGACGTTTACCTGGGTCCATTTGAATCGGCTCATCAAAAAATATGACCTGGACGTGATCTACATCTCGGGACCGGGACATGGCGCACCAGCCGTGCTTTCCAACTCGTATCTCGAGGGAGTCTACTCGGAGATCTATCCGGACAAAAGCCAGGATGAAGAAGGTCTCCGCAAGTTTCTCAGGCAGTTCTCGTTTCCAGGCGGAATTGGAAGCCATTGCACTCCCGAAACGCCCGGCTCCATTCATGAAGGCGGCGAGCTCGGCTATAGCCTGTCGCACGGCTTTGGAGCAGCGTTCGACAATCCAGATCTGATTGTCACAGTTGTCGTAGGCGATGGAGAAGCCGAGACGGGACCACTCGCAACGTCGTGGCATTCGAATAAGTTTTTGAACCCGATTCGCGACGGCGCGGTGCTGCCGGTATTGCATTTGAATGGATACAAAATCGCGAATCCCACGATCCTGGCGCGGATTCCTCACGAAGAGCTAAAAAGTCTGTTCCACGGTTACGGCTGGAAACCCTACTTTGTCGAGGGAAACGATCCAGCGGTGATGCACCAGCAGATGGCGGCAACCCTCGAGCAGTGTGTCAATGAGATTCGCGGGATCCAGGAGAACGGCGCGCAAGACGGGTAAAGCCGAGCGGCCTCACTGGCCGATGGTGATATTGCGTTCACCGAAAGGATGGACGTGCCCCAAAGAAGTCGATGGGCACAAGGTGGAAGACTTCTGGAGAGCGCACCAGGTTCCGATCACCGATATCCAATCGAAGCCTGAGCATCTGAGGATTCTCGAGAAATGGATGCGGAGTTACAAGCCCGAGGAGTTATTCGACGAAGAAGGCCGGCTAACGCCAGAGTTGGGTAAACTGCCGCCGAAGGGCACTCGCCGCATCAGCGGGAATCCGCATGCCAACGGTGGATTGCTGCGCAAGCCTCTCGACCTACCGGACTTTCGTGAGCATGCCGTAAAAGTGGAAGAGCCGGGGACAACGGAATCATCGCCGACGGATGTTCTTGGACATTTTCTGGCCGATGTGATGCGGAAGAACATGACGAACTTCCGGGTGTTCGGGCCAGACGAGACGGCGTCGAATAAACTGCAGGCGATATATAAAGCGTCTGAGAAGACGTGGCTTGCCGAGTTTAAGCCCGAGGATGCGGACGGCACCGAGATCGCCTTAGACGGCCGTGTCATGGAGATGTTGAGCGAGCATACATTGGAAGGCTGGTTCGAAGGATATGTGCTGACCGGCCGCCACGGGCTATTTTCCACGTATGAAGCGTTTGTGCACATCATCGACTCGATGTTTAATCAGCACGCGAAGTGGCTGGAGAAATCAAAAGCCGAGACGCGCTGGCGAGCGCCGATTTCTTCGATCAATCTTCTGATCAGCTCACTTGTTTGGAGGCAGGATCATAACGGGTTCACGCATCAGGACCCAGGCTTCCTGGACGTAGTTACTAACAAGAGCGCCGATATCACTCGAATCTATCTTCCTCCCGATGCCAATTGCCTACTCAGCGTGGGAGACCACTGCCTGCGAAGCACGAACTACGTCAACGTAATCGTAGCCGACAAGCAGCCGCACCTAAATTACCTGCCAATCGATGAGGCGATCGATCATTGCACGAAAGGAATCGGGATTTGGGAATGGGCGAGCACCGATGCAGGCGAAGATCCCGATGTGGTTTTAGCGTGCGCGGGTGACGTAATTACAATGGAGGCGTTAGCCGCGGCGGCTCTCTTGCGAGAAAACATTCCCGACCTGAAGCTCCGCTTCGTGAATGTGGTGGATTTATTCAAGCTTCAGCCCGAGCATCAGCACCCACACGGCCTCTCCGATCGCGATTTCGATTCACTGTTTACCAAAGATAAACCGGTGATATTCGACTTTCACGCATACCCGTGGCTCATTCACAAGCTCACTTATAAACGCACAAATCACGACAACATTCATGTGCGCGGATACAAGGAGAAAGGCAACATCGATACACCGCTAGAACTGGCGATCAGGAATCAAGTGGATCGATTCAGCGTCGCGATAGACGTCATCGACCGCGTTCCCCGGCTGCAGTCAAAAGCGGCGCATTTCAAGGAGTACTTGAAAAACCAGATCATTGAAAGCACGAACTACGCGTTTGAGAACGGGACCGATAAACCGGAAATAACGAACTGGAAGTGGCCCTACTAAGTGGCCGACCGTTCCAAAAGCAAACGCACAATTCTGGCGTTGAACTGTGGATCCTCTTCGCTGAAATTCGGACTCTACTCCGCCGATCCAAACAAAGCTGAATCGATCCTGGAAGGTGAAGCGGAAGAGATCGGCCGTGAGCACGCGAAGTTCTGGTATCGGCGCAAAAGTGAGCCAAGGGTCGAAGAACAACGGGGCGAAGGTTTCCACAATCACCCGGCGGCACTTAAGCATTGTTTAGATCTGCTGACAGAATTCGACACTGCGAAGCCAGACGCAGTGGGACACCGGTTTGTGCATGGCGGCCCGCACCTCACCGAGCATAAGCTGCTTGACGCGACCGTAGCGAAAGAATTGACGGACGCAATCGAGTATGCGCCATTACATCTGCCGGCTGCCTTAGCCGTGCTACAAGCGGCCGAAGAGGCGCTCCCCGGCTTGCCGCAAGCTATCTGTTTTGATACAGCATTTCATCGCAACATGCCGGATGTAAGCCGGACATACGCGCTACCTGAGGATGTTCGCGGCAAGGGCGTCCAGCGCTATGGCTTTCATGGGCTTTCGCTGGAATCGATTATCGCTCAGATGCAGATTATTCCCCGGCGCATGGTGATCGCCCACCTCGGCAACGGTTCAAGCGTCACAGCTCTGCAAGACGGAGTTTCACTCGACACCAGCATGGGAATGACCCCGACGGGCGGTGTGATTATGGGTACGCGTACTGGCGATCTAGACCCGGGAGTGCTGATTTACTTGCTTCGAAATGGATACGCAACGCCCGAGCAGCTAGAGAGCCTGGTCGACCGCAAAGCGGGCCTGCTGGGCGTGTCGGGCTCGACAAGCGACGTGCGTGAGCTGAGCGCGCAACGTCACGTGAACAAGGCGGCCGATCTCGCCCTTCGTATGTTTTGCTATCAGGTGAAGAAAGCTATCGCAAGCATGGCCGCTGCTCTGGGCGGACTGGACTGTCTGGTATTCACGGGCGGCATCGGCGAGCATGCCGCCGATTTGCGCGAGGAGATTTGCCAAGGTCTCGACTTTCTAGGCATAGGCGCAACTAGCCGTACTTCCGTCAAAGTACTGCCCGCTGAAGAGGACCAGCAGATCGCCAGGAATACGGCGAAACTGATTTGATCGACGAAGCTTGTGCTTTCCGACCCTTGCTCTGTTTCTAGCGGCGGGAACTCCTAGCTCTACGAAGCGGTGGGCTGGGACTTAGTCATAACCTTAAACGAGTATGTCCCGGCCGGCAACTCATAGACTCCGTCTGGTCGCACGCGCAGTTTCTTGCTGTCAGGCAAAGCAACTCCGTCTAACGTGAAGGCCGAACCGTCTGCTGGTGACAATCGCATTTGCGCTTTGGTGTTGGGAGGAATGGTAACGTTCCATGTCGCGTCGCCACCAACTATCGTCCACGCTGAAGCCACGCGGCCGTAAGCAGACTGATACGCAAAGTTCAGACTGCCGAGACGAGAGTCGAAATTAGGATGGAGATAAATGGTGTGAAAGCCGGGGTCGGAAGCGATCGTATCGATTCCTGCGGCATATCGATAGATCCACTCCGCAACCGCGCCATAAGCGTAATGGTTGTACGAGTTCATGCTGGGGTCGTCACGCATTTGATCGCCATTCCAACGCTCCCAAGTAGTAGTCGCGCCGTGCTCAACCTGGTAGCCCCAAGACGGATAAGCGGTGTTCAGCAGTAACCGATAGGCGACATCGTTATGCCCGGTATCAGATAAGACTTCGAGCAGATAAGGAGTGCCCAAAAAGCCGGTACCGAGCATCCAGTGATTCTCTTCAATTTTCTTCACCAACTTATTAGCCGCAGCTCCACGCAGTTCTTCCGGCAGAAGTTTCATGTGTAAGGCCAGCACATAACCGGTTTGCGTCTCTACCGGAAGAGTTTTGTCTTCAGCGGCTAACTTAGCTGGACTAATTGTAGGTGGAGGAATACTCGGGAACCTGTCGACTGTGCCTACGAATCCGTCGGAGCGGATAAATGCTTCGTTGAATGCAGCCTTGATGTTATTGAACAACTCGGTATATTTCTGAAGATCGGCTGTTCTGCCGGTAGCCGCCGCCATGTCTTGCATCAGCGAGACATCGTAAGCCCAGTAGGCTGTAGCGACCAGATCTTCGGGCGTCGTCCGGGTGGGCGTGAGCCAATCGCCGAAAGGAATGCCGAACTGATTTCTCCACAAATAATCGGGATTGGCGGCCTGAATAGCGGAAAGATATGTTTCCATCGCAGACCAGTTCTGCTCGATGATGCGCTTATCGCCGGTTTGTATCCAGCCGGTCCAAGGAATAATGACACCTGCATCGCTCCAGCCAGCTCCAAAACCAGGGGATGGTGAATCAGTACCGGGTGCGAAAATACCGTACATTGGCGTGCCAACTTGGGTGCCGCGAAGATCTCCTGAAAACTTCTGAGTGAAGCTATCCAGATCCATATTGAAAGAGGCCGTTCGCCAAAAGACCTGGGCGTCGGCGCTCCACCCCAGGCGCTCATCGCGCTGCGGACAGTCCGTCGGCACTCCAATGAAATTTGAACGCTGGCCCCAGAGAATATTGCTCCAGAGTTGATTGACCATCGAGCTGCCGGTGTGAAGCTCCGCAGTGAACGGAGCATCGGTGTGGAACACCACCGCCTTGACTGCATCGATGCCCGGTTTTGTCGATATCCCCGATATCTCGATATAACGGAAGCCGTGGAATGTGAACTGCGGCTGGTACTCCTCCACTTCGTTGCCGGCCAGGATGAAGTGATCCGTGGCCTTAGCCGTCCGGAGATTTTCCACATACATCGTGCCGTCCTGATTCAGTGCTTCCGCGAAGCGCAATCGGACGTCTGTTCCCCCTGCGCCTTGCACTCTTACTCGCGGCGCCCCGGCAAGATTCTGGCCGAAATCATAGATGTAAATGCCTGGTTTGGGACTGGTAACGCTCTTCGCGATCATCACCTTCTCTTCGCGGATGGGCTCGAAGTATTGCGCGACCATCTCGGGTTCCCGGGGAGAGATGAGCTCGGCTTTACTCCAGTTCGCGTCCGGAAAGGAAGCGGTATCCCAACCCGGCTGCACGACGCCGCGCATCGTAGGTTTCGCCATCGTAGATTTCAGCTTTGAGAATGGGCGAGACATCGGCTTTCCACGATTCGTCGGTCGCGATCCAATCGACAGAGCCATCGACGTGTTCGATACGCAACTGAGCTTTCAGCGCGGGCGGCGTGCTGCCGTAGTTGTATCCTTCTCTGAGCCACATCAGTGGAGTTGTATACCAGCCGGGAGCGAGATACGCCGCCAAGGCGTTCTTACCGGTCTTCACTTGTGAAGTCACATCGTAGGCTTGATAAGGAACATGTTGCCGGAAGTCCATCCAGCCTGGCGAGAGGATCTGATCGCCGACAACGCTGCCGTTCAGATGGAACTTATATGCTCCAAGCGCGGTTGCGTACAGCCGGGCCGACCGAACGGGCTTGGCGACATCGAAACTTCGGCGCAAGATCATCACGGGTCCAGTCGGCCAGGGATTTCCCGTTGAGCTTTCTCCGAGCACGGCTTGGGATGTATAGGCTTCAGCCTCCTTCCAGGATGAGTCGTCATATCCGGGAGCGAACCAGTTCCCTACTGCATTAAGAGACGCTTCCCAGCCGTGCGCTGCGGTCACAAAGGTTGCCGCCGACCCGTCGCTCCACTCAATGTATAGGCACGCACTCATCGGGGTGCGAGTGATCAGCGCCGCGGCCGATTCGTGCTGCCCTTGATACCGGGTGACGCCAATGGCGAGCAGATTATTGCCCTGACGCAGGGCAGGAGTTATGTCTTCGCGAGTATATGTCTTCCAGGGCGCGTGCTGCCAACGGGGCATTGGTTGCGCCTCAAGAACCTGCTGTCCATTGACCCAAGCTGCCGGCGAATCCTCCCCGGCAACGTAGAGAGCGGCCCGTGTTACCGGTTTCTCTATGCCGAAGCGGAACCGAAAATCATGATGAGTATCCCCTGTTCCTCTGAAGTTGGGTACTTCGGGGTTCGTAATCCAGGCCGCACCCGATTCCCGAATCTGACGATGCTCTGGTTCTTCAAAGCCGATCCACTTCGCTCTCCAGTTCGCCCCGTTGAGGAGGCCCGTCTCCCACCAGCTAATGTCGCTCACCGGATAGCGATGTCCATCCTTGTCCCACACCGTAACCAGCCAGTAATAGCGCGTTTCGGGCCTTAGCGACGGACCCGCGTATGCGATGTTTACAGACTGGCTGGACTCGATACGTCCGCTATCCCAAATGTCCGGCTTTCCCGCGGTGAGCAGAGCAGCGCTGCTCGCTACTCGGATCTGATAGGCCGTCTGAATCGCTCCCCAGCGGCCATCCTGCAGCCTCCAGGAAAGTTGAGCTGCCGTTGGATCGATACCGAGCGGCTCGACCAGAGAGTTGCATTTGAGCCCCACCGGTTTGAGCAATGAAATCGGAGCTCCCGTGAAGGAAACAGGCAAACACAACGCGAGAAGGCTCGTGATAAGGACCGGCTTCTTCTTGAGCATCAGATGATTCATCCCAAAACTCTCATAACACAATGAGCGCCTTGCGACTCAATATCCTCACCTTCGGTATACAGACGCAACGGCAACTAGTCGCGGACGGACTAGAACGCATCCGTGTTGCACATTCGTAAAATTTAGATTCCGCCGATATGTTGTCGATTGACAGTGTGCGCCGGCCATCGCCGTGGTCGTTTACGGTTGTCGTTGCAGGAATCGCGGCAGCTTTCTTGCCTGTAGCCACCTCTTATCTGAAGCGCTACTCGATCCCACGCTCGTCCGCTATAGGTGTCTACTGCTGTTTTCTTCTTTTAGTGATTTATATGATTGCACCCGCAATGCCAGCGGGCCAGGCTCTGCTGGAGAAACTCATTGCAGGTCGGTACAAGGCCTTTACTGTTATCGCGCTGCTTTCCGTTCCGTATCTCCTCTATGCACTGGGAACGGCGGACTTCCAGTGGTCCGCGCTCGGCCGGCTCTTAGCAATTGCCGCGCCGGTCATTGGCCTCTACTTCGGTTTCCCAGTCCGCCACCCAGCGAAATTCGAGTGGCAAGACATGTTGGCCGCAGTCTGGATGGTATCCGTTGTTCTCTTCCGGCTATTCAACGGAATCTGGAATATTCCCATAAACCTGGACTTCATGGGCCGCTTGTTCATGGTAAGTTTGGGCGCCCTCTGCTGGACCTACATCCGGCCCGTTCCAGAACTGGGCTATCGCCTCGAATTCAGCAAGAAGGCGTTGGTTGCAGTAGGCATCAATTTCGTTTTGTTTGCTGGCATCGCGATCCCGCTTGGCCTGATGATCGGCTTCACTTCCTGGAATCCGCGTTGGCACGGGGTCGTCGATTTTCTTCTCGCGTACCTGGAGATCTTGCTGTTCATTGCGGTACTCGAAGAGCTATTCTTCCGCGGCTTTCTTCAGAATCTACTGACAAAGTCGCTCCGCTCCTGGTGGCTTGGCCAGCTGATCGCAAGCTGCATCTTCGGTTTGTTTCACATCCTTCACCCGCCCTTTCCTAACTGGCGCTACGTGATATTGGCGTCCATTGCCGGGTGGTTCTACGGGTCTTCCTACCGGTCGGGCGGTATGTTGCTCTCATCCGCTCTGCTTCACGCAGCCGTGGACACAGTCTGGCGCACATTCTTTACGAAAAGCTAACGGCCATAAGTTGATCTGTCGAGCGTTGCAGACCGAGCGCTTAGGTTTCGGTGTCGCGTATCCAAGAGGCTGGGCCAGCGAGCCGTACTCGAGTCCTACAAACTCTGCAAGCGAATGAGATGTTGACTAGAATGGGAATCCGTGTCCATCTCGCGCCGCCACATCATCTCCGCAGCCGCCGTCCCAATTCTAGCCGCGCCCCTGGAATCTGAAACGAAACCAGCAGCCCGCCTCAAGGTTGTTGTAACCGGCGGGCATCCGGGCGATCCCGAATGCGGCTGCGCGGGTACGATCGCCCGTTATACCCAACTCGGCCATGAAGTCGTTCTCCTCTACCTTAACCGCGGCGAAGGATACTGCGGCGGAGCCAGCCTTAGCCGCTGTGCCGCTATTCGCACAGCCGAAGCCCAAAAGGCATGCGGAATCCTGAAAGCGCGCGCCGCATTCGCCGGTCAATACGACGCGCGCCCCATCGTCGACTACTCGCATTACGAGGCTTTCGGCCACGTGCTCGATGCCGAAAAGCCGGACATCCTTTTCACTCAATGGCCCATAGATAACCACCGCGATCATCGCGCGCTTTCCATGCTCGTGCTCGACGCCTGGCTTCGAGCCGGCAAAACGCCGGCACTCTACTACTACGAGGTTGCCGAGGACACTATGATGTTCTCTCCGGCGGAGTACGTCGACATCTCCTCTGTCGAGGCGCAGCGCCACGCTGCCTGTTACGCGCACGCCTCTCAGCAGCCGGACAAGTGGTATCCCAAGCAGGTCGAGATCACGCGTTTCCGTGGCACCCAAAGCGGTTATGGGCAGGCCGAAGCGTTCCTGCGGCACTGGGAGAGCAAGACCGCGCTTCTGCCGTGATCGTATAATCGCTTGGCTATCTCTTCCAACATGTTCAAACACCTTCTGCCGGGGTTATTGTGCTCATTTATTTCGGCTTTCGCGGCGAGCAGCTCCGTTAATCCTCCTCCCGATGCTCGTTTTAAGGTGGATCTTCTGGTGGTAGTAGCTCATCCCGACGACGAAACCGAAATCGGCGCGTATCTCGCTCGCGCCATCTTTGACCAGAAAAAACGTGTGGCCGTTGTCTTCGGCACTCGAGGGAATGGTGGGGGCAATGCCGAGGGCCAGGAACAAGCAGCCTCTCTCGGCGCAGTTCGTGAAATCGAAGCTCGGCAGGCCCTGGCTCATTTCGGTGTCTCGGAGGTCTGGTTTCTGAACGGGCTCGATACTCCCAGCCAGGATGTTCTCCACTCACTCGAAACCTGGGATCATGGCGATTCTCTGGGCCGTTTGGTACGGCTTGTTCGCCTGACCCGGCCGTATGTGATTGCTACCTGGCTGCCCGATTGGGTAGCTGGAGAAAACCATGGCGATCATCAGGCCGCCGGTGTGATTGCAACCGAAGCCTTCGATATGGCCGGCGACCCGACGGCTTTTCCCGAGCAACTCGCCACACCGCGGAATCGCCGGGACATCCTGAACCTCACTGAAGGTCTACGACCCTGGCAAGCCGAAAAACTTTACTACTTCAGCGATGCTTCGCACACGGACTTTTTAAAAGGGAAGGGGCCGTCGTACTCGGCGACGGACGAATCGCCTTCACGTCACGTCGCATACGCCAAGTTGGCCGCCGAAGAGTGCTCGTACCATCTCACGCAAGACGATACCGGCCAGGTCGCCAGGGATGCTCTGGCCAAGAACAATCTGCATCCCTTCGAAGAACCCGATCTTTTTGTTTTCGGGAAGTCGTACGTAAATCCGGACATCACAGCCGATCTATTCACCGGCGTCGAAAGCGCAGGCATACCTTACCGGCGTCCGCCTGGGTTTATCGCTCAGGAACGTCCCGCGACGCCCCGGATGGAGCTGGGTGACCCGTGGCGTTTTTACCGGCAGTTCTGGCAAGCGCATGCTGTTGACAGTCTCGCGAGCCTGGTAGGTCCGGAGATCATGGCAAAGTACGCAAGTCCCCTAGTTATCCCGATCACGATCGAAAATCCAACTGAGCAACCGATCCAAACGAACTTTTCTGTGGGATTGCCCGACGGCTGGACGTTCCGTCGGCAGTTGCCCGGCGGCATCTCGATAGGGCCTCATCAAACCGTTGATTTACCCTTTGAGGTAAAGACTTCAGGGAACGAAACTAGCGGGTGGAAAACGGTCTCGATCATTGCAAAGGCTAACGGAAAGGAGTTAGATCCGATTCGGATACGGGTTCAACTCAGCGCTGGAGCCATGCCTCAATAATTCCGGCAGAGTCATATTACGTAGCGATTTCGCGTGCGGGACGCAACCGGAGTGTTCGGTTTTGTTCTGAAATCCAAGCCTATGATTAAATAAAAGTGTCTCGTCAATGGTTGAAAAGCAGGCGAATACTCAACGCCGCAGGAGAGCCCTAAGCCGGCATCTGCGCGAAGCGAAGTTATTGATTAAGGGAGCGGCTTCGACCGACCACCCGATCATGGCCCACATCATTCCGATTCGCCGATGTAATCTGTCTTGCACATATTGCAACGAGTACGATAGCTTTTCGAAGCCCGTTCCGCTCGACACAATGTTGGGCCGTATCGAGCAACTCGGAAACTTGAAAACCGGTGTGATCACGCTGAGCGGTGGCGAGCCGCTGCTTCATCCCGAACTCGATGACATCATCCGCGGAATCAGGCGGAACGCCACTCTCGCCGGAATGATCACCAACGGCTATCTGCTCACCCCGGAACGCGTGAGAGCCCTGAACAATGCGGGTCTAGATTATCTGCAGATCAGCATCGATAACGTGATGCCGGACGACGTTTCAAAAAAGAGCCTCAAGGTTCTCGATAAGAAGCTTCAGATCCTGGCTGAACATGCCGACTTTCACGTCAACATCAATTCGGTGCTCGGGGGCGGTATCCGGAATCCGGAAGATGCGCTAGTCGTCGGGAAACGCGCCATGGAGCTCGGCTTCACCTCCACTGTGGGAATCATTCACGATGGCGACGGGCAGCTGCGTCCATTAGCGCCTCGCGAACGTGAAGTCTTTCTCGAAATGAAGTCATTCGAGAAGAGACACTTTTCGCGAGCTAACTATTTTCAAGACAACATCGCTAATGGAATACCAAGCAATTGGCGCTGCCGCGCTGGATCGCGCTACTTGTATGTCTGCGAGGACGGCTTAGTCCATTACTGTTCCCAACAGCGTGGCTTTCCGGCAAAGCCGTTGGCTGAATATACCGTCGAAGATATCCGGCGCGAATATCTCACGGCAAAATCGTGTGCTCCGATGTGCACAATTTCTTGTGTCCATCAAGTGTCTTATTTCGACTTCTTCCGGGGCGAACAGACCATCACGGTGGATCCGGCGCCTGAAGAACAGCTGGTTCACATTAAGACCGCGAGGGTCTGAACCGGCACTCTTTCATGACCCTGACCGGACTGGTAGCCGATCCGCAAGTACTCGAGCATAAAGGTGGCGCGAGTCATCCTGAACAGCCGGCGCGATACACCGCGCTGATGAATGGACTTCAATCTTCGGGTCTGGTGCTAAAGTTGGTCCGCCTTCCTGGGCGAACTGCTACCCTAGACGAACTGGCGCTTGTTCATGACCGGGATTATATCGCCCTTGTCGAACATGAAGCCGCCGGAGGCCGCGAGCAGCTCAGCACCGGCGACACGCCCATCAATGCACATTCGGCGAATGTGGCCCGTCTCGCCGCCGGCTGTGCACTATCAGCTGTGGACGCAGTTTTTGGCGGTCAAGTTCAGAATGCCTTCTGTGCAGTTCGCCCCCCTGGACACCATGCCTCGAGTGCGCGCGGCATGGGGTTTTGTTTATTTAACACCGTCGCGGTTGCGGCGCGTTATGCCCAAAAGAGATACGGCGCAGAACGTGTCCTCATCGTAGACTGGGACGTCCACCACGGTAACGGAACCCAGGACATCTTCTACGAGGACGGATCGGTCCTGTTCTTCAGCACACATCAGTCGCCGTGGTATCCCGGTACCGGCGCAGCTTCCGAACGAGGAGAAGGCGCCGGTGAAGGGAAAACTATCAATTGTCCTTTACCGGCCGGCTCGGGGTCGCGAAGAATCTTTACTGCTTTTCGCGATCACATGTGTCCCGCTGCTGAAGCTTTTTGTCCCGACCTCATTCTGGTATCGGCGGGTTTCGATTCCCGTGTGGGCGATCCACTCGGCCAGTTTCTGCTAACCGATGCCGATTTTCATGAACTCACCGGCATTATGACGGAGCTTGCCGCTCGGTACTGCAACGGCCGTTTGGTTTCGGTCCTCGAAGGCGGCTATAGTCTGGAAGGTCTCCCCCTCGCTGCCGAATCTCATGTTCGCGGCCTGCTTGGCTTGTCTCGGCATTAAACCTGTTCCGGGACAATATAGGGAGCCCGGTAGGTTCCCTTCAGGAGTTCGGTTGCTTCCGAATCGTTCACCACTGTCTCGGTCTCTGGATCGAAGTTGATGGTGCGGCCGAGGCGGTAAGAAGCATTGGCCAAGTGCACGAGTGTCGACGAAAGATGTCCTTCGAGGATAGGAGCGTGAATGTTTTCCCGCTTGCGGCTGCGGACGCATTCGATGAAGTTAACGAAATGTTCGTTGCTGAGCGGGGCATGCCTCTCTGGACCGGCATCGTCTTCCGGTCCCAGGAACGACTTATAAGCGTTGTAGTCGGATATGGCCAGATATCCTTTCGACCCGTAATACAAATTGCCGATCGTCGACGGCTTGCCGGAGGCTGGCCCCAAAGGATCGCTCTGCTTTTTTTGAGGATTGGGCGTGGACGTCTTAGTTAGGCCGGCTTCCGGAACGCCGCCGCTCATGAATTCCGGCGTGCCGATACCAGCCTCGTGATTGGTGATCCAACCACGAACTTCAAAGTTCATCATCTTCGTCTTGGCGTTAGGAGCTTTGAACTCGTATGCAACTGTCAGGACGTTTGGCGTCTGCTGATCGTCGTCGAACAAGAAGTGATTCCCAATGGCGGATACTTTCGTCGGAAGCGCAACGCCGAGTCCCCAACGAGCTAAATCGATCTCATGAATGCCTTGGTTTCCGAGGTCGCCATTCCCGGTGTCCCAAATCCAATGCCAGTTGTAGTGGAAGCGGTTTTTCGTGAACGGCTTCAGGGGTGCGGGGCCAGTCCAAAGGTCGTAGTGCACACCGGCAGGAACCGGTTCTTGCGGTGCATGTCCAATGCTCGCCCGCCACTTATAACAGAGACCGCGAGCCATATAGACTTCTCCGAGCAGGCCGCCGCGCATTTTATCCATGGCTTCCACGATGGCGGCGCTCGAACGGCATTGGCTTCCGTGCTCACAGATTACGTTGTATTTGTCGACCGCTCTAACTAGCTGCCGGCCCTCCCACCAGTTGTGCGAGCAGGGCTTCTCGATGTAGATATCCTTGCCGGCTTGCGCCGCCCAGATGCCTATTAAGGAATGCCAATGATTTGGAGTGGCGATCGATACCGCGTCGACGTTTTTGTCTTCGAGCAGCTTTCGAACGTCTACATAAGTTTGCGGCTTGGGAATGCCCATCTGCTCGGCATCTGCCAGCCGTTTTTGCAGCACGTTCTCATCGACGTCGCAGAAGTAGGCAATCTCGACGCCAGGTATTGACTTGTACCCTCTGACGTGGTCCCAGCCGCGACCGCGGACACCGATTACGGCGACGCGCACCCGGTCGTTTGCTCCGAGTACCTTTTTGGCCGAAGCAGCGGTCATGAGGCCGGCGGCGGCTACTCCAGTTGTCTTCAGAAATGAGCGGCGATCCGGCTGATCGAGATTGGCTTGCGACATAATTCCTCCTCGAAGAACTCCAATTTCAGATTACTCCTGCTCGTTCATACTTTTTTCAACACACTCACAAGCCCGTCCATCGATTCCGTGCTTGACGTGTAGAGATCGTGTTGTGGATTTCTGTAGTGTGTTTCGAGCGAAAGCGTTCCTGCATACTTCATTTTTTCTAATGCTTGAAACTGCCCCACGAAATCGATCTCACCGGCGCCGATTGGCTTCCAGGCTTTGCCGGAAGCGTCTTTCAGATGGATGTGGCTGATCCGGCTATGGTCGATCTGATCCCACGCTTTCGGGAACGGCTGTTCTCCGGCTTCGTAGCAGTTGCCTGGATCCCAGTTATGCATGAGCCGCCGATCTGGAATCGCCTGGAAGAGCCTTGCGGTTTCCGCGCCTGTACCTACATTGCAGTCGAACTCGTTTTCGACCAGAAGCGTGATGTCCTGTTGTTTCGCGACATCGAGGGCTTTGTGCAGATCTTGAACCACTCGATCGAAAACAGTGGACGGATCGGCAACGCGCTTGAAAGTAAAGATGCGGATACGCTCGGTGCCGAGAGCGTGGGCTGCTTCTGCCGCGCGTTTCAGCTCGTCCAGTTGCCGCTCGTACTCGCCTTCCGAAGGGTTCAGATCGGCCGCGTTCTCTCCAGCGAGCTTTGTACCGGGCAACGTGATTTTGTAAACGGCGGTATCCAGAACAGAAAGCTTTACGCCTGCGTCGTCCAGTTGGCGTTTGATCTGCTTCAGCTCATCCGGTGTCGCTCCGGAGTAAACGTAAGTGTTCTTGCCGTTCAATTTGAGATTACGGATCTCGGCCCAATGCAGATCGTATTTCGGGTAGAAGCTTGTTAGGACCCGGCTGAGATCGAAATCGACCTCGTCTGTGATGATGCCCAGCTTCCAGGGATAATCGAACTTTTCGGCCGATGCCGGAAAGGATGTCCATTCCAAAGCCGCGGCAGCTAGTCCGAGCCGGTTGAAGTCTCTTCGGTTCACGCGTTAAATCCCCATTTCTTATATAATTTCGTCACGAAAGGTCTCTATGAGGATTCTACGCTCCGTTTGCGTCTTGTTTATGCTACTGCTGACCACGCATGCTTGCCTGTATGCGCAAGCAGTCAATGCCACGCTCCTTGGCACCGTCACCGATTCGACAGGCGCCGTTGTGGCGAACGCCAAGGTTACTGTTACTGAGACTCAGACGGGCATCACTCGGAAGGGCGAGACCAACGCCAGCGGAAACTACACTTTTCCGGACGTTACTCCCGGCCAGTATTCGGTCGAAGTCGAACTAGCAGGTTTCAAGAAAGAGATCCGGCCGAACGTGAGTGTGGTGGTGAATACGAGCACTCGAATCGATGTGCAATTGCAGCCAGGAAGCATCAGCGAGTCAGTGGAGGTTACGGCGGCGCCGCCGCTGCTGCAAACCGACCGTGCCGACACGGGAAGCAGCATCTCGACAATGGCCACGGCGAATCTACCGACCGGGACCAATCGAAATTTTCAAAGCCTGCTCAATCTCGTTCCGGGCACCACGCGCGCGAGCTTTCAGCACTCGCAATTTTTCAACGCGGCAAGTTCTCTGCAAACGGAGGTAAACGGACAGCTGCGGATGGGCAACAACTATCAGATCGAAGGCATCGACGACAACGAACGCACGGGGCTTTTACAAATACTGGTGCCCCCTATTGAGGCGATTCAGACCGTCGATGTGTCGACAAGCAACTTCGACGCGGAATTGGGAAGGGCGAGCGGGGCGGTAACGAATGTTCTGCTCAAATCGGGCACAAACAGCATTCATGGCGCGGCGTACGAGTTTCTTCAGAACAGTTCGCTGAACGCGCGCAATTTCTTCAATCCGGCGGTCGGGCATCTTGCCTACAACTACTTTGGCGGAAATATCGGCGGCCCGATCCTAAAGAACAAATTGTTCTACTTCGGCGACATCCTCGAAGTGAAAGATCATGAAGCAAATACGAATTTGATCACGATCCCGACCCCCACTGAGATTTCGGGAAATCTGAGCGGCTCACCGACGGCAATCTACAATCCATTCACGGGCAATGCCAATGGAACGAACCGGCAGCAGTTCTTAAACAACACAATTCCGAACAACTTAATCAATCCGATTTCGGCGAAGCTTCTTGCGCTCCTGCCGGCTCCCAACGTCCCAAGCGCGACTGGCGTAAATAACTACTTTGCCCTCCTGCCTTATCACAAAGACACGCTCTCATACGACGTAAAGGTCGACTACAACCCGACTGAAAAAGATCGCGTCAGTGTTCGCTTGAGTTATGGCAGACCCTCGATTTATCAGGCCCCGATCTTCGGTGCAGCAGGCGGACCGGGCGGAGCAAGCCAAGGATTTGAAGGAACGGGATTACAGCGGACTTACAGCGCAGGAATCAACTACGATCGAGTCTTTTCGCCGAGTCTGATTACGGAGTTTCGCGCCGGGGTCGCTTACTACAACAACATCGCGACGCCTGCAGACTACGGCAGCACCCAATCGGCGGACCTTGGAATTCCCGGCATCAATCTCGACCAGCGAACCAGCGGCATCGTCGGCATCAATTTTACGAGCGGATCTTTCTTCAACGGAACAAATCCATTGATTGGCTACAGTGCCAGTTTGCCTTGGGTGCGGGCTGAGGCGAATATCGATGTCGTCGATACTTGGACAAAAATCCTCGGGAACCACACAATCAAGTGGGGCGGAGATTTCCGGCGGATACGCGACAACCTTCTGCAAGGGCAGACGTTCAGCTTACGCGGACTGTACACCTTTGCTTCCGGACAGACCGCTCTCAATACGGGGACGAAGCAGTCCGCGACGAGCTACTACAACCAACTGGCAAGCCTTTTGCTGGATGTTCCAAATCAAGCTGGACGTGATCTCGCCCCATTCTTTCCCGCAATCCGCGGGTGGCAGCTCTTTGGCTTCGTGCAAGACAGGTGGACGGTTTCACCGAAACTGACTCTCAACTACGGAGTGAGATGGGAGTTCTATCCGCCGTACGTTCCGCAGTTCCCTGGAGGCTTTTCGAATTACATACCGACCAACAATACGCTGGTGATTGCAGGCGTTGGAGGCAATCCGATGAACGCGGGCCTGAAGACGCATTACGGATTCTTCGCGCCGCGCTTCGGGATCGCGTACAGAGTGACGGGGTCGACTGTCGTGCGCGCCGGGTTCGGCATCAGCTACACGCCGTTTCCCGATAACAACTACGCTTTCAACTATCCGGTTCGCACGAACAACTCTTACAATCCCGCAATAGCTACTTACGGTCCGGCTGTGCTTTCGGACGGAGTGACGCCCGCGACTTTTCAGAACGGGTTCCCGCAGTCAGTTCTGCCCGCTATTCCTTCGAACGGAATTCTAAGCGCGCCGATCAACCAGGCTTATTACACGCTCAATCCGAACTTCAAGAATCCATATGTCGAGTCATGGAACATTGCAGTGCAGCAGGCGTTGCCGGCGAAGTTCGTGTTGACGACATCATATGTGGCCAATCATGGCGTCGATTCGGTTTCGCAGTACAACCTAAATGCGGCAACCGTGGCAGGATTGGGGAACGCGGGCTTGCCTGAGTTTCATTTTGGCGGACGCACATCGTCCACGACTCTGCTGTTCGGGCCTTACTCTTCGATGTACAACTCCCTGCAAGTCAAGATTGATCGGCAGTTCTCCGCAGGCTTGATGGTCACCACAGCCTACACGTATGGCAAAGGCATGGGCTTTCAGAGCGACGATGACGGAGGTCTGGATTTCTACATCAACCAGCGCCGCAACTATGCACGCAATGATTTCGACCGCACGCATACTTTCGTGCAGAGCTATTTATATCAACTGCCTTTCGGACCGGGCAAACGATGGCTCAATTCCGGGCTGGTCGGGAACATCCTCGGCAATTGGAGGGTAAACGGAATTCTGACGTTGATGAGCGGCTTGCCGATGACGCTTACTCCTACCACGAACAATCTGAATGCGCCCGGCAACACGCAGACGGTCGATCAGATCGCACCGGTGCAGATCTTACACGGGATTGGCGCGAACAGTCCCTGGTTTAGCGCAGCGAGTTTCTCCACGCCAGCAATCAATGGACAGTTCGGAAACACCGGAAGAAATTTCCTGAACGGACCGGGGTTCTTTAATCTGGATGCTTCGCTGTTCAAGGTCATCACGTATCGAGAGCGATACACGTTCGAGATACGGGGTGAGGCGTTTAGCGTGACGAATACGCCCCAGTTTAACAATCCGGGGACAACGCTAGGAACATCTTCATTCGGATACATCACGAGTGCAGGGGGAGGCAACCGGACGGTTCAGTTGGGGCTCAAACTGAACTTCTGATCGGGGTTTTTCCCGTCCATAAAAAAAGGAGGGCAAAAGAGAGTACAGACCATTCTAGGGGCGGCCTTGTTTTATCCTGTGTTTGCAATGATATAGCTTAATTTAGACGAGCTTTGGTCATAGACCGTTAACCCTCATTTGCGGCTTGTTATCGCGGTAATAACGCTAATTCGGCAGGTTAAAAGTGAAAGTGCAGGCCGAATTGCATCTGTCGCATCGGAACCTGGATGGATGTTATTTGCCCGGCACCGCCCGAATCGATTTGAGAACTGGGATTACTCAGGTTCACGTGGTTGAAGACATTGAAAGCGTCTGCGCGGAGCTCGAGCTTGTAGCGCTCGCTCAGCAACAGGTTTTTCGATAAAGAGAGATCGGACTCCCAGAGTTTGGGACCTCGCAGAGAGTTGCGGCCGGCGGTGCCTTGACGATAGGGCTGTTGTGGTTCGCTAAAAGCGGCGACGTTGAACCACTGGCTGGCATTTGGGTTTGAGACGTTAGGATTTCCGATTACGTCTGCTCGCACCTGACTGAAATCGGGGTCGTTGAGGAGCGGTGCGTTGGCGACGGTTGGCGTGAATGGGAGACCGCTTCCCCAGCTATGAACACCACTCAAACGCCAGCCGCCCAGCACGGCATCGGCGACGGCATTGTTGCCGAGTTTCCAGCGTCGGTTGCGACCTACGGGAAGGTCGAGATTGTGTGTCAAGGTGACAGTGTGCTCGCGATCCCAGGAGGCAGGCCCGTAGTCGCTACGTCCGTTATAGATGTTCGAAGGAGAACCGCCTGCGCCCTCAGAGGCGTAATCGAGCGCCTTGGCCCAGGTATAGGTCAGGAGGAAGTCGACTCCGCTCGAGAACTGCTTCTGAAACTTGGTCTGAAGTGAGTTGTAGTTGGACGTTGAGCAATTGCAATATTGATAGATTCCCTGCTCCAAACCGAACTGGTTGTAGAAGGGACGCCTTGGATCCAAGTCGCCGGGACCGGGAACCGCCTGGTTGCGGTTGAGCGATTCGAAGAGGTGACGCCCGACATTGCCCACATAAGCGACTTGCAACGCAACGGTGGGAGTCAATTGTTGCTGGACGGTAAAGTTCCAGAACTCGACTGACGGGATACGGTAGGAGTTCAGGGGATCCAAAAAGTAGTTGATGCCGATGCCGTCCGGAAGCGGATAGCGGCCATTCGAGCCAACAGGCGGGTTCACAGGAGTCGGGCGGACCATTGAGCAGGTTGAAGGGAGCAAAGTAGATGTTGGACTGATTTATGCTTTGCGGGTTGACGATAGGAGGGTTGTAGTCGGCGCCCTGTCCAAAGACAGATCCGAGACCACCAGGGTTAGCGCTGGTTCCGTAGCCCGCACGAATAACCGTTTTGGGGGTCGCCTGGTAAGCGATGCCGATACGCGGCTGGAACAGTTTGTTGTAGGCCTGCACGCCGAGATTCAGAGGAACGCTTCCAACGCCGGCCGCGAGCACTTCGCCGGTGGTTGGGTCGAAACTGCCTGCGCCGCCAGGCTTCGCCGCGGTTTGAGGTAAATAGTCTTCCCAGCGCAAGCCATAGGTCAAGGTCAGCTTCGAGGTCACGCGCCACGAATCCTGGGCGTAGAAAAACAAGCGGGTTTGCCTCAGCCCCGGATAGTAGTCGTAAGCCGTGTAGTAGCGGCTGAAGGTCGCTGGAAGTCCGAGTAGATAGGAGGCGAGTCCAGAGCCGGTAGAAGCATTTCCGCCGGCGAGTTGATCGATGGCGAAGTCGCCGGTCTCGGAAGCATTAAAGTTCATCTCGCCGGAGCGATGGCTGTCGCTGGGGATTCGTTGCTGCTGGGCGCGGCGGATATCCGCGCCGAACTTGATCGTGTGGTCGCCTTTGGTTTTGTTCCAGTTATTTACCCACTGGAACTGATTTTCGGTTTCTTTCAGAGGGCAATTGCACTGGTTGACGCCGAGCGCATAACCAAAGTTGAAACCGCCGTCGCCATTGATATAGAAGGCAGGCAGGCCGGTGGTGGATTGCGAGCCTGTATTCAGCCCGGGCAAGCCTGCGTCAGCGGCGGGCGTGGTACCGACATCGTTAGGCTGGACGCGAATGCGGTAGCGGTAGAAACCAAAGCGAGCGTCAGTGACGAGCGTTGGACTAAAAGTATGATCGATGCCGAGGGCAAGACTTTGATTGCGGTCAATGGAATCGCCCGAGAAAGAAAACGCGCTCGGTCCACCGCCGGCGTCGCCGAAAGCAGCGGGCGAGTAGTTATTGAAACCGGCCAAAGTGTACCGGCCGAACATGTGTGTCCTGGTGCTCCAGTTGTAGTCGACCCGTCCGTTGTATTGATCGCTATCAAAGCGCTGCACGTTATCGCTGATGTAGTTGTTGAAGAAATTGCTGCCGTTGTTCGGGGAAGGAAGCAATCCGAGCAGCTTTTGCATGGGCGCGGCGACGGGGACGATATTGACTTGTCCGTTCCTGGAGTAGACCTGACGCCCGGCGCCCGTGGCGTCGCCGGTAGCCGGGTTGAAGACCATATTGGCGCGCGCCTGGGCAGTGCCGCCTTCAGTGGTGGGAACTAAAACGGGTTTGGCGCAGGGACCGGGGCTAGTGGTTCCGTCAGCGCAGATGTAGTTGCCCAGAAGCCCAGAGAGATCGCCATTGCGTTCGGCGGCGGTAGGAACAGTGGTCAGGACCGATCCGCCGGTGCGTCGTCGCGTGCCCTGATAGTCGAAGAAGCCGAAGAGCTTATCTTTGACGACCGGGAAGCCGACCGATCCGCCGAACTGGTTCCAGCGCAATGGCGGATTGAGCTGGGTAAACGGGTTGGTGGCGTTAGTGATGTTGTTCCTGAGATATTCGAACGCCGATCCGTGCCATTGGTTAGTACCGGATTTGGTTGTGGCTTGAAGCAGCGCACCGGAGACCGATCCGAACTCCGCGTCATAGTTGCTAGTCGAGACTTTGAAGTCCTGGAGGGAATCGACGGTCGGATTGACTACGGCGATGCCGAGAATTGCACTTTGATTTTCGGTGCCGTCGAGGAGAAAACCGTTAGCGGTAAAAAACTGGCCGTTGACATTAGCCTGGATGCCTCCTTGCGGGTTTTCGGCTGCTGAGTGTTGCCAGGTGTTCAGCCCGGCGCCGGGAACAGTCAGGAGCAGATTAGTGACGTTGCGATCGAGCACGGGAAGTTGCTGGACCTGGGCGCCGGTTAGAGTGGTTGCGACCTCGGCGCGATCAGTTGTAAGCAGGGGTGTTGCATCGGTAACCTCAACGCTTGTCTGCACGTTCGCAGGCGATAGCTTGACGTCTACCGAGGTAGTGGCATCCACCTCGACAGTTGCGTTGGCAGTGAATGTGCCAAAGCCCGGGCTGGTTACTTTGAGTTGATAGTGCCCGGCGAGCAGGTGAGTTTGCGAAAAGTTGCCGTCCCTACTGCTCTGAAGATTGTAGACAGTTCCGCGGTCCAGATCCGTAATGGTGATCGGTGCGTTAGGAACGGTGGCACCGGTGGGATCCACCACCGTTCCGGCAATATTGCCCGAGACGGCCTGGGCGAAAGCAGCCGAGGTCATGAGCAGAACTAGAAAAGTGATGCGGCTAAGGAAAGAGGACATGAATGCACCCTGGAGTGTTTTGAAGTCTAGCATGTTGGGAAATTCACTCACCCCGGAACTCGGCCAGAGCCGCTTCGGCCCGCTCGGCAAAGGGAGCCCGGTAAATCGACTCCGAATGCAGGAAATTTGCCTTCGGCGTGTTTTGCGGATCGGGCAGTGAATTCATTCGTTGGACAATCACCTCGTGATTTCTCGACGATCCGCATCGATCAGCGATAAAGTTGCTCGAGCCCAGATCGCAGCCTATTGGTGGCTGGGAGGATCGGAGCGTTCTAGTATGTTCAGGACTCCTGAATTCATTAATGATGGCCTCTTATGTGTTTCGAATAGGTAACTTACATCGATTATTCGGACATCTACGAGGGTATGAGAACCCCAGTGCTGTTAGCTATAGTTTGTTTGTCAGCCAGCATCTTGCAGGCAGCCTCGATTCCATTTCCATCGGGCCTCATCCCTTTCAACTCGATTGCCAATGAGACCGCAAAAGATTCGAACGGAAACGTGCTCGTTCTTGGATATACGAACGAGGCTCTTCTGCCCGCTCTTATCAACCTTCCGTACCCAACCTCACTGAATGAAAAGTTCGCTACAGCATCGGTACAGCTTGCGCCCGGTCAGTTCTTTACAGACGTGTTTGTACCAACACCTGCGCAAAGAGCGGGTATTTTTGCGGCCTTTACTCAACCTCTCATCAACCCTTTAACGGGTCTCGCTTTCCCGGGGAACAATATCCCTACGGCATTGCTGTTCGGCAACAATGGCTTTTTTGCGTTTGAGGTAGGTTCCCAAACAGTGCCGACTCCTGAACCCTCGTCGGCCTACATTGTTGCCGGAGCAGTCTGTCTGGTTGCGCTCTTACGGGCGCGCAGAAGTCCTCGAAGTACTTAGATTCGCGCTGCTTGTCGGCAAATGCCGATGGAATCCGATCTACGCTGGCATAACGCACGTGCTTGGAGAGACATGCCTTCAGGGATCGCCTTGATGTGAACTGACCCCAAATTTTGTTCCCAGCTGAAACCGACCGGTCAATTTTGGTGCAATGAGTTCAGGTGAGATGCGCGTCCTGCTTGTTGACGATGACCGTGAAGTAGTCGACTATGTGCGGCGGGAACTTGAGGAGGAGACCTTCAGCGTCGCCGTTGCACACGATGGAGCGACTGGCCTGCGCTTAGCCGAACTATCCGCGTTCGACATTTTTGTGATAGACGTCATGATGCCATTCATGGATGGTCTGCAACTTACGCGCAATCTCCGCAGGCAAAGTATTTTTACACCGATTCTCTTACTCACCGGGCGCGATGCTCCCGAGGAGATTGTGCGCGGACTCGAGGCAGGCGCGGATGACTATCTGACCAAACCGTTTTCGTTCGAGGTGCTTCTGGCTCGCATACGCGCTCGCACGCGAAGACTCGATCAAAACAACTCTCAGCTTCGGTTTGCCGACTTAACGCTGGACCTGGAGGCACGTAAGGCGTTGCGCGGAAAGCGAGAGATCACTCTGACGCGTACCGAATTTTCCCTGCTCGAATGTCTGCTGCGGTCGGCCGGCCGGGTAGTTACAAGGGATCGGCTTATCGAAACCGTTTGGAGCGATCGGACGGTGAGTGAGAACAATCTCGATGTGTTCATCCGATTTCTTCGATCCAAAGTGGACGTACCGGGCTCAGTAAAGCTGATCCACACCGAGCGGGGACTAGGATACAGTTTGCGGCAGGATGTCAAGTGAAGCGAGTGAACTTAGGCTCGCTGCGTGTTCGCCTCACTCTCTGGTATTCCTGCGTACTGGTTTTGGTGGCGTTGGTGCTTGCGGGAGCGAGCCGTTGGGCGCTAGCAGTAAGCCTCGATCACGCACTGGATCAGAGCCTGCGTTACCGGCTGATTGGAATAAACGAATTTATAGATGAGAACAGCCGTGTGGGATTGGATCAGCTCACCTTGAGATTACGGGGATTAGACCATCTTGGGGAGCTCTTTCAGGTTTTCGGACCGAACGGCGAACTCATGGCGCAGTCCGACGGTCTGGCGCGTCACCATTTCAGCACGCAGCTACCGCCCGATGCTGAGGCGGGCATTCTTTTTCGGAATGCCGGGCCGCCCTGGTTTCCGGTTCGCATGGCGACGGAGCGAATCTACCTCAATGGACAAGCGCTCACCGTCGAGGTGGCGGACCCGCGGCGTAAGTTTGAGGGCGTGCTGAATGAGTTTTACTCCGTCTTATCGGTGGCTCTTCCGATTGCTTTGGCGATAGCGGCACTAGGTGGTTACTGGTTGAGCCGGCGGGCTCTTGCCCCAGTCGACCAAATCATCGATGAAGCTCGGGCAATACATCCTGCGAATCTTGCCGCGAGGCTCTCTGTTCCCGCATCGGGCGACGAATTACAGCGGTTGTCGGAGACGCTGAACCAGATGTTAGGCAAGGTGGAGCAATCGTTCATGCAAGTGCGCCAGTTTACGGCGGATGCTTCACATGAGCTGCGCGCGCCAATGACCTTGATTTATACAGCGGCAGAGTTCGCCCTCAGGCGCGAGCGTAATCCGGATGAGTTAAGGGAGTCTTTACGGAAGATCCTGCGCGAGGCTAAACGATGCACGGAACTGATCAACCAGCTTCTTTGGTTTGCGCGATCGGAAGCCGGGAGCACCCAGATGGAATTGATGCCAACCGACATTGCGGAGCTGGTAAAAGATGTTGTGGACGAGGTGATGGTGCTTGCCGCCGATAAAGGGCTGAACGTTTCGATCAGCTCCCCGGAAAGGGTGATTGATGCACTGGTCGATGAGGTCTCGTTCCGGCGAATGTTACTGATTCTTCTTGACAACGCCATCAAGTACACGCCGGAACATGGCAGCATCCATATCCGAGTTGTGGAGGACGCAAGCGAGATCGCGATTGCTGTAACGGATACCGGTCCGGGAATTCCTACTGGTGATCTGGCGTTCGTCTTCGATCGTTTTTGGCGCGCTGACAAGGTGCGCTCGCGAGATGCGGGCGGAACAGGGTTGGGGCTTGCGATCGCTCGGGCGATTGCAGAACAGCATGAGGCGAGGCTGACAGTGGAAAGTGCGGTTGGACACGGGTCAACGTTTACGGTTCGGCTTCCGCGCCAGGTGGGGGAGCGGTCGAGTGTAAGCATGCGGAGTGAGGAATCCGTTTAGCACTCAACAGTGTCGTTTGCCGATTCAAATTTAAACAACGGTACGAAGACCAAGATGCTTGACGAACGGATCGAAATCTCTGTTGTTGTGCAGAAGATCGTACTTGCTCTCAATGCACCAAGTGGCAATCACCGTGTCAATCGTCTTTCGGACCGTAACGCCGCGATTGCGCAACGTCCTAAAGTTGCGCGCAGCCTGAATCGCGATCTCCTGGCCGCATAGTTGCACCACCTCTAAATCGGCAAGCATCCTGCGGGCTTGGTGAAAAGAGCGCTCGTCTGAGAAGCCTTGCAGAACTTCGGTCACAATCATGTCACCTATGGCCAACGGCTCATGGCCGAGCAAGGTGTCCAGTTTGTCCGTGGCTGCGTTTGCAACTCCATTAAAATAGTCGATCCATACGCTAGAGTCGACGAGAATCAACGGTCGCTTCTCATGGCTTGAAGATCACCATGCCAGTCCAACTTGCCGCGCATGCCTCGGATCTCCGCATGTTTGCCCAAGCGCACCAATGCTCGCAGACCGAGTTCGACCACTTCACGCTTGGTCTTCAGCCCGGTCGCCCGAAGCGCATCCCGCATGGGGGCGGCCGTACACGTTTTTTACGGCCTGGGGGTCAAATCCTTTTCAGAAACATTTAAGGTTTGCAGGTGATGCTGATTCTGTTCGGGCAAGTAAGGCATGAAGCTACGCAAATATTCGCAAGTTAGGTTTGGCGTCGTTCTCGGGGTGGGCGTTCTGGTCGCCTCGGTACTCTGCGTTCAGTGTGTCCGCACCTATTTGTACACTGACCACGTCCTTATTCCGCAGCAGGCCGAACGTGAGGCGGAGCGCCAAGCAGGTGCGCTAATAATGGCTGCCCGGAGCGCGGGAGCTAGCGACCCGAGTGCGCTCGGTCGAGTGATAGAGCACGTTGTGGAAGCTGCATCGGATCGCGTGCTGTGGATGCGCCTGCTCGATCCGGAGAATGATCTGCTTGCCCAAGGCGGCAATCCACAAGGAACTGCCAAAATTCCTTCACGGTGGTGGGAAAAAGTGGAGGCGCATACGAGCCTGGGAGTCCTGGTCGACACGCCGTCCGGGAAAGCGTTGGTCGTCATGCTCCCGTTTCGGTTACCGCCACGATCGCACCCTTCTGGAGTGGGAACCGTGCGGCCCGAGTTTGGAAATCACCCGCCAGGTACGCGGCGTCCCGGGGCATACGTAATCGAGATTGCCGTTCCACTCAAGGCGGTTGCTGGTGCATTTGAGGGGTTGCGACAGAACCTGATCGTAGGCTTGATCGCCTCGATTGCGCTGTTGTTATCGCTTGCTGTTATCGGGTTTCGCACTCCCGCTTACATTCGCGGTAAATATCTCGAGGGCGAACTGCGACTGGCCCGGCGAGTTCAGAACGATTTACTGCCTAAGCCGAAACCGATTTCGCCGGGCATAATTTCACCGTCTATCGAATTCGACGCATTGGCCGAAGCGGCCGACCACGTAGGGGGAGACTTCTACGACATCTTCGAAGCGGAGCCCGACAAGATTGCGATCGTACTGGGCGATGTCTCGGGCAAAGGCGTGCCCGCGGCTCTGCTGGTGAGTGTGCTTCAGGGTGCGATCCGCTCCTCGACTGCGTCTCACCACGAATGTGCCTGCGAGCGGATCAATCGCATGTTGTGCGAGCGAACAGCGTGCGAGCGCTTTGCGACATTGTTCTGGGGCGTTTTCGATTCTGCAACGAGTACGCTGCGTTATGTGAACGCCGGCCACGCTGCCCCGATGCTCGTCCGTAGCGGCCAGAAACGCTTTGAGCGATTAGACGAAGGCGGGCCTGTTCTCGGGTTGCTCGCTGATGCGCGTTACTCAGCGGCCGCGGTCAAGATCGGGAAATCCGATATGCTCATTCTCTACTCGGACGGCATCAATGAGGCGACTAGCCAAAAGGATGAAGAGTTTGGCGACGACCGCTTACAACACATAATTGCGGAGAACGTGAATACGAGGCCGGCCGAATTATGCGGGCGCATTATGGACGAGGTCACGGCGTTTGCAAACGCTGGACCGCCGCCGGACGACCGCACATTGTTGGTGGTCAGGTTCCCAGAGTCGGGAGCCGACCTGCGGGATGAGAGATCCGAGGAGCTTAGGGAAGCAGCATTGGCTTGAAGGTGATGGAAGGAAATCAAAAGTGAACAGCATTTCTATCAGATCTGTACGCGGCATCCGGGTGTTGGCCTCGATCTGTCTATCCATGACAACAGTTTTGGGGCAGACACCGACGTCACGAATTGTGAGTGCCGCCAACACATTCCTTTCGACGCTCGATCCGAAGCAGCGGCAAACCGTGCTCTTTTCGTTCAACGACGAGAAGCAGCGCAAACGCTGGTCGAATTTTCCGATCGCTATGGTTCCTCGGGGCGGCATCAGCCTGAAGGAGATGAACGCAACTCAACGCTCCGCCGCGATGGCGCTGGTTGCGTCCGCGCTCAGTCCGAGGGGTTTCGAGAAGGTTCAGCAGATCATGGAGGGCGATGAGGTCAACAAGACTACCGACCAGGGACCGCCCGGTAATCGGAGACCACGGCGCGCGTGGGCGTGCGGGCGGCCTTCCGCCATTCGCCGGTGGAGGGCCTCCGCCGTCCGGAAACGCGAGGCGGACGGCCCGCCATTCGGTAACGGCCCAATGTTCGGAAAGGATCTTTACTACATCTCTATCCTTGGCACGCCATCCGAAAAGGATCCGTGGATGTTGCAGTTTGGAGGCCACCATCTCGCGCTCAATATCACGATCGCGGGCGAGCATGGCGTGCTCACGCCAACGCTCACCGGCGCTCAACCGGCGCTCTACACAAGCAACGGCAAGACGGTGCGGCCGCTCGGTGAGGAGAGCGACAAAGCCCTCGCTCTACTGAACGCGCTCGACGAGAAGCCAGCGGAAACAAGGCGATTCTGAGCTATCGAGTTGGCGGACCTGGTGCTCGGCCCCGGGCAGGACGGCAAGACGATCGAGCCGGAGGGACTGAAAGCCTCCGACATGAACGACCGTCAGCGTACCATGCTACTCGATGTGATATCGGAATGGGCGGGCATTATCCACGAGAGCGCCGCCGCGGCCCGCATGGCCGAGATCAAGGCCGGCCTCGACGACACCTGGTTCGCCTGGAGCGGTCCAACGACCGCTGCTCCGGGCAAAAACATTACGGCATATTACCGGATTCAGGGCCCGAAGCTTGTCATCGAGTACGCGCCTCAGGAGCTGGGCGGCGATCCCGCTATGCATGTCCATACTATGTACCGGGATCCGACCAATGACTATGGACGGAAGTTCACAGGCAAATAAGATGAGGCTGGTTGCCGCCCTTGCCGTTTGTCTATCGTTCGGGGGCAGGTTTGCGCGCACAGGCTGGACGAATACCTGCAAGCCACTATTTTCTCCGTCGAGAAAGACCGTGTTCAGGCGTCCATGCGGCTGATCCCTGGCGTGGCGGTGTCTTCCATCGTGCTTGCGAGCATCGACACGAATGCGGACGGCGTGATCTCAGAGACCGAACAGCGGGCCTACGCAAAGCGCGTGCTTGGCGATGTGTCCCTGACCGTTGACGGGAATCGTTTAAGCCTGCGACTTGTTTTCAGTGGAGTTCCCGAAGATCGAGGACATGAAAGAGGGACTCGGCGAGATTCACATCGATTCTATGCGCAGACTTGCCCCAAGGCGGCCCCACCCGGAAACTCATCTTCGAAAACCACCACCAAAGCCGGATCGCCGCCTACCTGGTGAATTGTTTGGTGCCCCAAGACCGGAATATACGGGTGGTCGCACAGAATCGAAACGAAGTGCAGTCGTTGTATCAATTGGATTACGCGCAGGCCGGTGCTCGTGCAGACTCGCCGTCCGATTCAGCATGGTCGTTAAGCTCGTCACGGCGCGCCCGCTCCTGTTCTGGTTTCGCGGCTTCGCGGGCATGTTCCGCCTCGGCATGCGGCATATCGCCGAAGGTACGGACCATCTCCTGTTCTTACTGGCGTTACTTCTGCCCGCGCCTCTAGTCGCGCTTGGTTCCCGTTGGGCTGGCTTCGCCGGCGCTGCGCCACAGCCTTCTGCAGATTCTGAAAGTTGTAACGGCGTTTACCGTCGGGCACTCGATCACCCTGGCGCTAGCGGCGTTGGGAGTCGGTCCGCGTGCCCAGCCGCCCCATCGAAGTGCTAATCGCTGTTTCGATTCTTGTTTCCGCGGCGCACGCTCTCCGTCCACTTTTCCCGGGACGCGAAGCGGGAATCGCCGTCCTTCTTCGGTCTTATTCATGGATTGGCGTTTGCTTCGACGCTGGGCGAACTAGGGCTCGGCCGATGGGAGCGCGTCGCCAGCATCTCTGGCATTCAACCTGGGTATCGAGGCCATGCAGTTTATCGTCGTCGCCGTTACCATGCCGTCCCTTCTAATGCTGAGCCGCACGCCTGCATACTCGGCAGTTCGAATGGGTGGAGCGCTCTTTGCAGGTCTCGCATCCGTGGGCTGGATAGCGGAACGGCTACTGGGCTTGCATAGCGGGGTAGACGGGCTGGTGGATAGCGCTGCCCATCACGCCCTTTGGATTGGTGTGATCTTGTTCCTGGTCAGTTTCGCTTGCTGGTCATTGCGTGATTTTTTGGACGAACAAATTACTGCGGGTCGCACGCAGGCGAATTGCTGATCCGAAGTGAAAAAGTCTCGATTATTGCGCAGCCCGCGCTTGTTGCCGTAAGACGCGCTTCCCGAGGCGCGGGAGCAACCCACCAAAAACCAGGTACCCGCGTTTCAGATATGCTGATCCTATGTTGGAATCAGATCCAAGCGCTGAGGAGCACGCGCCTTTTCCGGACTACAGGCCGGGAAATCTTAAGCGTTTGCTCGCTGTACTTACGACGCTCGATGCCGTGTTCCGAATGCAACCCGAGCGGCGCCTGCGGCCGACTGAAGGCCACCTATTCGGTAGCGGCCATCTGAACCTGCTTACCAATGCCGGTCCTCTAGACCTTCTTGCGACCATAGGCCGAAATCTCTCCTATGAAGACTTGGTTCCATATTGCCTTGAGATGGATATCGGCGATGGATGCGCATACAAGTTCTCAATTTTTGAGATGTTGATCACCCTCAAAGAAGAGTTGGGCGGAGAGAAAGATTTTGCTGTGCTGCCAATCCTCCGGCAGACCTTGAGGGAGTTGCGAAAGACGACGGGTCTCAGCTAATTCGTTCAGTGCTCGAAAGAGTTCGAGCGCGGTATTGGGAAGCCGACAAAGCGCCAGTGCATGCAGCAAAGAACGCAGACCAAGGTCACTAGAGATGTAGAAAGTTCTTCGCTGGATATGGCAGCTCAGGTTGCAAGTCTGTGGGCGGCGCGAGCGTTGGCCTTTACGGCCTCTTGTTCCCGATTTTTCGCGGGTGCGTGGGTCGAGAGTGAATCGAGAAGCCGAGACGATATGCCGGCAACTTCGTCGACTGCAGCGAGAAAGGAGGCTTCATTTGCTTTCGATGGCTTAGTGAAACCGGTGATCTTTCTGATGAACTGGAGCGATGCGGCTCGAACCTCTTCCTCGCTGACCGGTGGATCGAAGTTGAAAAGAGGTTTGATGTTCCTGCACATTGTCTATGGATTCAAATTAGATCACACCAGTTAGATCACCCCGGTCCCGGCATTGGCCAGCGAGAGGTACGCCACCGAGTCGTGGAATGCTATTAAGAGTTCGCTGTCTTACCGCAAGCGGCAACCGATGAGGCGTCAATGATATATATCAGCCGGTATACGCGGTTCCGCAGGGAGGTGGGTGTATGACATGTTAAGCGGTTATCACGTGCCGCGATGGTTTGGACTTATCATTCAGTTTGTCGCATTCCCAGCGGCTCACGGACTTTTACCTTGGGCTTTGTCCCTCTTTTCGGCACGGCATGGCTGGACGGCAGGTAAGCCAAGTTCCTGGAATACCCTTGGGCTCATCCCGGCAGCAGCCGGGTTCTACATTTCTTTCCTCAGTATTCGCGAGCACTTTGCTGAGGCTCCGAATGGTTGGAAACTCGAAAGAACTGCCCATTACCCAACTCCCTCGTATTTGTTGACACAAGGTCCCTACCGCTATAGCTGCCATCCGATCTATCTAGCCGAGGGAGTTATCTGGTTAGGCTGGATTACATTCTATGGAAATTTCATCGTCGCCGGCGTTTTTGCAATCGCAGTTGTGCTTGGGCCTAGTATCGTTCGGCGTGAAGAGCGGGGGTTAGAAGCGAAGTTTGGAGACGCCTATCGCGAATACCGGCGCACCACGTCGCGGTGGTTTGGGCGGCCCGGAGGCTAGGAACGTAACGCCAGCAATAATTGAGGAAATGGATGGACCCGGAGCTCATTCGCGATTTCGATTGCGCGGGCTGACGATGAGCAGTAGACTCGGCGTGATAATTACTGCGCTGTTTGTTTCGGCAGTTCTGCCACTTGTAGCCGCAGCCGATCAATACACAGCGCTCTTTCGGGAGGCCGCAGCTCTCAGCCAACAAGGGAAATACGAACTTGCGGCGGAAAAGTACGAAGAGGCTCTGCGGCTCCATCCGGGCTCAGCAGAGGCGTTGAACAATGTGGCGGTGATGTATTACGAGGCACATCGCTATAACGACGCCTTCGCCGCCGCTTCCCGGATCTGGCGGTCGCACCCCGAACTGAAATCGGCTGCTTTGATTGCTGGACTTGCTGCTGTGCAATGCAATCGCCCGGGCGAGGCGCTCGCACCACTCGAAAAGTTGGTAGACGCCGAGCCTTCGAATCGCGACGCACTACTTGGATTGGCTAGCGCTCATCTTCAGATGAAAGATTTTGCGCGGGCTGCCGAGCTTTACGCACGCGAAACGGAGACCGATCCCAAAGACGTAAACGCCTGGTACGGGAAGGCGATCTGCTACGAACGCATGGCGGAAGATGCCTCACGGAAGTTGTCCCGGATGCCGGGCGGGACTAGTTACTCAAAGCGTTTACTAGCTGAGTATCTGCAAGGTGAGGGAGATAGTAAGTTGGCCGCCGAAGCTTTTGGAGAGTCGCTCGCCACGGAATCGACCTCTTCGGCGGAAGCAAATCGGGAGTATGAAACTGCCCGCGACTTGGCGGCTAAGAGCCGCGACAGCTTCGAGCAATTAGTGACTCTTGCACCCGAATCGTGGCAGGCGTCTTTGTTTCTCGGCGATGTCGAAAGGCAGCATGGCAACTTTTTAGCGGCGTTGGGTCGCTATCAGAAAGCCGCCCAGTTGCAACCGGAAAACGCGGCGCCTTTGCTGGGCATAGGTACCGTGTATTGGGAAATGGGCAAGTTCGATGAAGCTGTGAGTTATTTGCGGGAGGCACTTAAATTCAAACCGGATTCGATGCAGGCTACCTTCGAGTTGGCGAATATAGCGGTCCGGCGACATCAGGATGAAGCAGCAATTCCACTTCTTCAGCAGTATCTGGCGATACAACCGGACGCGGCGGCGGCACGAATCGATTTAGGACGCGCATACTTTCACTTAGGCCAATTCGAGAAAGCGGTTAAGGCGTTCACGGGCGCTCTTGACAGCGACGAGAAAGGTGACGTTCATTATCAGTTAGCAACGGCTTTGAGGAAGCTGGGGCGGACGTCGGAGGCGGATGCTGCGCTTCGGCAGTCGAACGTGCTGCGAGACGCCGAGTTGAAGCGCGAAGAGGCGCTACACTCGCCCAATTAGTTATTGGTCCGGCTCTCCATAGCGGTACTGTTTATAACCCGCGATTGCCGCTTTCGCTTGCTGCTCGTCGCCGAGTTGGCGGTACGCGCGGTACAGAAGAAAATGGTAGCTGCCATCTGGATCGGCCGCTATTACCTCGTGCAATTCGGCTATCGCGAGCCGGGGCTGTTGCTCGGCGAGATAGATCCGGGCCAAAACGACGTGCGTTTCGATCAGGGCGGGGTTGCCGGCGAGGGCGGTTAGAGCATAGACCCGAGCCCTGCCGTTGTCTCCTTGCCGCTGAAGGATATCGGCCATTATGCCATTCGCCTCCGCATCTTTGGGAGACTTGACTAAGACGTGTTGCAGATACGGCAAGGCCTCGTCGAACTGGCGCTGTTTCCAGTAACTGGTCGCTAGCCCCAAGTAGGCTGCGTCGAGTTGCGGGTCGAGTTTGATCGCCAACTGGTATTCGCTAACAGCATCGACAAGCTTGCCGGCATCCGAGAGCGATTCGGCCATGATCAGATGAACTCGCGCGGAGTTCGGATCGAGTTCCACCGCGCGAGTGAGGGAATACAGAGCGTTATCCAGTAACTTCTGTACCTTCACCTTAACTTCGTCATTCGGTTTTCCGGTCTTTGCGGCCCGATTGAGAAGCTCTTCCGCCAAGCTTCTATCTGTGACGCCAAGGCCATACCAGGCTTCGGAAAGACTGGCATCGAGAGCAGCTGCTTTCCCGTAAAACTGGTTAGCAAGGCTGTATTCGTGTTGCGCGACGTATAGTTTCGCTAAACCCAGCAAGGGCATGGGGCGCCCGGGATCGAGCTGCTGCGCTCGCTTCAAATACGGAACGGCGGCTTTCGTCTCGCCGAGATCGAGCTCGGCTAATCCCGCAAATAGATTGGCGCTTGCTAAATCGGGCTTGCCGCGGAGAGCAAGCCCGAATTGTTCCAGGGCCGCGCGGTTTTGTCCCGCGAGGTGGAGCATAATCCCGTAGTTACTCCGAATCTCGGGATTATCCGTTCCGTGATCGATAAGCGCACGGTAGAGTCTGGCCGCTTCTGCATAGTTGCCGGACGACTGAGCCGCGCGAATTTGCTCAGCGGGAGTCTGCTGTGCTTGAATGCAGGCGCTTAGCCCAAGGCTTAACAGAAGGAAAGCTATGGGCCTGGTCACCAATAGAGTTTCAAGCCGAACTGAATAGAGCGAGCAGGCAACGCGCCTGGAACCACGCCGAACGTCGACGTCCCATAAGTCGTACCCGGAGCAAAGAATTGCGTTCGGTTAAAGAGATTGTAGAACTCGGCCCGAAGCTGGAGTTTGGAGGCTTCGTTCCATAATCCCCAGTATTTCTGAAGCGTCATATCGGTGTTGATAGTGCCCTGAGCGCGAAGATAGCCCATAGTGCGCGGCGCATTCCCGAAGGTAAACGGCGCGGGTTGAGTAAACGCATTCACGTTGAACCAATCGTAGATCGTGGGATTCGACAGAGTGGGATTCGCGACTACGTTTGGGCGTTGGTTTCCGCCGAAAGAGTTGGTGTTGTTGGTTGAATCGGTGACGGAGAGCGGAAACCCATCTTTGAAGCTGGATACGCCAGCGACCTGCCATCCGCCGATCACGCCGTTCACGATTTTATTGGAGGGCGCGTAGGCTCTTCCCTTCCCTACTGGGAGCTCATAGACGTAGCTCGCGACGAGACTGCGCGGAATGTCGTTCAGCATCAGCGATTTTTCAAGCGACGTGTTGTACCAGTTGCGTACAGACTGGGCCTGGCCATTTGTCCAGCCCTCCGGGCCTTCATTGTTGGTCAAATACTTCGACCAGGTATAGGAAAGGAGGAACTGAAGGCCGTTCGAAAATCGGTGGTTCGCGGAGAGCGCCATGGCATTGTAAGTACTCGAAGCTGCGGGAGGCTGAACGTTTTCCACTCCTGTGTATTCCGGGAACGGGCGTAGGAGTTGACCGTAAGGAATTGTTTTGCCGGAGAGCGCACCGCTGGTAATAACGCCGTAGAAAGGGTTGGCCACGGGCTGGAGCAGCTGGTTTCCGAGGGCGAGGTCGGCGGTGGGTAGTTGATTCAGCTCAAACGTTTCACCGAACAGCAGCTTCACGCCATGGTTTCCGATGTAAGCGGCTTGTAAGACCGTGTTGCCGAGCTGGTACTGAACGTTCGCGGTCCACTGCTGTACGTAAGGGCTCGCGCGATTTCTGAGAACCGCATCGACTGTTTGACCCACGTTTGTAGCGCCATCATTAGCCTCACCAACAGGCGCTAACAAGCCGGTGGGGAAGGGATTGCTCAAAAGGTTCTGCGGCGTGACACCGTCAAGAGATCCGATATAAGGGGTGGTTTGCGAAAAACCGTTCAGAGAGAGCCCTTGATAGTCTCCAAACTCCATTGCGGGAGTGTAGAACAAGCCGTAGCCGGCGCGAAAGACAAATTTCGAGAAAGGCGAGTATGCCAGACCGAAGCGAGGCGCAAAGTTCAGATAATTTGTGTCGTATACCCCGCGCTGATTTTTGTTGGTGTAGAGCAAGTTGCCCGGCAGGCTGATACCCGGAACCTGGCCGCTGATCGGGTTCGGAGAGAAATTGAAGTAAGACAGACGATTGAAGCGGTCTGTGGGGGCGGTCTGGATGTCATAGCGGATGCCGAGGTTCAGAGTCAGGGCTTTGGTGACTTTCCAGTTATCGTTGAAATACCAGCCGAAATCCTTCTTGCTGTAGGCTGCTTCGGCACTGTAGGTAATTCCGCCACTGCCGTTGTCGCCGGTGCCCAGCAGGAGAGAGGCCATAGCGGATCCGGTATCGCCGTTTGCTGCCGTCGGAAAGGGACCTTGCGTGAAGGCCGGTGTGAAGTTGAATGATGCCTGAGCAGAGTTGAACGTATTCAGCATGAAGGTGATTCCCATGAAGCCCATCGAGAGACTGTGCGAACTCAAGTTGCGTGTGAAGTCTGCGGCGTACGTACGAGCCTCGCGCGGTGTCGAATTGAGCCCCCCGGAACCAAGATTTTGATACCCGGTAACGTTGACGGTTGGGAACGCGCCTGGACCGCTATAGGTGTTCAGAGCTGCGGGAAGGCCGATCGTGGTTACGTCGAAAGGAACACCTTGCGGCTTACGTCCTTCCACCCAGCGGCCCCAACCCAGGTTGAGGGACATCACGAAAGCCGGCGAGAAAACGTAGGTGTAACCGAGACCTCCTTCCAGGCGGTTATCGGGAGCAAGCGTGCCATTGCCACCCGGGTCGTTGGCTCCAAAGAATTCACCCTCTAACTGCTTGAATTGCCTTTTTTGTGACCATCGGCCAAAGAAGTTCTGTTTCTCGCTGATATTCTCGTCGACCTTGATTGTGTATTGGTCGCTGTTAGTAGGCAAGCCAGCAGTTCCGACGTAGTTGTTAGCCCCGGTAAGAGCGTTGCCAGGGCGGTTGGGAGCCGGATAGAAGTTAATCAAATTCTGCGCCACCTTATCGAGCCTGGTATTTGGAATGGTGTTGTTCGGAAAGGGGGTACGCACGTATTGGCCGTTCACGAGCGTCGTGCTGAACGGATCGTAGATAGTCGCCAGCGTGCCGTCCTGATTGAATGTTTGCGAGAAGTTGCCCGCTCGTTGCAGCTCGGTGGGCACGGTGGTAACGAGGGTAGTCGGAGTCTGCTGCCTAAGGCCTTCGTAGGTACCGAAGATAAAGGTCTTCTCGCGTTGCTTATAGAAATGCGGGATGTAGACGGGACCACCCGCTGTGAAACCGAACTGGTTGCGCTTGAACTGCGGACGCGGAAGGCCGTTTAAGTTGTTGAAATAGTTATTTGCGTCCAAGTTGTTGTTACGAAGGAATTCGAAGGCATCGCCGTGGAAACTGCGCGTTCCTGACTTCGTCACAGCATTGACGACGTTACCCATGCTGAGACCGTATTGGGGCGAGAAGGTATTCGTCTGGATTCGAAACTCCTGCAGTTCATCGACGGATGGGACGTAGATGACGCCATCCCAGTCGCCGGCACCGTCCCAAGCTCCGTCGAGAAGAAAAGCAGTGGTGCCGAAGCGGCCGCCACCAAAGTTAAAGAAAGCGATGTCCTGGTCTACGTTGCCCTGCGATCCGGGTGGATTGAGCGCTTGCGTTTGTTGGCTGTTATTGACGCTCGAGTCAAGGGATACCAGGCCATAGACGTTTCGTATGTTCAGCGGCAACTCGACAGCTTGTTTGCTGCTCACCTCAGATCCAATGTCCGCACTTCCGGTATTGAGGACTGGCGCGGCGGCGGTAACCTCCACGGTTTGGTTGACGTTTCCGACCTGAAGTTGTGCATTAAGGGTGGAGGCCTGTCCCACAGCCAAAACAATGTTCGACTGGAGAAAAGCATTGAAACCGGTCTTTTCGACTCTCAATTCGTATTTGCCGGGAGGGATGAGCGTGAATGTATAGAGCCCGTTGTCGGCGGTTGTGACCTCGCGAGTGAATCCGACATCCGGATTCGAGAGCGATACCTTCGCTCCGGGCACAGTGGCGCCATTCTGGTCCTGTACGGTTCCGCTTAGTTGGGCGCTGACAGCTTCGCTTTGTGACCAGGCAGGCATTGCTATGGTCAGCGCCGATAGAAAGGCAACAGACAGTTTTAATCCCACGGCAGGCTCTCCTCTGATAAAAGTTCGTACTTCATGAACAGTGAAGAGATGCTATCACTACTCGATCTAACGTTCGCTACCCGGTTACTATTTCGGTTTCTTGGCCATGATCTGCTATGTTTTTGGCGTGAAGTCGCTGGTCGCACTTAGCCGGCTGCTCGTCTTGTTGCCGCTTTGCAGCCGCGCTTACGGGTCTTCCGCGGCGTCAACCTGGAGTGTGGCGAAGAGCGCCCATTTCGACGTTTACTCGCAGGCAGGACCTGAGAGCGCACGTTCCGCTCTCAAGTGGTTTGAAGAATTAAGGGAATTTTTTTCCCGGGACGACCTGCTCGCCAAGGTTAGCGGTCTTGATGACCGGGCGCCTGTCAGAGTAATCGGGTTTCGGTCGCCCGCCGAGTACTCTGCTTTTCAATTGCGCAAGACCGCCGACGCTTACTACATCGGAACAGGAACCCAGGACTACATCGTGCTCCCCGGGCTGGGACCTGGTGACTTCAGCCTCGCCGCCCACGAGTACACGCATGTCATGCTGCACGCCCGGCATTTGCAACTGCCTCGTTGGTTGAATGAAGGACTGGCGGAGTTTTTCTCCAGTGTGCGGATCAGCGAGCGCGGGTGCGAGATCGGAGGAGAAGCGCCGATGCGTGTGGAAAGTTTGCGGCATCATGCATGGTTGCCCTTGGCCGAGTTGATCTCGCTAGATGCAAGGTCTCCGGCTCTCGAGTCGCGGGAGGAGACGGCAATTTTTTATGCCGAGAGTTGGGCTTTAACCGATCTTCTTTTCTCGTCTCCAAATTACGCGCCGCGCTCGCGCGCGTTCATGGCAGCACTGAACGCGGGAACTGGAACTTCGGAGGCGATGATAAGGGTTTTCGGGAAGAGTTTGGAAGAGGTTTCGCGGGATCTCCGGACTTGGGTTGGCCAGCAACGGTCGACGCCGGTTCGGCTTCCCGGAATTGCATCGCCCAACTTGGACATCAAAAAAGCTGCGCTGTCTGACCTTGAAGCCGACCTGGTTTTGGCGGATCTGATGCTGGCAGACGGAGAACTGGACCGGGCCGAAGCTTCCTATCTTGGGCTTGCCAGGAGAATGCCTTCAAATACGAATGTATTGGCTGCGCTGGGCACAATCGCGCTGCGCAAAGGTAATACTGTACGAGCTGAGCAGTTGTGGCGGGAGGCGATCGAGAAGGGTCTTAAAGATGCGAATCTTTGTTATGAGTACGCCGTCGTTGCAGAGGACCGGAACTCCAATCGGGACGAGATCCGGCGCGCTTTAGAGTTGGCTGTTTCTTTGCGGCCCGATTTCGATGATGCGCGTTACAAGCTGGCACTGTTGGAGAGCAATGCGGGGGATTATCAGGCGGCATTGCTGCAGCTTCGGGCGATGCGCAGTCCGTCTCGCCAGCGGGCATTCGGGTATTGGAGCGCTATCGCTTACGTTCTGACCGAACTGGACCAAAGAGAGCCGGCGAAGCAGGCAGCGGAGGAAGCGCTCAAGAATGCCACGACACCTGCCGAGCGTACTCATGCCGAGCAGCTCGCTTATTTCGCCGAGACAGACCTAACGGAGGAATCGATCCGCGACGCCGACGGAAAACTCAGATTAGTGACCAAGCGAGTTCCACACGGGACGGCCCACTTTAACCCGTTTATCGAGCGCGGAGATCAGATTCGGAGCGCGGAGGGAACTTTAAGCGAAGTGCGCTGCGGTGATGGCAGGATGACTGGTCTTTCCATCGATACAAAGGCAGGACCGCTCAGCCTGACAGTGCCCGATCCACAGCATGTACTGTTGCGAAGCGGGCCAGCGGAGTTTTCCTGCGGGCCGCAGAGCCCGAGAAGGATAGAGGTTGAGTACGCGGTAACGAACAACAGCGAGGGCGTTTTGAAGGCTATGGACCTTCGTTAGTCAGTGCTAAACCGTTTGCCCGTCATAATCGTAGACGGTTATTTCGAGGCCGTCCCGGACAAGCGTTCGTTTGGATAATTTCTTCGACTTCTTCCCACGACCCCTCCGGCTAGACCGGATCCTATACGAGGCATATGGATGCTGGCGCCATGCTCCGCTGCAAAGCCGGCCACCTTCGTCAGAGCTCGCTCCAACGCCTCATAGCGGATAGGTGGTTTGCCCTGGGGACCTCTGCGAATCCCATGCTGGGCGATCATGTTCGCGACCGTGATGTCTCCCTCGACGTTTATGAACTGAACATCGCCAAGGAGGGGTTTCGGCGACTCCCGATAACTTTGCCTATATCGCTGCTCAGGCTGTTTCCATCTCTTTGAGAGCGCAAGAACGAAGCCTTTTCCCCATTTGCGCTCGTCGTTACAGATGTGAAGTATCACTCGCGGTCCGCTGCCCATCGGTTTAGTCGCGTCCCCTTCCACATACTTGATGGCCGAAGATACTTTCATCCGAGTCTGCCTTTCTGCGTTGCTGAGATCCACATTCTTTCGAACTCCCGGGCGTTTGGTCGGCGTGGTTGGAATTCGGGCTGGGACGCGATCTCATGGAACGAGGGAAGCGCCTCAATTCCGAGCCTCGTCGACTCTTTCGATGTGCCGGCTGAGGCGTAGCCTAACTTTCCACCTCTAAAAACCTCCACGTTCCTTACCTCCATGCGCCGAGCATCGAGCTCGCTATAAATCTCGGTTGGCATATCCGGCAGATTGTGTTTCCATTCGACGCCGCGCGTCTTTCGGGTTTTGGGCTCTCAACGAGGCCTTAGCGACAGGCTGGCGAGGATTGCAGCGTAACCTTCTCTGCTCGTGTAGTGATAAAGAATCACCGCTTGGCTCCGGAAAGATACTATCAGCGGCGGCTTTAACCAAACCTCGTTTTATCCCTAGTTTGGGTACGTAAACTCAATGCGTCTAATGCCGAGATGATAAAGCCGAGGTTTGACTATGCCTAATAAAACGCTGCAAGATCCCGCTCCGGTGGATCCCAGGCAACAAGAGACAAAGCCGGAATCGCAATCCAAGCAGGAAAAGATCCCACATCCCGGATTGACGGAAGAGATGGCCGTAAAGCCCGATCATGGCGAGGAGTCCTACCGAGGCTCCGGCCGTCTCGAGGGAAGAACTGCGCTCATTACAGGCGCGGATAGCGGGATCGGGAAGGCCGTTGCTATTGCCTTTGGGCGCGAAGGGGCCGATGTGGCCTTAAGCTATCTGCCCGAAGAAGAAAAAGACGGCACAGACACGGCGCAGTGGATCGAAAAAGCCGGGCGAAAAGCGCTGAAAATGCCTGGCGACATCCGGGACGAAAAGCATTGCGAGGAGCTGGTGGCGCGAACAGTGAAGGAGTTCGGCAAACTGGATCTGCTCATCAATGTCGCCGCTTTTCAGATGAGCCATGAAAAAATCGACGAGTTATCGACCGAAGAGTTCGATCGCACGTTCAAGACGAATGTCTACGCACTGTTCTGGTTGACGCGCGCTGCTTTGAAGCATTTGAAGCCGGGCGGAGTGATCGTGAACACGACCTCTATTCAGGCATTCGAACCCAGCCCGAACTTGCTGGCGTACGCCGCTACGAAGGCGGCTATCGCAAATTACACAAAAGCTTTGTCGCAACTTGCAATGAAACAAGGCGTAAGAGTAAATGCGGTCGCCCCGGGACCCGTTTGGACCCCGTTGATTCCGTCTACCATGCCGGAGGAGAAAGTGAAGCAGTTCGGCAAGCAGACATCTTTCGAGCGCGCCGCGCAGCCGGTCGAAATGGCTACCCTTTTTGTCTTCTTGGCTTCGAACGAGGCCCGCTACGTCACCGGCGAGATCTACGCTGCTACGGGCGGCAGAACTCCTCTCTAGAAATTCGCAAACGGCGTCTGCTGGATGCACGTCCACCAAACGTGCATCCAGAAAAAGACATTCGGATCGACCCTCGAGAGCACCACTATAACGACATCTACAAGCTGCTGATAGGAACGGTTGTGCCCCGCCCGATTGCTTTCGTTTCGTCGTTAGACGGAAGCGGGATCAGAAATCTTGCACCGTTCAGCTACTTCACTCTGTGCAGTTCGAACCCACCATACGTTGTTTTCAGTCCGGTCCATAGAGGTCCCGGACGCATCCCGAAAGACACGCTGCAAAACATTCAGGAAACGCGCGAGTTCGTGGTGAATATCGTCTCAGAAGACATTCTTAGCCAAATGAATGCCACCGCAGCGGACTATCCGCCGGAGATCGACGAGTTCGAGATTAGCGGGCTGACACCTTTGGCGAGCGACCGAGTCAAAGCGCCGCGAGTGAAAGAATCCCGAGTGCAACTCGAGTGCGTGCTCCAAGAGATCATTGTATTGAGCGACAAGCCCGGCGGTGGAAGCCTTGTTATCGGCGAAATTGTTCTTATGCACATCAGCCGCGATATTCTTGCGGATCCCGCGGGCAGCCTTTTTAAGGTGGATCCCGAAAAACTGAATGCGGTGGGACGAATGGGCGGACCTACCTATACCCGCACGCACGATTTGATTCACTTGGATCGTCCTCGTTGGCCCAGTAAGTAAGGGCTGCTTCGGCGCAGCGGGGTAGGCTGGTTGTTTCAACAATGAAATGGATCCCGATTGGGCTTTTGCTGGCGAGTTTATCGATCGCTGCACAGCGGATACAGGCAACCGACCCGCAAGAGCAGTTCCCCGAGATTGACGCAATCATTAACGATGCCGTGCAAAGCAAGCTGATTCCCGGAGCAGTGCTCGCGATCGGCCACAACGGCCGCGTTGTCTATCGAAAAGCATATGGTTCGAGAGCAATTGTCCCGGCACGCGAGCCTATGACGCTCGACACGATTTTCGATGCGGCGTCTTTAACCAAGGTAGTCGCCACGACGCCATCGATCATGAAGCTGTTCGAGGAAGGAAAGATCCGGCTGGACGACCCAGTCACAAAATATCTGCCGGAGTTCCAAGGCGGAAAGAGCGACATCACTGTCCGGCTATTAATGACGCACTTTTCGGGACTGCCTCCTGATCTGGTGCTCGTGCCGCGCTGGAGCGGATACGAGAACGGCATCCAAAGAGCGTTAACAGTGACGCCCGTGGCGCCCCCCGGCGCGCGGTTTATCTATAGCGATATCAATTACAACCTGTTGGCGGAGATTGTACGGCGTCTATCCGGCCAGACCGTAGCGCAATTTGCTAAGGACCGGATTTACACCCCGCTGGGGATGAAGGAATCGCAGTTTTTGCCTCCCGCGTCTTTGCGACCCCGCATTGCCCCGACGGAGATCAATGAGGACACAGGCCAGCCGATGCGCGGCGTGGTGGACGACCCGACCGCTCGTTACATGGGAGGCGTGGCAGGAGATGCCGGGCTGTTCACCACAGCGGACGACCTCGGCAAATATGCGGCCATGATCCTCGGAATGGGCGAACTGGATAGCGTGCGAATTTTCGACCCGGCGACGGTCAAGAAATTCACCGAGCCCGCGAGTCCCGCCGACCAGCCGATCCTACGGGCGCTTGGCTGGGATATGGATTCGGCGTTTTCGAGCAATCGGGGCGAGCTCTTCCCGATCGGATCGTACGGACACACAGGCTACACAGGGACCTCCATGTGGATGGATCCGACCACAAATTCCTTCGTCATTGTGTTGACCAACGTGGTGCATCCGAAGCATGGAAATTCGCTCAGCTCTTTGCGGTCGCGGATTGCTACAGCGGTTGCAGCCCGATATGAATTGAAGATCCCGAACACGGTGGCACTGACCGGCTATTCAGAGACGATCACCGGAGCGGGGGTTCATCGCGTTATCGCGCGCAACGGGCAGACGCTGACCGGGCTCGATGTGCTCGAGCAAGAGGGGTTCGCAGAACTGAAAGGGAAGCGGATCGCTTTGATCACCAATCAGACCGGCGTAGACAAGCAGGGCAGCCGCAATGTAGACCAGATGCTCGCGGCCGGCGTGCAAATCACTAAGCTGTTTTCTCCGGAACACGGGATTAACGGGAACAAGGACTCGGATGTGGGCAACAGCCGCGACGAGAAGACAGGCTTGCCCGTGATTAGCCTTTATCGGCCCAATCGCCGGAGATTAACAGCTGAGCAGTTACAGGGCAGCGATGCCATTGTATTTGACATTCAAGATATAGGCGCGCGGTTTTACACATATTCGTGCACGATGCTCTATGCGCTCGAGGCAGCCGCCCTGGCAAAGAAGCCGTTTTATTTACTTGATCGTCCGAATCCGATTACCGGAACGCATGTCGAAGGCCCCATGCTCGACACTGAGTTTGAATCGTTCACGGGTTGTTTGGATATCCCAATCCGGCACGGGATGACATTCGGCGAGATTGCCACTATGGCAAATCGCGAGCAGGGCTGGGGCGCCGATCTAAGAGTGGTCAAAATGATCAACTGGCAGCGTGGGGACTGGCTCGATTCGACCGGCTTGACTTGGGTAAATCCCTCGCCCAACATGCGCAGCTTAAATGCGGCATTGCTATATCCGGGCATCGCCATGCTTGAGGCTAATACGAACTATTCGGTAGGGCGCGGAACCGACGCGCCCTTCGAACAGATCGGAGCCGACTGGATCGGGGGAGTTGTCGTGGCTAAGGCATTAAATGCGCGTTTTATTCCGGGGGTGCGCGTCTACCCCACGCGCTTTACTCCCGTAGAATCGAACTTTACCGGTAAGCAGATCGAGGGGGTGCGATTCCTAATAACGGATCGCGAAGCGTTCGATAGCACGCGATTGGGAATCGAAGTTGCGGTTGCGCTGCAGGGTCTCTATCCGGGGAAACTGGACTTCGATAAGTGCCGGGGCTTGATTGCAAACGCGAAAACAATTCATGAGCTAAAGACGAACAGCGATGCGGGAAGTATCTGGGCGAATGTGCAAAAGGAAGTGGGGAGCTTCGTTGAAAGGAGAAAAGCGTTTCTGCTGTATTGATAGTCCGAGGTATGTCTGCAACGTGGACTGCCGCTGGTTGACGCGCACAGTTCTGTGCCGGGCTTACAAATACGGCCCTCAGTCTCGGGAACGCTTGCTTTTCGACCGGCACCGCTCACCGGTTTTCGATTATCGCCCCTCCGCCGAAACGGTGCAGGGGCGATAAATCGATTGTAGGTGCGTGTATTGCCGGTCTGAGCCGAATTAGGCTTCGGCCGACACTTGCCCGTTCTGCTTAGCCTTAGGAGGCCGACCGCGCCTTTTCGGTTCAACGGACGAGTGTCCTTCATCCGTGCTATGAGACTCGGATAGAGACGAGACCATGTCGGTTGCGTCCTTTAGCCAAGATGGCGGACGCCCCCGTCGACGGCCGCGTCCTCTAGCCAGCCGTTCCAACGTGAGGATAGCTTCTTCGATTTGTTCCCGCTCGAGCCTGAGCTCGGCGAGCATTTTGTCAACGTCCAAGATAATGTCACCCTTCTTTGCCCTGCCCCGGGTCACCCGCAACACCGGTATGCAGAGGCGATCGCCGCGTATTTCTCGATAACCACGATTTAAATGAATTCTATGGTCGATTCGAGCAAAATTCAATCTATCAGGGGTAACTCTCCAGAGTTATAGTCCTAGTACTTTATTGTTCGCTCACTTGCAGGAGAAATACTAGTTTGTTCTTTGGAAAACGATTGGTATTGTTTTCTTTTCCAAAAGTAATAGAAAGGAATACCTAAGCCCATCATTCCCAAGCCCATTAGCGATTCCCGCGGCCGGCTTACAAGGGTGCTTCCGAGCAGAAAAACAGCCACTAACACGAAAAGTACTGGCACGAGTGGAAACCCAACCACCCGGTACGGTCTGGGCAAATTTGGTTGTTTCACGCGCAGCACAACGACCGATAAAGCCGTCATTAAATAGAGAATCCAGGAACCGAATATCACGAAATTATACAGATCGTCGAACCATCCGCTCAGGACGACTACCGAGGACCAGAGGCAAAGAAGGATTACGGCGTGGCCGGGCGTGTGGAATCTCGGATGAACCACAGCGGCCGTACGGAAAAATAACCCATCGCGAGCCATGGCGTAGGGAACGCGCGCGCCGGTGAGGATGGAGCCGTTCAAGGCGGCGAGTATCGAAATCAAGACAGCGATCGTGACGCAGGCAACTGCGGGCCGACCTCCGATGGCACCCATCATATCCGCGGCTACCCGATGGCTTGCCGCCACTTGCCGTGGGCTTAGCACGTAAAAATACGCAGCGTTTATCAGAATGTAAGTGGCAATTACAGCAAGAGTACCGAAAATTAGGGCCCGGGGCAGATTTCGTTGCGGTTGGCGAATTTCGGACGAGACCATACTGACGTTGTTCCAACCGTCGTATGCCCAGAGAGCACTGACCATAGCCGCGAAAAATCCGCTGATTCCAGCAGCCGTCGGGACACTACCCGTCCTAAAGTGACTCCAGTCGCCTTTGCCTGCGAGCAGGCCGAAAAGTACAACCGCCGCTAGAAGGGACATTTTTAACCACCGTAATCATCACCTGGACGTTTCCTCCGGCCCGCACTCCCAGGTAGTTCACTCCAGCCAAGCTCATAATGAGGCCGATCGCGATTAATTGGCCGTAGTGGATCTCGAGCAAAGCGCCCCCCGGACCGATATGCCAAGGAGAAATGAGAAGAGGGACGCCGAGGACCGGGAAAAAAATCGTGAGATAGGTGTAAAACCCAGCTGCTAAGGTCGCGATAGAGCCGCTCTTCGCGACCCAAAATTGAGTCCAGCCGTATAGATAACCCCAGAAAGGCCCGTATGCGGCGCTCAGGTAAACGTATTCGCCGCCAGCTTCGGGCATGGCTGCCGCAAGCTCGGCGTAGCTCAGGGCGCCGAAAAGGCTAAGCACGCCCGCGACGATCCAAACCACAAATAACGCGCGGACCGAGCCCACCGAGCGAATCATGGAAGACGGGACAAGGAATACGCCGCTACCAATAACAGTTCCAATGACGATTGAAACGGCGCTCCAAAGACCCAGGACGCGTTCGAGAGAAGGTTGACGCCGTTCGGGCTCTGTCTCGCTAGTTGGATGACGCGACATGAAATCGGGTAAAGGCTTTTGTGAAATAGCGGAACGCTTTCACTTAGCCAACCGCTGTCTCGGCCGGCGTTCCGTCCCGGGATGGTGCGAAAACAAAACCGGCTGCGTAGCCCACCGAGAAGGTCACGAGAGAGCCGATAAGAACGTACCAGGTATATGCAACGTAACTACGCAAAGAAAAAGTAGCTAAGAATCCGGCGCACATTCCGGTAATAGCGGCCCATTCGCCAGGACGCCTGGTCAAAACGCCCAAAAGAAAGACTCCCAGCAGAGCGCCGTACAGAACAGATGCGATAGAGAGGCCGGCTTCGAGCACCCGGCCCCAATGACGAGCCGCCAGGCCAATGGCAATTAAGATGAATCCCCAAGCGATTGTTGCCCAGCGCGCGAGTGCAAGGTAGTAACTCTCCAGGTGCCGCGGCCGCAACTGGCGAACAAAGTCCATGATGGTTGTCGAGGCGAGGGCATTCAATGCAGCGCTCAGATTGGACATCGCCGCCGCGAGAATGGCCGCAATCACCAGACCGGCAATGCCGACCGGAAGGTGATTCCAGATGAACTCAGGGTAAATTCGTTCAGGAATCGCAGGAGCCGGGCGGCCCGCATTCCGGTAAAAGACGAAGAGCAGAACTCCAATGAAGAGAAACAAAGCGAATTGAAAGAAAACGACAGCCCAGCTTACGAAGAGGGCGCGGCGTCCGTCGCGCTCATCTCGCGCGGAAAGCAAACGTTGAACCAGCAGTTGCTCGGTTCCATGGCTTGCTGTGACCAGGAAGCAGCCGCCCAGCAGACCGGCCCAGAAGCTATAGGAACGATGGAGAAATGCCGAAGAGAACGAAAAACGGAAATCGAAAACGTGAAATTTGCCCGCGCTGCCTGCAACAGCAACCACCTGCGGCCAACCACCAGGGATGGAGTGAAGGATGACGAAAAAACTAAGGACGGCGCCGGCTATGTAAAGAAACATCTGGACGACATCGGTCCAGATAACGGCAGTCATACCGCCCTCGAACGTGTAGAAGAGTGTCAGACCGACTATGACCAGGATAGAAGCGAGTTCGCCCGTGCCTAAAACGATCGATACAACGATCGAGATGGCGAAAACGCGAACTCCTTCGGCTAAAGCGCGAAGGACCAGAAATGTACCCGCGGTAAATCTCCGGATACGCACACCGAAGCGGCGCTGCATCAGCTCATAAGCAGTAAACATCTCGCCGCGAAAGTATTGGGGCAGGAATAGAACCGAGACGACGATCCGGCCGAGCAGATAACCGAGAATGAGTTGCAGGAATCCAAAGTTGCCGGCGAAGGACAAAGCCGGCGTGCCAATCACAGTGAGAGTACTGGTTTCCGCCGACACGATGGAAAATGCGATTGCCCACCAAGGCGCTCCGCGGCTTCCAAGAAAGTAGCCTTTTAAGCTAGCTTGTTTGTCTTTAAATTGAGCTCCGAACCACGTTATGAAGATCAGGTAAGCGGCGATAACGGCAAGATCCGCATAGCGCATGGAAACGTGGATGATAGCATGCAAACGGGACTACGCGACCAGGAGTACGGCCGCGGCGGAACAAGTTCCAAACAAACGGCATCTACAGTGTAAGTGTGAGGTTGCGGGTGAAAGGCTAGTTCGTTATACTCCGGCTTTGCGCATGTAAGTTCTCTCGGGATGTAAAAGTTAATTTTGGGGCGGTCGAGCTTGTCCGAGAAGCTTAAGACCTATAACCCATTCCGACGCAGTCCCAGATATGGCTTGGGATAACTGCTTGTGTGTTTGGGCAAGGATTAGAATTCCTCTGAGGAGGTTAAAGTGGAGTCACGTTTCTTGAGACCGAGCAAAACGATGATCGCAACAGGCGCTATCGCTCTTATGACGAGCATGAGCGCCGCAGCTGGCGCGCAAGCACCGGCTACGGGCTCGCAGCAACCGGCCGGCTCACAGCAGGCCGCTGGTGCTGCGACTAAGAACTGGAAGGATCGTGCCGAATACGATCTCTATCAGAAGGTTACTCAAACGCAAGATCCAAAGGCGCGCTTGGACCTGCTGAACCAGTGGCAAGATAAGTACCCGCAATCCGACTACTCCGATATACGCGACCAACTCATGGACATTACGCTGGGAGCGGTTGCGCAAAGTGACCCGACCAGCCGCCAAATGGTCGTGACCAAGGCCAGCGACATTCTCAAGAAAGACCCCAAAGATTTTCGCGCCGCGTATCTGGTTGCGCTCTGGGGACCCGCCGCCGGCGGAACAAGCCCATCGCCCGATCTACAGACCCAGGTTCAGACGGGAGCTCAGGCCGTGATCGACAATGCGCCAACCGCATTCGATCCCTCTAAAAAGCCGGCTAACGTCGACCAGGCGGCATTCGATAAGGCGAAAACTCAGGCGCTCGGAATCGCTCATAACGCCCTCGCCTGGGTAGCGGCGTCGAAGAAAGATAACGCCACAGCCGAGAGCGAGTATAAGGCCAGCCTGGAAGCAAATCCAGACCAGGGGAACATTTCGGCGCTTCTCGCCAAGACCCTCATCGATGAGAAAAAGGTCCCGGAGGGCCTCTTCGAGTACGCTCGCGCCGGTCAGTACACCGGACCGGGACCGGCTCTTCCAGAAGCCACCCGTAAACAGCTGCTCGACTATTTCAACAAAGAGTATCTGGCTTATCACGGCAGCGCGGACGGATCTCAGCCGCTTTTGGATCAGGCCAAAACGCAGGCGTTGCCACCAGCCGGGCTGGCGATCACTAGCCAAACCGATCTCGCCAACGCCGATGCCAAAAAGCTGGAAGATCGGATGAACTCCGATCCAGCCTTTAAGCTCTGGTACAGCATCAAAGCCAGCCTCACTAGCGATCAAGGCGAGCAGTTCTTCAACAGCAACATGAAGGAGGTCGAAGTTCCTGGCGGCGCGCAGGGTGTAAAGGATTTCAGTGGTACGGTGATTTCCATCGATCCACCGGATCGGCCCACGAAAGTTGTTCTCGGTGTTGAAGATCCAACCAAGCCGGATGCAACTCTGACCTTTTCACAGCCTTTGCCCGCATCGGCGCTCGACAAAATCAAGGTAGGTCAGAAGCTGGATTTTTCAGGTATCGCGGACAGCTACACGAAAGATCCCTATATGCTCACCTTCGGGGATCCTGCAATTCCTGGAGTGCAGACCACGGCACCCGTTCGCAAGGGTCGCCGCCGCTAGTTCCTATATAAACTTGAAAGCCCCGGAGAGAGTACGCTTTCCGGGGCTTTTTGTGTTTCGGCGTACGCTACATCTTGTAGCGGCCCATATCCTCATCGTTCAGGTTTTCCAGCCATTTGCGAAGCTCTTCGTTGTTGACCTTTTCGGAAACCGTCGAAGAATTCTTAGAAGATTGCAGAACACTGTCATCGACGAAAATAGGGCAGTCGTGACGCAGAGCTAGAGCCAAGGCATCGCTCGGCCGAGAATCCACGCTCATCAATTTGCCTTCCTTTTCCAGCCAAATCAGGGCGTAGAACGTGTCGTCCTTCAGCTCGCTTACCACGACTTTCTTAACGGAGGTCTCAAGACCCATCAGAAGAACTTTTATGAGATCATGCGTCATCGGGCGAGGCGTCGTGACTTTCTCGATCTCGAGCGCGATGGCGTTAGCTTCGTAAATGCCCACCCAAATCGGCAGAACCGAGTCGCCGGTGGTGTCCTTAAGAACAACGATCGGCATGTTAGTCATCGGGTCCATCATCAGACCGCGAATTTTCATTTCTACTTCCACAGTTTTCTCCGTTCCTCAACCAGTAAGTAGCAGGCGCTAGGCTACGGACGGCACTCGAGCGCCGGTCGGCCGCTCGCCAGTCAGACGTTCTCCGGCAAGACTATGCGGGCTGGCGCGGGTCACCAGTACATTCATATATTGGCCTGCGAGAGTTTTATTCTCCTCTGGAGCCGGCAAGCTTGCATCGTGGAAATTGAGAGTTTTGTTCTGAGACGTGCGGCCGATCCATTGGTTGGTCGCGAGATTGTAGCCCTCCACGTGAACTTCTTCCATTGTTCCGACGTATTTCGCATTTCGGCGCATCTGAATCGCGCGCTGCCGTTCAGTCAGAATCGTAAAGCGACGCGTTTTCTCCTCTTCCGGTATGTGATCCTCATACTGCAGCGCCGGGGTGTTCGGGCGCCTGGAGTACTTGAAGATGAACATCGAATCGTACTGGACCTCTTCGGCCAGCTGGATCGTTTGCGCGAAATCAGCCTCGGTTTCACCAGGAAACCCGACGATGATATCCGTTGTGATCGCAATGTCGCGGCGAGCACTCTTCATCCACTCGATGCGCTGCATATATTGATCGCGTGTGTATTGGCGCTGCATACGCGAAAGCACGTCGGAGGAACCGGACTGTACGGGTAAATGCACGTGGTTACACAGGACTGGATTCTCATCTATTGCGTCGATGATGTCTTTGACGAAATCACGGGGATGCGAGGTTGTGAAACGGATGCGACGCATGCCCTGCACCCGTCCCGCCGCAGCGAGCAACTGGGCGAAATCCCAGCCGGTGGGTGAAGGATCTCGATAGCTGTTTACGTTTTGACCGAGCAGTTGCACCTCCGAATAGCCCAGTTCGGCGAGCGATCTCGTTTCCTGCATCACGCTTTCGCTGGTACGGCTTCGTTCGGGGCCTCGCGTAAACGGCACGACGCAATAGGCGCAAGACTTGTCGCAGCCTTCGATAATGGTGATGTACGCGCGATGCGGATTGTCGCGGCGGGTAAACGGAGTGTCGAAGGTCTCGGTGGTGTCGAGGCTCAAACCGGTAACACGGCGGTTACCCGCTTCGAGTTGGACCAAAAGCTCAGGCAATTTCGTGTAGCTGGCCGAACCGGCGACCAGGCTCACGTGCGGAGCGCGCTCGAAAATGCGTTCGCCTTCCTGCTGGGCGACACACCCGAGAACGCCGAAGATTTTCCCCTTCCCTGCTTCGCGCTTAAACGTTTGGAGCCGGTGAAAAACCTTCTGCTCGGCCTTGTCCCTGATGCTGCAAGTGTTGTAAAGAACGAGCTCGGCTTCCGCCGGTTCCGAGACCTGTGTGTAGCCGGTCTTCAGAAGCGTCCCCACAACCTTCTCGGAGTCGTGGGCGTTCATCTGGCAGCCGAAGGTTTCAATGTAGAAGGTCTTCATCGAGTTTTCAGCCATGCAGAATGCGCATGAACCAGCCGATGCCGAACAGAGCGGCCATAAACCAGCCGAAACACTGAAGTCCGTAACGGAAACGCTCGTTGTCGCTGCGCTTTGTAATCAGCCCGAGCACAATGCTCGACAAAAGAGCGAATAAAACGGAGACTTCGAAGTGATCTAAATTGAGCTTAGGCACAGATTTTACTCTTTCTGACGAGTAGCAATCTCGTACGCGTCGACCATAGCGAGAATGTTCAGCAAGCCGGCCGTAACCAGAAACTTGGAGCCGTAATCCGCGGTGTGGGCCGCCTGGTCGGGCGGCCAGTAACCAGCGCCCACAGCAACGAAGTAGAGTAAGCCCACGGCGATATCGCCAACGAACCCCGCACTTTGGATGAGGCGCGTAAGGACGTCACCGGTTGTGGTGGGCTGAAACATTGGGCCGTAAAGAAGAACGCCTACCAGAAACGAAACGACGACGCAGAAAAAAACAATCGCGCCACGGCCTTTACGCCCCAACAGAAAATGTCCCAGACCAGGAATGAGCCAGGCAAGAACAACGACGAGCCACGGAGATCGAAGTGGCACTTCCTTACCGATCGGTGTTGAAAGAGCGGGCATAGTTTCTATTTTAGCTGTGTGCGGCGAAGCTGCGTTGCCGGCGGGAGAAGTCCGTGCATTACAATGGAAAACGTCCCACCCATCATGCGGATGTGGCGGAATTGGCAGACGCGCTAGATTCAGGTTCTAGTGGGGGAAACTTCGTGGAGGTTCAAGTCCTCTCATCCGCACCAAGCTGCAAACTCTGCGGCTGAACTCTCAACGATGCGAGAGATCCCGCAGCCAGATGTCTTTGAATTCCATATTTCCCCGGCCCCCTGCGTGAAGCTGGAGCGCAATCGTACCATCGAAGGAGCTCGGTTTTGGATCGGTGAAATCGACCATTTGGATACCGTTCAGCCGGGACTTGTACCGATTGCCGACTACTTCGACTAGATACTCGTTCCACTCGCCCATGCGCACGACGCTCTCGTTTTCCGGAGCGGGCCAGACCACCCACTGACGCCCGTCTTCGGCGTAAACGCCGCCGGTGTGGTGCATCATCGTGCAATCGACCTCAAACTGCATTCCTTGGGTGACGTCGGCGGTTCCGGGCTTGAACGCGGAGTGAAAGAACACACCGCTATTGCCATCGCCCACGCACTTGAACCGGAGCGCCAGCTGAAAATCTTTGTAGGGCTTGTCCGTCTGAAGATAGCCGTAGTCTTTTGTCAATCCCTTCCCGTGAATGACACCGTCCTCGACCGTCCAGCTCTCCTGGCCGACCTTCTCCCATCCCGAAAGGTCCTTGCCATTGAACAGCGAAATCCAGTCTTGGCCGGGAAGCTTTTGCTTCTCCTGCGATAAGCTCGCCAGACTCAGGGCACAGATGCCGCTTATCAGGACAGCACAGCTGATTATGGTCTTCATTGGTCGGTCTAAATTTTAACTCACGCCTTTCATACGAGAATAAAAGTATCCTATGTCGAAGCTTGTCCGGTTATGCGCTTGCCTTTTGGGAATGTTGCCCAGCTTGTTACAAGCCGAACCGGCCAAGATTCCCCACGGCACTGTTGAGCTGATTTCGTCGGTCGGCTCCATTCAGCCGGGCTCGAATTTTCAGGTCGGGTTGTATTTTCAGCTGGAGCCGGGGTGGCACATCTATTGGAAGAATCCGGGCGATTCCGGGCAGCCGCCGCGAATAACCTGGAAATTACCAAACGAACTCACACCGGGCGAGATCGAGTGGCCGGCTCCCAAGCGGTTGCCAGTCGGGCCGCTGCTCGATTACGGGTATGAGGGGAACGTTCTGCTGCCAATCACTTTGCAGGCAGGGGCAAATTTGCGAAACGAACTCCCCCAGGCACTGCAGGCGAACTTGCGCGTTTTGATTTGCCGGGAAACCTGTATGCCCGGGAAAGCTAGTCTCTCTTTGACTCTTCCGGTTAGCCGGGGTCCGGCACAGCCAGTCACAGCGAACGAAAAACTTTTTTCCGAAGCGAATCAAGCGAAACCGCAAGCACTTCCGTCGGGGTGGAAGGCGTCGGCTCAGCAGTCCGCTTCCGAGATTACGTTGTCGGTAAGCGGGGCGCCGTCGACGGCTTCTATTGACTTCATTCCGGCACATCCAAATCAGATCGAGAATGCCGCCGCTCAGAAAAAGACTCGGGCGGGTTTGATCCTTAAAAAAGCAGGGGCGAAGTCGGACCGATCCAGGCTAGAGGGGCTGCTTTATGTAGATAAGAAAGCGTACGACTTTTCGAGCGGGCTTTCGCAGGCACCGACCGCGCCGCCTACGCAGGGCCTCTTCACGATTCTGCTGCTGGCGTTTGGGGGCGGTTTGATTCTGAACCTGATGCCGTGCGTTTTTCCTGTCCTGTCGATCAAAGTGCTGAGCCTGCTCGAGCACTCGGGCGGAGAACGAACTGCGATCCGGGCGAGCGCCGCTGTTTACACGTTCGGCGTGCTGGCTTCGTTTTGGATTTTAGTCGCTGTGCTACTCGGATTGCGGGCCGCGGGACGCAGCCTCGGGTGGGGCTTTCAACTGCAGTCACCTGGGTTCGTGGCTTTTTTGATCTTCCTTTTGTTCGCGTTGGGACTTAGCTTGATTGGCGTTTTTGAGATCGGCGGGTCGGTTATGAACCTCGGCAGCGGCCTGACCCAAGGCGGTAAGTATTCGGGTTCGTTTTTTACAGGCGTGCTGGCGACGGTCGTGGCCACTCCCTGCACGGCTCCGTTTATGGGAGTCGCGGTCGGTTTCGCGCTCAGTCAGGCCCCTGCGGTTTGCGTTCTGGTGTTCACGGTGATGGCTCTCGGGCTTGGCTTCTCCGTTTCTCGTGTTGTCCGTGTTTCCGCAGCTGAGCCGCCTCTTGCCAAAACCGGGAGCGTGGATGGAAACCTTGAAACAGCTGATGGCGTTTCCGGTTTTCGCGACGGTGGTTTGGCTGCTCTGGGTGATCGGCCAGCAGGTCGGGATGAACCAGCTGGCGGTTCTTTTGATGGCGCTATTAGCCGTGTCCATTGCAGCGTGGGTCGCAGGACGCTGGCCGCAGAGCACGGGGGTCCGCACAGCAGCTTTCGTGGTGGGTGTTGCGATTGCTATCGCCTCCGCCGCGACTGTGGTTCCCGTCCAGGCGGTTCCGCTGGGCGCGTCGGCAGGCGGCCTAAAGTGGGAGGCGTTCACTCCCCAAAAGCTGGCAGATTACCGCGCCTCCGGCAAACCGGTTTTGATCGACTATACGGCCGCCTGGTGTCTGACATGTCAAGTGAACGATCGCGTCGTTTTTCACTCACCAGAGGTGCAGCACCGCCTGAACCGGTCGGATGTTGCACTGCTTCGGGCAGACTGGACGTCTTACGATCCGATGATTACGGAATCGCTAAGCCAGTATGGACGCAGCGGCATTCCCTTTTACGTGCTCTATGGCGCGCACGGAAAAGTGGACCCAATCACCTTACCGGATGGCATTTTGACGCCCTCCACGTTCCTGCAGAATCTCCAGAAACTGAATCTGTAGAAGATGCAGCCGCATTCGATTGGAATCATCATGAACGGCGTCACCGGACGCATGGGCACCAACCAGCACCTGAAGCGCTCGATCGTTGCCATTCGGGATGGCGGAGGGATCGAGCTTAGGGATGGCTCCCGCGTGCTGCCCGATCCGATCCTGGTGGGCCGCAACGAAGAGAAACTCCGAGGCTTAGCGCGAGAGTGCGGTGTCAACAGGTGGTCTACCGATCTCAATGGGTGCCTAACCGATCCGCACAACCAGATCTACTTCGACGCTCAAACAACTTCGCTCCGGGCCGAGAGCGTGATCGCTGCTCTGAATGCAGGAAAGCATGTGTACTGCGAAAAGCCGCTGGCATCGAATCTGACCGATACTCTCGAACTCGCGCGGATGGCTCGATCGAAAGACGTAAAGACCGGAATCGTACAGGATAAGCTCTTTTTGCCGGGACTTCTGAAGCTGAAAAGGCTGATCGACGGCGATTTCTTTGGCAAGATTCTCTCCGTCAGAGGCGAGTTCGGGTATTGGGTGTTCGAAGGAGATACGGTTCCGGCGCAGCGGCCCTCCTGGAATTACCGGAAAGAAGATGGCGGCGGAATCACGCTCGATATGTTTGCGCACTGGCAATATGTGTTCGGGAACCTGTTCGGAACGGTTCGCAGTGTTTGGGCCCATTGCGCGACTCATATTCCACGCCGGGTGAATGAACAGGGCGATTGGTATGATTCGACGGCCGACGATTCCGTGTACGCGTTTTTCGAGCTGGACAACGACATAGCGGCGCAGATTAATTCATCGTGGAGTGTACGGGTCTATCGCGATGACCTGTTTACATTGCAAGTCGACGGGACAAATGGGAGCGCCATTGCCGGCTTACGCGATTGCCGCATTCAACCGAAAAGCAAAACGCCGCGCGCTGTCTGGAATCCCGATCTCCCTGTGCCGATCAACTATTTCGAGAACTGGGAAAAGATCGACGACGGACGAGAATACGAGAACGCGTTCAAGTTTCAATGGGAACTCTTTCTGAAGCACGTTCTCGAAGATGGGCCATTCCCGCACGACTTCCTCGAAGCAGCAAAGGGAGTGCAACTGGCGGAGCTTGGTCTGCGATCATCGCTCGAACGTTGCCAATTGCCTGTTCCAGAGCTAAGCATTGACTGAGTTAAGCCGTTCGGCAGTGTTCGGCTGCCCCCCGCCCCGGTAGAGTTTTTGTGATTGTTCGCAAACCGCCTGTTGTCGAGATTCGACAATCTAGCGGTATATCAGCAAGACCTCCCTAGGCTGTACCATGCGGTAGTGAGATTGCTCACTTCAACGATTCACGCCTGGCGTTCGTGGAAAAGCGCGAAGGGAACGGGTCTGCTCGCCATCGTAGGGCTGGCATTAGGAATCGGCTCAACAACGGCCATTTACACGGTTGTACAAGCGGTGTTACTGGATCCGCTGCCTTTCGCTAATCCCCAGCGCTACTTGTCCGTCCTCGCCACGTGGCGGGGTTTGCCGGGGGCCATCTCAGCCTGGTCCTACCCGAACTGCGCCGACTTCGCTGCCCGAGCACGGACACTCGAGGCCTTCGGCTGTGTCGCGTACAGACACTATAATGTCGTAGCCGGATCTCGCGCTACCTATGTGCCTGGGGTAGAGGTTTCGCCCGCGTTCCTGCGCTCCTTACGAGTGCCGCTAAAGATGGGCTCCTGGTTCGATGCAGCTCCGGCCGATCTCCATCACGCGGTGATCTCTGAATCGTTATGGAGACGAATCGGCTCCGATCCGGCAATAGTCGGCAAATCTCTGACCATCAACGCGGTCGCTTATACGGTTGTCGGAGTCGCGCCAGCCTGGTTCGTATTTCCGCTTGACTGGGAACACATCGACATTTGGGTCCCCTTAGATCCCAGGCCGGAGGAGCGTGCTTCGCGCGACAGCTTGTACATGAACGCGTTTGCCAAGAAGAAGCCGGGCGTGACTGACGCTCAAGCAGCTGGAGACCTGACTCGCATTGCTTCCGAACTGGAGCGCGAACATTCCGATTCGGAAAAGAATCATACGGTGGCAATTCAATCGCTGTTGTCGAGGGCGGTCGAGTACGTCCGGCCCAGTTTGCTCCTGCTACTTGCGGGGGCCGCCGCCTTGCTGCTTATCGCGTGCGGGAATGTCGCAAGCCTGCTATTGGCTCGGTCGGTTGCACGAGTCAGGGAGACCGCCATGCGTGTTGCTTTAGGTGCGACAGCGTGGCAATTGGCAGCCCAATATATCGCCGAGGGTGTTTTAGTTTCGTTGGCTGGAGCGGCCATCGGCCTCGCTTTCAGCCTAGGATTGATTCGGACGGTGCTGTTGCTAGCGGGAACGCGCATACCTCGCGCCGATCAGGTAAGAGTCGATTGGCGTGTGCTTTGTTTTGCAATTGCTGTTGCTGGAGTGTGCGGCATTCTGTTCAGTCTCGCACCCTTGTGGCAAGCGCTTCGAACGTCGCCAAACCAAGTATTGACCAGCGGTGTTCGGTCATCGGCCAGCCGGGGCAGTGTGCGGCTATTGCGCACGTTCGTAGTGAGTGAAATTGCGTTGTCGTTCGCCCTCCTGACTGTTGCGGCGATCTTTCTCCAACACACGGGCGCCCTGCTGCAGGTCAATCCCGGGTTCGATGCAAATAAGGTGACGTATTTCGAAATCTATGCACCTCCCGCCAGATATGGAGATGACAAGGCGAGGAGCCAATATCAAACGCGTCTTCTAGGGGCGATCGAAGCGATAGCCGGTATTGAGAAGGCCGGGTTTACTTCCGATCTTCCACTGAGCGGCAACGGTTATGACACGATAGCGACTCCGGACCATCGCAATTTGTCGAATGTCTCTCTTTCGGAAGACATAAAGACCTATGACTACCAACTACGCTTCATCAGTCCCGGCTTTCTGAGTACTCTCGGTATCCCGCTCAAGGCTGGCCACGGCCTCGTTGACCGGATTGATCCGGATGCTAAAGTCGCACCGGTTCTGATTAGCGAGACCGTCGCCCGCAGAATTTGGCCACACCAGAATCCGATCGGCCACATCCTGAATCTGGGTGATGCCCGCACAGATTTCCGTGTCACGGGAGTTGTTGGGGATGTAAAAGAGAAGCTGAATGAAGCCTCGCCCGGGCACATCTATGTCTCCTACCAAAGCGCGTGGCCACCGACGATTGCCATGCGATGGGCCATCCGGTCCAATCTGCCCTTAGAAACGGTCGCCAGGCAAATCCGCCATGCGGTAGCGAGCGTGGACTCACAGCAGTCCATGTCGTCACCTCGGCCTTTGAGCACGCTTCTACCGGCATCCATCAACCGCGAAACAATGCAGTCAGTCGTGGTGTCGTTCTTCGGGGCTGCGGCCCTGCTGCT
>CAVXKV010000005.1:0-748636 GCA_963762455.1 Terriglobia bacterium
CGGTGCCATAAGCGTGTGGTCATCCGGCCGGCCGGATGATTTAAGGTCGATAAGCCGCCGGTAGTCGCACAGCGTAGATTTACGGCGTAAGTCAGGAGTTAAGTGTCAGGTTCGCGCAAGGTCGGAATATTTCTGACCATGCTTCCCAGGTCCGGCCTAGGCGCGAAAGCTTAGATCTCCACGTGGCCGTTTATTCGCAAGTAACCTGAGTACTCGATTTAGGTCAACGAACTACAGGCTACCGCTTCTCCCAATCGATCGAATAGATCTCTTGCGTTCCGGTATCTTTTAGCAGCATCGGTGCGCCGTTCAAGTCCAGCGAAAACTCCAAGCCGGGCAACCTGCCGGTCTGATCTAAACCTTTCAATGGCGCTGCTTCCTCCGTCTTTCGATCGCTCAAACGCAGCTTCATGATGGCCGGACGTCGCCATGCCGCATGAAAAACACATGCTTGCTGTCTCTCGACCACTTCTTAAGATCCCAACCCAGGCCACATCCGACCATTGCTGAGTTTGGAAGTCGAACAGCAGAATACGAGAACCTCTCACCGACGACGCAACCAGATAGCGCCCATCCGGCGACCACGCCGGAGCAAAATCGCCCTCCGAACCTGCTACATCGGTGATGTGTTTCGTTTTCAGATCTAAAATGTGAACCTTCACCTTCGACGGATCCTCACCGAAGAACGGATAGTCGCTGTAGGCGATGGAGTTTCCGTCCGGCGACCAGGTTTCGTTCATGACCTGCTTACCGGAATCCTTCACGACCGGCAAAGGTTCGCCACCGTCCGCCGGGATGGTATAGACTTCATCGCGCCCGCCTCCCAGACCATGAAACAGAATCTGCTTCCCGTCCGGAGACCAATGCGGCACCAGCACCTGCATGGGAGCGTAGGTCAACTGCAAGCGGTCGCTTCCATCTGCCCTGCTGCGCCATAACGTTCCTTCGGGGAACGCCACGTAGAGAAGCCATTCGCCGTCTCGCGAAAACTCCGCAAAATCGGCCGACATGCCGTTGAGATAAGGTACAAATTCACCGGATTCGCTGTCGAAATGCTGCAATTCACCACGCAACTGCTGGCCGATGATGAATAGCTTCTTTCCGTCCGGGCTAAAGACAGGGGCGAGAGAGTTGATCTGTCCGTGGCTGATCTGCACCGGAGCGGGAACAGGCTTTCTAAGAAATCCTGACGACCTCGCGTCGCCGAGAGACCATATGTCGGTCTTTCCCCCGCGAGTTGCTTGGAAGACGAACCAGTTCCCGTCAGGACTCCAGACGCCACAGCATTCAGACGGCGGGTTGTTCCAGCCCGGAAGCAGAGGTTTACTGCGACTGCCGTCGACCGAAACTTCCCACAGGTACTGTGTGTTAGTTTCGACATTGGCGACCGTCAGCCGCAACAGCCTGCCGTCGGGAGACCAGCGCGGCCGCCATCCAATGCCCGGCAGATCGGCCAGCTTTCGGATGTCGGTTCCGCGCTCATTCGATACGTAAAGCGCGGTCCCTCGCGTAAATGCAATCTGGTTTCCGTCCGGCGACCACGAGCCATCGCGAGCGGTAACATTGCCCAAACGGTGCGGCACTCCCGCGGGCACGGGCGCCGACCAGAGGGGCGTAGTGTGACGTCATCCATCGAACCAGCCATCAGCAGTTCTGACCGCGCAATTGAGAAATCGAGCAGTTGCGGGAATGGAAACGGAACTGGCACCTGGACCGGCTCGCCGCCCGTTGCTGAGACTTGCCAGATGCTCGGAGAAGTAGACGTGCCGGATGTAAAGTACAGCCGGCTACCATCCGTAAGCAGCGCAGCGTCCGGGCCGCCAAGACTCCCGGTCCTCCCTCGCTTGTCCTTGGTGTCGTGAGTGATCTGAACGAAGTCGCCCACCACGGGAACATTTGCCGGGTAAGGCTGGAAATACCGGGCAACGAAAGCAAGGATTGCCATCGCAGCCAGCACCGACGCTCCGGCCAACAGTCCGCGATACGTTCCCGTCTTCTGTTTCGCGCCGCCTCCGGCGTAGCCTCACCCGCATCGCGGTTGGTCCCCTGGCAACTTCTCCGCAGGCAGTTCGATCTCTTGAACCGGAACATTGATCCGGTATCCGCGCTTCGAGAGCGTCTCTATATACTCACCGCCATCAGGCGCTTGGCCCAGCTTTTTTCGCAGCAGAAAGACATTCTGCGCCAGATTGCTTTCTTCCACATAGGTCCCGGGCCAAACCGCATCCATAAGCTGCTGCTTAGTGACAACTTCGCCCCGCTGCTGGACAAGGACGGCGAGAGTATCAAACGCCTTCGGGGCCAGGCGCACCAACTCTTCACCTCGCCGTAAGCTCATCGTCACGGGGTCCAGCGTATAAGGGCCGAATTTGAACAAAGGTTGCCGTGTCAATTAGATAGAAGCCCTAATAAAAAAATGAGAAATCGCTGAGCGGGCCCACCAAGACGCATTGAAGATTGTATCTGTACTGTGGCGCTAAGGACGGATGACGATGAGCACCATACAAGTTACTGCCGACGCCGCACCGCGACGGAAGCATATCCCAACCCGACTCGCGACAATCGTTTTTTCCTCGCTATGTCCATCGCCTGCGCTGTTGGGGTCTTCGCTCGGCTTTTCACGGACCTATTATCTGAGAACGTATTTCGCAAGCCACGAGCTGTCACTTCTGTTCCAGATCCACGGAACTGTGTTCACCGCCTGGATGATTTACTTCGTAGCTCAAACTGCTTTGATCGCAGATCGGCGGATATTCCTCCATCGTCGCCTCGGCTACGCGGGGGCGGTGCTCGCATCAGCCATGGTTCTGGTAGGCACAGCTGTTGTGTACTCGGCATCCAAGTACGTTCACTTTCGCCAAAATCCCTTTACTCATAATCCCGAGGGCGATTTGTTCTTTTCGATGGTGGATATTCTGCTCTTCGCGATTTTTGTTTCGGCAGGCTTCTACTTCCGGCGTAATCGGCAGGTTCATCAAAGGTTAATGCTGATGGCAACGGTGTGCCCGCTGATGCCCTCTGCGTTCGCAAGATTGCCAGTAGGAGGACACCTGGTTGCACTGGTTAACGTTCTGGTTTTCCTTTTTGTTCTCGCTGGCCCGCTTTACGACTTGCTCACGCTTCACCGTATTCATCGAGCCTATCTCTGGAGTCTCTTGCTTTTTTTCTTCACCCTGCCGCCCATCCGGATGATTGCTGGCAACAGTGCAGCTGGTACCGACGTAGGACACTGGTTGCTCCGCTAGGGCTAGTCCAACGTAACGTGTAGTCGCCCACGTCGGACCAATCGGCCGCGTACAGATCAGCCATTTGCTTATCGCAGCCCATCGGGAGCTTGGGAAGCAACCTCAGCCCGCCGTCCCTTTCCTGTCTGGTTGAGGAGCGCTAATCGCCTTGACGCGCGCGCCGGGATTGCTGAAGATTGGGCCTTGTTCCCCGAAACGTTAAGCCCAATGAAACTCTTTTTCACCAATTGCTTTCAGCGGCTATACTGGCTCGATGATTCCGAACGAGCCCCAACGGTTCTTTCCCGCACTCGATTCGGAAAAACGCGCGATGCTGTTCCAGTCACGATGGGGCAATCGGGAGCAAACGTAGTTGTGCTTGTCAAGTTCTGCAAAAAGAAAATGGGTAAACCGGCCTTCACGGTTTGCTATTCGAACTTTCTAGGCAGCATCGCCGAGGTTTCGGAGGGCTTCCTTTTTCTGCTCGGCAAGCGGTTCCATGTTGAGATACTGCATGGCCTCGATCCAGTTTTCGTCAATCTCCACGGCCAGGGCTCGCACCAGGCGCAAACAGGCGGCCGCATTCGGAAAGATGCGGACCACTAACGTCCGGCGCTTGATCTCCTCCATGAGCCGTTCCAGCATGTTGGTGGACTTCATGTTCTTGTGATGCTGGCGCGGCAATCGATAAAAGCTCAGAGTCTCTTCGATGTTCTCTTCCACCCAGCCACAAAGTTTGCCGTAGCGCCTGCCCCACTTCGTGAGCCACGCCGCCAGATCCCGCCGTGCTTCCTGGGCATCACGCCGATCGTAGATCCAGCGCAACTCTTGCAGGCAGTCATCGTCGGCTTTGCGCGGCAGATAGTCCAGCGCGTTCCGCAGGAAATGAACATAACAGCGCTGCCAAACCGCTTCGGGCAACGTCTCTTGAATCGCTTTTCGAAGACCCGCATGGTCGTCGCTGACCACGAACTCGACTCCGTGTAACGAGCGCCCTCGCAAGCCCGTCAGCAGCTCGCGCCAACTGGAGAGGCTTTCCCGACTGGCCAGCTCCACCGCGAGCACGCTGCGCTTACCTTCCCAGTTGATCCCGATGGCCACCAGCACGGCCTGGCTCCGCACGGCTCCGTCTTCCCGCACCTTTTCGTAACGGGCGTCTAAGACCAGGTACGGATACGGTTCTTCCAGGCGCCGCTTGGCGAACTTCTCCAACTCTGCATCCAGTTGCCCGACGATCCGGCTGATGGTCGCCGAACTGAACTCGTGTCCGCACAGCTCTTCCGTGATGGCTTTGACTTTCCGTGTGGATACGCCTTGCACATACATCTCGAGCATCGCCGCCACCAGTGCCTTCTCGCTCCGCTGGTAGCGTTCGAAGACCTCCGTGCGAAAGCGTCCCTGTCGATCCTGCGGCACCCGCAACTCCACTTTGCCCACTCGGGTCACCAGCGTTCGATGGTAGTAGCCGGCTCGATAGCCTAATCGAGTCTCGGTCCGCTCGCTTTTGCCGGCCTGCAGAGCTTCTTCCATCTCGCCTTCCAGCACTTGCTGCAGCGTCTCTTCCACGATCGTCTTCAGCAGATCCCGATCCTCGCTCAACGCTTTTCGGAACTCTTCGCTCCACCGGCGCACTTTTGCGCTATCCTGCTTCCAGGTCATCTTCGTCCTTTCCTTTCTTCACCGCCAAGTGAATGTGAAAAGGCTTAGTTTGACCCACCTCCTTTTGCAGAACTTCTGAAGCTTAACCGCAAACGTTTACGCCGTTAGTACGGAAAGCGGCGAGTACATCCTGGCGGATTCACGGCGAGGATCCTGGTTCCTGGAAGAAGGTGATCCTAATGCAGGAGGTCGCTTCTGAGAATGGAATCGCTCCGCCGCTTGTTTACGTCGACGAAGTTGCCCAGGCGGCAGTGTCCGTTAGGGTTTCGGGCATATCCTTTGGAGCCGCGTTCTCGGAAGCAGCCGCTTTGGGACTGCTTGAACTGCAACAGCAAGCGCCACCGGATAGAAGTCAAAAACTGCTGTTTGCTGCATTGCGCGACCTATGCAGGGTCGTCTACGGTGCCGTATTCTTCCGGCTCGTGAAGGACCTCACTTCTGTGGACTTTCAGAGTCGTGAAGAAAGGCTAACGCTAGGGGAGTGCTTCGCAATGCTTTCGACAGGGAAGCTCGCCTTAGACGAGCCCCAAGGCCCGGCACTGATCGGAGCTGCTTTATTGAAACAGTGCGAGACAGCGCGGTAGCCGACAAAATGTGCCGGGCAGGGGTAAAGCAAGACGCAGCCTGAAATGGGAAGGGCGTGGCTCCGCCGCGTAGAGTAGTCGGCCTTCAAATTTTGCAGGCCTGAACAACCGGCCACAGACGTCGGGCAGTTGCTTGGTTTGTCTTTCCCGCTCCCTTAACAGAACCCGGTAGCCGCAGCCGATCCGCTTGCCATCACGCCCAAAGTGTAAATAGACCGCGTGTAGTCGCAAAGTGTAGATCTATGGCACCGAACCAGGTGCCAAGTTGACGGGAAACGCGAATGTCGTTGACTGAGGGAGTGCGGTCCGCACGCCACGATGGCCGAAAACTGACAGCATTGCTCGCGTGCTTGCCTCCAGATGGAACACCAGAAACGATGGGTTTCTAGACTCTAGGGCCGTCGATGCACTGAGGTAGCGGTCACTATGCGAATAGCTCATGTGTTGTGCAGTCGGCAGGCCGACTTTGCTCGCTGTGCCGTTTGGCTAGACTATTCGAGTATGGAGGCATCATATGGCGGACATAAACGTAATGCGGGGACAATTAGCGAGGATCCGCATTCAGTTGATGCAGATGCCTGTGTTTTCCAGCGGTCGGCCCGATAGCGACGAGAAGGCCGACAGGCAGGCCGCGCAACTCGAGAAGATTGCTGAGCAACTGCAATTGATCTTGCGGGATCTGAGGAGCGGCAGCCATTTGGCCCAAATGCAGCTCAACAACATTAAGAAAGTTCCGCCGGAGCACCGATGGTCTGCGAAACAAGCCGCCGAGCAGAAATCTGGTGATGTGACTGCGCTAAGCGCCGACGCAGAAGCCCTGGCGGAGTTGGTGCGGGATCTTTTGAGACGTAATGGAATGCTCACCCCGGTTCAAACCGCTAAAAAGACGATGGATCTTTTCAAGGATCTCGAAAGCCATCTGCCGCTGCATACGCACAGCAGCACGCAGCAGCCTACGAAGGTTACGGCATTGAGCGGCTCGGACGATGCAGGCGCTCCCCACGTGGAGTCGCTTGTGCCGCTGGTGACGCTGATTTATGTGGCGATCAAATACTGGCGAGAGAAATATAAGCGAGGACAAGGTGCTTAGCCAAACGGTGGCAACGCGACGCGATGTGTGAAGGAGCTGCAGTGCCATCTAGGTGTCACTTGGCGCGATGCCGACTTCTCGTCAAGTTGGATGCCTTGAGCGGCATTTCCGCGGATCAGGCTTCTGCATGGAAAAGGAGCTCGGCTTTCTCCGAGTCGTGCGTGGCTCGACCGAAGCCAGGGGATGGAGATGGACAAACGCCAGCCAAATAACGATAGCTTTATCCAGCAGCCCGCTTTGAATCCCTTTCCGATACCGGCGTTTTGTGTGACTGTTCTTGAGAAGCTGATTGGAGCTTCGGATTGCGACGCATCAAGAATGTCAACGTCTCTGATGGCCAAAACGGAATAGCGAACACGTGTACCGGAGTCGGCTGCACTAATCTGTGCGATTGTCGCATTTATTCTAGGCAGCTTGCCAGCTTCCTTGTAAAGTCTCCTTGTCGGTATCTATTAGCACCACGCTCCATCCTCGCTAGATATCGATTCAGGAGAGGATCTCTATGGTCAAGAGCACCAATCGTCTCGTCTGTCGTCTTCTTTGCCTCGCCTCATTGTGGTTGGTGGTGATGCCAGGGCAGAGATTAAGGCCCTCAAAGATGGATATACCCAAGACATGGGATGACACCGCAATGAAGACTTTGGAAATTCCGCTCGCAAATCCGGCCGCATCGCCCAAGCATGTTTCCGCAGAATATTACTACAAGATTCCCGTTCGGACGATTTACAAGCAATACCCTGTCTACGCACCGGGCAAAGAACCTGTCGGTTATTGGGAGTGGTTGAAGAAGCAACCGCCGGTGGTGCTCTGGGACGACAGACAAAGGCACCCTCCGCTTCAGAGCGATGCTGATTGGATCAAGTCTGGTAAATTCGTCTTTGACGCCCCGATAATCGTGGGCGATGGGTTGATCAGCCTAAGCGATATCAGAAACAAGCAATGGTTCGAAGAGGGGGCAGTGCCTGTAACCCACCAAGGAATCGCTCCTTTCTTCACTTATGTGATTCGTGAAAAGGGCAAGGTCGAGTTGGGGGCATTCTCATGCGCTATGTGCCACACGCGACTGACGCTTGAGGGAACGATCATCAGAGGAGCTCAGGGGAACTTCTCCCTTGACAGATCGGTCAATCGCAAGCTCAATTCGGGCACAATGGAGTCCCGTATGTTGACGCGGCTTCTCTATGCTGTCCCGTGGCTGAAACCGGATCCTCTGGATCAACAGCTTGCGTCGCCCCCGGATCAGGTTATCAAGAAAATCCAAGATTCAATGGCCCCAGGCATAAACGCCAGACATCGCGCGAGCCTGATGTACCCAGTCCAGGTACCGGACCTTATTGGAGTCAAGGACCGCACCTATCTTGATCGTACGGGTCTCCAGCAGCATAGGTCTGCGGTTGATCTGATGAGGTACGCAGCTTTGAATCAGGGTGCTGATTTTCTGGCTAGCTTTGACGGATTTATTTCTCTCGGGGGGCCGGATTTCAACAAACTTCCTGATCCTGCCAGTCCATTTGTCGGAGGCCGGTACAGCGATGAGCAATTGTATGCGCTGGCCTTGTACGTTTACTCGCTGCAGCCACCGCCGAACCCGAACCGATTTAATGCGCTAGCCGCACGCGGTCAGAGACTCTTCCAAAGCGAGGGCTGCGTCGGATGCCACACGCCACCGCTCTACACTAACAACAAGCTCACCCCAGCGGAAGATTTCACGCCTCGCGCGGAAGCCATGAGTAAATACGCTATCCTGCCTGTCTCCGTTGGTACCGATGCTGGACTCACTACCAAAACACGTCGCGGGACAGGCTATTACAAGGTCCCTTCTCTGAAGGGTGTCTGGTATCGCAGCATGTTCGGCCATAGCGGCTGGTGTGCGACGTTGGACGACTGGTTTGATCCTCGGCGCGTTCACGATGACTACATACCGACCGGTTTCAAGCCGAACGGCAACGCGCCTTACCCGGTCAAAGGACATCCATTTGGGTTCGCTTTGAGCGAAGATGATCGAAACGCGCTGATCGCTTTCCTGAAAACGCTGTAACTTGCAACTCTCGAGTCGCGAGGATACGTATGGTCGGTCAATGAGCGTCCAGGTTACAGTTTCGAAGTGCCAAGTGGATTGCCAGCCATCTACTGTGACCACGGCGCATTGCATATGTTCGAACTAGGAGACAGCCCACAGATGCGCATCGTCACAATGCTCTACCGCTTGGGTCGGCGGCATGCCTGTAAGACCGTGGAAGTCCCGTGCCATGTGCATTTGGTCAGCAAATCCAAACTCGTGAGCAATGTTGAGCCACGTGCGTTGGGGAAAGAGGCGCTTGGAGTCTAGAGCGCCTTGAAAACGTGCGATACGAGCATATCGCTTGGGCGGAAAACCGATCTCGTTGAGAAAGCGACGTTCATACTGGCGCACCCCTAGCCCCACGTGCCGAGCGAGTTGTTCTATACGAATCGAGCCATGGCAGGAGGACAGATAACTGGCGGATCTCATGATGGGGGTGGACGCGCGGGCGCGTATCGCTAGTGGCAAGAGATAGTCTTCGACCCGGCAGACACGTTCTGCGAAGGACTCGCTTTCGGCGAGGAGATGCCACAGGTCCCGAAAAGGACGGCCAAGAACATCCTGTCCATCAGAGTGTAGATTTCGATTACAGCAGGCGGAATACCAAAGAGCTGCCATGATGCGTTTGGGTGGAGAAATACCGCGAATCCAACGGTGTGGCCGCGAAATCGATGATAGCCGAAAGGGTGAGTGAAAGTTCCCCAAAGGTTGATAGCGGGAGAAACCCGATTTGGCTTGCCGACATAATCGAGCAACATCGGATCGGCGATCTCGAAGGAGAGTACTTGTTCGAGGATGGAGATAAGCGGCGGTTGGCTGGACGCGGGTTCATCCGATGTTATCTCACGTCCAGCGAAGATGCGGATGAACTCCCGAAGCTCCGGCTTCGGTATTGCTGACTGCAGGGTTTGCATGGATCCTCTGGACTCCCTTCCGGGATCTTAGGTCCTAGGCTTAGAAATGTCAAAGTCAATATGCAATGAATATGGCGGGTCTCCTAGTAGCTCGTTCTCATAGTCAAAAAAAAGACAGAAAATTAAGAGACCACTTAGATGTCCTAGGTTTGTTCAAGCTATTGTTTCGCAAATTCCTGGGCTACACACCGCAGGAGAAAACATCGGACGCACGTCTGTACTGGCTATCGTGGGTAGAGTTGCTGGGTTAGTAACGGCTCGGGGCGAATCGTTCACCGCTCATACAGTGCTGCGCCCAAAGGGTGTCTGATCAAGTTGCCGCCACTTTGCCGTAAAACGCGCAAGCGGGACATGTGCCAGGTGCTAACCCGGATTGTAAACGAGAAACTTCTATCTGGCCGGAAACTCACTCGGACGTATTCATCGGTCCTGAAGATCTGCCTCAGAGAGGCTGTAACAACAAGTGTGTAAGCAGCGGAGCCAAAGAGTTCATAGGGAATCGAGCAAGTGAGACTTGAGGCGATCTCCAAACAGAACTAGCAACTGACTCATCACTATATCCCAGCCTTGACGGCGCGTCCAGCGATTGGTGAAGTTATGTCGTAAGCACAGTATCTGTCCGGTGTAATTAGCACGGTATCTGTCCGCTTTGAAAAAAGCGGCTGGAGGACTCTGGCAATTGGAAACAAGCCAAGGGATCACGGCCGCGGAACTGGAGCGGATGATGAAACTGCAAGACGTAATTTTGAAGGCCATGGCGAAGAAGATCAGCTGGCTGGAAGCGGCGGAAATCGCAGGTGTTTGCGACCGGACGATGCGGCGCATGCGCGAACGGTATCAGGAGTTCGGCTACGACGGCCTGTTCGATCAACGGCGGCGGAAGCGGACTTACCTGCGCGTGCCACTGGAGAGAGCCGAGCGCGTGCTGGCGCTGTACCAGGAGACCTACTTTGATCTGAGCGTGCGGCATTTTCACGAGAAGCTGCGGGAAGAGCACGCGATTGAGCTCAGCTATAGCTGGGTCAAGCAGGCGCTACAAGGAGCCGGGCTGGTGGCGCGGCGTAAGAAGCGCGGCTCGCATCGGCGGCGCAGGCCGCGAAGACCGATGCCAGGCATGCTGCTACACATCGATGGCAGCAAGCACCGCTGGTTCTCGGACGATCGCTATTACGACCTGCTGGTGATCCTGGACGACGCCACCAGTGAGATCTATTACGCGCAGCTGGTGGAAGAAGAATCCACGCGTACGGTGATGACTGGCTTGCGCGAGGTGATCGAGAGCAAAGGCTTATTCTGCGCGCTTTACAGCGATCGCGGCAGCCACTTCTTTGTGACTCGCAAGGCGGGTGAGAAGGTCGATCCACACAGGCTGACGCAAGTCGGGCGAGCCATGAAGGAATTGGGTGTGCAGATGATCCCGGCCTACTCACCGCAAGCGCGAGGCCGTTGCGAACGCAGCTTCGGTACGTGGCAGAATCGCTTGCCGCAGGAGCTACGGCTCGCTGGCATCAGCACGCTCGAGCAGGCGAATGCTTTTCTTCGTGAGCATTACATCGCCGAGTTCAACCGCAAGTTCGCCAAGCCAGCCGCCGAGAAAGGGACAGCGTTTCGCAAGTGCGGACGCAAAGACCTGGACCTGGTGTTTTCGATTCAGACGGAGCGAACGGTAGGGCAGGACAACACTGTCGTCCTGCAAAACCGTTATTTGCAACTGGATAAAACAAGGTTCCGCAATAGCTTGGCGGGTTGTACCGTCACGATCTGCGAACACCTGGATGGAAGGGTGTCGGTGCGCTGGGGCCCACACCTACTGACAACGGCAAAAGCCGAAAGAGACGGTGGAAAAGACGGCGCCTCCGGCGCCTTGGAAATCTCGCCTGAAGTCCGAGATTCCCACTTTGCCCACCGCCCGACCACCACCGGTACACTCAAATCCAAGGCCAAAACCAAAGCGGCCTAACCGGACAGATACCGTGTCAATAAAACCGGACAGATTCAAAAGCTAACAACAGCGATTGGTGAAGTTACGGATATTCAGGAACAGGATTTTGATAACTGACTCATCGTGCGGGAACACTTTGCGGCTGGCAATGTTCTTGCGCATCTGCGAATGCAGGCTCTCAATGGCGTTGGTGGTGTAGATGATACGGCGCAACTCGACGGGGTAGCGGAAGAAGGTAGTCAACTCCTGCCAATGGTTGCGCCAAGCTGCCACCGACGTGGGATAGCGAGCCGACCAAGTCTGGTCGAAACGTTGTAAGGCCTGCTCGGCCGCTTCGATGGTGGGCGCGGTGTAAATGGGGCGCATGCCGGCGCACAGCGCCTTGCGATCTTTCCAGGAAACGAACTTCGTCACATTGCGGATGTGGTGGACGACGCAGAGTTGTACCTCGGCATGCGGATAGACCGCTTCCACTGCGTTGCGCAAACCGGCCAGCCCGTCGCCGCAAACGATGATGACGTCTTCGATGCCGCGGGCTTTGAGATCGTTGAATACCTTGAGCCAGAACCGCGCGCCCTCGGTTTCTTCAATCCACAGGCCGAGCACTTCCTGCCGGCCGTCGATATCTACGCCCAGTACCGTGTAAACGCACTTTTTGAGCACGCCTTTGTCGGTGCGAACCGAGACGCGCAGACCGTCGATGAAGATGACCGGGTAGACGCGATCGAGCGGGCGATTTTGCCATTCCACAATTTGCTGCTGCAGTTCTTCGGTGACGCGCGAGACGAACTGCGGCGAGATGTCGATGCCGTAGATTTCCTTTACATGCTGCTCGATTTCGCGCGTGCTGAGGCCGCGTGTGTAGAGCGAGATGATGGCCTCGCTGAAGTTTCCCACCGACCTTTGGCGCTTGGGGACGACCTTGGGCTCGAAGCTGGCGTTGCGGTCGCGCGGGGTGTCGATTTCGACTTCGCCGAAGTCGCCGCGCACGGTTTTGCCAGTGGCGCCGTTACGCGAGTTCCCGCTGTTGCGGCCTTCGGCATCGTGCTTGGGATAGCCGAGATGCTCTTCCATTTCCAGCTCGAGAAAGGCCTCGAGGGTCTCTTTCACCAAGCCCTGGAAGACGCTTTTTGTATCGACGGCGCCGGTGCCGCCGCTGGCGCGCACCTGGTCCATCAGCAGTTTCTTGAATGCCTTGCGGTCGCGCAAGGCTTCTGGGGTGATCGCGTTGAGGGGATCAACTTGAGGAGCAGACATGCAGTTTTTCCTTTTCTGTGTCATCCGGTTTTGGGGTGAGCCCCGCCACGCCTCAGCCGTTCGGCCGGCCCGCATTTTGGAAGCTTCGGTCGCCCTCCGGGCTCCCTTCGCCTCCAAAATGCCAGTTTGTCAGCCTCACAACAGCTAAAACAACTTACACAGAAAATGTTACAGCGCCGCCTCAGATGTGATACCGAGGCGTTCCACGGAGCTAATTTGATCATCTTTGCTTTGAATCCGCGAATGCAAGAAGAGCAAAGAAGAGCACCAGATCGCAAACTCCGCAACCACGCCGCTCGGAGTTGCTTCGCCGATCAACTTTGTCTCCAGCGCTTCTGTTTATATCTCCCGCGTTCCCAACCGCCCCGCTACCGACGCTCCGCTCCAAATAATTATCCAAGTGGAAACCCAGTCACAAGCCAAAAACTCAATGTTTTCGGGCCTTCGGAGCTCCAAAACCCTTGACAAGCCCCCGTATCCTGAAAGCGAAAGTCTTATGGCATCCGAACAACAGCTCGCCGCCAACCGCTCCAACGCCCAACTCTCGACCGGCCCCACTTCGCCTGAAGGAAAAGCCAAAATCTCTCATAACGCCCTCAAGACAGGGCTCACCGGCCGCACGATCCTCCTGCCCTCCGACGACGTCGCCGCCTACCAAGCCCACGTAGCGCGCTTTTTCGAGCAGTTTGCCCCCGAAACCGACGAAGAGAAGGATGAGCCCGCGGTTCTCAGCGAGGCGAAGACCCAAATTCGACGCCTCACGCAATCGCTCGCCGATACGCAATGGCGTCTCGATCGTATTCCCGCCCTCGAAACCGGCATCTACGCCATCGGCCGCCGGGAATTCGCCGGGCACTTCGCCGACGAAACAGATGAGACCGTTCGCCGCGCCATGATCGAAGCGCAAATCCTGCTCACTTACCGCCGCGACTTGAATAACCTCTCCACCCAGGAAAGCCGCCTGCGCCGCCAGTACGAAAAAGACGAAGCGGAGTTGAAACGTCTCCTCGCCGAACGCGAAGCCGCCGCCAAAGCACGGGAAAAAGCCGAAAGGGACCGCTGGAAAAGCGCCATCGACCACTACCAAACCGCCGAAGAGTTCGGTGAGCCGTTCGACCCTGCCGAGATTGGCTTTGAATTTTCAACCGAAGAAATCGTCGGTCGTCTGAAGCAACAGAAGCTGCGCAACGCCATCGCCTGCGGCCGATATTACGAATACAAGGCCAAAGGCTGGCTCAAACTCGCATCCTAGGAGTTTGTTGACAAATCCGGTTTACAGAAGAACCCGGTCCTAAGTTACTGAACCGCGTTAGCGGATTAACCCACACTCCCCGCTTTCAACAAGCGCTTAAAGTGTCGCGGCCAATTCGTTACCGCCGGTAAAAGCCCCAATCCCATTTGCGCTTATACGTCCGGAACACAACCGTCCCAAAACCGGACAGTCCCGTAATACGGAAAGAGAGCCGAATCCGCTTAGATCTTTTTAGAATGAGCGTTTTAGGATAGATCGGGCGATTGGGTGTCGCCTTGCTGTATCGAGCTTTTGCTGGGGTACCATGAGGGTTCGCCGGAAATTTCAGGGAACTCGGTTGAGTGCTGCGCCGTTTTCTATATGCACCGAGAAGTGAAGGTTCAAAACCATTTTGATGAGACGATTGAAAGCTCTTTTGGCTGTTGTGTGCAGCTATCTTACGTTTGCCGCGTTGCTTCCGGCGCAGAATGCGATCCGAATCGATCCTCCCACTGGCGGGTTGGGATGGCTGACGCGGCCCTATCAGAAACGAAACATTCCGCCCATCAATCTGGCGAACTCGAACCGGTTGGAGTCGCTGGTTCGGGCAGGTAATTTATATCTTTCCGCACAAGATGTAATTGCACTGGCCCTCGAAAATAATCTGGATATCGAGATTCAGCGTTACGGACCGCTGCTGACACAAGAAGTGACCTTGCGTGCCCAGGGCGGCGGTATTTTGCGAAGCGTCGGAGTAAATGTAGCCGCAGGGCCTACCAGCGTCAGTACAACAGGCGTCAGCTTGAACGCAAGTGGCGGCGCAACTACCAATGCCGGAACAGGGGTAAGCTCAAGCGGCGGTATCCTCAACCAGCTTGGCCCCACCATTCCAAGCCTCGATCCTACAGTAAATTTTTACGCCGCGTTCGCCCACACCACGAGCCCTCAGAACAACACGGTACTCACGGGTACCACCGCCCTGGTCGATCAAACCCGCACATATCAGGCGCAGTATTCGCAGTACACCGATTTCGGGCTTTATGGACAGCTTACTTATTTCAGCCAGCGTAACCAGTTCAACAGCCAGTTCTTCACCGTTAACCCTTTCACCAGTGGCGACCTGGATCTCCAGTTTCAACAGAATCTGCTGCAGGGGTTCGGGAGACCGGTTCTCGGAAGAAATATCCGGGTGTCCAAGAACAACGAAAAGGTTTCAACTCTCCAGTTCAAGCAACAGGTAATCACAACCGTGTCGGCAGTCTTGAATCTGTATTGGGATTTAGTGAGCTTTAACGAAGATCTCAAAGCACGGAAAGACGAGTTGGCAACAGCTCAAGCATTATTTGAAGACAACAAGAAGCAGGTTCAGATCGGAACGCTCGCACCGATTGAAGTCACACGCGCCGAGGCACAGGTCTACTCCAGTCAGCAGGATTTGCTCATTTCGCAGACGAACCTGCTGCAGCAGGAAACGGTCCTCAAAAATGCGTTGAGTCGAAATGGAGTGGCCAGTCCGCTGTTAGCGGAGGTACACGTAGTTCCTCTCGACACGATTCAAGTGCCTGAAACCAACGAGACGAAAGGCCTGGAAGATCTGGTTAAGGAAGCGCTCAGCAAGCGCGCCGAGATCGGACAGAATCAGATCAATATCGATAGCAGCAAAATAAACCTGAATGCCATCAGAAACGAACTGAAGCCGACACTGCAAGCGTTCGCCGATCTGACGAATAACGGATTGTCGGGAACGGCAGGAAGGTTCGGGGCCGATCCATTCCTGGTTGGTGGGTACGGAAACTTTTTGGGCCAGGTCTTCAGACGGAATTATCCAAGCTACTCGGCCGGGCTCTCGCTTAATATTCCGCTGCGGAATCGAGCAGCGCAGGCGGATTACGCCACGAGCGCGCTTCAGCTGCGCCAATCCGAACTGGCGTTACAAAAACAAGTGAATCAGGTTCGAGTGGACGTGCAGAACGCGGTGATTGGCTTGCGGCAGGCGAGAGTTCGGTATGACTCAGCCGTAAAAGCAAGGATTCTGCAGCAACAGACGCTAGAGGCAGACAGGAAAAAGTACACACTAGGGGCTTCCACCGTATACCAGGTGGTTTCGGATCAACAAACGTTATCGGCGGCCGAGAGCACGGAGACACAGTCGTTAGCGAACTATAGCCACGCGCGCATTTCATTCGATCAGGCGTTAGGAACAACGCTTGAGGTAAATCACATTTCGTTCGAAGAGGCGATGTCGGGACGGGTCGCACGCCAGTCGGTATTGCCGGCGAATTTGCCGGTCTCGGCGACGGAGCAGAAGCAGTGATGGGCCGCTTGCCCGGTCGCGCGGCTGCGCTCTGGGGACTTCGCAAGGGATTGGCTGCCGGCCTTTGTGCTTCTTGCTTGTGGGGTCAGCAGCAGGCGATTGCACCGCAGAAGCCAACCGGATTTATTTTTGTGCGCCCTTACCAAGCGGCAACAGTACCGCCGGTTCGCCTGCGGAACTCTCTTCGGTTGCAGGATCTGATCCGCGGCGGCAAGCTTTATCTCACGGTCCAGGATGCAATCGCGCTGACGCTCGAGAACGACATCGATATCGAGACAGACCGCTACAACCCGCTGATCGATACGTGGAACGTGGAGCGAGCCGAGGCGGGCGGGGCTTTACCAGGCGTTCCAAGTGGCACGGCCCAGGCCGGCACTGTCGCCAGCGGTCAGGGCGTAGCAGGTAGCCAGGCCGCCGCAGGAGTAAGCTCATCCGGCGGGAACGGAACCGGCAACAACACGGTAGGCGCCACTATTACGCAACTTGGTCCGGTGACGCCGACGCTCGATCCGGTGGTACAGAGTACCGAGTCGTACGCGCACAAATCGGCGCCACAATCGAACCAGATACAGAGTCAAGTTTCAAACTTGATCCAAAACACGCGAAATTACACCGAGAGCATCAGTCAGGGCTACATCTATGGCGGACAGGTCAGCCTCACTTACCGCGATTCTTACTTGAACGAAAATGCGCCGAGCGACGTTCTTAACCCTTCGAATGGAACGGTGGCCCAGCTTTCTTTCCGGCAAAACTTCCTGCAAGGATTCGGAACGGCGGTAAACGCTCGCACGATAACGGTCGCAAAGGCGAACCTGAAGATCGACGATTTGACTTTTCAAGGTGAAGTGAAAGGTGCAGTAGCGAACGTCTTGAATCTCTACTACGGCCTGGTGGCCGACTACGAGGATGTGCGCGCAAAACAGGGTGCAGTCGAAGTCGCGCAGCGATTCTACGAAGACAACAAGAAGCAGGTACAGATTGGGACCATGGCTCCGCTGGACGTCACTACCGCAGAGGCACAGGTCGCATCCACGCAGCAGGATTTGGTGGTGTCTCAGACTACGCTCGCCACACAACAAGTTCAGTTAAAGAACGTTTTGAGTCGTACTGGAACAGGGGATCCGTTGATCGCCAACGCCGACATCGTCCCGTTGGATCGCATTGTGGTGCCGGAGCAGGATACCTTGCCCTCGATGAACGACATGATCAAGACGGCGCTGGCCAACCGGTCCGACATTGCGGGAGAGAAGCTGAATCTTCAGAACCTCGCGACCACGGACTTGGGTGTTGCGAACACAATTCTGCCGTCTCTGGGAGCGCAGGCAAATCTTAGCACTCAAGGTCTTTCGGGAAAACCGCAAATCGTGGTGGTCCAGCCGGGCACCGCGCAGGGATCTACCGGCGGGACGGCGATTCCTCCGGGCTACGTTACGTGTCCGCCATCGGTCGGCCGACCAGGCGCTATCTGTGAAGTGGCAAACCCGTACTTTATCGGGAACATCGGCACGGCGCTCGGCCAAATGGTGCGTCGGAACTTCCCGACCGAAAACGCAGCCGGCTTCATAGGAACCCCGCTTCGGAACCGCCAGGCACAAGCGGATTACGCGATAGACCAGCTTTCGATCCGGCAATCCGAGTTGCAGATGGCAAAAGATACCAACCAGGTCGCGGTCGATATTTCTAATCAATCGATCGGTCTTCAACAGGCTCGCGTGCGATACCAGGCAGCTGTAAGGAACCGCATTCTTCAGCAGCAGCTGCTGGATGCCGAGCAAAAGAAATTTGCTCTAGGAGCCTCTACGACTTATGCAGTTGTCCAGCAGCAGCGCGATCTTACAACGGCGCAGTCGGCTGAAGTGGCCGCGCTGGTGACTTACAGCGAGGCTCGGGTGGCGCTAGATCAAACGCTGGGGACAACTCTCCAGACGCATAACGTATCGATGCAGGAAGCGGCTAATGGCCAGATTGCTCGCAAGTCCGCGTTGCCGGATAAGCTCCCCGAACAGCCATAAGCAATTGTCCTAGGACAAGATCTCTCCTGTTTGAGAGGGTACGAAAATCTTTACCGGTCATGTAAAAGCTTCGTTGTCCAATGGGCAGCTTAACGTTTGGAAACGGCTATAAACATTGCTCTCTAAGTTTGGCAACGGGAATGCTTGAAGGATGGACGGAATTATGAAATCCGCTCAGGAGACGAAGAGGTTGTTCCGCTCTTAGCCCCAGCAGTAAATCCAGCCTGTCATTTCCTCACAAACTCCTCAAACAGCCCACCCAACCGAAGTCTCCTGAGCAAAAGTTTTACAAAGTTTCTGTCCGGATAGCCGGCAGGAACAAAGCCTCTGGCGCCACCAAGCCTCGCAACCCTTGTTAGAATGATGCTCACCTCATGGTCCGGGTGACCATCCGATAATACTCTGGTAAGAAACAAAGCCTCTGGGCGCCACCAAGCCTCACAACCCTTGGTAGAATGATGTTCATTGTCTGGCGGTGACCGTCTCGATAAAAAAGGATTCGATGCGGCAGTTCTCAACTGAAATCAGAGTCGACGGACAGCTTGTAAAGCGGGGTCTTTACAAGCTGTCCACGGACGGAAAGAGTTTCTCGCAAGCGTCTTGGGATCCCGCAAAACCAGACGAGGTCCGGACTGCAGGAACAAAGCCTGTGGGCGCCACGAAGCATCGCAACCTTTGTTAGAATGATGTTCACCTCATCGTCCGGCGGAAACGGTCTCGATAAAAAAGGATTCGATGCGGCAGTTCTCAACTGAAATCAGAGTCGACGGACGGACGGAAAGAGTTTCTCGCAAGCGTCGTGAGATCGCTCACCGTAGGGTAACGGTTTGATTGAGAATCCGGATCTGCAGTTATCGATAAGAGTCCGGACAGATGAAAAGTTCTCGCAGGCGTAGACGCACAACCTGCGAATCCGGGCTGGCAGTTCTCATGCGGCACGAGTTTGCCGAAGGACGCGCAGGTACAGCGTTGATCTTGCAAGCAGCGACGGATAAGAGTCTCCCGCATAGTGCGGCGGTCGCGTCGCAACTAGAACGAGGTCCGACTGCAGTTTTCGTCAAAGCAATAAAAGTTAGCCACGAGTAAACGCTGGCCTCGCGGCTGGCATCGCAAAAGGCTCTGTTGCGAGCCGGGGCTTAAGTTTTTGGAAGCAATTCTGATGGGATCCCCGGTTACACCAGACGCTGTCGAAGGACACGGCGAGGATGCTACACAATGTTTTTGTGCTGCACGCTTACGGGCATAGGATAAAGAAAGGCGCACTGGCCAATATAAGGAAGCAGAGTGAATGGCTGAAGGAAACGAAAGATACGATTGGCAAGAAAGTATGCGCCGGTTGAGGAACGATGCGCGGAATTGGGAGGGGCACGACAAAATCCGACGAGCGATCGAGACACTGCGCGAATCGAACGTGCGTCTGCATGTGGACGTTGAAATCTGTGAGCGGCATTCGAGAATTGAGATTTAGGCGAGAAAGTCCGCGGTGAAAGCCCCAAATGAAGCGAAATGAGTTCAAGCTTTGGGGAGTTATAGTAGCCGTGCTTTTAGGCGGCATGGGCGCGCGAGCCCAAACGAGCGTGCCGCAAACAGTTCCGAAATTGCCGCCTGAGATCTTCGAGTCGGTCAGTTTCACTGTGCATGTCGGCGATCGTCCGGAGATAACGATTAAGGCCGAGGATTTAGCGAAGATGCCGCGGCATTCGGTGACGGCAACTGAGCATGGAACAGCGGTTGCGTATGAGGGCGTGTATTTGCACGATGTCCTCGCCCGCGCGGGAGCGCCGTTTGGCAAGGAACTGAGGGGCAAGGCGCTTTCGACCTATGTTTTGGCGACGGGGCGGGACGGGTACGCAGTGGTCTACACGTTGACCGAGATGGATCCTGAATTCAGCGAGAGTGACCTTCTGGTCGCGGACAAAAGCAAGGGAGAACCGCTGCCAGTGAACCAAGGTCCACTGCGGATTGTGGCCCCACATGATAAGAAGCCCGCGCGATCTCTACGGATGCTCGACCGGATCGACGTGGTTCAGTTACGGAAGTGAGGGTTCTATCGGCAGCATGAGAGGCGGGACGAGCCAGAGCGCGGACAACAAGACGCCAGCCGATCCAATCCAGAGGGTGTTCGTGATTCCGATCGCTTCGCCGGCGAACCCGCCCACTAGAGCTCCTATCGGCAGCATACCGCGCGAAAAGAACTGCATCGCTGCGTTGACGCGTCCCAGAACATGCGGGGGCGTGACGCTTTGGCGTAGGGTTGTCTCATTGACAAAGTAGACGGTCCAGGCAAAGTCGCCAACGAACTGCTGGACGCAAACGCAAGCTAATGCGTAGCGCCGGTCGAGCGAGGCGAGCGGAAGTAGGAATTGAGTACAGCCGATCACTAAAGCGCTTCCGAAGAAACTTGTTTTGGGCGAGAGGCGTTTCGAGATTTTCGTCGCGAAGATACCTCCTACCAAGCTGCCCGCTCCCCCGAGCGCGATCGCGATGCCCAGCACAACGGTGTTGAACCGGAGGACTCGAATGGCATACAGGATGTAGAAGCTGAAGATCGGACCTGCAAATAGGAACGCCATAACCGAGCGGAAGAGAAGGGCTCGGAGAATCGGATGCGACAGGATGATCTTCGTGCCTTCCAGCATTTCTGTTTTGAGCGAGTCGTGGGTCGAGATACGCGGTGGCGGCTCCTGACGGCGGATGGACAACGTGGCGGCTGCCGATACGACAAAAGAGAGCGCGTCCAAAAAAATTGCGGCAGGGGCAGAGAGAAGTTTGACCAAAACCCCTGTCAGTGACGGCCCGAGAATTTCCGCGGTGGCTGCGGATATGCTCAGCAGACGATTGCCTTCGAGTAACTCGCCCGATTGGATGAGAGAAGGAAGATAAGACTGGTAAGCAACATCGAAGAGGACGGTTAGCGCGCCGGCACAGGCAGCAACGAGAATCAGTTGAGTGATCGAAAGCAGGTGAAAGAAAGCGCCTACGGGAACGCTCGCGAGCAGCAGAGCGCGGGCCAGATCGGCCGCAATCATCACGGGACGGCGGTAGATACGATCAACGATGATCCCGGCCGCGAAGCTGAAGAGCAGGACAGAGGCACCCCCAATCGCGGCGAGAACTCCCATCTGCGCTGCGCTTGCCCCTAGCACTAAAACTGCCGTGAGCGGGATTCCTTCTCGCGTGATGCGAGAGCCTATTTCGGAGATCGATTGACCTATCCAAAGTTTTAGGAATTCTTTCTGGCGCCAGAGGGGGATAGGTTCAGGATACATATAGGGAGGAGGCGCTTTGCTTGGACAGATGGGAATAGCGGCGACTTCGTTCGGTGGAGCGATTTATGGGGCTCGAACGCACGAGAGTTCGCTTTCGGCGGAAGTGACAGCGCGTCAGGCGGAGGCACTGGCAACGGTGCCCGTAATTCCGGGTGACCCAGGTTCGAGGCATGCCGATACGCTCGAGTTTCTCGAACGTTGCCATACCCTGGGGGCGCAGGGTATCCAGACCCATATCAACGGCGACATTCCGAAATTGCGTGCTCGGGCGGAAGAGCTCGGGATGTGGATGGAGGGCTTCGTTTCGGCGCGGTCAAGTAGGCCAGAGCAGTTTGAGAAAGCAATCCTTGATGCGAAGGCGGCCGGGTGTACGGTTGCGCGGGACGGGTTGCTCAGTGGGCGGCGCTACGAGACATTCAACTCGCTCGCTGAATGGAACGATTGGCTAAAGCAGACTCACCGTGTGATCGAGCGCGTACTTCCAGTGCTCGAGAAGCATAAGTTCACGCTGGCGGTCGAGAATCATAAAGACTGGACCAGCGATGAGTATGTGCATCTGTTCAAGACTTACTCGAGCGAGTATTTTGGCGGGTGTTATGACTTCGGAAATAATCTTTCGTTGCTCGACGATCCGGTCGCGATGGCGGAGGCTGCCGCGCCTTACATCAAGTCGACTCATATCAAGGACGTGGCGGTCGAGCCGTATGCCGATGGGTTCATGATGTCGGAGGTGCCGCTCGGGACGGGCACGCTGCAGTTTCAACGAATCGCGTCGGTGCTGCAAGAGGCGAACAGAGGGATTCGTTTCGCGCTCGAAATGATCACGCGCGATCCGCTCCCGGTGCCTTGCTTCACCGATCAATATTGGACTACGTTCCCCGATCGGAACGGTGTGTATCTTGCGCGTACCTTGCGCTATGTGAATGAGCATAAGAGTTCGAAGCCGCTGCCCAGGATTGGTGAGCTCTCGGCGGCGGATCATGCGCGCGCAGAGGAAGAGAATATTCGGGCGTGTTTCGCGTACGCGAAAACGAACTAGCGAACTAGCGAACTAGCGAACTAGCGAGAAGGCGAACAGGGTATCGCCGGCGCCGACGACTACGTATTGCTTACCGTCGAGCATATAGGTTTCTGGGCCGTTGCTTACAGAGTGAAGAACGGGGAAGTGCCAGAGTATTTTGCCGTGAGCGGGATCGAACGCAATGGCGTTCGCGGAATAGTCGCCGGAAAAGAGCAGTTTTCCGGCAGTCGTTAGGATGCCAGGGCCGCCGAGCCCTCCACCAGAAGCTTGAGTTGAAAACGGATGGCTCCAGGCAATCGCGCCGGTTTTCCAGTCTATTGCTTCTAGGACGTGCTGAGACCATAGCGCGCGGCCGGAACCGCCGTAGCCCTCCGGACGTTTGTCGGTATCGGTCAGGTACGCGAGGCTGTAGCCTCGTGTCGCGTTTACATAAAAGAGTTGGTTTCGGGATCGAAGCTCGGCGGAAGCCAGTTGGTGCCGCCGCCGCCTGGAATCGTGAGCAGCACGCCGTCGGGGGTCGGTTCCTTTTTCGTGTCGGGAATCGGCTGGCCCTTGGCGTCGACGCCTTTAGCCCAGTTCAGCGGCACATAGGGCTTCGAGACAACATTTTTGCCGTTCGTGCGGTCGAGAACGAAGAAGAATCCGTTGCGCGCAGCCTGCGCTAGGAGTTTGCGCGGATGGCCGTCTATGTCGGCGTTGAACAGAACCGGAGTTTCGACGTTGTCCCAATCGTGGGTGTCATGCGGGGAGGCCTGGAAATACCATGCGAGTTTTCCGGTGTCGGCGTGGAGAGCGACAATGGAGCAGGTCCAGAGATTGTCGCCTTTGCGGCCTTGGCCTGCATAGACAGGATTTGGATTGCCGGTGCCCCAATAGAGGAGGTTCAGTTCGGGATCGTAGGTGCCGGGCAGCCAGGTCATGCCGCCGCCGTGCTCGCGGGCGGCTGTATCAGGCCAGGTTTCGGCTCCAGATTCGCCCGCTGCCGGTTCGGAGTTCCAGCGCCACTGAACGTCTCCGGTTTCGGGGTCGCGCGATTCGAGAAAGCCGGGAACATCCATTGCATCGCCGCCGACACCGACGATGACGTGATTCCCCACGATGAGCGGGGCCATAGTGGTGAAGTACTGGAGCTTTTCGTCGGCTACCTTCTTGCGCCAACGCTCTTTTCCGTTCTTGGCATTGAGCGAAATGAACCAGCCATCGGGCGCCATGAAGTAGAGCCAATCGCCGTACATGCCAACGCCGCGATTTCCGATTAGATGACCACCTTGATCCTGCCAATCGTAGTGCCAGAGTTCGAGACCGGTGCGGGCGTCGATGGCGTAGACGTGGTCCGGAATGGTGAAGTAGAGAACGCCGTTTACCATCAGAGGCGTCGACTTGATTTCGGGAGCGCCGACACCACGCTGGCTCGTGACGTTGGTGATGCGGAACATCCACACTGGTGCAAGTGAACCGATGTTAGAGGCGTTGATTTGATCGAGGGTACTGTAGCGGCGGCCGGAATAGTCGCCGTTGTAAGTGGGCCAGGTGTCTGTGGCCGTTTCGAGTAACTTATGCGGGTTGAGCAGTTGCGATAGGAGCAACGCCGGAACACATAGCAGCAACGGGATTGCGAGGCGAGAACTTCTCATTTCAGCGTTTCTAAGTAGGCGGTCAAGTTATGCATGTCCGCGTCCGTGTACTTATCGAGTAATCGGCGATGGGCGAGTAACTTGTCTTCGACCTCGACTTTGACGTTCGGGCCGAGTGCTATCGAGTGATAATCGCCCTCTTTGTCATAGAGACCTACGTGGAAATCGTCGAGTTGCTTGAGCGTTCCAGAGACTGTTTCGCCGGAGGCCAACGTTACGGTCACTTTGGGCTTGGAATCGCGGTCGCTCGAACGGGCTCCAGGATAGAGAAAGGTTTGTTGGAGATCGGCGGCGGATAGTTTGGACGCAATGTGCGCCAGGTCGCCCGCGGGAGAGTGGCAAGCCGTGCATCCTCCCGCGCCCTGAAAGAACTGTTCGCCTGCTTTGGGGTTGCCCGTGACAATGTCGAGGAGCTTGTAAGTGCCACGGTTGGCAGTGAGCTCGACGCGAGCATGAAGGAACTCGGCTATGTCGTAGAGTTCGGCATTACTGAAAGCAGGAAACGGAGGCATGCCCTGATTGGCGCGGCCATTGTGGACCACGGGTCCGATCAGCTCCCCTTTTTCGTCATGAAGGACGAGAGCCGAGCGCACGAGGTCGGGGCCGGTATCTCCTCCGGTTGCTTTTGCGCCGTGGCAGAAGGAGCAGTTGGAGGCGAAGAGCTTCGAGCCGCGGTCGGCTGCGGCCATGTCGGGCGGGGGGCCAAGGCCAAGGAAGTCGTGGGTGCCTTGAGCTCCGCGGTTCCGGGGAACTGGGCGTTGAGCGGCTGTCGTGTCCTGGGCAATGCTTTGCGATTACGCTCAAGGCAGGTAAGAAGGCAGACGATGCCGATGATCAGGTGTCGCCGAAAGATCACGAGCTATGTCCTTTTTGCGGTGTCTAGGAGACGGTCGCAGCCACGTGCAGTAAGAGCAAGCATGGTGAGCGTCGGGTGTTTGTCTCCCGTCGAGGGAAACGCATTGCCGCCAAATACGTACAGATTCGGGATATCGTGTGTTTGGCAGAACGAGTTTAAGACGCCGTCTTTGGCATTGGCGCTCATCCTTGCGGTTCCGACCTCGTGGATGGATCCTCCGAGAGCTTTGGTTTGACGACTGACCCCGGCCCGGGCATCGCCTTCGCGAGCGGCTCCGCGGCTGGTGTCGGAGTCGGCAGCGGCGCGATTCGGTCCGGAATCAGGGGACCCGGGCGCGCCGGGGAAGCCGGTGGGAGCGCTCGATCCCATGCCTGCCATCGTCTCACCGCCTGCGCGTTTGAATAGCTCTTCGGCCGAACTTTGGAAGTGGGCGAGGATGGCGCGGTCGTTGTCACAATGCGTGAAGTGGATCTTCAAAACGGGGATACCCCAGTGGTCTTTTACCTGGGGGTCGAGTTCAACGAAGTTTTCCTTGCGTGCAAGCATCTCGCCACCCGCGATCCAGACACGCGCCTGCGCAACATAGCGGCTTTTCACTTCTTTCTTCCATGCGGACCCATAGCCGGGGAGCGCAGCCGCGAACATCGGATACTCGCTCTGACCGCCTGTGGCGTTCATGACGTAGCCGCGGATGAAATCTTTGCGGGCGGTCTTCGCGTCGATGTTGACCATGTTTGGAATCGTGATGCCCGCGGATTTTCCGTCATCGAGACGGCTCGGACCGCCTTTCAGCTTCGGAAGAAAACCCGTGACGCCGCCACCGCCGACCTGATCCATCATGTACTGGCCAAGTGTGCCGCTGGAATTGGCGAGGCCGCCCTTTGCGGAGAGCAGTAGAAGACGTGTGTTTTCGAGCGTCGAGGCCGCCAGAATAACGTACTTTGCGTCGACATCCACGGCTTTTTGCGTGTAGCGTTCGATGTAGGTAACGCCTTTTGCGCGCTGTTCGTTGTCCATCCGAACCTGCGCGACGACGCTGTCGGTGCGGACTTCGAGGTTGCCGGTTTTGAGAGCAGGCGGAAGGGTTGTCGAAACGGTGCTGAACATCGCCCCCACATCGCATCCGTTGACGCAGTTGCCGCAGTAATGGCAAGGCGGCCGGCTGTTATGCAGCTGTGTTAATTGAGCGAGACGGCGGTGGGTGGTTGGCCAGCCAAGATCTTTGCAGGCTGCGGTAAAGATCGACTCGGCGCAGTTCAGCGGCATCCCCGGCAGGAATTTACCGTCAGGGAACTGCGGGAAGCCTTCTCGAGTGCCGCTCACACCGATGAAGCTTTCCACGCGATCGTAATACGGCTCGAGGTCGGAGTAACTGAGTGCCCAATCCATGCCGTAGCCGTCGCGCGAGGCGGCTTTGAACTCGTATTCGGCCATGCGGTCGGATGCGCGGGCCCAATGAAGGCTGCGCCCGCCGAGGCAACGAGACCGGCCCCAGCGATAAAACGTTTCGGGCGAGGTAGTGTACGGGTTTTCCTCGTTATCGATCATGATGCGGTAATTGCGTTCGCTACCGCTATAGCGTTTGAGCAGACCGGGTTCGCCATTCCCACGGAATTTGAGTTGATAGAGGAACGTGTGGTGAAACTCTTTGGCGGGATCGACGGGGCTGCCTGCTTCCAGCATCAAGACTTTCAAGCCTGCTTTAGCGAGGTGCATGGCAGCCCAGCCGCCACAGGCTCCGGAACCGACCACGATCGCGTCATAGCTTACTTGCATCTTTAGCTCCGGTCGTTAGACGACATGATGCTCCGGATGAGTGCACGCCGGGAAACTCACGTTGTATGTGTTGCCTTTATAATCCAGCGATTCGATCATTCCCTCGCGAGCGGTGTAGAAGGCAAAGGTGTTCTCGCGTTTGATCAGACGGTAGGCGAAGTAAGCCGGGTGTTGGACGGAACGGTCGCGCTCGGGCTTGGATATTGCTTGAACGATCTCCTCGCGGCCTTTCGCATCCGCTGCATGAAAACCAGCAGCCTTTAAGGCGGACATGGCTTTCCGCCACTGCGCCTGCGTTGCCGGTGCGTAGGCAGTTAAAGAGCTTAGTAGGAAATCGATGTAATGAGCACAGTGTGCTTCGCGCGCCCCCGGCGTGTCATCGGCCGGGATCAGGATCGCCGTGAATGCCTGCAGCGCTTCGAAGTCTTCAGGAGAGAAGAATTGCGGCTGGTAATCTTTCAAAATCGCGGGTTCGGGCGGTGCGCTCGAAGAGCCGCCATGCTGGTGTTCCTGGGCAGCCTGACTCCATTTAGATAGAAAGTCGATGCCGGCGGGAGTTGCCGCTACACGAATGGCTAGGTCCAAGAGAGTCCGGCGAGTCATTCCATCAGCACCAACATCTAGCATTCATCCTAGAACACGTATTTGAGGCCTTTTCTTTGTCCCCTGCTGGGTTTGTAAGGTGAAGGGCATAAGATGCTTAGGATGCCTAACGCAGAAACACACCCGGACTTGTCGGACAAAATCGCCCTAGTGTCGGGCGCGAGCAAGGGCTTGGGAAAGGCTATGGCGGTGGCACTAAGCGCGAAGGGCGCAACCGTCGCTCTTGTTTCACGGAATCGGGGAAAGCTCGAGGAGGTGAAAGGTGAAATCGAAGCTGCCGGCGGTAAGGCAACGGTTTTTCTTGCCGACGTTGCAAAAGAGGAGGACGTCAAGCGCCTCGAATCGGAGGTTTCCTCGCAATTGGGCAAAGTTCAAATTCTGATCAACAATGCAGGCACGAACGTTCGGAAGAACCTTGTCGAGTTCACGCTGGATGAATGGCGGACCGTTTTGGATACGAATCTGACGAGTGTGTTTCTGATGTGCCGCGCTTTTGTCCCGCACATGAGGGGCACCGGTTACGGCCGAATTTTAAGTATGAGTTCGATCATGAGCCATGTTTCATTGCCAGGCCGCAGCGCTTATTCGGCGAGTAAGGCGGCCTTGCTCGGGCTCACTCGCGCTCTCGCATTAGAACTCGCTTCCGAAGGGATAACGGTAAATGGAATCAGTCCCGGACCCTTCGCAACGGAAATGAATATCCCGGTGATGCAGAATCCCGAGGCAAACGCCCAGTTCCTGGCTAGCATTCCTGTAGGCAAATGGGGCAAGACGGAAGACATCGGTACTCTGGCTGCTTACCTGTGCTCAGAAGCGGCCGGCTTCATTACGGGAACCGACATACTGATCGACGGGGGCTGGTGTGCTCGTTAAGCAGATGCGGCGTAAGATCAGGATCTGGATCGTGTGAGCGAGACTACTTCAGAAGCCGCTTTCGAGAAGGCCGTGTACGCCAAAGTCACGCGGCGCATCATTCCTTTTCTGTTTTTGTGCTACGTGTTTGCCTACCTCGACCGGGTAAACGTCGGCTTTGCGAAACTCCAGATGCAGAAAGATCTCGGGCTCAGTGACGCGGTTTACGGCGCGGGAGCAGGCATCTTTTTTCTCGGCTATTTTTTCTTCGAAATTCCTTGTAATCTTGCCTTGCAGAAGATCGGCGCGAGGTTCTGGCTCGGTCCCGATTATGGTGGTCTGGGGCATCGTATCCGGTTGCCAGATTTTCGTTAAAGGCCCCATAAGTCTCTACTTGATACGGTTCCTGCTGGGTGTCGTCGAGTCAGGCTTCTTCCCAGGTGTAATCCTTTACCTCACGTTTTGGTATCCGCGCCGATATAGGGCGAAGATGGTCGCGGGGTTCATGACCGCAGTGCCGCTTTCGGGTGTCATCGGCGGCCCTATCTCGGGGTGGATTTTAGAAACGATGTCTCATTCGGTTGGCTTCCGCGGTTGGCAATGGTTGTTCGTGCTGGAAGCAGTTCCATCTCTCCTGGCGGGCCTCGCTACCGTTTACTTCCTGGAGAATGGGCCAAAAAACGCACGCTGGCTGGACGAACGTGAGAAGGCGCTCGTTCAGTCGAGATTGGACGAAGAAGAGAGTGCAAAGCGGCTCGAGGCGCCCGGGCACCATACGCTACGCGATGCATTCAGCAGCCCGAAAGTGTGGCTGCTGTGCCTGGTTTATTTCGGCATGGTGATGGTCAACTATGGTGTTAGTTTCTGGTTGCCGCAGATCGTTAAGGACACGCTCACCAAAGATTCATTCCAGATTGGGCTGCTCACGGCGATTCCCTGGGCGCTTGCGGCGGTCGCAATGGTTGCGGTGGGGCATCACTCGGACAAGACGGGAGAACGGCGCTGGCATATTGCGCTGACCAGCATTTTTTGTTCGGTGGCGTTTGCGGTTTCCGCCATTCCTGGCGTTTCCGGCGTGTTCAGCTTTGTGGCGATAACGCTAGCCACCGCAAGCATCGCCTGTTCCTACTCGACCTTCTGGGCGCTTCCGACTGCGATTCTTTCGGGGACTGCCGCTTCCGCTGGGATTGCGTGGATAAATTCAGTTGGGAACTTGGCGGGCTATGTGAGTCCTTACCTGGTCGGCAAGATTCGTGATACCACGCACAACATGTTTTGGGCACTGCTTATGCTTTCGTTCTGCTGCCTGGTTTCGGGTGTTATTACGATCATCTGCTTTGGAGGAAAAGCTAACGTGAGAGCGCGGAGTTAGGCGGTTTAGACTGTTCCTCGAACATTACTATCACTGCGCTTCCGGCTCCGACGTGGATGCGGCATCCGCCCTCCTTCAACATCGATACTTTCTCAGTCGTCTTCGCTTGCCAGTTGCCTTTTGAATCGACGGCCGCGCCACCGAGCGTTACGCCTTCTTTGCTCCCGAGCGAGGGTCCGGTCAGCCTTAAGATGCTGCCCTGCATCGGAACTTCTCCGGCTGAAATAGTCACGTCGGCTTCGCGAGTATCTTCCTTGTTGATGAGCGTCACAGCGAGTCGCTTTTCTTCAGCTACGGCGTAAGCAGTCAAGTTGAGGCCGCCCGATTGGCAGTTGATCCCGGTGAGACGGCCATGACTCGCCAGAGCGAAGGCGAGCATTCCGTAGTATTCAGGCTTAGCCGAGTTAGTGCCGTGCTCGTCGTCTCCTATCGGAGAGTAGCTGCTGATGAAGTCCAGTTGGTTTACACCGGTCTCGAGATTCACTCCCGCGGCATCGGCGGAAGCCAGGATGAACATAAACTCGAGCGCCCATAGTGCCGCACCCAAGGTGTCGCTCACTCCTGGTTTTCCACCGCCACAAAACGAGTTGGTCTCGCATATTCGATAGGGCACGTGCGAGGAGGCCGATGCGCTCTTGAGCTTTTCGAGAATCGGCTGCAGCTTAGGATCCGGGTAAAGCAGCTTGTCGAGCGTGCTGGCCGGGCCTGCACATTCCCGGTAATAGTGGTGCGTGAGCAGCTTCAGGTCACCGCCTTCGTCAGCTGCAAACTGGGTCACCCAATCCGTTGCGGTCGCCGCGTCCGGTCCCGCAAGAGGCGCGTCCGGTATCTGTCGGCGCAGCGCATCTTTGTAACGTCGGTACTCGTTGATGTAATCGGAATAGCTGTAGTTCTTGGGCCGGTGCGCTGTTCCTTTTCCGAAGAGGTCGGGTTCGTTTCCTATCTCGAAAGCCAAAAGCTTGTGTTTGGCGGCCGAGATGACTGCCTTTGCTTCGCCGATTGCGTCCTGCTCGGAACCATTCCCCAGATTCAGGCCCCAGATGAGCTGCCAGCCGGTTGCCTCCAGAAAGGTTCCTAAATCTCGAAGATTGCGTTCATTTACAACGGTCCCTTTGGAGATAGCTTTCGAGGCCCCAGTAGCGGAGAACGAGCTGTAGTCGGAGGTATTGCCGCCCACCCGAATCACGCCTTGCGGTCCGAGTGTGCGGACCAGTTGCACGTAGGTTTGATTCTCCGCGCTTAGCAGGCCCTGGGTGGCGACCGATGAGATTTCGTAACCGAGGCCGATGAAGTTTTTCGGAATTGCATCGGACGCACGCTCCGCGCCAACAGTCACGCGCACCGGATGGCTTTCGGCTTTTTCGTTCGCCATTGCCCGGGTGAGCCGCGTAGTTCCCATGAGCCCTGCGGCCTGTAGAGAACGGTAAAGAAAGTGTCTGCGATGCATGTATCGCTCTTCCTCCGTTTGCTCGATGTCTCGCTGAAGTGGGCTCACACCCGGCCGCCATCCGGCCTTCCATCGTACTCCTGCCATTATCTTTGAAGATGCTTAAGCGGAGAGGTTTCTATACAAAAGCGGGTGAGAGGCCGCAAGGACCACGGCGACAGCTTCGATCCCCGTTTCTTCATTTGCCAGAGAACCGCACCCGTACACCGACCAGCAGCAAACCTGCCCCGAGCAGGCAGGTGCCCGGCTCCGGCACGGGGGTGAGCGGCGTGAGTAGATAAGCGCGTACATCCCCATTGAGTACGCCAGCGTTAGCGACGATCTGGCCCTGGTCGTTGATCGCGGTCGCCTCCATCAATGTCAGATCAGCGCCGGGTGGATCAGGTCGTTGAGGTCTCCAGGCGGCCGTTGCCGGGCCGCCGCTCCAGCATAAGCTATGGCGATGTCTACTGGTCCAACCGTTCGCGCGAATCTTGCTGGAAAAAAGCGTTCAGTTCGGAGTAAGGCGTCATTCCGTCAAAGCCTCGGAAGCTGCCATTTTCGGCGATTTCTTTGGCGGCGCGGATGAAGCCGGTCCATGCGGCACGCGCCAGAGAGGATCCTACGCTAATCCGCCTGACTCCTAAGCCCGCCAGATCCGAGACCTGCAATCCAGTGTTCGAGCTCATCAGAACGTTAACGGGCTTGGGACTGACCGCACGCACCAACGCTTCGATCTCGTTGGGATCCTGCAAGCCTGGCGCATAGAGCACATCCGCGCCTGCTTCGGCGTAGGCCTGTAACCGGTTCAGTGCTTCTTCAAAGGGTTTGGGATGACCGACCAAGTAGCATTCCGCTCGCGCTGTGAGCAGGACGCCGGTCTCGGATTCGGCGATCGCCCGATGTGCCGCTTTGATGCGACTGACGGCCAGCGATCGCTCGTACAGAGGATTGCCGGGATTACCCGTTGCATCCTCTATCGACAGACCGGCCACCCCTGTCTCTACGCATAAGCGGACGTTCGCCGCCACGTCTTCAGGCTGGTGAGCGTAGCCCGATTCGAAATCCGCGTTGACCGGTAGTTCTGTCGCACGAGCTATTTCCGTAATGTGCGCGAGCATTTCATCGCGGCTTACCGCCCACTCCGCATCGGGCAAACCACGAGAGAAAGCTAAGCCCGCACTCGTCGAAGCAAGCGCTTTGAATCCGAGGTGTCGCAGATACCGGGCAGTGCCGATGTCCCATGGATTCGGCATGACAAAGCAACCGTCTTCATGGAGTCTGCGGAAGGCGGCGTGGCGTGCAATCGGAACGGACATTAGGCTAACTGTACGCCACACTCGGCCGCAACCTTCTGAATGTAGCTTCGGCCCTCATCGTACTCCTCAGCGGTTTGAAGATGCTCGAGCATCAGCGGAGTTTCGATGGGAAGTGCGGCAAGATCCCGAAGGTAGGTCTTGTAGTCGATTCCTCCGCGACCAGGAATGGTCTCGCTGAAGTGCGTGGCGCGCGGGCCGATATCTTTGGCGTGGCAGGAGATGATCCAAGGCCCGAGCTTTTGAAAGACATCGTCGATTACGGCGGAATTTGAGTAGTAGCGCTCGGGGCTGTCGATAATGTTGCAAACGTCGACATGAGTACCAAAGGCCCGGCGGTCCACTGCTTTAATAAGTTTCAGATAGCTCTCAGGGGTGTTCGGCAGACTCCAGCCCATCATTTCGATGGTGAATCTGGTGCGAGTTGGTTTGACCTGGTCGATCAGGGTTCGGCAATTCTCGACCGTTGCATCGAAGTAAATTGCGCTTAGGTTTCGTGGATCGGGCCCGTCCCAGAGTTTCGGGTTATACGATCCGGCGATATCGACGCAACATCGGGCTCCAATCTCATCAGCGAGAGCGAGCCGTTCACGGACGTATTCCAGGTTGGACCGGCGCTTCGCGGGCTCGGAGTCGAGCATGTTAACCCATGCGCCAACTTCGGCGATAACGACATTTTCTGCAGAGAAGGCTTCTCTGGCAGCTTCGATTTTTGCCGACTCGCCTGCTTTTAGGCCAGGAGGACAGTAGGCGGCGCTGTATCCGAGCCGCCGGTGCTCGCGCGCGAGTTCATTGAAATCATCTGATTTGAGGAAGATGGGGCCGCCAAGTAAAACGCGGCGCCGGGCGGGAGATGCCGCCGCTAAAAGAGCCGTGGCGCCGCTCAAGAAAGTTCGGCGAGGAATCTGCGCTGCCATGGGCTGAAGACTCCAGCCGATTCTCTCAGACCGGACATCCCGATCGCATTACTTCTTACTCTTGCTCTTGAGCAAATCCTGCGCATCGGTTTTATGCTTTTCGAGCACCGGGAGCGCTTGCTTGGCGTAGGCTTTTAGCTCCGCGTTCTGGCCATCGCGCGATTCTTTATCGTAAGCGGCAATAGCCGTTTCATGTCCTGAGACCATGTCGTGTGCAAAGCGCCTATCGAAAGCAGCGCCCTTGAGCTTCTCAAATGGGGCGATCATTTTGTCCTGCTTGGCGTCGAGCCCTTTTGGCACATTGAGGCCGGCTTTGGTTGCTACTGCGGTCAGCTGATCATAGTCCTTCGTGTGGTCTGTCACGAGCATCTGAGCATAATCTTTCACTGCGCTGGAGGAAGCCTGCTCAGCGGCCATTTGGCCCAGGTGGGCCTCCGTCATATCTGTCTGCCCAGCAAGGTCTACGAATGCTTGATCTGTTGTAGCCGTTGCTCCGGTGTTTTGCCCAAATGCCGGGAGGCCCAGCAGGGCGCAGCCAAAGAAACCAGCAACTATCGCTTTCATTTTTTGTAACTCTCCTGCCGCATAGACGACTAAAGAGTCATCAACGTGTCCAAAGCTTTCAGATGAAGTGTGAAAAACTAGCCGGAGAGCGTCAACCGAACCGCAATGATTGATGTAAGGATGAACCGTTGGCTTGGGATATTGTTTCTGGCAGCTGCGCCTAGTTGCTTATGGGCTCAGAGGCCTCCTGGCGGAAGCGCATCGGCGCCGAATGCCGGACAGCAGCAACTTCCCGAAGCGCCCGGCAAGCAAACGGTACAGAAGATCTGTGGATCTTGCCACAGCTCCAATATCGTCCTTGGACGAGGGATGACGCGCGAGGAGTGGAGCGAGGTGGTTGGCGGGATGATCTCACGGGGGGCAAAGGGCACGGCCGATGAGTTTGCCCAGATCGTGGATTATCTGGCACATAACTTTCCTCCGAAAACAGCTCCCGGCGCAAGCCCCGCATCGCCGCGAAGAGGCGGTGGGGGTGGCTTTAGCATGGGACCGGACGATAAGCAGATCGTCGATCCCGCTGCCGCCGATCGAGGGAAAGTGGTTTATGAGGCCCAGTGTGCCGCGTGTCACGGACCAAACGCCAGGGGCAACGATAACGGGCCTGACCTGGTGCGCTCACTTACCGTGCTGCATGATCGGTATGGAAGCACGATCGGGCCTTTTCTGCAGGCGGGCCATAAGATGCAAAGCGGCACATCGAGCGCCACTTTGACTGCCTCGCAGATTAAAGATCTCTCTCACTTTCTGCACCAGCAAGTCGACGACACGCTACGAAGCGGCCCGTATTCGAAGGTACTCAATGTGCTGACAGGCGATCCTAAAGCAGGCCAAGCTTACTTTAACGGCGCCGGCGGCTGCAGCGGATGTCATTCGCCGACGGGCGATCTAGCCGGCATTGCGTCGAAATATGATCCGCCGACTCTGCAGCAGCGGTTTCTCTTCCCCCGGACAATCGGCTTCGGCCGGAACGGCTTGACACCGCCCAAACCGACTATGGTGACCGTTACGCCTCCAAACGGACAGCCGGTTTCGGGTACTCTCGATCGAATCGATGATTTTACGGTGGCTTTATGGGATAGTTCGGGCGAGTACCATTCGTGGACGCGAACCCCGGATTTGAGAGTGGAGAAGAAAGACCCGTACGAGGCGCACTACCAATTGCTCGACAAATACACAGATAAAGACATCCATGACGTTGTTGCCTATCTGGAGACACTGCGATGAAATTGCTTAAAATGTTCCTCGCTTTTGTGCCGGCCACAGTTGCGCTGTTCGGACAGGGCCTGAATCCGCAAGACCTGATCAAACAGCCGGCAGACAGCTGGCCAACGTACAACGGCGACTATTCTGGACGACGTTTTAGCTCCATCGCAAAGGTCAACACTGAAAACATCAGCTCACTGGGTCTTGCTTGGGTTTACCGGCTCAATGCGGGCGCCGACGCGCTGGGAGGTTCTATTCGTGCGACCCCGCTGCTGGTGAACGGGGTACTCTATTTCACCATTCCGGACCATGTGTGGGCAGTAGATGCGCGGTCCGGACGCGAGATCTGGCACTACAAGTGGCTATCCAAGGGCGGCATCCATCTTGGAAATCGCGGCGTCGGCATCTATGAAAACTGGTTGTACTTCGAGACTCCGGACTGCCATCTTGTCTCTTTGGATCTCAAGGACGGAAAAGAGCGGTGGAGTAAGTCGATCTGCGATCCCGACCAGTTTTACTATGCGAGCGTGGCGCCGATTGTCTTAAAGAACCATGTGCTCACGGGAGTAAGCGGCGATGACTTGGACATCCCGGGGTACCTGGAATCGCACGATCCAGAAACGGGTGATCGGCAATGGCGCTGGTATACGGTTCCGCAGAAGATGGGCGAACCGGGCTCAGAGAGTTGGCCCAACGAAGACGCCATGAAGCACGGCGGGGGCATGACTTGGGTCCCGAGCACATATGACCCTGAGTTGAATCTTGTTTACGTAGGAACAGGCAATCCTCAGCCGGTGGTCGCCGGCAAAGCGCGCGCGGGTGACGATCTTTTCACGGAATCCATCGTGGCGCTCAATCCCGATACAGGGAAAATGGTCTGGCATTTCCAATGTTCGCCGCACGATACCCACGACTGGGACGCCGTGCAGACACCCGTTCTGTTCGATGGCGAGATCGATGGAAAGCCACGCAAGCTGCTCGCGCAAGCAAGCCGGAATGGTTATTTCTTCGTACTCGATCGGACGAACGGCAAAGACATCGTGACGACCCAATTCGTCAAAACAAACTGGGCGAAGGGAGTGGACGCGAAGGGGCAACCGATTCCGAATCCGGCAAAGGAGCCTCAAATCGATGGAGCGCTTGTCTCTCCGAACCAAGGAGGCGCGGTGAATTGGCCGCCTCCGAGCTTCAGTCCTCAAACCGGCTATTTCTACGTCAACGCAACACGAGCTTTTAGTGAGTACTACATTTACGACGACGAGAAGAAGCCTGAAGGTTGGGGCGGAAACGATCGCGGGGGCTGGGCCGAATCCATGGTCCAGGCGATCGACTATAGAACCGGCAAGATCGCCTGGAGCCACAAATGGGAGGGATCGGGCATTCGCTCAGGAATGTTGAGCACAGCCGGAAATCTAGTACTCACGGGCGACCCGTCGAACAATTTTGTTGCCCTAAACGCGAAGACAGGCGAACCGGTCTGGCACGCCAATCTGGGTGAGGCGGTCAGTAATGGGCCTATGACTTACGAGTTAGACGGCAAGCAGTACATTGTGGCCGGAGCGGGAGATACGCTCTACGCGTTCGTCCTGTTGACACCCGGGCGTCAGTAGTCGGGATCATTGATCGCGAAGACCGAAGCAATACAATCTCGAACTATGGTCGGTGGCATAGACCCGTCCGTCGTCGATGGCCAAGCCGCCAAAATGATTCCAGCTCTTCATGGCATCACCGCTTCCGTAGAGCAACTTGCCTGTCTTCGCATCGAGCGCCATCAAAGTAGAGGGGTTGGTCCCTGCGGCCCGCTCCTCGGTGGTGAGCAGGTTCTCTTTCCAATCCTGCTCACTTTTGAATTTCTTGCCGACCTCTTTGTCTTGCCGCGGGTTCTCGCCGGTGGCCACCACGAATACAACACCGTTAGCTACGGCCGGAGCATCCGGAAGATTGACGTCGGGTGAGATCCAACGAAGCCTCAGGCGGGGGGTTTGCGAGCCCTTCCCCACCTCGACAGTAAAGGCCACCACGGAGCCATGAGGGGCCGGGCCGTTGGCCGATGCAGTTTTGGCTGCTTGCTCTGACGCCGGTCCCCATAGAGTGACGTAGATCCAGGGCCGGCCATCCTCATCTTTCCAGAGTGCTGGAGCTCCCCAGATTCCTTTCTCTTCGAGCACCTTCCCAGAGTTGCCAATCACAGGCGAAACATCGAGCGGTGTGGAGTGGTCACGGTCGCCGAGCAGATCCGCGTTAAGCAGGTAAACGACCGACTCCTTCCCTCCTCCAGCGATCAAATGATAATTCCCGTAAGCGAACCATAGATGCCCGCCGGAGGGAAGATCCAGATCTTTCTTGCTTACCTCCTTCCAATTCAAGGGACTGAAGTAATCGCCGATGTTTAAAGCGGGCGCGGATGCCGCCAGATAAGTGTTTCCGAAGTCACCATTAGGCGGGTCGAAGGGACCATCGCCGGTTGACACGTAAACAATACCGTTGCTGCCGATCGCCGCACCTCCTCGGCTCCACATACCGGCGCCGGACCCGTTCCGTACGACGGTTTCATACGTGGCGCGGTGAGTGGGATTATCGACTTCCATGGAGTAGATGCCGGAGTGATCGCCTCCGCAGCCTTGCGATGTAGTTGTATAGATGAATCCGTTGTTGAGGTTCAGGCTCCAGGCCTTCGCAAATGGCGGCACAAGTTGGAATGGTCCAAACTTGATGCTGCCGGTGCCCAGGTCCAGTCCGAACAGGCGGCCGTCGTAGGCAAGCGCAAAGATGAGATTCTGACGCCTGTCTATCACGGGTGTTGCATTGACGGCATTCGGGCATAGATAAAACGATTCTGCTTTGGCATTCACATAACTTTGAAACGTGCGTTGCCAGACTACCTTGCCGCTGGATACGTCGACCGCAAAGAGCTGGTTGGAACTTCCGGCCACGTAGACCAGGCTCTTGATGCCGGTGGGAGTCACGACATCTCTTGCCACGACCGGTGCTGTCAGCGCATTAAGGGCTAGCGGGGCGTTATCGAGTTGCGCGGACCACTTCAACTCCAGATTTTTGGCAGTTTGGGGAGAAAGCTTCGTTTCTTCGGGCGCCCAGCCGGTGCGCTGGGGATCATGACCGAAGGTGAGCCAATCGGCCTGAAGCAATACGGAAGTGGATAAGAGACAGACAGACGCAAGTTTCGGGAGACGTTTTCTCATTTGACTTAGAGCACCTGAAGGAGTGCAGGCCCATTCTAAGCTTGATGAAATAAAAACGGCGACTTTGGCTCACAAACCAGCTAAAATCAAGCCGTGAACGTTAGCGTTGCGGAAGCTAAAAAGAAGCTCACGCAGTTGATTCAAGCAGTCGAATCAGGCGAGCGGGTGACTATCTGCCGCCACGGTCAGCCGACTGTCGATCTGGTGCGTACGAGCGAGAAAAGCAAAACACCTCGTCAGTTTGGAAGACTGAAAGGCAAGCTCAAGATTATAAATCCTGAAGCGTTTGAGCCGATGACAGATCGAGAAGTGGAGGCATTTCTTGAGGGCCGCTACTAAGATGTCCGCACCACACTCAGTTCTCTTGCGGCGGTTTCGATGAGGTGGGATGACCGCCGAAGCACCTAAACCGAGCGCAATCGCAGGTTTTCAATGCTGTGGGTGTCGCCCTTTTCCAAGATGAGGTGTGCTCGTTCCCGCGTGGGAAGGATGTTTTCTTTTAAATTCACCAGGTTTATTTCACGCCAGATTTGCTGAGCCGTCTCGATCGCTTCCGCTTCCGATAAAGCTGCGTAGCGATGGAAATAAGAGGACACGTTTCGAAATACGGTCTCGCGCAAACGCAGGAAGCGTTGAACGTACCATCGTTCGATGGTGTCCTCCTCCGCATCCAGATAGATCGAGAAATCGAAAAAGTCGGATACGAACATTCGGGAGGAATCGCGTATGGATTCGGGAGACTGCAAGACATTTAGCCCTTCCAAGATCAAGATGTCGGGCTGCTCGACAGTTTGACTCGCGCCAGGAATAATGTCGTAACGTAGGTGGGAGTAAACCGGCGCCGAAACGCTTGGCACCCCTGCCTTGATGTCCGATAAAAAATGCAGCAGCCGCTTTTGGTCGTAGCTTTCGGGAAAACCTTTTCTTCGCATCAGACCGCGTGCTTCGAGAACCTGATTCGGGTAAAGGAAACCGTCGGTTGCAACCAGGTCCACTTTCGCGTGATCGGGCCAGCGCGCGAGACACGTGCGCAACACACGCGCAAAAGTGCTCTTACCTGCTGCAACACTGCCCGCCATGCCAATGATATAGGTGACCTTTTCCGGAGTGGCAGCCCCTAAGAACTTCCGTCTGGCTCCGTAAAGATGCTGGACGGCAGCGACGTGTAGATTCAGCAGACGCGAGAGTGGGACATAAATGTCTTCGACTTCATCGGATGGAAACCTGCTCGTTTATACCCCGCAAGGCTGCGAGTTCGTCCTCATTTAATAACAGAGGAGTGTTGGCGCGCAGTCCCCGCCACGCTTCGCGGCCGAAGTTGATATAGCGGCTGATCGTAGGCGCGGGGGCAAGTGTCGACATTTCAGGCTCGTATCTGGTTATAGGCTACATGGTCCAAACAGATTTAGCGGGCATTCTTACGAAAGAATATGATGTGCTGCCAAGGCATGGTGTCGACCACCTTTTCGAATTCGTAGCCCTCGGGAGCGACTTCTGTTTTGACTTCTTTCACGCTCATCTTGTGTTCCGGCCGAATCGGTACCGACGGATCTTCTTTGCGGAATTCCAAAAGAACAAGATGTCCATCTGGCTTGAGAGACTCCCGAATGCGGTCCAGCATCTGTTGTGGGCGCGAGAATTCGTGATACACATCGACCAGAAGAACTAAATCGAGTTTGCCTTCAGGTAATCGGGGATCGGACTCTGTTCCCAGAATCGGTTCAATGTTCGTCAAATGCTGGGCTTTCGCGTTTGAACTTAGCCGTTCCAGCATGCCCGGCTGAATATCGACTGCGTACACGACTCCTCCGGGCAGAATACGCTTCGCAAGTCTTGTCGCGTAGAATCCGGTTCCCGCGCCCACATCTGCAACCATCTGCCCGGGTTTAAGATTTAGTTGAGCGAGAGCTTTCTCGGGCTGCTCTTCGCGCGCGCGATCTTCTCTGTCGAGCCAATCGGCGCCGGCCATGCCCATCACGGGCGCGATGGGGCGCCCGGTGAGCGGGTGAACGGATTGAGCGATTGCCTGAGGGCCGCAGAGGGAGATTACTGCAGTTGCGAATGCTGCCGTGACGGCCGAGTTCCTGAGATTCTTATGCATCGTTTTACAAAAAGTCCGATTGTCTAGTATGAGAAAGCAAATATTGGATGCGGGTCTGCATTCGCCTGTTGCTTTACTAGCGCTGCTTGCGGTTTTTGTCTTCCCCGTCGAAGCGCTTCAGAGTGAGGCGAGTTCGGGATTGGCCGTGATCAACGCCGGAGTTTCTTCTTCTGAAGATGCTCCTTTCGTCTCTTCCAGCTACCGCTTTCTCCCGGGAGACAACCTTTACTTCACTTTTGAAATCGCAGGGTTTCTCATCCGCGCGGAACAGCGTGGTGAGGTAAGAAAGATTTCTCTGCATTATGAGATTGTGCCCCAAGATGAAGAGAATCGTGCTTTGACGCCCTCGTCTCCAGGGGATATCGAAACAGAGTTAAGCCCTGAAGACAAGAACTGGGTTCCAAAGCGTCGCGCTTCGTTTTTGATCCCTTCATTCGTCGCAGCAGGATCGTTTCACATTCATGTCCTTGTCCGGGATTTGTACGCAAAAACAGACGCGGTCCGAGATTATCCGTTCCAGATCGGAGGTACCGAAGTGAAGAAAGCGCCGGCGGTAACGATTCAGAGCTTTCGATTCGAGCGCGGCGAGAATGACACGGAGCCCTTGAGTGTGCCTGCCTATAGTCCGGGAGACACCGTGTATGCTCGGTTCGAGATAACTGGCTATCGATTGGGACCGGACAACGATTATCACGTTGCATATGGCATCACCGTCTTCGGTCCGGATGGTAAGCCATTTATCAAGGAGCCAAAAGCGGCTGATCTGGAATCGAAGAGTTTTTATCCAGCTCAGTTTGTGCCCGGAAACATGGAGTTGAGGGTGGGAAAGAATAGCGCTCACGGAGAGTACGTGGTTGTTTTAACCGTTCGGGATCTGCTTGCCAACCAGCAATATGAAACGAAGCAGGCGTTCAGTATCGAATGAAACTACTTGCTTGCGTAACGGCGCAGCCGGCCGATTCCTTCCCGAAAATCCGCGCGATTCACAATCAAGCTGCCAACGGCGTAAGCTTCGGACGGCATATCGAAAAAGAATCCAGGCTGCAGAATTACGTTCTCTTCCTGGAGTAAACCGGCAATCCACTCTTCTTCGCGCCGCGTTTGCGGAAGCTGCAGGATAAGTGACCAGCCGCCTTCCGTATACAGGGCATGAACGGGACTGTCATCAAGTAATTGCTGCGCGTCCTCGAGGTTTGCCTTCGCGTTTGCATGTAATTGATCTCGTACCCGAGAGCCGGTTTGGAGCAAAGCCGGAAGGGCCGTCTGCACGGGCGTATTGACAGACAAATAAGTATCGAGAATGAGTTCCAGGCGCTCACGCGCACTCTGGCGCTGATCCGCCGGCCCGTTAATGGCGATCCAGGCAAGCTTCATCTGCGGCATGCCGGCTGCCTTCGACAGGCCGTTCAGCGAGAAACTTAATACCTCTTCTTTGTCAATTAGCGTTCTGACTCGTTCTTTCCCGTTGCCAAAGTCGTAGCTCATGAACACTTCGTCCGATAAGACTGGCAAAGCGTTGTCTCGTGCGACCGTGCTAAGCATCTCCCATTCCCAATTCTTCAAATACGATCCGGTGGGATTGTTGGGATTTACGATCACGATAAGACGGGACCGGCTCGAGATTCGCTCCCGTAAGGCTGTGAAATCGATGTGCCAGCCGCCATCGTAACGAAGCGGGTAAGGTACCGGCTTTACGCTCTCGAGTGCCGCAAGGTATTCGAAAAGAGGGTAGGAAGGGACTGGAACCAGCACTTCGTCCCCGGGATCGCAGAAGAGTTTGAACAACAATCCGTAAGCTTCGCTGGTGCTTGCCGTAAGCGCGATACGGGAGATCGGCAAGTGATAGCCCTGCTCGGCGTAATAGCGCTTGATGGCGATCCTTGCTTCTTCCAAACCGAAAGGGTCCGGACGATAGCTAAAGTTGTGCAACGCGCAGAGTGACGCGCGTATCTCTTCGTGCGGATAAAGCGTAGAGGCGCCGGTCGGATTAGTCGACGTGAGGTCAAGAAGAACCGACCCAAGCTTCCTTTTCTCCTCTAACAGGCGACTCAGTGGATTAGGAGCTAGGGACCAGGGCAGCCGCTGAGAGTAACGATACAAACCGTTACTCTGTCACGTCGAGCAACAAAAATCAAAGAGGCGCATCACCTGCCCAGGATGATGCGCCTCCCGTGCTGGAATGACCCGAGCACGGTTCACACTCGCTAGATTGAGCCTGCCGGATTGGAGGACGCCCATCCACCCAATCCGAAATGCGCGCCCACACGCGCACTGCAAGCTGCTTTAGCGAACGTGAAAACTCAAAGAGTGTGCCTTGGCAGAGGCCCCGGCAGACGACGCAAACACCGTCCGCTCCACGCAGGAACCGCTATCAAGCACGAGAGCCGGTTCAAGCACCTGAGCGTCAAACTTTTCAAGCTGATCGGCGGCGAGCACCGGTTTGAAATTGGTGAGTAGTTGTTGCGCGGACATCGCTCCCAATGCGACTCCAGTTAAAGCACCGGTCGGAATGCTGTACTTTGAGGAACTCAGAAACGCCAGAAGGCCCGTCATAGAATTTAGCATCATGGAGGCAACCGCGCCGGCGCTGCGATTCTGGCTACGAAGGATGGCCGCCAGCATAATCTGGCGACCGATCGGCTGTAAACCTTGCCCGGATTGCGCCAGCGCCTGGAAAATCTCGCTGCTTACAATCGATTGCTTGTTGTCGCTTACGTTGCAGATGCTGAGATCGTAGCCCGTAATGCCCTTCGGCAGTTTCCCGTAGTTCTGCTGCAACAAGTTGGACGGCAGAGGGGTGCCGGTAATAGCGAAGGTGTGCTGAGCGGATGCAAGCCCGCTGAGCATTAGCAAATTCAATAACGTTCCACTAAGAAGTTTCATCGATCTCCCGATCTGCCGCGGTTGACTTATCAACCCGATCTCGATCAAAGAGTTACCGCGTCGCCGTTCAAAAGCTACTTGTTTTTCATGCTAAGTTGTTGGTTTAGTAGGAAGAAAAAATTTTTCCGACTTCTGTCACCGGCCGGGAGGATGAGCGAAGATTGCTCTGCCGTACTACTTAAATAGCACCCGCCAAGTCGTCACTACCAGCGCGTGAGTTACCATCGAGGCCCGTACGCTCCGGCTCTGCCAATACGCAAAACCGCAAGCAATGCCGAGCGCCGTCACGACAACGGCGCGTTGCCAATTAGGAAAATGCTGGAACCAGAGGTGGACAATGCCGAATAATGCCGCCGACACGAGGATCGCGGCAGCGGGTGACTGCGATCGATCAAGAATCGCCCGCTGAATTACTCCTCGAAACAAAAGATCTTCTCCCAAGGCAACAACCCAAAGAATTCCGAAGAATGTTCCTAAGGCGAGGCCCGCGATACGCCACCACTCTCCCTGCGCGGGTTCGAAGCGTACGTCATGCAGCGACAACGCGAGCAGGACAATTGGCACGATCGCCGCAAAGTAATACAGGAACCCGACCCGCCACTCGACGGCCCGGGGCCAAAATCCAAATGCCCCAGGATTCCACTCGCGAAAGATCAGGAGAGCCGCGACGGCCAGCCGGATCCACATCAAGTGTCCAAGCACATCGATTCGAAGATGCATGTCCGGAGAGACATAGATCCGCGAGAAAACACGCAAGATAACCGGAGCTGCTGCAATGGCCAGAAATCCGAGGTCGTACGCAGCGCGGCGTGGTAGGACGAGATACCAAAACGTGAGGATTCCGGTCAGAGCGGCAATTACCTCGAACGCTCTCGCCTCGAAAGTTCCCGTAGCGGTTGCGAACACCAGATAAGGGAGCAGGGCGCTCAGCCACAGCAACAGGCCTTGCAGCCGTCGCGGGCGAATCGCCTGCAGCCACTCGCGTGTCTCTTTGAAAACGGAGCCGAGATAAAAAACGGCTTCCACCAAGAACGCGGGCAACGCACCGCGCATGATCCAATGAAAGTCAGGGTGCAGCCTGGAATAGACGAGTGCCGCTATGAACAATGCCACCCAGGTACAGACTAAAGCTGTGAAAAATGGACGCATTGCCCGTAACATCGCCCTCATCGTAGCATCGGCGTTTGCCGTTGTTCCTGCGAGGCTTGTGGCGGCGGATCCGCCTCCCGGGCTGCTGCGCAAGATCGCCGAGAAGGAGACCGCAAATGCCCAGGCGATGAGCAACTACACCTATCGACAATCGGTGACCTTTCAAGAATTCAACGATCAGGGGACTGTAACGGGCGAATACCGGGAAGCGCGGGACATTACTCTTTCTCCCAACCATGTACGCTACGAGCGGATCACGGAATCGCCGCGCAATACGCTGACGCGCATTCGGCTTACAGCTGTCGATTTTGCCGACATCCGGGACATCCAGCCTTTTTTGCTCACCGCCGACAAAGTCGCACTGTATGAAGGAAAGTATAAAGGCGAAGAGACGATCGACGGAGTTCCTTGTTTCGTCGAGTACGTTAGCCCACGGCAGATTCTCTCGACACAGCGTTTTTTCGAAGGCCTGCTATGGGCAAGGCAAAGCGATCTGGTGGTGATCAAAACCGAAGGGCAAGCTGTTCCCCAGATCGAGACACTGCGGGAACAAAATCTTACACCGCACTTCACCACGATTAGAACAAGCGTCGATGGACGCTGGTTCTTCCCTGCCCGAACTTACGCTGATGACACTCTTTTCTTCCGTGACCGGCCTCAACGAATCCGCATCGAGATACGCTACTTGAATTACAAACACTTCGGAACAGAATCCACGATCACGTTCGGCAATAGCGAACAGCCGGAGACGCCTGAAAAGCGCCAGTAGATTTTCGTGACTTATTCAGCCGTCAAGGCTGCGAACTCTTCCGGAGTATCCACATCCACTGCGGCCTCAGGCAAGTCAAAGGGCGTAACTCTCTGGTTCGGATCCCTCAAGAGCATGCGCGCTCCGGCGTCCGGCTCCAGGGCGGCCAGCACCGGGAATAAATCTCGTTTGAAAATTGCGGGCACTCCCAGAACTCCCCCGTAGTGCGCGGCCACGATTCTGGTTCCCGCTCGCGAAAGTAAATGCCTCATCTTCACTAAATGACTTGCTCTGATAAGCGGTTGATCAACTAGCAAGACCGCAACAGCCGCTGAATCTGTCCCGAGTTCCAGCAGTTGCCGAACTCCCGCCGCGATCGAAGAACCCATTCCGCTCTGCCAGTGCTCATTCTCGACAATTACGACCTGCTTGCTCGCAATCAGCTTTCTGACCGAGTCTGATTGAGCCCCGACGACAACAACAATTGGATCAAAGCCCGCCTCGAGAGCCACGTTGGCCGCATTCTCGACCAGCGTCCGGCCACCGAACGGAAGCAGCTGTTTCAGCTTCCCCATTCGACTGCCGGATCCGGCCGCAAGAACAATCGCCGCCACTGGCAGGCACGCCCTGCGCTCGTTCAAAGCTTCTCGCTTTTGACCAACTGCAGCTTGGCAGGCATCGGCCGCTTCCCAGGCACAACGGTTGCGCTCTCCAGTTTTGCGAGCTCGCGTCTGGCAATCTGGGCCCAGGTGCTCGCGCCATCCAGCTTCAAGTACGCACGCCAGTGCTTGACGGCGCTCATGACGTCTCCGAGGCTCTGATTCAACAAGGCAAGGTTATAGTGGGCATCCGCATAAGCCGGATAGATGCGAATAGCTTCGCAGTAGTGGTGCAAGGCGCTGGCAGAGTCGCCCCGCTCGTCGTAGAGGTTGCCGAGGTTGAAGTGAGGCAGCGCATAATCCGCGTCGATGGCAAGCGCCTCTTTGTACTGGGTTTCCGCGTCTGCCCAAGCATGGCCGTTGAAGAAGACAGTCCCGAGGTTTACGCGGGCGCCGGCCGAGCGTGGATCGAGTTCCGCTGCCTTTTGGTACGCCTCAATGATCTGCTCGTAAGGTGCACCGGTCTGCTCCAACTCCAACCCGTGCTCGAACCACCTGTCAGCCTCCAGTTTCTGTCGTAATCGCTGGGCAATAGCCGCGCTGCTCTTGAAACTTGAAGGTAAATGGAGTAATTTGTTCAGCTCCTCTTCCGCAAAATCGAAGAGCAACTGTCCCGAGCCCGCCTCTAGCTTCTGCTTGCCGATCTGGATTCGGACTTGCCGGCCATCTTTATAGACCTGAACATCTTCTTCCGCTTGGGGAGTTTCTCTCAGGAATTCACGCAACGAATCGAGAGCTTTTCTAATACGTCGCGGATGCGCATTTTCACTCCGCAAACGCGCAAGACGTTTTAAAGCAAGCAGGTCTGAAAACCGGTAGTGTTCCAGTTCCGGGATGAGCTGCTGACGTTCCCAGCTCTTCAGCTGCCGGTTCTCCAGTTTAAGAAGGCGACACACTTCTTTGCGAGTGTAAGATCCACCCGCCTCGCTAAGAGGGGGATGTTGCGAGTCGTCGTCCCGCAGCATTTCGCTCATCATAGCATCCGCTCATAGTTAAGCAAGGCTGGTTTCAGCTCTAGAGAGTCAGAGATTCAGTAAAGTCAAATTGACGGCAACATGATCAACGATCTCTGGTACAAAAACGCCATTATCTACTGTTTGGCGGTGGGTACGTTTATGGACGCCGACGGAGATGGAATCGGTGATTTCAAAGGGCTTCTGCGTAGATTGGATTATCTCCAGGGCCTCGGCGTCACGGCCGTTTGGCTGATGCCTTTCCAATCGTCACCGGGCCGGGATGACGGGTATGACGTAGCGGATTACTATAGCGTTGACCCGCGATACGGAACATTGGGAGATTTTGTTGAGTTCGCTCGCGGCTGCAAGCAGCGCGGTATGCGGATTCTGATCGACCTCGTCGTGAACCACACTTCAAATGAGCATCCTTGGTTTCAGGAAGCACGCGAGGACCCTGAATCGAAGTACCGCGATTGGTACGTATGGTCCAAAAAGAAACCTCCGCACGCGCAAGATGGCGTAGTGTTTCCGGGAGTCCAGAAATCCACCTGGAGCTACGATTCGTCCGCAAAGATGTGGTATTTCCATCGCTTCTACGAATTCCAGCCGGATTTGAACACGGCGAACCCGGAGGTCAGGGCGGAAATTCTCAAGATCATGGGCTTCTGGATTCAGCTCGGCGTATCCGGGTTCCGTATGGATGCCGTGCCATTTGTTATCGCCGACAAGGGCCCCGACGTTCCGGACCAGCCCGGCGAAAACTATGAACTGCTACGCGAGCTGAGAGAGTTTATCAGCTGGCGCGAGGGCGAATGCGTCATTTTGGCGGAAGCGAACGTTTTGCCTAATACGGATATGAAGTACTTCGGGGCCAACGGGGAACGGCTTCAAATGATGTTCAACTTTCAGGTAAATCAAAGCCTCTTTTACGCACTGGCAACCGCCGACAGCCGCCCGTTAATCAAATCCCTGAAGGCCACGAAACAGCGGCCAGCCACGGCTCAGTGGGGTCAATTCCTGCGCAATCACGACGAGTTGGACCTCGGCCGGCTGAGTGAGGACCAAAGGCAATCGGTTTTCACAGCATTTGCACCGCAGCCAGAGATGCAACTTTATGGCCGCGGCATTCGGAGGCGGCTCGCCCCTATGCTGCAGTTTGACCGACGCCGGCTCGAGCTCGCTTACAGCCTCATGCTGACGCTCCCCGGGACCCCGGTGATTCGCTACGGCGACGAGATCGGAATGGGAGACAACCTCCAGTTGCCCGAGCGCCAATGCGCCCGCACTCCCATGCAGTGGTCAACAGAATCACAGGGGGGATTCACAAAAGGAGATCACCCCAATGTTGCTGTGATCAGCGAAGGTCCTGCCGGCTATCAGCACGTCAACGTGGCCCAACAGCGTCGCGACCCGAACTCGCTGTTGAACTGGATGGAACGCATCATTCGCATGCGCAAAGAGGTTCCCGAGATCGGCTGGGGCGATTTCGCTGTTCTTCCAACGTCTGCTTGCGAGGTCCTGGCCGTCCGTTATGACTGGCGTAACAACTCAGTCCTTGTGGTGCACAACCTCGGTCCTGTTCCGCGCGAGGTCCGGCTCAACCCTATTCTCGACAAGGGGGAAAAGAAGAGTTGCTGGTTGATCAATCTCCTTTCAGAGGATCACAGCAGGGCGGAAAATTCCGGCAAACACTGCATTCTTCTTGAGCCGTACGGCTACCGATGGTACCGGCTGGGTGACATGAACTATGTTCAGAATCGGACCGACACCTAGGCGAATCGATCATCTTACAGGCTGAATCGAATCGACTGAAAGACCTCTCTACCCCTCTCGAAACAGCGACCTGAGGGACGCGCATGGTAAAGTCATACTAAATTGGTCCTATATGGCTGTCGGACAAATTTTCCATCGGAAATCAGGCCCACACACGCTGGCCGATCTGCCTATAGGGGCTCGCTGTGTTTTAGATTGCCTCGATCTGCCTGCCGATGTAGCCCGCCGCTTAATGGAACTTGGTTTCCTTCCTGGAAGCGAAATCGTGCCAACCCGCAAAGCACCTGGAGGGGGGCCTCGGGTCTATCGAGTCGACGGTTCCGAAGTCGCGCTGCGTAAAGAAACGGCGGCCAAACTCCACATCCGGCGTCACCCTGAGTCGGATCTGGTCGTGCTGAGATGAGCGACTGTCACAGTGGTGCTCCTCGGGCGAGCCTGCTTCCCAACCCGTCCATTCTTCCTCCGGCTCAAGCGGCGACGGAGCGTCCTATTATCGTTGCGATTGTGGGTCCTCCAAACGCCGGTAAGTCGACTCTATTCAATCGCTTAACTGGATTGCGCCAGAAGGTCGCGAATTTTCCAGGTGTGACCGTCGAGCACCGAATGGGCAAAGCCAAACTCAAAGACCATCAGGAAGTTTTCCTGGTCGATCTTCCTGGCGTTTACAGCCTGCACCCCCGTGCCGAGGACGAGAAGGTCACCCATGACGTCCTGAAAGGCGAGCGCCCCGATTTTCCCAAGCCTGACGCAGTTATCCTGATCCTGGACGCTACCAATCTGGGCCGGCATCTGGTTTTGGCCGCGCCGATTCTCGATCTCGGTCTGCCTACCCTGATTCTGCTGAATATGGCGGATGATCTAGCCGTTCGGGGAGGCAAAGTCGATATCGCTGCCCTTTCCGCCGAGCTGAAGTGCACTGTGGCGCTGATTAGTGCAGCGAAGGGAACGGGCATCGATCGAATCCAACAATTCCTTGTTGGTACCGCAATCCGGCTCAACGCTCCGCCTGTCAAGATCCAGCTGCCCGTTCTGCAAGATGTCCCAAAGTGCCGTCAATGGGCGGCCAATCTCGGCAAACGAGCTTCTTACAAGGCGCCGGCTCCGCCTATTTGGACGCGTCGCCTTGACAGAGTTTTCCTTCACCCGGTTGCCGGTCCTCTGATTTTCCTGGCCGTGGTCATCGCCGTTTTCCAGAGCATTTTTTCGTGGGCGAAACCGGTTATGGATGGCCTCACCCAGTTCGTCCAGACATCTGGCCAATGGTTTAATACCATGCTCCCGGACTCGCCCTGGCGTTCCCTGCTGGTTGACGGCGTCTGGAAGGGCGTCGGCTCCGTCATCGTTTTCCTGCCCCAGATTCTTTTACTTTTTCTTTTCATCGGCATTCTGGAGGACTCCGGCTATTTAGCCCGAGCCGCGCTGATTGCCGATCGCACTATGGCCAAGTTCGGCTTGCAAGGGAAGTCGTTTATTCCGTTGCTTTCTGCATATGCCTGCGCGGTGCCGGCCATCATGGCAACTCGAGTCATCGAGAACAAGCGCGACCGCATGGCGACGATTATGATCGCGCCTTTGATGACCTGCTCAGCCCGCTTGCCGGTCTATACGCTGGTTATTGCGGCTTTTGTCCCGAATGTCCATATCCTCGGCAATTTTCTTTCCCTTGGGGCTGCTACCATGCTCGGTCTATATGCCTTAGGGTTCTTGACAGCTATCGTCATCGCACGCCTGCTCAAATCGACGATCCTCAAAAGCCGGGATACGAACTTCATTCTGGAGATGCCGCCGTATCGCTGGCCTACCGTGCGATCCCTCAGTCTGCGGCTCGTCGACCGCAGCAAGGTCTTTCTTAATCGCGCCGGTACCGTCATCCTGCTTGTTGCAATCGTCATCTGGATAGCCGCTCACCTGCCGCTCGAGCACGGAAAAGTCCCAACACTCGAGCACAGCTTCGCCGGCACAATCGGCAAGACCATCGAACCGGTGATCAGGCCGCTCGGGTTCAACTGGAAAATCGGAATAGGCTTGATTACTTCCCTAGCAGCCCGGGAAGTCATCGTCGGAACCCTCGGCACCATCTACGGCATCGAAGGAGATGAACCTTCTCAGGGACTTCAGGCGGCGATTCACCACGATCTAAGCGCGGCGGGCGCTGTATCGCTCCTGGTCTTTTTTGCGTTTGCGCTGCAATGCTTCTCGACGCTCGCCGTCGTGAAACGGGAGACTGGCGGCTGGAAATGGCCGGCCTTCCAGTTCTCGTTTATGCTGGCGCTAGCGTACTCTGGTTCCTGGTTGGCGTTTCACATCACCAACTATTTCCTTCGATGAGCGATATACAAAACGTAGTGATTCTCGGCTCTGGCTGCGCCGGGAATACGGCGGCGGTCTATGCGGCTAGAGCCAGCCTGAACCCCTTGGTCTTTGAAGGGCACGAGGCGGGCGGACAGCTCTCCATGACCACCGAGGTCGAAAATTTTCCCGGTTTCCCCGAGGGCATCATGGGCCCGGCCTTGGTCGAAAACATGAAGCAGCAGGCTCAGCGCTTCGGAGCCGTTTATCGGCACGGGCGCGTGCTCAAGGCCCATCTTCTGGAACATCCGTTCACGCTGGAACTGGAGGATGGCGAGAAAGTCCAAACCCTCACTCTGATCGTGGCCACCGGCGCTTCCGCGCGCTGGCTCAACTTGCCGAACGAGCAGAAATTGATCGGCTATGGCGTCAGCTCATGCGCCACTTGCGACGGTTTTTTCTATCGGAACAAGAAGATTATGGTTATCGGCGGCGGCGACACCGCGATGGAGGAAGCCAACTTCCTTACCCGGTTCGGCAGCGAAGTCGCCGTTGTTCACCGGAGCGACAATTTCCGCGCTTCGCGCATTATGCTGGCCCGTGCACAAGCCAACCCGAAGATTGTCTTTCTCACGAACACCGTTGTCGAAGATGTCTACGATGTTTCAAAGGGCGTTGTGACCGGCGTCAGGCTCAGGAATCTGAAAACGGGGAATGTATGCGACCGCGAAGTGGACGGCTTCTTCGTCGCGATCGGTCATATCCCGAACACGCAACCCTTCGGTCACCAACTCGACTTAGATCCCGACGGCTACATCATTTCTCATGGCGGGGCTCGCACCAACATCCCCGGCGTGTTTCACGCTGGCGACGTTCAGGACCGCAGCTACCGGCAGGCAATCACCGCCTCTGGCGCGGGTTGTATGGCTGCGATAGAAGCCGAACGGTACCTAGAAGCCGTCGGGCATTAAAGCCCGGACAAGCTCACGGGAGCGGCTTCATCATTAGATTCTTAAAGGTAACGATGCTGCCCTTATTGTGCTGTTGCAGCACTAGATAGCCGCTGGTGTAAGTGTTCTTCTCGTCCACAAAGTCGACCACCTTTTTGTCGTTGACCTCGATGACGATGTGGTTACCTTGCGCAATAATGTGCTGATTGAACCAGGTATCAGGCGGCACCAGCTCCTCATAAATCTTGACGAAGCCGTAAAGACTGCCGGTTCGCACCGGATCTTTATGAGTGCTATTCACCTGTGCTTCATAGCCTTTGGGGAACCCGGGCCCAAAAGCGGCTCGAAAGAGCATGCCCGAATTTCCGCCGTCGCTGATCTTCACGTCAGCTTTGAACTCACAGTTCGTGCATTGACGCTCCATCCAGAACAGATGACTCCGCTCACCGTCACCCACAATCGTTCCGTCTTTAGCGCTCCAGGACTCGGGATTCTCGTTCGCTTTCCAACCATTCAGGCTCTTTCCGTCGAACATAGAAATCCAGCCGTTTTCTTGGGCCGAAAGACCCGAGGTCGAGACCAAAGCGAATCCGAGAAGAACAAGACCTTGAACTAGCTTCATCAGCCTTCTAAGCCCGGGCTTTCTTATGAGCAAGCCGGCTGCATGCGTCAGGAGTCTGCAGCATCTTGATTGCGTCGCCCCCCGATTCGATCGTGTCTATCTTCCCATCGCTATCGATGACGAAGGTCACCCTTTGCGCAATTGCATACTTCGGGAGAAACACGCCGTATTCCTGGGATACTTTACGATCCACAAAATCGCTCAACAATGGAAAGGATAAACCGAGTTGACCGGCAAACGCCTTTTGGGAAGGACCATTATCGGTACTAATTCCAAACACCTTCGCCCCGGTCTCCTGAAAATGTTGCATACCAGCCTGGTACGCTTTCATCTCGGCCGTTCAACCACCCGTAAAGGCGGCCGGGAAGAACGCGAGCACGACGGTGCTCTTCCCGAGGTAATCGCCTATGTGCACTGTCCCGCCATCCGTCGAAGGAAGCGTGAAATCCGGCGCTTTGTCCCCTACCTTCAATGTCGTCGACGCTGGCGCTGTCGTTTGTGCGGAGAGACAAACTCCGAGCCCGCCCGCAATCACAATCCGCCTGGTTATTGGCATTCTTTTCAGTCTCTGAACAAGAACAGTACCACGAAACCTCTTCTGTATCCCTTCCCATGTCAAACTGGTTTCCCAGTTGTCTCTATGTTGAATACTTTTCAGAGCATCATGATTATGGTTTGCACGGTGGCCGGATCCGTCGCGTTTCTGTTGCTGTTGCAGCGCGTCTGGACAAGCGAGCAACGGCGGCCCCATAACGATCTCATCGGTTGGCACGTCAGCGTTCTCGGCACCACCTATGCAGTGATCATAGGCTTCATGCTATTCGCAGTTTGGACGAACTTCGAAACGGCCGAAGCGGACGCTGAAGCCGAGGCAAACTGCCTGGTCAACTTAGTCCGGTCCTCGCGCGGATTACCCGCATCCCAACGAGAACAGGTCGGTGTCCTTGCCTCCGAATACGTCGGCATCATGCTGAACCACGAGTGGGCCGCCATGAGCCGCGGCCAAATCAGTCCGGCGTCTCACCGGGTTATTCAACAGCTCTGGACAACGATAACCGGCATCGAAACGCATACCGCTCGGGAGCAAATCAGTCTCGACCACACCTTGACGGAGCTTTCCTCTATGACCGAACATCGGCGGCGGCGTGAACTGCAAGTAGATTCTTACCTCCCGGATATCTTGTGGCTAGTTTTGATCGTGGGAGCAATAGTCACGCTGGTTTCCGCTTGCCTGTTCGGTACTGTCGATCTCAAGCTCCATTTGGTTCAGGTGATCATGCTGTCCTCGCTACTTTCGGCGGTGCTGGTCGCGATCGCGGATATCAATCGCCCTTTTCAGGGCAGCGTGCATGTAACTCCGGTCGGTTTCGAACGGGCCAGCGTTTTGATCGGTGATATCCGGTGATTGCTCGGCCGGGCAACACGCAGTAGCGGAATACAATAGAAACGAGCCTCCACCGAAATCCTCAAAAATGAAGTTAGCCGATGCCGTAAGAGTAGCCAAAACCGTCAAGATGAACGACGCGAAACGATTCGCACAGCATGTCGTGCCTGAAGTCGTCCGTCCCGCTCGCATCATTTGGAATCAGGCTATGGGCGGCGTTTTTCTGTTATTTGCCCTGCTCTTCTTCGGTTATGCGGTCAAGTATTTCCGCGCGCTTGACGCAGGCTCAGGCAATCCGGTCGCCTTGGCCTTTTCTGCCTTTCTCGGTGCCGTCATGCTGTTTTTTGGCATCGGTTCATTTCTGAAAGCGCGGCGTATCTCTCAACGCTAGACGTCTCCGTTGCATCCCCAAGAACAGCCCGGCGAGTTCCCGTTCACTCGCGGCATCTATCGCGAGATGTATCGCGCCCGCCTTTGGACCATGCGCCAGTACGCCGGTTTCGGCACGGCGGAAGAGAGCAATCGGCGCTACAAGTATCTGTTGTCGCAAGGCATCACGGGCCTTTCGGTTGCTTTTGACCTGCCCACTCAAATGGGCATGGACTCCGATCACCCTCTCGCGGTGGGAGAAGTCGGGCGCGTAGGAGTCGCCATCGATTCGCTGGCCGACATGCAGACTCTCTTCGAGGGCATTCGGCTGGAGGAGGTCAGCACCTCCATGACCATCAACTCTACGGCTGCAATCCTCCTTTGTCTGTATGTCTTGGTTGCCGAAAGCCAGGGCGCCGACCGAAAAAAGCTCTCCGGCACCATTCAGAACGACATCTTGAAGGAGTACATCGCGCGTGGCACTTACATCTATCCGCCGCGCCCGGCAATGCGCATCATCACAGACCTGTTCACCTGGGCCGGCACCGAAATGCCCGAGTGGAACACCATTTCCATCAGCGGATATCACATTCGCGAAGCCGGATCCACCGCGATTCAGGAAGTCGCTTTTACGCTTGCCAATGCAATAGCGTATATCGAATCTGCGCTCGCAGCCGGTTTGAATATCGACGCCTTCGCGCCCCGGCTCAGCTTTTTTTTCAACGCGCATAATAACTTTCTTGAAGAGATCGCTAAGTTCCGCGCGGCCCGCAAACTTTACGCTTCCCTGATGCGCGACCGGTTCCACGCCAAATCGGACCGCTCCTGCATGCTCCGCTTCCATACACAAACGGGCGGCTCAACACTGACCGCGCAACAACCCGAAGTCAACGTGGTCCGCACCACGCTCCAGGCTATGGCTGCCGTGCTCGGCGGCACACAGTCGCTCCACACTAATGGTCAGGATGAAGCGCTATCGCTTCCCACTGAAAAATCCGCACGTGTCGCGCTCCGCACACAGCAGGTCATTGCTTACGAGTCAGGCGTTGCCGAAGTACCGGACCCTTTTGGTGGCAGCGAGTACATGGAAGAGCTCACCGAACAAATCGTGGCAGGCGCTCGCGAATACATCCATCGGATCGACTCACTCGGCGGTACGCTGGCCGCAATCGAGCGGGGCTATATTCAGAACGAGATCCAAAACTCGGCTTATCGGCAGCAGCGTGCCATCGAAGAGAATCGCCAAATCGTGGTGGGCGTGAACAAGTTCGCAATCGAGAGTTCCGACGTCCCGCAGTCTTTCCGCCTGGATCCCTTACTTGAAAAACAGCAGATAGAACGCCTCCGGGCGGTGAGAGCGTCTCGTTCCGCCGCGGAGGTGGAGCTCTCACTTAGAAATCTAGGGAAAGCGGCCCGTGGCACAGCGAACCTGCTGCCCTGCATACTTGACTGCTGCCGGAATTTCGCAACTGTAGGTGAGATCTCCGACAGCTTACGCACTGTTTTCGGCGAATACAAGGAAGCTTTTTGAAGCCGTGATGGTTCATCTGCTGTTGTTCGGTGCCGCTTTTCTTGCCGGCATCATCAACTCAATGGCAGGGGGAGGCAGCTTCCTTACATTTCCAGCGCTTGTTTTCGCAGGTGTGCCCGCCGTAGCAGCTAACGCCACCAGCACCGTTGCCATGCTGCCGAGCGCGTTTGCCAGCACCTTCTCTTACCGCAATGACATACGGCGTCTACAGCATGAACGGCTAAAGCTCTGGACCGTTGTCAGCCTGGTGGGCGGACTCACCGGTTCTGTTCTTCTTCTCTCAACTCCCGAAACAGCGTTCCGGCAAATAGTGCCTTGGCTTCTGTTGCTGGCTACGGTCTTGTTTGCGTTCGGCAATCAAATCAGTCTGGCCCTGCGCGGCAGTTTGCACGGTAGCCAGGCTTTGCTGCTCACTCTTCTCTTCCCTGTTGCCGTTTATGGCGGCTACTTCGGCGGCGGTGGCGGCATTATGGTTCTTGCGGCTTTTCGCCTCTACGGAATGTCGGACATTCATGCCATGAATGGCGTAAAGACGTGGCTCATGGGAACTCTAAACGCCTTGGCTGCCTGTATCTTTATTGCCGCGCATAAGGTTCATTGGGCTCCGGCACTGCTCATGATGAGCGCGGGCATCCTGGGCGGCTATTCCGGTCCGCTACTCGCGCGGCGTCTTCCGCCAGCGCTTGTCCGCTACGCCGTAATCGCTGTCGGAGCGGGTATGACGGCCTGGTTCTTCCGCTCTTCTCCGAACTAAACCTATCCCCTCAAACATATTGACCAGCCACAAACCCCGACGCCCAGGCCCACTGAAAGTTGAATCCGCCTAAGTGCCCGGTGACGTCCACTACCTCGCCGATGAAATACAAACCCTCTACTTTCCTGCTCATCATTGTTTGCGAAGAAAGTTCAGCTGTATCCACTCCCCCGAGGGTCACCTCTGCTGTACGGTAACCTTCGGTTCCCTCTGGCACAATGCGCCAATCGTTGACAGCGGATCCTAACTGCTCGAGCAGTCTGTCGCGAGCATCGCCTAAGCGGGCAACGTTACCTCCCGGTAGGTGCTGCTCCGCTATGAGATGGGCCAAGCGCCTCGGCAAAATCGTACTCAAAGCAGTGCCGGCGTCTTGCTGTCCTTGACTTTTTTTCTGCCGCTTCAACATCGCGCTTACGTCGCATTGCGGGGCGAGATTCACGCCTAATGTCTCTTTCGGCTGCCAATAAGAAGAAATCTGCAACATCGCTGGCCCACTTAGACCACGGTGTGTAAATAACATCCCTTCCCGAAAACATCGGCTGCCACATCGAACCTCCGCTTCGAGTGCTACGCCGCTAAGCGCACTCCATAAGCGGAGCTCTGTTTCCGCTAAGGTGAAAGGAACCAAAGCAGCTCGCGTCGGAACAACTGTCAAACCGAACTGCCGGGCAATCTCATATCCAAGCCCGGTCGCGCCCATCTTAGGAATAGACAATCCGCCGGAAGCCACCACCAGTGACTCGCAAGCGAACTCTCCATTGCTCGTACGCACTATAAAGTGGCGATCGGGGTTACTAATCTCCTCCACCCCTGTCTGTAAGAGAATTGTGACTCTGCTGTCTCTGCACTCCTTCAGAAGCATGGCAACAATCTGCTGCGATGATCCGTCGCAAAACAACTGGCCAAGCGTTTTCTCGTGATACGCGATGCCATGCTTCTCAACCAGCGAAATGAAATCCTGCGCTGAGTAGCGCGACAAAGCCGATATGCAAAAGCGCGGATTTTTCGATAAGTAGTGCTCGGGCGAAGCATGAAGATTCGTGAAATTGCAACGGCCGCCTCCGGAGATCCGAATCTTCTCTGCGGGTTTCGAGGCGTGTTCTATCACCACCACGCGCCTGCCGCGCCTGCCTGCCTCGATCGCGCACATTAGACCAGCTGCTCCGGCTCCAACGATCACCACATCTGTCGCCGCGGGGTGCGGCGAGCCGCTAAACATAATCCCAGTTTCGCGTGTCGGCTAAACTCTTACGAGTGCTCCTCTGTCCTGTCCGCGGCTGCCATTTGGCACTTCGGCGGGGGGAACGAATGCTTCTCTGCCCACGCGGGCATTCCTTCGACGTGGCGCGCAGTGGCTACGTCAATCTGCTCCAGCCGCAGGATCGCCGATCGAAGCAACCGGGAGACACGGCAGAAGCCGTTGCTGCGCGTCGTCGACTGCACGACCGTGGCGTGACCGAGCCACTTCTGCGCGCAATCTCGGAAGCGATCACGGCATCACCACGCGACATCGTTCTCGATGCGGGCTGTGGCGATGGTTTTTACCTCGGGGCTCTCGCTAGCGAGACGGGCTGCGATGCGCACGGCGTCGACATTTCAGTTCCGGCAATCGATGCCGCAGCCCGGCGCTATCCCGGATGCGAATGGGTCGTTGCTAATGCGGATCGCTTTCTTCCATACGCCGATAACTCGTTCTCGATTGCACTCTCGATTACGGGGCGGATGAACCCAACCGAGTTCCATCGCGTGCTGCGCCCCCATGGGCGTCTTCTCGTCGCTCTTCCGGCGCCTGACGATCTAATTGAGTTACGCGGCACGGGTCGAGACCGTGTCGACCGAACTGTCGAGACATTCGCGCCTCGATTTACTCTGCTGGATCGGCGTCGCGCCACCACCACCGCCGAACTCGATGCTGCAGCCGTTCACGACGTCCTCCTTTCGATCTACCGTCCTATGCAACCGCATGCTCCTGAAGCGATGCAAGTGACGTTCAGCCTCGATCTGCTACTCTTTCGGACCGAAACGTCTGATTTGCCGTAGCGAATACCTTCCATTCACGTCTAGGAGTTTGTTGACAAACTCCGGTTTACAGGAATCCGCGTCAGCGGCTAACCAAGACCCGCGTTTTTCAACAAGCTCTTAGAGAAGTGGCTTCGACGAAAGGAAACTGATGCGTTTTGCAGATAAGGTGTGTATCGTCAGCGGCGGCGGTTCTGGCATTGGGAAGGCCACCTGCATTCGGCTCGCCCGTGAAGGCGGCAAAGTGGTGGTGGTGGATTTAAACGGCCAACACGGTGCCGAGACCGTCGATGAGATCGCGCAAGCGAAGGGACAAGCTGTTTTCGCTCAGTGCGACGTCGGCGATCCGAATCAGATCAAAGCGGCCATCAAAACTGCCGTAGACAAATGGGGAAAGATCGACGTTGTTGTCAACGATGCAGCCATGATGACCTTTCAGCCCATTGTCGACTTGCCGGATCAGGACTTCGATAAGGTCCTAAACGTCAACTTGCGCTCTGTTTTTCTCTTCTGCAAGTATTCGGTCCCGCACATGCCTCCCGGCGGCGCGATCGTTAACATTAGCTCCGTTCATGCTCACGAAACAACCAAGAATGTCGTGCCGTATGCGACGTCCAAGGGCGGCATGGAAGCGTTCACGCGCGGATTCAGCGAAGAGATTGCTCCGAAAAAGCTACGCATAAACTGTGTGGCGCCCGGCGCGGTCGATACGCCAATGCTCTGGGACAACCCGAATGTCAAGAGCGGCGTCGAGAAGGTCACGGGAGCAATCGGGAAACCCGAAGACATTGCGGCGGCAGTCTGTTTTCTTGCAGCGCCTGAAGCCCGATTCATCAACGGCACGACACTGGTCGCGGACGGTGGACGTTTGGACGTTCTTTCTTAGACCAGGTAAACCACATGGCCGAATTCATGTTTGCGACTGGGATAGAAAATAGCTACCCAACCATCGAGTGGCAAGGTAAAACCATCCGCCAGGATGAACTCGCTAAGACAAAGCATTACCAATACTGGCGCGAAGACTTCCGGATTCTGAAAGAACTCGGAATCGAATACCTTCGCTATGGTCCTCCCTATTTTTCAACCCATACCGGTCCTGGCAAGTACGACTGGAGCTTCACGGATGAAGCGTTCAACGCGTTACGGGAGCAGAAGGTCACACCCATTGTCGATCTTTGTCACTTCGGCGTCCCGGACTGGATCGGCAACTTCCAGAATCCTGATTTTCCAACGCTCTTTGTAGAGTACGCGGAGGCGTTTGCTCGCCGCTTCCCGTGGATCAAGTTCTACACGCCCGTCAACGAAATTTTTATTGCAGCCACCTTTTCCGCGCAGTTTGGTTGGTGGAACGAGCGTCTGAAAACGGATCGCGCCTTCGTCATGGCCCTTAAACATCTATGTCAGGCCAACGTTATGGGTATGCAAGCCATTCTGAAGATTAACGAAGCCGCTGTTTTCATTCAGAGCGAGTCTTCACAATACTTCCATCCGGAAGCTCCGAACTGCAAAGATCCGGCTCGAAGATTCAACGAAAAACGCTTCCTCTCACTGGATTTGAGTTACGGCCATCACGTCAACGCAACTATTTATGAGTACCTGCTCGACAACGGCATGACTCGTGACGAATACCACTGGTTCCTGCAAAATCACGTACGATCGCGCTGCGTGATGGGCAACGACTATTACGCTACCAACGAGAATCTGGTCCACTCCGACGGCAGCATTTCATTGTCTGGCGAAATCTTTGGCTATTACCCGATCACTCATCAATACTTTGCTCGCTACAGTCTTCCGGTCATGCATACTGAAACAAACTACGATGATCCAAACGCGGTTCAGTGGCTGAAAAAGGAGTGGGCCAATGTGCACCGGCTGAAACAGGATGGCGTGCCGCTCGTCGGTTTCACTTGGTATAGCCTGCAGGATCAGGTCGATTGGGACACAGCGCTGCGCGAGAACAATGGTCGAGTGAACCCGCTCGGCTTGTGCGACCTCGACCGCAATATACGGTCCGTCGGCTATGCTTATAAGAAGCTAATCGATGAGTGGCGGCCGGAAATATTGACCGAAAGCGACATCTTAGGCATATGCCGGTAAACGCCGCACTGGCCTTTATTTCGTTACCTTGAAATCGCTTACTGTAGCGTCAGTATTGTGCGCGAAGCGAATCCCGTAAACCCCATCCGTTGACTTGAGCTTTCCGGCAGTGACCAGAGCGGACTTGTCGTAACTCGCGACAACCGTTCCGTTGATTGCGCACTCTACTTTGTCGCCTTTCACTGAAAACGCGATCTTCTGTGTTACCGGTTGTCCTGGTCCCGCAGCCTTATGAACGGCATCGTTCGCCTCGCCGCGCCTGCCGTTCATCTGAAACGGTTCAGGCCCAAATCCGCGCACGATGAAGTTCCCATTTCCATACGCCGCGCAGTAAAGATAGCTTTGCTGCGCAGTCCCCATATCGTTGCCAGCGATCACAATGCCGTACGGATGTGGGTGGCTGTTCAGGTTCATATACTTTGGTTCTGTGAATGTTGCCTCGACGGTGTAGTTACCCGTAGCCTTGTCCGCCGGCTTCCAATACGTGATCGCCGGACCTGTCGTCACGTGCAGACCATCGCCTTCCGGCGCCAATTTCGCATCCTTGATCGATTGCCCCGCTTTCTCCGCGTTCGCATCCACCGCTCCCGTCCAGCCAGGAGCAGAGATTCCACCCCCCTCCACAGCACGGGAGGTCTCTGTTTGGCCTTGGGCCTGAATCAAAGTCGGTACGGATATCAAAATTGCTAGGGCAACAGCGGAAACGTGAACGCGATGCATAAGATGTCCTTTCATCGGGAGGCGGAATGTTTATTATATGGGCTTTCAGTTAAGCGGGTGCCTGCCGCTCACGCTCGCTAACCAGCTTTCTGGTGTAACAGCTTCCAGTGAAGCTGCCAATGCCCGTTCCCAAATGCGTGACCGCGTCCTTCGGAGTGACCCGCCGTGATACTCAAAATGCCTCCCGTGCAGATCAGTATTGTCCCGATTATTGCTGTCGTATTCGGCACAGTGCCGAACACCCACCAGCCTAGTAGTCCTGAGAAAATCACGACAGTGTAATTGAACGGCGATAACTCGGTCGCGCTCGCATATCGGTACGCGAGGATTATCAAATACTGTGTCAGCGCATAGAAGATGCCGATCGCCAATAACAGAAACCATTGCTTGCTGGTCAGCGGCTTCCACGCCCAGATAAAGAATGGCAGCAGCAGGCAAGTAGAAAAGCCGAAGTTATAGATGAGAATTCGGCTTGGTGGATCTGTCTCCGCCAGCTTGTTTGTGGCAACAAGTGCCAGCGCTGAAAACACTCCTGCAGCCAAAGCGAGGAGCGATGCCGGATTCTGAAACATTTGCGGCCCCGGCCTGATGATCAGGATGATGCCAGCCAACCCAATCAACAGGCTCACCCAAACGGTCGGCTGCACCGTTTTGCGAAACCAGACATAGACAACTATCGGAATGAACAAGGGCGCGGCGTTCGAAAGCAGCACGGAATCCAGCAACGGTATCGATCCCACCGCCATGAAGAACAAGAGTTGACATACGGAGCCCGCCAAACTGCGAAAGAACTGTAACCGCAAGTGCTCCGTTTTGAGACCGCCTCGCCCTCCTCTTACGGCTGACGGAACAAACACGAGAAAGCTGATCCCGTACTGCATAAACAGCATCATCAGAGGAGGCACTCCGGAAGCCGTTTTGCTAAATGTACTCATCACGGCCGAACAAAAAAAGCCCAGCGTGATAAGCATGATGCCGAGGTAAAGCTTGTGTCCCGAGCTTTGCGCTTTGAGGTCCACGATCTTCAGCGGGCAGGCGGCAGAAACTTCTTGTTTATCTTGGCCACTACGACGTAATTTGGGTCGACCATCTCGTCCAGATGGATCTCGCCCACTTTCGACAACAGTTCGTAAGCATCCATCTCAGAGAGGCCATAACTCTCGTGAATCCAGTGGATCAACTCAGTGAACGAAATTCTCAATGCATCATCGAGCGGGCGATAGATGCCCACCGCCATAAGATAGTTGTCGTTCTCGAAGCGAGGCCAATCGATCTTCTTGCGCTTCACCAGATCGACTTGCAGCTGGACCTTCATCGAGATCTCGATAGCGGTTCCATCCACTTCGCCATCACCCATGGCAGCGTGGCCATCGCCAAAAGAGAGGAGCGCTCCGGCCACGTTTACAGGTAGGTAGAGCGTGTTGCCAACGCTAGCTTCGGGAGCATCCATATTTCCACCAAACTCTGCGGGAACAATCGAACTCCGGGTCTCGCCCTCCGCCGGAGCCACCCCTACGCAGCCCAGGAACGGATGTAGTGGAATCTTAACGGAAAAGCCGGAATCTTTGGCGTGGAACGTTGCCATTTGAGCCGCCTTATCGATTGGGTACGTCCACTCCGTCTTCGGGATCGGGCCGCCCAACACAGGCGTGTACTTACTGCTATTCAGAGCGCCGAAACCTGGACCAGCGCTACCGAAACCGGTGTTCGCATTCACGTCGATCGCGACGAATCTGACCTTCAACATGTCGCCCGGCTCCGCGCCATCCACATAGAACGGACCGGTCAGCGGATTCGGACCGTTCACTTTGTAACCAGCTGCTTCGGCTGCTTTGCCATCTGCATCGATTGTGGTGGTGTCGATCGTTTCCCCCGGTTTCACATGCATTACCGGCGGAAGCACGCCATAAACAGTCTTCAGTTCGTTCATCTTCAGCTCGTAATGCACCACTCGGCTCGTTTGCGAAAACAGCGGCGCCACCGCTTGAAGTACTAGCGAGGAGAGAATCAAAGTGCGCTTAGTTTGCATGTCGATTAAATAAGATACGCTCCTCAGAAAATCAACTTTAAAGCTACTTGCGTATTGAATGGCTCGCCTGGCCCAATCCCGGGGGAACCGCTATAATCGCCGATCGTGTCGCTACTCTGGCCGAATCCGCCGCCGATATATCCGCTCGGGGGCGCCAGGTTGACTCGATTGAATACGTTGAACATCTCAATGCGCAATTGCGCGTGCAGCCTTTCTTTGATCGGCATATTTTTGAAGAAGGATAGATCTACATCGCCGTACCCAGGCCCGCGAAGCACATTGCGGCCAATCGTTCCAAAGCTTCCGTTTGCCGGATTCTCGAACGCGTTTGGATTGATCCACTGCACGGGCTGATGATTCGCAAGGGTTTGACTTGCGCCTTGATACGCGTCACCAATCTGGTTGCCTCTCGTCGTGTTCTCCCCGGTTCCGCTAGTGTCTGAAGAAGCATAGACGTTGAAGGGCAAGCCGCTGTGAAACGAAAGGTTAGCATTTGCCTGCCAACCGTGCGTTAGCCATCTCGGACCATGGCTCGAGCCCGGAATGTCATAGATCAAATAACCGGTCAGCGTCCGACGGATATCATAATCCGAATTCCCGTAATTACCTTTGAGGTTGGTGCTGACCTGTGGCAGCGCTCCGACATACTGCGTCACTTCATCGAGGCTGTGGCTCCAGGTGAAGTTAACTTGAGAGATCAATCCGTGCCAACTCGCGGTTCTCAAGGTCATTTGCAGACCGTTGTAGTTCGATGTCCCAGTGCTCTGGACGACTGTGCCAAAGCGTCGTGTCGGCAGCGTGGTTTGGAGCGGAGTTCGGCGGCATCGAGCCTCAAGCCTCGTTCGTCTGGACACACGGTTTCGACTGGGGAGACTTCGCGGATCTGAAGAATGAACCCTACGTGAAAGACCTTTCGCTCGCTAAAGCCATCTCTCCGGAAGTTCTGGTTGCTAGTGGCATGAACCGGATGCCACTTGAACGTGATCCGGCGGCGTGAGTGGACTTCCTGCGCATTCATGCACAGACGTGATCTGATGTTGCGGCATTGCCTGTAGATCGGCAAGACTGAACGAGGTCGGTTTCCTGACCATCCCGCTCACTTCCAGCTTCCACTTGAGAGGATCTACCGCTGCAAGACCCATGTGAGCCAGAAGGAAAAGGTCTTTGTCTTCCGTGATGTAGGAAGTGAGAGCGTGCACTCCACGTTCGGGCGCACGCAAGAAGTAGCCCTGGTGTGCCATCCGTATGCCGCGCCGTGTGACGTCCATCACTCAAATTCTGCCACCTCGTTCGGAAGTTATCTGTGCAAACTGGGAAGAGATCTTTCCGTCGAAGCCCACTCATGTTGCTCCCCTCGAACTTGTCCCCGGTAACCCGCAGTCAGCGGTTTGCGGATTGGCTTGGGATCCGTGTGCCAATCCTGCTTGCACCCATGGCCGGCGCGTGTCCACCATCCTTGTCCGTTGCCGTCGCCAATGCCGGAGGACTTGGTGCGTGCGGCACTCTGATGATGGGACCGGATCAAATCCTGGCCTGGAGCAGAGAATTTCGCGCAAAAAGTGACGGACACTTCCAACTGAACCTCTGGATTCCCGATGCCGCACCGAAGCGCGACGCAGAACTCGAGCAGGTTCAGCGCGAGTTCCTTGCGAACTGGGGGCCTCCGGTCGGTGCCGAAGCCGGAGACACTCCTCTTCAGGACTTCAATACGCAGCTTGAGGCCCTGTTGCAAGCCGCACCTAAGGTGATCTCTTCCATCATGGGGCTCTACGAGCCGAAGTTCGTTTCTGAGTTGAAGAAACGCGGGATCATATGGTTTGCGACGGTGACGACGGTTACCGAGGCCACGGCCGCCGAGGCTGCGGGTGCTGATGCCGTGGTGGCACAGGGGATGGAGGCTGGTGGACATCGTGGAGCGTTTCATCCGGACGAAGCTGAGCAACAATCGATCGGCCTAATGGCTCTCCTGCCGCAGGTAGTTGATGCGGTCAAGGTGCCGGTTATTGCGACAGGAGGCGTTGCGGACGCAAGAGGAGTGGCCGCGGCATTGGTGTTAGGCGCAAGTGCAGTGCAGATTGGAACGGGATTCCTACGCTGTCCGGAAGCTATGACCCCTCCCTCCTATGCAGACAGACTTGCCCGGACGGAGGCACACGAGACTGTACTAACCCGTGCGTTCAGTGGGCGACCCGGGCGTGCGATTTCCACTGCGTACGTCCGTACTGCAATGACTGGCCCGCGTCCAGCACCATACCCGGTCCAGCGGGGACTCACTGCCGGAATGCGAGATGCCGCAAGAAAGGCGGGAGATCCCGAGCGCATGCAGATGTGGGCTGGTCAGTCCGCGAAGCTAGCCAAGTCCGAGCCCGCCGGAGACATCGTTCGGCAGTTGTGGGAGGGTTCGCTGCGGCTTTTGAACGAGACAACAAAAGCCTAGGTCCCCTGAAAAGCACCTGCCTGTCGAGCTTGAACGCGCAGATGCGGATTTAACCGTCTTGGCGGAGATAGATCCCTTGTGGTCGCCATCTGTAGAGAAGACCTGGGTTCAGGCCACGAGTCAGCGCAAGTCCTTGGCCGTCTAGGCGGAACTATCCGCCAGGAGGTCTCCCACTTCAGAATTGCCCGTGATTCGTGCAACCCCAAAAATTTTCGCACGTGCGGCGCAGTAACGAGCGTCGCTTGGGATTTCACTCGGCGTGGTCGGCAAGGTTGAGATTGGCGTCACGGGAAATAGATCCGCCCTGGTCGCCAAGGGACGGGTAATCCGTCCTTACGATTACGGTTCGATGCCGTTTTGTCGTTCACAGCGAATCGGAGCTTCTGCTTGCAGCCGAGGTAATGTTCCGTTGTCTGGATGGACACGTGACCGAGCGCGAATTGGATCTGGTCGAGTTCGCTGCCGGCCACATGGCGAGCATCGAACGATTGTGGCCTCTCCGCCGAATTAACACCTGAGAATGACACGGGCCTCGTCCAGTAGCCGTAACGCAATGAAGCTTATCGGATCTAAAAGAAGTGCAGCGCTTTGAACTGCTTGAGCACCCGGCGGATATCGGCTTTCGCGCTCACGGCCGGACGATTCCGGACCTGTTTGCAACATGCGCCGAGGCCTTGCTCTCCATCTTCTTGGATCCCTCGCAAGCACAAGCTAGACAGGTCTGGCAACTTTCAGTGCAAGGTTTCGACCTTGAGTCACTCCTCGTAAATTGGTTGAATGAGGTTCTCTATTATGTGGATGCGAAACGAGTCATCTTTACCCGGACGGAAATCCGGATTGAGAGCAATCAACTGAATGCAACCTGCCACGGCGAAACGCTGGACTTCGCGCGCCATCCGTCACGCGTCCTCGTAAAAGCCGTCACCTACCATCAACTCCGAATCCTCGAATCGAACGGCGGCTGGATTGCAGAGGTATACGTCGATGTCTGAACTGAAACTCGAAGCGATTGACGATTATCGATATCGCATCGCGAGTGATCAGATCCCTGGTATGCGGACGGGTGTATTAGTATTCTCCAGTCCGAAACTGATCGCACACGTGTCGAAAGATGGTTCGTTACTACAGGCCGCGAATGTCGCAACCCTTCCGGGCATCGTTGGCCCGAGCCTGGCCATGCCCGATATTCATCAGGGCTATGGTTTCCCCATCGGAGGTGTCGCAGCCATCGACATGGAAGACGGCGTCGTTTCTCCGGGCGGCGTCGGTTTTGACATCAATTGTGGCGTCCGCCTCATTCGTACGTCCCTGACGCGGTCAGATGTCACAGGCCGTCTCAAGCAGTTGCTCGATCAGGTATTTCGCGACATTCCGTGTGGAACCGGAACGGAAGGCCGCGTCAAGTTGAAGCGCGGCGACATCGATCAGGTTCTCCAGCGTGGTGCGGCGTGGATGGCGCTGAACGGGTACGCCGAAGAGGGCGATCTCGATCGCGCCGAAGCATCAGGCGAAATGCAAGACGCTGCTCCCAGCAAGGTCTCCGATCGTGCAAAGGAACGCGGGGCACAGCAACTAGCCACCTTAGGCAGCGGCAACCATTTCCTCGAAATTCAGTACGTGGATCGAGTGCATGACGTGCCCGCCGCAACAGCTATGGGTATCGACAAAAATCAGGTCGTCGTTCTTATTCACTCCGGCTCCCGTGGTCTCGGCCATCAAGTCTGCACGGATTACGTTGCACTCATGAATCAGGTCATGCCCAACTACGGCATAGCTCTTCCCGACAGGCAGCTTGCCTGCGCGCCCATTCAGTCGCCCGAAGGACAGTCCTATCTTGGTGCGATGGCGGCGGCCGCGAATTTTGCATGGGCGAACCGGCAAGGCATTTTGCATTTTTTGCGAGGTGCGTTCCGCCGGGTGTTCGACAACGGCGTTCGCCTCCAGCTGATCTACGATGTCTGCCACAACATCGCGAAGCAGGAAACGCACCTCGTCAATGGGAAAAAACGCCATGTACTCGTGCATCGCAAGGGAGCCACCCGCGCCTTCCCGCCCGGTCATCCTGAGTTGCCGGCCGTCTACACAGACAGTGGTCAACCGGTCTTCGTGCCCGGCAGCATGGGAACCGCTTCCTGGGTTCTCGTCGGACAGCCCGGAGCAATGGCGGAAACCTTCGGCAGCGTCTGCCACGGGGCGGGGCGGCTCTTAAGCCGTACGGCAGTGCGCAAAGGCAAGAACGTCCAGGAGGAACGTCGAAAGCTTGAGCAAAACGGCGTTCTCGTCCGCAGTGAATCTCGCGACGGCATCTTGGAAGAGTTGCCTGAAGCTTACAAAGATGTGGATGAAGTGATCGAAGTCGTTCACAATGCGGGCTTGGCCAAGAAGGTGGCCCGCCTCAGGCCCTTAGCCGTTATCAAAGGCTAAAGACGTGCTCAGACCGGGTAATGCACCGACCTAGTCATCCTCCCCGAGATCGGCTCTCGCAGTGCTCAGCGTGTCGGCCTCTTTGTTGTGCGCATGCTTGCGGCCAGTGCGATGCCCGCTTCCGCGCTTCCATCTCTCGAGGCCCGCGGGCACCGGCGCCGTTGATTGATCCCATGCTTGCCAACCTGTGCTCCGTTCAGCGACGGCCCGGGCAGCGGCCTTCGGTGATGAATAGGTCTTCAACTCAACGTTATCTATCCCAAGCCGGACTCGATCCGCTGGCTCAGGACGTATCCAAAATGTGCCTGCATCTGTGCTCAAGGTGTAAAGAACACTTTTCATTGGATTCTCCCAAACGGGAAGGCTGCGATAGCAGCTCCTGTTTGCGGCATTGAGCATTTCATAATCTTCCAGTTCACGACACTGTTAGACACTGCGTCCCTGCGATACCGCACTCTCGTATGAGCAACAGCCAGCGCCTTCATTGAGGTCGAGGAAGGCTGGACCTCCGATCGTCCCGTCGTGATCGGGGGAAAACCCGATTACTCCCATGTAGACTTCTGAGTTCGGGAGTCAAGCCCTTCAAGGCTACTTTTTTCACAGAAGAATCAAGGCTTCCACATTTTCTGCACATCCTCATTTGGGAAGCCACATACCGAGAGGGGAGTTCCTCTTCTTGAGGCTGGCGATGTATTTTGATTCGTCGTACGTGACCCCGTCTTTCCAGCAGCGGAACAGAATGCGTTGCCACTTAAACGCCAAGGAGCGAAGCGCGGCATGATGGCGTTTGCCGCCCGTACGGAGTTGATCGTAATAGACCCTGGCCCAGCGGCAGCTCTTCATCGAATGCTGCGCCCACTCATGAAAGGTCTGTCGCAGAAACTTAGGACAGGCTCTTCGAAATTGAATGATGCGAGTTCGGCCGCTCGCTACAGTCACGGGCGCGATACCGGAAGCGCATTGCATCTCATGAGCATTCTGGTAACGCTTACCATTTCCCATGGCTGCTAATAGGCGAGGTGCCATCACAGGCCCTGCTCCAGGCAAAGATTGAGCAATCACCCAACATGGATGCCGATGACTGGTTTCAGCAATTGCCGTGTCGAACTCTTTGATGCTAGTTTGCATCTGCTTCAGCAATGCAACTAGCGCGGTCACTTCCAGAACATAGCAATCAACCAGCACCGAATCCTGTACAGCCGGAACCGCCACGCTTACCTGTTTTGCCCAGGCCGCCGCTTCTTCCGCAGAGCGCCGATGTTGACGCAGAAATGTCTCCAGTGTCTTGCGTTGCGCTCTTTGCAACCGTTCCAGTTTGGGCCACCTGGAAAGCAGATCGAGAACCGGTGCTGCTCCGATATCGTCAAACCAGGTCAGTATTTGTGGGAAGTAGACCTTCAGGCGCGCGGAGAGTCGATTGCCATGCCGCTTCTTCTCCTCCACCCAGTGCCGGCGTTGTTCGACCAACATCAGCAGTCGACGAGTTGGTTCATCGTCTTGCTCCAAAGGACGCAGGCGATCTCGATGGTGCACCAGCAAGTCCAGCAGCAGTTCCCCGTCGGCGGGATCACTCTTGCTTTCGGACGGGTACAAAGCTTGACGAAATTGTCCAGCTGCTTGCGGATGGACCGGATAGATCTCCACACATTCGTATTTCAAAAGCATCCAGACCACAGCCCCGTGTTTTTGCTCAATGGCGATGCCTATTCGCCGATCATCCAATCGGCTCATCAACTGACCAATCCAGACATCCAACGCTTCTGGCGTTTGCTCCAGGCGCCCTCGCTCGCGCTCTCCCGTGTCGCTCCACTGCAGTGCCCAAATGTGCTCTTGGTCTCCCCAGTCGAACCCAACCCAAGCTGCATAGCACTGGTCGCGGTCCTCGTTACCTCTTAGCTTCATATTGCTTTGGCTCCGTGATTACTTTCGGCAAGCAGGCCTCGCATTTCCAAAGGACTTATAGATGTCGTACTGTAGTCCAGCGACAGCTTCTGAGAATTCGTCTGAGCGAAGCACATCCCACTGCTCGAGGGTCTACACGAAAACATAAAATGTTAGTCGGCAATACTCGTAACAGCGGGACGCCTGCTCTCTATACTTATTCCTCTCCGCTTGGATCCAACTTTGAATAGGGATCAGAACGAGCCACAGAGAACTTTTCCACAACCGCCGCGACCGACGGCTGTTGATATCTATCTACATTGAGCCAACTCCTTGGCTCGACTATAAGTCGGCATTTGTAGAGAAGACCTGGGGGTTCAGGCCGCGAGTCAGCAGAAAATCCTTAGCCGTTTAGGCGGAACTATCCGCCAGAAGGTCTTCCCAGTTCAGAATTGCCCGTCCTTCGTGCAACCGCAAAAATTTTCGCAGTGCGAGTACCAGTAGACTGAACTCCATGAATAGAGACGGCAAATAGGGATGAGTAAGCGCCAAAGAACTCCCCAAATACTGGCCGCGCTTGGATGTCTGATTGTGCTGGTGGGATCAGGTCTTCATCTCGGTGGCGGGTATCCCATCGTTTCGGCAACCCTCGCCAAGTCGAATCTCGATGAGGGCATCAGAAATGCATTGCGAGCTGTTTTTCTGATGATTGGCATCACGTGGATCGTCGTCGCGCTTGTTACGCTGATTGCAACGTTCGCGATGACCCGAACGAGTAAGCCGGTCACATTGTTGTGCGGGTTCGCCCTGCTGCTCCAAGTGCCCATCTGGGTGGACCTCATGGGCTGGTTTGTTGGCAACGAAATGTTTTTGCTCGGGGCAGGCCTTATCGTAAGCGGAGGATTGCTGTTCCGGAACTGGCGCTCAGCCTGAATGCCGCAAGCGCTTGACGACTCGCGGCGCCGGCAATCCTATTGAGAACGTCGGCATCTCACAACATCAATCCGACACAGTGACGAGCATCGCTTGCGATTGACTCCACGTGGTCGGCAACGTTGAGATTGGGGTCGCGGGAAATAGATCCGCCCTGGTCGCCAAAGGACGGGTAATCCGTTCTTTACGATCACGATTCACAGCCAATCAGAAGGGCAAGAATGCCATAGTTCCGTTGGCTTCTAAGATTGTCGCGTTGGGAGTTCAGCAGCAACGAGCGGCCCTGATCGGCTGTGAGCCAGTTACCCAGCCGCACACCGATTCGGCGTACGCCTTTGACTCGTCGGATCCAGCGCCAAGTTCTGGACTGAGCAAGCCGGAATCGGCTGCTTCGTACGCCACACGCCTGACCGCAGCCAAGCGGAGATTGATCGTTGTTCGCGAGGGCCGCTCTTCGAGGCGAATTCGGTATGGGAGGACCACAGTGCGAAAAACGCAAGTCGCGGTTCGGAGCGGTGCCAATCGACGAACTCATTGATGGCATGATCGTAAGTTCGTTGGCCGGTTTTCGAAGTCACGGTGTTCAGTACGGCAGACCTCGTCTGTTCGAGATCGGGTAGGGCAAGAGATCGCTTTCGGTGGTCTCCTCTTCTAGGATGTTTGGGCCTTCTGGGCGGCCTCCTGCGCCGCCTCCAGTCAGAATGCACACAAACTCCACCCTAGGCCGTTTTGCGGGTTCTAAGCTGGGCCATGCCGGCGTAAGGCGTCCCCGTACAGAACCTAGCCCTACCTGCATCCTTTGATTGTGGACCTCATCAAAAATCAAGAACGAGAACAGGCCTGAGCTGGCGTGGTGCGCTCACACGTTCATGTGAGCCACTGCCGTTGGTGCGACGACCATCTTCTGCCAACCAGTGCTAGAGGTCAGATAGGAAGGCTGCGAATGCAGGAATGGCAACTGAACAATGTGGCTGAAGTCTTTGTTTCAGTCTCTGCCGAACGGCTGTGGGCTGCGCTGACGGAAGCCGCGGACACCGAACGGTATTTCATGCGGTCGTGAGTAGTGGTCGGCGATGTGGGGCAAGCCTACTGTCTTCGGCGAGATGACGGCTGGGAGGTGGATGGGACCGTTTTGGCGAAGGAGCCTCCATACCGGCTGCCGGTTATGTGGCGGGCTAACGTTCATATTGGGCGGGCGGAGAGCGTTTAGATTAAAGCACCGCAAGCGACATCACACGCGCAATAGGTACGAAAGTCGCAGAAATCCTTTGAGATGCTCACAACTTCGCTTGTCGTGATTGCGGGACTTTCTTGTAGTCGCAGATCATAATGGTCAGGTCATCTTGCTGACTTGCAGACCAGGCGCTCACGGCACCGAGTAGGGCATCCGCCGCCTGCTCCGGGGAGTGGTTTGCGCTTTCTTTCAAAAGCCTGGTGATCCTTTCATAGCCGAACTCCTCTTCGCCGTCGTTAATCGCTTCAACGATCCCATCCGTGTACAGCAGGATACGGTCACCTCCCTGCAGTTTCCGTGTGGTCGAGGTGTAACTAGCAGAGGACATGAACGCCATCATCAGGCCGTTTTCCTCGATCCGGGTCACCTCGCCATCACGCAACAGGAGCATTGGCGGGTGTCCTGCGGCTGCGTAACGAAGTTCGGCACCGCCAGCATCCAGATAAACGTATGCCGCGGTCACGAACTGATTCTGGGCATTTCCGCACAATGCCTGATTCACTCCAGCAAGAAGGGACGCGGGATCATTCTGGTTGTGGCGTTGAGACTGAACAGCTACCTTGACCATGGATGCGATAAGAGCTGCGGGTACACCGTGACCTGACACATCGGCCACGAGCAAGCCCAGATCTCCATTCTCCGCGTTCAGGAACTCGTAGAAGTCGCCGGCCACCGAGGTCATGGCCCTGTATCGCGTGGCCACACAGAAACTATCGGAGTTCGGGGAACTGGCTGGAAGAATTGACATTTGAATGCGGCGAGCAATCTCGAGCTCCTGCTGAATGGAATGCAGCCGTTGATCGCGGTCGAGTGTTCGCCGAGCGGCAACATAGCCGAGGCAGCACAAGAGTATGGCAAAACCGTAGAACTCAAATGTGACCAGGTGTCCCAACAATTCGGAGACGTTGGTCCAGAGCACCAGAGCGACAAACGCGATCAAACCTATTCGAAAGACAATCTCATCCCTCGTTGCCGGGGATTGTCGGAAGGCGAGGAATAAGAGGGACGATGAGCCGGCAATGACCACTAAGCTATGTGCTTGATCAAGCGGCGGCCAGGGAAATCCAACGAGCGCAGCCGCCATCAGGAACAAGACAACGATACATACTGTATTTACCAACACGCGCCCGGCATGGCCTACAGCTTCGGTTTCACCGAAGAACAAGAACGCCGGTATTGCGACGAAGAAATTGAGCACCACTTGCAGCCTCGCGGCAAAGGCCGAGGTGGGTGCCATCAGGTGGTACATGCCGGACTGCAACCACAGGTGAGCGCCGTACACGACCGCAAACCAGGCGAGAAAAGCAGTCAACCGATCGAATCTTCTCCGGATTAACGAGAAGCCGACGATCACGAATCCGAGCGCAATGGAGGTTGCTGAAATAAACAGCCGTGGTTCATCGGCGCGGAATACACGCAGAATGTCATTGGGGCTCCCATTGGAACTGGTGCCTGCGGACAGAAAATTGATGCGGGCCCCCTTGTGTGACCTCGGGGCGTCATAGCCTGGGGTCGCTCGAAATCAGGCCCGATTGTACGACATCGTCATCGAAAAGAGACTCGCATTCCTAAAGCGCACAGCCGACACACACAGATCTATTTCAAGCTGAATTGGCCGTCGAAAACAGAAGAAGTTCGAGAGCGACCTGCCCGAGGACAGGCAAATCGTTGCTCGGAGTAGCGCTTCTGTCGCCTCCACGCCGCTTGCGACAGATCCGAGAACAAGATGAATCCTGAGGCATCGTCACTCGGGTCTTCGGCTAAACGGAGCTGCGACTGCGAACGAGTAGTCCGGAAGTATTTATCCTTGGCCCCTTGTCCGTTACACAGGGGTTGGAATGCATGACCTTCTAAGATCGCTGCAATGTAGATAAGCTGAGGTTTTATAGGTTCGGCTTCGCGTCCCGGTCGATCATAACGAGGATCTATGAAAGTGAAGAAGGAAACACAAAAGTCGAGCAAAGGCGCAAAGATGACCGGCAGAGCGGTAAAGGGCTTCACGGACGAAGAGCGCGCCGCAATGAAGGAGCACGCTCAGGAGGTCAAGGCGGAATCGTCCATAGGCTCGCGTTCAAAAAAAGGGAACGGAGAGGGTGACGTGCTCGCGAGCATGGCCAAGATGCTGCCATCGGATCGTGCCATGGCCGAGCGGTTCCATGCCATCGTTAAGGCTAACGCACCAGTACTCATGCCGAAAACCTGGTACGGAATGCCGGCGTACGCCAAGGACGGTAATGTCGTGTGCTTCTTCCAAAACGCGCAAAAGTTCAAGACCAGATACGGGACGTTTGGTTTTACCGACAAAGCCAATCTCGACGAAGGAAGCGTGTGGCCGACTGCCTTTGCGCTGAAAGAATGGACCGATGACGCCGAGGCTAAAATTGGCGCGCTGCTGAAGAAAGCGGTGAGCTGAGGAGGGTCTCCGCACGACGAGCGATTAGAGCAGATTCATCCGCCCTGGTCCGGAAAGGTTTAGTAACACCGAATATTCAAACAAAGTTCCCCTAAAGTTAACGTCTATAGGCTCTGCCTCACGCTACCCGTTTTCCAGCCTCGTCAAAATTTCAGTCACAAGCCAAAAACTCAATGTTTTCGGCCCTCGGACGCCCAAAACCCTTGACAAGTCCCCGTATCCTGAAAGCGAAAGTCTTATGGCATCCGAACAACAGCTCGCCGCCAACCGCTCCAACGCCCAACTCTCGACCGGCCCCACTTCGCCTGAAGGAAAAGCCAAAATCTCTCATAACGCCCTCAAGACAGGGCTCACCGGCCGCACGATCCTCCTGCCCTCCGACGACGTCGCCGCCTACCAAGCCCACGTAGCGCGCTTTTTTGAGCAGTTTGCCCCCGAAACCGACGAAGAGAAGGATGAGCCCGCGGTTCTCAGCGAGGCGAAGACCCAAATTCGACGACTCACGCAATCGCTCGCCGATACGCAATGGCGTCTCGACCGTATTCCCGCTCTCGAAACCGGCATCTACGCCATCGGCCGCCGGGAATTCGCCGGGCACTTCGCCGACGAAACAGACGAGACCGTTCGCCGTGCCATGATCGAAGCGCAAATCCTACTCACTTACCGCCGCGACTTGAATAACCTCTCCACCCAGGAAAGCCGCCTGCGCCGCCAGTACGAAAAAGACGAAGCGGAGTTGAAACGTCTCCTCGCCGAACGGGAAGCCGCCGCCAAAGCACGGGAAAAAGCCGAAAGGGACCGCTGGAAAAGCGCCATCGACCACTACCAAACCGCCGAAGAGTTCGGTGAGCCGTTCGACCCTGCCGAGATTGGCTTTGAATTTTCAACCGAAGAAATCGTCGCTCGCCTGAAGCAGCAGAAGCTGCGTAACGCTATCGCCTGCGGCCGCTACTACGAATACAAGGCCAAAGGCTGGCTCAAACGCGCTTCCTGATTTCAGGTCCGATAGGAGGACCGGACGAAGTAAGAAATTCGGCCGATCTGGATCTGGAACTGCTCTTGCTCTGCCTCCATTTGCAACAATAATGTTCGTCGGCCTCGCAGATAACCGCTGCCAGTGCCTTTTCATTTACCGTTCAACCAAGTTGTATGTCCAAACGCGAATTTCAAACTGAAGTCAATCAGCTGCTCCAGCTGATCATCCACTCCCTTTATTCGCACCCGGAAATCTTTCTTCGGGAGCTAGTATCGAACGCCTCTGACGCGCTCGATAAACTCAAGTACCTCACTCTCACCGAGGAGCCTTATCGATCTCTGGCCTTCGATCCCCGCATCGATCTGGAGTTGAATGAAGAAACCAAGATCCTCAGCATCAGCGATAACGGTATCGGCATGAACGACGAAGATCTGGCTGATCATCTCGGCACGATCGCCCGCTCCGGTACCAAGAATTTTCTCGCCAGTCTGTCGGGAGATGCCAAGCGTGATTCCAATCTGATCGGCCAATTCGGTGTCGGCTTTTACAGCGCCTTCATGGTGGCCGATCGGGTCGAGGTCGTCTCCAGGAAGGCCGGTGAGGAGAGAGCGTGGCGCTGGATAAGCGACGGCAAGAGCGGTTTCGAGATTGAGACCGCCGAGCGCACTCAACAAGGGACGACTGTTACCCTCCACCTGAATGAGGACGGGAAAGACTACGCCAATAGCTGGAAAATCCGCGAAGTCATCAAGAAATATTCCAATCACATTGCGTTCCCGATCTATCTCACGGCCGATAAAAGCGAGTGGGACGAAACCGAAAAGAAGTCCGTCAAGAAGCGCACGACCGAGCAGATCAACTCCGCTAGCGCCCTGTGGAAACGTCCGAAGAGCGAGCTGAAAGACGAAGACTACAAAGAGCTGTACAAAACCATCTCCGGCGATTGGGAAGACCCCATGTTCTGGTTCCATACCAAGGCCGAAGGAACCATGGAATACACGACGCTCTTCTTTGTTCCGTCCAAAGCTCCGCTTGACCTGTACCAGGCCGATTACAAGCCCGGCGTGAAGCTGTACGTCAAACGCGTATTCATTACAGACGATGCCAAGGAACTGCTTCCGACTTACCTGCGGTTTCTGCGCGGAATCATCGACAGCGAAGATCTGCCTCTCAACGTCAGCCGCGAAATACTGCAACAGAATCGGATTCTGAGCGCGATCCGAAGCGCCAGCGTGAAGAAGGTGCTCTCCGAGCTCAAATCGATCGCAAGCAACAATCCCGAGCAGTACGTACAGTTCATCGAGCAATACAACCGGCCGCTAAAAGAAGGTGTTTACAGCGACTTTGCCAACCGCGAGACTCTCCTCGATCTCATCCGGATGAAATCGACAAAAGTTGAAGGCTGGACCGGCTTAGCGGACGTCAAAGCGCGCATGAAGGAAGGCCAAAAAGCCATCTACTTCATCAGCGGCGGCAAAGCCGACACGCTGCGCGCTTCGCCTCTCCTCGAGATCTATCGGAAGAAAGACATCGAAGTGCTCATCTTGGACGACGAAATTGATGAATTCGTCTTCGATCGCCTCGACAAATATCAAGATGTCGAGCTTAAAGCGGTGAACAAAAGTTCCGCCAGTGAAGACCTGAAAGAAGAGGCCGATACTGACAAGATCGAGAATCTGAAGCCCTTACTCGAAAAGCTGAAAGCTGCGCTTGGCGACAGTGTCAAAGACGTTAAGCCATCCATGCGTTTGGCCGGCAGTCCGTCCTGCATCGTTTCGGACGAAGATGAGCCATCCATGAAGATGCAGCAGATGCTTCGAGCGATGGGAAACAGCCCGGGACATCAGTTCCCAGCCTCGAAGCCGACACTCGAAATCAATCCCGATCACGACATTGTGAAAAAGCTGCTCGACTCCAAAGACGATGCCCTTATCGATGACACGGCATGGCTTTTGCTGGACCAGGCACTGTTAGTCGAGGGTCTTCCCTTGGATAATCCGGGACTGTTTGTGCAACGACTTAATCGAGTTTTGACAAAGGCTGTCTAAGTGCGAAACCTATCTCTTCGACTCGTGCTCCTCGCTTTCTCCGGCATTTTTTCGGCAATCCATGCCGCGGGAGTGAACGATACGATCCTTTCCCAAATCCCCCAACGGATGCAACATTTCATCGACGAGCAGACCGTTTCGGGCGCGGTTACCCTGGTTGCTCATGGCGACGAAGTCATCGAATTTCATGCTCTTGGCATGGCAGACATCGAAGCTCGCCGTCCGATGCAGAAGGACACCATTTTTCAGATCATGTCTATGACGAAGCCAGTAACGGCTATCGGTATTATGATGCTGGCCGAAGAAGGGAAGCTTGCTTTACGAGATCCTGTCGAACAGTACCTGCCGGAGTTTCGTAATCAGCATGTCGCAGCAAACCTTGGACCGGATGCAGCGCGCCTGAGCACTCCCGACCACCCCATCACGATCCGCGATCTTCTGACGCACACAGCCGGCATTCCGGATCCCGCACCGGCAGCCATCCACGACTATCCGCAGTTGATGAATGTGCCTCTAGCAGACGTCGTGCGGCAGCTGGCCGCGCAACCGCTTCTTTTTCAACCCGGCACGCAATGGAGTTACAGCAGCCCCGGAATAGAAATTCTTGGACGCTTAATCGAGGTGTGTTCCGGTGAAAAGTACGAAGACTTCATCACTGATCGCATCCTGCGCCCGCTCGGTATGAAGGACTCGTTTTTCTATCCGCCTCCCGGCAAGATCGCGCGCATCGCCATGGTGTACGTGGGAAACGATGGGAAGCTGGTACGCGCACCGGCCAGCATCCTCGGCGGCGATCCATCCAAGTACAGGCAAGGAGCTGTTTTCCCGGCGCCGGGATGGGGTCTCTATTCGACAGCCGAAGATCTGCTGCATCTGTACCGCATGATGTTGAGCAACGGTGTCTACAACGGCCACCGCTATCTGTCGCCCTTCTCCGTCCACCTGATGACGGAAGCACACACGGTCGGCATCCACCCGGTAGGTTGGATGCGCGGGGCTGACTACGGACTCGCCTGGGAAGTCGTAACAGATCCACTCGGCGAACTAGCCGGACACTCAAAAGGAACCTATGGCCACGGCGGCGCATTCGGAACGCAAGGCTGGATCGATCCGCAAAAAGATTTGATCTCGATTCTCCTCATTCAGCGGGCAGACGGCGGCACCGATAGCCTGCGGAACGTGTTCCTCAATATGGCCGAGGCGAGTTTGAACTAGTGGCCGGAGAACTGCCTTCTTTAAAAAGAGTTTTCGACTGAGTAACATCATTAATCATCGATAAGATATTCGCAATGCCCCAAACTCTGCGTCATCTCGCGGCTGCTCCTGCGCTGCTCTGTTTCACCTTTCTCGTTTGTGCTGCCGATGTCCCTCGCCCTGAATATCCGGAGCCGCAGTTCATGCGCTCGACATGGATCAGCCTCAATGGCCAATGGGATTTTGCCTTTGACGATGCGAACCAGGGGCTCGCGCAACATTGGGATTCGTCATCTCTTCCGAACTCCCGAACGATCAACGTCCCTTACTGTTTTGAAAGTCGGTTGAGCGGCATACAGGACACCAGCTTTCATCCTGTGTTCTGGTATAGCCGCACGTTTGAATTACCTGGAAACTTCACAGGCAAGCATGCTCTGCTCCATTTTGGCGCCGTCGATTACCGCGCCCGCGTATGGCTAAACGGCCAGTTCCTTGGATCGCATGAGGGCGGAGGAGTACCGTTCGTATTCGACATCACCGAGCAAGTGAAGAAGGGCAACAACAAGGTCGTCCTGCGCGTGGAAGATCCGCCCACCGATAAATCCATCCCTCGCGGCAAACAGTATTGGGAGCCAAAATCCAAAGCAATTTTCTATACACGGACGTCCGGTATCTGGCAGCCCGTCTGGCTCGAAGCGACCGGCGAGTACCACCTCGATTACGTTCACGTCACCGCCGGGCAAGACGGCACGGCGGTATTCCATGGAGGGCTGAACGCCAATCCCGGCCATCCTCTTCATGTCGGCATTGATGTAATGAACGGAGGAGCAGTCGCCGGCCATGCCGACGTGACCACAACAGAGGATCGCTTGGATGCGAAGCTCTCGGTTCCGTCTCCCCAGTTATGGTCGCCGGACTCACCGAAGCTCTACGAACTTCGCTACACATTGTCGGACGGCAACAATATATTCGATACGGTTCAGTCCTACGTTGGTTTCCGCACCATCGGATTGACGAACAATCGGGTGACCATCAATGGCAAACCGTTCTACCTGAAGCTGCTGCTTGATCAGGGTTACTGGCCGGAAAGCATCTTGACGCCGCCTTCCGACGCGGCCATTCTGAAAGACATCGATTTGATGACCGCCATGGGTTTCAATGGCGTGCGCAAACATCAAAAAATCGCCGATCCCCGTTTCCTCTACTGGGCCGATAAGCGCGGCTTGCTTGTCTCCGGAGAGATCGCCGATGCGCAGGAGTTCAACGAAGACGCCGTTCGCCGCACCACGGCCGAATGGATGGCTGAGTTAAAGCGCGACTACAATCACCCGTCCATCGTCATCTGGAACGCTATCAACGAAAGCTGGGGCGTTCCTCATCTGAACGACAAAGACGAACAGGCATACCTGAAGGGCATCTACTGGATGACCAAAGCCCTCGACCAGACTCGGTTCATGATCGATAACGAGGGATGGATGCATACCGATGACACGGACCTGTTCGCCATTCATGACTACACTAAATCCGGTGAGGCCCTTTACGAAAAATACAAAGACATCACACCCCAGAGCGCCACAATTCCAAAGAACGGCCGCGATGCCCTGATCTCGTCCTATAAGTACAATGGCGCTCCTCTCTACCTTTCGGAGTTCGGAGGCATTGCCTACATCCCTCCGGGCACACAAGTTCCGTCCGAATCCTGGGGCTACTCTGGCGTCGAAAAAACTCAGGAAGCGGCTTTCGCGCGCCTCTCCCAGTTGTTCGATGGATTGGCTAAACTTCCTAACCTTGTCGGGTTCTGCTATACGCAATTGACCGACGTCGAGCAGGAAGTGAACGGATTATTAACCTACGACAGGAAACCGAAATTCGACGCCCGGCAGGTGAAGGCATTGAACGACAAACTCCAGTGAGAGGCGAGTGGCTGGATTCTCTCACTTGTCCTCAGCCAGCGATCTCTGCCGATCCCGGTGCGTGCTCAACAATCGCGAGATCAATACCGCAAGGTACAACACTCCGAGCAACGATTCAATGACAGTAATCGACCGCGCTTGATCCGACACCGGTGTAATTCCCGCGGCTCCCAAACAGGTCATGGTTCCGAAGCTGTAATAAATCAGATCAAACCGGTCGGGAACACGGTGAAGATTGAGCGCCGGATCGAAATAGAAGGCATGCGGCTGGATCGTAGCCAGCATCCCGTAAAGGCTGGCGAAGCTGAATCCGATTAGGAGATAAATACAAAGCGCTCCAAAAATAGCTTCGGTTGTAGGCTCGCTCCTGATAAAAACGCGGCGGAAGATTACAACCACGATGAATACGTCGAAGACAAAGGTCAGAATGATGCTGGTTACGGCAAGAGCTCCCGCATCGGCCCGCAGGAGCGCGATACGTTGCACTAGGGCCGGAATTGCCAACACTAGCGCGAAAGAGAGGAAACTGCGCCGGAAGCTGACGGCGTAAACGCTAAGTGCCGTGACGACAATGCCGAATACGCGGAACGCTGCATAACGAAAGCTGCCCTGTTGAGCATATGGATAAAGAACGAGATATGCCAATAAAAAAAAGAACAGCAAAGCGAACTTGCGCTGCGTGACAGTCCGGTCCAAGCTGTTTTTAACCGGCGTTCCTGGCCTTTGCAGAGTCGTAGCTTTCACCGTAAATCGCTGGGACCTTCCCGCCCATCGGTCGCAGATACATGGACAGTTGCCCACGATGATGGATTGTATGGTTCAGCACAAAGTTCAGGTACATCACTGCTGGAAGCTGAAACATTCCCCGAAAGTCTACAATCTTGAGTAGCTGTTCATTCGAGAGTTTCGTCAAGTTCTCGAAAGCCGGCTCGAAATTGTCTTGGTACCAGCCGGAAAGATCTTTCGAGTTCCGGATGGAATCCGGAAGCGGTCTGGGACTCAAATCAAACTCGCCCGCAACCACCGCCGCCATAAACCGCATTTCCACGGACGCCATGTGCCAGGCTAAATCCAACGCGCTTCTCGAAACGTCGTCCGGGCGATAGTCGCCCTTGTCGAGCGGAATGGCCTCGAATACGCTTCTGGTGATACGATGCTCGTTTTTTAGCCCTGGAAGATAGACGCTGTTGAGCAAAAATTGGGCTTGATCGGATTGAAGTTGCTGCATCGGTACAGAATACCTGAGCGGATCCCCTTAGGACAACTAACGTCGATCCCTGCCGCGCGTACAATGCGGTATTGAACTGCTTTCGCAAGTCTCCATTTCACCGAGGTAACCGTTCTGAATAAATCAGCTTTTACATCCGCAGCTCTGCTCGGGATGATTCTCACGGCAGCAGCTGTCAACGCAGCGCCTCAGGCAGCGCAACCCGCGCAGGCTCCCGCTGCTAAGCCCGCCGCCCAAACACCCGGTACGCAGAACGTGCCGCCGCCGAACGAACCCGTACGCAGGGGCGGCTTTGTTCCCGGACAGAAGCGTCCGCCGGGCGATCCTGCTCAGATCGCGCGTGGCAAAACTCTATTCGCCATCAACTGCCGCGGTTGTCACGGCGCCGACCTGCGCGGCGGCGATCTCGGAGGCCCGAATCTGCTGCGTTCCCAAGTCGCTCTCAGTGACGTCCATGGTGAGCTGATCGTGCCTATCATTCACGGCAGCCGTCAGAAGATGGGCATGCCTGCCATCGGCTTAAATGACGCGGACGCGAATGCGGTGGCCGCCTACGTCCGCAGTGTTATAGAGACGATCCAAGTTCAGGGCGCGCCGCCTACCGAGGGCCGGCAAGCTCCCAACGTGCTCGTGGGTAACGCGAACGAAGGCAAAGCTTTTTTTACGGCGAAGTGCGCGAGCTGTCACTCGGCCACCGGTGATCTCAGCAAGATTGCAGACCGCATCCCCGATCCAAAGCGCCTTCAGAACGCCTGGGTCGCTGGTGGCATGCGCGGTGAGGAAGATGACTCGGCGAGTACGTCGGGTCCCCGCACCGTCACGGCCACTCTCTCTCTGCCTTCAGGCGAGACCGTCGAAGGCAAACTCGTCCGCGTCGATGATTTCCTGGTCACGCTCCAACTTGCCGATGGATCCCAGCAGAGTTTCCCCATGACGGGCGGCTCACAAAAGCTCGTCATTCACGATCCTTTGAAAGGACACCGCGATCTGCTCTCGCAATACACAAACAAAGACATCCACGACGTGACTGCTTATCTGGTGACCTTAAAATGAAACTCGCTCGAACGCTGCTGACAACCTCTCTCCTGCTCGCCCCGGTTCTCGTTATGGCGCAAGGCGGCGGAGTCAGTCCGGCCGATCTTCTCAAACCTCTCAAAGATTCCTGGCCGACATACAACGGCGACTACTCCGGCAAACGCTTCAGCGCTCTCAAGCAGGTGGATCGGACGAACGTCCAGCACCTCACGCTTGCCTGGACGACTCGCTTCACCCCTGGCAGGGACGAAGCAGGCGAGGGCCAAGGCAGGCGCAACCGTGAGACTCCGCCTGTCATCGTCGGAGGCGAAGGCCCCGGCGACATTGCCATTCATGGGGGCACCATTAAAGCATCCGTCCTCGAAGTAGATGGCACCCTCTATTTCACGATGCCCGATAACGCCTGGGCGGTCGACGCGCGCGATGGCCGCGAACTCTGGCACTACTTCTGGAAAACTAAAGGCGGCACACACATCGGGAATCGTGGCCTCGGCATGTGGAACAACTACCTCTACATGGAAACGCCGGATGATTATCTCGTGTCGCTCGAAGCCAAAACAGGCAAAGAGCGCTGGCACAAAATCATTGCCGACGTGGACCAGGGCTATTTCGCCACTCCGGCTCCCGTTGTCGTCGGTAACCACGTTCTGGTCGGGATGGGGAATGATATCGATTCCCCCGGCTACTTGCAGTCGTTCGATCCTGAAACAGGTGAAGTTCAGTGGAAGCATTACACCGTTCCGATGGAAAAGGGCGACGCAGGCCTCAACACCTGGAAGAGTCTGGATGCAGCGCGGCACGGCGGCGCGCAGACCTGGATGCCCGGAGCTTACGATCCCGAGACGAAGCTCTATATTTTTGGCACCGGTAACCCCACACCCGCTTTCACTAACGGAACGCGTGGCGAAGGCGACAACTTATTCACCTGCTCTTTGATCGCTGTAAATGTCGACACCGGCAAGATGGCCTGGTATTACCAGACATCTCCCCATGACATGCACGATTACGATTCCGCGCAAACGCCTGTCTTGATGGATGGCATGTTTAACGGCAAGATGCGAAAGCTCGCGATCACCGCTTCTCGCAACGGCTACTATTTCACGATCGACCGCGTCACCGGAGAACGCCTCGTTACCAGCAAATACGGTTTGCTAACGAACTGGGCGGAAGGGCTGAACAAATCCGGCGGCCCGAAACTCGACCCCGAAAAGAACGCTACCGTAGGCGGCTCTATCGTTTCCCCGAACTCTGACGGGACCATCAATTGGGAACCCCCTGCTTACTCGCCGGACACGGGCCTTCTGTACGTCTCGGAACACGACACATTCTCTCTGTTCTATCTGACCGATCTCGATCCCCGAGGATCCATGGGCTTGGGAGGCAAGGAAGAAGCCGAAGTCGGCTCTGGGGGAACCTATCTCACCGCCATCGACTATAAAACAGGCAAGGCCGCCTGGCGGCATCCCTATTACAGCGGAGGCGGTGGCGGCGGCGGTCTTCTAGCAACTGCAGGCGGCTTGGTTTTCGGCGGCGACGGTGCAGGGAATCTTGTAGCGCATGACGCAGTCAGCGGAAAACCGCTTTGGAACACACGTATCGGCGACGTCTCCAACCCGCCCCAAACCTACATGCTGGACGGTCACCAATACGTAATCGCCGCAACCGGTGATACGCTGTGGTGCTTCGTCATGTACTAACTTACTTGACCCACTCCCATGCGAGCTTTCTCTGCCCTCCTTTCGATTACTTTTGCCACAACCGCCTTTGCTCAATCGCCTGACCGCACAGCCAACCTCCTCGAACGCCTCTCCAATGCTTTCGGCCCCCCGGCTTTCGAAGAGCCTGTCCGCAAGATCATCACCGACGAGATCAAACCTTACAGCGCAAAACTGAGCTACGACGCTCTGGGCTCTATCATCGCGGAGCAGGGCACAGGCGGACCGCGAGTAATGGTCGATGCGCACATGGATGAGCTTGGCGGTGTCACCCGTCGCATTACGCCCAATGGCTTACTTACAATGCAGATGCTGGGCGGATGGCTGGATCAGGCGCTGTTTGACCAACGCTGGGTAATTCTAGGCTCCAAGGGACCGGTCTACGCGGTCACCGGCATTCGCGACATCCATGTGGTTCCCGCTGAAGAACGAACTCGCCTCATCTCCCGCGACAGCCTGTTCCTGGACGTCGGAGCGAAGAACGCCGAAGAAGTAGCGCAGATGGGTTTAGAACCCGGCGATCCTGTGGTGCCAGATTCGCCCTTCCGGATCATGAATGATACGCAGAACTACTTAGGCAAAGCTTGGGATGATAGAGTCGGCTGCGCCGTAGTCATCGAAGCCATGCGAAGGTTAGCGTATGCGCCACATGCGAATCACCTGCTCTATGCCATTACCACGCAAGAAGAAGTGGGTCTGCGAGGCGCACACACTGCTGCAGAGAACATCAAGCCGGATCTCGGCATAGCAATCGAAGGCGGCATCACGGGTGACGTATTCCCGGGCCACCCGGAAGAAACGCAGGCCAAGTTGGGCGCGGGGCCTGGCTTCTTCGCTTTTAACACTTCGCAGTTGCCAAATCGAAAGCTGGTCGCCTTGGCAAAAAGCACTGCAGCAGAAAAGAAGATCGCGCTTCAGGCGGACCTAGTCAACGGCTATGGCGACGATTCAGCCGAGATCCAGAAGAGCAACGGTGGAGTCCCTACGATTTGCCTTGTCGTTCCCGTGCGCTACACACATTCGCACAACGGCATCATGAATCGCCACGATTTCGACGGAGCCGTCGACCTTCTCGTGGCTATGATTCAAAAGCTCGATGCAACAACTGTGCAGCAAATCCGTGATTTCACGCCCCGCTAGCGTGGCAACTCACCACACCTCCTCTAAACGCTATCCTGAGATTTAGCAGGTCATCGGCTAACCAAAACATCCTTTGATCCAACAATCCCAACCCGTTCACATACTCGGCGCCGGACTGGCGGGCTGTGAAGCTGCTTTCCAAGCCGCTGAACTCAGTGCGCGCGTAATCCTCTACGAGATGCGTCCGCACCGCCGCACTTCAGCTCACAAAACCGACGCATTCGGCGAGCTCGTCTGCAGCAACTCGCTCAAAAGCGAACAGGTGCACTCCGCGCCCTGGCTCCTCAAGCAAGAACTTCGGCGTCTCGGCTCTCTGCTTATGCAAGCCGCAGACGAAGCGCGCGTTCCCGGCGGTCACGCGCTTACTGTCGACCGCGAACTCTTCTCCGAGGCCATCACACGAGCCATTGAGACGCATAGCCGGATCGAAATCCGGCGCAGCGAAGTCACCGCCATCCCCGAAAATGGCATCGTCGTCATCGCCACCGGCCCTCTCACTAGCGAATCTCTCGCGCTCGAGATCAGCCGCGTTACGGGCGCAGATCGTCTATACTTCTACGACAGCATTAGCCCGATCGTAGCCGCCGATTCCGTCGATATGTCAATCGCCTTTCGCGCCTCGCGCTGGGACAAATCGCTCGATGGCACCGATGACTACATTAACTGTCCCTTCAACAAGACTCAGTACTACGACTTCATCGACGCGCTGCTTCAAGCCGAGTCTTACGAACCCCACATCGCCGAAGACAAGACTCCCTACTTCGAAGCCTGTCTCCCCATCGGGGAAATCGCGCGCCGTGGCCGCGACACTCTCCGCTTCGGCCCCATGAAGGCCGCCGGCTTAACCGATCCACGGACCGGCCGCTGGCCCTACGCCGCCGTTCAACTTCGTCAGGAAAATCAGCGCGCGGATAGCTACAACCTCGTTGGCTTCCAAAACCATCTCCGATTTGGAGATCAGGCCCGCATCTTCCGCATGATCCCCGGGCTTGAGCACGCCGAATTCCTGCGCTTCGGCCAGATGCATCGCAACACCTACATCAACTCGCCCGCGCTGCTCGAAAAAACCTTGCAGCTCAAAACCGACCGGCGCATTTTTTTCGGCGGCCAGATCTCGGGAGTCGAAGGCTACGCGGAGTCCATCGCCACTGGGTTAATCGCAGGGCGAAATGCCGCCGCGCTCGCGTCCGGAGCCGATCTCGATGTTTTCCCCCGCGAGACCGCGCTAGGCAGTCTCTGCCACTACATCACGCACGCCGATCCGAAGCACTTCCAACCGGCAAACATCACCTTCGACCTTCTACCTTCGCTCGACGAACAGATCAAACACAAGTTCCGCCACGACAAGAAGGCGCGGCATGCCGAAATCTGCCGCCTAGCGGAGCGACGCTTCGAGGATTATCTTAATGCCACAACTGCGCGACTCGATTGCCAAGTACCTGCTTGAACTCGAGCGGCGTGGCGCCTCCGCACACACGCTTCGAAACTATGGTTCGGACCTGAACCAATTTGCGGACTATCTGCAAACCGATTTTCTCGTCGAATGCGTCGACCTTTCTCTTCTCCGTGAATGGTTGGGCAGCCTCTATGATGCAAAGCTGACGACCGTCACGGTACGCCGGAAAATCGCTGCTCTCCGTGCGCTCTACAAGTTCCTGCTAACCGAACGGATTGTACAGACGAACCCAACCACTCGCTTGCGCACGCCGAAAATGAAACAGCGCTTGCCCGATGTCATGAGCGAGGAGAAAACCAACAACCTCATCGACGCAGTCGAAAACGGGGAACCCATCGAGAAGCCTTCGAAGCTACGCGACCTAGCCTTTCTCGAGCTGCTCTACGGCTGCGGCATTCGGGTCAGCGAACTGGTTGGCATCGATGTCGATGATCTAGACCTGGGTGAAGCTTGGCTGCGCGTCCGGGGAAAGGGCAAGAAGCAGCGTCAAGTCCCGATTGGAGGCCGTGCGCTCGCTGCCATCGAACGCTACATCGCCGAACGCAAACCGTCTCGGGGCGAGACGGCCCTGTTTCTCAACGGCCGCGGCACCCGCCTCGGCGATCGCCAGGTACGCCGTCTTGTCAAGATTTACGCATTACTCGTCACCGGCGACTCGACTGTCCATCCACACAGCTTCCGCCACGCCTACGCTACTCACCTCTTAACCGATGGAGCCGACCTCCGCGCTATCCAGGAACTCCTTGGTCACGCCCGCCTCTCGACCACCCAGAAGTACACCCACGTTTCTCTCAAAGACCTGCAAGCGGTCTATGATCGAGCCCATCCGAAAGCATGACAAACCGGGGCCCATTCCCGTAAAGCCGCTTACCGCAGCTCAATCGTGTGCAGCATTTGCGTGAAGATCGGCCGCATCTGTTCGAAATTCGGGCTCGGCGCAACAAATACAAAGTAACGCAGCGAACCGTCCCTTTGCGCGAATGCCACGATCCAATCACGCTCGCCTTGTCCGCTATTCCCGGATGGGTTCTCGCAGTCGACGCTATGCCCGGCCACTCCATTGATGTTGATGTCGCTATGAGAGCCGGAAACCAGCCCGTGGTTCTCCTGAGCGATATTGCTCACCAGTGAATCGAGCGCTGTTTCTAAGGTCGGGCGGCCCGCTGGCTGATACCGGTCCGTAAGCATCCCATACACCACGCTTCCCGCGCCGCCATCGGCAGATCGCGCGATCCCTCCCGCTGGCGCAAACATGGCTGACGACCGGTCTCCATAGCCTTGCCAGTTCGCAGGAACATCGATATTGAAGCCGCTGCCCCGAAACCTCTTCCATCCGCTTGCTGCCGTTATATTCACCGGCGCGGCACCGGCGGTCTCCCCCGTGAGCTGATTCACGCCAGCACTGACCGTCTGATTCGGCGCTTGCCTCCTCCAAACACCCGAAGCAACTTCCTTTGCCGTATAAGCGCGCATGTTGGCCACTTGTTGCTTCAAATCGGTAAACGCCGGACTCGTTGTAATGTAATTCGGGCGCGGCACGAAGGAAGCAACCTCTTTTTCGACATATTCCGTACGATTACCCGGATTCGGGTGATCGCTCATGAACTGCGCCCCGCCCTTTCCATAGCGCGCCTGAATCGTTTCGAAAAACTGGGCCATCCCACGCGGATCGTAACCAGCATCATAGAGAATCCCGACCCCCTCGAGATCCGCCTGCTGCTCTGCTCCGCGCGACATCTTCAGGAAGCCAAGCCCCGCCGTCATGCCGATGCCTTCCGACGCGAGTTGTCCTGCCGCGCCACCGAGCACCACGCCCGCCGCAATCTGTCCCAGCCCCGCAATCAGTCCGACTTTCTGCTGCTTCACCGCGTTGCACACCGAATGCTGCAGAACAACATGCGAAATCTCGTGGGCCATCACGCCAGCCAGTTGTGCTTCCGTTTCGGCTGCCTGAATCGTTCCGAGATTCACGAAAATCGTGCCGCCGGGAAGCGCAAATGCATTGATATCGGCGACGTTCGCGACGTGAAAATTGTACGGCCACTTATAGCCGGGCGCCTGGGCCGTCAGCTTTTGCCCAAGCTGCTGGACGTACTGCGTAACCGGACTTGAATCCGGCAACACCGGCGTCTCCTTATACACCTGCTGCACAGCTTTTTGCCCAAGCTGGATCTGCTCCTCCGGCGTGTAGTTGTTTTTACACGGCGCAAGCTCGACACGCGCGTAGCTCTGCTGCGCCCCAACCAGGAATGCAACCAGGAGTCCCCAACACTTCGCTTGGCTTCGCATCTCTTCAATGATTATCAGATTTGCGTAATGCTGACGTTGATGTAGTAGAGGTTCGTCGCCACCTCGCAGTCGTATTTGCTAAAGGGCGCCTTCATCGACTGCCAATTCGTCGTGGGCTGAATGACCTCGGAATGGCCTTTTGCTCCGACTCTCACGGGCATTGCGAATGCCCGCTCGTCGGCTTGCCACCTGTAAGCGATTATTCCCTTGTTCTTTTCGAAGCGTAATTGCAGCGTCGGAAGTGCGGGATGCCGCAGGTATTGATTGAAAATCGGCGTCAGGTCCATTCCCGTCTGCGCGTTGAAGTATCGAACAACATCTTCGGTCATGATGTTCTGATACTTGAAGTGCTGATAGAAATCGTGAATGAGCTTCCACCAGCGGCTGTCATCGTTCACGACACTTCGGAGTGTATTGATGAAGAGCGCGCCCTTGAAGTATTGGTCCTGCGGCGGCGTGCTGTTTGTTCCGGGTTGGGTAATGATCGGCTCCCGATTCTTGATCTTGGGTTTTAAGCCGCTCAAGTACTTCAGCGCCGCCTCATGGCCGTACCAGTATTCGACGTAAAGGCTCTCGAGGTAGGTGGTCCAACCTTCGTGGATCCACATGTCCGAAATATCCGCGGCAGTGATGCTGTTGCCGAACCATTCGTGTCCGCTTTCGTGAATAATTATGAAATCAAACTTTAAGCTGATGCCGACCCCGGTCCAGTCGCGGCCGACATATCCGTTTTCGAAGCCGTTGCCATAAGCGACCGCGCTTTGGTGCTCCATGCCGGCGTAGGGTACTTCGATCAATTTGTATCCGTCTTTCGCAAATGGATACTCGCCGAAGTAGTGCTGAAACGCTTCCAGCATTCCTTTTGCTTGCGCGAATTGCACCTTTGCCTTTTTCAAATGCTCGGGCAGCACGTAGTAAGTCGAGCGGATAGAGACCCAAAGCTTTCGCTAAAATGCCGGTAGTTGCCAATGTTCAGCGCAACATCGTAGTTATTAATCGGATAGTGGACGAACCAATCCCAGCGTGTATAGCCGTCTCCGAGGTCGGTTTTGCCGACGAACTTTCCGTTTGAAACATCGACCAGGCCGTTCGGGATGGAAACACTAATCTGCATGTCATCGACCTCATCGCGCCACTGATCTTTATTCGGCCACCAATCGCTCGCGCCGATATCCTCACAAGCCGTGTAGATCCAGGGATGACCCGATGGGTCTTTACCGAAGGTGAATCCGCCGAAGCGGGCCGTCTCTAAGGGGCGCCCTGAATAGAAGAAGTCGATTGTATATACGCGCCCGGCGTGAAGGGTTGCTGGGAAATCTATGAAGACAGCGCTAAACTCGCGCCGATAGCGAAGCCGAGTGCCGTCCAGCAGGATCTTATCTATCCCCAACGCCGGGTGCAAGTCGAGCTGGATGCGCGTATCGTCCTTCAGCATCTTGAAGCGGATTGCGTTTCTTCCGCTGATCGATTTATTTTCCGGATCGACCCGAACATCTAGGTGATAAGAGAGCAGATCGTTGTTGGCGCGATAGGGTCCGTATGCACCGCGAAGGATATCGGCTCGTGTGGGGCTTTTGTCAGCGGACTGCCCAAACAGCGAAACGACGCATATTAGCAAGAACAGCGTCCGCCCAGAAAGGAGCGTTTGGATCATGACGCCACGTTAGCGCGACAGCAGGACCGAAATACTTTCGAAGTCTCCAATGGGAGCTGCTACATGCGGCGGGTAGCTTTCAAGTTGCTGTTCGTCCCTTGAACATTCGGTAAATCAAAAGCAGTAACATGGCGCCGACAACCGACATAATGAAACCGGCCGACGAACCATCGCGGTACCATCCCAGAGCACGCCCTAGGTAAGTGGCCACGAACGATCCGGCGATGCCGAGCAAAATCGTTATGATGAACCCGCCCGGATCTTTGCCCGGCATCAAAAGTTTCGCTACTGCCCCGACGATCAGGCCGATAATCAAAGTCCACAGAATAGACATACCTGAACCCTCCCTCCAGACATGACAGCTTCGAGATCACGCCTAGCTTATCGCAATTAGCGACTCTTCGTTTAACTTTCGAGAATGACGCGCGCGTCGATGCGCGACAGTTTAGGAACAAGCAGCCGAATAATCAGAAATGCAACCAGATACGCGCTTGCCGAGATAGCAAATAGGAGCGTGTAACTGTGAGTTACCGCGAGTAGGTAGCCAACCCCGAGAGAAAACAGGACTCCTCCAACGGAACCGGCCATTCCACCTATTCCAACAACCGCGCCGACTGCTTCTCGCGGAAACATGTCGGAGACGGTGGTGTAGAGATTCGCCGACCAGGCTTGATGCGCGGCAGTAGCCAAGCCCAGGATGGCGACTGCGGTCCATTCCGTTGTCAAGCTCCCCACAAAGAAGATGGGCAAAACCAGGCAAGCGGGTATCAGCAGGGCGGCGAAACGCGCTTTCACCATCGTCATGCCAGTGCGGTTCAGAACTGCCGGAAGCCAGCCTCCGCCGATGCTGCCGACTGTCGAGAGATTGTAGACGATGATCAACGGCAATCCAAGGTTAGACAGACCCAAATGAAAGCGACTGTCGAAGAACTTGGGAAGCCAGTACAAATAGAACCACCAGATCGGGTCCGTCATGAACTTGCCGATTGAAAAGGCCCAGGTTTGGCGATAGGAGAGCAACCGCCTCCAAGGGATGCTGGCTGCCGGTAGAGGCACGTCACGATGAATGTACTCGTACTCGGCGGGGGTTATTCGTTTGTGCTCTGCGGGTATGCGGTAATGCGAAAGCCAGGGGATGATCCAAAGAACGCCGACAAGGCCAATGGCCAAGAAGGCGGCCTGCCAACCGAAGCGCAGCGTGATGATCGGGACGAGGGCGGGAGCCAGGATCGCGCCAAGACTAGAACCCGAGTTGAAGATTCCAGTCGCGAGCGAGCGCTCGCGTTGCGGGAACCATTCCGCCGTTGTTTTGACGGCGGCCGGAAAGTTGCCCGATTCTCCTAATCCAAGCAGGAAGCGAGCTAGGCCGAAACCGAGGGCAGAACTCGCCAGCGCATGTGCCATGGCGGCCAGACTCCAAACGCACATGATCACCGCATATCCGATCCGCGTACCGAGGCGATCCACCATCCGCCCGGCTACCACGAGGCCGATCGCATAAGCAATTTGAAAGGCGCTGATGATATAGCTATACTGCTGTTCCGTCCATCCAATATCGTGCTGCAACGTCGGCGCAAGGATACCGAGCACCTGGCGATCCATGTAGTTAACCGAAGTAGCGAAAAACAAGAGAGCGCAGATATACCAGCGCACATTTCCGATTCGCTCGAGAGCCATAACGCCGCGTTACAGCCGGTATGCTTTACGAACAAGACCGTTCGTGAGCTGAAATGCTACATCGAAAGCCTCGTCTTCGTTCAGGCGATGTTCTAACACTAGCTTGGCGAGGAAAGCCGCATCAACGCGGCGGGCAACGTCATGCCGGGCGGGAATCGAAAGAAACGCCCGCGTATCGTCGTTGAACCCAACCGTGTTATAAAAACCGGCCGTTTCGGTTGCATACTCGCGAAAACGCATCATGCCTTCGGGACTGTCCTGGAACCACCACGGCGGCCCGAGCAATAAACATGGATAATGTCCGGCGAGCGGCGCGAGTTCCCTGCTGTACGTCGATTCGTCGATCGTAAACAAAATAATCGTGAGATTCGGTTCGTTACCGACTTCGTCCAGCAATGGTTTCAGTGCGTGAACATAGTTCGTGGAAGTCGGGATGTCTGCCCCCATATCGCGCCCGAACTTTTTGTAGATGGATTCGTTATGGTTGCGAAAGCTACCGGGATGGATCTGCATGACGAGACCATCCTCGACGCTCATGCGAGCCATTTCGGTCAGCATCTGAGCGCGGAACTGCTCGCGTTCCGCAGCGGTAGCTTCACCCGCCAAGCACGATTCGAAAAAGCGCCTCCGCAGGTTGGCGCGAGAGTTTGGCGGTATTGGCGGTTGGATGGCCGTGGTCTGTTGCGGTGCATCCTAATGCTTTGAAGCAAGAGCGAGCTTTGCGCAGCGCTCGCAGGTATCCCTCCCAGGTCTGCGTATCCTCGTTGTGCAATTCTCCTAGTTTCCGTACATTTTGCGCGAAGTTGGCGAAATCCGGATCGACCACGGCATCGGGACGAAACGTCGGCAGAATGCGGCCTTTCCATCCAGAATCGCGGATTTGTTTGTGAAACGGTAGGGAGTCGAGTGCCGAATCCGTTGTGGCCAGCACCTCCATTCCGAACTTGTCATAGAGCGCGCGGGGCCGGAACTCCGGCGCAGCTATTTTTTCCGAAATGCGATCGTAGTACAGATCTGCTGTTTGCTCCGACAAATCCGGCTCCAGATCGAAGAGCTCGCGAAAAGCGAAGTCGAGCCATAGCCGAGTGGGCGTACCGCGAAATAGGTAGTAGTTTCTGGCAAAGGTACGCCAGAGCTCGCGGGGGTTGATGGGCTTGCTTCCTCCAACTCCAAGCTCCTCCATTTTCATCGCGCGTTGACTGTAAAGCATGCGGAAGATGTAGTGGTCCGGAACGATGAAGAGCTGTGCGGGATCGGGAAAAGGCCGGTCTTCCGCAAACCATTCGGCTTGCGTGTGTCCGTGAGGACTGATGATCGGAAGTTTCGCAATGGACTCGTAAAGGCGACGGGCTACCGTTCGCGTATCTGGATCAGTGGGAAAGAGGCGGTCGGGATGCAGAGTCGGCATGTTCTTCGCTCGGAAGACCGAGCACACTCATGATATTCGAGCATCTAAAGGAAGAGCACTCATGATTGATACTCCGACTCTGTTTTCTTCGTTCCGGCTTGCGGGTCGTACTCTTTCGAATCGCATCGTGGTTTCGCCCATGTGCCAGTATTCGAGCACCGACGGATTCGCCAACGACTGGCATCTGGTTCATTTAGGAAGCCGCGCGGTGGGAGGCGCGGGCCTGATCATCGTCGAAGCAACCGCCGTTTCGCCCGAAGGCCGCATTACGCCGAGCGATCTGGGCCTTTGGAAAGAGGAGCACATTCCCAAGCTCAAACAGATCGTAGAGTTCGTCCATTCGCAAGGCGCTTATATCGGCATTCAGCTAGCGCACGCAGGCCGAAAAGCCAGCATGGCAGTGCCATGGCAGGAAGAACGGCTTGTGCCCCCCACCGAGGGCGGCTGGACGGACGTTATGGCGCCGAGTGCGGTTCCTTTCTCCGATAAGTACGCCAAGCCCATCGCGCTCGATAAAGCAGGGATACGGAAGCTGATCGATAGCTTCGCGGCAGCAGCTCACCGGGCTGTTCAGGCCGGATTTGACACTATCGAGATACACGGGGCGCACGGTTACCTGCTGCACGAGTTCTTGTCGCCGCTCAGCAACAAAAGGGATGACGAGTACGGCGGGTCTTTTGAGAACCGGATTCGCCTGCTGGTTGAAGTGGTGGATGCCGTGCGCGAAGTGCTGCCCCCCGACTCGCCGATGCTGGTTCGGATCTCTGCTACCGACTGGGTCGAGGGCGGCTGGGACATCGAGCAGTCCGTTGAGCTGGCAAAGGTGCTTAAGTCGCACAAAGTGGATTTAATGGATATCTCGTCCGGTGCGCTGGTGCCGAACGCGAAAATTCCAGCCGGGCCCGGCTTTCAGACGCCATTTGCCGAACGAATTCGCCGTGAATCCGGGATGCCGACCGGCGCAGTTGGCCTCATCACTGGCCCTGCTCAAGCGGACCAGATCATCCGTACAGGGCAAGCCGATCTCGTCTTGATCGCCCGGGAGTTTCTCCGGGATCCGTACTGGCCTTTGCAGGCGGCCACAGAAGTGCACCAGCAAATCTCCTGGCCCAAGCAATACTTGCGGGCGGCAACCACCGGCGCCACGGCGCGTGACGGCATCGCGGACGATTAGGGGGCGCTGAAGCCGTACCGGGCGAAGACGGCCTGGGCAGCGGGGCCGTTTAGGAACCGTAAGAATTCTTCAGCTGCCTGGCGGCTTCCCGTTGTCGCTACAACGCCGGCCTTCTGCAGGATCGGTTTATGCCAATCCGCGGGCGTGAGAACGGGATTTTCGCCCGATAGCAGCGAGGCGGAGGTAAGAACGGCATCGGCGTTGCCGCTCTCGAACATCTGCAAGGTTTGCCGGACGTTTTCCCCATAGACCACCTTCGGCTGCACTTCCGCCCAGATTCCGGCATGCTCGATTGCCTGTTGGGCCGCTACGCCGTAAGGGGCAAGCTTCGGGTTTGGGAGGGCTACAAAACGAACTGCCGGGGACGCCAGGTAGATTAGCGGGTGCTTCTGCCTATCTCTCCAAAGCAAGCCCAGCCGACCTATCGCGTAAGGCCGGACGGAATCGGGCAGCAATTTGCGATTCAAAGCCAATTTATCCACAAACTGGGCGTTAGCCGACAGGAAAACATCGTACGGGGCGCCATTCTCGATCTGTTGGGCGAGAGCGGCGCTGGACTCGGTTACGAAACGAAGCCGGGTATGGGGGGCGATTTTGCCAAACGAACTGGCCAGGTCGGGCTCGAGGGGAGAGAGATCGGCTGCTGCAGCCACGGTGAGAGAACTTTGTGCGAAACCGGCACTCTGAAAAATTAGAAATAAAATCAGGAGAGAACTTGACAAGGTCGCACTCATATTAGATACTGGTCTTGTGCTAATTATAGTCGACCGCCGGACAGTGCGGTTGCCGGAAGGTTTATACAACACATGAGTAAGATTATCGGAATCGATCTTGGAACTACGAACTCAGTAGTGGCAGTTATGGAAGGCGGGCAGCCGGCCGTCATCCCTAACCAGGAGGGTGGGCGTACCACCCCGTCGGTAGTTGCCTTTACGAAAAGCGGAGAGCGCTTGGCCGGTCAGGTGGCAAAGCGCCAGTCGGTAACAAATCCGGAAAACACCATCTATTCGATCAAGCGCTTCATGGGCCGTCGTTTCAATGAAGTCAGCGAAGAGATGAAGCTGGTTCCTTATAAGGTCGTCGCCGGCGAGAATGGCGATGCCCGGGTCGAGATTCAGGGTAAGAAGTATTCACCGCCCGAGATCTCGGCGATGATTCTGACCAAGCTCAAGGAAGCGGCTGAAGCGTATCTAGGCGAAAAGGTCACGAAAGCCGTTATTACGGTTCCGGCGTACTTCAACGACTCGCAGCGTCAGGCCACCAAAGACGCCGGACAGATTGCCGGCCTTGAGGTGATGCGCATCATCAACGAGCCCACCGCGGCGGCGCTTGCCTATGGCTTAGATAAAAAGAAGGACGAGACCATCGCGGTCTATGACTTCGGCGGCGGTACGTTCGACATTTCGATCCTCGAAGTGGGCGACGGTGTTGTCGAAGTGAAGTCGACCAACGGCGATACGCACCTCGGCGGCGATAACATCGACCAGCGGATTATCGATTGGCTGATCCAGGAGTTCAAGAAGGATCAGGGCGTCGATGTTTCGAAGGACCAGATGGCGTTACAGCGGCTGAAGGAAGCGGCGGAGAAAGCGAAAATCGAGCTTTCGACACTGCTCGAGACCGAAATCAACTTGCCGTTCTTGACGGCGGATGCCAGTGGTCCAAAGCACATGAGCATCAAGCTGACTCGGGCACGGTTCGAGCAGATGATGGACGACATTTTCCAGCGGACAGTTGGGCCTTGCAAGCAGGCTCTGCAGGATGCCGGCGTGACGCCGCAGAACATCGACGAGGTGCTTCTTGTTGGCGGCTCGACCCGAATTCCTAAAGTTCAACAGATGGTACGCGAGCTGTTCGGTAAAGAGCCGAATAAGAGCGTGAACCCGGACGAAGTTGTGGCGATCGGTGCTGCGGTTCAGGGCGGTGTGCTCGGCGGCGAAGTGAAGGACGTTCTTCTTCTCGACGTTACCCCGCTGTCGCTTGGAATCGAAACGCTTGGTGGCGTATTCACCAAGCTGATCGAGCGCAATACGACGATTCCGACCCGCAAGAGCGAGACCTTCTCGACGGCGGCAGATAACCAGACCTCGGTCGAGATCAAGGTTTACCAGGGTGAGCGTTCGATGGCGAAGGACAACCGGATGCTCGGCGTGTTCCAGTTAGTGGGGATTCCGGCAGCTCCGCGTGGTGTTCCGCAAGTGGAAGTTACGTTCGATATCGACGCGAACGGCATTTTGAATGTCGTAGCGAAGGATCGGGCGACGAACAACGAGCAGAAGATCACGATTACGTCCTCCTCGGGTTTGAGCAAAGACGAAGTCGAGAAGATGGCGCGTGACGCAGAATCGAACGCCGCTGACGACCGCAAGAAGAAGGACGAGATCGACGCGCGCAATCGTGCCGATGCCATGGTTTACAACACCGAAAAGATGTTGAAAGAGCATCGCGACAAGATCTCGGATACAGACGCGAAGCAGGTAGAGTCGGCGATCGAAGACGTCAAAAAGGCAATGTCGGCCGGCGGGTTCGAAGCCATCTCATCGGCAACGGACAAGCTGACGACCGCCAGCCACAAATTGGCGGAAGCGATGTACAAGACACAGAGTGCGGGTGGACCGGATGGCTCGGCTCCTGGAGCAGGTGCAGGCGCAAACGGGACGCACGCCGAAGGCAAACCAAAAGACAACGTTGTAGACGCAGAGTTCGTGGACGTTGACGATAAGAAATAAGTAAGCAAGTAACAAACGGTTAAGAAGCAAGTGTCGAGGCGCGTATTCCAAAGCGCGCCTCGACTGCGTTTAGGAGTCAATCATGCCTTCTGCGACAAAAAAGGATTATTACGAAACTCTTGGTGTCGGGCGAAGCGCCGACACGGAAGAGATCCGCAAAGCGTATCGCAAGCTGGCGCGAAAATATCATCCGGACTTGAACCCCGGAGATAAGTCCGCAGAAGAGCGATTCAAGAACGTTCAGGAAGCGTACGACATTCTGAGCGACGACGAGAAGAAAAAGACCTACGACCAATACGGTTTCTATTCCCCGAACATTCCTCCGAACGGCCCCGGTGGGGGCAGCGGGGCCGGTCCGGGATTTGGCGGATTCGACTTTGCCGAGTACCTGCGTCAACAGCAGGCGGCAGGAGGGGCAGGCGCGGCCACTGAAGAGGAGGGCCCGGGCGGTTCCTTCCGTGACATTTTTGGAAGTATTTTTGGCGGAGGCCGATCACGCCAAGCGGCGCCGCAACCCGAACGCGGAGCCGATCTCGAGTACGGGTTGAACGTAGATTTCTGGCAAGCCATCCGCGGGACCCAGGTGAAACTCAACATCTCGCGGCAGGAAACATGTGAGACATGCCACGGCTCCGGTTCGGCGGGGGGCAATGTAGCGGTCTGTCCGGAGTGCGACGGAAGCGGCACGGTAACGCAGATGGCCGGCGCGATGAAATTCAATCTAACCTGCCCGCGCTGCGGCGGGAGCGGCCGTCTGAAAAACGCTTGTCCGACCTGCCGGGGAGAAGGCCGGATCTCGCGTCCGGATACCGTGGAAGTTCGCATTCCGCAAGGTGTCGCGTCGGGATCCCGGCTGCGAGTGGCTGGCAAAGGGAATGCCGGTGTAGCGGGCGGTCCGGCCGGTGACCTGTATATAACGATTCGAGTGGAAGAACATCCGTTCTTCAAACGCGATGGCGATAACATCAACATCCAGGTCCCACTGACAGTAAGCGAAGCGGGACTGGGAGCAAAAATCGAAGTGCCGACCATCGATGGACGCGCGTTGCTGAAGATACCGCAAGGTACTCAGAACGGCCAAAAATTCCGTTTGAGAGACAAGGGCATTATTAATGGCAGAAAGAATAGCCGAGGCGATGAGATTGTCGAGGTGATTCTGCGGTCGCCCGATGTGCACAATGAGCGGACTCGCGAGTTACTCCGCGAACTTGCCCAAGTTCAGACAACGGACGTGCGGCAGGACATCTGGAGCGCGGTGCAACAGCCCACCGCCTAGCCGCCAGCTATCGCGGTATGCAGAAGAGTAGGGAGATGCGAAATGACGAAGAGTAAAGGCAAGGCGGCTTATATGATCTCGGCGGTGGCCGAGCAGTATGAAATTCATCCGCAGACTTTACGCTTATACGAGCGAGAGGGTCTGCTCGCCCCTTCACGCAGCGACGGGAACACCAGGCTATACACAGATGAGGATTTGGAGCGGCTGGAGGTGATCCTCAAGCTGACTCGCGAGTTGGGTGTGAATCTGGCAGGTGTCGAGATCATCCTGAACATGCGGGAAAAGATGGAAGCGATGCAGAAGCAGATGGAAGGCTTTGTGCGAACGCTCAATCAGGAACTCTCGCACAGAGCTTCGGATAGAACGACAGATACGAGCCAGTCGCTCGTACCGGTCATTCAGATCAATTCGCTTTCGCTGCGCTCGGATGCGAGACGCGGGCCCGAACAGACAAAGCGGGGTAGAAAGTAAGCTATCTGCGCTCCTGGCGCCCCGCTTCTTTCGGTTATTTACTGTAATCCCTAAGCGGCGTTATCGTTATTGCATATCGCAAGACCACGGTTTACCAGCAAGGGACCGCCAAGAAAATCGACCGATGTGATCGTACTCGAATCGAAGCGCCTTATCTTCCGCGAGCATAGGATAGAGGATCTGGACAGCTATTGCGCCATGGAAATGGATGCCCATGTGCGACGCTACGTCGGCGGTTATCCTCGTTCCCGCGTTGATGCTGAACGCCGATTCAGGGACGGACCACTTAGATCGACTTCGTCTCCCCTGGGTGTTTGGGCGGCGGTGCTGAAGGCTGATGGAGTTTACGTCGGGCGCTCTGGCTTGTATCCACGGGTGTTAACAGACGGCAGCGTTGTTGAGCACGAAGCAGTACTTTCCTTTTACATTGCTCTTCAGTTCTGGGGCAGGGGTCTCGCAACCGAGGCGGCCATCGCGTTTCTGCGATTTGGGTGGGAAGAGCTGAAAGTAAGGCGTGTGATTGCGACCGTGCAGCAAGGCAACGATGCCTCCGTTCATATCCTGCAAAAACTCGGGTTTGGAATTACCGAAACGGAGATCGGTCCGCGCACTTTTTTGAAATTCGCCATCGAGAGGCCGGTCTCGGACAAATGCGGCTAAGACAGCGCCGATAAGTAAGGAAAGGGGCCAAGCATCGCTGCTTGGCCCCTTCTAATTTGCTGACGAACTAGAAATAGAAGCGCAGCGAAAGCTGCAGGTTGCGCACATCATCGGTTTTGCCGGTGATTTTGCCGAAAGTGTTGACGTTCGTCGGGTCGAGCCCTACGCCGCCCCAGTTCGGATGATTGAAGGCGTTGAAGGCTTCGGCGCGGAACTGAAACCCGAAGCGCTCGGTGACAGCGAATTTCTTAAATAAGCCGAAGTTCCAGTTATTGAAGCCAGGATTATAGATGGTGTCGCGCACCCCATTTTCTGTCACGAAAGTACCGTTCGCCGGCGGCGTGAAGATCGGCGTGCCGTCAGCATTGTAAGGATTGAACCAGTAATTAGCCGAGGAGCCAGGATTGGCGCTGGCATAATCGAACTTCTTGGTGTAATTGATGCTGCCGTTTTTCGCCCAGAACTGTCCGCTGCCGCAGCCGTCGAAATTTCCATCTTGTCCGACACCTGCGTAATCGTTGTTATAGGTGACGCTGCAAGGAGTTCCGGTTTGCGCCTGGAAAATACCGCTGAGCTGCCATCCCCCCAAAGTCTTGGCTAAGACGCCGTTGCTATGGCGAAACAGCGGCAATTCGTAAAGGAAGTTCATGATAAAAACGTGGCGGGCATCGAAGTTCGAGGGTCCCCACAGGTTGTGGGCATCATAGGTATTGGGAATGACGTCGCGCTGGGCCGAACCGTCATCCATGCTCTTTGAGAAGGTATAAGAGACCCCGAAGAGCACGCCATTGGTGAAGCGCCGATTCCAGGAGACCTGGAGTCCGTTGTAGCGCGAGCTGGCGACGTTATCGGTTTCGCGGATCGAGTTGTATCCCTGGTAAGGCCGAAGCGAATCTAGATTGGCGCCGGGATTGGCCGCGACCACTTCCGGAGTGGGCTGGTTGATGTCTGACTCACGCTGCTGATGGAGACCACGCCTGCCGACGTAACCAACCGTTAGGACCGAATTAAAAAAGAACTCACGTTCGACAGTAAAATTCCAGTTCCAGGCTTCGGGGTTCTTGAACTGCCGGCTCTGGGTGGTGACCGTTAAAGGAAGCACGTTAGTGGAGGTGCCGCCCGGATTATCGGCATTTCCAAAACTAACGTTACCGGTGGGCTGAAACGGCGGATTGCCCCCAAGAAAGATGGAGTCACTGACGCCGAGCCGGGTGTAGAAGCGACCGCCCCCGGCGCGGACGACGGTCTTGTTATTTAGTTGGTAAGCGACACCGACTCGCGGCTGGATTTGACCCCATTGAATATTGGAGTAGTAACTGGGATACTTGCCGCCACGGAAGAGATAATTGTACTGACTTTCGCTAGCCTCGGGGAAACGGCCCACGCCCGAACTGGGGAAACCATTTCCAGGGATTACAAGACCGTTGTAGCGGTCGCCGTTACCGACGATAACTTGGCCTGCGTTAGGGCCCGTGCCGATGACAGATACGGCGTTCGCAGGATTGTACAGTGTAGGATCGAACACGGCCATGTTACCCCATAGCGCCTTATACGGAACAATAACGGTGTAGCGAACACCAAAGTTCACCGTCAGCCTACTGTTGACCTTCCAGGAATCCTGTGCGTATGGTTCGTAACTGCTTCCCCGAAATACGGTGTAGGCGCGCTGACCGAGTTCTGAATAGCTATCGAAAAGGCCAAGCGCGGCATTTGCGATAGCATTGCCCGAAGACGGGTAACCTGAGCGATTGTCGCTAAATAGAAATTGCCCGTTCTGGTTGTTGGTGCAGGTCGGGCAGGCGTTGACATTAATCTCGTCGTTATCGTTTTCCCCCGAACGCTCGAAGTAGAAGCCGAATTTCATCGTGTGAGCTTCTTTGACCCAGGTCAGACTGTCCGTCGCCGTGTAGATAGGGCCCGACGAGTGGGACGGGTAAGGACCGCCTGTGAGAGTGTTGAGGCCGGCGATGTTCGCGGTGGGAATGCGCGTAGGAATGATCTTGCCTGTAGGGAACAAGTACGGATAGTTGATGCCTGCGGTGGTGCGGTCGAAAAAGTGGGCCGTGTCAACGGGAATGTAAACATCATCGATGCTCACCGTGGCCAAGGCTTCATTCACGATAGTCGGGCTGATGGTCCAGACGTAGTCGAGTGAGTTGGTCTGGTTTGGACGATTGAAGTATTTGGGTGTTTCGGTCGGAGTGCCATCGAGCGGTTGATACTCGAAGAACGAGTAGTTATTGCGACGAAATTGAAGCCGCTGCCGCTCCGTGAGATTCATGTCGACGGCTAACGTGTCTTTGCGTTGATTCTGCGGATGCAACGCTGTGGTGTAGAAGTTGTTCGTTCCGATATAGTTGCCGAGAGCCAGATTAGGCGCGGGATAGGCCTTCAGAATTCCTAAACCATTTTGGCTGAGCTGGGTGAAGGGAATGATGTTGCCCGAATAAGGCGTCCCGGTGGTCGGGTTTTTGATTTGGACGACTTTGCCGAGTATGTTCTGTGGCCCGAGCGTCAGGAGTTCGCTGAAGTTGCCCTGGCGCATGAGATCGGTGGGAACGGTCCAAGTGGCACTGTCAGTAAATCTGTAACGGACCCACTCCTGGCCCCAATACCAGAAATATTTGCTCTTGTCTTTATTGAATTTGCCGGGGATGTAGAACGGGCCGCCCACGTTGTAGCCGAACTGGTTGTAGTGGAAAGCCGGAACGAAGTTTTGACCCGCCGTATGGTTGCGTGTCCAGGTGTTGGCGTTCAGGTCGTTGTTACGGAAATAATCGTAAGCCGCGCCGTGAAAATCGCTGCCGCCGGCCTTGGTTATGATGCGGATCTGCGCTCCTGATGTACGCCCGTATTCGGCAGCGTACGAAGAGGTCAGGATCTGGACCTCAGAGGTCGAGTCCACGTCCGCGGCTCCGAGGCTTGTTCCGTTAGAACGCGTGCGAGTCGCCGGAGCACCGTCATATGTAATCAGGTTTTCGGGGTTGCGCGATCCGTTAAAATTGGACGGCCCCTGGTTGAAGTTAAACGAAAGACCGGATAGATTTCCGCCACGGGCACCGGGCACTAGACTAGCCAAACCGACGGGATTGCGGCCGTTAAGTTCAAGAGCGTCGATCTGCTGACGCGTGATGAGTTTCTGGGTGCTGGCCGATTCGGTTTGGAGCGGCGTTGCAGAAGCTACGATCTCGACCGTTTCTTTGGCGGAACCGATCTGTAGCGCTGCATTCACCTGGAGAGTAGAAGCAGGATCCAGTTTGTTATTCGTGGCCTCAAACGTCTTGAACCCGGCAGCCGAGACGCTAATGGTGTAGGTGCCGGACGGAATGTTGGTTATTGAGTAGAGCCCATCGTTGTTGGACTGCGCCGACCGTTCGGCGTTGGTCAACTGATTCTTTGCGGTCACCGTAGCGCCAGCAACTTTGGCTCCCGATGGATCTTCGACAGCTCCGTTTATAGTTCCGTTATCAGATTGAGCGAACGCGACAGGTGACAAACCAATGAATATAGTTGCCAACGCGCATACGCCCACGCTACTCAGCGTTTTGAATTTCGACATAGAAGAACCCCCTAGTAAAAAGCAACTAACAGAAACTACGGGAGAGTATATCTTCTAGTAAGGGGTAGTGCAAGGCCATTAGGGTGGAATTTACAATATTTCAGGCAATTAGGGGGAGAGCTTCGATATCGAGCCCCTCGATCTCCTGAATAGTTTTGCCGGCGATACCTTGAAGATCGCCGTACATGCCTACGGTGGCCTGCATGACGCGCTCTATCTGCTCCTGGCGTTTTGCCCATTGCCTAAGGATGACTTTCCGCTCCTTATCTAAGTCATCCTGCATCCCGGAGAACGCTTCCACAATAGCTCCCACTCGCTGCCTGAAGCGGGCGCCGGTGAGGTATTGATAAACCAATTCGGCCTTTGTCTGTTGTCCTTCCGATGCCTGACGAGCGCAGGCAAGTTCAATGAGCATGTGGCGTAACGAGAAGGCCACCGGAATCATCGTTTTGGGGTGGGTAACCCAGACCCCATCGACCAGCTCGAAAGTCTCGACGTCCTTTGGCAGGGCGTGGCTTACAATAATCGCAATTTCCGCTTTTGCAGCCCGTTGATCCTCGCGCAGCTTAACCAGCCAGCCATCGCTCCAGTTCTTGGTCCGCTTCGTTTCCCAAAGGATGGTCCCGCAACAGCCGGTCTGCGGGTTGTGAACGCGATGAAGAACGTCACCGCCATGCTCGCCTTTGCGCACCGGCTCGATTCCGTCAAAGGGGAATTTAGAGTGAAGGAGAGCTTCGAGTTGGAGTTCTTGCGCCTCACCCTGGAGCTGCTGTGAACCTTGTTCCGCTCGGCGCCGCAGATCTTCTATCTGCTTCTGCATGGACGCGATGGTCTGTTCTTTCTCGATCACCTTGAGTTTGAGCTGGTCCTCGGCTTCCACTCGGGCTTGCGCGCGGACAACCACGAGCTCTTCCCGAATACGCTTTTCAACTGTGAGATCCAGTTCGCGTTTCTCATTTTCGAGCGCACGTTCTTTCTGGAGGAATTGCGCCTGAGCCTTTTGCGCCTCGGCCAATTTATCTTCGCGATGTTTCAAAACGTCTTGTAGGGAACGGATTTCGCGAAGTTTTCCGTCGAGCTCCAGAGCACATATCGCTTTCGCCTTACGCGATTCTTCGAGAGTTATCTTTTCGCGTTCCTGCTTTAATTTTTCCTGTATCTGGGCGGCGAACGCTTCCTTCTGTTTGGCGAATAGATTCTCCTGCTGCCGAAGGGCGAGTTCCCGCTGGTTGCATTCGGTGTCCTTTTGGGCGAGGCGGCGCTCGTACTCGCGTCGGGTCGCTTCCACTAAAGGAGCCGCGAGCGATTCGGTCAGTTTGATTTCGGTTTTGCAGTTAGGACACGCGACGGTCGGTTCAGCCATGGTCTTCACATCGGCGCTGCGGAGCGAAATAGTAGTTTTTCGGCAACGACGCTACTGGATAATGATAAAACAGAATCAATCAAAGATGTTCGCATGGGCAGATTCGTACCCTTGATGGAGGACTGGATGCCTCGGCGAGCTTTAGCACTGGTGCTGGAGTGGGCGCAAGAGCACCGGGCCGAGCTGATAGAGGATTGGGAACTATGCTCAAAGAATCAACCAGTAAACAAGATCCCGCCATTGCCGTAACCCCCGATTTTCGTCCCCGGATGCTGTGGCGTGTGGTAGAGGTAGCTCCTGCCGATGGGTTCCGCCTATACGTCCGCTTCGTGGATGGGACGGCAGGGACCGTCGACATGTCCGGGTTGATTGCGTCGGTTCGCGCTGGGGTCTTTGCGCAACTCGCGGATCGTTCTCGGTTTGCACAGGTTTTTGTCCAACAGGGTGCGGTCGCTTGGCCGGGCGAACTGGACTTGGCCCCCGATGCGATGTACGCCGAAATCAAGAAACACGGGGAATGGCGATTGACGTAGAGGGTTATCGCTCCGCAAATAATGGCAGGCGGTTAGCGGCCGATAGTAGCCGTCAAGTGTGGAAGTATCAGCTCTGCGATTCGCTCCGGCGCCTCCTCCAGAAGCCAGTGGGATTTATCAAGCAGGGGTTCGAACCGATAGGGACCTGTGACGTAATCGACCGTATTTTTAGCGGCAGTTTCGCCTAGCGCCATATCTTTTGTACCCCAGATGAAGAGGGTCGGGAGACCCACTTTTCCCGTTCGGGCGTTTAGATCGAGGGCACGATACCAGTTGAGAGCTGCGGTGAGCGCGTTGGGCTCGCTGAAGCGCCGGACGTTTTCATTCACCTGATCGGCCGGCAGTTTTCCCTGATAAGCAGCACGAAGTTTGCTCGCATTATCAGCCAATAGCTGCTGTTCCGCGACGTTTCCGGGTGCACGGAACAAAGCGATGTAAGCTGAACGGCGCATTTGATCGAGATTGTGTTTGACAGCGTCGAGGAATGCATTCGGGTGCGGCGTCGAGAGCACGGTTAGCGAGGCGATGCGGTCGCTATGATCCGCGGCAAGGTACCAGGCAAGTAGACCACCCCAATCGTGGCCAACAAGGTGAAAACGGCGCGCACCTAAAGCATCGGCAAACCCGAGCACATCGGAGATCAGGAGATTCGTCGAGTAATCGGCCACTTCCGTTGCGCGAGCGCCGGGAGAATAGCCTCGCTGGTCTACAGCTACGGCCCGGTAGCCCGCATTGGCGATTGGCTGCATAATGGGAAGCCAAGCGTCGGCGAATTGCGGAAAACCGTGCAGCAGCAGGACGAGTTGACCCTCGCGAGGTCCTAGAGCGAGCGCGTCGAAACGAAAGCTATTTACTTCCAGTGTGAGTTTCTCGCTCGACAAGCTAACGCTTGGTAGCTGCATTGGGCCCCAATGGAATGATACTTTGTACTTCACTGGGCAGCAGCGTGGATAGGTGCCGGTATCTGGGGTTAATAGCCGGAAACAACTTCTGGCGCTCGCCTAAAAGCCACGCGTTACTCTGAGAATGAATGGAGTCGACCGAGGCACTTACCGATCCCACGCGAGGCAAACTTACTGCGATTCGGCACACGCTCCTGTCCTTGCATAAAGCGCTACTGGATTCGGAGCGGACCGCTTATGAGTTGGTGAACGGACCTATTGGCTCCCCTAGCGTGTTTCTTCAATTGTTGATCAATGACAGCCGGTTTGCATGGCTACAGCCGGTGACAACTCTGCTGGTCCAAATCGATGAGACGCTTGCGTCCAAAAAGCCGCCTGCCAGCGAGAAAGACTTGGAGCAATTGATCGCGGACACGCGCGCATTGCTCTCGCCGTCACGGGAGATGAACGGATTCTGGAAGCGATACTCAGGCGCAGTCGAGCGGGATCCGGGCGTCGCGCTACTGCACGAGACGATCGAAAAACAGTTAGGCTGACGGATCTAGCGGTAAGCAGGCACGCCGGTTATTCTTTCACCAATCACTAGTGTGTGGATGTGCTCGGTGCCCTCATACGTTTTGACGGTTTCGAGATTACACATGTGGCGCATGATCGGGTACTCATCCATGATGCCGTTAGCACCGAGAAGATCCCGGCTCAAGCGGGCGCATTCGAGCGCGATCGCGACGTTATTGCGCTTGAGCATCGAAATGTGAGCGGCTTCGACCTTGCCGGCGTCTTTAAGCTTGGCAACTTGAAGAGCGAGCAGTTGAGCCTTGGTGATCTCGGTGATCATCCAGGCGAGTTTTTCCTGAACAAGCTGGTGGCCGGCGAGCGGCTTCTCGTCGAATTGCTTGCGCGTCAGAGTGTAGGAACGCGCGGTCTCATAGCAATCCATAGCCGCGCCAAGCACGCCCCATCCGATACCGAACCGAGCTTGGGACAGGCAGCTAAGGGCCGCTTTAAGCCCTTTAGCGCAAGGCAGCTGGTTCTTTACGGGAATGGCGCAATCGGCTAAGTGGAGGCTTGAGGTGACCGAAGCTCGCATCGACAACTTCCCATGAATGTCGCTGGTCGAAAAGCCAGGCGTGCCGCGCTCGACAAGAAAACCACGAACGCCATCCGGAGTGCGCGCCCACACGATTGCGACATCGGCGACAGAGCCGTTGGTGATCCAAGTTTTTTCGCCGTTGAGAACCCAGTTGTCGCCCCGTTTTTCAGCGGTGGTGCGCATGCCCGAAGGATTCGAGCCGAAACCGGGCTCGGTGAGTCCGAAGCAGCCGAGCGCTTCGCCCGTTTGCAGCCTGGGCAGCCATCGTTCCTTTTGTTCATCCGATCCGAAGGTGTGAATCGGATACATGACGAGCGCGCCTTGCACGCTGACGAAGCTGCGGAGGCCGGAGTCACCGCGTTCGATCTCCTGCATGATCAGACCGTATTCGATGTTGTTCATGCCCGCGCAACCGTAGCCTTCGAGATTGGCTCCGAAGAAACCGAGCTCGCCCATTTCCTTGATGAGGTGCTTGGGGAAGGTCGCGGTATTGTAGGCGTCGCGGATCACGGGCAGGACGCGGTCATCGACGAACTGGCGCGCGGTTTGCCGCACCATGAGCTCCTGTTCATTCAGTAGCGAATCGAACTGGAGGTAATCAACGCCGGGGAAACGGGCCATAAGGTTCTTTTCTCAATGTAACGTGGGGAAAGTGTGAATAACTTTGTCAAAGCTACGATGAAAGTAAGCTTTGATATCTTTGAGCACAACATGCTATTGCGACGTGCGAGCAAGAATCGGCGAGTTGTCGGGTTTCTTGCTTTAGGCGCATTGTGGTCCTCAACTCTGCTTGTGGCCCAGCGCTCTCCGGTTCCTGCTTTGGAGGAGTCAGGTTTCCACCCCATTTTCGACGGCAAGACTTTGGATGGCTGGGACTGCGATCCGGATTTCTGGAGCGTCAAAGAAGGAGCAATCGTCGGCCAGTCAACCCAGCAACATCAGCCGAAGCAAAACACGTTCTGCATCTGGAAAGGCGGCCAGCCGGGCGACTTCGAGCTGAAAGCCGAATACAAGCTTACTGCCGTTAACGATGGCAATAGCGGCATTCAGTATAGAAGTGTCGAGCTGCCCGAAGTCGCCAAATGGGTGATGAAAGGTTATCAGGCGGATATCGACTTCAAGCAGCAGTACACGGGGCAGGTTTACGAAGAACGCGCCCGTGGTTTTCTCGCCTTGCGCGGGCAAATTGCTTATGTTCCCGACGGCAAGAAGGCTGGCTCGATCGGATCGCTCGGCACGGATGCGGAGCTGCGAGGCTTTATCAAAGACAACGACTGGAACGAGATCGACATCATTGCCCGTGGAAACGTTTTGATCCAACTGATTAATGGGCACGTCATGAGCACTCTGATCGATGACGACTCGGCAAACCGTAAGATGCAGGGTGAGATTGGAATTCAACTGCATCGCATTCCGAATGCAGCGATGAAGATCGAGACGCGCCATATTCGCATCAAAACTTTTTAGATCAGTAATCGGGAATGAGTAATCACGCGAAGCAGTTGTGGTCTGCGGTTCGGACGAGTGTAGCCGTCCTGTGCGTAGCGGGAGCAGCAAGAGCAGATTTGCCTCCCGGATACGGAAAGGACGCCATGGTTCGAGTTTGCGGCAAGTGCCACTCTCCGGAACGAGCGGCGTCCATGCATCAAAAGAACTCGGAGTGGGAAGACACGATCACGAAGATGATTAAGCTAGGAGCGCAGGGATCGGACGACGACTTCGATGACATTCTTGTTTACCTGACGAAGAACTTCGGTCCCGAAAAACCTGCGCCTATCAACATGAATAAGGCGAACATGGTCGACTTGCAGACCACGCTGCTTCTCAGAAGATCGGAGGCGGCCGCAGTCATTCAGTACCGAAGTGAGATCGGCGGTTTTAAGTCGATTGACGATCTTCGAAACGTTCCCGGGTTGGAATTTTCGAAGTTGGCGGCGAAGAAGTCGCGCATGGTTTTTTGATTTTTGTTGATACGCTCGGTTGAAGTTGAAGTTTGAGACGATCTAAAAACAGCCAATGAGAACCTTCCGGCGCCTAGCCCTTTCGGCTATCGTGACCGCAGCCGCAGTGGTATGGGCGGCCGATTGGCCGATGCTGAGCGGTGGTCCCCAGCGCAACGGTTGGGCAAAGTCGGAGCGCCTGATCGACAAGACCAACGTGAGCGGCTTAAGGCTGCTGTACAAAATTCAGGTTGAGAGTGTATCGACGAGGCCTGAACTCGCTGACTTCGCCGATCATCAACGGGAACCTGATCACGTACCGGGGTTTCAAGGAGATGTTGATATTTGCGGCTAGTTCGGACAAGGTATTTTCCGTCGATGCCGATCTCGATATGCCTCTCTGGACGGCAAACCTCGAGCTCCGCGGTAAGAACTCGCGTGCTCAAGAATCAACATCGATTGCCTGCCCTGGTGGGCTGACCGCGCCAGTGGTGATGGCTGGCAGCAGTTCAGGGTCAATGCATTTTGCTTCAGAGGCAAGCCGAACGCCAGCCGTGGCGGGCATGACGAGAGGGCATCGCTCGCCCTATTTCCCTCCACTTGATCAAACTCTATATCCGCTCAGGCCGACAACGCTTACGCAGTTGTCCGCGTTGTATGCAGTGAGCAGCGATGGTTATCTGCACGTTCTGAATAGCTCTACCGGGCAGGATCTGCTTCCCTCGGTAAAGTTCCTGCCGCCCGGCGCGCGAGTTACCAGCCTGAATGTTCAGGAAAACGTAGTTTACGCAACAACTGGAGGCAATTGCGACGGCTTTCGAAACGCCCTGTTTGCGCTGGATCTGTTAAGCAATGAAAAGAAAGTCGCTATTTTTGTTCCACAGGGCGGCGGCTTCTCGGGCATCGATGGAACGGCCATAGGTAACGACGGGACCGTGTATGTGGAGGTCTCTTATGCGCCGGGCGACTCGCTCGGCCACCCGCATGACACGATTTTGGCCCTGACTCCGAAGGATTTGAAGGTGAAAGACTACTTCACACCGAGTGAGAAAGAGAACGATAAAGAAACGCTTGCGGCGCCTGGAATCACTCCGATGGTCTTCTCCATTCGGGGCAGGGATTTTGTGGTTGCGGGCGGCAGAGACGGGCGTGTCTATCTTCTCGATTCCACGTCGCTAGGGGGCTTGGACCACCACACGCCACTGTTCGCAAGCGATGTCATCGCCCCTGTTGACAGGAAGTACGCAGGCCACGGCTTTCGCGGAGCTTTTTCGAGCTGGCTCGATGTAGATAACGGAACAAGATGGATTTACGCGCCGATATGGGGACCTCCCAGCAAGTCGGCGAAGCTGACAACACCGAAGGACGTGCCCTCGGACGGCAGCATCATTGCATTTAAACTGGCCGAAGAGCGCGGTCATCCGGTGCTTCAGTTTGCATGGCGCTCGAGTGATATCGCCTCGCCTGCTTCCGCCGTTGTTGCGAATTGCATGCTGTTTATCCTCTCGACGGGAGAATCGCCGCGGCTTGCTAAGCCGAACGGCGCGCCTTACAGTGTTTCTGAAGTCGAGCAGATGTCCACCGATGCAACTCTCTCGGTGCTCGACGCAGTTACTGGCAAGCAACTCTACTCAAGCGGCAAAACGGTCTCGGGTACCGCGAGCGGGGGCGGACTAGCAGTAGCGAATGCGCGGGCGTATTTCACCACGCGAGGAAATAGCGTGTATTGTTTTGGAATTCCGAAAGGCCAACCGCAGTTATTGCGACAGTGACGCCGGATAGCAGATTTATATCGTAATGCGCAAAGTGATTTGTTTTTTGGCCGCAGTGACATGCATGTGCGGGTCCCCGGCAGACTGGCTAACGGACGGGGGCGGTCCACGGCGCAACAACTGGCAACGCGATGAACACATCCTCACAAAAGACAATGTCAAAAATCTGAAGATCTTGTGGAAGCTGAAGCTCGATAACCAACCGCGAGAGATGCATTCACTGTTTCCTCCGCTGATCGTCACCGGGGTTCAGACGGGTAGCGGTGTCAAACAGATTGCTATCGAGGCCGGTATTTCCGATAACATTTATGGCATCGATGTCGAGGCCGGCACCGTGCTGTGGCACAAGCATTTCGAGTATCCGCCGGTGAAGGAGGGCAGGGGAACAGATCCGGGCGATCCTCTCTGTCCAGGAGGCCTGACTGCAACGCCGATCATTGGGCCGGCTGATGAATCCGGAAAACGCAACGTGTATGCGCTGGCCGGCGATGGCCAACTCCATACGCTAAATGTGGCGGATGGCGAAGAAACCGCTCCGGCAGTGAAATTCGGTTTCGGCAATTCGAAGTCGTATTCGCTCAACATGTGGAAGGGTGTCATCTTCACCACCACTTCGCAGAGCTGTAACGGAAGCCCGAATCAGGTTTGGGCGATCGACATCAACGATCCCGCCAAGAAGGTGATGACCTTCAACCCTCGGAGCGGAGGGTTGTGGGGCCGGGAAGGCGCCTCCATCGATTCGACGGGGACGGCCTGGGCACCGACGGGCGATGGCGTTTACGATCCGGAGAATCGCACCTTCGGTAATGGGCTCATCGGAGTGAAAGTGGAGGGAAATCAGCTGCAGTTGCAGGACTGGTTCGAGCCTCCGAATTGGCACTGGATGAGTAAGCGGGACCTCGACATGCAAGTCACTCCGGCGATCTTCGATTTCGACGGTAAGGAACTGCTGGCGACAGCGAGCAAAGCTTGCCGTGTTTATCTTCTCGACACCAGAGCTTCCGGTGGCGACGATCACGAAACGCCGTTGGCCCAAACACCGCTTTTGTGTAATGAAGAAGTCAACTTCGCTTCGGCTGGAATCTGGGGATCACTTGCAACCTGGGAGGATGCGGCAGGCACGCGCTGGATCTTGACGCCGTTCTGGGGTCCGGTTCATCGCAATTTCAAACCGCCTGTTTCGTATGGCCCGGTCACTCACGGCGCAGTTGTGGCATTGAAGCTGGAATCGAAGGCTGGCGGTTATGAAATGGCGCCGACGTGGATGTCGCGTGACATGAATCGGGCAGAGCCGCCGGTGATCGCGAATGGGGTCGTCTTTGCGTACGGCAACGGGGAGAACACGGAGCAGGCGTATCCAGAGCGCGGTCTGTTCGATTACAGCCCGGAACGCATTAAGAATTCCACGCACGCTACCTTATACGCGCTCGATGCGGAGACGGGAAAAGAGTTGTACTCGAGCGGGGACCAGATTACATCATTCAATCACTTCAGCGGGCTTTCCGTCGCGAACGGGCGTGTCTATATCGGGACATACGATAGTACGCTCTATTGTTTCGGCCTATCGAGCAAATGAGTTCAACGCGGCAGTTTCCAAAAATTCACAACGCCATGTGGCCGGGCCTGGTCGGCAAGGGCCCGGGTTCGGAGCCCTTCGTCGATTTAGACACGATGCTCGATCTGACAGCCTCGGCAAATGTGGATGGCACGCGATTCGATGGCGTGGATCTCTTTCTTTCCGAACCGCATGTCAGTATCGATTCGACCGAAAAACAAATCGCGAAACTGGCGGACAATATCGCATCGAGAGATCTGGTTGTCGGCTCGCTGGTTGCGCCTGTGTGGGCGCCAACCGGTGGCGGTTCCGCGATGGGCACGGAAGAAGAACGGAAACGATTCCTTGAGCAGGTCGAGAAAGCATGCCAGATCGGCGAAACGCTCCGCCGCTTCGGGATCAGAACCTATGGAGTAATCCGCATCGATTCCGCCGCCAGCCCAAGCGAATGGGCCCAGGCGCCCGCTGATAGCACAGAACGCATCGCCGAGACATTTCGGCTTGCCTGCGATATCGCGGAATCGCACGGCGAACGCTTGGCCGCGGAAGGCGAGATCTGCTGGGCGGGGATGCATAGCTGGCGCAAGATGGTTCAGCTGCTCGAATGCGTTGGCCGTCCCAGCACGCTCGGTTTTCAGGCAGATATGGCCCATACGCTTCTGTACACGCTTGGCTACAACTCCCCAGAAGATCGAATCCTTACCCGAAAATTTCACTTGGAACGACGACCGGACATTTCACGAAGCGCTGGGGGTGGTCGCCTCGGCTCTCAGACCCTGGACCATCGATTTCCATGTAGCCCAGAATGACGGAACCGTGAAGGGCTCGGGCTCACACGATAAGACGGGCCACCACTGCATGCCTTCGGACGTCAATGGACGCCTGAATATCGCACGGGACGCCGGTTTGTGGTTACGCGATGACTCCGGCCAGCTCACGAAAGCAGTCAAGCACATCTGTTGGGACGGCTGCATGTTCCCCAACAAAGTGATGCTGGCGCCTGAGACTTGGCAGGAGATCCTCGGGACTATGATCTCCGTCCGCAACGTCCATGGGTGGTCCGAATAGGAAAGGCGGCAACGATGCCTTAGAGCTCGTTATCTCATTTGCCGGCGAGCATGATACTGGTCTGATACACGTCGTGCTGCGCATAGAACATCCATTGTTCATCCCGGGATATGGAAAACCCTTTTGTCCCTGACTCGATTGGCCGTTCCGTGATGCCAATCCGGCGAACTTTTTGCGTCGCCAAATTCAACTGGAGAATCTCAGCGTTCCCCAAATCGGGCGAGGCGAGACGAAAAAAAGTCAAATAGTGCTCTGATAGGCCCCAATATCCCCATAAGCGAGGGCCCATGGCGGGGATCACTTCCGTGGCTGGGCCGCCTCCAATGGGCATGCGCCAGATACTCGTTTTTCCCAAATCTTTTACGTAGTACAGTGTCCGGCCGTCCGCCGACTCCAGGCCACCGAAACCTCCGCTGGTCGTGACCTGCGTCTCACTACCGCCTACCGCAGGCATGCGCCAAACTTGTTCGCTGCCGGTGCGATTAGAAGTGAAGTAAAGAAAGTTGCCGTCATGCGACCAACTGGGCACGACATTGTCAGACTGCGACTCGGTAAGACGGGTCAGAGCGCCATCCTCCAACCTTAGTTTGTAAATTTCGGCGGATCCAGATGCACGCGAATCGAAGGCCAGCCATCGCCCATCCGGAGACCACCTCGGACAGCCAGTCAGACCGCCGCCAAAATGCGTAAGCTGCTGCGGATTATGGCCATCACTATCCGCTGTCCAGATTTCATTGGAACCCGTTCGGTCACTACGAAATGCGATGCGTGAGCCGTCCGGCGAGATGTCGGGCCCCGAATCCAGGTAAGTCGATGCCACGACTTGAACAGGCGGAGTGCGTCCATCTACCGGGGCCTTCCAGATGTTCACATCGTTCACCTCGGACACAAATGCCAGCCGCTTTGCGCGTCGCGCTACCACTGGCGCCGACGCATGAACCACGGGAGTGGTCAGTTCCAGGGCGGGCTGACCGTTCAGAAAAACGCGCCAGAGCGAGGTCAGAGCCGATGCGCGGTTGGATGCCACGATCAGGCTTTCCCCCTCCGAGCTCCAGGTAAGGCCGCGAATGCGCCGGAGATCGTTGGTAAGCCGTCGGACTTTGCCGCCCGCCGCCGGAACGACGTAAACGTCATCTACCGAACTGCCGATAGATCTTCTAAATGCAACCGTCTTACCGTTGGAGGAATACCTGGCATCGGTATCGGCTGCTTGAGAAGGCGCTCCCGTAAGGAATTTCTTCTCGCCCGTAGCCGCAGAAATAACGACGAGAGACGGACGGTGGGACTCCCCGGTAGTATCGGTGGCGAGCAGGGATTTGCCGTCGGGAGACCAATCTACCGAAGGCAACGGGTATTCCGATGAAACGAACCTGCCCAAGCTCAGCAGCTTGCGCGGCGAGTTCGGGTTTCCGAGATCGGTTAGCATCAGGTCAACAGGTCCTCCATCGCGCGTGCCGTACAAAAAGGCAATCTGCCGACCGTCCGGGGACCAAGCCGGAGCGAAGCTATATCCGGGTCCGGTGGTTAGCTGAAAGCGATCCGATCCGGAGACCGGCTGGACGAAAATCCTCATAGGACCGCCGTCAAAACGTTCCCATACGTAGGCAGCGCGCTCTCCATCGGGGGACAGTGCAGGTTGGGAAACAACCCCTGGCGAACTGGTGAGTGGCCGGCTTTTCTCTAGCGCGTACTGTGTGAACTCGCTGCCTCGCGCCCGCCGCCACATCTCCCACCCGGACACAAGAGCCGCTAGAGCGGCCAACGCGATTGCCAGTGTTCGGAATCGGAGGCGTGCACCTGGCGATTCCGGCGCACGCGTCTGCATCACAATACCGATGAACCGGTATCCTTTTTTCGGCAGGGTCTCAATCAACTTGCTGGTTCCGGCCGTATCGCCAAGTGCTTTGCGAAGCGTCGAGACATAAACGGAAAGCGCTCCTTCTTCAACGAAGCTGTCCGGCCATAAGCTGCGCAAAAGGACTTCCTTGGTCAGGAGTTCACCCGGGTGAGCTACAAAGAGCGCCAGCAGATCGAACGCTTTGGGCGGCAGTGGAATATCGGAACTTCCCCGGGTGAAACGGCGCTCACGCACGTCGAGCCGGAAGTCTCCGAACTGAAATATCCGTTTAGCTTCCTCAAGAGTGGGCATTAAACTTTTCTTAAGGGTTTCTTCGGCCTGATTTAGGACCTATTTTGTCATTTTTCTTTTACAGTTGGCATACTGGAACGGAAAATACGATCCGGAGAGCAAGGCGATTGAGCGCGTTGCGCTTCCAGTAAAAAGGAGAAGGTCGCATGTGGAAACAGTCAGCCTCCCGTCTCTCGCTAAGAAAACCTGGGGGCAAAACGCACACAGGAGCGCGCACACAGTTTTACAAGGGTGCGAACTCTAACATTCACTGGAGGTTAGGTGCGCACTTGCGGCCGGCCTTTTTGGCGGCTGCGGCAGCGATTGCCCTGCCCCTGCTGAGTCAGTCACAGGAAGTGCCTAAAACAACCATTTTCCTGGCCGATTATCAGCTGGGCGTGGCGGGCGCGTACCAATATCAAGGAAACACCGTGTACTTCGAGGCGCGGATCCCTGAAGGGTCAACGGAAATGAGCACGCGTCTGCTCGATAGTTCGGGAAGGACGATCGCCATATCCGGCCATTCCATGAACAACGTCTGGCTCGCGTCTTCCTTCGACGCAGCAGCCGCAACCAAAAGTTTGGGTTTGGCTAGCGCCCTCCCCCTTGCCTTGTCAAACGAACTGGACGGGCAGATTTTTGCGGCCGAAATCAGCGCATTGTCCAATCTGGCTCTTGGTACACAACGAGCGGCTCCGCGTAATGGCCCGGCCGTCATAGATTCTGTGCAGAATCTTCCCGCCCGGAGCATCACCGCCCTGGAAGCGGCCAACAGTGCAGACCGGGCCGCTGCGAGCCAGCTGACCGTCTCCGTGAACACGCCAGAAAATCTCACGATCGGGCTGGGCGGAGTCACGGCACAAGCGTTTGTCGAAAATTTCCCGGACGGCGACAACGACGAGAACCCGGCAGTGCAGGGGCGCACGGAGGTAAGCGCTCAAATCGTATCGAACGGCAAATCGCTGATTCAGCAGATCGGCGGGGACAGTATACCGGCCGGTTGGGACTCGACGGCAACGGGTATGTATCGCCCTCCGTCGCCAGCAGCTGTGGATCCGGTAGAAGCTTTTGCGGAGGCCGGCAGAGCTATTCGAGCTACAGCCTTAATGACGAGGTTCCCTACCGCGGCCAGCAGTGCTGAAACCGGGGCTATTGCCAATTTAACCGCGATTCTGCGCGAAGAAAGCTTGTTTCCCGCCCCGGCTTCGCTAACGGATGTCGTCCCCGAAGCGGGTTGCGGCAATTGCTATAGAAGCTCGGTTCAGGTTTGGCATAAAGCCTTATGGCGAGGTAGTCCAGCACTCGGGATCCGTCGTCTTGCACTACAACGACAACAATCCGTCGAGATTTCCGGTGCTCGAATACTCGACAACTTATTGCAACCACGGAACCTGTCCAGGCCAAAGCCCAATGGTGCATCCCTGCACCTATAACGGCCCGTGGCTGGGCTCCTATCGTTACGCGCCCCACTATAAAATTACTGCGCCGCCACCAACTCCGGTCAGCGGATATCATTCCTGTTTCAAAACGGCTTACAAGTTTACAGTGGAACGTTGTGGCCAGCTGTCCATGCGCATAACTGCAACGACGACACCTGGACACAGGTCCGTGCGATCCGAGGTGAGAGTTATGACATGAACGTTTCGGATAACCCATTCAGCAACGGTTATAGGTGCGACAACCATAACTTCGCGGACCCGCGGTCGCCCGGTTGCAGCGAGTAAGAGCTTATAACGGCAGCAGTTTGCTGGAAATCAAGGGAATGGGGTGATCGCTTCTCTGGCGATCGCCCTTCTCTTTCATCCTAAGGGAGACTACCCATCCTGCCGGATCGAAGCCTGATTCTCGAATGAGCGTAGTCACTTTCGTTGCTTTGATGTAGCGAGCACAACCGAAGCCGCTGAGCCTAAGCCAAGTTTTCAGTCCACATGTTCATTAAAGTCGCAATGCGACTTTAATGTGTCTTCAGAAGCGACCCTCACGCCCGTTAAACCTTCCGATTGCCAACACCTACTCCTAGCGAGCACTGATCTTTTCTGTTGACATATATTCTTATATCGGAATATACTTCGGTCAATGGCTCGGGCTGCTACAACAACAGACGTCTTTAACGCTATCGCGGAGCCGCGGAGACGCCAACTGATCGATATTTTGGTCGACGGCCGGAATCACGCCGTAAACGACATGGTTGAGGCTTTGCAACTGCCGCAGCCTGCCGTCTCAAAGCATCTTGGCGTGCTCCGTAAGGTTGGAATCGTCAAGGTAACCAAACAGGGACAGCTTCGGCTTTACCGGCTTGAACCCATACGACTCAAACCGGTCCACGATTGGGTGCAGCGATACGAACGCTTCTGGACTCATCAAATCGATCGGGTGAAAGAACGGGCGGAACGGAAAGCGTTCGAACAATTAACTCAGAAGGGCCAACTAACCAAAGACAAGGAGAAATGATTCATGTCAGCAAACGTTTCAGAGCAAGCGATTCAAACCTTGGAAGTGATCAAGGACGAGGAGATCGCAGCGCCGATCGACATCGTCTTCGAGTCGCTGCTGGAGCAAATGGGTCCGTATAACGAGACGCCGGATGGCACGCCGCTACCCATGAAACTCGAGGCATGGCCAGGCGGCCGCTGGTTCCGGGATCTTGGCAACAACACCGGTCACTACTGGGGAGTTGTGCAGTCGATCAAAGCACCGGCACTGCTGGAAATTCAGGGTCCGCTGTTTATGTCCGCGCCGGTCCTCTCGCACCTGATCTACAGGTTGACCCCTGAACGCGGAGGAACCCGCATACAGTTCTATCATCGCGCCATTGGCCAAATTGCTCCTGAACACATGGATGGCTCGCGTATCGGAACGGGATGGGGCTATTTGTTTTCGAGAGTTCGCGCAAACGCGGAGAGCAAGACAAAGGAGATGAAATGACAACGTTGAGTTACAGAGCAAACAGCGTAGTTTCGAATGAAGAATGGATCGAGGCGCGCCGGGATCTTCTAACGAAGGAAAAAGTATTTACACGGCTGCGGGATGAGGTAAGCCGAAACCGGCGAGAATTACCTTGGACGAAAGTCGAGAAAGAGTACACGTTTCAAAGCGCTCGCGGCCCGGAAACTCTCAGCGACTTATTTGACGGCCGGAGCCAGTTGATTGTCTATCATTTCATGCTCGGGCCAGGTTGGGCGGAGGGCTGCAAGAGTTGCTCCTTTCTGGCCGACCATTTCGATGCGACGCTTGTGCATCTGGCGCATCGGGATGTAAGTTTTGTAGTCGTGTCACGGGCGCCGCTCAGTGAAATTGAAGCCTTCCAGAAAAGGATGGGCTGGTCGTTCCACTGGGTGTCTTCGTATGAAAGCGATTTCAACTTCGATTTTGGAGTTTCATTCACGAAAGATGAGTTGGCGAAAGGCGAGGTGTCGTACAACTATGGACTAACTCGCTTCGGATCCGAAGAAGCTCCGGGAGCCAGCGTCTTCTACAAAGAAAAGGGGGATGTATTTCATACCTACTCCACTTTCGGTCGCGGGCTCGATATTTTTTTAGGGACATACAACTTTCTTGACATAACGCCGAAAGGGCGGGATGAGGACGGGTTAGCGTTTAGCATGTCCTGGGTTCGCCATCACGATAAGTATGACGAAAGCTACAGCGTTGACCCGAAGGAAGGCTACGTTCCGCCAAAGATCAACACAAAATGCTGCAAGAATGGGGAGCACGGCGAATGAACAGCGCGCAGTGTTGCCGTCCCCATGCGGGCGGACTCTCGCGCCACAGTAGGAACGTTTTAGGATGGCTGATTCCGGCAGCCATCCTTGGGGCATTACCGAAATGTCCCGTTTGTATTGCGATGTACATCGCGCTCGGGAGCGGCATCGGAATACCACTTTCAACAGCCGCTCACATTCGCATGCTCCTTATCGTGCTTTGCACAGCGTCACTCGCGCTTTTCGCGTTGAGACAGATAAGACTTATCCAAAATCGCCGCGAAGTGCCGCCTGGTGGCAGAATTAGGAAATGACTACATCCGCACCGCAGAAATTAACCTATTCAGAGTTCAACCTGCAGTATGGAAACGCGGATGGGGCTTACGAATTCTGGTATGGGGAGGTCGTTCCGAAGGGCATGCCCACTTGGGTACATGGGTTGTTGCAGCACATCATTATGGATCTCCTGAACGAAGCCGGGTTCATCTCCGCCTCGGAAGTGGAGCTTCGCATCGAGCCCGATGCGCACCCCAAACCTGATATCGTGGCAACTACCAAGCCCCCCACTGGACCGTATCCGACCGAAGGCCTGGATGTCGTAGTAGAAATTATTTCTGAAGATAACAGCTACCAGCGGGTCAAAAAGAATTGCCGGAAATATCAAGACTGGGGATTCCGGCACATATACCTCGTCGACCCGAGCGATCGATCATTAGTCGAATGGAGAGACGGCGCTCAAATCCCAAAGCCCGAATTTGTCGGCATTTCAGCAGAGCGCATTTGGCAAGAACTAGATCGGCAGTATCTTGGATCAGCAACGTAAAGAGGTGCTAAATCCAAGCGAAGTCGACCCCTAACGCAAGCTTCGATACACTCTCCTCTAGGCGAATGGCGAAGCAGCCTCTAAGAATTGGGCTCGTCGGGTACGGCTTCATGGGCCGGACGCACTCAAACGCGTACCGCCAAGTCAATCAGTTCTTTGATGTGACCTACCGGCCGGTGCTGAAAGCAGTCTGCGGAAGGGATCGGGAGAAAGCCGAGAGCTTCGCAAGTCAGTGGGGCTACGAGTCGGTCGAGACAGACTGGCGGGCGCTCGTTGCTCGACGTGATATCGATATCATCGACATCGCAAGCCCAAACGATACACATAGCAGCATCGCGGTTGCTGCAGCTGAAGCCGGCAAAATCGTACTCTGCGAAAAGCCGCTCGGAAGAACTCTCGCCGAAGCTCAGATGATGATAGACGCCGTGGAACGTGCGCGTGTGCCGAATATGGTCTGGTACAACTATCGCCGGGTACCTGCTGTCACGCTTGCAAAACAGATCGTCGACGAAGGAAAGTTGGGCCGCATCTTTCATTACCGAGCCAAGTTTTTGCAGGATTGGACTATCTCGGCGAAGGTTCCGCAAGGCGGCGCTGCGTTGTGGCGGTTGAGCGCCGACGTGGCAGGCAGCGGAGTTACTGGCGATCTGCTGGCCCACTGCATCGACACTGCCGTTTGGCTCAACGGCCCAATCCAAACCGTTTCGGCGATGACCGAAACGTTCATCAAAGAACGTGAGAATGTAATTACGGGACGCATCGAGGAAGTCCGCATTGATGACGCCACCGCATTTCTGGCGCGCTTCGAAAATGGTTCAATCGGTACCTTCGAGGCGACCCGTTACGCACGCGGCCACAAGGCTTTATATACCTTCGAGTTGAATGGCGCTGATGGCTCCGTTGCGTGGGATTTGCATGATCTTCACCGGCTACAATACTTCGAGCATGCCGATGCCTCCGCGCTGCGTGGCTGGCGCTCCATCCACGTTACGGAAGGGGAGCACCCATACATGAAGCACTGGTGGGTGCCGGGCCTGCAAATTGGTTACGAGCACACGTTTATCCATCAGACGGCCGACCTGTTGCGGGGCCTGAGCTCCGGCACCCCCACCTCGCCGACTTTTCAGGAAGCACTCGTTACAGAGCAGGTCGTGGCAGCCGTTTTGGAATCTGCCCGCAGCGGAGCATGGGTCGACTGCAAAGCGCAGAACAGCAAGAATTCCTCACCAAGAGGTTAAGGGAGCTCCGATGTCTAAACAAGCAATGGTTCAGGAAGCGTTGAGCGCGGGAGAAGGGGTTGTACGGTTCGCTCCGTGCTGGGTGCCTCGATCCTTTCTCATGCCGGGAGGACGCCTCAAGCTCGATACTCGCGATCTATACGCCCTCGGTGCTCATCGCGGTGGCATCGACGAGCGCTGGTTCTCGTCTACGACAAACGCAGCGAACGGACCTGGAACGCCCGACGATGAGGGCCTAAGCTACATTGCCTTCAAGGGACAGAAAATTCTATTCAAAGAGGCCATCGAGACGGCAGGAGACAAATTTTTAGGCGCGGAAGTAATGGAACGCGAGGGAGGCTGGAACCTGCTGTGCAAGTTCTTCGACAATCTCGGGCCTATTCCGCATCACATGCATCAACGCGATGAGCACGCCAGTCTCGTTGGCCGTTTAGGTAAACCCGAGGCTTATTACTTCCCGCCCCAATATAATTTCAAGTTCAACAATTTCCCTTATACGTTCATGGGTCTTGAGCCCGGAACGACAAGGAATGATATTCTCGACTGCCTCAAGCGATGGCAGACCGGCGATAACGGAATCCTGAATCACTCAAAAGCATATAAGTTACAACCGGGCACGGGATGGCAGGTGAATGCCGGGATCCTGCATGCTCCGGGTTCGCTTGTCACTTATGAGCCGCAGGTAAACAGCGATGTCTTCGGGATGTTCCAATCGATGGTCGAAGGCAGATATGTTCCTTGGGAACTGCTTGTAAAAGACGTGCCCGAGGAAAAAGCGCACGATCTCGATTACATCGTGGACATGCTCGATTGGGAAGCGAATGTCGATCCGGAATTCGCGACGCATAATCTAACCAAGCCAAAACCTGTGGGAGACATCGGGGAGATGGCAGAGGGGGGATACCTCGAGAACTGGATCACTTACGGAACCAAACATTATTCGGCAAAGGAATTAACTGTGCTGCCCGGGCGATCGGTTGTCGTGAAAGATGCCGCAGCCTACGGGCTGATTCTGACGCAAGGGTTCGGGAAATTAGGCGTCCACCAAATCGAGACGCCCTCCCTCATCCGCTTCGGAGAGCTGACCAGCGATGAACTGTTCGTCAGCGCAGATGCGGCGAAGAACGGAGTCAAGATCACCAATGAAAGCCCGACGGAGCCGCTCGTTTTGCTGAAGCACTTTGGACCAGGCAATCCGGATGCCGCGGCGCTGATTACGCGCTAGCGGAATTATGCGTAGAGCCAGAGCCTTCATTGATTCGAAATACATATCGCTAGGAGCTTTGCTCCTGGTTTTGGCGATGGGCGGTGGCGCGTATGTGGTTACGCGTCCACCCGAGATCCCGTTTGAAAAACATACGCTCGATCTCGGGTCGAGTGAATCCGCCGCTCTCGCCGACATAAACGGTGACGGAAAGCTCGACATTGTGTCGGGCGAAAACTGGTACCAAGCTCCCAAATGGACGAAGCATCACTTCCGCGACATCTTTTACACCAACAACTACATCGATGACTTGAGCACGGTGCCGCTCGACGTTGATGGCGATAGACATGTCGACCTCGTGACCGTCGGGTGGTTCAGCAAGAAAATCGCCTGGTGGCGGAACCCCGGAACCGTTGGCGGGAAATGGCAGGAGCACACCATCGACACTGGCTATCCCATCGAATTCCAACTGCTGGTCGACCTAGATAACGACGGAAAGGCGAACGAAATCTTACCAGAGTTCGGCGACTTGCAGGCTCCTCTTGCCTGGTACGAACGTGACGGTCATGGTGGGATCGCGAAGCACGTGGTGAGCCCCAGGAGCTACGGCCACGGTATCGGAGCCGGAGATGTGAACGGCGATGGCCGAAACGATATCCTAACCCCGAACGGCTGGCTCGAAGCGCCGCGAGATCCCCGAGCAGGCAACTGGGAGTTTCATCCCGATTGGAAGCTGGGTGATGTCGGTTTCATGTACACGGCGGACGTGAACAACGACGGCCGTCCGGACATTATTACGTCCATGGCACACAATTACGGCATCTTTTGGCTGGAACACAAAGCCGACAATACGTGGGAGAAACACGTGATCGACGACAGCTGGTCCCAGCCGCACGCCGTGACTCCAGTGGACCTTCGAGGCGATCACAATCTTGGGTTGCTGACAGGAAAGCGCTACATGGCACATAACGGAAAAGATCCCGGTTCACGCGAGCCGCTGGGCATCTACTGGTACGAACGCCTGATCCACCCCGATTCTCACGAAGTCGAGTGGGTCAAGCATGTTATCGATTACGGCGGCCGAACCGGCGGCGGTTTGCAGATCCCGGTAGCCGACCTGGATGGTGACGGTGATTTGGATTTCGTCGTGGCTGGGAAAAGCGGTCTTTTTCTCTTCGAGAACAAGACCAGATAAGCAATGCAGAACAAAGTGTACGACGTGGTAGTGATTGGGTCAGGGGCCGGTGGCGGCACGCTCTCCGCTCGACTGGCGGGACTTGGGGCAGATGTGCTGGTCCTTGAGGGCGGTCCTAAGATCGACACCACTACCGATTTCAATACACACGGACTCCCTTATGAGTTCACCTATCGTCATGTTCCGCTAATGAAACCCGGCAAACCAGGCTTTGATGGCGAGCGCAGCCGCGGTCTGGGTGGCAAAACACAGCTGTGGAACGCTGTCGCGTTGCGTTTCAGCCAACGGGATTTCAAAGGGCGCGATCACGATGGCGGCGGCGAAAACTGGCCCTTTGATTACGCCGATATCGCGCCTTACTACGACCGCATCGAACGCGAAGTCGGCGTCTGCGGGAACTACGATCACCTAGAAGATCTGCCGGACGGTATCTTCATGCCGCCCGCCCCGATGAAGTGCACCGACCTGGCGATTCGCGACGGTGCGCAAAAGCTGGGGGTGAAAGTAATCCATGTTCGTAAGGCAACGCTAACGCGAGCCAGCAAGACACGGCCAGCCTGTCATTACTGTGGAAATTGCATGTCTGGTTGCGACGTCGCGGCGAAGTACAACTCGCTGAATGTTCACATGATGCCGGCCCTCAAGACTGGCAAGCTTACACTTCAGCAGAACAGCATTGTTTATGATCTGCCGGTTTCGGATGAAGCACGCGTCAAAGAAGTTCGATACTTCGATCGGGAAACACGAGCGGAAGGCGTTGCGAGAGGCAGAACCGTCGTGGTCGCATGCGCCTGCGCTCAAAGTGTCGCGCTCCTGCTTATGTCCAAGTCGAGTCTGTTCCCGACAGGTCTTGGAAACTCGAGCGGCGAGTTAGGCAGGAATTTCATCCCGCACATCACAGCCGGATTTGAGGCGTTTCTCGAAGACTTCATCGGCAAACCGACAACAGATGACCAGGGCTTTCTTGATCACGCTTACGTGCCCTCCTTCATGCATGAACGAGAGCGGCCTTATGCGCGCAGTTTTGGAATTCAGTTCAACTACCAGAATCGCCGTACCGCGGGCTGGGCCCGTAGCATTAAGGGTATCGGCAAGAGTTACAAAGAAGCTGTTAAAGCGCGCTACCCCGCTTACCTGACCTTCACCGGCTATCACGAGATGCTGCCCAATCGCGACAGCTACATCGACATCGATACCTCGGAGCTCGACGAATACGGCTTGCCTAAGCCGAGGCGGCACTGGAAGCTGGGCGAATCCGACGTGCGGCTGAACGAAGACATGAAAAAGTGGTGTCGCGCGATTTTAGAGTCGAGCAAAGCTGAGATCCCGACCGTTGATCCAAAGCCGCAGACCAACCACGAGGTGGGAGGATGCCGGATGGGCAACGACCCGAAGACCTCAGTAGTCAATGCCTTCTGCCAGTCACATGATGTATCGAATTTATACGTCGTGGACGCGAGCGTGTTTCCCAGTTCTTCCGAAAAGAATCCAACGCTGACGATCATGGCTTTGGCGACTCGCACCGCGGATCACATTGCGGACCGTCTGCAAAAAGGCGAGGTTTAATGGCAACGTACTCCACAGACCGGCGGTCCTGGCTAAAGATCTTAGGCGGAGTAGGAGCGACCTGCGCCTATCCGTTTGCAAGTGACGATCTATACGGCCAAACAGCCGACCAGCATCACCACACCCCTCCCGAGCAACCCTCGGAGGCGCGCTTCTTCGGGAAAGACGATTTCGCCGCCATTTCGCGCATCGCAGACTTGATCATTCCTCCGACCGATACGCCCGGCGCCCTCGGAGCCGGCGTGCCCGCGTTTATCGATCTCATGATCGCGCGTAATACGGATCAACAACTAGTCACGGCGGACGGTCTGCGCTGGCTCGAGTCAGAATCCAAACGGCTCGGCGGCACGCGATTCGTTGATCTAACGGAAAAACAGCAACTTTCGATTTTGCAGCCGTTGTCTGACGCCTTCGACGCGAACCCAAACAACCGCGCCCGAAATGTGCAATTCTTTTCGTTGATTAAGAGCCTGACCGCCGACGGCTATTACACTTCACGAGTAGGACTGATCGACGAGCTGAAATATCGGGGCGATAAAGTGCTGAGCAGTTATCCCGAATGTGGGAAAGCTGGATAAGCAGTTGAGATAGCTTGCCTGGACAAGCGCTCATCGAACGCCGAGCGATGGGTTCGAAACTTGAAGCCAGTGGACAGCCTTCTCTTGATTCGCAAAAAACCTCACCAGCACGCACCGAAATAGATCCACCGGCTAGCTTGCGGATGTATTGGAGCCTCAAGATTTGCCCGGTTGCAACTTTCCAATGTAAGCCTTGTGCGGCCGAGCAGCCAAGCGGCTTTGAGAACTTTGCACAAATACCTGACTAACTTGTCAGCTTGTGCTGAGTATTTTGCGCATCGATCCCAAACTTATTGCGTTGACGTGGCTGTTCGCTACGTCGTCGGCCGCCGGATTCGGGCAAACTGCGAAGGGGGAAACGTCAGCCGCGAACTACCTCAATCAGGCCTATAAGGCTTTGAGCGGAAAGGACTACGATGCCGCTATCATTCTCTTTCGCAACGGACTGGCAATCGAGCCGAGCAATGCGGCGGTCCATAAAGATCTAGCCTACACGCTGCTGAAGACCGGCGATAATGCGGAGGCCCGGGACGAGTTCGAGCAGGCACTACAAGCTAATCCGCATGACGAAAGCGCAGCTCTTGAATTTGCATTTCTCGCGTACGAGACCAAGAAGCCCATCGAGGCGCGCCGCACGTTCGACCGTCTACGGCATTCCGCAAACATAGCGACGCGCACCACGGCCGAGCAGGCTTTTCAAAACATCGATAGGCCTCTGCGCGATGGAATCGCACGTTGGAAAGAAGCATTGACCCGTGTACCCGATCCGAACGCTCTCTCCACATTCAGCGCGCATTGGGAACTGGCGCAACTGGCGGAGCTTCGAGATGAACTGCCCCTAGCCGCAGAGCAATTTGAAATCTGCAGAAAGCTGAAACCGCAACTGCCGGAGCTGCTGCTGATTCAGGCACGCATCTGGCGTCAGTTAAACCAAGTGGAATTGTCCCAAGCCGCTCTGCTGGCCGCGTCACGCTCCCGAGACTCACGAACCGCGGAATTAGCACTCGAGCAGTTTGGAACACGTTACCCGTACCCGTATGAGTTCTTAGCAGCGTTGAAGCTGGATCCGCAAAACGTCACGCTTCGAAAAGAGCTTGCCTATTTGTATCTCGCGATGGGAAAAGAGCCGGAGGCAAAGGAACAGTTCGAAGCCGTCATGGCGGTGGATCCAAAGGATGAAACTGTGCGCAAGCAGTTGGATCTTCTACGCGGCTTGAAAACCCGAAATAACGGCGAAGACAAAGCCGCATCCGTAGATGCGAAAACCATGGGCAAGAAAAGTCTCGCCATGGGATATTTTCACGACGCTGTCAAATTCCTCGAGCAGGCGCATGAGCAGAACCCTGAAGACGCGGACGTGATGCTACAGCTAGGTTGGGCGTACAACCAGTCGAAAGACGACGCAACGGCACTCGATTGGTTCGATCGAGCCCGGCGATCGGATGATCCCCAAATTGCGGCAGAAGCATCGAAAGCATTTCACAACCTGCTTGGCGATACCCCGCAGACAACTATCTGGGCTTTGCCCATGTTTTCTTCTCGGTGGAAGGATTTGTTCAGCTACGGACAAATAAAACGGAGCGTGCCATTACCGTGGCTAGGAAAAGCGGACAAGTTCGTCTCGTTTTACGTGACGCTAAGATTCTCCGGCGACATCAAGGGCAGCGTGCCGACTCAGGTAATTACGCCACAGTATCTCTCCGAAAGCGCATTCGTCTTGGGCGCAGGCATATCGACCAAAACCTGGCATCACCTGACGGGCTGGGCGGAAGCCGGTGAAAGTGTGAAGTATCTACCGTCTCGTCACGATGTAGGCGGGGCAATCCCTGATTATCGGGGGGGACTCAGTTACGCCAAAGGTTTCGGAACGCTGTTAGGCGGCTCTAAGTCAGGATTTTTCTATGAGACAACGGATGACGCGGAGTACATCAGCCGCTTCGATAAAGATTGGCTGTTCTATTCGCAGCATCGGACTGGACGGACCATCCACTTTGCAGAGGGCGTGTCTGGGCAACTGCTTCTGAACGTCAATTACGTGCGCGACACAAAGAACGAGTACTGGGCGAATACGGTGGAGATCGGGCCTGGCTTCAAGTTTCGCCTGCCCTGGATGCCGCCGAACATGTATCTGTCGACCGACTTCTTGCATGGAATGTATACCGGCTGGTCGCCGAAACCGAACTACAACGATGCGCGCGTCAGCATCTGGTATGCGGTGACTAAATGAGCATGCGGCCGAGTTGGGTAATGGTAGCATGCGCCGTCATGCTGGGAACATGCATGGCTCAGGCAAGCACCTTCCAGGTCCGCGAAACAGATGCAAAGCCGTGGATCGCGATCTTGGGTTCGGTCGGAATTACGCAAGAGACAGGCGCTTCGCCAGCAATTATCGTCGCCGGACAGAACGCCAAAGCCGATGCCGCGAAGCTCGCCGACGACCATATCCTGATCCTCGAAGGCACAGGAGCCGCTGCCGCGCAACTTGGGTTCGTTTCGCAAAACGAGAAGATCGCGGTGCGTCAGATATCGGACAGCCACGCTCCCAACACACAAATCATCTGGGACCAGCCATCCGAACTCGCTCGAGTAACCCCGCCCGGCGACTATCGAATTTTCGCAAAAGAAAAGTGGAAAGGCATTCCCGTTTTGGCAGGCAAGCGCACTGCGCACGGAGCGGTTCTATGGCTAGCCATGACCCCAGGGGTAACCGGCTACGAACGTTTTCCTTATCTTCTGCAAGCCCTGGTCGATCTCGGATGGACTGCCCCTGCGGCTAGTTCAACTTTGTGGGCTTTTTTCGATTCGTCGTATCGTATCCGCGCCGACCCCGATTATCTCGCGCGCCGCTGGCGTCTCGCCGGCATTTCGGTGTTGCACGTGGCCGCTTGGCACAACATGGAGCCGGACGCCACGCAAGACGAGTATCTGAACCGCCTCATCGAGGCATGCCATCGGAACGCAATTCTTGTTTATGCGTGGCTGGAGCTGCCCCATGTGAGCGAGAAATTTTGGGCAGATCATCCTACCTGGCGCGAAAAGACGGCCGTCGGCCAGGACGCACAACTCGATTGGCGCAAGCTGATGAACCTGCAGAATCCAGACTGCCGCAAAGCAGTCGCCAACTCCATCGGCGCGCTGCTCAGCCGGTTCGATTGGGACGGCGTAAATCTGGCGGAGCTGTATTTCGAGTCCCTTGAAGGCGCCGCGAATCCAGCGCGTTTTACTCCTCTGAACGACGACGTTCGGGCAGAGTTCAAGAATACAGCCGGCTTCGACCCGAAACTGCTCTTCGACAACGGTTCGGCCTATGCAATGGCTGCCCACCCCGAGGCTCTGCGGAAGTTTCTTGAGTATCGCTCCCAACTCGCCTCCCGAATGCAACGCGACTGGCTAGAAGTAGTAGACCGGTCAAAACACGCTAAACCATACCTCGACATAGTTCTTACACACATCGATGACCGATTTGAGCCCGGTATTCGTGACGACTTGGGAGCGGACGTTGCGCGAACCTTGCCGCTCATAGAACAGCGCAAGAACACACTGTTAGTTGAAGACCCCGCGACCCTTTGGGCGCTCGGACCGGAGCGATACGCGCGACTCGCCGATCAATACGAAAAACTAACTTCCCATCGCGATCGACTTGCTGTCGACATCAACGTGGTCGAGCGCTATCAGGATGTGTACCCGACTAAAAAGCAGACAGGCGTCGAGCTGCTTGAGCTAGTTCATCAGGCCGCCATCTCTTTTGGACACGTTGCACTGTACTTTGAAAATTCGCTCGAGAAGCAGGATCTCTCGTTGATTCCGGCGTCAGCAGCAACAGCTCGCATCGAAGAAAAAGGTCCCGACGCAATCGACGTAACCGCCTCGGAACCGACCCGCATCGCTTGGCAAGGGCCTGCGGAAATAGATGGCAAAAGTTGGCCGATCCAGGACAACGAATCTATTTTGGCTCCGGCCGGAAAGCATCGCCTGGCGACCGGCACTGCAAAACCAGCCGTTACTATCCGCGATTTCAATGGCGAGGTTCGCTCCGCAGTTGCCGGTAAAGAACGCCTGGATATCGCTTATGAGAGCCAGACGAGAGCCATTGCTCTGCTAGGCACGCCTGTGTCTACGGTGGACATCGATGGAGAGCCGTTCAAGAAAATCACTCAAACGGAGAATGCTGCCTCCGTGCTGTTGCCTACCGGGCAGCACGTCGTTTCCTTCATCCGCTAAACGATCTCTTACGCCTGCTGTAAAGCTTCTTGCAGCCTAATCAGCCTTCCGCCCTGCGCTTGAAAACGTTCTAATGTCTCGCGCTCGTCTTCCGCGCTGAGGCTCTTGACGGCATCCACCACCAACTCCACATGCGCTTTGCGTTCGAGAAGACCGAAAGCCGCGGAACCAACACAGTACTCCGTTACAAGCCCATACACAACGTACCGTTCCGCACGGATCCGCTCGAGCAGCGAATGCAAATTACCGTTCGAGAAGACATCGAGCTGTCGCTTCTCGACAACAATCTGTGGTGCTGAAGATATCCCAGAGCTCACCGCTTGCAACGAACCGGGCCGGCTGTCGATCACCAGTGGCGCACGGAGCAAAGTCCCCGAAACCTTTTGCTGCCCCTGAGTGCCGGCTACGCAATGCGGTTTCCAGATCTGAAACTCGGGGTCGTTCTCGGTATGAGCATCGACGGTCGAGATAATTTGGATCCCGTTCTTGTCGGCGAACCGGGTAAGCGCTTCTAGAGAACCCGCGATCTCCTCCGCGCCAGGTACATACAACGCACCCGCCGGAGAAATGAAATCAAGCTGAGTATCTACGTCGAAAAAGATCGTCTTCATATAGCCGACTTAGGGCGATCAGCTATTTGTCGATGCTCGTCATGAACGTCTTCCGTTAGTTTCGCCAATCGGGGCGTCACATCGACCCGGTATGCAACCGCACTTTCCAGATCGAGCAGTTCCGGCGGTAGCTCTCCCATGCAGCCTCGCGCATAGGATCGAGTTCGAGAGATCTCAGGCAGCGGCTCGACAAGCTTTCCTGATAGGAGAATCGGACGAATCAGAGGATTGTTACCGAATTTGTTATCGCATTCGGTCTGAAGAGCAACCAGATCATGATCGTCTAAACGGTAAATCTGTTTTGCGCCCGGCCGCGTATTCTTACCGTCGCTGAACTTGGCCGTGTACTGCACCTGTCCGTCCTTCTCGAGTTCAACCATCTTGTAAACAGCTGATAAAGATGGTGCGTCGGCTGACGTGGCCAATTGCGTTCCCACACCGAAGGCATCGATAGGAGCCCCCAAACGAAGGAGTTCGGCGATGCGGTGTTCGTCCAGATCGTTGGTCGCGAAAATCTTTGCTTGTTGCAGTCCGCCGGCATCGAGGATACTGCGGACCTCGCGCGAGAGAGAGCCAAGATCTCCGCTATCCAAACGAACGCCCCACACCGGCTCTCCCACGCGACACGCCAGATGCGCTGCCCCAATCGTGTCATAAGTATCGAGGAGAAACACCGTATTCTCACCCAGCAATTCCTGCAAGCAGACAAATGCCCGCTGTTCGTCGCCGAAAGCCATCGTCCAGGAGTGAGCCGCGGTGCCCGAAACAGGAATACCGAACCGCTTGCCGGCTTCTGTGTTACTCGTGCCAGAGCAGCCTCCGATATAAGCTGCCCGTGCGGCTAGAATTCCGGCTTGCGGCCCGTGGGCGCGGCGGCTTCCGAATTCGACAATCGACCGGAGCCCTGCGGCAATTGCACAGCGCGCCCCTTTCGTCGCGACCGACGTTTGAAAAGCAAATGTCGAGAGAAGATATGTCTCGACCAGTTGCGCTTCCGCTATTGGCGCACGAACGATTGCCACCGGTTCATCCGCAAAGAAAGGCGTGCCTTCGGGTACGGCGAACAAATCACCTGTAAAACGCAGCCGGAGAAGGTAATCGAAGAAGCCTTGGGGAGCGTGCCGGAATTGCGGAAGGCCGCGAAGGTAATCGACATCCTCGTGCTGAAAGCTCAGGTTCTGGAGATACTCGACCGCTTGAGCGAGACCGGCCGCGACGAGGAAATTCCGGTTCTCCGGAAGCCGGCGTACCGATAGCTCGAAAGTGGCAATCTCGTCAGTTTTGCCGGCAAGGAAATATCCCGCCGCCATGGTGAGTTCGTATAGATCTGTGTTGAGCGCAGACATTATCGAATGGTCGCGCCCAGCTATTTCTTGGCCGTTGACGCCGCCGGTTTTATAGCGTTACTGGCATCCAGGATATCGTTGACCGATTTAGCATCGAGTCCATAGATCGCCGACTCGTTTTCACGGCGGGCAAGATAACCGTCCGAAGTTTTCGCAAACTCCGCTTTTTCAGTCCGTTTCCCCTCGTTCGAAGTAATCGTAATGGTCACGCTCGGTGAGCTGAAGCCGCTCGTCACGAACTTGGTTGCCGCCAAATCGCGCAGCTTATCGACAAACGCCTGCACAGTACCCGGATCCATCGTCTTCCCACCCATCTTCCAATCCGTTCCACTGCGAATCAGAGTCTTCTCGGAAGAGCCATTTTGCAGAACGATCTTTGTCGGGTCACTGAATCCAAAATCGAAGATCTTCTTGTTACGGAAGTCATCGAGCGACTTCGCTAGCGACTTGCCGAGATCCGAACTCACCTTGTACGCGCCATCGACGACACTGCTCTTCGCGTAATAATCGTCCTTATTCTTGCGAACCTCGAGCGTCTGGGTGCCGGTCGAATCCGAGACCTTAACCGTCGCGTCGGGCGAACCGGTTGCGAAACCGGACGCAGCTTTCTTCGAATCGTCCGCGCCACTTGAAGAAAGATCCATTTTGGCGTCCGCCAGCTTGCGTAAAAGCTCTTCCACCTGGAAGCTGTCCGCGCGAAACGGGCCCGGTTTCAGAATCTGCCATTCGTTCTGATTGTTTTTTCCAAACTCGAGATCAGACTTGCCGGCAGCGAGGTCGATCCGCGTAAGCTTATTCGTGTCGAATGTCAAAAGACGCTTGTCGCGTAAATCGTTTGCGGATTTGTCCAACGACGTTTTGACGGACGATGCTACAGCATAGACTTTCGGGTTACCGTTCGCCTGTGCATAAACCAGCGACCCTGCCGGTACGTCATCACCGAAAACCACCTGATCGGATTTGCCGTTTGTCCGATGAACCGTGACCGTCAAAGTCGGCGCATTAAGCCCGTACTTGGCTAGGTCGGGCGCCTTCTCCTCAACAACGCTATCCGCCGACACCGGATTAAGCGCCGACGAAAGACTCGTTGCTGCATCCTGGTCGGCGCGCCATTGCTCCGGCCCCGTGATCGCCCACTTGCCAGCCTGCCGCTGCAAGGTTAACGTATGTCCGTCTTTCTTCTTGAGCTCGATGGATTGTATGTCCTTCTCCGGTATATCAACCAACTTCGGCGTGGCCGCAGTCGGAGTGTTCGTCGAGGGAGGATGCTGTTTGGAGTACCAGACAGCACCACTCAAAACCGCGAGAAGAACGGCAGCTATCAGAAGATTTCGCGGTTTCATACTATCTGCGTTGCAGGAAGATCGCAACACCGCCAATAATGATCAGCAAGGGAATTCCGATCAGATCGAGGTAGGCGAACGAACTCATCTGGCGCTGGTTTACATTCAGTCTGCGATCTTCTGCTTCCTTGGGACGGATTGAAATCAAATCTTCATCCGACGAGAGCCAGTTGATCGAGTTCAGCGCCAAATCGCGATTCGATTGGAACCCAAGCATGCCATTGTCGAGGAACCCTGAACTGCCAATGACTACAAAGCGGCCAGGATCATTGGGCTTACCTGTGTTGTAGGTCCCGGCGTCGCCCAGAATCAGCGGCCCCTTTTTATTCGACGGGTCCGCGGGATTCACTTCATTAGTGGTCAACTTTTCCGTAGCGATTCCGCGGTCGGACGTAGAGAACAGCTTCTGGTTCGTGACCTTGTCTGTATTCTTTACCTGCAGTGAGCGCGATACCGGAAACCCGGTGAAATTACTTTTGAGATCGTTCACGATCGGATGAGACTCGTAGCTGCTTACGATCGGGATCTCCGGCCCAAATCCAAACAACTGGCCCATTGGATTCTGCTCGAGAACCAAATCTTTATCCGCAGTAACGCCCCAGCTAGCCAGCAGGTTGGTCAGGCCGGCATTCTCTGCAATGTGCTCACGGCTGAAATCCAATGGCGGATCCAGCAGGAACATCGCACGCCCGCCGTTCTCAACATAATTCCTGATCGCACTAACTTCATTCGCCGTGTAATCCGTCTGCGGGCCCGCAATCACGATTACGTTGCAATCGGTCGGTATTGCGGTCTTATCCAGCAACGTTATCGTTTGCGCTTGGTAGTTATCGCGTTCGAGAAGGGTCTTGAATTGCGAAAGACCGTTGCTATCTGTGCCATCGAGCGCATGCTCTTGTGAGCCACTGGCAAAGCAAACCTTCCGCACTCCCTTAAGATCCTTCAGAAACGCCCCGGTGATGCCTTCTTCGGTCAGAGCTTTCGCTTCTTCACGCCGTGGCCCGAGCTCTACATAAGCGGTGCCCGCGTAGCGCAGGCCGTAAGCGCGAGCCATCGTAGGCTGCTTCTGATAGTCGACGTACTGGATGTGAATCTTAGGAGAAAGATTCGCGTATCGGTCGAGAATTCCTTTTGCCTGAGAAAAGCTGCTGGCTTTGTCGATGTACGTGATCGTCGCGTCCTGTTTCAAGCCCTTCACCACCTTTTGGGTTTCTTGCGAGAGCGTGAAACGCTTGTTGCTGGTTGTGTCGTACGTCTTGTTGTAACGATTCGCCAACCAGTTCACAAGCACGAGAACAGCTAGAACAACAATTGTGTACAGAGACGCAGTCGCGCCAAAACGTGCCTGTCGAGCCGCCACCGTGTTCTTGCGTGCAGTTGTGTCGAGAGTCGTTGAATCCGCCATTATGCCCTCCACCTCAGCGATTCAAGCGAACGGGCAGTTAAAAACAAACCCAGGAAAATCATAGAGCAGTAGTAAACCAAGTCTTTGGTATCGATCACGCCGCGAGAGAAGCTTTCCATGTGGCTCACAATCGAAACATAGTTCAACACCTGCACGGTATCGGAGTTGCCGAACGATGTCGTCCAGTTCAGTATCCAAAGCACCAGCGCCAGCGCAAACCCAATCGCACCCGCTACGATCTGATTGCGAGTCAGTGTCGAAATGAACGTTCCGAACGACAGCAGACACGCGCCCTGCAGCAGGATCCCGAGAAAACCGGTCACTACAGGCTTCCAATCGGGATTGCCATAAAAGAACAGGAATGAAAAATCGAGCAGTAGAACGACTAAAAGCGCGCCGTACATCAGCACAGCCGAGAGCCATTTTCCAATCACAATCTCGAGATCGTGTACTGGCGAAGTAGCAAGCAGTTCAATCGTTCCTTGCCGCTTCTCTTCAGCGAAAAGCCGCATGCTGATCAGCGGAATCAGAAACAGGCCCACCACAGCGATGTTCGAGAACAACGGAGCAATCACCTGCTCGTTCACATTCATCGGGAACGATTGGCCGCTCATCTGGCTTTCAAGTCCCGCGCGGACAAAACTGGCACTAATGATGTAAGTAAAGACTCCGCTCAAAACCGCAAAGATCGTAAGGAGCACCCAAGCAATCGGCGACACGAAATACGAGTAGAGTTCTCGCCGGCAGATCGTCCAGATATTCCTCATTCCCGTTCTCCTGCCGCAACCGGCGCCGCCACGGCAGCATGCGGGGATCCGGTGAGATCTAGGAAGACCTCTTCAAGCGTCAAGGTAGAAGATTTCAGTTCGAGCAGATTCCAGCCTGCATGAACAACGGCGCGTGCAATGTCGCTGCGGGCATTCCGGCCCTGAAGACTCTCCACTTCAAATACCAGGCGGGGACCCGAAACGATTCGGTCCAGAACCTTGCTAACACCCGGCACTTGCTCGAGCCTTTGCCTCACTACCGAAGCGTCTGTGTCGCCCGTATTCTCAATCTGAATTTGCGTTGCCCCACCCACGTGAGCGCGGTTTTTCAAATTCTCTACCGAATCGGTTGCGACCACCCGACCCTTGTTGATAATGATGACCTTCTCGCACACCGCTTCAACCTCGGGAAGAATGTGGGTGCTGAGAATGATAGTGTGCTCGCCTGCCAGACTCTTGATCAGCTCGCGCGTTTCGTTGATCTGCTTCGGATCGAGACCCGATGTAGGCTCGTCCAAAATGAGCACGTCAGGATTGTGAATAATCGCCTGCGCGAGGCCTACACGCTGCCGATATCCTTTCGACAGCTTCGAGATCAGTTTCGATCTGACATCCGCGACCGAGCATCGCTCCATCACCTGCTCGGTACGCCGCTTGATGTCCCCGGCCGGCATATTCTTCAACCGAGCAACAAATGCAAGGTAATCCTCAACGCTCATCTCCGGGTAAACGGGCGGCGCCTCTGGCAGGTAGCCGATGTGTTTCTTTACCTCGAACGGCTGTTCGAAAACATCGAAATTTGCCACCGTGGCCTTGCCCTCTGTAGGTGGCATAAAGCACGTAAGGATGCGCATCGTGGTGGTTTTCCCGGCCCCGTTTGGCCCCAGAAAACCCACAATGTCACCCTTATTCACAGAGAACGAAATATTGTCGACCGCGACATGACGCGCGTATCTCTTCGATAAACCTTCAACCTGAATCATATGGTTAGACGAGCGGTACCGGGCTCACAATTTGTAAGCCGGATACGCGGCACTGTGTGGCGCCTGGAAACACCAGGATAGTATAGGCGCCAACCATCTAGTATTTCAGACGCGCCGCGTATTCAATTGTTAGGCAGCCTTGAAGCAAAAGCTATGATTGAGCGCCGATCCCCATCACCTGAAAACCCGCATCGACATATAGTAGGTTTCCGGTAACTCCCCGCCCTAAGTCGCTGGCTAGAAACACAGCCGCATCTCCCACCTCGGCCGGATCCGTGTTGCGCCGTAATGGCGCAGTGGCCGCAGCGCCTTCCAGCATTCGGGAAAAGTCCTTCACACCGCGACCGGAAACCGTCTTAATCGGTCCAGCGGAGATCGCATTTACCCTGATATTCTTCGGCCCAAGATCGTAGGCAAGATACCGAACGCAAGCTTCGAGGGCTGCTTTAGCCACACCCATGACGTTGTAATTTGGCATCACACGCGTCGATCCTAAATAAGTGAGGGTGGTGATCGAGCCCCCGTTCGACATAAGCGGCGCCAGCGCCCGTGATACAGCCACCAGAGAGTACGAACTAACTTCCTGGGCCAGTAAATAGCCGTCGCGGCTTGTTTCAACAAAAGGTCGGCTTAAGTCTTCTTTATTGGCAAATGCGATGCTATGTACGACCGTATCAACGATAGGCGCCCGCGCCTTTAGTGCTGTGACCAGGCTGTCTAGTTGCTCCGGTTGAGTTACATCGCAAGCCAATACCGCCGCCGCGTTCAGATCGGCAGCCAGCTCTTCTACCGTTTGCCGCTGGCGATCACCTTGATATGTGAGGAGCAGCGAAGCCCCTTCCCGTACGAAAGCAGAAGAAATGGAATACGCAATGCTCCACTTATTCGCCAACCCTAAAACGAGTGCGGTTTTGCCAGCAAGAAGTCCCGACATGGAAGTGACATTGTAACGTGAGCCCCGCTCGTCAGCCCTTTTGGGGGGGCTTGCCTGCTGATCAAAACCAGCCCTGATGGTCTTCAGTTCTTATCAGCCACAAAACGGCCTTTCCGGCAACAGCGCCTCACCGATGCTCCCCTGCTTCAGGATCGTAATTATTTGTTGAGATACGTCTCCGCTAAAGCCAAAGCTCCCCAGAGAATGCTGTCGTCGCCCAAACTCGCGGGCACAACGTCCACCGTTGCTCGCGACCAGGGCGTGATCTGTCTTCCGAGTTCCTCTCGTAAAGGCTTGAATAAAGCGTCGCCCGCTTTGCTGATACCTCCGCCAATCACAACCCGTGCGGGATTGAACAGCATTATGCCGCTTTTTATTCCTTGCGCGAGTGGGCGAACATATTGTCTCGTGAAAGCGGGATCCTCCAGCAGTTCACGGGCGGGTTTTCCATAATCGCGCTCCAGCCAGATCCCTGCGCACAACCGTTCTAAGCAACCATGCGATCCGCAAAAACACTCCGGACCCCCAGGGTCGACCGTGTGGTGACCGATTTCGCAGGAGAAAGAATCTTTGCCGTGATAAAGCCCCTGTTCGGTGAGCAGCCCGCCCCCAATCCCCGTCGAGATGGTCATGTAGAACAAAGGACGAGCGCCGATACCTGCGCCATAGTAGCCTTCGCCCAATGCGCCAACCATGGTGTCCCGATCCATCACCGCATCGACACCCAATCGTCGTTTGAGCGCTCCTACCAGATCGAAATCCGTCCAACCCTCCACGTGCGTCGAACAGATAACGCGTTGCGAACGAAAATCGACCGGCCCGCCAAACCCGACTCCGCACGCTCGAATCTCGTATTCGTTTACCCATGATCCGGCCATGATTTCGATCTGCTTCATCATCCACGCAGGCCCGCCACTTCGATCCGTTGCGCTGCTGGCCCGCTCAATCAGCCTTCCATCGTGAAAGACTCCAGAGGTGACTTTCGTTCCTCCAATGTCGATAGCTAAGGTGTGCATGGTTTACAAAGACAGTTCGTATCATAGGCGTACCGGGATACATAGACAAGGCAAATCTTTGCAAGATAAAGACGATGCAAGATAAAGACCAGCTATCTCGCCGAGGCTTTCTGCAGAACACAGCTGCATCCGCAGCAGTGGGTCGCGTTGCGAGCCCCGCGCCCCAATACTCGTCCCCATCTCCATTCAGCCCGAACACTAAACCCCGAAAGCTCTCCGATCACCTGTTCGTACTCGAAGACACCTGCAATGTCTACCTTGTAAAAGACGGAACCAGCGGAATTTTGATTGACTTCGGTTCGGGCGCAATGCTTGATCACTTGGCCGATCTCGGTGTTTCATCCATCGACTGGATTCTTCACACGCATCATCATCGCGATCAGGCGCAAGGCGATCATCTCGCTACCGCGCAGAAGATTCCCATCGCCGTTCCCGAGCATGAGCGCGAGTACTTCCAACACGCCGAAAACTTCTGGCGCAATCGCCGCGTGTTCGACCTCTATTACGTTCGAAACGACTTCTTTTCCTTGACGCAAAACATTCCCGTGGCCGCGCTTCTACGCGACTACGATGTTTTCCGTTGGAAGCAGTACGAAATCCTGGTCCAGCCCACACCGGGGCACACCCCTGGCTCCATAACGCTCATGACAACTATCGACGGTCGTCGAGTGGCCTTTTCAGGAGATTTAATGCATTCCCCTGGCCACGTTCAAACCCTCTACGACATGCAGTATTACTACGGCGAGCACGAAGGCGCCGACCTCTCCGCCTATTCACTTTCTCAGTTGATCGCCAAGGACCCGCAAGTCTTATGTCCCTCCCACGGCGCCGAAATGGCCGACCCTATAGCCGGCATGCAGGAATCGATACGCAACCTGGGCGACTGGTACCGCTTCTGGCATCCAGGCGGCGGCTTTACGCTAGACAACAAGCCCCGGCAACTCACGCCTCACGTCATCGCGCACTTCCAAACCATGTCTTGCTTCTACGCCATCATCAGCGATAGCGGCAAAGCCCTGTTCCTCGATTACGGCGGCCCGAGCTGGAACTCGTTTTACGCCTTCAAAGACGCTGTCGATACGTACGACCGTTTCCGCTTCATAGAACACAGCATTGAGAATCTTCGCGCCCGGCACGGCCTGAAATCGATCGAGGTCGCCATCCCCAGCCACATGCATGACGATCACCTGAACGGCTTTCCTTATCTTGCGAAGCATCACGGCACCAAGATTTGGTGCTTTGAAAACTTCGTGGACATCTTGGAAAATCCACGTGGACATAATCTCGGTTGCACTCTCGGAGAAGCCATGCATGTTGATCGCGTGATCCGGGATAAGGAAACCTTCCGGTGGGAGGAGTTTGAGTTTACGGCGGTTCATTCGCCCGGCCACACAAATTTCCAAATGGCTCTGTTTACTACCATCGACGGCTTGCGTCTGGCGTTCACCGGTGACGCTTTCTTTCATGACGCTGACCGTCCGTTTCAGATCCGCCATAACCTGATTTACCGAAACCGGGTGAAAATCGGAGACTACCTGAAATCGCTCCAGAATCTTCTGGATTTTCAGCCCCACGTGGTCGCTCCTGGTCACGGCGAGCCCTTCATGCTCGACCTGGATATGCTCAGTGATTTTAAAGCCAAGCTGGAAAAGCAGGATGCATTGTGCCGCGCTCTGGTGGCCGACCCCGACACCGACATCGGTCTCGATCCCTTCCTGGGTTGAGATCTATCCTTACCAATCGATTGTTTTGCCCGGCCGCACCTATAAATTCGAGCTTCGCGCTCGCAACCATCGGCAAAAAACAATCGCAATCGAGGCGGCTCTGGTCTTACCGCCAACTTGGCGGAGCGAGCCATCGAAGATAACTTTTAGTGTTGGTCCTCGCGGGGTCTCCGCAGCATCTGTTGCCGTCACGACTCCTGCCGAGTTCCAGTCGCCCATCTCACGTCTCGCCATTGCCGCCGATGTAATCGCCGATGGCAAGTATCTAGGGCAGATTGCCGAAGCCGTAGTAGATCTCGGCGCTGCCGAATCTCCTGTTCAGAGGAGTGAGGCCACATACAAGTAGCGTGAGAGGCGCCGCTCCTCGGAAAGCTTGTGAACACAAGCCAGAAAATCCTGCAGCCCGCTAAAATTCGCTTCTCCCTCGATCCTTACTAACGCTTCTCGCCACCGCTCACGAGCATTCCGCCAACGTTCCGAAATTTTGACTACGCTCACAGTCAGATCTCGCGAAACAAGCAATTGCAAGCCTGCTTCTTCGATAAGCCGCTCGTTCTCGCCCGGAGGGACGAAGAGGTAACGGCCAATGGAACTGCGTATTGCAATCTCTGCGTTCGAAAGAGGGCCGGTGATGACCAGAGCATCGGTGAACAGCAAGCGTCCATCCGGCTTCAGCACTTTTCGCCAGTTTCGCAGAGCAGCCCGGCGATCCATGAGATGGCACATCGCGTCATTGGAGTAGATGGCATCGAAGGAGGCCACGGGAAACGGAAGTTCGCTTTCGCCGTCGGCTTGTTCAAACTGGAGCCGCCCTGCGAAATTTTCCCCTTGCGCGGTCATTCGAGCGTTGCGGATTCCGTTCTCATTCACGTCGATGCCAGTGACACAAGCGCCGGTTCGCGCAAGGTACAGCGCGCAGCCACCCGCGCCGCATCCGACTTCCAGGATCACGGAGGACGAAGTCAACTTCAAAAGCGGGAAAAAGCTGCGGAACTCCTCCTCATCCATCCAGCCCGTTTGGCCTAGATCCAATCCATACGTCTCACGGCGAATCTCTTCGTATACATGTTGCGAGGAGTGGTAGTAGGCTCCATCGTAAAGGTCAACTGTGCTCAACGCTCACTGCTCCAATCTATGGCTAATTACCGCGAGAGAAACCCGCCAAAATATATGTCAAACAGAACGCAGGAATTCAAATCGTCGCCCCCGACAGCTATCCGAGTGTACGTCAGCGATAACGGTAATGGGGAACAAACAGAAACCGTGTGACCCACCCCGAGAGTTGACACTCGAGCTGTATTTGTGTGTTCTGGTTGCGACTCTCACAGCAAGCTCGCGAAGATTAAGCGCAAGATCAACCTTACGCGATACCGCAGCCTCTCTTGCAATGTGCCTGAGAAGCTTTATCGCACGAGCGCGCCATTGCCCGCGCAGAAACGCCGCGACTCCCGCGTGAAAAGTTGGGTAGTAGGGGATTGACCCGTTTTGTCTGAGCAAAATCTCAGTGTTCTGATTCGCCACGTCAGCCCTGCCGTTCAAAATTTGCAGCGCGGCACGATTATGTGCAACGACTCCGTTGAGCGCAACTCCATCGAAGGTTTAAGTTTTTGCTCCCGCTGAGGGTGCAAGACATTCGCGCGTTTCCCGCTTATTCTGCTGGGAACGCTTTATGAGTAAGTCTCTCCGGTATGCCCTCGTCGGCATAATCATCGTTCTTGTGTGCGGTTTGCCGGCCTTATGCCAGGATCCGACCGGCACGATTGAAGGTGTCCTTTCAGATCCCTCAGCCGGTCGTGTCCCCAACGCCGCTGTCACGGTTGCCAACTCTTCCACCGGTTTGACCGCCTCGCAAGCGACATCCTCCAGCGGAATTTCCGGTTTTCGTATTTGCCGGTTGGCATCTACACGCTCCACATCGATGTCAAAGGCTTCGACGCCGTTGACACCAGCGGAATCCGTGTCGATTTGGACCGTGTGGTCAATGTGCCGCTGACTCTCCATGTGATCGGCCGACAAGAATCGATTGACGTCAGCGGCACTGGTGCCACCACGGATGTGAGTTCGACGCTGGGAAACGTCGTCACTACGAAGGAACTGATCGATCTGCCGCTCAATGGGCGAAATCTCACCCAGTTAGGTCTGCTGCAACCCGGTGTGGCGCCTCTGACCTTCGGTCTTCTTCAGGCAGGCGGAATTGCACGTGCCAATCAAGGCTATGCCGTCAACGGGCAGCCGCCTGAGAGCAACAATTATCTGCTCGACGGGGTTAGCAACGTCGATAGCGTAAACGGCGGCTTCGCTTTGCGCACACCTCCGGACGCCGTTACGGAATTTCGCATTCTTACCTCCAACGCGCCCGCTGAATACGGGGAAACCAGCGGCGCAACTACCAGCGTAGTTACTCGGTCCGGAACGAACCAGTTTCACGGTGACCTGTACGACTTCCTTCGCAACGATGCGTTCGATGCCCGCAACTTCTTTGCTGCGTCAACCGAACCGCTGCATCAGAATCAGTTCGGCGCAACGATCGGCGGCCCCATTCGCCATGACAGGGACTTCTTCTTCGCGTATTACGAAGGACAGCGCGCGACTCAGGGTGAAACCAGAACAGCCATCGTGCCGACAGCTGCCCAAAGAGCCGGCGACTTCTCAGGTCTCACCGATGGAAACGGCAACCCAGTCCCGTTGATTGACGAATTCAGTGGACAGCCATTCAGCTACAAGGGCGTGATCGGCCAGATCCCGCCGTTTCTGCTAAATCCCATTTCACTCAAAGCGGAATCCCTCATCCCGCTTCCCAATATCGGCCCCGGACTGTATTCCTCGACGCAGACATTGACCAACAACTATAATCAGGGCGGCTTCCGCCTGGACCACTATTTCGGGAACAGCGATCAATTCTTCGCCAGGTACGCCGTCTCATCGCTGCATCAGTTGGATCCTCTGCCGATCAACGGCTCCGGTGTTCCCGGCTTCCCGGTCGCAAATAATGTATCAACCAACTCCGCAACTGTTTCACAAGTTCACCTGTATTCTCAGACGCTTGTGCAGACTGCGCGAATCGCTTTCTTCCGCAATGTGTTCCTCGAAGGGTCGGCGACGAACCACACTCCCGCAAGCGCCCTCGGTTTCACCTACCAACCCACGTTGCCCTCTGAAGTAGGCGCTCCTTATCTGATCGTCAATGGCTACACCGACGTTGGCAATCCCATCACGGGTCCGCAGAATACTTACCAGAACGACTATCAAGGCTACTACTCGCTGGCGTGGACGCACGGTGCTCATAACTACAAGTTCGGCGCGGATCTTGACCGGCAGCAGATCAACGTACTGCTTGGCATAGCGACGAACGGCTTTTTCGTCTTTGCACCCTTTCCTGCGAGCGATGCCTTCGCCAGTTTTCTGCTAGGTCAACCGGTGGTGTTCTTTCAAGGTGGCGGCGACTTCAATCGTGGCTTACGAAAGTGGATCGTCGCCGGGTACGCGCAAGACGAGTGGCGGGTCAGTCCCCGCTTGACCCTTACCTACGGTCTCCGGTACGAAGTCAATACCCCTTACACGGACATCCGCAATCGAGTGAATGCATGGGCGCCAGGACAGCAATCCGTGGTCAATCCCGCGGCTCCTAAAGGACTGCTATTCCCCGGCGATGCGGGCGTTCCTGACGGCATCGCCGCGGTTGACTATCACGAATTCATGCCGCGTGTCGGCTTCGCTTGGGACCCGACGGGTCACGCAAGGACCACCATTCGAGCAGGTTATGGCATCTTCTATGACGGCTATACGAACGGCACCGGAGGGCCCATTCAAGCAGGCGTCAGCGCCCTCCCGTGGACTGAAGCGTATCAACTGGCCGGGCCCGGCATGAACTTTTCTAACCCCTACAAGGGCAGCACACCACCCTTTGTTACGCAGCAGTTCGTGCGTCCGGCAACGGTCCTCACCATCCAATCAGGTATGTTGCCGCCCTATTCGCAGAATTGGAATTTCTCGATCGAACATGCCTTTCGAAACTCGTACCTGCTCGACCTGCGATACGTCGGCAATAAAGGCACTCATCTGCCGCGCTTTATCGAAGCCAATCCCGCAATCTATGGCCCCGGTGCAACCACCGGCAATGCCGATCAGCGACGTCCCTACGCTGGGTGCGATTCCTCGGGCTCATGCGCGTTTGCTTCGGTCGGCTTGATCGCCGATAACAACTCGTCTACCTACCATTCGTTACAGCTTTCGTTCTCACACCAACTGTCGGCAAACTTTTCCTTCCAGGCATCCTATTGGTGGTCGAAGAGCCTCGACTACGTGTCATCTTTGAATATGGCTGGTTCCGCGCCTACGCTGGTTGCCGGCGAGAACGATCTTGCTCAGAATCCCTTCGATCTGCGCGCAGAGCACGGTCCGTCGCTGTTCGATGCCACTCACCGGTTTGTGTTTAGCGGGTCTTACGCTCTGCCGGCGTGGAAAGCCGCGCCGCAATTTCTCCGCGTGCTGGTCAATGGCTGGCAAGCGAACACCATCGTCAGCCTCGCCTCCGGTACGCCATTTACCGTTTACGATAGCGACAACGCGCCGCTGGAGGGCAGTGCTCCCGAGATCACAGGCTTTACCTCCAGCCGTCCCGACCTCATCTCCGATCCAAATGCGGGACCGCATACTCCCAATCAGTGGGTTAGCCGCAGCGCTTTCGAGCAGCTCACTCCAGCGGCAAATCCAGGACAGTTCGGCAACGAGGGCCGCAACTCTGTTCGTGGCCCCGGCATCGCGGCCGCCGACATCTCTTTGTTCAAGAGCTTCGCTGTAACGGAGAAGTCTCGCTTACAGTTCCGCGCTGAAGCCTTCAATGCGCTGAATCATCCTAATTTCATGCTGCCCGAGAATGATCTTGCTTCACCCGCCTTCGGACAGATATTGCAGGCCGCTTCACCGCGCCTGCTGCAGCTTGCACTAAAGTTAATTTTTTGAGGACTGAACCGAGGACTGAACCATGGAACGAATGTTTCTGAAGGACGTTGAGCAGCATAAAGGCGACGACAACTACACGCGCGCCATCGAGATGATGAAGCGGGCCGGCCAGGAATACCCGCAAATCCTTCACATGTTCTCGTTCAAAATGAACGCCACGGTTCATTTGGAGAGATTTACCCAGGAGATGCTGCGAGAACCCGCGCCGCTTTCACCTGGCTTTCGGGAACTCATCGCCGCTTACACCTCCCACCTGAACCAGTGCCCGTTTTGAGCGAAGTCTCACGCCGCGGTCGCGGCGGAATTGCTTGGCAGCCGGGAACTTGTCGATGGGGCGCTGGCCGATTTAGAAACCTCCGCGTTGCCGGACGCCGAGAAAGCCATGCTGCGATTCGTCCGCAAGGTAAATGGCGAATCCGTGTCCATCGGTCCGCAGGATATGGAGGCGCTGCACGACGTCGGTTATACCGATGAGGCGATCTATTATGCAATCACTGTCTGCGCCTTGTTCAACTTTTACAACCGTTGGATCGACGCGAGCGGGGTCCACCCTCTGAGCGATGCCGCGCATGCGGCCGGAGCAAAGCGATCTGCCATTCATGGATACTCAAGAAGTTCTCAGCCCCCTCCCGGTCCGCCCCCGAAGTAGGCGAGCGTCCGTTCTTGCCACTGCCTGTTGCGGAGTGTTCTTCAGCTTTGCTTCTGCCGTCGTTTACACGTTCGGCGTTTTCCTGAAGCCGCTTGCCGCAGCCTTTCAATGGTCGCGCGGCGAGTTGTCCTTCGCTTTCACCCTCGCGGCGCTAACGGTCGCTGCGTGTTCGCCCGTGATCGGTCACTTGCTGGACCGCTATCCGGCCCGGAAAATCGTGATTCCTTGCACGATCGTCTATGGTGCTGCCTTCGCTTCGCTCGCCTTGCTTACGCCGCACCTCTGGCATCTCTATGCCGTCTTCGTTCTGTTAGGCGTAGTGGGTAACGGCACCACTCAGCTTGCGTACGCTCGCGTCGTCAGCACATGGTTCGATGAAAATCGCGGGCAGGCCTTAGCCGTCGTTATGGCCGGCTCCGGTGTGGGCTCCATGATTTTTCCTCCGCTCGCGCAGGAACTCATTTCTCGATTCGGATGGCGTTGCGCCTACGCTTCGATAGGCGCGGCCGTACTCTTCGTTGCTTGTCCCCTGGTGATGTTGTTTCTTCACGAACCGGCCGAAAAGCAACCTGCGTTGAAGTCGACCGGGTCCTTCCACAGTCGCCCGAGCATTTGGTCCGGCCCATTCCTCGGGATCGCCGCCGCACTGCTCCTGTTCTCGTTTGCCACTAACGGCCTGAATACCCACTGGGCGGCTTTCTTGTCCGACAGTGGAGCGACGCCCGGCCGCGCGGCAATGGTTCTTTCCGTTGCCGGATTTGCCGCTCTGTGCGGGAAGCTAAGCACCGGCTACTTTCTCGACCGTTTTCGCGCTGGGCGTGTGGCCGCTTTGCTTCTTGCTGCCTGCGGACTCGGATTCGGTCTTGTGCTGGTTCCGTACCGGTGGCCCCTAGCCCTTACCGCCGCTACCCTGATTGGCATCGGCATGGGTGCCGAATCGGATGTCGTTCCCTACCTGCTGACGCGCTACTTCGGCTTGCAACACTTCGGCGTGTTGTACGGCTACACTTGGCTGGTTTATGCTGTCGCAGGTGCCACTGGTCCGCTTGTAATGGGCGCCGTCTTCGACCGAACCGGCTCGTACCAGGCGGTCTTGATCGCTTCGCTTTGCATGGTTCTTATCGCCTCGTTGATCTTCTCCTCCTTGCCCGGCTATGAATCGCCCGCCGTGCGAACTCATTGAGACCATAGTTATCCTCTAGACGCCATGCGTGCCACGCTGCCGTATACCGATATTCCGCTGCTCCGGTAATCGCCATGCTCTCAGCTCTGCATGCCCAAGTGGGCACACAACGGATCCGGACGCCTTAGTCAAGAAGATCCAGGATGAACTCGCCGGTCCCGTCACCGAAGACGGCAAGCCCGATCCCAAAATCCCGCACGGCGAATTTCTTCATGGCAAAATCACCGACTCGAAAATTTATCCGGGCACAGAGAACGATTTTCAAGTCTACGTTCCCGCCCAGTACAATCCCGGAAGCCCAGCCTGTCTGCTGCTGAAGCTCGACGGCTTGGGCGGTCTACGAAGCGACAGTACTCGACAATCTGATCGCTAAGAAGGAACTGCCCATCATCATCGGCGTCGGCCTCTCGCCAGGTACGGTCTGGAAAGATTCGGCCGGGACAACCAACCGCCGCGCAGTCCGCTTCGACCGTTCATATGAGTTCGACAGCATGAACGATCAATTTCCTGACTTCGTACTGACAGAGCTGCTCCCCGCCGTGCAAAACTTGAGGACCCGCGATGGCAGAGCAATCAAACTTTCGACGGCCGCTAATGACCGGGCGGTCACCGGCGCAAGCACGGGCGGCATTGGTTCGTTTACATTGGCTTGGCGCCGGCCTGACCAGTTCACCCGCGTCTACTCCGAGATCGGCACGTTCGTTTCAATGCGCGGCGGCCAGGAGTACCCGGCGCTGATTCGCAAAACGGATCCTAAGCCGATTCGCATCTTCCTCGAAGACGGCTCGACAGATGCCTGGAACCCGCTGTTCGGCTCCTGGTACGACGCCAATCTCAACATGGAGTCCGCGCTGAAGTTCGCCGGCTATGACGTCGCTCACGCCTGGGGCAATCACGGCCATACCAATCGCCCTGGCCAGGTGATCTTTCCGGATGTGATGCGCTGGCTTTGGCGCGAATATCCCGCCCCAATCAAAGCTGGCATCTCCAACAACAGCACGCTGCAAGAGCTTACGTCGCCCGATGAGGGCTGGTGCCAGGTCGCAAAAACTTTTGGGTCTGCGGCAGGATTGACGGCAAATGCGAAAGGCGAGATCTATCTCAGTGATGCTCCGGCGAAGACCGTCTATCGCTTGGGCATCGACAACAATCCGGTGGTCGTCTTCAAAGGCGCTGCAGTTGTCGGGCAAGCCGTCGGTCCAGATGATTCGCTCTACGGCATCGTTCCTGACAAGAAACAAATCGTACGATCTCGATGCGCAGGGCGTCAGTCCGCACTGTCGCGAAAGGCATCACGGGTCATGGCCTGATCGTCACGCATGACGGCACGCTCTATGTCAGCGAACCTGGCCCGCACAGCGACCAGCCTGGCCGAATCTGGCGTATCGACCCCGCCAAAGAAAAGACCCTTGCCGATGAAGGGCTTCTTTCCGCCACCGGAGTCGCGTTTTCACCCGACGGCGCGACTCTTCTTCGCCGCCGAAAAGAGCACCAGATGGATCTACAGCTATGTCGTTCGACCGGACGGCTCCTTCAAAGACAAGCAGCGCTTCTATTGGCTGCACATCACCGACATCGAGAGCGACAGCGGCGCCGAAGATCTTGCGGTCGATACCCACGGCAATCTTTACGCGGCCACTCGCATGGGCATTCAGATCTGTGACCAAAATGGCCGGGTCCGCGCTATCTTGCCTTTACCTGCGCCAAGCGGGCCGGTACGCAGCCTCTGCTTCGGCGGCGAGCATTTCGACTTCCTCTACGCCACCGACGGTAAGCGGCTCTTTGTACGTAAGCTGAAAGTGCCGGGCTTCGCTCCGTGGGCCGCGCCCGTAACATATCCGAGTCAGGGCCCAGGTTAACAGTCACCCAGTAACTTCACTTCAACCCGCTCGCTGCGCCTCTGCCCGGCTTGGAAGCTTCCAGTTAGGTCGAACAAAATGGCAGGTGTAACCGGTCGGATACCGCTCCAAATAATCTTGATGCTCCGGTTCGGCTTCCCAGAATGCGCCGGCCCGTGTCACTTCGGTCACAACCTTGCCGGGCCAAAGCCCTGAAGCTTCGACGTCGGCTATCGTCTCGTTTGCGATTTGCCGCTGCTCGTCGCTCGTGTAAAAAATCGCCGAACGATAGCTCGCTCCTCTATCGTTGCCCTGCCGGTTCAGCGTGGTCGGGTCATGAATCTGAAAAAAGAACTCCAGCAGCGTCCGGTAGCTGAGCTTTTCCGGATCAAAGACGATCTCTATCGCTTCGGCGTGCCTTCCATGATTGCGATACGTTGCATTCGCTACCTCGCCGCCCGTATAACCAACCCGGGTGGAGATCACGCCCGGGTAGCGGCGTATTAAATCCTGCATGCCCCAGAAGCACCCGCCAGCCAGAATCGCAGTTTCCCTTGACATAGTTACTCCTTAACTTCTTCTTTCGAAACCGCAAATAGTTCACGGTACTTGCCGTATCCTTCGCTTTCAAGCTGGTCCACGGGAATAAAGCGCAAAGACGCGGAGTTGATGCAGTATCGCAGACCGCCTGCTTCCCGAGGACCATCGGGGAACACGTGGCCTAGATGGCTGTCGCCAGAGATGGAGCGAACCTCGGTCCGCATCAAGCCGTGACTGGTATCACGCTTCTCGATAACGTTTTCAGCCTCGATCGGTTTAGTGAAACTAGGCCAACCACACCCGCTGTCGAACTTGTCCATCGAGGTGAACAAAGGCTCGCCCGAAACCACATCGACGTAGAGACCTGGTTCCTTGTTGTCCCAATAGACATTCTTGAAGGGCCGTTCGGTCGCGTTACGTTGTGTCACCTGGTACTGCTCGGGCGAAAGGCGCGAAATAACGTCCGGGTTCTTTTGATAGGTCGGCATAGTTGCACTGCTTTTGTTGGATTCCTGCCATCCCGGTTGGTTGCAGGCACTTCTATCATTCAATTTCTCTTTGGTTCGAAGAGAACATAGTTGTTAGCGGCGATGTGCCCCACATCGAGAATAGTTTGACAGGATAGTCAGAGATATGTCGAACGCACCAGACCAAGCCCTGCTTGAGCCTCTGCTGGATTCCTGGGAACGGAACAACACCATTCTGCTCAACCTGCTCCGCCTGCTGCCGGAGGGCGGGTTGGCCACCCGCGCAATGGAAGCCAGCCCAACGATTGCGCAGCTATTCACGCACATCCACTTTGTACGGCTTGTGTTCGTTTTTGAGGACGCCCCGGAGTTCTCCAGAAACCTGCCCGGGGAAGAGTGGGTAGTTGAACGTAACCCTGATCACATCGCGCAGATGCTGAACGAGAGCGCCCAGGCGGTGCGGGACGCTGTCAAGAGCCGAGTCGAAGAAGGCCGGAATATGAACCTTCACTACGACCACCCGATCCTCCTACTCCAACACATGCTCTGGCACGAGGGCTATCATCACGGTCAAATTAAGCTGACCCTCAAGATAGCGGGCCGCCCAATCACCGATGACGAAGCCGGGCCGGTCACCTGGGACATCTGGATGCGAAAAAACTGAGCGGACCGGCATCGATCGCAAATCGCCGGACCGTTATCGGCTACCAAGTGGACAGCGAGACCAAAGCCTGCGACACCGGTACCCCCGACGTGCCGGGCGTTTGTGCAATGAAATGCGGCAACGCAACCAAGATCCGGGTCGCCATTTACGTAAGCGACCGGGCTCTCATGCCTTCAATGCTTTCAAGTTCGGTGGACTCAACCACGAGTTACAAAAACGTGCTCCGCCTCTTTACGACGCGCTTTATTAAATGAGCGCCGAAGTCGATTTCATCGAACTTGTTTCAATAATCGATATGCGCGTTACCATTCTTTCAGGCCCGATCGGCGCAGGTAAAACGACGGTGGCACAAGAGCTTCTTGCCTTATCTACCGGCTCCGCTCTCTTATATCGAAGGCGATAGGTTCTGGTCATTCATCACCAAGGCCCACAGCCGCGATCGCCGAGAAGTATTCCGGATCATCATGCGGGCAATGACAGCCGCCGCACTCCCTTTGGCCCGCTCAGGGTATGAAGTTATCCTCGACTTTTCAATCCCGCCTCAATTTTTGGAAACGGCCCGTAAGATCCTAAAAGAAGTGCCGCTGAACTACATTGTGCTCCTGCCAAGTTTGGCCGTTTGCGAATCCCGTGCGTCACAGCGCTCCGAAGGTAAAATCTCAAACTACGCTGATTATCGAGACTTCTACTCGCTTTTCGCCGACTCCTTACCCTATATCGTGTCCGATGACGACGCAGATGCGCACACTATCGCCAAACGTATTTACGAAAGCCTCGGGACGGGAAAATTCAGGGTGGCTTAGTTGCTCGGCAATCACGCGACGCGTGCTCGCTGATATTCTGGCGGACGGGGAAATCCATGAACACTGTCGTTTTGATCACCGGCGCGAGCACGGGCTTCGGACGAGTTGCAGCCGAGACGATGGTTCGGCGCGGATACACTGTCTTCGCCTCCATGCGCGAATCCTTGGGCCGCAACGCATCACATCGCGAAGCTCTCCAATCACTGGCCAGCCGCGAACGCAGCCCGCTTCACGTCTTAGATCTCGACGTCACTTCGGATGCTTCAGTAGAGCAAGCCGTCCAGCAAGTGTTCGACAGTGTCGGACATATCGATGTAGTGATCAATAATGCCGGAATCGGCGCGCTGGGCGTAACCGAAGCGTACACAATCGCGCAGTTTCAGCGCTTGTTCGATGTGAACTTCTATGGACCTGTGCGCGTAAACCGCGCGGTGCTGCCCGCCATGCGCCGTCAACGCAGCGGATTGCTGATCCACGTGAGCTCCGCCGCGGGCCGTATCGTGCCTCCCTGCATGGCCGCGTACTCCGCAAGTAAGTTCGCCTTGGAGGCACTGGCCGATGCCTACCGCTTCGAACTCAATCCTTTCGGGATCGACTCGGTTCTGGTGGAACCGGGTATACATCGAACGCCCATTTTGGAACATTTCTTCCCTCCTGCCGACCAGGCTCGTGTGGCCGATTACGGGAGCGCGGCTGAGTATGCGGCGCGCGTCAAAGCCGTATTCGATAGCGCCCGTAGCACGCCCCAAACGCCCGGTCCCGACGATGTGGTAGAAGCCTTCATTCGCCTGATCGAAACGCCCGCCGGAGAGCGGCCGTTCCGCACTGTACCGACTGCTGCCCTGCAACCGCTTCTGGATCCCTACAATGCGATAGCAGCCGAATTGCGGCAGGCAGTTACTCAGGTCTTCAACGTGCCCGAGCTTCTAACCCTGCGCCGGGCCGCTTCCACAGTCGGCTGAACGTTGGGCGAGGAAACACGACGCAACCGTGCGCACCCGTTCACTTTCGCTGTCCTCAAATGATTCCGCCCTATTCCGTAGACTCCAGCACTTCAACCGGCGTGCTTATACGCAAATGGCCAGGAGTGACGACCAGAGCATTCTGCGCGAACATGACTTTGCCGGTCTGTCGTCTGTACCCCGCCATAGTTCTGAGTGGCTCTGTTCCGCGTGCCGCCGTTTCGGGATCGACAAGCACGATGGAGCAACGGGCACAAGGCTTCACGATAGCGAGTTGAACGGAACCGATTCGCAGGCGTCGCCACCGGTCTTCCTGGTGCGGAGGCGTCCCCGAGATCACCAAATTCGGTCTAAACCGTTCGACACTTACTGGCGATAGGAGCTTACTGTTTAACAAGTCGACAGACGCTTCCGTCAGCAGCAGCAACGGGTAACCATCGGCCAAGCTAACCCGCCATTCGGGCGCGTCAAACGGCGGCTCAACGTGTCTGGTCACGGTACTGGGCAGGTAAACAAGACGGCAGGTCCTACCGAGAAAGCTGCTGAACCAATCGCTATAGACCTGGTTCGGATGCGGCAGGGTTAATTGGTCGCGCCAGATGGTAACGGAGATCCACTCTCCTTCGCCGGACCATTCTCCGATGATCAGCGGCGGCATGCCCGGAGCGGTGACAATAAGATCGCTCGCGTCAAAACGAGGATGAATCAGGGCCATACGCGGCAGCTTACGCTGCGAAAGAAACAAGCCTTCGGAGTCGACGAGCATCCAGCGCCGGTCTTCCGCCGGACCACTACTATCTATCGAACTTTCAGCAACTGCGATTCCCCGTGCAGATTTGATCGGATAAATTAAAATCTGATCCAGAAACATAGATCAGCTGCGCGACAGCTGGCGTATCTAATATTGTCACGGCGCTGTTAGACTGATCTGATTGATGCGCCATGAACGACCCATCGGGCGTTGCAAAATGACAGCGTTGGTGATCAACTGCATCATCGGAAGCGCGATTTTTGGCGTGCCTTCCGAGGCGATTCGAATGGTTGGCAACATGAGCCCGTTGGCCATGCTGGTGGCGGGTCTTTTGATGAGCGTGATCATTCTTCCCATTGCCGAAGTCGCATCCCAATTCTCTGAAGCGGGTGGGTTGTATCTCTATGCGAGAACGGCCTTCGGCAGATTCGTTGGCTTGCAGGTTGGATGGTTCTGGTTACTGGCCATTGTAGGCGGTGGCGCGGCAAATGCGAATCTGTTTTTGACATATCTGGCCCAGTTCGCACCTGAGGCAGCACATGGATGGTGGCGCGTCGCAACATTGGTGCTGCTGGTTGCAGTCCCGACCGCAGCGAACTACATTGGCGTACGACAGGGCGTCAACTTGAGCGTTCTATTTACGGTTGCAAAGATCTTGCCCTTATTGCTTGCGATCGGAGTGGGCTTGTTCTGGCCGGTGATGACGCGCCATATCGGGGCGCAGGTCTACGCGCAATCTTCCGGCACCTGGCCGAAACTTCTACTCATTCTGTTCTACGCTTTCAGCGGCTGGGAAGACGCGCTCGCGCCCAGCGGCGAGGTGGAACAACCGCGCCGAACTATTCCGTTCGGGCTGATTACGGGTCTGCTGATCTGCGCATTCGTTTACACATTGTTTCAGTTCGTGATGCTTCGGACCATTGGAATAAGTTCGGCGGATCGCCCGGTAGTAGAAATGATGTCTGCCCTGCTTGGAAACGGCGCCGGATCGTTCGTCGCTGTCGCCGTGATGCTGTCAACTTACGGTTGGTTGTCGGGAGCATTTTTGAACGGACCCCGATTCCCCGTCGCGCTTGCGGAGCACGGTGACTGCCCGGCGCTATTGGGCCGGTTGCATCCGCGATTTCGAACGCCATCGATCGGAATTCTTCTTTACGGTGCTGCGGTGCTGGTTCTTGCCCTGACCGGAACTTTTCTCTGGGCCATTGCTTTGACGGCGGGCTCGTTGACGATCTTCTACGCGGTCGGCTGCGCGGCGCTGATTCGTTTGCGGCGTTCGCGACCGTCTCGCGACGGCATTCCGCATACCCTTCGGGCCTGCGCTTGCCATCGCCGGCATCGGTATTTCTCTCACTCTGCTCACCCAACTGGAACTAGGACAGCTTGGATTAATGAGTATTACTGCGCTGCTTGCGGCCGGGAACTGGGCTTGGGCGAATCAAGCAAACAAGCGCGCAGAATATCAGCCTTTGCAATAACGGGCCACAGGCCGCATCGCAAACCGTTCCCGACCGCAAAACCACCCTACTCCGCCGAAACACTCCGCCACAAATCGATGCCGCCTTCGGTCGCATGCCGGTCGATCTGCCTCAACTCGTCCCAAGCAACGCCGGGCGTCGCCCGCGGTCTCGCAGCACCCAGCAATCGCCATCTGAGTCAGACTCTGACATCGCGCATCGGCCACATAATTTAAGCGCCTGAACACTCACGACAAAACTTTACGCCCGTACAAATCTGTTTTAGTAAGCTTGCGATTGTTAGCTTCGATCGAATGGTGAAAATGCGGCGCGCACTCGACCACGACGAAGAACGCATGTTCGATTTAGTCCGGCAGTTCCCGACTCCCACACCTCCATCCCGGAGGGCATTCTCAGATTGTTACCGCGCCAGACTTCCTGATCCCGCTTCTTACATCGGTTTAGCCGAGATCGACGACGTGCTGGTCGGCTACATCTCCGCTTACTCCCATCCAGCGTTTTACGCCGGCGGCCAAACGGCTTGGGTGGATGAGATTTTTGTGAGCGAGGCATTTCGGCGGAAAGGAATTGGGACGGCTTTGCTTGAGGCGTGTGAGCAATGGGCAACCGAATTAGGCTGCGTCCTGGTCTCGCTAGCAACGGCGAGATCGGGACCGTTCTACTTGAACCTGGGTTACCAAACGGCCGCAGGCTACTACAAGAAGTATCTTCTCTAAGTGAATCGCCTCTATAGCGCTACAGCGCTTACGAGATCACGGAACCGTGTGTTCGGCCGCAATCGGTCAAGTCTGGGATCGAGCTTAATCCATGGAACAAACATGTCTCTGAGTGCGCATGCTTGTTCCACGGCCTCAACTGCTCGGTGTTCGTCGCCGAGTGCGAGGAATACTCTGGAAACTGCAATCGGCGAGACATAACATGGTCCAGTCATCGCCTCCCGAAGCCGCTTCAAAAGCCTAACTGCTCTATCCGTCATCCCGGCGGTTGCGTGAGCATAGGCCATTTCTCCCAGGATCGTTAATCTCTGACCTGGATTCTGCAGCATGGCGCGTCGATGGTATTTGAGAGCCTTGGAATAATTTGAGAGCGCCAATTGTGCTCTGGCATACGGCAGTTGAAGAAACCAGCAGTTGGGATGCAGTAGAAGGCCATCTTGTGCTGCACGGATTGTCTCCTCGAAGCGACCCGCAAGCCAAAGCGAATCAGCGTGGAACTTTCGGATTTCCGGACACAGAGGATCCAGTTGGAGTGCCCGATCAAAATGCTCGTTGCTGCGTGAGAAAGCCCCTCGTCGGCACAGATGGCGACCGAGCAGGCCGTGCGCGGCAGCACAGCCCGGATCCAGCTCCAAGGCGTACGAGTAGTCGGCTTCCGCTTCGTCCCAGCGCCAGCCTGAGCTTTCCTTGAATTTCGCGCGAACGAGCCAATTTTGAGCATCGTCCGGACTAATCTCTGCAGCAGTATCCAAAAGCGCAAGAGCTTGGTCTGTAGCAAGGTCGATAGGGGTTACGCCAAGTTCAAACGCCAGGTAGTGGGCTTCCGCGAGTAGCACTTGGGCGCGTGAGTCGCAGGGAGATTCGCCAAGCTTTTTCTTCAGGATCCGCATCGCCGCGCGCCAGCCTATAAGCGTCCGCTGCTTAAGATAGTGTGTCGCGATTCTGTGCACAGGTGCGCTTGCATCGGGCAGATCTCTGGCGTCTTCTATGAACCGGACGGACGCCGTGAACACGTATCCTACTTTGGTGACGGTCTCAATGTAAGAGCCTCCACCGTTGCGAAGCAGGCATTTACGCAACCCGGAGATATGCACCGCGAGATTACCCTCTTCGACGACTGAATCGGGCCAGACGATCTCGAGCAAATCATCTTTCGATACCACTTGTCCGGCCCTTTGGATAAGAACAGCTAGAATTTGCAGTGCCTTAGGCGCGAGTTCGAGCCGTTCCCTGCCAATTGAGAGTACGAGCGGCCGTAGTTGCAATCGGAAGCGACCGAAGGCGAGGGCAGAATCGGCCGAGAGGCCCGGCATAGCGAGTGTTCCTCCTGAGCATACTCTCACGGTCTGAAACCTAGATCTGAATCTTAAGACTTTCTTAAAGACTCTCCGACTCTCATCCGGCTAAAATCATCACGGTGGGAGCGAAGACGCTGCCGCCTGTCGTAGAACCAAGTCCGCCCTAGCGAGGTGTTCGATGAAACCTTCTCTTTCTGCAGTAGCTGTCCTGCTCTGCACGATTTCGGTGCCCCTTCTCAATGGTGATGTGATCTACACGAACGTCGATTTCAACACCCAACTCCACTTCACGGATCCTGCATTCGCAGACGCAAACTGGTCAAACACCACGACGATAACCGTTGCTCCTGGATCTTCCGGAAGTATGGACTTCGACCTGCTCTTTGCTCCGAATAACCGGGGGTTGACGTTCTTTTCAACGGGTGCGGTCACAATCAACCAAACGACGCTGCCGGCCGGCACTCAAGAAGCAATTGTTCACGTCTCCGCAAATGGAGCGGGAACGTTTGGCGATTTCGAGATTGGCGGTGGGTGGGTACCGGCGGTTATTGGCGCTGAGGGTAGTCTCTTTGAGTTCACTTCCTCAATTTCGAGCCGCCGTATCCTCGAATACATTGCCCCGGAAGGTGCGCAACAGCGCCCATTTTCATTCCGGAATTGGCTGGCGTACTACGGTCTCCATGCCCGGGGACTGGTCTTCTCCGTTCGTCGATAGCAGTCACGAAGTTCAGGGCCAGCACGCACTGTTTGGTTACGACCCTGAATGGACGGTAACCAGTGACTTCGTTTTCAACGCTGCTACAAATCAAACGGTCTTCTCTTTAGACAATCCGAACTACGCCGGGGCCGACAGTTCCCATGACGGACCGTATCCGGGTTTCGCATTGGTGGGCCCGGTCGTTCCGGAACCCAGTCCGCTCATGCTTTCCGGAGTAGGTCTGGCTCTTGGTAGCGGCTGTTTACATTCGGCGGAAAAGAGTCCGGCTTCTTTCCGACTCGGCCTTCTAGTCTGCACTGCGTAACCGCAAAAACGCATATAATCAGCAGCACCATGCCTAGACTGCTCCTCGCACTCACCGTTCTGGTGTCTCTCATCCTCCCCGCCGCACAGGCCCAAAAACCTCCCTCACCTCCGGTGCGTAATGTGGTCGACGAATACTACGGGACGAAGGTGCAGGATCCATATCGTTACATGGAGAAGCTCGACGATCCTGAAGTAACCGCCTGGTTCAAAGCGCAAGCGGCATATACAGACGCTACACTCGGCGCCATACCCGGGCGCAAAGCGCTACTCGCACGTATACAGGAACTAGATGCGAGGACACCCGCTCGCGTCCACAATGTTCGACGCTTCCCGGGAGATCGAATCTACTACGAGAAACGACTAGCGAGCGAGAACATCTTCAAGCTTTACGTACGCGATGGATTTGCAGGGGCCGAGCGAATGCTTATCGATCCCGAAAAGTATCGTCAAGAGCGCGACCGGGCACATGGCACTAAACTGGTGGGAGCCATCGCGCGATGGACGACTCGTTGCTTTCGGCATGTCGCCGGCGGGTTCCGAAGAAGCCGTGCTGCACATCGTCGACGCGCAGTCCGGCAAGCTCCTTCGCTGACACAATCGATCGCTGCAACTTCGGCGAAGTCTCCTGGGCCGAGGACAGCAAATCATTCTCATACAATCGCCTGCGAAAGATCGCCGCCGGACGCAAAGCCTGTGGAGAAATATTTGAACAGCCATGTCTATCTTCACCTTTTGGGTCGCGATCCCGAGCAAGGACACAGTGCTGTTTGGGGCAGGGGTTCCCGGCGTGGATGCCGAAGCCGACCGATACCCCTTTTACCGTGTTGACCCCTGGAAGCCACTATGCGCTTGGCGTCTTCTATCCCGGAGCTCAGAAGACCAGGATCATCTACAAGCAACCGATTGCCTCGTGGGGAACACAAAGGGGCTGGACCAAGGTTCTCGACCTCGACGACGGGGTGGTCGACTTCTCGGTCCATGGAGATGACTTATACACCGTCTCACAGCGCAACGCCTCCCGCCGCCAGTTGTTGATCGCTAAACTTTCCGATTCTAACTTCCAAAACGCAAAGGTTCTGATACCGCAAGGGGCATCGGTGATCGAGAACACAGGGGCGGCCTCTGATGCCCTTTACGTGCGTACCGCGGATGCGGGATCGGGCAAAGTGATGCGCCTGGAATACGCAACCAACCAGATCAGCGCCGTTCCTCAACCCGAAGCGACTAGCGTGTGGCAGATACAAACTGACGTTCAAGTTCCCGGAGCGATCGTCGTCATATCGAGCTGGATTCAACAGGACACGCCTTACTTGTACGACCCGGCATCCCGGAGCACGATCGACACGCACCTGCAGCCGGAAATTACAGCCGTTATGTCCGGCCTTCAGGTCTCCGATGTCCGCGTAAAAAGTCACGACGGAACGCTGGTCCCGCTCACCATCATCTCCAAAGGAGGTTTAGCTGGGGATGGCCGAAATCCCACACTCATGATGGGCTACGGAGCGTACGGCATTAGCATCGATCCTAATTTCGATCCCTTGAGGCAGGCTTGGCTGGAGCGAGGGGGCATCTATGCCGTCGCCCATATTCGCGGCGGAGGCGAATACGGAGAGGATTGGCACCTTGCCGGCAAGGGTCTTACGAAGGAGAACACATGGAAGGATTTCATCGCCTGCGCACAGTATTTGATCGACCAGAAGTACACGTCACCGCAAAGGCTCGGCGTCTTCAGCGGCAGCGCGGGCGGCATCACGATCGGCCGCTCCATTACCGAACGGCCCGATTTGTTTGTCGCCGCGATCGATGCCGTGCCGGCATCCGACATGGTTCGGATGGAGCTTTCACCAAACGGGCCGCCTAATATCATCGAGTTCGGCACCGTTAAAAACCAGGATGGTTTCGACGGCCTGTCTCAAGATGAGCGCCTATCATCACGTGAAGGACGGAACGCCATATCCGGCCGTGCTGGTCACGACCGGATTCAACGATCCGCGCGTTGTCGCCTGGCAGCCCGGCAAAATGGCCGCCCGTCTGCAGGCCGCCACCTCCAGCAACAAGCCCGTGCTCCTGCGCGTAGATTACGATGCCGGGCACGGCGTAGGCTCGACCAAAACACAGCACGAACTCGAAGTGGCCGACGAGTTCAGCTTCCTTCTGTGGCAGATGGGCGTGCCGGAGTTCCAACCGCTCGCACCCGCGAACACCACGTCCAGCGTCAGGTGAAGATTACGCCTTGCTTAGCGCAGCAATCCTTCGCCCTACCCCGCCGAGACACTCCGCCACAAATCAATGCCGCCTTCGGTAGCATGCTCGTCGATTTGCCTCAATTCCTCCTCCGAAAACTCAAGCTTCTTCAACGCATCCAAAGAATCATCCAACTGCGCCGCATTCCGAGCTCCAATGAGCGCCGAAGTCACGCGCCGATCCCGCAACACCCAGGCAATCGCCATTTGCGCGAGACTCTGACCACGGGAGGCCGCGATTTCGTTGAGGGCTCGGACACGGCGGAGATTATCTTCCGTCAGGAACTTCTTGCTGAAACTTCCGTTCTGTCCGGCGCGCGAACCTTGCGGGACGCCGTTCAAATACTTGTTTGTCAACAGTCCTTGCGCCAGCGGCGAAAACGCAATACAGCCCACGCCGAGTTCGGCAAGCGTGTCGAGTAACCCATTCTCGACCCAGCGGTTCAGCATCGAATACGAGGGCTGATGAATTGACAGCGGCACACCCTCCGAATGCAAAATCTTCTCGGCTGCCCGTGTCCGCTCGGCTGAGTACGACGAGATGCCCACATAAAGCGCCTTGCCCTGCCGAACGATATGCGCGAGCGCACCCATCGTCTCTTCCAGCGGCACGTCGTGTGTCGGCCTGTGAGAGTAGAAAATGTCAACATAGTCAAGTCCCAGCCGCTTCAAGCTTTGGTCGAGCGAAGCGATTAGATACTTGCGCGAACCACCAATGCCGTACGGACCAGGCCACATATCCCAACCCGCCTTCGACGAAATGATCAGCTCATCCCGCAGACCCCGAAAGTCCTTCCGCAGAATCTCGCCGAAGTTCTCTTCCGCCGACCCGTAGGGCGGTCCGTAATTGTTCGCCAGATCGAAGTGCGTCACTCCGCGATCGAATGCCCGCCGGATCGTCGCACGGCCCGTCTCGAACACATCCTCGCCTCCGAAGTTCTGCCAAAGCCCAAGCGAGATGGGCGGTAAAACCAATCCGGATCGGCCGCATCGCCGAAACTCCGCCCCCTCGTAGCGCTGCGTATTCGGTACGTATGTCATTCGCCTTCCTCCCAACGTAATTCTAAAGTGGTATGTTGCCGTGCTTTTTGCGCGGCATCGTATCGGTTTTGTTGGCGAGCATCCGCAGCGCCAGGATCACCTGCTTGCGTGTCTCGCGCGGATCGATTACGTCGTCTACATAGCCGCGTTCGGCAGCCACGAACGGATTAGCGAATCGGTTCCTATACTCTTCGATCTTTTCTTGCCGGCTCTCCTCCGGATTCGGCGCCTCGGCCAACTCGCGCCGGTACAGGATATTCACGGCGCCCTCCGGACCCATTACCGCGATCTCCGCCGTCGGGTACGCAAAGTTGATATCCGTGCGGAGATGCTTCGAGCCCATCACGCAGTAAGCTCCGCCGTACGCCTTGCGCGTGATCACCGTGATCTTAGGCACTGTTGCCTCGGCATACGCGTAAAGCAGCTTCGCACCATGGCGTATGATCCCGCCGAACTCTTGCGCCGTCCCCGGCAGAAATCCCGGAACATCCTCGAACGTCAGGATTGGGATCCCAAACGCATCGCAGAAACGAACGAAGCGCGCGCCTTTAGTCGATGAATCTATGTCGAGACAGCCAGCCAGATGCGCAGGCTGATTTGCCACAACCCCAACCGTCTCACCGGCCATTCTGCCGAATCCGATCACGATGTTAGGCGCGAAGTGCTGCGCGATCTCGAAGAAATTAGCGTCATCGATCACACGCCCGATCACGTCCTTGATGTCGTAAGGCTTGTTCGATTCCGCGGGGATCAGCGTATCGAGTTCAGGGTCGGCGCGATCGTCAGGATCGTCTGTCGGAACGCGCGGCACCCCGTCGAGATTGTTTTGAGGAAGAAAGGTCAGCAGCTCGCGCAGCCGCTGCAGGCAGTCCTCATCGTCCGCGGCAAGAAAGTGCGCCACGCCACTAGTCGCGTTATGCGTGTGCGCTCCACCGAGATCTTCCTTCGATACGTCCTCGTGCGTCACCGTTTTGATCACGTCCGGTCCGGTCACGAACATATGGCTCGTGCGGTCGACCATAAACACGAAATCCGTCAACGCCGGCGAATACACTGCGCCGCCCGCGCAGGGTCCCATGATGGCCGAGATCTGTGGAATCACTCCGCTCGCAAGCGTATTTCGCAGAAAGATCTCGGCATAGCCTGCGAGCGAATCCACGCCCTCTTGTATGCGCGCTCCGCCGGAGTCGTTCAGCCCGATGATCGGCGCGCCCGTCTTGAGGGCCAGGTCCATCACCTTCACAATCTTTTCGGCATTGGCCTCTGACAGCGATCCGCCGAACACCGTGAAATCCTGTGCAAAAACGAAGACCTGCCGTCCATGGATCGACCCATACCCCGTGATGAAGCCATCCCCATCTATCAAGTTGTTCTGCATGCCGAAGTTGTGCGAACGATGGCGCACGAGTTTATCGAGTTCTTCGAACGTTCCCTCGTCCAGCAGCAACTCGATCCGCTCGCGCGCCGACAATTTTCCTTCGGCGTGCTGCCGCTCCTTGCGTTCGACACCGCCTCCTTCTTCTGCCCGAGCATGCCGGCGTCGAAGCTCGTCTAACCGGGCTGTACTAGTCTGCGTGTCTTCGCTCCTCGAATGCGACGATAGGATCAGTTCGCCTGCATGTCAGATAGTATTACGGAAGCCCCTCAAGGGATTGTCGTCGGCACCGCGGGCCATATCGATCACGGCAAAACATCGCTTGTCCACGCCCTTACCGGCATCGACACGGACCGTCTGGCCGAAGAGAAACGCCGCGGCATCTCGATCGATTTAGGCTTCGCTCATCTCACGCTGCCAAGTGGCCGGCTCATAAGCTTTGTCGACGTTCCCGGTCATGAACGCTTTATCAGAAACATGCTTGCCGGGGCCGCAGGCATCGAGGCGGTGGTTCTCATCGTGGCCGCGGACGAAGGCGTCAAGCCGCAAACAGTCGAGCACTTCGATATCTGCCGTCTGCTTGGAATCAAGCGCGGCATCATCGTTCTTACCAAGATCGATCTAGCCGCTCCGGAACAACTCGCTGCGGCCCACGATGCCATCGATCGCCTGCGGTCGGGCTCCTTTCTCTCGAACGCTCCCGTTATTGAAATGAGCGCGGTTACTCGCGAAGGGCTGCCTCAACTTCAAAAAGCCCTCGAACACCTGGAGTGCAAGAAAGCAAACGTAACCGGCTTCATCCCACGGCTGCCTATAGACCGCAGCTTCGCTCTGAAAGGCTTCGGCACTGTTGTAACGGGCACGCTGTCCCGAGGCAGTCTGCGCGTGGGTGATACCGTTGCTCTGCTGCCCGGCCATATCAACGCGCGCATTCGCGGGCTGCAAGTACACGGCGGACCCGTAACGGTCGCGAAGGCCGGACAGCGCACGGCGGTCAATCTCAGCGGTATCGGCCATTCGGAGATACAACGCGGCTTTGTTCTAACTTGTCCGGATTCGATCGAGCTGACCGCAAACATCCAAGCCGCTGTCGCTTGGCTTGCCGCTTCCGAACTTCCCGACGGGCGGGAAGACTTCCTCCTGCACATCGGTACATCCGAAGTCCCGGCCCGGGTGAAGATCCTCTCTACAGAGCCAAATGCCCGCCGCTCGTTCGTACAGCTGAATCTGGCGGAGCCGGTCGTTGCACTCCCGGACGATCACTTCGTTCTTCGGCGTCCCTCTCCCTCACAAACCATAGGCGGCGGTACCGTGCTGGATCCGTTCCCGCCCAAGCGCCTCAATCGCGCGAAGGCTGTCGGTCGCCTCGAACGCTTCCTGGACGCCGATTTCGGGGTGCGTTTGGAGCTACTGGTCGAGGAAAAAGATAAAGGAAGAACAGTCAAAGAACTCGTTCGCCTCACCGGCAAAACGGTCGATGAAATCAAAGCTGCGCTCGCGCATACATCCAAATTATTGAGCGTCGACGCTGCTGGACGAATCGTCAGCCGTGCCTGGCTCGGGCACCGCCGCGAGCTGGTTATAGAGTGGCTGAAGACGTTTCACAACCAGCATGCTTCGCTCGAAGGCGCTCCTATCGCCCAAGCTCGGCTCGGCTTAGAAGCGCCTCTTGCTCACTTTGTGCTTTCCAACTTTCCTGCCATTCGCATCGCTGGCGATATCGTTGCACTTTCGACCCATAAGCCACAGGTCACCAATCAACAAGCTTTAGCTCTCTCTCGTATCGAACAGGAATTTCGTAACGCTGGATATCAGCCACAATCTCCGGCCGACGTTTTACGCGTGGCGGCAAGCGATCCGAAAACCGCAAGATCGTTACTTGAGACACTGATCAAAACCGGGAGGCTGATTCGCGTTTCGAACGACTTGGTTTTTCACGCCGAAGTCGTTGCGCACATACGCAATTCGCTGGCAGTGCATAAAGGCCGGCGGTTTTCAGTACCGGAGTTCAAAGAGTGGACCCAAATTTCACGCAAGTACGCCATCCCGCTTCTCGAGTACCTGGACCATCAACGCGTAACAAAACGCGAGGGCGATAGCCGAGTCGTGCTCTAGGAGTTTGTTGACAAACTCCGGTTTACAGAAAAACGCGGCTCATAAGTTATTGAATCCGCGTCAGCGGATAACCAACAATCCGCGTTTTTCAACAAGCTCCTAGAGTACCTCCAGAATTAAGCACTTCAGATAGTGCGTTTCGGGAACAGTCAGCAAGATGGGGTGATCCTGCGATTGAGTGCGACGTTCCAGCACTCGCAACGTTTTTCCACAATCGAGCGCCGCCGCCGCGATCGTTTCGAGAAGATGCGCTTCCGTCATGTGATGGGAGCACGAGCAGCTCACCAGAATTCCACCTGTCTTCAAGAGCCGCAAAGCCCGGAGGTTTATCTCCTTATACCCCCGCGCCGCACCTTCCAAGGCAGACCGCGATTTGGTGAAGGCCGGCGGATCGACGACCACGATGTCAAACTCACGCCGGGCACTTACCAGGCTGGGCAAATACTCCAACACATTGGCCTGGTGCACGGACACATTGGCTATTGCATTTCGTTCCGCATTTGCCTGCACCATTGCCAAGGCAGCGGCAGAGCTATCGACCGCTTCCACAGAGTCGCACGCCGATGCCAGATGCAACGCAAAGCCGCCCGTTGCAGTAAAGCAGTCGAGCGCACGGCCTCGACCGTATTGCCGAACGGCCAAGTAGTTTTCGCGCTGATCGAGAAAGACTCCGGTCTTCTGACCGCCCATTAAATCCGCAAACAAAGTCAGGCCGTTCATCTCGATGTCGACGCGTTCGGGCACTTCACCGGCCAGGATCGAAATTTCTTGCGGAAGATTTTCCTTGGCTCGGGTCGCGACATCGTTTCTGGCCACGATGCCTTTGGGACTCAGCAGTTCGACCAGCGCGGCCACAATCTCGGGCCTGAGCCGGTCCATCCCTTGATCGAGTAACTGGACTGCCAGCCAGTCCCCGTAACGGTCGACAATCAGACCCGGAAGAAGATCTCCCTCGGCGTGCACCAGACGGTAGGCGGATGAATTCTTTACGAAGCGCTGCCGGTACTGATGCGCCAAAGCGAACCGACGAAACAAAAAACCTCTGTCGATCGGCTCGACACGCGAGCTCAACATCCGCAGAGTGATCTGCGAAGTAGAGCTGTAGTGAGCCGTGCCGAGAGTCCGGCCTTTCGGATCGACTACCCGGACTGCGTCGCCAGGCTCGGCGGTCCCGCGATCAATCAGGTCGCTCGAAAAAATCCAGGGGTGTCCCGACTCAACTCGATCGACAGCCTTGCGATTAACCCGGACAGTAGCGACCACGAATCAATACGCTGTTAGACGTCGAGATTTCGAACGTCGAGTGCGTTGTCTTCGATGAACTTACGGCGGCTCTCGACGTCCTCGCCCATCAGGGTCGAAAAGATCGGCTCGGTCTCGGCAACATCCTGCAAGTCAACCCGAAGTAGTGTGCGCGTTTCGGCGTTCATGGTGGTCGACCAGAGCTGCTCCGCATTCATCTCGCCGAGGCCTTTGTAGCGCTGTATGTTGACTTCGCGGGTACCCTCGGTTTTTACCGTATTCAGCAAATCGCGCCAATTCAGTATCGTATCCCGCCGGGTATCCTTCAGCAACGTGAATGGAGGCGTGTTCCAACGAGCCACCTGCTTGACCAAGGCACGAACCCGACGGAACTCAGGCATGGAAAGAAACTCGGTGTTGATCATGCGAATGGCGTTTGTCGGATCGCGATACCCCACCATCCACGCCGAATGCTCTTCTTCACGCTCGATGACGACGTCTAGCTTGACTTCACGCAGGCGAGCTGCCAATACGTTCACATTTTCCTGATTTTGCAAATCAGCTTTAGTGTCGATCGGCAGCGTCACGTCGGCCAGCACATCGACCACGCGTGAATCGCGAACACGACGCTCGAGCTTGCGGCCGATTTGTTCGAGCTCATCGAGCGACATCAGAAAGTTCCGGAGTTCCGCACCGTCGATCTTAGGGCGCTCGCCTTCGGGAGCTGCGCCTATTTCGACAGTTAGATTTTCGGTCGCACGCCTGAGAATTTCACGCGTGAACTCTTTATCGTCCTTGATGTATTTCTCGCTCTTACCTTTCTTGATCCGATACAGAGGAGGCTGGGCCACAAAGACTTTTCCGCGCGTAATCAGTTCCTGCATGTGGCGGAAGAAGAACGTGAGCAGCAGGGTGCGGATATGCGAGCCATCGACATCGGCATCGGTCATGATGATGATCTTGCCGTAGCGAAGCTTTGCCAGTTCGAAATCGTCACCCTTACCGATGCCCGTTCCGATCGCGGTGATCATGGCTCGGATTTCCTCATGCCCGAGCATTTTGTCGTAGCGCGCTTTTTCGACGTTCAGGATCTTGCCCTTTAACGGCAAGATGGCTTGGTAGCGGCGATCGCGTCCCGACTTGGCAGTTCCGCCGGCCGACTCGCCTTCGACTAAGAAGAGTTCGCAGCGGTCTGGGTCACGCTCCTGGCAATCGGCCAGCTTGCCCGGAAGACCACCGGAATCGAGCGCCCCTTTGCGACGGGTTAAATCGCGCGCTTTTCGCGCTGCTTCACGCGCCCGCGAGGCATCGATAGCCTTACCGATGATTTTTTTCGCCACAGCCGGGTTCTTGTCGAAGAACTCCCCCAGCCGCTCGTTAACCAGCTGGACAACATAGCCCTGAATATCCGAGTTCAGCTTGCCTTTTGTCTGTCCTTCAAACTGCGGCTGAGGCAGTTTGACACTGACGACGGCGGTCAAACCTTCGCGGACGTCATCGCCCGTGAGGTTGTCCTTGGCATCTTTGATCAGGCCGGTCGATTGAGCGGCGGCATTGATGGTGCGGGTCAATGCACTGCGAAACCCACTCAGGTGACTTCCACCATCGACGGTGTTGATGTTATTTGCAAAACTAAAGATGCTTTCGGAGTAGGAGTCGTTGTACTGCAGGGACACTTCGATGGTTATTTTTCCGCCATTCGGAAGATCGCGGTCGCCCTCGAAGTGGATCGGCTTCTCATGGAGCACCGCCTTGCCACGATTCAGGTGTTTGATGAACTCGGCGGTTCCACCGCTGTAGAAGAATTCTTCCGAGCGGATGTTTTCACCACGCTCATCGGTGAGCACGATCTTGAGGCCTTTGTTGAGGAACGCCAGTTGGCGAAGCCGGACGGCCAGAGTATCGAAATTGAACTCCGTCGCATCCATGATGGTCGGATCGGCTTTGAAAGTGATTTTGGTTCCGGTCTTGCTGGATTTACCGGTCTGTACAAGTGGACCTTTCGGCACACCGCGTTCGTAGTCCTGCTCCCACGCCGCCTTGTTGCGCCACACTTCGAGATGCAGCGTCTCGGCAAGAGCATTCACGCAGCTTACGCCGACACCATGCAATCCGCCCGAGACTTTGTATGTGTTGGAATCGAACTTGCCACCTGCATGCAGCTTGGTTAACACGACCTGAGCCGCGGAGACACCTTCCTCTGCGTGAATGTCTACGGGGATACCACGACCGTTATCAACGACCGTAAGCGAATTGTCGATGTGGATGGTGACGCCGATCTCGGTACAGTAGCCGGCTAATGCTTCGTCTACGGAGTTATCGACCACCTCATAGACGAGGTGATGCAAACCCATCTCACCAGTGGATCCAATGTACATGGCCGGACGGAGCCGCACAGCCTCTAAACCTTCGAGGATCTTGATACTTGTGGAATCGTAGATATCGTTTGGAACCACTGTAGCCATACTTTTCAGCACTTCGTACGACAAGCTAAATTCTTCTCCCTTGCCGCTCGACCTTCCTTCATCACTAAAATTTTGAATGCAATCTTCAGATGCGCATCGGCATCACAACATAGCGGTATACCGTATCCGGCGCGCCGGCATGCGGCCGCAACTCTCCGGCGCTGTTGGAATCCTTGAATCGAAATTCCACTTCGCTGCCCTCCACGGAACGCAGAAATTCGAGAAGATATTGAGCATTGAATCCTATCTCGACGTCGGAGCCGTCGTATTCGACCGGAATCGTCTCCTCGCTTTCTCCCGTTTCGGAAATCGAGGAATGCACTTTCAATTCACCCTTTACAACCTGCAGACGGATGGCGCGCGAACGCTCGTCGGCAAACTGAGCCACACGCTCAATCGCCGACCGCAACTCATCCCGCTGCAAGACCAGCGTATGCGGATGCTCTTTCGGAAGCACACGCTCGTAGTCAGGGAAGTTACCCGTCAACTTGCGGCTCAGCAGGAGACGCTTGTCGATCCGGAAGAATAGATGATTATCGTTTCCAGAAAACTCGATCTGCTTGCCGCTATCGTCGTTTGCCAATTTCTGGATTTCGCTCATTGCCTTCCTGGGCAAGAGAGCCCGAAACGGTGCAGCGAGATCGGGGAGAGCGATCTTCTTTTCGATAAGCGCCAACCGGTGACCGTCGGTGGCAACCATCACCAAACCCTTTTCACTCAGCATGAGAAGAGCGCCATTGAGCGTGAAGCGCGATTCCTCGGCCGAGATCGCAAATATTGTCCCGGAGATCATCTGCGAAAGGGTGCTGAGCGGGAGATGCGCGAGCACATCCGCCATTTGCGGCAACTCCGGAAAGCTTTCGCGCGACATGCCCGCGATGCGAGTCCGCGAGCGGCCACAAACAAAACTTGCCCACTGATTGTCTCCGAGCTTTACCTGGACATCGGCGTCCGGCAGTAGCCTGACATAGTCGAGGAGTTTACGAGCCGGGATGGTGCCTGCGCCTTCTTTCCGGATGCGCGCCGGGCAGGAGCAGCGAATGCCAAGCTCGAGGTCGGTGGCCGTGAGCCAAATTTGGTCTCCGTCCGTTTCGACGAGGATATTCGATAGGATCGGGATCGTGGTTTTTCTTTTCCACAACTCCCTGGGTAAGCCCGAGTTCACGTACCAGATCCGACTTGCTGACCGAGAATTCCATTGGGGTTCTTTTTGAAAAGGGTCCTTAGCCTAAATTCACTTACTTAGTGTTCCTAGCACGTAATAGACATGTACTAAAAAGAACCGGTTTAGTAGGAGCTGTGGAAATGTTGAATTCCTTCTAAATTGTAGCAAGAAAACACGCTTTTGTCTATTCGGGCTTGTGGAAGACGGGGTGGTGCGCAGAGGGAGAACAGACGTCCGCCGAATCTTGAACAGGCTCGCACAGCGTTCTCGCAGGGGTACATGTGGAAGTTGCCTTTAACTTTATTGGAGTGAGTCCATTAGCCTCTGAATAAGGCTGTTGAGATCCTCGTCGCGCTGACGGAGCTCTTCTATCTTGTGGACGGAGTGAAGAACCGTCGTGTGATGTTTTCCGCCGAAGTAGCGGCCGATTTCGGGCAAGGAAGCATGGGTCAATTCCTTGACCAGATACATGGCAATTTGACGCGGATAGGCGATCTGACGGGTGTTGCTCTTCATCTTGAGTTGTGCGGGCTGAAGCGAGAAGCGTTCGCCCACAGCTCGCAGGATGGACTCTACGGAGATCCGGCGATCCGGATTACCGTTCAGGTGCTTAAGCGTCTGCTGAGCCATCGGGAGCGTGATGGGCTGCCCCGTCACGGAAGAGATAGCAATCAAGCGAGTGAGAGCGCCTTCGAGCTCGCGAACATTGGATTTTGTTTTAGTGGCAATAAAGATGCGTACATCCTGCGGAAGCGCCACGCCCTCTGCCTCTGCTCGTTTATCGAGGATTGCCATTTTGGTTTCAAGGTCCGGAGGTTGAACATCGACCATCAATCCCCATTCGAAGCGGGATCGGAGGCGCTCGACCAAGCCCGATAGCTGATTTGGGACAGAATCGCTCGAAATCACGATCTGTTTGCAGTGGTCATAGAGCTCGTTGAACGTGTGGAAGAACTCTTCCTGCGTGCGCTCCTTGCCGGCGATGATGTGGATATCGTCGATAAGAAGGACATCGGCGGACCGGTAGTGGCGATGGAAGAGCGACATGCGATCGAGCTTGATCGACGAGATCATCTCGTTCATAAAACGCTCGCTGGATGTGTAAACCACGTTGAGGCCGCCGTAGTTATCGAGCAGACTTCGGCCGATGGCGTGCATCAGATGGGTTTTCCCGATGCCGACTCCGCCATAAATAAACAAGGGATTGTAGCTGCGAGACGGCATTTTCGCCACGGCTTGAGCCGCGGCGTGCGCCAGCTGATTCGAGGATCCCACTACATAGGTGTCGAAAGTCAAGCGGGGGTTCAGCCAGGCCGCTGTACTTTCGAAAAGCGGCTCGGCGGCATTCGCGTGGTGATGGTTGACAGAGCTCACAGCTGGCAGTTGAAAACCGCTGCTGCTTCCGGCAGCAGCAGCGGCCTTGAACGTGCTGGTTATTTCATAGTGGATGTGACGAACCGGAAGCCGTAATTCCTGGACGGCAGATCGGAGGAGGGAAGCGTATTCCTGGCGAATCCAGCTCTCGGTGGCCTCATTCGGTACTCGGATAGTAAGCTCGCCGTCGTGTAAGGAGGCCAAAGTAGTTTGAGAAATCCAGTTCTGGTATGCCCCTTGACTGAGCTTGACAGCCAGCCAACCTTTGATCTGTTCCCACGGATCTACCAATGATGCTTACTCCTCCCCACATAAACGAGAGCGCAGAAATTTCCCACATCATTTCCACTTCTGTGGAAAATCGCCCGTATTAGATTTTTAGGCTGAGTTGCTGCGATTTGACAGCGACTGGGTCTAAGGGGGTAACTATTCCGTTCTCGGCAGACTCAGTCTAACACAGGATTTCATTTGCAAAAGATAAATCTAAGGTGCTTGTAAATAGCTGAAAGCAAACCACTTAAACAGCTTGACAGAAGCGGTAAGTCGGTATTATCCACAGGTCCCCGGCAGGCTGAAGATTCGTAAATCGAGCCGTTGCAATCAGATGAATTGACTTCGGAACAGGATCGTTCGAGAATGTGAGTTGAGGCTCTAAGCGGGAGTAACTCAGCTGGTAGAGTGCAACCTTGCCAAGGTTGATGTCGCGGGTTCGAATCCCGTCTCCCGCTCCAAATCAATTGTGTCCGGACCGGACACATAGATAGCAGATTGTTCCCAAGACATAGGGAACACTTTCGGCCCGAAGGGATTTTCGACGGGGCTGCAAAGTTTACTCCTTCAGATCGACCTAGCCCAGGTCGTAATCCATTAAGCTGACGAGCCAAATACCGTCTTGGATTTCCTTAACGCAGACGGCTTGGCCGGCTAGTGATTTGCTCAAGTTGATCTTCTTGCGATAGGGGCAGAGGCTGGCCGCAGCGAGTCACCAGCACTGTTTTGTCGTGAAAGGGATACTGCGGCTCCGGAATGCCGGTATTCGGTCTGGCAGAAGCGGTATAGAGCTGAGCCGGGCATCGCATGGAAGTGCCTCGTGCGGGCGTGGTTAAAATTTTCAAGGAAGATGTCGAACCTGCCCTGCTGCTGAAGATGTCGGCACCGGCGGAGCGTGGCTCCTCGCTCACGAAAAGAGCCGCTCAAAGGCTGGCAAACCAGTTCTTCGCGATTCGACTCTAATGCTTCCCACAGGAGCAATAGCGTGAACATGATCGGGTGACCATGAATGGAATAGCAATAACGTTTGTGGCCGAGCTGGAACTCACCCTTGTAATCGGTGCACCACGGCATCTACCTCTCCCGCCCTTCCTGGGACGAAAGTGTAACCCATATGTCCGGTACGTTCTGTTTCCTATGTCTCGGGTCCGTCAGTGTTTTACGATCACGGAGTAGATCCTCTCCAGATCTTCCTGAGAGTAATATTCGATCTCCAAGCGGCCCGCAGCTTCCGAACGTGGGTATAGCTTTACTCGCGTGCCTAATACCATAGACATTTCATCGACGGCCGCGCGTACGTTGGGGTCAATGAGCTCTGTAACTGGCCTGTTTTGAATAATATGCTGATGCGCTATCGGAGCTTCAGATACCCGTTTGACGATCGATTCCGTAGCACGAACTGATAGATGTTTCGCCTTTATTTCGTCACACAGCAGGCTTTGATCCTCCTCATTCATGTTGAGAATAGCCCGAGCGTGCCCCATAGTTATACCGCCGCTTATGAGTTCTTGGCGCGCTCCTGGCGACAGCTTCAAAAGCCTTAAAGTGTTGGTAACAGTGGTCCGATCCTTACCGGTTCGATTCGCAATCTCCTCATGGCTCAGCCGATACTCCCGATGAAGCCGTTCGAAAGCCGTCGCAACTTCGATCGGATTCAGGTCCTCTCTCTGGATATTCTCGATTAGCGCGAGTTCCAGAAGATCGCCTTCCGGTACCGATCGTACCAACGCCGGCATCTCAGCAAGCCCGGCCAGCTGTGCCGCACGCCAGCGACGCTCGCCGGCTATGATTCGGAACTCACCGGAGCTCACCCGCTGAACTGTGATTGGCTGGATTACACCGTGCGTCCGTATGGATGCCGATAGCTCTTCGAGTTTGGTTTCGTCAAAGCTTTCCCGGGGTTGATTTCCCCCTGGCTTAATCTTGCTTAACGGAATGCTTTGAAATTCTTCAAATTGTTCCGGAAGTGGCCGCTTCGTCGGAACTTTCGGGTATCGGCGCGGGTACGGCCGCAGCTACTGAATTCGATTCCGTGGCCTTAGCTCGCGTCGGTAGTAGTGCGGACAACCCCTTGCCCAGCGCTTTTCGCTGGCTTCGATCGGGCTCGTTGTTCATGCGCCAGAATTTCCTTTGCAAGTTGAATGTAAGCCTCTGCGCCGCGCGACCGCGGGTCATAAGCTAAGATGGTCTGCCCGAAGCTAGGCGCCTCGGCCAGTCGAACGCTTCTCGGGATTACTGTTCTAAAAACCTCATCACCAAAAAACTCCCTTAGATCCGATTCCACCTGCCTGGTCAGGTTTGTACGGTCGTCATACATAGTAAGTAAAACGCCCTCGACCTTCAAGTCTGGATTGAATGCACCCTTAATTCGGTCTATGGTATCCATTAGCTGCGAAATGCCCTCAAGCGCAAAAAACTCACACTGGATCGGAACGAGCACGGAATCGGAAGCGACAAGGGCGTTAAGTGTTAGAAGGTCGAGCGCAGGGGGACAATCAATCAAAATGTACTGGTATTCTCCTATTACTTCGTTCAGCGCACTCTTTAGCTTTTGTTCTCGGGCTTCCGCATCGACCAGGTCCAGATTCGTGGCCACTAAATTCTGATCCGCCGGTAGAAGAAATAAACCTTCAAATTTCGTGCTTACAATGACGTCCCGCGCTTTCGCATTTTGAAGCAGAATATCGTAGAGGGTTTGACCGTCAGGCGTCTTTTGCACTCCCACACCAGTGGTCGAGTTTCCTTGCGGGTCCGAGTCGATCAACAGAACTCTCAGTTCCGATGCGGCGAGCGCCGCCGCCAGATTAACAGCGGTGGTGGTTTTACCAACTCCGCCTTTTTGATTTGCAACTGATATCACCCGGCCCAAGACTAGGTCATCCTAACATGTTCCACGTGAAACGGTTTCGAAAGGAGTGTTTCACGTGGAACGTTAGATTTGAACAGTCTTGCGGACACTTAGGTTCAAGTAGATGTCCAAAACCGCTACCGCAGCCGGAGTCACCCCCGGTATCCGGCCTGCCTGCCCTAAGGTAGTCGGACGTACCCGTATTAGCTTTTGGCGAACTTCATTGGACAGACCTGGAACCGATTCGTAGGTGAACGTTGTCGGAATGCTCCGTTCCTCCGAGTCGTGCAGCTGACGGATTTGGCGCTCTTGCTGGGCCAAATACCCGGCATACTTCGATTCTGTCTCGACCGTAATAGCCACCCCGGGCACAAGCTGCTCCCCGAGTTCCTGGGCTATCCAGCCTTTAAGTCGCTCAATCCGAGCCTCAGGCCGACGAAGCCAAACCATCAAGGTCGGATTGTCGGTTGCGGAAATTAGCGGCACCAAATTCGAAACGGCTGCCGTCCGGGTTCTTTCCAGCACCTGCACAATCTTTTGCTTTTGACTTTGTTTGCTCTCAAACTGCTTCCATCGCGCATCGCTAACGAGCCCGGCGCTGCGGCCTAATGGTGTCAATCGCTCGTCTGCATTGTCGATCCGTAAATGCAGCCGAAACTCAGCCCTCGAAGTAAACATCCGATACGGCTCATCTGCGCCCTTATTGACCAAATCATCTACTAAGATCCCGATATAGCCGTCACTCCGGCTTAACTCCAGCTTCGGTCGGCCTAGAATCATACCCGCAGCATTCAATCCGGCCATCAATCCCTGGCATCCCGCCTCCTCATAGCCGGAAGTCCCATTGATTTGCCCCGCCAAAAACAGTCCCTTAATGGATTTAATTTGCAGCGAATGATCGAGCTCCCGAGGGTCCACCGCGTCATACTCGATTGCATAACCCGGACGAATCATTTCTGCGTTCTCTAGTCCGGGAATTGAGGCCACCATTGCCGCTTGCACGTCAATCGGCATGCTGGTGGACATCCCGTTAACATAGACTTCGTGCGTGTCCAGTCCTTCCGGTTCAAGGAAGATTTGATGGCGCAATTTGTCCGGGAACTTAACTATTTTGTCCTCGATGGACGGGCAGTATCGAGGCCCAATCCCTTCGATCTGACCGCTGTAGAGCGGCGACCGTGCAATGCTCTCCGCCAAAATGCGGTGTGTCCTGTCTGTCGTATACCCTAAATGACAACAAATCTGTGGCCGGTCGATTCGTTCCGTAAGAAACGAAAAAGGAGTGGGATCCACGTCACCAGGTTGTTCTTCGAATCGCGACCAATGGATTGTCCTTCCATCAAGGCGTGGAGGAGTTCCCGTCTTAAGCCTGGTCCATTGCAAGCCGAGCCCCCGAAATTGCTCAGCCAACGTGTTTGAAGGCGCTTCACCGTTCCGCCCACAACCATATCGGGTTTCTCCGACATGCGCTAAGCCGTTTAGAAACGTACCCGTCGTGATAACAACAGCTCCGGCCAGCAAATCGCGCCCATCTTTTAAACGCACTCCCGCGATTCTCTTCGGCAGTTCGTTTGGTAAAAACAACAGCTCGCCCACTTCCGCCTGTAGAATGCGAAGGTTTACCTCCGTTTCGAGCCATTCGCGCATTCGAATCCGATACTGCTTTTTGTCACACTGCGCCCGTGGAGACCAAACAGCAGGGCCGCGGCTGGTGTTCAATAGGCGGAACTGAATCCCCACCGCATCCGTAAGCTCACCCATGACGCCGCCTAATGCGTCGATTTCGCGCACCAGATGACCTTTGGCGATGCCTCCAATCGCCGGATTGCATGACATTTGCGCAATCAGATCGGTATTCATTGTCACCAGTGCCGTCTTGACGCCCAGCCGCGAGCATGCACGCGCTGCCTCGCACCCTGCGTGACCACCGCCAATTACGACAACGTCATACTTCGTCTGCATCTTGTTTCATCCGCTATTCTAGCTGTGAAAATGCGTATTCTGATTGTCGGCGGCGGAGGCCGGGAACACGCCCTTGCCTGGCGGCTCGCCCAATCTCCAATGGTAACGGCCATATACGCCAGTCCCGGAAATCCTGGCATCGCCAAGCTTGCTCGATGCCTTCCCGTTCCCGCCGAGATCACCGGCTACGCCGAACTCGCCGAGCAGCTCAAAATCGACCTAACCGTCGTAGGCCCCGAAGCGCCGCTAGTTGCTGGCATAGTGGACGTGTTCAAAGCTCGCGGTCTCAAAATAATAGGACCAACCCAAGCTGCGGCCCGCCTGGAAGGCTCGAAGCTCTTTGCAAAAGAGTTTTTCAGCCGGGCAGGCATCCCGACTGCTCGCTCCAGTTCGTCCATTAATGATTTTTCATTTCCATTGGTCATTAAAGCCGATGGCTTAGCCGCTGGGAAGGGCGTTATTATTGCCCAGGACAGGATGGAAGCGGCCCTCGCTTTGGAACAGCTCGGCCCGAACGCTGTAATCGAGGAGTTCCTCGAAGGCGAGGAGGTCAGCTTCATCGGACTGGTAAACGGGCGCGATGTGAATCCGTTTCAGCCAACGCAAGATCACAAACGGCTTCTCAATGGCGACGAGGGCCCGAATACCGGCGGGATGGGAGCTTATGTAGATAGCCGAATTCTCTCCTCGAAGCAAACAGGCGAGATCATGGACCGCATCATGCTGCCCGCGGTCGCTCAAATGGCCAAAGAAGGATCACCCTTTACCGGATTCCTCTATGCGGGCCTCATGATGACTGCGGACGGCCCGAAAGTGCTCGAATTCAACGTACGCCTGGGAGACCCGGAAACCCAGGTCTTAATGCACAGCTTCGAAGGCGATCTCGCTGCTCTCCTACAGGGCGAACCTGGAGTGTGCGCCGCGATCACAGCTAAACCGAGCGTGTGTGTCGTCCTCGCCAGCCGAGGATACCCCCAGGCATATCCAACCGGCCAGTCGATCACCGGCGTTGATGCGGCAGAGGCTACCGGCGCTACCATTTTCCATGCCGGAACCCGCGTAAGAGAGCAAATGTTACAGACGAACGGCGGTCGGGTGCTTGGAGTTACGGCAGCAGGGAATTCGCTTCCGGAAGCCATTTCGGCGGCTTACAGAGCGGTCGAGAAGATTCATTTCGAGGGAATGCAGTACCGCACAGACATAGGTAAAAAGGGCCTCCGCCGTTGGTAGACTTGCAGCAGTGGGGACGTAGCTCAGCTGGATAGAGCGGCCGCCTCCTAAGCGGCAGGCCGGCAGTTCGAATCTGCCCGTTCCCACCAGCGTTCTTTCCGTTCCAAAACGTTAGTGCGTATATACTGTTCCTCAGTTCACGACTCAGGAGCTTTATTGATGTCTCGCTTTCACGCCTTGTTTGCGTGCTTACTTCTCGCCGCGCCCAACCTTCTGTTTGCACAGGAGCCGAGCCAGGCGGGAGGCGAAGCAAACTTGATGTTGCCCAACCTCGCGCAGGCGACGTTTTTCGGCGGTGCCATCAACGGGCGTTCCCTGCTTCTTTATGGATTGATTATCGTGGCCCTCGGGCTCGTTTTCGGGCTCGTCATCTATCAGCAACTCAAGAATTCGCCCGTACACAGCTCGATGCTCGAGATCTCCGAGCTGATATATGAGACCTGCAAAACCTATCTAGCCACTCAGATCAAGTTCCTGGTCATCCTCGAGATCTTTATCGGGGTGATCATAGTCTTCTACTTCGGTCTTCTCCAACACTTCGCCTTTATCAAAGTTCTAATCATCCTTGCGTTCAGTGTTATTGGGATATGCGGAAGCTCCGGCGTCGCGTGGTTTGGGATCCGTGTCAATACATTCGCCAATTCCCGAACCGCGTTTGCCAGCCTGAGCGGTAAAGCTTTCCCATGCTATGACATACCGCTAAAGGCCGGAATGAGTATAGGCATGCTGCTCATCAGTGTCGAGCTCGTCATCATGCTTTTCATTTTGCTGTTCGTGCCTCGCGACTACGCCGGCCCATGCTTTATCGGGTTCGCGATCGGCGAGTCCCTAGGTGCGGCTGCTCTGCGGGTCGCGGGCGGTATTTTCACGAAGATCGCCGATATCGGGGCCGACCTAATGAAAATTGTCTTCAAGATTAAAGAAGATGACGCTCGCAACCCGGGTGTGATCGCCGATTGCACAGGCGATAACGCTGGCGACTCGGTGGGGCCAAGCGCGGACGGTTTTGAGACTTATGGTGTCACCGGCGTAGCCCTTATCTCGTTCATCGTTCTTGCGGTCAGCAGCTCGCTTGTTCAGAGTCAGCTGCTGGTATGGATCTTCGCTATGCGCGTCATGATGGTGATCTCTTCGGGTGCTTCCTATCTGATCAACGCGGCAATCGCGAAAAGCCGCTACGGAAATCTCGACAAGATGAACTTCGAAGCCCCCCTTACATCGCTTGTCTGGCTCACGTCGGTTGTATCCATTGCTGCGACCTACATTGTGTCTTACGCGATGATTCCGGATCTGGGAGGGGATTCAAGTCTATGGTGGAAGCTGTCGACGGTAATCACATGCGGCACATTGGCCGGCGCAGTGATCCCAGAACTCGTGAAGGTTTTCACGTCTACGACTTCCACGCACGTAAAAGAGATCGTCGCCTCTTCCCGCGAAGGCGGAGCTTCTCTCAACATCCTTTCTGGCCTGGTCGCAGGTAATATGAGCGCCTTCTGGCTTGGTTTGGCGATCCTGATCCTGATGAGCATTGCTTATGGAGTGAGTACGCTCGGCCTCGATAATCTAATGGCGGCCCCGGCTGTATTTGCATTCGGGTTAGTGGCTTTCGGCTTTCTCGGGATGGGTCCCGTCACAATTGCGGTCGATTCCTACGGCCCGGTGACCGACAATGCCCAGTCGGTATATGAGCTTTCGACAATCGAGCAAATCCCGGGTGTTGAAGAAGAGATTCAACGAAAATATGGCTTCCCTGTGCACTTCGAGCGGGCGAAGGAGAACCTCGAAGAGAACGACGGAGCCGGCAATACGTTCAAAGCCACGGCAAAGCCGGTACTGATTGGGACGGCGGTAGTGGGAGCAACGACGATGATCTTTTCGATTGTAGTCGCGCTGACGCATGGATTGAAGCCAGAGCTTCTATCGAATTTATCGATCCTGCACCCGCCGTTCTTGCTGGGTCTAATTGCTGGAGGTTCCGTCATTTACTGGTTCACGGGAGCGTCCATGCAAGCCGTTACGACAGGCGCATATCGTGCAGTCGAGTTCATCAAGGCGAATATTCGTTTAGAGGGCGTCACCAAAGCTTCCGTGTCGGACAGCAAGAAAGTTGTTGAGATCTGCACGCGCTATGCCCAGCGCGGCATGTTCAACATTTTTTTGACGGTGTTTTTCGCAACGCTGGCCTTTGCCTTTGTAGAGCCCTACTTCTTTATCGGATATCTCATCTCGATTGCATTGTTTGGCCTATATCAGGCAATTTTCATGGCCAACGCCGGCGGCGCTTGGGATAACGCAAAGAAGATTGTCGAAACAGAACTGAAGCAGAAGGGCACTGAGTTGCACGACGCCACGGTAGTGGGCGATACCGTTGGCGATCCGTTCAAAGATACGTCGTCGGTTGCGCTGAACCCGATCATAAAGTTCACCACGCTGTTTGGATTGTTAGCTGTGGAACTCGCAGTGTCGCTGTCAGCCGAGCATGGTGCGGGGCTTAGTCACTTTCTTGCCGCTATTTTTCTCTTCATCGCGTTGTACTTCGTGTGGCGCTCGTTCTATCGCATGCGAATCGGTACGGCATAGGTGGCTACCCTAGCGGTCTACGTGGCGCACGACCGTGTTAGGATGCGCTATGCCAAATAAGCGATCTGCTTTAGTGTTGGTCGCGGTCTTTTTCCTGTGCAGACCTTCCCTGGCACAGACGCAGTCCTCGACTGCTCCTTTAACCCCGAAAGACCGGATTGCTGCCTATTTGAACACGCCGGCGGGCGCCTGGCGTCCTGAGCAGATTGCGGTGGCGGAGCGCTTGCGGGATGCTGCACTGACCGACAATTACGCCATTGCTGAGCTACAGCACTTAACGGACAATATCGGACCACGTCTCGCAGGTTCGCCACAAGCCCAAAAAGCGGTCGAATATGTTGCGGCCGAGATGCGGGCCCTGGGCGCTGAGGTTCAACTGGAGAAAACAACCGTTCCGCACTGGGTGCGCGGGGTGGAAACGGGCGAGCTGATAAGTTGGCCCGGGCAGGCGGCCGGCACGACTCAGAAGATCGTTCTGACTGCCCTGGGCAGCAGCGTCGCAACGCCTCCGGAAGGCCTCGTTGCAGGTGTTCTGGTGGCAAACTCATTCAATGACCTGAAGCGTCTTCCACAAGACAGCGCCAAAGGCAAGATTCTTCTGTTTAACGAACGCTTCGATAAAGAGCTCGCGGCTCAGGGCAAAGGCGGACAAGCTTATGGACAGGCCGTGCTGTACCGCGGTGCAGGGCCGGACGTAGCTGCGGCGGCCGGTGCTGTTGCCGTTCTGGTTCGCTCCGTCGGAGGGGCGGATTACCGGTTGCCGCACACCGGCATGACATATTATTCGCCAGGGTCTCCGCAGATTCCGGCCGCTGCAGTAACAGCCGAAGACGCCGACCTTCTCGAGAACCTCACCAAACAAGGACCAGTCCAAATGAGGTTGGTGCTTACACCGAAAACTCTACCGCGTGTCGAAAGCTATAACGTAATTGCCGACTGGAAGGGCAGCGAGCATCCCGAGCAAGTGGTCATCGTCTCCGGGCACCTAGATTCTTGGGACTTGGGGACGGGTGCTATCGATGACGGCGCCGGAATTGCTGTTTCCATGCAGACGATTCACCTGTTAAAGCAACTCGCTATTCATCCGAAGCGGACCGTTCGCTTTGTTGCGTGGATGGACGAAGAGCAGGGTTCGGACGGCGCGCAGACGTACGCTACCGAGCATTTGTCCGAGATCGCAAATCATGTAGGCGCGCTAGAATCTGACCTCGGAGCCGGCCATCCCACCGGGCTAACGTTTGCAGGTCCTCCCGAACTGGAGAACTGGTTGCGTCCCTTGGCTAACGTGCTGCAGCCAATAGGAGCATCTCTCGTTGAGCGTGGTCCTGAAGCCGGCGAGGACATTGGCTACGTCAAGGGTGTTCCCGGCTTCGCTCCTACACAGGACAGCCGCTTTTACTTCAACTACCATCACACGCCGGCAGATACTTTCGACAAGGTGAACGCGCGCGAACTCAACGAGAACGCAGCGGTGATGGCCGTCGTGGCATACGGCTTGGCAGATGCATCGGAACCCCCGCCACGCTAAGTAGTCCGAGATGGGAGTTGCGCCCAAGTTCTTTCCGTCTCCATCTGAGTTCCGCCGGTGGCTCGAAAAGTACCATTCCAGTGAGCAGGAGCTTTGGGTAGGGTTCTACAAGAGAAGTTCCGCTAAACCGAGCATTACGTGGCCCGAAGCTGTAGATCAGGCTCTCTGCTTCGGCTGGATCGACGGAGTGCGTCGAAGTTTAGGTGACGAGAGTTATGTAATTCGCTTTACACCGCGGAAGAAGCAGAGCAAGTGGAGCAGTGTCAATACCAAGCGCGTGAAAGAGCTGACGGAACTAGGACTCATGCAGCCAGCCGGTTTGGCGAGTTTTGCCCAGCGCACAGAAGAGCGATCGGGAGTTTACTCCTATGAGCAACGGCACTTGATCGTCCTTGATGAAAGGCAGCAAGAGTTATTCCGGGCTAACAAGAAGGCTTGGGGGTTTTTTGAAGCGCAGCCAAACTGGTACCGGAAAGCAGCGCTCTGGTGGGTCGTAAGCGCAAAACGGGAAGACACCAGACTTAAGCGACTGGAGCAGCTCATTGCTCGTTCCGAGCAGGATAAACCAATTGCACAGCTCGACCGAACTAAGAAATCCGTATAGAACGGAGCCTGCCTTTACAATCAGACTATGTCCGCGAGCGCTATTGGCGAGGAGATTTTAACCAAATACGAGCCGGTCATTGGCCTCGAAGTTCACGTGCAGTTGGGTACCAAGACCAAGATTTTTTGCAGCTGTCCAATTGAGTTTGGTGCCGCTCCCAACACGAATACGTGTCCGGTTTGTCTCGGTCTCCCGGGGGCGCTTCCCGTTCTGAGTCGGCAAGCGGTCGAGTTTGCGATCGGAGCCGGATTGGCCCTTCACTGCACGGTAAATCCTTTCTCGCGTTTGGCTCGAAAGAACTATTTTTATCCAGACCTTCCCAAGGGTTACCAGATCTCTCAATATGACCAGCCCTTAGCGGAGCACGGGTATTTGGACATCCTGCTGGCGTCAGGTAAGAAGCGGATCGGGGTCACTCGAGTACATATTGAGGACGACGCGGGGAAGAGCATTCATGACGGCTTTAAGGACTCCGATCTCTTCACTTATGTCGACCTCAATCGCTCGGGAACTCCGCTCATCGAGATCGTGAGCGAACCCGATATGCGGTCTTCGGACGAAGCTTACGCCTATATGACGGAGATGAAGCAGGTGCTTCAATACATCGGTGTCTCCGACTGCGACATGGAGAAAGGCCAGTTGCGCTGCGACGCCAATGTATCGGTCCGGCTGCGGGGCGCGGAGAAGTTCGGGACAAAGGCAGAAGTCAAGAATCTGAATTCATTCCGATACCTAAAGCTCGCGCTCGAATACGAAATTGAGCGGCAGATTGAATTGATCGAGTCGGGCGGCAGAGTCGTTCAAGAGACCCGGCTCTACAACGTGGAAACCGGAAAGACAGTCGGCATGCGCAGTAAGGAACAGGCACACGACTACCGTTATTTTCCCGAACCGGATCTTGTGCCTTTGCGAGTGAGCGAACACTGGTTGAACGAAGTAAAGCATAAATTGCCGGAGTTGCCTTCCGACAGGCGCGACCGGTTTGTCAATGAGTATCAGCTTCGGGAGTATGACGCTCAAGTGCTGGCACTTACTCGCGACACCGCCGATTATTTTGAGAAAGCGGCCAAACTAAGTGGAGATGGACGGACCACGGCGAACTGGGTGATTGGAGATCTAATGGGCTTGCTGAACGGAGCGGGAGTCTCGATTTCGGAGTCTCCGGTTTCGGCACAGCATCTGGGCGAGTTAGTTCAGCTGATAAATAAAGGAGAACTCTCCGGAAAGCTTGGCAAGGAGGTTCTGCCGAAGATGTTCGAAACGGGCGATTCGGCTGGCACAGTGATCGAGCGCGAAGGACTGAAGCAGATCTCCGATTCGGGAGCGCTCGAAAAGATAGTCAACGATGTTTTGGCGGCTAATCCGAAACAGGTCGAGCAGTATAAGGGTGGCAAGACGGCCGTGATTGGATTTCTGGTGGGTCAGGCTATGAAAGCAAGCCGTGGGCAAGCGAACCCCGCAACTATAAACGAACTCATGAAGAGTAAATTGGCTACTCCGTAAAATGCCCGAGGTTGCGATCCGTGAGTTCCGAACCGGAGATGAGATCACTTTCCGAAAGCTGAATGAGGCGTGGATTAGCCACTACTTCGTCTTGGAACCAAAAGATCAGGTGTCGCTAGTCGATCCGCAAGCGAGCATCTTGGACCAGGGCGGCAGGATTTTTGTTGCTGTCCGGCACAACGAGATGATAGGTTGCTGTGCATTGCTCGCCCTAGGCCCGGGGCAGTTCGAAGTCGCCAAAATGGCAGTGGCGGAAAACCATCGGCGTGCTGGTATCGGACGCGTACTCCTCGAGAGAGTCATCGCCGAAAGCCGTGCATCTGGCACGAACCGTCTCTACCTGGAGACAAACCGAAAACTGACGCCCGCTATTCATCTTTACGAATCCTTGGGCTTTCGCCACATTGACCCCGAGCGCATCATTCCATCTCCATATGCGCGCGCCGATGTTTACATGGAGCTTTATCTCTAAGGTGAGCAGCGCACTAGCGCCATTGCATCATGCTTTGTCTAGCAGCTCGGTTCGGTATTTAGGGGCTAGAGCTTCCGTCTTAGCTTTCAATGCTCCTTGCTCAGCCGGGCCGGGTTTCGGTGGAGCGGTTGTCCGAGTCGCAACGGGAACGCCGACCTCCATGAAAAGCTCTTCCTGTCCAGCCGGCGAGCAGATACAAAGCAGCCTTGCCGGTTGTTTCGATTTGTTTTGAAACTGATGTGGCGCGTTCGCCGGAATGTTGATAACCGCGCCAGTGCGAACGGTCGAACGTTTGCCGCGACAAACTGCCTCGATCTCACCCTCTAGAACGGTAAACGATTCCTCGAAATCCTGCCTGTGGGGAGGGGACCGCCACCAGGCGGAACATGCATATCGATTAGGCAATAGCGGTCGGCTGTGTGTTTCCCGGTAAGCAGGATGGTGTAAGTATCGCCCACTAGGCCGATATGAGGTAACTTATCGCTGTCCGATTCCGCGACCGTGAGATTGCGCCGAAGATCATCCGGTGGAATGCTGTTCATATATCGTCCGTTTCCTTTTTCCGAGGCTTGCTACTGATTTTGTCACTCGTGCGCAGTTTCACGCGCGAAATCTTGGTACCGGCGCGGGGCGTGACCCAGCAATTCCGTCAAGATTTCAATGTCGTTTTCGCCAGCGACGAAACCTCGTTCCAGATAGCCCCTCGAACATCATCCGAATGTCGAACGCTGACCACGACGGAGCCGTTTGCCGCATCTGCCGAGAGGTGTTCATCACAGAGGTACTCCGGCGTAAGCGCGTTGGCCTGCTTCCGGCGCCAAATGGAGCATTCCCAGGTCTACTTCGGACAGATGTATCTAGAATTCTGGAGGCGGAGCTGCAACATTCAACCCAAACAGGGAATGTCTGCCTCAGACGCAAAGACAGAACTGTAGGCAGTTCCGCGCTGCCCTCTAGTCCGACCATGAACGCGTTTGTTAGCTGTGGCCTTGAGAGGTAAGACTCGAATGAAGGAAGGCATGTCCGGCGACCCCAACCATTACCGTCAGGATCGAGCGGCACCACCCCATAAAGCAGCACTGCAGTAAAGCCAAGGCCAGTGCATGCGCCTCCCGCCACCCCCTAGCAGATCCACATCGCCGCGGTTTTGAGTCCTGATTGACGGATCTACCAGCGCCTTTAGTTGCGCAGGGCTTGAGCCTAACGCCATGCGAAGTCCAAACTCTCTGGTTCTCGGGCGACGCTGTAGGAAACAATCCCATGAACCCCGATTGCAGCCAAAAGCATAGAGACCCCTGCGAAAACGGCCAGCAGCACCGTCGAGATACGAGGCGCGGTTTCGGCTAGCGATAGGTAGCTGTCCATGCTGCGTATCTGAAACACCGGTTGTCCCCCATCGACCGACCACACTGCCTGTTTGACAGCTTTCACCACGGTCGAGGTTCCTACGGTCGTGCGCACCGCAAGCGCCATGGCCTTGTTCGTCATCTGCTGATAAGGTGCGTAGATAGTGGGCTCCGGCTGTCGTTCCAATCCATAATGGTGCACTTGACCCACGACGCCGACGACTTGCCGAAATTCACCCCACAGCCGCATACGCCGGCCGATCGGGTTCTCATTAGGCCAATACTGGCGTGCAAGTGTTTCGTCTATAAGAATGACCGGCGGAGCACCGTGAACATCTCTATCGGAGAGCAGTCTTCCCTGACGGAGCGCAATGCCCATGGTATGCAGATAACCCGGGCTGATACGGCGAAAATCGGCGACTAGCGTCTGCCCCGGCGGGAGCGAGCGGTTCTCAATTGTGAAGTACTCGCGGTCGTTTTGCTGCCCAAGCGGGAGTACATCGGTGAGACCTGCCGATTCGATACCGGGAATATGCTCGACCTTTTCGAGCACGCGGCGGTAGAAGTCGGCTTGTTCGTGGTCGCTCTTGTAGAGATTGTCCGTGGGCAGACGCATGCGAAATGTCAAAACGTGATCGGGACGTACGCCCGAATCGACATGCTGCAGCTTTACGAAACTCTTCATGGCCAGTCCGGAGGCGATGAGCAGCATGCTCGCGACGGCGATCTCGATAGCGACGAGCAGATCCCACACTCCCGCTTTAGCAACCGAGGCAGAGGAGGTCCGGCCGCCTGCCTTCAATGCGTTATTGCCATCACTGTCTCCAGCTGCATAGAATGCCGGGATGAGTCCGAAGATCAGCGCGGCGCCTGTAGAGATCAACAGCGCGAAGCCGAGGGCACGGACATCTACGGCGATCGCCGGTCTTACGATTTCGGCGCCGGCATCCGGCATGGGAAGTGTGCCGGGCAGGACGGCGCTCAGCAGATCGACACCCCAAAGAGCTAATAAGATTCCAAGCGCTCCTCCGGCCAGGCTAAGCACGAGACTTTCACTGAGAACCTGAAAAATGAGTCGGCTCCGTCGTGCACCGAGGGCCGCCCGGATAGCCATTTCCTTACGCCGGCTAGTAACACGCGCGAGCCATAAGCTCGCGACGTTCACGCATGCAAGCAGTAGAAGGAGTCCAACCGCGCCAAAGAGTAATAGCAACGCCGGTTTGATATAGCCGAAGAGCGCCTGCCTCATGCCGACGACTGTGACATCCCAACCTGCCAGCCTCGGAGTCTGAGCATCGATACGGCGAGCAATGGCGCTCAACTCAACTTGCGCCTGAGCGAGCGTGACGCTCGGCTTAAGACGAGCGATGACGCCGAAATCGTGGTCGGCGCGGCTCTTGGCGCGCAGCTGCGCGATGGGCCATGGCACATAAAGATCGCTGGGCAAAGGCTGCCAGAAATCCGGAGCAAGCACGCCAACTACGGTATACGGCTCGCTATTCATTACGAAGGTTCTTCCGATAACGCGCCGATCCGATCCGAAACGGCGCTTCCAGAATCCGTTGCTAAGGACCGCGACCGGATAGCGGGATTGCCCTTGACCCTCCTGCTCGGTAAAGCCGCGTCCCAGAATAGTTCTGGCTCCAAGCATCGAAAGAAAGTTCGTCGTCACGCGCAAGCCGACAACCTGTTCCGGCTCGCCATCTCCTGTCAGAGTGCCGGTGCCGACTTCGAGGAGCGCCATATCCTCGAACGATCGACTCTGCTCCTTCCAATCCAGAAAATTCGGCGCGGACGGCCCTTCGCGTTTGATCCCGTCTTTCAAATCTGTTTCCCAGATGAGCGCAAGGCGGTCGGCGTTTGCGTACGGCAGCGGATGAAGGACCACGGAATTGAGCACGCTGAAAATAGCGGTGTTCGCCCCGATACCTAATGCCAGGATGGACACGGCTACAATGCTGAAGCCCGGCATTTTGCATAAGGTTCGCAATGAGTACCGTAAGTCCGTCAAGAGAGTCATCAGTGTGGACTTTGGTGCAAGCCAACATCCAATGAATATAGGTCGTAAATGACTGAGGTTACTGGCGAACGACAGAAACGCCGGTTAGGCCACTGTGCGTTTTTGAGAATCAGCGTTCGTTCGGGAACTGCTCGAGTTTTGTCGAGCTACAGCTGCGGCCCGCATATCTCAATGAACGACTTCCTAAAACGCTTGACAGCCCCAAGACAAGCGGTGGTCAAACCGACCAAAAGCAAGACTCCCGATCCTGGTTCGGGGGTGGCCCTTAGAGCCGGCGAGCTAAGTGATCCCGAGCCTGAGGTCAAATAGTAAGTCGGGTAGATAAACCCTCCTCCGTTAAGCATTCCTGAGACATCCGCGAACTGGCCAGTGCCCCCTGTGAAGGTCAATATCTGAGTGAAAGGGCTACTGAATATCGCTAGAGATACGTTTACATCATTTTCTTGCAGACTTCCGAAAGCCGTATCTCCATCGGGAAAGATCATCGTGAATGTACCGTAGTTTTAAAGAGTTGATAAGTTGATGTGATTGTGTGTATCGAAACCACGGTAGAAACTGAGCGCCTTTGAACCGGTCCATGTTGAATGGCTTCCGGTGTGTGAGATCTACCGGGCGGGCCCAACCGCAGCTGGCTGCCGCTATTCCGGCGCACTTACGCGACGTGTCTACGGTTACTCAACCTTCTGACGAGGTGTTCGTAAGCTCGAGATCGCTGTATTTGTATGAGCATAAAGATTTGCACCCGGTTCTGGAGTCGACTCAAGATTCAGAATTGTGGCGCCGGGAGACGGTGCGCTTCGATGCCGGCTATTTGAATCAACGGCTGACTGCTTACTTGTTCCTGCCGAACCAGATACGGCCCCCTTACCAGTGCGTGATCTTTGTGCCGAGCGGCGACGCGTTTCAGGCCAAACCGGGCGCTGCGATCGAACCGGAAGATTACATTCTGCGTAGCGGCAGGGCCCTGCTGTACCCAATTTTTTGGGGAACCTTCGACCGCCTTGTGGCGATGCCGTCAGATGCGGCGAATGCTGGATATCCGAGTCCAATGTTTATTAGAGAAGGTTTGATTGCCTGGAAGAAGGAACTCGGCAGATCTCTTGACTATCTCGCTACGCGAAAAGATATCGTCAAGATCGGCTATTTGGGGGTGAGCGCGGGTGCGGAGTTTGCGCCAGTTTTATTGGCCGGAGAGGAACGAGTTAAGACTGCTGTGCTGCTGTCGGGCGGAATGCCGGCAAACATGAAGCTTATGCCCGAGTCAACTTCCGTCAATTTCGCACCGCGTGTGACGATACCTGTCTTGATGCTCAACGGACGTTACGACTCCATTCTGCCCCTGGAAGTGCAAGATTCCATGTTGCACTTGCTCGGGACTCCGACAGCAAACAAAGCGCACATCTTAGTAGAAAGCGGCCACGGCGTTTTTGCTCCAGAGGTAAGGAACACAACCATTCATGAAATGCTCACCTGGTTGGACCGCTACCTCGGTCACTTTGATTCAGGCAAGCATATTAGCCGAAAAGATGCAGAATGAGACGAAGTAGCCCTGACACTACGCTTGGGTAACGCCAATCCGCTCTTCGTTATGGTGGCGGACGTCGATTCCTTTTACGAGGAAAAGCACGTCTTCTGCAACGTTGGTGGCATGATCTGCGATGCGTTCCAGGTTTCGAACGACCGAGAGTAGATAAAGCGCCTGCGGAATTTGCTGCGGATTCGATTCCATGAAACTCATGAGCTCGTGGTAGCTGGCCGTTCGCATGTTGTCGACAGCATCGTCGGAAGCTAACACGCTGCGCGCGAGTTCGGCGTCTCGATTGACAAATGCATCGAGCGCCTTACGAACCATCCCTTGAGCCAGTCCGGCTATGTGTGGAATGTCGATTAGTGGGCGGATCAGAGGCTCCCGAATGAGGGCCACGGCGCTTTGGGCAATGCTTACCGAGAGATCGCCCATGCGCTCCAGATCGTTGTTGATCTTGATGGCAGCCGTAATCAGGCGGAGATCGGTGGCTAGGGGAGCTTGCAGAGCAAGAAGGCTGATAGCCATATCGTCGATCTCGATCTCAAGCTGGTTGATCCTGCCTTCATTTCGCAGAACCTGCTGGGCCAGCTCCTCGTTCTTTTCGACGACGCCCTGAACACTGCGATAAACCGCGCTCTCGACAAGAGCGCTCATCTCCAGCAGTTTCGATTTGAGTCGATCTAATTCTTGATCAAAATGACGCACGAATACCTCAACGTTTGGGGAACTTGGATCATCCAAATCTTCCCGTTACGTAATCTTCCGTCTCTTTTTTGCCGGGGTTTTGAAAGATCTTACGAGTGTCGTCGATTTCGACCAGCTTTCCGAGCAAGAAAAAACCTGTGTAGTCGGCGAGACGCGCGGCCTGCTGCATGTTGTGAGTAACAACCACGATTGTCGTAATATTCTTGATCTGGAAGAGCAACTCTTCTATCTTCAGAGTCGCGATCGGATCGAGTGCGGAACAGGGCTCATCGAGCAGCAGGACTTCAGGCTCAACCGCAAGGGCGCGAGCGATGCACAAGCGCTGCTGCTGTCCGCCTGATAAGGCAGAGGCCGGTTTGTTGAGCTTGTCTTTTACTTCGGTCCACAACGCGGCGTGAGTCAGGCTTCGCTCCACCGCTTCATTGATGACCGACTTCCTGCGAATTCCATTAACCCTTAGACCATAAGCGACGTTATCGAAGATCGTTTTCGCGAATGGGTTGGATTTCTGGAAGACCATTCCGACGCGGCGGCGAACATCGGTCACGTCCATGGAGAAGATATTCTGGTTGTCCAACAGAAGATCGCCCTCGACGCGAGTGTTACGAAGAGCCTCGTTCATGCGGTTCATGGTACGGAGAAAAGTAGACTTTCCGCAGCCGGACGGCCCAATGAACGCAGTGATCTTGTTCGTAGGAATGGTGAGGGTTATGCCGTGCAAAGCCTGGAACGAGCCGTAATAAAAACTTATGCCCTTAGCATTTAGCTTGGGCAAAGACTGGATCCTATTGGCTTCCGAAGCTTCAGGTTTGGCAGTCACGGTTGTGTTAACGGCTTGTGCTCCTTGAAAAGCTGCCACGTTTATCTCCTGGAGGACGCTGGCCCTCTGGCAATGATCATTCTAGCGGTTATGTTGACGACGAGTATGAGCGCGAGAAGTACGAACCCGGCAGCCCATGCCTGCTGGTGAAGATCTTCGTCTGGAGCAAGGGCATAGTTATAGATCATCACGGGAAGAGTCGCTATCGGCGCAAGCCAGCCTTTGCTCCAGAACATGTTGCCTAACGCAGTGAATAGCAAAGGCGCTGTCTCACCCGCGACGCGGGCGAGATTTAACATCATACCCGACATCAATCCGGAGATGGCGGCAGGAACGACGACCGTGAAAATGGTTTTGGCCTTGGTAGCGCCCAGCGCCATGGCTCCTTCACGCATCGAATTAGGAACGGCCCGCAGAAACTCCTCCGTGGTGCGCACCGCGATCGGAATCATCATGATGCCAAGGGCTACTCCACCGGCTAAAGCCGAGAAGTGCTTCATGGGCCGGACTACGACCGCATAGGCAACGATTCCGATTACTATCGATGGCACTCCGTTCAGAAGATCGACGGTGTACCGAATGACAAAGGCAAACGTTTTGCCGCTGTACTCGGCCAGGTAGACGCCCGCGAGAAAGCCTATGGGTACGCCGATCAGTGTGGCAACCAGCAGCACTTTTCCACTACCGACGATGGCATTTGCCATACCGCCCCCCGTTTCGCCGGCCGGCTTAGGAAGCTTCGTGAAGAAGTCCCAGTTGAGAGAGCGCACGCCGTGAACAAGAAGGTAGCCCAGGATGAAAAATAAGACACCGACAACGAGGACAGTGCAGATGCCCGAAATGGATAGCATGATGACGTTCGTCATGCGCCGCTTACGCGAGATCTCCATCATCATGACTAAGCGCCCCTTTGAGAGGTCAACAGAATAAAGATACGCGCGACTGCGTTGATCACGATCGTCAAGCCGAACAATACCAGCCCGAGAAAAATCAGGGAAGAAACATAAAGGCTGCCGCTTGCTTCCGCAAACTCGTTTGCAATAACAGCAGCAATCGAATACCCGGGAGAGAAGAGGGAGGCAGCGATTTTAGGCGTGTTCCCGATGACCATTGTGACGGCCATCGTCTCGCCCAGAGCGCGCGCCAGCGCCAGGAATACAGACCCTAATATGCCGGTACTGGCCGTAGGCAGCACGATTTGCCACGTGCTTTCCCATTTTGTCGCTCCGAGGGCAAGAGCAGCTTCGCGCTGCTCGACTGGAACAGCCAGTAGGACTTCACGAGAAACCGAAACGATAAAGGGGACAACCATGACCGATAAAACTAGTCCGGCAGACAGGAAACTCACGCCGTAGAAATCACCTTGAAAAATCGGCAGGAACCCGAGCGTTTTGCTCAGCGCCGGCACCAGATACTCGCGAATAAAGGGGACAAGGATGAAGATCCCGAGAAGACCGTAGATAACGCTCGGCACGGCGGCGAGCAGTTCGATCATAAACGTCAGAATATTCGAAATCCGGGGAGGACGCCATTTCCGCGAGGAATACGGAGGAGGCGACACCTAGCGGCACGGCGATTAAGAGAGCAAGAAAGGACGTCACGCAGGTCCCATAAATGAACGGGAGTGCGCCGAATTTCCCGCTGTTAGGATCCCACACGGAGGTCGTCAGAAAGCCCCAGCCGAACGTCTTTACGGTCGGTTGCGAATTTGCCCAGAGCTCAATGACGATCAGCGCCACGATCAGAAAAATTGTGGTCGCGGCAGCCAGAGTGATGGAGTATGCAAGCTCATCGCCTCCACGAAGCCGGTCCACAAAGGTGCGGCCGGAGGGACGGCGAAGCGTATCGGCGATGTAAGTGGAACTTGCCATGAAACGGGACGATGAAGGAGCAGGAAGCGCTCCTACTGAATCTGGGCGATCTGTTTTTCTTCCTTTGCCACTACTTGTTGGGGCAGCTTGGCGTAATCAAGTGATTCCACCGATCCCTGGCCTGTCGTAATGGCCCATTTTAGAAATCCGGTCAGGGCCTTTTTCTTGTTTGCGTCGGATATCTTCTCGGGGATGAGCAGCCAAGTAAACGTAGAGATGGGATAAACACCTTTACCTGCCTCGTCAGTGATCGAGACGCGGAAATCCGCAGGCATCGTTTTCGAGGCGGCTGCGGCTGCTGAAACAGATTGAAGGTCGGCCTTTATAAATTCACCTGATTTGTTCTGAACTTTTCCATACGAGAGATGGTTCTTGACAGCGTAAATTAGTTCGACGTAACCTATGGCGCCTTTCTGCTGTTTGATCACGCCCGCCACGCCATCGTTGCCTTTGGCACCCAGCCCGGTGGGCCAATCCACCGAAGTATTCTTGCCGACTTTCGATTTCCACTCAGGGCTTATTTTACTCAGGTAGTCCGTCCAGCAAAAGGTAGTCCCGCTTCCATCCGAGCGATGGACGACTATAATTTTGTCGTCCGGAAGCTTAACGCCGGGATTTGCCTTAGCGATCTGCCCATCGTTCCAGGTCTTGATGTTGCCGAGGAAAATACCCGCCAGGACCTGAGGAGTGAAGTTCAACTCCTGTTGGACACCGGGAAGATTATATGTTGGGACGGCCGCGCCAAGAACTGTGGGAAACAACAAAACCGAAGACCCATTCTTGTCCTTGAACGCCTTCAGTTGCTCATCGGTCATCGGCATGTCGCTGGCGCCGAAGTCGACTGTACCCTCAGTCACGCCTTTGATACCGCCGCCCGAGCCGTTCGGCTGGTAGTTAATTTGTACGTTCCCGATGGACTGGTACTCGCTGAACCACTTCTGATAGATCGGGGCGGGGAAAGTGGCCCCGGCGCCTGTCAGGCTGGTCTGGGCCAAAGCCGGAAATGCTGCCGACAAAATTAGGACCGCGCTCCCGGTGATCACCTTGCGGGCACAGGTCGTGCTTAAGCTCTGCAGTGTCATTGTCCCTCCCAGGATGAGACCTGGTCATCAAGTTTGCATGACAAACGGGTTACAAATCGGTTACTTGCTGTGCTCCTGGGTAATGGCCGCACGCGAATCAACGACGGGCTCGGTCATTTCGGTACACAACGCCTTCTTTCATCACGAAAAAGACGCTCTGAGTTACCTTGATGTCCGAGAGCGGATTGCCGGGAGTCGCAACGAGATCGGCGAGTTTGCCCTCTTCTATGGTGCCAATCGACTTCTGCAGCCCCAGCAACTCAGCTGAAACCGCGGTCCCTGCCTTAAGCGATTGCGCAGGTGTCATACCGTCATTGGCCATCAACATAAATTCGATTGCGTTGTTGCCGTGCGGGTAAACAGCCGCGTCCGTGCCGAGTGCAATCTTCACGCCCATTTGCAAGGCGCGCCGCACCATATCATCCTGGGACTTCAACGCCAGATCTGCTTTTTGCTGAACGAGAGGCGGAAATTTGGACTCTCGAAGTCCGGTGCGGGTGGTCAAGTGTGGGTACTAGATAAGTTCCACTTTCGCGCATCATGCGCAGGGCTTCATCGTCGAGAAATGTGCCGTGTTCGATGGAATCGATGCCGGCGCGAATCGCGCGTTTCGCCCCCTCGGCTCCATGCGCATGAGCGGCAGTTTTGCGGCGGAGTTCGTGAGCCGCAGTGACAAGCGGCATCGAGTTCCGCTTGCGTCAACTGCGGAGTATCCACGTCGTCGGTCGGCGAGAGGACGCCACCAGTGGCGCAGGTCTTGATGATATCCGCGCCATATTTGATGTTGAACCTGACCGCAAAGCGGGCCTGGTCGGGCGAGTTTATAACGCCGTCTTCCGGGCCGGACTCGTGATTAAGAACACCAAAGCGCAGCCCGGCTCCATCGTCGCAGTGGCCGCCGGTTGAGCCGATCGCGTGGACTGAGACCAGCATGCGCGGCCCTGGTACTGTTCCGGAATTGATGGCGTTGCGGAGTCCCACATCCAGAAAGTCGCTCGAACCGACATCCCGCACGGTGGTGAAGCCCGCCATCAGCGTTTTGCGTGCGTTCACGGCGGCATGAATCGCTTGCTCAGGAATCGGACGGCTCAGCTGACGCAGCCGTGCTCCGTTGTAATCCGGGTCGAAATCCTGTGTCAGATGCGTGTGAGCATCGATGAAGCCGGGAAGAAGCGTGGCGTCTCCGAGATCGATTACGGTCGCGTCCGCAGGAACTTGGCCATTGATCGACCGGATCTTATTACCGGAGACGACGACCGAAGCGGGCTCGATCATCCGGTCACTTTTGCCGTCGAACAGGCGCGCCGCTTTGATGACATATGTGCTCTCTTGTGCCCATATGCGCGAAGAAAGAAGGAACAAGCAGAGAAGGGCAGGTCGCATAGAGGTTTGAGGATACCGCACCCCTGCTCTGCGCTATTGCGCCGGTCAAAGTTCTGCGTCGACTTCGATTTCGATGAGCATACGAGGATCGATGAGCGCGCTAACCTCGACCATCGTCGCGCAAGGGCGTATTTCGCCGAAGAACTGTTGATGCGCCCGGCCGTACTCTTCCCAGCGTTTTATGTCGGTGACAAACATCCGCGTGCGAACCACGCTTTGAAGCGTTGCGCCGGCTTGCTTTAGAGCCCGTTCAATGTTGCGAATGACCTGAACGGTCTGCGCGTAACCATCGTCAACACCGACAATCTCGCCAATTTCATTCGTGGCGGTTGTTCCGGTAACCCAAATGCGGCTTCCGACGCGGACAGCCCGGCTATATCCAACCAGGTCTTCCCACTTTGCGCCGGACGAAATATTCTGTCGATCTTGAGACATACATTGAAGTTACGCAGCTTGGAGCACGATTGTAAACTTCGAGCCTCGTCCAAGCTGGCTCTCGACGTTGACAGTCCCGCCCATTCGTTCCACGACCTCTTTCACGATAGGCAACCCCAGACCGGTTCCGCCTGCCGGCCGGGATCGGGCCTTATCAACGCGGTAGAAGCGTTCGAAAATCCGCTTGAGATCTTCGCTCGGTATGCCGATGCCGGTATCGCAGATTGTGATTCTCACCTGGCCATTTTCTATTGGGCAGCACTCGACGCGCACCTCGCCTTCGGGCCGATTGAATTTCACAGCATTGTCGAGCAGATTTACGATAGCTTGCTCGAGACGGAACCTGTATCCCATGACAGAGCACTCCACACATTGAGACGTGTCGAGATGGACGGCTCGCATCTCGGCATTCCTTTCGACGGTGTGGAGAGCCGATTCAATTACTCCCAAAACAGATACGCTCTCCGGCGGTATTGGCGCCGGCGTATTTTTATCGAGTTCGGAGATGACCAGCAAATCGGAGGCGATATTGTTCAGGCGAATCGCGTGTGAGTGAATGATTTCTACGAAGCGTCGATTGTTCTCCTGATCTTCGAGGGCGCCATCGAGTAGTGTCTCCGCATATCCGCGGATTGCCGCCAAAGGAGTTCGGAATTCGTGGGAAACGTCCGCCACGAAATCTTTCCGCACTTGTTCCTGCCGGTGCAGGTCGGTCACGTCGTGCAGAACGATTACGGCGCCTCGGCGAGGCTGTTCACTAAAGGGAAGGGCGCGCGCTTCGAACCAACGTCCCGCGGCGCTAGGCAACTGAAAGCGATCTGTTTCGGGAGTGCCATTTTCTACTACGCGCTCGAGTATTTCGCGAAAAATGGGTTCTCGCACAACTTCATACAGAATTCGCCCTTCCGGGACAGGCATGCGTGTGCCGAAAGCCTCGGCAAAGGCATCGTTACAGAAAACGACGTTGAGATTGCGGTCGACGGCCAGCACACCTTCGGCCATGCAGGCAAGAATGGTTTCACGCCGGGACAATTCCAGGTTCGCTCGATCCATCAGGTGCCTCACGCGCTGCGCCATGGCTTTCATGGAACGGGTAAGGCCCGCCAGATCGCGCGGCCCCTCGTCAGGAAGTTCAGCTTCGACGGCAGGTAAGGCTGCTACGAAACTCTCGAGCTTGCTCGCGGCCGTGCGCCACTTCGAGAGCAGCCGATACATGACCCCGACGGCAGCAGCTCCAACCAGCGAGTTAACTACAAATAGCTCAACAAAGACGCGCACCTCTGTACCCGGGCTGAGATCCGGTCGGATTAAGAAGTACGCGACGGGCAGCGCGATCATGAAAAGGCACCATGCTGCTACCAGCCGGCCTAGCGCCCGTTCTGTCATCTAAGATCACCCGGGAGGCCGAATGCCTTTACTGCCGTGAGTTTGTGCAAGCCAAAACCGCTCAGGCCTCGTGCTTCAAGAACCAAGCCTGACTGCTTAGCAGTTTCTTTCCTGTATGTTTCGGCCGAATGAATGTTCCGTCCGGTTCCATGAGGCGCGCACCCGCATCGTCCTCGAGATACTTCGCCAAGATTCGATCGCGCAGCCTGCGAACGAGGCGGCGATTCTCTATGGGAAATAAAATTTCAACTCGTCGATTTAGATTGCGAGGCATCAAATCGGCGCTTCCGACATAGATCAGTTCCTCGCCACCGTTGTGGAAGTAGTAGATTCGGCTGTGCTCGAGAAAACGTCCGATGATGCTTCTGACCCGGATCGTCTCACTAACTCCGGGGAGACCCGGACGCAGCGCGCACACGCCTCGGATGATCAGGTCTATCTGCACCCCGGCTTGTGACGCTTCGTAGAGAAGACGGATCATGCCCGCATCTTCGAGCGCATTCATTTTGAAGATGAGGTGGCCGTCGCCGTGCTCTTTATGCCGCTGGATTTCCGCGTGTACGAGACGCTCCAAACCGCTGCGAATGCTATGTGGCGCTACCAGCAACTTGCGGTACGACTTCTTTGCAGAGTAGCCGGTTAAGTGATTGAACAGATCGCTAACGTCTTCGCCTATCTCTGAACTGCACGTAAATAAGCCGAGATCGGTGTACATACGTGCCGTACTCGGGTTGTAATTGCCCGTGCCCAAATGGAGGTAACGCCGAATAACTTCTCCTTCGCTGCGAACTACCATCGCCATCTTGGAATGGACTTTGAGACCGGGTAACCCGTACACAACATGCACGCCCTCGTGTTCCAGCTTTTGGGCCCACTCGATATTACTTTCTTCATCGAAACGAGCCTTCAGCTCGAGCAGAACAGCTACTTGCTTGCCATTCTGAATTGCGTCGAGCAGAGCTTCAACGATCGGAGAGTTTCTTCCCACCCGGTAGAGCGTCATTTTTATCGCGAGAACGTTAGGGTCTTCCGCGGCAGCACGTAAGAAATCAACTACCGGTTGAAAAGACTCGAAGGGCTGGTGAACTAAGATGTCGCCCTCGGCGATCGTCGTGAAGATTTCACTGGAAGGAGATGAGCTGAAGCCCTTGGGCGTGCAAGGAACGAAAGGCTTGTCTTTCAGGTTCGGACGATCTATACCGAGCAACGCCCGAACCCGGCTCAGATCGAGCGGCCCATCGCAACGGTAAACGTCGTTATGATCCAGTTCCAGATTGCTCGTCAGAATATCGACCAGTCTTTGCGGCATGCCGGGATTGATTTGAAGCCGTACCGCATCACGGAACCGGCGACGCCATACTGCCTCCTGAACACTCTCGAGCAGATCGTCTGTTTCGAGTTCCTGGATCGCTAGTTCCGCATCGCGCGTGAGGTGGAACATGTCCGACTTCAAAATCTCCATCTCGGGAAAGAGCAGCCGCAGATTGCTGGTTATGGCATGCTCCAGCCAGATAAAAGCTAGCTCCGACGCATGTGAAGGCAAAGGCACGAGCTGCGGTAAAGAATCGGGGACTTTGATGCGGGCAAAGCGCTCGACACCGTCGCCGTTGCTGACAACAGCCGCGATGTTCAGGCTCAGGTTAGAGATGTGGGGAAACGGCCGCCCCTGGTCCACAGCCAGTGGAGTAAGCACCGGGTAGACAACGCGTCTGAAGTAATCGTCAACCGCAACTCTCTGCTGTGGATTTAATTCATCAAGACTCAGAATGTAAATTCCTGCGTCTCTTAGCGCCGGCATCAGATCGTCTCGCCAGAGCCGGTACAGTTCCGCCATGATGCCGGTAACTTCGTGCCGGATCAACTCCAACTGTTCGGACGGCGACCGGCCGTCCATGCTGATCTCCGTTGTGCGTGTTTCGATCTGCTGCCACAGGCCGGCTACTCGCACCATGAAGAACTCGTCCATGTTCGAGCCGAGTATCGAGAGGAATTTGACCCGCTCAAGCAGAGGCGTCGAGGGGTCTTGAGCTTCTTCGAGAACTCGCCGCTGGAAGGCGAGAAGGCTCAAGTGAGGATTGAGGTAGAGATCTGGAGAATCAAGGCGCGGCGCTGGTTGTCGCACAGGCGGCTGTGCCGGTCGCCTTCTGGTGCTGGGGGTTGCCATTAGTGATTACTGCCGATATCACATTATCTATGCTGGCTCCTCTGAGAACAGCGTAAGCTGCTCGAAAAGCTTGCATGCGACGCAACTCCGAGTAGCTCAGTGTTACGATTTAGGTGCGGGGTGGAGCAGTCAGGTAGCTCGTTGGGCTCATAACCCAAAGGTCGCAAGTTCAAATCTTGCCCCCGCAACCAATCAGCCTTCCCTAGCCTTTGTTGAAAAGCCTAACCTTTGCGCGGTGGCCTTTCGCGAGCTTTCGATCACAGGTATATAGGACCGCGCCGGTCGCTTCCGGGAGGGAGATATAAGCCGCCTCGTACGAGGTGAAATTAAGCCTTAATTCCCAAATTCGACCGAGCAGCGGCGTGTGTTCATAGCGTTTCGCTGGAAGCAGTTCTAGAGCATTCATAAGCTGTTCTGCACGGCGAGGGTCGATGCGCTCCTCAGTTGCCAGACGCCGCCGTGCGCTCATGGCTTTGCGAGCCGCATGCGCTTTTAAGATGCTATTTACATCCTCGGGAACGTCCCGAATCTGAATCATTTTGGGACATGCTTAGAAGATAGGTCACATGCTTTTCACATGCACGCCCCAGGGCAGAGGTTATCATCTTCCGGCAGGAAAGGATTAATGGTAGAAACACCCGCCAGTGATGCGCCGTGCTGAAGGTCTTCTGTGTACAGAACCGCCGCGCCGGACAATCGGGCGGCGTGAACGATCAGCGCATCCCAAAACGAAATCCGCAGTAAACGATGGAGTTCGATGGCTGCAATCACATCGTTCGCCTCAAATCGGACGACGTGGCTGCGGGCTAGAAGTTCAATCTTACGTTGCGCAAGCTCCGGATCGACACCCAACTTCCTCGTTGCAGCAGCAAAATACTCTTGCATGACTTGAAGAGAGACAACCAATGAACCGCGCCGCTGATGATCGGTGATGAGCTGGATTGCGCGAGACTGCTTCTGAGGAACCGATGCGTCATCGGCATAGACTAGGACGTTGGTGTCGAAAAAGGCGAGTCCGTTCATCGTTGCCGGTGAAGTTCCTCGCGATCAAACTTCCAGCCTTGCGAGTCACCCTGAGCAAGATGCGAGAGTCTTTCGAACTCCGCAGCGGCGTCGTTTGGAACGATTTTGCCGGATAGTTGATAAAGGTAGTTGCGGATGAGCTGGTTAACGCTGGTTCCCATGACTTCGGCCTTTTGGCGAGCTCGCTGAAGCACATCCTCTTCTATAGATAGCGTCACATTCATACTTCCACAGTATAAGTGCACACATACGCTGTGTCAATGCGTAATCCCTTCAATCCGACTCGGCAAAACGAGCATCCAGCAAATCCAGTTCGTGCTCAAGCCTACGCAGCACCTCGTCGTGAATTTTATTCTGATCCCGCAGTTCGAGAGCCACGCTGCGCTCGACATTTCGGAGTTCTTGGGCGACATATCGCCGCCGGTCATGGTGTTCTGATTCCTCGCTGTCCGAGGAATTTTTGTGATCTCTCTGGATCGACAAAAGCCGGTGCCGATAGAACGACTCCAAAGGATCGAATATGTCTTTTTGCTCTTCCGCTCCTTCTTTGCGAAGCGTATGCAAAGCCTTTAGGGCGGCGGAGATCATTTGTCGCCTTGCCAGAGTTTCTTCTTCATAGGCCGTTGCGCTCGGGGCCAATCCCAGTACGCGAATCAAGGCCGGCATTGTTAGGCCTTGCACCACAAGCGTCACGAAAATAACGCAAAAAGTAAGGAAAATGATTAAATTGCGATAGGGAAACGGCGCTCCGTTGCCGATCTTTTCTGGGAGAGAGAGCGCAGCGGCTAACGCCAATACGCCGCGCATGCCTGCCCATCCTAAAAGGAAGGTCTCCTTGGACGTGACCTTTACGGCCGGTCTTCGCGTTATTAGGGGATGAATGCGCCGTATGATCCACTCGCCTGGATAGACCCAAAGAAAGCGCAACAAGACAACCACAGCGCTGAACAAGATGCCATCAAGAATCACGCTTCTGGGGCTGATGCCTTTTATGTCGTTCAGGATATAAGGCAACTGAAGTCCGAGTACCAGAAACACCACACCGTTCAAAAGAAAATCGAGAGTTCGCCAAACAGCAGAAGACTCGATGCGCGCGTGAAGAGAATAGAAACCTGAACTCTGCCGGCCCAGATAGAGCCCACAAGCGAGTGTGGCAAGCACGCCCGAACAGTGCAGTCTTTCGGCGGCTAGATAGGCTATGTACGGAGTAACAAGGCTGATCGTAATCTCTACCGGAGCATCGTCGATATGCTTCTGGATCTTGTGTACGATCAGGCCAATTACTAAACCGATTACGACAGCAGCAAACACGAGATACGAAAGAGTGCCGATTCCCGCCGCGAAAGAGGGCGTAACGCCCGTTACCACCATGGCCAGAGTAAATTTCAAAGCGACAAGGCCGCTACCATCGTTCACCAGACTCTCGGCTTCTAAGAGATCAGTGATTCTTCTCGGTAAGCCTAAACGCTTTGCAGTGGCCGTAGCAGCGATCGCATCCGTGGCAGCAACAAGCGACCCGAGAACAAAACCTAACTTCCATCCCAAACCGGGAATCAATGGTCGAAGAATGCCGGCAACTCCCAAAACCGTGAAGGCAACCAAGCCAAACGCCAACATGACGATGGTGACAAGATTCTCGCGGAAATCACGCCAGGATGTATGAAAGGCTGCGGAGAATACCAGCGGCGGCAGAATCACCAGGAACACCACATTCGGGTCCATCGACACTTGCGGGATGTGGGGAATGAGACTAAGGACGAGCCCGCCTAAAACCAACATGATGGGATAGGCCACATGGAGCCGTTTCGCCACAAGCGCAAGGATGGACACTGCCATGAACAATGCCAAAAAGATGACTTCGAGATAGTCTAATCCGCTGCCTTGCATACGAGAGAAAGAGTCTGGATAGCTTGTGAACTACAGGCTCAACGCCAAGATAACGCAGCAACTCTGCTGGTTCTTCATACGGCACGCAATCCAGCTTCGAACGCCGGCGTGCCTGTCGTGCGAATCTGAAGGCGAGGTCAGAGATGGTAGCGGGTACCGATTCGCTTATGCGACAGTTCAGTGTAAAGCGGATCAGGAAATCTTTGTCGGAGCGCGCGGTCGATAGCGTGGCGACGGAAGAGCCGCTCGAAATCCGTCTCAGCTACCGGTTCAAGAACGCACGCTTAGTAGATACCCTTGCCCTCACCATGCGCACGCCGGGTCACGATACCGAACTGGCCATGGGTTTTCTCTATACAGAAGGAATCATCCAGAGTCACCGCGACATCGTCGAAATACGCAAGTTGGGCGCTAATGAATCGAATGAGATCCTGATCGAAATCTCCGCCGAAGTCGATGTCCAGATCTGGCGGATGTCCCGGGCAACTTTCGTTAACTCCAGCTGCGGGGTGTGTGGAAAGCGCAGCATGGAATCCCTTGCTGGACGTACCCGGACTGAATCGAATGACGGTGTTGAGGTTCGCGCCTCATTGATCACTAAGCTTCCGGAGATCCTCTGTACGGCTCAAGCAGGGTTTTCGCAAACCGGCGGCCTGCACGCGGCAGCTCTAATCGACCCGAACGGCGATATGAAAGCTGCTTTCGAAGATATCGGCCGCCACAACGCGCTCGACAAGCTAATCGGTTGGGCCTTATTGAAGGAACAGCTTCCGCTGTGCAATCGAATCGTCTTTCTCAGCAGCCGCAGCAGCTTTGAATTAGTCCAGAAGGCGGCTACGGCCGGGGCTTCCGTACTTGCTACGGTCGGCAGTCCTTCCAGCCTTGCAATCGAGTCCGCGCGCCAGTACGGCTTGACTCTGATCGGCTTTGTTCGTGATGAGCGCTTCAACATTTATGCCGGCGAGTGGCGGATAAACTCTTAGATAGATGAAGCTGAGGTTTCGCCAGAACTCTTTGCGTTTGCGTGTCAATCGACGCGAAGTCGATACTCTCGCGTCCGGCCAGGCCATCCGCGAAGTTGTTCGATTCCCAAATCGGGCTCGTTTTGCCTATGTTTTCGGAAGCGGCGAACCAAGAGCGTCTTTCGAAGGTGGAGAAATGCGCGTGGCGGCGCCCCTTTCCGATATACAGAGTTGGGCCCGCAGCGAAGCCATCGGACTTTACTTCGATTTTCCGGCCGATTCTGCGACCCTTAAAGTAGCCATCGAAAAGGATCTGGAATGCCTGGACGGTCCGCCCGAAGAGCGTGATCCTGAAGCATTTCCGCGCGAAGACGGCGGCTGCTAACCTTTTCAGCGGCCCACGTCGCGGTGGCTTTCCTTTACGGAATAACCAGCCTTTTTGAGACGCTTATTAATCTCGTTTGCGATGAAAACCGACCGATGATGACCGCCGGTGCATCCGAATGAAATCGTTAAGTAGCTTTTGCCCTCACGAATGTAGTGGGGCAGCAGGTAAACCAGTAAATCGGAAATCCGGTTTACAAACTCCCCTGTCTGCGGGAAGGACCGAATATAACGCGCCACGCTCGGGTGGCGGCCGGTAAGCTTTTTAAATTCCGGAATGTAGTTCGGATTCGGCAAAAAACGAACATCGAATACCAGATCGCTATCGGAAGGAACACCGTGGCGAAAACCGAAACTGTTCACGTAGATAACGATCTTGCTAGGGTCTTTCGCATCCTGGAACTTGGCCGAGATCAGCGCCCGCAGATCATGTACATTCAGCTTCGATGTGTCAATGTAGAGATCTGCAATTGCACGAATGGGAGCCAACTGTTCGCGCTCGGTTCGAAGACTGTTCAAAACGGTTGCTTCGCCGCCTAAAGGATGCGGTCGGCGCGTCTCACTGAAGCGTCTTCTCAGAACTTCATCTTCAGAATCGAGGAACAGGAGCGAGCAACTCAGGCGTGTCTTGAGTTCTCGAAGAATGGCCGGAAATTGTTTAAGTGCTTCGCCCTCCCGAATGTCGATTATTAGAGCTCCCCGCTTTTTCGATTCGTAGCTCAGGTCAGCGAATTTGGGAATCAACGCGATGGGCAAATTGTCCACCGCATAGAACCCTAAATCCTCAAACGCCTTGAGCGCTGTAAGCTTGCCGGACCCGCTCATGCCGGTAATGATCACAAGATCGTGAGCCGTAAAAATTTCCGGAGGCACAGAGATAGTGTCCGGTGCTGGTTTTGACTTAACCATTGGAGAATCCGGTTAGAATGTGTGCTTTCAATGTAACTTTGCGCGTCGTGCAAGCGGACGGACAAGCAACGAGGCTGCGGCGAAATCAGGACTCGATCAGATCGAAGTTGCCATCTGGGCGCCGAACCAGCACAGAAAGGCAATTTTTTTGGGAATCCCGGTAAACGACATAATCGTCGCCATCGCCCTGGATGTCGAGAATTGCCTCTTCCAAGGTCATCGGTTTGCGATTCTCATTATAATTTACACGAAAGATCTTCGGCTTTGCCGCCTTCCCGTTGCCCTTTGGAGTTGCCCGCTCGATTGTATTCTCAATAGCCAGAGATTCGTCTTTGTCCCAACTCTCTTTCGTGGATCGCACGGCCTTCGCGTCGCGGTGCGTGTCCCGCCACCGGTCTCTCAATTTAACGACTTGCTTCTCCAGCTTCTCTACAGCATGGCAAAGCGCGGTATCCAGATCTGCATCGATACCTTCGCCAACAAGGGAGTGATCATAGAAATTTACGACCACTTCAATCCGGTGCAGATGACGTTCTATCTGATGGGTAACGTGGGCCTCACGCTCGCCGCGCTGCTCGATGAACTTGCTTAGTTTGGCTATTTTTGCGCCAACTTTATCCTCTAGCTCTGGAGTGAAATCTTTAGTCTTGCCGGAAACAAGGACCTTCATTTTTCCTCTTTTGAGAATCTTGGAGATCTAAACAGCTCCCTTACTGACTCTCGTGAAATTCTATCCGCATCCAGGCCGCGCAACGCGCCGCCGGGCACTAACCGCCGCCGTGTACTAACGTTAGTTAGGCGCGTACGCGGCGCTGATGTGTCGATGGAATTTTCATATCTTCCCGGTATTTTGCGACCGTGCGGCGAGTCACTTGGATGCCTTCTGACTGCAGGCGAGCGGTTATCTGATCGTCTGTCAACGGATGGGATCCGTTCTCCGCTTCGATCATCTTTTTCACACGCCTCTTTACAATCAGCAGAGGTGTAGCGCTTCCGGAAGGCCCTTGCACCGCCTCCGAAAAGAAGTAGCGAAGTTCGAAAACACCCTGCGGAGTATGTGCGTATTTATTCGCAACTGCTCGGCTCACCGTCGATGGATGCACGCCGATTTCTTCAGCCACCTCCTTGATCATCATGGGCTTGAGCTGATCGATTCCGAACTCCAGGAACTCCGGTTGCCGCTGAATAATGGAGTGACAGACACGCATTATCGTCTGCTTCCGTTGCTCGATGTTCTTGATCAATTGCAAGGCAGAGGCGTAGCGCTCCTTCACGTAATTGCGAACGTCCCGGTTCGGCTCCTGCTCGCGATCGATCATGCGTCTGTAGGAGCCGTTCAGCCGTAGCTGCGGGATCTCATCGTCGTTGAGCGTGATGACATAATCGTCGCCGTCTTTCGAAATATAGACGTCGGGCTCTACCTGCCGCGCTCCCGCTCCCGAATAGCGTAGGCCCGGATCGGGATTCAGGTGCCGGATCACGCTCAAGGCGATTTGGATGTGCTCGACCGGTCTTCCCATCGCCTTAGCTATCTGAGAAACCTGCCTTGAGCCAAGCAGCTTGAAGTGATCGTAAACGATCTGCCACGCGACGGAGTCTTTCGCTCTACGTGCTTCGAGTTGAAGAAGCAAGCAATGCCGAAGATCGAGCGCTCCCACGCCCGTTGGATCGAGCGATTGTACAGCACATAAACCCGCCCGGATATCCTCGGGATCGAAGCCCTCGGCAACCGCAATCTCCTCGATCGGCGTGGTGAGGTAACCGTTATCTTCAAGGTTGCCGATGATTGTATTAGCGGCATCTCGAACACGCTCAGGCAAAATCAAAACGCTTAGCTGACTCTGCAAATAGTCGCTCAACGTGACAGGTGAAGAAAGAAATGTCTCGAAGGAAGGTTTCTCGACCGACTCCGAAGCCGGGCTCTTGAAACCCGGATCGAGATAGTCATCGAAAAAACTGCCGAAATCGATTTCCTCGAACGGATCGGCTTGTGTTTTCGCCGAATCGTCAGGCCCAACCGCCGACAAGTTACCGTCGGTCACAGAAACTTCCGCCGACAAATCGCCATCCGAACCCGACTCGTTTGCCTGACCAGGCTCGGCCTGTTCTGCGCGCTCCCGAAGGGCAACCTCAGACACACTTTCCCGTTCGAGAATGGACTGAATTTCGGCTGGAGTTAATTCCTCGCCAGTTTCGCCGGCTTCCTCCAAAACCGGGTTCTCAGCCATTTCGTTCAGGATCATATCCTTCAGTTCCAAGCGGTTAAGCTGAAGGACCGTGACCATCTGCACGAGCCCGGGCGTAAGTGTCTGCTTCTGCTGGACCCCGAGATTCAGGCGCTGCGAAAGCGAACTCATTGGATCTCAGTCTATCATCGCTAAACAGGTTTGGAATGCCGGGGATTTCCGAGTCCGCAACCGCGCTTCCCAGGGGAAAGAGGGCTCACGCCGCCGAAGGAGGCGGAAAATAGAAGTTTTCACCCAGATAGATGCGCCTTACGTCCGGATCGTTCCCGAGCGAACCGGGCGATCCGGCGCGGAAGATTCTTCCGCTGCTGATGATATAGGCGCGATCCGTAACGGCCAGCGTCTCTCGAACGTTGTGATCTGTGACCAGAACGCCGATACCTTTTCGTTTCAAGTCGCTGATAATTCGCTGTAGTTCGAGCACCTGGATCGGATCGATCCCCGAAAAAGGTTCGTCCAGCAGAATAAAATCCGGCTGAAGTACTAGCGACCGGGCAATCTCCACTCTTCTGCGCTCGCCGCCCGACAACATATATCCCTTGCTGTGGCGAACCGTCTCGAGACCGAGGTCGTCGATAAGGATATTCATCCGCTCACGGCGCTCCCGCCCATTTAATGAAAGCGTCTGCAGAATCGCCATCAGATTGTCTTCCACGCTAAGCTTGCGAAAAACAGACGGTTCTTGCGGCAAATAGCTTACGCCCCGGCGCGCCCGCAAATACATCGGCAGCTCCGTGACAGGCTGATTGTCAAGCAGTACCTGGCCCGAATCCGGACTGACCAGGCCGACAATGATGTAAAAAGAAGTCGTCTTGCCGGCGCCGTTTGGCCCGAGAAGGCCCACTACTTCCCCTTGCTCGACGCGCACTGTAACATTGTCGACAACTTTTCGACCGTTGTAAGATTTTGCGATTTCAACGGTCTGAAGCGTTCTCATGAACCTGGGAAATCCTTTAGGAGGAAGGAAGAGCGCATCTGAAGCGTATGCCTTATGATACGCGCAGGATGGATGGAGAAAGTTGGGACAATGCGCCGCGCCCGCATGTCCGTCTCGCTATTGCCGCGACCGTCATAGTGCTTGCGTGCTTGCGTCTATGTCACGTACACCTGCTTTGGGCGGACGAAGACTACCATCTCGCAGCGGCTCTCAACGTTCTCCATGGCAAAGTCATTTACCGGGATTTTTGGTACGACAAGCCACCACTGAACGCAATCTACTATTTGCTCATCGGCGCTTACGCGGGCTGGCCGCTTCGTATCCTGGATTCGTTCTATGTCGTGGCCGCATCTTTTGCAGCCTTCTCGATTGCCCGCTCCTGGTGGGGGGAAAAGGAGGGGCTTGTCGCTGCATTCCTGCTCGCCTTTTATTTCGCTTTCTATTTACCTTCCGCGGTAATTGCCTTTGCCGCCGACGCTCTCATGCTGCTGCCGCATCTGGCCGCGATTTATTGCGCGCTTACCAGGCGTTCTCTTCTGGCTGGCCTGTGTTGCGCCATCGCCTTCCTGGTCAATGCCAAAGCATTGTTTGTGCTGGCAACATGCGGAATTTGGCTGCTCGAATCTCTTCCGTTGCTGATCCTCGGATTTGCAATTCCTCTCACGATTGCAGGCGTACTCTTTGCGATTTCCGGATCTTGGCCAGGCTATTACGAACAGGTGTGGCGTTGGGGCTTTTTGTACACGACGGGTTCGCCCGTAACCAACCCATTCGCTACCGGGTTGGTGCGTACGGCAGACTGGCTCGGCTTTCACGGAGCACTCGCGGCAGGTAGTGCGTTCTGCATTTTACGCTCATCGCGGCGTGACCGCCATAAGCTTCTCTCCTGGATTGCCGTTTCGTTCGCAGCGGTATGTCTCGGAACGCGCTTTGCCCCGCACTACTTCCTCCAGCTGCTGCCGGCACTGGTGATCGCAGCCTCACGAGGTTCCGTTTTGGCCTGGAAGAAGCACGGCAAGCAAACGGCAGTGATTCTCGGCATCACGTTACTCGTGCCGCTCGCCCGCTTCGGGCCCCGCTACCTGCTGCTGGCGTACGACGGCTTCAAAAGAGAAAATCCCCATTGGAGCGATGTCGTAATGGATCTCGATTCCCAGAATGCTGCTCGACAAATTCTCGCCCACTCGAGTCCGGGCGACACCTTGTTTGTGTGGGGTTACCGTCCCGACATCTACGTCTACACGCGCCTAACGAGTGACAGCATTTTTTGGGACTCGCAGCCGCTTACCGGCGTGCCCGCAGACCGTCACCTGCATGTTCGTGACGCGATCTATAGCGGCCCTGCTGCCGCAAATAGGCAGCAGCTAACGAAGTCCCATCCAACTTGGCTGGTAGACGGACTCGGTCCTCTTAATCCCCGGCTTGCTCCGAGCGTCTTCGCCGATCTCCATCCGTGGCTGGCGCATTACCGGATTGTTGGCCGGACCAGTCTGTGCGTCATTTACCACCGGCTCGACTGAACCGAGTTGGTCGGGCACCGCCGTCCCTTCGATCCACAGCAAATAAGCCGCGAGGAGCAAGAGTTCCGCCCAGAAGTCCAGCCCGACACTCAACAACCATCGCTGAAGTGGCTTGTATTGAATCAACGCGCCAGCGAATGCCAAAGCACACGACGTCAAGAACAGCCGGTTAGCCCAGGCAAGTGGCCTTGTGGCTGACGGTCCTCTTGTCCTGCTCGCCGCTGTAAAAAGAGCTGCCGCGATCAGCACGGCCGGCCCGAGTGAAACTAGCCCGCTTTTCACCGCGTATGGCTCTAGCATGGAATAGAGAACAAAGGCCGATCCATCCCAAGCCACCATTGTGCGTTCATCCGAGCGGAGCATCAGAGCCATCCACAGTAGGTAGGCAGCGGCCCCGATGACCATCCAAAGCGTCACAGCAGTATGCGGCGATAGCGACAAAACATGAACGTCGGGAAAGAATGCCAGCGGCGGCGAAATGGGCGTGAACAGGCGGAGCAGCAGCCCACGCAAGGATTGGCCAGGAAAATAGTAGAACTCTGAGTAAGTCGTGCCTACTCGCCCCACCGCCACAAACCAGTCGTGCACTAACTGCCCGTAACGTCCCGGACCAAACACCGCGAACGGCGCAAGCCACAGCGCCGCAAAACACACCGCGAAGTAAACCGCGGAACGCCGTCTGCTACGGCGAAGGAACCAGGGCACAAACAACACAGGCCAAATCTTAAACGTCACTGCCAAAGCCAGCAGAGCACCGGCGACCCGCGGCCGCGAATCCGAGAGCACAAGAGCGGCCAAAAGAGAAGCGATCACAAAAGGCTGAACGTTGCCGTAGCGTACAGCCAACAACAGATAGGAAGCGAGAAATGCCAACGAAACGAGAACAGCTGTCCGGCTAAACGCAAGGTGGCGTTTCCGTATAGCAACTGTAACCGCGCCGGTAGCTGCCGCCCAAGCTGCCAACATCCAGAAAAAGCCGGCGACGCGCAGTGGCATCAAGTAAAGTGGGCTGAGCAGCAGGTAAGTAACCGGCGGATACCGGTATTCCATCGGAAAGCCCAGCCCGCTTTCGGGCCCATACGCCGGGCGCGTTCCATTGAAAAACCCCGTTACGCCGTACCAATACACCCGCAGATCGACGTTCCTCGTCAAAAACAACGAGCAGAGAACAGCCACCGTAGCGATGAAGCCGAAAGGCCAGAAGCGAAGCGGCCGGCTCACTTCTTCTTCATTCGCGTAAACGCAATCTTCTCTTTCTTTCCGTCCACCACTAGGTGATCCTCATCGCTGAAATATGTGAGCTGCCCACCTTTGATCACGCCTTTATAGCTATCCACCATCTGGGGCTCTCCGCCGTTCAAAACGACTTTGTTCAGCTTTGTGTAGTATTCACAATGCTCGCCAGTCCCAACCCGGGTGCGCCCGGGCGCGATGATATCCGAAACCTTCACGCTGCCCGTAGCAATAGCGTGATCGAGTGACGAGTCGTTCGAGGTCTTGTCGGTCTTAGGTGTGAGATAGGCATCCAGAGCGCTCGATGTGATGGTCATCTTGTCGCGCACAAGCTTTACGCCTTCCGAATAATGAGCAATCCGGAGATCGTCTCGGTACTGGAGCGTCGGCGCTTGCACGACCGTGTAAATGGCGCCGGTATCCGCCACATTCTCTCCGGCCGCCATTCCACTTGCTGCCGGACCGGACTTGCTCTTGTTATCGATCAGCTCGCTGATCACGTTTCCCGTGGCATTCAAAGACTGAGTATCGCGGTCGATTGCAATCGCGTCCGCTGAAATGCGGTTGCCGGCCTGCCACATGACCGCATGTCCCTCATAGAAGACCTTTGAGTTGTTATCCCGGGTTTGCATTTGATCTGCCTGGGCCTGCATCGGCTGGCTTGCGTCCAGCATGGATGTTCCAGGCTTCTCGTTCTTGTCCGGCTCGTGGGTCGACAACACGTGCCCGCTGGCGTCCATGTCCCCGTTCGCCTGATTCATCACGATCGTGTCCCCAACTGCTGAACCCGTATCGTCCATCACGCGTGCATTGTCTGTCAAAGTGATTCGATTGATCGTCTGTTCCAGGAAGGCTCTTTTGGCCCAAGCCTTTCGCGTTCCCTCTTCATATCGAAAGTTTCCGGATTGATCGATTGTCGAAACGTCGTTGCTGTTCGGAACGAACTTTGCGGTCATCTCGTCGCTCCAGGTATATGCCGGGGCAGGCGGTATAGGCTTTCCGTCCGGTCCGAGCTTCACTTTAACGGCCGCCGCGGCTTTGTCGGTGCGCGTAACGGCCCTCGAGGCAAGGAAGCTGTCGACATAACTGCCAGTCCCATAAATCACACGTAAATGGGAGGCATCCACCACCCGATGTGGTTGATCCGGGCGATTCGGCTTGAACTCCAGCTGTGCCGCAGAGGACGTTCGGATTTCCTGCAAATCTTTACCTCCCGGCTTCATCTCAAGTTCGATGTGCTCGCTTCGTAGAATGCGCGTGTCTCCCAGTTTTACCCCCGGCTGGGGAAGCGGGGTCGACTCCGCCACGCTATGTCCGTCGGCCATCACCAAATGCAATTCGCTGTCGCTGACCAGATCGTTCCCCTGCTGCTTCGTTGTTGTTGCAAATCGTAAATCTGCCTTGTCGCCGGTCAATAACGTTCGCGCTGTGGGCTGCTTGGACTCGACCTTGGCATTGCGGTCTCCGACAATCTGAACCAGTACGCCATCTTCGTTGAAGAGCGCCGTCATTTTATCCGCCGAATACTTGGTCTGGCGATCTTCTCTTATATCCGTGCCGGAGGCCCGATCTCCATCGATTTGATGCAAAACATTATCGACCAGCAGAACGGTCGAGTTACCTGCCTGAATGGTGTTGGTCAAACGCTGCATCTTGGACCAGGGCGAGAGATAGATCTTATGCTCAGTTTCCTTGTAAACCAGATCACCGGCCTCGATATGGATCTTGTTACCCACCGGCCCGTGCCCAATCCAATCGAGGGCGATTTGCGATTTGAGGTGAAGCACTTTTGTATTCGGGTCGTACTCGACACCCACTGCTTTTCCGTCCCCTTCCGTAAACAGGAACGAAGCAGCCTGATCCGTTTGCGCTTTCCCGGATTTGGTCTCATACGTCACCCCGGAGGTCGTGACCCGGACCCGTTTGGCGGCTTCGGCCCTATCGGCAGCATCCTTGTCGGTTGGAACATTGATCACGATGTACACCGGACCCTCGGACTTCATCACTCCGGAACCCTCGTCAAAAAACGCTTTTTCGCTCTTCACATAGGTGTATGAAGATCCACTCTTGTCATACAGGCGGAGAGCGACCTCTCTCAATTCGAAGGTCGAGGGGTCATGAGTGCCTTCAAACGCCTTGGCATCGACTTTTACGATCGGCTTGTTCGTCACTGGATCGTCTTTGTGGTATGACCAGCCACTCGAGGCGAGACCTTCTAATCCACGGGCTATAGTCGGTGGAGGATTAGCATGAGCGGCCCTCAAATTATCCAGTCGCAGCTTTAGCGTATAGCCCACGCCAAGAGAAATAATTAACAGGGCGGCGGCCAAAAGAACCGAATAACGACGCATGTCCGATACAGGAAGACACCATTAGGTTAACAGGGCAGGGCCAGCTTTGGGCGCAGAAACAAATCTGAGCGCGGCGCGAGCATAGGCCTGAGTGCTTTAAGACTATCTGGCTCATAATCAGTCACTTGCGATATATGCTTGTCACTCGCCCATGGAGTGTGCTAAAACAGATTTGGGTTAGCGGAAACATTTGGTTCCCGCTTTCAGCAACAACAAGTTCGTTCCAAACACAAGTGGAGGTTCAAATATGGATATTCGTCCGCTACACGACCGTGTCGTAGTGAAACGGATTGAGGAAGGCGAGACCATGCAAGGCGGTCTCTATATTCCGGATTCGGCAAAAGAAAAGCCGCAGCAGGGCGAAGTGGTAGCCGTAGGCAAGGGAAAACGGGGTGACGATGGCAAAGTCAACGCTCTCGATGTCCAGGTTGGCGACCGCATCTTGTTCGGCAAATACTCCGGCAGCGACATCAAGCTGGATGGTAACGAGTACATGATCATGCGCGAGGACGAGATCCTCGGCGTGCTGACCAACGGCACTTCTGCCAAGAAGTAAGGAGGAATCTAAATCTAATGGCTGCAAAACAAATTGTTTATAGCGAAAATTCGCGTCAGGCGATTCTTCGCGGTGTAAATCAGCTTGCTGATGCCGTGAAGGTCACGCTCGGCCCCAAAGGCCGCAACGTAGTTTTGGAAAAGAAGTTTGGCGGTCCGACTATCACCAAAGACGGTGTCACGGTCGCCAAAGAAGTTGAGTTAAGTAACCCGTTGGAAAACATGGGCGCCCAGATGGTGCGTGAGGTTGCGTCGAAGACCTCCGACATCGCTGGCGACGGCACCACGACGGCGACGATCCTTGCGCAGGCGATTTTCCGCGAAGGTGTGAAGTCCGTTGCCGCCGGTGCAAACCCGATGGCGCTGAAGCGCGGCATCGAGCAGGCCGTTGAAGCAATCGTCAACGAAGTCAAAACGTTCTCGAAGCCGGTTTCTGGCGATGCAATCGCCCAGGTTGGAACCATCTCTGCCAATGGCGACGCCACGATCGGCAACATCATCGCCGAAGCGATGAAGAAGGTTGGCAAAGATGGCGTGATCACGGTTGAAGAGTCGAAAACGATGGTGACCGAGCTGCAAACCGTCGACGGAATGCAGTTTGATCGTGGATATCTGTCCCCTTACTTCGTCAGCGATCCGGACCGCATGGAAGCCGTTCTCGAGGATCCGTACATCCTGATCCACGAGAAGAAGATCAGCAACATGAAGGATCTTCTGCCTTTGCTCGAACAGATTGCTCGCGCCGGCAAGCCGCTCCTGATCATTGCGGAGGAAGTCGAAGGCGAAGCTCTCGCTACTCTGGTCGTTAACAAGCTTCGTGGCACCCTGAACGCTGCTGCCGTTAAGGCTCCTGGCTTCGGCGATCGCCGCAAAGCAATGCTCGAAGACATTGCTACCCTGACCGGCGGGAAGTCGATCATGGAAGAGACTGGAATCAAGCTCGAAGGTGTACGCCTCGAAGATCTCGGCCGTGCAAAGCGCGTCACGATCGACAAGGACAACACCACCATTGTCGATGGTGGTGGCACGCAGAAAGCCATCGAAGGCCGCATCCGTCAGTTGCGCGCCCAGATCGATGAGACCACGTCTGACTACGATCGCGAGAAGCTGCAGGAACGCTTGGCCAAGCTGGCCGGCGGCGTCGCTGTCATCAAGGTCGGCGCTGCCACCGAAACCGAGATGAAGGAGAAAAAGGCCCGCGTCGAAGATGCTCTGCATGCGACACGCGCGGCTGTCGAAGAAGGTATTGTCCCCGGTGGTGGCGTTGCGCTGCTGCGGGCCGGCAAAACCCTCCAGAATCTCAAAGCACAAGGCGATGAGCAGATCGGTATCGACATCATCCGCAAGGCAACTGAAGAGCCGTTGCGCCAGATCTCTGGCAATGCTGGTTACGAAGGCGCCATCGTGATCGAGAAGGTTCGTGCCAACGACGACCCCAACTTCGGCTTCAATGCGGCCAGCGGCCAGTATGAAGACCTTGTGAAGTCCGGTGTCATCGATCCGACCAAGGTGACGCGCTCCGCTCTGCAGCATGCCGCTTCGATCAGCGCTCTCATGCTGACCACCGAAGCCATGATTGCCGAGATCCCCGAGAAGAAGCCTGCCGTTCCCGCAGGCGGCCCCGGCGGTCACGGTGGCCCTGACATGGACTACTAAGTCCTTAACTCTGTTAAACCTTAAAACCCAAGCCCGCTCGGTTTACCAAGAAAGCCGAGCGGGCTTATTCACTTACAAGCCCGCGCGCCGCGCGGATGTAGAGAATCTTAAGTCCAGGATCGGCCAAGCTTCGGTCGCTTCTTCCCCCATGCTGCCGCTCTGGGTCTTCGACATACAGTCGCCGCGCGACAACAGCAACTATACCGGCGTTATGGTCGGTAAAGACCCGTTTAACGGCGGTACCGTTTCTACCGTGCCGACCTATGTCGTTCCGATCATTGTTCAAACCAACACGATTGGGGCGAGCTTCAACTCTAAGACCGGGATCATCTCAACTAGCCCGGGCGCCACCAGATTCGATCCAACTGCGCCCGATTTCGGGTGTCTGGCTGCGCCGAACAATATCGCATTGCGCTTGTTCGAGCAGTCTCCCATCCTGAACACCGCCCGATTCGACTTTGGTGGCACGCCCATCGGTGACACTCAGTACGTGGATGCCTTCCAGCGGGCGAATTTCTGGCAGGCAATCGGCGGCACTGCCTTATCGGATTACCACGTTTTGCTGACACCTCATACTCTGCCACCGATTTTCATTAACGTACCCGCGCAGTACGGCACGACTCTGCCGCAAGCGGATTTTCCGGCTTGCGGACCGACGGCTATTATCGACATCAACTGGTTCGACACGTATGTGACGAATCGGGTCCTTCCGGCTCTCAAATCGGCAGGCGTAAATCCGTCAAGCTTCCCCATTCTCTTTGTGAACAACGTCGTATGGGCTTTTGCGCCTACGAATCTGGGGGAATGCTGTATTCTCGGTTACCACGGCACGACCTCATTCCCAATTCAGACGTATTCACCAGCCGATTTCGATACGACCGGCCTTTTTGGTGCAGGAGAAAAAGACACTGCCGTTTTGTCGCATGAAGTGAGCGAATGGATGAACGATCCATTCGGCAACAACGCTACGCCAGCCTGGGGAGGAACAGGGCAAGTTGTGGGAGCTTGTCAAAACAACCTCGAGGTTGGTGACCCACTCAGCGGTTCGAATGCTCCGCGCATTTACATGCCCAATGGCTATACGTACCATTTACAGGAACTAGCGTTCTTTTCATGGTTCTTCGGAGCACCCTCGATTGGAGTTAACGATTGGTACTCAAATAACGGCACGTTTTTGACCGATGCCGGCCCCGTATGCGTAAGCAGTTCTGCGGGCATCTCGAAACAGGTGGCGAACGCTAGCGAACTAGCGATCGCTCCCATTCGCTGAGACCAAGCCGCTTTCAACCAAGCCCGCTTGGCCAAGTGCCCGGCGGGCTATCTTTTCTTAGACGCTGTCTTCTTGCTAGCTGCCTTTTTCGCAGGCGCTTTTTTAGGAGTAGCTTTCTTTGCTGCTGCTTTCTTTGCGGGCGCTTTCTTAGCCGCTCGTTTTTTCTGATTTGGATCGGGCGGGATGTTCGCTCCCGATCGCCGCGCTTCGCTCAAGCCGATCGCAATCGCTTGCTTCGGGTTCTTCACTTTCTTTCCGCTTTTGCCGGAATCCAGTTGGCCGTGTTTAAACTCGTGCATCGTATTTTGCATCTTCTTTTTCACGATGCCCTTCGATTTGGGGTCCGATCCCGATGATGATTTCTTCGAACTAGCTGTTTTCTTTGTTGCCATCAAATTTCTCCCATGCTCGTAAGAAATAGTTACTTCTATGAGTGGAGCCTATCATCACTGGCCACGCTCAAACAAGTGTTCCGAGCGTTCGCGGTTGTTATTCTGACTACTTAGAGGTCCATTATTGTCTCGAATTTCAGCTGCTTTCCGTAGCTTTTTTTCTCTCCTGTTCTCGGGTGTCTTGCCGGAAGATATCGCATTGGAATTTGGTTTTGTGAAAGCGAAACCTACTCCAGTGCCGGCCCCTGTCGAACCTGTGAAGGTGAACGTTGCTGACGGAGCTCTACAAATTCTGCAGATTCTCCAGCGCGATTCTCGACTAGTCGATTTCTTGATGGAAGACATCACAGCTTACGCTGACGATCAGATCGGCGCAGCTGTTCGAAGCCTCCATGCCGATTCGAAAGCGGCGCTCGCGCGGCATTTCACTCTTAACCCTGTAATCGACGGCGTCGAAGGCACGTACCAGAAACTCGAATCGACAAAGGCTCCTGACCCGAGCCGGATTAAGCTCATCGGCAACGTGCCCGCAAACGGCAAAGCGGCAGGTGGAACGCTTCGTCATCGTGGCTGGAAAGTCTCGTCTGTTCAGTTACCGCCGATCGGCAAACAGGACGTTACGGTAATCGCTCCTGCCGAGTTGGAAGTCGAGTAGTTCGCGCTGTATGTCGGAATTCATCATCGGAATCGATCTTGGCACCACGAACAGTGCTTTGGCTTATTCGCCGGCAAGGATCGCGGACAACGAGACTCCGATCATAAGCCTGTTCGGAGTTCCGCAATTGGTCAATCCTGGCGAAGTAACGAGTCTCGATCTTCTTCCTTCCTCCTTGTATATTCCCGGCTCGAAGGAGTTCGTCGAAGGAGCATTGGCTCTGCCGTGGGATCCGCAGCCGGCTTACATCACGGGACTGCTTGCGCGCAAGCGTGGCGTTGAAAATGCAACTCGTCTGGTGACATCGGCAAAGTCGTGGCTCTCGAATCAAACCGCCGACCCGGCGCAACCGCTTCTTCCGGTAGCCGCCCCCGACGGTGTTTCAAAAATTTCTCCGGTTGAAGCATCGGCGCAGTATCTGGCTCATCTGCGATCCGCGTGGGACACGGCGCATCCCGAAGCCCCGCTTGCGAACCAATCCGTCCTCATTACGGTTCCGGCGTCGTTCGATGCGGCCGCTCGGGATCTCACACAACGTGCAGCAAAGCAAGCCGGTTATCCCGAGGTCACTATCATCGAAGAGCCTCAGGCAGCCTTCTACGCGTGGATCGCACGTAATAGGAATTGGCGCGAGCAGGTAAAGCCCGGTGACCTCATTCTTGTCGTCGATATCGGCGGCGGCACAACCGATTTCAGCTTGATCGCTGTTACTGAAAAAGACGGTGAATTGCAACTCGAGCGTGTTGCTGTTGGCGAGCATCTCCTGCTCGGCGGCGACAACATGGATCTCGCGGTGGCCCGCCTGGCCGAGCAACAGTTCACGCAGAAGAACGTCAAGCTCGATTCCATTCAGTTTCACTCGCTTTGGCAGCAGTCTCGCGCTGCGAAAGAAAATCTGCTCGCCAACGAGACGAATGCTCCGGAAGAACAGCCTCTCACGATCCTGGGACGTGGAACCGGACTGATCGGTGGAACGCTGCGCGGGAAGATCACACGCGAGGAAGTGCGCAATGTCCTGCTCGAAGGATTTTTTCCGAATGTGTCCGCGGATGCAGCGCCGCAGAAGCAACGGCGCGCTGCCCTAATGGAAGTCGGCCTGAACTACGCCGCCGATCCGGCAATTACAAAGCATCTGGCGCAGTTCCTTCGTCAAGCCTCGTCGGCTCGTCCCACCCATCTCCTTTTGAACGGCGGTGTCCTGCAGGCGGGTGCGCTCGAGCATCGGCTTTTCGAAGTCTTGAACGGCTGGCTGGCCGAGGCGGGCGCTCCGCCTGTGACTGAACTCGGGAACGAAACTAAACAAGTGGACCTGATGCACGCGGTGGCCCAAGGCGCCGCTTACTACGGCCTTGTCCGCACCGGCAAAGGCGTTCGGATCAGAGGCGGAGTGCCGCGAACCTATTACGTTGGAATCGAAAGCTCTTTGCCTGCAGTTCCGGGGCTTCCGGCTCCCATGAAAGCGCTCGCGGTCGTTCCCTTTGGGCTCGAAGAAGGATCAAAAGTCGAGCTGCCACAGCGGAAGTTTGCGCTGGTGGTCGGAGAGCCTGCGGAGTTCCGCTTCTTTTCGTCGTTGTCACGCCAGCACGATGCGCCAGGGACTCTTCTCGAGCAGACTGGCGAAGAGCTTGAAGAGCTGGCTCCTATCGAGGTTCTTCTGCCGCCGCACACAGATCAAACTCGGGAAGAAGTGGTTCCGGTCACACTGGAAAGCAACGTTACAGAAACGGGCATGCTCGAACTCTGGTGCGTCGCTGCGGATGGCCGCAGGTGGCGGCTCGAGTTCAACGTCCGCGAGCGGGCGGTTGCGTGAACATCGGGATAGATCTTGGGACGACGAATTCGGCTCTTGCTTACATCGATCCGCAAGAAGCCGCCGATGCGGATTTCCCGCCCATTCACGTCTTTCCAATCGAGCAGCAAATCGATGCTACCCGCAGGGGCGCGCTTCGGGCCCTGCCTTCTTTTCTGTACCTGAGCGAGCCGCCGGTTGTCGGGGCTTATGCTCGCGAGCAGGGCGCCCTCGTTCCCACGAAGACGGTCCATTCCGCAAAATCCTGGTTGTCTAACTCCGAAGCGGATCGGACTGCAAAGATATTGCCCTGGGATTCGCAGGAAGAAGGACGCGTTCTCTCACCAGTAGAGGCTTCTACGCGCTACCTCGCTCACCTTCGAACGGCTTGGGAATCGAGCAAAGGTTCGCAGCTGAACGCGCAACAAGTTGTGTTGACAGTTCCGGCCAGCTTCGATGAAGAAGCACGTGAGCTTACCGTACAGGCAGCACGCGACGCCGGCATTGAAACGCTGACTCTACTCGAGGAGCCTGCGGCTGCTTTTTATGCCTGGATTGCCGGTCATCTCGCGCGATCGAATAAAGAGCTCTTCGATGGACAGATCGTTCTCGTGTGCGACGTTGGCGGCGGAACAAGCGACTTCACGCTGGTGCGCGTGAACCGCGAAGGCGATCGTGTCGAATTCACACGGACCACTGTCGGACGGCATCTACTGCTTGGCGGTGACAATCTGGACCTTACGATCTCCTGGCTTGCGGAATCGAAACTGGCCAAGACGTTATCGCTGCGCCAGAGGAGCGCTCTACGCCGGCAATGTTCCGCAGCCAAGGAAACGCTGCTGGCTCCGAACGGACCGGCGTCGGTTGACGTTACGGTTGTGGGCACGGGAGCGTCGCTCATCGGTGGAACGCTAAAGGCAAGCATTACGCGGGACGAAATTCTGGAGCTGGCGCTTGGAGGTTTTCTGCCGCCATGTCAGCTCGGCGACAAGCCGCAGGGCGAGAAGCAAAGTGTGTTTCGTGAACTTGGCCTGCCTTATGTTTCCGATCCCGCCATTACTCGGCATTTAGCAGAGTTCCTGCGCAACTCACCCGCTGCGGAACAAGGGGTCGACGCCATTTTGTTCAATGGCGGATTTTTCATTCCGCCAGTCTTTCGGGAGCGTATTCGCGATGTTGTGGAGCACTGGTTTGGCCGGCGTCCTGCGCTGTTTGAAAATCAGGATCTCGATCTGGCAGTAGCGATCGGCGCGGCTTATTACTCGTATGTGCGCTCGACCGGCAGCGGTGTTCTGGTGCGGGGCGGGCTGCCGCGGGCTTACTTTCTGGGCCTCCACGATGCCGGTTCTTCGGATGTTCGGGCCGTCTGCCTGATGCCGCGCGGGACGGAAGAAGGGCAGGAGATCAAGCTTCAGCAACCCGAGCTTCAGCTTCTGGCCAACACGCCTGTAGCATTCCGGCTCTATAGCTCTTTGAGTCGAACGGAAGATGCGGCGGGCGATGTGGTTTCGTTTACGCCGCCGGACGATCCTTTCAATCCAGCTAGCGATCCGCGATTGCACGCTCCTCTGCGTGCTGTCATCCGGTTCGGGAAAGGCGGCGAACGGCGTATTCCTGTTACTCTCGGAGCTCGCTTGAACGAGGTAGGGACGCTAGAGACATGGGCCGAATCTAAAGTCAGTGAGCATCGCTGGCAATTACAGTTTCAGTTGCGGAAGACTCAGGAAGAAGCTGCGCCTTCCGCGGCCGTTTCTGCCGTTCGCTCCGCTGCTGTCGTAGCACCCGAAGCCCAGGAGCAAGCGAACACTTTGGTCGATCAGGTGTTCTGCCAATCAGGTGTCTCGCTTGCGCCAGAGCAGCTTCCGGCACGTCTCGAACAGGCTCTCGGTTTGGGACGGACCTCATGGCCGTTACCAACGGTTCGCGCGCTTGCCGATAAGCTGCTGGGCTGCGCGAACGGAAGGCGCAAGAACCCGCCGCATGAAGCGCGCTGGCTCAATCTGACAGGTTTTTGTCTGCGCCCGGGCTTTGGTTATCCGGGCGACGATTTCCGGATCGAGCAGGCTCGCCGCATCTATGCCGGTGGTTTGACGTTCGGCAATCAGGTTCAGTGCGAGATCGATTGGTACATCTTCTGCCAGCGCATCGCGGGCGGCCTGAATCGCAATCAGCAGGGCGACATTTATCAACGCCTATCACCTATCCTGCTACCGAAACAGAAGACGAAGGTGCGCATGAACCAGGCACTGTATCGAGAGATGTGGCGCACAGCTGCGAGTTTGGAGTTGCTGCCGCAACAAACCAAAGTTCAACTCGGCGAAGCCTTGCTTGCTTCGGTGAAGCGAGGCGAGATGGTGGACTCCGCTGTGTGGTGCTTGTCGCGCTTGGGCGCAAGAAAGCTGTTTAGCGGCCCTATCAACCTGGTGGTCTCGCCAACTACTGTAAGCCGCTGGGTGGAGGCGCTTCTCAAGCTTTCGCAGACGCCGTCGCTGCTTGAGGCGGTTGTGCAGATGTCACGGCTGACAGGAGACACGGCTCGGGACTTGCCCCCTCAGACACTCGATCTTGCTCGGCGAGCTTGCGAGGCGAATTCGCGAGCAGCCGATTTGCTTCGTCAGTTGTCTGGCGACACCGACGACGTCACGGCCGGCAGCCGCGTGTTCGGAGAAGAACTGCCCGCTGGTTTCGTGCTCGCAACAGCAAGCGTTGTCGAATAGCGGCGATGCGCGAAACGGACATTGTCGCGCTGATCCGTAAGCTGGCGGCAAAAGGCCCTAGCGCCAAAGAGATCTCGCTGGGAATCGGCGACGATTGCGCGATGCTGCGGCCACGCCCGAACGAAGAGCTCGTCTTTACGACGGACTTCGTGCTCGAAGGCAGGCACTTCGAGATGGCCACGCATACTGCCGCGGATGTCGGGCACAAGGCGCTCGCTCGCAGCCTTTCGGATCTGGCGGCGATGGGTAGTGAACCGGTGTTTTGTCTCGTCTCACTCGCTGTTCCCGGCGCGATTGCGTCGCGTTGGGTTCCAGGATTTTATCGAGGGCTGCTGGCGCTTGCTTCGCGCTACGAGGTGACGTTGGCGGGCGGAGATCTTTCGCGGTTCGACAAAGTCGTCGTGGATGTCATGTGCTGCGGGCGAGTGCGGAGGGGCAAAGCAATGCTGCGCAAGAACGCCGAGCCGGGAGACTCGATCTATGTGACGGGCGAGCTTGGCTCATCGGCACTCGGGTTTGCGTCGCGGCGGCAACGCCGGCCGGAGCCGCGGATCGATGCTGGTCTGGCGTTGCGCAAGTTGGGCGTAAAGGCGGCGATGGATCTTAGCGACGGACTTTCGCTCGACCTACAGCGGCTGTGCCGCGAATCGAAGGTAAGCGCGGAGATCACGGGAGAGTTGCCGGTTGCGAGGGGCGCAGCGCTTGCAGATGCTCTGCATGGCGGTGAAGACTACGAACTGCTGTTTACCGCGCCGGTCAGGAAGAAGATTCCAGCGCGGATCGGCCGGCTTCCGGTCACTCGCATTGGAACAATCTCGGACGGCCCGGCGGGGCGTGTTCGAATGAACGGCCGAAAGTTGGAACCGAAAGGGTTCGATCACTTCGCCTGACAGTTCTTACCCTCTATAAATAAAAAGAGAAGGGCCGGCGAGGTAAAAAACCGAACCGCACCGAACGGCTAGTTTCAATCACAGAAGTTCGCCATTTGATTTTTGTTTTTGTTTGCAAGCATATAGACGGCTTAGAATGTCGGCTGCGCGACAGGCACTGGTAGCGTTGTGGCGCGAAGACAGAGAAGACAACGGCACAGAATTGGTCGGTTTCGGCGGTAATAACCCTCAAAGCGACGGTAAAAACCCCGATAATTGGGCGTTTAGCTGGTTGAAGACGCAGTGGGGCGAATCGCCAGACGGTCGGGCTGCGCAAAGGTTCGGAACATTGGGGACTCCCGACCCCGCCGTTCAGATTTGCATCAAAGAATTTGGGTGTCCGCCCGCGCATTTCCGCCGCTCCAGTCATCACCAAAATAGTCGGTGAAAGCATTTCGGGAGAGCGATCAAATGACCGAAAAGGTCACATCGTGTATTTTGGGCATGGGCGGCGAGTCGGGAAGTAGAGACCGAAACACCCTAAATGCCTATGGCCGGCGCTTTGGCGCAGGATGCTTTCTGTTCTTGCGCTAGTTATGAGGTCTTCTTTGCTGTGAGTTCCTGATAGGTAGTTTCGGTGAAGGTAGGGAATCGTGGTGGGCCGCCCGGGGCTGCTGGCGGTTGTGGCTTTTCGCCGAGCGCATCCTTGATATCTTGCAGCGACTTTCCTTCGGCAACCATCTTCTCGATCATGGCCTTTCGAGCTTCTGCGTCGGCGAGGTCTTTCTGGAGATCGGCTTTGGTTTGAATCTTGCCGTGCCCGGTGACATAGGTTTCGGCGTTGAAGGCGATCATGCCTTTCACGGACTGTATCCAGCCATCGGACGAGCCGTTCTTTTCCATATGAATAAGCGGGTACGCATTCTCTGTAATAATATCTCCGGTAAACACGATGTTCTCGGCTGGCACAAATACAACCAGATCACCGCTGGTGTGTGCCGGCGCCCAATGCCGGAGCTGGAGTTTCACACCGTCGATGGTGAGCTCTTCTTTGTTCCCGACTAACTTGGTTGGGAGATGGTCGGCAGGAGGCGCAAAATTGCCGCCTTTGGCGAGAGCAGCTTCCTGCTCCTTCCTATTGTTTTCCTGCGCGATTACGGTGATCCCCGCAGGAAAAGAAGCCAAGCCATTCACATGGTCGGCGTCGCTGTGAGTTAGTATGACGGTGTTCACCGGCTTGGGCGTAATTTTCGCTATAATCTCGAGCAATTCCTTGCCGCCGGCCGGCGTGGTCTTTGCGTCGATCACGATGACGCCGTTAGCGCCGACGATGACGCCACTGTGCCCGCCGCCACCCTCTATGTAATAAACATTGGGCCGGAGTTGGTGGGTGACAAACGGTGCCGCCGCGGGCCCCTGTGCAAGCGCGGCCAGAGTAAGCGTGAACGGCGCAAGGCTCGTAACGAGTGTTAGAACAATCTTCTGCATGTGCTGGTTCTCTTCCCTAAACAGAAACTTCAGCGCGGGGTGCGCTTTGCGGTAGTTGAGAGTTAGCCACCCAAGCTATCTCGACTGAAGAAAATTTCGCGTTAACGTGGTTACCTTCTCCGGCTGGTCAAGCCAGATCACATGTCCGGCGTCCTGAACGAACTCGAAGCGGCCCTCAGGACAGAGTGCCGCCATTTCCTGCGCCAGAGTTGGCGGGCCTTCCATATCCTTGTCTCCCATGATGAAAAGAGCTGGCACTTTCAGGCTCTTTGAGTTCAGGGCGCAAAGCGTAGCTCAAAGGAACCGGGAACTGCTTGCGGGCTGCCAACCCAAGACTATCCCAGGCGAGACTGGCGCCCGGTATCTCAGCGGCGGCAAGCATTGTCTCCATCATCTCTTGTGAAGCGCGATCCGCATTTGCCATGAGGAATCGATAACCAGCGCGCGTGCTCGCCAAGGTAGGCGAAGGCTGCTCCGAGCGCGGAGGCGGATTCCTTTCTGGCCAGTGGGCTGCTGGAGCGGCTGGCCCGCCTAGCAATACCAGCTTTGATACACGCTCAGGCGCCGCAAGCGCAAACACGAGGCTCCAATAACCCCCAATTGAGCAACCCGCAACCGCTGCTCTCTTCAAGTGAAGCCGATCGAACAGGCTCGACATACAATCCACTGCCTGTTGCCGGATCGAAATTCCTGTGTAGTCGATCATTTCGCTGAGCCCGCAACCGGGTCGGTCTGGCGCATAGATGTGAAAGTCTTGTTCGAGTGAGCCGAGGATGGGCGCGAATTCGGCGAGAGTCGCCCCGCCGCCGTGTATCATCACTAGCGGTTCGCCTTGTCCACCCTCAAAGACCCGGAGATTGAGAGGAGGCCTATGTAGCGCTACGTAAAACGATCGCCCCTGAACTTTGCAGGTTTCGAACAGACGTTTCTCCGCGGCCTTGTAGCGCTCGATGGCCGAACCGGGGGACTTCTCGAATTCCTTGTCTGTCAATTGTTGTGACATGAGTCCCCGCTCCAAGATGGGGCCGCCTCCGCAAGCGGCCAGAAATGCATTGAATGTCCGTCGTGTGTGAACCCTTTGCATACAAAGACAAATTGCCCCGGCCGCATGGTCCGATGCAACGTACGCACCGCTAAATAACGGTACGTACGCTGTGCTTTCAGTAAGTTAAGATGCCTCTATGTCCCAAGCCGGAGGCGAGCCCGGTGCCTTTAACGGAGGGAGTCACGCGTTCAAGCAGACGGTTTTGGAGGAACTCGATCGCATCTCGGCGAGTGCTCCGTTTCTGAACGCGAGCCGGTCATCTACGCTGCTCCGTTTTTTGGTTGTCGAGACGCTCGATGGCAGATCGGAGCACCTGAAGGAATACGTCTTGGGAGTCGAGGCGCTTGGCCGTCCCCAGGGGTTTGACCCTCGTACCGATTCCATCGCGCGCGTCGAGGTTTCGCGGCTTCGCAACAAGCTCGATCTCTACTATGCCAGTCTGCTGGCCCAGCCAGCCATCCGCATCAGCGTGCCCAAAGGTACGTACGTTCCCGAGTTCTCCATTCAGAACACACCGGAAAAACAAGCCCTAGCACCATCGCGGACCAGAATCTATGTGGCAGCTTCGGTTACGGGAGCCTTCCTAGCCGGGATCTTGCTCACAGTCCTCGTGCTACACCCTCCCGAGCGTCACCAGCCGATCCGCATTTCCATCCTCCCTCCACAGCACAGCGAGATTGCTTCGCTCGCCATTTCGCCAGACGGAGACACCATAGCTATTGCAGCTACTGTCGCGGGTACGTCTCATCTCTACGTCCGCAACCTAACGACCTCGTTTAAACCAGCCCTTTTGACCGGAACCGAGGGTGCTTCCTTTCCGTTCTGGTCTCCCGATGGGCATTCGATCGGCTTCTTCGCTCAACATAAGTTGAAGGTGGTCGACTTAGCCGGGGCTGAACCTCGATCCATCGCGAATGCACCGCTCGGGCGTGGCGGGGCCTGGACCGAACACGGCGACATCATATTTGCTCCCGGTGCACTTGGACGACTGTTGCGCGTACCTGCCAAAGGCGGCATTGCGGTCCCATTCACAGCATTGGATCAAGGGGAGGGCGACGTCAGCCACCTTTGGCCAGTTCTGTTAGCTGGCGAGCGTCTGGCGTATCTGGCACAGAACCGTGATCCCGCTCTCGATGCTATCGTCGCCATTCCATTGAACGCTCCCGGAAGACGTACCAAAGTTGTCGCCGCAAACTCTTCCTTCGCGTTTTCCCGATCCGGAAAGGATCTCAGCGTGCTCTTCCTCCGCGATCGGTTACTCATTCAGCAGCATCTTTCTGCATCTCGACTAGCGGCACTCGGTGAGCCTGCTACCATCGCCCCCGAGGTAAATTTTGATCCGCTGGACCGCTACGCGCATGTTTCCGCTTCTTCGCTGGACGTAGTTGCGTTCGTGCCCGGCACACCGTTTCGTTTTCACCTGCAGTGGGTAAATCGTAGCGGAGGAGAAGCGGAATCACTGCCCGGAGATGGTGACTACTACGCGCTTAAAATCTCACCCGACGGATCACACCTGCTTACAAACCAAACGGACTCACGCACTGGAAGCACTGGCGTTTGGTCATTCGATCTGATTCGCAAAACAGATAGTCCAGTCACCACAGGCGGCGTTGACTTTTTCCCGATTTGGTCTCCTGACGGTCTCAAGACCGCCTTTGCGAAGTCAGATGGAACCGCAGAGCGCGGTATGCGCTTGACAATGGTTTCCATAACCGGCGGAGAAGCTCAAGTACTCATGGATGTTCGTGGACCAGTTTTCCCGAGTGACTGGTCAACGGATGGATCCTTGCTCGCCTATACGGGATACCAGCCGCTAGCCGAGGTCACGGTACTCTCCCTTCGCGACGGAAAGGCGACAAAGGTTTGGTCATACTCACCCGCAGCACATAGTGCTGGCGGTGCAGTGTTCAAGCCTACTTCTCTTCATGAGCGTCCTAAAATGATCGCGTACACTTCGGACGAGTCAGGCCGGGACGAAATCTATCTTCAACGCCTCGGAACTGATAGAACGAAGGTCCAAGTCTCGGTTTCGGGCGGCAATCGGCCGCTTTGGCGAAAAGACGGTCGCGAACTATACTTCGTCAATGCCGGAGAGGAGTTGTGCGCAGTTGACGTCTCGGAGAACGGTGCGAACTTGGGGACTCCACGACCGCTGTTCAAATTACCCGGATCTAACCAAGGCGTTCCCCCATACACGCTCGATTACGCCCCCAGCTCGGATGGACAACGATTCCTGATTCGCCGTGTCGATCCCGACTCAGAGCGGTCGGTCATCAACGTGATCAGATGACCCAAATCCACTCCAATTCCTGAGCTTCCGGCCATCACTCCAACGCGAATTGCGCGCAACCGTTCGTGGGCTACCGGGAAGATCACTTCGAAGTACCGGGCAGAGCCCTTCGGAAATCTTGCGGCCTCCGCAATGCTCAGTCGGCATATGAGGATGGTGCGAGCGTAAAGCAATATCTCGAGAAACCGGCCGCAAAACATCGCTAGGAACTCCGAGGGGCTGCCTGGATACTCGCCGGTATAGTTTACTTGAGACGGAAAAGACTTTGAGGAGAGAACACCCCATGATCGTCGTGACAACTCCGACAGGCAACATCGGATCGCAGGTTCTGAAACACCTTTTGGCCGCCGGGGAGGCCGTGCGTGTGATCGTGCGCGACGGAGCCAAGCTTGGCAAGGAGGTTCACGGCAAGGTTGATGTCGTCGAAGGCTCGCTTGGTGACGAGGAAGTAGTGTCGCGAGCTCTCGAGGGCGCAGAAAGCGTTTTTTTAGTGGTACCTCCTTCGTTCACGTCGAACAACGATACGGAGTATTGCCTCAAGTTTACCCGGCCCGCATGCCGCGCCATTAAGACCCAGGGCGTGAAGCGGGCGGTGGCGGTGTCAGGCCTGGGAAGGGGGATCGCAGCCGACGCGGGTCCGGTCACAGCCTCCTTCGTCAAGGACGCAGAGATCGAGAGTACAGGCGTCGATTTCCGCGCTCTCTGGTGTCCATCGTTTATGGAGAACATGCTCAGCCAGATCGAGCCGATCAAGCAGCGAGGGACCTTCTTTCTCCCGATTCCCGGGGGTTTGAAGACACGCCACGTTGCTACGCGGGATATCGCCGCGAGCGGCGTCAAACTTCTGCTCGATCGATCGTGGACGGGCCAGGGCGGGCTCGCGGTGCTGGGTCCGGAAGATCTGTCATTCAACGATATGGCGGCGGTCATGACGGATGTACTCGGCAGACCGATCAAATTCCAAGAGATTTCCGGAGAAGCGTACAAAGCCCAATTGATGCAGTTCGGCGCAAACGAAATCTTTGCCCAGGGTCTTACGGACATGATGGCCGCAAAAGCGAACGGTCTCGATAACGCCGAACCGCGTACTGCCGAGAACACGACCCCGACGAGTTTCCGGCAGTGGTGCGAGGAAGTGCTGAAGCATGCGGTTCTGAGTTAGGCTCTGGAAGCGAATGGGAGCGGGTCGGATTGGTATGGTCCGGGACAAGGGGGGCACTTCGGTCCTGGGGTTACGACCTTCTCTTTCGAGTGTCGCGGAAGCAGCGTCGCGGTCCGACGAGAGTTACGTCGCTAACGCCGAGCACATCTACGACTAGCGCGTTATACGTCAAAGTGTCTCCGCCCCGAACGTAGTTGATTGCTAAACGGTATGCGAGTACACAAGTTCTGGCCGGATCGCCGACAGGTGGAAAAAAAGGAACGGCAACACCCATTGCATTCGAGAGAAGAGCAGGATATCCACGCGCTTGCATGTTCTTCAGCAGCGAGAGTTTGAGCATATCGGTGGAACGCAGGTGTTCCCGCTGGACCTTACGGGAATTTGCAGCGACTAATCGCAACTCGCGGCCACCCGGTGCAAACGTACGATACAAGGGGTTCGAGGTGCCCGCCGCCTGTGCCGTGCCTGCCGCGCTCGTTGTAAACTAAGCAGCCGGGAGGTAAGCCGCTGCTCGTGCTTACGCCAATCGAGTTAACCCGACCGAAAAACTGCTCTCCTAACAACGCTACGCAGGTTGCAATGATGGGTGACTGAGGTGGATGCAGGTGGCACGAGAGCATCGAGAAGGCCTGAACAGCTCGACTCAAATCGCCGGGCTCTCTGAGGTTTTTAAAAAATCAAGCAACCGCGACCACGCCTCTTTCGACCGCCTCTTCACACTGATCTACAATGACTTCCGCGGCCTCGCGAGAAGTTATCTCGCCCGCGAAGCGCGTGCCGGCACACTGCAGGCGACGGCGTTGGTGAACGAAGCCTATCTCCGGCTTGCCGAACAAGTACAAGTCGATTGGAAAAATCGCAGCCATCTGCTTGCGGTTGGCGCCATTGCGATGCGCCGTATCCTGGTGAACCATGCCATCGCCGCGAAACGGGACAAGCGAGGCGGCGCGGCGGCCCGAGTCACATTAAGCGACGATCTCATCGGCTCCGAGCAGAACCTCGACGTGCTTGCTGTGGACGAAGCTATAGCCGCTCTGGCGAAACTGAACGAGCGCCACGCCAAACTGGTAGAATTGCGTTTCTTTGGCGGGTTGAATGTTCCCGAAGTGGCTGGAGTTCTCGGCGTAAGCGTCAGCACCGTCGAGAAAGACTGGAGGTTCTGCAGTGCGTGGCTCAAAAACGCGCTCCGGCCTTAACGCAATAACCGATCCGGCTGTCTACAAGCAAGTAGCGGAGCTTTTCTCGCAAGCAGCCGAGTTGTCAGTGCAAGATCAAGCCGCGTTTCTTCGAGATAAATGCGGGACTGATACCCATTTACTCCGGTTGGTACAAAACCTTTTGCAGGAAGACCGGGAGGGCCCGATTGAGCCCGAGCTCGCGGCAGATCGCTCCATACCGGTCATTCACGAAGACCTCAGCGGACGAACCTTATCGCATTACCAGATCGTTCGGCCGATGGGAGCTGGTGGAATGGGAGTCGTTTATCGCGCAACGGAGACGCGGCTCCAGCGAACCGTCGCACTGAAATTTCTGCCGCCATTTCTCAGAGACGATTCCGCCAGCCGCGAGCGTTTCATCCGTGAAGCGTGCGTCATCGCCTCCATCGATCATCAGAATGTGTGTCCGGTCTACGAAATCGAGGAAGCGGATAGATTTATCTTCATCGTAATGGCCTGTCTCGAGGGCACGTCACTCGAGGAAAAGATTCGAGCTGGACCGATTCCTATTCAGCGGGCCATCAGCATCGCAGTCCAGGCCGCGCATGGTCTGCAGGCCGCCCACAGCAAAGGTGTCGTGCATCGTGACATCAAGCCTGCGAACCTGATGCTGATCGACACGGAATCGGCCGAGCCCCTGGTTCGCATTCTCGATTTCGGAGTCGCCCAGTGGACCGGGAAGACCGTTCTGACGCAGGAGGGCTTAACGATCGGAACAGTGCTGTATATGGCGCCGGAACAGGTCGCCGGATCGCGGGTAGACCAGCGCGCCGACATCTGGTCGCTCGGCGTCGTGCTTTACCAGATGCTCTCGGGCCGGGTGCCATTTGAGGGAGATAGCTTGCGCGAAACGCTGGCGGCGATCGCAGGCCCGCAGCCGCCGGACCTCACGCCGATCCGCCAGGTGGCGCCTCCCGAAGTTCTGTCCATCGTCCAGAAGATGCTCGAGAAAGAACCTGCCAGACGGTATCAAACAGCCAGTGCGCTGATCTGCGACTTGGAGAGCGTCCGGCACGCAGCTGTCCCGGGCCTAGTCGCTCGTATCGTGCGCAGCCCCGCAATTTACCGTGCGGCGGGAATTGGCGCGATCGTGGGGTTGATCGCTCTCTCGATATTCTTACTTGTTCATTCCAACAGACAACATCCGGCCGATAAGCTCACAATCGTTCCGTTGACGTACTATCCCGGTTACCAGGAAAACCCCGCCATTTCGCCCGACAGCAAGGAAATCGCATTCGTAGGTCAAGGTAAAGATGGCAACCGCCCGTTCGAAGTCTACGTGCAACTCATCGGCTCAACGGATCCTTTGCGGCTCACCAGCGTTTCTGCTGATTCAGCGGACCGATTCCCGGTGTGGGACCCAAGCTCGACCCGCATTGCTTTTCTGCGAACACGCCGCGGCGAACGTTTTGCACGAATTCTGACCATTCCCGCGCTCGGTGGCGCCGAAACTGATCTGGGCATTCCATCGGTTGTCGCTACCGGAGGGCTGTCGTGGAGCCCGAATGGTCGGTTTCTCGCGTTTGCCCGCGCCACCGGACCGAATGAAGGAGCCATTTTCGAATTCTCTCTGCTCGACCACAGCGTGCGCCGGCGATCTTTACCGGTACCCAGCCAAACAATTTGCTGTCCGGTATACGATCCGAGCGGCGCTCGATTGGCTTTCAACCGTAGTGGAATGGAAATCGTTGTGATCGGTCCCGGCCGGGGAGCCGAACGAGCACTTCCGGCCTCGGGGGCTGGACTCACCTGGACAGCTAACGGCCGGGCGCTTCTGTACTCCTCGTTTGGCAGATTAGCCGAGGTCGATCCTGTCAGCGGCTCGATTACGGAGCCCGCTGCGGCTACGGCAGCAGGGGTTGACATCGGCAACATCAGCATTCGCGGAAACCGCATGGCATTTGTCCGCTGGACGCTTGAGCACAGCATTTGGCAGCTCACCTTGCGTCGAACTGGCAACGCGCGAACACCGAAGATCTCGGCTGCACCGGCAGTGCAGCTGATTTCAGCCACAAGGCCCGACGACACGCCTCAGTTCTCCCCAGACGGCGAGTGGATTGCGTTTGACTCGCAGCGCTCCGGTTCCCCCGATATCTGGATCGGAAGGCGCGACGGCTCCGGCCTGCGGCGGTTGACGTTTCTCGACGGGTTCGCGGGAACGCCGCGCTGGTCTCCCGACGGACAATGGATTGCCTTTGATTTCCGCCCGCCATCCTCCAGGCCCGACATTTGGATTATCCGAGTCGCAGGAGGCGAAACTCGGCAACTCGCCACGAATATGGGTGGCGCGAATGTGCCGAGCTGGTCCAACGATGGCCGTTGGATCTATTTCCATGCCTGGTCGGACGATCAGATATGGAAGGTTCCGAGCCGTGGCGGCACGCCACTTCGGCTTACACGCCACGGAGGATTCGAAGGCTTTGAATCGATGGATGGCAAGTATCTCTACTATTCCAAAAAGGAGAAACATTCGGGAATCTGGAGAATTGACCTGAGCAAGGGAAGCGAAGCACCGGTTCCCGAACTGTCGGGGACCGGAGACTACCGTCAATGGGCGCTGGGCGGAACCGGGATCTTCTTCGTTCCGAATGACGAGGCGTTCAGCAAGGATGCGGTTGTCCGGTTCTTCGATTTCGCCACACGAAAGATCGTCCCGGTTGTCACGGTGGGCAGAGTCGAGCGCGCCGGCGGTGGCGCACTCGCAGTATCGCGGGATGAAACACGGCTGCTGTATGTTCACATGGACCGCGACAACCGCAATATCATGCTGGTGGAAAACTTAAGGTGAGTGGGGCGGCTTCTTGGCGAAGATAGCTGGAGCTGAGCTGGTCCAGTAATAGCTTTCGCTTGGATCCAGAGGACGGTCCAGGTACACCCAAGCCCCGGTGGAGTAGCCGTCTGTTGCCAAGCTAGGAGAGGCGCCTGTGGAGACCTCGTGTACATAGTAGTAATAGACGGGGCAAAAATAATAGTCGCATGTCATTCCAGCGTAGTCCCGTGTCCAGAAATAATCGCCTGGACACCATGCCAGCGGTCCATTCGAGGGGGGCAAGTCGTTGGGACCCCAGGTGGGAAGCGCTGCAAAACCGGGGCTGTCGGGGGATTGTGACTGATTAATGAGCCAGGTCATGGGATTGCCGGACACCTCGTACAACAAATTCCCCACTTCGCTGGAGGATGGCGACGTCCAACCATTCAGCCCATTCCAAGAGGCAGGTGTAAGTTGAGGAGCGTACGAATAGGTGCCGAAAGGTGGCGTGGCCGCGAAACATGGTCCCTGCACCCGCGGGATATCGGTTGCCCACATCATTGTGTCCTTCGTGTTGATCACTGTACCGGTCGGCACCGGTTGCAGAGCGAACTGAACCTCGCTTGCATGCGTCTGTTGAAAGGTCCCGTCCGTGGGCGGCGTTGCATTTGGGTTTCCTAGAAAATCAGTGAGTTCCTCTACGCCGCCGGGATTGTCTTGAGCATCGATGAAGTGAAGGTGTTCGACTTTCAGGTTTGCGGCCTGCGTCAGCGCGTCATCCCAGTAGGCCATCGCATCTTGCACCCTGGTCGAGTCGTATGGCCGGAAGAGGTGGACCGACTCCCCGAGCGAGAGGCTGAACAGGTGAATCGTGCCGCTCAGGCCAACAGTCGGATTATCGAGGACGTTGCCGCTTAACGAATCGTACATGCCGTTCGCTTTATCGAAATCGGACAGCACCGTTTGCTTTTGCCCGGTGCAATAATCGATCGTGCTGTCATCAGGCGGGTTGTTTCCTGGGAACAGTGGCCCACAGCCCACGGCGTAGTATGTCAGATCGTTTTCGTAATCATTGAGGTATCTTGTTGTTGTATACGCGGGCGATGCAACGGTGTAGTATTCGTTCTCATCGAGTTTTTGGTTGATCTCCTTCTCCAAATCCCCTAACTGGGTCTGCAATTCCTTGATACTGCTCTGCAGGGCGTTGAGGCCGTCCTGTAGATTCTGGACGGCTTCGGCCGTTGCGTAGGGCGGTGGTGGCGCTGCAGGTCCCAAAAAACTCTGTAGTACCCAGCCGCATCCCTGTCCTCCGGCCCAGGACAGCGCGCCTTTAACCAGGTTTTCTGCTACGAAACTCAGCACGCCTTGCACCGACGGACCAGCCACAGGATGAAAAGGATGTTTTAGTTCCGGATGTGCAAGCATTTCACTCACCAACAAATTGATGAACGGGTCCACGCCTCCATACTTGTCAGCACCTAACAGGAATTCTACTTGAGAGAAGTATCGAGACTTGAAATATTTATTTTGGCGCAGCGCTACGCCCAGGTTAGCGTTCGGCGGTAAGTCCAGGAACTGCCGGACCCGTGCCCTCGCTTGTTGCAGGGTTAAATGCCCTTTCGACTCGGCGAGTAACCGGCTTACTAGCGTGGTAACCGGGTTGACGTACACAGCCCCATGCACAAAATCGAAGTTCAGCACGTCGGAACTCAGCGTAAACCCCGCTGAGCGTAGCCGGTTTAAGTCGGTTTCGCCCGACCCATCCCAAGTGACCGTCACGCGGAAATTCTTAGTCACGCTGCGAACAGGCGCCGGGTAGAATCCCTGGTTGTTCGTTGCATGCCGCTTTTTGAAGAGCAGCTTTCCCGCGCTATCGTACACCGCGACGTCGGCGTTAACGAGCGGGATGTCAACGAAGGCGCTGACTGGAATCCAGGCGTTACGACCCATTGATGCTGATTCGTCATTGTCCGGCACAGGAGAGTTCTGTGCGTTAGAACTCACGGCCAAACTCCCAAGCGTCAGCACGAGTACGATGCTGCGCAACTGTTTAAGCTTTAGCTTCTCCACTACGAGTGCTCCTTGCCTTCCTACGCAACATCGGGAGTCAAAAACCGTAACCAGCATTCAACTTTTTTTGGGAAGTAGGCGGTGCGTTTCACACACTTTTCGGCGTATCCCAAAGCCTCAGGGCCACGACAGTGGGGCAGAGACGATCGTTTTATGTCGTCTGCCTAGAACGCGCGCTAGACCAAGGGCACTGTTCTGGGGGCTGCACGAAGTCGGCCTTTACGGGATTGGTCTCGACGTATTCAATCAGCTGCCGCAGTTCAGCGTTGGACCTGATCCAGTGATTAAACGACTCATCTTGCCAGAAAGGGGCTGACGGTTCGGCCAAGCAGGCGATTCGCTGTGCGAGCCGTTCGGCCTGTTCGCGCAGGAGCCATGGGCGCCACACGCGTGCGGGGAACACACCCTGGCGGTTCGTCGCCGCCTTTGCATCGACTAGCAGGGGGCCGTGAGGGCCCACCGTCACGCGCACATCCGCTCCCACAACTGGAGCGTCGGTGAACGCATAATGCTCAGCCACATGGGCTGATGTCTCCTGTGTTCTGGACTCTCTACCGGCGCCTGCCCGTTCTCCTGGGCGCTAGCCCCTGCAGGCATGAACAGCCCGAGCAGGAACGCTGCACCAAAGCCACCCGCCCGGTCGAGTTGAGAAAGTTTCTCTTCATACGATCTCTAATCCTCCTTCAAGAGTTGCGACGGCCTCCATTCACTAACTCACTATTCGTGCAACGCCGACCTCTCAATACGCAAGATCAGCGGCCAAAACCCGTAACCGGAGCTCTATTTTTTTCCGAATTGGAGGCCTTCAGACGCACCCATCTTGAAACTGAGCCGAAAGGGTAAGCGCCCTAAATTGGTGGCCTGAGGAAGGCCGGTTTCAGGACCTGCGCAAAATGGATGACGAAAGCTACTGCTTCGCAATCGGCGGCGGATTCCAAAGGCCGTTCAGGACTGCCTGGTCGGGCCAATACACGCGTAGGCGGGAGCTCTTGGAAGCAAACACCGGCCAAATTAGTGGAGGTACATCGTCGAGGCCTGGCGACAAAGGCGGCGGCGATTACAAAGAGGCGGCAAGCGATCCGGCCGTGAGGATTTGCATTCCTCAAACCGTTAAATGATCGTGCCGCCATCATCAACTGTGCGCGGATTTGCGATCCCGGAAAAAAGTTCCGCGTAGCTCTCTATATGACCGCGATCCGCCGGATCCGGCGGACCGATTAAAAGGAGCTTGGCGCGTGGCGCCAAGCCATAAAATTACGACTATTTCTCGCGAACTTCAGCGAACATCCTTTCTGACGTGCGCTTACTCCCCAGGAGAATTCCCGCCGAATGCCGCGTTTGATTTGGGCACCGGCTGCCATTAATGAACCTTCTCAATACCCGGGGGTACGTACGTGCCATCCTGAACGCTTCCCAGTGGACCGTAATCGCGGAGCATCACATTGAAAGGCCCAGGCGGAATGGGAAGCCAGTTAGCAGCAGGAACTCCTGGAGGGAGCTGTCTCGCCATGTAAATCGAGATAGAGCCGTCTCGATTCTTCTCCGGGTTTGTATAACTGGCGACCAGGTATTTGTTTGCCGAGTTGGGTACTAGCTCAATGGCCTCTGGAGTGTACGCTGTAAGTGACCAAAAGCGCTTGGTAGCAGGAATCTCCTGAGCCGAAAAGGTCAAAACATAGCCATCGGGATCGGTTCCATCCAACGGCGAACCGTCACGATCCTTGAAGGCGTGGAAATAAGCCGCTGCTTCATGATCGTTTGCATACTGGATAAATTCTGTTATTGAGGACCGTTGGACGGCTAAAGAGGATCCCGGGTCGGGGTTGACGCAAAAGTCATTGGGATTGGGGCACCAATGCCCAATGTTCTCGTAAGTGATCCAGTTTGTATCGTCTCTATTGCTAAGGTACTGGTTGATAATCAGATGGTGCGCCGCCCTCGCGCCCCTCGCAAATTCGGACCTGTTCTTCGCTGTCATGCTTGCAAACAGCGCGTTGAAAGTGATCGATAGGGCTTGCACCTCTTGCGACATCGTCGGGGTCTTAGGAGAGTCCACCGCCCTCTGGAGCTGCCGCAAAAAGGCAATTGGATCTAGAGCGATCAAGTTATCAGCGATCGTCTTGAACGGTAAGGCGAACTCGATTTCCGGCACGATCCTGGTTGGGCCTCCGAGAGGTACTCCGTCCGGGCAGCTATGGTCCAGATAGGCGCAGAGCGGCTTCGTGGACATTCCCCGCCTGAAGGTATCGGCTTCCGCGGTCATGTCCTGTTCAACACCGTTGACGAGCTTAAACCGATCCGCTCGGAAAATAAGGGCCATGTAGTTGAAAGGCAATGGAACCGGGGTAACTGTGATCGGAAGATTGTTCGGGTCGAATCCGGGCCCGTAGAGCGCGTACGTTCCTGGCGTGTTAGCAGGCAGCTCGGAATGGAATATGTCGCAGTAGCGATCAAGCGTGAGCACCGAGTAGTTGACAGGCGTCGGCGGGATCGTTAGGATAACCGGCTCCATCGACAGGTCAAGAAACGAACTCGCATAGACCGTATCGTTATTGATCGCAACTACATAGTGGTATACGGGAGAGATTTTGTTGGGGCCGACCATGCGATTGGGAGTGCCAAGCGAGGTCTGATAATAGGTGAACCATAGCGGATAGAACTGTTCCACGTATCTGACAGTTGTCTCAAATACATCGCTCCTTAACTGTGCTGCCTTGGTACTGGGCGGCGCGTCTTGTCCGCCAACATTTGCCGCCAAGAGCACTACGCCTGCCAGTAGCGGGAAAAAGTAAAGACGTTTCATTTCAACTCCTTTATTCAGCGTTTTGGACGGTTACTCGTGCTGCGCCAGGTAGATCTTACTCATCCTTCTGCTCCGATAACCTATAGAACCTGGTAATGGCCGAGCGCATCCTGTTCAATCAATACGCAACGTCCGGGCGCAAAACCCGTAACTCGGATCGCAAAAGAGTTTGAGAGCCCGTCGGTCATTCCGCGGACCGTTCGACAAGTGCTCTATTCGAGCTCAGCTTGTCATCGCTTCGGTCGAAGGCAGCGCCGATGGGTGCAATGCCTGATTGAATGGCGTCAGCTGATGCGCGATTCAGTTCAATAACCGGCCGGTTCTGATTGATACACGGTTCTGCGACGAACTCGGCCCACCCGGGGGGTCCCGAGCGGAGCTCTGGGAGAAGGAGCAGAATTTTTATTCTCGAGGCCACCGACAAGGCGCAGGTGTTTACAAACGAGCGACCAGCGATCGGGCCGCCGTGATTGCATTCCTCGAACTCTCTAACGATCGTGCTGCGGCCGATTGCGTGGGTTTGCCATGGCGGACAAAGGTTCCGCATAGCTCCGATATGACCGCCTTGACGGCGCAGTGTAGAGGAATTCACTTGGACATGTAGACGGTGACACGTTCCTTTGGAAGCAGGTAGACCCTATGGTTCGATACCGATGGCAAGAATCGCGCGGTCTCGCTTGCCTTCAAGGTATCTGGATCAGCACTTTGCCAGAAGCGACGCGCTTCGTCTGCGGTGAGAGCCAATTGCCAAGCCTCACACCGAACTTCTTGGGGCCTTTCACTCGCCGGATGCCGCCTGCCAACTCTGGGCTGAGCAAGCCAGCATCCGCAGCTTCGTACGCTAACCGGCGAACAGCCGCAAGTCGGCCATTGATCGTAGACGCCGCGGCCACGATTCTCGAGGAAGATGCGGAAGCGGGTGACCACCACGTTGTTAAAGGAAAGCCGTGGTTCAGAACAATACCAGCTGATGAACTCATCGATTGCATGTCGATAATCCCGTGGCGAACGTAGGCTGTCGAGTACGGCCGCCTTGCTGTGGTCCAGATCCGGAAGGTCGGGTTTCGTCTTCGGTCGCTTTGACATGGCGGGTTCCGGCGTGGCCCGTTTACTCATTCCAGCCGCCTCCAGTGCGGCTGGAATGAAAGCCTACCGCCCACTCCGCTTAAGCAAAGCGCGTTATACAGCCAAGTGCGACCTTTCTCTAATCTTTCCGGTTACTCGCGACCTATCGGCTGGACCGTGCGGAAGGCGCCATGGTCGCAGCCGCGTCAGCCAAAGACTCGCATACGGATTAATTCGGCGGTTCTCCGGCGATACCAACTTAACGACCTACAGCAGGCGGTCCAAACCAGGCGGTCCAAACCAGGTGGTCAGCGCGTCAGTGAGGCCGCCCTGGGTTTTGTCTCCTTCCCACGCCACGTACCCGTCGGGCCGAATCAATACGCAGGCAGGACTAGGGACCTGCCCGATCCCCGGAAGTTCCCATGGGCCGGCGTACTTCGCGTCGATCGACTGAACTCGATCCAGCCAAGGAGTGATGTCAAAGGCGCCGGGTTCGCCCAAGTTGAGAAGCACCGGGCGGGCGTTGTAAAGGAGTGCGAAGACGCGTCCTCGACCGTTGATAGTGGTCAGGTCGAGATCGGGCATGCGGTATCCGACCAGCGGGTGTCCGTTACCCAGGTCGTATTTAACGTCCAAACCAGACATCATGGCGAAGTACTGCTTGCGAGGTTCGTCTCTCCGCATCAGCTCACACAACGTCTCTCGGAGGGCCCCGATACGATCGTCACTGCGTTCGAGCGCGGTGAGCGCCATAGTGTTGCGCAAGACGCGGGCCCCTACAGGATGCCGCTCGGCATGGTAGGTATCGAGCAGGCTCTCCGGCGATCTCCCGTGGACTACGTTGGCGAGTTTCCATCCCAGATTCACTGCATCCTGGAGACCAAGGTTGAGTCCTTGTCCACCGACCGGCGAATGGACATGCGCTGCGTCGCCCGCTATGAGCACTCGTTTCTCCCGGTAAACCGCTGCCTGACGGGCCATATCGGTAAATCTGGAGACATACTTAGCGCTGACAAGGCCATAATCAGTGCCGTAGAGACCGATGAGCGCTTGGCGGACATCGTCCAGGGTCGGCTGATCACCTCGACGGCAGTGATGCTCATTCAACACGACCCGCGCCCGTTTACCATCGTCGAGTTTGGCAATAGCATTGATACCTTTCTCACTACGACGGATGCCCCATTCGGGCTCTTGGGTGATCTCAAGCTCGGCAATCAAGTAGCTGGTTGTCGGATCCCACCCTGCGAATTCGATACCCGCCTTCTTACGGATAATGCTGCGCCCCCCGTCGCACCCGACGAGATACTCTGCTCGCAGTGATCGGTCGTCGGATAGCGCAACCTCGACGCCAGTATCATCTTGTACGAAGCCGGTCACCTCACGTCCGCGATAGATCGGCACGGCGAGTTCGCCGACCCAGTCGGCCAGTATACGCTCGACGTGGGTCTGCCAGATCGCGAGAAAGTAGTTATGGCGACTCGGCAGATCGCTGATGTCGAGGGCAATTCCCGCAAACGGGGCGCATCTGATCGGCTGCCCTTCGGAAATGAAGCGCTCGGCGATTCCCCGCTGGTCGAGGACCTCGATCGTGCGTGGGTGCAAGCCGCCGGCGCGCAAACCCTCGATATGTTGGCTCGCCCGCCGCTCGACAATGGCAACATCAACGCCTGCCAAAGCCAACTCGCCCGCCACCATCATCCCTGTTGGCCCTCCCCCGGCGATCACTACCGCATGCCCGTCTTTTTCTTGGATCTTTTTCATAGGTTGTGTTGTCGAACGCGATTATGCGGCACAACCCGGGCCTTGCTGCAAGTCCCCCTGTGCGGGATATCCTAATAGTGGGGAGAGAAGATCGCTCGAACTTCCGCTCGCCCGTCTTGAAACGAGCTCTTCAGCCTAGTGTTGTTCATCTGGGACGAACAAACTGTTTCACAAGGCCTCTCTTGAGAGCCGAGCCTATCACCTTAAAAGATTAGGATTTCAGGAGCCGTCCGAATCAACAATCCGCAATCAAGTGTGTTCGGATTCTTGGGCAGATGGGCGCGAGAATCAGGTATGATCCGTCAGCATGGTCGAGTCCAGGTCGGTCTAGCATACGAGGCACTCACTCAAATGTCAGACGTTCGGTCGGGTACTCGCAAGCCACTCTGTGGGAGATAAGCCGATTTGCTGGCAGAATGCTTTGGTCAGCGCTGCAGAGCTTGCATAGCCAACAGCAGGGGCAACTATCTTCAGCGGCTCACCTCTTTTAAGGAGCCCTTGCGCTACTCCGACGCGCCAGCTGGCAAGGTAATTGAACGGCGTGAGGCCGACAACCTTGAGGAAATGAGCGGCGAAGCGGGAGCGCGACATTGCTGCAATGCCGGCTAGCGTGTCAAGAGACCACGCGTCTTCGGGCCGTGCATGAATGGCCGCCATGACGCCCGACAGTCTTGAATCGGCAAGCCCCATCAGAAGCCCGCCGTTGACCAGACGGCGTTCCAGCGACGTGCGCAACAGGAGCACCAGGAAGTATTCCAAGAGCCGGTCGACGGCGGCCTGCCGGCCATGATGGTTGCTGAATGCCTCCGCAAACAGCATCTGTGCTGTCGGCGCAAGTTCCGGAACGGCGGCCAGAGGCACGATAAGCGGTTGCGGAAGACCTCGCATGAGCGGGTTGAGCATGCCCGCGCCGAATTCTACAAAAGCACACACGATATCGGTGCAGTCGGCCTCCTCAGCTTGAAAGGTGTGACTACCTGGTCTGGGATAGAACAACACCGTGGGCTCACTGATCGTAATCGGGGGCCGGTCACGCTGTAAGATTTTCAACGCACCGCTCCGCACTACGTGCAGATGTCCTGCAGCCGTTGTGACGTGATCGCTCGATACCCCACAGAGCTGACCCGAGAAAAAGACGCGAGCGGAAAGCGAGAAATGTGCGAAGAAAGGGGAAAGCCAATCCATTTAGAGACTCTGAGACAACTTCTCGATACTCTGAGCGATCCTCGGCGCCGCAAAAACAGCCATGATGTTTATACGAAGACCTTGCCTGGCTCCGTGGATTGAAGGCGATCGCGGCCGATATTTCAAGAGCGGTTACCACAGACGCAGGACAGTCCGGCAGTGAGCTTCTTCCGTAGACAGGAGCGGAGAGATCATGCAATTCCTCAAAAATACCGGGGTCAGTTTGGCCTACGAAGACAGCGAGACAGATCTGCCGGCGATTCTCTTCGTACACGGCTGCGGATTCGATCACACCTCATTTACGGACCAGGCAAACTATTTCAAGCGTTCGCACCGGGTTGTCTCAGTCGACCTTCGCGGACATGGAGAGAGTGACGCCCCTCAACAAGATTACACAATGGCGGCATTTGCCGATGATCTCGCGTGGTTGTGTGAGGAACTTGAATTGGTCAAGCCCATCATGGTGGGGCATAGCATGGGCGGGAATGTAGTGCTTGAGCTGGCCGCTCGCTATCCAGCTGTCCCGGTCTCTGTCGTCTTGATCGATTCGGCCGTACTTCCGCCTCAGTCATTGCTCGATGGATTAAAGACCGTTGTAGCGGCGTTGCAAGGCTCTGGCTATCTCACGGCCTATCGGCAGGTTCTGTTATCGCTTCGTCTTGCATGGGAAGAAAGAACGGAGGCAATGATAAACGCGCTAGAAGTACCTCAGCATGTTCTCGCTTCCGCGTTCTACCACCAAGTAATGACCTTCGATGGGGTCTGGGCAGCTTACGGCTGTCATGTGCCGGTCGCGTATATAGGGGCAGCAACATCCTTATCCGACTTAGTGCGCTTCGAAGCTCTGACTCCGCAACTAGTCACTGCAAAGACTCTAGGATCAGGACATTTTTCACTCGTCGAGGCGCCTGACCAAATTAACGCGATGCTGACACACTTCATTGCGCGCTTTTCTCCGAGGGCATGTGTACAAGCTGCTGGAGACGCCACCATCGCACTCGCGGATTCGGGGTTGGCCAGCCAGAGAGGTCGAAAGTGACTCGTCGAAATTTTGTCTCGCAAGGAGGAGTGACCGTGACCAGTGCAGCAGCAGCTACGCACCATGCGGATACAGTTTCTGAAAACAGCCATGTGCCCACCACCACAGTACATCGTGTGGAGGCCGATGGCATCGGTGTGTTTTACCGGCAAGCCGGCACCCCGGAAGCTCCGGTCGTAATCCTGCTGCATGGCTTTCCCACATCGTCATTTCAATATCGCGAGCTGATTCCGCGCCTCGCCGATCGGTATAGAGTGATTGCGCCGGATTTGCCGGGATTCGGATTTACCGAAGTCCCAGAGGGGCGCAATTACAAGTACACGTTCGACGCGCTGGCAAACACGATGCTTGCCTTTACCGACGCGCTGCAGCTCGAGCGCTACGCTCTCTACGTCTTTGATTACGGTGCTCCCACCGGCTTTCGCATGGCAATGACCCGTCCCGAGCGCGTGACGGCCATCGTTTCGCAGAATGGGAACGCTTACGAAGAAGGTCTGGGACCGGCTTGGGCGCCCAGCCAGCGCTACTGGAGAGACCCGTCGCGCGAGAACCGCGATGCGCTGCGCGAAGGCCTCACACTGGAGGCATTCCGTTCGCAGTACTGCGACGGCGCACCGCATCCGGATGCGATCGCGCCAGAAGGTTACACGCTTGATCACGCACTGGTCACCCGGCCTGGCCATATTGATATCCAGCTTGATCTCTTTCTCGATTATGCGAGCAATGTGAAGCTGTACCCAGCGTTCCAACAGTACTTTCGCAGGTTCAGCCCGCCGCTGCTTGCAATCTGGGGCAAGAACGACTTGGCGTTTGTCCCCGCCGGAGCGGAGGCTTTCAGGCGAGACAACCATAATGCAACCGTGCAGTTTCTCGATACCGGACATTTTGCACTCGAGACTCACGTGATGGAGATCTCGGTGGCGATCAGGCGGTTTTTAGCTCAGCAAATTTCAGTTGCCACAAAGGAGCGTTCATGAACACTGTCGAGCAACCGGGCCTAGAAGAGTACGATCTCGTAATCCTTGGCAGTGGAGAAGGGTCGAAGTTTCTCGCTTGGACGCTTGCTAGGGAGGGACAGCGGGTCGCTGTCGTTGAACGAAAATACATCGGCGGATCATGCCCTAACATTGCTTGCCTGCCAAGCAAGAACATCATTCACAGCGCCAAGGTTGCTTCGTATTTCCGCCGCAGCGAGGAATTCGGAATAAGCAAAGACGGTTTCGCCATCGACATGCTGCGCGTCCGCGATCGCAAGCGTGCGATGGTAAGCGGCCTGATCGATATTCACGTCGAGAATTTCGAAAAAAGCGGAGTGGAGTTGATCGTCGGCTCAGGAAAGTTCATAGGTCCAAGAACTATAGAAGTCACGATGGCGGAAGGGGGAACGCGTCGGCTTCGCGGAACGGATGTCATCGTCGGCACCGGAACCCGCGCCAGGTTGGATCCGGTTCCCGGCCTTCTCGGAGCACAGCCGCTTACGCATATAGAGGCGCTCGAATTGGATGAAATACCCGACCATCTGCTGGTGATGGGGGGCGGATACATCGGCCTCGAACTAGCGCAGGCGTTTCGGCGTTTCGGCAGCCAGGTGACTGTGATCGATCGAAATGAACGGCTGGTAAGTCGGGAAGATCAGGATGTTTCCGAGAGTCTCCGCTCGCTATTTGAGGATGAGGGAATTGAGCTGGTTCTCAGCGCGCGAGTGGAGGCCATTTCCGGTAAGTCCGGGCAATCGGTAGAGATCAAGATTCAACAGGGTGGGTCGACGAAAACGCTCAAGGGCACTCATCTGTTGGTGGCGACGGGCCGCACGCCGAACACGGATGGCATCGGTCTTGAACTGGCAGGAGTGGAACTGACGGACACAGGGTACGTGAAGGTGAATGAGCGGCTGGAAACAACCGCGCCCGGTATCTGGGCGGTTGGGGAAGCGGCCGGAAGCCCGCAGTTCACGCATATCGCTTTCGACGACTTCCGTGTGATCCGCGACAACCTGGCAGGCGGGCATCATGTGACGACAGGAAGACAGGTACCGTTCTGCCTGTTTACCGATCCTGAATTGGCCCGCATCGGCCTCAGCGAAACCGAAGCGAGGCAACGCGGTCTCTCGTATCAGCTTTACAAGATCCCGATGGCGGCTGTGTTGCGCACTCGAACTTTGTCCGAGACGCGCGGATTTATGAAGGCGCTCGTCGAGACCCGCAGCGATCGTATTTTGGGCTTTACAGCGTTCGGTGTGAACGCGGGCGAAATCATGGGTGCCGTGCAAATCGCCATGATCGCCGGGCTACCGTACACGGGTTTGCGAGACGCCGTATTGACGCATCCAACATTGCTCGAAGGGCTGGTTGTCCTTTTCTCCTCCGCGCCATCCGTGGTCGTATCGGATTCCGAAAAAGCAGTGGCCGAGCAGGCGATCGCATGACGGAGCAGCCTATGGAACACATTCCGGGTTACACCTATGGAAGTACTGAAATTCATTCGTCCCGGTCTCGCTGGTGGGCCTCCGAGGAGGAAATGGCCTGTATGAACGGTGCTGCACCAACTTTTCGAGTCTCTTTGCTGCCTGGTTTTGCACCGGTGTGAACGGAATACTCGACGGCCGCACGCTGGCGTTCGATCTCAATTGGAATGTTACTTATCCACAACTGGAAGATAGAAAGGGGGCATGCATGATGCTGGAAGGCGCCGGGGTGATCAACACGCGGAGCAGCCGCTCGGTGGAGCAGACGGTTGAAAAGCTGAAGCAACTCCTGCAAGCAAAGGGCGTGACGCTGTTTACGCTTGTGGACCACAGTGGAGAAGCAGCGAAGGTCGGAATGAAGATGCTCCCTACAAAGTTGCTGATTTTTGGGAGCCCTAAAGCGGGAACGCCCATTATGCAGGCTGCTCCGAGTATTGCCATCGATCTTCCGCTCAAGATTCTGATTTGGGAAGACGAACACGGCAAGGTCTGGACTTCGTACAACAGTGCCGAATACTTGCAACGGCGGCACGGCGTGCCTCCGGAGTTAGTCCAGAACCTTACGGTGGTCGAAGCGTTAGCCGCGGAAGCCGGCGAGTAGCTCGTGCGCACCCTGACGCGGCAGCCCTGGGTGGGAGGAGTCGTTCAGCATCTCGCGCTTCGGCGCAAGACATCTAGAGAAGGCGGGGTGGCTTTATCTGAGGTCGTAAGAATGAGGGCCATAGAACAGCAGTTGCGTGAGTGTCCATGAATCAATCACGAATTTTACGAGAACCAGAGCTAAGTTGAATACGTGGACCGGCTCTTCCTTCTTAATTGGAACGCTACTCTGGCCCCTAGGCACAGAAGACCTCCAAGCACGATTTGCACTGACTCGGGTTCCGGGACGGCCGCCGATACCGGATCAGCGGTGATGCGCAACTGCATCGGCTCGATGTCCGAGGTAAACCAGCTTGCGCCCACATCGGTGCTCTCGCCCCAGTTGTGTTGAAATCCCACCCCGGATCCTGCATTGGTATCGGTGTAGCCCCATTCGAAGTCTCCCGTCAACCCTTTGAGCACGACCCAGTAGCTCGTGTTAGGAGACAGCAACAGATCCGCGCTTGTAAATGTCGTCCCACTCGGTTCAGAAGAATAGCTGCCTGGTGAGGTGAGCGCTCCCAATCGAGAGCCGGGCTGTGACCCAGAACTGCTATAAAGGTCCAACTCGGCCTGCCCGCTGCTGGGACCCGATAGCAGCAGAATTGCCGTTTTTAGCACGTAGCTCGAATGGCCGGTTGCGAACCCGGCGGCGATCCATGTGTTACCGCTGACGACCTCCGTGTAGTAGGTGGTGCTCGAGAGGTTATCCGAAAGAGTGTCCGCGCAGGCAGGCAGCCCCGTCACTGCGCACAGCCCTGCAAGCAGAACTTTCAATGTCAGGTTTTTCGTCTGCTCCAAGTAGCGTTTTAGGCCCATTGCGCGACTCCCAATCCAAGCACCGTCAGATCGCAGGCCCCGTCAATGGCACCCAATACTAACTTGTTCGGTGCACCGTCTTCGCCGACGAATCCCAAGGGCTTGACGCAATAAGGGATGAAACTAAAAATATTCTGGACAAGGATTAAATTCTTCGCACCCTCGAATTGCGCTGGATACTTTTTCGCCAACTCCACAGAGCAGAAGAGCATCATTCCGCCATAGAACATGTTTGACCACGGGATAGCAAAATTCACTTGCTCGTTCCCGGCCAGAGTGGCCCCGATTCCCACCAGAGGCAGTACCTGAAGGGCCCAGAAAACGTATGTGCCTGCACTGTTAGAGGCCAGATCGGTGGGGAACCCAAGACCCGTGAGCAAGATACTCAACGCGAGGTAAAAGCTAGTGAGCACGGGACCGAGGGTGAAGATGTCGGACAGAGGGTCGAACACGGCAAAGAACGCCGCCGCAAACAGATAGCCGATGTTTTGGTTGAGAGTGACTGGGCCGCCAAACCGACCCGTGCTCAACTGCCCGGCACTGATTATCTTCGACAGAATGGTCGTCGGAATGGCCACCATCAAAGAGCACACATCCAGAATGGTCAATGGAGAGCCGCCCGTAATCAGGCTCCAGAGTTCGGAGATGATCGGAATCGAGATCGGGGTGGTAATCAGGCCGAGGATGGCATCGATGAACTGGCCGAGCAGGCCCAGAAATGCCTCGACGACGGCATCCGCCAACTGAACTAGGGAAACCGCAATGTCGACAAAAAGCTTGAAGATATCAGAGAACGAGCGCGTGATAAAGCTGGACGGGTCGGTGATGAGTAATCCGAAGTCAGTGAATACACGAGCGAGATCGGACGGGATCGCCTTCAGGTTAGGGCTGCTGCTCATCGTTTTTGCGACCGTGTCGGCGAATTCACCGAGCAGATCGGCCAAGCTTCCGAGGGAAGTGCCCGGCAGAGAGACGGAGGACCCCTGTCCGGCATTGTCCTTCAGTTTTGTGGGGAGCCAGCGACTTTTGGTGTAGGACTTCGCGCCTTTATAACCGTACAGTGTCTGCGGGTTGTTCCCGTTCACCTGCTGCGACTGCATGGTGCCTAACGAGGTGTTCCCCAGCAGGCCGGTAATGTCGTTTTCAAGGTCGACAAAAAAGCTGTGAATGGCCTTGAAGCCGGTGCCTTGTTGCTGCGTTACCCACGTCTTGAGGTTCGCAAAACCCGTTTGCAAGGTTTGCTCGAGTTCGTTCTTCGTGGTTAGAATGTCACCCCAGTTGAACAGGTAGCTAAGCCACTCGACGGCTTTGACGATATCACCTACGACGGTCTTGAGCACACCAACCACGACGGAGATCGCTTTCTCCACGGTATCGACAACAAATGTGTAGAGATTCCCGAGATCGTCTATGATCTGGTGAACAACGTCCTCGGCCGTCTGAACCACAATGTGGACCACCTTGCGGACTCCATTGACGATGGCAGACCAAAAATCATCCCAGCTCAACCCTAATAAGGTTTGGGGCGCACTCGGGCTTGTAGGAGAAAAATCCACTCCGTTAGTGCTGAAGGAGGCCGTCCAGTTCGGAATGCTGCCCGCGACGTAAACGCGATTGGTGGAGCCCTGTGTAGGCTGGTACAGCATGTTCGGCGTCGAGGCCGGATAAGCAATGTAGGTGTCGAGCCCACCGCGGGGCCTTGGTTTTCTTCGGTGTCCGGCGGGGAGGGGGTGCGGAGCGCCTGCGAGCTTAGCAGGGCGCGCCTGCATCTGTTTTGTGCTCTGCACAGCTTGATTCGTAGCGCCCATGGTATTGCGAACCGCAGCCGCGAGACCGTCCGTGCCGGTGTAACCCGACGGAAGCAGGGGCGACCCGTCGTAGGTGGTGGCATTGGCAAGGTCTTGCCCCTGTACTTGCGAAAGCCGGTTGCAGGTGTCGTAATCGGGATAGATCACAATCGCTTCTTCGAGATCCATGAAGTTGCTCCACAGATACAAAGCGGTAGCAGAGATCGTGCTGGCCTGAGACACGATGCTGAGCTCGCCGATTCCGTCAGTTTGCAGCCAGGCCGGGGTTTTCGAATCGATCTGGTAGGTCTTGCCGCCGGAGGTGATCGTCACTGCAGCTGAAGCGGTGACCTTAACCGACTTATAAGCCTGAGGATTCCTGTTCGGATCGAGCAGTTGCACATGCGTGCGGAAGGTTGGACTACTGCCCTGGGCGCGGTTGCTCGAACCCGCTACATATGCATCGGCCATCAATTCGGTTTCACAGAAGAACTGGTGAAGCTGATCGGCCATGTTGGCGGCTGCCAGGTTGCCCCCATACTTATGCGTGTAGTAGACAACTCCGTTCTCGACACCGACGATAGCGCCCTCCCCGCCGATGTCAAGGGAGACAATCCGGGTTCCCGCACTGCTCAAATCGACTGCGAAAACTTTTGCATTGGACGACAAAAAGCCAAAGGATGTATACGCGATGCCATCCTCGATAAAGAGTTGACTCCCACCCGTCTCGCCCGAGGTTAATTCCGCCTGCCAGGCAGTCTGGCCCTTTGTAGGATCGATCGCGTACAGGACACCGTTGCTGCCGCAAACGACATACAGCAGGCCGCTATAAGCTACAGGAGAGGAAAGCGAACCCGCGGTATTTGGCCACTTCCAATTCACCGTTCCTGTGGCCGGCTGCAGGGACCAGACTAGCCCATCGTACGAGGTGAAATAAATGCTTTGACCGTCCGCGGAGACGGCGCCCTGGACGAGATTGCTGGCCTGGAACTGCCAAAGGAGGGATCCGGTTTTCAGGTTGAGCGCAAACACAGTGCGATTCAACCCGACGAGAACCATGTCACCAGCGACGAGGACCGGGCCTTCAGACCCAGAGAGGGACTGGCCTGTTGAGTAGGACCAAAGCAGATTGCCGCTGAGGTCGAGCGCCACAATTTCGCCGTTATTGGTGTACAACAAAAGGCGATCGCGAATATGAGTCAGTTCACCGTTGGTTTGGTAATTCTTCCGCCAGAGCGTTTGGCCCGAAGCGGGGTCAACCGCAAAGAGACTCCCTCCTAAATCCGCGGCATAAAGGATGCCGTTTGCGAGAACGGGCGTATATGGAAAGCTATTTAAAGAGTGTGACCAGAGAGTGCTTTGGGTTTGTACATCGATGGCCTGGAGGACGCCGGACTCCCCGCCGGAACGCAGAGGCAGCACTACAGCTCCGGTAGAATACAGCGGATTGCCATAGAGTGACCCGGGGATTTGAATATCCCAGAGCACCTCCGGCGTGGTGCCCGCACTCAGCCCAAGCGGAGCGGCCTTAGCAGCGGAACTCAGGTGCTTTGAGCCGGCAAGGCCGGCGAACCCCAAGCCGAGGCCTTGCAGTAACTTTCGGCGTGTCAATGCGGCGCCACTGTCGTGCGAATCACTGGGCATACAGATAAATCTGCGTCCTTTTAATAAATATTCAAATCGGCCCTAATCGTGGAGCGGCGGAGACGGAGCTTTGTGGGCTAGGGGCATCGTGGCACGGATAACCGGTCTGTAACAAGAACCAGGACTCGTGTTTAGTCCCAGGCGGATGATTATAGGTGAGTGAAACGAAGACTATCCCCAGTTAGCTAGAGGCCGTCTGAAAAGGGGCATGGAGTTGAGATTTTGTGGCAAGAAGAGTGAGGCGGCGCAGCAGCAAGTGGCACATCCCGAGCTGGAGCCACGTTTCACTCGCACAGATTAGCGATTTGCTGGCGGAAGCTAATGGGAGTCGAACCCACCCGTGACATGAAAAGTGCCGCACTCCGGTTTTGAAGACCGGGCCCTGCACCGGCAGAGTCTAGCTTCCGACGGGAACTTCGACGGTTTCGTTGACAGGAGAGACGCAAGCGCCCATCGCGTAGCGCAGCTCATCCAATCCCTGACCGGTTACAGAAGAGATGGCATAGAAGGGAAAGCCGTGCTCTGCCGCTTTTGCCTTAACGGCGTTTAGACGAGACGAATCCTGGCAACTGTCGATTTTAGTCGCCACCACAATCATCGGCTTTCGCATCAGATCATCGTTAAACTTCGCTAATTCGGCAAGAATGACGTCGAAGTCGCTGGCGGGGTCGCGGCCGCTGAAATCGGAAACGTCGACCATATGAACGAGGAGTCTGGTACGTTCGATGTGCTTCAGGAACTGGGTTCCCAATCCGTGCCCTTCGTGGGCGCCCTCAATCAAGCCGGGAACGTCGGCCAGAACAAACGTACAATCGCCGACTTGAACTACTCCTAGATTCGGCTGAAGAGTGGTAAAGGGATAGTCTGCGATTTTGGGCTTTGCCGCGGAGAGGCGCGAGATGAGAGTCGATTTGCCGGCATTGGGGAAACCGACGAGGCCGACATCGGCGAGCAATTTCAGCTCAAGCCGAAGTTTAAGCGCTTCGCCCGGTTTGCCCTCTTCATGCTCGGTGGGGGCCTGATGAGTGGATGTGGCGAACTGGGCATTGCCGCGTCCGCCGCGTCCGCCGCGAGCTACCAGGAAAGTCTGGCCGGGGGCGGTGAAATCGAATATTTGCTCGCCCGTTTCGGCATTACTGACGATGGTGCCAACCGGGACGGGAAGCTCGATATCGGCGCCTTCGCGACCGGTTCGATTACTGCCTTCTCCGTGGCGGCCCCGCTCGGCGGTGTGCTCCGGATTGAATCGGAAATGGAGCAAGGTATTGTAATGCTCGCTCGCAACCAGGACGATGTCCCCGCCGCGGCCACCATCTCCGCCGCTGGGACCACCCTTCGGCACGAACTTCTCTCGCCTGAATGCCTGACAACCATTACCGCCGTCGCCGGCTTTAACGGATATAACTACTTCATCAATGAACACGAGAAGACCTATAGAACTTCAACGCTAGCTATCAGAAGACTGTGTTGCTGCGTTGGTTCTTACATGGAACCAAACTACAAATTGTTTGATTAACCTGGTTAGCCCTGAGCAGCAATAATGTTGACGAATTTGCCCATTCTGCCTCGATCGCGGAACTCCACGGTTCCGGGAACGGTGGCAAACAGGGTATCGTCCTTGCCTAGACCGACATTCTTGCCGGGCTTGTAGCGAGTCCCCCGCTGCCGCACAATGATGGAACCGCCACTGACAAACTCACCTGAGAATACTTTGATGCCGAGCCGCTGGGAGTTCGAATCGCGGCCGTTTTTCGAGCTGCCTAAGCCTTTTTTATGTGCCATTCCTAATAACCCTTACCGATCACGGCCGCCTAAGCCACGATCTCCTGGACCTGCACGCGCGTGTAGTTCTGACGGTGGCCTATGGTTCGCTTATACTGCTTTTTGCGTTTGAATTTGAATACGATTACCTTGGGACCGCGGCCATGGGCAGCTATTTTTCCGCGCACACGCGCACTCTGCAATGTATCACCCAGGGTCAGTTCGTTCGAGTCGTTGGAGATGGCCAGAACACGGTCAAACTCCACGTCACCGCCTACGTCGCCTGCGATGGTATCTACCTCGATAACTTGACCGGGCGCGACACGGTACTGCTTGCCGCCTGTTTCGATTACAGCGTACATATATGAGCCTTTAAGTAGGGTTTATCGTCCGGGAAAATACGTCCGCAGATTACAGCTCGCGAGACATGCATCCGAATCGCCGGATCCGGGCGGAACTGCTTCCATCATAGCGAATTCGTTCGGTAAGCGCCAGCTCAGGTAACTCGCGTAGAACTACTCGGGCTCGGCCTTATACATGTATTTGATACAGCGTTTGAACAGAAGCAAGTTGGGGGCTCCGATCCGATTCAGCTTCAAACAGTCCCGGTCGTACCACTCGATAACACCTTCCAGCTGCTCTCCGTCCATCAGCATCAAAATCATGTGCGTCTTGCCTTGCATCTGTTTCGAGTAGTAGAACTGCTCGGCGTTTGTCTGGTCAGGAGGAGTGCTTTTCTTAGCGGCAGGCGGTCGACGCCCGGCTTCTTTCATGTCTCCCGGCCCCGTCCGAACCGGTTTTCTGATGAGCGATTCCAAGCGCTCCTCCTCCATGTTGACCTCTTTTGCCATTCGTCCATATGGCCGAAGCGGCTGAGCGACCTTTGTTGCTGAGTTTAGGCGCTCACGCCTTCCGGCTGGTTACGTAATTTAATAATCATAGCGTCAAGTGCTGCCGTTTTCTGAATATTCCGGCGTACCATCAGTACAAGCTCATCTACTGCGCTGACTGCCTGCTCGATCCACCGAAACGAAGTGCGTTCGGCGATTAGCTTGACTCTCGGCCGGATATCGCGGTTTCGCACCAGCTCACGATGATGAGCGGCGGCTAGCACGTCCTCCAAGAGGTCGTAAGCGGGCCCGGTGTAGAGATCGAGCTTTTCAGACTTCTTCGATGAGAATGCTTCAGACTGCTGCACCCATGAAGCAAAGGGAATGATCCCCGAGGCACATTCGAAGGCTGCCAATACTAAGCTGCGGCGGGCTCGATATTGCTCGAGATCGAGCCGCGCCGCGATGCCCGGAGACCCTTCCGAAATAGCGACTCTCAGTTCGGAATCCGGAAGCTTCGCCGCCTCAGCAAACCGGGCCATTTCGTCATCCGACAGTTTGGACATCTGAAGCACGACTGCCCGGGAGCGGATGGTGGGGAGCAAATCGTAAAGGTTCTCGGCTGTCGCGATGATAATCAGGTGCTCGGGCGGTTCTTCGAGCACTTTCAACAGTGAATTGGCTGCTTGCTCGTTTGCACGGTTCAGATGATCGATCAAAAAGACGCGTCTATTTCCTTTGAGCGGCTTGAACTGAGCGCGCTCCCGCAGAGTGCGCATTTGTTGAATCGTGATCTGCCGTAGCGGTCCTTCCGGCACAAAGGTGACGAAGTCCGGGTGGGTCGAGAACAAGAGCGGATCTTCGGAACGTTTCTCGGCGGTCCACTTTTCACGCGTTTCAATGATGTCCTGATTTTCGGGCCGGCTTTGGTCGTCTTGTTCGATTTTGGAAGCGCCGCCCAGCAGTGCTGCAGCGAAGCGCCTGGCCAGAGTCGCTTTGCCGACGCCTTCCGATCCGCTCAAAATTATGGTCTGCGGGATGCGGTTGTTCTCGATCATCTGGGTGAGAGTTTGCACCACGGGAGCATTGCCGTAGAAATCGGGGAAGCGAGTCATGGATGGTGGCTATTCTTTCAGCGCTCGTCTAAGCGTTAGAAGCTCGCGGACAATTGCCCAGACACGTTCGGCAACTTTAGCCGGTTCCCCGTGCGCGTCGATTAACCGGAACCGCGCAGGTTCGAGGGCGGCAATTTTGCGGTATCCCTCCGCGACGCGCCGATGAAACTCCATTGATTGCCGATCGAGACGCGTTTCGCACGCCTCCCCTGCGCTCGTCTCGTTTCGACGATGCGCGCGTGTCAAGCCCGTTTCGAGATCGATATCCATGGCAATCGTCAGATCGGGGAAGAGCGAGCCAAGGGCTAGTTTGTGCGCTGCCATCACGGTCTCGAAACCCAGACCACGCGCGAAACCCTGGTAGGCGAGTGTCGAGTCGGTGAAGCGGTCGCTGAGCACGAAATCGCCTCGCTCGAGTGCCGGGCAAATGATCTCCGCCGCCGCTTGCGCGCGCGAGGCGAACATGAGCAGCAGTTCGGTCATCGGGGCCATCTCGCTGTGAGCCGGGTCAAGCAGAATACGCCGGACCTGCTTTCCAATAGTAGTGGCGCCCGGCTCCTGATTTTCTATAACGGTTAGTCCTTCGGCGCGCAAGCGCGCGGCAAGAAGACGCATTTGGGTAGACTTGCCGCTGCCTTCGGTCCCCTCAAACGAAATAAATAGACCACGCCGCGCGTTAGGTTGCGCGCTCATCGGACCCCGCTAATCATAGACGTAGTGAAGCAGGATCTTCAAGTCTTCCCAGGCCTCGCGCCGCGCCTGCTGGTTGTATTGGCGCAGCAAGTAAGAGGGATGATAGGTGATCATCACGGGAATATCGTGCCACTTGTGCCACTGTCCGCGAAGTTTCGTGATGCCTTCTTTGGTGTTTAGCAAGGCTTTCATGGCCGTTGCTCCCAATGCGCAGATCGCTTTAGGCTTAATGGTCATCAATTGGCGATAGAGAAACTGGCCGCAAATCTGCATCTCATCGGGCAGCGGCGTCCGGTTCTCCGGGGGACGGCATTTCACAACGTTGCAGATGTAGACATCTTCGCGGGAAATGGGAATGCCTTCTTTGCCCGCGGTGTTATCGATCATCTGGGTCAGCAACTGGCCGGCCCTCCCGACAAACGGAAGTCCTTTCTCGTCTTCGTCCGCGCCCGGCCCTTCTCCGACAAACACCAGTGAAGATTTTTCGTTTCCCGAGCCGAAGACGATGTTGGTCCGGCATTCGGATAACCGGCATCGTTTGCAGTCGCCGATGTCGAGACGGATCTGGTCGAGCGAATCCGCTTCGGGAGCTAACCCGGGCAGCACGACAGCCGAAGTTCTTGCCGCTTGGGCGGTAGCATCGAGAGCCGCCAAGTCGAGCGAAGCGTTTCCGGGCGCCTCAGGTTCGTCTGTGCAGGCGGGCTGCACGGCAACTCGGGTGTAAACCGAGTCTATGCCGAGATCGCGATAAAGCTCGAGGTAGCTGCGAATCTGTTCGCGGGTCATGATCGAGGGGTATCAGGCAGAACGGTCGGCGGTGCGCAAAGAGAGACGCAGGATAGCCACCTGGTCCAAGATACTTTCCGCGATTTCCCGCTTCGGCGCCGGCCCGGCATGCGCTGCAGGACCTGTACGCGTAACGATGTCGACCTCGTTATGATCGGACTCGAAGCCGAGCCCATCGCGGTTGACCAGATTAGCGACCAGCATGTCACAGTGTTTGGAGATCATTTTCCGGCGCGCTTCGCTGAGCAAGTTCTCCGTCTCGGCCGCGAAACCGATCAACAGGCGGTCCCCTTTCCGTTGTCCGATCTCGGCGAGAATGTCGGGCGTAGGATCGAGCTCGAGCGAGAGCCGCGTTGCCGTTTTTTTAAGCTTCTGCGTAGGAACATCGGCCACGTAATAATCGGCCACTGCCGCGGCCTTGATGATGATGGTCGATTTGTCGAGGTGCTCGAGGACGGCCTTACGCATGTCCTGCGCGGTCCGCACCGGTATCACTTGCACGCCGTTCGGCGCCGTTAGACTTACCGGACCGGATATCAGGGTGACGCGCGCGCCGCGCCGGGCCGCAGCTTCCGCGATGGCGTACCCCATCTTCCCGCTCGAGCGATTGCTGATGTAGCGGACGGGGTCGAGCGCCTCCTGCGTTGGGCCTGGCGGTGATCAGAATCGATTCTCCGTTGAAGTCCTTCCGCTGCTCGGCTAGCAGGTCGAACTCGGCTAAGATACGGTCCGGATCGGGGAAACGGCCCGCGCCCACTGTTCCGCATGCCAGCCATCCCTCGTCGGGATCGACGACGAAGCATCCGCGCGCGCGCAGCGTTTGAAGATTTGCCTTGGTTGCCGGATGTTCCCACATCGCGGTGTTCATGGCGGGCGCAAGCAGGACCGGTCCAGTAAACGCCAGATAGAGAGTGGTCAGGAAATCGTCGGCCAATCCATGGGCTAACTTCGCCAAAAGATCCGCAGTGGCAGGGGCCACGATCATGGCGTCGTGATTCTGCGCAAGCGCGATGTGTTCGACCGCGCTCGACAGCGTTTCGTTCGAGCTCTCCTGTGAGAACAAGTCGCTTACTACCTTTTGCCCGGTCAGCGCAGCGAAGGTCAGCGGCTGGATGAATTCGCGAGCCGCCCGCGTCATCACGACCTGAACTTCGTGTCCGTGCTTCTGAAGAGCGCGGACGAGCTCGGCTGCTTTGTATGCTGCAATGCCCCCGCCGACTCCGACAACGACACGCATGCCAGAAGGCCTATTCTGCGGAGGCCTGCTCTTCTTCTGCAACCAGATCCGAGAAGGGAACCAGCCCACGCCGCGTCTCTTCCATGGCCAGGGTCGTTGGCTTCTTGTTTGCGGCGGGGAGGACGCTGCGCTGTCCGCTCTGGAGCTGGCGGGCGCGTTTGGCCGCTACAATTATGAACCGGTAAGTACTTGCGTGCTCATCTTCGGGGATGCTGTGCATTGCGTTCGGTCTGGGTTTGTCTGCCATATTTATTCTTTCTCTACGGCCCGGCTTTACGCCGGGGCTCAACTGAAAAGGGATGGAGGCTTTTCCTCGAAGCTCTTGAGGATCGGCCGAATCTGTTCTTCCATTCGGCTGCGCCGGATTCGCTCGGCTCGAATGATGGACGCGAGCGTTGCAGCCGACTCGTCGACCTGATGATTCACCAGGACATAATCGTACTGCTTATAGTTTCGCAACTCCTCAGCAGCTTCCTTCAATCGCCGCTGGATGACTGCCTCCGAATCTTCCGACCTCGCCCGCAATCGCTGTTCTAAGATGTCGCGCGACGGAGGAAGAATAAAAATCGTGACAGCCTCGGGAATCCGCTCTTTCAATTGTCTCGCACCCTTGACATCGATGTCGAGTATCAGATCTTTCCCTTCCGCCTCGGCTTGCTCGAGTACTTCGCAATGCGTGCCGTAGAAGTTGCCGAAGACTTCGGCATATTCCAGAAACTCGTCGCCGGCGATTCGTTTTTGGAAGTCCTCGATCGTGATGTAGACGTAGCTCTCACCCGGGCGTTCGTGGCCGCGAGGTTTACGCGTTGTGTATGAAACCGAAAAGCGCAGTCCGGGGTCGCTCGCCAGCAGGCGTGAAACGAGCGTAGATTTACCGGAGCCGGAAGGCGCGGAAATAATGAAAACTGTGGTCATGCGTTCGGTTGCCGCGCAGCTCTCGCTGTCCAAATCCGGCGAGAGGGTCTGATTATTCAAGATTGAGCGCTTGCTCCCGTATTCTTTCGATGTTAGCCTTTATGCCCAGGCCGAGTTGGGTGATGCGGAGCCCCGGTTCGCCGGCATTGGCGCTTTTTGCGAGTGTGGTATTGGCTTCCCGGTTCAATTCCTGTAAAAGGAAATCGAGCCGCTTTCCTGTTTCGCCGCCTGTCTCGAGGATTCTGCGCAGCTCTCTCGAGTGGACAAGCAGCCGCGTCAGCTCTTCGTGAATATCGGAGCGATCGGCGAGCAGGGCAGCTTCTTCCGCCAAACGCGCTTCCGAGATGCCGGCTTCCCCGAGCAATTCGCTCAGCTTCTGACGGAGTCTTTGGGCGAAATACGTGAGCGCCTCGGTCCGCAGTTGCGCGATCTGCCCGGTCTGCTGTTCGATCTCTCCTGCATGCTCTTCTATCGCGGCCCGTAGCCCTGCGCCTTCGCGCTCGCGCGATGCATTGAATTCCGCCAGGCAATCGCCGATCGTTCCAAGCAGCTCAGCCGCGAAAATTCGGGCAGTGTCTGCGCTGTGTTCTTGTCGCCGATGACGCCGGGAAGGGCTATCAACGTATTCAAGTCCGGTTTTCCGTCGAGGCCGAGCTGGCGGCCGATTTCCTGGAAAGACTCGGCGTATCGCTTGAGCGCCCCAAGATCGAAGCCGCCGGATTCGGCGGTGACGAGGCGGCTCAAGCTCACCCGCACCTCCACATGAGCACGCGCTATCCCCTGCTTCAGAAGGGCTCGCATGTCGTTTTCATACGGCGCGAACTCGTGGCTCTGGTGAAAGTGCAAATCGAGGGCGCGGTGGTTCACGCTGCGAAGGCTGACGGTGAGCTCGCCGGCGCTCGTTTCGCGCCGGACGAGAGCGAAGCCGGTCATGCTACGCACGGGCGCAGCTCGCTGCGCTCGCGCTATTCGACGAATGCATTCGAATCGGCGTATTGCATTTCGTAGAGTCGATGATACAGACCACGGCGGGCAAGCAGGGCGTCATGGGTGCCGATTTCGGCGATCCGGCCATGCTCCATGACGGCGATCTTGCTCGCCTGCCGAATCGTCGAGAGCCGGTGCGCAATGACCAGCACAGTTCTTTTCTTCATCAACACCGTGAGTGCCTGTTGGACCAAGCGTTCGGACTCGGTATCCAGGTGCGAGGTAGCTTCGTCGAGAATCAGAATCGGCGCATTCTTCAGCAACGCGCGGGCGATTGCCAGACGCTGACGCTGTCCACCGCTCAGCTTGACTCCACGCTCGCCGATCACGGTTCGGTATCCATCGGGCAGCCGTTCGACGAATTCGTCCGCAAGCGCGTTTTTGGCTGCTTCGATCACCTGCTCGGGTTTCGCGTCGGGGTAGCCGTAGGCGATATTGTCGAACACCGTATCGTTAAACAAAAATGTATCCTGTGAAACGATGCTTATGTTTTCGCGCAAACTACTCAAGCGGTAGTCCCGCACATCTCTGCCGTCGACGGTAACGGAACCGGTAACGACGTCGTAAAAACGCGGAACCAGGTTTGCCAGGGTTGTTTTGCCGGCGCCGCTCGGCCCGACCACGGCGACGATCTCGCCCGTCCCGATCTGGAGGTCGATCCCGTCGAGCACCGGGCGGGTGGGCACTGCCGGATACGCGAAGTGCACATCGTTGAAGCGGATTCCTTCGCCGACGCGCAGGAGCTTGATGGCATTCGGATGGTCGAGCACATCCGGCTGCGTGTCGAGGTACTTGAATACGCTCTGCGCTGCACCCAATCCCTGCTGGAAGATGTTATGGATGTTCGTCAGCCGTTTGATGGGCTCGTAGAGCATCACCAATGTGACGACGAACGCAGTGAAAACCTCGGCCGTCATATCGGTGGTCTTCACCTGCTGCCGCGCCAGATAGAGCAGCAGCAAAATCGTGAATGCGCCGAACAGTTCGATGATCGGGGACGCAATCGCCTGGTGGGCGATGTACTTCAAATTGCCACTTTTCCATCTTTGGGAAGCCAGCCGGAAGCGTTTCGATTCGATATCTTCCGCTCCAAAGCTTTTTACTACCTGATGTCCGGTGATGGCTTCCTGCAGGATCTGATTCAAACCGGCCGTTCGGTCCTGTACCTGGCGCGTTGTCTTTCGAATCCTCTTGCCGAGACGCACGGTTAAAATCGCTACGACAGGCAGCACGAGCAGGCTGACGAGCGACAATTTCCAGTTAAAGGTAATCAGCGCGAGGAGAAGAAACAAGGCGGTAAATGTCTGCCGCAGCCAGTCCGCCAGCATGGTCGAGATCGAGACCTGAATGCGGTCGATATCGTTCATGATCGATGACATGATGTGGCCGGTGGTGTGGTCTTCGAAGAAGTGCGCGTCCTGGTGAAGAACGCGGTCGAACACCTCCTGACGGAGATCCATGACGGCGCTGATGCCGACCCAGTTGACCAGGTAGTTGCCCAGGTAATCGCATACTCCCTTCGCCAGAAAACAGGCGATCAGACTGAACGCAACCATGGTCCAGATGTTGTGGACGGAAGAAGGGAAGATGTCGTTGAGATAGACAACAAATCCGCTATTGAAAAGCCGGAATAATTCGGCGGGCTTATCGGGCGCGGTGGTATCGAGCACGCGTCCGAAGACCAGCGGAATCAGCTTGACGATGAGTCCCTGCGACAAGCCGACTACGGCCATGAAAACGACCGAAGCGATCAGGGCCGGGGTGTAGGAGCGTGCGTAGCGGAGCAGCCGGAAGAGCTGCTTCAAGCGTGCGCCTCGGCGAAAGCCAACAGCCGCTCAACAGCCGTGACCACGCGGGAGACGCTCACCGTCCCAAGGCCGTCGCGCGATACGATCACTTCGGATTCGGTCCGCCAAGGCTCCCAGATAGCCGGATCGGAGGTGCTGAACAGCACCAGGCAGGGCACCCCGAAAGCGGCGGCCATGTGCGCGGGACCGCTGTCGTTCCCGATAAACAGTGCAGCGTTAGAAAGTAGAGCCTTCGCCTGGCCGATTGTGCCGCGCACGACAGTGTGGCCGTGAAACGCGCTTGCGTCATCATCCGGACCGGCGAGGAAGACGGGGGTGATTTTGGAGAGCTTCAAATAGCGCGCTACTTCCGCGAACCGCTCGGCCGGCCACTGCTTTTCGGGCGCGGAGGCAAAGGGATGCAGAACCGCATGCCGCTCTTTCAAAAGCGGCTCGCCGGCAAAGAGTTGCGCGCGCGGAATAATGTCTAACGGCAAGCCCAGCGCAAAGAACGCGGAGGCCAGATGCTCGGCGGTATGCACGCGCCGGCGAATTCCCATAATCTGCTGGGCGCGCCCGATCTTCCGGTTGTAGGCGAGAGTGGTGCTGTGATGAGCAAATCCAGCGCGCCAGCGAGCGCCGGAAAGCGCCGTTATCCATTGACTGCGGGTGCCGCCGTGCAAGTTTACACAGAGTGCCGGTTTCCATTTTCTGACAGCTTGCCAGGTCGGGGCGAGGACAGCGGCAAGCGCCGGATTACCGGCGAAGACTTCAGCAAAACGCTCCTCTACAGCGACCGCAATTTCGAGATCCGGGCGGAACCTCTTGAGCAGGGCGATAGCGGGGGTCGTGAGGACACAGTCGCCTAGCGATCGCAGCCTGAGAATAGCCACCCGGGAACGGTCCGGCAACTGCTCCAATACAGTCATTACGGTTCGATGACGGCCTGGTCTTTCAGCATCACCGGAATGTCGTCCCGCACCGGATAGACCCGATGACAGCCTACGCACTTCAAGCCGCTTGCATCCTCTTTGAGGATTACCTTCGACTTGCAGACCGGACAGACCAGAATCTCTAAAAGGTCTTTGCTGATTGCCATGGAACGATACCAATTTTAACAGTGATTCTGCTGCTTGGAAGTAAGTCTGCGCAGCCTGTAAGCCGGTTTCTGTACCGGCAACGGAAGATAATCTCCCGTACCGGCGGCAACCATTCGTCTAGGCTACTCATTACTGAGTAGCTCAAGCGACCTACCCGGAAGTTGTAACGGAGCGGGCCGCTCCTCCTCCCCTATTTGGTCTTGCTTCACATGGGGTTTTCCCTGCCAACCCGATTGCTCGGGCCGCGGTGCGCTTTTACCGCACCTTTTCACCCTTACTCACCCTGTTTCCAGGGCAAGCGGTATATTTTCTGTGGCACTGATCCGTAACGTGCGCTTTGAGCGCAAATCCCCGGCCGTTAGCCGGCATGCTGCCCTTCGAAGACCGGACTTTCCTCTCGAGAAACCCGCAAACGGGCTCCATCCAGCGGTTGCCCGGCTGCGCAGACAGTCTCCAGTATGGCGCACAACCAGACATATGCCCTAGCATTGGCGCGAGACGTTCCTTCCGTAGCCCGGGAAATCCCGACTGTAGGAGCTACTGTGACATCTCTCCCAGTTGTCCGGCTCTTCCGCACGGGCTATCGTAAACATGAGATGCCTAACACTTCTTCCAAGCTCTCATCGGCAGCCATCCGCACCATATGCGCCGTCGAAATCCTGGGCTCGCAACAGGAAAAGGTGCAACTGGGCCGGGTGACTCAAATCGTCCGCACGGCCGAGCTGATCAGCTGCGGGCCAGGCTTCAACGAGAGCACGGTAAAAGTACGTGCCGGGCATAAACTCTATTTTGTATTTCGCGCCGACCTTGAACCGACCTCATGGTGCAAGGAGGCGGAGAAGGAGTCCGGTTATGTGTCCGCTAATTCTAAACCGGGAGCAGAGGCAACCGACAACACCGGGCAAATCATTAGATCCGAACTGGCTAAAAGAAGTCGAGAGGCGGTGCCGGTTAGCTCAGAATTGTCTCTCCTCTAACGAGAACGCCGCCGCGCAAGATTGGGAAGCGCTCGAGATTCTAATTAAGAGCGACATCCCTCAAATCCTCGATAATGTCGCGCCGTCGTTTAGAGCGAAACCGTAGCCGAATTTGCGCCTTCTATCTCGCGCAGTACTCTATTGACCGTCTCTTCCGGGCAGCCGTGTTGAAAGAGCTCCGTTGTCAATCGCTGCAAGTCGAGCGATTGTCCTCCCACAAACTTTGTTACCGGATCCCCCATCTCGATATGTACCTCGTAGGTGGATCTATCATTCCGTACAACTACTAGCTTTTTAGGCATACCCGGATCTTATCACTTTTGAATGAACGTTATCTTACAGTTCGGCCATCCATAGGTTCAGCCAAGAACCTCACCGGCATACCGAAATTTTTCCAGTGGGAACCGAACGGCAAAGCGCGTGCGGCTGCTCCGTTCGAGCTCTACTCGACCACGTAACTGATCGGTCAAAAGCCGAACAATCTTGAGTCCCATCGACTTCCGGTCCCAGAGTCCATCGGCATTGCTGATCCCAATGCCGTTATCCTGAACCGTAAGTTCACACCACCCCTGGCTACAGCTCTGTTCTTTATTAGCTGCCGCCAAGTACTGGAACTGGACATCGATTTCGCCCCGTCTTCCACCGGAAAAGGCGTGCTTCAGTGCGTTCGAAGCTAACTCGTTCACGATGAGCCCGAGCGGAAGCGCCTGCTCTATCGAAAGCACCACATCGTCGCTCTTCACATGAACCTGGATTCGTTTTTGGTCGATCCCGTAAAACCCCATCAGATCCTGCACAAGCTGCTGCATATAAGGTCCGAAATCGATGTTCGCCAGGTCCCGCGACCCATAGAGCGTTTGATGCAAAGTAGCGATAGACCGGACGCGATCCTGCAGTTCATCGAACATACGTTGAACCTCGTCATCGGCCACCTGGCCGGCTTGCAGCGAAAGAAGAGACGAGATGACAGCGAGATTGTTCTTGACACGATGATGAATTTCCCGAAGCAGAAGATCTTTTTCGTGGAGCGATTTCTCGATCGCGTTTTCAGCATTCTTTCGCGCTGTTTCGTCGCGCAACACTTTGGCGTAGCCCCGCAGAACTCCCGAGGGATCATACATAGGTGTCGTAACCCAGCGCGACCAAAATCTGCTGCCATCCCGGCGTACCATCCACCGGTCACCCTCTGCCCGGCCCTGAGCCAAAGCCCGGCTCAGGTCCTTTTCTGACTCGCCTTTCTCGCGGTCTTCCGGTGTAAAGAATAACTTGACGGGCTGGCCAACGATCTCGTTTTCCGTGTAGCCAAAAGTTCTCTGCGCCCCAGAGTTCCATCCAGAGATGTTGGCGTCGGTGTCGACCGGCACTAATGCATAATCGCGAACGTTGTCCGCAAATAGCCGAAATCGTTCCTCAGCGTCGCGTAGACGCTGCTCCGTTAGCTGCCGCGAAGTCAGGTCGCGCATGACTTTGGAAAATCCTTCGATGTTCCCGCGCTGGTCCCGATGAGCAGTCATGATTCCGCTGCCCCAAAAACGGGTACCGTCGCGTCGCAGATGCCAGCGCTCGTCTTCCGCGCAACCGTCGCGTCGAGCCGTCCCAAGCTCATCTTTGTCTTCGCCGTTAACTCGATCCTCAGGCGTAAAAATGAGACTTCCAGGCTCGCCCAGCACCTCAGATTCTGAGTAGCCGAAAATATGTTCCGCTCCCCGGCTCCAGCTCACAATTCGGCCATCCGGGTCAAACGCGATAAATGCGTAATCCTTAACTCGGTCCAAAAAACGCTGGAAGTGCCGCTCGGCGCTTCGGGATTGGCTTAACTCTTGTTCGAGCTCGAGTAAGCGTTGCTTTAGTTGCAGGGTTCCGGGTATTTCGCCCATAGCTGCTTTTCCGGGAGAAGCCATCTTTGTCTCCTTCGGGCATACCGTAGATAGTCGAGAGATCCTCGCCCGCGAGTATGTACGCTACCGTACAACCTAGAAGTTATCACATTGTGCGGGGCCGTGAATAGAATACGTCTGATTTGTTGCAAAGAAAAAACTTGGTGTGCATAAACCGGCTCGCAGCGCGCTCTAGCGAGGGAACCCGTGGCGATATCTAAGCAGAAAAGCTCAGCGGCGAAGCAATCGTCCGCTGCACCCCAGAACCGGCTGCTCTCGGCACTGCCCGCCAATGACTATAAACGACTGGCGCCCCATCTCGAAACCGTGCATCTCGAGATGAAGCACTTGGCTTTCGATACGAACAAACCAATCGAGTACGCCTATTTTCCGCTGACTGGAGTCGCGTCCATGCTGACTGTTATGAAGAACGGCAAAGCGGTCGAAGTTGCCACGGTCGGGAACGAAGGGATGGTAGGTCTTCCCCTTTTTCTTGGGGTCAATAGCACGCCCAGCCGCGCCTTTACGCAAGTGCCGGGAGAAAGCCAAAGGATTGCGGCGGACGTCTTCCAGAAGGAAATTGGGCGGCAAGCAGGTCTGGCAAAAATGTTGCACATCTACACGCAAGCCCTGTTGGTTCAGATCTCGCAAGGTATGGCTTGCAACGGCACACATCTGATCGAGCAGCGCACAGCCCGTTGGCTGCTGATGACACATGACCGCGTTGCCACCCAGAAATTCCCGTTATCCCAAGAGTTCCTCGGCCAGATGTTGGGGGTGCGCCGGGCCAGCGTCAGTGAAGTTGCATCGAAACTGCAGCGTCATGGCCTCATCCGGTATAACCGGGGTCTGATGGAAATCCTGGACCGCGCCGGCCTTGAAGCTGCTTCATGCGAGTGCTACGGAGTGATCCAGCAGGAGTTCGATCGCCTGCTCGGAGCGCCGCAGAAGCAGAGTTCTCAGAAGTAAGCTGCGGATTAGCTTCAAGACAATGTCCTGAGCCAATCGGCCTTCGTGGGGGCCGAACCGGAGAGGCCAGTCTCCGAGGCGAATCGAAATCGCCAGCCATATAACTGCGCAGTTCGAGACGCGACGATACCTCAGAGAGGCATGATTGCGCCCGGGGACGAACAAGCCGATATTACGGACGCGCAGTATGGATCCTATCGCTATTCCGGCTCATCTTGCTATTACAGGCGCGAGTGCGTCCGGGACGCGAATGCGTCCAAGTTCACGAAGCAAGGGAAATCATGCGTATCTTTCTAACCGGCGCTACAGGCTTTATCGGGTCAGCCATTGTTCCGGAACTCATTCATGCCGGTCATCAGGTACTCGGACTGACGCGGTCGGAAGCGGGCGCCCGGTCACTCAAGGCTGCTGGCGCCGAGGCGCACCGAGGAGATCTTGAAGACCTGGACAGTCTGCGGAGCGGAGCCGCCAAATCGGACGGCGTGATTCACACCGCCTTCGACCACAACTTCTCGAACTTCGTGGCGAATTGCGAGAAGGACAGGCGCGCCATCGAGGCTCTCGGCTCCGCTCTCGCCGGTTCTGACCGGCCACTAATCATCACCTCCGGAACGGGGATGGGGAGCGGGGCGCCGGGCCAACCCGCGATCGAAGAAAACGTCGATCTCAATAACCCGAATCCTCGTGTCGCATCGGAATCGGCAGGAGCTTCCGTTTCGGCGTCCGGAGTCAATGTTTCGGTGGTGCGCCTTCCTCAGGTTCACAACACGGTCAAGCAGGGTCTTGTGACGTACGCAATCGCACTGGCTCGCGAAAAGGGCGTCTCGGCATATGTGGGCGACGGACTCAACCGCTGGCCGGCTGCGCATGTACTCGACGTTGCCCGCCTCTACAGGCTGGTGTTGGAGAAGGGGGAAGCAGGCGCAAGATATCACGCAGTGGCGGAAGAGGGAGTGCCGGTCCGGGACATCGCAGAGGTAATTGGCCGAGGCTTGAAGGTCCCGGTAGTCTCCATGCCCCGGGAGGAGGCAGGCGCACACTTCGGCTGGCTCGCGATGTTCGCCGCTCTCGATCTTCCGGCTTCAAGCGCGCAAACACAGAAGCGGCTGGGATGGCACCCGACCGGGCCTGGGCTGATTGCCGACCTCGAACAGATGCGCCCCTTCGATGCCTGAACGAGCTTTCTGCCACGCCTGAATAAGCTTTCTGCGGCCCCCTCTGAGATGAAGCTAGCCCGGCCGCTTGCTGCTTGCTCGTTGCGGCTTCGGCTTACTCTTGCCTGCCCCGGCCGTTTTGCCCGCGTTTCTCGATAGATTGAGTGTCACGGCAGCGCGGATGAGATCCTTAAAGGCCGCCTCATCGAGCTTGCCGCCTTCGTGGATGTCGATGGCACGCCTGACATTCCCGTCGAGGCTGGAGTTGAATAGACCGGAAGGGTCCTGCAACGCGGCGCCTTTGGCAAAGGTCATTTTGACGACGTTCTTGTAGGTCTCTCCCGTGCAGACGATGCCGCCGTGAGAGAAGACGGGAGTCCCCGGCGTCGTCGGCTTGACCCACTTCCACTCTTCGACGATCTCAGGGTCTGCCTGGTGTATGAGTGCGCGCACTTTCGCAAGGGTGTTGCCGCGCCAGTCGCCAAGTTCTTTGATTTTTTCGTCGATTAATGCAGAGGCAGATTCCACGGGCACGGGCGTTTTCATGTTTAGCTCCAACTCTGGCAAGTATTGCAGGATGCCGGTCAGGACTTTTGGCAAAAACCAGTGATGGGCTGAGCCGCCGATCACAGCTGCATTGCAATTGCAGAAATCTGTTGCTAACGGAGTTTTTAATGCAAGAAATTCTGCAACATGGAAGTCGAGAAAACGGCGGGTGCAGGACTTTGTTGCACAAAGGGCTGGATGCTGTTGAAGAGTCCGCCTGTCGCTTGCATGCCACTCTACTCAGAAAAACTCGCTGCAGCGATCAACGGAATGGCTGCTCCTTTTGGTTTCCCAATACTAAGTGTGATATCGTTCCATTGGGAAACCTAAATGGGAAGCGGAAAAGATAAAGTCGACGTTCTGCAGGGAACGTTGGCTCTGATCATCCTGAAGACGCTGCATATTCTAGGGCCAGTTCATGGGTATGGGATCGCTCGGCGGATCGAGCAGATTAGCGGCGATTTGCTGGCTGTCAATCAGGGCACGTTGTATCCGGTGCTACTGAAACTGGAGCAGGAAGGGTCGATTGCCTCTCAGTGGGGAACGTCGGAGAACAATCGGCGGGCTCGGTTTTATCGGTTGACGCGCGCGGGGCAGAAGGCATTGCAGGCGGAAACGAACGACTGGCGGCAGACGGTCGGCATCATGGAACGGTTCTTTGCAGCGAAAGCTGAGGATTTCGAATGAGAGTAGCGCGGCGTGTTTTCTGTCAGCTACTTGCCTCGCTCACTCGCAACAATGGCGCAGAACGGTTAAAGAGTGAGATTGAAGAGCACCTGGCGCTGCAAACTGCCGAGAATATCCGGGCAGGCCTCGATTCCGATGAGGCGCGCCGACAGGCGGTTCTTAAGTTCGGGTCTCTTCAATCGGTGAAGGAGAGTTACCGGGACGGCAAGGGTTTGCCTTGGCTCGAAACCTTGTTACACGACACTCGTCACGCGATTCGGCGTTTGCGAAAGGCGCCCGTTTTCTCGATTACAACCATTTTGACAGTTGCTCTCGGCATGGGCGCCACCACCGCAATTTTCTCTTTGGTGTATGCGGTTCTGCTGAAGTCGCTGTCTGTGGCCGATCCGGCTCAACTGGTGCGACTGGGCAAAACCACCCACTGCTGCTACACGGATAGTTACGCGCAGGATCCGGACTTTGGCATCGTCTCGTACGATCTATACAAATATTTCCGCGACCACACTGAGGGAATCTCAGAGCTGGCCGCCTTCCAAGCGGGCGAAACAGGATACGGCGTAAGACGCAGCAACTCGCCTGCTCCTGCTTTCAGCGATGTGGGCGAACTCGTTTCGGGCAATTACTTCCAGATGTTCGGGCTGCACGCATTCGCGGGACGGCTGCTTACGCCGGCGGATGATCGGCCCGAGGCCGCGCCCGTCGCGGTGATGAGCTACCGGCTCTGGTCGGAACGCTACGGTTCCGATCCTACGGTGATTGGCAGCTCTTTCGAGCTAAATCGCAGGCCATACACTATTGTCGGCGTTGCGCCGCCCAGCTTCTTCGGTGACAGTCTTCGTACTTCTCCACCCGACTTTTTTGTTCCATTGATACCGGGAGATCCTGGTCCAGACAGTGCCTACGCTCAATCCTCGCTTGCGTGGCTGCAGTTGATTGGCCGCACGCGCCCGGGTTTCACGGCGCAATCGATTCAGGCGCGCATGCGGGTGGAGTTAAAGCAGTGGCTGCGTTCGCATTGGGACGAGATGGACGCGAATCATCGCGTGCTGCTCCCGCATCAGACGCTCTACATCGAACCGGGAGGGGCGGGAATCACCGGGATGCGGGAGCAATACGACAAGTGGTTGCGCATCCTCATGTTGGTGTCGGGATTTGTTTTGCTGATTGTATGCGCTAACGTGGCGAACTTGATGCTGGTGCGCAGTATGCAGCGCAGAAGGCAGACGGCGGTCAGTGTTGCGCTAGGCGCGCGACCGGCGGCGCTGATGCGGCAAGCGTTCACCGAGAGTCTTCTGCTCTCTTTGTGCGGCGGTGCACTTGGATTGCTGATTGCAATTGGTGGAACACAGTTCATCATCGATTTCGCCTTTCCGCGCATGGGTGAGATGGCGAGCGTTCCTATTGATGTCTCGCCGTCCGTGCCAGTCCTGGCTTTTGCTTTTGCCGTGTCGTTGATCACGGGAATCGTGTTCGGGATTGCGCCCGCTTGGCTAGCTACGCGGGTCGCGCCCATCGAGGCCCTGCGAGGAACGGGGCGTTCAACGGCGCGCACGGGATATCTGCCACGCAGGGTACTGGTTGTGTTGCAGGCAAGTCTTGCACTGGTGCTTGTTTCCGCTTCCGGGCTGCTGACGATGGGTCTGCGTTCCTTCGAGCACCAGGATTTTGGATTTCAGCCGGATCAACGGATTATTGTCTCGTTCGATCCGCGCCTTGCCGGTTACGAACCGGACAAACTGCATTCTTTGTACGGGCGCATCGAGGATGTTTTCTCGCGCCTTCCCGGAGTCGTACAAGTGACGCTCGCCGTCTACACGCCGATGAGCGGCAACAATTGGGGCAACGTGGTTTGGATCAACGGGCATCATCCGCCCGGACCGAATGAGGATGCAGAGAGTTCCTGGACCCGAGCGACTTCCGATTTTCTCTCTAGCATTGGGAACCCGATCGTACGTGGCCGGGAGCTGGATGCGCGAGATAGCGCCGAATCGGAACACGTCGCGGTGATCAATGAGGCTTTCGCGCGCAAGTTCTTCTCACGCGAGGATCCGATCGGACAATACTTCGGCTGGGCGGACGAAACTCCGACCGCGTTCCGGATTGTAGGGATTGCGAAAGATGCGCGCTACCTCGTATCCGATCTGGATAAGCCGATTATGCCCTTCTTCTTTTTGCCCGAACCGCAGCACGATTTCGATAAAGCTTCGGGCAAGGAGCGCAGCCCTGGCTCGCATTATATGCAACAAATCGTGATTGTCGAATCGCCTGGGAGGAGCGTTTCCTATGAGGCAATCCGGCGAGCACTGGTATCGATCAATCCCAATTTACCCATTACTTCGATTCGCACGTTTCGCCAGCAGGTGGAGGAGCTTTTTCGGCCAACTGAGCTGATGGCTCGTTTGACTTCGTTCTTCGGCCTACTAGCCATCGTGCTTTCTTCGATCGGATTGTACGGGATCACGGCGTACAGCGCGGGACAGCGCACAAATGAGATCGGAGTGCGGATGGCGCTGGGCGCTGAGCCTCACCACGCTGTTGCACTTCTTTTGCGAGGGCCTTTCGTGCTGATCGTGCTGGGATTTGCACTCGGTTTACCGATTAGTTTCGCTATCGAGGGGATTCTCAAAAGCCAGACATTTGGAGGGGATCCGCACGCGGCCACCGTCGTGACGGTTGCCACGACGATGCTGGCTGTAACGGGCTTCCTAGCTGCTTTAATTCCAGCACTACGCGCCAGTTCTATCTCACCCTGTGAGGCGCTACGGGTCGACTGAGAGTTCGTGGCAAATGTGCTTCCGCTGCGCTGGCGCAGAGAAGAACTGAAATTGAACAACGAGATTCATTGCGATGGTGAGAAAACGACTTCATCAGCTCTAGGGGAAAGAAGAAGAAGACAAAAAGGACTTAGCGGAATCCGAAACGATGCGTTAGCGGGGTCCAGGGCCGGGAGGTGATCCGTATCGATTTCCCATGAGGGAAAGGGCTTACACCAATGATCCTCATGGAAACCGTCTTCACCCGACATCTTCAGCGCCTGAGCCTACTCGAGCAATTTATCGTAGTGAGGTAGCCTTGCTGAACAACATCCTCACGCCGGCCGCCGGTTCAGCCGGTGCGTCGTCCGTTGCGCCACTTGGCGGCATATGGCAGCACGAACAGGTACAGACCGGTGAACAGGACTAAGGCGAGCGGGAAAACTGCGAGGAGGCCCAGCCGGTTGGTGTACTTTTTCAGTCCTACGGCAACACCGTTGATAATGACGGCCAGCGTAAAAACAATGGAGAGCCAGCGGTGGGTCTGCCGAACCCATTTGTTCATGATTTTTGGGCCTCCTTCCGCGCCCCAGCGGGGGTCTCAACCGCGAACTGCCTGGCGTACTCCGCATTCAATCGCTGCCACCCGCCGAATTTCATGACCTCGGGGCCCACGATGGGTCCAATGGGTTTATCGGCGAGAAGCCGATCCAGCACATCGAAACAGATGTGCCAGCTCGCGGCGCCCCACGAAATGAAGCGGCGATCGATGTTGTGCCACAGCGTGAGGCGCGTGCCGCTGCCGAGCGGCTCGAGCTCCCACCGAAGATCCCCATACTCAAGCACCTTGAGAGCGTCGGCTCGCGTCACTTTTGTTTCGAGCGGCGTGGGCGTTCCCACCCAGGTGAGATGCACCGTTCCAACTGCACCCAGGCTCCCATCGGCTTCAAAGGGCGCCCACTCGCGCAGCTGTGCGGGGTCGGTCAGCGCCTGCCAGACCTTTTCGGGCGAGTGGCGCAGCTCTCTGACGAGAATGAGCGTCCACTTCTCTCCGTCTTTTCGTACCTGCGCCCCGCTGGCCGGACCCGGCTCGTACTGCTCGCGATCGGTCATTTTTTTCTCCTTTTCTTCCTTTTCCCGGGTGTCGATGAATTCATATCTCGTTGCTCCATGCGGTCGAGATGGCGTTCGAGGGCATCCAGGTGAGCGGACCAGAACCGGCGGAACGGAGCCAGCCAGGCATCCACCTCCTGAAGCGGCGCTGGTTTCAGCCGGTAGAGACGGCGCTGTGCGTCCACCGTGGATTCGACGAAACCGGCGTCGCGCAGCACTCGCAGGTGCTTTGACACGGTCGGTTGCGGCATCCGAAGTTGACGCTCGATCTCTCCGACGGACTGTTGTGACGAGACCAGGAGGCTCAAGATCGCGCGGCGGTTCGGCTCCGCAATGATTTCGAACACAGATTCCACTCTCTTTATATACATCTGTACGCATATGCGTGTCAAGACATATACAGCAAGACGCGGGGCGGGGGTGCGGGGAATGCACCGTCCGATGCGCTTTTGGCGGTTTCGATTTCAGAGCTCCCCTGCGCGCCGGACAGGTTTCGCTTGACGAAGCCGAACTCTTCGGCTCCGCGCACCAAAGTCGGCACCGGCCGGACACACCGTATTTTCTGGATGCCGCCGAAAGCTTTGAAGAAATCGCTTGCGGAGTTCGATCTGAACGGCAACAGGCAGGCATTGGATTCGGTGCTCCAGGCGGCTCGCCCGCGGGATGCACTGACACTCTGGCATCTGCTGAGCGGACACAACAAGAAGAGTGCGCCAAAGTGTTCGACCGCTTTGCCGCGATAGTGAATCTGTCCAACGGCGCGACACGGGAAGACATTCTGCGGGGCGACCGCAAGGGCATCGATGCTGCTTGGGATGCCTTGAAGCTTGGCGATACGGGCTGGTAGCGTGAGTGGAAACAGGATTGGTGAAAGGAGGCGCAGCGTGCGATTTGGTAAGGCAGAGTTGGTGATACGGCCGCTTGCGCGAGGCATGTCCGGCGATTTGGTAAGCTGTCCCGGTCAATTGGATACCGGTGAAAACAGAGGTTCAGGAGCCCATATCGGCAAAATGGAGGCCGCGGCAAACGCAGTGAGTGAAGGTAAAAAAGACACCAATCGCTGCCGCCCATGGCTCCGAAACACAACTGTAGCTGCCGCCGGGCTAGCGAAATCAATGGGGGCATGTACGGCGTGATGCCCGAGCGATGCAATGCAGATCCGTGAGAGCGCATCGAGAACCCTGATTCGCGCGCTTGTACGATTCTGCGGAATAGCTTTTATCTGGTTAGTCTGGGTTCTTGGCGCCGCATGGGCCGCTCTTGCGCTTCGCTTCGACGTGCGCAATCCGGCTTTGGCGAAAGTCATGGCGGCAAGCTTTGTTCTGTGGATTTTGGCGCTGCTCTTTATAAGGGGCACCGGCCGCAAGACTCTTGTCATTTGGGCCGGTAGCGTTGCCGCGGTGGCGCTGTGGTGGTTCACTCTGAATCCCTCGAACGATCGTCCATGGCAGCCGGATGTTGCCAGGCTTCCGTGGGCCGAAATTGCCGGGGACCGAGTTACCATCCACAACATCCGAAACTGCGACTACCTGACTGAAACAGATTACAGGCCTCATTGGGAAACCAAAACAGTCCAAGTTTCTCAAATCAGAGGCCTTGATCTGTTTGTGGTGCACTGGGGTTCGCCATGGATTGCTCACGCGATTCTGAGTTTTGAATTGGCAGATGGGGAGTATCTCGCAATGTCCATCGAGGCGCGGAAGACAATCGGCCAGGACTATTCGGCGCTTCGAGGTTTCTTTCGCCAATACAACCTCATTTACATCATTGCGGAGGAGCGGGACGTGGTTCGAGTTCGGACGAATTTCCGTACGGGAGAGGACGTACGCCTGTATCGCACAAACACGAAGGCCGCCGATTCACAGCATTTGTTTCTGGCTTACATGAAATGGATCAATAGAGTCAAAGACAAGCCGGAGTGGTACAACGCTCTGACGAGTAACTGCACTTCCGGCATTGTTTCTTACTTGAGACAAGCAAAAGTGGGCGGCCTTTCGACTTGGGACTGGCGAACGTTGTTGAACGGACGTGGCGACGAGATGTTGTATGAGCTTGGCGATCTGACAGCCGGCAAGCTCTCGTTTGCCGAACTGAGCAGGCAAGCGCTGATTAACCCGGTTGCCAAACAGGCCGACGATGCGCCCGACTTTTCGCAGCGGATCCGCGCCGGTCATCCGGGATTTTCGATTACAGGCGTGCCGGAACCGCGCCCAGAGTAGTGGATTAGAAGACTCGGCCGAGTCCAAACCACCATTTGTGATGGTTGTCATTGCCGAAACTGGCTCCGACAAATATGGGGCCGAGGGAGGTTCGTGCGATCAGCGCGAGTGAGCCGTCAAAGGGCAAAGCGGAGGGTCCGCTGAACGTGTCGTAAACCTTGCCGATTTCGAACAGGGTTACGGCATAGAGTCCCTCGCCCAGCAAGGGACTGAGCGGTAGCAGTTTTTGCTCGTAGCCACTCTGCAAAAGGAAATATTGGTTTCCCAGAAGTTCGTTCTGGCCATAGGCTCCGAGGCGCAACGGGCCTCCCAGGGAAAAGGACTGGAGGTTTAAGTTCGCGGTCGGTGTTCCCAGGGCAGTGCCACCGTCGGCTCGGAAGAAAATCGAGGCGGATTTAGATACAGGATGGAAGTAGCTGGCAAGCAATTGAAGCTGCGGGAAACTGCCGAGCGGTCCGTTGCGCTGATGCCAACTGCCAACGAGTTCGAGGTTGAGGCCCTGGCGCGGCAACTGCGCGTTATCCACACCGAAGTAGCGGAACCTGGCCGAAGAAATGAGCTGCCGGTCGCTTTCGTTCGGAAGAGGATCGCTGGTTATGACCTTTACCGACCTGGCCCAAACCAGATCCTCTCCGAAGCGGAACTCCGCGCGTGGGCCGATCGCGTAGCCGGCCTGCAACCCTACTCCCCGGTTTTCTATTCTGTATTGATCCGTCCTTTGCTGACCGAAGTAGATGTTGAAGGGAGAACTTATGGCATAGAGACGCGGTGCAATGAACCACTTACTTTCCGCGGAGAACGGGCGATAGTATTCAGACGAAATGCCATAAGTACTTCCGAAAAAAGCGTCGTTCCTCCATTCGGACCGGTAACCGCCCAAGTCAATAAATGTCAGCCGGGCAGCCATGCCGAAGAGTACGTTGTCGGGGTTGGATCCATCGATGGTCACACCGAGGTTTAGAAATGGCGGGCCGTAACTCTTGGCGTATGTTTTGACCTCGAGTCCCGGGATTCCGTTCTGTTCGACTATCGAGTAGCCGGCGCTGCTGATTGCACCCGTTCCGGTAATGCGGGTCAAAGAGTCTTCCAGCACCGGAGGATCGATTGGCTTGCCAGCATATTTGGCCAGGCTTTCCCGGAGGGCTTTGGTGTAGTCGGGATTAGGGCTTATAACTTCGACAAATTGAGGAATCGGTATCTCGCGGCGTATTTTTGAGTCCCTTTCCGAGACGTAAGCGGCCCAATCCTGGGGATTGAGAGCAAATTTCTCGAGTGTCTGGCGCTTAGTGAGAGCAGCTTCGTACCCTTTCGGAATAATCTTTTGAACATCTTTGAAGGCAAAGCTCGATACGCCACGTAGGTTTACATCGACGAGCACATCGGCGGAGGCGATACTTCGCAGCTCATTAACCGCAATCATGATGCTGATGTTTCGAGACGCGACGCTCAGCGGGGATTGAGAGGCGTTCGGATCCGGGGCGCCTTCGTTCAAGTAGACGGCAATGACTACATCCGCTCCCGCGTGACGCGCAACATCCACGGGCAGGTTATTGACTGCGCCGCCATCCGTGTAGGTGTGGCCGTCAATAGTAATCGGCGCAAAAACCCCGGGGATGGACATCGTTGCGCGGAGCGCCTGGGAAAGCGAGCCCTTGGAGAAGACCTTCTCGCGGCCGACGGTCATATCGGTCGCGACACACCGAAAAGGAATCGGCAATTTATCGAAGTCATTGACGCCATCGTAGGCGAGGGTGGCTCTATCGAAGACCAAGTCGGCTTGCTGGCCGGAGTTGAGACCGGCCGGAAACAGGATCTTTTTATGTTTCACCCCGAACTCCAGTCGATTGGGGAAAGCGAAGCGGTCTTCCTTTCGACGGAAGCTAAGATCCTGTAAGGAGGTGCTCCCGCTCAATACCGCGTCCCAATCGATCTCATTGGTCAGGCTGCGAATATCGGCAGGAGATCTACCCATTGCATATAGTCCGCCCACGAGACCGCCCATACTGGTTCCTACGACCAGATCCACAGGCACATGATGTTCTTCAAGATATTGAATTACGCCGATATGAGCTAAGCCCAGAGCGCCTCCGCCTTCGAGCACCAATCCAATCCGCGGCCTCTGGAGAGGGGGCGTTTGCGCAGGAAGGATGGCGCCCAGCGCCAATAGGCACAAGAATTTCATCGGACTAGCATATCTACGAGACAGGCGCTTCGGGAATCAAGTCATACCAATAGTACTGATTCGGGTAATTAGAAAAGAGCGCCGGAACGCCGTGGGCGCATCCATATAGCGATTCCTTTTTGGCAAAAGTGCCGAGGACCCCTGACTGAAAGGAAAAGCATGAGAACACTTTGTACGATGTTTTTGGCGTGCGCGGGACTGGTGGCTACCGTAGCGCCGGCCCGAGCCGACTTTGTTTCAACCGCAACCTTGAGCGCGGCAACCGACGGCGCCACCAATTCCAAGGGCAGTGGCATGGCCACTGTCGACTGGATGAGCGCCAGTAATAGCTTTACTTACACTCTGAGCTGGACTAACTTGACTGGACCCGCTACCATGGCGCATATCCATTTTGGACCGCCTGGCGTGAGTGGGCCGATCGTAATTCCGTTTTTTATGAGCAGTATGCCTGCCTCGGACACGATCAGCGGCTCGCTTACGGCAGCTGACTTCAAGCCGGATCCAGCCGGTGGCATCAACACAATCGCGGATGTTGCGACCGCTATAGAGGATGGGAAGGCTTATGTAAACGTTCACACGGCGCAGTATCCTGCGGGTGAAATTCGGGGACAGCTTGCTGTTTCATCGACCGCGACTCCCGAGCCTGCAACGACTGGGCTGATGCTGCTGGCGCTTGCTGGTGGAGCGGTGGTATTTGTTCGACGCCGTCGGTCGGCGGCTTCTACTATCTAGCTGTCGGTTAGGATTCAAGCGGGGCTGGACGATGCCCAGAAGCATCGTACCAGCCCCTTTTTGCGTGGTTTGGCTTCGCGCGCACTAATTTGCTCTAATACGAGAGCGAATGAGCAACGCGAACAGCCCGGCCACTGGCTCGGTGGGCCCATCCTCGGCTATATCCATCCAAAATTTGGTCAAGCGTTACGCGAAAGCGAAGACCAATGCAGTGGATGGAGTTTCATTCTCCGTCAAGCCCGGCGAAATCTTCGGTTTATTAGGGCCCAACGGAGCCGGCAAGACAACTACGATCGGCGTGCTTACGACGGCTATTCTTCCGACGGAAGGGTCTGCTTCCATCATGGGAATCGATGTTGCACAGGATCCGATCGGGGTGAAACAGCGCATCGCTGTGGTGCCTCAGCAAAGCAATCTGGACCGAAGTCTGAAAGTGCGCGAGATTCTTACGTTTCATGCCGCGTACCACAGCGTCAGCCGCAGAGCTCGGGAAGAACTGGCGGACAAACTACTGGACGAACTGGGACTGGGTGACCGGAAGAACGAGAAGGTCAACCGATACTCGGGGGGAATGGCGCAGCGGCTGATGATTGCCCGGGCATTGATGCATGAACCCGATGTGCTGTTCCTCGACGAGCCGACCAACAATCTCGATCCGCAATCGCGGCTGTTTCTCTGGGAGCGGATCCGCGAGATGAACCGGCGGGGTTTGACGATTCTGCTGACGACGCACGACATGGAAGAAGCGGATAAGCTATGCCAGCGAATCGCGGTGATGGATCACGGCAAGATTCTGGTAGACGAGACGCCGGACAAATTGAAGAAAATGATTCCGGGCGGGACTGCGCTGGAAGTGCAGGCGTACGCTCCGCTGAGCGGGGACGGAACCACTCGAACGCGTGTCGGAACGGCATTGAACAGCATCGGGGGCACAACCAAAGTGGACGCTATCGAAGACGGGGATACCGAGCCCGGATTACTGACTTACCGGATTTACGCGGATGGGGCGAATGAGCTGATTGGTCCGGCTGCGCAAGCCATTTTGTCCGCCGGCGCGGAGGTTCGGAATCTAAGCGTAAAGAAGCCGTCGCTCGAAGAGGTATTCATTTTTCTGACGGGGAGGCATTTGCGCTGATGGCAAGTACCCAAGCATCGACGGTAGCTCTCGGAGCAGGGCCGCGGAGTGCAGCAAACCGCACCCAACTGGCGAGCAATGCGTTCCTGGCTATGTTGCGGCGCGATACGGTCGTCACCGGCCGCGAGTTTATACCGTTTCTCCTGCAGGCATTGATGCAGCCGTTGTTCTTTCTTTTCATCTTCGGGAAGGTGCTGCCCGGCATTGGATTGGCGGCCGGCAACTTCGCCGCGCTTATGCTGCCCGGTATTGTGGCGCTCACGGGAATGATAGCGGCCATGCAGGGGGTTACACTTCCTCTGGTGCTCGATCTCGGCTTTGCGCGTGAAATCGATGACCGCCTGCTTTCACCCTTACCGGTGTGGTCTGTGCCCCTCGAAAAGGTGCTGTTTGCGGCAATCAGAGGAACGGTCGCCAGCTCCGTTATTTTTCCGCTCGGCTTTCTGATTCTCAGAAACGGTTTTGCCGTTCGCACAGATCGAATTCCCATCCTGATCGGAATGGTGATCCTTACATCGCTCGTCGGTTCGACGATCGGGCTCCTTATGGGAACCGTCATCAAGCCGGATCAGATCAGCTTGATGTTCACGCTGATCTTTACGCCTTTGTTATTTACCGGTTGCACTTACTATCCGTGGGGCGCGCTCGGTAACATCCGGTGGTTTCAGGCGCTTACTTTACTTAATCCTCTTACATACGCGGCAGAGGGGTTGCGTTACTCCATGGTGCCACCGATAAATGGCCGTGACTTCCCGACCCTCGGCCTGCCCTGGATACTGCTGGCTCTAGGAGTTTCGGTCATCGTCATGTTCCTGCTAGGTGCACGAACTTTTCGCAAGAGAGTCGTTACTTAGTAAACACCTGCGCGGCCGGACAGGAGAAGGCCGCATGGGACACTGAAACCAGAGACGATGAACGATGAATTAAACGGGTCGTCGTCCCGCGCTGCTTTTAGCTATCCCAATTTTCGCTACTACTCGCTGGCGAGATTTCTGATAACCATCTCATCGGAGATGCAATCGGTTGCGGTCGGCTGGCAAGTTTACGAGCTAACGCATCAACCCTTGGATTTGGGCCTGGTTGGGTTAGCCCAGTTTCTTCCGGGAATCTGCCTTTTCCTGGTGGCGGGACATGTCGCGGACCGAGTGCCTCGCCTGAAGATCTTGAAGACCTGCTACCTGGCGTTCGCACTTTGCTCAACGCTCTTGCTGCTACTTACTTTGCGTGGGCTTCATTCCGCTTATCCTTTATATGGCGTCCTCCTGATAAACGGCGTAGTGCGCGCGTTCAATGCACCGGCCAGCCAAGCTTTTGTTCCCAGATTGGTTTCCGAGGAGCATTTCCCGAATGCCGTGGCTTGGAGCGCTTCCATCTTCCAGACCGCTACCATTGCGGGCCCGATGGCCGGTGGTCTTCTCTATGGGTTCAGTGGAAATCCAGTGCCGGTATACTGCTGCGCTGCGTTCGGGTATTTTGCAGGATTTCTTGCCATCTCCGGAATCAGGTTGAAAATCACTCTGCCTGTTCAGGGTGCTGCCTCCATGAACGTGGTGCTCGATGGACTTCGATTTATCTGGCAAAACAAGTTCATTTTAGGCGCCATCTCGCTCGATCTGTTCGCGGTTCTTCTGGGGGGCGCTGTCGCGCTGCTGCCGGTTTACGCGCGGGAAATCTTAAAGATCGGGGCAGTCGGGCTGGGGATACTGCGCAGTGCGCCGGGAGTGGGCGCGGTTCTGATGAGTATAGTGGTTGCGCATTGGCCATTGCGCCGCCGAGCCGGCCCCATAATGCTGTGGTGCGTTTTCGGGTTCGGGCTGAGTACGGTGGTTTTCGGCATTTCTCACAATTTTTGGTTGTCGCTGGGAATGTTGTTTCTGACGGGCGCTACCGACACGATTAGCGTAATCGTGCGCTCGACCATGACCCAGCTCGCCACGCCCGATCGGATGCGCGGCCGGGTAAGCGCAGTCAACATGGTGTTTATCGGAGCCTCTAATGAGGTCGGGCAATTTGAATCCGGATTGACAGCACAATGGTTTGGAACCGTTCCCGCCGTGGTTTTGGGGGGGATTGGAACGATGCTGGTGGTTGGACTCTGGTCGTGGTTTTTCCCCGATTTACGCAACTTGGACCGTCTGACAGGCGAGCCCGCCGAGCCGGTTATAGCGGAAGCTACAACGGCTCATGGCAGCGCGGATAACGAATAGCTTGCGAGCGGTGGAGTCCAATAACTTAGGAACCGCGTTTTTCTGTAAACCGGAGTTTGCCAACAAACTCCTAGCCCGCAATTCTACGGATCAAATGCGCCTTCAGACTCGTTTTCTCTCTTAGAAGGATTAAGGCGGATTGCTAAGCTCGTGTTCGGTGCATAGGCGTCTATCGGGATTTCTGGTCGGTGCGGTTTTCGCTGTCTGCGGACTGATTGCGCAGGCGGGTCTCTATGCTGCCGCAGTCGATGTCGACAAACTCCCGCAGCCCACTGGGTATGTAAGCGATCTGGCGGGCGTGGTAGACCCAGCTCAGAAGCAGCAGCTCGAAGCTTTTTGCACGCGAGTGGAGCAGGAGCTGGGCGTCCAGTTTGCGCTGGTGACGATCGAGTCGGTCGGCGACCGGCCGATCCGGGACGTGGCGCTGGATATAGCAAGAAAGTGGGGCGTCGGATCGAAAAAAGACAATCAAGGCGTCCTGGTGTTGCTGGCCATTAAGGACCATAAAAGCGATGTCGAAACGGGCCGGGGAATTGAGCCTTATCTAACGGACGGTTTTTCCGGCGGGATTTTGCGCTCGATCCGGCCCGATCTGCAGAGCAGCAACTATGGCCAGGCTTTGGATACGGCAGCGCATAGGATGGCGGCGCAAATTGCGCAAGGCAAGGGAATCGCATTTTCAGATGCTTCTTTGCCGCCCTTACCGGAAGACAACCCGCCAAGCGCTCGAGGTCACGGCAGCGGCATCCCGTTTCCTTTGATTGTGCTTGGAATCTTCTTCCTTCTGTGGTTATTGAGCAGAGGCGGGGGCCGTCGCGGGGGCGGATACCGTGGAGGCGGAGGAGGGGGAAGCTTCCTTACCGGCATGCTACTTGGCAACCTGCTTGGCGGAGGCCGCGGCTACGGCGGAGGAAACTGGGGCGGCGGCGGGGGCTTCGGCGGGGGTAGTTCCGGAGGCGGAGGCGGATTTGGCGGGTTTGGCGGAGGTGACTTCGGTGGCGGCGGAGCAAGCAGTGACTGGTGAAACGAAAGCAAAAGGCAGCTTGGAACAGAAACTGAGTAGCTTAGTAGAGCGCCTGGTAAAAACGTTCGGAGATCGCCTGGTTTCAATCGTTCTCTACGGTTCAGCGGCTACCGGGGATTGGAACGAGAACACATCCGATCTCAATGTGCTCTGCGTGCTTCAAAGAGTTTCTCCCGAGGAATTGCGTTCGGCAGAGCCGATTTTCCGGTGGTGGCGTGAGGCAGGAAATCCTTCTCCGCTTCTACTTACTGCCGAAGAGGTCGAGACCTCGACTGACTGCTTCCCGATGGAGTTCCACGACATGAAGCGCCATCGCCGTATCCTGTACGGGGCGGACCTGCTGCGGGATTTGCCGATCGACAACAAGTTCTACCGTGCCCAAGTCGAGCACGAATTGCGAAGCAAGCAGCTTCGGCTTCGCCAACGGGCAGCAGAGGTTCTATCCGAGCCAGGGCGCCTTCAGAAACTGATGATCGATTCGGTTTCCACGTTCTGTGTACTGGGCCGGCATGCGCTTGTGTTGAGCGCTCATGAGCCGCGTTGGGTAAAGACCGAAGTAGTGGCGGCGCTTGGGGCAGCTATGGGAAGACCGCTCGATGCACTCAATGAGATACTGGCGGTTCGGACGGCGGCGAAACGTGCTCCCGGCGCAGAAACCGTGCTGCTCCTGGAGCGTTACTTGACCGACATCGGGGCCTTAGTGCACTTTGTCGATACGCTCCAACACTGAAATTGGCTTTCGATCTGGGACGTAGGAGGAGAAGAGTATGAAGAGCGGAATAATTATTTTGGTTGTGGTGGTATTGGCGGTCCTGATCTTTGGCGGCCAACTTATGGGCGGCCGGAACACTTTAGTCACCGAGAAGAACGACATCGACGCGAGATGGGCGCAAGTCGACAACGACATGAAGCGGCGCGCTGATTTAATCCCGAATTTGGTTGAGACGGTAAAAGGTTATGCGAAGCAGGAACAAACGGTGATAGGCGAAGTGGCGAACGCGCGAGCAGCCCTGTTGGGGGCCAACGACAGGCAAAGCAAGATCGCGGCAAACGATCAGTTAAGCGGCGCGATTGGAAGGCTGCTTGTATTGAAGGAAGCATACCCGGAGCTCAAATCGAACGAGAACTTTCTCCGGCTACAGGATGAACTTGCGGGAACAGAGAATCGGATTGCAGTTGATCGCCGCGACTACAACGAAGCGATTCGGCGATATAACACGGATGTGGATCTTTTTCCCCGCAATATAGCGGCCTCGCTTTTCGGCTTTCATAAGGATAACGAGTACTTCAAGACGACGGAAGAAGAGAAAAAGGTTCCTCAGGTCAAATTCTGATCGTCGGATTCATCCACTTCGCTTATCTCTTCGGCTCGAGAACTGTATTTCTTTAGGATGGAGAGGGATGAGCCCGAGGTGAAGCCGGCGGTTCGTAAGCGGCGGTAAGCAGCCGCGAGATTCTTTTCTTCTTTAAGGAAGGCAACGAGGTCTTTGCCGCGATATTTGCGGAGGAGGAAGGCTTCGGCGAGCTCGCCCTCGTCGGTTCCTGTGAAGGCAGCAGCCACGGCCTGCTCTGCGACGGGCGAGGCCACCTGTTTAGCTCGTAAGTCGCGCAAAACTCGAAATCGCCCGAATCCCTGGTTGGCGAGACGCGAGGAGGCAAAAGCATCGGAGAATTTCTTGTCGTCGGTGAGGCCGTATTCACGCAGTTTAGCCATAATCGAGGTAAGATCGGATGGTGATTCTGCTCTCCGGAGTAGTTTCCTTCGCAGTTCCGCAGCCGAGTGAGCGCGGTCGGCCAAAGCATGTAACGCATAGTTCCAAAGAGCCTCTTCGGAAAGCTTTTTGGGTCTGCGCGGGCCTGCCATCTTGTTGAAACGTTTGCTACTGTACCACGCTCTACAGACTGTTGGCTGCAATTTAGCAGCGCCTCAATTTTTCAAATAAAGGAGAGTTACACATGGAGGAAAAAAGCGGGTTCGGGTACTTCCTGCTCGGATTGGGAATCGGTGTGGCGGCGGGAATTCTTTGGGCCCCCCGGTCGGGCGAGGAGACACGAGCTTTACTGGCGGATAAGGCCGGTGAGTCAGCCGACTACTTGAAGGACCGTGCCCAAGAAAGCACCGAATATGTTAAACAGCGCACGGATGACCTGAAGCAGTCCGCAGCCGATCTCTACGAGAAAGGCAAGACGACAGTGGCCCAGCAAAAGGGAAATCTAAATGCCGCAGTCGAAGCGGGTAAACAGGCCTATCGGGATGCCGTTGGCGATGTAAAAGCGGCGTCGTCGAATGCAAGTTCTCAGATGTCTAATCCCTCGCCAGAGAACGTCTAACACTCCGGTATAAGACCCGGGAAGCTGCACGTGACATGGACAACAATACTCTTCTCATCCTTTTGACAATCTTCGTTGCTACTGCAGCGATCGCTCTGTTGATACAGGCCGTAGCCCTGGTTGGCGTTTTCCTGGTCGCCAAGAAAATGCAGGCCAAGGTCTTTGAAGTCTGGCCTCAAATACAGGGCATCGTTGCCGTTGCAAAGCGGACCACGGAAGGCGCCGAGAAACATATAGATACTATTGGCTCGACAAGCGTCAGCATTCTGGGAGTGGCAAAGCAGCAGCTCGTCAAAGTCGATGAGCTGCTGAGCGATGCATCGACTCGGGCCAAAGTTCAGATGGAACGAGCCGAGATGGTTCTAGATGACACGATGGCTCGGGTGCAGAGTACCGTCTCTGTGGTGCAGCGCGGGGTGGTGCGTCCGATTCGTGAAGTACAGGGTGTGGTGACTGGGGTCCGAACTGCTATTCAGCATTTCGGACGCAGTTCACGTTCCACTGTAGATCATGCTACTTCCGACGAAGAAATGTTCATTTGAAAAGCTCTCGTCCGAAGATGAGATTTAGTTGCCTTAAAGCCATTGTCTTGAATCGGGCCAGACATTGCAAAGATGAAAAGTGAGACCTACCACTTCAAAGCCGCTACCGGATTTGGTAGGGTAATCGAGGGGTCCGTGGCTACCACGAGTTCAGCCCAAGTCAAGCGCGATCTCGTGAAACAAGGGCTAATTCCTGTTCGCGTCTGGCGCGAACGTTTCGAAAAGCGGACACTCCGGCGCCTAACCGCTTTTGTGAAGAGCTGCTTTCTGCCGCGCACCCCATCTGCTTCTGCGCCCAGATAGAGCTAAGAAGTTTTGGCCGGTGCTTGCACAGGATTGACCATCTCTTCCGCCCTGACTAGCCGGTCGAATTCTTCTCCGCTCAAAAAGCCGAGTTTTATGGCAGCTTCTTTCAGCGTCGTGCCATCCACATGGGCGGTGTGGGCGATTTTCGCGGATTTGTCATAGCCAACCACTGGACTGAGAGCAGTGACCAGCATCAACGAGCTTTGAACATAGTCGTTAATCTTCTGGCGGTTCACTTCGATGCCCGCCGCGCAGTATTCGCGGAAGCTCCGGCAACTGTCGGCCAGCAGGCGGACGGAGTGCAGGAAGTTGTAGATGATGACGGGCTTAAACACATTGAGCTCGAAGTTGCCTTGCGAACCGGCAAATCCGATGGCCGCGTCATTGCCCATAACCTGAATCGCGACCATGGTGATCGCTTCGCATTGCGTAGGATTGACTTTCCCGGGCATGATCGACGAACCGGGTTCATTTTCCGGAATTGTAATCTCGCCTAATCCGCAGCGGGGGCCGGAAGCCAGCCACCGGATGTCGTTCGCGATTTTCATCAACGACGCGGCTAGCGTTTTGAGGCTGCCGCTGGCTGCTACGAGCTCATCGTGCGCCGAAAGGGCTGCAAATTTATTGGGGTGAGAGCGGAACGGAAGTCCTGTGAGCTCGGTGATCTTCGCCGCCGCGCGCTCGGGGAACTCCGGATGGGCATTGATTCCTGTTCCGACCGCAGTCCCTCCAATAGCCAGGTCGTATAGCCCATCCAAAGCGAAACGCAGCCTTGTGACATCACGGTCGAGCAAAGCCACCCAGCCCGAGAACTCCTGCCCGACGGTTAAGGGCGTGGCGTCCTGGAGGTGCGTGCGGCCGATTTTAATAACGTCGTAGAACGCCCGTGCTTTCCCATCTAAGACATCGCGCAACTGCTCGATTGCGGGAATCAGCCGCCCATCCACCTCGGTGGCGGCGGCAATGTGCATGGCGGTGGGAAAGGTGTCGTTCGAGGACTGCGACATATTGACGTGATCGTTCGGATGGATAGGCTTTTTGCTGCCCAATATTCCACCCGCCAGCTCGATTGCTCGATTGGAGATCACCTCGTTGGCGTTCATATTCGTCTGGGTACCGCTGCCGGTCTGCCAGATACGCAAAGGGAAATGGCTGTCGAGCGATCCGGAGATGACCTCGTCGGCCGCTTTCGTAATGAGATCGGTCTTTTCTTCGTCCAGATTCCCGAGATCCCGGTTCACCAGCGCGGCCGCTTTCTTCAGCACGCCAAAAGCCCGCACAAGCTCCGGCGGCATACGATCTCGACCGATGTCGAAGTGGTGGAGAGAGCGCTGGGTCTGCGCACCCCAGTACTGGTCCGAGGGGACCTCGATTGTGCCCATGCTGTCTGATTCTGTGCGGTGCGAGGCGTCCATCACTTTCTATTTTGGTACGGACAGGAAAACCTTTTAGGAAGGGCGTCCAGAAAGCAAGCGTTTGCTACAGCAATTTCAACGTGCACCGTAAATCGGTCCAGGAGCCAGGGCCACCCCTTCGGGAAGACCGTTGAAGTCGTATAGTCGATCCGGCGCACTTGGGCAGGAGCACTTCGATGAAGACCGGCTGCTGCTCCTTCCACTGCCGGCGAGCCTCGTCCAGGTGGTCACAGTCGTTTTTGGCGGCGCGCTTCATAGTAGAGAAATGAGACAAACGTCAGGGCGGGCGGCGACTACACTCGTGCTCGGCAGCAATTTGTTAAGAAAGTGCATGCTGCAAATCGATGTTTCTCGCCGTTGTAAAGTGCTCCTGGATGATCACAGCGGCGATCAGAGTCTAGCCGATGTTTTGCTTTAGCTACTTAGGCCCTGGTGCCTGGTTTTTGCCGCAAGTTTTTTTTCAACTCGCGGAGAGGAGTTTCAAATCGCTCTCCCAGGTGGGGATGAACTTTGTGAACGGATTCGGCTAGCGCGAGAAGTTTAGCCGATTCAGCGCGGTTGCCCGTCTGCAGGTAAGCAGCAGCGCAAGCTACACGCGCGGGAATTAGTTCGGCGCTGCTGGGATCGTACATCTCCGCGTCTAATTGCATGGCGTGCCGCAACACGGGCAAAGCCTGAGAAGCACGATGCTGCAGGAGGTAAGCGTTCCCTTCTGCGAGAGCCGCTCTTTGTTCCCATATTCTCAGGTATTTGCGGTTTGGACTTTGGGTTACTTCGTCATACAACCGTGTCGCCAAGCCGAGCGCATTTGCCGGATCGTTCCTGACTAAAGCCAGTTGAGCACGCGCTGCAGCATTTCTTAATAGATCTAACGACAGTAAAGCCCGATCCGGAAGAGCACCGTAGAAGTTTTCAATGACCGCTGCAGCCTCGTCCGGCTTTCTTAGATCAAAAGTGAGTTTCAGGCGTGCCTCTGCGTAGTCACTTGAAAGCTTGAAACCGACCTTCTTGCTGATCGCCGCTGCTTCCTCCAAACACAGTCGCGCTTTTTCATACTCGCCCAGATCTGCCAATGCCGAGGCTTGTGAAATCAAGATTTGACCCAGGTAGCGACTTCCGGGCCGGTTCTTCCGCTGCTTTTCCGCCACAAGGGAAATAGAAGTCAATCCGTCCTCAAACTGCCCGCTGTTGACGAGAGACTCGCCGTACCTGAGTAAGATATGCGGGGTGTGGGACGGATCGTCGACGCCCTTAAGTTTTAGGCAAACATCAAGGGAGTGCTTCAGATGGCGAAGGGCTTCGGCGTTTTGCGAGGTTAGTGAAAAGAACTGGCCTAGACGAGCCTCAGTTTCGGCTGTGTCCACGTGCTCGTCGCCGTTTAGTGCCCTCGCTGATCTAAGTGCCAATTCAAAACTCTGCTTAGCAGCCTCGTAGTGCATCAGAGCGGTCTCCGATTGGCCGAGATAGGAGGCGTATAGCGGCAGTGCTGGATCGTGGTCTCCAACAACCTTGCGCGAAATGGAGACAGCCTCTGCAAACAAGGCCTCGGCCTTAGCGCTATCTGAAGAATATCCGTAGATCGCCCCCTGATTAGCCAATGCTTCAGCCAGTAGGTGCGAGGGTGGCAAGGCGCGATAGAAGACTACGGCCTGACTACCAAAATCAAGCGCTTTCTGCCGGTCGGTATCCCGGTAGCACACAGAAAGCAATCTCAGTAAATCGCCCCGTGTCGCCGAGCTAAAGTCGTGGTTGCCATCCAAAATCCTCTTTGCCTCAAGCAGGACAGCCTTCCTCTCGTTGCCTCCCATACTTGCCGCCATATCGCAAAGAGCGGCGGCCACTTTCGGGTCGTTCGCTCCATAGAGCGCCTTCATCCCAACCACGCGTTTTCGATGGAGCGCCACGGATTGCTCTTCCAGACCCAGGCTAAAATCCAGCTCGGCTAAGATCCCGAGCATCTTCACTTTCGCCGCCAGCGCGTTATGCAGGCTGCCTTCAACTTTCTGCGCGCCAATATCGAGGAGTTGGCGAGCGGTTGTCTGACGCGCCTTTAGAGGATCGGCCTGGTTGCGGCTATTGGTTAAAAAGATGTCAGTGATGAATTGCTGAACGGCCGCCGATGTTTGCGCCTCGCTTTTCGCTACTTGGGCTTGCGTTCGCGCCACGTGCGCCTCCCAGAGGGCGGCACTTAAGCCTACCGTCAGCGCAAGCGCAATGCTCGCCACTGCGCCCATTGCCCAGCGATGCCGCCGTACGAACTTCTCCGCTCGATACCAAGAACTTTGCGGCCGCGCTACAACCGGCTCGCGCCGCAAATAGTGCCTAATGTCGTCCACGAGTTCCGAAGGCGAACCATAGCGCCGGGCGCGCTGTTTTTCAAGTGCCTTCAGGACGATGGAATCCAGATCTCCCTGCAATTGCCTCACTAACACTTTGCGCTCGGAACCACGATTGAGGCAGATAACCGTAGATATTTGTCCGAGCGCACGAAGCTTGGTACTGGGGCGCGGCGGATCCTCCTCACGGAGCTTGCGCAACATCTCTTCCAATGTCAATTGCCTCAGCTCTACGGGTGTCGCGCCTACCAGTAATTGATAAAGGATGATACCCAGAGAGTAAACATCGGTGCGGGTATCAATATCCTCGCCCATGGAATTCGCTTGCTCTGGGCTCATGTATTCGGGGGTGCCCAGAATCACTCCCACACGCGTCAGCAGGGTGTCCTGACTCAGCTTTTGGGAGATAGCTTTGGCCACTCCGAAATCGATGATTTTGGGCACCGGCCTGCCGTCTACCTCTGTCACAAGGATGTTTGAAGGTTTGAGATCGCGATGGATGATGGCTTTCTGATGGGCGTGTTTGACTCCTTCACACACCTGAATAAAAAGCTCCAGCCGCTCCGGTACAGTAAGTTTGTGTTTGTCGCACCAGTCGGTAATCGGCATACCGGGCACGTATTCCATCACGAAGTAAGGCAGCCCGGACGAAGTAGACCCGCCGTCAAACACTTTCGCGACGGCGGGGTGATCCATGAGAGCCAAAGCCTGCCGCTCGGATTCAAAGCGTGTTATGACTTCACGGGTATCCATACCGGACCGAATCAGTTTGAGAGCGACCCGCCGCCGGACAGGATATTTCTGGTCGGCCAACCAGACCTCCCCCATTCCTCCTTGCCCGATCTGCTGCACCAGACGATAAGAACCGATGGTTCGGTCACTGTCAGGCATAGCCGCCCCATCTGCAGCAAGGGTTAGGTCATCTGCGAGGAGTTTCCCGGCAACCTCTAACGCGGGCGATTCCATGAAGTTCTCTGCCGTCTTGTCGTGAGCGAGCAGTGACTCCACTTCGCGCTGCAGAGTTTCATCGTGCGAGCAGGATCTTTGCAGGAACGCGACCCGCCGAGTTGCGTCTAACTGCAACGCCCGGTGATACAGATCTTCCACACTATGCCAGCGTTCAGGCTTCAAGTGGATTTTCCCCCCGCATGTGGCGGAGGAGCCAAGTCTTGGATAATCGCCAATCGCGTACGACGGTCTCCTCCGAGACTTTCAAGACTGCCGCCGTTTCCTGGATAGTCAATCCACCAAAGAATCGCAGTTCCACAAGCTTGCTTTTTCGCACATCTATGGCGGCGAGCGCCTGTAACGCATCGTCCAGGGCTAACAGGTTTACATCGGGTTCGCTGCACACCGTTGCCGCTTCGTCCAACAACACGGCCGACATACCTCCGCCCCTTTTCTGGTAAGCGCGGGACCGCGCAAAATCGACCAGGATGCGCCGCATAAGTTGGGCGGATACGGCTAAGAAGTGCGCCCGACCCTGCCAATCTATTTGGTGGCAGTCCGCCAGCCGCAGATACACTTCATTCACCAGGGCAGTGGCTTGCAGCGTGTGGTTCGGCCGTTCGCCAACCATATAGCGTTGTGCAGCTCGATGTAGCTGATCGTATACCAAGGGCGTAAGCTTTTCCAAAGCCTGTTCGTCGCCATCGCTCCATGCCTTGAGCAATTGCGTGACATCATGACTTGCTCCCATACAGGCCCCTCGGTTTTCTAATTCAAATTTTTTGCTCGGCTGACTACTTTGGTGGCCGGTTCGCGCTTATCCAGACAGAAGCTGCTCAAGACCAGAAGCGCTCCCCAAAAATCTCCTTCCGTAACGGACTCCATCACTGCTCGCTCCGTCCGGATGGTCAAAGCATACTACGCCGGGGCGCCTGCGGGTCGAAACGGCCCTCTTTGCCTCCGGAGACAACACAACGGTCAGATTCTGTCTGCTTTTGCCAGGCGGAAGTCCTGAAAACGTCAACACCTCAACTTCCATACACACAAAAGGATCACAACTCAAATGTTTAAACACAGAATAGATAATGTCTCTACGTATAGAGGGATCAGCCGCTTGTTAAGCGGACGATGGCTACCTCTACTCACGTTTTTGGCAATTCAGGCGGGACCTAGTTTTGCGCAGTCGCCGCCCTTTGTCGTTACCGGTCCCCAAATATCCTTGCGACCGGGCTGCACCCTGAAGCCAACTGAGTCCTTACCAGGCATTCTCACCACCAGCTGCGTCAGTATTTCCTACGCGTCCGATTCTCCCATCGCCCAAAGCCGGTACATGATGGTGCCCAGGGGAAATCTCGAGTTTGATTTACCTGTAAGCTCCACCGTGGCTAAGCCTGTTAAGGGCGGCCTCGACATCGAGTTTTCCGTAAACATGACGGTGACGGGACCAAACCCGGGAGAAAACATCTCCCAACTGACTACCGCTGTTGGATTTATGAACGCGGGCCAGGCTACGCTGCGTATCCCGGTGAACGTCGACTGGGCTGAAAGCCTCGTAAGCTTCCAGATAGCGATCACTGAACAGTGGTGCTTGCGAGGTACCCAGAAGAATGGCGAGCCGAACTGCACCTACGGTCAGGGCTCATTTTCCGGGCCAGATCTATCGGCAGCGACCAATGGCGGAAACTGGATCGGCGCCGAGTGGCCGAACCTGACCCCGGATGCCTTCCTGGTCGTTGCCACACCGGCAGCAGCATTCCAACTTTCTATCATCCCTACCACAATCGTGTACGGCCCCTTGGGCAACGGCCCAAATGCCGCCTCCAGTTACGGCGTTACAGAGATCACGGCTTCGAACCAACAGTTCACGGATACCCAAGACCAAACGCACGGGTTGATAAATGATGACAAGACGCAGTATCAATATGGCGTGACATTATCTCTCAGCGGAAAAGGCGACAGCAAAGATAAGATAGCCGCCGGATATACCGACAGTCAGTCCTGGGACGACTCTACCGAAACGGACAGCCAAAATTCATACGCCACGTCTCAGTCCGTTGCCTTTGAGACGCAGTCAAATGCCACGTTCACCGTCATCCCGACACCCGGCCAACCCTCACTAGATAAGGTTAGTTCCGATACGCAACCATTCTGGTCTGACGTGATCTTAGGCGTTGCGAATCCTCAGTATGCTCTTTGGGATTATCCCGCCGGTCCCGTCATTCAAGCGCTGGGCGGCGCAAGCCTGGTTTTTATGCCCATCAGGCAGTTGGACCATTGCGCCAAGGCACCGGCTGCGATCGAGCCAGTGGCTTTGACGCCAGTCCAGTGGACGCCATCGTCGGTCTTTGCTCAGGGATCCGTAATCCTCGACGCGAATAACAACATCCAGGTGGTCACGAGCTCGGGCGGCGTGAGCGGCAGTGCTGCTCCTGCCTGGAATAGCACGAAGAGAGGCACCACAACAGATGGATCCATCACATGGACGAACGAGCAAACCGACTTTGTTATCTACCGAGGATCTGTCCCACAAAATACCGTGGACTACCTGCAGGTCGGCCCGTGGCAGCCGAACCAAGTTTACCCGCTAGGGGCGGTATTATTAGGGCCGGCATCTATCGAGGTCGCTACAACCGCTGGAATCAGCGGTACGTCTGCTCCGAATTGGAATCGAGCGGACGAAAGCACCACGCCCGACGGCACCGTGATATGGACCAATGAACAGGATCATCTGGTTGTCAGCGCCGGCCCTGCTGCCTCGCATCAAAGTGCATTTCAGTGGCTAACCTCTGATAACTGTAACGACTATCTTTCACTCGATCAGTTTTACGTCAGCCAAGCGCAGTCGGCCACTCCCATTGCCTACGATGTACTCGGGTCCATGCTGAGCCTTGCTCCCACGAATGAATATACCTATTCGACTCAAAACAAGACTACCTCGAGCGGGGGTGTAACCAATTCCTCGAAGCTGACCACCATTACGACAGCCGTCCGCTCGAATTCAAACAGTTTGTCGGGTACAGTCGATTATGGTCTGGACTTGTTAGGGGGAGTCCTCGGCATAGAGTTGACTGGCAGCCGCACCGGGACTTCAACTGCGACCTCGACCTGGACCACAGTTGATTCGCAAGCTCTGCAATCGGCAACAACGACGACAGGACAAACCATGGCGTCGACAACCATACAGGACATGGGCAGTGAGCCAAGCATTCCGGTCAATATCTTGCTCGATTCCATCTTCATGGGAATTGCCGTGCAGGATACAAATCTGCAACCCGCTCTGACCAAAGCGGCTGCTCGCACGGCCAGTTTCCAGGAGGCTTTGCCGGCCAAGTACCGTGGCCTGCCTGTCGTAGCTACGGGGCATAGTTCAATGAGTTTACAGGAGGAAGGCTCACCAGAACCGACTGATTACGTGCAACAGACTAACTACGGGTTCGCGATCGCTGTAAGCAAGCCCCGCAGTACACCCGAGATTGAGCAGCGCCTGCGAGAGCATCACGTGGCCGGTGCTCATCAGCATGAACAGAGGGGGATTCCGGCACCACCACCTCCGTCGACCAAGTACTAACGAAGTAATTGGAGAACGCTAGCTATCGGATCCCTGGCAGGTATTTGCTTGATTCCTCAGCAGATACCTGCCCGGTTTTGGTTCCTCAAACTGCACCTTATCGGTTGCCTTCAGAAAAGCCAGGATCTGTTCCGGGCTCAATCGTTCCCCGTGCTCACGCTGACGTTCGATCCTCAGCATCCGGAACCACACCTCCCTCTTCAGGCTCATCTTGCATTGGACAAGACTCGAGCTGAAAGTTTGGCCCACTATGCGTGATAATATCGAAGGGATTCAGGAAACCATGGCTGGCATGCGGGCCAGCGCGTCCCGGAGCTCAAAAAGGCTCGCGTGACACGCTTTGTTCCAAGGAACTGGCTGCAGAATACTCTCGCGTGATTCAGATCGTACCTTCCATTTTCGCGGCCGATTTCATGCGCTTAGGCGAAGATATCGGACGTGTTCAAGAAGCCGGCACCCAGATGATTCATGTAGATATCATGGACGGCCACTTCGTACCAAATTTCACGATGGGTACGCCGATTACTGAATCCATCCGGCGCTCGAGCGACGTCAAACTCGATCATCATCTGATGATCGAAGATCCCGATATGTATGCGCCGATTTTTATCAAAGCCGGAGCCGATTGCGTCAGCGTTCACTACGAGGTCTGCCGCAATCTGGATCGGACGCTTCACATGATTCAAGATCACGGTGCAAAGGCGGGGGTAGTCTTGAATCCGGCCACTCCGGTGATGCTGCTCGAGAATGTCCTCGATATCGTGGATTATGTATTGATAATGAGCGTTAACCCCGGTTACGGCGGGCAGAGGTTTATCCCAAATTCGTTATCCAAAGTCCAGGAGCTCGCCCGAATCCGTACGGTACGTAAGCTCGACTTTGCGATAGAGATCGATGGCGGCGTCGGACCGGAGAACATTGCCGACGTGGCCCGTGCCGGAGTCGACTGGGTAGTGGCGGGCTCTTCCGTTTTCGGCGCCAAGGACCCCGGGCAGGCAGTTCGAGACTTGCAAAGAAGCGCTCAAGAAGCGCTTGAAGTGAAGATCTAGTTCATAAGGTTAGTCATATGTGTTCAAATTTTTTACGGCCAATACGAGGCGCAGTTTTCATCCTCTCTGCCGGCTTTTTCCTGGGAGCTTGCCAGCAGGCTGTGGCGGGCTGCTGCTTTCATAAAAAATACGAGACGCCGATCACGAAGAACACGCAACAACCCGACAAGGTGCTGTTCGATCAGGCCATGAAGGATATCGAGCACGGGCGTTATGAAACGGCCCGCATCTCGCTCCAGACCCTGATGAACACCTACGAGTCGAGCGAGTTCATGGCGAAAGCCAAGCTAGCGGTCGCCGACAGCTGGTACCGCGAGGGCGGGGCGAGCGGGTTAGCCCAGGCAGAGGCCGAATACAAAGACTTCATCCTTTTCTATCCCAATATGGAAGAAGCGGCCGAAGCGCAGAATCGGGTCTGCGAGATCCACTACAAACAGATGGATCGTAGCGACCGCGATTGGACGCAGAGCCTTCGGGCCGAAGACGAGTGCCGGCAAGTGCTGGTGCAGTTCCCGAACAGCAAGTTTGCTCCGCAATCGGCGCAGCGGTTGCGGGATATCCAGGAAAGCCTGGCGGAACACGAGTTTGTCGTCGGAAACTTTTACTGGCGTCGTGATATGAATCCCGCGGCGGCAAATCGTTTAAACGCGGTTGTCGACCAGTATCCTCTTTACAGTAAAGCGGGCGAGGCTCTCTGGGAGGCAGGCGACTCCTATTCCAAGATGGGGCCGCGGTTCCGAAAAACGTCTGCCGAGATGTTCAGCCGCATCGTGCGGGATTATCCGCTCAGCAATCGAGCCGAAGATGCCAAAAGGCGGCTGGAAGACATGGAAATGCCTGTTCCGCCGGTGAATCAGGCGGCTCTCGATCGGGAGAAGTACGATCTCGAAAACTATCATCACCCGGGAATGCTGACGCGCGCAGTGGGTATTTTGCATAGCGGGCCGGATACCAGCCATGCGGCTAAGATCGGCCAGCCTACCATGACGGATCCGAAGAAAACGATTCCGGCTAGCGTTCCGGTGGTCGCTAATAACGATGCTGGGACGGCGGCGGGGAGCGGTTCCGGGACGACCGACGTGAGTGCTAATACCGTCGGCTCCGACAGTGCGCTGGATAAGAATGCCGATGCCCGGAGTAGCGGCGGAACCGCTGCTAACGCGCCGCAGGCATCCACTGCTCTGCTGCCCACGAACCGTGACGCGGATATAAAGAAGTATCGCGAAAGGATGGCCAAAAAGCAGGCCAAGCTCGAGAAAAAGAAAAAGAAGAATGAGCCCGAGTCCGACTCGGTCCCTGCTCAGGCGAGCCAGGGTCAGTCGCAGGTCAATCAGAGCAACGGATCGCAAGGGGCGCAGACGTCGCCGGGCGTTTCGAATGCCACCTCTGCGCCGGCCACGTCCAGCCCCGCAAATCCGCCTCACCAATGAGCCGTGTTCTGCTGGCCGACGATAGCTCACAGGCACTTCGTTTAGGAGAGCAGATTCTCACAGCCCAGGGATTCGAAGTGGTCAGCGTGACAGATGGCGCGACCGCTCTGCGCCGTCTCAGCGATGTTAAACCGGACCTCCTGATTGTCGATGTTTATCTGCCGACTCGAAATGGATTCGACATAGCGCGTTTCCTTCGGTCGCAGGAGCAGCACCGTCATTTGCCCATTATTTTTGCGGCTGGTCCGGCGGATGAGTTCAATGCACAGGATGCGACCAACGCGGGCGCGGATGTGATCCTGCGAAAGCCGTTCGAGGCATCGGTTCTGCTCGGCGCAGTCGGAAAGCTCATCGCGGAAAACGTTGAGCGCCGGAAGAATGGGGAGGGCGCTGGACCGGCTGCGTTCGACCGCAATACGGTCCGGGCTGCCGTCACGCTGGCACTCGACGCGGCCATGCCCGCCATGATCGAAGAGCTTACGGAACGCGTTCTTCTGGCGCTGTCGTATACGCACCGACCATAAGGTTCGCGGCAGCGGTTCTTGCATGCTCCGCTGAAAGCAAGCGTAAGAAACCCTGCTCACGCCCGGGCTTTGTTGCGGCAATAATCCAGCGCTTCGATACAATACATCTGCGAAAGGGACCACATGTCTTCCGAACAATTTGACCGCCGTGACTTCCTGAAACGCACTGGCGCGCTTGGCGCCGGTGTTACCGTTGCAGCAAAAGCGTTCGCCTCCAAACCGAACAAGATCAGCCCGTCACGCGTTCTCGGCGCGAACGACCGCATCAACATCGCTCTAATCGGATGCGGCGGCCGTGGCTCGTCCGACGCACACTCGTTCACCGAATACGCGAAGAACAACAACAACGCCTGCCAGATCGTCGCCGTTTGCGATGTTTATGAAAAGCGCAAGCGCGAAGCCGCCGCCATGTACGGGGCGAAAGGGTTTACCGATTACCGCGAAGCTCTCGCGATGCCGGACGTCGATGCAGTGATCGTTGCGACGCCTGATCACTGGCACGCGCGCATCGCTCTTGAGGCGATGGACGGCGGCAAAGATGTGTATCTCGAAAAGCCGATGTGCCATTCGATCGAAGAAGCGAAGAAACTCGTCGAGACCACCCGCGAGACCAAGCGTGTCGTGCAGATCGGCTCACAAACCACCTCCGCCGACCAGTGGTGGAAAGCCAAGAAAGCGATCGCCGACGGCATGATCGGCAAGATGATCATGAGCCAGGGCTCGTATCACCGTAATTCCATCGAAGGCGAATGGAACTGGCCCATCGACGCCGATGCCGGACCGAACGCCTCCGGGGAAAATCACATCGACTGGGATATGTGGCTCGGCTCGGCGCCGAAGCGCCCCTACGATGCCGACCGCTTCTTCCGCTTCCGTAAATACTGGGACTACTCGGGCGGTATCGCGACCGATCTCTTCTTTCACGTCGTTGCCCCGCTCAACATCTGTTGGGACAAGCCGCAGTTCCCGACGAAAGTCAGCGCCTCGGGCGGCATCTATGCCTTTAACGACGGCCGCGAAGTGCCCGACACCTATCACTTGATCGCCGAATATCCTGAAGGGCATTCGCTCGTGCTCAGCTCATCCATGGCGAACTCCCAGCACATCCCCGGCCTGATCCGCGGCCACGAAGGAACGATCATCATGGTCGAGCACGGGATGTTTGAAGGCTCCACGCCCGATATCACAGTCAAGCCTGAAATCGTTCACCTGCCGAAAGACGCTTCCAACCCGGACGGCCCGCACCGGGGCGTGTTCCCGGGCTACAAGTTCGGACCCGACCCGATCAAGATTCCCGTCGAGCAGTACGACATGATGCAAGCGCATATCGGCAACTTCCTGCAATGCATGCGCACGCGCGAGAAGCCACATCTCGACGTCGAGACAGCCGCCCACGCGCAGGTCTTGATCAGCATGTCGGTGGATTCGTACCGCGAAGGCCGCGTCAAATATTGGGACGACAAAAACTGGAAGGCTGTCGACAGGCCCGTGAAGTCTTAGGGCTTGGCGACGTTTCAAAGCGACAGGCCCGTGAAGTCTTAGGGCTTAATCGAAAATTTCAGCGAATGGGATCTCGACAGAGGTCCCATCCAGCTTGATAGGATCGGTAGCGTGCTCCATGCCATTCTGGCGATAGATCCAGACCGTCTTATCGGCCGGATCAATTAACCAAACAACAGGAACCCCGAAATCGAGATACTCCTGGATCCGTTGGTTCGTCTTAGAGATCGTGTCTTCCGGCGAAAGGATCTCAATGCACAGCAACGGTGGCTTCGTGAGGATCTGCTCATCCGGCTTGCCTCGCGTGACCACAACGTCCGGAACCCGAAACCGTGTAGATCCGACCTGAAATCGCCATTCTGGCAAAGCGGCGATTCCAGTCTCCCGGAAACGGCTAAGGAAAAAGGAAACAAGCTGTCCCTGAATCCAGCTGTGATCTCTCTCGCCCAAATTCCGCTCCTCCACAACGCCGTCCACGTAGTCGCAGTCCGGGCGATAGACAGTCTTCAGATACTCTTCAACCGAGATCTGTGTCGAAGCGGCCATATCCCATTCAGTATCCCACCGAAAACGCGCTACTGGGGATTGTTCAGACGTATTCCCAATTCCCTTAACTGTCGCTCCGGCACCGTCGATGGAGCCTCGCACATCAGGTCCGTACCTTTCGCCGTTTTGGGGAACGGAATCACATCGCGTATCGATTGCTCGCCGGCTAAAATCATTACCAGCCGATCCAGCCCCAGCGCAATTCCGCCATGCGGAGGCGCACCGTATTCCAGAGCCTCGAGCAAAAACCCGAAACGCCGTTTCGCTTCTTCCTCGCTGAACCCGAGGGCCGCAAAAACCTTCGACTGAACATCGCGGCGGTGAATACGTATCGAGCCCGACCCAAGCTCGACGCCGTTCAACACCAGGTCATACGACTTAGCCCTGCAATGCGCCGGATCGTTCGTCAGTTTGTCCAGATCTTCGTCATGCACGGAAGTAAACGGATGATGCGCGGCATTCCAGCGGTTATCTTCTTCGTCCCATTCGAACATCGGAAAATCGACGACCCACAAAAATTTGAACGTTTCCGGATCGAGCAGCTTATGCCGGTCGTTGTATCTCTGCGCGATGTACAAACGCAACTGTCCCGCTGCCAGCAATACGGTCTGATTCGGCAGAGCCCCTTTCGGTTCGCCAGCCCAGCCCGCCAGCATGATCAAATCGTCCTCCGCCGACCCGATTCGTTCGCGCATCTTCGTGACGGCCTCGGCATGATCACGTTCGAGCCGCTTCACGTCATCGAACACACGCAGCCCGCGCTCTTGCCCGAATGCCTTGATCTCGTCGCGTTCTTTGCGGCTAAGCTGGCCGACTTTGGGGATATGAATCGCGACGAGCGGCAATTTCTCACCGGTCAATCCAGCGCCTGCGAACAGATCCTCCACACGATGAAAAGGAGGAATTCGCAGATCGGGCTTGTCGCTTCCATACGAATCCATCGCTTCCGCATAGGTGATGCGCGGGATGTGTTTATCCACCTTCTTACCGGCCGCTTCGCACACATTCCAGATCAGCGGCTCGATCACATCATAGATCTGCTCCTGCTGCGGGAATGACATCTCGAGATCGATCTGCGTAAACTCCGGCTGGCGGTCCGCCCGCAAGTCTTCGTCGCGGAAACAACGCACAATCTGAAAATACCGCTCGTACCCAGCCACCATCAGCAACTGTTTGAAGATCTGCGGCGACTGCGGCAGTGCATAGAAATTCCCCGGTTGCACACGGCTCGGCACCAGGTAATCGCGCGCACCTTCCGGCGTCGAACGCGTCATGAACGGAGTCTCAATTTCGAGGAAGTTCTGATCGTAAAGCGTCTGCCGAATCGCCAGAGTCATCTTCGATCGCATGATGATGTTCCGCTGCATACGCGGCCTGCGCAGATCGATATAGCGGTACTTCAACCGCACATCTTCTTTTACATCGACGTTGTCTTCGAGCGGAAATGGCGGCGTTCGCGACTCGTTTAAGATCCAAAGCTTCGTCACAGCCACTTCGATCTCGCCTGTCGCAATGTTCCGGTTCACTGTGTCTTCGCTACGACGCGTAACAGTGCCTTCGATCGCGATCACGTACTCCGAACTGAGTTCTTGCGCCCGCTTGTGAGCCTCCGGATCCTTGCTCTCATCGAAGACAAGTTGGGTAATTCCATAGCGGTCCCGCAGATGAATGAAGATCACACCGCCCAAATCACGACGACGATGAACCCAGCCCATCAACACAACAGCCGCGCCCGCATCGGCTACGCGCAGCTCGCCACACGTATGAGTCCGGAGCAGATCGCCCAAAAAATCCAGTTTCACTTCAGCCATTTCTAAGGTGGTCCAATAGTTCCCGACGGGTTAATGTGTGCTGCTCGGTCGTCGCCATATTCTTGAGTTGATACGACTGCGTCACAATTTCGTTATCTCCGACGATGAGCGTGTAACGAGCTGCGAGCTTATTTGCGACTTCGAGCATGCGCTTGAGCTTGCGATCCGTTCCCACTTCCACCGAAAGGTCAAGCTTACGAATATCGCTCGCCAGCACCGCGCAGTGCCGTAGCGCCGCATCGCCCATGGGCGCGATAAAAACATCGAGCGCTGCGGGCGAATCGCCTTGCGCTTCTTCCACAGTCATTACCAGCCGGTCTTCGCCGATCGAGAAACCGATTCCCGGCGCCGGCACTTTCGACCCGAGCAGTTCGGCCAACCCGTCGTAGCGTCCGCCGCCCAAAATCGCGTTCTGCGCCCCCAGCGCCCCGTGTGTAATCTCAAACGTCGTGCGCGCGTAATAATCCAGTCCACGCACCAGCCTCGGTTTTACCGTGTACTGGATGCAACGGTCATCCAGGAACTCACGCACTCGCCTGAAATGTTCGCGATCCTCGCTGTTCAGATATTCTGCAACGGTCGGCAACTGCTCGATGATCGGCTGGTCTTCGGGTACCTTGCAGTCGAGCACGCGCAACGGATTGGTTTCCGCGCGCCTTCTGCAATCCGAACACATGCGAGGCGCCACTTCCTTCAGTTCTTCGCGCAAAGCCTCGTTATACCGGGCGCGCGATTCCTTCGAGCCTACGGAGTTGATCAGCAACTCATACCCGGCGATTCCCACCTCATCGAGAATGGCCACTACCATCTCGATCACTTCCGCATCGATCGCCGCCGAATCCGAGCCGATTGCCTCGGCGCCGATCTGATAAAACTGCCGGTAACGTCCCTTCTGTGGACGCTCGCGCCGGAACATGGGCCCGATGTAATACAGCTTCTGCAAACCGGTCTGCTGATCCAAACGATGCTCGATATAAGCGCGCAGCACAGAAGCCGTGTTCTCGGGTCGCAGCGTTAGCGAAGTGCCATCGCGATCCTCGAACGTGTACATCTCCTTGGTGACAATGTCGGTTTCTTCGCCAACGCCGCGTGCAAACAAAGCGGTCTCTTCCAAGAGCGGCGTGCGAATCTCGCGATAATTGAATCGCCTGAAAACTTTGCGAGCCGCCGTCTCAACCTGATTCCACACTGCGCTCGAAGGAGGCAGGATGTCCCGCATCCCCTTCACGCTCGTAACCGGGTTCAACGCTGCTCTTCCTTGTATATGGCCGTGATCCGAACGTAGTTGCCGCAGTTTTTCCGAAAGCGCGCCTGCTCTTCTTCGGTCACCGGACGTTTCACTTTGGCAGGCGCTCCCATCACGACCATGTTCGCCGGAACTTCCATTCCCTCGGGCACGAGCGCGCCAGCCGCAACCACTGCACCCGCGCCGATTTTCGCGCCGTTCAAAACAATCGCGCCGATCCCAATCAGCGCGTCGTCTTCCACCACGCATCCGTGCAACACAACACTATGCCCAACCGTCACACGATTGCCGACGATGCACGGATAGACCATGTGATCCACGTGCAACACGCTGTTGTCCTGTACGCTGGTTTCGTCGCCGATTCGGATGTAATTCACATCACCGCGAATCGCCACATTCAACCAAACGCTCGAGTGCTCGCCAATAACAACGTCACCCAAAACCTGTGCGCTTGTGTCAATGTAGGCGGAGTCTGAAATGCGTGGCATGACCCCGCGATAAGGTCGAATCATGAGGGGTTTTGAAAGCGGAGGCTTTCTAGTCATCCTAGCAAGCCGAAGCAGTTGGCTAGGCCCGGATCTCTTCGACCTTTTGCCGGAACTGGCGGGCCCGTTCGGCAATCACCTCGTACTTGCCGGATTTAATTGTCTCGGCATCCACCAGCTCGCTGCCCACACCTACCGCGGAACAACCTGCCTGAAGAAACTCGGCTAACGTCCCGAGATTGACTCCGCCGGTCGGCACAAACTCGATCTGCGGGAAAGGCCCTTTCAGCGCCTTGATGTACTTCGCCCCGCCCAGCGCGCTGCACGGGAACACCTTGATCGCATCCGCGCCCGCCTCCCAGGCCGCCACAATTTCGGTCGGCGTCAACGCTCCCGGGAAGATCGCCTTGGAATAGCGTTTTGCAAACTCGATCGTCTTCAGATTCAAACTAGGCGTTACGAAGAACTCAGCGCCGGCCGACAGACAAACTCGTGCTGTCTCCGGGTCGAGCACCGTTCCGGCGCCTAGAAGAATTCTGTCGCCGAATCGCTTGGCGACCTCTTCCAATGCTCGTACAGCGCCCGGGACCGTCATGGTGATTTCGGCGCAAGGAATTCCGCCCTCCGAAATTGCCTCCACGGCGCGGATAGCCGACTCTGCACTCGCGGCGCGAACAATCGGCACAACAACGATCTGTTTGATTTTCTGAACTACTTCTGAGTGATTCATTACCAGTTTGTGATCGAGCCATCCGGCCGAAAGTAAGTCTGGGCCCGCGCTGTCACCGGCTCCGTAATCTCCGTCACCAGCTTTAACTGCTTCATATCTAGCTCGACACCCAGCCCCGGGCGGTCGTTCGGATACAGCTTGCCGTCCTTAAAATCGAGGCACACCGGCAGATGAGGCAACGTCCGGCCCTGATAGTTGTACTCCATCAGAACCGGCCCGGAAAACGTTCCCAGCGAATTCACTAGAGCCGCCGTAGCGATCGGTCCGGTAAAGTGCGGAACAATTCCGATGAAGTGCGTTTCGCAAAGCGCGGCGATCTTCATCATCTCGGTGATGCCTCCAACATTGGGAAGCGTCGCGCGAACGTAATCGATGTCGTGATTCTCGACCAGCTTGTTAAAGTCCCAGCGATTGCCCCATTCTTCGCCTGCAGCAATCGGCACGTCGACCTTGCGCCGCAGTAGCGGCAGATCTTCTTCGAACGCTTCGGCCCGCACCGGGTCTTCGACAAAGAAAGGCGCCAGATCCTTGATCAGCTGACAGCCTCGTATGGAATCCGAGAGATCGAAGCGCTGATGAAAATCGACCACCCAGTCGCCGTTCTTGCCGACACCCTCGCGCGCCTGAGCGCACTCATCGTAGAGCTGGTTGAGCTTTTCCCGTGTATTGAAAACAGTGTTGGCGGGCGTATCGGCCGCGCCCATCCGAAACGCACGATAGCCGGCAGCAACCGTAAGCTGGGCGCGCTCCTTGACGCTCATCCCTGGGTGGATTCCCGGTATGATCCCGGCCGTGTTGTAGCACTCACAGTAGTTGCGAACCATACCCCCCAGCACCTGATGCACAGGCATCTGCTGCACTTTGCCTTTGATGTCCCACAGTGCCAGATCCAATGCACCCAGAGCGTCTTCTTTCTCGCGCCCGGGAGGATAAAAGAAAGCGCGCGACATGTCCTGCCAAAGCCGCTCGATGTGCTGTGGGTCTCGGCCGATCAACCTCCCCGCGCACTGGTCGAGCATCTCCTTCGAGCCGCCTTCGCCAATGCCTGTAATGCCTGCATCCGTTTCGATCGTCACCACATGATCGCTCTGGTTGAAAAGCGGATTCGGGTTAGGGGGCGTGTAGGCTCGCACCCGGGTAATCTTCATCTTTGGAATCGCCGCGGACGCCAGCGGAGCCGCTCCCAACGCTTTCAATATGGCTCTTCGAGTAAGCACGTGTGAGTTTGCTCAGTATATCGCCAGCGAAGGAGTAAGCTGGACGAAGTCTGCGAATCCATGAGTACAAATCAGGTTGTCGCCACCTTCGGTGAAATCATGTTACGCCTCTCGCCTCCGGGTTTCGAGAGGTTCCTTCAGACACCCCAACTCAGCGCCACATGGGGCGGGGGTGAAGCCAATGTAGCCGTGTCGATTTCCCAATTTGGGGGCAGAGGCCGCTACATCACTGTGCTGCCGGAAAACAATCCGCTCGCCGAGGTCTGCATCGGCGAACTGCAGCGCTTTGGCGTGGATACCAGCCGGATTGTCCGCGCTCCGGGCCGTTTGGGCGTGTACTTTGTGGAAGCTGGAGCGAACCAGCGGTCTTCCAAAGTTGTTTACGATCGCGCCAATAGCGCCATTGCACTTGCCAAGCCCGGAAGCATCGACTGGGACAACGCACTGGCCGGCGCCGCATGGTTTCACACAACCGGCATCACTCCAGCCATTAGCGAATCCGCGGCGAAGCTCGCACTCGAGTCGCTTGGCAAAGCGAAACAGATGGGAGCAAAGGTCTCGATTGATCTGAATTTCCGAAAGAATCTTTGGAAATGGGGCCGCCCCGCGCACGAGGTGATGCCGGATCTTGTGAAGCTTGCAGATGTCTGTATCGCCAACGAAGAAGATTGCCAGAAGTGCCTGGGCATCGAAGTCGACATCGACGTGGAGAGCGGCGCTCTTGAGCGGGAGAAGTACAAAGAGCTTGCCGGAAGCGTGCTCGAGCGTTATCCCAATATGCAAGCAATCGCCATCACGCTTCGCGAATCGAAGAGCGCTTCGCACAACGGCTGGTCGGCATGTTTCCACAACCGGCAAGAGTTCCTGCTCAGCCGGCACTACGAAGTGACACATATTGTGGATCGCGTCGGCGGCGGCGATAGCTTCGCGGCCGGGCTAATCTATGGATTACTCAACCTGCCTTCGGAGAGCGAAGCTTTGGAGTTTGCTGTAGCGGCATCCGCGCTGAAGCACTCGATTCCAGGAGATTTCAACCGCTTCACAGCGAGCGAAGTCATGGAACTCGTGCGAGGCGGCGGTTCAGGCCGCGTGCAAAGGTAGGCATGAAAAACGTTCGCCGGCTGCTGATCTTCTGGATCTTTCTTTTGAGCGCGATCGCCTATCTCGATCGCGTCAACTTATCGATTGCCGGTAAATCCATTGCGAAAGAGTTCGGCCTCGGCAATGTCCAGCTTGGATGGATCTTCAGCGCCTTTCTGCTCGGCTACGCGTTCTTTCAAGCGCCTGCTGGACGGCTCGCTGACCGCCTTGGACCGCGCTTGGTTTTGATGCTGGGCGTGATCTGGTGGGCGGTGTTCACTGTTCTGATCACGATACTGCCGGCAGGGATGTCCGGTTTGCTATTCGTCTTCATCGGTATTCGCTTCTGTTTGGGTATCGGAGAAGCCGTTATGTATCCCGCCTCGAATTGTGTCGTGTCGGCCTGGATTCCGTCTGCCGAGCGCGGCATTGCGAATGGTCTGATCTTCGCCGGGGTCGGTTTCGGCGCGGGCGTGACTTCCCCACTTATCGCCTCCGTCATGATTCACTACGGTTGGCGCGCAGCGTTCATTCTGAGCGCCGCGATCGGCCTAGTTGCCGGCACGATCTGGTTCTTTCTGGCCCGCAATTCTCCGCGTCGGCATCCCTGGGTGACAAGCGAAGAAGTCGAACACATTGAAGCCGGGTTGCCTCGTGAGCCGACGACCGCTGCCGTGCCCACGTTGCCCTGGTCGGACATTCTTCGCAACACCGACATCTGGGCCATCACCTTTAGCTATTTCTGCTATGGATACGCCGCCCAGATCTTCTTCAACTGGTTTTTCATTTACCTGAGCGAAGTCCGCGGACTCAATCTTCGTCAGAGTTCGTACTTCACGATGCTGCCTTTTATAGCGATGTCCATCGGCTCGCTGGTAGGAGGCGCCATCAGTGACCGGCTGACAACACGCTACGGCAAACGGGTTGGACGTTGTGGCATCGCGTTCGTCGGGATAGCTCTGGCGGCGGTCTTCATCGCACTTGGCACTCAGGTTGAAAGCGCTCAGCTCGCGAGCGTCGTTCTGGCCGGAGGTGCCGGCGCCTTATATCTTTCGCAGAGCTCCTTCTGGTCGATCAGCGCCGATATAGGCGGCAAATCTGCGGGCACCGTCTCGGGCGTCATGAATATGGGAGGGCAGATCGGCGGAGCCGTCACCGCTTCCCTCACCCCTGCGATTGCGGCCCGCTTCGGATGGAGTGCTTCGTTTCTGGTGGCAGCAGGCCTGTGCGCGTGCGGTGCTCTAGTGTGGATTGTTGTCCGTGACAGCGTAAAGATGCCGGGGCTTGAATCCACTCTTTCACCCGTCGAGTAGCGGGCCCGTGAGTTCCCCGCAGATCTCCGGATTTTGGCGGAAATTAAGCACAGTCAACATGCCGGTCTCTGCTAAAATGTGCCGATGGCAAACGAACCGGCTCGCACGACAGTCCTCGGAGGTAATTCCTTTCCTTTAAGCGGTACCGAACTTCACGTAGGCGATAAAGCGCCAGATTTTGAAGTAGTAGATAGCTCGCTGCAGAAAGTGGATCTCGAAAAGACCGGCCATGGGGTCCGGATCTTCAGCGTGGTACCGTCGCTCGACACTCCAGTTTGTGACGCCCAGACGAAACGCTTCGAGGAGGCGGCCGGTAGCTTTTCGAATATCAGTTTTTACACCATCAGCATGGATTTGCCGTTCGCCCAAAAACGATGGTGCGGAAATTTCGGCGTAAGCCACGTCAGAATGCTCTCCGATCACAAAAGTGGATCCTTCGGGCAAGCTTACGGAACTTTGATTCCAGATCTACGCATTGAAAGCCGAGCCATTTTCGTCTTGGATGGCCAAAACAAGATAACGCATGTCGAGTACGTCGGTCATGTCTCTGAGCATCCAGACTACGAACGAGCTCTAGCCGCCGCTAAGGCAGCTCAAGAATAAACTATTTATTGGAAGCGGCGGTACGGACTTTCAGTTCCGCGGGACTCGACAGTTTCGAAGAGCCGTTAAAAGCGTCAGGAAGCGTAGCTGTTAAGAACCAGAATTCTTCGATAGCTCGCACGACATTTACGTAGTCGTCAAGATCGCCGGGCTTAGTGATGTAACAGTTGGCATTCAGCGAGTATGCCTGACTAATGTCCTCATCGGCATGAGAACTCGTCATAACCAACACTGGAATCTGCTTTAGTTTGGGCGAGGCTTTGACTTCGGCCAGAACCTCTCGGCCATTTTTTCGCGGCAAATTCAGATCGAGCAAGATTAGATCCGGGCGAACCGATGCGCCGATTTCGGACTGATGAAGGTATTCCATTGCCTCTATACCGTCCAGAGCAACCGTTAACTCGACCGCGACCGGCGTCCCTTTCAAGGCCTCCCGGATCAAACGCACGTCGCTCGGACTATCCTCAACGAGCAAAATTTTAAGGTGCTTCATTGCCGAACGACCTCCCTCGAACTTTCATTAGCAACTGGGTAACCAAAAAAGACTTGCGGGTTTAAGTGACTGGTTTTTAACATATTGCTACGCAAGCCGTCTGGTATTGCGTAAGAATGAACAGCTTTGGTCACCCGATTCGGAAAAAAATTCGTTGAGCCCCGGAAAAGACCTGCCCGGCTTTTATTGACAGGTAATAAGCGCTTTCTTATCATGGACATTGCTAGGGGTTGGATTCGTGCCGAACGTTTTGGAGGTTGCTTGATCAAGCTGGACATCATCAATGAGGTCGTGAACCGTACGGGCATCACGAAAACCAAAGCGGAGATGGCCGTCGAAACCGTTTTCGAGACCATGAAGAAGGCTCTTACGGAAGGCGATCGCATTGAACTACGGGGGTTCGGTATCTTTAACGTTAGGCCGCGTAAAACGGGTATCGGAAGGAACCCTCGAACCGGAGCCGAGGTAGCAATCCCGCCCGGTAAGGCAGTGAGATTCAAGCCTGGCAAAGAACTTCAAACCCTTTAGAAGTATTCAGGTGTGTTCGGCTGACAAGATCTCCGATTTGGAAGGGAGGTCCCGGGCAAGCCGAGTTCGCCGCTGGCCTCGCTACTGGTGGATCAACGCGCTACTCTTTGCGGCCACATTTTTGACCAGCACCATCTTCGGTTCGGCCCTGGTTTACTGCTTCACGCATAACAGCCCGCTGAATTTCGAAGCCATCACCAACTCATATCTTGGCGCTGCTAAATTCGACACCTCCGTTTGGGATGGTCTTTACTTTTCGCTACCCCTGCTAACGGTTCTTCTCGCCCATGAACTCGGACATGTCGTCGAATGCCGGAAGCGAAAAGTCGATGCGAGCCTGCCGTACTTTCTGCCCTCGCCGTCACTTTTTGGAACTTTCGGGGCGTTTATCCGGATTCGGTCGCCGATCTACAGCCGGGAAGGACTATTCGACATCGGGATCGCCGGGCCTCTGGCGGGCTTCGTCATGCTTCTGCCATTCCTGATTATCGGCGTAGCGATGTCCAAGGTAGTTCCGCACCCCGTGACAGCCGAATCCGTCTTTTTCGGCACACCCGTAGCGGTTCGGGCTCTCGAACAACTCTGCTTTGCGGGTGTCCCATCTGCCCAGATCGTATTGCATCCGGTAGCCATGGCGGCCTGGGCCGGTCTGTTTGCAACTGCTCTCAATCTACTACCTATAGGGCAACTGGACGGCGGCCATATTCTTTATGCCCTGGGATCCGAGCGTTGGCATGGACGGGTCAGCTTGATGCTGGTGGCCATCTTAGGAGTTGCCGGGTTCTTCTATTGGCCCTGGTGGATCTGGGGTGTGATCATGTTTTTCTTTGGCAGGCGGCATCCGCTGGTCTACGACAATACGCCTCTGTCGCGCTCGCGGCGCCTGCTATGTTTTGCGGCTCTGATAATCTTCTTTCTCTCTGTTACTCTCGTGCCGGTGCGTACCGCATGAGGCGCAATGTCAAATGAAGATTTCCGCCGCGATCATTACGTTCAACGAAGAGCGGAATATCGCGCGTGTAATCGAAAGCCTGCGCTGCTGTGACGAAATTCTGGTCCTTGATAGCGGATCGAACGACCGAACGGTTGAGATCGCCAATAAGCTTGGAGCCCGCGTGGTCGAGGCGTCGTGGCATGGGTATGCCGCTCAGAAAAATATCGCGGCTGAACTTGCGGCTAACGATTGGATACTGTCGCTGGATGCCGACGAGAGCCTGAGCGAAGCCTTGGAAGCGGAGATCTGGCAAATCAAGAAGAGCGGCCCTCGTTTCAATGGCTACACGATGCCCCGCCTCGCTCAATATCTGGGCCGTTGGATCCTTCATAGCGGATGGTATCCGGACCGTAAAGTCCGGCTGTTTGATAGGACCAAAGCGAAATGGGTAGGTGAGTTCGTCCACGAATCGGTCAAAGTGGAGGGAAGCATCGGACATCTGCAATCGAATTTGCTGCACTTCACATGCGGCTCCGTGTCGGAGCATTTGCGCACACTTGATCGATACACGACGCTAGCGGCCCAGGAGATCGCAGCGCGTCAGGATAGTGTTCCGATTTCGCGCGTTTTACTCGATCCGCCCTGGACGTTTTTTCGGACCTATGTTTTGAAACTTGGTTTCCTGGACGGGGTAGAAGGTCTGGCTATCGCCTACATGGCGGCCTTTTACAATTTCGCGAAATATACAAAAGCGCGTCTGATGACTCCAGGCCGGAAGCTTTAGTGCGTATTCTGCACGTCGACATGGGTGAAGAGATGCGCGGCGGACAGCATCAGGTTCTCATGTTGCTGAAAGGCTTACGGGAAGCGGGTCACACGTCGATGCTTCTCGCTTTGAGGCATTCGCCGTTGTGGCATGCAGCGCAGGCCGCCGAACTTTGTGTGGGGCCAGCCGGGCTGAACCAGGTATGGAAAGAATCGCGCGCCGTCGATATCGTCCATGCGCATGACGCGCGCGCGCACACGCTTCTGGCGATTGCTTCCAGGACGAGATTTGTCGTCTCCCGCCGGGTTGCTTTTCCGGTCAAGCGCAGTTTCCTCTCGCGTTGGAAATACGGCCGGGCTGAGCGCTTTCTAGCAGTATCGAAATTCGTAGCTCAGCAATTGAGAATCGCAGGCGTACCGCTCGAAAAGATCGATGTCGTGTACGATGGCGTAAACGCCGGCCTTGGCGCCTTGGAACGAGAAGCACCGGAGCCGCCGCTGGTTGTGGCACTCGCATCGCAAGATCCTCAAAAGGGCAGAGATTTGATCGAGCGGGCTTCCGTACTCACGAATGTGCGTTTCCTATTTTCGCAGGACCTTGCCACCGATCTTAAACGTGCAGCGACCTTCGTCTATATAACCCGGTCTGAAGGCCTTGGTTCAGCCGCTCTGCTGGCCATGAGCCTTGGCGTTCCTGTGATCGCCAGCCGCGTCGGCGGACTTCCCGAACTCGTCACGGATGGCGAGTCTGGTCTGCTGGTTGAGAACGATCCCCAAGAGATAGCGGCGGCCATTTCTAAGGTCGTTAGTGATCCTCTGTTGGCCGGATCGCTTGCGCGTAACGGCCGCAGCAAAGCCGAACGAAACTTCAGCGCTACACGGATGGTAGAAAGCACCATCGACAGCTATAAGAAAGCACTTCGCGAGGCATGATTCTGGTGCTTTCGTTCCTTGCTGCAATTTTCGGGCTCATCTTCGGAAGTTTTCTGAATGTCTGCATCTACCGTATCCCTCGCGATCTATCGATTGTTGCCCCCCGATCGTTTTGCCCGGAGTGCGGAACGCAGCTGAGCTGGGTCCAAAACATTCCTGTCCTCAGTTATGTCTTTCTAAAGGGACGCTGCCGCTATTGTTCACAGCCAATCGGAGTTCGTTATCCCCTTGTCGAGTTACTCACGGCTATTCTCTTTGTTCTGGTAGCAGCCCGGTACGGCGCAACATTAGCGGCGGCGAAGTGGGCCGTCTTCGAAGCTTTACTCATTATTCTTTTCTGGACGGATCTGGAAGAGCGAATTCTTCCTGATGAAATTACGCTAGGCGGATGTTGCGCCGGACTCCTGTTCGCCTTGGTAGCGGTAGTTCCTTCCACTCTAGGAATGCTACTGTTTCACGGTTTGAAGGAGCAGTGGCAGTCACTCTTAAACGCCGGTATCGGGGCAGCCCTGCTGGCTTTGCCCATCTGGCTCATTGCACTAGCCTACGGACGAGTTCGAAAACGGGACGCGCTGGGGCTCGGCGACGTTAAGTTGCTCGCCATGATCGGCATTTTTTTAGGTCCGGATAATGGGTTTCTAGCACTACTGATTGGCGCAGTTGGAGGCGCAGTGATTGGCGTGCTCTTCCTACTGGCGACAAGAAAAGAGGCGTCGTCCTACGAATTGCCTTTTGGCAGCTTTCTTTGCGTCGGGGCTGCTTTGGCGCCGCTTTTTACAGGCAGTTTGCACTACTCTCTTGCTGTACCATAGAGCTTTACGTTATGAAGCAGCTCCTTGAGTCGCTCTCTCCTCGCGACCGAGAATGGCGGATCGCCACAGAACTCGATCCGAAGCGTCTTCCCGCTCATATCGCCATCATTATGGATGGGAATGGGCGCTGGGCGAGACAGCGGAACTACCCACGCATTCTCGGTCATAAAGCCGGCGTCGATCCGGTCCGAACCGTAGCAGAAACATGTGCCCAACTTGGTGTCGAGGTTCTGACACTCTATGCGTTTTCGGTTGAAAACTGGAAGCGTCCCCGCCATGAGATCGAAGGATTGTGGCGGCTTCTTCGTATCTATCTGCGGCGCGAGTTGCCAAATCTCATGCGCAACGATATTCAGCTCTTGGCCATTGGACGGCTGGAGTTATTGCCTGCTCCTGTGCAGGCCGAGTTGCAATCCGTCATGGACAAGACCGCACAGAATCGGGGCTTGCGTCTAAATCTCGCGATCAATTATGGGGGCCGCACCGAACTGGTAGACGCGGTGAATGCCATGCTCGAAAACGCGCGTCACGAGGGCAACCTCGATTCGCTCGAGATCACGGAAGAGGCCATCTCCGGTCATCTATACACGGCCGGTTTAAAGGACCCCGACTTGTTGATCCGAACCTCGGGAGAGATGCGAATCAGCAACTTCCTCCTGTGGCAAATCGCGTACGCCGAGCTCTACGTAACGGAGACGCTGTGGCCGGATTTCACGCGTCTCGAGTTACTGAAGGCGATCTCGGACTATCAGAGCAGGGACCGGCGTTTTGGCGGACTGACGCCGAGTTCCACTAGCTTCGAAGGGGCATCGTTTACCGTAGACGAAGAGGTTCTTGAACTTCCTTTAGCCTAGTGAGACCACCTTACTTATGACGCGCCTGATCACCGCGATCGGGCTTCTTGCGTTTGCGCTCTTTCTGATATTCGTCGCGCCCAGACCCATATTCATTGGAGGGGCTCTAACGATGAGCCTCCTTTGCTATCGGGAATTCGGCGGCCTTGTTGTGGGTCATCGCATTCCACATCCGGGTATTTGGGGCCTTATAGCCGGCGTGTTTATTTTATTCTGGCCTGAGCTTTCCAGAACTACAGCAGGTTTCCTGCCCGGCCTCGTGTTGATAGCCATTCTGGCGCTGATCTCGGCCCTTCGCTCTTCCGAACTGAATGGGATCCTCCAGCGGGTGTCTTGCGCCGTTTTTGGCGCGCTGTATACTTTTTCTCCCTGGCGCTTTTCAATCGACCTGCGAGACGAGAGCGTTCATCTGGTGGCATTTGCCCTGGCGCTAAATTGGGTCGGTGACTCTGCTGCCTACTATGTCGGCCGCAGATTTGGGAAACACAAACTTGCGCCGATCGTGAGTCCCAAGAAAAGCTGGGAAGGCGCAATTGCTTCGGTCGCCGGATCGCTGCTGTTTGGCCTTATTTACCTCGGTTACTTCCTTCCGGCGTTTCCAAAATGGGAGATTGCGCTGATGGCAGTAACAGGCAATATCGCTGGACAGCTCGGAGACTTAGCTGAATCTGCAATTAAACGAGGCGCCGGCGTAAAAGATAGCGGAGATCTGCTGCCAGGACATGGCGGAGTGCTGGACCGAGTGGACAGTAGTCTTTTTGCACTCCCTATAGTGTTTCTTGTTTACATAATTACTGCGCACAAGTTCATCAATTGATTAGACTTGTTTTTACTTCGAGACAAGTATTCATACGATAATTCCACCCTATTAGCCCGCGTGTATATCTTCGAAACCCGCGCGATTTCTTGGACATCAGAATAACTAGTCATTGATAAAAGCCCTGCTACGAGACTCGTTTCTAGGCGCATTTACTTGACTCAAAAGCACAAAATTACAAGTTACGCACATAGGTTGGGAGAAGTTTATCAATATGAAAAGACAATTGAGTTTCATCGGAATTTTTGTAATATGCGCAGCCTCGCTTTGCGCTCAAAACGAAGATGAAGGCCACTGGCCAGTTACGCTGGGCTTCAAAGCCGGAATCCCGGTAACCGATATGTTCACCACGAGCAATTCGGGCCTTCCTGGGACAAATCTAACTACGAATACGACCAGCTACGGATCCGCGTATTCCTCATCGAACCCGCGTTATGAGTTCGGTGCAAGCGCCGAGTTTCACGCCCCTTTTCATCTCCGTTTCGAGGTAGATGGATTATTTAAGCCGGGCCGATTCGACAGCAACGTGGGTGGAGCATCCGGCACGACCGGTTATCACACCAGCTTTAATCAATGGGAGATTCCAGGCGTATTCAAGTACAACATGAGCCTGGGCCATCTCCGACCTTTTATCGACTTCGGCGCCTCCTACCGGCATATTTCAACTATCGATCAGCGGACCTACATCGCCGGGTTTTCGCCGGCTTTCAACGACAACGCAAGCGAGATCCGAAACCGCAACAGTTTCGGCGGCGTGGCTGGATTTGGAATGACGTTCAAGAAAGGTCCGTTTGAGCTGACCCCTGAAGCACGCTATACACGGTGGGCTAATAATTCGTTCGCCGCACCTGGCCTGGTATCAAACAAGGATCAGGGTGACGTTCTTCTTGGCGTCAGTTTCTAAACAGCAGGATCGGGATTGTAGTAAAGAATGGCCCTAAGCCCGGCAGCTTAGGGCCATTTGCATTAAGCCGATCCGTTTGCGGATTTCTTAACTGGATTTCCATTTCCGGAATAGGAAGGCCTAGTCAGAAAAGTCGTATCGAAGTTGCCCGCGACAAAATCTTCGTCGCACATGATCTTATCGTGCAAAGCAACACTGGTACGGATGCCTTCGATCACAAACATGCTGAGGGCCCGGCGCATTCGCACGATAGCCTCGTAGCGATCATTGCCGTAAGTGATCAGCTTTGCAACCAATGAATCATAGTAAGGAGGAATGATGCCATCCGTATAAGCCGCAGTGTCCACCCGCACGCCAATTCCACCGGGCAGATTCAACCCGGTGATTCGCCCAGGTGAAGGAGTGAATGTCTGTGGATCTTCAGCATTGATTCTGCATTCGATCGCGTGACCGGTCAACTTAATGGGTTGCGTCACGATCTGGTTCAAACACTCGCCTGCCGCGATTCGGATCTGAGCCTTCACTAAGTCGATGCCAGTCACAAACTCTGTCACCGGATGTTCCACTTGAATGCGCGCGTTCACTTCGATGAAGTAGAGATTCTGCTTTTCGTCCATCAGGAACTCGACGGTTCCGGCATTTGTGTAGCCGATGGCCTTCATCGCTACCCGAAGCCGGTCGGAAATGTTGGCCCGCATTGCCGAGCTCACAGAGGGGGAAGGGGACTCTTCGATCAACTTCTGATGCCGCCGTTGAATAGAGCACTCGCGCTCACCGAGGACTTCCACATTCCCATGCTCGTCGGCCAACACCTGAAACTCGATGTGACGAGGTGCTTCGACCAACTTCTCCATATAGACATCGCCGCAGGAGAAGGCCGCCGCCGCTTCAGTCTGCGCTTGGGCGAGGAGAGCGGTCAGGTCCGACTCGTTGCGCACGACCCGCATGCCGCGGCCGCCGCCGCCCGCTGCGGCTTTCAACATCACCGGGTAGCCAATCGAAGCCGCTAGTTCAGCAGCTTCTTCCGGAGAGTTGATGATGCCCCGCGAACCGGGAAGTATCGGCACGCATGCCTGTTCCATGATGGCTCGCGCTCTCTGCTTCAAACCCATTTCGCGAATCACTTCGGGCTTGGGTCCGATAAACTTGATGCCCGACAGCTCGCAAACTTCCGCAAAATCCGCATTTTCGCTTAGAAAGCCATAACCCGGGTGAATAGCATCTACATTGGTGATCTCGGCGGCGCTCATGACCGAGGCTATATTCAGATAGCTCAGATTGCTTTTTGCCGGCCCGATGCAGATCGCCTCATCGGCAAAGCGAACATGCAAGCCATGGCTATCGGCTTCTGAATAGACGGCCACTGTTTTGATGCCGAGATCCTTGCAGGCGCATATGACGCGGACTGCGATTTCGCCACGATTTGCGATAAGAATTTTTCGGAACATGGACGGAGTCTTAATACCTTACAGCGGGGTGATCGTGAAGAGTGACTGACCGTACTCGACGGGACGCCCGTTCTCAACGTGCTTAGAAACAACAACGCCCGAGACCTCCGCCTCAATCTCGTTCATCAATTTCATCGATTCGATGATGCAAATTACTTGCTTGGCTTCGACGTGGTCGCCAATCTTTACAAAAGGGGCCGCGCCCGGCGAAGGCGCGTCGTAATAAGTACCGACAATCGGCGATTTCACGACCAGATTCCGGTCGTTTTCCTGCGGGCTGAGAGGCGGGCGAAGAAGCGCTCGGGTTGTCTTGTAGAAGTGGCGCGGGCACGGCCGGGGGAAGGACGTTTGTCGTCCCGGTCAACGCTACCGGCAAGACCGCCGGCAGCACAACATCCTGGTTTACCGGCGAGCCGCTCCGGATTCGCACCCGGTTCTCGCCTTGCTGGACTTCCAATTCAGAGATGCCGGTCTCACGAACTACTTCTATCAACTTTCTAATTTCGTCTATGGTCATCGTTTGCTCGGGGCGCGTCGTATGTCGCCCAAGGCTACAGGACGACCAGCTCTTTACGCGTAGGTGTAAGGACTTCGCATCCACGCGCGGTTACGACTACTGTATCTTCAATGCGGATTCCACCGAGCCCTTCTTCGTAAACTCCCGGCTCGATGGTGATCACCATCCCTGCTTCCAGCTTTGTCCCTTCTTTTCTGCCTACACGCGGACGCTCATGTATCTCCAGTCCAAGCCCATGACCGGTCGAGTGAACAAATAACTTATCCAGGCCATAGCCGCGCAACACTCCCCGAGCCGCGCCGTCTATCTGGGCACAAGAAATACCCGGCTTTACAGCATCAATTGCCGCTAGCTGGCTCTCGAGCACAGCCTGGTACATCCGGCGTATCTTTGCACTCAGCTTACCTAAGGCTTGGGTGCGGGTCATGTCGCTGGCATAACCAGCCACTTTCGCACCCATATCCACCAATAGTAGTTGATTCGGTTGAAGCGGATGAGGGGTGGGATGAGCATGGGGCAGAGCGCTTCGCTCTCCAGAGGCCACAATCGTGTCGAAAGCCGTTCCGTCGGCGCCCAAGAGCCGCATCCTATAGTCGATCTCGGCAGCCAAATCGGTTTCGGTCATGGCCGGTTTGAAGCGCTTCATGGCTTCCTCGAAGGCCGCTGAATTGAGCCGGACCGAAGCCTGAATTGTGCCGATTTCTTCGGGCGACTTGACCATTCGCAACACTTCGACCAGATCCAAAACAGGTTTCAGGCGCACACCTTCGAGCGCGATATTCAGTTGCCGGTACTCGCCGAGGCCGATGCGGTTCTCTTCGAATCCGAGAGACCGCAATCGAAGCCGCTTTACCCAAGTCGCGATCCCTACGCTTAGAGGTCCTTTGACTATTTTTACTTCGCAATCCGACTGCTGCGGCGCTTGCGTTGCATAGCGCGGGTCCGTAAAAAGCAGGGCTCGATCGCCGGCAATCAGCAGCGCTCCGTTGCTTCCGGAGAAACCGGACAGATAGCGCACGTTGGGTAGAGCCGCTGTGAGAAATGCCCCGATCCGAAGCTCTTGTAGTTTTTCTTGAAGGCGCTCCCGCCGTTTCGCCTGCTCCGTAATCTCCCTAGAATTCATCGGCTAAGGGACAAGTAGGAGTTTACCGGTCGAACTTCGGGCTTCGAGCTCGCGGTGTGCCATCGCCGCTTCGGACAGTTTGTACTCGCGGTGGATATGAAGCTTCAAAAGGCCTTGAGAAATCCACTGAAATATCTCGGCCGACCTCCACTGCAAATCCGCCGGATCGCTAACGTAATTGGCAAGACTCGGCCGCGTCATATAAAGCGAGCCCTTCTGCATGAGCACGAGTGGATCGATCTGCCCGATAGGCCCGCTGGATTGACCGAAGGTGACCATTAAGCCTTTCGGCTTAAGACAGTCGAGACTCTTGGCGAAGGTCGATTTACCAACCGAATCGTAGACCACATCGACTCCCTGACCGTTGGTGATTCGTTTCACTTCGTCGACGAAATCTTGCTCCGTGTAGCGAATGACGTGATCGGCCCCGGAGTCCGCTACGAGTTTGGCTTTCGCTTCGGTTGAACAGGTGCCGATTACGGTTGCTCCCGAAATTTTCGCCATTTGTACGGTAAGCAATCCGGCGCCTCCGGCTGCTGCGTGAATCAGGCAGGTTTGTCCCGCTTTCAGCGGGAACGTCGAGCGCGTCAGGTAATGCGCCGTCATGCCCTGCAGCATCACGGCCGCTGCGTCCCGAAAACCGATCGAATCGGGTAAAGGCACGAGCAGTCGTTCCGGCACAAGCGCGTATTCCGCGTAAGAACCGCGCGACATCGCGTAAGCCACGCGCTGGCCGACCGAGAACTTTGAATCCTTACCTGCTGCCACGACTGTACCCGCTCCCTCGTTGCCGAGGAGCACGGGCGTCTCCGGCGTCTTGTACAAGCCTTGCCGGTAGTAAACGTCTATGAAGTTTACGCCAATGGCCGCCAGTTTGACGAGAACTTCGCCATCACTCGGTTGGAGGTCGGGAACTTCGATGTACTTGAGGTTTTCAGGGCCGCCAACTGGATCGGCAACTACGGCTTTCATGCGTACCTAGCCGATTCTACGATGCTCAACGACATGTGCGGCAAGTTACACGGCCCAGCTGAAATCGCGAACGGCTTGGTCTTCCGATTCGTCCTTTCGTTCCAGCAGCCTCATCAGTTCAAGGCGCAACGCGTCCACTAAAGCGCGCCAGCTTGCATCGATTACGTTATCCGAGATGCCCACAGTCGCCCAACTGCGATGGTAATCGCTCCATTCCACCAGAACCCGCACTTTCGATTCGGTGCCGCCCTTGCCGCCAAGCACGCGAACTTTGTAGTCGGTGAGCCGAACATTGGTGATCGCCGGATAAATAGACGCAAGGCATTGCCTAAGACACAAATCTAGAGCGTTCATAGGGCCGTGTCCTGTGGCGGTCGAAGAATGCACCGAGTTATCCACACGCAACGTGACACTTGCGCTAGTGACAGTCTCGTCTGTGCCGCCCTGCAGCTTCGTCGAGACCTCATACTTCACGACTTCGAATGGATGGAACTCGGGGTTGGCTACTTCGCGCACCAGTAGTTCGAAAGTGCCCTCGGCGGATTCGAAGTCATAGCCCTGGTGCTCCATTTGCTTGATGCGCTGAAGAAGCTCCCGGCTGGCGACATCGGTCAGATTGTCCTTGAAGCCGAGTTGTTTCAGCTTGTAGGCGATATTGCCCCGGCCTGAAAGGTCGCTCAACAAAACTCGCTGGCGATTTCCGACCAACTCCGGGCGGACATGCTCGTAGGTCGCCGAATCCTTCATTACGGCGCTGACGTGGATTCCGCCCTTATGGGCAAAGGCACTGGCGCCCACATATGCCTGGTCGCGCCGCACAGCGAGATTGGCCATCTCGGCGACAAACCGCGACACGTTGGTTAGGCCTTTCAGGTTTTCAGGACCGATCGTTGTGTAGCCGAGTTTCAATTCCAGATTGCCCAGAATCGAGCAGAGATTTGCGTTACCGCAACGTTCTCCGTATCCGTTGATAGTGCCCTGTACGTGTGTGGCGCCTGCTCCGACAGCTGCCAGGGTGTTTGCCACGGCCAGCTCGGAGTCGTTGTGGCAATGAATGCCGAGTACGCCATCGAAGTGCTTACGAACCTCAGCGACCACCTCGGCGATTCGAACAGGTAGCGCGCCACCGTTGGTGTCGCAGAGGCAAAGTACGTCCGCCCCGGCCGATTTCGCCGCTCGAAGCGTCTGGAGCGCATAAGCGGGGTTCGCGTTGTAGCCGTCGAAGAAGTGCTCCGCATCGTAGACCACCTCGCGCCCGTGCGAGATCAGATAGCGAACGGTATCGGAGATCAGCTCCAGGTTTTGTTCTTCGGTGATGCCCAGGGCCGTGCGCACGTGGAAATCCCAGGTTTTTCCGAAGATTGCCACGACCGGTGTTTGGGCGGCCAGAATCTCCGAGACGCTGACGTCCTGATCGACTGGATTCTTGGCGAGACGAGTGGACCCGAACGCAGTCAGCTTCGCGTGTTTTAACTTCAAATCTTTTGCGCGCTCGAAGAACTCCCTGTCACGCGGGTTGGAGCCTGGCCAACCCCCCTCGATATAGTCGATCCCCAGTTCGTCCAGCTTTTCTGCAATCAGCAGCTTGTCATCGACTGAGAAAGACACCGACTCGCCCTGAGTACCGTCCCGCAGCGTGGTGTCGAACGTGAACACTCTCATAGCTAGATTTTTCAAACCTTCTTATTTGTCAACCGCGAAAACTATTGAATAAAAGCAAAAGGCCACCGCAGGTTCTCCCCGCCGGTGGCCTCGCAGATTTCAGTAAACGAGGTCTCAGGCGGGGCTGCTAATGGCCACGCTAAGAATAAGTCCGCTCTGGAGAAGCTGGAACATGAGACCAGTAGGTCAATTATAGGACACAGCTATGGAAACTTGCAAAGTCCGGATCTTTAGTCACACTTTGCCGGTAAGCATGCGCTTCAGGAATACGACCTGGCCCAATTCGTAGGAATTATGATTGGCTACCAGCAAAGCTTCCCGAAGCAGCGTTTGCCCTTCGCCATGCGCGAAAGCCGCAAACAAATCACCGTGCTCGATCAGTTTTTTCAGCTCTTTAGCATCCTGTTCGAACGCCCGCACGCTTTCGTCCCAGGCAGTGTCACTCGGCGGCTTGTCCGAACTCGGCCAATAGCCTTCCGGGAAGTTCGGCGATCTGTGTTTCGGATCCCGCGAGAAATCCAGAATGTCCCGTTGCGCAATTCGCATATGCTCAATCAGCTCCCAAGCCGAATGCGGAACTCCTTCCGGCTTGGCCCCGCGGGCGTCCGCTGGAAAATCTTTGACAACCTTATCGAAGGTGATGTGAGACTCACCACCATAGATGGCGCTTGCCAATTGCTTCCGCAGCGCCTTCAGATCGTCGTTGCTCATGAGCCTTCCGTGCTTTCCTCAGCCTTTTCGCCGTGCTTCACGATATCGCCTTCCTGGAAAAGAATGCCCTTCAACGTGTCGCGCCACTTAGGCTTCTTACGGAGAAGAAATTCGAGATCCATGCCGAAATGTTTAAATTCCTCATGCTGAGCATTCTGCATAATGGCAACTGCGCCTTGGTCTTTTTCTACTGAGATTCGCTGCTCGTACCAATTGATGGCCTCAGCCTCTTCCGTTAACGAGGCGATCATCCTCGCGAAGGTGCGTGTCTCTTGCGATAGTTCGTTTGCGGGTTCGTGATATTGATCAAATCCCAATTCGAGTCTCCTGTTCGATTACGACCAATGATTACATCGTGGATTGTCAATTCGGCTTACACGGTTTTGTATGGGTTGAAAAAATCCGACTCCACCAGCAAAGCCAAACGATTATTGAGGATCGAAATAGATGCCAACCGCCGAGGAAAGACGATAGAGTTGGCCGGTTGATCGTCCGGCAAGAAAACATCCACCATCCTCCGGCTCTCCAATTCTTTCAAGATCGACACTGCCTGGGAAAGCAATTCGCGGTCGTGAAGATCCTTGTAGAAAAGGGACATACCGCTTTATTTTGCACACCGAAGCCCCAAAGATGGCGAGATCGGCAGCAGAATCGTTAAGCGCAGCCAGGGCTACGGACAAGTACGGGCTTGGTTCATTCGAAACTCCGGCCGGATGTCGACATCAACCAATCAGGTAAACAGCATGCCCTTTTTAAGAGACAGCCAGGAGCCAAACTCCGCGGGGAAGTATGTGTTAATCGCGGCGGGCGCTGCCGGAGCCATTTTGCTGGGCCGGCTGCTCCCAGTCGTATTTGCTAACGTGAGCGGAGCCGTTCGCGGGGCGGCGGGGCAGGATCCGTTCAAGGGTTTGATTGAGGAGCATCGGGAGCTGCTTTCGCTGCTAGACAAAATGGAAAGCACGCACGCCGAGAGTCCTGTTAAGAGGATGGCCCTGTTCCTCCGATTCAAGCGTACAATCGGCAAGCACGCGCTAGCCGAGGAAGACATCATCTATCCGTTGCTCCAGAGCGATGCCGAAAGAAAAGAAGCAACCGAAAAGCTGTATCAAGAGCACGCCAGCATGAAAGTGCACCTGTTCGAATTGCAGCGCTCGATACGAGACGAGGAAGGATGGCGTACTCACGTTCGTGCTCTGCGAGCCGAAATCGAGCCGCACGCTCGCCAGGAAGAGGAGATCGAATTTCCTAAGCTACGAACTCTTCTCGACAAGAAAGGGAGCGCAGAGTTGTCGCGGAAGATCGATCAGGAAGAATCTCTGCTGGCCTGAGAATCTAAAGCCGTCCAAACTTCGAAACCGCTTCGCGAATGGACTTGAATCTCTCGATGTACGGATACATACTGTGCTCCGTCTCGTCCAATTGCTGAGCTTTCCTCAGAACTTCCGCAGCATTTTCTTTTGGAACAACAACGACGCCGTCCATGTCGGCCACGATGATATCGGCGGGGCGAACCGGCACGCCCGCACAGGTAACGGGAACATTTTTTCCAGTTACGCGAAAGTGTTTGACGGTTGTGGAAGGAACGATGCCGCGGCTAAAAACCGGAAACTGCAGTTTGCCGATTTGCGGAGTGTCGCGTATACCGCCGTCAACCACCGCGCCGGCTAAGCCCCGATACTTCATCGACGTACTCATCAGACCGCCGAGCCCCGCATAGTCGAGGCCATTCTCGAGCACCATGACATACACGGCTCCACGCGGCGCTTCATCGATGGCGTCCATCATGCCCTGCAGTGCTGTCGCGCCCTCCGTGTTTTCCTCTTTGTGAAGCAGAACCGTGGTCGCGGGGCCCGCAAATTTGGTTGTGAAAAGCGGCCTCATGTCGTGTGACATGTACATCTTCTTTCCGTATAGCTGTTCCATCGCATCGGCAACAGATGCGGCTTCGACCAGCCTGAAACCTTCGATCAGATTGTCCGGAGATGTATCGGCACGCGCCAGTTCCGGCGAAAATTTCCAAAGCAAAAGAACCGCGAAAAGCCCGGCCGATAGTGTCTTATACATAGATGCTCGTCCTTTTTTGTAGCACGACGATTTCGCATTGATATGCTGCATAACTGTCATGAACATAAAGAGCCTTGCCGTTTCGGCACTCGTGTTGGGTACTGCGTTGCAGGCGCAAGTCATCCAGTTCAGCCGGGAACAGCTGATTGAATACACGAAAGAGAATCCTTTCGAGCGGTCGGCCGATGGACGACCCAAAGTGCCCGACGATCTCTTGAAAAAGTTGCAGGACGTCAGCGCGGAAGAGGTTTGGACGATTCTTGCACGGCACCATTACAACGATCAGTTCGAAGGCCACTGGCGGATTCTGCATCCGGAGAAGCACCTTGTAGGGCGCGCCGTTACGGCTCAATTCATGCCTTTACGTCCCGATGTGCAGGCAGTTGCGGAGGCAAAAGCGAATGGGGGCGGCCCTAAGCGAAATGCCAATCAGCGCGTTATAGACAGCCTCACCGAAGGTGACACGATCGTGGTGGATCTCTACGGCAAGGAAGAAGGCGGAACCTACGTGGGAGATAACCTCGCGACCGCTATTCAGACGTTTACACATACGGGTTTCGTGGTGGACGGCGCCATTCGTGACCTCGACAGCATTTTTGAAAAGGGGATGCCGGCCTATATCAGAGGAGCACATCCGACTCCGATCAGCGATTGCATGCTCACCGGCGTCAACATGCCGATCCGCATCGGACAAGCAACCGTGATGCCCGGCGATGTTGTGTTCGGTGACGGAGAAGGCGTCTATTTCATTCCGCCACAATTCGTGAAAGAGATCGTTGAAAACGCCGAAGAGCTTCACGTCCATGATGCCTGGACTCAAATGATGCTGAAAACCGGCAAGTATCGGTCAAGCGATATCTATCCGAGCCCGAAAGATCCCGAGCTTAAGAAGCAGTATGAAGAGTATAAGCGCCAGCATTTGGGGCACTAAGGAGTCTTTGGTTGAGCTGTGATAAGCTCCACTGCCGAGGGACATGTGACAAAAGAACGGAACAGGAATCACTTCGCCCGCCGCGGCTTTCTGAAAGGAGCTGCCGGTGCAATCGGAGCTCTATGGACTGACGCAGTTCTGGAAGCGCTGCCCCAGAACACGAATACAAACTCAAAACCCTCTGAGCTGAAGATCACCGACTTGCGAGTTGCGACAATCGCGCACGCCCCGATGACTTGTCCTTTGCTCAGGATCGATACGAACCAGGGCATCTACGGACTCGGCGAAGTGCGAGATGGCTCGACGGCAACCTACGCCCTGATGTTGAAAAGCCGTTTGCTTGGCGAGAACCCGTGCAATGTCGAAAAGGTCTTTCGCAAGATCAAGCAATTCGGGGGCGAGTCGCGGCAGGCCGGCGGAGTATGCGGCGTCGAGATGGCGTTCTGGGATCTGGCGGGTAAAGCCTATAACGTTCCGGTGTACCAGATGATCGGCGGCAAGTTCCGCGACAAGGTTCGAATCTACTGCGACACGACGGAATCGAACGATCCGAAAGTGTATGGGCAACGGCTCAAGAAGCGGATGGATCAGGGGTTTACCTGGCTGAAGATGGACCTGGGCGTCGACATGATCCAGAACGTACCGGGAGCCCTGACGCATCCGCTGGGCATGGATCCAACGAAGGACACGCACTGGATGCAGCATCCTTTTACCGGCATCGAGATCACGCAAAAAGGTTGCGACCTGATGGCGGAATATGTGGCTGTGGTTCGCGAGCAGGTTGGGATGGACGTGCCTTTATCGGCAGATCATTTCGGGCATATCGGGGTCAACTCTTGCATACGTCTGGGCAAGAGACTGACGGAGTTCAATCTGGCGTGGCTCGAAGATATGGTGCCGTGGTACTGGCCTGAGTTGCTCAAAGAGATCTCGAGCGAAGTGGATATTCCGCTCGCGACCGGCGAAGACATTTATCTGCCCGAAGGCTTCCGAAAGCTATGCGAGATGCATGCGGTGGATATCGTCCATCCCGATCCGGGTTCCGCGGGCGGCGTCTTAGGAACGAAGCAGGTGGGGGATCTCGCCGAGCAGTACGGAGTTGGAACGGCGGTGCATTATGCCGGAAGCCCAGTGGGATGCATGGCCGGTGTACACGCGATTGCCGCGATGAATAATTTCCTCGCGATGGAGAACCACGCTGTCGACGTTCCGTGGTGGGATTCGCTTGTGGAAGGAGTCGACAAGCCGATCGTCAATCACGGATTCATCACCGTACCCGATAAGCCTGGATTGGGAGTAACGCTGAATGAAGACGCAATCAAGGCGCACCTTGTTCCAGGAACCGGGTTCTTCGAGCCTACGGATCAATGGAATGTCGAACACGTAAACGACCGGCTCTGGTCTTGATATGCGCTAGTGGCCTGTGGCCATGAGTTCGTTACCGGGAAAGAGTGTACCTCCAATCGCTTCGCTCATGGCTCCGAATCAGCTTCGGCTATTTTGCAGCGACAACGCGGCCTGCAGCATAGCGCGCGCGTAGGCGATATCGTAGACCATTCCGGTGTAGCCGCCTCCGCCTGGATAGCCGTTGTGAATGCCGCGTTCACGATCCACGTCCAGCGCTCGTTCATGCTCCGGATAGATGAGATGCGAGTACTTGACCGCAACGAGTTCTCGCATCACCGCAAACATGTCGTTCTCGCCTTCATCTATAAATACCTCGGTGTATTTGTCGTACGGCTTGCGCACGCGCACGTTGCGGTAGTGCACGTGATTGATGCGATCCTTATTCCCGAAGTAGCGGCAAACTTCCACCGGGTCGTGTCCCATTTCGCGCGTCACGCCACAATCGAACGTGATGCCGTTCGCAGGACTATCTACGATTCCGATGAGATGTTTCCACCCTTCGACAGTGCCCATGATTTGCTGCGATCCGCGGCTCAATGCGACAGGCGGGTCGTTCGGATGAAGGGCCAGACGTACGTTTGAACTCTCTGCGACCGGTATTACCGCTTTGAGAAAGTAGGTGATGTTCTTCCAAATCTCATCGAGATTGTGAACACCTTCCTCAGGCAGGGGAGGCAAGTCCTTGATGCGATCGGCATCGAATGCCGTCAGACCCGCGCCGCCCCGTCCGGTCTCCTCGTAGTAGCCTTCGATCGCGCGATGCGCGTAAAAGTTGTATTCCACGACGGGAATGCCTGCTTTGCCCGCGGCACGAATGGATTGCTTGAGCTTCTCGATCTCTTCCTCGCGGCCGGGTCTGCCGTAAATGACATTGGGGAATCCTGCGATCATGAGATTCCCGAGGCTCAGACCGCCTCCCTTCAGCTTGGTCACAAGCGTCTGAAGCTGCTCGTCTCCCCACGGCATAGGAGGGCCGCCTGAGAGCACATTGTTGACACCGATCTGCTTTACACGGCGCATCGCCGCTTCATCGAGATCTTTCAGATTAATGGGCGCACAGATCCTGGGTGTTTTCGAGCTCTCTTCCGCCATGCCGGGTCCCGGCGTCCAGTGGGCGTCCTGGGCATTGCCCCTGGGGAGGAGCGCCGCTCAGCAAAGCAGTGGAGGCGAGACCCTGCATCAAGGCTCGTCGAGAGAGATCCGGTTTCACGGACCTCATTGTATGCCTTGCAAGGCCACGAATGTATTCGGATTTCAAAGAACAAAGCCAAAAAGAGAGGCAGAACCGGTTCAGAGTGTGACCCATTTGCGCGCGACGCACGGCGCTCTTTCTGGAGTCAATTATTCTGGATCATGCTCAGCAACGGGCGGGCAAGGCTTTTACGTCTATTCCACCAGCGCCGGCAGCCTTCCGGCAGGACTGGGGATGAATAGCGCTCTCGGGACCATCTCAGGAATACCCATTGCCGCGGGTACGAGTTCCTTCACATTCCAGGCGACCGATAGCTCGTCGCCGCCCCAGACTGCGAGCCAGACAATCAGCAATTTCGTTGTCGGGATCGGACCTCTGAGCTCGTTGTCCTGTTCTCTTCCATACGCAAACGCCCGCGCTCAATACCATGGCCAATGCACTGCGGTTGGCGGTCAACCGCCTTTTACGTACGCGGTAAGAAGCGGAACGCTACCACAAGGACTCACACTGGACTCATCGACAGGCGTGGTCAGTGGAGTTCCACCTGTCCCGACGAACGGCTCGAACCCGTTCACTATAGCCGTGACCGATAGCAGTGTGCCCGCTCAGACGGCATCGGAAGCGTTGGCGGTGACCATTTTCGACTGGCTTCCGATTTCGATCAACTGGCCTCCTGCCCGTCCTGCTTCACTAGGCGTTCCGTACTCGAGCTCGTATTACGTGATGTACGGCAATTTCCCATACACAGCGAGCATTGTTTCAGGCCAACTTCCGCCTGGATTACACATTGACGGCCCAGTTATCGACGGGACCCCGACGGCGATGGGAACTTACGCGTTCACTATGCAAGTTGTCGATAGCAGCATACCGCCGTCGAGCAAGCAAGTAAACAACGTCATCACAGTCGGTCCACGCCCGTCTGAAAACGGTCTCATCACCGTGACGGCCACCAGCGGCGGCATCGTGACCACTACTACCCTGCAAGTCGCCGTTCCCTAAAGATGCGCACCGTCCACAAGCTCCTATTCGCTGCGTGTTATGCGGCTATTTTGAGCGCAAGTCTCGATGCCGGCATCCTTGGCGATGCACTGATCTCATTCCCGGGGCAGACCGAGTATGTCGAAATTGACAATCTTGCTGCGCTTCGAGGGCTGCCGTACTATGCTACCCTCCGCGGAGATTTTGCGGGCGAATCGCTCAAGGAAGCGCAAACTGTCCTTCGCCAGCTCGGGATCTCTGAAACCCAAGTGGAGGGGATCGTTACCGGTTCGAATGCTCACGCCACCTATGGCCTGGCTACCGGCACCTTCAGCAGCAAGTCTCCGACGGTCCAATCCCGGCTCAAGCGTTACTCAGTCAAACTGCTCGATACCCAGATGTACTGCGTTGGCCGAGCCACTTGCGTTCTGTTCATGGAAGATTGGATGGCTGCCTTCGGGAGGCCGGATTCTCTGAAGACCATGCTGCTCACCCGGCAAGGCGTTCTGCCCCGGCTGAGCACAAATGCCGAAGCCGTTCGCCTTCTCGAGACCGGAGATAAGAGCGCTCCGGTGCGCGGCATTTTGTTCGGTTCGCAGCTGCAATCAGCACTGTCCGACACTTTGGAGCAGTGGTTCGGGAAACGCATTCAATCCGTCAAGCTTCCCGCTACGGTTACCGCGGTCGGCTACAACGTCACGTTTGGAACGACAGTGCGTCTGCAGGCAACGCTTCAATGCACGTCCGATTCCGCGGCGGCGCTTCTCGCGCAGACCTTGAATGCCCTCTCCTCTCTTCAGTCATTGGCAGGGCCGGCCCTCAGCAGCGATGGGTTCGCGTTCGAACGGGCTAAGGCTTCTTCAAGTGGCAGCCGCGTTCACCTGGAAGCAGACAGCCAAGCGCCGGATCTGAAGCGAAACCACTAAAACGTTCTTGACCAATCGTGTAATTCCACTATATGATTCACCGTAGTCAACCAGCTCGCTGGTGCTCGGGGTTTTAGAAAATTTATGCTTCCATGTTCGATCGCGTTAAGACGCATTGGTATTTGCCTTTTTCTGCTCCTGGCATGGAGCATTTCCTCCTTCGCTCAATCCGGGCGCGGCACAGTCTCCGGAACCGTAAAGGACAGTAGCGGGGCTACAATCCCGGGCGCTAAGGTAACGGTACGCAACGCTGGTACCGGTCAAACATTCGATCTCGTGACCAACGATTCAGGCGAGTACACCGCCGCCGACGTTCCCGTTGGCAGTTACGACGTGCTGATTGAAAGGCAGGGCTTTCGCCAGGCAGAGATCAAGGGGCTGCCCGTCGATGCAGGAGTCACCGCGCGTGCCGATGCGACCCTGGAACTCGGGCAATCGCGGCAAACGGTCGAAGTGCAAGCGGCTGCGGTACAGCTTAATTCCGAAGACTCGCGAAGCGCGGTTACGGTAAACCAGACGCTGGTAAACACGCTGCCTCTGGAGGTCGCGGGCACGGTTCGCAGTCCGTTCGATTTAGCCGCGCTTACGCCTGAAGCAAAAAACGTCGGCAATTATTCCGGGTTTGCATTAGGCGGAGGACAAGCCGACAGCTATCAAGCTACGCTCGATGGAGTTTCGGTGAACACATCGCGAGCGCTGCAAAAGAACTGGGTTGCATCGAACGCTCCATCGGTCGAAGCGATCACGCAGTTCAGCGTCGATACGAACGGATTCAAAGCGGAGTACGGACATGCGGGCGGCGGCGTGATGACGTTCGTAGCGAAGTCGGGCACAAACCAGTTCCATGGATCGGCTTACGAGTTTGTCCGTAATAATGACTTCGACGCGAACGACTGGTTCAGCAATCGCGCCGGCAAAGCTCGACAGATCTATAAGCAAAACGATTTTGGCGCAACGGTCGGTGGACCGGTCTGGATTCCGAAAGTCTACAACGGCCGCAACAAAACATTTTTCTTCTTTTCCTATGAAGGTTTCAGAAATCGCAACGGCGCGACAAACGCGACCGCGACGGTGCCGACTCCCGAGATGTACAACGGCGATTTCAGCAATTGGGTGAGCTCCACGGGCAAGCAGATTCCGATCTACGATCCGACCACGCAGGTGACGAACGCAAACGGAACGGTCACGCGAACTCAGTTTCCGGGAAACAAAGTTCCGGTTACTTTGTTCAACTCCACGGCGATACAGGCGTTGAAAGTGTTTCAAGCCAGCGGGACGTTAACGCCTAATACGGGCGCGGCCCCGGGCACGGTTGGCTATGTCAATAACAACTACATCATTGCGAACGGCTCGAACGTTCAGCCCATTAACAAAGTGAGTATCAAAGGCGATCACGTCTTTAACGACCATCAACGAATCTCAGGTTATTACGGCTATGATCGCGAGTCGACGGTTCCGGGGCCGGACGGGCCGGCAACGCTGCCGGGGTTGTACTCCAATTACAACGATCTCCGGCAATCGTCGGACGTTCTGCGGTTCAGCTGGGACTGGACGTTCGGGCCGACCAAGTTCAACCACTTCTATGCAGGCGGAAACAACTGGCGGCAGGACCACAAGCCTCCTCAGGAGTACATCGGGAACTGGCAAAACAAGTTCTGTCTCGGTAATGTTCCGAACTGCAACGAAAATTTAGTGAATTTGTTTTCGGGCGGTCTGCAGGACAACTACACGACCTGGGGCGGCCAGGCCGATAACGGTTCCGAAAATACGGTCTACTCTTACAACGACGACTTTACGTGGGTTAAAGGGAAGCACACGTTCAAATTCGGCGGGACTTTCCAAATCAACCACTACAACGGGTTTGGCAGGCAATGCGAAGCGGGCTGTGTAGGGTTCAGCTTCACGGAAACGGGAGCGCCAGGCGTGACGGATCCAACGCAGGGAGGCAATGCCTTTGCTTCTTTCCTGCTCGGGTACGCGGATTCGGGACAGATCGACACGCCACGCTTTATCGGCCAGCAGTTTCCATACTTCGCGGGTTTTGCACAGGATGATTGGCATGTCAACAGCAAGCTGGTGTTGAATCTGGGTTTGCGTTGGGAGACGAGTCTGCCTCCGACCGGTCTCGACGATCGATGGAGCGACTTCTCTCCGAACACTCCCAACCCCGGAGCAGGGGGGCGCTTGGGTGCTGTAATCTTCGCAGGCAGCGGTCCGGGACGTCAGGGCTCGCGAACCCTGGCTGATTCCTATTTCCGCGCGTTTGGTCCGCACGTCGGATTTGCTTACTCCTGGACCGATAAGACGGTATTCCGCGGAGCCTACGCTCGTTCCTACGCGCCGCTGATGGCAGTGACGGGGTCAGCCCATAATATGGGGTTCACACTTACGGATTCAATCAGCAACCCTAATAATGGGATTCAACCGCTATTCCTGTTGAATCAAGGTTTCCCGGCTTATAACGTTCCACCGTTCATTAATCCGTCCGTGTCAAACGGCACGACGGTCACCTGGTGGCAGGGCGCGGAGACAACGCATCCTCCAACGACCGACAATCTTAATTTCTCCATTCAGCATCAACTCACCTCGAGCATGATCGTCGAGACAGCTTACAACGGCGTGCTGGGTTCTCACTTGCAGGCGCAGTTACTCGATTACAATCAGGACAACCCGGCGCTGCTTACTGCTTTTGGCAACATCGTGCAAAGTACGGCCGTGCTAAACAGTCAGGTGGGATCCGCGCTCGCGATAGCCAACGGCATTACAGCGCCGTATCCGGGGTTCAAGGGAACAGTAAAACAGGCTCTCCGGCCGTATCCGCAATACACGCTGATCGACACCTTCGGAGGGCAAGGTGACCACAGCGGCCACTCAACCTATCATTCGGCCATGATCCGGTTCGAAAAACGCTATAGCGGCGGACTTACGTTTCAGAGCTCGTATGTCTTCTCGAAGCTGCTGACGAACGCCGACAGTTACTGGGGCAATGGCATTCCGACCAATGCGTCGGGGGGCGGCGGCGGTTCGTATCTCGCGGCCGACCAGTATAATCGCGGATTAGAAAAGTCTATCGGTCAGTTCGATGTAACGCATAACGCCAAGTTTGGTTTTGTCTACGATCTTCCATTTGGGAAAGGCCGGCAATATCTTACGCATGGGCCTGCAGCGTGGATTTTAGGCGGTTGGGGCGTGAATGGCGTGTTGACTTACTCGAGCGGTTTGCCGGTGGCGATTACGTCGTCGTATACGCTGCCGCTGTATGGAGCGAGCAATGGCCGTCCTATACCGTACGTAACGTCGTACAGCGGGTGGCAGCCGCAATGGAGCGGCAGTTTCGATCCTAGTGTGGACAATTTCGTTGTCCCGTACTGCCCGGCGAACGGCACGTGCACGGGACCCTTTCCGCATCAAGGAGACCTCAAGAATCCGCAGGACGGAAATCTAGGTTTCGGTAATATGACGCGCTTCAATCCGAAGGTGCGGCAATTTCCAAACCTGAACGAAAACGTTTCGGTGGCGCGCAATTTCCCGATTCGCGAATCTATGCGTTTTGAATTCCGGGCGGAGGCTTTCAACGTCTTCAACCGCGTTCGCTTCGGCACGGGCGATCTCAATCTGCAGGATCAGAACTTCGGGCGGTTGACGAGCAGTAGCGATCTGCTCAACACGCCGCGGCAATTGCAACTGGCGCTGAAGTTTTACTTTTAGCGGCCTATAGCCGTGAGCTCGTTGCCGATGTGCTCACGGTTTCCGGACCTCCGGTTGGAGAGCCACTATCGTGGCTCACGGTTCGGCATCAAGACTAAACTCAAAGCTATGACTGGTTTTGGGTGCCTGTTTCCGGTCGCCGCTCTCCTCGTTTCCTCCGGTTACGGCCAGGACGCACAGAGCGGCGTGAAGATTGAAGTCAACGCAACGAAACGGGCGTCGTATACAATTCCACGCACGTTGTTCGGCACGTTTCTGGAGCCGATCGGCAACTCGACTTACAACGGTCTCTGGGCCGAAGTTCTGCAGAACGGCAGTCTCGAAGAAAATCTTTGGAGCGCATCCAGAATTGCTGCGATGATTCGGGAGGAGCCGGCTTTGGTGCGCGCCTCGGAACTGGCGCTTCCGCTTCCGTGGGAGCCGCTCGATCCCTCGGAAGGAAATCGATACGAGCCGCGCTGGGGGGATGCCGCGAACTCATCGCGCTCGCTCGCTATCTTGGGACTGCCGGACAAACCGGCGGGAATCAAGCAAAAAGTTTACCTTCCCGTTCACCGCGAATCGCGCTATGAGGGTAGCCTCTATGTGAAGCATCTGAGCGGGCCCGCTGAGCTGAGTGTTTCGCTTCGCTTGCGGGACGGCAAGGGCGAAGTGCTCAGCGAAGCGAAGATTCAGAGCAGCGGCGAGCATTGGCAGAAACACTCCTTTACGCTGAATATCCCGTATGGCAAATTGGAGCCGCTCGAAGCGGCGGATTTTGTAGTGGAAGTGAATGGCGACGCGCGCGTTCTGGTGGATGAGATCTCGCTTATGCCGGCGGATGCCATCGATGGGTTGGATCCCGACATGGTTCGCATGTCGAAGGAGATGCATACTCCGCTCGTGCGATTTGGCGGCAACTTTACTTCCGGGTATCACTGGCGCGACGGCATCGGTCCGCGCGACAAACGAGTCAGCATGCTGAACATCGCGTGGGGCATTCCGGAGACGAACCAGTTCGGGACGGACGAGTTTCTGCATTACTGCCAGTTGATCGGTGCAGAGCCGCAGATCGCATTGAATCTCGGTAGCGGTACGGCAGCCGAGGCCGCGGATTGGGTCAAGTATGTAAACGAGCATTGGCCGACGCATGGCGGGCTCCTATGGGAGCTTGGAAACGAATTGTGGGGAAGCTGGAATCTTGGGTATCCCACGCTGAAAGAGCTTCCACAGCGAACCCGCGAGTATAGTGAAGCGGTTCGACGCGTCGATCCGAAAGCACGTCTGATCGCCACGGGCCAGGATCCGGATCACTACCGAGAGTGGAACGCGGCGCAACTGACTAATCCGCCGGGCACGTTTGACTTCCTCTCGACACATTTTGTGGTGACAACCGACCGCTTGCAGGACACGCATGCAAGTCCGCAAACGGAGGCGCTGGACGCATTCGCGATGCCGGTGGGACTAGGGCAGCGTCTGCGCGACATGCAGAAACAGATCGATCAGACACCGGGCTATCGGGATAAAGCGAAGATTGCGTTCACCGAATGGCTGTGGGTGTGCTGCGGAAACAGAACAGTCGCTAATGCTCCCAAATGGGACAATCTCGGTGGTGCGATCACCACTGCCGGCTTCATGAACATGCTGGTTCAGAATGCCGACGTTGTGCCGATCTCCGATATGACCGGCATCATTGAGTTTGCCGGAATTTGGAAGAAGCGGGGGCGCGTATATGGCACGCCCGCTTACTACACGTTTCAGCTGTATGCGGGAGCCGACATCGCGACGGCGGTTGAGACTTCGACGACCGCCGGCGACTACGACGTGAAGCAAGGGGTGACGAGAGTTCCCGACATTCCGCACGTTCCTTATCTGGACATCGTTGCCGCCTTGAATACGCGTGGTGACCGGCTGACGCTTTTTTGTGTGAACCGGCATTTGGAAGAGGACGTTCCGGCAACGTTGGATTGGAAAGGCTTTAGCGCGAAGGGCAGGGCGCAAGTTCAGTCGATAACGGCGGACAGCATCTACGATGGGAACGATGAAACTCAACCCGAGGCGATCACCCCTGCGCAAACGACGGCGCAAGTGAAGGGCAATAGCCTCAGCTACACGTTCCCGCACGCGAGCATTACGCGGATCGAGCTTCAGAACCGTTGATTCGAGATGTCCGATTGCATCGACTTCCATCCCAGGAATGGACGGCGGCATAAGCTCGTCCGGACTCAAGTCGTTGATTCCGCAGCCGGCGTTCGATGGATGTCTGTTTGCTTTTTCAGTTGTCTATGAACGACTTTCGTTATGCGTTCCGCAGCCTGCGCCAGAAGCCCGGGTTTGCGCTGACCGCGATTCTCTCGATTGCATTAGGCATCGGGGCAAACGCGACCGTGTTCAGTATCGCGGACGGTCTGCTGCTCAGACCCCTGCCTGTGCCCAACGCTTCACAGGTTTACACCCTCAGTTCCCGGAGCCCGAGTGGGACACTGCAAAACTTCTCATATCGGGACTTCGTCGACTTTCGCGATAAGAGCAAGTCCTTCGAAGGTTTGGTTGCGTATCGTTTAGGGCCGTTCGGATTCGCGAAAGATGCCAAGCAGCAAGCCGAGATGAAGGCCGGTTTTTTGGTAAGTGGGAACTTCTTTCGAGTTCTCGGAGTCGAGCCGAAGCTGGGGCGTGGATTCAGACCCGATGAAGACCAGGCGCCCGGGCGGGATGCCGTGGTCGTACTTGGACATGAATTTTGGGAGAACGAATTTGCTGCGGATCCTTCCGTGATCGGCCGCCCTGTTCGCCTAAACAACTTGGAGTTCACGGTAGTCGGAGTTGCGCCTGCGGGATTCACCGGCATGGATCAATACTTTCGCCCATCGTTCTTTGTGCCGGCCATGATGGGTCCGAAACTACTCGTATCCAACCATGACCTGTTAACCGATCGCGCGGATCGGAGCTTTATGGTGAAGGGGCGGCTCAAACCAGGTGTGTCCCAAGGGGCCGCTAATGCGGAATCGGCGTCACTCGCCAAAGCGTTGGGGAAGTCTTATCCGGACACCAACCGCTCCGTAGGGACAGCGGTTCACACGGAAATGCAGGCGCGCGAGGATGACACAATGGACGGGATCCTCGTCAAGTTCCTATTCTCAGTGGTGATCCTGGTGCTGCTGATTGCGTGTGCGAACGTGGCGAATCTTAGCCTGAGCCGGGGCCAGGCGCGTGCCCGCGAGATCGCGGTGCGTTTAGCCATTGGCGCCAGCCGGTTGCAGATCGCTCGCGGGTTGCTTGCTGAAAGTCTTCTGGTGGCAACTGCGGGCGGCTTGGCTAGTTTGCTTATTGCGCAAGCTGGAATCTCTTTTGCCTCTCGCTTGCAGGTGCCTAGTGACCTTCCCGTCCATCTGACGTTCGAGCTCGATTACCGGGTGATTTGCTTTACGGCGATTGCGGCCCTCTTGAGCGCTCTTCTTTTCGGTCTCGCACCCGCATTTCGCTCCAGCAAGGCGGATCTGGTTCCGGCGCTCAAAGCCGGCGAACTCGACCGCAGCCGCGAGCGGCTGTTCGGACGGAACGCATTGGTAGTGGCACAGGTGGCCGGTTCACTAGTGCTGATGGTGTGTGCAACCCAGCTATTCCGGGGCTTCTCATACCTGCTTTCTCATAATCCAGGCTTTCAGATAGCTCATCGCCTTACGATGAGCTTCGACCCTTCGCTTGTCCGATACACGCCGGAGCAGACTAAAGAGTTCTATAAAACGTTTCTTGATCGAGTGCGAAACGTGCCAGGCGTTCGATCGGCCACGCTGGCGTACTTTGTTCCGCTTGGTACGAACTATGAAGAGGAGGAAGTCGTTCCCGAGGGCTATCGGTTTCCGCCTGGTCAGAGCGGGACGCAAATATTCGCAAACACGGTGGACGAGAGTTACTTCCGAACGCTCGCGACGCCAGTTCTGCAAGGCAGGGAGTTTCGATCCTCTGACACCGAAACGTCGCCGCGCGTTGCCATCGTGAACCAGGCATTCGCAAAGCGTTTCGGGATGTTGAATCCGATCGGCAAACGGTTGCACATCGGCGGCCCGCAGAGTCCGCTTGCTGAGATTGTTGGTGTCACCGGAACCGGCAAGTATCTTGCGGTAGTCGAATCGCCTCTGGAGTTTATCTATCTGCCGATGGCGCAGCACTTCGAATCACGGATGACTCTGATTGCCGACACGGAGTCTAACGCGCTCCTGCTAGCCGAGCCCATTCGCAAGTTGATCAACTCGCTTGCTCCCGGTCTGCCGGTGTATGGAGTTCGTACGTTTGAGGATCTGTTCGAGCAACGCGCGACACGAGTGATGAACCTCATTCTGGGGCTCATTAGTTCCATGGGTGTGATCGGTTTGGGTTTGGCGCTGGTCGGGCTCTACGCCGTCATCGCTTACCAGGTGGCTCGCAGGACGCGTGAGATCGGGATACGCATGGCGATCGGCGCCGGGAAAGGGCAAGTGGTCAAGATGTTTCTGCGGCAGGCAGTTTGGACGGGCCTGGCCGGGGCGGTGATCGGATGCGCCTTGAGCGTTGGAGCTGCTCGAGTGTTGAATGCGATGATCCAAGTGCCTGCGTTCGATCCGCTGCTTTTCTTCTCGGTTGTGCTGGGACTGTTACTGACGACTGCTCTGGCAGCGGCTATTCCGGCGAGGCGAGCATCACTTATCGATCCGATGCAGGCCATGCGACAGGACTGATCGTAGCTGCCGCAGCGCTTTTCTGTATCCTGGACAATGTTTGGACAATCCGTTTTTTACCCGGCCGATCCTGAATAGCCCGTACAGGTGTCCGGATCGGCACTGGGAGCTGGATGCTACCGGCCAGCCCACGCAACGAATCATTCCGGCGCGGCGGACGGCCGATTTCATGACGCCGATCCCGAAGCCTCGCAAGCGCAAAGCGAAGCAGAAGGAGATGATCTTCGACGATCTGTCTTCCGAGAAGCAGCGCTACGACATGCCGACGATCATCAACGATCTTCGGTTCCAGATCGAGAAGTGGCGCATGATTGCGAACTCCGCGGATTGGAAGGTTACGCCGGAGACGGCGCGGCTGCTGAAGCACTGGCGGCAGCATCCGTTCGCCGGTGTGCGGCCGTTTTTCTGCCAGGTGGAGGCGGTGGAGACGGCGATCTGGCTGACGGAAGTCGCGCCAAAGATGGGGAAGGCGGGGAAGACGTTTCTCGATCATCTCCAAGATGCGAATCTGTCTTCGAATCCGGATTGTTCCGGCTGGCGCTGAAGCTGGCGACCGGCGCGGGGAAGACAACCGTGATGGCGATGCTGATTGCGTGGCAGACGATCAATGCCAAGCGGCGGCCAGGGAGCGATAAGTTCACCAGCGGCTTTTTGATTGTTGCTCCCGGGCTGACGATTAAGGACCGGCTGCGCGTGCTTCTACCTAATGACCCGGACAGCTATTACGCGAGCCGGGAACTGGTGCCGGCGGATCTGTTGCCGGAAGTCGCGGGGGCGAAGATCGTGATTACAAATTATCACGCGTTCAAGCTACGCGAACGGCTGGAGATTTCGCGCGTGGGCCGGGCTCTGCTGCAAGGCCGCGGCGAACCGCTCGCGACCGAAGAGACGGAAGGCCAGATGATCCAGCGCGTGATGCCGGGGTTGATGGGCCTGAAGAATATTCTCGTGCTGAACGACGAGGCGCACCACTGCTACCGCGAGAAGCCGCCGGACGAGGACGAAGAAGACACGGCGACAGAGCTAAAGGGCGAAGACAGGGCCGAGGCGGAGCGGAACAACGAGGCGGCTCGGCTCTGGATATCGGGGCTCGAAACGGTGAAACGGAAGCTCGGGATTCAGCAGGTGATCGATCTATCGGCTACGCCGTTTTTTCTGCGTGGTTCCGGTTATGCGGAAGGCACGCTGTTTCCGTGGACGATGAGCGATTTTTCGCTGATGGACGCAATCGAGTGCGGCATCGTGAAGCTGCCGCGCGTGCCGGTGGCTGACAACATCGCCGGTGACGAGATGCCGAAGTTCCGCGACTTGTGGGAGAACATTCGGGCCTTGATGCCGAAGAAAAGCCGCGCGAAATCAGGCGAGCTAGACCCCGACAGCCTGCCTACACCGCTCTATACCGCCATCGATGCGCTCTACGGCCATTACGAAAAGACGTTCGAGAAGTGGAAGGCCAGCGGGATCAAGGTTCCGCCTTGCTTCATCATCGTTTGCCAGAATACGGCAATTTCGAAACTCGTGTACGACTACATTTCCGGGTTTATCCGCACGCAGCCGGACGGCTCATCCACCTGGCAGCAGGGACGGCTTCCCTTGTTCCGCAACTATAACGAGCATGGGAACCCGTTGCCGCGTCCGCATTCGCTGCTGATCGATAGCGCGCAACTGGAATCGGGCAATGCTTTGGACGATCAGTTCCGGAAGGCGGCTGCGCCGGAGATCGAGCGGTTTCGACAGGAGATCGTGCAGCGCACGGGCGACCGCGAACGCGCAGAGAGCTTGTCGGAATCGGACTTATTGCGCGAGGTGATGAACACGGTCGGGAAAGAAGGGCGGCTGGGCGAATCGATCCGCTGTGTTGTTTCGGTTTCGATGTTGACCGAAGGCTGGGACGCCAATACCGTGACGCACGTGCTGGGTGTGCGCGCCTTCGGTACGCAGCTGCTGTGCGAGCAGGTGATCGGGCGCGCGCTGCGGCGGCAGTCGTATGAATTGAACGAAGAGAAGCTGTTCAATGTGGAGTATGCGGATGTGCTTGGGATACCGTTCGACTTCACGGCGAAACCGGTGATTGCGCCGCCGCAAGCGCCGCCAGAGACGATTCGGGTGCGAGCGGTGCGGCCCGAGCGGGATGCGCTGGAGATTCGTTTTCCGCGCGTGACGGGTTACCGGGTGGATTTGCCGAAAGACCGACTCGAACCGCAGTTCACGGCGGATTCGGTGCTGGAACTGACTCCCGCGCTGATCGGTCCTTCGGTGACGCAGAACGCCGGGATCATCGGCGAGGTAGTCGATTTGAACCTGGTGCATACGGGCGATCTGCGCACGTCCGCGCTGCTTTACCATCTCAGTAGACGTCTGCTCTATACGCGCTGGCGCGATGCGGGTGAAGAGCCGGAAATGGCGTTATTTCACCAGCTGAAGAGCATCGCAAAGGTGTGGCTCGACACTTGCCTGGTCTGCAAAGGTGGGACATATCCGGCGCAGTTGATGTATCAGTCGCTGGCGGACATCGCCTGCGACCGCATTACAGCGGCTATTGTTCGATCCCAGATCGGCACGAAAAAGATCAAGGTCATTCTCGATTCGTATAACCCGGTCGGCTCGACAAATTACGTGGCGTTCAATACTTCGAAGACGCATCGCTATGAGACGGATGCGCGCAAGTGCCACGTGAACTGGGTGATTCTCGATAGCGATTGGGAAGCGGAGTTCTGCCGGGTGGCCGAGTCGCATTCGCGAGTGAAGGCGTATGTCAAGAATCACGGGTTGAATTTCGAAGTGCCTTACCGGTGCGGTTCGGAGATGCATCGCTATCTGCCCGACTTCATCGTGCAGGTGGACGACGGGCGGCCGGACCCGCTGAATTTAGTGGTCGAGATCAAAGGGTTTCGCGGCGAGGATGCGAAAGACAAGAAGAGTTATATGGAGACACACTGGGTGCCGGGCGTAAACAATCACGGCGGCTATGGGCGCTGGGCATTCGCCGAGTTTGGTGAGATGTACCGGATCGAGTCCGCGTTTGAGGAGCGAGTGGAAGCCGAGTTCAACAAGATGATCGACGGGGCGGCTGCTGCCTCGCCGGAGCTGGTGGCGTAGGTCCGATGGCAACTCGAACCGCGAAACCGCCTTCGAGGAAGACGGTCGAGACCTTCACGCACGAAGAAGCGAGCCGGAAGAACATTCCTACGGCCGAGTTTGAGTCGGTGGTGGCGAAGAGCGAGCAGACGCCGGTGCGCGTTGCTTACGAGCGTAGAAATCGCGATCTCGACCCGCAGTTGGTGTGGCGCGGCAAGGATGAGCAGGACTGGTCGGACCTGGTGGTGCATGCGCCGCCACTTTATATCCAGGAGAAGGTGCATCCGAAGGCGCTGATCGACGATTTGCAGCGGCGAAGCCAGCGAAAAGCCGATACGCAGGTAAACTTGTTTGCCGATTTCAACGGCGTGCCGGAAGGGGATGCCAAGACCGAGTTCTACCAACACGAAGCGCACTGGTCGAACCGGATGATCTTGGGCGACAGCTTGCAGGTGATGGCTTCGTTAGCCGAGCGCGAAGGTCTGCGCGGCAAGGTGCAGTGTATTTACATCGATCCTCCGTATGGGATCAAGTTCAATTCGAATTTCCAGTGGTCGACAACTAGCCGGGATGTGAAGGATGGCGATGTCGAATCACATCACGCGTGAGCCGGAACAGGTGAAGGCGTTTCGGGATACCTGGCGCGATGGGATTCATTCTTATTTGACTTACCTGCGGGATCGGTTGACGGTTGCTCGGGATTTGTTGACGGATTCGGGCTCGATTTTTGTGCAGATTGGGGACGAGAATGTGCACAGGATACGGGCGTTGATGGATGAGGTATTTGGGGCAGAAAACTTCTGTCAGCTTGATCGCTGTTCAGAAGACAAGCGGAGCTGGCAGGCAGTATCATCGACAACGTTGACTGATTTTATCCTCTGGTATGCAAAGAATGACAAATCACAGTCGAAATATCGACAGCCGCTTCAAGAATCAAGAACTGACGGCAGGCGCTTCAGGAGTATCGTCAGGTTATTGACGAGGACGGTACTGTTCGGCCCGTTGACTCCGAGCAGAGCGAATATCAACGCCGGCAGGGTGCCCGGCATCGGGTCTAGCTTTCAGCAAGAGACAACTGACGTCCCAGACTAATGCAAGTACTACAGCGATATACAGCTTCATTTAAAGGACGTGAATATCACCCCGTTGGATCACGACAGTGGACAACGTCGACTATCGGGCATGACTCGACTTATGTCAGCAGACCGAGTTGCTCTCACTGAGGATACACGTCTAGCGTACGTCCGATAGTTCTGCCGACTATCCGGCCGCTCCGGTCATGACGTATGGCTAGACACTATGGGATGATCGAGTCGGAGTCGAACAAAAAATATACGTCGTGCAAATCGATCGGGGAAAACATTCAACGCTGCATCCTGATGACCACCGATCCCGGCGACCTAGTCCTCGATCCCACGTGCGGCTCCGGCACAACCGCTTATGTCGCCGAACAATGGGGACGCCGCTGGATCACGATCGACACCTCCCGTGTCGCACTCGCCCTCGCGCGGGCCCGCATCATGGGAGCACGCTATCCCTACTATCAACTCGCGGACAAGCAGCACAAAGAGCCTCCGGCAAGGCTTCAACTACGAACGCGTCCCGCACATCACGCTGAAGTCGATTGCCAACAACGCCGAAATCGACGTGATCTGGGACAAGTATCAACTCACGCTCGAACCGCTGCGGCATTCGCTCAATGCTGCACTGAAACAGACGTGGGAAGAGTGGCAGATCCCGCGTGAAGCAGCCGCCTCCTGGTCGCAGGAAGCGAAAGATCTGCATGCCGAATGGTGGCGTCAACGGATTGCTCGGCAAAAAGAGATCGACGCTTCCATTGCGGCTAAAGCCGACTACGAATACCTCTACGACAAGCCTTACGAAGACAAGAGCAAGGTGCGGGTGGCGGGGCCGTTTACGGTCGAGAGTCTGTCGCCGCATCGCGTGCTGGCGGTCGATGAGAATGACCAGCTAGTCGAACCCAAGCTCTCGGCCGAGGGAAAGGACGCTGCCGATTTTGTCAGCGTCATTCTCGAGAATCTCAAAACGGCGGGCGTGCAGCAGGCGCATAAGGAAGACAAGATTGCGTTTACGTCGCTGGTCGCGTGGCCCGGAGAGCGGGTCTGCGCCGAAGGCCGGTACATGGAGAGCGAGACGGAGAAACGGGCGGCGATTTTCATCGGTCCTGAGTTCGGCACGGTGCAGCGCATGGATCTGGTGCTGGCGGCGCGCGAGGCGGGCGATGCCGATTTCGATGTGCTGATCGCGTGTGCGTTCAACTACGACGCCCACACGTCCGAGTTTCACAAGCTGGGACGCATTCCGATTCTCAAAGCGCGCATGAACGCCGATCTGCATATGGCGGGCGAACTGAAGAATACGGACAAGGCTAATCTGTTCGTCATCTTCGGCGAGCCGGATATTCAGATCGTGCCTGCGGAGGACGGCGAGTTCCGGGTGAAGATTCTGGGCGTCGATGTGTTCCATCCGAATACGGGCGAGGTGCGCAGCGATGGGCCGGAGGGGATTGCCTGCTGGTTCCTCGACACCGACTACAACGAGGAGAGCTTCTTCGTGCGGCATGCGTATTTTCTGGGGCAGAACGATCCTTACAAGGCGTTGAAGACTACGCTGAAGGCGGAGATCGATGAGGAGGCGTGGGCTTCGCTGAACAGCGACACGTCGCGGCCGTTTCCGCGACCCCAATCGGGGCGGATTGCGGTGAAGGTGATCAATCATCTGGGGGATGAGGTGATGAAGGTGTTCCGGGTTGCGTAGCTTCGATGGAGGCGCAAGTTCCGCGAAGTATTCTGAAACAGGCGCAATTGGAGAAGAAAAAGAATGGCTGAATATCCGGTCATCATCGAGCGGGGCGAACATAACTACGGCGCTTGGGTGCCCGATCTGGATGGTTGTGTTTCGACGGGCGCAACGGAAGAGGAAGTGAAGGCCAACATACGTGAAGCGATTGAGCTGCATCTGGCAGGGATGCGCGAAGATGGTTTACCGATACCGGAACCCTCCCTGTCTGCTCTGATCAAGGTGGCTTGATCAGAACCGCCGGACGGCCGAGCTAAGAGTTACAGTTCAGTGAGGAATGGAAGCGTGGCAACTTATCGGGAAAACTCTCCTGTTACGGAATCTTCCGAAGATTTGTCGCCGGTTGCGGAGTCGGAGAGTCACGCTCGTATCCGCCAAGCTGTGAGCAGAATACCGTGGATCCGCTTACCGGATAACTGGCCTCCCCGATTTACGGATTTCGAGCCTATGCCCCTACGAGGGTGACGATAAACCGCCTTCGGAACAGCTGATCCGCGAACGCCGTTGAATGAGATTCACTATCTGGGTGCTAGTAAGCTGTCCGAGTCGTTTGGATAGCGGCGATCAGAGCCATGAGCGAAGCGATTGGAGGATTAAGGCGTCTTTTGGGACATCCAAGACTCCAGAGGAGTCCCTTGCCGGTTCATGACGTAATCCAAGGCGGCGGCCAGGGAGGTGCGATTCCAAAGATAGCGAGTGCTTCCATGTTTACTCCAGAAGCGCTGGCGATGGGGATGGAGTGTCTTCAGCGCGATGGTAGCGCGAGCTTTTAGATACGACAGAACCCGGTCAACTGGGAGATCAGTTTGCAAGATGACATGGACGTGATTCGTACGGATGTGAACGCAGAACAGATGCCAGGCGCGATAGACGCACGCATCGATGACGGAGTTCAAGACAAGGTTGCGGTCTTGCGGGCCCAAGATAAACTCGGTTTCCGCCATAAGTCGCTGAGCTTGGTCCTGCCAAACCGGGTTGGACGGCAGAGTGGGAGACCCCCAATTTCGATGATGACGGGATACCGATCCCGTATCGGTGCCAGGGAGGTGGGTGCCGTACGTAGTAAAGGTGAACAAGACACCAATCGCTTCGCTCATGGCTCCGAAACACAACTTTACCTCGCGCCGAAACCATCGCGTGAAGCGCTGCGAACCTAAATGGAATTTCGCATTGCCGACACGTTTACGGACAGCCTGGCGCGGCTGACCGGTGACGAACAGAAAGCCGTCAAGACGGCGGCGTTCGATTTGCAGTTAAACCCGGCTCACCCGAGCCTGCAGTTTCACAGGCTGGATAAGCCGCGGGATGCGCGATTCTGGTCGATTCGCGTGAACCTGGATGTTCGCATGATCGTGCATCGCACTCCAGGAAGCCTGCTGCTCTGCTATGTGGGGCATCATGATCAGGCGTATGACTGGGCCGAGCGGCGGAAGCTCGAGACGCATCCGAAGACCGGCGCGGCTCAGCTGGTGGAGATCCGGGAGACGGTCCAGGAGATTGTGATTCCGAAGTATGTGGAAGCGGCACGTCCGAAGCCGGCTTTGTTCGCGCATGTTTCGGAGAGCGAGCTGCTGGGGTATGGCGTACCCCAGGAATGGCTGGCGGATGTGCGCGCGGCGGATGAGGATTCCCTGCTGGTGGTGGCCGATCATTTACCGGCGGAGGCGGCCGAGGCACTGCTCGATCTGGCGACGGGGACTAAGCCGCAGATCGCTGCACCGGTCGCGGCAGGCGTCGATCCGTTCCGGCATCCGGATGCGCAACGGCGTTTCCGGACGCTCAACAATCCGGAGGAACTCGAGCGTGCGTTGGAAGCGCCTTGGGAGAAGTGGATTGTTTTTCTGCATCCGGCGCAGCGGCAGCTTGTGGAACGGGACTTCGGCGGGCCCGCGCGGGTGTCCGGTTCGGCGGGTACGGGGAAGACGATAGTGGCGATGCATCGGGCTGCATTCCTGGCGAGAAAAGATGAGACAAAGCCTGTGCTGCTAACGACGTTTTCGCCGACGCTGGCGAGTGCGCTGCTCGGCAAGCTGCGACTGCTGGGCGGGACCGAGCGGGTGTTAGTTGAGCCGTTGGAATCGGTGGCACGGCGTTTGTACACAGAGCGATTTGGCGCGCCACGGCTGGTTTCCGGTGAAGAGATGTCGAGTCTGCTTCGCGAGTGTGCATTGAAGGTGGATCTCGGGCGCATGACGCCGTCGCTCGTACGGAGTGAGTGGGAACAGGTGATAGATCCGTGGCAGCTGACGACGTGGGAAGCGTATCGGGATGTGTCGCGCCTGGGCCGGAAGACGCGATTGCCCGAGAAGTCGCGGGCTGCGTTGTGGAAGGTATTCGAGCCTGTCCGAGCCGAAGCTCGAGACGCGCGGTTGGTTGACGCTGGCGGGGTTATATTACAGAACTGCCCAGGCGATCGCCGAGTCCGGCGAGCGGCCGTTTTCGGCAATTGTGGTGGACGAAGCGCAGGATGTCAGCATTCCCCAACTGCGCTTACTGGCAGCTTTGGGCGGCAACGGACGCAACAGTCTGTTCTTCGCGGGAGACTTGGGGCAGCGAATTTTTCAGCAGCCGTTTTCGTGGAAAGAATTGGGATCGAGATTCGCGGCCGGTCTACCACGTTGAAGATCAATTACCGGACTTCGCACCAGATTCGAAGGCAAGCGGACCGGCTGCTTGGTCCCGAAGTTTCGGACGTCGATGGCAATACGGAGGAGCGTAAGGGTACGATTTCGGTGTTTAACGGTCCAGCTCCCGAAGTTCACGTCGCGAAGACGGTGGAGGCCGAACGCGCGGCATTGGCGGATTGGCTCGGTAGCCGGATCGCTAGCGGTTTGCGCCCTGAAGAGATTGCGATTTTTGTGCGGAGTGAGAAAGAAGTGCCGCGCGCGGAGGGGGCTGTTCGATCGGCCAAGTTAGCTTCGAAGCTGCTCGATGAAGATATGGCAAACCGCGAACGGACGCGTCTCGGTTGGGACGATGCACGCTGCCAAGGGCCTCGAGTTTCGGGCTGTCGCAACGATGGCCTGCGACGGCGACGTAATTCCTTCCGAGGAGCGGATTGCCGCGCTGACAGACGACGCGGATCTGGAGGAGGTCTATGATACCGAGCGCCATCTGCTTTATGTTGGCTTGCACGCGCGCCCGTGATTGGCTATTGGTTACCGGCGTAGATCCTGCTTCGGAGTTTCTGGACGACTTGCGCGGCTAACACTGAAAGCGGGGAAATTTCGCCGGTAGCCTTTCGCCTTCTAAACCATCTAATCGGCGTGGCTGACACTAAACCAATTCCGTACCGGACGCTGGGGCACACAGAAGAGAGAGTTTCCTGCATTGGCATGGGGGGATTTCATCTTGGGAAATCGGATCTCAGCAAAAAGGAAGCGAATCACCTCATTCACTCGGGGCTCGACCGGGGCATCAATTTCCTCGATAACTCCTGGGATTACAACGAGGGTGAGAGCGAGCGGCGGATGGGCAACGCGCTGAAGGAAGAGGGCTACCGGCAGCGTGCCTTTCTGATGACCAAGATCGACGGACGCACGAAGCAGTCCGCGGCAAAGCAGATCGAGGAATCGTTGAAGCGACTCCAGACCGATCATGTAGATCTGCTGCAATTCCACGAGATCATTCGCTTCGAAGATCCTGATCGTATCTTTGCCGAAGACGGAGCCGTGGAAGCGTTCCTCGAAGCAAAGAAGGCGGGCAAGACGCGCTATATCGGGTTCACGGGGCACAAGGATCCGCGGATTCACCTGTACATGCTCGAAGTTGCCGATGCACACGGGTTTCAGTTCGATGCCGTTCAGATGCCCATAAACGTGATGGATGCGCATTTCCGAAGTTTTGGGCATCTCGTCCTGCCGGAGCTAGTGAAACGCAACATTGGCGTGCTCGGGATGAAGAGCATGGGTGATTCGGTCCTCTTGAAAAGCAAGATCGTAACGCCGATGGAATGCTTGCACTATGCTCTGAAGATGCCCACTTCGGTGGTGATCACGGGTATCGATACGCCTGAGATTTTGGACCAGGCGTTCGAGGCGGCAGGGACCTACCAGGAAGTAACCGATGAGCAGATCGAGGCCATTCTGGCGAAAACACGAACGGCAGCGCTGGCCGGCGACTGGGAGCTATTTAAGACCAGCGACGCATTCGATAGCACGGCGAAGAACCTCGAATGGCTTGGCAAACAAAGTCCGCACGTGCAGGAGTACGCTCCGATTTAAGCCGGGCCACAGGGTGTGGCTTTGGTAACCTGAGCGCGTGCCGGGTATAAAAGTCCTCCGAAAAACTGCCTTTGCAATCGCGTTAACCTCTATGCTTTGTGCCGGCGCACCGCCCGCGCAGACAAAGCCGAAGCCTAAGTTAGTGGTAGCGATTATTATCGATCAATTCCGCTATGACTACCTGACGCGGTTTCGATCCGACTATCACGGGGGGCTGGACCAGCTTCTGAATCACGGTGCAGACTTCACCAACGCTTTTTATGCGCAGGTACCGACTGTTACGGCGGTCGGGCACAGCATATTCATGTCGGGTGCGATGCCCGCAGTCAGCGGCATAGTGGGCAATGCCTGGTACGACCGTGACGAGGGGCAGATCGTGACGAGCGTATGCGATTGGGATGTGAAAACGATTGGCGGGGCGGAAGCCGCCAAGGGCAAGAAGTGCACGGATGCAGACCCGGCTTCGCCGAAGAGGTTCCTTGTCACGACGATCGGTGACGAGCTGCGGGTGGCTCACAAGGACTCGAAGGTGATCGGCGTCTCTTTGAAGCCACGTGCGGCGATTCTTCCTTCCGGGCATCAGGCGAATGGCGCGTACTGGTTCGACGATGTAAGCGGCAATTTCGTCAGCAGCTCTTTCTATATGGATCGGCTTCCCGGCTGGGCGAACGAGTTTAACGATAAGAAGCTTGGAACGAGCTATACGGATCGCAAGTGGGATGGCTTTCCCAAATGGGACTTCCATGCGGCAGCGGGAAGTAAGACTCCGTTCGCCAAGCTGCCGGCCAGCCCATGGGGAAACGAGCTCATAGAGCAGTTCGCCGAACAGGCCTTGGCAGGGGAAAAGCTGGGCCAGCGTGGCACGACTGACCTGCTGACAATCTCGTTTTCCTCTAATGATTATGTAGGCCATGCAGTGGGTCCGGATGCGCCTGAAGTTCGGGACATGGCAATCAGGACCGATCAGTTACTGGCGAAGCTCTTCCGGCGGATCGACGGAACGCTGGGAATGGGAAACGTAGTGGTGGTTTTGTCGGCCGATCATGGCGTTGCGGCGGCCCCCACGCAGGATCGGCTGGACAAAATGCCCGGGGGCTATTTGACAACCGATATCGATGCGGCTGTAACGGAGGCGTTAAATCGGCGCTTCGGTAAGAACGAGTGGCTGATTGCCGAGGCGGGTGAAACGTCTCTCTATTTCAATCGGGACGTTCTCGGAAAAGCCAAAGATACAGACGGCCATATGGTTACCGAGCAAGAGGCTTTCGAGACGGCGAAACAGACCTTATTTGCAATTAAAGATCTTCACATCAGCCGAGTCTATTCGCGAAGCCAACTCGAGAACGGCATTGCTGGAGATTTCATTGCTACCGCAGAGATGAACGGCTATTTCCCTCGGCGTAGCGGCGATGTAAATCTTGTTTTCGAACCCGGCTATGTCCCTGGAACACACGGGACGAGTCACTTTTCGCCTTACGCTTATGACCGGCACGTTCCTGTGTTGTTCATGGGCCCTGGAATCAGGGCGGGCCGGTACGACGGAACCATTCAGCCAAACGACATCGCTCCTACTCTTGCGACGATGCTCGAGGTTCAGACACCCAGCGGATCTTCGGGCAGAGTGTTGACGGAGATGCTGGAACACTAGTGGCCTGTCGCGGTGAATTCGTTACCAGGAGCCTCCGGTTTTGGGCAGCCCCCAGTGATCGCCTTAACGCTCCGATGGCTTTCCGCTACGGCTCCGATTCACCGGTAATCGAAACGGCCGGGCAGCTTACTAGTAGTTGAAGTAAAAATAGGCGAAACAGAGCGCGCCGGAGATCACGAAAACGTTGGCTGCGAGCAGCGCGAGAAGCACGTTGCGGACGGCTCGGCTGTTATCCGCCTGACGTATCTTCGGCGGCAACTCGATGGGGGGTGGCTGCTTGTACAGCAAACTGAGCGTGATGAACTCTGACATTGGTCTTCTCTATACGTATCGACCAAAGTCAGCGCAAGTAGAGAACTCAGCTCATCGGCACTGAGACGGTAATGTTCCGGTATTTCATGCCGCCGGTGTGATCGCCTTGAATGTAGATCGGACCCGGTTCACCCTCATGGCTGTTCAGCGCGCCGCCGGTGATTCCCGGGATCTGCTGTGCGTCGATGGTTTTTACGCCGTCGCGAATGACAGTTACGGTTCGCCCTACTAAGGTGATGTCGAAGCTTTCCCACTGTCCCGGGCGGCGGGATACTTCGGCGCTTGGCGCCAGGAATCCGTAGATCGAACCCATGGAGTGCCGGCCGTCCTCGGTGCCGGCGGGTTCGTATTCCACTTGGGTCTCATACCGCCCACGCAAGTAGACGCCGCTGTTTCCATTTGGCGGGCAGTTGTATTCGATGTGCAATTTGAAATCGGTAAACTCGCGGTCGGTTCGGATGTTCGCGCCGGGAGCTTCGTTAACGAGCGCGCCATCGATCACTTTCCAGTGATTCTTGGCAGGATTGTCGGGTGTCCATCCATCGAGGTTTTTGCCGTTAAAGAGAGCTTCGGGGGCAGACCAGTTTGCAGGAGCTTTGCGGTCCAGCAGAGGAGCACGCACCCCAGTGACCTGCACATCCAGATCGCCGCGATGCTGGATGCCGGTTAGCTTATCGCCATCAAGAGCCAAGTCCCATTTTGTGTGGCCTTTGCCCTCTGTAAAAGAGAGGTGCGCACCTTCAATTTTGACGTCGTCGGCAGGATGAACACTGCCGGTCCGGCTAACAATACGGACGGCAGGAGCGCCACCCTCGGTGACCTCGATCCAGGAGGGGTACGTTTGGCCAGAGGCGGTCATGGTGAGATCCCAACGGCCGTTCAAACTGCTGGGTGTGTCTCCCTCGAAAGCCGAGGTCAGCAGAACCGCAGGAACGAATAAGATGCTCAAGTACAGTAGCTTCATCGAGCGTTAGTGTATCGAAAACGCGTAAGCTTACCCTGAAAAGATGCCCGAAACGCAATTGAAGGTGGCGGTGGTTACTGGTGCAGCGCAGGGGATCGGGCGTGAAACCGCCGAGGTGCTGGCGGCTCGCGGCTATTCGCTGGTTTTGACCGATTTGCAGAGCTGTGAGGAGACCCGAGCGGCAGCCACTCTTCACGGAGCTAGGGCTTTCGAAGTGCTTGGTAATATAGCGCAGGAAACAACGGCTCTCCAAATCGCAGATGTTGTTCGGAATGAATTTGGGCGAGCCGATGTGCTGGTGAATAATGCCGGGATCTCGCACATTTGTCCCGCCGAGACCACCACGGCAGAGGATTGGCGAAGAGTTCAGGACGTGAATCTGCTTGGGCCGTTTTTGCTCAGCCGCGAGATCGGCGCCATCATGCTTCGGCAGCGTCTTGGCAGCATAATCAATGTTGCCTCCATCGCCGGGTTGCTGGGAATAGCGGATCGAGCAGCCTACAACGCCAGCAAACATGGCCTGATTGGTTTAACCCGGACTCTCGCGGCCGAGTGGGGCGGACGGGGCGTACGCTGCAATGCCGTTTGCCCGGGATGGGTGAAAACTCCGATGGACGCCGCGCCGCAGGCCGCAGGTCTTTACAGCGATGCGGATATCGAAGGGCGCATTCCTATGGGGCGTTTCGCCGTGCCTGGGGATATTGCGTCGGCTATTGCATTTCTGGCGGATCCCGCGCAGAGTGGGTTCGTCAACGGCCATACATTGTCGGTGGACGGCGGGTGGTTCGCCGATGCCAGCTGGGAGACGCTGCGTTTGCGGCACCGCTGACTGCTCGTGCGAAAGCTAGCCTTGCGATTATGAGTCGTGGAATTTAGCTATGGCAGTAGCATTTGGAAGGCACGAATCTCCCGGTCAGGGATCGTTATAGCCGCAATCGTATCCGCAGAGTTAGTAACAGCTCAGACGAGTTCTTCCGCAGCTAAGCGCGAGCCAGACGTTTTGCTTTTTACCGACGGGGAAAAGCTGATCGGCACTTTGGAGCGATCAGATGGCAACTCTGTCGTTTTTAAGAGCAACATGGCCGGAGAGATCACAGTCGATTGGAGCAAGATCAAAGAGCTTCATTCATTGCAGCATTTTGCAGTCGCCAAAAAAGGCGTGACGTTCGGACGGGGACAAAAAGACGTCGCCGACGTTCCACAAGGGACGGTTAGCATGGCGGACGAAACCATCGAGATTGAGGAGGCTCCTCCATCACCGCCTGAGCGCGTTCCGGTGGCCGACGCCGCTTACCTCATCAATGAGGAAGCTTTTGAGAAGGCATTGCAAAAGCCCGGATTCTTTGAGTACTGGAAGGGGGCCGCGAGCTTCGGGGCCTCGCTTGTGCTGGCGACACAGAACGATCGGAACTTTACGAGCAATGTGGCGTTGGTAAGAAACATTCCGGTAGAGTCCTGGAGAGAGCCCGAGAACAGAACATTGGTCAACTTCAGCTCCTCTTTCGGCCAGCTAAACCAGCCCAACCAGCCGAGAGTCAAGACATCCATTTTTCACGCGAATGTGGAACGCGACGAATACTACAGGGAGAGATTTTACGTGTTCGTCGATGCAACATTCGATCACAACTATTCGCAGGGCCTGGATCTTCAGCAGTCTTACGGCTCAGGCATTGGCTGGACCGTATTGAAAAACGCGAATGAAGCACTCGACCTTAGAGCGGAAGCAACTTACGTTCATCAACAATTTCAAGACGCGGCACAAAACCAGGAGCTATTTGGCTCGATCTGGAGTGAAGCTTACAAGCATAAGTTCAGACGCAATGTCGTGCTGAACGAGCAGCTCTCGATTTCGCCATCCTGGAATAACTTAAACGCATACTCAGCCAACGCAAACATGAGCCTTACGATACCTGTCTTTAAGCGAGTAGGGCTTGTGATCGGAGCTCTCGATACTTTCTTGAATAATCCGTCACCAGGATTTAAGAAGAACTCTTTTCAGTTCACGACAAGCGCGAGCTACGCGATTCCCTGAAGTGTCGGATATGATCGTTTCATGCTGACTTTCCGATCCAGAAAGGGAAGCTGGTAGCCTGCCGGTTTCGCGGGAAAAAGAGGCGGTCGGCGAGGCGCTTCTTAAGAGAAGCCGTTCTTATCTGATCGCGCTTGGGGTCGTGCCGTTGTTGCTCGCCCTTGTGACTTACTACATGAGCGTGCAGAACAGCAGGAGTGTGGCCGCCACCTTAGCTACGGACGGCTTGATCCAAAGCTTGGATGAACTCCTATCGACGGTTCAAGATGCTGAGACTGGACAGCGTGGGTACCTGCTCACGCGTTCGGAGGATTACCTGACCCCGTACATCAGGGCTAAGGGCGAAGTCTACCGAAAGTTTTCGAATGTGGTGAGCAGGGCAGCGCACGCGGGCGTTAACCCGATGCGATGCGAAACTTTGAAAGCAGCGATAGATGGCAAAATGTTGGAGCTGGACCGGACCGTCAAGCTGCAGCAGAATGGCAAAACTAAGGAAGCGCTTGCCCAAGTCGAGACAAACGCGGGGCAGCAATTAATGGCGCGCATTCGCCGGCTAATTGGAAACCTGAAAAATGAACAGATCACGACGTTTGAAGCACGGTATGAGCGGCAGCAGAGTGGCCAAAGGTATTTAGATGGGGTGGTTGCTTTAGGTGTCGCGTTATCAATCATTCTGCTGTTACTGGCTTTCAGGCTGGGAACACTGTATGTGGGGGAACGTAATGAAGCCGATCTCGAGATGCAGCGAGTCAATGAATTGCTCGAATCGCGCGTGAAGCAGCGGACGGCTGAACTCGAAGCCCGTACCCGGCAATTGGAGGCGCAGGCCTTGGAGCTAAAACGCTCCAATGCAGATCTGATTCAATTTGCTTCTATAGCCAGTCACGATCTCCAAGAACCGCTCCGGACCATAGCCAGCTATATGGGAATGTTAGTCCGGCGGTACGGCGGATCGCTCGATGAGACAGCCCAAACTTACATTCAGTTTGCGATCAGCGGGGCATCCCGGATGCAGACTCTTGTCAACGATCTGCTGGCTTACTCGCGGGTGGGCACGCAAGGGATTGCTAAACGCCGGATGCCCTTCGAGCAGATTGTCAAAAGAGTTGTTGAAGGACTGGAGTTGATGATTAGGGAAAACTCGGCCAAGATTGTGTGCGGCAGCCTGCCGACAATCGAAGCCGATGAAGTGAAGATCAGCCAGGTTCTTCAAAACCTAGTGGGAAACGCAATTAAGTTCCGAAAGGCGGAGACACCACCCGAGATCCGGATCTCCGCGGAGCGACAGGGCGGCGAGTGGCAGTTTGCAGTTTCCGACAACGGGATTGGGTTCGATCCGAAATACTGTGACCGTATTTTCGAAGTGTTCCAGCGTCTGCACGGGGTGGGAAAGTATTCCGGTAACGGTATTGGACTTGCTATATCGAGGCGCATTATCGAACATCACGGAGGTCGCCTCTGGGCTGAATCGACCCCTGATGTCGGATCGACCTTCTACTTTACTCTTCCGGCAGTGGAGGAGCCTGCGAACCAGCATCAGCCGGGTACTATAGTGCAAGAAGGTTCACCGCGCGCGCATGTCACCCGGTCATATGCCAGCTGAGATTTTGCTGGTCGAAGATAATCCTGGGGACGTTCTCCTGACAAAGGAAGCGTTTCGCGAGGGACATTATTTTCCGCACCTCTCCGTTGTGGAGGACGGAGAAGAGGCTCTGCTCTTCCTGCGCAAACAAGGGAAGCATAAACATGCTCCGCGGCCCGACATTATTTTGCTCGATCTCAATTTACCGAAGAAAGACGGGCGTGAATTACTGGCCGAGGTAAAGGAGGATGTGGAGCTGCGGCACATTCCGGTGATTGTGCTGACTACTTCGAGTGCAGAGCAGGATATAACGCGAGCGTACAAGCTACACGCGAATTGTTACCTCACGAAGCCAATCGAAATGGAAGAATTTATGCGCAAAGTTCGTTCGGTTGAAGAGTTCTGGCTGAACGTTGTTCGACTGCCGTCGAACTGAGTCAGACTGTCGCCGCTTGGCGTTTCCAATTATAGAGCGGGAAGCGCCGTGACAACTCTTGCACCCCGCGGCGCGCCTTTGCGATGGTTGCTTCTGTTTTGACGTCTGCTAGAACCTGTGCAATGAGATGCCCGACTTCATGCATTTCTTTTTCGCCGAAGCCTCGCGTGGTCACAGCGGGACTACCGAGGCGGATACCGCTCGGATTCAGGGGAGGATTGACGTCGAAGGGAATGGCGTTTTTGTTTACCGTGATGTGGGCCTGATCGAGCGCTTTTTCTGCTTCTTTGCCCTTGAGTCCCTTTGCGAAAACGTCCATCAGGAACATGTGCGAATCGGTCCCGCCGCTCACGATCCGGAAGCCCTCTGCCTGAAGTGAGTTCGCGAGCGAGCGAGCGTTTTGTAAAACCTGATTCTGGTATCGGACGAAGTCCGTGGTCGCTGCTTCACGAAAGCACACAGCTTTGGCTGCGATGACGTGCACTAAGGGGCCGCCCTGCGCTCCTGGAAAGACTGCTTTATCGATCGCCGGGCCAAACTTCTCCTTCGCCAATATCATGCCGGATCGCGGGCCTCGCAGGGTCTTGTGCGTGGTTGAAGTAACAATGTCCGCGTGCTCGCAAGGGTTTGGGTACACGCCAGCGGCAATCAACCCGGAGTAATGTGCCATATCGACGACGAACACAGCGCCTACAGCATCGGCGATTTGGCGGAATCGCGCAAAATCGATCACGCGAGAGTACGCACTTGCGCCCGCAATGATCATCTTCGGCTTGTGTTCGTGTGCGAGGCGCTCGACTTCCTCGTAGTCGATCAGTTCGTCGTCACGTCGAACACCGTAAGCCACAACTTTGTAGAGCTTGCCTGAAAAGTTTAAGGGATGACCATGCGTCAGGTGGCCACCGTGGGCCAAGTTCATCCCCAGGATGGTGTCGCCCACTTGCAAAACAGCCGCATACGCTGCTTCGTTCGCCTGAGAACCGGAATGCGGTTGAACATTTACGAACTCCGCTTTGAACAAAGCTTTGGCACGCTCACGGGCGAGATTTTCGACGACATCGGCAAACTCACAGCCGCCGTAGTAACGCTTGCCTGGATAGCCCTCCGCATATTTGTTCGTAAATACACTCGCGGTGGCCTCGAGCACTGCTTCCGAAGTAAAATTCTCGCTGGCAATCAGCTCCAGACCTGTATCCTGGCGTTCCACTTCGTGCTGTATGGCATCAAAGACTTCGGGATCGCTTTCCGCCAGGGGTAGAGCCATTCTCTGCTGTTCGTTCATTGGTGAGTTCCGTTCGTAAACTTCAATTGTCCCTTACGGCTTCAAGCTACAAAATCTTCTTACCCATTGCGGACATCACCAGCTCGACACCCAACAGCGCGGTACGGTTGGCGTCATCTAGCACAGGATTCACCTCGACGACTTCCATTGAAACCATTCGGCTGCAGTCGCAGATTGTCTCCATTGCAAGATGTGCCTCACGATATGTGATCCCGCCGCGCACAGGTGTTCCAACGCCGGGAGCTTCGTCAGGATCGAGAACATCCATATCGAGTGATAGATGAAATCCTTCCGTTCCGTCGGACGCAATCCTGATTGCTTCCTTCATGACGCTACGCAAGCCGCGCTCATCGATGTCGCGCATCGTGAAAGCTCTCACACCGGAATTTCGGACCATCCCTCGTTCGGTGATATCTACATCGCGCAACCCTATCAGCACCACGTTTCGCGCTTGAACCTTCGGAGAATATCCGAAGATCCCAGTCAGCTCGGGCGGACCTTGGCCAATGCAGCAAGCAAGCGGCATACCGTGTATATTTCCGCTGGGACTCGTCTCCGGTGTGTTCATGTCCGAGTGCGCGTCGATCCAAATGAGGCCGACCTGCTGATCGCGTTTTCGATACGCCTGAGCCACGCCGGCAACGGTTCCCGTCGCAACCGAATGGTCGCCTCCGAGCACGAGTGGAAACTTATCCGCAGTGATGATTTGCTCAACCGCCGCTGCCAGCGAAGCGCACGTCTGGGCTATCTCGGGCAGGTATTTCGCGTTGGCGCGCCCCGTGGGCGTGCTCTCCTGCTGCGCAACCGGCACATTGCCGAGATCTTCTACCTGGTAGCCGAGCGACTCCAGCTTTGTGTTCAGACAGGCAAGGCGCAGCGCGGACGGACCCATGTCGACGCCACGCCGGCTCGCCCCCAGGTCTAACGGCGCTCCTAGAATCGTAATCTGTGAATGCCGCATTTGGCGCGCTACTACGGCCGTGTACGGTAGAGCATGCGCGGATAAGGAATGGTCTCGCGAACATGCTCCAAGCCGCACATCCATGCGACGAATCTCTCGACGCCCATGCCGAAACCGCCGTGCGGAACGGAGCCATACCGCCGCAAGTCGAGATACCACTCAAACGCTTCGGGCGGCAGGTTGTGTTCGGCCAGCCGTTTCTCGAGAAGCGCTAAATCGTGAATTCGCTGTCCGCCTCCGATAATTTCGCCGTAGCCTTCCGGAGCGATGAAGTCTACGCCCAACGCCACCTCAGGCCGTTGTTCATCAGGCTGGAAGTAGAACGCCTTGATGGCCGTCGGATAGCGATCCACGATCACGGGACTGCTGAAGTCCTCCGTGAGCAGGGTTTCATCGGTGTTCCCGAAATCGCCACCCCACTGGATCTCGCTTCCTTTCGACTGCAGAACTTTCACGGCTTCGTCATAGCTCATTCGCGGAAAGGGCGCGGCGACCGCTTCGAGCTTCGCGGTATCCCGTTCGAGCACTTTGAGCTCTTCTCGCCGGTTTTCAAGTACACGTCCGATCAGCGAAACGACCAGCTCTTCCGCCACACGCTTCACTTCTTCGAGATCGGCGTAAGCCATCTCGGGTTCGACCATCCAGAACTCGGTCAAATGCCGGCGTGTCTTCGACTTCTCCGCGCGAAACGTCGGGCCGAAGCAATACACCTTGCCGAACGACATCACGTTAGCTTCGTTGTAGAGCTGCCCCGATTGCGTCAGGTAAACTTTTTCGTCTTCGAAATAATCCACTTCGAACAGCGTTGTAGTGCCTTCGCAAGCGGCTGGCGTAAAAATCGGTGTGTCCACCAGCGTGAACCCATGCGAATCGAAGTAGTCGCGAATGCCCTTTATAACTTCGTGGCGGACGCGAATGGCCGCATGTTGACGCCGGCTGCGCAGCCAGAGATGGCGATGATCCATGAGGAAATCGACGCCATGTTCTTTCGGCGTGATCGGATAAGGACGCTCCTCGCTCACGCGCTGGATCACCTTTGCGTCCGTCACATCCATTTCGTAGCCGCCCATAGCTCGAGGCTCCGCGCGCACTGTGCCGGTGATCTCCACCGAGCTTTCTTGGGTCAGGCTCTTCAGAGTCTCGAACAAAGCTTCCGGAAGATTGCTCTTTACCGCAACGCATTGCATCATGCCGCTGCCATCGCGAATGATCGGGAACACAATCTTGCCGGACTTTCGCAGATTATAGAGCCAGCCTTGTATCGTGACTAACTCACCCTGATGCTCGCGAGCGTCGCTGATGCGAATCTTTGCCGCAGCTGGAAGCCGTGACGTGACTATTTGGGATTCACCGCTCATGTTCGCTTAAGTATTTCGTAACTCGATCAAGACTGCTCTTCGCTTCTTTTATAGGCAGCTCCATGTTCGGAACTTCTTTCAGCTCCAACAACAGCGGATACTGGTCCGGACGTGAGCCAAGCAGTCGCATTGCCTCCTGCCAATTTATAGTTCCTTGCGCGGGATACAGATGCGAGTCTTCTTTTCCGTTATTGTCATGCAGGTGAGTGGACCGGATGCGGTTTTTCATCGCCTCAAATTCGCCGGCAATGTCGGCCTTCATGTGAGCGTGTCCGATATCGAAGCAGTAGTTTAGTTTCAAGTGCGTCAGCTCAAGAAAATGATTCAGCCGCTCTCCAGACGAGAGTGCATTCGGAGTATTTTCAAGCAGGATCTCGACTCCGCGTTGGCCCGCAAAGACCTTGAGCTCTTCTAGGGATGAAAAAGCGGAATCCAGTTTGCGTTCCTCATACTCCTCGCCCTGCACGCCGATGTGTTGGATCAGGTAACGAAACGGAACGGTTTCGGCTATTTCGATAGCGCGTTTAATTTCATCCACCATCGCGATCCGCTTTGCTTTTGTTACCTCGGTGATATTGATGACCGCGTGAGGGCCGGATCGCCCCCAGACATCGTCCGTGTACATCGGAGCGTGCAGAGAATGCAGCTTTAACTCCGAGTCGCGAAACCAGTGCCCCAACTCGGCGATCTGTGCCTTGTCCCGGTAGTCGATATGCTGACGTGCACAAAAAATCTCTACGGCCGGGAAGCCGGCGTCCCAAACGCGTTCCAGCCAGATCGTAGTTAAACGATGTCTGACAAACAAATGGGTGGATAGCAGTTCCTGCATGTAAGTCTGTTGGTTAGTAAATTCTTGCCGGAAGCAAGGTGTTCCGGGCTCAATCGCCGTAAGCAGCGGGAATCAGTAGCCCGCAACTTTGCCGTTCAAACGAGACTCGGTGCCGCCTTCAAGGACTCCGCCGTCAACTACGATAGCTTCCACTCGCGCGACACCGTCGACCGGCTTGATCGAGTAGCCCATTTTCTTCAGAGTCTCGGCGGTTTGCTCGGGAAAACCTTTCTGCAGATAGAGGATATCCGGTTTCCACTGCTCGTGAAATCTCGGCAGGTCTACGGCTTGTTGCGCGTTCATATGAAAATCGAGCACGTCCAGGATTACTTCCGTTACCCCAGTCGTAATGCGCGACCCGCCTGGTGCGCCGACTACCATTAGAAGTTTGCCGTTTTTGGTGACGATTGTCGGCGTCATCGACGAGAGCGGCCGTTTTCCTGGCTCGATGGCATTAGCTTCACCTCCCACCATGCCGAACATATTCGGCTCGCCCGGCTTAGCTACGAAATCATCCATCTCATCATTCAGCAGAAATCCAAGCCCCGGTGCGGTGATCCCGTTTCCGTAAGAGTTGTTCAGCGTGTAGGTGACAGCGACCGCATTTCCCCTTTCATCGACCACGTTGAAGTGAGTTGTCTGGTTGCTTTCGTGCGCTGAAAAGTGCGCGACTTCCGCCTTCGGAAGTCCTGGACCTACCATTTCACTTGGTGTGGCATTATCAGGGTCGATGGTTCTGCGTCGGCCAGCCAAATAGACCGGATCGAGAAGCGGCTTCAGCGGAACATTGTAGAAATCGGAGTCGCCGAGGTACTCGCTGCGATCGGCGTAAAACCGGCGCATGGCTTCCGCTTCATAGTGAACGGCTTTGGGCGAGTCCGGCCCATCGGACTCGTAATCGGTACCCTTCAGGATGCCGAGTATCTGCAGTAAGCCGACTCCACCCGCGCTCGGCGGAGGGGCGGTGATGATCTGAAATTCTTTGTAGTCACCCGTCAGCGGTTTGCGTTCGGCCACACGATACGCCTTCAGATCGTCTTCCGTGACAAGACCGCCGTGCGCTGCCATGGCGGCGGCAAGGCGTGTCGCCGTTTCGCCTGTGTAAAACTCTTTCGAACCGCTTTTCGCAATTCGCTCCAACGTGTTGGCGAGCTCCGGCTGCCGAAACGTCTCGCCGGCCTGGTACGGGTTGCCGTTCCGAAGGAAGATCCTCTTGGATTCCGGATCGGTGTTAAGCGATTTCTCGCTGGTGAGGGATTTTTCAAGAGTCCGGTCGACTACGAATCCGTCGCGCGCGAGTTTAATAGCCGGCGCTAAGAGCTGAGACCAAGGTTTGCTGCCGAACTCCTTGGCTGCACTTGCGAACCCAGCAACGGATCCCGGCACCCCGGAAGATCTCCAGCCATAAATGCTGTCCGATGTGGCCTTGCCGTCCGGACCGATGTACATGTCGTGATTGGCTTTCTGCGGGGCACACTCGCGGAAATCGAGAAAGGTGGTTCGGCCGTTGGCCATGCGGACCAGCATAAAGCCGCCGCCGCCCAAATTCCCTGCGGAAGGATGGGTAACAGCCAGGGCGAAGCCGACCGCGACTGCCGCATCGACGGCATTGCCGCCGTTCTGGAGGACCGACAAACCCACATCGGCCGCGAGAGGCTCTTGCGCCACGACCATCCCGTGTTTGGCCCGGATCGCCTCCTTGGCGTGCGCCGAAAAGCCGGCAACAACCGCGAGGAGAGACAGAAGTAGGGCGTACCCACATTGCGCGCGCCTGCGGCTGCCGATCATGCCAGCCAGTCTAACAAGAAGGGAATGATTGAGTTGAAGGAGAGTTTGAGCGGAACGGGCTGGAAACTTAAGCGGCGGCGAGTTTGCTGACACGCAGCGTCAGCCTGCTCTTATACCGGGCAGCCGTATTCTTCTTGATAATGCCCCATTTTGCGGCACGATCAACTAGCGAGAAAGTTGCGGGGAGCATCTTGCTCGCGCCTGAGGCATCCTTTTGATCCAGCAAACGCCGCATCGAGCGAATTTGGTGCCGGAGACGAGACTTGCGCATGCGATTGATTACTGTCCGGCGCTCCGCAATCCGAACCCGCTTCAACGATGAAACTGTGTTTGCCATTAACCTTAACTGACCTGATCTTTTAAAAGTACATATTTAGGATACCGAACCCGTCCGCCAGAGGCAAATGACCGTAAAGGGGCAGTATCCGCCGCCATCCAAGACTGGCTTGCTTATGAATGGAACGCCGCGTCGGCGAAAGCACCTTTCGTGACCGTTACTGGTAAACCTGCCGCCGGTGCGCGATTCGCGTTATATCGATGGCTCTGTGGCATCGTTGATCGTATAGATCACTCGATAATCGCCAATGCGGATTCTCCAACTGCCCCTATTTCCATGGAGTTTTTGCAGCCTTGGGGCCGTGGGTCATTAGCAAGCTCGCGTATCTGGGACGGATGCGCTCGATCGTTTCCGGAGTCAAATCACGAAACTCCCGTTTCGCCGAGGCGGCGAAGGTAATTTCGTACGACTTCACTTAATCTTGCCAAGAGCGCGGAGCTCCGCTTCAACCTCGTCTAGACTGAAGCGCGGTTCCCCCGCCCGTGAGTCTGAAACCGTAGCGTCTTCAACATCTTCGTAGAGCATGGCGAGTGCCGCATTGATCACGTCATCGGAGTTACGGTAAGCGCCGGAAGCGACCGCGAAATCGATCATTTGCTGTTGCTCTTTCGTTAGCTCAATCGTCATAACCTTTATTTTGCTTTAAACCGCACTTCAGCGCATTGTTTCTTTCCGCCCGGATTCGGCAAGCTTAGGCCCGGCTTAGCTGGTAATTCTCAGGCCCGCAGCCAAATTTACAAAACCTGAGCTAAGATCATCACTCCACTTCGTCCACAATAGACAATAGTTGCTAAAACAGATGTCTCGAAAAATGATTCGACCGCTGCTCGGGGCGATAGCCTTCGGAGCTGTCCTGCTGACCATGGCCGTCGGCGCTTGGTCCGCGCCAGAGTCCGGCGACGATTGGACGATAACCGGGCCCTTCGGTGGAACGGCCCGCAGCGTGGCGGTAGACCCCCAAAAATCCGAGGTGGTACTTGCCGGGGGCATGAACTCGCTTCTGTTTCGTAGCGAGGATGGCGGACAAAACTGGACGATGCTCAATTTTCCGAAGCGAAACCTGAGCGAAGTTACTTCGTTACTGGTCGATCCGGCCGACTCCACTCATTATCTCGCCGGGATGATCTCGGCAGAAGACGGCGGTCTCTTCGAGAGTCACGATACCGGAAAGACCTGGCAGTCCGTTAAGCCCATCAGCAAATTCGGCGTACGCGCCCTGACGGCTTCCGCCAGCAATCCGTCACAATTTGTAGCGGGCACGCTGCAAGGCGTTTGGCTGAGTGAAGACTCCGGCAAGAGTTGGAAGCGCATCTCGGACCCGGAAAACCTCGAAATGCAAGGCATCACTGCCGTGGCAATCGACACCAAGAACCCGGACATTATCTACGCCGGAACTACTCACCTGCCATGGAAGTCTGTTGATCGGGGCAAGAACTGGCAATCTATTCATACAGGAATGATCGACGATTCCGATGTGTTTTCGATCTACGTCGACCCGGCCGACCCGGCTTCCATTCTCGCAAGCGCATGTAGCGGCATTTACTCGAGCGATTCTCGCGGTGACGAGTGGAAGAAACTAATGGGCATACCCAATACTTCGCGGCGCACGCATGTCATTCGCGAGGATCCCTCTACCGCTAGCACTATATTTGCCGGCACCACGACCGGCCTGTTCAAATCGATTAATCACGGAATCACCTGGAAGAATTTCACCGATATGCAGGTGAACGCTCTCGCGTTCGACCCCTCTAAGCCGGGCAGTATGTACCTAGCCCTCGAGTACGAGGGTGTCGGAAAGAGCGAAAACGGCGGTGAGATCGTGAAGCTTGCTAACCACGGGTTTGTGGATCGCACCATCTCCGCTGTTACTCGCGCTGGCAACAAGCTTTTCGCGATCGAAACCCAGGAAGGGGAGACCAGCGGCATCTTCTCGAGCACCGATCGTGGCGAAACCTGGGCTCGCTTACAAGATGTCCGCGGACTCGGTGGCGTGCATCTCAAAGCCATCTCTGGTTTGCCGAGCCAAGCTAACCTTTTGTTGGGGGCCAGCCCGCATCAGATGTACAAGTCGACGGACGGCGGAAATGTCTGGAAACCTCTGCCGGTGCGGCTCATCGAAACACCCCCGCCTGCTACCAGTTCTCAAAAGACTGCGCCTGCCGCTAGCTCTCGACCCGGGGCAAAACGGCCTGTAACTCGAGCCCGTGCTTCGCGTCCGGCTAAACCAGCGGTGAAGATCCGTGAAGTTTCGCCTTCGGAGATTAGCGCGCTTTACTCCTTCAAAAGCGGCGCGCAAGATGTAGTGTTCGCCGCTACGGATCTCGGTTTACTGAAGAGCACCGATGCCGGGGAACGCTGGACCATGACGGCTATTCCCGGCTCTCCCGCCGTGAGCTCCGTCTATTTTGCCTCCGACGCCAGCGGCCAAATGATCGCTCGTGCCGCCGGTGGGTTATTTGTCTCCAAAGACTGTGGCGATCACTGGGAAAACCTGCCATTCCCTCTTCCAGCTTCTGACGTAAACCAAATCGCTATCCCAGGTGGAAAGAGCACAATTCTTCTTGCCGCAACCCGGCTAGGCCTCTATTCTTCCCCCGATGGCGGAGCTACTTGGTACGCGAATCTCGGGGGCATACCCGCATCTACCGTCAGTTCCGTTCTTTTCACAACCGAAGACCGTGTGGCATACGCCATAGAATATGGCCGACTTTATCGAACGACCGATTCTGGAGCCGCTTGGAAAGAGGTGCCGACTGCCATCCCATCGCTTCGAATTCGCCAGCTGTGGCAGCCGGACGTCGAGTCCGGGCGGCTATATGGAATTACGGGCGACCTCGGAATTCTCTTCCGTGATGGGCGTGTGATCCGCTAAGATCAATTCTTGGCGTTGCTTACAAAGTCTGGTTGGAGGAGAAGGGGATGAGGACTCGGCTCTGCCTCAGGCCGGTAGTGTATGCCCTTACATTCACGCTCGGAATGTGCGCTACGGCGTTCGGTCAGGGTAAGCAATTTAACAACACCGCGAGCGATAGCGCAAAAGTCAGCACAGCCGATGAGTACCCGGACATCATCGAACTCGACCCGTTTGGTGGTGTCAGTCTGTTCGGTCAGGTCAATCGCGGTTTAGGCGAGAAATTGGTTACGGGCGGTACAGTGGGCGGTCGTCTCACGTGGAACGCTACCCAACACATTGGACTAGAGCTCTCTTATAACTTCCTAGTAAATAATGTCAGGCTGGTTACACCAATTGCTCCCGGCCTACCCAGCTATACCTTTGGCCAACAAACTTATTATCCTGCGCTCAACGTAGTGTATAACTTCACTCCGCGGGGCTCCCGTTTTCAGCCGTATTTAACCATTGGCGGAGGAGGCGCCGAGTTTACTCCTACCAACAAGGCGGAAGCATATGCGCGCACTCCCTCGGTAGATGCTGTATTTCATTCCGCTAGCCTGAACGATAATCTGCAAGCCGCTCTCAATTACGGAGGCGGGGTCAAATTCCACCTCAGCGAGCATCTCGGCTTACGTTTTGATGTGCGGGGGTTCTGGTCGCGAAATCCGACCTTCAGCCTGCCAAGTTACCCGACCGGCGGTATCTATATCCCCGGCAAGTACAAAATTAACGGTGTGCAGGCTACGCTGGGTTTGGTTGTTTACGTAAAGAAGCCGTATATTGCTGCGCCTGCACCGCCTCCGCCGCCTCCCGCCCCCTTGAGCGCGGGTGAAATTACCGGGCCCGGCGGTACGCTATGTCAGGGCAAGGCGATTACTCTTCATTCCACAGCAAGTGACCCCAGCGGGCACTCGCTTACATACACCTGGAAGCTGAACGGCACGGCTCAGACCGGTACCGGTCCCGACTTTACCTTTACGCCCAATAATGCGGGCGATTTCAAAGTTGAGGTGGTCATTACGGATTCGACTAATCCGTCGCGTACGGTTACAGCGGGCCCGACTACGCTTGCTGTTCAAGAGTACGCTAAGCCACAAATCTCAAGTGTTACGGCCAACCCGACCACACTTACTTGCTCAGCCAATACAAATGGAACCCATACGGCGACTCTTGCCGGTCAGGCAACGGGATCGGCCTGTGGCGGAAATCTGAGTTACAAATGGACCGTAAGTGAAGGCAGTGTGACCAACGATAGCGCGTCCAATGCCAGCTTCGATGCTTCCTCGTTGAATTTCGAAAGCGGTGGCCAGGGCCAAAGCAAGACGATCACGGCAACGCTGACCGCCACCGACGAGACCGGCCAGTCGGCTTCAGGCCAGACTACTGTAACAGTGACCTGCCCGCCTCAGTTCAAACGGTTACCGGATGTGGTGTTCTCAAAGAACAACGCGCGGGTAAATAACTGTGGAAAACGCGTATTGATCGATCAGGCCGCTCCACAAGCCGGAACGACTTACGACGTGGTCCTTGTCGGGCACAGAGCCCCGGATGAAAATAGCAACGCCGGCGCGGAATCGCGTCGCGGCAGACGGGCCAGAAGCGCTTCGGCGCATCGCGCTCTCGATGAGCAGCGGGCATTGAACGCAGCTGCGGTGTTAATAGGCGGGCACGGTACTTGTGCCAACCTCGATTTGTCTCAGGTAAAGATCGATTGGGTCGGAACTGATTCTACGTCGGCCCCAGATCCCGGTTTATGCGGAACTTCAACGCTTCCTGCAACCAAGGAGCGAAGCGGTTCTCGCGTGTCGCAAGCTGATCAAGATCGTCGGGTGGAAGTTTATCTCGTACCTAAAAACAGCCAGGCGATGCCCCCAGCGGTAAAGAACGCCAAACCCCTACCGGAAGGCGAGGTCAAAGCGCTGGGCTGTCCGAAATAATCTAAGCCTCCTGGCAAAAGTATTGATCGGTATTTTTGCCTGGATTAATTCCGTTTAACAGATGAAACGGATCTTGACTTTACTTGCCCTATCTAACTGACACTATTAGTGGTGGGGTACAATCTTGTGGGTACACTCTCGTTTGGAGGAGAAGGATGAAAACTCGGCTCGGAATTAAGCCGATAAGTTCGGCTGTTTTATGCGCCGCAATGTGCCTCGGCACATCTGCCTTTGCGCAGGACAGCCAGAATACAAGTAGCACAGCAACTACGTCGACCAAGACTGCAAAGTCCGTAGCGAACGGACAGGATCAATATCCTGACTTGGTGGAAATTGATCCCTTTGGTGGCATTAGCACCTACGGACAAGTCATGCGGGGCCTGACAACCAAGCTTGTCGATGGCGGCCTGGGCGGTCTACGCTTGACTTATAACCCGGCTGCATATCTCGGTATCGAGCTGTGGGCTGATTACGATGTGGCAAATGTCGAGTTTCGGCAATCGAGCGGTCTGAATCCGACCACTGGAGCTGCCTTACCCACTTACAGCTTTGGGGCTCGTAATTTTTTCTTCGGCTTGAATCCGATACTTAACCTGAAGCCCAGAGGGTCTAAGTTTCAGCCATATGTCACTGTTGGCGTAAACGGTATCCAGTTCACTCCGACGGACAATGCTAAAGCGATTGCCCGTTCCGCAACTAACGTTGCTTTATATAACTCCGGCAATCTGAACGATAACCTGCAGGTCGGCTTGAACTACGGCGGCGGTGTTAAGTGGCATTTAACCGATCACTTCGGCCTACGCATCGACGGTCGCGGTTTCTGGTCGCGCAATCCGACTTACGGTTTGGCGAATTATCCGAATGGCGGAATCTATATCCCAGCTCACGACAAGCTCAACGGGTTTCAGGGAACACTCGGGTTAGTTTGGTACGCCGGAACGACTAAATGTCCGGAGATGCCGCCCGCGCCTCCTGCTCCTGCTCCGCTGCCGACTCCGACTATCTCCGGTGCGGAAGGGACCATTTGCCCCGGCAAGCCTGTTACTCTACACGCGACCCTGGCCGGTGCTCCTGCCAATCGCACTCTAAGCTTTGCCTGGACGGTGAACGGTCAAGCGCAGGGTAGCGATAGTCCCGATTTCACGTTCACGCCGAACAACACCGGCAGCTCGAATGTCCAGCTCACAGTGACAGACAAGACTCCTCCGCCGGCTCCGATGGAACGGCCCAAGAAGTTCCCTGTTCGTTGCTGGGTTCAGCCTCCTGCTCCGGCGCCGGTTGCTCCGGTCACCGCGACGGCGACGATTACCGTTACCGCTCAGCCTCCGACTATCAGCAATGTTGCGGCCGATCCGACAACACTCACTTGCGCTGCTAACACGACCGGCACGCATACTGCGAACCTGACCGCGACTGCTCAAGCCTCTGCTTGCGGCGGCAACTTGACCTATAAGTGGACCGTCAGCGAAGGCAGCGTCACCAACGACAGTGCCGCTAATGCAACGTTCGACGCCACGAGCCTTAACTTCGAAGGCGGAGCACAAGGTCAGAGCAAGACAGTAACGGCCACTGTGACCGTAACTGACGAGCAAGGCCAAACTGCTTCTCAGAACACCACGATCACGGTCAACTGCCCACCGCAGTTCGTCCGTCTCGACGACGTGATCTTCGCCAAGAACAACGCCCGCGTGAACAACTGCGGTAAGCGCGTCCTCATCGATGACGCTGCTCCGAAGGTGTCCAGCGGCGACTATGACATCGTCCTGGTTGGTCATCGCGACACCGATGAGTCAGCTAACGCACCTGCAGCTCGTGGCCGGAGAGGTCGTCGGGCAGCAGCAGCCGCAACCGCCCTCGACGAGCAACGCGTACTCAACGCCGCCGCCGTCCTGAGTGGTGGAACCGGTACCTGCGCCAAGGTCGATCCATCGCGCATTAAGGTGGATTGGGTTGGTACAGACCAGACGTCGGAGACCAAGCCAGGCCTCTGCGGAACTTCGAACGTGAAGGAACGCCGCGGATCGCAAACGACCGAAGCCGACAAGAATCGTCGCGTGGAAGTCTACCTGGTACCGCACAGCAGCCAGAGCATGCCTCCAGCTGTAAAGAACGCCAAGCCTCTTCCTGAGGATCAGGTCAAGGCGCTCGGCTGCCCCAAATAAACGGCGACTAAGTAACAACCGAAAAGGGCCAAGCGGTTTCCCGCTTGGCCCTTTTTATTTGATCTGCCATCGCAGGGCGGGAGAAGTGGGTCCACCATTTTGCCCCGCTGGACGGCAAAGATGCGGAACTGATGACTGCCAGAGATCGAGCAATGGCTTTGAAAGATAAACTAGGTGTAAAGGCGCCGCATCCTAGGCGCAGTAGCTGCCCCGATGATAACTGGGGTTCGAAGAAATGGGAGCAAGTTCCAGGTATCTATGATGTGAGCTCCCCAATTCCGTAATGTCGAAATCCGAATCACCCAGCTATGCCGGAGAAGCAAGCAAGCCGATTACACGGACGATACCCGTTGGAGCCGAACTCCAGACTGATCGTAGCGGAACACATTTCCGCGTTTGGGCGCCCGAGCATACCTCGGTAAGCATCGCAGTTGAGAATCAAACTCCACTGCCAATGGAAAAAGAAGAACACGGTTATTTTTCGCTCTTTGTAAACGACGTCCAAGCCGGCGCCAGGTATAAATACCAACTAAATGGTAAGGATGCCTGTCCCGACCCTGCATCGCGTTTTCAGCCGAATGGCCCGCATGGGTTCTCGGAAGTAATCGACCCAATGTCTTTCCGCTGGACGGATAATTCATGGTCCGGCGTAAAACTAGCCGGCCAGGTCGTGTACGAGATGCATCTGGGCACCTTTACTCCCCACGGCACGTGGAAATCGGCGGGAGAGAAACTCCATTATCTTCGCGAAACCGGGATCACCCTACTCGAAGTGATGCCCGTAGCAGATTTTCCAGGCAAATTCGGTTGGGGTTACGACGGGGTCCAGCCTTATGCACCTGCTTCTATCTACGGAACTCCGGACGATATGCGCGCATTTGTAAATCAAGCGCATGATCTGGGTATCGGAGTGATTTTGGATGTCGTCTATAACCACCTCGGTCCAGATGGGAATTACCTTCCGAGTTTCTCACCCTACTATCTGACGGATAAGCATCAAACAGATTGGGGCCAAGCCATTAATTTCGACGGCAAGGAAAGCGGTCCTGTCAGGCAGTTTTTTCGTGAAAATGCCGCTTACTGGATTCGCGAGTTTCATCTGGACGGGTTGCGTCTCGACGCTACACAAGATATTCATGACGACTCAGAACCGAGTATCATCGTCGAGATCGGTGAAGCGGCCCGAAAAGCAGCGGGGCCCCGGCCGATTGTGTTAATCGGAGAGAACGAGCCTCAGAATACAAATCTCCTCAAGCCAATTGCGAGAGGCGGGTATGGTCTCGATGCTTTATGGAACGATGATTACCATCATTCGGCGATGGTGGCATTGACGGGTAAGGCAGACGCCTACTATACGGATTATCGGGGACGCCCGCAAGAATTCGTTTCGGCAATGAAGTACGGCTATCTGTATCAGGGTCAATGGTACCGATGGCAGAAGAAAAGGCGTGGTAGTTCTAACCTGGGATCGCCTCGGCCGGCGATGGTCACCTTCATCCAGAACCACGACCAAGTAGCAAACTCGGCTAGGGGGCAGCGCGCTCACGAACTGAGCGCCCCGGGCGTGCTGAAAGCCTTGACTGCTTTGACGCTGCTCGGTCCAGGCACGCCGATGCTTTTTCAGGGACAAGAGTTCGCTGCCTCGAGCCCTTTCTTATTTTTCGCCGATCACAAACCTGATCTCGCAAAGCTGATACGAAAAGGCCGAACGGAGTTTTTGGAGCAGTGGCGATCGCTGAGATTGCCGGATATTAAGAAATGTTTCAAGGATCCCTGTTCCGAAGATACGTTCCTCAGTTCAAAACTAGATTTCGCAGATGTGGATAAGCATAGCGAAATCTATGCGCTTCATTGCGATTTGCTTCGTCTTCGACGCGAAGACCCCATTTTGTCCCGCCAAGGCGAATATGGGCTAGATGGCGCAGTGTTGTCAGAATCCGCATTTGTCCTTCGTTACTTCTCTCCGGAGTTCGAAAGCGATCGGCTGCTGATAGTTAACCTGGGAATCGATCTGGAATTGAATCCGTCGCCCGAACCGCTGCTCGCGCCTCCTGCGGATACAGGCTGGAAGAGTTTGTGGTCATCGGAAGATCCCCGCTACGGCGGCTGCGGAACTGCCCCGCTGGACAGTAAAGAAAACTGGAGAATACCCGGCCAGGCTGCCGTTGTTCTTCATCCAAAAACAATCGCATAACGTTTTTCTTAGACATTTCTTAATGAGCACAATATTCGCCCGCATGGCGACCGCGCCGATTACAGAAGAACAGAGCAGAGATTTAGCCGAGACCGAATGGCTTGTCACCAATGGTTTGGGAGGTTACGCATCCGGCACTTTAGATGGTGTACTAACGCGAGTTTTCCACGGCTATCTAATAGCTGCTTTACCGTCGCCCCTCGGTCGAACCATGATGCTCAACGACCTCTTGGAGCAGGTCGTTCTGGATAACCGGCAAACAGTGCCCTTGAACGGACTTCAAACCGAAGCGGACGAGTACCCGAGTGGGTTTCAATATCTGACCAGCTTCCGGCTGGATTCAGGCTTGCCGGTCTGGACTTATGAGGTGGAAGGCACCACCATTGAGAAGCGCGTCTGCCTCCCGCATGGTCAGAACACGACGTATATCAGTTACCGCGTCACCAAGGGCCCGCCCAGGACTTTGCAACTCAGGCCGGCGGTAAACATGCGCCAGCATGAGGCGCCTGTAAACACGAAGCTCAAACCCTACACATTTACAGTTACCGACCATCGATATGAGCTGAAGTCGTCAGGAGATGTGCCGCCTTTGCGCATGATGCTGTTGGGCAAGGGTGGCTCGCTATCCCTAGATCCGCTCACGATAAAAGATGTTCTCTATGAAGTCGAGCGGAGCCGAGGTTACATCTACCGTGGCGATCTTTGGAGCCCAGGCTACATGACGATTAAAGTCGACGTCGGCCACGAAGCTACCATTGTCGCTTCTACCGAAAGCTGGGACGTGATGTCGGCTTTAACTCCAGCTCAGGCATGGGACGCGGAGCACGAGCGCAAGCGTCGTATGCTGCTGGAGGCGCGTATAGAGAAGTGTGACGAAGAAGAATGCCACGAGTTAATTTGGGCCGCCGACCAATTTCTGTTTACTCCCGTGGGCAGGCAGGAAGATACCGTCCGCGCGAGGGCAGCCGGAGACGAAATTCGCTCTGTTATTGCGGGATACCACTGGTTCACGGATTGGGGCCGCGACACCATGATCAGTCTCGAAGGATTGACGTTGACGACCGGGCGAGAGGTCGAGGCCAGCTACATCCTACGCACGTTTGCTCATTACATTCGCGACGGCCTAATCCCCAACATGTTCCCCGAAGGCAAGAACAGCGGTTTGTATCACACAGCCGATGCAACACTCTGGTTCTTTCATGCGGTCGCTCGCTACTACGAACAGACAAACGACAAACACCTGATGAAGCAGCTGTTGCCCCATTTGCTGGATATTGTGAGGCACCATTTGGCGGGTACCCGATTCAATATCCATGTCGATCACTCGGACGGGCTTCTGATCCAAGGAGCTCCCGGATATCAGCTCACGTGGATGGACGCGAAGGTAGATGACTGGGTGGTTACTCCGCGCCGCGGCAAAGCAGTCGAGATCAACGCGCTCTGGTACAACGCCCTACGTCTTCTCGAAATGTGGCTGCGTGAGGCCAAACGCACGGAGGAAGCCAAAGGGTTGGCGGATCACGCCGAGAAGGCCTATCGATCGTTCAACGAGAAGTTCTGGTACGAAAAAGGCGGCTATCTCTACGACGTAATCGACGCGGAAAGCGGCAACAAGAAGGACAGTAGCTGCCGCCCAAACCAGGTCTTCGCAATTTCCTTGGACTATCCGATTCTGGATCCGGCGAAGTGGAAGCCGGTCCTAGACACGGTTAAGAGCCGATTGCTCACTCCAGTTGGATTGCGTTCTCTTGCTCCTGGGGAACGCGATTTCAAGCCGTGCTACGACGGCGATCTCAGATCCCGTGATGCTGCTTACCATCAGGGAACAGTCTGGGCGTGGTTGATCGGACCGTTTATCGATGCGTGGCTCCGATTGTATCCCGGAGATCTCGATACAGCTCGCGGATTTCTTCAGGGATTCAAAGAAGAACTAAAAAAAGCCTGCGTAGGCTCGATCAGCGAAATTTTCGATGCGGAGCCGCCGTTCACCGCTCGTGGTTGCTGCGCACAAGCCTGGAGCGTCGCCGAAGTGCTGCGCTCGTTTGCCAAGACTTCGGCTAGTCACAGGAAATTGGAAGAAAAGGCCGAGAGCCGTTCCGTGCTCGTTCCATAATTCCGAAATGGAAAACGGCAGACGTGTTACTTGCGAGCTTTTTGCGGAATCTAGACTTATGTAGCTTTGCGCACAGTACACTCGGATTCGAGGGACGGAATGGAACAGGACAATAAAAATTCACCTGCGGGCTCGACAGTCAGCCGGCGCGAGTTTGTAGGTGCAGTGGCTGTGGCCAGCGGCGCTACGGTAGCAATGCCTGCGGCTGCACTGCAGTCAACCCAGAATGGGCGGCCACCCCTGGGGAAGCTTTCATGCTCCTTGACAATCAACAATCAGAAGCATGAATTGCAGGTAGATCGCCAGGACAACGCTGCTCGATCTACTTCGTGAAAATCTCCAGCTTACCGGGACTAAGAAGGGCTGCGACCACGGCCAGTGCGGCGCCTGCACCGTTTTGGTCAATGGCATACGAATCAACTCCTGTATGACCTTGGCTGTAATGCAAGATGGTCACGAGATAACAACCATCGAGGGCTTGGCTCAAGGAAACGAATTGCATCCCATGCAAGCGGCGTTCATTGAGCATGATGGTTTTCAGTGTGGCTACTGCACGCCGGGCCAGATCTGCTCGGCCGTCGCGATGTTAGAAGAGTTCAAGGCCGGCGCGCCGAGCGTGGTGACAGCGAATCTCGGCAAAATGGGTCCGATCGAATTGACCGATGATGAGATCCGTGAACGAATGAGCGGCAATATCTGCCGTTGCGGAGCCTACGTCGGTATCGTGGCCGCGATTCGGCAAACGCACGGAGAGTTAAAGGCATGACACCGTTTCAATACTCGCGTCCCAACACGGTAGACGAAGCGATACAGGCTGTTGCAGAGGGGAGCGGCTCGTATTTCATCGGTGGCGGAACCAATCTGCTCGATCTGATGAAGATGGGTGTTGAGCAACCGGCGCATCTGGTCAACATCAATCGGCTGCCGCTTACACACATCGAAGAGCATGAAGGGGGCGTGCGTCTCGGGGCGCTTGCGACCAATACGAGCGTGGCGAATCATGAGCTGGTACGGACCCGCTACCCGGTGCTAAGTCAGGCCATTCTTGCGGGAGCCTCCCAGCAGTTGCGGAACATGGCGACGACGGGCGGCAATCCGCTGCAGCGGACGCGTTGTTACTACTTCTATGATCCGAGTTATGCCGAATGCAATAAGCGAGTGCCCGGAAGCGGCTGTGCGGCCCTGACCGGCTATAACCGGATTCACGCGATCCTGGGTGCAAGCTCTGAGTGCATAGCCACTCATCCTAGCGATATGTGTGTAGCCCTCGCGGCTCTCGACGCGATCGTGCAGGTGCAGGGTCCAAAGGGTGCGCGGTCCATACCCATGACCGAATTTCATCGCCTGCCCGGAAAGACGCCGCAGATCGATACCAATCTGCAGCCGGGCGAACTCATTACGGCGATCGATATCCCGGCGGTCCCATTTGCGAAGCGCTCTTACTACCTCAAGGTCCGCGATCGAAATTCCTACGCCTTCGCGTTAGTCTCTGTCGCGGCGGTTGCCGATGTCGATGAAAAGGGCGCTCTGCGCGAGGTGCGAATCGCTCTCGGCGGAGTGGCGCACAAGCCTTGGCGAGCCGAGCGAGCCGAAAAAGCCTTAAAAGGCAAAAAGCCCGACGAGAACAATCTGCGTGCGGCGGCCGAAGCCGAACTTCAAGGGGCCAAAGGTTACGAGCACAACGCTTTCAAGATCGAATTGGCGAAGCGCAGCATCGTGCGCGCCGTGCGGACTGCGCTAAACACGAACGTTGCATAGAGGATCGGAAGCGAACGCAATGGAAGAGATTATTGGACAACCGATCGACCGCATCGACGGAAGACTGAAGGTAACAGGCCGAGCTCCCTACGCATACGAACAGAAAGTTCCAAATGCCGCTTACGCCGTGATGGTGATGAGCACGGTTGCCAAAGGCCGCATCGTTTCGATCGAGACAAATCGGGCGGAAAAATCGACCGGCGTGCTGCTGGTCATGACGCACGCGAATGCGCCGAAGCTCGAGAGCCTTAAGGCCCAGCCGAAAGCGCCGCCTACCGGGCGGGTCGTGCAGGTTTTGCAAGACGACATTGTTCGGTACGCGAATCAGCCGGTTGCCCTGGTTGTAGCCGATACTTTCGAGAATGCAAGCGAAGGCGCGCGCCTGGTAAGTGTCAAATATGAGAGCGAGCCCCACAATGTGGATCTCGAAAGTCGCCTGAACAGCACATTCACCCCTGCAAAGGCCGGAGGTGGTGGCGACCCCTCGGTAAGTTATCGCGGCGATATGGAAGCGGGCATGACCGCAGCACAGGCCCGCATCGACCATGTCTATTGGACACCCTTCGAAGTACACAATCCGATGGAGCCGCACGCGACGATTGCGGTCTGGGATGCGCCGGATCATCTCACGCTATACGATGCCACGCAAGGAGTGTTCAGCGATCAGAAACGGGTCGCCTCTTTGTTCAGTCTGAAGCCGGAAAACGTGCGCGTGATCTCGCCCTACTTGGGCGGAGGCTTCGGCAGCAAGGGACCTGTCTGGTCCCATGTAATTCTGACGGCCATGGCCGCCAAACAACTTAATCGGCCTGTAAAGCTTGCGGTGGACCGACCGCAAATGTTCGGCATGCTGGGTTTCCGTTCACAAACACGTCAGGCAATCAAGGCGGGCGCCAAGAGTGACGGAACGCTTACGGCGCTCTCGCATGACACCTTCTGTCACACCTCAACCTTCGATGAGTTTGTAGAGGCAGCAAGTTTGCCGGCTCGGATGCTGTACGAATCGCCGAATAACAGTACGTCGCACCGGCTGGTTCGATCCGATATCGGAACGCCTTCCTTTACTCGCGCGCCCGGCGAAGCTCCGGGTACATATGGCCTGGAAGCCGCGATGGATGAGATGGCCTACGCGCTGAAGATGGATCCGATCGAGTTCCGTCTGAAGAACTATGCCGAGTCCGATCCCGAAGAGAAAAAGCCCTGGTCGAGCAAATCGCTGCGGGAGTGTTACAAGCAGGGAGCGGAGCGCTTCGGTTGGAGCCGCCGCCCCTTGGAGCCGCGCTCCATGCGGGACGGAAACGCGCTCGTCGGCTGGGGCATGGCAACAGCCGTCTACCCCACCAAGCGCAGCGCTTCGAACGCATCGGCGAGATTGAACGCGGACGGAACTTTTTCCGTCGACGCCGGCACCCAGGATGTAGGGACCGGAACCTACACGATCATGACCCAAATCGCGGCGCAGTCGTTTGGCGTTCCTCCGAACAAAGTCAAATTTCGCTTGGGCGACACGATCCTGCCGGAGACCCCCGTTTCGGGCGGTTCACAGACCGCAGCGAGCACCGGGTCGGCCGTCTACCTGGCTGCGGAAGCGTTGCGGGAAAAGCTGGTTCAAATGGCAACGAGCGATGCCCAATCGCCCCTTCACGACGTAAGTGCGCAGGACATCGTCTTGGAGGGCGGCCGTATTTTCTCGCGCACTACGCCCTCGAAGGGTGAGACGTTTCAGGCGTTAATAACCCGCAGCGGGCAGGCTCACGTCGAAGCGCAAGTAAACGCCAAGCCGGGACCTGAAAAGGAGCGCTATTCGATGTATGCCTTCGGAGCACAGTTTGCCGAAGTGCGCGTCGACGCTAGCTTGGGCATGATCAAGGTTTCCCGGATGGTTGGGTGCTTCGGAGCAGGCAGAATTCTCAACGCCAAAACCGCGCGGAGTCAACTGATGGGCGGTATGGTGTGGGGCATCAGCATGGCGTTGCATGAGCAGGCCGAAATGGATGAGCGGCTCGGGCGCTGGGTGAACAACAACCTCGCCGAATATCACGTTCCCGTGAACGCCGATATCGGCCAAATCGATGCACTTTGGGTGGATGAAAAGGACGACCACGTCAATCCGATCGGCGCAAAGGGCATCGGCGAGATTGGGATCACGGGTGCCGCCGCTGCCGTAGCAAATGCTGTCTTTCACGCGACCGGAAAGCGTATTCGCGACCTGCCCATTACACTCGATAAGTTAATCGTGTAAATACTATTCAAATCCTGGTCAAACCTGAGTTCTTCTTAACAGTCGCGCGACGTCATTTGCCGTTGCGCGATCTAAATGATTCTTTTCCCAACTCGAGATGAAGTCGTATCGAGGAAATCCAAACGGGCCCGCGATCCTCGTTGTAAGCCGGATTCGCCACATGTTGGAGATCGAATGACGCGAAGAAGCCGGGAAACAGACGCGCACTGTAATAACTTTCCCAAATCGTCTCCGGCCCATATCGCAACCGACCATCACCGATCAGAAAGTCGTGGCCCCCAAGCGCCAGATATTGTGAATGAACTGCTGACAATCCATTCACCGTTAACTCTGTTGCGACTGTATCGACCGGCCGCCGCCAACTCGTTCCGGTAACCGACACGCCTCCGGTTGCCAGCCGATCAATCGCGGTGAAGGCAAAGCTCTCCGTCTTGCCGTCGTTCCATCCCAGCCGGCTAAACACTCCTATGTCCTTCGTCAGCTCTTGCTCGAAATTAACTCCTGTACCGTATTTCAAGGTGCCGGGCCGGCGGCTTGCAGTAATATCAGGAACTCCGCCGGTTTGCTGCGACTGCCGTATCGCGTCCGCATACGTGCCCGCATCGGCATGGTTCAAGTAAGGCGTAAGCCGAACAGCTCCTGGATGTTTTCTCACCAGATAGCGGTACTCGGCTTCAAATACATCGCCACGGTCCCTTAGGATTCTTCGATCGAAACGCAGCCCATTCGCCACTCGCGGCATGGCGGCGCTCGCGTAACGAAACGACCAGTTCTGCGTGTGAAATTCGTGAACCCAGCCCCAGGTATATCCGCGCACATCCGCCGGATAGTCCCAGGCGCCGTTGTACATGACGGCCCACCCGATGAACTGTGTGCGCGGATCATGCGAGTATCGATTGTTATCGAAGAAGTCTGTTAGAGTAAATCGCCCGACAGTGATCGTGTAACGTACGATTGGCCTTTCGCCCGCAAGCTGATTCTCTTCGCTCTCAAACGACTCCTTGCGGTCGCCAAATCCGAAATCGTGTGAAACGTACAGACGTGCCAGATAAGGTTTCGGTGTAGCACTCGCCACTCGCGGAAGTTCGCCGTTAGAAGAGTTCGCCAAACCGTTTACACCGCTAAATCCGCGGCCCCCCGCAATCTCCGGATTGAAATAAAGCTGCGTATTTTGGTCAAGCCGAAGACCGAAGTAGAGTGTGGTGGTCAGCGATACATCCCGTTCCGGATAGTCCTGCAAGCTGAACGCGTCCGAATAAGGAGAATGGAATGTGCCGTGATACTGGCCAATTGAAGTCGCCTGATAGAACAGATTCCAGCGTTCATTCTCCACAGGCTGTTCCGGAGCTTTGTTCTCTTCCTGCCTTGGTTCATTCCCGCCCACAGGAGGAGGATTAGGAGGAGGCTGCTGCTTTTCTTGCCCGCTATCGGTTTCTTGTGCCCGCAGCACTTGGCCTGCGCACAACGCAAGCATAGATCCTAAAAGAAGACGAGAAAGTTTTCTCCGAAGCATCGTTTGAGAATGAAAGCTCCATCGCTAACGCATGTAACACGTTAGTAACTTCTCGGCCCTGACAGGGCCACCCGCTTCCATCTGGCCGTCTTGTCAACTGTCTCACAACAGTAATTCAATTCTGTGACTTGAAGGTCGTGTCTGCGATCATTCAACGTACGGCTGTGGTGAAGAGAATAGTTTTTCTACTCTGTCTGGCGTTCTTCATCGAGCGCGGCCCTTACCGCGCGATTCGATACTCAACCACAGGCGACTTTTCGACGGTCTACGCAGCGGCTCGATCCTGGATGCACGGGGCGAACCCTTACGACCCGGCGGCGCTCAAAACCGAATTAGCTCGGTCGGGTGCTCCAAGTGATCTGCAGCAGGACCAGGACATTAATCCGTCCGTTTATCTCCCGGCCGCCTTCCCTTGGGCATTCTTTGTCGCCTGCTTGCCGTGGTCACCGGCGAACATCGTTTGGTGCTTGCTATCCGTTCTCCTGTTTGCCTTATCTGTATTGGCCATACTCGAGAGAACCGGCTTGTCTCGCCGGCACAAGATACTCGCGGCCAGTGCGGTCCTGCTCTTTTCACCCACTTACGTCGGCATCTACGACGGAAACCCGGCGGTAATTGTGATTAGTCTGGTTGCGTTGTGCATCTGCGCCGCAGCCGGGAAAATATCGACCATCACCAGCGGTGTTCCTCTCGGAATCGCAATGTGTTTCAAGCCGCAGATCGCCATTTGCGGTCTTTGCGTGCTCGCTTTGTGGAGGCGTTGGAGGTCCATCTTCGTGGCCCTCTCTGTTCTGTGCATCGCGATGGTAGTCGGGCTCGCCATTGTCTCGCATTACGGCAATACCTGGAAGTGGTGGCAAAGCGAGCAACACAACCTGGCGGTCAGTTTCCAGGTCGGAGGTCAAAGCGATCCTACTCCGAGCAGCCACGTCGCCTGGCAACTCCTCAATACACAGACGATTCTGTCTTATTTAATCGCGAACCGGCGCGCTTGCGATTTTGTAACTTGGATTTTCGCAGCCATCCTGGTAGCCGCATTCCTCTATAAGCGGACCGAAACGGCAAAAATATCGATGTGGCGCGATGCCGCTTTCTTCTCGGCGATCACGCTTGTCATTACGTATCACCGCTACTACGATGCGCAAATCCTGCTGCTCTCCATACCCCTACTTGTCTGCCTGTGGCGGAGCCGGAGAACGGCCCCGTTCGTGACCGCATCGGCTTGCCTGCTTATACTCGCTTTCCCCGTGCAAACCATATTCGCGCGGCGTTTCGGCGCTCAGGCAACCATCGCTTCGTTCTCTCAGTTCATTGCGTTACGGAATCAACCGCTTGCGGTTCTGATACTAGGAAGTGTTTTCGCGTTCTGCTGCGCCTTGCCACATCGGACGTTTGTGCAGTCTGACGGTTTTCGATCCCAAACAAAAACTTGAGTGCATCGCGCATGCGGAAGCCCCAGGCCTTCTCGTCATGCCCGGCGCCCTCATCCTCGACGTACGCGAGATCCTCTCCCAGCCGCCAGCCCTTCAAACTTAGAGCGTCCCTCAAATCCGCGGTGTTCCTAAGGCAGTCCTCCGGATTCTGTCCCTCGCAAGTGCCCGTGTCGAGCCAGATTTTGGGATCCAATTTCTCGCGCAGTTTTCTTACTTCCCGGAGAATCGCCCGATTCGCCCACCAAAGCGAAGGAGACATGACGATAAGCTTTCCGAAAACGTGCGGGTAATGCAACCCAAGATAAAGAGTCACCAATCCGCCGAGGGATGATCCGCCTAACCCTGTATTTACCGTGTCGGGCAGGGTTCGGTATTCGCGGTCTATGAATGGCTTGAGATCTTCCACCAGCATCTTGCCATAGGAACGAGCACGCCCTCCGTTGCCGCGCCGGTCCCGGACCGGAGTATACTCGCGCGATCCGTTTCTGGCCCGTGTTGTAAACGCCCACGATAATGATCGGCTCGATCTGCCGGGCGTTGATCATCTCCTCGGCAACTTCGTCCAGCCCCCATTCATTCCCGCAAAAGGCAGTCGCGGCATCGAATAGGTTCTGGCCATCGTGCAGATAAAGCACCGGGTATCGGCGGTGGACGTTCTCCTTGTAGTCAGGAGGCAAATACACGATCACGTCGCGCGGATCTCGGAGGAAAGACAATTCCTCAGCTTTCCACAGCTTGATATTTCCAGTAAGGGTGTGAGTTAACAACAGCTTCGAACCTCAGCTCTTCACGAAATCAAGCGAGGCAGAGTTCATGCAATAACGTAAACCCGTCGGCCGGGGACCGTCGTCGAAAACGTGGCCGAGATGTGCTTCGCATTTGGCGCAGCGAACTTCGGTTCGCGTCATCCCAAATGTCGAGTCCTTCAGGTCTTGGACGTTCTCCTTAGCGATGGGAGCCCAGAAACTCGGCCAACCCGTTCCGGACTCGAACTTGGTATCGGAAGAGAACAGCGCGTTCCCGCAGCAGATGCACCGGTATACTCCGTGCTCATGGTTATTCCAATACTTCCCCGTGAAGGCTCGCTCCGTGCCTGCTTTGCGCGTTACCTCGAACTGCTCGGGTGTCAATTGCTTCTGCCAATCCGCGTCGGTCTTCTCGACTCTTTCCACGTCTACTACTCCCTTGCGCTTTCCTGAATCGGTGAAATCTACCAGCTTTACCATCTGACCGAAAGCGAAAGCCAGTCTGCCGAATGAGCCGGCAAATACCAGGCCGGCCGCCATGCCTATCCCGTGCTTGAGAAACGACCTACGATGCATAGAGACCCTCGCTACTTAGATCCTAGCTGAGGCCGCTAAGCTGCCAGATTTTTTTGGATCCCGCTCGGAACTGAATATTGCTAGTTTGAAAGTATGCCCATCTTTGAATACGCCTGTGAGGACTGTGGAAGCCAGTTCGAGAAGTTGGTCCGAAGGACGGCCGACGCCGAAGCCGTTCGCTGTCCGGGTTGCGGCCAGGATCACCTTACGACCAGATACTCCACCTTTGCCGCGCAAGCCGGCAAGTCGAAGAGCGAGCCTGCGTCTTCCGGAGGGTGTGGAAGCGGCATGTGCGGCACGAACTTCTGCGGAAGCGGTATGTGCGGCATGGATGTCAATTAAAGCTTGTGCTCCTGATTTGATATGAGTTAAACTCCTGAACAGGAGACACCTTGTCCCAACTGATTGCAGCTTACCCGTCTACACGCCGCGATCCAGCTCCCTTTGTCGATCTGACATCGCGATCGGAACGTGAGCGTTTAAGCCCGTCAGCGCTAAAAGCATTCTTCAATCTGATGAACTGCTGGGGTATCCGCGACGAGGACGCGCGCACTCTGCTGGGCGGCCTGTCGAACGGTCCCTATTACACCTGGAAGAAGCAACCCGAACGTGTGCTCGATACCGATGTGCTGACCAGAATCTCTTACCTGATCGGTATTTTCAAAGCTTTGAACATAGTCTATGGCCAAAAGCTGGCGGATGAGTGGGTTCGGCTCCCGAACAGCAATCGGATTTTTGGCGGACAAACGCCTTTACATTACATGGCGCGCGGAGGCGTTCCCGCCATGCAGATCGTGCGCCGTTTGCTCGATGCGCGGCGCGGCGGGTTGTGACAGAGTCCAGCGACTCGCCCCCGCTCAGTCTAGTCCGTCAATACGACACTCACCGTCTAATTCCCTCCAAATACAGCCCAGGGAGCGTTCTTTTGAGGATCGCCGATGATGACAGTCACTTGCAGGAACTGTTCGAGCTGGATCATGCCACTAACGAGCGATTTTGGGCCGAAAATGGCCTGCTGCCCGGCATCGGCAGCAGCGAGCTTCTGTTCGGCGTTCCTAATTTCAAAATCATCAATGCCTCGTTTACACACGCTCACCCGCTAGGGTCTCGCTTTAACGGTCCAGACCGGGGAGCCTGGTACGCGGCATTCGCGTTGAAAACCTCGCAAGCAGAAATAGCCTTTCACAAATCGATTGAATATGCCGAGATCGGCCGGTTCTATGACACCGTTACCTACGACGACTACCTCGCGGACTTCAGCAGCAATTTCCACGACCTCCGCCATTCCGCGAGATTTGAATCTGCCTTGAACCCCGGCAGTTACGTCGCGTCGCAAGCATTGGGCGAGCGCCTTCTCGAAGCTGGGTCACTAGGTCTCGTCTATCCGAGCGTTAGACATAGGGGAGGCACATGTGTCGCCTGTTTCCGCCCTGCGCTGGTCAACAATGTTCGTAAGGACCAAACGTACAGCTTTACGTGGGAGGGCAAAGCCAACCCCAAAGTATCCCCACTTGCGCCTGATCGATAATCCTCAGCGACTCCGAGCACCCTTTAGAAGAAACTCCGATCGGAATAAGGCTTTCCCGACCTGAACTCGCCGGTAAACCGTGCTTTTCTAGTGGTAATTATCCCACCAGTACACGTATACTGAAAGGCGGATACTGAATCGTCGGGCGGCTCGCTAATTTAGATCTATGGCGCATCCCGAGATCGCGAGCGAAATAGAGAAGATTCGGGCCTACATTGACGAAACCAAGTCGATACTAAACGCGCTAGAGATCTATCCACGAACGGTGCAATACTATCCGTTCGATGCCGTTGCCTCAGAACTGATATCAAAGGCTTTTGCGCTATCAAGCGCCTGCATCAGTCTGATACCGCTTTTCCCTGAGGAGGCATTTGGCCTGAGTAGATCTCTCGTGGAGTGCTCGGTTACGCTTCGCTATTTGACAGCACGCCCCGAGGAGCAATGGAAGAGAGCGAGGAGGTTTCTTGACTACCAACACGCAATGGCATGCTTCTGGTTCGCGCAAACGTTCGCTAAGGCTCAGGGAACTGAAGAAAAGGAACGTAAACGTCGGCATGGAGAAGAGCTCGGTCTTACTCCCGATGACAAACTAGTGCGCAAACACTGGTCGGGAGAGGACCAATTTGTGTGGAACTCTGCCGTTGATATTCAACACCCTCTTGATGACGCTAGCCTGTTACGCGAGCACAAGAGGGATATGTATTCCCTCGATTATCGGCAGACCTCTAATTATGTGCACTGTTCACAGCCGGGTATTGAGAACTACTTCCCAGCGCTGGGGGCGGCGTTTCGAGTTGGCAATTCGACGGGAGAGTACTACCAACCGGGACCAAGAGTTCTGTTGACAATCGTGGTCTATCTGTACCTTTCAATTGTCTATGCCCTATTTGGACTTGGGGTTGCTATCCCACAGGAACTCGGCAAGATCCAGCAAGATGCTAGAGAAACTGTTGAGGCTGTGGTGCGCAAGTCTGCCCAGCCAGAAACGTCCTAATTCGCACATTGCGCTACTGGTTCCGAACATCCACGAATTGTTAAGCAGATCAACAAGCGCGTACTAAATCACTCTCCAAGAGCGTGTCAGGGTCTGGTTTGTTCGCTGTTTAACCTTATCTTGCTCATTCCGCCCTCTAACTTTCTCCCGAAACACTCTTACAAAATAAGCCATTGGCAAATGGCTATAGCTAACTACTAAGCTATTCTGTGGTGTTTGGTCATATCGGCAGTAAGGCCAAAATTTTAGGCGTACGAGTAAATATGTTTGCCAATAAAATAATTACCGCCTTGTGATGTTTTTTTAACTGGCCATATGTATAATGGGAAAGTCAAATCAAAGGAGAAATGGATGGAGATGCCTCGCTCAATACGACCCGTTGGTACACAACAAAGAGCGCAAAGGTTTGCGGAGCTAGCATCATTGGTGGCATCGTTGAACGATGATGAAATCGCTATTCTTCGATTTCTTGTCTCCAACGACAAACCGGGGAATGACGAGTCAGTGCCATCTACATCCGAAATGCCCGTTATTTCTTATCCTGAACCAGATAAGAAGATCTATGAGTCAGGAATGGGAAAGCTTGAAATCGCAGTCCGAAACACAATTAGCGATATGGCGTACTTTACAGTTCCCGAGATAGTGAAACGCTTAGAGGCGTCGGAAGGTTTTTCGTTTGCAGCTAAGAGTCCGCTCGCGGCTGTCAATCAGGTCATCAGAAAACTAAAGGAAAGCGGGGAGGTTGAGGAAATTAAGGCCGGTGCTGGCAGGAAACCAGCAAATATAGGAATTTGGCTTTTGAGCAAAGCCGCCAGCTTTCTATGGTCAGTTGAGCTTTAACAAGTTTCGGCGGTCCAAACGCCGAAAACCCGCTGTTGCCTTAGCGTCCAAACCTGAGCAACAGCGGGCCTATCAGTTTGAGTTCTGGTCCCATACGGGGCGTCCCGTAAATCCCTGAGACCAGCGGAGGCGACGATGAGCATCTATCTCACCGTCTGCGATGTGCCGGGCAGTTCGATTGCCGTCGTTCTGTTCCGGTTTGTGATGTCCCCTGCCACTTTGGTGGCGGGGGCTCACCGCAGTTCCAATCATATTATACCGACTTTCCGTCTCGACAAACAAGCTTCTTAGTTATGTCATGATCTCGTGCGCACTTGCGGCGACTTGCGGTCTCAGAAAGCGCATTCCTGTGTTTTGTGTGATCCTAAGGGATATGCGGAAAAAAGGTGGCTCATCGCCCAAAGATTTGAAACCGCTGCCCGAAACCGAAGAGAAGATAAAGCCCATCACAAAGACCGGCTTCCATAATCTAATGAAGCGGGCGATTACTCCGCCCGCTTCGAAACCTCACCCAAAATCGACTTAAAAATCAGATTGCCCTGATCCCGCCTGTTGTAGCGGTAGCTGTACTCGTCCAGGTAGCTCTGTAAGTACTCCTGCCCGACCGCGTGATACACCCCCCCGATGCCGCGCTTAATCAGACTCCAGAACCCCTCGACTGAGTTGGTGTGGATGTCGCCTATAACGTATACTTTGGAGCTATGGTGAATGCGTCTGTGCCGATAACCAGCTTCTTGCTCGCATCTCCCTTTTCCCGTAGGGCCTGAATACCGTCATATCCGCGATGCTCGTCTGAATAAACGGTGCTGCCGGGTAGGATATGCTCCCGAACCATGCCGAGTAGAGTGGCGCTGCCGACGGTAGGAACAGTTTTCGCCACGACCCGGCCTTTACGCTCCACAATGCCGACTACCGGGGTTTTCTTCTTGTCGCCGCGCATGGGACGCCCCGCATTGCCTTTGCGGACGCCTCCGTAATACATCTCATCTACCTCCACCGTCGGCCCCTCCAGTTGCAGATCCTCGGACATCAAGGTGCGAATCTGCTTAAACATGCGCCACGCGGTTTTATAGGTGACGCCAGTTTCGCGCTGGATCTGCTTTGCGGAGATGCCGCAGCGGGTAGAGCCCATCAGGTACATGGCGTAAAACCATGTCCGTAGGGAAGTGGTGCTCTTTTCGAAGATAGTTCCCGCTAACGGGTAAACCTGGGTTCCGCAATTCTGGCAAGAATAAGCGGTGCGCCCGGTAATGGGGTGGTGCTTGGTTTCCTTCTGGCACTTCTCGCACGGAGCCATGCTCTCGGGAAAGCGCTGCTCCCAGATGTAGCGCAAACAGACGTTATCGTTCGGAAACTCCAGGTTGAAATCTTCGAAGGTATACCGTAAGTGCGCGGGAATGGACTGCTTAGCGGCAATCTCTCGGCTCTCTGCGGTACTCATACTCCAAGAGTAGCTAAAGTATACGTGTTGTCAAGGGATAATTACCTTTCTAGTTGACTTTCGGTCTTTATTCGCCAACACTGAAATAAAGGATGGGGAACTGAATGGCGCTTACACGTAGGCAGAAGGAGCTGATGGATTATCTTCATGACTTCATTCGCCAGCAAGGATACAGCCCGAGTTTTGAAGAAATCGCCTCCGGTCTTGGCTTGGCCTCGCTAGCAACCGTGCATAAGCACATCCAGGCGTTGCAGGCGAAACAGTATCTTAAACGCAATCACAACCACAGCCGCTCGTTAGAGATTTGTGAACGCTTCTTCAAAGAACAGGCTGCCCACCGCGCCCAAAATAAGGAAGACACAAGTGTTCCCTTGCTGGGTCGCATCGCCGCCGGCCTCCCGGTCGAGGCTATTCCCAACCCCGAAGTGCTGCACTTCTCTGACTTCGCTGGGAACGAGACCACCTTCGCATTGGAGGTCCGTGGCGACTCCATGATCGAAGATCACATCTGCAGCGGCGACTTCGTCCTGATCGAAAAAACTCCAAAAGCCAGGAACGGCGAGATTGTTGTAGCGTTAGTGGACGGAACCGAAGCCACTCTCAAGCGCTACTATCTGGAAGCGGACGGTAGAGCCCGGCTCCAACCGGCCAACTCTTCTATGGCGCCTATCTTCGTAGACCCCGCAAATCTGCAAATCCAAGGCCGGGTCCTAGCGGTGATGCGAAAGTATTGATGGCCGCCACGCTGTATCCAGCCAACAAACCCAATGTCAGTACTTTAGTACTAAAGCATAGTGCAACTTAAAGGTCGCGACAGCCTCTCATTTTCGATGAAAACCTTAAAACACGTCGCAATGTATGCTTTTGCATCTGTACTATTAGTCGCAACAGCAACCGCCCAGACGGCAACCACCGATACCACGAACACTGGCTCCAACATGAATAACACCCGCACCGATGATGGGCGAGGTTTCGACTACGGCTGGTTGGGACTACTTGGTTTGGCTGGCCTACTTGGACTCCGCAGGCCCGCGGTTCGAGACGACTTGCGAACCGGCACCACTCGCACCTAAATAGAATACCTCCAACACATATATCTCTCGGGAAGGGTGATTCAGCTTGCCCTACACGGTTCTAACGCTTCTATAAGTCTGGATCGCCCTTTGGATCGTGCAAGACACAAAGTCTCCTCACATTTTCCAGACCTCTCCGTTGGGCGATTTCGCCAAAACTCTACAAACCTCGCCCGGCCTCTTGCGATGTTAAACTTCCGTTAGTGGCGGATCGAGGCAAAACTCAAGGTTTGAGTCGCGGTTGGCGGCTCATTTTTTGGGATTTCGCTCGCGCTTCCTGGCAGTACGACGTCGTCGTCGCGCTTATCCTCCTTTTCATCTTCCTGACTCCCCGGGAGTGGTTTCGGGATCAGCCAAAGGCCTCGAGCGTGATCCTGATATCCTCCCAACGCGGCTCCAACAGTGTCTATATAGCCACCGGTTTGCTCGGCGGCGTTCCTGAACAGCAACGCCCACAACGTGCCGCCGCGCTTATTCATGAGCGCACAGGGAAAAGTTGGCATGTCGTTCGCGTCGAGCCAATTAGAGATGAGGCCGAGCAGGAAATCAAAGGCTTCATTGCGTATACCGCCCCCTAAATGCTCCCTGCCTTTCGAATGAGAATTCTACCGTTACTGCTGTGTTTCTTTGGAGCTGTCGGCCTTCAGGCTCAAACCGTGGAGGCTGATCCTTTCCCGTATGGACGCAGCCGCTCCTCGCTTTCACGCGATGTCCGCGGATATCAAGATGTTGACTCACACCGCTGTTATCGATGACACCGAGGATGAAAGCGGCACTTTCCAAATGCAGCGCCTGAAAGGCGACGATGTTCGAGCAATACTGAATTTTTCAGCCGAGAAAGACGCTCGCGTGATCGCGTTTCTCGGCAAGATCGTGCGCATCTATTACCCAAAGGCAAAGACATACCAGGACTACGATCTCGGCAAGAGCGCGGATGTCTTGAATCAGTTTCTGCTGCTTGGCTTTGGATCGTCGGGTAAGGATCTTGCAGCCAGCTACACCATCACAGACGAAGGACAAGAAAAAATCGCCGGACGAGAGACGACAAAGCTCTTGCTGGTACCAAAAAATCCCGATGTCGGCAAGCGCCTAAGCAAGATCGAAGTCTGGATTCCCAACGACGCGGCTTATCCGGTTCAGCAGAAATTCGTTGAACCTTCGGAGAACTATCGCATCGTCACCTATAGCAACATCGATCTGACACCCTCGTTCAAGGGCAACAAACTAGATCTGAAAGTGCCGGCTGGAGCCAAAAAGCAGGGCTCTTAACCGGCTGCGCTGCACTGCAGATTTGATAGAGGATGGGACAGCAGAAGAAGCCATCAGCACGCCTCGCGTTCATCGACTGGACGAGGGGCCTAGGCGCCGTCATTATGCTGCAGGGGCACACCTTCGACTCCTTCACTCGGACCGACCTGCGCAAAGACGGGCCGTTCATGCTCTCGCAATTCCTGGGCGGAATGCCGCCAGCCATCTTTCTCTTTCTTACGGGAATCACGTTCGCGTTCCTTATGGACAGCCAGGAGCGGAAAGGTGCTACCGCCTGGCAGCGGGTAGTGGCTGCGCTAAAACGCTCTCGCTACCTATTCCTGATTGCGTTCCTCTTTCGGCTTCAGCTCTATGTGTTTGGTTTCCCAACAAGCCCGGCCGGGGAGCTGCTGCGCGTGGACATTCTGAACTGCATGGGGTTTGCGATGCTCGTGATGGCCTCGATGGCCGTATTCACCGCGGCGGAGCGGATTCGGCTCTGTACTGTCCTTGGCCTGGTGATAGCCGGGTTATCGCCCGTCATCAGCCTCATTCCCCCTTCGAACGTGCCGTGGATCGTGCGGTCGTATCTGTTCCCAAGCTATAGCTACTTTGGTTTCTTCCCCTGGGCGGCCTTCCTCGCCTTCGGGCTGGCGTTTGGCAGCATCCTGCGCGTGATCCGGCGAGAAGATCTCGGTCGAGCTATGCAATGGACGCTCGCCATTGGACTTGGTCTTACGTTCGCCGCTTATTACTTCTCCAACTATCCCTACTCTTTCTACAAAAACAGCGAATTTTGGCTTAATAGCCCGTCAATGGTACTCATCAAACTGGGCGTGGTTTTGATCATGCTGGCCATCGCGTATTTGTGGGTGAGCTTGTCCGGGGAACAACAATGGAGCATGTTTCGTCAGCTTGGAACCACTTCGCTGCTGGTCTACTGGGTCCACATCGAGATCGTCTACGGGCGTTGGTTCGGAATCTGGAAGGAAGCGCTGTCTGTCACCCAAGTCGTTGTTTATACCGTAATCCTGATTGCCCTGATGATCGCTCTTTCGGTCATGCGAACGCGCATCAAATCGGTAGGCTCTTTTTTCAGATCAACTCCTACACCTCAAGCAGAAAGCGCCTCGAGCGACTAAGTGCTTTCGTGGCGCGCTCTCGAGGTCGACCGACAAGCTTAAGTCTCGAAAATCAGTTTTTCCTGGTCTACACTTCGCGTGCGAAACGCGTTATCCTTGCATCGAAGGGCCAACCGGTTCCGCAGTCGGCCCATCCGATCAGACTACAGGTCGATTTCGACTCGTAATCTGGTTCGCCGCCGCCTGATGAGAATCAAAACGGCAACAAACACGAGAAGGTCCATAAGCAGGAACCTCCTTTCTGCTTCGATTCAGACCCCGCTCTGTCAGGAGCGGGGTTTGCTGTTTGTGAAGCCCAGAAGCTTCCAGCAACGCAACCAGAACCGAAGAGAACCTATATCTAAGATCCTGTTTCAGATATCTTTTCTCAGCCAAGCTGTGGGTTCAAAGGCGGATGTCCGATACTGGACTTCAGATACCGGGCAAAATACACAGCAGCATGAAATCAGCCGGAAGTAATTCAATCAGCTAACGAATATGCGCGTACTCGTAGTCGAAGATGAGAAGCGAATTGCAGACTTTCTGTCGCGCGGCTTGCAAAGCGCCGGCTATGCGGTCGATGTCGTTCACACTGGAGGCGACGCGATCGACCGGGTTCATGCCACAGAGTACGACCTCGTTGTCTTGGATCTCGGTCTGCCCGACATGGATGGCCTCCAGGTTCTGGGAAAGATCAAGAATCGCAAAACGGTTTCGCCCGTGTTGATTCTAAGCGCTCGAGATTCAGTCGACGATCGCGTCAAAGGTCTCGAACAAGGCGCGGACGATTACCTGGTCAAACCGTTTGCTTTTGTCGAGCTCCTGGCTCGAGCAAGAGTTTTATTGCGGCGCGGTCAACCAACTCCAGAGCGTCTGCAAGTAGGCGATTTAGGCCTCGACTGTATTCGCCGCAAAGTCACGCGCAGCAACGAAAACATCGAGCTTGCGCCGAAAGAGTTCAGCATCCTCGAATACATGATGCGGAACAGAGGCCGGCCGCTGAGCCGCACCATGATTGTCGAGCACGTCTGGGACATGGACTACGACGGACTCACAAATATAGTCGATGTATACATTCGGCATCTACGCAGCAAGATCGACGACAAGTTTCCGCAAAAGCTGATCCACACGGTGCGAGGAATCGGCTACATGCTGGACACACCCGAAGCTGTCGCGTCGTTGCCGGGCGACATCGTCGTCAGCTAGAGACAGTTCCCATGCCTTCCCGAAGAACGCGATTGACCAGGTTCCTCCGAACCTTACGATTCCGCTTAGCTGCCACCTTCCTGCTCATGGTCACTGCCGTATTGGCAATCGTGGGCTGGGTTTCCACAACTGCTCTGCGCACCGTTCTCGAAAACCAAAGTGAGAGCCAGCTGAACGTACAACTCGGCGCTTTGAAAGGCTGGTTCACCTTCGACGAGGGAACCGGGCACCCGCTCTGGGATGAGGTCGACTGGAGCGATCCCGAAGAAGTGGCGGAGCTGGGCCTGCTTCAAAAAGTGTACGTGATGGCGGATGACCACGGACACCTGTACAAGGCGACAACGGACCCGGCCCTGAGCGCGTTGTGGGATCGCAAGATGATCCTCGCCGAACTGGAGCAAATACAGCAGACGCATAAACCGATTCTCAAGACCATCCGCGGAGCGAGACAAAGTTCCCTATCAAGTTTTGAGCAGTACGATGTTCGATGCCAAGCATCAGCGGCGCTGGTACGTGGCCGAAGGCCGTAGCCTCGCCGAGGATCGCCTGGTATTGCGCAAATTCGAACGGAACTGGGTCATCTTCTTTCCGATCGCACTGGTGATCTGTGCCCTCGTCAGCTGGTACTCGGCTGGTGGCGTTCTAAAAGGGCTGCAGTCGGTTGAAAAAGCAGCGCAGGCAATCACAGGATCGAACCTGGGCCTGCAGATTTCCAAAAGAGGTGCGGACGACGAACTGGATCGCCTCATCGACTCCTTCAACGCGATGAGCGGGCGCCTGAAATCTTCTTTTGAGCAGATCAGGCAGTTTTCGACTGACGTTTCGCATGAGCTGCGAACACCGCTTACGGCGATCCAAGGGCAACTCGAAGTGGCCCTCTTCACCGCGACTTCAAAAGAGCAGCTGAAGGAAGCCATTGAGAATGCTTTGCAGGATGTTGAACGCCTGGCGAATCTTGTGAAGGCTTTGCTGCTGCTGTCTCAATCTGAAAGCGGGCAGATTCCCATTAAAAAAAGTCGGCTCGATTTAGCCGCGTTGCTGGGCGATCTGGTGGACCAATTTCAAATTCCCGCAGAAGCTTGCCGCGTGACACTGACTCAACTCAAGCGCGGCCCGGTTCCGTGCGAAGGAGACCGGACGCAGATCGAGCGCGTCATTACGAATTTGCTTTCTAACGCGTTGAAATACACTCCTTCAGGCGGCTGGGTCCGCGCCACCGCCGAGTCCGCCGAAAACGGAGTTCGCTTGATCGTCGAAGACTCCGGAGTCGGAATTCCGCAGAATCATCTGCCCCACATCTTCGATCGTTTCTACCGCGTGCCCGATCCGAATCCGGAGAAGGGACTCGGCTTGGGCCTGAGCTTTGTCGCGGCAATCGTGAAAGCGCACGGGGGCGAAATCAAAGTCGATAGCGCCATCGGACGCGGATCCCGCTTTGAAGTGACGCTGCCTATGGTCCCGGTCAGAAGTTCGGGCGAAGTTCCCGTCCTGCAAACTTAATGGCTAGCGCAACGAAGCACTTGTCTTCTTTGCATCAGCAGATTGCAGGTATTTGTCATACCAAGCCAAATAGCGCACGTACCGGTCCCGCACAAAACTCGGGCGCGTAAAACCGTGAAACTCGCCGGGGTAGATGACCAGTTCCGTCGGCACGCCTAATGTCTGGAGAGCCTGATACATCTGCTCCCCACCAATGATCGGCACATTGAAGTCTTTGTCTCCACCCATGAACAGTGTCGGCGTATGAATCCGGTCGGCATGGAAAAACGGGTAGGAAATCCTGATCCAGGCCTGTTCGTTCTTCCAAGGCGGTCCAATTTCATTGTCGTATTGGAACGTGTATTGGTCGACTCCGTACATCGCAACTTGATTGGCACTCCCGGCGCCGCTAATAGCGGCTTTGAATCGGCCGTCAGTCGCGATCGTGTAGTCAGTCAAAATCCCCCCGTAACTCCAACCTCCAATACCCAGATGCTCGGGATCGGCGATACCCGCCTTAAGAACATGATCGACTCCAGCCAAAAGATCCGCGACTTCTTTATGTCCCCAGTCGGCAAAGATACTCTCGCCGTACTTGTGCCCCCGCCCGGCGCTGCCTCTATAGTTCACCGCCAGGACAGCATAGCCGTGGGCTGCAAAAAGTTGATGCTCGAAGCTGAAGCTGTGCCCGTCTTGCCCGTTCGGTCCACCGTGGATGCGCAGTAAGGTCGGATACTTCTTTCCAGGCTCGTAGTCCACGGGCTTTGTAAGCAGGCCATGAACCTCGGTTCCATCGGCGCTCTTGAAACTTACATCCTCGACCTGACCTAGATTCAGCTCGGCGAACACACCGTCGTTCTGATGGCTAAGTTGATGGAGCGAGTTGTTCTCTAATCGCATATATGGCTCCGAGTGTTGCGTCAGTGGCGGCAACAAGCCCAATGTGGCCTTTACGGCAAGACAACGAAGACACTACGCTCGGCTGCCCGAGTAGTCGTTTTACTTCGCCCCCGGAAACAGCAACTTCCGCTGGGTATTCGGACCGATCGTCCGCTACCAGGAAAGCGATTGAGCGGCCATCCTCCATAAACGTCGGGGAAGACACGCCGCGGTCTAGATCTTTGGTCAACAGCTGCGCCGGGCCGCCTGCGGCCGGAACAACCGCCAACCGATTCATGTTGTAAGCGGAGTACTTCGGGTCTCCGCCCTGGAGATACGCAATGAGCTTGCTATCGGGGCTCCAGGCTGGATGACCCGAATCGGGGCCCGGATGGGTTGTCAGGCGACGAGGCGTCGCGTTCGGCCGCGCCTTCGACAACAAACAAATCGCTATTTTCGGTCCGGTCTGGATCTTTGTCCTGGTTGCTGACGAAGGCGATCTTCAACCCGTCGGGTGACCACGAAGCATTGCTCTCGTCGAAGTTGCCGGAAGTTATCGGATCGAGCTTCTCCGTTGCTATGTCGAACAGGTAAATGTGATTATGCTTACCATTGAGGTACCCCTCCATGTCCTGCTTGAAGTGGTATCTGTCAATAACGATCGGCTTAGGAGATTTCGGCGTAGCTGGCTTCGTTTCTTCAGAATCGGGCTCATCTTTCTCCCGAAGCACCAACGCAAGTTTCGTTGCATCAGGCGACCAGTCGTACCCAGAGATCGTATAGTCCTTGATATGTGTGAGCTGCCGCGCTTCGCCGCCTCGCCTGTCCACAACCCAAATTTGGGAACCCTTAGCCTTGCCCGCCCGCGACGAAACGAATGACAGATATTTTCCGTCGGGACTCCAGCGGGGCGAACTCTCTGATTCCGAACCGTTTGTAATTTGCAGTTCCACAGTACCGTCCCAGTTCGCCATCCAAATATGTGTAAGCCGTTTGTCGGCATCCCGATCGATTGTGGAAACCGTATAGGCAACCCAGTTCCCATCCGGCGATACTTCCGGATTTGCAACATCGTGCAGCCGGGACAGATCCTCGAGCTCTAGCTTCCGCTTACCGGTAGTTCGTTCGGCAGAAAAGAGGGAAATAGCGGCCAGGAGTGCAAGCAAGCAGCGCAGAAAAGGCATGCAACGAGTGTAAGCCGAAGCTCCCCAGTACTTTCAAGTCCGTCGGTAACTTGCGTATACTATTAACGCCGCCGTATACATCTATAACTAAGATCCGGAGGCGTATTTAACCAATATGAGGAGGCGCCATGTTTCGTAAAGCGAGTTATAAGGCTCTTCGGCGAAAAGCCTTTGCTGTGTTAACAACGATTGCGGGTACATCGATTTGCCTGGGTCAAACCAACGTCCTTACTTTCCACAATGACAATTCACGGACCGGTCAAAACCTGACAGAGACTACCCTGACTCCGGCGAACGTCAAATCATCCAGTTTCGGCAAACTGTTCACCGTTGCAGTGGACGGGAAGGTGGACGCAGAACCGCTTTACGTTTCAGGATTGAGCATCGCCGGAGGTTCCCATAATGTCGTTTTCGCCGCCACCGAACACGATTCGATGTATGCCTTCGACGCCGATTCCGGCACAATCTACTGGCAGGTTTCGCTGTTGAGATCCGGCGAAACCACCTCCGACGCCCGGAACTGCGACCAGGTAACGCCAGAGATCGGCATTACCGCTACTCCTGTTATCGACCTCACAGCAGGATCGCACGGCACGATCTACGCGGTCGCGATGAGCAAGGACGGTTCCGGCAACTATTATCATCGCCTCCATGCTCTCGACATCACAACCGGCGCGGAGGAGTTTGGCGGCCCTACAACAGTCCAGGCCACTTATCCTGGAACAGGAGCCAACAGCAGTAATGGATCGGTAGTTTTCGATCCGAAGCAGTACAAGGAACGGCCCGGCTTGATGATGCTAAACGGAATCGTTTATACCAGCTGGGGTTCTCACTGCGATATAGCTCCCTACACAGGTTGGCTCATCGGTTACGACCGGACAAGTCTCCAGCAGCGCAACGTATTCAATTTTGCGCCAAACGGAGATGAAGCAGCACTGTGGAACAGCGGCGGAGCACCAGCAGCCGACTCACAAGGGAACATCTTCGTGGCGACCGCGAACGGAAGCTTCGACACGTCGCTCAACGCGAATGGCTTTCCAAGCGGCGCCAATTACGGGAACGCCTTTGTCAAAGTGGCGGTCAATAACGGAAATCTGAGCGCTGCGGATTACTGGACGATGGACAACTCGAACAGTGAATCGGACAGCGACACCGATCTGGGCTCGGGAGGAATCATGCTTCTCCCGGACCTGATAGATGGCAACGGTAAGACGCGGCATCTGGGAGTGGGAGCCGGCAAGGACAGCAATCTGTACGTCGTAGACCGAGACAACATGGGCAAATATGACGCCAGCTCTGACGCGACCATCTATCAGCAGCTAAGCGGAGCGCTCCCGGGCGGCATCTGGTCGAATCCGGCTTTCTTCAATAACTCTGTTTATTTCGGGCCTGTAGGAAACGCTCTTCGCGCATTCGGCATTTCCGCTGCGCAGTTGTCGAACTCCCCGACATCGTACACGGCCAACTCCTTCGGGTATCCGGGAGTAACTCCCAGTATTTCAGCTAACGGGACTCAAAACGCCATTGTCTGGGCAGTTGAGAACAGCAGTCCCGCCGTTTTGCACGCCTATGATGCCAACAATCTTGCAACGGAGTTCTATAACAGCAACCAGGCAGGCTCCGGTCGCGACCAATTCGGACCAGGCAACAAGTACATAGTTCCCACGATCGCGAACGGCAGGGTGTTTGTTGGGACGACCAACAGCGTAGCCGTATTTGGATTGTTCCCACAGACCTCTGGTCCTATCGCTAACGGTCAATATGTGCTCACGAACGAAGCGAGCAATCTCGTTTTGGACGATCCAAATTTGTCGCCCGACCCCGGAGACTCAGATGATTGAATGGTCCGCTAATGGTGGAGACAATCAGAATTGGTATTTCACTTCAAATGGCGCGGGTTTCTACACTATTCGCAATGGCTCAAGCGGACTTTACTTGACAGATCCAGGAGCTCGAGCAGCTGCGGGAGCAAAGCTCGTTCAGGAGCCTGCAAACGGTGGCGATTCGCAGCTTTGGTCATTGAGCGCGTCCGGCTCCGGATATATTATCCACAACAAAGCGGGCGGCACCGTAATGGACGATCCAGGATTTTAGCGCCAAAGCGTGGAACTAACGGATACAACTCTGGTCGCGAAACGGTGGAAGCAACCAGATTTGGGCCATTCACTAGGTAACGAACCTTCGCTAGGCTCCTGATTCACGAACTAGCTCTACGGAAAACCAGACAGCCCCAAGTCAACCGTTTGGGGCTGTCTTAATTTTGACAGCGGCTATCCTATCGGATAAACAATAGCCTCATAATCGCCGGTTATTTAGCCCGCTATAATCCCACTGGCTATAATCCAAACCTAAGTAAGTGTTAGGACAAGTCTTTAGGAATCAAATACATACTTGGAGCGTTGGTCCGGTACAGTTTTCCGCGTAATCACTCGGGATCTGGTAAAAGAGCGTTTTAAAATGCCCAATTGAGAGTCGGGAGCCATTTCCTTGAAATGGCATTCAGATTGCTGAGACCTGGGCATGGCCGCGACTTCCATGTCTCTCCCTCACTTGGTCTCCCTTCCGGTTGCTGACGTCGATTTCAGCATCCAGAGCTCTGCCGACCAGCTTTGCGATCAACTTAGCGAGCACATTTTGGAGTGCGACCTATGCCTATATGGAAACGAGTGCGATTGCACTGTCTACCGGGAATTCCAGGGACAGATTGCTGCGAACGGCGGTTCCAAAACCGGCCTGGCACTCGCCTTTTAGCCCGGCAGCTCATTCAGGAGCCGGGCTAAACGAAGTCCAGCCTTTGTTAACTGCTCCCGGATGATCGGCTTCATTTCATCGATGTAAGAGACCGGCATCTTAAGGGTCAGGTTTGATACCGCAAGCGGAGCTTCCTGGCAATTACGTGGAAATATCACCGGCTCGGTAGGAATCATCAGCCTGGTGTAAATCTCTTTGATGGCCAGCTTGTGCGACTCCCAGGCCCAGTCGTCCTCGCTTCCCAGCGCGAGGTCGGACCGAAGTTGGGGGGTAAACGATTCCAAATTCCGTTCCAAGTCGCCTGCGAGCTCACGATCACTTAAATTCACAGCGTTCACGATCGCACCGTCCCAGACCGCGTGAAGATTGTTAGCCGTATCGACCGGAGGATCTACATGCTCGCAGTTACCGCCTAAGTCCGCATCCGAGATGGCATGCAAAGGCTGATGGATATCGCCGACGAAGTGAACCAGATATCTTAACGCGTCTGCCTCGCTCGATTTGGACTCCGGCGTATAGGCGGTAAGTTGGGCGGCAAACAGCCGGATCCGGGCCGTAACGCAGTTATCGTCTTTACAGCGCTCCGGGATGTCGGACTTATCATCCTGAAGCGCTAAATCGATGTAATGCCACTCGCCAGTCTTAGTTTGCCCCTTGGTTTCATCGGCCCACGTCGAAGCGGCCGCTAAAGCGTCCGCTACAGCCTCCGGAGTATCGGGAACATTCAGAATTTGGGCGACACGGGTACGAGCAGCGGGCGTCAAATGAAACGCGGCGAGGCGGGCCACGGTTCTATGTCCCGTTTGCCACCAGGAGAAGGCAGGGGTTGCCCAGAGCAGCCCCAAAAAGAGCATCATTTTGCCGAACGAACGGTGGTTCATGACCTGCCTTCAACTGTAGCGCGTTGAGAATGTCAGGATGTGAGCGCGATTATGCTAAGATAATTGCATCAACGATGGCTAAAGACGCGTCTATTCAAGTGAGGCATTTGGCGTAACTATGGATTTCAATCGACTGACCGAAAAATCGCAAGAGGCGATCCGGCAGGCGCAATCGTTGGCGGCACAACACGGTAATCAGCAAGTAGATGTGGAGCATCTGCTTCTGGCGTTACTCGAGCAGGAGGGCGGGCTAGCTCCTTCGATCCTGCTGCGAGCGGACGTCCCGCTCGAACCTCTTCATAAGAAGCTTCGGCAGGACATCGACAAATTGCCGAAAGTATCCGGGGCGGCCACGGGGGCCGACCAGATCTATGTAACGGCTCGGCTAAACCAGCTCTTTGCAGCAGCAGAGCAGCAGGCAAAACGTCTGAAGGACGAGTATGTGTCGATCGAGCACCTTCTGCTGGCAGCGGCGGAAGATCAGGGTCCTGCCGGTAAGTTACTGCGCGAATTTGGCCTGACTCGCGACCGCCTGATGAAGGCGTTGGTCGAGGTCCGTGGCCATCAACGCGTTACCACCCAGAACCCGGAAACGACCTACGAAGCACTGCAAAAGTACGGTCGTGATCTGACAGAGGCCGCTTCGAAAGGCAAGCTCGATCCCGTGATAGGACGCGACGAGGAGATCCGGCGGGTCATCCAGGTTCTATCGCGCAGAACCAAAAACAATCCGGTTCTCATCGGCGAGCCCGGCGTGGGTAAAACTGCCATTGTCGAGGGGCTTGCGCAGCGCATCGTCCGAGGCGACGTTCCCGAAGGGTTAAAGGACAAGCAAGTCGTTGCGCTTGACATGGGCTCTTTGATTGCCGGGGCGAAATTCCGGGGCGAGTTCGAGGAGCGCTTGAAAGCTGTCCTAAAAGAGGTCCAGTCCTCCGAAGGCCGCATTATCCTATTTATCGACGAAATTCACACCGTTGTCGGAGCGGGCAAGGCGGAAGGCGCCATGGACGCCGGCAACTTGCTGAAACCGATGCTCGCTCGAGGTGAGCTGCATTGCATTGGTGCGACCACTCTGGATGAGTACCGAAAGTATATAGAAAAGGATGCCGCCCTGGAACGTCGTTTCCAGACGGTATTCGTGGATCAGCCGACGGTCGAAGACACCATTTCGATTTTGCGCGGACTGCGCGAGCGGTACGAGCTTCACCACGGCATTCGAATCAAGGATACGGCGCTAGTCGGGGCAGCTGTCATGTCTAACCGCTACATCACGGATCGGTTTTTGCCCGATAAAGCAATCGATCTCGTGGACGAAGCGGCGGCCAAGCTACGGACCGAAATCGACTCCATGCCCAGTGAGCTGGATGAGATTCTGCGGCGAACCATGCAGCTCGAAATCGAGCGCGAAGCACTGAAAAAAGAGTCTGACTCGGTTTCGAAAGAGCGTCTGACGCGGATCGAAAAAGAGTTGGCCGAGCTGAAAACGCAATCCTCGGCTCTACAGGCACAGTGGCAGACAGAAAAGGAAGGCGTCGAGCGGGTCCGTGCGCTGCGCGAGCAATCCGAACAAGTTAAAGTCGAGATCGCCCAGGCGGAGCGTGCTTACGACCTGAACAAAGCCGCCGAGCTGAAGTACGGCCGTCTTGCGCAGCTTGAGGCGCAGCTCAGAGCCGAAGAAGAGCGTGTAGCGGGCAAACAATCCGGAACTCGGCTACTCAAAGAAGAGGTCGACGAGGAAGATATCGCCGAAGTGGTCAGCCGATGGACCGGCGTTCCGGTTTCTAAGCTGCTCGAAGGCGAGATGAAGAAGCTGTTGGCGCTCGAAGACGACCTACACAAACGTGTCATCGGGCAGGATGAAGCCGTGATGGCTGTGGCCGAAGCGGTAATTCGGGCACGTTCGGGCTTAAAGGATCCAAACCGGCCTATCGGCAGTTTTCTTTTCCTGGGACCGACGGGCGTCGGCAAGACCGAACTCGCCAGAGCCCTGGCAAATTTCCTGTTCGACGACGACCGGGCCATGATCCGCATCGACATGTCGGAGTACCAGGAGAAACACTCGGTGTCGCGGCTCATTGGAGCCCCTCCAGGATACGTGGGCTACGACGAGGGCGGCCAGTTAACAGAAGCTGTCCGAAGACGGCCTTACTCGGTGGTTCTGTTCGACGAGATCGAAAAGGCTCACCATGACGTTTTCAACGCCTTGCTGCAAGTCTTAGATGACGGGCGGCTTACCGACGGCCAGGGCCGAACGGTCGATTTCAAGAACGTGATCGTAATCATGACTTCGAATATCGGTAGCCACCGGATCCTGGAGTATCGGGGCGCCTATGAAGGTGAAGAGTACCGGCGAATGAAGGATGCAGTGCTCGAAGAGCTGCGCCATGCGTTCCGGCCGGAGTTTTTGAACCGGCTGGATGAGATTATCGTGTTCCATGCGCTAGGTGAGGAGCATCTGAAAAAGATAGTCGAGGTTCAGTTGGCTGGATTGCGAGCACGGCTGGAGGAACGTCATATCAAGCTCGAATTGACGGATGCCGCCCGAACACACCTAGTGCGAAGCGGGTACGACCCGGTTTACGGCGCGAGACCTCTGAAAAGAGCGATTCAGCGGGAGATCGAAACTCCGCTGGCCAAGCGGATTTTATCCGGCGAAGTGAAAAGCGGTCAGATTGTCCAACTGGATACAGATCCCAAAGGGCAAGGCCTTCTATTCACGATTGTTCCTTCGAACGAAGCTGTAGCAGTGGGGGCAGGGGCAAATTCTTAAAGGAATTGCCCCGAGTCAATCGAAATTGAGTTTAGTACGTCATAAGTATGAAACAGCGGCAGGGTCTCCAGACGAGCCGCCAGAAAGAAAGGGTTTTTGAACCACATGTCAAAAAACGTAGTTCAATTCCGCCGCTCCACCGCGATTTTGACTTTGGTGGCGGCGTCTATCGGGGGCGGGTTAATAGCCGCTTTCGCGGTCAACTCTCACTCCAACTCGCCCGTTTCCGTGGTGGCCCGGGCGGACACAAGTAACCAGCGAGTGAGTCAGCTCTCCAACTCCTTTGCCGACATCATTGAGAAGGCGTCGCCTGCCGTCGTCACGATCAGCTCGACACGGGTGATAAAAGCTTCAGAACAGCAGGGAGGAAATAACCCCTTTGCATCCGATCCGTTTTTCGGACAGTTCTTCGGGCGTGGAAATGCCAAGCCGCGGGATCAGCGAGAGCAAGGGCTCGGCTCGGGAGTGATCGTCAGCTCATCCGGCTACATCCTGACGAACAATCACGTGGTCGAAAAGGCCACCACTCTGAAAGTGGCTCTGTCGGACGGACGGGATTTCACCGCTAAGACAGTTGGTACGGACCCGCAGACCGATCTGGCGGTCATCAAAATCAGCGCCAACGATCTTCCCACTCTGCCCTTCGGTAACTCTGAGGCATCGCGCGTTGGCGATCTTTGTTTCGCTATCGGCAATCCGTTCGCGCAGGATCACACGGTAACCATGGGCATCGTGAGCGCGAAGGGTCGGCACCTGGAAGCATCCACCCACATTCAAGATTTTATTCAGACTGACGCCGCAATCAATCCCGGCAACTCGGGCGGCGCGCTGATCAACGCTCAAGGCCAGCTGATCGGAATCAACACTATGATTCTCACCGGCGGCGGCGGTGGCTCACCATTTGGCGGCGGCGGCGAGGGCGGCAACATCGGTATCGGCTTTGCGATTCCCTCGAATATGGCCAAGCAGGTAATGGATCAGATCGAGAAGAGCGGAAAGGTTACCCGCGGATATCTCGGTGCGACCTTGGGCACTATCACTCCTGAACTTGCTCCTCAGTTTGGATTGAAAGAGGCGCGAGGCGCTCTGATCGACTCCGTTGCTCCTAATGGCCCTGCACAAAAAGCAGGCATTCAGATGGGCGACGTGGTAACGGCTATCGACGGGACACCGGTCAAAGGCATGGATGACCTTACGATGGACGTGATTGCGAAGTCTCCCGGAAGCAACGTTAAGCTCGACGTCGTGCGCAACGGCAAACCCATGCAGATCGACGTTACACTCGGCCAGCGGCCAGGCGGAATCGACTGGGACAAGCAGGGTAAGCAGAACGACAATGGCGACAACGACGACAACGACAAGGGCAATACCGGCAACGCAACGGTTCGAGGAATCACGGTCGAAGACTTGACTCCCGAGCTGGCTCAGCAGGTCAATGTCCCGGCTGGAACAAAGGGCGTTGTGGTCGATGATGTCGACCAGAGCAGCTCGGCTGCCGATGCTCGACTGGGCCGCGGAATCATCATCATCGCGGTAAATCGTCAGACGGTAAACAACGTCAGCGACTTCAAACGATTGATGAACGAAGCCAAGGGCAAAGCTGTGCTCCTAACCATCAACGCGGGTGGACAGACTGCCTTCACTGTTGTCCAACCCTAAGCCGAAAGATAGAGGCTAGACTACTTAGCCCGGAGCAGAAAACTGCTCCGGGCTTTTTTGCTTCTAAGACTGTGGTTTGCGCAGCGAGAACTCAGATCGCAGTACTTCGCTTCGCTTTTTTCGCGCGGATAGAAAGCTGGGCACTCATACCGACTCGAACTGCGCTATAACGGCATGGAGTCCTGCAAACGTATGATGATGGAACCTTTTCGGGTTGGTGTCCTTCTGTGCTGGATTCTTTCGGCATCAGTAAGCCGTTGATTGCAAGACAACAATCTAGTTTCGGAAGCCTCTTCCATACAGGCTGGAACGTTAACGACGGCGCTCCACCGAACATCAATGCTCTGGCGCAGACAACCGATGGCTTCCTATGGATCGCTACAGAAGGCGGTCTATACCGGTTCGACGCTGTCAAATTCGAACAATTTCAGCCGCAGAGTGGACTAGCCCTTCTCTCTGATGGAGTTTCGGCGCTGCTGGCTCAGCCCGACGGAGGTTTGTGGATCGGCTACGTCGATGGGGGCGCAAGTCTTCTCAGCCACGGCATAGTCAGAAACTTCGGCCAGAACGAGGGGCTGGGCAGTGGTTACGTGTCCGCTCTTGCGAGGGACTTCGAGGGGACAATTTGGGCGGCAACCGCGCTCGGCCTCGAACGCTTCGATGGGTCGCGTTGGGTGCGCGCCGGGACTGAGTGGAACTTCGCGGCTACGAATCCCGAAGAATTGCACGTCGATCACCAGGGCATCCTGTGGGTGGCATCAAACTCGGCTCTCGTCTATTTGCGGCCTGGCGAAAAACGGTTTCACACGACCGGGATCCACTTCAGTGATCTGCTCTCCCTTTCCGATACGCCGGAAGGAATTCTCTTAACGTCCGGGATCAAGGGGCTGATCATTCCGTTTTTGTTGTCTCCGGACAATTCATTGTCGAGGGGTTCGCCCCTCGCCCTCCGGTCGCTCGCCATCTCGGTTGACCGCCAAGGTATGTTATGGGTTGCTACCACTTCAGATGGAGTCTGGCGGTTTCCCGTCCAGCGGTGGCGTTCTCCCTCTACGAAGCATGAAGTGATTTCGGCCGACAATCATTTTACTCGGACTGACGGACTCACCTCGAACGAAGGCGACCGAATCCTCGAGGATGCCGAGAGTAACGTTTGGATCGCCAGCAGCAAAGGTCTCGACCGATTTCGTCACGCTAAACTCAACTCCGTCCCTCTTCCCTCGGGAGTGTACGGCATCGTGATGTCACCTGCCGATGCAGGGGGAGTTCTTGTGACGACCGGCGCCATGCCTCCCGGGATCTTGCACGTCTCGAGAGATCGAATAGAACCAGTCAAAGGAGCTCCGGCGTTTCTGTCTCACGCGTATCGCGATCCGAGCGGCACACTCTGGTTGGGCGGTTTGAACGCAATCTGGAAGTACGCCGGAAAAAAGTTTGTCAGTATTCCGTTGCCTGATGACATTCCTCACTTTAGAGTGCTGCAGGCCATGACGACTGATGCCTCGGGCAATTTGTGGATCGCGAAACGTACCAGCGACGTGTTTAGGCTGGCTCACGGAGAGTGGACAAGATTCGGAGAGATCGCTGATCTGCCGCGACTCTGCCCAACCATTATTTATACGGATGCAAGAGGCCGCCTGTGGTTTGGCTATGAGCAGAATCAAATCGCGGTGCTCGATGGAAGCCGTGTACAAACTTTCTCATCCAAACAGGGACTGAACGTCGGGAACGTCACCGCAATCTCAGAGAAAATGGGACGGGTTTGGGTCGGTGGAACATCGGGACTGCAGCAGTTCGAAGATTCCCGCTTCGTCGCCTTAACCACTGCTGGAAGCGAACTGCGGGACATCAGCGGCATCATCGAGCGTTCCAATGGAGACCTGTGGCTCAATCAAAGGTCAGGGGTGGTTCGAATCGATCACGATGAAATCAGAAAGTTCCGCCAAGCCCCTCGATATCCGGTTCAAATTGAATTGTTCGATACTCTTGACGGAAGGCCGGGCGCACCACTGCCGGCCACCCGTCTGCCATCTGCCGTACAAGCTTTCGACGAAACTTTATGGTTTACGACTTCTACTGGTCTTGTCTGGCTCGACCCGGATCACATTTCAACCAATCACATCGTTCCCAATGTGCTGATTCAATCCGTGAAAGCCGATAACAAAACGTACGGTACTTCGAAACAGCTTACTTTATCGAGCCGTGTGCAGAACCTGGTTATTAACTATACAGCTCCGAGTCTGTCGATGCCGGAGCGCGTCCGGTTTCGATACAGGTTGGAAGGATTCGATAAAGATTGGCAGGAGGCAGGCGCGCGGAGGCAGGCTTTTTACTCACAGTTGGCTCCGGGCGATTATCGGTTTCGGGTTGTGGCTTGCAACAACGACGGACTATGGAACTTGGAAGGCGCCTCGTATCCGTTTTTCGTCGCACCGGCTTACTATCAGGCAACCTGGTTTAAAGTGCTGATTTTTTTAGCCGTGCTTCTCATGTTGGCTGGTCTTTATCAGTTACGGCTTCGCCAACTCGGACGACAATTGCAGCTGATATACGAGGAGCGTCTCTCCGAGCGAACTCGCATAGCGCGCGAATTGCACGATACGCTGCTGCAAAGCTTCCAAGGTTTGATCCTTCGATTCCAAGCTGCGAGGAACATGCTACCCGAGCGCCCAAGCCAGGCAGCGGAGGCTCTCGGGATTGCGATCGATCATGCGGCAGGAGCTATTACGGAAGGCCGGGATGCCGTCCAGGAATTGCGAAGTGACCAGGAGAGCCGGACCGATCTGGTGGAATGCCTCGCGGCGGCAGGGCGGGTGTTCGAGGCAGATAACGCACAGCCCGAGGAGGGCTACATCTCGCCCAAATTTCGTCTGCTGGTGGAGGGTAAGCCTCGCCATGTCCATCCATCCGTACACGACAATCTTTACCGTATCGCTAGGGAGGCGGTGTCGAATGCGTTCCGCCACGGTCGAGCGAACAACATTGAAGTCGATATCCGCTATGACCGCCGGAATCTGCGAGTGCGCGTACGGGACGATGGAGTTGGCATGGACCCGGAGTTTGTGACGAGGGGCGGGCGTGAGGGACATTGGGGTCTCACGGGAATGTGGGAGCGTGCCAAAAGGATCGGTGCGCGGCTCGAGGTGTGGAGTGAACCCAAGCGGGGTACCGAAGTCGAGTTAACCGTCCCCGCCGCGATCGCTTACCGGGAGTCTAAATATCTACAAGGGCGTGTAAACTCATGAATCCCGCTCCGAGTAATCCGCATGGTGCGGGCCCTGGTCAGCGGACGATCCGCATTCTAATTGTGGATGATCATCCGCTACTTCGCGATGGTGTTGCGGCACTAATCGGGGGCCAGCCGGATATGGAACTGGTGGCCGAGGCTTCCGATGGACGGGAAGGAATCGAGCAGTTTCGAAAACACGCCCCAGACGTGACGCTGATGGATTTGCAGATGCCGGAGATGAACGGTATTGAAGCTTTAATCGCGATTCGCGAACAGTCGCCTAACGCCCGGGTTATTGTTCTGACAACTTACTCTGGAGACGTTCAAGCCCAGCGCGCACTCAAAGCAGGGGCGCGAGCGTATCTGCTGAAGAATCTTCTGCACAAGGAACTCTTGGCGACGATTCGCGCTGTCCACGAAGGCCAGAAGACGATGTCGCCGTCGATCGCGGCGGATCTCGCGGCTCATTCGGGAGAAGACGCTTTGACGCCGCGGGAAATCGATGTGCTCGGGTTGATTGCCGCCGGCAATGCAAATAAGGAAATTGCCGCTCGGCTTTTGATCACGGAAGAGACCGTAAAGAGCCGTGTCAAGACTATCTTGATGAAGTTGCAGGCAAACGACCGCACTCACGCCGCCATGATCGGACTAAAACGAGGCATCATCCAGTCGTAATTTCAAGTCTGAAAACGCGCGCACGATCTCTCGCGAGGGCCGCCGGAGATCTCTTTCTTCGGCACCGCGTCCAAGGTCCCCGCTCCCTCGAAAGACGTGATCCAAGCCCCTCGGTTTGGGGTTTCGCCCTCGAGCGGAATCCCGTAGCTTCAGTAAAGGACCATTCTGCAGCGATTATTTTCTAGTTTTGCAAATGGCTGGCCCGGCAAAGGATTACTGATTTTGCGGTTGGCCATTTCGACGGTGTTTCTATGCGGCTCTCTAACGCCGATCGCTGCCGCGACAAGCTTCTGGCAAGCGGTCCCACCTATCGTCGCCGCAATATTGGGCGTGCTATTGCTGGCAGGGTTTTTGACCCCAATCGCCGGCGTCTTAGGAGCTCTCTTCGAAGTTTGCGTTGCCTTCTCGCATGAAGGTGAACCATGGCGATGCGGACTTGCAGCCGCTATCGCATCGGGTTTAGCGATGTTGGGCCCGGGCGCTGGTCGGTCGATTCGCTCGTCTATGGGCGAAGACGAGTCTCCATTAGAGAGCGCTAAACCCAGCACTCACCGTCCCTATCGAGTGAACCGGTTGACTCCATCTGGGGTTTTGAACGAGCCAGGCCCGCTTCACAATCAGGCTATTCACTTTTAGGAGCGAAGTGCGATGCAAACAGCCGAGCAAGCTTACAATTTCGCGGCAGATCTTTACTCCCTTGCTTTCCTTCTGACAGGCCGCTCGGAGCTGAGCCTTGAGGTGGTCATCGAAACTCTCGATGCCCAAGACGATACAGAACTTTTTTTCTTGCCTCCGGCGCGCGCTCGCCTGCGGGAAAGCGCGATTGCGAAAGCTTTAGCGGCTGTGTGCTATGAACTTGCTCTGTCGGCGCGCCAAACGGCATCGCAACGACTCGCCCAAAAGGATATGCCGCCGTCAACCTGGTCTCTCGATCCGCATACGAGCAGGCTTCAGATCGAAAGCGCGTTATTGGCGATCAAGATTTTCCCGCGCTGCGCTCTTTTGTTAACTGTATTCGAGGGCTTCAGTCTCGAAGCTGCGGCGGCTTTTTTGAATTGCGATCCGGACTTGGTGCTGAAGGGCCGAATGCCGGCTTTGTGGGAGCTCACTCGCCATCTCGCCCGCATGCAGGGTTGGAACTGCGCCTCCAGCTCCGTGAACCCGAGCGCTCATTTCGCCGAAACAATTATTGGCACGTCAGACGATGCCACATTGCCAAATGGGGATCCCTCCTGTGAGTCAAATTCGACGCCACTATTGAGTGACTCGTAAGCCTGCATTTGGGGTTTCAGCCCCAGGCAATTTGGCTCAGACTGAGGTTGTTAGCGGGCCGAAGAGTTAAAAATTACCGATTCAGTCTGCCAATGCATTTACTCCGGCAGCCTTTGGAGCCGGATGCTTCGATTTAGGTCACGTAAGAAAAGGAGAGTTTAAATGTCTGGACAAGTTGTTTTGATTACTGGAGCGCTCTCAGGTATTGGGCGCGCCACAGCCGTTGCTTATGCACGCGAACGAGCTCGCGTCGTCGTATCAGGACGGCACGATGCAAGTGGGGCGGAGTTGGTGCGCGAACTTCGTGGCGCCGGGGCGGAAGCCGAATTCATCAAGGCCGATGTCCAGCATGAGGAGGAGGTGAAGAACCTCGTCGATCAAACTGTCAAGCGGTTCGGAAGGCTCGATATCGCGGTGAACAATGCAGGCACGGAAGGCACGCCAGGACCTGTCGTGCAAGTGAGCCCGGAGAGCTATCACCAGGTCTTCGACACCAACGTCCTGGGGGTGTTTCTGAGCATGAAGCATGAGATCCGGGTGATGCTCCCGCAGGGGAAAGGCAGCATCGTGAATATTTCGTCTGCGTACGGCAGGGTTGGCGGCGCGAACGCTTCGGTCTACGTTGCAAGCAAGCATGCCATCGAAGGTCTTACAAAATCGGCCGCCGTTGAACTTGCCGGTACAGGCGTTCGCGTCAACGTAGTAGGTCCCGGCCCGATCGAGACCGGGATGCTGAATCGCTTCGTTGGCACGCCTGAAAACAAAGCAGACTTCCTCACAGGGGTTCCGCTCAAGCGAATCGGGACACCAGACGAGATTGCCGATGCGATTATCTTCGTTGCCTCGGACAAAGCATCATTCTTCATCGGCTCCTCGCTTGCGGTCGATGGCGGGTGGACGGCAGTTTAGCCGGCCAACCACATTTGCACAGAACAGGACCAGCGCCATGAGTACTTACACAGCGTTAACTGCACCGACGCAGTTCGTCCAGGCAGGTGGCATTCGTTTCGCCTACCGCCGCTTTGGAAAGCAGGGCGGCATACCCGTCGTTTTCAATCAGCACTTCACCGGAAATCTGGACAATTGGGATCCGGCCGTGCTCGACGGCATTGCTCAAGGGCGCGAGTTGATCCTGTTCAATAACGCCGGTATCGCCAGCACCACAGGCGAAGTGCCGAACACCTTTGGGGAAACGGCTAAGTACGCCGAAACTTTCATTGATGCTCTGGAACTGAAGCAGGTCGACATTTTAGGCTTCTCCATAGGCGGGATGGTCGCGCAGCAGATTACTCTCGACCGGCCTGATCTGGTTCGCAAGCTCATTCTCGTCGGGACTGCCCCGCGCAATCACGACGCGGGCAGCGGTGAAGGACACATTACACCGGAGACACAAACAATTTTCGGTGCTACGTATAACCCGCCGGAGAACCTTTGGCTGAAGGTATTTTTCACTGATTCGGAGCAGAGTCAAAGGGCCGGCCGCGCCTTCCTGAAGCGCTATCTCTCACGCACTAAGAACCAAGATGCTCCGATCAACGGCAAGGTTGCACCGGCGCAGATCGCAGCGATTAGAGAATGGGGAGCTTCGAAAGGAGAGAGATTCGCCTATTTAAAAAACATCAAGCAGCCGACGCTGGTCGTCAGCGGAACCCACGACGTCATCTTGTACACCGTGAACTCGCTTTCGCTCGCACAAAACCTGCCGAACGCAAAACTGGTCCTCTATCCGGATGCCAACCACGGATCGATGTATCAGTATCCCGGGCCGTTCGTGCGGGAAGTCAGCGAGTTTCTGGATGAAGAGGCGGCGAAGCTCGACGAGGCCGCAGCCTGAACGAGTTTATTGCTGGTGGACAAGCGCAGAAGGAGTTTTCAGCTATGGCAAGCGGCAAAGTAACGCTCTTTACGCCGGTGCAAATCGGCGCAATGAAGCTGAAGCATCGGATCGTCATGGCTCCGCTGACTCGATCGAGATCCATACAACCCGATTCCGTTCCCGGTGACCTGATGGCCGAGTACTACAGTCAACGGGCTTCGGATGGTGGATTCATCATTGGTGAAGCCACTAACATCTCGGTCACAAGCCGCGGATGGCTTGGCGCTCCAGGCCTCTATTCCGACGCCCAGGTTCAAGGCTGGAGAAAGGTTGTCTCGGGCGTCCATGCCGAAGGCGGTCACATGTTCGCTCAACTGTGGCACACGGGACGCTCCTCTCATGTGGAAATGACCCGTGGCGAGATGCCGGTTTCGGCTTCCGTCGATCCGACCTACTGGCAAAACACGTCCCGCTTGGTTTCAACACCCAGCGGTTGGGTTCAACCGTCACCCCATCGGGCTCTTGTGACTGCGGAGATCCCGTTGATTGTTGAAGACTACCGCAGAGCAGCAGCACGAGCCATGGAGGCAGGTTTCGAGGGCGTAGAGTTACACGCCGCCAACGGGTATCTCGTGGATCAATTTCTGCAGGATGGCAGCAACAGGCGAACCGACGAGTATGGCGGCTCTATCGAGAACAGGTCGCGATTCCTGTTCGAAGTTGTCAAAGCGATGACTTCGGTTTGGGGGAGCGATCGTGTTGGGGTGCGCGTTGGCCCAGGTGGCAGCTTTAACGGGATGTCCGATAGCGATCCACCAGCGCTTTTCAAATACGTCGCGGAGCAGCTCAATCAGTACGGCCTGGCTTACCTCCACCTCATTGAGCCACGCGTGAAGGGAAGTGAACTCGTGCTGGAGGGCCAACGATCGGTTGCCACCGAGCAACTAGGGTCTGTCTTTCAAGGCAAGATCATCGCCGCTGGCGGTTTCGAACCCGAAACTGCTGAGGCAATTGTAGAGAAAGGCGATGCCGATCTGGTTGCGTTTGGGCGCTATTTTCTGTCCAATCCGGACCTGCCGCAACGTATCAAACTGAGACTTCCCCTGAACAAATATGACCGCAACACCTTCTACACGTTCGACGCGCACGGCTACACGGATTATCCGTTTTATAGCGGAAACGGCAAAGGCCTAAGCGTATCGATCGCGGGACGGTGAACTAATGACCATAACTTTTCAAAATGGAGGAAGTATGAAAAAAAATGTAAACGTGATGTTAGTGCATGGAGCCTGGGCTGATGGCTCGTGCTGGAGCAAGGTAATGCCGCTGCTCCAGGCGCGAGGCTTAAACGTAACGGCGGCGCAGATCCCGTTGACTTCGCTGGAAGACGACATCGCGGTGACGCGCCGTCTTCTTTCCATGCAAATAGGACCCACAGTTCTGGTTGGGCACTCTTACGGGGGCGCCGTGATTTCTGGCGCGGCTACACAGGGTCTCAACGTGAAAGCCCTTGTCTATATTGCAGGTTTCGGCCTCGACGAAGGGCGAGAGCCTCGACAGTCTTAGCAAGCAGGGTGCGCCTTCGGCCGGCTCCGCATCGATCGCGCCTGACGATAAAGGGTTTCTCTGGATCAACCGGGACAGCTTTCACAAAGCCTTTGTTGGCGACGCCACCCCCACCGAAGCTGCTGTTATGGCTGCGGTGCAGAAACCGCTAAGCATTGCGAGCTTCACCGGCAAAGAAGACGTACCTGCGTGGAAAACGATTCGCTCGTGGTACCTAGTATCCGCCAATGACCAGATGATCCCTCCGCCAGCGCAGGAGTTTATGGCCAAGCGCATGGGCGCAACGGTGCACTCGGTACCCGCCAGCCACGCTTCGATGATTTCGCGTCCGCACGAGGTCGCCGACATCGATCGCTCAAGCAGCGGCTTCTCTCGCAAACTAACCACTCAAACAAATCCGGGAGCTGTCGCACAAAGTAATCAGCTCTCGAGCGAGAGGACCGGTGCGCTAAACGAAGGACTGAAAGGACCCAAATAGCACCCATTCGTTGTGGCAAAAAAGTGCTGCTTAATTCAAGAAAAAAAATGACACAGACCACACCAGAAAAGAACAAGGCCATCGTCCTTCAGGCGTTCGATACACTTTTCAACAAGCGCGACTACGCTGCGGCGGAGAAATTTTGGGCCCCCGATTACGTTCAACATAGCGCGCATATCGCGCCGCGGCGAGAAGGGCTCTTCAACCTCATCAAAGGCCTGCCTGCCTCTTTAAGGTATGAGCCGAGTCTAATCGTTGCCGAAGGCGATTTCGTCATTCTGCACGGGCGCTTCTCCGGCATCGGACTTCCTGCCAACTGGATTGCCGCCGACATCGTTCTCCTGAAAGACGGCATTCTCGTCGAACACTGGGATGTTATCCAGGACGAAGCGACGAAAGAACAATCAAGGAGTGGGAACCCGATGTTCGGGCCAAGCTTCCCGGCCGTGCAGGCGCATTCCTAACTAGAAAAAGACCTTGCGGCCATATAATATGGGCATATTAGGTGTTGTTCCCCCTCAAGCCCAATTAGATTTGAGTGGACGATACGCAAAGGATCGCAGCTTTTCGCGATCAACGTGCATCTTAACTCTAGAAGGATTTCATGGCAAACACTGAATATCAAAACTTGCCGGCGCTTCCGCTAAAGAACACGATTCTTTTCCCGGGGCTGCTGCTCCCGTTGTCGGTGGGGCGGGAAAACTCTTTGCGGGCGGTAGAAGCCGCACTTAAAACAGAAGAGAAAGAGATTATCCTGATTGCGCAGCGTGATCCGCAGGTGGAATCGCCGCAGCAAGACGACCTCTATACCATCGGAACGAAGGCGGTCATTCGCAAGTCCTCGCGCCCCAATGACGGGATGATCGAGATCCTGGTGTTGGGCATCGAGCGCGTCGTGGTAGTGAAGCTCGAAGAGAGCGGCGCTTATCTCGAAGCAAAGTATCGCGTTCTGCCCTTACCGCAAGACGGGGGGTCGGAAGTAGAAGCGCTCTCCCGAGCGTTGATCGAACTCGCGTCTAAGGCGATTGCCCTGGCTCAGCCGCAATCCGCCAGTGAGCTCACTCGTATGCTGGCAGGGAGCGACGATCCGCTACGGTTGGCCTTTTTGCTTGCGAGCATCTTCAGCCTTGATATGGCGAAAGAGCAGCAGTTGCTCGAAGCCGAGACCCGGCTGGATGCGCTCCGTCTAATTCACTCTTACCTGTCGCATGAGCTGCAAGTTCTGGAGATCCGTCAGAAGATCGCGACCAACGCGCGCGATGAGATGACGAAGGAGCAGCGCGAGTACCACCTGCGTCAGCAACTGCGGGCGATTCAGCAGGAACTCGGCGAAAAAGATAACGAGAAGGCCGAAGTCGAGCTGCTTCGTGAGCGCTTTGTGAAAACAGAGTTGCCGGAAGAAGCAAAGAAAGAGGTCGAGCGCGAGCTCGGACGTCTCGAACGGCTTCCGGCAGGCGCGCCCGATTATCAGGTCACTCGCACGTACCTCGAGTTTGTGCTCGATCTGCCCTGGAACAAAACCTCGGAAGACAACCTTGATATACCGCACGCACGAACGGTTCTCGACGAAGATCATTTCGGGCTGCAAGAGGTCAAGGAGCGGATCCTTGAACATCTCAGCGTTCTAAAGCGCAATCCGGATGCGAAAGCTCCGATTCTCTGTTTGGTCGGCGCGCCCGGTGTCGGCAAAACGTCTCTGGGTCAATCCGTTGCCAGAGCGATAGGACGCAAGTTCGAGCGTTTCAGCTTGGGCGGCTTGCACGATGAAGCCGAACTGCGCGGACACCGGAGAACTTATATCGGGGCAATGGCGGGCCGCCTAATGCAGGCGATGCGTCGTGCCGGTGCATTGAACCCGGTATTATTGCTCGACGAGGTAGACAAACTCGGGCGAGACTTCCGCGGGGATCCCTCGGCTGCGCTGCTCGAAGTTCTCGATCCGGAACAGAACAAGACGTTCCGCGACAACTACCTGGACCTGGCCTTCGACTTATCGAAGGTGCTGTTTATCACAACGGCAAACTCGCTTGAAACGATTCCACAGCCGCTGCTGGACCGCATGGAAATCCTGCGGCTCTCCGGTTACAGCGAGGAAGAGAAAGAGCAGATTGCGCGCCGGTATTTGATCCCGAAACAGCTCAAGGCGACGGGGTTGACCGACGAGCAACTCGAGTTCACCGACGACGGACTGAAAGCAATCATCCGCGGCTATACGCGCGAAGCTGGTTTACGCCGGTTAGAGCGGGCGATCGCGCGGGTCAGCCGCAAGGTAACGCTTCGTTTCGCCGAAGAGCAGATCGAAAAGGTGCAGGTTACGCCGGAGTCCTTAGGCGATTTGCTGGGTGCGGAGATGTTCCTGCCCGAACTGGCGCGGAAAACGGTGCCGCCAGGAGTGGTAACGGGTCTGGCCTGGACCGAGGCGGGTGGCGATGTTCTCTATATAGAAAGCACGCTGCTGCCGAACGGCAAGGGCCTGACGCTAACCGGGCAGCTCGGCGAAGTAATGCAGGAATCGGCGAAAATCGCGCAGAGTTACGTCTGGGCGCATACGGCCGATCTGGGCGTTGACCCCGAAGCTATTAAGAACAACGGTGTCCACGTTCACGTGCCGGCCGGGGCCATTCCGAAAGACGGGCCATCCGCAGGCGTGACGATGACAACGGCGATGGCATCGCTCTACACCGGATTGCCGGCTCGCAGCGACATCGCGATGACCGGAGAGGTGACACTGGCTGGTCTGGTTTTGCCGATCGGCGGCGTTAAAGAAAAGGTCTTGGCAGCAAGACGAGCCGGGATCCATCGCGTGGTTCTTCCTATGGGCAACAAGAAAGATCTGCGCGATCTGCCTGCGCACGTTCGGCAGGAGATGCAGTTCCACTTCGTGGATCGCGTGGAAGAAGTGCTTTCCATCGTGATTCCCGGGATCCAGCTTGCATCGCTTAAGCTGGCTAGTTAGTAAGTAATCGCAACTTAAAGTAAGAGGCTCCGCTGGGCTGTAAGCCTTGGCGGAGCCTTCGTTCTACCCGTCAGGTATTTCGCGCTGGGCGAGCCGAGTAGCCACGTCATTTTTCGGATTTCGCATCACTACGGGAAGCGGGGATGTAGCTCCCATAGCGTTCCTGCGGACGAGACGTAGTAGAAGCGTCCGCCAAATCCCGGAGTGACGATGTTTCCCGGCGCCGGCCCCGACGCCAGGACACGGCTTGACGCTAGCGTGCGTCCGGTGGCCTCGTCGAGCCACAGGGTACGGTCGCCGGACAGGAGGTTGAAGTCGGGCACGACGATGTTGCGGTCCTCCGGATCTCCGACCAGCGCCGAGAAGTCCAAAGTGGCCTCGCGTCGGCGCCAGCGAATACTCAATCCGCGGTCCGCGTCCAGGTAAACCCCAGCCATCTGGCCAGCGACTGAGTCGTTCGTGATGATCATGTGGTTCTCGATGTCAAGCGCCGCTTTCGAGGGGTTCCAGCTCGCATGGGAACCGGGGAATGGCGTGATGCTGAAGTGGCGGCTGCTGTCCCGAACGTCTGCCGCTGTAACCGTGAGCGGTGCCAACGAGGGCAGAAAGTTGGTCTGGATCACGATGTAGTCGCCGAGGATCCCAGGCGCCGTGCCGGGCATCTGGGCGCCCGTACGATAGGTTACGGGTCCCCAGTCGGGGTCGAGCGTCAGGTGACCATCGGCGTAGCGATAGCGGAACAGGCTACTGTCACCCGGGACGTAGACGTAGTCGCGCCCGTCGGTCTGCCCAGCTGTGATGCGGCCACTGCTCGGCTCCGGCGGCCTCACCGTTGTCAGGATGGTCAGGTCGTTGGCGTCGACTGTCACGATCGTCGACGGCAGCTTGTTATGCGCCGCGCAGATTAGGCCCTCGAACGCCTCCTGGGAGGCCGGCGCGGACGACGGCAGCGCTGGACATGGGCCGCGTTCTATTCCCTTGGCCACGATGCGTCCGTCGGGCATCACGATCATGCCGTTATAGCCGGCGCCTGTCTGAGCGGGATCCTCGGGCAGTTCGCGTCTGGCAAGCGTCGCTCCCGTGGTCGGATCGAGCTTGACGAGCACGTTCGCGTAGATAGCGTAGATGAAGCCGTTGCCGTGGGCCAGCCCGACGCCGGGGTAGCTCCACTGGTTGGGGATCTGGTTCGCGAGGATCTGCGTGCGCCAGCGCTCGTGCAGCGTCGACGTGTCCACTCTCGAGACGAACCCGCCCTGGGCGGCGGCGTCACGGCCGTAGCCATACACGTAAAGTTCGTCGCGATCGCGCGTGAACGGAATGTAAGGGGTTGAGAAGTTGGCCGGCGACGAACGCGCCTCGATCTTGGACCCACCCAGCTCGCGCAGCGAGCACGCGAACGGAAAGAGCTGTGTGCGGTCGGAGTGGTAGTGCTCGAATGGCGAGACCGTCGAGTAGAACGCGCCGTCGGTGCGCCCGGTTTCGAGTACGGCCGAGCGGGAGCATGGGTCCGCCTCTGCCCAGCCTGCGGCCTGAGCGCCATCCGTCGTCTGTGATAACAGCGACGACGACGCGACAAGCCCAGCGAGGATTGTCCCTGCAAGTCGGCTCAGTATTGCCTTCAGATGCATATGAGCACGATCACCCAGCCGTGTGAGGCTTAAGGGAAACGCCTGGATATGTCCTCCGCCGGGCGTGACGCCTTCCTGAAGGCCGCTCCGCGTATTTTGGGTTCGCCTCCCTAAACTTCGTTTCCACAAATCTCTGCGTTTCACAAGCCTCCTTATTCACACGACTTCTAATTGTTTAAGCAATAAACAATCGCAAAACGTGCCAGTTTTTTTTTGCTTACACACTCCGAGTACACGGATTTTTCGAAGCCGATCTCCCGAGCAGAAACGTCATTAGCGCGAAGATAGGCGGTCGCAAGGTCAAAGGAATGGTCAACGGAGGCGTGCCGGCACAGCGTCCAGCTTGCCCTTAAAACGGAAGGCAAGCTACAAGGACCACCGCTCATCGCCGTTCCCGTTGTCCACCAAAGAATGTTATCCGCACCCTGAGATAGCATGGCCTCCATGAACGGTTCCGCTACACTGCTCGCTGCTCTTGCCGTAGGTGCGACCGTTCTAACAGCACAAACAAGTCCTTCACCCGAAGAGAAAAACTGGAAAGAGATCTGCGCGCGAGCCACCGCTGCACCGCTGGCCACTCCTTCCTTCGCTCACGTCGCACCTGAAAGCGAACTTCAGCATTGCGATAGCACGGCGCTCTACTATGGTTTTGACCACGCGCCGGATCCGGCTGCCGCGCTGCAATGCGCCTATTACGAAAGGGCTCATCCGCGCCCGTCCGAAGGCGATCCCTTCTATGGTCCTGGCGTGCTCTCGATGCTCTATGCCAACGGGCGCGGGGTCGAACGCAATTATAATCTGGCCATTCGCTTCGCTTGTGAAAACACCTGGGCAGCAGAAGCCGAAATGGAGTTGCGCATCGGCCACCTCGAACACCTTCGTGACACAAATGCATCCGCATCGAATTTTGATCTCTGCGATGACGCTACGAGCGGGCTCTTGGAGGGCGCCTGCGAATCTGTCCAGCAGCAATTTGCAGATGCAAAGCGGCGCAAAGAGTTAGACGCGATTCTTGCCCGCTGGCCGCCGGGGGTGAAAGCAGCTTTTCAGTCTCTTGATGCGGCCGAGGAAGCGTTCGTGAAGGCTCGGACCCGTAACGAAGTCGATCTCTCAGGCACAGGGCGCGCAGCGTTCGCGCTCGAAGAGCAGGGTCGTCTCCGAGACCAATTTCTGATAAATCTTCAACGCTTCGCTAAGGGGGATATTCCGTCCGCTTCTGCCGCTGATTACTCCGATGTCGACCACAAATTGAACGCTGTCTATCAGCACATTCAACATGCTCCCGAAACTGCCTGGCAATACGGCACCATCAAACCGCCTGGGATCCGCGACACCGAGCTTGCCTGGCTGAAGTTACGTGACGCCTGGGTCGAATTCGGGCGCCTTGCTTATCCTCATCTGAGCGCCGATACCGTTCGCACCCAAATCGCCCGCCTGCGGCTTCACCAGCTTCAATCACTCGACCCAAAGTACTGAACAGGGACTCGAGGGTTCCCAGACCGCAACCAGATATTCAGAGAAATCGGCTATTCTCATTGTCTAAGGCTTCCATGAAACTCTTTCTTGGCGGGTGGCTCTTCCTCCTTCTCCTGACAGTACCCTCCCTGGGCGACGCGCAAACGACAAACCCGCCGCCCCCGAGTGCACCCGACCAGCAGTACCGCTTTTCGGTCAGCGTACAAATGGTGGCCCTCCAAGCAACAGTGCTTACGTCCAAAGGCTCGTTCGTCAAAGGTCTTCGACAACATAACTTTCAGGTATACGAAGACAACCGGCAGCAAACCATTGGGCTTTTCCGGCACAGCGATGACCCCGTGGCAATCGGTCTGGTTGTGGATAACAGCGGAAGCATGCGGCGAAAGCACTCTGCCGTTTTGGCGGCCGCCAAGGCGTTTGCCCGAAACAGCAATCCGAAAGACGAACTGTTCGTCGTGAGCTTCAACGAGCAAGTGAATCTTGGGCTGGGGCGCGCGCAACTCTTCTCCGCAAACTCGCGCGAACTCGAGCGCGCTTTGCCCTCGACGGTCGGCGGCGGGAAAACGGCCCTTTATGACGCACTCGAAACAGGGCTCAGTCATGTGCATCAACTCAAGCAGGATAAGAAGGCGCTCATATTGATCAGCGACGGCGGCGACAACGCGAGCACTCACACCGTCGAGCAGGTAATGTCGGACGCCACCAACTCCGACGTGGTGATCTATACCATCGGTCTTTTCGGCAAATACGAGGACGAGACAAACCCTGCGTTCATGAAACAGATCGCCTACGTAACGGGCGGAGAGGCATTTCTTCCGTCGAGACCCGGTCAAGCGGCCAGCAACTGCAGGCGAATCGCCCAGACGATCCGCAATGAGTACACGGTTGGCTATTCTCCAAACAATCAAGAACCGGACGGCAAGTTCCGGGCGATTCGGCTACGTGTGACATCAGCACGCCAAGGAAAAGTCGTAGTCCGAACCCGCATCGGATACACGCCCCAAACCCCTGCAGCGCAGCCATCGCGTTAAGTTCCAGCCTCGGCGCGATGCAGACGCTCGTCCAGCGCGCAATAGCTCGAGGTGCGAAAACTCCCGCCATGTGAGTAAACGAATCCAGTGCTACTTTCTAGGTATTCGTGCTACTATCAAGCCTGACCTCCTACGAGGACCATGGGCATTCTCAGCCGTATCGGCATTGCGCTCGATTCCGATCTCTTAACGCGCTTCGACCGCTTCATCGCCGAACAAGGCTATACCAATCGCTCCGAAGCGTTTCGCGATCTCATCCGTGACCGTCTTGTCGGGGTTGCCGTGCAGGATCCCAAAGCTCCTGTTGTCGGCACTGTCACGCTGATCTACGATCATCACTCGCGTCTACTACCCGAGAAGCTGACCAACCTGCAGCACGATCATCACGATCTGATCATCAGCACCACGCACGCACACCTCGACCACCACACTTGCCTGGAGGTTGTGATTCTGAAAGGCGAATCAGGACGAGTGCAGAAGCTGGCGGACTTGCTCATCGGGGCCAAGGGCGTCCAGCACGGGCGACTTGTTATGAGTTCTTCCAAGAGTTCGCTCTCCAGAACCGCTTAGTGGACCGGCATGTGACCTTGAAACGGATTCGAGCGGTTATAAGTAGCACGAAAGTAAAAAGCGTATGAGCAGCCGCAAAGCTCGAGAAATTGCCACAGTAGCTGCTTTTTTCTTGCTAGCGGTATCCAGAATTAGCGCGCAAGCGAGTAGCGGCCCTTTCCTGGTGTCCGGTAGAGTGACTGACCCGCAATCGAATCCAGTGTCCGAACTCCGCGTGATGCTTTTTGACCCGCAGGGAGTGTCAGCCGGCTTTGCCATAACCGGCGAGAACGGCCAGTTCTCGTTTTTTGTGAACCGTACCGGCGCCTATACCGTGAAAGTCGATGCGCCTGGCTTCGAGCAAATAACTCAAGTCATACAGGTCAGCGGGGTCGCAATAGCCGTAGCAAACATCCATTTGGGCAGGCTTACTCAGAAAGAAGAATCAATTACCGTCACTGCCGATGTGAATAACTCGGACATTCTCTTTCCCGATCCGGCGCAACGTGTTTTTATTCGCCAGGAAACTCTGGACGCGAACCCTGGTCGGCCCGGCGCCCCTATTTCGATCCCAGGTTTGCCTATTGAAACTGCTTCCGGCGGAATCAAAGCTCCTCAATATTTCGCGCCTGGAGTGGCGGGAGACCACGGTGAGCCGATCGCCGAGTACATACAAGTCGGAACCTACCTGGTTTCAAACAATCTTTCATCGAACGCGCACGGCAACGGCTATGCCGACCCGAATATCATGGTGCCTTCGATTCTCGAAGCTGTTCAAACAGACGGCGGCGCCTTCAACGTTCGCGAAGGTAATCACGCCGAGAACGTATCCGCCATTTATCAGCTGCATTCTCGCTTGGAACCGTTCGTAACCGTAACAGGAGATTATCGCGACGTCGATGCGGTTGCGGGATGGAGTCCGGCAAACCCGCAAACCGATGCATGGATCGCGTTTGAAGCCGCTTACGGCAACGGCTTTCTCGACCGTCTGGAACATCGCCGTCAATATAAGGTCAATGGCTTCCGTATCTGGAATTTCGGACCACACCAGCTCACGCTATTCGGAATCGGCTACTATGGATCCTCTTACGTCCCGGGTCTCGTTCCGTTAGGAATCCAGAAACTTCGTGACACGATCGATCCCCGGCAAAAGGACCAAACACACACCGGTGAACTCGCTTTAAACGACCTCTGGAAACTAACTTCCAAACAGCAGTTACAGCTCTCGGGCCTGTTTCGCACTTACAATCTCTCCTTGTTCTCCAACTTCGGAGCTGGCCTCATCCGCCAGAGTGAGTTCCGCACCGTGACAGGTGGAAACGCCACTTACATCGATAACGTAACGAACTCGATTTCCTTAATGGCCGGTGTCGATTACCAGCGCGATGCGCCGCGGCGTCTCGATCTTGACCATTGGGAAAATACAGACCCATCGTTTTATGGACCCTTTGAGAAAGTAAGTGCAAACAACGTCACCCTGGCAGACACTGCGCCGTACGTCGCACTCAACGGCAAATTACCTTACAATTTGCACTACTATCTAGGCTGGCGGCGCGATGAAATTCAGTTCGACAACCAGGACTTAGTCAACCCGCCGAACTCCTACACCACCCTGGCAGGGTTTAATTCCCCGAAAGCCAGCTTATCCTTTCTGCCCGAGAGCCATCCAATCCTGCCAAGCGTTTCGTTCAGCTTTGGCGAATCCTTCTACACCAACGACCCGCGCATTGGCACAGGGCTAGAAAGAGGAACGCCAATTAGCCGCGCGCATTCCTATCAACTAGTGGTAAGCAAGAGGATTGCGAAGACCGATTTTCGCGTAACACTTGGCCACGTAACCACCGAGGCGTCTTTAGCGAAGATCGATCCCGATACCGGTCTGCAGCAAGACGAAGGTCCAGGTCGAAACGAGTTCATCACGATAGCTGCACGCCGTTACTTCAGATGGGGTCTACTGCAAGCCTCGGCTTCGAAGGCGGATGCTCGAGACCTGAATTCAGGCTTGCCTACACCTGAGGCTCCGCGGCTGATTGTGGATGTACTCGGCACAGTAAATCGTCTTCCGTTTGGTATTCAGGCGCGTGCCGAATTCGAGGAAGTGGGAGCGAAACCGCTCGGCGATGGATTCACCAGCGTTCCCGTCCGGGAGTTCCGTGGAGCTTTTGTTCGTTCATTCAGACAACATATTGATCTCGGCCTCAATTTCCTGATCGCCAGCGGCTACACAGGGCAGACGACGGAGGTCCTGGCGGTCGACGGTCAAAGCGGTCCGTTCGAACAGGTCGTTGGCGTCCGGCTTCCCTCCTACGTCAGCGTCTCGTATACCTATCGTTTTCGCCCGAGGCAAGTCCCCTAGCCCAAGCAGCACCCGGTTCTCCAGCCGCCTCCAAAGCCCCCGAAATATGCTACCCTACGGGTGGTTTAATTAAAGGTTAGAAAGGCAGTCGTCCCGGTTTGACCCGTCATGAATTGAAGGAGCAGCTCCAGCACGATCAGTTTACTGATTCGGTGTCCGGAGCACTTGAATATGCTTCTTCGCACAAGCAGCGAATCATTCAGTGGAGCATCATAGGTGTTGTTGCGATCCTCGCGATCGTGGCAATCTTTTGGTACAACTCATACCGAAGATCTGTTCGACAACAGGATTTGCAAGCGGCGTTCACCGTGCTGGATGCTCAGGTGGGTCCGCATAGTGACTTCGCAAAGACTTTCGCGACGCAGGACGAAAAGCTAAAGGCTTCGATCAAAGCGCTATCCGACGTCGTCTCAAAAGACGGAGGAACGAAGGAAGGCTATCTGGCGCAGTATTATCGCGGAACTCTTAAAGCGCAGCAAAACGATACGCAGGGAGCCGAAGCGGATCTTCGGGCGGTGGTGAACTCGAGCAGCGATTCCGCCGCGCTGGCGAAGATTGCTCTTGCTCAACTCTATTTAGCTTCGAAGAAGACTTCCGAAGCGCAGGATCTGCTGCGTTCGCTCGTGAATAAACCGACGGATCTCGTTTCAAAAGGGCAGGCCGAAGTTCTCTTAGCTCAGATGGACGCGACGGTCAACCCGCGGGAATCGAAAAAAATTCTCCAGGGTCTCAAGGCTCCGAATCAGAGCCCGGCGATCAGCCACGCAGTGGACCAGCTCTCGTCTCAGTCGGCGCAGTAAACCTCCCCGCAATGCTGGGCCGTCTGCGCCTCCCCTTGCAAAGTCTGCGCGGCCGCCGCTATCCCGAACTCCCTCATCCCTATCGTCACGACTTTCAGCGCGACCGGGATCGCATCATTCACTCCCGCGCCTTCCGGCGTCTAGAAGGCAAGACCCAGGTCTTTGCCGCGGGTTTCAGCGACCACATTCGCAATCGCCTGACCCACACCATCGAGGTCTCTCAAGTGGCGCGCACTGTCGCGGGCGCGCTTGAGCTGAACGAGGAGTATACGGAGACACTGGCTCTGGCCCACGACCTCGGCCATCCGCCCTTCGGCCATGTTGGCGAAAAAGAACTTGACCGGCAGATGCAAGCGTTTGGCGACAGCTTCGAGCACAATCTTCACGCACTTCGGATTGTCGACCTTCTCGAACAGAAGTATCCCCGCTTTCACGGTCTGAACCTCACGTTTGAAGTTCGCGAGGGCATCGTCAAACACTCGCGCGAAGTCGCGATTGACGCCGAACCGCTCCTTCAGGAGTTCCTGCCGGGACAGCGTCCGGCACTCGAAGCACAGCTGCTCGACCTCGCCGATGAGATAGCGTATAACTCCGCCGATGTAGACGATTCGTTCGCAGCCGGACTGATCTCGTTCGACGACCTCCGGGAGCTTGTTCCGCAGTCCCGAGACTTAATCGAGGCAGCGGAAACACAATACCCTGGCGCCTCAGAGCGAGTCCGATTCTGGGAAGTGCAACGCCAGCTCATGAACCTGCTGATCGGCGGATTAATCGAAGGCACGACCGCCAGTGCAGATCAAGCGCGCCTTCACACTCCTGAGGACGTGCGCGCACTCGGTTTCAGAGTCGCCCGGCTAACACCCGAACCGGCTCAGTTGAACAAAGATTTAAAGACGCTACTGATCACCCGAGCCTACTCGCACGAGCAGTTGATCGTGGATCGCGATTCGGCGGTGAGCAAGATGAGAAAGCTCTTTCACTTCCTCCTCGAGCATCCAGATCGTATCTCGGCGGGTTATCGCGAGCACCTCGAAGATACACCCGTTCATCGCGTAGTGTGCGATTACCTTGCCGGAATGACAGATTCGTATCTCGTTCGCATGTACGAGGAACTGCTGGGCTGACCTGGTTACTAGGCTCGGCGGGATCTCATTACTCATCCTTCGCGACAGCACTCGACAGCTCGGCCGCGCGCACGACATACAGCTTTTCGACTTGGCGGCAAATCTCTCCTGCTACTCGTTCGGGCTTCTCTTCATCCTCCAGGTCGACCGTCACCTTGATGTATAAATCCACTCTCTTCATCGGCGCTGATCCGATAATAGCTGTAGGCCGATGCTCGAACCCATCCTGTGCAAAATCTGCGGTAAGCGGCGCGCTAGACGAGCTTGTCCCGCCGTGTACGGCGATATCTGCGCAATTTGCTGCGGCACGGAACGCGAGGTCTCCCTCTCCTGTCCGCTCGAGTGCGAATATCTTCAAGAGGCCCACCGGCGCGAGAAGCCGCTCCCGGTCGGCGAAGACCAGATCTCGTACCCAGAAGTATCCGTCAGCGAAGAAATGGTCCGCACACACGAAGAGCTGTTGCTCTTTTGTGTTTATGCCCTCGTACAAGCGGCCTTGCGGACCGCCGGCGCCATCGATTCCGACATCATGTCCGCCCTCGAAGCGCTCATCCAAACACACCGCACGCTCGAATCCGGCCTTGTTTACGAGACCAGGCCTGAAAACACGATTGCTCTAGCGGTACAACGGTCATTCTCCGCATCTCTCGCCGACTATCAAAAGCTCCGTGCCGAACGGGAGACAACGGCTCATATTCGAAACTCCGACATGCTCGCGATGCTCGTTTTTCTGCACAGAATCGGGCAGCAGAACCAAAATGGCCGCCCCCGAGGGCGAATGTTCCTCGACCTCTTACGCCAGATGACCCCAGAGTCGAGCGTCGAAGAGCGTGCGCCGAGCATCATAATATAAGGGGAGCGTACACTGAAAGCTAAGTTGTTGGAGTGGAAGGAACTTGCTCCGGAAGTACATCATTTCGCGTTCGAAGTTCCCGGCGTAGAACACCTCCAATTCACCCCCGGCCAGTTTATTTCCGTGGTTGAGCATAAGGGCGAAAAAGAGATAACCCGGGCTTATTCGATCGCGTCTCCCCGCGCGGGCAACCGCTTCGAACTGTGTCTTAATCGGGTAGCAAATGGTTTGGTGTCGCCTTGGCTTTTCGAGCTCAAGCCCGGCGATGAAGTGGACATGCATGAACCGCTTGGCTATTTCACCTTGCGGCATCCGGGACGCCGTGCCGTGTTCGTGGCTACTGGAACCGGCGTCGCACCCTTCCGGTCCATGCTCCTCGATCACCTTCCGAGAACACAGCCGCAGATCACTCTTCTGTTCGGCGTGCGTCACCAAGAAGGACTGCTGTACCGCGACGAGTTGGAACAACTCGAAAGAGAGTACGAGAGCTTCCGTTTCATGCCCACTGTGACGCGACCGGACTCGAGTTGGACGGGACGCACCGGGCGCGTGCAGGCACACCTCGATGAAGCCTTGGCGCTCCGGACTCCGATCGAATCGAACAACGTGGATGTCTATATCTGCGGGTTGCGCGAGATGGTCGACGATGTACGCAAAGAACTGAAGGCGCGTGGCTTCGACCGCAAGCAGATCATCTACGAAAAGTACGACTGAAGCTAGACGACCACTCTGGTCAACGAAGTCTGCTTGTAGATCTCGGTAGTCTGTTCCAGATTTGCAAGCTCGATTCCAGGGAGCTTCGCGGAAGCTGTGCCCGCCGCTACGCCCCACCGCAGCGCGTCACCAAGCGAATCGCCTTGCTCCAGCGACCAGACAATCGCTGCAGACATGGCGTCGCCCGCGCCGATCGGGCAGCGCGCATCGATCACCGGAGGAGTCACCTCGAGCACTCCCTCGCTGGAAGTAGCGGCAACCGCGCCCCGGCTGCCCAGCGATAACACCACCGATTTCGCTCCCAAAGCCTTTATCCGCTGAACCGCATCGATCAACTGCGACCGGGTAATCAGCGCCATGTTCATCATGCGCTCCGCCTCCGATTGGTTCGGCTTCACAATCGTCGGGTGCGCTTCCAGCCCATGTAACAGAGCTTCCCCATCCGTGTCGAGCAGAGTCTCGACCTTATGCTTCGTGGCGAGTTCGATCAGCTTGGTGTAGAAATGGGCATCGACGGAGGGCGGGATGCTGCCGCACAGCATCAGCCAAGAGGCGCCCGGCAGATGCTTTTCTGTTGCCTTCAGCACCCTGTCCTGCTCCAGGGCGGTGAGCACCGGACCACGCTCGTTTAGCTTAATGGAAAGTCCCTGGCGATCCGAAATGGTTATGTTGACGCGAATCGGGTTGCGGATTTTGACGATCTCCTTTTCGAAAGTATCCGCCTGGAGATGCGTCTCGAACTTGCGCCCGACATCCCTTCCGGACGTGGTGATCGCTATTACCTTAGCGCCGAAGCTTGTCAATACCCGGGCCGCGTTGATGCCCCGCCCTCCTGCAGCCTCAGAAGTGGATTCGATGTATCCGCGATCTTCGAAGACCAGATGATCTACCGTCGTTATGCGGTCAAGCGCAGGATTGATCGTCAACGTAAGAATCGGTCCGGCTCATTCGGGCAGCGGCTTTCAGCGTAACAGGAGGGGAGGGCTGGACCGGAAAACGGCTAAGAGCTGGGACCGGCGTGCCGGCATCCGGGCAGCTATCATCCCTCCGAAAGCCGAGGCGAGGGTAACCAGGAAGAACATAAAAATGAGACTTTGCCCGATCCGAACCAAAAACTCATGCGGGTCCTCAAGCAGTTTGGCGGCATCCGGCATCCTCGCCAAAGCAGCTTTCAACGCGTCGCGGCCGGCCGGGGAACCGACCTCGATCCCGACGATCGCTGCCGAGATCGCAAAAACCAGGAAAAGCCAGATCCCCGTCATGACGCCCAGGTAAGCGCCGCCGCCTACGGTTAAAGGCTGAGAAGTTTGCTTGCGATAGAAGTGAGCCGCGCAGTAACCCGCTAAACATAGAACGACCAGCCCGAGGGGTGCGGCAATCATCGAAAGCGCCAGCGGAAGAAGAGCAACGGCCGCTACGGCAATCGTTACGGTTACCGCCCGGAGATTGCCAAACCCGATCGCAGCCGGCGTGGTCTGCTCCCCGGGAACGTCTAGCGGCCCCTGAACTGGAGCCACGGGAGCTGTCTCGAGAGCAGACAGACGGGCAACGTCCTCTTCGTACTGAGGTTTGCCACATTTGTGGCAAAAGCGAGCGTCCTCCGGGAGGATGGCTCCACAAGTGCAGCGGGGTTCCACACCTCCAGTTTAGAGCGTTGGGCTCTAACTCAGGAAGAGGGGCCATTCCGGTCGACTAAAAACAGTCTCCGAGACAGTTTTCGTTGCGGAAACCCTTCTGCGCTGTTGAAAGCAATGCCGCGCATCAGGTGCTCGGAGGCGTCAGCCGATGAGGTACTTATTCCCCGGCAAAAGCGATATCAGCTTGACCGCAAGATACGTAATAACGAAGGTAGTCAGCGCGATCGTCGGTATGCGCAGAAACGCATTCGGCAGAAGAGGCGCCATACGAGAGTGAACACCGTTCAATACGATGATGTGCGCCAGATACATGCCATAGCTCATACGCGAAAGATCGCCGATCAGCTGCCATGCGCGATTGTTGCTGCTGTTATTCGCATGAAGGTTTCGGAATAACAGGAACAGCCCCGCTGTCATGACGGCAACATTCAGCGTCGTGAAGTTCCATGTCAATTCGAGGCTCTTTACTTCGTGTTCGTAACCAAGTCTATATAGAAACCCCGCAAGCGTTGCGATGTAACCCACAATAACCATTACGATGGCGAGCCAGTCAGTACGCAACGACGGCGCCATCCAGAATCGCTTGATGTAAGCGGCCAGCACTGCATAGCCGAGGAAGCCTGAGAAGTAGTAGAGCGTTGGTGTTGCGTTCCAATAACACTCTCCCCATACCGCTGAGAAGAAAACATGAATGTAGGGAAGCATCAGGGTCACGCCCCAGAGCGCCAGGAAAAGTTCCATGCTTTTGCGACTGGCCGAAACGATCCATGGCGAGAACACAGGTGCGATGAGATAGATCGCCATCAGCATATAAACAAACCACAGATGGCCGACCTCCGTGCCATAGTTGACGGGTATTTTCGCGATGTTGAGCAAGGCGGTTTGAAGAGAGATCTCTCCCTGCGCGTAGTAATAGAATGCGTACACCGCGCACCAGATCACGAACGGAATCAACACACGCGTGAAGCGCTTGCGAAAGAATTTGCGCTCGTTCTCGATGGGAAACAAAAAGAACCCAGTGATCATGACGAAGAGCGGCACGCAGACGCGAAGGAGCGAGTTTGTCCATCCCACTGCCCAGGATCCGGGCGTGTGCAGCACGCTGCCGTCGGGCGCTATGTATTCGAACTCACCGGTGTGGATCTGCATGACCATGTAGATCGCGATGACACGCAGGAGATCGAAGCCGCCGTGTCGCGTGTGAGTGAAAGGAGCTGAGATGTTCACGATATGTGGTTTCCAGAGATCTTAGAATGGTCACGAAAGTCTCATTCCGCAAGACACAGCGTCATAAGAAGTACGAGAGAAGTTGGGCATACCGCCTTGCGCCAATGCTGAAACAATTGATGATCATACGCCAATGTGTCCACCGCTTCGCATTAGGACTGCTAAGTCTCGCAAAGACGTTCGCTCTGCAATCGCGTCTGCCGCTATCTCTGCGCAAGACGACTTACTCGTAGCAGTTCTGCCAGTGTAGAGCAACACGCTGAGGATAAAGCTAGACGAGAATCTTCCCTTGACTCTCGGTCTCGATTCTCCAGGGTCAAAGGACACGATCTCGATACCGTGGAAACGGAACGCCTCATCGGTCGCCCAGATGAAGAAGTGTGGCGAGCGGCACAGGAAGAGGAACGATTCTTTTTTACCGAGGATTTGAATTTTTCCGATCTCCGAAACGTATGAGCCCGGCAGCCACATGGGGCTGTTGCTTATTCGTCTCACCCAGCCAGGTCGCTCGGCGCTGGCAAAGCGCGTTGCGGCACTATTTGCTTTCGAGACGCTAGAGTCTCGGCGGCGTGTGTTCTCAATCGGCGGCATGCCGACTTAACCGTCAAAGTCGAGGCGAATGGCTCCGAGCGGACGAGAAAAACGTTGACTCATTTCGAGACAGCATTTCGGAACACCGAAGTCCTTTGATTCCAGCAGTTTCAGAAGTCGTTTCGAAACTTACCCTTTTTGAGATGCACAGAGTCCCAACACTTTGTTTCCCGCGTGCTGTGGTCTAGAGGCTACCTTTCCTCGCGGCATAGATTACGCCATTTTTATTCAGCACCACATCAAACCCCTCGGCGCTCAGAATGGTCAAAAACTCCTTGGGCACACGGCCATTTTCGGGCGCAGGTAGGTCAGTGCGGTTGTAAGTGGAGTCGTATATGTCGCGCCAACCGGGGAGCCATCCAGCGTCATTCTCCGGCGGGACGTACTGGAGCGCTATAACGTTGCGTTGAGGCACTGGTAAGCCCATTCGGTTAGTCTACGACGTGAATCCGCAAAGGCCCCTTCTCGACGTGACAGGGCAGAGAAGCGCGTTAATCGCCAGCCCCGAAACTTATGCGGGTTTCAGGCCCCTGAGTGATCGGTCCTTCTTCGGCGCGGCTGCCGTGGAACGAGTGCGGCGGGGGGCTGGCTTTCCATGGCTGTGCGCAGAATGCGGTTAATGCGCGTCTGGTAGCCCCTGCCGTGGGCTTTGAGCCACGCCAGCACATCAGCATCAAGACGAATAGTTAGTTGCTGCTTCGCCGGGGGCCATGCCTCTGTGGCTTTCGTAAAAAACGATTTGTCCAGCAGCGGAATGTCCGAATGGTCAATGTCGGCATCCTTCATCCGGTCAACTCTCGCCAAGTCGCTTTTGATAGATTTTTTGCTCACGTCGATTTGCCTTTCTCATGGAGATAATCCGCGTGATGTCGTCGCCGCGTGGCGCGTGGGCAATGATCACTACTCGACCAGCGAGCAAGCCCTAGGTGATTAGCCGTTTCTCTCCATAATCGGACCGGCTATCTACGAATGTGACGCAAGACCCGGTTAACACCTGTTCGGCGTCTGCAAAGTCCAAGCCGTGCTTGGCACGGTTACTACGGTTCTTTGCTTCGTCCCATTCGTATATCATCCCGTACTATAGCTACTTTTGTAGTTACATGCAAAAACAAAAGAAGCGAACATTCTAAGCTATTCGGAACGCTCCGGTTTATCGGCTTCCGGCTGCGCATGCTCGATGGCAACGGGCTTGTGTAAACGCCAAAGCCAATACTGAAAAGCATCCAAGCGCCGATACATTTTTTCCTGAAAAGGAAGCGGGTCTTCGTAATTCACGTACATAGCGCGCGGCAGATTGGCCCGAAAATATGCTTTCTGTCCTTTGGTGCTTACGCTGAAAGCAACTCGTTTGCTCAATGATCGATCTTTCAAGGCTAGCAACATTGCGGCTCCGGCAACTTGCGCTCGGATGAGGCATTCGTGACCGTCCTCATAGGCTCCTTGGGCAATACGCTTGAAATCCCTATAGATTTCCTCAATCCGATAAGGTTCCTCGTTGGGCAGGGCGTAAAATGCAGCGTCCTTCACGGCTAGATCGTAGGCAAGGGTTTTGTACTGACCGGCGAACTGCGCGGCGGTGTGTTCTTGCATCTCCGGGTAAGGCTTGGCGGATTGAACCCATGTAACGAGGGTCTGGCAATTGTGAATGATCTCACGGTATAGCCAGCGTCTAACCCTTCGTCGTTGAAACCATGCTCTAACCGGCTCAATAACACATACCGTAAAAACGGACGTAACAAAGGACGAGACAACAGCCGTCGTAAAAATTTTGGCTTCATCAGTCATGGCCGGATAGAAAACGACGTACGCGATAAAGCACGCGGGCGAACCAAAGACGCCATATAATTTTATCGTCGTCTGCGAGCTGCTTTCGCCGCGCTGCATTTGCAACAATCGACAGGCTGGCGTATTTCTCAAGCTCTGATTTCGTTTCCGGCAACGCGCCTTCAACAGCTATGCCGGTGAAAGTCTGTATGGTTCGCAAAGCCTCTGTCATTGGCTCCGCCAACGTGTCCCGTTCGGGAAAAAGCCAACTCATTTCCGTGTCTACCGCAATACGAAATGCAGCCCATAGGGTGGCCGGAAGGGCAGTTTCTGCGTCGGCAATCGTCTTGAGGGCGTCAACCAAAGCCGTTAATTGTTCAGAGGTGGGACCATCGCCGAAATACGCGCCAAGCTCGGTTTCCCGCGCTTGTATAAGTCCGGCGTAACGGAACACGATTTGAAATGCTGTCTCGCCGTTATCCGGCATAGATCAATATCGTCTCATCGTGGCTGGCTTGCTGCGGCTGAAATGCGTCACCGGGCAGGGAAGCGAGAAAATCGACCCGTCCCGAAACTTAACCTTTACGGGACTGCTGATGTCACCCATCTTGAAATATTGCCTTATCCATTTGGCTGTTAAACGCGCATTGCGTCACTTGTCTGGTAGCGTATGTGGCGAAGAAGTCACGGGGAAGCAACGCCGACTTATAGTCGAGCCAAGGCAGTTGGCTCAATAAGGTAGATATCAACAGTCGTCGGTCGCCGCGGCTGTGGAAAAGCTCTCCCTGGCTGTTCCGATCTTATTCCGCCGCTTGATTGCAGCGGAGGGTGGGAATCCGTGTAGGGAGAGCAGGCGTCTCGCTGTTACGAGTAATGCCGACTAACACTCGATGTTTTCGTAAAGACCCTCGAGCAGTGGGATGTGCTTCGCTTAGACGAATTCTCAGAAGCTGTCGCTGGAGACCAGCACGACATCTATAAGTCCTTTGGAAATGCGAAGCCGGCGTGCCGAAGCGATCACGGAGGAAAACAATATGAAGCCAAAAGAGAATGACGATCGAGACCAGGCCTATGCAGCCTGGGTGGGATTCGATTGGGGCGACCAAGAGCACGTCTGGGCTCTGCAATGGACCGACACCGGAGAGCGGGAGCGAGGGCGGCTGGAGCAAACACCAGAAGCACTGGACCTTTGGATCGGTCAATTGATGAGCCGATTGAATGGCCGCCGAATAGGCGTGGCGATAGAGCAAAAGCATGGCGCTGTTGTCTGGATGCTTCTGAAATACGAGTGCGTAGAGATCTATCCCGTCCATCCGCAAGCCGCCGGACAATTTCGTCAGGCTTTATATCCGTCCGGAAGCAAGAGTGATCCTGCTGATGGGGAGTTGCTGCTCGACTTGTTGGTACACCATCGAGACCGCCTTCGTCCTTTGCAGCAAGACGACGAACCAACTCGTCGACTGCTGCTGTTAGTCGAACAACGCCGACACTGGGTGGAGGAGAAGAAGGCTCATGGCAATCGACTCTCCGCCCGACTGAAGGTCTACTTTCCACAAGTACTGACCTGGTTTGACGATATCGGAGCCGCACCGGTTCTCGATCTGCTGGCCAGGTGGCCCAGACTGGAGCAGTTGCAAAAAGCGAAACGCAAGACACTGGAGGTGTTCCTAGTCAAACATCGGCGTACTGCGGAAGAGGCGGCGGCTTGGGCAGAAGAGGTGAGTGCAGCGGTTCCGGCTGTGCAAGACTCGGTGCTGCTGGATTGTTATGTTCTGGAGGTAACCGCGCTGGTCGCATTGTTAAAACAGATGCAATCGAGCGTTAAAGAGTTTGACTCGGCCATCGCTGAAACCAGCCATCGGCATCCTTGTTGGGAGATAGCGCAATCGTTACCTGGGGCCGGACCGGTGATGGCACCTCGGCTGTTGGCAGCGATGGGAAGCGGTAAGCGTTACCAGACCGCTCATGAAATGCAATGCGCTTCCGGCATTGCGCCAGTGACTGTTGCCAGTGGCCGCACCCGCATCATTCAATTTCGAAGAGCCTGTCCTAAGTTTCTACGACAGACGTTTCACGAGTGGGCACAGCATTCGATGAAGAGCTGCCGCTGGGCCCGGGTCTATTACGACCAACTCCGTGCGAGTGGCAAGCGCCACCATGTCGCGCTTCGCGCTTTAGCGTTCAAGTGGCAACGTATTCTATTCCGGTGCTGGAACGACGGAGTTACGTACGACGAAGCAAAATACGTCGCCAGTCTCAAGAAGAGGAGCTCTCCGCTTGGTATGTGGCTTCCCGAATGAAGATGTGCACAAGATGTGGAAGCCTTGATTTCTCTGTGAAAAAAGTGGTCCCAAGTGGCTTGACTTTCAAACTCAGAAGTCTTTACCGACACATGATCTCTCGTGATTCGAACTCGTTGTTCGATCTCACGACCAAGTACAGTGCGCCTTGCCTGTCACTCAATCGAGTGCTTCCCTACGCAGTAGCCATGGAAAGTAGAAGGCACTCTCACTACCAGCCGATGTCGAACGAAGTTCGAAATACTTCATCAAGTCGTTGAAGCCACCCACGCCGAAAAAGCTGCCCAACAGTTTCGTAGTGTTACCGCCTAAGTCTGGGGGTACAAAGGCCGAGAGTACACCAACCCCCAACTTGACGCTTGCGCCAGCTAATTGCAGGGTCTTTGCTTTCATTAGCTTCGTAAATTCGCCTTCAATTCGTCGGATCTCTTCATCAGTTTTCTGCATTACCTCCAGAAGTTTCTTTTCGGTAGTCGAGTTGGAGCTGCGCTCAAAGAAGTCAGCGACGGTCGAGTTGTATAAATTGAAAACGTCGCCATGTGCAGCACGAAGTTCAACAAGGGTCTGGAGCGGAACGCCAGTTAATTGAGGCAGGTACAGGTAAACCTGTCCTCCGCCGCTAAAGTATCGAGTGGAGCCGCTTACCTCGCTCATTTGGGCCTTAAGTCGCTCATTTGACAAGTCGAACACTGTAATACCGGGGAGCTCGTGTCTCAGGACGAGCCAGTCACTTTGGACGAGGCGTCGCGAACTCGGCAGCACGAATTGTTCGCTTTTTAGGCCGTAGTCTTCTGCCACGATCTTGACACCGGCTGGAAGTAAAACCGTTTGCCCGGTGAGAATCAGGTCACGAAAGTGAAACAGCAGCTCGTACCAAATATCTGGAACAGTCTGCCCTTTGGAACCTGGGGGTGTGAACGCCGGAGTGAGAAGAATCGGGGTATGAGAGAGCGTGAGCATCCTTTTAAACACGGTGTCAATAGACAAATCAACTGACTGATTCTTCTTTCGCTTCTCCCAGCCCAAACAGAGATTGAATCCATTGAGTCGACGTAGTCTGCCGAGGTATTGTTCGCGATACGCGGCGAACCAGGTATAAATCACACCATCGAGATCTTTCTTTTTCTTGTGACCCAGACTCTCGATGACGTCTAAATAGGAGTGAACGCGATATTCATCCAGAATCTGGTCTAAGCGAACTGTTCCGTCAGTCACTCCAGGCATGATCCAGCTTATGGTCTCAGGAACCGCCAAGGATGACAACTTGGGCGCTTAGGTTCGGGACCATTCAGCAGCGTGCAATTTGCGGTTGGAGGCTAACAGGTACCCTCCAGGAATCTTCTGGACGCTCTCAGGAGATTTCGCTAGGGTCACTTTGCCGTGAAACGCGCTTCGCGCGGATTTGCTTGATCAGACGGTCGGGAGGTCGACATCCGGCACATCAGCCACGTGAGACCTGATGCGCGTTTATGGAGACCTAAGTGTCGAGATGTCTGAAGAAAGCGCGATGCACGGTGTAGACATACGAGACGCTTACACTTGTAATCGACACGATTGTGCAACTGGCGTATTTCGAAAGTTTCGAATGGGAGACCCAGTCTTCAACGACAATTCCGTACCCTAAAGGTCTGCTCCCAGCTGATTATCTTTCCTATGCCATAACGGACTTGAGGCAGGGTGCTGAAGAGCGATGCCTCATCAACAGTGTCTCTAACGCAAAAAGGGCGCTTCATCTGCAGGTAACTCTGATCGCAGAAGCTCTAGGAATGAATGTTGCAAGAAATACATGCTTCCCGGCGATGCTGGCTTTTTGCAACGCTTGTGGAGTTGTCGGCTCGAGGCTCCTGACAAACCTAAATCGACTGCGAAACACCGTTGAACACGAGTACGCGGCACCGACCAAAGAAGAGGCGGAGCTTTTTGCAGACGTGGTCGAGTTATTCCTATTTGGCACTCGCCAACTGCTGAATTCCTTTCCCTCGAACATGAGTCTGTGCGCGCCAGATATATATGGGAACACCGTCCAGGATCTCGGAATAGTGACGGAAAGTCTTCAAATCGACTGGGAACCGGGATCCGGTCAGATAGTTCTGCAAGCCGATCTGTTGACGGCCAACGCAGAGGAGATCGCGAGAGTTCTAGCTGACAAGGAAGAAGCGAATTCTCATGAGTTGGCGCGAAGCAACTGTGCCGACCGTCAGAAACGTGAAGAGTTGCTCAGAACTCGCTGTGTCGACGCCTTGAAGCCGTACCGCAGGACCGAGAAACAGGTGATCAGCATCAGGGACGGACAGGCTTACAAGGCCTGGTCACATTTTGTGCTGCGCAAGGCTGAGTTAACGATCTCGTGACATTCGCGAGGGATACGTCAGACCCGTCCTGTCACCTCGACCTCTAATTCGATCACCCCGGAAATGTTGTCCGGCGGACCAACGGATATTCGCCGTTCACAAATTTGGCCAACCAACAAAAATATCGCTATACTGCGAACCGAAAAGACTTACTCCACCGCCGCACAACGGCCCCTGTCCGTGTCGCTCTTGGCCGTGCTAGCGTCCAGGCAGGTTTGAGGAACTCGCCCCGAGTGCCCCTGAACCCTCTCTATCCCTTGAAGGAGCCTCACATGTCCACGCCCGCGCAAATCGCTGCCAATCAGCGCAATGCCCAGCTCTCGACCGGTCCCACCTCCGAGTCGGGAAAAAACACCTCCTCTCGCAATGCACTCAAAACGGGACTCACCGGACGCACCGTCCTGCTGCCGACCGAAGACGCCGCTCTCTACGAAGCCCACCTCAACCAATTCGCCAAGCGCTTTGTGCCGGAGGGCGATGAAGAACTCAGCCTGGTCCAGTCTCTGGCCGATACCGAATGGCGTCTGATGCGCATCCCCTCGCTCGAACTCGGCATCTACGCCGTCGGTCGCGTCGAACTCGGTCATCTGTTTCCGAACGAAGAACCGGCGCTGCGTCACCAGATGATCGAAGCCAAGATTCTGCTGACCTATAAGCGCGAGCTCAGCAATCTCAGCATTCAGGAAACCCGTCTGCGCCGCCATCGCGAACAGGATCTCGCCACCTTGCAGGAACTCCAGGAAGCTCGCCGGAAGCAAACCCGAAAACGGCTGGAAGCCGCCGCCCGCAGCTACATCGTCGCAGTCGAAGAAAACACCAGCGACGACTTCGATTTAGGCAAATTTGGGTTCGAATTTTCGCTCGACCGAAATCGAACTGTGCGCCATGGACCTCTGCCCCGATTTGTTCGCGGAGTATGAAGCCGAACTGGCCAGAAAACGCAATGAGTCGAAGGCAGCCTAAGAGCGCAAAGGACGCGGATGCGCGCCCCGAGTCAGGGAAAGGAACCCTTTGCTCTTTGGGGGGGTGCGGTTGACGCCGCGGCCGTCTTGCGCGAGTTCCTAAAGGAGTTTCAGAGCTCTGTTTCGGTTGCCCTGGAAAAAACAGCTGACCGATACCATAGAAGTTAAGCCCGATGCATAAGCCGAACGTGTTGGTGGTCTGCCCTCCTGGGCACTACATATTGCGAAACCTCGCCCCGCTTCGTGAACGAGCTCACATTTGGGTCGGGAACGATACCGAGGCTCTTTCTCAACACGCGCCAGAGGCAGAAATCATCCTCTATTCCGGTCTGACTGGCCAAGGCGTCGATTTCCCGGAGGTCTGGCGGCACGCGTCGAACGTGAAATGGATTCAGAGCCTCTCAGCGGGTGTCGAGAAGGTACTGATCCCCGAACTGGTAGCGAGCAACGTACCCCTTACCAACGCCCGAGGCGTATTCAAGCGCTCTCTGGCAGAGTTCGCCATATTTGGCATTCTCTTTCATTACAAAAGGGGCCGCCGCCTGGTCGAAAACCAGCAAGCTCACCAGTGGGATGACTTTAAAGTCGGTTGGCTGCCGGACAAGATCATGGGTGTCGTCGGATACGGGGAGATCGGCCGCGAGTGCGCTTTGTTGGCGCACGCGCTCGGGATGAAGATCTACGCTACCCGTCGTCGACCGGATCAATCCGGAGGCGACCCCATTCTCGACCGAATTTTCCCGACCGATGCTCTTCACGAAATGCTAAAAGAGGCAGACGTGGTTTTGGCGGCCGCGCCGCTTACCGACGAGACGCGCCATATGCTCAGCGACTCTGAGTTCTCGGCCATGAAGCCGTCTGCCATCGTCATCAACGTTGGCCGTGGGCCTGTAATCGACGAGGCGGCACTCATACGCGCCCTCCAGGAACAAAAAATCGCCGGTGCCGCGCTCGATGTCTTTGAAGAAGAGCCACTGCCCGCCGACAATCCGCTCTGGGACATGAAGAACGTCCTGATTTCGCCGCATTGTACCGACCGGACGGATGATCCTGACTGGTTGGATTTGTCCATGCGAGTGTTCGTCGAGAATTTCGAGAGATACGTCAAAGGTGAGCCGCTGCTCAACGTCGTTGACAAGAAGGCCGGCTATTAGTGATCGAATTTTCGGACATTGAAGCCGCCGCTCATCGCGTCCGGGAGCTGGCCCGGATAACGCCGGTTGCGAGTTCGCGGCTATTCGACGAGGCGTGCGGCTACGAAGTCGCTTTCAAATGCGAAAACCTGCAGCGCGGCGGAGCATTCAAGATACGGGGAGCAGCAAACTTTTTGAGTCTCATGAGCCCGGACGAGCGCAAACACGGAGTTGTCACGTTTTCTTCGGGCAATCACGCGCAGGCTGTGGCGATTGCCGCGTCGCATCTGGGCGTGAGTGCCACGATCGTGATGCCGACCGATGCGCCGAAATCAAAACTGCGCTCCACAGAGGCGTACGCCCCAAAAATCGTTTTCTACGACAGGTTCAAAGACAACCGGGAAGCGATCTCACAGCAGCCTTGCCGAAGAAACCGGCGCCATGCTGCTTCCTTCTTACGATCACCCGTGGATCATTGCCGGCCAAGGCACTGCTGCGTTGGAACTGCTTCGGCAACAACCCGAACTCGATGCTCTCGTCGTCCCGCTCGGGGGCGGCGGCCTGCTATCGGGCACTTTGATCGCGGCAAAAGCACTGAAGCCCGGTATCCGCGTATTTGGAGTGGAACCGCAATTGGCAGATGACTGGCATCAGTCTCTTCAGGCAGGTAAGCCTGTCGAGATTTCTTCACCGGCAACCATTGCCGATGGACTCAGGACGCCGGTACCGGGGCAGATCACATTTCCGATCGTCAGCACGCTCGTTGACGGCGTGCTCCTGGTAAGCGAAGAAGAAATCAAGGAAACGATGCGGTTCCTTCTGACACGCATGAAGCTGCTGACCGAACCGAGCGGAGCCGTTGCCGCTGCCGCCGTACTTCACGGAAAGCTTCCGCGGGATCTCAAGAATGTGGGCGTGGTTCTTTCGGGAGGCAACGTCGATCTTCCCTTCCTCGCCGGAGTCTGCCAAGAGGCCGCCTAGCGCGCGATGGAAAAGAATCCCTGGAAGACAAACTCGTCGCGTGTCGCTTACGAGAATGCATGGATCCGCGTGCGCGAGGACGAAGTCACTCGACCGGACGGCGGACCGGGAATTTACGGCGTCGTCGAGCTTCGTCCCTCGGTTGGCGTGGTCGCCGTGAATGAACGGGACGAGATGGTCCTGATAGGGCAGTGGCGTTATCCGCATAACCACTACTCGTGGGAGATTCCGCGTGGCGGTTCTCATCCGGGCGAAACGGATATGCTCGCCGTGGCGAAGCGCGAACTGGCCGAGGAAGCTGGACTTTGCGCATGCAACTGGCATTACCTCGGAGCCGTCGATTGCTGCAACGGCGTTGTGGACGATGTACAAAGCCTGTATCTTGCGAAGGGGCTGACCGCGACGGAAAGGAAACCGGATCCCGAAGAAGAACTCGCCGTCACCTGGAAATCTTTCGACGAAGCAGTACAGATGTCGCTGGACGGGCGTATCGTGGAAGTCTCGAGCATCGCGGCAATTCTAATGGTCGCGCAAAAGCGCAAACAGTAATCATTTATGACTGGCGTTAGAACAAAATGGCAGCGGCTGTTCAGCATATTCGCAGCCTTCGTATTGCTCTACAACATTCCTGTAATCCTTTGGGGCGCTTACGTGCGCGTATCTTTTTCCGGCGATGGATGTGGAGCAAATTGGCCGAGTTGCAACGGGCAGTACATTCCACACAAGATGGCCGCGCCAATGGCCATCGAATTTACGCACAGGATGATGACCAGCTTCGACGTGTTTGCGGTGCTCGCGATGGTCGCTTGGGCCTTCTTCGCGTTCCCAAGACGTCACGCAGTGCGGCGCTACTCGGTGCTCTCACTTGTTTTTCTGTTTATCGAAGCTTTATTAGGAGCGGGCCTGGTCCTGTTCCGTTACGTAGCGAAAGATCAATCAGTTGGCCGAGTCTGGTACCTGTCCGCTCATCTGACCAACACGATGTTACTGCTTGCTGCACTGATCATCACGGCCTGGCTGGCCATCACCGCAACAGAACGGGTGCGCTTAGGGAGCGCGCCGAAAACGCTTTTAATCGGTTTGGCTGTCGTGGTCTTCGTAAGCATAACCGGGACAATCACAGCACTTGGAGATACCTTATTCCCGGCATCGTCGCTCGCGACCGGCATGCAGCAGGATTTCGCCGGCTCATCGAGCATCCTGCTGCGCCTACGCGTGGTACATCCAATGATTGCGCTGGCTGGCGCAGCTTATCTGGTCTGGATTGCCGCCGCGAAATTACGCTCTTCGGCAGTAGGCAGCCGCACGGGTAAGGCCGCGATCGGCTTGATCGTCATCACAGTTGTTCAGCTTGCCGCCGGATTGCTGAATCTTGCGCTGCTCGCGCCATTGGCCATGCAGCTAATCCACTTACTTATTTCCGACTTAGTCTGGCTTGCTGCCGTGCTGCTATTGCTCGAAGCGACTCCCGCACAAGTGTCAGTTGCGCCGATAGAACACCTTCAGCATGCCTGATGCTCTCTGAAGCCTCACGCCGGGCGAATGTCACTAGAAATCAACCTGAAACGAGTCTGTTAATCAAGAAAGCAATAATGTTCTTAGAGTCTTAGATTGCATATTCTTCAAGTCATCGTTCTTGCCGTCGTGCAAGGCTTAGCCGAGTTGCTTCCCATCTCAAGTTCGGCCCACGTAGTCGTGACGGAAAAGCTGATGGGCCTGGATCCTTCCGCACCCGAAATGACATTGGTGCTGGTAATGCTGCATACGGGGACGATGTTCGCGGTTATCGTCTACTTTTGGGATCAGTGGCGGCGAACTTACTTTGCGAGTACGAGCGAGCTTAAGAGAATCGCGCCGCTTTTGATTCTGGCGACGGTCATTACAGGAGTGATCGGAGAGGCGCTAATCAAGATCATCGAGAAGAGTGCCTTCCGCGGCCAGCCTAAAGCGGAAGTGGAACAGCTGTTCAGTCACTTGGAGTTAATCGCTCCCGCATTGGCCGTCGCAGGCATTCTCATCTTGATTGCCGGTCTCTACGAGAAGCGGCACGCAAGCACAAATACGAATCTGCGCGACGTGGACCGCTTGGGAATGAAAGAAGCGGGGCTCATCGGCGCTGTGCAGGGCTTATGCCTGCCCTTTCGCGGTTTTTCCCGATCGGGCGCAACGATTTCGACTGGCATTCTTGCTGGCGTTCCCAAGTTACGTGCGGAGACTTTTAGCTTCGCGCTAGCCGTAATTTTGACGCCGCCGGTTGTCGCACGTGAAGTTCTTCGCTTAATGGAGTCCCGGCACCAACAGGGTGCAGCCGGTTTGGGTGGGGCTGTTATACCCAGCCTCCTTGGTGCGGTGTTTTCGTTTCTGGCGGGCCTCTTAGCCTTGAAATGGCTTAGTCGCTGGCTCGAGGAAGGTCAGTGGTACCTGTTCGGGATCTACTGCCTCGCTGCAGCGGCCGTTGTTGCGGTGCTGCATCATGCCGGATATTAGGTGGTCTCGACATGTATGCGAATCGCCAGCTCCATGGTTGTTATGCTATCAATCAACGGACCAGCCCGTATCCGCCCCGGATAGGCGTGCTCAGGTAATCAGTGGAATTGCTTGGTGCGATTTAATTTTCGCCAGTCGGTGGCCAACCATTCGGATACAATCCGGACGTGCGTAGACTACTGCTCACTTTCCTATTGGCCGCTTCGGCTTTCGCTCAAACCGGAAATACCGGCATCTTCACCCATTCCGATAACGTCGGCGACCCTCCCCTTAAAGGCGGCGCGGAGTTTGACGCCTCCACCGGGCAGTACAAGATCACCGGGTCCGGCAGCGATATCTGGGGCAAGGCGGACCAGTTCTACTACGTTTCGCGCGAGATGTCGGGCAACTTTGCCGTCACCGCCACAGCGAAATTTCTGACCGAGGGAATCGGGCATCGCAAGGCTGTGATCATGCTTCGCAAGAGTCTCGACACCGATTCACCGTTTGTGCAGCTCGCCATCCACGGCGACGGCACACCGTCGGTTCAGTTCCGCAATACCAGGGCCGACAACACCAACACGGTGGACTTTCCAACGGAAGGTCCAGGGACATGGAAGTTGAAACTGAGCAGGCAGGGAACAACGATTACCGTCTGGATTGCAAAGGACGGCGAATCACTGAGGGAGTTGGGACACACTACCAATCAGTTGGGCAGCCCGATACTGGTCGGCCTCGGCGTTAGCTCGCACAGCAGGGAGGCGACCAACACCGTGTTGTTTTCGGACGTGTCCGTTGAACAACTGCCCGCGCCCGCCGCCCCAGAACAATAGCACGAACTTCGAAACCAGTAACGAACCATATACTGTCTAGCATGCGTCTGCTGTTGTTTGTCTGCCTGCTGTCGGCTTCGGTTTTTTCGCAGAGTGAAAACCTGGGTATCTTCAGCAACTCCGGCGACGTCGGCAGTCCTAAGATCAAGGGATCTACCGAGTTTTCCAATGGGCAGTATCGGATTACCGGCTCCGGCGCTAACATCTGGGGCAAGCAGGATCAGTTCCACTATGTCTGGCGCCCGATGACGGGCAACTTCACGGCAACGGCCACGATGCGCTTCCTCGGCCACGGGGCTGAGCACCGCAAAGCCGGCATCATGATTCGCCAATCTCTAGACCCCGACGCGACTTACGCCGATGTCGTGATCCACGGCAGCGGCATGCCCGGGCTTCAGTGGCGCAGCACACAGGGCGAAGATACCAACACGTTCGACTTGCCGATTGAAGGGCAAGGCACGTACAAGCTGAAGCTTGTACGTAACGGGGTCAAGATCTACATTTACATCGGCAAGGATGGCGCTGAACCGAAAAAAATCGCCAACACCGAAGTTACCTTCCACGATCCGGTGCTAGTTGGACTTGCCGTCTGCTCGCATGACGCGAACGCATCGGACACGGTCGTCTTTACAGATGTATCGTTGACGGCCGAAGCGTCGCCGATTCCCAAATCCCAGTAGCATCAGCGCAGGCTCGCAAACGAAGAAGATCTTTTGTGACAATTGAGCGTCTGCGGGTCCGGGCCATCCGCCAGAATTTCTTTACACCCACAACACTGAAGGCAGCGATCAATCGAATGGGATTTGTGCAGGCGGATCCCATTCGATCGCCGGCTCGGGCGCAAGACTTGATCCTGCGTCACCGCGTCAGAGACTACAGCAATGGCGATCTGGAGCGGCGCTACCCGGCGCTCGACATCGAAGAAGACTTTCTTTACGCGTACGGATTTTTGCCCCGTGAAAACTGGCGTCTGCTTCACCCGCGAGATCGGAGTGGACTCAACGCGCTCGAAACAGAAGTATTGAACGTGGCGAGGCGATTCGGACAGATGCATCCGAGGGAGTTGGAGAAGCACCTAGGCCGCGAGCGCAAGGTGAATGCGTGGGGCGGGTACTCGAAAGCGACAACTCACGCTTTACAGGTGCTGCACTATCGCGGGTTGCTGCGAGTTGCCCGACGCGATGCCGGAATTCGTATCTACGAGACCACAGAACCAGCGGAGGAGCACTTGTCGCCGGCCGAACGACTGAAGAGTATCGTGATTTTACTCGCGAGAATATTCGGCCCGGTTTCTCGCAGGAGTTTTCGCGAGATCTTTCGTTTCCTGCCTCTTGCGGCCCCAAGACTCGAGGTTTCCCCAACCGTAGTCGATGACCTGCTGAAGGCGGGTGAACTGGAATCGGCCGAAATAGACGATCAGGTTTACCTGTGGCCCGCTGGAAAGCTTGGCCGGAAGAGAGACGATGCAGCGCTTCGTTTGTTGGCGCCATTCGATCCACTTGTTTGGGATCGGCGACGCTTTGAACACTTCTGGGGGTGGCGTTACCGATTTGAAGCCTATACGCCGCCCCTCAAGAGAGTGCTTGGTTATTACGCCATGCCGATGCTGTGGCAAGACGAAGTAATCGGATGGGCAAACGTATCGATGCGGAAGGGCCAGATGAACGCAGATCTGGGATTTGTGAAAACGCGGCCTCGATCGCGTTTCTTCGAACAGGCGCTCGAAGAAGAATGCGAACGGTTTCGAGTTTTTCTGAAGGCGGATACGGTCAGGACAAGGAAGCCAGTCCGTCGCGGTCCGGTTTCTTTACTGTGACGCGGGCCGACCACTCGGCTCCGGCCAAAATAATCATCGTGCCAACGAAAGCCCATAGAATGATGCTGATCGATTGCACAAACGGCGGCACGTCGTTTCGGAGTTTCGCCCGCAGCCACGGCCACGTGAGTATGTTCAAATACTTGGATATTTCCAAAAGAATGGCAACGCCGATAGAGGCTGGGATCAGCCGTTTCACTCGGATTCGGGCGTTCGGGAGCAGCCAGTAGATCAGGAAAATCACGAGGGCTGTCATGGGGAGCGCGAAGGCCTTCAAGACGATTGCCTGCAAGACCGCGCCGATGTGACTCGATCCGAATTTCGAGCTCAGAAACTGCACGTTGATGGCGGTGACGCTTACGGAAGCAAGGACAAGGCCGCCACAGCCGAAGATCAGACCTAGACTAATAATCTGGTTTCGCAGGAAGGAGCGATTCTGTTCTACGCGCCAGATACGGTTGAGAGCTACTTCCAACGGAACGAAGATGCCGTTTGAAGTAAACAGCAGAAGGAATACCGAAAGCCAGCTGAACTTCCGGTAACCGAGCAGGTAAGCGCGGAAGGGAACGCCGAAACCCTCGGGGAAATAATCGTTGACCGTTTGGATGATGACGTCGATAGCGGCTTGCCAGTGAAGAACGTACCGGCAAAGCAGAATCATCGCGACCAGAAACGGGAAAAATGAGATCAGAATGTTGGCCGCAACCGCAAAAGAATACACGTGCACTTCGGTCTGGAATAGAAACCGCAACGCCGGCCAAATGCTGGCCCAAAGAGCTTCCCAGGTGTGCACCTGGACCTGCGGACCTGGCTCAAATGGATCTTTCGAGCGGGATCTCGCGGTCGATTGACTCGTCTCTGGACCGGACGACAGCGGTTCGTTACTGCTCAACAACTACTTTCCTGGGCTGCGCGGCCTGATGTTCGAAACGGCGTAGCGGTCGTCATCCATCACATCGAGCGTCCCGGTAATCTCTTCGCCGGCATGCAAAGCAGCGAAGTCGTCTTTTGACTTTATCGGGTACTCCATTGTCATGGCTTCCATGTAATTCGGGATTGCGGCAGCATCGATGATTGCAGTTTGATGCGCGCGATCAAGCGAGACGATCTTGCCCGATAGCACATAACGCTGCGCGACTTTCACAGAATGAGACGACCGACTGCACCCTGCAAGCAAAATCAGGAAAAGGATTGACGCAAAGATCTTCACGGACTTACTCACAAGCGTAACGGGTCGCGAGATTTGACAAAGTGCAGCACGCGTCAGAACAGGTATAATTCTCAGCAAATCCGATTGAGGAGAGAACATGGCAGCGATTACGCCGGACTTGCCGGCCAATTCAGGTGAGAGTTTCGGAAGCGATGTGGCGGGCATGGGCAACTTTCTCATAGACCCGAAAGGCGCGGCGAAACGCGTTCACAGCCGCTGGTTTTGGATCGCTCCCCTCATTTTGTTTTCGATCGTCTCGATCGTAGCGAGCTACCTGATGCTGCCCATTACGCGGCACGTCATGGAGGTATCCCCACTTCCTCAGGGCACTTCTCCTGAACAGTATCAGAAGGGCATGGAAATGGGCCTTACGATCCAGAGAATCATTATGTATTTCGCACCAGTTGTGGCCGCGATTATATTTGCGATCCAGGCGGCCGTTCTTCTGGGGATGAGTACAGTCATGGGCGTCGGCGCGAAATTTCGTGAACTGTTTAACCTGATCGCAGGCTGTAGCCTGATTCAGATGCTTGCAGCGGTTGCAGGAGTGGTGGTCCTGAAAGCGAAAGGCGATGTTTCGACCATGGCTGAGCTGCGGCCGGCCTTGGGGTTAGACATCTTCCTGCCGGAAGGCACCAACAAATTCCTGGCGGCCGTCCTCGGTTACTTTTCGGTGTTTGAAATCTGGTGGATCGTGATGATCGTGTTGATTTACAGTGTGGCTTTCCGGGTTACTAAGGGAAAAGCTTTCGCCGTGGTTGCGCCGCTTGTTGTATTGAGCATTGTGTTGCGAGTTGCGGGCGCTGTATTTTCCCGCTAGCCGGGCATTCCGGGAGGCATACAATGAAAGGGCAAGGCTAGACAAGGAGCCGGATGTTTCGAACGATTGGCCCGACCGAACTGATAGTGATCATCGTGGTGTTTGTCCTGCTGTTTGGAGGCAAGAAGATTCCGGACCTGGCGAAGGGTTTAGGCGAGGGGATCCGCAACTTCAAGAGCTCTGTCAAGAACGGCGACGAGCCGAAGGACGACAAGAAGCTTTAGCGCAAAGCAGGTTTCGCATGTGACAAACCCCCGCAGACATGCACTGCGGGGGTTTTGTTTTTCGAACTGGATCTGCTACTTTGCCGCGACTTTCTTCGGAGGAACAATCGCGTCTTTCACCGCCTTTGCCAAGCGAAACTTAACGACTTTTTTCGCGGGAATCTTGATCGATTCGCCAGTCGAGGGATTTCGACCGATGCGAGCCTTGCGCTCTGCGCGCACCAAACGTCCGATGCCTGGCAGCACGAAAACGCCGTTTTTCTTGGTCTCGCGAACAGCGAGTTCGGCAAGCGATTCCATGAATTGCTTGGCCACCCTGTTGTTGATACCGGTAGTCTCCGCGAGTTCTCTTACGATCGCGGTTTGTGTCATCCGTTTAACTTCAGCCATGTAAACCTCCTGGGATTTGTTCAGCCGGGCCGTGAACTGATCTCGTTCGAATATCCATATCTATGCTTGCGAACGTGCTCGAGGGCAAGTGGACGCTTCGCCGGAATATAAAACAGGACCGCTCAGAAATGTTTGGGCTCCCAACTTGTCAACTCGATCATAAGGGAGTGCAGCCAAGATGTAAAGGAGCAATCGCAAGAAATTGCACTCCTGTCGCTGTTTTTTGGCTGTTTTCGTTGCGAAAGCTGCTTGGGCATGGTGCGCGGATGATCTGACCGCGTGAAAGTGTCGCGTTTTGGGCAAATTTTGCGAGGCGAAGAGCCATAGCACGGATACAAAATGCGAAAGGAGTTCGTGGCGCCAGCTCGACGTCTACTATGATTGAAGCTAAATCACCTTTCGACGCCAGCGATTTCAACTTAGCTGCCCGGGTGGCGAAATCGGCAGACGCAAAGGACTTAAAATCCTTTTTCGCGCAAGCGGAGTGCGGGTTCAAGTCCCGCCCCGGGCACCACGTTAAGCTTGTCCGGACCGGACACATAGGAACGAGATTGGAATGAGCCCAAGCGAGAGACGCTCGCCGAGTGGACACCTTGCAGCACAGCGGCACGAGGACAACCAGGAACATCATTCCGGTGTTTCGGCTTGAGGATGGAACAAATTCTTCACCTCCGCAAACCAGTTCTCGATAATGTTGATGCGATGCCCTTCGGTCTTATCGCGTTGGTCGATCAACATCAAAAAACGTTTTCCGTCAGGCGAGAGCAGCGCATTCCGAATCCAAAGATCGGGCCCTAAGGAGTCCGACGCAAACAAGGCCGAGACTTCGCCCGCTCGGAGTGTCGGGTCGGTTGAGATCGACATTTGCATCACAGATCTGCCTCGACGAAAAAACAACTTGCATCCAGACGGGTCCCATAAAGGACCCTCGCCATCGCCGATTAAGATCGGAGTAGTCTCGCTTGAGCCTGGGAATCTACGCACAAATATGCGACCTTCGGTCTGGTAAGCCAACCATTTCCCGTCTGGCGAGAGATCTGGATTATTGTCGTAGCCTGGCGTCTGAACTATGGGAATCGCTACTCGCCCCTCGCGATTGAGATTTGACATGGAAACCGCAAAAATATCGGACTTAGTCGCCATGAGCATCCCACGCGTTCCAAGGACCCATCTGCCATCTTTAGACCACAGATACGGAACCATACCTCCTTCTTTGAACCAGGTGATCTGAGTTTCAGGATCTTGCGGGCCGCCGGTCGATGACCGTAAGAAAAGGTTTGAGGCTTGGCTGTTCATTCGGTTTGACTCATACACAACGAAGCGACCGTCTGGCGACCAGCAGGCATAAGGCGGATTTCGGGACGGCTCTGTTAGCTGACGGGATGAGCCGTCGGTAAAAGAATAATTCCAGAGCGTCCATTCCTGCTCACCCCGATCGTAACGGGCAAGAAGCAGATTTTTCCCATTCGGTGAAAGACTCAGCGGGTTCAGGGGCGCCGGCGGAATGGGGAGAGGCGTCTGCTGTCCTGTGCGGTCCACCCAGACGAGTTGCCGATCGGAAAGATAGGAAGACCGTTTGACATATGCAAGAGTGCCTTGGGGGGAAACCGCAACTTCCCCTCCTTCCCAACCTGAGGAACCAACATTTTTTAGCGCAGTGACTTGCGGTCCTGTCAATTCCAACGGTGAGAGGCTCATTGGAGCAACCTGAAGGTTTCCGTTTGACCAGAAGGCAAGGTGTCCCGTCGGAAGATAGATTCCTCCGCGTGCGTTTGCTACGATCCGTTGCCGGAATCCGGCTGGCGAAACCACGCCGATCCATTCCTGACTGCCGCGAACCTCCTGACCGCCGCGAACCGAGATCAGATAGCCCCTTCCATCGGGAAGGCTCCCGTCAATCATTTGGGATTCATCACCAGACAGCCCTGGAGGAGGCGAGGTAATGCGAACTGGCTTTTCGTTTGATCCGGGCTGCATTCGATAGACAGATGCCAAACCTTGGCTCAGGACTTCCGGCGGCGCGTCGTCAAAAAGCAAACTTGAGCCGTCCCAAGCAGAACCGAATAAGGCGAGACGCCGGGAAACAGGTGCAAGATCGATATGGCTACCATTGAGGAAGAATCGTCGCAGGTGACCCGGCACATAAGCGACAATTGCTTCTCCATCTGGCGAGAATAGCGGCGCGGAGGCACCCTCAGAGTCTGGAACGGCATGGCTTTCCGATTCGCTGAGACCCCGCACAAACAATCGAGCGGTTCCATTCTCGACAGCTACATAAGCCAAGCTTCGGCCGTCCGAAGAGAAGGCGAGGTTTGACCCATAGTCTTGCCGAAGTTCTTGTTCCGCTGGCAGATCTATGTTGAAGTACGAGACAGGTCCGACTCCGAGTTCAATATCTCGTGAGCTAAGATGCATGACCCCCAGCAATAAAACCACAGCTAAGGAACCGGCAACGAACGAAACCAAGAGGCTCCTCGGAGGATGCATTTGCCACCGCGAAGATGAAACGGGGTACTGCAACCTCTCTATGGGATTTAGAGCTGCGGCCTCGTGCCTCCCTTCAACTCGAAACTTCGTTTCAGGCCTGATCGGTTCGACGTTTGGCCTGAGGACGTCAGTCTGCGGGCTGAGAACCAGAGTCGGGATGTAACTACCCTTCGCAAGTCGAATGAGAACCTGCGATTCTTCGCCAGCGCAGCTGTAGAACTCGTCCAGCCTTTCACGGAGGCGATGTGCAGTTACGCGGACGACTGGATCCTGTTTTGGATCAAACCCCGGCTGGCGTTCGAAAACCTGAACTCCGATCAGCGATTCCTTCAAGTGGCCGACATTACCCTGAAGAACAGATTCGACACTAAACGCAAGAAAATCCTGTAAGCGCTTCGAATTCTTAAACTGCGAACTGGCCAACACTCGCGAGAGTTCAAGTCTGACTTTCGAAGCAAACAAGTCATGTTCCGCAGGATCGACTGCATAGGGGTCGGATCGAACTTGGGGACGGATGGTCGGGTCCATTACAACAGCAAACTGGTGGCGTTAAGGCCAAATTGATGGGTTCTTCGCCTTGTAACCCCAAGGATTATACCCCGTTTTACCCGTTAATACTTTGCAAATTCTTGAAATCGAGACACCATCGAATACCAGAAAGCGATCGCTCGTATTTGGAAGTGATGTTCGTCATGAGCGAAATCCGCGTTCCGGAACCTAGCAATCAAGGAGATACATTATGCGGATTCATTCGAGCGGTCTGCTCACAACAGCTGTGATGTTTTTAGCCTTCGGCAGTCGTGTATTTTCACAGACAGCTCCGCAAAACTTCATTTCCGTCCCACCGTGCCGAATCGCGGATACACGTACGGCTAGTGGTGGCGCTGGTCCCATACCGGGAGGAAGCTACCGAACATTTCCAGTAGTGGGAGCACCAGGCGTTGACGAGGGACAGCCATGCAACATACCCAGCCAGGCAACCGCTTTCTCTCTCAATGTGACCGCCGTACCACCTTCCAGCGGCTCGCTTATCTACCTTTCTTTATTGCCGGCCGCATCTCAAACGCCCACGAACGCTCCTTCTTCTTCGACGCTTAACGACCCATCCGGGACAATCGTCGCTAATGCGGCTATCGTTCCCAGCGGGGTCAAGGGTGCGGTGATGGTCTATGTTTCCGATCGATCGGACGTGATTCTCGACATCGATGGCTACTTCGTCGACCAGACCACATCGGCCAATAACAGCACGGCTATCGGAACCGGATCCGGCGGTAGCACGGGAGCAAATAATACGGCGATTGGGTATGAGGCAATCATTGGTGGGAGCGGCACGCAAGACACTGCCGTCGGCGCAGCGGCCCTACAGAACCAGACGACTGGATCCTACAATACGGCCGAGGGATCACTGGCTCTCCAAAATGATACAACTGGTAGCTACAATTCCGCACTCGGTTACGCTGCGCTCTTAAGGAACACGACTGGCTTGTATAACACGGCCCTGGGTTCCTCAGCGCTCTCGTTCAATCTCACCGGCGGTGATAATCTCGCCCTAGGCATCAACTCGCTGCTCGATAACACAGCCGGCAGCGAAAATGTGGCCGTTGGCAGCAACGCGCTAGCTTTTACAACCGGAAGCGACAACACCGGCGTCGGGCGATACGCACTTCGTAACGGGACAACGGGGACGTCTAACATTGCTCTAGGTGCGTACGCGGGGAGCAATGTCGCTGACGGTTCATATAATATCGAGATCGGAAACGACGGCGACTCAAGCGACACCGGCGTTATCCGCATCGGCACAGGAGCTAACCAGTCTTCGACCTATATAGCCGGCATTACCGGCGCCACGGTCACAGGAGCCGCTGTTCTCGTGAACGCGAACGGCCAACTCGGTGTGCAATCGTCCTCGCTTCGCTTTAAAGAAGACGTCCACGACATGGCGGACGGCAGCAACGCTCTGATGGAGTTACGCCCAGTGGAGTTCCGCTATAAGCAAGCCGAAGCGGATGGAAGTAAACCGGTACAGTTCGGGTTAGTCGCCGAAGAGGTCGCAAAGATTTATCCAGAGCTCGTCGTGCGGAACAAAAACGGCCAAGTCGACACCGTGCAGTATCACCAGTTGCCAGCCATGCTGCTGAACGAGATTCAAAAGCAGCATCGGACTATCGAGCAGTTGGAAGAGCGTCTCAGCGCTCTCGAACGGAAGCAGTAGTTTGGCCTTGGATGCGCAAGGAAGATATCATGCAGATCCATCCCGGCAACCTGTTCAAAGCAGCTATTACCTTAGTAGCTTTCGGCGGTTCGGTGGTGGCCCAAACGATGCCACAAGACTTCGTCTCAGTCACTCCTTGCCGCATCGCCGATACACGCACGAGCAGCGGGGGAGGCGGTCCAATCACGGGAGCAACCTACCGAACGTTCCCTGTAATCGGAGCACCCGGTGTAGGCGGTAAGCAGGCCTGTAGCATACCGAGCAACGCAGCCGCTTTCTCGCTGAACGTAACCGCCGTCCCGCCTTCGGGGAGTTCACTTCTTTATCTGTCCATCTTGCCAGCTATGACGGAGACTCCTACGACGCCTCCTTCCTCTTCAACTCTTAACGATCCGAGTGGGACGATCATTGCCAATGCTGCTCTGGTTCCGAGCGGCCTTGACGGTGCAGTCATGGTCTACGTCTCGGATACGTCTGACGTCATCATCGACATCGATGGCTACTTCGTCGATCAGACAAGCGCCAGCTACAACACCGCGCTTGGCACTGGCGCGGGCGGCAGCACCGGCGATCATAATACTGCGATCGGTTTTGAGGCTCTTAACGTTGGTACGGGCAACGAAAACGTCGCAGTCGGCAGTGAAGCACTCAGGAACAATACCTACGGATCGTTTAATACAGCGGTAGGAGACTCTGCGCTCGCAAGTAACTTGTCCGGCGTGCTCAATTCGGCATTCGGCCATTTCGCGCTTAACGCAAATGTGGCGGGCGTCGAGAACGAGGCGTTCGGCGCCAATGCTTTGTATAACAACGTAACGGGCAGGGACGATGTAGCGATAGGCTGGCAATCGCTCAACTCTAACGTGGGTGGGAACTATAACGTAGGAATTGGAACCTTCGCCTTATTGCAAGTCACGGCAAACGGAAATACCGGCGTCGGATATCAGACACTGTATCACGCCACATCCGGGACGGGCAATATTGCCCTTGGATATAACGCAGGACAAAGCGTTACTTCAGGATCTAACAATATCGAGATCGGAAATCAGGGCACCTCGGCAGATAACGGCGTTATTCGCATTGGCACGAGAGGCTCACAAACAACGACATACGTTGAGGGCATCCTCGAAAAGCTTGGTGACCGGCGGGATTCCGGTTGTTGTTAGCCCGAGCGGTCAACTTGGCATCGTAGGGTCTTCCCTGCGTTACAAAGAGGACATCCACGATATGGCAAACTCCACAGACGCTCTGATGCAACTTCGTCCTGTCGAATTTCGCTACAAGAGGCCTGCCGACGATGGGAGCAGACCTCCACAATATGGCTTGATCGCAGAAGAGGTTGCCAAGGTTTACCCGGAACTCGTCCTGCGCGGCCCAGACGGTCAGATCGACTCCGTGCAGTATCACCAGCTCCCCGCCATGCTGCTCAACGAAATTCAGAAACAACATCGGGTGATTGAGCAGTTGCAAGCTGCCAAAGCAGAGCAGCAGGAAGAACTCCAGGGAATAAGAATTGAAATGGAGAGACTTCAGGCCGTCCTTGCCAGCAAGTAATTGCCTGAACCAGGCGGCTTGGGTGTAGGAAGCGGCTGCGATAACTGCCGTGGGCGCTTCCACTCGCTCGGACAGCCCGTCGGCCTGACGAAACGACCCCGCGCTTTCGGCTGCGGATACTTTCAGCTCGCATTTTTGGCATCGCTCGAAGATCTTGTAAGTGGTCGTACACGAACCCGAAACTAGCAACAAAGCGCAGCGATGCTTTCGCGCTCTTTGAGCGGGATGACGACCGAATTCGTTCAACCACCCGGAATCCTCGTCCCTACGGGCGACAAAGTATAAATGTAGCTTTGTCTCGGGTCGGTCACTGCGCAATACTGTGGCGATGCCCCAAGCACGATCATCCTCTTATGACGATGTAGCGGGCATGTACCACGCTCTCTGGGCCGACTGGTATCTGCCGGCAGCCATGCCTGCGCTTGAGCGTCTCTTTTTCTCTCAAGTCCCAAGAGGTACGCGCGTGCTCGATCTATGCTGCGGCTCGGGGCACGTCACCAAAGAACTTATTGCTCGTGGATATACGGTGACAGGAGTCGACAATTCCGCAGAGTTGGTTGCACTTGCAAAAAAAGACCTGCCGAATGTGGACTTCCGTGTGCAGGACGCGAGAAAGTTAGCCCTGGACGGCAAATACGGCGCAGTTTTGTCGACGTTCGATTCGCTAAACCACATTCTGAGTTTGAGCGAACTGGGCGAGGCTTTCAGAGGCGTGTTCCGCTCGCTTGAACCCGGCGGATTGTTTGTCTTCGATATGAATCTCAAAGAAGCTTACACGGCGGACTTGCGCGAATGGGCGGTCAATATTCAGGACGCAAGCGTGGGACTCGTTCGAGGCAAGTTCGATCCCGTCTTGAAAAAAGCGACAACCGAACTAATCTGGTTCGTGAACCGCGAGTCCGGCAACTGCTGGCGCCAACACCGAAGTACGGTCGAGCAGCAATGCTACGCGCAAGCGGACATCCTCATCGCGCTAAATCAGGCAGGCTTTCGGACCATCGAGGCTGTCGCTGCACGTGACGCCGGTGTGACGTCGGAGCTGGGCTTCGGACGAACATACTTCACCGCGCGGCTATAGAACGGCACAAGTTCACGCTTGTGTTAATCTTAGAAGCGTCCGACGTATACCACACACGAGGGGACGTAGTTCAGCTGGTTAGAACGCCGGCCTGTCACGTCGGAGGTCGCGGGTTCGAGCCCCGTCGTCCCCGCCACTTCTTACTTCGACAACCTCAGATTGTACGGCCGCTTTCTCGTCATAGATACTGAAAAGATGACACCCGGACAGCCGCCCCCGAAGATCGAGCTCACTGCCACAAAAGACTACCGCGAGAACTACTCCAACAGCGTGCAGATGCGCGTGAGCCTTTGGGATTTCTTTCTAATGTTCGGAACGATCAATCAGCATGCGCCGGATGCAGTGACCATCGCCAACTTCCAAGGCGTTTACCTGAGCCCGCCCCAGGCAAAAGCACTGTCGAACCTTTTACAGCAAAACCTGAAGCAGTATGAAGCAGCATTCGGAGAGATCCGCCTGGAAACGCAGGCGCAAGGTGAAATCATTCAGTAGCCGCCTGAATGTCTGTTCCTCGACGACCTCCCATGCCGAGGCTGCCCCCGTTCGCGCTGGCAGAATCTTCGGCCCAAAGAAACAAGCGGCCTTATTACCTATTGGTTGTCTTTGCCTTGTTTACTGCGCCGCTGCTTGCGCTTCACCTTCACCTGCTCACACTTCCCTTTTTTTGGGACGAGCTCGGCCAGTTCATTCCCACCGCGCTCGATCTGCTAAGGACGGGAGCATGGGTGGCGCACTCGACCATCCCGAACGTACACCCGCCAGCCGTTGAAGCATACCTTGTTCTCTGGTACGAGCTCTTCGGTTTCTCGATAACGGTAACGCGCGTGGCGATGCTCTTCCTCGCCGGAGCAGGGCTCGTTCTAACGTTTCTGCTGGCGATTGAGCTTAGCGCCGATTCAAAGGGCGCTCCGGCATTCTGGCCTCCGTTGTTTCTCTTTGCGAGCCCGCTGTTTTACATGCAAAGCATGATGGCTCAACTGGACATGCCGGCAATGGTTTTAACCCTGCTGGCCTTATTGTTCTTTTTGAAAGAGCGATACGCCGCGGCAGCAGTCGCCTGCCTGTTTCTGGTACTCGCAAAGGAAACTGGTCTGGTTGTACCTGCTGTGTTTTTTGTGTTGTTGTTGCTCAGGAAAAATGGAAAGCGCGCGCTATTTTTCGTTCCTTCCGCGCTGGCGTTAGCAGCCTGGTTGGTTGTGCTTCGGATGAAGACCGGCTTCTGGCTCGGCAACCCCGGGTTCGCGCACTACAACGTTGAATACGCGCTGAATCCGGTTCGGATACTTTTTTCCCTGCTCCGAAGAACTTACTATCTGTTCTTCGCTGAATTCCGCTGGATCGGTTCGCTGGTGCTGCTCGCGACCTGGCGGCAGTGCAAAGTGTTCGGCACGCAACGCTGGCAGCTCACTCTGCTGATTGGTGCTCTGACGTTCATACTGGTTTCGGTTCTGGGAGGAGCGGAACTCGAACGCTATCTCCTGCCTGTCCTACCTTTTTTCTACATTGCCGTGAGCATCGGGTTGATGTTCCTGCGCCGGTGGCTAAGCATCACCGCCGCTGGAGCCCTCATCGTGGGGCTCACAGCAAACCTGTTCTGGAATCCGCCATACCCGTTCCCTTACGAGAACAATTACGCAATGGTCGATTTCGTGCGGCTTCAGCAGGCAGCAGCATCTTATGCGGAGCACGCGCTGCCAGGACGTACTATTCTGACCGCCTGGCCCTACTCAGCCGCGCTCAAGAGCCGCGACTATGGATTCGTCACAAAAAAACTGCGCGTCATTCAAACGGATAATTTTCATCTAGCCTCTATCAAAACTGTGTCGCCAGACAAATACGATGCTTTGATCGTCTATACGCGTACCTGGATGCCGCAAGATAGCTTCGTGCAGTTCCCACTCATCAAACAATTCCTAAGCCGATTCTATGGATGGCGCCCGATGATCTCTCCGATTGAGTGCGAGGCCTTGGGCCTAACACCGGCAGCGACATGGGTCTCGCGCGGACAAGAGATCACTGTCTATGTGCGGCCCGGCTACAGGGAAAGAGACGCGTCGGGAACCGCGGGGGCTTTTTGAGCTCCTCCGTCGGTCGAGCCCGTGTGAACGCAGGTTGGTGGGCAACGGTCGTTCTGTTCCTCGTACACGGCTTGGTGGTCGCAACCTGGGTCTCGAGAATCCCAGGGGTGCAGAGCGCTCTTGGCATGGCGAATGGAATGCTGGGCCTTACGCTCTTGAGCTCGGCCGTAGGCGCCGTTTCGACCATTCCGTTTGCGGGCTCTCTTAGTAAGCCGCTACGGAAGCAAGAACAGTCTCGGCCGCGAGCAGCGTTTTGTTTTGCTTGTCGCCTTTACCGATGGGCCTGGCATTTAACGCCTTTACGCTTTCTCTCGCGCTTTTGTTTTTCGGCGCTGTTGCCGCTGCCATGGACGTTTCCATGAACGCGCAAGGCGTCGAGGTCGAGAAAGAAATCGGGCTCGCCGACAATGTCGCGCTTCCACGGCATGTTCAGCCTGGGCGGAATGATCGGCGCAGGACTCGGCGGCTTAGCCGCTGCACATGGAATCAAAGTCTCCTTGCACTTCGGAGTAAGCGCAGGATTGAACTTGACCGCAGTCTTAATTGCGTCGCCATTTCTGCTCGACATCCATCAACCGGCAGAGAAATCAGCTCACCGGCTACCGCTCAACAAGATTCCACGCGTGTTGTTCGCCCTAAGCGCCATAGGATTTTGCATTCTACTTTCGGAGGGCGCTATGGGCGACTGGACAGCCGTGTATCTCAAGCAAGTACTTCACGCCGGTGCAGGTACGGCTGCAACCGGCTATGCTGTTTTCTCGGCGTCCATGGCCATTTTTCGATTCCTGGGCGATATCATCACTGCCCGGCTTGGCCCTTTTCTTACCGTCAGAACCGGAAGTCTGGTAGCCGCTGCCGGACTGCTCTGGGCGCTCTCGATGAGGTCGCCCGATTGGGCCTTGCCAGGCTTTGCCGCCGCCGGGGCCGGCTTTTCCGTTATCATTCCGCTGGTCTTCGGCTCGGGTGGAAGAGTAGAGTCGATTAGCCCAGGCGCGGGCATCGCAACCGTGACCGGGATCGGCTATTTAGGATTCATCATCGGCCCACCCGCCATCGGCTTCGCTTCCCAGCTATTCACTTTGCGCTTCGGACTGGGAATTGTAGTTGCCTGCTGTTTTATCTCCGCGTTGCTCGCTGCTTCCATGCGGTCTCTGTCGCCAGGGGGAACGCCGGAACACGCCCCGGAAGTGAACTTCTAAGGACTCCTCACCACTTGTCAAGTTTTCGTTTTTGCACTTCGTATTCCTCCCAATTGAGTTAACGGTTGCTCATCTTCTCCATCTGCTCGGGGTAACGGGCCCCTTGCACTGTGATCTGTGCAGCCGCACGTTCTATGTCGCCGAGATCGTCTTTTGTGAGCTCAACCGCTGCGGCCCCAACGTTTTCTTCCAGTCGGTGCAGTTTCGTCGTGCCAGGGATAGGAACGATCCACGGCTTCTGCGCGAGCAACCACGCAAGCGCGATCTGTCCTGGCGTGGCGTTCTTTTTCTTGGCGATGTTCTGTAGCAGATCGACTAGCGCTTGGTTGGCTTTTCGGTTCTCTGCATTGAAGCGCGGGACAGTGTTGCGGAAATCGGAGCTGTCGAATTTTGTCTTTTCATCGATCTTTCCTGTAAGGAAACCTTTTCCCAAAGGGCTGAACGGAACGAAGCCGATACCAAGTTCTTCGAGCGTCGGCAGGATTTCCTCTTCAGGCTCGCGAAACCAGAGTGAATACTCACTTTGCAAAGCAGTGACCGGCTGAACAGCGTGCGCGCGCCGAAGGGTGCTTGCGGCCGCTTCCGAAAGGCCGAAGTGCTTGACCTTGCCCTGCTGAATCAGGTCCTTTACGGCTCCGGCCACATCTTCGATAGGAACCTCGGGGTCAACCCGGTGTTGATAATACAAGTCGAGTGCATCCACTCGAAGCCGCTTCAGTGAGCCTTCGACGACCTGGTTGATGTGCGCAGGCCGGCTGTCCAGGCGGCTCCATCTCGCTTCGCCTTCGAAAGCGGGTTTCCAGCCGAACTTGGTTGCGATCACAACTTTGCCGCGAAACGGTGCTAGAGCTTCGCCGAGAAGTTCTTCGTTCGCGTACGGGCCGTAGACTTCTGCCGTGTCGAAGAATGTGACTCCGCGGTCCACCGCCGCGCGGAGCAGCGAGATCATCTCATTTCTGTCCGGAATCGGGCTGTAAGACCAGCTCATGCCCATGCAGCCGAGGCCGAGAGCGGATACCTCAAGTGCACAGGCCTCTGGCGCCGTTGTGCGTGCTAAAGCAAGATTGCCGTTTCCAAGTTTGCGCGTTTGCATGGTTACGATCCTTTCTCCGTGCGAATCGGGGCACGCTTTTCGAAGATTTCTTTAACGAAAGGCAGCGCAGAGAAGACCGCCGGCCAGCCGGTATAGAACGCCAAGTGGGTCAGCATCTCGGACGCTTGCTTCTGGGTGAGTCCGTTGTCCATTGCTCTGTTCAGGTGGTATGTGATTTGGGCGACCTGGCCAGAAGCAATGAGCGCACTGACCGTGATCAGGCTGCGGTCGCGGGGCGCAAGAGCTGGGCGAAGCCAGAGATCGCGAAAAAGTAAGTCCGTCGTGTACTGCACAACGCCTGGCGCGACGGCACCGAAGTTCTGCTCGACCGTCGCCGCCCGCTGCGCTTCCGCTTGTTCATTCAAGCGAAGCAATTGAGGCGAAACTTCCGGAAGCTGGTCAATGCCGATTCCACGCTGTGCGAAAATTTCCTTCAAAATCGGAACGGCGGACAACGCGTTTGACGACCCCGAGTAAAAGGCAAGATGAGTGATGATCTCCGACAGTTCGCCCGCCGTGACTCCGCTATCCAGGGCGATGTTGAAATAGTGCAGCATCCCAATTGTCTGAATGCGCGCGATAAGAACCGCCACGGTTATCAGGCTCCGGTCACGAGGAGAGAAGTCAGGACGCTTCCAGAGATCTTCAGTAATTGACTTATGTATGTAGCTCGCAAGCGCAGGCGATACTGCTCGAATATCTTCAGGTGTGAGTGCCGAATGAGGCGTATTAGATGTCATGGTGTTCTTCCTTCACTAGCGCAAAGAAACGCAGATTGCGCACCGCGAGGTAGGGAAAGGAACCTGCCGCTCTTCGCGGGCGCGCTTGATCCCGCGGCCCTGTCGCGCGGTTCCCCTAATACCTCTCCCAGGCGACTCTCCAGTGCTCATCCGAGCGCGTTGACTTGACGATGAGTTGTTTGCCCGAGAACTCGTATGCACGCGGCAGGTCTTTCCCAATAAGCGACCTTACCAGTGCGCCTTCTACCTGAAAGGTGAACGTGTGATTGCCTTCATCAACCGTGTAGATGCCCCAGGATGCCTCATACCCGCCTGCGGAATATTGCTGAGGGCCGGCAGCGCCTTGCATCTCCGGATTGCGTTCCATTACCTGCACAGAGACGTGCCCATCGCGCGTGAAGACGAAAAGCCCGCTGCAATCGACCCGATGCACCTTCCCGTCTGCGCCCGGCCGCTCCAGGGAGGCGAGCCGCCATGCTCCCGCGAACTTGTTCCGAACGTCCGCACTCCCGCTTCGGTCCTGCCCGACGCACATACCGTTTGTCAGCAGGACCAGGCAGATCGCAACAATCTTCTTCACTCGGCTTCGCGTTCCCTTCCAATTCCAAAGCTATCCGCAAACGCGCACTCGCGCTTATCCGATCCTGCCGATTCTTTGCCTAATCCTCTTGGATACTCAAGATTCATACACAACATCCGCTTCCGGACGGTACGCTAACAGAGAGGGACATGGCAAAAGCAAGTGAAGCCCTGCGCAAGATAGATATTGCCGCGATGCGGGCTGCGCTGGCGAGCCGTATATTCTCCCTTGCGCAATCGCCCGGAGAGCATGTAACCACCATTCCAGGCCTTTCTCTTTTCCGACGCGTCGAACCCACGGCTTGCCGACGGGTGTTCTACGAGCCCAGCCTTGCAGTCTTCGTCCAAGGGCGTAAGTTCCTGAACGTTGGGGGAATGGAGTACGTCTGCGACGATTCTTCATTCGTGCTGTCCGCAGTCGATATGCCGGTTCAAAGCCAAGTTGTCGAGGCCTCTGAAAAGGTTCCTCTACTCTCGATGCTTCTCAGGCTTGATATGGCGATAGTGCGTGAGGTCCTCAGCCGGGAAGATTTGCCAGAGATCCAGTCAACATCTCAACGGCGGGGACTCGTTGTGGGCGAGACGACACCCGGGCTTCTGAGCGCCTGTGAGCGGTTGATAGGACTGCTGGAAACGCCAGAAGACATACCATTTATCGCGCCTATGATCCAGCGCGAAATCGTGTATCGGATAATCCGAACGCCGCAGGGCGAGCGACTCCGTGCTATCGCAACTAAAGGAGATTTCAGTCACAGGACCGCGAGAGCGATCGCTTGGCTACTCACAAACTACGCGAAACCGGTTCACATGGAAGAACTCGCTGCGATCGCACAGATGGGTGTATCGACGCTCCACCATCAATTTCGTTCGTTGACTACTATGAGCCCTCTGCAGTATCAAAAGCAACTCAGGCTGCAAGCCGCACGACGGCGAATGCTGATGGATGGAATGGATGCCACGAGCGCGGCCTACGAAGTTGGCTATGAGAGCGTAAGCCAGTTCAGTCGCGAGTACAGCCGCTTTTTCGGCCAGCCGCCAATTCGTGACATCAAGACGCTACGAGATGGCAAGATTGCGGCAGTTCACGTCGCGTAGCCCTTTCGCATTCTTTACTGATCACGTCCAGTGTCGTGGGCCATGACAGAGCTCATCTCGCAGCCGATGGATCCACGGCGGAGCCTCCGGGTAACGAATGCTGTAGGGTCCTTTGGCAGGGTCAAGGCCCTTGCGTCGTCATACCGCTTAGCCGTACGGCCTGTGCGTAGCCGGTCATCTCGGTGTATCCAACACCCTTTACCGATTGCCCGTGGATGGTTCCGTCGTAGCTGACCGCTCCCTCCCAATAACTTGGAGTCAAGTCGTTCGATGTCCAAAGCTCCTGGTCAGCCAAATCGGTGTGCTGCCTGAGATTTAAGTCAAGTGAAGGAATACTGATCTGCCATACCATGGGATAGCGCGCCCGGGAGTGCGGACTCTGCCAAGTCTCGCCCGGAGTCAACGAGAAATACGCAGCGGAAAGAAATCGCATTTCCCCTTGTGCATCGACGTAACACCCGGACGAAAACCGGTTTGGCTGACCGGATTTGTTGCGCAGACGGTAAAGCATCAACTCTTCGTCGTTGTCGAGTTGAATCGCGAACCAGTCCCACCCCGCAAGATCGCTCGTGTCCGGCTCGGTAAAGAACTCATGATCCATCCACGCAGTACCGCTCACCCCAACGGCCGAGTTCTTGGTCTCGATCTTCCCGCTAGCGGCGAGTCGCGTAAACGAAATGTAGTGTGACGCCTGACCCGCGGCAGGTCCTTTTTGGCTCACACCTTCTTGCCCCTGAATCACCGGGCCTTTACGCGGCTGCAGTTTCAGACGAAGCGTAAACCGGTCGCACACGGCCTCCAGTTCTTGTGTAGACTCGGGTAGCGATGTCCATCGTACGTGCCAATTTGTGTTCCAATATCGGGCATCCGCAAGCCCCGCTCCGGCGAGACCAGGACCCGCCCGATTCAGCCGTTCCGTGTGATAAAACGAGTGCCCGTCTATATCGCTCAGGGCCAGGTGAGCCAGGTACAGTTGATCGGGTCTCCACGCCTCGTCCTCGGCTTTGAGAGCAGAAGGTGGCAAGTGCACTGCCTGCCGGAAAAACGTCAGCTCAAAGCCGTACCGATGGCCATCCGCCGTGCGTAGGTTCCCTGTGTAGTACCACCATTCAGTCTGATAATCGGGATGGCTGAAGTGGTCGCGCGGAAACTCGTAATGGTATCCGGGCAGAGCCGTTTGCCAAGTCTGGGCAACAAGCGCGCTCGCTATCAGCAGAATCGTCAGGATTCTACTCCTCATGAATGACCTCGATCGGGTCCATGCGAAGCGCGATGTTTGCCGGGTACAGTCCCGCCAGCACCGTGGCCACGTACACTCCGGTGAGCACGGTTAACAAAATGGCAATCGGCCAATGAAACTGGATGGTCCAGCCGAATGATTGCTTGTTAATTACAAAAATAAGAATCAGCGACAACACCGTACCAAGCAAGATCCCAACTCCGTTCGCCAGCAGCCCTATGAAGCCTGCCTCAAAGAGAATGATTCTTCGAATCTGCGGCTTTGCCCCGCCAAGGAAGCGCAGTAGCGCAAATTCGCGGCGCCGATCGATCACCATCGCCAACAGCGCTCCGGCAATGCCCATTACGGCAACCACCACCGCCACAGCTTCTAAAGCGTACGTGATCCGAAAGGTCCGATCGAACGTCGCAATGGCCGCCTTGCGGAGATTACGGTTTGAGAACACCGAGACTCCCCGGCCCGCAATGATTCGATCGATCTGACGACGAACAGTTTGTAGATTTGCGCCGGGCTTTACATAGACAGCTAAGTTTGACTCCGCCGGGTCCGGCAGATATTTCAAGAGAGTCCGGCGATCGAGCACAACGAATCCACGCTCGGTGGAGTAGTCGTAGTAAATGCCCAGCACGCGAAAACTCCGCAACGCACCAGCTAGCGGAATCCGCACCATGCTTCCAACTTTCACGTTGTGCTTGTTCGCAAACGGCTCACTGACAACCGCAAAATCACCTGTAGCAAGCTTCGAAAGAATCGCTTTCTGGTTTTCGCCCGGCAGGAATCGCGTGCTCGCCGAGTTCCCGATACGGCTGCTCTCCCCGCCGGCCAGCGTTGCAGGAACTCCGTCGTAAGAAATCGGGTAGGCTCGAAAGCGGTCGACCGATAGAACGTTAGGCAACCTCTCGATCCTATTTGCCATGTCCGGGCTCATGGTTGGATGCTGATCGGCAGCAGCCGACCCTGCGGGCCGCATGTAAAAATCTGCCTGCAGCTGGTTATCCATCCAGACCGCGACAGTTTCCCGGAAGCTGCCGACCATGATGCCGACGCTTGCTGTCATCGCAACAGCCGTCGCGAGCGCAGCAGTCAGCACAGATGTGCGGCTCAAAGACGCTCGTATCGATCGCGCTGCCAGCAGAGCTTCTACGCCCAGCACTCTCTCAATGACATGCTGCGATGAGCGTACAAAAATGCCGATCACGCCCGGTATGATGACCGCAGTCCCGGCAATCAATAAAGCAACTGCTACGTAGGCAAAGATGGGTTGCCGATGAATGGGCGGCAACTGCGATAAGACAGCCGCTGCGGCAAACAGCACCAGAGCCAAGGCCAGCCGAAAGCGAGACCTGACCGACGCGATCACTTCCTCACGACCGCGCGCCATAGCTTCTACGGGTGCAACGTTCGCCGCTTCAAAGGCCGGAGCGAGAGCGGCCAAAAGCGATACGGCGATTCCTAAAACGAGCCCGGCAGAAGCAGTTAAAGCCGTCACGTGAATCGGTGCAGGCTTGCTGCTGACGTAAAGCGCTTCGACTGTGCTGCCAATCAACCGGACCGCTCCCACCGCCATCAAACGGCCAAGAAACAAGCCAAAAAGACTTCCGAAAATAGCGAAAAAGCCTGCCTCCGCCAGAAAGCCGTAGAGAACCATCTTTCGCGTCGCACCTAGAGCCCGCAGCACGCCGATGCTGTTTCGCCTTCTCACAACCGATATCGAAATGGTGTTGTAGATCAGGAACGCGCCGACAATCAGCGCGATATAACTCAGCACGCGCAAATTCCAACGGAACGCCGCCAGCATCTTCCGGTTCTCGTCCGTGCGCGATCCTTGCGGCGCAATCTTCACCGAAACCGGCAACTCCCTCATGAGCCTGTCGCGCCAAGTGTCTACGGAACTACCCGCTGGAATCTGCACGTCGATGCTGTCGAGCTTCCCCTGCTTACCCGTGACGCTCTGGGCAACTCCAATGTCCGTTACCATCACATTCGATTCACCGAACCGCTCGTCTTGCGGCCTGAGAACACCCGCCACCGTAAACTCTCGCATCGTGTCGTTGATGAGAAGCCGTACCTGATCTCCGGCGTGTAGCCCGGCCGCAGAACCCACCCACACCGGATCACCACGTTCGAGCAGCGCCGTTAGGGAAGCCGCTCCTTCAGCCGTAAACTGTTCTCGCTTTCCGTGGCCGATCAGATCGAGCCCGATAAATGGGAGCGATTCCCCCTTGCCCTCTACCGAAGCGAAGTCCTCGATGCGCGGGGAAAAATCGAGATCGTAAGGCAGTTGCGCCAACTTGCCCAACAGTTGTTCATCCAAAGATCCGGTCCCGGTGATGAGCAGGTCGCCTTTACCCGTAAGCGATTCAAGCGAAGAATGAAAGCTGCCCGCCGCCGCCTGGCCCGCGAGATCGATTGCGATGACCACGCCCACTCCTAAAGCAACCGCTAGAACCGTAAGCGCGGTGCGAACGGGCTCTCGTTTCAGAGGCCGCAAAATCAACCGCGCGAATAGCAGGAAGGCGGAGCTCATCTACTGACAACAGCTTCCGTCAACCGTCCGTCCCTCAGCTGGATAATTCGGTCGACTGCCGATGTGCTCTCGACACTGTGGGTAGCCATCATCACCGCAACTCCAAATTGTCTCGCCGCGCGATTCAGAAGACTCAAAACGACCTCACCCGTTGCGGTATCCAGATTCCCCGTCGGCTCGTCCGCCAGCAACAGTTTTGGATCGTTGACGAGGGCTCTCGCAATCGCAATTCGCTGCTGCTGGCCGCCCGAAAGCTGATGCGGCAATCGCTCAGCGTACTGCTTCATCTCGACCCAGGCGAGCCGCTCCAGCGCGATCTGGCGCGCATTTCGTTTACGCCCGAGCAAAAGGGGCAATTCTACGTTTTCCGCCGCGCTTAACGTATGGATCAATTGAAACGACTGAAAGATAAAGCCGACCTTCTCGCGCCGCAACCGCGTCAGCTCGGCATCCGCCAATTTGCTAGTAACGGACCCGTCGAGCTCGATCTCGCCCGTTGTCGGAAAATCCATCGCGCCGCAAAGATTCAGCAGTGTCGATTTACCGCCGCCGCTTTTCCCGACTAATGCGACAAAGTCCCCGGCGCTCAGGCTTAACGAGACATTTTGCAACGCGGCAACCTGCTCGCTCTCCGTCCGATAGATCTTCGTTACATTTCTGATTTCGAGCAGGCTCACATCACCAGAGATCACCCGGACGGACCGCTCGCTTCAGTTTTTCCGAACTCTAACCAAAATATAGTCCGTTACACTCGAAGGCGTGGCTAATATTCTCGTCACTGGCGGGGCCGGGTACATCGGCTCGCATACTCGTTACTTCTTAGAAAAGAGCGGCCACTCCGTTGTGGTGGTCGACAATCTTTCGCGAGGCTATCGCGAAGCAGTTCCTGCGGAAATCCTGCGGGTCACCGATATCCGGGATAAGGAGAAAATCGTCGAAATTCTGAAAAAGGAATCGATCGAAGCCGTCATTCACTTCGCTGCCTATATTTCGGTCGGCGAGTCGACGAAACTTCCCGAACTCTATTTTGCAAACAATGTTGGAGGATCGGTCGCGCTCTTTGAAGCTATGCTCGAGGCGGGCGTGAAACGGTTGGTATTTTCTTCCACCGCTGCAGCTTACGGTATTCCCAAAACCGTGCCGATCCCCGAAACGGAGACGATTGCACCTATCAATCCGTACGGCGAATCGAAGGTGATGGTCGAGACCATTCTCGACTGGCTGGACCGGTATCGCGAGTTTCGTAGCATACGTCTTCGCTATTTCAACGCCTGTGGATCGGAACCCGCTGCCGGCTTAGGCGAGCGGCACGATCCCGAGACTCACCTAATCCCGCTCATCTTGCAGGCGGTGCAAACCGGCAAACCCGTGACGCTCTTTGGGGACGATTACCCGACTCCGGACGGGACCTGCATTCGTGACTACATACACGTCAGCGATCTCGCCCAAGCCCACATCAACGCAATCGAAAGCCTGCTCGATGGAGCGCCCTCGAACGTCTTTAATGTAGGAACAGGCGAAGGCCATTCTGTTAAAGAGGTGGTTAGCGCGGTCGAACAAGTTACCGGCCGCAAAGCCCCGTTCACCATGGGTCCTCGCCGCGAAGGAGATCCGCCGAGCCTGGTAGCCGATTCCAGCAAACTCCAGAAGACGCTTGGTTGGAAACCGACGCGAGCCGATCTCGACAAGATCGTAGCGGATGCGTGGGAGTTCGAGCAGCGAAAATAGCGATTGCTGCGGGAAAAGCGGCCTAGCTCAAGCGGGCTTCGGGTTCGAGCGCGTATTGAACAGCGCTTCCCCAGCTCGTGAACCGGTACACGCGCACGCCGGGCACCCATAAAATCCAGGTTGGGCCGATCTTGTAAATCTTTGGTTTCATTCGAGGCTCCAGCTACTAGGTAGCGGAAGCATCGGAAGAATCTCAACCAAGCGTGGATTAGACGCTTAGAATCCCGCGATAACCGTGCCCAGCGAAACCGGGGAAGACGCGTGAGACATCGCGATTCCCCATTTGCTTGTTCACGAGTTCGGAAAGCACAGTCCGAAAATCCGTCGTAACGTTTAGATCGCGTCCCTCATAGAGCTGTTCGCGTTCGAGCCCCGGCCAATCGCCGTACACTTTTCCGCCCTGAACATCACCGCCCAAAACGAACATGGCATTCGCATGCCCGTGGTCCGTTCCGCGGTTGCCGTTCTCCTTCACAGTCCGCCCGAACTCGGACATGGTTACCAGCGTGATATCTGCCATTCGATCGCCCATATCCTGCGCAAAAGCTGCCAACCCGTCGCCGAAGTCCCTCAACAAATTTGAGAGCTGCCCCAAGTGCGGTTGAGCTCCCACCTCGTTTACATGCGTGTCCCACCCACCCACATCGGTGAACGCAACCTCCAAACCGACATCTGCTTTAATGAGACGCGCGATCTGCTGCAAGCTCTGACCGAGACGCCCATTCGGATAGCGAATCCCATTCGCGGGCACATAGGAAGTTTTCTGCAGCGATTGCATGATTCGCATCGCGTCGAAAGTCTCTCGTGCAGTGCCGTTCAAAATCCGATCGGCCGAGGTGCCGTACATGCTTTCGAAAGTCGCTGCCGCCGGTGTGTCCCGGATCTGAAAGTCGTTGATGCTGCCCACAGCCAACGCTTTATTCCTCCCTCGTAAGGTGAGCGGAAGGTCCGGGCTCAAACTCACAGCGCGAACCGGTGAAGGCGTCGCCTCCGGTCTCATCGCCCGATTCAGCCAACCGCCTAACGGAGTTTTCGATCCCGGCGTTCCCGACTCCATGTAGTCCTGTGCATCGAAATGAGAGCGAGTAGGGTCCGGCGATCCGACAGCTTCCACAATTGCCAGTTGTTTTCGATCCCACAATGGCTTGAGCGACCCCAAAGACGGATGCAGCCCGAAAAAACCATCCAGCTCGATAGCCGCGGCATCCGTCGTATTCGGCCGCGGAATCGCAATGCTTGGGCGCATCGCATAATACGCCGCTTCCCCGTGCGGCACCACCATATTCAACCCGTCCACGGCGCCGCGCTGAAAAATCGCAATGAAGATTTTCTTCCGCGTACCGGAGGCTTGGTCTGCATAAAGAGCTCGCGAGAGCCAGGAAGGAACCGAGCCCACGCCAAACATCGCCAAGGCTGAACTTTTTAGAAAAATTCTACGAGATGACATCGAATAACTCCTCGACTGCTTGTTCACCGGCGCTGAAACTCGGGCGACCCCAACGTAAGCCCCGCCACCAGATTCGGGATGGACGGGGGGTCCTTTCGCGCCGCTCCCACCAATTGTTCTTGCATCGTTTCACTCCCGAGCATCTTTTGAATTGCGGCACCAGTCTGCTCGCTTGGATCCTGCTCGAGAATGACCCGCGCAAGCGCCATCGGATCACGCTGAGCGGTCGTTTGCCATTCCTGTGTGTTCACCGTAACGCCGGGAAGACGATTATTCGCTAACGCCAAACCAAAGTTCATCCGCTCCAGCAGAGCTGCGGAACTCACCCATTCCGCATTCACGTTCGGATACCCCGTAGGCTCGACTTTACGGTACAGAGGCTCCCCTAATTTCTGCAGCTCGTTTGCAAGCCCATACGTAGATGAAACATCCGCATTGGTCGCACGCAGCGCACTTACTAACATCTCGAACGGCGTCTTCACCTTTGCGCGATACGACCCTCGTGACCAGAACTCGCCCGAAGTAAACATCGTTTGCATAACCTGCCGAAGATCTCCATCCGTCTTCGTGAACGTCTGGGCCATGCGCTCGACCAGCGATGGAGGCGGATCGTCGGCCACAAATCTCTGCGCCAGCTTCAAAGAAATAAAACGCGCGGTCGATGGATGATGCGCCAGAATGTTCAACACCTCTAACCCGTCGTTCATGCCGCCACCCGCCCTGATGACATGACCGAGAACAATCTTCTGATTTTCGTCGTGAACCTTATCGTTGTATTCGAAACCGCCGCCCGTTTGTGGATTGGCAATCGTCCAGCCCGTAAAACAGCGCGCGACTTCCACCACGTCCTTCTGTGTGTATCCGCCATTTACGCCCAGCGTATGCAGTTCCAGTAACTCGCGCCCATAGTTTTCATTCAGCCCTCGCGCAGGTTTGCCGCTCTTACGTCTGACATTTGCGTCGGGCGCAACCGATTCCCAGTTGTCCAGGTAAAACAGCATCGCCGGGCTCTTCGCTGTCGCCAATAGCAGATCGTAAAACTTCCCGAAGACATTGGGGCGAATCGCCTCCCGCTCGTAAGTGGGCGCCAGATACCGGTCTGCCCCTTTGTTCAAAAAAACATTGAAGTGATTGAACCAGAAGTCATCGAGTAACTCAACTAATTGATGGTTGCTATAAGTGGCTCTCAAGAGTTTACCGGCAGTCAAGTCCTCGGCGATTACGTTTTCCGGATTAATCGTCAACATAAGCTGCCGCCGAAGGGCGACAGGAGCGAAGTTATAGAGCTGTTTGCGCTGTCGCGGCCGAAGCGAGAAAGCGAAGTCGATCCCCTTTTCTGGCGGAATCCCAGCCAGAATCTGCCGCTTTTCATCTGGCCTGCCGTTTTCGAGCAGGCCGATCTGCTCGGGTTTCAGAAAATCGCTAAGCTTGCTGCGGAGCTCCAGATCCGACGAATCGTTCGGATCGAAAAGAGGTGCGTGGCCGTTTTGGTCCCGGCGCTCGTAATACCGATACGCCAGCTGAACAATCACCGCGCGCAGCTTTGGGTCTTGCGGTAGCTCGTTTCTGCCCCGCGCAAACGCCAGGATTGCCCGCGGTGGAGGGTAGTTGACATAGGTCTCATGAATCCCCATGGCCAACGACTGCAATGGCTCTAGTCTTTGTTGAAGCACCGGGTTCTCCGGAACTCGCTCGGGATGAAGCTCATCCTCGAGCCATTTCTTCAGCCCAAGCTGCTCGGCCGCCGCCATCTCGCTCGCTCTAGCTCCGAATGTGAGCCGGTCCAAGGCATGGTGCAACTGCTCCTCTTTAGAGAGTGGCTTGCTGAAGGCTGCGTACTGCCCCGGGTTATCCGAAGCCCTCACTTTCTTGATCTTGAGACCGGCCGCCAACTGGAGGCTCGCAAGCGCAACAGCCCCCGTAACCACAAACACCGGCAGGCGACACCGTTTGATCCGTCGCTTCACAAACTAAGAAACGTAGCGAAAGTGATTTCGTTGACAAGCTCGGATAGCTAACTTTTTTCGCGGGGAGTGTCCCACAAAGATGTCGTTTTAAACTCCTCGTGAACAATACGCCTTTTCTGATTTTGTGTAAGCCCTAAGCCGTGCTATCTGTTGAACGTCATGGACGAGCTTCTGACCTCTATCGCCGCGAAGAAAGAACGGCTCGACGCGATGCGTCCGGTATTCCGAGAGGCGTTGCTTGCGCTGCAAAAATTCTATGACGTTGACCTGACCTACACTTCCAACGCCATCGAAGGCAACACGCTGACTTTGCGCGAGACAGCGGAGGTGATCGAACACGGTCTTACCGTGGGGGGCAAGCCTCTACGCGATCATCTGGAGGCCGTGGACCATTACAGCGCCGTGCTGTGGATGCGTGAACTGGCACAGAAGAGGACACCGGTAGATGAAACGACCGTGCGCGAAATGCACCGGCGCATCGTCTCCCGCAGCCAGCCTGAAATCGGCGGCATCTACAGTACCTTGCCCCGCCGTATCGCCGGCTCTCCTGTTGTGTTTCCAAATGCCGCGAAGATACCCTCTTTGATGAAAGAGTATGGTGAATGGCTTGCCAACATCGCGCCGGAACCGGCGAGTAGTTTTGATGCTCATTTCCGGCTTGTGGCCATTCATCCCTTTGCGGATGGCAACGGACGCACAGCAAGGCTGCTGATGAACCTGCTTCTACTTCGGGAAGGATACCCTCCGGTTGCGGTGCGACCGGAAGACCGGAAAATCTATCTAAACACGCTGGAGCAGGCGTCGATGCGTGACGACCTCAAACCCTTCCAGATCTTTATGCATGAGCGACTGGACGCGACGTTGGGGGAGTACTTGAGCGCCTTGCAAGAGGCGCTAACCCCGGAACCATGGCGCGATAAACCGGGCGGCTCAGAACCGAAATCCTGATCTGCCGAAATGGGTAAGTTTCGAGACAAGACAAGGTCCTGCATAACCGTTCAGCGGAACTATACTCGACATTACAAGCATGCTGCAGCTATTCAGCCCCGTTCACGTCTTAATCCTCTTATTGGCAGCTTCGGCGTACTTCATTTACCGACGTAAACCGCCACAAAGCCGATAGGCCCAACGAGTCTCGCAAGGGGTAAGTTTCGGGACAGCTTCCCAGTGTCACCAAGGAGCGGGTGCATGGGAACGGACGACCTACTAAAATCGTTACACTAGACTTTGAGGGAAATATGCAGTTCCTCAGTCCCCATCAACTTTTAATTCTGCTGACGGTTATAGTGCTTTTTTCCCTCACCAGACGCAAACCACCCGTACATCCATTGCGCTCGGATGATTCCGCTCTCTTGTGCCGGATTCGGCTGTTTCGTAAAGGGTAAGTTTGACCCCACGGCCGCTGCCCCGCTTTTACCAGCTAGGTGGGAGGGTCAAAACCCCTGTACAAATCTAACCAGCATTTCGGGCTTGGCCCGTAGAACGGAAAATGGCGGCCTTTCTCGGGCCGCTCTCATAGATCGAAAGCTCAGAACCGCATAGATGTGTTTGTATCCCTTGTCTGTGGTGTCCAACTCCTGAAAGATCGGACGGGCCATAACTGTCCCGCCGGGCGATCGTCAATACATAGGTCGACAATCATTCGTCAGTATTCTCACGTTCCACGGCCGAACGATCGCTCCCTGGAGGGCCGCCCCCAAAACAGGTGATTACTTGCGCCGTCACGAGAAGACTAATCCAACAGGCAAAGTCAGCCACATGCGGAGCAACACCAGCCCCGAACTCAATATTTTTCACTCAGGAAGCGTAAACCAAATCGCGCCCGCTTCCAAGTACGCTAATCAGCAGAGTGAACGTAGTCACGCCGGGCGTTCCAAACCGCCGATAGATTCGCCAACCCACCAGCCCGAACGCACCGCCCCAAACAAGATCCTGCGCAAAATATATGGTTAGCGGTACACTCGTCTCGGCCGGATACCACCACCACCTCGCACTAGAGGCCAACAGAGTTGTGCTTGTCAAGTTCTGCAAAAAGAAAAGGGGTAAACCGGCCTTCACGGTTTTGTAATCGAACTTTCTAGGCAGCATCGCCGAGGTTTCGGAGGGCTTCCTTTTTCTGCTCGGCAAGCGGTTCCATGTTGAGATACTGCATGGCCTCGATCCAGTTTTCGTCAATCTCCACGGCCAGGGCTCGCACCAGGCGTAAACAGGCGGCCGCATTCGGAAAGATGCGGACCACTAACGTCCGGCGCTTGATCTCCTCCATGAGCCGTTCCAGCATGTTGGTGGATTTCATATTTTTGTGATGCTGGCGCGGTAATCGATAAAAGCTCAGAGTCTCTTCGATGTTCTCTTCCACCCAGCCACAAAGTTTGCCATAGCGCCTGCCCACTTCATGAGCCACGCGGCCAGATCCCGCCGTGCTTCCTGTGTATCCCGCCGATCGTAGATCCAGCGCAACTCTTGCAGGCAGTCATCGTCGGCTTTGCGCGGCAGATAGTCCAGCGCGTTCCGCAGGAAATGAACATAACAGCGCTGCCAAACCGCTTCGGGCAACGTCTCTTGAATCGCTTTTCGAAGACCCGCATGGTCGTCGCTGACCACGAACTCGACTCCATGTAACGAGCGCCCTCGCAAGCCCGTGAGCAGCTCGCGCCAACTGGAGAGGCTTTCACGACTGGCCAGCTCCACGGCGAGCACACTGCGTTTACCTTCCCAGTTGATCCCGATGGCCACCAACACTGCCTGACTCCGCACGGCTCCGTCTTCCCGCACCTTTTCGTAGCGGGCGTCTAAGACCAGGTACGGATACGGTTCTTCCAGGCGCCGCTTGGCGAACTTCTCCAACTCTGCATCCAGTTGCCCGACGATCCGGCTGATGGTCGCCGAACTAAACTCGTGCCGCACAGCTCTTCCGTGATGGCCTTGACTTTCCGTGTGGACACGCCTTGCACATACATCTCGAGCATCGCCGCTACCAGCGCCTTCTCACTCCGCTGGTAGCGTTCGAAGACCTCCGTGCGAAAGCGCCCCTGTCGATCCTGCGGCACCCGTAACTCCACTTTGCCCACTCGCGTCACCAGCGTTCGATGGTAGTAGCCCGCTCGATAGCCTAATCGAGTCTCCGTCCGCTCGCTTTTGCCGGCCTGCAGAGCTTCTTCCATCTCTCCTTCCAGTACCTTCTGCAGCGTCTCCTCTATAATCGTTTTCAGCAGATCCTGATCCTCGCTTAGCGCTTTACGGAACTCTTCGCTCCACCGACGCACTTTTGCGCTATCCTGCTTCCGGGTCATCTTCGTCCTTTCCTTTCTTCACCGCCAACTGAATGTGAAAAGGCTTAGTTTGACCCACCTCCTTTTGCAGAACTTCTGTAGCTAACCGCCAACAGGTCTCACGCTGCATTCAAGCCCGTGAAGATAAGCGCTGCCGCTAAAGCAACCTACCGCTGCTCGACGCGTTGCTCGCGTAAGATAGGCGGTCAAAGCGAATAGGCCGGCAGCGGCCACAATGGCCCAGAACTGAATCTGTGGTGTAAACATGGCCAGTTCCTCCCCCAAGCTTCGGTTGGCAACCCGCGATACGGGGCTTTTCCAGCCCCCATCGAAACCCAGTCACAAGCCAAAAACGGGATAGCGCGATCCGTCACTATGAAACCGCGCAGGAATACGATATCCGCTTCGATCCCGCTGAAATCGGCTTGAATTTTCAACCGAAGAAATCGCCCGCCGGCTCGAACAGCGCAATCTGCGAAACGCCATCGCTTGCGGCCGCTACTACGAACACAAGGCGAAAGGCTGGCTCAAACGTGCTTTCTTGATTTCAGGATTTACAGGCGATTGTCCGTGATGGACACACGAGTAGTTGGTGCCGGCGGTAGGAGTTGAACCTACGACCTACGGATTATGAGACCGTCGCTCTAACCACCTGAGCTACACCGGCAACCAAGCGTATTTTAGCGCAGTACTACTTTGCCCAGCCCAGCATTACCGGCGCTATCGTAGACCCGAAAAACTAGGAGATGTTCACCGGCACGGAGCTTATCGAGGTGTAGGTGGAACTGTTCGTCCGGTGAGTCGGTGATACCGTCCACCGATTCAATCGGCTGCCAAGTGCCGGCGTCGAGAGAGTATTCGCAGAGCCGCAGGGAACTGGTCTTGTCATGAGCATCCACGTCGATGTCGGCCGAAGCGCCCTCGCGCTTGGGAGCATTTACAACCACTGTGGGTGGGGTATTGTCGATCAGCACAGGGGTGCTTACCAGCTCGACTTGGCGGGCGAACTGGGGCGCGTTGGACGGCGCGTCGGACGCCACTATCTTAAACAGATATCGGCCGTCGGCAAAGACATCGGGATCCAAAAGTAGAGTGTTTTCGAACATGTGACTTCGGACCGTTTGCCACTCGGTTTCGTCTTCTGCGCGAAAAAAGACCGAATAGACTAGTTTGTCCGAATCGGGATCATCGGCTTGCCAGGAAATTTGCGTTTGGGTTGTTTGCAGGCGGGATACGATCTGGCTGGTGCTGGGAGAAGAGCTGGCAGCCGGAGCCTCGCCCGTGTCGGTGACGGTTATGGAGTAAGCGGCAGAACTGGAGGACGTGCCGGCGGAGGATTTGGCAGCACTGGTACCGGCAACGGAGCTTACGGCTATGCTCCGGATGGAAGGCGGCGAGTTTTGAGGAAGGTAGGGAACATCGATGGAGTCGATTTGAGCGCTGTTTCCCGCTGGCCACTCGACTCGGAATTGAATGAAACGGGACGGAGGGCTCTTGATTAGGGAATCGGTAGTTCCGGTTATCGGCTCGGACCAAGGGCTCCAAGTGGAGTCAGGACGCGCGGCAAATCCGGTGCGAGTTCGAAACACAATTCCCTGGCCAGTTCCATGCCATTGGAGATGACCCCAACGTGCAACGCTCGATGCATCGTGGACCTGGGATTCATAGGACGCGATTCCCGAACTCTCACCGCCGAACGACAGGAGTCGAGCGGCACTGCTAACGGCGGCGTTTAGCGCGGCCCCGGATTTGAGGAGTTGGGTGGTTTCGCCAGAGCCGGGTTCGGCAATGAGTGTGGTGCGCGAGCCTGCCAGACGGTAGATACGGCCACGATCGTCGGTAGAGAACAGTAGTGTGTCGCCATCCAGCAGCAGCGAATAGACATTATCCTCTTTGGAACTGCGAATGTTTTCCGTTGTTCCGTCGGGTTGGATGCGATAGATGGCTGACTTCTCGGCGCCAGGTACCTCGGTGACTCCGGCGGTCGAGGTCCCGGGCACGGCGGATGTAGAGGATGTAGCGGATCTGGCCTGGTCGGCCGTTTTGACAGTCGCATCCGTGTCGGCTTCCAATTTTCGACTGGATTCTTTGGCGGCTGTCACGGTAATGACGGTCGGCGTGGTTGCCACTACAGCTGAGGGCGTCCCCGCCGGTTGCGAGGCAGCTGCGGCGGTGCGACTGGCTACAGCCCCACCCATAGCAGCAGCGTAGATTGTGCCGTTCCGATCTACGGCAATTGCTCGAATCTCAGGGAGATTGGAATCGTAGATGACCCGAGCCTGACGGGGCGCCGAGATGTCATAAAGGAGTCCGTTCGGATCGGTTCCGGCGTAGAGATGGCCATTTTGGCCCAGCGCGAGGGACGTGACGTTCGCTTGACCGGTTTCGTAGTAGAGGTCGGCGTTAGAAGGACTTCGATAGCGGTAGACTCGGCCAGTATCTCCGGTTCCGAGGTAGATGGAACCATCGGAGGCTGGCTGGAGGGCCCAGATGTACTTGACGGGAGAATGCCAAACCTCCTCGGCTTTGCCGTTTTCCAGACGGTAGAGGCCGCCATTCGGAGACGTGCCGGCAAACAACGTTCCGTGCGAGTCCAGGCATAGGGCGAAAACTTCGGATTGCTCACTGCTCCAGATGAGCGCCGGAGCTCCATTGGGGGAAATCTTAAAAACCTTGCCGCTGTTACCGGTCGCCGCGTAGATTGAGCCATCGGGACCCGCCGCGAGACTCCAAAGCGCAGGTTGGTTGAGGGAAGCGCTCCACCGCAACGTGGGACCGGGTCCCAGGCGGCCATTCGGGTCAAGAGAAAGTCCAGATAACCGTCCTTTCAGGAAGTCGTTGAAGCCGGCAACTTCCCAAGCGGTGCTGGTTGCCGCAGAAATAGTGAAGGTCAGGGCGCAAAGCCCGGCCAAGAGACGTAGGATCACTCTTTTACTTCCACCTGAAGCGTCTTTGCGCCCGTGACAACATAGCCAGGGGTAGGCATCCGAAGCTCCGCGACTTGTGAGCCACGCGTGAGCGTCAGGCCGGCGTTGGCGTTCGCCGAATTGGAGGGATCGGAGAGAACTAGCGCGACGGAGGGAGGGGGATCGGTCAACTCGCTTGAGGAAGTAGGGTTAGAGATCGTGAACGACGGCTCCTGACGCCATACGCGGACGTAGAGAGAGTCGCCATCGCGGAAGGAGTTGATGGTTCGGATCAGGGTTTCGGGACTCTGAGCCGAGGATTGACTGAGACCCCCAAAGTCGGGGTAGTTCAGGGTATTGGCATCGCATACGGTGAAGTTCAAGGAGCCTACCGGGGCTCCGCTGGGGAGTTGGTAGTCAATTGAGCGGGTCTGCTCCACTCCGTTTTCGCCTTGCAGGAGCATATAGACCCGTAGAGAATCGCCGGGCCGGACTTCGCGAGCGGAGGTCCACGCCTGGGCCAAGTGGAACTGATGTTTCGTCTCAGTGGCGTCGATATCAAAGGAAAGCTCCTTAAGATGCAGGTCCTTGAAGCCTCCCCCCAGAACGAAGCCAAGCGGAACAACCGCGTCGGCCGAAACTTGTTGAATTAGGCCGCTATCGCTGATAAAAGTGTCGTGAATGACAAGAGGCGAGAGCTTCTCGGTCCAGTCCGCGTGCCCGGTGAGCTGGATTGTGCCAGCGCCGAGAGTGCGTTCGGTTGCGTCGAGTACCGAAAACAGAGCGGTTTGCGTGATGAAAGGAGTTAAGAAGCGATCGTTTACGACCTGGAAACGATACTGATGAGTACCGGTCGCCCTCGAGTGAACCGTCATGCTGAGAGGGATGACGTGAGGGGAGCGGCCAATCTCTCCCGAGATGGCGGCCGATCGATCGCTCAGAATGGTCCCTGCCCAGGCGTGGGGAATGGACAGTTTAAAGGAGCTGTTCAGATTGGGTACCACAGTAATGACTTCCGAGTGAGCGAAGGGTAGCTCGACCGAGCCTATGTCGAGGAAACGGTGTCCGAAGGCGTAGAGGCGGTTGCCATTGACGTAGGTGACTGTACCGTCCGCAGCGATGTTCATATCTCCTGTGAGAAGTCCGACGCTGATCATCGAACCTGGGACGATTGCAGTGGGGTCGGCGGGCTGATTCGCCGCGGCGGAGCCCGACAAGCCTTGTTGCGCTTGGAAGCCGAGGTGACGAAAACCGGCAGAGAATGTTTGGAGCGTTGCAGGTGTGAAGCCGGACAGAGAGAGAGGGGTGAGCAGGGGATCGAGATCTCCGAAAGGAGATGACACGGGCGAACCGCCGACGGTTTCGGTAAGCTCGGCAGGTCGCATCGGGTGAGCGAAAGTCCACTGACCAAAGTGCTGGGAATCGGTAGAGGAGGCGGGGATGCCTGCTTGTGAACCGAGACTGGAATCGGCAATCATGGCCTCGATCGGCTGGATGCCCGCAATAGGTTCCTTCGAGAAAGGAAAGCCGAGCGCCACTGCGCCGAGCAGTTTGCCGTTGATGTAAACCGGGCTACCACTCATGCCTTGCATGATGCCTGCTTCGGCCAGTGGTCCGCCGCTTAGGCGGGCGAGCACAATCGGGCCCTTCGGAGTGAGGTTTGGCAGTATACCGAGGATTTCGACTTGAAACTCCTCAATGCGCTCTCCGGTAAAGACGGTTTTTCCGATTCCGTGCATTCCAGGCCGGACATTGGCCAGCGGGAAGAAGCCTTGGGCCCGGCAGAGAAACGGGGATGCTGCCGACAAGAGAAGGGAAGCCAAAATGAGTTCGCTACGCCGCCTCCGAGTGAGGAGGCGGCCAACATCGAGAGAGCATATCGACTCCGTCCAGAATTTTCGCAAATGGAATGACCTCAAAGAACCTTCCTCAATGGTAAGCGGGCGCGATGACGAAGCGGGCCCGACCACCCAGCGACAGAGCGTCGATCGTCTCAACCGGTAGGCCAAGCCTTTGAGCTACGGCCAGGGATTGATGACAGCGGCGTGCGAGACTGCGAAATCAGCGACGTTACGCGAAACAATAGTCAGGCCATGATGCACGGCGTTTGCGGCTAAAAGCGCGTCGATGACAGGGATCGTTCGCTGAATTTGTTTCGACTCGGTCATGAGCGCCCCAGCGCTCGGCGACAGCTTCATCGATAGGAAGAATGCGTCCCACGAGACGTTGTCGCAGATCCTTCGTCAGCAGGTTTCCAGCTGCGTCATGCGTGGCCCTACGGCATATTGGCAATGCCTTTGCGAATTGCGCCGAGCGTCAGGGCGCTCAGATAGAGCGACTGTTCATCGGCATCGTCCAGCCAGAGGATGACGGAAGATTCAGGGCGAATGCGGACAGTTTCTGAGATGCAGTTCGTATGGAGAAGATAACCGCTCACCGATCGACGTCTCTGTTGTGATCCCTGCTTCGCTCGAAATAGAAGTCCAGGCCGACCAGGCGTGAGGCGCGGAAAAATTCCACGAGGCTCTTTTCCTTGTCGCCGGATGGTGAGGCGAAGCCAGCTCCTTGAACCATTCTTCCAGCGTAAGGCCTTGCGCCGCCGCTCTCGCTTTGAGGGCGGCCGCTTGTTCGTCGCGGAATTCAATGACTGTCATGCGGCACCTCCTGTTAGCAAAGCTTCTTTCAAGATAAAGGATGTCTCCGTCCTGTCACGATTTCATGGGAGTAGCTCGCGGGCTGATCATTCCTTCCCGAGAACCGTGATAGCTTAGGCCGGGTTCGTACCAAACGAAATTAGCGGCGGCTACAGGAGCTAAGACGGAGAAATGGACAGCTACGCCAGAGAATATGACAGCTGTCGGTTCGTTTATTATGTCGCGCCGTTCACTTTAGAGATTCATTTCCTAAGCGAACCGTTTGCAGGATGTCGTCTGACATGCTAAAACCAACGCCACGACTGACGGAGCCACGCCGGTGCGAGACAAGCCTATCCTTGCCAAATGCTGCGACGCCATAAATGAGATGTACGGGGAGCGTTTGAAACGCATTGTCCTGTATGGGTCACAAGCACGCGGCGATGCCGGGCCGGGTTCTGATTACGACGTAGCGGTTTTTTGAAGGGCATGAACGGTACGAGTGACCGTTGGGCTGAACTCGACAGGCTGGCCGCATTGCGGGTCAAGTTTCTCGACGAAACCGGCGCATTCTTGCGATATCAAACCCTATTCCGTGAGAGCGTACCGGGAACGGTCGCCACTCATGCACGAAATCCGGCGGGAAGGAATACGCTGTGACGGCCGAAACCGACCGCACATTGCAGAAGGCGGAATTGCATCTTGAACGAGGTCGCGTCATCCTCGGCGTCGGTCTTAACGACGATGCAGGGCGAGCCGCGTATCTCGCCGCGTTCCATGCCGCCCAAAGCGTGATTTTCGAACAGACCGGCAAGTTAATCAAAACGCACCGAGGCGTGCAAAGCGAGTTCCTACGTCTCACGAAGGACGATCCGCATTCACGCCCGACCAGCGAATTTCCTTTCGCAAGCGTATAACTTCAAGGCCGTTGCCGATTACGATACAGCCCGGGAGCGGAAATTTCAGCGGAAAAGGCGAGCACCGCTTTTACAGCAGGACGCGATTTTGTTGATGCGGTACGCCGCGCCCTGATGCCATGGAGTCAGACGTAACGCGCGTTTCACGACGAAGAAGCAGACGCGGCCCTGACCCTTGCCGGCGCCGAGCTTCCCAGTAGTGTCCTACAACCAATTACAAGCACCCTGGGCCCGGGGGTTTTGCCGATTTCCGACATCTATGATGGCCGCCCGATTCGAACCATCAGTTCCTTGAATCGAGCATCACTGCGAAGCCCATCAAAGCGAGGGTCTATTCGTAAGAACGCTACCCGCGGCGAGCGCTCCTCGACCGCTTGCGCGAGCAACTTGAGTACGCTATCTGTTTCGCCGATCCCCAATGATGCAATTGCGAGGTCGTAAGAAGACACATATCTCTGCCTGGACAAGTTCCTGAGGTCGTCGCACAGCTTTTTCGCCTGGCCCCGCCTGCCGGCAACTCCATAGGCGTGCGCTAAGGATGCTATATAAACCGGGCTGCCGCCGGATAGACTCACTGCTTTTTCGAGTTCCGTGATGGCCTCCCGGTACATGTGCTTCTGCTCAAGCGCGTGTCCGAGTACCAGATGCACCGGAACGAAGCCCGGGTCCATCTCCACGGCATTTCTGTACTGCTCGATAGCCTTGTCGTACTGTCGAGCAAAGAAGTACCGCGAGCCCACCCAGGTGTTGATGATATTCGATAGTGGATCGAGTTCCCGGGCGCGCTCCGATTCCGCGATAGCTTCCTCATGCCGTCCTACCAGCGACAGGAACTCGGCATACCAGTGGTGCCCGTTTGCGTAGTTTGGATTCAACTCGATAGCGCGCCGGAATTCACGCTCAGCGTTGGCCCAGTCGCGATCGTAGTAGAGGGCTACGAACGCCAGCGACGTATGTGCCTCTGCGAGCGAGTCATCGAGCGCCAGCGCCTTCCTCACCGCGACCTTCGCATACGGAAAAGTCTCTGATGGAGCCATGTATGCGTACCACCCCAGCGGCAACCAGCAATCTGCAAGACCGTCATAGGCCAGCGCGTAATTCGGGTCCTTTTCAATCGCCTGCTGGAAATAACCGATGGCTCTTTTCAGGTCCGATTCGGTCCTCCTGTTCCAGAAAAACCTTCCCTTGGAATAAGCGAAGTAGGCATTCGGGTCGGGAACGTGTCGATGAGCCAGCCGCGCGCGATCAGGCGGCCTCAAAGTTGCCCGGATTTCGTCAGCTATTTTCTGGGCTACTTCAGCCTGCAGCGCAAAAATGTCCTTCAGATCGCGGTCATAACTGCCGCCCCACATGTGTGTGTCGGTAGCGGTCTGAATTAGTTCGACGTTGATGCGCACTCGCTTTCCGGAGCGCAAGACCGAGCCCTCGACAACTGCATCGGCGTTCAACTGACGCGCAATCTCCCGAAGCGGCTTGCTGCTTCCCCGGTAGTACGTGGATGAGGTCCGAGAAATGACTCGCAGAGCGCTGATGATCTCGAGGTGCTGTCGAAGGGAATCGGCCATCCCCTCCACGAAATACTCCTCGTCGGGATCTCCGGAAAGATTTGCCAAAGGGAGAACGGCTAAGGACCGGATGGGAGCGGAACCGGTGTGAGTGGGCCGCCTTTCGTGCAGCCCGATGATGAAGCCGGCAATTACAACCAGGAGCAAAACGCCGGCCATTACGCGTGGAAACGCCAGAAATCGTAGCCATTTTGGCGCCTTTTGGGCTTGGGCTGCAGGCTGAGGTTCGTCAACGGGCTTCTGGCCGGCAGGTTCCGCTGAATGATCGATGCGCTCGCTGAGTGGAGCGATGAAGCGGTATCCATTACGAGCGAGCGTCTCAATAAAGCGCGGCGAATCGGCCGAGTCACCCAAAGCCTGCCGAAGCCTCTTGACGGCTGCGTTGACGCTATGTTCGAAATCCACGTAGGTGCCCGCCGGCCAGAGACTCTTTTGAAGGTCCTCTCGGGTGACTACCTCGCCGGGGCGTTCGAGGAGCATGACAAGTACGCTGATCGGCTGACCGGCGAGCTTAATCCGAAGGCCGTGCTTCCGCAACTCGCGCGCCTGGACATGGAACTCGAATGCTCCAAACCGAAAAATCCGGCCGGACGCGCTCGATTCCGGCTTGGCTGCCACGCTCGACATTTATCTGAGGTACGATACTACACCCGCGTAGGGATCTTTCACCACTCGCCGGAACTCCAAATCGGTCAACGACATGCGATGTCACCTACGTTTCGCCTGCGTTGCCTTGCCTTTAATTGCCCAAACCCTCGAAGCTGTTGTCAGGCACAAGATGCCCAGGTATGTTTTCCACATAAACGGTTTGTTTCTCCGATGGCGGCCTGCGATGCGGCCTAGTCGCCGTGCCTCCGGCGCTGACAATTTCGAGGATCATCAGCACGATGTCGGGCACATACATTTCCCCGTGTCCTGTAGTCCCGAGTCACAAAGGGCATTCGAGCGCGGTGTCGCCCTTGTCCACTCGTTCGAGTACGACGAAGCGGAAAAGACATTCTCCAGGGTAACCCGTCTCGAACCGAGTTGCGCGATGGCTTACTGGGGGATCGCTATGAGCCTGTATCACCCTTTATGGTTTCCGCCCACGCCATCCGATCTGCGGAAAGGGATCGCTGCGATCGAAAAAGCCAACTCGATTGGAGCGAAAACAGAGCGTGAACGCGAATATATCGCCGCAATCGAAGAGTTTTATAAGAATTCCGATAAGGTACCCCATCGGCAGCGCGCGCTCGCGTGGCGTAACGCTATGCAGCGGCTTTCGGCGCGCTATCCGGAAGACCACGAGGCCGCCATCTTTTACGCCCTTGCCTTGATCGCAACGGCGCCTCCGGCCGATAGCACCTATACCAATCAAAAACAAGCGGCGGCGATCTTGAACCGCATCCTGCCGGAGCAGCCGGACCATCCCGGCATCAGCCATTACCTGATCCACAGCTATGATTCGCCACAGCTTGCGATTCTGGCGCTGCCCGCTGCGCGGAGCTACGCGAAAATCGCTCCGGCATCGCCGCATGCGCTCCACATGCCGTCGCATATCTTCACGCGATTGGGTCTGTGGGACGAGTCGATTCAATCGAATCTCGCCTCCGCTGCCGCTGCGAAGAGCCAAATGGCGAAAACTGTGCCGGGCGCTACCTCGCAGGATCAACTTCATGCGATGGACTATCTCACGTACGCCTACCTCCAGACCTGTCAAGACGAGAAAGCGAAGCGCATCGTTGACGAAGCGGAATCCGCGTCAAAGGTCGATCAACAGGTCTTCCAAGCTGCTTATGCCTTCGCTGCCATTCCCGCTCGCTATGCGCTTGAGCGGCGGCGCTGGTCGGCAGCTGCTGCCCTTCAGGTACGGCCGGCATGGTTCCCCTGGATGCAGTTTCCTTACGCAGAGGCCCTTACGCATTTCGCGCGTGCGCTCGGCTCGGCGCACGCTGGAAACATAGCTCAAGGCCCGGGCCGAAATCGCAGAGCTTACGGAGATTGAGCAGAGGATTCGACAGCATCAAGAGGGTTACGACTGGGCTGCGCAAGTAGAAGTTCAGCGGCTTGCTGCGGTGGCATGGCTGAAGCATGCGGAAGGAAATCAGGAATCAGCATTACGCTCGATGCGAGCCGCAGCCGATCTGGAAGACGCGATGCAAAAACATCCCGTGACTCCGGGGCCATTGTTGCCGGCGCGTGAACTTCTGGGCGAGTTGCTGATGGAACTGAACCAGCCGGCGCGAGCCCTTCCCGAGTTCGAATTAGTTTTGCGGAGTTCTCCAAATCGATTCAATGCGATCTACGGCGCCGCGCGTGCGGCCGAGATTTGCCGCGATCCAAAGAAGGCAAAAGAACGCTATTCGCAGCTACTCGAGCTATGCGGACACGCTGATACGCAAAGACTTGAACTTCAGAACGCCCGGGCTTTCCTCGAAACACGCCGAAACTGAACGGCGCGCGTAAGCACGCAACACCTGACAACCTACATCACCAAACAAACACACGAAAGGACTATCACACATGTCAACACTCGAAAAGTGCGTCTCCACGATCGGTTTATCCGTTCTCCTGCTCAGTAGCTGTGGGATTGGATTAGCCGATGAAGTGACGGACTGGAATCACATCATGCTCGAAGCGACGCTCACGCCGCCTGCAACACCTGCGCCCGTTGCAACGCGGAGCACCGCCATTGTGCAGGCTGCAGTTTTCGATGCCGTAAACGGCATCGATCCGCAGTACGCTCCCGTTCATGTTTTGCGCACCGGTCCTCGAAACGCCTCGAAACGCGCCGCCGCAGTGCAAGCTGCCTATGCTACTTTGATTCGCTTGTATCCGGCTCAATCGGACATGCTGGATCAAGAGCGATCGGCATCGCTGATGGGCATCTCTCGCGGTTGGGACGCCGAGCGCTCCGAATCGATTGAAAAGGGAATTGAGTGGGGGCAGACGGTTGCCGATGCGATCTGGGCATGGCGCAGCAACGATGGGTTCGCCCAGACACCCCCGCCTTTCACCGGTGGAACCGCCCCCGGAGAATGGCGCCCGACGCCGCCGAAGTTCGTGCCGGGTCTCACTCCTCAACTCGCGCATGTGACTCCATGGGTTATTCAGTCACCATCTCAGTTTCGCCCTCCAGCGCCTCCTGCTTTGGATAGCGCCGAATACACAGCGGATTTCAACGAAATCAAAGTCATGGGAAGCGCCTCCAGCACGAGCCGTACACCCGATGAAACCGATTATGTGCTCTTCTGGAACCCAGGCAGTCCGCCCGACTTCTGGAATCCCGTTGCCACTACTCTCGCAGAAAAGCATCATTTCAGTCTGTTGCAAACTGCACACCTGCTCGCGCACGTGAATTTGGCTATGTCCGATGCCATGATCGGCTGTTGGGATGCCAAATACACCTATGTAACGTGGCGGCCGATCACGGCGATTCAGTTGGCGGACACAGATGGAAATCCCGATACGCTGGCTGATCCAACATGGATGCCGTTCCTCGTTACTCCGCCGTTTCCGGGCTATCCATCGGCGCACTCTTGCGGCAGCAGCGCCGCGGCCCGAGTCCTTTCTCACTACTTTGGTGAGAACACGGCAATTACCGTTACAAATGACGCGCTGCCCGGGCAAATGCGCAGTTTTCCGAGCTTTTCCGCAGCTCTCGAAGAAATAGTAAACGCTCGCGTGTTCGGCGGCATTCATTTCCGGACGGATTGTACGGCCGGGCAAACGCTCGGCAATTCTGTCGGCGAATATGTCGTCAAGCACTCTCTCCGGCGGATTGATAGGTGTGATTGGCGGGATGAGCGGCGATGCGACTGGGGTCACTGAAGTCCGTGATTGGCAAAGCACGTCAGCGATACACATAATTTGAGTGATTTGGAAATAGACGGAAGCTGCTGCGCTGCGCGGCACCTCCAAGCAATCCCTCACGTGCTGGTTCGCAATTGATCGTAGACCCGATATGTTGCGAACCGGCACGGTTATCGCGGGGGGTCGGGACGGCGCGTGTTCTCGAAAGGACAGAATGCATTTAGTGTCCTGTCCAGTTAACAGCATCGGGGTCATCGCGGTTACGTAATCAAATTGAGCCAGTTCCCTTGTGCGTCAACTGTTGACAATCAAGATGAGCGTCGGATATTCTGAGCCATATACTGGTTTGGATGTTCATGGAAGAGCCAACTACAGACGTGATCCAGGGCACGCTGGATATGCTGATTCTCAAGACGCTCAGCCTGGAGCCTTTGCATGGATTCGGCATTGCTCGGCGGATCGAGCAGGTATCGCGCGGAGTGTTCAAGGTGAATCCCGGGTCCCTGCTCACGGCATTTCAGCGGCTGGAGCGCGTGGGATGGCTCGATTCCGAGTGGCGCCAAACAGATAACTCTCGCCGGGCCAAGTTCTATTCGCTCACTCGTTCGGGAAGAAGGCGGCTTGACAGTTGAGACTGCAAACTGGAATCGGCGAGCATGCTGCGATAGCGCGGCTCCTGAAAGCTGAGGGATAACGATGTCGCTGTGGCGTCAGTTCACTCGCGGGTTGCGCGTGCTCGGAAAGCGGGAAGCGGCGGACCAGGAGATCGCGGACGAGGTCAGTCATTATCTGGAAGAAGCTACTGCAGCCTTTATCGCCCAAGGACTTTCTCCCGACGAGGCGCGCCGGGCGGCACGGCTCGAATTGGGTGGAACGACGGCGGTGCGAGAAGAAGTGCGCGGATACGGTTGGGAGAACGCCGTCGAAAGTTTCTTTGCCGACGTGCGCTACGCCGTGAGGGGGCTTTGGGGAAATCCGGGTTTTACAGTGGTCAGCATACTCACGTTGGGGTTGGGCATTGGCGCATCGACGGCGATTTTTTCCGTGGTGGACGCGGTTTTACTCCGTGCGCTTCCTTATCCGAATCCGCAGCAAATTGTGCGCGTGTGGGAACAGGCCCCGGACGGGCACCCAATGAATTTAGCGGATGCAAATTTTGCTGATTTTCGTACTCAGAACAAAACGTTCGCGCATTTAGCGATTTACAGCGGCGCGGATCCAGTATCTGTCTCAGGAGGCAGTGAGCCTATGCGTGTCAATGGCTCCGGCGTTTCCAGCAGCTTCTTTGAGGTTCTAGGTGTCAAGCCTTTTCGAGGACGCGCTTTTGTGTCCGAGGAACAGCGACCAAATGGCGCAAGGGCGGCGATCGTCAGTTACGGCTATTGGCAACAAAATCTCGGTAGCGCGACGGATCTTTCCAAAGTTCATCTAAGAATGGAAGGAGCCCTGTATCCGGTAGTCGGCGTGATGCCGAAGGAGTTCGACTTCCCGGCCGGTGTGGCGGTTTGGCTTCCACACGAGCCTGAACCGGAGAGTTCGGACCGCACAGGGCATAATTGGCGAGGTGTTGGCCGGATCCGCGATGGAGTTACGGTTGCTCAGGCGCGCGCGAATCTTAGCGCGATTGCTCGACGCATCAAAAGTCACTACGGCAAAACTGTTGATCTCAGCGATGCTGCGGTAGTGCCTCTCGCGGATGCAATGGTTGGAGACGTGCGGACCGCGCTGCTAACACTGCTAAGCGCGGTCGGCCTGTTGCTTCTGGTGGCCTGTGCGAATGTTGCCGGGTTGCTGGTAGCGCGAACTTCCGCGCGGCGCAAAGAACTGGCTGTGCGTGCGGCGCTCGGCGCTGGGCGCGGACGGCTGGTTCAGCAGTTCCTAGCCGAGTCCTTTTCGCTTTCGATAGCTGGGGGTGTATTGGGCCTGCTGGTAGCAATCGGGGCGGTCAGGTTACTGCCGGCGATTCTTCCGGCGAATTTACCGCGGCACGAAGGGATCGGGATCAGCACGCCGGTTCTGCTGTTCGGTTTGACCGCAACTGTGGTTGTTGCCGTTTCGCTCGGGCTCTTTGCAGCTTGGCGAGCGGGTTCAGGAGACCTCCAGAAAGCACTCGCCGCAGGTTCCCGGAGCTACAGCGGTACGGGGGCGAGGCAGCGTTTTCGAGGCTTTGTGGTAGTCGGCGAAATTGCTGCGACGCTGGTGATTTTAATTGGAGCAGGCCTGCTTGGGCGTAGTTTCTTGCGGCTAATCGCAACGAGTCCGGGATTCGATCAGCGAAATTTGATCACCATGGAGTTCTCGCCTCCCAATCCGCAGGGGCAAGCTTTCGCGATGAAGGAGTCAGACGTCGCGCGCCAGGCGCGTCTAATGCAAGACATACTGGACCGCCTTCGCGCGATTCCCGGCGCGCAGAGCGTCGGCTTGTCGGGCGCGCTTCCAGTGGCGGCCGGCGACGATCTCGCGGACGGAGACTTCCTCATCCTGCATGGCGAACAGCCACCCGCGAACTTCGATGAATGGAAGCGCATTCACCTGGATCCTTCTCAAGTCGGACGCGCACTTTATGCTGTGGCCGGCGAGCAGTACTTTCGCACGACGGGCATTCCGCTGATTCGGGGGCGGATGTTTGGCGAACAGGATGGTTGGAGTTCGCCGCATGTTGCGCTGATCAGCCAATCATTGGCTCGCGAGCGCTGGCCCAACCAAGACCCCATCGGCCAAACGATCGAGTTCGGCAATATGGATGGCAACATGAAGCCGCTCACGATCATTGGCATAGTGGGCGATGTGCGAGCGCAAGGCCTGGATCTTCCCCCCAGTCCGATTATTTACGTCGATTACCGCCAACGTGGTTTGAACGCCAATTCATCGCCTACCATCCTGATGCGCAGCGCCGCTCCCGTGCCCGAGACTGTTTCCGCAGCGCGCCGCATTTTTCACGATCTTGCTCCTGATGCCCCGGTTAAATTGTCTACATTTGAGAATGAGATGGGTGGCTGGCTTGCGGATCGCCGGTTTCTGCTTATGCTGGTGGGAGTGTTTGCTGCGGCGGCGCTGGTGCTCGCTGCGATCGGTATTTACGGAGTTGTGGCCTTTTCGGTGACGCGCCGCACTCAGGAGATCGGAATTCGCATGTCGCTCGGGGCGCAGCGCATCGACGTGCTGCGTCTGATCATGGGCGAAGGCACTCGGCTGGCGCTTCTCGGCGTAGCGATCGGTATTGCGGCTTCTTTGGTCATCACGCGCCTTTTATCCAGTCTTCTTTTCGGAGTGAGTGCTACTGACCCGGTCACATTTGTTGGCGTGGCTGCGCTTCTTGCTCTCGTCGCGCTGCTCGCTTCCTATCTGCCTGCGCGCCGCGCCATACGGGTCAGTCCTAATACCGCATTGCGCTTCGAGTAACGCAGACTGCGGCTCTCGACGAGAACCGAAAGGACATTGCCTGGCTGTACGCGCCAGTGTCCCTGCGGACGGGGCGTTTTTTTTGAGATTTTCAGCCGGACTGACTACTTCGTGTTGTGGATCGTTTCGCCGAAGAACCGAGGATTTAGAAGCGTTCGGATGCTTGCTGGCCGTCGTTCGCGAGGATTTCAGTGTGCTTAACTAAAGGAGATTTCACAAATCCATGGTAAGCGTGCCTGTTGCTCCGTCGACCAGCGCCCGTAACGCGCGCTCGGTCCTTTCCTGGCAACCGATCGCTTGGTTTGGCCTCTTACTTCTCATTTGCTACGCGCCGATTCTGTATCGACTGGGTGTGCAATGGGCGACCGACGAAAACATGGGGCATGGCTTCTTCGTCCCAGTAATCGCCGGTTTTATAGCTTGGCAACGCCGTGGCGAACTGATCGCGACTCCTCGGAAACCGAATGGCTGGGGACTGTTTCTGGTGATCTTCGCGGCCGCCGAGGCTCTTGCGGGAACCCTGGGGGCTGAGCTCTTTACCGCACGAACGGCCTTTGTGATTGCGCTGGTCGGCGTCATTCTTTATTTGGGGGGGACGAGGTGGGTTCGGATCCTGGCATTTCCGCTGTTGCTCCTTCCGTTTATGATTCCGATTCCCGCGATCATCTACGCGCAGCTGACGCTCAAGCTGCAGATGCTGGCGAGCCAATTAGGGGAGGTCATGATCGGTGCGATGGGTATTCCGGTGCTTCGAGCCGGTAACACTTTACAGCTGCCAAGCCAAACTTTGGATATAGCGGAGGCTTGCAGCGGAATCCGCTCACTTATGTCTCTTGCTTTTATCTCATTGATCTATGCGTATTGGGCAGATAGACGTGTTTGGATGAGATGGGCGCTGCTGCTCGCCACGATCCCGATTGCGATCGGCGCGAATGGCGTAAGGGTTGCCGTTACCGGATGGTTGTCAGAGATCAACACGAAACTGGCGCAAGGGGCTTACCACGAAGCCGAAGGTTACATCGTCTTTATAGTGGCGATGGTTGCACTGATCACGATGCATAAACTGATCGGTTTTGTAGCAGATCGGATTCATAGCAAATCAGGGAAGCGAGCCTAAGCGGATGACCGATTTTTGGCGCTCGAGAAGCGTGCGCGTTCTGAGCCTGGTTCTGATTGCGCAAGCTGTTCTTTTTTACGGGCTTTCGCGAGCGGAAAAAGTGCCGCCTCATCGATCCCTGTCTCAGTTCATGTTGAAGAACACCGACTGGCAGATGTCCCAAGAACTGGAGATGGACAAGGAGTCGCTCGATGTATTGAAGGCGGACGACATTCTGTCTCGATCTTATGTGGACCAAAAGACGGGAGCGACTGCGACACTTTTCGTAGCTTACTTTGCGACACAGCGGACCGGCAAAGCGCCCCATTCTCCCAAGAACTGCTTGCCGGGAAGCGGCTGGGTTCAAACAAAATCCGGCACGGAAGAGATCTCTATACCAGGCAAGGCCGAACCGATTCGGGTGAACGAGTATGTGGTCGCGCGGGGCGATAACGAGAGCGTGGTTCTTTATTGGTATCAGTCGCACAATCGCGTGGTTGCCAGCGAATACTCGGCCAAGATTTACACGGTGACCGATTCGATCCGCTACAACCGGAGCGATACGTCGCTGGTTCGCGTTGTGGTGCCGGTGAGCAACGGCAATCGGCAGCAGGCGATCGAGACGGCTACTTCTTTTGTGAAGACGTTTTTCGAGCCGTTGAACGAGTTTCTGCCGGTTTAGGGCGACGCGGGCGTACGGTATTGTGCTCCGGTTCAGTGAGCTCCTGGACGACGATCCCGAACTGGAGCGCGATGATTTCCGCGCAGCGTACGAGTGCGCCGCAAAGCGGCTCAATCCATTTTTCGGCCGATCAGCAAATCCACTGCCTCTTTCCGGATTTCATCGGGTACGGTATGTGGTCCGTCGAACTCGCGATACTCGACGGGTAGTCCGTGATTTTGCAGCAGAGGGAGCAGTTTGCGGCTGCAGCGCTCGATCGGTAGCACGTCATCGCGGGTTCCGTGCGAGAGAAAGATACGCGGCTCGCCTTCGATCCGCACAGGAGCCATGAAGCCGGGCGAAAAAGCCAGGATGTGCCGGAATAAAAATCCGTTGCTCAAGCCGAGGGACAGCGCATAAGAAGCGCCATCGGAGAAACCGCCGAGAGCAACTCGGGTTTCGTCGATTGCGTAACGCGAAAAGATGTAGTGCAAGCACTCGTCGACGAAGCGGACATCGGGTCCGTACTGCGCGTCGGCGATGATATCCCAAGATGCCTTCCGCGATTCCGGGGCGAGCAGGATGAGCTTTGCTTTTTCGGCATAGGCATTGAGAAGTCCGAGACCGTGTTCGGCATTACCACCCGCTCCGTGGAGCATGACGGCCAGTGCGGCGGGTTGAGCAAGGGCGCTTTCAGGGACGTACAGCAGGGCTTCCCGTTTTGGGCGAATGCAGATGTGATGCTGTCCTGCGCTGCCCGTGTCGGTTGGGGAGCCGGGCCGGGCGTTCAGACGAGCAACAGAGTCGATTTTCGATTGTCTTGCCGCCAGCATCTTCTTGTCTTCAAACTAGCTTACCGATGCCGTTGTGGGGCGATGACAAACTCGGTTTGTCTCTCGCGAGCTTCTGTCCGTGAAGCGAAGCCTTAGCTTCAGCGTCCCGTAAGCAAGTCTTTGGCTAGGGCAAAACACGGAATGCCGGGACTTGGGTTTGCGGTTCCGGTATTCCTTTGGATCTGAGTTGGCCGATTTTGAGAGATGCCCTGAAGATCGCTCCTACCGGAATGAAGCCACCCAATTTGTGCGCCGCAACAGCTGCTAAGCCCATGGAGGCAATGCATCCGCACGACCCGCAATCTGGATTGCCGCCGAATTGACAGGGTGTGATTTTGGTCGTAAGGTCCGCCGAGATCGTCTGCGTGGTCAACGCAAACACACATTCCTGGGGATTGTGAGGGGGCGATGCAAGCTGGCGAATCAGACCGTCCGCCATATCGAGTTTCGGAAACTCGTTGCGCAACTGCAGCAGTTCGGCGATCACCTCCCTGCGTTGCTGGGCTGTCAAAATTTCGGGTAGATTGTCGCCGATCTGCGGCGTAAACAGGCTGAACCAGACCTTATGGATTTCGGGCCGCGGCGTCCAGAACTGCAGAAATTCGCGCAGATAACCAACCCGCTGTACCAGCTGTCCGGTGATGGTTGAGTGGATAGTGATTTTCTGTCCGGCAATGTTTTTGAGAATTCGTTCGTATGTTGCCGGTTTGCGGCGCGCGTCGTGCTCCGGCTGCAAGCCATCGATGGAAACCACAACATTCATGTTCGGGAGAGTGGCCCAAGCAGGCGGAAGCGCGCGGAATGCACTAGTCACAATTTGCACGTGAACGCCACGCGCGAGCAACAACGGAACCATAGTTTCCAACTCGCGGTAGCGTACTAGCGGATCTCCGCCTACGATCGAGAGGTGTAACGGCTTAAGCCGATCGACTACCTCGAGTACGCCGTCGACCAGTTCTTGTCCTTTACGATCGTTCAGTTCACGCAAGGTCACGCCTCCGCCCAAATGAGCGTCTTCATACGCGTAACATCCCGGGCAACGTAGCGGGCACTCTCGCGTAATTTCGATCGAGAGAGAAGGGCGCTCGCCCTTCAGGATTTTGCCCCAAGCTTTCACAATTTCTAATGTCTGCACGTTCAATCCTTTCCAATTGCGAACAGATACGTCGAGAGTTCACGCCAAAGCGCCAAGTAAATCGATGTTTACGTGCACGCTTTGGGTTCCTTGTTCTCAAGCAGCAGATAGAGGCACTCTCGACGGAGATTTGGCCTTCGGTTTTGGTTTGACTTACGCCAGTGGAGGAGAAGGATCGGCAGCTTGGCTAAGCGATCGTGTGGTCGGAGACGGCCCGGTGAAAAGAATTACATCCGAAAGGTAGTGCGCGCACGCAGCAAGCGGCCGGAAGATTTCCGACCTTAAATAGATCGCATCAGGAATCGCTGCAACGTCGTGGTGTGAGAGTTGAAGCGAAACAGACGATCCGGAACGCGAGTTCAGTAGCCCCGGAGAATCGGGCACATTGTCCAGGGCGGCCCAGAGAAGGAAAATCGCGCTTGCGAGTGCGATCGACCTCGAATATTTGAAAACGCAGTTCAGGATAAGCCCGCTACACGCTATATTAGCTCGGATTTATCAGCTCATTGCGCTACCAGCTCGCTCAACTTTTGCTCGGCCGGCAGCTCGAAGTAAAAGACCGATCCCTGGTTCGCTTCCGATTCGACCCAAATGCGTCCTCCATACCTTGCCATGATCTTCTGACAAAGCGCCAAACCGATACCCGTACCGGGAACGCCTTTCCCATGGAGGCGTTTGAACACGCCGAAGATTTGTTGGCGGTAAGCCGGATCGATTCCAATCCCGTTATCCTTAACGGCAATCGTGCAGACGGACTCGCGCAGCGTGGTCGAAATGTCAATTTGCAGCGGGTGCGAAGCCCGATATTTGATTGCATTACTGATCAGATTTTGAAAGATCTGAATCAGGTGTGCTTCCGAGGCGTAGACACAAGGAAGCGCTTGGCGTGTGATGGTTGCCCCCGAAATAGCTACTTGTCTGGCCAGGTTAGAGAGAGCTTTATTCAATGCCTGCTCCGCGTCGACACAGGGGGTTGGCTCGCCGGCATCTTTTCGAAGGCTGGAAAAAGACAGCAGGTCGGTTAGCAGCATGCCCATGCGCTTGGCACTGTCCACAATCGTTGCGAGTTGCTCGTCCGCTCTTTCATCGAGGCGCCCGCGATAGTTGCGTTGCACAAGCTGGCTATAGATGGATAACATGCGGAGCGGTTCTTGCAGGTCATGCGAGGCAGCATAAGCAAATTGCTGGAGGTCTTCGTTCATGCTTCGCAGTTCGGCATTCGCAAAACTCAACTGCCGGTTAGCCTGTTCGAGCGCCGCCGTGCGCTCGCGAACACGCTCTTCGAGCTCGGCATTTAATACGCGAATCTCCGATTCGGCTGCTTTTCGTTCGAAGATTTCATGCCGCAGCAGCTCAGGGCTCGGAATTTGCAAGATTTTGGGCATGAGGCGAATCAGCAGGATCCCCGTCGCTACAGAGACCGCCGCTGTAAGAGCATCGACGAGAGCCTGAAGGCGATACATCGGATGCCAAAGGGTCCAGATTTCCAACCAATGTGTTGTTCCGCAAGCCAGAATGAAGACGCCAAACAGGAGGAACATCCAGTCGAAAGCGATATCTCTGCGCTTACGAACGATTTGGAGCAGCGTAAAGGGGATTACGTAATAGGCTGCGCCGATGGCAGCGTTCGCCCATACAAATAAGGAAATGACTAGCCCCTGCTGTTTCAGACAGAAGATGTGGGGCATGAAGTCGGTCGATAGCAGCCGACGGAAAAAATCTAGGATCACTTGTTAGCTCTTAAAGACTGCAGCACGGGTCCGGGCGCGGCTTACTACTCAATTTCGGTCAGCGGACAGGTAGAAATCCTATACATGCCGATAGTATACGTCCGAAGCGGGAGTTCGCTTTAGGATTACACTGTCTCTGGTATCGATGTCGGATGGCCCAGGACACCTACTCTAAAGTGGTGGCGACTTTGCGTAAGACTCCACTGTTTGCGCCGTTGGATGAGGCTGAACTGCAGTCGCTCGCAGAGCGAGCTGCTTTAAAAGCTTATTCAACGGGCGAGCTTTTGTTTTCAGAGGGCGAGGTATGTACGGGGCTATACGTCGTGATTTCCGGACAAGTGCGGATTTTCAAGAGCTTCCACACGGGGCGGGAACAGGTTCTTGCAATCGAGAGAGCCCCGGCATCGATCGCTGAATTGCCGGTCTTCGACGGCGGAAACTATCCTGCTTCTGCTGTGGCAATCGAAGCTTCGGAAATGGTCTTTATCTCGAGGAAGGACTTGCAGGCGCTGTGTTTAGAGATCCCCGAGGTGGCGCTGAAACTGTTGCAGGTGGTGGGGAGCCGACTGCGCCGGCTCGTCGGCATTATCGAGGAGTTATCTTTCACCACGCTACGGCACCGGCTGGTGGGCGGCGTTATAGGGACCATGCATCACGTTTACTTTTCGGGAACACCGGCAGAACACATGGCGCTCGGCGCGTTTTTCTCGGCGGCCGAGGTAATTCCTCTCACGTTCTTAACCGTAGAGGCTTGGAGTTTCCTGCAACTCGGAGCTCGCCAGGAGGCTCGTTCACGCACTGAATTTCCGCACTACTGGGCCGTGATGTTTCTGGTATCGGTAGGGTTTTGGAATTTCTTAGGCGCCGGCGTTTTCGGATTTCTGATCAATTTGCCGGTTGTCTCGTACTACGAGATCGGAACGGCTTTAACGACAAACCACGGCCACGCGGCGATGATGGGCGTCTATGGAATGCTGGCGGTGGGACTGGCCCTTTTCTGCATCCGGTATATGATTCCGCAACAGCGCTGGTCGGATCGCGCCGCGAAGATCAGCTTCTGGTGCTTAAACGGGGGCTTGGGATGGATGGTGTTCGCTACCCTCTTTCCGCTCGGCATTTTGCAGCTCTACGAGTCCGTGAATCACGGTTATTTCGAGGCGCGGTCACTGAAGTTCGTCGGTAATCCGGTAAACGCGTTTATCGAATGGCTGCGCTTCCCAGGGGATGCTGTGTTTATCGTGGGAGGCGTGTTGCCATTGCTCTACTTGTGCTGGCTGGCGGTCTGGCACGGCAGGCGCCGGACTACGACGCTCGAAGAACCCGAGACGATTCTGTTTGCGGACCTAACCGAGACATCCATAGGCCAAAGATGAACGGGTTCCATCTGGAGCCGCTTCTCGCAGGCGCATACATTGTCTTGCTGATGATTGTTGCGTTTGCGCTCGAGGCGGTCGCAAGGCACTCTCATCGAAGGGCCGACCGGTATCACACCGGCGGGTTTCGCTTCTATCCAGATCGGGATGCGTGGGAGTGCCCGACGGGCATGGCGCTCATACGAGCGGAAGTGGATCACCAACTGAGGGTCGTTCGGTATCGAGCGCCTGCGCATACCTGTAATCACTGTCCAATCAAGTCACGCTGTACACATTCGGATCGAGGGCGAGAGATCCCGGTGCCAATGGATCCGTGGGTTCGCTCTGCTTCGCTGCGCTTTCAGACTGGATTTTCGCTTATGTTGCTGGTCCTGGCGGGTTTCATTGGAAGCATCGAACTCGTTCGCCACCGTCATGGAGCGGAAGGTTGGATTATGGTCTTGCTGCTCGCGATCGTGCTGGGGCTGAGCATCAGAGTGGTAGGTCGGCTTCGCGCTGACGAGTCCAACAGCGCAGACCCGTATAAGGGAGCGGGGCGGATGGTGGGAGTGAAATGAAGTGATCGGGTCTTACACAAAGGTCGATGCCGATCCGGCAGTAAACTGACGGAGTGCACTCTCTAACGACATTCGTCACGTTTCTCTCCGCTTCGATTCTGTTGGCCATTACGCCTGGACCTGGGATCATGTACGTTCTCACCAGGAGCTTGGCAGGAGGTCGTCGCGAAGGCATTCTTTCGTCACTAGGGACCTTCGTCGGCGGCTTTGTTCACGTCGTTGCTGCCGGACTGGGTATCTCGGCCGTGCTCGCCACTTCTGCTATTGCCTATCAGGCAGTTCGCTGGGCCGGCGCATTGTACTTGGTCTATTTAGGGATCCGCATGTTTAGATCGGCCGGAAAGGATAGCGAATCCGTTACCGGTGTAGCCGTCCTTGGGAATCCGTTCAGTCAAGGCATCGTGACCGAAGTTCTGAATCCTAAAACCGCGCTCTTTTTTCTTTCTTTCATTCCACAGTTCGTCGACGCCAGAGTAGATTCGGTGTTTGGGCAATTTCTAGTGCTCGGCACAATCACCGTCATACTGAACACAAGCGCCGACGTGCTCGTCGCGTTGTTTGCAGGTCCTATTGGAAGGCGGCTGCTTGCTTCCCAACGGGCTCGAATAAATCAGAGACGGGCAACCGGTGCAATGATGGTTGGCCTTGGCGTTTACGTAGTAGCACGTGAAGCTTAAGTTCAATCAGAACGCCATCGCTGCGATAACAATCTAGTACTTTCGTCAAGAGCATTCTCCCGATACAATAAGGGCGCTGCGGTGATGATGGAAGAAACGATTCCGAGGGCCGTCGAGGCGCCGGATATTCCGGACAAGCTCTACTTCCGAATCGGCGAAGTGGCCAATCTGGCAGGGATTAAGCCTTACGTTCTGCGTTTTTGGGAATCCGAGTTCGCGGGCTTGGGACCGAAAAAATCCGGTACCGGGCACCGACTGTATCGCCGTAAAGACGTGGAGTTGGTTCTGGAGATCAAGCGGCTGCTCTATGACCGGCGGTACACCATCGAGGGCGCCCGCAAGGTGTTAGCCTCGAAACCGAAGCGTGAGCCTGTGAAATCCATCACACAAACCGAGCTATTTTCTGTTCCCTCCATTGCTTTTGCACAGAGCCTGCGGAAAGAACTGGCTGAGATACTCGCTCTGATGGACCAGGATATGAATGGCTAAAACGACTGAGGTGAGGCGGCGGTATTTAAGCTTGACCACAGGTTTTGGGCAGCTTGCTGGCTGGCCGCCTTCTTAGAGGATGCAGTCGCGCGGCTTGCTAATTTGTCGCCAATTCGCGCTTCAACAGTGAACACCTTGGCATGTTCCGGGCCGCTTGTGCTCACTATCGTGTAACGCGGAAACGGGAGACCTAGCGCTTGCGCTCGCTCCTGCAAGTGACTTTTGTAATTCAGTAGACCGCTTGAATCCACATCTTTCAATCTTTCGAGATCGCCAAGGATGTGGCTTTCAACGAATTGTTTGGCGACAGTTACACCGCCGTCCAGATGCATCGCCGCGATCAGCGCTTCGAGAGCATTTGCCAAAAGCGTCTTCCGCTCCCGGCCGCCGTTTTGTTCCTCCCCTTTGCCAAGCTGTAGAAATTCGCCTAGACCGAGCACCAGCGCGCATTCATGCAAGTACGTTGCACTTACCAAGTGAGCTTTTAGCTGGGAGAGGCGGCCTTCGCGCTGCAAAGGATAGCGCAGGACCAACGCCTCGCTGACGAGAAAGCCCAAAACGGAATCGCCCAGGAATTCGAGTTGTTCGTTATCTCCCTCTCCGGGAAGCGGGGAACTGCGCTCGGCCAGCCACGACCGGTGGGTGAGGGCGCGAAGAAGAAGGGACCGGTCATTGAAGCGGTAGTCCAGCTTCTCTTCAAGCGCGTCGAGCGTTTGCGGCATCCGGGATTCCCGCGGTTATTTGGCTCCTTTAAGTTTTGTCGCAAGGTCTTTCTGCTGCTGAGCAAAAGACTTTACCGGCGCCGGAACGTCTGCCATGGCAAGTACTTTGTCGGCGGTAGAGATTGCGTCGTCGTACTGCTTGTTATCGACATAGGCTTTCGCCAAACGGGCACCGGCGACCGAATTTGTGGGCTGGCTGTCGAGGGCAGTCTTGTAGTTTGTGATAGCGTCAGGATACTTTTTCTGAAGGGCGGCAGCTTGACCCAGAGCGTCGTAGGCCTGAGAAGTCAGTTGCTTTTTTACATCGGGCCATCGATCGGCCGGTATTCCGGCAGGAGGCGTATTGTTGGTCTTTAGTAGATCCAAACCTTTGTTGGCATAATCCTGGATCTTTTTCACACTTTGGTCTTTATCGAGGTCAGTGTCCCGCGCGTGACTTGCGATGGTCTCGGCGAGGGTAATCCTGGCGGTGACATCGTTCGGATCGGCCTGGATGACCTGGTCGCCAAACGCCAGCGTCTGGGCGTAATCGCCTTTGCGCTGTGCGGCGTCCATGGCCATATTAAGCAGCATGGGTTTATATTCCGTATCGGCAAAGTTTTCAAGAACAGCATTGATGTCCTGGATTTCCTGGTCGGTGTTGCCGGCCTGTGCGTCGGCTTGTACCTTTTGTAACGCCTGGACTTCTTTCTGCGATTTGGGTTTCTGAGCAAACGCCTGAAATGCTACGGCGGCCACGAGGATGGCCAGACTCAATCTAGATCTCATTGCTTGTTTTCTCCTGATGAAAGACTTTGCATGGCTCGTTCAGTTGCTTCCCGAGCTTTTGCTGACACGCTACTGATTGCCAGAGCCATTTTGAACTGAGATGTGGCCTTGTCCGAATCGCCCGCCTTTAGCTGCAGCTGACCCAGGTAATAGTGCGACCAAGCCGCGATAGGCGAGTTAGGATCCGAATCAATCGTACGCTGAAAGAGATTGAGCGCTTCGTCCCAACGTTTCTCTTGAAGAGCAATAAGGCCTTGTCCATAGAGAGCGCGGCTTTGTAGAGTCTTATCCGTGGTTTGCCCTAAAGCCTTTTTGAATAACTTAGAAGCATTGTCCACATCGTGCTGCTCCAGCAGGCCCTCGGCAGTTTGGAGCGATTCCTCTGCAGGATCTATTTGCATCTTTGCTGGCGGAGCAATGACCCTGGGCGGGACAGATTTCACAAATTCGACGTTCTTCAGCCGTTTCTCTTCTTTCCTGACGTCGATTGCGGAAACTAACTCGGGATAGTAGAGACGGAAAGCGTCCGGCTGTTTTTCATAGGCCGGGAGTAAGTCGGCGAAGGCTGCCGTAAGTACAAAGCCTTCACGCATAGCCTGGTTTACGAACTGAGCCCGTTTTTCCGGCCCCCCATGCAGAAGCCGGCTGTCGATCGCTTTAATAAGGCTCTTCGTGACCAAGAGGGAAAAATCGTCTTTATAGGCTAAATCCAGAGCCGGTGCGTCCGCGGCGTATTTGGCCAGATCTTTTTTGCTCTTAATAACCTCGCTGTATTTGAAGCTCAAAGGGTCGAGTACGTAAGCCAGGTAAGAGTCTCTGATTTCATCGATGACGGGTGAGCTTGTAGGAGAGATAACTATGAAATAGTCGTCTTTGTAACTTCTTACCTGCACTTGATCCGGGGCCGCTAATAAATCGAGGTAGATCTGAAAACGGCGGCCGAGATATCCGGAGGGGTTTCGGAGATACCCGTTTGCTTCAAAAAGAGTGCTGATGACCGGATCCTGGTAGAGAGACATGGCGGCTTTGTAAGCCGGTTGCGCCTGATTCCAGAGACCTTCCAGATTGGCCTCCTTATAGAAACGGGCGAGCAAGGGACTGAAGTTTCGGATCGGTTCTACATCCGGGGGCACTTCGCCGGCCGGTAATTCGAAACCAGGCGCATCGCCGGCGACCAGTGCGAACGAGAGGTATTGGCTTAGATCGGCGGTCGGGGAAGCCTTCCGATGCTGGCGGTAGAACTCCTTCAACTCCGGAAGGCAGGGAATCGAGCGCTTAGCCAGCTCTTCGCGAATCTCGGTGCGAACCTTAAACTGCTGGTTCAGAGGAGAATCCATACCGGCGTCGTAGCCTGCGGCGTTGATCGCGGACAAGGTTGAAAACATGGTCAGGCTGACACTGAACTCGTTTTCGAGAGAGTGGCTTTCCGTGGCGGTGGGAGGTGCGGCTTGGGGTACGGCCTGAGAGCTTAAAGCAGTTACCGCGAGCGTTGAAAGTAGGAGAGTTATGATAGCAGGACGAGTCAAAGACGACCTTGTTCTATAGCGAATATCTGAACCTCAGTTTAGCTTAGGGAAGCGGTCAGTGAGGCGGCGCAAGAGCTCCCGGCACTGAATCCAAATGGGCGACTCTATCATCTATTTAGGGGAGATCGATAATGGCAGGCAGCAATACAATTACCTTTACTGACGATACATTCGACAAAGATGTTTTGAATGCGGACGTTCCCGTCCTTGTTGATTTTTGGGCTGAGTGGTGCGGACCCTGCCGCACGATGGGCCCAACGGTGGACCAAGTTGCCACTGAATACGCCGGAAAGGTAAAAGTCGGCAAACTAGACGTGGATGTCAATCAACAGACCGCTTACCGCTACGGAATTAGGGGAATTCCTACCCTTCTGCTCTTCAAGGGTGGGCAAATCGTCGATCAGAAAGTCGGCGCTATCGGCAAGCCTGAGTTTCAGAAGATGCTCGAGAAGCACGTAACCGTTTAAAACCTAAAGTTCTGAAGAGAGCGTTGCAAACGCAGCGCTCTTTTTGTTTTTACACGACCGAAGGCACCCCAACGTACTAGACCTAATAGATCGAGATCACGTCCGGGCGTAAGCTATTCTAAACACGCCATTTACAGGTGTTAGCGAGACGGGATACTCTATGTTGTGGTTGTTCACAATTAATCCACAAGATATATGGGCAAGGTGTATTGACGAGCGAGGGCAAGTGCGGTTCAATGGCTCTGTCGATTGAATCGGTCGTTCTGGTTCAACCCGCCTAGATCATCCCCTTATGCTTACCGCTACCGCATCCGCACCCGAAAAAGTAAAGTACAGGTCTCTATTGAGAGAGGAACGCACCGGTGTGTCGTTTCCTCGATTCTTCACCACGAAACTGGAGTCGGGTGTCACCCCGTACGATCTGGTGAATTGGGAGCTTCGGACCGCAACCATCGGAAACGACAAGGGCTCGGTTATATTCGAGCAGCGGGACATCGAGGTGCCCGCCGAGTGGTCCCAGACCGCTACCAATATTGTTGCAAGCAAGTACTTTCACGGACGTATGGGTTCGCCCGACCGCGAGACAAGCGTCGGTCAACTTGTCCACCGCGTAGTGGACACGATTGCCGATTGGGGGCTGTCCGGCAACTACTTCAAGGCGAAGGAAGACGGCGAGAACTTCCGCAACGAACTTGCCCATCTGATGCTTACGCAGAAGGCCTGCTTCAACTCGCCCGTTTGGTTCAACGTCGGAGTAAAGGAATCCCGCGGCTACGGTTTTTATTTCGATGAAGCGACTCAGGTAGTCAAAAAGCTTCTGCCGGGCGAGAATCATCCGCAGTGCTCGGCCTGCTTTATCAATTCGGTTGGGGATACGCTCGAATCGATTCTCGATCTGGCCAAAACCGAAGGCATGCTCTTTAAATGGGGGTCGGGCACGGGTACGAACCTTTCGGCCATCCGCGAGGAAGATGCTCACCTCTGGGGTGGCGGCCGCGCTTCGGGTCCGCTTAGCTTCATGAAGGGTTTCGATGCGTTTGCGGGCGTGATCAAGTCGGGAGGCAAGACGCGCCGAGCTGCCAAGATGGTGATCCTTAATTCCGATCACCCGGATATCGAGAAGTTTATCTGGTGTAAGGCGAAAGAAGAGAAGAAGGCTCACACCCTCATTGATGCCGGTTACGATTCGTCGCTCGACGGTGAAGCGTACGGCTCTATTTTCTTCCAGAATGCAAACAACTCGGTGCGTGCGACGGACGAGTTCATGCAAGCCGTGGTAGACGATGCCGATTGGTGGACAAAGAGTGTCGTCAATGCACAGCCTGTTAACCGCACGAAGGCGCGCGAGATCATGCGCCAGATTGCGGAAGCAACCCATCAATGCGGTGACCCGGGCATGCAATTCGATACCACTATCAATCGGTGGCACACCTCGAAGCACACGGCGCGCATTAACGCATCGAATCCCTGCTCGGAGTACATGTTCCTCGATGACTCCGCCTGCAACCTTGCCTCGTTGAACCTGATGAAGTTCCTCGGTCCGGACGGCACGTTCGATGTCGAGGCCTTCCGGCACGCTGTCGATACGGTCATTCTTGCTCAAGAAATCCTGGTCGACAACGCCTCGTACCCGACCGAGAAGATCGCTAAGAATTCGCACGACTTTCGCCCCCTGGGTCTGGGATACGCGAATCTCGGGGCTATGTTGATGTCGCTCGGACTACCTTACGACAGCGACAAAGGCCGCGAGTTTGCAGCCGCTATTACGGCCATCATGTGCGGTCAGGCTTACCTCACCAGTGCGCGTGTGGCTGGTTCTGTGGGCCCATGCACCGGCTACGAAGAGAATGCCGAATCGTTCCTCGATGTGATCCGTATGCATTGGAATGCTGCCAATCAGCTTGACGGCAAGCGGGTGCCTGCAGCCATGTTCAAGGCTGCCGAAGAGTGCTGGCGTCAATCCTACGAAGTGGGCTCAAAGAACGGATTCCGCAACGCACAGGTGACGGTCCTCGCGCCCACCGGAACTATCGGTTTCATGATGGATTGCGACACAACCGGCATCGAACCCGATCTTGCTCTCGTTAAATACAAGAGGCTGGTCGGCGGCGGCGTAATTAAGATAGTCAACAATACTGTTCCTCAGGCTTTGATCAAGCTCGGCTATAGCCCGGAGCAGGTTGAGCAGATTGTTACGCATATCGATTCGACCGGAACTATCGAGGGCGCGCCCAACCTCAAGGCCGAGCATCTCCCGGTATTCGACTGCAGTTTTCGTCCGCAAAATGGCACTCGGTTCATTCACTATATGGGTCACGTTCGCATGATGGCTGCTACCCAGCCCTTCATCTCCGGCGCGATCTCGAAGACGATCAACATGCCGGAAGAGTCGACGGTCGAAGACATCATGGAGGCTTACACCGAGAGCTGGCGGCTTGGTTTGAAGGCCGTCGCAATCTACCGTGACGGGTCGAAGCGCGTTCAGCCGCTCAGCTCCGGCACGGGCAAAGGTGAGAAGAAAAATACCGCAGGAGTTGCTGCTGCTGCGCTTGCCGCCGCGGCTGCTGCACCGCAAATTATTGAGAAGATCGTCTATCGTCCGGTTCGCCGCAAGCTGCCGGATGAGCGCCAATCGTTGACACACAAGTTCTCGATCGGCGGCCACGAAGGCTACATCACGGTCGGCCTCTACGAAGACGGAACACCCGGCGAAGTGTTCATCTCAATGGCCAAAGAAGGTTCGACCATCTCGGGGCTGATGGACACGCTGGCCACGTCGATCAGCTATGGCCTGCAGTACGGCGTACCGCTTAAATTCTTCGTCGACAAGTTCAGCCATGTGCGCTTCGAGCCGAGCGGCTGGACCGGCAATCAGCAGGTGCCCTACGCGAAGTCGATCATCGACTACATCTTCCGTTGGCTCGGTGCCCGTTTCCTCGGTATCACGGAAGCAAACGAAGCCGGAGAAACCTCCAAGCTTCGCCCGACCCTTACCGATCCGCAAGTAGCTTTGCCCTTCGATGCCAGTGCTATTTCGGATTCGCCGCTCTGCTCCGAGTGCGGCAGCATGATGACCCGTAATGGATCTTGCTATAAATGCGAGAACTGCGGCGGGACAAGTGGTTGCAGTTAGATCTTAAGCAAGTGTCTGGGCGGTGATCAGCCGCCCAGCACCTGATCGAGCTTAGACCAAATCTCGGTTGCCTGAATACTTTGGCCATTGTTGAGTTGTAACGCGGAGACTCTTTCGAGGTTTTGCGTCTTCACGCTCCACTCCCAGACCATCTTCGATTCCGGATCAAGCACGAAGATCTGGCGGATTCCCACCCGCTGGTATTGGCGGCACTTTTCAAAAACTTTGCCCATCTTGTCATCGGGAGATAAAATTTCTGCGACAACCTCAAGCGCTTCGGTAGGATACGCCTGCCCGATAGCCCCAAGCCATGCAATGACGTCCGGTTTCGGTTGCCAGTCCGGATCGATTCTGAGCTCTATTTCGGAGCCCGATTTGTAACCTGCCAAGGTGAAGAGTGCGCAAAGGATCTGTTGCAGAACGCCGTGCAGAATGGTGGGCACTGACTTTTGAACTGCTTCTCCAAACCAATACTCGTAGTACGGCTTTTTATTCTCATACCGGCAGCGGAATTCCTCTAAGGTGAGTAAATTCGTGGCGGTGGCCATAGCTATAGTTTATGTCCTAAGCAGACGTAGCGTCAGTTAGCTCCGTATCGTCTACCTCAATCTCGTCTGGAGCTGCGGCTACTGGCTTCTCGAGCGAAAGGCCAAATCGCTGCGCGACATCGGGCGCATAACGCAAGAGATCCTGGCGGAGACGCAAGAGAGCCAGATCTTTCGTCTTCGCCTCGAGCATCACATCTGCTTCCAGGCCCGGGATGGATCGAAAAAAGCTGATGAACTCCCAGGGATGAACGAAATCGGCATGACCGGTCCACACTGGCGCTTGTAGAACAATCTTTTTCCTGCCCGTTTTCCGGTCTTTCCGCTGCACCTCGCGCATCTCGGTCCGCGGTGACGAGATGTGAATCTTGGGCCGGACGCCCCTAGGCCAGGTGGCAAGAAATTTCTCGAGCGTCGGCTTCAGTTCGAGCTGCTGTGGATTCAAACACCAGAAGTGCTGCAGGTCAAACACAAGCCGGACGCCGGTGCGGGCATGTATAGCAAGCACGTCGGCAGCGCTGAAGCGAAGATCGTCATGCTCGAGCACTAGGCGGCTCCGGACTCGCTCCGGCAAAGCTTCCCAGGTCGTGCACCAACGATCGATTCCTGAAGCCGTGTCGCCATAGAGACCGCCTACATGGATCACCATAACGGCCTCGGGACCCAGTTCCATGGCGTCCAGAATTTCTGCTTGAATGCGCAGGTCCCACGCACTCTTCTCACGCAAAGCCGCATCGGGGCTGTTCAGCACAATGAACTGCGACGGATGGAACGACAGCCGCAGGTCCAAGTCTTGTGCGCGTCGGCCGATCTGCTTCAACCCCTTGCGCATCTCGGTTACTTGATTGTGAAACTGAGGAAGATCGGGATGGGTAGCGTAAGGAGCCAAATCGGAGCCCATCCGGTACATGCTTATTGATTTGCTCTCCAGGTAATCGAAAATTGCGCCCAGATAATCGAGCGAGACCCGCAGGTGAGGGTTCGATTGCCACCGCCGGGTGTCGTTACTTTTCAGGCCCGGCGCCCCAAGCACTTTGACTGGAAAGCCAAGACGCAGACTCATTCCGATAAGGATGCCGCGCGCTAAGTAATTCGTTCAAAATACTTCAGACTGGTCGACCTCCGATTGTTATCCTTGAACTTGTTTCCCAGTAATTCCCGGAGCGTTTTAGCTGGCCGGCATTTGCGGACAGCTTGGTCAGCGCTCGTCACTTCTTGTCTAGCTCTTCTCCTCTTTTCATTGGCAGTTGCGGCCCATACCGCGAGCCAGGCAGACGAGTCGCTGATAGCGATCCTGCAGAGCGAGATGAACCGGGAGTTTGAAACGCTCAAGACAAAAGCGGATCCTGCTCCTTACTTTATGGCTTATGAAGTCACCGAAGAGCAGACGGATGCGATCTCCGCTTCGCTCGGCGCGCTCATCGAAAATGTTCACGGCCATCAGCGTGGAGTCGATACTACGATTCGCGTAGGGTCGCCGAAGTTCGACAATTACCACCCGCTGGGGAGCACGCCTGTGCGGTTCACAACGTTTACCCCATTGAGTCTTGGCGATGACGTAAACCAGATTCAGCGCGCTGTTTGGGCCGCATCCGACCAGGTGTATCGATCCGGTTCCCGGCGCTTTCTGCAGCTCAAAACCGATAGTCAGCTTCTCGCGCAACAAGCCAATCAGGATGCGGACTTCTCTTCCGAAGAGCGCGCTTCTTATGCCAAGCTCCCTCCAGTATATGGATACGATACGGCAGTCTGGGCTCAAAAGGTTCGCGGGTGGTCGTCTGAGTTCAACAAGCATCCGAACATACTGGGTTCTGGCGTAAGTTTCAGAGCACAGCGCGAGATCCGAACTTTCGTCAATACGGAAGGCACCGCCGTTCAACAGGGAAGCGATCTCTTTCGCGTGGAGATTCAAGGTGACGCACTGGCGCCGGACGGTATGGAGTTGAGCGATTTCGCCACCATTGAGGTCTCCGATCCGGCACACCTGCCTTCAGATGAAGTGATTGGCGCGAAAGTGCAAGACTTGGCGGCAAAGTTAGACGGGCTAGTCAAGGCGCCTCCCGCGGAACCGATTGTATGCCCGGCGATTCTTTCCGGGCGCGCCTCGGCCGTGTTCTTCCACGAGATTTTTGGACATCGCATAGAAGGGCACCGGCAGAAGAATGTTGCCGAGGGCCAGACCTTCACGAACATGCTCAATCAGAAAGTCTTGCCCGATTTCATTACTGTCGATTTCGACCCGACACGGCGCGAGTATAAAGGAACCGATCTAATCGGTTACTACGAATACGATGACGAAGGTGTAAAGTCGCGGCCAGTAAATGTTGTCAGCGGCGGGGTGCTCAAAACATTCCTACTATCGCGATCTCCGGTCGGAGAGTTCGTACATTCGAACGGGCACGGCAGACGCCAGCCGGGTTTTGAAGTCGTGTCCCGCCAGTCTAACCTGATTGTCGAGTCGTCAAAACAGGTATCGGACAAGGAATTGCGAGAGCAGTTGATTGCGGAAGTAAAGCGCCAAGGAAAACAATACGGGCTGTATTTCGAAGAAGTGTCGAGCGGCTACACGACAACCGGCCGCAGAGGCTTGCAGGCATTTACGGTTGTGCCGCTGGTGGTCTATCGGGTGTATGCCGATGGTCGTCCCGATGAACTGATTCGGGGCGTCGATATCGTCGGAACGCCGCTCGCGAGCTTCGGGAAGATCATGGCTACTTCGAATCGTTCCGAGGTTTTCAATGGGTACTGCGGAGCGGAGTCCGGGAGCATTCCTGTTTCGGCAGTATCGCCGGCCATTCTAGTGTCGGAGATAGAAACGCAGAAGAAGCCCAATTCGCAGCAGCAGCCCCCAATCCTGCCGCGGCCCCAGACCGGAAGTTGATTTGCCGATGAGAAATGCCAGCCTTCTTTGCGTTTCCGTTATCTGCGCGACCGTGCTGACGTGCGCGGCTGCCGATAGCGCGAACAGTAACTTGTCGCAGGACGCTCAGCTTCGCGCGATGGCGGACGAGATGCTTCGCTCGAAGACGCTCGTCTTAAATAAGCTCGATAAACCATATTTCATCCAGTACGCGACCAGCGATACGGAAGAAATGGTGATCGCAGCTAGTCTCGGCGGCATTACGCACTCGACACATGTTCACGTAAGACAGCCGGACGTGATTGTGCGGGTTGGGGATTACTCGTTCGATAACACCAACTCGATCTTTGCCGGGCGGCCGCGGTTCGGCTTGTTTCCACTCGATGATGATTACGGGGCAATGCGGACCTCGCTCTGGCGTACAACGGACGCCCTTTACAAGAGCGCGACCGACGAAATTACTCGTAAGCGTAATGCCCTGCGTGAGATCTCCGATCCGGACAAAACGCCTGACTTTGCTCCAGCCAAGGCAGTACAGATTATCGAGCCGGTCACGAAGTTCGATCTCGATAAAGTCTCCTGGCAGGAAGCTTTGAGAAATGCTTCGAACCGTTTTGTCGCTCACCCCGGCGTGATCGCGTCCAGCTTGCGCATTCAGGTAATCGGGTCGACTTACCGGCTTGTCAACAGCGAGGGAACAACGCTAAGAATCCCGGAAAATTTGAGCGAGCTTGAAATTCGGGCTAGCGCGAGGTCTGCGGACGGTGAGCGTGTATGGAATCACCGGTTCCTGACCACCCTGGACCCGCATGATTTACCTAAAGATCAGCTAGCTAAGCTCGCGGACGACATTGCCACACAGACCGAGGCACTGGTGAAGGCGCCCAAAGCCGAAGAGTACAGCGGCCCAGTGCTTTTTGAAGGTGAAGCTGCAGCGCAGATCATGGCGCAGATCCTGACGGATGCCGTTACGCTACGCCGCAAGCCGGTGATTCCTCCGGGTGCCAATGAAAGCGCCCTGCAGCTAATTGAGAGTGTGTGGTCCTCGCGTGCCGGTTCTAAAGTGGGGCCGGACTGGCTGACGATCTTCGATGATCCTCTCCAGGAAAAGTACCGCGCGCTCGCCCTCGCCGGTCACTACACGGTCGATGACGAGGGAGTGCCGGCTCAGCGCGTCGAGTTGGTAGAAAAAGGAACGTTCAAAGGGTTTCTACTAAGCCGTGCCCCTGTACGCAAGTTCAACGGATCGAATGGCCACGGCCGGCTGCCCGGTCCCTTTGGCTCGGAAGAGGCAGCTTTCGGCAATCTTTTTGTGGAGACCGCGCATCCAGTGCCGGAGGCGGCGCTGAAGGCAAGGTTACTCGATAAAGTCAAATCTGCCGGGCTCAAATACGGGTTGCTCATACGACGGATGGACTTTCCGTCCACTGCAACGCTCGGCGATCTGCAGAGTATGGGCCGCCAACTACAGAAGAACGGCATCGCACGAACGCTGAATCGTCCGCTGCTGGTCTACCGCGTTTATGCGGATGGACATGAAGAACTTGTTCGAGGCTTACAGTTTGGTGACTTCAGCGCCAAAGATCTTCGAGATCTCGACTCCGCTTCGGACCAGCCATACGTCTTTAATTATGTGAACAACGGATCCAGTCTGAATATCGCCGATTTACGCACCGATGCGACCACGTCTTCCGTGATCTGTCCGTCGTTGCTTTTTGAGAGCGTCGATCTATCCCCGGCCGAAAATGAAGCGGGCGCGTCGCCCGTAGTTCCACCTCCGGCTCTAATCGCCAAGCAATAGTCCTCATGCGTATTCTCAGCCGCGCTATCTTCCGGGAGGTCTTTGCCAGCGCCTTTCTCGGCACACTGCTGTTTATCTTCGTTCTGTTTCTGCGGACAATCGAGCGGCTTTCTTCACTGCTGGTGAAGACCTCCGCACCTCCGCCTGTTATCGCTAAGCTGCTGCTATACGCGCTTCCGTCCACTCTTCCATTTGCCTTGCCGCTGGGGGTACTGGTGGGCGTTCTGATCGGGTTGAGCAGGATGTCCGCCGACAGCGAGATTACAGCGATGCGGGCCGCTGGTATTTCGAGTGCAACCGTCGTTCGCCCGGTTCTTCTGTTTTCATTCCTGGCGCTTACAATGACCGCTCTGGCGTCACTTTGGCTCACTCCACTGTCACTGCATCTAGAGTCCAAAGTGGCGCGAAATTTTGCCGCGGCTCAGCTTACGGGTAACATCGAATCCCGTATCTTTGACGAACAATTTCCGAATGTTGTGCTGTACGTTGGCAACGTCAGCACAGTGGGGAAACAGATAATCTGGCGTCCCGTCTTCATGGCCGATGTGACTCCACCGGATGAGTTAAAACAGCAGGGCCGAAATAGAGGCTTCGGGCCGCGCATCATCGTCGCTGAAGCCGCTATTCCGACCCCGGATCCGGCAAACAATCGCATCATTCTCGACATGCGAAACTTTCGCTCGAGTGAAAGGGATAAAGACGGCAAGGTAATCACAACAGTCGCGCCCAATCAGGTCGAGGCACTGCAGGCGCAAAAACAGGAAGAACTGCAAGTGAATAAAACGGTGCAGGAGATGGATACGGGCCCGCTTTATAAGCGCGTATACCGTAGACACGATCTCTCGCACGAAGAGTACATCGACGCGGCAATTGAGCTGCACCAGCGATTTGCGCTTCCGCTTGCCTGCATTTTGCTGTCGCTCGTCGGTGTTCCGCTTGGCATCTCGTCGCGCAAAGGCGGGAAGTCGGCGGCCTTCGTCCTGACCGTGCTCTTGGCGTTTCTGTACTACCTCGGGTTCATCACGCTCATTGGCTTGGCCAAGAAGGGAAGCCTTCCGGTGCCACTTGCGGTCTGGGCGCCTGACGCGATCTTTCTTGTGGCGGGCGTCTTTCTCGTATCGCGGCTCGAACATCCGGGAGATCACGATATTACAAGCTGGTTCGCGACTTTTTTTCGTAGCTTAACCAAACGAGCGACGGCTGCGCGTCCGATCGCAATCCGTCGACCCGTTCGATTTTCAGGCTTGCGCAATTTTTGGCTCCGGCCCTTGCTCATGGATGCCTACGTCTTAAACGGATTTTTGTTCTATTTCGGTATCCTGCTTGTCGCGCTGGTTTCTTTGATTGAGATCTTCACGTTTTTCGAACTGCTCGGCGACATGATCAAGAACGACATCTCGATGTCGACGATGGTCGACTATCTATGGCATCTCGCGCCGAGTTTGATTTACCAGTTAACGCCTATCGGAACTCTGGTAGCGTCGTTGATCTGTTTTGGAATTCTTACTAAATACAACGAGGTGACCGCATTCAAGGCAGGAGGCGTGAGCGTGCACCGGCTCGCCGCTCCGGTTCTCGTCGTCAGCTTATTGGTTAGCGGCCTGCTGTTTGCGTTCGATCATTACTACATCCCGGAAGCCAACAGGCGTCAGGAGATGTTGCGCGCAGAGATCAAGAAAAAGCCCGTTGCAACCTACCTGCGGCCTGATCGCCACTGGATCTTTGGCGAAGGATCGCGCGTTTACAATTTCCAGTATCTCGATCCGAAAAAAGCCTTGATGTCGAATGTAAACGTCTACGATCTTGATCCTAAGACGTTTCGCGTAGATCATCAGATCTCCGCCGATCGCGCCCAGTGGAATCCGTCGGTACACAACTGGGAGTTTCAAAACGGTTTGAGCCATGTAGCGCAGGGTGGCGACGACTATAAGCTGTTCTATGGCAAAACAGCTGTGTTTCCTGAACTCACTGAGCCGCCTTCCTGGTTCGTGAAGGAAGAGAAAGAGTACAAGGAAATGAACTTTCGCGAGCTTGGCCGCTATATTCAAGAGCTGCAGTTAAGCGGGCTCAACACCGTTCCTCTCCAGGTGCAGTACTACAAAAAGTTTGCGGTACCTCTCTTCGCTTTCATCATGGCGATTCTGAGTATTCCGTTTGCCTTTGTGGCCGGAAACCGCGGCGCCATGACGGGGGTCGGAATCAGCTTCGGCATTGCGATCGCATACTGGACCGTGGGCACGCTTTTCGAGCAGATCGGCGATCTTAATCAGCTTCCATCCGTAATGGCAGCCTGGTCGCCTGACGTAGTTTTCTTATTGGCAGGACTGTACTTCATGGCGCGCATGAAGACGTAAACGATGCTTGCAAACCACATGTTTAGACCCATTTTGATGTTACTGTGAAGCTAGTGTCGTCGCCCTTAAACTTTCATCTGGCGCAGTATGAAGGGCCGCTCGATCTGTTGCTCGACCTGATTCGCAAACAGCAGATCAACATCTACGACATTCCGATCGCGAGCATTACCGCGCAATATCTAGAGTACGTGCAAAAGGCTATGGAGCTCGATATCGAGCTCAGCTCCGATTTCGTCTACATGGCGGCGACGCTGATCCATATCAAGAGCAAGGTTCTGCTGCCAAGGGATCCGGAGCTTGAAAAGATCTCGCCTGAAGAAGATCCGCGTCAGGAACTGGTCGAGCGCTTGATCGAGCACGAGCGGTTCAAGAACGCCGCCGAGATGCTTCAGCAAAAACGCATCGTCGAGGAGGCGATTTGGTCGAATCCGCAGATCGAAAGATTCATTGCGGAGGACAGCGGGCCCGGATTAGCTGTTACCATTTTCGATCTGGTCAAGACCTTTCCAGGGCGTGCTCGATCGCGCAAAAAACCGCCCTGTCTATGAGATCGGAACAGAGTCTTCGAGCGTGGGAGAGATGATGCAGTTCTTACATCGCCAACTCACGCGGATGCGGCGTCCGGAGCGGCTCTCCGCCACTCAGTTGTTTGAACGCCAACGCAGCCGGAGTGCCATGATCTGCTTGTTTTTGGCGATCCTGGAACTCGTAAAGCGGCGTGCCGTTGAACTCACGCAAGGAGAGGCGTTCGGCGACATTGGATTGCAGCGTGGTCCGGACTTCGAAGCGGAGGCTATAAAAGAAGATCTGGCGACGGCCGAACAGGAATATCACTGATACTGAGCATGGAAGAAGTGGATCAAGTCCTCGAGATCGATAGCCGCATTCCAGAACCGGACGACATTGCTTCTCGCGAGATCGAAAACCCGGTTGAGAGCAGTGAACCGACAGCTGAAGAGGAGATCGTCATTGCGGATGCTGTTGCCGAACAAGCTTCATTCGATGATAATTCTCCGCTTCTCAAGGCAATCATAGAAGCGGCCATCTATATCACCGATGAACCGCTAAGTGTCGAGCAGATCGCAACCGCGGTCGAGCAACCACGTGAGAGAGTTCAGCAGATTCTCAATCAGCTTGTCACCGAATACTCTGCTCCGGATCGCGGCTTATCCGTTCGAGAGCTTGCGGGCGGTTACCAGATGGCGACCAAACCGGAGCATCACGAAGCAATTCGGCGTTTCGTCAACAAGCTTCAGCCACCGTTGAAGCTTTCGCTTGCGGCGCTGGAGACTCTGGCTGTCGTGGCTTACAAGCAACCCATCACTGGTCCGGAGATCATGGACATACGAGGCGTTCAGGGTGCGGGCGTGTTGAAGACCCTGCTTGATCGCCGGCTGATCGCTGCCGCCGGACGCAAGAACGTTCTCGGGAAGCCCATGATGTACAAAACCACTCGCGAGTTTCTAATCCAGTTCGGTTTGAACTCGCTTGCGGAGTTGCCCACCCTGAAGGAATTCGAAGAGCTCGCGCGATTTTCTTTAAGCGATGGAGAAGAGCAAGTGACAGGGCAGGAAAGCGCAGAACCGGCCGGCGTACAGCTTCCTCTCGAGTCGGAGGCGAAAGAATCGACCGAGCAGCCGGCACCCACTACCGAGGAGACCGGCGAGAATGTCTGAAGAACGCCTCCAGAAGATACTGGCGCATGCCGGCATCGCCAGCCGCCGCAAAGCTGAAGGCCTCATACTCGAGGGCCGTGTGTCGGTGAACGGCAAGACTGTTACGGAACTCGGGTCTAAGGCCGATCTGGATGTCGATAAAGTCAAAGTCGATGGAAAGGTACTGAGCGCGCCGAAGCACCACCTCTACATCGCCTTGAATAAACCGAAGGACGTTGTAACTACATCCAGCGATCCGCAGGGCCGGAAAACGGTGATGTCGTTCTTCAAAGGCGCACATGAGCGGATCTACCCAGTCGGGCGGCTGGATTATGCAAGCGAAGGATTGCTCCTGCTTACCAACGATGGCGAGTTCGCAAACAAGCTGATGTCACCAGGTAGCCATGTCACAAAGACCTATCTCGTTAAGGTGAACGGCGGGCTCACGCCGGAGCAGGAAGAAGCCTTTCGAAAGGGATTGCCGATACACGGCCGCCGTACCGCGCCCGCAGGGATTAAATTGATCCGGAAAACGGTGAACCCCTGGTACGAAGTGAGGCTGGTAGAGGGCAGGCAAAACCAGATTCGGCTCATGTTCAAGCACTTTGGCCGGCTCGTGGAGAAACTGAAACGCGTCAAGATCGGGTTCCTTGATTTGGGCGAGCTGAAGCCGGGCGCCTATCGAACTTTGACCAACGCCGAAGTAGCGCGCTTCAGGAAACTAATGAATCTGGAAGCGCCGGACGGCAAGCGTGCGAGTATGTAGACGTGATGGATGACCGTGCCATAACTGAACTTCTGAAGACAGCCAAAACCATCGCGGTCGTCGGCCTTTCCAGCAATCCCTCCCGACCCAGTTTTGGTGTCTCTCGGTTCCTGCAGCGGCAAGGATTTCGCATCATTCCTGTTAATCCGCAGGAAACCGAAGTTCTCGGTGAACGCTCGTATCCGTCGATCAGGGACGTTCCCGAACAGATCGATATCGTGAACATCTTTCGCCGTCCGGCAAGAGTTCCCGAAGTGGTGGACGAGGTTATTCAAAAAGGTGCCCGGTGCGTCTGGATGCAGGAAGGCGTCGTCAGTCAGGAAGGTGCCACGAAAGCTGAAGCAGCCGGCATCCCGGTAGTTATGGATCGCTGCATCCTGAAAGAAATGGCTCGCCTGCTGCCGTAAGAAGGAACCACCCTGGCCTGTTCCCCGCGTGCACGATGTCGTTGTCGCACAGCGTTGTGCGCCCTCTCATGCTGCATTTTGGTGTGGGCATCCGGATGCGGCACTCAGCCCCAGGAGAGCTTGGCGCAGGCCTACATTGCTCCTGCATCCGTAAATCTACGCTCACAACTCAATCAAAAGAACTCGAACGTTGCTGTTCTCAAGCACGGAGACCCAGTCAGTATCGTCGATGTCCGCCGCCGTTACGTCAAAGTTCGCACTTCGAAAGGCGCCGAGGGATGGCTGGACTCCCTCGATCTGCTGAGCGCGGACGACATGCAGAGGATCAAGCGCGAAAGACAGCAGAATGCCACGCTTCCGTCCGAGGGGGCTGCCACGGCTTACGAGACGCTCAACATTCACTTGGACCCCAGTCGCAAGTCCCCCGCTTTTGCGCAAATAGCGGAAGGCGCGTCCGTGAACATTCTGGCCCACAGAATATCACCGAAGACGGCTGCCGCTCCTCGCCCAACATTTACCGTCGACAGACCCAAGCCTGTCTCCCGCAGAAAGCAGAAAGCCCAGGCGAAGAACGCTGTCAAAGGCCCTCCTATGCCGTCTGCTCCTAAGCCGCCTGCAAACTGGGAGGAGCTATCGGGCGCGGATCACGAGGAAAGCGCTGGGACCGCGGAAGTTGCCGATAAAGCAGGCGAAAAGAATTCGTCGAGCAAGCCTGATGACAAAAAGCCGCCCATTCTCGAAAGCTGGAGCTTGGTGCGTACGAAATCAGGTCAGATCGGATGGGTTCTTTCGCGCAATCTGATGATGTCCATTCCTGATGAAGTGGCCCAATATGCCGAGGGCAAGCACATCACTTCCTACTTCGATTTAGGAAACGTCAACGATGAACAAAAAGGTTTGAAGCATAACTGGCTTTGGACGACCCGGTCCGGAGCCAAGCCCTTCGACTATGATTCCTGGCGTGTCTTTTTATGGAATCGCCATCGTCACCGGTACGAGACTTCCTATCGTCAAAGAGATGTAGAAGGATACTTCCCGGTTCACGTCGATGGGGCCGATCCGTCGTTTATCGGTCGAACTTTTAAGCTCATTACGAAAGATGACGATGGCAAGATGCGTAGCCGAACCTACCGGTTCGATGGCTCCAGGGTTCATCTAACGGGGACGGAAGACTACCACTCGGGCGGCGATACCCAGAGTGCTACCGCGAAGGGCGTGGATACAAAAACTCTTCAGGACAAAATGGAGCGGGGTAGCGGCTGGCTGAAACGCAAATGGCTAGCTCTGAAGCAGCGATTTTCGTCATCTTAGGTCTATTCGATTTTGCCGTGGATCTCCACTCTGTCCATGGCCAGAAACAGCTTGACGTGCGGATTGTCACTGGTTTCGAGGTCCGCCACGGGGCCGAAATAGATCGCTTGTCCCTCGTAGAGAAAAACCACCGAATCGGCAACCTTCCACATAAGATCGAGATCGTGCGTGACGACAACCGACGTCAGCTTCATGTCTTTTTTAAGGCGAAGCATCAGGTTGCCGATGTGATCCGACATAATTGGATCGACCATGGTTGTCGGCTCGTCGTAGAGAATGCATTCCGGTTGCGCAGCTAAGGCGCGAGCAATTGCGACAGCGCGCTTGTAGCCGGTAGCCAAGTCGCCGGGAAACGAATCTTTCACGTTCTCGAGATCGACTTTCTTAAGCAGCTCATTCACTACATCTTCTTTGCTTTGCTCGCTATACCCGTCACGGGTCTCGAGCGAAAACTCGACGTTCTCGCCGACCGTCAGCGAATCGAAAAGAGCGCCCGATTGAAAAACCATCGTCACTTTTTTTCGGATCGCCCGTAACTGCTCTTCGGACATTTTGGTTATATCCGTGTTGGCGACAATCACTTGCCCGCTGTCCGGCTTTAAGAATCCCATGATGTGTCCCAAACTGACAGACTTGCCGACACCGCTACGGCCGATAATGGCCAGCGTCTGGCCGGCATCGACATAAAAGCTGATGTCTTTTAATACGGGCCGGTCGAACGTTTTGCTGACGTTCCTGAACTCTATGTAGTGGGGGAACTCCTCGTCCGGCATCAATTGAGCGAAACCGTCGCCCTCGCTCGCCGGTTCTGCCAGTCGGCCCAATCTTGGGGAGTATTGAGGTTACACATGGGTTGTTCGAGCGATAGAATGCCGGGCCGCAGCTTCTGTACTAGATCCAGCACGCGCAAGCGCCGGTTGTCCAGGGCTTCTTGTAGCGCGGGAAGGCACGAGGTGTTCCACACCGAGCAGAGCGGGTGGACTTTGCCGGTCGCATCCTGGCAGATCATGCAAGGAACGTTCCGATGCTTGGCTTCGAAGAGCAGCCGCTCGAGCCAGTCTTCCTGAATGTCAGGTGTGTCACACGCCGCGATGATATTAAGTTCGCCGAGCCCGCTCGCGAGGGCCGTTTCGATACCGCCAAGCGGGCCCAGGCAGGGACGCAGATCGTCCAGACATTCGAGCTGCAAGTCGCGATACCGATGAGACTCTCCGATCAAAGCAACGTTGCCTGCAACGTTTCGCACCTTCGCCGCCACATCCTCCACAAGAAGCTGTGACTCGATCGGCAACCTCGCTTTATCGCGGCCCATGCGCGCACTCCGCCCGCCGACAAGGACGAAGCCAGCGACGCGCATTCCCGATTATTGCACTCAGGCACTGATTTCCCGGATATAATCAAGAAAACAAACTGCGGGTCTTTTGTCTTATGTCCTCTGTGCTTGGCCGACCGTTTTGGAGGGGCGGTTATAGGTAGTTATCGTTGCTTATCTTCCGATGTCACGCCTCCCCCTCTGCGTCGCTTCGCTCGTCACGCTCACCTGGGCGCAATCGCCCTCCGCAGCGCATGTTGAGGCTATTCGCTTCTGGTCTTTCGGTGATGTCACACGTATAGCGATACAGACCGAAGGCGATTACAAACTTTTCTCAGATCAAATTGAGAAACCCGCTCGAGTCTACTTCGATCTAACTGGGCTTCGTCCGCCGGCAACCGTGCATCATGGGTTTCAGACGATCAGCATCAACGATCGTTTAGTGAAGCAGATCCGTGTGGCAGAAGTCGGACCTGCCAAGACCCGAATCGTGTTCGATCTGAACGCCCCAGTCGAGGTTTTATCCTCTCAGCTTGTCAACCCGGACCGTCTGATGATCGAACTTCGGCCAAAGAGCCAGCCGAAACCCACCGTCTCGCTCGCCCGCAGTACGACTGGATCGCAGAAAATCGATCTCTCTTCTGCAAAAACGAACCCAGATACTGACGTAATGTCGATTGACAATGCGGCTAAGCCATTTCGTTCCGTAAAAACGGCTGCGCCGCCCGCCGCAGTCGAAAGCAAAGTAAGTTCCCCTCCCGACGTCAAGCAAGCGGAACCTTCCAGGGATCAGGTGACGCCTCCCGTTCCCACGGCCTCCTCTTCCCACCCGATCGCGACGCCGCTCGCTTTAGGGCCGGCAAATAGCCCCGGCGCAGAGACTACGCCCGCTGATGCGTCACCCCCCGTACCGACCGTCGGATCCCATGAAGCGCCGCCCGTTCCTCCGGCCCCAGCGAAGTTATCGGGCGTGATCGCAGCTGCCAAACGCGACAGCACCGGTGACCGTTCCCTGGTTCGGGTCCTGGGATTGAAATTGGGCCGGGTAGTGATCGACGCCGGACACGGCGGGCACGACACGGGCACCATTGGCCCGGACGGTCTTACTGAGAAGGATTTAGTGCTTGACGTTGCTCTGCGGCTTGGCAAACTGATTACTCAGCAGCTCGGCGCTGAGGTAGTTTACACGCGGTCGGGCGATGTGTTCATCCCGCTCGAGCAACGTACCAAAATCGCGAACACCGAAAAGGCCGATCTCTTTATCTCCATTCACGCTAACTCGTCGCCGGAACCCAGCGCGTCGGGAGTCGAGACGTTCTATTTCAATCTGACATCGGACAAGATCGGACTGGATCTCGCGACCCGTGAGAACGCGACGTCCGTGAGCTCCATCTCAGATCTGAACGATCTGCTGCACAAAGCGGTTCTTGAAAACAAACTCGAAGAGTCGCGCGAATTCGCTCAAAAGGTTCAGACGGCGCTTTGGACCACATCGCTGAAGATGAATACTCGCTCGAGAGACCGCGGCGTGCGGCATGCCCCTTTTGTAGTCCTTATAGGAGCAACTATGCCTTCGATTTTGGCCGAGATCGGCTTTGTTTCAAACCCTCACGACGAGCGTTTCTTGCAGCGCAACGACCAACGGCAAAAGATTGCCGAGGCTCTGCTGAAGGGAATTTCGCAGTATGCCAGCACACTCAGTCATGTTCAGCTGGCGACGATGAGTTCGAAATAACCGGGCGAACTGCGGCTTCGCGGCAGATGCCACGCTTACTCCGCAATAGGAAATCCACCAGCTCTTGCGTGTGCTCACTGGGCAAATCTTCTTTGATCTGTTGTGCAGCTTCCTTTAAGCTCAGACCTGAGCGATAGAGAATGGAATAGGCACGCTTCAATCCTCTAATCTCCTGTTGGGAAAAACCCGCCCGTTTCAAACCCACAAGGTTCAGACCTTTTGCAGCGACATTGAAGTCGGAATAAAGAAAAAATGGCGGAAGATCGCTATTGACTCGTGTGTTACCGCCTACCATAGCGAGCCTGCCAATACGCGAGAACTGGTGAACGACCACCCCACCCGATATGAACGCTTGGTTCTCGATCTCGACATAACCCGCAATGAGAGCACAACTCGCAATCACGATGTCGTCGCCCAACTTGCAGTTATGTGCGATGTGACCGGAAGTCATGATGTAGTTACGGTTCCCGATTCGCGTTTCGGATTCCGGCTGCGTTCCTCGCGAGATGGTGTAATGTTCCCGAATTTTATTGCCATCGCCGATCGTCAAGTAACTCCGCTCGCCTGTGAAGTTCTTGTCCAGCGGATCGGTACCGAGCACCGTGCCAGCCGAGATCTCGTTTCCTTCGCCGAGCGTAGTCCAGCGCTTCACATACACATAAGGCTCAAGCAGGCAATCGGCTCCAATCGAAACATCGGACTCGATGACGCAAAACTCTCCGATTTTTGTGCGCGGGCCTATGGAAGCGTTCGGATCTATGCGTGCAGTAGGGGCAACATGCGCAAGGGGATCTAGCGCCATACATGGTAAGTATGGGGCATGCCTACGCTGACCGTCGCCGAGATTGCAACTCATTGCGAAGGAGTTGTCGAAGGAGATCCTAACCGGACGATAATCGGCGCGAATGCATTAGAAGCGGCGGGTCCCGATGAACTGTCGTTTGCGGGCGATAGTCCAAAGCTTCAAATAGCGGCCGCTAATTCGCGGGCAGGTTGCCTGCTGGTGAGCCCTATGTTTACTTTATCCGGCGAATGGTCACTGGTTCGCGTGCGAGAGCCGCGGGCCGCATTTGCTCGGGTGTTGAACCTGTTGTATCCCAAGCCTCGACCACTTCCTTTCATTCATCCCACAGCGGTGATTGCGGCCTCGGCGCATTTAGCGATCGGCTGTTATGTAGGTGCTTACGCTACCATCGGCGAAGACACGAAAATCGGTGCAGGATGCTGCTTGGCGAACGGCTGCCACATCGGCTCTCGAATCGAAATTGGCGAACAGACGACCATTCACCCAAACGTCACGTTGTACGACGGTGTGAAGATTGGCTCGCGAGTCATCCTCCATGCTGGCTGTGTCGTCGGCGCGGACGGTTTTGGATTCGCGATGAGCGGCGACCACTACGAGAAATTTGCTCAAGTCGGTACCGTGGTCATCGAAGACGATGTCGAAATCGGTGCGAACTGCTGCATCGATCGAGCTGCCTTAGGCGTAACGCGAATCGGCATGGGAACCAAGATCGACAACCTGGTTCACATCGCGCACAATTGCACTGTCGGCAAACATGTCGTGATCGCTGCCCAGACCGGATTTGCAGGCGGCGTCACCATCGGTGATTACGCCATCCTGGGAGGCCAAGTGGGAATCGGGGAAAAAGCAACGGTTGCTTCGAGAGCGATCGTAGGCTCCGGGGGCGGAATTTTGAGTTTCAAAAAAGTCGAAGCAGGGGAGCCAGTTTGGGGTGTTCCAGCTAGGCCATTACGTCAGCATCTGAAAGGGCTTGCAAACATCAACAGAATTCCGAGTTTGCGAGAGAGCTTGGTTCAGTTGGAAAAAAGGCTCAAGAGTTTGGAGACTCCTGAGCCTTCAGAGGACAAGGTGTCTTAAGCCACTGTCACATGGTCAAGAATTCCGTTTGCCCGACTTACCATTCTGCGAATCTGTTCGACGCAGCGGCAGACCTGATCGTCTCCCGCCGTGATCTCAAGATAATACGCAAGCGATTCGATGGTGCTTAAAGGCTGTCGCAGTTCATGGGCCAGATCATCCAGATCCACAGGATTAGCACCTGTTCTTCGACGGTTTTCCAACGCGTCGCATTCCAGAGAAGACTTTGCCTCAGATGCAGAAACCGCAAAGACGTTATTCATTTTGAGGTGTAGACAACCTCCACTCCAATGAATGGGGGCCACTGTCCAACCGTTTGATTGTGCCCGCTATGAGCCCTTGAGTCAATAGTTCAACCTCTCAAATTGTTAGAGCAGGGTACAGAAACTATACTGGCCCGTTATGGTACTTGGCTGTGGTATTCTCAGGACGTAAAATAAACCGCCAAAGGGCCTGTGGCGCAGTTGGGAGCGCGCTTCCATGGCATGGAAGAGGTCGACGGTTCGAACCCGTCCAGGTCCACCAAGTTCTCACTCAGTTACCGCTACCACTTTGCCTTCCGAGCGCCGCGATGATCGCTGGCGCAGTTGGTACGCCCGCAAAAAAGACTGCTGCCTGGTAGTTGGCCCCGTAGGCTCCTTGGTCTTCCTCGTGCCTTATTTTGGTGAAGGAATTGCATTCCCGACCGGCACTGTCTTAATCACGATCCTGATGATTTTTACCGTCGTGACCGGTCGGTCATTACTCTCATCACGTGGAACCTGTGAAATGGCATCCGCTACGTCCTGTCCGGAGACAACCTCGCCGAAGATAGAATAGTGCCCCTCTAAGTGAGTAGCAGGCCCGACTGTGATGAAGAATTGAGATCCGTTCGTGTTCGGGCCGGAGTTGGCCATTGCGAGAACACCGGCTTTGTCGAAGTGCCGGTCTGGAGCAATCTCGTCGTTGAATTTGTAGCCGGGGCTTCCTTCTCCCGTGCCGACAGGATCCCCACCCTGAATCATAAAACCGGGGATTACCCGATGAAAACTCGATCCGGAATATAGCGCCGTGTGCATCGTCTTCCCGGTTGAAGGATTCGTCCATTGCTTCGTCCCTTTTGCCAGACCGACAAAGTTAGCGACGGTCTTCGGTGCTTCTTTGTCGAACAATCGGCAGACAATATCTCCCATCGACGTATATATGACTGCATACTCACCTGGCTCGCTCGGCAGGGCTACAGGCGGCATGGCGGGCTCAGGCGCCGCTTTGGAGCTATGTTGAGTTTTTGATTTAACCTGGGGCACACCAATATAGGCCAGGACGGACAACAGACCAGCTATGAAAATGGAAGTTATAGATTGCACTTACGGTCGATTATAGTCGTGGAGAAAAAATTCCCGAGACGGTCAAGGATAAATCCTCCAGAGAAAAAGTTTAAAAAAGTTCGCTGTACGTGCCGATTAGTCTGGTACACCATGTTGCACCCGGGACGCCACGCTTCATTGATCGGTAAGACTGTTTTCTCCTACAATCCTAATGAGCATCAAAATTACTCTATGAAGTACGTATTCGCCCTAGCTTCGCTTTGCGCTCTTTTATTCTCGGGAGCTTGCACCCAAAGCCCCGAGAAGCTGTTAGCTACAGCAAACAAGTATCACCAGAACAAAAAGTATAAGGAAGCTTCGATCCTTTACCAGAAGGTGATAGCAAAAGACAAAACCAACGCTGAGGCGTACTACCGGGAAGGTTTGAACCTCCTTGACGACCATCAACCCTTTCAAGCCGCGGGCTTTCTACGGAGAGCTGTCGACCTGAAGCCGGATAACACCGACGCTGCCGTGAAACTGTCCGAGATCTATCTTGCCGTCTATTCTTCCAACCCCCAGAAATATAGGACGATGCTGGCGGATGTGCACGATCTGAGCAGTAAGGTTACTGCCCATGCTCCGAATTCGTTCGATAGTTTGCGCCTTGAGGGACTCGTTGCTTTGACAGATAAGGACACCGATAAGGCTCTTGAAGCATTCAAGAAAGCCAACGACCTAAAGCCGTATTCGCGCGATCTGGTCGGTTGGTACGCCCAGACGCTAGTTTCGGCCCAGCATCCGGATCAAGCCATAGCTTTAGTTCAAGACATGCTCAATCACGATAAAACCTGGAGTCCGGGATATGACTTCCTGTTTCTGCAGTACAGCCGCAATAACGATACGGCCAAAGCGGAAGCCGTGATGCGGGCACGAGTTGCTGCCGACCCCTCCAATGCATCCGGTTACGTCAATCTTGCCAATTATCTCGCGGCTACAAACCGCTTGAGCGAAGCGGACTCAGTCATCCGTAAGCTTCTGGACGATAAAAAGGCATTTCCAAACGGACGCCAGTTAGTGGGTGACTTCTACGTTCGTACCAAGAAGTACGACGAAGCTCTGCAGCAATATAAAACCGGCATGGAGGAAAATCCCAAGCAGGCCGTTGCATACCAGGAGCGTATCGTTGCTGTAGAACAAATTACCGGAAAGCATGATGAAGCGCTGAAGCTGGCTAAAGATGTAGCGGGAAAGAATTCAAAGGACGTCACAGCCAACGAGGTTTATGCTTCATTGTTGCTCGAAAACGGCGGCACCTCAGATTTAAACAAATCTTTAGCTGAGCTCAAAACCCTGGTTCAGAAGAATCCGAGCAGTGCGGTTCTGCATATGGATTTGGCCAAAGCCTATTACGGTTTAGGAAACATCGATGGGGCTCTGAACGAGTCCCTGGAAGCTCTTCGGCAAAACGCAAGGGTTTTGCCGGCTCGCCTGCTAGCGGCCAAGATTTATGGTGATCGAGGCGATAACGCGAAAGCGATCGAGCAGGCTGAAATGGTGATAGCGGCAGAGCCGAACAATCCTGAGGCTCACGTGGTTCATGCCCGCGCTTTGATCGGTTCGGGCCGCACCGATAGCGGCCGAACCGAGTTGGAATCGGTTATAAGAAACTACCCCACGATGAATGATGCTCGTCTTCAGCTGGCTTCCATCTATTTACAGGAGAAAGCAACAGATAAGGCTAAGGAGCAGTTTGAAAAGGTCTGGAACTCCAATCCCCAGGACATGCGCGGGTTTATCGGTCTGCAGACTATCAAGATGAGCCAAGGCAAAACGGACGAAGCGGTTAGCGCAATGCAGGATCTAGCGCAGAAGAACCCAAAGAATGAAGCTCTCCGCTCCCAGCTCGCAAACTTCGAGGCGACCGCGGCCGGACTGGAAGCAAAGTCAAACCCGGAACGTTCGAAGCAGTTATATCAAGCCGCAATCGGTGACTTAAAAGAAGTCCTGAAGGCTTCGCCGAAGTTTGAAGATGCATGGCTTCGCTTGGGTGTTCTTCAGCGGAATACGGAACAGTTCGATGCAGCGATGGCTTCTTTTCAGCAGGCGGCGGCGCTCAATCCCAGCAATGCCGCTGCTTATTTGAATCAAGCAGTGCTTTTAGAGGCGATGGGAAAAAAGAAGGAGGCCTCAGACGCCTACAACAAAGTTCTGGGCATACAGCCGCAGAATACATTGGCTCTCAACAATCTCGCTTTTTTGAACGCGGAAGCCGGTACCAATTTGGATCAAGCTATGACTCTGGCCACCAAAGCTAAACAACAGGTTCCCAACAGTCCGGATGTCTCAGACACATTGGGCTACGTCTATTACCAGAAAAACCTAAATGCCGAAGCGCTTCAGATATTCAAAAAGGCAGTTCAGGATTCGCCGCAGAACCCCACTTTTCATTTCCATCTCGCAATGGCTCTCTTAAAACAAGGTGATAAGCAAGGTGCGAAAGATGAAGCGGAAAAGGCCATGAAGAATGCTCCTCCGCAGCAGCAGAACCAGATTCGATCGTTCGTAGGCCAGATCGGTTAATTTTGGGGACGCAGTCCGCTACTTGGCCTGAAGAGTACCCCTCGGTCAGATATATTGCGCCGTTCGCGCTGTTCCTGTTCTTACTGGCAATCGGCTCCAGGTTATCGCTCGATTCGACCTGGGGGGCTCCGCTTCGAGTAGCGGTCCTAGGACTGGTATGCATTTTTTGCTGGCCACGAGAAATCGCGTTACGGCCATCGTACCCGGTTGCGAGCATTGCAATTGGAGCAGCAGTCTTCTTCCTTTGGATTGCACCGGATTTGGCGATTCCGGGTTATCGCCAATCTTTCCTATTCTCTAATTCCATTGTTGGGCAGGTTCATTCCTCGCTACAACCCGCTGCCTTGCATAACCCTTGGATCTTAGCTTGGAGAACGGTTAGGGCTGTTGTTATCGTTCCGGTAATCGAGGAGCTGTTCTGGCGAGCGTGGTTGATGCGATGGCTTATCAGGACCGATTTCCGGTCCGTGCCTCTCGGTACCTACTCCCCCTTCGCTTTTTGGATTACAGCTATCCTCTTTGCTTCGGAGCATGGGCCTTATTGGGAGGTCGGCCTTATCACCGGTGTGATTTACAACTGGTGGATGGTACGCTCCAAATCCGTTGCCGATTGCATCTTGATGCATGCTGTGACAAACGCGATTCTAAGCGCATATGTCATTGCAGCAGCTCAGTGGCAGTACTGGCAGTAACGAAGTTGGTTGACGTGGTTGCTAGAGACCGCGGCAACAAGAAAACTTTACAGAAGGAGAGTTTCCGCTTAAAATTATGCCTTGCTTACTCGCACTCTTGGCGTTGGCTTTTCCCCGGGTTGCCATAGTTCTCTTGTGGCTATTCACAAACTTTTTCAGCGCTCTTCACAACAACATCCTCGTTCCATTGCTCGGTTTCATCTTTCTTCCGCTTACGCTGATTGTCTACACCTATCAACTAAATACCTACGGTGGACACATGGGAACCACCCAGCTTGTGTTTCTTATCATCGCGGCGGTTATCGATCTTGGACTGGTGGGAGGCGGAACAATGCGCCGCAAACGATAGCCAATTTACATTTTTAGCGGCCAGCGAGTGGAGCAATGAGAAGAACCTTCCACGCGCCTACTAGCTTGCGTGGCACTGTTCCGCACTTTTAGCGCTGCGATACACGGCATCGAAGCTCATTTGATCGATGTAGAAGTCGATATGTATCCCGCAGGCACAAACCGTGACTTTGTCACGGTCGGTATGCCGGACGCTGCCGTTAAGGAGAGCCGGGAGCGCATTAAATCCGCGCTCTTAAACTCTGGATTTGGTTACCCGAGCAAATCGGTCACTATCAACCTGGCCCCTGCCAATCTCCGAAAAGAGGGTGCGGGCTTCGACCTCCCCATGGCCACGGCCATTCTCGGCGCGATGGGAGCGGTAGCCAAAAGCGAGAACTACTTGCTTGTGGGCGAACTGTCTCTCGACGGGAGCCTGCGGCCGATCCGCGGAGCATTGTCCATCGCCGTTTGCGCGGCCCGAAAAGGTATTCCAAATCTTCTCGTTCCGTTCGAAAACGCAGCGGAAGCCGCGGTAGCTGAAGGCATTCGGGTCTTCGGCCTTCGACATCTGGCAGAGGTTGTGAAATTTCTGAATGACCCGGACGGGTTCAGTCCCACTACAGCCAGCCTCCCGAGTTCCATTGTCATCGATCCTGCACTTCCGGATTTCAAAGATGTTCGCGGTCAAACCATGGCGAAGCGCGCTCTCGAGGTCGCTGCTGCCGGAAGTCACAACGTGCTGATGATCGGCCCTCCCGGTTCGGGCAAAACAATGCTCGCCAAGCGATTCGCTGGTATCCTGCCTCAGCTGACCTTCAGGGAAGCGCTCGAAGCAACACAGATACACGGAGTGGCGGGAGTTCTGCCACCGGGGATCGGCGTGCTGAAAAGCCGGCCCTTTCGCGCGCCCCACCACACCGTTTCGGACGCAGGTCTTATCGGTGGCGGCAGCGGAAACCCAAGGCCCGGTGAGGTGAGTCTCGCTCACCAGGGAGTTCTTTTCCTAGACGAATTACCGGAATTTCCGCGCGGTGTTTTGGAGCAATTGCGTCAGCCGCTTGAAGAAGGCTCCGTTACTCTGTCGCGCAGTAACGGAACGCTTACATTCCCTGCGCGCTTCATGTTAGTGGCTGCAATGAATCCGTGTCCGTGCGGCTTTTACGGCGATAACACGAGGGAGTGCCGCTGCACGCCCGGGATCATACAACGTTACCTTGCAAAGGTCAGCGGCCCCTTGTTGGATCGCATCGATCTCCACATCGAAGTACCTGCGGTGCCCTACAAAGAGCTTCGCAGCAAGCATGACGGCGTGTGTTCGGCAGACATTCGAGAGCGTGTGGAAGCGGCGCGGGAGATTCAACGAGAGCGCGGCTTCTATAACGCCCAAATTCCTCCCTCGCAACTTCGTTCTCTCTGCGCGTTGGACGAAAGCGGCGAACGTACTCTAGAGATGGCGGTCCGCCGCATGAATCTGTCTGCTCGGGCTCACGACCGCATGCTACGGATGGCGCGAACCGTCGCGGATCTCGACAAGTCAACCAATGTGTCAGCGAAACATCTGGCCGAGGCCGTGCAATTTCGGAACCTCGATCGCAACTATTGGAATTAGTGTTCCTTCTCAAAAGGAAATTCGAAATACAAAAGTTCCTTCGCTGATCTTGCGTCCTTGATGCCGTTCAAATAAATCTTGTCCCCGGATTCCGGTCTCGCCTCAAAATAGACGAACCCGCTTGCCGAATCCCCGGGCGGCAGCATCTTCGCGGCAAATGCCCGGGTAGAGATCTCGGGAGCATTGAGAGGGTTCTTCTTTTTGGGCAACGGTACTGGCGAATGCACCGGGTTTTGCGATGGATGATGCCCCGCTACCGCCAAAAAAGGCAGATCCTCGGGTGCTACGGTTGTTGCGCGCCGTCCATCCGCTGCCACCAGATTCACTTCGAGCGCCTGCAAATCCAGAGCCTTGTCGCGCTTGTTTTCTATTACCAGGAGCACGGGCAGCACGCCATATCGCGGGAAATCGATCTTCTTGCCAAAAGCTTGCGTGATCAGATCTTCGCTGCTGAACGGTTTTGCCCCGACGATTACATCTTCCGACTGCTGATTTGCGTACTCGCTTGCCGGCCCTATTTTGAAAGGCTTATTGTCGGCTCCGGCAAGTCCTTCTATGCACGTTACGGCTAACGTTATACTCAAAATCACGAATCGACTTCTTGGAATCAAGCGCGCTGCTCCTTTATCGAATCATCCAGCTCGTTCTTCTGCCCCTTGTCGCTTTGTATTTTCTCGCGCGAACCATTCGCGACCCCTCGTATCGGGCCCATTTCGGAGAGCGCCTTGGATTTCTTCCACAGTCTTTTGCTCGGACGAGACCAGATTCGATTTGGTTCCATGCAGTGTCCGTGGGAGAAGTTGTTTCAATCATTCCGCTGATTCGTATTTTACGGGCTGATGATCCGCTTCTAGCCATCTACCTTTCCACTTCGACGAAAGCGGGAAGAGAAGCCGCTCAAGCGCAAGCGGCCACTCTGGTCAGTGGCATTTTTTACTGTCCGCTCGATTACGTCTCTTGCGTTCGCAGAGTTTTGCGCACCATCAAGCCTGCCTTGCTCGTGGTCCTCGAGACGGAGATATGGCCCAACCTTTATGTAGAAACTAAGCGTTCCGGGGCAAAACTCGCAATTGTAAATGGCCGCATCTCCGATCAGACTTGGCCGAGGTATAGCCGCTGGAAAAAATGGGTCTGCCCCATATTGAAGCTGCCGGATCTCGTGCTCGTTCAGAGTTCCTTGGATTGCGAGCGCTATGCCCGATTGGGAACACCGGCTGGAAAGCTGAGGATCGAGCCCAATCTGAAATACGACGCATCGCTCTCTCTTGCATCTGTGCACATCGAGACCTTCGATGCTCAGCATGTTTGGATTGCCGCCAGCACAGTTGGCCCAAACGAACGGGGCAGTCTGTCCAAACACTCAGTCGATGAAGACGATATCGTAATTGCTGCTTTCGAGAGCCTTGCGAGAGAATTTCCTAAGCTCTTGCTGATTATTGCGCCGCGTCAGCCGGCACGCTTCAGCGAGGTCGCCGGTAAGCTCGACGCCGGGAAAGTCAGCTTTACAAGCCGTACATTGTTACAGAGCACCCCCGGGTTGTCTCTTCAGCTTCCCGGAGTCTTGCTGCTCGACACAATGGGCGAATTGTCGAGCGCTTACCGGCTTGCCGACGTCGCGTTTGTAGGAGGGTCGCTGGCTCCACGCGGCGGCCATAACATTCTTGAACCCGCTGCTGCCGGTGTGCCAATCGTCGTGGGACCCCACATGCAGAACTTTGCCAGCATCGCGGAAGACTTCACCGCAGCCGACGCGCTTGTTCAGATCGAACAAGCGGGGGACCTGTTACCCGCAATCCGTGAGCTCCTCGTGAACCCCGGCCGCGCCCGCGAACTCGGAGCAAAGGGTCTCGCACTGGTGACATCTCGACAGGGTGTTTCTCGCCGGGTCTCTGAGCGTCTTTGGTTCCTTTATAGAGGTGCTGCGGTCAGAGAGATACAAAATCCTTGGCGTCGAGCTTTTCTAACTCCGCTAAAGATTGTTTGGCAAAAAGGAGGAGATCATAGGAGAACCAAGTCGGAGCGATTGGCAATCTCCTCTCGTTCTTTGCCGGTTCCGGTCGTCAGCGTCGGTGGAATTACGGTAGGGGGCGCCGGCAAAACTCCCTTCGCCACCTACCTTGTGAACCGTCTTAAATACCGCGGGCAACGCCCGGCTGTCCTGACCCGGGGGTATCGCCGTCGTTTGCCGACCGAACATCTCGTCTCTGCTGCGGGAGTAAGCATTTCCCCTGCCCTGACGGGCGACGAAGCCCAGATCTTCCTGCGGATCGGCGACGCGCCGATCGGTGTCGGGGCTAAGCGATACGAGACAGCTCAGATCCTCCTTCGGCAGTTTCCCTCGACAGATGTCCTGGTTCTCGATGACGGTTTCCAACACGCCCGTTTGCACCGCGATTTCGATATTGTTCTCATCGACGGCCTCGATCCGTTCGGGGGAGAAGAAGTAATTCCACTCGGTCGCCTTCGCGAACCACTCCACTGTTTACGCCGCGCTCACGCCTTTGTAGTCACCCGCGCCGAAAACGATTGGCGCTTTCGAGCGATTAGTCAACGCCTCAGGGACATCCATCCGGCCGCTCCGATCTTTCGCACGCGTCTGGTTGCTCGTGCCTGGCGCGACTATCGAGACGGTCAAGTCGTCGCGCTGCCGAAAGGTACCCGAGTAGGAGCTTTCTGTGGTTTAGGTAACACTGAGAACTTTTGGCAAACACTGGATTCGCTTGGCTTGAATGTAGTCTTCCGGTGGCCGTTTCCCGACCATCACGTCTATAAGCCTTTCGAACTGCAGAGGGTGGCACACCAATCCCGTATGCAGGGCGCGGACGTACTGGTTACGACTGAAAAGGACCGCGTGAACTGCCCAAGTCATCTCGAACGTCTCATCTCCCCTCTCAATCTCGTTTGGCTTGAGATCGAATTGGTTCTCGATGACGAAGCGGGCTTCTTTGCTGCCTTGGAAAAAGTGCTGCTCTCGCGAAGTTGGCGGACCCAGTTCACTCGCTAACCCGCGCTTAATCTCCCCAGAACCGCATCTTCATGCGCCAACAAACGCTTTTTCAAACCAATTCCACCGGTGAATCCGCCTAACTTTCCACCAGCGGCAATCACTCGATGGCACGGAACAAAGAGCGGTAGCTTGTTGCGCCCATTTGCATTGCCAACCGCTCGGAAAGCATTCGGCTGGCCAATGGCCTCGGCGACCTCTCTGTAACTCTTGCGCGTACCGAACGGGATAGCCATCAACGCACGCCAGACTCCGGTCTGAAATGGCGTCCCTTGAAGATGGAGAGCTACATCGAAGACCAGCCGTCGGCTAGCAAAGTACTCAACCGCTTGATGAACCGCTTCGTCCAGTACGGGTGAGGCAACTTTCCCGCTACCGAAACACGTCCATGAACTGGATTGCCCCGTTCGCCAAATAAATTCGTCCTCGGTAAGCGGATGAGTGTCATCGTGCATACTCGCGTGACAGATGAGTCCATCGCGCTCTGCCAGGAAAAGTCGCATTGGTAGTCCGTCTGAAAGTCGGCCTTCTACACAGATAGTATTCGCCATTTGTTCGCCTTTCGCGCTACCATTGGATCATGGCACCCGAGAGTATCTGCTATCGTTGCGATTTTACGGCAGAAATGCAATTCTCTAACCTCGAAATACCCTGCGAGCAGTTCACTTTAGATAACGGACTGACGGTTCTGGTCCATGAAGATCATAAAACTCCCATCGTTGCCCTGAATATCTGGTATCACGTCGGCTCTAAAAACGAAAAGCCCGGGAAAACCGGTTTTGCTCACTCTGTTTGAGCATCTAATGTTCGGCGGTAGCGAACATCTCCAGGGCAGTTACATCGAAGCTATGGAACGGATCGGCGCCACTGACCTGAACGGCACCACCAGCGAGGACCGCACCAATTACTTCGAAAATGTTCCCACTTCTGCACTCGATTACGCACTATTTGCGGAATCCGATCGCATGGGTCACTTTTACAACACCATCAGCCAGGAAATCCTGGACCTTCAGCGCGGGGTTGTGCAGAATGAAAAACGCCAGGGCGATAATCAGCCCTACGCGATTGTCGAGGATCTGGTCGTAAAAGCAACTTATCCCGCCGGGCATCCCTATGCCCATACCGTAATCGGGTCGATGGAAGACCTGGATTCGGCTTCTCTCGAAGACGTGCGCGAGTGGTTCAAGACCTATTACACTCCCTCGAATGCCGTTCTCGTGCTCGCTGGCGACATAACTGCCGAGCAAGCAAAGGAAAAGGTTCACCGTTACTTCGGCAACATTCCGGCTGGACCGCCCGTCGCCCATCAACGGTCCTGGATCGAAAAGATGGCCGGCGAGCGTCGCGAAACCGTCGAGGACCGGGTTCCGCAAGGCCGTATTTACAAAATTTGGAATGTCCCTGGATATGGAACTCTCGGTGCCGACCACCTGCGTCTGGTGGCTGGGATCTTGTCGTCAGGGAGAAACTCGCGGCTTTACAAACGGCTCGTGTACGACGACCAAATTGCCACCCAGGTCGCTGCCTACCTCGATGAACGCGAAATTGGAAGCCAGTTCGTTGTCGTCGCGACCGCCAAGTCCGATGTCGATCTTCGCAAAGTGGAGACCGCTATCGACGAAGAGCTAACTCGGTTCCTGGAAGACGGTCCCACAAGTCGTGAGCTCGAGCGCATCAAAACGCAGTTCTACGCCGGCTTTGTTCGCGGAGTCGAACGAATCGGAGGATTCGGCGGTAAATCGGATATTCTTGCGACCAGCCAAACATACTCTGGCAGCCCCTACGCTTACAAGCAGCGCATCGAGAATATCGGAAAAGCCTCCGCAGCAGATATTCTTGGGACGACCCGTTCCTGGCTTTCCGATGGTGTTTACGTATTAGAGGTTCTCCCGTTTGCGGCGGTCTCGACAAACGGCACGTCATCGAACTCTCGTATAGCTGTTCCGGAGGTTGGAACGCCGCACGATCTCAAACTGCCGGCCATTCACGAAGACGTTCTGAGCAATGGGCTGCGTATTCTTCTTGCTGAGCGCCACGAGATTCCGGTCGTAAACTTTTGGCTCGACCTCGACGCGGGTTTTGCCGCTGATTACTTTGCAGTTCCGGGCGTGGCGCGCCTGACCTCGGCGCTTCTGACAGGCGGAACTGTCGAACGGACTGCACTCGAAATCAGCGATGAACTGCAGATGTTGGGAGCTCAATTGACGAGCGCCTGTAATCTGGATACTTCTACCGTCTTTCTTTCGGCGCTGAAACCCACCCTCGATGAGGCACTCGATCTCTACGCAGACGTTATCCTGAATCCGATCTTTCCCGAAGCCGATTTTTACCGCCAGCAACAAATGCAGCTCTCGGCAATTGCGAATGAGAAGGTTACGCCTCTACAGATGGCGCTTCGGGCTCTGCCGCCCATTCTCTTTGGACCTGAACACGCCTATGGAGTCCCGCTTACCGGCTCAGGAACGGAAGAAAGCGTTGGAAAACTCACTCGGGAGGACGCTGCGGGGTTTCATAAGACCTGGTTCAAGCCGAATAATGGGACGCTGATCGTGGTCGGCGATACGACTTTGGCCGAGATCAAGCCAAAACTCGAAGGCCTTTTGAAAGGCTGGCAAGCGGGTGAAGTTCCGGAGAAGAAGCTGAAGGACGTCGGACGCTCGTCTAAACCGACCATCTATCTTGTCGACAAGCCCGGGGCGCTCCATTCAGTTGTCATTGCCGGGACCGTCGGGCCCCGAGCGACCCCAGACACTGAGGTCGCTCTAGAAACGATGAATAACGTATTCGGGGGAACATTCGGGGCCCGTCTGAATATGAACCTTAGGGAAGATAAGCATTGGTCATACGGGGCGGGTTCAGTCCTCTATGCCGCCCGGGCGCAGCGGCCTTTTCTGGCCTATGCGTCGGTGCAAGGAGATAAGACAGCCGATTCAATCGCGGAGATCATGAAAGAACTCCAAGGCATGACCGCAACTAAGCCGGTCACCGCGGAGGAGCTCGAGAAGGTGAAGCAGCAACAGATTTTTGAGTTGCCCGGTGCGCACGAAACCATGAATGCAGTAGGCAATCTGCTGGGCGATCTCCTCCAACTTGGGCTCCCGCTGAATTTTTATGACAGCTATGTTCAACGTGTTTCGAAGCTGACAATCTCGGATATCCAGGCGAGTGCCGAATCGCTTTTGCAACCTGAAAACATGATTTGGATGGTAGTTGGCGACCGTACCGTCGTTGAGCAGCCTCTTCGTGATCTGGGCATTGGCGAAATCGTCATAACCGCGGTCTGATTTCACGGAACGAACTCCAACAGTGTCCCTGGATTTGCATACCGGCAAATCAGCACGCCGGTCCCGCTCCGGTAGAGGTCTTTACTTGGTGGACCGGGAGCTTGCAAAGACCTTGCTGGCTTTCGCGATTATCTATTTTGTATGGGGCTCCACTTTTCTTGCTATTCGCGTGGGCGTCCGCGAGGTTCCACCTTTTCTTCTCGCAGCTATGCGGTTCTCCATTGCGGGACTCGTGCTTTACGGCTTCATGGTCGCGCGCGGCGAGCGCTCGCCGAACAAACGCCAATGGAGTTCGGCGTTCTTACTTGCTCTCCTGATTTTCGTCCTTGATTACGGACTTTTGTTCTGGGCTGAACAGCGGGTGCCTTCGGGGATTGCTGCCGTCATGATGGCGACGATCCCGGTGTTCATGGCGATGTCGGAAATCATCTTCCTGCGAACCCAAAAGCTCACGGTTCGTTTAGCGCTAGCGCTCTCGATCGGGGTTGGTGGCGTGGCCGTCCTGATGAGCCGCTCGTTACGCTTGGGCGGAGCGCCGATCGACCCGGCGGGCGCGGTGGCGCTGATCATTGCATCCATTAGTTGGTCGGTATCGTCGGCGCTGACTCGTAAGCTGCCGCTGCCGCCCTCGAAGGTCATGAGCTCGGGGGTACAGATGCTCGCCGGTGGAGTGTTGCTGGCCCTTACGGCGGCCGCGCTGGGGGAATTCAGCAATTTTCGCCCGGGAGCCGTCTCACTCGAAGCATGGCTGTCGCTTCTCTATCTAATCGTGGCGGGCTCTATCGTGGGGTTCACCGCTTACGTCTGGCTGATTCATCATCAGTCGCCAACAAAGGTCGGCACGTATGCGTACGTGAATCCGGTTGTAGCGGTGCTGGTTGGATATTACCTCGGAGGCGAGACGCTGGGTTTGCGCACGATTTTAGGAACTTTGCTTGTTTTGATCAGCGTCGTAGTGATCACGACGGCAGGTAGGGGTCGCAGCAGCGAAGTCGCCGTACGGCGATAAATTTTCGTTATCACTTTACTCCGTGTTTTCAAGAAGGATATCTCAAGAAGGAACGCCAGAGCTGGGACTAGCGCGTCTTCAGGTTCCCGGTTCCTTTGACACTGGGGCGGCCGCACCGTCTCACTGTGCTAATTGATCAAGTTCCTTCCAAAGCTCAGAGACAGCAATGATTGTCTTGTTAGGCAAACTCAAGACAGAAACCCTATCGAGATTCGAAGTCTCCGGGTTCCATTTCCACGCTACTTTCAAGTCTGGATCGAGGACGAAGATTGTCAGTATGCCGATCCGCTGGTAATTCTGGCATTTCTCGTAGACACGTTCCATCCTGTCTTCCGGGGACAAGATCTCCGCCACGATGTCGACTGGATGCACGGGATACGGCAAGTCAAACGGAGCGGAGGAAGCTGCCACGTCCGGCTTTGGCTGCCAGTCTGGATCGATCCTCAACTCGATCTCGGAGCCGGCTCGATAGCCGGCCAGCCGAAAGAAAGCGCCTAAAATTTGCTGCAGTAAACCATGGAGAGTGGTTGGCACTGATTTTTGGACTGCCTCGCCAAACCAATATTCGTAGTACGGTTTTTCTCCGGCGTAGCGAAATCGAAACTCGTCGAGAGTGAGTTTAGCGCTGCTGACCGTGCTTGCCATGCATATCAGAATAGCCGAGCGTTACGGGCGAGTCTAATCGAGCGATTCGGGTTCGATGGCGGCTTGCTCCCCAACCGCTTTCTTTTCCCAGAACTTGCGTACCCACGCTTCCCAGCTTTTCCCGGCGGCGGTATCGCGGCCGCTGAAAGCTAAGCCGGCGACGTCGGAAAAGGGAATGCTCTGCCGCGGACTGCCGTCAGAAGGCAGAACGCGCACCAGCGAAGTAGCAAGCGTATCGCCTTGCCTACGATCGTAAGCGTAGCCTTCTACCTTGCTTCCGTCCTTGCGGGTGATGGTGATGTCACCGCGATAGTCGAAGGCTCTCTCGAGCGCCACACGGATCTCCTGCTCATTTGTGAGGAGAGGAACCGAGCCTTGCAGATTTTCGTGCGCGAACCCAGGGGCTACTTCCAGTTCATCGGGCTTGAATGCGGGTTGTTCCGTCAAGCTTGCGTCTCGCTCGAAGTCTTGATGTGGACCAGCGGATTATACGAATGTACCGGCTTATGCGGCTGATTCAGGAGAGCTTTCGCGTCCTCGTCTTTGTAAGTGCTGAATAAGGCGGCCTTGGCCATTGCTAAGAAGCCTTTGACAGAACCAAAGCCATAGTCGACGGCCGAGGCTTCGTAGCCGCTGTGTACCATGCAGTTCGCGCACTTCGGGTTGCCCGATTCTGTGCCGTACTCCGCCCACGCAGTCTCTTTCATGAGCTCTGCATAGGAATCGGCGTAGCCGTCTTGTAGTAGATAACAAGGCTTCTGCCATCCGAAGATGTTGTAGGTCGGCATGCCCCAGGGTGTGCAGCTGAAGTTGCGCTTTCCCATGAGGAACTCGCCAAAGAGCGGCGACATGTTGAACTGCCAGTGTGACTTGCGGTTAGAGAGGATAGCGCGAAACAGCTTTCGCGTGCGCGCCTTTCCAAGGAAGTGCTGCTGGTCAGGTGCTTTGTCGTAAGAGTAGCCGGGAGCGATCATCATGCGCTCGACCCCTAGCTCCATCATTTCGTCGAAAAATTCGCGGACGCTGTTCGGATCGGCTCCGTCGAACAAGGTCGTGTTGGTAGTAACGCGAAAGCCGCGCGCCAGAGCCGCTTTGATGCCGCGGATCGCAATATCGTACCCGCCCTCCCGGCAAACCGAGAAGTCGTGGTGCTCACGTTGGCCGTCAACATGGACCGAGAAAGCCAGATACTTGCTGGGCGTAAACAGGTCGAGCTTCTCTTCAAGAAGCAGAGCGTTCGTGCAGAAATAGATGTACTTCTTCCGCGCGACCAGGCCTTCGACGATTTCCTTGATCTGCGGGTGCATTAAAGGTTCGCCGCCGGGAATGGATACGGATGGCGCACCGCACTCTTCAACGGCTTTGAAACACTCTTCGGGCGTCAGATTGCGTTTCAGAACGTGGGCGGGATACTGAATTTTTCCGCAACCGGCACAAGCGAGGTTGCACCGGAAAAGTGGTTCCAACATGAGAACCAGCGGATAACGTTTGCGGCCGGCGAGCTTTTGCTTAAGTACATAGCTCGCCATCGTCCACATTTCTGAAGCAGATACACTCATAAGAAGTAAGCTTCGGCGAGGCAAGGTGTGCCTTGTAAGCCAAGCCGAGATACCTCCATGTTAGCGGATCGGGTGCCTTTATATCCCGGGACCGCGCCTCTTATATACATTCCGTTGTTATAATTTGGGTTATCGGTCTTTCTATGGCACCTGTTGCTCTCGCCGAAGACATCTCGGCTGCCTCCTCTGTCCCGGTGAGCGGGGCCACCAAAAAAATCATTTTGCTCAAGCCGCGCGGTTTCTGCGCCGGGGTGGTGCGAGCAATCGATGTTGTAAGGATCGCTCTCGAGCTTTATGGCGCGCCGATATACGTGCGGAAAGAGATCGTGCACAACCGCCACGTCGTCGACGAACTTCGAAATGCCGGCGCCATCTTTGTGGAAGAGCTCAGCGAAGTCCCGGAGGGTGCCAGGGTCATTTTTAGCGCCCATGGAGTTGCTCCCGCGGTGAGAGCGGAAGCCAAAGAGCGGCATCTTCAGGTGATCGACGCGACCTGCCCGTTGGTAACGAAAGTACATCTGGAAGCAGTTCGTTTCGCAAAACAGGGCTACACGATTGTTCTAATCGGCCACCGCGACCACGACGAAGTCATTGGCACGCTAGGTGAGGCCCCAGAAAGCACGTTTCTGGTCTCCGATGTGGAAGACGTGAATCGTTTGCAGATTCGCGACCCGGAACGAGTGGTCTATCTCACTCAGACTACGTTGTCGCTCGATGAAACGCTCGACATTATGCAGCGCTTAAAAGAGCGTTTTCCGAGCATCATCGGTCCCAAGACACAGGACATTTGCTATGCAACCGAGAATCGCCAGCTAGCCGTCAAAGCAGTAGCGCCGCTGTGTCAGGCTCTTCTGGTGGTGGGGTCGCAGAACAGTTCGAATTCACGGCGTCTTGTCGAGGTTTGCGAAAAAGCGGGTGTCCCTGCATACTTATTGGACGACTGTAGCGAAGTACAGCCCGAGATGCTGGCGGGAATCGATACGGTAGCCGTGACTGCCGGGGCTTCTGCTCCCGAACACTTGGTTGAAGAGCTGATCGACCATCTGAAGTCGGTCGGCTATGGCGAATTGGAAGAGGCGGAGATCAAGGAAGAAGATGTGCGGTTTACTCTTCCCGCGGATCTCGAGAATTTCACCCCGCGCTTATACACGCTACGCAGCTAAGCGCTTATGACATTTAGTTTCAACGATGAAGTCTAGTTTTCAAGTAGAAGGTATTCTCGATATCGTCGCCGGCGAAGCCATACGTAAGGCCTCTTCGGCGATTCTGAGGACGCAGTCCGCCGAAGGTTATTGGTGGGCCGACCTTCGCGCCGATACGACACTAGAATCCGACTATATTCTCATGGAGCTTTGGCTCCATCCTCCGGTGAACGGCATCTGGAATCCTCCTAACCCTGGGCGGATCGGACGCGCAGTTGAGGCGATTTTGTCTCGTCAGCTCCCCGACGGCGGGTTCAATATTTACTTGAATGGCCCATCGGAAGTGAACGCTTCGATCAAAGCGTATTTCGCTTTGAAGCTGGGTGGATTACCGGTCTCCGATGTGCGCATGGAGCGCCTTCGAGCCCGTATTCTCGAACTCGGCGGATTGCAAGCCTCGAACAGCTATGTGCGAACGAACTTGAGCTTGTTCAATCTAGTGCCGCGTGATGCATGTCCCTCGATACCGCCGGAGATAATCCTTCTTCCGTTCAAGTTCATTTATCAAATGTCCTCCTGGACGCGGGCGATTGTGGTGGCTCTTTCGATTGTTCACGCTGCAAACCCCTGCCGGCCTGTTCCTGCAGGATTCACGGTAGACGAGCTCTATATTGCGGGCGCTCCCATGATTCCGGAACGGGACATGAAGCGTTTGAGCTGGCGCAACTTCTTCACGCTGACCGATCGCCTTCTTAAATATTGGGAGAAGCTGGGCATTCATTTTGTCCGCCAACACGCCATCAAGAAGTGCGGCGAGTGGATGATTCAGCACTTCGAGAACTCTGACGGCCTCGGTGCGATTTATCCTTCGATGCAATACGCCATCATGGCGCTGGACGTTTTGGGTTATGGTCCGGAACACCCGCTTCGCATCGAGGCAGAGAGGCAATTCAATTCCCTGATGGTTGACGATGAGCGCGGCTTCTATATGCAGCCCTGCTTTTCGCCCGTTTGGGATTCGGCGATTGCCGTTTTTGCGTTGGGCGAGGGCGGCGCGGCTCCCCGAGAAGCTCTGGGGCGCGCAGCCGATTGGCTGATGTCAAAAGAGATTCGACGGAAGGGGGACTGGTCAGTCAAGCGGCCGAACGCAGAACCTTCTGGCTGGGCTTTTGAATTCAATAACGATTACTATCCCGATGTCGACGATACCGCTATGGTGCTGCTGGCTCTTCAAAAAGCACAAGGCTCGGACGAGACCGCGCAGCGCGCCTGCATCAAGCGGGCAGTCGAGTGGCTGTTCGTCATGCAAGGCAAGGACGGCGGCTGGGCTGCATTCGATGTCGATAACAACTGGAATCTGTTGAGCGACGTCCCGTTTGCGGACCACAATGCCATGCTCGATCCATCTTGCCCGGATATTACCGGGCGCGTGATCGAAGCCCTAATTGAGTCCGGTGTTTCCGCCAGGCATCCAGCCGTCCAGCGAGGGGTGGCCTATCTGCTCCGAGTGCAGGAAGCGGACGGTAGTTGGTATGGACGCTGGGGGGTCAACTATATTTACGGTACGTTTCTTGCTTTGCGCGGGCTGAAGGCGGCCGGCGTGAGTGAAAACGAGCCGAATATACAACGCGCGCTAGAGTTCATCCGCGCATACCAAAATCGGGATGGCGGCTGGGGCGAGAGCTGCGCTAGCTATGATGAAAACCGCTTCGTCCCGAATGCGAGTACTCCGTCGCAAACGGCATGGGCTATTTTGTCACTGCTGGCGGGCGGAGACGTTCGCAGCGAGAGCCTTCACAATGGGGTCGATTACCTGATCCGAACGCAGCGTTCCGACGGTACCTGGGGCGAAGATTACTCGACCGGTACAGGTTTTCCCCGTGTGTTCTATCTTGTTTACACGGATTATCGGAACACGTTCCCGCTTCTCGCGTTGTCGGCCTACAAGAAAGCGATGGGCGAATCCAACGAGTTGGACGGCAGTTCCAGCCACGCGATTCCTGAGCCCGAACCCGTGATGAGCGCGAAGCGGGCCGTCAGCTCGTCGTATGTGCACAGCTTCGGCGCGAATCCATCTGGCTTTTCCGTGTCCGGCTCTTTTCCACTTACCGAATCCTCGTCCGATTTATGAGCTCCATCGAACGAGCGATTTGGGACCATCCGCTAAGTCCCGCTAGAACTTGCCCCCAACGCTAGTTACGGGCGCGAGTGGCTTCATAGGCTGGCATGTCGCGCGGCTGCTCACCGAGCGAGGTTATCAGGTTCGTGCCCTTTGCCGGCCTGCCAGCCAAATCCGGGAGCTGCAAGTCGAGCGGGTGCTTGGCGACCTGAGGGATCCAGCTTCGTTAGCTGCAGCGGTAAAAGGCTGCAAGCTTGTCTTCCATATAGCCGCAGACTACCGGCTATGGTCACGCAATCCACAGGAGCTCTACGATTCGAACGTCGAGGGAACACGAAATGTGCTCGAAGCCGCGGAACACGCAGGCGTCGAACGGGTAGTTTACACAAGCACCGTCGGTTGTATCGGTATGCCCGAGAATAGCCAAGGCAACGAGAATACTCCGGTCTCAATCGATGACATGAACGGCCACTACAAACGGTCCAAGTGGTTGGCGGAGCAGGTGGCGCTCGAAAAGGCTCGCGCCGGTCAACCGATCGTCATTGTGAATCCGACAGCTCCCGTCGGAGATCATGACTGGCGGCCTACTCCTACGGGCAACATCATTCTAAATTTTCTTCGCAACAAGCTCCCCGCCTTCGTTGACACGGGCTTGAACTTGATTGATGTTCACGACACCGCAGCGGGACACCTTTTGGCCGCAGAACGAGGCCGCACAGGGGAACGCTACATTTTAGGCTGCCAAAATCTGACACTTCAGCAAATCCTGGGCCGCTTGGCCATGCTGTCCGGAAAACCGATGCCGACTACTCGAATTCCGTATCCGTTCGCGTACGCAGCAGGCTTGGTTAACACGGCTTGGGCCAACCTGACAGGCAAGGAGCCGGTTGCTGCTTTAGAAGCGGTTAGGATGGCCCGCAAAAAGATGTTCGTCAGCCATGCAAAGGCCGCCAGCAGTCTCGGTTTCTCACCCGGCCCGGTAGATGCCGCACTCGAGCGCGCCATTGGCTGGTTCAGTGCAAACGGCTACGTCTCCTGAGAGACACTGCATGGCAATTCTATACGTCGCTTCCGAAGCAGCCGAGCTGGAGCCCTTCGCGAAGCTGCTGACCGCCGGCAGAAAACTGAAGTGGCCCGTTGATTACGCCTATGAAGGTATTTGGAATAGCCGCCGGATTTTGCTAGGGGCGAATGGCGCAGGTCCTAAGCTAGCGGCGAATGTAGTAGAAATCGGTATTCGTGCCGGCATGGCGGCCGAGCTCTCGGCCTCTAAGCTGGAGGCAATAGTGAGCACCGGATTCTGCGGCGCTCTAGATTTAAACCTCAAAGAGAGTGGAATTGTAGTCGCTGAGGCAGTGGTCTGTCCCGCTACAGGGGAAAAATTCGAATGCGTACCGGTTGAGTCGGAACGGGAGTTTACCGCCGGAATGGTTCTATCCCAAGACTGTATCGCTAACTCCTCACAGGAGAAGCAGGATTTGTTTGCTAGCGGCGCAATTGCAGTCGATATGGAGGCAGCGGGCGTTGCCGCGCGTACAAAACGCGCCGGACTACCTTTCTGCTGCATCAAAGTCGTATCGGATCGTGCAGACGAGTCCTTTCCTTTTGACCTGAATACGATGCGCTCGAAAGAAGGAAGGATCGTTCGTGGGAAAATTGTCGTACACGCATTTTCGCATCCCAAGGTAATCCCGGCGCTCCGTCGTCTGAGACGGCGGACAGAGGATGCGGCAAAGGTCTTGGGGGACTTTCTTGTCAGTAGTCGAATCGTTTCAGAGTCAGCCAACGTACAACCCGGCACAACCGGCTCTTAGCTCTGTTCCAGTGGACATGAGCGCGGCCGTGTATGTCGGTGAGGGCCAAGTGCAGGTCCAATCCGTACGAACGCCTTCCATCGGGCGCGGTGAGATTCTAATTCGCGTAGAAAGCTGCGGAATATGCCACACAGATCTTAAGAAGATTGAATATAATCTTCTCCCGCCGCCACGGGTGTATGGTCACGAGACCGCAGGTGTCGTTGTGGCTGTGGGTACTGACGTAAGTAAATTTACGGCAGGCGATCGGGTGATCGTCTTTCACCACATTCCATGCCGTACCTGTTTTTATTGCGAGCGTCGCCTTTATGCGCAATGTCCTGTCTACAAGAAAGTTGGCGTTACTGCCGGGTTCGAGGCGGCGGGTGGCGGCTTCTCCCAGTACGTTCGTGTGATGGACTGGATTGTGGAACGAGGCGTTGAACATATTCCAGCTGGTGTGTCATTCGATCAGGCCTGCTGGGTCGAACCGGTCAATACGTGCTTGAAAGCGGCCGAACTGCTCAGTCCGAAACGCGGCGATGTCGTAGCCGTGCTGGGACAAGGGCCCATCGGTTTGATCTTCACCATGCTCGTGAAGCGAACCGGAGCCCGTGTGCTGGCAACCGACACGATCCCGTATAGGCGGAACCTCTCTGAGCGATTTGGTGCGAACGCATACGATCCGCAAGACGTCTTCTTTGCAGATGCAGTACGTGCTGCCACTGACGGACGAGGGGTCGATTCTGTGATTCTCGCCACCAACGCTCGCGGCTTGGTAGACCAAGCGCTTCGTATATCCCGTCCAGGCGCTCGGATCTTGCTTTTTGCCCAGACTTCCGCGACGGAGCGCATCGAATGTTCGGGCTCGGACATCTGTGTTGGAGAACGCATGCTTTTCGGTTCGTACAGTGCGGATGTAGACCTGCAGGCTGAATCTGCACGCCTGGTCTTCAGCGGAGAACTGCCACTGGAAGAACTCATCTCAGACCGTTTGCCTTTACGGGACATCGGTCGCGGTATCGCTATTGCCCAACGGCCCGAGGGACGCTCGATGAAGGTGGTCGTTCACCCGCAGGAGCAGAACTGATGGCCGCAATCCTTGAGCCCATCAACTCCCGTGCCCTCCCGAACGGAGGGTTGTACACCAAAATGCGAGCCGCCGTACTTTACGGCAAGGAAGACGTTCGGTTGGAGGCTGTTCCTGTTCCCGCCGTCGGCCGTGGTGAACTGCTTGTCCGTGTGCGAACCGCGCTCACCTGCGGAACCGACGTCAAAGTTTATCGTCGCGGGTATCATGCGCGAATGATTCAGCCGCCTTCTCTCTTTGGGCATGAACTAGCCGGCGATATCGTGGCATTAGGTGACGGTGTTAGCTCATTCCAACTCGGCGACCGCGTGGTAGCGGCGAACTCGGCTCCCTGTGACGAATGCTTCTTTTGCCGTCGTAAGCAGCCCAACCTTTGCGAAGACCTGTTATTCAACAACGGAGCCTACGCGGAGTTTATTCGCATTCCCGAACGTATTGTGCGCAAAAATACGTATAGAATTCCCGACGGCATGTCGTATAAAGACGCTGCTCTGGTCGAGCCTTTGGCTTGCGCGGTTCGCGGTCTCGACGAAAGTTATGTTCAGCCCGGTGACACAGTTGCCGTACTCGGTTTGGGCCCTATTGGCCTGATGTTCGTTCAACTTGCGAAGTGGGCTTATGGAGCTCGCGTGTTCGCAATCGCCCGCAGGCTGGAACAGGTTGATCGAGCCATGATGCTGGGCGCCGACGAAGGCGTCGTAATTAGCAAAAATGTTGACCTCAGTAATGATTTGAGGCTTGTTTCCGAAGTGAAGGCGCGGACTGGCGGCCGCGGAGCCGACGTTGTGATTGAGGCAATTGGTCGTCCCGACGCGTGGGAACTGTCAACTCTACTTGTACGTAAGGGTGGTGTTATCAACTTCTTTGGCGGTTGCCCCACCGGCACAAGGGTCGGACTTGATACATCGCTGCTTCACTACGGCGAGATCACCTGCAAAGCGAGCTTCCATCACACTCCCGAGTACATTCGGCGGGCGCTAAACCTGGTGGCGGAAGGCAAAGTCAGTGCCACCCATCTGGTCAGTCACGAGCAGCCGCTTAGTGAACTGCCGCAAGTCTTGCATGACTTGGCTCATCATAGAAACGGCCATATCAAAACGGCCATAATCCCGTAGATTATACACACTCGTAGTGGGGCCGCTAAACTGAAGAGAACTTCATCGGATTTGTGCGACGAAGTCCCTTAAAGGAGCCGCCCGAGTCTTGCCCGTCGCTCGCTTACAACCGAAAGAGTACGTTCAGAAGCTCGGGCGTGACAGCATCGCCTACTCCGAAAAGGATGCGCTGGAATACACACGCTGGCTCGCCACCAACCATTACGAGAACTTTCAGGTGGTCAGCTTTCTGCTTCCGAGAGAGCTTCATGAGGATTTCTACAATGTCTATGCGTTCTGCCGGTGGGCCGACGATCTAGGCGACGAAATCGGGGATCCGTCGGAGAGCCTGCGTCTTTTGTCCTGGTGGCGGGAGCAGCTCCAGGCTATGTATCGCGGCGAGGTATCCCATCCTGTTTTTATAGCTCTTCTGAAAACGGTGATCCGTCACGACATACCCATCGACCCCTTCGATCGGTTGATTCAGGCGTTCGAGCAGGACCAGACCATAACGCGTTATCAGAGCTTTGGCGAAGTGATCGATTACTGTGTCAACTCGGCCAACCCGGTTGGACATCTGGTGCTGTATCTCTGCGGTTACCGTGATGCCGAGCGATTTGAGCTGTCTGACAATACCTGTACCGGGCTACAATTGGCGAATCACTGGCAGGACATCACCGTCGATCTTCAAAAGGATCGCGTTTATCTACCGCTCGAACTTCTCGATAAACACGGCTACACACTTGAAGAGTTGTTTGCCCGTAAGTACAATTCAGCTTTCTGTGCGGTAATGGCCGAAGCCGTAGATGTCGCTGAAGATTTTTTTCGCAAAGGGCTGCCGTTAATCGATATGGTCAATCGCCGGCTGTCGCTCGACCTGGATTTGTTTAGCCACGGCGGTTTGAAAATCCTTCGCAAGATCCGGTTGGAGCAGTACGACGTTCTCAAGCAGCGCCCTTCCATTTCAAGGGCGGAGCGCTTGGGCATTCTCTTCCAATGCCTCCGGCGTCAGCTACCGTTCTAGATGCAGTCTGTCGAGTCACTCGAGCACTCCTATCGCTACTGCCGCACTGTTGCGAAGAGCCGCGCTAAGAACTTCTACTACTCGTTTCTTCTTCTAGAGAAGCCGCAGCGAGATGCAATGTGCGCGATTTACGCTTTCATGCGCCAGTGCGATGACCTGAGCGACAATCCGGCTACCTCCAACCGAGCACAACTTCGCCTGGCCGTGACCGAATGGCGTTTGCAACTAGATCGGGCGCTTGCAGGGAAGAGTGAGGGCAGCCCGATCTGGCCCGCGTTCTCGGACTCCGTGCAGCGATTCAAAATTCCGCATCGATATTTCCATGAAATGATCGACGGCATTTTGTCGGATCTCGACCCACCTCGAATTCAAACGTTCGACCAGCTCTATCGCTACTGCTATCAGGTGGCTTCTGTTGTGGGCCTAACGATTATCCACATCTTTGGATTCCGGTCGCCGAAGGCCTTGCTGCTGGCCGAGAAATGCGGCATTGCTTTCCAGCTTACGAATATTCTGCGGGACGTTCGTGAGGACGCGGCGATGGGACGCGTTTACATTCCTCAAGAGGATCTCAGGCGGTTTGGGGTTGAGTTACAGCAGTTGCAGTCCGGCGTCGAAGACGATCGTTTCCGGGAGCTGATGCGCTTTGAGGCTTCGCGAGCTCGCGGCTTTTACGACGAATCAGCGCCACTTATGGACATGGTTGAGCCCAAGAGCCGCCGATCCTTATGGGCGCTCCGAGCCATCTATATGCGTCTGCTCGCAAAAATAGAGGCGAGTGGCTACTCTGTCCTGAGCCGTCGAATCAGCGTTGCAAAGCCCGTAAGAATCGCCCTGCTTTTTCAGGCATTTCTGCCGAAATAACTACTCCCCGTGCAGCGTTTCGATCGGCCGTTCGGCGGTATAAGTAAGGATCCATTCGGAACCGGGGCCACTGATCTCAACGCTTGCGCCTCCAGCGGGAACCATCCAGCATTGACCGGCCTGGAATCCTTCGCCTCCGATCGATCCCGAACCTTTCAAGCAGATCAGTAATAGGTAATGTGGCAGTCCCCGGTCAATCTGAACTGTGTTCACCGGCCGTAACCGCTCGATGCGGAAATAGGAGCTCTCCGCGAGCTGATCGCGCCAGGATGCCAGTTTCACCGCCTCCTGGGAATGTTCGTGCGGACCGAGGTGCGAAACCGCGACCCCATGCTCCAGGTGCAACTCGCGAGGGCGCCCGTAGTCGTACAGCCGGTAGGTGATATCAGAGTTCTCCTGAATTTCGCAGATCGTTAGACCCGCGCCGATGGCATGCACGGTCCCGGCCGGCGTGTAGATCACGTCACCCGGCTGGACATGCCGCCAATCGAGCAACTGCTCTATCTCTCCGGTCTGGGCAGCTTCCTTCAGCTTCTCCGCTGAAATAGGCTGACGGAATCCGATGGCGACTTCAGCGGCCGGCTCGGCTTCCATCACGTACCACGCCTCGGTCTTGCCCAAACTTTGGTGATGTGTTTGGGCGTACTCGTCGTCTGGATGTACCTGAACCGACAACCGCTCTGTCGTAAAAAGCAGCTTTACCAGCAGAGGGCAAATTCCGGGGTGGGCTGGATTGGCGGCGCTGCCCAGAATGCCGGGCTCATTCTCAATCAGTTCCCCGAGAGAAAGTCCGCTCGATGTTTCATTTTCCTTAAAAGTAAACCAAACTTCGCCGATACGTTCTTTAGGGGGTTCGCCGGAACCATTCTGGCCGGGGAAGTATGGTTGGAGGCTTTCCCGCCCCCACACGCGCTCACGAAAGAGGGGGAGAAGCCGAATGGGACGGTCTAAAACTAGAGCCATAGAATATCGTCACCAAAAAAGGATAGTTTCTCGACACTCTATCAGTGCTGGCGCATTAAGCCAGTTGGCCTGAGTTTTGGAAGAAGGAACCATGATTTTATTCGTATCTGCCCTTGTATTTACAACTATGTCTATGGGTGTGGTCGTCCGATTACACGAATGCGCTCGCGGAAAGTGGAAAGAGAGAGGAATGGGGCGCTCCAAAGCTACAGGCATAGAATATAGTCGAGAAAAGGTACAGTCTTCCCACACTCTATCAGCACTGGAGTTTTGAACAAGTAGGCCTGATTTTTGGAAGAAGGAATCATGATTTTAGCCGTATCTGCCCTTTTGTTTACAGTTATCTCGACAGTCGTTGTCGTCCGGTTACGCGAATGTCATCTCGGAGTAAGCGAAGTGTTCCGGGAATTCGACGCAGCGGCTGCGAGCGCCGCAGAAGGCCAGATTGTCACCCAACGGACAGCGAACGCGAGCGGTCCGGTAGAGCAGGAAATCGGAGATGTCGGCTTTACTGACTCTCTTCTCGCCCTAAATAAAGTTGGCTTACGAGTTCCCGGTGGTTCTCCAGTACCCGATTCCGTCGAATCTTCATCGTTGGTGTCAGTTCACCCTGCTCGATCGAAAAATCGCGATCAAGTACTTTGAATCGCCGTATCCGTTCAAAGTCTGCCAACTGCTTGTTCACCCTGCTTACGGCAGCCTGAACTGCTTTACTAACAGGTTCGGCCGCTTCCTTCCCAGGATCAGCGCCCTTGACCTGATCCGCCTTAAGTCCCTGAACCTGAGCGGCATTGACCGTGAGAAGCGCCGTGACGTAAGGCTTTTTGTCGCCAATTAAGAGGATCTGATTAACGATCGGTTCTACCTTGAAAAGGTTCTCGATTCGGGCGGGGTAAATCTTCTTGCCGTTCGAAGAGACAATCAGTTCTTTTTTCCGGCCCGTTATGTACCAGTAGCCATCGCTATCGACTTCGGCGATATCGCCCGTCGAAAACCAGCCGTCTGCAGTCATGACAGAGCCGGTGGCTGCAGGATCCTGGTAATAACCCTCGAAAAGGCAGGGGGTCTTCACCTGAAGTTCGCCATCCTCCGCCAAACGCGCCTCGACTCCAGGCAGCAATTTGCCGATACTACCCGCTTTGGGTCTCTCGAGCGGATTGAAGCAGAGTACGCCCGCCTCGGTGAGGCCATATCCTTCGACCAGAGGCATCCCGATCGCCGCATAAAACTCGGCCAGATCTTTGCCCAACGGCGCTGCTCCGGACGCCGCTATGCGAATCCGCCCGCCCAACTTCTCGCGGATCTTCGAAAAGACTAGCCGGTCAGCTAGTTTCAGTGACTTAGATAACCATCGGGGGAGAGCCTTGCCCGCCTGGCGGTACTTCGTGGCTTCTAGGCCGAGCCCCAGAGCTCCGTGAAAGATCTTACGAGCCACGGCCGGCCTCTTCTTGAGCTCGGTCAGAATCGTCGCATACATCCGCTCCCAGACTCGGGGCGGCGCAAGAAATACGGTTGGGCGAATGGTCTTAAGTTCGTTTGGCAAACGCGCCAGACTCTCCGAAAACCAGACTGGCGTCCCCATGCGCATGGGCACCAGCTCCAAAACAATGCGCTGCGCAATGTGCGCGGAGGGCAAGAAAACTAGGGTTGAATCCTCAGGCCCGATCGGCATGACTTCGGGACCCATATCGATATTTGCAACGATGGCGGCATGGCTGGTGAGACCCATTTTAGGCTCACCGGTAGCCCCTGAGGTCAGGTAAAGAATGGCAGGATCATCGATCGAGATTTCCGCGGCAAGCTTCGTGAACGCCTCCGGGTCGCGTTGCAGGACTTCCCGCCCCCGCTCCCGCAGCGCTTCCAGCGTTAATCCACCTTCAGCCTCCCCGGTCATCACGATGACGTGAGGGGGCCAGGCAACATCTTGCTCTGCCGTGGCCGCTTTCAGTGCAGCGCCGGTCTTCGCGTCTTCCACGAACAGAAAACGGGGCTGCGCGGCTTTGATATTCTTCGCCAAATCCGGCATCGGATAAGCCGTGTACAGCGCAGCCGAAACGCCGCCAGAACCCATGATTCCTAGATCGACCAGGTAGAATTCGACTCGCGTCTCGCACAGAACGCAAACGATCTCGCCCTTTTTCAGCCCAAGCGACCGAAGCCCGAGCGCGATTTCCCGTGACGCGCCCAGCCATTCGTTCCACGAGTAAGTTCGATAGTCGCCCGCCGCCTTGCCTCCCCCCGTCTTGGCCCCGATAGGTTGGTGCAAAGCGATTGCGTCGCCGTAGTGCCGAGCTGTCTCCTCGAGAACCGCGAATACCGTGCGACTGGGCATTGCCCGAATTTTAGCAGTCCAGGGCTGCGGCGCAGATCGGAGTTTAAACTCCACGGTGCGACAATCGAGACTTGCCGGTACCTGAAAATGGCAGCCCGATCGCCCTCCACAAGGAGCTCGGGCAGCGCCGCCCATTGGCCTATCGCGAGGAAGCTTTCCTCCAAAGCCCGGACTCACGTCCACTCCGGATTCTCTCCGAGTATCTGTGGCCGCTTGCCCACTTCCACGATGAAAAGATTCACGACACCATCGTGTTTTTTGGCTCTGCTCGTATCGAGGAGCAGGGTCCTCTCAGCCGCTACTATCATGAAGCCCGCGAGCTGGCTCGGCTGACAACCGAATGGTCCGCATCCATCACGGAAAGCGACGGACAGTCCCAGCCCCCATTGCGCTTCGTAGTCTGTTCTGGCGGCGGCCCGGGAATCATGGAAGCTGCCAACCGCGGCGCCAGCGATGCCGGGGGCAAGACAATCGGCCTAAACATCGGTCTGCCCTTTGAGCAGCGCCCGAACCCTTACATCACGCCCGAGCTTTCCTTCGAATTTCAATACTTCTTCATGCGCAAGTTTTGGTTTGCGTACCTGGCGAAGGCTTTGGTCGTGTTTCCTGGAGGGTTCGGCACGCTCGACGAAATGTCGGAGATCTTAACGCTTGCTCAAACGAAAAAGCTCGAAAGCAAAATCCTGATTGTGCTTTATGGATCGAGCTTTTGGCGGGAAATCCTCAATTTCGATGCGCTGGTCAAATACGGCATGATCTCGGAATCGGACCTGAACCTCTTCCGTTTCGCGGATACGCCGCAGTCAGCGCTCGACATATTGAAAGACGGGTTGACGCGCTATTATCTCGATCCGGAGAGCGTTCTTCAACGGCCTCCGGAAGAGGCCCCGGAGATCGCGCGAACGCGAACATCTTAGTGCCCGGTCGGCCAGTCTTTACAGGCGGGCGCCGGATTTGGAACTGCCGTACTGTCGGAGGATCGCGGTCCCGTCGGTATCGTTTTCATGCTGAAATGCGTGGAACGATCGATGGGCGCCTCCAGCAAGGGAATGGAACAAACCTCCCGGCTGGAGCCGATCTTCTGCGGCACCGTAACCGCCATTCTTGTTCGTTCGGCTAGTGCTTTGGAAAGAAGCTCGTTGAAGTTTTGATGGGAAAGCTCTTTCAGGTCGCGCGGTTTCAGGCTTTGGACGCCCGGCCGTTCTGAATTGTCTAATTGCGCCAGTTGCGAAGCGTCGGCGGCCGCGAGCAGTGTCGCAAAAGCGCCAAGCAAAATGCCTGCACGGTAAAGCATAATTTTTTGACCTCGAACTCCAAGACTAGGAGGTTAGACTGCTTCTTTGCCGTGCGGTTAGCCAGCCCAGTGAAAATTCGCCCGCGAAACGCCGAACCCATTTCGCAAGTCCCACATCAGAATTACCGTGGAAGAAAAACAAACCGATATAAAGAAGCTGGCAGAGATGATGAAGGGCATTCGCTTCGCGATGCTTACAACCGTGGAGGACGACGGTTCTCTTCACAGCCGGCCCATGGCAACGCAGGATGTGGAGTTTGACGGCGATCTGTGGTTCTTTACAAAAGAACACTCACCAAAAGTCTGGGAGGCGAGTCATCATCGGCAGGTTAGCGTCACTTTTGCCGATCCCGAAAAAAGCAGATTTATCGCCGCGTCCGGATCGGCAACGCTGGTCCACGACCGCGCGAAAATCCAAGAGTTCTGGAAGCCGGCTTACAAAGTTTTCTTTCCCGAAGGACTCGAAGATCCGGAAATTGCTCTGTTGAAAGTCGCGGTGGACAAAGCCGAATACTGGGATTCCGCCCCGACCGCGATTGGACGCGCCTTCAATTTCGCGAAAGCGATGCTGACCAAAGACGCAAGCAAGATGGGCGACCACGGAAAGGTCCAGGTAGGTTAGCGTAAAGTTCAAGCATGCGCTTTGTCACCTACGAAATCGACGGTCACCCTCACGCCGGAGTCATTTCGGGAGATTCGGTTATCGATCTAACCGCGGCAGGATTCTCCACCTTGCTCGAATTCATCGAACATGGTAATCCCGGCGTCGCGCAATCTTCGGATGGTTCAAGAATCCATCTAAGCCGGGTCAAGCTTCGCGCCCCTATTCCAGTGCCCCGCAAATTAATCTGCGTAGGGCTTAACTACCTCGATCACGCGAAAGAGACCGGCGCGGAGCTGCCGAAACTTCCAACGATCTTCAACAAATTCGCTACATCCGTTATTGGCCCGGGAGACAATATCGTTCTTCCAAGAGTCTCGAGTGCGCCGGACTACGAAGCCGAGTTGGCGTTCGTGATCGGCCGGGGCGGCCGTCACATTGCCGCCGAAAACTGGGCCCATCACGTTTTCGGCTACACCATTATTAACGATGTTTCTGCCCGCGACTACCAAAAGGCGACGTCGCAGTGGTTGATGGGCAAGACCTTCGACACGTTCGCTCCGATGGGCCCCTGGATTGTCTCCGCAGACGAAATTCCTGACCCTCACAATCTCGACATTCAGCTCGAAATCAATGGCGAGAGGCTGCAAGATTCGAACACCCGCGAGCTGATCTTCAAGATCCCGGAGTTGATTGCCTTTCTCTCGAGTGTGTTTACCCTTCAGCCGGGCGACATCGTTTCCACCGGTACTCCTGCCGGAGTGGGATTTACTCGAGAACCGCCTCGCTTCCTGCGCGCCGGCGAATCGGTAACGGTGCGAATCCAAGGTATCGGGGAGCTCACGAATCCTATCGTCGCCGAATCCTAGCAAACTAGAAGGATGCCGTCCTTTACATTAGGCGATTTGGCGCAGCGGCTTGGCTGCGAACTAACCGGCAACGCGGAAGCCGTAATCTCGGGCGTATCGACTGTCGAGAACGCCGGCCCAGATGAAATCACTTTCCTGGCAAACGCTCGCTACGCACCGAAGGTAAAGCATACCCATGCCGCAGCCGTTATCGCCTCCGAGCGCCTCGGCGACACCACAGTCGCTACGATCGTTTCCCGAAATCCGTATTTAGACTTTTCGCGTGCTCTTGCGCTTTTTTATCAGCCGCCAAAACCCGCACCGGGGGTGCATCCGAGCGCGGCGATCGCTCCGACCGCCACCGTTGGACCAAACGCATCCATAGGAGCTTACGCTGTTGTCGGCGAAAACACTTCAATCGGAGCCAATGCAGTTCTTCATCCACACGCAGTCATCTATGAAGGGTGCGTGATTGGCGACGACTTCACGGCTCACTCACATGTCTCGGTGCGCGAGTTCTGTGTTGTCGGCAACCGCGTTACTTTGCATAACGGAGTTGTCATCGGGGGCGACGGTTTCGGTTTTGCGAGAGACAACGAAGGCCGTCAGAGCAAGATCGTGCAGTCCGGTCGGACAGTTCTCGAAGACGACGTTGAAGTTCAGACGTTGACCTCGATCGATCGGGCAACGCTGGGCGAAACGCGCGTCAAGCGGGGAGCAAAGATTGACAGCCTCTGTCAAATCGGTCACGCCTGTACGATCGGCGAAGACAACATTATCTGCGGACAAACGGGGCTTGCCGGAAGCACGACACTGGAAGAAAACGTGATCATGGCTGGTCAGACAGGTTCGGCGGGGCACATCACGATTCACAAGAACGCGATCGTCTGGGCACAATCCGGGTTGAACCGCGATGTGCCGGAAGGAAAAATCGTGAGTGGGTATCCGGCAATCGATTCAGGAGATTGGCTGCGCTCGTCAGCCGTCTATCCAAAGCTCCCGGACTTGGCGAAAACGGTACGCGCGTTAGAGAAGCGTGTTGCGGAGTTGGAGAAGAGAACCCGCGATAACTGAACAAACGCTACCTTTACCGCTCTTCCAGTCTGTATAAATTCCGACCCTTAAAGCGTCTCTGAACCAGAGTTGCTTTAGGTGCCATCCGTGTTAGAACGTCAGATCAGTTACCGAAGGGCTAGCGGCCTTTCTTTCGCTTGCGTTTTCCTTGCCTTGCCGGGACTCGCGCAGATTCAAAACCAACCAGACGATGGGCAATGGGTCATGGCACCGAAGAATTACGCCAGTACTCGTTACAGCACACTTGCGCAGATCACGAGCGGCAACGTTCAGAACCTGAAAACCGCATTTACTTTCTCTACTGGGACGACTCACGGAAACGAGGCAGCGCCTCTGGTCGTGAACAACACGATGTACATTGTCACGCCGTTTCCTAACGACTTGTATGCGCTCGATCTTACAAAGCCCGGTGCCCCTGTCAAATGGGTCTATCAACCTGGTCAGCCGTCCTCTGCTCAAGGGGTGGCCTGTTGTGACACGATCAATCGCGGCGCTGCGTTCTATAACGGCAAAATCTACTACAACCTGCTCGACGTTGAAACCGTGGCGGTAGACGCGAATACCGGAAAGCCGGCTTGGAGAACGAAACTCGGCGACATCAACAACGGTGAGTCGATCACAATGGCTCCGATCGTGGCGAAAGGCAAAGTACTCGTCGGGAATAGCGGAGGTGAGTTCGGCGTGCGCGGCTGGATCGCTGGCCTGGATGCGGATACAGGTAAGATTGCCTGGCGCGCATATAACGCCGGACCGGATAAAGATGTATTAATAGGGCCCAACTTCAAGCCTTTCTATAAAAGCCATCAAGGAACCGATTTGGGTGTGAAGACCTGGCCTCCCGACGGTTGGAAGATCGGTGGCGCCGCTGCCTGGAGTTGGATTTCTTATGATCCGGATCTGGATCTGTTCTATTACGGAACCTCCAACCCGGGTCCGTGGAACCCCGACCAACGCCCTGGAGATAACAAGTGGAGCTCAAGTTTGTTGGCTCGACGGCCCGAAACCGGCGAGGCCATTTGGGCCTACCAAATGAATCCGCACGATCTTCACGATTACGACGGCGTGAACGAAAATATTCTGCTCGATCTCAACATTGGGGGCAAACTCCGCAAGGTGCTCGCACACCCGGACCGCAATGGTTTCATGTATGTCATCGATCGGCAGACGGGAGAAGTTGTCTCGGCAGAAAAGTTCGGCTACTCGAATACAGCCGACAGCGTCGACTTGAAAACAGGCGACCTCAAGCTCAATCCAGCAAAACAGACTGGCTTCAAAACGGTTCGAGATGCGTGCCCGGCACCTCCGGGAGTGAAAGATTGGACTCCCTCTGCTTACTCGCCCAAAACCGGTTTGATTTACATTCCACACAATAACCTCTGTTACGAAACGCAAGGCGTGCAGGCTAACTACATAGCCGGAACACCATATGTGGGAATGAAACTTCGTATGTATGCAGGTCCTGGTGGCAATCGCGGTGTCTTCTCCGCCTGGGATCCGATAAGTGCCAAAACTGTCTGGAGCACAAACGAAATGTTCCCGGTTTGGAGCGGTGCGCTGGTCACAGCAGGAGACGTCGTTTTTTATGGCACGATGGACGGCTGGTTTAAAGCTCTTGACGCACGAAGCGGGAAATGTTTGTGGCAGTTCAAAGTCGGATCCGGAATCGTAGGACAACCCATCGCGTACAAGGGCCCAGACGGAAAGGAATACATCGCGATTCTTTCGGGTGTTGGTGGATGGGCAGGAGCAGCCGTATCGGGCGGACTCAATGGTGTTGATGGAACAGGAGCGCTCGGATTCCTCAACGCGACTTCAGATCTCGGGAAGTACACGACGAAAGGCGGAATGCTGTATGTGTTCTCGCTTCCTTAGCCTTCTAGGGTTCGCTGCTTTTACATGCTTGCCGCAGAACTCCAAAGCACTGCGAGTGTGTGCCGATCCAAACGATATGCCCCTATCCAACGAAGCGGGACAGGGATTAGAGAACAAGCTGGCCCAGTTAGTGGCTAGCAAACTGGGCACGACGGTCGAATATGCCTGGTGGTCCGAGCGAAAATCCTTGACGAAGAGTCCTATCAACGAGGGAAGATGCGACGTGTTGATGGGCGTGCCGTCCGCAGTTGAAGAAGTCAGCGTCACCAGGCCGTACTATCGGTCAACCTACGTGTTCGTCTCGCGGCGTGATCGCGATCTGCGCATTGCGTCGCTCGCCGATGAACGCCTCGCACAGCTTCGGATCGGAATCAATATCGTTGGCGACGATTACGCTCCGCCGTCGTTCGCTTTAGCAAGCCGGGGCATAACAAAGAACATAGTGGGTTTCAGTCTTTTGGGTGCGCCTGGTGAATCCGAGGGAGCTGGCAAGATCATCGATGCAGTCGAGCGAGGCGATATCGATGTTGCGATTGTCTGGGGACCAGTAGCAGGATATTTCGCCAGAACATCGAAAGCAGCGCTAGCAATCCAGCCGGTCTCTCCTCCCGAGTATCGTGGCATCCCTTTCACATTCGACATATCGATGGGAGTTCGCAAAGGAAATGAGGAATTGAGGAAAGCATTGGACGGCGTTCTTCAATCGGACGCCTCAGAAATTCAACAGATCGTCTCGGAATACGGCGTTCCTCAGGTTCACTAACGGGAGAGCACATGCGAATCACCTGCGCCGTTTTGCTTGCCTGCTTGTCGCTCTCGTCTTGCCAGCGCGAGAAGCGTGATATTCAGCCCTCGCCTACGCGGTTGGCAGTCTATGGCGACGCAGCGCGCGAGAGTACGCTACGTCCTGGCGGTCCTGTCCAGCCACAACCTACTGTCACGAACCCGTACAACGGAAGCGGTTACGACATATCCGAAGGACAGCGGCTTTATGATTGGTACAACTGCTCCGGCTGCCACTTCTCCGGAGGCGGCGGGATCGGTCCGCCGCTGATCAAAACGGCTTGGATCTATGGCGGGGAGCCCGCGAATATCTTCGACACGATCGTGAAGGGTCGGCCCAACGGAATGCCTTCTTGGGGCGGTCGCATTCCTGAGTATCAAATATGGCAGATCGTTGCCTACGTGCGATCCATGAACGGTCTCCAGCCGACCTCGGCCAGTCCGACTCGCCCGGATACCATCGAGACCAATCCTCAAAGTTTGCAGAACCGCACTAGTGGAGCTACCAAATGAACAGCGCCGGCCATCGATTTATTTCGATGCGAGTGCGCTCGGTTCTCACGCTCTGTTGGCTTTCGATCCTGACCGCGTGCGCCGGTCATCAACAGTCTGTTGTGGATCCGGCAGGTCCTCAGTCGGGGAAAATCGCAACGCTCTGGTGGTTTTTCTTTTACCTGTTGGGCGCGATTTTTATCGTGGTGATGGTCTTGTTGATCGGAACGCTTATGCGCAGGCAACCCGAGATCGAACCTGCGGCGCAGCACAAGAATCACTCAGCTCCTGAAGAAACCGAATCGAAACTGAAGCGCCTCGTCACAGGCGCAACCATTGTCACGGTGCTGATTTTGTTTGTTCTGCTGGTCGCCAGTATCGGTACGGGAAAAGCTACAGCTGATCTTGGAAGAAAGCCCAACTTACTCAAGATTGAAGTGACCGGTAATCAATGGTGGTGGCAGTTCCGGTATTTAAACGACGATCCGTCACAAGTGCTCACTACCGCAAACGAAATCCACATACCGGTGGGCCGGACCATCTTGATCGAAGGCATGTCGAACGATGTCATCCATAGCTTTTGGGTCCCGAACCTGCATGGAAAACGCGACTTGATTCCTTCTCGCGTGAACACCGAATACATTCAAGCCGACAAGCCCGGCGTGTACCGGGGCCAGTGCGCCGAGTTTTGCGGACTGCAACATGCCCACATGTCTTTCTATGTAATCGCTGAGCCTGAGGACAAGTTCAAAGCCTGGATGCAGGCACAATTGCAACCCGCTCCGATTCCGGCAAACACCACCCTCGAGCAGGGGAAGCAAAGCTTTCTGAACTACGAATGCATCTACTGCCACCAGATTCGTGGGACGACAGCCTCGGGCCAAAACGGGCCAGACTTGACCCACTTCGGTTCTCGCCGGAGTATTGCGGCAGGCACTCTTCCCAATACGATGGGCAACCTGGGTGGTTGGATCGTAAACCCACAAAGCATCAAGCCCGGAAACCATATGGCCACCATTGCGGTGAAACCGGAGGATCTTCAGCCGCTAATCCAATATTTGGAGAGTCTCAAATGAGCGCCACACAGGATGTCTTTCCACACATTCCGAACGAAAATGCGGAACTGAACCTTCTCGATAAGGTATGGCGGCACAGACGTGGTCTCTTCGGTTGGTTGTCGGTTACAACGCACCAGGCGATCGGTATGCGCTATATCGTGACAGCGTTCATCATGCTGCTGCTGGGCGGCGTGGAAGCGCTGTTGATGCGCACCCAATTGGCGCGTCCGAACAATACCTTTCTCGGGCCGGATCGTTATAACGAAATCTTCACTACCCATGGGACGACGATGATGTTTCTTTTCGCCGTGCCCATGATGGAAGGCATGGCAATTTACTTGGTTCCGCTGATGTTGGGAACCAGGAACGTAGCGTTTCCGCGCCTCAACGCGTTTGGCTATTGGCTCTATCTCGGCGGTTGCATTTTCCTTTACTGGGGCGTATTTTCCAACTCAGCGCCCGATATGGGTTGGTTTGCTTATCCACCTTTATCCGGGCCGCAGTTTACGCCCGGCAAGCGAACCGATTTCTGGGCGCAGATGATTACCTATACCGAAGTGTCAGCACTCTGTGTGGCCACAGAAATCGTCACGACTATCTTCAAGATGCGTGCACCGAACATGTCGCTGAACAGAATCCCACTCTATGTCTGGTCGATGCTGATTCAGTCGTTCATGGTGATCTTTGCGTTGCCCGGCATCGTTATTGCCAGTTCGTTCCTGCTTTCGGACAGGACTGTAGCCACACACTTTGTAAATCCGGCCGAGGGCGGCGACCCGATCTTATACCAGCATGTCTTCTGGTTCTTCGGACATCCGGAGGTTTACATTATCTTCATTCCTGCACTTGGGCTTTGTATCGGCGATTGTCGTTGCAAACTCAAGGCGTGCGCTGTTCGGATATCCGGCGATGGTCCTATCGCAGATCGCAAACGGCTTCATTGCATTCGGCCTGTGGGTGCATCACATGTTTGCAACCGGGCTGCCGCAAATCGGTGAAGCGTACTTTACGGCATCGAGCATGATGATCGCGATCACGAGCGGCGTTCAAATCTTCTGCTGGCTCGCAACGCTGTGGACGGGCAAAGTACGGCTAACAACTTCTCTGCACTTCGTTTACGGCTTCATAGCGATCTTTGTCTTAGGTGGACTGACCGGCGTGATGTTGGCCTCCGTTCCCTTGGACCTCCAGGTACACGACACTTATTTCGTGGTTGCGCATTTTCATTACGTGCTCATAGGCGGCGCACTGTTCCCACTCTTTGGAGCCTTCTATCATTGGTTCCCGAAGATGACGGGACGAATGATGAATGAACGGCTGGGAAAAATCAACTTCTGGTTCCTGTTTATCGGGTTTAACCTGACGTTCTTCCCGATGCATATTCTGGGTTTAAAAGGCATGCCACGACGTGTTTACACGTACCCCGACGAGATGGGCTGGGGACCGCTCAGCATGCTGGCCACCGCAGGTGCATGGATCATAGCCATCGGCGGAATCCTCTTCATCGCCAACGTTCTATGGAGTCGCCGGAAAGGGCGCATTGCAGGAAACAATCCTTGGGAGGCCGACAGTCTCGAATGGGCCGCTGCATCTCCGCCGAAAAACTACAATTTCGAGTTTCTTCCCGCGGTGACTAGCCGTTATCCTCTATGGGCTCCGCCTGAGGACCGGACCGTCGTCACCGGGTTGCGAAACGATCGCCGCGAAGTGTTGGTCACGACTCTGATGGACGCACAACCGCACCACCGTTACGTGCTGCCAGGCCCGAGTATCTGGCCATTCATCACAGCAATTTGCGTGGGCATCGGTTTCGCCGGCTCAGTATTCAACCCCTGGTACATCATTTCGGGATCTGTGATCTCGGGCATCGCGCTAATCGGGTGGTTTTGGCCTCGCCGTCCGCTCGAAATCGAGCCCTAGGAGCATCGTGTGAACGAACCCAGAACTCTCGACGTTTCGCATCTGCCTCCCTACGAAATTTCCAGCCAGGCGCCGCTTTGGTGGGGGCAACTCTGCATCACCTTTATCGAAGGCATGATGTTTTGCATCATAATCGCAGCTTACCTGTATACCCGGCTTCGAGTAGATGTCTGGCCGCCTCCGGGTGAACAGTTTCCGCATCTGCTTCTGCCGACGTTAGCCCTGATTCCACTTCTTGCCAGCACTTATGGTTCTTACCTGGCAAGCGAAGCGGCAAAGAAGGACGATCGCCGCGGGATGATCCTCGGATTGGTTCTCAACCTGGTGCTTGCGGGAGTGTTCTTCGCCATGCGTGTAATGGAATGGCACTCGCTGAACTTCAACTGGAGATCCGACATAAATGGCTCCTACGTATGGGCCTTTCTGGGACTGCATAGCTTCGACTTCGTCGGCGATTGCGTATTTACGCTTGTTCTCTTAATCTCGGTGGCAACCGGCCGCTATGGCGAAAAGCAGCGACTCGGCGTGCATGTCGATTCTGTGGTGTGGTACTTCCTCGTGGGAATCTGGATACCGATCTACCTGGTCATCTACTGGGGTCCAAAGCTGATGGAGTCCTGACAATGAACGCTCAAGCAAAGCGCAATGTGATCTTGTGGGGCACGGTACTCGCCGGTCCCGTGTTCTGGCTCTGCAGTTTCCAGGCTAAGTTTTCCTGGAATACGTGGTCATGTTCGACCGGAACCAAGACACCCCTGATTTTGTTCTCTCTGCTCGCGTTCGCGTTGACAGCATGCGCCGGGCTTCTAGCTTGGCGTCAATGGAAGGAGTTGGGCGGGCAGGAACCGGGCGAGGGCGGCGACGTCACGTCGCGAAGCCGCTTCATGGCGCTCGGTGGCTTGGTGTTCAGCGCCGGATTCTGCATGGTGATCCTGGCGCAGAGCATTCCCGACTGGATTCTTGGAGCGTGCCAATGAGCTTGCAGCTCAGTTTAGCCGTCGTACTTGCCTCCAGCGCATTAGTTTTTATCGGGCTGTGGTGGAGGCCAAGCCAGTCAGCACATTGGGCAGGTCACAACCGGCGGCGATGTGCGTCGGGGATCCGCTGCTATAGCTAGCTACGGTTGTGGATCTTGCCACGTGATTCCCGGAATCTCGGGCGCGACTGGTCTTGTGGGAGCCCCGCTCTCCGGCATAGCGAGCCGCATCTACATCGCAGGCGTGCTTCAAAACACGCCCCCGAACATGATGCGTTGGATCGAGAACCCCAAAGCCGTCGACGAGAAGACAGTTATGCCCAATCTCGGCGTGACGCCCAAAGATGCCGCCGACATCGCCGCTTATCTGTACACGCTCAAATAGAACGCGTGAAGGTCGCGTAGCTACGCCGTGGCGCTACGACCGACAACTTTATTGAAAGCATCCAACGCGCTTGGCGTAAGTAATTTCCACGACTTGTCGTAATCGTCTTTTTCCTCGGCTTGTAGTTCCCTTGCGAGTTGTTCGGTTTTAGAATCGCCGGCGGCTTTTGCAACTGTGGCAAGAGACTCGTACATCGCCATTTCGGCGGCAGCCGCGGCTACGCACATGATCAAATTCTGGGTATTCTTCTCGGCCGGCTCGTGCCCAAGCTGGGCAGCCGTCGTCGAAAACGCCAGGATGTGAGCAAGTAGGCTCTTCGCGGTAGACGGCGTTCCGCCCAGCTCGCGCAGCCTCGCTTCCAGGCGCTCGTGCTGCGTCTTGGCCTTGGCCGACGCCCACTCGAAAAAGCTTTTTACCTGATTCTGCTCGCCCGCCTTGCCAAAGGTGGCAAGGGCGTCTTCGAAGTTTCTTTCCGCAGCTTCGGCATCCTGCACGTATGTAGCAACCAATTCTTGACTGGTCATCGCTCTCCTCTGAAGGAGTTTGATTCTTTCGGACGGAAAACAGTACGACTTTCTCGCGGAGTCGAGAGTCCGCGGAAGCAGAGCGAGCAGCAGGCAGAACGCCTGAAAGCCGCCGACAAACAGTCCGACCGTATGTCGCCCCCGTGCTCGAATTCGCACGCTCACGCGGTACAGGGTGCTTATGAGTCAAAGCATAAGCACCGCGGTTTCCCAGACGATGCATTAGTTCGGCCGAGAATGTGCCACTGAAAATGCTTATTTGCGTGCCCGTGTTGCTATCCACTATGTACCCGTCGACAGCGAACGATGCAACTGCGCCGTCAGCTGTCTGGCTGAGAACGAAGGGTCCGACCGCACCTGGCGCAATGTTTGTTGCCCAGAGCTGCAAATTTGAGCCGCCGGTATCGAACCTCATGAATGCGCTCGGAAGAGTTACCGGCCCGGTGCCTTCGTTCAGGCTCTGGATCACACCGAATTCACCGGTAGTAACCCCGGCAGAGCTGAACACTCCCGCGTTTACGATTGAGATTTCGAAAGTTCCGTATCCGGGCGCTGGCGTATAAGGCGCACCGTTGGGATACTGTCCGAAATCGATGTAGTTGGAACCAATTTGGGCGTCGCCGTTGACACCTAACAGAATTGTCGCGGCGGAACCGGGAAACGACAGAAGAGCGGCTAGCCCAAGGGCTTGCACCAGGACAAAACGACCTGATGGCATGTGACCTTCTCCTTGCTCGGCATTATGTCAGACATCGGGGTAAGGCCGAACTGAAGGGTTCCCTGGCGGCGTTCAGGGCATGGGCTGAGAAGCGTTCATTTCTTCTTTTCGTGCCCTTTCTCGCTTCGCCATGCACCGCTTACACCGACATCGGCTGGTCGGCGGGGGGTATGTTCCCCAGTACACGATTTAGACCTGACATATGAAACTCATCTTGTCGGGAACCTGTTGTTCACGGTCGCAGGACTTACCTTCGGTATATCTTGGCCCTAATACTTACTAGCTCAGGCAGAAGCTTGGTATTCGGAATCGAAGTGGACGACCTACGGATCGAATTAGTAGCGGCGACCATCCTGGTTGCCGTACGACGGGAGCAGCAGCGATTCCCGCCCAGCGAGCCGCTCAAATCGATCCGGCAAGTGCCTTGCGAGCGGAATGAACCCGCTCTCAGCCCTTAGTTAAAATCCGGCTGATGTCGTTATAGATTACGAAAACAACGACCATCATCAGGAACACGAAGCCCAACTTGAAGATATTTTCTTTAAGCTGAAGGCTGATCTCTCGTTGCATGAGCATTTCGATAATCAGCATCAATAGCGTTCCGCCGTCGAGAATCGGTATGGGCAGCAGGTTCAACATGGCGAGCTGTAAGCTAACCACGGACATCAGGAACAGGTAGTCCCAGGCGCCGTGCTGGGCGGCCTCGCTCGACATCTGCGCCATCCCGATCGGCCCCGAAACGGACTTCGTGGATACCCTGCGTTCGATCAGGCTTTGCAGAACCTGGAACCACATCATCGCGTTCTGCTTGTTGAATTTCAGCGATTCGACCAGGGCCGGGCCGAACGAGAGTTTTACAAACTGCACCGGCATCTTGAATGTGATGCCAATCAGCCACGGCGTCTTTGGATCCCCCGTTGCTCTTGCGGCGACTGAGAGCTCTCTTGATTCCCCGTGCCGTGAAATCTGAAATTCGACCGGCTTGCCGTTCGAGTGAAAAACCGCTTGCCTGATTGTCACAGCCGAAGCTACCGGCTGGCCATTTACTTTGACGAACACGTCGCCTGGCAAAAGACCGGCCGACTGTGCCGGTGAACCTTTCTGTACGTCGCCTACCTGGACGTCTACCTCGCTATTCCAACCCGCCTCTCCGATCCCTTGTTTGGGATCCATCTGCGGAGTGACGCTGGTCGCGATTCGTTGGCCGTGACGTAGGACAACCACTGGAATCCCATGATTTGCGTTCAATGCTTCCTGGGTCAGTACATATTCCCAATCGGGATGCTGTCGTCCGCTCAACTCGACAATCTTGTCGCCAGCTTGGAGGCCGGCCTGAGCTGCCGGTGAGTTGGGCGCTACTGTCGTGATCGTCGGATCCGTCGAACTGACCTGTTTTGGAAACGCATACATGTACAGTCCGGTAATCAGCCCGACCGCGAGTAACACATTCATCAGCGGTCCGGCTATGATAACCAGCGCCCGCTGCCAACGCGCTTTCGCCTGAAATGAGCGCGGATCTGTCGCCCTCTCATCGCTTGGCTGCTCCCCGAGCATCCGGACGTACCCGCCAAACAAAATGGCCGAAAAACGAAAATCGGTATCTCCGCGCCTGAATCCAAAAAGTCGCGGTCCGAAACCTATGCTGAATGTCTCGACTTTAATCCCGACTGCCAAGGCTGCCCAGAAATGCCCTAGTTCGTGGATCAGGATCATGACCCCTAACAGGATCACCACCCAAAACACCGGTTGCAAGAAACTCACGCCTTAGTTGTTACCTTCCCATCTCGGACACGTGCCACGCCAGGCGCTACCGAAATCTCATATTGTTGGACGTACGACATCCCGCGAAGCTTCAGAACCTTACCGCTTCCTCGCCGTTTCGGGACTGCTCGCCATTCCAACTGTCCAGCGAGCTTCGGCTATTACCTTTCTCGCTACTTGGCGCGATTCCTCATCGACCGCCAGAACTTCCTCTATTGTCTCCGGTTCTCGGCTTGGTTGTCGATTAAGCGTCTCTTCAACCGTTGCCGCAATAGCCGGGAACGGAATTCGGCCCTCCAGAAATGCTTCCACTGCGATCTCATCGGCGGCGTTTAACGTGCAAGTGGCCGAACCACCCTGCTCCTGAGCTTCGTACGCCAATTTCAAAAGCCTAAACTTCGCCAGGTCTGGCGGCGAAAATTGCCACGTTTTGGGTTGCGTCCAGTCTAGCCGGGGCACTGGCGCGCGCTGCCGCTCGGGATAGGTCATTGCGTACTGAATCGGCATTCTCATGTCCGTCGCCGAGATCTGTGCGATCACACTCCCATCGTTGTACTCGACCATGGCATGAATCGACGACTGTGGGTGAACCACGACATCGACCTGATTTGGAGGCAGACCGAAGAGCCAGCAGGCCTCTATCACCTCGAAACCTTTGTTCATCATGCTGGCTGAATCGATCGTGATTCGCCGGCCCATCTTCCACGTTGGATGATTGAGCGCCTGCTCCGGTGTCACGTCCCAAAGCGCATCCGCGGGAGTGTCCCGGAAGGGGCCGCCGGATGCTGTTAATAAAAGCTTCGTTACCTCACCTCGAGTACCTGCCCGAAAGCATTGATGTGCGCCGTTATGCTCGCTGTCAACCGGAATGAGCTCCGTTCCGGCCTGCCGCGCAGCTCGCATCACAAGCCGACCGCTGGCCACCAACACTTCCTTATTAGCTAGCCCGAGCCGTTTTTTGTGACAAATCGCCTCGTAGGTTGCTTCCAGGCCTTCGACACCGACAATCGCCGACATCACAAACCCGACCTCGGGCGCAATGGAGGCGCTGATTTTAGCTGCCCGGCCTTCGTCCAACTCCGGCCATTCGCTTCGCGGTAAGCCTGTAGCGAGCAGACAGCCCCGGAGAGCATCCCGAGCGGTATCAGTAGCCGTGATCGCTACTGCCGGACGGAACTCCAGAATTTGGGAGCTAAGTTCCTCAACATTTCTTCCAGCAACCAGAGCGTAAACCTGAAAGCGTTCCGCGTTCTGACGGACCACGTCAAGCGTGCTACGTCCTATTGAACCTGTTGAACCTAGAAGAGTTAGCTTCATTGATACACAACCGGAACGATCGCTTCCATGCAAGTCTCGCGAGTCATCTTCAAACTATTTTGAATTTCGGATAGAAAAAGCTTGCAATCCATAATTTCATATTCTAGTATTGGAAGTAAGCCAGGGAGGCAACTCCCACCAAAGCGAGACTAACCTCATAGAAAGACCCCTGAAGCAACACCTCCCTGGCGCCCGCAAGGGCCTTCTCGGCTTCAGTGTTTTCGCTCTTTTCGTTTCCTAATCATAATCCTCCCTCGGAGATCGCAAGCCTTCCGCTACATAATGCTACCTAGTACGGTACTGGGTTGTGGCCAGTTTGCTTAGTCGGTAGACTTCGGGTACTGGGACTATCCCCTCGGAGGACATGGGTGTATTTCTTTTTTCGGCGGTTTGCCATAACCTGCCTACTCTGCGTCACCCCGTCGGCTTTTTGCGCCACGATAGAAGGTTTCGAGGGTCTGTCCCCCTCAGCGAATTCGCCCAATCCCGCGTTTGCTCCGGGTACCGACTACCTGGCCATCGGGGCGCTTTCGCCATACACGTTCTCATCCGGGGTGATTTTCAATGCTCCCGTTCCAAATGGAGAAGCTATTAACTCAGGATCGGGTGCGCTCGTGCTCGATTTCTCCCTTAACGACGGCAACGGATCCTTCGGTCTGGGAAACGAAAACATCAACAATTCGACCCAGCTGCCGGGCGGAAGTGCGTTTTTTGCGTGGGACGGACTTGCGAGCCTCGGATCTCCGACTTTTAAGTTCACTTCTCCGGTCAATTCCGTGGGCGCATTCGTCGATGCAGATTCTGGCCAGATCGTGGAAACCGCCTACGATGCCAACGGAAAAGTCTTGAGCTCCAGCTCGGTTTCCGCAGTGAGCCTAGCGCTCTGGCGGCACAATTTCGTGTCAGTTAGCACCAATGGAATTTATTCAGTGAGTTTCACTGGCGACCTTGAGGTCATCGATAACCTTACCTTCTCGGCACCCCCGCCTTCAAATAGCCCAGAACCCGCCAGCATCGGCCTTGTCGGGCTCATGCTGACAGGTTTAGGGCTGGCTTTCCGCGTTCGTAAGCTTCAACAATAAACCGGTTGGCTTCGTTCCTTTAATTTTTGCCTCACCGCGCCAACAGTTCGTTTGGCAAAAATCCCGGCCGGGTCCTTTGGTGAAGGTTCTTGACATTCTTATCGACTGTTTCTCGCTAAACTTTAGGCGAGATTGCCCGAATGGTTAAATCAATTCACCCGCCTCAGCTCCATCCGGAAACCGACATTCTCACTCGTGGCTTCGACCCGAGCCTGTCAGTCGGTTCTGCCCGCCCTGCAGTTTTTCGTAGCTCAACTTACGTTTTCTCCAGCCCCGAAGCCGCCGAACGCGCCTTCGACATCATGGGCGGACGCGGCGCTCGCCGTTCCGAAGAGGAACAAGTCGACCTGGTCTATTCCCGCTTCAATCACCCAAACGCCCAGATCCTCGAAGAGCAGATCCTGCCGCTCGAACCCGGCGCCATCGCCGCCGCTGTCTTCAACTCGGGTATGGCCGCCATCATGACGAGTCTTCTGGCGGTCCTGAAGCCGGGTGATGCCGTGGTCTACACCGTCCCGATCTATGGGGGTACACAAACGCTCATCCAGGGTTTCCTGCAGCCCTTTGGGATCGAGGGAGTCCCGGTTCCGGCCGGTGATGCTGCCGCAATTGACCGGGCGATCCGCGAAACAAGCAATCTAAAAGTCGTTCTGATAGAGACGCCCGCCAATCCGACCATCATCATGACTGACATTCGCCGGGCCTGCGACACTTCTGCCGTACAACCCGAACGCCCGATCGTCATGATCGACAACACATTCCTAGGCCCGGCTTTTCAGCACCCGCTAGCTCTCGGCGCCGATGTTTCTCTGTATTCTGCCACCAAATACCTCGGCGGCTACAGCGACATCATCGGCGGGGTCGCTCTGACCAATAACCTTGAACTGATGAACAAGATCCGCAGTAAACGCAGTCTGTTCGGAAACATTCTTCAACCCGACGAATGCTGGATCCTGAATACCCGCTTGCCAACGGTCAGGCTCAGAATGAGCCGCCAGAGCAAGAATGCCAAGCGTATCGCCGAAAAGCTTGTTGCCCACCCGAAAGTCCGAAAGGTTTACTACCCGACGCTTTTTGAGGATCAGGAGCAGTCCCGTATTTACCACGCCCAATGCGATCACCCCGGCGGCCTCGTTTCCTTCGACGTACGCGGTGGAAAGCCTGCCGCCTTCGACGTGCTGCGCAACCTTCGTCTCGCTCGCAATGCCGTTTCCCTCGGCGGTGTCGAGACCCTCGCCTGCCATCCGCGCAGTACCACTCACTCTAGCTGGAGCGCCCACGATTTGGATGCCGCCGCCATAGGCGAAGGATTTATACGAGTGTCTCTGGGCATCGAGGACTGGGAAGACTTGTGGGCCGACTTCGAACAAGCCCTCGACTGCGCGTAACCCCCCAGTTCGCTAGAGAAGCGATTCGACCTTGTCGTATACGCTCGCGAGCGCTGCCGGAAGAGCGGCAAGATCTTTGCCTGCTCCTTCTGCCATATCGGGGCGCCCGCCGCCCTTGCCGCCGATCGCTTTTGCTACTTCACCGACCAGTTTTCCCGCTTGCACTTTCTGCGTCAGGTCTTTGCTAACAGTCGATACGATTGACACATGCGAGTCGTTGACCGACGCAATTAGGATCACCGCAGTACCCCATTTGTTGCGCAGCGAATCAGCAAGCGTACGGAGTTGCTTGGAATCTAAGCCCTCTAGTCTCTCGGCCAGGACCGTCGCATTGCCGATCACTCGGCCTTTCAGCTTTTCGACTTGCTGATTGGCTACTTGCGTCTTAAGTTGATCAATTTGACGTTCCAGGTTTTTATGCTGTTCAAGTAACTTCTCGACCTGCGGAAGAACGCCCGAATCCGCAGTATGCAGCAGCTCGGCGAGCCGACTGAGCTGGGCGGTCGCGTCCCCAAAACGTTCCAAAGCGCCCTCGCCTGTAATGGCCTCGATGCGGCGAACACCCGTAGAAATGCTTCCCTCGTAAACGATCTTAAAAAGACCAATATCGCCCGTGCGGTTCACGTGCGTGCCGCCGCAGAGCTCTCGACTAAAACCCGGGATCGTCACGACGCGGACACTCTCGCCATATTTTTCGCCGAATAAGGCCATGGCCCCCGTAGCAAGCGCCTGATCCAGATCCATCACATCCGTATTGACCTGGGTATTCGCCAGAATCTGCTGGTTGACTAGGCGCTCCACTTCGCTGCGCTCATCATCGGTCAGCGCCGTGTAGTGGGTGAAATCGAAGCGAAGCCGTCCCGGCTCGACGACGCTGCCAGCCTGTTTCACATGAGATCCAAGTACTTGTCGGAGCGCGGCATGAAGCAGATGGGTTGCCGTGTGGTTGCGCATGGTGGCGCCCCGGAAAGGACGATCCACCACCGCCAGAAGCCGCTCGCCTTGGCGAATTGGCTGGAGTACCTCGATCCTATGAACTATCGTCGAGGGCGTCGGCCTGTACGCACGTTCCACCATGGCAACGCGTTCGCGTGTTTCGGCATTTAGCAGTTCGCCGGTATCACCGACCTGGCCACCCGATTCGCCATAGAACGGAGTCTTCGCAAAAACTACTTCTGCTTTTCCCTGCTCGATAAAGTCAACTTCTGCGTTGTCGACGATGAGCTGGGTCACTTGGACGGGAGCTTCCAAACGCTCTCGGCCAATGAACTCGACCGGGCTGAGCTGTTTGTAGATCTCGGGGATCTGCGCTTTGTCCGCGCCCTTCCAGCTGGCGCGAGCGCGAGTGCGCTGCTTTTCCATCTCGGAGGCGTAACTCTCGCGATCGATGGTAAGGCCGAACTCTCGAGCCATCTCCTCTTGCTCGTCAAGCGCGAGACCATAAGTATCGTAGAGTTTAAACGCGGCAGCTCCGCTAAGAACACCGTCGATCGCGGACTTCGCCTCGTCCTGAAAAAAGCGTTCCGCAATCTGGAAAGTAGAGGCATAACGAGCTTCTTCTTCGCGCACGATGCGTGAAACGCGTTCGATGCTCTCCTGCAGTTCGGGGTAAGCAGGCTTCATCAGGTCCGCCACGAAGCCGGTCAGTTTGTGCAAATAAGGCTCGTTTGTGCCGGCGAGACGGCCATTGCGCATGGCACGGCGCATAATCTTGCGCAGCACGTAGCCGCGCCCTTCGTTGGAGGGAACCACTCCGTCGTGGATCAGGAACGTAGTGGCGCGCGCGTGATCCGCATTAATGCGGAGAGCTGTATCGACTCGCTCGCTTTCGTGACGCTTGACGTGGAGCAGGGCTGCGGCTTGTTCGATGATGGGTCGAATTAGATCCGTGTCGTAGTTCGAGAGATGCCCCTGGAGAACAGCCGCGACGCGCTCGAGACCCATGCCGGTATCGATCGACGGCTTTGGGAGAGGTGTCAGCTTGCCATTCAGGTCGCGATCGTATTGCATGAACACGAGATTCCAGATTTCGACGAAGCGGCCGCCTGCGTCGCTAGGGAATTGTTCGTGCTCGCGGCCTTTCTCGGCCGCTTCGATTCCAAGATCGTAGTGAATTTCCGAACACGGTCCGCAAGGCCCGGTTTCGCCCATTTGCCAGAAGTTGTCTTTTTCGTCGAGGCGAAAGATACGATCTTTCGAGATGCCTGCGACTCTTTGCCAGAGCTCTTCGGACTCGTCATCTTCGCGGAAAACGGTGACATAAAGCCGATCTTTCGGCATGGCCAACCAGTTTGGACTGGTAATGAGTCCCCATGCGTAGGCAATTGCATCCTGCTTAAAGTAGTCGCCGAAAGAAAAGTTGCCGAGCATTTCGAAAAACGTATGGTGGCGGCGCGTATAGCCTACGTTTTCGAGGTCATTGTGTTTGCCTCCGGCGCGTACGCACTTCTGCGACGAGGTCGCGCGCGAGTAGTCGCGCTTTTCAAGGCCAAGGAACGTCTCCTTGAACTGGTTCATTCCGGCGTTTGTGAAGAGCAGGGTGGGATCATCGGCAGGAACTAATGAGGAGCTTCGGACGATGCGATGGCCCTGCCCGGCGAAGTAGTCGAGGAACTTCGCGCGAATGTCATTTCCAGTCATTCTTTCTTTTCAGTTTCGCATCCGAAACGAAGCGTATGATGACAGCGTGGGCTTGCAGAGCTTTTGCAGGATGGTCCTGAGTTGTTTGCTGGTGTGCTCCGTTGGGAAGCCGGCAAATGCTTTGGCTGAACAGACACAAGCCGCGACGCCTGCGGAGCGAACTCCACGGCCACAAGAGCCTAAGCGGCCATTCCCGTATGACGAGGAGCAAGTCAGCTACCCGAACCCCAATGGCGTTGACGTCACTTTGGCGGGCACATTCACTAAGCCGAAGAAAGATACTCCTTCTCCGGCCGTGCTGCTGGTTACCGGCGCAGGACCGCAAGATCGCGACGAAACGCTTGCCGGACACAAACCGTTTCTTGTGCTCTCGGATTACCTGACGCGTCACGGGATCGCGGTTTTACGGGTCGATGATCGGGGCACGGGAGAATCGACGGGTCTCTTCCAAACGGCGACTACGAAGGATTTTGCTTCCGATGCCGAAGCGGGCGTGCGATACCTGATTACGCGAAGCGATGTGGATCAGAAGCATATCGGGTTGATTGGGCATGGCGAAGGGGCCATAGTTGCGGCTATGGTGGCGGCGCAGATGCCGAAGCAGATCGCCTTTGCAGTGCTTCTGAGCGGCACGGCCGTTTCGGGCCAGAAGGTTCTGTTGTGGCAAACGGCAAGAGCCGAGGCTGCCGCGGGCACCTCGGAAGATCAAATCAACGCAGATTTTAAACTCGGAACAATGCTTTACGCTATGGCAGAACAGGGAAGCAGCCAAGCCGAGATGCGAGCGGCGTTGGGTCGAGCACCGGAAGAGTACCAGCCGTTCCTCGATCCGTGGCGACGCCAGATTCCAAAGCTGCAAAACCCGTGGCTGCGATTTTTTCTCAGCTATGATCCTCGGGAGGATCTAGAGAAGCTTCAGTGCCCGGTGTTGGCTCTCTTCGGAGATAAAGATATGCAGGTCGATCCGGAACAGAACGCGTCGGCAATGAAGAACGCGTTTTCAAAAGGGCACAATCATGAAGCGAAAGTGAAAATACTGCCGGGTCTGAACTACCTGTTTCAGAAAGCTAACACGGGATTGGGCCGCGAGTATGCGACGATTCCGGAGACGATGTCGCCGGTAGCGCTCGAGACGATTGAATCGTGGATTGCGAAACAGGTCGAGTGATTGCCTAGGGAATTACACGCGCGGTTTTGATGTAGTCAAGTTTCGGGAAGTGCTCTTCAAGGTAAGCATTGCCGATGTCGGCGATGGCTGCCGGATTCGGCCCAGGTCCCGTGCCATCGGGTGAGATCTCGCCGTAATCCGTGTAGATTTTCATCACGTTTTCCATGCCTTGTATGACCTCGCCGAAAGGAGTGAATCCCTGTGCGTCAAGCGCTGCGCTGTTGTCACCAAGATTGATGAAGCACTGCGTCGTGCGCGAGTTTGGCTCGCCGGTTTTGGCGAAAACAACGGTTCCGATCTTGTTGGGAACTTTGGGCGGATCATCTTTAATCGTGATCTCACTCCAGCTCTTGTTGATTTGCGAGTCGCCGTTAATACCCCACTGAACGACGAAGCCTTTCAGAGCACGGAAAAATGCGTTGTTATCGTAGAAACGCATTTGCGTCAGTTCATAAAAATGATCGGCGCCCAGAGGCGACCAATCGCGATGCACGAGAATTACGACGTCGCCCCTCGTGGTCTGAAAACGTACTTTGTATTGAGCGGGGCCGGGACCCATTTTGCCGGTTTTCTTGCTGCCACAAGAAGCAGCGATGACCGGGAGAACCGTGGTCAAGGAAGCCCATAGTTGACGCCGGGTCATTTGGCATCTCTCCAATTCGGTCCAATGCCGACTTCAACAAGCAACGGTACAGACAACTGATACACAGTTTCCATTTCTTTTTTGACTAGATCTTCCAGCACGGCCCTTTCTTCCGGCGGCGTTTCGAAGACGAGTTCGTCGTGAACTTGCAAGAGCATGCGCGACTTCATTTGTCTGTCTTTAAACGTCTGAGCCAGGCGGATCATGGCCAACTTGATAAGGTCGGCGGCCGTGCCTTGTAGAGGCGTGTTTACCGCAGTTCGTTCTGCAAAAGAACGAGCGGCGGGGTTACGGCTCTGCATGTCGGGGATCGGGCGTCGCCGGCCGATGAGTGTTTTGGCAACACCGGTTTGGCGAACTTCCGCGATTGTGCGGTCGATAAATTCGCGGACGCCGGCGTAACGTTCAAAATAGCGCCGGATGTAGAGTTCGGCTTCTTTGCGATCGATGCAGAGAGTCTGTGCAAGTCCGAAGGGAGTCTGGCCATAGACAATGCCGAAGTTCACAGCTTTGGCGGAACGGCGCATGTCCGCGTTGACCATGAGCGGGTCAACTTTGAAGACCTCAGCAGCCGTTCGGGTATGGATATCTTCGCCGTTATTAAAGGATTCCAACAGAACGGGATCCTGCGACATGTGCGCTAACAGGCGCAGCTCGATCTGTGAATAATCCGCAACGAGCAACTGCCATCCTTGTTCTGGAATGAACGCGGCACGGATCTCACGGCCCTCTTCGGTACGAATCGGAATATTCTGCAGATTTGGGTTTGAGGACGAGAGACGGCCGGTCGCCGCGCCGGTTTGATTGAACGTGGTGTGGAGACGTCCGGTCTCGGGCTTGATCAATTGTGGCAGCGCATCGATGTAGGTCCCTTTCAGCTTCGTGAGCTGACGATAATCCAGCACAAGTTGCGCTACCGGATTGTCCGCCGCGAGTCCCTCGAGGACATCGGCCGCGGTCGACATCGTTTTCCCTTTGCCGTACTTCACTGGCGCGCGAAGATTCATTTCTTCGAAGAGAACTTTGCCGAGTTGCTGCGGAGAGTTGATGTTAAAAGGGCGTCCAGCGAGTACATAAACCTGTTCCGCGATGTTATCGATGCGCTGCGACAACCGAATGGAAAGTTCGGCGAGTACATCCGTATCGATACGGATGCCGGTCGTTTCCATTTCGGCGAGAACCGGCGCTAGAGGTAGATCGACATCTTGATAAACACTGGCGAGCTCCTGTGCCGCGATCTGAGGACGGAGCGCGTTGACGACCGAAAGAGTGGCTTCCGCCTGCTGTTCCGCCGCTGCATTCAACTTCCGGTCAAGGAAACGTTCGGCCAGCATTTCCGGTGAACAGCTTCCAGGATCTGCTGTAAGCAGGAACGAATAGAGCATGGCATCTTCGGCGAGATTTTGCGGACGAATGCCGAGCGGTGCCATACCGGACACAAAGGCCTTCAAATCGTGCACGATCTTCGGCACGTCTTCGGATTCCAGTAAAGGCTGGAGAAGTTTCAAGCTGGCGAGAGGAATGGCGCGGCCCTCCCCCATACGATAAGCAAGACCGATGAAACCGTTTGTCGAATCGAGTGCAATCGCCAAAGGCGAATCAGAAGGGCGCCGGTTCAGCCAGCCCGTAATCTCTGCTTCGTCCGTAAGCGTCGCATAGTCTCGGGTTGAGCTGTCGTCTTCGGGAGCAAGATCCTTCAGAAGGCTGAAAAACTCAAGCTCTTTATACAGTCCCTTGAGCACCGAATTGTTAGGCGGCTGGGTGCGAAGAGCAGAAAGCTCCCATTCGATAGGGACTCCGGTGTGGATAGTCGCCAGTTGCTTGCTCAGGAGGATCTGCTCGCGATGGTTGAGCAGGCTCTCGCGATACATTTTGCGCTCCACTTCAGCAGCACGGTCAAGCGCCGCTTCAACAGAGCCGAAACGTGTAATGATGTCTTTCGCCCCCTTGTCGCCGATGCCGGGCGCGCCAGGGATGTTGTCGATGGAATCGCCTTTCAGCGCGAGAAGATCGGCAACTTGCTTCGGCTTTACACCCATGAACTGCTCTACTTTGGCAGCGTCGTACCACTCGTCATCCTTCATCGGATTGAGCATAAATACGCGATCGTTGACAAGCTGGAGCATGTCTTTGTCGCTGGAAACGATGACGACCTCGAGCGGTTTGGGATGTTCACGGCAAGAAATAGCGCCAATCACATCATCAGCCTCAAAGTTTGGAAACTGAAGAATAGGGATGTTCAATGCCTCAAGCAGCCGTCGGCAATAAGGGATCTGCGGGCCAAGGTCATGGGGCATCTCGGCGCGATTTGCCTTATACTCAGCGAAGCTTTCGGATCGGAACGTCGGTTCCGTGCTTTCGAATACAGCTGCCATGTAATCCGGCTTGAAGCTGGTTATCAGCTTACGCAACATATTGCCGAAAATGAAGACGGCTTCGGTCGAGAGCCCGGTCGTGGTGCGCATCGGAGGAGCGCCGCTACGAGCCCGCGCGTGATAAGCGCGAAAGATAAAGCCGAAACTATCTATGAGGAAAAGACGAGGAACAGGCAACTCTTCTAGGATAGAAGCTTCTTCAGCAGCACTTTGCGTTCTGATACTTGCGGCGGTAACGGCCATCGGCAAATCGCTTCCACTCTTCGGCCGATGCCGCGCGACCGGTAAGGTTTAAGTGCCGCTCGTACGCTGCCTGATCCGACAGCTCCTGAACGAGATTCCAAAAAAGAGAAAACAAGCGTTTCATACGCCCTCCACTTCCAGCTGCGTCGGAATAAAGGGAGATTCAGCCGAAACAGCGGCACGGGTTCCCCGTAGCAGGCCGTACCAGACGCGTATGGAATCGAGAACGATTACGCTAACAAGCAAAAGAAAAACGCCGCACAGCGCTGCGTCCAAACGTTCATTGAAGATAACAGCATTTGTCTGCCCTAAACCAGCCGCGCCGACCTTTCCGGCAGCAAGCGCAGCGCTCAAGGCAGCGGCGTGAGATAAAAAACCGATGCGCGGATCCGCCGAAAAGATCTTCTCAAGTCCGGCCGTAAACGTTACTGAGATCAACCAGCACAGGGGCGCTACAGTAATCCAAGCATACCGGAGCCGGTGCATTTTGATGAGCACGGTAGTAGCAACACATAGAGCGACAGCACTGAGAAGCTGGTTCGAAATCCCGAATAGTGGCCAAAGAGAGTTGATTCCACCAAGTGGGTCGATAACGCCCTGGTAAAGAAAATAGCCCCATGCAGCAGTGACCACTGCGCTCGTTGCAAGGATCCCGGGCATCCATCCGATTCTGCCCAGCGGCCGATAGAGATGGCCCAGAAGATCTTGCAGCATGAAGCGGCCTACACGCGTTCCGGCATCTATAATCGTCAGAATGAAAAGTGCCTCGAACATGATGGCGAAGTGATACCAGAAGCTCAGAAAACTTTCTCCCAAGCCCGATTTCCGAAGGACATCGCCAAAGATCTCGGACATGCCAAGCGCAAGCGAGGGCGCACCGCCGGTTCTTCCGAAGAGAGTCTTTTCCCCGACGCTGTGAGCCAACTGTGCCATTCCGGCGGCGGTGACAGGAAAACCCCATCCGGAGATGGTATGGACTGCCGCTTGCGGCGTTGCTCCTACGACACCCGCAGGAGAGTTCACCGCAAAAAATACTCCGGGCTGCAGGCTGGCGGCTGCGACCATCGCCATGATCGCGACAAAGCCTTCGAGCAGCATGGAGCCGTAACCAATAGGCCAGGCGTGCCACTCGCGGGAAATCATCTTTGGAGTAGTGCCCGAAGAGATTAGCGCATGGAAACCGGAGATGGCTCCGCAAGCGATCGTAATGAAGCAGAACGGAAAGACCTTGCCCGCAAAAATCGGTCCGGTTCCGTCTACGAAACGAGTCAGAGGCGGGAGCGCGAGCGCTGGATGAGTGGCGAAAATGCCCAGGGCAAGTAAGAAGATGACCCCAAGCTTAATGAAGGTGCTGAGGTAGTCCCGCGGAGCAAGAAGCAGCCATACGGGCAGCGCGCTTGCGAGAAAACCATAGATCACGATACTTACCGTAAGAGCAATTCCGCCCCAGGTGAACCAAGCCGACCAGACCGGCGATGCAGCCACGAACTTGCCTCCGTAAATATCGAGGAGCAGCAGAACAAAACCCAAGGTCGAGCATTCGAGAACTTTGCCAGGCCGGAGGTAGCGCAGATACAGTCCCATGGACAGAGCAATAGGAATCGTCATCGCTATTGTGAATGTTCCCCAAGGGCTGCCCTTCAAAGCGTTCACTACAACCAGTCCGACGACAGCGAGCAGAACGACCATGATCAGGAGCACGGTTATCAGTGAAACGAACCCGCCGACTTTTCCGATCTCTTCGCGAGCCATCTGACCGAGCGTTTTACCGTCGCGCCGCATCGAACAAAACAAAATGACAAAATCCTGAACGGCGCCGGCCAGAACGGCTCCAAACAGAATCCAAAGCGTGCCTGGCAGGTAGCCGAATTGAGCGGCAAGGGTCGGCCCGACGAGCGGACCCGGTCCAGCTATGGCAGCGAAATGGTGCCCGAGCAGGATCCACTTATTGGTCGGCTCATAATCGTGTCCGTCACGAAAACGCTCGGCGGGTGTCGCCCGCCTGTCGTCAAGCGCCATCACTTTAGCGGCGATGAACTTAGCGTAGAAGCGAAAGCCTATAACAAAGGTTGCGGCAGCAGCAGCCACCAGCCAAAGGCTATTGACGGGTTCGCCACGAGTAGCTGCAATGACTCCGATCGCTCCAGCTGCAAGAACACTGACGAAAGCCCAGAGAAGGGTTGCCAAATGAGGTCGCATCTAAATCAGAATGTAACGGTAGACGTGATGAGCGCTGCAAGCAGGGCCAGAACGATTGCTGCTGCACAGGTAATTACCAAAGCTTTATTCAATGCGGAATGACCGCGCGATTCCAAACGAATCTGAACCACCGGAGCACGAACGGAACCCCCGCAGGCGATTCGCCCACCGGGTCGGGGGGATGCATTCGAAATCGAAGGCATCTCAATCACCTGCTTGACACGCGGCTCAATCGTTCCCGCCCTTGCATCGAGTGCTTTGGTCAACCCGACGATTAAGGAAGAATCGGTTTCAGAGACGGCGCCAATGTATTGACGCGATATCCAGAGTGCCGATCCTGTCTGGGCATTCACGACTTGCACAGCAGATCTAGAACTAGAGCCGATCCGCCAATCGTTCGGATCTGGATGCACGATTGGCGGATAAAACGCAAATCGGCGATATCCTACATAGTCCAGCGGCGAGGGCACAGGCGGCGCTGACATCTGTTCAAGTGTAACTAAAGACTACGGAGACAGAGAAATGCCGCTCATGCTTTAGACTAGATAATGTACTCTCCAATCCTCCGGAAACCTGTTTGACATCTTCCACAACTTTTGAACTTACCTCTCCGATTGCCACGCGGACCGCAGCGAGACGTTCTTTCCTGCTCATGTTTTTCTGCACACTGATCGGCGCGGCAGCCCAGATGTTGATCAAACAGGGAACAGCTCAGCTCGGCGCACATATTACCCTTGGCGATCTTGCGCACGATCCCTCGTTGTTTGTTCGGTTCTGTTTCGGAGTCATCAAGAACGCGAAGCTTTTCGTTGGATATTTCTGTTACGGCATTAACGTGTTCTTGATTGCCATAGCGTTGAAAGGCCGTGAACTTTCGAGGTTGTATCCAATCATCGCGTTGACTTACGTGTGGGTCGCGTTTCTTTCATTAGTTCTCCTGCCCGACGAGCATATGAACTTTTTCAAAGCTATCGGGATTGCTTTCGTCGTAATCGGAGTATCTGTTCTCGGAATGAAGAAGTAAGTCATGACTACACCGTTAAGCTCTATTCTTCTGGTGTTAGTCGGTTCGTTCTTTGGGTCTTTCGGCGCTGTCTTCTTGAAGCTCGGGGCCGAACACATGAAGGGGAGCATCGCCCGGCTTCTCACAAATTATTGGCTCGCAACCGGCATAGCGTTCTATCTACTCTCGTCGGTTTTTTACATGATGGGAGTGTCGCAGGGACAGCTTACTGTTCTTTATCCGATGGTCTCACTCGGGTATATCTGGGCGATTCTCTGGGCCCGCCTTTTCTTCAAGGAACCTTTCACAACGGCGAAGGTCGGCGGTTTGGCGCTAATTATCGTCGGCGTCTCGCTGATCAGCTTCGGCAACGCTTAGCAAAGCTACCTTTTGCGCGCATAAGTACGCCATGTCGTTGCGAACGCCGTCAGTGCTATAGGCATTTGACGCCTAGCAACAATCCTGACCAACTCCACAACCACCCAAACGAAAAACGCGGCTGTTATCCATTGCCGCACGCCTTGGCCGAGGAAGGCAGGCAAAACGAATTGCGCAGCGAATAAGACGAACATCGCGAGCGCTTCCCACCAGTCAAACTCCAAATTGAGGAGAAATGTCAGGCCCACCAAGCTCTGGCCAATTGTGAGCAAAAGCTCAGACCTCTGTTCCCCATCGAGCGTAAAGCCGGTTATCGAGCCCTGGCTCATTGAGAAGACGATGGGCAACATGGCAACCAGCAGAGTCCATTGATTGATATTGCTGGACGCAATGTTCATGATGGCCACAGGGGCTTTCTCGATCTGCCGGGCGAAGTAAAACGTGGACGCAAGTTCCGGAAATTCAGAGATTACGGGCGCGAACCACTGAATGACCAGAAATGTCGGGATGCCGGCGGCTGTTGCTACTGCGACCATACTTCCAAGGAAGGGTTCGGCGGTAAAGTAAATCAGCGTTCCACCTGCGACAAAGCAACCGACGATTGCCGTGGTGCGCCAGCGAGGGCGTGCCTTCACAATGTTCCGAGGCACCGATCCGAGGTCCTCGATACCTTCTTTCTCCTGGGCTGGCAACTTCGTTAGGAGCAACAAATAAATGACATAGATGAATATCAGGCCGCAGCTGTCAAGAAAATGCAGGCTTCCTTTCCACCAGATGACAAGCGCGTAAAGCAAGGGCGGAATCAGCGCAACGACTTCAACGCTGTGATGACAATCGAGCTTGATGCTCCCCAGAGGCTTGTGTGCGCTGCGGCGATGCACCACGGAAGCGGTCAAGTAGATCAACGGCCATGCGAGGCCGGTAAGCAGGCGTAAAGCCCCTGTCAGATTGGCAAGCAGAAGATCGGTTTGCCGGTGCCACGCCAGAACGGCTTCGACAGCGAACTCGGGCAGAGTCTGCATCCAAGCTAGAATGGCTAGCGCAAAACCCTGGGCAACAAAAAACTGCGCCGATTCCGCGCCCCAGGTGATCAGTACTGCGGCTACAAGAATGCACGGCGTTGTCCAAAGAGCGGCCCAGGGCCCGGTGTGCCCGAGTGGAACTGCGAAAAGGAACAGAGCGAATCCGGCTAATAGCTGGGGCGAGCGTTCGCGCGCGTTATTGGAGGGCGATTCGGACTGCAATACCGCCGCTTGGGATTTGCATAATGGCAGCACTAATTCTCAACGCTTACCGCCCCAACAAGGAAAATCGTCTCAATGCGCTGAAGCAAGTAGCCCCATGGTACAACGGGAACAAATGCCCGTCTTTGAGGTGCATACTGCACACAACACGTATCCGAGCGTGGTCGAAAGGGGCATCATTCAGCGCGCTAGCGACTTTGTGCCGCCACGCGCGGGCAAGCTGTTTGTGATCACTACCGAAGACGTATGGACGCTGCACGGAAGAGCACTTGACCGGCAGATCTCCGAACGTGCTCAGCCTCTTTTTTTCCCGGGCGGTGAACCGAATAAGCGGCTTTCATCCGTAGAAGCGCTTGCCGATCAGCTGCTGGAACACGGAGCCGACCGAACCAGCGTCATCATCGGTTTTGGCGGTGGAATTGTAACCGATGTCAGTGGTTTCGTCGCAGCGATCTTTATGCGCGGCATTCCTGTGCTGCAGATTCCGACGACGTTACTTGCCCAAGTGGACGCCGCCGTCGGAGGGAAAACGGGCGTCAATCTCGTTGGTGGCAAGAACCTGATCGGCAGCTTCCATCAGCCGCTTGCTGTTTTAATCGATCCCGACGTCTTGCAGACCCTTTCGGAACGCGAGTACCGCGCCGGTCTCTTCGAAGTGATCAAGTGCGCGATCATACGCGATCCGGAACTGTTTCAACGGCTCAAAACGCAATCGAGCGCCATACTCGCGCGGGATCCGGATTTAGTGGACCAACTGATCGCCGCCGCAGTGCGTATCAAAGCGGAAGTGGTTTCAGCGGACGAGCGCGAAGGCGATCTGCGCCGTATACTGAATTTCGGTCACACGATCGGACACGCGATCGAAGCCGAAACAAAATATAGCTGCTTTCTTCACGGCGAAGCAGTCGCGTGGGGCATGCTCGCGGCGATTCGTCTGGCCGAGCTCACGAGAGACCTATCTGCTGCAGAAGCCCGCTCGATGCGCGACGTGATCGAATCCTATGGCTCGCTTCCTCTTGCGGGGGACCTGCACCCCGATCGTCTAATCGCGCGATTGGCAAGCGACAAGAAAACGTTGCTTGGCAAGGTGCATTTCGTTCTGCCGGTCGCTATCGGGCGAACAAGAATTTTGTCCGGAATCGAACCGGCTCTGGTTCGTCGCGCTATCGTTGAGTCGCTGAATTCAGCCGTAAGCCTCTCGCAGTGAAATGACGGAGGTCGCAACAGGAACGACGCCCCGGGGGAGACACGGCGAGCAGGCTGCCGGCTGGGTGCAGCAGATGTTTGCCGATATTGCTCCCCGGTACGACTTACTCAATCACCTTCTCTCCTTCAACATCGACCGCGGCTGGCGCAAGTCGCTTTTGACAAGCTTGGCGCCGGTTCTCGCACGCGCCGATGCCAAGATTTTGGACCTTTGCTGTGGGACCGGCGACGTGATGCTTGACATGCAGAGCATCTCGAAGGCTCGAATACTGGGCGCCGATTTTTGTCATCCAATGCTGGTGCTCGCGCAGCGTAAGGCAACTCGGACCGGCTACGTATCTCGGCTATTTGACGCCGATGCGCTCGAACTTCCGATCGCCGACAACAGTCTGGATGCGATCTCGATAGCTTTTGGCTTCCGCAACTTGTCCGACTACTCAGGCGGTCTGCGTGAGTTTCAACGTGTCTTAAAACCGGGTGGAACGCTGGCAATTCTCGAATTCTCACACCCACGCGGATTCTTTATGAGGACGGCGTACGGCTTCTACTCGCGCGCGATTTTGCCGATTGTCGGAAGAGTTGTGTCCGGATCCGGCGAGGCTTACTCATACCTGCCTGAATCGATAAAGAAGTTCCCGCAAGCGGAAGAACTGCGGCACATGATGGATCAAGCCGGGTTCGGCGCGACCCAATTTACTTTACTCTCGCGTGGAATTGCCGCCCTGCATACCGGGACAAAACTAACGGCCCGCCGCGACTGAACCCCCTTTGTTGTTCAAAGCACGGTTGATGTCGTCTCGCAAATTGAGGTTGCGGACGAGACGGAGCAAGTAATTTGGATGGAGCCCGAGCAAGCGTGCAGCGCCTTTGTAATCGCCATTCGCCTGAACATAAGCGTCGAGAATCGCGTCGCGCTTAGTTTCATCGAGCGATTGGTGATATTTCGCCTTTGAGTCCTTCGGGGCAGCATCTATCAGGGAGTCGGGCAGCTCTTCGGGCAGAATAACATCGGTTTCACCGACGGCGACTGCTCGCTCGATTGCGTTCTCGAGTTCGCGCACATTCCCCGGCCATGAATACTGCAGGAGCATCTCACTTGCTTCCTGCGAAAATCCTTTGATCCGGCGCTTGCATGTCTCCGACGATCGTGCCAGGAAGTACTCCGCCAGGAGCGGAATATCGTCCTTCCGCTCCCGCAAAGGTGGAGCCGAAAGTGTCGCGACGTTTAAGCGATGGTAGAGATCCTCGCGAAATTTCTTTTCTCGAACGTCTACCGCGAGGTCGCGATTCGTCGCCGCAATCACACGAACGTCAACTTTGATCGACTGAGTTCCCCCTACCCGCTCGATTTCCCTCTGCTGCAGAGCGCGTAATAGCTTGGCCTGCAACGAAAGCGCGAGCTCGCCGACCTCGTCAAGAAAGATAGTTCCGCCTTGTGCCAGTTCAAAGCGCCCCTTCTTCAGCGCTATAGCGCCCGTGAAGGCGCCCTTTTCGTGGCCGAAGAGTTCGCTCTCAAATAAGCTCTCGCTTAAAGCCGCGCAGTTGACCGCCACGAACGGCCGTTCGTAGCGCAGGCTTTTTTGGTGCAGTGCGCGCGCAATCAGCTCCTTGCCGGTTCCGCTTTCACCCGTGATCAAGACAGTGGTATCGCGCGGCGCTAAACGTTCGATTAGATCGAGCAGCTTTCGAATCGGCAGGCTCGTCCCGACAATGCCGGTATTGGAACCGATCTGCTCTTGAAGCAGAGCGTTCTTTACCTTTAAAATTTCGATTTCCTGATTGGCTTCGAACCCAACCGAGGCAAGAGATGCCACAGCAGTTAGGGTATCCAGATAGACAGTCGAATCTCGAGGAACTTCACCCTGGGTCTTAACGATTAACAGGCCGCCCAATAGTCCCTCGAGGTAAAGAGAGACGCCCACAACGCCTGCTTCAAAGTCTTGAATGGCGCCTTCTTCACAAATACGCGGGATAAAACAAGTGAAATCGGTCTTGAAGGACGCCGCTCGTTCCGAACACCGGTCCAGTAACTCTTTGGTAGTACGGCCAAGTAGCAGCAAGCCCTCTTTCATGGGCACGAGGTCGCCAATGACACGCAGAATCTGCTCCTGAAGAAGAGCGGTTTGAGCTTCACTGGAGCTGGAAGCTAAAGCCCGAAACATGAAAACAAGAGAGCAGGCTGCAAGCAGAGCCGGTTTAGTGTCAACTGTTGGAGCGCACGGGCAATCTTCCTCCGTCGCTTGGCCTGAACGAAAGAGCAGGACCGTACGCCCGATTCCGATCTGGTCCCGATCCTCGAGCCAGCGTTCGGCAGAGCGGGTTCCATTCACGTATGTGCCCAGAGACGTGCGAAGATCGCTCGCTACAAACCGCGTGCCTTGTTGCCGGATTTGACAGTGCCGCCAGCTAATGTCCGGCTCAGACAGCACCAACTGGGCGTTAGGTGCTCGTCCGATCAGAATTTCTTCGTTACCGAGAGCGTAGCGAGTTCCAGCCAGCGGACCGTTAATGACAATTAGTTCCGCAGTCATGGTACCCAGACAGTGTATACGATAAAAATATTAGCCTATGCCGATGGTCACAAGCTCTTGCCCCTCGGCCAGGAAGCCGGCTTCATCGATCCCTCCGTCCAGATCGAGAAACCGCGTGTCGAGCAGCCTGGACGTGTCGACCTTGCCCATGGCGGAAAGTAGAGTTTCCTTCAGGAACGGATGATCTTTCTCTATTTCGCTGAACATGTCGCGCAAACTGCGGCGTACAGTGCCAGTTTTTTGAGAGCAACCGCACGGAATGACCGGTGCCCCCAACTCGGCCGCAAAAGCTTTCGTTAATTCTTCATTGACATAGACCAGCGGCCGGATGAGTCGAAAGTCGCGCTTACTGGACCAGGTGATTGGAGGCAGCGCACTTATGCGCCCGGTGAACATCGCGTTGCGGAGAAAGGACTCGCAAAAATCATCAGCCGTGTGGCCAAAGGCGATCACGTTAGCGCCAAGCTCTTTCGCGACGTCGTACACAGCGCGCCTGCGAAACCGGCTGCACACGTCGCAGCCATGGTCGGGCTGCTCCGTCATGAGACTTAAAGATGGAGCATCCTCCACGTACGTCCAAGGAATGCCGCGGGTACGCAAATATTCCCCGACTGGATGAATCGGCGAAAGGAATTTCCCCTGCTCAATAGTGAAAGCGCTAACCGTGAAGTCGATCGGAGCACGTTTCTGAAGGAGCAGCAACGCTTCGAGAAGCGTAATCGAATCCTTCCCGCCTGAGACACCTACTGCCACCCGATCGCCGTTTCGAATCATGCGAAAACGGCCGATCGCTTCGCCAACTTTGCGCAAAAGCGTCTTTTCGAGATCCACCTCTAACAACGATACCTGACGGAAATGCTATTTTCAGGTATTTCGGCCTTTAGCCACCCACAGATTATTCCTAAATCTGCGAGAATAGGTATGTTGTCCAGCAAACGCTGACCGCTGTCCGCCTGATATACATCAGCAGCACGGTGCTACCGAAAGCCGCCTGCTCCGGACTGATTGGTCTGTGCTGACCCTTTTGTAAATCATGACCATCGAACAGCGGAATGGCGATTCCCTTCACCTGCCATTCGGACTCAGCTTCCACGACCTCTATCGGAGGGAAGGACTCTTAGAGCTTGATCGGCAGTTCCTGAACCAGCTAAAAGCCGCAAGCCAAGAACTGCATACCCAACTGCTTGCGGCACGCGAGGCGCCACCCGCCCCCCACACCAAGGAGTCATCGGATTTCATCATTGCGCTTGCCCCTTATCTCGAAGATTTTCTAGGCGAGCTATTTGGGATCGAAAAAGAGCTGCATCGTCTGCAGGACCGGCATTCGGAGCTGGCTCCGCTTTACTCCGTTAAGCGACGCTTCGTGCAGCGCAAAGCCGTGATCGGACAGACCCCGGAAAGCGCCAGCCAAATTGACGGATTCGCTTTGGAAGCGGAACTAGAAACCTTACTGCAGGAGCCTCTCACCGAGTTAAGCTTCGCAACCCATGTGTCTCGCTGGCTCGAAAACGAAGCCGCGCATGCTGAACATCTTCAGCTAAGCGCCCGGTATGCCGCTTGGGCAACACTCTCTCCCCAAGGACAACGGAGACACAAAAGCGGTGTGCTGTTTAAGGTGCCGCACAAGCTCGACATGAATCATCTGGTGCCCGTTCAAGCCGTGTCGACGGACGGATTGGTGCAACTGGAGCTCAGTCCCGATCACTGGCGTCACCGTGAAGGCTTCCAGCTTACCGATCCCGGAACCGACCTAACAGGCGCGCTCGATCAGGCTCACTACTGCATCAAGTGCCACAACCAACATAAAGACAGCTGCTCCACCGGCCTGAAAGAAAAGAACGGAAGCTTCAAATCGAGCGTTTTTGGAGTGCCTCTTGCCGGCTGTCCACTCGACGAGAAGATATCCGAGATGAACGCCGTAAAGGGTCAGGGCAACCCGATCGGTGCTCTCGCAATCGTCACCATCGATAATCCGATGGCCGCCGGCACAGGGCATCGTATCTGCAACGACTGCATGAAGTCCTGCATCTTCCAAAAGCAGGAACCAGTCGATATCCCGCAGGTAGAAACCCGCACGCTGAAGGATGTGCTCGAGCTTCCCTGGGGCTTTGAAATTTATAGTCTGCTTACCCGTTGGAACCCGCTGAATTTCGAACGCCCGCTACCAAAGCCATCCACGGGTTACAAAGTTCTGGTTGTCGGCCTCGGACCGGCCGGCTTCACGCTTTCTCACCATCTGATGAACGATGGACACACCGTTGTCGGCGTCGATGGGCTCAAAATAGAGCCATTACCGGCCGACATCTCGGGCGTGGATCCGTACGGCGAACGCGTTCCCTTCCGGCCGCTTCGCGATATTACCGAGATCTACGAGCGGCTGGATGAACGGGTCATGGCTGGATTCGGCGGCGTAGCCGAATACGGCATCACCGTCCGTTGGAACAAAAACTTTTTGAAGATCATTCGTCTGCTGCTCGAGCGGCGTAGCGAAATTTCTATGTTCGGGGGTGTGCGATTCGGCGGCACGCTGACTGTTGACAGCGCTTTCGAACTGGGCTTCGATCACATCGCGCTCTGTGCGGGCGCGGGCCGTCCAACCGTCATCCCGATGAAAAATGGACTGGTGCGCGGAGTGCGCCAGGCTTCGGACTTCCTGATGGCATTGCAGCTGACTGGCGCCGCTAAAACCGAGTCGCTGGCTAATCTGCAGATCCGCATGCCAATCGTGGTAATCGGCGGCGGACTGACCGCCATCGATACCGCAACGGAGTCGCTTGCCTACTACGTCGTGCAAGTCGAGAAATTTCTCGAACGCTACGAGAAGCTGAAGGACGATATCGGCGAACGCCGGGTTCGCTCCGTCTGGACAAAAGAAGAAGCTGAAATTGCCGAGGAGTTCCTGGCGCACGCCCGCGCGATACGAGCCGAACGGGCCGCAGCTGCCCGGGAAGGCAGACAGGCGCAGCTCATCAATCTGTTGAACTCGTGGGGGGGCGTAACGGTTGCGTACCGGCGTCGGCTGATCGACGCTCCCAGCTATACCTTGAACCATGAAGAGATCGCCAAAGCTCTGGAAGAAGGAGTTAAGTTTGCTGAGTGTCTGGCTCCTCAAGAGGTCCGGGTGGATGCGACCAACACTGCCAGCGCTCTGATTGCAGAGAAGCAGCGCTTCGATGAAGGTACAGGACAGCTGGTTCCAAGCGGCGAGAAAGTGACACTGCCCGCTCGGAGCATCCTGGTTGCGGCGGGAACCCAGCCCAACACCGTATTGGCGCGCGAAGACGAGGAAAACTTTGTTTTAGACGGACGCTATTTCCGTGCAGTCGGTGAAGATGGCGAGCCGGTCAAACCGGAACGCATCTCCAAGCCATCTGAAGTCCGTGTACTGCTCTCGCTTCGCCCGGATGGAAAGGCCATCAGCTTTTTCGGCGACTTGCATCCGTCCTTCTCGGGCAACGTTGTGAAGGCTATGGGAAGCGCCAAGCAAGGATACCCGGTGTTATCGCGCGTTCTTGCACGACATGCCCCGTTAGAGCCCGCTCCCGAGGCTCTGGTGGCGCGCTTGAACCGCGAGCTTCGTGCCGTCGTTCAAGACGTCATTCGCCTGACGCCCAATATCCTTGAGATCGTGGTCCGGGCACCCATCGCGGCACGCTCCTTCAAGCCCGGCCAGTTCTATCGTTTGCAGAATTTTGAGTCGCTAGCTGCGCGAAGCGACGGAACGGCACTTGCGATGGAAGGCCTTGCCTTGACGGGCGCCTCCGTCGATTTCGAAAAAGGCTTGCTTTCGACAATTGTCCTTGAGATGGGCGGCTCCTCCGATCTTTGCGCTCTCCTGAAACCGGGCGATCCGGTTATCCTCATGGGTCCCACCGGTACGCCCACTGAAACGCCATCTCAGGAAACCGTGCTGCTCGCTGGCGGCGGCCTTGGGAACGCCGTGCTGTTTTCGATCGGACAGCAGCTTCGCGCCTCGGGTTCGCGGGTCGTCTATTTCGCCGGCTACAAAAAGATCATCGACCGCTACAAGGTCGAGGAAATCGAAAAGGCTGCCGATGTAGTTGTCTGGGTCTGCGATGAAGCGCCAGGATTTACTCCGGGTCGTCTAGGCGACAGCGCTTTCGTCGGCAACATCGTAGAGGCGATGGCGGCATATGGCCGTGGGGACTTGGGGTCTACTGAAATTTCGCTCAACAGTGTGGATCGCCTGATCGTAATCGGCTCAGACGGCATGATGCGCGCCGTGCAACAAGCCCGGCATACCGTGTTAAGGCCCTACCTGAAGCCGGATCACCACGCCATCGGCAGCATCAACTCCCCGATGCAATGCATGATGAAAGAAATCTGTGCGCAGTGTCTGCAGGTGCACAAGGATCCGAATACCGGTAAGGAAACGGTCGTTTTCTCCTGCTTCAATCAGGATCAGCCGCTCGACCATGTGGAATTTGGAAGCTTACGATCCAGGCTCTCGCAAAATGGAACGCAGGAAAAGCTTACGAAGCTCTGGGTCGATCATTGCTTGCGCAACATTGGCGCACGCCCCGAGTTAGTCGCGCAGTGATTGCTTGACTACCCTCTCTGTAACTGGCGTTCGACAAAGGTAAACGCCGTATGCCGGTCAGGAAATGCATCCAGAAGTAAACGTTTCTCGATAGACGAGCCGGCTGTGTAAACTTTCCATCCGCGAAAGCTGTCCGGCGACCCATCCCACCTCTCGTTCAACCACGGCGTGTAAACGACCAAATAATTCGAGCACTCATATGCTCCCTTCCGAAGCCTTTTGAACACGCATTTGTGTGGGGTTGGCAATTTCGATAGGGCCGGCGCTATTGCCGATCTGTGTTAACGGCAGCGCTCGCCTCGCATCTCGACTTCTCGTTGAGAAATGGAAATGCCGTGATGCGCAGTTTCGCCGCGCCATATGGGACCAGCCTCAAAGGCTGCAGCGGCTCTTGTGAGTTGACCGGACTAAGTGGCACCGGACCGGCAGAGTTTTCGTGAGTACGCCAATCCGGCAAAGCGCGCGCCTTGACCTCGAGCGAAACCGGCGGATGATGCACATCGAAGGGTGTGCTTCCAACAGAACCATCGATCGCCTTCGCGCTGCAATCGCCGACTTCGACCGCATAGTTCCATTCTTTCTTTGGCGTGATCTGCCAATCCCCCGACTTCTCAGCGTATTTCTTCAACTCGTTCCAGTCCCCATCCAGCGGAAGCGAAAAAACGAGCGGTCCCTGCTCGAATACAGCGGAATCATGAAACCAATGAGTGACTCGCGGCTGCATGGGGAAAGAGATGCTCACCACGTCGCCGTCATGCCACGTGTGGCGAAGAGAATAGAAGCCGTTCTTGGTCTCGCCAACCGTAATATTAGCTGCCTTCGCTTCGTTCACTTTGACTGTCATGGCAGCCGCCCAGTCAGGCAAGCGCAGAAGGAGCGGAAATGCCTTGCTCGCGTGAATAGTTAAGCGCACATCGCCGCGGAAAGGATACTCCGTGTCTTCTTGAATGGTGACGTCCTTGCCTCCCAACTGTGTGTGGACTTCGCTCGGCGCGTAGGCGACCGTCACCAGTCCTCCCTCGGGCGTCGCCATCCAGATGTTCGAAACGAACTTGGGCCAGCCTTGATGCAGGTTCGCCGTACAGCAGCCGAAGTTTGGCTCAAGACCGAACAGATTGGAATCATCGCCGTTCGTTGACCATTGCCGGTGAGCCCGTGTGCACGCAATCTGATTCGGTTGCTGATCGTACTGATGCGACCACATATCGTTCGAGAGCGTCCCAGGCAATGCGTTATAGCTGACCTTCTCCAATCGATCGCCAAGGCGCGAGTCGCCTAGAATCCCGAAATCCTCTTCAAGAGAGAACATGCTCTCGACCACTGCGCAGAGCTCGATCCCTTGCGAGGGGTCCGGGCCTGCAAGGTGCTCATCGCCGCTGAACATCCCGTTCGGCAGCCCGTGATATTTGTCGAGCATCGCTAACTGCTGATCCAGCGCGCTGCGGTCGCTCGCCTTGCCGCTGATCAACCACCAGACGGGTGCGACTTTGAGCGCCATAGCATTGTTGACGCCGTGCGTCTGCATCGCTTTTTCGGGTATCGGGTGATTGGGGCCTAAGCCCAGTTCTTCTTTAGTCTGCTTAGTTGTGTATTGAAAATTCGCAAACTGAGCTTCCCAGTCGTAGCCCTGATCGTGAAGTAATTTCGCAAGAGTCAGCAGGCTTTTCTCGCCCGTGCGGTTATACAGCCAGATCACGCTATAGACGTTGTCTTGCCACCGATACTTGCCCCAATCTTTCAAAGGCCTCTTCGGGAGTTCACTTAGCTCGTACGCAAAATACTTCGTCATCAGCGGAATTACGCGTGGGTCACCCGTGACTTCCTGATACTGTGTCAGAACTTTGAGCATGACCATGCGCGGCCACCAATCGTCGTTCTTCGGCGGCCCGAACTGCCCGCTCGGTTGTTGGTGCTCGAGGCTCCAATCCACCCAACGCTTCGCCTTTGCAATCAACTTTGGATCGTTTAACTGATAAGCAAGCGGCAACAGACCATCCAAATAGTAGGGTCCACGCTCCCACGACTCTCCCGTTCCACCCAACCATCCGCTATTCGGTCCGACATCGTTCCAAAACTCATCCAGGTGCCCGGTCAGCCCATCTGCCTGAATCTGCTCCTGTTTACGCAGCCAACCTTGCGGGCGTACCGCCCCAAGAGGAAGCGCATAGAAAGCATTCGGCTGCAGCGGGGCCCGGTTCTGAACCACCTGTGCTGTAACCGTAAATGGCGCAGAACCAACGGCGAGTAAACCAATCAACAGCGAACGGAACACTCTAAATCGACGCATGATAAAAGACGTCCTTCGGCTTATCCGGGATTGTACTGTACCGCGACTACCGGGGATGGCCCTCCGGTCCGCTACGATTAAGTTAGTCCATGAGTCCGACCGCTGTTGACCTGAAAAAGACGGTCAACCTTCCCAAAACTGATTTCCCGATGAAAGCGAATCTGCCTACGGCGGAGCCGAAGATGCTTGCGCATTGGGAAGCGACAAAGCTTTACGATCGGATCCGCGAGGCTCGAGTCGGGCGCTCACAGTACGTCCTCCACGACGGTCCGCCTTACGCGAACGGAAACATCCACCTCGGCACGGCGTTCAACAAAATCCTCAAAGACTTCATCGTCAAGTCGAAGAGTATGGCCGGCTTCGATGCTCCCTACGTTCCCGGCTGGGACTGTCATGGATTGCCGATCGAAATCAAAGTCGATAACGAGTTAGGCAAACGCAAGGCTTCGATGACTGCGGTGGAGATCCGCGCCGCCTGCCGTGCCTATGCCGCGAAATTCGTCGACATTCATCGAAGAGAGTTCAAGCGTTTGGGCATTCTAGGGCGCTGGGAAGATCCCTATCTGACTATGAGCGCCGGTTACGAAGCGATAACCGCTCAGGCCTTCGTCGATTTTCTACAGGGCGGCTACGTTTACAAGGGCCTTAAGCCGGTTCACTGGTGCATCACCGATCGCACGGCGTTGGCCGAAGCGGAAGTCGAGTACGAAAACCATACCAGCCCGACGATCTACGTGCGCTTCAAAATGGTGTCCGACCCTGCCGCGCTCGATCCCGCGCTGGCTGGTCGCGATGTCTACGTCCTGATCTGGACCACCACGCCATGGACGATCCCGGCAAATCTCGCTATCTCGTTCAATCCCAAATTCGAGTACGTGGCGGTAGACACGCCGCAAGGAATTACCATCGTCGCCGAAGGGCTCCTGCCGCAAGTAGCCGAAACTCTCGGCTGGGATCAAACGGTCGTCGCGCGCTTCCCGGGCTCGAAGCTCGAGGGAACCGTCTTCCGTCACCCGTTCCTCGACCGCGATTCGACCGGCCTCTTAGGCGACCACGTCACGTTGGAGCAGGGCACCGGCGCGGTCCACACTGCACCCGGTCACGGCCAGGAAGACTTTGTCATCTGCCAGCGCTACGGCATCCCTGTTTACTGTCCGGTGGATGCGGCGGGACGGATTTTTCAGGCCGAAGGCGCAGAGGGAAAATTACCAAACGAACTCCTCGGCAAGACAGTCTGGGAGATAAACCCCTTAGTAATCAACCTCTTGGATCAGCATGGGGCACTTGCCGGACAGGCCCGGGTCGAGCACAGCTACCCGCATTGCTGGCGCTGCCATAACCCAGTCATCTTCCGCGCAACCGAGCAGTGGTTCATCGGAATGGACCAGGGAGACCTTCGAAACCGTGCCCTGGAAGCCATCAAAACCGTCAACTGGCACCCGTCCTGGGGTGACGAGCGCATGTCCAACATGGTTGCGATGCGCCCCGACTGGTGCATCTCACGCCAGCGAGTCTGGGGCGTGCCGATCACAGTTTTCTACTGCGACGGTTGCGGCGAGCCCTTCACCGAGAAAACTGTTTTGGAACGGGTCATCGGCGAGTTTCGGGAACATACAGCCGATGTTTGGTACGCCAAGACAGCGGAAGAGCTGATGGGCCCCGGTTACCTCTGCGGTAAGTGTGGCGGCAACACTTTTCGCAAGGAGAGCGACATCTTGGACGTCTGGTTCGACTCAGGATCGAGTCACCTGGCTGTTCTGACCCCGGAAAACAAACTGCACTGGCCTTCGGACATGTACCTCGAAGGCGGCGATCAGTATCGGGGCTGGTTCCAGAGTTCGCTATTGCTTGGTGTCGGGCTGAAAAATCAAGCTCCCTACCGAGAGTGCATCACGCACGGCTGGACGCTCGACGCTCAGGGGCGCGCGATGTCGAAATCAATCGGCAACATCATCGAACCCGAAGAAATCGTCAGCAAGAAAGGCGCGGATATTCTCCGCCTGTGGGTGGCGTCGGTCGACTTCACCGAAGACGTTCGCATGTCGGAGGTCATCCTGGACCGGCTCTCCGAGGCGTACCGGAAGCTGCGAAACACGTTCCGCTGGATGCTCGGCAACCTCGGCGCGTTCGACCCGGAAAGCGAGAGCCTCACAGGCAAAGACCTGACCGGCGTCGAAGCTTGGATACTGGTTCGAGCCGAAGAACTCGTCCGAAACTGCCTCCAGTTTTATAGCCAGTACGCATTCCACAAGGTTTATCGCGCCGTTTACGATTTCGCCACGACAGATCTGAGTGCCATTTACTTCGATGTCTGCAAGGACCGGCTCTACACCGCCGCGCCAAACTCAGCCGCCCGGCGCAGTGCGCAAACAGCACTTCACCGGCTGAATTTCGCGCTCGTTCGCCTCCTTGCTCCCATCCTCTCGTTCACCTGCGAAGAGGTTTGGAGACACATGAAAGCGGGAACGGCAAGTTGCGAAAGCGTCCATATCGCGTATTTTCCGGACGCGGCGGAGCTAACCGAAGGACTATCGGCTGCGCAACGCGAAGACGCAGCCGATTGGGACAGTCTGATACCGGTGCGCGACCAGGTACTCAAAGCGCTAGATGAGGCGCGGGAACAGAAGGCCATAGGTTCCGCTCTGGAAGCCGCAGTCACGCTCTCAGCCGGCCCGGAACTCTCGAAGCTTCTTCAGAAGCACGCTTCCGATTTACCCGCCTGGTTCATTGTGTCCCAAGTTGAGCTTCAGCAAGGACAACAAGAAATCCTCAGCGTGCGGGTCGATCGCGCTCGCGGAGACAAGTGCGAACGATGCTGGAAGTTCACAACCGATGTCGGATCGGACTCCGAGTTTCCAACTGTGTGCGCCGCGTGCGCCGCCGTCCTGCAAGAGCTCGGACTCGCCTAAAGGCTCGTCCATGTTGAAACGACTCTCGCCATTTACGCTTTCTTTGCTAATCGTACTTGCAGATAGATGGACCAAGATCGGGATCAAGCATTCAGTAAGCTCGTTCGACAGCATTCCAATGATTCCAGGCTGGCTCCGCATCATTCACACCGAAAATCCCGGCGCGGCCTTCGGAATCCTAGCTGAGGGCAACGCTTGGCTTCGGAGCAGCGTCTTGATAGGTGTATCGGGGCTTGTCCTGCTGTTCGTCGGCTCCGCCCTGTGGCGGACAACATCGACGTTTACGGGCGTGCTTTCGCGAGTCGCTCTATCGCTGATTCTGGGCGGCGCGATCGGCAATCTCTACGACCGCGTTATGCACGGAACTGTCACCGACTTCATCGAGGTCTATCACGGCTCTTGGTCCTTTCCGGCTTTTAACGTTGCCGACAGTGCAATTACCGTAGGTGCTGCGCTGTTGCTAATCGAACTGGCCCGTCCTAAAAGCAGTCCTGCAGGCCGGCAACCGCAGTTGGCTAACAAATAAAGCATGTTCCCTAAACTCATCAGCATCGGTTCCTTTTACATCCCGACGTACGGCGTCCTGGTCGCGCTTGGCTTCCTAGCTGGGTTAGGAATCACGTTGCGGCTGGCGCGCCGAATGGCGACTGCCCGCAGAAAAAATCACCAATCTTGCAATCTACTGCGCCATGGCGGGCATCATCGGGGCCAAGCTGTTCATGTTCCTTTTCGACCTGGGCGATTACATCAAGAACCCCGGCCAAATCTTCACTCTCGAAACTTTACAAGCGGCAGGCGTATTTCATGGCGGCTTCATCGCTGCCCTGCTCTTCGCGGCATTCTATATCCGCAGGCAGCAGCTTCCGGTTTTGAACACGATGGACATCTTCGCGCCTGGCGTCGCGATCGGTCAGAGCATCGGTCGCCTAGGTTGTTTCGCCGCCGGCTGTTGCTGGGGCCGAGAATGCACTCTGCCCTGGGGCGTCCATTTCCGTTCCGATTTCGCGGCTCCGGTACCACTTGACAGGGCATTGCACCCCGTGCAGCTTTACGAATCTGCGGCGGACCTCCTCATCTTTGGCCTTCTCTATCGCCGTGCAACGCAGGCCCACCCGCCGGGCCAGGTGATCGGGTCCTATCTGGTCCTCTACTCGACGGCACGATTCATCATCGAGTTCTTCCGCGAACACGAGCAAGCGCTTGTCGGGCCTTTTTCGCTGACCCAGTGGATCGCCTTGCTCTTGCTCGTGTTAGGCGCCGGCATCCTGCTTATGGGCCGACAAGGAGCATCTATGACCCGGCAACCGAAGCAGGCTCCGGCCTAAAGCATCCTGCAGTCTTCGCTGACGGACGCCATAGTACCATTCACTTACCGCATCCGCATCCCCGCTGGTTTCGTAAATGGTAAAGTGGGAAACCTAAGTTGGGGGAATTACGCTGTGACGCTCGTCGCTCTGAGAGTGAGGTCGGCCTTGGCGGCTGTTCTCTCCTCTTTTATCGCTCTGTTTGTCTTTGGCCCGATGCCTTTGCAGGCCGCCAGATCCGCCGCCGATCTGCGCGATCTGGTTGTCCAACATGAGGCCTCCGGCGATTTGAACGGTGCTCAAACTCTGCTCAGACAAGAGGCAGAAACGCCCGGCAATGTTGTTGCCGCGCAGGCGTTTGCGGAATTTTTGGACCGGCATCACCGGCCTGATTCAAGAGAGGCTTATCTACGTTGGGCAGCGCTCGAATCGGATCCGGCGAGAAAGCAGCTTGCGCTTCGGCAAGTAGTCCTCGAGGACAGCATCGACGGCAAGACTGCCAACTTGACCAACGATCTAAATCAGTATCGGGCAGCTGGAGGAACAGACCTCGCCGAACCGGCGGCTAAAGCAAAAAATCCGCCCTACTCTACCGTGCTTATACCCGGCCCGCTTCCCGCCTTCGCGCGTATGGCCGCACTTGCCCCCGATCTTGAGCCGGATGATCTCTTACCGGCTCTAGCCAGGAATATCGTCACGAACGGGTTCGAAGCTTCGGGCAATGAACTCCTCCAGCCCACAGAGTATTTGCGCCTTCTCACGCGCTACATAGGCCAGGCACGAGAGTTGCAGGCCATGGCGAATAAGGACCGCAAAATCGTCATTCCCAATTGCGACAGTACTCAAACCGGTGACTTGCTCAAAATCCTGGGGTACCGCATGCGTGGAACCTGCGGCGCAGATATTGTGCTCGAAACCGTCAACGCTACCCGCGCATTCCTCACCGTCGACTCTGCGTTTCCTCTAACCGAGCTCGAACAAGACCTCCGCGCGAATCATCCGTTCGAGCTTTCATACGCGCCTACCGCTGTCCCGGTACTCTATGAGCCGCGATACTGGATGTCTGCAGCCGGCAGGAACGGCCAATCCGACTTCCTGGACGCCTTCCTCTCCGACCCGTCTCTCTGTCGTCTGTACCTGGGCCTGTCTCATCTGGACCGGCAAACCGCAGAGATCCTCCGAAAACAGGACGGTCCCGCACGGCTCAAAGTATTCGCCCATGTTCTCGACTTCTACGGTGGAATGTTCCAGGTTCGGAACGGAGCCGCTGTCGTTCCCGGATCCGCTAAAGCCTGGGCTTCTCTCGTAGGCGCTTCGCCTAATAATCCAGGTGCGTTCTTCGATAAGCTGCTGTCGACCGACGATGGTTGGCTGGCAAGCTATTTCGATGCACTCTCGCGTGTGGATGGCCCCGCGGCTGCTTACCTGACTTCTCCAGAACATCTTCGCCGTTTTTACGATGCTCTACGGGGCAAGGTCACCAGCCCTGGTCCGGCTCGTCCTGTATTCCGATCGAGCACCGAGCTGATGCTGCTGACGGCATCGTTGCGACTCGACCCGAACGGATCGCCCCACATTCCTGGAGATCTGGATGTCTGGCGCAGCCTCTTTGTTAAGCATCCCCATGGAAAGTACGACGGCAAACTCACACGCTCGGCGGCAAATTGGCGCAACAGCGACGACCTGCTCGAGGCGCTCTTTGGACTTAGCCGCAAAACAGTTGAGAATGAACCGCTCAAAATGTTCCTGGCTTTAAATGACATAGATCGCAGCCGGGCGCGTCCGCTTTCTCCGCAATTAGTTTCGCGGCTGGTAAACAACTATCGCGCGTATGGCGCCCAGTACGTAGTCTTCGCGGATGTCCCCACTCTGACCGAAGCTTCTATCCAGCACTATCTGAATGCTTCCACGACCGTCTCGAGCATCCACAATATGCTTTTGAGAGCGGACGCGCTGGGCACTTTCCAGTCGCTGGTCGAAATTTGGCGCATCCTTTGCCGTGAAGATTCACTCCCCCAGGGCAGGCAGGATGCAGCGTTCGCCAAATTAATTACTCCGTTCGAAGACTTGAGCAATGAGTCGGAGCTGTTCGAGGCGGGGCGTTCCGGTGTCGACATTCTCTTGTCCGAAACTCAAACCGGAAACAATGGAACACGGCAGGAACGCCTGGTAGAGTTGCTGGTCGGTCGCGTTCACAGGGAGAACGGCGGCCTCACATCCCCGGCCGAGCGCTTCCTTCGCATATTCGATGCCCAAACTTTGATCCCGTTGGACAGCTTATTCGCGCTTTCAGACCACGTCGCCACCAAATCTTCCGACGCGAAGGCTCTGAAACTTGTAACGCAGCAATTAAACCGGCTTGAAGATTCCGAATCAGTGAAAAGTTCGCTCTCGTCCCAGGAGAAAAGCTTCTATACGCTTGGCTACTGGAGCGAGCGACACATCGATCAGGAACACAAGCTCAACTTGGAGGATTTTGCGAAGAACTCCGAGAAGAAGGACATCAAGGCGTCCCTCGCACCGCTTTTGCGGGACACGCTTGTCGGCTTTATCTACTGCTACTACGCCCCGCCCGGCGCCCAAGTTCTGCTGACTAACCCGGTTTTCGTTAGGAGTCACGATTTCATCGGGCCGGAAGGAATGGCCGCCTCTTGGCGTCTAACCGAAGTTTCAGGAAATGGATGGCCGGCAAGTTCCGGCGGGCGTCTAACCGGGTCTTTGATTTCTCTTCCATACGCGCTCGCCGAGGCCGAACAGAATTTTTTGACGCCGAGACGCGAGCAGGCTTTGATCTGGGCCGATCTTGTGCCTCAAATGATAGTGGATGTAACTGTTAATCGATGGCGCAAAGTTACACCGGAGCAACTCAGATGGGTCAACCTTCATCTGCAACGCGGACGGGATTTGTTGGTGGCTGCGGCGCTCGACCCTTCAGTGGAGGCGCAGGTACTCGATTCCATGCGAAGATTTCAAGCACCTGGACGAGTGGAAACGACTGCTGACAAGCTGCATAGCGGCAACTTCGAAGAGGCAATCTCTCAGGTGCCTACCTCGGTCCTCTACGCTGTCGCCAGCGATCCGAATCTAAAGAGTGTGGTGCCGGATGTTGCATCCGACGAGATCGCTCGTTTGACGGCCGAGAAGAAAACTGCGCTGACTCCGGAAGCGATTTCGCGAGCCTTCGGCACTCCGAAGCCGACGCTTACCCATTCCTACCGTCCTGGTCTTCTTTATCTGCGAACATTTCCGGCCTTGATGGGCTATTCCAGCCGCATACTCGCGGAGAGCTGGGAATCGGATAACTTTTACTACGCCGCGCTAGCCGATGAAACCGGAGTTCCGGTCGAACAGTTGGATGCGTATGTACCCGAATGGAACCAGGCCGCAATCGAGAATATCTTTGCTACTCACCTGGAAGATTGGCCGGCTATCTTGCGTTCTCTCCAGACCGTGGGTAAAGATGCTCGTGAACGCGAGGGCGCGACGGCCCCTCTCGCAAGATCGGAGAACTAAGAAGATCGTGAAGAACATTTTCCGCGTCAGCATTTTACTTGCGTTCGCAGGGGCAGCGGTTTGCATGTGGTTGCCCGCTCAGGAAGACGATCAACCGACTTTCCACGTGAAAGTCGATATGGTTGTTCTAAGCTTTACCGTGACCGATTCCAAGGGCAAGTATGTAAACGGTCTTAAACCGAAAGACTTCAAGGTTTACGAAGACGACATCCAGCAGAAGCCTTCTACCTTTGCCGAAGGTAATCAAACGCCGATGCAAGTGACGGACAACGGAACCCTTCGGCCTTTGCACAACGGACCTGTCGCCGGGAACGGGCCCGCCAGCGCGCCGAGTCCAAACGTTGCCGATCTTCGGTCTGACTCCTCCGGCGCGAACGTCTTCGTGCTTTTCGATACGAGCAACTATATGTATCGGGGATTCGTGTACGCTTCGGATGCAATCGCCGATTTCATACGCGGCTTGGATCGCGCCGACTCTGTGGCCGTTTATACGTACAGCCGCAATCTAAATCGCGCAGTGACTTTGAATCGAGATCGCATCCATGCGATCGCCGGCCTCAGGAAAGCGGTAGCAGGAGACGATTCCGCACTCTACAATTGCTTGCTCCTTACCTTGCGCGACGCGGCCAAGGTTACCGGTCGCAAGGTAGTGATTGTATTTTCTAATGGTCCGGATAACGCGAGCATGGTGGCGCCGGATGACGTCCGCGCCGTAGCGGAAGATGAAGGCATCCCGATTTACGTGATCTCGACTAACGAAATAAACAAAGATCCCGTTTCGAGCAACATATTCAAACGGATTTCGACGAACACGGGCGGTAAAACCTACTTCGCTAAAACCTGGCAAAAGCAGGTCGAAGCCTTCGAATCAATTCGCGAAGATCTCGGCAACAGCTACGTCGTTTCTTACTATCCTCAACCGAACCCGAACGAAGGTTTCCGGAAGAATTAGAGTCGAGCTCTCGGACGAAGCGATGAGAAAATACAAGGTCCGCGCCCGGCCGGGATACCGACCACAGCGCGGTATTTAGGACCCACGGTCTGCCTAAACCGGCAGACGGTCAAACTCGGCGACAGACGAACCGAAAGCCTGGATGGCCTAGTTACGTATGCGGTCTTTCGTCAATCGCAACAGAGCCAAGTCGTTCCCGTAGTCTGCCTGTTGATCCTCATCGGTGCTGTTGCGGATGATGTTCAGCCATTTTTCTTCCGGTGTGCAGAGAGCCTCGAGGACCCCCCACGGTTTTGCAAGGGCAAACTACTGTTTTGTGCGGAATTATTTTGCCGGCACGGCGTGGGCAAAGATCCGGTGACGAGATCCATTCGTAAAGACATGCTGACTACACACGGGTATCAGCTCGGCCACTAATCTGTGTCGCCGATTTTACGGGCAAGTGATGAACGAAAACCAGCAATCCTCGACAGTTGGAACGACTCACTGACCGGCTGTGCTCTTAGTCACTCTCGACCGATCCGGTCCGTTTCTGCGCTCCTGAGCCTGCGGCTGCGTCCAATGAGTTTCACGGGCGTATTCTCACTGGAAGAACGTCTTCTACAGAGCTCCCCGCGTTCTGGTAGACTTTCTGCTAGAGAAATGCCTCCCAAGAACTCGTATCAAGATCGCATTGAGCTCATGCAAGGAACATTAGACATGCTGGTCTTGCGCACCCTCCAGTGGGGTGCACAGCATGGTCACGGCATCGGGCAGGCGATTCGGGCCAAATCCGAGGAGGCTCTTCAGGTCGAACATGGATCGCTCTATCCTGCGCTACACCGTCTGGAGCAACGCGGATGGCTGAAGGCAGAGTGGAAACCGTCGGGGGCAAACCGGAGAGCCAAATATTACAGTCTGACTGCTGCCGGCAAGAAGCAGTTGATCAGAGAAGAATCCAAGTGGAACGCCATGGTGGAAACAATCGCCCGTGTCATGAAACCTGCCTAGGGAGATGGTGATGAACTGGATGCGGTGGATACCTCGCGGCGACGCCCGCGAGCGGGAGTTGCAGGAAGAGATTGAGGCCGACTTCGCTTTAGAGGTTCGGCGGCGAATTGAAGCCGGGGAGACCCCGCAAGAGGCTGAGTACGGTGCGCGTAGGCATTTTGGGAATGTCACTCGGGTCAAGGAAATCACACGCGAGACGTGGGGTGGGACAGCTCTGGAAAGACTGCTACAGGACACGCGCTATGCATTGCGGCGATTGAGAAGGTCTCCGGCTTTCACAATCACGACGGTTCTGACGCTTGCACTCGGCATTGGCGCAACCACAGCCATCTTCACTTTGGTGTATGCGGTCCTGCTTAAGTCGCTAGCGGTGGCCAAACCAGAGCAGCTATACCGCTTGGGCAAAGCATCAAAATGCTGCTATCAAGGTGGCTATAGTCAGAACGAATGGTCCCTTGTTTCCTATGACTTGTACCGATACCTTCGGGACAACACGAAAGGTTTCGCGGAGTTAGCGGCGTTTGAGGCGTCTGAGCCGCAGTTTGGCGTTCACCGCTCAACGACCTCTGAAGTAGCGCAAAGCTTTCCAGGAGAGTTTGTCTCCGGGAATTACTTCGCCATGTTTGGCGTCCGAGCATATGTCGGACGGTTTTTTACAGCCGAGGATGATCGACCCAACGCAGCACCGGTCGCGGTAATGAGTTATCGCCTGTGGCGAGAAAAGTACGGCTCCGATCCGTCCATCATTGGCAGCGTCTTCGATATTAATCAAAAGCCGTTTACACTCGTGGGTATCACGCCGCCCGCCTTTTTCGGCGATAGACTGCGCAACGATCCGCCCGATTGGTTTCTGCCGTTGAATACGGAGCCACTGGCCGACGCCGCTAATCCTGATCTACCCAAATACGACACACACTGGCTGGATCTGATTGGTCGCATCCGGCCGGGAGCGAGCCCCTCACCCCTCGAGGCCGAGATGCGCGTCGAACTCAAGCAGTGGTTACGCGCGCATTGGGGTGAGATGAGCGCCGAAGATCGCGCGAGATTCGCCGAACAGACTCTCTTTCTTCGCCCCGGCGGCGCTGGCATCACCAGTATGCGCGAGGACTATGAGCATTGGCTGTCAATACTGATGACGGCTTCCGGGTTTGTTCTGCTGATTGTCTGCGCAAACATCGCTAATCTCATGATGGTTCGCGGGTTGGAGCGGCGGCGGCAGATATCGTTAAGCATGGCGCTCGGGGCGCGATCCTTGCGGCTCGTGCGGCAGGCTCTCACCGAGTGCATCTTGCTTTCTCTCTTTGGTGGAACCGCGGGTCTAGCAGTCGCATTTGCAGGGGCAAGCCTGATCCTGCACTTTGCGTTTCCGGTTCGAAGCGGTTTAGCTGGCGTGCCCATCGACGCCTCGCCTTCGCCTACGGTGCTGCTCTTCGCATTTGCTGTTTCTTTGCTGACCGGTGTGGCATTCGGCATCGCCCCGGCATGGATGGCTACGCGAGCAGATCCGATGGAAGCTCTGCACGGAACCGGCCGCACTACGGTTCGCTCCGGCTCGTTACCAAGAAAAACGCTTGTCGTGTTTCAGGCTGCCCTGGCGCTTGTCTTGCTCTCAGCTTCGGGTTTGCTGATGGCCGCGGTGCACAAGATGCAAAATCAAGATTTCGGATTCGACCAGAATCGGCGCATTGTTGCGAACATCAATCCGATGCTTGCAGGCTATCGAATGGAGCAGCTCCCGTCGTTGTACCGGCGTATACATGATTCGCTATCGAGCATTCCCGGAACGGCGGGAGTCGCTCTTTGCCAATACTCACCTCTCAGCGGCAATGAGTGGGGCAGCGGAGTCTGGATGGATGGACATCCAGCCCCGGGGCTTAACGATGATGACTATGCTTCATTGAATCGTGTCACGCCCGGATACTTCGATGTAATTGGTACTGCGATCAGGAAGGGGCGAGGTGTATCCCAGGAGGATACGGCAACGTCCCGACACGTTGCGGTGATCAATGAGGCGTTTGCGCACAGGTTTTTCAAAAACGAAAATCCGATTGGCAAGCACTTCGGCCGAATGGGTATCGGTTCTGAGACCCAATACGAAATAGTAGGAGTGACTCAAGATGCGCGTTACTTGACGAGTAATCTCGGCAAGCCTGTCACTCCGTTGTTTTTCCTTCCCGAAGTGCAGCACGACTTTTCTCCTCAGGGCGGCCCGGAGGTGAGTCCGGGCAGTCACTTTCTGGCTGACATTGTGATCCTTACCAAGCAGGGCGCGAGCCTGTCCTCACTGCAGGTGCGCAGAGCGATTGCTTTGGTCGATCCCAATCTGCCGGTGGTTTCCGTACATACTCTCAAAGAGCAGGTAGACGATGTCTTTAGACAGCAGCAGCTGATTGCACGCCTCACTTCATTATTCGGAATCCTATCGCTTATCCTGGCTTCGATTGGACTGTACGGTGTGACTGCCTACAATGCCGGATCTCGTGTCACCGAGATTGGAGTGCGTATAGCGCTCGGCGCTAATCGCGGGAACGTCATCGGCCTGGTGCTTCGGGGCGCTTTTGCGCTTATCCTGCTCGGACTGATAGTCGGTCTGCCGCTTACTGTGGTAGCGGGACGATTTCTCGGTAGCCAGCTGTACGGCATCAGCCCATACAACTTAGCTGTGACTTCGATAGCTGTTCTGACGCTCGGGCTTTCTGCGCTGATCGCGTCCCTGATTCCGGCGTTGCGAGCCAGTTTGATTTCGCCGCTGGAAGCGTTGCGCGCCGAGTGAGCGCGTTCTGAACTCCTCGATGCTCTGGCAATGCGTACAGTTCGGACAGGGTAGGAGCGCCTTCGAAGTTGCCGCAAGATTGCGGATCTCGCGGATTTGCTTCCGATTTGATTGGCCGGAATTGCCTTCTGGGAGATTATCCGTGAGTAACGACCATGTATTTAGTAACCGGTCCGGCACTCGCCACACCGTGAACGGTTGATATGCCTTGGCAGAGGGCAAGATCGTTGCCTTAGGACGCTTCCTGCAGCTAACTCTATGCTGCCGTAGTCACTTGCCGTCGTCCTGGGGTAAATACAGTCTGATGCTTAAGCATTGACATCAAGATCCGGAGCAACCTATCGGACAACCCGCGCAGAGCTCGCGCATGTTGATGACCGGCTGCTCGCAAGGCGTCGTATTGTTGTCGACTTCTTGAGTCGCAATTGATGCTGGTCGATGCCCAATGGTAAAGGTCTTTTCTTAGCCGAGGATTGCAAGCGTAGCGCATCTGGATGCTTTTTCGCTTGCCGCTCTGCTTTGTTATAGGTGCCGTGCCGGAGTAACAGCGCAAAGCCTCACAGTCACGATCCCGAATGGGCCGAGCGGCTTCCGTCAGGAGGGTAGCCGCGACGGCTGGCCCGATCCCCGGAATAGAAAGCATGAGCGCGGCATCGGACGGTGCCTGCCATTGTCGGCAGCGGATTCAGTCAATGTAGTGAGAACTTCTTTAATGCGGCGAGCTAAGTCTCGGAGCTGTTGGTCTAAGAGCCTGACCTGAGGGAGCAGAAACGACACGTGTTCACTTGCAGCTTCGGCGGCCCCAGGTGCCAGCACCAGGGGAACTGCTTGCAGCGCAACAAGCACCTCCACTGCAGTCAATCTTCTGATCCGATGAGTCTTGAGAATACTTTCCACTCGTTCCAGCGACATTCGCTCGCCTTCAACCGGAGTTGGGGCTGCATTCAGTAAGTCCCATATGAATGGCTCGGCTGCACCAGTACTCAGCTTTAGCAGTTGCGGGTAGTAGCGATGAAGCTGTTGCCACAAGCGGTTCGTTACCCGCCGCAACTCGATCTTGAGTTCTTCCTCGAATCTAGCTAGTTCCCGCAGTCGAATGATCTGCGGGGAATCCACCTCTACGCGCCTGTAGCTTCTTCGATCAGTACGTAACGAGCCGGCGAGAACCAGGGCGTCACGACCGTCATCTTTGGCTCCTGCTACCGTGAAGCGATCCACTTGCTTGGGATTGATCGAGAAGACGGCAAAGCCACTCTCGACCAGAGTTTCGACCAACGCCCCCCAAGCCACTTCGATGGCAATTGCTACCTCGGCGGCATTGCACAGAGTGCGCCGATTTAGCCTTTCCACAAGGATGATCAGCCCTTCGCCGCTGTGCGCCACGTTGTATTGCTCGATCGCTCGTCCCTCGCCATCGAGCAATACGACGCAGTGATTCTCAGTTCCCCAGTCAATCCCGACGAAATAACGGAATTCTTGATCCAAATTGTTACTCCTTTTAGTTCGGATCGTGATGCTGTTGTCATCCCTATACCGGCACTCATCCGCGCTGCAGTGGCGCAACTTCCCACTGGACTGGCATCACGAACTCTACCGTCAAGGCGCTAGTCCCCGAATGGTGATCGGATCACAGCGTTGCGGAGGCACTCTTGACGGCGAGTACATTGAGACCGCACCTTTACGCCGGGCACAATCTCACCTAGGAGCGTACAGGTGCTGTTGCGGATGATGTTCAGCCATTTTTCTTCCAGTGTGCAGAGAGCCTCGAGAACGTTGCGGGAATCCCATTCGGTCAATTCGATGGTCATGCTTTTCGAATCCTTTCGCATTCAATGGCCAACTCCGAAGTTAAACAGAGAAGCCTGCCGACGTAGAATTACCAAGCCGGTATAGGTCCGTTTCGGCCAGATAGAGAAATCGGACTTTATTCGGTACGTGGGTCACATGCTTTCGAATCCAACTCTAGTGCCGCAACAATCTTCAGGATTGTCCACACTGGAACTTTCAGCGGCGGTCTACCGCGGGGTGGCGGGCAGCAGCGGTCCTTCAAAGCATTTAAAGCGTTTTAGTGTTGCGTTTGACCGGCAACGGCCCAAAGGACTGACTTACCGGCATCATCTGAATGGAGTTGATGTTTACGTGTGCAGGCCGCGTCACTACCCAATGAATAGCGTCCGCGATATCTTCCGGGTTCAACGGCTGCGTGCCCTCGTAAACCGCGGCGGCTCTCTGCTTATCGCCTTTAAAACGCACATCGGAAAACTCAGTGCCGCCGGCGAGTCCGGGTTGAAGATCGGTGATTCGAATGGGAGAACCCGCAAGGTCGGCACGTAAGTTCAAGCTAAACTGATGCACAAAGGCCTTCGCGGCGCCGTAGACGTTACCGCCTGGATACGGCCATTCGGCAGCGACAGACCCAAGATTGACGATTGTTCCGCGGCCGCGTTCGAGCATGCCTGGTAAAACGAGACGCGTGCAATAGATAAGCCCCCTCACGTTGCTGTCGATCATCGCGTCCCAATCGTCGAACTGTGCATCTTGCGCTAAGTCCAGGCCAATAGCCCCGCCCGCATTGTTGACTAGTACGTCCACCTCCGAGAAGGCCGCTGGCAAATTGGTCAACGCATTCTCGGCTTCCTTGCGCTGCCCGACATCGAACCGCAAGGGCAGAAACGATTCGCCGAGATCGCTTTTGAGCTTATCGAGGCGTTCCTGCCGGCGGCCTGTCCCGATGATCTTTGCGCCGTCTTTTGCAAGCTTTCGAGCGGTTGCCTCGCCGAAACCGGAAGTTGCCCCCGTGATAAGAACGATCATCTCTCCAGCATAGATTGCTGTTTTTTTCACCGCGCCAACGAAGCAAAACAGTAGGACGCAAGCTTCGCACATCCAGGATTTTCAGCGCCTGGAGAGAGGGCTGCCCCTTTATCTGCTAAACCTTAGGCAGTTGCTGGAGCGTTGACCTCATTGGCGGCTCTCTAGCTTAGTGATACGGTCCTCGTGGTTAGCGACCAACTCGATGATGTGATCCAGCTTCTGGTCGATCAGTTGGAACTTGCTTTCGATCTTCTGGTCCAGCAGGTTGAACTTGTCGTCGATATGGCGATTTACATCGGCGCGCAGATCCGTAATCCGGCTGCCCATGTCCGAGATCCGGCCACCTACGTCGGTGCGCGGATCCGTAATCCGAGAATTGTTGTACATGATTGAGCCAATAGCCGCTAGGAAGATAACGGCAATGCTGATGATTTGCGGCCGTTCATCCCTGCTCTTCCCCTTGAGCTTACATGCCTGCCAGCGCTGAGGCAAGCATGCCGCCGAATAGCATAATGCTGGTCCTGTTGCGCGATCCGTAAGCGGGTGAGTATTTGCAACTACAAAGAGCTCGAACCCCGTTCCTAGAGCTGTGTTAGCCTGAGATCGTTCCAATTAAACACGCTTTACCCGCCGTTTAGCGGGTCGCTACGACCACTTTAGTCATGTCGCTGCAAGTTTTCCTGCAAGCTCATCTGCTCGGCGCCGATCAGTTCCTCGCCTTTCACGATCGGGGCCAAGTTTCCGAAGCAGAAGACTTGATCGGTCGTTGTGCTTGGCTCACGCTGATCGGCGAAGTGCTTCCCCGAGCGCTCTTATCCGAACTCAAACTTTCCCGAATGCTACTCGGCTCGAGCAGCGCCGAACAGTTCCTGCTGGTGCTGGCCGAAGAAGACATCGGACGGGCAAACGAGTTTTTGAGTCGTGCCGCTGACGCAATCGAGCGGCTTTCACGCGGAACGCTTCGCCTAGTTTGGGCCACCACCGAGAACCTCGGTTCATGGCCGGTCGCGCGAAAGCGCCTGGACGATGCCCTGGAAGCGAAGATTTGCTGCCCGCTCGGCAGCGCTGACGAGAGCATTGCTGGTCTCTTCGCATCCTTTACCGAAACTACCGAGTTCGACGACTACTCATTTTTTACTCACTTTGCTGCTGGGCTGGTTGCTGCCGCTTCCGTTGGGTGGTCGAGTGACTCGCCTGCTCATCTGCACTGGGACTCGGGCACATATACCTGGCCCTTGCGCGAGCAGTCGAGCGTAGAAGAAGACGCCATTCTGTTTCCAAGGCGGTTTGCGATGAGTGACGAGGGTTCGCAGCCTGCTTCTCTTACCGAGCTCGCAAACCGGGCAGATGGAACCGCCAAATGGGGCATTCTCCTCGGCGACGTGGATCACTTCGAACTGCAGCTTCGGCGCGCGGGGTCAGTGGAAGAACACATTCATTTTTCCGCGCTATTCAAGGAGTTTTTCGCAGGTGAACTGGCGGTCCTTTGCACTTTGCCGGATTTCTGGCGTAACGTCACTATTTTGTATCGGGGCGGAGAAGATTTTGCGGTGCTCGGAACGTGGAACGCTCTCGTTCTCCTGTCCCGCGAGCTGGAACGTTTGTTCCAAAAGTTCGTGGAGCATCATCTTTCCGGGTTGCCGGGTGTTGAGGCGAAGAGCATTAGCATGGCATTGGCGATAGCTCCTGAACCGGCAGCGCCGGCATCGGCCGTGCTTGCCGAAGCCGTCAAACAGCTGCATGAAACAAAATCCAGCGAGACCGGTTCCATTTACTTATTCGGACGAACCCTCGAATGGAAGCGCTTCAGCGATGCGGAAGAGCTTAAAACGAGCCTGGTCCGGTTGGTGCGGGATTTTCGTTACAAGCCTGATTACTTGAACGATCTCGCTTCGGTTTATCGGGAATCGTTCGCAGTGCGGGCCGGAAAGCGGAATAAGGCCGTTCGCGCCGACAAACCGTGGCGAACTTACATCAGGCTTTCCCGCGTGATTCCCCAGGCGCGCGGCAAGGAACAGAATAACCTCCGCAACGCGGTGATCACCAATCTGATGGGGAAAAGAACTGCCGGATTGAAGTTGCGGCCCTCTGCGCGCGTCGGGCTGGAATGGGCACGCCTCGCAGCCGGTGCTTGAAAGCGTCGGCGCGTTTCCTGAAAGGAATTTTCAATGGCTGAAGTGGAAGAGAAAAAATCCGAAGAGCGTCGGGGCGGCGAGTCCCGGCCCGGTGGTCAGAATCGTGGTGGTGGCGGATCTCGTCCGAACGACCGAGGTGAAAACCGCGGTGATCGGGGCGGCGACCGAGGGGGCGACCGAGGAGATCGAGGCCGTGAAGGTAGGGGCGGCCCCGGCGGCCGTGGACCCGGTGACCGGCGTAGCGAAGGACCGCCAGAGATCGATATAGAGAAGTTGATTGCCGATAGTCTTTACCTGGACAATCAAGCCCACGTCGTCGTGAGCCGGATGCGCGACATGGATTCCGGCACCAAGAGCCAGTTGCGTCGGCTCTATAACGCCGTACGGCGCGCCACCCGTGCTCCAGAGGGCGAGCGACAGCATGAATTCGTGATGGTCCGTGCACGGTTGGCCTACACCATCGCGCGGCATTCGCTGCGCAGTTTGGACGCTCTCGAACGCCTGCTGCTTCAGGTGACTCGCAAAAACGATACCAAGGGCTACGAGCGCTTTCGAGACCTCTTCGAAGCCATCATTGCCTATAACGAATAGCGGCTTGCGCGAAACGCGAAGTCGGGCCTTTTTTTTTGGAACAGGACATTTGAACCGATGAGTTCACACACAGCAGAAACTGAACTGACATTCCTTGGAAAGCTCGTCCTTGAGGGTGAGATTGCCTGCGGCACAGGTCTTCATATTGGCGCGGGTAAAGGTTCTCTCGAGATCGGCGGCGCCGACAACCCTGTCGTCAAAGATGCGTTCGGGATTCCCTACATACCGGGCAGCTCGCTACGCGGACGTCTCCGCTCTCTTCTCGAACAGGCGCTTGGCTTAGCCGTTCCTAGCGAGCTGGTGTTTCTTTCGAAGCGTCGAGGACAGGAAGTCCGTATTCACCAAAGCGATCGTCCGGACGACGAAATCTGTGTGTTGTTCGGCCGCAACTCCGGTCGCATGGAGCGCGTAAGCGGCGAGGCGACTGAATCGGCCGCTGCAACCCCCGCGCGCCTTACCGTTTATGACGCACCGCTTTTGGTCGATAGCATCACTCCTCAAATGCGCGAGAATCTCGATGACGAACTGACCGAAGTGAAAAGCGAGAATGCCGTCGACCGCATAACGTCACAGGCAAATCCCCGCACGCTCGAACGAGTACCGGCCGGCGCGCGTTTTCGTTTTCGCATGGTGCTTGACGTTCTTTGCGCCGAGGACAAGCCTCTCCTTGCTCGCGTCGCAGAAGGCCTGCGCCTCTTAGAGGATGACGCGCTAGGCGGCGGTGGCAGCCGGGGCAGTGGCCGTGTCGCCTTTAGCAGCCTCAATCTCATTTGGCGCGGCAAGGACTATTACGCAAAAGGCGCCCCGGAGAGCAGTTTGCTCTCGAGTGCGGATCTAGCTGCCCTACAACAGCTCGCGAGTGCAGAGGACTTTAGCGAGAAGCTCGCCTAAATGCAGCCGGCCCTCCTGATTCGTCTCCGGCCATCGGGACCCTGGCGCTATGGTCCGGAAGACGGTTCGCTCGACAGTGTCGATCTCCTTTATCGAAGCGACCGTCTCTTCTCTGCCGTGACAATCGCCATGCGACAGCTCGGCTTGTTAGAAGAGTGGCTCGACTCGACGGCTCGGGCCGCTCAGCCGCAAGTGGTCTTCAGCTCTCTGTTCCCGTTCCAGGGCGAGACCCTATTTGCTATACCGCCTTCGACCGTCTGGCCCCCGCCGCCCGCTCAAATCACCGCCCCGAGTTCGGTTTTCCTCGCCAAATTCCGTTGGAAAACCGCCCGCTTCGTTCCCGTAACGCTGATCGATTCGCTCATGACAGGCGGACCCATACTGGCCGACCAATGGGTTCCCGATGGAGAGAGCGGTTGTTTGTTACGCCGCGACCGCCCGAGTGCCAGCCCGTTTCGAACTGTTTTCCGAAGGAGCGCGGCCGTCGATCGCCTCGACGGAACCTCACCATCTACCATTTCTACAGCGTGTGTCGAGTTCGAGCCCGGATCCGGACTTTGGACACTTGCCCGTTACAGAGATTCTGCTGCCGAAAGCGCCTGGAACGAACGGATCGAAGCGGCCTTTCGACTGCTTGGGGATACCGGTTTCGGCGGCAGACGCACCAGCGGGTGGGGTCAAACCCATGCTCCGGAATTTCAGCGCGGCAGGTGGCCCGGCTTGCTTTTGCCGAAGGTGGGGCAGGAAGGCCGCAATGGCTCGGCGCGAGAGGAATCGAACGGAAATTCGAGCTTCTGGCTGCTATCCCTTTATTCGCCTTCCTTGAAAGACCGGGTCGATTGGAGCAAGGGTGACTACGAAATCGCTGTTCGCGCCGGACGAGTTGAAAGCGGTGCCAGAAGCGGGGTTTCGAAGAAGTTGGTCCGGATGGTGAACGAAGGCTCTGTGTTAGTTGCCGCCGGGGAACCTTCAGGAACTGCGGTGGATGTAGCGCCGGACGGCTTCGAACACCCTGTGTATCGTTCCGGTTTGGCGCTGGCGCTCGAATTCCCGGTACTTGCCGCAAAGACGCCGGAAGAAGTGCAATCTGCGGTTCGTGCCGTCGAAGAACCGCGGAGTGAGGAAGATTTCGTCGAGCCTCCGTGCAACACTCCGGCGGCGGGGGTTGAAAACGAGGAGCCGGCACCCGAAGAAGAGGCTAAGCCTGCGGAAGAGGCCCAACCCGATCCGGAGACGCAGTCTGAGCCGCCAGTCCCCGAAACGGCTAGTGAGGAATCTGCACAGCCTCAGGAGCCCCCAGCAGGAGCCCAAGACGATGCGTTATAGCGTTACGGCTCTTACGCCGCTTCTCGTGGGAGACGGTCGCGAACTCTCGCCGGTCGATTATATGGTCTGGAAAGACCAGATTAACGTGCTCGACCAGCCGCGCATTTTCAAGCTGCTCTCCCGTGGCCCGCGTCTCGAAGGCTATCTGGCTCAATTGAAGAAGGCTACCAGGCTCGATTTCGCGTCCTGGGGCGGATTTGCCCAGAACTTCTCTCAACGACGTATTCCGTTCGAGAACGCGCAGTCGACCGCCATTTGGAACACAGCGCCTACCGAGTCGCTTTTTATTCCGACCTTCGCGGCGGGAACTGCCGGACCTTACCTCCCCGCCTCGGCCTTGAAAGGTGCGCTGCGGACTGGGTTCGTTTTTTCCCGCTGGTCCCCCGCCACCATCGAAAAAGTTGCCTCGTCGCTCGAAGGTGACCGGGTGCCCCGGCGAGTCGCTGAGCCTGTGGAAGTCAGCTCAGGTGCTTCGCAAATCCGGCTCCTCACTGTCGCGGACAGCCAAACCGTTCCTGTATCGGCGTTTAAGATTTATCTGATCCGCACAGCTACGCTCGATACTCGCCAAGCGGGAAAGCCGCAGCTAGCCTGGAAGGTCGCGGGCCGGGGCAGTGTTCCGCCACAACGGGTCGGAGACTCGACAGCCGTATTCGCCGAGATGGCGGCTCCTGGCACAACATTCTCTGGAAATTGGCAGGAACGAACCTTCCTGCAAAACGGGGAGCTGACGCGCGCCCTCGGTTGGCGCTCGGTGCCCGAGACGAAAATGTTTGTCGACGCGGCCAACGATTATGCTGCGGCTCAGCTGGACATTCACCTGCAATTTGCTGAGGTTTCAGCACTTAACAATTTGCGGTCGGCTGTGGAACGTCTCAAGTCGGAGCTGACGGCTGCCCGGAGTGAGCCGTTGACGTGCCTGCTTTCCCTGGGCTGGGGCGGTGGGTTCGTTTCGAAATCGGCCTCCCTCGACACTTCGTCCGAAGCTTATCGCCGCCTCCTGCGTTCGGTACCCGCAATCGGCAACGGAGTACGGGAGAATGTTCCGTTTCCTAAGACTCGGCGGATCGTCTTTACGGGCGGTCAACCGTCTTCAGTACCGGGCTGGGTGCGAGTTCGTTTGGAAAAATAGAACTGGCAACTTACCGTCTGCGTAAAATTTAATGAAGTTGGAACGCGAATTGCCGATAAGAGTGATTATGATGAAAGCTCTGAGACAACTGTGGGCGGATGCTCTTCTCGATCACTCACGTTGTTTTGAACGGGAGTAACGGATGCAGAATGCGATCTACAACGCGTACTTTGGATTTTCCGAAAACCCGTTCAACATCAGCCCCGATCCAGCGTTTCTCTACCGAAGTCCCCAGCATGAAGAGGCACTTGCCAATCTGACGTATGGCGTTCGAAGCCGCCGGGGCTTCATTGTTCTCACGGGAGAAGTAGGCACGGGTAAAACGACTATGCTCGAGTGCCTCCGGGATATTCTCGATGCACAACGGACTGAATTTGCCTTCATCTTCAACTCGCGGCTGACCCCCGAGCAGTTTTTCGAGATGATGGCCTACGACTTCGATCTGAAGTGCAACCGGAAATCGAAAACGGACGTGCTGTTTGCGCTCAATACCCTGCTGATCGAGCAGGCCAATCGCAACCGCACCTGCGTGCTGATCGTGGACGAAGCCCACAATCTCGAATGGGACGTTCTCGAAGAGATCCGTTTACTGGGCAACCTGGAAACCCGGGGCGGTAAACTCCTCCAGATTATTCTCTCGGGACAGCCGGAGCTTGACCGTAAACTGGATGCACCCAATCTGCGCCAGCTTAAGCAGAGAATAGTGCTTCGCTGTTCGCTCAATCCACTGACCTTGGCAGAAGTGGCTGCTTATATCGAGACGCGCTTAGCACGCGCCGGCATGCCCGTCCAAGCCGTGTTTCCCCTCGAAGTTCTCGAAGAGGTGCATCGGCGTTCGCAAGGCATTCCTCGCGTCATCAATCTGCTCTGCGACAACCTGCTGGTAACGGCTTTTGCAATGGAACAACGCACGACCACGCTGGAAATGCTCGACGAAGTTTGTCAGGACCTGCGTCTCGAGTGGCCTGGATCGAATCGCGACCGCCGCGGACGTTCCCGCTACGAGATCACTGACGACCAATACGGGCGCGCTTCAATCCCGGGCGACTAGCGGTTATCGGTTTACTGAACAGCTTCGAACAGGCCTGCTGCCCCTTGGCCGCCGCCAACACACATTGTCACCACGCCGTAACGTCCGCCACGGCGCGCTATCTCATTTGCCAGCGTTCCAACCATTCTGGAGCCGGTCATGCCGAAAGGATGGCCGATCGAAATCGAGCCTCCGTGTACGTTCAATTTTTCGGCAGAGATGCCAAGCTTGTCGCGGCAGTAGACGACCTGTGACGCAAATGCCTCGTTAAGTTCCCAGAGATCGATTTGGCCGATTTGCAGCCCATGGCGCGCCAAAAGCTTCGGCACGGCAAGTACCGGCCCGATACCCATCTCGTCCGGCTCACAACCAGCAACCGCAAACCCTCGATAGATCAGCCTATACGGAATCCCGAGATCGTCTGCCCGCTTCCGCTCCATCAGTAAGGTAACCGAAGCTCCGTCCGAAAGCTGCGAAGAATTCCCCGCCGTAACCGACCCGAGCCCGCTCTGCGTGTCAAAGACCGGCTTCAGCGCCGCGAGGCCTTCGAGCGTCGTATCCGGACGGTTACACTCATCCCGATCGCAGCAGACTTCCTGTGTCCCCACCGGCGCGCCGGTCTTTTTGTCCAGGACCGACATCGTCACCCGCATAGGCGCGATTTCGGCGGCGAAGAACCCGTCCTGCTGGGCGCGCGCCGTACGCTGCTGGCTAAGGAGCGAATATTCGTCCTGAGCTTGCCTGCTTATGCCGTAACGCCTCGCAACAATCTCGGCCGTTACACCCATCTCCATCTGTAGTCCGGGCTTCTCTTTGGCGAGCTCGGGATGCGCGTTCACATCCCGCGGAACTAGACTAATGCTTTCAACCCCGCCTCCGATCGTGATCTGCGCGCCCTCGTGCAGGATTTCGTGTGCCGCCACAGCAATCGCCTGCAACCCGGAAGAGCAAAATCGATTCACCGTGGTACCGGGCGTCGAAGCCGGCAATCCCGCCAGTAGCGCAACACGCCGCGCGATGTTCATGCCTTGCATCCCGTGCGGCTGCGCACACCCGAGAATGACATCTTCGATCTCAGCCGGATCCAGCTCTGGCGCCTTTCGCAAGACATCTTGCAAGCAGTGCACCGCCAAGTCTTCCGGTCGCGTCATATTGAACGATCCGCGAAAAGATTTTGCCAGTCCGGTTCGCGAACTGGCCACTACAACTGCTTCTCTCATCTGTTCCGGTTTACTGTCTGGGCAGCCACAGTATATACCTACAGAGGAGACTTTTATGCCCGATCCGGTCCGCCTCTCGTTCGACAATGACGTTGCAATCATCACGGTCGATAACCCTCCCGTAAACGCGCTCAGCCCGGGCGTTGCGGAGGGCATCCAATCGGCAATACAATCCGTTGCCTCAGATCCAAAGGTTCGCGGGATCGTTTTGATCGGTGCGGGCTCAACATTTATTGCCGGAGCCGACATTCGCGAATTCGGCAAAATCGTCTCGGGCGCCCGGCCCCGTCTGAATCTTCTGCCCTCGCTTCAGGCTATCGAAGACTCGCCCAAACCCGTCGTCGTCGCCATTCACGGTATGGCTTTGGGCGGCGGACTCGAAGTCGCGATGTGCGGCCACTATCGACTGGTTGCCCCCGGCGCGCAGCTCGGTCAGCCTGAAGTGAAACTCGGCTTGATTCCAGGCGCCGGAGGCACACAGCGCCTTCCCCGGCTCGTCGGTGTTCTGAAAGCTCTGGAGATGTGCGCCGTTGGAGAATCCATCAAAGCAGCCGAAGCCGTTTCGCTCGGATTGGCAGACCGGCTTATCGAGGGCGATTTATTGACAGGCGCGATCGCCTTTGCGCGCGGGATCGCGTCCGGCCCTGCGCCGAAAACCCGAGACCGTACTGAAAAGCTGACCCCAGCACACCCCGAGATCTTCGTTGCCGCCCGCGAGCAGGCCCGTAAACGCGCTCGCGGCCTCATGGCGCCCCTTGCTGCCATCGACGCGGTTGAAGCGGCCACCCAACTGCCGTTCGAAGAAGGTTGCCAGCGAGAAACCGAGCTCTTCGACGAATGTCTCTACTCCACGCAATCGAAAGCGCTGATTCACGCCTTCTTCGGGGAACGAGCCGTTGCAAAAATCCCCGGCATCCCCAAGGCTACGAAACCGGTCGAAATTAAACGAGCCGCCATTGTGGGTGCAGGAACCATGGGTGGCGGTATCGCTATGACCTATGCAAACGCCGGCATCCCGGTGATTGTCAAAGAGACAGCGCAGGAAGCACTCGATCGTGGCATGGTGACGATCCGCAACAACTATGCCAAAACGGTCGCCAAAGGCCGTCTTTCGCAACAGGCCATGGATGAACGCTTGGCCCGCATCACTCCGCAACTCGACTATCGAGGGTTCGGCGAAGTCGACATCATCGTCGAAGCAGTCTTCGAGAGCATGGCAGTGAAAAAGCAGGTCTTCGCCGAACTCGACCGGGTGGCAAGCTCATCCTGCATTCTAGCCTCGAACACCTCCAGTCTCGACATCGACGAAATTGCGTCCGCAACCAGCCGCCCTGCTTCCGTCATCGGAAACCACTTTTTCAGTCCTGCAAACGTTATGCGCCTGCTCGAAGTCGTCCGTGGGAAAGAGACAAGCAACGAAGTGATTGCAACCTCCATGGCACTCGGCAAGAAACTCGGCAAAGTCGCCGTGCTGGCGGGCAACTGCCGCGGCTTCATCGGCAATCGGATGATCGCTCCTTACCTGCGTGAGGCGCATTTCCTCGTCGAAGAAGGCGCAACCGTCGAGCAAGTGAACCAGGCCCTTTACGATTTCGGCATGGCTATGGGCCCTCTTGCGATGGACGACCTCACCGGTCTCGATGTATCTTGCGCGATCCGCAAAGAGTTTGAGCGCTTCGAAAAGCCGGGCGTCCGCAAGCCACTGGTCCAGGATATTCTCTGCCAGCAAAAGCGCTTCGGACAAAAATCCGGCCGCGGATGGTCGATGTATGATGCGAACCGGAACCCGTCGCCAGACCCGGAAACCGCGGCGCTCATCGAGCGTACTGCAAAAGAAGCAGGCATCAACCGCCGAGAGATTCCGGACACCGAGATCGTCGACCGCTGCATCTACGCGCTCGTAAACGAAGGAGCGCGCATCCTAGATGAAGGCATCGCACTTCGCTCCGTCGATATCGATATCACGTACCTGTACGGCTACGGTTTCCCAGCATGGCGAGGAGGCCCGATGTTTTACGCCGATACCGTCGGTTTAGCGAACGTGCTGAAGCGCATAGAAGAGTTTGAGTTCCAACATGGCTCCGATCTTTGGTCGCCAGCTCCGCTTCTGACGCGCCTCGCAGCACAAGGTGAGAGCTTCGCATCGCTCGATCAGGAAAAAGAATAGGGTCTCATCCGTCAGCTGAGATTTGATTGGCCTCATCGCCACTGAAACTAAGGTGCTCCCGAAATCGATGTTCGCGGCGATCAGCTCAATACAAAAAACCTTTTGTATTCTCGGTGCAACAGTCATAGTAAGTCGCGTTGGCTTAGCGCAACGACTGGCTGTCGAGCTCGTTCCACCTGCAGTCATACAGCAACGTTTGGAAACAGGGCTGGTCCGCAACAAAGATCGCCAAAATGCCGCCAGCAAACTTTTTGAGAAAGTTGGTTGCGCCGTTCAGGAGCAGAAATTTTCAAAACGAGCAAACTTAATTTGTGAGCTCCCGGGAGAAGCAAGGCAAACGATAATCGTAGGTGCTCACTCCGACTTTATAGATCGTGGCACCGGCATTGTCGATGATTGGAGTGGCACAGCACTTCTCTCATCCCTATACCAAAATCTCCATGAACAAGGACGAAAGCACACGTTTCGGTTCATCGCATTCAGTGGCGAAGAGGGTGGCCTGCTGGGGTCGTCGGCTTATGTAAAAGCAATGACTCCTGAGGAGCGAGACCGCACGCAAGCCTTCATCAACCTCGAATGTCTAGGTGTAGCTACTCCGAAGGTCTGGGTCCATCGAACGAATCCAACTTTGCTCAAGTATCTTGCCGAGGTCGCAGCAGCAACGCATACCGATCTTGCCGGCGTGAATGTCGATAGCGTGGGCGATGACGATACGCATCCTTTCTTCTCTCAGAAAATACCGGTGGCCTCCATTCACTCGTTAACGCCCCAGAACTTCCGGCTCCTTCACACTCCCGAAGATAGGATCTCTGCGATCAATCGAGATAACTACTACGCTGCATACAAGCTGATCGCTTTTTACCTCCTCTACCTGGACGAAAAGCTTCCAGTAACTTCCAGCACTGCGCCCGAATCTTATAATCCCTGAACCCGTCTTTCCTTGCCCGCCCAAAAGGGCTCCCGCAGATCGCGTTTGAGAATCTTTCCGGTACCCGTCTTAGGCAGCGGTTCATTTACGAACTCAATCAATCGAGGCAGTTTGAACCTCGCCAGGCGTGTCTCTAAATGCGCAAGTATTTCGTCGTGAATCAAAAGTTGTTTTGGCTTGAGCGCGATAATCGCAACGGGAATTTCACCCCACCTCGCATCCGGCGCCGCTACCACCGCGCACTCCAGCACAGAAGGATGCGTCAGGATGGCGTTCTCAATTTCGATAGAAGAGATGTTCTCACCGCCGCTAATGATGATGTCCTTCCGACGGTCGACGATATGAATATAATTTTCTTCGTCCCACACGGCCATATCGCCGGTCCGGAGCCAGCCGTTCGTAATCGTAGCCTTCGTGGCGGCCTCGTCACGGAAATAGCCGTCCATCACGTTGTCTCCACGAATGACCACTTCCCCGATGCTGCTCATATCTCGCGGAACGTCGCTCATGCTGTCATTCACGACGCGAATCTCGTTCCCAAGTATTGGCCATCCAGCCATCGCCATATGCCGCAAACGATCTTCCTCGCTCGCATAGCAGATTGTTCCCTTCGTGTGCGCGCACGTCGCTACAGGGGCCGTCTCCGTCATTCCATAACCGGCCATTACGTTGCAGCCGAATGCTTTCTCCATGCGCCCGATCAACTGTGGTGACGCAGCTGCACCGCCTATGTGTATCTCTTGCAAACTGGAAACGTCGAATCGCTCTATATCCGGGCAGTTCAGAAGCGCACTGCACATGACGGGTACAAGCGACATGCCGGTCGCCCTCTCCTCTTCGATCAGGCGCAAAACATGTGCCGGTTCAAAGCGCCTGACCATTACTTGTTTCGCTCCGTTCATGGTTGCAGTTTGGGGGCGACCCCACCCATTTGCATGAAAGAGCGGAATGGTGTGCAATTCTACAAAGCGGTCATTCTGTGTGATGCTCCCCGTTACCGCCAAAGCATGCAAATAGAGCGTTCGATGCGAAAGTGCCACACCTTTCGGCGTGCCTGTACTTCCGCTCGTATAGAAGAGCTCCGCTATTTCGTTCTCATCGAACGAAAACACATCGGGCCGCTCCAGTCGCTTCCGTGCGAGGAGCTCTTCGTAACTAAGATCCGCAGAGGAGCCGCCCCCGTCGATCGCGACGTAACACTGAATGCTCGGGCAGGATCTTCTGAATTCACTCACCATCGGAGCGAAGTCATTTTCGAAGATCAAGATTCGTGGCTCCGCGTGACGGAGTATCTGAGCTAGCTCGCCGGCTGTCAGCCGCACATTCAGCGGCATAGCAATGGCGCGAATCAAAGGCGGCCCGTAATAACCCTCCAGCAATTGGTTGTTATTGAAGCTAAGAAATGCAACGCGATCGCCGCGACGAACGCCCTCGGCCAGTAACCCTCCTGCAAGCCGCTCGCATCTTTCGCCAAATTGCGCGTAAGTGTAACGGCTTTGACCCGATATCACGCCTTCTTTCCTCGGGTAGAGGTCGACAGCTCGATACAAGCAGCGGATGGGAGCTAAGCGGTATATTCATGACCGAGTTCCGTTAGACCGCGTAACGTTCTCGGGCCAGCAAGTGCGTCGCGATCCTTCGCCGAAATGTTACTCCGTCGACTGGGTCATAGGCCGCTAGTTTGCGAAGGGTCGACATGTGCATCCGAATCATCTCCAGCGGAGAGCATGCGCCTAGAATGTTCCTCGCCGATGTCTCGATTCGGGCTATCGCATCGCGCAGAAAGACCGCGCATATGTCCGCCGCTATCGTTGTTTTTCCGGCTTCAATCAGCTTGCGCAGCGCGCAGAAGGCTAGATTCCATCGCATAAACTTCGAGGAGAATGTCTGCGACATCCATGAGGACTTCCTGCTGCTTTTCCAAATTTTCTTTAAACGGCTCATTAGCAAGCGAAAGCGTGAGTAACGCGATATCCTTCCCGTTACGTACAAGCCGCCGGTCCTCGTCGTCACGTTCGTCCCAATTGTTCCGGCCGAAATCTTTTTCATCAAAGCCCGAGCCGCTTCGAAAAGCGGAAGCTGCCCGCGCGCGGCCCGCTTCAAGAGCATTCCGCTTATTAGCAGCCGGTTAATTTCATTGGTTCCTTCGAAGATGCGATTGATTCGCGAGTCACGATAGGCCTTTTCCACTGCATAATCCTGGTGAAAACCATATCCACCATGAATCTGAACCCCCTCGTCCGCGGCGAAATCGAGCACCTCGGAACCGTAGACCTTAATAAGAGAGCATTCAATCGCATACTCTTCAAGCGTCTTCAACATCGGGCCTGAATGCGACTGTTCCGGCGACAATCCATCCAGCTGCCTCTCTATGCATCCAACTACTCGCCATGCCATCGACTCGGCCGCAAAGATTCGAATCGCCATCTCCGCCAGCTTGTGCTGGATCGCCCCGAACTCAGCTATTGCCGATCCAAACGCTTTCCGCTCCTTCGCGTACTTCAGGCTTAAGGCAAGAACATCCTTAGCGCCACCAATAGCCAATACTCCTAGCTTGAGCCGGCCGATATTCAAAATATTGAACGCTATAACATGTCCGCGCCCGATTTCACCCAAAACGTTATCAACCGGGACTGGAACATTCTCGAAGAAGATGGCGGTCGTAGAGCTTCCCTTGATCCCCATCTTTCTTTCTTCGGCCCCGCTACGAACTCCCCCAAACGCTCGCTCTACCAGGAAAGCGGTAAAATCGCGCCCATTCACTTTCGCGAAAACGGTGAACAGATCCGCCGCGCCGCCGTTCGTAATCCACATCTTCTGGCCGTTCAGGATGTAGTGCTTGCCATCCGGGGAAAGATCAGCCCGCGTACGTGCCGCCAAGGCATCCGATCCGGCCTGAGGCTCAGTCAACGCGTACGCCGCGATCCACTCGGCGCTGGCAAGCTTTGGCAGATAGCGCTGCTTCTGCTCTTCGGTTCCGAAATAGAGTACGGGAAGGGTCCCAATTCCCGTATGAGCTCCGTGCCATGCCGCGTATGAGCCGTCGCGCCCCAGTTTCTCTGCCACCAATAGGGCCGAAATGAGATCGAGTTCCAGGCCGCCGAATCGTTCTGGGATCGTAACTCCCGTTAGTCCCGCTTCGGCCGATTTCCGCAACACACCGGCAGCTACGCCTGGTTCTTGTCGAAGAATGCCATCAAGATTCGGCTGGATTTCCCGAACGAAAAACTCGTCTGCCGCCTTCGCGATCGCCAGGTGCTCCGGGCTCAAGTCTTCGGCGGTGAAAACATCTTCGGGATTCGAATCTTCGACAATAAACGCGCCGCCCCTCGACTGCAAAAGGGACGTTTCGGTGGACATGCAAACCTCCTCGTCGGAGCTTCAGGTGCTTCGCAGTGCTCCCTGCAACCTGCTTCGAAGCTCCTCCGGAATCGCTATCGCACGCTGAGTTTTCTTATCCATGCAGGCAATCACGACAGCTCCCGCAGCAGCTAACCGGTCGTCCTTCTTCGTTCGAAATTCGAGACGAATGGAGGATCTTCCAAGCTTCGTTAAGCATACTTCAATATCGATGAGGTCATCATGTTGCATGGCCTGCTGAAAATCGCATTCAACATGCACCCGCGGGAACGTAAAATCATTGCCTAGATATGTCAGACCAAAAGAACGCATAAACTCGATCTCGGCCGACTCGAAGTAGCGGAACATGGCCGTATAGTGAATGCGGCCGCTAGCGTCGGTGTCTATGAAGCGGATGCGTGTCTGAAAGTGGAATGGTTCGAAAGGCATGTCAGATCTGCCGACCGGGAAAGAGATGGCCCGGAATAGCAGCCAGCTTTCTTATCAAAGCCGGCAAATAAATAGTTCACGTTCGTAGATCATCTCCGGCGGGAGGTGGTCGTGCAATTCGAGGAAAAGTTCCTCGTGCCCGATCACCTCAGCGCGCCACGCAGAACGATCGAACTCTTGCAGTTCTTCAAATCTTGCTTTCGAAAAGTCCAGCCCATCCCAGCAAATGTCTTCGTAGCGCGGCATCCAGCCAATCGGGGTTTCTTTGCCGGCAATACGGCCGTGCGCCCGGTCCACGATCCAGCGCAGTACTCGCATGTTTTGGCTAAACCCAGGCCACAAAAATCGTCCGTGCTCGTCTTTCCGAAACCAATTCACATGAAAGATCTTCGGAGTAGAGCTGAGCTCTCGCTGCATTCTGAGCCAATGCCGAAAATAGTCTCCCATGTGATATCCGCAAAAAGGCAACATCGCCATAGGATCGCGGCGGACCTTGCCTACCGCCCCAGCAGCCGCGGCGGTTGTCTCCGAACCCATAGTTGCTCCCATATAAACGCCCGCGCTCCAATTGAACGCCTGATAGACCAGCGGAATCGTCTGGCCCCGTCGTCCTCCGAAGATGAACGCGCTAATAGGTACACCGTTTGGATTTGTCCAGTCCGGGTCTATGCAGGGGCACTGGGAAGCCGGAGCGGTGAAGCGGGAATTAGGATGGGCGGCCTTTCGTCCTGTTTCTTTCGCGATCTGCGGTGTCCAGCGCTGGCCTTGCCAATCGATGCACTCAGCCGGGGGCTCGTCGGTCAAACCTTCCCACCAGACGCCGCCGTCGGGAGTCAGCGCGACGTTGGTAAAGATCGTATTGCGCGATAGTGCAGCAATCGCGTTGGGGTTCGTTTTGGGGGAGGTCCCGGGGGCGACACCGAAAAATCCGGCTTCCGGGTTGATTGCTCGCAGGTGCCCGGTCTCGTCCGGCCGGATCCAGGCGATATCGTCTCCCACGGTCCAAACTTTCCAGCCTTCAAAACCTTCCGGCGGAATCAGCATGGCAAAATTGGTTTTCCCGCAGGCGCTCGGAAAAGCTGCGGCCACGTAGGTCTTTTCACCCTGCGGGTCCTCGACCCCGAGAATCAGCATGTGCTCGGCCATCCAACCTTCGTCGCGCGCGATATTGGACGCTATGCGCAGCGCGAAGCACTTCTTGCCAAGCAATGCATTCCCGCCGTAGCCGGAGCCGTATGACCAGATCTCGCGGGTTTCGGGAAAGTGAACGATGTACTTATCGGGGTTGCAAGGCCAGGGAACATCCTGTGCGCCAGGCGCGAGCGGCGCGCCCACGGTATGCATACAAGGCACAACACGCTTAATGTCCTTGTCGATCTCTCTGAAAACGTCGATGCCGATTCGTGCCATGATCCGCATGTTCACCACGACATAAGGTGAGTCGGTCAACTCTACGCCAAGTCGAGACATGGGGGATTCGATCGGACCCATGCTAAAAGGCAAAACATACATCGTTCGTCCGCGCATGCAGCCCCGAAACAGGCTTTTCAGCTTGTGTCGCATCTCGAACGGATCGACCCAATTGTTGGTAGGGCCCGCATTCTCTTTAGACAGAGAACAGATGAAAGTCCGATTTTCGACACGCGCTACATCGCTCGCATCGGATCGCGCCAGATAACAGCCAGGCCAGAGATTCTCATTCAGCTCGATGAAAGTTCCCGCTTTGACCATCTCCGCGCAAAGTGAATCGTACTCTTGTTTTGAGCCATCAACCCAATGTATGGCGGCCGGTTTGGTAAGATCTGCCATCTTCTCGACCCATCGCAGGAGGTGTTTGTTTGTGGTGAGCGGTGTTGCTGGACTCGGTAAGGTCGAAGATTTTATAGCCATGGACAACCTGAAACTATCACGTTTTTATATGTTGCCGAACGGTGGGCAACGTATGCGTATGGTTTTCGAGACATACAAAACCATACGATTATGAACGTAACCTGAAATCAGAAACGTACGCCTAAACGTTGCGGCAGCCCTGTTGGTTCAGAACGGTAAGCTAAAGGAATACGGTAACCTTCACTTTTGCATTCACCTAAGTTTTCAAGCTCCCTAATCTTAATTTTTGTTTCTTGTTTCTTTTTACTTGCGGGCGAGACTTGTGCCCAGGAACAGGCGACTCCGGCCGATACCGCGCAATCAGCGAGGCCGCAGCAGCCTGGACAGCTGCCGCCAACTACCGAGCAGGAGCGGGCCGCAGAACAGCTTAAGCGGCAGGAGCACCAGCGCATCCTTGGGATCTTCCCCAACTTCAATACATCCTACATATCCGATGCCGTCGCACTAACGCCTAAACAGAAGTTTGAGCTGGTGCTTCACAGCGGGCTTGACCCGGTTACTTTCGCGGTTGCTGCCGCCGATGCCGGCATAAGCCAGTTGGAGAACGACTACCCTGGCTATCATCAGGGAGCCGAGGGATATTTTAAGCGCTGGGGAGCATCGTACGCAGACACCTTCGACGGTGCGCTTTGGGGAAACGCTATTTTTCCCATTCTCTTGCATCAGGATCCTCGCTATTTCCGCATGGGAGTCGGGCCCAAGAAAGCCCGATTATGGTACGCCATAGAAAGCACAGTACGGGCCAAGGGCGATAACGGTAAGTGGCAGCCAAATTATTCGAATATACTGGGCAACGTTGTATCCGGCGGTATAGCCAATCTCTACTATCCTTCTACCGACCGCGGTGCCGGCCTTACGTTCGAGCGCGCGTTTACGGTAACAGCCGAGGGCTCTATCGGAGCGCTACTTGTCGAGTTTTGGCCCGACGTCTCGCGTCGTTTGCATCATAAAAAGTAGCCGTCGTTCCACCATGCTAGCCTGCCATCGATGGTAAGGCCCAGTTTTGACCTGGTAGCAAGTGCCCGCGCAGAGATGGTGGAAAACGGTTTCGATCCGGATTTCCCAGCTGGAACCGATGACCAGATAACAGCCCTGCGCGCCCGGGAAGTCGTGCATCCGGGCACAGCTATCCGGGACATGCGCGATCTCCTGTGGTCGTCGATCGACAACGCGAGCTCACGCGATCTCGATCAGATAGAAGTCGCCGAACGAGTCGGCAATGATGTCCAGATCCTCGTCGCCATCGCGGACGTGGACTCAGCCGTCTCGCTCGGTTCGGCGCTCGATCGCCATGCCGCCTCACAGACTACGAGTGTCTATACACCGGTCGCTGTTTTTCCGATGTTGCCGGTTCAAATTTCCACCGACCTGACTTCGCTCAATGAGAACCAGGATCGCCTCGCGATTGTTATCGAGATGGTCATCTCCTCCGGTGGAGTTATTGCATCATCCGACGTGTATCGCGCGCTGGTTCGGAACAAAGCTCAGCTCTCTTACGAAGCGATTGGCCCTTGGCTCGAAGGAGCCGGGGCCGCGCTCCCTTATCTTGCAGCCTCGAAGGAACTGCAGGCGCAACTGTATGTTCAGGACGAAGCGGCCGCTCTGTTGCGCGATCAACGGCAGCGGCTCGGAGCTTTGAACTTCGATCGCACGGAGGCCAGCTCCATCGTTGTCGACGGCGAGGTTAAGGGTATCGTCCGTCGCGACAGAAATCGAGCGAGCAACCTGATCGAAGACTTCATGATCGCAGCGAATGAGGTGATGGCGCGGACCCTGGCGGCCAAAGGCGAATCCAATATACGTCGGGTCGTTAAAGCACCCGAGAGATGGCCGCGTATCGTGCAACTTGCGGCAAGCTACGGAATTACCCTCCCTGATCAGCCTGATTCCGCTGCCTTGGCTCTCTTTTTGAAACAGCAGAAAGAAAAGGATCCGGTGCGTTATGCCGATCTATCGTTGGCGGTCATCAAGCTGCTCGGTCCCGGCGAGTACGTCCTGGCCCGGGCGGGTGAATCTACCGAGGGCCACTTCGGGCTCGCTGCGCAAGACTACACACATTCGACCGCGCCGAATCGAAGGTTCGCCGATCTCGTTACTCAGCGCCTGATCAAAGCTTCTCTTGCTGGCGGGAAACCGCCTTACACGGACGACGAACTCGCAAACATTGCTCGTACCTGCACGCTCAGGGAAGATGCTGCGCGCAAAGTAGAACGGACAATGACTAAGCGTGTTGCAGCAGTCGCGCTTGAACATCGCAGTGGACAAACGTTTGATGCGATAGTTACGGGCGTAACACCTAAAGGCGTCTTCGTGCGAGCGCTCGATCCACCTGTGGACGGGCGTCTGATGCGAGGCGAGGCCGGTGTGGACGTTGGTGATCGGATTCACGTCCGCTTACTCGATACGGATCCGCAACGCGGTTACATTGACTTCGCCCGGTAGCTTGTCTCCCGCAAATTGGCCATCAGATAAAGCCGACATCTCTAATGGGGTTTTGGAAAGTGCCGATAAGTCCCATGATCGAAGAGTTCCGGAAACTCTAATAGGGAAACGGATTCTCCTCGAAGCGCATTTGGAGACTCTTTTGAAAAAACTCATTTCATCCCTATTTATAGCGGCTCTTGCCTCTCCGGCAGCTTCGCTAAACCCTAAGCTCGCCAAAGAGCTTTCAACCACTGATCCGCAGTCGAACGTACCTGTCATCATTCAATGGCTGCACGATCCTACTGCTGCTCACGACAATAAGATCACAGCGCTGGGGGGATCTACAACAGCGCATATGCACCACATCAAAGCTGGCCTGTACCAGATACCGGCATCTTCGCTTAGCAGTCTTGCGAACGATCCTGAAGTCGCCTTTATCTCTCCTGATCGTCCGATCGCCGCCAAGCTGGACAACACGGCTGCAGCGATCAATGCTAATGCTGCCTGGAGCGCCGGGCTAACAGGTTTCAATATTGGGATAGCCGTTATCGACAGCGGCGTGAATGCAGATCCGAACCTCGGCTCGGCTAAAAAGCCGGTGTACAGCTACGATTTTACCCAACCGCCCGCGGCTGCGGCTGCCAGCTCATTCCTATCCAGCCTGTCCGGGCCGCTTGCGCCGAACGCACCCGTTGTAAGCATGCCCGCTCCGGATAACTTCGGTCACGGACAGCATGTGGCCGGCATCATCGCTTCGAATGGCGCTGCCTCGAGCTGCACCAACTGTAACCGAACATTCCTGGGTATAGCGCCTGGGGCCAACATCGTCGATCTTAAAGTGCTCGACTCAAACGGTCAGGGTTCGGACAGCAATGTAATCCTGGCTGTCGAATCAGCTATCGCTCTGAAGAATATCTACAACATTCGTGTGATTAACCTGTCCGTCGGCAGGCCGGTAATGGAGAGCTACACGCTTGATCCGCTCTGCCAAGCGGTGGAAGCTGCCTGGCGCGCCGGAATCGTGGTTGTTGCGGCTGCGGGCAATGATGGCCGCGATAATACCTACGGTGAACAAGGGTACGGAACCATCAACGCCCCCGGCAACGATCCCTACGTCATCACGGTGGGCGCGATGAAGACGGAAGGTACGTACACGCGTGCCGATGACCTGATCGCTAGTTACAGTTCCAAAGGACCGACAGCTGTCGATCACGTTGTGAAGCCGGATATCTTGGCTCCTGGGAATCAAATCGTCTCCCTGCTTGTCCCGGGAAGCACTTTGGCACAGCAAAACCCGGCAAACATTGTGACCCAAAGCTATTACCAGAGCAGTAGCACCGGCAAACCGAAACCAGGTCCGAGCAGCTACTTTATTTTGAGCGGCACAAGCATGGCCACGCCCGTGGTTAGTGCCGCGGCGGCCGACCTTCTACAAGCCAATCCCAACCTCACTCCAGATCAAATTAAAGCTATTCTGATGCAGACTGCGTCTAAGGCATTCCCTGGCTCAAGTTCCGTTACCGACCCTACAACCGGTCAGATCTTTACCGACTACTATGACCTGTTCACAGTGGGCGCCGGTTATCTCGACTTGGGTTCTGCTCTAACTCTGGTCAATAATCCGCCCACTTCCGGGACTGCCATCTCCCCAATCGCGCAGTTGGATCCAACTTCGGGCGATGTTTTGTTAACCTTCGATCCAACTTCTTTATGGGCGGATCGAACCATGTGGGGCACGCAAACTATGTGGGGAACCCAGACGATGTGGGGTACTTCGGTACTCTCCGGTAATCAGGCAATTTGGGACAGCCGAACAATGTGGGGTACTTCTACGACCTCGGCGGCTCGCACCATGTGGGGAACCCAGACTATGTGGGGAGCTGACGCCACCTCGGCGGCTCGCACCATGTGGGGAGCCAACGTGACAATCATAGGCGAGAACTAGCGATCTCTCGAGTTCTTCCGCCACTTTTTGTCGGAACCAAAAGCCCTGCCATTCGGCAGGGCTTTTGGGAGTACTAATTCCGAATCTGGGGCTTTAGCGGGCCTCTTCGGCGGGCGGTCCTAGAGGGGATATAGTGTCTTCGGTGACGGGTGCTACAGGATCTCCGGGAAGACTAGCGTTTTCCGCATTCAATGCATTTTCGTCATCGGTCGCCGCTCCGTTAGGAGCAGATCCAACAGGCTGGCGCCCTTGACGCCGGTCTAACTTCACCTGTCGCTTCTCGCGACGCTCTGCTTCTTTCTTTCGTTTCTGGAATGACCCTCGAGCTGCCACTGAACCTCCATTAAAATTAACGCCGAAGCGAAAGGAAACCGCGACATAAGTGTTGGCTTCCGGAAGAATTCAATCTACTACCAGCGGGACTTCTTGTAAACGCCACCGCCACCAGAACGGTCGCCATACCCACCACCCGATCCTTCTGTCTTCGGCCGTGCCTCGTTCACGTTGAGGGTACGGCCATGGAGGTCGGCGCCATTCAAAGCGGAGATTGCCGTTTCCGCTTCCGGGCGGCTCGTCATTTCAACGAAGGCAAAACCACGAGATTGGCCCGTCATGCGATCGGTTACTACGTTTACGCGCTCTACCGCGCCATATTGAGAAAAAGCAGAATTCAGATCGTCTTGAGTTGTCTGGAAACTAAGGTTCCCAACAAATACGTTTGTCATTTAGACTCCTAGCTGTCTGTTGTCATACAAGCAGCCAGAGCGAAAGGAAGGATATTCAATAAGACGCAGCCGCAGGTGAGAACAATCCGATGATAACACGGATTTTCTACCTGCTCTGGCTATCGGGCGCTCGCCGAAGCCTTCTAGCCTTAACACGAACTGGGGCCGCGAGCGCAGGTCCAAACGCAAATCTGGGATGGGCCTTGTTCAAATGGTTGCCTTCTTGTAATTCCCGTAAATACCTCCAGCATTAAACTGCTCTGAACAATTCAGGATAAGTTCAAAGATTTTGCAAGCTGAGTGCTGATACACTGCGTTCTCATGATCGCTGGGTCGAGGTACTACTCGCGAATAGAAGAGCAACAATGAAAATCGCATCACGAATCGCACGCTACCTGATGGGGTTCATTTTTCTCGTGTTTGGCTTGAATGGCTTCCTCCATTTCCTGCCCATGCCTCCGTCCCCCGGATTAGCTGGAACGTATCTGACCGTGCTTTCCGAGTCGCGCTATGTATTATTCGTTTTTGCCGTGCAATTCGTCGCGGGCATTCTCCTGCTACTCGGGCAATATATCCCGATGGCCCTCACCCTTCTCGCTCCCGTTATTGTCAACATTCTCCTATTTCACATCACCATGGCCCCCTCGGGTCTGCCGCTAGCTATCCTGGTCGCAGTCTTGTGGATTTTCGTTTACCTGCGCTATCGCGACAACTTCGCGGGCCTGTTCGCCAATCGAAATAGAACCGTCTGAACTTAGGTTGCGCTGTCCAATGTCATCATGCCCGACTTCCCCCGATTCGATCTAACAGGCCAAATCGCTCTCGTGACCGGAGCCGCCCGCGGCTTAGGCCGCGCTATCTCGCTTGCGCTTGCTCACGCCGGAGCAAAGGTCGCATTAGGCTTGCGCGATACCAATGCGCATGGCAATCTAACCGGCGAAATCGAAGCACTCGGGAGCGAATCCCTTCCGTTGCAAATGGACATGACCAGCCTCGATCAGATCAACTGGGGAATCGAAAAGACAGTTGCGCATTTCGGTCGCATCGACATTCTGGTCAACAACACGGGCATCGCGCCGGTCAACCTGGCGGAGAACGTACGCGAAGACGACTTCGACCGCACGCTCGCGATCAACCTCAAAGGCACCTTCTTCGCATCGCAGGCCGCCGGGCGCGTCATGATTCGTCAGAACAGCGGATGCATTATCAACATGAGTTCCCAGGCAGGATTTGCCGCGCTGCCCGGCGAATCGGTCTACTGTATGACCAAAGCAGGAATTGCACACCTCACCAAATGCTTAGCCGTCGAATGGGGCAAGTACAACATCCGCGTGAATGCAGTTGCGCCGACTTTCATCAGCACCCCGGGAACCGCTCCGGCGCTTGCCGATCCCGAGTTTCGCGCAGATGTAGTCGAGCGTATTGCCGCTCTTCATCGAATTGGTGAACCAATGGAAGTTGCCGGCGCCGTAGTGTTTCTTGCCTCGCCGGCGGCGTCCTTGATCTCAGGGCATGTCATGCTCATCGACGGTGGCTGGACCGCCCGATAGCCTTTAGGCCACGGCTGTTCGCCCGCGTTATCCTCGAATCGTATGCTCGCCGCCGCCGCGACCCCAGTTGTCCGAAATAAAGCGGAATCTCTGGGCCGGCGCATCGTTCTGCTCAGCATTGTTCTTGGCTTTTCGCTCGCATTGGCCAAGGTCCTCGTCGGAATTCGAGCAGGTTCTTCCTCCGTTTTGTCGGACGGCCTCGAAGCCGCCGGAGACGTGCTCTCTTCGAGCATCGTCTTCGCCGGCTTATGGCTTGCGAGCAAACCACCCGATGAAGATCACCCGTATGGGCACGGGCGTTACGAGACGCTCTCCGGATTGGCCATCGGGGCTATGCTTCTGCTTGCGGGCGCGGCGATCTTATGGCACGGCATCAACTCGTTCGGGTCGAGAAGTGCGCTGGCGGGCTGGGCCCTTTACCCCCTTTTCGCTTCCATCATCGTGAAAGTGGGCCTGGCTGCCTTCAAACTTCGCATTGGACGGCGTATCGAAAGCGTATCTCTTCAGGCCGATGCGTGGCACGATATCACCGATCTTCTGTCCACCTCCGTCGCTCTGGTTGCCGTACTCCTCACTTTGATCGACCCATTTCGCTTCGGAGCATCCGATAAGGTCGGCGCCATCATCATTGGTGTCATCATCTTGTTCCTGTCCGTAAGAGTGGTTCGGAATACTGTAGACCAGCTGGTTGACACAATGCCGGAAGCGAAGAAGATGGCCGAGGTTCGAAACGCAGCACTCAGTGTTCCCGGCGCTCTCGGCATTGAAAAATGTTTCGCCAGGCGCACGGGATTGAAGTATCACGTCGACCTGCATCTCGAAGTCGACCCCAACATGACGGTTCGGCAATCGCACGAAATTGCGACAGAAGTGCGCTTTGCCATCAAAGATCGCTTGTCGTGGGTCGCCGATGTCCTCGTTCACGTCGAGCCTTCCCCATTCGCACCCCGCTCTGCCCAACGTGTTGCCCGCTAGACACATGGAAAACAAGGAAATCGCTCGCCTTTTCGGAGAAACGGCCGATCTGATGGAAGTAGCGGGAGAAGATGGTTTCCGCATCCGAAGCTATCGCAACGCAGCAGCGGCCATCGCCAGCCATCCCGAGCGCGTCGCGGATATCGTCTGCAACCCCGGCCGCAAAGTAACGGACATCCCTGGAATCGGCAAGGGCCTGGCATTCGTGCTCGCCGAGATTTGCCAGCGCGGATCGTTCGAGCGCCGCGATCAGATGCTCGCGAAGTATCCGGCGTCGGCTCTCGAGCTGCTCAAAATTCAAGGGCTCGGTCCGAAAAGCATTGCGCTCCTGTACGAGCATTACAATGTCAAAACCGTTGACGACCTCGAGCGTATTTGTCGCGAACACAAGCTTCGCGATCTGCCTCGTATGGGCGCAAAGCTCGAGGACAAAGTGCTTCGTTCTATCGAGGCTTACCGGAAGAGCGCCGGACGCTTCCTGCTCAGCTTCGCGCGGAAGATTGCCGATGAGCTTTCTGCGGAGTTCCGCGCGCTTCCCGGGATCGACCAGGTCGAAGCTGCCGGCAGTCTCCGCCGGGGCCGCGAAACCGTTGGCGATCTCGACCTTCTTGTCACGGGTCCGGACGCCGCAAAGGCTCTCGACCGACTGGTAAACCACCTTAAGACGCAGGAGGTTTTAGGCCAGGGTCCGAACAAGGCAAGTGTGACCTTCGGCCTCGAACGCCTCCAGGTAGACGTTCGCGCCTTGCCTCACGAGAGTTTCGGGGCCGCCCTCCAGTACTTCACCGGCAGCAAAGAACATAATGTCGTGCTCCGGACCAACGCCATCCGGCAAGGACTTACGCTGAACGAATACGGCCTCTTCATCATCGAAGGCAACGAGCGAGTGGCAGGCGAGACAGAGGAAGAAGTTTACAACCGCATCGGGTATCAGTGGGTTCCGCCCGAGTTGCGTGAAAATTCGGGCGAGCTCGAAGCCGCCCAAACCGGAAGTCTTCCCAAACTCATAACGCTCGGAGACATGCGGGGCGATCTCCACATGCACACCGTCGCGACCGACGGAAGAGCCACGCTCCGCGAGATGGCCGAAGCGGCTGCCGCTCTTGGTTATGAGTACATCGCGATAACCGATCATTCAAAAGCCCTGGCGATGGCAAACGGTCTCGACGAAGAGAAAGTCGTCAACTTTGCCCGCCTAGTCCGAGAGCTGAACCGGGAAGGTCTCCCGCTTCGGGTTTTCTCCGGCCTCGAATGCGACATTCTCCGGGATGGCGCTATGGACATTGCCGAAGATGCCCTGGCGGAACTGGATCTGGTGATTGGCAGTGTTCATAGCCACTTCGATCTCGATCCGTCCGAAATGACCGACCGGCTCGACCGAGCCCTCGATTCGCCCAACCTGCGTATCCTCGGTCACGCGACTGGCCGGAGGCTTCTGCAGAGAGATTCGTACTCGTTTGACTTCGAACGCATTGCCGCCAAGGCAGCTCGTCGGGGTATCTTTCTTGAGATCAACGCTAGCCCCGAGCGCCTCGATCTGCCGCCTCATCTCGTCCGCGCTGCGAAACGTCAGGGATGCCGGTTTACCATTTCGACCGACGCTCATCGCCCGTCTGACCTGAACAATATGCCTCTCGGTGTAATCACGGCGCGAAGGGGTTGGCTCGAGGCTGCAGATGTGGTAAATACAAAACCACTTCTTGAATTTGCCGGTTTGTTAGCTAAATAGAAGAGGTTCACGTAGTTCATTAGGGTAAGCCAGGATGAACGGCAAAAGCTTCGACGTAATCGTGCTGGGGCTCGGCGCGATGGGCAGTTCGGCTGCGTATCATCTTGCAGCGCGAGGTGAGCGCGTTCTTGGTATCGAGCAGTACACGACGGCGCACGATCGAGGCTCTTCGCACGGGCAGTCGCGCATCATACGGCAGGCATATCACGAAAATCCCGCATATGTGCCGCTTGGTGCAACGCGCGTATGAGTTGTGGGAGCAACTCCAGGTCGATACGGGGCGAGACATCCTCAAATTAACCGGGGGCTTGATGATCGGAAGGCCCGAGAGCGCTGTTGTGCAAGGCACGATCCAAAGCGCTCGCGAGCATGGGCTGGAGTATCAGACCCTCGATGCAAATGAGCTGACACGGCGGTTCCCCGTTCTTCAGCCGCGGCCCGATGAGATGGCGGTCTACGAAGTGAAAGCGGGATTCTTGCGGCCCGAAGTTGCTGTTGCGGCTCATCTGCAGCAGGCTGAGCGTCACGGCGCGGAACTGCATTTCGAAGAGAGCGTGGAGAGATGGACGGCGGACGCTTCCGGGGACGGCGTGGAGGTTGTGACGAGCACAGGCCGCTATCGGGCGAGCCGGCTGGTGATTGCGCCGGGTGCGTGGGTTCAGAAGGTTCTGCCGGAGTTGGAAATTCCATTTGCGGTCCGTCGGCACTCCATGTGCTGGTTCCAGCCGTGTGGGGCGCTCAAGATGTTTTCTCCCGACCGATTTCCCATTTACATCTGGGAGGTCGATGGGCTTCAGGTCTTCTATGGATTTCCGTTTACTGAAGGTGAAGAGAGCGGCGTGAAGGCGGCGATGCATAGCGGGGGCGATCCGTGTACACCCGAGACGCTGCTCGAAGGCAGCGGCGATGCCGAGATTGCTGAGCTGAGGAGCTGCGTTTCGCGTTTCATTCCTGCGCTGAATGGACCGTTAGTGCGGACCGTCCCGTGCATGTACACCCTCACTCCGGACGAGCACTTCGTTCTATCTCTGCATCCGGAGTTTTCACAAGTTGCGATTGCGGCCGGGTTTTCCGGACATGGATTCAAATTTGCGAGCGTTATCGGTGAGATTTTGGCGGAGCTTTCGAGCGTTGGAGCGACGAAGCGTGAAATCGGATTTTTGAACCCACGTCGGTTTATGCCCGTGATAAGTGAAGAGAAATGAATATGAGACGAAGAGATTTTCTGGGCAGCGCGGGAATGGCGACTCTGATCGCGTCTGCGCCGGGCTGGGCAATCGAGCGGTCGAACAAGCGCGGGCGGCTTGCCTGCAATTCTTGGCCTTTTCGGGCATTTTTCGACACACCACAGATGCCCGGTTACCGAGACACCAAGTACCCGCTACTTACTCAGGCGCAATTTCCCGAATTTCTTGCCGATCACTTTGAGATTCACAACGTAGAGTTCCTGCCTCAGCACTTTGTCGATACGGAGCCGTCCGCGATCGATAAAGTGAAGGCCGGTCTGAAGAAAGCACATTCGCGCTGCTGCAACTTGATGGGTGTTGAGTTTGCGGGTGGAGTATTCAATCCCAATGCCGATCTCGCGTCGATGAGGAGCGAGGCGGAGCGCTGGGTCGGTGTAGCGGTTGCTCTCGGGTCGCCGAGTATTACGGCAGCGTTGACTGGCGAAGGGCCCGCAGATTTCCATGTTGCCGCGCGTAATCTGGCGCCACTCGTTGAGATTGCTCAGCGACATGGGATGAAGGTGCTGTTCCATAACGATGACATGCGGCGCGAATCGGCTGAGATTCTGACGTCGTTGATTCAGCAGCTCGGGCGCGAACAAACGGGAACTTGTCCCGATTTCGGTAACTTCGCTACCAAGTCCGCGGCGTTCGCTCTGAGCCAGCTGAAGATGTTAGCGCCTTACGCGTCTACCATTTGCCATGCAAAGGATGGCATTGCCGAAAAAGGCAAGTTTTATGCCGACGACTTTCCTGCGTCGATGAAGGTTATGCGTGACACGGGTTTTAAGGGCGTGTATTCGATTGAGTTCGAGGGACTGGATACTCCGATCGAAGGCGTGCGGAAGCTCATCGATTTGACCGAGCAGTATCTGGCTGACTGAGTAGAAAACGTAGTATGCTGCTTGGAATGATCGTTAAACGGATAGGACCGATATCGTGCGCGAAAATCAGCGGGACGCTTTACGCGATCATTGGTTTGGTCGTCGGCAGCATCTTTTCAATGGTCGCCTTACTCGGCGGACTAGCCGCGAGAACTCATACCGGCGGAGGCGTGGCTGCAGTTTTGGGCGTCGGCTCGATCGTGGCGTTTCCCATTCTTTACGGTGCTATTGGTTTTGTATCAAGTCTGGTAGTCGCCTGGCTCTATAACGTGCTTGCTGGCTTGGTTGGCGGAGTTCAGATCGAGGTAGAGTAAGCGGCTGCAAGAATCAGCTGCCGGGGTGGTATTCGCGTTCGATGTGCCCTTTGAGATCGGAAGGGTAAAAGTAGACATCTCGCAGGTTGCCCGTGCTGTAGCGTAGGGCCTCGTCATCAAAGTGAACGGATTGCGGGTGGCCGCTTTCACCGCCGGCCGTTACGGCTTTGGCTCGTACCTTGTCTCCAAATTCGACTACCGCGACAAAGCTGTTTCCGCTGGTACCGTACCACTTCCTGGTTCCCGCATACGGGCGGGCTCCGAAAGAGGCGAGCGAACCCCATATCGAAGATGTAAAGCCGACGGGAATGCTCGGTTTTGAATCGTTGAAAGGCTGGACGATGTCGCCTGTCAGGCGCTGGAATCTGTTGATGTCACCCCAGGGCGTTTTCCAGGTTCCGAAATCAGCATCGAGCCGAGCGGAGGCTTTTGCAAACGACTCGAGCAATTGCTGTCCTGGGACGTTGGTCCCGACGTAATCTTCGGCAGACATGCTTGCTTTTTTTGCATCGGGCAAAACTTGCTTTCTGATATCTTCTCCCCAGAAGACGGCGAGAGATGTGGGGATCGATGTCATCGCCCAGCGGTGATCCCAAGCGCGGAGCAAGCTGATCTGGTCAGCAAGTTTGGTTCGCAACGGATTGGACGCGGGCGCTTCGTCCCAAGCTTTGATTAGCGCGGGAATAGGCCGGTCGAACCAGGGCAGATAGCTGTCATAAGCGGCAGCAATAAGCGAATCAAGAGTGAAATCCTTCTTGCCTTCGAGTACACGGATCGCGTGAAGCCCACGTGCGGATTCTGTGCCGGTCTCGACGTAAGCGGGATAATCTTCCTTTTTCAAGCTGCTCGCGCCGGCTCCGGACCAAGGCCAGTTATTTACGTTGAAGAGCCAGCCGCTTGCAGGATTCAGTAAGTGCGGCGTCTCGTCGACGGAAAGGAGACCGTGCCAGTCGGTGGCGGGGTTGCTGCCATCGACCGGTTTGGTCCAGTCGAAAGCCGTGTCGCGGCGAGGAATGAAGTTGCCCTGAAAGTAGGCGATGTCGCCGTCGGCATCGGCGAAGATCGTGTTATTCGACGAATTGGCTTGCAGTTCCATGGTCTGCCGGTACGACTTGTAGTCGTTTGCTTTGGTGCGCAGGTAAGACTGCATGAGGGCTTTGATGGGCTCCTGCATCAAGCGAATGCTCACCCATTTGCCATCGACTTCCCGGACAATTGGGCCGTGCTGCGTGCGATAGACGGTGAATTTCTTTTGGGCCATGCCGGTGTTTGTTTTGTAGGGAACTGTGATTTCCGCAGCATCGATTGAGCGGTCTTCGGCGCCATATTTGTAATAGAAGCGGTCGCCTTTTTTTGTGACTGTTTCCAGATATTCATCGACCGCATCGACGCCGCTCGAAGTGTGCATCCAGCCCACACGGTTATTGAATCCCTGATAGATGAAGAACTGACCCCAGGTTACAGCGCCGTAAGCATCGAGGCCTTCTTCGCTTGCCATCTGCAATTCGGAGCGGAAGAAGAAGGAAGTGTGCGGGTTGATCAGGAGCAGGGCATGATGTGCGGCAGTGTTCGTGGGCGCGATGGCGATACCATTCGAGCCGGAGGGTTCAGACGCTTCGTTTTCGCGTGCAGGCGGGAAGTTTTTTGCCGCATTGCGGGAAGAAGATCGAGGAACGGTTCCGTAAAATGCCTCCAGCTGTTCGAGATCGATGCGCTCAATATCACCGCCGATGCTGCCCTCGGTAAAGCTTAAAGCCATCCAGGGCTCGAATCTACGAATGACGCGCGGCTGGACTTCGCGATGATGGGCGAGGTAGTCGTTGAGGCCGTCGGCAAAAGCGTCCATGAGTGACTGCAACCACGGCGGACTATCGTTGTACTGCTTTTTCAGGGTGTCCGTGCTAATGAATAGCTTCATGCGCAGATCCTGATAGATTTTGGATTCGCCCTCGGCTTCCGCCAAGCGGCCCATAGCGTTGAGATAGTTGGTCTCGATGCGATTGAAATCGTCTTCGGCTTGCGCGTATATCATGCCGAACACCGCGTCGGCGTCGGTTTTGCCGTGGACGTGGGCGATGCCCCAATTGTCGCGAGTGATGGTGACATTCCGCGCGTGTTGTTGCCAACGGGCATATTCCGAGTCGCGTAAGGATGGCCGAGCGGGAGAGGCAGGCCAGGACACGCAGGCGCCCACAGCAAGGACAAGAGCAAGCTTCAGGTACCGTTGGCTGCTCGATCGCGCTACGGATAACTTCAGCCCGAAAGGACGAATAACTCCAGAAGCCATAGGTAAGGGTAACGTAGGGTGAAATCAGCGCCTACGTCGGTTGTATGTATTCCGGGAGAAAGGGGTCGCTCATCAGTTTGCGTGAGGGGAACAAGCAGTTCGATGAGCGACCGTCGAGGTATGACTTGATTGGAACAGAGAATTGTAAAGGTATCGTTAGCGTGGGAGGCTGCTTTGTAAAATTTGCGTAAAGGCCGTCAAGTGCGTCGAGAAAACCAGCTGTAATAGTCATTAATGATTTCTGTTCCTCACCAACAAGCAGCTGCCCGCATCCTAATGATCGATGACGACGCAAAGCTCTGCCGCCTGGTGCGTGAGTATCTTAGGCCTCTTGGGTATGATGTCGCGCTGGCCCACACGGGGGATGAAGGCTTAGCCGTAGCCAGTAGCGAGGTGTTTTCTGCCGTCATCCTGGACGTGATGCTTCCCGGAATGGATGGGCTGGAAGTTCTGCGAAGAATTCGCTCACGATCGAGTGTTCCTGTCTTGATGCTGACCGGGCGCGGTGAAGAGCCGGATCGAATTGTCGGGCTTGAACTCGGAGCCGATGATTACTTGCCCAAAACGTTTTCCACTCGTGAGTTGCTCGCGCGATTGCGGGCGGTCATGCGCCGGACAACCGTGCCGCCCGCGGCAGCACAGGCCGAGCCGGCATCCATCACTGTCGGTGACCTTTCGATCGATGAACAATCGCGCTCGGTTATTTTAAGCGGAGCCGCCATTCAGTTAACGACAGTCGAGTTCGACATTTTAAGAAGCTTGGCGCGCGCGGCGGGCCGTGTCAAAACGCGTGAGCAGCTGTTGCTCGAAGCAGCAGATCGCAACTTCGAAGTGTTCGACCGCTCCATCGATGTGCACGTATCGTCACTGCGGAGGAAGCTCGGCGATGATCCGAAGACCCCGCGTTTTATTGTCACTATTCGAAGCGTTGGCTATATGATGCGCAAACCTGGCGCGGACACGCTAGCTTAGATGCTGATACGGCCGACGCTATGGCTCAAAATCGTCCTGCTGGCGATGCTGAATGTTGTTGCGCTGGTATTCGTTTTCCTGATTTTCGCCCGGCTGCAGTTTCGTTTCGATCTGAACTCTGCCCTATTGGCGAGCGCGCGTGCGCGTATTGTTTCGGTCTCGAGTTTACTGGCTCTGCAGCTGCCTGATACTAAACCCGAATCATGGAATAAGCTGCTCGCCGAGTATTCCTCCAAGTATCCGGCGAAGTTTTATCTGTTTGACCATACCGGCCAGGAACTGGCGGGGTCGCCGGTGGTGCTGCCGGCCATGTTCCTGAACGAAGTTAAGCACGATCCTTTTGCGCACTCCAGACAATCGGGTCCGCATTCTTCGCGAATAGGCGTTTCTGTGGCGCCGCCGGACTGGGGCGACGCAGCGCCCGGTCCGCCGCCCGAAGAAGATCGCGGCTCCCGTTTGCCGTCTGGCGAGTCTCCAAAGAGGCGGGAACGCACAGACCGGTTCGCTCGCGACGGAACGCCTCATCCCCGGCATGGCTCCATGCCGCCGTTGAGCTCCGTGACCCCCTTGCGCTCACTTCCTGACTCGCCCTTAGCTTTTTTTCGTACGACGAATCCGGTTAGCTACTGGGTCGGCGTACGAATCCCTATCTGGCGTGAGAATGCAGATGAGCCATTGCACGCCACACTGGTTTGGCAGATCCACTCTCTATGGACGGAACGCTTCTTTGTCGATTACCAACCGTGGGCTGTTGTCGTACTCCTGGTGGTGCTGATTTCCATCGTCTGCTGGCTGCCGCTTATCAGAGGTTTGACCCGGACCATATCGCATTTGACACGGGCTACTCGACAGATCGCGGACGGGCAGTTCGAGATTACTTTGCATCTGGCGCGCCGCGACGAACTTGGCCGGTTGAGCGAATCGATCAATCGCATGGCGCATAGGCTTGCAGGGTTGGTCGATGGCCAAAAGCGTTTCTTGAGCGATATTGCGCACGAGCTCTCGTCACCTCTTGCCCGGATGCAAATGGGTCTCGGCATTCTGGAGCAGCACTCGACCGAATCCGACTTGGAATACCTGGCGGACGTGCGGGAAGAAGTGGAGCATATGTCCGGCTTAGTGAACGAGCTGCTCGCTTTTTCGAAGTCACGCCTTGGAGAGAAGCGGCTTCAACTCCAGCCTGTCAACATCTCAGAAGTGGTGGATCGAGTTCTCGCTCGCGAGCGCAGCAGCACTATTGTTGAAGTTTCGATTGATCGTTCAATTACGGCACTTGCGCAACCCGAGCTTCTGTTCCGCGCCATCGCGAATGTGGTTCGCAATGCCCTCCGCTATGCAGGGTCCTCGGGTCCAATCTGCATTTCTGCCATGCGGTCAGGCGGAGACGTTTGCCTCAGCGTCGCTGACAACGGTCCTGGGCTTCCCGAGAGCGAACTCGAAAACGTTTTCAGGCCTTTTTATCGGCCCGATTTCGCCCGGCAGCGTGAGACGGGCGGCACCGGACTGGGTCTGGCCATTGTCAGGGACTGTATTGAATCGTGCGGCGGCACGGTGCGCTGCCGCAACCGGGATCCTCACGGCCTGGACGTTGACATTCGCCTGCGTGGAACCCAGTAAAGACCGTGAGGAGCAGGGCACGGGCTTTACGTCTTCTTTACAATTTGAGCATTTGAGCTCATAAACAATTTACAAAAAGCTGGTTATCTGGACAAGAGAAGAAATGTTGGATAACCAAATAACACGCCGGGGATTGCTTACTGCGGGACTCGGATGCTTAGCCATCGTCACATCGAAGAACCGGGTAGAAGCGGCCGCTTGCATGCTGTCCTCCGAACAGACCGAAGGCCCGTATTACGTCGATCAACGCCTGATTCGGCGGGACATCACTGAGAACCGGCCCGGCATTCCCCTTCGCCTGCAGATCGTAGTGCTAGACGGACTACGTTGTAAGCCGATTCAAAACGCTGCAATCAGCATTTGGCACTGCGATGCTTCGGGTATCTATTCAGGGTTCACCTCCAATAGTCCGAACGGGCAACCTTTCGCGGGACAGCATGGTCCACCTCCACGGCGCGATTTCGCGAACGGCCGGCCCCCTGGACCACCTCCTGGATTTCATCGTGGTCCGACGGACAAAACACGGTTTTTTCGTGGCGTCCAGATGACCGATAACGATGGGATGGCTGAATTCCTTACTATTTATCCAGGCTGGTACATGGGTCGAGATATTCATATCCATGCCAAGGTGCATACGCAAGGAACAATGACGGCTGGAAACTACATGGGTGGACACGTTTGTCATACGGGGCAGTTGTTCTTTCCTGAAGATGTTAGTGACGCAATTTCGAAGTTACCGCCGTATGCAAGTCATCATATTGAGCGAACGCGCCAAGCCGATGATGATGTCTTCACATCGCAGCACGGGAGCGACTTTGTCTTGTCCTTGACCCAGACGGACAAACGGAAGGTGTCGGATGGCTTCATAACCCGGGCCGTTTTCGGTGTAAACCCAAATGCCGAACCTGGGCCGGTGGGGTTTGGCGGCCCACCGCCACGAGCATAGTAATGCTGTGAACACACAGATAAAGAGCATCTGCGCTGCCATGCTCTTTTCGGCGATGACAGCCTTACCGGCAAGCGCGCAAATAGCAGAAGCACAAAATACGGCGGCTCAGCTGAATCAATTTAGCCATGCAGTGCAAAGCTTATCGGCGCGCGTCTCGCCAAGCGTGGTTCGCATCACAGCGACCCGCTATGGAGTGCAAGAAGACAGCGGGCGTACCGATGTGCTGACTGGCAATGAGCAGAGTATTGGTTCGGGTGTGATCGTGGACACAGACGGCTACATTTTGACCAACGCCCATGTCGTCGACGGAGCCCAGAAGATCAAAGTGGATCTGGTCTCGAGCGGTGAGGAGACAATTTCCGGCGTTCTCGCTCGCGCGCACACCGAACCACAGAACGCGATATTACTCGGGGAGTTCAAAGAGGGCGATATAGCAGTTATTAAAGTAGCTAAGACCGGCCTTCCTGCTCTCCCGTTCGCCGACTACGGCAAACTGCAACAAGGGCAGGTGGTGTTTGCGTTGGGCAGTCCAGAAGGCCTGCAGAATTCGGTGAGTATGGGCATCGTGAGCTCGATTGCCCGGCAGCCAGACCCCGATAGTCCCTTCCTGTACATTCAAACGGACACACCGATCAATCCCGGAAACAGCGGTGGGCCACTCATCAACACAGCCGGCGAAATCGTAGGACTAAACACTTTCATACTTACGAAGTCGGGCGGCAATGAAGGTGTAGGGTTTGCAATTCCCAGCATGTTGCTCAAATGGGTTGTTGGCAATATTCGCAAGTACGGACACATTCATCGTTCGTCGGTCGGCATCGGTCTGCAGGCCGTTACGCCTGTGCTCGCAAAGGCTTTGAAACTGCCGCGCAATTCCGGGGTATTGGTGAGCGACATAGTCCCACGCGGTCCGGCAGAAATCGCCGGATTGAAATTGAATGATGTCGTAGTCGCCGTGGATGGCAGGCCGGTGGACGCTGTTCCGGCAATGATGGGACTCTTTTTCCAGCATGGAGGCGGCGAGCACATTAAATTTGAGGTACTACGGGAGAGCGAGAAGTTGACTCTCGATCTGGTGACGGTTGAGCAGGAGCACGAATCCGACCGGCTGAGCGATTTCGTAGATGCCACCAAGGATCTAGTTCCATCGCTGGGTATTGTGGGTATCACACTTAGTAAACGGCTCGAGGCGATAACTGGACCGACGCGGCTTCCGACGGGCGTCGTTGTTGCCGCTCGCATACAGAGCTCGTTCGGGCTGAACACAGGCTTGCAGACAGGCGACGTGATTCATTCGCTGAACAATGATTTCGTGTTCAGCGTAGAAGCTCTGAATTCAGCACTTGCCAATGTTAAGCCAGGTTCCTCGATTGCTCTTCTGATTGAGCGCCACGGGCAACTGCAGTACGTTGCTTTCGAGATTCAAGTCCCGTGAGTTTTACCCAGCCTTTACAAACATAAGAGCGTGGCTCACACTCTCTTTACCAGCCACTGGTCTAGTCGAAGATATGCGAAAGGCACTACGATGGCTGCGTTCTCTGATTCCGGAGTTTGTTCAGCAGATTCGGAATGAGATACAACTGTTGTCCGAAATTGAAATGTAGTTCATGCGAGGTTCCGCGCTTTCCTGCGAAGCAGCCATAGACCCGCTGATGCGGCGGCCCAGACGAAGGTGGCGGCAGCCAGAACAGGCCAGGGCTTGTGACGCGGGAAGAGAGTCCAAAGGAGAGCCGCGAACAGAAACAAACCAATGCTGCCGATGGCGGAACCGGCCGCCTCAAGCGCCGCGGCATCCCTGCCCCGCTGGTTGCCGTTCAAGCCTCTATGTTCTTTCTTTTCTCGTTGGTGTTTTTCAATTAAAGTGGCACTGGCGGGAAAAATTGCTGGAAAGCCGAGAAAAAGTCCGCCCACGGCTGGGCCGAACTTATCGGCGATCAGTCCGGCGGCCGCGGTGATGGCGCCGCCTAGCAGGAAACGGACGACATATTCGTACCAGCGGGTCTCGCGAAAGGTTGAGGTGTCAAGCTTGACGATCATGCCGGGTCACTTGATGAAGGAGAACCATAGAGCGAAAGCAACGCAGAACCAGATGGCGATGGAAGCGATAGTCGCGCGGAGCGCCGGTACTTTCCAGCGTGTGAGCAGGAACATGACTACATAGCAGTAACAGCAAAGTGCGATCGCTCCAGCCAACATGGATCGCGCTTCGATCCCAGCGTAGGATTTTCCATTCTTGAGGACAGTAAGCGTGATAGTTGCCAAGGCAACAGATGGCGCTGCTCCAAAGAGTCCGGCGAAGGTTTTCGGTTTGAAGAAATTGCCCAGGACAGCGAAGGCAGAAACAATGAGACCGCCAAGCAAGAATCGAACTGCTATTTCCATGAACAAAGGCCGGAGCCCACTTTTGAAACCAGATTGTAACAAATGTGGCGGGCATCGCCGGTTATGATCTGCGCTGGTTTTAGGGCGGCAAACTATCGAGATAGTTCAGAATTGGGGTGTTCGCACCCGCGGAGTTTCGGCCTCTATTGTCTGTGGCTGCTTTGTCGAGACGGTTTGTAAGCGTGTCACGGCTTTTTCGTGAGACCCGCATTTTTGTCTGTCCAGCACTCGCGATATCTTTGCTCGGTCAAAATTTGGGGAGCGACGACCGGATTGGTTCCGTCCGGGACGTGTATGACGGAACTCTTCCGCTCGCTGTTGAAGTAAATACGTTCCGGCACATTGATCGGGTGTTTCCGTCGGCGACGGTGAAGCATGGCTCACAGGCGTTTCCTTTGCCCCAAGCGAAGCGGCAACTACGGGATGTGACATTTCTTTCGTCAGGGCGGCAGCTTCACTTAGCCGACTACATGGGTTTAAATCGGGTAGCAGGGTTGCTGGTGTTGAAGGACGGGCAGATCGCGCTGGAGCGGTATCAGTTTGGCAACACGCCCCAGACTCGCTGGACATCGTTTTCAGTCGTGAAGTCGATCACATCGACGCTGACTGCGGCGGCCATTCAGGATGGGCTGATTGGCGGATTCGATGATTCAGTTACGAAGTATCTGCCGAAGTTGCGAGGCAGCAGCTACGAAGGCGTACGGATTCGCGATGTGTTGCAGATGGCCTCGGGAGTGCGCTGGAACGAGGCTTACACGGATCCGGGGTCGGACCGCCGCAAGATGCTGGAGCTACAGCTACGTCAGCGGCCCGGCGCGCTGCTGCAGCTTATGGCGAGTCTGCCCCGGGCTGCTCCGCCGGGTACCGAATGGAACTACAACACGGGTGAAACATATGTGCTGGGAGCACTTGTTCGGGCAGCGGTGAATCGTCCACTGTCGGAGTATTTATCGCAGAAGATCTGGTCCACTTTCGCGATGGAACAAGACGCAACATGGTGGACGGAATCGCCGGGAGGAGTGGAGTTCGGCGGAAGCGGGTTCGCCGCCACGCTGAGAGATTACGGCCGTTTTGGCCAGTTCGTGCTGCAGGGTGGAGTGGCGGGCGGCAAGCGCGTCGTGCCGGCTGGTTGGTTTCCGGATGCAGGACAGCCGAAACGGGTCGGCGACCAAGTTGTTCCCTATGGCTATATGTGGTGGAGCGAACCCGAGGGAGCATTTCGAGCTTTCGGCATTTTCGGCCAGAGCGTTTATATAAACCCAAGTCAAAAGCTCGTGATTGTGGTTTGGAGTGCGCAACAGAAGCCCACCGGGTCCGCCGTTGTGAGCGACAACGCCTTCTTCGCTGGTGTAACTGCGGCACTTCAGTAAAAGCTCTGAGTTTACTGGCATCGTCGGTTGGCTGACCGTATTGTCGCCCCTGTACGCAGGTGTACTGAGAACTCCGTACGTGCCCCTGCACTTATAGGGAAGACATGGAGCAGACCTCAAAGCTCGTCAGCTTTATCAATCGGGATCGCGCCTCAAACGTTGCGACTCGCGTGCGTATCGCGGGTACGAGTCGTGAGCGCAAGCAGGGCTTGATGGGCGTTAGCGATTTTGAGGAGGGCCAGGGCCTCTGGATTGTTCCGTGCGAGGCGATCCACACCTTCGGGATGAAGATAGCTCTGGATTCTATTTTTCTGGACAAGAAGCTAAGAGTGAAGAGCCTGAAAACCGATTTGCAGCCGCGGCGTGTGGCGATTTGTTTGAAAGCTTATTCAGTTCTTGAACTGCCGGCCGGGACGATCGCGAAATCGGGTACACGTATTGGCGATCAGTTGGAAGCGATTGGCACACGATGATACCGGCAGCGATTCAAATTGCGCTGACAGGGCTGGTCCTGACAGCTGCAGCGTTTGACTTACGGTTCAGGCGCATACCGAATTGGCTGAACCTGGCGGGGTTGATTCTGGGGTTCGGTTTCAATCTTTGGTATTTCCAGTTGCATGGCGCGCTGGTCGCCGGAGAGGGAATGCTCTTTGCCGTGGCAGTCTATCTGCCGCTCTATTTGCTGCGAGGCATGGGAGCCGGGGACGTGAAACTTATGGCCGCCGTGGGAGCGCTGGTTGGTCCGTCGCACTGGTTTTTAATTTTGCTGGGAACGGCTTTCGGCGGAGGTGCGGCAGGCGTTGCTTATGCCTTCGTAAAAGGACGCTTCACCGAGACTTGCTGCAATTTGTGCTTTCTGTTGAAGGATCTCGTCCAGCTGCGAGCGCCGCATAAGACGAACCCGCAGCTCGATTTCCGCAATGCTGGTGCGCTGCGCATGCCGCATGGGGTGATTATTGCGACCTCTTCTCTTACGTTTTTGGCGGTTGAGCGCTTCGATCCGAAGCTGCTTCTACATTTGCTCTATTAAAGCTGCTCAGATTTATCTGAGGCCGGATTTTAGCTTCCAGAACGAAATCGTTAACACGTTGACTCCACTCTCCTAGTGCACTCCCAACCCAACCTCAATCCGTCCTGACGGATGGGCAAGCTGGGAGGCAATTTCAAAAAGGACAACACATGCAGACACTTGTAAATTCATTCATCAAGGAAGAGGACGGACAGGATCTGGTCGAGTATTCTCTCCTTCTCGCGTTCATCGGTTTGGCGGCTACGGCAATTTTGACGACCGTCCGGACCAGCATCCAAGGGCTCTGGACGCAGGTCAACACCAAAATGAACACCGCCAAAACAGCAGCAACTGGTGATTGATTCGCCCTGGGGAATCGCTGCAGTTTGCGGTTCCCCAACCTCTTCCGAAACTAAATCTTCTTAGAGTCGCCTTTATGAACCGCCGTTTTGCATCCGTTTTTCTTTTCGCGCTGCTCGTCGCCGCAGCCGCAAGTTTTCTCGTGTACCACTTCGTCGTGATCAACGTAGAAGCAGCATCCAGACGGCCCCAGCCGAAGCACAAGGTGCTCGTCGCAGCACACACGCTCGAAGTTGGTGCGTTCATTCAAGACGTGGATCTTCGGTTAGTGAATTCGACCGGCGTGCTGCCGGGCCAAGCCATCAACGACAAACAGCAGGCAATTGGGCGAGGCGTGATCGCGACGATTTACGAGGGCGAGCCGATCTCTTCCGGGCGGCTGGCTGCCAAGGGCGCGGGCGCGGGTCTTGCGTCGATGATTCCGATTGGCAAACGGGCCGTGGCTCTGAAGATCAACGAAGTGGTTGGAGTAGCAGGTTTTGTGGTACCCGGTATGCGCGTGGACGTGATCGTAGCCGGTGGCAATGCCGAGGCCGGGCGCAACGGTATCCTGTCGCGGACTGTTTTGCAGAACATCGAGGTGCTCTCGGCGGGACAGAAATTTGAAAAGACGGCGGAAGGAAAGCCGCAGGATGCGCAAGTTGTGAATCTGCTGGTGACCCCCGATCAGGCGGAAATTCTTAGCTTGGCGAGTAGCGAGACCAAAGTTCAACTGGTGCTGCGGAACCCGCTCGACACGCGAGAAGAGAAGACGCATGGCACGTCAGTAGCGGCATTGTTCGGTCAAGATGTTGCGCCGCCGGTTGCGAAGAGCATGCCACAACCAAGGGCACAGCGAGCTGCGCCGACCCCCGAGATGAAAGCGCCATCACCGACAGTAGAAGTATTTAGCGGCACAAAGAGAAGCGAGCAAGTGCTGGACGGCGCGCGCTAGGAGAACCCAATGAGAACCAGCCTGTTGTTTACCCTGAGTGCGATCGTCTTTGCAGCTGCTGCGGCGGCACAAGCGCCGAGCGAATTGTTCGTCGGCATTAACAAATCCAACATTCTCGAAAATGCGAGTGGCGTGAAACGCATTTCGATTGCAAACGCCGAAGTGGCGGAAGCAGTCGCGGTTAGCAAGACCGAAGTTCTCATCAACGGGAAAGCCCCAGGAGATACGACTTTAGTTCTCTGGGATCTGAAGGGCGAACGGGCCATGTACACGGTTCATGTGACCTCCAGCGATTCGAGACCGGAGGCTGTTCGCGCAGAGCTGCAGCGGGAACTGAGCGGCGAAAATGTCAGTTTCGATTTCAGCAATGGGACAGTTTTCCTGCGGGGTGTGGTGAACGACGTGACGGCGGCGGATCGTGCCACGGCAATTGCTTCCACGCTGGGCAAGGTCGTTAATTTATTGAACGTCAAAGTACCGGAAGCAGAGCCGCAGATCCTACTGAAAGTTCGTTTCGCCAATGTCGATCGAACTGCGGCACAGCAGTTAGGCTTCAATCTCGTGAGTACCGGCGCGACGAACACGATTGGCGGCATCACGACCGGGCAGTTCGGACAGCAGCCGACCTTTGATTTCACCCGAGATCCGTTCACGACCACTTTCAACGACCTGCTTAACGTATTTCTGCTTCGCCGAGATCTGAATCTTGGGGCGGAGATCCAGGCACTCGAGCAGAAGCAAGTGGTGCAGATTTTGGCAGAGCCGAATCTTTTGACTGTAAGCGGGCGGCCTGCAAGCTTCCTCGCCGGTGGTGAGTTCCCGTATCCGACGCTGCAAGGCGGCGGTGCTGGGGTTGGTCAGATCACCATTCAATTTCGTGAGTTTGGAATTCGGATCCACTTCGAGCCTACAATTACGCCACGCGGGACCATTCGTCTGGCTGTGACGCCTGAGGTCAGCTCGCTCGATTATGCAAACGGCTTGACGGTGAGCGGGTATACGGTTCCGGGGCTCGATGTACAGGCGCGTGCAAACCGAAGTGGATCTCGAGAGCGGACAAAGTTTTGTGATTGCGGGCTTGCTGGACAACCGGACGACCCAGAACTTGAGCAAGATTCCGGGTCTGGGTGATATTCCGCTTCTTGGAAAGCTGTTCCAATCGCGCACGATTCAAAAGACGAACACCGAACTTTTGGTATTGGTCACGCCGGAACTGGTCAGACCGATTCCGGCCGGATCGAAAGGTCCCGAGATCAAGATGCCGAAGCCGTTTCTTAAAGGAACAGCGCCATCCGCTCCTCAGAACCCTGTTCAACAGGGCGCTAGTCTGCCTGCAGTGACGACTCTGCCGGTAGAAACGTTAAGGAACTGGAATGCTCCCGACCCGGCTGCAGCGGCGCCTAACAGCAATGGTGGTTCGGGCATTAAGCCGCTCCTTCAACTCACTCCGCCGCCCAATGACGCGCCTCCTAGTGCCGCGCCGCTCAGTGCAGGTCCAAGCAAGTAGGTATCTTTCATGAAAAACTCCAGCCTTCTCGTGGCTCTCGAGGACGACTTCCTGCGCGACGATGTCCTCTCGCTGCTGTCGCAAAATCAGGCATCGTCTGTTTCGGAGCAGGACCCAAGAGACTGGGGCGGCGTGGTCAATCGTGTGGAGCAGGAGCATCCTGAGATTCTGCTCGTCGAGCTGAACTCGATCCGGTCTGATCTTACGAATGCGCTGCGAGCGATCAGAAAAGCGGGGAGCCAGACGAAGGTCGTGGGGCTGCACTCGACTGATGACGCGCAACTGATTCTGGCGGCGCTGCGGGCGGGAGCGACCGAATTTGTTCATCCTCCGTTTGCCGAGACGCTAGTGCCGGCGCTCGACAGGGTGATGGAGCAGTACACCAATGACAATGGATCTGAAAAGCGCGGTAAAGTCATTGGGTTTTTGTCTGCGAAGGGCGGCTGTGGGGCAACAACGCTCGCTTGTCACGTCGCAGCGGATTTGAAGAGGCAGACCGGCAAACGTGTTTTGCTGGCCGATCTGGATCTGACATCGGGAATGGTGGGGTTCCTGATGAAAGTGGCGAGCAACTATTCGATTCTGGATGCAGTTTCGAATTTGTCGAGGCTCGATGAGAGTTTGTGGAAGGCGCTGGTGTCCGAGTGGAAACCGGGGCTGGATGTAATTCCGAGTCCGGAAGACTTTTCGCATGAAAATGCGCCGAGCCGGGACGATTTGCGCCAGGTGATCCGCTTCATGAGATCTCAGCACGACTGGATCGTGCTCGATCTTGGCCGAAGTTTGAATGAGGTAGCGGCTGCACTTTTCGGCGAACTCGATGAGCTTTTTCTTGTCTCGGTATTGGAGGTTTCGGCTCTACATGGGCTCAAGGCAATCGCACAGAAGCTCCTCGACCGTGGCGAGGACTTGAGCAGGCTGGAACTGGTTCTGAACCGCACGCCCAAGATGATGGACATTACGCAAGAAGAACTGCAGAAAGTGCTTGGAAGGCCTTTGTACGCGATGCTTCCTAACGATTATCCAAGCCTGTATGAAGCTTATTCAGCGGGCACACTGCTACCGCCGAGTAATCGTCTGGCGCAGCAATTTTCGGTGCTCACGACGAAGCTGGCACATCTCGAAGCGCCCAAGCCTAAGAAGAAGTTTTCGCTGTTTCGATAAACGGGACTAGATATGGAAACTCAGCAAATAACGCCTCGTCCGACGGAGCCGGTTGTAGCGGCTACTGCGCGAGAGGGCACGAATCCGCAGTATCAGGACATGAAGTTCGCGGTTCACCGGAAGCTGCTCGATCGCATCAATCTCGAAGCTCTGGCTGCCCGATCGGCGGAACAGGCGAGGCAAGACGTACGCCCGTCAGTGAGCAGGCTAGTCAATGAAGAGAAGACACCGCTGAGCCTGGTCGAGAAAGATCAGCTGATCGAAGAGGTGCTCGACGAGGTCTTCGGACTGGGACCGCTCGAACCACTGCTGCGTGACCGCACGGTTTCGGACATCCTGGTAACGACGCCGAAGATCGTGTATGTCGAGCGCGCCGGCAAACTGGAGCGGACGACTATTTCGTTCAAGGACGACGCCCATCTAGTGCGAATTATCGAGCGCGTGGTTTCGCGCGTGGGCAGGCGCATAGATGAGTCATCACCGATGGTCGACGCCAGATTGCCGGATGGCTCGCGTGTAAACGCGGTGATTCCGCCGCTGGCAGTCGATGGGCCATTGCTCTCGATAAGAAGATTCGGCGGTTCGCCTTTGCAACCGGTGGATCTGATCCGGAACCAGTCGATCACGGATCATATGCTCGAATTCCTCAAGGCGTGCGTGAAGGCGAGATTAAACATCATTATCTCGGGCGGAACGGGCGCGGGGAAGACGACATTCCTCAACATGCTTTCCGGCTTTATCTCGCCGAACGAGCGCATTGTGACCATTGAGGATGCGGCGGAACTGCAATTGCGGCAACCACACGTCGCGCGGCTCGAAACACGGCCAGCAAATATCGAGGGCAGAGGCGCCATCGTGCAAAGACATTTGCTGATTAACGCTCTTCGTATGCGCCCGGACAGGATTGTGGTCGGTGAGGTCCGTGGCGAGGAAGCACTCGACATGTTGCAGGCCATGAACACCGGCCATGACGGATCGCTGACGACAGTTCACTCGAACAGTCCGCGGGATGCGATCAGCCGGCTGGAAGTGATGGTGAGCATGTCGAACGCGAACCTTAGTGTCCGCTCGATTCGGCAGCAGGTGGCATCGGCAGTTGACCTTTTTGTTCAGATCTCGCGTATGAGCGACGGGTCGCGCCGCGTGACGCATATAACGGAGTGCGTGGGAATGGAAGGCGAGCTGGTAACGACTCAGGATATTTTTCTGTTCGACCGTATGGGAATTTCTAAAGACGGACGCGTGATGGGCCGTTTTCATTCGACCGGCGTACGGCCAAAGTTCAGCGAGAAGTTGAAGGCAATGGGGCTTGAACTTCCGCCTAGCCTTTTTCAGAGCTCTTACGAGGTTCGTTAGGCGGCTATGGTTCTTTTCGGCGCGATCTTTTTGGTTTTGTTTTTAGTTGTATTGCTGTGCGTGGGATTTGGGCAGGCGTTCTTGGTCTCGCGGCAGAAAGGCCAGATTCGCACGATGCTGCGGCGGGCCGAATCCCATGCGGGAAAGAGCCGCCCCGATCTGTTGAATCCGGAAGTAGCGGAGGATTCTCTTTCGAAGTCACTTGCTGGGATCTCTGCGTTTCGCCGGCTCGGGGTCTTAATCGAACAATCCGGAATGGAGTGGACGCCCGCGAAGTTCCTAACAATGACAATGGGCGCGGCTATCGTCGGAGCCTTCATCGGAGCTTTGGTTCTACCAGCCGCGGCTAGCCGCCTTGCACCGCTGGCAATGGGCATTGTGGTGGGGAGCGTGCCGTTTCTGTTGGTGCTGAGGAAGCGGTCGAAGCGCATGGCGAAGTTCGAGGAGCAGTTCCCGGAGGCGCTGAATTTTCTGTCGCGGTCCATGCGAGCCGGGCACGCTTTCTCGATTGGCTTGGAGATGCTGGTAGCCGACTCTCCGCAGCCGCTGAGTTTCTATTTTCGTCAATTGTTGAACGACTTGCACCTCGGCTCGAACCTTGAGGTTGCGTTGGGAAAGCTGGTAGCGAGCGTGCCGCTGATCGACGTCCGTTTCTTCGTTTCGGCTGTGATGCTGCAACAAGGAACGGGCGGCAACCTGAGCGAGATCCTCGACACAATGGCCAACATTATTCGGGAGAGGTTTCGATTGAAAGGCCAGATCAAGGCGGCAAGCGCGCACGGACGAGTGACGGGGCTGATTCTGGCGGTTATGCCGGTGATTGTAGCCGTGATTTTGTTCTTTATTTCACCGGATTATCTGCTGGTTCTCGTTCGCGATCCAGATGGGAAGAAGCTAGTGATGGCAGCAGTTGCTGCGCAAATCGTCGGTTTTTTCTGCATTCGTAAGATCACGAACATCAAGGTCTGACTCATGCTGCTTATCTCGGTCTTGTTTTTATTTGTTGCGATTGCGACGGCGATTTCCGTATTCGGATACATTCGGTTTGCTAAGCCGGCGAACATGCTGGACCGGCTGGCGACTTCGACATCGGCCCGCGTGGTAACGGTCGGTTTGGAGGCGCTCGAAGGAACGCCGGCCACTGGGTTCGCGAAGGTGCTCGAGTCTTTCGGCCGATTACTGCCGTATTCGTCACGAGACGTAGAAACGATGAAGCGGGAACTTGTTTCAGCGGGTTTCCGTTCGAGTTACGCGGCTTACACGTATCTGGGCATCAAGCTCATTAGCTGTTCCGCTCTGCTGATGACGGCTCTCCTGATTCGGGGATACATTTCGGATAGTCCGCTCAACCGCCTGATCATCCCGGTTGCTTCGGCGGTTGGTGGATTTCTAGCGCCCGGGTTTGTGCTCGGACGTTTGACAAAAGCGCGCCAGCAAAAGATCAGGCTTGCGCTGCCGGATGTGTTGGATTTGTTAGTGATTTCGACCGAGGCTGGGTGCGCGCTCGATAAGGCGCTGGTCAACGTCAGTCGCGAGTTTCAGGGCTTTCATCCGGCGATCAGTGAAGAGCTGGTACTCGTCAACATGGAAATGCTCGCGGGTGGAAGCCGCATCGAAGCATTGCGGAACTTCGCTATCAGGACCGGCGAAGAAGAGCTGAAGAAACTTGTTGCAATCCTGATTCAGACGGACCGGTTCGGCACGAGCGTGGCGGAGGCCTTGCGCACGCAATCCGAGTTCCTGCGAGTCCAGCGGAGGCAATTGGCGGAAGAGAAGGCCGGGAAAGTGGGCGTGAAGCTCGTGTTCCCGATTTTCTTTTTCTGCATGCCGTCGCTCACGATCATCGTGGCCGGACCAGGTATGCTGCAGCTCTTCAAGAACCTGCTGCCCGCTTTGGGATCAGTCTAAAGAGACTGCGACATTTTGCTGCCATCCGGCACATGTTTTTTAGTAGTCCTTGCATTCACGAAAGGAGATCACGAATGGATAGCACAATCGTTCAGGCTTTAGTTTGGGTTGCAGCAGCTGGCTCTATGCTGCTCTACTTCAAACGTCGCCGCGACCGCAAGTCGATGCAGTAGTCAGGGCCGATGTTTTCGAAACGTTGGTTCGACGCGCTTCGAACCCAATTTTCCATCGCCGCCTTTTCAAATGAGACCGGCTCGCAAATTGTCGAGTTCGGTCTCGTTATTCTTCCGCTTATGGGAGTCCTGTTCCTAATCATGGATGTCGCATGGATCTGCTTCGCGCAGGCAAGCTTGCAGCATGCCGTACAGGTGGGAGTGCGTTCGGCCGTGACGGGTTATATGCCAAGCGGCTTTAGTGGTCAGGACGCTTATGTTAAGTGGGTTGTAGAGCATAATTCGATGGGTTTTGTGGCGGGTCCTAGCGGATTGAATCAGATCAGTATTTGTTATCTCGACGCTTCGACTCTGCCCGCTGTTCCGAGTCCGTCGAATGTTCCGAAATGCTTGACGGGGACCGGCAGCAACGCCGGCGGCAACGTGATTGAAGTTTCTGTCGCGAATGTTGCGGTGAGCGCGCTCGGTCCGATATGGCGCGAGAGCTCGGCACATCTTCTCCTGAATGCAAACTCCTCGGATGTAATGGAGAGTTCCCCGAATGGTATCCCGCCGACGCGTTGACGGAAAGCTCCGGAACCCAAAGAACGGAGAGCGGGGGAGCGCCTTCATAGAGTTTGTTCTCTCGGCACTCGTCTGGATGCCGTTACTGCTCGGCACAGCCGTATTTGGGACCAATCTGATTACCGCGATCCAGGTCAGCCAGCTTTCTCGCGATTCAGGACATATGTTCGCTTATGGAATCGACTTTACCCAGCCCCAGAACACGGCCTTACTGACCCGACTGGCAAGCTCGTTGAAGATCCAGGCAAAGAGCGGCCCGGGAGCAATTCTGTTATCGAAAATAACGCTTGTGACCGATAGCGACTGCGCTGCCGCGAACATACAGGTTTGTCCGAATAACGGGAAATATGTGTTCACAAGCCTTTTCTTATTCGGAAGTCTTCAATATGCGAAATCCGAGCTTGGCAATCCGAACATGCATTACTACAGCAACGGCACCGCTATCCAAGCGTCCCAATATCTCTCGGATCCCAGCTTGGTGGCTACCAATTTCTCAAATTTATTGAAGTTTCCGCCCGGGCAGCCGGGCCAGTATGCGTTCGTTTCCGAGGTGACGTTCGACGCCCAGACGACTGCTAACTGGACGACCTTCGCTACGGGTTCTTATGCCAGATCCATTTTTTGAGAAACCGACCGTCTCCAGGAGCACGGGGGAGCGCGGCGTCGCTCTTGTTCTGTTCACGCTCATGCTGGCATTCGTTATTCTGCCGATGGTTGGCTTGGCGATCGATGGAGGAGTGGCTTACTTTGCGCACGAGCGCTTAGTTGCGGCAGCGGATGCGGCAGCATTGGCAGGGGCCAGAGCCCTTAATATTGGCTTAACGGTCGATTCCCAAGCCGATAACGTAGAGAACATAGCGACCCAGTATTTTTATGCCAATTTCCCGTCTGGCTTGTTGAACTCGATAAACGCAACAGTAAGTGTTCCTGCCCCTGTGCAGACCAGCTATCACACCGTTCAGGTTCAGGTTCAGGTGTCGGCGGTCGTTCGGCTCTACTTCTTGAGTCTTATCGGGCATCCAACTATCAGTCTTAACGCCTCCGCTCAGACTTCCCGGCGTGACGTCAACATCGTGCTAGCGCTTGATCGATCCGGCTCCATGGGCCAGGTCTGCCAAGTCATGAAAAACGATGCCGAGAACTTTGTTTCGAAGTTCGTAAATGGCCGCGATACGGTTGGCCTTATCACATTCATGGGAAATGCCAAGCGTGGACTATCAATCCACCAAGCTCATTCAAGTCCCAGACGCCTAGCCTGAACGATACACTTGCAACCCTGAACTGCGGAGGAAATACCGGTTCGGCGCGCCGCATCTTATCTTGCGCACCAGCAAATTTTGAAAGTAGCGGAACCAGGTGCGCTGAACGTGATTGTCTTCTTCACCGACGGTGTTCCAAACGGCTTCTTGGCGGGCCCGGCTACTCCCAAAGCCTCACCTGGGTTTCCTCTTCTGAACGGCAAAACTTGTCAGGGATCAAGCGCAGTGTACGGCTACATAGCGGATGGTGGAGGAATTTGGAATGCGACACCACAGCCAATCAGCTCCACGGCCACACCGGTCTGGTATCGCAGTGTCCGTCGGGCTCATGGGGCACAACTTGCCCAAGCTTACGCCTACATCCCGGATGTAGATGCGTTTGGCAACTCGGCGTCCGCTTCCGGTTATAAGACTGTCGCTCGCGATAGCAATAACCACATCATATTCTCCGAAGCGAACAGTGACGCCATCTCCATCAACGCTGCGGACGATGCGGCGCGGCAGATCCGCAACGATAACATCGTTATCTACACGATCGGACTCGATGGCGACGGCGGCGTAGACAACAATCTTCTCGAACGGCTTGCTAACGATCCTACGTCCTCCAGTTACTCTACATTGCAGCCTAGCGGGAAATACTACTATTCCCCGAACGCTGGGCAACTTGGAGCAGCTTTCAACTCAATCGCTTCGGAAATTCTGAGAATTTCGCGATAAACGTTCCGGCTACGGTAGCGTGTACTCAAGGTCATAGGTATGCTTGCCGGCACTGTCGATTACGATCTCCAAGTTTCCGGTCAGTCCTGCCAGATCGCCTGTACCGGATGACGGCACAACCACGACTTGCAACGCGCTCGTTTTCGGATCGCTCTTCAGCATGGTGGCATTATGCATCAGAACAAACGTTCCATCTCGTCCATCCAGCTTGCCTGTGACGCGTTCGATGGCGACATAAGCCATCGATCCCGTACTTTGCGTAATGCCGGTCAGCATTTCGCCTTTGCTTGATCCCTCGAGCGCTCCGGAAAACGTTTTGTCGATCGTCATGCGTCCAATACTTGCCTGTTGGCCTATGGACGAACTCTCCGCCGGCACGATTTTTACCTCAAACGAGCCTTTTGCATGCAGCTCCATATAGCCCACCAGCTTAGCGCCCTGGGCGATGAGTTCCCTATCTAAAATTGCAGCTGCGGCCGTAACGGACGTATAATGCTCGACGACAGTCCGCCCAAGTTGGCAAAGAGGTGAAGTTATGGACGTTGTTGATCAGGTTTCCGCGATTCTCCAGGAGAAAGGTCGACAGATCTGGACGATTGCACCTTCCGAGACCGTTTACGCTGCGCTTCAAATAATGGCTAGCAAAGAAATCGGTGCTTTGCTGGTGATGGAAGGCGACCGGCTTATTGGCGTTCTTTCCGAGCGAGACTACGCGCGGAAGATTATCCTCAAAGGACGTTCGTCGAAGGAGACCAAGGTAAGTGAGGTCATGGTTTCTCCTGCCTTGACTGTTCCTTCGGACTGTTCGGTCGAGCGGGCGATGAGGCTAATGACCGAGAGCCGGGTTCGACACTTACCTGTGCTGGATCCAAACGGGGGCGTGGTCGGGTTGGTTTCTATCGGAGACCTCGTGAAGTGGATCATTACGTCGCAACAAGAGACGATCCAGCAACTGCATAGCTATATTTCGGGCGGGGCGTAACCCAGAAGCGACGGAGCATCTTCGGCAGAATAGACTGTGTAGCCGTCGTAGTCCGGGTAGCGATTCCCGTCTGGCATTTCGGACGCGATCATCCAGACGAGAGCGCCGGCTCCTTTGCTCTCGACAATTTCATCCAGCCAGGTCTGAAAGGCCGCGTCTCTCCGAGTAAGCGCTGTTCGGGAGTCGGTGCCCTCGATCTTGTATCCGTACTCTTCAATCAGCATTGGCTTGTTTGCGCGTTGGCCTGCTTCGATATGCTCGCGTATCCAACGAGAACCGAAAGCTATCGGATCTTCGCCGCCAGCGAAGCTGGGATACAAGTGGCAAGTTCCGAAGTCTATGTCTGCCACGCCTAAAAGGCGCTCGCAATCAATGCCAAATGAACCGTTATACAGCTTGTGGCCCCAAGACAGTTTTCGGCGAAAGTACCCTTCGTCTCCGATGCCCACGAGATGATTCGGGTCGAGAGTTTTCACGTAGGCACTCATCTCTTCCACCCAATTGAGGAGGGTATCGGTTCCATTGGGATGCATGCAGCGCGGCTCATTCGCGAGTTCCCAGGCTAGAATCGCGGGCTCTTCGGCGTAACGGCGGCCAGTTCGAGTGTTAACGCGCGTTACAAGGTGCTCGACGTAATCGCGGTAGGCCTGTTTCGTATCGGCGTTGCGGTAGAACTGATCACGGCCGCTGAGCCCGAACCATTTCAGATATTGGTTTACGCCTCCAAAGTCGTCCCAGTAATTCACGAACGGCAGAATCAGCCGAATTCCGTATTGCTCGGCCCAGGCGATTGTTCGATCCAGGCGCTCGAGTCCATTTGGGCCGTCGTTAAAGTCCGGAGTACCTGTGCTGCAGTTCCAGTAGTGAAAAAAGACGTCGTCCTTAGCGTTGGCAGGAGTCTTACCTGGCTCGGCAGGTGCGCAATCAAGAAAAGCCCAGGTGCGAAGTACGTTGAAGTTCAACTGAGCAGCCAAATCGAAGACGGGTTTAACCATGGCATCAGGTGCAAATCCGAGATAGTAGTTATTGGCCCCCGCAACGCGAAAGGGCTTGCCGTCCAGCTCGAAGGCCGTACCATTGGTGCCGACGAAAGTGGAGAGTAGGGCCATTGTGATCAGATCGATTGAAGAATGCAACTGAAGCTGAAAGAGAACAGTAACGGGAAGGAGATCGAGTTAGACATTGGCCAGCAGTTTACTGTCGAACTCCAAGAGAATCCAACGACAGGCTATCGCTGGCGCCTGACGTCGAGCGGGGGCCCTGTCTGCTCAATAGTCAGCGACTTCTTTGTGGCCAGCTCGCATCATGTCGGCAGTGCCGGCGTGCATGAATGGCTGTTTCATGTCGTATCTCGCGGTAGCGCTGCCGTGGAGATGCGGCTGGCCAGAGAATGGGATCAGAGCGTCACTTCCCGTTCGTTTTTGCTGAAGCTGCGTGCGACTTAGCGCCATTTTCAACGACGGCGCGAATGGTCCAGAAGTCGTCCGCCAAGTTTTGATCGGTAAGGTAAGCATAAGGGATGTAGCCGTATCCGCCATCACCCCAGCCGGTCCCCCAGGAATTACGGAACTTGAAGCACTGCGTCTTGTCGTCGAATCCGACCGCCATAATCGCGTGCCCGCCCAGGCTTTTCTCTTGCGTAGTTGGAATGGGCACAATGCCCGTTTTAGTTACGTCGTTCGACATCATGCTCTGGTAAACAGTAATGCCGAAAACAAAGGGAAAACCTTCCGCTAAGCAACCTTTCATGGTGTTCTGATCCTGGATCAGGCGCTGGTAGGTAACGGCCGTATACTTTTTCGCATCGGCAAAACACTTCTGCGATGGCTTTTGGGCAAACTTCTGGATGTCATAGGGCCACTCGGTCTCAGGACACACGCCCTGACTTGCCACAACCTTGATGCCGTCCCTTATCTGGGCTCCGCTATCGGTAGACACTGTACCTTCCATGGCACGCTCGCCGTAATAAATGAAGAGGCGGGAAGGAACCGTGTTCGGCTCATTCTGTTTGATTTCATCGAACTGGAAGGCTCCGGCAATTGCATTTGCCGTACAGCTGCCAAGTTGCCCTTGATCATAGACTGGCGGACAGCTACTTGTCAGATCCGCCGATGCCGGAATATCGTGCATGATAGGCGTGGGTGCAGCGTACATATAGTCGCGATGATCGGGCAGATCTGGAACCCACCCGAATCGAATTTGATTTTCGTCCATAGGAACTCCTGTTGAGGCAAAGAATGACGAGCCGCATAAGCGGCACGAAGTTATCGGTTGCAAGTGATCGGCCACCGGCAGTGTGATCGATTGCTGATCATTTCGCGGGCTGTCCAGGCAAATTTGGAGGGTCGCGAGGCGGCGCTCTTATCCAAGTGGATAACTTTGCGTCGTGTTACAGACTGGTTATGTGTTTCGAAATCAAAGGCCTGCCGAACACGGCTAGGCAAGCAGTAATAGTAAAATTGACCTACGTCGGAGTTTATTAGTCGATTAACCGATAATTCGTGTTGAAGGACCAGCAGTATGAGTGTTTCCGAGAGAGGGCTGTCGGAGCCTATCTCTAGAGTTCCCCGCCGGACTCCGTTTACCATTCGATTTTCGCCCGAGTTTATGTCTGGCATGAATGGCGACATCGGGGGGGAGCAAACGTCGAACAAGCTACAAGCAGGTACTGTAGGCCTCCTTTTCGGTCGTGTGTATGACGACGTGGTCATCGTAAACACATGCAAACTTCTGAACGGTGAGGAGTTGAAAACGGATCCCTTTCCCGGCGGCTTGCTGGCGGCGCTCAAAGCAAATTTGCCGTTCAGTACTGATCTGATCGGATGGTGCCGCATTTGCGCAGGCAGCAGTCTGGTCGAGAGCGACTTCGATTTTCACAACCGGCATTTCCGGCGGGCGTCCGATATTGCGGTGGCACTACAATCGAAAGGCAGCGCGGGCCTTTCGGCTGAAATTTACACTAAGTCTCTCGGAGCGAAGCTGTCGAACGAGAATTGTCGCCGCAGCAGTCAGTATCTTCCTGCTATCGCCTCACCGGATATCCTGCTCGAGGCAAATCTTCGCAGACCTATCGACCCGAGCATTTACCTGAGGGCGTACGAAGCGACGGACGGGTTTGTGCAAAGTAAAAGCCGCCTGTCGAGTCTGACGAGTTTCGTAAGGTCTGCGCTCACCTTTGGTGCACGAGAGAATAACGTTTCTCCGGTTTTGTTGAACTCTACAAAACGCGTGAGCACACCAAAAATGCGATTACCGGTTGCGGCGTTGTTTTCCGCTGAGGCTGGTATAGACCAGAAACTTGGACCTGCTGCACTCCAGAAAATGGCCGTAGCTCCGGGCTTGCGTAAATGGACGTTACTTGCCTGGGCCATACCGGCTGCAATCGCGGCAGGCGTGCTGGTTGGAATCGCTTTAGGCGTGAAGTTTCGGTCCGGGGAACCAGTTGAGGCCCGGCCCTCACAGACGAGTGCTGCGGCGCCGGCGATTGCCCAGACAAAACTCCAGCCACTTGCAGCTCCGGCCGCTAGCGAGCCGGCAGTGGCGGGAGCCTTAACCAGTAAAGACCCGGCCCCCGGTGCGGATTTAACTACGCGGCCTTCGTCTATGAATCGGGAGACAGCAAAGAAAAAGCCGCTGTCCAACGCGACCAGGGCGGCGACCGAAATGGCAAAGGGTAGATCGGTGACTTCGCCGCTTCCGGCCCCCAGAAAAGCGGTAGCTCCGGAACCTGAGCGCGCGCGTACGCTTTCAAAGCCCTTGGAACCGGCGGCTGATTCGGCTAACCCAACGCTGGAAAGGGTGGCGGTAGCTCAACCTTCTCAGCTTCAACGATCTACGGATTCCGGGAACACCCATTCCGCCGGCGTGGCCGCTCCGTCTAGTCAAACCGAATCGATGCGAAAGGCGGAACCGCCGCCCGTCGCAACAGGTCTAAAACCAGTCGCCCCTCCCGGACCTGTTTCAGGAGAAGCATACTTACCGGCCCGCCCGCTACGCCAGGTAGTGCCCGCTACGCGCGGATCGGGGCTGATGATTTTTAAAGAAATGGTGGTTGAAGTTCAAGCAACTGTTAGCGCGCAAGGGCGCGTAACGGCCACCCAGCCCATCCAGGGGCCTGGCAAGGTCAGCCAGCAGGTGATTGGAGCGGCAATCAAAGCAGCGGAAGATTGGCGCTTTCAACCCGCAACTCTCAGAGGGCAGCCTGTTGAAAGCAAGTACACCATTGTCTTCCGGTTTCTTCCCCAGGATCGGTAGGGGTGCCTCGGGCGCAGTCCTTTTGGGCGTTCCTCTCACTTGCATTTACGACGGCTGTTATTGCCGCAGCCCCCGTCGTCGCGCGATTGATGGTCTCCTGCCCCAACCAGCCTTGTGAGCGAAGAGCCTATGCGCAGCTCCACTTCGTCCAGTGGCCTGGGGCGCTTTGTGTGGCTTGCACGGCTTATCTTTTGCTGCCCGTGTGTAAGGATGCATACCGACGGTCACGAGATCGCTGGCATCCGCTTTATACCGTGGGCTTCGCAGCTGTTACCTGTGCTGCGCTCGCAGCCTTTATTCTTCACTTCGGAAACCGCCAGTTTGGCGGTTATGACTTCAGCATCCTGATCGACACAGGCTGGAGACTGGTTAACGGGCAAAAGCCGTATCAAGATTTTGTCTGCACGCCTCCGCCCGGATTCTACCTGGGGCTGAAGTATGCCTTCAAATGGTTCGGCGCGAGCTGGAACGCGCAACTTTGGGCTACTGCGATCTTCGCGGGGTTAACGTTTATCTGGATGCTGGGACTGTTCGGCGCGCTTCTCGAAACGCGTATCGCTGCATTCTTTCTGGCGTTCGCGATCGAATGTGCCGCCATGCTGACGCTGGATTTCTGGTGGTACAACAACATAACCGCGGTCGCGGCGACGATATTTTTTCTCTCGTGTCTTGTTTACGTCGAAAAGCCTGAACGGCGAATCGGCTGGGCGTCGTACCTTTTGTCTCTCGCGTTATTAGGTCTGATGAAGCCTAATGTTGCGGGGATGCTCGGGGCCGGAGCGATCGTGCTGATCTTCGCAGCCACACGCCGGAAGAAACGGCTGGTGGCTCTCACATTAGGGGCGACAGCGATCTGCATTATGTTTCTCTTGCTCAATGGAGTGAGTGTGCCCGGCATGCTGGCCAGTTATAACGCTGCTGCGGCCGCGCGGGGACGCTTCAGCTTTTTCGGGTTCGAGAGCTACTCCTGGTGGGACCTTCTTCGCGCCATTGTGGGTGTAATCGCGCTTGCCGCGCCGGTATGGGTCTGGGTGCCGGGGTTCACCGACGCCGTCCGACGGTCCGATTTGCAGGCAATCGCAGGGGAACTGCTTTTCGTTCTTGCGCCGGTAGTGAGCATTATGGCGATGTTCACAAACGGCGAATTGAAAGATGTGGAATGGTCTGTGCTTATCGCTTCCGGCGGCGTCGTGTTGTTTCGCTACGCGAGCCGTCCCAGGCCCCTACGCCAGTTCTATGCGGCCTTCCTAATCGCTCTCATTTTCAGCGATATCTATATGGGCGTTGTTCGCGTCCGCGTACTCGGCATTGGCCCGCACAAGTTTTTCGAATGGAACGATTCGAATCATGCTGTGGGCCGCCCATTCTTTCGAGATCTTCGGGCCAGTGCGCGGTTTCAGACGGTAGTTGCCCAGGTAGACGAAAGTTTGAAATCAAATCCAAAGCCGGTCTTTTTTGGCCCCCGGATGGAGTTTGCCTATGCTGCCTTTGGCTTGCCCTCACCGACGCATTTACCGGTTTGGTGGCATCCCGGTACTTCGTTCGCGGCAAAACGGGAACCTGAACTGCTGGATGCCTGGCGAGCCAAGAGGTTTGCAACTCTGATTTTTCTAAAAGATGATTTCATTTATTATTCTCCCCGGTTCCGACGAATGATAGATCGGCTTTACTTTCGGGATGACAGTCGTTCCGAGTTGACTATCTTCCACGCTCGGCTATGAGGGGAACGGGAAATGGACGAGAGTGGCAGGCAGTTGATTGGTTCTGAAGTACGTCAGGGCGTATACTTAAGGTTCGGATTGGTGGATGCGCCGGAGTGCGTCTGCATGCTTTCGAGCGTGCATTTCCCCTAACCTTAAATACCTGATTCGCAGGCTTAGAAGAGAGATCGATAATGCCCAAACGTACGTTCCAGCCCAATAATCGCAAGCGCGCGAAGACGCATGGGTTTCGTGTTCGGATGAAGACCGCCGACGGCCGGGCGGTGCTCGCGCGGCGCCGGGCAAAGGGACGGCACAAGCTGACGGTTAGCGACGAGCCCGCCGTGCGCGCGTCGAAGTAAGTTAGAGGTTCGGCTATCTGGTGATTCAGCGCGGAGAAATCTTAGACTTCGCGCCGGTTTCAATGTCTCTCCCAAAGCCAAGGCGGCTTCTTCGATCGGCCGAGTTTCGCGAGGTCTATGAAGCCGGTGTTCGTTTGACTAGCAAGTATTTCACGGCTTTCTGCCTGAGGGCGCCGGTGGAAGGAGTTCCTTCGCGGTTCGGCTTGACTGTTCCTCGCGCTCTCGGCAAAGCGGTAAAACGTAACCGCCTGAAGCGGCGGATGCGAGAAGCGGTTCGCAACCAATTCGATCTTCTACCGGAGAACTGGACAATTGTGTTCAACCCAAGGCGGAGTGTTTTCGAAGCTACGTTCGAAGATCTTTGCCGCGAACTGGGGCGGCTATTTAAGAGCGCAAAGGACGCGGATGCGCGCCCCGAGTCAGTGAAGGGAACCCTTTGCTCTTTGCGGGGCGCGCCTGACACCGCGACCGTTTTGCGCGGTCCTGAATAGATGCGGACAATGCTAGTGTTCGCCCTCCGAGGTTACAAGTTGTTGCTTTCGCCTCTCCTGCCTTCGGCGTGCCGATACGCTCCTACCTGCTCTGAGTACATGCTCGAGGCGGTTTCGAGGTACGGAGCCCTGAAGGGTGCATGGATGGGTTTGAAGCGTCTCGGGCGATGCCATCCTTTTCATGAGGGCGGGTATGATCCCGTCCATTAGACTGGCGGTTCTGCCCTGTTCAAGAAACGAGCTCAAGACTTAACTTATGCCGAATAGTCCTGGTGGGGGTTCGAATCCACCGCCTTCGTTAGAAAAGCGCCTTCCGCTCGCATTGGCGCTGATGATGCTGGTGCTCCTCGTCTCGCAATACATCTTCAAGCCTGCTCCCGGACCTAAACCGGTTAAGCCTGCCAACGAGCAAAGCGCCGCGCAGGTAACTCAGAAGCCGCCCGCTGCGCAAGCTGGGCCAATTGCAAACGCAGCTAATGCCGGGACGGTGGGGCAATTACAGGCGTCGTCCGAAGCCACCACGGCCATTGACACGAATCTGTACCGGATCGAGTTTACGAATCGTGGAGCAGTTGCCAAGAGCTGGGTTTTGAAGAAATATCAGGACACCGCAGGCAAGCCGCTGGAAGTGATTTCTACCGCAACCGATGTGCCGTTGCCATTTTCATTGGATATCACGGGACAGAAGCCGAATTTCGATCCGAATGCGGTACTTTACCAGCCGAAGGTGTCGGCCGATGGGCTCAGCATCGATTACACGTATTCCGATGGCACGACAACTATTCGGAAGTCTTTTTCGTTTGGACGCGACAGCTATTTGTCGCAGGTAAAATCGGCTGTTCTGACGAATGGAACGCCGGTCCCGGCTCTGCTAATGTGGCGGGGCGGTTTTGGTGATGCCAAGGTGCGGAACGCCTCGGGTGCCGAGCACACTGTGCGCTATGACGCGACGGCGGGCAAGCTGGTGACGAAGGTCGCGAAGGACGCCAAAAACGGTCCCGTTACAGATTCGGGCAACTATACCTTTGCTGGGCTGGAGGACAACTTTTTCGCGGCAGTGGCGCTTCCGGCCGATTCTTCGACACTCGAGGTTCGTACTTACTCGGATTCGTTAAAGCCACCCGGGGAAGATAAGCCGGTGCCATTTGTAGGGGCCGGGCTCTCGACCGGTACACAGAACGACCTTTCGTTGTTTGTCGGTCCGAAGGACATCGACATTCTGAAGAAGGTCAATCCCAAACTCACTCAGATTATCGATTGGGGATTTTTCGGTGTCATCGCCAAGCCGCTGTTCCTGTGGCTCAATTACGTAAAAGACCACTGGACCAACAACTTCGGCTGGGCCATCATTCTCGTCACACTGATCATCAATCTCGCGCTGTTCCCGTTCCGTCTTTCCAGCCTGAAATCGGCTCGCAAGATGCAGAAGCTACAGCCCCAGATTCAAGCGATAAACGCCAAGTACAAGAATGTCGGAATGCGCGATCCGAAGAAGGCAGAGCAGAACCAGGAAGTGATGGCGCTCTACAAGCGGGAAGGCGTAAACCCTGTTGGGGGATGCCTTCCGCTGGTGGTCCAGCTTCCTTTCTTTTACGCGTTTTATCGGGTCTTAAGCATCGCGATCGAATTGCGGCATGCTCCGTGGCTTTGGGTACCTGATCTTTCGTCCCCCGAGTCGCTGCCCATCCATTTGTTGCCGATAATCCTGATCGCGACACAGTTCCTGTCACAGAAGCTCACACCCGCGGCCGGTGTGGACCCGAATCAGCAGAAAATGATGATGTTCATGCCGTTGATGTTCGGGTTCATGTTTTACCAGGCATCGGCTGGACTTGTACTATATTGGCTAACTGGAAATTTGGTTGGAATTGCCCAGCAGCTTATTATCAATAGGTTCATGCCAACCCCGGCGCCAGCAACTCTTCCTGCTCCCGCTGCCTCGAAAGCCCCGGTGAAAAGGACAGTAAAGAAATAGCGCGCATGAAATATTCAGTCGAATCACTCCGCCCCAAGCTCGACCACTTTCTTTTGCCTCTCCTTCAGCACGCCGATTTGGATATTTCGTACGAGCTGCGCTCGGTCGAGAATCCGCATCCAGAGGTCGAAAATCCAGAGGTTACGGTCGTGTTTACCGGTCCGGATGTCGAGCTGCTACTTGCAAACCGGGCGGAACTGATTTTGGCTCTCGAACATCTTTCGATGGAGGCGATTCGATTGCCGCCAGAAGATCACTCGTTGATCTCGTTCGATGCGAATGACTATCGGCTGCTTCGGATCGAAGAACTTCGTCTGAGTGCCGCTACAGCGGCAGAAAAAGTGAAGCGGACTGGTGTCCCGTTCCACTTCAACCCCATGAGCAGCCGCGAGCGCCGCGTGATTCATCTTGCCCTACGGGATGAAAAGGAACTGCGAAGCGAAAGCCTAGGCGTTGGCCCTGCGCGCGCAGTAGTGATTGTTCCCGCGGATATGGCTACCCCGCCGGCTCCCCCTGTTGCACCCGCTACGCGAACCGGTTTTCGTACGCCCTCCTCTGGCCGCGAAGGTTTTCGGCAGGAAGGGCGTTCCGGCGGATTTAGTGGTCGTCCTACCCATCCCCGCGGCGGCGGCGCAGGCAGTCGACCTCCGCGCGGCGGCCGTGGCCGTTAAGTTGCCCCAAACAAGCGATCCCATTTCTGAGCCGCGCGCGCCAGCAAGCGTTGTTTTTAACTTTTGCGACGGGAAGTAGCTCTCCTCTATGAACGTGCGCGACACCATTGTCGCCATTTCCACCCCTGTCGGCCGCGCCGGAATCGGCGTTGTTAGGCTGTCCGGCGAACAGAGCCGTCCGATCGCAGAAAAAATACTCCGGTTCCGGCGAGAGCCCAAATGGGTGAGCTGGGCGTGTGAGTTTGCCGAGTTAATCGATGAACACGGTGGATTGGTCGATCAGGTGGTTGTCGGATTTTTTGAAAATCCAAAATCCTATACCGCGGAAGACATAGTGGAGATTTCGTGTCACGGTGCCCCAATCGTTCTGCGTTTCTGTGTCGAACGTGCGGTGAAAGCGGGGGCGCGTTTAGCGGAGCCGGGCGAATTTACGCTGCGCGCGTACCTGAATGGCCGATTGGATCTGCCGCAGGCCGAGGCGGTTCGCGATCTGATCGAGGCGACTACTCTCTACCAGGCTCGTGTTGCGGTGCAACAGGCGGAAGGTTCGGTCTCCCGCCGCATTCGGCCGATCAAAGAACGTCTTCTGGAATTGATTGCGCTGCTCGAAGCAGGCATTGATTTTGCCGAAGACGACGTGAGCGTGGCATCGCCGGATGACATTCTCAGGCGCATCGACGATATCGAGACAGGTTTGCGCTCACTGGTTAGGAGTTTCGCGGCGGGTAGGCTTGTCCATCAAGGTCTCACATTGGCGATTGCCGGGCGGCCGAATGTAGGGAAGAGCAGCTTGTTCAATTGCTTACTTGAACAAGATCGCGCCATCGTTACGGAAGTCCCGGGCACCACGCGTGACCTGGTCTCCGAAACGACTTCGCTTGACGGCATCCCGGTCAAGCTCGTCGATACGGCCGGGATCCGCGAATCCGATGATCTGGTCGAGGGCCTCGGAATCGAACGCAGCTATGGCGCGATGGCCGACGCGGATTTGACGCTGCTGGTGTTCGACCTTTCGGCTGAATTGACCGGTGAAGATAGATTGCTGATGGAGAAGCTCGCGGATCGTAAGCCATTGCTCGTGGGCAATAAAAGCGATCGCCCTCGAGAGCTGAGTGGGATCGACGGACATCTTGCCTGTTTCGGCGCTCACCGGCGAAGGGATTGACCAGCTGCGGCGCGTTGCGTTACAGCGGCTTGCGCCGGAGGGAATTGCTGCACCGGAGAGTGGAAGTTTGACTAACATCCGGCATAACGCGCTATTGCACGAAAGTTTGGAAGCCCTGGAAAATGCGTGCCGGGCGGTTCGGTTCGGGATTCCGCATGAGATGATTCTTATCGATCTCTATGCCGTTCTGAGGCCGATAGATGCGGTAACGGGAGCGACTAGCGCCGATGATATTCTGAATCGGATCTTTTCGACATTTTGTATTGGAAAATAGGGTTTTTACCGTCGCTTACGGCAACAAATGAGGGTTATTACCGTCAAAATTGCCCCGAAACTTTCACTCACTTTCTAACCCAACCTAGCAGAGTGCCGAACACAGGAAGCCCTCAAACGATCCGAAGTTGTTGAAATAAAGTCACAAATAGAGTTTGCGCCAATCTGTGACCCGTTCCGTGCCTTGAGCGGAACGGGGTTATTTCCCCCAGCAGCGCCCTTTTTATATATAGACGGGAAAAACTGACTCTACTGTGTGGCTGCCGCGGCAGCTTGGCGGTGCACGGCATCCAGGATCCCATTGATGAACGAGATCGACTCCTCCCCGGAGAATTGCCGGGCCAGATCGAGTGCTTCATCGATAACGATAGCCGCCGGTATTGCATTCATGCTCATCTCATAGATGGCAAGACGAATAATGGTGCGGTCCACTACCGGCATCCGCTCTAGTCGCCAGTGCTGCGATTTCTCTTCGATTTGCTTATCGATCTGTGAGGAGCTTGCTACGGTGCCCCGAACCAGCTCTTCCATGAAGCGGTCCGGTTTGGGTTGATTCTCATTTTCTTCGGAGTAAAGCGTTTCATAGAAGTGGTGGATAGCAGCATCAATTGAGCCGCCCCGCATGTCCCATTCGAACAGCACTTGAAGCGCTCGTCTTCTCGACCTGTGCCTGGCTGCCATGTCTATCGACTTGCCCTCAGTTGTTGAACCAAATTTGCCAACTCGATAGCAACTTCAGCTGCTTCGGCGCCCTTGTTACCACTTTTCCCGCCCGCCCGATCCATCGCCTGTTGCATGTCATTGGTTGTCAGAACACCGAAGGCGATTGGCACGCCTGTGTCGAGACTAACCTGACTGAGCCCAGTCGCGGCCCCTCCCGCAACATACTCGAAGTGCGGCGTATCGCCGCGGACTACTGCACCGATCGCAATGATGGCATCGCATTGCGGCGCGAGATGTTTAGCGGCAATCGGTAGCTCCCAAGCTCCGGGAACTTTCACAACCTGAATATTTTCCTGCCGGCATCCACGCTCGGCGAGGGTGTCTAAGGCCCCCTTTGCCAATTGTTCCGTGATGAATTCGTTGAAGCGGCTCACGATTACGCCGATGCGCAAATTATTGGCGTCGAGAGTACCTTGGAGCGTTCGATAAGGCATGAATCGGTGGCGCGCACGCAAGGGGAGCGAACGCTTGCTGTGGGATAATTCAGTTTTACCCACCTCAGTCTAGCGCATCATGGATCCTCGCTTTATCCGCAATTTCTCTATCATTGCGCACATCGATCATGGGAAATCTACGCTTGCGGATCGCCTGCTGGAGTATACGGGCGCGCTTTCTCAGCGCGAAATGATGGAGCAGGTTCTCGACACGATGGACCTGGAGCGCGAACGTGGAATAACCATCAAGGCGCATGCCGTTCGACTCAACTACAAAGCGGATGACGGCAATCTCTATGAACTCAACCTGATCGACACGCCGGGGCACGTGGACTTTACCTACGAAGTCTCGCGCAGTCTGCAGGCATGCGAAGGCACGCTGCTGGTGGTGGATGCCTCGCAAGGCGTCGAAGCGCAGACGCTTGCCAACACTTATCTTGCTTTGAATCATGACTTGGAGATCATTCCGGTCATCAACAAGATCGATCTGCCATCCGCGGACCCGGAGCGCATCCGCGAACAGATCGAACAGGTCATCGGGCTTGATGCCTCGGACGCGGTGATGGCGAGCGCAAAGAACGGGATCGGCATCAAGGAGACGCTTGAAGCCGTTGTGCGTCGCGTTCCCGCGCCGAAGGGCGATCCGGACGCACCGCTTCGCGCCCTTATTTTCGATTCGTGGTTCGATCCCTACCGCGGCGTTATTATCCTGACTCGAATTGTCGATGGAACCTTACGCAAGGGGCAGAAGATCCGGCTTTACTCAAATGGAAGTTCGCATGAGGTGGAAGGTCTCGGCTTTCAGTCGCCGAAACCTGTTCCTTGCGACGAGTTGACGGCCGGCGAAGCGGGCTTTCTCTTCGCGAACATCAAGACGGTATCCGACGCCAAGATCGGCGACACCATTACCGACGATGGTGACTCAACGGTTGAGCCTCTCCCCGGTTTTCAGGAGATCAAGCCGATGGTCTTCGCTGGGCTTTATCCGGTGGAGTCGCACGAGCACGGTTTATTGCGGGATGCGCTCGAGAAGCTTCGGTTGAACGACAGTGCATTCAACTTTGAACCGGAACACTCGGCTGCGCTCGGGTTCGGCTTTCGCTGCGGATTCCTTGGACTTCTTCATCTGGAGATCATCCAGGAACGATTGGAGCGCGAGTTCAAGATCGATCTGATCACAACGGCTCCGGGTGTGCGCTACCGCGTGACGACGACGGCTGGCGATGTGATCGAGGTTGATAATCCGCAGAAGTTCCCCGATCCTTCCTCCATCGGCAAGATTGAAGAGCCTATTATCGATGCCACGGTGATCACGCGGGAAGAGTACATTGGCGAGATTCTGAAGCTTGTTGAGGAAAAGCGCGGGTTGCAGAAGAAGTTCGAGTATATCGGCGCAGGCCGCGTGCTGTTGTTATATGAATTGCCGTTGAACGAGATCGTGCTGGATTTTTATGACAGGCTGAAATCGGCTTCGCGCGGATATGCTTCGCTCGACTATCATCTGTCCGGGTACCGCGTTTCGCCCATGGTCAAGATGGATGTTCTGGTCGCGGGCGAGCCGGTGGATGCGCTTTCAATGATCGTGCACCGCGATTTTGCTTACGATCGCGGCAAGCTATTGATCGAAAGATTGCGCAAGTTGATCCCGCGGCAGATGTTTGAGGTGGCGCTCCAGGCTGCTATCGGCAACAAGATCATCGCCCGCGAAACGATCTCGGCTATGAAGAAAAATGTGCTTGCAAAGTGCTACGGCGGCGATATCTCGCGCAAACGCAAGCTGCTTGAGAAACAGAAGGAAGGGAAGCGGCGTATGAAGCGTGTAGGACGCGTCGAAATTCCGCAGGAAGCGTTCTTAGCGGTGTTGAAAGTTAGCGGCGAGTCTTCCGATTGAGCTTGGTTGCCGAATGAAGCGATTCGTTTCCTTGTCGATTATGCCGCGAAAGTCTGCCGAGTTTCGCTCTGACGCAAAACGCCAGACCCACATTTTCAGCAAGGCTGTCGACATAGACTAGAAGCAGATGCCAGCGTTGGCCGAAAGAGCGTTTGAACACACATTGCTCGAGCGTATCGGCGATACTCCGCTATTGAAAATCGCTCTCGCTTGTCGAGGTGGGGTGACCGTTTGGGGTAAAGCTGAGTTCTTGAATCCGGGCGGCTCGGTCAAGGACCGTCCAGCGCTTAACATGATCCGGGATGGAGAAGAACGGGGCCTTCTTACACCTGGCAAGACGCTGCTCGATTCCACCAGCGGCAACACCGGAATTGCTTATGCGATGATTTGCGCGTCGAAAGGCTACCCCGTTCAGCTATGTCTTCCGGCGAGCGCTTCGCCGGAGCGAAAACAGATTTTGAAAGCCTTTGGCGCTCAGCTTGTTATTACCGACGCGGCCGAAGGATCAGACGGCGCTTTTCGCAAATGCCAGAGCATATACCAGTCTGATCCCGAGAAATATTTCTACCCGAACCAGTACGGGAATGATGCGAACTGGCAGGCTCACTACAACACCACTGGACCCGAAATCATCGAGCAGACCCAAGGCAAAGTTACTCATTTTGTGGCAGCGCTCGGCACGACGGGTACGTTTATGGGTGTAACGAGAAGACTGCGCAAAGAGTTACGGCATGTGGAATGCTACTCGGTCCAGCCATCATCGCCTCTGCATGGGCTGGAAGGCACAAAGCACATGCCGACAGCGATCAAGCCCGGCATCTACGATCCCGATTTAGCCGACGATAATCTGTGGATCGAAACGGAAACTGCTTATGCGATGGCGCGCCGTTTGGCGCGCGAAGAAGGCTTGTTGGTAGGCGTCTCCGCGGCGGCGAATGTCGTCGCAGCAGCTAAGGTCGCGGAGTCGCTCGCGAACGCAGGAAAATCCGGCTTGGTGGTGACGATACTTTGCGATGGCGGGCAGAAGTATCTCAGCGAGTCATTCTGGGACGAGTAAGGTGATTGAAATCGAAGCCAAGCCGTGGCAGGCGATGCTGCTGCATGCCGAGCGTAGTTACCCTAACGAGTGTTGCGGGGTGATGCTGGGCCATATCGGAGCCGAAACAAAAATCGTGAGTGAGGCGGTTCCGCTCGAGAACGTTTATCCCGGTGAGAAGGGCGAACACTATGAACTCCGGCCGGAGGACTTGCTGCAGGCGGATCGGACAGCGCGGGCCCGTGGACTGGATCTGATTGGAATCTTTCACTCTCATCCCGATTGCGACGCTTATTTCTCGCAAACGGACTTGAAGAATTCCTGCCCGTGGTACTCGTTTGTGGTGCTATCGATTCAGCGAGGAAAGTTCGATCATGCCAATAGCTTTCTGCCTGATATGGACCAAACAGAAGCAGTTCAAGAGGAGCTGAAGTGGCCAAAATCCTAATTCCAACTGCACTGAGGCAGTTTACAGAGCAGCAAGACTCGGTCGAAATCAGTGGAGCAACGGTCGGAGACGCGCTAGGCGAACTGACCGCGCGCTATCCGAACATCAAGAACAATCTTTTCAACGATCAGGGCAAGCTGCGCAGCTTTGTCAATATTTACCTGAACGATGAAGATATTCGCTACCTAGACAAAGAAGCAACCGAACTCCAGGGGAACGAGATCATTTCGATCGTGCCGAGCATAGCGGGTGGTTCGGCCAGCGTTGCCGAAGCACCGGCGGCGGCATTGGACAACGAAGAGATCGCCCGTTTCAGCCGCCATTTGATCCTGCCTGAAGTCGGCATGAACGGACAACTGAAGCTGAAGCAAGCAAAAGTTGCGATGATTGGGGCGGGCGGTCTGGGCGCTCCCGTCGGATTGTATTTAGCGGCGGCGGGAGTGGGACGGATCGGCATTGTCGACTTCGATGTCGTCGATGCCTCGAACCTGCAACGGCAGGTGATTCACGGGACGAAAGACATTGGCCGTAAGAAGCTAGACTCGGCGGCGGATCGCATGCGCGACATCAATCCAAACGTTCGCGTCGATAAATTCGATAGCGGGCTAACGAGCGAGAACGCACTTGAAATCCTCAAAGATTACGATTTGGTTGTCGATGGCACGGATAATTTTCCGACGCGCTACCTGGTGAACGATGCTTGCGTTTTGCTGAAGAAGCCAAATGTTTATGGATCCATTTTTCGCTTCGAGGGTCAGGCGACCGTCTTTGCGTATGAGGATGGACCTTGCTACCGCTGCCTTTATCCTGAGCCGCCTCCTCCAGGTCTGGTGCCGTCCTGTGCGGAGGGCGGTGTGCTCGGCATTTTGCCCGGCATAATAGGCCTGATTCAGGCTACGGAGGCGGTGAAGATCATTCTGGGCGTGGGAGAAACCCTGAAAGGTCGATTACTGCTCTACGACGCTCTCGGTATGCGCTTCCGCGAGCTCAAGCTGCGCCGCGACCCGGATTGTCCGGTATGTGGCGACCATCCAACAGTAACCAAACTAATCGACTATCAGGAGTTCTGCGGAGTAAGACCTATGGCCTCTCAACCATCACCTGCGAGCGACGCGATCGATCCGGTTGAAGTAAAGCAAAAGCAGGAGCGCGGAGACGAATTCGTCCTGATCGATGTGCGCGAACCGCATGAGTATCAAATCGCACGAATTCCCGGCGCAAACCTGATTCCGCTCGGCGAGTTGCCAAAGCATCTGGCAGAATTCGATCCGGAAACGGAGATAGTGGCACATTGCAAGAGCGGCGGCCGTAGCCAAAAAGCAGTGGATCTGCTGAAGGCAAACGGATTTCGAAATGTGCGCAATATGACTGGCGGCATTACAGCATGGAGCGACAAAGTCGATCCCACGGTTCCCAAGTATTAGGTTGAGTTCTTAGACAGGCTGTCCCTCAGTGCGTAGCGCTTTCGCTTTATCGGCGAAGTGATTCAACGGTCCCATGCCGCGGCCAAGGCCCGGCGCGCTTTCGATCGCACGCTGCACATAATGCCGGGATAGCAGGATCGCTTCCGGAAGTGTGTTGCCTAAAGCCAAAGCAGCCGTAATGGCGGCGGAGTAGGTGCATCCTGTGCCATGGGTATGTTTGGTGGGAACCCGGCTGCCGGAATAGGGCGAATCATTGACTCCCATTTTGCGCGCGCCGGAAGAGCGGAGAATGTCTACGGGTTCGCCGGGCAGATGGCCGCCCTTGACGAGAACTGCCTCGCATCCAAACTTCAATATACGGTCGCCTGCTATCCGCATGTCTTCTTCGGTGCGGATCGTCATACCCGCGAGAGCTTCGGCTTCCGGTATGTTGGGCGTGACCAAAAGGGCGCAAGGGAGAAGTTTCCGTTTGAGCACCTCTTCTCCCTTTGCCGAGAGAAGCCGGCCGCCGCTCTTGCTGATCATAACGGGATCGACAACGAGCGGAAACCGGAAGGTCTTCGCCAATTCGGCAATTGCTTCGACAACCTCGGCGCTTCCGAGCGCGCCCGTTTTCGCTGCTTTCGGCGGAATATCATCGATGGCAGCAAGAACCTGTTCGCTGACCAGGTCTGGGGCCATGAACTCGACGCGCGAAAAGCGTTGAGTATTCTGGACCGTAACTAACGTGACGACTGCCTCACCGTAGACCCCGAACTGGTGGAAAGTCTTGAGATCTGCCTGAATGCCGGCACCGCCACTAGGGTCGGAACCGGCGATAGTGAGCGCTACGGTAGCCATGCTTAACGGTAGCGCAAGAGGGTGCTTTTCAGGGTTCGTAGGATGCGGTTGCGAGCGCAAAATCCAGCTTGCTGGGAGCCTCGCGCGGCAGACTCTCTTCATACGGCTACCCTGTCACGCCCTAGTCCGAAGCCGGGCAAGTTCACGCCGGTCGCGCTTCGAGGGTCTGCCCTCGCGAGACGCTTCGAAATGCGGCATTGCTTTGCGCTCCTCCGCCACCTTCATTCGCAGCTCGCGGCTTGCCTCTGATTCGCGGTAGAGTGTCTGCGCCACTGCCGCCGGGCCGCGCATCTCACTCAGAACGAGAACCTCTACTTGAAAGTCTCCGGCGCTATTTTGCACTTGCAACAGGTCACCAACGTGGACCTCGCGCGAGGCCTTCGCTCTCTGTCCATTGCACCCGATCCTGCCAAGTTCACATGCCTTGGCAGCCAGTGCGCGTGTTTTGAAGAAGCGGGAGGCCCAAAGCCATTTATCCATCCTCACGCGGTTCATCATCCTATTCTCGATGAACACGGCATCAGCCCAGCCGATGAGAGATCGGCGCCGTAGCTGTTTACCGCACTACCGCCCGGCATTGTGACCAGCGCGACTAACCAATGCGCGTAGTGTCGAGCGGTGCTGATCACGAGAAGGATGCGCACTCCCCACTTTATTATTGGTAGAGAAAAGCTCGTCAGCAACGACGAGCTCTTTCATTGGACCATTCCGCTTCAAAACCATCATGATAAGCGTGCAAATTTTCGGTATAAGAGGGTCCCAGGGAACGCGTGCCGCCGAACGATTTTTCAAGGAGCGCGGTATCGCGATTCACTTCGTCGATTTGAAGCAGAAACCAATGGCTCCGGGCGAGATTAAGCGGTTTGTCGACCGCTTCGGCCTCGCCGGACTGATCGACAGTGAAAGCAAGTCTTACGTGGACGCCGGTCTGAAGTACCTCAAGCTTTCCGATTCGGACATGTTGGCGCGAATCGAGCGGGACCCCAAACTGCTCCGTCTCCCCCTTATTCGAGGGGCGAACCGGATCAGCATCGGTCAGGATGAGGAATCCTGGAAGGCGATGACCGCAAAGGCATCGTAGAGCGTCGTGGCAACATGGAGGAGCTAGCAGAATGACTCGCTTACGATGCAGTACGCTCCCCACATCGCTGCCACGATAGCAGCTTATCTGGTGCTGACCGGCTGCGCGGGCGCGCCTGTGCGAGTGCCACCGATAGAGCAGCTGTTTCCCGGCGAGAGCGCGCCATCGGATGTTTCGCTGTCGGATCAAACTGTGAATTTCCATCTCGATGGGACGCTCTCCATGCGCGGCTTTTCGCACCCGAAGGATGGAAGGTTCGCCCAGTTTTTGCAAGACCTTGATTTGGCCCTTTCGAGCAACTGGGCTCGCGACCGGATTCGCTATTATCGATTCGGCTCGGTGATCGAAGAGATTCGCGCACGGCCGTTCTATGTTTCGGCTTCTCAGGAAGGCTTTTTTCAGAGCACAAAGGCGTATGCGAGTACGCGCATCGATAACGTGTTCCGGAAGAGCGATCCTAAGAATCTGACAATCGTGATGACGGACCTGTTCGAGAATGACTTAGATATCGGGTCGATTGAGGAGTCACTGCGGGCTGCTGCCTTTCCGGCGCACTCGAGTTTGGCGATCTTCCAATGGGAGATGCCGTTTAGCGGAGCTATCTATGATTTCGATTTCAGGAGTGGGCAGGGTCGCGAGTACGCGGGGCCACGGCCGATCTACTTGCTGGCGCTTGGACCGGAGAAATCGCTGAACACTCTCCAGCGCGCTATTAATGGAGCGGTCACAACCGGCAAAGCGAAATTCCTGCTTCTGTCAAATAACTTAGCGGCCAATGAAGGGCAGTGGCTTAGAGTCACGCAAACACAACATGCAGGCCTAGTAAGAAGTTCGCCGGGCGATCGGCAATCGGCTGCCTATGCAGTTTACAGGCCCTCGAATGGCTGCAATTCCGCCGGGCTTTCTTTCGCCTCTCAGTTGTCTCCGATCAATGGCGGAGTCATCCCGAAGTTCCTTCCCCACTCCGGCAGCTACCAAGCCGATCTGTTTTCTGTCGATCAGGCAAGTAGCAAATGGTCGACGAAGCCGGCAGGGAGTCCGCAGGTGCAGCTTGGCAAGGGGGCAGCGCTGAACGTACAGGTCGATTGCGCAACGCTTACGTCCTTGCCGGTGCATCTGCTGCGTGTCCGCCGGATCGGGAAATCGGAAGATGTAGATTTACCCGAGTGGGTGCAGACCAGTAATGCCAACTCAATGGAGTTCAATGCGGCTCTTCAAAGACATGAACCGGCCTGGGGCGATAAGACCTTGAATCTGGTTCCTTTGGTACGCGGGCTGGCGAATACCGCGGTGGATGGTACCACTATCGCGTCTGCCTATTTTTACTTTGTGAAGAACTAAGACATGAGAAATCATCGGGTCTTATCCGTGCTGGTAGCGATCGTGATTGCAGCGGCAATTGTTGGCGGCTTGGGAGTAGCGGTTGCGAACTTTGTCAGTAGTTCAGTGAATCCCCAGGACGCGAATGTAAGTGTGGATGTTTGGAGAAGCGCTTATCTGCGCTCGATTGCCTGGTCGGCGCTTGCTACGAGCGTTGGAAGCGCATTGTGGCTGCTGGGGGCACATTCGGGGAAGGGGCTCGATACTAAGTCAGGCCAATGGTATACGCTCTGGTTCGTGACGATCTTTGTTTCGGGGCTTCTTGCGTGGCTAATCCCTCCCGCGCTTCGCGAAGGTCCCTTGCAGCCGATGCTTTGTAATGCGGGGCTCGCGCTCTTGGGTTATTGGGCAGCTACTTTTTTCATGGCGCCCGATCACTACCGGTTTACGCCACTGCTGGCGCGTGCAGTCTGGGGGCAACGGGCCGCATGAGCAATTGCCTGCTATCGATCGGGGGCTCTGGTCATCGATCCTTGAAGCCGCTCATCTTCCTGGCCGCCGCGGGAGCGTTGGGCGACGAAGAGCTCTCCCTTTTGTGCGTTGACAATGATGCAACGAATGGCAATCTGACCGAGAGCCTGGAGCTTCTACGCCTCTACGATTACGTACGTGGCCCGCAACGCTGGTTAGGAGATGCGCCATTTTTTCGTCCGAAACTAAAGCTGCTCGATGAACGGCCGTGGTCGCCGCTGAGTTCCCAGGATAGCGAGCCGACGCTGAACAGCTATCTGCGGCGCGACTCAATGAATGCAAACGCCGGAGACCTGACTTCGCTGTTCGATTTTCTGTATGAACCGGACAAGCGAGATTTGAGCGTGAGTGAAGGGTTTCGCGGGCGGCCTTCGATCGGGGCGGCTATCTATCGAGCAGCTGCGCAGGGCGGAGTGCCCCATCCGGGCGGCCATGCTCAGGACGGTTTGCAGCGCGTCCGGGAAGAGCTGGAAGCGGGAACGGCGCAAGGCCGACACGTACGCCTGTTCAGCGTGGGCTCTGTGTTCGGCGGCACAGGGGCGGCGGGGCTGCCGACCATTCCCAGCGCTCTTATCGCGAACATGCGTCAGGGCGGCGATCACGTGCTCTCGGGGGGCGCTTTCCTGCTGCCGTACTTCGAGTTCAATGGCGGAGCTCTGGAGCGGGAAGGCGCACATGCCAACCCGGACGATTTCATCATGATGATGAAAGACGCGCTGCCTTACTATGCACTGAACCCGAGCCGGTATCAGTGCGTGTACGCGATCGGCGCGGATCGGTGGCGGCACATTCCGGACGCAGCGGTCGGCAAAGCCAAGCAGCGGAATCCCGCCGATCTGGTCGAGTTCCTGGCCGCCTTGGCAGCCTCCAATTTCCTGGTTACTTGGAGCCCGACAGCAGGAATGCAGAACGGGCATCCTACGCTGTACGTTCTTCATCGCGAGAGCGAAGCGAATTTTACTTGGACGGACGTGCCGGAGAAAGACCGGATCAAGCCTGAACTTGCTGCCTTCACGCGATTTTGTTTTTTGTTCTTGAGCGATTTTGAGCCGGAGCTGCGTAAAGCCGCGCAGGGACACCTCAAGGCGACCTGGTACGGCAAACAGATTCAGCCTGCGGGCGTCAATCCATCGAGTGCGGAGTTCCAGAATCAAGTCAAAGGGTTGGGAGATTTTTGCCGCGCTTTCCTGCGATGGTGGGTGGATCTGCATAACGGTGGAGGGCTCGGAATCGATCTGGTCCACACGGGAGCATTCAGCCACCATCCCTTTACGCAGGAAGCATTCCCGACGCTCATTACCGGTGAGCGCTACGGGCTCGACGCGAGACGTGCCGTGCAGCAAGTAGCAGCAACGCCATTTGAACGCAAGCCGAACCTGACGGGCCTTGGACATTTTGTTAACGCGCTTGTCGGCGTGAGCGCCTGATTCAAATTACCAGGAGATCTTCACCATCATGCCTCCCATGTTGCCCGTTGCCGAGACTACTCAGGACGATTTTGCGTCTGGAAAGCCCGGTCAATGGGACGGGCGGAACTGGGCCGATTTGTTGCACATCGCTCGGCGGACGAGAGACACGGCAAGTTCTCGCGACCGCATAGAAGTCGACCTGATACCAGATGTCTGGGCGCGAGTCATTCTGTTTTCAAACGCATTGTTCAATGACCGCCATCCGCTGCACAAGCCCGCCTTGGGAGCTTATCGTGGCTTTCTGGCGCTGCTCGCCTTGCGAGTACGGAAAAATGTGCTTTTGAGAGCGACGGCGCTTAATCTGGACACGGTGGGGAACTGGCCTTTTTCGGCAGCGGCGCGCCAGCATGTCAGCCAAAACCATAGCGTTCATCAGCTCTACGCCGACACCGGTTGGAACGAAATTTATCTTTTGAGAGGGGACGGCGGATCGCTGCTCGCCATCACCTCGCCGCTGACGCTGATATGTCCGGCGCAGGGCCCGTCGCTGACCGGTCTTCGTCAATTGCCGAACTCCTGGTTCAATGGCGCTGAGTTTCAGGACCCTTCAGCCCCCGGTGTTTTGGGCGATGAAGATCGAAGTTTATTGGCTTCTTGGATTCACGAGCTTCGATCGAATTTGGCGCGCCACGGGCAAGATGCGACCCGTGTGAAGTGGCTGCGAGGCCATGAAGCGATACTGGGTCTGCTCGCGAAGTACGAAGCGGATTTAGGAGGGCAGTCCTTAACATCTGTTGCGTCAGGAGAGGATTCGTTACGGCTTGGCGGGTCGGCTTACCGTTACCTTGCCGTGGCAGTGAAGGCGGAAGAGGCTCGTCTCGAAGATTCGGATATGATGCTCGATACGGGGCTGCCCTTGCCGGCTCCGATCCTGCTCCCCATTCGCGTAAACGACACCGAGGCGACTCTCGAACCGCCGTCCGATCCGAGCAAAATCTGCGTCGTCAGCGGCACCTCGCTACTCGATATCAACATCGCGGTCTGGGGCGAGAACAAACGCAATCTCGCCGGCCGTCCGCTACCGGGCGATGCCGAGTGGCTCGATCCTAAAACACTCTTCTTGGACCGGCTCTTCTTTCTGAAAGGCTCGCAAGGCCGTGCCAGTTTACTTCACGCGCGGGGGCAGCGCGATGTCGCCGATCACTTTTCCGAGTATCCGGTTCTGCCTTTCTCTTCTAAGCTCATAGAGCTTTTGCCGGCCGGCGATATCGCACGCAATGTACGGTTTTCGATTGAAGATCAGGCGGGCGGAACAGTTGTTGTCGTGAGGCTTCGGTTGCCGCTCAAGACCGGCCGGTCTTTAGAAGTTGCTCGCGCCTACAAAACCGAAGAGCAGACTTCGATACAGCAGATGCCGGTGCTCGAAGTCTGGCCGCCGTTCCGGAGAAAGGGCTGGAATTACTACAACACGTTCTACTGGACCAACTCTGACGTGACCTTCAGCGCCGATCCGTTCCCGAGCGCGCCGGTAACGGAAGAAGCGGAGAGCTTGTCCGGAGGGCAGCGGATTCGTGTTACCCGCTTAGGGCAGCCGCCGGACGGCTTTTATCTACGCTACCCCCAAGCGCAGAGTGCACGCTCCGTGCTGCGAGATGCGGGAATGATTCTCCTCAATTTCACGCCTATTACGACTGCGCCGACCGGAACCTGGGTAGCCGGAGTGGACTTCGGGACCAGCAGCACGAATGTGATCTTGCGCGGCGAGCGCGATTATGAACGGCCGTTATCGCTCGGCCAGTCGGGTCCTCTTCGGGTGGTGGTAGGGCGGGATGCAGACCGGGCGGAAGCGCTTTACAAATACTTCCTTCCATTCACGCCGGAGAACGCCGAAATGGCCGAGACCTCACCGTTTCTCTCGTTCCTCCGCATGCGTCATCCAGAGAGCAACACCTTCACGGAGATGACGGGCGCGCACATCTTCTTCTACAGCCGTTCACATAACGTAAACGAATTGAGTGCCGGACGATTGGCCACAAACCTCAAGTGGGAAGGCGAGAGGATTCGTAGCGAGCCCTATCTACGGCAAGTATGCCTGCAGGCAGCGGCGGAAGCGGCGATGGGCGGAGCGGAACGGCTGAACTGGTTTTACTCTCTGCCGACCGCATTGACGACGTACATGCGCAGCGATTACCGAAGAGGGTGGCGGGAGATCTCGGCCTTCATCGGCAAAGAAACCGGCCTCGCGAGCACGCAAGATCCGCAGCAGATGACCGAGAGCTTCGCGACGGCAAGATACTTTACCCATCGTGAGGAAGCGCCGCCGGTAGTAGGAGCGGTGTTCATGGATATCGGTGGCGGAACCAGCGACATTTCCATTTGGCAGGACAACACGGAGCGTTGCGGGCTTTCGATCAAGTTCGCGGGCCGCGATATCTTCCTCGAGCCTTTGTTTTATCTTCGGGGCAAGCTGATCAAAGATTTCGCCGCTGCCCTGCCGGACCGTGTTCCGAGCGCCACGGAGACACGGCTTCTAGCCGATCAAACTCCCGGCGAGTTTTTTGCTCATGCGGAAGCAATGCTGCGAGATGCCGGGACGGCCTTGCCCAGGCAACTGCATCGGCAGAACAAGCTGGATGTGCCGGCGCTTCCGGTTCGCATCGGTATGGCCGGCCTGTTCTACTATGTCGGCATCGTCCTGCGTTATCTGGAAGAGCACGGTCTTTATAAGCGCAATCTCGGCGGCGTGTTTCTCGGAGGAAATGGCGCTCAGCTTTTGCACTGGGCGGACGGCGGCGAATACGATCCAGATGGCGCTTTCGCCCAAGTGCTGACTACGTGTCTTTTTGCGGGCGCGAGATGGACGAGCAAGGCACCGAAGAATATCCAAATCAAGCTAAGCACGAGACCGAAACAGGAAGTGGCAACCGGCTTAGTGGTTCCGAGCTCGTTGCAAGACGCAGAAGAGCACTGGGACGACGTCATTGCTGGTGAACCATATAATCTTGGCGGAGGCGCAAAACCCGAGACAGATCTGGTGAGCCGGGAAGATTTCGTGCTGGCCGACGTGGAAGATCTGCCGGAGCTACGGAATTTTCTCGCGACGTATGTGCGGGCGGTTGAGAGCATAGGCTATCCGCGATTGAATCTGTCAGCCGATGCTTTGTTCACGCGCGCGCTGGAGCGGGTTCGCCAGTTCATGGCCGATCAAAAAACGCACACCGCTGAAAAAGTAGAGCTTGTTCCGCCCTTCATCAAAGGATTGCAAGCTCTTATCGTCTATATCGCAAGGGATGCCGACCGTACCCGAACTGGGGACGGTGGCCGCTGAAAGTTCAGGCGAAGTCCTCATGCAAGATGCCGAACTGCGATCGAGTTTGCGCCGGTATTTCGAGACCGCAATCGAGCAGGATCAGAAGCTCAAAAATGTGCTTGTCGCGTTCGCCAAAAAGGTAGGCCCTAAAAGCCCTTTCTACGGTTATTTCTGCGCGCACATGGAACAACTCGCCGCCCGTGAAGTGATCTCGGAAGACCTGCTTGCCGAACTTCAAGATGAAGAGACGCACCGACCTGCACAAGAGAGCCCGACCCGTGAAAGCAGTGAAGTCGTGATTACGACTGGCCGGGCATTGGACGAGTTCGAAAAGCAGCTTATTCGCACATACAACTACGAGCCTGATAAGTGGGCCCGGAAATATCGCCCGGCAAGCTTTGGCGCGGCCAATGTGGATGACATCTGGCGGTCCGGAGGCGAACCGAAGTTCACGAAGAAGGAAGGCGGAATCTATCACCTGGTTGCGGATTCCGGACGCTACTACGTGGTTCCGGAACCCGGCCTGAAGCTCCAAGACAGTTACTTCCGCAGTGAGGGACTTGGCCAAATGTTCGATTGCCCGAACCTCGAGGCGGAAAGCGGCGGCAGTTCCATCCTTCTCATCAGTCCTGCGGTGGTCGAAGATTCCGGCGATCGTTGGACGGTGACTCAAAAAGGCGAACTCCGGGAGCGTCGTTCGCGTTGAGCTTTTCTACCTTCTTCCCGACTAACGCGTTAGCGCTTTTCTTCGTGCTCGCGTTGATCGCCTGGTTTTTCAGCTGGCTTGTTCGCTTTCGCAAGGACACGGCTCGAACGGAGGCCGCTAATGCGTCACTCGGGCAGATGGATGCATGCATTGAGCCGCTCCGAGCCCAGCAGTTGTGGCGGGATCGCCTTCGCCTTGGTGGCCGCGAAGCCCCCGGGGATCCCGGGCAGTTCTTCGATGAAGTGCTCCAGACCACCTTCGCAGCACGACACGCCGCACTGCCGCCCTCTCCCATTCAGACGCATTTTCGAACCATCTTCGCTGCGGGATGCGAGGAGAGTCAGTTAGATTCAGCCGAGTTGACGGCGGCTACTCTGGCGGAGCTCAAGACCGATTCGGATGCACTGCGAACGGAAACTCTGTCGATGCTGTTGGCAGGTGTGCTCGGAACCTTGATCACGCTAGCTCGGGACACCGTCACGCGATACTCCGATTCGCTGCCCCCAGCCATTTGGGGAGTGTTGCTGGCGCTTGCCGGATGTTTTCTTTTCGCACGCTTCCAGTTAAAGACCCAAAAACCCTGTTTCGCCAATCTACGGCGGAAGACTTTGACGTTGTGGGTCCCGAAACTCTACCCGACTGTCGCGCAGCGAGCCGCTCAGTGGGCTGTCCAGACGTTGGGAAATGCTGCTCGCGTCGCGGACGCCTCGGAACTCATCAACGAAAGCACGACCAGCTTTGTGGCTTCCATCGCCGACGCGAAGAGAGCCGGCGAAACCTTCTCAGAGGGCATGAGGCAGTTTTCTCACGGCATCGAAGCTTCCGATCAGGCGCTGGTTCGAGCCCAATCGAAACTTGGCGCGGAAGTAGATAAGTTTGCCGAATCGCTTCGGCATTGGACTGCATTTGAAGACGAGATCCGCCGGTTCTATGGTTCGGTGGAAGCGCATCAAAAGCAATTGGCCGACGAGCGCAAGACCCTCGAATACATGCTTTCGGGCTATCGGGACTTTGTCCGGCAGGCTACTGGCGTTCTCGAGCAATCCGCGACAAACGTGGGCACCGCGGCGGGGCTTCTCCCATCGGCGTTCGAGACATCGGCGGCACGTATGACTCAAAGTACGGCTGAACTTCAAGCCGCGCTTTCTTCTCTTCTGGACAATTTGGCGTCCAGGATCGAGGCGTCGCAAAATAGCGCATTGAAGGAATTGCAAGGTCAGATAGAAGCCACTCTCTCGCCGATACTCGGGATGGAAAATCGTTTGCGAGCTTTAGGCGAACCGTTTGAGCGCGCAGCATCAAATATGACTGAGATTGCTACCAATCTCTGGAAGCTGAATGAGAGCTTTTCCCGCGAAGTCACGCGCCAGCTTCGAGACAAGTAGGCGCTATATACTCGAACGGGACACCTGTGGAACTATCACGTCGAGATTTAAGCCTCCTTCTGCCGATGCTGGCTGCTGTGGACGCTCGAGCGCAAACACAAAGCGCGATGCTGCCGTCCGCTTGCTATTCGTTCGAAAGCCTTCCTGTAAAGACGAATCCAAAAACGCACGCCGAATCGCGGCAGGTGTTTACAGGAACGACGCACGAAGGCTTTCCGATCGATCTTCACATAACGACCATGCCACCGGGTGAGAGTCCCCATCCGCCGCACCATCACGTGCACGAAGAGATCATGTTCGTACAGCAGGGATCGTTAGAAGCTACCATCGCAGGCAAAACAAACGTCGTCGGCCCTGGGTCTGTGATCTACGTCCACTCGGAAGAAGAGCATGGCTTGAAGAGCGTCGGCAGCGTGGCCGCGCAGTATTTTGTGCTTGCAATTGGCAAGCAATCGTAGCGATCAGCCCGACTCGGGGAGGAGGAGCTTCACCTCGGACAGGTGCGCTTTGTATCTCCCCGCAGCAGAACCGTGGCATCGCAAGTCAAGCTTCCGAAGCTTGTACCCGTGATATCTCCACGCGATCCAAAGCTCAGCGCCAGATCCTTCCCGTTCCCGCTCACTACACTCGTCTGAATTAGAGTCAAGGCACTGCCGTTATCTACAAGCACTCCGTCAGTTACGTTTCCCGTGCTGATGAGCGTTGCTTCATGAATTACCGTAAAATTCGATCCCGTCAAAACACTCACACCGTTCGCGCCATTGTTCTCGGTCTTCAGCGTTGTGAATCCTTGCGCGCCTGAAAATGCGGGTGTATTGAACATCGTGAGCACGGACGTCTCTTCTAAATGAACACCGTCTTCAGCATTGCCGGCTGAAGTCACCATGGCTGCTGCATCTAAATCCAGCCCCGCTTTCGAATCCACCGATATCCCATGGGCACCATTTCCCGTTGCCTGGATCGTTCCCCCGAACGCAACCATATGCGCGCCCGACACGATGGTCAATCCTGTTGTGGCATTGTGATCTACCGTGAGCACCGTCACTGGGTCTGAAATGAATGCGCTGGCGCTCGTACCGATCTGAATTCCCAAGATGTTGTGCGAGACAGTTACATGGGCCTGTGTGAACGTCAGGCTGGAACTCGCGTTGACGTTTATGCCGAACACGCCGTTTGTCTTGCTCTCAAACGACCCGGCCAATATCACGGACGAAGAAGCTTCGGCATCGAGCCCATTTACGCCATTCTTATCGGTGCTGCTGTCCGAGACCGTAGCCGACGAATTCCCCTCAAGCAGGATGCCCATCGCAGAGTTTTCCTGAACCGCTGAGTTGCTGATCGTCAACTGCGCCCCGTTTTCGCCGGTAACGCCATTAATTCCGTGCTGAATCGTTAAGCCGCTCAGCGTGACCCGTGCGGGCCCTTTCACCGTCACAGCATCTTTGCCCGCGCCCTCGATCACCGCTTTGCTCTTACCTATCAAAGTGAGATTCCGTGAGATCGTAAGTGGACCCGCGCACGTTCCCGAGAGCTGCAGAGTTTCGCCTGGAAACGCAAATTCGATAGCTCTCTGCAAAGGAACTCCGCGATCGCAATCGAACGGAATCGCTCCGAATGCGGGAATGCCTACGAGTAAAATACAAGACAAAATCCATTTCTGGTGCATACAAATGTCCTCCAAGTGCGCCCAACACAATATCAGAGTGCAGCCCGCCACGGCATATAATTCGAACGATGATCAAAAGGTCCACCCGCCGGCAATTTGCTTTGCAGACAGCAGCTGCTACTGCTGCCATTGCGAATCGGGGCCCGCTGGCTGATATTTCACGAGTCGAAGCGATCTGGATCCCGTAAAGTGGACCGAAGATCGATATCGGTCCGCTCCTTTGCGCATGACGTTCGGGGCAACCAATCGGGGCGATGCCGAAAGATGGCAACGAGATTTGCGTGCCAAGGTAGTCGAGTTGCTCGGCGGGTTTCCCGAGCGGACGCCGCTAGCACCCGAGACACTCGATGTACGGCAATTTGCCGGTTACCGCCGTGAGCGTATCAGGTTTCAAAGCCGCCCTGGAGTCGAAGTTGTTGGCTATCTGCTTACTCCTGCCGGGGGAAAACCGCCATACGCCACAGTGGTTGCGAATCCGGGTCACGGCCGCGGAGTTGACGACATTGTCGGAATTGACGAGCAGGGACACGATCGCACGGGCAAGCCCGGCTACCAACATGACTTCGCTATTCAGGCTGTTGAACACGGCGTAGCAGTCGTTGCTATCGAACCGATGGCTTTCGGCTACCGGCGTGACGAACGTACTCGAGCTAAGGGCGCGAACGAGACTGCTTGTCAGCCCGTGGCCGGTTCCGCGCTGCTGTTTGGCGAGACGATGATCGGTTGGCGGGTGTGGGACGTTATGCGTTCGATTGACTGGATCGGCACGCGTCCCGAGTTGGACGCCTCGCGTGTCGGCTGTATGGGCATTTCCGGAGGAGGTACGTGCACCCTTTTCTCCGCTGCTCTCGATTCGCGCATCAAGGCTGCTTTCGTCAGTGGCTACCTGAATACCTTTCGCGACAGCATCATGGCTATGTCGCATTGCATAGACAACTATGTTCCGGGCATCTTGAACTGGGCGGAAAACTACGACATCGCTGGTTTGATCGCGCCCCGGCCTCTCTTCTCAGAAGGAGGTGACCGGGACCCTATCTTTCCGGTGAGTGCAACACGCGAAAGTTATGCGCGTGTGAAAAAAGTCTACGAGGTCTTCGGAGCTGGACCAAACGTGCAGCAGGAGATCTTCGAAGGTGCGCACGTTTTTCATGGGGTGCGTGGTTTGCCGTTTCTTGTTAATGCCTTGAGTTAAGCGAGAGAAGAGTAGGTGACAGCGCGCAGCCTGAACGTGTACCGCTGGATCCAGTCGCTCTGAGATGGACTCTCACGCGGATCCCCCGCCCGTAATGCCTAGCGCCGCCCCGGTCGGACGCTTTCACTCTGTTTCAGTTCTCGATATAACAGGTCGTTGAGTTCCAAAGATAATTGATCCGACTTTGTCCGTGTTGCTATATCTTCGCTTGTCAGAACGTCCCAATTCGAGTGCCAAGCTTTAAATCTAATAATCGACCTCGCGCCACGGTTTCAGTGGAGCGTTACCGCGCATCCAAGCTAACCTGAAACAAGAAAACATGGTCGATTCGCCCTCTTCTCTCCCGTCAACCGAAGCATCGGCTGACGGATCAAAGGTTCCCAATACTCATGCCTATCCTCGGCCACAGCTGCGGAGAAAAAGTTGGCTTTCTCTCAACGGAAGCTGGGATTTTGCATTCGATGAGAACGCTGAAGGGAACGATCCTCGCTTGATCGAATGGTCAGCGAAGATCCAGGTTCCGTTTAGTCCTGAAACCCGCGCCAGTGGCATGGACGCGAGCGGGTTTTTTCGTGCTGTCTGGTATCGACGGAGCTTTCACTGGCCGAAGCTAGCCTCTGGAGAACGTCTGCTGCTCCATTTTGGAGCGGTCGATTACAGCGCACAAGTTTGGGTAAATGGAAGGGCAGTTTGTTCTCACCAAGGCGGCTATACGCCTTTCCACGCAGATATCACCGATGCACTCCAAGGCACCGGCGAACAAGAAATCATTGTCAGAGCCGAGGATGATCCCCAGGATCTCGCGAAACCGCGTGGCAAGCAGGATTGGAAACTGGAATCCCACTCGATCTGGTATCCCCGGACCACGGGAATCTGGCAGACCGTATGGCTAGAGGCTGTTCCGGCCACATCAATCGAATCGTTAAGGTGGAGTTCGAATCTGAAAAGGTGGGAGATAGGGCTGGAGGCCTTTATCGGAGGAACACGGGCGGAAGGGCTCCTCTTGACTGTCACCCTTCATGTCGGCAAATCGATTCTTGCGAAGGACACCTATGGGGTCGTCTCGGGAGAGATTCACCGCCAGATCGCGCTTTCGGATCCGGGCATCGACGATTTCCGCAACGAGCTGCTTTGGAGCCCGGTTTCGCCCACCATAATCGATGCCGAACTGGATTTGCACGATGCGCATGGCCGGACGATCGATAGTGTTCAAAGCTATACGGCGTTACGCGCTATATCCGTGCAGGGTGATCGATTCATCCTTAATGGCCGTCCATTGCTGCTGCGATTGGTACTGGACCAGGGTTATTGGCCGGAGACTGGGCTTAGTGCACCTAGTGATGATGCATTGCTGAATGACGTGCTTCTTGCAAAGCAGATGGGATTCAACGGTGTGCGGAAGCACCAGAAGATCGAAGATCCTCGCTATCTATATTGGGCGGATCATGTGGGCTTGCTGGTCTGGGAGGAGATGCCGAGCGCGTATCGTTACACGCAGAAATCGATTGAGCGACTAGTCCGTGAATGGATGGAAGTCTTGAAGCGCGACCAAAGCCACCCAAGTATAGTGACGTGGGTTCCGCTAAACGAGTCGTGGGGCGTGCCGGACCTACCGGACAGCCGAGCGCAACGACATTATGTTCAAGCGCTTTACCATCTTACGAAAACCATCGATCCGACCCGTCCTGCCATTGGAAATGATGGCTGGGAAAGCGTCGCAACCGACATTCTAGGTATTCACGATTACGACAATCAAGCGGGGCGTATTGCTAAGAGGTATGGACAAAGCGACGTGGAATCGGCGCTGTTCCGGCGCGAAAGACCCGGAGGGCGGATGCTGGTCGTCGACGGTAAGAGCGACGTCGTCACTCAGCCCATTGTGTTGAGTGAGTTCGGCGGGATTGCTCTTGCGGATGGGGATGATAAGTATTGGGGTTACTCTCGTTGTCATACGCCGGAGGAGTTACTCGAAAAGTATCGCGCGCTGCTGGAAGTGGTGCGTTCCCTTCCGGCTCTGGCGGGATTCTGCTACACCCAGTTCACGGACACGTACCAGGAGGCGAACGGATTACTTACTGCGGATCGGGAGCCGAAAATCCCCATCGACGAGATTGCTCTGGCTACAAGCGGCGGTGAATACCGCTTTGATCCACTTGAAAGCTTGCAATGGAGGGAACGGCTGATGCAGCTTCAGCGCTAAATCGCTCAGGCGCCACGAACAGATATTCTAGGCAGACCAAGCAAGAATCCTGTCCTGCAGGTCCGTTATAAGCGAATTGTAGTGGGGCGTCACATTTGACCGCGAAGCTCGCGGAATAACCAGGCCCGGGCCAGATCCCACTCTCGGTGGACCGTGCGCAAGGAAATACCGAGAACTTCTGCCGTTTCTTCAGCGTTGAGACCGCCGAAAAAACGCAACTCCACAAGGCGGCTTTTTCGATCGTCAAATCTCGCCAGGGTCATGAGAGCTTCATCGAGAGCGATGACGTCGGCACTGCGGTCGGTGACCGCTCCGGCTTCCGTGAACGAAACGAGAACGGCATCTCCACCCCGTTTCTGCCGACGGCGTGCAATGGCCTGGTTCAATAGAACGCGGCGCATCATTTTTGCCGCGACTGCATAAAAGTGCGCGCGACTTTGCCACTCGACCGTGTTCCATTCAATCAGACGTAAATACGCTTCATTAATAAGAGCCGTGGGCTGAAGGGTGTTCGCCGCAGACTCCTTACTAAGGTACACGCGAGCGAGCCGACGCAGTTCCGATTCCACAACCGGTGCTAACCGCTCAAGCGCTTTCGGATCGCCTTTGCACCATGCATTTAGGAGCTGAGTAACTTCACTTGCAGGGGGCTGCATTCATTCAACGAAAATTTTCGATCAACATCAAATCGTTGACCTCCTGATCCAGCCGCGCGGAAAGCAAAAGGCGGCCGTCCTTTGAAATAGCCACATTAGGATAGTCCCAAATGGGTTCTTTGTCCAATGTAGCGAGCGGGGTTACTTTGCCGGTAGCGAAGCTGAAGAAGCGGATGGTTTGGCGCGGGGTATCTTCTCTGGACAAAAAGTAGATTCCCTGGTCGAGAACTCCCCAAGAGCGAAAAATTCTGTCGAACCGTTTTAGCCCGGGCAACGGCTGCTCCGGACCGCCGTCGACAGGTACTGTCCAGATCGGCCCCCAGGCGTGTTTCGTGAAATACACCAGCTTGCCGTCAGGCGAAGCGATTCCTTCACAGGCTCCCCTGCGGGTAAGTTGAACGGCGGGGCCGCCCGTTGCAGGAACTTTCCAGATTTGATCACCACCAGAGCGATCGGATTTGAAATAGATCCACTTGCCATCAGAAGACCAGGACGGCATAAAATTTCCGGCAGGCCCGGTGGTCAAGCGATGGAGAGCGCCACCTCGCGCCTCAACGACGTAGATATCCGGATTGCCGGCCGCTGTTGAGTCAAACGCGATCCAACGCCCGTCCGGCGACCACCGAGGCGTTCCGGTTCCGGGCCCCTTGAACGAAGTCAGCTGAATGAGGGAGTCGCCGTTGCGGTCACCGATCCAGATTTCCTCGTTGCCGGTTCGGGTCGACACAAAGGCGAACTGTTGGCCACTAGGCGAGATACTTGGACTGTCATCTCTGCGAGAGGACAGAATGAGGCCTTTCGGGTCACCGAAGCGACCGAGAGCGGCTCGCCTGTTGAAACCTGAGCCAAGGTAGGCATATATATTCGTATCCTTAAATGAATCGGTATATACCAGGCGATCGCCCTGCCGAGAGATCGCCGGATAAAAAGCGCTCTGGGGTGTTGAGGAAAGGCGCCGAGGAGAGCCGCCCGCTATAGCGATGCGCCAGAGACTCTCACCACCAATCCCGCGATTTGAGGAAAATACGAGTTCGCGGCTGTTCGCTGTCCAAGTTGCGCCGTAGGTGGGCTTGCGGTCGAAGGTGAGTTGTTTGGCAGTTCCGCCGCGCGCGGGAATAAGGAAGATCTCGCGGGCAGAAAACCCAAAGTCGCGCGTAAAGGCGATCCATCGTCCATCGGGGGAAAAAACGGGAAGGCTATCGAAGTAAGGCTGGGGACTGGTCAATCGACGACGCTCGCCCGTTTCGAGTGAGAGCAGATAAATTCCTCCCGATTCGGCGGGCAAGCCGGCCAGCGCCAGAGTTTTGCTGTCCGGCGACCAGGAGACTCCCATACCTCCTTCCGCGATCTTGCGTTCACGGCCGCCGCGGGCGGGGACTACGTAAACGGCATATTCCTTGGGTGCGGGTTCTTGGGAGAACGCGCGACAGAACGCGACGTACCGCCCGTCGGGTGACCAGGCGGGCAATCTTTCATCGTCTGGCGCGAACGTCAGTCGCGACGGAGCATCCGGGCCTATCTTCTTTACATAAACGTTTCGCTCGGGGCTACCGCCGCTTCCGCCCCGGCCACCATTCCAAGAGAAAGCGACACGGCCACCATCGGGAGAGAAAGCTCCGAAATCTTTGTAACCTGTGAAACTGGTCAGCGGCACCACGCTCAGGGTTTGCCCGTCCCCTGCATTGCCCAATCTAGCTAGCTGGATATACCGGGCCAACATGAGCCCGGCGAATACTGCCAGTGATGCGGCCAGTATGCCGCGCCGTATCCGTCGTGGTCGGGAAGAAGCAAGGGGCTGCCCCGATACGGTCTTGCTCGGTGTGATCGGGTAGCCATCGAGCTGGGTGTTTCGTTTGAGATTCCGGAGGTCAGCTTCGAACTCCGGCATGTTCTGGTATCGAGCCTCGCGATCATTCTGGAGCGCCCTCGCAAGGATTAGATCCAAATTGGCCGGATTGCCGTTCAGGTATCCCAACTGGGAATGAGATGCAGGGCCGAGGAGCGCGGCAAAGACCTCCGCAATACTGGCTCCGGGAATGGCTGGCCGACCGTTAGCCATTTCGTAGAGTACTGCGCCCAGACTGAAAACGTCAGTTCTCGCATCGAGTTTTTGGCCCCGCGCCTGTTCGGGAGACATATATCGTGGTGTCCCGATCAAAGTGCCCGGGTGAGAGGCTTCGAGGGCGGATTCAAGGTTGCCTTCACCAACACTGGCTAAGCCAAAGTCGACCACCTTTACCACGCCATCCGGCCGCACCATGATGTTCTCCGGCTTAACGTCGCGATGTACAATTCCTGCGCGATGGGCGGCTCCCAACGCCACCGTGCATTGGGTGGCGACCGCGAGTACTTCCTCTAATTCCATCCTGCCGGCAGCAATCCGCTCGCGCAGCGTAAGTCCCTCAATGAATTCCGACGCTATGAAACAGGTCTCGCCGACTTCCCCAATATCGTAAATAGTAATGATGTTCGGATGATTGAGCGCAGAAGCGGCTTTCGCCTCGCGACGGAATCGGGCTACCCGCTCGCTATCGCACGTGAAACGGGGCGGAAGGATCTTCAACGCGACTTGACGATCAAGTCTGGCGTCCCAGGCCAAGTAAACCTCGCCCATAGAGCCGGCGCCTACGGCTGAAAGTATGTGGTAATGAGCGAGCGTAGACCCTACTAATTCCGGTTCAGCAGCTAGCTCCGCAATGCAACTCTGTAAGTCATCAGACGAAAGGAAGTTTCCGGCCTGCTCGCCAGCGTCCAGCAGAGATTCCACTTCCTGCCGTATGTCGTAGTCCTCCGAGCAGGCTTCCTCAAGCACGGCGGCACGGCTCTCCGGGGGAGATGCCAGCAGGCTGTAGTAGACCTGTTCGATGCGCTTCCAGCGCTCGGAATCCATGATCTGTCGAGTAAACCGCCCAACACTTTATCAGAAAAAAGCTTCCGCGCCTTATTTTTTGGTACTCGTGGCACGTTTCATTGAGTTTTGTTGCTACAGCCAATTAGGAGGCTTCTACATGAAGCGCAGAGATTTCCTTAAATCCACGGCCGCCATAACCGGTGGCGGCATGTTGGCCGGCTACGATACCGTAGCCGAAACCAATAGCGGGCCGGCAGCGGTTCCCGGTCCTAAGCCTAATATTCTATTTATTCTGGTAGATGAACTTCGCTACCCGACCGTTTTCCCGGACGGCATCAATACTCCCGATCAGTTTTTGGCAAGGTTTATGCCGAACGTTTACAAGCTTTGGCAAAAAGGTGTGAAGTTCGGCGAGTACCACAACGCCGCGAATGCCTGCACTCCGTCACGCGGTGTCATGATCACGGGCCTCTATTCGCAGCAGAACTGGCTGTTGACGACGATCCTTTCTGGACCTTATCCGCCCGGTCCGCCCGCGAAACAGCCGGTGCTCAATCCCGCCTTTCCAACTTTCGGTAAACTGCTTCGCGCCAATGGTTACCAGACTCCTTACACCGGAAAATGGCACGTCTCGGTTCCCCAACAAGACCAAGGCGGCCTGGAGAACTACGGCTTCGACTTTTACACGTACTACGATCCGGTCGGCTTCAACTTACAGGGAACTTACGGAGATGAGATCCGCGGCTATCATAACGATTCTTACTCGGCAGGGCAGGCTGTCGACTGGTTACTGAATAAGAGGCCGGCTAATCAGCCCTGGTGCCTGACGTGCAGTTTGGTCAATCCACATGACCGGGAGTTCTTTCCGGCTGGAACCGAATTCAAGACCGTCACGGACCTGTTCGCGGATACAACTACCACTAACCCCAATAAATACGACCAGATATCAAAGTACCCGGGAGACGGTCCCGATGTCTCGTGGCAAGAGAATGCCCTGAAGCGTCCACCGAGTCATAAATACCCTGCGGTTCCACCAAACTGGGAGAACCAAGCCTCTCTCGAGGCGAAAGGTATTTCCACCCAGGTATTTATAAAGGAGTTTCAGCAGGGTGTCTGGGGTGGCATTGCAGAAGACCCCTCTCAGGACACAGCCACCATCGAACAGTATCCAAACCGGAATTCGCTTGTCGACCTTAACCTGGGCGTCGTCAAAATGCCTTACAGCTATTGGAAACGAGGGATGGATAGTTACACCCAAGTTATGCAGATTGTGGACCACGACATCGGTGGATTGATGGATGCGTTCGAAACCCTGCCAAAAGATGTTATTGAAAACACGGTCATTGTTTTTGCCTCGGACCACGGTGAATATTCAGGTGCTCACGGTATGGTGCAGGGAAAGATGGCGACCTGTTATGAGGAGGCTTGGCACATCCCACTGATAGTGGTGGATCCTTCGGGCAGGTATGTCGGAGACACTCAGAAAATCAGGAATGGCCTGACATCTTCCATAGACCTTTTCAATATGTTGGTCAGTATCGGTTATAACGGCACAAAAGACTGGATGCAGGGCTATTTAGCCGACATCTACGGAGGCCGCCACGACATGGTTTCGATGCTGAAGTCCGCCGACGCTCCTGGGCGACCTTATGTGCTATTCGCCACTGACGAAATCGTTCCGGAGTATTTCATCTTTAATCGCGCACCGACCCACGTTCTCGGCTTGCGTCACGAGGGAACCAAGCTAGGCGTGTATGAAAAATGGGTACCCCCGACCAGCAAAATTATTCCGGGATCGATTGAATTGGAATTCTACGACTACTCAACCACTCGTGGGGTACTGGAACTGGAAAATATTGCATCCCACGATCCGCGGGCGTACAATCAATCGCAGATTTTGCTCAACGACATTGTGCCGAATGAACTGCAGGAACTGTTGCCGCCGCCTCTAAGGGCCCAACAGGCGCTTTCGAAGGCGGCGCATTTGCTCTATCGCGAATTCATCGCGCTTCAACCGTCCGGCGCTTGGAAAAACGGAGGGCTGGGGAAGATATTGGGTTACGGTAGGGACTTCTAGAGCACTCCATGAACCCAGCAGTGGCGTTTCCGGTTGCTAAAGGCTATTCGCCCAGGCCGGTTGCAGTGAGGAGGCCACCCCATGTGGCTTCCTCCGACGCTGTGCGAAAACAGCTGTCGAAGATTCTTAACAGTGAGGGCTTCATCCATGCAGGCCGGATGAAGCGCTTTCTTGCGTTTGTTGTAGAAGAGGCGCTGGCGGGGCGTGCCAGCCAGCTATGTGAGTACAGCATCGGGATTTCGGTGTTCGAGCGAAGCGAATCGTTCGAACCAGGCGTTGATGCTATCGTGCGGAACGATGCGCGGAGGCTCCGCCAGAAATTGCTCGAATACTACCAGCAAGCAGGTAAGGGCGACGCAATCAGCATCACGGTGCCGAAGGGCGGCTATGTCCCGGCCATCGGGCCGGCAGTTTGCGGAGCTGAGGCCGAGCATAAACAGGTATACCGTTTAAGCGTTACTTTGACTCGAGTTGCAGACGGAGCCGAGATCTGGGCGGCGGAACAAGAGTTGCAGGTCAGCGAGGATGCCGAGGAAAATCGCTTTGCATTGCAGTTTCAAGTGACAAGTCGACCGACTCTGGCAGCTCATCCCAACTCACGATCTTCAGATCGAGCACACAGATTGCATAGATCACTGGGACAAGCAGCAAAGTAATGAAAGTGGCGGCGGTTAATCCGCCGATTTGGGCGTAACACATCGGCTCCCAAAGAGGGCCGCCGTGTATGGCCAGCGGAAAAAGAGCGATTACCGTTGCGCCAACCGTGATCAGCACAGGCCTGAGCCTCATGATGCCGGCGTCGAGCACCGCTTGCTCGAACGGCTCGCCTTTCGCGTGCATTTCTTCTATGAAGTCAAACAGCACGATGATGTGGCTGACAATCACGCCTACCAGGCTGACGACGCCAAGAAATGCCATGAACCCGAACGGAAGACCCATAATCCAGAGGGCAAACAGGGCGCCCACCGCGCCGTAAGGGACCGAGGCAAAAACAATAAATGGCTTGATGGCACTCTTAAACTGGAATGCCAACGCCAGGAAGATCGCCGTCGAGGAGATCAGGAGCACGATGCCTAGCTGCTTAAAGCCATCTGTCTGTTTCTCTTTCTCGCCGCCAATCTCAAGCCGATATCCGGGGGGTAAATGAGCCGCCAACGTCGTCAAGGCGGGTTGAGCCTGCTTCATGATTTCGGATGCCAGCACGCCTTGCTGCGGGGAGGCCGAAACGGTGATGGTGCGGAACTGATTCCGTCGCCGGATGACTTCCTGCTGCAGAATGTAGTCGATCCGGGACACCTGCCCGAGAGGAACCTTTTGGGTGCCGGAACTGGAGTAAACGTAAAGGTTCTCGACGTCATCGAGCTGCGCTCTTTCGTTGGGCCGAAGGCGAGCCACAACTGGAATCTGCTTGTCACCTTCGCGAAGAACAGTGAGCTGGTCGCCATTGATGCCTCCGGCTGATGCGTGGGCGACGTCGAGATTCGTGATGCCGGCGAGATTTGCACGGTCCGGATCGACTTTGAGCTGTAAGGCGAAGCGATCCTCGCCCCAGTCGTCGCGCACCCGGGCCGCTTGCGGGATACCCGCGAGCACCCACTTCACGTTGTCTGCGGCCGCTCGTAATGTGTCGATGTTTTCGCCTGAGACGCGGATCTGAATGGGCAAGCCGACGGCCGAGCCCGTTTCGAGCTGGCGAACATCGATGCGAGCGCCCGTGATCTCGCTCGAAAGGCGCTTTTGCAACTCGGGAATTAGCGGAGCGGTATCGTGCTCATCGCGGAGAGCAAGCACCACCTGGGCGTAGTTGGCGTGACGCGGTTCAGGCGCGAGAGAGTACCAGAAACGCGGCGCGCCTCCGCCGACAAAGGAATTGAGCGAGTCGACGGGTCGATGCTGTTCGGCGGCGACCTGCTCTACAATTTGTTCGACTTTCGAAGCGGTTAGGTTGCTAAGAGAAAAAGGCGCATCTTCGGGCAAATATATGTCGATATAGGCCAGGTGAGAAAGATCTTTTGGGAAGAATTGCAGCTTGAGATCGGAGCCAATCCAGGCGCCAAGGCCAAGTACGACGAAAGACCCAAGCAGCGCCATCCAACGATGCTCGATAGCCCACTGCCCGACTCGGTAGTATACGGCTCCAAACCCGCGTTTCCGACGCTCCTCAATGCTTGGTTCAGGCTGCCGCCGCAGCAGGTAATAGCCGAGCAGCGGAATGAAGGTCATCGAGACAACGCGCGAAGCGATCAGCGCACAAGAGATTACGATAGGCAGTGAATAGAGGAACTTCCCTGTATCGCCGGTTAGTAAAAGGAACGGCAAATAGGCCACGATGTTGGTGACAGTGGCATACATGATCGCGGTCGCAAGTTTGGTAGGTCCGAGCCAAGCTGCGATGCTGGGAGAATTGCCGATCGCGAGATCGCGTTTGATCGCATCGCCGGCCACAACCGGATCGTCCACGAGCAGGCCGAGCGCAATGATTAAGGTCGCGATGGAAACTTGCTGGAGATCGATCCCAAGCAGGTCCATCATGCCGAAGGTCATCAAGAGCGTAATCGGGATAGCCAGCGCCATGAGCAGAGCCGAGCGCCATTCCCAAAATCCGATGAGTGAAACGATGACGACGAGGAGTATCGCCTCATAGAGGCTGGTCATGAAAAGGTGAATGTTCTCGGCGACCTGGTCGGCCTGATTACTGGCACGGGCGACGATCAGATCGCGCGGGAGTCTGGCCTTCAGATTTGCTAAGGTCGCGTCTGCCGCCGCGGCAAATTGGCTGACCTTCTGGCCCTTGCCCATTTGTACGCTTATGCTGATGGCTCGCGTGCGCTGCCACTCACCCTTTGAGTCGCGCCACAAGTAATAGTTCAGGAACTGCGGTGGGTCGTCGTAAGCGCGTATGGTGTCCACCACGTTGCGAAGATAAACAGGCGCGCCATACGCAGTTATGCCGATAATTACATCACCGATTTCGTTTGTGCTCCGAAACTCGCCGGAAGGATTCAGGACAATGCTTTTGGCGCCCACTGTCAACTGGCCTCCGGGCGCGGTGATGTTACGCGCACTTAGAGCGTTTTGCAGGTTCGACGGCTTAAGGCCATAAGAAGCAAGCCTTTCCTGCGAGTAAAGCAGATAGATTTTCTCATTGAGAATGCCGCTGCGGGTAACCTTTGAAACCTGCGGAGGACCGTCAGTAGTTCGAGCCGTGGCGAGCAGCACTTTTGCCATCTCGTCTGTGAAATTATCCAGCTCACGGTAACTGTACTTTGCGCCGGCAACTAGCCGCAGCTTTGAGACTATCTCCGAAGGGGAATGAACAACGAAAGGCGCCCAGGCATCTGGATGGATGGGGCCGTCGCCGTAGTTTGTCGAGCGAAAACTCTCAAGCGTCGCGAGAATCGCTTTGTCATTCCAGTTGCTTGTGAAGTCGATTCCGACAAACCCCGGACCATCAAGCAGACGCACGTCGGATGCGGCATCTAACGTGCGTAACTGCTCTTCAAATTGCGGGACAGCGAGCAAGATGAGACGCTTATCGACGTTTACGGGAAGGCACAGAATCAGTGATGCGCGATGCGCAGCTGCTGCCGGGCGCACGTGCTCTATGGCCTGGGAAATAGCCAGGGCGCGGAGATCAATCTCGCGCGCATCCGATTTTGGACTTGCAACGGTCAGCAGCAACGTAGCGGTGTCCCCAAAATCACGCTGGAAATTGATGGGGCCGGCACCCTGTGGCAGGGTATTGATAGCGGTGAGACGGCCTCCGATATCGTCGAGGGTCTGGCCCGTATCTTTCACTTTGTCCGCGAGCGTGAGGGTGACGTATGAAACGTTAGCCCGTGAGATGGAGTCGATGCGAGCGATGTTCGAGTTCGATGCAACAGTCTGCTCCACTGTGCGCGTGACCAGTTGCTCTACTTTCTCGGCGCTTGCTCCGGGCCAGTTTGTAATTACCATGGCCTGCCGTGCCGGAATATCCGGGTCTTTGCGTTGCGGCATGTTCAAGTAACCGTAAAGTCCCCATGCCACTGTGCCGGCCAGCAACACCCAGGCAATCTGTCGATTCTCGACAAAAAAGCGCGAGACGTTGTGAGTTTCCCTAACCATCTCGACGTCGGAGCGATGGAGAGGGTGGCTCACGGGATCACCTTCACTAAGTCTCCGTCGGCCAGGAAAGTCGCGCCTGAACTTACAACCTGCTTCCCGGCTTCAACACCTTTGATCGCGATGCGGTCGCCGTAAGTTGCGCCGAGAGTCACCGGCGTACGCCGAGCGATTCCGTCACTTACGACGATTACTGCAAACCGCGAAGAGTCCGCTGCTCGAACGATAGCATTCAACGGAGCGACTGTGACTTGTTCAGACTGAGGCCGCTCTCCGACATCCAGGGACGCGATCATGCCGGGCCGAAGCATTCTTCGCTGGTTCGGGATTGTCACCTCTACTTGGAAAGAACGTGTGCTCGAATCGGCGACAGCTGCGATCGCGCTTATGAATCCTTGAAATTGGCGATTCGGGAAGGCTTCGGTGTAAACAGCCAGCTTCGAGCCATTCCTTAACCGCGCTACGACGATATCCGAAACACCAAACGCTACCTTAACGGACGAAATATCGGCAAGCACGAAAGCAGGCACGCTCGGGCCGGCGAGCATACCGACTTCGACCGAACGCTGCACGATTGCGCCTGTGAAGGGCGTCACAAGCGATGTGTCGTGCAGTCCGAGCGTGGCCGTCCCTAGTGTCGCCTGTGCGGTGTTCATCGCCCCCGCACTAGCTTGTACCTGGGATTGCGCGGCTTCGACCTGCGCGCGGGTCGAGTCGCGATTCGCTTTGGCTGAGTCGTAATCCGACTTAGTTAAAGACGTTTTCTTATAGAGCGCGTCCGCTCGCCCGAAATCTTGTTCCGCCTTGGTCGCGCCAGCTTCGGCCTGCTGAAGTTGCGCGCGCGCAGTTTGCTCGGTTTCACGGGCCTGTTTCAACTGGCCATCGGCTTGGGAGACCTGTAACTGATAGTCGTTCAGCCGGACTTGCGCGAGCACGGTTCCTTTTTCCGCAATATCTCCCATGTCCACGCTGTGCATGCGTCCATCCGGTCCGCGGACCTGGTGAATGGAATCGACAATTCCATTGACTCGGAATGCGAGGTTCACTTGCCGATTCGGGAGAACAGAAGCCGAGTAACGCTGGCCCTGAGAGGGCGTGTAGGTTTCTACAGGGGAGAGGCGGACAGGAGTAATGTTGTTTTCGATCGAAGGTGTCTGGCGATTACAGGAAGAGAGAAAAGCAAGCAGAGAAAGACAGACTAGTCGCTTCATTGATCCTCCCCAAGAGCATGCTCGAAGTCCGCTTTAGCCGTCCAGTAATCGGCGAGCGCATGTTGGTAATCGGAATTTGCCTGAGCAAGAGTGGACTGGGCTTGGAAGACGACTTTTAGCAACACGGCCTGGACCTCATACTGGTTCTTATCGACTCGCAGAGTCTCGATCGCGGCTTTCTGGCTGAGCCGGGAAGCGCGCAGCTTCGACCGGTTCTGTTGCATTTGACGGTATTTGTCATCGACATCGATAGTGACTTTACGTTCGGCCGAAGTCTCCGTGTTTCTGTCCTGGGAGATTGTGTCTCGTTTTTCCGCCATTTCGTTTTTCTTGCGGCCCCAATCGAACGGCTCCCACGAAAGACTTACACCTACGCTATAAGTGCCGCCTGGCAGGAACGAGTTGAAGTTCAGCAGCGAAATCGTGTTGAACTCGGCAGAAATCTCCGGGATGTATTCGGCGCGTTTGGCCCGTAACTCCTGCTCCGATTGCAAAACCTTCAAATGAGCCTGCGCTACTTCCGGTCGTTGAGCAAGAGCTTTCTTACGCGCGGAAACGAGATCTACTTCCGGATTGACTGTTGCCTCGTCGATTGGCGAAACCGTGAATTCAGTCAGCACATCGCGGCCAAGCAGATCGTTCAACTGTTCTTTTTGGTTGGCTTCCTGATTCGATAAAGCTAGCTCAGACTGCTCGACGTCCGCGAGACTGGCTTGAGCCTGCAATAGTTCCGATTCGAGGGCCGTTTGCTTGACTACGTACTCTTTTGTGACTCGCTCGACCTCTTTGTAGAGCTGAACCGTTTCACGAGTCGTAACCAGTGAACTCTGAACCTGCTCGATACCGTAGTAAAGCTGCTCCACGTTGCGGACGACATCCTGGCGCTTCGAGCGTGTCTTCTGTCGGGCCAATTCTGTAGAGAAATTCAACGCCTTCAAGTTGAGCCGCGTTTTGTAGATCCCGGAGAGTGGCTGCACAACGCGTCCGTACAAAAAGCCGGTCGGTTGAATAGGGGTGCTGTACTTGACGTCTTGCGAGGGTATTGGACCGATAACCGGATAGGTGCCCAGAGTTCCGCGCGCGACCGTTATGTTTACTGTCGAGAGTTGTTCGGAACCGAGCGCATAAAAGGAAAGCTTCGGAAAGAGCGAACTGCGGTAAGCCGCCGAGCGGTCACGCGCTTTCGAAATGTCAAGCGTAGTGTTAGCGATATCCACGTTCTGTTGCAGCGCGAGTTGGACGGCGCGATCAAGCGGCAATTCTTCAGCTCTCCCAGACGAACCGGAAAAGATGAGCAAAAAAGTGCCGACGAGCACCGTCGCATTCTTAAAAAGCGATATCGACATGCGCCTGATCTCGCCAAGTATAGGCGCATATAGAGCGGGTTGAAAGAGTCATACGGTATGACACTTCTCGCCGGCCCCGATCTCTGGCAACCTATGTCAGGCAACCTACACTTATGAGACTTTCCAGGGCCGTAGCTTTACTTGTCGTGTTTTGCGCCGCACTTCCGGTGGCCACTCTGATTGCTGAACCGCCGGCCACGAGCAGGGAACTTCTCCTCGCAATGGGCATGAACGCCAAGCGAATGACCCAATACGAGTGGAAACAGCGGGTGACGGTTATCCACAGAGGAAAGCCATCGGACCCCATGGTGGACCAAATCCGCTTCGACTCAAGCGGCCAGATGCAGCGGACCGTAATCTCCGCGCCGGAACAGAAAGAAATGGGAGGCATACGAGGCAGAGTAGCGGCCAATGTAAAACAGAACGTAAAGGACATCATGCAATTGGCCGCGCAATACAATAAGCCGCAGCAGATGATGGAGGCGATCAAAAAGGCGCAGATCACACCAGCGGCCGGCGGAAGCGAGCTTCAGCTGTTGTCAAGTGGGTTGATCAACCCAGGCGATTCGATGACCATGCTCGTCGATTCGACCACGCATCTCGCAAAGCATGTCGATATCCGAACAAATTACGACGGTGCACCGATGACGATCGCTCAGGAGTACGGGCCGATACCGCAAGGTCCGAACGTGATGAACAGCATGAGAGTTTCGGTTCCGCAGAAAGACCTTGCTGTGAATGTAGATTCTTATGATTTCACGCGGCAAGCGGCTTTACTGCAGCGTTGAAGCGTGCAGTGCAAAAAAGGACAATTATCATGGCAGCGCACTTTCACCGCTATGCGATTATTTTCGGTTCCGTATGTTTGCCCTACGTTGCAATGGCGCAAACGCCGGGTACCGGGCACGTGGAAATCAAATCGGTTCGAAGTTATTCCGGAAAGCCATTAAACAGACCGGCGTCCATCGTCGTATACAACTTCGCCGCCACAGCGGAAGGGGTGGAGCTAAATAAAGGCGCTTTGAACCGGGTCCGTACGCGGGTAAGCGGAAACGCGGAGGACGAGAAAAGCAAGCTGGCCGACAAAATCGTCGATGGCTTTTCCGAGTCGCTCGTTAAAGACCTGCAAAAGACCGGCATTCCCGTGACCAGACGCGCGCCCGGAGAGGAGCCGCCGGAAAACAGTCTCGCTATACAGGGTGATTTCCAGCACATCAATGAAGGAAACAGAGCGAGACGGATGGCCATCGGCCTCGGCGCGGGCGCTTCGAAGGTTGTAGCGAACGTCGAATGCTCGCTTAAGCAGGCCGGCAGAGAGGTGACGGTTGCTTCTTTTCAAGCGACTTCGAGGAGCTCTTTGAAGCCCGGCGCCGCAGAAACCATGGGAGCCGGCGCGGCACCCGAGGCGGCGGCTGCCGTGGGTGGAGTTACTGAGCTCAAACAAGGCACTGAGGGAGATGCAGATAGAATGGCCAAGTCCATTGCCAAGCAAATCACAAAAGTAATTGCAACCCAAGGGTGGATAGAGGAGTTGAAGTGATGCGCACAGGCACTTTCTTTTTGATGGGACTGTTGTGCGTTGCTTTCAGCGCAACCGCCCAAGATGTGGCAACACGGGTCATACCGATTCCACAGCAACCTTTTGCACAACCGGTGCCCGAGTTTATCGGCGGTCCGGCCACTCCGAATCCGATTCCGGCGCGGCCAGTACCCCAGAGTCCGTATTTGGCTCCAAACGGGCGCAGCGCTTTGCATCTCGACGCCTACCAGAGCGATACTTATCCCAGTGCCGGACCACTCGGGCATCAGCCGATCAAGGTAAATTCCACCTTTCTGGGCGCTATATGCGGCACCGTCACGTTCGATAAGCAGGGCAGGATCAAGGTGCTCGCCGGCACGGGTTTTTTGTACAACAGCTACTATTCTTCCGTCTATCTCGGGCCGGACGGCAAGACGGCTTATGTTGGCGTGCTCGGCGGGCTGGTCAGATTTCATGAGAATTACTAAGGATGGTATGAGAACCCCACTTGCATTTTTGTTTTTGATGTCCTGCTGCTTAGGCGGTCTTTCCGCCCAGGCCCAGCAGTCTGCTCCTGACATAAAAGACCCGGCAGACTACCGGTCGCGGACAATTTATTTCCTCATGACGGACCGCTTCAACCCGCATCAGCCGTATGCGCCATACATCGACCCACAGTATCCTGATGCCACTAACGCGGTGAACTGCTTTGTGGAATCTTGTACCGACGATGAGGAATTCAGAAAGTATTGGGGTGGTGATATTCAGGGCGTAATTCAGAAGCTCGATTACTTGAAGGACTTGGGAGTTTCCGCCGTTTGGTTGACGCCTTTAATGGAGAACGTTAGGGCCTATGTGGGAGGAACTGGCTACGGCACGGGCTATCACGGGTATTGGGTACAAAACTATTACCGCGTCAATGAGCACTTTGGCGGGTGGGGCGATATAACCCAGCTTAGCGATGAGCTACACGCCAGGGGTATGCGATATATCCAGGACATCACCCTCAACCATTCCAATCCGAACGACAACCATGTCTATGGGAGGTTATTCCAATCGAGTACTTCCGACGATGTTTTCATCAAGAGCTACCACGACGATTACGACACGGCGACCGGGGCTCGTTATTACAAACACTATCAACACGATCCCCGCTGCGAAGACATCACGAACAACAACATACCGGATTACAACTGGAGCTACTGGCAGCTTCATCACTGTTTGCTGTCCGACTTAAGCGGGTATGACCAACGGAATCCTCAGATGGCGGACTACTTGCTCGACGCGGGCAAAACCTGGATCGATCACGGCGTGGACGATTACCGGCTCGATGCCGTCAAGTTTCCTTTTCCGGAATTTATCGCAAATTTCACGCGAACCATGCGCGACCACCTCGCCACTTTGAACCGTCCGACGCCGTACATAGTCGGTGAATGGTCGAATGGAGGCGTAGGCGATGCAAAGTCTCTTCGCTTTGCTAACAGCTACAACATCTATGGAACGAACATTCTGGATTTCCAGCTATCGTTTGCTTTGAATCAATTCATTGGTGGCGATCACGAAGATGCCAGCCATAAGCTGAGTGCATTCGATCTCGATAACTTTTTGCATGAGCGCGTATTGGCCTTCAACGGCAGAGACACCTGGCAGGGAACATTTGTGGATAATCACGACCAGGTTCGGACCATGGTGCGCCTGCAGAAATTGGGAGTTGCCGATGAGGCAGAGCGAGAGCAGAGGATGGATCTCGCCAGCGTGTTGCTGATGACGGTGCGCGGAATTCCAATCATCTATTACGGCGATGAACAGTATCTTGCTTACTACAAGGATGGCCAGACAGATCCGAACGCGGGAGATGACGACCCGTACAACCGCCCTGGTCTGAATCGGTGGAGTGAAGATACCACGGCGTTCAAGACGATTAGTGTCCTGGCAGATTTGAGAAAAAAGAGCCCAGCAATCTCTCAAGGCAAGTACAGAACGGTTTACGTGGACAACGACATTCTGATGTTCGAGCGGATTGATCAAGGTCAAGTAGTCCTGGTGGCCGTCAATCGAGGCGACGACAAAACAGTAACTCTACCCGGACGAATCGGGATACCGCCGGGATCGTATACCGGGCTTTTAAGAGATGCGAGCCAAGTCAATCAAGGTAACTATTTGACGGTTACCTCTGGAGCTTGGAGCTTGCGCCTTAACAAGCTGAGCTCGCTTGTCATACGTCCTTAGGCGCGAGCTGTTTACGGGCTCGGCGTGTACCATTCAAATCCAGCAGTACTAGCAAAAGAACGTATACCTTAGGTGCGTTCTTTTGCTTAGTACTCCTCGAGTCATAAAAGTTATAAATAGCTTGCGCTTGGTCCCATTCACCATTACACTGTTGTCAATCTAATCATTAGTCTTTTTTATGGGACGCCGAGCTACAAACTCGATTGACAGCAGGATAGTCGGGGGAGCGAGTTCGGGGGATTAGATCAATGTAAAGGAGATCGACCCCACTATGCGTAAAGCACCACCCCTGGTAGCCCTATTTGTTGGCTCCAGTCTGGCAGTCATCGCTCAATCGCCGCCGCCGCAAGCAGCCGGCTATCAGCTTGCTTTCGACGATGAATTCTCTACCCTGAGCCTCAGTCCGAATGGCACCGGGTCGTCTTACAACTGGTATCCCGGGATATGGTGGGACGCCGCGCCACCGCCGTCCCTGATTACAGACGCCAATTCAGCCTTGAATCTCACCTGGTCTCGAAACCAAGTCAGCCAAAGCAGCCAAGGCACAAGTATCAGCACCTTTTCTCGTGATACTCAATACGGGCACACCTTCCGGTATGGCTACTTCGAAGCGCGAATGAAATGGGATGTCACAACCGGAGCTTGGCCTGCGTTCTGGATGCTCCCGAAACAGGCAGCACAAGGAGCTCAGGAAACCGGCGAACTAGACGTCTTCGAAGGGCAAGGAGACAGTCCTCATACGTATTTCGGGACCATTCACGATTGGGTCGGGCAAAACAGTACGAGCAACGACCCGAATGCCTACAATTTGGCAAGCACGACCGACTTTTCGCAGTGGCATACGTATGGGGTTTTGTGGACACCCGGCACCGTGACCTGGTACTTCGATAACGTGGCGTTGCATTCTGCTTCTACGCCTGCGATCTTCGATCAGCAGGATTTCTTCCTCGTTCTGACAATGTCTGAGGGAGCGAACTGGCAAGTGGGATCGCTCGACGGCGTCACGTGCGAACACGATAAATCTCAATGTCGATTGGGTCCACGTATGGCAGCCCGGCGGTACCGCGCCGCCGTCCGCGCCTTGCTCGGCAAAGCCTTAACGTCATCCCACTCTCGCCCGGACTGAGTTCGGTAAGCGTAGCAATGCTTCCTCCATTGCTGTTCCGTCGGCAGCAAGATGGGCGGCTTTACTTTAATCATCCCGGTAACCCGTGTGCGACGGCCATCGCGATGTGGTTTTCACCTTGCGCACCCCGCGGCTCAAGCTGCGGGGTGACAGGATGGCAAGGTCAACGAAATGCCTGCCACCAAAAACAGGTGACCAATCGCCGTACATATCGGCGGCCATTGCATTTCTGCTAGACCATACAGCAGGAGAAATGTCCAATTGCCAACCCGGCCCTCGCAGCACGTATCTTCGTAATCTTAGAATGGGTTGCTCAAAGTATCGTCTCGACAGAAAGCATACTAAGAGAGTAACGGCCAAAATGGTCAGCAAACGTCCGAAATACATACTGAGAGAAGAGCTTCTCGCATATGGAAAAACACTGTCGAACACCCTCATAACGTATATGTGAGACAGGTACATGCAATAGCTGATGAGGCCGAGGAATACCAAAGGCGCGCAACGCAGGACCCTCGTATATTTCGAACCCGAATAGATGTAGCCGACCGCCACACATCCAAAGCAGGTCAGATTTACTCCGCTGATTCGGAGCGCCTCGCTTACGCCCGTTTGTGAAAACGCGGTTACCAGGAGAATAGAGACTCCGGCGAGAAAAGTATATAGCCCTTTGCGTCGCCACCAAGTCTTAGCGGCGTCCTTATCATCATCGCTGATCGAAGCCATTGAGCCAGGCTAACAGAGATCCTGCTGCCAAGCCATCACAACGAAAAAACAAAAAACGGAAATAGGGTCGGTTCCATCGGCTTATGATTACTGTCGAATCTTCGTCGTCGGAGCGAGTTTAAACGTCGAAGATTCCGCTCAGGCCGTAAAAAGAAGATATCTTGCATAAATTGACTGGATTCATGGTGGGCGGTCACAGGATCGAACTGTGGACCTCCTGCTTGTAAGGCAGGCGCTCTAACCGGCTGAGCTAACCGCCCAATCGCCTTTCTTTGATTCTAAATCAGTGACGAATCTCGGGGATGCGAGAAGTCACTAGGATAAGAAAAGCAGCCCAGCAGCGGAAACTTCGTCCTCACCACTGGTGCGGCTCTAACCTTCCATTCTCGCCAAGCCGGAAGAATCGCACTACGCCTTTCGCCCGGCGTATCGGCCGCCCTATGAATCTCGCTTCTCTCAATGTTCGAACGAATTCGACTCGTGCAAGACCGTTCTTAGGGCGAATATCGAGGCGATATTTATAGCCGTAGTGCAGCGCGAGGAGATTCAAAGGCGCTCCGGTAAGGATCTCCCTACGATCAATGCCTTCCCAGAAACTCTTTGAGGTGCCGTACCTAAGAATTAGTGCCATCCAGGGGATCTTTACGTCTCTGAATCAGGCAAGGCACAACATCTAGCCGCACCTAACCGCATGTTCAGCCAAGAATTCACATGCCGGAAATTGCAGGTAATGTAAGGCCCCTCGCGCGTCAATGCCTTTTGAAATAGATGCCGTGCAAGCAAAATCGCACACTAATCTCTCTATTCTAAGCAGATTCGATCTTAGGTTTTGCAGTAGTGGAATCGTCGCCAAACAAAATTGTTTGTATTTTTTTAGCGCCGGTGAATCCTTACTGTTCAGAGGGAAAGCGGTATCAAATCGGTCTAGGTCGGAAGGGAAGGATTCCAATGAAGCGGTCTCTATTAGCAGGTCTAGTTTTGGCAATTGGATTCTGGGCTGCTCCAGTGCAGGCGAGCGGGAGATTGATTATTCGTGTCGCCGGCGGATTGTCGGCCATGCAAGCGGATTGCCAGATTGCTGGTTGTAATGTCGTTGAAAATATCGATGGCTTACCAGGTCAGCTCTTCCTGGTGAGCACACCGGACTCCGAAGACGTCAATAAAGTCTTGGCAACCCTGCTCAGCCTAACCGGAGTAGTTGACGGTGAACTCGACTTGACTGCCAATGTCCGTAGTTCCAGCACTGAGGCGCCGCCTGCTCTTTCGGACAACACTCCAATTACTTATTACGGATCCACGGTTATCAACGGATACATTCACCAGCCCGCCACGGAACTTATACGTTTGGCAACTACCCAATCTAGCTATCCGAGCGTAAGCGGCACCGGTATTGTAGCTGTGATCGATACTGGTGTCGATCCAAACCATCCCGCTCTCAAGGCTGTGCTTCTTCCGGGTTACGATTTCACTCGCAATCAGTCGGGGGGCAATGAGCTTCTGGACGTAAGTTTACCGGGTACTCCGATCGTCAACGGTGTACAGCCGAACTGGGTGACCGGGAACGGTTCGGGAGACGTTTCTCAATCGACGGTGGCAGTAGTGGACCAGTCGAGCGCCGCTGCGGTCAACGGTAATCCGCAATATAAGGACTTCGGGCACGGAACGATGGTGGCCGGATTGGTACACCTAGTTGCACCAACGGCAAAGATCCTGCCATTGAAGGCCTTCCGTGCCGACGGGACAGGTTACACTTCTGATATTCTTCGCGCTATTTACGCCGCCATGGCCTCCCATGCAAATGTTTTGAACATGAGCTTCACTCTGGCCTCCTACTCCACCGAGATAGCAACGGCAGTTCACGCTGCCACTCTCACGGGAACAGTCTCTGTTGCGGCGGCAGGGAACAGCGGAGAACGTACTCTGGTCTATCCTGCTGCCCTCTCCGATGTTCTCGGAATCGCGTCCTCGACGAACGACGATCAGTTGTCTTCTTTTTCCAACTATGGGCAGCAACTCGTCTGGATCGCCGCGCCAGGAGAAGGCGTAGTCACGACATATCCGTTTTCCACTTACGCGGCGGCCTGGGGTACTTCCTTCAGCACTCCTCTGGTTTCTGGTGTAGCGGCACTCTTGTTGAACGTGAATAACTTGTGCGATCAACCCTGCAGTGCGAACTCGACCTCCCATGCGCAACCGATGAATGCTAACGCCGGTCATGGCCGCCTGGACATTTACCAAGCTGTTCAGTCCTGGAGTGAGGCGACTGGCGGGGGACATTAGACTTAGCGACAGCGGTGAGCGGTCCCTCCCGACAGAGCCCCTGCTGCAAGTTCGGGACCTTACCGCCCATCTCCGCTCCACCTCCGGCGCAGTTCTCGACTCGGTGAGCTTCGATGTTGCCGAGGGCGAAACCATCGGGATTCTGGGGCAATCAGGAGCTGGGAAAACAACTTTAGCCAAATCTTTGATTCGCCTTCTTTCGCCTGCTAAATGGGCCCTAAAGGGATCTATTCGCTTTCGGACAACCGACATCCTGCACGCGACCGAGCGCCAATTGCAGAAGATTCGAGGCGCGCAGATCTCTTTGATGTTCCAGGAACCGGAGTTGGCGCTCAATCCTGTTTTGACAGTGGGAAAGCAAATTGACGAGGTTCTTCGGGCGCACTCAGTCTGGAAGCAAGCTCGCCGCCGAGAGGAAGCGCTCCTAACTTTAGCCGCGGTCGGTTTGGAGCCGCAGATTAGCCGGGCCTACCCGCACGAACTGAGTGGTGGCCAACGCCAGCGAGTAGCCATTGCGCAATCCATCATTTCGAAACCTGCCCTGCTAATTGCGGATGAACCTACCAGCGCTCTCGACAATGTCACACAGGCATCAGTGTTGACGCCTCATAAAGAGTCTCAGAGATCGCTTTCGGCTTGCCCTCATATTTATCACCCACAACCCCGCTCTTCTCAGCGGGCTAGCTGACCGGGTGTTGGTGATGCAACATGGGCGAATTATCGAAGCGGGCACTTTTGACCAGGTTTGCTTCCAGGCGAATCACCACTATACGCGGGAGTTGTTAAACTCACTTCCGCCTATGCCGGGTCGTGTTGAGCACTTCGGAAATAGCCCGCGGGTGATCGTTGAACGGGAACTCGAGGGATCCAATGCAGGCCAACCCGCTCCTTTGCTGGAGGTGTGCGGTCTCAGCAAGCAATACGTGAGAGGTCGATGGCCGATGGGCCGAGCAGGCGTAGTCGCGCTCGATAATGTTCATTTGACTCTATGGGCCGGTTCTAGTTTGGCTTTGGTCGGCAAATCCGGTGCGGGGAAGTCCACGCTTGCCCGATGTCTGGCCCTTATCGAACAGCCCGATTCAGGTGCGTATCGATTTGCGGGACGCAACGTCCTGACACTACGAAAAAAAGCGACGTGAAAGCCATCCGCCGCGAGGTTCAACTCATTTTTCAGCAGGCTGCGACGGCCATGAACCCGCTCCTATCGGCTCTCGATATCGTAGCCGAACCGCTCCAAATACAACGAACAGCTTCAAGGAAAGAGAGCCGGGATCAGGCTAAAGCTATGCTGGAGCAGGTCGGTATTCCCGCGTCGGCGGCTCACCGGGTTTCGCTCGAGTTCAGCGGCGGCCAGCGGCAACGAATTGCAATTGCTCGCGCGCTAATTACGAGACCGAAGCTGTTGATCCTGGATGAAGGGTTTTCCGGTCTAGATGTCTGCACGCAAGCGCAGATCGCGAAAATGCTTCTGGAATTGCAAGCCTCTCTTTCTTTGTCTTACTTGTTCATCTCGCATGATCTCCGCATGGCGGCTCATCTGACCGGCAAGGTGGCGGTGATGGAAAAAGGACGAATAGTAGAAACGGCAAGCGCCTCCGACTTATTCTCGTACAGCAAGCAGAACGCAACGCGGGAGCTGGTCGATGCTATCCCGGAGTTGCCGACCCCGCGCTAGGTCTGCTGATACTGTCCTGTAAAATGCGCTTTCTGCTTCGCCGCCTTTTGCACAGCTTACTTGTCTTGGCGAGCGCTTCGGTGATCGCCTTTGCCATGGTCAGTTTAGCGCCTGGAGACTACTATCAAGAGCTGCGGCTCAGGCCCGAAATCTCGCCGGCGGCCGTGGAAGCAATGCGCTCAGAACACGGCCTCGGTCAGTCCCTGCCAATGAGGTATTTGCATTGGGTGCGCTCAGTCGCTCAGGGCGATTGGGGACTCTCATTGGCGTATAGTAGTCCCGCTCGCCCCCTTGTCTTGTCCCGCGCCAGAAACACGCTGCTTCTCGGAGCAAGCGCAACGTTACTCGCTTGGCTCATCGCAATCCCGCTCGGCTTATGGGCGGCCGCACATCCCGCCAATTGGGCAGATTCACTTGCCAGCACAACGGTCTCGATCCTGCTTGCCACACCGGAGCTGGTACTCGCCCTCGTTTTGCTTCTGTTTGCCGTCCGTACGGGCTATTTCCCTGCTGGCGGGTTGATGTTGCCCGATTCGGCTCGCAATGCATCCGCGCTATCGCCGCTTCGTATCGAAGACATCTCCAGACACTTGTTCCTGCCCAGTATTTGCCTGGCAGCAGCACTGCTCCCTTTATTGCTCTTGCATGTGCGAACCGCTTGCAAGGAGGCTTTACGTTCGCCGTTCGTGTTAGCTGCTCGCGCATACGGAATTCCACTCCGGCGCCTGTTGCTGCATTATGTGCTCCGTGCAGCGGCCAATCCGCTGATCTCGCTATTTGGCCTCTCGATTGGTCTGATGGTGAGTTCCTCGCTAGTAGTTGAGGCGGTCTTTAGCTGGCCCGGTCTCGGACAGCTGATGCTAGAGTCTGTTCTACAACGGGACCTTTTGGTCGTAGTCGATGGTGTCATGCTCAGTACCGGTTTTCTGGTTGCGGGTAACCTCATCGCAGATATTCTTTTGTATGTCAGCGACCCTCGTATTCGCGCGGAGTAAGCGTGGGTTCCCGCAAGCGGCTCCAAATTGTTGTATCGGCTCTGCTTGTCTTCCATGCAGTTATTGCGCTCGCTGACTTCTTCGCTCCCTATGCTTTCGATGCCCAGAACCGGATGTTTGCATTAGCTCCGCCGAGTCACATCCATTTTGTGGACGCGCAACTGCATTTTCATTTCCGCCCGTTCATATACCGCCTAGCACCTCGCCGGAGCGGCGACAACGATTACCAGGAAGATCGAACGACCGCCCTTATCAATCCACTTCTTTGTGAAAGGCAGCCCCTATCACCTACTCGGCATTCTTCCATCTCAACGGCATCTATTTGGGCTAGAGGGGCACAGTCCGCTGTTCTTACTCGGCAGCGATGCTTTTGGCCGCGACGAGTTCTCCCGTTTGATTCATGGTGGACGTACTTCCTTATTTATAGGCCTCCTCGCAACCGCAATATCACTTAGTATCGGGACTGCATTCGGAGGTATAGCGGGTTATTACGGGAGCTGGATTGACGCCGTTACGATGAGGATCGCCGAAATTTTCTTGACCGTACCCTGGTTATATTTGCTTCTGTTCGTCCGAGCTTTTCTGCCTTTGGAAGTCAATGCAAATCAGGCTTTCCTACTGCTGATCGTTATCTTAGGCGTTCTTGGATGGGCCAGGCCGGCCCGTCTTATTCGCGGAGTGGTGCTGAGCGCCAGGGAACGTGAGTACGTGAAAGCCGCTAGGTCCTTCGGTGCTTCGGACTTCTATCTTCTTCGACGGCATATCCTTCCCCAAGTATCCGGCGTTGTTGTAGCCCAGGCCGCGTTGTACGTCCCGCAATACATCTTGGCGGAGGTTACTTTGTCCTTTTTCGGTTTGGGCATAAGTGAGCCAGCGCCGAGTTGGGGCAACATGTTAGCCGGGCTGCAAAACTTCTTCGTGCTCGAGTCGTGTTGGTGGATGTTTTCTCCGGCCGCTGCCCTAGTCGGCGTTATGCTTGGGTATCATTGGCTATTTTCACGTTACGCTCCAGATATCCCGCAAATCTGATCCTCAGGCGTTTATTAAGCTTGGAATAAGTTTTTAATGATTTGCCGTAAGCGAGAGGACCATGACTTCCATTGGGCGAAATTTGGTGGGTTTCTGTTAGCCGCGACGCTAATGACCGGTGTTTTCGGCTCTCAAATTGGGTCCCGCTTGGCGTCGAGCATAGGCTGCGGTCTCGACGGCGTCAACGACTGCATGGTGATCAAGGGCGAAGTGGGCGTATTTGGCGGAACCCTGGTCATTTCTCAGCGCTCGGAGCCTAAAACACTCAACCCTCTTATAGCCATTGACAGTAGTTCACGGGAGATTATCGGCCTGATTACCGCGGACCTTATTCATATCGATCGGTATACTCAGTTGCCCGAACCCGGTTTAGCAATGTCCTGGACGACATCGTCTGACCGCCGTCGATACACCTTACATCTACGGCGCGGGTTGCGTTTCTCCGACGGACATCCTTTTGACGCGGACGATGTGATGTTCAGCTTTCAATGCTATCTCGATGAAAACGTGCACTCTCCGCAGCGAGATCTGCTCGTAATCTCAGGGGTGCCCTTATCGCTCAGAAAGGTCGACCAGCTTACGGTTGTCTTCAGCCTGGCGCAACCCTATGCCGCCGCCGAACGGCTATTCGACGGCTTCGCTATTCTTCCCCGACACATTCTGCAGCAGAGCTACACCCAAAAAAAGATGGCAGGCGCATGGGGCTTAAGTACGCCCCCCGAGCAAATCGCCGGCTTGGGGCCTTTTCGCCTGAAGCAATACGTGCCGGGCCAGCGTGTGGTACTTGAGCGCAATCCTTACTACTGGAAGCAAGATCGCAACCTGCGAACTTTACCTTACCTGGATAAAATCGAGTCGTTGTTTGCCGGAAGCGCGGATGCCCAGGCAATGCGGTTCGATGCGGGGGAAACCGACGTCATCAGCCGCTTAGATGCAGCAGATTTCGCTGTTTTGGAGAAAGACCAGAAAAAACGGGGATTCCATCTCTACGATCTTGGACCGGGACTTGAATATAACTTCCTGTTCTTCAATGAGAATGTTGTTCCTGCGGGTGAATGGCCGTCCCTTGCGCAGAAACAAACGTGGTTTTCGGATACTGCATTCCGGCAGGCGGTTTCGAGCGCTATAGACCGCGACAGTTTGGTTCGCCTTGCCTATCGCGGACGCGCCCAGCCTTTATCGGTGCAGGTCACGGCTGGCAATAAGCTCTGGGTCAATCCAAACATTCCGCGACCCTCGCGATCTCCAGATTTGGCGAGGCGCTTCCTGCGAAAGGCGGGCTTTTCCTGGAATGCGGACGGCTCTCTTATCGGACCCAACGGAACTCCCGTGACCTTTTCGCTTGCCTTTAACGCCGGCAAGCCAGCGCCAGGCCAGATGGCGGTATTAATCCAGCAAGATCTCAAGTCTATTGGCATTCGCGTGACGCTGGACCCGCTGGAGTTTCACACGTTTCTGGACCGAATCTTTACAAGCTTCAAATACGAAGCCGCGATTATGGGTCTTGCCGACGGAGATGCAGATCCCAATCCGGAGCTCAACGTTTTGAGCTCAAACGGCAGCGATCATGTCTGGAGTTTGAAGCCGAGCAGCCTGCCGCCCTGGCAACGCGAGATAGACAAATTAATGCAAGAGCAGTTAACTGCCCCGAATTATCAGGTGCGAAAACGCATCTATGATCGTGTCCAGGAAATCCTGTGGCAGAACGTGCCCGTGATTTGCCTGGTCAGTCCCGATATACTCGTCGGCGCAAAAGACAGAGTCGGAAACTTTCGCCCGGCAACTCTCAACAATTACACTCTTTGGAACGCCGAGCAACTCTTCGTTCGCCAGTAACGGACGGGCGCGACACCTATGAGCTCAGGCGCCCACCCTTCCTTCACGCTGAACCGTTTTCGCGAAGATAAGCAGCTGGTTCGGGAATGTCTTCTCGGAAGCGAGGATGCCTGGTCGGAACTGATCGACAAATACAAGAACCTGATCTTCTCCATCCCCCTGAAACATGGTTTTTCCCGGGAGGACGCCACCGAGATTTTTCAGGCCGTATCCCTCACGCTTCTTCAAGAGCTTTCGCACGTGCGCGAGCCGCAAGCTCTAGCTGCCTGGCTCATCAGATTGACGGCTCGAAAGTGCGCACGCTGGAGGGTTGAGGGCAGCAGATTTACGGGAGACGAGATCTCTGACGAGAGCGTCGTCGAAACAGAGAACCTGCCCCACGGTCTTCTCGAAGAACTCGAGCGGGAGCAGATTGTCCGTGAATCTCTTACCGAGGCCTCGCCCGAATGCAGACGGCTGATTGATCTCCTCTTCTTCACTAATCCACCTCTTCGCTACGATGAGGCGGCGCAGGCGCTCGGGTTCGCTAAAGGCTCCATTGGAGCGACCCGCATGCGATGCCTCGATAAGCTTCGGTCTTCTCTAGAGAAGAAAGGCTTTCGCTAGTAACTGATGAATGAACAAATCGAGGAAATCTGCTCTGAATTGGGCCGGTTACCTGATGAGGCGAGCCGCAGACGTGTTCTTCTATCCTCACCTCAACTGATTAACAAGGATACGGTGAAGCAGCTCGCGGAAGCCGTACGAATGGCCGTCAGAGTGGATGTACGGAAAGCTTTGGCGCTCGCCGAGGCTGCTCTTGTCATTGCCCGTGAGCTGCATACAACGGAAGAACTTGCTCTCGGAGCCAGGGCGAAAGCAAACGCACTCTGGTTCATGGGTGACTGCAAATCTGCAATGGAGTTCTTTCGCCAGGCTGCAGCTCTTTTTGAGGAAGCCGGTAACCTGAATGAGGTTGCCCGCACCCTCAGCAGCTCCATTCAGTCGCTTGCTCTTCTAGGGGAGTACGAAGAAGCGTTCGCCGCAGCAGAAAGAGCTCGCGAAAATTTTCACGAGCCTTAAGTGAAAGCTTGCGGCTCGCCCGCTTAGATATCAATGTTGCAAATATTTATCATCGTCAAAACCGTTACGCTGAGGCGCTGACAGCTTATGAACGCTCTTATCAGCAGCTACTCCCCCATCGAGACATGGAAGGAATCGGCGGTGCGCTGCATAATATGGCGGTCTGCCTTATCGCACTCGATGATTTCAGTCGGAGCCCTCGAGACCTACGGTCGTGTGCGGAGAGTTCTTCGAGCAACATGACATGCCTCTCCTGGTCGCTCAGGCCGATTACAACATTGCCTTTCTTTATTATCTTCGCGGGCGACTATACCAAGGCACTTGAACTGTTGCGATTAACGCGCGAGGCCTTTCAACAGAGTGGAGACACTTACCACTTGGGTTTGTGTGCTCTTGACAAATCCGAGATCTACCTTGAATTGAGGCTTGTCGAGGAGGCTGCCGAGATGGCTCAGAGCAGCTTAGAGCATTTCGAGCGCCTGAGCATGGGGTTTGAGTCTGCGAGGGCGCTGACGAACTTGGCTATTGCCGTCAGCCTGCAATCCGATTGGGATCGCGCTCTCCAATTATTTGCCCAAGCGAATGAAATAGCGCGCGCTGAGAACAACCAGGTTTGGCCAAATATAACCGACCTATACCGTGCGCTTGTACTGTTCGAGCAAGGTAAATTTTCACCTGCAAGTGGCCTCGCTCTGGCCGCGGCAGACTTCTTTCGTCAAATGCATATGCCAAGTAAGCAGGTGCTCTGTTTGTTGCTCTTGGCACGCATATACCTGCAACTCGATGCAATCGATCGGGCCGCGCACTATTGCGAGGAAGCCTCGAAAGTGTTGGAGAGCCTGGATGCGCCGATGCTCGCCTATCAAGCGGATTTCTTGAAGGGTCAGGTTTACGAGGCTTTAGGAGAGATCGAACGGGCGTACGAGTGCTATCAGAAGTCACGATTGGCCTTAGAGACCCTTCGAAGCAGTCTTCAGCGCGAAGAACTGAAGATTCGGCTTCATGCGGAACCGCCTGGAAGTTTATAGCCGTCTCGTTCAGATCTGCCTTAATCGTTATTCCGCGGGATTGTCTGACGGAGCGCCCCCTTCCTCCCCGGCGACTGCCTTGGAAGAAGCCCTTTCGTACATCGAGGCCGCGAGGTCGCGCACGTTGCGGGATCTGGTCCTGGGCGGCCCGCAGCCAGTTACACAACCAGGTTGGCCCCCATCCGATGAGAACGAAACCGACCGGCACATCCGTGAGTTGCGCAAAGAATTGAACTGGTTCTATCACCGGATAGAACGTGAGCAGCTTTCGCAGGGCGAAGTTTCGGTTCGGGACATCGAGGCGCTCACGACTCAGGCAAAGAAGCGTGAACATGAGCTGCTGCGGCTCTTACTCGAGTCGGCCGATTCTCCTTCGCTCGGCACGGCTCTTCAGAATTCAGGTAGTGCTACGCTCGAGCAGATCCGCCATGCTCTCGGGGCTGAAGCGGCGCTTCTTGAATACTTTGCTATCGGAGAGCGAACTTTTGCTGCTGTAATCACAGCTAGCGCCTTGAAAGTGGTTCCTCTCGCTCTCTCCTCGGGTGTGGCGAGGCATTTGAGATTATTTCAGTTTCAAATATCAAAATTCCGTCTTAGCCCCGAGTACATCTCCCGCTTCCACCCAACTCTTCTCAGAGTTGCCCAAGATCATCTCCAAGCGCTTTATGACGATGTAGTTGGTCCATTAGAAGACTTGCTTCACGTACGGGATCTGGTCATTGTTCCGTTTGGACCCCTTCACTCTTTGCCGTTTCATGCTCTCTATGACGGGCAAAGATATCTCATCGACAGGTTCAGCATCTGTTACGCCCCGAGCGCCAGCATCTTTGCTCACGTCCCACAAAAAATATGCAAACTGTAATGGGCCCTCTTTGATTTTGGGAGTCGACGATCCCAGAACTCCTTTCATAAAAGAGGAAATACGGGCAGTAGCATCCGTAGTACCGGAACCTAGAGTTCTTGGCGGAGCAGAAGCAACAGAACGAGCGTTGCGCGAACATGGGCCTTCCAGCCGTCTGATACACATCGCGAGCCACGGTTCTTTCCGGCAAGACAGCCCGATGTTCTCCTCAATCAAGCTGGCAGATTCGTACCTTACGCTCTTTGACCTATATCACATGAATTTGCCCGTAGATCTGCTGACTCTCAGTGGCTGCGTAACTGGATTGAACGTCGTGGAAGAAGGCGATGAGTTGCTTGGATTAACACGTGGACTGCTGTACTCCGGAGCTCGGTCTCTGCTCCTGTCATTGTGGGAGGTTGACGATCGAAGCACGTCCGAGCTAATGAAAGACTTTTACGGCGGTTTGAATCGCTGCTCCCGGAAAGCCGATGCGCTTCGGGCTGCGATGCTGGAGTTACGCGCGCGGTGTCCTCATCCTTACTACTGGGCTCCGTTCAAATTGCTGGGCAGCGCTCTGGCCTGAGAAATTTGTTCCCGTCCCGAAAATTATGTATTTTTTTAGCTAGTACTCGCCCCTAAAAACCAAGAGACCAGCAGAACTTCGGCGCACTATGGAGAACAGGTGTTATGGACCACTTTTCGTCCGCGGACTGGATTGACTACGTCCGAGGTGTCTTACCTCCGAAAGCTTCGATGATGGAAACCCATTTGGGTCAAGGCTGCACCCAATGCCTTAAATCATCAGAGATTTGGGGCCTCGTCCTAAATTTCTCGGCGAAGGAAGCAGCAAACTCGCCGCCTGACGACGCGGTCAGAGTGATCAAAGCAGCTTATGTTCCTGCCCGGCCCGAGAGATGGCTTCCCGAAATCGCACAGTTTGCCCGGTTGATCCTTGACACTCTCAAGCAACCGAACCTAGCGGGCGTGCGCAATGCCCCGCCATCCAGCCGCCTGCTCCTGCATGAGGCTGAACCCTTCACAATTGATCTGAGGCTGGATTCCGATCCTTTTCGGAAGCGCATTTCTCTAATGGGTCAGATCCTGAATTCAAACGAGCCGGACCAATCGGCCTACCGGATCGAGGTCATTCTGCTCAACGGGGAGCGTTTGGTGAAGAAAACGCGAGCCAACTACGCGGGAGAATTCGATCTCGAGTTCGGTGCTGAAGACAATCTCAAGCTCTTTATAAACATTGAGGGGCAGCGCGCCATTGGAATCGATTTGCCGCCCATGGAGGGGCAGGATCGAGACGCTAAACCGGGCTCACGGCCTAGCTGAGTTAACAACCTACTAGCTGCGAGTAGATACTTCGAGCGATTCCGACGTTCGTCGTCCCTTTGATAATTGCCCGACCGTCAGGAAAGACCGTAAAGTCGTAATTTCGGTGAGGCGAAGCGGAGTGCGAATTCATTTACTCTCACTCAACCGAGCGGCTGCAAGCGCGCGGCGAGCTCTTCGAGATTGATTGGCTTCGAGCTTTCATGAAGTTGGACAGCATTACGTCCGCACAAACTGACGGGCACTCGCCGATGTCCATCCAGATAATGGAAGATCCGCTTCGCACAAACGGCGCATTCCGGGTCCTGCATGCCGGCGCTGATCTGTTTGCTCACTCCCTCCCATACATTCAGGGTCTGAATGCGACAGCAAAAGTCGTTCCATCCGACGATCAGGCGCAGTGCTTGAGCAACCTGCAACGCGGCGACGGATGCGGTTGCCGAAGCCAGAATGCCACTCACATCACATGTGAGCTGGGCTCCCGAAGGCGGTTCCGGGTATACGCAAGCAAAACATGGACCTTTTTGCGGCACGATGGGCATCACAACCCCATAACCGCCGATGGCGGCGCCGTAAACCCATGGCTTGCCGTCCTTCACGCTAAGATCATTGAGAAGATATCGGGTTTCGAAGTTGTCGGTGCCATCTAGAATCAGGTCGCAGCCTCTCAGAATATCCTCCGCGTTAGAAGGAGTGATATCCCCGACAATCGGTTGCAGCTTGACACTCCGATTCAGCTTCGCGAGTCTCCGGGCTGCGGCGATTGCTTTCGGTAATTCGTTTCTTGCGTCCTCTTCGTCATAAAGCCATTGCCGTTGAAGGTTTGTATAGTCAACGTAGTCACGATCGATCAGCTGCAGGTGCCCAATTCCAGCCCGAACCAGCGCCTCAGCCTGGAAGCTTCCGAGTGCGCCGCAACCGACTATGGCAACACTGGACCGTGAAATCTTCTCCTGGCCCTCTTCGCCGATGGGAGAAAAGCGGATTTGCCGGGAATAACGCTCCCTTTCGTCCGGTTGCATATAAGTCGATGCTAACAGCCATCGTCCGGGTGGCGCTGTTATGTTTGTTTCTTTCTTCTTCTTCAACATTCGCCTTCTCTGAAACTCAAAATCAGCAACAGCCGACAATCTCGGAAACCCGCAGGTATGAGGGGCGGTCAATCGTTTCCATTCAGTTTGAACCCGCCGATCAGCCACTTACTGAAGAAGAATTGAAGCAGAAGGTGATTTTGAAAGCAGGCCTCCCATTCATGGAACATGATCTGCGTCAAAGTATTCAGAATCTCTTCGCGAGCGGACGTTACTCGGACCTTGCCGTTGATGCAGAAGAAACGGACTCCGGCGTTTCTCTCCGATTTCTAACCAAGAGAGCTTACTTTGTCGGCCGCCTTCTGGTCACGGGGGTTAAAGAACCGCCGAACAACGGACAACTTACCAGTGCGACAAAACTGCGGCTAGGCATGCCTTTCCATGATGCGGATACTCGTGAGGCTCTCAGTTCCTTACAGATCCTTCTGTTGCAAAACGGCTTTTATCACGCTCACGTAGAAGCGAACGTCGTTCGTCGACCGGAAACCGAGAGCGCCGATGTAAGTTTTACAGTCGCCGCCGGACCGAGGGCGCATTTTGAGGAGCCAACGATTACTGGACACCCCGAACGACCTCAACAAGCGAGTGTCAGAATTACTCGTTGGAAGAGGATCTACGGGCTGCTGGGATGGCAAGAGGTTACGGAGGCGCGTGTCAGGCAAGGGATCGACAATCTTAAACGATCCTATGATTCAGAGGATCGACTTCAGGCCTCAGTTACACTCAACCGTTTGAAGTACCAACCCGCCACCAACACTGTTGAACCGTTACTCACAGTGGATGCTGGCCCACGGGTCCTAGTTCTTGTAGAAGGTGCCAAGGTAAGTCGCGGCAAACTCCATCAGCTGGTTCCTGTTTTTCAAGAGAGAGCGGTGGACGCGGCACTCTTGAAGGAGGGCGAGCAGAACATTGCCGAGTACCTTCAGTCTCAGGGGTATTTCGGAGCAAAGGTGACTTACCGTGTCGAAAACCAGGCTAGTTCGGGCGAAAAGGTCATCACATATCTAGCTAGTCCAGGACAACGTCATCGGTTCGTCCAACTCGACTTTCACGGTAACCAGTACTTCTCGCAAAAGACGATTCGCGAACGTTTTTATATCGAGCCTGCACAATTTCCGCGGTACCCTTACGGGCGTTACACCGCCGCTTACTTGAATCAAGATCTACAGTCGATCCGAAACCTCTATATCGCAAACGGCTTCCGCGACGTGAGAATCGTTTCCAAAGTTATAGACGACTTCCGGGGAGTCAAAAACCACCTCGCAGTTTCTCTGACCATCGACGAGGGCCCGCAATGGATGATCTCAAGGCTAACCTTTACAGGGGCAACTCCCGCCGAGCTCATCGCGATCCGCCCGGGATTAGCTGCTATTCAAGGTCAGCCTTTCAGTCCGGTAAGCGTCGCGTCGGATCGTGATTTTGTTTTGGGCTACTACTTCTCGCGTGGCTATCTCAACGCGGCCTTCGAGTTCTTTGAAACGGCCTCCGAAGAGAAGCACACAATTGAACTGCGATACGTCGTGACTCCCGGACTGCGAAAGTATGTTCGCGATGTTCTCGTAAGCGGTCTTGAAACGACACGGCCGAGTCTGGTTCTCAAACGGATCGGGTTGCAAAAAGGGGCGCCCCTCTCACTAACAGAAGAAACGGATAGCCAGCGCCGTCTTTATGATCTCGGAATCTTTGCCCGCGTTAATACGGCTTTACAGAACCCGGACGGAGAGGAAAACGAAAAATACGTTCTTTATGACATCGATGAAGCACGACATTATTCGCTCAACGTTGGAGTGGGAGCTCAGATCGCCCGTATTGGAGGTGGAGCTACCAGCCTCGACAATCCGGCTGGCTCGACCGGCTTCGCCCCGCGTCTCGCTGTGGGAATCAGCCGAATCAATTTCCTGGGTCTGGGTCAAACACTCGGTCTTCAGACCGCTGTCTCTACAATTGAACAGAAAGCGGCGTTGACATATTTCATACCGCAGTTTGTCGCTCGCAGTAATCTCAGTCTTACTACTACCGGGCTGATTGAAAATTCGAACGACATTCGTACTTACACGGCGCACCGCCGTGAGGCCGCACTCCAGCTAGGACAAAGGCTGTCGCGTGCCTATACCGTGCAATACAGGCTGGTTTTCCGCAACGTAACCCTTTCCAACCTCAAGATCGATCCTCTGCTGGTTCCTCTTCTTGCACAACCCGAGGTCCTGGGCCTTGGTGAGATTTCGTTTATCCAGGATAAGCGTGACGATCCGGCAGACGCGCATCACGGGATCTATTCGACCGCCGATTTGAGCTACGCGCCTACTGTGTTCGGTTCCCGGACCAGTTTCACGCGAGCCCTGTTTCGCAATTCGACCTACCATGCCTTAAGCCGCGATCTTGTTTTTGCGCGCAGTACTCAATTCGGGCTGATCAGCCGGCTCGAAGGCGCTACTACGATCCCGCTCGCCGAGCGCTTGTACTCAGGCGGATCCACCTCTTTGCGTTCGTTCCCGGACTTTCAAGCCGGGCCCCGCGACCTTCAAACCGGCTTTCCGCTGGGTGGAAACGCTCTGTTCGTAAACAATCTCGAGCTTCGCTTCCCGCTATACGGAGACAACGTAGGCGGAGTCCTTTTCGAAGATGCCGGAAATGTCTATAGCAGTCTGAGCGATTTCAGCCTTAGATTTCGTCAGCGAAATTTGCAAGACTTCAACTATACGGTGCAATCGCTCGGGTTTGGAATTCGCTACAGAACTCCGATCGGTCCGGTTCGATTAGATTTTTCATTTAGCCCTGATGCTCCCCGCTTTTTTGGCCTCAAAGGCACACTAGACGATCTGGTGAACGGCAGCGCCAAATCAACCGTGCAGAAAATAAATGCGTTTCAGTTCCATTTTTCGCTCGGGCAGGCCTTTTGAAGAAGCTGCTTTTCATTGCCGTTCTGCTGGCCTCTCCTATTTCGGCGCGGATCCTCGACCGGCTCGCGATAACGATCGGCTACCAGGCCATTACTGAACTGGACATCGATGAAGAGTTGCGGGTGACGGCGCTCTTGAACCACCAACCCATTGGTCGCGATCTTGAGTCACGTCGCGCCGCCGCCGATCGTCTTGTTCAGCAGTTTCTTATAAAGCGCGAGATGGAAATCAGTCACTATCCAGCCCCGGAAGCAGCGGAGATCGACGCCTATGCGGATGAGGTTCAGAAAGAGCTGGGAGGGCCAGCCTCGCTTTCCGGTGCGCTGCGAAAGTACGATCTCGATACACCCACGTTGAAGAAGCACCTCCTTTTGCAGCTCACGATAATGCGTTTCGTCGATTTTCGTTTCAAACCGGTTAAATCCGTCGGCGATGCTCAGAGCTCACAACGTACCGATGAGGCTCTGAGCGCCTGGTTGGAAAGCGCTCGAAAGCGGCTCAATATCGTGTACGTCGACAAAGAGTTCCAGTAATATGCGCCTGAAAGCTCGCACACTGCTCCTAAGTTTCGGTGTTCTTATAGCGTTGCTCGTAGGTGTCGCTGTCATTCTGATTCTCCTGATTCAAACGAGATCCTTTCACGATCGTCTTCGCGAGAAGACCGTTTCGATACTCGAGGATGCAACGGGTGGCCGCGTTCAGTTGGGAAGTGTCCGTTTCGACTGGCGCACACTCACTGTCGTTCTCGATGACTTGGTCGTTCACGGCACTGAACCAGCAGATGCGGCGCCTCTGCTCACGGTGCCAAGCGTGCGTATTCAGCTGAGGATCTTATCCGTCTTCCGCCGTAGTGCCCAGGTCACCAGTATCGTCGTCGACCAGCCTAATATCGACCTGCGAATACGGCCGGACGGCGTTACAAACGTTCCGCCTTCGATCTCGCACCGGTTTTCAAATGGCAATTTGCTCGATGTGAAAGTCCGCCGGTACGCTTTTACTCGAGGCTTCCTCCTGGTGAACGACCAGCGGCATGCCTTCAATCTACAAGGCGAGGATCTGCAAGCCAAGCTTCGCTACGAAGCGGCCGAAGCCAAGTACGACGTACAAGTCTATTCCCGTGATGTAAGGGTACAGGCCCCCTGTTGCGCGCAATTTCCGGTGAAAATGACCCTCCACCTAAAGCTCGGGAAGAACATCGCCGAATTCGAAAACCTGAACTTTGCTTCGAATCGGTCAAGCCTGAGCATCCGCGGCACTGTTTCACATTTCGTTTCGCCGCGATCCAATTTCAGCTTCACCGCATCGTTACGGGCCGAAGAGATTGCTCCTATCGTCAGAACCGAAGCAGTCAAAAGCGGCGACATCAACCTTGAGGGCGACGCTTACTACGACACAGAGTCCGGGTTCTCGACGCATGGCAAGCTGGGAGCCCAACACCTTTCTTATCGATCAGCCAAGTTGAGCCTCCCGCCCATCGCTTTTTCCAGCTACTTCCGCATCTCTAAGGACGACCTTCTGCTGGAAGATCTCCATGCGAATATTCTGGGTGGCTCGTTCGCCGGCCGCGCAGAACTAATAAAACTGCGCTCTTTCACTCTCGACGGCGAACTAAACAGTCTCAAACTCCAGCAGCTTAGTTCAGCTATTTCCTCTGCCCCACTTCCCTGGAGTGGAAACGTAAGCGGATCGTTTTCGGCCGTTGCTGACTTCAAATCGAGCCTAGAAAATTCAGCGTTGCAAACCAACGTCCACATAGTTCCTGCTGCTGGCGGAATTCCGCTCTCAGGCGATTTAAGCATTTCGAAGAAACGTAACACCTCAGAGGTTTCCTTCGGCGAATCCGATATCGAACTTCCGCATACCAAGGTCAGATTTTCTGGATCTTTCCAAACCGGCTTTCAGATCCTTGCCGACAGCTCCGATCTCTCGGAGCTGGAGCCACTCCTCGCCTCCAACTCCGGCGTTAAGGCATTTCAGCTTCCTGATCTCCTCCCGGGCGGCGACGCGCACTTTGCGGGAACCGTGGCCGGAACGCGTCGCGATCCGACGCTCGACGGTACGCTCGTGCTTACACGTTTCCGGCTGGCCGAACGGACATGGGACCGCTTCGAATCACTAGGCCGCATCTCTTCGAAAACTGTAGATCTCTCGAAAGTTCGCGCGGACGCAAGCTTCCTGCATATGACAGGCAAGGGTAGTATCGAGCTTCATAACTGGCGAATCTCCGGCGATAGTGCGGTCGAGGTCAAAGCCAATGTCACGCAATCCGATCTGTCCGCCATACTCTCGCCCTTCCATCTCGCAGCAGATGCCAAGATCTCTGGAGGAACCGCCTCCGGAACCGTACAGCTGTCGGGCTTAGTATCCCAACCATCCGGAAATGCAAACCTGGTTCTGCAAGATTTCAACATTTACGGACAACGCCTCGCGCGCCTTCAAGCCGAGCTACAACTATCTGGAAACGAAGTTACGATTACTAACGGGCGTTTGACGCGAGCTCCCGGTGAACTCGTCGCTTTCTCCGGCCTGTACAGAAAGTCACCGGCCTCTTGGCAAAGCGGTCAGCTTAACGCCAAACTCGACAGCGATGGAATCAATGTTTCCCAAACTAGCCCTGCTCCATGGAAGGCTACTTTGGAAAGTCATGCTACCGCAACGGCGCAAATTGAAAACGGCAACATCCGGCCCCTGCAGGCGAACGGTTGGCTTGCTCTCCGCGATTTCACCGTCGAGGGCACAGATTTAGGACAGATCAGCGCCACAGTCACCACCCACGACCGGCAAATGAACCTTGCAATGAATGGTGATCTTCGTGAAAGCAAATTCTCCGGCATCGTGAATCTAACTTTACTTCCGGGCACTCCTTTCAAAGGACAGATTCGATTCAATCGAACAAGCCTGGCAACGCTCGGTTCGCTCGTTATTCCTCAACAAGCTCGTCGCTGGTCACTGGGCGGATTCGTCCAAGGTGGATTGGATTTCGCGGGTGAGCTCGATCGTTTGCAAGTCATGCAAGCCGCTCTCGATATCGATACATTGGAAATCAAATCGAATCCGCCTGCATCGCAGCTGCAGGATCAACTGGTTTTGCGGAATTCCGGCCCTATTCTTTTGGATTTGTCTGGAGGCATTGCTAAGATCCGTCGCTTACAACTCACAGGCACGGGCACCGAATTTAGCGCGTCCGGTTCATTCGGTTATCTCCAGCCGCAACCGATCAACATGAATTTGAATGGGGCGCTGAATCTGCAACTGCTCCGTTTCCTCAACGCGAATGTTGTCGCGCAAGGTAAATCGTCGGTAAGCCTTGCAATCGGGGGCACGCTTGTCGCACCGACTCTGAGCGGGAGATTCGCGGTCCAAAATGGCTCATTATCATTCCCCGGCTTTCCTGAAGATCTCACCGCCGTGCATGGAACAGTTGCTTTTAGCAACGATCGGGCAACGATCGAACAATTCACCGCTCAATCGGGCGGTGGTCGCATCAGCGTTGGGGGTTTCGTGAGCTTCGGCGGCACAGGACCGCTAGTCTACGGCCTCGACGCCAACGCCGATAACGTCCGCATACGATACGCCCGCAGCATTAGTGTCACGGCAGACGCCAATCTCCGCCTCACGGGCACAAGCAGCAGTAGCCTGCTTTCAGGAAACGCCAGCGTCTCGCGCATTGTCTTCAATCCCAATACCGACGTCGGCAACGTATTGGCCAACTTCGCTGGCCCCGCTGCTTCGCCCGACAACCCTGAGGATCTACTTGCGGGCTTGCAACTCGACGTCTCCGTTCAAAGCGCTCCCAACTTGCAGCTCAGCACGGAACTAAGCCGCGACGTCGAAGCAGGGATCGATCTTCATGTGCGCGGAACGCCGAACCGTCCTGTCCTTCTAGGTGCCGTCTCGCTCAATCAGGGGGACGTGCGTGTCTTCGGCGCTCGTTATAGCATCAACCGAGGAGAAATCCGGTTTGCAAACACGACCAGGCTCGAGCCCATCCTGGATCTGGATCTCCAGACTCAAGCGCGCGGCATCGCCATCGACATCACCATCTCCGGCACACTGAACAAACTGAACATCAACTATCGATCGGATCCGCCTCTGCAGCCGCGCGACATCATCGCTCTGCTTACGGTCGGCCGCACACCGGAAGCAGCATCCAATGTGCAAAGCGTACAGGCAGCCACGGCCGACACCAACGCTCTTCAGTCCGGCGCAAACACTGTTCTCGGCCAGGCGATTTCCCCGCCTCCCAGCCGCCTCTCAAAACTGTTTGGGATCACGAACATCAAGATCGATCCGCTCGTGCAAGGCATCACCAATACTCCGCAGTCCCGCCTCACTCTCGAACAGCAAATCTCACGTTCTATTACGGTCACCTACATCACCAATCTGGCCCAGACATCGGAACAGATCTTCCGCCTCGAGTGGGCTTTAAACAGGCAATACTCGGTGGTTGCCGTTCGCGATGACAATGGCGAGTTTGGAATCGATATACAGTACAAGAAGCGATTCAAATAAGGCGATGAGGTTACGGGCTGCCGAAGGCAAGCTGAAAATCGAGCACAGTATTATCGACGGATTGCGCCCCGTGCTCGAACGCTTGCTCCGCGGAAACGAAGACATCCGGTCTGTTATCCCTGGCGTGATCCGCCCGGTTCGCGATGCAAAAGGAAAGCCAAGTATTCGCGTCACTGTCCCGACCGCAAATGGCTGGAAAGCGATTGCTTTAAGTTCGGGCGCGCGTCAGGAACTCTTCATCAGCACCGCGTTACCTAAGCCCGACGTTGAAACGCTGATCCGCCTAGCGCTCGATCCCAGATAGAACCGATGAAGTGGCTGTATTTTTTCTGGTTGTCGTTACCTGTCGTAGCTGCACCCGTCAGTGTCACACCAACCACAGGCGGTCCTGTCACTTTTACAAAAGACATCGCGCCGATCGTCTACGCGCATTGCGCTCCTTGTCATCACAGCGGGGGCCTCGGTCCCTTCCCGCTCATCAGCTATGAAGACGTCAGCAAGCACGCCTCTCAAATCGTCTCCGTCACCGCAAGTCGCTACATGCCACCCTGGCCGCCCGAGCACGGTTATGGAGATTTCGCCGGTGATCGCAGCCTCTCGACCGTGCAAATTCAACTGCTCGCGGACTGGCTGAAGCAGGGCAAAGTCTTTGGTAACCAAGCCGACCTGATACCCGCGCCCCGGTTCGAAAGTAATTGGCAGATGGGCCCGCCCGACCTGATCCTCAAAATGCCCCAGCCGTTCCGCATGCCTGCCGAAGGCCGAGACGTGTTCCGCAACTTCATCGTGCCAACCGGACTGACGGAGACCAAATATGTTCGCGGACTCGAACTGCATCTTTCAAATCCCCGCGTAGTTCATCACGCCAACGTCGTGGTTGATCGCACGCAATCTCTGCGCAAGCGCGATGGCGAGGATGGCCGTCCCGGCTTTCCTGGCATGGACGTCATCACAGAACCTGCTCCAGATAACTTCGATCCGGATTCTCATTTCTTGTTCTGGAAGCCCGCTACCGTGCTCCGCAAGCAACCTGAGGAGATGAGTTGGCGCCTCGATCCCGGCGCCGATCTCGTCCTCAATCTTCACCTGCAACCGACGGGCAAAGTGGAATCCGTGCAGGCGGAAGTCGGTCTGTACTTCTCGTCGAAACCGCCGACGCTTTTTCCAATGCTGCTCCAGCTCGAGCACGACGGCGCTATTCACATCCCGCCCGGCGACCGCAGCTTCGCCGTTACCGACTCACTTAAGCTTCCCGAAGACGTAGATCTGCTCGCAATCTATCCGCATGCACACTACCTCGGCAAAGTGATGGAAGCTTGGGCAACTTTGCCGGACGGCACTCGGCGCTGGCTCATTCGTATTCCCAACTGGGACATCAACTGGCAAGCCGAATACGAATACAAGCAACCGGTGTTTCTTCCGAAGGGAACAACCGTCGCGATGCGCATCACGTACGACAACTCCTCGTCGAATCCGCGGAACCCCAACCATCCTCCCCGGCTAACGGAAACAGGTGACCGCAGCGAAGACGAGATGGGTCACATCTGGCTTCAGGTCCTGCCGAAATCCACGACGATAAACGGCGAAGATGCGCGCATCCCACTCCAGGAAGCGATCATGCGCCGCCGCCTCCAGAAGTATCCGGCAGATTTCATTGCCCACTACAATCTCGGTGCCCTGGAACAATCGCGCGGCAAACTCGACGAAGCTCTGGCGAGCTATCGAAGCGCTCTCAAAGTTGAGCCAAAGAGTGCCACGGCGCGCAACGCCGAAGCTGCAGTGCTGATGGCCCAAGATCGTTTGCCCGAGGCCATCCAAGAACTCCGTGCAACCTTGGGGACAGACCCCCAGTATCTGAATGCGCGCTATAACCTGGCGCGAGCATTGGCGGAAACGGGCGATCTCGACGACGCCGAGACAGAATACCGCACCTTTCTCCAGGCAAGGCCCGACGACGCCCAGGCCCAAGCGGCTCTAGGCACCATCTACTTCAAAAAGCACGATGTCAAACAAGCCCTCGACTGTTTTCACAAAGCCGCCGATCAGGCGCCGGACGACCCCGATGTCGAGGCCAACCTCGGAACACTGCTTGCTATCAACGGCGATCTTCACGGCGCCGCCCAGGCCTTCGAACACGCCCTGCGCATTAACCCGGAGCACGCCGCCGCCCGCGCCAATCTCGCCAAAGTCCGTGAGCAGCTAGGATTGCGGAACTAAAGGCGGAGGCGCCTTCTCTGCCTGAAGTGTCTTCCATCGCTCGAGCATCGCCCTCCCTTCGTCTTTTTTCCCGGCAACCATCAGGGTTTGTCCCAGTAAGTAAGTCGCTGATATGTTCCTCGGATCCAAAGTCAAAGCGCGTCTGAGTATTCCCTCAGCGTTGGAGATGTTACCGGTCTTGAAGTAGCATTTCCCCAACAGGATGTAAGGCCCGCTGAAATCGGGGTTCAACCAGACCGCTCGCTGCAGATTCGGAATCGCTGCGTCCCAATGTTCCTGCCGCACAAAGGCATCCCCTAGCCGATACCAAGCCATCGAGGAATTCGGATTTAGCTTCAGTTCCTCCTGCATGTCTTTGACTCCGTCATCGAGCCGTCCGCGGAAGATAGCAATTTCACCCAGCAAGAAATGCAATTCAGGGGTCTTGGGGTCAAGCGCGAGCGCTTTCTGCAGTTCCACTTCGGCCTGCGTTTCGTATTCTTTTTTGAGCATCATCTCGCCGGCGATCACATGAGCCGCTGCCGAAGTTGGATCTATCCCAAACAGCCGTGCGAAGGCAGCTTCCGACTTGTCCTGCTGAGACGCTTGCAAATACGCATAACCGAGCATGTACTTCGCCTCATTCACGTCAGACACTTTTTCGAGCCACGGAATCGCTTTCGGAGCCTGGGAAAGCTGAAAATAACTTTGACCGATCATTAGCGCCGATTCCTTGTAGTCGAGCGAATCGGGCTTCTCGCTCTTGATCGCATCTTGCAGCGCCGACAGTGCTTCAGCGTAGTGTTGCTGCTTGTAGAAGCTTACTCCTCTTTGGTGAGCTTCACTCGGCTCGGCCGCAGCGAGCGCAAGCGCGAGAAATACGTGCAACATATTGAAAAGTATAATGTCGATTGCTGCACCTGTACTGCCTTCTGCTTTTCGTTTGCTTAGGAGCGCAAGGGCCACTGCGAGCGGCACGAAGCCAAGAGAGGAACCTCACCAGGCCGCCTCGCAGAGAGTCCGTTTTGCGCGTTTCTTTAGACCTACAGGCAGCGCAGAGCTCAAATACCGCCGAAACGCATCCTTGTCAGCCCTGCCATCCTCGTGAAGTAAGCCGGTTCCAAAACTCAGCTATGGGCCGGTCCTTACGGGCCGGAGCAACCGAACCCCCGGGTTCTTTCGTCCACCAAGCCTCTGGAAGTAAGATCACAATTTTCTACCAACGCTCGACGATGCACCACCGCCTCGAGGAGCAGGGCTTGTCCGCGGATTATCCGATCGCCTATTCGATCGGTTACGGCAAGGTGGGCAAGAGCTACCTCATCGATCTGAAGGGTCATCTCTTTCAGTCGCCGGCTGCCCATTACACAGCCAAGTCTGAGTGGGACGCTTCTCCGGGATATGAGGGACAGAAGATTCTGGATTTCTCGCGCTCGATCAACTCAGGGTGTCTGTTCTGTCATTCCGGAACCGCTCAATCGGTGGATAGCAAAACGCCACTCGTGCCCATTACGTGCGAACGCTGCCATGGACCGAGTGAAAAGCATCTGGCGCGCCCGGTTCCAGGCAGCATCGTGAATCCAGCGAAGTTACAATTTCGCCAGCGGGACAGTGTCTGCGAGCAGTGTCACCTCGAAGGCGCTACTCTCGTTCTCAATCCCGGCAAGTCGTTGTGGGACTTTCATCCGGGGCAAATTCTCGAAGAGAATCAGTCTGATTACGTTTACCGAACCTCTAAAGGTGATCTAAGTTCGATTCATGCCGTCAGCCACGCCGAACAGTTGGCAGTAAGCAAATGCCGGCGTGCCAGCGGCGAGAAGTTATGGTGCGGCACATGCCATGATCCGCATGGTGATTCAGTGAACCGCAAGGTTCAGATGCGGGAAATTTGTCAGTCCTGTCACCCGGTCGCGCAACTCGCGAACACTCACAAAAACGGTCAGGACGATTGCGTTAGCTGCCACATGCCCCGGCTGCAGGCAAGCGACATCGGACATGCTGCGATTACCGACCACAGAATCGCCAGACGGCCTGGCGCAGTTATAAGCTCCGGAGACGACGCGGTATTAAGTCCCTGGCAGCCTCCCTTGCCCGAGTTCGCAAAACGAAACCTCGGTCTCGCTCTCTTCAACACCGCGAAGGCCAGAATGTCCGGCCCAACTTTCGAAAAAGCCTATGTCATTCTTGCCGCGGTTCCTGGGCTCGGCGACGCTCCCGTGTGTGCCGCGAAAGGATACATGCTTCTTGGGGTTGGGCAAGCCCGTGCGGCAGTCGGATATTTCCAGCAGGCAGTGCAGGTTTCATCGAACGACAACGAGTATTGGTTGGATCTGGCCGTGGCCCAGGACTCTGCGGGCGACTCGAACCAAGCAGTCGCATCGTTCCGAAGGAGTATTGAAATCGATCCTTATGACTACCGGGCATACAAGGGTCTGGCGGCGCTTTATACTCGCCTGAATCGTTCCGCTGACTCGCAAACCATTCAGAATGAGTATCCTTACCCGCGATCCCTAGAGTATTCGAATGCGCCTTCCGAACTGATTTTGCGTATGTGGTTTCTCATATTTCGGTATGAGTTCTGGAATCAATGAGATAGATATAAAATCTGGTGCAAAAGTCCCACTTTTGGATTACACTTACCCTGATGGTGTGAGTGTTGCCTCGGGCTTGGTCGGCCTGTGGTTAAAAGTTTCTGCTTCCAAGGAGAAGTTATGGTTAGTTTTCGTAAGGGCCTCTTTTACTGGCTCTGTGTAGCGGCTGTCGCGTTCGTCTTTACAGGCAGCAGCGCACATGCTCAACAGGTTTTCGGCAATATCATCGGTACCGTCACCGATCCCAGCGGCTCCGCAGTCGCTAATGCCAAGGTAACGATTACCGACGTAACCAAAGGCACGTCGTTCGACGTGACAACCAACGATTCGGGTCAATACTCGAAAGGTCAATTGATTCCCGATCAGTACAAAATTACGATCGAAGCAGCCGGCTTCACTAAGGTGGTTTCCAACGAGCTGACTGTTCAGGTCGACCAATCGACGCAGTTCAACGCGACGATGACGGTTGGCAACGTGGAACAAACCGTGGAAGTAACTGCCGCTGCTCCTCTTCTTCAGACGGACAAGGCCGACGTAGCTCAGACGTTTACATCTCAGCAGATTGCGCAGCTACCAAGTATCGGCCGCAATCTCCAGGCGTTCACGTTGTTGAACCCTGGGACAGTCTCAACTGGCTGGCAGCATGCGGCCGACGAAAACCCGCAAGGCAGTGTGCAGATGGTGGTGAATGGGCAACTCTTCGATAGCACCGGCTACTACCTAGACGGCACCATCAACCAGGATCCGATTCTCGGCATCATCGTTATCAATCCGACCTTCGATTCCGTTAACGAAGTGAAACAGGCTAATCAGGACTACGACGCTGAGTATGGTTACACCTCCGCCGGTGTCATGACGTACTCCACAAAGTCCGGGACTAACACTTTCCACGGCGACGCCTTCGAGTACCTCTTTGTCAATACTCCCGGATTTCAGGACTTCGGCCGTAACCCATTCAGTCAAAACACGCCCATACCGGGCCGCCCTGGTGCCTTCACACCTACCACACGCCAGAATCAGTTTGGCGGCTCCATCTCGGGCAAAATTATAAAAGACAAGCTGTTCTTCTTTGGCGATGCCCAGCTGAACCGTCAGTCAATTGGCGGGTCGTTGCTGACGACTGTCCCGACGGCGCAGGAGCGCGGTATCGGACAGCCAGGCGGCAACTTGAATTTCGGCGATTGGCTGGCGGTTCAGAGCGGTGGCGCGAATTATCAGATTTATGATCCGAGGACCGGTAATCCGACAACGGGTGTCGGACGCTCCCCATTCGCGGGTAATATCATCCCGGCATCCTTGGCGAGCCCGCAAGCCATGGCGCTTCTGAATTACTTCCCGCTCCCCAACACTGTTGGTAGCGTCGTCAATGGAGTTGCCGCTCCCTACAACAACTATGAAAACAGCGGAGCTTTGAGCAACAACGGAAATCTCTGGAATACCCGGTGGGACTATTACGGCAACGAGAAGAACACTTTCTTTGGGCGCTATAGCTATGCGACGTTCCAGTTGCAAGCCCCCGGTGTTTTCGGCAACGAAGCCGGCGGTCAGGCGTTCAATAACACGAACTATGCTGGCAGCTCAACCACCTTCAACGAGAGTATCGCAGCCGGTTGGACACACACTGCGAGCGCGACGCTCATCAATGAGTTCCGCTTCGGCTACATGCGCTACCACATCACCGACGTGCCAAACGGCTACGGTACTCAGCCTGCTACCGCGGCCGGCATACCGGGACTCAATCTGGACAATACCTACACTTCGGCCCTCCCTTACTTCGAAATTGATAATCCAAACGGTGCCACTACCAGCATCGGATATGCGCTGGGCAATAATACGCACTGTAACTGCCCGCTCGACCAGCTGGAGCGGCAATATCAATTTGTCGATAACATCAGCAAGGTCCGCGGAAATCACAGCTTTAAGTTCGGCGTAGATGTTCGTTACGCTTTGAACCTACGGGTACCCAGTGACAACCATCGCGCGGGTCAGCTCTTCTTCAACAACAGCTACACGGGCGATGTCACCAGCGTAGGTGGCAATCCGGTAGGCGGCAATGCGACAGCAGACTTCCTGCTGGGTGCGGTCACCAGCTTCAACCGATATGTCAGCTCAAGCACGGACGCCCAGGAACGCCAGAAGCGGTTGTTCTGGTATGCCCAGGATGAGTTTCATATCACACCCAAACTGACCTTCACTTATGGTGTGCGCTGGGAATGGGTCTTCCCCGAAACGGTTAATGCAGCCGGAAATGGCGCCGAGTTGAACGTAAACACAGGGCAGATGGACGTGTTCGGCGTTGGGTTGACATCCAACCATGGATACCAGAACATGAACTGGCACAACTTCGCTCCTCGAGCCAGCCTCGCTTACCAGATAACACCAAAAACGGTTGTTCGCGCCGGCTACGGCTGGAGCTATAGCCTCGGTACTTTCGGCAATAACTTCGGCCACAATGTTACGCAGAACCCTCCGGTTCTGTTGAATCAGACGCTCAATCAGAGTTCACCGGGTGGTTGCCCGACGAACTTCTGCGACGTGTTTACTCTTGCGCAAGGAGCCGCCAGCTGCCAATCTGGCTCGCTTATCAGCCGGGCCCCAACGGAACTTTCACCTGGCCGGGAAATGGCGTGGGTGCGTTTACGCGCCCGGGAACTCTGACGATGCCCACCGTTTACGCCTACAACTTCACTGTTCAGCGGCAGATCACGAGTAAGTTCGTTGTTTCCGGTGGATACGTGGGCAACTCCGGCCGCCACATGCTCCTCGGTACGGACGAAAATATCAATATTAACCAGCAGTATTCCTCCCGGGGTCCTCTTCCAGCAACACCGGACTGTATCCCTTTGCGGGATTGCTGGGGCCAAGATACAACTATGGTTGGACCAGCGCCGTGAATGACTTCTGCAATTGCGTCGAACAATCAGTACAATTCGTTCCAGGCGCTGTTTAAGGTCAATGCGGCTGCGGGGTATACACTGCAGGGGAACTACACCTATCAGGTTGTCAAGGGCGATGGCTGGGGCGGAAACGGGGCATACAGTTCCTGTATGACGCCCGCTCGGCTACGGCAATAACGCCCTTATGCCGCACAACCAGATAGTGCTTGCACAAAACTATGATATTCCGTTCGGCCACGGCCGGAAATGGGGAGCCAATGCGAACAGGTTCGTCGATGCAGTACTCGGAGGCTGGAACATAAGCGGCATCACAACTTTCTATTCAGGTTTGCCCTTCATGCCGACAATCGACAACTACGGGACCGGTATCCAACCGTACACTGGCCCGAACAATCGTCCGAATGTCGGTACCGGAAGTCCGTATGCGTCGAACCCAAGCCGCAACCAGTGGATTCTGCCACTGTCGAGCGGCGCTTATACGTTGCCGGCTTCAAACACTTTCGGCAATTACCCAATCAACACCTTGATCGGACCGCACTTCATCAACCAGGATGCGTCTCTTATGAAGGTGTTCTCGCTCACGGAACGATTTAAGTTCCAGCTTCGAGTGGATAGTACCAACTTCTTAAACCACGCGAATCTGGGTCAGCCAAATGCGGACGTTCAGTCCGGAAACGTGGGTCAGATCACCGGTTTGGCTCAATCCGGCAACTATCAAATGCGCCGTCTGCAGTTCTCGGGCTCGATTAACTTCTAAGACGGAACCACAGCTACAAACAAAACGGCCGGAAGAGCTTAACGCTACTCCGGCCGTTTTCCTTTCACTTTCCCGCCTTACCTTTCCCTCGACTACTGTAATCACTTGGTTTGGCTTCACACCTGGAACCTTGTCCACCTGCCCGCTCGGCCAATGAATCTCTAAATCTGCCTTAGTGGCATCCTTCAGTCCGAAGTGTACCCGCATATCGCTTTGCGAAAAATAGCTTCCGCCGCTCCGCACCTCATCCATCTGCTGGTGCTCGCCCTCTGGAGTGCAGTAAACTCGCGCCCCGATCCCCGAACGGTTCGACTTCACGCCCACCAACTTCACCTTGAGCCAATTGTTCTTGAGAGTGGAGTCGCAACGAAGAAGCTGTGGAACATCGTTCACGCAGTTGACTACCACGTCTAAATCCCCGTCGTTGTCGAAGTCCCCGATCGCGCAGCCGCGCCCAGCAACCGGCTCCAGAATGCCCGGTCCCGCCTGCAGCGACACGTCCTCAAATTTCCCGTTGCCAAGATTGTGATACAGAACCTTGCGCTCACGGTATCCAGACTCGCTCGCCTTCTCCCGTACCTCCGGATATACGTGCCCGTTGCAAGTCAGGATGTCCGGCCAGCCATCGTTATCGAAGTCGAGGAACGCAGCGCCCCACCCAAGAAAGCGAGTGTTTCGCCCTAGCCCCGATTGATAAGTGACATCCTCGAAGTTCCCACTCCCTTGATTTTTGTACAGGCTCGAGGTGTCACCTGCAAAATTTGTTTTGACGATGTCGAGCTTGCCGTTCCCATAGACATCCGCTGCGGACACGCCCATTCCCGCCTGAGTCTTGCCGTCCGCTCCGAATGCCACGCCCCACTCGAGCGCTACATCCGTAAACGTTCCGTCATGATTGTTCTTGAACAAGGCAGAAGGCGCCGAATCGTCTGCTACATAAATGTCGGGCCAGCCGTCGTTGTCGAAATCGCCGACCAGCACGCCAAGCCCATAGGTTCCCTGCTTTTTTAGAATTCCGGCCTTCTCTGAAACATCGCTGAACGTACCGTTGCCGTTATTGCGAAAGAGAATATCTTTTCCTCCTTGCAGGCCGGGAGGTCCGCAAGCGACAACCAGTCCTTCGTATAGACAAGGCCCGCTCTCAGGTAAGGGCGCGGTTTTCGGATCGAAATCTATATAGTTGGCAACGTAAAGATCCAGATGGCCATCGCGATCGAAATCCAGAAATGCGCAACCGGTATTCCAGCGCTTGAGGCCCGTAGTCGTTCTCGTTGTCACTCCCGCCGATCCCGCAACATCGGTAAACGTGCCGTTTCCGTTGTTTCTCCACAACGAACAGTCTCCCCAGTACGAGACAAATAGGTCTTCATGACCGTCGTTGTTGTAGTCGCCTGCGCAAACGCCTTGTCCCCAACCCGAACGCGCAACGCCAGATTTCACCGTTACATCGGTGAACGTGCCATCCCGGTTGTTTTTGTAGAGTCGGCTGATTGGTTCGGAGCCTTTTGGGAACGTCGTCTCAAAGCGCGACCCGTTCACAAAGAAGATATCGAGCCAGCCGTCGTTATCGTAATCGATGAACGCCACGCCGCAGCCGGTTGTCTCCAACAAATACTTATTGCGACTCTCTGCCCCGAAAATTGTCTTGGCGTTCAGTCCCGCTTCCTTTGCCACGTTCACAAACTGGACACCGAGCGGCGTCCCGGCCATAAGTTGGTCCAGTGAGAAGACGGGTACGCTCGCACACAGGGACTGAATGAAAGATCGACGGGAGAACATGGATGCGCGAACTCTAACGGGGTGATTGTAAAATCGATGGCGGTGCTTGAGCGATGGGTTTCATCATCTCTCCGCCCCGCATGCCCTGCTCCAGAGTGTTCGCCAGTTGCGCATCCTTCGCCTTTGCCAGGCGGGCGCCCTTGGCAAACGCCTCCTCACTGCCGTGCTTATCTCCTTTGATGCGCAGAATCTGTCCCATCGTGTTGTATGGTCCCGGTGTGCTGGGATCCAGCTTGACCGATTCATTCAATTCGACTAACGCGGAATCGAGATCGCCTAGCAGCTTGTAAGCAATGCCCAACATGTAATGCGCTTCGGCGTAAGCTGGCCGGATCGCAATGGCGGCCTTCATCTCTTGCGCGAGCCCGGCCGAATCTCCTAACTGCCAATCTGCAATGCCCAGCGAGTAGTGAGCTTCGGCAAGAGTCGAATCTAAATCGATTGCTTCCTTGAACTCCTTCTGCGCCGCTTCGAGCTGGTCTTTTTGCTTCAGCGCAATACCCAGATCGTAATGGGCTGCAGCCGAGTACTTATCGATCTCGAGAACTTGTCGATAGGCGTTTTCGGCTTGATCGAAATCGCCCTTCTTGAGATTGGCGTAGCCGATATTCATGAACGCGCTTGTGTCTCTTGGATTGGCCGCGAGCACTTTGTGAGATTCCTCAATCGCTCTATCCGCTTGACGCGTTTCAATCAAAAGCTGCGCGTAGGAGTTTCGCAACATATTGTCTGTGGGATTGGCATTCACTGCCGTGCCCAGAGCCTCTGGAGGCGCCCGCCAGATCTCCCTTGGCCTGAAGCGCAGACGATAGCTCCATAGCGGCATTTGCATCCGATGGCCGTATCGCCGTCGCTTCCTGTAACTCGGGTATAGCCTTAGCTACCTCAGAGACCTTCACATAAGCGGAGCCTAGCCGATAACGATAATCGAACGATTTCGGATCTAATCTGACCGCAGCCTCTAATTCAGGAAGAGCTCTGCTCTGCTGATCGATGTTCCATAAAGCTACACCCAAATGATAGTGAGCTGGAGCGAAACTAGAATTCAGGTTAATCGAGCGCTCAAAATGAGCAATTGAATCGTCTGATTGCTGAAGCACAGCATACAGAAAGCCGATTTGATCCTCTGTCTCTGCAGAGTTGGCTGCGATGGATGACGCTTTCGCAAGAACAGCTAAAGCAGACCCTCGGTCGCCGCTTCGAATCAGCTGCTCGGCTTGCTTGGTCAGATCATCGGCTGTGTCGGCGGCAACTGCTGCGAAAGCCAGCAGCAAAGTCACACCAATGCGTTGGGCAGTCGACACTCGCCATTATACGGCGGCTTAGCTTCTAAACCGTGCGAATCATATGATCCGGACAAGCCAGCTGCGCAATGTCGAGCAACCGGTGCGGCAGATCCAGACCATGTTTGGCGAGAAAAGGAACAATCGAATAGAAGCGCTCTTGAAGGCGGCGATGCGGAAATACCAGATTCGTAAGGTAATTGGCATCGCGCGCGCTTCGTTCATCGCGGCGCAGAGCTTCCCGGGCAGTCTTCTCAGACAGACGTCGCAGCTGGTACAACATTTTGGAGCCGCTCTTAGCGGCAGCTGCCTCCAGTGTCGGGTCGAACTTGTGAAGGTTGCTCTGGAGATTCGCAACGGCTGCTGCCATGGACGACTGGACCGACTCAAACTCCCTTTGGAGCTCGCCGGGAACAAGTTGACAGGCGATCGCGCTTTTCACTTTTTCGGGGTGGTCCAGCAGACTGGGGAACCGGAAACCATAGCGATCGATCAGTTTTTCCGCCCGGCTATCCAGCAGGGTGAAGCTGTTTCGCGGAAAGATTACCGGCATGCGTCCAAGTAGAGCCTGATACAGGACCTGCCCTTGAGCCATGTAAGCAATCTCGGAAGGACCGCCAATATACGCCACCGTTGGCAGCAGATAATCCTGCATGACCGGTCGAAGCAGCGCATTGGGTGAAAGCCGGTGCGCCCTTTCTTGTAGTTCGGCTACTTGGTAATTCTTATCTTTGGAAGAAAATCGGCCCTCCTTCCACCGTAACGCCGTACGCTTGCCGTCGTCGGTCAGCAGGAAGAGAAGTGAAGCCCCATCGTCTAGATAAACCTGCGAGTGATAGCCCGCTGCGGCTAATTCCTGATCCCGAGCTTTCAATCCGTCGAAGAGTTCTGGAATGCGGTGGACCGCTTCTGCGAGGAATGGCTTCGCGATTTCTCGGATCGACGGTGCTAATGGATCCAGGAAAAGAAGACCCAAACCTTGTAACAACTCCTGAAGAAAGGTCTTGAAAGCACAGCTAAACGTCGCGGCTGGATGGTAGGCCTGCTTCAGGCGTTCTATCACCTCCTCGGCGAACGGGAGTTCGCCGAGGGCGGCACGAATCTCTTCGAACGGAAGGTCATCCAAAATGACTTCGCCTACCGGGCCGCCATTGCTGACCGCGCTGGTCACCGAGATTTTCGTCGGTTTGGCGTTTTGGTCAAATAACCAGGCGTGGTCGACTTCCGCCAGATCGTGATCTTCTGACGCCAGCCAGAATATTGGAACAGCCTTTAAGCCTTCGCGGCTGAGCTCGTGGGCCAGCTTAACTGCGGTCAGCGCTTTGAAAATCGTGTAGAGCGGGCCCGAGAGCAAACCGACTTGCTGGCCTGTCACAACGGCCACGGTTCCAGGCTTCGAAAGTTCTTCCAGAGCCGGGGAGTTGCCGTTCTGTTCGCGGAGCGCTGAGACCAGTTGCTTACGTCTCGACTCTGGATACTTTAGCTCGGCAGCTGCCTTACGAAAACTTTCCGGATCGGAAAACTCGTGCGAGTAGAAACGGCTAACGCGGTCAAAGTTATAGAGAAAATCGCCAAAGAGCTTGCTCGTGCCTGGGATAAGAGTTTGGCGGACACACGAAGGCTCCATAGCGTTTTGCACTTAGGATGAACGACCGGCGGACAAAGTTACCAAAGTTTGGCGGCTCAAGTACAGAATAAACTTAGGGCACAAATGGACGAACAAGAATTCAAGACACGGTCGAACGACGCTCTCGACGCTCTTTACCGAAAACTGTCGGCGGGCGCGGACGAGTACGGATTCGAGCCGGACTTTAACGCAGGGGCGCTCTCTATCGAATTTGAAGAGCCTAAGGCCAAGTTTGTCGTCAGCCCGAACTCTCCGGTGCGCCAGATTTGGGTATCGGCTCACTCGAAAAGCTTTAAGCTCGACTGGAATCCGGACCGAAGTGCTTTCGTTCTGCCGGAGTCCGGCCAGAGCCTGGACGAGCTGATTGCCTCGGCTGTGGGCCAGCAGATCGGCGAAGAGGTAACCCTGTAATCCGTGGCTGGCGTTTACATCTCGTATCCATTTTGTGAGCAGAAGTGCAGCTTCTGTAACTTCGCTTCGAATGTTGGCCGGCCGGATGAGCGGGAGCTATACCACACTGCGCTCTTGGCGGAGATCCGATCTCACCAATGGCAGTGGCCGCCGCAAACCGTCTACTTCGGCGGGGGGACGCCCAGTTTGATGCCGCCGGGCCTCCTGACGGAAATTATGGGGGCGTTTTTACGAAACGAACTGTCTGAGGTGACGGTCGAGTGCGCGCCCGGCACGATCACCCGCGACGCCGTCCGGGAGTGGCGACGGGCGGGGGTCAACCGGGTGAGCATGGGCGTGCAGTCGTTTTTACCAAACGAACTCCGGCTGACGGGGCGGCGGCATACGAAACGAACTGTCGCCGATGATCTTGCGCTGCTTCGGAGCGAGGGAATTAATAACGTCAATCTCGATCTGATTGCTGGACTTCCGGAACAGAGCTTGTCTTCTTGGGATAGATCGCTGGACGCCATTGAAGAATTAAACCCGCCTCATGTTTCCGTGTATATCTTTGAATCCGATGAAGATAGTCGTTTAGGAAAAGAGTTAACGCTCGGCGGCGTCCGGTATGGGGCGGCGCAGATGCCTTCCGACGACCTAATGGCAGAACTATACGAACGAGCCGTCGAACGGCTGGCTCGCATGGGTCTCCCTCGCTACGAGATCTCCAACTTCGCCCGGATTGGCTTTGAATCGCAGCACAACTTTAAGTATTGGTTGCTGGAACCGTACGTCGGATTCGGACTGGACGCGCACTCTTACAACGGCAAAATGCGTTGGAGTAATCCCGATACTCTCCCGGAGTACCTCGCCCAACGGGCTCCTGAATTCATAGCCTCGGATTTTTCTGAGGAGCATTTTTTTGTGGGATTGAGGTTAATGAAAGGGATCGAACCGACCGAAGCCGAGGGAGTTCGTTTCGCAAAATCGATTCAAAAGTGGGTCGGAGCAGGAATGCTCGAACGCGACGGCCCTCGCCTGCGTCTGTCGGCGGCGGGGGTCTTGCTTTCGAACGAAATTTTTCAGGAGTTCATAAATGCCGATTGATCTGCGCAGCGACACCGTCACCCGCCCGAGCGCCCGCATGCGGGCGGCTATGGCCGAAGCCGAAGTGGGAGACGACGTCTATAGCGAAGATCCGACTGTAAACCGGCTGGAAGAACGGGCTGCGGAGATCTTCGGCAAGGAAGCTGCGCTATTCGTTCCCACCGGCACGATGGGAAACACGATTGCCATCAAAGTGCATACCCGGCACGGCGAAGAAGTGCTTTGCGAGGCTCATTCCCACATTCTCGATTGGGAATTGTCGATGATGGCCTGGTTTGCGGGATGTCTGGCCCGCGCGGTTCAAACCCCCGACGGGATTTTGACCTGGAACCAGATCGAGCCCGCCTTGCGCCGTTTCGGGCCGCATAACGCGCCGACCACTCTGATTTGCCTCGAAGATACGCACAATATGGCGGGCGGGACGGTTTATCCGCTTGAGGTCATCGACGAGGTTTGCGCAAATGCTCATGACCGCGGTCTGAAAGTACACATGGACGGAGCCCGGGTTTTCAATGCGTCTGGGGCAGCAAAGATCCCGGTGGCCCGGATTGCCCGCGATGTCGATTCGGTGATGTTCTGTCTTTCAAAAGGACTCGGCGCGCCCGTCGGCTCGATGATTGTAGGGAGTTCAGACACTATCGAGCAGGGACGGTTGTACCGAAAGCGTCTCGGGGGCGGCATGCGGCAGGCCGGCGTACTGGCGGCGGCCGGGTTGCTGGCGCTGGAAGAATCGCCCGGGCGCCTCGACGAGGATCATAAGAACGCTCAGTTTCTTGCCCAGCAATTGGCCGAGATTCCGGGCATTCGAATTGACCCCCGCGCTGTCCGAACGAATATCGTCATCTTCGACATATCCGGGCTTGGGATCGGCACGGCAGAGTTGAGCGGTGAGCTGAAAGCACGAGGCGTCCTGGCGAACGGGATCGATGGAAAGCGGATGAGGATGGTAACCCACCTCGACGTTTCGCACGAAGATTGCCAGCGCGCCATCGAGGTTTTATCTCAAGTGACGACGCCTAGTGTAGCTGTTTGATAACATTCATCGGTGCTCATTCTTTCGGCCATTCTGGCGATTTTTGTTTACGGTCTGATTGCGCCTATTCTGGGCGCACTGCTTCCAACGTATGGTCTTTCTGCCGGACAACAAGGGACGCTCGCCATGCTCCAGGCGCTCGGGTTGGTCGTTGCGTCGTTGTCTGCCGGGCCATTCATCGACATACAAGGCAACAAAAAGGCGCTTTTAGTGGGGCTTGCGCTGATTGTTGCGTCACTAGCCGCTGCTCCCAATGCAGGCGGGTACGGTGGCCTGCTGGTGGTCTACTTCATCTTGGGAATAGGCGGAGGAATTGTCGTCACCGGCGCCAATTCTTTAGCGGGCGCGGTCGATCCGGCGCGCCGAGGAGCCACGCTTAACTTTTTGAACCTATTCTTCGGTCTCGGCAGCATCATCACGACGTATATAGCCAGCGAGAAGGTTAATCCAGCTGCCGTTTGTTACCTAATCGCCGGTTTGGCTGCCGTTACGTTGATCGTAACCATTCTCACAAAGATGCCTGCCCCGTCGGGAGAAGCAAGCTTCCATGTCAGCGAAGTTCCTGCGTTTCTGACGAAGGCGCCGGTGCTTCTGCTGTCGCTGTTTCTCTTTCTATATGTGGCGTGCGAGGTCGGCGTGTGGAACTGGCTCAAAACGTACCTTGTGGAAACGGTTCACTTCGATCCGACTTCGGCGGGGCACGTTGTCAGCTACGGGTTTGCGTTCGGGATTCTGGTTGGCCGGGTGGTGGTCTCGCGTATTCTCATCAAGATCCCGGCGCTTACTGTTACGCTCGTCGTTGCTGCCTTGATGGCGATCACGACTTATGCGATGTTGAACCTAACATCGAGTGCCGCTATTACAGCCGCTGTTTTCTGTGCGGGACTAAGTATGGCTCCGGTGTTTCCGACTACACTGGCCATTGCGCAGGACGCTTTTCCGCGGGGCACTGCTACTGCCATGAGCATTGTGATTACGTGCGGGTGGATCGGTTTAGCTGTCAGTTCGCCGATTATCGGTGCGCTGGCTGAGGGCGGCACGTACCGGCGTGGGCTGATGCTGATTCCGATTTTCTCTGTGCTGATGGTCCTGGTGAACCTGGCGCTGCGGCCAGTGATGCGCCGTCCGGCAACGGTTTAGGAAAAACGGTCGTAAACCAAGCTCCGTTGTCAGACGTCGGATACTGAAGCTGTGATCCTTCGTTGTCTTTCGTTGTTTGCGGTCGTTGCCGTGGGGCTGAGCGCCACTGACATAACGCCCCGAGTGGGCCTGATTGAGATTTATGGGCTGAGAAAAGTGTCTGCCCAAAAAGTCCGGGCGGCTATCGGGGCTGGTCCAGGCGAGACTCTTCCTTCTCGCGAAGAAGCAGAAGAGCGAATCGACAAAATTTCGGGGATCACCGGCTCGCGCGTTGAAGCGGCGTGTTGCGCAGGCAGCAACATGGTGCTTTATGTCGGAGTGGAAGAGCGGAATGCCCCGCATATGGATTTCAATGCGCCGCCGACGGGAGATGTCAGTTTGCCGGCTGATTTGTTGGCGAGCTACCGGTCGTTTCTCGATGAAGTGGCAGGAAGCATACGCGGGCGAAATGCGGACGAGGACCTGACTCAGGGTTATTCGCTAATGTCCGATCCAGAGTGCCGCCGTATTCAGCAATCGTTCATTCCGGCTGTTGCGGCGAATTTGGATTTGATCGATCGAGTTCTGCGTCAGTCCGCGGATCCGGAACAGCGCGCTGCTGCCGCTTACCTTTTGCAGTATGGCCCTCGCGGTCCGCATACGACGAAGATTGTAGTGGATGGCTTGCAGTATGCGTTGCGGGACAGCGACGATTCCGTGCGAGAGAATGCCATGCGCGCTTTGCAAGCAGTGAGTGTCGGCGCCAAGCTCCACCCGGATGAATTCATTCGAGTCTCGCCAACGTGGTTCATTGAACTGATGAATTCGGTAGTGTGGTCGGACCGGCGGGATGCGAGCCGGGCGCTGGTGAACCTAACAGAGAATCGTGATGCGGAGTCACTGGCTTTGCTGCGCGATCGTGCGCTGCCTTCTGTGATTGAGATGGCGCGATGGCATGATCTGGATCAGGCGCTTCCGTCTTTCATCCTTGCGGGCCGGTTGGCTGGACTGGATGAGGCGGCGATCAAAGCCGCGTGGGTGGATGGCGATCGGGATGCGGTTTTGAAAAGGGCGGCTAACCCTACGGGCAAGCATTCGGGGATTTCGTCGGTGCTGCATCGAGCTTCGAATTAAATACGCCCGATTGCCTTAAATCGTCCTTTCCTTGGGCACCGAATCCAGGCATAAAGACGACTTCGGCAACATATTCCGGTACAAGTCGTTCATGTATTTAGATGAACATCGTCGCCTACTCCGGGGAAGATTCAAGAAAAAGACAGCTGCTACTCGTTTGGCGAATTGATGGAAAGGACGGCGCCTGCATCCCGTCGTTTGATATGCCTGATGCTAAGTGTTTTCACACTGTGCTCGCAACCTTCCCCTATGATTCCGACCGTCACTAATTCTCTTGAGCACAAAGGTTTAATCCTTCTATCGTGTAATTCACCGTTGTTTGCGTCAGAGCTGACGAGATTGCTAACGCCCGAGGCGATCGCGAAAGCCGAGCTTCGGCGAACGCTTCAGCTGTATTCGAACATGGGCTCGAGTGATGACTACAGCTTTCAGCGCTGGCCAAAAGTGCGAAAGAAATTATGGCGAACCAAGTCCGCAATCTAGAAGTCAAAGACGTCGAATGTGATGAAATCTGGGGCTACGTCGGAAAGAAGGCCATGAACGGGAAGAAGACGAGGACGCTTTAGGGGATGCATATTGCTTCATCGCCATTGAGCGAAATACGAAGCTGGTCATCAATTTCTCACTCGGCAAACGGAATCAGAAACCTGCAATGTGTTCATCGAAGGATTGCGGGATGCGCTAAAGCCGGGAAAGCGTTTTCAGATCACCACTGACGGCTTACAGGCGTATCAGAGCGCGATCATAACCTAACTGGGTGTTTTGTTCCACCGCGGTTTAGCATTCGGGAAAGGTTCAGGAGCGTGCCGGAGCCGGTAAGCGAATTTGTACCTGCAAGCCGTGCGGCACACGATTGCGGCAATGAATCCTTGCGATCCGCTACGTCCAGGAACAACCGCTGGCGGGTTTTGGCGCGGCCTGATGATTTTGACGGAAAGAGAACTGCAAGTTCATGGTCTCTCCTGACCTTCTTTGCGCATCACGTTGCGGACCGTCACAATCAACTGGAGAGCTTTCGGATCGTCCCGGAGCTTCCTGCGCAGGGACGAGATATGAACGTCAATGGAGCGGTCGAACACAGCTGCTTTGGCGAGAGACAAAAGGTTTACAAATCTCTTGACTTCCCTCACACACGCTTTACACAGCGAGATTTCAATAGAGTTGTAGCCGCGTCGCAGAGCGACTCCGTAAACAACTCAAATGATGGATCCCCACCAGAATCTGTTTCCTTCTTACGACGGCTTTTCTACGGATTCTCGAACAATGCCGTCTCGAAGCGAGCTTGCTCCATGACTTCGACGAGGCTCTCTAGAAAAAGGAAGAAGGAATGAGAAAAGGAAAGAGACCTACCACTTTGGTCGACATCCGTACATTGCTTTTGAGAATTGCCGTCATGGTTTCGCTGGTGGGCTTGGGAGGCGTGCTGGTGAAACCAGGAGCCGTTGCGAAGACCACAAGTTCCCGCGTGTTGACGCCGGCAGAGACCCAACGATCTTATGGAGCGGGCGAGCATCTCAATTACTCGTATGTCATCGACCGACAACTCCCTTCTGGTCGGCCTGCTGTTGCTGTCGGCGGGAACGCCTTCTCAGCGAATCAGGGGAGCGAGGTCTCCGCTCACAGCCACCCATATCGATCTCTGGTGCTGCAACATTTACGGCATCTCTTCGGATGAGTCGTCCGATAATCCGGGCGGCACAGAGACCGTGGACCATCACCCGCAAGAACCTTCTGTGAGGACTATGCGACCGAATAGCTTCTTTTGTATTGCAAAAGCCCAAGCGGGCAAGATTGAATCCATGTCGTATGAGAAGACGAGAATTGACAAGGAGGGGTTTACTCCGGGAACTTGGCTAAAAACGAGCAGCGGGACAGAGCTGTAAAGCTTGTGTAAAGATGGCAACCCCACTGATTTCCTTCTCGTCCACACAGCCGGAGGAAAGCCGACGAGGGCAAGGCGGGATTTAGCAGGCTGGGCGAGTGATACGGGAAGCAGCCCTTCCGTTCTACATTACTAACCAGCCAACAACAAGAAGCCGTTCTTGCGCTTCTTCTCGTGGTGGATCGCCTCGGGAAAGCGAATCGTTGCCCTGCCTAGAAAGTGTCCGATCGACACCTTCTCGTTTGTGGCCTGAGGAGGCTTCCCTCCGATGACTAGAACTATAAGGAGTTTTCACAAATGAAGGAGTTTTCACGAATGCAAAAACAGTCTCTCTATCGAGCAGCCATCGGCGCTTTACTATGCGCCTCGTTTCTGTTCGCACAATCCAGCACCACGCCACCGGCTGCTCCCACACCGCCCACCACGACGCAAATTGTCGCGGCGCGTGTGGCTCGTCTCACGACCCTGCTGACGCTCACTACCGCGCAGCAGAGTCAAGCGACCACGATCTTCACAACTGCCCAGACCACGATTTCGGGCTTGGCCACGGCCCAGAGCTCGGCGCGAACCGCCTTGCAAACCGCTGTGCTGGCCAATGACACCAATGCGATCGCGACGCAGGCGACTCAATTAGGCTCCCTCGTCAGCCAGGCTATCGAAGCGGAAGCGAACGCCGAGGCAGCTTTTTACCTGATCCTGACCTCCGACCAGCAAACCAAATACAAAACCATCCTGACGCAAGACCCGCAACTGCTCGATGGTCCCGGTGGACCGGGCGGCCCAGGGGGTGGTCACGGCGGTCACGGTGGTCCCGGCGGCCACTAAGCGCATTTTTTTCGGACGCATCCCCACGAAGGACAGTTCTCCTGATTCGTGGGGAGTTTCGCCACTCGTTCTCAGCCGACGAAATCTCAGTAGGGCTGTGGTTCTCCGGAGAGAGCGTGCAATTCGCACTGAACAACATGGAGTAGCCGTCGCCGGCGCTGTGATCGTAAATGGCGCTGGGGCGGCGTGGTGCTACGGCAGAGAGCTCGTGCAGCTAGCCAGAACACCGAGCGCGCCAGGACGCACCAGCCCGGATATGATGTACCTGGAACGAAATGGGGCTCGTTGATCCCCTTCGCCAAGGTAGCGGATTTGCTGTGTGATGTTTTGCCAGTGGACGATTCCGTCAATGCGGAGACGGTCCGAACTCATTTGCAGACGGTGGCGCAACGTATAGAAGAGGAGTTGAGTGAAAAGCGGCAGGGCAAACTATTCGAAGGGATCGGAAGCGCAGTGGGAGTAACAGCCTTCGCCGGATGGCCCAATCGCGGTGGGCTTGGATGGTGGCTATGTGCGCCCCACACAAACAGGGATGGTTCGAAGTGATCGCGGGCAAAACCGTGGTTGCATTCCGGCGCACCAAGGAACGGGAGGTGCCAGCGGATAAGTGCTTCAGACCTCCGACGACAAACCGCGGCAGCGTTTGTGGGAATTGCTCAAATCACAAGGGATGCAGAAAAATCACCAAGTACTGACGGAGTTCCATGTATGGTGACCGATCACAACACACAAGATGAGAAGCATCGGAAGAACCGTGCTTCCAAATAGGATCCAGGCCCACATACCGGCAAGCTGAGTTGATCTGCTGGAACACCACGGAGAATAGATTGAAGATTCTGGTGGGGAACGGCGCTCAGCAAGCCGAGTAAGCTTTGCGCTTTATCGATCAACAACGCCATAGCAAGCTGTGTGAATCTCGGGCCGTACATCCACGTTGCCAGCTCCGCTCCCACACATCGGCCACCACCTGGTGCTTCGGGTATTTGCACCGGAACCCGGCCAGGGCTGCTTCGGCCCGCTCAGCCGAGGGTGCCCGATCGATCGACTTCAGATCCGCCGCGATGCTTTTGCGTTCTTTCCAGTTCACGAAATTTAAACTCGCACGGATCAAGTGCACTATGCAGGTCTGCACCAGCGTATTCGGAAACACGGCTTCGATGGCTTCGGGGAAGCCTTTCAGCCCGTCCGTGCAGATGACGAACACGTCCTTTACGCCGCGATTCTTGAGATTCGTGAGCACGGCCAGCCAGTACTTGGTGCCCTCGTTGCCGTTCGCCCACAAGCCCAGCAGCGACTTCTGGCCCTCCAGGTTGATGCCGATCTCAGCAGCCCCCAGAAGGAGTATGAACGACTTTACTTCCCCTGCACGCAGATTCTCAATTCGGATGCCTGGGAACAGGGCTTAATTGTTTGACCCGGTAGAGGGGTGACACACCATAACCTCCATACGAGTAGCCGACGTTTGCTCCCAGAGTGAGAAATAGCAACCATGTGGGCCAAATCCGCAGACTTTTAACAGTTCGACTCTTGAGACGCTTCCGCCGACTCAGCCTCATGCGGAACGGACAAAAATCGTCCAAATGGTGGGAATAGATAAGATGAATCTCGGGTGCCCCTTTTCGAACTGACAGACGCTCGCATCATCCAAGTTGAGCAGACTACATTCGAGATTCTCGGTTTACGGGAACGAAGTGACCTTCAGCGATTGCTACGGGAATCGATTCACATAATCGACAAAGATTTATATGTCCTCAGCGAAGAATATGGCGACTGGGAAGATGCGAGACGCAGAATTGATCTGCTCTGTTTAGATCGCGAAGCTAACTTAGTCGTCGTTGAACTGAAGCGGACTGAAGATGGCGGTCACATGGAGCTACAAGCGTTGCGTTACGCGGCGATGCTTTCAACGCTTACATTTGAAAATATTGTTGAGGCCCATAGTGCGTTCCTGAGGCGGTCTGGTTCACAAACGAATTCGCGAGAGGCGATATTGCAGTTTTTAGGCGCCTCAGCAACACAAGAGCTTACCTTGGGCGACGACGTTCGCATCGTTCTCGCTTCAGCAGATTTTTCGCGTGAGCTCACGACTACAGTTTTGTGGCTAAATGAACGAGATCTGGACATTCGTTGTGTTCGCATCCGCCCTTATCGGTGGCAAGGAAGGACACTCGTGGACATTCAGCAAGTTCTCCCATTGCCTGAGGCCAGCGATTACCAAGTTAAGATCAGGGAAAAAGCTGTCGAGAAGCGCGCGGCTGAGAGGAAGTTCAACTTCGATTTTTCGAAGTATGATTTAACGATTGATAGACAGCGCTTTCCAAACCTGACAAAACGCGCTCTGGGCTTTCGCGTTCTTCGTGCCGCTGTTGATGGCGGCATCAGTCCTGACGAGCTGTCCAAGCATTTGGGTAAAGCCGTCACGACTTGGATCATAACGGTTGATGGTACGTTGAGTGCGCCTGAATTTGCGCTCGAAGCCTCAAAGTTGGCCACTAAATGGGGCAAGTATGACTTGGGCCGCTTCTTCTGTGGCGAGGGCGAATTGGTACACAAACACGGTAGGAGCTACGCGATCACGAATCAATGGGCCATCAATGATATCCCTGCCTTGGAGGCTATTGCCGAAAAGTATCCTGATCTCAATCTTTTTTCAGTCGGTCACAGTCGAGCCGGACGGAGTGAAGGCATCGAACGATAAAGATTTTGAGGCTAACATTCATTACCGCTGGGCGTCAATCTTGCCAATAGAAGCTCTTCGACACTGTTCTGCGATGTGAGCAGGTACGAGCCGGCTTACGAATATGGATGCGCTTAAACCGCTGAGTCGCGAGCGATGCGCCTTCTGAGCCCGTCAGGAGATGGGCAGCAACTGAACGCGCGGCTTCCGCTCCAGAGATCACGCTCGCTTCAGACGTTCAGCGACTTCAGGTAAGGCACGCTGGGCGGCATCAGCGCCGGATCCTCTTCGAGCTCGACGAAGTAGTTCTTGATGCCGCCTGTTCTTGCAGCTGTAAAGACGGCCTTCCAGTCCACGACTCCCTTGCCCAGCGCAACCTGGCGGAAGCCAGACTTGGTGGAAGGGTCCTTCACCCAGTCCTGGCAGTGCATGGAGAGGAAGCGGCCCGGATACTTGTGGAAGTAGGTCACTGGGTCGTAGCCTTGCTGCAACGTAGAGACCTGAAACTGCAGCTTGGTGGTAGCGGGATTGAGCTCGGCGATCATCATGTCGTAGACCGGTTTGCCGTCAATGTATTTGGAGACGAAGCCTTCATTGTGCAGCAATGCGGCGATGCCTGCGGCGTGGGCCTTTTCGGCAAAGGCGTTAAAGGGCTCGACGTAACGTTTCACGTCGTCGACTGTCTCAGTGCCCTTAGAATCGAACGGTCCAAGCGCGGCGATTGCCATCTGCGTCATGCCGAACTCCTTGGCGTAGGCGATGCTCTCGTCCGCCTTTTGAAAGAGCTCGGTCGGCGCCCAGTGCGCGGAGATGCAGCCCAGTCCCCAGTCGTTCAGCATGCGCCGCAACTCCTGCGGCTTGTATTTCTGGAGGCTCGAAAAATCGTCGTAGCCGTATGGCGAGCACAGCTCAATCTGAGTGAACCCTGCGGCACGCAAGCCCTTCATGGTGCCGGGGAAGTCCGTACTGATCGACTTGCGCACGGGATAGGTTTGGCAGCCGATCGGCAGACCAAGCGGATCGGCGGATAAATGTCGGGTGCCGGTGAGGAGAGCCGAAGCAGCAGCCCCTCCCATGAGAAACATTCTGCGATTCGTTGTGTACATGAGCCCTCATCAAGCGATGGAAAAGACTATAGCACCTGCAGGAAGATTGAAGTTAAAAGTCATAGGTATCGCCAACGGCGACGAACGAGTAGACGCTGTTCGCGCCGGAGGGGCCGTCCACGTTATCGATCGAGCCGTTGAGGACGTGCGTGAAGCGGTACACGAATATACCGGCGGCGGTGTCGCCGCCGTATTTGATCCCATCGGCGCCTCCAGCTGCGAAAACAGTATGCAATTACCCCGCGAGGCTGCCTGATCAGTTAGGGGAACTGACCGGTCCGGCGCCCGCCATCAACCTCCACGAATTTTTTCCAGGTCCCCCGCCGGCCCTACACAAATTCCGTCAGATAACAGCTTGACATTAGAAGCCGACCGCCTTATAGTCACTACGGGTTATTACTAGGTGGGAGTATCAGCAGGTCGGCGACACTCTGCCAAGTGTTTCAATACCGGGTTCTGACGTGACTTAGGCTAAGTTTCACGTTGAGTGTAAGTACGTCCAGCGCAATCACATTGCGGAAGCGACCGCCGTTCTACCAAACAGGAGCGAACCAATGACTGTAGCAGGTCGATTTACCCTTTGTCCCGGAGTTCTTTCTTTACGAAATTGGCTGCGCCTGGCTGTCGCGATCATGCTGTCTGCGTCTGCGTTGCCCGGGCAAAAAAAAATTGTAATCAAAAAGAGCGACCATACGACAGGTTCACTGGGCAGTGTGGGCCTGGTCCCGCCAAATTCGAGTCTGCTCAATTATCACAATGATGCGCAGCGCACCGGATGGAATCAGGCAGAGTTTATACTTGCGCCAGCGAGCGTAACGACCGCTAGCTTTGGACTACTCAAAACGATCAACCTCGACGACAAGATAGACACCCAACCACTGGTAGTCGCGGATCAGGAGATTGAAGGGAGTGATGTACACACTGTTGTTTACGTGGCCACTGAAGGAAACACAGTTTACGCGATCGATTCGGTATCCGGCCAGATCCTGAAAAGCCGCAAGCTGGGGGTATCAGTGCCGAATCCGCTCGACTGCACAAACAACGGCTCGAGCGTTGGTATTAATGGGACGCCAGCTATCGATCTGCAGACCCGCACCATATATGTCGTGACTTATACGATGCAGAATAGCCATCCGTCTTACCAGCTACATGCATTGTCACTCAGTAACTTACAAGATCGTCCCGGATCTCCAGTGAGTTTTCAGCGTTTCACCTGACGGCACGCAAACAAGGGGTTCGGTTCAATCCCGAAGTCCAAAGGCAGCGGAGCGCATTATTGTTGGCCAACGGAAATATCTACGCCGGATTTGCCAGCTTCTGTGATTTCGCGAGCGAAAGAGTCGAGGCTGGCTTTTGGGGTGGAATGCTCGAACGTTGTCGCCGTTAGCCGCTAACGAGGTAACTAACACGGCCGTAAAGTCCGTAGTCAGTGGAACGCCCCCCTTTGTGCTTTCCAGCATCTGGATGTCCGGATACGGCGTTGCAGCTGATGCGAGCGGAAATTTGTTCTTCACCACCGGCAACTCGGAAAACCGGATCAGCACCTACAACAATCCGACGAATATCGAGGAGAGTGCGGTCAAGATGCAAGGAGACCTTTCGAAGGTACTGGATCTCTTTACGCCATCTAATTTCTTCGATCTGGATGCCCACGACAACGATTTCGGGTCGGGAGGAGTAATGCTTCTCCCGGACCAGTCGGGTTCTATCCGACATGTTGCTGTGGCGGCCGGCAAGGACGGGCGGATGTTAGTTCTTGACCGCGACAGTATGGGTGGGCTCAGCACAACGGACAAACCAGAGCATGTCGACATTGGGGGATGTTGGTGCGGGCCGTCCTATTCCAAAGGCGCGGACGGAGTGGGGCGGGTGGTGAGCAGCGGCGGAGGAACGCCTATGACCTGGCTAGTGAGCACAGCACATAAGCCATTTCTTGTGGCTGAGGCGTCTGGAACGGACCATCCTCCTACTGACCACGACGCCGGCTTCTTCACGACCGTATCGTCGAACGGCGTAAAGGCGAACACTGCCATTATCTGGGCGGTTGCGCACCCTGCGTCAGGCAGTAACGAACTTATGCTGGTGGCGTACAACGGGAGAGCTTCGGGAAAGAAGCTGGCGCGGTTGTGGTCGGGTCCTGCAGGGTCCTGGGAGGCGCCCAACGGAAATCCTAATGTGGTGCCCACCATAATCAACGGCAAAGTCTACGTTGCAGGATTCCACCACTTACCGGAGATCGGGCCGACCGGAGTTATAACTTTTCACCCGGGCGGTACTCTAGCTATCTTTGGCTTATTACATAAAACACCAAGTTCTTTGAAGGTAGAGCAGCAGGTTACCCATCCTTCTGTATTCCGCGAACCACCTTCTTCCGGCACTTCCTATTGGGATGTCGACAGAGTGTTCATGGGCGCTCGTTGGAGATCTCGCTCCGTAACAAGAGAACGCTGCGCTCGATCTTAGCGACGCCATAAGGCTGAGTAGAACGGTCACGCCGACGGTCGGCATGAATGTCGTCGCAATGGGAAAGTTGGAGGGCAACGGCGTCTTGCGCTGCCGGTCGATGGCGCGAGCTAAAGGGCCAGGCAGCTGGGGCGAGGATCGGGAGAAGTAGGTTCGGCAGTAGCGGGAAGAGAAGAAACACGCGGGTCGGTGCGGGACGAGAAGGCGTGAGGCAGGAGTGTGGGGCATGCAGGTGCGCCCAAGTCGTTTTGAAGACCGCAGCGGAAGGTGACGAGCTGAACCGGAAAAACCGGGCGTGGGAGAAGGCGCTGGGGGCGCCGCACCGTCGACGCGGAGAGCGAGCCGG
>CAVXKV010000006.1:0-380940 GCA_963762455.1 Terriglobia bacterium
TGGCGCTTTTGAATAGGTGGTCGTGCGTCCGCGCGCATGGAGCTGGCCCTATTGCGTTTGAAGCGAACACGATCCATCATTCCTGTAGCCCCAGCAGCGCGATAGATCCCGATCAGCGAAGCGTAGGTGCCGCTCGGCAAGCAGCGTTCCCCTCCAGGCGCCTCGACGCAGGAGCCCTGGTCGACGCCTCGTCCATCAGTTCCGGAAGCATCATCAGGTCCGGGAGGATCGGCACGATGATACGGGCGATGATCGCGAAGGCTCTCGGGCTGCAGGAGACACGCCGCCATCTCTGCCCTGGTGGCGCAACTTCTCCATGGCCTCGTCGACCGAGCCAGGCTCCTCGCCCCGCGGCGGATCGCGCAGGATCAGCCCCGTGGTCGGGTGCCGCCGGCTGGACGCCGCCGGAGGAGAAACACCACCGGCACATCGCCGCGAGCACGATCGCTTCGTCGGAGCCGGGCACGAACCGTGCGACCCAGGCGTAGCGATCGAGCGGGTTGACGGCCAGCCTGGGCAGATAGATGGCCAGATCCTCCGGCAGCGTCGAGCTTCATGTGGCTTCGAGCGCCACGACCTTGCCCTCGGTCAGGTCGAGCCGCCTGGCCCAGTCGAGCCAGGGCGATCCAGAGCGATGATGTCCAGGACAGCCTCGTCCTGTCCTTGCTGATCTGACGCAGGCGGCGGTAGCGGGCCCAGGATCGCGAGGAGCAGGTCGCCGGTGGCGGCCCTGGAGGCGACGCCGAACTGACGAGGGCTGTCGCGAGCGCAGAAGCGAGGCGACCGGGGAGAGCAGAGCGGCGAAGACGGCAGTAGATGATGATCCGGCCATCCCCCATCCTCCTCCTCTGGGAAGAGACACAGGTCCCGGCCTTCAGGGAGGACCAAGCCATGGCAGGAGTTGGCGCGTCCGGCAGCGCCCGGGCGATGGAGACGTGGTTGCTGCCGTTCGCGGCCATGTTCACGCAGCCGTCGTGGCTGGAATGCGGTGGCGCTGGCGAGCGGGGCGTTGCTGTGCCTGCACCGGCGGACGGTGTGCGCGGCGCTGCGGGCAGTAGGCGGCAACTCGGACAAGGGGTTCGCCGGTTTCCACCGGTTCCTCTCGCGCGCGGATTGGTCGGGCCTGCAGGGCACGCAGATCCTGCTTGGCCTGTCCCAGCGATCTTCGTGCCGGAAGGCGCGCCACTGGTGATCGCCGTGGACAACTCCGTCGAACGTCGGCGCGGCGCCAAGATCCGCGACAAGGGAATCTACCGTGATGCGGTGCGGTCGAGCCGCGGCTGCTTCGTCGAGGTTCGGCGCTCGGTGGCTGTAGTTGCAGGTGGTGGTCCAGCCCTTCGCCGGCGCACCCTGGGGGTGCCCTGCGCGGATTCCTGAGCCCGTCGAAGAGCAGGCCGATGCGGCGGCAGCGGCGACACCGAACAGCCTGCAGGAAGGCGACCTGGGCCATGCGCATCGTGCTGACTTCATCGTCTCCAGCCGGCGCCGCTGGTGATGATGAAGAGACAGCGCCTGCGCCAGCCTGGATGACCTGAGGAGTTTATCCCTGAGCTCGAGCTTGAAGTCATCCCGCCCGTGCCTAGATCGTACAGCGTGTACACGCTGGCCGATAGAGCCTGCGCAGCCGCACAAAGAAAAACTGCCCCGGCAGCACTTAACCTGCGGCCTGCAATCCAAACGAGACTCAGTTTGCCCTTCGCCGTCCAACTCTTCCTGATCATGCTAAACCTCTCCGCGGATTGTCTCAGCATATGCCCGATTGCTGCCAGCGGCAATGGCCTCGGCGCGCTTTGATTTGCAATGACGGCAAATGGTGTTCCCAACCGCACGGGCATGCTCAGCAGCCACACACGTTTCACACCGCCGTGGGCCGCTTCCTGGAAGCAGGCGGAATGCCGCCGGCGGACGTAAAGCTGGTCGGTCGATGGCACGGAATGAGCGGCCGCGGATTTGCGATCGTCGAGACCACTGATGCGAAGGCTTTGTACGCATGGGTTACGGGATGGTCTGACCTGTTGCCGATGGAGACTCCCCCATGCCTTGAAGACGCGGGCGCAGTTTTGCAGTCGCAAAAGCGGTAACTCCAGATCCGCTCGTTTAGCACGGCGTCTACTATTGATTCCGGGGACACCTCTACTACCTCGCCCTTTTCTCTAAGTTGTGGAGAGAGTTCGAAGCAAATAACACGGAATTGGGACGGGTTGCTGGTCCTGGAGTCAAAAGTCGTGGAATCGACTTTGCAGAAGTCCACGGAACTGCCCATGCCGCGCTCCAAAGGGATAGTCATCGGCTTCTGGATCTTTACTGCGCTCTTCTGCCTGGAGATGAGCTTCACGTCCTATTACGAGCTCATGACTCTGCCACAGGCATCGGCTGACTGACAAGGAAATGGGAACCATTACTGTTTACTGGAGAGAGTTGGAAGGAAATATTTGGCTCCGCGATCGGGATCCCAGTCTCGGTCTCAGAGAGGGTTTGCCAAGGTTGGGCAATTTTGGGGTGAAAATAGGGGTTTTGAGGGTCAAAAAGGCGCCTAAAACGGCATTTTGGGCGGGCTCGGTCTGAAAAAAGTGTCAAAAATGGCCAGAAAAGAATTTATGCGGTAAAAACCCGCAAAAAAGGGAAATGGGCGTACTGGGCTGAAAGAGGCGTAAAAATGGGCGTAAAACGGAGCTTTGGTGACCGAAAGCTCGAAAGAGAAGCCGCAATAATTGTTCGCTGCCCAGCGCAGGCAGCAGCTTGCTTTTCCGAGTGTTTTCAATCGGTTGGAGATGAAAGTGGCTCCCCGGCTCTGAAAGGGTCCGCAGTGAAACCGGCGTAATTCGCTGACCTGACGTGGGTAGCGGCTTGCTTTTGCCTAATGTATTCAATCACTTGGCCTAAAAGTGGCTCCCCAAATTCTGCTGCGGTGGGCGAGGGCGAAGGCGGGCCGTCCTTGGGCGAACACCCCCGGAAAAGCGATCCAGAGACTTCCGGCTCCGCTTCTCCCCGGACCCAGGGTTTTCCGGGTACGGGGGCCGTCTTCTTGACTGGGCCGGGAGCGTCCCTCCCGGATCATCGGGTCCGTCCGAGGGATCACGAACAGGCGAGCTGTTTCTGCGTTCGATCCGGTCACGCGCTGGTCCCTCTTCCGGTCAGGGAGTATCCGCCGGGCCCACTTCGTCGCATTTTTTGTGAGAGGAAACAGCGGGCCGGCGGAACCTGCCGACCGAGCACGCGCCGGCCCCGTGCCACTTGTTCCGGCGGGGGCGCGATCGGCAGTGCCAAAAATGGCCGTAAATTAATTTTTTCGGGAAAAACGGACAAAAGGGAAATCGACGAACAAAACTCAGAAAACCCGGCTCTCCCGAGGAGCTAGCACCTGTTCTGGATGGAAACGTGGTCGGGAAAGTCCGAAGGGCGGATGCCGCCTCGCCTGCCACGTACTCTGTAGCGAAAGACCGACAAGCGATGGCAGCGCCTTACCAGAGGAACCAATCCACCCGGAAAAATCTTGGGAGTAGTCCGTGTCACTCACCGGATGGAAGTGGCGCCTATCCTGACCAGACACGCAAGCCGCGGTGGAACAGCCGGAGGAAGGCGAAACATGGCACGGCCTAGCTTGCAACCAAAGCAGGAACAGAGAAAGCTGGTGAAGAGGCTATCGGCATTGGGACTGCCGCAGGGGCAGATCTGCGGGTGGGTGGGGATGCGGTCGCCGAAGACACTGCGCAAGCATTTTGGTGAAGAGTTGAAGCAACGAGCTACAGCCGAGGTGGTGGAAATGCGGACTGCCTATGAGACGGGGCCCTCCGGAAGATGTCTGTCGATAACGGTTGTTCTGGGCGTAAGCGCCAGCGGCTCCGAAGCAAGGAACAACAGCGGCCGGAAGAAGGTAGCTCGTCTTCTGGCCAGCCTAGGAAACTCGCCCGAGGTCATTTTCGGGGCAGCGAGCATTCGAACGTCGCGAGCGGCAAAAAGAGCGGAACCCCTGGTGGGATCGGGATCGCCGCTGCGCATCCACACAGAAGCCAAAGACTTGCTTTCTGGCGCGAAGAGAGCGTCCATGGATTCGGAGAGCGACGGTTCTCTGGGAGGAAGCAAAGCCGGTGAACGAAACAGTGGCGATGGAAATAGAACGCTTACGCAAGCTAAAGACGAAGGGCTTGCAAGCCCGCTACCGGGAGCTGTTTGGAGAAGAGACGAGGTCTGGGAATCAGGCGCATCTGTTCCGGCGGATCGCCTGGCGCTTGCAGGCGAAAGCGGAAGGAGAACTGAGCGCACGGGCGCGGAAGCGAGCGGGGGAGCTAGCCGACGAGACAGCCCTGCGGCTGCGTGCGCCACGCCGGTTCTGGCGCGAAGACGGGTCGGCCGGTCTCGCTGCTCCTGCGGTTCGCGATTCCCGCTTGCCGCCGGCCGGCGCGGTTCTGGAACGGGCCTATGGCGGATCCACCCTCGCAGTCCGTGTGTTGGCCACCGGCTTCGAGTATCAGAATAAGGTCTACGCTTCACTCAGTCAGCTGGCACAGCACATCACCGGGACACGCTGGAACGGGTATCGCTTCTTCGGGCTGCGAAAGGAGTGGCAGGGGTGAGCGAACGCGAGCAATCGATCCGCTGTGCGATCTATACGCGCAAGTCGACCGAAGAAGGCCTCGCGCAATCGTTCAATACCCTGCAGGCGCAACGGGAAGCAGCCGAAGCCTACATCCTGAGCCATCGGGGGGAGGGCTGGCGCGCGGCGCCGGCACTCTATGACGACGGCGGATGGAGTGGAGCGAGTCTGGAGCGTCCTGCACTCAGGCAGTTACTGGCCGACATCGAAGCGCGCCAGATCGATTGCGTGGTGGTGTACAAAGTAGACCGGCTCAGCCGTTCGCTGCTCGACTTCACACGTCTGTTGTCGCTCTTTGAGAAGCGGGGCGTGAGCTTCGTTTCGGTGACGCAGGACTTCAACACGGGCAGCTCGATGGGGCGGCTCACACTGCATATCCTGCTCTCGTTTGCGCAGTTCGAGCGGGAGATCATCGGGGAGCGGACACGCGACAAGCTGTCGGCGGCGCGGCGCAAAGGCAAGTGGATCGGCGGCCGGCCGGTGCTCGGCTACGAGGTTGCGCCCGAAGGGGGGCGGTTGATTGTGAATGCGGCGGAAGCCGAACGGGTACGCGAGATCTTCGCGCTGTGTGCTCGTTCTTCCAGCCTGACCGAAGCACTCGAAGCAGCGCGAGCGCGCGGCTGGACCGCCAAGCACTGGACCAGCCGGCGCGGCAGGGTGCACGGCGGACAACTGCTGAGTATGTCCACCCTGCGGCTTCTGGTCACGAACGTTCTCTATCGCGGGGAAATCACGCATAAGGGCGTGGTCTACCCTGGCGAGCACCCCGCGCTGGTGTCTCAGGATTTATGGCAGCACGTCAATGCCAAGCATCAACTGAGCCGCACCAAAATGAGCAATAACCGTCCGGTCGAAACTCGACTCAAGGGTCTGGTCACGTGCGGGCATTGCTGGCGGCCTGCTGACCGCTAGCTTTACCCGTAGGCATGGGCAAAGGCACGTCTATTACGTGTGCCGTGCTGGGAAGAAGCGAGAGCCGGTCTGCCCGCAGAAGCCCGTTCTCTCGCTCGATCTCGAACAGTCGTTGCGCGAACGCCTGGAGGGCAGGGGCGCGGTTCCTGGCTTCGATGTCGAGCCTCTCGTTCATGCACTGTCCTATCACTCGGGCACGCGCCGTGTGGCGGTCGAGCTGCAGGATGGGAGCCGCTTCGAATACTCCCTACCGGTTCCGGTTCGTCCCGGCGTGCGCCGGAGAGAAGAACAGAGTCCGTCTCAGGGCCGCACGCCCCGCCTCAGCCGGTTGATGGCGCTGGCCATTCACTTCGAAGGTTTGGTGTCGAACGGCGCAGTCCGAAACTACCGGGAACTGGCCGAGGCCGGACAGGTGAGCCGGGCGCGGCTCAGCCAGATCCTGCAGCTGACTCATCTCGCCCCGGAGATCCAGGAACAGCTGCTCTTCCTTCCGCCGACGCGAAAGGGCTTCGACCGTGTGCTCGAGAAGCACGTGCGCTCGTTAGCTCGCGTGATCGATTGGCAGAAACAGAAGCAACTGTTCCGCGCGGTCGAGGACCGGCTCAGCTCTTAAGCCGGTACACGCGTTCCCCCGCGCGGGTGAACGAGCGCACCTTCCGTCCTTGTTTGCGCAGACTCGCCGAAAGGAACCCGCGCACGCTGTGCCGCTGCCAGCCCGTCACTTCCCCAATCTGCCGGGCCGTTGCTCCTTCCGGACGGCACAGCAGCGCATACACCTGCGCTGCTTTCGAGCCCTCCCGAAACGGCAGCCTGCTCTGCTCTTTCGCTTTCCTTGCGTAGCGCTTGCTCCGGAGCATGCATACGCCTGCCAGATCCGGCGCAGCGCAATCTCCCGGCTGGTGAACTTCTGGACCGGTGTGACGCCCGGCAGATCGTTCCACATGCGCCACCAGCCGCTTCAGCGGCCAGCCGCCTGCCATCTGGTTCCATTCTTCGAAGCTTGTGACGCTCTCGGTCTCCTCTGTCTTCCCCTCCTCTCCTGATAGATGAATAAAGCCTTCTTTCATGACATGAACTGGCATTCTGCTGCTCTCTTTCTGGCCTCAGTGATTTTGCGGCCACTCCATCCATCACTCTCGGCCAGCAGAATGGCAAGTCAGACACGGCACAGGCAGGGAAGATTCAGCTGGAAAGAAAAATGCTTCGGCAGGACTGGACTTCCCCGGCTCCCATCAGCCTAGAATCCGGCATGCGCAAGCCACGCAAAGTCGTCCCCATTACTCGCGGCAAAGGCAAAAATGCTCGCTCCTCCATGAATGTTCCGGTCCAGGAAGAGATCCGCCTCCTGACCTGCCGCCAGACCTCCGCCAGCATGACCTTTCACCTGGGACCTCCTCTCTTACTCCGTCACGCAGCTTCCCATCCGCCGCAGGCCCAGCCAGGTAAGCTCCTGCCGTTTCCCCTCCGAGCCACGGATCCGGCTGAAAAATAAGCCCCAAACCCCGCTTCTTCTCGAGGCGGGCTCTGCCGGCTGTTAACTACTGGGTTGTAAGTTCGAAACCTAACCGGGGAGCCAAATATTTCCTTCCAACTCTCTCCAGTAAACAGCAATGGTTCCCATTCCCTTGTCAGTCATCCGATGCCTGTGGCAGAGTCATGAGCTCGTAATAGGACGTGAAGCTCATCTCCAGGCAGAAGAGCGCAGTAAAGATCCAGAAGCCGATGACTATCCCTTTGGAGCGCGGCATGGGCAGTTCCGTGGACTTCTGCAAAGTCGATTCCACGACTTTTGACTCCAGGACCAGCAACCCGTCCCAATTCCGTGTTATTTGCTTCGAACTCTCTCCACAACTTAGAGAAAAGGGCGAGGTAGTAGAGATGTTCCCGGAATCAATAGTAGACGCCGTGCTAAACGAGCGGATCTGGAGTTACCGCTTTTGCGACTGCAAAACTGCGCCCGGCGTCTTCAAGGCATGGGGGAGTCTCCATCGGCAACAGGTCAGACCATCCCGTAACCCATGCGTACAAAGCCTTCGCATCAGTGGTCTCGACGATCGCAAATCCGCGGCCGCTCATTCCGTGCCATCGACCGACCAGCTTTACGTCCGCCGGCGGCATTCCGCCTGCTTCCAGGAAGCGGCCCACGGCGGTGTGAAACGTGTGTGGCTGCTGAGCATGCCCGTGCGGTTGGGAACACCATTTGCCGTCATTGCAAATCAAAGCGCGCCGAGGCCATTGCCGCTGGCAGCAATCGGGCATATGCTGAGACAATCCGCGGAGAGGTTTAGCATGATCAGGAAGAGTTGGACGGCGAAGGGCAAACTGAGTCTCGTTTGGATTGCAGGCCGCAGGTTAAGTGCTGCCGGGGCAGTTTTTATTTGTGCGGCTGCGCAGGCTCTATCGGCCAGCGTGTACACGCTGTACGATCTAGGCACGGGCGGGATGACTTCAAGCTCGAGCTCAGGGATAAACTCCTCAGGTCAGGTGACCGGCGCGGTTAATCAAAGAACAGCATCAACCGCTTTTCTTACAGGACCGGACGGCAGGGGAATGACGCTGCTTCTCTTTGGGATCGGCTGGGCTGTAAACGACCACGGTCAAGTAGCCGGGGCAACTCAAGCTGAGCAGCTATTGGGGGGTAATCAGGCAGTTGTGAGTGGATTTAATGGTGCTCCGCCCTACAATTACCTGAATTTTGGGCCCGAGACGTCATTTGGCAGCATCGCTTTCAGCGTAAACTCGAGCGGGCAGGTAGCTGGAGTCAATGCCAGCCTCAACAACGGATACGAAGCGTTCTTAACTGGCCCGAACGGCAGTAATCCTCAAGACTTTGGCTTTAACGATCCGAACATCGACAGCGCGGCTTACGACGTGAACGCAAGAGGGGAAGTAACAGGAAGCGCCGGCCCGCTCACGGGGCAACATGCATTCCTGGCGGGACCTGACGGGATCAGAATGAGGGAACTGAACGATCTTGGCGCTTCATACAGTTGGGGCAATGCCTTGAATGACAGAGGACAAGTCGCGGGTGAACTACTTTTTCAGGGTGCACCGGGGCACGCCGATCGAGAAGATGCGTTTGTGACCGGGCCGGAAGGACAGTCGTTAATAGACATCGGTGATCTTGGCGGTTCTGCCGGTGCGTATGCAGCAGCTATCAATTCGGGTGGAGTCGTGGTGGGTGGATCGAGTGTGGGAGGCGCCGGACACGCTTTTGTTTACTTAAATGGGAAGATGATTGACCTGAACGATCTGACGAACACGGATGGAAATGTTTTAAATCAGGCTACCGGGATTAACGACGCGGGCCAGATTTGTGGGAATATGACGACCGCTTCCGGCGTGGAACACGCCTTCCTGCTGTCGCCGGTGAGTGCTGTGCCTGAGCCGCGATTGGGAGGTTTGGTGGGGTTGGCATTGTTGGGTTGGGTGTTGGCGAGACGGCGCCGAGTTGTGAGTTAATTGAATAAAGCGGTGGCCGTCGGGGTCCGGATCAGACACGTGGCTCAGCCAGCTCAGTGCGTCGTACCTGCAGCAACTTCTTTCATATGATTGATCAATTCTGTAAATCGTGGATCGCCATGTAGCGCGACGAGGTCAGGATCGCTCTCCATCTGAAGAGCGATGTTGGGGGCCAAGCCATGATCGACTGCGCTTCGCAGAAGCTGCAGAGCTTGGTCCGGGTTCTTGCTTTTGAGCGCAATGCCGCCTAGATTGTACGTTGACATAGCGGTATCTGGATGATTTGGCCCTAGGACTCTTTTCTGAATCTCTAGAGTTCGACGCTCCAACTTATCGGCCTCGGCATACCGGCCCTGCATAAACAATAAATTTGCCAGATTGTTCATTGACATCAAGGTGTCCCGATGTTCTGGCCCGAGGACGGCCTCACGCGATGCAAGCGCCTGGCGCAGTAACTTTTCCGACTCGTCCCGCTTATTTTCTGCGGCGAGAGTGGTTGCGTAGCCATCCATTGTGGCGAGCGTATCCGGGTGGTCTGGCCCGAGAATGCGTCGTCGAATGTCGAATGCTTCGTGATACAGCTTCTCCGCATCCTGCAAACGACCCTGGTCGAAGTAAGCACTGGCCAAGGTCATCATCGTCCAGAGAGTTCCGGGATTTTCCTGCCCCTGAACACGGAGTTGCGCATCCAACGTCTGCCTCCCCAACTGCTCAGCTTCCTTCGTTCGCCCCTCGTTATAGAGAACGATTGCTAGGCTGCTCATGCAAAGTAGCGTGTCGGGATTATACGGGCCGAGAACGCGCTGGAGTCTCCGCGACGTGTCGCGTTGTAATGTCTCCGCTTCCGCATACTTGCCCTGATGGCGAAGAGCGGATGACAACCGCACTGCCGATCGCAGTGTTTCCGGATCGTCTGGTCCCAGAAGGTGCCGGCGGATGTCGAGCGCGCGAGACAGAAGTACCTTCGCTTCCGAATACAGACCAAGGTTTTCATAAACGCCGCCCATAACGTACATCATCTGAGCCTGGACTTCCGATTTCCCGTCGAGTCCTCTTTCGATTTCTCGCGAGGCTTTATCGAGAATCTCCCGTGCGGTAATGCTATTTCCGCGAGCTTGGCCAGGATCTGACACCTTGAACATATCTGTCATGAATTGCGATACACGCAGGGACGTTTCCGCCTCTCGATTTGCCCGGTCCCTCTGCAGGGCGATCTGGCGCGCCTGGATCGCCATCGTGATGGCGAAGGCCAGCAGCAAGGCGATTCCAGTCGCTGTCACACCGGCCCCAAAGCGGTGACGACGTACGAATTTGCTCAGGCGGTAGCGGGTACTTGGGGGACCCGCGAGGACCGGTTGATCCTCCAGGTATCTGCGGAGATCGGCAGCAAATTCAGAACAGGAGGCATATCTTCGGCTGCGCTCCCTTTCCAGAGCTTTGATGGTGATCCAATCTAGCTCGCCGCGTACATGACGGTAAAGAGACTGCGCGTCTTCGCGGCGATTTACCGCCGCCTGTTCCGAAGGTCGAAATTGCGGCTGCTCTAAACCGCCACTCCACAATCCAGTACCCGCTCCCGCTCGATCTCTTTCTTCGGCTCTTTGACTATTTGGCTCCCCAATCGGGATTCGAACTCACAACGCGCTCGTTAACAGCCGACAGAGGGCTTTACTGGAGAGAGTTCGAAAGCTGAGCGACCCGAGACATAGGTAACAGAACGTACCGGAGACATGGGTTACACTTTTTCGCTTCCGAGAGGAGGCGGGGAGGTGGATGCCATGGAAGGAACGCTCTGTTATGGATGAACGAATGCGGTTTGTGATCCGGCTCAAGGACGGCGAGAGTATGGCTTCGCTGTGCCGGGAGTTTGGAATCTCGCGGAAGACCGGGTATAAGATCTTCGAGCGCTACGAACAATGCGGGTTGGAAGGATTAAGCGATCGTGCGCGCCGGCCATTCCGCTACGCGAACCAACTGCCGGAGCAAGTGGAGGCGGCGATCGTCGCAGCCAAGCGCGAGAAGCCACACTGGGGAGCACGCAAGATCCGCGAGCGCTTGCTGCGACGATTGCCGCACGCGATCAAAGTACCGGCCGCCAGTACCGTACACGCGGTGCTCGATCGACACGGCTTGGTGACGCGCATGGCCCGGCCACGCACGCGAGCCGAAGGCACTCCACTTTCGGATGGCTTGCGGCCGAATGATCTGTGGTCGACCGACTACAAGGGCGAGTTTCAGCTCGGCGACAAGCGCTACTGCTATCCACTCACCGTGACCGACCACGCTTCCCGTTATTTACTCCTGTGTGAAGCTTTGGAATCGAATCGCGAAGAGCTGGCTTTACGGGCCTTTGACCGGCTATTTCGTGAGCGCGGGTTACCCCAGGCGATTCGTTCGGACAACGGTGTTCCCTTTGCTGCACCGAACGGCCTGTTCCAGCTTTCCAAGCTCTCGGTGTGGTGGCTGCGCCTGGGCATCACGATTGAACGGATTCGTCCCGGCCATCCACAGCAGAACGGCCGGCACGAACGCATGCATCTGACTTTGAAGAAAGAAGCCACTCGCCCGGCGGGCGCCAACTTCCTGCAGCAGCAGGGTAAGTTCGACACCTTTATTGAGGAGTTCAATAACGAACGGCCGCACGAAGCACTCGCCATGCAATGTCCCGCCCAGCTCTACACCGCTTCTGCCAGACCCTACGTCGGCATCCCGGAGCCGCACTACCCGTTTCACGACAAAACTGTGCTGGTGACCTGCTGCGGACGCCTCTGCCTTCATCGCAAGAAAATCAATCTCAGCACGTCGCTAGCTGGTCAAGCTGTCGGCATCAAGGAAGTCGAAGACGGTATCTGGCTCGTCAGCTTTATGGATTACGACCTCGGTTATGTCGACCTGGAGGAAAAGACTTTGCAGCCCCTCGAAAATCCCTTCGGGCCTAAAGTGTTACCTATGTCTTAGGAACAATCTGTTACCTATGTGTCCGGTTCGGACAAAGCAATATTTGGCTCCTCAGGTAGGATTCGAACCTACAACCCTTCGGTTAACAGCCGAATGCTCTACCGTTGAGCTACTGAGGAGCATTTCGCTCCGCATTGCATCCCCTCTAATCACCAGGACGCGGCGTTGCCACACCCATTAAAACACACCTCATTCTGACAAAGCGTCCAACGAAATCGCCTCCTCGCTTTCGATGCTACGCTGAAACTTCCCATGCAACTTGAGAAGGTCTATGAGCCCCAGCGGTTCGAACCGCACTGGGCTCAGTGGTGGATCGAGTCCGGCATCTATCACGCCTCTGCAACCGATGCGCAGACCCGCCGCGTCTTCTCGATCGTCATTCCTCCGCCCAACGTAACCGGCTCCCTGCACATCGGTCATATGTTCGAACACACCATGATGGATGTAGCGGTGCGCTGGCATCGCATGGAGGGCGAAGACACGCTTTGGGTGCCCGGAACCGATCACGCCGGCATTGCAACCCAGATGGTTGTCGAACGCCAACTCGCTAGCGAAAAAATCACTCGCCGCCAACTCGGCCGTGAACAATTCGAGCGGCGTGTCTGGCAATGGAAAGAAGAGTATGGCGGTCGTATTAACACGCAAATCCGCCGGGAAGGCGCGAGCGTCGACTGGTCTCGCGAACGCTTCACCATGGACCCAGGCCTTTCTCGAGCCGTTCGCGAAGCGTTCGTTCGCCTCTGGGATAAAGGTCTAATCTATCGCGGCGAGTACATGGTCAACTGGTGCCCCGATTGCCAGACCGCTATCTCCGATCTCGAATCGATTCACGAAGCCGTCGAAGGCCACCTCTGGTATGTGCGTTACCAGGTCACTGGCAGTAGTGAGTCGGTTATCGTCGCGACCACGCGTCCTGAAACCATGCTGGGCGACACCGCTGTCGTGGTCCATCCGAATGACGCCCGTTACCAACACCTGCTCGGCAAGACAGTCACCCTTCCCTTGATAGGCCGCGAGATTCCAGTGCTTGCGGATTCAATGGTGGATCCTGAGTTCGGCACCGGCGCTGTGAAAGTCACGCCCGCGCACGATCCGAACGACTTCGAAGCGGGCAAACGTCACCAGCTTCCTTTCATCAAGGTCATCGGCGAAGATGCCCGCATGACCGCTGCCGGGGGACCTTACGCCGGACTCGATCGCTTCGAGGCGCGCAAACGAATCCTTGCGGCCCTCGAACAATCGGGCGAGCTCGTCAAGACTGAGCCCTATACAGTCAGCATCAGTAAATGTGATCGTTCCAAAACGATTGTCGAGCCGCTCGTCTCCACTCAGTGGTTCATGCACATGAAGCCTTTGGCAGCTAAAGCAATGGAAGCCGTGCGCAGCGGCCGCATTCGCTTTGTGCCCGATGACCGCGAGCCTCTCTTCTTTCAATGGATGGAGAACATTCGCGACTGGTGCATCTCGCGCCAACTCTGGTGGGGCCATCGCATTCCCGCCTGGCACTGCCATAACTGTTCCAGAATCACCGTGGCCCGCGAGACTCCTGCCACGTGTCCACACTGTCACTCGACAGAGCTCGAACAGGATCAGGATGTTCTCGACACATGGTTCAGTTCCGGGCTATGGCCTTTCTCAACTCTCGGTTGGCCCGACGATACCGCTGACCTGCGCGCGTTCTATCCCACTTCCCTGCTCATCACCGGTTTCGACATTCTGTTCTTCTGGCTCTCGCGCATGATCATGCTGGGCATTGAGATGACCGGCGATGTGCCATTCCGTGAAGTGCACATCCACGGCCTTGTTCGCGATGCCGATAAGCAGAAAATGTCGAAGACACGCGGTAATGTCATCGATCCGCTTGTGATTATGGATCGTTACGGGACAGACGCTTGCCGTATTGCTCTGCTGATTTCAGCTGCGGCAGGTTCCGACATCGCGCTCAAAGAAGATCGCATGGAGGCCGGGCGCGGCTTTGCCAACAAGCTCTGGAACGCATCGCGTTTCCTGTTCATGAAAATGGAGAGCTCCGGCATTCACAGCTGGACTCCAGGCACGCAGAGCCAAAGCTCAGAAGCGCTGGAAGATCAGTGGATCTTCGACCGGCTCGAGAAAACCACCTACGTCGTTATTCACGCCCTGGAACTGCACCGTTATCACGATGCCGCACAGGCATTGTGGGATTTCATCTGGCACGATTTTTGCGACTGGTATTTAGAAGTCAAAAAGCTCCGGTTCCAGGACGACTCGGGCATCGATTCACACTGGCAGGCGACGCTAACCGTCTATGAAAGGGCTCTTCGCTTGCTTCATCCATTCATGCCGTTTGTAACTGAGGAACTCTGGCAGCGTTTAATTCATGGATCAAGCACGAATGCCGATCAGCCGAAGTCGATCTCTCTAGCGCCCTATCCCAATACAAAAGGAGAACCCCATGGGGCGGACCACATCCATCAGTTCACCGTGCTTCAGGAGGTTGTGACGGCCGCCCGTAAGCTTCGCGCTGATAACAAGCTCGATCCGAAATCCGGCTTCGACGCAACGCTTGTGATGCACGGCAATGCTTTCCGTGACCCGGATCTCGCGGCTATCGGCACCCTCGCAAAATTAAATCTTCAACAACATCCCGGATCAACCAATGGTCGGAAGATTTTGTCGCGCTCGACGCCGGAATTCGATCTTCAGATCCAGGTTCCGGATGCGGCGGCGCGCAACGGCGAACTTACGCCGGAAGCCCGAGCGCGCATGGTGAAAGAGAACGCCAACTTCGATCGCGCAATCGCCAACTCAAAACGCCAGCTCTCCGACCCCGTTTTCTTAAGCAAAGCTCCGGAAAGCGTAGTCGACGCAATTCGTGCGAAGTTGGCTGACTATGAGGCCCAACTCGAAAAGAATAAGCGCTTGCTGCAAGGCGCTGAATAAAGAGAGATCGATACCAGTCCGGCTCGCGTCACAGCCAACAATGCCCTTCAACATCGATGAGGTGCGCGAACTTCGCCCCCAAAGCGAGCTCCATTATTTTCCCGTCATCGATTCGACAATGACCGAGGCTGCTCGGTTAGCCAACCAGGGTGCACCACATGGCACCGTCGTAGTGGCGGACGAACAGCTCAAGGGAATGGGCCGTTTGGGACGATCCTGGATCTCCGAGTCCGAGGTCGGTCTTTACACCTCGGTGCTGCTGCGTCTGCCGCTTGCGCCAGCCAAACTCCCCCTTGCAAGCCTTGCTGTCGGACTAGCCGCTGCTGCAGCAATTCAAAAGACGACAGATCTCACTTGCGACCTGCGGTGGCCCAACGATGTCCTGATTGGAGAAAGCAAGGTCGCCGGCATACTGACTCATTTGGTAGGGAACTGTGTCATTGCGGGCATCGGAATCAATGTGAACAACTCCGCCTTCCCGAATGACCTTCGCACGCCGGCAACATCTCTCTTGCTCTCGAGCGGACGTCGGCAGTCTCGCGAAAATTTGCTTTCCCAGCTTCTTTCGTCCCTTGATGTCTTCTGTGATTTACTCGTTAACAACGGAACCGAAGCCGTGCTGAGCACCTTCGCTAACTCCTCCAGCTACGTGCGAGATCGCCGGATATTTGTGGAAGAGACCGGTATGCGGGGTATCTCGGCCGGACTCGATGAGAACGGTTTTCTTCTCATTCGCTCGGATTCGGGCGAACTCCACCGCATCTCGTCGGGCGGGATCCGGCCCGAAAACCGGAGTTCCTCTTGACCGATGCCGGTGCGGCGCTGGAGCCCGACTCCGATTGGCCGCGCAATTACTTCAACTACTTCACCGAAATCGAAGAGCACTTTCAGCGCGCCCGCGGAACGGGACTATTCCTTTTATCGCCGCTCGATTGGGCTCTGATCGAAAGCTGGAAAAATGCCGGCATCCCGCTCGAGGCGGCTCTGAAAGGCATTGATGATGCATTCGAGAAATGGCGCAGCCGGAAGCAAAAACGCCGCCAGGTAAACTCGGTTGCCTACTGCGCGCAAGCTGTATTTGAGGCGGCTCAACGAATCCCCGCGGCCCGCGAGGGAAGCAGTGCGGGCAGGCAGTCGCCCTTTGCCGCCGACGAACTGCGCCAATACTTCGAGAAAGCCTCCTCCTTTATCGGTTCCAAACCGGAGCCGCCCTTCCAGGAAATCGCATCTTCTCTCCAAGCGCTCGCCCGGAACGCGGAAGAACATGCAACAAACCTGGAGGATCTGGAACGGCGTCTCACGGCTCTTGAAGATAAGTTAGTCGCAGCTATTCGCACCGTGCAAACCGAAGAAGACCTCTATGCAATGCGTCAAGCTTTGGATCGCGAGCTGAAGCCTTACCGCGGGAAAATGACAGCCGACCAACTGTCCGTGCTCGAGCGGCGCTATCTCGATACTGCCCTGCTCGAGCGGGCTCGCCTCCCCCGTCTTAGCCTTTTCTATCTCCACTGACCGCCTCCCGATCGAGCTTGAACACATTTGATAAAGTTGGCGACACATGAACCAGCTGGTGCGCAAGCCCCGTCCTCTCGATTGGTTTGCTCTCACCCTTCTGGTTATTTCAGTCTTCATCAACTATGCCGATCGTGGAAACCTGGGCGTAGCTGCCAAAACCATATCGGGCGAGTTAGGCATCGCGCCCGACCGGCTCGGATATCTGCTCGCGGCTTTCTCTTTGACGTACTCTTTTTCGCAAATACTGGCAGGCGAGCTCATCGACAGGTGGAATGTGAACTGGGTCTATGCGGCCGGCTTCTTGCTATGGTCTGCCGCGACGGGTCTCACCGGCCTCGCTCACACCTTCGGCACAATACTGATCCTCCGTTTGCTGCTTGGGATGAGTGAGTCGGTCGCTTACCCCGCCTATTCCAAAATGATCGTCATCAGCTTCCCGGAGCAACTGCGCGGGACGGCGAATTCCCTCATCGATGCGGGCTCGAAACTCGGTCCCGCCCTAGGCGTTCTTCTTGGCGTAAAGATGATCGAATGGTTTTCCTGGCGAGGCATGTTCCTCATCATCGGAGGCGCCAGCCTGCTCTGGCTTCTTCCCTGGTGTTTTGTCGCCTCCAAGCTGCCGAGCAAGCATCCCCGGGAATCCGCCGGTCCAACCGAAGCAGCCGGTGTTCCAAGTTACCGGGAGATCGTCTCCAAACGCGCCCTATGGGGAACGGCTCTCGGGCTCTTCGCGGGCAACTACACCTGGTTTGTATTTCTGAACTGGCTGCCCTACTACTTCGAAACCGATCGCCACTACACACGTAACCGGCTCGCGTTTTTCGGATCTTTGCCGTTCTGGATAATAGCGATCTCCTCTTTGTGCGCTGGCGTACTGGCAGACTCACTCATCCGCCGCGGCTGGAAAGCCGGCCGCGTCCGCCAGGGATTTGTGTGCGTGGGGCTGCTAGGGTGCTGCATTTTTATGCTGCCCGCCGTCGTCGTAGCAGACCCTTCACTCGCCAACTTCTTGCTGCTGCTTGCCTCCGTCTCACTAGGCCTTTGGTCTTCCAACCATTGGGCGCTCACCCAGCTTCTTTCAGGACCCAGAGCAGCCGGAAAGTGGACGGCCGCTCAGAATGGGTTCGGCAATCTCGCCGGAGTAGCCGGCCAAGTGGTCAGCGGGTATGCACTGAATTCCACCCATTCGTTCTTCGCCGCATTTGCCATTGCGTGCGCAGTCCTCTTTTGTGGCATTCTCAGTTACTTCTTCATCGTTGGACAGCCGCGGGAAGTCAGCTGGCAAACAATCGGTAGTTCGAGTCATGCTTCACCCGCGAAGGTGCTGTAATCTCTTACTTGTAAACTGCTTAGGTTGGATAAGCTGGCTCTATCTGTTTTGAGGAGCGCAGAAAGATCGGCTCGACTTTTGAATGCACCCGCTACGCCGTTATTTACGTGAAGACTGCGATTCACCGCCGCAATACCTGTTTTACTGCTACTGCGTCTGCTGATTCTCCGGAAGCATCAACTGAGCGAGACTGCCATCACTTAGCTCAGCGTATGCTCGAAGCGATCCCGGCACTTGCTGGTTCTCGAAAGGAATAGATACCATAAAGCCGGAATTTCGCAAGCTTTCCAGCCCGAAGAATTCCACTACATCCGGTCGGCCGAGACGGGGCGTTCCAGTGCCGAGAAATTTTTGGCTTGCGAAGACGTGCACTGCCTTGGCGGGTTTGCCTGCCGCGAACTCCGCTGCCCACCCGACCACCGCCGCAGTATTATCGGATACCCAAAGCAAATCATCCACGTAACCGGCATGCGCATCGTAGTTGAAACGAGCGTGCTCGAGATCGATAGTTTCGATCACGCGGGCAGGCTTTTTCGGCCGTTGCCAAAACCGCCAACCGGCTTTATCCGTCATCGAAAACAGGATGCGCTCGATGGAATGGCTCGCTGCTGAACGTTTGCTAACCCGATCGATTTCAAGATACTTTCGTTGTCTCTCGAGCAGACCGCGCCGGTGCCGCGCATCGAATAGAACTCTCTCGATGGTGGGCCAGATGGCCTCTACTGAGCGAACCGAGGCCGTCACCGAGGCAGGTAGCTCGGGGTGAAGCATAAGAGGATCGGTGGTTTGGATATGGACGAGCGGAATGCCTCGTTCCATAACTTCGAAGTATCCGCTGGTTGGGATATTAACTCCGACCACGACGTCCGCCAGGTCCAAACACTGCGAAAAAGTCAAGCCATCTACGATTGCGAGGGCTTCCTCCGGAATTTCGCAAATCGACCGGTAGAGGAAAGGATCCTCGCCCAGCGGACGCGGCTTGGCTCTTATCGCTAAAACAACTCTGTCCCGCAAAAACTCCGGCGGTCTGGCAATAGCCGAGATGGCTCCGAAATGCACACTCAAATCCACAAAGGGCACAGTTAAGATTTCCAAAGCATTGGTGACGATTAACACCACCTTGCGGCCGCCGGCAATTTCCTTTTTCCGACCAATTATGTTCGCCGCCGGCTTGCTTTTGAGAAGGCTACGAAAGGAGTTGGGGGCCGGGGTAGGCGTGACATGCACTCTCGATACTTCCGCGATGCGTTTGAGTCTTTTGGCTGCACTCTTAGAAAAGACAAGCGCCACGTCGGAGCGCTTGCAAGTGGTCCAATTACGATCACATGGCCACTTGCTGTGGGGAGCGACCAGGATCGGAGTGCCGGTGCGACGATACAGTTCCGCTAAGATGACCCCTTCGGCTGTAAAGGTTTCGGAGTGGATGAAGAGATCGAGAGGCAAGCGATGGACGAAGTCGATTGCGCGGTAAATCATGCTGACATAGGACGACCAACGGCGAGTCAGGATATACGCGAACTGGAAGTCCAAATGTGGGTTGCAGATTAGACTCGGTGGAAGGATCGAACGATGCCGGCGGGCTTTTACCGCGTCCCATACTTCTCTAAGGGGCGCATCCCACTTCAAGGAATCCGGCGTCTGCGTATCGGTTAAGTTGTATTCGAAATGACTGCTGTTACTTATGATTTGCGGAATTCCCCAGGCCGAGTTGAAAATTAGGGTCTGAGATCCCAGGGCATCTAATGCGCCTAGAATCTGCTGATAGCCGGTGACTTTTGCTGGAGCAAACCCGACGCGCTTGCCGCCCTGATCGCTGAAGCGCAACGCTTTGAGCGTTTCCTCGCCTTCGGAGGGGCAGGTGAATGGCCGCCGGGACGGCAAAATCCAGGTTCGCCGCGGCCACTCGATCTGGCGCACTCGTCTGTCCGCGCGCTCGCAGATAAAACGCAGCAGAGCAGCCGGGACGTCGGAATCGAAATAGAACTCCAAGGCGAGCGGATCCTTGCCGCTCAGCACGTAGAAGTTTTCCACCTCTGACAGAGTGCGAAGAAGATTTCCCGCCGTTCGCTCCAGGTAAGCAGCGAGGTTGAACAGGTGAAACTGGTTTGGAGCATCGAACTCGCCAAGATCGATTCCCTGAACGATACATTCAAGGCCCAGCTGCTTCAACCAGTTCCTGGACAGCCTTTCAGCGTGGCCGTCGTACTGCCGCCTGCACTCCGCAAAATCTATGTGCTCGAAGTAGGAATGAACGCGCGAGTGGCTGTGAACAGCCGCCGCATACGCATGCAGGGACAGTGGCAACAGCAAACATCGCGCGAAGGAAGAATTCGTGTTTGTGCACAAATACTCGAATTGGGCTTCATCCGTCAGAAAGACGGCATCCTGTTCGGAGAAGGCGAAGCTTAAAAGATGGTCGGGCTCTATAGCCAGGTCGCCGGCGTCCATACAACGTCAGAACGCATCAGGCCAATAGATCCCATGTCAGTGGCGTACCGCACGTCACATCCCTCGAAACGCGGCGGCCAAGCACACCTTCGTAGTATCTTGGCGGGAGACCGGAACCAGGCCGGATACTCCTTACGTTGTCGGCGGATAACGCAGACCCTGCTCTCAAATCTTGCGTGATGAACAGCGATCGCCGCAGCCGGACGCTATTTATCTCGCTCCCGAAGGCTCCATATTGAACGCCCCCCAAGGAGCGTTCAACCGCACGGATCGTACGCACCATCTCACCGAATTCTTCCGGCTCGAGCGAGAACGGAGCGTCCGGCCCGGCATTTTCACGCGACAGAGTTAGATGCTTCTCAACAATGCAGGCCCCAAGCGCTACGGCCGCAGCCGGGACCGCGATGCCCGTGGTGTGGTCCGAGAGACCGACCGGAACGTTGAATTTTTCCATCAGGTCCGGGATCGTTCGCAAATTCATTTCGTCAGGAGAAGCTGGGTAGGCGCTCGTACATTTCAGTAACGCGAAGCCGCCACGGCCTTCGTTCTCAATCGCTGCCACCGCTTCTTCAATCTCAGCCAAGGTGCCCATGCCAGTTGAAACAATCAAAGGCTTTCCTTTTCCGGCGGCAAGCTTTATTAGCGGAATGTCTACCAGTTCGAAGGAGGCAATCTTGAAAGCGGGTACCTGCATTTGTTCCAGGAACTCGACTGAGCTCGGATCGAAAGGGGTGGAGAACAGATCGAGCCCCGTCCGGTTTGCGATCTCCTTCAGTTTTGGCTGCCAATCCCAAGGCATGAAGGCTTCCTCGTAAAGGTCATACAGGTTTCGTCCGGTCCAGATCGTCCCCTCTCCGATTCGAAAGAGTTCACTGTCGCAGTTCAGAGTGATGGTGCCGGGTGTGTAGGTCTGCAGCTTAATCGCATCCGCGCCGGCATCTCGGGCCGCTTCGATCAGCTTTACTGCCTGCTCGAAAGATTGGCCGTGGTTTGCCGAGAGCTCCGCGATGACATAGACGGGTTCGCCGGGTCCAATACTTCTCTCAGCGATTCGGATTGCTTTGGAAGGAACGATGCACCTCTCGAAATTCTTGCACGCCTGCTTTATTCAAGAAGCTTTTGCGTAAGCGCTGATATTTCCTGATCTAAGTTCTTAATCTCTGCGACTATCTGTTTTGATGCACTCGGTGAGCGCTCAAGGGCAATCCGCAAAATGCTCATCCAGTTAAGATTGTTACGAGCTCTTGCTGCTTCGATCTGATCTATAGGTGTCGGCTTCGTTTCCTGCGAAGGCGTCCAATGGATTTTAAGGTCGATCCGCGAGAGCGCGCCCCCGCAAAGGCTTACAACATCCGCTCGTCGTCGGAGCCAGACGTCTCTCTCGAGACCCAACATGTGCATTCCAACGCGCTTGCCCTGTGCAACGAGGTTCGATTTTCTAAATCCTTCTTCGGAAAACCCGAACTTTGCGTGATACTTCAGCGACGATTGATTTCCTTCAATCACCTCTGCGTTGATCTTTTCAAGTTCGAGGATCCCGAAGCTGAACTCAATCAGGTGAAATGCGACCGCGGAACCCAGGCCAATGCCTCTCATCTTCTCGCCAACATAAAACCCCCAATCCGCTTTTTTGTGGAACAGGTCAATTTGGTCCAGGCTGGCCGCGCCTACCGGGTTTTCACCGTCGTCCAACATGGCAAAAACAAGCTGCTTTTTGCTTTCTTTGAGTTGCCTGAGCCACTGGAGATGTTCGTTCAAGCCGACTACATGTTGCGTCAACATTGCAGCCCGAACGCTTGGCTCGTTACGTATTTCGCGCAGTGCGATTTGTTTGTCGGTGTCCAGGGAGGTTAGGAGTCTGAGATCGATGACTCGGCGGAACCGGTTTGGTGGCAAGGGCCGAGCCGAATTAGTTGTCTCGTGCATCACCGTCGAGAGCTTTCCTCAAAGCGCGAACTACCCGCGAGACATCCGCATCGGTCATCTGAGGAAATATCGGAATTGACAGTATCTGGTTGTAAGCAGTTTCCGCGCACGGGCAGATACCTTGCTCGTAGCCAAGCCGATCTCGGTAATACGGGTGGAGGTAAACCGGCCGGTAGTGGACATTGCATCCGATGCCGCTTTCTCTCAGGCGAGAAAACACAAAGTCGCGCGATTGACTTCCTCTCTTCGGGTCCACTTCAATCACGTATAGATGGTAAGCATGGCTTCGATCGGGCAACCTATCGAGAACACGGACTCCTTTCACATTCGCGAGTTGCTCGTCATAAGCTTGAGCAATCTCGGTACGGCGTTGCAACCAGTGCGGCAGCTTTCGAAGCTGCGTAATACCTAGAGCACATTGCAGGTCTGTAATTCTATAGTTGAAGCCGAGTTCAATCATGTCGTAAACGAATGAACCGGCTTCAGCTCTCTGCCTGTGGTCCGTAGTAATTCCATGATTGCGAAAATCCCGCATTCGGACGGCAAGGTCAATGTTGTCAGTGGTGACCATTCCTCCTTCACCGGTCGTCATGTTTTTCACCGCGTGGAAGCTAAATGAGCTGAGATCCGCCAATTGGCCAGCTTTCCGGCCCTTATATTCAGCCCCCAAGGAGTGGCACGCATCAGAAATCAGGGCAAGCTTGTGCCGCTTCGCGATTTCATGCAGCTCATCGTAATCGCAGGGCTGGCCGGCATAGTCAACTGCCACTATGGCACGAGTGTGTGCCGTGATCTTCTCTTTAACACCGCCCGGATCCATTAGAAGCGAGCCAGGCTGCACGTCCACAAAGGCCGGAACGCCGCCGCAGTAGAGCACCGCGTTGGCAGTGGCTGCGAACGTCATCGCGGGAACAATTACCTCATCCCCGGGCCCAATTCCGAGTGCGTGCATCGTCGCGTGCAGCGCTGCTGTTCCGCTTGAAACAGCAACAGCGTACCTGACGCCGGTATATTCGGCTATGCTTTCTTCGAACTTTTCTACGGCCGGTCCAGTTGTCAGCCAAGCGGAACTGAGAACATCAACGACTGCGGCGATGTCGTCTTCCGAGATTGTTTGCCGCCCGTAAGGCAGGTAATTCACCGGCGCACCGCGTTGATCAAAGTGAGTTCCGGCTCCCGTTCGATGATGGCTAGCGGAATCCGATAGTCGAAACTTGTAGGCCCGGCGGGTAGCCGGCCAAACAACTCACGCAGGAATTCCAAATCTTCAGGAGTGTCGAGTGTCCAGCGGAGCGCGGCGGCGGGGCCGCCCGGGCCTGGAACATTCACTTTTCGGACAAGCGGGTGGTTGCGCAGAAAAGGAGTGACATGTTCACGTTCTTCGGCAAGCGTCGCCTGACCAGAAGCTCGCTCCAGCCATGGAAATGAGAAGGCCTCACAATCAAGCCCGTGAGGCCACGAGCGCGGCATATTGTTGCAGGAATAGTCTGCATCATTTGAGATAACCAGTCCCAAGACCTCGGCGGCAATTTTTGGATCGATCAAAGGACAGTCACTGGTTATGCGCATAATGACCTCAGCGCGGCATTCCCTCGCCGCTTGATAGTAGCGCCCCAAAACGTCCGTTTCAGAACCACGCACGACCATCGCTCCGTAATTTTCCGCCTCGCGTGCCACCTCGTCATTTAAGCTGCCTGCGGGTACGGCACAGCAGACACCTTCAGCAGCGGCGATGGCGGCACAGCGTTGTAGAACGTGACCGAGAACAGTCTTTCCAGAGATTGTTTCCAAAACCTTACCAGGCAAACGGGAGGAGCCTACCCGGGCTTGCACAATCACGATCGAACGCCGCAATTTCCTCACCGGACCTGCATCGCACGTGGCGAGCCAGAGAGCTCGGCTCCAACATTCTCGAACTGCATGCTGTCATCCGCCATAATCCGTAGAAGTTCTTTCGCATCCAGTATTTTTGGATTCCTATTGCTGGTATAGGCAAAGTCACTGGGCACGCGAGGAAAATTGTCGTAAGAGGTGTCCGTCCAAAACCGTATCGCGGGCAGCACAACGAAGCGATCATCCAGTTCGACGGTATGACGCGCGTCCTCCTCCGCAATCAGGGATTCGTGCAGTTTCTCTCCCGGTCGTATGCCGACAATTTCATGCGGCAGTTCCGGTGCCAGAGCTCTGGCCAAATCCACCACTTTCATGCTGAAAATCTTCGGCACAAAAATTTCCCCGCCGCGCATCGTGGCTATACAAGAAAGCACGATGTCTATACTCTGCTCCAGCGAGATCCAAAAGCGTGTCATGCCGGGATGAGTGATCGGCAAGAATTCGGCCTTTCTTCGAATCAGTCTAAGAAAAAGCGGCACGACGCTGCCTCTTGATCCGAGCACGTTGCCATACCGTACAACGCTAAATCTTGGACCATCCTCACCTCTAATGTTATTCGCGGCAACGAAAATCTTGTCAGATGCTAGCTTACTTGCACCGTACAGATTCACGGGATTGACGGCCTTGTCGGTTGAAAGTGCAAGGACGCGCGATACACCGGCGCGGATCGAGGCGCGGACCACATTCTCAGCACCCAATACGTTGGTATGAATACACTCAAACGGGTTGTATTCAGCTGCAGGCACCTGTTTTAGAGCAGCTGTGTGGACAACCACGTCTACGCCCTGCAGCGCCATTTCGAGGCGGTCGCGGTCGCGAACATCGCCCAGAAAGTAGCGTAGCGCCGGATGCTTCCCGACGGGAAGGTGTTCAGCCATTTCACTCTGCTTAAGCTCATCCCGCGAGAACACGATCAGGCGTTTGGGCCGAAACCGCTTCAGAACGTTATAAACGAATTGTTTTCCGAAAGAGCCGGTGCCTCCGGTTACCAGAATGGATTTGCCGTCTATATCCAAATTCTCATCACGCAACATTCACTTTACAATGGGCTGGCAATGCGGGACCGTGTTTCCAAGCGGCTGCTGAAAAGTAGCCGTCGGAAGATCCTGGGTTAAGACTTTCGCAGGCGAGTCTCCCAACTGGAGCCGTCTGCCTAGCGAGAGAGTAATGGCAACTCCGACTATCCACAAAAGACGGGAAAACGGCATCCGTCAGTGCCGGTTGCAGAGTTGGCTCGAAAAGTTCTATTGTGATCATGAAAACCGGCTGTAACATATACACGAATGCAATCGGCCGAGAGCAGGGACGAGTACTAGGCCGTGTATGACAATACAACTACTCTAGGGGTAGAGATACGTGATATGCTTAACACCAAGACAAACGCATGCCCCTCTCGGTCGTGCGTACCGGTGGGTATTTCCTCCGAGTGCCCACCGGTTTTATTTCCAGCCAATCATCGCGAGGCGGAACGCCGGACGGTACCGCCGGATTTCCAATCTCCTGATCTCAGCCTCCTCGGCTAATCTGCTGAGTTCCCCGATATGAAAGGATGCTTTCACGGAAATCAGCCCGTCGTGCACCGTAATGCGATTCCAGCCGAAAATAGGTTTAGAAATAGCAAGGAACAGGTAAGGCAGTACGTTCCTTTCCAAATCGATGACGAGTAACGCTCGTCGCGCGGTCCGATGAAAACTCCGCAGTAGTTCGACAATCTCCTCTTTTTGAAAGTGGTGCAGAAACAACGAACACATCACGTAATCGAAACTCTCCGGAGCAAACGGCAGCCGGAAGGCGTCTGCCATCAGCTTAGGCTTTGGAGCTTTTTCGAGATTGGTCTGGTTGTAGTCGAGACAGGTGATGCTTGCCGCGGGGTAAAGCGCCTGAATGGTACGAGCGGAATCTCCGGACGCAGCTCCGACGTCCAACAAAGAGAAAGCATCCGCTCCGTTGACGACCCGCGCCATCGTTTTTCGCAACACCGAGTGGCCTCCGAGCCTTTGATTGATACGGACCAGATCCGCCAAGTTGGGACGCGCCTCGTCGGCCGGGACATGGTCCAGCAGTTCTCGCTCGACGATTCGTTTGCTAAACAAAGGTGGAGATTGTTCCTCTGTTAATTTGTACCGTGGAGATCGAAATCCAAAACTCGGGCGGGATCGAGGCTATATACGGCCCGATGTTCTCCGGTAAGAGCGAAGAACTGATATGGCGTCTACGACGGGCCGAAAATGCCGGTAAGCGCGTGCAAGTCTTCAAGCCATCGCTTGACGTCCGCTACTCCGAAACCGAAATCGTCAGCCACCGAGACATTCGTATGCGGTGCGAGTCCGTCCAGTCAGCCGGCGAAATCCGCAACCGGCTCGACGCGCGGACAGAGGTCGTGGGAGTTGATGAGGCTAATTTCTTTGGCTCCGAACTGGTCGAGGTCGCAATCGAACTGGCCAATGCCGGCAGGCAGGTAATCGTTGCTGGTCTGGACACCGACTATTTAGGCCGACCGTTCCCGCCCATTCCGTATCTTCTCGCGCTCGCAAACTCGATCGTCAAAAAAGTTGCGGCCTGTGCGCGATGTGGTTTGGCCGCCGAACACTCGCAACGGCTCGTTCAATCGGAGGAACTTATTTTGGTTGGAGCCGTCGATTCCTATGAAGCACGGTGCAGAAACTGCTTCGATCCCGGACTGCCCAGCCAGGATCTTATAACATCCGTTCCGGCCGATAGCCACAATTCTGCATCGGGTTGAAACATAATATAAGAGATGAGCAGCACACCGCAGCAGCCAACGTACATTATTCCGCCTCCTTCCAATCCGAACTGGAAAACGCCGGTGCTCATAGGAGTCCTCGCATTGCTGGCAGCAGCCAACGTTTTCCTTTTTGTGCGGCTGGATCGAGTCAAAACCGATAACCGTGCCGAAATGCAGAAACTTTCCTCCGAGTTCAACGGAGCCATCGAGAAGATGCGCATCGACTCGAATGAGGAGGTGCGGCAGTCTCGCCGCAGTGTAGAAGAACTCCAGTCGCGCCTGGCCCAGCAACGTAGAGCCGCTGAAGCAGCCGTCGGGCAGGCTAAGGTAGACGCGCAGCGCAAAGTTCAGGATCTGCAGGCGAAAGTCGCGCAGGAACAGGCTGCCCAGCAGCAAGCCATTAGCCAGGTAAAGCAGACTGCCGAGACGGCAACTACGCAGTTGGCTAGCGTCTCTACCGACGTTGGAAACGTGAAGACCGACCTGGGAAACACGAAGAGCCAGCTGGAACAGACAGTAGCCAATCTGAAGCGCGCCACGGGTGAGCTCGATAACCATGCGAGCTTGATCGCCACCAATGGCAAGGAACTGCAAGCGCTGAGAGACCTCGGCGAACGCAATTACGCGGAGTTCACCATAACCAAATCGAAGCAGTTTAACCGGGTGGGCGATGTGATGGTCGAACTGAAAAAGGCCGATGTGAAACATAACCGCTTCACGATTGCCATCACCGCCGACGATAAAACCGTTGAAAAGAAGGACCGCAGTATCAATGAGCCCATCCAGTTCTATACTTCAAAGGCACGCCAGCCCGACGAGATCGTCGTGAACCAGGTCCGCAAGGACACGATCGTCGGTTATCTGGCAACTCCTAAAGTTCAAAACGGACGAGCTGGTACATAGGACAAACCAAAGCAAATGAGATATCCAGAACAATTGATCTCGCGCATGCGCGAAGACCTGACTCAGTTTGGAGTCAAGGAAACAAGGACACCCGAAGAAGTGAATCACGTACTTGGGCCAAATAGCGGCACGGTACTAATGGTCACGAACTCTGTCTGCGGCTGCGCGGCAGGAAAGGCGAGACCGGCGGTAGGTATGGCGATGAAGCACCCCAGCCGCCCCGATACGGTCGCGACCGTGTTCGCCGGCGCCGACCTTGAGGCAGTGGCGCGGGTTCGCGAGTTGCTCCCGGGAGTTCCTCCGTCTTCACCGTCGATGACCCTGTTTCAGGACGGTAAGCCGGTGTTCACCTTGCATCGATTCCAGATCGAGAGCAACGAAGCTCCGCAAATTGCCAAGCTGTTGAAAGAAGCGTTCGATAACTTTTGCGTCAAAGCGAAGCAGTAGCTCCGTAAAGTCCGCGCTCTTCGATGAAGGCGCGGACTCCTTCCGGGAGTTCGGGTGTCGGTTCCCCCAACGCGAGCTTTGCTCGTACAGCTGAGCTGGACACCGGCAATTCCAACCCTTCCAGTCGGTGTACGCGGGTACCGGGCGGGATTCTGTAGCTGCCTCCCGGGCGCGTAACGACTATGAATTCGATCTCCTGGATCAAATCCTGCCAGTCTTTCCAGGTCTCTATCTCGTCGAAAGCGTCGGCTCCGATGAGGAACAAGAGCTTCTTGTCGGGGCCGAGGGTTTGCCGGAACTTTCTGACCGTGTCGATGCTGTAGCTGCGCTGGGGTTTGTCTTCCAGCCGTGAAGCTTCAAAGGCCGGGTAAGGACGGCAGGCAATCTCGACCATTCGAAACCGGTCTTCATACGGAGTCAGGCCAGCCGTAACTTTATGCGGCGGACTACCGGCCGGTATGAACAGTATTCGATCGAGGTCGAAGCGCGAGCGCGCCTCATCGGCTATGGTCAAGTGAGCGCAATGAATCGGATCGAACGTGCCGCCGAAGAGACAGATCCGACCGCGGTCAAGATCTGGTTGCGGCATGCAGGGAGTAGCGGTCGGGACCCGGTTTCGGGTCGCTCGCAAGCTGCTGTTCGGCCGCCTCGCTGGCCAGTTCGTCGCATCGATTGTTATCTTCGTGCAGCGCGTGGCCCTTCGTCCATTTCCACTCGGTTTGATGCGCGTTCACGAGCTCGTCGAGCGCAATCCATAGATCCTGGTTGTTGACCGGCTGCTTGTCGGCTTTGCGCCAGTTGTTGCGTTTCCAGCCGTGGATCCATTTGGTAATGCCGTCCTTCACGTAATTGGAATCGGTGATAATTTCGACGGCACACGTTTCTTTCAGGCGCTTCAGCCCCTCAATGGCGGCGGCGAGTTCCATACGGTTGTTGGTCGTGTGGGGGCTGGAGCCGAATATCTCGCGCTTGACCTCCCCGAACCGCAGGATGCAGGCCCAGCCGCCCCGTCCCGGATTTCCTTTGCAAGCGCCGTCGGTGATCAGAACGACGCGCTTCAAGCAACCTCGGCGCAGGCGAGAGCCGGGTCGATCTCGCCGGCGAAGAAGGCGTCCACGATCTCGAGGATACGACCGACGTCGTGGGCGCGATAGATCTCGGTGCGGAGTTTTGAGCCGTTACGAACGCCGTGCGTGAAGTACGTCGCGAACTGTTTCATCTTGCCGACGGCGTCCGATTCCCCGTGGTCTTGGAGCATCAGGTAGTAGGTCTTCATCATGTCGTAGCGTTCGCGGTCCGCCGGGACGTGGTAGCTGCCGGTTCGAACGTAGTTCTCGATCTGGTGAAAGATCCAGGGATTGAACGAGGCGGTGCGGCCGATCATGACGGCATCGCAGCCGGTCTCCCGGAACATGCGGACGGCGTCTTCCGGGGTGGCGATGTCACCGTTGCCGATGACCGGGATTTTGACCGCGGCTTTCACTTCGGCGATACGGGACCAGTCGGCCCGGCCGCTGTAGCCTTGCTCACGGGTACGCGGGTGGAGCGCGACGGCAGCGAGGCCGCAATTCTCCGCGAGCTGGGCCATACGGACCGCGACAAGTTCGTGATCGTTCCAGCCGGCGCGGAATTTGCACGTCAGCGGAATGGAAATTGCCGAACGAACTCGTTCGAGGATCTCGCCGACTAAAGGCAGGTCGCGGAGGAGGCCGGATCCGCCGTTGCATTTGACGACTTTATTGACCGGACATCCGAAGTTGATATCAACGATGTCGAAGCCGCGATCTTCGCAGACCTTCGCGGCTTCGGCCATGACTGCCGGATCCGAGCCAAATAGTTGACAGGTAATGGGATGTTCTTCGGGCTGGAAGTATAAGTAGCGAAAATTACGGTTCGGTTTCTTGCTGATTTTCTTGGTGCTGACGACCCCATGGGAGCTGGTGAACTCGGTCATCAGCAGGCCGCAGCCGCCCTGGTTGCGGATTAGCCGACGAAAAACCGTGTCGGTGACTCCGGCCATGGGCGCCAGCACCGTGGCGGGACGGATCGGCACAGGACCGACCTGGTAGCCAGTCGGGAAATCGGAAATAAATCGCTCAGACAGGATGGAATTATTTTAACTGTTGCCGGCGCAACATTTAGCCGAGCCTCTCGTTCTATTACGTAGGGGATAGGCATGCTTGCAAAAGGCTTGGCTGCTTTTTTTGCTGCCCTAATTGTCACGGTCGCTAGCGTTCTTACGTTCGAAGAGAAACCCAGCGTTGAGCAGTTATTTGCTCCACCTCAAGCGGCAGCCCCGGCCGTTGTAGCGGCCCCGGTTCCGATTTCTCCGCCGGTCAAGCTAGCAACGAAGCCAATTCCGCATGCTCAGAAGAAAGTGCCACGAGTTGTTTTGGCGCTCGCCCCAGTGCGAGTGATCGAAAATGCTCCCCAACCGCAAACCCCTAAAGCTCAGCTTCCCCAGGCCCACGTGGCAGAATTGGGATCCGGCACCAATCTCTTCGTTCAATTGGGCGAAAAGCTGTCGGCTCGCGACAATTATGCCGGCGAGACGTTCCGTGGGACACTCCAGGCGCCGATTATCTGGAAGGATTTCATCATCGCCGACCGCGGATCGAAGGTGCTCGGTCGAATAGTGGGTACCGACAAGCAGCATTTGAGGCTCACATTGACGGAAATCAACACAACGGATGGCCAAAGGGTGGACGTAAAGACCAACGTGCTTGAAAACGGCGGACGCCTGGCGTTCCAGTTGACCGATCCACTCACTCTCACCGAAAAACTGAAGAACTAGTCGCCACCTGCCTTTTTCCGCTCGATGAGCCGCGGTGTCAGGTCTATTTCGCGAACTTCTTCGATGTGCCCGGCCGTAACGGAGTGGAGGCTTTTCAGCTTGCGGGCGGAGACAAAGACTCGATTTTCAAGACCGTAGGCGGTCGAGTTGAATGCGGTCACGCTTTTGCTGAGGGCATCGCCGAGTTTGGCGAAGTTCTCGCTCATGCTCAGCAAACGCTCGTAAAGGTCGGCTCCGGTCTGGGCTACGGCCTTGAGCTCATCGGCGACCTGCTGTTGCCGCCAACCGTGGGCAACGGTCAGCAGTAGGCTGATCAATGTAATAGGGCTGGCGATAACGACGCGGTTCGAGGCAGCAAAGGCGAGCAGGTCGGGATCGTGCTCAAGGGCGGCGCTGAAGAGGGATTCGAGTGGCAGAAAGGCGACCACGAACTCGGGGGAACAGGGCAACTGCCGCCAATAGGCTTTATCGGAGAGCGCTTTGATGTGGTTTTTGATCTGCCGGGCATGATCCGTAAGATGTCCGAGCCGAGCGGCCTCGTCTTCGGTTTCAATAGCCCGCAGATAGGCTTCGAGCGAGACCTTGGAGTCGACTACAACCTGGCAGCCGTTGGGCAGTCTGACGATCAAGTCGGGACGCTGGCGTTTTTCGCCGAAGAGGGTCTCCTGCTCAGAGAAATCGCAGTGCTCGAGCATACCGGCCAGTTCAACGACGCGGCGGAGCTGGATTTCGCCCCAACGTCCACGCTGAATCGGAGATCGAAGAGCGGTTTTGAGCTGATCGGTCGATTGGCGAACGCGGTCCTGCAGATCGGTAAGGGCTTTAACCTGGGCCGAGATGCCCTCGTATGCGCCGGCGCGGGACTTTTCGATGTTCTGTACCTGTTCTTCGAACTTGCGCAGGGACTGGGTTACGGGCTCAACCAGATGCTCGAGCTCTTTGCGGCTGCGGTCCAGAAACAACTGGCTGTTGTTGCCGAGCGCATCCGCCGCCAGGGCTCTAAACCGGTCCTCGAGCTGAGCCTGCGTTTGCGTCACGAGTTTCAGCTGCGCTTCCGAGAGCTCGCGAGCGTTGGCGATCTCTCCGGCCTGGCGCACGGTCAAAAGCCGCGCCTCCTCTGCTTCCGTGCGGAAGGTCTCGCTCTGTTCCTCGGATGCAGCGGCTGCCCGTTTCCAGCGCCTTGCTTCCCCCAGCTCATAGGCCGCTACCGAAACGGCCACAAACAGGCAGAGCAGGAGAAGAACAACGACCGGGATCATTTATGGAAACCGGTTTCGGCCTTCCACTCTTCAAGAGTGTTGAAGACGATGGGGCAATAGACGGCCCGGTCGGGCATATGCCACATGCGGCTCACGAGAGAGCCGTTTCCTTTGACGAGGTGGGGGAATAGGCTGCAGGCCTGCGGACGGGCATCGTAGACGGAGCAGAGATTGCCATCGAGGAAGATACAACCTTTTTCCGTGCGTTTGAGGATGCGGCCCTCGTCCTCCGAAAGGACCGTGTAGTCGCGTAGGAATTCGTGCAGTTTAGCTCCGATATAACGGGCCAGATGCTCGGCATCGCGATCGGTGATCTGGGTGGTAGCAACCCGACAGCAGTTGGCGCAGGCGGTGCAATCGATGGCGTCCTCCACATCTTGCGCGAGAGATTTCAAACGGCGCTCGACGAAGTTGTGGCTCTTCATCCAGGAGCGGAAGCGTTTGTTTTCCTCGCGATTCTTCTCTCCGAGCCTTCTGATTTGGACCAGATCTGTTAGGGGTTTATCGGTCAAACTGCCATCCAGGTACCATTATCAGCTCAGAAGGGATCTGAGGAAACCGCGCAAAACGGGCCCGCAATCACGCGTGCCACCCAAAAGCGAGCGAGTTCCCTCCGAGGTCCGGTGGCACGCAACCGTGCCCTTTGCGCTGAGGAAACCGCGCAAAACGGGCCCGCAATCACGCGTGCCACCCAAAAGCGAGCGAGTTCCCTCCGAGGTCCGGTGGCACGCAACCGTGCCCTTTGCGCTGAGGAAACCGCGCAAAACGGGCCCGCAAATCACGCGTGCCACCCAAAAGCGAGCGAGTTCCCTCCGAGGTCCGGTGGCACGCAACCGTGCCCTTTGCGCTATTTAGGGGATCGATAATGGAGATGTGACGGACCAGTTATCGCTGTCTCTTTGGCTTGCTCGCGGCCTACAGACGAGCCGTTTACGGCACTTCGAAAAGTTGCTTCGGCTTTTTCCCTTTTCGCAGCGCCCCCAGCCGCAGTCTGTGGTTTCGATTCATGCGATCGACGCTACCGAGCCACCGCTGCTGGAGCGGCCCGTCAACGGCCCGGTAGACCCCTCGGAGATCATGGAGATTCTGCAGGAGTACTCGGGGGAAGACGTTGCTTACAGGGTAGAGAGCTGGTGGGATCTGTGGCAATTCGAGGGGGATTGGAAGCTGACGCCGGCACGCGTCGGATTAGCTTGTTTCGGGCCTGAGTTCGACAACAGAACGAGCAAAGACTTTCAGAAACAGGAGGAGCTGCGGATCGACTTCGGAGTAGACAGTCATTTTTTGCCGCAGCCGGAGGTTCCGGGAAGCGCCAAGCTGGTGGAATCGAACATCAAGAGCCTGCTGCGGCTGGTGCATGAATTGGACTCGACGCTGCCGGTGGCGAAACGGCGGCTCGAGACGGAGTCGGGGGAAAACTTTGCGAACCGGCTCCAAGAGGTGCTGACGGGCGGAGAGCGGCAGTGATGGTCAGCTAGCCATCCGATCTACCGAGTAGGCAAGTGCCCGTGTAGTTGATCCGAATCAAAGCCAAATAATCTGCCGCCTGAAATCCACATGCGCGAAAAGCTCATAGCCTGATGGCTGCCGGGGCAACTTCATTGAGGTCATCTGAAGCCCTGAATTTCAGAACGCCGTTCGTGCATATTTCATTGCGGGAGGTTAGGAGCCGCCGCGTGCTTCCGCCATTGCTGATAGATTCTGGCGCATGGCATCCAGCCGACGACGACCGGCCTCGGATTCCTCTATCAGGCGCTCGATGCTGATGAGAAACTCAGGCAGCCTCATCTTTGTGCGGAACTCCGCCAAGTATGGTTGAATCTTCGCGTACTGGAAATACATTTCCTGGCACGTGTCGTAAACGAGTTGCGCAGCAAGCGCGCCGTTCGATACGAATGCTGCGACCATATCCCAATATCCGTAAACCTGAAGAACAAACCCACTCTCCCTAGTTCCGGCTGTCACGATATCGATGAGCTCGTCAGCGGATTGGGGCATAAACTTTCCGCCTACATAAGACCGAGCTTCGCGCATCACCGTCTCGCGGCGGAGTTCGTAGAGCTGCAGGATCAGCTCCGCTTGTCGGATAGGTTCGTTGTCTGATTGGTTAGTTTCCGGCATTCACGACCAGTTCGCCCCAGCGATCATAACACCGCTTTGCGGGCCGAGGATTTCACTGACTCGGACCACTCTGCCACTTCGCCGGCGAAAGTAATGTCCGCGTCCCCGACGACCCGCTCGCAAGACTTCCAACGCCTCTAGGCTAACGGTGCCGAATAAAGCCGCAATCCGGACGGTCTTGGTGATGTAATGCGTTGGCTCCTGATAACTGACCGAGATTCGAGTGCGCGAGATACAATAGCCCTTCATCGAAAAGGAGGAGATTTCATGAAGTGCAGAAATTCTCTTAAACCCCAGGCAGCCGTGCGGTTCTTCGGCTGTCTTCTCATATTGCTCTCATTGGCTATATTGCCGGCCCGCGCCAAAGCTCAGGACGCATTCGAAACGACCCGAGATTACGTCTTGCAGTTCTATCCGGTGTGGTTCACTTATTACCAAACGCTTTTTGGCACTCCCAATCGACTGGCCGGGCCGAACCGAATCTCTCCGCTATACCACTACGTAGTCGCCATCAATGACGATACGTTGTACGTGAGTTCGTTTCTCGACCTTTCGACCGGGCCGGTGATCCTGAATGTTCCCTCAACGGATGCCAACTACTCGGTGCTCATCCTGGATCGCTACTGCGACATATTCCATTCCGCGCTCCCTAAGAACACGGCAGGCACTTACGCGCTGTACGGGCCCGACTTCGACCCGAACAATCTTCCCGATAGCGTCAAACAGGTTCCGTTGCCTTTAAACTACATGACGATTATCTTCCGCGTGGATAGGTTCAAAAACCGTGTGGACATGACTAAGCAAGCCGACGACTTCAGACGCGGGATGTCCACCATGCCGCTGTGCGCGTACCTCGACAAGCAGTGCCCGTCGGGTGTGCCTGCTGGAGGCCCGGCTGACATCCTGAGGGAAGTCTACTTCGCCTTCCCGTTCAAGACGTTCGCCGACAGTTTGATTGCGACAGACCCGATCGCCTTTTTGCGAATGCTCAAGGTCGCCGTGAACTCCCCTGCAACCCCGCCGATGTCCTCAGAAGTGCTCGCCCTATCGGAGCACTTCAACAAGCTGTTTGCAAGCAGCGCAGGAAACAGGTCTGAATTCGCGAAGGGAGCGCAGGCAGCGCACGATCAGATTATCGACAAGTACAAGGACCATACCGACGAGACAAACTGGATCACTTTCAACAACATTGGCGAATGGGGCACCAACCCCGACCCGGGGTCCTCGACAGCCCTCCAACGGTCTCAAATAACAGAATTTATCCAGTATGCTAACGACCATACCGCGGCGGTTTATTTCCACGCCTTCAAGGATGGTCAGGGTGATCAGTTGAATGGAACCGATCCCGGTGGCTACGTCCTCACGTTTCCGCAGGACAATATTCCCGCTACCAGCCGCTTCTGGTCTCTGACCGCATACACGCCAGAGGCAATCGAACTGGTACCCAACTCTGCCAATAAGTACCTCGTCGCAAGTTACACGCCCGACCTGCAGCCGAACTCAGACGGGTCGGTCTCAATTTACATGGCGAGAACGCTCCCTGCAGGCGTCCCCGCCGCTAATTGGCTTCCGATTCCGCCTGGGCCTTTCAATGTGATGCTCCGCGATTACGGGCCATTGGACAACGTTCTTGAGGGCACGTACGTACCGCCGCCTATTGAGAAGGTGCACTGATTTGTAACAGGCTGAAAGCCAGCCCAGCGACGCATGGTGAAGTCCTCCAAAGTAGACCTTCCATGCGTCGGCCGATATTGAAAGCAAGCCGATTCGCTCGCGTCAGAGCACCTCGGTGATGAACAGTTCTTTGCTGCTCCGCCGGATCGCGCCATCCCGGACCATACACCTATCCGGCTTCGGCGAAAGTTTCTTCCGCTTACGATGCGCTTCGCAAAGCATGCACGCTTCGAGGCATCTGCTCGCGGCCCGTCAGTAGATCGTTAGCGGGATACTTTTACTGCTGAATGCAACACCGAAGATAAACCGGTTGTCGGAGATTGAGCTGTAGTTCAGTAAGGCGCCGTACCGGTTGTAGTTGTAGGTGCCGTACACGGAAAGGTGGGGAAGGAGGATACGCGAGTAGGAAGCGATAATGCTGCTCTGAGAGAACGACTGCGCGACCGTGTTGGCGATGCTGGTGACTCGGGAGTAATTGGCGTTGGCGCTAACGGCCGAGTTCCGGAAGCTCTTGGAAATGAGGCCGCCAAAGTAGACATTGGAGGAGGTGAGATAAGTTCCGTTTCCTGGATTGACACCCCGGCCGGCGCTGGCGGAGATGTTAAAGCTCCGAAAGTGGTGGTAGACGCTGCCCTGAATCGTCGGCACTTCGCTGACGACATCGTAGTGTCCGACCAGGTAAACGGGAACCGTTTCTCCGGCAAGGATCACATTCTCCGGCAAGGTGATCACGCCAGAGGTATGGGCTCGCGTAACGCCAGCAGAGATATTGACCCGCCAGTCACGGCCAAAGGTATGGGAGAGGTTGGCATAGCCGCCATCGAGAGTTGTATTGCCGGCGCCATGCTGATAGACGAAGTAGTCGTGCGAGTAAGTGCCGCCGAAATCTGTGCGGTTGGTGAGCGCGTAGGAGGCGGATGCCGAGAAGATGCCGCCGGTAGAGCCGATCGCGCCGGGAAAGTTATAGCGGTTAAGAAAGAAGCTTCCGCCGAAGGTGTAAGTGAGACGGGCAGACTGGCGATACGAGAGATAAGCGGCGCTGCTGAGAAAGCGGGTAGTGGGGCTGAACGGATTGGTCTGGACTCCGCCGGGTGCGCCGAAGTATGTGCCGTTATAGAAAAGGATCCCGGCACCCTCCTGGAACGAGATCGTCCAACGGCGGCCTAGACGCCTACTGTAGATCAGGTTCAGGTATTGGTCGGTGCCGCCCGCTTCATAGCCGCCAGAGTAGTTGCGGTAATCGCCTCGATAGTTCAGGGACAGAATGCCGGTTGAAAACTGTTTGGAAGCTGTAACGCCGCCCCCGACGGAGAAGCCGCCACTGCTGCCGGAGCCTGTCTGGAGCGTTTGAAGGGTGCTGTCGTAAACGCCGTTTGCGAAGGCGTAGTAGTTGACGAAGTCTCCATGGAAGAATTCGCCGGCCAGGCTGGTGAGGGTGTTATCGGTTACGGTCTGCGGAGCCGCGGACGGGGAGGGCGCAGAGGTGTCCTGCGCCGTCGCAACACTTCCGAGGACGAGAAACAGGACCGGTAACTTCTTCCAACAGATCTCCGGTTTCAAACAGACCACCTCCGACTAGTTCCCATAAGTAGTTTCACTCAGCGTTGCCCCAAAGCCCCGGCTTTCCCCGACAGATCAGGCAAGCAGAGTTGCCACCTTTTCCATATCGGCAGGTTCGCCGAATTTTGCAGTCCGAAGTTCCGGGTGAGTGTTACGGAGAAGCCCGAGCAGGACCGATCCGGCCCCTACTTCGATGAAGCGCGTAATACCGGAGTGAGCCATCTCCACGATTGTCTCAGTCCAATGTACGGGATTGGGGATCTGTTCGAAGAGTCCCTCGCGCGCCTGGGCGCCCGTTGTGATGCGGCGGGCCTGCCAATTATTGATCAGCGGAAAAGAGAGGTCACGGAAAGCCGTCGTATCAAGATCCGCTGCGAGCCTGGTCTGGGCGGGACGCATAAGCGGGCAATGGAAGGGAGCGCTGACGGGGAGGCGGACGGCACGCCTGGCGCCCGCGGCCTTTGCCAGCTCGGCGGCGCGCTCGACGGCGCCGACGTGTCCGGCGATGACGACTTGATCGGGCGAGTTGAAGTTGGCAGCGGTGACGACTTCGCCCTGCGCTGCTTCAGCGAGCACGCGGTCTAATTCGATAGCGGGCAGTTTCAGCAGAGCAGCCATGGCGCCAACGCCTGGGGGAACCGCCTCCTGCATGTAGCGGCCGCGTTTACGCACCAAGCGCAGGGCGTCAGCTAAGGGGAGAGCACCGGCGGCAACGAGCGCCGAATATTCGCCGAGGCTATGCCCGGCCACAATCGATGGACGGAAGCCTTTTGCTTCCAGAACGCGCCAAGCCGCGGCTGAGACGGCAAGCAGAGCAGGCTGAGTATTCTCTGTCTTCTTGAGTTCTTCCTCGGGACCCTGGAAGCAGAGAGTGGACAGCGGGAACCCGAGTGCTTCATCTGCTTCTTCAAAAACGTGACGCGCTTCGGGGAATTGTTCGGCAAGCAGTTTGCCCATCCCGGCGTATTGAGAGCCCTGGCCTGGAAACAGGAATGCGATATCGTTCATCGATGATAGCTCCTAAGTAAACGCCCGGCAAGGCACGCGCAAGGCTAGGTAGATGTTATGGAGTAAGGAGTTTTGAGTCCGATCCGTTTATGAAACATCCCTCATAGTACGCCCCAGCAACGAAATTTCGGGCGAACTGTTTTATAGTGAAGGCAGCCATGAAAAAGAAGACGTTTACAGACCCGATTGTCTCGCCGGAGATCCTGGCCATGGCGAAGAAGTCGCTTGAAGTGGAGCGGCCGTTACCTAACAAGCTTTGCAGCGTGTGCGGTGGAAGCTGCACAGGGGCAGCAGGGCCCACTCCTTTGGACGAAGATCTTTGCTGGGTTTGCCGGCGGCTAAAGATTAGCGCGTGGAAGGACTCGGACCAGCAGATTTCGGCGCAAGAGTAGCGCAGCATTTTCTTGGCTACTGTTTTTAGGTGAGGGTTTCAGCGCTTCAGGCGACCTTTAGATTCTCCTTCTTTAGCTTTTCATCCCTTTCCGATGCACCCGAAGGCTCCGTGACCTCATAGCAGGAAGTCTGCCGGTCCGTTGGCGGTTGTTTTCCTGTCTCCGGTTCTCGAGACGCGATCGCGCGCTGCGAAACGAACTGTTGCTCGCTCACCTTTACCTCTCCGTGAAGTTTTCGCGCACTTTCTTTCTGCAATTTGAGTAAGGTATTGAGGGCTTTGTAGAAGGCTCGCTCATAGGTTGCGCGATAGCGCATGAAGAGCGCGAGGGCTTTCGTATCGATCTCGCCATTGCTGAAGCAGTTAGCCTGGAGCCGGCTGGCGCGCGCGATGAGCCAGTGCGCATCGACCATCTCACGAACGAGAATTTCTTCGGTTGCGTTAGCGGGCTGATGATTGTCCATGAGGTTGGCTAAGAGCGTCGCAAATTCGGCGGGATCTTCGCCGGGAACGAGAATCTGGCCGGAGGCCAAGCCATGTTTAAAGGAATTCCGGGAGGCAACGGATTTGCCTTTGGACGTGCGCGGGCCTGTGGAGCGACCAGCACCCGGTACTTCGTGGTCTGGGAGAGTTCGCGCACGAGCAATACGGGCTTCGACGCGAGCGCGCATTTCGTTGGCCTCCCGAATAAAGTCGACGCCGAATTCATCGAGAATGGCGGGGGAGACATCGGTTAGAGCGGCATGCTCGGTTCCGTTTTCGGGTTGGTTCGATGCGAACGCGGTCTGCTGCTTTGTTGTTTTCAGCTTCCGGCGTTCGGCGGCACGACGGAGGGTGCGCATTTCACGGCTGTTCATGGGATGGGTCCTCTTTGTGGGTATGTTCGGACAGCCTGACCGTAGCAGCGGGTAGAAATGGTCGGGGAGAGATGGGTGAGGTGGTTTGGTTGTAAGTGGTTCACTTGGGGGAAGAACACCGGGCGGGAAGAAATTTTCTAGGGCTGTGACCGGCTGCAGACCGACCCCGGCGTTGTCAGAGCTAACGCGGAAATTCGGGGCTGATTTGTTCGATCCGCCAGACGGGGCCGCCCTCATAGAGCGGACCCTCTTCGCGAATGAATGCCGGTGACTTACCCGGAAGAATCCAGATGTGATAGTCGGGGGGCTGCTTACCAATCAAAGGCGCAACTACTCCGGTAATGCCGCCGAGTTCAACATGGAGCGAGAAGTCGACGGCCTTTCGCTTGGTTCCTCCGATCGTGAACGGAACCTCGCCAGCAGGCTTGATGGAGATATGGATAAGCCGCGGCTTCTCGGTTGGAGCGACAAAGGATAACTTTGTTTCAGGCGTCGAAGGGAGGATGTTCATGAGCAGATTGGGCGGAAGGCCATTTGAGACGTCGGGTGAAAGATCGAGATGATCTTGTCTCACTTTTCCGTCTTCCGTGCGAGACGTAATCTGCCCGGTGGAAGCGTTGATGAGGACGTCGATGGATTTCGGGAACGAGGGGCCGCGTTGAATGTGGTGATCGCTGATCAGACGGAAGACGCCGCGTTGAGAGAAGACAGTGGTGTCCTCGTCGATTGAGCCGTCGCGGAAGCGGAAGATGACGCGCGACGTGACGCGATCGCCATGCACGATCTCAGTCGCGTCGCCAGTGGCGATGCGGGTACCTTCGAGGGTTTTCAGGGCGAGAAACCCGTGGGATGAGCCCTGCGGGTGCCGGACAGGGACGGGGTCTGCAGTCAGCTTCCCACTGAGCAGGGCGGATGCCAAGAGAATGGGGCCCAAGGCGCGGGCCGGTAAACCTTGCATGCGTGATATTCCCTCCGTATGCTTAGCAGGGCGCGATTCTGGGCAGCGCGTGACAAATCCGAATTTTCGACACTACAGCGCCACAAAGAGTTACACGAAACTCGAAGCATCAAGCTTTACCAGCACGTTCCTCTAGGCGACACGGTATTCCGACTAGGGGAAACCCGCCCGCACCGGCTTTTCTCCCGAGGGAAACGGGAAAAGCGCAATCAAAGCTCCCTGGTTGGCGCCGTGACGGGCTTGGTGTGAAGAGTTTGCGCCATCGAGCGGCGGTATAGGGGTGAACGACGTGACGCTTTGGTCAACAGATTGAACCAGAGCAAATTGTAAAGCGAGTTTCGGTGGGTGGAAGCCTTGCTCGCTTTGCGGCATCTCCGTGTTGCGATCAATTCGAATAAGAACAAGTGGACCGGTTCAGGGACCGATACGATTGACGTGCGTCACTACTCCAGAAGCTTTAGTTTGCCTTGCAAGGGGGGTTCGGAAACCCTGCTCATGAGTCACTTGATCCCGCTCGCGGCAAAAGGCGAGGTGAGATCTGAGCTTCACAATTGTCGGAAAGTCGTCTCCACTGTTGCCCTGAAGGGGACGGGTTTGCCGTCCTTCTGAGCAGGCTGAAAGCGCCAGAGCGGCAGCAGGCGCAAGACATTTTCATCCAGACCCAAGCCGAGCGGCCGGATGACCTTGGGGGAATGAGCGCGCCCGTCCTGCCCCACAATGACCGAAATCAGAACGGCCCCGCTGCGCCTCTGGGCGCGAGCTAGCTCCGTGTTGTTCGCGGTTACAGTGAGCAAGGCTATCGGTCTGGCGTCTGGCTTTTCTGTTGAAGAAGGCTCGTCGACGGTGGGCACGCTCGTTTCGAGACTGTACACAACGCCGCGGTACGACAGGTATCGCTCCGAAGTGAGCAGGATTTCACCGATGCTACGTAGGACAGAGGGGGCTGAATCACTTGGCGTGAATCCTGAGATTTCAAGATTAATGTTGGATTTTGCTCCCGATGGACATGCGTTCAGATAAGGTTGCGAGGGGATCATGGGAATGCCCATATTCTCAAGCTGCAAGTGGGCAACGCCGCCCCTTAAGTTAATGGAGCTTACCTGTACAGCGATGTCGCAACTCCCTTTGATGCGGCCGATCTGATCCCTCCTGACATGGACCTTTGCCTGATTGCCGACTTTTGGAAACACGAACAGCTGACCGGTTAGCGAAGTTATGTTTTGATCCGGCGCTTGCGCAGAGCAGCAAAGGCTGAGAATGGCGGAGAGGAGCGCCGCTCTGATGGTAGACATAACTTTTGGAGTGCACTTCTGGGGCCGAAAGAGATCAGTCGCGAAATCCGGTTTTCGTCAGCGACCAAGTTCACTCCCGAAATCGATTGCCAAGTTGACATGAAACGCGAAGGTAGATGTGACTGGTTCTGTTTGCGATTACCCAGGCCTGACGGCCGAGGGTAGATTTCCGAGTTGCTCCAGGATGGTGGCTAATCGGAAAGTGGACCTTACTTCGTACACCGCGCGGGTTGCGTTCGCTACTGTCTGGGTGAAGCCATCAGCAGTTCACACCATGCTCTTTGGCTGACAAACGGGTGACGAGCCCTACAAGCGTTACTTAAGGAGCGAACGCGGGTCGCAGGCCGGAGTTAGAATTGCCGTTGATGTGGCCACTGCCGCCTTAATGATCCGGAACGTAATTCTTTTTCGTGACTGGCTTACGCCGTGACCGGAAGCGCTGCCCACGCCATCGGACCGCCGCGCCCGCCAGCCCGAGGGTTGCGAATACCAGAGTCCCCGGCTCGGGCACAGAAATGAATTGGGCTGCGGTCCAAGTGAACGGTGAGGATGTACCCGGATTCGCCAATGTGAATTGATACGTGGCGGTTACGTTTAGGTTGAACAATGGCTTTGGGCGTGCGTCAGCAGGGCAGTCCCCGTCCCAACAAAAAAAGCCTTCCGCAGTACCCGTGCCGGTGACGCTGACCACATCTCCAAGTGAAAGTGCGGTGGCGTCCGGCGGCCCTAGATTTGCTCCAAACGAGGCTTCGCCATAGCAATTGCCGTGACCTAGAACAACGTCGTAATCGCACCTGTTACCCCCAGACGTAAAGACGCCGCCGTGGGTGCCAATTGAAAAGTCTATGTAAGGGTCATAGAAGTTAGGGCCATATTGGGCGGAGACCCTGCCGTCTGGGAACGGACCGGAAAAAACAAAAGTGTTTCCGTTGTAGCTTCCGCTACATCCGAGCCCACTACATGTAGCTTCAAAACTGCCGAGCGAGCTCGCGGTAACCAGCGGCGCGGCCGCCAAGAATATCAAAAAGATATTTTGCTTCATACTTTTTCCAGTCGCAGATAGAAGGTTACTATCGTCCGGGGTCTGCCCAAGACCTCCGGTCGCTGCGCTCGCGGCTCTGAAGACCACAACTAGGTTTCGGAGCCACGAGCGAAGGGCCGCGGCCAGGGAGTGCAATTAAAAGATAGCGAGTGCTTCCATGTTTACTTCAGAACCGCTGGCGAGGCGGATGCAGTGTCTTCAGCAGTGGAGCGATGCCGAAGCTGAATACAACCGAGCCCTTTACTTGAAGCCGAATGATGCTGCCGCACACTCGGGATTCGCGGATTGGCTGGTGTGCCAGGGGCGTACAGAAGAGGCGATCGCCTGGACCCGGCGCGCCCGTGAACTGGATCCGCTCGGAGCTCCCGGCATTCGCATGGGTTGGATTCTGTTTCTAGGCCGCCGCTACGATGAGGCCATTCGGGAATTACGAAGCGCGCTGGTAGTGCACCCGGACTCCGGAATGGCGGGCTTTTTCCTGGGTTTCGCACTGATTGGCAAAGGTCAGCCCGAGATGGCGATTTCCGAGCTCCAGAGAACAGTTTCCCTCATGCATGGGAGCCCCGGGGCCGTCGAGTTGTTAGCAGCAGCGTACGGGTACGCCGGCCGTCGGCCCGAAGCGCTTCGCCTGATCGACGAATTGAAGCAGCGTCGGCAAAAGAGCTACGTTCCGGCCGGCGCTTTCATCAACCCATATCTGGGGCTTCGCGATTACAACGAAGCGTTCGCGGGCTTAGAGCGGGCCTACTCGGAGCAGTCAAACATCCTGCAGTTCCTGAAAGTACATCCCTTTTTCCATCCCATACGCGGCGATCCTCGCTTTCAGGACCTCGTCCGCCGCGTCGGGCTTCGATAGAAGTGCGTGCGTATCCTCGAATCCTGAACTGCTCACCACCATGTCTACGGAGCTCGCATATCTGTAACATTAGGGATGCGTACCGCCCTCTTCGCCCTGGCCCTTTCCGCCGTTTGCGGAGCGGAAACTTTCACTCTGAACGTCACTCCGCAGAGCATCTGTTGGGGCTACTACTGGGCCAAGGCGAAACCCGCTCTCAAAGTTCAGTCCGGCGACCAGGTAACCATTCATACTGTATCGGGTAATCCCGCCCGCCTGGAGGCGGCAGGCGCCACATCCTCCGAAATTCAGCCCGAGCTAAAAGAGATCTACGCCAAGGTCCCGGCCTCCGACAAGGGCCCCGGAGGTCACCTACTAACGGGCCCCGTTTACATCGAAAGCGCGGAACCGGGCGATGTTCTCGAGGTGAAAATTATCGACATCCATATTGACGTGCCATATGCCTACAACAGCTTCGGCCCAACCACCGGGGTTTTGCAGGACGAATATCCCTACATGCGTACGAAGATCATCCCCCTCGATCTCCAGCGCAAGGTGGCAAACTTCGCTCCCGGCATTGTCGTCCCATTGCATCCGTTTTTCGGCAGCATGGGCATCGCGCCTCCCGGGGAAGGAAAGCTGAACAGCGCGCCACCATGGATCCACGCCGGCAACATGGATAACAAAGAACTCGTCGCCGGTACCACGCTCTACATTCCCGTTCACCAGTCCGGTGCGCTTTTTGAAGTGGGCGACGGTCATGCCGGAATGGGCAACGGCGAAGTGGACGTCACCGCTATGGAAACATCGCTGACCGGCACCTTCCAATTCATCGTGCATAAGGGCGCGTCTTTACACTGGCCCCGCGCGGAGACCCCCGCAAGCTACATCACAATGGGCTTCAACGAAGATCTCGATAAAGCCACGGATCTCGCCATCCGCGAAATGCTCGATTTCCTGCAAACCGAAAAGCATCTGAGCCGCGATGATGCCTACATGCTGACCAGCGTCGCCGTAGATCTCGACATTACTCAGCTGGTCGACGGCAAAAAGGGCGTGCACGCAATCTGTCCGAAAGCGATCTTCACAGACAAAGCCGAAACCCCGATGTTCTCGACGAGCGCTCGCTAGAACACGTCCCAGCCAATTTGTTTCAAAGTCGGCTCGAACAAATCGGGATGCAAAATCTCGGCGAAGATTCGTAGAGAGTCTACCAATCGCGGTCCGGGCCGGTTCATGAATTGGTTTCCGTCCGCGATGTATACGGTCCCGTTACGCACCGCCTTCAAACCCGCCCAGCCGCTCCTTTGCTCAAGCCAATGCATCTCACTGCGGGTGCGCGGAAGATCGAATCCGCATGGCAAGGCTACGATCACATCCGGGTCGCTCAACGTAAGCTCGTCCCAGGTCATCCATGGAGAATGCTGGCCTGCCACTCCAAAGAGATTGCTTCCCTTAGCCATCTGAATGAGCTCCGGCACCCAGTTTCCAGCCGCCATAAGCGGATCCAACCACTCGATTGCCGCCACGGTCGGCTGTGACGCACTGCCCTGAGCTTTTGCCTCGATCTCGCGCATCCGCCTCTGCAGAGTGGCCGTAAGCGCAACTCCCGCGCTCGCGCGCCCACAGCGTGTTGCAACCCGATTTATGTCTCGCCATAAATCGGCCAATGCGTAAGGCTCCAATGAAATGATCTCGGCCCCGGTCGCCATGCCTTGCTGCAAAGCTTTCTCGACATCTTCCAGACTCACCGCGCAAACCTTGCACTGTGTCTGCGTAATGATGTGCGTAGGCGCGAGCGCCCGAATCATCTCCGAATCGACCTCGTAGATGCTGAGCGCCGCTCGCAGCCGGTCTTTCACCAAGTCGTCGATCTCTCTGCTGGACCCTGTCACGGGAAAGCTCGGCCGCGTGCAGACCGGCAGTTGCAAAACATCGGATGGATAGTCGCACTCATGCGATCGCCCCACCTGAAACTGCCCTAAGCCTAGCGCGTGAACAATTTCTGTAGCACTCGCAATAAGGGAAAGAATCCGCAACTCACGCACAAGCACAGTTAGCGAACTTCGAGCATCACCGTAACGGTTGCATGGATGTCGAGATCGCCCGCTTCGATCGGCGTAGCAACTCGGTCCGCAACACCGGCTGCGGCAACAAACGACTTCATCATCGGCCGGATGGTCGGAACCTCGGACGGTTCAGCCGATAGTAAACCTACAACTTGAACGCCCAAAGCTTTGGCAATCGCTTCGGCATTGGCGCGGGCTTTGATCGCCGCGTCCGCCAGCACCTGCTCTCGAACTGCTGACGCATCTTTCAACTTGAAGGAGATGCCATTCACATTGTTCGCTCCGGTCCCGGTAGCCGCGTCGATCACCTTACCCAGGAGCGCAAGATCGTCCACCGTTACCGTAACGGTATTGCTGGCTTCATAGCCGTTTAACCGGGGCGGATGCCCGTTTTGATAATCGTACTGAGGATTCAGCGAATATCCCGACGTCTTCACTTGCCCGCTTGCGCCAAGAGTGCGTTTCATTGCACTCAACACTTGCGAGCTTTGCTCTGCATTCTGCGAAGAAGCAGCTTGAGCCGTCGCCGCGTGCGTCGATACGCCGATCGTTATCTCTGCCTCGTCCGGTTTGACAGAAACAGTGGCGTCGCCCGAAGCTCGTACAAAGCGCGTTCTTAACGGCTCCTGCGCTAGAAGCCCCGTTGCAACGAGTAAAACAAAAGACAGACGCAGCATCACTCGTAAGTCTACAGCTCGATACATTAGGATGGTTACGCCTATGAGATGCAAATTAGCTACCGGGTTCGCAGCTACTCTTTTGTTTGTTGTCCTGTCTGGAGCACAAACGACGAACTCTCTGCCGAAGCAGGATTTCGGGAAAACGCCCGACGGGAAAGAGGTCTCGCTCTACACCCTGAAGAACTCCGCCGGCATGGAAGTCAGGATAACTAACTATGGCGGCACCATCGAGTCGATCAGTGTAAAAGATCGAAACGGTAAATTCGGCGACGTCGCGCTAGGCTTCGCCAATCTGGAAGGCTATACCCAGAAGTTGAACACCGCCTACTTCGGAGCCTTGATCGGACGCTATGGCAATCGCATTGCGCGAGGGACGTTTTCCTTAGACGGCAAGACTTATCACATTCCCACCAACGACGGCCCGAACATGCTGCATGGCGGCACAGTCGGTTTCAACAAACGGGTCTGGGACGCGAAGGACATTTCGACGGCCGACACGCCTGCCCTCGAACTCCATTACCTAAGCCCCGACGGCGAACAGGGTTTTCCCGGCAATCTCGATGTCACGGTCCGCTACTCCCTCGACAAGAACAACGGCCTTCATATCGACTACTCGGCTACGACCGACAAGGACACCGTCCTGAATCTCACGAATCACTCCTACTTCAATCTGATTGGGTCAGGAAGCGCAACAGTCCTGACTCACAAGGTCATGATCGATGCCGATCGTTTTACGCCGGTAAACAGCACCTTGATTCCTACGGGCCAGCTTGCCAGTGTAGCCGGCACCCCTTTCGACTTCCGGAAGCCCACCGACATCGGAGCTCGCATCGGCCAGCGCAATGAGCAGCTCAAACTCGGCAAAGGCTATGACCATAACTTCGTGCTGAATCATTCCGGCGACCTGTCCAAAGTTGCAGCCCGTGTAGAAGAACCTAAATCCGGCCGCGTGCTCGAGGTCTACACAACTCAGCCCGGACTTCAGTTCTACTCAGGCAATTTTCTCGAAGGCAATATGACCGGTATCGGCGGCGTGTATCGCCATCGATCCGCGTTTTGCATGGAGACTCAACATTTTCCCGATTCGCCGAACCACCCTAACTTCCCAACGACGGTTCTACATCCCGGCGAGCAGTATCAGCAAAGCACCATTTATCGCTTCAGTACCAAGTAACTGCGACTACTTATGATGCCGCCGCAAGGTAAGCGCATCCGAGCGTAGAGTGTCGTTCTTAAGCTTGTTCGTGTCATCAGTTACATGAATGAGCTTGCCGGTAATGTGGTTCGATTGCTCGGACGCTAGAAAAGTAGCGACTTTCAGTTGCAGATCCGGTGACACTCCCCCGGTCCGGCGAGTTTCTTTGGCCGCATTCACCACCCGAGCTTCTAAGCGGCTCTCTGCTCGAATGAGCTCGTCTGTGAGGTTCGTGTAAGCCGATCCAGGATCGAAGCAGTTGATCTGAATGTTGTCCTCGGCCACTTCGGCCGCTACTGTTTCAACGAGCCGCACAACAGCGGTTTTGGCAGTCGTGTAGGCGGACAGGTTCAAATTCGGCAAGTCGTCGCTTTCGCACGTCAACACAATAATTTTGCCGGCGCGCTTCTCGGCCATCGCCGGCAGCACAGCGCGAAATGAATGAACCACGCCGAACAGGTTGATTGCGAGCGTATCGGTCCAGGCCTTCAGAGAAGCTTGCATGAACGGGTAGATTGGGCCAACCGTAGCCGCCGCGCAGATCAAGATATCGATCGGGCTGCCGAAGACAACGCGAGCTCGGTCGACCGCTAGAGTGAGCTGCTCCGGGTCGGTCACATCGGCTCGGATGCGGAGAGCGTTACCCCCAGATTGCTCGATCTCGATGTGAACAAGATCGATCTCGGCCTTGCTGCGTGCCACGATCGCGATTCGAGCTCCCAGTTTGGCGAAACCGAGCGCCAGTCGCTTGCCGATTCCCCGGCCTCCGCCCGTTATCAGGATGTTTTTGTTCTTAAACTCATTAGCAGACTTCAACGCACTCACTTACCATCTCTTGGGGCGAACGTTGCCCCGACTCAAGTTTAATCAAGTGAGATTACGGCACGGCTGACCTTCCGGTAAGCCTTTAAAATCGAGGTTTTGCGCTATACTCGACTAAGTGGAGGTTAGCGCTTTTCTTCCGCAACATTAGTTTAAGAGGCGAATGAGTAAAGAAGACAGCATAGAAGTAACTGGAACAGTAGTGGAAAAGTTTCCTAGCGGTTTATTCAGTGTACAGTTGGATCAGGATCGAACCGTCCTCGCTCACCTGGCCGGCAAACTCCGACGCAACCGAATCCGGGTTTTAGCCGGGGACCGCGTCACCCTTGAGATGTCTCCTTATGACCTCACCAAGGGCCGAATCACTTACCGGCACAAGTAATTCACCTTCCCGGTTAGCAGAGCCTGCCAAACGGGTTTTATTTGTTTTCGGTACCAGACCGGAAGCAATTAAGCTTTGCCCCCTTATTGCCGCCTTTCGAAAGAGCCCTTTCAACCAGGTTTTGGAGCCTGTCATATGCGTCACCGGGCAACATCGTGAGATGCTCGATCAGGTTCTTCGCGTTTTCGATGTCACTCCTGACTTCGATCTTGACGTCATGCGCCCCGGGCAATCGCTCGCCGAGTTGACGGGTCGCCTGCTTACAACACTGCCGCGAGTCTTCGAAGAGGTGCAGCCGTCTCTTACCGTTGTCCAAGGCGACACCACAACCACGCTTTGCGGAGCGCTATCGTCGTTCTACGCCGGGGCGGAAGTCGCTCACGTAGAAGCCGGTCTGCGTACCTTTCACCCGCGCATGCCTTTTCCCGAAGAGATGAACCGCGTTCTCACCACTCGCCTGGCGACATTACACTTCGCGCCGACTCGCGGCGCCGCGGATAACCTTTTGCGTGATGGCGTAAAGGAAAGCGCACTCGAGGTGACCGGCAACACCGGAATCGACGCTGTTCTTTTCATCCAAGATCGGCTGCAGAAGGGCAGCATCTCGGGCTTAAGTCTGCCTTTTGATGCCGGCAGGAAGCTCATTGTCATTACCGCTCACCGGCGTGAGAGCTTCGGGCCTGAGTTCGAGAACATCTGCCAGGCGGTTGCCCAGTTAGCCGACAGACAAGACGTTCAGATCGTCTGGCCCGTACACCGGAATCCTAACGTGACTGGACCCGTCAACAGAATCCTGGACGGAAAAACGAATGTCGTACTTCTCGAGCCGCTTGAATACGTCCAGTTTGTCGATCTGATGCAACGCGCCTATCTTCTTATCACCGATTCCGGGGGCATACAGGAAGAAGGACCTTCGCTCGGCAAGCCGATACTCGTGCTACGAAATCAAACGGAACGCCCCGAAGCCGTCGAGGCCGGTACTGTCAAGCTCGTCGGCACCGATCCCGGCCGGATCGTTTACGAAGCAGAATGCCTGCTCGATAGTCCCGAGCAATACGAGACCATGGCTCGCCTGCACAACCCGTACGGAGACGGTCGCGCCTGCGAGCGCATCGCGAAGCGCATCGTCTCGCACCTTGCGATTCCACTACCATAAAAGTTTGTCGACGTCTATTTCTTCTTTGCACCACGAGACCTCGCCAGTAGCCCGTCGCCGGCCCTGGCCGCAGATCTATTTCGGCGTGGCAGCCACATCTCTCGCGACGTTGCTGCTCGAGCTGGCGCTGACTCGTGTTTTTTCCGTGGTGTACTTCTATCACTTCGCGTTTCTGGCAATCTCTATCGCTCTTTTCGGGTTAGGAGCCGGAGGCGTCTTCTCGTACGTCGTAGCGGGATGGCGAGGCGCTCTCTACTCTAAAATTGGCGGACTTGCGGCTGCGAACGCCATCGCCATCGTCCTTAGCCTGTCGTTTTTGCTTCGTAGTAGCGGGCAGATGAGCACGCGTCGCCTGATTGCCGCTTACTTTGTTGCTGCGATTCCTTTCTTGCTTTCCGGAACCGTGCTGTCTCTGGTCATAGGCGACACTGTGGGCCGGGTGAACCGGGTTTACTTCTTCGATTTGATAGGCGCTGCCGGAGGTTGTGCTCTTCTTGTTCCGTTGCTGAACACCCTAGGCGGCCCGAACACCATCGTAGTCGCGGCTATTCTCTTCGCCGTCTCTGCCGCGATCTGGTTCCATCTCGCGGGTTCGTCGCGCGGCCGTGTCGCCGCCGTCCTTCTCGGCTTGTTGCTCGTGGGACTCATTACGATCAACGTCAAGAAGCCCGTAATCGACGTAAAGTTCTCGAAGGGTCAAGTAATCAAAGACGAGGACTTCGTCCGCTGGAACAGCTTCTCTCGCATCGCCTTGAAGCACCAGGCGGATGGCGCGAGATATATGGTCATCGATGGCGATGCCAATACTTACCTTGCCCAGCTCGATACCAAACAGCTGACCGCCAAGGAATCGTTCGACCTGGCACATCACGGCCCGGGTATTCCGTATATTCTGCGCCCCGGTGCGAAGACCCTGATCATCGGCCCGGGGGGCGGCTGGGACGTCGCCCGCGCTCTCGCTGCGGGCAGCAAAGATGTAACTGGAGTAGAAATCAACCCCATCATCGCCACCGAAATTATGCGGAAGCGGTTTCCGCAGTACAGCTACGGCATCTATTTCCGCCCGGAAGTGAACATCGTGGTCGAGGACGGGCGCTCATTCGTGCGCCGTTCACAGGCACGTTATCAGGTGTTGCAGGCCACGCTCGTCGATACCTGGGCTTCCACCGCGGCGGGGGCCTTCGCGCTGTCGGAAAACAATCTCTATACAACCAATGCTTTTGTCGACTACCTTTCCCATCTCACCCCCGATGGCGTGATGGCCTTTACGCGCTGGGGCTTCGTACCGCCTAGGGAGTCGCTTCGCGTAGTCGCGCTGGCAGATGCCGCCTTGAAGCAACTGGGCCAGCCTAATCCTGCTCTTAACGTTGCTGTCATCCGCGAGGATCTAGAAAAGAAGATTAGCAGTTGGGGCGCGCAGGACACGATTCTCGTATCGCGCAATCCGTTCACTTCAACCGATATCGCTCGCCTTCAAAATGCCGCTGCGGAAGGCAAGATGCAGGTGGTTTACGCGCCCGGAACCACGCTCGACACACCCTTTCGCACGCTGCTGACAACACGCGATCTCCAGCACTTTTACAACACCTATGACTTCGACGTCCGGCCGGTAAGCGACAATCGCCCGTTCTTCTTCTACACGGTCCAGCCTCGCGACTTGATCGATTTCGTGCGGCATGCCTCGCGCGCAAACGCCGACTACAAAATAAATTCCGCCTTACCCGTGCTGTTCGGCCTGGTAGGCATCAGCATTCTGGCAACGCTTGTGATGCTTGCACTTCCGCCGCTGGTCCTCGGTCACCGCCTGCCACGCGGCGCCGGCACTATGAAAGCTTTACTGTTCTTTCTGTGCATCGGTGCAGGTTACATCATCATCCAGGTCGCTCTGATTCAAAAGTTCGTGTTGTTTCTTGGCCACCCCACTTATGCGTTGACCGTCATCATCTTCGCCATGCTTCTCTCAAGCGGCTGCGGAAGCTTTGCCAGCAGATATTTGGTCAAGAATGAAGTTGGCAGACTTGCCCGCGTTCTGTTGGTCATCGTCGGTGCGAACATCGTTTTGGCGCTGCTGGTTTCGCCCATCTCCGAAAGCGGCGTAGCGCTTCCCTTGCCGCTCAAAATGCTCATCACCGTTGCTCTGATCGCTCCGGTTGGCTTCGCGATGGGCATGCCGTTTCCAACCGGTTTGACTCTGCTCGAAGGAGTAATGCCGTCTTCCGTACGCTGGGCTTGGGCAATCAACGCCGCCTCGAGCGTCATGGGTTCGGCTGCGGCGATGTTTCTGGCGATCTATGTCGGCCTGCAGCTCACGCTGATTATCGGAAGCCTGTGTTACTTGGGAGCTTTGCTGAGCGCGTTGCATTCTCCGCTCGCGCAAGTGGCCGAAAGTTAGTCGTTCTTTTCCGGCGGAGTGCAACAGCTATGATTCACTCACTGCAAGGGATTCGTGTTTGGATTGTCACCCTCACAGGCTTTGTGCCAAAAATGGCACAAAGCCTGCATATTGAAATTCCTGCCGCTGCGCGATTTTCGGATACCGAAAACGGAGGCGCAGCGTCCCTACTCGCTGATTTGCACGGGATGTGCGCCAGGGTGCCGCACTACTTCTGGATGCAAGTCTTACGTGTGCCACTATCGACCGTGAGGGAGACCGTGGACCCTAGTGGCACAAGCGTCCCGGAAAACGGGCTTTGGATAAGCACCTCACCGGGGTTGATGCACTCCTTGGAATAGGACACACTGGGAACCAGACCCAAGGCAGAGATAGTGCCGATTGCGCTGCTCTGCGGAAACCCGAGCAGGTCAGGCAGAATGACGCCGCCGGTTGAGACAGTGAAGTTCACCGGCGAGCCAGGTAATTCGATGATCCCCACGGGCAGACAGGAAACATCTGGACACACCTGCACCGTAGCTGGATTTTGTGAAATGACTGTACCGGCCGGAGCGGCGTTGAGGGCGTAAGACACATTGGATACGGCATAGCCCGTGTCAGTAAGCCAGTCGCGAGCGACACTCTCGGTTAGACCGATCAGGCTGGGCACGGGCGGTGCAGACCCGGAAAAGCTTTTGAAGGCATAGGCGTGGGTCCACAAAAAGCCGTCTTCTTTGATGGGATTTCCGGATATATACTTGACCGAAATTCTCAGTTTGAATTGGCGCGACCCGCATTCCGGGTAGACTGGCACGGCCGAAAGCGAATGGTAAATCATGTAATGGTGGGGTGCATTTCCCACCGTCGATCTTTCCTCAGGGCTCTGGGTTAGGTTGCACACTCCCCCAGTGGAATTGAGTTGGGTAAGTTCCAGGTGAGAATCGACCACCGTCCCGATAGGATTGTCGACTAAATGGGTCCACCAGCTCTCCGAGTTGTCGCTTGTGCAGGAACCGGTTCCGTAATAGCAGGTGGTGAGCATAAGACTGTCGCTTGCATCCACAAAGGCGGCATCGCTCGGTGCCTCCCAAACTTTTGGCGGGCTGCCGTCATTGTCGAATACGTACAATTGCTGCAGATTGGAGGCTCCGTCGAGATACAGACACCATGATGCAGGCCTTTTCGAAGTGGCTGGGCCGTAGTCACCCCATTCGTCGCAGTCCAGGTTTTGCCACCAGGATGCTCCAGGGTCGTGGTTAAGCGCTGGAAGCAGCGTCTGGACGAGCAATGGCGGCGCTGACCTGTAACCATGTCGTGTTAGTCCCTTCGAAGTCTGTCGCGACCGCGCTCAGCCTGGGATCCCCTGACGCCAAAAGCTCACACGTGTACGTGCCTGTCCTCGGTGCCTGGAACAGCAGCAGGGGGTAAAGGGCAAGATGACCCTGCACTGGATAGTTCGGCCCGATGGGGTGGTCGCTCCCTTCATGATTTTGGGCGGCCCCTCCGCGCTGTGACTCCGTTCCGTCCGGACCTATACACAGGGTATAGGTCTCAATATATGTGCCACTGTCGACACTGCTCGCAATCTCGGCGCGCCCGAAAACCCGCCGCATCTCACCCGCCTGTAACGTGAAGTTCTTTGCAACAAGGACAGTGGACGCCCCGATGGTGGTGTCCGATATCATCGGTATGAACTCCGGTGCGGGTATAGGAGTTACCTGCGCCATCAGCTTCGTCGAGATCATCAGTGCCAGCGGAACTACACCCAATAAGCGGGCTTTCATTGTCTTCCTTCTTTCCTAATCCAGATCTGTGTTTTGATCTGCACAATCTGGAAGGCAACGCGAATACCGTTTTCTCAACTGCTTTGAATCTGATCTCCACGTTTCCGGAAATGGCTCTGCCGTAAGCAAATCTCTTCAGCAAAGAGGGGATTCGATTTGCGAAAACAAGTAATGACCGCAAGTATTCGGAGAAAACGGATAACGGACGTTAGCCTTTCGGAGAGATACAGCTGCGAATGGAAGGACGTATTCAGGACGAAGGGCCTCAGCCCCAGCACATTCATATATCCAGCCTGCGCCAGCTCTGAAAGCCTTACAGCAGAAAAGTAAATAACCAGAAGATGAGGGAGAAGAACTTTTCACCGTAACGACAAATCTATTTGAAGCGACAGCAACCATGACGAAAGCATAGTACAACCTTCACTGTTGGAAAGTGCATTTGCGAACGAGTCACGGGCAAACCCGGAAGTTGAAGCAAGTGTGAGAATCCAACACGAATCCTTTCCCTGGGTGTACTTGTTCGCAGCTTGCAAAGCACTCGCTGTAAATTGAAATCGTGAACGCTTTACCGGGAAAACAGCATGACCTGCATGGGAGTGCACCAGATACCCACAAAACCTGCCTCCTCCTGATCGATGTCATCAACGACTTCGAGTTCCCGCGTGGCGAAGAACTATTTGCGCAGGCTCAGCGGATTGCATCACAAATAGCAGCATTGAAGGCACAATCCCGCAATGTCGGCATACCTTGCGTGTATGTGAACGATAACTTCGGGCGCTGGCGCTCTAACTTCAAGGAGATTACAAACTATTACATGCGGCCCGACTCCCGGGGCCGGCATCTTGTCGAGTCACTTCTCCCTGACGAGGAAGATTACTTCGTCTTAAAGCCAAAGCACTCGGGCTTTTACCAGACCGCGCTTGAACTACTACTCAAGCATTTCGGGACGGAACGGCTGATCCTGTCTGGTTTTTCGAGTAACAGCTGCATATTGTTCACCGCGAATGACGCCTACATGCGTGACCTCGAACTGATCGTTCCCGAAGACTGCATAGCGGCCTGCAACACAGAAGAACACTGCTACGCTCTGCATCACATGAAATGCATGCTGAAAGCCGACACGTCGCCGCTAGCGGAAATTGACTTTTCCCGCTTACTCAACTAAGTACTCAACTGATCCAGACCTGAGGCAAGACGTGCCCGATGTGCAAGTGGTAAACACCGCCCTTCAGAACACTCTGCCAGTCCGGGTCTGCGCCCGCTAGATGCTTCGAGCAGAGATTGCGCAAAATATGGATCGCGGTGGACCAGTAGAAATGGCCCTTCACGCAATCTGGGTTTACTCAAAAATCACTTCGCAGCATCGGGATACAAACCCTCGAGTGGCTTGTCTTTTTCGTTTAGCGGTAGCTTCGGCCGGGGCAGCATTTCCTCGCGCATAGCCGTGTTGTAGAGGAAGATTGCCTCGATGACGGCGGCCTGCTTCAGGTCAGGCTCGCTCAGGTGTTCGTAGGTATCGAGGTTGGTGTGGTGCGTGCGGCTATCGTAGTCGCGCGGATCCTGAACGAACTGAAAGCCCGGAAGCCCGGCCTGCTGGAAGGGCACATGATCGGTGCCGCCGGTGTTGCGCTCAGTGATCGTGCTCATTCCAAGGTCTCCTACGGGTTTCATCCACTGCGAGAAGATGGCCGCGACGCCCTCGTTCCCCTCGGTATAGATACCCAGCAGCTTGCCCGTGCCATTGTCCATGTTGTAATAGGCGTCGAGCTTAGCGGCTTCCGGCTTGAGGGTCGGCGGGGCGGTCATAGGTCGCAGAAAGAGGGGCACGTCGTGATCCTCCTTCGCATCCGAATAATGGAAGCTGGCGTAATGATTGGAGACGTAGCCAGTCGAGCCAAAGATGCCCTCCTCTTCACCCGACCAGAGAGCAATGCGAATCGTGCGGCGGGGCTTCACTTGCAGACTGTTCAAGATGCGCATGGCTTCCATGGCAGCGAGGACCCCCGCACCGTTGTCGGTTGCGCCCGTTCCCGCAATCCAGCTGTCGAGATGGCCGCCGACCATCACAACCTCATCGTGCAGCTTGGGATCCGTTCCCGGAATCTCGGCTATCGTGTCGTAGCCTTGGGTGTGTTCGTCACCGAACTGGGTTGCGATGTTAATACTTACGCTGACAGGCACTTTATGGTCGAGTAGGCGGCTCATCCGGTCCCAGGCTTCGTTCGCGATGACTTCCTCGGGAATGGCCTGCCGGCGCTCCGGCCGGTAAACAAACCAGCCCAGAGACGCGTTCGTATCATCGTGCAGCACGCCACTAGAACCATAAGGTTCAAGCACAGCAACAGCCCCTTCGGCAGCAAAGAATTTGGCGACCTTCTCCTGGAAAGCTTTCGCGGCAAAGATCTTGCGGAAAAATTCAGTCTGGCTGTCTGGTGATTTGAGCGGGTACTGCCACAGGTCTTTGAGTTTGGCCGGATCGTAGTGTTCCATCGCGGGCACATTATCTGGGTCCACATCAGGCGATGCGGGAGCTAGGCCATAAAGGATGATTTTCCCTTTAAGCTTACCCTTCCACGCCGTCAAATCGCTCTCAGCGTTCAAACCCGGTACGTGGATTACATCCGCGATAACAGCACCTTGCGTTGCCGGGGACCATGGTGTGGCCTGTGCCAGAAAAATACCCGGGACGGGCTTCACCATGTCCAGCGATGCGCCGAGCTGCGTCCATGCCATACCGAATTCGCCCCAACTCTCCAGATGGGCGTTGCTGCAGCCCATCGCTGTGAGTTGGGCGCGGGTCCACTCGTTAGCGCGCGCCATGGCGGGCGAACCAGTGAGCCGGGGTCCAATATCGTCGAAGAGTGCGCTCGCATACTCCATAACGTGAGAGTGCTTAAGGCCCTCATCGCGGATGCGCGAGTACATATTCAGATCGAGCACCTCAGGCTTCGCCGCTAGGTCAACCCCGGGCATTGTTCCTACTTCGCGCGCGTCTGGTTTTTGAGCGTTCGCGGCAAGCTGCGCAACGGTAAACAAGATCGAGACGAGAGCAGACCGAAGATGCATGTGCTCATGATAGAGAAAATTCCAGGCTGAGCGGCTGATCCTGTCTGGTCTTTCGAGTAACAGCTGCATATTGTTCACTGCGAATGACGCCCTACATGCGTGACCTCGAACTGATCGTTCCCGAAGGCTGCATAGCCGCCTGCAACACAGAAGAACACTGCTACGCTCTGCATCACATGAAATGCATGCTGAAAGCCGACACGTCGCCCCTAGCGGAAATTGACTTTTCCCGCCTACTCAACTGAGTACTCAATTGATCCAGACTTGAGGCAAGACGTGCCCCATCACGCGCAACGCTTCTTCGAGCGCTTCGACCAAAAAGTATTCGCCCCAGATGACGGACTCGTCAACACCTAAACCTTTGTGCAAGTGATAGACTCCGCCCTTTAGAACACCCTGCCAGTCCGGGTCTGCCCCCGCTAAATGCTTCGAGCACAGGTTGCGCAAGATATGGATCGCTGTGGACCAGTAGAAGTGACCCTTCATCGGATCGGCGATGTGGCGGCAAAGGCGGAGGAGCCCGGCGGCCGCAATCGCACCCGCGGATGTATCGAGCAACGTCCGGCTGTCCGATGGAGCGTTGTAGTCCCAAGGCGGAATGCCATCTGCAGGGGTGTGTGAGATGTAGTAGTCGGCACAAGCCTCTGCCGTTTGCAGGAACCGGGGATCGCGGCTGTACTCAAACGCGGTGTTGAAGCCGTAAAGAGCCCAACATAGGCCACGTGACCAGCAGGAATCGCTGCGGTATCCTTGCTGCGTTGACTGCCTGATAAACTCGCCCGATTCCAGATCGAAGATCGCTTCATGCGCCGTCGATCCATCGCCCCGCACCAGGTATTTGCGCGTTGTTAGCGAGTGGCGCGTTGCGATATCCCGCAGGCGTTTATCATTTGCCTCGCGCGCAGCATAAAACAGAATGCCTACATTCATCATGCTGTCGATGTAGATGGAATCTTCTGTTCCGATGGACTGCAGATACTGACCTCTCTCGTCGAATCGCTCGGCGAGCGTTCGTCCTGCCTGCACCATCACGTCTCGTAGCGCTTCGTCGTGCGTGCATTGATACCAGCGATGGTACGCGGAAAGGAAAACAAAACCGAGGTCGTGCACGCCCGAATCCGTCTTGCGCGATTCGAGCGGACGACTATATCGCGTTGCCTGATCCCACCAAAACCTGGCTTCCGAACTGTTCGGACCAAGTCTCTTGTAGAAAAGCCACATGATGCCCGGCAGAAAACCGTCGCACCAGTGAGCCCAAGCCGGGTCTTCGTGCTTCCAAATTCCTTCCACCGTGTAGATCGGATAAGAATCTGGATTGTTTTCTATCAGCCGCCTTACTTGCTTTTGTGCAAAGCGGATGGCGCTCTCAAACAGCTCCCGATCGGTTTCGTAAATGAATTGGATCACGTACCTACCTGCGAAACCAATTATAGATAGACACTCGTTTTGTCTGCTACCATCGGTTTGCATGCCGACGAAAGTAACCATCGTGAACAACGGGCCCATTCGCATTGAGGGCGAGTTCACAATCCAGGATTCCGAAGGCAATTCATATGGTCTTGGCGGACGTTCCGTTGTTTCGCTTTGCCGGTGCGGACTCGCCGAAAACAAACCCTTTTGCGACGGATCCCATGGGCGCAATGGATTCAGCTCCGAATGTAAAGCTCGCGAGTTGGCTCCGCCGAAACCTCGTATCTAACTTCGTGGCAACTCTGTCGCGAACAAAGTAAAGCTCTCCGACGAGTGTCCGCCAAAGCTGACGTTCCCCCAAAAGCCGCTCTAATTCGCCTTGTCGAGCTGGACATTCTGCGAGGGTTTCTCCTCCTTTGGATGACGTTTACCCACCTGCCGACCAAGGCGAGCATCGTCTCGAACCAAACGTTCGGGTTTGTTTCAGGGGCAGAAGGCTTTATCTTTCTATCTGCTTTCATGATCGGGCAACTGGAACACCGAAAGGAACAGAAAGGCGGGATTGTAGCCACTCTGCGCGACATAGCGAAGCGAACAGCGCGTGTTTATGCCTATCACGCGGCCCTGCTCACAATCGCTTTCACTGTGTTTGCATTTATCGCGGTGCATTACCACCGTCTCGCCTTACAAAATCTGCTCTCGTTTTATCTAGCAAAGCCAAGGGACGCTGTTATTGCGGCGATGCTGCTCGAGTACCGGCCATCGTTGCTGGACATACTTCCGATGTACGTTATATTTCTCGCGCTCACACCTATCGCACGGCGGATTGCGCATCGTTGGGGCTGGGATCCCGTGGTCTACAGCAGCTTTTTCCTTTGGGCCGTTGCCCAGTTCGGCCTTCGATCCTGGTTGTATCGTCACATCGATCTTTTCGGCCTCGGCGTTCCAGAGAATTCGACCGGCGCTTTCGATATGTACGCTTGGCAGCTGCTTTGGATGGTTGGCCTGGCCCTGGGGACTCTCTACGCCACCCGCCTCTCAGCCGATGCATTCAAGAGCTCACATGCTGAGGAAGGTTTCCCGCTTTGGCTAACCATTTTGAGTATTGTAATCGCTACAACCTTTCTCCTGCTTCGCTACAGCCCTGTAGAGCATTGGATCAATCCCGATTCGTACGGGTGGCTCATCGATAAATGGCACCTGGGTCCCGCGCGCGTCATCAACTTTGCCGCTATCGCAATTGTGCTGGTGCGCTTCGGCCAACATGTCGCCACACTATCGATCTTTCAACCCCTGGCGCTACTTGGGCGCGCGTCGATCGAGGTGTTCTCCGTTCACGTGCTCTGCTGCCTTGCCGGGAATGCTTTAAGTCCTGACGCCGATCCGAATCTACCCTGGTGGCAGCAAGCGCCGTTACTGATAATTACCGTTTGCGCTCTATTTGTAACTGCACGCCTGCAGGCGCGCTCCGTCGATCGTCGCAAGCAAGTCGCGGCAATGCGCTGATCAGACACTCAGCACGCGAATGTCGCTTAAATTGCGATAATCCTCCGCGTAGTCCAGCCCGTATCCGACAACAAATTCGTCCGGTATTTCGAATCCGCGGTACTTGATATCGACCGGTTGTATGCGCCGCTCCGGTTTGTCTAGCAATGTAGCAACAGCAAGAGACTTCGGCCTGCGGTGTTCGAGCAGCCGCTTTAGATAGGAGAGCGTAACTCCGCTATCGATAATATCTTCGACGATCAGTACGTGATGTCCCTCGATCGGCACATCGAGATCCCGCGTCAGCTTAACCTGCCCCGAGGTCGTTTTTCCGCTCCCGTAGCTCGAGACAGCCATGAACTCGATGCGTACGGAAAGACGCTTAAACGCCCGCGCTAAGTCGGCAACGAAGATAAAGGAGCCTTTCAGAACCGATATCAAATAGAGTGGCCCATCGGGGTAGTCCGATTCGATCTCCCCCGCCATCTCCGAAACACGTTTCTGAATGTTGTCGGAAGAGATGAGAACCCGCCCGTCAGTGGCTGTCATTGCTGACAATCTTAGCCTGCGGGCTTGATCGAATCGTGGGCCGCTGCCAAACGTGTACTGCCCGGACCGATATGAATGTGCGGCGCGGTGGCGGCTCCGGCCACTGCGCTTCGAAATGCGAGATAAGGAACGTGCAGTTTCTCGAGTAGATGCCTGAGCCAGATACCTTCCGCTCCGTCCGGATTTAGCGCAACATCGACGCGGTTCCGATGATCGAGACCCATCGACTGATGGACCAATGTCTGTCCCAGTGCGCTGACCGGCAAAGCTCGATGAAATTTGCGCTCAAATTCACCAGATATAGTTGTAAGGTCGCCAAGGTTGAACAGACCGTTGCCGTCGTAGCGGATCATCACGTCTTTCAACGCGGCCCCATTCGCCTGTAGAGCCGCTCGCTCCAGCCGCTGCTCGTTCTCCGCCATCTGGCGCAGATCCTTCAACAGCTTCACTCGGTTTTCCGCCAGTTCGAGAACCCGCCTCCGAGACTCGAGTTCCTGCTCGATGTCCGCGAGGTCCGATTTCGCGATAACCCCTGTGTCCACGAGCTTGCGACGGTCCTCCACGGCATTGTTTTTTCGATCGACTCTGTTTCGCGCGGCTTCGATCATCGCATTGGCCTGAGCGTCCGTGAAATCCTGGAGCCGCGTCTGGCTGTAAAGAGTTTTCGCCAGAACGACCTCGTCTTGCGCATCGGCCAACTGAGCTTCCGCCTCATCCAGTCGGATTTTGGGAAGAGTTCCTTCTTCGACCAACAACTTTACCTTGGCCGCTTCATTCTCTGCCCGCGCTAACAACGTGGTTGCGAGAGCATCATAGGTTTGCGCCGAAGAAGAATCGTCAACGGCCGGCAGGATCTTTGGATTTAGAAAGGAAACGCACAAAGTAGCCGCCAGAACGGCTCTACGGGCAAGCCGCCTTAAGCACTTATGCATCTATCGACCAGTTTAGTACGCGTACTTAGTGGAACGAGCTTTTATGTAGTACGCTAAGCCCAGGAGAGCCTTACGACGACCCAGCCCAACCGTTCCCTTCCATCTTCCGATGTTCTACCGTCAACCGAGCAAGAAAGTAACTGGCTCACAGCAGTCCGGGCAGCTGAATCCAGAAAGGCCCTGAACATACGTGTTTTGGATCTGCGCGAAGTTACATCTTTCACTGATTACTTCGTCATCTGTTCCGCGACGAACCCCAGGCAAGCACAGGCAATCTGCGACGAGATCCATAAAGAACTGAAAGAATTGGGCGAGTTACCGGTTAGCTTCGAAGGCTACGATCAAGCGGACTGGATCTTGATGGATTACGGCGATTTCCTGGTGCATGTATTTTCCGAGCGCGCCCGGGCCTTCTACGATCTCGAGCGCCTTTGGCGTCATGCCAGAGAAGTAAAGACACTGAACCACGCAGAATCACCGTCCTCCTAGCTACCGGGTTACGGATTCGGATGCTGCTGGACGACCGCTTTCAGTTGGCGAAAGGCTGAGATTTCGATGTTCAGCTTCAGGCGATCCGGAGCTAGCGGCTTGCCCGACGTATTCGACTCCCTATGCTGAGCCCGGGCAAGTAAGTTGCGGGCTTCTGTGTTTTCCGGATCGTGGTTGACGGCGGTCTGTAAACGCTGGGTAGCTTCATCGAAGTTATTGCGTCTCAGGAGCGCATTTCCCAGATTGAACAGATAAATGGGATCTGCCGGATCACCTTCGAGCGCGTGCCTGAAGTCATCGGTCGCGTTCGGCTGGTTCATTTGGTCCTCGGCGGCGCCCAAATTGTTGTATACCTCGTTCAGCGGAAACGTCTTCGCTACCTCGCGGAAGTACCCGGCGGATGCCGGGTAATCGGAAACATCATAGGCGGCAACGCCCATCTTGAAACGCGCCTCAGGGTAGCGCCAATCGCTCGCCGAGATACGCTGCAGCGACGAGATCGCCTGACGGTAGTCTTTGCGCTCGAGCGAGAGCCGGCCTAATTCGTAGGCGGCACTTGTAAAGTGTGGATCGAGCGCCAACGCTTGCGCGAACCACTTCTGCTGCTGCTCTTTGCTTGAGGAGAGCAAACCTCGGATATAGCTTTCGTCGGCATCTACCCGAATCAACTTTTCGGGCGCCATAAATCGCTCGAGCGGAACTTGCTGCGACGGGTCGATGAAGCGAAGAGACTGCCATGCCAGGTGCTCTTCTAACCGGGACAGATCGGCTAACTTGCCGGCCTCGGCCAGATCGGGGCCGTCGTGCAGCTTTTTTAAATCGATGAAATGAGCGCTTACCTGAATGGAACTATTTTTGAGCTCAGAGTTGCCGGCGGGCAGCGTCGAGTCATAGGTTCCGTAGCAGACGTAGTCGGCGTCAAGACTTTGTCCCAGGCGAATGAGAGTTGCTTTGGTGTAATCGGCTCCGGGGCGCAGCGACAATCGGTGAAGAGCCTCGGCGCGGGCCTCACGCCCGAATACAATCTCATTCTGACCGCTGAACTCGTCTTTCAGCGTCTCGGCAATGCTCTCGCCAACCCAGTTTAGATCGGGATATTGGGAACTGTTGTGAAACTGAAGCACCAGAACAGTGGCCGGTGTCGCAGTGGAAGCTAAGCCTAAATAGGAAAAGACGGCAACCGCTGCAGCAAACGGGACGCGGCTCAAAAAAAACACGCCTTCATCGTAACAACGTAAAAATCGCACGGTTGCAATTACTCATTCTTCGCTGCACTTAAAAAGTTTCCGACTGCCGCTATCGCATTTTCTTGAACTTGGTCCTCTGTGCCAAAACCCGTCAGCCACTCCACACCGGACTGGCCGCGAAACCACGTCATCTGCCGCTTAGCGTATTGGCGCGTCCTGGCCTGGCACTCACGGACAGCTTCATCAAGCGCCTTGCGCCCTTTCACGACCTCAACCGCCTGTTTGTAGCCCAGGGATTGCAAGGGTTTCAGTTCGGGAGAATACTGACGCTGGAAAAGACGTTCAACCTCTTCGAGCAGTCCGTCTTGAAACATTCGTTTTACTCGGGCATCCAGGTGATCCCGTAGCACAGATCGGTCCGGAGCCAGGCCGAGTTTCAAGACCCTGGCCTCGCGAAAAGCATCCCTCGGCAGCGATTGCACGTCGGAAGCAGGTTGGCCGGTCACCATGGAAAGCTCGAGGGCACGGATCAGCTTTTGATAGTCGTTGGGGTGAATCCGCTTTCCGGCTTGCGGATCCCGGCGGGAAAGCAGTTGGTGGAGCGCGGAAGGACGCCCGGCTGCAATTCTACTCAGACGAGCGCGCAAGTTGCTGTCGCGGGCGGGAGCAGGAGAAAGACCATCGAGAAGAGCCCTCAAATAAAGCCCCGTGCCCCCGGCGACGATCGGAAGGAAGCCACTCTCCTGAATCTTGCGTATTATGGGCCGGGCAAGACGGGCATATTCTCCCGCTGTTAGTTCCTGGTCGGGATCGATGATATCGATCAAGTAGTGGGGAACTCCACGTCTTTCAGCGTGAGTTAGTTTGGCAGATCCTACGTCGAGCGCGCGGTAAACCTGGATCGAGTCGCAACCGACAATTTGGCCCTGAAATACTTCAGCCAGGCGCAAAGCAAGCTGGCTCTTGCCGCTCCCCGTCGGGCCAACTACGGCGATTAAGGATAAGTTAGCCGAATCCAAAGACTTAACAAACGGCCGCCGGCCTGATTAGCCCTGGAGGTAACCCCGCGCTGCCGCTGCGCATCCTCCAAATCGGAGCTATACTATTGGCGGATAGCTGTTTCAGTACCGATACTAGCTCGAAGCGCCGGAATGCCTTACCCCCACTTTAACCTCCTGAGCCCTACCTGTCTTTTGACGCTGTGTCTGTGTGCGGCGCCCGCCGTTGGTTTGCCGGCTCCGGCAGGTCAAAACGAGAAAACGGCCTCGAACGACTCGTTAAAGTTGCCCCCTAAAACTAAGCAGCCGAGCTCGCCGCAGGCTGATGCCTACTATCATTTTGCCTTAGGCCACCTCTACGAAGAGTTGGCCGCTGCGTACGGCAATCGCAGCGAATATGTCAATAAAGCCATCGATAACTTTCGGTTAGCGATGAAGGAAGATCCCACGACTTCTTTCCTGGTGCAGGACATCGCTGAGTTGTACCGGGTATCGGGCCGTTTGCGAGACGCAGTAGAAGAGGCTCAGCAGGCGCTTAAGGCAAATCCAGACGATCTGGATGCACGCCGCGTGCTGGCCCATATCTATACCCAGCAAGTAGGGGACTCCCAAGCCAATCGGGTGGACGAAAACATGGCCCGCAAGGCCATCGAGCAGTATAAATATGTAAGCGACAAAGATCCGAAGGATGTCGAAAGCCTGATCATGCTGGGACGCCTGGATCAGGTTATCGGGGATTCGGTTTCGGGCGAAACCGCCCTAAAAAAGGCAATCGCCCTCGAGCCGGACAACGAGGATGCGATTATCAATCTCGCGACCCTCTACGGAGACCGGGGAGACGCGAAGGCCTCTTCGGCTCTACTCGAACAGCTTAATCAGAAGAGCCCGTCGGTTAGAACCTACGCGGTGCTGGCGAACAACTACGAAGCTTTGCATGAGTATACCCTTGCGGCCAATACCTACAAGAAAGCGCTCGAACTGGATCCAAGCCGGACCGACTTGAAGCAGCAGCTAGCCCAAGATCAGGCCTTGGCTGCGCAATACAGCGACGCTTTGAAGACCTACGGCGAGCTCATGGAGGCAAATCCGCAAGACTCCCAGCCTTACCTGCGGTCGGCGCAAATCTATCGAGAGCAGAGGAAGTTGCCGGAGGCTCGCAAGATGATCGACAAAGCCAAGAGCCTCGATCCGGATAGCGTGGAAGTGCTGTTTGCCGATGCGAATCTCCTCTCGGACGAAGGAAAAAACCCTGAGGCCATCGCAGCCGTCAAGTCTCTACTCGACAAAACCGCCCGCCACACCTACGACCAACAGCAGCGAGTTGCCCGGTCCGAGATGTTGGAACAGCTCGGTGTCCTTTATAGGAGTAACGATCAGTACGATCAGGCCGTGGCTTCGTTCCGTCAGATTTCAGAACTGGATCCGGATCTTACGCCTCGCGTCAACGCGCAAATTATCGATACCTATCGAATGGCGAAACAGTACGGAAAGGCCCAGGAATTAAGTGACGCATCCGCGAACAAGTATCCCAACGATCGCACTTTGACCGAGGTCCGAGCGCAGCTGCTATCGGACCAGGGTAAGACAGATTTGGCTGTAGCCGAAATGAAAAAGCTCCTGGACGGCAAGAACGACCGCCAGGTTTATCTTCAGATCGCCGATTTCTATCAGAAGGCCAAGAACTACGGAGAGATGGCCAAGGCCGTCGATTCCGCCGAGAAGCTCTCCCAAACTAAGGAAGACAAGACGGGAATTCTGTTCATCCGTGGCGAGATGCTTGAGCGGCAAAAGAAGTACGAACAGGCGGAGAGACTTTTTCGCCAGGTCATCGACTCCGATCCGGCTAATGCGTCTGCTTTGAATTATTTAGGCTATATGCTAGCCGATCGTAACACCCGGCTGCAGGAAGCACAGGAACTGGTTCAGAAGGCCGTGCAATTGGATCCGGGTAATTACGCTTTTCTCGATAGCCTCGGTTGGGTTTACTTCCGCTTAAACAAACTTGATGATGCTGAACAACAACTGACGAAGTCTCTGCAGATCATGTCGAAGGATCCGACCATTCACGATCATCTCGGAGACGTCTACTTCAAGCAGGGCAAGACCAAAGAGGCGATTTCCCAGTGGCAGTCGTCGCTGAAGGAATGGAGCACCGGGTCCGCAGCCGATGCGGAGCCCGACGAGATCGCCAAAGTTCAGAAGAAGCTGGATAGCGCTCGAGTTCGTTTGGCAAAAAGCCAGCCTTCGAACGCAAATTAAATTTTTAGCAGCGTTCGCAACCGGCGAGTCTGAATACGGCTAACCGGAATTTCGGTCTGCTTCCGATCGGTCATCTTGAGTTGAAAGCTGGACTTAAACCAGGGAATGACTTCGCGGATTTTGTTTATGTTTACCAGGAACGAGCGGTGAACTCGCCAAAAGAGGTCCGGATCAAGGTTGGACTGGAGTTCTTCAATAGTCCGGTAATTTGACTGGCCCTCGAATTGAGCGGTTGCGACCGTGATTGTGCCTTCATCAATGGTCGCGTAAACAAGGTCCTGGACATCGATGATGAGATTTCGGTTGTTCGTCCGAACAAGGAGCTTACTACGATGGCCCGCTGCTCTGGTACCAGCTTCGCCCGGTTTCTCCGATGTGTGCTTTTCTTCGATAATCCGTTTTGCCCGAGCGACAGACTCAGCCAAGCGCTCTTTTTCGATCGGCTTCAGGAGATAATCCAGTGCTTCCAGGCGAAAAGCTTCCACCGCGTATTGGTCGAACGCTGTTGTGAGTACAAAATACGGAACGAAGCCGGCCGCCGCCCGAATTTGAGCGATGACTCCCAATCCGTCGAGCCCCGGCATCTGAACGTCCAGGAAGACGATCTCCGGCTCCAAATCCTCGATTAGCTTCACGGCCTCAAGCCCGTTGGTAGCGGAAGTTAGGACTTCGATCTCCGGAAAGTCCTTCAAAAGAAAGAGGATCTCATCCCGAGCGAGTTGCTCGTCGTCAACAATGAGCGTTGAGATAGTACTCGCGGCGCTCTGTGACATCGAATGTTAGTATAACGTAGGATTGCATGGTACCCGCTGGGGGTGGTGGTTAGCCTTTGAAGCCGGAGCACGCATAATCCTCAACTTCAGGAGCATCGATTGGCAATACAAGGCAACATCGGCATAGCGCCCGCTCATGGGAAATTGGGCATTCTGATTCCGGGAATGGGTGCTGTGACATCCACTTTCATCGCGGGCGTTGAGGCAGTCAAGCAAGGCTTGGGAGCGCCCATTGGATCTTTGACCCAGCTTGGAACGGTACGCCTCGGTAAGCGGACAGAGAGCCGAACACCAAAGATCAAGGATTTCGTTCCGTTAGCTCCGCTCGAATGTTTATCGTTTGGCGGCTGGGACATTTATGAAGACAATGCCTATGAAGCGGCGGTCCGAGCAAAGGTGCTCGAACGGCCCCTGCTGGACCAGTTGAAAGAGCCGCTTTCAGCAATCCGGCCGATGAAGGCAGTATTCGATCACGAGTACGTGAAGAAGATCGATGGTCCCAATGTGAAGCCGGGCGCGAGCAAGATGGAGTTGGCCGAAGCTCTGATGCAGGATATTCGCGACTTCAAGAGGCAGAATAACTGCGACCGGCTAGTGATGATCTGGTGCGGCTCAACCGAAACCTTCCACAAACCTGCCGCCGTTCACCAGACTTTGGCGAGCTTCGAGGATGGATTACGTAGTAGCGATCCTCACATTGCCCCTAGCCAGATCTATGCGTATGCAGCGTTGAAACTGCGCGTGCCGTTCGCCAACGGGGCGCCAAATTTGACAACTGACATTCCGGCGATGCTCGAGCTTGCGCGTTTGAACGAAGTTCCGATCTGCGGCAAGGACTTCAAGACCGGCCAGACCTATATGAAAACACTACTGGCGCCAGGCTTCAAGGCGCGGATGCTCGGTGTGCGTGGCTGGTTTTCCACTAACATTCTGGGAAATCGCGATGGTGAGGTACTGGAAGATCCAGGCTCATTCAAGACTAAAGAAGAAACCAAGCTCTCGGTTCTGGAGCAGATTCTTCAACCCAATCTCTACCCCGAACTGTACGGGGATCTGTACCACGCCGTTCGAATCAATTACTATCCGCCCCGAGGTGACGCGAAAGAAGGCTGGGACAACATCGATATCTTCGGCTGGCTTGGTTATCCGATGCAGATCAAGATCGACTTTCTCTGCCGGGATTCGATCTTAGCGGCCCCTTTAGTACTGGACTTAGTCCTTTTTCTCGATCTAGCGCAACGAGCCGGCATGAAAGGCATTCAAGAGTGGTTATCTTTTTACTTCAAAGGTCCGATGACGGCGAGCGGTCTCTATCCTGAACACGACATCTTCATTCAGCTTATGAAATTGAAGAACACGCTTCGCTGGATGAAGGGCGAAGAGTTAATTACACATCTCGGCCTTGAATACTACGACTAACGCTGACGAGCTACGTCTAATAAGTAGGTAGATGAATGCCTACAAGACCTCTCGGTAACAAAGGCGTGAGCAGATCGGCAAACAGTCCAGATCCGCGGGCCACGCAGAGAGTTCTTGTTATTGGCGGAACCCAGTTTATCGGTCGGCTGCTTGTCGAACAGTTGGTGAGCGCCGGCAATGAGGTTTTCGTTCTTCACCGAAAGCCCGTTCATCCGTTCGGCAGGCGGGTTCAGAATCTTATGGCCGACCGGAACGACGTGACCTCTGTGCGTCAGGCAATCGGTGCAACCAGGTTCGATTTTGTCTACGACTTCGCCTACGACTGGGAACGGGGAACTAGCGGGGCCCAAGTCGAAGCAACTGCCCAGCTGTTCGATGGAAAGATCGGGCGTTACGTTTTCATGTCGAGTGTGGCTGCTTACGGCGACGGCCTCAACCATCATGAAGGGGATGCTTTAGCACCGGACGATCACCCAAATCTATACTGCCGGCACAAAGCAATGAGCGAGCGGGCTCTGTTCCGGCTGTATCAACGCACCGGGTTCCCCGTTGTAACATTGCGCCCGCCATTTGTCTACGGTCCGGGAAACCCGTTTTACCGCGAAGCCTTTTTCTGGGACCGTTTCAGAGCTGGCCGGCCCGTGATCTTGCCTAGCGAAGGGCATCGCCTGATGCAGTTTATCTTCGTTCAAGACTTAGTCGATGTTGCGCTCAAAGTGATTGAAGGCCGCAACACCGCCGGGCATGCTTTCAACACGGCTAACCCAAGGGCGATTACGCAGCATGAACTGCTGATTGAGCTTGCTCGTGTGGCAGGAGTCCAAAATGCGGAACTGGTGTCTATCCCGCGCGAATTCATCTATCGCATGGGAGGCAGAGTTCAAGGCGCGGAAAAGCTCTATTTCGGTGACTACTACGATCTTCCGGCAATAACCCAGATCATTACCAAGTCGCAGCGGATGTTAGCGCTGAGGCCGGTGGAATTCGGGGAGGGCCTTCGAATCGCGTATCAAGCGTATCTGAAGAAACGTAAGTTCCTTAAACCCGATTTCAGTTTCGACGATGAGCTTTTGACCCGTTACTCCAGTTATCGGAACAAGAGCCGGTCCGCGTAAGAGCGCGCCCAATTAATTTCGACTAATCTGTTCACATTGCCCTTCGCAAGCGGGTACTTGCGAAGTAGCATATAGGTGATGAAGAAAACAATTCTCTCCCTCACTCTCTCATTGGGAATGTGCGCCGTAACACCCGCGTTTTCTCAAACGGTCGGGCAAGACGCGAAAGATGCTGCCCATGACACAAAGACGGCCACCGAAAAAGGCTATAACAAGAGCACTCATGGTGTAAAGAAGGGCTACAAGAAGAGCACGCACGCGACCAAGAAGGGCGTCAACAAGGCTGCCGACGGCGTAGCTGACAAGACCAGCACCACCAAGTAAACGATTTTGTTTTCCAAGCAAGGAGGGCTGTGATGTGGACGCAGCCCTTTTGCCTATAGCGCTCTTAAAACAGGAACTTCAGGCTTAGCTGGAGTATCCGAGGATTGATGAGCGCCGCTCGGATGGAGAAAAGTGACATTCGAGCTTGCGATGCAGCTAATGTCGCCCGCCGAGTTGTCTGGGCCGTCCGTAGCAGGAAGCGCCAGCATTCACGCCACTCCATTGGGTGTGGTTGAAGACGTTGAAGGCTTCGCCACGAAACTCAAAAGCGCGAGCTTCGTTTCTCAACGGGAAACGCTTAAACAATCCCATGTCGAAATTCGTGCGAGCTGGGTTATTCAGAATGTTGCGTCCGCTGTCGCCGAAAGTAAGGCCTGTCGGTTCTGCAAATGCCGCTGGGTTATAGAGCAAGGGGCCCGGAATGCCAAGGGTTTGTTTTTGTGACGGCGTCGAGTAAGGATCGCCGATAAGATCGACATAGGAGCCGGTACCGACTCCATTGCCAACGCCGGCATTATCGCCAATCGCGCCGTTCGTGACGCTGAAGGGCGTGCCGGTCTGATAAGTGACTAAGCCGGACCACTGCCAGGCACCGAGAATGGTATGTAGAATACCTGGCTTGGTGAAGAACGGCAGATCGTAGACGTAGCTCATATTGAACAGATGGCGCTGATCGAAGTTCGAACTGGCGCGGTTCATTTCAAGGTCGTACGAGTTGACGAAGTTCGTATCACCGCCATCCGACGAGTCGTCGATCGAATGGCTCCAGGTGTAGGCTACGCTTAGCTGCAAGCGACCCACAGTACGCCGTGCGGAAACCTGCAGGGAGTTGTAGTTCGAGTTAGCCATAAACTCCCGGTAAGTGATGTCACCGTAGCCGGCATACGGGCGAAATAGGTCGGGCGAGGAATTGCCGCAAGCAACATTCAGGTTATTGGCTGCTGCGCCTGTGACCGCAATGCCGTTTACGGAGCCTCCGCAATCGGTCGCGGTATTGATCACTTGGCCAGGCAGATAAGGGTTTTGACCCGCTGCTACGGGGTAAAGCTGATTGATGTCCCGACGATCCGCCAAATGCGTGCCTTTGCTGCCAGCATAAGCGATGGTGAGAACCGTATTTGAAGGCAACTGGCGCTGCACATTGAAGTTCCATTGTTGAACGTAAGGCCAGGTCGACTTGGTCGGAATCGGCAGATACACCCAAGCGGACCGAGCGCCGCACGTTCCAGAGCTGATACTCGTGTAATTCGGAATGTTGTAGTACGTGATGTCCTGCACGAGCGGGGGCTGCCTTCGAGCGATTCCGTGTTGCCTTCGTTGCCGTTGCTGTGTTCGAAGAAGATACCGTAACCGCCGCGGATCGACGTTTTGCCGTCGCCAACCGGGTCATAAGCGAAGCCGACGCGAGGCGCTGGATTAAAGAGATGACCAGCGACAGACAGCCAGCAGGAACGCCTTTTGCTCCGCATTGCACCATGCCGGTAAATCGGTTGCCGGAAACAGTGTCGGTTGCTGGATCTAAGAAGATTGTGCTGGGGTCGTAAGCGCTCTGGCTCAAAGTTGTAAGCCAGTTTGTACTTATCTCGATAAGTGCCAAAAAGGCTGACGCGCAGCCCCAGATTCAGGGTCAGCTTCTTCGATACGTGCCAGTCGTCCTGGAGATAAGGCTCAACGATCTTATAGCGTTCGTAGTACTTGGGAAGCGCATTCGACTGCTCAAAGGAGTAGATATTGCCAACAAGGAAATCTGCAAATCCGTTACCGGTGCTGCCGGTTGCCGTGCCGTTGAAGGTGAGCGTCTCCTTGCACGTCCTGGAAATTCGAGCTGTCTTCGTTCTTTTGAGCGGCGATGAACGAGGCGCCGAAGAAAAGGTTGTGAGTGCCGATGATCTTGGTGAGATTGTCCTTATAGGTGAATGTCGGATTCGAGTTGTGCCACGGGAAATAGCCCGTTCCGATGGTGAAGCCCCCGCCATACTGCGGTGTATTGATAATACTGACGATTCGGCAGAAGACCGCGATAGCCGTTGTCGAAAATGCCAGGCATATTGAAATCTGCAGGGCGCGCACGGATTGCCGGTCGCGTTCAACGAAATGTGGTCGGTTGTATAGCTGAAAACAAATTCGTTCAGCAGAGTAGGCGAAACGGTCGATGTCAAATTAGCTACCATACTCACTCCCGGCCCGACGAAACTCGTACCTACGGTCGGGAAATCACCGGAAGCCCAAAGTGGAGTGGGCGTCACCGTGTTCCAGGAATCATGGATGAAGCCGAAAGAAAAAACGCTGCTTCTCCGAGAAGTTTTGATCAACTCGAACCAGTTCCTCGCGAAAATTTGTCTTCTGCGCTGGGGCGGCGTTGAAATACGAACCGCTGTTCTGGCTGTGGCAAGAGAGAGAGAAGAGCTTGCGCCTGCGGGGTGACTGGGACCTTGTTGCCCGGGGTAGGGTTGCGTTGTGCCGGGAATTACCGGACAATTCGGCCCGGGGCAGATATCGGAGAAATCACCGCTCCGTTCCGCTGCGGAAGGAACCAGGCTGTTGAACGTTTGTCCCGGAACCAATTCTTTACGCCATTCTTCTGAGAAGAAGAAAAAAGTCTTGTCGCGTGTGCGGTTGTAGAGCTTCGGAATAAAGACGGGCCCGCCGACGGTATAGCCGAAGTCGTGCTTCTTGTAAGTAGGGCGCTGGTCCTGGAAGAAGTTCCGCGCGTTAAAGTCTTCGTTGCGCAGAAACTCGAACGCGTCGCCGTGAAAATCGCGTGTACCGGATTTCGTGATGGTTTCGATGGTTGCCGAGCCGTTGCGCCCGTATTGAGCGCCGTAATTCGAGGTCAGGACTTTTACCTCGGCCATGGCATCGACGTTCGGATAGGAGTTGAGCGTGCCGTTGCTGCCGTTATCCATGTTGTCGCCGCCGTCGAGCTCCCAGTTGTTGTACTCGGTGCGTCCGCCATTGACGCTGAAAGCGACGTTGCCGTTAACGCCAACCGTACCTTCGTCTTGGCCCGTTTGATTGCTAACACCTGGAATGAGGGTGATGAGCTGCGTGAAATTACGGCCATTCAGGACAAGCTGGTCGATTTGCTTGTTAGTGATCGTGCCCGATAACTCAGCCGACTCAGTCTGAACCTGCGCTACGTTCGAGCCTGCTACCGTCACTTCCGAGCTCACCTGCCCAACATTTAAGGCAGCATCGGCACGGGCCTTTTCCGCGACCCGAAGAACCAGCTCCTTCACTTGGTATTGTTGAAAGCCTTGCGCTTTGACGTTAATGTTGTAAGTACCAGCTGGAAGCCCAGGAACAAGGTAGTCCCCGCTGTTGTTAGTCGTGACAGTCCGAACAAATCCCTGCTGAACGTTGGTGATGCGTCACGGTAGCGCTCGGAATGCTCGCGCCGGTAGCATCATGCACGGAACCTGTAATAGAGCCTTCCTGTGCCCAGCATGCCGTTGCGGCCAATGCCAAAAGAACAAAAACGATAGAGATACTTCTGCTCACAAACCTCATTCATCTCTCCCGAAAGACCCTTGCAACTGCCCGCCCGCAAACGTTTGCGGGACAGAGTTGCTTTTACGTAATTGCACTATAAGAGACCATCGCCGCGTCTGTCAAGGAAAAGCTTTGACACTGCGACTTCGGCAGCCCTATACTAGTCCCATTCGATAGTCGCAAACGTTTGCGCATTCCTGCGTAAACTTCACCCGGCGCAAATGGAGGACTGACCTGCGTTGTCTGTTTTGATGCGAGACGTTGCCGAAAGAGCAGGAGTCTCGGTGACGACAGTCTCGCACGTGTTAAACGAGACTCGTCCGGTAACGGAAGCTACCCGGCAACGCGTCTTGCAGGTTGCAGCAGAGCTCAATTACTTCAAGAACACGTCAGCACGATTGCTTGTTCGCGGAAAGAGCGATCTGTTGGGGCTAGTTATTTCCGATATCGAGAACCCGTTTTTCCCGGAGCTGATCAAGAGTTTCGAGAGCGCATGTGCGCGAGAGCGAATGGAAGTGCTACTGTGTGCCACAAGTTACGACCGTGGCCAGGCAGAAAAAGCTCTAAGACGCATGCTCGAGAACCGAGTGCAGGGAGTGGCAGTCATGACTTCGCAGTTCGACGAAGAGCTAGCCTCTCGACTGACGGAAAAAGATGTTCCGATTGTTCTTCTTGGCTCGGCGCGTCCCAAGAAAAATCGCAGTAGCATAGCGATCGACTATCAAAAAGGCATCTCGGACGCTGTTCAGCATCTTTTTCAACTAGGACACCGCTCAATCGCAATCGCTTCCGGTCCACTCAGTCAGGTGTCTGCGGTTGAGTATCAAACTGCTGTTGTGGATGGGTTAGCGAAGGTGGGGCTTAATCCTTTCGCCGTACTGGAAGGCGATCATCGTCCGGAGAGCGGCGCCCTCGCGGTCAAAACACTGCTAGGCGGCCTGCGGCGCCCTACGGCCATCTTCTGCGGAAACGATCGCATGGCAATCGGCGCTCTAGGAGCGGCAGTCGAATTGGGCTTTCGAGTACCGGAAGAAGTCTCGATTGTAGGATCCGATGATATCTGGATGTCGCGCTATTGTTATCCGGCTCTGACCACGGTTAGAATTCCGAGAGACGTACTGGGTCAGCTCGCGTCTGACGTGCTCATCAAAATGGTGCGGTCGAAACGGCGGCGGGGTACGCGACACCTACTAGGAACTCAGCTAATCGAGCGGCGATCGACCGATACGGCCGTGGGCAGAGGAACGACGGTGAAGAAGAGGATAAATGCCTAAAACAGGAAAAGTAAAAGTAGGAATTATCGGGTCTCAATTCGAGGCCGATATTCATGCAGTCTCATTCCAGCTGATGCCGGAGGAAGCGGAAGTGGTAGCTGTATCATCGCCCACTCCCGGCAACGCCGAAAAGCTTGCGCGGAAATATAGTATTCCGCGAGTTTTTCTGGATTACCGAGAGATGTTGAAGGAACCGGATATCGAAATGGTAACGATCACGGCGCCGAATCGCCTGCATGCGCAGATGACGATCGACATCGCGAATGCAGGTAAACATGTGGTATGCGAAAAGCCGTTATGTATGACGCTGGCCGAAGCGGATGAAATGATCGACACCTGCAAACGCAAAGGCGTGATGCTCGGCTATGCGGAAGAACTTTTCTTTACACCGAAATACGTGAAGGCGAAAGAAATGGCGGACCAGGGTGGGTTCGGCAAGGTTCATATGGTGAAACAGAGCGAGAAGCATTTTGGCCCGCACAGTCCGTGGTTCTGGGATATGGAGCAGGCGGGCGGGGGCGCGATGATGGATTTAGGCTGCCATGGAATCGCCTTTTGCTATTGGTTTCTTGGGCGACCCGCAATCAAGAGCATCTACGCACAGTTAGGGACGTACGTTCATCGCGATAAAACCAAGGGCGATGACGACGCGATTTGCATTCTTGAATTCGAGAACGGCGCGGTCGGCATGGTCGAGTGCAGTTGGGCGAAACGCGGCGGCATGTCGGACCGGACGGAAATTTATGGGGAAGGCGGTGTCACTTATGCGGACCTCCACATGGGGAATGCTTTGCCTACTTATAGCGAGTATGGGTTTGGTTACGCCGTAGAGAAAGCTCCGACAACAAACGGCTGGAGTTATCCGGTTTTCGAAGAGCACTGGAATTACGGGATCCCGCAGGAGATGCGCCACTTTGCGCGAGTTGTGCGAGGGAAAGAGACGCTGCAGGCATCCGGCGAGGATGGGCGCGTGGTGATGGAGGCCCTGTATGCCGCATACGCTTCTGCGGGGGCAGGGCGGAAGATCCAGATGCCGTATACGCCGACAACGAGCAAGCCCATTGAGGAATGGTTGGGGAAGAACCTGAAGTGAGCACGCCTCTTCTTGAGAACATCCTCAACCAGGCAAACGCTCTTCAGACGATCGGAGAGTATCAGTTTGAGAAAGGTCGAAGCGCACTCGAAGAAGCTGCGTCTGTCCTGCGATCGAAAAGGCAAATCGTGCTGAGCGGCATGGGGGCTTCTTTTTTTGCCTGCATTCCCTTCCAGTATCAACTCGCAAGGCAAGGCTTCGACGTGATCGCTGTCGAGACATCGGAGTTACTGTACTTCAAACCCGCCACGATTGACAAGGATACTGTTGTGGTCCTCGTATCGCGCTCGGGAGAGAGCATCGAGGTTATCAAACTCGTTTCGATTCTGCGCGAAGTCGGCGCTGGAGTCGTTGGAATTGTAAATGTTCCCGAGAGCACGCTTTCCTCTCAGGCCGACACAGCCATTGTGATACACAGTCCGGCGGACCAACTGGTTGCGATTCAGACCTACATTGGCACGCTGGCGGTGTTTGCTCTTTTGCAAGCCGCCCTAACGAGCGATCTGGAGCGGGCCAAACTAGAACTTGAGAGGACGGTGGGAGTGCTGAAGGAACTCCTTCCTGAGTGGGTAGAAGCGAGCGAGAGATGGCGTGAATTTTTGAACTTCGAGACGCCCCTATATCTGCTCGGTCGAGGATCAACGCTGGGGGCAGTAGCAGAAGGAGTCCTGCTGATGCACGAGACGGCAAAGGCAGCTGCGGTTGGGATGTCGGTCGCGCAGTTTCGCCATGGTCCGGTCGAAGTGGTTGACGCCGATTTCCACGCTGTCGTGATTGGAACGCAACCGGGGACGGCTGAGTTGGACGCAGCTTTGGCTCAGGATATAACCCGGATGGGCGGGCATGTCCGCTGGTTAGGACCGCCCACTGAAGAACCAGCTCGAATATCTGTGCTCCTGGCCGGCCGATGTGCCCGAGCGCTTCGCATCGATTTTCGAAACAGTTCCGCTACAATTGGCGGCTTATCGAAAAGCAGAGCTGCGCGGGATTACACCCGGTGAATTTCGGTGGGCGCCGACCATCACTAATTCAGAGGCTGGCTTTCCCGCTTTCCAGCGATAAACATAATGCGAGATTCAGTCGGAAGTCCTATTCTGTGCGTTGACATCGGCGGCAGCTCGACGAAAGCAGGAGTTCTTTACGCAGGTGGCGAGCTGACGAGTGTGGATTCGATACCGACGAAGCCGGATGCCGAATCCTTCATCGGTCATCTGGTAGAGCTTATCGCCCGCACCAGAGACGGCGCGGAAAGCGCGCAGGAGCACGGGCCGGTTAACCTCGGGATAGCAGTAGCCGGATTTCTCGATTCGGATAGAAACGGCTTGATTTACAACTCCAACCTAGCTTGGTTGGAAGGTTTTCCGCTACGCCAGCGTCTCCAGCGCGAGTTCCCCGATTTAGCAATTGAGTTGGAAGTGGACTCGAATGCGGCAACAATGGCCGAGTATCATTTTGGATCCGGTCAGGGAAGCAGTCGATTTTTGTGCGTGACGTCGGGAACCGGCTTGGGCGTGGGCATGACGATCCACGGCGCGCCTCTACGATTTGCTTATGGATGTCTGGGCGACATCGGACACACGATCGTGCTGCGGGATGGGCCGCTTTGCACATGCGGGGGACGGGGATGCGCTGAGATCCTAGTCTCGGCTATTTCGTTGGCCGAAGCCTACAAGAGATCGTTAGACACTCAGCAGGTCTTGACGTTGCGCGATGTTATAGAAGCGGCGCAGGCCGGCGACTTCGCCGCAACCTCGATTCTGCAAACTGCAGGTGAGTGGCTGGGCGTCGCCATTGCTTCCATGGCCAACACATTCTTCCCGGATCATATTGCTATCGCCGGTGGGTTGTCGGCAGGGGGTGATTTTGTTCTCAAGCCCGCCGAACGAGTTTTCAGAGAGAGCGCTTGCTTGCTGGCACGATCGACCGCTCGATTCACGCGAGCGACACTGGGTTCCATGGCTACACTGATCGGCGCAGCGTGGCCGTTCTGGGAATGCGAGACTAACGAACATGGCCAATCAATCTCCCGATAGACGGCGTGTTTTGGAGATGATCGCAAAGGCGGCAGTGGCAAGCCAGTTTCCCGGATTCTGCCGTTGGAGCTTCGCGGGGCAGCACCAGCACAAAGTAGCAGGGCCGGTCGAACCGAGGACAGATAACTATCGACCGCAATTTTTCAACGACGGCGAATACAGGACGATCGAGCGTTTGACGGAAATCATCATACCCGCTGACGAGAGTCCCGGGGCCGGCGAAGCAGGGGTGAGCGAGTTCATCGATTTCATGGCGGCACACGGTGACCAAACGCTTCAAGGGCCGCTGAGGAGCGGGCTTAAATGGCTGGACGCAAGCGCAACCAGGACCGTCGGCGCACGCTTTCTAGAGTTGCCGGCGAGCCAGCAGATCGATCTTTTAAAAACGGTCGCTTACCGAAACAACGTCGCAACGCCAGATGCAGAAGGACAAGTCTTTTTCGAATTGATCCGGCGTTACACGGTAATGGGCTACTACACAAGCCGGGTGGGCTTTGCGGAGTTGAATCATCCAGCGCTCAAACTGTATTCGCAATCTCCGGCATGTCCTCACACCGATGATCCCGAGCACCGGCATCTGCCGCCACCGAGGTTCTAAAAATGCCTAGAGAGATCTACGACGTTATTGTGGTGGGAACCGGTGCCGGTGGAGGCATGGCGATCCATACGCTCTGCAAAGCCGGTGCGAAAGTCTGCGCTTTGAACGCAAGCCGCCGGTTGAATCCGAGCAAAGATTTCCGTAATCATCGCCAGCCGTACGACATGCCTTTTCGTGGGTATGGCGATCCGAAAAAGCGCGGCAAGTGGATCGGTTACATGGATAACGAGTACACGGAGGGCATCTGGGAGCACGAGATTGTTTTCACGACCGCGCCCGGTACGGAATGGACCTGGCGCCGCTGCTTTGCCGTAGGAGGCAAAACCAATTTCTGGGGAAGGTCGTCGGCGCGATTCGGCGACATCGATTTTCGTGCAGCAAGCCGCGACGGCTACGATGTGGACTGGCCAGTCACGTACGACGAAATTGCGCCATTTTACAGCCGTGCAGAACGCATGATCGGCGTAGCGAGCACAGTGCAGAACCGGCCTAGCAACCCCGATGGCGAATATCTGCCGCCGATGAATTTTCGCTGTATCGATCGGATCCTCGAGAGTGGGGCCAACAAAATAGGCATCCCTTATCTGCCCGACCGTATCGCGCAATTGACGGTTGCACATGCAGGTCATCCCAGTTGCCATTACTGCGGGAATTGCACAGAAGGCTGCGATGTGGGTGCATTCTTTTCGACACCGTGGTTCTTTCTGCCCGAAGCGGAGAAGTCCGGGAATCTGGATCTCAGGACAAACGCGCTTGCAAAAAACATCCTTACGGATGAAAACGGCAGGGCGGCGGGGGTCGCCTATATCGACCGGAACACGAAGCAGGAAATTGAAGTCTTCGCGAAGACGGTTGTGGTGGCGGCGTCGTGCGTGGAATCGGCGAGGATCTTACTGAATTCGAAATCGCGGCATTGGCCGAACGGCATTGCCAATTCAAGCGAGCAGGCCGGACGTAACCTTTGCGATCATCTGTACGGGACGACGGCCAGAGGCTATTTGCCGCAGCTGCTTGGGCAACCGAGCTTTCCCGATAATGTTTCGTCAAGTACGGTGGCGTGGCTTCCGCGCTGGCAAAACCTCACGAATCCGCGAGAAGAGAAATTTATCCGGGGCTACTCGGTTTATCCCGACGGAGGTTGCAGCGAGTTCCCTCACTACTTCGACCAGATCGAGGGATTCGGGCACGAATACAAGCGCGAGATCAAGCGGCGTTATCCAACCCCGGTTGACTTCTACATTCAAGCCCCCACACAGCGAAGCGATGCGAACTACGTCGACATCGATCCAAACGTCAAAGATGCATACGGTATTCCGGCAGCACGGCTTCATTTCAAGTGGGATCGAAATACGCTGCAGATGTGGGAGCACGGCAAGCACGCTTGCGAACAGCTAATTCGCGCAAGCGGGGGCGAATATCTGGGTTCGGCTGCAGAACCGGATATGCCGGGTACAAGCCTGCATGAAACCGGGACTCTTCGAATGGGAAACGATCCGAAGAAGTTCGTTACGAACCGTTTCGGGCAAACGCACGATGTGCCGAATCTTTACATCTGCGATGCGAGTGTGTTTCCGAACTGCACGGACAAAACGACCACGATCTCGATCCTCGCTTTCACACTGCGGACGGCGGAATATCTGATCGAGAATTTGAGGAATGCGTAGAGCCCTCCTCGCCACATGCAGGCGATGAAGATCCGCTTCGTTGCGATACGCTCCCGGCTGACTGTCGGCGTGATCGGGGTCATGTTATGCGCCGGGGAGGTCACTGGTCTACCGGGACAAAGGGCAGAGCAGGCCAGCGCTATCTTCGCTCAGGGCCAGACGGCACTGACGAAAGGCGAATTGACCGCTGCAGAAACAGATTTCCGCGAAGTACTGAAAGTGGAACCGGGTTCGGTACCGGCACGGGCCAACTTGGGCGTGGTTTACATGAGGCGGAAGCAATGGACAATGGCCCTCGAGCAATTCCAAGCCGCTGAACACCTCGCTCCCGGCAATCCAGGACTTGAGACCGATATAGGTCTCGCTTACTTCCACCAGGAAAACTTCGGGGCGGCGATTGAGCCGTTTCAGGCGGTGCTTCGGAGCGATCCTTCATCTTTTCAAGCGCGTTATCTGGTCGGGCTTTGTTGGTTTGCGACAGAGAAGTACTCGGCGGCAGTCGATGCCCTCAAGCCTCTCTGGGCATCCGAAAACAGCAAGTTGACCTACCTCTACATTCTGGCTTTGGCGGCCAATAAAGCAGGCGAAACAGAACTCGAAAAGCAGTCGCTCGAACGTATGTATCAGGTTGGAAGCAATTCGGCAGAGTATCACTTGTTCATGGGACGAGCTTGGTTGTTGCGCCAAAGAGATGCCGACGCTCTGCGAGAGTTGCGCGAAGCCGCGCGGCTCAATCCCAAGTTGCCGTTCGTTCACTACAGCATGGGTGTAATCTATGCATCAGGCGGCGATTACCTGCATGCGAAGAATGAATTCCTGATGGACACCCAGAACGAGCCGGACTTTGCTTTGAATTACCAGGAGCTGGGTACGGCTTGCTCAAGGCTCGGACAGCAAGCGGACGCGGAGACCTTCTTTAACAAAGCCGCCAATCTGAATCCTTCTTTAGCCAGTACCTATATAGGATTGGCGAAACTTTACAAGGCGGACCATCGTCTCGGGAAAGCGCTTGCTGTCCTGGATAAAGCCAATAAGCTCGATGGCCAAAGCGCAAGCCTCCACTATCTACGGGCTCAGACTCTGGCTCAGCTGAATCGCAAAGAAGAGGCAAACACGGAATTCGCGATCTCTGCGCGGCTCAGAAGATCTACTCGCGATCGTTTGGAAGAACAGGTTAGCAGCCGCTCGAGCCTCGATGCGCAAATGGGGTTAACGCAGCCGTGAGCAGGACGTTATTGACGCGAAGCTATACTCGGATTGTTTATAGCAATCCAAGATACGAGACTTAACTACACCGAGAAGTCCAACTATAGCCTCTTATGTCTCAATATGATTTGGTAGTGATCGGTTCTGGCCCAGCGGGCCAACGCGCTGCGATTCAGGGCGCCAAGAGCGGCAAACGGGTAGCCCTGATTGAGCAGCGCGAGGTAATCGGCGGCGTGTGCATCAACACCGGCACGATTCCGAGCAAGACCATGCGGGAAGCGGTCTTACATCTTTCCGGCTATAACTATCAGAACATCTACGGCGTAAGCTATCGGGTCAAAGAAAAGATCACGATGGCCGACCTGGCTTTTCGTGTTCAGCACGTAATCAAAACCGAAATCGACGTGACCCAGGCACAGCTTGCTAGAAATGGCATTGAGGTGCTCACCGGTGTGGCGAGCTTCAAGGATCCGAACACGGTCCTGGTGACTGGCTCCAGGGGCGCTTCTGAAGCTCACGCTGAAAAAATCGTGATCGGAACCGGCACGAAACCGGCTGCATCTCCGAAAGTTCCGATTAACGCGCGGACGATCATTAACAGCGACCAGATTCTGGAGATGCCGGCCATTCCGAAGACTCTGCTTGTGGTCGGCGGAGGTGTTATCGGTGTCGAGTACACCTGCATGTTCGCGACCCTCGGGGTGCGCGTTACATTGATCGAAAAGCGGCCGCGGCTCCTCGAATTCGCAGACTCGGAAATTGTCGAGGCGCTTTCCTATCATCTTCGTGATCACCGGGTCACGATGCGGCTTAACGAGGAAGTGCATGGCGTCGAAGAAACGACCGCAGCTTCGGGCCAAGGTGTTGTAGCGTATCTCGAGAGCAATAAGAAGGTTCCCGGGGATGCGTTGCTGTATGCGGTTGGCCGGCAGGGCAATGTGGACGAACTGAATCTGTCCGCGGCGGGCCTCGCCGCCGATTCTCGCGGCAGGATCGCGGTCAACGAGAACTATCAAACTTCCCAGCCTCACATTTACGCTGTAGGCGATGTCATCGGGTTCCCGAGCTTGGCGTCGGTTTCGATGGAGCAGGGACGGATCGCGGTGGCTCATGCGTTCAATAAGCCTTTCTCGTCTAACCCAAGCTATTTTCCGTTTGGAATTTACACCATTCCCGAGATCTCTTTTATAGGCAAGACTGAAGAGCAACTAACGGACGAAGATGTTCCTTACGAGGTTGGAGTGGCATACTATCGTGAGATCGCGCGCGGCCAAATCCGGGGTGATACTACTGGGCGATTGAAATTGATTTTCCACCGCGATACATTGGATCTCCTCGGTGTTCACATCATCGGCGAGGGCGCATCGGAGTTACTGCACATCGGACAAGCCGTTCTTATTTTAAAAGGCAAGGTGGACTACTTCGTGGACACGGTATTTAATTACCCGACACTTGCCGAATGCTACAAGGCGGCCGCATTTAACGGACTGAACAAGTTATCTCGCTACTAGCGACGGAATCGATATGGCATACGGCATAGGCGTCGTCATCACGGAAAGAATTACGGTAGGTACTGTTTCAAACAACGAATTGACAGGACCGCTCCGGCTTTCACCCTCAGACCTTACAATCTCTGACTCTTTGCAGGGCGTTCCGGCTGAGATGATTATTCAACGAATAGTGAGTGAGATCGAGCAGCTGAACTGTAAGGAAGCTCCTTCGCACATCGGTGTCGGAATGCCCGGCATTATTCGGAATGGAAGGGTGGAGGACTCGCCCAATCTGGTTCAGCTGAAGGGCATGCAAATGAGCGATCTGATTGCCCAAGCTATTGAACCGCTGTTCGGAAAAACTCCGGTAGCGATCTTTAATGATGCTGACGTAATGGCTGCGGGAATGGCGGCAACGCGCGGCCATCTCGACCGGCTTATCCGGGTTTGGACTCTTGGAACAGGTATCGGATACGGCCGTTATCCGTCGAATAACGGGATTTGGGAGGCGGGCCACTCAGTTGTGACGCTAGATCCCAAAGAGCACTTTTGCGGCTGTGGAGGCAAGGGACACCTGGAAGGCATCATGGGACATCGTGCAATGCGGCTGCGGTTTATGGATCTGGAGCCTGACGAAGTCTTTGCCGCTGCGGCCTCTGGTGAAGCGCGCTGCGTAGAATTCGCGAAGCTCTGGCATCGCGCCCTTGCGGCCGCTACTGCGACCAGTATCCATCTCGATGGGCCAGGCAAATTTTTCGTCACTGGGTTTAATGCGCGTTTCCTGAACGTCAACTTGCTAAGCGAATATGTGCAGGAAATGGTGAGACTCAGTCCGCTGCAGGGTTATTCGCTAGAGGTCGTACCCGGCGGCGAGAACGTTGCAACGATCGGTTCGGCTGTCAACGCGGAGCGGGCGGCCAAACGACTGCGCTAGCGTTTGCTCGAGCTTTCGGTTTTCACACGAGCTGCTAGAAACTCGTCGCCTGGATTCCAGGTTGGAAGCCTTTCAGCGTTGGCTGCATCAATGCCGAGCTTGAATCCAAACTCGGCCATCTGCTGCATACCGGCGAAGTCCCAGTCGTCGTGATACTCGTCGGATGGCCGATGATAATGCTCCTCGTTGTACTGTTCGAATATCGTTTTGCCAAAGTCCGCGGGTTTGCCGATATAGGTGTTCCCTTGTGCAACGCTGAAAGCAGGAACACCCACGCGAGCCAATGAGAAGTGATCCGAGCGATAGTAATGACCCTGTTCGGGCGTTGGATCCGAAGCTATATCCAGATTCATGCTTTTCGCATCACGTTCAACAATCGGCCAAAAAGTGGTTCTCTCGGCGCCCTCTACCAGAACGTCGCGCGTTTTCCCAAACGGGTATAGAGCGTCGTAGTTGATGTTTACGGCCGTCTGACCAGCAGGTATTTCCGGATGCTGGCCATAGTACTCGGAGCCGAGCAGACCCGATTCCTCCGCGGTCACAAACAGAAAAAGTGCGCTTCGCTTCGGCTTTTGAGGCAAGGACGCCCAAGCCCGAGCCAGTTCCAAGACGACGGCGCAGCCCGTGGCGTTGTCCACGGCTCCGTTGTAGATTTTGTCTCCGTTAACGGGCGTACTGATGCCGAGATGGTCCCAGTGGGCGCTGTAAAGGACAGCTTGCGACTTCAATTGTGGATCTGAGCCATCCACCCGCCCAACAACATTCCGGCTCTCAATCTGGCGCAACTTTACGGGTATGTGACCCACAATATGCACGCCCAGGGGCATTGGACGGAAGGACTTTTCGTTGGCCATGCTCAAAAGCTGGTCGAGGGACTTACCGGTCGCTTTTGCCAACCGGGCTCCCGCGTCTTGAGTAAGCCAGGCCGCAAGCTTCAAACCATTTTGCCCGGGCTCTAACTTCAACTCGGGCATTTCCCGGCTGAAAGATCCGTTTACTACGCCCCAACCATAGCCCGCCGTCGGAGTTGTGTGAATGATCAACGCGGCGACCGCTCCTCGCCGGGCGGCCTCTTCGAACTTATAAGTCCATCGACCGTAGTAAGTAAGTGCACGGCCTCCGAAAAACTTGGGGTCGTTCGAAGGCGGTTCGTTCGTAAAATACACCAGTACTTTGCCGCGAACATCCTGGCCCTTATAGTCGTCCCAGCCAAACTCGGGGGCAGAGATGCCGTGGCCTACGAAAACAGCTTCACTGTCAAAATCGTTTTGGGCGACTTGGGAAAACGCGGTACCGACAAAATCTTTTGAGAATGCAAAGGAATACGTATCGCCCTGACCAACAACTTTCAAACTGGCATCGGGTGACGTCAACGAGCCCACGAGGGGAACGCGCTGGAAGTAGCTGCCGTTGTCTCCGGCAGGTTTGACGGCGGCGGACCGCATCTGCGCGGCGAGGTAGTCGGTCGCCAGCCTTTCACCTTTCGTTCCGACCCCTCGTCCTTCGAGTTCATCGCTGGCCAGGTATTTCACGTCGGCTCGCATCTTGTCCTGCGAGATCTGATCCTGAGAGATCTGCGAACTCTGCGCGATGATATTTGCTCCTGCGAGTAAGGCAAATAGCCACAGGCGTTTCGACATGGTTTCAGTCTAACCGGACTGGCCGCGATCGAATCGGTTCGTACGCTAAACTGGGGTCTTCGGGCCGTGGCGCAGCCTGGCTAGCGCGCTTGCTTGGGGTGCAAGAGGTCCCGGGTTCAAATCCCGGCGGCCCGACCATTGTGGGATTTTCGGGCTCTACACCGAAGTTGGGGGCACCCTCGAAAGAAAGCCGATTAAGAACACAGTACCCTAACTCTCAATCTGTAGTTTTGAAAGTTTCTAAAGCCGTAAGCTTGACGGGAAAGCACCTCCATTTTGTTGTGAAACCCTTCGGTGATGGCGTTATTGCGGGTGAAGCGCCACATGGTGGCGATCTCTTCTCTCCAGGCGTGCAAGGTATGGCCGAGCGCCACCAGGGGCGCGAACCCGCAACAACGCAGGGCCGCGATGTCCCGCAGGAAGCGATGGGCCAGCTTGTGGCAACGTCTCTGGTTGCAGCTTTTTTCCAGCAACGAATAACAGAGCCGCTGTTTAAAGCAGTAAATCGCCTCCAGCGCCGGTTTGTCCCGGAGGTAGGCGGAGAGGCGGTCGTGCTGCTGCGGGGTGAGGTTATGGCGATGACGCCGCATCAGGGAAAGCAAGCCGCGGTTCTTGGATCCGACCGGGTCGATGTCCTTCCAGCACGCCAGGAAATGATGAGTCACGGTGCGAATGACGTGAAAGCGGTCGGCTACGATGCGCGCCTGCGGGAAATGCTTGCGCGCGAGTGCGCGATAGCTGGTGGCCAGGTCCATACAGACGACCTGGACGAGATGTTTGCCCTCCAGTCGTGCCAGATAGCCTTCCAGCGAAGCTTCACTGCGGCCTAGCACGACATCGTATACCTTGCGATTCTTCAGATCGCAGAAGGTGGTTGCGTAGCCGTGCTTGCGACTGAAGAAATGTTCGTCTATCCCCAACACTTGCGGGCATGGAGCGCCTGAGCGCTCCGCCGCCAAGCGCCGTAGGAAGTGCTGGCAGTAGCGCTCCACGGTGGCGCTGGCGATGTGTTCGCGTTCGGCTACGCGCCTGCGGTTGATGCCGTCCCAGTGGTCCTGAAACACCTTGGCCCGAAACGCTTCGGTGGCCCGCTGTCCCTTAAGCAGGCCGGGAAAACGCTCACAGAACTGCTTGTCACAGCTCCGGCACAGCCACTTGTGCCCGCTGAGGTTCAGCCATACCTGGCGCGCCGACCAGCTCACGTGCCGCACCCAGCGCTGCAGCTTGCCTTTGTTCCGGATTTTCGTCCCAGAACCGCTTTTGCGTTAAACTCCTTTTTAGTGGCGAAGAAAGCTCTTGTAACAGGCTCTTGCGGCCTCATTGGTTCGGAGGTCTGTCTTCATTTAGCGGACCGTGAATTTAATATCTTTGGGATCGATAACAACGAACGATCTGTTTTCTTCGGTCCAGAAGGAGATACGCGCCGCTCTCTTCAACGACTTCGCTCTGAAATCAAAGAATACAGTCACTTTGACATCGATATACGTGACCGGAAGAGTGTCCTGGAGCTCGTGGCCGAAATTAGACCGGATGCGATTGTCCATACGGCGGCCCAGCCTTCGCATGATCGAGCGGCCGCAATTCCCTTCGACGATTTCGACACGAATGCGGTAGGCACTTTGAACTTTCTGGAAGCGGCTCGCCGCTCCTGTCCCGAGGCGCCTTTCGTGCACATGTCTACAAACAAGGTGTACGGTGACCGTCCGAATAGCATCGAACTTCGAGAGTTAGAAACCCGATGGGATTACGCTGACCCCGAGTACGAGCATGGGATTCCAGAGACGTACTCCATCGATCAATCAAAGCATTCCGTCTTCGGCGCCTCGAAAGTTGCGGCCGATGTCATGGTTCAGGAGTATGGCCGATACTTTGGCATGCCGACTTGCTGCTTGCGGGGCGGCTGTCTCACCGGGCCGAACCACTCGGGAGTTGAGCTTCACGGCTTTTTGAGCTATCTCGTAAAATGCAACGTCGAAGAGCGGGAATACAAGGTATTCGGCTACAAAGGGAAGCAAGTACGAGACAACATCCATTCCGAAGATGTCGCCAACTTTATCGTGGCTTTCTGCCAAGCTCCGCGTTCGGGCGAAGTGTATAACATCGGAGGCGGAAAGGAAAACTCCTGCTCCATCCTTGAAGCCTTCCAGATGGTAGAGGAATTTACAGGCAAGCCTCAACGATACACCTACGTCGAGCAGAATCGGATCGGCGATCACATCTGCTACTACAGCGACCTTCGGAAGATGAAGCAGCACTACCCAAGCTGGGCTATCACGCGATCTTTGCGCGATGTTTTTCGTGAAATTACCGAGTCGTGGCAGAGACAGCGTAAGGAGTCCTGTCTCGTAGCAGCCGGCGCTTGTTAAATGAAGATCCTGATTACCGGGATCTGCGGTTTCGTCGGCAGTCGATTGGCGAAGGCTTTCCTCGAGCGCATTTCGGGTGTCGAGATTCTTGGCATCGATAATCTTCTGAGGCCGGGTTCGGAAAGCAATCGGGAAAAGCTGGCGGAACGCGGTGTAAGTTATTTCCACGGGGATTTGAGAATGCGAAGCGACGTCGAGTCGCTGCCCGCGTGCGATTGGGTTATCGACGCTGCTGCGCATCCCAGTGTGCTGGCGGGCGTAGACGGGCGATCCAGTCCCAGGCAACTCTCCGAGCACAACCTGGCCGGAACACTCAACATTCTGGAATACTGCCGCGAGCACAAAGCGGGTTTGGTGCTTTTAAGTACAAGCCGAGTCTATTCGGTGCGAAGCCTGGCGGCATTGCCTGTCCGTTCTGAAACCAACGCTTTTACTCTAGACGAAAACGCCGCGCTCGAGCCTGGAGTCACTGCGGCGGGCATCACGGAGCAATTTTCCGTTAAACAGCCGATCTCTCTTTATGGAGCGACTAAGCTCTCCTCCGAGATCATGGCCATCGAATACGGCCTGGCCTTCGGCTTCCCCGTCTGGATCGACCGGTGTGGAGTGCTGGCGGGCGCGGGCCAGTTCGGTACGGCCGAGCAAGGCATCTTTTCCTATTGGCTGCATGCCCATGCCTCCAGACGACCCTTACGCTATATCGGTTTCGGAGGCCATGGATATCAGGTAAGAGACGCCTTTCATCCGGACGACCTCAGCGATTTGATAATCTCTCAAATGCAGCGAACGCCGCCGGAAGACGCTATTTACAATGTTGCAGGCGGCGCTAGCAACGCGATGTCGCTCGCCCAGCTTACCGAGTGGTGCAACCAAAGATTTGGACAACATGATCCACAACCGGATATCCGCCCTCGGCCCTTCGACATTCCCTGGCTGGTGATGGACTACTCTCGTGCCGCCGCTAATTTCAATTGGCACCCCAAGCGGTCTCTCAACATGATTCTTGAAGAGATCGAAGCGCATGTTCGCAGCCATCCGGACTGGCTGGCTCGCTGCCGCGCCGTATGAGGTCGCCGGCACCGGATCCCAATCGCAAGCCGCTCCAGTTATTCAGTATCGTGATGCCGGCGCGAGATGAAGAAGGCTGCATCGCCTCTACAGTCGAGCACCTGTATGTAGAGTTGAGACTGCAGAAGGTGCCGCACGAAATAATTGTCGTGGACGATGGAAGTTCAGACTCCACGTGGGAACAACTTCAGGACACTTGCGCCCGTGTCCCAACGTTAAAGCCCATTCAAAATAGTGGCCTGCACGGTTTTGGCCGGGCAATCATCTGCGGGCTCGACCATATGCGCGGCGACGCTGTAACCATCATGATGGCGGATGAATCGGACGACGCAAGGGACGTCGTCCGCTACTGGCATTTACTGAACGAAGGCTGGGATGCTGTCTTTGGGTCGCGTTTCATCAAAGGCGGGGGAGTGATCGACTATCCCTGGATCAAAATGCGCGTGAATCGGCTCGCGAACTTTTTTATCCGGGTGATGTTTCGCATTCGTTTGAACGATACTACGAACGCATTTAAGGCTTACCGAAAAACCGTTATCGACGGCTGTAGGCCGTTGTTGTCGCCGCACTTCAACTTAACCGTCGAAATCCCTTTAAAAGCGATTGTTCGAGGTTATAGCTGGACGGTCATTCCGATAACCTGGCGCAACCGGCGTACCGGCACACCCAAGCTCAAGATCAAAGAGATGGGCAGCCGGTATCTATTTATTTGTCTATACATCTGGCTCGAAAAATACTTCAGCCGCGGCGACTACCGAAGAAGCTAAACCCTATTTCATTGCGGCATTCGCGAAGAGCGGATTTTCGCGAATGGCTTTCAAAGCGGCCTGTATCTGGGGATCTCTTTTTGCCTGGACCTCCTCGCCCTTAGCCACTCCTTGAGCCTGGGTGACGATCTCCTCTTTGAGGCGCCTGCTGATCCAGGCCCGCTCGACACTCCATTCCGCAACACTCGGTTGAATGGATCGCCCCGATAAGTAAACTTTTAGTTCATCGAGCGTCTCTGCCGTAATCTCGAGAGGATCGGGTAAAGGGGAGTGCGCCGAGATATAGCTGGTGGCAAACGATGTAAGCACGCCGCTTGCATCCAGCACCGTTTCGAGTCGCGTCATCGCCTCGGGATTTACGCGAATGTCCGGTTGAATTCCGCCGCCTCCGGTAACCACGCGCCCTAAGTCCGTTTTGTATGTTGGAGCATTCGCTTTCGGCTTGTCGCTGAACGTCTCGGAAAGTGCCGAGTCTCGAAGCGGGTGTTGAATCGATCGTCCACTGGGGGTGTAATAGAACGCAGTCGTAATAGCCAGACCCGCGCCATCGGAGAGTGGAAGTACGCTCTGGACGAGTCCCTTTCCGTAACTCGGCAAACCCACAATGATGGCTCGATCATGATCCTGTAGTGCTCCGGAGAAGATCTCCGACGCACTCGCCGTTTTTTCGTTGATGAGAATCGCTAATGCAAAATGATAGGGCTTTGCACCTTTTGGGACGTCGGCCGTCTGTGGATCACTTGACCGCCCCTTGGCCGTGAGTATGCGCTGCCCAGGCATTAGGAACATAGCGGAGACATCCAGCGCGGCCTTCACTACACCTCCGGGATTGTTTCGAAGGTCCAATACTAAACCGGTTAGCGAACTACCACCGAGTTTTGTGATGGCCTCGCTAAGTTGCTTTGCGGTTTGCAGATCCCAGCTCGCTATGCGAATGTATCCAACGCCGGGCTGCAGCATATATGCACGATCTACGCTCGGTGCATCGACCAGTTCCGGAGTGAGCGTAAATTCGAGAGGACGCACGGCGCCCTGCCGTCGGATATAAATCTGAACTCGCTGCTGTCTCGCTTCTGTGAGAAGCTGTACGATTTGCTCGGGCTCTAGAGCACGAATAGCGATGTTATTTACAGCAACTAATTCATCGCCGGCCTGAATTCCCGCTTTGTTCGAAGGAGTGCCTGGCAGGGTCTGCAGGAAGATAACTTGCCCGGGCAAAACGGAAACGATACTGCCGAATCCTTTCTGTTCGGAGTCTTCCATCTCTTTTAATTGCTGAAATTGACTTGGATCGAAAAACTGAGTATGCGGATCCAACTCGCGCAACATGGACGGAATCGCACCACCGTAGATCAACGCATCGATCGGCTTGGGGTCGGCTCCCTGCGACTGAACGGTTGATAGGACGTTGATAAACTGCCGCAGAGCGGGCGTAAGATCGGACGCAGGGTCATCCTGGCCATCGCGAACAGGAACGGCTTTTGCTGGTCTGCTCGATGAACTTTGATGGTCCGCTGGAGCAGTCTGCGCACTGAGAACAAAGGAGAGCGCAACCCCGAGAATCCATCGGCAGGCGCTTATAGAACGCAAACCCGTCATCGAGTATATTGTGTTTTCCTACGCAGGTCAGTTCGTTTCAGCGCATCACCAACGAGAGTATCTAAAAGTTCTGAATAGGACACGCCCGAATACTCCCACATCTTCGGAAACATGCTAATCGAAGTGAACCCAGGAAGGGTGTTCACTTCGTTGATATACAAGTGCCCGGAGGCGCCGTCCATCAGGAAATCTACCCGGGCCATTCCCTCGCACTCCAACGCTTCGAAAGCTCTGAGTGCGAGACACTGCATCTTACTAACCTGTTCGGGATTCAAGTCGGGCGGTAGATCGATCCGTGCGCGGTTTAGCAGATATTTGTCGTCGTATGTGTAGAAATCTTGCGATGGCAAGATTTCACACGGAACGGAAGCTCTGGGCCTGTCACCCCCCAACACTGCGCACTCGAACTCGCGGCCTTGAATGCCCCGTTCGATGAGAATCTTACGATCGTAGTGCGCCGCCGTTTCTAACGCACACTGCAAGTCTTCGCGCGTTTTCGCTTTGCTGATCCCGACCGAGGAGCCCAAGTTCGCAGGTTTGACGAAAACGGGAAAGTCAAATGGAAGATCGAGGGTCGAAGGGTTAAAAGAGCCCCTGAGAAGAACCATATAAGGAACAACCGGCAGCCCCGCATCTCGGCAAAGCCGCTTGCTGACATCTTTGTCCATCGACACTGCCGAGGCTAATACACCAGCGCCCACGTAAGGCAATTCCGCCAGCTCTAAAAGGCCTTGAACAGTGCCGTCTTCGCCAAAGGTTCCATGAAGCAGGGGAAATACAACATCTATCTCTGCATTAGCTCCAGGCTCTGGAAGGATCGGCTTCGGACTCCATCTCCCCTCTTTGTCGATTAGGAACTCCGAAACCCGATACTTGTCGGGATCGAGAGCTTGTTTTACCGATTCAGCAGAACGGACCGATACCTCATGTTCCCCCGACCGGCCCCCAAACACTAAAGCCAATCGAATCTTTTCCGATTTCTGTTTCAAACCAGTATTGTCTCTCGCCTCCTTTTGGACGTGACTGAAAGTAAAAAGGCCACCTCTTTCCGAACAAAGAGATGGCCTTGAGGTGATTCGATAAATGGGGTTACTTGCGGGAAGATTCTCGGTCCAAGGCGTGGATAAACGTCTTGGCTTGCGCCGGAACCGGCACGCCGCCTTCTACGATTTCCTTGTTGCTAATGTCTTTACCGTAGAGCTCTCTATTAGACTCCTTATCATCGGTCACAGCAGCGCCTGTTAGATCGATGCCGCCAAAAATCCCGCGCTGGCGCGAGTAGGTGAGGATTTCGGCATGTAGCTCTGCGTCCGTCATTGCGGAAGAATCGCGTCCCACGGGACCAGCAGCTGCCGAGAGCTCGCCACCGATCTGAGTTTTATCGCTCAGCATATGTTCCATGCCGCTCTTGTTCATAACCAGCATGGTCAGATCGGTCTCCGCGCCGCCGATGAGTAAGCCGAATTTGCCGCCCGTGATACGCAGCGACCCGGGAGCACTCCAGCCTACACCGTTTTCCTTACGGCAGGTGAAAAACCCCTTTCCATATTCGGCTCCTACAATGAACCCGCCTTTTTTCAAATTCGGGATGACCACAACACACGTGGCTTTATTCAGCAGGTCTTGAGGGATGCCCTTATCCGATGCATTCATCATTTCGTGCAAGTCTTCTGTCGCAGCCTGCAGCCGAGCGGCTGCCGTCTTCTGAGCAAAAACTGGAGTTACAGCCAACACTGCTGCAACCATTCCTGTTAAAAGTTTCATCTTGGACTCCTCAAACGTCTTTCTTGTTAATCTCTGCCGACGTTAATGTCGCACCCGTTTGACGTTGCTGGGGTGCGAATGAAACAGACCTTAGCAGCTTTTAATTTGGGAGATGTCCATAGCGGCTTGTTTCGTTAAACGAATGCAATCGGGAATGCCCACGCCGTCATAGGCGTTCCCGACGAGATGTAAGTTCGGCAAGGCTGACAGTTCTTGCTTAATACTTTGCTGCCGTGCCCCGTGGCCTACTATGTATTGGGGCATCGAATCAGCCCAACGATAGAGTTTAGAAAATCGCGGCTGAGCGGCGATACCCATCAGGCGCTTGAGATCTGCCGCTGCCAGTTCCATGATTTCCTGGTCCGATGCGCTAAGCAGCCGAAGGGCCTCTTCCGCCACAATGAAAACCCGTATAGCTGCCAAACCATCTTTTATACGTTGCGGAAACTTAGTGTTGATCCAGGTCGCTGCAGCGATTGTCCGGCGTTCTTTTTGCGGAACTAAGAAACCAAATCCGTTCAACGAGTGCTCGATGCCGGCCGCCTCGTACACCATTGTCACTAGAATTGCGGATGAATAAGGAATGGCGGCCAGTTGTGCCGCAAGCAAGGGGGCACTCTCTTCGAACAGTGTTCCACAAACGTAGGTTGGGCACGCGCAGATCAGGTGGGTCGCCTTGAGTTGCTCGTCTCCGACACTCACTTGCCATTCCCCGCGTGTTCGGCGCACCGAGACCGCTTGTCCGTGAACGAGCGAGGTCGAGTCTTGAATGGAACCGGCAAGCGCATCGGTCAGCGATTGCATCCCGTCACGAAACGAACGGAAAAGACCTTTTGGTCCCGTTTGGAAATCCTTGCGGACTCCCCTGATCAGGCTTCCGAACTGTTCTTCGTATCCAAGGAAGCGGGGCAGCACCGCCCCGGCGCTGAGCGTTGCCGCACTTCCGCCGTAGACACCTGCTAATAGAGGATCCGCAACGTATTCGAGAACTTCGTTCCCGAAGTGATCGGCTACCAATTCACCGACCGAAATATCTGTTTCGCGCTTGCGGGGTTTAGCCATTGTCTCCGCAATGAAACGGAGCTTTGTGTCGACGCTGAATAGCGGTGACTGCATCACCGCTGGCCATTTAGCCGGAGCCATCATCACCATGCCCTGCGGTAATGGGACGAGTTTGCCGGAGCGCACGATATAAACGCGTCTCGCCGCATCGTTCGAACTGATGATCTGGTCCCCTAAATCGCCTAGTTCCTTCGCCAACTCCGCTACGGAAGGTTTTGTGGCTATGTAGCTGTCCGGGCCCGCTTCCAGACGGCAGCCCTCTAGGTAATCGGTCTTGATCAGACCCCCCAGCCGGTTTGATTTTTCGATGAGAACCGATCGGATACCAAGACTGCCTAGGAAATAGGCCGCCGATAATCCGGAAACACCACCCCCGATTATGATCGCTTCGGCTAAGCTCACTTTGCCGTGGAAAACTCGCGGACAATTTCGACCACTGCTTTTACATTCTCGACGGGTGTTTCGGGCAGAATGCCGTGGCCAAGATTCACAATATGTCCTGGGCGAGTTCCGGTTCGGCGAAGTAAATCGATGACCTTCGTTCGCAATTCCGGCAGAGGGGCAAACAGTGCAACTGGATCGAGATTACCTTGTATAGCCGACCGGTAGCCGATGTCCATCCAGGCCTGATCGATATTAATTCGCCAGTCCACGCCCAAAACATCCCCACCAGCCGCGTGGAGTTCGCGGAAGAATCCGCCGGCCCCGGTACCAAAGTGGATAACCGGCACTCCTGCCGAACGAACTCGCTCGATCAACGCCCGGGAATATGGTTGTACATAATGCACATAGTCGTCGGGGCTTAGGGCGCCGACCCAGCTATCGAACACCTGTAATGCACGGGCCCCCGCGCCAACCTGCATCCGGGCGAAATCGCCGAGAACGTCGACGAGCTTACCCATAAGCCGCCGCCACATGGTTTCATTCCCGAACATTAACTTCTTAGTTTTCAAGAATGTCTTGGAGGGCCCTCCTTCGATCATGTAACTGGCAAGAGTAAAGGGAGCTCCCACAAATCCGACCACCGGAACTTTCCCGGCAAGCGCCTCGGTTACTTTCTTGATGGCCTCGCTTACATAGGCAAGATCGTCAGTTCGGCTGGTTGAGAGCTCGTCTATGTCTTCGGGCTCGGTGATCGCATTTTCGATATGAGGACCTTCGCCCGCCACGAACTCGAGTTTTAGGCCCATCGGCTCGATCGGCAGAAGCAGATCGGCAAAGATGATGGCTGCGTCCACGTCGAGAATTTCGATAGGCTGCAAAGTCACTTCAGCTGCGAGATCCGGCCGTTTGCAGATTTCCAAAATCGAATGTTTTGATCTAATATCGCGGTAAGGCTTCAAGTATCGACCGGCTTGGCGCATAAACCAGACAGGCCGAAAATCCGTGGAACGACGGCGACAGGCGTCTAAGAATCTACCACTTACCGGGGGAACCCGCGTAAAGCCTCCGAAAATTTCGATAAGTACGTGCCGATAAACAAGGTTAGCCCCCGATTATGTAGAGTGTATCCTTACGGGCGGGAAATGACTAGCTTTGAGCCGGTCCTTCGTCGCGAGGACGACCGCGCCGGACGCGCTTAAGCAGGTGTTCGAGTCTGGCTTTCGTGTCCGTCGAGACATCCGCTTCAAAATGGAGATCGGGCACTCGGTACAAGCTGAGCCGTTCGGCTAATTGGCGGCGCAGGAAGTTCCGAGCTCCTTCCAGCGCGTGTAACATTTCCTTTTGCTGCGTCGCACTGTCGGATACATGCAGACGAACCTGAGCGTGCTTCATGTCCGGTGAAACCAGGACTTCGGTTACTGTCGCGCCGTTTACTCTTGGATCAGAAAGCTCGTATTCGATCATTTCACCGAGTTCCTCACGCAACGCTTCCGATACACGCTGAGCGCGGTGGCTATCCATTTCGGCCTCCACTCTGAGTGTACGATCTGAGCACAAGGAGATGAACATCCGCGTTCAAATCCATTCCGTATTCGTGCCCGTTAAAGCGCTTCCCAGCTGCCCGGCCGAGAAGGATTCGACTGCCTGCAGTACTTGCTCCGCATGCACACGGTCCTTCGAAATCGTTACAGCCGCAAGGACCGAGTGTTGCCAGGAATCTAAACCTTCAATCTCGGCTACTGAGACATTGAACCGCTCGCGCAGTCGATCCTTTAAGCTTTTGACCACGTGGCGCTTCTCTTTGAGGGAGTGCGAATGCTCGACGTGAATGTCGAGCGTCAGAACTCCGATCGACGGCATTGAGTGCGGTTATCGCTCAGGATTATTGAGCGACCGGCATTTCGGGAGCTATCTTCTCCATCGTGAACGCTTCGAGGATGTCTCCCACTTCGATGTTATTGAAGTGGGCAAGCGAGATACCGCATTCGACGCCGTTTTTTACCTCGCTAGCATCGTTCTTGAAGCGCTTGAGAGCCTCGATTCGACCGGTGTGGATCAATTCCTTACCGCGCATTACCCGGATTTGGCTGTCCCTGCGAACCAAGCCATCGGCCACGTAACAACCGGCAACGGTACCGATCTTGCTGATCTTGAAAGTCTCGCGCACTTCGGCATGGCCCTGGACAGTTTCCTTGAAAACCGGTTCCAAAAGCCCCGTCATTGCACGCTGAACTTCGTCAATCAGTTCGTAAATAATGCTGTGCAGCCGAATATCAACCTTCTGCTGATCCGCCGTGGCCTGTGCGTTGCGCTCCGGCCGAACATTGAAGCCGATAATGATTGCTTCCGAAGCGGACCCCAGGAGCACATCGTCTTCCGTGATAGCGCCGACTCCGGAACGCAGAACACGAACGCGTACTTTTTCGTTCGAAAGCTGTTGTAAGGTGTCCGACAGAACTTCTGCCGTACCGCCCACGTCAGCTTTGATAATCAAGTTAAGATCTTTGAGCTCGCCTTCTGCGAACTGCCGGTTGAGCGACGCGAGGGTAGCCACTCGGGCACCTTTCGCCATAGCCGCATCGCGAGCTTTCGCCTCGCGATAGATGACAATCTGCTTTGCCTTCGAGGTGTCGGATACCACTTGGAAGCTGTCGCCGACTTCCGGGAGGCTATCCAATCCGATTACCTCGACCGGCATAGAGGGCTCGGCTTCTTTCGCCGGGTTGCCGCGATCGTCAAACATCGCGCGAACTTTGCTGAACAGAGCGCCGCAGATGAAGAAATCGCCTACGCGGAGTGTTCCATTGCGCACGAGCATGGTGGCAACCGGACCACGTCCTTTGTCGAGTTTCGCGTCCAGAACGGTTCCGAGGGCCGGGCGGGACGGATTCGCTTTGAGATCTTGGATATCCGCTACAAGGAGGAGCATCTCGAGCAGTAAATCCAGGTTCTGCCCGGTCTTAGCCGAAACAGGAACCATGACAACATCGCCGCCCCAGTCCTCTGCGAGGAGACCGCGATCGGAAAGCTGCTGTTTTACGCGATCCGGCTGGGAGTCCGGTTTGTCGATCTTGTTAATCGCGACCAAGATCGGCACGCCGGCGGCTTTCGCGTGGTCGATCGCTTCCAGGGTCTGCGGCATTACGCCGTCATCTGCTGAAACGACGAGTACTACGATGTCCGTGATCTTGGCGCCGCGAGCCCGCATGCGAGTAAAGGCTTGATGGCCCGGGGTATCGATAAAAACGATCTTTCGGCCGTTTTTCTCAACGTGGTAAGCCCCGATGTGCTGCGTAATACCGCCCGCCTCGCGCCCGGCCACGTTGGTTTGGCGAATAGCATCGAGAAGCGAAGTCTTTCCATGGTCGACGTGACCCATGATGGTGACCACCGGAGCGCGTCGGACGAGGGTGCTCGTATCCTCGGCCAGCTCGACATCCTGGGTTGCTTCCTCTTCGTAACTGACCTTATTGGTCGAGGCGCCAAACTCACGCGCTAGCTCTTCGGCCAGCTTGGTATCGAGGGTCTGATTGATGGTCGCAAAAATCTTCTTTTCGACCAGCTTTTTGATTACGGAGTTCGCCTTGACGCCGAGCTTCTCCGATAGTTCCTTGACGGTAACGCCTTCGGCTACGGTGATCTCGCGATCAATAGGCGGCGGCTCAGCGACGGCCAACCGTTTCGATACTCGTTCACGGAGTGTACCTTCGACTTCCTCGCGTTTACGAGGCCCTTGCCGGCTGCCTGGCTTGGCTTGATGACGCCGTTGCTGCTCGGTCGGCAGGGTGACCGGCTCGGGCCGCAAAGCCGTAGGATGCATCGGACGCAGACCGCCCGGACGGCGCAATCCAGCTGGTTGCCCAGGACCGGCCGGTCCTCCAGGTCCACGCATAAGCGGCTGCCCTGGACGAATAGGACCTCGATAGAGGGGCTGACCCGGAGCTGGGGAGGCCGGACGAGCAGGCGCACCCGGACGCGGCATAGGGGGCGGAGCCGACGATGCAGGCCGAACTTGTTGCTTATTGAGACGCTGAAGAATATCCTGCCGCGGGGGTATGACCGGACGGGCCTGCGGCTGACCCGCCAATGGAGGACGCGTCCCAGCCGGACGGGGCGCTATTGGAGCTCCCGGTGTAAGTCCCGAGCTCGGCGGCCTTGGCGGAGAGGGACGGGATGGGATGGGCGCTCCTGGCACTGCGGAAGCTGTTGTAGACGGAGAAGGCGGCGCACCTGGGGCAACGACGTGCGTCGGCGGCACGGGACGCGGAGAACTAGCCTGAACGGGGGCCGGTGGACGTATCTGCGAAGGAGCAGGCCGGGCAGGAAGGTCGGAGGCGAATCCCGGACGAGTTCGTTCGGCAGAAATCGACGTTTTGACCGGCTCTGGAGGCAGTGGTTGCCTGGGACCAGCTGGTGGCGCAATCGGCGTAGAAGGTGCGACTCGGGAAGATTGCGGCGGGAGCGGCCGGGCCGGGATCGTCACATTTCGGTTCACCGGACCTTGGGTCGGAGACATCGGTTGCGAATGAGCAGTGGGAGATGCACTCCCACCGGCACCACCGGTTAATGGTGGACGCAGAGGCCGAAAAGAGGGTACCGGTCTTTCGCTTTCAGGAGCAGAAGGCTCAGGCACACCCGGAGTCGCAGCAACCGGCGAAGTACTCGCGAGGCTCGTTGGAACCGGAGGACTCGACGGTGGCGGCTCGACCGGAGGGGGCCCAGGGGCAACTGGAGTCGGCCTCGGGCTGGACGGAATTAAAGGCAGAGAAGGAGCACTTTCTCTGGACAGTGGACGAACCGGGGGCTGAAGCGGTAACCGTATGGGCCGGGCAGGCTCGGTTGGAGGCGCTTTCTGGAAAGCCCGGGGGCTCTGAAGTGGCTGAGCCGCAATTGGCTCATCAAAACCGGCCGAACCGGCCATAGCAGCCAATCCTTCGCTGGATGCGCTGCCGTTCTGGTCGGCAGAAACGGAATGGGGCAGGTGGTTCCGGTCTTCCGGTTCGCCGTCATCGATCCTCTCGGATTTCAGTGGCGAGCCCGAGCCAACCAATCGACGCTTCAGCTCGAGCGCGACATCCTCATCTACCGAACTGGAGTGCGTCTTCTTCTCCTGCACACCCAGAATGGGCAGCATTTCGATGATAACGCCGGGCTTCACTTCAAGCTCCCTTGCCAGCTCGTTGATTCTTATTTTCTTCATAGATGAGACTGCGAGATAACTCCTTAAACAGCAAGTTTTTGGCTAATTAATCCGCGTTTTCAATCGTATCAGATTCGGGCGTGTTCACGCCTTCACCGGATCCGACAACGCCGCGCAGCACAGAAGGGGCAGCGGACAATCCTTCCACGCGTCCGAGGTCCAGCACTTCGCCCTCGTCTGTTTCCTCCGCCTGGGCGCCCTCGTGCGTGGCCAAATCACGCTCAAGAACACCGGTTTGAATACTTTCAAATGCCTTCGGCGTCTCCGCTTCCGCGAAGTCATTACCGGTCGCATCCAAAACGTCTTCTATAGCTTCCGCGCTTGCGGGAGCCTGCTCACTCTCGTTTTCGTCGTACTGTCCGTAAAAGGCTACCACGATTGATTGAATCCTCTGAACTATATCTTCATCGATCCCCGGAATTGCTTCGAGATCCTCCGGCGTCATCGAACCAAGACGCTCGACTGTTCCAATGCCCGCCGAAACAAGAATCTCGACGATATCTTCGGACAATCCGTGGTCGATCAGAATCGAAACAGGAGCGCCTGAAATTACCATATCGGCCATGCGCGAATCAAGCTCCCGACGCTTCTCTTCTTCGCTCTTGATATCGATCTTCCAGCCGATCAACTTTGCTGCCAGGCGCACATTTTGGCCCCGTTTGCCAATGGCCAGCGAGAGTTGTAAATCATCGACCACCACTTCCATGTGCTTATCCGCAGAATTCATGATCGTTACACGGGAAATTTTCGCCGGGCTTAAAGCTTTGGTCACATACTGAATCGGATCATCCGAGTATTCGATGATATCGATCTTTTCGCCCCGCAACTCTCGAATGATGGACTGAACCCGCATGCCCTTCATTCCTACGCAAGCGCCAACGCTGTCGACATCGCGATCCCGGCTGAATACCGCAATTTTAGTTCGTTCTCCTGCTTCTCGTGCGCAAGCTTTGATCGAAACCGTATTGTCGTAGATCTCCGGCACTTCCTGCTCGAAGAGCCGCATCACAAGCTCCGGCGCAGCCCGCGAGACAATCACGCCAGAATTCTTTCCGCCGCGCTCGACACCTTTGATTACGCAGCGAACACGGTCTCCGACACTGAACGTTTCTACGCGGGACTGTTCTTTCTTGGGCAACCGAGCTTCCGTTTTGCCCATTTCGACTATCAGGTCTTGCCCTTCCAGCCGTTTGATTACCGTATTCACGAGCTCACCGGATCGACCCTGGAATTCTGAGAATACGCTATCGCGCTCGGCTTCGCGAACCTTCTGCAGAATAACTTGTTTTGCGGTTTGGGCCGAGATTCGGCCAAGGGTATCGGTTGGCTTCGCTACCCGGACCATTGAACCCACTTCCGCTTTAGCGTCGTGCTTCTTTGCGGCGGAAAGACTGAGTTGAAGGGCCGGATTATCGACTGCATCAACCACCTGCATGAGGCTGTAGATCTGGATATTCCCTGTACTTGGATCCAAATCGGCAAGCAACTCTTCCTGTGAGCGAAAGTGCTTGCGAGCCGCCGCCAGCATGGCGTCTTTAACAGCGTCCAAGACGATCTGAGGATCGATGCCCTTCTCTTTGCTTAAAATTTCGATGGATTGATAGATCGAAGCCAATTGAAACCTCTCAAATAAACTGAATCTTCTGGCGGCGGTTAACGAGTGAGACGGCCTACCACTCAAACTTCAGATTTGCTTTTTGGATCTGATCGAGTGGAATTTGCAGCATCTCGCCTGTAAGTGCTTGAATCTCAAGAATGCCGCCCGAAATCCCTTGAAGTTTGCCGTCCAGACGCATTTGACCGGCGACAGGATTGTGAAGAGAGAGCTTGACCTTCTGGCCCAACACTCGCTCGAAGTCCCTAGGCTTGATAAGCCGCCGGTCAACGCCTGGAGAACTGACCTCGAGAGTATAGCTGTCGTCCGGTAACGTTTCCGTTTCATCCAGCAGCTTTCCGAGGCGCTCCGAGATCGTTTGACAGTCTCCGTGAGTTACACCGCCGGGTTTATCAATGTAAATGCGCAGCAAGCGTGCCTTTCCGGCCCCCTTCAGCTGCACTTCGACGATCTCGATAGGCGTACCTGCGGCGATTTGCTCGGCTAGCGAGGCAACGCGGTCAACGATCTCTGATTTCTGTGGTAACGCCATTCCAACTCGCGCAAGCATGGGGAGCAAATAAAAAAGTGGGCTTGCGCCCACTTTGGTTTCCCACTACCTATATTAGAGCACCTTAGGTGCCTAACAGGCAAATTTCCGGATGGTCCCGGGGGCGATCATGTTTGTGGCGTCTGACGGGGCTAAGCGGGGGCGTCCCCGAGTGGCTTGTGAGCATTTCGTCAGGAGGCGCGTTTGAGCCAGCCTTTGGCCTTGTATTCGTAGTAGCGGCCGCAGGCGATGGCGTTACGCAGCTTCTGTTGCTTCAGACGACCGACGATTTCTTCGGTTGAAAATTCAAAGCCAATCTCGGCAGGGTCGAACGGCTCACCGAACTCTTCGGCGGTTTGGTAGTGGTCGATGGCGCTTTTCCAGCGGTCCCTTTCAGCTTTTTCCCGTGCTTTGGCGGCAGCTTCGCGTTCGGCAATGAGACGTTTGAGTTCGGTCTCGTCTTTTTCGTACTGGCGGCGCAGGCGGGCTTTCCTGAGTGGAGAGGTTATTCAAGTCGCGGCGGTAGGTGAGCAGGATTTGCGCTTCGATCATGGCACGGCGAACGGTCTCGTCTGTTTCGTCGGCGAAGTGCCCGGCGAATTCCCGGCGGCCGATGGCGTAGATGCCGGTTTCGAGGGCGGGAATACGATCGAGACGCCATTGCGTATCGGCGAGCGATTGCGTGAGACGTCGAATTTGGGTCTTCGCCTCGCTGAGAACCGCGGGCTCATCCTTTTGGGTCTTCGCCTCGCTGAGAACCGCGGGCTCATCCTTCTCTTCGTCGGTTTCGGGGGCAAACTGCTCGAAAAAGCTCGCTACGTGGGCTTGGTAGGCGGCGACGTCGTCCGAGGGCAGGAGGATCGTGCGGCCGGTGAGCCCTGTCTTGAGGGCGTTATGGGAGACTTTGGCTTTTCCTTCAGGCGAAGTGGGGCCGGTCGAGAGTTGGGCGTTGGCGCGGTTGGCGGCGAGCTGTTGTTCGGATGCCATAAGACTTTCGCTTTCAGGATACGGGGGCTTGTCAAGGGTTTGGAGCTCCGAAGGCCCGAAAACATTGAGCTTTTTGGCTTGTGACTGGAGCTTTGGGAATGGGGAAAATGGGAACGCGCGAGCGCCAATTGAGATGGAAGGATTGCGGGAGGGGACACGCCTGCGGTTTCAATTAACCGTAAAGCAAGCTCAGGCGAAACAAGCGCCAAACTGCTCAGGGTTATCGGACATTGCTCTACCCATGGCGACAAAGGATCATGCATGCCGAAGGCCGGTGCGTTGATGCCGCATTACCGGAATTGGAAAACAAAAATTCCGTCCCACAAACGTACGAGGGCATCTGTTTCCCTCTTTACACTGGGGCTGTGCATGTAAGCCGCCCTGCCACCAAAATACGCGCATACTCGATTTACCGTCAAATCTCGTAGCGGCTCAATTTGAGCATGGGGGATTTACGGTACACACCCAAAAAGAACCTGTTTGAGAACTACCCGGGATGCCTGCCAAAACTCCAGTTCTCGGTCTTCCTTGAAGTAGGCAACAATCGCTGGCGCTCGAAGCTTCACGAGTTGCAGCCAATGCTATCGAGTTTTTATCTTAGCTATGCCTAGCGCCCGAAATCGTTGAGGGCGGCACCGGATAATGCAGGTTGCATAGATTTGCTAACGCTATTCCAGCGGTCGCTTGAAGATGTACCGGAAGGCCTCTATAGGGATTACTTCATCTGTTTCGCCCGGGGCAGCTGTGGGATCGATAACCTCTGGCGGATAGTAATCTGTCATGCGAGCTATAGCCACAAGCTCCCACCCTTCACGTCCGGATTCGTTCAGCACAAGGACGAGTTCAGCCGGGTCCAGGTGGCTGGCGAAGACTTGATATTCCCACTTTTGCATAACAACAGTATGGTGGCTGGCGGGCTTAAACACTAGCCCAATTTAAGATTGACCTCCGGCAACTCAGTACCGCCGAACTAAAGCAGGTGACGGACGCAGTTGCCGAGCACACTCGGCCTACATGTAGTTAGCATTCGAATTGAACGGAGGATCGAGATAGATGAGATCCACGCTCTCATCCTTGATACACTCTCGCAAGACCTCTAGATTGTCGCCGTAGTAAAGCTGGTTCAAAACGTTAGGCTACAACATCAGCGCAACCGCGCTCCAAAACACCCATCACGCAGGTCTTGTCTTTTCAGCGCGTGGCTTTTTTGAGGTTTGAAGATCTATTGAGTGGTGGCGCTCTTGATGGCGCGGCCAACGTGAAGCACGGCGGAAACGGCGCGATGGTAGTTCATACGCATAGGACCCAAAACGGCTACGTGCGCTCTCAGTCCATTTTGTAGAGAGAATCGAACTCCTATAAAGGAAAGTTCGCTCATGCTGGGGTGAATGTCGGAAAGCCCAACCTGGATAGCGGGCTCACCATCCCGGCCCTCGAGGAAATTGTCCAGCAATTGAAGGATCCGTTTCTTCTCTTCGAGCGCACGGAAGAGCTCCCGGGCACGCTCGCGTGTCAGATGGAGGTCGAGCCCAATCAGATTTTCCGCTCCGTCGAAGTGTATCTCCGGAACAGCGCTCAAATCGAGCAACCCCTTGGTGTAGAGAAGGTTCACCCGACGAAGAATCGCATCGTAAGCGGCGCTATCAAGCTCGAAACGCCTCCGGAGCTCTCGATGGATGTTGGGCAGAACCCAGCCGCCGAAGTTGTAGTTGATGTAGTTTCGGATGGAGATCAGCTCATCCTGGTGAACCACGTCCTCAACTTCGATCACCTTTTGACGGACCATGCGGTCACGGGTGATTACAACCATTAAGATGCGGCGGTCAGGAAGCGAGACGAGCTCGACCTGATCCAGGGTTTGGTTTTCAGTCGGAATCGCAGCCGCAATTCCAAAATTCCGGGTTATTTCGGTCAGCAACTTGGAGGATCGCTCGATTCGAGCCTCTACCCCGCCTGCTCGCTCGATCTCAACGTGAAGACGATCGAGTTCTGCCTGCACCATCCGACCCGCAAACAGAGTCTTTACATAACTCTGGTATGCACGTTCCGTAGGAACTCGTCCGGCCGAAGTGTGCGGTTGCGAAAGAAATCCTTCTTCGAGGAGATCCGCCATCATGTTCCGGATAGAGGCAGAACTCATCGGATATTTTCGAGCGATCGTCCGAGAAGCGACAGGTTCGCCAGTTTCGATATAGTTCTGCACGAGAGCGTGCAGCACATCGAAATGGCGAGGCGTCAGTGCTCCGAAATAGCTCATTATTTTATCCTGCAAAACTGTTTTGGTGCAGAGCGAAGTAAACCGAATAACAGTTCTACATCTTGAGTATAGAGGTTGTCGGACCGAGCGGTAGCTACAAAGGTACAGTACTAGAGCTGTGTAGATACGACGCGGGTACCCACCCTCTCAAAACGCCTACCATCTCGGGCGATCACTTCAAGACTGCTTTCCCCCCAATGGAACGGGTGAAAGACCCCGGTTGCCGCGCCCGGACCTGGCGCGTGAGAATCGTCAAGACCGGGGGAAGATCGGCTTTGATTGCCTATGGATCGAGATGTTAGAGACCGGTGAGCGCTTCGCCTGCTACTTTTTCAGCGCCACGAAGCCTTCCGGGAGTTTTTGCGTTTCCGATAAGTTGGGCGGGTATAAGGTGATAGATGAAATTAACTACGATTAGCGTCTTAGAAGTCACCGAGCAAACCATGACCATCAGAACGTCTTAAGCCACACTCCTATTTAGCTCTAAGCCGACTGAAATTGTACTTTCTTACCCGCCAAGGCCAGGTTTTCTTTTATGAAAGTCTCGTCCCAAAGGTTGGAATTCACCGCCGAGATACATCGGTTCTGCAAAACCCACAAATAAGCCTTGAGGGGAGGCTTCATATCTCCGGGTATTATGCGGTCAAGCTTGTCAATCCGCCACTGCGGGACCGGCTGCAAGGCTTTATGGTGGGTGGCCACTGCATGGGCTGTCTTCATGGCGATCATTCCGACATCCCGGCTCGCCGCGTTAAGGATTGCCTGATCGACATACCCGCAGTTGATCACGTTGTAGGCCATTTGAACGGCGTCAAAGTGTCCGAGGTCGGTCGCCTTCGCAAGCACCGCCGCCGAATCGTTGTGCGACGTCACACCGAGGAAGCGCACTTTTCCCTGCTTCTTCAGTTCCAGGAAAGTCTCATATATATGTGGATTTTCAAGCTCCTCTGCCGTGTTTGCCCCGTGAGGGCACATGAGCAGGTCGAAGTGGTCGGTACCTACGCGTTTCAGGCTACCTTCGAGCGACTCGGCGATACATTGGCGAAATCGCTGACTGCCCTCTACCAGGTGGGCGTAGTCGGGCCTCATTGCGCTGCTTAAATAGCTTGCGGCAAATTGGTCGTGCTGGCCTGGAAAATATGTAAGGAAATAGCCGGGTTTTTCGGCCAGATTAGTCCGGCTAATCTCATCGACTCTGGCCATGATGGCGCTCTGCTTGTCGGCCGGAAGTCCATTGAACACGTCCCGGTACATATGGTTGCGAAGATCGGTGAATGCGCTGACCTTCGTTTGAAGAAAAACCTTGTCGCGCTTGGCAGACCCGGCCAGCAGTTTGCCGTATGCAATTTCACAATCGCCATTGCCGTACGCCGGGGCCATGTCGAGATAGTTGAGCCCCATCTCGAGCGCGAGGTTCAGGTGCTGGTAATTCCCGGATCGAATCGGATCGCCTCCGGACACAATCTCGGAGATCATCAGGCCGGTACGCCCAAGCCGGCGGTAAGCCATTCCCTCCTGTTTATTGCGCCATTCGAGGGATTGTTCGGGGCCAGAAACCGGCAGTGCGTTGGAACGAGCAGTTCCGGCAGAGACTGCGGCCGCGGCCGAAACCTGCAAAGACGTTTGTAGAAAGTCACGCCGGGTATTTGCGTTTTCCATACGAGTCCTCTCTCCTGTGTGCTTACGGCCCGATGATCCGATTATCACCTTTGACCAATCCGGTGCAGTTGTGGCCAGTCCCATGCAAGTAACAGCGGGATGTTCACCTGGCTAAGAGTACTCTCTCGAGAGAAATTCTGCAAAGATTTCGGTCATGCCCTACTACTCGTAGTGACCTGTCGCCGCGAATTCGTTAGCAGAAGCCTCCAATCGCTTTGCTCATGGTTTCCGGGCCTCCGGTTGGAGAGCCGCTGGCGTGGCTCACGGCTCCGAATACAGATGTGGTGTTTCAGAGCCGCGAGCGCACCGACGGGAGGTTTTGGGCAGGCCGACAGGCCACTATCGATGACCTCTGTTTTGGCATGGGAACTGCCGCTCAGCCTTACACGTATTCTTAGGGCAATTCCATGCGTAGTTTAGGAGCGGCTGGAAGATCTCTGAGTATAATCGGAGATCCTTATGCTTGAGGCTTTCGGGTTGTCGGACCCTGGCTGCGTTCGCCCCAACAATGAGGATTATTTCATTAGCGACTCTGAGTCGGGAATCTTCATTCTGGCCGACGGCATGGGTGGCGCAAATGGCGGGGAATTTGCTTCGCACCTGGGTGCGGAGAGAATCTACGAGTTGTTGTTGGAGCAGGACGGCGATGGCTCCGGTGCATTGGGGCGAGCTTTCGTCGAGGCGAATTGCGCGGTTAGGGAAGCGGCCAAGAGCCGCCCTGAGCTGGACGGTATGGGTACGACTCTCCTCGTGGCCCGCAATCTCGACGATAGTTCGTTCGAAATCGGAAGTGTCGGCGACAGCCGTGCGTATCTGATATCGGGCGGCAAACTATCTCTGCTTACCGAAGATCAAACCTGGGTTGCAGAAGTAGGAGCGCGTTTAGGCTTGAGCGACGAAGCGCTCAGGAAACATCCTATGCGCCATGTTCTAACAATGGCGGTAGGCAGCACGGAAGAGCTTCGGATTTGTTCCCGAGTCGTAAAATTGGGCGTCGGTGATCAACTCCTGCTCTGTTCCGACGGTCTTCACGGAGTGCTGAACGAAAAAATCTTGAGTGACACCCTCGAATCGGAGAAGAGTCTGCCCGAGAAATGCCACTATCTCATCGAAGCTGCAAAGAGTGCCGGCGGACCTGACAACGTCACTGTTCTGTTGATCCAGCTCGTTTAACTTTACGCGGCTTTAAGCGCGCTTTCGGAAAAGGCAGAGCCTTATTGTCTGCGCGTTCCAATATAGAGGCCGCCTTTGAAACTCTGGTCCCCACTTCTCTCCACTCTGCTTGTACCTGTAATGACGATTTCGCCCCTTTTGGCCCAAATGCCGGCACAGGGGTTAGCAAGCGATCCTGTATCCGCTCCGGCCTTACAACTTCGGGTAGTCGAAAAAGATGGCAATTCGTTGTCCGGTTCCGAGGCTTCCGGCAAGGGCGTAACCGTCGAAGTAACCGATGAGACCGGCTCCAGAGTCGCCAACGCCGCCGTGGTGTTTCGGCTGCCGACGTCTGGAAGCACCGCAGTGTTTCGAGACGGGACGTACACCGCAACTATCTACACCGACGTTGCAGGCCAGGCTCGTGTGTCCGACATTCAGTGGGGCAGCGGGGCCGGCCCAGTACCGCTTCGCATCACGGCCAGCAAGGGAAGTCTCCACGCGGGCCTTATGTTTGAACAAACGATTACCCCTGCATTAAACACCGCGGGTGACAATTCCGCGCAAGCATCGGTCAGCGCCCCGAAGCATATTCAAAGTCAGCTTTCTCCGAATCCGCAGCCGGCAGCCGACGCGGTCGCGGTAGGCGGGGGGATGCCACGGGTGACGATCGAGAGCCTCGATGCGCACCGCTCTGCGATTGCCCATTCCGCTCCACCTCGGGCCGTTGGGGAGTACGACGGTCCCGAAACACCGCGGAGCACGCCGAAACCCATCGCTGCCGTGGATGCGGATGACATCGACGCTAATGTTCCACTCCGACATCTCGCGAGTTCGACCGAAACCGGAGAAGCACCCGGCTTTTCCATCACAAACGATCGTGCTGCGCCAAGCGGTCACAGCAAAAAGAAGTGGATTATCGCGCTGGCGGTGGCTGCTGCCGGCGCAGGCGCTGCGCTGGCCGTCATGAAAGAAGGAAAATCCGGAACAACTGCGTCCTCCGGGATCAGCATTGGCGCTCCCACGATCAGCGTTGGGCATCCGTAGCCCGGGTTGAGAACTTAATGAAATATCACGCGCCAGTTTTATCTTTATTCGTCCTGTTTGCGGCTCAAGCGTTCGCGCAAATCGGTGCGCCTCTCTCAGGTTTTGTGCGTTATGGGGCGTTACCCGTGCAGAAACTATATGGGGTTCCAGGAAATCTGGTGCCCGTTCCTGCAGGCTTCGGTTCGGCTACTGCGATCAGTTTTTCAGATAACTGCGCTCTCATTGCGCAAAACAACCAGATAAGGCTGTTAGGCAGTGACGGCTCGACGCTCGCCTCTTATGACACGCCAGAGACTTTGCCGATTCTCGATGTCGGGCGGGATGCGACAAGCGCGGCAGCATGGCTCCCAGATACGCACCTGTTGCTTTGGTCAAACGGAAAAACGCTCTCGGCCATAACGGTTGACGACAGCGCCTTTGAGGGCCGGGTAACGTCTCTCTCGCGTGCCTTCCCGAAAACGGCGCGGCTCCTCATAACTCACCCCGATGGAAGTGTTTCGGTAGTAAGCGTTGCGTTACCTGGCGGAGAGATTATCAGCTCAGACATTCTCCCCGGCGTGCAGGGGCCAGCATTTTTATTCGACTCTGACATTCTCTGGGTGGATTCCGCCGGTCTGGAAATCGAGACTGCGCGCGGCGTGCGCCAGACTCTCACTCTTCCGTTCTCCATCCCCGATTTAAGTGCCGAGCAGATGTCCTCTCACTGGATACATCTCTCTTCTGCTTCAGCCGGAGTTCACTGGGCTCTTCGCCTGGGTGATACGCCGGTTCTTTCGCGGATCCCAGCTCAATTCATGCCGAATTCTGTTCGGCCTCAGGCTATCTCGGAGGCGGCAAAATGATGCGGTTTTTTGTTCTCTTAGCTCTGTGTTGCGCCAGCTTGCCGGCCCAAACGCTCACCTTTTCGATCTATGACAATACGGGCGTAACTCCGGACCAACCACTTCCTGCTTCTTATCAACTGCCTTCAACTCCGCAGGGCGGATCAGCGAGCACTTTGCTCAAGGTGAGAAACACTGGCTCGAGTCCGGTGGAAATTGCGTTGATCTACGTCGGTGCCAGTGCCGGTTCTCCGACAGCGACCCCGAATTTCAACATTAGCGGCATCGGTTCAGGCGAAATATTGGCGCCCTCCGGTTTCCAAGTGTTTACTCTGAACTTTACACCTTCCGCTCAGGGTCAACTTGTCGGTTACCTGCAAATCGCCTACGTCACACAAGGAGGCACATGCTCTCTGGCCAGCGGAAGTGCTTCTGCCCAGTGTTCTACGGCATTCGCTCCCGTTTCTACGGTGGAAGGAACCGGGACAGCCCCGCAATGGCTTCTTACTTACAAGCAGGGTACCGGCGGAAGTAGCACTTTACAGCCCAATTCCACAACGCGTCTCGATTTCGGTGACACTGCTACCAGTGCTAGCACCTCGATCACTTTCACGCTAACGAATCAAACGTCCTCGCCTATTGTCACGCCCTCTGTTGCCTTACAGAACGCAATATTTCTGAGCAATGCGTTTTCCCTGGACACGTCTAATCTGCCCGCAACCGTACCAGCAAACGGCGCGGTAAGCTTCACTGTCACTTTTGCTCCGGGCCAAACCGGTCTGACTACTTCGATCCTATTGGTGGGAAACAATAGCTACGGAATTGAAGGAACGGGTATCGCGGTATCCGATACCGATGCCCTCCAGATCGCCTATGTGGACGCAACCGGGGTTCGCACTCTGCCGCAAGCTGCTACTCCGATTAGCTTCGGTCAACTTGTTCCTGGAACAGCCGGCGGAGCCACCCTGAAGTTTACTGTCACAAATCCTTCTTCGTCCTTCAGTGCGATTACACTGTCATCGCTCACCGTCACCGGAGCGGCCTACTCACTTAGCGGCGTACCCACTTTGCCGGCCGCCATTCAGCCTAATGCGTCGATCACCTTTTCAATTACCTTCTCGGCTAACGCTAGCGGCACTTTCCAGGGAACGCTTTCGGTTGGCCCGCGGCAGTTCACGCTGACTGGCCTTGGCGTAGTTTCACCGGTGCCGGCTATGTCGCTTCAAGTAAGCGAACAGCCACTCACCAGCGCTCAACAAGTGAACCTCACAATCCAGGCATCGACAGCAGCAACCCAAGATGCTATCGGCCAGCTCGAAATGGCATTTACGCCCACAGTCACAAACGTCACGGATGATGCGGCGGTTGTTTTCCTGGCGACAGGCGGACGGCAGCTCCAAATAAATTTGGCTGGAGGCTCACAAAACGCGACCTACAACGGTCAATCCGCCCTGGCATTCCAGACCGGAACAACAGCCGGTACGATTACGTTCACCCTTACCTTCCCCAACACGCCGCCTATAACCCAGTCATTTGCCATCACGCCCGCACAGATTCATATCTCGGGAGGCCAAGCTGTCCGGCAAAACCCGAATCTAGTTCTCACGCTGGATGGTTACGATAACACCTACAGCGCGGGGCAGCTCTCGTTCGTGTTTTACGACTCCTCCGGAGCCCAGATGAATGCGACGCCGATGACGGTCGACGCCACTTCTAATTTTCATCAGTACTTCTTCACGAACAACCAAGCCGGTGGAGCATTTGCGATGCAGGCTAGCTTTCCTGTAACGGGCGATGTGACTAAAGTCGGATCGGTCGGTGTGACTCTAACGAGTTCGGCCGGACAAACTACGACTAAGTTTTCGTTCCAGTGATTTGCGGCTAAGCTAAAGCTCGTTGGCCTGGTCGGCAGACCAGCCTAACTCTCGCAGACACCTCGTCAAACTCCCTGTTTTATAAATCCCCCGAAAGCGCTAAGCTGGCGTGAAAACTTTAGTTTGGTTACTTATTTAGTAGGGGTTCCAAGTTGAACAAGACGTGGCGTAGTTGGTTTTTCCTTCTTGCAGTTCTTTTGTCCTCTACCATCCTGCGAGGGCAGACGAATCAGGGTATCCTCGCCGGAACTGTGCTGGACCCAACCGGGGCAGCCGTTGAAGGTGCGACTATTGTGGCCAAAAACGAAGCCACAGGAAGCGCGCTGAACAGTACGACAGGCACGGGTGGTACCTTCCGGTTTCCTTCTGTTGCTATCGGTCTTTATGATTTGACTGCAACGCACCCGGGCTTCAGTGCAACTACCCAGACTGGCGTTAACGTTCAAATCAGCACCACGACGGCAATCACCATCACTCTTGAGGTTGGCAAGGCTGAGCAAACGGTCACCGTGGCTGCCGACGTGACGCACATTGAAACCGAAAGCTCGGATGTCGGAACCGTAATCACGTCGCGCCAAGTGGTGGATCTACCTCTCGCTCTGGGCGGCGTCGGCGCAATGCGTTCCCCTGAGTCATTCGTCTTTCTTGCGCCCGGCACGGCGGGGCCCGGAACGGGAAACAGCAATAACGGCGTTTTCATCTCTAAAATCGGCGGGGGTCAGAATTTCGGAAACGAGATTCTTCTGGAGGGTACCAGCACGCTGCGCAGTGAGAACGGCTCTTCCTTCGACGAAGCGTCGCCATCCGTCGAGGCAATTTCGGAGTTTAGAGTTCTGACCTCCACCATTCCAGCGATCTATGGTCGGACCACCGGTGGGATCGAGACCTTCAGTATCAAATCCGGGACCAACCAGTTTCACGGCACCGCATACGACATCCTCCAGAATGAAGCCTTCAACGCCAATAGTTGGTTCAATAACGGGTACGCCGCCCGATGCGCCGCCGGAGACGCAACCTGCCGTGCTCAATATGCCAGGCCGATTGACAAGAAGAATGATTACGGCGGGAATCTTGGGGGGCCGGTCATCATACCCAAGCTCTACAACGGCAGAGACAAGACGTTCTTTTTCTTCAATTGGGAACAGTTTCGGCAGAATCTCGGTGGGAGCTTGAGCAGCAAGCTCCCCACAGCTGCGGAACGCGGAGGCGACTTTACGGACGTTCTGGGCACGACGTCTTTAGGCACGAATCCCTGCGACGGAACTCCCGTTTTTGCCGGCGAGATTTTCGATCCGGCCTCGACCAAGCTTGGACCGGGCGGATTACCGTGTCGCACATCATTCCTGGTCGAGACCGGAAAGAATGCAATCCCCGGCTTCCGGCTTTCCAAGGTCGCCCAAAACTTTTTGGGGCTTCTCCCACCCACTAATACGGCAACACAGCCCAATGGTGTCAATTACGTGTTATCCAGCACAAATCCCGTATACAACACCACCTACACTGTGCGCGTAGACCAGTCTTTGTCGGATAAAAGCAAGTTTTTTGGAACCTACGATTCGCGGGAAAACTCCCGGTATACGACTCCTGCTTTCAATCTTCCGCCTCCGCTGGAATCGACCGGGCAGACCCAAGATTTCATCACGCATTACGGACGGGCCGGCTGGGACTATATTTTCAGTCCGACGGTCTTGAATCATTTGGCACTAGGTTGGAACCGAACCAACAGTAAGAACTTCAGCCTTGCGGCACTCCAGGCCAGCGCGGGAAAATTTAGTTGGGATACCAAAGTAGGTATTACAGGTCTAAATGGCGGAGATTTTCCAGCTACAACCGTGGGCGAGAGCATTCCCGGCTTCGGCATCACGAGAAATGCCGATTACTTAGACGATGGTGTGCGGGCCAATGACACGGTCACTTGGGTAAAGGGAAACCACAGCTTCACCTTGGGGTTCGATTTTCGCAACCAAGTCTTTTCGATCCTAAATCAAGAAGGAAGCAGTGGCACGTTTGGTTTCGGCCGCTGCGAAACCGCAGCCAGCCAACAGCTTTGTCCCGGCACTGGATATGGGTTTGCCAGTTTCATGCTTGGAGAGGTCGACAATGCAGGGGCTACTATTCGTGCCCACACCCCCAGGTGGGTTTCGCAATACTATTCCACTTTCGTTCAGGACGACTGGAAGGTAACCCCAAGCTTAACGTTGAACCTCGGTTTGCGTTGGGAACTGGACAGGCCACGAAGCGAGTCTTATAACAATACGTCTAATTTCAGCTCAACCACCCCGAACCCTGCTGCCGGTAACTTGCCCGGCGCCATGGTCTTCGGTAATGCCTGCCAGGGCTGTAACCCCCGCTGGGCCGATACGAAGTACCACGATGTCGGTCCTCGAATCGGGTTTGCCTTCAATCCGAACCACGGTCCTCTAGTCTTTCGTGGAGGGTACGGCCTCATCTACGGCGCACTCCAATACACGGACTTCGGCAACAACCAAATCCAGGGCTATGCCGCTACTCCAAGCTTCCATTCCGCAAACGGCTTTGATCCCGCGTTTAATTGGGACAACGGCTTCCCCTCGTTTGCGCCTCCGCCGTTCATCAACCCGTCGGTCGTGAATGGGGGAGATCCCAACTACATACAACCGCGTTTCGGACAACCAGCCATCGTGCAGAGTTGGAGCTTTCAAGTCCAGGGACAAATCTCGAAAGACATGGTTGCCACGCTGGGGTACGTGGGGCAACGAGCCCAGAACTTGCGCTCGGCGCTGATGAATATTAACAACATCCCGCTCCAGGATCTCGCCTTGGGCGATGCACTCAATCAGGGAGTGCCAAACAACAGCATCGGAGTGACTGCTCCTTACGCAGGTTTTACTGGGCCAGTTTGGCAGGCGATCCGCCCTTATCCGCAGTACGACTATATTTACATGGATGTATTGCAGAATATCGGACAGTCTACGTACGAATCGCTGCAAGCGAGTCTCCAGCGCCGCATGAGCGCAGGGTTGAGTTTACAAGCCTCGTTTACCTGGGCCAAGTCCATTACTGATGCCGACAGCAGCCTTCCGGGGACTAATGCCGGAATTCAACAGGTGCAGAATCCGGACGCACTAAGTCAGGAAAAATCGTTGAGCAGTCAGGATGTTCCATACACTTTCACTACGGCGCTGCTGTATCAGTTGCCGTTTGGGAAAGACAAATCGTTCCTTAAGGGAGGAATAGTGGGAGCGATCTTAGGCGGCTGGCAAATCGGCGCCGTGCTCCGGTACCAAGCCGGAGTTCCCATTTCTTATGGTTGCGCTTCGGGCATTCCGGGTTGGCAGAATTGCATAAGGTTCGACCGGGTCCCAGGCGTATCGCCGCTTAGCCAGGGTGTTCTGAGTGGTAAATTTGATCCCTTTGCAGACAATTACTTCAGTCCGCAGTGCGGCTATGTTGGCCAAAGCGGATGCGGTTTTGCCGATCCCAATACCGAATTACTTGCACCGGGTAGCTCTCTCACCGTACGAAACGCACGAGGCGGCGCTTACCAGCTCGGGGACTTCCCTCGCAATAACGGCGATACTCGTGGGCCGAACTACTACAACGAAGATTTCAGCGTGATTCGAAATTTTCGCATCAAAGAAGCCTTGAGTTTCCAGATCAAGGCCGAATTTCTGAATGCCTTCAATCGCCACATTTTCAGCGTTCCTGATACGTTCCCGAACGATCCTAATTTCGGATTGGTAACAGGCACCATCGACGTTCCACGGGTGGTTCAGTTCACGGGTCGCATTACGTTTTAAGCCAAGGGGCTGTGCCGAGTGGCACAGCTCTTTGGATCACCGTGGTGTTTCCATGATGTGGATCGTGCTGCTAGTTTCATTCTTTGTGCTTCACGCTTTTATGTTCTAATCCTGTACGCAGAATAAATATCTGCAAATAAGTGTTGCTATTGGAGCCTAGGCGAGCATACTAATCGGGCTGCAGCCGTGAGTCTCATAAAAGTGATTCGCCACACACGCTTACTATCGGCACTCGCGGCAAAGGCCTTTACCCTTTCACTCGAAATGTGGAAGACTGGATTGTCAAGCAAGGCGTGCAAGACGCGCTGCTCACGGTGTTTATTCAACACACGTCCTGCTCGCTTGTTGTTCAGGAAAATGCCGACCCCGATGTTACGCTCGACATGCGCGATTTCTTCGATCGGCTGGTGCCAGAAGATGCAAAAGGGTTTCGTCACACCGCCGAAGGGCCAGACGATATGACGTCGCATATCCGTTCGGCTCTCACCCACACGAGTCTCTCTATTCCTCTGATCTCCGGAAAATTGGCGCTCGGTACGTGGCAGGGACTCTACGTCTTCGAGCACCGGTCTCATCCGCATCAGAGACGAATCTTATTGCAGCTGCTGGGTGGGTAGAAGCTCGGACCCGCTCACTTGGATCGTGAAAGGGCCCGAAGCGGATTGCCTGGTTTATTGGACCATCCGGCGCTGCTTTCGCAAGAACGCCGGCAGGTCGTAGTCATCCGGCGATTGGACTCCTTCGCCTGCAGGTGCTTCCTCCGGAGTTGCTTCCTCGGCGGCCATGACCGGGTCCAATTGGACCTCCGGTACCGGCGCATGAGCCACCTCCGGGGAGTTTGCCACAGTGAAAGGGAAGTGTGGATTCCGGCGATCAATCTCCGGGAGCGTATCCCGTTGGAAACCCGTCGCAATCACGGTTAGCTTCACCTTGTCGGCCATTTTCTCGTCGACGACGATCCCGAAGTTGATCTGCACGTCATCGTTCTGGGTTGCCTTGCGGATCAAGTTGCAAGCTTCATTTACGTCATGAATGCCGAGATGGCTCGATGCTGTGATGTTGATGAGCAAGCCACGGGCTCCGAGTACGCCGCCTTCTTCCATAAGCGGGCTGTTGATCGCCCGTTGCGCCGCCTCTACAGGTGCATTTTCGCCAGACGCCACGGCAGTGCCCATCATGGCGTAGCCCATTCCAAGCATGTTGGTGCGGATATCCGAGAAGTCACGGTTGATGAAACCCGGCGTGGTGATAATATCCGCAATTCCCTGCACGGCTTGCCGCAAGACATCATCCGCGAGACGGAACGCATCGACAAAACTTGTGCCTTTCGGCGCCAGGCCAAGTAACTTCTCATTCGGAATACTGATAACCGTGTCGCAGCTCCCGGCGAGTTCCGCCAGCCCTCGCTCGGCCTGTTTCATGCGCCGGGGTCCTTCAAAGACAAACGGTTTGGTGACCACGGCTACCGTAAGGGCATTTAGTTCCTTCGCCAGCGAAGCCACTACGGGGGCGGCACCTGTTCCGGTACCCCCTCCGAGCCCCGCCGTGACAAATACCATATCGGCACCTTCGAGAATTTCTATAATTTTTTCTGTATCCTCGAGCGCCGCCTGCCTGCCGACTGAAGGATCCGCGCCCGCCCCTAGCCCGCTTGTCAGCTTCTTGCCAAGCGCGATCTTGTTCGCTACAGGCGAGGCATTAAGCGCCTGCTTGTCCGTGTTCAGAATGTAAAATTCAATGCCGCCGAGCCCTTCATGCAGCATACGGGCCACAGCATTCGACCCACCACCACCCACCCCTACAACCTTAATGCGAGTGCCCAGCTGAACTTCATCTTCAATCAGATACTTCAAATCTTCTGCCATTTCTACCCTCTCCCTGATCCTTTATTTGACGGCCAGCCCGGCTAAGCCCGCCGAAGCACGCTTCCATTCCCGTTTCATTTTGAGTCTTCCCGAATACATCGCCAATCCCGCGGCTGTCGTCCAGACGGGACTGTCTAACTCCGACGGCCACTTGTCTATGCCGGCTGCCAACCCGTTCCTCGCTTGGCAATTCAGCAAGCGCTCCGCGATATCGCACATGCCGGCGAGTTGCGATCCACCCCCCGTCAGAATCGCGCCCTCGAGCAAAGATTGCTCCATGCCGACCCGAAGAATCTCCGCATAGATCCGTTCAAAGATGTCTTCGGCGCGCGCTTCCAGAATTTCGTTCAGCTGCCGAAGCGGAGCCTCTCGCATCCCGCGCCCCTCGGCGGAAGGAATTTCAATTAAAGTGCGATCCGATTCTGTGCCCGTAATTGCACAGCCGTATTGGCGCTTCAGGTTCTCGGCATCCTCGTAATTCACCTTCAGCAACCAGGAGACGTCACGCGTAAAGTGATCCGCCCCGATGGGGATCGATGTCGCGAGGAGCAGAGCGTCCCCGTCGTATACGGCCAAATGCGTCGATTGCGCGCCGATATCGATTAGCGCCACTCCGCGTGCCCGATCCTCTGGGAGAATCGCAGCGTAAGCCGCCGCCACTCCCTCGAAAATCGATTCCTCTACCGCCAAATGCGCCTTATGCACCGCCGAAACGAGCGCCCGGTGTTCGCCCAATGCCGCTGTGATGACATGGACATTCGCCTCCAATCGCGCGCACAAAATTCCCTTCGGATTCCGATACCCCGCTCGGCCGTCGAGTGTAAAATCCTGGGGACAGATCTGCAGCACCTGCCGATCGTCTTCGAGCCGTACGCGCGCGGCCAATTCCACTGCGTACCGCAGATCGTCGGGTTCGATGTCGCGCCTGCGCCCGAATTCGTACAGTCCGCGGCTGTTCACGCCCGAGACACTGCCGCCTACCCCAACTACTGCCGATTCCGGTGACGCCTGGGCGCGCAACTCCGCTTCATGTAACGCAAACCGAATGCTTTGGGCGAGCGCCTCCTGATCGGTCAGCCGTCCCTTGGTCCAGGCGTGAACCGGACCTTCGCCATACCCCAGAAACCGAACGCTCTGCTCTTCCAAAGCACAGATCACGACGCGCGTGCTTGTACTGCCGAGGTCCAGTCCCACCGCTAACTTTGTCTTACTGGCCAACGTGATTGTCTCCCACCGCTGTAATCACTCCGTCCACTCGCAAATCCAACGTTTTGGCGTCCGGACGCTTCTCCTTGATCTCAGAATAGTTATTCAGGAAGCTCTGCAACCGTTCGGAGTAGTTATCGTCGCCTAGCATCAGATTCACGACCGCGTTATCGACATGTTCGGCGACGATCAAGTTATTTGGATCAGCGACATTGATTTCCGAAATCTGTCCCGCCATTGATCCGATGTCCTTCAGCAACCCCAGCATTCGGTGTACGCGCGCACGGCGATTCTCGATCGGCTCCTGCTCGCGCACTCCGGCGATAACCGGCAACGTGAACTGGGCCGCAACTCGCGGTCGCAGTATGTACCCATCCTTGTCAATCAAAGCCAACCGCGACATTCCGTCTTTATGGTTCGGCGCAAGCCGCACAAAAGCAACGGGCATACGTTCGTGAATCGCAACTTTCAACGTGTTCGGCCAGACCTTCGATACCGTCGCATCTTCCACCCAGTCGATCTCCAATAATTGCTGACGCCGTTTTTGTATCGGTACCAGGTAGAGACTCCGGCCAAAGTCTTCTGCAAAGACATGACGGATCTGGGAAGTCGACGCATAATGTATTCCCTCCAACATCAAATTGGGGCTTCGCCCGGCAAACTCTTCTGCCTCGGGCAAGCGGAATCGGTCCTCTTTAATTAAGAATTCTTCTGTGCTATGCCAGGCAAATAAGGTGCTCACCATCAGCAGAACACCGGCAACCAGCCAAAGAGTAAAACGTACCCAGCGAATGCGCTCAGGGGGCGCGAGCGGTTGCGCCGGTTCTGGTCTACGGGGCATGCTATTCACGCCCTCGCAGCTTTTCCAAAATTTGGTCCGCTGCCTGGGAAACGCTTCCCGCTCCAAGCGTAATCACTAAATCTCCCGGCTCTGCCGCGGCTGCAATTCGACGAACGGCTTCCTCCATGCTTGGCACATACCGTGCCGAAGGGTGGCCATACGATCGAACCTTGTCAAGCAGCGCTTCTGAGTCGACACCTTCGAGCTTTTGTTCCGACGCTCCGTATATGTCCAGCAGATAGACGTCGTCCGCCTGGTGAAAAGCGGTGCCAAAGTCATCGAGCAGATGCTTCGTGCGTGAGAACCGGTGTGGTTGAAAGAGCACTCGAACGCGCCGATAAGGTGAAAGTCTTGCCGTAGCCAGGGTGGCTTTGATCTCTGTGGGGTGGTGCCCGTAATCGTCCACGACTGTGACTCCATGCTGCTGGCCGCGAAGCGAGAAGCGACGATCCACTCCGCTGAATACCTTGAGCCCTTCCGCAATTTGTGTGACCGGAACGTCCATCTCGAGCGCCACCGCAACGGCGGCCGTCGCATTCAGGACGTTATGTACGCCCGGGACACTCAAGCGGAACTTACCCAGCTCAGCCTTGTGCCGACGAACCGTAAACTCACTACTCGATGCAGCGAGCGCAATATCCTCAATTTGAAGATCCACCTGCGCGGACCGCCCATAAGTAATCGTCCTTCGCCGAATGGATGGGAAAATCTGCTGGATATTTTCGTCCTCCATACAAAGGACGGCAGCTCCATAAAACGGCACTTTGTTCACAAACTCAATGAACGCGAGTTCTATTTCCTCAAGGGACGCGTAGTGGTCCAGGTGCTCACGGTCGATATTTGTGACCACTGCCAGAATGGGAGCGAGCTTCAGGAATGAGCCATCGCTCTCGTCGGATTCGACCACCAAAATGGTACTCTTGCCAACGCGCGCATTCGAACCTTGCATCGCTGCCACTTTTCCGCCCACCACGACCGTCGGATCCATATCGGCCGTATTCAGAATTGATGCGACCATGGATGTCGTGGTGGTTTTTCCGTGGCTGCCGGCAATCGCAATTCCGAACTTTAAGCGCATGAGTTCGGCCAGCATTTCACCGCGCGGAATCACCGGCACCTGCAAGCGGCGAGCTTCCGCCATCTCCGGATTCGCCTCGTCAAGCGCCGAAGTAACGACCACTGCTTTTGCACCAGCCACGTTCTCGGCTCGGTGTCCGATCTGGATGGTGGCGCCCAACTTCTTCAACCGGTCCGTGGTTGGGCTCTGCCGGATATCCGACCCCGAAACTTGATAGCCGAGCGTAAGCAGGACTTCGGCGATCCCGCTCATCCCAATGCCCCCGATTCCCACGAAGTGAACGTGCTGGGGCCTAAAAAACATTCGTCACCCGTATTGTTCCGGCTTTACGGGACAGTGTCAATGTGGAAATCGAGTTTTCTCGAGCCGCCGGTACTATCGTTTGTTTCAACGGGCCGCCTCTTCCATCACATCTGCTGCTCGTTCTGCTGCACGCGGATGGGAGAACTGCCGTACGCGCGCGCGCATCTCGGCCGACGCTTGCGGGTTCTTTCGCAGTGCTTCGACTTCCTCGAATAAGCGAACTCCGTTGAAGTCTTTATTTGCGACCATGCGGGCCGCTCCGGCTTTAACAAGCGACTCCGCATTTTTGCGCTGATGGTCATCTGTTGCAAAAGGGAAAGGAATCAGGACGGAAGCCATACCTGCCGCCGCGATCTCATTCACCGCACCCGCACCCGCTCGTCCAATCACCAGGTCGGCTTGCGCGAATGCCTCAGCCATATCGTGAATAAAGGGCACGACCTCTCCCGCCACACCGGCCGACTCAAATTTCTTTGCTAACGGCTCATACTCGGCCGCTCCCGTCTGGTGCACAATCCGCACCGGCGCCCCACTCTCACGAAAGAGCTTCCAACTCTCTTCGGATGCCCGGTTCAAGGTGTGCGCTCCGCGACTCCCGCCGGTAATCAAGACCGTAAAAGGCCCCGAACTCTTCGGCTCGATTTCGAAGAATTCTTTTCGAACCGGTAATCCTGTCACTTCCGCTAGACTCCTGGGAAACCACGCCGCTGTCTCGCGGAAGCCGACCAGGGCTCTAAAAACCCGTCGCGCAACGCGGCGATTAGCGAATCCCGGTACCGCATTCGGCTCCATCACCACCAAGGGAACCCGCTCGAGCAAAGCCGCCAGCATCACCGGCCCGGCAACATAACCGCCCATGCTGAATACAGCTGCGGGACGAAATGCGCGTAGCAGCTTCCAGGCTGAAGCAACACTGCCAGGCAAACCCACAGCGGTCTGTAGCTGTTTTCGGAGGCCGACCCGATTCAGTCCGCCGCTACGGATGAAATTCATTGCGAAGCCTGCAGCTGGCACCAGGCGCGACTCCATCCCCTCGCTCGTACCGATAAATAGCAGCCGATGCCCGCGCCCCCGTAAGACACCCCCGACCGCCAGCGCCGGGAAAATGTGCCCGCCCGTTCCGCCTCCGGTCAACACAAACGAATACGGCATCAGGCGGCATGCTCACTCACACTCAGAAGAATGCCCATCATCAGCAAAGTGCTTAAGAGCGAACTTCCGCCTGAACTTATGAAAGGAAGCGGTATACCCTTATTCGGCACGATACCGAGCACTACACTCATATTGATCAGCGCCTGGACAACAACACAAACTGTGACGGCCAGCGCCAAATATCGCCCAAAATTATCGTTAGTGCGCACAAACGTCCGCAATCCGCGCCACAGCACGACCGCAAAGCCGATAATCAGCAGACCGGCGCCGAACAGCCCGGTTTCTTCTCCAACCACGCCGTAAATAAAATCGGTATGCGCCTCCGGCAAATAGAGCAGTTTCTGTTTACTCTGCATCAGCCCGACGCCAATCAGTCCGCCGGTCCCGACCGCAATCTTCGACTGTAGTTGTTGATATCCAGGATCGCTCGTCGAGGCCGTTTGATGCGCGTACTTCAGAATGTTTCCTGATGGATCGAACTTCGCCAGCAGCTTGTGATCCTTGTCAATAAATTCGATTGCTCGCATCAATCGGTAAGGCTTCATTGCGACAAATCCTGCACCGAGTAGGGCCCCTAAAAGCGCGCACACGACCAGATATTTGCGATCGATGCCCGCGACAAACATTACTGCCAGCGTCATAGCCACTAGCACTACCGCTGTTCCGAAATCCGCTACGGCTACCGCCAGCGCCATCACGGTAACCGCAACCGCAACCGGCCCGAGGGTGTGGCGTTCATTGATCGTATCGAGCCGGTGACAAAGGAAATAAGCCAGAAACAGAGCCAGCGCCGGTTTCGCCATCTCCGAAGGCTGCAACGAAAACGGTCCCGCCTTCAGCCAGCGATGGCTTCCAGTGTCCGTCACATACACCGCCACCAGCAGTAACATCACCGTCCCGAGACAAGCGAAGGCCACTTTCGGATTGTTCCATTGCCGGTAATCGTGGCGCATGCAGTAAAGCAAAATCAAAAATGAAAAGATTGCCCAACCCAACTGCCTCACGAAAAAGTGCGTACTCGAGACGTGATACTTCAGCTCTGCAATGAAAGAAGACGCACTGTAAACCATCACAAGCCCGAAGCAGACGAGCGTGAGTACTGTCAGAAAGAGAATCCAGTCCGTTTTAAGTCTTTGCGCCATATTTATGAAAAGGCAGAGTCAAAACAATTCTGCCACTAGTTGTTTAAATCTGTTCCCGCGTTCTTCGTAGTTTTGGAACTGATCGAAGCTCGCGCACGCTGGGGCCAGTAAAACCACATCTCCCGGCTCAGCGTGCTGCCTTGCGTAACGCAGGGCTTCAGCCAAAGTCCCGCAGTTTATGAGCGGAAGCGCGCCATCAAGCGCTTCTTGAATCATAGGGGCTGCCGCGTAAGGATAGGGTGGCGGCGCGCCGATCAGCAGAGCGCCCTTTGCACGCTCGGCCAGAGGCTGCCGCAAAGGGCCATAGTCACTACCTTTATCTTTGCCGCCGAGAATAATCCACAGATTTCCTCCGAACGCCGCAATGGCCTTCAGGGCCGCATCCACATTGGTTGCCTTCGAGTCGTTGTAATACCCAACTCCATCCAGCTCGCGAACAAATTCGATCCGATGCTCTACGCCCGGAAATGTCTCGATCGCCGCACCCAACTCCTCCAGATCCGCACCGGCCAAATGAGCAATCAGCGAGGCCGCCATCACATTTTCAACATTGTGCAGACCACGCAATTTGATCTGCGAGCGGTCTGCGAACGCTTCGCCGCAGTAGAGGAGTTTGCTGCCTTCGATCGCTACTCCTTGTGGAACCGGCTGAGAGGAGCTGAACCAGAAGATCTCAGCCTCTGTCTCGCGCGCGTACTGCCTGCAAACTGAATCGTCATAATTCAGAACCGCTCGATCCAATGAACTCTGGGTGTGGAATAAACGCGCTTTCGCCGCAATATAGTTCTCGAAACTTCCATGGCGATCCAAGTGGTCCGGCGTCACATTGAGACAAGCGGCAATACGCGCCTCGAAGTGAGTGATCGTTTCGAGCTGAAAGCTCGAAAGCTCCAAGACGTTCCACTGCTCTTGATTTGACGTCTCCACTAATGAGGTGGCAGCGGTGCCGATGTTGCCGCCGATTTGACACTCGATCCCACACTCGCGCAGCAGATGCCCGGTCAATGCGGTCGTGGTCGTTTTGCCGTTCGAACCGGTGATTCCGATCACTCTGCCCTGGAGAAAATACGAAGCCAGTTCCACTTCGCCTATCACCGGCACGCCCTGCCGACGAGCCTCGGCAAAAAGGGGTGTATCGATCGGCACAGCCGGCGAAAGAACAATTAGATGCGGTTCACTGCCGTCCAGCGGAACGTTCCCGGTCGATTGCCGCAGGACCGGCACGCCCATTTGTTCGAACCTGGCGCGCTCTTCGGGCGGCAACACTTCGGCATCCATGGCTCGCACGTGCGCACCTTGCTTCTGCAACAGCTTGATTGCACCGAGCCCGGAACGCTTCGTGCCCACCACCAATACGTCTTTACCGCACAAATCCAAGATGCTTGCCCTATCTCAGCTTCAACGTCGTCAACGCGAAAAGCGCCATCACAAGTCCCGCGATCCAAAACCGCACGATCACTTTTGATTCCGGCCAACCCATCGCTTCGAAGTGATGGTGAATGGGCGCCATTTTGAAAATCCGCTTACCATGTCTGAGCCTGTAACTGCCGACCTGCAAAATGACCGAAAGCGCTTCGATTACATAGACTCCGCCGACAAACAAGAGCAACACTTCCTGTTTGATCAGCACCGCCACAATACCCAGCCCGCCACCTAACGCGAGCGAACCGACATCGCCCATAAACACCTCTGCCGGATGGCAGTTATACCAGAGAAAGCCCAAGCTCGCCCCAAACATCGAGGCACAAAATATGGTCAAATCCTGCGAATTTGGCAAGCGCGCCAAGTCGAGATAATTCGAGAACGCAGCGTGGCTCGTGACATAAGTCAAGGCCGTCATGGCTCCCGACGCAATGATCATCAAGCCAATTGCCAGTCCATCTAATCCGTCCGTCAAATTCACGGCGTTGGAGGATCCAACCATCACCAGAACGATAAATCCATAAAACACGAGAAACGCCAGCGGATACGTCCAAAAGTTCTTGGTCAGGCTCTCGATCAGCAGATCCGGCTTGTACTGTTTGAAAAAAGGGAAGTTGATGGTAGTCGAATAGCCTTTGTTGGCATGCAGCACTAATAAAAGAAACCCGATCAGCATCGCCACAAAAACCTGGGCCCAAAATTTCTGCCTCGCGGTTAGGCCAAGATTCCGTTTCTTAGCCACCTTCGCGTAGTCGTCGACGAAGCCAATCATTCCGAAACCGATCAGTCCAATCAGCGCAATCCAGATGTACTGATTTTGCAGATCCGCCCATAACAGCGTCGGAATCACGATCGCGATCACAATCAGAAGACCGCCCATAGTGGGTGTTCCGGCTTTCTTCTTGTGTGACTGCGGACCATCCTCTCTAATATGTTGTCCGAAACTCCACTCTTTCAGCTTGCCTATCAGCCACGGACCCAGTAAGAGCGCTAGTCCGAGCGCCGTCAGACTGGCCAGTGCCACCCGGGTCGTTATGTAGCCAAATAGGCGAAAAGCAGGAATGTATCGATGCAGCACCTGAAACAGAAGCCAGTAAAGCATCGTTACCCTTCCATCCCAGCCAGAGCTCTTTCGACATGCGTTCCTCTCGAGCCCTTGAACAGGACGGCGTCGCCTTGGCGCACAAACCGGCGCAGAAACTCCCCGGCGCTCTCCGCATTTTCGAAGAAGAAAGCTTCGCGACCGGCTTTTATTGCTTCGGCGACCGCTGCCCGGCTCGCCCCGCACACTCCCACTAGAACATCTAAACCGCGTTGCGCCGCGTAGCGCCCCAGATCGCCATGCAGTTGATCTGCCCACGGGCCGAGTTCGAGCATCTCGCCGAGCACCGCAATCCTACGCTGAGCCGGCTCTTCCATCAGCACGTCGATCATCGACCGCGCTGCCTCGGGGTTCGAGTTATACGAATCATTCAAAACTTTGACGCCGCGTACTTCGGTCCGTTGCCCCCGCATCTTGCCGGGAGTTAGCTCGGCAACAGGACCAACCAAGTCGGCGAGAGGAATCGCAAAATGGCTTGCCACCGCTAGTGCAGCCAGAATATTCGAAATCGCGTGCCGCCCCCTCAGCTTCGTTTCGAACCGAACTCCGTTGACCGTAAATGCAGCTCCGTCCGGCCCACCGGCCAGATCTTGAGCCCGAAAATCGGCGCTATTCCCGATTCCATAGGTCGAAGTCTTTCCCGAGTGAAAGGCGCGAAAACCGATTACTCGCTGGTCATCTGCATTTAGTACGGCAACGCCGTCGGTCGGTAAAGCCTCAATCAGTTCACGTTTGGCTGCCGCGATTCCCTCGACGGAGTCGAACGCCTCGATGTGCGCGTACCCAACGTTCGTCACCACTCCAATTTGCGGCATCGCTATCGCAGCCAGATCTCTAATTTCCCCGGCATGATTCATACCCATCTCAATGACTGCAACCTCGGCAGTCTCCGGAATGCGTAAGAGCGTAAGCGGCAACCCGATATGATTGTTGAAATTTCCAACCGTTTTTCCAACCGCAAAGCGAACACTCAGCAAAGACGCAATGATCTCTTTCGTGCTCGTTTTTCCAGCGCTCCCGGTCACCGCAACTACCGGGTTGCCCCACTTCCTCCGCGTCGACTGCGCAAGTCGTTGCAGTGCCGCCACGGTGTCGGTCACCTCCAGTACCGCAGCACCGCTGGCACGAACCGGCTCACTCACCACAGCGGCAAGCGCGCCTGACTCAAACGTTTCCTGGACGAAACGATGCCCGTCGAAGTCGAGGTCCTTTGATAGCGAAAAAAAGATCGCCGCGATTCACCGTGCGTGAGTCGATGCTCCACCCAGTCACGCGAGCGGCACGCAACGCCATCAATCCGGCATCCGTCATCGCAGGAAGAATAAGCCTTGAGCCGGTAACCTCCTCTACCTGCGCCAACGAAAGCTCCATTATCCGGAGCCTATACCTGGGACCGCGAGCCGTTTGCCTGCGAAACTTTCCGCGCTGTCTTTCCGTATCCGAAGGAGCGCAGAACGCGCCTCGCTACTTCTCTGTCGTCAAAAGGAATCGGCCCGTCTCTCAAGATCTGATACGTTTCGTGTCCCTTGCCCGCTAGAATCACTACGTCTCCTGGACCGGCGGTTTCAATGGCTTTCTTGATGGCCCGCTCGCGATCCGGCTCGGCCACGTGGGGTGTATCGAATCGGCTCAGCCCCACCATGGCGTCATTCATGATCGCCAACGGATCCTCGCTGCGCGGGTTGTCGGAGGTCAGCACTACATAATCGCTCAGCTCTCCTGCCGCCACTCCCATCAAAGGCCGCTTCGATCGGTCGCGATCTCCACCGCATCCGAATAGCGTTATTATCCGTTTCGGACGCATCGCACGGGCGACTGTAATCACATTTCGTAGCGCATCGTCGGTATGCGCGTAATCCACAACGACGGTAAACGGCTGCCCTTCTTCCACTCTTTCAAATCGCCCCGGCACTCGTTCCAAATTCGCTAACCCCTTCTGTATCTCTTCGTCGCTTAACCCGTATGTAAATGCCGTGGCGCAGGCAAGCAGAATGTTCGAAATGTTGATATGCCCTACCAGCGAAGATGTCACCCTGAATCTCCTCGCGCCCGCCACCACGTCAAATCGCAATCCGCTGAAGGAGGAATCCACATCTTCGGCATGCACGTACATCTGGTTTTCCGTGCTGCCAGTTTGGCGCGGAGGGTCCATGTGGACGCCGTACCAAACCACTTCGGTCTGCGCAGCCAGTCGCAGCGTACGTACCTGCTCGTCATCTGCGTTCAACACGGCGAAGCGCGGGGGAGGGCCGCTCCGAGGTGTAAACAAGAGTTGCTTGGCAGCGAAGTACGCTTCCATCGTTCCGTGATAATCGAGGTGATCCCGCGTTAAGTTCGTGAAGGCCGCCGTGTGGATATGCATGGCGTAAATCCGTCCGAGATCTAGTGCGTGCGACGACGCCTCGAACGTGGCATGTGTTCCGCCCGCCTCCGCCAGTTCGCTAAACATGTGAAACAGATCGAGAGATTCGGGTGTTGTATTTACCGCCGGAAGAACTTTACCCGCGAGATGATATTCGATCGTGCCAATCAGCGCCGTCGTCTTACCTGCGGCACGCAAAATGGAATCGATCAACGAAGAACTTGTCGTCTTCCCATTTGTCCCCGTGACCGCCGTTAGATAAACACGCTCATCCGGTTTTCCGAAAAAGTTGCTCGCAACAACCGCCAAGGCTTCTCGCCCATGCGGCACTTGAATCCATGGAGCCCGCGCTGGTCCGTGAGCCGGTCGATCGCTGATTACCGCCATTGCGCCCTTGTCTGCCGCAGAGACCGCGAAGTGGGCGCCATCCGTCTTAGCGCCAGCAAACGCGAAAAACAGATATCCGGGCCGGACCTTTCGGCTGTCGTAAGCCAGTCCGGTTACGTCTTTGGTGAGCAACTCAGCCGGCACCTCGCGTACGACCGGAACGCCTTCCAACAACTGTCCGAGCGTCACCTTGCAAACCTAATTTCAATATGTTCGCCCGGCAGCAGCACGGCTCCGGCCGCAGGCGTTTGTGTACGGGCAAGACCATCACCGAACAAATCGACTTCGATTCCGGATGCAGTCGCCTGCTCCATCACATCCTTAATTGTTTCGCCAACGAAGTTGGGGGCCTTTGGACCCTTCGGATCGACATAAGCGGTCTCAGACGGCCCGTCTGCTTCGGAAGAACTCCCTGAAGCCTGCCGCATCTCCTCAACCGTGGGCGGGTCCAACTCAGCTAAAGCCACATCGTCCGATTCTTTCAAATCTTTCGGCCTGTTCTTTTCCTCTAGCGCCTTCTCTTTCGCGACCAGTTCCTCGATCTCCTGCGGCATGTCGCGGATCACCCCCAGCCGGCGCATTGCGTCCATAGTCACTTTTTCAAAAACCGGCCCCGCCGCCGCCCCGCCGAATCCCGCGGTACCAGTGGTTCCCGAGATCGTCACCACAACAACGATCGCTGGATTCTCAATCGGTCCGAAGCCCATGAACGACGCATTGTACTTGTGCGTATATACATGATGCGCAAAATCGAAAATCTGTGCTGTGCCGGTCTTTCCTGCGATCGTGTACCCAGGAACCTTCAGGTGCTGCGCTGTCCCACCCGGTAACAGCACACGGCGCATTAATTGCCGCATGGTGATCACCGTCTCCGGCCTAAGCACGCGTTGCCCGGCAGCGTATTGTGTCATTTGCTTTATTCCGCCGGCGGGCCGCTCCCAGGCTACAAGCCGCGGGTGAACAAGGAAACCGCCGTTTGCAATTACGCTGCCCATTTGTGCGAGTTGCAATGAAGTAACGCTGATCTCGTGGCCCATGGGAACCGAGCCGATCGACGTCGGCTGCCATCGCTTCAAGGGCCGGACCAGCCCCGGCGCCTCCGCAGGCAACTCGACGCCTGTGCGTTGACCAAAACCGAAACGCTTAATGTACTCGTAGAGCTTGGCGTTGCCGATTTGCTGGCCGATGTGGATCGCTCCGATGTTGCTCGACTTTGCCAAAACGTCAGCAACGGAGAGCACTCCATATGGATGTGAGTCGTGGATCACACGGCCAAACAGTGTCGTGACACCTCCGCCGCAGTTGATCATCGTCGCCGGGGTGAGCCTTGTTGTCTCAAGCGCGGTCGATACCGTTAAGACCTTGAACACCGATCCCGGCTCAAACGGCGCCACAACCCCGAGATCTTCCCTTCCTACCGACTTTTCTCCTGGCAGCAGATGCTCATTCGGATTGTAAGTCGGGTAGTTTTCAAGCGCGAGAACTTCACCAGTTTTCGGATCCATAGCGACCAGGCTGCCGTGGTCTGCATGATTCTTAACCACTGCATCGCGCAGCGCCTCTCTCGCGACATACTGCAACTCGCGGTCGATCGTCAGCCCGATGTCCTTGCCCGGCGTTGCCGTCTTGATGACCTCCGCCGCATACGAGCTCTCTTTTGCATCGCGCTCGACACGCAAAACTCCAGGAGTGCCACTTAGGTCCTTATTCAGCTTCAACTCGACCCCGGCAACACCCTTCCCCTCCCCGTTCACATTGCCGATGACATGTGCCGCCACGCCGTCGTTCGGGTAAGAACGCACGCTGCCTTCCCGAATGTCGAGCCAATCCAGATTCATGGCCCGAAAAGTCGCAGCCTGCTGTTCGCTCACATGCTGGTCTACAACGAAAAAGCCACTGTGATGCTTCGAAGCAGCCGCGACTTCCAATGAGTCCTGAAGTCTCTTGGCGTCAAGCGAAAGTACGCTTGCGAGCAACTCGGCGGCAGTCGCTTTGTCGGGAATACGTTTGGGGTTGACTATTACGAGATGAGATGGAGAGCTGATTGCCAGCAGGTTTCCATTGCGGTCATAGATGGAACCGCGTTGGGCTTCCACCGGCTCCAGCCTCTCTTGCTGTTTCTTGGCGCGTTTGACTAGATTGTCATGCGCCAGAACTTGCAGATCGAATAACCGGAAGATAAGAATGAGGGCCCATCCAAGCAGGATGAGCCCTATAATAAGCGCCCGTTCTACCGATTTAGCGACTGGCTCAAGCGGCCGGGGCTCCATGTTTTTCACCCACCACCAAAAACATCCTTATGTGATCGAAATCTCAGGGTCCCCAAAAGGAGAAGCCAAGGTGCTGCTGCTTTACCGAACTGCCATTTCCGTCGGGAGCGGCATCCCATTGCGCGCCTCCGTCTTCGTAGCCGACTTCCCTTCAAGCGTCTGCACCTGCTGCGGCTCTGGTTCCGACATCTTCAACGTCTTTGCCAACTGCTGTAGCCGGTCCATGCTCACCAGCTTTGCTTCACTCGCATCGAGCTTCGCCTTCTCCTGCCGGAGTTGCGCCTGCTCTTCGCGCAAGTGCTGCACCGCGAACCCGGAAGTGGTGTTATACGCTGTTGGCAGCAGCCCTGCAATTACCAGCATCGCCGCTATAAATCCCGTTGCCATTGATCGGCTCCGTGCGGTCCGCGCCGCCGGATCGATCGCCCGCACAACTGCCGTGTTGTCGATTCGTTTTACAAATAGATAAACGTCCTCATTCGCGATTGGACGCAGGCGCGGTGATTCGGTACGCGTCCAAACTGCCGGAGACACCTCGGCCAGTTCCCTTACTCCGACGAATCGATTTACGAAAGTTGCGAGTGTTGCCATGTTACTTTTCCTCTTGTTATATCCGCTCTAGCGCCCTCAGCTTTGCGCCTCTGGACGCTGCGTTCTCCAAAATCTCGTCTTTGCCCGGCCTGACGACATGCTTCGTCAGAATCGTCGCTTTGCCCTCGCGCGCTTGCGCTTGAAATGCCCGCTTCACTAATCGGTCCTCGGTCGACATAAAGGTCAACACCACAAACCTCCCCCGGGACCTCAAACGCTCCGGAACCATCCGAAGCAGCTCGCCTAACTCCTCCATCTCGCCGTTCACCTTCAACCGCAACGCCATGAAGGTCTGTGTTGCCGGATGAATTCTCCCCGTTCGCGGCACGACCGTCTCAACCACCTGAGCCAAACGGCCCGTCGTCGAAATCGGCCGGGCGCGAACGATTGCTCTGGAGATTCTTCGCGACCTCCTTTCTTCGCCCAACTGATAAATCAGATCGGCGAGCGCCTTTTCAGGCAATTCGTTCACAAAATCCGCTGCAGTCAGCCCCTGACTGCGATCCATCCGCATATCGAGAGGCCCATCTGCCATTAGCGAAAAGCCCCGACCGGCATCGCTCAATTGGTATCGACTTACCCCAAGATCCGCCAGCACACCATCCAGCAGCTTTACGCCGTTCCGCTCTAACGCATCCGGCATTTTTGAGAACGGCCCATGAAAGTAGCGGATCCGGCCCGCTAAGCCTTGCGGTCTTCCGGCGAGTCCATTCGAGCGACTCCGCATCCCGGTCGCACGCAATCACGAACCCTCCTTGAAGCCGCTCCGCGATCGCCTGCGTATGACCACCCAACCCGGCGGTCATATCCATGTAAATTCCTTCGGGTTGAATCGCGAGATACTCGAGCGATTCATTCAGCAAAACCGAATAGTGCTCTGGCGCGCTTGCCATGCCAGGCCTTTACCGCAATCCTTTTTTCTCCAGCCCCTTCAGCTTTTCGGTCAGATTGGTCTTTGCTGTCTCCAACCGTTGGCTGTAAACCTTACTGCCAAACACCTCGATGCGCTGCTTGTAAAACACCAGATGAACGTCGTCTCTCTCTAACTCCAACTCCCTTCGCAGCGTGGTGGGCATCAACACTCTTCCTTGAGCGTCAACTTCTACATCCTCCCCATAGTGGTTCGCGATAAATGCCACATCTGCCTTTACGCCTGCATCATCCCCTGGCTCCTGTAACATCTGCTCCGTTTCATGCCACACCGAAATTGGGTAGATTAGAGCTGTGGATATGTTGAGCGTCGTGACAAACACTTTTCGATCGCCTAACGAGTCCAAATACTGCGCCACTGCAACCGGCAGCTTCAACCGGCCCTTCTCGTCCACACGGCCACTTAGAGTTCCCCTAGGGGCCTCGGCTAACCTCTGCGGATTTCTTTGCTCATCCTGTTCCACTCGCTACCACTTCTGACCACTTCAGACCACTGATCGATCCTCTCATGCGTTGTGGGGGAGCGCAAGAGTTTTGTTCAAACATTTTTCTGTAAGTCCTTTGTTTCGCCTTTCTTACGCCATCTAAGTACGTTCAGTACGTGAAGGCGCACTGGGTTAGCCTCGAAGTAACCATGAATCATCCCGCAACCGGCGCTAAAGGGCCTATTTCCGAGAGTCACAGGTCCAGATATCAGGGCAAGAACCTTGCTTATCTGCTCCTCGCGCTGGCTGTTCCGGCAGGGCTGCTATATCTGCGATTGGTTCTAGGACTTGCGGCAACAGATGACCGTGTTCCGGTTAGCCAATCGATCTGGCTGGCACGATGGTCAAGCGTCGCGCTGGTCGTGTTTGTCGTGGCTCAGCTACTCGCTGCGGTTTATATTTTGCGAATGCTGCCGTCCCGGCGAAACAGGATAACGCAAGCCTTCCAATACCTTTGCGTCCTAACGATCTGCGTGATCTTCTCGCTTACCGGAATGACGGTGCTCGAGGCGTTCGGCCTGAATGTCTTTCTTAGAACAGCTGGGGCGCGTTAATCGCTTCTATACAACGCTGTTGCGCCGGATGACTTCCTTATAGAAGTCAGCACTCATTTTCGGGATGCGCTTCTGCGTTTTGTAGTCCACATAGTAGATTCCGAAACGCAAGTTGTAGCCGTCCGCCCACTCGAAATTATCCATTAAGCTCCAGACGAAATAGCCGTGCACCGGAAAGCCCTCGGCGGCAGCACGATGCAAATTGATGAGGTAGTTTCGTAGAAACATAACGCGATCAGTGTCATAGACATGTCCGTCTGAAGCCACAACATCTGCCGAGGAGCAACCGTTCTCGGTAATGTAGATGTCCTTCACGTTCCAGATCTCGGCAACGTGCCGGACTCCCCAGTACAAACCTTCGGGACCAATGTTTAGCCAAGGCGAGGCCATGTGCGGGTAGGAAGAAGGCATAGGCACAACCGCGTAACCGTCAGGTCCGTCGTCCGCGCGAATGTAAGTCGGATTGTAGATATTGATGCCGAGGACGTCGATGGGACTGCTGATAATCTTCAGATCCTCGGGCGTGAACTTAGGAGCGGCAGCACCCTGCCTTTGTAGATACTGCTCCATATATTTCCCTTCCATGATCACCGTCAGATACGGCGCGTTGATCACCCGGGTAGCAAGGACACTCGCCTTGACGTGCGGCTCGGACTCGATAATAGGGGTCCCCGAAACATAATTCTCGGCCAGACCGACTTTTGTTCCTGACCGTGCTTTCGCCCGTATTGCTTGAACCGCCATCCCATGAGCCAACACCGCATTGTGGCGAGTCTGATTCAGTTCGGCCGGCCCCAGCTTGAGGCCAGGGGCAAACTTGCCATCTCGGTAGCCGAGATCGATGAAAGACGAGAACTCATTTATCGTGAAAAAGTTATGAATGCGATCCGAGAATCGCCCCGCTACATAACCGGCATAGTCGGCGAACGCTTTCGATGTGTCGCGCGACTGCCATCCTCCGAATCGGTCTTGTAAAGCCTGCGGGAGATCCCAGTGAAAAAGCGTGCAGAAAGGGTCGATACCGGCTGCAATTATCTCGTCCACGACCCGCTGATAAAAATCGATTCCAGCTTGATTAGGAGCCCCGGTACCCTGTGGGAAGATACGCGTCCAGGAAATGGAAAAACGGTAGATTTTGGCGCCGAGATCCTTAAGAAGACCGATATCTTCTTTGAATCGGTGATAGTAGTCATCGGCCACGTCGCCTGTCTGGTTCTCAAACACTTTCCCGGGAATGTGCGAGAACGTATCCCAGATTGAGGGACCGCGGCCACCCTCTTTCGCCCCGCCCTCCACTTGATACGCAGCCGTCGCGCAGCCCCATCGAAAGGTGTTCGGAAATTCATAGAAGTTTGGCTGTGCAGTGCCTTGTCCGGCGGCTGCGGAAGGTGCGACGAAATCGACAGCAGCCGGAAGGGCCGACGCCCCCAACGCGGCCGAACTGACGGTTTTGCCGAAAGATCGTCTCGAAAGCTTTTTCAACCACATGGTCTGCCCTACAGATTATCTAATGCAAATTGGACAACTTTCCCGTTAGCCTCATCGTTGCAGCTGGAACGTAAGAGATGCGATACTTAGTTTGCTTTGGCTCAAACCCGGCCAAAATAAGCGGCATATGATGCTTGAACAAAATTACAGACTGGCTACGGAACAGGAAAAAGACGGCCGCTGGCTGGCTGAAATACTGGATCTGCCTGGGGTTTTGGCTTACGGTGTGACCGAGCAAGAAGCAATTGCGAAGGCTGAAGCGATTGCCTTTCGATTAATTGCCGATCGTCTCGAGGAGACTAAAATCGGAACTTCTCAGGTCTCGTTCGCTCACGCGTGAGTTACTGGCCCAGCAGAAAAGCCAAACACGTCGTTAGTGTTATCCAGCGTCTTGGATGGAAGTAAAAGGAAGAGAAAAGCGGCTCTCATACGCAGATGATCCATCCTAGATGGGGTGAAGCCACTTGGGCCTTTCATGCTTCGGATGAGATCGGTCCGAAGATGATGGCCCGCCTCGCGAAGGTATTTCGCTTCACGCCCTCAGATCTATAGCCTTTCGGTTACCGAAGACTAGCTAACCAACAAACTGTGCAGTCTCTCATGAGACTTTTCTGAGGTGGCAGCACACTACTTGGCTAGTCGTGCTTGCAGCTTCATCCACAACATCCCGCGAGAAAAGCCGATGGCTTGGTTGGAAAGTCATTTCGCTCCTTCATGCACATCGCGCCACTGCCGCAATCCTTGCTTTACTGATCATGGTGGCCTCATGCCTCGATATTGCGGTCCCGTTCCTGACGAAGGGACTGATCGACAAAATTCTTCATTCGCTTGGAACTAAAAGCAACGACGCGATGCACGCCTTAGTCGTAGCTGCAATCGAGATTTTCGCTGCGACAGCAGCAACACGCCTGCTGCGGTCGTTTTACAATTACCGGCTTGTGCAAGCGGCCTCGCAGGCCGAAGATGAGGCCAAAAACGCCGCCTTCACCAATTTCCTGAATCTTGACACCGAGTTTCACAGCGCCGTCAATACGGGTGAGATCGTCGGCGCCTTGGACCGCGGAGGCACTGCTATTTTCGTCATCTTGAACGAAATTCTCGGGCAGAACCTGGTTCCCCCGGTGTTAATCGCTACGGGTGTGCTGACGGCCCTAATAGTCAAGAATATCTGGATCGCACTCATTGTGTTTGCCCCATTACCTGCTTACCTGATCGCAATCAGCCGGCTCGGATACCGGATTCAATCGACGGAACAGCAGGTCAACAAAGCGTTCGAGAACGTGACCAAGGAATCGTACGACATATCGAGCAATGTGCGGCTAGTGAAAAAGTTCGGGCGCGAGAAACAAGAGGCAAAAACCCAGCGGCAACTTTTGCACACCGCTCGCGAACGACACTACACGGCAGAACGGCTCTACGCCGCCACAGATAACCTTCAAAGTTTCATTGCGACAGCAGGGCGCGTTTGCGTCATCACGCTCGGGGGATTCTTTGTCCTGACGCACCGCTGCACAATGGGCGATTATGTTCTGTTTATCGCGATGCAGGATATGATTTACGGACCGATTTCCCAACTCTCGATCATTCTGCCGAAGCTTCGTAGGAATCTGTCCCGCGCAGAGCGGTTATTTGAAATTCTAGACGAGCGTCCCAATATTTCCGATGCGCCTCATGCTCCCGCGCTGCCTCCTATTGAGCACACGGTCGAGTTCAAAGGTGTTTCTTTCCGGTATGAGGGAAGCGACCGCTGGGCATTGAGGGACTTAAATCTGCGCGTGCCTGCTGGCGCGACGGTTGCACTAATTGGCATCAGCGGTTCCGGGAAGAGTACGCTGATGAACCTGCTGCAGCGACTCTATGATCCTCAGCACGGCAGTATCCTGATCGATGGCCGGGACATCCGCAACGTCACCCAGCGGAGCCTGCGTGACCAGATCGCCGTGGTTCCGCAAGAGATCGACCTATTTTCGCGATCGGTCCTGGCCAATATCGGTTATGGCCGGGATTGTGTTTCTGTTTCGGACGTGCAAGATGCTGCGCGCATGGCGCAAGCCCACGAATTCATTCAGCGCACCGAAGATGGATACGAAACTCAGGTGGGTGAGCGCGGCGCAAAGCTCTCCGGCGGTGAACGGCAGAGAATCGGCATCGCCCGCGCAATCGCACGCAACCCGAAGATTCTGATTCTAGACGAAGCGACAAGCCATCTCGACAACGAGAGCGAGAGGTTGATTCAGGTTGCCATGGAGAGCGTAACCCGGGGCCGCACTTCGTTCATCATCGCCCATCGGCTCTCGACGGTTCGCAAAGCCGATATCGTAGTCGTGTTCAACGAAGGCGGTATCGAGGCAATTGGAAGCCATGACGAACTCTGGAACACAAGTCCGACGTACCGGAAGCTGAACGGATTGCATGTGGCTTCCCGACCTCGGCCTCAAGTCGCCGCGTTCGCGCGCGACCGCCAGGATGCAGATTGCTCCGCTCGGCCGGTAGCAGTTGGCGAGTAAGGATCACGACCTTATCGCGGTCACAAGCGTTCGAATGAAAGGCGCCGCAGCATAGCCACTCAATATACCGAGCGCATCGACAGCAACGTCGGTCCATTCGAAGCGGTTCCTAAAGAAGAACATCTCGGCTGCTTCTAGCAGGAAGGCTAGTGCGAGAGCACCGCAGCACCGGAAAAGTCGTTGACCGAGACTTCTCGTCTCCCAGCAGAGCAGACCAGCAGCAACGAGAAAAGCACCGAAGTGGCCAATCGGATGGAGCTTGCCGGTGGTGCCCAGCTCGACTTTGTAGTGGAGCGGTATCAGGGACAATGCCGTGACGAATAGCAGCCAGAAGAGTGTAAGAGAGCGCATCCTTCTACTTCAACCGAACAAAACGAACGGCATATCCGCCGCCCGGAGCCAGCTTCGCAGTGAGCTGGTCGTTACCATCGACTGTCTTTCTTTGAACTCTGACGTTCTTCGGATACTTGTCGGCATCCTCCGCGTCGGCATAAATCTCCGCGGTGTAGCGGCCAGAGCCGAGAAACGTAAGTGGAATGCTCAACTCGCGCGGGTTCCAATCGGACATGCTGCCCAAGAACCAATCTTCGCCGCTCCGCCGGGCAACCGTAATGTAGGCTCCTGGTTCTCCATTTAAGACTTTCGTTTCATCCCAGGTGGCGGGCGCGTGCTTGATAAATTCGAAGGCAGGCTGATCTTCGTACGATTTAGGCGTATCCGACACCATTTGAAACGGTGCCTCGTAAACCGCATACATCGCAAGTTGGGCCGCACGTGTGCCCATCACCATGGGATGGGAATCGCGTGGAAGGAAATCCTTCTCCAACACGTTTTCAAAACCACCCGGCGTGTAATCCATTCGACCGGCCAGCATGCGAGTGAACGGGAGCGTAACCCGATGGGGAGGGTTGTCACGCATACCTACGTGGGACTGTTCCATTCCTAAAACCGCCTCATATCCGAGCACATTCGGATAGGTCCGGTCGATGCCGGTAGGCTTGGTGGCCCCGTGGAAATCGACCATCAGATGGTGTTCAGCAGCCGTTTTCGCCGCGCGATAGTAGAACTCAATGCCGCGCTGATCGTCGCGTTCGACAAAATCGATTTTGAGACCGGCAACGCCCCACTTTTGATAGAGCGGAAAGGCTTCGGCCATTTGGGCGTCCGCATCCTTATAATGGAGCCAAATCCAGACCTTCACGTTCTTGTTCGCTGCGTAGCGGACGACCTCCGGCACATCGACCTTTCCGTTCATTTTGGTGATGTCGTTGCGCACGGACCAGCCTGCATCGATCAACATGTACGGAAATCCGGACTTAGCAGCGAAATCCACGTAGTATTCCATCGTGGCGGTGGTGTAGGCGGGCTTGCCATCCGGCCCAATGCTGCCGCTCCACCAATCCCACGCTGTAAGGCCCGAGTGAATCCATGAGGTGTCCTGAATCTCACTCGGCGGGTTCAAACTGGTAATTACGTTCGATTCAGCCAGCCGGCCGGGCTCGTCGCCAACCATGATAATTCGCCAAGCCGAACGATGCGGCAGACTGCCTTGCACAACGAGATCGGGATCGTCGCCAGGAGCGAGTTTCGAAACGAACTTCGTCCCGCCCCAATCCTGAGAAGCATTGACGAGATACATGGAACTGTAGTCATGCAGGTCGGCTTCCGTGATCGCCATCCAGGCAACTCCAGGAACTTGCATTAGAAACGGCAACCCGATGAGCAGCTTGCTGTTCGAGAGACCATTGCCTCCGGAAAAGGCGCTTGCGTTGAGGCGGACATACTCGGCCTCGTACATCGTTCTATAGTGGGGCAAAAGAAGCGCGTAGGTAGTAGCGTCTTTGCTGATGTGAAACTCTGTGTCCTCGCTCTTCAACCGAAAGTCGCGGAACGATTGCTGATCCGGAACAACGTAGCGGAATGCAATCGCGTCGTCATAGGCACGTGCTTCGACTGTCAGCTTGCCACTGGACAATCCGGTTTCCTCCAGTTCCATGGCAACAGCATTGTAGTGATCACGTACCGATTTCGTTTTACCGGTGACCAGTTGATAGCTTTCGTCGTGGGCTGTGGTTCTGGCGCTTGCAATGCGGACCTCCGCCCCTAGCGGATGGCGGCCTTGCAAGTTGAGACTAAGTGCGGAGCGCAGGATGAGAGGCTTGTCCCGGAATGCGATCGAATAGACCAGCTGGCCGGATTCGGCAGAGGAATCCTTCTGAAGCGTTTCGAAGGTGGCAGTTAGCCGGCCATCGGGCGATTTCAGAACAACGTTGCTGGGCTGTCCGAACGTTGAACCGGCAAGCGTTAACAGTAAAGCAACTAAAAACACCGGATTGCCCTAACCTTCTTTCATGAGCTGCTTGCGTGCAGCTTCCATCTTTTTTCGCTTGACCTCATCTATCTGCGGATACGTTAAGTGCAAAGACTCAAGCGTATCGATCATCGCCGATACGACAACAAGTCGCGTAAACCACTTGTGATCCGCAGGCACGATGTACCAGGGCGCTTCGGGTGTTGCTGTCTGCCGGATCGCTTCCTCATAGGCAGCTCTGAAGTCCGCCCACTTTTCGCGGTCGCGCAGATCGTCTTCAGAAAATTTCCAGTGCTTGTCCTCCTGGGTAACACGTCGCAAGAAGCGCTTCCGCTGCTCTTCCCTCGATACGTTCAGAAAGAATTTCCGAATGGGAAAGCCGTTCCTACAGAGGTATTTCTCAAATGCCCGAATGTCTTGGAGGCGATCCCGCCAGATGTTCGGCGTAGTCAACACCTTCGGAATGCGCTGCTTTTCGAGCATTGCCGGGTTGACGCGTACGACCAGAACTTCCTCATAATAAGACCGGCTGAAAAGTGCGAGCTGTCCCCGCTCCGGCACCAGTTTCGAAGTACGCCAAAGATAGTCGTGCCTCAACTCTTCGGGCGATGGTGTTTTGAGCGAGTACACCCGATAACCCTCAGGATTTACACCCGACACAACGTGACGAATGACACTATCTTTCCCACCGGCATCCATCGATTGGAAAATTAGCAGCACACCCCAATTTCCGTCGGCATAAAGCTTCTGCTGCAGGCGGCTTAAGTGACCGATACGCTGCCGCAGCAGATCTCCTGCCTCATGTCTGAGATCCAGCTTTTGCGTGTCCGTAGGATCGAATGCGCTGAGGTCGAAGTTCTCGGCCCCCGAAAAGCGATACGGCTTGATGAGGTCACTCGGGTCGGGAAGCTTAGTCGCCATTGCTAACTGCTTTGCCCCGCAGCGGCACGCCGTCCAGTACGCGCTTCTTGGCAGGCTACATCGCCGGTTCGGCACTCCCGGATTCGGATGTACAACATATAAACCACGATGATGAGGTTGATGACCAGGACGCTGACGCGCTCCCAGTCAGGCCGCTCCGTTACTTTGAGGAATTCGAGAGGCAAATAAAGCGTTCCCGACAGGAGTGCAAACCATTCCGCCCATACCCTCTGGTTCCAAAGGCCCCACGCTTCTACGAAACGAACCGAAGCATAGCTGCCCGCCGCCACCCCGATAGTCCACCAACGAGCATCGCTGACAGTGGTAGCAGCATTCAGCATCATATGACCCAAGCGCCGGTCGAAATCGATATGCAGGTGATAGAGCAGGCTTTCGGTGTAGTCCTCCACGTGAGAGTGGACAAGCAGCAGCGTGACACCGAGCAAAATGACAAGAGCGCCCTTGAACGCTTCGAAGGTCGCAACTGCGCGAAGACCGGCCTTGCTCGAACGTAAGTCCACGGCAGGCGGCCCAGCAATCGAAGCGGCCAAAATTTGCTCAGACATGATTCGATGCTCCCATACAACAAGGTCCGTCTTCTAGCTACAAAGCCCACAGGAAAGGCCGGAGTAGGAGCGCCATCTACGGAATTCCGTAGAGCAGCCTGTCAACCTATACATTTACTTATATCTTCTGGTTGCTTCCGAGGTACACTGGTTCCAACATGGGCGGTAGCGCACATTGGTGCGTTCCCGCCCCCTCCGACACAGCAAAGGTCCCGTCCAAACCGGGCCTTTGCTGCGAATCCGTAGCCAAAGGATAACCCAAAGTTGCCGTTAAGCGGACACCAGAATATCCTTCCTGACGGGAAACTTCACCGCTTAACTGTTCAATTAGTACCATTACACGTTAATCGAAGCTAAATGAAACGGGAATGCAGAATCCAGCTAAGGCCGATTTCATCTCGCATGGGCAATATTGCGTCTTGAATTGGGAGGCTGAGAGACGCGATCCCAGAGGATCGCGTCTTCACGTTGAGAGCTTTTTTACTTAATGAGCCAAAGCAGCGCAGACCAGATCACGTACTCGGTCCAAATCTCTCGCGACATCCGGACCTAAGTGAACGCGCAAGGCCCTCCGGTGACGCTCGGCTAAGACCTTAAAGTCGCCGCGTGCTTGCGCTGCCTTTACTACTCCGAACGAGTACGTCTGTCCCGGAACCGGCAAATCTTGAGCTTCGTCGCAAGTAATTTGCAGGAACACCCCGGAATTCGGCCCTCCCTTATAAGCTTGACCCGTGCTGTGAAGAAATCTGGGTCCAAAGCCCAAAACCGTGGCCACCTGCTTTGTTTCTACCACCTGCTTCCGCACTTCCTGCAACGTGTCTTCGTACTGCTGGAACATGGGGATGTACGCAAGAAATCCAAAATAGTCGCCCGGCTTAACGCTATCCAGATGCTGCCGGATGACCGCACCAATAGTGCCGTTGCCCTTCAGCAGAGCATCTGCGATTTCTTTGTCCGCGAAGAGTTTTAGCCCGTCCTGATCTAGAATCGGCTTCTCCGGCGGAAGCGAGCCATTCTTCTCATACTCATCGGTCAGCTCGCGAGTAGCGACCTTGCTAGCTTCTACATCCGGTTGATTGAATGCATTAATTCCGAGCACCGAACCGGCAACCGCGGTGGCAATCTCCCATTGGAAAAATGTTCCTCCAATTTCGTACAGATCCCTCAACACGATCCGTATGACCGGTTGGCCCGCCTGCTCCAGAGCAGCGACCGCTCGCTCCTCAGTAGCGTCGCTATCTCCCGCGAACCGGATGTGAGCAAAAATCCGATCCTTCCCATACTTGTCGGTTTCGACGAGCGGCTCGCGATCAACAGGAATCAATCCCTTCCCCACCTTGCCGGTTGACTCAGCCAGGAGTTGCTCCAGCCAAGCTCCCAAGTCGTATATCGACTTGGAGCAAATCAAAGTTACCTTGTCGCGCTTGAATTTAACCGCCGCCGTGCCGAGAATGAGCCCTAGCATCACGCCGGGATTCTGTTCAGCGTTGGACGCCCTACACGCCTCTTCCATCTTTACTGCCTCTTTGAGCAGCTTCTCTGTATCCAGTCCGGCAGCCGCGTGCGGAACGAGACCGAAATCCGACAAAGCCGAGTAGCGTCCGCCAATGCTGGCGTCACCGTGGTATACCCGTCTGAAGTTGAGTTTAGCCGCCGCCCCTTCCAATTTCGACCCGGGATCGGTGATAGCGATAAAGTGATTGCCTGCCCGGTCTCCTACGACTTTCTTTGTCTCGTCATAGAAATACTGCATGTAAATGTTCGGTTCGAGCGTCGTTCCCGACTTGCTCGAAACGCAGAACAGAGTCCGGGCCGGATCGATCTTATCCCGAAAACTCTTGATCTGGACCGGGTCTGTCGAATCCAGCACCAGCAGTTCGGGCGAATTTGGCTGCTTTCCAAACGTAAGACTAAACACCTCAGGGGCGAGGCTGGAGCCTCCCATGCCAAGCAGAAGAATGTGAGTAAATCCGTCCTCCTGTACCTCGGCGGAAAGCGCCTTAAACTTAGAAACGTCGGACAGTTGCCGATCGGCAATGTCCAGCCACCCCAGCCACTTAGCCTCGTCGGTGTTCGTCCACAGTGAGGCATCCTTCTTCCATAGCTTCTGCGTGTTGCCCGCACTATCCCAGTTCTTCTTCGCCTCCTCGACCGCCGCTCTCAATTCGCCGCTTAGCGAATAAGAGAAGGACTCGCTTTCTGAAACTGACTGCGTTCTAGCGGAGCTCATTGCTCGATTCCTCTCACTTTCCTATTGCGTAGACGTTAATAACTTCCGGAGAAGCTTCGGTAAATCTAATACCTACAAGTCGGCTTTCGGCTTCAATCGGCGCCTCGCTTGAACACAACTGTCGCGTTCAGACCGCCGAAGGCAAAAGTGTTTGAAAGTGCAATTCTCAAATCGGCTGTGCGAGCCTGGTTTGGCACCACGTCCAGGTTGCAAGCAGGATCAGGCTGCCGAAAACTGATGGTGGGAGGCGCCAACCCGTGCCGCAAAGACATGGCCGTAAGGACCCCTTCCACCGCTCCGGCTGCCCCGAGGGTATGGCCATGCATCGACTTAGTCGAACTCACCAGCACAGAATCCGCTCGTTTTCCGAGCACGTCGCGAATCGCCTCGCTCTCGGTAGCGTCATTGGCCTGGGTTCCTGTCCCATGGGCGTTTATGTAGTCTACCTCTAAAGGTGAGATTCCCGCGTCGCGCAAGGCCCACGCCATGGCGTTTGCCGGTCCTTGCGTGCAAGGCTGCGTGATATGGTGCGCATCGGAGCTCATGCCGAACCCGATAATCTCTCCAAGTATTCGGGCTCCGCGTTCGCGCGCATGCTCCCAATCTTCCAACACCAGCATCCCCGCGCCTTCGCCAAGCGAGAGACCACGTCGATCGGCCGAAAAAGGCCGGCACACATCGGGCGAAATAACTCGCATTGCCTCCCACGCCCGCAGTAGACCCTCGGCAAATACAGCTTCGCTCCCCCCCGCTATTGCAGCTTTCACTTGCCCATTTCGGACCATCCAGAAAGCCTGTCCAATTGCGTGATTCGATGAGGAACACGCGGTTGAAACCGTGTAAGCCGGCCCATGAACTCCGAACTCGAACGAAATCTGGCTAGCCCCCGCGTTCGACATCGTTCGGGGTATGGTCAGCGGAGCCACACGCGAGCTCTTCTCCAAGTAGAGCCGTTTGTATCCTTCTTCCTCGGTAAATTGGCCCCCAACGCTGCTTCCGGTAATCACTGCGGACTCATTGCCCAGCTCGCCTTTGAAGCAGATGCCGCTTTGGTTAACTGCCTCCCGCGCGGCGACCACCGCCAGCAGAGCAAAGCGCTCCAAGAGCACCAGGTCCTTCTCGGTGAAGTAATCGAGCGGCTTAAACTCGCGAGCTTCTGCCGCACTCTGAAACTTGTAAGCAGGTGAGCCGCCGTCAAGCAATGGCCCAATCCCCGTCTCGCCGGCAGCTGCCTTCCGCCAACACTCTTCAACGCAGTTTCCGAGCGCACAAACCAAACCTAAACCGGTGATTGCGACCCGCGTCATACCGTGCTTGGCGGCATGGTCTGACCTTTGGCTGAAACCAGCTGCCGAACCCCCTCGACCGTGTCGCGAACAGAACTTAAATTAGCGACGCCCTCATCGGGGATATCGATCTCAAATTCTTTTTCAAGCTCGAAGACGATATTGATCCCGTCCAGAGAGTCTATTTTCAGCTGTTCAAATGTGCTGTCCAGTGTTACGGAGTCTAACGGTAAGCGTTGCGTGCGCGCAATGATTTCAATGACCTTCTCGCCCAGTTCATCTCTATCGGGGTCTGCAGGCATGTTTCGAACACATGATAAACCCCGGGCCGCTATGATGCGCAGCTCTGAAATGAAAACAGCCGCACATGTCGGGATCCCGAGAGCCTTTTCGCTTCGGACTCCGACGTGTACGGCTGGAAATCTGTTGAAAAGATTGATTAGTTAAGCAGTCCGCCGTGGCCTAAGCAGGCAATTTCCCACCCGGAGATCCGGTACTTAGCCAGCATCGCCGGTAAAACCAAATCAAGCACGTTGGGTTTCGCAGAGCGGAAACAGCAAGGCGCAGAGATGATCGGCACGTCGTCTTTATAACTCAGCATCATCAGGTTGCCGGGCTCGACGGGGGCCAGGAAACGTTCGAGGTGAGCTCCCAAACGCGTCAGCGCCCGGCCGACTACGTCTTCAGGACCGGCAGGCGCCGTTGTCGAAGCGATCAGAATCGCCGATGGCTTAGTGCGGATCAGGTGCTGCAGCCCTCTGACTACCTGTTCCTCGTCTTCTACCGTAGAGAGCGCATACCGTAAGTTACCTCCGAACCGTTCTATACGTGTACGAACCACACCTTCAAACAATGTCCGTGCGCGATCGCCATGCACAGGATCAGTGTAGAGCACACCGACGCCCGCATCCCGTATCGGCCGCGCCTGCAGAATGGCCCCCCTCTCATTCAGGATGGAAAGAACTGCCTCGAGTTGAGCTTGCGCCACAGCAAACGGCGCACTCTTAATGGTCGCCATCCGCTCTCCGGCCTTCACAAACCGGTAATTCGCAACCGTGGCGATCGCTATGCTGCTTGTGCAGTTAATTTGGCGCAGCAATTCATCGTCGACAAGAGCACAACAATTCGCGGTAGCGATCAGGTTTGCCCGTCCGCCGGCTGCCAAACGGATCTCGACCGATCCGCAACACATGGCCTCTGCCACTGCTATGACGGCGTTATCTTCCCCGATTTCGCCGTCCTCCAATTCTGTCACCCACACCTGCTGCATTCCCTCGGTCTGCAGCAAACGGATATCTTCATCGCTCAATACGTGACCTTTGGCCAACAACTTCCGGCCACCTGGCCTAAAAATTGTGCAGCAAAGTATACGACCGGCGGATTCTTGAATATCTAAGGTAAGAGCTCGCACTGACTATGCCTCCCAAAAGGGTCGATTAGTACTATACGTACTGAGGGTTTAAGTATACAAGTACTAATACAGAAAATCCAAGAGAAAAATAACGTAGTCAGCTTTTTAATCAAAAAATTAAATTCGTAAGCTGTCTGGGCGCATCTTCCGGCGATATCGGATCGATTTAGCGCGTATTGTGAGCAGTTATCGGAAACAGAACTAAGTCGCTAAATTTCTCGGTTATGGTACGAGGCGCAGTGCTTACTGGATGATTTAAGCGCTTCAAGACCGCAATTTCGTCGCAGTGTTGAAATTTAGGGCATCGCAGGCAGTCTTTCCAGACTTTAAGCGGCAACTCTCCGCGTTCGATCTCACCGAAGCCGAGCTTTTCGAAAAATCCTGGGACGTAGGTGAAAGCGAAAATGGAAGCCAACCCATTCGCCTGTGCCTCCCGTTCGAGAGCCTCAACCAGAGCGCGCCCAACGCCTTGCCCTTTAGCCGCCGGTGACACTGCCAACGAACGGACTTCACCACTCGTCGGTGTATAAAAATGGAGAGCGCCACAACCCAACAAAACGTTGCCGTCCCAGGCGCAGGAAAAATCCCGAATATTCTCCGACATCTCGAATTCGGTGCGCGGCAACATCACACCGTTAGCAGCGTATGCATTTATGAGCGCAAGAATAGCCGGAATATCTTTCATCGCAGCCTTGTGTACCGCGACCGAAACTCCTGTCACCTTATGGCTCCCACAGCGGAGCAGAGCGAAAGCTTTGTTCCTACAATTTGCCCGGCCAGCAAGGCCGTGCAAATATTCGCTTCCTGCCCGGGAGCGATTACTACTTCCTGTATTCCGCCCGAAAGCGCCGCAACCGAAGCTTCTAGTTTGGCTTGCATTCCCCCGTGTGCGACACCGGACGTGATGAGTGCCTTTCACATCGCGGTCAGTCAAGTAGGGCATCACGTCGCCGCCGGCATTCTTCACGCCAGAAACATCGGTGAGAAAAATCAGCTTCACCGCACGAAACGCGATAGCACATGAGACAGCCATTTGATCTGCGTTAACGTTATAGATCGTGCCGCCGGAATCGGCGGCAATGCAAGCGATCACCGGCACATATCCGCCCCGGGACAGCAGTTCGAGCAGTGCTCCGTTCGACTGCATCGGACGGCCCACAAATCCGAGATCCGGGTTCATCCGAGTTGCGGTCGTAAGCCCTCCGTCGACCCCACTCAAGCCGAGTGCAGCCAGCCCGGCGGCCGAGAGAGCAGACACAAACTCCTTGTTCACACTGCCCGCGATCACTTTGCAGGCTGCATCGATTACCGCCTGGTCCGACACCCGCAACCCGTTCACAAATTGGCTCTTGATCCCGCGCTCTTCGAGGAAACGCGTCATCTGCTTGCCACCCCCGTGAACGACCGTTAGTTCGTGCTCTGCCGCGAGCCCGGCTAATTCGCGCGCAATCGCGGTCCGGCTTCCCGTCTCATCGAGCAGGGTACCCCCGACTTTAACCAGCAGCCTCACAGAAGACCCTCCGTCTCATTCAATCCGAGCATGAGGTTCAGATTCTGGACCGCCTGTCCGGCGGCGCCTTTGATCAAATTGTCTTCCGCCGACACGATCACGGCACGCTGGCTCTCCGGCTCAAAAACGAACCCGATATCGCAGAAATTCGTCCCCTGCACTCCCCTCAGATCCGGCACCTTACCAGGCGCATAAAGCCGGATAAACGGCTCGTTCTGATACGCTTCTTCGTAGATCGCAAGTAGATCGACAGCCTTGTCGATTCGCTGCGTACGAACGTAGATCGTCTCGAGAATGCCTCGGGTGATCGGCAGCAGGTGGGCCGTGAAGGTAAATTCCCGCTCTCCTAACCCGGAGTTCTGCAGCACCTCCGGCACGTGACGGTGATCTAGAATCCCATAACTGCTGAAGTTTTCTGCAGCTTCGCAGAAACTCGTCTTTAGAGAGGGTTTTCGGCCCGCGCCGCTGATTCCCGACTTAGCGTCACAAATTACCCCGCGCGACCGGTCCACCACTTCTGCCTTTATCAAAGGACGCAGCGCTAAGTTAGCCGCAGTAGGATAGCAGCCCGGATTCGATACCAGCCGGGCCCCTGGGATCTGGTCACGGTAGAACTCCGGCAAGCCGTAGACAGCTTCCGCCAGCAGGTCCGGCCGGGTGTGCCGCTCCTTGTACCAGCGGGAGTAAGTCTCGCCATCGCGTAGCCGGAACGCGCCACTCAGATCTATCACCTTCGTTCCGGTGTCCAAAATAGCGCCTGTTAGTTCGAGCGATACCTCCGGCGGTGTTGCCAGGAGTACCACGTCGAGACTCTCCTTTCGGATCGCCTCCGCTGTAGCCGGAATGGTCCTAGGAGGGGTCTGCCCGAGTGGAGCGGACCGCTGCTCCGCATCACTCCGGTGCTCCAGGAAAACGAGATCGACCGCCGGATGACGTTTAAGGATCCGAACAAGTTCGGCTCCGCTATATCCGCGAAAACCGGCCACTCCCACAGAGTGGCATTTTGAGTAATTATTCACCGCAATGAATAATTATACCAAGCCCCTTATAGCTGCTCAGTCGTCGACCGGGCGGCTAAGTCTCCAATAATCGGGATTCGTACCTGCTCGTAATTCGCCGCTTTGATAAGCAGATAAATCCAGCAAACGAAAATCACCAGCTTCAAAGCACCGACGAAGGCGTGCTCGACACCCCAGCCCGGAACCCCGAGGAATAATGTCGGAAATGCTGAGGAGACAATCAACCAGGCCACAAACAGATATAACGACTGGAAGGCATTAAAACGGACTTTGACATTGTTCCGGAATCGCTGGGCTGTCAGGAAAACGATCGCTGGAATGACTCCAAAAACGGGGATATAGCAGAGGATCGAAGCGGTTCGATCCGTAACGCCATGCAAAAAATCCTGGTGGCCAGCGGTGGCCCCGCCCTGTTGCGGCTTGCCGCAATGGAAACAGTAAGAGGCGCCCGAATCGACGTTAGTCCCGCAATTGGTGCAAAACGGCATGCATACCTCCTCCTTGTAGCGGCTTCACCCATCCGAAGTTACGCAAAAGCCGGCCCGCTTGTTCCGGCAAACGTCTGGGGATTCAGCCTCATGAAGCGCTTCTTTTTTCTTCGAACATTATTTTAGTTCGAACACCATGCCGGGTACGTGCACTCTTAGCCTTCGAAGGCCGCGATGATCAAGTCCAGTCCAGAAAGCCGGTTAGTTCTGCGTGCTCGGGTGGGCGATCGCGACGCACTGGAACTACTGCTTTGCGGCATGCAGTTGCGCCTGCTTGGATACATCTCGGGAATTGTCGGAAGGACGGCAGCGGACGATGTCCTTCAGGACGTCTTCCTACAGATCTGCCGGAATGTCAAATGGCTGCGCGAACCGGAGTTGTTTGTGCCATGGGCTTTTCGGATTGCCAGCCGAGCCTCGTTCGAATGCTTGCGGCGCGAACGCCGGTACGCGAGCGCGGACGAGCAAACACCCCTGCTGGACGAGCTTCCTTCGCCGCCTGCGCCCGGCCTACAGCTCTTTTGCGGTGTACCCGAACTCTTGGAGGGCATCTCGCCAAGCAGCCGGGCGGTCCTGAACCTCCACTATGTTCAAGATCTCTCCATCGACGAAGTCGCGGCAATTCTCGACATCGGTGTCGGGACCGCGAAGTCTCGTTTAGCTTACGGTCTCTCGTGTCTCAGAAAAATTGTGAAAGGAAAGAAAATATCATGACAAATTTACCCACGGATGCACTTCGGAATTCGCTGAATCAGGTAGATCGGGAACGAAGGCGAGCAACGCTGCTCCTCTATTCGCTTCTTGCTTTAACCGTTACCTTTTGGATTGCGATGATGTTCGCGAAAGATGATCGCAAAGGACTGCCGTTTGGGTTAGCTGCTGTAATGGGCAGCGTGTACGTTGCCGGTATGATGGCCTCCAAGGCTTCCTCTGACAACACGCGGACGATTCTCAAGGCTCTCGAGCTCCTGTCCAGTGATACACAATCGCGCCGCTCGGAGTGAGCACTTGGTGAACTTCCCGCTTTTGCCTCTGATAGCATCGCTCGCATGCGGGCATTTGTTCTAAGTTTGTGCGCCGTCCTTCTTACGGCTACGCTCCAAGCCGGCGATAAAGTTTTGCAAATCTTCTTCGTGGACGTAGAGGGCGGTCAGGCTACGCTGTTCGTTCCTCCGCACGGGCAGTCGCTCCTCATCGACACCGGCTGGGGCTACAACGGATTTCGTGATGCCAACCGCATTGCGGCTGCGGCCAAGCTGGCCAAGATCAAGAAGATCGACTACGTCCTGATCACGCACTACCACTCCGATCACGTCGGCGGAGTTCCGCAACTCGCTCAGAAAATTCCAGTCGGCGCCTTCATCGATCACGGGGAGAATCGGGAGCAGTCGAAAACGAGTGCGACCCTCTACTCCGAATACCAAACCGCGATCGCCGGAGCGCAGCACATCGTGGCGAAGCCGGGCGATCGGCTGCCGGTCAAAGGCCTTAATATCGTTGTCGTTTCCGCCGATGGAAACCTGCTCCCGAATCCTTTACCAGGCGCAGGAGAGTCAAATCCTGCCTGTTCCGGCATAGAGAAAAAGGATCCAGACCCCAGCGAAAACGCTCGCTCGCTGGGAGTGGTGATCGACTTTGGCCAGTTCCGGGTCGTCGATCTGGGCGACCTCACCTGGAACAAAGAGCTCGAGCTAGTTTGTCCTGTTAACAAAATCGGCAAAGCCCAGCTGTTTGTGGTTTCGCATCACGGACTGGACCAAAGCAACAGCCCGGCTCTGGTCCATGCCATTGCTCCCGCAGTGGCCATCATGGACAACGGCTCCAAAAAGGGCGGCTCACCCTCCGCCTGGGACGTCGTAAAAAGCTCGCCCGGACTGAAAGACCTCTGGCAGTTGCATTTCGCCGATGCAGGCGGCAGCGACCACAACACCAGCGATCCATTCATCGCAAACGTGAATGAAGCCGATACAGGCTTTTATCTGAAAGTAAGCGCGGAAGAAGACGGAAGCTTTACCGTTTACAACCCGAGAAATAAGCTTTTGAAGCAATACGACGCAGCGCCGTGACCGTTCTTGAAAAACACAGATCCGGCCTTCGCTTCGAAGGGTATCGAGGTCGCCGTCCTAAATTCCGTCCAGCGGAGCGGCGAGCGCTTTCGGCCGCATGTCTCCAAGCTCGATTAGCGCGCGACCAGGGCTGGCGTTATTGAGATTTTGAAAGTCTCTGATCATGTGCATTTGATCGTGATATCCGAAATTGTGAGCAATTTCCAACCAGGAGCGGTGAGGTGACGTGATTTTTGCGTCCAAAGCCATCTGATAACGTGTGATCCGAGCGAACAGCTTCGGAGCCATCCCAATCTCTTCCGAAAAACGGCGTTCAAATTGTCGGACACTCAAAGCGGCATGAGTTGCCAGCGCACCGATTCGCGTTTCGCCTTGCCGCCGAAATACATAAAGGGCGCTGTTCATAACTGACGTACGGTCATAGATATTTGCCCCGGCTCTCAACAAATACTCTTCGGCTAATTTCACACGTGCATCGAACGAGGCGGTTTCGGACATTCGTTGCCAAAGCCGCCCAACACCTTTTCCAAAAACATCATGAGCTGTATAAGCCTGGTTCACTAACAAGCCCATCGGTATCCCAAAAATCTGCCATAGGCCCAGCGGTTGGAAGAAGATGCCAAACGAGTTCACGGGACCCTTGAGACGGATGCAACATCGGCGAGAGGTATGTGGGCCGACAATCGAAATCGGGGAGGCCGCCTCATTGCTGCCAGTGTCGTATTCAACGACAGGCGACTGATGGAAATCGAACTCTATAACCGACTCAAGCGAAGCAAGAACCGGTTGCACGATTTCTGTTGTTGAATCGATCTCGCGCTGCGCGAATGCACGAACATATTCTTTCAGTTCGGGACAAGGCGATACCGAGACGATCGTCTGCACAGATCAGCATCTCCTTTATTAAGACTTTGGTCTCAAACTCAGACTTAATTGCTAGATTGTCGCATTTATACTAGGCACCCGCGCGAATCTAGATGGATACTGCTTCTGGGCTGGCGACCCAAACGTCTCACCCAGCCCACCGCGGGCATAAGCAAGGAGCCTTCATGAGTGTTCGATCTGTATGGTCTGCCGTTCGACCAAGTATGCGGACGTTTCCCGGTGGGGCTGTCACTGCGCTCGAACCGTTTGAAGGTCATGAGGATCTATTCGTTACGGATAACGACGGCCTCGTATGGTCGACGTTCTTCAAGGCGGACGGCGGCTGGCGTCCGTGGTTCGCCATCCATCCCGAAACTAAAGTTCAGCCCGGAGCGACCGTAACGGCGCTCCAGACGACCAACACAGGCTCACTCCATCCGGCTAACGGCCACGTCGACCTGTTCGTCACGGGTACGGACGGTGCAGTCTGGTCAACCTTCTTCAACCCTGACGGGATATGGGTACCCTGGTTCACGATTCATCCCGAAGTGAAGATGCGACCGGGCTCTGTCGTGACCGTCATGGAGCCGTTCGAGGGACACGTCGACTTATACGCCACAGGCAGTGACGGGGCAGTCTGGTCGACCTTCTTCGAAGCGGATGGCGGATGGCGGCCATGGTTCACGATCCATTCCGAAATCAAAATGCAACCCGGCGCGACCGTGACGGCAATGCAGCCCTTCGCCGGACATGTCGATTTATACGCCACAGGTACCGACGGAGCGGTGTGGTCCACCTTCTTCGACTCTGCCGGCGGATGGCGGCCATGGTTCACCATCCATTCCGAAATCAAAATGCAACCCGGCGCGACCGTGACGGCAATGCAGCCCTTCGCCGGACATGTCGATTTATACGCCACGGGTACCGACGGAGCGGTGTGGTCCACCTTCTTCGACTCTGCCGGCGGATGGCGGCCATGGTTCACCATCCATTCCGAAATCAAAATGCAGCCCGGTGCGGCCGTTACGGCGCTGCAGCCATTCGACGGCCATGTCGACTTGTTCGCTACCGGTACGGATGGAGCGGTGTGGTCGACGTTTTTCGAATCCGGCCACGGATGGCGGCCCTGGTTCACCGTACATCCGGAACTAAAGTTGAAGCCGGGTGCGACCGTGACCGCGATGCGGCCGTTCCCTGGCCACGTAGACCTTTATGCCTCGGCGGCCAACGGGGACTTATGGACGACTTTCTTCGACGGTAACGGAGGATGGCGAGCGTGGATTAATCTCAACAGTGAACCAAGGATGCAACCCGGCGCCACAGTGACCACACTAGAGGCGTTCGATGGACATACAGACTTATTCGTGACTGGCACCGACGGCGCGGTTTGGTCGACTTTCTATGAAAGCCACAGCGATTGGGTGCGATGGTTCACTATTCACCCGGAAGTTAAGATGCAACCGGGCGCGAGGGTGACTGCGCTGCAGCCATTCGACGGACATGTGGATCTGTTTGTCACTGGCACGGACGGGGCCGTGTGGTCGACATTTTTCGAGGTCGACGGGGGTTGGCGGCCCTGGTTCACCATTCGTCCGGAAATCAAGATGCAGCCAGGTACGACGGTAACTGCGCTGCAGCCATTCGATGGACACGTCGATTTATACGCCACCGGTACGGATGGAGCGGTTTGGTCGACATTCTTCGATACCAACGGGGGATGGCGACCGTGGTTCACCATCCATCAAGAAGTCAAAATGAAGGCCGGTGCGACGGTGACCGCTGTGGCGCCAACTCAAGGGCACGTGGATTTGTTTGCCACGGATGCACGTGGGGTTGTCTGGTCTACGTTCTTCGATACACGTGGCGGCTGGCGGCCTTGGTTTGCTATCGGTCAAATCAATCTTATCTACCCCGGTGCCACGGTTAGCGCGCTCACGCCATTTGAAGGCCATTTGGACTTATTTGCCACCGGTACGGATGGAGCAGTGTGGTCGACCTTCTTCGATTCTAACGGGGGGTGGCGGCCATGGTTCACCGTGCATTCGGAGACCAAAATGAAGCCCGGCGTAACCGTGACAGTCGCCCAACCGATTACCGGGCACGTAGACTTATACGCCACAGCGCTTGACGGCACTGTCTGGTCGACGTATTTCGAAGCCGACAGTGGCTGGCGTCATTGGATTCCGCTCAGCCCACAAGGCAGAATCGCAGTTGGTGCAACGGTCAGCGCGCTGCTAGGATTCGATAATCATGTCGGTCTGTTCGTCACAGGCAGAGATGGCACTGTTTATGCGACCTACCTTACGCCTGGCCAAGGCTGGCTTTGGTGGTTCACAATTCATGCCGAGGTGAAGATGCGTCCTGGGGCCGTGGTGACGGCGACACAACCGTTCAAAGGTCATGTGGATCTGTTCGGCACCGATGAATCCGGTGTCGTATGGTCAACCTTCTTCGAAGTCAACGGCGGGTGGCGGCCGTGGTTCACTATACATCCGGAGATCAAAATGCAACCGGGTGCGACAGTGACTGCACTAATGCCGTTCGACGGCCATGTCGACTTGTTCGCAACGGGTACAGACGGGGCGGTCTGGTCTACGTTCTTCGATACAAATGGCGGGTGGCGCCCTTGGTTCACCATCCATCCGGAAATCAAGATGCAGCAGGGTGCGACGGTGACTGCGCTGCAGCCATTCGAGGGACACCTCGATCTATACGCCACCGGTACCGATGGAGCGGTTTGGTCGACGTTCTTCGATACCCGCGGCGGGTGGCGCCCTTGGTTCACCATCCATCCGGAAATCAAGATGCAGCCGGGTGCAACGGTGACTGCGCTGCAGCCATTTGAGGGACACATCGACTTATACGCCACGGGTACCGATGGAGCGGTTTGGTCGACGTTCTTCGATAGCAACGGGGGATGGCGCCCCTGGTTCACAATACATCCTGAAGTTAAAATGAAACCTGGCGCGCAGGCGATCGCCGCCAGTGCCCCTTTTACCGTCAGCATTCTCGCGGCAGACTCCAACGGCACAGTATGGTCAGATCAGTTTACGAGCGATGAGGGCTGGGCTCGCTGGGCGTCGGTTCGTCCGGAGTTAAAAATGCAGCCGGGGACAACCCCGACGCTCGCATCGGGGAACGTTTTCGCTATCGGCAAAGACGGGGCTATATGGGCCAGCAGCTTCTACAACGCTCCATTCGGCACTGCCAACGATGGAGAGCTTCTGTGGCAGCCGTGGTCTGAAATAAATGCAGGGTATCCCGTGGACCCGCGCGGCGCGACGACAGTGCAGGTTCTAGACGACTCTTCGCAGACACAGCATCGCACCCACACAAATGTCTACGCGACCGGGATAGATGGCGCAGTCTGGTCGACGTTCTGGCGAGACATAGACGAGTCGCGTATCTTCAAACCTGATGTACCCTACTGGGGACCGGGAGAGTACGCAAAGAACGGCGGCTTCCAAATCGATCCTGGCAGCGGTGGCCTAGATACCTAGGAACCTACCCAAAGAAGTCCCGAACTTTTTCAAACACACTCTTTTCATGCGGCGTGTTTTCGACTGGAAGAACCTCGTGTAGCTGCTCGAAAAGTCTCCGTTGCTCACGAGTCAGTTTCTTGGGAATCTGAACATCCAGATGCACATAAAGGTCGCCTCGCGATCGGCCATTTAGCTGCGGAACGCCCAAATTCCGTAGACGGAACTGAGCGCCCGGCTGCGCGCCCTCCGGGACTTTGATCGACTGCATCCCATCAAAGGTCTCAATGGAAATCTCTGCTCCCAATACTGCTTGCGCGATGTTAATCGGCAGCGTACAGTGCAGATCTGTATCGCGTCGCTCAAAAACCGGATGTTCTGCAACCTTTATCACTACGTAAAGGTCGCCAGGCACGCTACCAGCAGGTCCCGGATTCCCTTCACCCGAAATCCGCAGCCGCGTACCGTTATCCACTCCGGCGGGAATATTGACCTTCAGTTTCTTCTCGACTCTGTGAAAGCCTTCGCCGCGGCATTGGGTGCAGACTTGCCGAATCACTTTGCCGCGGCCTCCGCAGCTCGGACATGTCTTGCGAATGGCCAGAAAACTCTGTTGGTACAGGACCTCGCCCCGCCCGCTACACACCGAACACGTGACCATGCCGCCGTTCGGCTCGCCGCCCGTTCCCTGGCATCGCGTACACGCTTCCATTCGCGGAATTTGCAGATCTGCCGCCAACCCGCGCATGGAGTCCTCGAAGCTGATCTCGAGATCGTAGCGTATATCCTCCCCACGCTGCGTGCGCCGGCCATTGCCGCGCCTCTGCCCGAACATATCGCCCAAGCCGAACAGATCGCCGAGAATATCCCCGAAATCCGCGAAAGTCGACTCGTCGAACGGACTCTGACCGGCTGCACTGCTCACGCCCTGGTGACCGTAGCGATCATACGCCGCGCGCTTTTGGGGATCGCTCAATACCGAGTAAGCCTCTGCGGCCTCTTTAAATCTCTCCTCGGCTTCATGATTACCGGGATTCCGGTCAGGATGGTACTGCAAGGCTAGCTTGCGGTAGCTACTTTTCAGCGTTCCGTCGTCGCAATCGCGCGAGACGCTCAGTACCTCGTAATAATCTCTTTTGGCGACACTCATCGGCATTGGCAATAAAAGCGGGCGAGTACAGGAGCGCTACTGGTTGACGGCAACCTTGACCATGGCCGGCCGAAGCAAGCGGCCCTTGAAATAGTAACCACGCTGATACTCTTCGAGAATAGTTTGATCGGGGTGGTCTTTTGTATCAACCATTTCTACAGCGTGATGCACATGGGGGTTGAATACAGCGACTTCGGATGAGATAGGCTCCAAACCCAGCTTTCGCAGCGCTTCCATCAAACGCTGATAAATCATCTCCATGCCGCGCGCGTATTCTTTATCGGTGCTCTCCACCTTTAGCGCCCGTTCAAAGTCATCCAACATGGGGAGGAGCGCCTTGACGGTGTCCATCGACGCATACTCCACCAACTCGCCGCGTTCGCGTTCGTTGCGCCGGCGGTAGTTATCGAACTCTGCCTGCCGACGCTGGAGCAGATCTTGTAATTCGTTCTTTTCTTTGGCCAAACGATCCCGTTCGGCAACGATTTCAGACGAAAAGGTGCGCTGTTCGGAAGAGGCGGAGGGCCTTTCGGCCTGTTCCTGCACATCCTCGGTCAAAACAGCATCGGTGTTGTTTTCGGATTGCATGACTTGAAATTACGAGGGATTAGGTGAGAGGAATTCTCCCCTAAACGATTAGCGTAGCAGAATTTTGGGCTTTTTGCCCGGAACAGGACCCCGGCATAGGGGAAGTTAGCCTTGCGCCAGGAATTTGCGGAGGAAAACGGTCATCCCAGCCGGCACGCTTGAACTTGAGACGGTTTGATCCTTTGTCCTGATAGCTTTGATTGTGTTCAGGGCCATGCGACGCAGAATGGCAATGTTCGCCAGGGCATGACCTTTCGGGCGCGGGCGTGGTCCTCGTGCAGGACGACATCGAGCACCCAGTGCAGGGAGTTTTCGATGGTTCAGTAAGCGCGCGCCAGGTTCAGGAGCTCCTGAGCTGGCAAAAGACCACTCAACAGGTAATAACGGGTTTGCACCTGGACCGTTCTTGTGCTGTTAGGCAGAACCATCATGCACCAAAGTCAAAGAAGGTGAGTGGCTTAAGGCCCGGTCCTCACGATCCCGAGCCCAAATTGCGGGTATTGCTCGTTTACGAATCCTTCCGTTTGCGGAATAGGAGACCGGCACCCAAGACGCCAACGCCGCAGAGCGCTAGGCTGGCAGGCTCTGGAGTGGGGGTAGGGTCAGGAGTTGGTTGGAGATTCGGATCGACATAAGTATCAAACACGTAGTCCCCGCCTTGCGGCGAGGCGCTGCCTCCAGAATAAGTTCCACCCACTTCTATATCTAACCCAGTGTTCACCCCAGAATTGGTGTTGAATAGTGGCGCGAAGGTGAAGGAATACATCTGCCCAGCGGTGACATACGCCGCTATATCCACGTGCTTCATTTGCGTGTCGTACGGATTTCCCGGGGTTATTCCAACGTCAATGCGAGTGGTATACAGAACGTTGCCTTGCGAGTCGGAAACAGTGAAGTCGCCCGGGTGAACACCCGGGGCATAGACTTGACTGGCATAAGCAACCGGACCAAAGGAAAAGAAACCTAAATCAATGGAGGTCAGTTTGCCTGTAATCCCAGCTGTAAAGGTTTGCGTGTTGGTTGAGTAAACGGGAGGCCCATAAAAATTGGGGTTGTACGTGTAGTCTGACTCCAGGTTATGCTGATCGAGCACGGGAGTCGCCATGGCACAGGCACAGGTAAAGAGTGTCGTTAATAGTAGCTTTCGTGGATTGGTCATCTCAGTCACCAATTTACGGATTTGGTGAACCCTCGTAAATCGGACCACGGGTGCACAGAGTTTTCCTTACCCAGAACGCGACGTACAAGGAATAATACAAGGGATGTTGCGATGAAACACAACTCGAAGCGACTCTCAGAGTGACCAGGTGCAAACGCCAAAGCGGAAATTCTGTTGCATCGGATCGCAGCGTTCCTTGCATACCTCTTTTTGTATGCGATTGCCCTGCCCCGGCATAAGGCGGACGGGCAGCTCTACTGGCCCATGGGCACCAGCGATGACGAAAGATAGTTGTGCATCGTGGCAGAAACCCCAAGTTTTGACAGCAACTGCAACGCGCTTTCGACCGAATGTACAAAACTGTGCGTTCGCCGGCAGCTTTTCGCCGAAAATTGACTTGACGGCGAGCATAGGGCGGGGGTCGAAAGGGATCCTTTTGCGATTGCGGTCAGTTCGCTCCCTCGCGCATCGATGATCTTCAAAGGCTCGCCACGCTCGTCGATTCCATGGCCCAGGTAAAAGATCCAACTTGCCAGTACCAGGCTCAGCAGCTCGGTCGGGCCGCGCTGCTCCAGCAATTCCACAATCGAAGGAAGAAGCCACTTCGGAATCTTCGCCGAGCCCTCCGAGGCAATGCGGGTAACCTGATCGTTGATCGTGGGGTTCGAGAAGCGGTCGACCAACGACCTCTTATACTCCGTCACCGAGACACCCGGAATCTTCGGAACGACCGGCGTCACTTCTTCCATGAAGCTTTCAATGAAGGATCGGAAGAGCGGGTCCTCCATGATTTCGTGAACATAAGTAAACCCATGCAGCGCCCCGAGATACGCCATTGCAAGATGGCTCCCATTCAGCAGACGCATTTTCATGATCTCGTAAGGAGCCACATCCGATATAAGCTCCGCGCCTACCCGCTCCCATTGCGGCCGCCCGTTGCAGAACGTGTCTTCAATGACCCACTGCCGGAAGGGCTCGGTTACGACCGGCCAAGCATCGTCCAGGCCAAACCTCTGTGAGACAGCTGCGATGTCGGCCGGGGTTGTCGCCGGAGTGATGCGATCCACCATGCTGTTCGGAAACGCAACGTTGCCGGCAATCCATTGCTGAAGCGCGGGATTGCTGAGACCGGTAAGAGCAAGTAGAACCTTCTGGGCGACATGCCCGTTTCCTTGGAGGTTGTCACAGGACATGACAGTAAAGGGGGGCAACCCGCGCGTTCGACGGCGGTCTAAAGCCTCTGCGATCAGCCCCATCGAAGAGACGGGCTCTCTTGGATTTTCGACGTCGTGCCTTATCTGCGGATGCTCGGCGAGGAAGTCACCGGTGGCTTCATCGATGAAGTAGCCGCCTTCCGTGATCGTCAGAGAAACGATGCGCGTCTCGGCAGCAGCCATCTTTTCGATAGCCGCTTCACGGCTCTCCGGAGCGTAGATGTAATCGACCAGAGAGCCGATCACACGAGCCGTTTGCCCCGTCGCACTGCGCTCGACAACGGTATAAAGGCAATCCTGCCCGCTGAGCGCATCTCTCATGCGGTCGTCGCTATGCAGCACGCCGAGTCCGCACTCGCCCCATCTCTCCGTATCTTCGAGCGCTAACAGATCGTCGAGATAGACCGCTTGGTGCGCGCGGTGAAATCCTCCTACTCCCATGTGCACGGTGTGTTGCTGCACGCGGCTGCGATCATACGCAGGCTTCGCAACCTCGCTGCCAAGATTCCTCAAGGTTGCATTGCTAAGCCGGATGCTAGGTCTGTTGGGATTCATCTCTCACCGCATTGCCGTTTCGGTCGAAAAGGTGGAGAAATCTCGAATTCATCTCGATTTGCACCTGCTGATCGGGACCGACCTCGGTCTCTCCATCGACAATCATTGTAAGAGGCTCGCCAGACGCGATGGTAAGGTGCAGGTAACTCTGGCTGCCGAGATGCTCAACCGCCTGTACTTGCGCGGGAATGCCATCTGACTTGGCAAGATCGATGTGTTCTGGCCGGATGCCGAGCGTCACCTCATCTCCGTTCGCAGACGTTGCGGAATGTAAGGGAACATGAAGCGCAGCCCCGCTCGCTAAAGCGATAACCACTCCATCGGAGACCTTTTCCTGTATAAACGCTTTTAGGAAAGTTCATTCGCGGAGATCCGATGAACCCAGCGACGAAAAGATTGCGCGGATAACGATAGAGATCCATCGGAGACCCAACCTGCTCGACGATACCGCTTTGCAGGACTACGATGCGATCGGCCATCGTCATCGCTTCCACCTGGTCGTGCGTTACATAGATCATCGTGGCGTGTAGCTGCCGGTGAAGCTTCGTGAGTTCGAGACGCATACGCACCCGCAACGCCGCGTCGAGATTCGATAAAGGCTCATCGAACAGGAACACCTTGGGATCGCGCACAATCGCGCGTCCAATAGCTACTCGTTGGCGCTGGCCTCCCGACAACGCCTTCGGTTTTCGATCCAGGAACGTTTCCAAGTGCAGAATGCGCGCCGCCTCAAGAACCTTCTTCTGGCGCTCCTCTTTCGGTACGCCCGCCAACTTCAAACTGAAAGACATGTTATCGGCCACGTTCATGTGCGGATACAAAGCATAACTCTGGAAGACAATCGCGAGACCGCGACGGGCTGGTGGAACGTCATTTACCCGCTGGCCGTCGATCAACAGATCGCCTGAAGTGATCTCTTCCAATCCCGCGATCAGACGAAGAAGAGTAGATTTCCCGCAGCCCGACGGTCCCACGAATACCGTCAACTCCTGATCGTGAATTGTAAGATCGACGCCTTTGATCACCTCCATCGAATCGTAGTTCTTGCGTATCTGTTTCAGTTGCACGGTCGCCATCGTGATCCGTTTCCTATTTCACCGCGCCGAAGGTAAGACCGCGAACCAGCTGTCTTTGACTCATCCATCCGAAAATCAAGATAGGCGCGATCGCCATCGTCGATGCCGCCGAAAGCTTGGCGTAAAACAGCCCCTCAGGACTGGAAAAGGATGCGATAAAAGCCGTAAGCGGCGCAGCTTTGGCGGCGGTCAGAGTCAAACTCCAAAAAGCCTCGTTCCAGGAAAGAATGATTGCCAGCAGACTGGTCGAGACGATTCCAGGGAACGACAACGGAAGCAACAAGTTATACAACTCCTCGACCGGTCCAGCGCCGTCCATGCGCGCCGCTTCGAGAACCTCCTTCGGCACCTCTTTGAAAAATGTGTACAGCATCCAAACGATGATCGGAAGATTTAGCAGAGCATTAATCACAAGCAGGCCTGTCTTGGTATCGAGCAGGCCCATGTCGCGAAAAATCAGATAAACCGGAACGAGAACTCCCACCGAAGGCATCATCTTGGTGGAAAGCATCCACAGAAGCGTATCCTTCGTGCGCCTGGTAGGAAAGAAGGCCAGTGCATAAGCGGCCGGGATGGCCAGGATCAGCGCAAGCAATGTAGACCCGATCGAAACCACAACGCTGTTCCACGCAAAATGAAAATAATTGGCTCGCTCCTGCACGGCCCGGTAGTTCTCTACCGTCGGTTGGAAGAACAAGTGAGGAATGCGCGAAATGGCTTCGGTCTCGGTCTTGAAACTTGTCAGCACCATCCAGAAGACCGGGAAAGCAATAAGCAGCGCAACCGACCAACCCAGCAGCGTCATCGTCCACTTCTGTCTAACCTTGTTCGAAAGCATGCGCCCGTTTTGCCTTACGCTTCAAGGTTGCGTGCGAACGAGCGCATTAAAAACAGAGCCAGCACGTTGGCCAACAGAATAGCCACCAAACCGGCCACAGAAGCGCCTCCGATATCGTATTCCATCAGCGCATAACGATAGATCAAAAACGACAAGTTAGTCGAAGCGAAACCAGGGCCGCCCGAAGTAGTGACGTAGATCTCTGCAAACACCCCGAGCAGAAAAATCGATTCGATCATCGTGGTGGCCGCAACCGCTCGTCCCAGGTGAGGCCAGATGATGTAACGCAGCATTGCGATCGGCCCAGCTCCATCCATTCGGGCGGCCTCCTTGCGTTCCGGATCGAGCGACTGCACAGCAGTCAGCAACGTAAGCACGGCGAATGGGAGCCACTGCCAGGACACGATAATAATGATGGACGTGAGCGGAGCCACGCCGAACCAGTCGATCGGTTTTAGACCGACCGAACGCATAAGAAACGCCAGGAAACCATAATCCGGGTGCATCATCATGTTCTTCCAGACGAGCGCGCTGACGGTCGGCATGATAAAAAAAGGCGCCAGTACGAGAACTCTCGCTACGCCCCTGCCGAAAAACTCCTGGTCGAAGAGAACCGCGAGCAAGGTACCGATCCCAATCGTGATAACCAGCACCGAACCCAGCAGAACAATCGTGTTCCAGATTGCCAGCGCCAGGCTCGGGTCTCTCAGCAGGTAGCGATAATTACCGAGCCCATCAAATCCGATCCGGTGCGGTTCCATCATGTTGTAACGCCGAAACGAAAACCAGAGCGTCATCAGCAGCGGAATCACGGACCAGATAAACAACGCGGCGATGGCAGGCATCTTCAGCGGTAGCCGGGCTATCAGCTCTCGCCAGTTCCCGATGCCGCTTTGTTGGTCCGCGATCATAGCTTTTGCCCCCCGACTATTGCGATACTCCGACACGTTCTTGTACCCGCTCGGTGGCCGCCTGGGCCCGGCGCAGAGCTTCGTCAACCGAGAGATCTCCCACCAGCGCGGCTGCAATGAGTTGTCCCACCTGATTACCGATGGTAGGAAACGAAGGAATAACAACGCATTGAATACCGGTGTAAGGCACAGGCTGCAGCGTCGGATGCAGCGGGTCGGCAGCCATGATCGATCGGTAAGTGAGCTCTGCGAACGGCGCTGTGGCGAGATACTGCGGCTGTCTATACGTCGACTCCCGCGTACCGGGTGGAACAGCCGCCCAGCCGTTTGTCTGGGCGACACGCCGGATGTATTGCTTCGATGTCGCCCATTCTATGAATTGAATCGCAGCCGCGGAATTCTTGGTGGATGAAGGCACGGCCAGTCCCCAAAACCAGAGCCATTGCGCGCCACGCGGAGTCACTGCCACCGGGGCAGGAGCAAAACCTACCGTATTTGCAACCTTCGATTGCGTTGAATCGTACAGTGTTCCGGCCGCGACGGTCGCATCGATCCACATACCGCAGCGGCCGTTTTCGAATAGCGTGAGCGATTCGTTGAAGCCATTGGAACTGCTTCCCGGTGGACCATATCGCTGAAGTAGATTCACATAAAAGCCAACCGCATCATGCCACTCCCGTGAGTTGAGCTGCGGCTTCCAAGCCTCGTCGAACCAGCGTCCACCAAACGTATTCACGACAGTCGAGATGTAACCCATGTTTTCGCCCCAGCCCGGCTTTCCGCGCAGACAAACACCATATACATCCTTTGCCGGATCATTGAGAACCTTGGCAAAACGCGCGATATCCTCATACGTCGGCTGCGCCGGCATCGTCAGGCCTGCCTTGCGAAATAGATCTTTGCGATAGTACGTCAAGGAACTCTCGGCGTAGAAAGGAAGAGCATATAGCTTTTTGTCGTAGGACGCGCCCTCACGAATCGGCTTTAGAATATCGTTGCGGTCATAGTTCGCTGAGAGTTTGTCGTCGAGCGGCAAAAGCCAGCCCCGGCGTCCCCAAATCGGCGCCTCAAGCGGGCCAATCGTAACGACATCGTACTGGCCTCCATGCGTCGCAGCGTCCGTGGTCGCCTTCTCACGCAGGATCTTCTCTTCGAGAACCACCCAGTCCAAGTGAATGCCCGGGTGCTCTCGCTCGAACTCCTTAGAGAGCCTCTGCATGACGATCATGTCTCCGTTATTCACGGTGGCAATCGTAAGCGTCGTCTGCGCCAGCATTTCCGCAATGGCCAGCGCCGATAAAACAAGACTACGCAAATGGATCAGTCGCATGAGTTATACCTCGACCACTCTATCGGGCAATACCAAAAACAGCGCTTCTTTAATCGTTCGGTCCAAGTACTCGAACGATTAAACATCTAGTACTTTCCCACCCTAACGGGAGTCTTACCAATGTCTTTGCTATTGAAACCACTACCCCGAAGTTGACAGACTCTAGCTTATGCTTCGAGCGCCCTGGTCCAAAGTACTCCTTTTAACAACTGCAATTACCTTGGCGCAGAGCGCCCGCGCGATCAACGCCTGCGCTCCCCTTCCCGCTGCGACGGCCCCGGGGTTTCAAAGCATGCTGCAGGCGTATCTCGATGATGCCTGCTACAAAGACACTTTACTTCCACAGCCTTGGCAACACGATCCCAAGATCCGCGGCGCCCAAGGTGTGCACCCCAACGTAATGGTTTGGTATTCGCCGGAGATCTGGAATTGGCTCACTAAGCAGAATCGGCAGGGTGACGCACCTGAACACGGATTGCTGATCAAAGAACAATACGGTGACCCGGACCATCCCGATAAATTGACAGACTGGGCCGTCATAGTCCGAGACAATAGCGGCGCCTGGGACGGTTGGTATTGGGCGGATTTAGTTCCCTCGAACAGTGTTAATCCGGAACCGCCTCCGAGCTACCCGCCTGGAACTCCACATTGCGCACCCATCGACTTCCCATCCGCGGGCTTCGGGCAGTATTGCATCAACTGCCATGCCTCCGCTGCAAACGGTCAAAATACGTTCGCGACCACAAAATATGTTCTCGGTGCACAGGGACCGGCGCTGACCTCATTTCCGCCGGATGACAGCATCCATCTCCGCCTCGCTCATATGCGACGGCTGGGCGGAGTAACTGCCCTCGCAAATGACCCTGTCTGCATGGTCCCGGAAGCTAACGATCACGTAGTGGCCTCCGGTAAACCAATGGGCGGCCCTCATACTTTCTTGACCTCGGATCAGTGCACGGGCTGTCACAATGCCACGGCCACTTTGAGTCCGGCTCGAGAAGATATCCCCAGCATGCTCTACCGTCTGAAAACTGCATCGGAGCTGACCTTTCCACAAAGGGTAAACGTCTCCCCAAACGGTGAGTGGCGCAATTCCATGATGGGTTTAGCCGGACGCGATCCCATCTTCTTTTCCCAACTAAATTCCGAAATTACTCTTCACGGCAACATCACCACCCAGCCCGGGCAGGCTCAGGCTTTCGTGGAGAACACCTGCCTGCACTGTCATGGCGTCATGGGCCAGCGGCAATATTTCGAAGATACTGGCAAGCTGTTTACACGCGATCAAATGCAAGACCCGAACTCCACTTACGGCGCGTTAGCTCGCGACGGCATCTCTTGTACCGTCTGCCACCGCATTTCACCGGAGGGATTGAGCACGCCTGCTACCTACACCGGTAACTTTAAGCTGCAGGCTGCCGATCAAATGACCGGGCCTTTCAACCAGCCGCTCAAACTGCCCATGAAAAATGCCCTGGGCATGCAGCCAAACTATGGCGACCAGATCACCGATTCGGGCCTTTGCGGCTCCTGTCACACGATCATTCTGCCGGTTTTTCGCGCGAACGGCGAACCAGTCTTGGCAAACGGTCCGAATGGTCTTGAACAAAAGACGTTCACCGAGCAGGCGACGTTCTTCGAATGGCAGAACAGCAAATTCGCGGATAACGGCTCAGCTCCGGAGAGCTGCCAGGGGTGCCACATGCCCACTTTCTTCCGGCGCAACGGCATCTCGTCAACCCCGTTCTCCTTCAAGATCGCCAATATAGAGAACAGCCAATTTCCCAACTTCGACCACAGCGCGCCTAGCAGCGAAATAGCCATCCAGGACCGGGATGGTTACCGCCGCCACCTGCTGCTCGGCATCAACGTCTTCGCTCTGGAAATGTTCAAGCAGTTCCGAACAGAATTGGGCCTGTATGATGAGGATCCGATGATGAGACCGTCTCTTAAAGTCGAAAACAGCATCGACACGGCCATCGATCAAAGCGCGAATTTCATCGCCAAAACAAGAACGGCAGACGTGAAAATCCTGTCGGTGACCAAAAAAGTCGGGGCCCTGCAAGTCGACGTCCAAGTGACCAACAAAGCCGGTCACAACTTTCCATCGGGTGTTGGCTTTCGCCGAGCGTTCGTCAACTTCGAAGTGCTGAACAACTCAGGAGACGTAATCTGGGCTTCCGGTCGTGTCGCGCCTGACAACGCTTCCCTGCTTGGCGGTTTGAAGGGACTTATAGTCGACGGAAAAGGCAATCCCCTCCAAACGGAAACATTCACCCCCACCCAGCAGAAATCTCAGCCCCATTTCTGGGCCGAGAACCCAATCACGCGGCAGGACCAAGTTCAGATATACGAAGAGCTGGTCCGTAACCCCGAAGGATATCTGACAACCAGCTTTATCGCCTTAAACGAAAAAGTCAAAGACAATCGTCTCCAGCCTCAAGGTTGGAGCGCCGAAGGTCCCGAAGCGTCGGAGACCGCGCCGGTAGGTACATGCGTTGACGTCTTGGGACCTGCGGGGCAGAAAAAGCAGTGCGATCCCGATTATGAGAACGGCAGCGGCTCCAACGTTGTGCGCTACCTGGTTCCTCTGACACGCGCCACCATTGGAGCCTCCAGCGTGCGTGCAACGCTTTATTATCAAACGATCCCGCCGTACTATCAGCTGCAACGCTCGACGGATGCGAAGGGTCTCGACACAGACCGTCTGGTTCGAATGGTCAATACACTGCAAGTTGACTCCCGTCCAGTCGACAGGTGGGTACTGCCAATCGGGACCGACCAAGCTGAGATAGTCCAATAAAAACACCTCGCAGGAAGCCCAGTTGACATTTGCGTCCGGTGTGTAGCACGCTTGCGAGGATGAAGAAGTCTTTTCTCCTAACCGTGGTTTGCTTGCCAGTCTTGGCGTTAGCGCAGACCACTGAGTCGTCGAAACCTGGCCCAGAGGACTTGTCAGGCAGCAGTGAACCCCCAATGATCGGCATTCATTGGGCCCGCGGATTCGAACCATCCGCCCGTCTCCACGAAGCGCGTACCAGGGGCGGCGGCAGCAGCCCCGATATGACGTATCACGGGGGAAAAATCATGCCTGAAGCGGTTACCCAAAGCATCTTCTGGGGAACAACCTGGGCCAACTACACAGGCGACAAGATCTCAGGTATGGACACTTGGTACATGGGCTTTGGTGGCTCCAACTATGCCAAAACCTCCGACGAATATACCGGGTCGAATGGTCAGGTGACCGCCTCCACCAGCTATCTCGGCCACATTATCGACACGACGGCGTCCACCGGCGGTGGCAGCACCTCCACCATTCTGGCCGAGGTCTGCAAAGTAGTAACAAATCCTGAGTCTAGCGGAAATGGCTACTACGCCGTCTACGCCGATACTAAGCGTGGACACGCCAGCTACTGCGCCTATCACAGCTATGGCACCTGCGGCGGCACACCGGTGCAGTTTGCCTACTTCTTCAACCTTGACGGCGACTCCGGCTGTGACCCGCAGGACACAACGACAAATCACTCGCAAGGGCTGGCCGCCATCGCTAATGTCAGCGGCCACGAACTATCTGAAGCGCGCACCGATCCCGCCAACCCCGGAGCCTGGTTCGACTCCTCCGGTTCAGAGAACGGCGATAAGTGCGCTTGGACGTTCAACGTCCCATCCGTCACTTTCAGCGACGGAACGCAGTGGAAAATCCAGGGAGAGTGGTCCAACAACGCTTACAATACCGGCACCGGCTATCCCAATAGCTCAGGCCAAAGAGGTTGTCTCGACGGTCATTAAAGTCGACAAGGGACATGCCGCTGTTTCCCGGCGGCATGTCCCCTTTAAGGAGCAGCATTGACCAGTCGGCTCATTCTCCTCACCCTAGTTCCATTTCTCATCGTCAAGCCCGAGCCTCCCGAAGCTCACAGTAAGTGGCCTGTCAAAGACGGTAATTACATCATCAACAACTTCCGCTTCGGAACCGGCGAGTTCCTCCCGGAATTGAAGCTCCACTACTTGACCCTCGGCGAGCCTCACCGCGACTCGGCCGGCCATACTGACAACGCCGTTCTGCTGCTCCACGGCACTGGAGGTAGCGCCGAATCGCTCCTCAGTCCGGTCTTCTCCGACGTCCTCTTTGGTCCGGGCCAGCCCCTCGACATCACGAAATTCTTCATCATCCTTCCGGACGATATCGGCCATGGTCAATCGAGCAAGCCTTCGGACGGCTTGCGCATGCACTTCCCCCAATACGATTACAACGACATGGTCGCTTCCCAACACGCCATGCTCCTCGACGGCCTCCATGTCGATCACCTCCGGCTTATCCTCGGCACATCGATGGGCTGCATGCAATCGTTTGTCTGGGGCGAGACCTACCCCCAGTTCTCCGACGCCCTCGCGCCTTTTGCCTGCCTGCCGGTCGAACTGGCTGGCCGAAATCGCATGTGGCGTTACATGGCCATGCAAATCATCCGCCGCGATCCGGCCTGGAACAACGGCGATTACACCACCGAACCCATCGAAGGTTTACGCGGCGCGAACGATCTGATCATGATTGCCGGCTCGGCTCCGCTCCAGATGCAGAAAAACTTCCCCACGCGCGCCTCAGCAGAGGCCTACGTTGATCGAACTCTCGACGCGCTCATCGCCCGCACCGACGCGAACGACTTCCTTTACTACGTCAACGCTTCGCGCAACTACAATCCGGAGCCGAAGCTAAGCACCATCACGGCGCCCGTCCTGTGGATCAACTCCGCCGACGACTTCATCAATCCGCCGGAGCTCGGCATCGCTCAAAAGCTGGTCACAAGAATGCCTCACGCCAACTTCATCCTCATCCCTATCTCCGACGCCACACGCGGACACGGCACCCATACGCAGGCCGCTGTCTGGAAAAGCTATTTGGTCGATTTCCTGCGGGAAACGGAAAAGAAATAGAACCCTCAAGGCAGCGGCGGAAAGAGCGGCGGCTCTCTCCTATTACTGGTCGACTGCTCGAAGTCGTAGCTATAACGAATCAGCTTGGGCTCGCTGAACGCCGGTCCAAGAATAGTCAAACCCGCTGGCAGCGTCCCATGCGTGAATCCTATCGGCACCGTCATCGCCGGGAATCCGGTCTGCGGTGACAACACCTGGCTGTTGTCGCCTGCCGGGCTTTTCATATCTCCAACTTTGCGAGGGGGATTGCTCCATGTCGGATACACGATCGCATCGAGACGATCACGCGCCATCGCCGCCAGCAGCGCATTCCGGAACGCAATCTTCGGCGCATCGTGATAAACATCAGGGCACGGCGAGCGGCGATCGTCTGCCTTGGGCGGCGTCACCGCTCCCCGGATCTCCTCTCCGATATAAGGCAAATACAAACCGGACTTCACAATCGAAGCAAGATCGCGATAAGGCGCATTCGGGTGCTTCGCCAAGTACGCATTCAAGTCAGCCTCAAAATTCCCACACCACAAGTTTTTTTGCAGCGCCTCAAAGTTGGGAAAAGTAAACGGATCGACCAACTCCGCGCCTTCCTTCTTCATCACATCCAGCGCCTGTTGCGTAAGGGATTTGATCTCCGGATCAGTCGAAGCATTATCGATGTACTCGCGGAACACGCCGATGCGCGCGCCGCGCAATCCATGCCTGTCGAGAAAGCGCGTGTAGTCAAGCGCCGGCTTTTGCGCGTGCTCTAAAGTAATCGGGTCAGCCGGATCGGGTCCCGCTACAACCGTCAAGATCGTCGCTGCATCCGCCACCGTTCGCGCCATCGGACCACCCACATCGTTATGCGCAAAAAGCGGAATGATGCCGGCCCGGCTTGTCAATCCGATCGTAGGCCGAATGCCGACCAGATCGCTGTGAGAAGAAGGACCGCGAATCGAATTCCCGGTATCGGTGCCGAGTCCCGCTTCACCCAGGCTCGCCGCGACAGCCGCCGCTGTGCCACCGCTCGATCCGGCCGGCACTCGTTCCAGATCGTAAGGATTGCGCGTAATACCGAAGATGGAACTGACCGTCACATAAGGACTGAACGCCCACTCCGCCATATTGGTCTTCGCTAGCACAATCGCCCCCGCCGCCCGCAGGCGCTCGACCATCGTACTGTCGTGTTCCGGCAGAAAGCCCTTCATCGCCAGCGACCCTCCCGTGGTCTGCAGACCTTGCGTATCGTAATTGTCCTTGATCAGCACCGCGATCCCGCCAAGGGGCGGTAGCTTGTGAGTCGCGGCAAACTGCCGGTCACACGTATCGGCTTCGGCAAGAGCGGCCGGGTTTAAGATCACAATCGAGTTCAGCCGAAGCCCGCCGATCGGACGTTGATCATAAGCCCCAATGCGCCGCAGATAGCTCTCGACCACAGCCCGGCAAGTCGTGCGTCCTTCTCTGATCGCATCTTGTGTGCTGGCAATCGTCGCACCGGTAACTTCGAACCCCTGCCCGGCCCCATATAGCCCATCGCCCATCATGGCAGAAAAGATGCAGCAGAACAGGGGAAGCGTGTGCCTCATTGTCTTCCTAGTTTGCGGCATACGCAGCCAACTACATACAAGCGCCTAACGCCCCGTTTATTTGCTAATATCCTTCAAGCAAGCTTCCACGAAGAAACTGCTTAGCCCCTGCTGAGAATGGAATTGCTTTCATTACTGAACGCCGTCCGTGTACACCGAACTCGACAGTTGGTCCGCACTTGGATCGGGGATTCTTGGAAGGACTTATATGTTCGCCCGCTACAACATGCTGTGCCTCATTACGAATGCTTGGTTTCGGACCGGCGCCGCTCTCTGTGCGTCTACGATACTTGCTGGATTCGCACTCGCCCAATCTGGCGCAGGAACGGGCCGCATTGAAGGCGTAGTCTCCGATTCCTCAGGTGCCGTTGTGCCTGACGCTCAAATCTCTATCCAAAATGAAGAGACCGGTGTCTCCGCAAAAGTCACCAGTGAAGCCGACGGGCATTTCCTCGCTCTCTATCTGGTGCCCGGACCCTACGACGTATCTATCGAAAAACCAGGATTCTCGGTTATCCGGATTCCGCATGTTCGGGTCAACGTTGGAACGACATCTTCTCTCCAACCGCACCTCCAGCCCGGGAACGTGTCCACCACCGTTACCGTCAACGAAACGGCTCCGCTGGTCGACCCAACACAATCGGCATTCAGCAGTGTTGTCGCTAAGCGCGAGATCGAGTCTCTTCCCTTGAACGGCCGCAATTTCACTGACTTCGTTCTACTCACGCCGGGAGCAACCACCGACGGCGACTTCGGGATGATCAGCTTCAATGGCATCGCCGGTAACTTCAACAACTACATGGTTGACGGGGCAAACAACAATAACGCTTTCTTCGCGCAGCAGATTGGCCGAACCAGCATTCCGTATCAGTTCAGCGAAGACGTCGTCCAGGAGTTTCAGGTAACCAGCACTGGCTATGAAGCTGAATTCGGTCAGGCCGGCGGCGGCGTGGTCAACACGGTCACCAAGAGTGGAACTAATACAGTACATGGGGATGGCTATTACTACGTACTTGATTCGGCCTTGAACGCAAACGACGCGATCGACAACGAGAACGGCATTCCGAAACCTCATGATCGTCGCCAGCAGTTCGGCGGCACAGTGGGCGGCCCGATCATCCACGATCGCCTCTTCTATTTAGGCAACTACGAAGGGCAGTTGAGAACCGAGCCGATCACGGTCAATGACGCGCCTGCGTTAGTCGGACTGCCCCCGGGCTTCTTCGCAGCTCACCCGGATCTGCAGAGCGCAGTCACAGGATCCTCCGGCTCTTTCCCCCGCACCTTCAACCAAAACACCGCCTTTGCCAAATTAAGCGGTCTTCTCACCCAACGAAATAGCTTCAGCGCTACATATAATTTCCAACGCTTCCGCAGCCCGCACGGATACTTCAACACACCGACTTCCACTGGAGACGGGCTGGTCTTGACTGACGGCGCAACCAGCCAATTCTTCCAGTTCACGGTCATCTCTTCCATCTCCCCTACGCTGGTGAACGAAGCGCGTTTCCACTTCGGCAAGGATTACCACTTCGATCTGCCCGACACCCCCGCGGCTCAAACGACGACAACGATACAAAACCCCGATACAGGCTTTGTCTTCGGAGGGAATCGTTTTCAACTATCGACCTCCGATGACCGGTATCAATTCGCGGACAACATGACCAAGATCCTGGGTCGTCATTCCATCCGCTTCGGCCTCGACATCAACCTGAACCACGACACCGATTACTTCCTCTATGGACCGAAGGGCGAATACCGCTTCGCTTCTCTTGCCGATGTTCCCACCGGGGACTTCGAGCTTTATCTGCAGTCCTTCGGACAAACCACTGCGGTCTTGACGTCGCCCACGTACTCGCTTTTCGTGCAGGACCAATTCCACGTCTCCTCCCGCCTCAACTTGAATTACGGTCTGCGCTACGACCTTCAGGTTTTACCGCAACCGCCCACGTGTAACCCCGCATTCGAGCTCACGTGCAAGATCCCGTACGGACGGAAGAATTTCTCGCCGCGCTTTGGATTCGCCTACAACTTCGATCGCGGAGGCAAAACGGTTCTCCGCGGCGGATTCGGCATCTTCTTCATTCAGGCCGATCTGCTCGACGTGTCTCAGGCATTTCTTTCGAACGGCATATCGCGCCCGTTCCTGGTTACAACCGGTCCAGCTTTCGGCAACAGCAGTCCTCTAGTCACATATCCGAATAGCCTGACTGCATTTCCAACAGCAGCAGGCAGCGCACCCTCCCTCGTCGTATATGCTCCCAATTTTCGAAACCCATACGTGGAGCAGGCGAACGTCGCCGTCGAACATCAGTTCGGATCGCATATGACATCGAGCCTTGGATATGTCTATAGCCATGGGCTCGCTCTGCTTGGCAACTCCAACGGTGTAACCCGGCAGGCGAATGGAAACTTCGGTTTCGACCTGAACCTTGTTCCTCCAGACCAGCAGCCCGCTTTCGGCGGAAACTTCAGTACGGCAACCGTGAACCTGCCCGGCGGGAAGAGCTTCGTTGTTCCCGAATTTGAAGCGATCGACGGCTATCTGAATCCCAATTTCGGAGCCATCAATGCGGTCGACAACTCCGGCAAGTCGCTCTATCACGCCCTCATCGCGTCCTGGCGCTACGTGTCCCCACAATTTTCAGCCGGAGCGGCCTATACCTTCTCAAAGACGGTCGATCAGGGAACGGGATACTTCAATCAATTCGATCAAAGGAGCCAGCGCGGCCCTTCTCAGTTGGATCAACCCCAGCGCTTTGTTCTAAACGAAGTGTGGACACCTGTCTGGCGTCCCTTACGAAACTTCACCTTCTCGTCCATCCTAACGCTTGCCAGTGGCCGGCCCTACACCGCAGTCTTTGACACGTCGTCGGTAAACTTCTCGGTAGTCCCCGGCGAACCTTTCAACGGCTTCCGTGGGCCGAAAGCGAACGTCCTGGATTTCAGCGTCGGGCGGCTATTCAAGTTTAATGAGCGCTGCAATCTGAAGCTTCTCGCCGAAGCATTCAACATCCTCAACCACCCTAACTTTCAGCAAAGCGCCGTCGACAACGTCCAGTACACAACGTCCCAGGAGGCCGATGCCAATGGCAATAACCTGCCCATCTGGGATGCGACACCCAACCCGCATTTCGGTGCTCCGCTAGCCATCGCACCTCGAGTCGGATCACGGAATTTGCAGTTCTCTGCCCGCTTTAGCTTCTAACTGCGGCCGACGTAGTACAGTCCACACAGATGTGCAAGCGTCGTCCCCAGAGGGAACGCATGTCATCAGCGAGATTTTTTAAAAGCCAGTTTGCCGCCACTGCTTTGCCCGCTGTCGGCCGGCGCGGCCCTTCCAACAGCCTCCGCAGCCGCTTGAGTCACACTTATGAAACCTAACGTCCAGGTGACTCGCTGGCGCTCGGAACGGGAACGCACTCTGGCCCGCAACAGCGCCACTTGGGCCAGGAAGAATTTACTTGCCTGGTGCGCTACGCCTACGACAACGGGATCCGGTTTTGCGAAATGTCGACGCTTACCATGGCATGCCGGAGATGCTCTCGGTCGCATTGAAGGGAATTCCCCGCGACGCGTATAGGCTGACTAAGTACGATGTGCACCACTCGGAAGACCCGATGGCAGCCGTCCACCGCCTAAACGCAGCATTGAGCGCGGATTACGTAAATATCATACTGCTCCTTGTGTTCGCAGCCCGAACTGGCCGGTCTACGTCGGGGACCGGAACGGTCAGCGGGACTGCATTTCGAGAAAGCTGAGGAACGCGTCGGTGAATGCGTCGCCAGCTTCAACGGGAGAAATGTGAGCGGCGGGTAGTTCGAGATATCGGCTGCCTCGAATGTGGGACGCCATCCGCTGGCAATCTGCGGGCGTCGCAGCTGAATCGAAGCGACCCGTAAGGATCAACGTCGGCGCCTGCACTGCGGCGAACCGTTCCAACTCGTCGCCATGTTGACCCGCATCTCGGACAACCCTCGCACACGCGATATAACCAGCCTGAGATGTGTTTTCCAGAACCGTTTTGAAGTGCGTCACTACCTCGGGCTCTTGACGGCGGAATGATTCTGTAAACCACCGGCTCATCGTCGCCTCCGAGATGGATGATAGATCCTCTCGCTCAATCTGCTGAATCCGCTCGTTCCAGGTTTCGACGGACCCCATTCGCGGTGCGCTGTCCACCAGAGTCAGGGTTTGAAGCCGATCTTGAGCATGCAGCCCGAGCCATTGGCCGATCAGACCCCCAAGTGACAAGCCGCAGAAGTGAATGCGGTCGATACCATGCTCATCTAGCAGCTTTATAAGATCTTCGGCGAGATCTTGCAGGGTCAGCGGACCGGTGTGTTCCGGGCCACTGCCGTGCCCGCGCAGATCATACCGAAGAACGCGATACGACGCCGTGACTCCCGGCAATTGCCTGTCCCACATAGTGCGATCGCCGCCGAGCGCGTGAGAAAACACTACAATAGGATCCCGCTCAGAACCGACGAACTCGAACCATGGCCCTTCTGTCATCTCATGTTTCACGTCAACTGGATGCGCCCTTGCCATTCACGTTTCAGGCTGGCCTCATCGGATGCCGCGGCGTTCTGATGGTGACTCAGATTGGAAAGGTTATGGTGGTTCTGTGCGGGCGCGCTGGAGGCTCCCACGCATGGAATGAAGCAAGTTCAGCTCATTGTGAATGGTCAGCACGTAACAATCACAGTTGATCCCGATACCCCGCTGCTTTTCGTTCTTAACGACAACCTAGGGCTCCGAGGTCCACGGTTTGGCTGCGGTATGGCGCAGTGTGGCGCCTGTACGGTCATCGTAAATGGGCAGATTATCCGATCTTGCGTGAGACCTGTCGGTTCGATCGAGAACCAGGAGATCACAACACTCGAAGGACTCGGCAGCCCGGAACACCCGCATCCAATTCAGCAAGCATTTGTGCAAGCAGGCGCAGCACAATGCGGGTACTGCCTAAGCGGGGTCATCCTCACGGCGAAGGCATTGTTGGACGTGAATCCAAACGCTTCAGATCAAGACATCCGCGAGTCTCTCGGCGGTGTGCTGTGCAGGTGTTTTACACACACCCGCATGATTCACGCTATTCGAAAGTATGCCGACGCCAGGAAAACTCATGCCAACCCGTCGTGATTTCCTCCGAAGTTGCGGTGCGCTTGTGGTCAGCTTTTGCGGTACAGGTATCGCTGGACAGCTAGCGCGAGCACAGGGCGAGTTTGGTACGCATCCCTCACATATCGATCCCGAAAGTCTGGATTCGTGGATCGCCGTCGCCAGTGACGGTAAGGTGACCGCCTTCACGGGCAAGTGCGATTTCGGTCAGGGTATTTTCACTGCGCAAACGCAACTGGTTGCTGAAGAGTTGTGCGTACGTTTGGATCAAGTTAATTTGATTCAGTGCGACACCGCAGTGACACCCGATCAGGGAACCACATCGGGAAGCCAGTCCACGCCGACTAATTTTAACGACTCCAACCTGGCACTCGCGGCCGCCACTGCTCGGGAAGCCTTGCTGGAAATGGCTGCCAAAAACTTTGGTACATCCACCGCGGAGCTGAAGGCGATTGATGGCGTGATTACTTCTAGTGCCGGACAGCGAGTCAATTATCAGGAGTTGATCGGCGACAAACATTTTCACCTCGGGCTGAACGCAGCGGCGAAGCGGAAACCGAGATCCGAGTGGACGATTCTAGGGAAGCCTGTCGGGTCGCTCGACCACATGGCCCTGATGACAGGACGATTTGAGTTTCTCCAACACGTGAAGATCCCGGGCATGCTGCACGGGCGTGTTGTGAGGCCGCCGGGCATGGGAGCCAAGTTGGTGGCGGTCGATGAAGCCTCGATTGGGCACATACCAGGAATGGTGAAGGTCGTCATTAGGAAGGATTTCATCGGCGTCGTTGCGGAGACGCAGTATGCCGCCGTTTGTGCCGCCAGGGAATTAGCAGTCAATTGGCAACCTGGACCGGAACTACCCGCACATCACAGTTTTTACGACTACCTGCGCGTGCAGCCATCGCATGCCGTCCTGAGTGTGGATTCGGGCGATATCGATCATTTCGTCGATACCGATGCGAGGCTGGTTCAAGCACGGTATGTGTATCCGTATCAGATGCATGCCTCGCTCGGCACATCGTGCGCGGTCGCGGATGTGAGCGGGGATGGGGCCACGGTATGGTCGGCGACGCAATCCGCATATCCGACTCGGAGCGTGGTGGCTAAACTCCTTGCCATGCCTCTCGAGAAGGTGCGCATCATATATGTGCGCGGCTCCGGTTGTTATGGCTTGAACGGGGCCGACGCAGTTTCGTTCGATGCCGCGGTTCTTTCACAAAGCGTGGGCAGACCGGTTCGACTGCAGTTCTCGCGCGAGGACGAGATGATGTGGGAAAACCTGGGCGCGGCTTGCGTCGTGGAGCACCGTGCCAGTCTGCAACAGGATGGGACGATACGGGCGTGGGATCGCGAGAACTGGGTCGCCTCGCTTGGAAACCGTCCTGGCCACGATCGGCCAGGAAACGTGATCACAGGCATGCTCCTCGGATACGAACCGGAACCGCTTCAACCTGGTCCGGCGAAGGCTCCTGCAGGCAAGCTGCAGAACCAAAGTAATGCAGTGCCGTCCTATATGGCTGGCTGCATCGAAGGCAATTGTCAGGGCGGCGGAACGATCCGGAGCGAGCGAGTGCTGACCCACACGGTTCGGTCTCCGTTCTTTACGGGACCGTTGCGGTCGCCGCTGCGTATTCAGAACACATTTGCAAACGAGTGCTTCATGGATGAATTGGCGGGCCACGCGAAAGTGGACCCTGTTGCGTTCAGACTGACGCATCTTCGGGATGGGCGTCTGATTGGCGTTGTCCATGCGGCAGCTCAAGCTATGCCATGGAAGACTCACGCGTCCCCAGCGCGAACGAATATTGGGGACGGCTGGTTCGCTGGGTGCGGGATGGCTTGCGTCGCCTACGAGGGTGCGAATGGGTATGCTGCGTTAGCCGCGGAAGTAAATGTTCACTCAAAAACTGGAGAGGTCCGTGTGAGTCGATTTGTGGTTGCGCTCGACTGTGGGCCGATCTCTAATCCGGATGGACTGCGGAATCAGATTGAAGGCGGATTACTGCAGGGCATGAGCCGAGCTCTGGTGGAGGAAGTGACGTGGGACAGTCACAGGATCACGTCGGTCGACTGGGAAACGTATAACAGTCTACATCTCGATTGCGAGATTCCGAAGATAGATATCGTCTTCGTCACGCCGCCGGGTGTGCGTGCTACTGGCGCAGGTGAGACCGCCATCACGGTGACACCGTCAGCAATTGGCAATGCCATCTACGACGCAACAGGTGCGCGCTTGCGAGAGCTGCCGTTTACACGAGACCGGGTGCTTGCAGCCTTGCGCGGGCGAGAGGTCGCTTGAAATTGATGGCGAGGAGTTACAATTCAAATGTTTGCACGGCGCTTCTGGTGAGTGCGAGTGTTCTGTGGCTAGCTTCCTGGCCGGCGGCAAGAGCGGCAGATTCGGCCGTTCAGAAAAGCAAGGTTCCGGCGGGAGCGGCTGCGTTCGAGGCTATTGTTCCCGCGCTGCATAGTCCCCGTTGCATGAACTGTCATTCGGTGGGCGACTATCCTCGACAAGGCGACGATAGCCATCGACACACAATGGACGTCCGCCGTGGAGCTCACGGGGATGGTGTTGATCCGGTCAAGTGCAGCACCTGTCATCAGGACCACAACTCGGCACTCCTACATTCGCCCCCGGGTGCACCAGACTGGGAACTGCCGCCGGCTTCGATGCCGATGATCTGGGAAGGTCTAACGGACCGGCAACTTTGTGAGTTGTTAAAAGATCCCAAGCGGAACGGGCACAAGACGGTGCAGCAGATTGTCGATCATATGCATACGCCATTAGTCCTTTGGGGCTGGGATCCCGGGCCAGGTCGCACGGCAGTTCCTATAGCCAAGACAGAGTTCCTGTCGAAAGTATCGGAATGGGCCGCAAGCGGTAGCGGTTGCCCGACGAAATAGAAAGGCCGATACGTTCCCATAACTCAGCTTGGTTTCGGCAAACCTACTGCTTCAGAGCCGGCAGCAATAAAGTGAAGCTCCGCTACAACTCGTTGCCGACAGTCTGATGGCTGCGAACCAATCTTTACAGTGGATTGCGTCGTTGCCGGGCACCCTTTGCGTCCAGCGCCTGATCGAGCAGTGTTTTGATTACTGCTTGCCGGCTCACATTGAGGCGGGCTGCCCGTGCGTCAAGTTCCCGCAACATACCTTCAGTCAGATCTAGATTCACCCTGCGAAGCGGCTTGATCACTGGATTTCACAATCGAAGCAAGATCGTGATAAGGCGCGTTCGGATGTTTGGTCAAATAAGCGTTCAAGTCAGCTTCGAAATCGCCACACCACAAATTCTTCTGCAGGGCCTCAAACTCAGGAAAGGTGAACGGATCCACCAACTCCGCACCCTCCTTCTTCATCAGATCCAAAGCTTGTCGGACGAGAGCTTTGATCTCCGGATCAGTCGAAGCATTATCGATGTACTCGCGGAACACGCCGATGCGCGCGTCCCGCAACCCATGCCTGTCAAGGAAGCGCGTGTAGTCGAGGGCCGGCTTCTGAGTGTGCTCTAACGTGATCGGGTCAGCCGCATCAGCTCCCACCACAACCGTCAAAAGCGTTGCCGCATCCGCCACCGTTCGCGCCATTGGACCACCCACATCGTTATGCGCAAATAACGGAATAATGCCCGCGCGACTTGTCAATCCAATCGTAGGCCGAATGCCCACCAAGTCATTGTGAGAAGAAGGACCGCGAATCGAGTTTCCCGTATCGGTGCCAAGTCCCGCTTCCCCCAAGCTCGCCGCGACAGCCGCCGCAGTACCGCCGCTCGACCCGGCCGGCACTCGTTCCAGATCGTAAGGATTGCGCGTAATACCGAAGATGGAACTGACCGTCACATAAGGACTGAACGCCCACTCCGCCATGTTGGTCTTCGCCAACACAATCGCGCCCGCCGCACGCAGACGCTGCAGCATGGTGCTGTCGTGCCCCGGCACAAAGCCCTTCATCGCCAGCGATCCTCCCGTTGTCTGGAGGCCTTGCGTGTCGTAGTTGTCTTTGATCAGCACCGCGATTCCACCCAGTGGAGGAAGCTTGTGAGTCGCGGCAAACTGACGATCACACCCATCGGCCTCCGCGAGCGCGGCCGGATTCAAGATCACAATTGAATTCAGCCGCAATCCACCGATTGGCCGTTGATCATAGGCTTCAATCCGCTTCAGGTAACTCTCGACCACAGGCCGGCAACTCGTGCGTCCTTCCCGAATCGCCTGTTGTGTACTGGCAATCGTCGCACCTGTTACTTCGAAGCCTTTGTCGGCCCGAAACAGGTGCTCGGTGGCTAAGACAGACAGGATGCAGCATGACAGTGCAAGAGTACGCCTCATTGTCTTCCTAGCTTGCCAGCTATTTAAGGAAAGTTGGCGCATGGTAGTTACGAAACACCTAGCACGAACGGATGGGAAATGATTTCGCCTTAGCTACTCGGCGCTAGGGTTTCAAAAAACGCAAGGTCTCAAACTTGCTCTGCGGCTAGTCGGAGTTTCAGACACGCTTTCTGCGGGCGATCATGCGCCTTTGCGCGCGTACGTTCTCCTCGCGATCGCGAGAATGACTCGAAGCGCATCATTGACCGATTTTGAATCCGGGAAGGCCTCTGCCAACTCCGCGTCGAGAAGCACGACGTTTGTACCGCGACGATATCGGTCGATATACTTCCCCCGAATGCCGCCGGCAAAATCATACTCCGCTCTCATATCCGTCGTGGTTCGGCTAGGTGTTTTCTTCATAGGTCTGCCTCTCGCGCTTCGTCGCGGCTCGGGCACTGATTAATCGGATCTGCTGTCCTCTAACAGTATGAACCACGATCAGCAGTCTTCGCCGGTTTGACATTCCGATAATGATGAAGCGTTCTTCCACCGCGGCATGATACAGGTCTGGAATAGTGATTGAGAGAGGATCACCGAAGACGATGCTCGCTTCTGCGAATCCAACACCATGTTTACGGAGATTTGCTTTTTCCTTTCTCCGATCCCACTCGAAAAGAATGCCGTCCATCTGCTGTCGAGCTTACCGAATTGGGTCCCGCCTACACACTATTGCTTACAAGGGCCGAGTTCGGCTGTGCTTCTCCTGATCAGCGCGCCGGGTCGTCGCGTCCGCGCTAACCGATTCCTCGGCGGAAGGGCCTTCACACTTAAGACAGCAGACTACCGCAAAACGAACTTGACTGATAATGTTTAACGAGGGCATATGGCGCTCAAGAGTGGCGAAAACTCAATCCCGATTAGCGACCCAAGACTTGCGCCGGCATACACAGTTGCTGAGGCCGCTCACTATCTCCGAATGCCGCAAGAAACCCTTCGGAGTTGGGTTCACGGTCGACCGTACGTTGTCTTGGAACAGTCAAAGCGGTCAGTTCCGTTGGTTGAACTGGACGATCCCGACCGGAAGTATTTATCTTTCATTAACCTGGTCGAAGCCCATGTTCTAGCTGCTATGCGCCGCCGTCATGGCGTGAAGCTTACAAAAATAAGGTCGGCGTTAGATTACCTTCGGAAAGAGTTCAAGAGCACTCGACCCCTAATCGAGCGAAGCTTCCAAACTGACGGACTTGATCTCGAAGCCGCCTGGGAACGACGGTCCAGACAAAGCTGAGGAGGAACTGGCAAAGGTTTCGCTAGGCATAAGACTAGCGAGGCATGGCGTTAAGATTAAATCCAAGCTTCGTAAACAGCGCTGCGTGAAGGGCTGGTTTCAGAGTCTCTGATTCAGAAGAATCCTGACTAGCTTACATTGCTTTTCGGTGATACTCTCAATTCGGTTTTCAAATTGGAAAGCATCACTATCTCTCTGCCCGTCCTCGTTCTTACTTTGATTTGTCCCGCGCTGCTCGTGTGGATTGGCATCATCTACTGTCGAAGGGAACAAAGGCAAAGTACTTCTTTTCGAAGCAGATGGGACGACTTCTATCAGACTACCTCCCCACAAGAAACTCCAGCCACAATAGACTCCCCTGCCCCTCCGGTAAAAAGAATTGAGCTTCAGCGAGAAGACCGATCAATGGCAATCTCTATCGAAAGCATCACGGTGACGTGCCTCGATTTACTCAGCCAGTCATCATTGAGGATTTCAACACTTCGGCGAACTCGTTAGGCGTGCGGTAACCCAGGCTGCTGTGGGGCCGCTCGCAGTTGTATTCGTTTCGCCACTGTGTGATCTTGTTCCTGGCGTCAGCCAAGTTCCGGAACCAAGTAGCATTCAGGCATTCGTCTCTTAACCGTCCGTTGAAGCTTTCGACATGACCATTCTGGGTAGGTTTGCCCGGTTGGATGTGGATGAGCTGGATCTTACGCTCTTCACACCAGCCCAGAAAATGACGGCTGGTTAGTTCCGGCCCGTTGTCGCACCGGATGCTGTGTGGAACGCCGCGGCGTTCCACGATCTGATCCAGCGAGCGCGTGACGCGCTGACTTGAGAGTCCTGTGTCTACTTCCAAGGTCAGGCATTCACGTGTAAAGGCGTCGACGATCGCCAGCACACGAATGCCTCGGCCGGTTGCCAATGCATCCGAGGCAAAGTCGAGTGCCCATTCCTGGTTGGCTCGATGCAGGTGAGGCAACAGTGCTGCCGGTCGACTCAGACGCTTTCTCTTCAGTCGGCGAACAGCTAAACCCTCGCGTTTGTATACGCGGTAGACGCGCTGTGGACTGCTGCTTTGCCCTCGTCTGAGAAGCAGAGCATGCAATCTCCGGTAGCCGTAGCGCGGCTTCTGTCGTGCCAGGTTTACAAGTTCTTCTCGCAATTGGGCATTGTGGTCCGGCATCGGTTCGTAGCGATAACTGCTCCGATCGACGTTCACGAGCTTGCAGGCGTGGCGCTCGCTCATCCCGAACTGCTGAATGGCAAACGCCACATCGGTTCTCAAGCCGGCAAGCTCCAGCCGTTTTTTCGCACAATCGCCTTCAACACTTCTTTGTCCAGGCTGAGATCGGCGACCAGATGCTTCAGCCGGCGGTTCTCGTCTTCCAGGCTCTTCAGCCGCTGCGCTTCGCTCACTTCGAGCCCCCCGTACTTACTTTTCCAGGTGTAGATTGTGGCTTCGCTGATGCCGTGCTCGCGTGCCAGGTCCGCCACCTTGCGGCCCGCCTCGTGCTGCTTCAGGATGCCGATGATTTGCTCTTCACTGAATCGGCCCTTCTTCATCTTTGGATCCTCCTTCGTCGTCTACCGCCGAAGCTGAGATCCTCAATTCTACGTGGTCGACTTTATCGAGAGCACGTCAAAGCCACTTGCTACGGCCTATAAGGTTATGGGCTTAGCCGAGTTCCTCGGCAGCGATAAAATGCCGCAGCAGCTTTCGTGGGAGTACCGCAACGTGGATAGTGCCAGGTTGCAGTTTGGTCAGGAGTGGAACTAGCATTCCCAGAGATCCTGCTAAGAATTGCCGACAAGAAAAGGAACAAATTAGATGAAATTCGCGAAAAGCCCCGAACTCTACCGACCCCGACCAGCCGAAGCCGGTTTGGCACTATCAATCGGCGTAGGCGCCGGAGCCCCACCATCTCTCTCAGGCTCGCTGCTCTTAATCAACCCAAGCATTTTCCGAACTTCCGCATCCAACCGCGCCATCACATCCGGATTGTCTTTCAGAAACTGCCGGGCATTCTCGCGTCCCTGCCCGATGCGCTCGCCTTTGTAGCTATACCAGGAACCGCTCTTCTCAACCGCATTATTCGTAACGCCCAAATCGAGCAGATCGCCTTCCTTCGAAACGCCTTCGCCATAAATAATGTCGAACTCCGCCTCACGAAACGGCGGCGCGACTTTATTCTTGACGACCTTCACCTTCGTCCGATTCCCCGTCACGACCTCGCCGTCTTTGATCGCCGCAATGCGCCGAATATCCAGACGAACCGACGAGTAAAACTTAAGCGCACGACCGCCGGTCGTCGTCTCCGGATTGCCGAACATCACGCCGATCTTCTCGCGAATCTGGTTGATAAAAATCAGGCAGGTATTCGACTTCGACACGATACCGGTCAGCTTGCGCATCGCCTGCGACATCAAACGCGCCTGCACGCCCATGTGCGAATCGCCCATCTCGCCATCGAGCTCCGCTTTCGGAACCAGCGCCGCGACCGAATCGACCACCAAGACATCGATCGAACCCGACGTAATCAGCGCCGCCGTAATCTCAAGCGCCTGCTCCGCAAAATCGGGCTGCGACACGAGCAAATTATCCACATCGACGCCAAGCTTCTTGGCATAAATAGGATCAAGCGCGTGCTCGACGTCGATAAACGCCGCCATACCGCCGACCTTCTGGGCCTCTGCCACCACCTGCAGCGCAATCGTCGTTTTACCCGAAGACTCCGGGCCGAAAATCTCGCAGATTCGTCCCCGGGGAACTCCGCCTACGCCCAACGCATAATCCACCGAGATCGACCCGGTCGAAATCGCCGAAACAGGAACAATCGCTTCCTTCGCGCCCAAGCGCAGAATGGAGCCCTTCCCAAATTGCTTTTCGATCTGACCCAGCGTCAAGCTTAAAGTGCGCGCGCGTTCTTTTTCGTCCATTGGGATCCTTTCGAGCGGTTGCTCGGGGGAGCATATTCAGTATAGCCTGAAACAAAAGGCGAAGATATTGTTTTAGGCGTCTAAATAGCTACTTTTTCAAACCAATTCACACGCTCTGCTTTGCAAGAAGTGCAGGGAGCCGCGACTTTGCCAAGTACCTGTAAATGAACCTGCAAAACAGGCGCCGCTGTCTGTCCCTATTTTTCACCCTCCAGCAACCGCACTGTCCCGGCGCGCATAATATCCCTTACGCGCCCTGACGTAGACGTCTTTCCGACCTTTGACGCGAATCGCTACAGTATGAAATTTACCGTCGTTATTCAACGGCTCCGGCCGGTAAAAAAGGTTGTACTGATGCCGCAGCTCATTCGCCACGTTTTCGAACGATTGATTGAGGTCTTTCGCTTCGAACGGAAAGAACGACGCGCCGCCGGTCTGCTCGGCGAAGTACCGCATCACCTTATCGCCCTCGGTCTCGATGTGACTGATGTTCGTCGAGATCGTGTAAATCACGGTGTCCGACCGCTGCGCCATCTCGAGAGCCTGCTCGCGGCTATAGCGGCTATCATTGTCGTCCCCGTCACTCAGAATAACCATCGCTCGCCGAAACTTATAAAGCGGCTGATCCAGCATCAGCTTGTCCTTGCACGAATAAAAGATCGCGTCGTAAAGCGCCGTGCCGCCGCCCGGTCGAAGGTTGCGCACCGCGTTCTCGAGAACATGGGTGTCGTTCGTCATGTCCGCCACCAGCTCGGCCGAAGTGTCGAAGCTCACCACGATCGCTTTATCCTGTGTTCGCATCACGCTGTTGATGAAGTTCGTTGCGGCTTCCTGTTGAAAGTGAAACCGGTCCCGGATGCTGTTACTTGTATCGACCAACACCGCCAGCCGCAAAGGCAGATCGGTTTCCGCCGTGAACTCCAGAATCTGCTGCGGTTTCTTGTTCTCGGTCACCTGAAAGTCACTCTTCGTCAGGTCGGTAATGAACCGGCCCTTCTTATCCGTCACGGTGAATAGCATGTTGACGCGGGTTACTTCTGCCCGGATGGGCGCAGGCTCTTCGGACTGAGCCTGCGCACGAGGCGGATTCTGCTGAGCTAGAAGAGCGCCCGATTCGAACACGCCCAGGAAAACAAGAGTAGCCGCAACCCCGAGCGCCAATTTCGCTGCCACAACCTTCATTGAGATGCATCCATTCTATCCGTCTTTTGCCGTAGCCCTTGAAGGTACCCAGCCAGCTCGGGCGGCAACGGACTCTCGACGCAAATCCACTCACCCGTTGACGGCGAGCGGAACCGCAACCGGTACGCATGCAGAAAAAAACGTCCGAGCTGAGCGTCTGCCGGTGCGCCATACAGCCGGTCTCCCACAATCGGATGATGCAAACTCGCCAGATGAACACGGATCTGATGAGTACGTCCCGTGCCGATCCGAATGGCCAAGTAACTCAGCGTTCCAAATTCTTCCAAAACACTGTACTCGGTGAATGCTGCACGCCCTGATCCCAGCTTCGTCGTCATACGCGTGCGATGTATCGGATCGCGCGCGATCGGTGAACCAATGCGGCCTTTAGACTCCTTCATTCGTCCATGAACCAGGGCCAGATATGACTTCTCGACTTCGCGATCGTGAAACTGCTTTGCTAACGACTGATGCGCGTTATCCGTACGCGCCACGGCCAGCACGCCGCTTGTCTCACGATCCAACCGATGCACGATACCCGGACGAATATCCCCGTTCACCGACGAAAGAGACCCAAAGTGATGAAGCAGCGCATTCACGAGTGTGCCTCTGCTGTGTCCCGCCCCTGCATGAACCACCATTCCGGCAGCTTTATTCACAACGACTACATCGTCGTCCTGATAAAGGATCTCGAGCGGCAACTCTTCTGCCTCCGCCTTTAGCGGCGTGAGTTCTGCGGGGCTGACCGAGATAACCTCGCCGCCCCGCAGCACATAAGAAGCTCGCTGAGTCCGGCCGCCCAGCAACACACGCTCTTCTTTGATCCAGGATTGCAGCCGCGAGCGGCTGAACTGAGACAAGCGCTCATGGAGAAACGCGTCCAAGCGCTTCCCTGCATCGCTCGCTTCCGCCGTGAGGATCACGACCTCAATCTAGCGCGAAGCGGTGTACTCCACATGACCCTTCCCGTAACGAAGCTCGCCCGCTTCCACCGGAAACGGCAGCGTATTCTCCTTAGGCGGCAATGGGCACGTCGCGTAGGGAGTAAAGGTACAAGGCGGATTATAAGACCGGTTGAAATCCAAATCGACGTTCCCGTTTTCAGGAAGCGGAGTGTTGAGCATCCGGCCCGCCTGATAGGTTTGCGTTCTGTTCGTAGGGTCCTTATAGAGAAAAAAGAGCGTCTTGCCTTCGAAAATCGGACGAAGATGATACGCAGCTCCCCGATAAGTGAACTCGACAACACCGGGGCTCTGCTGCATCTCGGTTTGGCCCAGAATGTTCAAGATCGGAATTTTCTTTTCATCCGGCGTAAACTTCGCTTGAAAATGGAACTGCGGATTGATCGGGAAGTACTTCAGCCCTTGAAAGTTCTTCAACGTGGGGCTGGCGCTATCCTTAACCCTCACCCCGAACTGATCTCCTCTTTTTATAACAAAGAACGAGATGGTGCCGGCATGGACAACATCGGGCTCATCCTCATCGAAGCTGAGGCTCCGAGAGGAACCGTCCTTCCCGAACAAAACGATCTTCTCGCCCTGTAGCCGCAACGTTCCGATCTGCCCTGGAGCGGAGCCCTTGGGCAGAACGAAATCGTTGGTCTCCGCCGAACCAATCGTATTGTTCCCGGGCTTGAGCCAGTACAAACCAACGAGAGCTAACCAGCTGTCCGGCTCTCGAAGTTTCGCATTCCGCTGGACCTGCCACTCGTGAACAGAGTCCGAATAGTTGGTCGGCGCGGCAAACATTGAGAGTATACCCGCAATCCCAATCAACAATCGGTACATACCCCACTATATCAACCGGCCTACTCCCTCAACTCGACAACCGTAGCCCCAGCACCACCCTCGGACTGTGTCGCCGGATAATACCGGCTAACGTGTGGGTTCGTTCCTAGATATTCGTTGACGGCCCGTTTCAGGACACCCATGCCGTGGCCATGTATGATTCGGACCCGGTTTACCGAAGCCAGTGCCGCAGAATCCAAGAATTTATCTACTTGTTCTACAGCCTCTTGGGCGCGCTGTCCTATAACGTTCAACTCGCGGTAGTTTACGTCCCAGCGCGGCCCGGTTTCGACCTTCACGTTCTTCGGTAACCGAGTTCGTTCGGCAAAATTCGCCGGAAGCGACCTCAGCAACATCCTCGCGAGGCACCTGCATCTTTAAAAAGCCGGCTTCCACTTCGAGTAATCCGTTCTTCAGAAGCCGCCGGACTGTCGCGATCTCGCGGACATCTTTCAGCCGGACCCGAGCACCTTCCTCAATCGTCAGCCGCGGCGCAGCCGCTTGCTTGGCGATCTCCGGTGGAGGCACCATCACTTCGGCAGCTTCCTCCCGGAACTCGCGCCGGGTCTTTGCCACCAGCCGCTGCGCCTGTTCCCGCGCTTTCCGCTGCTCTGCAGTCTCGGCGACCTGCTCCATCATCATCTGGGCTCGCGCCTCGAAATCCGCCACAATCGAATCGGATTTCCGCTCCCACTCGCGTTGCCGCTGCTGCTCTTTGCGGATTGCCTCCGATTCCAAAGCAGCCTGGCGCTGCTTGAGCTGCGCAGTCGTGTCCTCCAACTCTCGGGCGCGACGAGCGTTCTCGTCGACCTGGCGATGCAGTTCGCTCAGCAGGTTTTCAAAATCAGCCTGTAGGCGTGGCAAAACCGAGCGCGCATGCGCCAACACCTCAGCGGGGAGTTCCAAACGCGTGGCAATGTCCAGACCAGCCGATTTTCCCGGCACACCCACCCGCAACTCATATGTGGGCTGAAGAGTCGCCTCGTTGAAGCCCATCGAAGCATTCACGACGCCTGGAGTTCGGGTTCCGTAAAGCTTCAACGGCAGCAAGTGCGTGGATGCGAGGCAGAACGCACCGGATTTCCGAAACTCGTCGAGCATGGCCACTCCGAGTGCGCCGCCCTCATCCGGATCGGTCGCTCGCCCGAGCTCATCGAGTAAGACCAGGCTATTCGGCGTGACGTGCTCCAGCATCTGCTTCACGTGCAGCAGGTGACCGGAGAAGCTGCTGAGACTTTCGGCGATCGATTGCGTATCGCCGATATCTGCGAGTACGTCGTCCAACAGGGGGAACTCGGCTTCGGTGCAAGGAACGGGAATTGCGGCGTGAGCCATAAGCGCCAGCAGTCCGGTGGTCTTCATGGTGACGGTCTTGCCGCCCGTATTCGGTCCGCTGATGAGCAGACAACGCCGGCTCTCGTCAAGTTCGAACGAGATGGGCACGATCGCTTTGCGCTGCTTTCGCAGAATCGACTGCAGCAGCGGATGGCGCGCCTCCCGCAAAACCAGCCGCCTCTCGCCTTGGCTGAAGGTCGGAATCACTGCATCGAACTCACGGGCGAAGCCGGCTTTCGCGAAAATGCAATCGAACTGCGCGAGAGCTTCGGCCGTTGCGGCAATCTCTTCGGCGTGTTCGCGCAGAGTGTCCGTAATCTCGGCGAGGATGCGCTCGATCTCGCGAATCTCGTCCTCACGCAGGCGCACGAGCTGATTATTCAGACTGATCGTCTCGAGCGGCTCTACATATAAGGTCCGGCCGGTGCCGCTCGATCCATGGATCACTCCGTCGACTCGGCCTTTCTGGCCGGCAACGATGGGCACCACGTAACGGTCCTCGCGGATCGTGACGAAGTCTTCCTGCAGCGTGCCGTCCGTCCGGTGGGCGCGCATGAAGCGCTCGAGCGACTCCTCGATGCTCTTCTGCTGCTTGATGATGTCGCGCCGAATACGGCCAAGCGCCACGCTGGCATCGTCTGACAACCGGCCATCCGGCAGAAACACCCGCCCGTACCGTTTTGCGAGGTCGCGCAGATCGGCCAGTTTGCTCGAACGCGCTGCCAGCCTTGGAAAACGTCCGGTCAGCTTCTGCAAGGCACTCCGATATTCGCCCGCGACCGCCAAAGTGGCAAAGAGGTCCTGAATCTGCCGTCCATCGAGCGAGGCCCCTTCGACTTTCAAAATCCGGACAGGCCCTTCTACGGACGGCAGCTGATCGAAGCGCATTCGAATCAGCGAGCCATCGACCGATTCGCGGGAGTATGCGATTGCTTCACCGGCGTCGGCCAGATCGGCTTCGAGAACAGCCCGGTCGCTGTGTGGCTCGAGTTGGTAGACAAGCTCCCGGCCCGCGTCGCTGCCCGCGTACGTAGTAAGCAAGTCGCGCAGCTCGTCAAATTGGAGAAGTTCGGTACTACTAAAAGCCATAGTTAAGGACGGGTAATGTAAGGGTGAGTCGAACGGTGTACGCGACAGCTTTCGACTACTTCGCGCGTGCCGGCCGTGAGAAGCAGTCCGTCGAAAGTTCGCTCACCTTAAACCAACGCGCATCTCGCGAGTCGTCACCGGGCCGGAGTTCTCCGCCCGTCACCGTGCAATAAAAGTCGATCAGAACGTAGTGGTATTCGCAGCGGTTCGACTCGTCCGGCATAATCCGCTCGAAAACCGTCGCCAGAGAATCCGCCGTGACATGCAAACCCGTTTCCTCGAACACTTCCCGGACAACCGCATCCTCTAATCGCTCGCCGGATTCGACGCCTCCGCCGGGCAAAGACCAATACCCCATCAAGGGAGGATTCCCACGCTCTATTAAAAGGATGCGATCGTCCTGGTAAATTAGCGCTCCGACGCCCAGAACCGGTCGTACCGGGTACTGCCGACCACTGCCATTGCTCAAACCTTTTGTTAGATGCTATTTAGCCGATAGCGGCTAAGACTTCTTGCGCGTGCCCGTCGACTTTCACCTTTGGGAAGATCTTTTTGATTTTTCCGTCGGGCCCAATGACAAAAGTAGTCCGGTCCACGCCCATGTACTTCTTGCCGTACATGCTTTTTTCCTTCCAGACCCCGTACTCCTCGGCCGCTTTGTGATCGGTATCAGCCAAAAGCCGGAACGGTAGGTCGAATTTCGCCTTGAATTTAGCTTGGGCTTTGGACGGATCGGGGGAGACACCCACGATGACGGTATTGGCCTTGGTGAATGTCTCGGAAGTGGCTCTGAAATCGCAAGCCTCGGTGGTGCAGCCGGGCGTATCGGCTTTCGGGTAGAAGTACAGCACCACATTCTGGCCCTGGAGAGAGCTCAAAGTGAAGTGCTCGCCGGAGTCGGTGTCGAGCGAGATCTCCGGAGCGGGATCGCCCTCTTTAAGGTTGGACATAAGACAAGCCTACAACTTTGGGGTTTTTGCCAAACGAACTCGGGCTATCAATTTTTTCTCGCATATTACTTGACAACTGTATGCGCATATTTTATGATTGGGTTGTAAGGAGATAAATCCAATGCCAATGATAAAATACGGACCTTTCCAATCCAACGATGTAGATGATTTTCCCGCCGGAGTACGGCTGTTCCAGGATTCTCTATCCCGCTTGTTCAGCGAGCCGGCTTCCCGCCCGTGGTCTCCTGCTGTCGATATACTCGAGACCGAGAACGAACTAGTTCTCAAAGCAGATTTGCCGGATGTCGATGCGAAGAACGTCGGAATCCAGGTCGAGAACGGAACCCTAACGCTGAAAGGCGAGCGGAAGTTCGAGCAAGAGAAAAACGGTCACAAGGGATACCATCGGATCGAGCGTTCCTATGGCTCTTTCGTGCGGGCGTTCAGCTTGCCTGAGACGGTCAACGTGGAGCAGGTAAAAGCCGATTACAAAAATGGCGTCCTGACGATCACGCTACCGAAGAAAGAAGTAGCGAAGCCAAAAACAATCAACGTCGAAATCAGCAACAACTAAATCACAAAAACGATTTTTGGGGCGCGGTGCTCGGCACTGCGCCCTTTTTTCTTTGCCGGGTATACAATGCAGCCGTGAAACTCATTTTGAAGCTTGCGCTCTGCGCGGCTGAGGCGGTGATCGTTTTGAATGCGGCACAAGTAGAGCGGCTCGACCCGGCTATCGATTCGCTGATTCCTTCCGACGCGAAGCTCGAGAAAGTGGCGAGCGGATTCACCTGGGACGAGGGCCCAGTCTGGATTCCGGCAGGCTATCTTCTCTTTGCGGACATTCCGAGCAACAGTATTCGCAAGTGGAGTCCGCAGGATGGCACCACAATTTTCCTTCAGCCCAGCGGATACAAAGGGACGGTCCCTTACGGTGGCAAAGAACCGGGCTCGAACGGAATGACACTCGACTCGCGCGGAAGGCTTACTGTTGCCGGACACGCGCTACAAAACGTCTGGCGTCTTGAAACCATGGATCCGCATGGCCAAATCACCGTTCTCGCGGATCGTTTTGAAGGAAAGAAGCTGACGAGTCCGAATGACTTGACCTACAAGTCAGACGGATCGCTGTACTTTACGGACCCTCCGTATGGCACTCGCACCCAAAGCGATCAGGATCCCCAGCGGGAGCAGCCGGTAAACGGCGTTTATCGTATTCTTGGCGCAGTCGATCAGAAAGCAGGAGCAGCGCCGGACCAGTCGAAGCTGCAACTGATCATTAAAGATCTGCCGAGACCGAACGGAATCGCATTCTCGCCAGACGAGAAAACCTTATATGTAAGCAATTCGCAGCCGAAGTTCTGGATGAAGTACCCGGTTAAGGCGGATGGCGCCGTCGGTCCTGGTACGGTGCTTTACGATGCGGCAAAGGATACGCGCGCGGGCGCTCCCGACGGTATCAAAGTAGACACCAAAGGTAATCTCTGGGGAGCCGGGCCGGGCGGCGTGTGGATCTTTTCGCCCGAAGGGAAGCACATCGGAACAGTGGACATGCCGGAAACGGTTGGAAATCTCGCGTGGGGAGATGCAGACGCAAAGACACTCTACATCACCGCATCCTCCAGCATTTACGCACTGAGAGTAAGCGTCCCGGGAATGCGCCCTTCCGAATTTCGTTAGCGAGGTTTCTGAAGCCAGCGCACGCTTTGCGGTTCGGTCTGCTGACATCGCATGGTTTCCGTTACACCTGACGCGATATCGGCGCAGGCATTCTCGGTAGCAGACCGAATGGCCCCGGCTTCACTTTTCGCGTTGACCGTTTTGCACGCCGAATTTCCATTGAAAGACATGCAGACGTTTACCCGGATAGCGCGGACCGTTCAGCGTCGAATACGCAATCAGCGCTAGAGAATCCTACGACAAATAGAGCAACGAGCAAACCGATTTTCAGAGCTCGACCTCGCGGAAGAAGTTGCCCATTTCGCGGAACTTTCGATAACGCTCCTCGATGAGCTGGTCAGCGGGAACACCGGAAAGTTCATCCAGCGCCTCTTCAACGTGAGGCGGAGTGCCGAGATGGCAGCTTCTGCGTCAAGATGCGCGCCGCCGGGCGGCTCGGGAACGATGCCGTCGATCAGCTTCATGCCGAGCAGATCGGAGGCAGTCATGCGCAAAGAGGCAGCGGCTTCCGGAGCTTTGCCCGAGTCGCGATAAATAATTGCCGCGCAGCTTTCGGGCGAGATCACGCTGTAGTAAGCGTTCTCGAGCATGTAGACACGATTCGCCACGCCCAACCCGAGAGCGCCTCCGCTGCCGCCTTCGCCAATGACGACGGCAATCACCGCGAGTGCGCAAGCGGGACATCTCGCGGAGATTGTAGGCGATGGCTTCCGCCTGCCCACGTTCTTCGGCGTCGATTCCGGGATAAGCGCCAGGCGTATCGATGAGAGTGATGACGGGCCGGTGGAACTTGGCCGCAAGTTGCATGACGCGGAGAGCTTTGCGGTAGCCTTCCGGTTTTGGCATGCCGAAGTTTCGCAGCAGCTTCTCTTTGGTATCGCGGCCTTTCTGCTGGCCGATGATGATGACAGGCTTGCCTTCGAAGAATCCCATGCCCGCGATGATCGATCTGTCGTCGCCAAACAAGCGATCTCCGTGGAGTTCTTCAAAGCCTGTCGTAAGCCCCTGAATATAATCGGAGGCGTGCGGACGTTTCGGATGCCGGGCCAGTTGAACACGTTGCCAACTCGGATTGGTGGTCGGGAGAGTATGGCTCTCCGAAGACACGGGAACGGACACATCGATACCGATCTCCTCAGGAAACGGGAGATCGGAAGAGTTGGATTCGTCTTGATCCATGCTTAACTCGCGAGAACTTCCATTGATTCGGGCCCGCAGATTTTTTCGATCTCAGCACGGAACTCACGGTCGGGACGTACCTTGGTGCTAGGCACGTCAAGAATAACGGAGAAATCACGCGCTTTTTCCAGCCGCAAGCGGACATCGGTAGCGCCGCGTTTTCGCACGAAGAGTTCACTCAAGGCTTTCACTTTCTCTATTGTCGACTCATCTTTGAGCCACATACGTATCGAAATAAGAGAAGGCAGGTCGACGCGCGCGTCTTCCAACTTAACCATCTCCTGGATGGAGAGTTTGGGAGGACAGCCCTCCTCGGGCAGAACGGAAGCTCGAATAAAAACGGCAGCATCTTCCTGAATAGCGGGAAGCAGATCCTCGTAGCGGGGCGCGAAAATCATCGCATCGGCCGTTCCGCGCCGATCGTCGATCTTCATCGCAGCCCAATACTTTCCTTCACGGTTGGTTTTACGTACCACACCGGTGAGGATTCCGCAGATTTTGACTTCGACACCCCTTTCCAGGTCTTCGAGCTTATCTGTGAAGTGAGTGGCTAGATCCGCGATCTTATCCGACCAACGATCCAGAGGGTGACCGGAGACGTAGATGCCGAGCACTTCCTTTTCGCCTGCCAGCTTTTGCTCCATTGTCCAGTCGGGCAGATTGGCGAGCGGATATTCAGTGGCTGTCCCTTCTTCGGCAAAGCCTCCGAAGAGATCGTGTTGGCCACGGTCGCGATCACGAGCTACCCGCGCTCCGGTCTCCAGAGCACGGTCGATGGCTTCGGTCAGCTGAGCCCGATTTCCGCCGAGAGAATCGAGCGCTCCCGCCCGAATCAGGCTTTCCATCACGCGGCGGTTCACATTCCCCAAGGTGACGCGTTCACAAAAATTGTAAATAGAACGGAACGGGCCGCCCTCTTCACGGGCCTTTACGATCGCTTCGACGGCACCCTGGCCGACATTCTTGACACCGCCCAATCCAAAACGGATCGCTTCGCCGGCGGGCGTGAAGTTAAGATCGCTTTGATTTACATCGGGCGGAAGGACGCGAATCTGCATTTCGCGGCACTCGTTGATGTACTTAACAATTTTGTCCGTGTTGCCCGACTCAGAGGTGAGCAGGGCGGACATGAATTCAACAGAGTAGTGGGCCTTCAGGTAAGCAGTTACATAAGCAAGGTAGGCATAAGCGGCGGAATGCGACTTGTTGAAGCCGTACCCGGCGAATTGCTCCATCAGATCGAAGATCTTAGCGGTTTTTTTCGGCGGAAATCCCTGCTGGTTCGCGCCCGTGATGAAGCGTTCGCGCTGCTTAGCCATCTCGTCTAGGCTCTTCTTACCCATGGCGCGGCGCAGAATGTCGGCGTCGCCGAGCGAGTAGCCGGCGAGCTTATTCGAGATCTGCATGACCTGCTCTTGATAGAGAATGACGCCATATGTTTCCGAAAGAATCTCTTCAAGCTCCGGCAGGTCGTAGACGATCGGCTTGCGGCCGTGCTTCCGATCGATGAAGTCCGGAATCATGCCCCCTTGGATCGGTCCGGGACGGTAAAGCGCGTTCAAAGCACAAAGATCTTCGATCCGGTTCGGCTGGTAGCGGCGGAGAATATCCTGCATGCCGGAAGATTCGAACTGGAACACGCCGCTTGTGAAGCCGTTGCTGAAAATCTTTTCGTAGGTTTGGGCGTCATCGAGCGGCAATTCTTCGATGACAATCGTTTCTCCGCAGTACTTTTTGATGAGCTTTAACGCCTGCTCAATAATTGTCAGGGTCGTCAGGCCGAGGAAGTCCATCTTGAGAAGACCGAGCTTCTCGAGACCCAGCATGTCGTACTGGGTTACGATTTCCTGCTTATTGGTGACATAGAGCGGAACGAGTTCCCGCAGCGGAACGGACGAGATCACCACCCCGGCGGCGTGCATGCCGGCGTTCCGGCAGACCCCTTCCAGCTTGAGACTGACGTCGAGAACTTCTTTGACGCGAGGCTCACGCCCGGCCAGGGCCTTCAGTTCGGGATCCTCGACTGCTCGATCGAGTTTGATGTTGAGTTGCTTCGGAACAAGCTTCGAGATACGATCGACTTCCGCAAAGCTCATATCGAGCACGCGGCCTACATCTTTAATGGCCGCTTTAGCTGCGAGCGTGCCAAAGGTGATGATTTGAGCGACCTGCTCACGGCCATACTTCTCAGTTACGTACTGGATGACTTCACCGCGGCGGTTCGTACAGAAGTCGATGTCGATATCCGGCATGCTTATGCGCTCCGGATTAAGAAAACGCTCGAAGAGAAGTCCGTATTCGAGGGGATCGATGTCGGTGATCTCCATGGCGTAACCGACGAGGCTGCCGGCAGCCGAGCCACGGCCTGGACCGACAGGAATGCCGCGCTGCTTGGCGAAACGGATGAAGTCCCAGACGATGAGAAAGTAGCCGGAGAACTTCATCTGCTGGATCATGCCGATCTCACGCTCGAGGCGTTCGATGTAGACAGGGATGTCGTATTTGAGGCGGCCCTGCCCGCGAAGAGCTTCCAGACGCCCGCGGCGTTTGTCGAAACCTTCGCGGGCGACTTGCGCAAAGTAGGAATCGGTGTTGTGCTCTGCCGGAACATCGAAACGCGGGAACGGGTCCTTCACTTTCTCGAGCTTCACGTGGCAACGCTGGGCAATATCCCAAGTGCGATCGAGCGCATGCTCTACTTCGCCGAACAGCTTCATCATTTCGGCGCGCGATTTCACATAGAAATCCGGCGTGCTGAAGCGCATGCGGTTCGGATCGGACATGGTCTTGCCGGTCTGAATGCAGAGAAGGATCTCATGCGCCCGCACATCGTCGTATGTAAGATAGTGCGAATCGTTGGTGACGACGAGCGGTATGCCGGTCTCCGACGACATCCGATTCACTTGCGGCAAAAGCAGCTTTGTCCTGCTCGAGACCGTGGTCCTGAAGCTCTAGAAAGAAATTGCCGCGTCCGAATAGATCCCCGTACTCGTTTGCCATGCGGCGGGCATCGTCGTAGCGGTCATTGAGGATTGTTTCGTTGATGTCGCCTCGGAGGCACGCGGACATGGCGATGAGTCCCTTCGCGTGCTGCGCCAGAAGCTCTTTGTCGACACGAGGCTTGTAGTAGAAGCCTTCCATGTAGCCGGTGGAGACGAGCTTGATGAGGTTCTTATAGCCATCCTGGTTTTCGCAGAGGAGGACCAGGTGGTTGTAGCGGTCCGTTTCGGAGCGGGTTTTGTGACCCTGCTTGGAGACATAGACTTCGCACCCGATCACCGGGTGTACTCCTTGTTTAGATGCTTCGTTGTAGAACTCGACGGCTCCGAAGAGGTTGCCATGGTCGGTCATGGCAACGGCAGGCATCTCCTGCCGCTTCACTACATCGATGAGTTTTTTAATGTCACAGGCTCCATCGAGGAGCGAATAATCGGTGTGGCAGTGGAGGTGAACGAACGGGCGTTCGGACATGCTGTTCAAACCTATAGTGTAACGGCAGAACGACAACCCATCGCTCCAGTTCTAGTACAACAACGAGGATCTTGGGGCCGATAACGCAGTCCCCGGGGTTCTTGGGTTGTTCACCCGATCGTAATCCCAATGTCACAGTGCTTCGGTAACTTGGGGTGAATTTCAAGGAGATTCTCACCGCAGCCTGATGCTCGGACACAGCTGCCGTTCGAGAAGTTCAAAGCCTCACTTCAAAGGAGATTATGAGTAAACGATACATCGTAAGTACGCTTTGCGTGGCGATGATGGGCGCGCAGCTCGGGACGGCTCAGACGCCGGGTGCAGTTTCTGCTCCCTCTGCCCCCGCCAGCATCGCAAGCCCGGCGCCAAGTGGCGAAGATTTGAGACAGCTCCGCGAGACGATCGCGCAACAAGAGGAACAGATCAAGCGCTTGCAGCAAGCGGTGGACGAGCAGCAGAAGGTGCTCGAGCGATCGCTGGCTGCAAGTGAACAAGCTTCGAAAAATGCAACGGCTGCTGCGGGGACGACGGTGGCCACGAGCAACGCTCCCGGCGATACGCCCGTTCAGCTGATCCCGGCAGTAGGCGGAACAGGGCCGCTGGCGACAGCGGCTAAGACGGCAGGCAGTGGGCAGCACGACTACAACGATCACGCCGTCCAAACTCGCCATCAGTATTGGAAACACGACGTTCACTCCGTTGGGTTTCGTTGACGCAACGTTCTTTGGACGTTCGACTAACGTCGGCAGCGGCATCGGAACGAATTTCGGCGCGATACCGTACAACACTTCTGCCACCGATCACCTCTCCGAGGCGAACTTCAGCACTCAGAACTCGCGCATCGGGTTTCGAGTCGACTCCGAAGTTCTCGGTGCAAAGGTTCTCGGCTACTTCGAAGCTGACTTCCTCGGCAATCAGCCGGCGACCGTATTTGTCATCGAGCAACTCGGACACATTCCGCATGCGTAACGTATTCGTCGACGTGCAGAAAGACGGATTCGAGTTTCTCGGTGGACAGGACTGGAGCTTGATGACTCCGAACCGCAAGGGGTTATCTCCGCTGCCGAGCGACATCTTCTATACCCAGAACATGGATACGAATTACCAGGCGGGTCTCGTCTGGTCGCGGCAGACGCAGTTCCGTTTCATAGCTCATCCAAATGAGAACCTGGCCTTCGGTGTTTCGCTCGAAAATCCGGAGCAGTACGTAGGCGGAGCGAACGGAAGCGGATCACCGGTTTTCCCCACTGCCCTGAATGCGGCGATCACCAGCCAATTCAACAACGGCAGCGGAACTAACTATAGCGCTCCAAACCTGCACCCGGACATCATCTTCAAGGGCGCTTACGACGGACACGTAGGAAACAAGCTGATGCACGTGGAAGCGGCCGGCCTGGTGCGTTCCTTCAAGTTCGCCAACGGCGCAGGTACGCCGGTTAAGTTCAATACCTACTCGACCACAGCGGCTTCGGGATCGGTGAACGCGAATCTCGAGGTGGCGAAGAACTTCCGGCTGATCGCCAATACGTTTTTCGGTTCCGGCAACGGACGGTACGCCTTTGGGCAGGCGCCGGACGTGATCGTTCGCGCAGACGGCAGCATCTCGCCGATTCATACGTACTCGACCGTAGATGGATTCGAAGCGAATCTTACGAAGAACACTTTGCTGTATGCCTATTACGGCGGAATCTACATCGGACGGAACGTTGCATACGATGCCAACGGCAAGACACTCATCGGCTACGGCTACCGCGGTTCGGCGAACAGTCAGAACCGGGCCATCCAAGAAGGGACGATCGGGATCGTTAGAACATTCTGGAAAAATGAAAACTACGGCGCCCTTTCACTTATTACTCAGTACTCCTACCTGACGCGCGATCCGTGGTCGGTCGCGACGGGAGCTCCGAAAGAGACCCACACCAATATGTACTGGGTTGATCTTCGCTACACGCTGCCTTAGTTTTGTTCCGCGGGAAGAAAGGGCGCTGGCTACGGCCAGCGCCCTTTTGGTTTTAGGACAGAGTGAGTTTCTCATTTCAGAAATCCAGCTGCGACTTCGACGGTTGGACCAGTAGCGCCAACTCATGGGTGGAGCAAGCTTCGGACGACTATCTCCGGAGCTTTGACCCTGTCGATTGCGAACCCCATGCGAATGGGGCGCGCCAACCGGTTCAATACTGGCCGGAAGGAGATCTGAGAAGAGTCAGTGGAAAGTAGGCTCCAAAAGAAAACGCCCCCAGCAGAGCCGGGGGCGAATGTGTTTAAGATCCCGCTAGCGCGGGAGGGTGATTTACTTCTTCTTCTTTGCCGGGGCCTTTTTGGTGGCCTTCTTAGCAGTAGCTTTCTTAGTTGCGTTCTTCATCGATTAGATTCTCCATCAAACGTAAATTTGCAATCTATACAGATCGCAGCGTGATTCATATATAAAGTTCTTCGCAAGAGAAGTCAAGAAAAAAATGCGAAGACCGGGTTCGCAGGTGGGAAAGAGACAATTTCGGATTGAAAACGAAGTCATGCAGTTTTGTTTTACTCCCTTTACCCGGCTTCCGCGTCGTGTACTTTGATGCGAAGATGATGGCGAATCGCACCTCCGAGGAGAAAACGTTGCTCCATGCCGACTAAGATCACCGCGCTTGCGATTGCCGTATGCTTTCTGGTGTTGCCATCCGCATGCGTTCACCGGCATCATCCAAGCAGCGTAGGGCAGAAGCAGCCGGTACAAACCGCTGGCGCCCGGCGCGCGACCGCTCCAGTGGCCGTGCCGACCGGATACTCCGAGGAAGGCGTGGCGAGCTGGTATGGCGTTCCTTATCACGGGCGTCCGGCAGCAGATGGCGAGATCTACGATATGGAGACGCTCGTCGCGGCCCATCGGACGATGCCTTTCAACACCTGGCTCAAAGTGACAAACCTGGCGAACAACGAGACGGTAAACGTGAGAGTGATCGATCGTGGCCCTTTCGTGAACGGGCGCATCCTCGATCTCTCGAAGGCGGCGGCGAGAAGCATTCATCTGCTGGGCCCTGGGATTGGGCAAGTCCGTATCGAAGTGATTGCTTCGCCGGTGGACATTCCGGTAAACGACTTCTACGCTGTTCAGGTAGGCGCGTTTTCCAATTATGAGAATGCGGAGCGACTACGGCAGCAGTATTCGGGACGCTATGGAAACGCTCAGCTGGCCAAAAGACAAGGCGCAGTGACGCTGTGGCGCGTACTCGTCGGGAAAGAGCCTTCGGTACAGGCCGCACAGCAGTTGGCCCGTGTGCTGGGAGCAGAGAGCAAGAATGTTTTTGTTGTGCGCTTGGACGAAACGGTTCTGAAGGAGCCCATTGGCCCCGGCCAGAGCACCCCTCCCACGGCTCCGTAGGCGCATGACGTAAGTGAAAGCCTATCCGCCCCCAACAGGAAGCGTCAAGCGCGGCGGCTGCATCCTGTTCGCGACGGCTTGCGTAAATGTCCGATTGCGCTTACGTTCCGATGTAAGAGGAAGCATCTCCATATTTTTCTCAACTAGAGAAGAGTGCCCATCCGGCAAGGCGGGCAGCAATCGTCGGTAGGCAGAGGCCGATTGAATCTGCCGAGATTTTTGGCTTTGCGTCAGCACTAGAGTTGACGAGCGCCTCTGCCCCTGGTTCGAATACTTTGCTGCCCCAAATTGCGTTAGACGTTTCGCCTCTTTCGACTTTGATCGGTTCATCGACAGCGATGAAGCAGGTTCACCGTCTTGTCTCGCGTATGGGTAAATCCAGATTTCCCGTATTAATCCTCGGGGAGACAGGCACAGGCAAAGAAGTGGTTGCGAGAGCAATTCACAATATGGAGGCGCAGGGCCACTTTGTAGTTGTGGATTGCTCGTCGCTGGTGGGGCCGCTCATGGAAAGCGAGCTTTTCGGCTATGCGAAGGGTGCTTTCACCGGAGCGCACACACAAAAGCTGGGCTTACTCGACGCGGCGAACGGCGGCACGGCGTTCTTCGACGAGATCGGCGAGCTGCCGCTCGAGATGCAGATGAAACTGCTTCGCGTGCTGCAAGAGAAAGAGTATCGGGCGGTTGGTGGATTAGCGCAGCGCAGCTCAAATTTCCGTGTGATCGCCGCGACGAACCGTGATCTGGCAGCCGAAGTAGAAGCCAAACGATTTCGGCAGGATCTTTTCTACCGCTTGAACGTGATGCGTGTCCGCCTGGCGCCGCTGCGGGAGCGGGCAGAAGACATTCCGTCGCTGATCCAACATTTTCTCGGGCGATACGGAAATGATCACCGGATCTCAGACGATACGCTGAAGGCGCTGCAGGAATACGAATGGCCGGGAAACATTCGTGAGCTGGAGCATACGGTTCAGCAGATGGTCGCGATGAATAGCGGGCCCTGGTTGAGTCCGGGAGATCTTCCTTCAGCGGTTGCGAACAGAAAGCTGGAACGAGATATCTGTGCCGCGAGCACAGAGACGCTAGGAAATCTTAGTAGCCATTTGAACGGTTTTGGCGCGCCACAAGGCGTGATTCCGCTGGCCGATGTCGAGAAAAAGGCAATCCTCGACGCAATCGAATATACCAAGGGCGACCGGACTGTGGCGGCGGCTATGCTCGGGATCGGGCGGACGACCTTGTATCGCAAGTTGAAGGATTACGGCCTGTAAGACTGGGAGCGTGCAGATTGCGCTCGACGGCAGCTACAGTGTAGACGCGCAGCCTTCCGGGATCGCGGTGTACTCGCGCGAACTAATGCGCGGATTGGCGAACGCGTACGGGCAAGACCGGTTTGTTTACTGCTATCGGCCAAAGCAATACCTGCACGCCCCCAGATCCAGTCGCCCGAATGTAAGCCGCCGTTTGCTGGTTCCGGCGCTATCTACTTTTCGGGCCGATGTGTTCCATGCGCTTAACCAGCGCGTGGATAAACGCCCGGCGCGGCGAGTGGTGTCGACCTTTCATGATCTGTTCGTGATGACGGGCGAGTATTCCACGCGGGAATTTCGGGCGCGCTTCACAGAACAAGCACGCCAAGCAGCCGAAAGATCCGACCTTATCATCGCCGTTTCGCAGTTCACGGCAAATCAGGTGAGCAATCTGCTGAAAGTGGAACCGCACAGAATTCGAGTGGTTCCTCATGGGGTCGCTATGCCTTCGGAGCAAGCGGGGAGGCAACGCGGCAAGATAGTTCTGTTCGTAGGCGCGCTGCAGAGACGCAAAAATCTAAAGCGTCTGGTGGATGCTTTTGAGGTGCTTCCAAAACCGTGGCGGCTGGTGCTGGCGGGTACGCCGACCGGCTTTAAAGCCGAAGAAGTTCTGCAGCGGATCGAAGCGAGCGGATGCCGCGACAGAATCGATGTGACCGGCTATGTGAGTCGCGAGCGGCTTCATGATCTCTACGCGAGCGCATCAATTTTTGCTTTTCCGTCGCTTGATGAAGGCTTCGGGATACCGGTGCTAGAGGCTATGGCCTGGGGTGTTCCGGTAGTTGCGTCGAACGGGTCAGCTATCCATGAACTTGCGCAGGGAGCCGCTCTCTTAGTAAATCCGGAAGACGTATCCCACATAGCGAATGGGCTGAAACAGCTTGCGGACCGACAAGATCTTCGAGATCAGTTGATTCAGGCTGGAAAGAAGCGAGCTGCGAAGTTTACCTGGGAGAATACCGTGAGAGAGACGTACAAAGTCTATCGGGAGTTGGCTCAGTAGAACGAGGCTACTTGCCTTCGTCTTCAACCGAAATCTTGAGGGCGCGTAGAAACTTCTGATCCTGCGAGGTTAGACGAATTTTGCCTGCCGATTCGAAATGCATCGGCTGATCGCCGTCGTGTTTCGCGTCGCCGTCGGAATCGCCGTCTTCGTCTTCGCGTTTGTTGAAGCCGATGGTGGCTTCGAGCACGAGAAAAACGTCATAACCAGACCGTTTGATTTCACCGATTGCTCCAGCGATGCGATCTGAATCGGAAAGAGACTCGTTGATCGCATTGCCTAACTCCTGCATCAACTCCTTAAGTCTATCGTCCAATAGATCCCCTTTCCTGCGCACCTTAAGGTTATCACTCAATTCGGCTCCGCCGGGTTCGACGAAGAAGTAAATAAAAGCCTTGGGCACCCTGAATAGTAAGTGGAAATCAGGAGGCGCTGGTGCTCTGTATTTGATGCTCCGAAAAGCTCAGAGAGCCTAGGATTAGTCGCTAATCCCGATGGTCAGATCTCCGAGTTCTTTTGCTCGTAGGGATGACTGGAGAAGCGCGCGGCTTGTTCCTGGGCTCCGGTCGTGTTGTCGTGAGTGCGGATCGCGAGTTTGTATTCGTTTACGGCCCGATCGCGCTGTCCCGTGACGTCGAAGATTTTGCCAAGATTGACGTGCGACCAGACTTCGGTCCACTTAGGCTCGAGATCCCCGTTCAGCGCCGAGCGAAATTCATTGGCTGCGGATTGGAAATTGTTCTGCTTAAAGAAGAGTTCGCCGATGCGGTAGTGAGCTAGCGAGCTGTTTTTATTTACCTCGAGAGCGCGCTGGTACTCTTTCAGGGCATTGGCGTAGTCGTTAATTTCGGCAAACTGCTCACCACGGCGAATAGCGACCGCAATCTGCATGCTCGGATCGAGACGCAGAAGGACGTGTTTGGGATCGAGCGTCAGCTTGCGAGGTTTTCCGAAGGTATCGACGCTGAACTCAGAGGAGGTACCGGTGACCTCAATCACCTTGTCTTCCGGATTCCCCTCGGTGTCGATGCGGAGATCGACGGGCATGCGGAAGGTGTCGAGATCCTGGTTGATCTTTCCTACGACGCGGAATCCCTGCTGGGTGCGGAACACGGTGTATTCGAGTTTGAACTCGGGCGAACCGCTAGAGTCGAGCCACTGGATGAAGAAGTAACGGAGTTCCTGATTGGAGACTTGCTCCATCACTTTTCGAAAGTCCTCGCTGTTGGCGGACTGCCAGCTGTACTTGTCGATGAACGCGTGCAAGCCTTTTTTGAAGTTAGCCGGGCCTACGACACTGCGGAGCATATTGAGGACCGCGGCTCCTTTAGCGGCGGTTAGAGCCCAGTATTCGGGAGAGTAGTCTTCGAGGCGTGCCGATTGAAGTACGGGCGGATCCTTTACGGTGAGAGCTTCGACGTAGGTGTTCTTGATTTCGGTCTCGGCAGGTCCGGAGCCGCCCGTATGTTCGAGATACAACAGCTCCGAATAACGAGCCGGGCCATTTTCCAGCCACAGGTGATTGCGATTGGTCGGCGAGACCAGAACGCCCCACCACTGTCTAGAGAGTTGGTTGGTGAGCACGCGGGTGCTTACTTGTTTTGTGATAGAGCCCGGAGAGAGGAAGATCACGCCCGGAGCGGAATAGCCATTCACCGCGCCGGTTTCGGTTTCGACGAGCGCGAGATTGGCTTGAGGGGCAAGACCGTACTCGTCCGTGAGAAAGGTCATAATCTTGCCGGTCTCTTCTCCGTAGGCCTTTGCTTGAGCTTCCTCTTCGGCTCGAAAAAAGACATTGGTGGTTATGCCCTGGGAGCTGACGCGTGTGCCGTCCCCTTTGACGATGGCGATGCTACCGGGGAACGTTGGCTTGTCGTAGTGGAAGGAGTAAGTAATGCCGTTTCTTGCTGTGTCGGTTTTTGAGTCACCGCCTGCGATTACGCGATAGTCGGCGGGAGTGGTGATGTGCAGATCGGCTGTGTACCGATTGGCAGTGTAGCCGCTGACGGGGAACCAGCGCGCGGGATAAAGAAGGAAGCCGAAGTCAGGATGAAGAGCAGCGAACTTGATCCCGGAGACAGGGGAGTCTTCGTTGCCGGTCAGCTTGCCATCGTATGTGAGCGAGATCTCCGTTGGCTGATTTTTCTGGAGCGTACTACCGAATGCGACTTTGATGGTGAAGTCTTGCTGGTTACGTGAGGTGGTGAGAGGCCTGCCGGCGGCGTCGACGGCTTTCGAGACAGTGAGGGCATTGTTCAGTTCGAACGTTGCATCGGTCGTGTAGTCGAGCGGAGTGAAATCAATTTTCGCTGTAGCAACAACCGACTGCGTGCGAGGATTGACCTCTGCATCGATTATGTACTTCTGGACCTGAATGCTTCCGTGCTTCTCCTGCGCCCGGCTAAAGGCGGCGAAAGCGAGAAGAAGAGCGGCCCATTTGAAACTGCGCATCATCTTTATTGTCTCCCGATCACGGCCGGGAGGTGGGGCATCGCGCCGAGGATCAGGCGAGCAGCCCGTTCGAAAGGATCGCCGTCGAGCGTAAGAGCTGCGCGGATGCCAGCGAGTTCGGTTCGCATCTGTTCGACGAGATTGGGGTGGGTGAGTAGCCGCTCGGCCGCGGCGGCGATGTTTGCGGAGGTCATGTCGTGCTGGATGAGCTCGGGGACAATCTCACGGCCGGCGATCAGGTTCACCATGGAAAGAAAAGGCACTTTGACGAGACGACGTCCGGCATGCCAGCTAAGAGGAGTGACTTTGTAAAAAGTCACCATGGGCGTACCGAGAACCGCCGCTTCGACGGTTACGGTTCCGCTGGCGGTAAGAGCGAGGTCGGCGTGTCCGATGCAGTCCCAAGTCTCGTTTTCAATTACTTTGATGGATAGAGCGGCCATAGGTTCCCGAAAAGTTTGGAGAGCGGCGCCGGTAGTGAATCCTTTCGGAGTGGCAAGCACGACAGAGAAGTTAAAGAGCTGACGGAGGCGGGCGATGGAGTCGAGTAGGATCGGCATGTGGCGCGTGGCCTCTCCAGCGCGGCTCCCAGGGAGTAGCGCGATCAGCTTTTGGTTGCGGGGCAGATCGTGCTTCGATAGGAACTCGTCGCGAGTGAGATGCGTCCGTACGGTATTGGCTAACGGGTGACCTATATATGTTGCGTCGACGCCGCGCTCACGGAACCAGGGCTCTTCAAACGGGAAAAGACAAAAGAGTTTGTCGACGAGCTCGCGAATGACTCTTACGCGGCCCTGACGCCAAGCCCAAACCTGCGGCGCAACTAAATAGAAGACGGGCACGCCCAAGCGTTTGAGATGTTTTGCGAGACGCAGATGAAAGTCCGGGCTGTCTGTCAGAAGCGCAGCCGCTGGCGGATGTTGCTCAAGGTAGCGAACGAGCTTGCGGTATTCGGCATAGATGCGTGGAAGATGTCCGACTACTTCGGCAAGACCGACGACCGCAAGTTTAGAAGCGTCGATGATCGGCTTTACACCGGCAGCTTGCAGTTTTGGCCCGGCGCAACCGTAGAAGTGCATATCGGGAACCGCTCGCGAGAGATGGTTGACAACGCCGGCGGCGTACATGTCGCTGGATGCTTCGCCTGCCGAAACCAGGAATTGCACTCGTGTTTTCTCAATCTTAACAGCGGGTAGAGCAGGTAGCCCGGCAACCCGCTTTGCTAGAATCGAGGTCGAAAAGTCAGATGTCCAGTCAACGAGAGCCGAGTGCCGCCGTTCCGGCTCAGATCAACCTTTCGAGAGTCAGCGTTGGTCAGTTCGCCGAGCGCTTTCGGGGCGAGGCTATACCTTTAAGCAAGACGTTCAGCTATTTCTGCGCTTCCTTGCCGATGAGCGAGGAAGTTCTAAAAGAGTATCTGGAAGAGCCGATTGCCGCGCTTCCATCTGCTATCGCGGAGATACTTCCGCGTATTTCGATTTTGCTAGTTCCTTACCTGGAGCGCTCGGCGGAGCGGGGGCTGGCGAAAGTAAGCAGAAAGAAGCGCAAGTCGTCCGAGAAAACGTCCGACTTCGTTGTCGATGAGCGCCCTTCCGACGGACAGCAGTCCTGGGCTTCGCAGGTTAGCTTTGAGAACGAGACTGTTTTGGTGTTCGCGCTGAAAGAGCAAGACGTCGCGGAGTATCACTACCGGCTTTACCGACGGCTCGCAGCGCTAGTTGCGGACAAGTGGCCGCCTGAAGCAGAGGGAAGCTACAAGGGCCTTATTCGGGATGAGCTGACTGGGAGCGTACATGGCGAAGTGGACGACGATAGCTGGCAGGCGAAGCAGTCCTTATTAAGACGGCAGACAAACGTGAAACGGGAAAGCTCGTTATTTACGGATTACCTGCGGCAGTCCTTTATCGACACGTTGACCCTTTACCTACATGGGATTTGCTGCGACATCGACGTTGAGACAGGACCGCGTCAGCTGCCGAGCCGCTATTTGCGCAAGCGATTGAGCGTGTTGAAGAGCTTGTATCCTCCGCCCTCCGGGTATGCAGTGTTTCCGGAAGACAGCGACAAGCTCAAGAGTCTCGAGTAACCAGTTCTTCGAGCATCCTTATCACGCCTTCTTTTCCGCGCGCGCCGATTTCATCGCGTGGGCCCACGCAGCTTGGACACCCGTCTTCACAGAGACAATTAGAAGCAAGATCGAGTGCGGCTTCCAGAAGAGCTTTGCGGCGGCGGAAGAGTGGCTCGCTTTGGCCGATCCCGCCAGGGTAGTTATCGTAGAGAACGACATCGGGTTCGAAGACGCCATTCTTTTGAGCGGAGTCATCGAGGACCGCTACGGCGAGGTCGCGCGCATCGCTGAGCAACAGCACAGTGCCGATGGTTTTCAATACATTGCCTAAGCCGTTTACCGCGTCCTGTAGATCGGCGGTTGAGAAACCTTGGAAGCTGTTAAAGAAACCGGTTTGGAAGTGCAGCCAGAAAGCGGTGGTGTGCATTTCCTGTTCGGGTAGAGATAGGACTCCGGCACCGACGTTTTCAAGCGTGTAGAACTTGATTTTCTTGAAACCGACGACTTGGCGTTTGACTCGCACTTCGCCGTGCGCGGCTTCGACTTTGCCGTCTGCCGACCGATCGAAGTTCGCGAGTTCGCTGACCTGGGTGTAGACGATCGCGTCGGTAAAGTAGTCCGAATCCACCTTGCGAACGAAAGCTTTGCGGCCGTCGAAATCCAGCTTTTCGACTTGGTATTGACGGGCGTCGTGCAAGTAGATGGCTTTCTCGTGCAAGGTAGTGAGCGCGGACGGAAAATCGACTTCACCGATGATGCGGTGATTGTCGGTGATATCGACGACGAGGAAGTTGTCGCTGGTTATCGAGCGCAGGCTGACGGAATCGGCCGGATAACTGTCGCTGACCCAGTGCCAGCAGTCGCCTGAATGGTGAAGCAGATGGAGATCTTCGGCGAGGAACTGGCAGAGTTTCGAGACATCCTGTTTCCCAAACAGTTCGCCGTCGCGGATCGGCAGTTCGAAGGCGGCGCATTTTAGGTGGTTCAGAAAGATCTCGAGGTTGTCAGGGTTGATATGAGCTTCTTCCGGCGACCCACTGAAGAAGTAATCCGGATGCTCGACGATGTACTGGTCGAGTGGTGCGCTTGAGGCGACCAGGACGGCGAGGGACGACCCGCTGCGGCGGCCTGCGCGACCGGCACGCTGCCAGGTAGAGGCAATGTTGCCCGGGTAACCGGCGAGGACGACGCTGTCGAGCGAGCCGATGTCTACACCCAGTTCGAGGGCGTTAGTGGCGACCACGGCCCGGATGTGGCCGTCACGGAGGCCTTGCTCGATATGTCGACGCTCTTTGGGCAGGTAACCGCCACGGTAGCCGCGAACGGCTTCCTCCGAGAACGGCAACTGCGAGCAGCCGTCTTTCAGATACGTGGTGAGGATCTCGGTGGCGAGTCGGTTGTTGGTGAAGACAAGCGTCTGCTGTTTTTGCCGAACGAACTCAAGGGCGATCCGCCGGGTCTCATGGAGATAGCTACGACGAATGCCCAGTTGCCGATTAACGACGGGCGGGTTATAGAAAACAAAGTACTTGTCTCCGGATGGGGCCCCGTTTTCAGAGATGAGTTCGAAGGGCTGCCCGGTGACAGCTTCGGCCAATTCCTTGGGATTGGCGATAGTGGCGGAGCAGCAAATGAACTTTGGGTTCGTTCCGTAAAATTCGCATGTTCGTTGCAGGCGGCGCAGGACGTTCGCCAGGTGGCTACCGTAAACGCCGCGGTAGAAATGCAGTTCGTCGATGACGAGGTATTGGAGGTTCTCGAAAAGCTTGGCCCATTTAGTGTGGTGCGGAAGGATCCCGGTGTGGAGCATGTCCGGGTTGGTCATAACGATGTTGGCTTTGTCGCGAATGGATCGGCGCGCGTCGGAGGGCGTGTCGCCGTCGTAGGTGTGACAGGAGATCGGACCGCCTATGGCTTCGTTCAGGCGCTGCATTTCGAGGCGCTGGTCTTCGGCTAGAGCTTTAGTCGGGAAGAGATAGATGGCTCGGGTGGACGGATTGGTCAGGATGGATTGGACGACGGGCAGGTTATAGCAGAGAGTTTTGCCGCTAGCCGTGGGAGTGACGACGGCAACGTTCTTGCCGTTGAGCGAGTGCTCGATTGCTTGCGCCTGATGCGCATATAGGTTTTCGATGCCACGCGCCGAAATTGCGGAACGAAGCCGATTATCCAGCTTTTCGGGGAACGGAGCGAAGCGAGCGGACTTCGCGGGTTGATGCCGAATCGCACGGACCGGAGACTCGTGCTCCTGCATGGCTTGCTCGAAGCGGGCGACTAAAGCAGGCACAGGAGAGACCGGCTGGAAAGTAAGCGCCGACTCGGCGGTTGAGGTCTCTCCAAAGTTCAGTAGCAGATTGTTTGTCATTCGCCTTTTGTTCTACGGTAACGAATCGTGGCGGATAGGACAACTGCCGACTTAGTTTCTCGCGCATGCCGCCTTGTCTGCGGCTCCGCTCACGTTCTTTAATCGCAGATCGAATAGATTTCTTCGCCGCTCGCTGGTCTTGTCTTCGGCGGAAACTGCGCCTTAACTACACTGATGACGTATATGAGACCGGATGAGTCCTAGATATAAGATCCTAAATTTACGCACTCGGTCGTGGGGGTTTCTTTTTGTCATAACTGCTTTGTTTGCCTCAGCCGCTACGGACGGAGGCAGTGTCTCCGGCACGGTAACCGACCAGAGTGGTGCTAAGATCCCGGACACCCCAGTCACAATCCGAAAAACCAATACCGGCGTGCAACGAGCCACCGCTACCAACAGGGAGGGCTTCTATCGTTTCCGGCGCTGGCACGGGATCGTAGCAAATCTCTATCGCTCAACATGGGTGTAGCCGTATGAAATCGGTCTAGAAGAGTGAAAGCCGCTGATAGCTGACATCTTGAATGGGCCTCCAGGAGACCGTTGCCGTCACCGAAACCGCCCTCCAACTCGCAACCGCAGATACGCAGATGGGCCAAACCATTCTGGCCGGACCGTGAGCGCGACTCCCTCAATGGACGCAGTTTTACCGACCTGCTCGCGCTACAGCCCGGGGTGGTGCCGACTCGTCCCAGCAACCCAAAGCGGTGGTGATGGGCGGGGTCACAACCGCTCTCCGCCCTCGGGCGATTTAAATGCGGGCAATCTCTCGATCAGCGGCCAGCGCGAAACTTCGAACGGTTTCCTGGTGAATGGCAGCGATGTCGAAGAGGACGTCAATATGGGAACTTCCATCATTCCCGAATCTGGACTCCATCGCCGAGTTTCGAATCTTGACCAACAACTTCGACTCCGAGTACGGCAACTACAGCGGGGGTCAAATTCTGGTTGTCACGAAATCCGGCACGAACCGATTTCATGGGGGAGCCTTCGAATACCTCCGCAACACCGACCTGGACGCACGGAACTTTTTTTCTGACAGCGGGCGAGATTCCAACAGAATCAATTCGGCGTCACGTTTGGCGGCCCGTCCGCCGAAACAAGATTTTCTTCTTCGGCGACTACCAAGGCACTCGCCATGGTGCAAGGCATCGATACGGGACCGATCAAAGTCCATCGGTCGCCGATACAGGCATCTCAGTGATATGAGCATTCGCTCACGGGTTCCGAAGCGGGCGGCCGGGCGCCAGCAGCCTACAGAAGCTCGGCTATACTCGCGAGGCGAAATATTACCGGCCGGCTGTCCATCCACGTCTCAATGCGTTTTTCCCAATGCGCAGCATTCCACAATCCGGCCTGGTCAACGCCTGCAAAAAATCTCTTGCAGCTACATTCCCACCCCGAATAAGGGCACGAACTTTTTCTCTACGTCCGGCTACAACGAAAGTCTGCGCGATGATAAGGGCGCTTTGCGGCTTGATGCAGACACGCGGTGGGGCGTGTTCATCGTTCTACTACTTCGCCGACGATTACTCGGTAGATAACCCCTACCCAAGCAGGGCGGCGCCAAGTGCCCGGCTTTAACGGGATGAACTTAGGTCGTGCGCAGCTGATCAGCCTGAGCGACACAAAGCCTTTCGGTCAACCGCCGTTAATGAACTCCATCTCAGTTTCATGCGAAATGCAAATTCTGTAGGGCAAGGCGGCAGGCGGAGTTGGTCCTACACTCGCATCGCAAGGCTTCACCAACATCGTTCCACTATCACTCCGCGATAGGGCATCGAGAACATGGCATTAATGACTACAAGAGCGGCGGAGACCACGGGCTTGAGCAGGTGAACAAACGATCAGGCAATCGATAACTTCTCGAAGGTTCTCGGAACTCATAGCCTGAAATTCGGCGGCGAATATCACTACGATCAGGTCAACACGAACCCTGATTCTCAGTACAACGGTTCGTTTTTATTCCAGGGCACTGAGACAGGCAGCGACTTCGCCGATTTTCTGCTCGGCATAGCAAGCAGTTACACACAAGCCTGGCGAAAGTTTCTACAATCGCAACCATACGCCGGCTTGTTCGTACAGGATAGCTGGCGAGTAATGCCGAACCTTACTGAATTACGGCCTTCGTTGGGATCGCATCGTCCGTGGTACGAAAAGTACAATCAACTCCAGACGCTGCGGTTTGGGCGAGCAGTCCGAAGTGTATCCGGGCGCTCCAACCGGTTTGGTCTTTCCAGGCGATCCTGGCGATTCCGAAGACTCTGGCTCCCGTCCGAAATTCAAACCTAACGCCCCGCATCGGAATTGCCTACTCGCCCGATGCCTTGACCGGAAAATTGCCGACGATTGACCGGGGGAGCGGGAAACACCAGCATCCGTGCCGGTTTCGGTATTTTCGATACGGCGTTCGAAGGTCTATCCGCCGGAATCATGAGCGCGAACCCGCCATTCGGGTCAACCTATACAAGCCCGGGTCCTCCATTAGTGACGAACCCTTTCGCCACCGCCGCGAGCGGTCAGAGCTACGGACAGCCGTTTCCGCTTCCGTTGGTTCCCACGGCGCAACACCGCAGCACCCGGATCCCAGTATAGACTGGTCGCGTTACGAACCGCTCAATGGCATTCCGGCATTTGCTCCCGACAAGGGTGCCTTATTCAGAGAACTACATGTTCTCATCGAGCGCAAGCTCGGCCCTTCTACCATCGCGACCGCAAGTTACGTCGGGAGCCAAGCTCACCACCTGCTCGCTTTGATCGAAGCGAACCCCGGGATACGGCTTTGTGTCTTGCGCTGGGTAATCCCGCCAATCTGATGCCGGGTACCGCACCTGCGGACCTTTCGGTGAAAGCAGCACAAACACGACCGCTTCCGGCCACGTAGTGAACGGCACCCGCGGGCCGTTTCCTGCCAACTTCGCGAGCGTCGGTTTTCAAAAGACCGTCGCCAATTCGAATTACAACGCGCTCGAACTCAATCTCCGCCACAGCAGCGGTCCTCTAGAATTATGGTCGCGATATACATACAGCAAGTCGATCGACCAGTCGTCAAGCTTATCTGAAGAGTTGAACCCGCTCGATTACGCACTTGACCCGTGCACCGTCCGCTTTCGACATGAAGCATAACTTCGTCGCGAGCTTCCAATACGCACTTCCGTTCGATCGGGTTTTCGGGCTTACGAAACCGTTGGACGGAGGGTTGGTCGCTCTCCTCCGTTTCGCGCTTCAGCACGGGCCTACCTGTGACTCTTTACAACAACAACGACACTTCATTACTCGGCACCATTCCGAATGCCATCAATAATAACGGTGTCGACACGCCAGATTATGCGCCGGGTGATCTTAAGGCTGCAGTTTGAATCCGCGCTCCGGCGCTCCGGTTTTCAATACTTCGCTGTTCTCACTTCCTGCGCTCGGAGAAGTAGGAACAGCCGACCGACGCTTTATTAATGGGCCTGGGATCGAAAACATCGATCTGGCTTTGCTGAAGAATTTGGCGTTGAGCGAGTCGAAATCGCTGCAACTTCGGATAGAAAACTTCAATGTTCTCAACCACGCGCAGTTCTACGGAGCGGCCGCCGCGGATGGAAACATCAGAAGCGCGAATTTCGGGCGCGTCATATCGCCGCTCAGCTCGTCTGCTTCAGCTGGCAATCAGGTTTTCGTTTTGATGGAAACATGCCGCGGCGGCAGTGATGGCGGATTCCTGTGATGGCCCCGAGTAAAAACGACAGGCGATCCGAACACGTTAAGGTGAAAGGAGCGGGAGCAAGTGCCGGGCGGACATGTTCCAACACAGCCCGGTTTAGGATTACGAGGGCGGGTGAATCAGCGGAATTACTTCTCGCCGGTTGCGCCGGTAGACCCGAAAATCGGCTAGATCTGTTGTAACAACCGGATACTTCGGATACAACTCGCTCATGCGAATAAGACACAGGTCGGCCAAATCCGGCTGACGGTCTCGGTAGCGCTTGGCTAATTCAGCAATTCGCGGCGTATGATCGGCGAGCGTGAAAGCTGGCCGGACTAGTCCGCTGTGTACAAAGTCGAGCACCAGCGCGGCGTCACCTAAGTGAAAAATTGCCTCGGCAAGAACCGCTTCACAGGTCAGTAACGGCTCGACGATTTGATGTGCGAGACCAAAGGCCCATGCATGGTGAGTATCCCTCCGATTTCCGAACGCAACCAGAAAACCGGTGTCAGCGATAGCATTCACTTTTTTGAGAAGCCTTTGCGCAGTGACAGGCTTGGGTCTCTCGAGACTTTGCCCGCTAGCCGTAGAAATGGGCGATCTTCCTGTGACCGAGCCTTCTCTAATTGGTCCCGGATGATCTTGCCTTGGGAAACACCTGCTTTTTGAGAGGCGCTATCCAACCACTCGGCAAGTTCTTCCGGCAGGCGCACCGTGATTGTGTTACCCATTTGCTCTGAATGTAACACAATATTGGGATTGCTGTGGCGCTATCCAGACCGAATGCGTTACGGTGACGAGCTCCGCCGTAGAGGGTAAGAAATTTCAACGCCGACCAGGGCGGCGCGGCCGGGCATGTCTACACCCGTGATCTCCTGGTAACGGGTGTTTGTGATGTTGGTGGCTTGCAGGTAGGGGCGCACGCGGTAGCGCGTCCAGCCGAGATAGATGTCCCACAGGCCGTACGGATGGTAACCGTATCGTTGGAGTGCGCCGATGCGTGTGCGGGCGATTATTCCTTTTGGAGCGAGGATTTGCCAGGTGGCTATGGCTTCATGAACAGGGTAGTTGAACAAGTATTTGGATTCAAACCCATTCAGCTCGCCCTCAGTTCCGTGCAGTGCGGTGTATTGAAAGCTAACTTGCTGCGAGTGGGGCAGTGATCCGCTGAGTGAGGTTTCGACGCCTAGGAAGCGGACCCGGTCGAAGTTGGTAGCCATCCAGGGAGCGGAAAGAGAGCTTCGCACGTAGTCGATGCCATTCTTCAGGGTGCGATCGAAGACGGTCGCTGAAGCGCGCCAGTTTTGGCTCAGATGCCAGTCGATGCCGCCCTCGAAGTTCCATGCTTCCTCGGGCTTTAAATTCGGGTTGCCAATGTCGGCGGGGTCCTGATAATAGAGGTCTGTAAAGGTTGGCCTGCGAAAGGCCCGGCTGACCGATGCGCGCAACTTCACTTTTTCTGAGAGCCAAGCACCGCCGCTAATTGTCGGGGCAAAGAAGGCCTGATGACGGCCGAAGAATTCTTCGCGCGCGCCGAGGGACAGCGAGAAGCGATGGAGAGCCCGGAAATCGAGAACGCCGTACCCGGCTCCTTCAGCGCGGCGATGATTGCCCAGATTGTTGCTTTGGATGCTCTCATCGATGGCTTCAACGCCATAGAGCAAACGGGCGGCATGGGGGAGATCGTTGTGACGGCGAATGACCAGGTCCCAGGTTTCGTCGGCGTGGCGGTTTGTGTAGAGCGCGGGATTGTCCCGGAGTAACTCGAAAAGGTCTGTATGGCGACGAAAGGAAAAGCCCACGCTGGTGTTGCGGCCCAGGTCTTGTTGCAGGAGAGCGAACCAAGTCTTGGTACGCTCCCACGAGTTGTAGTTGCCGTAGAACTGGTTCGCTCCGAAAGGGCGATCAAGAGCGGAAAGGAAGATGCGGGTTGTTCCCAGACTGGTTCGAATCAGAGTTTCGGAAGAGCCGGATAGATTGCGATACTCGCGGTCGTCTTCGAAGCCGTCCGAGAGTTCGCGGCCGAACGATAGCTGCTCGGTAAAGATGTCGTGCGAAAACGACAACCGGCCGCTCTCGGTGTTGGTGCCGAAGCTTCCAACGGCGCTACGGAAGACTAGCTCGGGTTGTTCATCGGCGCGCGTGAGTACGTTGACCACTCCGCCCACTGCATCGGAGCCGTAGAGAGTGGATCCCGAGCCGTGGAGAATCTCGATGCGGCCGATGGCATCGAGGGGAGCGGGAACGTCAAAGTTGTGATGTCCGGATTGGACATCGTTGAGGCGCATGCCGTTCAATAAGACAAGCGTCTGGCCGAAGGTGCCGCCGCGGATAGAGATGTCGCCCTGGACGCCGCCCGACGCACGCTGCTGGAGATCGACGGAGGAATCGAGTTGCAGGATGTTGCCGAGATTGCCGAAGAGCAGCAATTTAGCTCGCAGGTTGCCGATTACGTCCACGGACCGATCGGATTCGTCGAGCGGTATTGGATCGGCTGTCCCGGTCACGACCACTGTTTCTTTGTGAGCCGGTGGCGCTGTGGATTGCGCCATGGCCGCAGCACAGTTCAGGCAAGCCGTCGCGAGCGTGAAGCGGAATTTCAATCTCTGATGCCTGCGAGTTTTTGTACGGTTTGAAACGTGTCCGATTCGGAGACTGGTTTGTCAGGGCGGTAGCTCTTCACGCGCGCGAAGCGGAGAGCGAGTCCGCTTACGTATTTCTGGCTGACCTGGATCTCGTTGAAGGCGATTTCGACGACGATTTTGGGCTCGACGTAGACGGTGTATTTGTCGCGGGCGATCTCAATTTTTTGGAGCTCCGCAGTCTGCCAAGTTAGCATTTCGTCGGTGAGCCCTTTGAAGGTTTTGCCAAGCATGGCGAAGCCTCCCTTTTCGGTATCGCGGGCACCGAGGTGGAGATTGCTCAACCAGCCTTGGCGGCGGCCGTTGCCCCATTCTGCAGCTAAGATGACGAGATCGAGCGTCCGGGCCTGCTTCACTTTGAGCCAGCTTTGCCCGCGCGAACCTGCGGCGTATGGGGCATGCCGGGACTTAGCCATGATGCCTTCGTGGCCGCGGGACAGCGCTCCGTGAAGAAAGTTCTCAGCGGCGGTGCGGCTTTCCGTTATGAGATGCGGGACAAGATGTTCACAGGGAGCAAGCTGGTAGAGTTCGCGGAAGCGCTTGGCCTGGTGCTCGTCGACGGTGGATTTTCCGTTCAGGTAGAGAAGATCGAACCAGAACGGGGTCATGGGCAGTTCGTCCACGAGCTCTTCTACGTTCAGTTTGCGGCCAAAGCGGCGCATGGACACTTGGAACGGCTGAGGCTTTCCATCTACGTCGAGGCTGATGGCTTGGCCGGCTTCACGGTTGCGACGTTCTTGCCATCGAATGAATGTTCAACAGCTTGCGCCTGATGAACGTATAGATTTTTTATGCCACGCGCGGATATGGCGGAACGAAGCCGATGGTCTAGCTTTTCAAGGAAAGGGGCGAAGAGGGCGGGCTTAGCTGGTTGACGGCGGATCGCTCGAACAGGAGATTCGTGCTCCTGCATAGCCTGCTCGAATCGGGCTACGAGGCCGGGAATGGGAGAGAGCGGCTGAAGTGCCAGAACCGACTCTGCAGTCGTGGTTTCTCTACAGTTGAGCAGGAGGTTGTTTGTCATTCGCCTTGTTCTACGGTAACGAAAGTTGGCGACCAGGACAAGAAAGTTTCGCGTGCTAAACGCAGGTGTATCCTTTCTATGGTGAAAAAAGGCCCAGCCAGTAGTGCCCAGTATCGCCAAACTCCGTCCGCAGAGCAAGCGATTTCGGCCGGCGACCAGGAACGGTTCCTTTCCATTCTGAGGTTTTGGCACAAAATCGAGTTCTTTATTCCATTCGACTTGGATCAGCGAATCGTGGAGGCAGACGAGCACAATATCCGTTACCTTCATGAGCAAGATCTAGATCGGGCCTCTTCAGCCCTTTGGCGAGCCCAAGTCAAAGAGGATGAAGAGGTGAAGCGGTTTAACCTCTACATCGGTGTGTTCGACAAAGCCGAAATTACGAAGGTTTCCAATCGAGTTTTAGGTCGGTCCCAAGAAGGAAATGAGGACGAAGAGTTTGAACGTACTGAGCTTGAAAGGCCGCACATGTTTTGCACAATTAACCATCGATTCTACAGGCGAGCTCATACTCGAATCGACAGCTAGATCCGGTCCTGTCTCCTACGTTTCCACCCTGCCGTGGGCTCTTGGTCAGTTCGAAAAAGCCGGGCTAGCAAGTCTCACGTCTGACCGGTTTGAAAAAGCGAAGCGAGATCTCACCGAGTTGTTACTCGATTTCAAAGCCAGCCGGAGATCACGCAATGGCGATGATTCTGGAGAATCGTTAACGCATGCTGACGTTCTCGCGCTTCGAGACGTCTTTCAGAAGCTGGGCAGGCTTTTCGTCCCCAGAAGCTGGACTCGTTGCTATCCTCGAGATCAAAACCGAGAAGAAGAGCAAAGAAAAGCGTGCAGAGAAGCTCGGCAACACGGATGAATGTGATTCCGCAAAAGAACAACCGGAACCCGATATCTCAATCCTGAACAGCTTTTTCATCCAGGACATCGAGCGTGCAATCGATTCGATAAAATCCGGCCAGATCGGCCGCCCATTAAAGAACTTTCTATCTCCTTTACACGCTGACCGCGTGAACCTTGAAAGCACTGCCGGTTTGCAGGTTACTCTTGAGACTTTGCATCCCGCTTGTTTGAATCGCGGTCGTTGGTTGTCAAATGCTAACCGGTCGATGACGCTGATGCAGCAATTTGCCATCAACTTGATGCGGCAGGGTTCGCCCGGGGTCCCCCTGTTGTTCTCCGTTAACGGACCGCCCGGAACCGGAAAGACGACCCTTCTTCAAGATATCTTTGCAGATCTCATTGTGTGTCGCGCACGAGTCCTCGCCAAGCTGAAAAAGCCTGGAGAAGCATTTCTCCCCCAGAAATTACACGTTTCATTTAAAGGAAAGCAAAGCAGAACGATTTCCGTTCTCAAACCTGGACTAACTGGCTTCGAGATCGTCGTGGCCTCGTCCAACAATGCCGCTGTCGAAAACATTTCTGGCGATCTTCCGAAGCTGGAGAAGCTCGGCTCGGAATGGTTAGCCACCGAATACCTAAAACCCGTTGCCTACAAGGTTGCCGCCCAGCAGGAAGACGGCTCATTTAAAAGGCTTGAGGACTCCGATCGTCCGTGGGGCCTTGTTTCCTGTGCGCTTGGGAACTCAAAAAACCGTAGACGCTTTAAAGAGCGATTTTGCTATATGGAAGTGCCTAAAAATCGCAAAGCGTTCTGGCAGATTCCTGATCGCCCGCAAAATATAAGGGAGTGGATAGACAACTACCAAGGTCCAGATTTTGCCACCGCCACCGCTTTGTTTCGGACAAAAGACCGAGAAGTTACGAGAACCTGTGCTCGCCTGCAACCGTTGGCCGACCTGTTGGACAGTCGGCTGAACTCTGTACATGAAGGAAAGGTGTTGTCGGCTCGCCAACGGATTACTGAATGCCGAGATGAAAAGACTAGCTGTGAGCGCGAGAAGCAGGATTTAGCAGCAAGACTGGACAGCCTCCAGAAGTTTTTGGATGGCTTGAAAGAGGACGAAAGACTGCTCAATCGGAGCCGTCCAGATTGGTGGGCGAGGCTGCGAGCAACACCGGCCTCCAAACTCCACAAAATCGAAGCAAGCGAGAATGCGTCCGCGCAGCTTCGAGTTAGAAGAGAGCTAAGCGACGGAAAAGAGCGCGGTGTTGAATTACACGCCAGGCACACTGCGTTTACCAACAAGCTGGGCCAACTGGAAGATGAGTTGAGACAGACCGAAGCTGAAAAGGAAGCGGCAGACCACCAGTTCGAGACTGAACGGTCCAAATTTGGCTCGCTAGTTCTGCCTGAGAAGCTCACCGACTTACAAGCAGACGAGTTCCAAAAGTCAGGCCTGTGGCATGATGACGCTCTCGCTCAACAGCGTTCCGAACTTTTTGCAGCCGCGCTATCGCTTCACGAAGCTTGGTTAGCGTCAGTAGGAAAACGGAAAGCAGGGTTCCGCTCAAACATTCTCGCAATTGCCGATCTGCTCTCGGGCAATCGCTTGGAGCAACCATCAGATGCGCTGCCCATTTGGCAAAGTCTCTTCCTGATAGTCCCCATTGTGTCTACAACCTTTGCGTCGTTTCACAGTCAGTTTGTTGACTTGGAGTCTGATTCGCTTGGGTGGCTGTTCATAGACGAAGCAGGGCAAGCTGTTCCACAGGCTGCGGTGGGCGCGATTTGGCGCTCAACGCGTGCTGTCGTGATTGGAGATCCACTCCAAATCGAACCCGTGTTCACCCTTCCCGGCCGCTTCATTTCAGCCGTTGCCGAACTCTCTCCGTACACGGCGGACGGTAGCTACTCACCTCATAAAACATCTGTTCAAAGGCTTGCCGATAATGCAAACAGGTTCGGGACCAAGATTGGGAACGAAGAGGGCCAGGAGCTCTGGGTGGGCAGCCCGCTTAGAGTCCATCGTCGCTGCCTAGAGCCAATGTTCAGTTGGTCTAATGACATCGCCTACAACAACAAGATGGTTTTCGGGTTGCTCAGCCGATTTGAGCCAAACGGACCGCCCATCGCTTGCGACAGCGTTTGGATCAACATTAAAGGCAATGTAGGCAAACGGCAAGAGGTACCTGAACAAACCCGATTCGTTCTCGAGTTGCTGCTTGCCCTTTACCAAAGAGATGGTCAGCTCCCTGGTCTGTACCTGATATCTCCTTTCAAAGCGATAAAGACCGAGCTGACAAAGAAGATCCTGGAGTTGGACTGGGTGAAGGACGGGCAGGAGATAGAACCGCCAAAGAAAAACGAGATAAAGAAATGGTGTAAGGAGCGCGTCGGCACCGTACATACTTTCCAGGGAAAAGAAGAAGACTCCGTCCTGATGATTCTAGGCGCCGATTCGCAACATGTAGGTTCCGCAGACTGGGCCTGCGGTAAACCCAATATCTTAAACGTTGCACTCACCCGGGCCCGGCGCCGCTTCTACGTGGCGGGTGATCGAGAACTCTGGGGTGCAAGAGGGCCTTTCGCTTGGTCGATAGGTCGCGTACCCACAATCACCGCTCAGGAATTTCTCACAATTGCTCGAAATGGTTCGGCGCCGGGCAAAGTGACAGTCTCAGCATGATTTAGGAGCTTGCTGAACTAACCGAAACTCAACCCCTCAAGCCTGCGAGTTTTTGTACGGTTTGAAACGTGTCCGATTCGGAGACTGGTTTGTCAGGGCGGTAGCTCTTCACGCGCGCGAAGCGGAGAGCGAGCCCGCTTACGTATTTCTGGCTGACCTGGATCTCGTTGAAGGCGATTTCGACGACGATTTTGGGCTCGACGTAGACGGTGTATTTGTCGCGGGCGATCTCAATTTTTTGGAGCTCCGCAGTCTGCCAAGTTAGCATTTCGTCGGTGAGCCCTTTGAAGGTTTTGCCGAGCATGGCGAAACCTCCCTTTTCGGTATCGCGGGCACCGAGGTGGAGGTTGCTCAACCAGCCCTGCCTGCGGCCGTTGCCCCATTCTGCAGCTAAGATGACGAGATCGAGCGTCCGGGCCTGCTTCACTTTGAGCCAGCTTTGCCCGCGCGAACCTGCGGCGTATGGGGCATGCCGGGACTTAGCCATGATGCCTTCGTGGCCGCGGGACAGCGCTCCGTGAAGAAAGTCCTCAGCGGCGGTGCGGCTTTCCGTTATGAGATGCGGGACAAGATGTTCACAGGGAGCAAGCTGGTAGAGTTCGCGGAAGCGCTTGGCCTGGTGCTCATCGACGGTGGATTTTCCGTTCAGGTAGAGAAGATCGAACCAGAACGGGGTCATGGGCAGTTCGTCCACGAGCTCTTCTACGTTCAGTTTGCGGCCAAAGCGGCGCATGGATACTTGGAACGGCTGAGGCTTACCTTCTGGGTCGAGGCTGATCGCTTCGCCATCGAGTATGAGCTCGCGAGCAGGCAAAGCGCGGACAGCTTGCACGATCTCCGGGACGGCGGCGCTGACATCGTTTGCACCGCGCGAGTAAATTGCAACCTGATCGCCGGATTTGTGGGCCTGGATGCGAGCACCGTCGAACTTGTATTCGAGAGCCGCTTCGCCGAGTTCGCTGAGCGCTTCGGATACGTCTTCCGCAGTTTGGGCAAGCATGGGTTGAACGGGGCAGAAGAGACGGATATCGAAATCGGTGAGCCCGGATTCTCCTTTCTCCATGGCGGCACGGGCAATGCGCGCGGAGCCGCCGCCCATCATGGCGGCGCGGCGAATCCGGTCTCCGCCCAAACCGGAAGCTCGGCCGAGAGCTTCGAGCATGATGCCTTCGAGCGCTCCTTGACGGAGTTCGCCCACGAGCAGGCCGGAGAGGAATTGTTGCTCGTCCTTTGTCGCCCGGGAGAACAGCCCGTTAAGAAGCGCTCGCTTACGCGATTCGGAACCGGAGCCACTGACAGTCGAGACCTCGTCTAGAGTGCGGTCGACTTCCAGTAATTCGATAGCGGGGATCTCAGCCGGCGGCGTGATCGCGCTCCTGAGAGTCGAGTAGCCGATACCGATGCGGCCTTGCCTGGTTGTTCCGGACAAGAAGGCGACGGCGACTTCGACTTCCTCCGGACTGAGCCGTTTGAGAAGGCCGGCCAGCAGGTCGATCTTCTCGAGTTTTTTGCTGGTAGCGGTTATACGGCGGGAGGTCTCGACAACTTCGGCCAGCAACATATATAAGCAGTCAGTTTGACTTGAACTGCTCGTCCAGCTCGACCCGGTAGCCGGCTACAAGAGCGTTCGTTTCGTTGGCCATGCCGATGACGGCCATCAGTTCGCCGAACATCTCTTCGGTCATGCCCTTTTTTCGAGCGGAAGCGCTGTGGGAGGCGATGCAGTAAGAGCACTCATTCGTGGTACTGACTGCGATATAGATCAGTTCTTTCGTGAGGGGGTCTAGAGCGCCGGGGCCCATGATGTGCTTGATGCTGTCCCAGGTACGTCTCAGAGTGATGGGATCATTGGCGATCGCTTTCCAGAAGTTGTTGACCGAATCGACCTTTCTGGTGGCCATGATGTCGTCGTAGACTTCACGGATTTCGGAGGAGGCGTCATCGTACTCGATTAGTTTTGGCATGAATTGCGTTCCTAAGAATTTCCTATCAAGATTCCGGCTACGAAGACTAAGACCCCGCCGAGGACCACTTGCAGGGTAGCTCGAATCAACGGAGTGTCCATGTAGTGCTTTCGGATCCAACTGATAACGCCTAGCTCTACGATGACGACAGCCATGGCAACTCCGGTTGCGATATGGAAATCGCTAATGAGATAAGGCAGAGTGTGGCCGATGCCGCCAAGAAAGGTCATGAAGCCGGTGACGCCGCCGCGAATAACGGGTTTGCCGCGGCCGGTTAAGGAACCGTCATCGGAGAGACCTTCGGCGAAGGCCATCGAAATACCCGCGCCGACGGAAGCGGCCATGCCGACGAGAAAAGCGTCGTGCGTTTTGTGGGTTGCGAAAGCGGCGGCAAACAGGGGAGCGAGCGTGGATACGGAGCCATCCATCAAGCCGGCCAGGGCAGGTTGAACGAATTGCAGAACGAAGACGCGGCGAGTAGCTTCTTTTTCTTCCGATTTGACCTCCGGCGTAAGATGCTGCTGTTCCATTTCACCGGCGGTCGCGGTGTGTCTCTCTTCGGCTTCAGCGAGGTCGCCCAAAAGCCTGCGAATGGAAGCATCGCTTGTTTTCTCGATGGCCATTCGATAGAAGCGCTGGGTCTCCTCTTCCATCGACTCTATGGTTTTGCGCACGATGCTTGGGCGGAGTGGCCGGGAGAGCCAAACGGGGGGACGAGAAACGAAGCCGTTGACATCCTGACGGCGGATGAAGGGAAGGTGTTCGCCGAAACGCTGCCGGTAAAGATCGATCAGGCTGGAACGATGAGCGGATTCCTCGGCCTGCATACCTTCGAGCACGCGCGCGGTGGCGGGATATGTCTCCCGCAGGCCTTCGGCGAATTGGCCATAGATCCGGCCGTCTTCTTCTTCAAGTGAGACCGCGAGGGCCAGGATCTCGGGTTCCGATAGATCTTGGAAGTTTCTGGGCATTAGTGGGTTATAGATGGCCTGCGGATGGCTTGCAACAATAGAGATAGCTCCCACCCATGTTGGATCGTATTTCGGTGCATGGCGCACGCCAGCACAACCTTAAAAATATCAGTGTCGAGATTCCGCGGAACACTTTCACGGTGATTACAGGGTTGAGCGGATCGGGTAAAAGCTCGCTGGCATTCGACACGATCTATGCAGAGGGTCAGCGCCGGTATGTAGAGACGCTGTCGCCCTACGCCCGGCAATTTCTCGATCAGATGGAGCGGCCGGAGGTGGATTCGATTGACGGGCTAAGTCCGGCGATCTCGATTGAGCAGAAGACGACCTCGCGCAGTCCGCGATCTACCGTGGGCACCGTCACCGAGATTTACGATTATTTGCGTTTGCTGTATGCGTCTGTCGGGGTACCGCACTGTCCGATATGCGGGACGGAGATTGCGAAGCAGTCGCCAAACCAGATTTTGGAACAGGTCTTCAGCCTGTACAAGGGCGAGCGGATCATGATTCTGGCGCCGATCGCGCGTGGACGGAAAGGCGAGTATAAGAAGGAGCTCGAAACCATTTCGAAGGGCGGCTTTCGGGCGCGCATCGATGGTGAGATCAAGTCACTTGAGGATGCGCCCGCGAAGCTTGACAAGCGGAAGAATCACACCATCGAAGTTGTGATCGACAGGCTCGTTATCAAGCCGGGCATCGAGCAGCGGCTGGAGAACTCGATCCAAACCGCCTTGAAGTGGGCGGAGGGATTGGTGATTGTGGCGGTGGTGGACGGACCCGAGCGGCTATATTCCGAGAAGCTGGCCTGCCCGAATGACGGCACCAGTATTCCGCAACTCGAGCCGCGGTCGTTTTCGTTCAACAGTCCTTATGGCGCGTGCGAAACCTGCAAAGGCGTGGGGAGCACGTGGGCTTTCGATCCAGTGAAGGTGGTCTGCGATCCTTCGAAGCCGCTGCTCGATGGAGGACTCGGGCCGGGATCGAGTTCTTCGTATATGAACTCGGCGCTGGTCGAGATGGCCGAGCTGTGGAAGATCGATTTAGCTGTTCCTTTCGAAGACTTGCCGAAGAAGGCGCGGACGGTTTTGCTGCATGGAGATGCGCGGCATCCGGGCATTCTTAAAACGCTGGACGACAATTATGCGCGGGCCAGCGAGGGTTACCGAGAGTGGCTGATGGAGTACATGTCGCCGACGGTCTGTCCTGCTTGCGAAGGACGCCGGCTGAAGCCTTCGAGCCTGGCCGTGCAAGTAAAACAGATTTCGATTGCCCAGTTCACGGGCATGTCGATTGCGCGGGCGCTTCCGCTGATCAAAGCCTGGCAGTTTAGCGATCGCGAGTTGCAGGTTGTGGGACGCGTGCGGGAAGAGATTCAGAACCGGCTGGAGTTTCTGTGCGCGGTGGGCCTGGATTACTTGAGCCTTGATCGTTCGTCGGCGACGCTTTCGGGCGGTGAGGCGCAACGGATTCGTCTGGCAACTCAGATAGGGTCGAAGCTGCGCGGCGTGCTTTATGTGCTCGACGAACCCTCGATCGGGCTGCACCCGCGCGATAACGGAAGGCTGATCGATACTCTGCATCATCTGCGGGATCTCGGGAACACGGTGCTGGTGGTAGAGCACGATGCGGAGACGATTGAGCGGGCGGATTACGTGATCGATTTGGGTCCGCATGCGGGCAGGCTGGGCGGGGATTTGATTGCTCAAGGCAGCCCGGCACAGATCATGCGGACGCCGACGTCGCTAACGGGTGGGTATCTTTCGGGGAACATTGCCATACCGGTTCCGGCGGTGCGGCGGCGTGGGAATGGTTTGAGTATCACGGTGCAGGGGGCGCGGGAGCACAACCTGAAGAACATCAACGTGGAGTTTCCGCTGGGAACGTTTACGGTGGTGACGGGGGTTTCGGGAAGCGGCAAGTCTTCGCTGGTGCATGACATTCTTTACCGGGCACTGGCGAAAGAGGTGTATGGCTCGAGCCAGGAGCCGGGATTGCACGAGACGATTCTGGGGCTCAAGAACATCGACAAGGTAATCGAGATCGACCAATCGGCAATTGGACGTACGCCGCGGTCGAACCCAGCCACGTACACGGGTGTTTTTGGGCCCATTCGTGACATCTACGCAATGCTGGCAGAATCGCGCGAACGGGGTTATAAAGCGGGGCGGTTCAGTTTCAACGTGAAAGGCGGGCGATGTGAAGCTTGCCAGGGTGACGGACTGAAGCGTATTGAGATGAACTTTTTGCCTGACGTTTACGTGACCTGCGATGTGTGCCGAGGGCGGCGATACAACGTGGAAACGCTGCAGGTGAAGTACCGCGGGAAGAGCATCGCGGACCTGCTGGAATCGACGGTAGATGAGGCGCTGGAAGTTCTGACGAATATTCCTCAGGTTCACGCGAAGCTGAAAACACTGACCGAGGTCGGACTGGGGTATCTGCATTTAGGCCAATCTTCTACGACGCTTTCGGGAGGAGAGGCGCAGCGGATCAAACTGGCGAAAGAGTTGAGCAAGCGGCAGACAGGCCGCACCTTTTACGTGCTGGACGAGCCGACGACCGGGCTCCACTTTGACGATGTGCGGAAGTTGTTAGAGGTTCTGCAACGGTTGGTGGATCTGGGAAATACGGTGGTGGTGATCGAGCACAACCTCGACGTGATTAAGAGCGCCGATTACCTGATCGATATCGGGCCGGAGGGCGGTGAAGGCGGCGGCCAGATTGTCGCCACGGGTACGCCGGAAGAGATTCTACAAAATACGCGCAGCCACACCGCAGAAGCTTTAAGAAAGATAATGAAAGCAAAACATGCTGCATGAGGATCAGGCGCCCGACGAGGTCCAACAGACACCGGTCGAGGCCGTTCCCGAGCTCGTTCCGGCAGATGCGGTCGTTACTCCAAAGCCTGAGCGGGTTCCCTTTTGGGGCTATGACGATTTGCTGCTGGTCATGGGGCTTCTGATTGCTTCGATTGTGGTGATCGGTTTGATTGCGGGCGCATTTGTGGCCTTTCACCCGAAAATGCAGTCGGACCCAACACCGCTTCTTCTGCCGACCCAACTTGCGGTGTACGCGCTGATCTACTTTATCTTTCGACTCGTGTTCAGCCTGAAGTACCACAGGCCGGTATTCCGGTCACTGGGTTGGCGCCGGTCTTCAATCAATCTTGCAGTGGCAGCGGCTGGAGGCGTAGCGTTGGCCTTTGCGCTCTCCGGAATCGCATCCGTCTTGCACACTCCGAAAGTAGACAATCCGTTCGAAAAACTTCTAAGTTCGCGGACAATGCTTCTGCTGTTTGGGCTCATGGCCGTGACGCTTGCTCCTTTGTTTGAAGAGCTTTTGTTTCGCGGCTTCATCCAGCCACTCTTGTCGAGGACATTCGGGACCATTGCCGGGATTTTGCTAACTGCTGCGCTCTTCGGGTCTTTGCACGCGCCGGAGTATTCGTGGGCTTGGCAATATGCGTTGTTCATATCGCTGGCGGGTGCTGTTTTCGGCTGGATGCGTGCCCGGACGGATTCGATTGTCCCCTCGACGGTGATGCACGGCTGCTTCAATGCCGTGTCGTTTGCGGCCCTCCTATTTTCGAAGAATATTTAAATGACTGAAACTGCTGTTCTCGCTCAAAGCACGATCGAAACAATCGAGTGGACGCCGGATGGCGTAGTGATGATCGACCAAACGCGACTGCCGCTGGAAACGGCTTTCGTCACTTGCCGTAACTATCAAGAAGTGGCGCATGCAATTCGAACCATGATTATTCGCGGTGCGCCGGCAATCGGAGTGGCCGCTGCAATGGGCGTGGCGATTGGTGTTCTCGAATCGAAGGATCCGGCCGCGGATATGCCGCTAATTTGCGAGACCTTGGCGAAGACGCGTCCTACGGCGGTGAATCTGTTCTGGGCGATTGAGCGAATGAAGCGGGTTTACGAGTCGGTCGCGCATCTGCCTTTGAGCGAGATACGCGACCGCCTGGTTGCGGAGGCGCAAGCTGTCCGGCGAGAAGACATCGCGATTAACGAGGCTATCGGGCGGCATGGCGCGCCGCTGGTGCCGGATGGAAAAACGGTTTTGACGCACTGCAATGCCGGAGCTTTGGCCACGGCGGGTTTCGGAACAGCGCTTGGAGTGATTCGCGCCGCTGTGCTGGCGGGCAAGAAGATCGACGTGTTTGCGGATGAGACGCGACCCTTCTTACAGGGTGCGAGATTGACCGCCTGGGAACTGCAGCGTGACGGAATCGAGACGACTTTGATTACCGACAACATGGCCGGGCATTTCTTGAAGAGCGGGCGCATCGGCTGCGTGGTGGTGGGCGCGGATCGGATCGCGGCTAATGGGGATGTCGCCAACAAGATCGGCACGTACGGCGTGGCGGTGCTGGCGAAAGAGAACGGAGTGCCGTTTTATGTTGCTGCGCCGATCTCGACGCTGGATCTGACGTTGATGTCGGGCGATGAGATTCCGATCGAGGAGCGTGCTGCGAAAGAAGTGACCGAATTGCAGGGAATTTCGATTGCGCCAGGCGGGATTGGGGTGGCGAATCCTGCGTTTGACGTGACGCCAAACCGGTATGTCACGGGCATTATCACGGAGCGAGGCGTTGCTCGGGCACCGTTCACCGAGAGTTTGCGGGAGCTGAGCGAGAAGGTCTAAGTTCTATCGGCGGCCGGCGGTTCGGAAGCGCGGATCGAGCCGGTCCCGCAGGCCGTCGCCGAAGATATTCAAGCCGAGCACGGCAAAGGTAATCACCAATCCGGGGAACAACGAAAGATGGGTGGCGACTCCCAGGAAATTGCGCCCTTCGCTCATCATAGAACCCCACTCAGCGGCGGGCGGTTGGGCGCCCAGGCCGAGAAAACTTAGTCCGGAGGCGGACAGGATCACGTCGCCGGCTGTAAACGTGCTTTGAATCAGGATGGGCAGCATGGCATTGCGCAGAATGTGGTTGAAGAGGATGCGCCATGGACCTGCTCCTAACGCAACGGCTGCCTCGACGTAATCCATCTGCTTCACTTTCAGGGTCAGGTTGCGCGTGAGGCGCGTGTAGACCGGCACCGAGAAGATGGAGATTGCAAGCAAGGTGTTGAACAAGCTGGGTCCGAGAATCGCGACGATCAGGATTGCGAGAACGATTCCAGGAAATGCGTAAAGCAGATCCATGATCCAGGTGAGAGCCTGGTCCACAAGCCCGCCGAAATAGCCGGAGATGAGGCCGAGCGGCACGCCCACGAGCAATGAGAGTCCGACACTGACGACAATTTCGAGTAGCGATAGGCGGGCACCGTAAAGAACTCGTGTGAAGACATCGCGACCGTATTGGTCCGTGCCGAAAAGGTGAGTTGTAGATGGAGGCTCGAAGCTGGCGGCCAAGTTTTGGAGATAAGGATTATGGGGCGCGAGCAGAGGAGCAAGCAGGCCGACCAGTAAAAGTGTAACCACCATCGAGCCGCCAATCGCCAGATTTCGATACCGGAGTAGATTAGCCAAAGCGCACCCTCGGATCGATGAGGCCGATCACCAGGTCGGCGAGGAAGTTCATGGCGATGACAATGACTACGGTCAGTAAGGTGATGCCTTGGATGATGGCGTAGTCGCGGTAGCGCACAGCGTCTACCATCAGGCGCCCGATGCCAGGCCAGCTGAAGACTGTTTCCGTTATAACGGCGCCACCGAGCAATCCGGCGAGATTCATGCCGACGATGGTGACAATTGGGGTGAGTGCGTTTTTGAGACCGTGCTTCAGGTAGACTCTGCGTGTTGCTGAGTCCTTTGGCGCGAGCGGTTCGCATGTAGTCCTGATCGAGAATTTCAAGCATGCTGGCGCGCGACATGCGAGCGATGACCGCGGCCGGGAGCAGGCCTAACGTGATGGTCGGAAGGATGTAGCTTTGCGGACTGCGGGCGCCGAGAAGAGGTAGCCAGCCTAGCTTGACCGCGAACAGATCCATGGCCATCAGAGCGAGCCAGAAGTTCGCGACCGAAGCGCCTGAAATGGCAAAGAACATAACAGCGCTATCGACAGAGGTGTTTCGAAAGATGGCGGCAAGCACGCCGGTGCTCAATCCGAGCAGAATGGCGAAGGCGTAGCTCGAAAAGGCCAGCGCGACTGTGTACGGCAGGCGGGATGAGATTTCCTCCGAGACCGGTTTTCCGGAACGGATGGAGGTTCCAAGATTGCCGTGGACAGCGTCACGGAGAAAGTCTTCGTATTGCTCGACGAAGGGCTTGTCAAGGCCAAGACGGTGCCGTACGTTCTCGACTACGCTCTGATCCGCTTGAATGCCGGCCATGAGACGCGCGGGATCGCCAGGGAGGAGACGGACGGCGGCGAATATGAGAAAGGACGCGGCGAGCACCACGAACGGCAAGGTGATTAGCTTGCGTGCCAGATAGGGATTCATGGCTGTCTCGACACTCCTGCGGCTTGGAGTCTTCCGCCTGGGAAGATCCAGATGCCGTTTATGCCTTTACGTTCTGCCGCGAGATCTTTCGAGTAGTAGAGCGTGACATGCGGGGCGTCATCGTTAATGATTTGCTGGGCTTCGCGGTAGAGGTCGCGGCGCTTGATGATGTCCAATTCCGCTGAGGCGCGGTCGAGCAATCCGTCGAGCTTTGGATTGCTGTAGAAGCCGAGATTGGCGCCTGCGGGGGACCAGCTCTTGGTGCGATACAGGGGTCCAAGCTGATAATCAGCATCGAGATTGGCCGAACTCCAGGAAGCAAAGACACTTTGGATTCCCGCATGAGCCTTTTGTTCGGGATCGCCAAAGGCGGCTTGGGAGAAGACGCCCGTTTCCATTTGGCGGATAGTTAGATCGATACCTGCTTTCGCCCACATGCCCTGGAGGGCCTGAGCTATGTTTACTTCGGCTTCTTGAACAGCGATGCTCAATGCGAAGCCGTTGGGGTAACCGGCTTGTGCGAGTAGCGTCCGCGCTTTCGCGAGATCGTAGCCGTACCCTTTTATGTCGGCGCTGTAACCGAAATCTGCGGGGGCTAAAGGCGAGTTGGCGGGTGTTCCGTAGCCGCGCAACAACGATTGGACTAAGCTGGTGCGATCCGTTCCGTAGTTCAAGGCTTGGCGAACGCGGACGTCGTTCAACGGTTTGCTTTTTGTATTCAACGCGACCCAGAAGACGGCCGAGCTTCGCCCTTCAAGCAAATCGATTTTGCGGTTGCGCCCGAGCGCCTGGGCGAAGATCGGAGGCAAGGGGCTCACGAGATCGGCTTCGCGAGACTGCACGGCCATGTTCAACAGAGCCGGTTCGTTTGTCCATGTCCATTTGATCTGCTTCACGCTCGGCTTTGTGCCCCAATAACGGTCGTTCCGCGCTTCGAGGACATACTCTCCCGTGTTCCACTCGACGAATTTATATGGTCCGGTTCCGACAGCGTGGCGGCCAAGGATTCCTGCTTTGTCCGCGGCAGGACTCACGATTTCAGTGACTGCGAGCAGGCTTGGAAAAGCCGCATACGGCGCATTGAGAGTAAATTGTACCGTCTGAGTGTCAGAGGCGTGAACTGCCGCGACAATCGCACGGACCAAACTGGCGCCCGCCAGCCCGCGGCGGCGGTCGAGCATTCGTCTGAATGAGGCAGTAACGGCATCCGAGTCGAACTTGGTTCCGTCGTGGAAGGTCACGTTTGGTCGAAGCTTCACGGTCCAGGTGAGCCCATCAGCGCTTGCCTGCCACTCGGTCCCGAGAGCAGGGATAATTTGGAGCTGCTGGTTGAAGTGTGTGAGCCCTTCATACATGGGATCGAGAACCGAGCTGGTGTAGGTGGCGGTGTGGTCTGCCGGATCCATGCTGCGAGGGGGTTCGGTCTGCATCACCGTGACCTGGTTGCGGTCCGATCGCGCACTGTGGCACGCGATTGAAGTTGCGACCAGCGCGGCGACAATAAACGGAGTGGCCCGGCCCGGCATTTCTAGAGATGCTATCTCGCCGATGGGGGCGAACGTTGGGATAGATAACAGGACGGCTCCCAGTGGGACAAGCCGACGAATGGAAAAGTGGGAGGGCGGAATTTGTTTGGCGGCAAGCCTTCGATGTCTTGATTGATGGCTCCATCCGAGAGTGCCATGAGGTTAGGATTTGCGATCGGGGCCAACTCGGGCGAAAGATAACCGGACTTCACGACCAGCAGTTTATAGTCGGTGATGGTCAGTCCGAGCTGTGTGAAATCACGGATGTAGTGAAAAGGAAGCCGGGACGCGGTCAGCACAACGGTGATGCCGCGTGATTTGATGACGGCCTGACGCTCGCGTGAGTTGTCGGTCGGCAGTAAGAACACGATCTCCGCTTGGACCTCGACAGGTTGACTGCCCTCGGGATCTAATGTGGCTCCGACTTTGAGGGTGATTTTATTTCCTGCGCCGCGACTGTAACAGGCATCGGTAGCGGGCCGGTCGGCGATTCCGGCGATGAGAGCGTTTGTGAAGTTACGCTCGAGAAGCGCATGCAAGACTTCGGCCCGGTCTCCGACGCCCCCGCCGGTTGGGTTGTCACCGGACTCGGCTAGAATGACGGGCCCGGTGGTGGATTGTTCCGCCCAGGTGATGCATTCCGCAGTGCTGCCGACCTTGACTTTACCGAAGTTGAAGTGCTCGCGGGCGTTCCAATATTCGCGGGCGAGGTGTAGGGCTTCTGTTTCGAGCACGGCTCGGTCGGTCCCGGTCATGACAGCGCTGGCGGTCGCCCGAGGCTCGTCGGCCCAGACGTAACCGACCAACAGAGAAGCGTCGAGCACACCCGGCTTTTCGTTAATGAGCGGCAATTGAGCATAGAGTGACCTCGCGGGCTCATCTTCGGTGCTGCTGCGCTCACCTGGCATCAGTACGGGAATTGGAACCCAAACCAGCATTGGCCTAATTTTTTGAGACAGGCAGCGGATCAGCATATCGCATGCGCGGCGCATGGTGTCTTCGACGTCGATGTGAGGGGCCGTGCGGTAGGCCGACAACATGTCGATGTTGTCGACGATTTGACGGCTGAGGTTGCCGTGCAGGTCATAGCTCGCGCTGATAAGGCAGTCAGGGCCTACCACTTCGCGGGCTGCCCCGATCCAGTCACCTTCGGCATCGTGCATACCATCCACGTACATGGCGCCGTGCATGGCTAAGTAGAGACCGTCCAGCGGACCGAGCCGGCGCAACCGATCTAGAAATTCGGATTTAAACTGCTCGTAGGCGACGCGCTCTACCGGTCCGCCTGGCACCGCACGCGCATAGAAGGTCGGCATGAAGTCATGCGGAATATTCTGAAGAAAGCGAAAATGTTGGTCGCGAAGGATCTCGTCCTCTCTCAGAACGTGGAAGTCTTCCGCGCTGGTCCGGATGCGGCTGTAAGTGCTGCATTCCGTGTGAATCCCACCGACCGCTAAACGCACGCCATTTTCCTCATCTGAAAGTCAGACGATGCTAACATGACCGTCTTGCTGAACAGAGCAATGGAACCGCTTCTCGAAGTGAACGGGCTTAAGACTTACTTCTACACCGATAAAGGTGTTGTGAAGTCAGTCGATGGAGTCAGCTTTCGCCTGAGCCGGGGCGAGACGTTGGCGGTGGTTGGCGAATCGGGTTCCGGGAAAAGCGTGACTAGTTTGTCCGTTATGGGGCTGGTGACAAGGCCGGGGCGTGTTGTTGAAGGGGAGATTTTACTGGCATGCCGCGATGGGCAACGGAGGGATCTCGCTGAACTGTCGAGCAACGAGATGCGGGGTCTTCGTGGAAGCGAGATTTCCATGATCTTTCAGGAGCCGATGACCTCTCTGAATCCCGTGTACACGGTAGGCGACCAGATCGCGGAAGCTATTGTGTTGCATCAAGCGAAGACGAAGCGGGAAGCATGGGCAATGGCTGTCGAGATGTTGGAGATGGTTGGTATTTCCGCACCGGGCAAGAGAGTTTCGGAGTATCCGCACCAGATGTCGGGCGGAATGCGGCAACGGGTGATGATTGCGATTGCTCTTTCGTGCAATCCTTCGGTTCTTATCGCGGATGAGCCGACCACGGCTCTTGATGTGACCGTGCAGGCGCAGATTTTGGATCTAATGCGACGACTGCAAAAAGAGATCGGAATGGGCATCCTATTTATCACGCATAATCTCGGGGTGGTCGCCGAAATGGCGGACCGTGTAGTTGTGATGTACAGCGGCCTGATCGTCGAGGAGAGCAGCGTGGCGGGATTATTTGAGAGAGCGCGACATCCGTATACGCTCGGGCTGCTGAACGGTGTGCCTCGTTTAGATCGGTCGATCCAAAGATTGGAGGCAATACCGGGCAGCATGCCGAACCCGTTGAATATGCCGTCCGGATGTCCTTTCGAACCGAGGTGTAAGTTTGCGATCGAGGCGTGTGGGAGGGCGTTGCCGAAGCTCGAGGACACGGGCGGCGGTCACACGTCGCGCTGCATACGGTGGCAGGATTTATGATGCCTCGCAGCGCAGAAACGCTGCTTGAGGTGAAGCGGCTTCGTAAGTACTTTCCTGTTCGCGGCGGGCACGTACAGGCGGTGAACGATGTCTCTTTCGAACTCGGGAAGGGCGAAGTTGTCGGGCTCGTCGGCGAGTCGGGATCGGGCAAGAGCACGGTGGGCCGCTTGCTGCTGCGTCTTCTCGAGCCCACTGAAGGTGAGATTGCGTTCAAAGGCGTTGACATCACGAAGCTGAGCAGAAACGAAATGCGGCCTTACCGGCGCGAGATGCAGCTCATTTTTCAGGATCCCTTTGCGAGTCTCGATCCACGAATGACGGTGGCGCAAATTATCGGGGAGGCTTTTCAGATTCACGCGCTTGAACCGGGGAAGAGGCGTAACCAAGCGATTGGGCATCTGCTGCATCGCGTGGGATTGTCGCCGGAGCACATGTCGCGGTATCCGCACGAATTTTCGGGCGGCCAGCGTCAGCGGATCGGGATCGCGCGGGCACTGGCAGTTCGCCCGAGCTTCATTGTGGCCGACGAACCCGTTTCGGCGTTGGACGTTAGCGTTCAGGCGCAGGTGTTGAACCTGATTCAGGATCTGCAGCACCAGTTGGGGCTCACGGTGTTGTTTATTGCACATGATCTGCTCGTGGTGGAGTATCTCTGTGACCGGGTCATTGTGATGTATTTGGGGCGGATCATGGAGGTTGCCTCGAGTAAGCAGCTATATCGGAATCCGAAGCATCCATATACCGAGGCGTTGCTGTCGGCTGCGCCCGTTCCCGATCCAGGCGCAAAGAAAAAGCCGGTTATCTTGCACGGCGATATTCCTTCCCCGATGAATCCGCCTTCGGGCTGTGTTTTTCGCACACGATGTCCATATGCGATTGAGGAGTGCTCCAGTGTGATACCGCCTTTACTGGAAGTGGCTCCCGGGCACTTGAAGGCGTGCATACGGGATGTTCTCTAATAACGCGAACCGGCGCCCATATAAGTAGGAGACACGGTGCGAGCCCAACCACTAAATGAGTCGGCACAAGCGATAGATGCCGTTTGATTCTTCTCTAACAAGCTGCTGGTCCAGGCGCCGCGCACTAAGCCGTGGGTTGTTAGTTGCATCGGGAGATCGTTGCCGTTAAGAGCGATTCGACACACCTGGCCGGAGAAGACAGCATATTTAAGGCCGGGTTCCAGCCCAATCTGAAAGGTGATCGGCGAGAGAAAGATTTCACTATTCCGCTCGCCCAGGACCGCCCGCAGATCTCGTAGTGCTTGCGCTTCTTCGGTTGCTTTGCCATTTGCGTCAATCCGGGCGATGAGCTGTCCATTTCCTTCCGATGAGACGAACGTGATCTGCTCGTTGAACATGGGACCATCACGTTCGTTAGGCCGGTAGCCGCGGATCATGGAGCGAGCGTCTACATAGGCCAGCCCGCAGGGAGACTGCGCCATGAAGTCGAGCGTCCTCGGTTTCTTGTTCTGCAAGCGGATCGCGAATTCGATGTAGTTCGACATAGGCGTGACGAGGAACGGAACGGCTCCATCCGCGCAGCTTTCATAGTTTACGCTTCGCGAGGCAAGCCAGATCTGCTGATTGTGATCGATGGCGAAGTGATCGCGGAAGAGAACCTGCGCCTGGAATCCGAGATAGGCGGCCATGGGGAAGCGGCCGTCGCCAGTCGGGAATCGAGTGGGATTCAGAACGGTCAAGCTTGGATGAGCGATTGCAGGAACGTTGAAACCGATCAGCCACGGCGCAACCGTAAACGCCGCTAGAGCTGCGCTTATCCACTGCGCAGCGCTTCGACGTCGGCGGGCAAAGCTTCTGAACAGCCCGGCGAATCGCCGGCTCGAAACAACGAACAAAGTGGCGGCAATTGTAAGAAAGAGATAGCGCAGCGTATATAACTGGAGCGAGTAAAAAATGAATGGGATCAGTGGTGTAAGCGCCAGACTTGCATAGAAGAACCAGAAGCGGCGTTTCCGTACCGCGATGAAGATCCAGACCAGCGCGGAAACAAGCAGCAGAGCAAGGATGGAGGGAGTCAGGCCGAACAGAAGAAAGCCGAAATAAGCTTTGGGGTCGAATGAGAATGGATTGGCATCCGGAATAGTTGCTCCGGCGAGTGACTTTCCTATGTAAATCGGGATAATGGCAGCTGCGCCGGCGAGCCAAACGGATGGGCGCCGCAGCAAACCTGAAAAACCCGTTCGCGAAGACTGCGAGAGCACCAGAGCCGGAATCGAGAGCACTACATCGGCCCTGCAGGCGGCGGCTACAGCCACGAGGAGAAGCCCTATGGACTGGCTCGGCTTCGATTTCACATTTCCTATAAAGAAGACGGCGAGCAGAAGGAAAGCGAGAGAAAACCAGCCCGTTCCAAAAAACGGCATGTAGAGGATCAGCGCGGGTGAGAGAAGAATCGGGAGAACCAACGCGAGTGGAGGTTTGCGCGTGCGCCCCATTCGAATACCGAGAGAGATCCAGGCCAATGAGGCAACGCAAACAAGTGCGGCGTTTGCGGTGAGCACGGGATCGGCATGGGGCAACAGACGATAGAGTGCGCTCAACGCGAGAAACGTGCCCCATTGCTTGTCGAAGTTGTAGAAGGTTGCGTGCAGAAAAGCGGCTTGGCGGTGTGCGATTTGCCAGCTTCCGCTCAAGATGGAGGCCTGATCGTTGTCGCGGAAGGCCGCTGAGACGAACGGAAACACCAGAGTGCCGAGAACGGCTGCTTGCAAAATCAATATGGTGAAGCGAACAGGCCGGCCACCGATCGACTGCGCCTCCCGACTATGCACAGTAAGAGAGTAGCTTGCGGCGATTTGGTGCGAGAAATCCGCCTGAGGGCCACTACAGCTTTGAATAATTACAACCTTATGCAGCGTGTATTTGCCCTTCTCCTGATGCCGATCTTTGGCGTATTACTTTCGCTTCCTGTGCCGGCCGACGGGTCCAGCCGAACGACCACCCCGAGCGCGGCACGAACCGTTCCGCACACCGATTCCCAAATTGACGCGACGATCCGTATGAAGCTCGCGAAATCGAAGATCGGAAAAGACGGATTCCACTTCCATGTTCAGCATGGAGTTGTGACCTGGGAAGGACACACCAACGTCATTCAACATAAAGGTTCGGCAACCCGCATGGCCAAGGCAGCCGGCGCTACGCAGGTGATCAACAATATTCAAATCAGTGACAGCGCGAAGAACAAGGCAGCCGCTAACCTGAAGCGGGCCACCCTGGTTCAGTAGAACCCAATGCCGGTTTTGAGCCGGATGCCTCCATAACTCTACCCCGGATTCTGACGCATCGAGTTCTGGGATCGCAGTCGCATTGCTGAGGGAAGCCGAAAGGCTTCCTAACAGCAAACCCGGCTTGCAAGAGCCGGGCCTGCGATCTACAGAAAGCAGGTAACTTTATGGACTTTCTGGCGTTGTCCTGATCCTGATTTACTCAGGACGCGTCGAACCAAGTTGCAGATCAATCTCGATCTGCTGCCTAATCGGAAGGGCGGGCGCTGCGACTGCTGCCCTTCGACGCGATTGTAACGCGTTTTCATTAAGAAGTGGGGCTTCCCTACAACAAAGCTTCTCCGCTGAGTATGGTCGTTCGAAACAACACAAGAATCGAAAACTGTTGTAAGTTGGCGAGAAGTAGATCGCGAACAACAGCATTTCTGGGGCTTACACGTGCTAGAGTGGGAGCGAAAACGACATTTTGAATGAAAAGCAGTCTCCTACTCATAGCCATTTTGTGCTCGTCCCTCGCGTGTGCTCAGGCACCGTCTCAGTCCTCTAGCTCCCCTGCCCCGGCAACTTCTTCGCCTTCATCTCAGCTAAAAACGCGAGGACCCGAAGCCACTGCTCAGCAGGATCCAAATAAAGTTGTAGCTACTATCAATGGCAAGCAGCTTACTGCGAAAGAGGCGGCGGATCTCTTGAAGGCTCTGCCCCCCGACCAGCTCAAGAAATATGAGGCCAACCTCCCGGCGGTGGTGCAGCAGCTTTATATGAGCCGGCAACTGGCGCAAGAGGCTGTCAAGATGAACCTGGACCAGCAATCTCCCTGGAAAGAACAGCTTGAGCTGAATCGGGATCAGATTTTGACGCAGGCTTATCTTAATAAAGCAGCTAGCGGGCCGTCGGGTGCCCCTGCGCCGGATGCCCAAAGTTACTACAATGCGCATCCGCAGGAGTTCGACAAGGTGAAGCTTAGCGGTATTTTTGTTGGCTTCAACCCCCCAGGGACTCCGGCCAACGGCGCCGGAAATAACCGGACAGAAGAGCAAGCTCGAGAAAAAGCGAACGATATCGAGAAAAAGGTCAAAGCCGGAGGCGATTTCGCAACTTTGGCCCGAACCGAGTCCGACAATCAGCAGGCAGCTGCACGAGGTGGCGAACTGGGCACTTACGGCATTGGCGATCCGCAACTCCCACCAGACCTGAGGACGGCTATCGAGAAGCTTCAGCCCGGTCAGGTGTCGGAACCGGTACGCATTCCAAGCGGTTTATTGATCGTCAAAGTAGATAGCCGTAACAAGCTGACGTTCGAGCAAGCGCGGCCTGAGATCGTTCAGAAGTTGCAGACCGAGCGCAATCAAGCAGCTGTTAAACAGGAACTGGACAAGTATAAAATCCAGGTCCAGGATGCTGCGTTTTTCGGTAGCTCCGGTTCCGCGCCTGCGACGCATATTCCTTCGCTGCAGCGGCCCGCGCCCGCCTCGACTCCGCCTAGTGCGACCACGCCCAGTGCGCCTCCAGCTAAGCCCTGACATCCGCTCAGGAACTCGCAAGCTTATACTTCAAACCTTAGAAGAAATGCCCCGCCTGCAAGGACGCGGCATTTCTGTGAGGATCAAACCAAACCTAACCGCCTACCGGGGGAAGCTGATATCCGGCTTTTCCCACCAAGGAACGCCCGTACATGCAGCGGCTTTCATTCGCCGACGGGAAATCATATTAGAGAAGGAACTTCTCCAGGAACCGGACACGCTTCGTCTCATTCTGATTCATGAGTTGTTTCACTTCGTTTGGGCACGGTTGGGCAATTCCACAAGAGCGGCCTTCGCGGATGTGGTATCGGCTGAACTGCAAATGGGCGCCAAAGGGGAACTGGGCGAGTCGGCCGATGTGAAGAAAGTTGCACTCCGGCTCAAAAACCCTGGGCCGCGGAGTCAGCTATGGCGCGATTATGCCTGCGAGAGTTTCTGCGATACCGCAGCGTGGCTTTATTCGGGCGCTGAACTGGATTCCGAGTTCCGTCTGGCAAAACGCTGGCGCGAACTCCGCCAACGCTGGTTTCAGGCTACATTCGATCAAACACTGAGGTGTTGACCTGCCCGGCGGAGCTACACTGGAAGTTCAGATGTCGCGAGCTTACCCCCGCAGATCGCCTTTGTTATTCCTGTTAGCCGGACTGTTGACGGTGCTGAACTCTTGTTCCAGTTCCAGTTCCGCGCCCTCCCGACAGGCTCACACTGTAGCCAAATCGACGAGTGACCGTAAACTGGCGCCCGCTTTTGCGCTTACAGATGCGAATGGGAGCAAGGTACGGCTCGCAGACTATCGCGGCAAGGTTGTTCTGCTCAACTTTTGGGCAACATGGTGCGGTCCTTGCGAACTGGAAATTCCCTGGTTCCAGGAGTTCGAACAGCAGTACAAGTCGAGGGGTTTTGAGGTGGTGGGCGTTTCAATGGATGAAGACGGATGGCCTGTTATCAAGCCCTATATCGCGGAGCACAAGGTCAATTACCGAATTCTGTTGGGGGACGATTCGGTCAGTCAACTTTACGGCGGAGTGGAAGCACTGCCGACAACGTTTATCATTGATCGTGATGGCAGATTCGCTTTTCCTCCCCATGTTGGACTCGCGGCAAAGAGCGAGTATGCCAGCGAAATTCAGAGCCTTCTCGATGAAAAAGAGACGAACGCTTCCAGCAGTTTTAAGTCTTCTCCTGCCGCTCTTCTGTTCGGCCCAACAAAATAAACTCGTCGTTCATCCCGTTGAACAAGTGAACGCGAAGCGAGGGACGACGTTTTCGCAGTTGCTGGATGTAGCAGTCCTTCCCGGATTTCACGTAAACAGCGATAAGCCGAAAGACGAATTTCTGATTCCTCTTAAGCTGACCTGGACGGGCGGACCGGTGGAGGCGCAAAGCGTCACCTACCCGAAGCCTGACGAGATCACCGTCGGCAACCAGGCGCTGTTGGTGCTGACGGGTAACTTCCAGATCGAGACTAAATTCCAGGTGCCCTCGAATGCCGCCCCGGGAACGGTAACCCTGACCGGCAAGCTTCGATACCAAGCCTGCAATAACGAGATGTGTTTCCGACCGTCATCCGTCGAAGTTCACCTACCCGTTTCCATAGAGTGAAGTTGACTAAATCCGGGCTTTATCTTGGGTTGGCATCTGCGGTCCTGTGTCTGGCGTCGTGCCGCACATCCGGTTCCTCGCATTTGTACATCGAGAGTGGAATCGAGACGGAGCTGGCGCAAATTCATGCAATCGATAACCACGCTCATCCGCGGAGAGTAGTTTCGGCGGGTGAAGACGATCGCGATTTCGATGCTCTACCGGCCGATGCCATTCAGGATCCAGCACTTCCGACTCCGTTTCGAAACGACAGCCCTTACTTTCCCCTTGCCTGGAGCGCGTTGTTCAAATATCAATACTCGGACGCCAGCCCTGAGCACTTAGCAACCCTCGACCAGCTGAAAGAAAAAGTCGCCAAGCAGAAGGGAGATCTATATCCTGTTTGGGTTTTGAATCAGGCAAACACGGATATTATGCTCGCGAATCGTGTATCGATGGGGGCTGGCCTGCCAACTGATCGATTCAAGTGGGTCCCATTCGTGGATATGTTTTTGTTCCCGCTAAATAACAGTGCCATCAAAGCGAAAGATCCTGAGCACAAGGCGTTCATGGAAAATGAAGAACTTCTTCTGCGACGGTACATGCAGGCGGCGCAGTTGCAACATCTTCCTCCGACCATCGACGATTACCTGACGTTTGTATCGCACACTGTCGAAAGCTGGAAGGCGCAGGGCGCAGTGGCACTGAAGTTCGAACTGGCGTATCTTCGCGACTTGCAGATCAGCAATCCACAAAGGGAAAGCGCGGATCGAGTTTACTCGATCTATGCTCAATCTTCGGAGCCCACACCGGAGGAGTACAAAATTCTCCAGGACTATACCTTCCGCTACATTGCGCATGAGGCCGGGCGGCTCGGCATACCGGTGCACATACATTCCTCGATCGGCGTGGGAAGTTATTTTCGCGATGAGAATGCAGAGCCGTTCCAGATGGAATCTCTGTTCAACGATCCGGCTTTGCGCCATACAAAGTTTGTCATGCTTCATGGCGCCTGGCCATTCGCCTGGGAGGCAGCAGCTCTTATCCTGAAGCCCAACGTTTATCTCGACTTTTCCGGTTTCAGCTATTTGACCTATCCGGCGGAAGCGGCCCGGGCCATCCGCCTTTACCTTGAAGCGGCCCCGCAGAAAGTGCTGTATGGTTCGGATGCAAGCCCTTTTTCGAATACGATTGGTTGGGAAGAGACCGCTTGGATCGGATCGAAGATCGGTCGACAGGCTCTTGGTCTTGCTTTGACCGGCATGTTGCAGGATGACGAGATCACTCACGACCGCGCTATACAGCTCGCTCACATGGTGATGCGGGAGAACGCTCGCGCTCTGTACAAATTCTGATCTGTTCGATGCGCCGTTTGATTCTTCGGCCCGGAGCAATTGGGGATTGCATCCTTTCCTTCCCTGCAATGGAGCACCTGGTCCTTGGATATACGGAGATCTGGGTTCCGTCTCCGGTCGCGCCGCTGATACGGTTTGCTTCGGTTGTTCGTTCGCTTGCGTCCACAGGCATTGACGCGACCGGTTTTGGAGGCCTCGGGCTTCCGGCGAAACTAGCGGAACACATGGGCAGCTTCGATTCGATCGTTTCCTGGTATGGAGCAAACCGTGCTGAGTTTCGGGAGACGCTTGCCGCGACTGGCGTCCCCTGTACCTTTCTAACTGCGTTGCCGCCGGCGAACTATAGCGGACACGCGACGGACTTCTTTGCCGAACAGGTAGGTGCAGAGAAGGGTGCGATTGCACGGATAGAGGTGGCGCAGGTTGCCTGCCGGGGTACGGTGGTGATCCATCCATTCTCGGGAGGCAAGCACAAGAACTGGCCATTGCGATCGTACGAGCAACTCGCGGGTCAGTTGAAGCAAGCTGTTGAGTGGATCGCCGGTCCAGAACAAGATCTAGACGGCGCAGTGCGATTCGATAATCTCGCGGACCTTGCTTGCTGGCTCAGCGGAGCACGCCTCTATATAGGTAACGACTCCGGCATTACGCACCTCGCGGCCGCACTGGGGGTACCTACGCTTGCTTTGTTCGGTCCTACTGATCCGAAAGTTTGGGGGCCGCGGGGTGACAATGTCACGGCGTTCCGGTCGGAGCCTATGAACAGCCTGTCTGTAGACGTCGTTCTTGAAACCGCTAATCGGCTGCTTGGCTCTTAACCGGATTCGGCTTCCAGCGAACGATCGGTTTGCGGGCGGCAGTCACTTCGTCGACTCGCGGGGTGCGCGTGGAGTGAGGAGCTTTTAGAACCAATTCGGGATCGTCTTCCACTTCCTTAGCGATAGAAGCCATCGCATCCGCGAACAGGTCGAGCTCTGCCTTGCTCTCCGTTTCGGTTGGCTCGATCATCAATGCGCCTCGCACGATCAACGGAAAGCTAACTGTGTAAGGATGAAAGCCGTAGTCGATCAGGCGCTTCGCGATATCGCCGGTACGAACGCCCTTTTTTGCCTGGCGATCATCGCTGAATACGCACTCGTGCATGCTCGGCGCGTCGTAAGCCAGCTCGTAGTAGGGCGAGAGAAGAGTGCGCAAATAGTTAGCGTTCAGTAGAGCGTCTAACGTCGCTTGGCGCAAGCCGTTACCGCCATGCGCCATTATGTAAGCCAGCGCTCGGATCAACACGCCAAAGTTGCCGTAGAAAGCACGGACGCGTCCGATGGATTGCGGCAGATCGTAGTTCCAGGTCCAGCTATCGCCATTTCGCTTCAGGCGGGGCGACGGAAGAAACGGCGTGAGTATCTTTGCTACGGCTACAGCTCCGGCACCGGGGCCTCCGCCACCATGCGGGGTAGAAAATGTCTTGTGCAGATTGAGGTGCATGACATCGATGCCGAAATCGCCGGGCCGCGCCACTCCTACCAGCGCGTTCATGTTCGCGCCATCCATATAGACGAGGCCGCCTTTATCGTGCATGATGCTGCAGATCTTTTTGATGTTCGCTTCGAAAACCCCTACGGTATTCGGGTTGGTAATCATCAAGCCCGCGACATCTTCGGTCATCGCACGTTCAAGAACTTCGAGATCGACCACGCCGCGGTCATTTGACTTTATGTTCTCGACCAAGTATCCGACCGCCATCGCCGTCGCCGGATTTGTTCCGTGCGCCGAATCGGGCACCAGGATCTTCTTACGGGGATTGCCGCGCGATTCGAGCAAAGCCCGGATCATCAATATGCCCGTGAACTCGCCGTGCGCTCCGGCCGCCGGTTGCAGCGTGACCGCGTCCATTCCCGTGATCTCGGCAAGCGCACGCTCGAGAACGTCTATCACTTCCATACAGCCCTGAGACAATTCCTCCGGCTGATACGGATGCGCCCAAGCCAAGCCTTCGGTGCGAGCCACTAGCTCATTCACGCGGGGGTTGTATTTCATCGTGCACGAACCGAGTGGGTAGAGCCCCAGATCAATCGCGTAGTTCCAGGTAGAGAGCCGGGTGAAATGCCGGAGCACCTCGAACTCGCTCACTTCGGGAAATCCTTCAATCTCTTCGCGAACGTTTCGCTTTCCGAGCGCTTTATAAGCGTTAACTGCAGGGACATCTAATGGGGGAAGCTGGTATCCGACTTTACCCGGAGAACTGAGCTCGAACAGCAACGGCTCATTCTGGACGATGTGTTTAGAGACTTTCTTGATCATTCGTCAGACTTTCACGGCTTAGAGGAAGCAAACGCCTTGGCGACGGCGTCCATATCCTGCCGCTTATTCATCTCCGTTGCGCAGAGGAGCATGCAATCTTTCAACTCAGGGTAGAAACGGCCGAGCGGGAGACCGCCGATGATTTTTTGCTCCAGCAATTCGGTGTTGATCTGCTCCGGCGATCTGCTATTTGTTCGCACGACGAATTCATTGAAAAACGGCGCGTCGAAGGCCAGCGGCAGACTCTTGGCCAGGTAATGCGCCTTCGCGAGGTTTTGTTCGGCAAGCTCGCGCAGCCCTTGCTTCCCATAGATCGACATGAAGACAGTGGCCATTAACGCAAGCAAGGCCTGATTGGTGCAAATGTTCGAAGTGGCTTTCTCGCGCCGGATATGCTGCTCGCGCGTCGCTAGCGTCAGGCAGAAAGCGCGGTGCCCAGCGGCATCGATTGTTTCGCCTACTAAGCGGCCGGGCAGTTGCCGGATGTACTTCTCTTTCGCCGCGATGATGCCAGCGTAAGGCCCACCGTAGCTCGGAGAAATGGCGAAACTCTGCAACTCGCCCACGACGATATCGGCTTCTTCGGGCGGTCGAATCAGGCCCAGGCTTACAGCTTCCGTGAAGACGACAACCAGCAGCGCGCCCTTGCTTTGAACCAGTGGCGCGAGTTCTTCAACTTGCTCCAGCAAACCGAAAAAGTTCGGCGTCTGCACAATAACCGTGGCAGTCTTGTCGTCCAACTTCGTTTTCAGATCGTCAAGATCGAGCCGCCCGTCCTTCCGGTAAGCAAGTTCTTCGACCGGTATGCCTTGGTGTTGGGTCGCGGTGTGCAGCACTTCCCGGTATTCCGGGTGCACCGTCCGCGCAACCAGGACTTTGTCGCGACGGGTGATGCGCACCGCCATCATGGCAGCTTCCGGCACTGCTGAGGAGCCGTCATACATCGAAGCGTTCGCCACGTCCATGCCGGTCAACTGGCACACCATCGTCTGAAACTCAAAGATGCTGGTGAGCGTGCCTTGCGAGATCTCGGCCTGGTACGGCGTATAAGAAGTGAGAAACTCGCCGCGAGAGACGACAGCATCGACCAACACAGGACGGAAATGATTGTAGACTCCGGCACCTAAGAAGCTTGCATAGCCGTTCGCGTTACGCGCGGCCTGTTGCTTAAAGTAGTCGACGATCTCGTATTCGCTCTTCCCATCTTCGATGGCCAGACGGGAATCGAATCGAATGTCGGAGGGCAGATAAGAAACCAGTTCTTCCTGTGACTTCAACCCGATCGTAGCGAGCATCTCTCGACGCTCTAAGTCTGATTTAGGTAAATATCGCAACTATCTGAGATCCTGAGGCTGCGAGAGAGCTATGCCGCACCTATATATTTTTGATAATCGGCAACGGGCATTAGTGCATTAATTTCGTCTGTTGAAGAAAGCTTGACTCTGATGAGCCAGGCATCGCCGTGCGGATCTTCGTTCAACCGCTCCGGACTCGTCGCAAGCAACTCATTAGCTTCGGTAACCTCGCCCGATACGGGCGCATACACATCCGATACAGCTTTCACCGACTCGACCGACCCGAAGGTCTGACCTTTGGTCACTTGAGTTCCAGGCTTCGGGAGATCTACGAAAACAATGTCGCCCAATTCATGCTGCGCGTGATCTGTGATGCCTATCGTCCCTTGGTCTCCTTCGACGTGGACCCATTCGTGTTCTTTCGTGTACCTGTAAGTTTCTGGATAGCTCATCACTTCGCCCGTTTGTAAAAGGGAGTGGCCACTGTCTCTGCCTCAACCGGAGAATTTCGGATTACCACTTGGATGTTCACGCCGGGAATAGCCTTCTCGAGAGGCAGGTAACAGAGGCCTATGTTCTTGTTCAGCGTTGGAGAGGGACCGCCGCTGGTAACCCAGCCCGCCTGTTTGCCGTCGATCCAAATCTCGTACCCATCGCGGCCGATTCCGCGGCCTTTCATCTCGAAGCCGGTCAGCTTGCGAGTAAGTCCATTTTCTTGCACTTTCTCCAGAGCTGCTTTCCCGACAAAATCACCTTTATCCATTTTGACGATCCAGCCAAGATCGGCCTCAAAAGGGTTGATCGAGGCGGTCAGCTCATGCCCATACAAGGCCATTTTGGATTCGAGGCGCAACGTGTTGCGCGCGCCGAGACCACAGGGCCGAATGCCGAACTCTTCTCCCGCATCTAAGATGGCAGTCCAGAGCCGGGCCGCTTCGTCAGGCGGGATATAGATTTCGAAACCGTCTTCTCCCGTATAACCGGTATGTGCAATACGCGCAGGCACTCCGGCAACCTCGCCGTCCTCGAACCAGTAATACTTGATGCCCTTCAGATCCGTTTTCGTAAGTTTTTGAAGCGTTGCCCCGGCTTTCGGACCTTGGATAGCAAGCTGCGCGTACCGGTCGCTGGTAAACTCGGCCTGTGCATCGAACCGATTGTGCTGAATGATGTGTTCGAAATCCTTTTCCTGGTTCGACGAATTCACGCAAAGGAAGAAGTGGTCGTCCGCCACTTTGTGCACCAGGATGTCGTCGACGAAACCGCCGTGTTCATAAAGCAGCGCCGAGTAGTGTGCCTGACCTGTCTTTAGCTTGGCTGCGCTGTTTGTGGAAACATAGTCGACTAGCTCGAGGGCCTGCGGCCCACTTATATCGATTTCGCCCATGTGACTGACGTCAAACAACCCTACGGCATTCCGTACCGCATTGTGCTCCTCGAGAATGCTCGAGTACTGGACGGGCATGTTCCAGCCGCCGAAGTCGACCATACGCGCTTTCGAAGCGAGATGCGCATCGAAGAGCGAGGTTTTCTTCAACTCACTGGTAACGGTCATTATGGCGGGACAAAACCCCAGCGTAGCATCCGGGTACAGGAGTACCGCGGCCATTTCGCTAGGGTAAGGAGTCAAGCCGCTCTTTCCACTGGCAATGGGTTCCAGCGACAGGAAAAGCGAAGAATTGGGGAGAGACAGACGACGCGGAAGGCCCTGCCCTCCCACAGCCGACAGCTCGCCGCAAATGCAGCTCAGGGGACACCCGCCCAGCGAAGATGCTTCGCGATCGGATCATGCAAGCAATGGACGGTTCATGTCCAAAACGCCCAATCCACGCCCTCTACTCTCGCAAGGGGTCCTTTTGGGAACGCCCAGTATCCGTGCACATAGATCAACGTGCATTATGGAAGATGAGTGGCAGACACACAGGCGTTAATAGATCAGGCATACTCAGCATTCAATCGGCGGGATATTGACGGCGCACTTGCCTTGATGAGTGAGAACGTCAATTGGCCCAAGGCTTCGGAAGGCGGCCGAGTGGTCGGGAAAGAAGGAATACGTGCTTACTGGACACGTCAATGGACAGAGTTCGACCCCCACGTCGAGCCTATCGAAGTAACGGATCGTGAGGCGGGCAGAACCGATGTCAAGGTTCGGCAACTCGTCAAAAATCTAAACGGCGACATTCTCTCAGATCAAGTGTTGTTGCATATCTACACCATCGCAAACGGTCTAATCGAACGCATGGACATCGGCGAGAGCGAATTTGCTTTTGGACATGATCACGAGGGGTAACCGTTCATGGCGAGGGAAAAAGGTCATCTCTGCGCCCGGTTCACAGGCTATCCGGGAAACATTGTTCGCTGTTTCAGAAAAAGGTAAGTCTTGAGACTAAGTTACCGAGGACGACCGAAAAACAAAACGTAGCCGTCAGCGTCTTCGAGCTCGAAGCCACGAAGACCGTCATGGGTATCTTGCAGAGGTACAGAAAAAGAGACACCGCGGGACATATATTCTGCCGCCAGCGCATCGGGATCGGGTATAGAGACATAAGCGTCCCATCGGGCCGCCGGGTTCCGGTTGCAGTTGGGGAGCGGTTCCTCGCCGACCTGCTTAACGAAGATCATCGCCCCATCACGCTGCACAATTGCAAAGAACGGCTCACGATCGGGCTCTTGAAAGGTGATGTCAAAACCGAGCATCTCGCGATAGAACCAGAGTGCGGCTGGTATGTCTCGGACGATGAAAAACGGTGAGATGCTGGTTATCGCTGGCCGTGTCATGCATACATCGTATTGAACCGGAGCGGCCTAAACCGATCGGCGGGCTGCGGGTCGTGATCCGCACTAGACTTGGTTTATGATTCGTCTGATCGCGCCTCAGTTCTTCACCACGAACATGGCCGCCACTCTCGACTATTACAGCGACAAGCTTGGCTTCGAATGTCTGGGCACTTGGCAAGATCCGCCAATCTACGCCATCGTTGCCCGCGACCAGCACGCAATTCACTTCCGCTGTGCTGAGCCGCCCACAGCCAATCCCAATAAGTACGCGGACGAACTGCTCGATGCCTACCTACTGATCGAAGATGCGGACGCACTCTACGCCGAGTATGCAGCCCAAGGTGTGGAATTCACTCGGGGACTCGCCAACATGCCTTGGCACTCGCGCGAGTTTGTAGTGAAGGACTGCGATGGCCGTTTGCTCGCCTTCGGCGCGAACCTGTAATCCATCACACCACTAGGCGATCGCTTCTCCCGGATCCGAGGCGCCGTATTCCTTCAGCTTATTGAAGAGAGTCTTAAGACTGATGCCGAGTATTTCCGCAGCCCGTGTCTTGTTATTTTTCGTGTGTTGAAGCGTAAGAAGAATGAGCGCTTTCTCCGCTTCATTAACCGTGGTTCCTACCGACAACCGCACGCTCTCCGGTTCGAAAACCTGCGCCGGCGGACGCGAACCGACAGAGACACCGAAGTCGTAAGGCAAGTGAGCCATCTGAATGGCGCCCTCACAGGCCATGATGACGGCGCGCTCAAGCACATTGCGCAACTCACGTACGTTTCCGGGCCAGGAGTGTTTCCGAAACGCATCCATCACATCCGGCGTGACGTGCGTTACCGTGCAAGCGTGCTTGCGATTCAAGTAGCCGATCAACGTTTCGACTAGAACCGGGAGATCGCTCAATCGCTGACGAAGTGGCGGCAGGCCGATCTGAAAAACGTTAAGCCGGTAATAGAGATCCTCGCGTAAGTCGCCCTTCTTCAGCGCGTCGTCGAGATTCCGGTTGGTGGCTGCGATCACCCGCACATCGACAGAGATCTCGCTTTTGCTGCCTAATCTGCGGACGCGCGAATCCTCCAAGACGCGAAGCAGTTTCGCTTGTGTGCCGGAAGGCATCTCCGCCAACTCGTCGAGCAGAAGCGTGCCATGCTGCGCCAGCTCGAAACAGCCTGCGCGGCGCTCGAAGGCGCCCGTAAACGCTCCCTTCTCGTGGCCGAAAAGTTCGCTTTCCATGAGGGTTTCGGGCATGGCGGCGCAGTTGATTGCCACAAAGGGACCAGTTCGCCTGTTGCTCAGTTGGTGAACGGCACGCGCCACCAGTTCCTTACCGGTTCCGCTCTCACCGACGACCAAAACAGCAGCTTTGCTTGGCGCAACCTGCTGGATAACATTGAACACCTGCTGCATCTGCGGCGAGGTACCGACCATGTCTACCAGAACGCCCGTGTTCGCTAACTGCCGCTGCAGCCGCTCGGTTTCCTCGGCAAGTTGACTTTGGGAGGCCGCTCGCTCGAGCAGAACACGAAGCGCGGCTGGCTGAATAGGCTTCTCCAGAAACCAGAACGCTCCCAAATCATGGATTGTTTGGATGGCAGTTTCGATGTTGCCGAAGGCGGTAAGCACGATCGCGGGCGGCATATTGCCGTCGCTCCCCAATCTTTTCATCAGCTCGAAACCGTCCATACGCGGCATCATCAAATCGGTAACAATGACGTTCGCGCTGAAAGTAGCCAGCTTTTCGAGAGCTTCCTGTCCATCGGCCGCCGTCTCACAATTGAAGCCCCAGGCGGCAATCATCGCTGCCAATGGCATCCGCTGCGACTCTTCGTCGTCAACGATAAGCACATTTATTGCCTGGCGTGAGTTGGCTTGATTACCCAAGGGCTCAGTGTATCCGATCAAAAAACATGCCCGATAGACAGAGCCTGCCCCGGGCACTTCATGGCTTAATTGCCGCTTTTCTGCAGAAGTCCTATCTTAGTATGCAGTGTCACGTAACCGCTACTGCTCGATCTCCTAGCCGGGCTCAAGAAATGTCTCAGTACTGACTATGCCCCAGAATATTCCTCGCCGTACCCAAGAGGAAGATGAACCGCCACCTTTCCTCGGAACTTGGAAACACATCTATACCGCCGTGCTCTGTTATTTGGTTGTCCTGATCGCGGCACTTTTTGCACTTACCCGGTTTTTCGCGCTCTCATCGAATCTCGGCCCACGCTAGAATGCGGCAGACACTCGCGATGGCCAAGCTTCTCGAAGTAATCGTAACTTCACTTAACGAGGCAATTGAAGCTGAGTTTGGCGGAGCAGACCGGCTCGAACTGGTTCGTGACTTAGAAGCAGGCGGCCTAACGCCCGATGCCGAGCTCGTCAAAGCGGTGCTGGCGCAAGTTCAAATTCCGGTCCGAGTGATGTTGCGGGAATCGCCCAGTATGTCCGTGAAGGACAGCACCGAGATGCGCAGTTTACAAGCGCACGCCGAAGCCTTCTCGAAGCTGCCGATCGACGGACTTGTCACAGGATTCATCAAGGAAGGTTCCCTCGATATCAAAGCCATGATGGATGTACTGAATGCGGCTCCTGAGTGTTCGGTCACCTTTCATCGCGCCTTCGACGAAGTTTCAGATCCTCTGGCCGCCATTTGGCAGATGCAAGGCTTCGGCCAGATCGACCGCATTTTGACCATCGGAGGGACAGGCCACTGGCACGAGCGAAAAAGTCGGCTTCTAAAATGGCAAAGCGCGGCCGAGCCCTCTATCCGTATACTCGTTGCAGCGGGGCTGGATCGCAACACTCTCGAAGGGCTTAGAGACTCACCGCTACTGAACGAAATACACGTTGGGCGAGCCGCTCGCGTTCCGCAATCTCAGTCGGGAAATGTATCGCGCGACGCAGTGCGTGCATTGAAGAGCGCTCTTCAATGAGGGTGATCGATTGGATTGTTTTCTTTACGTGGCTAATTTCCCTGGTAAGTTATGGGCTGTACCGCGGACGCGGTAGTAACACGGTAAACAAGTACTTGCTGGCGGGCAAGAGCATGCCTTGGTATGCTATGGGGCTCTCGATTCTTGCGACGCAGGCAAGCGCGATCACTTTCATCTCAACTACTGGTCAGGCTTACGTGGACGGGATGCGCTTTGTCCAGTTTTACTTCGGACTGCCGATCGCGATGGTGATTCTCTCGGCTACCGCCGTTCCGATCTTCCATCGCGCCAAGGTCTATACCGCATACGAATACCTGGAGGGTCGCTTCGACGCCAAGACGCGGGCGCTGGTGAGCACTATTTTCCTGATCCAGCGTGGTTTGGCAGCGGGCATCGGCCTCTATGCCCCGGCCGTTGCACTCGCGGGCGTTCTCGGCTGGTCAGATCGAGTTGTTACGGTACTGATCGGTTCTCTGGTCGTCCTTTATACAGCCACGGGCGGCATCAAAGCGCTCACCTGGGCCGATGTGCAGCAGATGAGCATGATCTTCATTGCGCTCGTAGTTAGCCTCATTGTGGTTGTTCACGCGTTGCCGGCCGGAGTATCTTTCGCCGATGCCGTGCATCTGGCAGGGGTGTCTGGACGATTAAATATTGTTGACCTTCGGTGGGATCTGAGCGACCGCTACAACCTGTGGAGCGGGCTGATTGGCGGCGGCTTCCTGGCTCTCGCTTATTTCGGTTGCGATCAAAGTCAGGTGCAGCGGTATTTGACGGGCAGTTCGGTCGCCCAAAGCCGTTTGAGCCTTCTGTTCAATGCCGTTGTGAAGATCCCGATGCAGCTTTTTATATTGTTTATTGGGACGATGGTGTTCGTTCTTTCGCTGTTCGTGCCTCCTCCGATGATTTTTCAGCCGCTCGAAGCCGGGCGCGCGGCGAAGACCGTCGAATGGAAACCTGCCGAAGCGAGCTATAGCGCAGCTTTCGAGCATCGCCGTGACGCGGCTTACAAGGTTGCCGCGGCTCGTGGTCAGTCGACGAATCGACAGAACCAGGCTCTCACTCAATTCAGAGACGGGCAGAAAGAATTTCTGGGTACCCGAGCAAAGGCTCTCGAAATAGTGGCGCGCCTGCACGGGGGAGCCAGGTATGACGATACGAACTACATCTTTTTATCGTTCATTAAGCGGTATTTGCCGGTGGGGTTGCTTGGACTGGTGATCGGGGTGATCTTCTCGGCATCCATGGGATCGACTTCAGGCGAGATCAACTCGCTGGCTACTGTTTCAGTCGTGGATATCTATCGCCGCTATATCGTGCGGGAACGGCCGGACCGCCACTATCTAGTAGCCTCACGCTGCTTTACTGTTTTTTGGGGTGCTTATGCGGTTGCTTTTGCTTCCTTCGGAGCGCGTGGCTTCGGTGCGCTAATTGAGCGGGTCAATATTGTCGGATCTCTTTTCTACGGAGGACTGCTCGGCGTCTTCGTGTTGGCATTCTTCTTCAAGCACGTAGCAGGAACAGCAGCTTTTATGGGCGTGATTGCCGGTGAAGCAGCTATTTTTGCCGTAGCGGCTTTCACGAGCTTGTCGTTTCTTTGGTACAACGTGGTTGGCTGCCTGGTAGTGGTGATAACAGCGCTGGCATTTACAGCGCTGGACCGCGTCGGCATAGAACCGGCGTCACCGGCTAACGGAGAATAAGCAAGCTGCGCTCCGAACCGAATCGCGTTGGCGCGAACAATTCTTTCCACTTCAGCCGTAGAGCAATTCCCAGTATTGAGAAGAACAACTTTCGGTGGAGCGCCCCAGGTCAGACTTAGGCTCGCGAAGTCCTGGTCTTTGGTGAAAAACGCAAAGCCATTCAGTTTGGCGTACTCCCAAATTCTGATGTCTGGAGTGGAGCCGAGTCCCGCGTCTCGCACGTGAAGAGACGCGGGGAAAAAATCAGCAATCTTCACCGCCAAGTGCGGAGAAAGATTCTCATCAACGAGCAGCTTCAATAACGGACATCCTATCCGAGATGGCCGCAAAAAATTTGTAGACCGCTCGGAAATCGTCCTTTTCGAGGTACGGGAACTCTTCCAGAATCTCGGCTTCCGACATTCCGGACGCGAGATACGAGGCGAGATCGTACACGGTAAACCGCAGCCCTCTGATACACGGCTTGCCTCCCATTTTCCCGGGCTCGACTGTGATTCTTGGATTAAGGCCAGTCACTCTTCGTTCTCTACTACAATGTAGCGAAACTGAGCCATCTTCGCTAAGCCCGAAAGTTCTGTCCGTGTATTAGCTCTCATCGATCTTGGGCAAGAGGCGCATTCGCGCCCCTACTTAAATCTGAATCGTTGAAATATCGACTGTGGAGTGATGCCCCTCGACTACTACGATCCCGCTCTCTGTAACGTGATATTTCTTCCGGTCTTCCTCCGTGTTGTAACCAATCTCGGTATAAGGCGGGATGGTCACATTCTTGTCGAGAATCGCTCGCCGGACTTTCGCATGCCGCCCGATATCGCAGTTATCGAAAATGACGGACTCCTGCACGTGGGCGCCGGTGTGGATTTTCACGCTGCGCCCCAGTATGGAGCACTTGACAAAGCCGCCCGACACAATTGAGCTTCCAGCGATAATGGAGTCGACAGCCATGCCGCGACGGCCCTCTTCATCGAACACAAACTTCGCGGGAGCATCGAAATAACCCGCCGTTCTCAACGGCCACTGCCGGTTATACAGATTGAGTTCGGGCGATACCGCCCGCAGGTCCATGCTCGCTTCGTAATAGGCATCGAGGGTTCCCACATCGCGCCAGTACTGAGGAAAACCGACGGGGTCTCCCGGAATAACGTTTGTATTGAAGTCATAAGCATGCATGTCCGCCCGTCCAATTAGCGAGGGCAGAATGTCTTTTCCGAAGTCATGCGAACTGTTCTCGTTTTTGCTGTCGGCATACAACTCACGAAGCAGGACATCCGTCGAGAAGACATAATTACCCATCGACGCATACACCCGATTGGGATCGCTGGGCATTGTAGGCGCATCCGCTTTTTTCTCGTGAAAGCCGACAATGTTTCCTTCCGGTGTTGTCTCGATAACGCCGAATTCGGACGCATATTGTTTGTCGACCGGAATAGCCGCGATACTTACAGCGGCACGCTTCTCGATGTGGTGTTCGATCATCTGGCGGATGTTCATCCGATAGATATGATCGGCTCCGAAAATAACCACGACGTGAGGATCTGCCTGCTCAATAAGATTGATGTTCTGATTGATCGCGTCGGCTGTTCCGCGATACCAATCTTCATGAGCAGAGCGCATCTGCGCCGGAACGGGAATGATGAAGTTGTTTTTCAGCAGTCCGCTCACTTCCCATCCCTCACGCAAGTGCTGAAGGAGAGATTGGCTCTTGAACTGGATTAAGACATAGATCGAGTAGATGCCGGAGTTAACCAGATTGCTGAGCACAAAGTCGACAATCCGGTACCGGCCGCCAAACGGGACTGCAGGCTTGGCCCGTTCTTTTGTAAGCGGGTAGAGCCGAGTCCCTTTGCCACCTGCCAGTACAAATGCCAGCACACGAAGCTGCATGGCTAACAACCTCCCGAAGGAAAGAATCTTTGCCTTTCGAGTATATATTCGGAGCGCTAAATCCCCGTCACTTACTAGCTCAGCGACCTACAGGTCCAGTTATCGGCCGCGATTCCAGTCGAGCGCAAGCTGCACGAACGAGCGCACGGCCACGCCCGTGGGTCCTTTCGAAAGCCACGGTTTGGCATCGTCCAGCCAAGCGGTGGAGGCGATATCCAGATGGATCCAGGGAGTGGGATCGGCAAACTCGCGGAGGAACCAGGCCGCGGTGATCGACCCGCCATGACGTCCGCCGATGTTGGGCAGATCGGCAAATGCCGACTTTAGATACTCCTTGTAGTCTTCGTCCATTGGCATCTGCCAGGCTTTCTCACCGGCTATGCGAGCGGCAGCCAGAAAGCGTCCGAGAAACTCCTCACTGTTAGTGAACGCGCCCATATTGTAGTGGCCGAGAGCAATGCCGATGGCTCCTGTAAGGGTAGCGGCATCGACAATATGCGACGCTCCGTTCCGATTGGCGTAGGTGAGTGCGTCCGCCAGAATCAAGCGTCCTTCGGCGTCGGTATTGAGAACCTCAACCGTCTTCCCGGCCATCGTTGTGACAATGTCACCGGGTCGCTGGGCGTTGCCGTTGATCATGTTTTCGACAAGCGGAGCATAACCGGTCACCGGGATCGACGGCTTCAGCTGCGCTATGGCCCGCATGGCCCCGATCACGGCGGCAGCACCGGACATATCGTACTTCATCTTTTCCATGCCGTCAGAAGGTTTAATCGAAATGCCGCCGGTATCGAACGTCACGCCCTTGCCTACCAGAGCCAGATGGTCCTGCCCCTCGGTCCGTGCGGGGCGGTACTCGAGCGAAATCAGAAAAGGCGGATTGCTGCTACCCTGTGCAACCCCAAGCAGAGCGCCCATTCCGAGTTGCGCCATTTCCGTTTGATCGAGTTCCTTATATTTCAGCCCGTAATCGCTGGCCGCGCTTTTTGCCGCCTCCGCTAAAGCAGCCGGAGTCAGCTTATTTGCCGGCTCGTTTGCCAAATCGCGCGTTACGTTTTGAGCTTCAGCGATAATCTGGCCCGCTTCGACCGCCTTGGCCAATTCGCCGGAGGTATCGGCCGGAACCGCAACGGCGAAGCTGTCTATAGCCTTCTCATGTTTCTTCGGGTCGGATTTGTACTTATCGGCTTCCCAGCTTCCGAGAACGGCGCCCTCGACGGCGGCGCTTACGTCATTCGAATCTGCCTGTTCCTCCAGCATGAGCGTGACTGCACGGACGCCCTTGGCTTTCAGAGAGCGCACAAGTACGCCGGCGATGCGGCGGATTTCGACCGGAGAAAACTTGTCTCGCTTCCCGCCACCGACGACCACAAGTCGCTTGGCTGCAAGACCCTGAGGCCGATGCAGGATTGCTATGTCGTATAGCTTTCCCGTGAATTCGCGGCTGGTTCGAAGATCCGCTAACCAGCCGGACTGGGCCGCGATCTCAGGGTCGGGCACGCTCGGCGAACTATCAGCCGTTTCGTTGCCCCTCTGCTCCGGCGTTCCATCTGCCTCAAAGCAGATTACGGCAAGTGCGTCCGCACTTAATTGTTCGACCGGGGAGGTCTCAAGTGAAATTTGCATGTATATCTTCCGATGTAAATTGGGATGGAACTATTGGCGAGTTCGCCTCACCATCTCAGCCCGCGCTTCTGCCTGCATCTCCCTCGCTTTTATTGCTTCGCGCTTGTCATTGAACTTCTTACCTTTTCCGACCGCGATCTCGACTTTAATTCGCCCGGCTTTGAGATAAAGTTTGGTAGGTACTATGGTCAACCCCTTCTCGCGGGTTTCGGCGCGCAGCTTATCGATCTCGGACCGGTGAAGCAACAGCTTGCGTTTGCGAACCGGTGCATGGTTCATCAGATTGCCGTGCGAATACTCGCTAATATGGGCATTCATCAGCCAGGCTTCGTCTTCGTTAACCTCCGCATACGACTCTTTTAGCTGTACTTTCCCATCCTTTGCGGCTTTTACTTCCGTACCAGTTAGCACCAGCCCGGCTTCGTAACGGTCGAGCAAATGATAGTTGTGACCAGCCGAGCGATTGTCACTTAAGATTTTTATTCCGGTTTGCTGAGACAATGTTGAGGTCGTCTTCCATCTCTAGTGTCGCCCAGGCTGCGAATGGACTTTGCACGTCCTGCTCTGGCGCTGCGTCTTCCATTCGAACAGGGGAAGGCGACTGTCCGGGGGCTTCGGTCTCTACGGAAGCTTGGGATTATGGCCTTTGTTAGGCCGATCCCGCGGATTGGCTTACATCTGCAGTGAATCGTATCCGAATGAGATGGGTTGACTGCGTCTGAGGTGATTTCTTTGCACAAGTTGGTGCCGTTTGTAGTGTTTGTTTCCGTGGTTGCCCTGGGGACAGTTCCGGCGGAAGGACGTACCAGGAAAGGCGACAAGCTTTTCAAGGAAGCCCAGCGGGCGGAAGCCGATAAGAATTGGGACGCAGCGATGTCGTTGTACGATCAGGCGCTCTCCACCGATCCCCAGGATGCAGGCTATCTCCTTTGGGATCAACGAATTCACGCCAAAGTCGCTTCGGAGCACCTGGCCACCGGCAAGGATCTGCAGAAGGCGCAAAAGCTCGATGAAGCACTCGCACAATTCCAAAAGGCTTACCTGGCCGACCCGGGGTCCCAGCTCGCGCTTCAGGAGATCCGCACAACTACCGCCATGTTGAAAGAACGGGCGAAGGCGCCCGGCACGCCCATTCTTACTCCTGCGGAACGAGCGCGTCAGGAGATCGAGCGCCGGGTTAACTCCCTTCAAGGCCCGCCAACGCTGCAGCCCATCAATGCGCAGATCAGCAGCCTTAAGGTAAATAATCAGCCGGCTCGCGTGCTTTATGAGAGCATCTGTAAGCTCGCCGGCATCAATCTTCTTCTCGACCCCTCCGGCCTTGATTCCCCCGGAGTAGCTGGAAAGAACTTCAACCTCGACCTCAGCAACGTCACTTTAGAAGAAGCGCTTAACTATGCGGCATTGATTACCCACACCTTCTGGAAACCGATTAGCCGCAATGCGATCTTTGTTACCCAGGAAGGCGAGCAGAAGAGGCAGGAGTATCAGGACGAAGTCGTTAAGGTCTTCTATATACAAAATGCCAGCACCCCGAATGAATTTACGGAAATCTTTAATGGAGTTCGTACAGGCGCCAAGCTGACCTCTAACGTCTTCCAGGTAGCAAGCCAAAGCGCGATTATTGCCCGTGGCACGCCGGATACGATCGCTCTGGTCGAGAAACTGGTCCATGATCTCGATAAACCGAAAGCGGAGGTCAGCATGGACATCATCATTATGGAGGTCAATAAGGACAACAAAAGAACACTAGGCGCTGCTCTGCTGGGAGCAGGCGGATTGAGCACGCCTTTGAATTTCACTCCGCGCAACGTCACGACAACGCCATCGACCTCTACAGGCGGCACAACGGGCACCACAGGCAGCACCACCTCGACGAGCACGACAAACCAGTTCACTTTGGCGCAAGCGGGCCATCTATCGACCGCCGACTACTCCACCACTCTCCCCAGCACCGTGGTCCAGGCCCTGCTCAACGACGCCTCAACGAAGGTCCTTCAGCGGCCACAGCTACGAGCCACAGATGGAGGGAAAGCTTCCTTAAAGATCGGCCAGAAAATTCCCTATGTGTCCGGATCCTTGAACTCGGCAGTGGCGACCCCGGGCTCCATACCCTATGCGACAACGCAGTTCCAGCAAGTCGAGGTTGGAACTTTGATCGATCTGCAGCCGCACGTCAATGGATCCGAAGACATCAGCATGAAAATCCGAGTCGAACTTTCTAACGTTCTCCAGCAGATTCCTATTGCCGGGATCGACGAACCCGAAATAGGTCAGCAGATCGACGAAGCGGATATTCGCATGAAGGACGGCGAGGTAAGTATCTTGGGCGGTTTGTCGGAGCACGATCGCACAAACTCGCTCTCCGGAGTTCCAGGATTTACAAACATCCCGCTTCTCGGCTATCTTTTCGGCACTAAGGTTCGCGAAAACATCGATAACGAAGTTCTGATCGCCATTATTCCGCATATCATTCGAGCTCCGGACTACGGGGACGTAGCGAGTCAGGGCGTGTTCGCTGGAACAGAACGTGTTCCAAAAGTCGGACGCGCTGCTCCGGCGGTTCAGGTGACGCTTCCTCCTGGTAATGTGCCGGCCGGAACCGCACCTCCTTCAGCGCGGAATCTGTCGCGACCTCCTGCGCAAATGCCGCAAACCAATACGCCTCCTGTGAATTCATTGCCGGTTAATCCAGTTCCGGTTATTCCGGCAAATGGCAGCGCATCTCCGGCAATTGTGCCGGTTGTTACCCCGGCTGCCGCACCGCTACCTCCGGTGAATTCGCCGAATCAGCCTCGTCCTTAGAGCTTTTCCGATGTTGGTACGAACTACGCCGAACGGGCTCGAACGACGCCGTAAGACTCAAGCCGGTTTGACTCTGGTAGAGCTGATTGTCGCCTTCAGCATTCTGATGATTTTAACCATGATGGCGGTCCCAATGGCGCGCTACCAGGTTAGGCGGCAGCGCGAGAAACAGTTGCTCGCCTCGCTGGATGATATGCGCAAGGCTATCGACAAGTACAAAGATATGTGCGACGCAGGAAAGGTTCAGCCCGCCGGGCCCGATGCCTACTGCTATCCGCCCTCTTTAGAGAGCCTGGTTGATGGTGTGAAACTCACAAATACGCTGAGCGGCAACAATCAATCCGGTAAGATGCGTTTTCTTCGACGTATTCCCAAAGATCCGCTCACGGGAGACCATGACTGGGGGAAGCGAAGCATGCAGGACGACCCTACCTCGAACTCGTTCGGCGGTCAGAACGTTTTTGACGTTTACTCCAAAAGTAACGATAAGGCGAGTGACGGCACTCCCTACTCCGAGTGGTGAGGCGGATCTGATGAACGATAACTCAACCACCTGGCTGAAACGAGCGCAGCGCGGATTTACACTTATCGAGTTGATGGTAGTCATGGCCATCATCTCGGTGCTTCTCGCCATCGCCCTGCCCATTTATCAGAAATCCATCATACGAGCAAAAGAGAGCGTGCTCCGGAACAATTTGTTCACACTCCGGACCATGATCGACGAATACACCATCGACAAACAGAAAGCTCCTGAATCGCTGCAAGACCTGGTAAGCGAGGGCTATCTGAGGCAGGTTCCGCAAGATCCGATCACCAGCTCCGATCAAACCTGGAAAACAATCATGGAAGACAGCGCGGTCGGTGGAAGCAACAGTACGCCCGGTATCTTCGATGTCCGAAGCGGCTCCGACAAGACTGCCTTGGACGGCACTCCCTATTCAGATTGGTGATGATCCGGCTGCGTTAAACTGAAGATCGGCAAAGCCTATTGCCCATAATTCCCCGATCGTCTAACGGTAGGACAGCGGCCTTTGGAGCCGTTAATCGTGGTTCGAATCCATGTCGGGGAGCCAATACTCTTGCCAAGGTGACCCTGGGTAGTTTCAGTAGTCTGCAAGTAGTCGTTGAACGGCTGCGCTCGCCGCAGCAATCTGTTCACTTCTTTCGAACTTCACCCTTTAGGCGCGGATGACGCTGCATCGAACGAGGTTCAACGATCCTACGTGCGAAAACCGCTCCGGATCCGTTTCGATGCTGCTGCGGATCGCTTCAAAATCGTTAGGATTGTTATGGATCAGGGGCATACCAGTTACCAGGGCGGTGGCGGCAATAATCCCGTCGAATCGCCATCTTGCTAGTCTTTCGGTCCGCGATTCGGCAAGGCGGTGTGATCTTTTCGGAGGCGTCGGAGGATCCGGAACAAGGGCTGCGATCTCGCCCGCTATAACCGCTGTAGCAGTGTCAACAGACCATACCCGCCGCGCCGCGTTGAAATAGGATACGCGGGCTGCTTCAATCGCGGGTCGCCGCACCTGATCCGCCGTACGCCACAGCATCGCGTAACCACGTATCCTCTCAAAAACTGTGATTGAGGAAACATGCACGGGATGTCTTCGAAGATATTCGCTCCACCAACGTGCCGCTCCGGGGTCGCCGACTCGCGCGAACCAACTCTCCGCGCTGGTATCAAAGAGAAACGGTCCCCAACCCGGATTAATCATTTTCGGGTTCGGCGGGCGCCGTCCCTAACGCGCCGTTTTTTGGGAATGAGTTTTTCTGCTGGAAGCGCTTCGCTCACGATGCCATCCAGCAGCAGCAACTCGTCCGCGGAGAACCCGGCAAACGCGTTGGAATAAGCATGCAGGATGGCCTCGCTTCGCTGCGCTTGCTCTTCTTCCCGGAGACCCCGCTGGAGTGCTTCGCCGACAACCGAACTCAAATTAAGGTGACGTTCCCGGGCGATCCGCTCGGCGATTTCCAGGCACCTCGCAGGAAGGGTCAGGGTGGTTCGACGAGATTTCGAGTGATTCACCGGTGCATCCATCGTAGCATCAAACTGTATCTATCCCATAAGATCGTCATGGACGCATTAGCAGCTGAGGCTGCACTAATCAACTCGCATCTACGCAAGTTGCTGAACATTTGAAAGAGCATAAAATTCATGAATATTCGAGGATTCCAATAGCGCGTAGTCTTCGCAATTGGCACTCAGTGGAGCTAGCGAGAAGAGCGGCTCTTAAACGGATTCACTACAATTACATCTTCGTACTGCTGACCATCGTTGAGGTCTTCAGAGTAGAGTGTGCGGCATCCCAAAGCTCTTGCCGCCGACAGAACAGCCGCATCCCAGTATGAGATCTGATAGCGGACTGATTGTTCGATCGCGATTCTGACTAGCTGATGATCGATAACGTAACAGGGAAACGCCGTTAATTGCTCGATCCACTCTAGGGCTTGCTCACTTGATAAAGGGCGAGCTGCTTTTTTCACGACGGTCACATAGAATTCCTGAAGAACCTGAGCTGATGTAGCAAAATCCAAAGACTCAATTAGGGCGAGAGCGCGATGACGTTTGGGCTCATCTTTGCCTGTGCCGATGGCGGCATAGACTAGAACATTTGTATCGAGGAAGGCCTTAGCGACCATGAAGTTCGTCGCGTGACCAGGTCTTCCTGCCAAGCCGCCCATTTGATTGATTGCTCAATTGTCGTAATCGGGCCCGGGCACCGGCGGCTCGATCCTCATTTGAAGCCACACTTGCCAGATAATTTCGCACTAGGGCATTGACACTGGAGTTTTGTTCCGCAGCGTACCGCCGAACTGTAACCAGAATCTTCTCGTCAACGTTCAGCGTAATGTTTGGCATGAACACAGTATACGTGAAACTGTGTGAAGGGCAACAGTACTAAAAAGCGCCTGGGTATTTGATCGGATCTGGGCTAGACACAGACGTTTCCCAGCCTACAATGTGGCCCACCAAAGCTGCTTTAGAATTTATCGAAAATCCCGGCTGCGCACAGGCAGCGCCGGAGCGCCTTTCTGCGGGTCGAGATGCTTCAGTTGCGCGGACCAATCCCACACATGCCGGGCAACAACGTGCAGCACTTGACCTTCTCTCTGCACGACTCCCCGGCAAGCCAACAGCTTTCCATGATAAACAGCATCATGATATTTATCGTGCACGTGTTTCCAGACGATCAGGTTGGCTGCTCCGGTTTCATCTTCCATCGTGACGAAGATTGTTTCCTTTGCTGTTTGCGGATGCTGACGAAACAACACGAGTCCAGCTACCAGAACGGTCTTTCCGTTCGGTGTTTTCTTCAAATCAGCTGCAGTTGTAACCAGCCTTGCTTTCAGACGGGGCCGTAAGAATGCCAGCGGATGCTGGCGCAACGTGAGTCCCGTGGCGAGATAGTCGGCCAGAACTTCCTGACTTCCGGTCGTGGGCGGCAGATCTGCATCGGGATCGTCGAACAACTCCGCACCGGCAAACAGGGGAGGAATCTTTCCATCAAGAACGCTGGTTTTCCAAAGAGCCTGCCGACGGCCGACTGTCATCGAGGCGAACGCGTCGGCTTGCGCAAGACAATCGAGCGCACGGCGGCTGCACCCCGCTCGTCTGGCAATCTCAAAAGGCGTACGATATCCCGATCCTCGTGCCGCCACCAGTGCATGCGCGTCTTTTTCCGGCAGGCCGGAAACCATATCCAATCCCAGCCGTACGGCATGACGCGAGTTTTCGACCGGTTCCAGTGTCGTCTCCCAGTTGCTGTGATTGACGTCGATGGGACGGACTTCCACTCCGTGCTCACGGGCGTCACGGACCAGTTGAGCCGGTGCATAAAAACCCATAGGTTGGCTGTTCAGTAATGCCGCGCAGAAAACGTCCGGATAGTGGTATTTGATCCACGCTGAAACGTACACCAGGTTGGCGAACGAGATGGCGTGCGCTTCGGGAAAGCCATAAGTGCCAAAACCTTCGATCTGACTGAAGCAGCGGTCGGCAAACTCTTTGGCGTAACCGTTCTTTCGCATCCCTTCGAGAAAACGTTCGCGAAGCGAGGAGATCGTACCGACATGGCGAAAGGTCGCGAGTGCCCGGCGAAGTTCATCCGCTTCATCGGGAGTGAAGCTTGCTCCAATAATGGCAATCTGCATCGCCTGTTCCTGAAAGAGCGGGACACCAAGCGTTTTTTTCAGAACGGCTTCCAACTCCGGGCTGGGATATTCAATCGGATCCTTCCCTTCCCGGCGCCGAAGATAGGGGTGTACCATATCACCCTGAATCGGCCCTGGGCGCACGATAGCTACTTCGATTACTAAGTCATAAAACGTCGCAGGCTTGAGTCGCGGCAACATACTTTGCTGCGCACGGCTTTCCACTTGAAAGACTCCGATGGAATCCGCATTTTGAAGCATCGCGTATACTGCTGGATCCTCTTGAGGAACGTTGGCAAGAGTGAGCTTTTTTCCATAATGGAGCTCCATCAGCTCGAACGCCCTTCGAATAGCGCTGAGCATTCCCAAACCGAGAATATCGACTTTCATCATTCCCAGCTCATCGATATCGTCTTTATCCCATTGAATGACGGTGCGGTCCGGCATTCGCGCGTTTTCAATGGGGACCATTTCGTCCAGGCGACCACGCGCGATGACAAACCCGCCTACGTGCTGCGAAAGATGCCGAGGAAAGCCGACCAGCTGATTCGTCAGATCCACAGCCAATTCCTGCCGTTCCGGTGAATTGCAGCTGGCTAGGTCAAGCACTTTCCCTACTTCACGAATTGCACGCCGGTGCCGGTAGTGCACCACGGTGGCGGTGAGCCCGGCACGGTCGCGTCCATATTTGTCATAGATGTGCTGGATCACTTCTTCACGCCGGTCGTGTTCGAAATCAACGTCGATGTCGGGAGGTTCGTTCCGCGCCGCCGAGATAAATCTTTCGAACAGCAGTCCACAGGCAACAGGGTCCGCTTCCGTGATCCCCAGACAGAAGCAGATGACCGAATTCGCTGCCGATCCACGCCCCTGGTAAAGAATCTTTTTGCTCCTGGCAAACTTCACAATTTCATGAACGGTGAGAAAGTAAGGCGCGTACCCGCGCTCGGCAATCAGCTTTAACTCATGGTGGATTTGCTTTGTAACGGCTGCGGGAACCTCGTTTGGATATCGGTCTTTCGCACCCGCAAACGCACGGCGCTTCAGATCTTCGAAGGCCGATATGCCTGGTTCGACGATCTCATCGGGATATTCGTAACGAAGCTCGTCCAGCGAGAACCGGCATCGATCCGCAATTTCGATTGTCGCTTCCATAGCGTCCGGCCATGCTTCGAAGATTTGCGCCATCTCTCGCGGCGGCTTTAAGTGACGCTCGGCATTAGCGTCCAGACGAAATCCTGCTTCTGCTATCGTGCATCCTTCGCGAATGCACGTGACTACGTCTTGAAGCATTTTCCGCTCGGGGCTGTGATAGAGAACATCGTTCGTCGCGACAACAGGAAGGGAAAGCGAACGGGCAAGATCGGCGACTGTACGAATCCACTGCTTATCGTCACCGCGATAAGAATGGGTTAACGCAAGGTGAAGATTGCCGCGAAATAACTCGACACAGTGCTGAATATGCGTTCTTGCGGAATCGGTAAGAACTCGCGGAAAAGGAAGAATAAAATGCTGGTCTTCCGCATATTCCGCCACATCGGTCAGTTTGAGAACGCACTCTCCTTTCTCCGCGCGACGGCGGCCCAATGTGAGAAGTTGCGTGAGATTACCGTATGCGTTGCGATTAGTCGGATAACAGAGAATGCTCTCTCCGTCCGAAAGATCGAGGCGGCATCCCACAATGAAGCGAGTGTGAGGCGCAGCCATCTTCTTCAATGTGGAATGCGCCAGCACAATTCCGGAAAGCGTATTGCGATCTGTAAGAGCGATCGCCTCATAGCCGTACTCATAAGCCGCCGCCACTAGCTCCTGAGGATGCGACGCTCCTCGCAGAAAACTGAAGTTGGACGAAACCTGTAGCTCCGCATAATTGCGCATAGGCGGTTGTTTATGGAAGATGCCCGTGGAGAAACCAGTGTTCGGAAGAATCGCGGAAAATCCAGAACCGCAAGCCCTGTTCATCTTCGATCCGGTAGTAATCGCGCGTGCCCCAACGCGAAGTCTTGCTTTGCCACCATTCGGCAGTTAAACGTTCCGGGCCTTCGCAACGCGTTATGCGATGCTTCCGGGATCCAACGAAAAACTGCACAGGCGATTCGCCGGGAATGAGAATCGAAACTTCAACGCGCATGGGAGGCTCGATTAACCGAACCGGGCGGACACGGTAAGCCGGCCACTCTGCGCTTGCAACCATGGAAGCAGAAGCGGGACGAAACTCCACTGCATGTTCCGGCAAAAAGCTCTCGCGCACCCAGATGCGATTCACTTCCTGAAAACCCAGTCTCATGCCGAGGCGATCGACCAGTGCATCGAAGGACGACTCGTCTTCAATAGTGTTCGCTTGCAAAAGATCGAGTTGCATTGGATAGAGCACCTCTATATCCAACACCGAAAGCACGAATGTTTCGAACCCAAAGCCGGACCTGAGAGTGTCTAAAGTGCCATCGAAGAGACGCATCAAATGGGAAATGGAACGCGTGGGCTTCGAAGTACGAATTTCACATCGATCCACGGTCCCATCCACCCGGTAACAGGCAAGATCCATATGCCTCGCGCCCAGATGATTTTCTTCGAGTCGTTTACAGATCTCCTGGAGCAGATCGCGTAGCACATATTCAACTGCACTGACTGTCGAGATCGGCTCAGCGAGAATTCTTGATGCCCGATGCGGTGCCGGCGGCCGCCATGGCGTCAACGGCTCTTCAGCTTGCTGAAAAGTCTGATCGAGACGCCACAAAAGAGCGGAACCGAATCGTGCAGCCAGCGAATGACGAGGGATCTTCCTTACCGCAGAGATCGTGGACAGGCCGAACCTTCGCAACTCGAGAATAATTTCATGGGGAAGCCGGAGTGCCTCGACGGGCAAAGGAGCGAGCGCGGAAACCGCATTCTCGCCGTGAACGATGAACCTTTTGCCATAACGTGCCAAGGCCCATGCGACGCCCCATGCATCGGCAATTGCTCCGCGTGATTGAATGCCCATCCGGCGAAGCCGCCGCTTCAAATCCAGCAGAAGCTTGCTTTCTCCGCCAGCGCACAGGCCGTTTGGTGGCCGTTGTGCGCGACTCAATTCGAACAAATGAGTACAGCCGGTAATGTCGATGATGATGCCGTCGCTTCCATCGGCTGCGACCAGCGGCGAGTAACGGTCGCACCATTCGACAAGTTGTGTCAGTCGATCGGCTTTAACATCAGGGCAGAAAAGGCTGAGAAAACGCCGCGCCATCTCATCCTGCCAGCGCCTCGCGCGTTGTTTGCGTGGCCATTTGATTTGAAAACGTGCTCAGCCTTTGATTGCGCCATTCAACCGTCCAACTCCCCGGTCGTCCACCGCGGCAATAGAGAAGATCGAGGGTCCATGCCGGTTCATCGAACCTTTGTCCTGATTTCCCAACCTTGGATGAAACCTTCCACCGTGTGATAGGTGCGGCGATTGGCGCCGAAGTAGCGTGACCTAAGAGAAAACCCGTTGCGCCGCTGTTTTCTGCCGCAAGTTGCAGCCGGCGAGAGTCTGTCAGATCCAAGCCCTCCAGAACTGTTATTACTGCGCTCACTTGCGGGCATCGTAGTGCCTCCATCGCCGCCCAAGCCAGATCTTGTGATCGCCGCACAAAGACGAGAAGAAACTCATTCAGTCTCGTTCCGTAAGGAAGAAGACCCAGGGGATGCAAGGAACGGTCGGACGAGATATAAACGATATTGCCTTGAGCTCCGGCGATGCGCCCCGATAGGATTGAGGAAAATGTCAGAGCGCTGGCAAAGCTCGCGCCTTTTACTTCATGAATGCATCCTGCCGGCAGGCCGCCGTAGGGCATCCAGCGATCCACTGCATCCGCAACTGGAACCACGCGCGAAAATCGTCGCCGTGTCTCTTCCAGAGTGCCAAGCCGCTCACGGAGTGTTTCATGAACCGAATGAGAGGGCATTTTCCAGCAACCAGCATAGCATGGTATTCGCCTTTTATTCGCCTATACACTGGGAGGCTATATGAAGTATTGGTTTGAGAGAATCAGAAGCACATCCCCGTGAGTGCCGCTATGCAAAACTTGCACAGCGCTAGCCTGTAAGAGTTGTCGATTCTCCAAGCAAATTCGGATTTTGTAGCGGCTATACAAGACCCCAGCTTAGATCCTCTGTTCCGGCAAGCAGAGCGGCGCGGAACGGAAAGCGCCTGGTGGGGTCACGTGCCTTTCGCGCATTGGATTGTGGAAGTCACTAGCCCTCGGCTTCTCGTGGAACTAGGAACCCATACGGGCGTATCCTACTCCGCTTTCTGCCAAGAGGTACTTCGTAATCGTCTCGCAACGCGTTGCTTTGCCGTCGATACCTGGCAAGGTGACGAACACGCCGGATTTTATAGCGAGGATATCTATCGGGAGTTCCAAACCTTCCATGACGCCCGCTACACCGGGTTCTCCACCCTTCTCCGAAGCACCTTCGATGAAGCACTCGGTAAATTCCTGGATTCCTCTATCGATCTGCTGCACATCGACGGTTTCCACACCTATGAGGTTGTAAAACACGACTTTGAGGTTTGGTTACCAAAGCTCTCCGACCGGGCTGTGGTCCTGCTGCACGACACTAATGAACGTCAAGGAAGCTTTGGCGTTTGGAGACTCTGGGACGAGCTAGCTGCCAAGTACCCACACTTCGAGTTTTTCCATGATTGGGGTTTGGGCATAGTTGCGGTTGGATCAAGCGTGCCGGAAGCGATTCGATCCTTGTGCTCCCTCACCGAAGCCGCGGCCATAACGACTATTCGCGAGCGCTTTTCTTTCCTTGGTGAGCGCTGGGTCAGCGAAATGCGCGAACAGCAGCTGCGAAGAGATCTGGCCACTCGCGAAGAAAAGATCGTCGCCGTCGAGCAGAGTTTGGTTGACGCATCTACGCATTCGGAATTTGAATTATCAAGGCACAAAGAAGCCGAAACGAAACTGCAATCGGAGTTGGAGACCGTAAAAGCGCTTCTTCAAGAAACCGAATTACAGCGACGTTCAGAGCTCGAAGACCCGTACTCAGGCCGAGTTGGATGCACAGCAGGCACGGGCAGAATTTGCGGAGGCTGAAGTGCGATTCCGGACTGCCGTTCTCCAAATTGAAGAGGCGCATTCGCGCGTGCTGGCCGAATCGGAACAGAAACAGAAGATCGAAGCCGATCTGCAGCTCATCGCTGCTGAACTCGAAACAACGCGGCGCGAATATAGAACTGCATGCACCAGCCGCGATGCCCTGCTTCGTTCTATCAGCTGGCGTGTGACCGCTCCCTTGCGCTTCCTATCCTCATTGCTCCGCTTAAGAAGGCTCAAAATACGACGCGAGTTTCTGAGCCAAGCGCGGCTCGTCACTGAATCAGGTTTATTCGATTCTGCCTGGTACAGCCAAAGGTATCCCGATGTCCTTGCCTCTGGAAACGATCCTGCCTTGCATTACGTTATGTATGGGGCTGCGGAGGGGCGAGATCCCGGACCTCGCTTCGACGCAGGTTGGTATGTAAAAACCTATCCGGACATCGCAGAAGCTCATGTAAATCCGCTCATTCACTACCTGACAAACGGCTTGGGGGAAGGCCGTCAGATTCGTCCCAAATTTTTTTCTGATCGCCTATAAAGTCCGTTTTCGCACCCGCCGATAGAAGCTCTGGAGCCGGTTACACCGGCTCGCAACTCTTTATAAGGGGAAATAGATGGCTTTGTCTATCGGAAAAATCGGGATTAGCAGGAGTTCGTTTGGTAAAATTGCCATTCTTAGCGCAGTATGGTCGGCCATCTCTGGGATAGCCGCCTCCCAAACACTCACTAGCGTCGCCTTCCGCCCAAAACTTCGGACAAGTCGCGGTGAACGGAACCATCGGAGCAACACTCACGCTCGGATACACGTTCACTGGATCCACCCCTCTCTTTTCTTTAGCTTACGGAGCACATTTCACGGTGTCCTCGGCTAAATGCACCACCTCCTGTACTGTCTCGGTCAATTTTCTGCCTCATCTCCCAGGTCTCCGGCAAGATGCGGTTCTAGCGAAAGATGCTTCCGGAAATGTGATCGGAACTACGCTGCTTTACGGAATCGGTCTTGGTCCTCAAGCCGTTATTCTTCCGGGAACGATATCGACGGTAGCCGGAACAGGCGCTTGGGGCTACTCGGGTGACGGCAAGCTGGCAACCACAGCGACTTTGCGCAACCCCCAGGGCATCGCAATCGACAATCTAGGAAATCTCTACATTGCCGATTCAGTGAACCAGGTCGTGCGCCAGATAAACGCGACAACCGGCTTCATAAGCACGTACGCCGGGACCGGAGCCGTAGGTTATTCAGGTGATGGCAGTCTCGCCAAAAACGCCAAGCTAAACACCCCTACCTCGGTGGCTCTGGATGGCAGCCGGCAACCTATACATCGCCGATCAGGGCAACAACGTCATTCGTAAGGTCAACGCCGCGACCCAGCAGATCACGACAGTTGCAGGAGGTGGCGCTGCCGCTTCTGGTCCAGATGGATTGGGAGACGGCGGGCCAGCCACGAATGCGCTCTTGAACGGTCCAACAGATATCGCAGTCGATGGCGCGGGAAACCTCTATATAGCTGATTCTTACGATGGAGCCATTCGGATGGTCAATGCCGTTACAGGAGTGATCTCGATCGTCGCTGGAAATGGAAACAGCGCTGGATTGGATGGCTTGGGCGATGGTGGTCCGGCAACTAGCGCCCGCCTGAACAACCCTACGGGTATCGGTTTGGACGCTCAGGGCAATCTTTTCATCGCTGACACAAACGATTGCTTGGTTCGGCGGGTCGACGCCACCACCGGCGTGATTACGGTTGTGGCCGGAAACGGAAAATTAGGTTATACCGGTGATCTTGGGGCGGCTACTAACGCCAGTTTAGGCAGCCCCTCGGCCGTTCGCATCGATGCGGCTGGAAACATCTATATCGCCGATCAGGGAAAGAACGTTGTCCGACAAGTAAACGCTGCTTCGGGAATCATCAGTACAGTGGCTGGAACCGGCGCTTCCAAGTATTCCGGCGACGGCGGATCTTCCGCAAGTGCCGGTTTAGCAAATCCTTCCGGCTTGGCGTTCGACTCAAAAGGGAATCTGTTCATCGCTGACTTCACGAACAATGCCGTCCGAAAGATTACGTTGACAGGCGGTCAAGCTGAGCTTCCCGACTACGTTGGTGGGGCAGGCTAGCATCCCGCAACAATTGACGCATTCTGAATGCCGGCAATCAAAGCGCGACTGTCAGTTCCTTATCAGTGCCGGCTAACTTTGTACAGCAGTCCTTCGGATTCGATTGCTCCGCTTCGACAGTTTTAGCCGCTAGCCGCCAGCTGCACGATTTCGCTTGAGTTCATGCCGACCGGAACTGGCGTTGTATCAGGAAATCTTTCGATCGCAACGACATCGGCCAGCGGTTCGGCAGTAGTGCAAACCGTTTTAAGCGGAACGGGTACAGCAGGCGCTGTACCGGTCGTCTCGCTCACTGCGACGAGCTTAAACTTCGGCAATCAGACGGTCGGAACTACTTCTGCGGTGCAATCGGTCACTTTGACAAACACGGGCGCTGCTCCGCTGCAGATCCGCGCTCTTGCGCTAGCTGGCGTGAACGCGCCGGATTTCGGCGTTACAACTACTTGCCAAACGGTTGTTGCCGCTGCGGCGAAGTTGCTCTGTGTCGGTGACGTTCACGCCCTCAGCTGCTGCTTCTCGTTCCGCTTCACTCACCGATTTACGATAATGCCGGCTCTTCCTCTCAGACCGTAGCCTTGTCCGGAAACGGAACAGGCACTCCGCAAGCTACCTTCAGCGCGACAGCTCTTCAGTTCGGCTCTCATGCTATCGGGGCTACCGCTGCCGCGAAGACGATCACTCTCTCGAATACCGGTTCGGGCCCGCTGAGTATCACTACGGTGGCCTTGTCGGGAGTAAACTCGGCTGATTTCAGTTTGACGAGTTCGTGCGGAACTACCGTCGCAGCCGGCGCAAGCTTGCTCTTTATCGGTAAGCTTCTCTCCGCACGCACAAGGCCTCCGCACAGCGACACTGGCGATCGCTGACAATGCGGCAGTTTCGTCCCAGACATTCACTCTTGTGGGCACCGGAAGTTTTCAAACGTACCCCACCGTATGGCGACCATCGAACGGAACTTGGTATCTTTCTGCGACAGCATCTCATCCCGGCGTACAGACAGTGCAATGGGGCACTTCCGGGTGACACTCCGGTCCCCGGTGATTATGACGGAGATGGAAAAGTAGATGTCGCGATTTATCGACCTTCAAACGGCACGTGGTACATCATTCCAAGCAGCACATCCAAACCCTACACCCAACAATGGGGGCTAACGGGCGACATTCCGGTTCCTGGCGATTACGACGGCGATGGAAAAACCGATATAGCTGTCTGGCGGCCTTCTACAGGGACGTGGTGGGTCGTCCGCAGCAGCACGTCCGCTTGGTACTCGAAGCAATGGGGTTTGCAGGGGGATGTACCCGTCCCCGGCGACTACGATGGAGATGGTAAGACCGACGTAGCGGTGTGGCGCCCGGCGGACGGTAGCTGGTGGGTTGTTCCCAGCGCCGGGTCGGCACCCTACACTCGGCAGTGGGGTCTAGTCAGGCGATGTACCCGTTCCCGGTGATTACGACGGAGATGGCAAAACCGACATTGCGGTGTGGCGTCCGTCGTCCGGCAGCTGGTGGGTTGTTCCGAGCACGACTTCTGTTCCCTATACGAAGCAATGGGGCCTTCCGGGTGATATACCGATTGCGGCCGACTTCGACGGCGATGGTAAAACCGATACGGCAGTTTGGCGACCGGTTAACGGAACATGGTACGTTGCCGACAGCGGTTCCAATTTGACCAGTTCTACGCAATTTGGCCTTGCCACCGACATACCTTTACAAGCTTGCCCAAAATGAGCCGCAGCTGTTCTTTCGATTGCACGGAGTAAGCGTTTGGTCGAAAGCAATGTTGCTCTTGCTGAGTAAGGTGGCTTTAATGCATTGCGGAGCATATGAGCTTGGCTTGATTACCGCTCGTATGCACCCGCTAGAGGACATACCGATCTCGTATCATCCAAAACCGCGAAAGCCTTAAGCGTTGCGTGCTCGGGCACCTGGACTTTGATGGCCCATCCTGTATTTAAATTAGTCAAATCCCCTATATTCTGCGGTACATCGGGCCGCGGCAAGCCGGTGTGAGTTTCGCCTACTACATCGCCGTTAGAGAGCACGATCAGAATGCTTCGGGGCGGCATTTTGTGGTTGCTATCCCAAGCCCACCCAGCTGTCGCGAATTCATTGAATGGGCCAGCTATCGCCTTGACGCTATCCAGGAACCCTGCACAGGTCGTTTCGGGTTCTACGTGATACCCCGTGACCCTGTATGGCTTCGTCTGCCACAGGTAATGCGAGAACTCGGGAAAGTCACCGACTCTCGGTCCCCATCCTCTCCAACGAAGGTAACGGTTCCAAGCCGGAACCATTACCGGGATTGGGTACAAGGCACCGTATGCGTCCGTATTTGCTTCATCGTGCATCAGTGACTCGTAGGCATTTGCAAGTGCTGCTTTCCGATCCAACGCAATGCGCGCATAAACTTCAAATCTCCGGGCCGCTGCCACCATTAAAAACAACATTGTCAACTGCAAGGTGAGCAGTTTAGCCGAGTGATGCCGAGAGTCAATCTGGACGACTATAAGCGCCCCCAAGGAAGCCCAGAAAATCAAAGCTACGGACTGATATCGAGTTGATGCGGCTTGCGCCAGACCCGAGTTAAGACGCCCGAGTCCCGTAAGAATAGCGACACCGAAAGTAAACATAATATTAGCGATCAAAAACGCCGGCAGATATCGGTTTTCTGCTCTTCGCACTAGAAATCTAACAGCTGAGAATACGGCGAATATCAAGGCAATGAAAACGAAGGAATCCGCGATTGCTGGAAGTTTGCTTGCTGATTGCTTGATGTTCCAGATGGTTGGCCAACTTAAGAGTAAGCTCGTACCGCCCCAAGGCGATTCGAAGTACAGACGAATGTAAGCGAGCAAGTCGCCTATATGCGAAACACTGTGAATCAGACTTGCCTGAGAGTGCGGAAATCGAAAATCAATGAAGTATAGAACTATACTTGCCACAGCTACGCCTGCGATCATCCACTGCGTCCGACGTGAAAATCTAAGCCCATAACCTAGTAAAATCAGGACAACCCAGACTAGAAGGCCGCTGGACAAGCTAAGTTCAGCTACTAGAGCGCACAGTAGCGCCACAATCAGAGGCGCCGAAATCCATTTCCTGTCACCAGTGACTCGTATTCGCTGCGCATGCATTACCGCCGTCGCAAACGCCGTTAATGCTGCAAGCAGACACAATAGAAAGGTGATCTGGAACCCTCGTATAAAATTATCGGTTTGGCTAGGCGAGAAGAAGCAGAAACTCGCAAACCCGATAGCACTTAAAAAACCTGCCCTACTGAGATTCCCGAAACGTTTTAGTGTGAAAAAGAAGAAAAGGGTGGCGAAAACCTGAACGAGAGAAGTTCTCGATTAGCAAAGAGATATTTCGGCCGCCAAACCAGACCAAATCCGCAAAACAGGCTAATCTGCCAAAAGGAATGCGGTGCTCGTTCTGTTGCGCCCACAACTGCGAAGCGATTAAATGCCCTCTGGATTGCATGACCTGGCTTAGGACTCCCCATTGATCCCAGTCGATAACCGGGCTGAACGAATGATGAACTAGTAGAGCCGTATAAACCGAAGTGAATGCACCAAAAAGAACAGATACACACCGCTAGCAAGCATTCCGCTCTTACTGCAATCGGTTTGGCAGATCTTCTATTCTGAAGTAAATCGGCGAAAGCTTGTCTCATTGAGATACATGTCCGATAGGATAGAGGATTGCCGTATGGCGAATGCTGGGAAACACATCGCTAATATTAGTCGATATCGGCGAAGGGCCGAGCGTACGGCAAATCCGTCTAGTAGAGTTGATCGGCTTTTCACTCGAATATCTCATCATCGAGCGCCGAGCCGAAGCTTAACCATAAGTTAAGGAGTAATTACATTGACAGGCTTTTTGGACGGTGTCACATCGCGCAATATAAGCAGTATAAGAGGATGGGCAATCGAAGACACCCAAGCGCCGCCTCTCCTGGCCTCAGTTAACGGTGCCGTTGTTGCGCGCTTTCGCCCTGACGCGGTTCGGGCTGATTTGTTCACTTACCCACGACAGGATCTGGGCTTTGAGATATCATTGCCGCTTCCGCTCAAGGTTGGCGATGTCGTTGCAGTGACCAACCAAGTTGGCGAGCATCTCACAGGATCTCCCCTCAAAATTACGTCCATAAAACCCGTTACCAGAGAAGACAAGGCGCTATGGGTAGTTCGACAAGACATGAAAATTCTTGAGATCGGACCCGCTTACAATCCTCTGGTGCCGAAAGCCAAAGGATGGAACAGTTTCGTGCTGGATCACACATGTGAGGAGGAACTACGAAATAAATACCGAGGCCCCCACCCTATTGAACGTATCGAGCCTGTCGACTATGTCTGGCAAAACGGCCCGATGGAATCAGCTGTCCCGGTCGAACAGCGTGGCACGTTCGATCTGGTTGTCGCTAGCCATGTGATAGAGCACGCGCCTGATCCGATTGCTTTCTTACAGTCCGCTTCGGTTCTCCTGAAGAAATCCGGCTTTCTCTCTCTTGTAATACCGGATAAACGGATGATGTTCGATTTTTTTAAACCGGTGACCACTACGGGCGACGTTCTTTTAGCACATCGTCAGCTGCGAACACGCCACAGCAGAAAAACGGCGTTCGAGAACATCGCCTACAACGTCAGTGAAAAAAATGAAATTGCCTGGTCAATAAGGCCGCTGGCTGACTTCAATTTCTTCGGAGAGGATGTGGTTGCGGAAGCCAAGCGAATATTTGACAGTCACTCAGAGGAGGCAACGAGTCCTTACGTGGATTACCATGCAACCATCCACACTCCATCAAGTTTCGCCTTGATACTTCTAGAATTGAGCACTCTCGGATTGCTCCCATTCACGACCGAATGCAGTTTCCCTGGCAGTGGTTGCGAGTTCTACATAACTCTTAGAGCAGGAGATCCTCCTAAGCTAGACTTCCGGGAACTGAACCAGCAACGTCTAACTTTAATGAAAGCGGCAGTTCGGGAACTGAGCCAGCAATCGCGCTGGTTGCTTGATGGCGAAGACTATTAGGCAGTAATGGCACTCGCACAAACCATAATGAGCTCAAACGAACTAGAAGCGATTTACGATCGACGTTTCAAAGAACACATCTCCTACCGATCCCAGATTTGGCGCACGTTAGTTCAGCAATTCTTCTCTCGTTTTATACAACAAAATGCAAAAGTACTGGACTTGGGATGCGGGTACGGTGAATTCATCAACAACGTGCGATGCGCAGATAAATACGCTATGGACCTGAATTCCAGAGCCCGAGAATATCTCAATAAAGATGTAACTTTTTTCGAACAGGATTGTTCTGCAAAATGGCCCTTACCTGATAACTCGCTGGATGTTGTGTTCACCAGTAATTTTTTCGAGCATCTTGTTTCAAAACAGGCGTTAAGTGAAACGTCTAACGCAGGCCAAGAGATGTTTGACGCCAGGCGGACGTATCATTGCCATGGGTCCAAATATTCGGTTTGTTGGGGGTGCCTACTGGGATTTTTGGGATCACCACTTGGCGCTTACGGACGTGTCACTCACAGAAATACTACACGTTCAAGGGTTCGAGATTGAGACCAGCATACCCCGTCTTGTTACCGTACACGATGGTCAACCAGCGCGCAGTGCCCTCCGCCGTGGTATCGCTGTATCTTAACTGCCGATTCTTTGGCGTCTCTTCGGGAAGCAATTCTTAATCGTAGGACGAAAGCCCACTGCTAGCTTGTGAGCCGTACACGAATTGCTGTATCGAGCGTTACTTTACTTTTTGGACCCAGCTTCGTAACGGTGCAGTCAGCCGCCATGATTTCGAATGAACGACGCCGGAGAGTATACCGTTCAATCTGTTTATCTCTTTCCGGAGGCTAGCCGCGTCCTGTTCGAGTTTCTTCACCTTCGCGCGCATTTCATCGACTTTCGCGTCGGTTTGGATCACTTTATCCCGCATTTGACTCATCTTCTCGCCAGCGCGGGTTACAGAGTTGGAACTCTCACGCTCGAGCTGGTCAAAGAGCCGCTCATGCGCGTCTCGACCGTGCAGGACCGCGCGTTCTTCAGCTCGGCCGAACTGGACAAAATGTCTTCGCGGTGTGAAACCTGGAGTTCGGATAGCAGCATCCAGCAAATCGCGATTCGCGAGCAGATAACCAACACCCGCCTCGCCCGTTGCATTCATTCGAATCGACCCGTGAAGAAGATCGTGCAGCTCTTTCCCTTTGACAGGGTTCGGCAGCAAACAGGATTCTAGCGCAGGAGCCCAACTTTCACGAGCTACCGTATCGGAGTTGCGACTTTGCTGTATGTACGTTGCCGCGCTCGGAACAGTCTTCCATCCTTCGCGGAATTGAAAATCCAAGGACTCGCGCCACTCGGCATAAGAGTTCCCGGTTAGCGAGAGGTGCGCATTGAGGGGCGAATCCGTGTACGGGGGTGCGGTGCTGTAGACACCAGGATGACCATAACCGGCAAACAGCAACATTTTCAAATCCGATTTTCCGGCAACGAAATCCAGAGTTTGCGGGTCGGCTTCCGTTTCCAGTGGAGCAATTCCGATACTGGTATCGCCGAACTCGAGCATCTGCAAGTTGGATATGAAATCAATCTCTCCCAAGACGACTTGATTCTTGAAGCGCGGTTTATGTAAAACACTGCGTCCAACGAGAACGATCGGAAGCCCGATTGACTATCGTGAACTCGTCAACAGCTCTTTCGATGGCGTCTCGGCTATTCATAAGGGCAGCGATATCGCTCTGGATCCAGAAAAGGCGAGATGGCTGGCGCGCCTCCCGGACTCGGGAATACGGAAGCGCATTTGGAGTGATGTACGTTTTGGATCGCAAGGATAGGCCAGCATACGTCTCAAGGAGCCGCGCCAGGCGCGGATTCGGTACAGTCAATGCTGAGCAGTAGCTAAGTCCTGGGATTATGGCCGTTTCGGGTGCATCTTCAGGCCTGTAAGCCGCTCTGGCCAACAGGTTGTCATCGACATCGAGTATGAATGGAAGCGATAAGGTTTTGAGGAGCTGATATATCGATTCTGGAACAGCTCGTTGAATGAGAATAACGTCATATCGATTCTTATCGTTACTCAAACCATGTAAGAACAGATCGGTAACTTTAAATCCGTCGATGTACCCCTGTCGCTGAAGCGCGCGAAGTGGATTGATTACTCTGAGATCTCGAAGGGCGCCATTATCAGGTGAAATCGCCAGCGCGCGAATTTTCCGATTCTCCCCGGATCGGGGCCCTGCAAAATGTCCGGTTTCGGACGCTCGGGTACGCTTTGAAATCCTGCCTGCCACCAAATCGCAAAGAGGCGCCATCGCTCGCTCTGGCACAAACTCGGCTTCTGCTAGTCTGCGAGCGTTCGCGGAAAGCTCGTCAACAAATGTAGTTCCGCGCTGAACCAAATCTCTGAAAACCAAATCAAGCCCAGCCGACGATCCAGCAGTCGAGAGTGTCCACCCTGCCCCATAAGACTTGATGAGCGTTGACAGAGTCGAGTAATCGTTGTAGATAACCGGGGTCCCAGTCGAAAGAAACTCTATCGTCCGACCAGTAACAGCTAATTCGCGTTCGATGTTCCGCTCCATAAGCTCTAACGCACACCACGCAGTAGAGAGGGTCTGCATAAGCTCCTCTATCGGGCGATAGCCATGATACTGGACGCATCGAAAGAGTTGAAGCTCTTGCAACATTGTGTTTACTTCGATCTCATTCGGAAGACCGGCGTGAGGGCCACCGAAAACGTGTAACGTTGCGCCCTCAATCTTTTCCAAGCATGCGGCCGCTTCTTTAAGGAAACGGTCAGGCCGCTGCCATGGATAGAACCCTCCGGCGTAAACAACGGTAAGCTTCGGAGCTGTCTTCCGAGGTACGGGGGATACCTCGAAAGCTGCCGGACAAACCAATACGTTCAGATCGTTGAAACTAAACCCTGCCAACGTACAGTACGCAGACCAAAAGTATTTCTGTCGTTCAGAAACCGTGACTAAGTAGTCGATCTCACGCATCCGATCCACGAGATGACGGCATTGCTCTTCTAGCAGGCCACCATCCTGCATCGCCGATTCGTAGTCATCATGATCCATCAGAAGACCTTCGAACTGCAGCGGGCCGTAGCAATCCACGATCTGAACGATATCCTTGGCGAACCGGGCGATGCTGCTAAACAAGTTGATGTTGGCGTACACAGCAATGTCCGGCTGTATTCGATTCAGAACGATATGCGGTTCGTCGAAGTTCCTGCATGCCCAGACCTCTTGCTCGTCAAGCGTGGCAATGATTCGATCAGCGTTCTTCTTGCCGAGATAATTCGTAAGCGGCATACTTACGGTGACCTTATGTCCCGCATTTTTCAAAGCGGAGATGATTTGCATGCTCCGATTACCACCGGCCGTCCGAGGGCAGCCTGGAAGTGGAAGGACATCAGACGCAAATACGTGTATCGATTTCTTGGAAGAGGAGTAAAGAGGTTTGTTCATGCCCCAATTAGCGACAGATCGCAAACTCGCCGGATCTGGCTTGAGATTAGCTGAAGCTACGGTATTCTAGCCAACTCGTGCAAATCGGCGATTTGCCTCAAATTTAGAAGAATGCTACGTTCGTAGCTCTTGAGAAAATAAGGACTGCGGTAGTCGATACCGGCATGCTGATTATGATTATGCGCGACATAGCCGTTCTGAATGCCCTCTAAGACATAATGTTCGAATCCACTCAAGCGAACTCCCGCCGATCACCTGCTCGTCAACTTCGGGATAGTCGCTACGGTAAGCTGCTTCATCGAAATGCCGGGAAGGGCTGTAGCCTTGCTTCCGGCCGATCATCATGTAGTGTTCGAACGGAGAATACGGATCCTTATCTACGCCAGAAGCACCCGCAAGATACTGCCCGGCATACCAGCCCCCGTTGAACAGCGGAGTTGGGACTGGGCCGAGCGGCGCGCCTGAGTTGCAGATAATGCAGGATGGGATCGGCTCCGCAGCATTCGCCGCCATCCCTCATATAGCTCGCGCTCATACCAAGGCGAGTTGAACCAGATACTGGGTGACAACCGCTGACGAGCGCCATATAGCAGGAAATGCTCGAATCCGCACACTAACGAACCTGCTTTAACTGCGACTCCCACTTCGGGATATTGTTTCTGATACCAACGATCATCAAACCACATCGCCGGATTGTAGAACTCATTTGGCGCCTTCAGCCGTGTAGTGGTCCCACCCGGATCGAAACTTCCCCAGCTTGATGAGTTCGTCCACCTCACGATAGCGATCGCGATACCACGACTTCATCGAACGCAAGATTGGGGCTGCGGAGATTGGTCCGGCTGTTATCCAGGTAATCTCGCACAGCATCCTGCATACAAGGGGAAGGCCCGAGCAGGTTATAGAAAGTTCTGAAGTACCATACGGCGTCGAGACCTTCGGCACCCGCTAAATACTCTAACGACTCCGAGCCAGAGTAAGTATTCGAATACCAAAAAGGAGAGGCTCGTACAGCCCAGGTCAGACGTCGTGGATCGATCAAGGTAATTGGTCCCGCATTCTCATCACGCGGTTTGTAGTTGATACTTCAACCAACTCGGCGGCATGTTTTTTTCGACCTCAATATCCGCAAAGCCCCGAACTGGCGGAAGATTTACGGTGCGAGCCCAAGCAGCCATCTTCGACAAACCGTCCGGAAGCTTGGTTTCTTTGCCGAGTTGGAAGGCCGCACGCGCTTTCGAGTGATCGCTGAAGGCGTGCAGAACTTCGTTACGAGCCGGTAAGTGCTGGGTCTGATGTCCCGGATCGCCCATAGCGGCAGCTACTTGCTCAGCAAGTTCGTTCACCGTGTAGGGCTGGTCGGCGCCTATGTTGAATATCTCGTTTTTGGCTTCCTGTACAAATGGGGATCGCGCAATAGAAGGAGCGATATCTCCGACGTAACTGAATGCACGCTGCTGGGTGCCGTCCACCGAAGATCGTCATCGGACGGCCTTCCCTGATTTGCTTCATGAAGATGCCGATTACGTTCCGATACGGATCCGCCAGGTTCTGGTATTCGCCGTAGACGTTGTGGGGCCTGAAGATGACGTAGTTCAAACCAAACATTTCATGAGCGGCACGTAAATCCATCTCAACCGCTAGCTTAGAAATGCCGTAAGGATCTTCCGGTCGAGGTGTTTTGTACTCTGCCATGGGTGGCTCGATGGCCCCGTAAACAGCTATGGAACTGGTAAATACAAAACACTCGGTGCCAACGTTCACGGCCTCATTGATGAGGTTCACGCTTCCAATGAGATTGTTTGTGTAATTGTATCTGCGAATGAAGTGGGAAAGCCCCTCGGCCGCGTAAGCAGCCAAGTGGTAAACGTATTTGAATCGGTACCGGTCAAACAAACTCCGTAGCAAAGCCGAGTCGGTGATACTTCCCCGCACGAACGGTATATCTGAAACCAGGTTTTCTTCGAATCCGCCAGATAAGTCGTCTAGCGCGATGATGTTTAACTTGTTGAGTTTAGTTAATTCACGTACAACGTGAGCTCCCAGGAAACCCGCTGCACCGGTGACTAAGCCATATGGCCGAGCAATTTCGGACTGTACTACTCATACGTCCCCCGACCAAAACTCCTAACGCGAACCCCTAATACCGAAGCCGAGTATACCAACCCAGTCTTCGAATTAAGCTCGAAACCCTTCGAGTACTCCTTCTATTGCGGCTTTAACCTCACTCGACACTGGAATGAATGGCAATCTTGGCAGCCCCCCATAGTACCCGTTCAGATCCATAGCGTATTTGAGCCCAGGAATGCCATGCTGGCCAGCGATCAAACGCGCAAACGGGATCACTCGATTTTGCCAATCCTGCGCGGCTTCTGGCTGGCGAGTTCGGAACGCCTCCCAAATCGTCACGCAAGCGTATGGCAAAGCATTTGCGATTGCGAGAATCGCTCCCGAGGCGCCGCGTTGCAAGGCGTCCCAAATACTTGCCCCGGATCCTGTCAGAATCTGAAAACCTGGCTTCACTACCTTCAGGGTGTCGCTCAGTTTGTCCATGTTGCCGGAGCTGTCTTTCATCCCAACGATATTCGGATGATGGGAGAGTTCCGCAACGGTTTCGGCCAGCAACTGATAGCCCGTCACCTGAGGAATGTTGTAGAGGAGCACCGGCAATTTAGACCGGTCCGCCACGGCCCGGAAGAATAGCGCCTGGGTCTCCGGCCGATGCATCTGATTGCGGTAATAGAACGGCGTAAGCACAAGAGCCGCATCGTATCCAATCTCTGCGGCTTTGTTCGCCATTCGCACAGTTTCGTGGACGCTCTCTGCGCCTACGCCCGCAATCAATACCTTACCCGCCGCGCTGGCCTCCTTTACCCAAGACATCAGCTGTAAGCGTTCTTCGCTGCTCATCAGCGGTGTTTCGCCCGTCGAGCCGCAAACTACGTAGCCGCTCAAAGCGATCGCGTTTAGCTTCTCAATGTTATGGAAGACCTTCGACTTTGTAAAGATTGCCTTCATGGTCGAAGCAGGTGGTGAGCGCAGGAAAAATGCCTTGTAATTTCATGGAGAAAAGCCTGCCGGTAGTTCGACGCACTGGCAGGCTCAAATGCCCTATCTGGCGATGAACGTAATCACGAGCGCGTACAAGAGCCAGCGATTCGATTAGAACCAGGCCGAGAATAAGGGACACACGAATTGCTGCGATTGCGCCAGGATTGCGTGCCATTGCTTCTGCGGCTGACGCTGTTGCGCGGCCTTGTCCAAGTCCGCACAGGCCCGAGGCGATGCCCATGGCAATGTATGCTGCGGCTCGGCGTGTCGCATCAGGTGCGTCGCCGCTGCCATCTGCTGCCAAAAGTCGGGCTCGCTAACGCCAACAGGGTAATTGCGAGCAGAAAGAGTTTGTTTTTCAAGTGTTTTCTCCTATAAATTGTGCTTTCAGGAGGTGGTTCGACACCTTGCGTTGGGACGCCGGGCGCTCACACTGAAAGCTGATGATGCCTAGTGCTCGTGCGAAACGGCTCCACCTACGTAAACCATTGCAAGCAGCATGAAAATATAAGCCTGCAGGAATGAGACAAACATATGCAGGCCGATAAAAATGACGGGGATTATGACTTTTGTAAGAGCAATGAAGGTCAGGTAAACTTGCTCTCCGGCAAACATGTTCGCAAAAAGACGAACCGTAAGCGAAAGCGGACGGGCGAAGTGACTGATGATCTCGATCGGCAGCATGAGCGGGGCAAGCACCATCAATGGGCCCAGAAACTGCTTGATGTAGCCGGCACCATGCGCCCTCAGACCCGTGCCATGGTAGAAGAGAAACGTCACAACAGCTAAGCCCGAGCGGGACATTCGACGTACATAGTCGGCGAATCGAAGCCCGGTATCAGCCCGATCAGGTTCATGAACAGGATAAATAGAAAGATCGTTCCAAAAAAAGTGACGTAGCGCGGGCCGTCGTGGCCCACGACTTCTTCGGCCGAGGCATAGAAGAACTCATACGCGAGTTCAAAGATGTGCTGCAGCTTGCCGGGTTTGTCGACCGAGAGGCGCGTTTTCAGATATCCGAACAGAACGATAACGAATAGGAAAACGACGATTTCGCAGACGAGCCAGTCGCTCCACGGATTTTTTGGGTCTTGCGCCGGGAAGTTAATTGCGTTTAGGACAGCGTTGGCCGGACCGGCCAATGCACGGTTGAAAAGAGCAGTGATCCAGAGTTCGTGTGTCATTCAGCTCGATTGGGTTTAAGCGCATGCGAGATGAGCTCAACCACGGAGGCAACCAGCACCGCGGCAGTGCTGGCAAGAAGCCCCAAGATTACCGCTAAGGGGCTGACTCTTAACGCTTTGACTATAGCATAGCCGATTCCAAGTAGAAGGATGTAGCGGGTGAAGTATGCGCCCGCTTGTAGCGGCTTCCGGGAGTTTTCGCCGGGCGCGATTTGACGGCTGATGCGATCGAACAGCCATAAATTACCGAACGAACAGAGGGCGCCGAGGGCAAAGGCGATTGCCGAACGAACTCCGGCCACCCAAAAATACGAAACGAACCCAAGAATGCCAAACGAACCCGTCAGGCCGTAGAGCTTGCGGACCGTCATTTCTTTGGGTTCGTTTCCCGATTTAGCTCGCGAAAGATCTGGAGGAGGCCGGCAACCATGCCAAGGAGCAGGCCTACGACGCGCAAAAGCGGAAGTTGAAGCCATTTATCAAAAAACGAACCCAAGATGTAGCCGGCAACGACCGAAGCCGGTAAGGTAAGCGCGAGCGAAAGGTACTTGCCAAGCCAAGTCAGAGGGCTGGGTTCGTTTTTACGAATCGGCATGGAAGCCGTTCCAGCGGGTTAAACCAGGCATGTCCAGTCCGAATTGGTCGAGCACGCGCCCGACAATATGATCCACCAGATCACAGATTGTTTGAGGACGGTTGTAGAAGGCCGGTACAGGCGGAAAGATGGTCACTCCCATACGGGCGAGAGCAAGCATGTTTTCGAGATGAATTTCACTGACCGGACTTTCACGGGCAAGCAGGACCAGTTTCCGGCGTTCTTTGAGAACTACGTCAGCGGCCCGGCAGATGAGTGTCTCTCCAAAGCCCGACCGGATCGCTGCCAAAGTTTTCATGCTGCAAGGAGCGATGATCATGCCGTCCGTGCGAAACGAACCACTCGAAACCGGGGCGGCTTGGTTGTCGTGATGGTAGGCAGAGGATGCGAGGCGCTCTAACTGCTCGACCGAGTAGTTCGTTTCGCTGGCGATCGTGACGCGCGCCCAGCGGCTAAGCACAAGATGCGTTTCGATATCGAGAGCCCGGAGCGCTTCGAGCGTACGAACGCCGAAGATCGCTCCCGAAGCTCCTGTAATTCCGAGTATGAGACGCACATCCGCAGAATAGCGCTTACCCGGACTATTTCAACGCGCGCTCTTTTCCGGTCGACTTAGGGGAGTCGTTTTCGGTCAATACCTGTTGAGCAAGAGGACGTAGTCGATCGAAGAAGTCTTTGACCGTATATGCTTGCGCCGGATCGAGATCTTTGATCAGCGTGTGATAAGGGACCACCCACTCCGTTGTATCTGCCCCGTCGGACGATGTGAGCCAAAAGGCTTCGACAAGCAGGCCCGGGATCCTCAAAAGTTGCGGTTTATAGGATGAAGAGTCGCTCAATTCAGGAAGATCCTGGAGCGCCTGTAGCGCTTCGAGAGCTTGCGAAGGCGTACTGCCGTAGGACAGGCCGGTCAATTGCGGCGTGGAAGACTCATCCAGATCCCCGGCAACCGTTGTCTGCGCATCGTTTCCAGCGGCGAAGTAGCGCGAACCCACAAGCTTTGCAACTGAGTCGAGGTCAGCGTTTGCGAGCACATCTCGAGCTGAGAGGTTATAGATCGGCAGCGCAAGCGGGTACACTGTAAGACCATCCGGAATGCGGCGCAGCTGAATTAGCTGCAAAAGGCCAGCCTGAAACGCCTGGCTTTGTCTACGTAGGACAGGGTAGTAAACAATGGGCATGGTTTTCTCCGGTTACGACTTTTCGATCATGAATGTGTCGGTCCACTCCCCGTCGCCTTGGTAGGCTTGAACAAATTCGTCGTAGGGTATAGTTGAATTCCCAAAAAACGGGTCCGCAATATCGACCCAATGCTCTCCGGTTGCCGAGACCCCAAACCCACAGACGGCGACAAAGTGCCCACGGTTTTGGCCGGTCCACCCAATCCTGGCGCACACAGGAAAGCTGTTGTTGATTTGCGCGCGAATGGCATCGAAAGTCATCGCAACACCGGGCAAGATTTTGTAGGATACGCTTACATCCGTGAGAGCGTCCTCCAGGTGAGCGGAGCGATCTAAGCCTGCCGGCAGTGGCACGTCGCAACACGTGGTCTCTCCCAGTACCCTATTTGCAAGATCGCATTGCTCGATAATCGAGCCGGGAAAGAAATAGTGTTTGACGCTGACACTGACCGCAGCCCAGCACCAGTTAGGTTCCGATTGTTGCTCCATTTGGAATGAATCTGGCATGGATCAGCCCTTGTTTTCTTTCTTGGGATCGTCGGACGGACAACACATGATAAACGGGCCGATGATGGTGATCTGCGCCGTACCAAAACCGGTTGGGCCACTTCCACCACCGCCAGGTTTCTTAACTGGGCCGCCCCCGCCTCCCCCTGGTTTTTTAACTGGGCCACCGCCGCCACTCTGTGCGGTCATTGCGGCGCTTGCTTTCTGACTCTCCTGGAACGAAGCCTTAAGAGAATTCTCTTCAGCGAGAACACCCTCCGCGGCCTGCGATTCCGAATCCTCTGGCTCGACTCGCTGAGTTATAGTCAAGCCGTTTCTTTCAAATTTGAACTGGTATTCAATCAACATTGGGTCCTCTATTTATTCAACTGGGAGTTCAACAAATGTAGAAAGCGTGAATCCTTGCGCAAGTCCGCCACATCCGGCCAGCGGCTCACATCTGCGAGCACACCGGCGGGCGAGGCCGCCAGAACGGATAGAGCGTCGTCTCGTCGGCCAAGCGCTTCATATGTGATTGCCGCCATCCAACGCGTATCAGCGTCTTGGGGGGAGTCGTGTAAAGCTTGGGCAATCTCCGATTTCGCCCTTTGTCCCTCTCCCAACTGGGCACAAAGGTATGCCAGGTGAGAACGGATTGTTCCGTCACGTGGATTTTTGGTCATACCGGCTTCAGCCAAGTCTAATCCCCGCCTGTAAGCACGTTCGGAGTCGGATAGGAAGCCCCCATGACGATAAGCTGTGCCCAAGTTCATCCACCACGAATACTGCTCCGGGCCCAAATTCAATGCGCGTGCAATGATCGGAATCGCCTGCCGATCTCTTCCCTGATAGATCAGCACCACACCTAAGGTGTTTAAGGAATCTGCGGTTTCTTGTAAACGGATCGATGTTCGGAGCTCGTTTTCAGCGGCGTCAAATCGGCCCAAATCCATAAGGGCTACTCCCAAGCTGTAATGTATGAGTGGCTCACTGGGAGCCAGCGCCACTGCTGCACGAAAGTGTTGAACCGCCTGTTCATAGTCGGCTCGCTGATGAAAGTAATATCCAAGATCTCTATGATTTTTGTACTGATGTGGATCGACTTCGACCGCTTTACGAAAAGCTGCCAACGCTTCGTCAAGTTGATTATTACTCTCGTATGCTTCCCCAAGGCGTCGATAGCTGTCGCCATCCGCTTGGGTCCAACTCGATCGCTCTCAGGTACTCCGCGGTAGCCTGCTCGTACCAACCCGCATTCGCGTTCAACAAGCCCGCGATGCGGTGGATCTCCGGAAGGTCCGAATGGCGCTTCTCTGCCTGCTTCACCGACTCCGTCGCGCGATCCAGCCAGACATTGTCGTCTGTGGAGTAGTACTTGAACCATTGCGCTTCAGCCAAACCCGCATAGATGAGCGGCGAATCAGGATCGGCAACGACCGCCTTTCCGAAAGATTGGAGTGCAGCGTCAACTCCGCTATCGCGTCGCACGGCTGAGAGTCCAGCTTCATAGTCTTTGCGCGCTGCCGCATTCACGGTCGGCACTGCAGCAAGCGGCAGATGCAGCGCGTCTGTTACAACGCCCGCCAGAGCCGTCGGAGCATAGTGCATCTCCTCCGGCTTGTACTCGGCAGTCCACTCTTTAACGTTCGCGCCAGAACGCATATCGGTCAAATAGGCGTGAACAGTGGTCGTCTTAGGCCCCGGTTGCAACAACCCCTGCAAGACATGCGTAGCGCCGAGCACAGAGCGGGCTTTGTCAACGGTATTCACGCCGTTGCGGGACATCTTGTCTATTGAAATGAATTTGAAGGCGGTATGGGAACTGCCTTTCAGGCGGGCGAGCTCGTTCGCGGTGTCGCGGAGCAGATTGTCGGAGATGCCGGAGTTGCTAGTGCCCGAAAACGGCAGCACTGCTAAGCGCACAGTTTCCGGAGGAGCGGTGGCTTCCTGATATGTAATGACACCGGAGGCGATCGCCAGAACTGCCGCTGCAGCGGCAGTTAGATACCACTTCCTGGTACGTGAGGGTCCTATTGCCCGAGCGACTGCTCCGGCGCTTTGGAATCGGCGCGCCGGGTCCGCTTCGAGGCAGCCCGCAATGACGCGATCCCATTTCCCGTAGCCGCTTGGAGGTTTCCAGGCAGGCCGTTCGCCCCAGGAGAGCGTTGACGAGGTCACGCCTAGATCGCTGGGGCTTTTGCCGGAAATCAGCTCCCAAAGCACCACGCCTAAGGCATAAATGTCCGATGCAATCGAGGGCTTCACGCCTTTCCATAGTTCGGGCGCCATGTAGGCGACCGTTCCAGCCAGACCTTCGGTTCCGTGTGTGGATCCGGAAGGATCCGGCTTGTGCGCCAGCCCAAAATCCATGATGACGGCGCGGACGGATCCATCGGGTCCGGTAGTCAGGATGATGTTATTGCTTTTGAGATCGCCATGGATGACGTTGTTCCGATGGGCTTCAGCCAAGCCGGCACAGAGTTGGAGGGCTATGCCGACGCGTTCCTGCTTAGAAAGCGGTCCGCGACGCAGGCGTTCGGACAGCGTTTCGCCTTCCAGAAACTCCATGCTGATGAAGTCGACGTCGCCTTGTGAGGTGGGAGCGGTGTGGATCTCGAAAATGTTGCAGACGTTGGGATGGCTGATATCCCGGGCATTACGCACCTCCGGGGGCAGGCGGTTCCCGAACCCGGCCTTGGCAAACTTGATGGCTACCCGAAGGTTTAATTTCTCATCCAGCGCTTCCCAGACAACGCCCATTCCACCCCGCGCCACTTCGCGCAGGATGCGAAAGCGGTTGATCAGCATCTGTCCCGGCTGGAGCAGATCATGGTCCTCGGCCGGTGGAAGAAACGGATCGAGCAGGAAGCCTCCCATGCGTTCTTCCCACTCGATGTAGTTCCACACCCGGGCGAATAGCCCTGAGTCGCCTTCACACGCTTGCCGGAGGTAGGCCTGGCGCTCAGATTCAGGACGAGCCAGGACCTCCTCGACCAGGCTCATGACGAGATCGTCAGCCTGCGTTGATTGCTGCATGGCCCGATTCTGCGTGTTCGAACAACCATTGGCGAGCATCGCGCCACATGCGCTGCATGGTGCGAAGTTTCACGCCCAACACTTCGGACGCTTCCTCGTCGGTGAGTCCGAGAAAGTATTTCAATTCGACGAGAGTACACCACTCCGGATGGTGCTGTGCGAGCTGATTTAAGAGGCGATCCACCGTTAGGGCGAAATCGATTTTGACACTGCTCGCTGGAAGAAAGGCTTGCAACCTTTCGAGGCCTACCCGCTCGGCGTCGGCGCGTCCTCGAGCCTGGTCGATCAGGTGCCTGCGCATGGCTCTGGCCGCTATGGCGAAAAAATGCTGCCGGTTCTGCCAATCGCGATCCTTGGCGGCAACCAGGCGGATATAGATTTGATCGACGAGTTCGGTTGCTTGCAGGGAGTGTCCCTTACGCTCGCCTTTTAATAAGTAATGTGCCAGACGCCGCAGGTCGGTGTTGACGCGGTCAAATAGCTCGTTTTCAGCAACGGCGCTGCCTTGACGCCACTGGTTGAGGAGCTCGGTGATCTCGCCGACTTGTTCCGGCATAGGCATTGTAAATGGTGGGTCAGATGGAGCCGAATGTCAAGCTGCTTATAGCAAGTTTTGGGCCTCCAGGAAGGGATGCAAGAAACTGGCGGCATTTTCTGTGGATTTCGCTATCTGGGTTGCGGCTGGAACAGCTGTTCCGAACTCAACAAACGCCGCTTAAGGAGCACATTATGAAACGCTTACTCTATGCGGCCGGCCTGTTTAGCGCGCTGGCAGCAACTCAGGCTTACAGCCAAACCCCAGTCGCACAAGCCAAGATCCCTTTCGCTTTCCAGGTGGGGGAGGCCTCTATGCCGTCGGGAGAATATCTTTTCAGTGAATCGGGCAGCACTCTTGTTGTTCGAAACACGGCCGGACAACCTGCGGCTATGGCCTCGACATTGCCAGCATCTCGTTCGGTTAAAGCTACGAATCCCTCGCTGGTGTTCGACCGGTACGGGGACAATTACTTCCTCGTGAAGGTTTGGACTGGAGACGCAGAGAGGGATCGTGCCCTGCCCAAGAGCAAACGGGAAAAAGAGCTTGCACGACACGAGAAGTTCGCCAAAACGAGCGAGATCGCGCTGCAGACGAAGATTCGTCCCGATCACGACGCTCGTTAGCCGATGTTTCGGAGGATGTGGGCGAGAAGTCGCAGGCGGAAAGTTTCGCCTGCGACTTTCTTTGTTTAATTAGAGAGCCCGGCACTTAGGGGATGGCTGCGGGTTGGGGCAGGACATATCAGCCGCATTAACAAATCCTCAGCCGCATTAACCAAATCCCGCGAGAGCGGATCGTTGCCGAAATGAAGCGGTAATTCCCTCCCTCACACGCACGGTTCTGAAAACCGGGACTTTCGTCCATTGTCGGGGGCCGGGCCAAACGGCGGCCCGAATTACTTGCCCAATGAACCATATATCGGTACGCTGTGGCGTGAAGCTTCCCGACGCAATTCAGGTGATCGAGCAAGCGGGTTGGGTCTTGCATTCACAGAAGGGAAGCCACCGGCAATACAAGCACGCCACGAAAATAGGACGCGTGACGGTGCCGGGCCATACCGGCGATGACATTCACCCGAAAACGCTCGCGCCGATCTTCAAGCAGGCCCAGATCGAAAAACGAACGAGGTAAACACATGCACTTGCAGTACGCTATTGTGATCGAAAAAGCGCCAGGTAGCAGCAACTATAGCGCGTACGTGCCGGATCTTCCCGGCTGCATTACGACCGGCAAGACTATCGAAGAAATTGAAAGCCTTATGCGCGAGGCTATTGAATTTCATCTCGCAGGGATGCGCGAGGACGGAACGCCGATCCCTGAGCCTACGACCTCGGTTGCTGTGATCGAGGTTGCCGCGTGACGGCACAGCAACAATGAACCGGAATACGAATTCAGCAAAACCAGACGTAGCGCATCGTCCCCGAAGAGCTTACCGCTGCCCTTTGCAGAGCGTAAAAATTTCGTCTGCGATTCTTTTTGTCTAGCCCTAGTCCGCGTAAGTGCAAGTACTTGAGGGACTTGCTAACTGGACACTCGCTTGCTTAGGTTTGTAGCGGAGGGCAAACATGAAATATTTAGCAGCTTGGCTGTTGGGAGTGCCGGGGATACTGATTGTGCTGTGGTTTCTTTTTAATCACCACTAGCAGAATGGTGCGCCCGGACAGATTCGAACTGCCGACCTTCTGGTTCGTAGCCAGACGCTCTATCCAGCTGAGCTACGGGCGCGACAGATCACAGTATATCAGTCGGAGCGCTTTCGGGAGGATTTGAAAAGTCCAGAGCGGAATTCTCGATAGCCACGCTTATTACGCAATTACGGCCATCGGCTTTTGCCCGGTACAACGCCTGATCAGCCACCCGGACGAAGAGTTCGGGACTACGTTCGGATCCATCGGAAACGGTGACTCCGAAGCTGGCAGAAACGCGCAACTCGCGGCCATCCACAAACATAGGAGTATCGGCCAGACGGTGACGCATGCGTTCGGCCTGATTCCTGGCCTGCTCGATATCGCAGTTCGGTAAAACAACGAGAAACTCTTCGCCACCGTAGCGGCCGACTTGATCATAAGGCCGCATACTCCCCCGGAGACGGGCGGCGGCTTCGCGCAGTACTGCGTCGCCTGCAAAGTGTCCATAGGAGTCGTTGATCTTCTTGAAGTGATCGATGTCGAGTAGGACGATGCCGACGGTGCGGTGGTCACGATGGCAGCGGTAAACTTCCTGATCGAGCGCGACCGCGATGGCAGACCTATTTGGAAGCATCGTCAACAAGTCTTTGTTCGCGCGGTCGCGGAGTTCTTCGCGAGCGGCGAGTAGATGCATTTGCAGGTCGACGATCCGTTGACCGACCCGAAGTCTGCTTTTCAGTTCGTGGGCATCGAAAGGCTTCACAATATAGTCGTCGGCCCCGGATTCGAAGCCCTCAACGGTTTCGCCTTTTGTGTTTTTCGATGTGAGCAGCAGAATATAGGTATACGGCTCCCGGTGTATGTCCCTTACCTTCTTGCAGATTTCCGGGCCCGTAAAGCCTGGCATGACCCAATCGAGGATAGCCATTGGGGGCGGATCCGGCTGGGCCAGTATCTCCCAAGCTTGAGCGCCATGTTCCGCCATGACCACCTCATAGCCCCAACTTAATACGGCATTTCGGAGCATTGCGCGGGACGGCGCACTATCGTCTGCTATCAGCACTCGCATACCAGCTAGAAATCTTGCCTCGCTATAAACCTCATCGTCTGCAAAACGGCAAAACGTTAGCGTCTCAATGGCAAAATTCAGTCGAAGGAGGCGAAATTGTACTGGTTCTAAAAACTTTCAACAAAACGGGATACTCCTTTTACTATCGCAGCCGCCCGGATACGGTTTAGGAAATTCGGATCAAAGGACATCGAATCCGGCCATCCTATATCATGGAGTTGCCGCCACGCTTCTTCCGCAAAGGACGCAAGGCGTTGCATCAAAGGAGCTTGGATGCACAATTCAGTACTCGTGCCGATGGTTGTCGAGCAGACTTCAAGGGGAGAACGCGCGTATGATATCTACTCCCGTCTGCTGAAAGAGAATATTATCTTTCTCGGCACGCCGATCGATGACAATGTAGCTAATTTGATCATGGCCCAAATGCTATTTTTGGCCGCAGAAGATCCGGAGCGGGACATTTCTCTTTACATTAATTCTCCTGGCGGTTCGATTACTGCCGGACTGGCCATCCTGGATACGATGCGCCTCGTTGAGCCGGACATTGTGACATATTGCCTGGGGCAAGCTGCGTCCATGGCTGCGGTACTGCTGGCCTGCGGAACAAAGGGAAAGCGATTCAGCCTTCCGAACTCTCGCATTCTGATTCATCAACCCTCGATGAGTGGCCTTGGGGGTCAAGCTGCCGACATCGACATTTACGCGAGAGAGATTCTGCGCATGCGTCAGTCTCTGAACGAGATACTCGCAGATGCGACCGGGCAGCCGGTAGAGAAGATTGCAAGGGATGTCGACAGGGATTACATTTTGGAGCCCGATGCTGCGCTGCAATACGGCATGATCGATCGCATTATCACCAGCCGCGGAAGTGCGCCGGTCCCAGGGCGTTCCTAGGACATTCAGAAACAGCCGAGACAGGCGGCCCTTTTCCGGCACTATCCTCAAGACGCGAACGGAAGGCTTGCGCCCCTGCATGTCAGGAAGGAGCCTTCCATTCCGAATTGAATGCGCGTAGGTTAGGGTCCACCTCTTATGGAACAGCGCTTGCTTGGTGGAAAGTACTGTGTGTAGAGGCTGTCACTGGAACTTGCGTATTGACCCGATGGACGGACTGGGTTACAGTGATATTTCTCTTACAGATAGGTTAAAGTATAAATTACGTTTATCGAATGATGCCGAGATCTAGCTTGATCGTTGCTGGGTTGGTTTTGCTTACGGGCGGTGCAATTGAAATCTGCCAGGCGAGCGAAGCCGGTCTAAATGGGAGTGCGGCCGAAATTAGCAACAGCGTTGGGGGCAATCCCGGAAGCGCTTACGGTTCGACGGATCCCATGGGGGACAGTCACTCGGCCAAATCTGTAAATCCGGCTACCGAAGCCTTATTCAGGAAAGCCGATGCTCATCTAAACGCCGGCCGTCAGGACTACTTCCAGGGGGATGTGGCGGGCGCTCGACGCGAGTTCGATGCAGCAGTAAATGTGCTGTTATCTGCTCCCGACTCGAGCCCGGATCGACGCGAGATAGAGCGGCGAATGGATGAGATGTGCGATCTGATCTATCGCTTCGATGTGGAAAAGATGGGCGCAGGACAACAGGAAGAAGCAGCGGTGGTATTCGATAAGGCTCCTATCGACGAGGTCAGCCATATGACCTTTCCGGTCGACGAGACCCTGGCACCCAAGCTCAAGACCGAATTAGGCCAGACAACATCAGGTATTCCGTTGGAGCTTTCGGATCCTGTTTTGAGCTATGTTCACTTTTTCTCGACCGAAAAAGGGCGCAGCATTCTTCTTGCGGGCTTCAGGCGAGCCGGCCAGTACCGACCGTTAATCGAGCGGGTGTTTGCGGAAGAAGGCGTTCCGCAGGAGCTCATTTATTTAGCGCAGGCGGAATCCGGATTCCTGCCGCGCGCAGTGTCGAACAAGGCGGCTGTGGGCATGTGGCAGTTCATCTCGGGAACCGGCTCGCGTTATGACCTGGTACGCACGTCGACTTTCGATGAACGGCTGGATCCTGAAAAGGCTACCCGGGCGGCGGCGAAATATTTGAGAGATCTTCATACGCGCTACGGCGACTGGTATCTGGCCATGGCGGCATACAACTGCGGAGAGGGCGCTGTCGATCGAGCGATCGAACGGACCGGCTATGCGGACTATTGGGAGCTATTGAAGCGGCACGCGCTTCCGAGAGAGACGTCGAACTACGTTCCGATCATCGTTGCGATGACGATTATGGCGAAGAACCCGAAGGACTATGGCTTAGAGAGCATCGACATAGATCCGCCGGTCGAGTACGACTCCATTCAACTAACGGCTAGTACAAGCCTGGATCTGGTGGCGGATGCCACCCTACAGCCACTATCGGTAGTTCGAGATCTTAATCCAGCGCTGTTGAGGAAGGTTGTACCGGCTGGTTTCCAGGTGCACGTTCCAAAGGGGTCGGGCCAAACAGCCGAGGCTGCGCTCGAGACCGTGCCCGCCGAGAAGCGCAATGCCTGGCGGCTGCATCATGTAGAGACCGGCGATACGCTTGAAGCGATCGCGAGATCCTATCACTTGACTGCCGATCGAATTGTAGCGGTTAACGCAAGCGCAGACTCGCTCGAGACCGGCGATGTACTTTTGATTCCCGCTGTGTATCACGAAGATGCTCAACCGGCGCGAAAGAGCTTGCGATTTTCACATAGCCGATCGCGTACCTTTTTTAGCGCGGGGACTCGCCGCAGTTCACTTTCGCGAAGTTCACTGTCGCATGGTTCGGCATCGCGCAGCACTCATGTGGCGGCCTCAGGCCGTGTGCCAGCAAGGATTCTACACCGGAAAGCAGCGGTTCGAACAGCAAGTCTGATGCGCTAATCAGCTGGATCAGCTTGCGTACTGCAGAGGGCCCGAGCGTGTAGCTCGGGCTTTTCATTTGCGCGCCCGACTTTATTTCAGCTAGGCTTTGTGTAATTATTTTGCTTCTCACATCATCTGGATGCATAGTAGGGATGTGCGAGAAGGAGGGTGCGTGAGTCTCGAGTACCGGTTGACGGCAGACAAGCAAGAGGACGATTTCGACTATGAAGACGAGCACATTGAGCTCGAGTCGGACAAGCATGAATATGGATCCGACGATAAGGACGAGGGGGATGAAGAGCTAGACGAAAAGACTTCTGCGACGAAGACACCGGCAGCAGCCAAGCCGGCAAGCAGGCACGGTGCAAGTCAGGAGCATAGACCGACAAAGCCGGAAACCTCCTTTGCAGAAGAGAGCGAGAAGCCGACAAGCAAGTCCGCAAGCGAAATTGAGGACGACGGGAACGAGGAAGTCGAAGACATACTCCGGAAGCGAGGAATTGAATTAGAGGAGGAAGCAACTCCTCGAAAATCTTCCCCGGGAAAGAAGAGCGGGGGCGCGAAAAAAGCCAGTTCGAAAGCGCCGCAGAAGAGCAGCCCGTCCAAGAAGAGCGCTAAGAAGGTAGCGCCGAAGAAAGCTGCGGCTAAGAAGGCTTCGCCGAAGAAAGCTGCCGCGAAGAAGGCCGCTCCGAAAAAGGCTGCGGCAAAGAAGACCGCTGCGAAGAAGGCGCCTGCGAAGAAGACGGCTCCAGGCAGATCCGGAGCTAAGAAGGCTGCAACGAAGGGTAGCTCAAGGGGCAGACGTTAGGAGATTAGCCGGGCAGCGGCTCAGTCGGTGCTTAGAGTAAGCTGCCCGGGCAGAGGTCTGCTTAATCGGCTATTTGGACGTCTTGCGGACAACCGAACGGCAACGCTCGAACAACTCGAGAAGAGAATCGGCGTACTCTTCGGCTGAGCGTGGAACCTTTCCACCGAATCCCGCTGTGGATGTCCCTTTGCCGTAACCTGTCGTTACAGTAATGAACTTCATCAATTCGAGCGCGATTTCGTCCGGGTTTGTCGGGTGGCGCTGGTTTTCCGAGATTTCTTCCGCCATTTGCTGGCACGTCTCCTTGTTATCCAAAAGTAGAACTAGCCTGATTCTCGCATTCGCACGCCTGTCGACTCGCGAGCCTGGCGCCTGTTACTCGAGATGGCGATACGCGCGCGCAAAGTGATTCGAAGAATGCGCGGCGGTGCTCAAGCCCAGCTGATGGAGGCCGAGGACGGCGCTTTTTACGTAGTCAAGTTCACGAATAATCCGCAGCATCGGCGCATTCTGATCAACGAATGGCTTGCCTCCGGTTTCTTGCGCTATCTGCAGATACATGTGCCTGAAACGGCGTTGATAGAACTCACTGCAGATTTTATCGAGGCGAATCCGGAGCTCTATCTTTCAATCGGGGCGAGACGGGAGCCAATACCGCCCGGCGTTCATTTTGGCTCTCGTTTAGCGGTGAACCCCGAGCGAGTGGCTATTTACGATTTTTTGCCCGACAAGCTTCTGTTCAAGATAGAGAATCGCTGTGACTTTCTTGGAACGCTGGTATTCGATAAATGGGTCGGCAACACCGATTCGCGGCAGGCGGTATTCTTTCGTGCTCGGGCAAAGACTTGGACGCCGCTCAAGGGCGAAGCTCCGGCGCGTGTAGGCTTCTTCGCCCAGATGATCGATCACGGATACGCCTTTAACGGAGCGGAGTGGGAGTTCCAGGACACGCCTTTACAAGGCCTGTACTTTCGGACGTCAGTCTACGACGAAGTGCGGTCGCTCGAATCCTTTCAGCCCTGGATCGAGATGATCGAGGACTTTCCGGTAGAGGTAGTTGACTCGGCGTGGAAAGAGATTCCCCGGCAGTGGCTCGATAACGACGAGGATGAGCTTGAGCAGATGCTCGAGAAGCTGCTGAAGAGGCGGAGCCGGGTTCGAACGCTGGTCGGGGATCTTCGGGACAAGCGTGCTACTGCGTTTGCAAACTGGCGGTAATCTCGCGTACAACGTTCTGGGCCGTAATCGGCGCGAGCAGGATGCCGTTGCGATAGTGGCCGTAAGCGAGGTAAAGACGGGCGGAGTGCCAGCGGCCGATATGGAGTTCATCGCTGCCGGGCCGAAAGCCGGTCCAGATTTCGGAAGGGCTGGTCTCGGCCAGGTGGGGAAGGACCAATCCGGCTTGCTGCGCCAGAGACGCAGCAATTTCCGGCTCTATGCCACGGTTCCAACCGACATGTTCGACGGATGCTCCGGCTATCAGGAGCCCGTTCGCGCGCTGAAGCAGGTACGTGTGACCATGCCGGATGATTGTGTTGCAGGTCTGGTCGGGTTGATGGTAGCCGATCAGGTGCCCCTTGACGGGGGCCGATGGCGGGAGAGGCGGAACGTTCTCAACCGAAATGGAACCGCTCCAAGCACCTGCGGCGATTACGAGAGCGCGGAAAATTTCTTTACCGCGGCAGGTGTTGAGCGTGACACGGTCATCCGCTATCGCGGCGGATTGGACGGGGCAATTTTGCTGTAAGTCAACCCCGAGTTGACGACATGCAGCGGATAAGGCAAGTATCAGCTCGCGGGGATTAACGATTGCATCTTGCGGGTAGAAGAGAGCGCCCGCGAGGTGCTGGCGATTGATCCTGGGCCAAAAGGCGGCAAGCTGCGCTTCTTTGACGACCTTCGAGTCGATTCCGAGATCCGCCGCCTGCCGGTTTGCTTTCGCCTGGAGATTTGTCCATTCCGCGTGAGTGTAGGCCAGCTCCAGCGCCCCGCATTCCTGGTAGTCGATGGCTAGCTTGGCCATGTTTTCGATCTCTCGAACGAATGAGGCGTATATGTTGCGAGATTCTAAAGCCAGGATTGCAAGAGCCGACGGAGCGTCCATCTCGCCGCCCGGCGCGAGCATACCGGCACCTGCCCAACTTGCTTCCGCGCCAATTTGGCCCTGGTCGAAAAGGACAACTCGGAATCCCTGCTGGGCAAGCCGCCAAGCGATCGATAGACCGATGAGGCCACCGCCTGCGACTGCAATCGAATTCTTATTTGGATGTTCGCCAGCGAGGCTCACGCCGATTCTTGAAGGGGATCCGACTCCGCGCCAGTACGTTTCACCAAGTCGAGGAAGGCTTTGGCTGCGTGGCTCAGTGCGCGACGGGCAGGATAGACCAGGCGAATCTTGCGCTCGAGATTTAATTCCTTCACTTTGATTTCGCGAAGCACGTCTTGGCGGATCTCCTGCTCGACGCAGATTCGCGGAAGAAAAGCGACACCCTCGTTTCCTTGCACGAGTTTGCGAATCGTTTCCACGGTCGGCATCTCGACATCCATATTCAAGGGCACTTTGTATCGTTGAAATTCGCGCAGCACCGCTTCACGATAGGGAGAGAGAACGTTGTGCGCGATGAAAGTTTCCATGTCCAGCTCGGCGATGGAAATCTCGGAGCGATTCGCAAATCTGTGTTGGGGTGAAACGATCAGCGCGAGGCGGTCCGTGTAGATAACGTCCGAGAGCAAGTGATCGTCGGCAGGATCATAGCTGATCACTCCGAGCTCGAGTTCTCCGTCGAGCAACTGCGAAGGTATCTTGCTCGATTCCGAACGCCGAACCTGTATCTTCACTTTAGGAAATAAACGACGATAGCGGGCGATGTGCTGAATGAGATACAACGCCATAGACTCATTCGCACCTATAGAGAGGCGGCCCGCATAGTTGTCTTTTAATTCACGAAGTGAGTTTTCCAGATCGGACTCGAGGTGTTGGAAGCGACGGGCATACTCGAGCACAACCCGACCAGCGTCCGTAAGCAAGAGTTCACGACCGGATCGATCGATGAGCTTTTCCTTCAGATCACTTTCGAGGCGTTGGATTGCAATCGAGATTGCCGGTTGGGTACGCAGCAGCTTTTCGCCAGCACGAGAGAAGCTTCGCTCGGTGGCGACGGTTAAGAAGACCTTTAAAGGGTATAGTTCCATAACGCCCTCTCCGAAAAGGCGTTTATGACATCATTATATCTAATACGACTCAGCAACACTATAAATTTGCATAATCGGCTGGGCTAATTTAGCATGAGGGAGTTGTAAGGTAAGGAGCTGTCATGAGCAGAGTCTACGTTTTTGACACTACATTACGCGACGGTGAACAGTCGCCGGGCTGTAGTATGACCATCATTGAAAAACTCACGATGGCGACAGCATTGGTCGATTTGGGCGTAGACATTCTAGAGGCAGGATTTCCAATAGCTTCAGAAGGCGACTTCGAAGCGGTGGACGCGATCAGCCGTCAGTTTCCGTGGGTTCAGGTGGCGGCGCTTGCGCGCGCATGTACGCTGGATGTCGAACGCGCGGCGAAAGCTCTTGAACACGCGAAGCGGCCGCGGATTCACACGTTCATTGCGACAAGTGACATTCATTTGAAATACAAGCTTCGGAAGTCGAGGCAGGAAGTTTTGGATGCTGCTGTTGCGGCGGTGGCGCTTGCCCGGAGCTATACGGACGATGTGGAGTTCTCGGCAGAAGACGCGACACGTACCGATATCGATTACCTTGAGCAAGTCTGTAAGGCGGTTGTGGAAGCTGGCGCGCGAACTGTCAACTTACCGGACACAGTAGGATACTCGACGCCGGACGAGTACGGCGAACTGATTGGGAGGATAGCCAAGCTTCTCGGCGACCGCGCGATTGTCAGTGTTCATTGCCATGACGATCTCGGTCTGGCTGTTGCGAATTCCCTGGCTGCTGTAAAGGCAGGCGCTCGGCAGATCGAATGCACGATAAATGGGATTGGGGAGCGGGCGGGCAACGCCGCTTTGGAAGAAGTCGTGATGGCTATGAAGACGCGCCATGACCGGCTTCCTTTTGAGACGAAGATCAATTCTGAAAAGCTGTTTCACGCGAGCCAGACGCTCACCCAATTCATTACTTTCGGGCCGCAGCCGAACAAAGCCATTGTGGGCGAGAACGCGTTTGCACACGAGGCCGGTATTCACCAGGACGGCTATCTCAAGGAGCCTACAACTTACGAAATTATCGATCCAGCGAGTGTGGGGGTGCCTAAGACTCGCATCGTGCTGGGAAAACACAGCGGGAGGCATGCTCTGAAACAACGCTGTGAGGATTTAGGGTTCGAGCTTTCACGGGAAGAGTTGGAGGAGGTCTATCGGCAATTCACGCACAAGGCGGACACTAAAAAAGGTCTTCGGAACGACGAAATCAAGGCACTCATCGAGTTGGTGATCGGCAAGCTCCGGGTGGGAGAAGCAGTCGCGGTGAACAGCCAGTAATGGAGCTAAAGATTCTGCTGTTGCCGGGCGATGGAATCGGCGTAGAAGTGACGCATGAAGCGGTAAAAGTGCTGCGCGCAGTGGCCTCTTCGTTCGGGCATGATCTTTCTTTGAGTGAAGGACTGCTGGGCGGGATAGCAATCAAAGAAACCGGCGATCCGTTTCCGGCCGAAACGCAGAAGCTGGCATCCGAAGCGGATGCCACTTTGATGGGCGCAGTCGGACTGCCCGAATTCGATAACGCACCTCCCGAGAAACGTCCGGAGCGGGGGTTACTTGGCATTCGGAAAGCTCTGGGTGTCTACGCGAATTTACGTCCGGTGCGATCTTATCGTGCGCTGATCGACTCGTCCCCGCTAAAGAACGAATTGGTGGATGGCACGGATATGATCATCGTCCGCGAGCTTACTGGGGGACTTTATTATGGGACGCCGAGGGGGATAAGCGGCTCCGGTGACGACGAACGAGCGGTCAACACGATGGCGTACACTCGGCGTGAGATCGAGCGGATCGGTCACATGGCGTTCCAGCTTGCGGGCAAACGGCGTAAGAAAGTTACGAGCGTGGACAAATCGAACGTGCTCGAGAACTCTCAGCTTTGGCGGAGGGTTATCACCGAGATCTCGAGGCAGTATTCAGATATAGCTCTCGATCACGTGCTGGTGGACAACTGCGCGATGCAGCTGGTGCTGAGTCCCAAGCGTTTCGATATCGTCCTGACAGAGAACCTGTTTGGCGATATCCTAAGCGATGAAGGAGCCGTTCTGGCCGGGTCGATTGGAATGTTGCCGTCCGCCTCAATCGGACCGAAGCGGCCTTCGGGAGCATGGGTTGGGCTTTACGAACCGGTACATGGTTCGGCGCCTGACATCGCAGGGCAAAACAAGGCGAATCCTTTTGGAGCTATCGGCTCTGTGGGCGCGATGCTCGAATACAGTTTCGGGTTAACAAACGAGGCGCAAGCAGTTTACGCGGCGGTCGAGAAAGTTTTGGATAGCGGGCGCGTAACCGCCGATCTGAAACCGAAGGGCAAAGCTGCTTCCACGAATGAAGTGGGTGACGCGGTCTGTGAAGCCATAACCAAGCAGGCAGCACATTAGAGTTATTAAGAAGGCAAAGTAAGATGTCACATCAGAACGGCAAGGCGACGAAGCCGCGCACCATCATTGAGAAAGTTTGGAGCAATCACATAGTAGCGGAGCGGGAGGGCGCGCCCACGCTCCTCTATATCGATCTGCATCTTGTTCATGAAGTGACTTCTCCCCAGGCCTTTTCCGGGCTGCGGGAGCGTGGGCTCAAAGTGCGTCGGCCGGATCTGACGCTGGGGACAACAGATCACAGCATTCCGACGCATCCACGCTATTTACCGATCCTGGACAAAGTCGCGGAAGCGCAAATCATTGCGTTCGATAAGAACTGCCGGCATTTCGGTATTCCCTTTTATGGTCCGCAGAATCAGAAGCAAGGCATCGTACACATAATCGGTCCGGAGCAGGGTCTCACGCAGCCTGGCATGACCGTAGTTTGCGGTGACAGCCACACCGCTACACACGGCGCCTTCGGAGCACTTGCATTTGGAATTGGAACCAGCCAGGTCGAGCACGTTCTGGCCACTCAGTGTCTATTGCAAACGCCGTCTAAGACCTATGAAGTTCGAGTAGAAGGCACCTTAAAGAACGGAGTCGGTGCGAAAGACATCATCTTGAATCTGATTTCGCGCATTGGGATCGGAGGTGGCACGGGCTGTGTGTTCGAGTATTCCGGATCGACAATTCGTGGGCTCTCCATGGAAGAGCGTATGACGATCTGTAACATGTCCATCGAGGCAGGTGCGCGAGCGGGCCTCGTTGCACCGGACGACACCACGTACCAGTATTTGGCCGGCCGACCTGCGGCTCCGAAGGGTGCAGATTGGGAGCGGGCTCTCGGACTTTGGCGGCAGCTGCCGACCGATGATGGCGCATCGTTCGACAAGCGTATCGATATCGACGCCAGCGCCCTTGAGCCAATGATCACGTTCGGCACTAACCCGGGCATGGGCATTCCGATCACAGCTCCGGTTCCAGATCCGGCCCGGCTTTCCGATCCGCTCGAACGCGATTCACTCGACAAAGCTTTGCGCTATATGGATCTGCCCTCAGGTAAGCCGCTGCTTGGGCATCGCGTCAACGTTGTTTTTATTGGCAGTTGCACGAACGCCCGTATCTCGGATCTTCGGGCCGCGGCGGAGATCTTCAAAGGAAGAAAGGTCAGCCCGAACGTCCGGGTGATGGTCGTTCCCGGCTCGCAACAAGTGAAAGAGCAAGCCCATGCTGAAGGACTGGACGCAATTTTCATCAATGCCGGCGCCGACTGGCGAGAAGCAGGCTGCTCGATGTGCATTGCCATGAATGGCGATCAGCTCCATCCAGGCGAGTACAGCGTTTCGACCAGTAATCGTAACTTTGAAGGACGTCAAGGCAAGGGCGGACGCACATTCCTGGCCAGCCCTCTGACTGCCGCGGCAGCTGCAATCACCGGCGTCGTAACCGATGTACGAACGCTGCTTTAAGGCTAGGGAACAACCATGCATAAGTTCACAACGTTCACGAGCCGCGTGGCTCCTTTGCCGATCGATAACATCGATACCGACCAGATCATTCCCGCGCGCTTTCTGAAGACCATTTCCAAAACGGGCCTGGGCGATCAGCTTTTCTTCGATTGGCGGTACGAAGAGAACGGTGATCCGAAACCGGATTTCCTTCTTAATCGTCCTGAAGGGCGCTCGGCGAAAGTTCTGCTGGCGGGCGACAACTTCGGTTGTGGCAGTTCGCGCGAACACGCGCCCTGGGCGCTGATCCAATACGGCTTTCGAGCTGTGATCAGTACCTCGTTCGCGGATATCTTTCGAGGCAACGCCCTGAAGAACTCTCTTTTACCGATTGCCGTTCCGCCCGAAGCGCATCAAGCTCTGTTCTTAGCGGTCAATTCAGATCCGGCAGCGTCGGTAACAGTCGATCTAGCCGAGCAGAAACTTACATTACCTGACGGTTCGTTCGTTATCTTCCCGATAGACGAGTTTGCGAAAACCTGTATGTTGGAGGGCGTCGATGAGCTGGGCTATATTCTTCAGCAGAGTGACGCTATTACAGCGTTCGAATCCAAGCGGCCCATCACAGTAGATACCCTGACTGCAGCCTGACCGGTTTCTTCCAAATTTGGAACATTGCAAAGCAAGATCTGTGCCTTGATAAGGCGGAGTGAAGTAAAATCGCGAAGCGATGACGAAACAGGAGATGCTCGCCACCATCGAGGAGGTCGGGATTATTCCGGCCATTCGTGTACCGTGCGCTGCTGACGCTCTGTTCGCATCCGAAGCAGTTTTCAGCAGCGGTATCCCTGTCGTTGAGATTACGATGACGACGCCTCGAGCAGTCGAAGTAATCTCGCAGCTGATGAGAGCGAGTTCTCACGTTATTGTTGGGGCAGGAACTGTCCTCGATCTCGATATGGCGCGAGCTTGCCTCGATGTTGGCGCCTCCTTTATCACTAGCACTGGACTTGATCCCGAGCTTGTTCAGTTTGCGCGACAGCACGATATTGCGATGATCCCTGGCGCCCTCACGCCGAGCGAAGTGATGATGGCGAAGCGAGCCGGAGCTGCGTTAATCAAGATATTCCCGTGCTCGAGTGTTGGCGGCCCTAGTTACATTCGGGCTCTTAGAGGTCCTTTTCCAGATGTGCGCTTGATCGCCTCCGGCGGCGTGACGCAACAGACCGCGTCACAATATGTTCGCGCTGGAGCCGATGCACTCGGTATCGGTCATGACCTGCTTCCTCCCGAAGCGGTTCACTCCAGGAATGCAGACTGGATTCACGAATTATCCCGTCGTTTCATCGGCATGGTAAAGCAAGCGCGGGACAGCAAATCTAGCTAGAACCGCTTAGGAAGATAGCAGTTCTCCTGGGTAATTAAGTTTACTTTACAGTGCTCCGTATTCCTACGGTGATAAGTTGGATGAATCATCGCTAAATGATTCGTGCTCTGGTCGATTTTGCTCTCAACAATCGATTTCTGATTGTGCTGAGCGCAACCCTTCTCCTCGTCTGGGGCGGGATTTCGTTCCACAATCTACCAGTCGAAGCCTATCCCGACGTTGCCAATAACTACGTGCAGGTCATCACCCAGTGGCCTGGGCGAGCGGCCGAAGAGGTCGAGCAGCAGGTGACCATTCCCCTCGAGATAGCGGTGAACGGGATTCCTCACCTCGAGCATTTGCGATCCATTTCGATTTTTGGCCTCTCCAGCCTTAGTTTGATCTTCGATGATGAGTCGGCTAACGACTGGAATCGTCAAAAGGTGCTCGAACGGCTTTCTGAGGTCAATCTCCCGGCCGGCTTGCAGCCTCAAATTGGATCCGATTACAGCCCGGTAGGCCAGATCTACTGGTACACCCTCCACAGCACCAATCCCAGCTACGACGTGATGGCTCTTAAATCTTTGGAGGATTGGACACTTGAAAAGCAGTTCAAATCCGTTCCCAACGTCGTTGACGTGAGCAGTTTCGGGGGTATCACCCGCGAATATCAGGTGCGCATCGACCCGGACAAGCTGATCTCTTACGGGCTCAGTATCAGCCAGGTCGAACAGCAGTTGGCGAACAACAACGTCAATGCCGGTGGCAGTTTTCTCGAAGCGGGGATGCAGCAAATCAACGTCCGGGCAATCGGGCTGGTAGATGACGTCAACGACATCGAACAAACCGTTATAAAGGCCCAGAACGGCACACCGGTTCGAGTCAAGGACATCGCCACTGTGCTCCAGGGACCCCGTATCCGCCTCGGGAAGATCGCCAAGGCCATTCATCGCAGCGATGGCAAAGTGGTGGACTACGGGGACGTAGTAGAAGGGATTGTGCTCTTGCGCAAGGGCGCCGAATCCGAATCTACTTTGGCTGGCATTCACGAGAAAGTGAAGGAACTCAATGAGCATCTACTGCCGCCCGGAGTTAAGATTGTTCCGCACCTCGACCGGAGCGATCTGCTCCACTACACTACCCACACTGTTCTCCATAACCTGACAGAAGGAATCATCCTGGTCGCGGTTATCCTTTTTATTTTTCTCGGCAATATCCGCGGCGCGTTCATCGTGGCCCTAACGATTCCATTCTCGCTGCTCTTCGCGTCAATCTGTCTCGATCTGAATAAAATACCTGCTAATCTCCTTTCGCTCGGCGCTCTCGATTTCGGGATGGTGGTTGAAGGCGCCGTGGTCATGGTGGAGAACATCATTCGCTATCTCGGACGGCATAATGGCGACGGCAAACCGGGAATCGCGTCGATCCGGGAGGCCGCGCACGAAGTCCAAAGGCCGGTATTTTATTCCATTGGAATTATCATCACGGCCTATCTCCCGATTTTTACTCTGCAGCGTGTTGAAGGCCGTCTCTTTAAGCCGATGGCATGGACTGTGTCGTTCGCTCTTCTCGGGGCTTTAATCTTTTCCATGCTGATTGCTCCCGTGCTGTGCAGCTTGCTCTTTCGCAAGCAGGTTAGCGAATGGCGCAATCCGATCATGACTGCTCTCTCCGCCGGTTATCTTCGGGTGTTGCATCGCGCGATTCGTTTTCGCTGGATCACAGCCGGAATTGCGGCTGCAGCATTTGGCGCCTCCATCTGGATGATGATGAGCGGAATTATCGGTTCAGAGTTTCTGCCGCACCTCGATGAAGGCGCCATCTGGGCTCGGGCGACGCTCGCTCCTAGCACCGGCCCCACCTCGGGAACCGAAATCATGAATCGGGCGCGAGTGGTTATGGCATCTTTCCCGGAAGTCACGCAAGTGGTTTCTCAGATTGGCCGCCCGGATGACGGGACCGACACAACCGGCTTCTTCAACACCGAATACTTCATCGACCTCAAGCCGAAAGACAAGTGGCGTCCTGTGTTCAATCAGGACAAGGAAGAGCTGGTTGCCGCTATGGATCGCGAACTCGAGAAGATCCCGGGCGCGCTCTGGAATTTTTCACAGCCCATAGCCGACAACATGGAAGAGGCTGTGAGCGGCGTCAAGGGCCAACTCGCAATCAAGATCTACGGTGATGACCTCAAGGTTCTCGAGAGCAAAGGTCAAGAGATTGTCAACGTCATGCGCACGGTCCGCGGTGTCGCCGATCTTGGTCTTTTTCGTGTAATTGGTCAGCCCAACCTGCAGTTCAAAATCGATCGCAAAAAGGCAGCGCGTTACGGGCTCAACGTTGCCGATGTCCAGGATGCCGTAGAAACTGCTGTTGCAGGAAAGGCGGTCGGCCAGGTACTCCAGGGCGAGCAGCGCTACGACATGGTCGTGCGTTACGACGTTCCGTTCCGCAGCACCATGGAGGAAGTGAAAAACGTTCGTCTCCTGGACCCATCCGGTGAGCGTGTCGCTCTATCGCAAATATGCGATGTTCGTGTGCTCGACGGAGCATCGGAGATCTATCGGGAAGCAAACTCGCGCTACGTCGCATTGAAATACAGCATCGTGGGCCGGGACCTCGGCAGCGGCGTCGAAGAAGCTATCAGCAAGGTTTCAAAGCAGGTCAAACTACCCGTAGGCTATAAAATCGATTGGGCCGGCGAATACGAAAGCGCCAAGCGTTCTCAAAAGCGGCTGGCGATCGTTGTGCCGCTCACGCTGGTCGTTATTTGCATGATCCTCTACACGATGTTCAATTCGGTGAAGTGGGTGCTTCTCATTATGGCCAATGTCGCCATGGCGCCGATAGGCGGCTTATTGGCACTCCTGATAACAGGAACGCACATCAGCGTTTCATCAGGAGTGGGCTTCCTCGCACTGTTCGGGGTTTCGGTGCAGACCGGGGTCATTATGCTCGAGTACATCAACCAGCTTCGCGTTCGGGGAGAGACGATCATGGACGCCGCGATCAGTGGCTCCGTTCGCCGGCTGCGGCCCATCATGATGACCATGTTGGTGGCGAGCGTAGGCCTGCTTCCCGCCGCGCTTTCCCGCGGCATCGGATCGGATTCCCAGCGTCCCTTCGCGATCGTAATCGTCGGTGGTTTGGTGGCTGCTTTGCTTTTGGGCGTATTTCTTCTGCCGACACTCTATGTATGGTTCGCCAGCAACGACGACGTGCTCCCGACGCCTGAGGGCGAACCGGACGAAGCGTAATGCCGCTGCGGGGCGCCCCATAAGTATCAAGTTAAGGCAGATTGTTTCCCGGGTTACCGACCAACCGCCCAAGATCAAGCGGGCACGTCGAAGCACAGGGGGGTATCCGTTTAGGGCCGCGCGCGGCGACCGCCTCCTCGCATCAGCAACTAACGGGCAAAGTGGTTTATGCGGCGTTGCGCCCTCAAATCGCGTTCACTGCAGCTTGGCGTATTCCGCCTTGGCTTGCTTAAGAATCGGGATGTCGACGTCGGCGTCCTTCCAGAGCGTGAGGAAAGCCTGGTACGCACTTTTCGCCTTGGTGCTGTCTCCCGATGAAATGTACGCTCTGGCCAGTTGCAAGTGCGCCAGCGCGCCGATAGGATCCATGCCTACGATGCCGCGATGATCGAGGATCTTCTGAAACTCGGCTGCTGCTTCCGCATAACGATGCGCCCCAATGAAGGCCTGGCCTCGTATATAGGCCGAGTGCAGACCGCCTAGGTAGAAATTGAAGTTGAGCCCGTTCGGAGCCAACTCATAGCGCAGGGTAATTTGGAGGTGCTCCAGACTCTCTGTAGGCCGGGCCTCAAGTTTGGATAGCGCGCGAAGTACCGGGACGTAGGTAAATTGGGCAAACGTATCCTCTGGGAAACGCTTATCGAGATCACCGGCGAGCGCTTCGGATCGAGGCGCATCGCCTGCAAATCCCAGAGCAAGGGCAGCAGCATATTCGACATCTCGGCCGTTAGCAAGCGCGAGGGCAGCCATAGCGTTCTTTTTCGCTTCGGCAGCATTTCCATAAAGCGCTTCCCACACCGCCGCGGTAGACCGGTAGGTCGCCGCTGCTTCACGTTGCCCCTGCTGGAGGGCCAGATCCACCGCCCGGTTGAATGCCCGCCGGGCGTTTTGCAGCTGGCCGGCATGGGCCAGAGCAAGAGCCTCCGAGTTCGCTACCCAGTGTTCCGCCCCACGCTTATCCTTGGCCATCGCTACTGTCTGGTGCATCTGCCGATCATCGCCGTGTAACCATGCGATGTTGTACCGGCATATCAGGAGTGGCGGCATTTCCAACTTGCGCGCTGCGGCTCGCCGAATGGCGTTCTCGGCTTCGCCGAATTGGTCCACGTGGAAATAGTTGCGAGCCAGATTGGTATACCCGATGACAAAGTCGGGATTGGCCGCGACGCTCTTTTGGGATTGTTCGATCGCTCTTTCCAGGCGACCCGTTCCCGCCGAGGAAAGTCCGCCTAGCAGATCCTGGGGGTCGGGTTCTGCCCCACGAGGATAGGTGTGTGCCCACAATTCGAGGGTTTCGAATGCCTTTTCCAGATTTCCCGTCGTCTGTCGATGGTAAGTAAAGTCGATAAAGAACTTCTCCCGGTCACTGACGCGGTCCCGCAATTTCCAGGCTCGTGTGGTGCTCTCAGATGACAGCACCGACTCTCCAACACCGCTGTAAGCGAGTCCCATATTCGCGTACGCCATGGCAAATTGCTTATCGATTTGGACAGCCCGCTGGTACAAGGGTATGGCCGAGGCATAACCCGACGATAAGGCCAGCTTGAAACCTGTGCTGTAGGCTTTCAGGGCTTCGAGCGATGGTGTGGTCGCTTCTTCAAGCGGTGTCGAGTGCTTCTCAACGGTGGCCTGCGATTCGCCTAGCCGCGTTCTCAATTTTCGTGCGATTTGGCTGAGGGAATTCAACACGTCCTCTCTCCTCGCGGCCACAATCTGCTCCTGATCCAGAACATTCCCGGTATTGCAGTTCTTTGCTCGCAGGCCCAATACATATTGGCTTCCAACGCTCGCGATCGACCCTTCTAAAACGGCAGTGCTGTCCCTTCTCTCGCAGACTTGCTCGGCAATCTCAGGGGTCAAACGAGCCTCTTTCGGCTGCCCCATCAGAGCCAGCGTCTGCTGCACCTGCCTGTCGGAAATCAGGCCGAGGAACGGTGACTGTTGAAGCTCTACAAAGAGTCCCTGACGCAGCGTGTCATCGAAAACAGGATCGCCAGTCTTATTATCGAAATCCGCTAGGATAATGGTGTCCTTGTCCCCGAGTCTCGGAGCATGGTGGAGATAGGAGTAGGCCACAGCGAGAACTGCGAGAATAGCGGCAGCGGCTGAAATGGCGTACCGGCCGGTTTTTGACGTGGAGACCTTACCCAGTTCCCGCTCCAACTCGGCAGCCGACTGCCAGCGGCGTCCCGGATTCTCTTCGAGACAGCGGTTTACGATTTTTTCCAGCCGTCGTGAGGGGATGCGCCTCCGCTGCGACCCGACGCGTGCGCCGGTCAGCATTTCATAAAGGACGCAGCCGAACGAGTAGATATCCGTGCGTGCGTCCGCCGGTTTGCCGTCCCGTTGCTCCGGCGCTATGTAGCCGGGCGTGCCCATCACCATTTGGCTGGCTGTAGCCGATTCGTCCGTACCCGATTTCGCCAGTCCGAAATCCAGAACCTTAACTCCGGACTTCGCGATCATGATGTTACCCGGCTTGAGATCGCGGTGAATGATGCCCTTGCCGTGTGCCTCCGCCAGGGCAGTGGCAATCTGAGAAGCATACAGATGCGCGGTCTTCACTGGAAGAGGTCCGCTCCTGAGCCGGGCCGCTATTGTCTCTCCCTCCACCAGTTCCATGACCAAGTAGTTCGGCCCAACATCGTAGACCGTGCAGATGTGGGGGTGATTGAGCGACGAAATCGCGCGCCCTTCGCGCTCGAAAACGGAACTAAACCGCTCATGAGCGATCTTGATGGCGACAGCGCGGCCTAAGCGCGTGTCTATCGCGCGAAAGACTTCGCCCATTCCTCCTTCGCCAAGCTTGCTTTCAATACGATAGGGCCCAAGGCACGCGCCCGCCGCCAGCCCGTCGAAAGTCGCATCGTCGAGCAGGTCCGGGGCATTCTGGATGGCAGGCCGATCCAGAAATTCGCCACTGATCTGCGGCGAAAGTAGCGACTCTACTTCGCGCCGCAACTCGGGATCTGTCTGCGCCAGCAGCGCCGCGCGCTCTTCCGCGGTCCCTTCACGTGCCGCATGATAGAGTTCCTCAATTTGCCGGAAACGCTCCGCCGTCATGGCTGCGGTACCGAGGGGTCTCTCATTGTAGGGCTTAACTCCCGCAGTAACCAAGCCTTGGCGAGATCCCAATCGCGCCGGACTGTGCGCGGCGAAATTTCGAGAGCGGCGACGATCTCCTCTTCCGTCAATCCGCCGAAATAGCGCAGCTCGACCACCCTGGCCTGCCGCGGAGCCATTTCTGAGAACGCTGTCAACGCCTCGTCCAGAGCGAGGATGGACCGGTCCGTCGCCGGGGACAGGACGGCGGTTTCATCGAGGCTCATTTTGGGCGCTATTCCGCCTCGCTTACTCGAACCCCGAGCGCGAGCGGCGTCCACCAGAATGCGCCGCATCATCTGCGCGGCCATGGCAAAAAACTGTGCGCGGGCCTGCCACTCGATATGGGTTACCTCTGCCAGACGCAGATAGACCTCGTGGATAACGGCGGTCGCCTGAAGGGTGTTGCCCTGGCTCTCGTTCTTCATATACCGGCGGGCCATCCGGCGGAATTCGGGATACACGTGCTCCGCCAAATGGTCCAGCGCAAGTTTGTCACCGCTGGCCCAGGCTTTCAACAGATCGGTGATCTCTGCAGAACGTGCGTCGATGAATGGCCCGTTCCCCATGGGCACAAAAAATATACCAGAAAAGTGGCCGCTTTTACCGTCTCCTTCCGCCTGTACCGGCGGAGGAGAACAAAGTCTCCTCCAAAAAAGATAGGAGTCACAAATGAAACACATAGCAACCATGGCGCTGATGCTCAATCTCGGTGTCGCGGGCGTCTACGCACATGAAAAACCCGTAAAGATGACCTATTCGGGAACTGAGGGGCCCAGCGCGATCGATCTACAGTTTCCGAACACACATACCTACGAATTCAATTTCGCCGGGAACGGAACGCTAGGCCGATTCACCTTTCGTAATGTTGAGGCAGACGAAACTCTCCCGCAGCAGTCCAGCGTTTGCCCGGCAAATCAGGTTTATTTTCAAACCATGGCCGGCGCGGGCGCGGGCGTATTTCGCTTCCGGGACGAAAGTCTATTGAAGGTAAAGCTCACAGAGGGATTCGATTGCATCGATTTCGCGGCTTTCGAGGCCCACTGTACCAGGATTTTTAAAATCACTGGTGGAACGGGCCGTTTCAAGGACGCGTCCGGCATGCTTACGTTGACCGAGACGACGGTGCCGGTGGCCGACGCCTTGAATAACCCCAATATCCCCGTCCTTTTTGTCGCCACAGGCGGGTTTACCGGAACCATCGCCGGAGTGGCCGAGGAGGAGGAACGCCGAGAGGAGCAGCAATAGAAAAAGGGCATATGCGGCGTGCTCCTACTGGCCGTGCTCCTGAGTGTGACGAGTCCAATTGGAGAATCAGGTTGAGAACCGGTAATCTCTGCCTTCACAAACAGGGTGTTGCGACCGTTAGGCTCGTGATGGGCGGCACAGCAAGTCCGTACCGTGCTGGGCCCACGGTTCGCCGCACCACCTTCGCACTGCGTAGAGATCCAGATATGATTCGCCATTCGGCCGACCTTAAGCAGCTGTCGTCCGGCGATCTGGATTTACTGAAAATACGGGGCTAACCCAGAGGTGAGCGTTCTGCACGACTCGTCGATGATAAACGTCCACCGACGAGCCGGAGTATCGGGCAAATTTGCATGTGGACCGATGAATCGCGGGTAGTCGGTAGGGTTTACTCTTTGAATTAAGATTGTTGTCCGATAGAAGACGTATCACGGGACACTCGGAAGCTGGACGGATTGTCCTCGCAAAATAGCTCATCGCCCGTAGATATGTGTAAAGGCGCGAAAATCCGCTGGTCGAGCTCTTAAAGTTAGTTCTTGCGGGTGGGAGCACCTAGCCAGTTCTGGTATTCGGCTTGCAGAAAGTCAAAATCGCAGCCCAGATTGGCTTGGGTCACGTGCTCCAGAAACAGACGTTGATAACCACGCTGGTACTGCGTAGCAGGTGGAACGAACTTCGCTCGCCGCTTCGTGAGCTCCTGTTCTTCAACGCACAAGGCAAGCCGTCGTGCATCGGCATCCAGCTCTATTTCATCGCCGGTTCGAACTAACCCAAGAGGCCCGCCAATAGCGGACTCTGGCGTAATGTGGAGAACAATCGTTCCAAAGCTGGTGCCGCTCATGCGCGCGTCGCTGATTCGGACGATATCTTCAACACCTTGCTTCAACAACACACGCGGCAGCGGGATGTGCCCCCACTCCGGAAAGCCGGGCGCGCCTTTCGGGCCTCCGTTCTTCATCACCAGCACCGAATCCGGCGTGACCGGCAAGTCTTCGCGATCGATGTTTGCGCGCATCTCGTCATAGTTCTCAAATACGTAAGCCGTGCCCCGATGTTTCAAGAGGCGGGGAGACGCCGCAGTCTGCTTCAGCACGGCTCCGTCGGGCGCGAGGTTGCCTCGCAAGACGATTGTTCCGCCTTCGGGATGCAAGGGCCGCGCGAGTTCGCGGATTACTTCGCGGTTGTAACAAGCAGCGTGCTCAACGTTCTCTCGAACCGTCTTGCCGGTGACTGTTCGCACTTCGCCGTGCAACAGCGGAAGAATCTCCCGCATGACCGCCGGCACGCCACCGGCATAGAAAAAATCTTCCATAAGGTACTCGCCCGACGGCTTCACATTCGTGAGATAGGGAGTTTTTCGCGAGATGGCATCGAAGTCGTCGAGCGTCAGTGCGACACCGAGCCGTCCCGCTATCGCGAGCAGATGCACGACGGCGTTGGTAGAACCGCCCAGTGTCATATCTACTGCGATTGCGTTCTCGAGTGCTTCCCGCGTCATAATCTGCTTGGGCCGCAGGTCCTCGTGAACCATTTGGACAATGCGCTTTCCGCTCTCTTCGGCTATCGCAAGACGCCTCGAATCCGCCGCAGGGATAGCCGCGCTTCCGGTCAGGGTCATCCCAAGCGCCTCGGCCAGGCTGGTCATGGTTGAAGCCGTCCCCATGACTCCGCAATGACCGGCGCTCCTAGCGATGCCCCCTTCGATCTCATCCAGCTCTTCTTCGCTCAGCTTGCCCGAGCGGAAAAGATCGAACAGTTTTCGTCCATCCGTTCCCGCTCCCAACCTTCTTCCACGCCATTGCCCGGCTAGCATGGGTCCGCCCGGCACGACGATTGCGGGCAGGTCAGCGCTCGCGCAACCCATCAGTTGTGCGGGGGTTGTTTTGTCACATCCACACAGCAGGACGACTCCGTCGATTGGATTCGCACGAATCGATTCCTCCACGTCCATCGCCATCAGATTGCGGTACATCATGGTTGTGGGCGCCATGAACATCTCGCCCAGAGAAATGGTGGGGAACTCTAATGGCAATCCGCCGGCCTGCCAAACACCTCGTTTGACCGCCTCGGCTACTGTCCGTAGATGGATGTTGCAATTGTTGAGTTCGCTCCACGAGTTGCAGATCCCGATTACGGGGCGGCCGTCGAAGACGTCATGGCTGAGTCCTTCCGCTCTCAGCCAGGCTCTGCGCGCAAAGCTGTAGTATTCTTTGTTGCCGCTCCACCAATTTTGGCTGCGTAGCTTGGGTTTGTCCATCGCACCTATTAGAACGTGTTCGCGCGCTAGGCGACACTTGGGCGATAGGCTTTCGTGGAGGGAGTTACTTTTTGCTGTCTTCCGACCAGGGCGGCGCAATGCCGTTCATGCGCGCGTAGGCGATCAGCTGTCCCATGTGTTCGTTAGCGTGAACGAGGATCCGGAGATAAATGCCATCCACGTTGGCATCTCTGTCGTAAATCTTGACTTGGCGATGGAGTTCCGTCGCGTTCAGTCCTGCATGAGCATTCTTGACCGCCTCGAGCGAACGCTTCAACCAGTCGACGATTTCCGGTTTGGCGGTTACGCTCTTTTCCATGCTGTTGGACTTTAGCTCGGCTGGCATCTTCGGTCCCGTAACGCTCAATAAATAAAAGTTCGCGAGGGCAATGTGCATGAAGACTTCGCCAGTGGATCTCACACCGGGTGTGGGGCGCCAGGCGAACTTGTCAGCCGGGATTGCTTCAGCTAACGCAAATAGTTGCCGGGAAACATGGCCCCACTCGCCGTCATAGCCTTGCCAGAGTCCTTCCATTGGATCTACATGTTGGCCCTGCAAGCTCATTCCGCCCAGAACGAAAACGAGTAGAAGCGTTCTCATGACCTCAGAATAATCAAACAACCTGTATGGAAAGAAGCTCGCTCAACTGGAGATAGCCGTCGACCCAGGCTTGCGCTTTCCCGTTACCGCCCTTGGCGCAATTAAGTGTCCGTTTGTAGACGCTGTTTTGAATCGCGTAAACGTCATTTTGTGCCGACCACAGACTTACAGGAAACGGCATTTGCTTGATGACCTTAAGGGTCTTGCTCATGTCTACGAGTGTTTCCAAGACGTTTGGATCGGCTGCGAGGCGGCGCGAGATCGCCTCCAGCTTATGGCGCAACAAAAACTCGAGGGTAGTCGAATCGAGCGTGATGTTACTGGCGCGAGCCTCGCGCAGAAGGCTGCGAATGCGTTCTCCATCGAGCTCTTCAGCAGAGCAGGCCCGGCGAAGAAGGCTGTTCAGCGCATACTCGACAGCAGCTGAGAACTCGCGCGGCATAGGTGTTCCCAAGCTGTTGATGAAGCGCATGGTCGCGGCATGGTGTTCATAAAGTTGCAGATACGCTCCTTCCGCTTCGGCCACGGTGCCTGAAAGAATGACACGGACAATACGGCGCTGCTCGTCGCGAAACAAGGAGCGAAGCGAGTAGGTTCTTTCGCCAAAGCGCTTGTCGAGAAGCCGAACCACCTCGGGAATGTCCACCTGACCGAATGAGTCACTGATCGACTCGAGCATCTCCCGGTAGGAGGCGAATCCGTCCATTTTCTTGACTCCACCGGCGACGTTGTGATCGCCGAAGTGAACGACCCAGAAAGAGAGAACTTCGGATTCCTGCGTTACTTTGGACGTAAACTTAGCCTGACCGATCGCCATGCGCATCTTGCCCGCATCGGCCGTATGGTAGTCGAGGCGCTTTACGGCGTAGGAGAAGATATCCGTGCGCTCGCCATAGGGCGCGAAGAGAGAACTGATGGAATAGTGCGCCCCGACTTTCTCGAGGTCGACGATAGACGGCTTAACGAAGCGACGGTAGATGTCCTCGCCGCTTCCATAATCCGGACGATTACTTTTGGCTAGCGCGAGGCGAAGAAGAAACTCGGCTTCTAGCGGCACTTTAAAGAGCTGCTCGGCCAGTTGAACCACGCGGCCGGCATATTGGATCACCTGCACCGTTTCGATTCCAGAAAGATCGTCGAAGAACCAGCCACAACTGGTGTACATGAGCATGGCGTGGCGCTGAAGCTCCATGAGCTTCCAAACGATCACCTGTTCATCGTCGGTCAACTCGCGCGCAAACTCCTCTTTTCCGAAGCGCTGTCGAACTTCCGGTCTACGGTCGAGAACTACTTCGATGTAAGCGTCACGAGCACTCCACGGGTCGCGAAGCAGCGTTAAGCCGAGAGTCTCGAATTGCGGATTGATGCAATCGCGGAGCCAGTCCAGGGCCTCGCGCAAGGGCTTGCGCCACTCCTGGTTCCAACCGACTCGACCGGAGTTACAGCCGCAGTTGCTGCGCCAGCGCTCAACGCCATGCATGCAGCTCCAGGCCGTGTTTTCGTGAATTTCGACTTCGAAAGCCGGAGGAGACAATTCGAGAAACTCGCCGTAATTTGTCAGTCGGGCGAACTTTCGCTTCTCTAAGTAGTCGAGAGTATAGGCAAGGGCCATTTCGCCGTGCCGGTGATGATGCCCGTAGGTTTCGCCATCGGTCGCGATGTGAACCATCTGGTCGAAGGGACGGGAATCAGAGAAACCACCCATAAGACGACTTGCGAATTTTTCGCCGTTGTCGAGCAGCTTCTCGAAGGCGACGGCTTGCGAGATGGGGCCGTCGTAGAAGAAAAGGTTGATCTTCCGACCGCTGGGCGTGTTGAAGAGATAGGCGCGAGTGGGATCTACCCTCGATCCACTGACATCGGTCCAGCTGCCGCCGTTGAGGGACCGGACTCTCTTCGCCTGATGGGGAGCGAGTATAGCGAACGAGAGGCCGGCTTTCGCCATGAGATCGAGAGTTTCGATATCAACGGCAGTTTCGGGCAACCACATTCCTTCGGGAGCACGGCCGAAGCGGCTAACAAAATCCTGATAGCCCCAGCGGATCTGAGTCTGCTTGTCCCGGCTATTCGCCAAGGGCATGATGATGTGGTTGTAGGCCTGGGCCATTGCGGAACCGTGGCCCGAAAAGTGTTTCTGGCTCTGCCGGTCGGCGTCGAGGAGCCCGCGATAGGCATCTGGCGCATGTTCGGCGGCCCATGAGAGGAGCGTGGGGCCGAAGTTGAAGCTTATTTTGGAGTAGTTGTTGACAATACAGGTGATTCGATCCCGATCGTCGAGGATGCGGGCAGCCAGATTGGGGCCGTAACACTCGGCGGTGATACGTTCGTTCCAATCGTGATAGGGATAGGCTGAATCCTGCAGTTCAATTTCTTCGAGCCAGGGATTTTCACGCGGAGGCTGATAGAAGTGGCAGTGAATGCAGAGGTATCTCATTTTTTCCAGTTAAGTAGCGCCGATGTAAGTAGGTAGCGGCTAGTCCGTTGCCCAGCAGGCCTCTTGGTGAGCGTGAGAGAGAGCCGGGTTTCCTCTCAGGTGGCCGGCACAAAGATGGTGAAGACGGCCCCTGTGCCTTGCTCTCGATTGGCCGCGCTCACGCGTCCGGCATATTTTCTGACGATAGATGAAACGATATGCAGGCCAAGTCCGGAATGGACCGCCGTACCGGTTTTGGTGGACACCTTGGATCGGAAGAGTCGGGGAAGAATTTCGGCCGGGATGCCGGGCCCATCGTCGGAGACCGTAATAGAGAGTCCGTCTTCCGAGGCTCCTGTTTCGATTTCGATTCGACCGGGCCGCTGCATAATTTCGGCGGCGTTCAGGAACAGATTGGCGAAAACACGTTCCCAATCTTTGGACGACCCGGGCAGGCGCACATCGGCCGGAATCTTGCGAAGGAATCGCATGCGTGGCTTACGAGTGGCGACACAGTAATCCGTAACGGACTGAATGGCGTCTTCCACGATAAGAGCTAAGTTGGGGGTAACGTCTGGGATAGCGCCCAACAGGCGCTTTCCACGCCTTACGCTGCGAGACAGCGTCGCGGCAAGAGGCTTCCAGCGCCGATCGGAGTTTAATAGCTCGGCCGCTTCAGTGATGGTTTCGAAGACATTGTTCAGGTCGTGTATCAGGCTTTCGAAGTTGAGATCGGATTCGACCAGCTCGTCCATGCAGAGTCTACTTTACGATGGAGCGCAGTGTCGAATAGAACTCCGGAAACGAGACCGATGCTGCTTCGGCATCGTGAATAAGCGATTCATCATCGGCAAGAAGAGCTGCGATGGAGAAAGCCATAGCGATGCGATGATCGCCGCATGATTGGATTTCGGCCGCGCGAAACTTCTGACCACCAGGAATTTGGAGACTGTCTTCCGTGGTTTTTACGTCGATGCACATAGCGCGGAGGTTCTGTTCGATGGTTGCAATGCGATCGGTTTCTTTCACCCGCAGTTCTCCGGCATTGCGGACGATTAAGCCGTCGCGGCAAGAGGCTCCCAGGACTGCGAGGATCGGGATTTCGTCAATGAGAGCCGCTGTAACAGCACCTTCGATCACTCCGCCGCGCATCGAAGAAGACCGGATTTGAAGGTTGCCGATCAATTCCCCATTTACTTGTTCGATATGGAGAAGCTTGATAGCAGCGCCCATTCCACCGAGAACGTCCAGCAGCGCCGTGCGAGTGGGATTCAGGCCAACGCCCGTAATGATTAGATCGGCATCGCGAGCAAGCAGGGCGGCAACTATGAAGAAAGCCGCGCCCGAGAGATCGCCAGGAACCATGAGTGTTTTTGCCGAGAGTTGGGCAGGTCCGCGAAGACGAACATAGCGTGGTTCAAGACTGATCTCGGCGCCTAACTCGCGGAGCGCAAGTTCCGTATGGTCCCGTGTCGCAATCGGTTCACGGACGGCGGTTTCCCCCGGGGCATAAAGACCGGCGAGTAAGATGCAGCTCTTGACCTGAGCGCTCGCGACCGGCGTCTCGTATTCGATTGGATGGAGATTCGAGCCTTCAATTGTAAGCGGAGGAAACTGATCCTCTACGGCTCCAATGCGCGCGCCCATCTCAGTCAAGGGCTTGATGATGCGACGCATAGGACGCTTAGCCAGAGATTCATCGCCGGCGATGACCGTGCTAAATGGCTGGGCGGCAAGTATGCCGGAGAGCATGCGTATCGTTGAGCCGGAGTTGCCGGCGTCTAAAGGTCCGGCGGACGCAGCAAGACCGTTCACACCTTTGCCGTGAACGGTGAGTACGCGGGGGCCGTCTCCGTTCGAGAACTCATGCCCGATTCCAAGCGCGCTCATACAAGCGAGCGTGGACTGGCAGTCGGCGCCAGTCGAATAGTTGTGGATTTGAGAATCGCCTTCCGCTATGGATGTCAGCATCGCGTAACGGTGCGAGATCGACTTGTCACCTGGCACCGAAATGGCGCCGTGGATTGCTCCCGCCGGCGAGACTCTCTCAATCATTGAATCCGTATTGTACGACTTGAGATTGCGTCAAGACTTTTGTGAAGCGCAGTAGCAGAGCTTATCGCGTTAGACGGGCCTTCCGTTTTTGCCTTCGCGCACGACGGCGAGGACAGTTAAAAGCATTTGTGCGGCAAGAAAAATCAGCCAGAGATTCATGCGTTACTGAAGGGCACGCGTTGAACCGTAAGTAATCCGGGCTAAGTTGATGATAGTAGTAGCCTCCGCATGGACTCATGGTCGCCGGGATACCAATCTGGAACTTCCGACCATCCCGTTTTGGCATACAGTGCCATTCCAGAAAATTGTAAAACGACTTTCATAGCGGTGGACCAAGCTTCAAGCACGGTTGCGACGGTCAAAATCCGGCGCGGATGACGTTCGTAAGAATGGCATTTGTACCTTGCGGCCGCGGGCGAGCAGGAGAACAAGCTTATGCGCAGCCCACGGTCCTCGGGATCATGGTGCGCTATTCCAGTTCCCATCGAGCCCGGCTGTTTGAGATTACACGCGGCGTACCCGGGAAATAGCACAGCAAGCCGATTCTAGACCAGGTGCTCCCGATGGGCTTGCGGGCAGCCGTTCAGTTTATGCGCTAAGCGAGTTAGCCTTGGCGAAGTAAAGCCACGACATCGTCAACCGTGATAACTCCGATTAACTCCTGATAGTCGTTCACGACCGGAAGAGCGAGGAGATTGTACTTATCGAACATTTCGGCGATGCGGTCGAGCTTTTCGTCGGAAGACACAAAGAGCAAGGGATCGGAAGCAAGCTCCTGAAGCGCGGTATCGCCCGAGGTGAAGAAAAGCTTTGCTAACGGAACGCTAAAGCGGAGATGGTTTTCGCTATCGGTGAGGAAAATAGTGTGTAGCCCTTCCAAGACTTCCTCATTTTTCCGGAGCTCCTGCATGGCTTGTTCGACCGTAGCATCAACCGGCAGCGCCAGGTACCCTGTGTCCATCAGTCCGCCAGCTGTATCGTCACGGAAGTCAAGAAGTTCCTCAACGTCCGCCTTTTCCTCCTGCTCCATTTCGTCTAGAATTTCTTCCGAACGTTTTTCCTCGAGCTCGTTCAGCAGATCCGCTGCCTCAGAGGGCTCCATCTCTTCCAGGATCTCGGCAGCTTTGTCAGTCTTCAGGGATTCGATGATTTGAGTCTGAAGCTCGGGTTCGACTTCGGTCAGGAGTTCAGCGGCACTCTCGCTGTCCATGGTGTCGAAGATGGCGGCGCGGTCTTCGTGCCCCAGATTCTCGACGATGTCCGCGAGATCGGCCGGATGCATGTCTTCGAGAAGCTTATTCGAGATGTTGAGACGAACACGGCGCTGGGGATCCGCTTCGAGAATGTTACAGAACTCCCAGCGAATGGAGTGGGCCGGAATGCGGCTCTGAACTTTGCGGATCGAGGCGGGCGCAACGATACCTCGCAATAGACGCCGAACAATGGACCGAATCCCGATATCGACTTCAAGAATGTGCAGTACGTCGCTGCCGTTCTCGTTTTCTTTGAGGAATGTTATGTCATTTACGCGGACGACTTTGCGGCCCTGAGCGTCGATGATCTGCTGATCGAGCAAGTCTCGAACCATGCGGAGCATATATTCGTCGGAATGGTAGGGGGTGAGCCGCTCATCTTTCAGATGAATTCCCGTGAGGGCGATTGACTGTACCTGGTCGTAGCGGATGCTCAACCAGCCAGGTCCTGCACCAACCAGGAAGCGGTCCAGGCGAACGGGATCGATCAACGGAACGAGCGCGGCATCGCGCAGAATGCCAATGTCGCGGCCCTTCAAGTCATAGACTTTGACTCCGAGCAGTTCCGATAAATAGAGAATCTCTTCCGCCATAACGAACTACCAGGAGGTTGCCAGATGAGCCCTCTCTGAGGATAACCGGCTAATCCGTACTACACTGAGATTTCTTCCTCCCCGCTGCAGTGAGCTTGTCCGCAACAGTCGAGAATCCATTTCGGAATGCGAAAAAGCTGACCATCCGCAGCTTTTTCCAGCGCTCCGGTCTGCTTTCGCTGGCTCATCCCAATTACGAGTTCCGGCAAGGTCAACTCGATATGGCCGAGGCGGTCCAAGCGGCCCTAACGGACAAGACCCAGCTGATTGTAGAGGCTGGAACGGGTGTTGGCAAGACGCTGGCCTATCTGATTCCTTCGATCCTGTCGGGCAAACGCGTAGTGATCTCGACCGGGACCAAGAACCTGCAGGAACAACTTTATTCGAAGGATGTACCGTTTCTGCAATCGATGTTCGACCGGCCTTTACGCGTCTGCTACATGAAAGGGCGTGCAAATTACCTGTGCCGTCAAAAGCTCTACGACGCCGAGCGGGAGCCCATCCTGACCGGACTGGAAGAGGTGCGGGATTTTCGTGTGATCCAGGAATGGGAACGCGAGACCAAGACCGGCGACCGGAGCGAGTTGCACCAGATCGCGGAAAATAGCAGCGCCTGGTGGAAGCTCGATGCACGCAGCGACGCTTGTGCGGGACAAAAATGCAAGCAGTTCGATCGTTGTTTTGTTACCGAGATGCACAAACGGGCGGCCGAGAACGACATCATCATCGTCAACCATCATCTATTTTTTGCGGATCTGGCGATACGGGATCAGCCCTTCAGCGCAATTTTGCCGGAATACTCTGCAGTCATTTTCGACGAGGCGCACGAGATAGAAGACATTGCCGGGCAATATTTCGGGATGTCCGTCAGCAACCTGCAACTGCAAGAGTTGATCAAGGACACGGCGGCTTCCTCGAGAAGGAGATTTTTCGCGACGCCGGAACTTGATCGAAGCTTGATTCATCTTGGCGACCGCTCGGAGGAGTTCTTCCAACTTTTTTCACGCGACGGGCGACACGGGTTCAGTAATCACGAGAATTTCCTGTCGCAACACGAAGAGACTTACCGCGAAATGCTGTTCGCGCTTGATACTTTGGTCGCGCGATTGGAACTGGTAGTGGGGGCGATCGAAGAAACTCTTCCTCTCGTGCGTCGAGCCAAGCTGATCGAACAGGGGCTTCGGTTTTGGATCGAAGCAAATGACCCGTCTTTCGTGTATTGGATGGAAGGGAGGGGACGCGGAGTTTATCTGCAAGCTACGCCGATTGACGTTTCGAAGATCTTGCCCACGCGACTGTTCGAGCAACTCGACACAGTGGTGTTGACTTCGGCAACATTGACGGTCGCTGGCGCATTCGAGTACGCCCAGGAGCGACTAGGGCTTCCGAATGCACGGACGCTGCACGTCGAGAGCCCATACGACTACAACAAGCAAGTCCTCTTTTACGTACCGCCTCACTTACCGGATCCGCGGCAACCGGATTTCGCGCGGCGAGCCGCAGACGAGATCGAGTATTTGATGGAAGCGTCGCAAGGACGAGCGTTTCTTCTGTTCACGAGCTATACGCAGATGAGGCAGATCTACGAGCTCTTGCGCAGAAGGCTAGAGTATCCGCTTCTGATGCAAGGTGAGGCTCCACGGACGGCTCTGATCGAGAGATTCCGCAAAACGCCCGGGGCGATACTATTCGGCACCTCGAGTTTCTGGCAAGGAGTAGATGTACAGGGCGAGCAACTGAGCTGTGTAGTGATTGACCGGCTTCCGTTTGCCGTGCCGACAGATCCGGTAGTGGCGGCAAGAAGCGAGGCGGTGCGGCAAAGCGGCGGAAACGCCTTTCAGGACTATCAAATTCCGCAGGCAGCACTGGCGTTGAAGCAGGGCTTCGGGAGACTCATTCGCGGTACGAGCGACCGGGGCGTTTTGGTTTTACTGGATAATAGGATTACGAAGCTGCCTTACGGCCGGGTGTTCTTTGCGAGTCTGCCCCCGTACCGATTGACCAAGAAGCTTACTGACGTCCAAGACTTTTTTCATGTTTGAGATTTGTGTAGAACATACGTTTGCCGCCGCGCACGCGCTGCGAAATTATCACGGCAAATGTGAGAATTTGCACGGGCACAATTATCGTGTCCAGGTTGGAATGGAAGGGGCCGAACTCGACGAGACTGGGCTCTTGTACGACTTCGCGGAATTGAAATCGCAGCTTAGAGAAACAAGCAAGTATCTCGATCACGGGTATTTAAACGAGTTGACCCCGTTCGACGTAGTTAACCCTTCAGCCGAAAATATTGCTAAGTATATTTGCGAGGAAATTCAGCGAGGATTGAAGACCGGCTCGATTGCCTATGTTCGGGTTTGGGAAACCGATACTTCGTTTGCTACATACAGACCTTAACGGCCGCTTATAAAACGTGCTACCTGCCAAAGAAGTCAGCGTTTTTCTTGGTAAAATCGGCCCACTTATCCGGAAGATCATCTGCGGCAAAGATCGCAGAGACTGGGCAGACGGGCACGCATGCACCACAATCAATGCATTCAACCGGATCAATAAAGAGCATTTCCTCGGCCTCGAACTTTTCCGCGTCCTTTTTGGGATGGATGCAGTCCACAGGGCAAGCGTCGACGCAGGCGGTATCTTTGGTTCCGATGCAAGGTTCGGCAATTACGTAGGCCATCTTAGAGTTCCTAAATCTTAGAAGTAGCACATGCAGCATGCGCTCTCAAAAACGAGTGCAGCGAGCGGTGAGATTCCGCTCTTCAAGCGCGTACAATACCCTTTGATGACTCCACGCGTTCGCAAAGCGGTGTTCCCAGCGGCTGGTTTGGGCACCCGATTCCTTCCGGCCACGAAGGCACAACCGAAGGAGATGTTACCGCTGGTCGACAAGCCGTTAATTCAGTACGGCGTCGAAGAAGCGATGCATTCCGGCATTCAAAACATCATTATCGTAACAGGACGCGGCAAGTCGTCCATCGAGGATCATTTTGACGTAAGTTTTGAACTTGAGCAACTGCTCGAATCGAAGAATAAGACGGAGATGCTCTCGATGGTCCGATCGATTTCGGACATGATCGACGTTTCGTATGTGCGGCAGAAAGAGGCGCTTGGATTGGGCCATGCGATTCTTCGCGCCAAGGAACTGGTGGGTAACGAGCCATTCGCGGCCGTGCTTTCCGACGACATTATTTCGTCCGAAACTCCCTGCATCCGCCAACTGCTAGACGTGTATGAGTTCTATGGGGCATCGGTTTTGGCGCTGATGGAAGTGCCGAAAGATCAGATTTCAGCTTATGGCGTTGTCGATGCCGAACTGGTAGCGGATAACGGACGCGAAAACAGGCTGTACCGGATTCGCAACATGGTTGAAAAGCCTAAGGCAGAAGAGGCTCCGTCGAATCTAGCAATCATCGGACGCTATATCTTGACGCCGGAGATTTTCAAGTGCGTTGAAGCCATTGAGCCGGGCCGCGGCGGAGAGATTCAGCTTACCGACGCGCTGAAGTACATGTTGCGCAATCGTCCGATCTACGGCCTGAAGTTCGAGGGCACCCGGTATGATGCCGGAGACAAGCTCGGCTTCCTCAAGGCGACAGTAGAGTTTGCACTCGACCGGCACGACCTGGGACAGCCGTTTCGAGAGTATCTAAAAGGTTTGGCGCTTTAAGAGTGCGGCCGGCGATTGTTGTCGCGTTTGCGCTGGGGGTTGCTGTTAACGGTCTTTGTGGGCAGCAGAGTTACGGCCAGCCTGCAATACCTCGGATTGTCGGCTATGTCGAACTTGCTCTTAGACAGGGCGATCTTTCGAGCGCTGTGGCACTCGTTCAGCAATACCGGCGATTGAACGGCGACACGCCGGAAACACTTGAAGCTATGTCGTGGGTTGCACGAGGCGAGCTCGGAGCTGGGAATTCTTCAGAGGCGATGCGGTATGCCGACGAAATCATGCACCTCTCGCAAACGTCGCTGGCGACCCGAAAACTCGATGCAGAACCGCATCTGCCTTTGGCGCTCGGAGCCGCCTACGAGGTCGAAGCAGAGGTTTTGGCACAGGAAGGCAAACGGACGGAGGCGCTGCAGCTACTTCGATCCGGGATGCATACCTGGCAAGGCACGTCATTGGTCGATCGCCTGCAAAAGAATATCAACCTGCTTACGCTACAGGGACGGCCAATGCCCACGCTGCGGGAAACGGAGTGGATCGGGGCCAAGCCTGTCGTGCCGAATGCGTGGCGGGGGAAGGTGTTGCTTTTGTTCTTTTGGGCTCACTGGTGCGCGGATTGCAAGGCGGAGTCGCCGATCATTTCACAGCTCGCGCAGGAACTGGAGCCGAAAGGTTTGGCAGTGATAGCTCCGACAAGGCTCTACGGTTATACGGCAGAGGACGAAAACGCCCCGCCTGCAAAGGAAGAAGCTTTCATTAGCGAAGTTTTCGATAAGTATTACTCGGGTATTCCAAAGGTTCAAGTGCCTCTGGACGGTGGGAACTTCCAACGGTTTGGGGTGAGCACCACGCCCACAATCGTTTTGGTGGACAGGCGCGGAACGGTGCAGCTCTATCATCCCGGCGTAATGTCGGAGGCAGATCTCCGGTCCGCCATTGAGCGTCTGCTCAGTCCCGCAAACGCCGCGCGCCATTCTTCTTGAGCTAAGCGATAATGCTGGCATGAGATGTAGGCCGGCTGTGTGGTCCATTCTGCTGATTTTCGTCGCGATGCTCGGGATGAGCGCCGACACGAAGACAACCATTAAAGTTGTCGTGAAGAATCAGTACGACAAGCCGGTGGACAATGCCGCAGTTATCCTGGACTTCCTGGGCTCCCACTCGGTTTCCAGGCTCGGGATGCGAAAGCCGATTCATTGGGAGTTGAAGACCAACCAGCAGGGAATCGCTCACTTTCCGCCGATACCGGAGGGTACTGTACAACTGCAAGTCATCACGCAGAAGTATCAGACCTACGGCAAAAAGCTGGACATAGAAGGTAAAGAGAAGACAATCGACATCACGCTAAATCCGCCCCAGCAGCAATATAGTGCGCACCCGCCGTTGAAGCCGGCCGACGCGCCAAAACAATAACGTTATTTGCTGAACGGGTACTTGCCGTGCGAGTCGATGGCAATAGCATCGATTTCGACGCGGACATCTTTCGGTAAACGGGCTACTTCGACTGTGGTTCGGGCGGGCGGGTTTGCTTCAAAATACTTGCCATAAGCTTCGTTCATCTGTGCGAAATCATTCATGTCTTTGAGGTAGACGGTTGTCTTAACGATGTCGTCCAGCGACAGGGACGCGGCCTCGAGCACGAGTTTCAGGTTCTCGAGACAGCGGCCGGTTAATACCTGAATCGAGCCTGCAACCACTTCTCCGGTCTGCGGATCGGCGGGGATCTGTCCGCTCAAGAATACAAGTTCGTTTACCTTTACGGCAGGCGAGTAAGGCCCCGCAGCCTTCGGACCTGTTTTTTCAGGCGTGATGATTTCTTTCATTGCTCTATTGTGCACGGACCGGGATTGCGGCTTTGCTCACAGGCGCAGCACGATCGAATGCGCCGATCAGTGCGCTCACGTGAGCGATGCCGGCCTTTGCAAGAAAGCGGTCGAGTTGTTTCGCGATAAGGTATGGAGCCCGTGGATCGATGAAGGTTGCCGTTCCGACCTGAACGGCCGAGGCGCCCGCGATCAAGAATTCAGCCGCATCCTGACCGCTGCTGATCCCTCCGAGCCCGATCACCGGAATTCTGACTGCGCTCGCTGCTTCCCTTACGAGTCTGAGTGCGAGCGGCTTGATGGCAGGACCGGATAGTCCGGCGAAACCTGCCGCGATGCGGGGCTTTCGAGTTCCGGCGTCGATTGCCAGAGAGACCACCGTATTGATGAGCGAAATGGCATCCGCGCCGGCCGATTCGGCGGCGATCGCGACCGGTTCGATTCGAGCAACATTCGGCGAGAGCTTCACCAGTAACGGACGCCGGGTTAGCGGGCGCACGCGTCCGACAAGTTCGGTCAGCAGTGCGGGGTCGTTCGAGAAAAACATGCCTCCTTGCTTTGTGTTTGGACAGGAGACATTCAGTTCATAAGCGGCGATGCCCTCTGCGTCTTCGAGCGCCCGGACGACTTCGATATAGTCTTCGATCGAATATCCAAAAACATTGGCGATTATCGGAACGGAGTAATGCCGCAAACTGGGGAGTTTGTCGCGTATGAAGGCGCGAACGCCCACGTTTTGCAGTCCGACCGAGTTCATCATTCCACTCGCGGTATGCCAGAGACGCGGAGACGGGTTACCGGCAATTGGCTCGCGAGAGAGTCCCTTTGTGACTATGCCGCCGAGTGTGTTGAGATCGACGAGTTTTTCGAATTCGATTCCGTAGCCGAAGGTACCGGAGGCAGCAATCACGGGATTGCACAGGCGTATACCGCACAGCTCCGTAGTCAGGCGATCGGTCTGCATGATCGAGGCGAATGTCTACTCAGCGGCAACGGTTTGCTCGACCGAGAGCCGGCGAGCTGTTTGTTGAATCTGGTTCCAGGTCTCGCGCACATCTGCCTCGCTGGTTTGAAAGTTGCCGATCGCAAATCGTAGGACGTAGTTCCCGTTAAGAATGGTATGCGAAAGGAAAGCCTTGCCGCTCGTGTTGATTTCCGCCAAGAGTTGCCGATTGATTACGTTATCGCTGCGGTGACGGAAGCAGACGAGAGAGAAAGGAACGGGGGCAGCCAACTCAAACTCGTCGTCTGATTCAACAAGAGTCTTCAACAACTGTCCAAGGCGAATGGATTCGCGAAGTAGAGCGACTATGCCTTGCCGCCCGTAGTAGCGCATGACATACCAGAGTTTCAGGGCTCGGAAGCGACGACCCAACTGCACGCCATATTCGTTATAGTTAACGACCTTTTCATCTTCCGGGGTACGAATCACCTCCGCGCTTACCGACGAGGCGCGCCTGAAAATGCCGGGATGCCGGGTATACAAGATGCTGCAATCGATGGAAACGTACAGCCATTTGTGCGGATTGAAGACAAGCGAATCTGCTCGTTCGACACCAGAGAAGATATGCCGCATCTCAGGAAGGATCGCAGCCGAACCGCCATAAGCGGCGTCGATGTGTAGCCAGATACGGTGTCGCTCTGCGAGACCGGCAATGTCGGGAATCGGATCGATCGCACTCGTGGACGTTGACCCTACCGAGGCCACAATACAGCAGGGTCGCTTACCGGCTGCAAGATCTTCTAGAATGGCGTTCTCGAGCAGATCAACGCGCATCCGGAACAGATCGTCTACACCGATTTTCCGGACATTCTCCTGCCCAAAACCGAGCGTAATGGCGGCCTTCTCGGCGGAGAAGTGCGTCTGCTCGGAGACGTAAATAGTCATGCCTGGACGCATTCCCTTGACGCGGCACTCGGGATCGATATACTCGCGAGCGGCCCCGATCGCCTGCAGCACCGCGATGGAAGCTGTGTCGTAAATGATCCCGAACAAGTTATCGTCGAGACCGAGCCACTGCCGCAACCAACGCAAGGTGACTTGTTCAAGCTCCGTTGCTGCCGGAGACGATTTCCACAACATGGCGTTGACGTTCACAGCCGCAGCGAGAAAGTCGGCCAAGACAGAAGGCGGCGTAGAGGAAACCGAAAACCAAGCGAAAAAACGCGGGTGATTCCAGAGCGTTAAAGCGGGAAAAACACTGGATTGAAAATCACCCAGAATGGCTTCGAAGCTTTCGCCATGCTCAGGGGCGCTCTCAGGCAAGCTTGCCGCGAACTCTCCCGGCTGCACGAGAGGCAGGACTCGGTTGTCCCGGACATTCTCGAAGTAATTTGCAATCCAATCGGCGTGAGCATACGCGGCGCGTTTGAATTCCGCGGAGTTGAACTGGGGAGATTGTCCCGCTGTCTCCCCCCCATCCCGGGTATCGCTGCGGTTCTCGTTTTCTACCGTCACATCACTACGTTCTCACGGTAGTGGCTGCGTTGCATTCAGCGGCGACTTTCGGACTCCACCCGCGGAACCAATCTTTGAATTTCACAAGCTCCGTCGCGGTGACTGAATCGAGCGGCAAGGCGAGATCTCTCAGTTTCCAGCCACGCGCGGCGGCCGCCTGCCTGATGGCGAGGGTCGCCGGAAATTTGTTTACGTAGTGGAGGAATTCCAACAAGCGCGCATTCAGGCGCTGTGCAGCTTCGGTATCTCCGGCGGCAATCACATGATCAAGCGCTACCATCAGTTCCGGGAAAGCTGCTGCCACGCCGGAGATGATGCCATCGGCACCCGCTAGTCGCCCATCCAAATAAATAGCTTCATTCCCCACCAAGAGCTGAAACGAGATTTTCTGGCGCACTTCACTGAGCTTTGTAAATAGATCCCAATTCCCGCTCGAATCTTTGATGCCGGTGAATTGTCCGGTTTCGAGCAGACGAATGGCGAGTGCAGGAGAAATCGGATTTAGAAACATCGGCAAGTTATAGAGGTACACGCGCGCACCTGCCGCAAGCCGCAGAAACTGAGTGTAAAACTCGAATATCTGGTCGTCGCTATAACTGTAGAAGTAAGGCGGGGTCAGCATCAGTCCAACCGAGCCCGCATCGATCGCTGCCTCGGCGATCTCTACAGCCCCAGCAAGGGTCGAATGCGAAACATTCACCAGCAGTGGCAAGCGGCTGCGTCTCAAAGCGAGCGTAGTGGCGCGTATTCGCTCGCCGGGAGAGAAGTGGACAAATTCTCCGGTGGACCCAAAGAGCACCAGCCCATCCACTCCGGATGCAGTCACTTGATCCAGATACTCGAGAAGCGCGGCGGTATCGACTTCGACTGAATTCGGCCGACGCGGTGTTCCGAGAGCAGCATACACACCGTGCGCGGGATCTATTTCCTTACAGGTTTGCGGCATAGGAAAACGGGAGAGTTCCCGAGCATATCAATGAACCATGTCAATGAACCAGTCGGGAAGCTGCCGTATCCTCTTTCTGTAATAAAATTTGATTCACCAGCTCGCGAGGGTTGAGGAGATGTTGTGGCCGAAATTCGTCAGGAGACCAGCGGCTACTCTCGTCGAATTTAAGGCCTACGATGTAAGCTCGGTCACGAATGACCGAATACCGAACGATTCCAACCAGCTCCCCTCCCCCATAGATCACTCTGATGCGCGTCCCGGTCTGCAGAGGCGACTCGAGTTGAAGGCACATACCGGAAGAGGAAATGTCCTCTAAGTTTCCGATGCGCCGCCTCTCGCGCCCCGTTGAGTCACACCAGATCAGTTCTACGATGTCCGCACAGAGGAGGCGCAGATCAATCCTACGTTCATGCATTAGATCCATACTCCTCTCATCGGCAATTCACGACAGTTACGATAGGTTGTTGTGCCCTAGGTAACAAGCGTACTCCAAATCAGCTGGCTTTTGGCGTGGCTCTCGGCCTTTTCATTCTCTCGTAAAAACATGACATTGCAGCCCGATTTATCGACCCCGGCTTCCGGGCCAGACACCCGCCTCGGAGTAATCTTACGGGTCGCATTTTTCGCTGCGGTCGTGTTTATAGGACTAGTCGTTATATCTCCGTTACTCACGGTATTTGGCCGTGTAGTGGCCGGGACGGTAGGGCTTTGTGCGACGGGTCTCCTGGCGAACGTCTTGACTTTGAGAATCTTCGACCGGCGCGCCTTCACCGATATCGGGCTCAGGAGCGGCTCGGCGTCGCTACAGAACCTAGGGTGGGGTCTTCTTTTAGGTTCGGGAGCGGCCATACTGATGCTGGCCGCACCGCTACTTGCCGGAACCGGTCACTTTGTAACACGCAGCGCTCCGACGTTTTCCTGGCCAAGTCTCGTGTTTTATCTGGTGACGCTCGGCGTGGCGGCTACCGGTGAGGAACTGATCTTCCGAGGGTACGCGTTTCAATTGTTGGTCAACAAAATGGGCCCTTTCGCCACTGTGCTTCCCGTTTCGGTCATCTTCGGACTTATGCACGCAAGCAACCCGCATTCCTCGCTGCTAGCTGTGATGAATACCATTCTGTGGGGCATCCTTCTTGGATGCGGATTCATCCGAAGCCGGGATCTGTGGCTCCCGATCGGGCTCCATTTCGGCTGGAACCTTGTTCTTCCGCTGTTCGGAGTGAACCTCAGCGGGCTTACAATCGAGGTGACGAGGTACTACTATCGATGGGATCTTCCAGCTCTTTGGAGCGGCGGAGATTACGGTCCCGAGGGGGGCTTGTTGGCGACTATATTTGTGATCGGCCTGTTCGTTTTGCTCTTCAAGGCTCCGGTAAAGCCACAGTTCGCTTCGATTGCACAAAATCTAAACGATACGGTTTGATTGCTTTTGCGGCTGCAAGCTTGCTACTGCTGTTTTGCGGGCAAGCCACGGCGGATAAGCTCAGTTTCGACGAACGAATGGAAATTGAGCGAGGACTTGACGCCGAGTTCGCGACTATGAAGGTCATCCTCCCTCACTCGAAGAGGCCCTTAGTAATCCACAGTGACGGGCAATATGACAAGAATGCCTGGACGAAAGCACTCGACGAGCAGGGGCCTGCCGCGCGGCTTGGCGATCAGGTGCAAATCACGCGAGTCGAGATCCAGTCGAACAAAATCCTGCTCGAGATCAATGGCGGATCGCGGGCTGGCCATTGGTATGACCATGTCCAGGTTGGCATGGGAGGTACAACTTCTCCCATCAACAATGGCAACGGGCAAGGAGGAGCTGCCAACGGGTCACATCTGGCTTTAGTCTTCCCGGAAAGCGTGCCGTCGTTGAAAGCCGCAGATATCAGGCAAATCCTGTCCCCGATTTTCGATTTTGAGAAGCATTCGGCGTCCGAACAGTACGTGGAAAAACTGCCCGAACCCATTCAGAAGGCCATAAAGGCGCAAAGAGCGATAGAAGGCATGGACCACGACCAGGTTTTACTTGCGTTGGGTAAGCCGCGCAGCAAAAGCCGCGAAACGAATGCAGATGGAGATGCGCTCGAAGACTGGATCTACGGCGAACCTCCCGGCAAAGTGACATTCGTGCGCTTCAACGAAGGCAAGGTAGTCAAAGTTGAAGATTCTTATGCAAATATCGGCGGCATGACTTCTCCGCCGCTGCCTTCTCCACGCTAGTTGTGCCAGCTTTACGCCTCCCGCGTGCCGTTTCGGGTAACCGGTTTGACCCCGCGCTAGGAAGTTGAGGGTCAATAGGTACGGAGAAATAGTAATCGTACATGCGGTCTAAATCGCAGTCGAAACGGTCAGCGATCTCCGCCCGGTGACGGTCTAACTCCTCAACCACTTCATCGTCATGCCAAGCCTCCGTGAGTTCGTCCGGGGTGCAGATGGTAGTGGTTCGTAGCCATTTGTCCTGAGAACCCTTCTATTCGGCGCTTTATCATCGCATTCGCAAATGCATCGGCCCCGGCCTTTTTTGGCAAAGGTCCGGCCGGTTCAACATCGTTTTTTCGCCTTGCTCCGTAGAATAAGAGAATATGCCAATTAAGGTAGGTATCAACGGCTTCGGCCGCATCGGGCGTAATGTCGTCCGAGCGGGACTGCATAACCCGGAGATCGAGTTCGTCGCGGCGAACGACCTAACAGACACAAAGACACTTGCTCACCTGCTCAAGTACGATTCGATTCTCGGCCAACTCCACGAAGAGATTAAGGCCGACGGCGATAGCGTTCAGGTCGGCGACAAAAAAATCAAGATTTTCGCTATAAAAGATCCGGCTGAGATCGATTGGTCGAGCCTCGGCGTCCAGGTCGTTGTGGAATCGACGGGACGCTTTACCGACGCTGCAGATGCCAAGAAGCACATGCGGGGTTCCGTTAAGAAGGTGATTATTTCGGCGCCGGCTAAGGGCGAAGATATAACGATCGTTCTCGGCGTGAATGACAATGCGTATGACCCTTCGAAGCATCACGTGCTTTCGAATGCATCTTGCACCACGAACTGCCTTGCCCCGGTTGCTAAGGTTTTGAACGATACGTTCGGCATCGAGAAGGGCTCGATGACGACAATTCACAGCTATACGAACGATCAGAATGTGTTGGACTTCCCGCACAAAGACCTACGGCGGGCGCGTGCGGCGGCCTTGAACATGATCCCGACCTCGACCGGCGCTGCGAAGGCAATTGGTCTAGTTCTGCCCGAGCTTAAAGGAAAACTGGACGGCTACTCGATGCGTGTTCCGACGCCGGACGTTTCCGTCGTAGACCTGGTTGCGGTTCTGAAAACGGATACGACTGCGGAGGCGATCAATTCAACCTTGAAGCAGGCCGCAGAAGGGCCACTGAAAGGCATCCTCGCTTACACGGAAGACCCCGTGGTTTCGAGCGATATGCTCCATAACTCCAATAGCTCAATCGTGGATGCCGATCTTACGAAAGTGCTGTGCGGCAATCTGGCGAAGGTTGTCTCCTGGTACGACAACGAGTGGGGTTACTCGAGCCGGGTGGTCGATCTGATCGCTTTCCTTGGCCAGAAAGGGCTGTAGGCGTACTTGCGGGATGTCGTTAAGCCGGACTGAGGCGGCATCCCTCTGGAACAAACGAATTCTCTCCATGTGGTATGTCACCGGTCGCGCAGCACTGGTTGCCTTCGTAGTAGTCTCGTCGTACGCGGCTGCGAATCCGTCTTGTGGCCAGCCGGCCGAAGGTCTCCGGCTCTGCCTCGAATGGAACAGTGCTTCGCAGGATCAACCTTTATCGATTGTTCTTGAAAACGTCGGAACGTCTGGAAAAGACATTACTTTGTCCTATGGTTTTACTGGCGCTTTTGAGTTCATCGTGGCAGGCCCGGACGAAGTACAGCGCACACTGGTTGACAGACAATTGTACGTCCCCCTAGGCGGCTTCCTACCTCCGCCAGCTGTCGAGCGTGTCGCTGCCGGGGGCTGTACGCAAATTTCCTGTCTCCCTGGACCGATTCATCTACGTCCCCAACGGGCCGGGCATGTACAAAAGTCTGGATTCACTACTGGCGGCTGGCTTCAAAGCGCGAGTGTCTTTTCGACTGAGCAAATCAACTTGGGAACAGACCAGGCTTTCTGCTGCGAACGAGTGGATTGGGCAAGTAACTTCCGACCAGACAGCTTACCGAAATCGATAACCAATCGAGCTCAGCCTTTCAACCTTCGCAAGACTGCATCCGTAAACTCTGCGGTCGATGCAGTTCCTCCCACATCGCCGGTCAGGCACTTGCGTTCCCGGTAAACGCCTTCCACTGCAGTCTGCAGCTTATGCGCGGCCTCCGCTTCGCCCAGGTGAGTCAGAAGCATGACGGAAGAGAGCATCAACGCGGTCGGGTTTGCTTTCCCCTGCCCGGCAATATCGGGCGCACTGCCGTGAACGGCCTCGAACACCGCGTGTTTCGACCCCATATTCGCTCCGGGCACAATTCCTAAACCGCCCACCAGGCCGGCGCTCAGATCCGAAATGATGTCGCCGTAAAGATTGGGTAGCAGCAGAACGTCAAACGTCTCCGGACGGATTACCAGCTGCATCGAAGCGTTATCGACAATCAGTTCCCTATATAAAATGTCCGGAAACTCGGCGGCAACTTCGCGGCAGCATCGCAGAAACAAGCCGTCTGAAAGCTTCATGATGTTGGCTTTGTGAATGGCCGAAACCTGCTTGCGCTTATTCTTGCGGGCATAGTTGAAGGCGTATCTCGCGATGCGCTCCGAAGCCGTACGCGTAATGACTTTAAGACTGGTCACCACATCTTTTACGACCTCATGCTCTAGTCCGGCATACAAATCTTCTGTATTCTCGCGAAAGATTACGATGTCAATATTTACGTCCGCAAATCGATTCTTGATGCCAGGCAGAGTGCGCACTGGCCGAACGTTTGCAAAAAGATCGAGCGCCTTCCGCAAGGCCACGTTCACGCTTTGAAAACCGCCGGCTACCGGAGTTGTGACCGGACCTTTCAAACCCACGCGAGTTTCGTTGAGCGAGTCGAGTAGATACTGTGGCAGAGTCTTACCGGCCTCGAGAATGATGGCTTCGTTCAGCTCGGCGCGACGCCACCGGATATCTACTCCCGTTGCTTCCACCGCGCGAACCGCTGCATTCGCTACTTCCGGTCCAATCCCGTCTCCAGGAATCAAAGTGCAAATGTGAGGCACAGTTTGATTCTAAGGTCCTGCCCATTTTCGGCGAAATGAGTTTTCGGCTCTGCAAAAATGAGGGTTCATGCCGAGAATAGAACGCGCGCTGCTGAGCGTCACGGATAAGCAGGGTATAGTTTCGTTCGCCTCCAGATTGCATCACATGGGCGTGGAACTCATCTCGACTGGGGGAACGGCGAAGCTTTTACGCGAGAACAACATTCCCGTCCTGGAAGTGGCCGATGTCACAGAATTTCCGGAGATGCTCGATGGCCGGGTGAAAACCATCCATCCTCGCATTGCCGGTGGAATCCTTGCCGTTCGCTCCAATCCCGACCATATGAGCGCGCTTGCGGAGCACGCGATCCCGCCGATCCAGATGGTGGTGGTCAATCTCTATCAGTTCGAAAAGCATGCCAGCAGACCGGGTGTGACACGTGAGGACCTAATAGAGAATATCGATATCGGCGGACCGACGATGATCCGCGCGGCAGCCAAGAACTTCCAGGATGTTGCAGTTGTCGTGTCGCCTGACCAGTACGAGCCAATCCTCAACGAACTGGAGGAGCTTGGAACGCTCGGACCGGCCACTCACTGGAAGCTGGCGCAACAGGCTTTCCTTCAAACGGCTGCTTACGACATTGCTGTTTCAAATCGTTTGCTCCAAGTGGACGCTCACGGCGCGACACAAGCCGAAGACCTCCCCCCGAGACTGCAGATCTCGGCAGAGCGCGCCGCAACACTTCGGTATGGTGAGAACCCGCATCAACAGGCAGCGCTCTACCGCGGCGGAAACACGGGTGTTGCCGGAGCTGAACAGCTGCACGGAAAGGAGCTCTCCTACAACAACCTCGTGGATCTCGATGCGGCTTGGCAGCTAGTCGGAGAATTCGTCCGTCCGGCGGCGGCCATCATCAAGCACACCAACCCTTGCGGCTGCGCTGAACAGACAACGCTGGCTGAAGCCTATCGGAAAGCGCTGGAAGCCGACCCGGTCTCGGCCTTCGGCGGCGTATTGGCGTTCAACGGCGAAGTGGATGAAGAGACTGCAACGGAAGTCTCGAAGCTATTCGTTGAGGCTATTGCTGCTCCCGCGTTCTCAGAAGCGGCATTGGCCGCGCTCACCAGAAAAAAAAATCTGCGCCTCATCAAAGTATCCAAGGCAGAGCGGCCGGAATTGGTCATCCGATCAATCTCGGGTGGTCTGCTTGCCCAAACCCCGGATCGCGGAACCGTCGATGCCGCAACGCTTCGAGTCTCGACGAAGAGGCAACCCACTGCTGAAGAGCTTGACAGCTTGCTATTCGGCTGGAAAGTCTCAAAGCATGTCAAGTCGAATGCTATCGTTTACGCGCGTGCCGGGCAGACGGTATCGGTCGGTGCTGGGCAGATGAGCCGGGTAGACAGCGTAAAAGTCGGCGCCATGAAAGCAGTGCTCCCGTTAGAAGGAACCGTTCTCGCCTCCGACGCGTTCTTCCCGTTCCCCGACGGTGTCGAGGAAGCGGCCAAGCATGGCATCACCGCTGTCATCCAGCCTGGTGGCTCGGTGAAAGACGACGAAGTCGTAGCGGCAGCCGATCGATTGAATCTTGCGATGGTGTTTACCGGCGTGCGGCACTTCCGCCATTAAGCTCTCTACTGCCTAAGTCCTTAATGCCATGGTGCTCGCCCAATCGGCCGGCAGCGTTCCGGGAGCCAGCAAACGGCCTTTCTCCAGGTGGCGAACGGTTTTCGCGAACCTTGCGGCGTGCGGATCGTGAGTCACTAAAACGATTGTCTTGCCGTACTCCCGATTGAGTCTTGTAAGCATCGTCAGCACATCTTCAGCCGAAGAAGCATCCAGGTTACCGGTAGGCTCGTCAGCCAGGATCAGATCCGGATCGGTCACGATGGCGCGCGCGATAGCAACTCGCTGCTCCTGGCCTCCTGAAAGCTGCTTCGGCAGATGGCCCATCCGATCTCCGATGCCGACCAACTTGAGGGCCGTCTCCGCATGTTCGATCCGCTCTTTCTTGCTCAGGCCCGTGAGCTTCAGCGGCAATTCAACATTTTCGAGCGCCGTCAGAACCGGAATCAGATTGAAAGACTGAAAGATGAAACCGATGTGCTCGTTACGCCAATGCGCAATCTGCTTATCGGTAAGCTGCCGTAGATTTGCGCCGAGAACTTCGATCTGTCCATCCGACGGCTTATCCATGGCTGCGATCAAGTGCAGCAATGTCGACTTGCCCGATCCAGACGGTCCCATTAAGGCGACGAAATCGCCGCGTTGGATCTCGATGGTCGCTGCATCGAGCGCCATCACTCGAAACTCATCACGGACATACTCTTTACTAAGCTCTGTAGTTTTGACGATGATCTCGTTCACGCATCGTTCCTTTCGGATGTTACTGCTTGATTTCTACCTTTTGGCCGTCTCTGAGTTCGCTCGGAGGATTTAAAACGAGTTCTTCACCACCGATGAGCCCCGCTTGGACGAGGACGCCTTTTCCGGAACTTCCGCCCACCGTAACTGCACGCTTTCGTACATGCCCGTTCACAACGGCGAACACGCTTCCGTTCTCGATCACGTTTTGCGGAACAACAATCACCCTGTTTCCGCTGGACCGCGCATCCGTCTGAGCGTCGCCATAAAAGGCAACCGTTGCATTCATATCCGGTCGCAGATACCCGTCAGGGTTCTCTACTTTCACCTTCACCTGTACCGTCGCCTTCGCCCGGTCCGCTTCCGGCGAGACCTGTTCGACATAGCCGTTGTATTTACGATCCGGATAGGCATCTGTTGTGATGTAGCCCTTCTGTTGCGGTCCTAATTTCGGAAAATCGTTCTGGCTGATGTCGAGCTCCACCTGCAGGTCATTCAAATCAGCCATGGTGACGATGTATCCTTTGGCACCCTTGTCGCCCACAAAGCCGGTGGTGATGAACTCACCTTTCTCCACGTTCCGATCGAGGATCGTGCCCGTGATAGGCGCTTTGATGAATGTGTTATCAAGCTGGTTTTGAGCAAAGGCAAGGGCGCCTTGAGCCTGCTCGATCTGTCCGCGTATCTGCGCAGTCTCTTCTTTACGAGGGCCGAGCACCGAAAGATCGAGCGTCCGTTGCAGACTCGCTACTTTGGCGGCGTCGCTGTCGTATTTCGCCTGCGCATCATCTAAGGCCTGCTTGGACATCACGCCTTCCTTCACCAACTGCTCCGTGCGATCCAACGATGCTTTCGAATCCTGCAGGTCGGCTTTACTTTGGCTGACATCGGCCCGCGCCTTCTCGACCTCTTCCGGGCGCGAACCGTTCAGATTCTCTTGCAGCTTCGCCTCCAAGTTCTCCAGCTGGCCTTTCTGCTGCTGCACCTGGGCCCGGTATTCATCGTCTTCCAAGCGGACGAGAAGCTGGCCGGCTTTGACCTTGTCTCCCTTGTCCACCATGATCGAAGCCACTCTTCCATTCACCTTGGAGGCCACTTCGATCTTGTGAGCGGCTATGATGTAGCCGGTTGCGGTAAGGATCTGCTGCTCGCCTGCGGATGACGCGGTCATGGGCGACTGCACCTGCACGGTGTGCACAACGATAGGCGCATTAAGCTTTCGATAAGCGAAGCCAGCAATGAGTGCCAACGCAGCCAACACGCCGAGGATGAGCGGCTTCGCAAAAGCGCGGCTTTCTGTTCTGCGCTTTTGGGAGCGGTCAATGCGAAGGCTCTTCAGTTCAGGTTGCATATTCAGAGATACGTTCTACGCCTCTACACCTCACGCAGGGCAGTCAAAATCTCCTTTTTGGCTGCTTGCCGGGCAGGCAACAGTCCGCCGATAGCACCCAGGATGAGCGAGAACAGCAGCCCGATCGCCATGATCTCAGGGCCGATTCGAATATCGAAACTCGTTTCGCTGAACGTGACGAAATTTCCGACGCTTGTGGTCACACTGTTTAGCGGCATCACAATCAAGCACGCGAGCAAGCCGCCGAGCAAAGAAAGAAGCATCGCCTCCAGGAAAAAGCTGAACAGAATGCTGCCGCGCGTAAACCCGAGAATGCGCAGCGTTCCAATCTCCTTTGACCTCCGCGCCACAGCCGCGTACATCGTATTCATAGATGCAAAACAGCTGCCCACAGCCATAATGATGCACACGAAAAATCCGAGAAACTGAACCGGTCTGGCCGACACCGTTTGCGCATCGTAATAGTCCTTCTCACTCAGAACAGTCACATTCAATCGCCTGTCGCTTTGAAGCAAATTCTTGAGCGCCGCCGCCGTAGCTTCGTCACTGACTTGCAAAAGCGCGGAACTGTACGTATCGGGGCGATTGAAATCCGATGCGACCTGATTTCCATCCCCGAAGATCTCACTATTGGCTGAGCTGTCCCCCGCATCCATCACGCCGACAATCGTCCACAACCCTTTGCCGAATCTAAGTTGCTTACCTACCCTGGCGCTCTCGTAGCGCTTAGCGAGATTTTTGCCTACCGTGATTTCGCGCTGGCCCGCTTGATACCAGCGCCCCGAGATGATTTTCAACTTTCGCATGCCGATTCCGCTCAGAGAGAGGCCTCGAAGAGTGATGTTCGACCCGTCGGGCTTATCGGGGCTCGGCATGTTAATAATAGTGACCACCTCGAGGGACGCCATAGGACGACCCGCGGCGTCGCTAACAATTCCTGGGAAATTCTTTACGATTTGGAACTGCTCCTGGGTCAGCAAGCTTGTCAGCTCGGAGTTCCCGCCCTTCCGGAGAACCATCACATGAAGCGGATCGCCTGTCGACGAAAAAGCTTTCGTAAGTCCGGCGACCAGGCCCAGAACGGCAAGTAACACTGCCACAGTGAGCGCAACACCCGCCGCCGTCATTGCGGTGGTCATCTTGCGAACAGCCAGATTGCGCAGGTTATAAGAAACGGGAATCGCCATAAATCTTATCCGGTTATCCGCTGTACCGCAGCGAGTCGAGTATATTCGTTCGCGCCGCATTCCAAGCAGGAACAAAAGAGCTAATCACTCCGATAAGCGCCGCTACACCTAGCGAAACAAGTGCGGCAAACGGAGTGATCGAGAGCCCATGAAGCTGCATCAGCATGCCCTGCCCGGCTTTTCCTACCGCGCTAGTCAAAAAGGCAGCGAGTATCAATCCTATAGCTCCGCCCATGAGCGCGATGCACACCGCTTCACCGACGATCATGCCGAGGATCAGGCCGTTTGTAAATCCAAGCGTCTTCAGGACGCCGACCTCTTTTATACGCTCTCTTACGGACATCGCCATCGTATTTCCGGACACGAGCAAAATCGTGAACGTCACCGCACCGCAGATACTGAGCAGGAATAACTTGATGTTCCCGAGAAAGGAGACAAAACTCAAGGCAAACTGCTGTTCGGACTCAGTCTTTGTCGGCGGCGACGAATTCTCGAACATTGCGTCAACTGCTTTTGCGATGTGAGGAACGTCATCCGGAGAATCGGCCAGCACCGCTACTACACTAATGTAGTTCCGGCGAACAACCGGTAGAGCGTCCCGGAGGTACTCATAGTTGAAGAAAAGAGTCTGGCTTGCGTCCGGATCATCGTAGATTCCAACAACTTTCAGTTCGAGGGTTACAGGATAGATATCCCCTATCAGCGTCACTCTATCCCCGATCTTCAGACCTAGCTTCTCGGCCAAGTCCTGTGAGACGACGCAGCCGGTGCGATCCGTCAGGAAAGCCCGCCTCTGCTCCTCGGGCATCTTCATTTGCGTGCGAATCTCAAGGAAGGGCTTTGGCTCGACCCCTAAACGCGCGAAGAAATTCTTTTGGCTTCGGTTGTCTTTATAAGTCCCGCCAAACCAGTTCCAAACGGAAACCTGCTTCACACCAGGAACCTTGCTGATCTTCGCCTCATACGCAAATGGAATCGGCTGGGCCAGAGATACTCGATGCCGCACCACCAATCGAAGTGCGCCTCCTGGACTCTGCTCGCCAAAGAAGAGCGCGTGATACATGGAAACCAATACACCCAATAAGCAAAGCGATACAGCAATGCTCGAAATCGTCAACAAGCTACGGCGCGGATTTCGTAACGTATTCTTAAACGCCAGCGACAAATACTTGAACATGCTTGACCTTTGTTAGGGTAACGGTAAAAGAGCCCAACGTGAAATACGGCTCTGAGCAGTCCCTTTCGGGCTGGCTGGGCAAAACAGGATACGAACAGTGTCTCACCGATGTTCCGTCATCTCCGAGGACCGATGGTCCGAAGCCGATCGGTTCTTCATGCGACGAGCTTTGGAGTTGGCCCGCCAGGCCGCCTCGTCTGAAGTGCCTGTTGGCGCTGTGCTCGTAGGGGATGGAGCAATCTTGGGCGAGGGTTTCAATCGTCCTATCTCAGCGTGCGATCCAACTTCTCATGCCGAGATAGAAGCGCTGAGGCAAGCAAGTCTCCGGGTAAGAAATTATCGCCTTCCCGGTTCGACGCTCTATGTCACGCTTGAGCCTTGTATCATGTGCGCTGGCGCAATCGTGCTTGCTCGTGTAGATCGGCTTGTTTTCGCTGCTCGAGATCTTCGTTTTGGAGCCGTACGCAGCAAGTTTTCGCTGGCAGACTCCGTGCTTCTAAACCATCGCCTTGCGGTAAGTGAAGGACTGCTTGCCTCTGAAGCCGGAGAACTGCTGACATGCTTTTTCAAGCTATCTCGCGAGCGCCACAAACAGTCTTGAGCAGGTAAAAAAGGGACCGAGCGCTGCGCTCAGCAGCGCTCAGTCCATTAAGTCACGAAGGTGACTTCAGGCCGCCCGCTTCAGGGGGAACTTGAGAATTGTCGTCGACGTCTTGGGAGTTTCGGCTACGGTCTCTACCTTGAAAGAGGTGATCGGCACGACTTTCTGGCGTCCCGTGCTGTTAAAGTATTCATCCAAGGGAAACAGGGCATGCGGTTCAAGTTCACGGAATGTACGTCCCAGCCGTTGCTCGATCCGATAAATCTCGTGGAAGAAAACGCCGCGATCCATATTCAGTTTCCGGCAGCATAATTTCCAGTCGGCGCCCAGCAGGTAGTGATACCTGAAAATTTTGTGCTCCGGATCGCTGAGAGTTCGGCGGCTCACCAGACAGAAATCCGCAATGTACTCCTCGTTCTTCAATCCCCAAACCGATTTGCGGTGCTGACCAGGATTGGCTTCCAGTGAAACGCGGCTGATGTACTTCTCCTTCGAAGCACATTTCCTGAATCGCGCGTAGCAGGCGCGGAAGATAGCGCGAAAGACACAGTTACACGGAGTCGATGCCCCACCTCGTCCGGGGCGCAGACCAAGGCCGTAGCAGTAAGTGCAAGACTGCTGCGCAAGAGCAAGAGTTTCTGAGCGGGTCCATTGCATATATTCTTTTTCTTTTCTGCATCCATCGCCCGGGTGAGCGTTGAATGCGTCGTGTTTATGTACAAAACTTACAGTACTTTTTGCATTGACGCGCCAATCCGGTAGGAAAAAATTCTATCCTCACTGGACGATGGCTTGGGAATTTCCCGGTAAAGGATAGGAGCCAAACAGCTTGTCGTATTCGACGGTTAATCGGAGAGACACTGTAAAAACAGCTCCAATTCTGGAGAATTAACGGAGTCTATTTCAAATTGAAATCACATTCGCATAACGGCTAGGTGTACTTTGTCAATTACCCCGTCGGCAAATGAAGAGCTTACGTTTAAAGTTCTTTGTGCCCGGCTTCTTGCCTTGGTAAATGCCAGAATTCAAAACGGCGAGTTTTCGGAGCGGGCCTTAGCCAGGCGGTTAGGGATCTCGCAGCCCCATCTCCATCACGTGTTGAATGGTAAGCGCACATTGCGCGCCAGCCTCGCGGATGTCGTACTGGCACGATTCCATATCTCGGTTCTCGATCTACTAACTGCGGCAGAGATAGCCGCTGCCTTTGAACAGCTCCAATCAGGAGACTTGCGTTTGCGCATATATCCCTCTTTTAATCAGGCAGAGGCAGGACACTCGAAAGACAAAAGCCGGATACGGATTCTTCGGAAGCGCCCCTCAACAGTTGCGGCTACGCCTCCGAAGCTCGAAGCCAGCTAAGCTATCTATTCTTTTTGCCAATCGCGGCCGGAGAAATCTAGGCAAATCGAATACGGTTTGCCCCCTGTGTTTGGGCAAGCATCATTCCAAAGCGGTACCAGTCCCGAATTGGAACGAGTCAACTGCCAATCCGTGTTCTATTCGGGGACGGTCTCGGCCCGATAAGAGGTCCGCCGCTGGGAACTTGCTGCAGCAAACCATGGCTATCTCTTTCGCCTCAGTAACTTACCGCTCCTGAGCGCCACTGCTAAAGCGCTGGTTCCGGGCATGCCTTTAGGTATCGGGAAGCTGATCGCGAAAAGCGATGAGCTCCGAGGAAACCAAACATGACTGCCGCAACCAAACTCGCTCTTTCAGAAGCATCTTTGAATCAGAATCGGTACCGTGACGAACTCATAACGGAGCACCTCCACCTGGTTACGGCTATCGCGTCTCACATCCAAAACACGATTCCAGTGCACGTCGAACTGGACGACCTGGTTCACGCGGGTATGATGGGCTTGTTCGATGCCGCCACGAAATATCGCGACGACAAAGAGGTCGTTTTTCCAACTTACGCCAAGCACCGCATTCGCGGAGCCATTCTCGACAGCCTGCGGCAGCAGGATTGGGCTTCACGAGACCTGAGAAAGCGTTATAAGCAGGTGGAAGCGGTAAGAACCGAACTTGCAGTAAAGCTCGGCCGCACTCCGACGGAAGCTGAGATTGCAAGCGAATTGGGTTTGAACAGCAAACGTTGGCAGGCTCTTATGGTCGACTTCAGAAGCCTGGGCGCAGCAGCCACACAGGTTCACGCCCATGAAGGTGAGGAGCAGCTTGCACCCGAGATTCCAGCTACGCCTGCGCAAGCACCTGATCGCCTGTTTGCTCGCGCTGAACTAAAAGAAAAACTGAGCACCGCAATCAAAACTCTTCCCGAGCGGTATCAGCAAGTGGTCAAGATGTACTACGAAAAAGATCTCAGCATGAAAGAGATTGCAACTTCCCTGGGCGTGAACGAAAGCCGCATTTCTCAAATCCACAAGGGTGCGCTGCAACGTATGCAGACAGCACTTGGCGGCTTCGGGATCGCTTCCGCCGCTGCGTTCTAAGCGTGAGTCAGCGCACGTCGATTTGATAAGGAAGAATCCGCAGCAAACCGCCTTTCAAGAACAATCGGCTCGGCAGCGTAGGCAGCATCTCGCGTAACTTACTTTCTGCCACCGAATCCTGTAGTGACTCGGGGGACGAGTTGGCTAGCACCTCGAGCAAACTGCGCCGTGGAGGGAACATCACGAGGTTAGTATCTCCGTTCGGAGACAGGTGTGCTTTCTGACGGACAGCGGCGACTGCTTGATCGAGTCCGCCAAGCTGATCGATTAACCCATTTTGACGTGCTTGGCTGCCCATCCACACTCGGCCTTGGGCGATGGGATCGATCTGATCGTAAGCTTTCTTCCGCGCTGTCGCCACCTTTGTTACGAACAGCTTGTAGGTAGCCTGTATCGAGTCATGAAGCTTTTCGCGAGCTGCATCGGAAAGCGGCTCCGTGACGGACTCCATTTCCGCCAGTTTGCCGCGTGAGATTAGGTCCGCCTGCACACCCAGTTTGTCGAGCAATCCATGTACAACCGGTCTGGCGTAGAGCACCCCTATCGAACCAGTAATTGTATTGGGATAGGCGACTACCGGGTCTCCTGTCATGGAGATATAGTAGCCACCCGATGCCGCGACATCCGACATCGAAATTACGAGGGGCTTCGAGGCGCTGAGCAGCTTCAGTTCGTGGAGAATGATATCTGAGGCAAGCGAATCGCCTCCCGGCGAATCGACTCTGAGAATGACGCCTTTTACACCAGAGTCGTCGCGGACCTGCCGGATCAGCTTTACAAACGACTGTGAAGCAATTCCTGTTTGGTTGCCAAATGCGTTGGAAGCCTCGCCCTGCGTGATCTCGCCCTCCCCTACCAGCACCGCGATACGGTCTCCCTGCCCCGGAGCGGCCCGGAAATACGTTCGGATATCCACTCTGTTTAGCTTGGAAACCCCTGTTTTCTTCTTCAGCTCAGAGTAGGCCTCGTCCGGATAGCCCAACTCGTCAATCAGCCCGTTCGCTTGCGCCTGATCGGCGGTGAAAGGACCCATGTCAACCAGGGTTTTCATCTCCTCACCGGTCTTGTGCCGACCCTGCCCGACCGTGGTGCAGAAATCGTTAAAAAGCTGATCAAGAACCTGACCTAGTACTTCCCGGGTCTCCGGAGACATATTTGTCTTGGTGAAGATGTCTCCTGCGTCCTTGTAGCGGCCAATGTGATCCACTTCAAACTGCACGCCCAGCTTGTCCAAAGCATTTTTGAAGTACATCGCTTCAAGCAAAAAGCCTTTCACATCGAGCATGTCGCCAGGCGAAAGAAAGATTCGGTCTGCGGCTGATGCCAGGTAGTACTCTCGAGAACCGGGTGATTCAAGAATTGCGTAAACCGGTTTGCCCGACTGCTTAAAGTTGAGAACTTCTTGTCGAATTTCCTGCAGCCTGCCCCAGCCTGCAATAATCCTATTCGGTTCGAGTACGACCGCTTTGATACGGTTGTCTCGGGAAGCTTGTCGCAATGAGGTCCAGACGTCCCGGACCGTTGGCGGCGTTTGCTGCTGAAAGAAGGGAATGGCGAGATCGACCGGTGCCGCTTCCGGCACATCCCCTCGGAGCGCCAAAACTAAAACGGAGTCTCCTGCTATGGTCGTTGGCTTATTGGCGAACGTACGCCCAATGGCAAGAACGATCACGAACAGGCCCAAGACCGCCACGACCACTCCGATAAGCAAACCCAGCAAAAACTTCCGCATTGGTCGATTCTCCCCTAGCAGCGTAGCAAGACCTCAAAGCAATCTGCCCGCCCGCTCATTTGCATTGGCAACCCGACATGTTTTCGTTCTTTGTACTTTCCAAGCAGTCCCCCAGTACCGTCGGCCGGCACACTGTTTTTTGCAGCAAGTTGAACTACCATTTACTTTCGGATGCGTGTAGAATGACATAATCGCATCGTTCTACGGTTTAAGATTGTCTTCCCGTGCAGACGATTGCGGGCGTTGTTGCCGTCTCACTCAATCCACCTTTGGGTGGGCTCCCTATTCCGCTTGGTGGGTTCTCACCGAGCAACGTCGGCGCGTTGCTGCTGCATGTCGCGATTCAAGGATGTAAGAATCCTTCCCAAAGAGTGACTCGATTCTGGGTTCGCCAGAGTACCCATTCAGAGAAGGAAGTAAGTAGTTAACAGGCAGGGATCTAAGTGGAATTAATTAAAAGCTCGGTGAAGCAGCCATGGAAACTGCTTACCAGTCGCATAACGGCTGACACTACTAACCAAAGTACGTGCGAGTACTGTTGATTTACCCCATTGCTAGAGGAGCGTTCAAGTGGCAATACTAGAACGCTCTACTCCGTCTCAGACGGACCAAATTTGTAGGAAAATGTCTTTGCAACTTTGGCGATAAATTTCGCATCTGAAATCGTTGTAAGGAGCCACGAGCGTCTGCTCGAAGAGCTCTCAACCGCCTGGGGTTTTTCCCTATGTAATTACAGGTATAGCGCGTACGCCTGTAGGCAGTGTATCGGTAAAGATTTGGTTGGAGTACCAAAATGTCAGAAATAAATGTAAGTGATTTCCAGCGCGTGCTGGAAGCAAAGAAAAAAGAGCTACTAGCGGGTGGCTCTGACCGCGACGAAATCCTGATTGAAAATGCCGCCGAGGATTTCGATCGTTTGCAGCAACAAATGAATCGCGAAGTAGCGATTCGTAACCTGGATCGAGAGTCGAAACTGTTGAAGGAAGTGCAAGCTGCCCTCAATCGAATTGAGGATGGCAGTTACGGAACTTGTCTGCGCTGTGACGAACCTATTCCTGAAAAACGGCTGAAGGCCCTTCCTTGGGCAGCCTATTGCGTAGGTTGTCAGGAAGCAATTGACCGCCTGCGTGCAGCGGGAGAAGCAGTTGATGATGACACAGAGGTCTCAGAGTTAGCCGCGGCTTAAGCTGCGGCTAAACCGCTCAAGTCCGACCGGTGACGCTTCCGCATGTCCCTCGAAGTCAGCCCGCAAGACGCAAGCTTCCGCTTGGGAGGCGATTCCAGGGCCGTAATGATTGACGTTCGCGAACCGGAGGAGTTCGCGCTCGCGCGGATCGACGGAGCAATGTTGATTCCCATGCAGTCGATCCCGGCGGAGCTTCAGAAGATCGAAGCGCTGGCTGACGAGCAGGATATCCTGCTGCTCTGTCACCACGGTGTCCGCAGTTTACAGGTTGCAAATTGGCTTCGAGCGCACGGCTTAGAAAATGTTTATAGCGTGGCCGGCGGTATCGACCGTTGGAGCCGTGAAGTGAACGCCGACATTCCTCGTTACTAACGCTTCAGCTTTTTATTCACCTTCAGGTCTAGTTTGACTACCTTGTGGCTGTCGAATACGCTAACCGTCTTGGTTTTGCTGGTTAGGTTGTTCGCTTCGGCTCGAACTTCGTAGTTAACATCGGTGCTCAGCCCATAGAAGTGATACCGACCGTCAGACTGGGCGATATAGGAACGGACCTGAAGAGTTTTGGTGTCCTTCAGTAACACGATAGCCTTGGGAATGGAGGACCCACTCCCGTTGACCACTGTGCCTTCAATAGAGCGAGTGGTTCCACTATTCTGGCCGACAACAGGCGGCTGCGCCTGCGAAAACGAGAGCTGCACCGACGCCGCGTACATTGCGCCTGCAATCACAAATACTCTAAGCCGGGATAGCCGGGTATTTAGCTTCCAAAGAATTCGGAAGGCAAAAGCGCTACCGCCAATCCTCTTCGCCTTCGTCTTCCTCAGCGTCTTCTTCCTCATCTTCTTCGTCTTCATCGAAATCGAAGTCGTCTTCGTCTTTCGAAGTGTCTTCTTCCGACTCGAGCTCGACGGGATTTACGCTCGCTACCGTAAGAGCAGCCCCGCACTCGTCACAGGACAAAACGTCACCCTCGTCGAGTTCCTCTTCTTCGACGTCGATCGACGCGTCACATTTTGGACAATTGACCATGATGTTTCCTTTTATGTATCACGGGCTTGGAACCGGCCCTACCGGCGTACTTCTCAGGTTGATTAGGCGCGGTGTCTAACGGTTACACCGTTCAATTGCTGGTCGTACTCCGCCAGCTCGCTAGCAGACACGGTGACGAGAGTTTTGTCCATATCCTCGGATGTTTCGATCATCCGCCTTAGGTGAGCAGCAGCGATCCTCATACAGTAGGGGTCCGACAGCTTGTGTCCGCGCGAAGCCGTGAGTTGAAGCAGGAGCGGGTTGGGCAGCGCAATTATTTTCTCTTCTGTAGGGCCGTCTGTTGGAGTGACGAAAAATTTGACGTCTACGGTATCGGCGTGTCTGATGGAAATGGCTGTCTGGAGCCAACGAAATTGCACTTTCCACGTTCGGCCAAAAGGATCCGGGCCCGCCTCAAAGAGCCGGCTATCGTCACTCATGACCCGATGCTAACACGCGAACACTAGGTCTCCCCCGGCCTCAAATACTGGTCGAGCGCTGCCCCACCAGCGACAGGAGCTCGTTCCGGGTTTCCTTATTATCGCGGAAAGCTCCCAGCATAGCGCTGGTAATAGCCCCTGAGTGCTGCTTCTCGATTCCGCGCATCATCATGCAGAAATGCCGCGCTTCACAGATGACCCCAACACCCCGCGGATTGACAAGCTCCTGTATGGTCTCCGCGACCTGCTGGGTCAGGCGCTCCTGGATCTGCAGACGGCGTGCGAAGACATCGACGATTCGCGGAATCTTGCTAAGGCCAATTACCCTGGATTCGGGGAGATAAGCCACGTGCATCCTCCCGAAAAATGGAAGCATGTGGTGTTCGCACATGCTAAAAAACTCGATGTCGCGAACAATAACAACTTCGTCGTACTTAACGTCAAAAAGCGCCCCGTTGACGATGCGGCTGATATCGGCCGAATAGCCGCTCGTCAGGTAGCGGAGAGCTTTCTCAACCCGAATGGGTGTATTGATAAGACCGCCGCGCTCCGGGTCCTCGCCGATCGCGCGAATAATCTCCTCCATGTGGCTTGCGATGGAGCCATCGGCGGAATTAGGCCGCAGTTCGATGACCGAGCCACCTTTTTGCTGAAGCCCAGCTGACTTACCTCGAAGTACGCCCCGTTTATTTGCGAGCGGGTTTTGTTTTGCCCTAGGCATTCGATGTCACACTTTCCTTCTGCAGCCTTAAGACGGGTCTGGCGCGGACTGCCGGAATACTTACCTCAAAGCGATTTCGATCGGTCTCCTGAATCTCGACCGCAGCGAGCCGGGCACTCGTCTCTATAGCGAACCAGTTCCCTTCAAGAATATTCGCGATCGCCGCAGCTACGTTTTCGGTCGTAGGAACCGTTTCGGCAAATTGCGGCAGGTCCGCATTCAGGTTTCGGAACGCGAAGGTCTGCAACACGTACTGCCCAACCAGACGATCTAACTCGGGAATGCAGATCAGCAAACCGGTTCGTTTATCGACCGAACCCGCAACCGTGACACGAAGAACATAATCGTGACCGTGCCCGAACGGGTTGTTGCACTTACCGAACAGCGTGTTGTTATCCGCCTCACTGAGGTGCTTCAAATGCAGGCGATGTGAAGCAGCGAAGCGATACACACGCGTGAGCGTAGTCATGCCGCGAGTTCCTCGCCTACCGACGGTTCGTTGAGGATATCGTCTCGAACGATATCGACGTAGAGATCGGGGGTCTCGAAAAGGCGAACACGGAAGAGCTCGTAATCGGGCGATTGAAAGCAGCGGTCAAGACGCCGCCAGATCTCCTGAGCGACATTTGCAGTGGTCGGAACCAGTTCATCGAAAGGAGGGACTTCGAAGTTCAGGAAACGGTGGTCCATCGGCTCAACAATTTCCCGCTCGAGCATCTCCTTTACCCGCTTAAGATCGATTACCATGCCGGTAACCGGATGCGGGTCGCCCTCGATTGTAACTTCGAGAACATAGTTATGACCGTGGCCGTTCGGATTGGATTCAGGGCCAAAAAGTTCGAAATTTTCTGAATCACTCAGCCCGGCGACACGGCAGAAGTGAGAGGCCGAAAACTCCACTTTACGGGTTACAAACATGACCTACCCTTGGATGCGCCGGGCGGCGCGTTAGATACTGATATTGTTCCCGACCTGAGTGCATCCAACAACTAAGGCGCCTCAGACGGCAACGTCGGCAGAAGTGACTACTAACAATATTCTACGTGCTTTATTGGGCATTCTGACCGCCGCTTTCATCGCGGTGATCGTCTTCAGCTTGTGGGACAAGTCCGCTAAAGAAGGCGGCAAGGCTCCGGAGTTCAGCCTCGTCACGGACACGGGCCGGCGCGTCTCGCCGGAAGCCTTCGGCGGCAAGGTGCTGGTGCTCAATTTCTGGGCCACCTGGTGTTCTCCCTGTGTGGAAGAAATTCCCTCCCTTAATGCGATGCAGCGCCGATTCGCCAACTCAGGCGTCGTTGTAGTGGCGGTTAGCGTAGACAAGCACCAGCAGAAAGTGAAAGCGTTTCTGGACAAACTCCCAGTGGCCTTCCAAACAGCAAGCGATCCCAACTCGGACGTTAGCGCCGAATACGGAACCTACCAGATACCCGAGACGTACATCATCAAAAATGGACGTGTCATGCGCAAATTCGCGGCAGCCGAAGACTGGGGCAGCGAGGACATGACGCAGTATATTCAGAGTCTCCTGTAATTTCCGCATCTCCGACCATGGCGGCACACGCGCAACTGATTGCCACGATAGAAGCGGAGTTAGGCAAGAACTCTGTACTCTCCCAGACCAGCGACCTGAAGCTGTACGAATACGACGGCGGTGTCGACAAGTCGCAGCCTGACCTGGTCGTCTTTCCGCGCACCACGGAGGATGTCGTACGCCTCGTAAGGCTGGCCAGGGACCACCGATTGCCCATCGTCGGACGCGGCGCCGGCACAGGACTGAGCGGAGGCGCCATTGCTCGTGCGGGCGGAATGATGATCTCGTTCGCGCGGATGAACAAGATCCTTTCCATCGATATTCCGAACGAGCGCGCGCTCGTGCAGCCCGGCGTTGTCAATCTCGACATCACCCTCGCCGTCCAGCCGTTCGGGTACTTCTTCGCCCCAGATCCGTCAAGTCAACGGGCTTGTACCATCGGCGGCAACGTGGCCGAGAATGCAGGTGGTCCGCACACGCTCTCGCACGGGGTAACGACCAACCACGTGCTAAGCCTCCAAGCCGTTCTGTCAGACAGCAGTGTCATCGAGGTGGGTGGAAAATCCGGCGAAGTGCCGGGTTACGATCTGGCGGGTCTGCTAACCGGTTCGGAAGGGACTATGGCTCTGGTTACCGAGATCGGAGTCCGGCTCATGCGCGAGCCTGAAGCGATTCGGACCATGCTCGCCATCTACGGTTCCGTGGACGCAGCCGGCGACACCGTTGCCGCACTTACAGCACGCGGCATTATCCCCGTTGCCCTCGAGATGCTCGATGGTCCAATGATCCGGATGGTCGAAGCGGCAACTCACGCCGGCTACCCGGTGGACGCAGCGGCCGTGCTGCTGATCGAAGTCGAAGGGCTGAAAGAATCGGTCGAGGAAGACTCCGCGCTTATTGCCGAGATCTGTAGGGCTTCCGGGGCTACAGATTTTCGGGTAGCCCAGTCCGCGGACGAGCGTGCGCTGCTCTGGAAGGGGCGAAAAAACGCGTTTGGGGCCATCGGGCGAGTCAGTCCTACGTACTACGTGCAAGATGGCGTAGTGCCGCGGACCCAGATTGCCCGGACGTTGCGGGCCATCGAGGAGATCGGAAAGCGGCACGGCATTTCAATCAGCAATATCTTCCATGCCGGCGACGGAAACATGCATCCGATTCTTCCCTTCGATCTACGCAAACCAGGTGAGTTCGAGCGCGCGCAACGCGCCGGCGAAGACATCCTCGACTTTTGCATCTCGGTAGGCGGTTCGCTTTCGGGAGAGCACGGCGTCGGAATGGAAAAAATGGAGTTGATGGCCCATCAGTTTCCACCTGAAACCCTCGATCTCATCCAAAGCTTCAAAAAGCTTTTCGACCCACAGTGCAGTTTGAATCCCGGCAAACTGCTGCCCACCGGCCGAGGCTGCCTGGAGATCCGCCAACGGCCTGAACTGGTTCTTTAACCATCCGAGAATTTAGTTCCTCGCTCATGGACGGGGCGTCAAACATACGTGCCTCCAGTCAGACATCTGATCGTTGTTCTGGGCGATCAGCTGAATTTGCAGTCATCCGCTTTCGACGGGATTGACCCTCGCCTGGACCTGGTCTGGATGGCAGAGGTCGCCGGCGAGTCGACTTACGTGTTTTCGCACAAAGTCCGCATCGCCTACTTTCTTTCGGCCATGCGGCACTTCGAACATGAGGTGTGCGCAGCAGGTTACCGGATCGAGTACCGCAAGCTGGATGACCCCGAAAACTTAGGCCAGCTCGATCGGGAGCTGCGTAGCGCGATCAAGAAGTTTCGACCTCAGCGCGTGGTCGTAATGGAGCCGGGCGAGTACCGCATCGAGTCGATGCTCAAGGCTGTCGCCCAGGAGACCGGCGTCGATTTCGAGATTCGGCCCGATCGAACTTTCTTCTGCAGCCGCCAGGAGTTTCGGCTCTGGGCCAAACAGCACCCGCACCTACGCCTGGAGTTTTTCTATCGGGACATGCGGAAGAAAACGGGCGTGCTGATGGAGCGCGGTCAACCAGCCGGCGGCCGGTGGAACTTCGATCCCGAAAACCGCAAGACTTTCGGCAAGGCCGGACCGGGTTTTCTGCTTCCCAAGCCGCAGACGTTTCCACCTGATCGAATCTCGCAAGAGGTGATCGAGCTCGTTAACCGGCATTTCCCCGAAAATCCGGGAACACTGGAGAACTTCAATCTTCCAGTCACTGCCAGCGATGCGAAGGCTGCGCTGGACGACTTTGTCACAAACCGCCTGCCCGACTTCGGCGCTTACCAGGACGCGATGTGGACCGATCAGCCCTTTCTATATCACTCCCGAATCTCGGCCACGATGAACCTGAAACTGCTCGATCCGAGAACAGTGGTGATGGCCGTCGAGGACGCGTATCATCGCGGAACTGCGCCCTTAGCCGCTGTCGAAGGATACGTGCGCCAGATCATCGGCTGGCGCGAGTATGTACGCGGCGTTTACTGGACCTACATGCCGGAATACATCGAGCGAAATGCGCTGGAGGCGCACGAACCTTTGCCGGATCTTTACTGGCACGGCCAAACGGATATGAACTGCTTGAAGCAGGCCGTCGGCCAGACGCTTGCATTTGGCTATGCGCACCATATACATCGCTTGATGGTGACGGGTCTCTTCTCTCTGCTGTTTGGCGTAGATCCGGTCGAGATTCATAAGTGGTATCTCGCCATCTATTGGGACGCGGTGGAGTGGGTAGAGATGCCCAACGTTGTGGGGATGTCGCAGTTCGCGGACGGCGGCCTGATGGGCTCAAAGCCCTACGTCGCTTCCGGTAAATACATTCAACGCATGAGCAACTACTGCGAAAGCTGCCGCTACAAGCCGGATGAAGCAGTCGGCGAGAATGCCTGTCCATTTACGACGCTCTACTGGGATTTCTTGATGCGCCATGAAAAGATGCTCAGCGGCAACACGCGCATGCGCATGCAATTAAGAAACCTGACGCGCATCCCCGAGGGCCGGAAGCAGGAGATTCGCGACCATGCCGCTGCGATTCGAAGCGCACTGCCAAAAGGCAGCTACTGAATCGAACTACTTAGAAGCGCCACGCCGTCGAAACTGCGAGGGCGCACTTACATCGGCTTCCCACATGCGTTCCACCGCCTGGCGAAACGGACCCAGTCGCGCAACTCGGGTAGGCGTCGCAGCGTAAGCTTCGACGGGTTCGTGTCGAAAATATCGTGCGAGCTCGCCCGGTATGCCACAGCTTATGTCGTAGCCGCGCGCGAACGGCGAAAAAGCAGGCAGCACAACGCACGACCGATTGACGAGGAATACCGGAAGCTTCTGCGATGCGCCCGAAGCATCGCGTATGCCCAAACACGGATGGAGATGCCCTACTACCAGCGTTCGATCTTCCGAAATGGGAGCAGCTTCAAGACGGTCGCCATGCACGGCCGTAATGAGATCGTTCGACCAACACTCGCTCTGCATAATTGCGAGATGGCCAAACTCGCGTGCAAATGCGCGATCATGATTGCCTCGAACCGCGATGAGAGTGGCCTGCTACTCAGTTCAGTAAGTGTGCTCTCGATCCATGCGCGCTCCTCGGACAGGGTCGAGGCGCATGCACAAGATCGCCTAAAAAAACTGCCTGCGACGGCTGTAGAGCACTGAAAAGAGTGAGCAGCTTTTCGCGAGTGCGGAAATCGGCGAGTGGCCCGAGTTCGCCACGACGGCGCTGCGCCCAGCTATAACCGAGATGGACATCCGCAATGATGGCCGTGCGAGATTGGGGAAGCCAGAGCGCGGAAGAAGCATGCGCCTCAAGCCCGGGCAGTATACAAACCGGAGAGGTCAAACTTCATTTTCGCAGGAGAATGTTTGGACTTCGTAAGCTACGGTGGATAAGATGCAGCGGATCGCAATCGATATGGACGAAGTAGCGGCGGATACTCTGGGACACTGCTTGCAACTCTATAACGCGGAATTCAAACTCGCTCTGACAAAAGAGCACCTACACGGAAAGCGTGTCATGGAGGCAATCGACAAAGCACACGTGCCACGCGCCCGCGAATATTTCCAGACAGAAAGCTTCTTTGCAGACATCCCGGTGATGCCCGGCAGCGCCGAAACGATCGAGGAATTGATGTCGCGATATGAGGTATTCATCACAACTGCCGCCATGGATGTACCCTGTTCTTTCACTGCCAAGTTTCAGTGGCTACAAAAGCACTTCCCTTTCATTCCGCCAAGACGTGTTGTGTTTTGCGGTGACAAAAGCATTGTGGCTGCCGATTACCTGATCGATGACGATGTACGCCACTTCCACCGCTTCAAGGGTGAAGGCATTCTCTACACCGCTCCACACAACGTGAACGAAACGGCCTTCCGGCGGGTCAACAATTGGCAGGACGTGCGTACGCTGTTTCTGAGTTGAGCGACCGAGTTCCGTTTACCCCTGATCCAGTCCTCGAATCTCGAAACCCTCCGCGAGCATCCCTCTCACGATCTGCTCACGAACGGCACTCACTTCCTCGCTCGTCAGTGTGTGATCCGCCGCCCCAATTTCCAGATGGTACGAGACGCTCTTCTGCCCGTCCAACAGCGGCGGCCCGTCATATTGGCGAATGAAGTCGAGTCCAGCAAGGCTTACGCCAGCCAGCCTCGATAGCTGCCCCTCAATGGCGGCTACCGGGGTTTTCGTTCGCGCAACTACAGAAAGGTCGAATCCGCTGGTCGGATACTTGCGTAGCGGCTTGTATTTCATCTGCTGCCCCATCGAAATTCGCAAGGCTAGTTGCAGATCCAAGTCGAAGAACACGGCCCGGCCCTCAATGCCTTCTGCCGCAAGCAGAGAAGGATGCAGCTCGAAAAACCGCCCGATGCGTGTATCGTGCCAATAAACGTCGGCGGCGCGACTCGGATGCTCGTAAGGCGTTCACTTTCTTCGTTTCCGTTAAGCGCGCGGACGAAAACACGCACTCTAGCGCGCGTTTCAGTTCAAAAAAGCTCTGTTCATCGCCATGCGCCTCGTAAAGAACAGCCGAGAGATGAGATACTTCTTCGGGCATGGCGGAATCCGAAGCCGGATGGATCTCGTTCCCGATCTCGAATAGGCGAAACTCGGAGTAATGGCGAACGTTGTCCACGATGTTCTTGAATAAACCGGGTAAAAGACTGCTGCGAAGGTGGGTCCACTCGGAGGCAATCGGGTTGCGAACGCCAATCTGATCGGCGAGCCCCAAACCAAATCGTTGCGCGTCTGCGACAGTGTTGAAGGAGTAGTTGTAAACTTCCGTGAAGCCCTGATCCGCAAGCCCGGAGCGCAGCCTACGCAGGAATAAATGCATCGGGTTCGCAGGCGGCACAACGGATTGAACCAGAGGCGGAAGGGGAACGATCTCACCGTAGCCGATGATGCGGCCCACCTCTTCTACAAGGTCGTCTTTGAGTTCGATGTCCTTTGTGGCACGCCAGCTTGGAACCGTTACCGTGAGCAGCCCGGGAGCGGTTTGCCCGACACCGAAACCTAGCGAAGTAAGGATGGCACTCACCTCTTCTTCGCTCAGCTGCTTGCCCAGTTTTCGGACCACAAAGTCGATAGACAGGGCGATCGGCTCGTTGTGAGGCAACGGCCCTCGAACATCGGCGATTCCACCGACGGGCTTTGCGGTTGGGCAGACCTCCGCGAGTAGTTCAACCGCTCGGGCAAGACCGCGGACGGTGTTCTCGGGATCGAGTGACTTTTCAAAGCGCACTGAGGCATCGGTTCGCAGCTTGTGACGGACAGAAGTCGCACGAATGCTAGCCGGCTGAAAGTTGGCGCTTTCGAGCACAATACGCGTAGTCGTGTCGGAGATGGCGGTCTCTGCCCCGCCGATCACGCCCGCGAGCGCAATCGGACCCGCGGCATCGGCGATCACCAGATCGTCCTGTCCCAGTCGATACGTTTCTCCATCCAGCGCAAGCAGCTGCTCTCCATCGCGAGCGCGGCGGACAAAAATCGTGTTGCCCGCCAGCTTATCTGCGTCGAACGCGTGCATAGGTTGCGGCAGTTCCGCAAGCACGTAGTTCGTCACGTCCACAACATTGTTGATGCTATTCAGGTCCACGCTTTCAAGCCGTGCCTGCAGCGGGAGAGGCGATGGACGGACCTTGACGTTCTCAAGCACGAGCGCACTGTAGCGAGGACAAAGGGACAAGTCGGCAACCTCCACATTGATTGCGCTTTCTCCGCGCGGCAACAGCGCCGGATCGACCGGATCGGCCAGCCGTTTGCCAGTGATTGCAGCCACCTCACGCGCCATGCCGTAGTGACCCCAGAGATCCGGCCGGTGCGTCAGGCTCTTGTTGTCGATCTCTATGATCCAGTCCGGATGAAGCTCCGGAATCCGCTCGCCCGGCGCGAGACCGTTCAACTCCAGCAAACCGGAGTGATCGCGCCCGATACCGAGTTCGGCAGCACTCGCCAACATGCCTTCGCTCTCGACGCCTTCGATCACAGCGCGCCCGATCGTTTTGTCGCCAAGCTGCGTGCCCGGTGGAACCCACGGTGCCAACATGCCTGCGGACACATTGGGTGCGCCGCAGACCACCGTGACCTCTTTACCAGCCCCGATATCGACCGCTAACCGACTGATTCTTACCCTTCGCCAGCGGATTCACAGAAAGCACACGAGCCGCAACAACGCTTGCGAAGTGTGCGCCTGCAGGTTCGATCCCTTCGCATTCCGCGGTCTTCAAGGTGATCAAGCGCTCGAGTTCCACGGGCTCGGTTTTGAGATCGGGAACAAGCTCGCGAATCCAGCTGTAGGAAAACTTCAACTTGAAATTGTCTCCACTCGAGAGTCAGAACTGCGTCAGAAAGCGCAGGTCACCGCCTTGCAATTGGCGGATATCATCGATGCCGTAACGCATCATGGTCAGGCGAGTCAGGCCGAGACCGAAAGCAAAACCGCCCCACTCATCAGGATCGATGCCGCTCATCCGCAACACGTTCGGATGCACTAAACCGCAGGGCAGCAATTCAACCCAGCCGCTATGCTTACACACAGCACAGCCCTAGCCGCCGCAAATAAGGCACTGAATATCCAATTCGAAGCCCGGCTCGACAAAAGGAAAATAACCGGGCCGGAGTCGTACGGTCACATCGCGCTTGAATATCCCGCTGAGCAAAGTTTTCATGAAGTAGATCAGATTCGCAACAGAGACGTCGCGATCGACCATCATGCCTTCAAGCTGATAAAACGTATGCTCGTGCGACGCATCTACTTCTTCGTTTCGAAACACGCGGCCGGGTGCAATCATCCGCAACGGCGGACCTAATTCGCGCATCCCGCGCACTTGAACAGGCGACGTATGAGTTCGGAGCAAGAGCCCGTTTGTCAGCCAGAACGTATCCTGCATGTCGCGCGCAGGGTGAGTCGGCGGTATGTTTAGCGCATCGAAATTGTGCTCCTCGGTCTCGACCTCCGGACCGTCGAGAACGGCGAAACCGAGAGATGTAAAAAGATCTTCGATTTCGTTCTGCATTTGTGTAATCGGATGCAGACTGCCGGGCCGAATGCCTTGCGCCGGAAGAGTGACATCGATCCATTCTCGACTGAGCCGCGCCGTTAATGCCGCATCTTCGAAACGTTTTTTCTTGCTCTCGTATTCGCCTTCGAGATCCTGCTTAACGGAGTTCAGCAGCTTGCCTAACCTGGAGCGTTCTTCAGGCGTAAGCTTGCCGAAATCCTTGGAGATGCCGGCAAGAGTGCCTTTCCTGCCAAGTGCCTGGACCCGCGCTTCTTCCAGTTCTTCGAGACCGGCAGCAGACGCGAAGGCGGCAAGAGTAGCTCTCCTTAATTCTTCGAGTTTTGCTTCGAGCATGGGTTACAAATCGTTAGTGCTCCGGTTCGCTTCGCCTCCGGGCCTGATGAATGGGGTCGGAGCCATGAGCGGAGCGATTGGAGTTTACTGCAGCTGCGCGCCCGACTTCTGCAGCAGATCCACCACCTCGCCGTGGCCATGCGATAGCGCCAGATCCAGCGCGCATTGATTGTTGTCGGCCCGCGCCGCTACGCTAGCTCCAGCGGTGAGCAGTACTTCGGCCATCTCGCGATCCCCTGTTTGCGCAGCCGAATGAAGAGCCGTCCATCCACCCTGCTGAAGCGCGTTTACGTCGGCTCCGTTTTCGAGTAGCAGCCGCATAACGTTCACGCTTCGGCCGGCTGCGGCGGCATGCAACGGAGTGTTTTTCATCGCGTTCGTCGATCGCGCATCGATCTTCGCACCGCGGTTCAGCAGAGCTTTCGCGAGTTCCGGATGACCGAAAAAGGCGGCTAGATGCAAGGGCGTCCAACCATCGGAGCTATGGCTTTCAAGAAGTTTCGGATCGGCGTCAATCTCTTTGAGAACAGCTTCTGTCTGGCCGGCAACGCACTTCGCGAACAGGTCCAGTTGAGGATTCAGACTCAACAGATAGCTCGCGACCTCGGGTTGCCGATAGTATTTCGCCAGAAGAAATCCCGTCTGGCCGGCATCGTTTACCGCGTCTAGCAACTCCGGATTTTTCCCAAGAGCACTGCGGACGCCCTCGAGGTCACCCTTCTTCACCAGCTCGTGAAATGCCTTTAGATCTGCCATAGCCGAATCTATGCCGCGGGCAGGAAAACCTGCTCGGCTTTGGTCAGTTCCCAATCAAGGTGGTTGATATAGAAGAGCAGAATTTCTTTCGGATACTTGTTCGAGAACTGCTCAAAGACCCGCGCCTGCCATCCTTCCGTAAGATACTCTTCCGGCTTCAAGTCTTTGTCGAAAAATCCCTGCTGGTTGGGGATCTTCAGAAAGTCGAGCACATCGACAATCATGTCCAGATGCGATAACAGGAAAATCTGCGACAGATCCGTGGCGAAGTCTTCTTCACCGGCTTCAATGCGCGCCCAAAACTTGGGTTCCGCCTTACGAAGCGCCTCTGCATTCAGCTTCGCCAGGCGTGCGCGCGCCTTGAAGCGCTCGTAGACCTGGTACGTTCTCAACTTGCCGATCGAGATACCACGGATGAGCTGATGAAAAATGTCGGGACCTAGCGCCCTGAAGACGCCGCACATCTGCATGAAAGCCAAGCGTAACACAGGAACGCGCGGCAGATTCATACAACTTCTTGACTAAGTTTATGATTCTTAAGGAAGTTTCTAGCTCTGAGGTACAATCGGGAGTTTTGGGTTTTCATTCAAAAAGTCATGAGTAATTTGGTTGTGCTCGGGGCACAATGGGGCGACGAAGGCAAAGGCAAGATCGTCGATCTACTCTCCGACAAATTCGACGCCGTAGCTCGCTACCAAGGCGGTCACAATGCCGGGCATACCGTCTTCATTGGCGACCAGAAGTTTGTATTGAAGTTGATCCCGAGCGGCATCCTTCGTCCGGGAGTTCAGGCCATCATCGGCAATGGTGTCGTAATCGATCCCTCCGCCCTGCTCGAAGAGATTTCAGGGCTCGAAGCGATGGGTGTCGATGTGAGATCGCAGCTGAAAATCAGCAATCGGGCGCATATTATATTTCCGTTCCACAGAACCATTGAAAAAATTTCCGAAGCGCGCGCCGATCGGGTCCCTATTGGAACGACCTCGCGCGGTATCGGTCCTTCATACGAAGATAAGATTGCCAGACGCGGTATCCGCATTGCCGACCTGGTCGATAACGATTTCGGCGAACTCTATCGCACCCTGGCGGAAGATAAAAAACTGATCGCGGACGCATTTCACATTGCCGATCCAGGTGATTTCGACGAAATACTTGACCGTTACAAACAGTACGCCGAACAGATCAGGCCATTAGCTTATGACACCTCTCATCTGCTGAACCAGATGATTCGCGAAGGAAAGTGCATCCTCTTTGAAGGCGCGCAAGGGACGATGCTCGACGTCGACTTCGGAACCTATCCCTTCGTTACGAGTTCGAGCGCGGCTGCGGGCGGGGCCTGTACCGGCACAGGAGTTCCACCGAACAAGATCGATGGAGTTCTCGGTGTCTCGAAGGCATACATCACTCGCGTAGGCGCCGGGCCTTTTCCCTCGGAAGATTTGACCGAAATTGGCGAGCAAATTCGGAAGGCCGGAAACGAATATGGCTCAGTTACTGGAAGGCCTCGCCGTTGCGGCTGGTTCGATGTGCCGCTTTTGCGTTATGCAGCAGAAGTAAATGGCTTCGACAGCTTAATCATTACCAAGCTCGACGTGCTGGATGGCCTGGCCGAGATCCCGGTCTGCGTGGCTTACGAAGTCGGCGGCGAAACCATCACATATATGCCCGCCAGCACGCGGCGAATGGAAGCCATCAAGCCTATTTTTGAGACGCTGCCTGGCTGGAACACTTCGACCCGGGGCGTATCCTGCCTCGACGAGCTCCCCAAATACGCCCAGCGCTACCTCAAGTTTCTAGAGAAAAAAACCGGCGTGGAAATCGGCTCTGTTTCGAATGGTCCGGAGCGCAACGAAACCATGATCGTAAGTGGCTCGAATTTAGAGAAGCTACTCAATCGCCAAAAGATCAGGTAGCCGCTGAGGCCGTGACATTCTTCTTGCGGCGAAGATTGGGCTTCACAGCCTTGTTCTCGTCCTTCGACCAACGGCCAAGACGATATTGCCGGGAATAACCGCTCGATCGATTTGCGATGGTCACCGTAATTGCGCCGCCGCCATCGCATTCATATAACTCCTCGATTAGTTGAGAGGCAGCAGCATCGGAATGCCCAACCAACAAATGATTAAGTTCCGACGCATCTTGTAACTGAGGCTCGAAAGGGAAACGGATCTCGTCCCACAACGTTACCTCGCCTGTAGGAACGCCCTCGGGAGTGCGATGACTGCATTCCAGAAACCGAAAATGACCAAGATTGTGGATAGGAATGTACTCCCGTCGTATGGTGAGCAATGCTTCGCCCGGGGGTGGAAGAGGCGTCCCTCTCTCAAACAGAGGATCGAAAACGATGCGCTCGCCGCGTTCCGCTTCCCGCCATACTCCGAAGTAGCGGGATAAACGGTCGCTCAACTTATAAGAATCGGGCTGCCCCGCCTGTATCGCGAGCCCAATCGCAGTTGCCGAACGAGCATAGGCCGAACGGCGAACACGTCTGCCAAACCGCTCTTTCAACACGCGGCCCACAAGAGGCAACTCACTACCGCCTCCCGTGATGTATAGCGCGTCAAACGATTCGTCTTCTTCGCGCAGCAGATCTTCCGCCGCGTTGATGGTTTCTTCCACCAGGGGGCGTGCCGCTTCATAGAAATCGGCGACCGCGATCTGCACTGAGCCCCAGCCGGAATCCGCATGTTCGAGGTCGATCGAGAGGCGCCGGGAATTCGGATTTAGCGACTCCTTCTTAGCGCGGCACTCTTCGAGCAGACGAAACCAAGCGGCGGGCCCAAGATTGTCACGCTGTTCGACGCTGACATTCGCAACCTCAAGCGCTAGATCGGCAAGGATGTAATCGAAATCGTCCCCGCCGATTGTAGGTATGCCCTCGGACGCAATCACATGGTGCACCTTCTCGTCGAGCACCACCAGCGACGCATCGAACGTGCCACCGCCGAGGTCGTACACCAGGATTGTCTCGGCATTGGATTTGGCTTCTCGCTGGCGGTGACCGAACTCTATACTCGCGGCGCTCGGCTCGTTGAGTACGCCAATAATGCGGAAGCCAGCCAAGCGGAACGCTTCAACGGTCAAGAACCGTTGATTGCTGTTAGCGTGGGCAGGCACGCCGACCATAATCTCCAGAGGTTCGTCCCGCTTCAGGCGAAGATTCGAGTTTTCCCGGATGCTGCTATGCAGTGCATTTGTGAAGCCGTGTAACAGGTCGATCACTTTGACCTTTTGCTCTCCTAAATCAAGAACTGTTTCAGGACCGGCGTCTTCGAGCAGGCGCTTGATCGAGCGAACCACAATCCAGGAAGGATCCGCTTGCAAATGCCATGCTTCCCAACCGTAGCGCCTCTCGTCACCTTGTAAGGCGATGAGGGAGGGAAACCAGTCCGCGGCCGTGCCGTCCGGCGCTTCGAAGGAAACCAACGGATAGTTTCCGCGGTCTGCCGCCGCGATTACAGTCCGATTGGTACCAAAGTCAATACCCAACTTCATCAGTTTTTAGTTTAGCGGTGAGCTAGAATGAACGCTGCAAGCTAGGTCAAGGAGCTCTGAATGGCACTTTCGGCGAAAGTTCGAAAAGTTGGGGACGTGGCAATTGTAGACCTCAACGGGAAAATTACATTGGGTGAGAACACCGGGATATTGCGCGACGAACTGCGTTCTCTTCTCGCACAGGGGAGCAAGAACATCATCCTTAATATGGGCGATGTGGGTTACGTAGACAGCGCCGGTCTTGGGGAATTAGTAGGTGCTTACACGACGGCTACCAATCAAGGCGGCTCGGTAAAACTGCTGAAGCTGCAGGGAAAAATGAAGGACCTGATGCAGATCACAAAGCTCCACACGATCTTCCCGTCGTTTGACGACGAGAAGGCGGCGGTAGCGAGCTTCGGCGGCGGCGCGACGGCGAGCGCTTAGCCGGTTCAACTGCGATATGGCCGGACGCGATAATCGGGCGCGTTCGGCATCCGGATCACCCGGCACATTTCGAACAGCCGGGAACGGGCACGTTCGCCAATTCGCTCTTCGAGCGTCGTGCGATACGTGTGCATACCGCCTCCTGAAGACTTGTCTATGGCTGTTCCGCCCATGTCGGCGTCGACCAGATTGGTTGTTGCGATGAGAGGCAGCCGGTGATTGCAGCGGAACGTGACAATGGAGGTCACGGTATCCTCGACCCAGTCGGTCACCCGGTGCGCGCCTAAGTCATCGAGCAGGAGCACTTCCGTTTCGAGAGCCGTTCTGTAAGCTTCCCGATTGCTGGTGCCCATCGTTTCGTTGTAGCCGGCGCGAATCCGCTCCAATAGATTCTGGTAATCGAAGAAGATCCCTTCGTGGCCGCGAGCGATTAGGAGATGCAAAGCAGCCACCGCTAAGTGAGTTTTGCCGGTTCCTGGCGGCCCGATCAACAACAGTCCAGGCTTGTCGTTCCTTGGGAAGTTTCTCGAATAAGCAGAAACCGCAAGCATTACGTCTGCCAGCCCGCGCTGTGCAGTCGGATTGTCCTTCGGCAAGTAAAACGTCTCAAACGAGGCGTTCCTGTAATTGCCGGGAATCTGTGAGCCCGACTCGAATGCTTTTGCTTGCGTCTCGGCAACACAGCCGCAGCGATTGGCGGAAGAGATTCCGTCCTTCTCGGTTACGGTCCAGCCAGTCCCGCCGCACACTTTGCAATCGGATTGGGGCATGTGCGCTCGAACGCTCTACTCTACAACCATCAGCTTTTCGGCCGCGGCGACAGTGCGACCCTCGACGGCGTAGATCTTCGACACCCTGCCAGGGCGCGGTGATTTCATCTCGTTCTGCATCTTCATCGCTTCTACCACTATCAGCCCCTGCCCGGCCTCCACAGTGGCCCCGAGTTCGACTAGCAGCTTCACGACTTTACCCGGCATCTGCGCCCGGATCTCCGTTGGTCCGTTCACCGTCGATTTTTTCTGTCTGGCTGAACTGTCGCGCACATCCGCAACCGAAACACTGCGCCGGCGACCGGCGGCCCAAACTTCCAGTCCTTCAGCGGTCCGGTTGAGATGTACGGCGTAACTGCGTGGACCCAATAAGACGGAGAAGACGCCCGGCATGATTTCAGCAACAGACGCTTTGCCCTCCGCAGTAACAAAGCCCTGGAGCGTGTAAGCAGCAAGTCCCTCGCTGGCCTGAAAATCGAGGACGCAATCTTCACCGTCGATGGTAACCCGCAACTTCAACGCAGCAGGGCCTCTTTCCCAAGCGAACGCCAACGACTGTTTTCGGGTAATTGGGCATTCGTCTTAGGGTCACGATGGTTGGACGAAGCGGCGGCGAGTACAGAAGCGATAAGGGCGCCTTCGTCGTTCTCCGGCTCATCTGGCTGATGAGCCATGAATCCTTGCAGAAAGCCTGTATCGAGATCGCCTCTTCGCCAGCGCTCGTCGGTCATCAAACGATCGAACAGCGGAAGATTCGTGGTAATCCCAAGCACGCGGTACTCACCGACCGCACGGCGCATCCGGTCAATCGCCGCAGACCGCGAGCCGGCCCAGACAGAGAGCTTGGCAAGCAGCGGATCGTACTCGATCGGCACAGTCCAGCCCGCGTAGACGCCGCCGTCCACGCGCACGCCTGGACCGGAAGGCTCAACGTACTGGGCAATGGTTCCGGGGCTCGGAAAAAAGTTGTTTGTCGGATCCTCGGCATAGACGCGGCATTCGATCGCGGAGCCCGTCCACCGGACGTCCTCCTGCTTAAGAGCGAGCCGCTCGCCGGCGGCAATGCGGATCTGCCACTGCACCAGATCGATTCCTGTGACCCATTCGGTGACAGGATGTTCGACCTGGAGACGCGTGTTCATCTCGAGAAAATAGAAGTTGCCGGCTTGATCAGCCAAAAACTCGAGTGTGCCGGCATTCGAGTAGCCGGCCGCCCGAGCGATCTTCAACCCAGCCTGGCCGATGCGTTCGCGCAACTCTGGATTTGCCAGGACAAGCGGTGACGGGCACTCTTCAACGATCTTCTGATGGCGTCGCTGGATGGAGCACTCCCGTTCTCCCAGATGAATCAAGTGCCCGTATTCGTCGCCCAGAACCTGAATCTCGATGTGGCGCGGGCGTTCGATTAACTTTTCCAGATAGATTTCGCCCGAACCGAAAGCTCGCTCGGCTTCGCTCGAGGCAGCGCGCATGGCGGCCCGCAGTTCGCCTTCGTTGTCGACGCGACGCATGCCCTTGCCACCTCCGCCGGCGGAAGCTTTGAGTAGGACCGGGTAGCCGATGGCACCAGCGGTTTGGCGGGCTTCTTCGGGGTCGGCAATCGCCTGCTCGGTTCCGGGGACGACCGGGGCTCCCGCGGCAATGGCGAGCTGACGGGCGGCAGTTTTTGAGCCCATCTGGGCGATCACGCGCGAGTGTGGGCCGATGAACTTAATCTCGGCTTCTTCACAGGCGCGGGCGAACCCGGCATTCTCACTCAAAAAACCGTAGCCGGGATGAATGGCCTCGGCGCCCGTGAGGCGGGCAGCTTCGAGGATCCGTTCTTTTGAAAGATAGCTTTCGGACGACGCTGCGGGACCGATCGGAACCGCTTCGTCTGCCATCTGGACATGGAGGGCCCGGCGGTCGGCTTCGGAGAAGACCGCGACGCTCGCAATGTCCATTTCGCGGAGAGCGCGGACGATGCGAACGGCGATCTCGCCGCGATTGGCGACCAGAATTTTGCTAAAGAAGCTCATTCTCACGAAACGAACTGGAACTGCTTCAATCGTATTCGACCGAGACCAGGAACAGCCCGCTTGGCGCAACGGCGGGGCCGGGGCGGATGCCGCAGTCAGGTTGAAGGCGGGCCTGGAGATCGGCTTCGTCAAGGTTTCCTTTGCCGATCTCCAGTAAAACGCCCACTATGTTGCGCACCATATGTTTGAGGAAGCCGGAGCCGGTCACTGAATAGCTGAATGTGTTTTCACTTCGGGTCCAGGCAGATGCGTAAATGGTTCGACGCTTGGAGGCAGCTTCCGCATCTTTCCCATCAGCTGCGGAAAAGGCCGTAAAATCGTGTTCGCCGACCAACAAATGAGCCGCCTCGACGATGGCCTGCTCATTCAGAGGGTACGGGTGATGGTAGACGAAGTGCCGATCGAAAGGCGAACAGACCTCGTCCCGAAAGATGCGGTACTGATACGTCTTTCGAAGGGCATCGAAGCGAGGATGGAAGTCTGAGTTCGTTTCGCAAATTTCACTGATGCGGATAGAGCGGGGTAAAAGGCGGTTCACGGCGCGCCGGAAGTTGTCCGCTGGGATGGGATTTGTTAGCGAGACAGCCGCAACCTGCGCGATCGCATGGACTCCGGCGTCGGTCCGGCCGGACCCCGCGACATGGACGGCTTGGCTTTCGATGCTGCCGATGACCTGTTCGAGAACACCCTGGACGGTAGGGAGTCCGGGTTGTATCTGCCAACCATGGAAGTCGGTCCCGTCGTAGGCGACGTTGAATCGTAGTCGCCTCACACGCGCCGCGAACCCGGCTTAACGACGGGGACACCTTCGCGGCATAGGGGGCAATCGGCGGGATCGTAGGCAACTGGATTCAGTGTTTGCAGGGCCACTCGCGGCAGGCCCAGGTCGACGCGTCCGTTGCTGCGATCGATGATCGAACCAGCCGCGAGCACGTTAGCACCGAGATCCTGAAGAACGCGAATGACTTCTTTAGTACTCCCACCCGTGGTAATGACATCTTCGACAACAACCACGGGTTCATCTTCGGAGATTTCGAATCCACGGCGAAGAACCATCTCGTTCGAGGCAGCGTCCCGCTCCGTGAACAGAGCTCGAGCACTCAAGGCGCGGCCGACCTCGTGGCCGATCACGATGCCGCCGATAGCGGGCGAGACAACGCTCGCAACAACAGTTTCGCCAAGCAGAGGCTGTAGCGACAAAGCAAGCTCGCTACCTAGACGTTCCGCAAAGGCCGGAAAAGCAAGAACCTTGGCGCATTGCAGATACTCTGGGCTGTGAAGACCGCTGGTCAGGCGGAAGTGTCCCCAAAGATAGGCACCGGTCTGCTCGAATAAATCCATAATGGGCGCCGTCATTTCAGCCGAAAGAATAGCAAAGCGGGCAGAACAGGACACCAATCCCTTCGCGGGACAGTAGGACGTCTTCCATGAAATGCTCGACCGGCGAGAAACCTGAGTTCCTAGACGAATCCGCAGATAGCGGCGCAAACCGGAACGCCCGCTCGGATCGACAAAGAGGAGGGACAAACGTGCAACTACAAACAATGGCACAGGACCGCAAACCGAAATGGGACGCTTTCATAAGCCATGTTTGCATCGCCGGGCAGCAGTTTTGAAAGTGTCGTTCTCGCGCATTCGCCAGGATGCGTACTGACAGGGCACGAAGCTTGGGCTTATGCGGAAGTAAAGCTCTTCCGGAGTCAAAGTTGACCGATAACGCGCATCCCGTTGATGTGCGTGCACGCACGTTTCAACCAGCGCAATGGCGACTAGAACGGAGCCGCTGGCCGGCGGGCGCTAAGTGCTGGCGATGACCTGTGGTGAGAAAACGATAGCGTAGCGGATCACAAGGAGGGTTTCTTGTGGATCCATTTACGTCAATAATGCTGGACTTTCTCCACGCTCTGATATCGCGTGATATAACTTGACAACGCCAGGAGCGGGCGAACAGATGGATCCCGATGGACTGGTGAATATGGTTGGCGCCTTCGTTGGCCTCATCGGCGCCGTCGGTCCAATAATACAGACTTCGCGCAAAGAGAAATCGAACATCCAGCCGAAGCCGAGGACCGTGCTTGAGCAAATTAACAAGCAAGGCAAGTTTAGACATGCATCCGTACAATTTCCGCACCAGCTCGGAAACCTATGAGCACAAAAGCCGTCCGCATCGCATCAGCCATTGCAATTCTCTTCGTCGCCGCATCTGCGCAGGCAGCACAGAACGCGCCCACTCCCGGATCCGATCCCTCAAGCGGACAAAATATCCAAGTTCTGGACCTGAGTACGACCCCTTCCACCCAAGATCTGCAGAATGCGCAGCAAGCATTCTACTCGGGCAACATCATTCGCATGGTGGGCGGAACGCCAGCCGATTTGCGCCAGCTCCTTGGGCTTGGCACTTTCGATGTGGACCATTCGGCCGCAACTGGCGCCCCCAACATGAACACAGCGTCCCAGGGAGATCGATCTTCCCAAGTGGTCGCGGTGCGCGCTGCGGCGAACGGCGCTCTTCACCAATTCACCAGCTCGAGCGATAGCTCATCTCCCGATGCAGGCCCGGACGGCTGGCAGTTAGATTTCGCGCAGTGGATGGATGGGGAAATCCAAACCGCGCTAAACCCGGCAGCCGCTGGTCCCGGGCCCCCCGAACAGGCTTGGACACAACTGCTGCAGCTGACCGACTTGCACACCGATTCTCACGGGAGCCACTTCCAAAACACCTTAGCGGTTTACCGTTTGAACGATATCAGCAGCGCCGGCGACTGGTATATGGTGCTGACCAACCCTCAATCGCAGCCCAATTATCGCGGTTGCGTGCCGCTTGCCTTTGGGGATTGCGGTTGGTGGACTCACCGGCGCAGCGTCACCATGTCCACGACCCCCGCCTCTATCCTCTTCGACCATGGTCCCCTCAACGTGATTGAAAACAGTACGGCCAGCTTCACCATTGGTGGAAGTTTGAGCTCCTCCGGACCGGGACTGGACGTCTCCTACAGCCAGACATGGGAGCAGCCGTCCGTGAAAACCACCGACACCAGCAATCTTCAGTCCGGAACCGGCCAGTGGATTGAGGATTTCACCGGTCAAGGCTTCTTCGGATCGGCGCCGCCGCAAACTTCTACTGGACTCTTTCTCAGTCATCAAGGAAGCATTTTCCAGGTACCTGAGAAAACCAAGTCATTCAAGTTGAACCTGAGTATTCTTGCCGAGAATTATCTTCAGCAGCCCTTCCGCCTTCTCAACAGCTCTCTTTATTCCAACTTCTTCGGAGTCGTCTCTGCCCCGATCTTGGCTGTCAATCCGCCCAGTGTGACCATAGCGCCCGCTACCGGACGCAGCATGCAGATCGTAGCCACCATTCCGAGCAGTACATTCGGGTTCCCCTGGCAGATCACCAACCTGCCTTCCTGGTTGACGGTCAGCCAGCTCTCCGGTTCCAAAAGCACAACCGTGACTCTGCATGTCGATCCCGGCACAGCGGTTGGCTCCAAAGCTTCCCTGAATGTCAATACGGATCCGGCCTATGCAGCGCCTTCAGTGGAATCGAACCCGCTGCTGGTGAGCGTAACCGTCGGGGAGCCGGATGTCTACGGCGTCTTGCTGGCCGGCGGTGAAGGCCCGCGGATTGGAGGAGCCAATGTCCTCGATTCGGCGAATCTGTTTTCTCCCGCTAGCGGCGATTTTATCGGACTCAGCCAAATGAGCTCACCGCGCGCGAATCACACCGCCACCCTGCTGGCAGATGGCACTCTGCTTATGGCCGGAGGACACAGCTCAGCACTCAGCATACTGGCCACCGCCGAACTGTACGATCCCCACACTGCCACGTTCTCGCCGGTTCGCGGCAGCAAAACGTGTCCCGGTGGCCCGGGCTGCATGGTTCAGGCTCGCGAGCTCCACACTGCCACGCGGCTGCGGGACGGAAGGGTGCTGATCACGGGAGGTCAATCAGAAACTGCTCCCTCTCTCGCCAGTGCCGAACTATACGATCCTGCTACTCAGACCTTCACTGCCACCGGCAACATGACTTCTCCGCGCTTGCTGCACACCGCCATTCTGCTGCCAACGGGCGACGTCCTGATCTTCGGCGGCTTGAGCAGCCGCACCACGGTAGCGACTACGGCCGAACTCTATCATCCTGCCACCGGCACATTCACCCTGACCAGCGGCAATCCCGTTACCCCACGGCGGGCCGGCACCGCAATCTTACTCAACAACGGCTCAGTCCTGATCACGGGCGCGGGTGTAAATGGCGCCGTCACCTCGGCTGAAATCTATGATCCTGCGAGCCAAACGTTTACGCCAACTGGCAACATGCAGGTTCCGCGTCTAAGTAACACCGCAACTCTGCTCGCCAGCGGGCAAGTGCTGATTGCCGGAGGACGCAATGGTGTGCCGTCCGCGAATCTTGCTTCGGCCGAACTGTATGATCCGAATACACGCACTTTCACGTTGCTCTCCGGAGCTGGTGTCTGTCCCGGAACCCCGGGTTGTCTGACGGCCGCCCGGTCAAGTCACACCGCCACTTTGCTGCTGAACGGAAAAGTCCTCTTGGCTGGCGGCATGGAAACTGACAACGAGACGAGTTTAGGATCGACCGACATCTTTGATCCGGCGAGCAACACGTTCGCCGCCGGCCCCAGCTTTGTGCCGCGTGCCCGGCACACCGCAAGCCTGCTGCAAGGCTCCACTAGCACCTCGCTCAGCTCTTCCTTAAACCCTTCGCGACAAGGACAGAATGTCACGTTCACGGCCGCCGTCACGTCTCCGCTCTCCTCTTCCCTCACAGGCGCGGTGACCTTCAAAGACGGAAGCACCATCCTGGGCACATCCCCCTTGACAAACGGCACAGCCTCCTTCAGCACAGCCGCTCTCGGTACCGCAACTCACCTCATCACTGCGTCCTACAACGGTAATGACACCTTCGCCGCCAGTACCTCGTCTTCGCTTCCTCAAGAGGTCGGCTCGAATCCCACTACCATCTCAGTGACATCCTCGCTGCACCCTTCTCACGCCGGTGACCTCGTTACGTTCACGGCGAGGTTGTCCCATGCTGGCCACGCTTCTCCCACCGGCACGGTCACGTTCACGGATGAAGGCGTCCTCCTGGGATCGGGCCCGGTTGCTAAAGACGTTGCTATGTTCAGTACGGCGTCTCTTGCGGTCGGCAGTCACTTGATTCAAGCGTCCTATAGTGGCGATAAGAGTTTTTCCGGCAGTGAATCGCTTGTTATTACGCAACTCGTAAGGGACTCGTCGACCGCCACAACTCTTCAGTCTTCCAGTAATCCCGCTAATTATGGCGATTCAATCACCTTCTTAATCTCTGTGAGCTCGCATTCCGGCATCGTGCCTTCGGGAGCCGTCGTTTTGAAAGATGGAAGCAGCCATCTCGGCACGGGCGCCCTGATCGGCGGTCAGCTCGAGTTGGTTGTGGCAGGCCTGCAAGGCGGGGTTCACCAACTGACCGCAACCTACGAGGGCAACAACATCTTCCCGCCCAGCACTTCGCCCGTCCTTTCGCAGAGAGTGAACGCGCTGCCAAGCACAACCCACCTCTCGTCCTCTCCCAATCCTTCAGACTTCGGCCATCCGGTCACGTTTGAGGCGCACGTCAGCAGTGAAGGGGGAACGCCGACCGGTACCGTTACCTTCAAAAGTGACAACGCCGTGTTAGGTTCAGCTGAACTCCACGGCGGAATAGCGAGCTTTGTGACCACCGCGCTTCGGGCGGGGACCCATCGCGTAGTAGCGGTCTTCTCAGGGGATGGCAATTTCGCCGAAAGCACCTCGCGCGCTATCACTCAAACCGTGAATCCAGGCCTGGTCGTCCCGAATGTGGTCGTCACCTCCGATGTGAATCCTTCTCTGCTCGGGGAAACCGTCGTCTTCACTGCTAGGGTTACTTCGAAGGAGGGCGGCGTGCCGTCAGGCAGTATCACGATCAGCGAAGGCGAAAGGATCTATGGCTCTTCGGCTCTGACCAATGGCGTGGGTCACGTAAGCGTTTCGTCCCTCGGTAGCGGCCTGCACCTGATCAATGCTACCTACGGTGGAGATGCTACTCACAAAGGGGCCACCTCCCCGACTTACGAGCAGATAGTGAACGCCCCGCGATAGCACCGTAGTTGGACGTGGCCCCACCCCGAGCAGTACCGCAAGTGCGCTTGGGACTAATCTCGAGTCGTTAAGTGGCGCTAGTCGAGAAATCGACACCCATCCCGGTACGAGTTGGCCAAAGAAGTGGCGATTGCGGATGCGATCGCACTTTTCCCGATCGCGCCAAGTCCGACAATGCTGACAAAAGGGCGCTTCGAGATCTGATTCGCGAATCGGGAATGTTAGGACGAAATAACGAGGTAAATCTGTACAGCAGGTTAGCCGCAAGGCGGCTCTGAGCCCACCCATAGTTGGGCCAGATCTCTGAGGTTGTGTTTATATTTACGCGTTACCAAGTACTCCTGCCCACCTTTTACACGCAGCCTGCACTCACCCGTCGGCAAAGGTTGAATCTCCTCCACGACCGCAATATTAACGACGACCGAGCGATGGATGCGAATAAAACCGTAGGGTTTGAGCTTCTCCGCCATGGACGAGAGGGATTCGCGCACCAAATAAGGCTTCCGCTGGTGTCGCAACGAAACGTAATTGCCTTCGGCTTGCACTGCCAAGATGTCAACCAAATCCAAGAGAAAGATGCTACCCTTTGCCTTGAAGGCGATCCGCGGGGCCTGTCGTTTTGCGATAACCTCCAACTGTCGCAACGCTATCATGAGATTTGGGGCGCTCAGTCGGGTGAACGGAAGCAACGATGCACCTGTACCCTCATCCGCTGTCGATTCAAGAGTGTAATCACGTCCCCGCTTGTCAGCGCAAATCGTAGCTCCCTGCAGCACGCTAGCTGAGACATCCGCATTCGTGTAAGCAGCTTGTTGAACAAACATCCCACGTGCAGTGGCCTTCTGATTCTGAATCTCGCGGGCGCTCATGGTAGAAACCCTTTGCTCTCTTTTCGACTTCCTGTTACCCGAAGTGAAATTGACGGGTGCACGCTTCTAAATAAATCACTTCTGCCTCGTGCTCACGGCCGACGGAAAAGCTGCATTGCGCACCGAGATAACACTCAACGGATTCTAACTTTCCGTTCTTGATTCCGAGATACCTCACCTTACGGACTCCGATGCGATCAGCCTCGCTTGCGGTTGCCCGGCCCGCGAAGAGAATTCACCCACCCCACAATATTTCTGATTCCCACATTCCACACTTTCGGATCTTGAGCATTCTTTGCTAACAAGGCGTAGCCTTCGTACATCGCGATCAGAAACCCGGCAGTCTCTTCTGGAGACAAGTCGCGGCGGACGGTCCCTTGAGACTGTCCCCTTCGCAAAGCAGTTGCAATGCCTTCTCGCCAGTCGTTGAAGATCTTCTCCAATCGCTTGCGGAATTGTTCATCCAGAGGAGACATTTCCTGCGCCAGATTGATGAGGGGACAACCGCACTTTATATCTTTTGGCCGAACTGACGTCCTCCGGACAATGGCGATCAAAGTATCAATAGGGTTCTTGGCTCGTTGCAGAGGAACCAACCACCTGTCGTAGGTGATTTTAGCGATGATCTCGTCGACAATGGCATGTCCAAGATCTTCCTTACTGACGAAATGGTAGTAGAGTGCCCCCTTGGTGACATTGGTGGCAGCCAGAATCGCATCAACGCTAGCACTCTGGAACCCAGATCTGTAGACCGTCTGGAAAGCGGCACGCAACAATCGTCCCCGTGTGCCCTCTGGATCACGGAGCCTTGGCTTCTTCTCGGGACTGCCTAACATACCAACTGGTTTGTATGTTAACTCATCCGATGCCCAATGACAATTCGTCAGCCTGAGTTTTCGCGGCTGACCTTCTCGAAGTTTGTAGCCTTTTGCTATTGCAATATGAAAAACCGGAGAAATCGTCGCTCTGACAGTTTGCGGATTGTCCCAGGAGGTTGTTAGGCCACCACTCGTTTTGGAACTCTGAAACATTAGGCCTGTTGTGTCACGTAATCGTTGTGAAGATGGAACACAGAATGCTCTCTCAGTTCTCACTCAGCGGGAGTTTGTGAAGTTGAGAGTTAATTCTGCTCTCAATTGCACACTAGACTGCCGAAGCGCCGAGTGGTACCTGACACAACTCGCAATCATCTTGGCGCAGAGATGTTTCTCGAATGAAAAGGAGAGGATATGAACGTATTAAGACGGTCGCGTAATTTCTGGATACCGGGGGTTGCGACGATTTTTCTGGGTAGCTTCAGCAATGCTTTCGCTCAACAGAGCTACAAAATTACTGATTTGGGCGTTAGCAATAGCAAGGACAACTTCAGCATGGCCATGGGCCTCAATAATCAGGGGTGGACAGAGAACATGGATGGGTTCGTGAACCCTCCCGAGAATAGTACGTCTACGTCAGTTGCAAGGGGTCGCGCGGTGATAAGCATCTACGGATTCAACATCGACCTGGGCACACTTGGAAAACCCGACGGCAACAGTTGGATCAACTGGGGCGGGATCAACGACCGTGGGGAAGCCGCCGGTATGTCCGAAACAGCTGATCCAGATCCTAACGGCGAAGACATCTGCGGCTTCGGCACACACCTTACGTGCGTTCCGTTTCTTTGGCGAGACGGCCACATGAGTGCTCTTCCGACGCTCGGCGGAAATAATGGGCAGGCCAGCGCCATCAATAACCGCGGAGAAGTCGTCGGCTTTGCCGAAGACGGTGCCGTGGACTCCACATGCCGAGCCGGCACAACTAACAATCGAATTGCGTTGCCGGCGTTGTGGAAAAGAGGCAACGCCGAAGCTCTTCCTCTAGTGGGTAACGATCCAGACGGTTTCGCATACGGGATTAACGATCAAGGCCAAGCCGTGGGCTACTCGGGAAACTGCACCACAGCGACTCACGCCGTAATGTGGAAAGACAACACTGCCTTCGTGCTTCAGGATCTCGGAGGTAAAGGTTCCAATTTTGCCTACGCCATTAGCAACCGCGGCCAAATCGTGGGGCAAGTCGGCAGTGCTGATGGCGCCACCTTCTATGCTGCGGTTTGGCAGGACGGCGCTGACGGCCCAGTCACAAACCTCGGCGCTCTGCCGGGAGATTTTGCGGCCTTTGCCACCGGCATCAACAACCGGGGCGAAGTGGTGGGAAACAACTTTGACTCCAAGTTCAACTGGTCCCACGGCTTCATCTGGCGGGACGGTGTGATGACCGACCTTAACACGCTAATTCCCTCGGATTCCAACCTCTTCATAATCTCGGCTAGCAATATCAATGAGCGCGGACAAATCTCGGGTATGGCAACGGTGCTCAGCGGGCCGCATGCGGGCGAGATCCGTGCCTTTCTGGCAACCCCAGCACACGAAAAATGCGACTTGTCGATGGCAGATTTCGCACGTACACACCCGCATTCCATTTTGCCCACGAATGCTTGCAACCACTCCTCGCAGAGATTCGGACCCGGCCGATTCCAGCGATAAGGCACATTCTCGCAACTCCCGCGCCATGCATTCCACAATGCGCGGCGCGAAGGCCGGGGATTGCGCAGAACAAGGAAGCTGTGCGGGACAACATGGGTCACGTCAATTTCGCCCGTGACCCTGATTGTTTAAGACATCTCGAGCGGTGCTGACGTGCTCTCGATAAAGTCGACCACGTAGAATTGAGGATCTCAGCTTCGGCGGTAGACGACGAAGGAGGATCCAAAGATGAAGAAGGGCCGATTCAGTGAAGAGCAAATCATCGGCATCCTGAAGCAGCACGAGGCGGGCCGCAAGGTGGCGGACCTGGCACGCGAGCACGGCATCAGCGAAGCCACAATCTACACCTGGAAAAGTAAGTACGGGGGGCTCGAAGTGAGCGAAGCGCAGCGGCTGAAGAGCCTGGAAGACGAGAACCGCCGGCTGAAGCATCTGGTCGCCGATCTCAGCCTGGACAAAGAAGTGTTGAAGGCGATTGTGCGAAAAAACGGCTGGAGCTTGCCGGCTTGAGAACCGATGTGGCGTTTGCCATTCAGCAGTTCGGGATGAGCGAGCGCCACGCCTGCAAGCTCGTGAACGTCGATCGGAGCAGTTATCGCTACGAACCGATGCCGGACCACAATGCCCAATTGCGAGAAGAACTTGTAAACCTGGCACGACAGAAGCCGCGCTACGGCTACCGGAGATTGCATGCTCTGCTTCTCAGACGAGGGCAAAGCAGCAGTCCACAGCGCGTCTACCGCGTATACAAACGCGAGGGTTTAGCTGTTCGCCGACTGAAGAGAAAGCGTCTGAGTCGACCGGCAGCACTGTTGCCTCACCTGCATCGAGCCAACCAGGAATGGGCACTCGACTTTGCCTCGGATGCATTGGCAACCGGCCGAGGCATTCGTGTGCTGGCGATCGTCGACACCTTTACACGTGAATGCCTGACCTTGGAAGTAGACACAGGACTCTCAAGTCAGCGCGTCACGCGCTCGCTGGATCAGATCGTGGAACGCCGCGGCGTTCCACACAGCATCCGGTGCGACAACGGGCCGGAACTAACCAGCCGTCATTTTCTGGGCTGGTGTGAAGAGCGTAAGATCCAGCTCATCCACATCCAACCGGGCAAACCTACCCAGAATGGTCATGTCGAAAGCTTCAACGGACGGTTAAGAGACGAATGCCTGAATGCTACTTGGTTCCGGAACTTGGCTGACGCCAGGAACAAGATCACACAGTGGCGAAACGAATACAACTGCGAGCGGCCCCACAGCAGCCTGGGTTACCGCACGCCTAACGAGTTCGCCGAAGTGTTGAAATCCTCAATGATGACTGGCTGAGTAAATCGAGGCACGTCAGTGCCATAAGCGTGTGGTCATCCGGCCGGCCGGATCATTTAAGGTCGATAAGCCGCCGGTAATCGCACAGCGTAGAGTTACGGCGTAAGTCAGGAGTTAAGTGTCAGGTTCGCGCAACGTCGGAATATTTCTGACCATGCTTCCCAGGTCCCGCCTAGGCGCGAAAGCTAGATCTCCACGTGGCCGTTTATTCGCAAGTAACCTGTGAGTACTCGATTTAGGTCAACGAACTACAGGCTATCGCTTGCTCCAATCTATCGAATAGATCTCTTGAGTTCCGGTATCTTTTAGCAGCATAGGCGCGCCGTTTAAGTCCAGCGAGAACTCCAAGCCCGGCAACCTGCCGGTCTGATCTAAACCTTTCAATTGCGCAGCTTCCTCCGTCTTTCGATCGCTCAAACGCAGCTTCATGATGGCCGGACTGTCGCCATGCCGCATGAAAAACAGATACCTGCTGTCTCTCGACCACTTCTTGAAATCCCAACCCAGGGCCACGTCAGACCATTGCTGTGTTTGAAAGTCGAAGAGCAGAATACGAGGACCTCTCACCGAGGAGGCGGCCAAGTATCGACCGTTCGGCGACCAAGCCGGAGCGAAATCGCCCTCCGAAGCGGGTATATCAGTGATGTGTTTTGTTTTCAGATCTAAAACGTGAACCTTGACCTTGGATGGATCCTCACCGAAGAACGGATAGTCGCTGTAGGCGATGGAGCTTCCGTCCGGCGACCAGGTTTCGTTCATGATCTGCTTGCCGGAATCCTTCGCGACCGGCGAAGGTTCACCACCATCCGCCGGAATGGTGTAGACCTCATCATGCCCGCCTCCCACACCGTGAAACAGGATCTGCTTTCCGTCGGGAGACCAATGCGGCACCATCACCTGCATGGGAGCGTAGGTCAACTGCAGGCGACCGCTGCCATCTGCCTTGCTGCGCCATAAGGTTCCTTCGGGGAACGCCACGTAGAGAAGCCATTTGCCGTCTCGGGAAAACTCCGCAAAATCGGCCGGTATGCCGTTGAGATAAGGTACAAATCGGCCGGAATCGCTGTCGAAATGCTGCAATTCACCACGCAACTGCTGGCCGATGATGAATAGCTTCTTTCCGTCTGGGCTAAAGACAGGGGCGAGAGAGTTGATCTGTCCGTGGCTGATCTGCACGGGAGCGGGAAGCGGCTTTCTAAGGAAACCTGACGATCTCGCGTCGCCCAGAGACCATACGTCTGTCTTTTCCCCGCGAGTTGCTTGGAAGACGAACCAGTTACCGTCAGGACTCCAGACGCCACAGCATTCAGATGCCGGCTTGTTCCAGCCCGGAAGCAGAGGTTTACTGCGACTGCCGTCGAGCGAGACTTCCCACAGGTACTGTCTGTTACTTTCGACATTGGCAATCGTCAGCCGCAACAGCTTGCCATCGGGAGACCAGCGCGGCCGCCATCCAATGCCCGGCAGATCGGCCAGCTTTCGGATGTCGGTTCCGCGCTCATTCGATAGGTAGAGCTCGGTCCCTCGCGTAAATGCAATCTGGTTTCCGTTTGGCGACCACGAGGCATCGCGAGCGGTAACATTGCCCAAACGGTGCGGCACCCCAGCGGGCACGGGCGCGGACCAGAGCGGTCGTAGTGTGACGTCATCCATTGAACCGGCGATAAGCAGTTCTGACCGCGCAGTTGAGAAATCGAGCAGTTGCGGGAATGGAAACGGCACTGGTATCTGGACCGGCTCGCCGCCCATTGCTGAGACTTGCCAGATGCTCGGAGAAGTAGACGTGCCGGATGTAAAGTACAGGCGGCTACCATCCGTAAGGAGCGCAGCGTCGGGGCCGCCAAGACTGCCGGTCCTCCCTCGCTTGTCCTTGGTGTCGTGAGTAATCTGAACGAAGTCCCCCACCACGGGAACACTTGCCTGGTAAGGCTGGAAATACCGGGCAACCAAAGCAACCATGGCCATGACAGCCAGCACCGACGCTCCGGTCAGCAGTCCGCGATACGTTTCCCTCGGCGCCATAAGCTCGCCCGCACGCGCTTGGTCCTCTGGCAACTGCTCCGCAGGCCGTTCGACCTCTTGAACCGGAACATTGATCCGGTATCCGCGCTTAGACAGCGTCTGTATATACTCGCCGCCATCGGGCGCCTGGCCCAGCTTTTTTCGTAAGAGAAAAACATTCTGCGCAAGATTGCTTTCTTCCACATAGGTCCCCGGCCAAACCGCATCCATAAGCTGCTGCTTAGTGACCATTTCGCCCCGCTGTCGGACAAGCACGGCGAGAGTATCAAACGCCTTGGGAGCCAGGCGCACCAACTCTTCACCTCGCCGTAAGCTCATCGTCACGGGATCCAGCGTGTAAGGGCCGAATTTAAACAAAGGTTGATGTGTCAATTAGATAGAAGACCTAATAAAAAAATGAGAAAACGCTGAGGGGCCCACCAAGACGCATTGAAGATTGTATCTGTACTGTTGGCGCTAAGGACGGATGATGATGAGCACCATACAAGTTACAGCCGACGCGCACCTCGCACGGAAGCGCATGCCTAACCCGGCTCGTGACAATCGCTTTTTCCTCGCCATGGCAATCGCCTGCGCCATTGGAGTCTTCCTGGGCTTTGCGCGGACCTACTACCTGAGAACGTATTTCACGAGCCACGAGGTGTCAATTCTGTTCCAGATCCACGGAATTGTGTTCACCGCCTGGATGATTTACTTCGTAGCTCAAACTGCTTTGATCGCAGATCGGCGGATATTCCTTCATCGTCGTCTCGGCTACGCGGGGGCGGTGCTCGCATCAGCCATGGTTCTGGTAGGCACAGCTGTTGTGTACTCGGCATCGAAGTACGTTCACTTTCGCCAAAACCCCTTTACCCGTAATCCCGAGGGCGCCCTTTTCTTTTCGATGGTGGATATTCTGCTCTTCGCGGTCTTTGTCGCGGCAGGCTTCTACTTCCGGCGTAATCGGCAGGTTCATCAAAGGTTTATGCTGATGGCAACGGTGTGCCCTCTGATGCCCTCTGCATTCGCAAGATTGCCAGTAGCAGGACACCTGGTTGCCCTGGTTAACGTTCTGGTTTTCCTTTTTGTTCTCGCCGGCCCGCTTTACGACTTGCTCACGCTTCACCGTATTCACCGAGCGTATCTCTGGAGTCTCTTACTTTTCTTCTTAACCGTGCCGCCCGTCCGGATGCTCGTTGGCAACAGCGTAGTCTGGTATGACGTGGCACACTGGTTGCTCCGCTAGGGCTAGTCCAACGTAACGTGTAGTCCGCCCAGCGTAGATCTACACATCTAACGTCACGTCGGACCAATCGGCCGCGTACAGATCAGCCATTTGTTTATCGCAGCCTATCGGGAGCTTGGGAAGCAACCTCAGCCCGCCGTCCTTTCCTGTCTGGTTGAGGAGCGCTAATCGCCTTGACGCGCGCGCCGGGATTGCTGAAGATTGGGCCTTGTTCCCCGAAACGTTAAGCCCAATGAAACTCTTTTTCACCAATTGCTTTCAGCGGCTATACTGGCTCGATGATTCCGAACGAGCCCCAACGGTTCTTTCCCGCACTCGATTCGGAAAAATGCGCGATGCTGTTCCAGTCACGATGGGGCAATCGGGAGCAAACGTTTACGCCGTTAGTACGGAAAGCGGCGAGTACATCCTGGCGGATTCACGGCGGGGATCCTGGTTCCTGGAAGAAGGTGATCCTAACGCAGGAGGTCGCTTCTGAGAATGGAATCGCTCCGCCGCTTGTTTACGTCGACGAAGTTGCCCAGGCGGCAGTGTCCGTTAGGGTTTCGGGCATATCCTTTGGAGCCGCGTTCTCGCAGCAGACGACACGCGCGCCGTCAAGGCGGTCATATCGGAGCTATGCGGAACCTTTGTCCGCCATGGCAAACCCACGCAATCGGCCGCAGCACGATCGTTAAAGAGTTCGAGGAATGCAATCACGGCGGCCCGATCGCTGGTCGCTCGTTTGTAAACACCTGCGCCTTATCGGTGGCCTCGAGAATAAAAATTCTGCTCCTTCTCCCAGAGCTCCGCTCCGGGACCCCCGGGTAGGCCGAGTTCGTCGTAGAACCGTGTATCAAGCAGAACCGGCCGGTTATTGAACTGAATCGCGCATCAGCTGACGCCATTCAATCAGGCATTGCACCCATCGGCGCTGCCTTCGACCGAAGCGATGACAAGCTGAGCCCGAATACAGCACTTGTGGAACGGTCCGCGGAATGACCGACGGGCTCTCAAACTTTTTTGCGATCCGAGTTACGGGTTTTGCGCCCGGACGTTGCGTATTGATTGAACAGGATGCGCTCGGCCACCACCAGGTTCGATAGGTCATCGGAGCAGAAGGATGAGTAAGATCTACCTGGCGCAGCACGAGTAACCGTCCGAGCCCTGAATAAAAAGGAGTTGAAATGAAACGTCTTTACTGTTTCCCGTTAGTGGCAGGCGTAGTGCTCTTGGCGGCAAATGTTGGCGGACAAGACGCGCCGCCCAGTACCAAGGCAGCACAGTTAAGGGGGGATGTATTTGAGACAACTGTCAGATACGTGGAACAATT
>CAVXKV010000007.1:0-847258 GCA_963762455.1 Terriglobia bacterium
GCCGCGGCTCGGCAATCTGAAAAGCTGCGATCAGCGGCACCAAAATGAGCGCGTTATAGTTTCGTTCGGGCGCCGTCGCAATCAGAGCGCCCATGAACAACAGCCATGCGAAATCCTGCGCTTGAAAACGGATTCCGCCCTGAGTGAAACGCTCGGAAAACTCCGTCTTCTGGTCCGTCATCCTCGTTGCTCTATGCCAGAATAAGGGCATTCCCCGGTAGTCATGAGCAACGAGAATTTTGATCCTGCTGTTTCCGCCGAAGATCCTTCAGCGCGGGACGAGCAAAACTTTGGCGACATTCTTTCCAGCTTCGAGCAACAACATGCCGACGCAGCCCACGGACAAACGATCTCCGGTACCATTGTCTCGGTTACAGCTGACGGCATCTTCGTCGATATTGGCCGCAAAATAGAAGGTCAGTTGTCCCTCTCAAAATGGATGGACACTCAAACGGGCGATCCGGCCGTCGGCTCTTCCATTGTAGTGAGCGTTGGCCCTCGCAATGAGGAGGGCTACTACGACCTTTCTACTATCAAGATCGAACGCCCGAAGGACTGGAGCGGACTCCAGGCGGCGTTCGCAGCCAAAACAAACATCGCCGGAGTCGTCGCCGAACAGGTCAAGGGTGGTTTCCGAGTCGATATCGGTGTGCGCGCCTTCATGCCTGCCTCGAGAAGCGGCGTCCGCGAAATGGCCGACATGCCAAACTTGGTCGGCCAGGAGATTCAGTGCCGCATCACCAAGCTCGATGTCGATAAAGAAGATGTCGTAGTTGACCGCCGGGCCGTGCTCGAAGAAGAACAAGCGGAGCGCAGGCAGCAAGCCCTCTCCGGTCTTCACGAAGGTGCTATTGTACGCGGACGTGTGCGCAGCCTCATGGATTTTGGCGCCTTTCTCGATCTCGGCGGAGTCGACGGCTTGCTTCACGTCGTCGATATGTCGTTCAGCCGCGTGGGCAAGGCCAGCGACGTGGTCAAGGTTGGTGACGAACTCGAAGTCAAAATCCTCAAGATCGATCCGGCTACCAGGAAAATTTCTCTCGGTCTGAAGCAGCTCAGCGAAGATCCTTGGACAGTGGCTGCTCGCACCTTCCATGTTGGCGATCGCGTATCGGGTACTGTTTCTCGCCTCGCCGATTTCGGAGCGTTTATCGAACTGATGCCCGGAGTCGATGGATTAATCCATGTCTCAGAGCTTTCCTGGAACAAGCGCGTTCGCAAGCCGGCTGATTTGCTGAAAATCGGTGAACGTGTCGAAGCAGTGATCCTGCAGATCAACCTAGCCGAACATCGTATCGGTCTCGGCTATAAGCAGGCTCTCGGCGATCCCTGGGATGCTGTTCCTCAGAAGTATCCTATAGGTTCCACGGTAGAAGGTCCGATCACCAACATCACCCAGTTTGGGGCCTTTGTGGAGCTAGGGGACGGAATCGAAGGCATGGTCCACATCTCCGACATCACCAATGAGAAACGTCTCGATCATCCGAGGGAAAAGCTGGCGAAAGGCCAGACAGTTCGGGCCGTTGTCCTCGAAGTCGATCGGGATCGCCGTCGAGTTCGCCTCGGCTTGAAGCAGCTTGAGCCGACCACTGTAGACCATTACATCTCTGAACACCAACCCGGGGAGACCGTTAGCGGACGGCTGGTCGAAGTTCACGGTGACCGTGCCAAGGTGGAACTCGGTGAAGGCGTGCTCGCCAATTGCAGTTTGAAGGCGCGCGACGATAAGACTTCGACAATAGAGAAACGTGACCTCGCTGACGTTGGTTCGTTAGGGGCTATGCTCTCGGCCCGATGGAAACAGGGGAGTGGTCAAAATGGAGAAACGAAGCCAACTCTCCGGACCGGCGAAGTTCGTTCCTTCCGTATTAGCAACCTGGATCCAGCTAAACGATTGATAGAAATAGAGTTAGCGAGCTAGCCCACCCTGGGGGAGTTCGTTTGGTAATTTCAGGCCGTCGCAAGACAAATCCCGTTGTTGTACGTCCAATTAACCGGTGGATACCCGAGCCGAGACAATTGGAACCCTTGCCGTGGGTGCCGTGACCGAGCGCACGGACGAGAAGTCTCTCATCCGTGCGGCCCAGCGCGGCGACAGCGAAGCCTTTGAGCAGCTTGTTCGCTCCTACGACTCCAACGTGCTGCGAATGGCCTATAATCTCCTCCATTCGCAGGAAGACGCCCGTGACATCTACCAGGAGGCCTTCCTGCGCGTGTACCGGAAGCTGCCTGAATTCCGTTTCGATTGCGCCTTCTCCAGCTGGCTGTACCGGATTGTGGCCAATCTGTGCCTCGACCAGATCCGGAAGCGCAAAGTTCGTAAGGAAGAAGCGGCCTCGGTCGAAACCGAGGCTGGTCAAGTCGACCGCCTCCAGTTCCTTCCGGAGCGCCGCGCCGATGTCGACCCGCAACGTCAGCTGATGAGTGCGGAAGTGAATAACCGCATCCAGGATGTTCTGAACGGGCTGTCTTCGCGTGAGCGCCTGGTCTTCGAAATGCGCCATTACCAGGGCATGCGCTTGCGCGCTATAGGGGAATCCCTGGGCGTTACGGAAGAAGCCGCCAAGAATTGTCTGTTCCGCGCTACCCAGAAGATGCGTGCCGCGCTGGGGGACTTCGTATGAACTGCGCCGACGTCCAGCAAAAGCTTTCGCTCTACCTCTATGGGGAACTCGACTTTGCCGGCGAGGAGCTTGTTGAAGGCCACTTAGCGGAATGTGCTTTTTGCCAGCTCGCCTTTGCACGCGAGAAAACCTGGCACACCGCTGCCAGCTCCGAACAGCGCGATGTTCCGCTCGATTTGCTGTCTCAGTGCCGCCAGGATCTCCGTAGGGTCATTAGAACTGAAGCCGCTGGAAACAAGGCTCAGACTCCCAGAGCGTGGCAGTGGCCCGCCTTTCTCCGCATTTCCCCGACTCGCTGGTCCTATCAACTGGCCGTTGGCTCATTTCTAGTCTTCCTCGGCTTCAGTGGTGGCCGCTTCCTCGACAGATTTGGATCTCTTTCTGTTGGAAACACCACGCAAGCCGATCTCGGTCCGTTCACTCACATCCGGGACATTCAACCGGCCGGCCAGCATCGGGTACGTATTCTGATGGATCAAGTCGATCGGCGGGAAGTCGTCGGTGATCGCGACGACAAAGATGTAAAACGCTGGTTACTCGTTGGCGTTCAGGATTCGGCCGATCCCGGCATTCGGGTCGATTCCGTTGAAATGTTGAACGGCCAGTCCGGCAACGATGTTCGGGAAGCTCTCCTCGGCCGCATTCAACACGATCCAAACGCGGCCGTTCGTCTCAAAGCTTTACAGTCCGTTAGCCGTTTCGCTGATGATCCGGCAGTTCAAAGTTCGGTAAGATCTGTGCTCGAACATGACGAAGATCCCGCCGTCCGGTCCGCGGCTATCGATGTTCTGGTAGCTGGCAGCAGCGCTTCCCCAATCGGTCCAGAGCTTTCGCAGACGCTGCGGGCGCTCGCCCGCTCCGAGCAGGACGACTACATCCGCGAACGCTGTCTCGAGCTGCTACACGCAGCGAATAACCCAGGCGACGTTTATTAACCTTATGCGCAAGATTCTACCGGTTGCACTCTGGGCCGGAATGATTTTGTTCGGCCATCTGGCGTTAGCTCAATCGGGCAGCCACATGGGTGTTCAAGTAACCGAAATCGATTCCGATCGGGCTGCTGCTTTGAAACTGCCCGAACCCCGCGGTGTCGAGGTACGGGGCGTAGAGGAGGCCAGCCCGGCTGAAAGCGCCGGAATCAAACCCGGCGACGTTCTCCTTACCTACAACGGAGAGGAAATCCTCAGCGGGCGCCAGCTAGGGCGCCTGGTAAGCGAGACACCTGCGGGCAGGAAAGTGAAGCTCCAATACTCACGGGACGGCAAGGTGAAGTCCGCCGTCGTGTTACTCGCTCCCTTTGCAACCAGTGCGGGCTATTCAGGTCCTGACCCGCGCCAGTGGACTGTTGCGGATTACCCGGTGATGCTGATGCTCTGGAACAATGTCCAACTTGGTATCACCTGCGAGCCGATCGATTCACAGCTGGCCCAATATTTTGGTGTCAACAGCGGTATTTTGATCCGGCGCATGGAAAAAGGCTGGGCGGCGGACAAAGCCGGTTTGCGTGTCGGGGACGTTATTGTGCGTGTCGATACGCAAACAGTGGCAGCACCTCGCGATTTGATCTCCTATCTACGCGCTCAACGTGAGCCGGTGAAGAGAATCGATATAGTTTTCGTACGGGATCACAAGTCCCACAACGCAACGATTCCTTTGATCGAACGCTGATTATCTGAGCTCGGCGCTCTGCGTCGGTTTCATAGGCAAGAACCTCTCCCGATCTGTCGGCCAACGGTTCTGCATGAAACTGCGAAGCCGCAGTATCCCTTGAGTCTTTAGCTGTGAAACTCGCGATTCGTGCAGGGCGACAACTTGGGCTATCTCCCGCAAAGTCATATCCTCGTAGAAGTAGAGGCTCAACACAGTTCGTTCAAGGTTAGGCATCTTATCGAGGGCCTGCGCGAGCAGCCGTTCCAATTCCGAGCGTTCGAACAGATGAGATGGCCAGTGCTCTTCCGCATCGGACACGAATTGCAGCCGGCTGTTTCCTTGGCTGTCCGACTGGGTGCTTTCCAAACTGCCGAGTGTCAAGCCTTTGTTATCTGCTAACCAGCCCTGGTATGCCGCTACCGTAATTCCGAGATACCGTGAAATTTCCTCTTCGGTCGGAGCCCGCCGGTAATCGCGTTCGAGAGTCTCTATCGCGGTTTCGATCTTCCTCGCACGGTTCCTGTTCTGGCGCGGCGCCCAGTCCAGATCGCGTAGACTGTCGAGCATCGCACCCCGGATCTTATACTCCGCATAGGTATTGAGCTTCACTTCCTGGTTTGGATCGTAGCGATCTATGGCTGAGATCAACCCGACGATTCCAGTCGATACCAAATCGTCGAAGCTTACCGATGCGGGTAACCGATTACACAGCCGTCTTGCAATCAACTTCACTTGCGGCAGGTGCTGCAGGATCAACTGCTCACGGGATCTTGTCTGGAATCTTCTGCGTTCGTCTACATTTAGGGAAATCATCAGGATCTCTATGTCTATGAGGTCCTTCGGCAGTTCTTCGCCTAAACTTGAGGGTCCCCGGAAAAAATCTAAAATGAATGGCGGTAAGATCGATATGATCTTAGGCGCAACTGAGATCGGAGAAAGCTGAAAGGAGTACTGCCGGTGAGGATAGGCGAGAACCAGTCATACTTAGCCGAAGTAAATTTCAGGAGCTCCGGCGGTGCTTTATTGCGTAACGCTGGTAAGCCGTTGGCCCAAACTGATTCAGTTAGCTCGAGTTCGGCAAATTCTGCGGCTGCCAGAGAAGTCCGCGTTGCCGAGCTTCGTCGGCAGTATCAAGAAGGAACGTATAAGGTCGACGCGAGAGAAGTCAGCTCAAAGATTGTAGAGCGGCATCTCAAGGCTTAACGCTTCTTGGCCGGTACCTTTAATTCCACCTTTGCAAAGGGAGCGTTGGCGCCCGATTCATCGTCCTGGTTCTGCGGACCTAAATACTCGAGCGTGTAGACGCCGTTCGGCTGTTTCTTCAACAACGATGCCGGGAAGTAGATGTAACCCGCTGTGGGCCGCGTTATCTTGCTTTCTGGCAGGCTCTTGTCCCATAGCTGATCTTCCAGGAGTTGGCGATCCTGAGGATAGCCGCCCGGTCTCGGGTAAACGGGTGGTCCGTTATCGCGTCCTGTGCCGACCCCAACTTGCGTGTCGGTGTAGGTCCCGTGCACTCGACGACCAGTATACGGGTCGGTCCCCGATTCGTAACCAACTTCGGTAGAAGCAACTACAGTGCCTTGTCGCGAAGAAGGTCTAGGAGTGTTTTTCTGCTGAATTACAGACGCTACGGTGACCGCGTCCGCCCGGTGAACAACATCGCCTCCCGCCACCCCGACCACAAAGCCCTCGGGATCGAGAGATAAGCGCCCAGTGCTGTTGGCCTCGGGATAAACGGCCACCTCAAACACAACGTACGTTTTGCTGATGTCGAACGCAAAGGTGTGTTTTACTTGATCGGGCGAAAGCAGGGAAGCGCCGTAAGTTACCTCTCCAACTTGAATGTGCGCAGCGTAATCGTTTGCCGAAGCCCGCGGCGGAAGCCCATGCAGTTGACGCATTTGCGCCACGCCCAGCTGAGCCGCCAGAAAAACAATGCATGGCCAAGCAAATCCCGATCGCCATTGCTGCCCGAAAAAGCTTGACATGATGTGCAAACCGCCTTGCAATCAGGTTAGCTCAAATTTACATCGCTACAGTGGGAACCATTCGGGAAGGTTTACGTCATAGACTGCCATGGCAGAGGTGCGATTGAGTTATCGTCGCTTATTGTCGCTCTTAGCTATTGCTGGTTCGCTGCTTATAGCTGAAGGTTCTCAGAGGACTGTTCGGGTAAGCGGAGTGATCCGGGCTGCGCGATCCATTACCGTTCAAGTGCCAAAGATCGCCGGGCAAGGAGGTAACGTGACGCTCGAAAAGCTAGCCCCCAACGGCGCTGTCGTGCACAAAGGGGACCTACTGGCGGAGTTCGACCGGACCGATCAGCTGAAACTAGCCCGGGAAGCGCAAGCCAAGTTCGACGATCTATCCCATCAGGTCGAGCAGAAGATCGCCGAGCAGAAAAGCAACCTCGAGAAGCGAGCCTCCGAGCTGCAGCAAGCCCAGGCAGATCTAAAGAAGGCGGAGATCGAGATACGGAAAGGTCCCATTCTCAGCGATATCGAGCAGCAAAAGAATCAGGAAAAGCTAGAGGATGCTAAGCGGCACGTCGCAAGTCTTGGGCGCTCCGACGGATTCCACGAACAGGCAGAAGCTGCCGAGCTTCGCATCCTCGAATTGCAACGAGATCGCCAGAGGTTCATCGTCGAGCGGCAGCAAAGCAACGCGGACAAGCTTGCCGTACGGGCGCCCATGGCCGGAATGGTAGCTCTCCAGAACGTTTTTCGTAATGAGTCGATGGGGCACGCCCAGGAAGGCGACCAGTTATGGCCGGGAAGTCCCTTGATGCTGCTTTTTGATCCGTCCGCTATGATGCTGGAGGTCTCCGTCGATGAGCCTGACGGCGCTGTGCTCGTGCCCGGAGCAAAGGCCAAGGTACACCTGGACGCCTATCCGAATCTTTCTTTCAATGCGGTTCTGGCATCGGCAAGCCCGGTAGCATCCGGGTCGCTTGGCAGCCCCGTAAAGGAATTTATTGCGCAGTTCACGCTCGAGGGTAGCGATCCACGCCTGCTACCCGATCTCTCGGCCGCCGTGGATATCGAGGTTCCGAAATGAGTTGGCGTCGCGGGACAAGGCTGCTCACTCGCTTTGCTGTGGCGTTGCTCTTGATAGCAGGTTCCGGATTTGCTCTCCGAAAATGGCGTCAGTCGTCCTCGGCCGGCGATCTGCCTACAGCCACTGCGCGTATGGGCGATTTTTTGGTGATGATTCGTTGCCGGGGAGAACTGGTTGCGAAACACTCCGTTCTAATAACAGCGCCGTTGGATGTACCCGATCTGCAAATCGTCTATCTCGCGCCTCCAGGGTCGGAGGTCAAAGTGGGACAGACTGTAGTTCGCTTCGACCCGAGCCGATCGCAGCAGGATTTGAAAGAAAAAGATGCTGCGTTGAAGCAAGCGCAGGCGACACTCGATCAGGCAGTTGCGCAGGCCCGTATCACCGCCGACCAGGACAAGCTGGATCTGGCTACAGCCGTTTACAATCGCGAGCGAGCTCAATTAGAAGCCTCCAAACAAGCGATTGTGAGTGTAGCCGAAGGGCAAAAGAGTGCCATCGACCTTGACATCTCGCGGGAGAAGGTCAAAGTGCAGGAGGCTACGGCCGGCCTGCACGCTAAGTCTGACGAGGCCAAGATCGCCTCTTTAACCCGCCTGCGTGACGCCGCGCGCGCCGAAGTCGATCTGATCCAGGACCGATTGAAGTTGATGGAGTTGAAAAGCCCGCTAAACGGCGTAGTGAACTATGCCTCCAATTACTCACAAGGCTGGATGAACGCGCAGCCCTTTAAGGTCGGAGATCATGCAGTGGGTGGAACGACGCTGGCGGAAATTCCCGATCTCGCCACTCTCCAGATGGAAAGCAAAGTGGACGAGGTCGATCGAGGCCGCTTGCTTCAAGGGGACTCTGTGTTGGTGCATGTCGACGCTTTCCCGGAGAAAGTCGTTGCGGCCAAGCTTATGTCGATCTCTCCGCTTACCGAGCAGAGCTTCAGCGAGTGGCCGCCCACCCGCAGCTTCCGGGCATTTGCACTTTTAGAGCACCCTGACGGAAGGATGCGACCGGGTATGAATGCAGGTGCGGACATCATCGAGACAAAGCTGCCGAACGCCGTCAGCATCCCGGCAAAAGCGCTCTTCACACTCAACGGCAAGCCAACCGTTTACGTCAAAGTGCAAGAACGGTATTTACCTCGAGAGGTAAGAGTGCGCGCGCGTAATCCCGACGAAGTTGCGGTCTACGATTTGTCCGCTGGGACGCCTGTGGCATTGGCCGAGCCGGTAAGGAAGAAGTCTTGAGCCAGACCGCTACCCCAACTCCCGTCGTTGCACCGCAAAGACCACCCATGGCGCCCAGCCCGAAGGCGGCCCCGGCATTCAATCGCAGAAAACGCTGGATCCTGATTGGCATCGCGATTGTGCTTATGGCCGCCGCGGCTGTCCCTGTGTTTCGAATTTATAGAACGCTTCGAGATTCTCAAACCGCTGCCGTGCCCACAGCCAGAGTCCAGCGCGGCAACTTGACGCTTACTATTACGGCTAGAGGCGATCTTCGCGGCCAAAATCCCGAAATGCTCATTGCACCGATGACCGGGGGCGCAGAACTGCACATCACTTATCTTTCGAAGCCGGGAACCCTGGTTAAACAGGGCGACACAATTGTTCAGTTCGACACGACAGAGCAGGAGTACAAGCTGAAAGAAGCGCAAGCGGATCTGGCCGAAGCCGAACAACACATCCTCCAGGCCAAGGCCCAGCAACAAGCCCAGGACGAAGAAGATCGGTATGCGTTATCCAAGGCAAGCTCCGACGTAAAGATCGCCGAGTTGGATGTCCGAAAGAACCCATTGCTCGCTGCGATTGTCGCCCGGCAAAATGAGCTGGCACTAAGTGCGGCCCGAGATCACTTGGAACAGTTGCGGCGCAACATAGCCAATCGCAGCGCAACGAATACCGCTGCCACCCTCATTCAGGAGGCGGGAAAAGCGAAAGCCGAATCGCAGGCGACAACCGCGCGCCAGAACATCGATGCTATGACTCTGAAGGCTCATCACGCCGGGTACGTTTCCATCCAACAGAACTCGAACACCAACTTCGGGTACTTTGGCATGAAGCTCCCGTTGTTTCAGTTAGGAGATGCGGTCCGCCCAGGAATGGCTGTCGCCGAGATTCCCGACCTCAAAAATTGGGAGGTGCAGGCAACCATCGGCGAGCTCGATCGAGGCCATATCGCGATCGGCGACGCAGTTGCCGTCCAGATTGTAGCTGTTCCGAACTCCGCATTTACGGGGCACGTTAAGGATATAGGCGGAACCGGAGGCCCTCCGTGGGACCGGCGATTCTCCTGCAAATTGTCCCTCGATCAATCCTCGCCGGAGTTGCGCCCGGGAATGAGCACTACTCTTATCATCACTACCGATCGACTGCAGAATGTGCTTTGGCTGCCCGCGCAGGCTTTGTTCGAAAATGACGGAAGGACATTTGTTTACGCGCGTTCCGGATCGACTTTTACTTCCAAAGACGTGAAACTGATCCGCCGAAACGAGACTCGCGTCGTGGTCTCGGGACTTGCCGAGGGGCAACTCGTGGCGCTTGCCAATCCGCTCGAGGCAGCTAAGAAAAAGGAAACTGCAAAGAGCGCGCTCTCGTCCGTCCCCAAGTAGCTTCTGACATGTTCCTCGCCCGCTATGCTTCCGATTCGATTCTTGCTGCAAAGAATCTCTGGGAGCAGAAAACACGCACAGTCTTGACAGCTCTCGGAATGATCTTCGGGGTCGGCGCGGTGATTGGGATGCTTGCTATCGGCGCAGGCGCACGCGAGGAATCGATGCGATTCATCGAGCAACTCGGCATTCGCAATCTACTGATTGAATCTCATCCCGCAAGCAGCGAACAGGAATTGCAGCAGAAACGGCGATCCTCGCCCGGTTTGACCGAGCGCGACGTGCGCATTCTACAAGCAAATGTCGACGCGCTTGACCTCATCTCCGCGCGCAGAAGCATGCACCCGGTCCGCATGTTTCCTAAACCGCCGCAAGACCTCCCGGAGTTATTTGGCGTACGGCCGGCCTATGCCGCCATTCACAACTGGAAGTTCGAGGAAGGGAGATCTTTCGACAACAGCGAAGATAACGCCAGCGCCGCGGTAGCGGTTCTGGGAGAAACCGCCAAAGTAGGTCTCCTGGGTTACGGGGCCGCTGTCGGGAAGTACGTCAAAGTGAACGACACTTGGTTACGAGTGATCGGCGTGCTGCAGGAGCAAGTGAGCTCCGGCGCGGGCGGTTCAGCTCAGGACCCCAATCGCGTCGTGTACATCCCGCTGAACACATTTCAATACCGGTTTTTCGATGTAGGCGGCAACTTCAAGGATGAATTGGACGGAGTTGATATTCGTCTAAAACCCAGCGCCGATAGCAGTGTCGCCGCAAGAGGCGTTAGCGCGATCCTCAACTCCACGCATCATGACACGGCCGATTTTTCGATCACCATACCGGCTGAATTACTAGCCGAGCAGAAGCGCTCGCAAGCGATCTTCACCTACGTCATGGTTGCCATTGCCGCTATCTCCCTTCTAGTAGGCGGCATCGGGATCATGAATATAGTGCTTGCAACCGTCCTCGAACGTACGCGTGAAATCGGTATCCGGCGCGCTACCGGCGCTCGGCGCTCGGATATTATTCGGCAGTTCCTCATCGAATCTGTTCTAATCTCCATCGGTGGAGGCGCGGTCGGGATTGTATTCGGATATTTTCTCGCCTGGCTGATTGCGGTCACGGCTGAATGGAAGACCATTGTCTCGCCGGCGTCTCTGATTATCGCTTTCGGCGTGTCGGTGTCGGTCGGCATTGTCTTCGGGATCTACCCGGCACGGAAGGCGTCGCGGGTCGATCCGATCGAGGCTCTCCGTTATGAATAGTCGCTCCGCGGCTGCGATTTTTTCCTTCCTTTTGTTTACCGGCTCATTGTTCTCTGCAAGCGATCCATTTCAAAGGTATGTCGACTGGCGATACCACCCTCCAAACATGCACATCCGAAATATCCAAGGACTCGAAGAGCGTGTTGTCGATGGAAAGCTGCACCTTCGGCTGAGAGAGTTTCTGGAGCTTGTGCTCAAAAACTCGGCAGACATTCAGATGACTCGGCTGGACGTTTTCACGGCCGCAAACAACGTGATTTCGGCTAATGCGCCCTTTGATCAGAACCTCGCGTTAGGGTTCAACACCCTGAGGAGTGTTTCGCCGTTTTCCTTTTTTGCTCTAGGCGGAAACAACGGAACCTCCGGAACATCGACTACCGGAACAACAACTTCGCCAGGGCAAACAATCGGCACAGGCGGCACTCAGCTGCCCGGCGGAAGTCAGATCATTCTTCCGCAGACGATAAGCAGCCTCGCTCAAAACTCGTTTGCAACTTATACGCAACTGCTCCCTACGGGTCAGAGTGTTACGGGTAACTTTTCCGTGAACAGAAGTTCAGGAGACGGCTACTATTTTCCAACGCTTTTCGGATCGACGAATATCACCATTACTCAGCACTTACTGCAGAATCGCAGTAACATACAGGCTCGCGGTCCACAGCAAATTGCGCGAACTCAGTTGCTGATCAGTTCCGAACGTAGTCAAGCTACCATCGCCGATGCGGTAACGGTCGCCGCGCGCCAGTATTGGAGTGCAATCCAACTACGCGATGCTATTCGCGTCCAGGAGCAAAATGTTGAGCTTGCCCGCCGGTCTTATGCTCACGATAAGCAAGCGCTTGATTTAGGCGCGCTCGCGAGACTCGATATCTACCAGTCGGAAACACAGGTAGCCGAACGAAATCGCGACCTTATTGCGGCCCGCTACTCTTACAGGGCGGCGCTCGATGCAATGCGCCGGCTGATTGGAGCGGACCTGACCCCGGCGCTTCGTTCCACCGAAATTGTGCTCGAAGACGATGCCTCGGCGCTTCCACCGAGATCCTCGGTGCTTCCTTTCGAACAGGCGCTTGCAAAGGCGGTTCAATCTCGCCCGGAAAACCTGGCCGCGCAAAGGCTGACTTCGATCGACAATCTCAACGCACGCATCGCGCGCGATTCACTGCTCCCCCAACTGGATCTATCCGGCCAGGGCGGCGGAACCGGACCTGGGTTCAACCAAATCTCTGTGGCAAACAATCCCAACCCGACCACAAATCCGTATCCCGGTTTGGGCAGCACGCTTGGACAGGTGCTCGCATTCAACTATCCAAGTTACGGCTTTGGGCTGCAGTTGAATTTCCCGTTTCGCAATAGCACCGCTCGCGCGAACCTCTCTAATGCGCTGGTCAGCAAAACCCGCGATCAATATGCACAGCGGCAAACAGAGCAGCAGATCATCCTGGATGTTCGCTCAGCAATCAACGAAATCGAACTGGCTGATGCCTCGATCCAGGCGGCTCTGCAAACGCGAGATCTGGCGCACAAGAACGCCGAGGCGGAACAGCAGAAGTACGAATTAGGCACCATCACAGCCTTCGAAGTGCTGGATTCGCAGACCCGCTTAGCGAGCGCCGAGAGCGTGCTCCTCAGCTCTTATGTCAACTACCAGCAAGCGTATATCGATTACCAGCGCGCCACCTGGACTCTGCTCGACGGCTTGGGAATGGTAGTCGAGATGCCCGTCGTGCATTGAAAACATGCATCGATGCCGGCCGGCTACCTTTGCTCATGGCTCCAGATCCAGATGTGGTCTTTCAGAGCCGCGAGCGAAGCGACCGGTGTTTTTGGGCAGGCCCCAGAAGATACTAACGGTCTTATCTGCGACAGGTCACTAGGGGAGCGATACCGGCGAGTTTTGAGATCCATTTTTCGACAATGTCTGCCGCAACAGATCCTCCATGTCGCCCATCTGATCGCCTAATAAGTGAAGCTTTCGAGACAGACTTTGAATCTCCGCTTCGGCGCGCCGATTTACTTCATAATCGAGTTCACCGCGCACGCGATCTTTCTGATCCTGACGGTTCTGGCTCATCATAATGACAGGCGCTTGTATCGCGGCCAACATCGAAAGAAACAGATTGAGGAGGATGAACGGGTAAGGATCCCAGGCTGACCGGCCTAAAACCGTGTTGATGGTCGTGTACACGATAAGAACGATTCCGAATGCGATGATGAACGTCCACGATCCGCCGAACTTGGCTACCGAGTCGGCAACGTGCTCGCCTACCGTGGCGTCCTGTTCGATAATTTCGTTGGGGTTTCGTGTAGCCCTCACTCGCACCAGCTGCTGGGTATTGTGGAATTGACGGCCCAGTACGGCCAACATATCCATTCCCGCCAGCGGTTTCTGCTCCAGGAGAACCGATATGTCGTTTCGGTCGACCTCGATGCACACCGATTCCTCCAGCGCCAGCGCACTCGTCTGATGCGCCGTCTCGTCGAGCATGGAGGCGAAGCCGAAGAACTCCCCCGCCGCGGGCTCGTCCACTATAACTTCCTGCTGATCCTGGTCTACCGTAGTAACGCGAATGTAACCGGACACTAAGACGTAGGCGCGTCCGCCGGGATCGCCCAATTTATAGATTCGCTGCCTGGGCGCGAACGTTTTGACTTCTACCTGACTAGCCAACACGGCAGTCTCCTCATCGTCAAGCAAAGCGAAGAGTGGAACGTTTTTCAATACTTCTGGTGTGCAAGGCATGGATATTCTTGTCCGGCAAAGGTGCAACCGCAGCTAGACTCAGCCGTTAGGATTTCACATCAGAGGCGGAGCCCACAAGATAACCGGCGGCAAAAAAACGAGAGCCGCCGAGAGTCGGACCCGTTTAATCTTTCGACTGGTCTTCCTGACTCTTTTCTTTTGGCTTTACGGTCGAGCGTACGACGATGAACTTGTTCAAAAGATCGAACCAGAAAGGCGCTCCAAGGGATATCGCTAAACCGGTCAAGAGCCAACCGAGCCAGTGCAGTCCGCACTGGTGCATGGAAGCCCAAAAAGCGTTGCCCGGTTGCTCCAGCGTGAAGACAGGCGCTCTATGGGCGTCATCTTGCCCGTCCCAGCCGATAGGCAAACCGAGTGAGGCCAGTTCGCTTTGCGTTTTCCTGACGCGTTCCCGATCGGCGCCCGTGAAGCCTTTCTGTTCGACCCGAATCTCCTGGCTATACTGTTCTGCTTGCGACGCGAGGGAGGAGCGCAAGGCTGCGTTATGCCACAGTGTGTTCAGGACAAGCACTGTGTCCGCATTCAAAACTATAGCCAAGCTGATTCCGAGAGTGAGAATTATGATCTGTGTGCGCCGCTTGTACCATCCCGATATTCGATCCGTCGTGTTGTTGAACCAGCCCTCGATGTTTTCGCGCACTCGGACTGGATCGTCATCGGCGGCGTCGATCAGGGCGATAAGAGCGTCGCGAACTCTCTCGCTGCGCACGTTATTGGGATCTGCTATGGCATCTCGCAATTTTGTCAAGAGCGGTGCAGCTGGAGTAGCGGGCGGAGCGTTACCGTTAATGATCAGTGTGTTCGGTTGCGAGGCAGATGCTCGTGTGGTGCCGGCGGTCCCGTGCTGCCCTGGAGCAACGGTATCCAGCAGGGCAAGGGAGAAGTTCCGTGCCGGTATATAGGACGGCAGATTATGCGGGTCCTTATATAACCCCTGAATAAAGGCGTGCCGATAAAGTCGGGACGCTAGGCCGTCGGTCTTAGTTTTCACTAACTCAAGAGCCCGCTTCTCACGGCCCGTAATCCTCCGGAAGAGTTTGGCAATTTTGTTTCCCGCGTTCCTGAAAAAGCTCCACCCCGCAGGATCCGGATCATCGAGCAGCCGGCGAATCCCGTGCTCGAGATCATTGGCGCGATTCTGTAATCCTACTTCGATGATCTCGCTTAGCGCTGAGCAGATCAGGCTGAGCAGCAGATAAAAGAAGATCATCCCGATGGCGACTTCAAGGATAGGGGAATTGAACATTTGCCTTGGATCCGATTTCGCGAAGTTTATCAGATCTCCCAAATACGCTAGAGCCGGCTTTGCGGCCATCCTCAGGCGATAATTAGCCTTCTTGATTAATTTGATCGTTCATAAAAGAAACTCAAACGTGGCCTGTAAAACAATAGCGCTTGTTTCGTTTTAAAAGCCAGCTTAGCTTGCCTTCGCTACGGCGGGAATAAAACAGGGTTGAATTGCCTTGCTATCAAATTACGAAGGATGTTACACGAAGCTGACACTTACAAGGTAAAGATAAGATGATCGTCCCGGCTTATGCCTGGTATTGGCGATACAGCGGAGATGATCTCTACCGTGAACGGGGTGACCAGATGTTCGGCAACGCCATGAACACCGATATCAGTTACAGTGGGAAAACTTTTAGTCAGAACTATCGCTGGAGTTTTCGACTACAATTACTCCAGCCGAAGCTGCATGAGTTCCGCAAGTGCGACCCCTTTCACTATGGGTCTCGCTACTTACTCCTAGCGGGCGGACAAAGCCGGCCGTCGTCCAAAAATCTTGCTCATGGAGCGCCGAATCCAGCGGAAAAACAGCACGGACACAATTAGCGCGATAAGCACGATGCCAATCAGAATCGCCGGATGGATCGACATCAGCAGCGTGCCCCCGACTGTGAGAGCATCTCCAACCAGGCTCAAAAGAATGTTCGAGAAAGGCTCCGGAGAGACGTTTGCCGCGAGCCGGGTTGCGGTCTTCGTTCCATGCGAACTCAGTGCAATGCCGCCGCCCAGCAGTAGTGCTGCGAGTCGAACCGCCGGATCCAGGTGCGCGAAAGCTGCCGCGGCCAGCACCGCCCCTGCAGGCACCCGTATAAAGGTGTGGACCATATCCCAGACGGAATCGACAGCCGGGATCTTATCGGCTATAAATTGCACAAAGTAAAGTACGCCAGCGACAACCAGGACCCAGGTATGGCTAAGATAGCCGAGATCGCCCGGCAATTGCGCGGCGTGGAATCGCTGCAGCAGCCCAAGCGTCAGAACCGTCGCATATAAATTGATCCCAGACAACCAGGCCGAGCCCATCGCGAACCCCAGCGTACTTAGATCCATACACCATACCTATCACGATTGATGTACGACAGAAACAAAAGGCTCTGCCGCGTCAACTAAAATGCTTGCTGAGCAGTGCAATGCCTATTGAAGGATCGCAAAATTTTCGATGCAGACCGCTGGTATCCATGAAGTGCAAACCATTTTCTTGCTGCTGCTTAGCTTTGTTATCGTTTTTGCTCTGCTGGCGCGGCGTTTAAATATTCCCTATCCGATAGTGCTGGTGATAGCCGGCCTGCTGCTCGGTTTTGTACCCGGCATACCGGACGTAATACTCGATCCGGACATTGTCTTCCTGGTTGTCCTGCCGCCGCTTCTTTACTCGGCGGCCTGGAACACTTCCTGGCGAGAGTTCCGATTCAACCTAATCAATATCGCCATGCTGGCTTTTGGATTAGTCGGATTCACGGTCCTCGGTGTAACGTTTGTCGCCCCGCGTGTCTTGAATGGCTTTGACTGGCAACTTGGCTTTGTGCTCGGGGCAGTGGTTGCTACTACGGACGCGATTGCAGCGACAAGTATCGCCAAGCGAATCGGCCTCCCTCACGGAATCGTCGACATCCTGGAAGGCGAGAGCCTTCTGAACGACGCTACCGGGCTGCTGGCGCTCGAGTTCGGACTCTCTATCGTGGAGCATGGCCAAACGCCGAGTGTTGCATCGGGGCTCCTTCGCTTACTCTGGCTCACGGTGGGCGGATTAGCAGTCGGCATCCTCGTTGGTTATCTCGTCGACCTCTTCGAGCGGCACGTCGAATATAGCTCGATCGAGATCATATTAAGTCTTCTCGTCCCGTACGCGACGTATCTGGCCGCCGATGCCATAAACTCTTCGGGGGTTCTGGCCGTGGTTGCTTGCGGCCTCTTCTTGAGCCGGCGAAGCGCGGAATTTTTCTCCCCTAAAGTGCGTCTCCAGTCCACTGCTGTCTGGTCCTCGCTCAGCTTTGCTCTGAACGGACTGACGTTTATCCTGATCGGGCTCCAATTACCAGCTATTCGTGCCGGAATCAAGGGTCAGAAACTGTCAGGACTGCTGATCGATGGCGCCGTGTTCAGCGCATTGTTGATCGTTTTGCGGCTGGTTTGGGTATTTACGGCGAGTTACCTCGGTAACGCCATCCGCCGGCGCAGGCCGCACGGCAAGACTGCTCTCTCTTCCGGACGCCAGACATTCGTGGTGGGATGGACCGGCATGCGAGGTGTGATCGCGCTCGCGGCAGCTCTGTCCTTACCGGTCACGCTTGCCAATGGCGCTGCTTTTCCGCAACGGGATATGATCATATTCCTGACATTCAGCGTCATCGTGGTGACTCTCGTTTTTCAGGGGCTCACTCTTCCACAGATCATCCGCGTTCTGCGATTGGCCGGATCGGCTGACTCAAACGCCGAGGAAGACGAGGCTCGTAAAACAATCCTGGAAGCTGCGCTCGCCTATCTGCATGACTCTCGCGACCAAAGTGATCAAGAACTCGCCGAAATTTGCGATCACCTGATCATGCATTACCATCACCGTCTACAGGAGATCCTGAGCCGTGAATCCCATAAAGACCATGGCGCCCCCGCAGAACTCGCGCGCTACCGGGACGTCTCGCAAAAAGTCATCGAGGTCGAGCGAGAAACCGCCATCCGCCTTCGGAATAGAGGAAAGATCAACGACGAAGTCCTTAGAGAACTCGAGCGCGAGCTCGATTTAAGCGCCGCTCGTTTAAGCGCGTAGCTATGGGGCTCGGGTCCGAAATACAGTTGTGTTTCGGAGCCATAAGCGCCGCGATCTGCGTCTTTTTTACCTTCACCACCTACGAAAAATCAACTGGCACAATCATGTTGTGGCGCAATCCTTGCTCCAGCTCGCCTTCGCTCATTTCCGATCCCAGCGAATGGCGCTGTTCGAACGAAGTCTGCGCCCATCGAATAGTTCGCGTATTTTGGATGTGGGCGGTTCCCCTTTTATCTGGGAATTTGCAACCGTTCGCCCCAAACTAACCTTCCTAAATTTCCCCAGTGCGCTTGCTTCCGATCTCTCGAAGGGCAACCAAGTAGCCGGCGATGGTTGCCTGCTCCCCTTCCGCGATCAGTCGTTCGATATTGTGTTCAGTAACTCCGTTATCGAACACGTCGGTACGCGAGAACAACAGCGTTGTTTTGCCGAGGAAGTGGCTCGCGTCGGCTGCTCGTATTGGATTCAAACGCCGAATCGCCTTTTTCCTGTTGAGCTTCATGTAATGCTGCCGGCGGTCCACTACTTCCCCAAGCCTCTGCAACGAGCCATCGTTGAACGATTTACTGTATGGGAACGAGTTGCCCATCCCACGGACGCAGAGCGGGCTTACTATATAGCTCATTTTCTAAACGAGCTGAACCTGCTCGACCCGCAAGCGCTTCAGGCACTCTTTCCTGAAGCACATATTGTAAAAGAGCGCTTTTTCGGGTTTGCGAAGTCCATTGTGGCCGCAAAAGGCTAAGAAGTCCTGACAGTTCGCCTTCGATAAAGTTCCTATGTCGTAAAGCAGGGCCATCCAACTTCAAGCGAGGTTATACTGCAAAAGCAACGCCAAGCTAAAGCGGAACCGCGCCCGGCTGCAGACACGAGATCGGCTTTGAAGGCGCCCGAAACCCAAACCGGCCTCAGTAGCCTCTGCGGCAAGTGGCTTCGTTTTTCAACGGTGCAAGCAACCGTTGGAACCGTGCCCACTGCACCCATGGGGAGACCGTCACTGTCGAAAAAGCATTAGCGCGACGCCGTCTCATAATTTTTTTAAATATAACTATTGACTTTACGTAGTGTAATCATCAACACTAATCGTAATCGCTTACAGTTGCACGTTTTGATGAACCACCTCGAGCGGAGGCACTCGCGGTCCAAGGTTCAGTCGCAGATACAACTTGGAGTTACTTTATTCGACGCTTATTCTTTTTGACGATGCTCGCCGCCTCTCCCTGTGCGCTTCTGGCACAAGGACCAAGTCTCGGCGGGTGCCCCGTGTTTCCGGCTGACAATGTCTGGAACGCAAAAGTAGATAATTTGCCCGTGGACGCCAACTCGGCGGCCTACGTCAGCAGCATTGGACCGAGCAGCAAGCTTCATCCCGACTATGGCGCAGGAGGAGGTGTCCCTTATACATTTGTCACCGGCGATCAACCGAAAGTGAATGTCTCCTTCCAGTATGTAAGTGACGCCGGTCCTTATCCTATTCCCGATAATGTGGCAATCGAAGGAGGGTCCGACCGTCATGCTTTAGTCGTGGACACCACCAACTGCATCCTATACGAGCTCTTTGAGCTTTCCCGGCAATCCGACGGCAGCTGGACAGCCGGATCGGGAGCAATCTGGAACCTCAACTCCGACGCTCTTCGTCCGGATGGATGGACTTCGGCCGACGCAGCTGGTCTGCCTATCCTTCCTGGTCTGATCCGCTATGACGAGGTGATGTCGGGACAGATCAACCACGCCATTCGGTTCACGGCTCCTCAAACCCGGAATACCTATATCTGGCCGGCGCGGCACTATGCTTCGAGTCTCACAGGTCTGCAGTACCCGGCCATGGGTCAGCGGTTCCGCCTTAAAGCGAGTTTCAACATCGGTTCGTTTCCCCATAACGTACAGGTGATTCTGCAGGCCATGAAGACTTACGGCATCATTCTTGCCGATAACGGCGCTTCCTGGTTTGTGCAGGGAGTGGGAGATTCGCGCTGGAACGACGATGAAATGCACCAGCTTACTCAGGTATTGGGAAATAACTTCGAGGCAGTAGACGAATCGAGTTTGATGGTGAACTATAACTCGGGGCAAGCGGCCTCCGCTGGCGGTTCATCTCAGCCGGGCACAGGTATCCCGACCGGGTGGGTCAATATCGTTTCGAAGAACAGCGGCAAGTGTCTGGACATTCCGGGCGGTGCGACAGCGAAAGGAATCTTCGTCCGGCAATGGACCTGCGTAGGCGGCTTAAATCAGGAGTTTCAGTTCACCGCGGTTAATGGCGGTTATAAGATTACTGCCCGCCAAAGTGGCCTTCAACTCGACGTGTCCGGCGCCTCAAGCGCAGACAGCGCGCTGATTTTGCAATGGCCTTACTGGGGCGGCTCTAACGAGATTTGGAACGCCACGCAGACTTCAGACGGATACTACAACATCCTTCCTATAAGTGACCAGAAGTGCATGGATGTCAGAGGCGCCTCCACCAACGACGGTGCGGCCATTCAGCAATATACGTGCTGGGGCGGCGACGACCAGAAATGGAGCTTTGTCCCGGCTTCCTAACTCGGACCTGGCCAGTGCGGATTCGCTAGAATTCGCACTGGCCTAATCTTCTATCGGCTACGCCGCCTTCGACACGATTCCATGTGGGTCCAGAACAAACTTCTTTGCTGCTCCTTTGTCGAAATCCCGGTAGCCTTGCGGTGCATCCTCCAGTGAGATCACTTCCACGTTAACCGCCTTCGCCGGATGCGTTCTTTCGTGCAGAATGGCCATCATGAGCTGGCGGTTGTAGCGCATCACCGGGCACTGCCCCGTCGCAAAGGTGTGCGATTTCGCCCATCCCAGGCCGATACGAATTCCGAGAACGCCGCTTCTAGCCTTCTCGTCCTTGCTGCCCGGATCGTCCGTTACATATAGACCAGGGATCCCGATTGCTCCCCCGGCCCGGGCGACTGTCATGAGCGAGTTGAGTACCGTTGCAGGTTCTTCATCGCCCTTTTCGCCATGACCTCTGGCTTCGAACCCGACGCAATCGACAGCCGAGTCTACCTCGGGAACTCCCAGAATCTGCGCGATACGATCCCCGAGCTGTCCTTCTTTCCTCAGGTCGACTGTCTCGCATCCGAAGCTCTGAGCCTGCTTGAGGCGATCCGCAATCATATCGCCCACGATGACTACGGCTGCCCCGAGAAGCTTGCAGGCTTCGGCGCACGCTAATCCAACCGGGCCCGCACCAGCCACATAAACCGTTGAACCAGGTCCGACTCCGGCCGTGACGGCCCCGTGATACCCGGTGGGAAAGATGTCCGACAGAAGAGTTAAATCCCGGATCTTTGCCATGGCGCGGTCTTTGTCTGGAAACTTGAGCAGGTTGAAATCGGCGTACGGAACCATCACGTAATCTGCCTGACCTCCGGTCCAACCGCCCATGTCCACGTACCCGTAGGCACCGCCGGGGCGGGAAGGATTCACATGCAAACAGATGCCAGTCCTTCCTTCTTTGCAGTTACGGCAGCGCCCGCAGGCAATGTTGAACGGAGCTGAAACGAGATCGCCTACTTCCAGGAATTCGACATCGTCGCCTTTCTCCACGATCTCGCCAGTGATCTCGTGCCCGAGAATCATGCCGGACGGAGCCGTTGTTCGTCCGCGCACCATGTGTTGATCGCTTCCACAAATGTTCGTCGCGATCAGTTTCAAAATGACAGCGTGAGGCAGTTTTCTGCCGTTGTGTTCGAGCTTGGGATAGTCGATTGTCTTTACTTCGACTTTCCCGGTTCCGATGTATGCTACTCCGCGATTTCCTGGCACTCTATCCTCCTATATGCTGCTAAAAGGCAGCCGCGCCTGCTTCGGCCACAGCCTGATCCTGATCTCCTTTGCCGCCGCTCACGCCGATCGCCCCGACGACTTTGCCGTCCAACTTCAGCGGAATTCCGCCCGCAAAGATCATCACGCGACCGTGGTTCGAAACATGTATGCCATAGAACTGATCTCCCGGTTGGGAGTTCTTGCCCAGATCCTTGGTCGAGATGTCGAAGGCACGAGACGTGAAAGCCTTGTTGATCGAAATATCGATGCTGCCGATCCATGCATTATCCATGCGCACGTGGGAAACGAGATTCCCACCCTGGTCCACGACAGCGATGTTCATGGGCTGACCGATGTCCTCTGCTTTCTTTTCCGCGGCGGCCGTTATGCGCCGCGCATCCGCTAAAGTCATTTGCATTGTCTCCTTTTTCGGGCCATGTTTCCCGTAGAGAGACGATTTGCCGTGTTTCTTGTTACCGACTTATAGCAATGGACCCGCAGCAATTAGATATCGAATATTTGCGTTACTCCTTTTCCGATTCGACGTCCTACCGTTGGAATGAATGTCTGGGCCCGCGCGTGAGCGGAAGTGGCATCGCATTCTTCCGGTGAAACAGCTGCCTTTGCCACAACAAGCAAATCCCGATGGGGAACGTCGTGGACGGATCGTTGCCGCGATGCGCGAGAAGCAATGGGATGTGCTTCTGTGCGCTCTTCCCAGCAACGTTTTGTTAACGACTGGTTACTGGCCTGTGGTCGGTCTCTCGTTTTCGATAACTTCAGCGGATGGAACAATCCGGCTCTTGGTGCCGGAAGACGAGAAAGAGTTGGCTGAACAGGGGTGGGCAGACGAAGTTATTACGTTCGAAGCCGCTTCTCTCCAAAAAGTAGTAACCGTTACAGAGGCGATAGCCCCGGCTTTCCAGCAGATCGCAAATCGGATCGCAGCTGGTCCCGTCGAGATCGCCTATGAAAAGGAGCAGACGTTTCAGCCCACGCCCTATTCGTCCTTCAATTTCTATGGGGAAACGGTACGTCTTCTAGCTGAGGGCGCATTCAAGACTAAGGGAATGCATGGGGCGGGCTCGACACTTCAATCGTTGAAGAAGGTCAAGACCGAGCGGGAGGTCCATCTTATTAAGAGGTCCTGCTCTGTCGCGAGCTCTGCGTTTCTCGAGGGATCTCGCAGCATCGATGCTGGTAGGACCGAACTCGAGGTCGCGGGGAACTTTCGGCGCTTGCTTCTTTCGCAGGCAGGTCCAATCGCCGGGAGTTCACGAGTCGAGGGTTTTGCCTGGGCCATGTCCGGCCCGAACTCGGCATTAGCATCGCGAGCATATGCGCAGACGCGAGCAAGAGTTTTGAAAACGGGTGATCTGGTTCTGGTTCATTGCAACTCCTCTGTCGATGGATACTGGACAGACATTACTCGGACCTATCATGTGGGCGAGACAGGCCAAAAATCTAGGGCCATGCACGAGTCGGTTCTCGCGGCGCGGCAAGCTGCGCTTTCAGCGATCCGGCCGGGTGTGAAAGCGAGCGAGGTCGACCGCGCTGCCCGCGACGTGCTACAGCAAAAAGGATTCGGTCCCGAGTTCAAGCATCCTACCGGGCATGGTGTAGGATTTGCCGCTATTAGTGGATACGAACCGCCTCACATCCATCCAAAGTCGGAGGAAGTGCTGGAATCTGGGATGACCTTCAATGTGGAACCTGCTGTCTATGTAGACGGTTTCGGCGGCATCCGTCACTGCGACATGGTGGCCGTGACAAGCACCGGTTTCGAGCTACTCACGCCCTTTCAGTCGAATATCGAGGAGTTGCAGCTCAGTTATGAAACAGCAGAATAAAAAGCGAGTCGTTGTTGTCACCGGCGCCTCGGCCGGAGTCGGCCGCGCTGTTGTAAAAGAGTTTGCCAAAGAGGGCGCTCTTATCGGATTGCTCGCGAGAGGCGAAGACAGGCTCGAAGCCGCCAAAAGAGAAGTAGAGAATGCAGGCGGCAAGGCTTTGGCTTTACCGACCGATGTCGCCGACGCAGCACAGGTCGAGAGAGCGGCTTCGCGAGTCGAAGAAGAGTTCGGCCCTATCGATGTCTGGGTGAACGACGCAATGACCACCATCTTTGCCCGTTTCGACGATATTACACCGGAAGAGTTCAAGCGAGCGACCGAAGTGACCTATCTTGGATGCGTTCACGGCACCATGTCCGCTTTGAAACGCATGAAGGCGCGCGACCATGGAACCATCGTGCAGGTGGGATCGGCTCTCGCTTTCCGTTCCATTCCACTGCAAGCTCCTTACTGTGGCGCGAAACACGCCATCGTCGGCTTCACCGACTCCCTTCGTTCCGAGCTCATTCACGACCGCAGCAACGTGCATCTCACAGCGGTACACTTGCCCGCCATGAATACGCCGCAGTTTAGCTGGGGACGGACACGCCTGCCGAGACATCCCCAACCGGTTCCTCCCATCTTCCAGCCCGAGGTAGCCGCGCGCGCTATTGTTTGGGCTTCCTCTCACAAGAGACGGGATCTTTGGGTGGGGTGGCCAACCTATCAGGCGATCGTCGGACAAAAAATCGCGCCGGGATTTGCCGACAAGTATCTGGCCGACCATGCATTCAGCGGCCAACAGACCTCGCAACCCGTCTCGACGGATCGGCCTGACAACTTATTCGAGCCGGTGTCGGGAGACCAATACGCTGCCCATGGAGTCTTCGACGATCGCGCACAGGATTGGGCGCTCACGAACAAGCTCGATCTCAATCCGCTGGGAGCGGGATTAATCGTCAGCCTGGGACTGATGGCCGCTGGGCTCGCGATCTTCGGTCTAAAGAAAAGCCATGTCTGAACCACGCGACACTCGCATTGCTGCTCTAAGTCAAAGTCTCCGGGAAGGTTCGAGCGACCATCTTGAACGCCGTAGGACTATCGCTAAGCTGCTGATTTTCGCCGGAGCGAATCTCGCTGTCGTCGCTCTTTACCAGATCGGCGTTTTGAAGAAACTTCCTCAACCAAGCTGGCGCGGCTTCGATGCGCAAGCGGTGAACGGTTCTCCGCAGGCTTATTCACTCTTAGCTACACCCGATGCCTTTCTCGGTTTGGCAAGCTATTCAACGAGCGCCTGTCTGGTAGCGGCCGGATCTCAAACCCGCTGGCGAGCCAATCCGCTTCTTCCGATCTGCATGACGGCTAAACTCTTGGCCGACGCCGCCTATGCGGGCAAATTAACGCTGGATGAGATGACTAAGTACAGATCTTTTTCGATTTGGTCGCTAAGTGCCGCCGCTGCGACATTTGCCGCTCTGCCTCTTGCGCTTCCCGAGTGCAAAGCTGCTTTGAAAAACTTAAGGGGTTCCGGCCGATGACTCCAAACTCTTCGAATGTCGTCGATGTCGCTGTTCGTACCGTAGGCGAAATCGATACCAGAATTCGCGAAGGAAAATTTCAGCGTTGGCTCTCGCTGATTGCCGCGAGTGCGAGCGCTCTGAGCGGCCTGGAGGTCGCGTACGAGCACTATCGCGGCAGTTACAGCCGCCGCGTCATGTACACACCTGTTGCACTCTCCGTAACATTAGCCGGGGGAGGCATTGCAGGTTTCTTCAGCAAGCGGGCGGCGAGCACGCTTCTGCGTGTCATCTCGGTTGTCACACTGGCAGACAGTGCCATTGGCTTCTACTTCCATGTACGAGGCATTCAACGGAAGCCAGGAGGCTGGCGCCTGCCGATCGTCAACATGGTAATGGGTCCTCCCGTCTTCGCTCCCTTGCTCTTTGGCATCGCTGCCTATCTTGGTCTACTCGCTTCTTTACTGCGACGCGACGAGGAGGGCAAAGCCGGTTTAACTTTGCGGCCGGCTCACAAGAAGCATTGGGCCTTCAGGTTCACGGGAAAGCATGAGCCTATCAGCTGGGAACAGGACGTCCGCGAAGGAAGATTTCAGAAGCAGCTCGCCATTGCCACTGCCATTTCGACTTTCTTCAGCGGGTTCGAGGCGTGGTATTCGCACTATAAGAACAATTTCCGCTACAAAGTCCAGTGGACGCCCATTGTCCTTTCACCAATGCTGATTACGGCCAGTCTCGGAGCCGTCAAAAGCCGCAAAGTCGCTCATACCTGGCTGCCGGCTCTTTCGGTAGCTGCTATCGCGAACGGCGCGATTGGATTCTTCTATCATGCCCGCGGCGTTGCTCGCCGGCCGGGTGGTTTGAAGCGCCCGATCTACAACATCATCTATGGTCCTCCCGTCTTTGCTCCTTTACTCTTTGCTGCCAGTGGATTCTTGGGAGTGCTTGCCAGCTTGCTCCGTAGAGAGGAGCGTTCATGAGCGTTGAAGTCAAAAATACAGACTTGCGCCCGGTCAATGCGAAAACGGGACAACCGCTACCGTTGATGAAGCAGCCCGGATACTACCAGGGGTTTCACACGTTAGGTCAACAGAAGTTTTGGGACGCCGCGACGCGTGATCTCGTTCTTGATCGTGTCCAAAACGTGCCTCCGATCCGCTTCTTCGACGAGGAACAAGCAAAACTGCTCGAGGTCATCTGCGACCGCGTTCTTCCGCAGGACGACCGAGAAGAAGCGTACCGCATTCCAATCGTCCCGCAGATCGACAAACGTCTTTTTGAGAAAAGCGGCGACGGTTACCGCTTCGAAGGGATGCCGCCGGATCACGAGGCCTTCACACTAGGTTTAAAAGCAATCGATGAAATGTCTCGCGAAACGTATGACCTGCCATTCACGGAACTTGAACCGAGCGCCCAGGAACAACTTCTTCAGTCATTACACGACGGAACCCCGATCTGTCCCAACGCGATTTGGGAGCGTATGCCCGTGCATCGATTCTGGCTGCTTTTAGTGCAGGACTGCATCGATGCTTATTACTCTCATCCCTGGGCCTGGGACGAAATCGGTTTCGGCGGACCAGCGTATCCTCGCGCATACATGCGACTCGAACGCGGCGAACCCGAGCCTTGGGAAGTAAAGGAGAAGCGCTACGAATGGCAAGCGCCTCTGTTCTCCATCTCCGGCGAATTTTCCTCGATAGCCGGTGAAGCCGAACACCATGGCTCGCCCGGGCAGGGAGGAACACATTGAAGTCGCCTGTCTTTGGCCAATTCGATCCGCCCGGAAAGCACGAACCGCACATGCTCGGGCCCATGCAGCACATCGATGTGCCCATGCGCCGCTTTTCCGAGACCGATGAGATCGACTACGTGATCGTCGGAGTCGGCGCGGGCGGGGGAGTGCTTCTGCAGCGTTTGGCGCGCGCTGGTTTCAAAGTAATCGGCTTCGATGCGGGCCCTTTCTGGGATACCGAACGCGACTGGGTCAGCGATGAGAAAGGCTCCCACAAACTCTACTGGACTAATAAGCGAATTACCGGCGGCAAAAATCCGCTAGCGCTCGGAGCCAACAACTCCGGGCAAGGCGTCGGGGGCGGCACCGTTCATTGGGCCTCGTTCACTCCTCGCCTTCACCCTTCCGACTTTCACACCCATTCGTTAGACGGCGTCGGCTTCGATTGGCCGATCCGATACGAAGACCTGAAACCGTATTACGAACTTCTCGAACTGGAACTGCCGGTCTCCGGGCCCTCCTACTATCCTTGGGGCGATCCTCACGGCTATCCTTATGGGCCTCACCCGATGGGCGGAGTCGGCGATGTTCTCATTAAAGGCTGCACGGCTCTGGGCATCGGCGTAAGTGCCGGTGGACCCGTTGCCATCTTGAATGGATCGCGTGCCGATCGTCCTCACTGCATCTATCGGGGCTTCTGCATACAAGGCTGCAAAGTCGGAGCCAAGGCCAGCACGCTGATCACCCATGTTCCCGATGCGCTGAAGAGCGGAGCCGAGATCAGGGCCGATTCGATGGTCTCGCGTATCGAACTCGGTCCGAACGGCCGCGTGACGGGTGTGCACTACTTCGACCGCGATGGCAACGCGCGATTTCAAAAAGCTAAAGCAGTGGTCGTTGCCGGTTACGCTATTGAGACTCCAAGGCTCCTACTGAACTCAGCATGCCCCGGGTTCGAAAACGGTCTGGCAAATTCGAGTGGTACCGTCGGCCGCTACCTCATGGCACAGGCCGGCAACGTCGTCCTAGGCCGCTTCAACGACTTGGTTCGGATGTATAAGGCTCCGCCTGCTCATGCGCTAACGGAGGAGTTTTACGAGACAGATCCTAAGCGCGACTTTGCTCGCGGCTTTGCCATTCAGACCGTCGGACCTCTTCCTATCTCGTTCGGCAAACAGATGATGGTAGCCAAAGGCGCTTGGGGCTGGGGTCTGCGCAGCCTCATGATGGACTACAACCACTGGGCCGCCTTCGGTTTCTTGGGCGAAATTCTGCCCAACGCCGACAACCGCGTCGAGATAGCGGAAGAGAAAGACGATCACGGTATACCGATCGCGAAAGTCACATTCAATCTCTACGACAACGACAAAAAGCTGATCGAGTTCGGCAAGAACAAAACGATGGACGTAATGAGGGCTGCAGGCGCGCTCGAGGTTGTTCAGGAAGCGCGTTATGCTCACCTGGTCGGCGCAGCCCGCATGGGTAGCGACCCCCGCACCTCCGTTGTGAATCAGTTTGGCCGGACACACGATATTCCGAATCTGTTCGTCTGCGACGGAAGTCTCTTTCCTACGCAAGGCTCAGCCAACCCGGGTCTCACGATCATGGCTCTCGCGGCGCGTATCGGCGACTACCTGATCAAACAAGGTGAGCAAATCTTTATATCAGACAAACGGGATAACGAGACGTCGAAGATACGCTACGATCTCTCTCCTCCCGACACCTGGGGCCACGGTATGCCTCGATTGAAATGATGACCATCGATAACATTCGCGTCTCTGCCTACACCATTCCCACGCTCACGCCTGAGTCGGACGGAACCATCGAATGGGATAAGACCACCATCGTCATTGTCAGGATCGCGGCAGGCGGCACAACCGGCTTGGGCTACTCTTATGCGGACAAGCCCGCCGCTCAATTGATCGAAGGACTGCTTGCTCCGAAACTAAAAGGCTTGAGCGCACTCGAAAACGGTCACGCCTGGCATGTAATGACTTGCGCCATTCGGAATCTAGGCCGTCCCGGCATAGCATCGATGGCCATCGCCGCGGTAGACAACGCTCTCTGGGATCTCAAAGGGAAACTCCTCGGGGTTTCGGTTGCCACTCTTCTCGGCGGTGCTCGCAGCGAAGTCCTCGGGTATGGAAGCGGCGGATTCACTTCTTACTCGGATGCGCAGCTGACGGAACAACTAGGCGGCTGGGCGAGCGACGGCTTCAAAGCCGTGAAGATGAAAATCGGCCGCAACGCCGAACAAGATCGGCACCGCGTCAAACTGGCTCGCAAAACAATTGGAGACGGTGTCGATCTCTTCGTCGATGCTAACGGCGCATATAGCCGTAAGCAGGCTCTCTATCAAGCGCATTTCTTTGCGGACCTTCATGTGAGCTGGTTCGAAGAGCCCGTCTCTTCGGACGATCTCGACGGATTACATCTCATTCGAAATGCCGGTCCGGCCGGTATGAGCATTGCGGCCGGGGAATATGGCTACGACACTTGGTATTTCCGTCGCATGCTCGAAGCCGGAGCTGTCGATGTCTTACAAGCGGACAGTACTCGTTGCGCCGGCATTACCGGTTTCCTGCAGGCGGATGCTCTCTGCCAAAGCCATTCCATGCCGCTATCTGCTCACACTTCGCCCTCCATTCACGCCCACGCCTGTTGCGGAGCGCAGAACGGCATCAACGTCGAATACTTCTTCGATCACGCGCGCATCGAGGAGATGGCATTCGAAGGCGCCTTGAAAGTATAAGGCCGGCATGCTCAAACCAGATCTGGGTCTGCCTGGTTTCGGGCTTTCTTTCAAAGAGGCAGACATGCAGCCTCACTGTGTTTTCGACTCGCAGGGAAAGCTCGATGACTGATCTGAATCCCTAAAGTAACCGGAGCCAAGGAGGCTCTATAAACGCTATGTTGTTCTCATCTTCAAGTAAAACAGTCGGTGAACTACTGATTGAACGCCTCTCCGATTGGGGCATCGATACCATCTTCGGCTTTCCGGGAGATGGAGTGAATGGCATCTTCGAAGGCTTGCGTACTCACCAGGACAAAGTGCGTTTCATTCAGGTCCGGCATGAAGAGGCTGCCGCTTTCGCCGCTTGTGGATACGCCAAATACACAGGCAGGCTCGGAGTGTGTGTGGCGACTTCCGGCCCGGGCGGCATCCACCTGCTGAACGGTTTGTACGACGCTAAGTGCGACAACCAACCGGTGTTGGCGATTACCGGCCACACCTTTCATGACTTGATCGGTACGCACTATCAACAGGACGTCGATTTGGACAAGCTATTCATGGACGTCTCGGTCTATAACCAGCGTGTCATGGGCCCGGCTCACTTGAACAACGTCGTGGACGAGGCCATCAAAACGGCCCTTTCGAGAAGAGGAGTTGCCCACATCACGATCCCGAAGGATATCCAGGAAATGGATTCTTCGGACGCAAACCGCTCAAAAGCGAATCCGAAAATGCACAGTGCTGACCTGTATGCCGCGACCTACCGTCATGCTTCTCCAGCGGAACTTCAAGAAGCTGCGGAGTTGATCGACAAGGGACATCGTGTAGCGATCCTGGCCGGCAGAGGTTGTTTGAATGCAACAACCGAGTTGCTCGAACTGGCTGAAAAAATCGGCGCGCCGATCGTCAAGCCGCTACTCGGAAAGGCCGTCACGCCCGACCGCCATCCGCTCACCACGGGTGGCTTAGGCCTCCTCGGGACCGCCCCTTCGCAAGACGCCATGGAAGAATGCGACACGCTGATCATTGCGGGAAGCAACTATCCGTATATGGAGTTCCTGCCCAAACCTGGGCAGGCCAAGTGCATTCAAATCGACATCGACCCGGCCAGAATCGGCTTGCGATATCCAGCCGACCTTGGCATCGCTTCCGACTGTAAGACCGTCTTTGCTGCGCTCCTGCCGCTTATAAAAAAGAAGAAAAATCGGGACTTTCTCGAAAAGAGTCAGAAGCGGATGAACAGCTGGAACAAGCTGATGGAAGAGCGCGGAACGCGAACCGACTCGCCGATGAAGCCGCAAGTGGTCACGTATCACTTGAACAAGCTGCTCGCCGATGACGCCATTGTCTCTTCCGACAGCGGAACGATCGCTACCTGGACGGCGCGCTACGTCGAGATGCGCGGGCAGATGAAGTTTTCTCTGTCCGGATCGCTGGCCACGATGGCTAACGGCTTACCTTACAGCATCGGCGCAGCCGCTGCGTATCCCGGTCGCCAGGTTGTCTGTGTTGTTGGAGATGGCGGTCTTTCCATGCTCATGGCCGAACTGGCAACTCTCGCCAAATACAAACTGAACGTAAAGGTAATCGTCATCAAGAACAACGTTCTCGGCCAGATTAAATGGGAGCAGATCGTTCAGGAAGGGAACCCGGAGTTTGGTGTCGATCTTGAGCCGATCGATTTCGCGGGAATTGCGAAAAGCTGTAACATTGCCGGTTTCGTCCTGGACAAAGCGCAAGACGCGGAGAGCGTGCTCCGACAAGCGCTCAATCATCCCGGTCCTGCTCTCGTCGAAGCAGTCGTCGACCCTCAAGAGCCGCCCATGCCCGGTCAGATCAAGACCGAACAGGCGATTAAGTTCGCAGAAGGTCTGGCACGCGGAGACAAGGATGCAGGCAAGATTATCGCGAGCGTGCTAAAGGACAAAGCGCGCGAAATTTTGTAATTCTAAGAACGTGAGTGAGCAACGCACGGCCTTCGGAACCGATTTAAGACCCTCCCAGCTCCGAAAGGAGCTGCAGGAGGGAACTACTTCCGATCTATGGCGCAGACGAGCCGTGGTTGGCTTATCGCTATTTGGCATGGCCAGCATGGCTGCGGTCAGCCTGTTACAGATGGGCGCGGTCAAGCACCTGCCCGATCCGCCTCTCGATAGCTTCGACTCGGACAAGGTCAACTCCTCCGATACCGCCTATCAACTGGGCACGCCGGACGGAACTCTGGGCCTCGCCGGCTTAGCAATGAATCTTCCGATAGCAGGATTCGGTGGCGTCGATCGCGCTCAAAAGACGCCGTACGTGCCCATCGCGGCCACGGTCAAATCAGGCATCGAGGCCCTCGCGGCAGGTTGGTACTTCTACCAAATGCCTACTAAAGAGAAAAAGTGGTGCGCCTACTGCATCGCGGGCGCATTTGCTAACTTCGGCATCTTCGCGCTTACCGTACCTGAGGCGTTGAAGGCTCTGGCCATCCTCCGCGGGAAATGAACTTCTCTTCCACGCTCGCGCAGCACGGATTCCAGGGCCTTCGGCGTACTTCGCTCGACACGCTACAGATAAACGTCGGCAAGGTTTGCAACCAAGCCTGTCACCATTGCCACGTCGAGGCTGGACCGAAGCGCACCGAAAGCATGACTCGCGAAACCGCAGAACGAGTGCTCGAACTGCTCGGTAACTCGTCCGGTATCGAAACTGTTGACATCACAGGCGGTGCTCCCGAGCTGAATCCGAACTTTCGAAGGCTCGTCGAAGAAAGCCGGCGTCTCGACAAGAACGTTATCGATCGCTGCAATCTCACAATCCTTCTTGAGCCCGGTTTCGAGGATTTGCCCGATTTCCTTGCTGCTCATCGTGTCGAAATAACCGCCAGCCTGCCCTGCTATACGCCTGAGAACGTCGACGAGCAGCGCGGGCGCGGAGTGTTCGAACGCAGTATACAAGCGCTACACATGTTGAACCGGCTCGGATACGGACGGCCCGGGTCCCATCTGAAGTTAAACCTCGTGTTTAATCCCGGTGGAGCTTCGCTTCCGCCTTCGCAGGAAGCTTTGGAACTCGACTACAAGAAGCACTTACGCGAACAGTTCGGTATCGAGTTCCATCGCCTCCTCACCATTACCAACATGCCCATCCGGCGTTTCTCGGATTTTCTCGTCCGCATCGGAAAGCAGGAGCAATACTCAAATCTGCTAAGAGCCAACTTCAATCCAGCTGCGGTCGACCGTCTGATGTGCCGCAGCTTGGTGAGCATCTCTTGGGATGGCCGCTTGTACGATTGCGACTTCAATCAGATGCTGGAAATGCCAATGGCGGGACGTCTTTCGGTCTGGGATCTCGAATCGCTCCAATCTGTAATCGACCGTCCGATTCATGTCTCCGACCACTGCTTCGGTTGTACAGCCGGAGCTGGCTCTAGCTGCGGCGGGGAGCTGGACATGCGCCCCAATTCGTTGCCCCCCGCACCGGATCGCGCGGCCAGTTGAGGTAGACAAGCTCGACCCAACAGACCTGTGGCGCCGGTTATTAGAATCGATGGTAGTGCCGTGACGAGAATCCCCGTCTGTATTTTCGCGAAGCCTCCTGTCCCCGGCAAAGTAAAAACGCGTTTAGCGCACAGCATAGGGGACCATCCCGCTGCCGCATTAGCTTCCGCCATGTTGTGTGATGTCTGGTCGACAGTTCGTAACACCCCAGGCGCAACGCCAGTCTTAGCTGCAGCTTCGGAAGGCGATTTCCTGCTAAATCCACCGGAGGAGCGACTCTGGTTGCAGGAGACCGGCGAACTCGGCGCTCGCATCGAGCACATTCTGCGCCGCGGGTTGCGTGATGCACCCGCTGCTCTTGCCCTCGGAGCCGATTCGCCGCTGCTCACGGTGAATCACTTAGAGCGTGCGCTTCATGAACTAAAAACAAACGATGCCGTCATCGGTCCTTCCTGCGACGGCGGTTTCTATCTTTTGGGCCTGAGACGCTGCCCCGCCGGACTGCTCGAGAACTTGCCTTGGAGCACGGCGCGGACGCGTGAACAAACAACGAATCGTTTGCACTCGCGCCACATGACTGTTTACCAGCTTGAAACTCTGTCGGATGTGGATACACTAGCGGATTTGCAATCGCTGCAGAACCAACTGCAAGCCGCCCCTCCCGAGATCGCGCCTGGTACGCGGCAGTGGTTCACCGAACATCGAGCTTGTCTCGAACAACTTCAATGGTCAGCATTATAGTTCCAGCTCTAAACGAAGCTGCGGGGATCGCTGAAACGCTTACCGCCCTCCAAAAGCTCGAAGGCGAAAAAGAAATCCTGGTCGTGGACGGTGGAAGTGACGACAATACCGTCGATCTAGCCCGCGCCTGCGACGTCAACGTTGTCCAATCGAATCGCGGCCGCGGCCTTCAACTTCATACCGGCGCCCTGCTCGCACGGGGCAGCGTACTGTGGTTCGTACACGCCGATACAATACCTCCTGCGCATGCATTGCAAGAAATTCAAAACTCACTGAGCGATCCGTCGGTTGCGGGCGGAAACTTCGGACTCATCTTCGACGGAACCACTCGAGCGGCCCGCCAGCTGACCGCCATCTATCCCACGCTGCGTTGGCTGAATCTCTGCTACGGAGATTCAGGCATCTTTGTGCGGCGCGAAGTCTACGAGAAGATCGGCGGCTTCCGTCCATTCGCGCTTTTCGAAGATCTGGATCTATTAGGGCGACTTCGCAAAGCCGGGAGATTTGTTCACCTGAACTGCCGAATCACTACGTCATCTCGGCGATTCGAAAACAAAAACTTTGCCCTGGTCTGGACACACTGGACGGCCTTGCAGGTCTTGTACTGGGGCGGTGTGTCACCCAATCTGCTTGCGCGCTGGTATCGCCACGCCAGACGAATCACCGGCTAGCCGATCGCTTCGAATGGCTGTCGAACAGGAACATGATCGTATTCGGCGGTTTGCCCCTCGTCGACAAATGGCAGCGCGAGCGATTTGCCGAACGTCACCTGAGCGTCATCCAGAAATCCTTCAACGCCGATCGTGATCTCATGCTGCGGTACCTCGGTCCGAAGCGTGGCGTGCAGCCAGTCCCAAAGGGTCAGTCCGCTCGACCAGTTGGAGTTCACCTCCTCTGGTGCAATTGAATGATGAATGCCGTGAAGACGCGGCGTTACTAAAAGCCGCGCGAGCTTGCGTTCCCATACCAGCGGTAAACGAAGGTTCGAATGGTGGAACAGAATGCAGAGAAACAGAAAAACTTGCCACGTCGCTACCGTCACCGGCGTTGGCCCAATCACCGCAATCTGAGCCGCCCGAAACATCACCGAAATCGCAATCTCGCCGAAATGAAAGCGCAAAGCCGTCGTCGCGTCCATCTCTAAATCGAGATGGTGAACCTGGTGAAAGCGCCACAGTCGCGGAACTCGATGCGTCAGAAAATGCCACCAATAAAGCGTGTAGTCCAGAAGCAAAACTCCGGCGATCGTGCCGGCAAACCGGGGCAGGGAAGCCCGCCCGAGAATGCCCCATCGTCTGGACTGTGCCAATTCAGCCAGTTTGAATGCGACTGGGACCTCTAACGCTTGCATGACTGCACCCGCGGGCGCAGCAATCATGAGGTTTCGAACATCGCGCCGCACTTTGCTCCGCTGCACAGCCCTAAGCGTGTGTTTATTCTCAAGCCAAATCAGGCCCGCAATCCAGGTGCCTATGACGATCCCGCGCACCGAGTTCGGTATCGGATTCTTCATGCGTTCACTCAATCCTTTCCGGCATGTGTTTATGCTTAGCGGATCCAGTCATATACTAGAAACATCTCTGACCCGGGTCTACTCCAAGTGCGAAGAAGCCACCGGTTTCGTATCGACCGCGCATTATGGCCATATCTTCATCGCTCATCCAACGTGGCATCCCCGAGCCGTTCTCGGAATACCAGCTAGGCGAAGCCTATGATGAAATGTTTCGTACGAACGGTCGCCCGCGAGCTCATTACCGTGCTCTCTTTTCGCGCCTCCTGAGCCTCCCCGCCGACGAGCTTCGGCGCTTCAAGCAGGAAGCCGATGTCTCCTTTTTCAACCAAGGCATCACCTTCACGGTCTACGGCCGCGAGGAGGGCACGGAGCGCATCTTTCCCCACGACCTTCTGCCCCGCATCATTCCATGCGCCGAATGGCAGATCATCGAACGCGGCCTCACCCAGCGCATCACCGCGCTCAACCTCTTTCTCAAGGACATCTATCACGACCGCAAAATCCTGAAAGATGGGGTGATCCCCGGCGAAGTCATCTATACTTGCAAACACTTCCGCCGCCAAATGCGGGGTGTTAAAGTCCCGCGCGACGTCTACGTCAGCGTCTGCGGCACCGACCTCATCCGTCTGCCCAGCGGCGAATTCGTCGTCCTCGAAGACAATCTGCGCGTACCCAGCGGCGTCTCCTATATGTTGACCAGCCGCAAGGTCATGAAGCAGACCTTTCCCATCCTCTTCCGCAAGTACGGCGTCAAACCCATCGAACACTACAGCCAAGTGCTTCTTGCAACCCTGCGTTCGCTCGCTCCCGAAAATCGCTCGAACCCCACCATCGTGCTTCTTACGCCCGGCGTCTACAACTCGGCCTACTTCGAGCACACCTACCTTGCCCGTCAGATGGGCATCGAACTGGTCGAAGGCCGCGATCTCGTCGCTCACGACAATTTCGTCTACATGCGCACGACTTCCGGCCTCCAGCGCGTCGACGTTATCTACCGCCGCGTCGACGATGACTTCCTCGATCCCCTCGCCTTCCGCGCCGATTCCGGACTGGGCTCGGCCGGCATCTTTAACGCTTATCGCGCAGGCAACGTCGTGCTTGCTAACGCCCTCGGCACCGGTGTCGCCGACGATAAAGCTATCTACGCCTACGTTCCAAAAATCATCAAGTACTATCTCGGCGAAGACCCCATCCTTAACAACGTTGAAACGCACCTGATGACCGAAGACGTCGCGCGCCGGCACGTCTGCGAAAACCTGCATCAGTTCGTAGTTAAAGCTGTCGGCGAATCCGGCGGCTACGGCATGCTCATCGGCCCGCACAGCAGCGCCGAGCAGCGCGAAGAGTTCCGTCTGCGCATCCTCCAAGATCCGCGTAACTATATTGCCCAGCCGACTCTCTCGCTTTCTACCGCGCCGTGTTTCGTCTCGGACGGTTCCATCGAACCCCGTCACATCGATCTAAGGCCATACGTGCTCTACGGAGAAAAAATCACCATCGTTCCCGGAGGCCTCACCCGCGTCGCTCTCCGCAAAGGATCGCTGGTCGTAAACTCCTCCCAAGGCGGCGGCTCGAAAGACACCTGGGTCCTGCAAAACTAGTCAGTGCGGAACGACACCTTTTTCGCTCTCAGGCTGAAGAAAACCGTCCCGCACGAGTTCGTGCTCGACGCGCTTGCTTCGCTGTCGCCTGCAACACGTTCCATGTTCGGTTGTCTGGCGGTTTACGTGGAGGACAAAATCGTTTTCGCCTTACGCGACAAGCCCGATAGCATAGCAGACAACGGCGTGTGGTTCGCCACGACGAAGGAGCATCATGAGGATCTGCGCCAGGAATTTCCAAATATGCGCTCCATCCAGGTTTTGGGGAAGGGAATAACCGGCTGGCAATTACTTCCAGCCGATGCGCCCGATTTTGAACAAAGCGCGTTGCGCGCCTGCGAACTCATCAAGGCCAGGGATCCTAAAATCGGCAAGGTGCCGAAAACGCGACGATCCTCGCTATCAAGAGCGCGCCTATCTTAATGCAGCTTTTGAAGACTAGCCCCTGGCTACAGGGCCAGCAACAACACGTTTTGTTTGGGATTCAGGAAATTGTGAATTCGAATCGCTTCGAAGCGCCAATGAGCTGATGGTCATACACGCTTTCCAGTCCAGGCAGAAGATCCGCCAGACTGCGAATCAGTTTGGGTGATGGTTCTGATCGAGAAGCAGGCGCACGGCCTACCGATGGCTATACGCCTGGTCTGCTACATCCGCTGCAAATGCGTACACAGCGGCGAAGTCGTCTTTTTTGAGGCCGGGGTGCTCGTCAAGGATCTCTTCTTCGCTCATGCCATGTGCCAACCAGCCGAGAACGTCATTCACTGTGTTTCGCTTCCGCGAACGCAGGGTTTTCCGTCCCGCTTGTCAGGCTCAATCGTAATTCCCGGATGGACAGCGGTCATAGAGCTACGATGATTATCACTCTTACTGTCGTCAATAAGATCAGCTCCTACTGATGCCAGTCCTATACTAAAAGATCACCGTCCGGGTCTATTCCAAGTTTGAAGAAACCACCGGCTTCGCGTAATTCGTGAATCATGGCCAACTCTTCAACCTCATCCAGCGCGCGTAATCATGCGCCCCACTCGGGCCCAAGCCCGGAGAGCTTGGCAAAATAAAAACAAAATGCTCTCACGTGTAGCCGACAGTCTCTATTGGATGTCCCGTTACTTCGAGCGGGCCGATCACAGCGCCCGCGTGCTCGATGCCAACTACAACTTGATGCTCAATCCGACCAAAATTTCGACAGAGCAGCGTTGGCATCGCATCACCGCCAGTCTGGGTCTCGGCGCGGAAGCCTCGGAAGTCGACCCCATCACGGCCATGATGAAGCTCACCTCCGACACGGGGAATCGGTCCTCTATCGTCTCCTGCATCGCGAGCGCGCGAGAGAACGCCAGCCAGGTTCGCGAACAGATCAGCTCGGAGATGTGGGAGCGTTTGAACCAGCTCTATCATGAGGTCACCCAGTTCGCGAAAAGCCCATATCGAGAGCCCCAACGCTTCGTCACCGTCATCCGCGAAGGCTCTTACACATTCGACGGCGTTACCCGCGCGACCATGAATCACGGCGAGGCGTGGCAGTTCATTCGCCTCGGCCGATATATCGAACGTGCCGGCGCATTGCCCATTTTGCTCGAGGCCGTGTTCTGCGCCTCCAGCGGGGCGGACGATCTCGATTGGGTCGGCCTTCTCTCCAGCTGTTCCGCGTTTGAAGCCTACTGCAAGGTCTACACCGCGGATTTGAGCCCCGAGCGGGTCGCTGAATTCCTGCTGCTCAATCCTGAGTTCCCGTATACGGTCCGCTACTCGGCCGAGCAGATGCAGGTCTCCCTCGAAGCCATCGCCCGTGCCGCTGGCCTTCGCAAAAACGACCAGCTGGAAAAAATCATCGGCCGTCTCCGTTCTTCGCTCGCCTATGCCCAGATCGATGACATCATGTCCCGTGACTTCCAGCGCTTCCTCAAGAGCATCACCGAGCAGTGCCAAAGCTTGCACTCGGCTCTCCACGATGTCTACATCGAATACCCGATTCAATCCGCATTCGAAGCCTAATGTTCTACGCTATCCGTCACTTCACCCGCTATCGCTATAGCCGCCCTGTCTGGCAGAGCAACATGGAAGTGCGCATGCACCCGCGCAGCGAACTTACCCAACGCTGCTTTACCTTCCAGTTGTCGGTCAGTCCGCGCTCTCGCATCTTCTCCTATACCGACCACATCGGGAACATCATCCACCACTTCGATATCCCCGAGCAGCATAATCATCTAACGATCATTGCGGACGCTCTTGTCGATGTGGATGAGCCTTTCGATCTTCCCCAATCGCTCGGCCCCGATGCCTGGAAAGAACTCGACAATCTCATCGAGCGCGAAGACTACTGGGACATGCTCATGCCCAGCTACTTCGCGCGCACCTCCCCTGAGCTCGAAGACTTCGCCCGCGAACTTCACGTGCACGGCCGCAATGGAAACGATCCCGTAGGATTGGTCCGCGCGCTCAACGCCGATCTCTACGAGAAGTTCGCCTACGTCAAGGAGAGCACTTCGGTCGACTCACCCATCGAGGACGCTCTTCACAGCCGTCAGGGGGTATGCCAGGATTTCGCTCACATCATGATCGCGCTTCTCCGCAATATTCGCATTCCTGCGCGTTACGTGAGCGGCTATCTCTATCACGGCGCGCATAATGAGGATCGTTCTGCCGAGGGTGCAACCCACGCCTGGGTCGAGGCACTCATGCCCGGTCTCGGCTGGATTGGCCTCGATCCGACCAACAATCTTGTTGTCGGAGAACGCCACATCCGCACGGCTATCGGCCGCGACTACGCTGACGTTCCGCCCACTTTAGGAACTATGAAGGGCAAAGCCGCAACGGAGTTGCAGGTGCGCGTTCGTGTGACGCCTTCCGAAGCCGTACTGCCTCCAGACCAGGAGTTCGCCGCCGACCAGGAATGGTCGCGCTTTCTCGCCAAGGATCAGGAAGCCGAAGAGATCATCAACGCCCAGCAGCAACAGCAGCAGTAACTACACGCATTACAATGATGGAATTAGAAAAGGTTGGAGGCGCGGGGCGGGATCGAACCGCCGAATAAAGGTTTTGCAGACCTCTGCCTTACCACTTGGCTACCGCGCCAATACGTTTGAAAGATACCATATTCTACGGCTGGAACGGAGTAGTGCGACGCACGGGCGGATGCAGTTACTTCGGTGTGAGAAGTGCGTTGAGGACCCAGTGTTCTCTGATTCGCTCTTCAGCAACCACAACCCGTAACCACTACCGCCGACGTCAGAATTCTTTCGCATTTTGATATTCTCCGCGGTTCCTGCAACGGCCCGGTATCCTTAGAAACGCCGATCCCTCGTCTTCCATGAATCCGCAAACACCAGGAACTCAGGTGCTCCGAACACTGGCCGCCCCCAATCGGCACGAACTCACGGATCGGCTTTTTCTTCGACTTCTCGGCATCGTTTACCTCTCAGCTTTCGGCTCACTCTGGCCGCAGATTCTAGGTTTAGTTGGCTCACGTGGCATCGCGCCTGCCGCGCGCCTCATGACTGCCATGCGGTCGGAGTTGGGAGCTCGGGCCTTTTTCTACTCGCCCACTCTCTTCTGGTTCGACACGAACGACAGCGCACTAATTCTGTTTTGCGCGCTTGGCTGTCTCGCTTCTCTCTTGCTCATCGCCGGAGTTTTTCAGCGCATCGCCACGATTACCTGCTTTGTTCTCTACCTCTCAATTTCCTCCATAGGTCAGCCGTTCACGGGCTTTCAATGGGATGCTTTACTTCTCGAATCCGGTTTCCTCGCGATCTTCGCCGGAGCGCCATGGCTCGTTTGGGCCTATCGCCTTCTCCTTTTCCGGCTGATGTTCGAATCCGGTTGGGTCAAACTCGCCTCCCACGACCCCAACTGGCGCAACTTGCATGCATTGCGCTTTCACTTCATGACCCAGCCCCTACCGAATCCGATCGCTTACTACGTTCATCGTGCCCCGGACGCTCTGCTTACCTCCTTCACGTTCCTCACCCTGGTCATCGAATTCGCTGCGCCGTTCCTCCTCTTCGGGCCGCGCCGTGTGCGCCAGATCGGAGTCGCGCTGCTGATGTTGCTCCAGCTCGTCATCCTGCTCACCGGCAACTATGCTTTCTTCAACCTGCTCACCCTCGCTCTTTGCATCTGGGGACTCGACGATCGCACCTTCGCGCCGATCTCAAAGCTGCTGATGTGGCGTTTTCCGCACCTCTCTTTCCCTGTGCCCGCCGAAGCACTGCGGGCAGCCGGCAATATCGTCGTCTCGGTCCTAATATTTCTAAGCGTGTCGCAGCTCTTTGAGGCACTCGCACCAGGCGCGAGCCTTGTGTCGAAACCTTTAGCCCTTCTCCAACCTTTCGAAATCGTCAACGGCTACGGACTCTTTGCCGTCATGACAACTACTCGGCCCGAGATCATCCTCGAAGGTTCGAACGACACCGTAAGCTGGCGCGAGTACCAATTCCCTTACAAGCCGGGCAACACCCACCGCGGGCTGCCTTGGGTCGCTCCTTATCAGCCCCGCTTGGATTGGCAGATGTGGTTTGCCGCTCTAGGCGACTACCAAAGCAACACCTGGGTCGGCGGTCTGATGTATCGCATCATGACCGGCGAACCCTCCGTCTACCGTTTGCTCGACCGTCCCCCCTTCGATCATCCACCTCGCTATATGCGCGCTGTGCTCTACCAATATGAATTCACCAAGCCTGCCGAGCGTGCCCGAACCGGAGCCGTTTGGAGCCGTCAACTGCGCGGCGTCTGGTTCGGTCCTGTCTCTCTAACCGTTCAATAAGATCATGCACATCTCGTAAGATATGATGCTGACGATACAAACTCGCCATGTCGGAACTTCCACGTCGCAGACGTTTTCTTTCTTCACTCGGTCAACTCAGCGCAGCCACGGGCGCGCTCTTCACGGCAGAAGCCCAAGCCGGCGCCCAAACCTCACCTGTTCCGGGCCATCCGGATTCTCTGCCCAACTACGCGCGCATGCCCCAACACCGCACGCTCAAACAGTCAAGCTTCGATCGCACGGGCGGCAATGCCGATTTCTTTCACATTCCGCCAGGGCAAAGTCTCGACGTCTTTCAATCCGATGGCCCCGGCATCATCACTCACATTTGGTTCACCATCAATGACCGCAGCCCACATCACTTGAAGGAATTGGTCCTGCGTATTTTTTGGGATGGCAATCCTCGCCCCAGTGTCGAAACTCCCATCGGCGATTTCTTCGGCCTCAATCTAGGCGACTATTTCCTCTATCAATCCGCGTTCCTCAACTGCTCCTCCATCAAAGCCCTAAACTGCTACTTCGCAATGCCTTTCAAGCGATCTGCGCGCATATCCGTTACCAACGAAGGCAAGCAGCCCGTCGATTCCTTCTACTCCAACATCGACTACCAACTCGTGAGCACTCTGCCCGCGGACGCCCTGTACTTCCACGCGCAATATCGCCAGGCCACGCCAAACACCGCTATCAAAGGCGAAGACAAGAACCTCGACGGGCGCAACAACTACGTTTTTTTCGAAACCGAAGGCGGCGGTCAGGCCATGGGCGTCACGCTTGGCGTCCTCCAAAACACCGATGCCTGGTTCGGCGAAGGCGACGAAATGATCTTCATCGACGACAACTCAAAGCCCGCTATCACCGGTACCGGAACAGAAGACTACTTCTGCGGAGCCTGGGATTTCGGTGTCACCAATCCTTTCGCCAATCTCTACAACGGCGCGCCCTTCATCGGTGTAGGCGAGCGCGCCGGCGGCCATTATTGTCTCTATCGCTGGCATGCCGACAATCCCATCGCATTTCAAAAATCGCTCAAGTTCACCATCGAGCATGGGCATGCCAACGACCGCGCCGATTGCTTCTACTCTGTCGGCTACTGGTATCAAAGCGAGCCGTACACGAATTTTCCGACCCTTCCCTCGGCAGCGGAAAGATGGCCCGCCCTAAAACCGTAAGAGCGCGCTTGAGTTACCTTTGACTATGCCTTCCGATCGATCCCTTGACGAAGCCCGCGAAAAGCTTCTCGCCGGCGTCCGCTGTTTCCGCCACGAGGTTTACCCGAAAAATCGAGAGCGCTATGAACAGGCCATGCGTCAGGCTCAAGCGCCTCATACCCTTGTGATTACGTGCGCCGATTCCCGCATCGACCCCGAACTTCTCACGCAATCCGGTCCGGGAGATATCTTCGTCTCCCGCAACATCGGTAACCTGGTACCCGCTTACGGACAGGTACTCGGCGGTGTTTCATCTGTGATCGAATATGCTGTCCTGGCCCTCGGGGTTAGCCAAATCGTGATCTGCGGCCACACCGATTGCGGAGCGATGAAAGGCCTTCTGCATCGCGACAAGCTGGTTAACATGCCCACCGTTAATCATTGGTTACAAAATGCCGAGGCCGCTCTCAGCGTCGTCGAGGCTAAGGACACCGCCTCCAACGAGCACGACAAACTATGTCAGTTGATCGATGAGAATGTTCTGCTGCAGCTGAACCATCTCCGCACGCATCCTTCCGTCGCCGGTAAAATCGCGCAAGGCAAATTGGCCGTCTACGGTTGGGTTTACGACATCGGCAGTGGTCATGTGAATATCTACGACCCGACGGCGAATCGTTTCGTTCCTTACGGCGACGAGCCTGGCGCCGGTCATTCCGCGCCAAATTCTCATCCAGCGGCCGTTTAACTTAGCTTTACAAACGATCCAGGCAGAACCGCGCATCAGGCGCGGCCAGGGGTGCAACTTCTTCGTTCGATGCATAGGTCCTAACATCGGAGTAAACACCGTTCATAGGTTCGCGATGAACGACGAGTTGCTTGTCGGGAATGTTAATCACCCAGTACTCGATGATCTCGGCCCTGGCGTAAAGTTTAGCTTTGACTTTAAGATCGAACTGCACGGTAGAATCCGACACTTCGATGAGTAGTCGAATGTCCTGCGGCAAAGGCGTACTTTCGTATTCCCGTATAGAATTGACCGTCACCATCAGATCCGGTTCCGGCTCATTATGCACGTTATCCTCTGCAGCAACATCGGTAGGCGCTTCCGAACGTACGTACTCCGGGCCGAATGCGGTCTGCAGCCAGTTCATAGCCAGCACTTGCCAAAGAACATGTAAGTGCTTCTTCCCCATTCGGTCGATCAGCTCTCCGTTAATTAGTTCCAGCTTCTCGGCGTTCGGGAAGCCGAGGTCAACAAGAGCGTGCGCCTCTTCTCGCGTCCAGATCTTGCGTGAAATCGCGATGGTCGCTTCGGTCGGGTCTGCAACTGCACGCATGCGTATATTCTAACGAGTTCAGTCGCTTTTGCCGCACCAGAGTCACTACGAGCTTCATCCCATAACGGATGGAATATAGACGTCTCGGATATTCAGGATTCAAAGTTCCTGTCCTTAGCTTCGGGACCGCCACTTTCGGCGGCGGTAATGAATTCTTCAAAGCGTGGGGCTCGACCGACGTCAAAGAAGCTACCCGGCTTATCGATATCTGCCTCGAAGCCGGTGTCAACATGTTCGACACTGCCGACGTTTACTCGAACGGCCTCTCGGAAGAGATTCTTGGCAAGGCTATAGGCAACCGTCGTAGCGAAGTGATCATCGCAACAAAAGCGTCGTTCGCGATGGGCGAAGGGCCAAACGACCGCGGCAACTCCCGCCACCACCTGATCAACGCTTGCGAAGCCAGTCTTCGCCGTTTGAACACCGACTACATCGACCTCTATCAGATGCACGGCTTCGATGCGTTATCGCCTGCCGAAGAGACCCTGAACGTGCTGGACACCCTCGTGCGCAGCGGTAAGGTTCGCTACATCGGGTGCTCCAACTTTTCCGGCTGGCATCTGATGAAGTCCATCTCGGTTTCCGAGCGCTACGGCTGGCCGCGTTATGTCGCCCACCAGGTTTATTATTCGCTCATCGGACGCGACTACGAATGGGAACTGATGCCGCTCGGAGTCGAAGAGAAAGTCGGCGCAATCATCTGGAGTCCGTTAGGCTGGGGAAGACTCACCGGCAAGATCCGGCGCGGTCAGCCGAAGCCCGAAACCAGCCGTCTCCCCAAAACAGCGGATGCCGGACCGCCTGTCGCCGATGAGCGCGTTTTCAACGTAGTGGACGCTATCGACGAGATCGCAAAAGAAACCGGCAAAACGGTCCCTGAGATCGCTCTCAATTGGCTGCTCCAACGCCCGACGGTAACGTCCGTCATCATAGGTGCGCGCAACGAAGAGCAACTCCGTCAGAATCTCGGCGCTGCCGGCTGGAATCTCACCCCGGACCAGGTCGCGAGGCTCGATGCAGCAAGCGCCGTCACCATGCCGTATCCATACTGGCATCAGCAGGCAGCTGCGCCAGACCGCAATCCGCTTCCTGTGCCCGTAAAATGATTGCAGTCGTATCCTTACGCGCCTAACTCCATATCGACCGGATTCCACTCCACGATCTTCCTATCGAAGTAGCTTTTATTGCAAGCAATGGATGGCGCGGCAGCTCTGAAACCAAACGTCGCGTCTTCATTCAACGTTGCCTTTCCCCGCATCGCATCGAAGAAATTTGTAAAGTGAACAAGGTGCTCGTCGTAGTGGTCCGGCAGCTCGAACTTGGTTGCCGGTCTCGCAGGCGCTTCTTGATCGGCTTTCGAATATTTTTCGTTGTACCGCTTCACCAACTCCGCCTGCATAGATTTCGGATAAGTATCGAGCGCGTCCCAGCCACCGATTCCGGGCGCCTTCGACATAATGTTTGGGTAAACGGAAAAGCCTCGAAAGCCCATCTCCATAATGCCTTCGCTTCCGACGAACTGCGTCAACGCTTTCTCGCCGTTGCCGCTCGCGAAGTCCACCCGCAGCGTGAGTTGAAACGCCGGGTGCTCCGCGGTGTCCGGGTAATCCATGATCGCTGTCAAAACATCCGGAACATTCCGTCCGTCCTTCCAGTACGCCAGCTCACCCGATGCATAGATGCGCCTCGGCCCTTTCGACCCCGTCACCAGATGCACGCCGGAAAGCAAATGCACAAACAGGTCGCCCGCAACGCCCGTCCCGAACTCGCGGTAATTGCGCCACCAGAAGAACTTTTTGTTGTCGTACGGGATCTTCGGACCGCCTGCGATGTAGCGATCCCAATCCACCGTTTGTGGCGAGGCATCGAGCGGCATTGTGTACTCCCACGCGCCAAGCGCACCCTGCCGGTCATACGAAGCAGCAATACAGTTCAGTTTCCCGATGGCGCCCGCTCTGTATTGGTCGCGCGCTTTTTGAAAGGCCAGGCTGCTCACCCACTGGCTCCCCACCTGCATCACGCCGCCGGTCTGCTGCTGCGTTCGCACGACGCTTAATCCTTCCTCGATCTCCTTCACCACGGGCTTCTCACAGTAGACGGCCTTGCCTTTTCTCAAAGCCTCTTTCGTGATGGCCGCGTGCCACTTGTCGCAGGTCGCAACAATCACCGCATCGATATCCGAACGGTCCAGGATCTCCCGATAGTCTTTGGTCGTCGCAACATCTTTCCCGTATTTTTCTTTTGCCGCTTCAAGCCGGCCGCTATAGAGGTCGCACGCCGCGACTAACTCCACGCCGGGAACCTTGCGCGCCGTCACCGAGTCTCTATTCCCCATAATCCCGAGGCCAATCGTGGCCACCCGGATCTTGTCATTCGGTGAGATCTTCTTCAACCGTTCTTGCCCGGTCACGGCAGTAGCTAACGGAAGTGCAAGGGCGGCTCCTGCCATGAAACTTCTGCGCGACGAACTATTCAAGTCAATTCCTCCATTGCCTTCACTTCCCACCCGGATCGGCTACAAACTTCGGCGGCTGCATCCCGTCGCCAAACCGCCATGCGCACAAATACGCCAGCCGCAGAATTTTAGCCATCTTGATGTAGTCAATCTTTTCCGCGGTATCGGTCACGTGATGGTAATCCGGATGGAAACCCGTGAACCACCAGAGCGCCGGAATATCGTGCAGCACGAAGGGAAACTGGTCACTCCGGAAAAACACGTTCAAGGCCGATTCATGATCGAAGCGGTAATCGAGCGTCAGGCCCACAGCCCGATTTTCATTCTCGACCACTCGGTTGTAATCGGGACTGTAGGTCGCCCCGATCAGATTCAATCGGTTCGTCGTGTCTGCCGGAATCTCGATCAATCCGTTCGTCTGCTCGCTCGGCGTCTCATCCCGGCCGATCATGTCGAAATTGATCATCGCCCGTGTCGTGGCAAGCGGACGCAGCGGATGCGCGGCCATGTAAAATGCACCAAGCAATCCGCGCTCTTCCGCCGCGAAAACCGTGAACAAAATCGACCTTTTAGGCTTGACCGGATTGCTCGCGAAAGCATGCGCCAACTCCACCACGCCCACTGTTCCCGAGCCGTTATCGTCCGCCCCGTGCCAGATCTGGTCAAGACTCATTCCATCGTGATCGTGATGCGCGCTAATCAAAATGGTCTCAGCCTTCAGCGAGGAATCGCTGCCTTCGAGCAGTCCAACCGCGTTGTAAGTCGTCCCCGACCGCGTAGAAAGATTGCGAAAGTGGATCGTAACTTCAACACCGCGGAGATCCCGAGATTGCGGTTTTAGGTCGCGATCGATCAAAGCTTGCAAGTCGCCGGGAGTTGCACCCGCATCCGCCATCAACTGCTTTGCGACGACGTCCGACACGACGGCCGAAGGTGTATGTAGTTCGTTGTCGTCAATCGCCTGTGACGGAAGCGGAACCGCGCGTGTCGTAGTGCCCCCAATGCGCGCAGCCCGCTCCTGGTTCGATGGATGCTTGCGATTTGGTTCCGCCACGATCAGCACGCCCAGCGCTCCATGCGCCTGGGCATTCAAAACCTTCACCCGTGTAGTCGCATAACGAGTATTGCCCGTCCCGTTGAAAACCGATTTCGGGTCTGTCTCTTGCGGCTCATGATCGAAAATGAGCACGATCTTGCCCTTCGCGTTGACCCCCTGATAATCGTCGTACTTCAGCTCTGGCGCCGTAATCCCATAACCGGCGAAAACCAGGGGAGCCGTCACCTCCACTTCCCTCGGGAATCCGCCCAAGACATCCGGGAATCTCCATTCGCTTTGGGATGCGCCACGCTTCGCCGCAATGTAGCTGTGAGCCCGGTCTGCCCGATACTCGATTAACGGAACCGGCTGTAGATAGCTGCCACCATTCGCCGGTTGCAATCCCGCCTTAGCAAACTCGGAAGCAACCCACTCCGCTGCGGCATCGTCACCTGGCTGCAACGACATGCGGCCCTGTAACGCATCCGAAGCTACAAACTTCAGATTGGCTTTAAGATCTGCCTCGGTGATCGAGTCGAAACCCTTCACCTCCCCTGGCGGAATCTGCCCGCCCGCTACAGCGCACCCCGCGAGAACGAAAATCAAAAAAGCTCGAAAGCGCATTTCTAAAGTATTACCGTCACCGGTTTTCGGGTCGGCGCTTTCACCCGTCCTGTCGCTTCCTCCTGGCGTTCGTACCCTCACCACGGAACGGCCGCTGCTAGGGAGCGTTACTGAGACGCAGCTCCGGAAAATCTTGTTTATAGCGTCCTGGATCGAGCGTCATCAAACGGTCTGCTTGGAGCAAGGCATGCGCGCCCACTAGAAAATCCGCCAAAAGACGCTTCGGACTCTCTCCCTGCGCTTTTCGGCGACGGTTTGCATATCGAGCGAACCGTCGCCCGGCTTCTAGCCAGACACTATCCTGAAATCGAAGATCCACCGTGATGCCGGTATGCTCAATGAAATTGTCTATGAAAACTTCACTTGCTTTCGGATGCGCAAGAAGCTCGGCATACACCACACCCGAGATGAGAAGAGCGCCCGACTGTTTCGCTTCACTCAAGCGTCCTGCAATGCTCGGGGCATCCGGTTCGTTCGACCACAAGGCTGACAGGATGTTCGTATCGAGCGATGTCCTCATTCGTCACGCAAACTGGCAACCCATTCATTGATTTGCTGCTTGTTCTCAAAAGCCTCGAGAGCCCCAACGTACTGCTCAAAAACGTTGGATCCCAGCTGCGCCGGACGTATAATGGTCCGGCCATCCTCGCTGACAAACTCCACGCGGTCGCCTTCTTTCAGCCCCAGACGCTGCCGGATCTCCAGCGGCACCGTAATCTGCCCCTTGCTGCTGATTGTGCTGGACCGCTGCATCTTTACCTCTCTTCCTTACAGTAAAGATACCATACTTTACCACATCCAAAAAACTGCCGGCCCTAAATCGCCACCAGCTGCTCGACCGTCATCTTATGAAACACATCAAGCATGTAACTCATCATCTCCGCTGTAATCCCGGGGTACACGCCCACCCAAAACACCTGATTCATAATGAAATCCGTGTTCTCGAGCGATCCAACCACGCGATGCTGAATACCCTGGTAGGCAGGCTGACGAAGCAGGTTTCCGGCAAAAAGCAGGCGCGTAGCAATCTTGCGCGTCTCCAAAAACTGAATCGCCTGATTCCGATTGAATGGAGCTCCCGGCCGCACCGCAATCGGAAAACCAAACCAGCTTGGCTCCGAGTTCGGCGTCGCCTCCGGCAGAATAAAAAACTCTTCCAGATCCTTCAATCCCTCGTGCAACGCCCTAAAATTCGCCCGGCGCTTTTCAATAAACTCCGGCAGCTTCTTCAATTGGGAAACGCCGACAGCTGCCTGCATGTCGGTCATCTTTAAGTTGTACCCGATGTGCGAGTACGTGTACTTATGGTCGTATCCGCAAGGCAACTCACCCAATTGCCAATCGAACCGCTTGCCGCAGGTGTTCTGCTCGCCCGGGTGCGCACCAGCAGTCCCGGCCCCAATCGCGGAACGACTCGACCAGCGTCTTCAATAGCGGCTTCTCCGCCATCACGCAGCCGCCTTCGCCCATGGTGATGTGATGCGCCGGATAGAAACTCACCGTCGCCAAATCCCCGAAAGTGCCGACCTTCTGTCCTTTGTAAGTCGCGCCTACTGCGTCACAGCAATCCTCTACCAGCCACAGGTCGTGCTTTTTGACAAACTCGCTCACCGCCGCGAGATCGAACGGGTTCCCGAGCGTATGGGCAATCACCACTGCCCGTGTCTTCTCCGACCGCGCCTCTTCGAGCATGCTTGCATCGATGTTGTAAGTCGGAATCAGTTCGTCAACGAACACCGGAACAAGTCCGTTCTGAATAATTGGATTCACCGTAGTCGGAAAACCCGCCGCTACTGTAATCACTTCGTCTCCCGGCTTTAACCGCCGGTCCCCAAGCTTCGGCGAGGTCAGCGCCGTCACCGCCAGCAGATCCGCCGAAGAGCCTGAGTTCACCAGCGTCGCCGTTCGAATCCCCCACCACCTCGCGAACTGCTTCTCGAACTGCGCCGCAAACCGCCCCGTCGTTAGCCAGAAGTCGAGCGACGAGTCGACCAGATACCGCATATCTTCCGCATCGAAAACACGCCCCGAAACAGGCACTGAACTCTCGCCGGGAACGAACGGCCGCGCCCCAAAAGCCTCGCCATGATACTCGCTCACCAACTCGAGAATGCGATCGCGAAGTTCTTCTTTACTCATCGGACATCTCCTCCGAGAAACTCGCGATACCACGAGATCGTGTTGCTAAGACCTTCATCCAAGGTAAACAGCGGATGCCAGTCCAACTCCTTCCGCGCCCGCTCTGCGCTCAGATACTGATGCCGGATCTCATTCGATGCTTCATTGCGGATATCCGGAACCAGAGACGAATTCATCTTCTCGAGAATCAGCTTCACCAGCTCCGTTACCGTTACTTGAATCTCATTCGAAAAGTTAAACGCCTGTCCCCGCAACCGCTCGCTATCCTGCAATAACTGCTCCGCCAGAAGCATGTAGCAAGCCGCCCCGTCTTCGACATAAAAGTAGTCCCGCACGAACTGCCCATCCGAGCGGATCACCGGGCGCTCCCCTCGGATCACCGAACGAATCGTACCCGGAACAATGCGATTCCAATTCAAATCCCCGCCACCGTAAAAGTTCCCGCATCGAGTAACTGCCACCGGCAGCTTGTAAGTCTTCCCGTAAGCCTGCGTAATCAGATCGGCGCACGACTTACTAACATCGTAGGGATGCCGCCCCTCCAGCGGTGTATCTCTCCGAGTAAGGCAGCTTCTCCTGGTCCCCATATGCCTTGTCCGACGAAGCAACAACCACGGCTTTCACCAACGGCGACCGCCTCGCCGCCTCCAAGACGTTCCACGTCCCCTCGATATTGCTTTCGAAAGTCGAGATGGGATTCCGGTTCGCAATCCCCACGATCGTCTGCGCGGCCAGATGGAACACCGTATTGACCTCGTACTCGCCGAGCGTCCGTTCCAGGATGTCGCGGTCGCAGATATCTCCCCGCACCACCTTTACCTGATCCAGAACTTTGCTGCGGACAACCTCGCTGCCCGGCACCCAATCGCGCACCAGGCAAACCACATCCGCCCCGGCCTCGACCAGCCGCCGGATCAGCCAGCTTCCTACCAGCCCGGTTCCGCCAGTCACCAATGTGGGCCGGTCACGCCACAGCGCGGCCCTCATGCCCATCTTTTCCATGGCGCCTCGCCGTTCTTCCAAAGCTCATTCAAGGCCTGGTATTCCCGGAACGTATCCATCGCATAGAAGAATCCTTCATGGTTGTAAGCCATCAGTTGCCCCTCGGCGGCCAACCGCTCCAGCGGCTCTCGCTCCAGTACCGTCTCGTCGCCATCCAGGTAATCGAGAACCTTACGCTCAAACACGAAAAAGCCCGCGCTCGCCCAAGCATCCGATTTCGGCTTCTCGATGAAGTTCATCACCTGTTGCTCTTTGTTTATGTCCAGAATCCCGAAGCGGGAAACTGGACGGAATGTTGTCACGGTGGCCAGCTTCCCGTGCGCCTTGTGGAACTCCACAAGTTTCGGAATGTCGACGTCGCTCACCCCATCGCCATAGGTCACCATGAAGCGTTCCTCGTCCCGCAAGTACTTTGCAACGCGCCGCAGCCGGCCCCCTGTCATCGACTCCGCGCCCGTCTCCGCCAGCGTCACGACAAAATCCTGCTCTTCATGATCGTCGTTGTACTGAATCCTGGCCTTCTTTCCGAGGCAGATCGTGAAATCGTTGTTCATCGCCTCATAATTCAGGAAATATTCCTTGATCATGTTCCCGCGGTACCCGAGACATAAAACAAAATCCCGGAACCCGTAATGGGCATAGCACTTCATGATGTGCCAGAGAATAGGACGTCCGCCCACCTCAACCAGAGGCTTTGGCCGAAACTCCGTCTCTTCTCGCATGCGGGTACCCTGCCCGCCGCACAGAATGACAACCTTCATCTAGGTGATCGAACCTATAACTGGTAGAGGGCGGCTAGTGGCCTGTCCCGGTGATTTCGATAGCACAGCTAAACCTCCGATGTCGCTTATGGCTCCGATTGCGCTATCGGAGCCGCGAGCGTAGCGACCGGAGCGCTGTAGCGATGACCGGGACAGCCCACTAGGCCAGGAATTGAATGTAAGCATGCAGCAAAAAGTTTTCGTAGACTGGTCCGGCTTATCGGAAATCGCCAAACGAACCCCCATTTTAAGCTGAGCGCCAAACCAAAGCCGCCCCGCCGGCCTGCTGACCCGGTGCTTACGCGGAACGCTTCTTTGTTGCTGCTTTCTTAGGCTTTTTCTTTGCGGTGGTCTTCGCTGCCTTTTTTTTCGTAGCGGCTCGGCTGGAACTCGACTCGCCCCCGGGTCCACTCAAATGCTGTGCCGCTTTTCTCGGTGACTTCGGGTGTTCTTTCTTCCACTGATCCAGCTGCTTCTTCCGCTTGGCCTTAAATTCCTTCTCCGAAGGCGTCGACTTAGAGTCGGCCTTCGGCCGGCAACTACCCTGGCTATGCGGCTCTTTCCCCGGAACCGGTTCATACCCCGGCCAGCATCGATTTTCCTCTTTAGGACTCATCCAGCACCTCTCTTCTTATTAAGAGCGTCCTTAGACATGCCGGATCTAAATTCTGCTACTTCCTATAAACTGGCGCTCTCCGGGGCGGAGGGAGCATTCGACGGCATCGCGCGAAGCTTCCAGATGCACCAGACGGTGATCAAAATACTATACAAACCCAGCGAAATATCCACCGCGCTCGTGGCGAACGCATTGAACTGCTGGCCGGCCAGAACCAGAAAACAAGACACCACTTCTCCAGCCAGCCAAAGCTGGTAAAACAGCAGCCAAACCGCGGTATTCCCCGATACGTCCATCTGCTGTGCCTTCATGGCCCTGTGCATCGACCAAAGAAACGCCAAGCTCGCCGTCGATGCGGCGGCCCAAATAATAAGGGCGAACGTGCCGAGTAGTACTTGGCTCCCCTCCTCGTTTCCGGCAAACGACGCGATCACAAAGCCCAGAATCGCCGCCAGAACTAGGCTTGAAAGCATCCGGAATAGAGCAAATCTCCGCAGACGGCTAACCTGCCCTTTAACTTCCTCCCATACGTCGTAAGCAGCCGCCGGAAAAACAAAGGCCCACACGAAGCGCGAATACAAGAAAGCCATCCCCGCCTCACGCGACTGTGTTCCCAGCCAGATACTCACTCCATCGAAAAACAAGCTCAATACGCAGGCCAGAGTAATGAACACATAGGTCTTCTGAAGCTTAAGCTGCAGTACTCGAATTAGCAACAGCCCATCGACGGCCGCGCTGGCGATCTCAATCCAGTGGGTGACTTGTTCCAACATTCACTCTACCTATTTGAGCTCATCGCCGAGGTCGGCCAAGCATTCGGCACCCATTCTCCTCAAAAAGCGTCTAAAATGTAGGAGGTCGAGATGTTCAAGCACATCGGATTGGTTGCAGCCCTCTTAGCCGCGGCACTGATCATGCCCTCGAAGGCAAATGCCGCCGGGTTCGGATTCGCGGTTGGTTTCGCGCCTGTGTACGCTCCTGGTTTTGCGTACGGTGCTTACGGTTATCCTGCTCCCTACGCTTATGGTCCTTACGCGTACGGATATCCGTATTACGGGCTACCCTACGCGTATTACAGTCCATATGCATACCCGTTTGTCGGATTCTACGGCGGCTACTGGGGTCCTGGCTACGGTTACGGACGCTATGGTTATGGCTATGGCCGTTATGGTTACCGAGGCGGTTACGGATACCGGGGTGGCTATGGCTATGCCCGCGGCTACGGTTACCGCGGTAGTTATGGGTACCGGGGCGGTTTCGCAGCTGGACGTGCCGCAAGCTTTGGGGGCCGCGCGAGTGGTTTCGCAGGCGGACGCGGCGGAGGACGTCGCTAGTTTGCTTTCAAACACGACAGCAACGCGCTGCTTTCACGCGATCGCTTATTGCGATTAATGTAGTCGCCGGTTTTGCTAGGGCGATCGCAAACACCCGGCTAATGCGCAGCCAAACATTACTGTCCACTGTCCCGTTAACAAACGCCAGCTTACGTCCATGGGGCGATGGCGACGTGTCTATCGTTAACCGCCGCACGTCTTTCAAAGCGGGCCAGGCTGAACATCCGCCACATACACATCCGGTTTATTTTTTTCGAGTACAGCGGGGACGTGCGCGCCGTCCTCCGAAGCTGAGAGCCGAACGCTTTTATATTCTTGAATGTTTCCACCGCCCGGGATGGCTCCAGAAAAGAGCTGCTAACCGTCCTGGAGTTTGCCCTCCCACAGCATGTATGATGTCCGTTCCCTACTGGTCCCCAACGCAGATACAACAGTCTCCCATCCGAAAGCATGCAGGCCGAGCCGAACCGCATGTTAGTCGTCGATGTTAGTAACTCACCAGAACTGATATCGGCAGAATCTCGTCGTGAATGCTACGCGGCTTCCGTCCGGCGAAGGCGCGCCGTTTCGCGCCTGCACCTTCCAGGTCGGCAAAAAGCTGACAGCCGGCCGTTCGGTGAAATAGCTGCCGCGGTAACTCGATTTTCGCCGTCGTTGGCGGTCGCCTTGGTGAGCGTGTACAACCGGCTCGCGGGCAACTGCACCGCCGGATGGCGCTACCGAAGGACCAGAGCCAATAGCAAGCCGACACCAGAGACGCGCCCCAAATAACAACACCTAGTGCTTTGGCGGCCCCTCTTGCTTGAAGGGCCAGTTACGGTTCGGCTCTCCTTCGACCCTCGTAGGAATTCTATCCTGGGAGATACGGTTGCCGATCTAACAGCGGCGGAAGAGACCGTATCGGTCTCCACTTGTTTCACTTCAGCAACGAACCGTGAGCTCGACCTCTGTAAAGCACCCCGCTTAGACCCCTATTTTGAGTAAGTTAGATCTGTATATAATTGGAGACCGACTGTAGACGTTTGTTATTGCCCTATCGCCTTAAATGCCTTACCTTGCCAGTCGGTCCTCCAAACTATGCCCAACAAGTTCACCCTGAATCGCAATTTTGCTCCTACGTTTGCACTCGCGGCTTTGATATTCACCATTACGCTTCCTGCTCGCGCAGACAACTTTACCTTCGCCGGTACCTTCACCCATGACGATGAAGTCCAGCTTTTCGACCTACGCAGTCGGCGCTCCCGGATCTGATCGATATCAGGAGCTACGGTTATGCTGGCGGCATCACTTCTACTGGCGGCGTCAGCTTGCCGGGTGGGTTCGACAGCATCCTGACCCTTTTCGATGCCTCTGGGGACTTCCTCACCGAAAATGACGAGGGTGCCGGCGTTGCTATCGATCCCAGTACAGGTGAGGCTTTCGACGCGCGCATCACCACCAACCTCGCGGCCGGCAATTACATCGTCGCCCTTACCCAATACGACAGCTTTGCCAATGGCAATAATCTCTCTGAAGGCTTTGCCGAAGACGGTCACCCGAACTTCACCGCCGACCCGGCCTTCGCCACAGGCGGCCCTGTCCAGGCAATATGTTCCGCGATATTTCCGGAACCGCAGGGCGCTGCCGCAACGGAGACTGGGCCGTCGATTTCTTGAACGTCGCCGACTGTTACGGCTCGAAGCCCCGTCCCGGAACCAGCAAGCTCCCTCTTACTTGGCAGGGCCTGGCAAGGTTCATTGGCTGTTCCGAAAAAAGGCTGTAGCTCCGCTGACCCTGCATCTGAAACTCCGCTGAACTCCCGTAATAAGAAACTCTAAGGATCTCTAAATGTTAAAAGTTACTCTAGTTACAGGGGCTCTGCTCGCTCTCTCGGCCGGAACACTCTGCTGCGCAAGCCCAGAGCTCCAATCCCGACTACTCGAATGTCACCGATTATCTGAACGGTCAACGTAATCTGCTCAGGTGGACGACATAATGGTCGGCCCATTAGTCATGAAAACGAAGGATGGTTCGAAGGTCGATGCCTCATCGATTTACCATGGCGCGCTCGATCCCGCCCGATGATAGATATTCGGGTCCGCAGATACTAACTCGGATGTTCGATCTTCCCTATGACACTTTGATCTGGGGCCGTACACGGACATTCATGCGACAGACCCGATTACCAAGCAGACACAAGTCGTTAATTCCGTCGGCGGAACCGGGGTAAGTTTTTCTGGCGCGACTTTGGCTGCGGCGGATTTTAATGGCGACGGATTTCCCGAATGGTGCTCGCTTCAGCCCTTTCACTCCAGGTCATCAGTGCTGTCGATCCAGAACACTTTTCGAAAGGTCTGCGTGCGGGAGATGCTTGGCACTATCCGCTGGGGCAATTTGTTCCGGTGTCGGTCGCAGTCGGTGACTTTAACGGGGATGGAAAGCCGGAACTGGCTATAGCTTATCAGGCGATCAACACCGATCACGCCCTGCATGTTCAAATCCTCACTATTGATCCTGCTCGCTAGACCCAACACAGCAAGCAGATATTGCGCTCGGTCCGGGTGCCGGGCCAATGGGGCCTAACTCGGCGAGCCCTCGTCGCCGGGCGATTTTCGAACACCTCTTACGACCAATTAGCGGTCGTGTATTCTTCGAATAAACAGGTACAGGTCCAGTCGCTCGATTTTAAAGTTCCGTCACTTACTCCGGTATTAGTGAGCTACGCAGCCCTCAGATGTTTCGCCAGGCCCCGATCTATGGGCCGTCAAAGGTCACTTCGATCCGAACTCGCAGTATGACCAGGTGGCCATGAAGTACGGCAACTTACTCGGTGTAATTAGTTTCGATTCCCAGCTCCACATTCTATATCCGCCCTTTCATTCCGCGCCTAATATCGTATGCAGCGCGGGGCTAGCCGCCGGCAACTTCGCCCGTACCGATCCCGATCCCTCAAAGCCGGGAACTACCCAGCCCAGCCTCAAGCAGCAGATCGCCATCAGCACCTCTGATTGCAACGGCAACAACTTGGGACTTACTATTTACAATGTGGAACCGCCCGCTGCAGGCTCCCAGTATCTTCACCTTCAATCAGAACTCAGTCACCGGTACCGACTGGCGCGATCCGAATCTTAATAAAATACTATGGCAACCTGGATCATTAACGGCGATATCCAGGGCCGCTCTCTTGATTTTGGGTGCGCCAACCAAAGCAGTACTCGAAGGAACCAGGCAACTATATGGCTCGGTCGCTATGCCGCCTATGCACGTAGACTACATAGCTCCGGTGTTTAACACGAAACCTCAAATCTTCAACATTTCTGCCGTTCCCGATTCTTTCTATTCCCAATACGATTCGGACAGCAAGGGCTCCGACCAATCCACTCACACCGATTCGACATGGATGGACCTTCTCCGGCAAGGAGACGATTGGAGCTTCATTCGAAGTGGGCAGCGTAAAGGAGGGCGAAGGAACACGCGCTTCTCCGATACCTTCACCGCTACTCAAGACTTGGCAAAGAACTACTTCTTGCTCATGGCTACTACACAGGACATCCGTTCGATGCTTCGACCCAAACAGGCTCAGGCGACTACATCTGGTTTAACGACGAGAGATTCAATCTTCTACATCTATCCCGTCATCGGGCAACTAGGCTGCCCCGACTAAAGCTCGATTCTTGCAAGCCGAAGCAGAAAGTACCTTTAACCCTGCAGTTTTCCGCGCCCGATGCGATCTCGTCCGGCGAGGCCTCGGGAAACTTGATCGAATGGTATCAGCCGCCCTGGGAGCCCTATAACGTACTCTCTTATCCCGGAAGCTACTCCCAGCTCCGGCTTGATTTATCCGGATCTGGACAAACTGTCCAAGGACGAAAAATGGCTGACCAGTAGCGAGTCTCGCGTCGAAAAATCGACTTGGACAGCGGACGAAACTCACTCGAGCAATGTCCACCTACACGCAAAACTACGCTGAAAATAACGACATCTCAGTCGTAGGCAAAGGTGGCATCCCGGAGGAATCTACAGCGTCGGCTTTAATCTTGATTTCAATTTCGGAGGCAGCGATTCGCTAGGCACCATGGACACCGGCGTAAATTCACTCGGTAAGTCGGCGGGCATCGCGGTAGCGTTAAGCCCGGCACCTTCGCCTCACCTTTCGATTACGCATACTGGGTGTCGCCGTATATCTTCGGCCAGTTCAAGCCTGCGGGTTCGGATATTTCAAACCCTGCCAATCCTGAGGATAGCGAGCTCGATTACGTCGGGACGTCTTCGTACCGCATTCGTAGTCGATCCGCTATCCTCGTCTGCTGGCGGATGGTGGGTGAAAGCCTACGGGAAGCTGCCCGATGTGGCGCTTAACCATCCCTCGCGATGGACGCTTACGCCTAGCCCGCTCACGGACACAATCCCGCCCAACTGCCTGGCCCTGGGCACCAGACCCAGACGGACTGTGCCACCTTCAATCCATCTCATCCGGCGGATCCGTGGGATAGCGAATTCCACGCTATGCGCGGCTTCTTCATCTCACGCGCTCCGATCGCCAACGCGCCTCCCGGCCAAGGTCCTCAACTTCTATCTGCAGTCGCCGGCGACCAACTCTATCTGCAGGCGCGCGTCTATAACTACAGCTTGAAAGCCATGCCCGATGGAACCGTTGTCCACGTGCGTTTCTATTTGCAGCCGTGGGACAAAGTAAACGGCCTGCCCAGCGGAAATAGTGTTCTCGTTGGCGAAAAGCAACTCGGTCCCATTCCGCCCTTTAATACCGAAGATGGCGGCCCGCTCAACTGGATAATGGCGACTACAACCTGGGACACTTCCAAATACGCTAACCAGCAAGTTGTATTTCTGGGTGCTTGTCTGGATGCAAGATCGAACGGGTAACCTCGTGCCCGAAATCGAAGGACACGGGCTGCAGGCTGTCCCCGCTGCTCAGCTGAACTCTCTGGCCGACGTGAACGCCGAGGGTTATACCAACAACGTAGGCTTCTATCGAGCTGTTTTTACCGTCCTTCCACCGAAAACGGCTCTCGGAGCTCCTCCCCCTGCCAATCTGCAAGCCCTCGACATCGGCAAAATCAAACTTTCCGTTCCCGAACCTCTCCTCAATCAGACCGTCTACGTCTCCGCTCTTATCTCGAGCGGCGATGATTACTCGGCAAGCGCTACCGCCATGTTTTACGATGGTGATCCGGACGCCAGCGGGAAATTGTTCGACATTGAAGCCGTCCCCTATCTCGGGGCGCACGACTCTGCAGTAGTCCGGGTTCCCTACCACGTCCAGTCCTGCGGTGTGCACACCTTATTCATCGTGACTGGCAAAGGCACGGCCTACGAGTCGGTCCGGCGCTCCGCCCCCGTGCGAGTTAGCTGCGGCGCAGACCTGCTGCGGCAGCCCGAGCTCTCACTTAGCGATCGCTAGGTCTATGAGTGCCGCCCTCGCGGCACTCACTCCGCTACCCTCCTGACTACTGCTCGCAAAGAACAGGATGGCGAAGATCGATACAGCCGCCGAGCGCAGAGCTGGCTTTCAACAATCAGCGTTGAGCGGTAAACGATCAATTACACTGCTCCTACACGCGATCGATCTCGGTACGCGAGATAAAATCCAGCAGGCACGATGAAAACCGTAATAACTACGGAAAGCGCCAACCCGCCGATTAGTGCTCTCGCCAAAGGCGCATAAGATTCGCTTCCTTCGCCCAGCTTCAGGGCCATCGGCAGCAGGCCGATAATGGTTGCCAGTGATGTCATCAAAACGGGGCGTAGACGTACACGACAGGAAGTAACTATGGCTTCTCGTACACTGAGTCCGTCGTTCAAAAGTTGATGGGCAAACTCGACGATCAGGATACTGTTGGACATCGCGATTCCCGCTAGCATAAGCACCCCCATCAGCGACATGATGTTCAGCGTCGTCCCTGTCAAAACTAGGGCGATCAACACACCCGATATGCCCGGCGGAAGGGCCAGCAAAATGATAAACGGGTCCATGAACGAGCGGAACTGAGCAACCAGGATCAAATAGAGAAGAAGCACGGAAAGAGTAAGGCCGATACTGAAGCTCCGGAACGATGCGTTCATCGATTCGACCGACCCTCGCACAACAACGTCCACGTTGGCTGGAAGTTGTGTCTCTCCGACAATGCGGTTGATGCGATCGGCAACCCCGCCGAGCGCCTCCCCAAGCGGGCGCACATAGATGTCGATTCGGCGGCGGATCTGGTAATGATCCACCTCGGTCGGAGCTTGGAATGGAGTGATGGAACTCACCATGTCCAGTCTGGTGGGTTGCGTTACATTCGCTCCATGCAGCGGAATGGCGCGAAGATCGTTAATGTCCCGAATCTGCCGCTCCGGATACTGAACCGTGAGCCAGTAATTGTTGCCGTTTTTCGGATCGACCCAAATGCTGGGCGCAACCATTTGATTTGAGGTCAGTGCCGTAATCACGTTCGACATCACCTCTTTTTCGGTAAGCCCCAATTCTCCGGCGCGCATGCGGTCAATGTTGAGCCGCAACGCCGGATAATCGAGATCCTGCGGAATGAATACGTCCGCCACACCCGGAAGCTGGCGGATCCGTGAGCATAAATTGAGGGCAGTTCGGTAGTCATCCTCAAGATTTCGCCCCGAGACCTGCAGATCGATCGGAGCGGGCATACCCATGTTGACCACAGCGTCCACCAGGCTACCGGAAGAAAAAAACGCGGCAAGTTCAGGCATTTCCTGCTGCATGCGGCTGTTTCACCCGCGCGATGTATTCGTAGCTGCCGATGCTGTGTCCTTTCTTCAGGCTTGTTTGCACCACAGCGGTATGCATCGCGGAATTTGAGCTGTAAACGGCCGAAAAGCCCGGATCGACCCCGATGTTCGATACGATCATGCCCAGATCTGACGGACGAACCGTGCCGCGGATCAGTTGTTCCAGCCGGGCTATCTCTTCCTCCGTATTTACCAGCCTCGTTCCAGACGGCGCCTTCACACTAATCACGAATTGGCCCGCATCCGTTTTAGGAAAAAACGCGAGTCCAATCAACGGAAACAGCAGCAAACTGACTCCAAACAGCAGGAAGAAGATCCACATGGTCGCGGCCGGCCGGAGCATGACTTTCCCCACCAGTGCCTCATACCCACCGAGCAGCTTGCCAAACTGCCCGTTAAACCAGAGATTAAAACGGGTTCCGAAGCCGGGCTTGCTACCCGGAGAAGGCGCGACGTGTTGCTCGCGCGCTAGTGATGAGTCCACATGAACGCCTGCGTGCCGGATGTACCGCGCGCAAAACAGCGGAACCACAGTCATCGCCACAAAGTACGAGGCAAACAGCGAAAGGACGACGGCCAGAGCCAATGCCGAAAACAAAAACTTGCTGACTCCATAGAGAAGAGTGACGGGAAAGAATACGACGACGGTCGTTAATGTGGCGGCCAGCACTGGCAACGCCACTTCCTGGCCGCCTTTTTCCGCAGCCACTGCCGGAGGGTCGCCCAATTCCAGATGCCGAAAAATGTTTTCGAGCACCACCACCGAGTTATCGATCAAGCGAGAAAGCGCAAGCGCGAATCCACCCAATACCATGCTGTTGATTGAACTTCCGCCAAGCTGCAAAGCGATGAACGCGGCCAGCACGGATAGCGGTATGGAGAAAAAAACCGCCACCATGGCCCGCATGCTGCCGAGGAACACCAAAATCATCAGACACGTAAGAAACAGTCCGATACCGCCCTCATCCAGCAGAGTTTCAATGGCGGTTTTGACGAACGCGGATTGATCGAACACCACAGTGCTTGAGAGCGACTTCGGAACATCGAACAGATGCCGCAACTTAGCACGCACGCCATTCACAACGGCGATCGTGTTCGAATCGCCTCCCTGCTTCAGCACCGGAAGATATACCGAACGCTGGCCATCCACTCGGACCACGTTGTATTGCAGCGAGTAGGAGTCTTCTGCCCGTCCGATATCGGAAAACCGCACCGGTGCCTGCCCAACAATCTTTATGGGCGTGCGGTTCATACTGTTCAAGTCTACTTGGTTATTTGCGTAAAGGTCGTAGTCGAGCCGCCCGATTTGCACATCGCCCGCGGGTAGAATAACGTTCGACTCGTTCACTGAGCGGACCACATCCATCAAGCTCAACTGATTTGCTTCCAGCTTGTAAGGGTCTACATAGAACTGAATCTGGCGCCAGCGTCCCCCAAAGGGCTGCGGAACAGAGGCACCCTGCACTCCGCCTAGCTGATTGCGAATGTTGTTTTGCGCCAGATCCTTCAGAAACGTTTCGGTGAGACCCGGACCTTTCAACGTCACCAGACACACTGGAAGGCTCGATGCGTCGAACTTCAACACGATCGGCGGAAGAGTTCCCGGCGGCATGTCGCGAATATCTGCCATCGCCAGATTCGAAATGGTCGAGGCGGCGCTGTCGGGATTACTTCCGGGTTGGAAGTAGACTTTGATCACACTGACGCCGGTGAGCGATCGCGATTCGATATGTTCCACGCCGCTCGCCAGCGTGAAGAAGCGCTCCAGGTGATAGGTGATGTTGCCTTCGATCTGCTCCGGCGGCATGCCGTTGTAGAAAGTGGCTACCACCACCACCGGAATATTCATGTTGGGAAACATGTCAACCGGCATGCGCATCAGGCTCACGCCGCCCACCAGCGCGATAATGAGGCTCACGACAACAATGAAATAAGGCGTTTTGATCGCAAACCGGGACATGGCCGTGTCTTAACTCCCCTGATGCTGGCCCGTAGCGTCGTCGAAGTGGACTAGCTTAGGCTCGACGTTCTGGCCGTTTTCGAGACCTGCGTGCCGGCCTACGATGACCATGTCACCTTCCTGGAGGCCCGAACGAATCTCTATCTGCTGCGGCGTTTTCATTCCAGTGGAAACTCGGATCACGCGAATCGTCGAATCCTGCACAGCGAAGACGCTATCGCCCATCGCCCGCTTGCTCCACCGCATCCACGGGCACCGCCAGCACCTCCTCACTTTGCCGGAGCCGCAGATTGACTTCCGCGTACATGCCGGGAACCAGAATGTAATCCGCATTCGGAACATCGATTTCGGTATCCATGGTTCGTGTGGACATCGAGACTTTATCGTCGAAGCGAGTAACACGTCCCTGAAACGTTTTTGCAAGGCTGTCACGGTTACATTCACCGTTTCGCCAATGTGAACGCTGGGAACGGCGGATTCGGGAACCGGGACGATCAGCCGCAATAAGTTGTTTTGCGAGAGGCGCACCACCGGCATGGCCTGCGACTGAGAGCTGTCCCTTGCTGGATCATCGCTCCGGTATTGGCGTATCGTTTGGTGATAACACCCGTGAAAGGAGCCGTAATGATCGTGTATTTCTGCCAGTGTTGTCCAACGCCCTTGTTCGGCTTTTGCCATGGCGAGTTTGCGTTGCGTCGTGTCGAGATTCGATTTCGCCGCCGACACCTGGGCTTGAGTCTCCAGCTGTTTCGAGTGGGCTACGTCTACTTCCTGCTGCGGAACCAATCCCGGTTCCTTCTGTGCCACTTCCGAGATCCGCTGGTAAGGACAGGTTTGCAATATCGTAGGTCGATTGCGCGCGGCTGACATCTTCTTGTGCTGTCGTGATCTCGGCCTGCGCCGCTTGTACAGCTGCGTCGGCCCGCGCGATGTCATCCTGCATTTCAGGGATTTCCAGTTCAGCAAGAAGTTCGCCCGTATGAACCCGATCGCCGATGTCGACGCGAATGGATTTGATGTAGCCGGCCTCCTTCGCCATCACATCGATCTCCTGATACGGAACGAATTCACCCGTCAGAATCATGTTGCTCGCCAGATTACTGCGAACTACTCGCGCCACTGGCACAATCGTTTGCTCTGAAACTCCGGCCGTTGCGCAGAATTCGCCTTCGGCGCTCTCCGTTTTTCGGGCACAGGACACAAGCAAAAACGCGCTTCCGCATAAACAGTGCAAACGGCGGCAACGAACGGGAGAGAAAGGCATCTCGTTGCTTCCTTAACGAAGAGCACCGACCGTGAAGTCGAGTTCCGTACGGCGGCTAAGATAGTCGTACTTCGCACTGGCCGCATCGATTTCGGCTGAGATTTCGCTGGTTTGCGCCTGATTCAGCTCACGATACTGCCAAGGCCGGCATCGTACCGGGCCTGCGCCAGGTGCACCGCTTTTCTGGCCTGATCCACAAGCTGGCTGGTCACCCTCAGTCGCCGAAACGCGTTATTGGCGTTGAACCAAGCCGTTCGCACATCCCTCGAAATTTCAACCGACAGAGTCTGAACATCTTTGTCCGCCGCTTCTGCTCTCAACAGCGCTTCGGAACGCCGGGCCGCAAACAAGTCCCCATTGAAGACCGGAATATTTATGTTGATTCCCGCTGCTTCGTAGTTGTCCTTGAGCAACGTATGGTCATGTTCCGGAATAACACCTGCCGCTCCCAGAAAGTGACGGTCGGATAACTCAGCTTCTTTTCTGCTTGCGCGAACTGGTACGCGGCATCCCGGTTGCGCTTGACGCGATCAAGATCGGGCCGGTCCCTCAGTGCGTTCGGACACGAGTGACGGGATATCGTCGTCCAGCGCGCCGGGACCGGTTCATCGTCAGCGTGAAATTCTGCGTGGTTTCAAGTCCCATGGCCGCCGCCAAAGCTGCCCGGCTCGATTGGCGATCATTATCCGCCTGATCGACAGCGAGTTGGGCTTCCGAAACAAGAACTTGTGTGAAGGTGACGTCAAGCGTGGAGCGCAATGAACTCTGCGCCAGTGCCGTTACTTGCCGCAACGTGAGTTGACGGCTTTCCAGCGTAGCTTGCGCTGCCCGTAAAATCGCCTCATGAGCCAAGAACATCGAAATAGGCGCGCCTGACCTCGAGCAAGTATTTGGGCCCGTGTGTTGATCACGCTGTCATTGGCCGCTTGGTAGCGAAACTTGGCGAAACGAACCAGGCTGGCGAGTTCGGCCGAAGTCACTTACAAGTTGGACCAGATTGACTCCGCTTGCAAAGCGAGTATTAAGGCTGGAAGTCGGAAGAGCGCCGGCGGCCAAGGTGGTTGCATCGTTCGCGGCTGTGCCAGTGATGTTTGCCGCCGCAGTTGGATAAAATGCAGCAGCGCGCCTCCGAAACCTGGCGGGCCTCCGCTTCGGCGGACAAGAGTAGCGGAGCTGATGCGCGGGTGATTTTTGAGGGCGATTTCCTCAGCTTGCGTCGAGCGTCAGCCTGGCTGATCTGGGCTGCGCCGTTGAGCCGCAGCCGGCAATACGGAAACGCTCCCTAACAGGAGCACATAACGAAGCCACCGAAACGGCAATTAGACAGCACCTGCCTGCTTTGCCGCCTTGACGATCGTCGTCTCCTGCACTTCCACTAATCCGTCCGAGACCAGGTCGCAGAGAGCTGGAAGAATCGCTTCGACGACGTTGGGCAGAGTCAATGAATTCGATCCTGACTGGCAGATGCCGGCGTGTGACGCCATTGCGCTGATGGTGATTTCCGAAGCCTTGTTCGGACGAATCAGCGTGGCTCCAGCGACCTCCTGCTCATAGAGAAACTGCAATACCTGCTCATACGTGAAGTTTTCTTTTGAAGCTGCTGTCCTCGTTCAGATAGACGGTGACTTTCTGGGCTTTTCCTCGTTCCAGCATGCTATCGGTTATCCAGCATCATGTGTTCCCACTCTTTTTCGGACTGCGGATCTGTCGCATATTGCTGCTGCAGAATCCACACGCCCTGTGGATTCGCCAAGAAGATCAGACCGCGTTTGTCGTCAGTCGCCATAGCCGGACACACCCGCGAACTCCTGCTTCACCGTAGGATGGAGAGGATCCGCGAAGCTCATGATGCGAAATGTCTGGGCTGGCGCTTCGCGCCGCGGCAACAGTGCCGCCGCTCGCGACGAGCGCTGCGTTACCAGTAACGGACCATCATCTGAGCTGGCGCTCGCAACTGGATACGGAGACATCTGCCAGAACGGAAGGCTGATTCACCTCCGTCACATCGATCAGCGTGACTGCCTTCCTGGCTCGTGTTCCGCATACAGGTAGTTGCGGCGGTAATGCTGGGTTGTCAGAAAACGTGTAACGTGCCCTCTGTCAAGGCATATGAGCCACTACGTTCGATTTCGTCCTGCGGAGCGTCGGGCTGAGTTTTCGATTTGCGCTGTTTTGCGAAGAGGCCGCGACTCGGAGAAAATCAGCACCACGCGATAACAGAGAGAAACCGCGTAAATCCGGCCAATCGCAGCCGCCTCTGGTGTTCGTTGAGTGCCATCAATTTCATGGTCGGGCCGGAACTCGCAGCGTACAACTTAAGATTCGCCTTAAGAGTTTCTGAAAAGGGCCTTAATCAAGTCTTCAGTTGTTTGAAAGCGCCGTGCTCTCCTATAAATGAAAGAGATTGTGCGAATTCTAGTCGTCGAGGACGAGCGGAAGCTGGCGAATGCTTTGAACGAGGGTCTGGAAGCGGACGAATACAACGTACAGCTGGCAAGTACCGGAGAAGAAGGCTTTTACCTCCTCTGCAAACAATCCTTTCGATCTGGCGATCCTCGACGTCATGCTGCCGGGACGGGATGGCTTTGAAATCCTCGGCAGTTACGTGAACAGGGTGTGCAGATTCCGATACTGCTGCTAACTGCGAGAGATACGGTGGAAGATCGCGTTCATGGACTCGACAGCGGCGCTGACGATTATCTCGTGAAGCCGTTCGCTTTTCCGGAGTTCCAGGCCCGCATACGCGCACTCTTGCGCCGTGGAACTGCTGAAACTGGCTTCCCGTCTGAAACTTGCGGATCTGGAAGCTCGATCAGAGCGACCGGTCGGTAACACGAGGCGGCCAGACGATAGAACTGACGGCGAAGGAATACGAAATTCTGGAGTATCTCTTTCTTCACAAAGGCAGAACAGTTTCACGTGAAATGCTGGCGCAGAGATGTCTGGAAAGATATTGCGCGACAAACGCCATTGGACAATGTAATCGATGTTCACATCACGCACCTGCGGCGAAAGATCGACGACCGGTTCAGGAAAAAGCTGCTTCACACGGTGCGAGGTCTCGGTTTCATCTTGCGCGAGGAGAGCGGCTGAGGGTGACATGGTTCCGGTCTTTTCCTGTTCGAGCCCGGCTGACGGTCTGGTATGTCTTGGTCTTAGCGGCAATTTTGCTGCTTTTTATAGCCGGCACATCTTTCGTTCTGTACTGGCAGTTGAATCGTCAATTGGCCATTTCGCGGTTCAGGATATCGAGACCGTCGAAGGGCTGCTTTTCTTTACACCCGACGGCAGCTTATCTTTGCGGGAGGACTATCACAATCATCCGGAATCACGACGGCTGCTGGAACGGCTGCTGGAGATTTTTCTCCTGACGGGACCGTGCTCTATCGCAACGAACGCCTCGGTGACGAGGCACTTGGTGGAGCTCCGTTCCAGGGTGAAGGCGTAGATCGGATTTTCTGAACGAACGTTCCGATTGAAAAGCGGCAGCCGTATTTCGCTGGTCAGCCGATACTATCCTTTGCACGGCGGGCCGCTGAATGATCCGGCTCGGTTATCGACAAGACACTATCTGGTCCAGAATCGAGGAATTCCTCACTGCTTCGCTCACCGCGCTGCCTCTGCTGCTTGCACTGGCGGCTATTCTCGGATATCAATTAGCACGTCGGCGTTCTGTCTCCGCTTGAGCAGATGGCGCAGCGAGCTGAACAGATCACGGCGGAGAAGCTGGATCAGCGGCTGCCAGTTGAAGAATCCCTGCGACGAGCTCGGTCATCTGGCGCGTGTCGATGAACAATCTGCTGGATCGGCTCCAACACTCGTTCGAACAACTCCGCCGTTTCACCGTCCGATGCCTCTCATGAGCTGCGAACTCCGTTGGCGGCGATTCGCTCGGTTGGAGAAGTCGGTCTCCAAAAGAGCCGGACGGCGGCTCGATTACCAGGACACGATCGGAAGCATGTTGGAGGAGGTCACCCGCTAACGCGCCTGGTTGAGAGTCTCCTGACAATTTCGCGCGCCGACGCCGGTCAGATTCAACTCAACATCACTGCGTTTCCCTCATGGAACTTAGTGGAAGAAGTCACCACCCTCATTGAGGTTCTTGGTCGACGAACGGAAGCAGAGCCTCGATTGTCTCCGGAGACCGAAGATGCGATCGTCAAGGGAGACCGGCTGCTTCTGAGGCAAGCGGTGATCAACATTCTGCACAATGCCGTCAAGTACTCTCCACCGGGCGGCGCAATTTCGGTGTGGGCCGGATTTCTGCTCAAACGGTGGCGCGACCGTCAAGGATCATCGATAGCGGTCCAGGAATCCCGTAGCCGCATAGAAAAAAGTGTTCGACCGGTTTTATCGGGTGGATGCGGGCCGTACTCGCGAAGCCGGCGGCGCGGGCTCGGCTTATCGATTGCAACGTTGGGCGGTGCAAGCACAAGGCGGACGAGATTCAGATCGAAGACAGCATCGAGGGTTCCGTCTTCGCGATTGAGTTAGCTGGCGCTTCCCATAATGACGCGTAGCCGGGCTCCGCGGAATACTTGCATGCAATCACGCCTCCGGTTTCTCCATTCACCATTTCAGGAAAATAGCTTCCAAATACCCTCCTTTTTTTAAGGACGGTAAAAACCCTCCCGTCTACTCGGCTCGCAGCGCCTGAATGGGATCGACCGCCGCCGCGCGACGCGCCGGAATCCAGACGGAAACGAGAGCGACTACGCATAGGAAACACGGTGCGCCTAGAAAGGTCCAAGCGTCGTAGCGGCTGACATCGTACAGGAAACTAGCCAGCACGCTGCTGAGCGCAAGTGAAAAAACAATGCCTATCAGAGTCCCCGCAAATGCCATTCGCATACCGCGCACGACCACAAGTCTAAGCACGTCTGCCTTACGCGCTCCGAGCGCCAGCCGCAACCCGATCTCGGGTATCCGTTGCGCAACCGAGTAAGCCAGCACGCCCGCAATCCCGAGCGCCGCCAGTATCACCGCAACTGCCGCAAAGATTCCGAGCAGCCATGTATTGAAACGTTGCGAACGAGTGGAGTCGCTCAACCGGTCTTCCATGGTCGCCACTTGGGTAATTGGAAGCGAAGCATCGAGCAATCCGATCTGTCTCTTGATGGCCGAGATCTCCGCCATCGGAGTACCGGATGTTCGGACCACGATCTTCAGAGCCCGAAACTCGCTCGTCACGTTATCGCCCAAATCGTCGTCTTTCACCTGCTCATAGGGCGTGTAACTTTCAGGCTCGATTGCTTGGTCCAGAGCGCTCTGCTTAACATCTTTCACCACCCCTACGATAGTCATCCAAGGGTTGATGTTTGTTGAACCGTTTTCGCCCCACTTGATTCTTTTTCCGACTGCGTTTTGTCCTGGCCAGAAGCGGTGGGCAAGTGTCTCGTTCACGATCGCTACAGGAAGAGATTGGCGTGAGTCCCGAAAATCAAAAAATCGCCCAGCCTGCAGCGGTATACCCATCGCGCGAAAGAACGCGCCCATCGACCAGATATGCGCGACCTCGCGAGGAATATTGAGCGTTTGGGGAAGCTGTCCTTCGATCGAAAACGTTCGATGCTCGTTAACCGAAAGCGGCAGCGACGTAGCGATCGCGGCCTCCTTAACGCCCGGCAATGTCTCCAATGATCGCTGCACGCGCTCGTAGAAGCTGCGCACTTGCGATCCCGATTCATACGCGTTAGCCGGCAGACTCACCGACATCGTCAGAATGTGGTCCGGACGAAAACCTGGATTGGTTGCAAGCAGACGCGAGAAGCTTCTTAAAAGCAGTCCGGCGCCGATGAGCAGCACCAGCGCCAATGCAAACTGAGCCGTGACGAGAGCGGTCAGTGTGCGGCCCTGCTTCTTACCCGATGTCTGACTTCGGCCGCCTTCGCGCAACCCGCGGATCACATCGGTCTGCGATGCCTGTAGCGATGGAAAAAGCCCGAATACCAGAGCAGTTAAGAGCGACAGTAGGAATGTGAAAAGCAAAACTCGTCCGCTTGAATCGCTCACGCCCGTAATGGGCAGACTTAGTTGCGCCGCATGGACCAGCACGCTTCTCGTCCAGAATGAAAGAAGCTGGCCCAATAACCCGCCAAGCAGGGCCAGCACCAGACTTTCCAGCAGAACTTGCCGGATCAATTGCATGCGGCTCGCGCCCAGCGCTGTTCGAATCGACATCTCGCGTTGACGCGATGCGCCGCGCGTGAGAAGAAGACTGGCAACGTCCGCGCAACCAATAAGCAGTACCAGTCCCACCGCTCCGAAAAGCACCAGAAGAATCGGTTCGAGCTTTCCCTGAATCTCCTCTCGTAAGATCGTCACGTCTGCGCTCAAACCGAAGTTTGTGGTGCGAAGCGACGCCGGATAAGTCTCCTGGTAAACGCGTTCGATGACGGACTTAACTTCTGCTCGCGCTTGCTCCACCGTCACTCCCCGGCGAAGGCGAGCGATCACGCTGTGGTTATACATATTGCCCCAGCCTTCTAGCTCGGCCTTGGTGAAACTGAAAGGAACGTATACTTGCGCGGGTTCATTGTTGAACTCCGGACCGCGCATGGGAAACGCAATCCCCTGCGGCATGACGCCGACGATGGTATACGGATTTCGATCGAGCGTGATCGTCTTACCGATGACGGCAGGATCTCCGCCGAACTGCGAACGCCAGAGGGCGGCACTTAAAATAGCGACTCTATGCGCGTTTCGATCCTCTTCGGCAGTGAAGTTTCGCCCGAGCGCAGGGGAGATGCCCAGTGTCGGGAACAGGGAAGCCGAGATGCGCGCTCCTTGCAGTTGGCTTGGTTCATTGATTCCCGAAAGCTCGAACGTGCGGTTTCTGAAAATGCCGATCCGTTCGAACGAATGACTGCGCCGCAAGAGTTCCTGATAATCCGGCGTCGAAAACGGTATTGGGCCTTGCATCACTGCGGAGAGCCGCTCCGTAAGGGAAACCAGGCGATCGGGACTTCGAAACGGGAGTGCATGCAGGAGAGTGGAATCGATGATGGTGAACATCGTCGTATTCGCTCCTATGCAGAGAGCTAACACCGCAACCACGATGGCGGCAAAGCCCGGCCGCTTCCATACCGAGCGCAAAGCAAACCGAACATCCTGCCCTAAGTGCTTCATAGCTCTTTGAAAGAGCAATCGTGCCTCCTTTAACCGAACATCCGCTTTCAATCACTTAGCAAAAACAGCTGTTCGGTTCTGGGATTGAAAGGGGCAGATTCAAGACACATCGAATGCTAATCTGTGCGAAGGCATTATGACGATAGCTGAAACCCTACTTGTTGATTTCGATCCCGAAATAGAGGGCACGCGGCGTACGCTCGAGCGTATTCCTGAAAAGGATCCACAGTGGAAGCCGCACGACAAATCGATGTCTATCGGCCGGCTTGCCCTGCATGTCGCGCGTCTGCCCGACTTCTGTACTCAAGTGATGTCAACAGACGAACTGAACTTGGCAACGACAAAGTTTCCCGACCTCACCTTTCAATCGACAGCGCATCTGCTCTCGGAGCTTGAACGTAGCGCCGCTGCAGCCAAGTCTGTGGTTTCTTCTTTGTCCGACGACGATCTCAAAAAGACCTGGAAGCTGTCCTTCGGAGATCGCGTCATCATCAAGGCGCCACGCATGCTGGCTTACCGGACGATGTTCCTAAACCACATGGTTCATCACAGAGCACAACTCGGAGTCTACTTGCGTAACCTGAACATACCCGTTCCCGGTCTCTACGGTCCGTCGGCAGATGAGCCGTTTACGCTCTAGCGGCCCTTGTTGTAAATAAAAACGTTACTGTCTTCTGGATTCGGAGCCATGAGCCACGCTAGTGGCTCTCCAACCGGAGGCCCGGAAACCATGAGCACAGCGATTGGAGGCTTCCCCTACCGAATTCCCCGCAACAGCCCACTAGCGGGCCAGCGTATCGTATAACGGCTGTGCCGGTTTTACCTGTGAGTCCTCCCCGGCGACCGACATCGCGAGAATTCGGATCTTCTCGTTTTTCGGTAGCGTGATCGTCTTGGCGCCGGCGGGCAGATCGATCGGATACGCGAACAAATAGGAGTAAGCGTAGGCAACATTCGCGCCCTTCGCGTCGTGATGATGCGAGCAATACCACGCCAAGTCCGCGCGTTTGATATAGCCCGGCTTGATGCCGGTCATTTCGGCGTAATAATCGTGCTCCGTTCGAGCCGGGCGTCTGCCGCGTGCCGGAACAGCCACGTCTTTGGCCGTCCACTGCCTGTCATCCCACTGCCCGATAAACCCGCCCCAGTCCTGGACATTGATGCCGACCTTTTTATCGCCCACTTCGAAGTCGGCTTGTTGATCGCCATCCGCCGATGCCGCCAGCACGTAAACCCGGTTATAGCGGCCGTTTGGCAGATTGATCGTTTGTCCGTTTGCGGCAACCGCATCGGGAACACCGGTCTTAGCCGGGGCAAGATGGAACCGCACATCATCGAATACGATATTCGAGGGCAGCATCTCGGCTGGCAGCGCATTGCCCTGGCCGTCGAACCCGGTTGCCGACTGTGCGCCATCGTTGCTCGCCGTCGCGATGTCATACCGCAATGTCACTGGCGTCGACCGCAAAGCAGCGGCTGCGTTCTGCGAGGCAGCCAGTTTGATGGCGAATGTGCGGGGTTGATAGGCCGAAAAAGAAGTCACCAAAGCCCCGCTGGTCACGGTAGCTGGCCCTACCGGCTGCTCCTGCCCGTTTACTTCTCGGGCCGAGGCAATCGGCCTCGCAAAGGACAGCCGAACTTTCGGCTGCGGTTTACCGTCGAGCTCGACCATTCGCACGATCAGCTCGTTCCCCTCTTCAGCCTTCTTCATGGCGAGAACTCGAACCCGCGAGTTGCTGACTTTCAAAAGAGAAAACTCACGGCCCAACTCGCCCGCATGTTTCGATGCTTCGAAGGCGATTAGCGGAGCATTCAGTCGCTGCGCTTGCCAGTCAGTGCCCGCCTCGCGCCAACCGCCGGCGTGCCCGGCGATACCGTAGACGAATTGATGATGTCCGAGATCCTGAGTGGCCTGATCCGCATAGCCGCCGCGCACTCCTGGAGTCCGGATCAGAGTCAGCCGAACAGTATTATCCGTCGGCTTGTCCGACCCGTTCTTGCAATCCGTCAATACCGTCGCCCCGAACTCGCCACTCATGTCGGTCAAATCGATCCACTGGTGCGAAGGCACCTCAAACTTCTTTGGCTCGGCCGTCGGTCGCTCGATGGTGCCAATGTCCCAGTTATAGGTGGCCATGGGGTTCGAAGCCACTAAAGGAAAAGTTGCTTTGAGGTTTGACTCTCGCGTGTTCCAGTCAATCACGTTTCCAAACTCGACACGCTTCCCCGCATCGCCTTCCGAAAGACTGATTCTCTGCACGAACTTCGACCCGTCGGTTTCACGCGCGACTTCGAGCGATACACGAACCGGACCCTTCTCCACTACCCGAATCTGCGCTGGACCGCCCACATACGCCTTGGGCGCGGCCTGCTCCTGATCCCAATCCATGTTCCACGCCGGCCACTGCTCCGGGTTGTCGTAGGAGATCGCCAGGCGCATCGGCCCCGACAGCAATTCTTTGCCGATCGCCTTATCGAAAATGCTGGCAACGTCACCGTCCGCATTCAGCTTCACTTGGTAGTATTGGTTCTCGAGCGAGTTCTCGGATACCTGCAACCCGCCTGGTCCTGCCATCGCCCCGCCCCGCTGCACGTCATACACTGCATACCCGACCGACGGAACTCTGGCCAGAAACACCACTTTGCCCTTTGAAATTTGGGCCGGGACATCGCTGCCGTTAGGGCCCGTCACACGCACCGCCTCCGGCATCCCGCCTGAAAAGTTCACACTGGCTTCCACCAGGTCTTCCCGCTCGATGTTCAGCGGATTGAAAACCATTACCGCCACGCCCTTAGTTTGCGTGTTCAGTCCTGCGCTGACAGCCTCTGTCGCGTCGCTTAGTACTCCGGCAAATTGGTTCATCGCAATGACGTCGTCATTCCAGGCAAACTCATATGCCTTAGGTGTCGCGGTGCCCGCCGCTATATCGTGAAAATGACCGCCCATCACCAGCGTCCACGCATCGTTCAATCGCGCGAGCGGATACGGCCGCATACCGAGCAATTCGGCCGTGACGGAAGCTTTCTCTGCCGCGTCCGCCAACAACTCCTCTTTCCGCAGCCAGCGCTTCTGATACGCCTGCGACGTCAGCGAGCCGGCCGAATGGTTAGTCAGCTCCATCTCGCCCGTATAGCGCGGCAATCCAGCCGCTTCGGCTTTCGAGATGTTCAAGAACATCTGCTCGGCATTAGCTGAAATGACGTGGACAGGTCCCTCGCCTACCTGCACGGCGGGCCATTCGGGATGTTGCTGGCGGTTCGAAAAAAAACCCTCGGGAGGAAGGCTTGCCGTTCCTTTTGTCACCATGGCTTCCAGCCGTTTTACCGATTCCTCATCGGGAGATCCCCCGATGTCGCCCGTCCCGTAGTAGTGGTAATCGGTATAAAGGCCACTAACTTTGCCGTTATTTTCAACCCGCGCTGCCCAATCGCCCTGATAACGATTTAGATCCTGTTCGCGTTGCGCCTTGGCGAATGTCTCCTCTTGGTTGTGCAGCGCAATGTATTCTTGGATGTCCTTCGGATCCAACGGTTGCCCCGACTTTTGTTGGGCTTCGAGTTTCTGCCGCAGAGCCTGAACTTTGGTGCGGATCTCTTCGAGTGCGGCGTTCGGCGGCCCAGGCGGGAGCGGCTTGCTGAGATCTGTTTCGATTCCGCCACTGTAGGCGCCTGGATTGATACCGGCGAGCACGCTTTCACCATCCGGCCCTACCCAAACACCCACGTTGAATGGAGTGCCCTCCGGCGTCTTTTCACGAGACTCCGGGCCACCCGCGTTTGCCGACGAGCCCCACACCAGTTTCTGAGTCGAGAAGCCGCGCACTCCGCTATGCGCCAGTATGCTCGGCAGCGAGGCCGGAAATCCGAAGCAGTCCGGCAGCATGTACTCGGCACTAGCTGCGCCGAGTTCTTTGCGGAACCAATTGTTTCCGTATAAAACTTGCCGGATGATGGCCTCCGCACTGGGCGCGTTCACATCGCCCTCTTCCATCGACGAACCGGCCGGGAACCACCTTCCCGAGTTCACATAACTCTTCACCTTCGCAAAATCGGCAGGGTAGTATTCCTTCATGAAACGGTAGCGATTCGCGCCGCTGAAGTTAAACAGGTAATGCGGATACTTCTCGAGTAGCTTGAAGTTCTCCTCCATCGTCTTGCGAATGTATTCGTCGATGACCTGCGGATACTCCCATCGCCATTCCGTGTCCAGGTGAGCATAGCCTACGACGTAGAGTGTCGGCTGCTTCGTCAAATCGGGTTTCTCAGCCGTCTGCGCGCTAGCCCGATTAAACGACATCAGAAAAGCTACCAGCACAAAGACTAACGTCGCAGGATTTCGTAACATGGCTATCCTCCGACACATGATATACGCAATAGATTCACCTGAGCTTGCCAAGAGATAAAGTGAGTGCACGCAGAGACAGCGGCATCCACCAAGATCTATGACGTGGTAATCGTAGGCTCCGGAACAGTGCAAGGTCCTAGCAGGTAACTTCCCACAAGCCGGCTTTCATTCCGTATCTGGCTTACACTTCTCCGAAATGGCGACGAGGGTTGATCTATGTAGAAACTTCGTCCGGATGGCCGGCTTCCATGTAAGATTCTCAAGAGTCTTGATCCGCCCTTAGAAGAAGCGCGCTTTGGACCGACAATGGTCTTTCCGATCGGCACTCCATAGTGTTTGTTGGGACCGCCGCGTTGAGCCTACGAAATCGGTTCCGGCAAGAAACACGCTCAGGGCAGACGGATTCCCCGCGTATTCTGGATGTAGTGCTCCCATCTTCGCCTCAACTCGCGAGTACCAAGACTGTGCGGTTGTTCGAGAAATTCAGCGCTGACAATACGATCTGTCCTGAAATGCCGAAAGTCCTCACGCAGTTCGCACCAGGCAGCGAGCAGACGTACTGTTTCGGCGTAGCCGACGATCACCGGCCAGACGATTCGCTGTGTTTCATTCCCCTGATCGCTGCGATAGCGGATCCGAAGCTTACGCCCGTGGCGAATCCAGGCGCGTGTTCTTCGAAGATCCAGCCCATCAATAATCGGAACGTTGTTCGCAGGAGTCCCGAGGGTGGGCTCGACGACGAAGGACGAAGCCGCTGCGGTATGGCGGATGCAATCTTGGAAATAAGATCTCGCGCAGCGCCGGCGAGCGCGGGGTCACCTCTTTCGGCCACCCACTGCGTGCCTAGTGCTGCCGCTTCAAGCTCATCCGGTGTGAGCATGAGCGGTGGCATGTCATACTCCCGGTCCAGGATGTACCCCATGCCAGCTTCTCCGCGGACCGGTACACCTTGCCCAGTCAGGTCAGCGATGTCACGATAAATGGATCGCTTCGACACCCTGAGCTCACACGCAAGCTTGTCGGCCGTCACAGGCTGTCGTGAGCGCCGCAACACTTGGATGATCTGAAAGAGTCGGTCGGCTCGGCGCATCAGCGAAACACTGCTGACAGTACGGTGTCAGCAGGCACCTCTTACTGTGGTTACGTGACAGTGCAACCCACAACAAGGAGACATTATGAATCTGGTTTCGATGCGCATAATTACGAGCGACCTGAACCGCCTGGTGAGCTTTTATGAGCTTATCAGCGGTATGGCCGTTACTCGCTACACGGAAGATTTTGCCGAGTTGCCCACGCCCTCTTGCACATTGGCGATCGGCAACTCGCATACGCTGCGGCTGTTCGGAGCGGAAGACGTCCTGAGCCCGGCACAGAACCGGAGCGCGATCATCGAGTTCCTTGTAGAGGATGTGGACAAAGAGTTCGCGCGGTTGAGGGAGCGAGTGACAGACGTGGTGCAGGAGCCTACCACCATGCCGTGGGGAAACCGTTCCCTGCTTGTTCGTGATCCTGATGGCAACCTGATCAACTTGTTCACGCCAGTGACTCCAAACGCGATCAATAAGTTCAAGCAAAATGTAAGGTCCGCAGTGCAACAAGGCAGCGGTGCGACCAATGCGGATCTATTTCTCCGGTTAGTAACAGGAACATGGTTCCATTTGCAACCATGTGTTCATGAAAAAGGCCACCATACCAGCGGAGAAGCAGAAATCCAGGGCTAAACCCCGGGCCATGCGGGCCGACGCACAGCGCAAGATGACCTCACTCCTGAATTCCGCTATGGAGGTCTTTCGGACGTCAGGAGTGGACGCTCCGGTCCGAGCAATCGCCCAAAGGGCGAATGTTGGCCTAGGAACGCTCTATCGTCACTTCCCGCAACGGTCGGATCTCATCAAGGCGGTTTTCCAAAAGCAGGTCGATGCCTGCGCTGACGCAGCTTCCGAACTCGCCCCCAAATTCGAGCCGGCTGACGCATTGGCTCACCGAATGCAGCGCTACGTGGACTTCATCGCCACCAAGCGGGGACTTGCAGCAGCGCTCCACTCTGCTGACCCGGCCTACAGCGCGTTGCCGGGTTACTTCAACGCACGCCTCCTGCTGGCACTCAAGACGTTGTTGGATCGGGCTGTCGCAGCAAAAGCAGTGCGTGCAGGCGTCGATGCAGAGGAGCTCTTACACACCGTCGCAAACCTTTTCAGGGTTTCGCACCAACAAGAACCCGCCTACGCGCGAAGGATGGTTGCGTTGTTGGTGGATGGGCTCCGTTACGGAGCAAAGCGGGAAGCGAAACGTCGTTAGTCTCGACACGTTGGCCTGTGCCCTCTGAAGCAGCGAGCCAGTTGGCGGTCTGACGCGCATTGCGTCTCTTTACAGTCGCAAGTCCCTGAATGAACAAAAGCTTCGCGGAAGCGCCCCTGAGCACTAACGAGAAAGGCCGATGCATCATGTCATTGTTCGGCCGCAGCTTCGGCGACTCTTGCCGACATGTAGGAAGCAATCCGCGGGGCGAGTCGCTGACGGAATGAGTAGCCGTGTGCCGAGTGGCGGGAGTTCGCCTGCAGAAAGCAGGGAGGCACGTGTAATAGTAACAGCTCAGAGGGTTTACCCAATGGCTGCAGAAGAATTTACGATTCAAATCCCGAATGCGCTATTGACGGACCTGGCGCACCGCCTTGACGCTACTCGCTGGCCGGATGAAATCGAGGGTGCTGGTTGGGAATTTGGCTCAAACCTGGGCTACATCCGATCGCTGGCTGCCTATTGGCGTCATGGCTATGACTGGAGGTGCCAAGAAGCAGCTTTAAACCAACTTCCGCAATATCGCATCGCGCTCGATGGCTTCCGCATCCATTTTGTCCACGTCCGCGGAAAGGGACCGGCGCCAATGCCGCTCAGCCTCACGCACGGATGGCCGGGAAGCTTTGTCGAGATGGTAAAACTCATCCCAATGCTGACCGATCCTGCAGCACATGGCGGTAGAACGGAAGAAGCCTTTGATGTGGTTGTGCCATCTTTGCCCGGCTATGGATTCTCCGATCGGCCGAGCTCGCGTGGAACGGATCCGAAGAAAATCGCTGAACTATGGGCGCAACTGATGCAGGAACTCGGTTACGTGCGTTTCGGTGCACAGGGGGGCGACTGGGGGTCTGCGATTTCGATTGCACTTGGACTCGATCACGCAGACCGCATGATTGGAATTCACTTGAACTACATTGCCGGGCGTTTCTCAGTAGGCGGCACGCTGAACCAAACACCAGAAGACGAGCTGGGGCGGGCTTATGTGGAGCAGCTCCGAGCCTGGTATGACACCGAGGGCGGCTATAGCCATGAACAAGGAACCAAGCCGCAGACGCTAAGTTACGGCCTCAACGATTCTCCGGTAGGACTAGCGGCTTGGATCGTTGAAAAGTTCCGAAGCTGGAGTGATTGTGGCGGTGACGTCGAAAGCGTGTTTACGCGCGACGAGCTTCTCACTAACGTGATGATCTACTGGGTAACCGAGACGATTCATTCATCTGCGCGGTTGTACCATGAGTCACGCCAGTGGCCCATCAGTCTTTCACAAACTAACCGCGTAGAACCTCCGGTAGCAGTTGCGCTATTTCCCAAAGAGATTCCCGTGCCTCCGCGTGCGCTTGCCGAGCGCGGGTTGAACATTGCGCGTTGGACTGAAATGCCACGGGGTGGCCATTTCGCTGTGCAGCGTTAGCCGATGTGGAATAGCCTACGCGAGATTATTCCCCAGTGACAACGCCGCCAGCTGTGTTTTTACTGATGCGAGGCGTTTAGTACACGGTACTCCTATGTAACATCCATAGGGAATTATGTTAGACTCCTATGCATAGTGAAAAGGAAAGACGTTCTGCTGAGCGAGAAATCCGAGGTGCTGCAAGGGACATTAGACCTTATGGTTTTGAAGACTCTGGAGGCAATGGGTCCGCAACACGGGTATGGAATTGCCCGGCGAATTGAACAGCTGAGCGACGATCTGCTGCGGCTAAACGAGGGCACTGTTTACACCGCGCTCATGCGGTTGCAGCAGAAGGGCTGGATCAGGTCACAATGGGGGGCTTCGGAAAACAACCGGAAAGCCAAGTTTTATTCGATCAGTGCCTCGGGACGAAAGCGTCTGGCTCACGAAGCGGGTAACTGGGAGCGCATGGCGGATGTGATTACACGAATGCTGCGCATGACACCGCAGGAGAGGTAAATGCCGGGTCAACTCCGAACACTTTTGTCTCGCTTAGCAGCCAGCCTGGGCCGCGGTGTTGCGCGGGACCGGGAGACAGACGAAGAAATTCGGCTTCATATAGAAATGCTGGTGAGCCGGTTTACCGCGCAAGGGATGACGGAAGAAGAAGCGCGTTCTGCGGCCGGGCGGCAATTTGGCAGAAAAGCTGCGTTGCAGGAGGAGCTGCGCGAAAGACGCGCCTTCCCTCAAATCGACACTGTCTGGCGCGATACCGTCCTGGCCTTCCGCCAGCTACGCCGGAAGCCATCGTTCACGATATCGGTCGCGTTAACGCTGGCCATCGGCATCGGCGCAAGTACCGCTATCTTCGGCATCACTTATGCCGTGCTCCTACGTGCACTGCCTTACGCAGATCCAACCCGGCTGATGTCGTTTCAGTCCACTCGCGGCACCAAGAATCATCCTGGCGTGCCGGCGCCGGACAGCCTTTCTTATCCGGATTTTTTCGATTTCAGAAAGCAGAATAAAGCCTTTTCCCACCTGGTGTCTTATCGTGATTCACAGTTCACCCTCACGGCCAAGGTGCCGGCGGTTCAAGTGCCGGGAGAGATCGTTTCCTGGGATCTGTTCCCCATGCTTGGGGTGAAATTGCTGCATGGTGGAGGGTTCCGGGCTTCGGACGAAGCGCCGGGCATGCACGCCGCAGTCCTGAGCTACCGCCTCTGGAAAGAGAACTTTGACGCTATTCCGGATATCGGGGAACGAACGATTTCCATCAATGGCAGAAGCTACAGAGTCGCTGGGGTGACGCCCGCTGGGTTTCAGTTCCCCCCGCAAAATCCCAGCATCCAACTTTGGGTTACTCTGGCCGACGATTCCGGAAGCGTCGAGAGCGATCCGTTGTCGGTACAACGCGGCTCTCGAGTATTGGATGCTATGGGCCGATTAGCGCCTGGGGTGACCGTCGAACGGGCGAGGGCGGAAATGGATGCGATCGCCGTCGGCTTGGCCAGGCAATACCCGGATGACGATGGCAACAATCGCGCGACCTGGGTTCACCCGGCCCTGGACGCCATCGTAGGCGATATCAAAACGCCTATCCGAATACTGTGTGGAGCGGTCGGGCTGCTTCTGCTGGTTGCTTGCGCGAATGTAGCCAATCTGCTGCTGGTACGCGGTTCCGAGCGCCGGCAAGAGTTTGCTATGCGAGCCGCTTTAGGCGCATCCCAGTCCGTAATTCTCCGTCAGTGGCTTTGGGAAACCCTGGCGCTTAGCTCCATCGGTTGCGGACTCGGCCTGGTGGCCGCTGCTATTTTTCTTCATGTCACTTCTGCCATGGCCGGCGACGTGATTCCTCGGCTTGCGGAGTCGAAGCTGAGCTGGCAGGTAATCACTTTTGCCGTCGGATTGATGGTCCTCACGAGCATTGCCTTCAGCATCTTGCCCGCCGTTCAAAGCTTTCGCCTGAATCTGGAAAGGGTTCTCCGGGATGGCTCGCGTAGTACCACCGGCCGCGGCATGCGCCTTCGAAACACGCTGGTCATTTCACAAATTACGTTGAGCCTGACGCTACTGACCGGAGCGGAATTATTCATGGCCAGCTTCATTCGTTTAGCGCATCGCAATCCAGGCTTTGAACCCGACCACGTTCTGACGTTCAGCGTCGGTTTATCGGATAGCGCCTACCCCAAGAGGGAACAGCAGCTTGCGTTTTGGGACCACATGTTGACCAGCTTGCGATCGTTGCCAGGGGTCAAGCAAGCCGCTACAGGAGCAGTCTTGCCGTTGACCGGCGATCAAATGTCTGTCTCGTTCGATATCGAAGAGCGACGGCAGCCGCCTAACAACCGGCCGCACAGCGCTATTTCGATTGTGTCGCCGGACTACTTCTCGGCACTCGGGATTCGCCTGCTGAAGGGCAGATCATTTAACGAGCATGACGATGCAAACGGCCCCCCAGTGGTGGTTGTGAATCAGGCGTTCGCCGACAAATTCTTCCCAGGCGAGAGGGTTCTTGGCAAAAGAATTGAGCCCGGCGCAACCAATGGCAAAGAAGAAACGAGGCTTAGGCAAATTGTGGGAGTAGTGGCGAACGCGCGGCAGAACGCTCTTGCGCCCGCTTTCGAACCCATTTATTACTTCCCGTATCGGCAGCTGACCTGGTTTTTTGGTTCAGTGATTCTCAAGACTTCCGGCCCGCCGCGAAGGTTGGAAAATTCCGTACGTACTCTGATTGCCGGTCTGGACAGGCAGGCGCCAATTTACGATGTTCGAACGATGGATGAGCTCGCCTCGGTCAGCCTGGACCGTCTCCGCTTCCCTTCCGTCCTGCTCTCAAGCTTTGCGGGCGTTACGCTGCTGTTGACCGCCATCGGGCTCTACGGAACCCTCGCGTATTCAGTCGAAATGCGCAGACGCGAATTTGGCATTCGCCTGGCATTAGGGGCGGCACCCGGCCAAGTGTTATCGGTTGTGATTGGCAAAGCGGTTTCGCTAATCACAATTGGCCTCATCGCAGGCGCGGCCCTCAGCGTAGCCGGGCAAAGGCTGCTGACGGGTCTGGCGTTCATCATCAGTGAAGGAGCGACCGAATTGTTGCTTGCAGGCTGCCTCACTCTGAGTATCACCGGTTTGATAGCCGCCTCCCTGCCCGCTTTCCGAGCAGCTTCCATTGATCCGACGGAAACGCTGCGCCAGGAGTAGAAGCTACAAGTTGGCGCTGAGGCTTTCCGCATTTCGGCCGATTTTCTTGAGCAGCTTTTCCAGTTGCGAGCGTTCGCTAGACGACAGAACGTCCATCACTTTTTCCAAATTCGCGGCGTGACGGCGGAAGACAGGGACGATTAGCTTCTTGCCTTCCGGTGTGAGATCGACGATTCGGATACGCCGATCCTCGGGATCTTCTAGCCGGCTGACCAGACCTCGGCCGTAGAGGCGGTCGACCGCTACGCTGATCGATCCCGGCGTGAGGTTCACCTTCGGCCCGAGCGTATTAACAGGTAAAGCGCCTTTGTGAAGCAGCGCTTCCAAAACGCGAAAATCGGAATCCCCTAAACCGTACGTCTGGAGTTCCGTCGAGACATGCTTTGCAACGGCTTGCACGGCCTTCAATAGCACGAGCCAAACGTGGACGCCTTCGGGAGACCGCTTTCTGCAGAAGAGGGAAGCTTTTTGCATCTTTCACGATAATTCTACGTCAACCCTATTGAGGCCAATACATTTGGTGTCGAAGGTAAGCGGGATGAAAGGGACAAGGCTATGAAGGTCGTACTTTACGGAGCGACTGGCAACAGTGGTCAACGCATATCAAAGGAACTCGCCAGCCGGGGGCACGAAGTAACAGCGGCGGCCCGAAACATCTCGAAGCTGCCTCATGATGTTCGCGCGATTCAGGATGATTTGAGCAGCATTGACTCGATTGCCTCAACGATATCCGGAGCAGACGTTGTGGTGAGTGCGTATGCGCCTCCGCCGGATGATACGGACGCGCTGCTCGGTGTCACCGAACGGCAGATCGAAGCAGTAAAAAAGGCCGGCAAAGCACGGCTGATTGTCGTTGGAGGAGCCGGATTGCTCGAAGTATCGCCGGGCCTTACATTGATCCAGTCGGGATATCTGCCCGAGGCTTACCTTCCAATTGCTTTATCCCATGAGAAGGCTCTTGGAATCCTGAAGCAATCGGATATCGATTGGACATACTTCAGTCCTGCCGGGTACTTTGTTCCGGGCGAGCGAACGGGACGCTTTCGGCTCGGAACGACCAACCTGATCGCCGACGAAAAGGGCGACAGCCGCATATCGTTTGAAGACTACGCAGTGGCCCTGGTAGACGAGATCGAAAAGCCGGCGCATGAGCGAGGTCAGCTGTCGATCGGATATTAACGTTCATGACAAGCGCCGACCACAAATAGTAGTGGCCTGTCGCCGCGAATTTGTAGCAGAAGCCTGCAATCGTTTTACTCGTGGCTGAGTAAGACACCTATCGCTGCGCGCTCATGGCGCGACGCAGCTGAGTAATCCATTGAGACTGACCGACGGAGATACATCTCCGTCTCTTCAGGAAAGGTGTGTCTCGTGTTTGTTCGCCTGCTTGTTTGCGTTCTCCTGGCGGGAGCCACAACGCTGTCTCAGGCCGCTGAACTGAAGCCCGCAACTATCGGCGCGTGGGAGGCGTATGTGAGTTTGAAAGAAGCCGAGATAGAACAGTGTTCGTGTATTTCTATTGCGGCGCCTCCCGAGGCTGCGCGTTTGCAGCAGGGTGCAATCATCATTCATCCCGCAGTAAACGACGGCTCGTTTTCCGTTCCCTCCGGCCTCATTCACGATTGGATCGGGAAGGTGTTCATCCCGCACGCTTCATTAGGCGAGGTTCTGGCGCGGATTCGCTCCTATGATGAATATCCGGAGTTCTACAACCCATCGGTAGTCGAGGCAAAAGTGATTGGCAGCTGCGGCGATTCGGATCGTTACGCACTGACCATGCGCCAGGATGTTCTAGCGGTTCGAACGGGTCTGGCGGGCGAGTACGTCTCCGAATATCATTCCATCGACCCGGCTCACGCATTCAGTTTTACCAGCGGTGTCCGGCTGCAAGAGATTACAAGATTCGGTAGTCGGAATCAGCAGATGCTCGACCCGGACGTGGGCAGCGGCTTAATTTGGCGCATTTATTCCGAAGCACGTTACGAGGAGGCGAATGGGGGCGTTTATCTTGAAGTAGAGGCAGCGGCTTTGAGCCGCACTGTGCCGCGCGCACTTGCCTGGGCGGTTAACCCGATGGTAGAAAGGGTTGCGCGATCGGCGCTGGCAACAAGTCTTCGTCAGACGCGGGAAGCGGTGCTGCAGGAAAACGGCAACCAGCTCACGTCTTCTAGACCGCCGGAAGGCTCCGAAGGAAGGCGTCAATGTCTTCCGGACTCAAGTAGAAGTGGGGAGATGTTCGTACCCAGCCTTGGCGCGGCGCGGCCGAAATCCCGTCTTGCTTCAGCTCGCTGACGATCTGCCGGCAGTCTTTCGAAGGATGACGAAAACTCACAATTCCCGCGCTCGTGGCAGGAGTGCGCTCGATCATTGTTTCGTATCCCTTGTCGCGAATACCCTCATAGATCTGGTCGCCCAGAGCGAGGATTGCCGGCGCGATTCTGTCGATTCCGACCTCGAGTAAAAAGTCGAGCGCCGCCCGATGCCCGAAGCAGCCGATGGTATTCAATGTTCCGCATTCGTAGCGCCCCGCGTCCGGCCGCAAGGTCATATCACGGGAGCTGTAGTCGTTGTAGTTGGCCGGGTTGGTCCAGCCGAACTCAACCGGCTCGATTTCGGGGAGACGGCGCTGCCGTATATAAAGGATGCCGTTGCCTTCGGGGCCCAGCATCCACTTGTGCCCGTCGGCCGCCAGAGCATCTATATGGTAGGCCTCGACATCGATTGGTAAGGCACCCATTCCCTGGATCGCGTCGACAAAGAAGAAGCAGTCGTGCTCATGACAGAGCCGGCCGATGGCTTCAAGGTCGACCCGGTAACCGCTCAAGTAATTGACGAAGCTGATTGCCAGTAGCCGGGTCCCAGGAATTTCCTCCGCGATCCGCTCAACAGGATCGTAGATCGAGAGCCAGGTAATATCCACACCGCGGCTCGCGAGCCGCTGCCAGGGGTAGTAGTTGGCGGGGAACTCCTCGCGAAACGCGATCACGCGATCACCGGCCTTCCAATCCAGTCCGAGAGCCACGGTGGCGATGCCTTCCGATGTGTTCTTTACGATGGCGATTTCGTCCGGCGCCGCATTGATTAGTTTCGCTGTTGCCTGGCGGAGACCGTCGTATGCTTCAAGCCAATGGCCATAGTGGCTGGATCCGAAGAGGCAGGCATCGTCGGCCAGCCGCTTCATGGCCTCGGCTGCAGGAAGGCAGAGTGGGGCAACGGCGGCGTGGTTTAGATAAATGAGGCGCTCGGCCACGGGAAACTGACTGCGATACTGGACGTGGAGCGCCGTTTGCGAAGTGTTTGTTGCGTGGGCAACATTTTGGAAACCCATTCTTCAGAAGCTACGTTAACACCTCTAGATCTCCTGTCATCGGCGGCGGCGCGGGGGAACAGCCACAGAGACCCGCGCTCCTGCCCACTTGTTTTCCAAAAGCAAAGTACAGGCTTAGCGATTTTCGCTCTATACTTATTGAAGGTCCCATAAAAGGAGTTCCTGTGCGGCGGCTCGTCTTCCTGAAATCCTCCGTTAGCGTAGCTTTAGCTCTGCTTCTATCAATCCCACTTCCCGCGCTACCCGCGGACAAGGATAAAGGCAGCGAAAAAGATCCCGATGCGATCGGTGACCGTAACGTCTCGGGCAAGGTCAATTTTTACTCACTCGAGAAAGAGATCGCGTTGGGCAAGTCCATGGCCCAGCAGGTTGAGCGTCAGTCGAAGGTCATCAACGATCCGATTGTGTCCGAATACGTAAACCGCATCGGGCAGAATCTGGTTCGGAACTCGGACGCCAAGGTACCGTTCACAATCAAGGTGATCGAAGATCCCACGGTGAATGCTTTTGCTTTGCCGGGCGGGTTTTTCTTTGTACAGTCGGGATTAATTCTTAAAGCGGATACCGAAGCCGAACTGGCCGGAGTGATGGCGCATGAGATCGCCCACGTCGCCGCGAGGCACGGAACGCGACAGGCTACTCGCGGCGAAATCGCTCAGCTGGCTACCTTGCCCCTGATCTTTATGGGCGGAGCAGCGGCGTATGGAATCTATGAAGCGTCCGGGCTGATTGTGCCGCTCTCCTTCCTGAAGTTCTCGCGCGCTTTTGAAGCGGAAGCCGATTACCTGGGTGTGCAGTATATGTACAAGGCGGGTTACGATCCGACCGCGTTTGTCGACTTCTTTGAGAAGATCCAGACTTTGGAAAAGCGGAAGCCGGGGACGATGTCGAAGCTGTTCGCGACGCATCCGCCCACAGATGACCGCATTACCAAATCTCAGACCGAAATTTCAGATTTGAAGCCGAGACCTGAATACGTCGTGACAACGTCCGAGTTCAACGACGTGAAGCTTCGTCTGGCAATGTTAGAAAATCAGCGCCGGCCCGATAAGACCAGCGACGATCCAAACAAGCCGACGCTCCGGAAGAACCCGAACTCGAATACGCCGATTGAGGACGAAACCGATCCCGACAAGAAGTCCAAAGGGGATGAGAATGACCGTCCGAAGCTGAAACGGCGCCCGTCCGATACGGGGGATCCGTCGGATCCGTCGTCTACGACGACTTCCAGTCCGAACTAACGAGTTGTTGCCGAGCGTTTCGACGCCAGTAAAAGTGAGGCATGAGCGAAGACGTCGGAGCGGGAAGGGGTCCCTACCATACGTAGCGACGGTAAACAAGACACCAATCGCTTCGCTCATGGCTCCGAAACGCAACTGCACCTGGAGCCCGAATTAAAGGTATTCAGGCTTTTCGGTAATACGCCACTCCGTTCTTCTCTTCAACGAACGTGACCCGGTCCCCAATCCGGGCACGTTCGTCAGGAGTTTTGCCCAGCACCCGCCCGGTGATTCGTCCCTTGCCGCCGTCCAAGTCGATAATCGCGAGCTGATACGGAACATCTTGAGCGAACTGCTCCGGCGGCGCATGCACAACCGTTTCGGTGTACACTGTCCCGTCTCTTGCATCCAATTCGGTCATCTAAGCGGCCTCCAGAATGCTAACCACGCAAGTTGCACCGGATCCGCCCAGATTTTGCGCGAGGCCTATTTGATGGCGGGCTACTTGTCTTTCGCCCGCATCGCCTCTCAACTGCATCACGACATCGCAGATCTGGCCTACGCCGGTTGCCCCGACAGGATGCCCCTTTGACTTCAACCCGCCGCTCGTATTAATTGGGATTCGTCCGGTGATCGCCGTGCATTCAGCGGCGGCGAATGGGCCGCCATCTCCCTTTTCCACGAATCCCAGGTCCTCGCTGGCGACAATCTCGGCGATGGTGAAGCAATCGTGCAACTCGGCGAACTGGATGTCTTGCGCCCTGAGTCCGGCGGCCGCATAGGCCTTTTTTCCGGCCGCCACCACAGACGGGAACGTTGTGATGTCATTTTTGCTGTCGAGAGCTACGTGATCGGAAGTCTGCGCTACGGCCAGAACCCGAGCGAAGCGGCTCCCAAAATCCTTCGCGCGGTCCAATGGAACGATCACCACGGCAGCGGCGCCGTCGCTGATCAAGGAGCAATCGTAAACGGTCAGGGGTTCCGCGATCGGCTTGCCTGCCAGCGCCTGCTCGATAGTGATGATCTTTTTCATATGAGCCAGCGGATTTTTCGCTCCATTGGCGTGATTTTTCACCGCCACGGCGGCGAGATGTTCTCGAGTGGTCCCGTATTGATGCATGTGCCGGCGGGCGATCATCCCGAACAGGGCAGGGAACGTTGCGCCGGCGCGTCCTTCGCTGGCCATGTCTCCCGCTCCGGCAAGTATTTCGGTTACACGAGGCGTGGTTTGCGAGGTCATCTTCTCCACTCCCGCAACGACGACGGTGTCGTAGAGCCCGGCACTCACGCCCTGCCACGCGTGAAAAAATGCAGAACCGCTGGAGGCGCAAGCATCCTCAAATCGGGTGCAAGGAATGCCTTCGAAGCCGACCGCATTGGCCACGTAGGGAGCAAGATGATTTTGTCCGACAAAAGAAGGGCCGGCAAAATTACCCAAGTAGAAGGCTTGGACCGAAGATGGCTGGACACTGGCGTCGGTCAAAGCGTTGCGGATGGCCTCGGTTGCGAGCGAACGAAGATCGCGATCAGGGAACGCGCCAAAGGCTGTTTTCCCGATGCCAATGACGGCAACTGGTCTCATATACTCTAAAATAGCTTCGATGGCCGGTCAGTACTGCACGTTTTCGCTGCCGCTCCGTCATTCCTTTCGAGAGGAATGCCCCGGCCAAGCACCAGTCGAGCGTTTACTACCGCACCCCAAAGCCGTGTGGGAGGCCTTTTGAGCGAGCCCCTACCGCCTCTTTCGGATTCGCGGCTCAACACGGGCAGCGAGGCCGAGACACAGTTTGTGCAGCAGAACCTGCGTCGTATTTTTCTGCTGATTTACCGCGTGGTCGGCAACGTGGACGATGCCCAGGATCTGACTCAGGAAACTTTCATCAAGGCTTTGCAACGGCAAGGACAATTGAAAGATTTCGATCGCGCCACTCATTGGCTTTCCCGTATTGCGGCCAACACTGCGATCGATTTCCTGCGACGCAAGAAGAAACTCTCTTTTACGGATGTGGGCCAGCTTGCAGGCTTTCCGACGCCCTGGGCCGATCCGGAACAATCGGTTCTACGTGGCGAATGGAAGATGCACCTGGATGGTGGTCTGGCTGTGTTGACGGAGCGAGAGCGAATGGCGCTTTTGCTGCGGGATGTGGAAGATATGCCTGCCGACCAAGTGGCTCGGCATATGAACTGCTCGATGGCTACCGTGCGCTCGCATATCGCGAACGCCCGGACGAAGTTTAAGCGCTATCTGGAAGAGAGGAAATCATCGTGAGCTTGTCTCGGCGAAATGCTAACTCTCACCCGGCACCGGAGGTTTTGGCGCTTCTTGCACGGCGCGATCTTCCTCTGTTGTCATACCTTCGCGTCCGCTCTCATGTTCGTCAATGTCAGGCGTGCGAACAGCAGGTGTTGCTGATCACGTCCGCCGTTGGGGAGCTGAAGCGCGAGGCTGCGTCGGAAACGCTGACGGCCTTCGAAGCAATAGCCGATTGGAAAGTTCTCGAACGTGAGATGCTCGGCAATATCGGCGTCGGAGTATCAGCGGCCCGGTGCATTGACAAAGTCCGCGGCAAGCCGAAGTGGCTTACACGCGGGCTGGTAGCTGCCGGTCTGAGTGCGCTGTTTGTGGGCGGCTGGCTCAGTCACATTCCGCCCGCTGAAACCAGCCACCTGGTCTCGTCATTGACACGCTTTGCGGGTTTGGAGCGTTCGCCCCGGCCCGCAAATGTCGTTCGAACGACTGCAAACGGCATCGCCGTACGATCTGAAGGCGTAACGCTTACGATTCTCCATCCTCCAGCGGCGCGTGTTTCGTTCTCGGGCAACTCGTCGGTCGAAGCGCGCTACATCGATGAGGATACAGGGCAGCTCACCATCACAAACGTCTATGGGCAGTAACACCCGGGGACGTCTTTCATCCTTCGTTCTGCTGGCGCTTTTGTTGCCGGCGGGGCTCGTTGCCGCGGATGGGTCAGGTCGATGGCTGGATGTGGAGTTCCCTCGCGATTCGCCGGTTCTGCCAGTCTCAATTAGTTTGCTGGGGCCGACGACAGCGGGCGTGCGCGGGACCTCGATGGTGCTCGATCTGCATGCCTCGCTTATGCTGCGGAACACGGGCACGAAGCCGATTTCGGGGCTGACTTTAATGGTGGAGGCGCAGGATCTCACGCCTTCGGGCAAGGGTTCGGTTACGATCCCCAGTTTGCATGCCCAGCCGGGCGAAGTTTTTCCGGCGCGCATCGACATGGAACTGCTTCGGCCCTTTAACATCGGCAAGTCGAGCGGCGCGATGGTGCAGGTTTCGCTCGATTGCGCGCTTTTTTCCGATTTGTCGGCGTATGGTCCCGACACGTTGCGCTCCCGGCGGGCCCTGGTGGTTTATGAGCTCGAAGCGCGACGAGACCGCCGCTATCTATCCGCGCTCCTCGAAAGCGGGCGGCTGCCGGAGTTACGCGAGGAGCTCAATTTCGGTATTCAAGATCTCAGTCCAAACCAGCTGGGGCTCGAACTTTTGCGTGGTCCGATGGCAAACGGCAGGCGAGAGCAGGCTCTTTCGGTCGGCGCTGTGGCATTCGCCAGTTCGCCTATCAGGCCACTGGGTGGGAATGCGCGCGTCTCGGGCGACGAGGTGACTGCCTCGCATATCGAGATTCGCAACATTTCCGGAAGGGCGGTGAAGGGTTTCGAAGTGGGCTGGATTGTTCGCGATGACCAGGGGCGCGATTTTGTAGCCGGTTCTGTTCCCTCCGGGATGCAGCTTGCGCCGGTTGAAACCGCAAACATGACGCAGCCCGGCACGCTGCGCTTTTCCCATCCGAGCGGCCGCCCGATGGTGGTCGACGCCTTGCTTGCTTTTGTAAATGATGTCGAGTTCTCGGATGGCAAGCTTTGGATCCCAAGCCGGATCGATATTAGGCAAGCCACCAGTGACCCGATTCTCCGCCGTGCGCTGGCCGCATCTCCCGAGCAACAAAGGCTCGCCGATATCTATCGGCGTAAGGGTATGGGCGGTCTCGAGCAGGAGCTCAAGCGCGTTAATTGACACGGGTCTTGCCGGCGCAAGAAAGGGAGCCTTGCGACTCCGTGCGGCAACCCTATACACTAAGAGATGTTCGGGGCGTGGCTCAGCCTGGTAGAGCGCCTGGTTCGGGACCAGGAGACCGGAGGTTCGAATCCTCTCGCCCCGACCATTTTTGCGTCTTCCGGTAGGTTAGAACTGCCCTGCACGGCTGGTTAGCAACGATTTTTGCTGACGAGCTATATGCGTGCCGGCTTCTTGAACCGCAGGATGCACCTGCATCGCCCTGCTTGCTCCTCGAAAATATTCTGGCCCGTTTGCGATAGAATCACGGAGCTGTCAAATTGTTGCTTCTATTTGAGGAGGTACTAATTTTGAGAAACAAGCTTCGTCCGACCAACGGTCGCTTGGTCGCAGTAACAGCAGCTCTAATGCTGCTACCTGCGCTGACTCAGGCCGAAACCTACACCACTTTTCAAACCATCAACAATCCAGGTGATCCGAATTTTAACCAGCTACTCGGGATAAATAACGCCGGAACCATTGCCGGGTACTTCGGAGACGGCACCGTCGTTCCAAACAATGGTTATACCTGGACTCCTACAGGCGGCTTTGTCGCGCAGAACGTTCCCGGCGCAGCACAGACCCAGGTGATCGGCATCAACAACACCGGCGCTACTGTCGGTTTTTCTGTGGACGGGGCCGGCAACAACACCGGTTTCCTGCACACTGGGACCGGCTTCGCCAGCCCGATTATGAATCCAGCAACGCCCACGGTGGCACCCGCCACGAACCAGTTGCTCGGGGTCAATGACCACAATCTGGCTGCGGGCTTCTACATAACCGCTGCCGGAGTCTCGCAGGGATACATCTACAACGTAGCTTCCAAGAGCTTTACGAACTTGCCGGGGGCGATTCCCACCATCGCGACCGGTATCAACAATGCTGGCGATGTCTCCGGCATAGCCGTCCTCGGTGGCAACAACGAGGGTTTGTATTACAGCGGCAACTTAACCAGGTATTTCGAGGCGCCTGGGTCGACCAATACCGGCTTCTTCGGATTAAATAATGAAGGCCTGGCAGTCGGATACTACGTTGACTCCTCGGGTCTCACGCATGGTCTGGTTTATGACGTCCTAACCGGAGCTTGGTCCACGGTAGACGATCCGAACGCTTCCACTTCCACCACACCAGCTTTCGGAGTGACCGGCACCACCATCAATGGGGTCAACGATGCCGGCCAACTGGTCGGGTTCTATTCGGATGGCGCCCATGTAAACGGCTTCGTGGCCTCGACGCCAGAACCGGCATCGCTTGGGTTGCTTGGCTTGGGCACAGTGCTCGGTTTGGGATTGTGGCGCAAAGCGAAACGGCGAGAAGCCTAATTACTGTTGCGGGCGTTACCCGCGTCGTCTGAGCAATCCTCTTTCCGCGATGTGAGAAGCAGGTCGGCAGGGCCGAACTAGCTCAGTCGGGATATGCACGATTTTCCGAGATTCATCAAGACCGCTCGCGACTATTCTCTGAGCGGTATTTACATCGTGAGGTCCAGCCTTGCCCGACGAATTAGTACGCCCGTTTAATTCCATTGAAAGCGCACTAGAATTTATGGTGCTGCTCGAGGACGTCATTTCCGATACAACGAAAGAACTCGAGCAGACTCTGGAGCTAGCTACAAACGAACGCTATGGAAACGGTATCAGGCTTGCTCTGTTCAAAATCGGCCAACTTTCAGGCCACGTCGGCAAGAGCCGCCGAATTCTAAACGACCTGACTCTTATTCGGGGAGTGCTGATCGGTGACCGCCCTGGACCTTCCGCAAGCTGATTAAATTTCCGCGCCAGCCCTAATGGGATCTGCTCCAGCTGCCGATGAAACAGCAGAGAGCATCATGGCCGCACAATCCAACACCCAGCCGATCATTATCATTCGCAAAAAGGCGTCGCACGAGGCGGGTCATCATGGCGGAGCCTGGAAGGTGGCCTACGCTGACTTCGTTACGGCCATGATGGCGCTTTTCATCGTTCTCTGGCTGATGGCCAGCAGCGATCAGGTGAAAAAGTCGATTGCTTCTTACTTCCTCGACCCGCAAGGCAGAAAGCATGAAATCGGAAGTGGCGGACTGAACGGATCCGGCCAGTCGATGTTTCTTTCGGTAAACGATATGCAGAAGCTCAAAGAAAAACTGCAGCAAGCGCTTCGATCACTTCCAGCTATCGAAAAGCTGAAAGACCAGATCACGATGACCATCACCGGCGAAGGATTGCGAATCGAGCTTGTAGAAAACTCAAGCGGCGTCTTTTTTGAGTCTGGAAACGCTAAACCGACCTCACTGGCGGTGGACGCAATAGGAGTTTTGGCCGGGCAGCTCGGTCAGTTGCCTAACCCTATCGTTATCGAAGGGCATACAGATGCAGCCAGTTATAGCACTCCAGGGGGGTACACGAACTGGGAGCTTTCTTCCGACCGTGCAAACGAGGCTCGCCGGCTGATGCAGGCTCATGGCGTGCGAATGGATCAGATTAAGCAGATCCGCGGCTATGCCGATCAGAGTCTTCGTAACATTAAGAATCCGATGGATCCTTCTAACCGGCGAATCTCGGTGATTGTTCTGTACGGAGAACAATCGGTCTCGCCGACGGTACCAACAAGCGTGGCTGGTCCGTCCGGTAAAGTACCGGCCGAGGTGATAAATGTGTCGCCTCAGACCGGCAAGAAGTAGGGTCGCCGGGGCTCATGGCTGGTTTTATTCGCGATGATCAGTCTTTGAAGAACTTTGGCGCGATGATAAAGACGGAGTTGAGTTTGTTTATTAAGCTTTTACTGGCATTCGCATTCGCGACAAGCGCTGCCCGACCCTCGCCACCAGCCGACCCAGTGTACACACCCCTGTGGCTTTATAACGGAAACTGGCAGGTTACCAATCTGAAACAGCCGGCGGCTTCCAAACCGGACCAATTGACAAATCAGTGTTCCCTTATCGGCAAGTATTTCGCCTGCGAACAGACAGTAAATGGTTCGGTCTCCGCGTTGCTCGTCATTTTGCCTGCCAAGACGGCGGGTGCTTACTACACGCAATCGATTATGCCGGATGGTCGCGCCGGTGGCCTGGGTGACCTCACTGTCAACGGTGACAAGTGGGTGTTTTCAAGCAGGTGGAATCAGGGCGGCAAAATCACTTACTACAAAACGACCAACACATTCATGGGCAAGAACCACATCCATTTCGAGCAGCAGGAGTCGGATAATAATGAGCTTTGGAAAACCACGAACTCCGGCGAAGAGGTACGCTCCGCTAAGGGAAGATAGTTCCCCTGTCAGGCGGTGGGGCGTGATCGAGTGCGTAGAATCAAACAAAGTGCGCCGGCAACGAGACTGATGCCGAAGCCCGCGATGGCATCCGCCGCATAGTGATAGCGGCCGTAGACCGTCGCAACGGCAACGCTTAAGGCGTATAGCAGCAGTCCCCAGCCAAACCGCTTTCGCTTCGGTAAAACGAGAAACATCCCCCACGCCGCTGCGAATGCCGATGAAACGTGCGCGCTCGGAAATACGGATGAGTGGATGGTTGCTTTTCTCAGTAGAAATAAATTCACGTGCCGGAACACGTTGTGCGAATCAGGCGGATCCATAGCCGGAAAAACAATGCGCGGCGGACGGGAAGGGAAGTAAGGAAAGAGCGCATAGGCCAGCAGAGTCCCGGTCAGCAGAATGACGTAAAAGCGATCGACTTCGCGCCGGTGAGATTCCAGCCACAGCACGATCACACAGTACGTTCCTAGGCCATAGACGAGCAAATAACACAGTTCCAGATAGAGCGGTACCACGGGTCCGAGGCTCTCGAGCGCGTGCTTGAGCCCCCAACGGTTCAAGATGATGTCATCCAGACGTATCCACGCCGATTCCAGGCCCGTATTGTACTCGGCGGGCAGAAACAGTTCCATCTCCCTGAACGCTATCAGCGTAAGGCCCATGGGCAGCCAATCGCGCACGAAGCTCATGCCGCGGAAAAAGCGTGTGCGCTCTGCTTGCGCGACGCCACAAAGCAGAGCGAATGCCAATGCCCAAGTGATAATTGGCTGGTAGCTCAAATGAGGACGGTCCCGGAAGAATGGCGCTGTTGCAGCCACATAACCGAAGAATCCGATGAGTATCCATTCGGAACTCCGCAGCCGAAAACGCTCCATCTAATTGGTCAGCGGCTTAGGGTCCGAAGCCGATTGAAAGAAGAACAAGGCTAGGCCGGAGAGCAGGCCTGCCCAGACGGCCCATGGGGTTAGAAATCGATGGCTGATTAGGATCCCTGCAATCACGGGAGCGGTGATTTGTGCAATCGAAGTCAAGGATTGCGTCAGGCCTAAAATCATTCCCTGTTCGCCCCGGCCCGCTTTCTGGGTCACCATGCTCGTCAGTGCAGGACGCAGACCTGCGCCTCCAACGGAAGATAGCCCAAGCACCAGCAGTAACTGACCGATCGAATGGGTAAACCCGACTGCAGCGTAACCGATCATCGAGGTCAAAAATCCGAGTTGAACAACTTGTTTCTCGCCCAATGCTTTGACAAGACGTCCGACGACTCCGCCTTGCATGATGATCCCGAGGAAGCCGTTGAAGGCGAAGATAAAGCCTACTTCCCGTACTCCTACGGGATGCCCCGCCCAGGTATAACGGCGCTCTGCAAAGAGTGCAAACCCTGAGATGAACGTCGAAAAGGAAAATGAAAACAGGAGCCACTGCGTTAACAATCGCGCCAACGGCTGATCCTGGAAAAACCTCCGGTACTGGCCCCACGAGATGAGCGATAGCCGCTTGCCTCCGGGTCCAGGGTCGCTGGTTGTTTCTATGTTGTGCCTATGCTCCTCGCGTTTGGGCAAGAGCGTCAAGGTGCAAAGGATGCTGGTGAGCGAGAGAGCCGATGCAGCCAGGATAGGAGCACGATAGCTGTAATGGGCTAGGAAGCCCGAGATGGCCGGCCCAACGAGAAAACCGAATCCAAACGCAACGCCGATTACCGCGAAAGCCTTAGCTCTATTCTCCGGTTTCGTGACGTCGCTGATATAGGCTTGCGCAATGCTGAGATTGCCTGCCGTTGCTCCATCAATGGCGCGCGACAAAAAGACCATCCAGACCTGGGTGGAGAAAGCCAAAAGCAAAAAGCCTGCCAGTGTCCCTGCCTGGCTGATCAAAAGTACGGGTCTTCGGCCGATCTGATCCGACAGTTGTCCGAGAATAGGCCCGGCAACCAGCTGGCACAGCGCATAGATAGCGACAATCAGGCCTACTACGGTAGGACTCGCCCCGAACCGCTCCGAGTAAAAAGGCAATAGCGGCAGAATAATCGTGAACCCGAGAATGTCCACGATCACGATCAGGAAAATTGGAAGTAAGGGCGACGTAAATCGCCTCTTGGGAGGCGCCTCAACCGCCCCTTGCTGCGGGGGATTCACACTTCGATCTTAGCGGGGCGGCGACTTCTTTCTGACTGGAGACTAGCGATGAACGAGGAAGAGTTCGACTCACTCATACAGGGGCGGCCCTTCGGGTCGGCAGATGTCAAACTGCTCGAAGCTCAAGCCGGCCGCTGCACAAGCCTCGGTGTCGCGCTATGGGGCAGGACTTCGGACCACCTGCGGCGTCAACTACTGGCACCACGGCCTGCCTACTCTGCGCGTAGCGTAAGCGCAGGGTCGATCGAGATTGCTCGTCGGGCGGGATACCAAGATGCCAAGAAAGCGACACATCCCATCAGCAGAAGCGCGTACAGGTACGTGATTGGGTCGTGTGGGCTAATGCCGTAAAGAATAGTGGACAGGACGCGGCCGAAGAAGAGGGCAAGCGAAGCGCCGGCAACGACGCCGATCAGGAACAGGATGGCACTCCGCCGGAGCACAAAACCGAGTACCTGTCCTGCGCGAGCCCCGAGAGCTATACGTATTCCAATTTCGCGTGTGCGACGGGAAACGGCGTAAGCCATCAACGCGAAAATTCCTGTAGCGGCCAACACCATCGCAAGCATTCCAAAAGCGCCGAGGACGATTGCCGCTATGCGAGCAGGGAAAAGGGGCCACGCAAGCTCATCGGTGAGAGTTCCTACACCGAATAGTGGCAGTTCTGGATCCATTGCGGTCAGCACACGCCGGATCCATCCGATGGCTTCTTGGGGCGCAAGCGAGGTGCGCACGATTAATGTGGTCCATCCGTTATAGTGTTGAGCGACGGGCTCGAAAACCGCAGCCATCGGGTCTTCGCCCAGCGATTCATATTTCCCGTCCTCGATAACGCCGACTATTTCGATAGACGGCGCTCCGTCTCCCAAACCAAAGTGGAAACGCTTGCCTAGTGGATCTTCATTCGGAAGTACTTTTCGGACGAAGGTCTCGTTGACCAGGGCAACCAGTGGCGAACCTGCCCGGTCATGCTCACCGATGTCCCGGCCTTTGATCAGGCGCGTACCCGCGGCGGCCAGGTAGCCAGGCGATATATCGTAAATAGTCGCAAAAGGCCTATCAGTGAGACTTGGCTGTGCGGCTTAGCGGGCGACGAAACGGAATCCATTGTCATCTCCGAGCCGCAGCGGCATGTAACTATTTGTGGCGGCGTTTTGGACGCCGGGAAGAGCGGTCGACACGCTGGAGAAGTTGTCTTTGAAACGCACGGCCGCGAGCTTCGTTGTAACCTTGCAAACCAAGGTCGAACGAGACCGAAACAGCATGTTCGGGAGCGAAGCCCAATTTCAGACTCAGAGCATGTTGGAGACTGCGAACCACGAGGACCGACGAGATGACAAGGACAACCGACACAGCGACCTGCGCGACAACGACGAAATCGCGAAGGCTCCAACGGCGAAAGTGCTCGGCGACCGCCTCGTTCTTGAGCGCCGGAACCAGATCGGTTCGTGTGGCTTGAATGGCGGGTGCGAGACCAAACAGCAATGTGGTCACCAGCGCCGCGAAGATGGTAAACAGGAAAACTCGATTGTCGGGTAGAAGCGACGTGTTTACAGGGATGTCGAACGACGGATGCCACGAACCGAACAGCTTCGACATCCAGAACGACAACAGGAATCCTGCAATGCCGCCGGCGAGAGCGAGCAAAAAGCTTTCGACTAAGAGCTGGCGGATGATCTGGGCTCGACGCGCTCCGAGCGACAAGCGGACTGCCATCTCCTTGCGCCGGTCGGAAGCGCGAGCGAGCAGCATTCCCGCCAAGTTCATGCAGGCAAGAAGGAGCACGAGTCCAGCGACCGTCATCAGAACGCCGGAGAAGCCGATGAATGGCCCACGGAAGGCGTTCCCAACTAGTCCGGGAGCCGAGAGTTGGATCTTCAAACCTTGATTGATCAGCGGGTACTCGCGACGGAGCTGCGCCGCAATGCGGTTGAGAGAAACTTCGGCTTGCCGCCGGGACACTCCGGGCTTTAGACGGCCAAGAACCCAAATATACGGTTGAGTTACGGTTTTCGGGCCAGGAAGGATGTACCTCGATTTGAGCTTCCATGCTCATCGGGACCCAAAGATCGGGACTGATCAGTAGTTCCGTGCCGATAAAGCTAGCTGGCGCGACACCCAGAACTGTATAGTCGAGCCCGTTGATCTTCACAGTTTTGTAGACGATCTTGCGATCCCCGCCAAACTTCTGTTGCCAGCATCGATAGCTGAGTACGGCGACCGGATGAGCACCTGGTTTGTCGTCGACCTCTGATGAAAAGAATGGCCCAGCAGCGGTTGAATCCCCACCAAGTCGAAGTAGCCGCCGGTTGCTTCGTAAGCCCAAGCGCGAAAGTTTTTGCCGCCTCGAATGCTCATGCTGACGGGATTGAAACGGTATCCGGCCAGCGACGAAAGGACGTCGTTGCGATCACGGAAATCCCGGTAATTGGGGTAGGACATATTGACGTTGCGATCTTCATTGAAGAACACGAGTTGCTCGGGTTCTTTGACCGCAAGCGGGCGGAGCAGCAGCGTATTGATCGCCGTGAACACGGCGCAGTTTGCACCGATGCCTAAAGCCAGAGTCAGGATAGCGACCGCAGTAAACATGGGATTTCTTCGCAGCAGGCGCGCAGCATGGCGAAAGTCGCGGGCCAGATTCTCAATAACAGCTGTTCCTCGCATGTCTCTGCATTCCTCTTGATACAAGGCAACCGATCCGGTGAGACGCAGAGCGGCTTGCTTGGCCTCTTCGGGGGTCATGCCGGCCTGCATATTGGCCTCGACTTCCTTTGCGAGGTGGAACGCCAGTTCGTCATCGAGCTGTTGATCCAGCTGCTTCTTTCGAAGCAACGACCGCAAGCGAAGAACAAATTTTCGATGCCAGCGCATGCACGTACCCTTACACTGTTCTCACGACTAAACCGATGGCGTTCGAGAGGCGATCCCAGTTCGCCAACTCGTGTTTAAGCTGCTTCCGCCCCGCCGCCGTGAGTGCATAGTACTTTGCCCGGCGGCTGTTCTCGGAATCCTTCCACTCAGCTTCGATCCAGCCTTGCTGCTCAAGCCGGTGGAGAGCCGGATACAGGGAACCTTGCTGCACTTGCAGTACGTCGTTCGAGATTTGGCGGATGCGCTTTGCGATCGCCCAACCATTCATCGGCTCGAGCGAGATGGTCTTCAGAATCAGTAGATCGAGCGTTCCTTGAACGAAATCTGTCGGCTTTCCCAATGAGAATCGATTCTCCTCTCGACTGTCTACAATATCAGCTTGTAGACAGTCGAGAGAGATAGCGGAAAAACTTCTACGGTTCGAGCGAAGACGTATAGGCTGCTATGTTCAACATGTCCTCATTTGTCAACCGGCTCACTACCGGTTTCATGAGCTCGGTCCACGTTCCGCTGCGAGTCCCTGCCTGCATATCGTACAGTTGACGTACCAGATAGCTCGGGGAACGCCCCGCAATGCCCGGCACAGGGCCAAGGCCTTTCAAGTCGGTTCCATGACAGACCGCGCATGGGGTGGTTTTTCCACCCCCGGCGGTAACTAACTCTGCACCTTTTTTAACGCTCCCGATCGGTGCGTACGCAATAAAACCGGAGTGCGGGTTACGCAGCGCTTCGGTCTCTTCGGCATTGACAGGAACTTCGATAATCCGGTTGCCGATAGGCTCTCTCGCGTTGCCTTCGAGAGGAAGGTACATCCCGACCGAGGTGCGGGTCTTTGGGACCGTTTCCGTTTCCACGACCTTGATCCAGGGAGTCCACTTCATGGAACCAAAGTATTCTGCGGACTGCTTGATCTCTTCGTCCGTCATATTTTTCGCGAACGTGCTCATCAAGCCCGTATTCTTCTTGCGCGGGTCCGCGCTCTTGCGTTCTCCCGCGCGAAACTCGTGCATCTGCTCAATGAAGTACTCGACCGGAAGACCAGCGACACCGGCGTTTTCCGGACGGCCCTTGCCGTTCGGATAGTGGCATAACGAACATGCCCAGATCTCTGGTTTGCGGCCGTGAGCGACAATATCCGGCATTTGGGGGTGATCCTTTGGATACCAGTCCGCCGGGCCATAGTTGTTTTGGATTTGCTTTAGCGTAAATGCCAGATCGCTGCCGGGAAGATGTTTCAGCGTAGTGTCCGGGCCGGCATGCACCGCTTCCGTTCCGCGTATCGCTGCAAGAGCCGGATCTGTGCCATAAGCCCAGACCGGAGGGCCCTCGGCGGGCGCACTCGCTCCTAGCGCCCAGGCCGAGGTGAAGGCGATCGCCGTTGCACATCCAAACACACTGCCGAGTACGAGTCTCATTTCAACTGAAGATATCAAGGCGGATGGAAAGTCTCCCGCCTTCAGACCCGATGGTCCTCCGCAAGAGTTGACTTATGGCCACTTCCAGGCGAGAGCGGAGATGCATTCTTACCATACGTAGGTTGCGACTGACCCCGGTTGGAGCGTAGCCGGGGCTTTTTGCCCGCGGTAACCGATATTGAAAGTCTGGCTTTGAGCGCTGTCGTTCGCGACAACCAGCACCTTCTCGCCTCCCGGAGTTTCAAAAGCCACGTTCGGAAGTGTGTCGGGCGATGAAGATGCGATGCGCACTGATCCGGGGCGCACGAACTTAGAAAAGTGCGCAATGACGTAATATGCGAGATTGCGCTCCACATTGTCGCCGTCTATGGTGATTGCTCCCTGACAGATCGGGCAGCCTCCGTCATTCGTGTGCGGGCCGAACTGCGGATCCGCAGCCAGGTTCCATAGCAGGACGTTACGGCTCCAGTTGCGCGTCGCCCCGATCACTGTGCCGTGGACGGGGCCCGCCACAGGCATCAGCTCCGGATGCTTGAGATCTTCCGCCATGAATTCGGTGAAGTACAGATTCTTTTTCGGGAACTCATCATGCACCTGCGACATCGCTTCGATCTTCCCGCCATAGAGATGGAATGCCGAACCATCGATATACTTGCTTGCGCCCGGGTCCCTTAGGATCGAAAGCGGATACTCGGGCACATCGCAGTTGTGATCGTAAACCAGGATCTTCGTCCGGATGCGCGCGCTTTTGAAAGCCGGTCCCAGTCCGTCTTTGATGAAGGCGTCTTCTTCGGGAGCCGTCATGACCATGCTCGGCGTGTTTTTGGGATTCAGCGGCTCATTTTGCGGTGTGATCGCATCGATACCGATTCCATGCGCTTCCATGCCCTCGATGTACCGAACGAGATACCGCGCGTACACTGGATAATCTTCCTCTTTCAGCTTGCCGCCCTTTACTTTCTCATTCGTTTTCATCCAAGCGGGCGCCGACCAGGGTGTTCCCAGAATTTTCAGCTTGGGACTGATTGCCAGAATCTCTTTCAACACGGGAATAACGTCCGCCTCGTCTGGTTTGAGGCTGAAGTGTTCCAGCTTCGGATCTGTTTGGCCTTCGGACAGATCGTCATAGGAAAAGACACGGTCGTTCATGTCGGAAGCGCCGATGCTCACCCGGATATAGCTCAACCCGATGTTCTTGCCGTCTTCCGCGAACATCTCCTTGAGAATGGCAGCCCTTTTCTCGCTGCTCATATGTGCTAAAAGCTGAGCGCTTCCACCGGTAAGGGCGAAGCCGAAGCCTTCCACAGACTGATACTTCTGCTTCTCGTTTATTTCAATCGTAGGGATCTGCTCTCCAGATTTCGAAAAGCTAAGGGAGGCATTCTGAAGAGCAAAAAGCGCAGACTTGTCCGGGTTAGTCAGCCAGACGGAGACACTTCCTTTCTGGGCATAGAGCATCGCAGGCAAAAGCAAAACGATAGCGAGTGCAACTCGTGTCATTGGGGCGGGTTCTTCACAATTGAAGTAGCAACTTGAAACACTGTACAACCAACACGCCGATGACTATTTTTCTGGACGCAGGAACGGCTTTGTTTTTTAAATCCCCAAACAACCGACCAAAACAACTGCGCCGAACTGAAGGAGACCGCCGCATAAGATAATCGAAAACAATGAAAAGTAAGATCCTGCTCGCCTTTTGGCTCTTGGTTTCTGTGGCGATTGGTCTCAGCAGCGCACCTGTCCGTCTGCACCCGAAGAATCCACACTACTTTCTTTATCGGGATAGGGCGGTCGCGCTCATCACCAGCGGAGAGCACTACGGAGCCGTCCTGAACGGTGCCTTCGACTACCGCCGCTATCTCGCGACCCTCGAAGCCGACGGTCTGAACTACACGCGTCTATTCGGTGGCAGCTACCGCGAAATACCTGCGCAGTCCTTCGGTATCCGTCGCAACACGCTTGCTCCCGTACCGGGACAATACATCGCGCCATGGGCCCAGAGCAACACTCCAGGGTATGCACTCGGGGGAAACAAATTCGACTTAGCGCAATGGAACCCGAAGTTCTTCGAACGCTACCGCGACTTTCTTTCCGAAGCAGCAAAGCGCGGCATCGTGGTCGAGATCACGCTTTTCACATCCCAATACGCGGAGATGCAGTGGAAGATCAGCCCGTTCAATCCAGTTAACAACGTGAACGGAATGGATGCGATCGATTGGAAAAAGCTCAACACCCTCGAGAACGGAAACCTGCTCGCTGAGCAGGAGCGCTACACAAGAAAACTTGTTCGGGAAGCAAACCCCTTCGACAACGTTATCTTTGAGATCGTCAACGAACCTTGGTCCGATCGGCCGGAGCAGGTCGAAGTCATCAATCCTTATCTCGAGTCGAAGACGCGAAACGTCTATCCCAACTCCATCGAAATAGCCGACATACTTTCGACCGCTTGGCAAACCCGCGTCAAAAACTGGATCGCCAGCGAGGAGGCAACCCTTCCTAACAAGCACCTGATTGCGCAAAACTACTGCAATTTCCTGTTCCCCGTTCGGTCTCTCGTGCCAAATGTCGATGTGGTGAACTTCCACTACGCTTACCCCGAAGCCGTGTTGCTGAACTACGGACTGGGAAAGGCCATTTCATACGACGAGACAGGTTTCATAGGCCGTGAAGATGCAACCTACCGCCGTCAGGCGTGGAATTTCATGCTTTCGGGAGGAAGCGTCTTCAATAATCTCGATTATTCGTTCACCGTAGGCCATGAAGACGGGTCCGACATCGAGCCGAACGGACCTGGCGGCGGAAGTCCTGCATTACGGCAACAGCTCCGTACCTTGACGAACTTCCTCAGCAGCCTTCCGCTTGTTGACATGCTGCCCGATACCGAAACTGTAAAACATGTCGCGGGTGCGTATGCGCGGGTACTGTCGAGTCCAGGCCGCGACTACGCAATTTACCTCGACGGCAACGGTCCTACCGAGGTCACTTTGAATCTGCCGCCAGGAAATTACACCGTTGATTGGCTGAAGACAGCCACCGGACAACTCGAGCGGTCCGAGCATCTTCGATCGAACGGAGGCACACTCATCCTGCGGTCTCCCGAGTTCCGAGAGGGAATTGCTTTACGCCTGAAAAGAAGTCCGTCCTGATGGGCCGAAACCTGTGGGCTCTTCGGAGGGCTACCGTCAGGGCAGCGCCCGTTCCTAGGCTTCTCGGCGATCAGCCCAGGGCGGCTCAGCTCTAGAGGTATTGCGGCTAAAACCGCTCATGAGAAGAAGGAAGATCCGTTCGGCCCCACATGGTTCTGGCCTTTAGCAAGAGCTGCTCGTAGTCTCGGTTTCCCGAGAGCCGGCTGCCCGAAGCGGCAATTCGAACCAGAAGGTAGCGCCCGGCAGTGGCGAGTTATTATGCATACCGATTTCACCGCCCATGAGCTCTACCAGCTGCTTACAGATGGTGAGGCCAAGACCGGTTCCGCCGAAACGCCGGCGAGTGGTGCCATCCGCCTGGAAGAATGCTTCGAAGATCCTCTTTTGGACCGAGTCGGCAACGCCGATCCCGGCATCGATTACTTCGCAGCGAAAACTAGCACTGCTCTTGCCTGGTTTCAATCTTATTTGGATGACACCTTGCGGGGTGAATTTGACTGCGTTCGCGACTAAATTCGTAAGAACTTGACGAAATCGAACGCTGTCTCCCAAAATGGACTGCGGAAGAGATTGATCGACCTCGCAACTCAGCTTAAGATCCTTAGCTGCGGCCCGTACCCGGAGAAGGTTGATCACGTTTTTGAGACTGTCGTATAGATCGAACGGTTCCTCGTCTAACGAAAGGCGCTGAGCTCCTATCTGCGAGAGATCCAGAAGATCGTTGATGATGGTAAGAAGGTCGTTCGCGCACTGGCTAACCGTATCTGCGTATTCCTGCTGATCGGACGTGAGCTCGGTGGTTTTTAGAAGATCGACCATCCCCATGATGCCGTTCATGGGCGTTCGCAACTCGTGCGAAGTATTCCTCAGGAATTGTTCCTTAAGTTGAGTGGCCTCCCGCGCCAGGCGAAGAGCCGTACTGAGCTCCTCGTTTTTCTGTTGCAACTCACGGGATGACTCGAGCAACCGCTGCTGAGCCTGTTTGCGTTCTGTGATATCGCGTCCGATTCCTTGAATCGCGATGGGGTGTCCCCGGCGATACATGATCCGGGTGCTCACTTCAAGAAAACGGAGCTTGCCGCTTTTCGAGATGATGGGCAGCTCGTAATGCTGGGGTGCGCTTCCTCCGAGGTGAGCGCGAACGATGTCGGAAGCAAGATGACGGGCTTCCGGCGCAATGAGCTCCTCGAAGTTTTTGCCGAGCACCTCGGTCCTCGAATAGCCTGTGAGGTACTCTGCCGCGCGATTTACTTCCTGAATTGTTCCTTTTAGATCGTGTGAAAAAATAACGTCGTTGGCATTCTCAAATAGCTCCCTAAAACGTTCCTCGCTTGAACGCAGGGCTTCTTCTGTGTTATGCCGCTCCGTCTCATCGTCGATGAGAAGGATTCGCGCGCTTGCACCGTCGGTCTCCACGGTCAGCGAGAGTAGGCTGACGATCAAATCCTGGCCACGCGCCCCTCGATGGACCACTCGCCCAAGGGAGCTTATCGGCTTCTGAAGCTCATCGCGCAATTCCGGAAAGTTGCGAAGCGTGCCTTCTGCAAAAAGGTTCAGTACGTTGAGAGACCGAAACCTTTCCGATCCGTAGCCGTAGAGTTGTACAGCGCTTTGATTTGCATCCAGAATGGCCAAATCGGCTTCACTGTATATCACGGACGCGATAGGGTTCGCATAGAAACTTCGCCTATCGAATGATAAGCGCCTTTCACGCGCATCGAGCAAACCCTCGAGCTGAACGACCCGGGCTCGCAGTTCATCAACTGACAAAGCTTGGATGATCGGGCCGACCTCTGCTCGATTCGAATCAGGGGGCTGAACCGTTCGACCATGCTCCTCGCCGGTCATCGGTCTGCTCGCTGCTGACATAACACTTTAATGTAGCAGTCAGCTGTCATCCAAAAAAGGAGGAAATGCCCCCGATTTCCCGGCATAAACCCGGGAAACGCCGGGGCAAAATGCAGCGCCGGCCCAGAACATTTCCGGCCGTCTTTGTTTTCACACGTAATTCACGTAAGACAAATCGATTCGCAACGTGGATTGCCGATATTGGTCTCGGAGATTGTAACCCCATGCCTGTAACAGCAAAAAGTACATTCCGGTTCTGCTGGAAGGATGCCTCCGTTCCGAGTTCTTTCCGATCGGGTGTTTCGCTTCACAGTCACACCATGTTCTCGGAGGAGAGTCTCGACGTGGTGCCGCGCTACACCGCGCGGGTACCTTATGTGGGCAGCGCCGTAACTCGGCAACAGACCGAGTACAATCTCAGGACAGGGCAGCACCTCGATTTCCAGCATGCCTTTTGGACGCCTCCCCTCACGCCTCGCCAAGCCTATCGTCTCGAGGAGAAGCAGATCCAGCGAAAGTTTCAGTTGCCTGCCATGGTCTCGCTTACAGATCATGACGACAGCCGGGCTGCGTCTTTGCTTCGAGTGCTTCATCAGTTTCGAAATGCACCCGTCTCAACAGAGTGGAGTGTCCCGTTCGGGCCGACCTTCTTTCATCTCGGCATCCACAATATGGCCCCCGAGTGCGCGCTTACAATGCAAGCAGATTTCGCCAGGTTCACGGCTAATCCCAATCCGAAGGAGCTCGCCGGCTACCTCGATGGCTTGCACTCCTGCCCGGATCTCCTGATCGTCCTCAATCATCCGCTCTGGGATGAAAAGGGAATCGGCCGAGAAGCGCATCGCCAAGTTCTTTCGGAGATCCTTCTGCGCCACGGGAATCGCATCCACGCTTTAGAACTGAATGGGCTGCGCTCATGGGATGAAAATAAGGACGTAATTGCTCTGGGACGCGAATTGAACTTGCCCGTGATCTCCGGCGGCGATCGTCACGGCCGCGAGGCGAACGCAATCCTCAATCTGACCGAAGCTTCTTGCTTCGCCGAATTTGTGGCCGAAATCCGTTACCAAAAGCGCAGTCATGTCGCCTTTATGCCGCAGTACCGTGAGCCCATTAGACTACGTGTCCTCCAAACTATGGTCGATGTGGTCCGCGAATACCCGGAGAACGTCGAAGGGCGCCGTATGTGGTGCGACCGCGTTTTCTACCGGGATCCGCTCACCGGGAACGCTCTCCCGCTTAGAGCTATTTGGAAGGACGGCGGTCCCAAGATTGTCCAGCATTTTCTGCGGGCTATGAAGCTCTTCGAATGGCGCGGCGTCAGGACCGCGTTGCGGCTTGCGCTTGAGGACCGTTCTTCCGTCTGGTCCGATGGCGAGGCTTCCGCCTGAGATCCTATTCACGGGTGGCTTTTCTTCCGGATACTTTTCACGAAGTAAATGGAGTTGCGCAAACCAGCCGCGAGCTGGAAGCTTTCGCCGGGTATAGTTGGCTGAATTCAGCGCAACGGGAGTGAGCACAATCAGCAATCGAAGAGCCGCAAAATAGGCCAGCGAGACGATCTCACTTTACTCCTTCCGAGAATGTCTTCTCCTGCTATAGTGCTGCTGAAAAGCCGAGCGGTTGAAGGTTTCCTTACCCTTTGTGCCGCTCCTCCGGCGAAGCGTAGTTTTCTTTGATATCGGATACGGAGATCCCCGCGCCAGTGCTCTCGTTGATCAGTCGAGTGATCTCCTCATCAGTTTTGCCCTGTTTGCGCAGAGTCTCGATTTCATCGCTCAACATTCCCACGAATGCTCCAAGTGGGAATTGCTCGGGAGCAAGATTAGCTGCTTCACGAAGCGCTTCCTGCGCTTTCAAAGCCTGCTCAAGCGTAAACATCATTGCGTTCAAACCTCGTGAATATAGTTGCACGAGTGATGCGCCCCAACTCTCCATTCCTCTGCTATCCTCTGGTTGCATGAGTGGGGTAGTACTAGATGGAAAGAAAATCAGCCGTGACATTCAAGAGGAGTTAAGACCCCGAATTGAGGCGCTTCGGGCTGAAGGAAAAACACCAGGTCTCGCCGTTGTCTTGGTCGGCGATAATCCCGCTTCCCATATATATGTCCGCAACAAAATCAAAGCCTGTCACGACCTCGGAATCCGCAGCTTTGAAATAACGTCGGCGGCCGGCATTTCTACTGGAGAGCTCATCGAGCTTATCCGACCGTTGACCGAGAACCCTGCCGTTCACGGCATTCTCGTCCAGATGCCGCTTCCTCCTCAGGTCGATGCGGAGTCGATCGGACAGGTCATCGATCCGATGCGCGATGTCGATGGCTTCGGAACACAGAGCCTCGGCAGGCTAGTCCAGAATAAGCCCGCGCCCCGTGCCTGCACTCCGGCCGGCATCATGGAAATGCTTCGCCGGTACGATATCGCAATCTCAGGAAAGCACGCGGTCGTAGTGGGACGCAGCGATATCGTTGGCAAACCGATGGCGCTCATGCTCCTCCACGCGAATGCAACTGTAACAATCTGCCACTCCCGCACGGAGAATTTAGCCGAAGAGTGCCGTCGAGCCGACATCCTGGTAGCCGCCATCGGCAAGGCCGCGGTCGTTACACGCGACCACATCAAACCGGGTGCGGTCGTGGTTGATGTCGGCATGAACCGGTTGACGGACGAAGCCGAAGTGAACCGTCTCTTTCCCGACGATAAAGCGCGATTGGCTTCGTTTCGCAAAAACGGCTCAACTCTCGTCGGCGATGTTGATCCGCGCGCCATGGAAGAGCTCTCGTCGGCCTATACTCCGGTGCCCGGCGGCGTGGGCCCACTCACCATCGCCATGCTGATGTCCAACACGGTCGGTCTCGCGGACGGCAGTTTCTGGCGTGCTTAAAGTCGGACTCACGGGTGGGTACGCAAGCGGCAAATCGTTTGTCGCGAGCGAAATGGAGCGGCTCGGCTGTTTCATTATCTATGCCGACAAGCTCGGCCATGCTGTTCTCGAGCCGAGTGGCGAGGCTTACAGCCCTACGGTTGAGGCTTTTGGATCTGAAATTCTCGCCCAGGACGGCACAATCGATCGCAAACGGCTTGGTTCCGTCGTTTTCGACTCGCCGGACTTGCTCAAGATGTTGACAGGCTTCGTTCATCCGGCTGTCTTTCGAATGGAAGAGATATTGCTTCGCCGCTTCGCGGAAACGAACCCAACCGGCATTGCAGTGGTGGAAGCGGCTATCCTGTTAGAAACTGGCCGGTACAAGTTTTTTGATCGAATGATTTTGACCGCTTGCAGCGAGGAACTCCAGATTGCCCGCGGGATGAAGCGCGACGGCCTGACACGGGAACAGGTGTTGGCTCGTGTGGCAAATCAGATGCCGCTTGCTGAGAAAAAGCGCTACGTGCAGTACGTCATCAACACCGAAAGCTCAAAACAAGAAACCATCGCCCACATCAAGAAAGTCCTTGAGGACTTAAAGCGTTTACAGGAATCAGCTCAGTGAGGAATCGAACTGTCCTTCTGGCCTTTCTTTTAACATTCGGCGCTCTTTGGCTTACCTCGCGAGCAGACTGGAGCGTCCGAAGCATTGCGGGCCCGTTGTTTCGGGCCGGTCTGAATTGGTCTGAGCCGGTCCAGGTGCACGGCGCAGGCGTTTCGGCCGAAGAGCTCAACAACATCGAAATCTATCGGGCCGCCAAGCTTGCGACCGTTTATATCACCAGCACCACCGTGCGCCGTGACTTCTTCTATGGTCCTGTGGCTTCCGAAAGCTTGGGGTCGGGCTTCCTGATCAACGATGCCGGGTTCATCCTGACTAATTTTCATGTGATTTCCGGCAGCAGCCGCATTCAAGTCACGCTGCCCGATCAAAGTCAGTACTACGCTACCGCCCTTGACACCGACCGCTCCGATGATCTTGCCTTGATCAAAATCAACCCAAAGAAGAAATTCGACTCCCTCAAGCTCGGAGACTCCGATCATCTGCAAGTAGGCCAAAAAGTCCTGGCCATTGGCGATCCTTTCGGCCTCGAGGGCACGCTCACAGTCGGTGTCGTCAGTTCTATCGGGCGCGCCATCAATAGCGAAAATCAACAAAGGCTCGAAGGACTAATCCAAACCGATGCGGCCATCAACGGGGGCAACAGCGGCGGACCACTGCTGGATTCAAGTGGCTCGGTCATCGGAATCAACACGGCCATTCTCGGTAAAACCAATATGGGCATCGGTTTTGCGATGCCCATCAACCGTGCAAAATCTCTTCTCAGCGATTATCAGGCCGGCCGCGTTACCGAACGCCCCAAGCCCGGTGTGACCACCGAGTATGTAGCAGGCGATCTGGCTGAAGCATTAGGCCTGCCCTCCCGAGGGGGTTTGCTGGTGCAGGGCGTCCAACGGCACTCATCGGAAGACGTCGCGGGTATTCTCGGAGCGCGCCAGGTAGTCGACATAGGGAACGTCGAACTCGGGGTGGGCGGGGACCTCATTGTTGCAATAGACGGTCATCGCGTCGAACGGGAAGACGCCCTCATCCGGGCGATTTCTCAGAAGCGAGTCGGCGATACGATTGTGCTCACGATCAACCGTAACGGCCGTGAAATAAAGCTTCCCTTAAAACTCCTGCGACCGCCAGCGGATGTCAATTAGCCTCGCTCGTTGCGAAGGGATTGAAGTTCGTTTGGTAATCGAAGTAGTCGACGTGCTCGGTTCGTTTTAGAAAATTGACAATCGCGTAAGTAACGGGTGTCATCGCTGTTTCATAAATTACCTTAATCAGATACCCGGACACGATCAGCTTGAGAATGACGCCGGTCGGCCGTATGCCATAGAAAGCCGCAAACATGACTACCGTGGTATCGACTGCTTGCCCGACGACCGTCGACCCGATCGTTCGAGTCCAAAGAAATCTGCCACCGGTTAGTAGCTTCAACTTGGCCAACGTGAATGAATTGGCGAACTCGCCGCACCAATAAGCCAAGAGGCTCGCAAGCACGATCCGGCCCACCGGCTCGAACACGGTTGCAAAGGCTTGCTGGTCTTTGAACTCCGGAGCCGGGGGAATGATCACGGCCAGGTAAGTCACACCTACCAGAATGAACGAAGCAAAAAAGCCGAACCAGATCGCCCGCCGCGATGCCGCATAACCATAGACTTCGGTGAAAATGTCCCCAAAGATGTAGGTGATGGGAAACAGAATCTGTGCTGAACTCACACGCAACGGACCGATGGCGAAAAACTTCGATGCCACGATGTTCGACAGAAGCAGTACCGTGACGAAAAGCGCGATTAACGGATCCAGATACTTGTAGCGGCGATCGGTTTCGAGCAGCCCGCGAATCCCGGTCCTCAGCTAGAACTCCAGAACAGCTATCTTGCCGTCTGTTATCAGCTTGTCGCCCGTCGCATTCGAAAGGTCGGGTCCAACGCTCGCCCGGCTTACCAGCGCAATCCCTTTCACGTCCCCCGTGAACACCATATCGTTGCTAACCTTGGATCGCTCGATGTCGATATGCGAATCGATCCCGTGAGTAAAGTTCTTACTCTCCTTCGAGAAAACAAACCCGGTGTCATGCGTCGCGGCGGCCACCCAAACGGGCTTGCCGTCAAAGTGATCCGGACGCTGCCAGATGCGGATATGGTGTCGCCTCTCGAACGTGTTATTCGTCTTTTGAAATGTTAAGTCCGGTGGCTTACCATCTAAATTCAAAACGGAAACCGGCGCTTCGGTATACCCGCGATCCTCAATGATCGCCTGTGCGGTCTTCATCTTCGAGTTTCGGCTGAGCTCATCCGCTGTAAACCAACCCGCCTTCTTGAAAGCATCTTGGATCTGTTCTTTGGTCCCGATAAACATCAGATTCGTCAGATCGGACGGCTTGGGCGGACTGAGCGCCACGGTTCGTGACGGCTCGGCGTTGGCTAGCCGCGCAAGATCGGCTTCCGGGGAAATCGGACCGACTCCATTGCCCTTCGAAGGCTCATTCCAGTTGAATGCCTTTGTGACTTTCACGGCAACTTCAACGCCCGGCTTGTAGTCGATCGACGCGTCGACTTTCTGCAGCATCGAACCCTTCACATTGGTCAGGATTTGCGCGAACCCCTGATACTTCTCAGCCAACTTATTCAATCCCTGGTCGATGCGCGCTTCGTACGTTTCGGAGGCGGTTATGCCAGTAATCAGGCCCGAGTCGTCCACCGCTTCCCGCGCGTTATCCACTCCCGCCAACACGCACGATAGCGCCTGCGAATGTGCCCCCTGTTCGATCTTTGTGAACTGGATGCGTAGACTCGCGGGCTTCTCGACGGTTTGTCCGTCCGCCAATTGACCCGCGTTCACGTCAGCAGTGTTCCCGGCCAGGCGGGTGCCCGTACCAATTACCTGCACCCCGTTCGCGAACACAGGAGCAATCACCACGCCCGTAACCGTCGTACCCGAAGGTTTATTGCTCGTCACTTCCGAGGTCAGCCGTACTTCGAGCTCGGTTCCAACGGGCACAGTAGCGGCCGAAAGAGTTCTGGAAAAAAGCAAACAAAGAACGCAAAAACAGCAGCTTCGAAGCGTCATAGGCCAGTCGAAGCCATTACACCACTTCTCGGTTCGTGACGCTGGCTATAAAGCCGTCCAAACCGTGCATCTATAAGGCGGAACACGTTCATTGGTTATACTCAGAACGTGTTACGACCCTCAGCCGCGCTGCTCATCCTCATACTAGGATTGGCAAGCTGCCGTGACAGCCTGCACAACAAAGAAAAAGTGCAGGACGCGATCGTTCAGCGCCTAAAAACCAGCTCCGGTCTGGACCTTGCCAATCTGGATGTGACGACCACGGCTGTGAACTTTAAGAAAAATTTGGCCTACGCTACCGTGGCGTTTCATCCAAAGGGTGATCCGAGCGTTAACAGCGGAATGACCATGAACTACACCCTGGAAGATCGGGACGGAAAATGGGTCGTCGTCAAAGTCGGGGATTCGCAGGGTCACGGGATGGGGCATGGCGCGGCCGGCGCTACCGAACTGCCTCCTGGCCACCCGGCACTCGGTTCCGCTGCGCCCGGAGATGCAATGTCGGCAGGGCCTCACCCGCGCGTTGCGCCCGACCGGGGAGATAGCCCGCACGGGCAAGCACGATGAAAACAGTTGCCGTATTGGGCGGCGGTCCTGCTGGCGCGACCGCTGCTGAACGACTGGCGAATGCCGGTCTAAAAACCATCATTATCGACGAAAAACTCGCGTGGGAGAAGCCGTGCGGCGGCGGCATTACTTATAAGGCCTACTCGCAATATCCGTACTTGATTGAAAACGATACACCGAAGCGGTATGTAAACGACACTCTGCTGGCGGCCCCCAAGTCCGGCGCATTTAAGATGTCGCTGTCCCGGCCCCTACTGATCTACTCGCGCTTCGACCTGAATGGGATGTTGCTGCGGCGCGCGGAAGCAGCAGGTGCAGAGATCGCGCAGGAACGCGTTCTTGGACTCGATCGAACTTCGAGTGGCTGGACCATCCGGACCCGCTCAGCCAAGCTCGATGCCGACTATTGTGTGATCGCGACCGGCGCCCGCAACCCGTTGCGAGATGTCGGTACCCAATACAGAGCTCAAGACACCATGTATGCACTCGGTTATTGGGTCCCCTGCGAGCAGGCTCACATCGATATCCAGTTCCTGCCGAAGCTCGAAGGCTACATTTGGGTGTTCCCTCGCGCCGGTCATTTATCGGTAGGCATCTGCGGCAAAAGTGAATCCGCGCAATGCCTCCGCGCCAGGCTCGAGCGCTACATGGAGGAGAAGGGTATTAGCCGCAAGGACGCTAAGTTCTACGGCCACATGCTCCCGGCGCTCGAATCAAGTGGTTGGCGGAATAATCGGCTTGCGGGCGAAGGCTGGATTGCCGTGGGCGACGCGGGCGGCTTGGTAGATCCTATCACTGGCGAAGGTCTGTACTATGCTGTGCGTTCCGGCGATCTTGCGAGTCAGGTTCTTCTTAACGACGCAGGTCCTGACAAGGCAGCAGAGACCTATCGCCAGATCATCAAGAGCGACTTCGGACTCGACCTGACCTATGGCGCTGGACTTGCCAAACGTCTCTTTTGCGGAGCCATTTGCTTCGGCGCTGTGCCGACTCGCATGATCGACTTTATGAAGCGCAGCCCCAAATTCTGCGAAATTATGCAGGACCTCTTCGCCGGCACACAACCCTACCTGGAGCTGAAGAACCGGCTGCTGCGCAATGTGAATACGACCGTGCACGAGATCCTGATGAGCTTCCTTTTCCGCAAGCTGATCCTCGGCGAAACCCGGGTATGACGGTCCGGCAGTCCGAACTGCTGTTCGAACGTGCAAAACTAAGCATCCCAGGCGGCGTAAACTCCCCTGTGCGCGCTTTTCGCGGTGTCGGCGGAGTCCCGCTCTTCATCGCTCGCGGGGATGGCGCATACCTCTACGATGTCGACGGAAATCGCTATCTCGATTACATCGGTTCCTGGGGCCCCCATATCCTGGGTCATCGTCCCCCGTCCGTCATTGCCGCGCTTGCCTCCGTTCTCGATCTCGGTACAAGCTTCGGCGCGCCAACGGGCAGGGAAGTGGAACTGGCTGAACTGATCATAGATGCCGTTCCATCCATCGAAATGGTTCGCTTGGTAAATTCCGGCACCGAAGCCTGTATGAGCGCCATTCGTGTGGCGCGCGGCTTCACGGGTCGCGATCTGACCGTAAAATTTGAAGGCTGCTATCACGGGCATGTCGATTCGCTGCTTGTGAAAGCCGGTTCCGGCGTCGCCACTCTTAGCCTTCCCGATACGGCTGGTGTTCCCAAGGCCTTTTCGGACACGACCCTTGCTCTTCCATACAACGACCTTGACCAGGTAGAAGCTGCTTTCAAAAAACAGGGCGACCAAATCGCTTCCGTGATAGTCGAGCCGGTTGCGGGCAATATGGGGTGTGTCCCGCCCGAGCCCGGTTTCCTCGAAGGTCTTCGCCGAATCACCCAGCACCACGGCGCTCTGCTGATTTTCGATGAAGTCATGACCGGCTTCCGGCTGAGCCGTGCAGGCGCGCAGGGCATCTACAACATCAAACCCGATCTAACCACCCTGGGCAAGATTATCGGAGGCGGCCTGCCACTGGCTGCGTACGGCGGCCGGAGAGACGTGATGAGCTGCGTTGCCCCGGCAGGTCCGATTTATCAGGCAGGCACACTGTCCGGAAATCCGCTAGCGGTTTCCGCCGGGATTGCCATGCTGCGCTATTTGGAGAGTCACGGGGACGTCTATCAGCTCTTGGAAGCCTCAGGCGCCCAGTTAGCGGCAGCCGCGCCGAAGGGAACTCACGTGAATCGCGTCGGTTCCATGATCACCTTCTTCTTTCAAAACGGTCCGGTCCGCAACTACGAAGACGCCAAGCGATCCGACACCGCCGCTTTCAGCCGATTCTTTCACTATCTACTCGATAACGGCATTTACTTCCCGCCCTCGCAGTTTGAAGCGGCTTTCCTCTCCACAGCGCTTACCCCAGAAAACATCGCGAGTACTGTAGCTGCCCTTCATGCTTTCTCGGCCTAAGCGCGTCCTGGTTACGGGGGCCGCAAAACGCATTGGGCGAGTCATCGCGATCGAGCTATCAAAACGCGGCTTCGCAGTTGCAATCCACTACAACACTTCCCGCTTCGAAGCCAAAGAGGTAAGCGCCGAATGCGGCAATGCGCCCATCTTCCAAGCCGATCTGTCGAAAGTCGACGAGATCCGCCGCGTATTCCGTGAGGTGCGAGACCAGTTCGGACCTCTAGATTGCCTGGTGAACAACGCCGCTCGCTTCACTCGTATTCCGGTCTTTGACATCACCGAGGAAGACTGGGACTTCATCCATGACGTAAACCTCAAGGCGACATTCTTCTGTTGCCAGGAAGCAGCCCGCCAGATGAAAGAACTCGGCGAAGGTCGCATCGTCAACATCAGCTCGCTCGGCGGGCTTCGTCCCTGGGCCAACCACGCCCACTACTGCGCGTCAAAAGCCGGAGTCATTATGCTTACGAGAGCGCTTGCGAACGCCCTTGCTCCGAAGATCGCCGTAAACTCCGTCGCACCCGGCGTGATTCCGTTTGGTGAAGTGGACGAACGCGTGCAAGCCATGATCGACCGGACTCCCATGCGCAAAGGCGGCTGCCCAGAAGATGTAGCCGAAGCGGTTCACTTCTTCCTGACTGCGCCCGATTTCATCACCGGACAGATTTTAGCGGTAGACGGCGGCCTCAGCCAGCGCTAAGAGTCGGACGCTAGGGCTCTGCCTTCGAAGAACACATCACGATAATGCGAGATAGCCGGGGGATGACTGAAAACAATCGCAATCACATCAAATCGGACGTGATTCCAGGAGTCGCCCGAGCGCGCAACGAAGCTGCGAGCCGCTCGGATGATATGGCGCTGCTTCTCGGGATCCACGGCTCGGTCGGGACTCCCGAACTCCGCCGATCGCCTGGATTTAACCTCAACAAAAACAAGGGTTGTACCAGTACGCGCCACAATGTCGATCTCGGAATCCGTACCCGGCTTGTAGTTCCGCGCTACTACCGTATATCCGCAACTCCTCAAATAGCGGTGCGCCAGGTCCTCGCCTCGACGACCCAAGGCGGCTTCCGGCGTCAGCGTCCTTCGCTCACCGATTTGCCGCGCCCGATCGCTTAATTTCCAGAGGAGTTGTTTCGGCTGAATGCTCCAGCCGCTGTGTCCTTCAACGCCGCTAGATGCCATTCGATGACCTTCCCGCGAATGACATAACAAAGGTAAAACTCCCAAAAGCGGCGGAAACCCCGAAATCGGTTAACCAGGAACTCAAAGCCTAGATATCTCCAAAGAGCAAGTAGGCGCACGTTTACAAAAATCTCACGAAATTTTACGGCTGAGTAGTAGCCGTATCCCCCGTGATCCTCGCCGAAATATCGGAAAGAGAAACTATTCAGGTGCCACCGATGGGTCGGATCGCAAAATGAACTGAAATCGGTATAGTGCGGAGTCACTATCACCGCTACCCCATCGGGCGCGAGTAGCCGATGAAACTCCTCCATGGTCCGCATCACATCCGCCACGTGTTCCACTACATGAATCGCGCGCACCTCGCGAAACGAACTGTCCGCAAATGGAAAAGGATACTGATCGAGATCCGCGATCACGTCTGCCCTTGTGTGCAGATTCCGATCGACCCCAATCGCGCCCGGATACTTGTTGATCCCGCATCCGACATCGAGTACCGGGAGCAACTTCAGATCAAGACTGCGCGCAGTGGGCGTCTCCGGCGCACTTACTGTGGAAGAGCCTCGAGACAATCCTCCAGTGTATCGACCGCGAAATCCGCCTGCTCCCGGTTGATGACCAGCGGAGGACACAACCGGATGCTGTTTGCGCCTGCGCCTAACACCAGTAATCCGCGCTCAAAGGCTAACGCTTCCAGCTGGTCCCGCAACAGCGGCGCACGCTCCTTAGTATCCCGGTCGAGAACCAGCTCAATACCGATCATCAGCCCTAGCCCGCGAACGTCGCCTACATAGCGGAAACGCTCAGGCCAACTCGCAATGCGGCTCAAGATATACCGGCCAAGCTCCGCAGCATTCTCGATAAGGCCGCCCTCCAGAAGATCGAGAGTAGCCAGGGCCGCCGCGATCGAAACCGGATTGCCCCCAAAGGTCGAAGCATGCGCGCCGGGGGGCCAGTTCATAATGTTGCGTTTCGCGATGGTAGCCGAAAGCGGCAGTCCGCTGGCTATACCTTTCGCAAGCGTGACAATATCCGGAACCACACCAAAATGCTCCGAAGCAAACATCCGGCCTGTGCGCCCCATCCCGCACTGAACCTCGTCATGGATCAGCAAAATTCCATGTTTGTCCGCCACGCGCCTTAGTTCCTGGTGGAATTCAATCGGCGGAACCAGGTAACCGCCCTCGCCTTGTATAGGTTCGACAAAAATCCCCGCGACTTCTTCAGGGGGAAGAATGGTCTTGAACAGTTGCTGTTCCAGCACGTTCACGCAGTCGAGCGCGTGCTCGGCGACTGTTTTTCCGGTATCCCGGCGGTAGCTATTTGGATACGGAATGTGATGAACCGGCAGCGTCGGATGAAAGCCTCGCCGCTGCGTGACTTTGCTTCCCGTTAGCGAAAGCGCTCCCATTGTCCGCCCATGAAACGCCCCAAAAAAGGCCACGAACTTATCCCGGCCCGTGTGATAACGGGCAAGCTTGATAGCCGCCTCGTTTGCTTCTGTGCCGGAATTCCCAAAGTAAACACGCCGAGGCACGCCGCCCGGAGTGAGCGCCGCTAGCCTCTCCGCCAGTTCCACCATGCTTTCGTAATAAAAGTCCGTCCCCGACATATGGAGAAACTCGGCCGCTTGCTTCTGAACGGCGCTCACGACTTTCGGGTGAGAATGTCCGGTAGCCACAACGGCAATTCCCGCAGCGAAATCGAGAAACCGGTTGCCGTCCACGTCCTCCACAACCGCACCCTTGCCGCGCTTCATGACAAGCGGATAACAGCGCGTATAAGAAGGCGATAAGACCGCTTTGTCGCGCTCGATAATCGTCTGCGCTTTCGGCCCGGGCAGAGGGGTAATAAGGCTGGGCAGAGTCGGATCGACAACTGTCTCAATCAGCATGGTCAGACCTCAAAGGATTGAAAAAACAGACAGGCAATGGTCCGCGCCTACAGGCGGAGCTAGTCTGATCCGAACAAGGAAGGACGAGTGCTGGCCGGAATCGCCATGCCTAAGCTTACTGCAAAACTACTTAATTGTCGAAATAGTAGCAGGATGACGTGAAAAAGTAGACAGCCTGCGAACTCGGAAGTCTCACCCTACGGGAACGTAGTAGTTTAGCGAAGTATTTAAGCCCACGTCATATGCATCACACTAACACGCGATGTCGCGTCCAAGGAGAGTTAATTATGAAGAAAGTGTTTTATTCGCTCGTTCTCACGGCGACCTCGATCCCATTGATTGCAACAGGATTGCCGCTACCCAAAGCGGCGCCTGCTGCGCAATCCGGCTCTAGCTCAGGTCAAAGTGGTTCGGGTCAATCCGGCTCCAGCTCGGGTCAAAGTGGTTCGGGTCAATCCGGCTCCAGCTCGGGTCAAAGTGGTTCCGGTCAAACTGGTGCGGGCAGCAGTGGCTCGCAATCAGGTTCCGGTTCGGGCTCTGGATCCAGCATGGGTTCAGACGGTTCTGGCTCCGGCTCTGGTTCATCCTCGGGGAAATCCAGACATCACCGACACGGTGGCAGCGGTTCGAGCAGCGGTAGCGGTTCGAGCACCGGCGGTTCGAGCACTGGCGGCTCGAGCACCTCTCAGAAGTAGTCCTTCGTCAACCTTCCAAGTGGCTTGGGAACTGCTAAGCATCCTCCAAGCCACTTGAAGTTATCCCTTAAAAAGTCAACTTCAGCGCCAGCTGCAACTGCCTCGAAGATCCGGAATCCCCAGTGGGAAACCGAGTGCCGGTGATTAAACCGAAGGTCGAGGTACCGTAGGTCGACCCCGGCTGTCCGAAATTGGCCTGATTGAAGAGATCGAAGGCATCGGCACGGAGTTGCAGGTTGATTCGTTCGGTCAGCTTCGTGTTCTTGACCAGCGATAGATCAAGATTCGAAAATCCCGGCCCGATGACCACGTTCCGGCCCAAGTTTCCAAACGCCTTGCCCTGATCGTAAAACACCTGCGGATTATCTATATAGCCCACATAAGTGGCCGTTCCGTTGAATGCTGGATAGTAGCTCACGTCGACCGGACCCTTTACGCTGGGCCGCACGGTCTGTGCGCCTGTTAAGGACGTATTAGTCGTGTGGAAGTTGATCGGATTGCCGCTCTGCAGCGTCTCGACCAACGATATTTCCCATCCGCTGACCAGCCGGTTTCTCGCGAATGGCAAATTGTAAACCCCGCTGAGCACAAACCGGTGCCGTGCGTCAAAATCGGAGAGTCCGCGATCTCCCCGAATAGTATTGCTGTCTTGAATAACAACCCCTTCGAAGTTGCGCGAGTTTTCATCAATCGACTTCGACCACGTATAAGACCCGCTAAACTGCAGATTTTTTGCATATCGTTTGGTAACAGTCAGCCACAGTGCCTGGTACGACGAATTGGCGTCGCTTTCATTGACAGTAATGTTCCCCAACGGCGCGCCGGGATCGATAGGACTGTTTAGAGACAGTCGAGGAAACGGCCGCACTCCGTTCACGAACTGGTTGTAGTTGCGTGCGATATTGAGGTCAGTCCCTTTACTGCCTACATAGCTCAGCGTCATTCCGTAGTCGTTCGCGAGTTGCTGCTGAACATTGAAATTCCAGGACTGCACATAATCGTCGCGGAAGTTGTGCGCCGTAGAAGTTGGGGATACGATTCCGCCAGCGAGCGAATAGGCATTCTCGAAGCCGACGTACGGAGTGGATGCCGTTGGCGAGAACGTGACCGGCACGGAATTCGGGGGATTGCTTATAAGCCCGCTGACAACACCGGCATTGGGTTGATCCGCAAAGATCGCATACGCACTGCGAATCACGGTTTTCCCGGTTCCGAAAACGTCATAAGCAAAGCCCACACGCGGTTCGAAGTTCAACGCATTCTGATTGAAAGCGTAACTCGGCCCGCCATTCTGCCCCACGTACACAAGAGAGACTGTTGTCGGATCGAAAACCACAAACCGATTGCGCGCTTCCGTGGGCGTGCCGTTCCAGTCGTAACGTAGACCCAGCGTCAGCGTCAAGTTGCGCGTCACCTGATACGCATCCTGGACGAATCCGCCTACTGCCGGAAGATAAATACGCGATGCCCGGTTCGAGCTGTTTGCCGAAAACGAATTTGCCTGGTCCAGAATGAAACTGGAGATGCTCGGGAAATTGAAAGTGCCCGGCGTTTGCGTGAAGCTGTCGGCAATGCCCTGCCTGTACTCGCCCCCGAACTTGAGACTGTGATTGCCGCGGATCCAGCTCAAGCGTATCGGACAAAACAATCGTGTCGTCGCCTCGGCCCTGTGGGAAACCGTTGATCCCGCCGAACGCAAACGCACCGTTTACCGAGATCTGCGGCAAGCCGATCGGCGCATTCACCCCGCTGTTAATGCCGTAATCGGCAGCGTTCAACGTGTTAGCCGCCGCAAATACAATGTGGATGCGATTGAAGCCAGCTCGCGCTTCGTTGACCAGAGTCGGGCTGATCGTCGTCGTCTCGTTCAACGTCAGTAACTGGCGAACGCCGTGCCTGCTGTCACCGAAGCCGGGCAGATTGTTGCCTTGCGTCGTAGGCGGTTCGTTCCGCTGATCCTGCTGCATCGCATAAAAAGCATTGAGGCGGTTCGATTGCCCGAAGCTCTGGGTGAAATTCGCCGTTCCTTGCCAGATGTCTACCGGCGCGATCGCATTCCCCGCAAACACGTTGCCCGTTTGATTCGCGGCAGGAATAAACGACAGCAAATCCCTGACCACAGCACTCGGCGAAGCTGCCGCCAGCGCACGCTGGGCGCTACTTAGTACCGGTGTCGATAGCGGAACGCTCTGCCGCTGCTTCAACTGCTCATAGCTCAGGAAGAGAAAGGTCGTATCTTTATGAATCGGCAGTCCCACATCTCCGCCGAACTGATTGCGCTTGAATGGCGACTGCGGTATCCCAACTGGATTACTGAAGTTCCGCGCATCGAAGTAGTTATTGCGTAAATAATCGTAGGCCTCTCCATGTACAGCGTTCGTGCCTGGCCGGGTAGCGATGTTCACAATCGAGCCGGAGTTCCTCCCGTACTCCGCGCTGAACGTCGAGTTATCGATCTTGAACTCTTCGACTGTATTTACCGTCGGCTGAAAGGTGATTTGGTTCTGCGCGATGTCGTTCATATTGACGCCGTTGATCATGAAATTCACCGTATCTTCGCGCGCACCGGAGGAGTTAAAGCTCGATGTTCCTTGCCCGCGCAAAGGCGAAGTCAAGAATCCACTCTGAGGCGGAGTTACCGTCCCCGGGATTAGTTGCGCCAAATCCACAAAGTGACGCCCGTTTAAGGGAATCTCTTGGACCGTCCTCTGATTGACGACGCTTCCCAGCGAAACGCTCGATGTCTCGACGACTGGAGGCGCGGCCTGGATCTCCACGGTTTGAGTCGTACTCGCCACTTGCAGCGTGAAATCCTGACGCGTCGTCGTCCCGACCGCAACAGTCAAATTGTTCGCCACCGTTGTCTGCAGGCCCGGCGCTTTGACTTCAATCCGGTACGAGCCCGGCTGCAGTGAAGAAGCAGCATAGAGACCGTCGGAATCGGTTTTGAATGTCTGGCTCTGGTCAGTGGCTGTATTAGTGATTGTGATGGAAGCGTTAGCTACCGCTCCGCCTGATGCGTCCGATACAGTGCCTTGAATACCGCCGGTCGATTGCGCCAACACAATTTGGACGCAACAGCACAACCCCAAATAGAGGAGAGAGGAAGGAAACTTGAATCGCCGCCAAGACACGGCGAACACGAAACTAGTCATGGAACACTCCCTGAAGACTAGATCCAACGGACTCGGTTGGTTGTGTCAGGAGTATAACAAGGAAACTCGGTAAGTAGCTGCCCGGGTAATCTACTGGTCGTAAGTGAGTTACTACACAACTTACTCGGTGCTTGAGACGAAACCGACGCCTACATCGGCTTCCTGGCAACGATCTCGGCCACGGCTCTCCGATGCGCTGTGTCCTCCGGCGGCCCCTCGTAGGAATGGAGGATCTCCCAGCCTTTGAAGTAGCCGCTCAGTTTTCCCAATCTCAAACGATGTTCGGTCGGTTGTTCATCGCCTTCGGTCATGTGCACGATAGCGAGCAACGCTCCTCCTGGCCGTACCCCAGCTTTGGCCGGCCCAAAGAGATCCCGCTGCAAGTAGTAACAAATCACAACCAGGTCAAATGCATTGCGCTCGATAACAAACCCGGAGTTCCGTAAGTCCGCCACGTGAGCGTCTACCTTCAGATTCTTATCGCCGGTCCGCTCACGTAGCACGGCAATGGCTGCGCTCGCCCCATCCACTGCGGTGACGTTCCAACCATGTTCAGCCAACCAGATCGCATTGCGCCCGCTGCCGCATGCGAGATCCAGCGCACGACCGGGCTTCAGTTTGCTTGCGGTATTCACCACAAGGGGAGTCGCGGACGCTTCGAGATCTTCTGCACTCCGTTCCCGTGAACGGTAGCGCTCGTTCCACCCTTGAACATCCATAGCTAACCGGCGCTCAAATCGGAAGCAGGTTTAACGCCGCTTCGATTTCGGCCCGCGTGTGCAGATCGCCCTTGCGGGTTGACGCTTCTATGCCTCTCTCATAAGTCGCCCGGGCATCGTCTAGCCGTCCCAGCTTTTCAAGCGCCTGTCCCCTGTGAAAATAGGCGGCAACGTACGTCTCGTCCGCCGACAGCAGCTTCTCAAACTCTTCAACGGCGGGCTCCAGTTCGCCCGATTTCGCATACTCCATCGCCAGTCCATACCGGGCAAAAGAATTGCTCGGATCCTGCGCGAGCATCTGCTTCAGGATCTCTAAACGGTTTGTTGCCATATCAGCCCTTATCGTTGCTGACTTGATTTGGCTGCCGCTCGCCCCCATCGCGATCGACGTTTTTGTCCTGTTCCGGCGTGTTCTGGACGTCTTTTTCGGTCGGCTTATCGGTAGGTTTCGGATCTGTCTCTGATGTAGGCATATCTAATTGACTCCGCAGTGCCGAACGCGTTATCCGGCATCTACGGACATAAAGATACAATAGTTGTTTATCGCACTAACTTTGGAGGATCGTTAATGGCCGCTCAGCTGCGACGCAAGTCGGTCGCTGTCAACGTTGGAGGTGTCCAAGTCGGGGGTACCAACCCGATCGTCGTTCAATCGATGACCAACACCGACACGGCTGACAGCAGCACGACCGTTAATCAAGTCATGCAGTTGGCGCGCGCCGGATCCGAGCTGGTTCGCGTAACCGTCAACACGGAAGAAGCTGCCCAGGCGGTGCCGAGGATCGTCGAAACGCTGCGTACCTTCGGAGTTAGCGTCCCAATTATCGGCGATTTCCACTACAACGGTCACATCCTGCTCAAAAAGTATCCCGATTGCGCCCGCGCGCTCTCCAAATACCGTATCAATCCGGGCAACGTAAATATCGGCCGTAAGCAGGACGACAACTTCCGCGTCATGATCGAGGCGGCTATTGAATATGACCGCCCGGTGCGCATCGGCGTGAATTGGGGATCGCTCGATTCCGTTCTTTTGACGCAGATGATGGACGAAAACTCGCGCTTGCCGGAACCGCTCGACGCCATGGAAGTGACTCGCCGCGCCATCGTCGAAAGCGCCCTCCGCAGCGCCGAGAACGCGGAAAAGTACGGTCTCGCTCACGACCGCATTATCCTCAGCGCTAAAGTCAGCAACGTGCAAGATTTGGTCTCGGTTTACCAGATGATGGCCGCGCGCTGTGACTACCCGCTCCACGTTGGTCTCACGGAAGCCGGACTTGGCTCCAAAGGAATCGTCGCAACTACTGCGGCGCTTTCTGTCCTGCTGCAGCAGGGAATCGGTGATACGATTCGCGCTTCCCTAACCCCGCTGCCAAACGGTGATCGCACCGACGAAGTGGTCGTGAGTCAGCAAATCCTCCAGGCTCTGGACCTACGCAGTTTCACCCCGCAAGTCGCCGCCTGCCCTGGTTGCGGCCGGACGACCAGCACCTTCTTCCAGGACATGGCCGACCAGATCCAAACATACTTACGCGAACAGATGCCTGTCTGGCGCGAACAATACGCGGGCGTAGAAGAAATGAAAGTCGCTGTGATGGGCTGCATCGTCAACGGTCCCGGCGAGTCCAAGCACGCCAACATCGGCATCTCGCTTCCCGGCACCTTTGAAACTCCCGTGGCTCCCGTTTACGTGGACGGCAAACTTTCGACGACTCTTCGTGGTGACCGCATCGTCGCCGAGTTTCGCGACATCCTCGACAGCTATGTTGCCAAACGGTATGGCCGCGGCGAAGTCGTCGAAGCAGAATCCTTTGACGCCGTACTCGCCTGAAATCACTGACTCTTCTCTTTGCTTCGCCGATTAGTTCAGGGCGCGACGGACTGGAGCTTGTTGTTGCGAAGTTGTAATCGTGCGGCCACGCTTGCTACTTGCGCGGACCTGACAGGTTATGGCTCTTGTTCGTTGCCAGTGCCATGCGGCTTTTTGTTGTACCGTTCCACCATAGCGGTTAATATCTCACGGGAAGATGGCCATACGCCGCCAGGGGCTCCGGCGTGCTGCTGATACCTCGCGAGCGCATCAAGATCGGGTTGAACGGGTTTCCCCTCTTCCAGAAAGACAACCCCAACGGAGGCGCTCGGAACTCGGCTGATGAACTGTCCCGCGTCCTCGATCATGTCTCGAATGTGTCGGTGAAGGTCCTGTACGTCAATAGGTCGATCCGTCGCCAACGCGCGAAATTCCTCCGCCGTGAAGCGGCTGTGCCGCGTGATATCAGAGAGCATTTCTTCCGGGGACTGTCCGGGGAAGCGCCCTACGGCAGCGCAAATTACGGCGCCCAGAGGAAGAACGTTCTTGTGGATAGTCAGAAGATCGACGATGTCGCGTGGTTCGCGCCGGTCCGCGGCTGCTGACGCTTTGTTTGTCGCAAGATCAACCGAGTGCAGCACATAACCGAAAAGCTCATCCCGTTGTGGGGGGAAAAAACGAAAAGCGCTGTCCTGAACCCACTCGAGCCGCATCCTGTCGCCAAGCCCTTCGACTTCTGCTTCCCGCTTGCCGGTCTGAACCTTTTTCCATGCGAGTTTAAGGCCGGCCTTCGTCAGGGTCTTCGCATCGGCGGCGGCTGCGCTTTCAAGCCGTAGCTCCGTATCTTGGAAGATGTCGATGTCGTCGGAAAAACGCGGCCCTTCGCGATTCAACGCAACGCCGCCTGCTATATAGCTGTCCAGGCTGCGTTCCGCCGCGAGCGCGCGCAGTACGTAGGATTGCAGGCTAGTGAGTGGCACGGCAGAGTCTTTCGATCTGTTCCGCCAAGCGCCGCCCTTCCATCCCGCCATGCGTTCGCAAGGCTTTCGTGATCGCCAGAGCGTCGGCAGGCGTTGGATCCTTCATGGCGCGCATGTTCCATAACGCCTCTGTCCCATACTCGGCGAACGCGCGGCGGTACAGGCTTTCAAGATTGCCCGGTTCCGTCGTCGCGTCGTTCATAGCGCGCCGTTTACTTCTGAACAAGCTGCTGAATCTCGTCCAGTTCTCGCCCGGCATCGGCCCACTTCCCTTGTGCGCTCAGTTCACGATACCGTTGCAGATGACTCTTGATCTGCTGCAAAGTAGCGACAGCTTGACTGGACGGCGCCTGTGAAGCAGCTGTTGCGGCGTTTGCCGGCGTGCTCGGAAGCTGTGCCGCGCTCTGCACAGTCTCTTGCTGGGCGGGCGGCGCATTCCCGCCTAGGTCTTGAATCAAGTCCGTCAGGGCCTGTTCATAAGTATCGGCGTAAGCAAGCCGGTTCCCCATGGCAAGAGCCACCTTCTTCAGCTGCGGCATGCTCGCCTGGGAAGCCTGTATATAGATAGGCTCCACGTACAGAAAGCTGTTGTTGATCGGCAGCACCAGCGTCTGCCCGCGCAATACCTGCGACCCCTGCTGATTCCACAGCGAAAGATCCTTCGATATGGTCTGATCCTGATTGATTCGCGCGTCGATCTGCATCGGTCCGAAAATGATGCTTTGCTTCGATAACTCCTCGAACTGGAGTTCGCCGAGATGCTCTCCATCGCATCGCGCATACATGACGCCGATCAGATTATCCTTGTTAGCGGGCGTAAATGTAGTGAGCAGCATGAATTCCGCCGTATCGCTTCCTGGAAGTGCAGCAACCACATAAGTCGGCGACACAGAAGAAGCGCCTCCGCCTTGTTGGCCTGCGGTTCTTGCCAGATCCCAAAGATCTGCCCGGTTGTAAAAGGCTTCCGGATCGCGCATGTGGAACGTCCGGTAAATCTCGGCTTGCGCGCTAAATAGCGTCTCCGGATACCGCGCATGGGCGCGCAGGTCAGCCGGCATGGCGGAAACTGGCTTAAAAAGTTTCGGGAACAGACGTTCGTATGCTTCGATCAAAACATCCTTCGGATCGAAAACATACAAGTTGACTTCACCGGTATACGCGTCCACCGTTGCCTTCACCGAGTTGCGCATGTAATTCACCGGCTGAGCGTCCTCGCCGATCGACAGTTCGCGCGAGTAGGGATGCGCGCTCGAAACCATGTAGCCATCCACCATCCAGACCAGCTTGCCGGCGTCCGTCAAAACAATGTAAGGGTCGCCGTCCCAGTTCAGAAACCCGGCCAGTCTGTGTAGCCGATTCTCAATCGACCGGTGGATCATCATCCGGCTGTGATCGGTTAGATACGAGGTCAGCAAGACGTTGAAATCGCCGTAATAGACGGCAGCAGCTGTTCGCATCAGCAGCGATGAGATCGGGAAGCCGCCGCTGCCTGCATAGGTTGTGTACTGACTTTGCGCCCCCGACGGATAATTGAATTCCTGTTGCGAAGTATCCACGTAGACGGGCTCATGGGCCACTTCGCTGTAGTAAATTTCGGGCTTGGTGAACTTCAGTGTCTTAGCCGCTACGACGGGTGGCGCGTCTTTGATGAACAGCATCGGCAGCCCATCCTGCGTAATGCGGTTCGCTTCCGCCATGACGATCCCGTAGCCATGCGTGTACATCAAATGGGTATTGATCCAACGTCCGCTCGCTGAACCTAACTGACTGATATCCAGTTCCCTTGGTGCAATTAACACTTGGCGCAGCCGGCCGTCGATTGTATACCGGTCGACATCGGTGTCCCTATAAACGTAGGGCCGCAGCGGTTGAATCTGCGAAATCGTGTCGTGGAAGGCTCGCCAGTCCCACAGACGTACGTTGTCGAGTAGAGCGCCGTGCTTGGCGCGGTCGATCACGTTTTCCGGCGCTGCGGCCAGAGTCGTTTCTTTCACCCTAGCGTTTAGCCCGTAAGCCGAGCGCGTTGCGTCGATATGATGCTGAATGTAAGGGCGCTCCAGCGCAAGCTCGTTTGGCCGCACATACAACCCCGCAACAAGCGCCGGCACAAGAAATCTCAGAGGCAGAATCAGGAGCAGAAGAAGAGCTATCTTCCCCCGCCGGGCCAGAATCAATCCCGCAGCAGCGATGGCTCCAAAAATCATCAACCATTGCAGCGGGATGATCAGGTGATCCGCCACCCAATCCACGCCGACAAGATACTGGCCATGATCGTCTAGCAACAGAGCGTATCGATTGAAGTAAATTTTGGTAGCAAAAGCCAGCAGGAGGACCACCGCTGCAGCCCGCGCGAAACGCGCGTCGAAGATCTCTCGGAAGGTTACCGAGTCAAACTGGAATGGATTTCCCTGTGTCGAAAACGTCATGGGCGGCAGCCTGTGAATCAGCCGCTCTGCGTTCCGCGCCAGCCAGTAAATCGCAAGCGACAGAATCGTCCCGACCAGCACCACTTGAAGCAGCAAGTTATAAAACGGCAGTCCAAAAAAATAGAAGTTCAGCGGTTTTCTAAAGATCGGATCCACGTAGGGAGTTCCGGCCGAGGAGAGATGGAGCCCGCCGAAGTAGCGCACCACCGTCCAGCTGTCCACAGTTGCGTTAGCCGCGAAGGTTCCGAGCAGAAGGAAAACTAGGATGGCAATGCGCGTCAAAAGAGCGGGTTTTAAAAAGCCGAATAGCTGAGTACCGGGTAATTGCTTTCCGAATCCCGTTCTGAAAGCAGTAAAGAACGCAGCGAAGAACAGAATCGAAGCTAACGCAACCGGGCCGGTTCCGTATAGCAACAGGTTGAACCAGGTATCAAGCTGATGCAGCTCCGACCACCACTCATAAGCAATCAAAGTTCCGGCTATATACCGTGAACACAGCAGAATTGCGAACAGCACGATCACGACAAAAAGCAGGTTCCCGCGCCTTTGCCGCTGCCCGATGTAGAGATCAGCCATTTAGCTTTGGATGCTCAGGCCGCGTGCGAACGTTCTTCTTCTTTGAGAAGTGTCAGCAACCCAGCCGTCGCCATATTGAACACTCTGCGTCGTCTGTGAATTATATACAGCGGCCTGGCTAACTCGGCTGGTTCAAGCCCCAGCGCTACCAGCCTTCCTGTTTTAATGTCGTCGAGCATGACCCGTCTCGGTAGGATGCTTATGCCTGCGGCATGCGCCACTGCTTCTTTAATCATCTGCAGGTTGTCGAAATGAAGCGCCATACTCACTGCAACTTTATGATCTCGTAAATACCGCTCGATCTGGCCCTGTATAGGCAAATCATCGTCGAAACCGATAAAAGCTTCCCCCTCGAGCTCTTCCGCTCGAATCCAATCCCGAGATGCTAAACGGTGCTCTGCCGCGACCGCCACAACCATCTCTTCTTTGCGCCAGGGAAGCGCCAGCACCTCGCGAGATGACTCCGCATAGCTCATCAGTCCAAGATCGGCTTTGCCCTGCTGAACCTGCTCCCACACACGCTCCGGGCGAAGATAGGAAACTTCCAGTTGGGCGTCCGGAAATCGAGACTTGAAACGCGCCTCAATCTCCGACATCTCAGACAGACCGACGGAGTAGATCGCGGCCAGGCGTGCCACACTGCTCAGCTTCTCCCGGAAAACATCCAGTTCCGCATGAAGCTCCTCTTCACGGCGCAACACGTCACGGCAAAAATCCAGATAAACGCGTCCCGCCTGAGTCGTCGTGAGCGGTCGTGTCGATCGGTCGAAAAGACTGACCCCGAGCTCTCGTTCGAGATCGGTTAAGGTTTGGCTGGCGGCCGACTGACTGATCTCGTTTGCTTGCGCCGCCTTGCTCACACTCCTGAGGTGCGCGACATCGCGGATTAAACGAAGACTCGCTGAGTTCACAAAGTAGCTACTCTACCATAAGCAAAAACGATATTGAAGAATCGTAACTTCGATTTGACGGATAGTTTGGCAGTGGCTATACTTGAAACTCACCCCGCCATGTCTGCGAAGGAGCTACAAGTGTATCCACTCGATACCCCCAATCAGTTGCCCCCTAAGCAGGGCCTGTATGATCCCCAAAACGAACATGATGCCTGCGGCCTCGGCTTTGTCGTTAACGTCAATGGCCACGCATCCCACGACATCGTCTTGAAGGGTTTCCAAATCCTTCAAAGCCTCGCTCATCGAGGCGCATGCGGCTGCGATTCCGAAACCGGCGACGGTGCCGGCATTCTCATCCAGATCCCCCACAAGTTCTTCGTCCGTGAAGTTCCCAGCTGTGGTTTTTCCCTGCCGGAAGCCGGCGAATACGGCGTCGGGATGTGCTTCCTTCCAGTCGAACGGCAGCAGCGCTTGGCCTGCGAAGGGCTACTCGAGAAGATCACGCGTGAGGAAGGATTATCCGTTCTCGGATGGCGCGATGCTCCGGTGGAAGTCGACGCAATCGGCCGAGTAGCGCGGGCCTCGCAACCTTATATTGAGCAGTTCTTTGTGGGACGTCCGGCCGGCATGTCCAGGGAGCAGTTCGACCGCACGCTGTTTGTCATCCGCAAGCGAGCGGAATCCCAAATATTCGCGAGCGATATGCGGGAGAAATCGTTCTTCTACATCCCGTCTTTCTCCTCGCGCACCATCATCTATAAAGGCCTCCTGCTCGCGAACCAGATCGGCGAATTCTACAACGAACTCCTCGACCCCGAAACCGAAAGCGCGCTCTGCATGGTGCACCAGCGCTTCTCGACTAACACATTCCCCACCTGGCAACTCGCGCATCCATTCCGTCACCTCTGTCACAACGGCGAGATCAACACAGTTCGCGGCAATGTCAATTGGATGAATGCTCGCCAGTCGAACATGTCGTCGCCGCAATTTGAAAACATCGAAAAACTGTTCCCCGTAATCCAAGCCCAGGTAAGCGATTCGGCTGCCCTCGATAATGCAGTCGAAATGCTCACCATGTCGGGACGCTCACTGCCGCACGTCATGGCCATGTTGATGCCGGAAGCTTGGGATGCCGACGTGACCATGTCGCCCGAAAAGCGCGCCTTTTACGAGTACCATGCGTCGCTGATGGAGCCCTGGGATGGTCCCGCCGCTGTAGCCTTTACTGACGGCCGAGTGATCGGCGCAACCCTCGATCGAAATGGGCTGCGTCCCGCTCGCTATCTCATCACCAAAGCCGGCTTACTCGTCATGGCGTCCGAAGCTGGGGTTCTGCCATTTCAACCGGAAGAGATCGAATACAAAGGCCGCCTGCAGCCTGGAAGAATGCTGCTCGTCGATCTCGAACAAGGCCGTATCGTTCCCGACGAGGAGATCAAGCGCCAGCTCGCGACACGGCAGCCGTACGGCGAGTGGCTCAAGCAAAACCAAATCAACCTCGACGCACTTCCCGAGCCAAGTAGAATGCAGAGCTCCGATCACGAAACGATTCTCACCAGACAGCGTTGCTTCGGCTATACCGATGAAGACATCCGTCTCGTGCTCACGCCCATGGCGGCGGATGCGCAGGAAGCTGTCGGCTCGATGGGCATCGATACCCCGCTTGCCTGTCTTTCAGACAGGCCTCAATCGCTCTTTCACTACTTCAAACAGCTATTTGCTCAAGTGACCAATCCGCCGATCGATCCCATCCGTGAAGAGCTGGTCATGTCGCTAACCAGCTATATCGGTGTCGAGGGCAACATCCTTGAGGAGGCGCCGCAAAACTGCCACACACTCAAGATGCCGCATTCGATTGTGACGAACCGCGACCTTGAAAAGCTGCGGCGCGTCTCGCGCGGCGATCTGCTTGCTTCCACCCTCCCCACTACGTTCAACGAACGCGAGGGCGAAAGAGGTCTAAAACGGGCTCTCGACGGACTCTGCCGACGGGCTTCTCTTGCCATCAAGGCAGGCTACACGCTCCTTATTCTTTCCGATCGCGGAATCGACGAGGAGTTCGCTCCGATCCCGTCCCTGCTCGCTCTTACGGCCGTTCATAACCACCTCTTGCGCGAAGGAACGCGCATGGGCGTTGCGCTGATCATCGAATCCGGCGAGCCCCGCGAGGTGATGCACTACTGCTTGCTCATCGGCTACGGCGCGAGCGCAATCAATCCTTATCTCGCTATCGAAACCATCGAAGAGCTCGCCAATCGTGGTGACCTTCCGAACGGCATTACTCCCGAGGTCGCGCTCAAGAACTACATCAAGGCTGTCAATAAAGGCCTGTTGAAAGTGTTCTCGAAAATGGGCATCTCTACCCTGCAAAGTTATCGAGGAGCCCAGGTCTTTGAAGCCATTGGTCTGAATAAGCAACTCGTAGAACAGTACTTTACGGGTACCGCCTCGCGTATCGAAGGTGTAGGGCTCGACGTGCTCGCAGCCGAAGCAATGGCCAAGCATGAGTTCGCCTTCCGGCCCGTCTCGGACACCGAAACCGAGCTCGCGACCGGCGGCGAGTATCAATACCGCATCATGGGTGAGCGTCATCTCCTTAATCCGCTCACAGTGAGCAAACTGCGGCATGCCGTGCGTCAGCAAAGCTACGCAACTTTCCAGGAGTACTCGAAGCTTACCGACGAGCAGAACGAAAATCTATACACCTTGCGCGGCCTGCTGCGGCTCAAAACGATTCCGCGCCCCGTACCGATCGAAGAGGTGGAACCGGCGGCGGAGATCGTCAAGCGCTTTGCGACCGGCGCCATGTCGTTCGGCTCGATCAGCGCGGAAGCGCACGAGACCCTGGCAATTGCGACCAATCGCATCGGAGCTCGTTCGAATACCGGTGAGGGCGGGGAAGACGAGAGGCGTTTTATCCCGCTGCCCAACGGTGATTCGAAACGCAGCGCCGTGAAGCAGGTTGCCTCCGGACGTTTCGGGGTGACCGCCAACTACCTGGTCAACGCAGACGATCTGCAGATCAAAGTCGCCCAGGGTGCGAAGCCCGGCGAAGGCGGCCAGCTACCTGGCCACAAAGTCGATGCGGAAATCGCCCGCGTACGCCACTCGATTCCCGGCGTCGGTTTGATCTCGCCGCCGCCGCATCACGACATCTACTCGATCGAAGATCTCTCCCAGCTCATCTACGATCTGAAAAACGTAAACCCGCAGGCTCGCATCTCGGTCAAGCTGGTCTCTGAGGTCGGTGTCGGCACAGTCGCGGCCGGTGTCTCGAAAGCTCACGCCGACGTCGTGCTTATCAGCGGCTATGACGGCGGCACCGGGGCGGCCCCGCTGAGTTCCATCAAACACGCCGGCATTCCCTGGGAACTCGGACTCGCCGAGACGCAGCAGGTCCTCGTCATGAACGATCTCCGAAGCCGGATTCGCGTCCAGGTCGACGGCAAACTGCAGACAGGCCGCGATGTCGTGATCGCTGCCTTGCTCGGTGCCGAAGAGTTCGGCTTCTCCACCGCTCCGCTCGTGGCCCTTGGCTGCATCATGATGCGCAAGTGCCATCTAAATACTTGTCCCGTCGGTATCGCGACGCAAAACCCCGAACTGCGCAAGAAGTTCGACGGCACCCCGGAGCACGTCATCAACTTCTTTTTCTTTATCGCCGAAGAAGTCCGCGAGTGGATGGCGAAGCTCGGATTCCGCACCGTCAGCGAGATGGTAGGCCGCGTCGACATGCTCGAGATGCGCCCTGCCGTCGATCATTGGAAAGCTAAAGGTCTCGATTTCTCGAGTATCCTCTGCAATCCGCAGGTACCGGGCCGCGTAGGCCGGCGCTGCCTCATCGGCCAGGATCACGGGCTTGAGGAAGCTCTCGATCACCGCATCCTCGCCCAGGCCAAAGACTCCATCGAAAGCGGCAAGCCCATTGAGATGGAGATGCCGATTCGTAACGTGCACCGCGCAGTTGGCGCCATGCTGAGTGGCGCAGTCGCTCGTAAGTATGGCTCGAAGGGCTTGCCCGACGACACCATTCGGGTAGGCTTCAAAGGATCGGCCGGCCAGAGCTTTGGTGCGTTTCTGGCCAAGGGTATTACCCTGACGCTCGAAGGCGAAGCCAACGACTATACAGGGAAGGGGCTTTCGGGTGGCAAGATCGCCGTTTTTCCGCCACGCGACTCAGGCTTCGCGCCAGAAGAAAACATCCTGGTCGGAAACACAGTTCTCTACGGCGCAACCAGCGGTGAGGCTTACTTCAACGGAGTCGCGGGCGAGCGCTTCGCCGTCCGGAACTCAGGCGCCACTACGGTCGTCGAGGGTGTCGGCGATCACGCCTGCGAATACATGACCAACGGAACCGTCGTTGTGCTCGGGGCGACCGGCCGCAACTTCGGTGCCGGCATGAGCGGCGGCCTTGCTTACGTGCTCGACCGCACGGGCGAGTTCAGCCGTGTTCGTTGCAACAAAGCGGGCGTAGATTTGGAACGGATCTTTGAACCGGGCGAGGTCCGCCTCCTCGAAAGCCTGATCCGCAAGCATGTGGACTGCACCGGAAGTCCGCTCGGCAGAAGAGTGCTCGACACCTGGCCCGAAATCCTCCAGCACTTTGTTAAAGTTCACCCGCACGAGTACAAGCGCGTTTTGAAGCTAAAGGAAACCCTCAAGATCGATGAGAAGCAGCCCCCCGCTCTTCTCACCAAAGCCGCTACAGCGGCTGCAGGGCAGCAAGCAAGGTAGTAACCGATGGGCAAGATCACAGGTTTTCTGGAGTACGATCGCGAAACGCCTACCAGGCGGCCCGTTTTCGAGCGAGCAAATGACTGGTTCGAGGTCTATCAGGACTTCTCCGACAAGAGCGTCGAGAAGCAGGCTGCCCGTTGCATGGACTGCGGTGTGCCGTTCTGCCATACCGGCTGTCCGTTGAACAATCTCATTCCCGATTGGAACGATTACGTCTGGAAAGACAAATGGCGAGAGGCGAGTCGTTCCCTTCACGCCACAAACAATTTCCCGGAGTTCACAGGCCGCATCTGTCCCGCCCCATGCGAAGCGTCCTGCGTGCTCGGCATTAACGACAAGCCCGTAACCATCCGTGTAGTCGAGCAAGCCATTGCCGACAAGGCTTACCACGAGGGCTGGCTGCAGCCGGAACCCCCGCGCACACGGACAGGCAAGCGTGTGGCCGTGGTCGGCTCGGGACCGGCAGGTTTAGCCGCGGCCCAACAACTAAATCGCGCCGGACACACCGTGACCGTTCTCGAGAAAGAGACCCGCATCGGCGGTCTGCTCCGCTACGGAATCCCTGACTTCAAGCTCGAAAAGAAAGTCGTGGACCGCCGGCTCGAACAGATCCTCGCCGAAGGAGTTCACTTCGAAACCAATGTTCACGTCGGACGGACGATCCCGGCCTCCGACGTACTCCGCGATCACGACGCCGTACTGCTTTCTGTGGGTGCAGAGAAGCACCGCGATATTCCGATACCCGGCCGCGAACTGAAAGGCATTCAGTTCGCCATGGATTACCTCACCCAGCAGAACAAACGCGGCGCAGGCGATCGGTTCCAACCGAAAGAAGAAATCCTCGCCACCGGCAAACGCGTCATCATCATCGGCGGCGGCGACACCGGCGCCGACTGCCTCGGAACCGCCCATCGCCAGAAGGCTGCCTCCGTCCATCAAATGCAGATCCACGCCATGCCGCCAGAAGATCGCCACCACTCGACCCCATGGCCGATGTGGCCCTTGCAACTGCGTGTAGAAGCGGCGCACGAAGAGGGCGGTTTCCGCGAGTGGAACGTGTTGACAACGCACTTCAGCGGCGACGAGCACGGCAACGTGAAAAAGCTCCACTGCGTGCGCGTCGGACCCAAGCCGGCGCTAGAACGCATTCCCGGCAGCGAATTCTATCTCGATACGGATCTGGTCCTGATCGCCATCGGCTTCTCCGGCCCCGTGCGCGCTGGCTTGGTAGAGGAGCTGTCGCTAACGCTCGATGACCGCGGGAACATTCAAACCGACAAGACTTACAAAACTTCGGTCGCTGGCGTCTTCTCAGCAGGCGATTCCCGTCGCGGTCAATCGTTAGTAGTCTGGGCCATTGCGGAAGGCCGCAAGGCCGCCCACCATATCGATAAATTCCTTACAGGCTTTAGCAAATTGCCGGTGTAGAACTACTCCGAGAACTTTGTAAATAGGGCCAAGTCGGCAAGGAACAAACTCCAGTCCCGTACTTCGGCGCAGACTTGTCTGATTACCTGGCTCGCCTTACGGTCTCTCGGACCCCAACTAGTAGTACTATCTTTCTCCTAGTTGCTCCCATATGCTAAGTCCACGAGCCAGCACCTTTACGTATGTAAGACATCGCGAACCTTTCACACTGCGTGTTGGCTAAATGCAGCTGGGGAAAAAATCAATGAGGAAAGTTGTCTTCTTGGCCGCCGCGGTGGTTTGCGCAGGCGCGATATGCTCCGCTGAGCCTGCTTGCGTAAGCGGCACGCTTTCGAATTATCTTGCGCTCGGCACGAGCGGCTGCATGATCGGCAGCAACACCCTCTATGATTTCGTCACTTTTAGTGGAACGACCGGAGAAACGGCTATTTTGCCCTCGGGAATTTCGCTTGCGCCCTCGGGAGGGGCGCTCGACCCGGGTCTTGGCACCACAATTGACGTTACGGCCAATGCTGGCAGCGTGCTAGAAGCGTTGTTCACGTATAAGATCTCTGGCAATCCGTACATAGCGTCATCACTAACCCTGACAAACTCATCCGAGTCGGGCGACGGCGTCGTAACAGGAGTACAAGATTATTGCGCGGGCGGTGTTTTTGGACCGGACGGATTGACGGGGTGTTCAGGCACGATAGGAACCCTGGTGACGCTTGACGGCGTCCAGAATCAAGATTCCGCTACATTCGGTTCTGCTAGCCCGCTTAGCGTAACGAACGACTTTATTGTAGATGGCGGATTGTCAGGCTCGGCCTCAGCTGGAACGCTTACTGACCGGTTCACAGCTGTTCCGGAACCAATTAGTTTTTTGTTTGTTGCATTAGGACTTGCTATCGCGATTGGGCTGCGTTTCACGCCTATGAACGGGATGTCAGTCCGGAGAGAAACGAAGGGTCAATCGTGGAGAGAATTATCTACAAAGTGAAGCCCGTCCTTTGCGCTGCCTTGGCAGCGCTGATCGTAGTCCCACCTTCAGGGTTCGCGGCCAGCCACCGCGAAGCACCTATTACGGCTCTGGATCACAAAGCCGACATTACAGACTTTTTCGCTTTCGTCAGTTATGACGATCCCACTAAAGTAACTTTCTTGCTGAACGTGGATCCGTTCCTCGAACCTGGGAACGGTCCCAATTACTTTCCTTTCGATGACAACATTCGCTACAGCATCAAAGTCGATAACGACAACGATGCGGTGGAAGACATAACTTTCGACGTGCAATTTCAGACTGAGATACGCGCACCGGACGTATTCACTTCCTTCGTTGGAGCGGGCAGCGGAATCAATGCTCCGGCAAACTCACCTCCTCCTGTGGCCCCAGGAACTCCGATTGTGCCACCCGCGATTACTTCGCTAGATGGCGCGGGTTCCGCCGGCTTGAGTCTACGGCAGCGCTACACCGTGACGATGATTAAGCATGGTGTTCGAACTCCGCTGACCAATCAGACTGGCGGGCCTTTGTTTGCCGTACCAAGCAACGTAGGTCCCCGTACCATGCCAGATTACACGGCCTTAGCTGCTCAAGGGATCTACGAGCTTGAAAACGGAATTAAGGTCTTCGCCGGCACAGTCGACGATCCTTTCTATATCGATCTCGGCGCCGCTTTCGACTCGCTCAACTTCCGGGTTGGGGCGGGCGGTGGCGTACTTTCTCCGGCCCAAGATGCCAGCGAAACGAACACTGCGCCCGATTTCGTCTCGGGTTACAACGTAAATACAATCGCTATCGAAGTGCCGATCTCTATGCTGACTCGTACTGGATCGAAAGTAGCGGCGAACAATCCGGCGGCAACGATTGGTGCCTGGGGAGTAACATATCGTCCTAGAATCACGGTGCGAAGAGCTCCACAGGAGGCAGCTTCTGGTGGCGGCTTCTCGCAGGTACAGCGCATGGGAAATCCTCTGATCAACGAACTAATAATAGGCACGGGTTACAAGGATTACTGGAGCATGAGCGAGCCTAAGAATGACTCGCAGTTTGCCAAGTTTGATTTGGATCCACTGCTGGCCAGGGTGTTAAATGCAATCTATGGCATTAACATTCCGGCTCCGCCGAGGACCGATCTGTTACCACTGGTGCAATACGTTCCTCCGATTGCCGCGCCAGGCACGCCAAAGGGACCGATCGCCGATCTGCTCCGCCTAAATACAGGAGTCGCTCCGACGCCCGCACCCAATCGGAGTAGATTGGGAGTTCTAGGCGGGGATCTGGGCGGATTCCCGAACGGCCGCCGAGTCTCGGACGATGTTACCGACATCGCCGCGCGCGTAGTGGCTGGCGTGCTTGCCCCCGGGTTTAATGTCGCCCCAAATAATCGGATCGGCGACGGTGTAAATAGCAACGACGTGCCCTACCAGGAAACGTTCCCGTATGTGGCGTTCGCTCAAAGCGGCCGCGATAGAAGACACATCGATCCAGGCGAACCTGGCTGCACGATGGGTGGCGGCGCAGCCTGCCCAGTCAACTAATTTTACCGGGCCGTTCTGTCTGAAAGGGACAGAACGGCCCTTTTTATGTCTCAACTAAATGTGTTCGCCTGCACCCTGCTCTTACTGATGGCTTTGCCGAGTCGTACTCTTTCGGCGCAGCAGAACCTTGGGGGAACCGCCTCTCCTCCTAGTCGGCGAATCGACGCGGCGCAACGAATCGTCAAGAGCAAACCAGATTCCTTCCAGTCCTACAACGATCTTGCATATGCGCTTTGTCGAAAGGCGCGCGATACCGGCGATGTTTCGCTATACGATCAGGCCGATAACGCGCTGAAGCGCTCTTTACAACTATCCCCTGGCAACTATGACGCGCGGAAGTTGCAGGCGACGATTCTTCTGAGAAGGAATGATCCTGCGGCAGCGCTTAAGCTCGCCATCGAACTCAATAGCAAGGTACCGGACGATATAGCAGGCTGGGGGCTTCTAGTCGATGCCAACATGGCGCTCGGGAACTACAAAGAAGCTGAGCGCGATGCGCAGTGGATTCTGGACCTCCGTGCAGGTAGCACTCTCGGCTTCGAAAAGGCGGCTGCTCTTCGCGAGATGTTCGGTGACGTCGAAGGGGCGATTGAGTTCCTCGATGAAGCGAACCGGAGGACATCCCTGAACGATGCCGACCAGCATGCCTGGCTTCTTACCCAGAAAGCACGGCTGGAATTAGAGTCGGGTAACGACAAACAAGCGGAAGAGTTGCTGAACGAGGCGCAAAAGCTTTTCCCAGGATCGCAGTTCGCGATTGCGGTGCTTGCGAAGTTACGCCTAGAACAGCAAAGATATGCTGAAGCTGCTTCACTGCTCGATGAGAGATATCAGCAGGTACAAAGTTCCGCGAATCTCTTCGAGTGGGCGGAAGCTCTCGATAAGCGCCGGGCAGAAAGCACAAGCTGCCGCAGCTTTCGACCAGTTTGAAGCCAAAGCTCGAGCCGAGATGACGAGAGCTCAAAACGACAACATCGATCTTGTCTCGTTCTATATAGATCACAGAGACGACCCAGCGGAGGCCCTGCGCATAGCTGCCACCTTGGCCGCCGAACGGCACGACTCGAAGACACTGGAGGCTTATGCATGGGCGCTCTTTCGAAATGGAAAGTACGCCGACGCGAAGACCCAAATGGATCGTGCGTTGGGAGTCGGTATTCGAGACGGGCATTATTTCTGCCATGCCGCTCAGATTGCCGCCAAAGCAAACGATAATGTGTCGGCTGCCAAATTCAAGAAAGAATTGACGAGTTTCGGTCCGAATGTATGTCCGTCGATGAAGGAGTCCGCGGAAGAGGCCGTACGATGAAGTTCGCGGCAGTTGTGCTGTTCACGGCTGTGACGGTCTTCGGCCAGCAGTCGCAACTCGCAAATCCGGTAGTGGACAAACGGCCGGTGTCAGGAACTTTAGAGACACGCACTCTAGCGGAAAAGCTCGCACATGAGCCAACGGATGAACGCATCCGAAGCTACCAGCGACTGCTGCAGGCCATGCCGGACGATGTTTCATCGCAAATTGGCCTCATCTCTGCTTACCTGCAAAAGCTGCGCGAATCGGCTGACTTCAATTACCTGGACCGTGCCTCGAAACTCGTTGAGCTAATGCTCGAGAAGGACGGAGGAAATGCGACAGCGCTACGATTTCAGAACGAGATTGACCTGCAGCGGCATGACTTCAAAACTGTTGCCGCACGCGCGGAAAGCATGGCAAAATACGCGCCTTCGGATCCGGGAAACTGGGCCAACCTGGGCGACGCTTCCATGGAATTGGGCGAATATGATCGCGCAGGCCAAGCTTATTTAAAGATGTTTGCACTTCGCCCTGGTCTGGGAAGTTACAACCGGCTCGCGTACTGGCGTTTTGTGACTGGCGACGGACCGGCTGCTATCGGCTTGATGCGAGATGCAGTCGCGGCGGGCGATGCTGTGCCGGAGAACACGGCTTGGTGTCTGGCAGAACTCGGGGACATGTACTTCAAGCTGGGCAAGGTACCCGAAGCCGCCGATTCCTATGCTGCTGCGCTTGCCCTTTTCCCGAATCTGCATAGGGCGATGGCAGGCCTCGGGCGCGTCGAAGCGTCGCTCGGCCACAAGGACGCGGCAATCGACAACTACAAGCGGGCGCAGTCGATTGTGCCGTTAGTCGAGTATGCCGGTGCGTTAGAAGACCTTTATACGGCGACCGGTTTGACGGGGAAGGCGAAAGAACAGCGGGATCTGATCGCAACGATTGAGAAGCTTGGCAAGGTTACTAATGAAAAGACGAACCGAAATCTTGCGCTGCTGCTGGCAGACCATAACAGCGATCTGGATTTTGCTCTCGGATTAATGAGAGCCGAGATTCCAGTTCGGGGTGACGTCTATACCTGGGATGCTCTGTCCTGGGTTTTGTTCAAAAGCGGGCAGACTGACGAGGCCAAAGCTGCGTCAGCCAAAGCGATTAAACTCGGGACACCGGAGCCTCTTTTCTATTACCACGCAAGTAAGATAGCGCTGGCGAGCGGTGACGACGACGCAGCACGCCGGTATTCCGACCGCCTTCGTTCGCTAAACGCCAGGTTCGATTTCGGGAAGACGGAAATGGCTTCGGCCAGGCTCCAGTAAAAGGAACACGTGACAAGACGGCTTCTATTTCTTCTGATCTGCTGTTCGGGTTTGTATGCGCATCCGATGGGTAACTTCAGCGTGAACCATTACTCAAAGCTGACCGTGACTACCCGCGGGATCGATCTGCAGTACGTGCTGGATCTCGCCGAGATCCCGACATTCGAGTTGCTGCGCAGCTGGCAATTGGATCGTAATGCTCCGCAGCCGGAGCTCGACGGGCGTGCGGCGCGGCAGTCGCGAGAATGGCTCGATCGTCTCTCGATAACGACCGACGGGCGTGGAACGAAGACGAAGTTCGATTCGGTGAAGCTAACCATTGCAGATGGGGCTGGAAACTTGCCTATCATGCGCTTGGATATTCGTGGGTACGTGAACGCTCAGGGTGGGACGATCGAATACCAGGACGGCAATTTTCCGGAACGAGCCGGTTGGAAAGAGATTGTTATCGATTCTGGCAACGGCGTTTCTTTGACGCAAGCAAGCCAATCGACTAAAGACATCAGCAAAGCGCTCACGCAATATCCGCCTGATCCGACGGTGGCTCCTCCGCAAGATCTGCGAGCAGAGGTGGAGTGGACCGTCGACCGGCCTGTTCCGGCGATTCAAAAGCCGAGTGTGAAGACGGCCATGGCGAGCCCTGCCGGGAGAGTTTCGGTCCCACCCGAGATTAAGGCCATTCCGCAACCGCGCCCCTCTATGCCTGCTTCTGCACCGGCGACCCTGACTGCGCAGTCCGCACCGGCCGGCTCCGTCGTGCGAGGTGACTTTCTTTCAAAGTTGCTTCATCAGCGAGAGCTTACCCCTTTGATGATTCTTCTTGCGCTGGTTGCGGCCTTCGGCTTGGGAGCGGCTCACGCGCTAACGCCTGGCCACGGGAAAACAATTGTCGCCGCCTATCTTGTCGGGTCCCGAGGCACTTTGAAGCATGCAGCGTTCTTGGGAGCGATGGTCACGCTCACTCATACGGCGTCTGTTTTCGTGCTTGGCCTAGCGACGTTGTTTTTGTTCCGCTATATCGTGCCCGAGAAGATCACGGTACTGCTTGGCGCCATTTCTGGCCTTTCGATTGTCATCGTCGGTGCATTCATGCTCCGCAAGCGGCTTCGTAATGCCCGCCACTCTCATTCGCATACGCACAGTCACGATCACGGGCATTCACATGCGCACCCACATAGCCACAGCCACGCGCATGATCATGAGCACCCACACACTCACGTCCACGACCATCATCACCATAGCCACGATGGCCACACGCATTCCCATATGCCCGATGAGATTTCTTGGGGTGCCTTAATCGCTCTCGGCGCCAGCGGCGGATTGGTTCCATGTGAGTCTGCCCTTGTCCTGCTGCTTGGGGCAATTGCTTTGGGCCGTGTCGGCTTAGGCTTGTTGTTGCTGATCTCGTTCAGCCTGGGACTTGCTTTAGTGCTCATGACCATCGGCGTCCTTGTGCTCTATGCAAAGAACCTTCTGCCGGAAGGGAAGCGCACTGGAGCGCATCCGCTGTTTCGCTGGATGTCGGTTGTCTCACCAGCTGTCGTGATGATCGTTGGGCTGATGATGACAGCCGTCTCCCTGGGTTGGATTCAGACGAAGTGGATGATCGGGTAGCAACAAACGTCAGCTATCGAGAGCCGCCTGCCCGGCGATCCGGCACAGTATCCATCCTCTGCAGCACAGCTAGTTCCTCTTGCACCCGCGCCCAATCTTTCGCATTCTTTTTCGTGCTGATCGGGGCCGCCGGATCCGCGTAATACTCCAACACTACCGGTTTCAGCCCCGTCGGCAAAGGACGCTGTGAATCGTGCGTTAATGTGTCCAGCAGCTTGGCGTAAGTCTCGTCTGTCAAGCGATAGCTACCAGGCCGTACCCTATCCCCGGTATCGAGATCCCGGTTCGGCAAGGAAGCCCCGCTCGTGCTCCACGTCGTGAGCAGCCGCTGCAAAGCTTCCGTCGCGTTGTTCAAACTTTCGAGATAGAGCTCATGCGTCTGAGTCGAAGGTCCGCGAATTGCCAGCATGGAAAGAGGACCCACTTTTGGCAGAATGGCAATCGTCCAAGCGAGCATATGCGTTCCGATCCCAGCCTTCTTGCGGTAGGGTTCCCATCCATTCTCGAAATCCGCATCCGCTAGATGACGCTCGAATAAACGAAACGCTTCGGTCTGCTGATCGGGCGGGAATGCGTTTCTGTGTAGAACCGTTTCCGCATAAGCGATCCTCGGCAGAAAGCTGCGCACGGCAAAACGATACCCGCGAACGACCGGCCGGCGTTGTCCGAGAACATGCTCAAAGTCGAGCCCATACGTTTCGAAGAATGCTTGCGCAAGTAGCCGGCTCGGAACGCTGAGTCCCACATGCCGCAGATATGCGGAAGGAGCCATCCGGCGTTTACTGATCTCATTAACGTCGAACGCAAACTCGGTGCGCACATGTGCGTGCGGATTTTCATCGTAGGTAACCGATGGCCCATACTTCTTTGCCAGTCGTGGGAATTCATCGGCCACGGCCGGATTCACCGCGTGGGAATGCCCGGTTGTGTCGCCGACATAATGTGAAAGTGCCCCGACCGCAAACGCAAGCTCATCCGGATTTTTTGCTTCCCTGAACAAATACCGAATAAAGTCCGCTGAGCGCACGTAGTGTGTCAGATTACTGAAGAACTGATTGCTGAACGGGTAATAGCCAAGGTCCTGGATAGCGCAGCCGCCGTAAGCGAATGCGTGTGCGCGTTCCAACTCTGCTTCGGTTGTATGCGGAAAGTGCTGAAGTAGGAAGGGCCGAATGGTGCGCTTCCAGTTCAGGTCAATAAGCTGTTCATGTGACTGAACCGAGTACGCCAAAACGGGATGGCTCGCGATGAGGAGAACAGCAAGTAAACTTCCAAAGTATCTCCGCATTACGCCGCTGTTCGGCCTGACATGCCTTGATCGAAACGTGGGACCATCAAAATAATTGTTGCATCCGAGTTTCACATCCGCGCCCGATCACATGAGCGAGCATCCGCCTCGCGCAGTGAGCCGGCCCGTGATGTTCCAGTGGTGGAAACGTATCACGTTTCTGCATTGGCGCTATCCGCCGGCGATCATTTCCTCGTTATTGCCTCCCGGCCTTGAGCTCGATACGTTCGATGGTGCAGCGTGGGTGGGGCTCACTCCTTTTCTGCTAAGTGGGTTGAGGCCTCCAGGCTTTCCAGCGTTCCCCTGGATCTCTCGGTTTCCGGAGATGAACGTCCGTACCTATGTCCGTGGCCCGGATGGAGAGCGTGGCATCTGGTTCTTTACGCTGGAAGCTGATCGTCTCGCGGCTGTTCTGGCGGCGCGGCTCTGTTATGGGCTGCCTTATAGGTGGGCTCAAATGAGCCTTCGGCACACTGCCGGAAAAGTCGAATACCGAAGCCGGCGGCATTTTGGTAGCGGCCAAGCGGATATTGCCATCGAAATCGGATCACCTAAACCCGCCAACGAACAGGAACGGTTTCTAACTGCACGTTTCCGGCTGTACACGTCTTTTGGAAGTCGCCTTGCATTTGCGGAAGTGGATCACGCGCCTTGGCCACTCCACTCTGCCACGGTTTTGCGTCTCGATCAGAACGTAATTGAAAACTCCGGCCTGCCTGGCGCGACCGGCGAGCCGCTTGTTTATTTCTCACCTGGTACTTACGTGCGGATTGGCCGGCCAAAGTTTGTTCGCTGAACGATAAAATGCGATATTACGTTCCCGTAAAGTGGAGGGGTGACGAGAACCAAAGTTGCGGGTCTTCTGGTGCTTCTGTCCCTTTTCTGCCGAACGAACTCATTTCCCGCGGTCACAGCAAACAACGAAGATTTTCTCCAAGTGGGCGAGCCAGTTGCGCCTCCTAAACCGAATGCGGAAATCGAGTCCGCTCTGAAGCAGATCTCCGAAGCCTCGATACGGCAGACCATTGAAAAACTCGTAAGTTTCAACAACCGCAACACGCTTTCGAGCATGACAACCGATCTTAAAGCAGGTACCGGCGTTTTGCCTGCGGCGGACTGGATTGAAAGTCAGTTCAAAATTTACTCTCAGGCTTGCGGTGGTTGCCTGGAGGTAAAGCGCGATACCTTTACTGCTCCTGTGCAGACGCGCGTTCCTCAACCGACGACCCTGGTGAACGTGTATGCGGTGCTCCGCGGATCCGATCCATCCCAGGCGGCGCGCCGGTATCTTGTAACGGGTCACTATGATTCGCGCAATACAGACGTGCTCGATACGCATGGTGCCGCGCCGGGAGCTAACGATGACTCGAGCGGGGTCGCAGTCAGTCTCGAGTGCGCAAGAGTTCTGAGTAAGCACAAATTTCCGGCGACCCTCGTATTTGCGGCAGTGGCGGGCGAAGAGCAGGGCCTTATCGGCAGCGCGCATTTAGCGAAGCTGGCCAAGGACGAAGGTTGGCAACTCGAGGCCGTATTGAATAACGACATTGTTGGGGGTAACACGACTCCGGGCGAAACGTTGCAGGACAAGTCGGCTGTGCGCGTCTTTTCTGAAGGCATTCCGGCCACCGCCAGTCCCGAACAAATGACGCAGATCGAGGCGCTCGGAGCGGTTAGCGATTCGGCCTCCCGGCAACTTGCGCGCGCCATTGCGCAGACGGGCGAGACGTACACGGCGCCTGCCTTCCATGCCCAGATAGAACTTCGGCATGACCGCTTTCTGCGAGGCGGAGATCATACTTCCTTTAATAAAGAGGGTTTTCCGGCTGTTCGCTTTACCGAATGGCGCGAAGATTTCAATCATCAGCATCAAAATCTTCGAACGGAGAAAGGGATCGAGTACGGAGACTTATTAAAGTTCGTCGACTATGCTTATGTGGCAAATGTGGCTAAGCTGAATGCCTCGACGCTGGCAACGCTCGCCATGGCGCCTCCGGAGCCACGTGATGTCAAGATCGTCACGAAAAATCTCGATAACAATACAACACTCGAGTGGAAGAGCCCTGATAATGCGCCCCAAGGCACGCAATTTGAGATCGTTTGGCGCGTGACCACCGCCTCCGATTGGCAGCGTTTTGCTCCCTCAAGCGCGTTCGGCGATACCGGGTCCGGCGAAAATCATGCCGCAACACTGCCGATCTCAAAAGATAACGTCTTCTTCGGTGTGCGCTCTGTTAATGCCGCACGTCAGCCAAGTCCGGCCGTCTCGCCCGTACCTGCCCGGTAGTCCGGCGCGCTTACGCGGAGTTTACTTCGGGTGCCAGTGTGACCCGCCATCTACGCTTACCCACTCGCTTCCCGATGCGGTTCTCAGCTCCACCGCTTGATCTTCGTGTAGATCGATTCTGGTGATTGCCTCCGATAAGCGCGTGTCGCCGTCTCCAACGGTCACCTGCGCCCAATGAAGTCCGTCGTCCGCCGAGTGAAATAGAGCGCCACCCGCTCCGCCTACCCATAAATGCGCGCCGGTGGCGGATAAAGCATAAAACTCGATTCCGTTCCGCACCAATACCGTGTGCCATATTTGGCCGCCATCGTCGGATTTCTGGAGCGTGCCGGGTACATCGAGTTTCCAAATACTCCTGGCGGGCGCGACCGCTAACTGTTTGCTGGCCAGCGAGCTTGCCATGCTCTTTAACCGGGGTTGAATGACTCCGCCCGACACGAAGCTCTGCGCTTGGGAAACCGGCGGAAAGGGTGCATCTCCTGAGTTCCGAATCGCCAGCTGATCGAGCGAAGGCGACGCCAATTCTCTCTGTTCCTCTTTTGCGTCCGACGTGGACACGGGCCACGCGTCGGTCAATGGAGGAGCCGCCCTGATGGGAGCTGGACGAGGCAGGGGAGCGCTCGCGACTCGCGCCTTAGCTTGTCTCGCCAACTGTCCTGTGGGCGGAGTCGACTTTGACGGCTCGACCGATAATCGAAGCTCTGCGGCTTTTGGATTCTTCGCTACGAGTACCTTTTTCGACTCGAGTGCGGGAGCATGCTTCGGATTCCAAGCGGGCGCCCAGAAAACAACAGTTGCCAAACAGGCGATTGCTGCAAGCCCGGCCGAGCGCCAGATCCACCAACCGACAGTGCGTTCAGACGCCAATGTGTGCTCCCGAGTCTGACTTCGATCCGCGGCAGACGCGAGCGCGACCACGTCCCGGCAATCGGAGCACCGGGCAAGATGTGTCAGGACAATGCCGCGATCTCTGGCCGGCAATTTTCGCTCTATGAATGCAAATAGCAGGTTAGCGTCCGGGTGATCGCCTGGTCGCTCCTGTAAAAGCATCAGCCTCCCTCGCATGAATTTAGATAAGTGTTCCATTTCTGATTCGGCGGGCTAACGAGAGAACGATTCGCCTCGCCTTCCTTGCGCCAAACGACTCGCAACGTTCACTTCTAGGTCGCGGACATCCATCGCCAGCATCTCCTCGGCATGGTCTCTCGACACACCGATCCTCGAAAGCTCCTTCACGATTTGCTTTCGTAAGCCTGACGTGATCTTCTCTAGTCTGCGGCTCACCGTCGATTCATGCACGCCAAGTATCCGCCCGATTTCGGCCAGCGTCCGCCCGTCCAGGTAATAGGCCGCCATCAAAAACTGTGCTTCGGCAGACAGCCCTACGAGAGCGGCATCTGTTGCTGCTGCAAGTTTCTCGTAAGCAGGTTCCGGAGAGTTCTTAACGGGCCCAAACTCAACGTCGGTTTCCCGAGTATCGTCGAAAGGGACGAATTTGCGCTCCCTCCGGTATCGATTCACGTACTCTTGCGCCAGCACTGTTTTGAGCCAACCTTCCAGCGACCCCTGGCCGGTGTAGGAGTTCAATTTGGAGACGCGGAGCCCATCGCTTGCTGATTTCATGCCATACAGGTCTGCGTATAGTGAGTCCGCCAGTTCACGTGCGGTTGATTCCTCGGGTGAAATTGACCTTGCCGCACGGTAGAGCTTCTCGCGATAGAGCACGAGAAAGCGCTCCCAAGCCTTGGCAGATCCGCGCGCACAGGCTCGGGCCAGTAACAGATCGTCAAGCCGTAACCCGTCGAGATATCTTTCGCGAGCTTGACGGCTGGACCCCTCTGGAAGCGATCGACAGATGATGTCGGCGAGTAGCTCACTGAACTCGGCCGAAGAAAATCCCAGGTCTCGAGCAGCGCAATTTTCATAGCGCGCCGAATGCGCGTCAAATTCAGCGCTGCTGCCGCCCTGCAAAAATCTTCGCAAGAAACTCTGGCTCAATCGTTCATTTGACGAAAACGCAGCAACAAAACGTTGCAGCATAAGCAAGTTTATTTGGAGGAGTTCTTATGAATGGTCGTTCGTACCAGACCGGGAGAGTCGTGTCTGCCGCCTGTGTCGCTGGATTTCTTTTCTGGGGCACACACGCGCCTGGCCAGACAAAGGAGTCGGTCCGCTACAAAGTTCTAACCCCTGTAATCAAAGGGAACCTGGCTGTATATCCGGTAGTTGGAACCTCTTTCGAGACGGCTACCCTGCTGACGCTTGATGAAGGGATCCGCTCGGGGCAGGTCGTCGTGACCGAACTAAGTCAGTCTACGGGTTTAATCCGTCCTCGGCCGGTATCCCCTGGCATCTGGGATGAACGACCCTTTCCGGTTCCACGTCGCAGTACGGCGCGAGTGAATGAATTGGCGATCGTCAACAACTCCGGCCGGCCGCTCCTTCTGTTGGCGGGCGAGATCGTCACGGGCGGCAAACAAGACCGCGTCGTCGGGAAAGATCGCATTATTCCGGCCCATAGCGAACCGATTTCGCTGGATGTCTTTTGCGTCGAGCCGCACCGTTGGACCGAGACTTCCGCCGGATTTCGAGCTATGGGTTTTTCCATGGCTCAGCCGAGCGTTCGTTTGAAAGCGATGGCGGTTAACGATCAGCAACAGGTTTGGGAGGAGGTCGCTAAATCTCGAGCCGCGTTCGTAGCCGGCGCCCCGTCGCTGGATTTGCGAGCCCTGCAGTCTACCTCCTCCTACGCCGCGACCATGCAGAGTGACTCCGTGAAGCAGCAGATCGAAACCATCGCCGTTCCCATCGAGCGCTCATACGCGGAGCTTTCCAGTCGCCTACGTTCCGAGAAGGCGGTCGGGGCCGTGGTCGCGGTCGGAGGGGAGCTAATCTGGGCTGATGTCTTCGCCAGTTCAGCCCTTCTTGAGAAGTATTGGCCGAAGCTCATCCGTTCCTATGCAGCCGAATCTCTTTCTGGCGGCGTACGCCCTACAAGCTACGGCTTTACACCCAGGGCAGAGCAAGCCCAACGATTTCTCGACCGCCTTGGGGCCAAGCATGAGAGCGTCGAGACCGAACCCGGGCTCTACCGCAACACCGAAATCACCGGAGAAGATTTCGAGGCGTTCATATTGACCGCGCTCCTGCCCAACACCGGTTTCGATGTGCATATCGCCAAGATGAAAAGGTAAGACGCGGCACAACTTCGATGTCAGAGCTTATCTACGACAACGAATGCCGTCATGCAAGGTTTCTCTAAACTCCGCAGGTTCATGCACCACGATGGGTGACCCGTGCTGAGCAGCATGGCCGCGCCTACGTTCTGATTGTGTTTCGGTGCGGCGCTTAGTTTGACTGCTGCGCTTGTAATGAGAGGACAGCAGCCGAAGGATAGTTGAATCTCGACGGCTGCCGAGATTGCAAGAAATAGATAACACTGCTCACCAGAAGGATTGCCGAATAGCGTCTTTCGGGATCTGTTTGAGATTCGCACTAACCGGTCTGCGAGATCTCGCACCTTTTCGCGAACAATACATCGATGGCATGAAACGTGCAGTGTCCTTTCGGTTGCCAAGCGTTGATCGTCTTCCATACAATGCTCAACACGAACTATGTCCGCCGGACTACAAAATTTGAAGCATCTCGTTGTTCTCATGATGGAGAACCGATCTTTCGATCACATGCTCGGCTCGCTCAAGGCAGTGGACGAACGAATCAACGGTCTCACAGGAAGCGAGAGTAATCTAGACGCAACGAACGAACCCGCGAAGGTGCAGCCCCTTGCGGAGTTTCAATCCCAGCTCGATCCCGATCCGGATCACCATTTTCCCGCCGTTCATAAACAGCTTTACAACGGAGCTTCGGGGCCGCCCGCCAAGCCCACGATGCAAGGCTTCGTCGGGAGTTATTATGACCAGCGAAAAGATGTCGAGCATTCGCGGAAGATCATGTACTACTTCCCGCAGGAGAAGCTTCCAGTACTGACCACACTCGCGCGCAGCTACGCGGTTTTCAACGGCTGGTTTGCATCCATTCCCGGGCCCACGCTTTGCAACCGTGCCTTCGCCCATTACGGAACCTCCTTCGGCCAGGTAAGCATGGACGTCTTCTATCACAGCAAGCAATATCTCAGCGTTTACGAGCGGCTGATCGGGGCCGGACACGCCGCAAAAATCTACTACTACGATCAGGCAAGCTCGACGATGGAAGTGGTGAACCTGCTTCAAAACCAGCCGAAGCTCTTTGGGACCTACGATCAATTTTTGGAAGATTGCAAGTCCGGCGCGCTCCCTCAATACAGCTTCATCGAACCGAACTACACCGATCACGAGGGTGATGACGGAGGCGAGGCGATTGCGTCCGATCAGCATCCGGACCACGACGTACAGCAAGGGGAAGTCTTCGTCGCGAGCGTTTACAATGCCATTCGCCAAAACCCGGCTGTATGGAAATCAACTGCCCTGCTAATCGCCTACGACGAACATGGCGGAATTTACGATCACGTGCCGCCTCCTGCCTGTCCGCCGGACGGCTTCACGGCTGGTCCTGATAAGACTGGCGTGCCCGGACTGACTTTTGCCTTCGATCGTCTCGGAGTACGCGTCCCTGCCATTCTGGTTTCGCCGTGGATCCCCAAAGCAACCGTCGTTCCCGGGCCCGAGGATCCTGTTGCTGGACGGACCTTCGAACACGCATCGATACCGGCCACCGCGACCAACTTTTTTATCGGCGATTACCCGGATCGGTCGCCGCGAGAACAAAAAGCGGACACTTTCCTGGATCTCTTGTCGGACACCATGCGCCCCGACTCCGATTGTCCGGTCTTTCACGTTTAGGAGAACAAGGTATGGCTGCCCCGGATAACATCATCCACGTTCCCAAACCCAATCGAGAAAGCTACAAGCCGCAGCGTCCGCTCTCGCGCAACCTGCTTATTCAAGCGCAAGTGCATCATTTCCATGAAGCGGACCTGCAGCTTCCCGAACAGTACAGGACGGGCATGGATATCAACCTGATCCACACGGAAAGCCAAGCCAGTGCGTATATCCGAAAGGTAACCGAGGCCATTCACAAGAGCGGCGGCCGTGCCGGCCGTATGAGAACAGCAACGTGAAACCCGGAGCCCAACTCCTTTGCCTGCTGCTGGCCGCGCCCATGTTGGCCCAGAATGAGTCTCAGCTCGCTGCAGATTTTCGCCATGAAGGTGAAAACTTTCAAGCCAGCTGCCTCAACCCAGCCTTTAACTTCGGCTACATAGGCGGTTGTGCCCAGTTATTGTTCACGGATCATCCTCTGCATATCGCCGCCGGCAGTCTTGCTCCTGGGAACGGATTTGGCTTTGGACCGGCGTTTGTAGCCCACTACACGCCCAACGAAAATTGGCGTTTATCTTGGAACGCAGATGCAGTGGCTACGCCAAACGGGTCGTGGCGGGCGGGCACCTACATGACGGCAGTTCTCATTCGCCATTCGGTGATCACGCCTAGTACTTCCGAGGCTGCTAAAACACACCGGACTCTGACAGTCGACGAAATGCCTGTGTTTCACGTCTACGCGGAGAATACGTCGCTCAATAAAGTCACCTATTTCGGGCTCGGGCAGGGTACACCAAATAGCGCGCGTTCTTACTTCGGTATTCGCGAAACCATAGCAGGCGGCAATGTTGTCTGGCCCATCTGGAAGCCATTGAATGTGTCTTTATTCGGAGAAGCGAACGGCAGGTTTGTCGCTCTCAGCGGAAATCATGGCCAGACCAGTCCGTCCATTGAGCAGCTTTATACAGAAGCAACCGCTCCCGGCTTAACGGATCAACCTGCGTTTGCGCAATTCGGAGAGGGAATCCGTGTTCGCCCCAGCTTTGCGAAAGGCTACATCCGCCTGAACTACTCGCTGGCCTTCCAGGAGTGGGTTGCTGGAAATTCAAGTTACTCGTTTCGCCGCTTCACTGCGGATCTTTCGCATCAGTTCCCGCTATACCGTAGAACTCGTTCGCTGCTTCCGAAGGAGTTCAATGGTCCGGATAGTTGTTCGCAAGATGTGAACGCTCCCAGTTGCGCGCCAATCAGCCGCAACTTGGAAGGTAGTTTTGGTCTGCGCTTTCTCTATACAGGTTCTTATGTGCCACAAGGTCATGCCGTGCCGTTCTATTTCGATCCGACGGTAGGAGGCTCCGACATAAACGGCACGGCGCTGCTTCCAAGCTATCCGGACTATCGCTTTCGCGGCCCTAATCTACTACTCCTGCGAGGGAGCTTCGAACATTCCATCTATAAATGGCCGATAGGCGTCAAGTTTATGGTCGATGAAGGACGGGTTGCTATCACCCGAGGCGATCTTGGATGGAATCACTTGGCTCACAGCTATGCAGCAGGTCTTACCGTTCACGCCGGCGGCCTTCCCGTGATCGATCTGCTGTTCGCCTGGGGTGGTCATGAAGGCACGCACACGATTGCGAACGTGAGTTCGTCGCTGCTCGGCGGAACGTCTCGTCCGTCCTTATACTGATCGTCGTTTGTACTGATGCTCGGCCGCTCTGGTGTTTTTAAACAATCACTCCCGCAATCGCACCAGCAAACCGTACGGAATCCATGTAACTATCGTCCAGGACTCTCGGTAGTTGCATTACATTCGAATCGGGGAGGGCCATTCCCTTGTCACATGTTGTTGCGCTTTTCACGTTGCATTCTCGCAGCCACGAAAAGCACTCGCGATGATACACACCGCTCGGATAACAGAAGTGTACCGGTACTTTGCCCGTTAGTTCCGTGATCCGATTTCGGTTGTCAACGATCTCCTTTATAAAAAGCGAATGGTCGAGTACGGTGCGATGACGATGCGTATGCAGTTGTATATCTACTCCGCTTTTCGCGACAACTCTAACCTCTTCGGGATCGAGTACCCGCACTATTTTGCGGTTCCGGATCTCCCCGTAATGGACCCCGAGTTGCGCCGCGAGCTCTTGTACCGCCTCATCCTTTGCAGCGGTATCCATGTTCCGCTCTTCCATGAAAGTGCGGATCTTGGCGACCGCCTCCTGTCTAAGGAAGAGATCGCCGGTCGCTATCGGAGTTAATATCCCGTACTGTGGAATAGTAAGTGCCGGAGCGCCAGACTTCCAAAGCACATAATCAAGGATCAGACTTATGATCGGGCGAGGATGATAACAATAGTGGGTGGTTAGGTATAGCGTGGACGGGTATTTGAACTCGCTAAGCGCGGGAACTCCTGCCTGCAAAAAATCGTGAAATCCGTCATCGAAAGTAATGGCAACGCTTCTCGGAGGAAGAGAACCCTGTTCAAGGCGAATAAGCGCCTCATCCAGCGGCAGGACAGAGGCCTCCATCTCTTTCAGTTGGCTAAGACGCCCCCGAAACTGCTCCGGGGTGATATATAAGTCAGGCCGCCAAACCTCTTCTCCATTGCAAGCTAAGCCGTGATAACAGAGGATCAGCAGACTAGCGCGTCGACGAGCAGAATTTGCCCTCAGCTGGAAAAAGCCTGTGGATTGCAGCGTTTGAAATGTCGCCGCGACTAACTTCTTCCTGAGTTTTAGTGGATGGGAGATCATTGACGCTAAATAGTGCGGCCCCAGTCTCAAGAGTTTCAGCAGCTAACCCGAACCATTATTAAATTGTGATGAATCATGTGGTTGAGCGCCAGAGACCGTACGCCTAGGACCCAGGGGTCAGCAACTCCAAACCTTCCTCACTGAAGAGGATAGAACGCGGTGGCAGCGGGACCGTCACGCAATTGTAACTTTATTGTATAATAGGGAAAAATGTCGCATATCTTTGCATATATCGATCCAGGCACGGGTACCCTAATTTGGCAATCAATCGCGGCCGCTTTTCTCGGTTCGACGTTCTATCTTCGACGCTTTTTCAACAAATTCCGGAATCGCGGTAAGGAAAAGCGCGACGTGTAGATGTTGGAGCAGGAGAAACTTTCTTCCTTCCGCGACCCATCCGGCACCGTTTTTTTTCTGAATGGTAGAGTTCTTCGTAAAGTTTCAGCCGATGCTGCCGCTGACACTTTAGAGTTTCTCGCCTCGGGTGTCGCCGGTTCTCTAAGTGACCAAGGGAAGCTAGTTACCTCGAAAGAAATCCCTTTCGAGGAGGTTCGAACGGAGCTAAGCGGCCACAGGCTGTCGCTGCTCGAAATGTTCGGTCCGGGCGGGATTACTCTCGAACATAACCGGATCTGGTTCCCTTCCTACGTGTATGAATGGCCAGCCGAGATGCTGTACTCGGCAGGCCTGCTAACGCTCGATGTAGCGGAGACGGCATTAGCTCACGGCTACGGTTTGAAGGATGCTACCCCCTATAACGTGCTGTTTCGGGGTGCCGAGCCGGTTTTCGTCGACATACTTTCGTTCGAAAAGCGCGAACCCGGCGACTATATCTGGCTGCCCTACGCTCAATTTATACGGATGTTTCTGCTCCCCCTTCTTATGCAGAGCCGTTTCGGAACTGGGCTGGATCAGATGTTCATTACTCGCGCCCACGGTCTGGAGCCTGAAGAAGTGTACGCGCAGTTTGGGTGGCTTCGTCGGCTCACGCCCCCGCTCCTTACCGAAGTCTCAGTGCCTACTTGGCTCAAGAAGCAGCATGAGCCGTCCGGGGAAACGCTTTATAAGAAACGAACGGTTTCCGATCGGGAAAAAGCTGATTTTATTTTGCAATCCCAGTTTCGGCGGCTACGTCGCGCGCTCAAGAGGGCAGCTCCGGCAAGTGCTCGAACGTCGCACTGGGCTTCCTACATGAACACCCTTAGTTATTCAGGCGAGGAGTTTCAAAAGAAGAACGATGCTGTCGAGCAAGCACTTGCTGAAATCAAGCCGAAGGCGGTGCTCGATATCGGATGTAATACCGGTCACTTTAGCGTTCTTGCTGCCAAAGCCGGTGCACGAGTCGTAGGAATCGATATAGACCCTGTCGTCGTGGGAACCACTTGGCGTCGTGCGTCCCAAGAACACCTCGAGATCTTGCCTCTGGTGGTCAATCTCGCTAGGCCCACGCCCGCCACCGGCTGGCGCAATGCGGAGTACTCAAGCTTTCTTTCAAGAGCTTCGGGCAGTTTTGACCTGGTGCTAATGCTGGCGACACTCCACCACCTGCTAGTTACGGAGCGAATCCCGCTGAATGAAATCATCCGGCTCGGATCGGAGCTTACGACCGATTACCTGGTAATCGAATACGTAGCCAAAGAGGATCCCATGTTTCGGCAGATCACACGGGGACGTGGAAATTTGCATGAAAACTTTACTCGCGAGAGCTTTGAGGCGGCCTGCCTCCGCCATTTTTCGATTGTGCGAAGCGAGTCGATCAAGGGAGATCTTCGATGGCTATATCTTCTTCGAAGAACATCCTGAAGTTATGATGGACGGTAACAACCCGTTCAGCTATGATCGACTAGCAAGGAGTTAATTCTTGCCTGCCCATGGGGCGACAGTTCCTAAGAAAGCGTCATCTGAATCCCGCTCGGAAGTCCTGATTATCGAATCCGGCTTTTGGGCTCGAAGCTGGTGGTTGCTGAGACGGGCATTCGTGGCCGCGTATGAGGACAACTGCTTCAGCATTGCGAAGGGTGCAGCCTATTCCTGTCTTCTCTCCTTGTTTCCGGTTCTTACGACCTTAACGGCAATTCTGCTCGAAGTAAACGCTCAATCGGTAGTGCACGTGATTGCCACCTTCGCTCGCCAGGTCGTTCCGCCTGGAGCGGAAGATCTCGTGCTTTCGCGCCTGCGTGAGCATAGTACGCGGCCCATCTCCTTGCCGGTAGCCGCGGTCCTGATTTCTTTGTGGGCCGGCTCCGGCGCTATGGTAACCCTCATGGAAGGCTTCCAGGCCGCCTATCGCATACCGACTGGACGTCCCTTTTTGCAGCAGCGAGCGATGGCAATCTTTCTGGTCCTCATTGCTGCTTTCCCTGCTGTGGGAGCGTCTTCGCTGATCCTGTTTGGCAATCGCATCGAATCGGCATTTATTCATTGGATCGGTGTCTCGGACATTAGTGCACCTGTTGAACTTGCCTGGAAGCTCGGACGTTATGCGCTCGCCTTTGGTACAACGACCCTAGTTACGGGACTTTTGTACTACTTCGGCCCAAACCACCGGCCCGAACCGAGGCGGCTTCAGAGCGGGTCAAAATCTAGGTTTCTTCGAGTCTGGCCTGGTGCGTTTTTAGCTACTACGCTTTGGTTACTCGCGACCATCGGCTTCGCTTTCTATGTCGGCCACGCGAACTACAACGTCTTTTACGGAAGCTTGGGAACCGTAATTGTCCTCTTAATCTGGCTTTATTTGATCTCATGCATTGCGCTGATCGGATGCGAGTACAACGCCGAGCGCGAGCGGGCGGATGCCATTCCCTCGATAGCGTGACCGCATCGCCCCTATACTGATGTCGTGCCGTTTAAGTTAGAGATCGACTATAAGCCGCGAGGCGATCAGGCAAGCGCGATTGAACAGCTGACGCGGGGCTTGATCGATGGAGAGAAGCACCAGGTGCTGCTCGGTGTCACCGGATCGGGCAAGACGTTTACCATGGCGAAACTCATTGAAGCCTCGAATCGTCCCGCGCTCGTTTTGGCTCACAATAAGACGCTCGCTGCGCAGCTTTATCACGAGTTCAAAACGTTCTTCCCGAGAAATGCAGTTGAATACTTCGTCAGCTATTACGATTACTATCAGCCCGAGGCTTATATTCCGTCCGGCGACATATATATCGAGAAAGAAGCGACTATCAATGATGAGCTGGACAAATTGCGGCTTTCCGCAACGCGCTCGCTGTTTGAACGCCGCGATTGTGTGATCGTCGCGAGCGTCAGCTGCATTTATGGTCTTGGCTCGCCCGAGGCCTACTATGGAATGCTGGTGATGCTCGAAAAGGGCCAGCATATTACGCGGAAGGAACTCCTCGGCCGGCTGGTAGAGATTCTTTACGACCGCAACGACAACGATTTTCGTCGAGGGACCTTTCGTGTCCGCGGAGATGTTATCGAGCTTTATCCTACATACGATGACAATGCCATCCGCATTGAGATGTGGGGAGATCAGATCGAATCGCTAAGTCAAATCGACCCGCTGCTCGGGCAGGTTAAGCAGACTTTCCTGCGGCTTCCGATCTATCCGAAAACTCACTACGTGATGGACGCTCCTACCAGGCAGCAAGCCATGCAAAGCATCGAAAACGAATTGCAATGGTGGCACAAGGAGCTGGAAAAAAGCGGGAAGCTGATCGAAGCCCAGCGCCTGTACCAACGAACGATGTTCGATCTCGAAATGATCAAGCAGATCGGTTTCTGTCATGGTATCGAGAACTATTCGCGCCACTTCTCGGGCCGGCTGCCGGGTGAAGCTCCTCCAACCCTGCTCGATTATCTGCCCAACGATGCGCTCCTCTTCATTGACGAGAGTCATCAGACGGTTCCTCAATTGCAAGGCATGTTTCATGGCGACCGGTCTCGTAAGAACATCCTGGTTGACTACGGTTTCCGCCTGCCAAGCGCCAGAGATAACCGTCCACTTACCTTCGAGGAATTCGAAAACCGTGTGGATCAGGTGGTGTATGTCTCGGCAACGCCTGGCCCCTACGAGTTGACGAAGTCGGCCGGTGTTGTGGTGGAACAGATTATTCGCCCCACCGGTTTGGTCGATCCGGAGATCGAAATCCGCCCAATCAAAGGGCAGGTCGATAATTTACTTCATGAAATCCGGTTGCGAGTGGAGCGGAATGAGCGCGTTCTGGTTACTACTCTCACCAAACGGATGTCGGAAGACCTTGCTGAATACTACTCCGAGGTCGGCGTAAAGTGTGCTTACCTGCATTCCGAAGTAAGCACTCTCGACCGCATTAAGATACTCAGGGATCTCAGGCGAGGCAACTACGACGTATTGATCGGAGTCAACCTACTGAGAGAGGGCTTGGATCTTCCGGAAGTCTCTCTGGTTGCCATTCTCGATGCGGATAAAGAAGGGTTTCTTCGATCGGGAGGTTCCCTGATCCAAACAATCGGGCGGGCGGCTCGCAACGTAGAGGGCCGCGCGATCCTGTACGCGAATGTGATCACGGCGAGCATGGACCGCGCCATCAAAGAGACCGAACGGCGCCGCACCATCCAGCGGACTTACAACGAAGTAAACGGCGTTATTCCTCAAACGATCGTCAAGCCGATCGATATGAGTCTAGTTGCCATTGCAGAGGGCGACTACGTGACCATTCCGCTGGAAGTCGAAGGCGAGACCCAAGAAGAGTTGACATCAGAACAGCGAGACGCCTTGATCGTCGAGCTTGAGCTTAAAATGCGCACGGCCGCGAAAGCATTTGAGTTTGAGAAAGCTGCCCAATTCCGTGATCGCGTAAAGGTCCTGAAAGCGAGTGCTGTTTATGAAGAACCGGGAATCGCTAGGATTGGTGGTTGAAGGTAATGCAACTTCGTCTTCAGTTTTGCGTTTGTCGAGTCTTTCTGAAGAGCTTGGTCCGGTGAAGGCCGGCGCCTTGAGAGTGGCGCGTCGTTTCACGAACTTCTTACGTGCGGGCTATGCAGTGAGAACCTATGAAGAGCTTCAGCCGGCAGGCCTGATTTTCCTTCGAATACCGGATGCTAGCGTTCCGCGAACAGTCAAGGAGCTTTGCTCGTCCGACCTGGCGCTTAAAGGTGTCTTATTTGTTTTGTGCGAAACATGTCTCAATACAAAGAGTTTGGGACCGCTGGAGGCCAGAGGCGCATGGACGGCAACCATTTCATCTGTGCCAAGTCAATACAAGAGCTGGTTTGTACTTGAAGGACAGCCGAGTGCTGTAAGACAAGTTCGGAAATTCCTCGAGCGAAACAACGCCCGAGGATTTGAACTTCGCCCGGGTGCGAAACCGCTTTACTTTGCGGCCGAGTTGCTGGCCACCAGCGCGCCGCTGCAGCTTCTTGCAACCGCTCAGCAGGCGCTGAGGGCCGCTGGGATCTCAGGTAACCACACATATGACTTACTTGAGGAGATGTCGTCGGAGATGTTCAGAGCGTTCTCAAATGGGGCGCGGCTCACCGTTCCGGCAGCTCGGCCGGGATGTTCGCCTGAGCTAAGCATCGAATATCTTGAGCAGCTTCGTACTAGTTATCCTCAGATCGCTACTTTGCTCGACCATCAAATACAGGTGGCGAGTTTCCAGCAAAAAGCAAGAGCATCGGGCGAAAGCTCCGATTTTCCGGGCGAACGGGCGAAGCACAACTAAGGTCTGTTCGACAGTGAGCCCTATGACCACCGGATGGCTGCGCATCTGCCCTCAGTGTCTCGCATGGCACACTCATGTTAGTAAATGAGCAAACGCTACCACTGGAAGCTGAAGCAGCGCGAAATCGTCTTAGGCGAACGAACGCTGCTGATGGGAGTGTTGAACGTCACGCCCGATTCTTTCTCGGATGGAGGCGTTTACTCCGATCCGGACCGGGCGTTTGCGCGCGCCGTCGAATTGGAAGAAGAGGGCGCGGACATCATAGATATCGGTGGCGAGTCCACGAAACCGGGTTCCCAAAGAATTTCCGAGGCGGAAGAGCTTCGACGACTGGTTCCGGTTCTCAAGAGGCTAAAAGGAAAGTTGAGCGTTCCGATCTCCATAGACACCTACAAGTCCGGTGTAGCTGAGAAGGCAATCGAACATGGTGCGGAAATCATCAACGATCCATCGGGTGTTCTACTCGACGTGCAGTTGCCGAAAGTGGTAACGAAATACGATACCGGGCTGATCATCAACCATATGAGGGGCACGCCCGAGACTTGGAACCGGCTCGGGCCGATCAAGAACCTGATGCGCTCGATCGCTACGGACCTGGAAGCCTCGATCCATCGCTCGCGTCACTCAGGCGTGCAAAAGCATCAGCTTGTGATCGACCCTGGTTTAGGATTCGGCAAGAGGAGGGAACAAAACGCCGAGATCATCGCCAATCTCGGTTTACTTCGTGAGTTCGATCTTCCTATTCTCGTCGGCCCTTCGCGTAAAGCGTTTTTGAGAAAAGACGATGCGGAGGGTACCGAGTTCGCGACCGCCGCCGCGGTCACTGCCTGCATCCTGAATGGCAGTCACATTGTCCGGGTGCACGACGTAAAGGCGATGAAAAACGTCGTGGAAGTGGCGGACGCTATTCGGCAGGCAAGTTCGGCCGAATCAGAGCCACCTATCGTTCAAGCACGCTGGCAGCGCGGGCAATAGTGAGTGCCGCGTTGGCCTAACACGATTCGCCGGACGGGTGTACCGCAGCGTAGGCATGGTTCGCCGGTGCGGCCGTAAACCGCGTGCATTTGCTGAAACTCACCGGGTTCTCCACAAGCGTCGACGTGGTTCGAGATCGATGAGCCACGGTGCTCGATAGCGAGTCTCAGGATCTGCTGTATCTGGGCGTGCAGCTCTTTAGCCCGTGTTTCCGAAAGCCGGTAAGCGCGCGCACGGGGATGAATACGCGCCGCGTAAAGAGCTTCATCCGCATAAATATTTCCAACGCCGCTCAAGAAACTTTGGCTAAGGAGCAACGGTTTGATCGGACCCTTGCGCTTCTTCAAAGCGACCAAAAAGGCAGGAAAGTCGAGCTTCAACGCGTCCGGGCCAACACGAGTGATATGTGCCGGCGCGCTTTCGTAGAACTCCACTCGGCCAAACTGGCGAATATCATTGTAGAGGAGGACACCGTTTTCCAGCTCGAAAACCGCGCGTGAATATTTGCCCGGTGTCGCATTCCAAAGCAAATTGCCAGTCATACCAAGGTGCACGTAAAGCAGGCCGCGATCGAGATCGATGAGAATTTGCTTGCCGTGGCGGCCGACACCGATGATCTTCGCCCCGGTCAGCGCAGCTATAGTTGCCTGCTGGTTGCCGCGAGTAACGCGGGCCGAGGAGAGCGCAACAGAACGAATTCGCTGGCCGGTGATATGGCGGGCAACGGAACGCACAACAGTTTCGACTTCGGGAAGTTCAGGCAAGCAGGCACCGGCAACGGAATTGTTACAACTTCTAGAGTAGCGACGTGATTAGCGGTAAGCTACACTCAAGGAAGATTCGAGCCACCCTAGCTCAGCTGGTAGAGCATCTCATTCGTAATGAGAGGGTCGCCGGTTCGATCCCGGCGGGTGGCTCCAAATCTATCTACCGCTTAAGACCTCCTGCAAATCTCTTAGAACTCTCTTGATATGGTCTTGCTGCCCCATGCCCATCGCACCACGGTTGCTCGTGCCTGCTGTTCACGGATTGCCATGCTTTCGTCAATCCCAGTAAGATAGGCATACGAACAGCTGGATGCTTGAGAACATCAACCGAGAGGTCGACCTGCTTCATGACGGGTATCAGTCCGGTGGACGCGCGAGCTGCGTGGGGGACTTGATTCGCCTGATCAGCAGCCGAGTTCAAGCCAGTAATAAAATTCTCTGGTTCCGCGGAAACCGTTCCGCCGATTGGGATGTCTCGCCCAGCGTTTGGCGAAACTATAATCCCGAAGCCGAACGAAATTTTACAAACCGGTTTCGTGCTCGAGCTGCCACAAGACACCAGACACTGCCGCATTACGACGACGGCGCGACCTGGCTTAGTCTCATGCAGCACTATGGGCTCCCAACGAGGCTGCTGGATTGGACGCGCTCTCCGTTGATCGCCTGCTATTTCGCAATCGAAGAGTACATCTATAACAAGTCCGCAGTTCCCCGGGATGCGGTCGTATGGATTTTAGAACCGCATATTTTGAACAGCATCGAAGGCTTCGGAGAGATTACACCTTCGATCGATGCTCATATGTGTGAGCAGATGCTGAACCCAGCGTTTACAGATCGTACTTCCGAGAACAACAGAGTGCTCGCGGTTATGGCTGCCGAGAAAGACATCAGGATGTTCGTCCAACAAGGCTGCTTTACGATTCACTCCGACAAAACTCCACTCAATAAGCGGCAGGGACATGAACGATACCTGACGCATATCACCATTCCCGAGAGATACGTGAAGCAAATGGCGTTCGAAATTGATGTTTGCGGCTTTCGCAAAGGCGACATTTTCCCGGATCTGGCGCATTTGGCTGATGAGCTGAAATCCAGGTAAGTTTGGTGCTGCCGGTGAGGAACGGAACACTCATGGCTGCTGCGCTGCTCGCGTCTTTGGAACACACTCGGGCCCTCCCAGGACTTCCATCGCTGAAGGAACATAAAGATCCCTCGATCCGCTAATTGCAGCACAGGCGATAGTAGAAAATCTTCCGCTTGTCACAGCAGATCCGGCGTTCGCTCGTTATCCACAAGTGAAAATCCGCTGGTGAAGCCGCCCGCAAATCGTTTTAGAAGTTTGTATTAGTCCGAAGCACGATTGACACGAACATCGATAGCCTAGGATACTGGTCCCAATCACCGGGAGTGAAGTTTCAGAGTCCTAGTTCGACCCTCTCGTCGGTGGACGTTGCAGGGAGAGATGAATGATTGCAAAGAGATTACTGCTAGCAGTTGGTGCTTGCTGCCTTGTGATCGGGGCCGGGCCGTTCGCTTTCGGCCAAGCGACCGGAACGATTTCCGGTACGGTCACTGATCCGACCGGTGCCTCCGTGGCGGGAGTGAAGGTGACAGTCACAGCTCCGGCGACCGGGACTGTGCGCGATGCACGAACGGATAACGCGGGGCACTACGTTATTCCTCTGCTTGGGGTGGCCACGTATACGGTTCGCGCGGAGATCAGCGGCTTCCGCGCCGAAGAGGCCAAGGACGTCGTTCTACAGACCAATGAGCAACGCGAGTTAAACTTTACGCTCTCACCGGCTACCGTACAGCAGAATGTCGAGGTAACGGCTACCCCGGTTGCTATCGAGACGTCGAACCCGACACTCGGTCAGGTGATCACCTCGCAACAAGTGGCGGAGCTTCCATTAAACGGGCGCGACTTCGTGCAATTAGCAACGCTCACGCCCGGCACGGTTCAAGAGACCAACCCGAACAGCTTTTTCAATGGCGGCCCGGATAGCGAGGTCTCCGCGCGCGGCTCCTTTTCGCTTTCGGTAGGCGGCTCGCGGGCGAACAGCACCGATTGGTTGCTAGACGGCAATGATAATAACGAGCTGACGGGTGGGGGAATTTCGATCCTGCCCTCGATCGACGCCATTCAAGAGTTTAAAGTTCTTACGTACAACTATTCCGCGGAATTCGGTTTTCGCGCAGGGCCCACCGTGTTGGTGACGACCAAATCGGGAACGAACCAGATTCACGGCTCGGTATTTGAGTTCTTTCGAAATACGGACCTTGACGCGCGAAGCTTTTTTGCCAGTTCGACGGAAAAATTCAACTTGAATCAGTTTGGGGGTGCAGTCGGACTTCCCATCAAGAAGGACAAGACATTCCTCTTCGCCGATATTCAAAACAAGATGCAGCGGCATGGCATTCCCTTTACCGGCTTGCTTCCTAGCGTGGCGATGCGTAACGGCGACTTCACGAACGATGCTTTCGGCAATCCGAGAACCGGATTTATCACGAATCCGAACGTGACCGGGTCCGGCAACACAGCTTTTCAATGCGACAGCGCGGGGAATGCGTTGCCGGCGAGTCCGGATGGCAGCCAGCCGAGCGGCGTCAATTGCAACAAGATTCCGGCTAATCTGCTTAATCCGATCACCCAAAAGATGATTAATCTATATCCGCTGCCTAACGCAAACAACGCGGCTCTTGGTTACAACTATGTGAATGAGCCGGTACGCAAGTTGAACGAGGGTGAGTTCGACGGACGGCTCGATCAAAATTTTTCGGCTAAGGACTACGCGTTTGCACGCTTCAGCTACGATCAAGCGACCTCTTTTGTGCCTGGCGGTTCACCGGGATTCGCGGAGGCCAATCCGTTCGGCAGCAATCAAGGAATTCTCAATCATGGGCGCAATGCAGCCGCATCCGAGACCCACGTTTTCTCGCCCAACACAGTCAACCAGCTTAGCGGCGGCTACAATCGCATCTTCAACTACATTTCTTCGCAGGGGACTGGCAGTTGCATATCCGCTGCGTTCGGCATTCCTGGTGCGAATCTTGGCGGCGAGAGCTGTGGTCTTACCTCGACCCAAGTGTCCGGCGGGTATTGGTCTCTAGGAGATCGTGGTTTTTCGCCGTTTCAAGGCGGCACAAATGTGTTTTCGGTCTCCGATTCGCTCGATATGGTTCGCGGGAACCACGATATCAGAGTGGGCGGAGCGATCCGCGCTAACCAGATGAACATCAGAACGGAAGGCTTTGCGGACGGGTACTGGATCTATAGCGGCGCCTGGACGGGCGAGCCACAAGCAGATTTAGTGCTCGGCCTGCCTAGTCTGGCGATTCACGATCAGACGTTCAATGGCAATACGATCGGCCGACGATGGAAGAGCTATCGCCCGTACATCCAGGACGATTGGCGCGTGGGCAAGAGCTTGACGCTCAATCTTGGTCTGGCGTGGGTTCTGACTACACCTATTACTGAAGCAGCGAACCGTCAGTCGAACTTCGACCCTGCTACCGGCACATTTCTGATCCCGGGCCAGAACGGTGTGGGACCTTCGGCCGGCATCAAGTTTGACAAGACCGCACTCGAGCCGCGCATTGGCGTCGCCTGGAAGCCGTTTGGCAGTGCGGCTACAGTGGTTCGTGGCGGCTACGCCATTTTCCACGATTCCGCATGGAGCCAAGGGGCGCAGGGCTTATGGCAGAATCCTCCGTTCTACGCGGAGTCCGATCAGTTCGCGTTTGGTGGCGGGTGTACGTTTGCGACCGCGGCGTGCTCAACCAGATACGGGCAGACGCCAGGGGCGATCAGCGCGTCCGACGGATTTCCGATTTTCACTGCGCCACCGGATCCAGCTACCTTTACCGGCACCATTCAATCGCAGAATCTGAATTTTAAGCTCGGCCAAGTGCAGCAGTTCAATGTCAACGTGGAACACCAGTTGCCAGGTCACGTCGTGCTCACGGCGGGCTATGCGGGTTCTCGCAGTTCTCATATCCTGATCGATGGCAACAATATCAATGTGACTTCGCCCGCTGCTTGCGGCACGGTGTCCGGTTATACCCTCGGCTGCGGAGCGAACGGTGCACCATTTGGTGTGCCCTACCCTGCATTTCCCTATTCCACTATTTCGAATATCAGCGATATCGGACGGGCGCACTACAACTCGCTTCAGATCAAGGCAGAGACCAAGAGCGTAAGATCGGGACTTTACGCGCTGATCGGTTACACGTATGCCCGGGCTTACGACAACGGCTTCACCGACGGTCTTGGGTCGCTGTTGGGCGCCACGTACTATCCGCTGCCAAACTGGCAAAAATTGGATTGGGCGCTATCGCAGATCAACCTCAATCACACTTTCACGGGGAGTCTGATCTACCAATTACCAGTGGGGAAAGGCAAGCGGTTCGGAAGTTCCTTTAACGGAGCTATGAATCAGGTATTCGGAGGTTGGGAGGTGACGGTCATTGAAAGGGCAACTTCAGGATTTCCGGTTTTCATCATCGACAGCAATAATCAGTCCGGTGTCAACTTCGAGAACAACGGAAACAGCTTGAACCGGCCGAACCAGACGTGCAATCCGATGTCCGGTCCATCGACGCTCAGTCGATTTTTCAATACGTCGTGTTTTTCGCTGCCCGCCTCTGGAGAGCTAGGCGATGCTTCGCGAACCCCGCTGTCCGGGCCTAATTTCATAAATACCGACTTCTCGCTCATCAAGCAGTTCATGCTGCCACGTGAGGGAACGCGGCTCGATTTCCGTTCGGAGTTTTTTAATATCTTCAACCATGCCCAGTTTGGGACACCGCAAGCTGACGTGAATTCGGGTACGTTCGGCGCCATTAACACGACGGTGGGTAATCCGCGGGTGATCCAGTTTGCGCTGAAGCTCGTCTTTTAAGTTTGCCGTGGCAAACAGATAACCTGTGATGTATGGCTTTGTTTCACAGGTCGCGGCAACTTGTCGTGCTCGCGTTGTTGGCTGGCTTGTTGGTTTACGCGCAGCCACGGCGCAAGGTGATTATCAACGAGGATGCTTCCGGACCGGGTGGAAGCAACATGCAAACGCTATTGCTGATGATCCAGTCCCCGCAAGTGGAAGTGCTTGGGATCACGATCGTCAGCGGAGATCAATGGCGTGACGAAGAGCTAGCGCACACGCTTCGGCTGCTCGAAATTATCGGCCGCACAGATATCCCCGTGATGAGCGGCGCCGCCTTTCCTCTTGTGCGAACTCGGGAGGAGACAAGGTTATGGGAGCAGCGTTATGGCAAAGTCGCTTATCAGGGCGCCTGGGACGACCGATGGTGGCACGAGCCGTTTGCCGTTCCACCATTGCCGGAAGGACAGCCCAAAACGAAGCCGGCCGAAGAGAATGCAGTGAACTTTCTCCTTCGAATGGTTCACAAGTATCCGAACGACGTGACGATCTACGAAGGCGGTCCGATGACCAATCTCGCGCTGGCCATTTCGCTCGACCCACATTTTGCCGAGTTAGCTCGTGAATTGATATTCATGGGCGGAAGCCTCAATCCCGATACCGATTACCCGGAATTTGCGGAGAATCCCCGGCACGAGTTCAACTTCTGGTTCGATCCGGAAGCGGCGCAGATCGTGTTACGCGCACCTTGGAAGAGGATCGTCTGTACTCCCACCGATGTCTCGATCAAGGCACGGTTCAGTCCTTCGCTGGCCAAGCGTATCGGCTCAAGCAAAACTGCTGCCGGCGAGTATGTGGAGCGGTTTTACCAAACCAGCCCGGGGGCGGACTTCATGTGGGACGAGTTGGCGGCCGCGGCCTGGATGGATGCAACCCTCATCACGAAGAAAGAGACGAGATACATGAGCGTGGATCTCGATAAGGGCGCTGGTTACGGAAATACGCTCACGGCTTCGACTGAGAATGCGCCGAAGATCGTCGGGCAGCCCGTCGAGATTCAGTTGGACTTGAACAAAGAAAAGTTCTATGAGATGTTTGCGGATCTGATGCGTGCGCCGACTCCTGCAGCCCGTTAGAAAGGATTATGAGATTTGAAAAGCTCAACCCGGTTACTTGCGATTGCGCAAGAGTTGCAGGCTATCGCTCAAGCTGGAATCGCATATCAAACAAACGTCTATGATCTCGAGCGCTATCAGTTGATAAGATCGCTAAGCGCGAAATTGCTCCAGGAAATCACGGACGAGCCGTACGAGAAGATCATTCGCTTATTTGCTTCTGAAACGGGCTACCAAACCCCAAAGGTGGATGTCAGAGCAGTTGTATTCAGGGGAACAGACGAACTGTTGATGGTTCAGGAAAAAGTCGATCAGAACCGATGGACTTTGCCGGGTGGATGGGCTGACGTTGGGTGTACACCCTTTGAGGTTGCGGTGAAAGAGGCTCAAGAGGAGACTGGATTAGTTGTTAAACCGGTGCGTCTGTTGGCTCTTTTAGATAAGCGGAAGCATGCTCATCCTCCTCAGCCTTGGTATGTGTACAAAGCGTTCGTTCAATGTGAAGTCGAAGGTGGCGAACTCCTTCCGCAAACAGCAGAAACATCGGGAGCGCGATGGTTTTCGGAAGGGGAGTTGCCGTCTCTCGAGCTCTCTACCGATCGGGTGACAGCGCCGCAACTTGCAACATTGTTCTCGCTGGCCAGAAGTCCCGGCTTGCCGACCATGTGCGATTGATCGCGGCAGGACCAAACATGTTTTCAGGGACGCTACTTCGAAGACGGGTTTTTCAAAGACACAACGAACTGCTGCAAGTCCGAACGCTGACGCTCAAGTTCTCCCGCCGAAGTCTTTGACAATTGTCGGAAGGCCGCAATCTCTTTTTGCGCGTTTTGAGCGTCACCTGTTTCGCGATAAGCCTGGGCCAAACGGTAATGCGCTTGTTCTAAGTGAGGGTCTGCTTCAAGGGCTTTTTGGTAGGCGGGGATTGCCGCTTGATAATTGTGCTTTTCTGCGAATAGCATGCCTAGCTGGAGATAAGCGACCGACAACTTGGGATCGAGGCGCACTGCTTTTTCCAGTAAGAGCTGCACGCTTGTTAGCATTTCAGCATCGTTCGAGAGGCACAGGGCATAGTAGTAGTTCGCCCACGCATTCTCCGGATCGAGCTTGGCGAATCGGGCGAGGCGTTCCCGGAACCCGGCGGCGTTCTTGATCTCCGGGCTTTCCACTTTCGCGAGAAAAAGATAGGGGCCCGGATCCGCGGGATTGAGGTCGGTTGCCGCAAAGAACTGGCGGGCGGCTTGAGTGTAATCGCCATTGGCATACAGCGCTACAGCAGAGCCCAGCAGCATGCGCGAAGAGAGTGGAAACAGGCGGTTGCCTTGCGCGTAAACTTGCGCAGCAGGTTCCAGCGCACGGTGGATCAGCAACTCGGTTCCCCAGTCGAAAAGATTGGTCTCACTAGGGTCTAACTCGGCCGCGCGCTGGTATTCGCGAACCGCTTCGAGAGGCTGATTCAGGAGCTCGTAGTCATTGGCGATCAGGTGATGGAGGCTGGGATTGCTTGAATCGGCCTGTGAGGCTCGTTGTTCGCGCTCGAGTTTGACTCGTAGTTGTTTTTCATTCGCGTTCGAGGCGGGGGGAGTAGCCGGCGGCTTGCTCAAGGCGTTTGTCGCTTTGGAGAGCGCTTCGGCAGAACGCACGACCGCATCGGAACCATGACCGCCGACGTAGGCGTGCTCGGTTACGCCCGCAACCGTGAACTTCGGCTCATCGAAAAATTCGGCTGACGCGGTGGCGTTTCGGAGGACTAAATCAAGTTTTTTCGATTCGCTCTCCCCAAGAACGAACGGGCCGGCGACGGCTTCGCCAGGCGCACTGCCCGTTGCATGCAGCGTATACGTTCCCTTGTGCAGGGAGGAGAAGCGGTATGCGCCGGCGGCGTCGGCCCGAACTGTCTGGACGTCTGCGGCAGGGCCTTTGTTTTTGAGGCCATCGTTTTCGAGCTGAACTCGGATGACTGCAGCTGCTACCGCAGTTCCGGCGCTGTCGCGAACGTAGCCCTCCACCGTTGCCGCGTTACCGAGAGCACTAAGCAGCCCAATCACGAGCAGAGCGAGATACGAGGATGGACATAGCGTTTTCATCTATAGCCGTGCGAGCCGCTCAAAGACCAAGTCGAAGTACTCATCGGCTTTGATCTCTCGTAGCAGTTGAACATTGGCGGGCTTTCCGGTCACCGACCACCAATCGACGACTGTCATACCGAGCGTCAGCTCACTCGTGCGTTCGACTGCCACGTGGACCTTGCGACCAGAGAAGAGCTGAGGGGCGAGAAGATACGCGATGACTGTCGGATCATGGAGCGGACCGCCGTCCCATCCATACTTTCCCTCATCGAAGATTTTATTAAATTTCAGCAGATGATAGAAAGCTTCGCTTACTGGCGTGCCGATGCGCCGGAGCTTGTCGAGCCGAACCGCGGTCGTGCGCGCCTGGTGCGTGCAGTCGAGCGGAATCATGGTGATTGGGGCGCCACATTCGAGCACTCGCACGGCTGCTTCGGGATCCACATAAATGTTGAACTCGGCCGCTGGAGTGACGTTTCCACCTTCGGAGAAAGCGCCGCCCATGAGTACGATTTCTCTCAAGTGGGTGGCCAGGCGCGGTTCTTTCGCCAGAGCTAATGCAATGTTGGTGAGCGGGGCCAGACAACACAACGAGACGTCGCCGGGCTTTCTGCTCATCACGAGATCGACGATAACTTCAGGCGCAAATCCTGCGGCAAGCGGGATAGTGGGCTCGGGTAGTTCGTAGCCGTCGAAACCGGTTCGGCCATGCACGTACTCAGCGGTTATCAGCGGTCGAATCAGCGGGGCAGAAGCGCCCGCATAAACAGGCGTGCTGGTTCGTCGTGCCAACTCCAGAGCTTTGCGCGCGTTCTTCGAAGTCAACAGCAGGGGAACATTGCCGGCGACGGTGGTGACTGCGAGCACATCGAGTTCTTCGGGCGATGCCAACGCTACCAGGATTGCAACGGCATCGTCGGGCGAAGGATCGGTGTCGATAATGATGGAACGCGGCATCATTTCAGCTCATCTAGCGCTCTTTGAGCTTGCGGGTGGTTTGGATGCTGCCGCAAGAGCGCGAGCAGAGTTTGACGCGCCTTCTCCCGGTCGCCTTCGATCGCGTAGACGCGGGCCAGGTTCAGGTACGACTGATCGAAGGCAGGAGCGACCGCCATGCAGGTTTCGAACTGATGCACCGCTTTGTCCCGGCGGTGCGTTCGCAAATAGAGTACCCCAAGGTTGTTCATCGCCTCGGGGTAATTTGGACGCAACTGCAGGGCTTTTCGGAGATAAATGTAAGCGTTCTCAGGCTCGTCCGTTTGCGCAAAAACCATGGCGAGACTGTAGTTCGCCTCCGGATCATTTGGCCCGATGCGAACTGCCTGTTCCAAAGTCCGCCGTGCGTCAGCCCACCGTTTTTCCTGCCGGTATGCGTTTCCGAGATTTTTGAGCGAAATCAAGTGTTCAGGATCGAAGCGAAGCGCCTCGGCGAAGTAGCCGATAGCCTCGCCCGTGCGTCCGGTTTGCGTAGCAAGAAGGCCCAGATTGTTCCAGGCATTTGGTTTGGTATCCGGATAGCTCGCGTTCAACTTTATCGTTTTTTCAAAGGCCGCTCGCGCCTCAACCGGCTTCGATTGCTTCAGGTAGACACTGCCCAAGCCGTAGTTTGCCTCGGCGCTTGCGGCATCATCGGAAACCGCTAAGCGAAACCAGGTTTCAGCCTGATCGAAGTAGCCCCGCTGAAAGTAAACAGAGCCGAGAGACAGGTAGTTACGTCCAAACGCGAAGCTTGTTTTGTTCGGCTGGGGAATGGGAGCGCTTTGCTGACTCGCTCCGCGGGCGAGCGAGGGATGCTGCGGAAATCGTTTCCGACATGATCGGGATTGAGCGAACCTTGGTAGATCTTGACGATCTCTCCCTGTTCGTCGATCAGCAGAGCGGTTGGAAAACTGAGATCGCGATGGCGGTCGAAAAGCGAACGGTACAGGAGATTGTAGATCGCTCCTGTGTCGTCAGGGGGAATCAGCACCGGCATGGAGAGCGCGGCCATTTTTTCCGGATTTACAGGTTGGCCGAAGTTCAGAGTAAGCAGTTGAAGATCGGTCCGCGCCCAATTCTTGTACAGCCGCCCCAATGCTGTCAGCTCGTCGTAGCAGAGTTTTGATTCGGTTGTCCAAAAATACAGGAGAACGGGATTACCGCGAAGCGCCGAGAGTGTCCACTCGGTTCCGTCGGTGGCTCGCACGGAAAAATCTGGCGCGCTGACGGGCGCTAAAAGCCAGGTCTCCGCGGATGATGGGAGAGCTTCGACCTGCTGGGGCACGGGCGCTACGGGCAGATCGGAGGGGCGATGAAAAGGCTCGGCATGATAGCTCGCCATCCCCTCTTCGACGTAGATCCGGCAGTTGGGTTGAACTCCATCGAGAGACTGTGAGAATCCACTCGGCCAGCGGATGGAAGCTTTGATCGAACCTTTCGCCTGACCTAAACCAAAAAAGATTTCCTTGCTGTGTTGGGACAGGAAACCCGATCCGGCCTGCAGCCTGCGTGTTTGACGTCCTGCGCTTGTCTCGATGGTGACCACCGCACCGATCGCGTCGTGATTGCTCCTGGTCCCGCGCAGGCGGAAGCAAATCGACGGAGGCAGATCCTCAATGACGTTTTTTAATAACCGCAGCTGTGGCCCGTTGCGATTCTTCAGGAGCACTTCCAGCCGCCCGTCCCGGTCGAAGTCGGCCAACGCGAAAGATCTGCCGTCTTCTAGAAAGTCGAGTCCCACGGCCGCGGACACATCGGAAAAAGTGCCGTCCCGATTATTGGCGTAGAAGACGTTCCGTTCGAAACCGCTCCAGCTGTAATCGGCCCGAATGAGCTCGTTGATAGCGTTCCATCCCTGTTCGTAGTCATGCGAAGGCTTGGCTTCATCCGGCGAATTGGCGACAACCTGCCGCCAGAAGAAGCTGTTCAGGTCTTCGGACAAGGGACCTGACACCATGCCATTCGTGACGTAGAGATCGGGGAAACCGTCGTGATCGAAGTCCCAGGCATCGCTCGACCAGGACCACCGGCCCATGCCGACTCCTGCCGCGACCGTCTTGTCTTCGAACAGACCCGCACCCTTATTTCGGAACAGCGAATTCCCCATGGCGTGTTTTCGGTAAAGAGCACGCACCTCCGATGGCGCTTCCTTCCGGAAAGTCTCCTGCCCAGTGATGCGTTCACCGGCGGCAGTCCACATGTCCGCGACGTAGAGATCTTCGGAGCCATCGTTGTCGTAGTCGAAACAGCAGACACTCATACCCGCACCGACGTCCTCTACACCGGCTTGCTCAGCGATGTCCGTGAAGGTTCCATTCCCGTTGTTGCGGTAAAAGTTTTTGCGTCCGAAATCGTTGACGACATACAGGTCGGGCCAGCCGTTTCCGTTGAAGTCGGTCCAACCGCAGCAGAAACTGTAGCGCGTGTTGTTCTGGTTCAAGCCGGTTTCGGCCGTGGCATCACCGAAGGTTCCGTTCCGGTTATTGCGCATCAGGAAATTAGGAGGACCGTTGTTGGCGTCGTAGTAGGGGGTTGGGTATTTGTATTGATCGGTGCCCTGGTAGTAGACGTAGAGGCAGAAATAGATGTCGAGCCAGCCGTCGCGATCATAGTCGGCGGCAGCCGCGCCGGTAAAGGTTCCTTGCGGCGCGTTTGCAAATTGAAAGGCGTCCGGCTGCTGGCGAAATTGTCCATCGCCCTGATTTAGGAACAACACGGGGCCATCGGCACGTACCACGATGAGATCCTGGCGGCCGTCGTTATCGAAGTCTGCGAAGATGGCGCAGGCGGTATTTTCGAGGATGCCTAAGCCGGACGATTCGGTGATGTCTTCGAACGTTCCGTCGCGGCGGTTACGAAAGAGCCGGTTGGGAAGACCGGCGGGCTGACAAATGTAGAGATCGTCCCAACCGTCGCCATCGATGTCTCCGACCGAGACGCCATTGTGCCCGTAGATGTCGATGCGGCAAGCACCATCGAGCACGGTGCGCCAGTAATCGGCGCCATGTAAGAGTTGCGCGGAGTACAGTGGTTGTGAGCGAACGCGTGTACAGTGAGATCCTCGAAGACAGCGACGTACAGAGCGGCTGCGGCTCTCGTCCTTCTGCTGCCATTGGTGTAACCGGTATTCGCCGGAAGGAAGGGATCCCCACTCGAGCTCCCAGATCCCGACGCGCCCTTCACGGTGGAAGCCGACGCCAGCACCAACCAGCTCGTAACGTACCTCGGTTTGCAGGAGACCGCCAGGGCCTTCAGCCATTCGCGTCACCTGGAACTCAGCGGTTACGATACGCGACAGATCGTGCAGATAGAGATGCAGGTCTCGGAGAAAAGCATCGCGGCCGAGAACCGTATCGCCCGCAAAGCGAAGTTGCCGTATCGAGAGTTCCGCCGAGGAGCGCAGCACCTTCGTTTCCGAGGGCTGCAGCGAAGACCCTCGAAACTCAGTCATCAGCACGCTTTCAATGTGCTGCGTCGTTGGTGGCGACTGCAACAGACCGCTGGTCCAGTCCGCGAGAATCGCTGCTATTTTGTCGTGATACTTCTCCGTTGGGAAATCATCGAGACTGGCTACTCTCTTCTGGAGTACAGATTCCAGAGACGAGGGCTCGCGATAGTGAGGATGAAGGTGATACTCGACGGCTGCTTGCTTAGCAGCTACCGAATCCGGCAAAAGCGCCGCCGCAGCTGCCTGGCCGCATCCGACGAGGAAGTCTCTTCTTCGAACGTGCAACGAACCTAGTGTCCTGCTGGAATCAGAGCCATCGAGCGAAGCGATTGGTGGCTAGTTCCTAAGCTATCGAACCTGCGGAAAGCCCAGATCGACTCGGCTGGTGCTCGGATCGGGCCAGCGACTGGTGACGACCTTCGCTCGCGTGTAGAACTGAATGCCTTCCGGGCCGTACATATGCAGATCGCCGAACAACGAAGCTTTCCAACCGCCGAAGCTGTAGTATGCCATCGGAACAGGAATCGGGACGTTGATGCCGACCATGCCAACCTCGACATCGAATTGGAACTGCCGGGCGGCTCCTCCATCCCGGGTGAAGATCGCGGTTCCGTTGCCGTAGGGGTTCTCCTGAATGACTCGGAGTGCTTCTTCATAGGTTTCGGCTCGAACAACGCTTAAGACGGGCCCGAAGATTTCGTCGTCGTAGCAGCGCATGCCGGGACGGACATTATCGAGCAGAGACGGGGCGAGAAAGAAACCGGGTTGGTTGCTGATCGGCTGTTGCCGCCCATCGATGGCGACTTGCGGCGCCTTCGCCCGCTGCTCCATCCAGATACGAAGTGACGCGCTTGCGGTGTTCGTCGGTGATGAGCGGACCCATCTCATTGCCGTCCTCATTACCGGGACCGATCTTGATGCGAGCTGCCCGCTGACGGATGGCATCGATGAGCGGATCCGCCACACTGCCCACAGCGACCACAACCGAGATAGCCATGCAGCGTTCGCCCGCCGAGCCGTATCCGCCGGAAACGGCAGCATCGGCAGCCATATTAATGTCTGCGTCGGGCAGGACGAGCATGTGATTTTTCGCGCCGCCGAGAGCCTGGACGCGTTTGCCGTGGCGGGTGGCTGTTTCGTAGATCGAACGGGCAACCGGAGTCGAGCCGACGAAGCTAATGGCTTTCACTCCGGGATGCTCGAGCAAACGATTCACGGCAACTCGATCGCCCTGTACGACATTAAATACGCCGTCGGGCACGCCAGCCTCTTTGAGCAGCTCAGCAAGCAGGACGCTAACGGACGGATCGCGTTCAGATGGTTTCAAGATGAACGTATTGCCGCAAGCAATCGCGTTGGCAAACATCCACATCGGTACCATGGCGGGGAAGTTAAAAGGAGTGATGCCCGCAACGACGCCCAGAGGCTGCCTGATCTGGTAGACATCAACGCCGCGGCTCGCCTGTTCGGAGAAGCCGCCTTTCAGGAGATTCGGAACACCGCAGGCGAATTCGATATTTTCGAGACCGCGAGCGACTTCCCCCATGGCGTCAGGGATGGTTTTACCGTGTTCCGAGGTCAGAAGTTCCGCGATTCTACGGCGGTTTCGATCGACCAGTTCGCGGAGGCGAAACAGGATCTCCGAGCGCCTGGAAAGCGCCGTCGCGCGCCAGGCGGGAAACGCAGCTTGCGCAGCTTCAACTGCCTGATCCACCTCCTCGGTGGTCGCCAACGCCACAACACCTTGTTTCTCACCCGTGGCTGGATTCCAGATATCGCCCGTGCGCTGCGAATGTGATTCCGCAGATCGTGCCATTTATCCAGTGAGTAACTGTCTTTACTCCGATTTGTAACTCAGCGAGCGGCATAGGTCACCTCTTCCATCATTTGATTCGAACCGTGTAGTTCCGCGTCCACCAGCGCAAGGCCGTCTTCAATAATATCGAGACCATGCCGCAATTCGTCTTCGGTAATAATGAGAGGCGGGCAGACCCACAGCATATTAAAGCGGGTAAACGCATACAGATGCTTCGATTTTAAGAAAGCAGCGAGCTGGTTCATCTCGGGACTGGAGCCGGCAAAGGGTGCAAGAGGCTCTTTTGTGGGCTTGTCCTTCACTAACTCGATAACGCTGAACAGCCCTTTATGTCTGACATCTCCGACGCAAGCGAAGCGCTCCTTCATGGAGTGGAGGCGCGCGGCAAGATAGCGGCCCTGGGTCTCCACATTCTCAAAGATCTTCTCTTCTTCGTAGATAGAGAGATTGGCGACGGCAGCAGCGCAACACACCGGATGCCCGCTGTAGGTTAGGCCGCCCCACAACATGTGTGTTTCGAAGTAGCGGGCAATTTCGTCGGAGACGATCACGGCGCCTAACGGCATGTAGCCGCTGGTGAGTCCCTTGGCACAAGTGACGATATCCGGTTTGATTCCGTAGTGCTGAGTAGCGAGCCAGGCGCCGGTACGCCCGAACCCGCTCATCACTTCATCGTCGATGAGTAGAAGGTTGTATTTATCGCAGAGTGCGCGCAGCTTCGGGTAGTAGTCGTCGGGAGGAACGAGCAGGCCGTTTGAACCCGTAATCCCTTCCACCATGACGGCGGCAATCGTATGCGGGCCCTCCATCTGGATGATCTCTTCGATGTGGCTGACACACTCGCGGCGGCAACTGTCGACTGTTTTGCCAAACGGACATCGATAGCAGTAAGGATCGAAGACGCGCACCGTGCCGGGGACTCCTGGTTCAACAGGCCAGCGCCGAGGATCTCCCGAAGCCGTCATCACGCCCATGGTGGCGCCATGATAGGAGCGATAGCGGGTGATGATTTTGTCGCGCCCGGTAAACAGGCGTGCCATTTTAAGCGCGTTTTCGTTCGCTTCCGAACCTCCCAGTGTGAAAAACGATTTGGCAAGCCCAGTGACTTCCGCGAGCTTCTTACCCAATACGGCGCGAGGTTCGGTGGCAAAGCTCGGGCCGGCGAAGCACAACTCGTCCACCTGCTTCTTGATGGCCTCGAGCATGCGCGGATGCTGGTGCCCGATATTGAGGTTAATCAGCTGGGAGCTGAAGTCGAGCCACTGGTTGCCGTCACCGTCCCAGAACCAAACGCCCTTGGCACGCGCCAGATGCATGGGATGGGCCGCACTCTGGACCGACCACGAAAACAGGGTGTAATCGCGATTATCCTGGATGATTTGTTGTGAGTCTAGATGCTCCATATTTCAGTTATGCTCCCGATTTTTGAATCCAGGCGGCCGTTTTCGTAGCCAGCCGGTCGAATGCAGCGACCGACAGTTCAATGTACTCCTCTTTTGTGTCCTCGATTTTGTTGTGGCTGATACCGCCGAGCGACTGCACAAACATCATCACCGTAGGGATGCCCGCTCCTGCTCACCTCGGCCGCGTCGTGCAAGGGGCCCGAAGGCAATGCCGGAGCTTCCCGAGCGACCTCGCGGATCGACTCCCGGCAAAGCTCGATCAGTTCGGGATGAAACGGAACCGGCTCTATGTTCCAGATTTTGGACCACTCTACCGCGCAGCCCTCTTCCTTGGCGAAACGTGCGCTTGCCTCGACTGCCTCACGATGCATGGTCTGCCAGTACGGCGGGGTCGAGATCCCGTTGGTCGAGCGTCGCTTCGCAGCGTCCCACCACTGCGGTCACAATACCCGGAAATGTTTTCACGCTGCCGATTGTGCAGACAGCATCCGGATGGCGCATTGCGATCGGGCGAATCTCCAGCGCCAGTTTCGCGGCTGCAGCCAGCGCGTCACGACGAACATTCATGGGCGTGGAGCCGGAGTGCGCTTCCTGTCCAACGAACGTAATCGCGTGGCGTTCTACGCCTTTCGTACCAAGCACGGCAGCCAGAGGAAGACCCATGCGTTCGAGCACCGGGCCTTGTTCGATGTGGAGTTCCACATAAGCGCTCACGTTTTCCTGTTCAATGCGAGCTTCCCCGATGCGCTCGACATCGACTCCGCAGCGGCGTAGCGCATCTTCCAAACGGATGCCGTCCTTGTCGGTTCGGCCGCGGTCGGCCGCAATGGTCGCAGTGCCGGCAAACGCGGAAGACCCGAACAGGCTACGACCGAAGCGCGCGCCCTCTTCATCCGCCCAATCGACCAGCCGGATTGTCACGGGCGGCCGGCCGCCGAACTCGTCTGAGAAGCGGCGCAAAACTTCCAGCGAACACAACACGCCCAGAGCTCCGTCCAGCCAGCCTCCGTTCGGGACGGAATCGAGATGACCGCCAAGTACGAGAGCCTTCGGGGACTGGCCTCGGAGTGTTACCCAATTATTCCCGGCAGCATCGTAGTGTTGTTCGATGGGCAAATCCGACAGTTTGGCGTGGAACCATTCGCGCGCTTTGAGCCAGGTATCAGTCCAGGCGACCCGTTGCGCTCCGTCGCTGTCGCCTGTGAGCTGGCGCAGTTCTTTGAGTTCTTTCACGGTTCGCTTTGGATCGAGAGACATCGGTTTAGTTTTCAGAAATGGGATGGCTCGCGCTTCAAGAAGCGTCCGCGCCCGCGTTCGCCGATAAATCCGCCTTCGCGAACTTGAACTTTGCCGCGGACTGTGACAACCGAGGGACGGCCTTCAATCGCCATGCCTTCAAAGCCGTTGTAATCGTTGTTGGTGTGTTGCGTTGAAGCCGAGAGCACACCTTTATAAGACGGATCGTAGATGACCAGGTCGGCATCGCTGCCGACGGCGATGGTTCCCTTTCTGCGGAAACAGCCCGAAGAGTTTCGCCGCGCGCGCGCTAGCCGCATCGACAAAGCGGTGGAGGTCAAGCGCGCCTCGTTTCACGCCGTATGTAAAGAGCAGGTTCACGCGCTCCTCGATGCCGGGAATGCCGTTCGGTATCTGAGTAAAGGCATCGCGTCCGAGTAGCTTTTGATCGGTGTCGAACGGACAATGGTCTGTCCCCACAGTATCGATCAGGCCGGCGTTTAGGGCGTTCCAAAGCACGCCATGATTGCGCCGATCGCGCAAGGGAGGGGACATGACATGCTTCATGCCTTCCAAACCCGGCTGTTCCGCTTGTGTCTTGTCGAGCAGCAGATGTGGAATCACCGACTCGATGCTGATTTTGACACCGCGTTCCTTTGCTGCGAGTGCTGCTTTGAGCGCACTTTCACAGGAAAGGTGTACGACGTAGCCGGTTGCACCTGTGTTTTCGAGGAACGTCGCAAAGTGGTGAGTACCCTCCGCTTCGACGGATTCAGGACGGCTAGGCTCGTGCCATTCGGGGCTGGTCTTTCCGGCGCTCAGCAGCTCTTGTTGAAGCTGGGCCACTAACTCGGCATTTTCGCAATGCGCGGTGACAATCACGCCGAGCTTCCGCGCCAATCGAAGCGCCTGGTACATTTCACAATCTTCAATACCGAAAAAGTTCTTGTAAGCGAGAAAGATTTTGAAAGAACTAATGCCGTCGCGAACTATTTCACGAAGCTGCGACTCCGTCTCGCCGGTGTACTTCGAAACCGCCATGTGAAAGGTGTAGTCGCAAGCGCTGTTGCCCTCTGCTTTCCGCTTCCACAGATGATAGCCTGCGAGCGCGTCGTCCATGCGCGAAGGGCAGCACATCTCGATGTAGGTTGTCGTTCCGCCGATTAGGGCTGCGATGCTGGCCGTTTCGTGCGTGTCTTTCGCGAAAGTGGACATGAACGGTAGATAGATGTGGACATGAGGATCGATAAAACCGGGAAAGACGAACTTTCCCGACGCATCGATGATTTCGGCATCAGGCGGCGCTTCCAGACGACTTCCGATTTGGGTAACGGTTTCGTTCTCGACGTAGATGTCGGCGCGGTATCGCGAATCAGCGGTTACGATTTCACCGTTCCTGATCAGCAGTGGCAAACAGCAAAGCTCCTAATGAATATGGATGCCCTGACTCGCACGATACTCTTCCATAGCGTCCCAACTCTCAGTGACTTCGGGCCGGTTTTTCGAGAGCTCGTCCCATGTCACCGATGGACGGCACGGCGGCAGCTCAACCATTTCGATGCAACCGTGCACGGGACAGACGTTATGACAAAGCCGGCAACCGACGCAATCTTCTTCACGCACGCGCGGCTGTGGGCGAGAGTTTACGGCCTCCTGCTTGCCATTGGAGCGAACGTCATATCCGAGCGGCTCCACAACTTCGTTCTGCGCATCGATCAGATCTATGCATTGATGGGCCGTGTCATTGCAAGCGACGTAACAAAGATTGCACTTGATGCACTTCTCGGGGTCGATGCGGGCGACGGCACGAAACGCCAGGTCGAAGTTTTTGAATTCCGAGATGCGGCGGAGGGCCGTCCCGCGCAAATCGGAGAGAGAAGCAAATCCCTTCGCGTCCATCCAGTTCGACAAGCCATCGCAGAGGTCATCTATCACGCGAAAACCGTAGTGCATCACGGTCGTGCACACTTGCAAGCTGGTTGCGCCAAGCAGAAGAAACTCGGCCGCATCTTTCCAGGTTGCGATGCCGCCCATGGCAGAGATGGGGAGACCTGACCCGAACACCACTTCATCGGTTCCGAGCGCGGAAAGCATGTTCAGGGCGATGGGTTTGACGGCCGGACCTGCGTATCCCCCATGCCCGCCTTTGCCTCCGATGCTGGGCGTGATCTCGAGCGTATCGAGATCGACTCCGACGATGGAGTTGATGGTGTTGATTAGTGATAACCCGTCCGCGCCCGCAGTGACCGCGGCGCGGGCCGGGTGGACGATGTTCGTGATATTAGGCGTGAGTTTGACGATGATCGGAATGTGCGCTGCTTCTTTGACCCAGCGCGTGATCTTCTCGCAGTACTCGGGAACCTGTCCGACAGCGCTGCCCATACCGCGTTCGCTCATACCGTGCGGGCAGCCATAGTTCAGCTCGATCCCATCGGCGCCCGTATCTTCTATGCGCCGTACAATGTCGCTCCAAGCTTCGGGCGACGAGTCGACCATGGCAGAAACGATAACGGCGCGGTCGGGCCAGTGGCGCTTCACATCAGCGATTTCGCGCAGGTTGATTTCGATCGGACGGTCCGAAATAAGCTCCACGTTGTTGATCGCGAGCATCTTCTGGTTGCCGTAATGCCAGGCGCCATAGCGATTCGAAACATTCAAAACCGGAGCGCCAATCGTTTTCCACACGGCCCCGCCCCAACCCGCCTCGAAGGCTCGGTGAATCTGGGCGCCGGAGTTCGTCGGGGGCGCTGAGGCGAGCCAGAAAGGGTTAGGCGACTTGATTCCGGCGAAACTAACGCTAAGATCTGCCATTCAATGGGCCTCCGAATGGTCACCGGCTGCGAGCTTGCGGCCTATGGCGAGCGCAGCCAGTTTCCCGTCCTCTACCGCCATAACCGTGGAGCAGGCACCCGACGAGCGGATGGAGTCGCCGCCCGCAAAAACGTTCGGGAGGCTGGTTTCGAACTCGGCGTTCACCTGGATGTAGCCGCGTTTTGTCACGAGCCCAAGAACGCTAGCTAACGAAGGACGTTCCTGCCCAATCGCTTTGATCACCTGATCCGCGGGAACGAAGAACTCTGAGTCCGCTCGAGGAACCGGAGAAGGGCGGCCACTCGCGTCCAACTCACCAAGGTCCATATGAATGCACTCGAGACCGAACACCTGCCTCTCACGAGCAAGCACCCTTGCCGGTTGGGTCAAGAACTGGAATTCGATGCCTTCGTTTCGGGCAAATTGGATCTCGTGCTTGTAGGCGCTCACTTCGGCCTCGGTCCGCCGGTAAATAATAGTGACCTCTTCGGCGCCGAGGCGTCTCGCGATGGTTGCGCAGTCGATGGCAGTGTTGCCCGCCCCGATGACGACAACCCGCGTCCCGACTTTAAGGTTCGACACCTCGAGTTTGCTTTGCTCAACGTAGGCGAGGCCATCGAGAATATGTTCCTCTCCCGGTATGTTAAGCGCGGGCGTGACCCCGAGTCCAGCGCTCAGGAAGATCGCTTCGAACTCGGATCGAAGATCGGCGAGACTCACGTTGCGGCAAAGTTCGACCTCGGTTCGAAACTCGACTCCCAGGCCTCGGATCATCTCGACCTCGGCGAAAGCGACCGAGAGAGGCTCGCGAAGACCGACGATTCCATAGCTGGAGAGGCCGCCCGCGAAACTGCGCTTCTCGAAGACAGTGACAGCGTGACCGCGCTTTGCGAGCTCACCGGCACACGAAAGGCCGGCGGGTCCGGCGCCGATTACTGCAACCTTTTTGTTCGTCGGCGGCGCGGAAGGGAACACCTTGACGTGCTTATCATAGGCGTAGTCCATCGCATAGCGTTGGAGTCGGCCGATCATGATCGGCTTGTGGTCTGCTCCAAGGACGCAGGCGCCTTCGCAGAGTTCCTGAACAGGGCAGACCCGCGAGCACGTCGCCCCTAAAAGGTTCGATTCGAGAATGGTTCGCGCTGAACCGAGGGTGTTTTCAGAAGCGATTTTCTTTATGAAGCGAGGAATGTCGATGTGAGTCGGGCAGGCATGTGTACACGGCGCGTCGTAGCAGAACAAGCACCGATTGGCTTCGACCAGAGCCTCGTGCGCGCTTAAAGGAGGAAGCAACTCCGTCAGCGCCGTGTCATCCGATATCGATTTTTTCCATTCGTGCAAGAAGTTCCTGCTCCCATGTCCTAACGGAATACATACTCACCGAGCTGCGGACACGGCATCGGTCGAAGACTCTATCTTAGCCTCGGAGCCTCTATCTTAACGTTGCACCAAAGTTTGTTGCAATCCCGCGATCGTCCCAATTAGGCTGGATCATGGCTGGAGAAACGGAAGCGCAGCAACCCGCGGCATGGATCGGCCGGGCCGATGAGGGCGTGGACCCGGGCCTCTACAATGACGATCTGGCTCCGGTCGAGCAGTCGCGGCGGACTTGGGGTGTCTACAACTACGCTTCGCTTTGGATCGCGATGAGCGTTTGCATTCCGACTTACATGCTTGCTTCCGGATTGATCGCCGGGGGCATGAGCTGGAAACAAGCCATTGGGACGATCTTTCTAGGAAACCTGATTGTTCTTATTCCGATGTTGCTCAACGCGCATGCAGGGGCGAAGTACGGGATCCCGTTTCCGGTGTTTGTCCGCGCATCGTTCGGCGTACGTGGGGCGAATGTTCCGGCAGTGTTGAGAGCCATTGTGGCGTGCGGCTGGTTCGGCATTCAGACTTGGATCGGCGGCCAGGCGGCTTATTCCATGTTGCGGATCTTATGGCCAGGGGCGGCAGGTAACTCGGCGCTGCCCTGGCTGTGCTTTTTCGCGTTCTGGATCTTGAATCTTCTTGTGATCTGGAAAGGCATCGACACGATTCGATTCCTGGAAGGAATAGCAGCGCCGTTCATGCTCGCGGTCGGACTGTTACTGCTCTGGTGGATTACGCGCAAGGCAGGCGGCTTGGGGCCGGTTCTGAGCAGCCCGAGCAAGTTTCACAGCACTGCCGAGTTCATGCGCTTCTTCATTCCATCGCTGACGGGGATGGTCGGATTTTGGGCTACGGTGGCGCTCAACATACCGGATTTCACGCGCTACGCGAAATCGCAGAGGGCGCAGATAACCGGTCAAGCGCTTGGGTTGCCACCCGCCATGACGCTCTACTCGTTCATCGGTGTAGCGGTCACCTCCGCTTCCGTCGTGCTGTTCGGCAAAGCTATCTGGGACCCTGTGACTCTCATCGGACAGTTTCAGCAGCCCGTGGTCGCATCCATCGCGCTGGTTGCGCTGCTACTGGCAACACTCAACACCAACGTTGCGGCAAACGTGGTATCGCCTTCGAACGATTTCTCGAATCTAAATCCGCGCCTCATCTCCTTTCGCACCGGCGGATTGATTACCGGTGTCGCGGGACTCTGCATGATGCCCTGGAAGATGCTGACGGATTTCAACAGCTACATCTTTGGGTGGTTGGTCGGATACTCCGGATTACTAGGTCCGATTGCCGGAATCATGATCACGGATTACTTTCTCCTTCGCAAGACCAGGCTTAATGTGCCGGAACTATACCGGCGGCAGGGTATTTATGAGTATCGGAACGGCATCAATCCACGAGCGCTGATCGCGCTGGCGGCGGGCGTGCTGGTTGCTCTTATCGGGCTTGTAGTGCCTGCTCTTCGGTGGCTCTACGATTACGCCTGGTTTGTCGGGTTCGCCGTCGCTGGAATCGTTTACTTAGGCAGCATGCGAAGCCAGGTAGGCGCAGAATAAACAACCGGTCTGTTGGTAGCGAACTCACGGCGACAGACCACTAGCAATCAGATCAAATGCGCTCTACCAAAGCGACCGCGAAAGCCTGTTCGAGAGACCGCATCTGGAACGCTGAGTGTTTGCCGTCGGAATCCGCCAAATCCGGCCCATCATAAAGAGGCATAGCGCACCTCCGCCCACTCCAAAAAGCATAATAGACGTGGGTTCCGGCGTCGGTCGTAGGAGCCGGGTAGGGAACATCGCCGAAGGTCAAACCGCTGAAAATTGCCGCGTCAGCAAAATCTACTTGCGTAATGATGAAATCAGATACAGTTTCGTTCTTGAACGAAGCCGGTAAGTCGAACTCTCTCACATCCAGGCGTTGTCCGATTCCATTATCAAACCAGGGAAAGGTCGTGTCAGCAATTGTGTTGGTAAAAACGTTCGAATTGTAGTCGCGTGTATTCACGCCTCCGACCGACTCGATAGGAGACGCTGTCGCCATCCGTTGCCTTAATCGTCACGTTGTATTCATTAACGCCTGGCGTCCCGTAAATGTTATTCAAAAGGGCGTAAAACGAGGCTTGGCCTGGAGACGTGAAGAGAGACATCGAGGACTTGCGTTGGCAGGCCGTAAGGACTCCAATTTCCTGCAATCCCATTGAAGGCTGGGACATCGAAGGGGATGCCGGTGTCTTGATTGCCGGTCGTCGTTCCTGTCGGGAGCGTCTGAGGATTGAACTGCACGTTTCCGTTGACATAGGAAGCAATATCTGTGGTCGTAAAGTTGGTTGCGCCGAGCGTAGCGCAGCCGATTAAGATTGATGAGAAAACTGGAAAGCAGGTGCGATGCAGTGATTTAAGGCTCATAATCAAGCGGTCCGGTCGATCGGTCAATTTGAAATGTATCCTTTCAAAGGGTGTTTGCTTAGCATTACGAATTTTCGCCTGAGTTTTGCGTCATTTGACCGAAAAAATCTATTTTGGATTCTGAAGCAGCGGCACGATATCGGCCCCATACCGTTTCTTCTGCCGGCGTCACCTGCTGAAACAGCTGATACGTTCCCAAAGGCAGTTCTTTGCCGCCGCACTCACGTAGGCGCGGCCGAGCAATCGGGACCTTTTTTTCTGGCAAGAAAAATTTCCCGGAGCCTATCACAGGCTCCGGCTGAGTCGTTCTTGTTTCTACGATCTTTCGGACATCCTCCCCGCGATCACAATTTCCAAAAAAATAGTTTTTTGAACGGCTCCAATCGCTTACGTCGGTTTTAGACCGCCCTCAGTTCCGCACCTTTTCAATCCGGTGCTATTTTTCGGCCAGGAAATCCATGACTGCCCGTCAAGCCCGCACCGAACGCCGCGCCGCCGAGCGCGAACAGAAAAACATGGCCGCCCGCCAGTCTGCTTCGAACACGACACCCATCATCGAAGCACCGCTAACCGATCCCTCGGTGCCGCCGACCCGCGCCGAAATCAACCGCGCCAATTCCCAGCACTCAACAGGTCCGAAGACTCGGGAAGGCAAAATCAACTCCTCCCGCAACTCCTTCCAACACGGGCTCTATTCCAAGAAGTTGATCATCCCTGGCGAAGACCCCGCCGAACTCGACCGGCTCCGCGCCAGTCTCGTCGCCGAACACCAACCCCTCAACACCACCGAACATATCCTCGTCAACGAACTGGCAGAACATTTCTGGCGTCTTCGCCGCATGCGCGAACTCGAAGCTCGTTGCTGGCAGCCCAGTAATCTCGACGCCGCGTGCCACAACGGCGTCTTGGCTCTCATCCAGCGCTCCATGGCCTCTGCCGAACGCAGCTTCCACAAAGCTCTTACCGCACTCGGCAAACTGCAAAAAGCCCGTGGCTTCGTTCCTCAAAATCAAGAACGGGACCAAACCGAGTCGCCCGAAACAGGCTCAGTTCAAGAAGAAGCTGGCTTGGTTCAAGAAGAAATTGTCGATTGCGATGCACCGGATGGCGAGTTCGCCTGGCTCGATACACCTGAGACTGGCTTCGTTCCTTCAAATCAACCTGATCTTCGCGAGTCTGCTGCGGGTTCCACCACTAGCTGCACGAACGAAAGCGGTGACGCTCAACCTGCGGCCGCCTGACAAACAATACCTGGGATAAACTCTTCAACGTGCTACTTGCCCTTCATCGTGTCGAGAAGAGTTTCGGCGGAATTCGAGCTCTCCGCGATGGCAACCTCGAAGTTCGTGAAGGAGAAGTGCATCTGCTCATGGGCGAAAACGGCGCCGGCAAATCGACGCTGATGCGCATCGTCGCGGGCATGCACGGCCGCGACGGCGGTGAAATGCTGTGGCGCGGTCAATCCGTCTCGTTCAAAAATCCTTCGGAAGCCGCTTCTCAGGGTATCGCGATGGTCCACCAGGAATCGCTTCTCGCGCCTCACCTGTCGGTTGCGGAAAACATCTTCCTCGGACGTGAAATCACTACCAAAACCGGTTGGGTACGGCGTCGCTTGATCGTCGAGCGCGCCTGCCTCCCTGATTGCAGCTAATGGTTTTCGTCTGGATGCTGAGGCTCAGGTGGGCAACTTGAGTCCTGCCGGCCGTCAACTCGTCGAAATCTGTCGCGCCATCGCACAAGGCTCCAGTCTCTTGATCTTCGATGAGCCGACCTCATCTCTCTCCGAGTCCGAAACGCATGAAGTCTTCCGGATCGTTCGGCAGCTTCGGCGGCGCAATGTCGGCGTGATCTATATCACCCATCGTTTAGACGAACTACGCTCACTCGGCGATCGCGTAACCGTTCTTCGCGACGGCGCCACCGTCTACACGGGCGCTCTATCCGATCTAACACGCGAGCAGCTCATCCAGTACATGGTAGGCCGCGCCGTCAATGCCGTTTACCAACGAGATGCCGGAATACCCGGCCAGACGCTGCTTAGCGTCAACGGCGTTTCGCGAGGCTGGCTGCGGGACATCAGCTTCGAACTTCGCGCTGGTGAAATTCTGGGTTTGGCCGGGCTTGTGGGCGCAGGCCGAACGGAGCTCTGCCGCATTCTCTTCGGTATCGACCGCCCCGAGACCGGCGCCGTCGAAGTCGCCGGGAAAATCGTCAAGCTGGCATCCCCCAAGGAAGCCGCCGCCTCGGGCGTCGCACTCATTCCTGAAGATCGTCAGCGCAACGGCTTGGCGCTAAAGCTGCCCATCGACTACAACATCACCCTTCCCGATCTCGGCCGTTACGCAAGCTGGGGTTTTCTCGATAAGCGCCGGGAGTTCGCCGTAACCGAAGACTACGAGCGTCGGCTGCGCATCAAATCCGACTCGCCTCGCCAGCTTGCGGGCCGATTGAGCGGCGGCAATCAGCAGAAAGTAGTCATCGCGAAATGGATCGCCCGAGGCGCCCGCGTCTTCCTGTTCGACGAACCGACCCGCGGCATCGATATCGGAGCCAAGCAGGATGTCTTCGAGCAGATGGACCAATTGGCCCGAGCCGGGGCAGCAATTCTCATGGTCAGTTCGGAGCTGCCGGAGTTGGTCCAGATCGCCGACCGTATCCTTGTGATGCGAGAAGGCCGCCTGACCGGTGAGTTGCCACGTGGCTCATCACAGGAAGAGATTATGCGCCTCGCCGCTCCGCCCGCCTCGTCTTCCGCTGCCGAGGCAGTTCAGTGAAACGTCTTCAGCAGCTTCTTCCGTTCCTCACCTTAGTCGTTCTCGCAATTGCGCTGACCATCGCGACGCCGCACTTTCTCACCGCCATCAACCTCGCCAGTGTCGTTCGCCAGACCGCCGTCATCAACATCATGGCCCTGGGCATGACACTCGTCATCATCAGCGGCGGTATCGATCTCTCGGTGGGTTCGATTCTTGCAGTCGCGGGTTTGTTTGGCACGATGTCTATCAAAAGCGGCATCCCCATTCCGATTGCAGTTTCGATCGGCGTAGGCGCAGGAGCTCGTCTGTGGTCTTTTGAATGGCTTGATGATCACGCGTCTGAAAATCGCTCCCTTCATCGTGACCCTCGGCACTCTTGGCGCTTACCGTGGATTGGCCCTTGTCGTCTCCAAGGGCCTGCCCGTCCATGAGATCCCCACTTCGTTTTCGTATCTGGGAGACGGCACTCTGCTGGGCATTCCCGTCTCGCTTTGGATTCTCGCGCTCTGTGCGGTGGCCATGCACTTCCTCCTCGAAAACACGAAGCTCGGCCGTTACGCCTTTGCCATTGGCAGCAATTCGAGCGCTGCGTTCTATGCCGGAGTGCCCATCAACAACGTGCTCACTGCCGTTTACGCGATTGCCGGCCTGCTCGCCGGGCTTGCGGGTATGGTCGAAGCCTCACGCCTGATGACAGGCCAGCCCACCGCCGGGCAAGGCTACGAACTGCAGGCCATCGCGGCCGTCGTAATCGGTGGAGGAAGCCTTCAGGGCGGGGAAGGCAGCGTTGTCGGAACGCTGATCGGCGCGTTCATCATGGGACTCCTTTCGAACGGCAGCGATCTTCTCGGCATCAATCCCTACTGGCAGCAAGTCACTATCGGCATTGTCATCATCGCGGCAGTCGGCTTCGATGAACTCCGGAAAAGACGGTTTGCATCGGCCTAACGTATTGAAACTGCCCCGGAACTGGAACGTCTATGGACGAAGGATAAAAAGTAATGTCAGCTCTCGAAGAACTACTCGTTGAAGAATTAAAGGACCTGCTCCATGCCGAAGGCCAGCTCCTAAAAGCTTTGCCGAAGGCAGCAAAGGCAGCACATAACCCGAAACTGAAGATGGGTCTGCAAAAGCACCTGGAAGAGACAAAGACTCACGTTGAGCGACTGAAGCAAGTATTCGAGCTGCTCGGCGAAAAGGCCAAAGCAAAGCCCTGCCACGGCATGGAAGGTCTACTTACCGAAGCAACCGAGAACATGGAGGAGGGTAAGGAGAAAGACGAGTCCGTTGCCGATCTTAGCCTCGTAGCCTGTCAACAAAAAGTCGAGCATTACGAGATCTCCGCTTACGGCACACTCCGCACCATCGCGGAGAAATTGGGCAACAAAAAAGTCGCTAAGCTCTTAGGGCAAACGCTTGCCGAGGAAGAGAAAACGGATCAGCTTCTAACCAAGCTTTCCCCTCCGCTCCTCGATCAGGCTAGCCAGGCACCCGAGGAAGAAGAGGAAGAGCAGGAGGAAACGGAAGAGCCAGCGGCAGTCTAATCCGTCAGCCCGTTCTTGATCGCAAACCGCACGAGTTCACCCGTGCTATGCAGGTTGAGTTTCTCCATGATCTTGCCGCGATGCGAATCCACCGTGTAAACGCTCAGATTCAGCTTCGCGGCAACTTCTTTGTTGGTCTTCCCCTCGGCAATAAACTGCAGCACCTCTCGTTCGCGATTGGAGAGCAGATCTACCGGATTCGTCACATTCTGCCGGTAGTCGCTCAGCAGCGCTCCTGAAACCGCTGGACTCACATAGCCGTCGCCGCGAGCAACCGAGCGCACCGCATTCAGCAGTTCAGTGTCGATCACGTCCTTGAGCAGGTAACCGCGCGCGCCCGCTTTGAGAATCTCGCGCACATAAACCGCTTCCTTGTGCATGCTCAAGACGAGAATCCGAATCCGGGAATTGGCTTCGTTCATCCGTTTCGTTGCTTCGATGCCGTTGAGCTCGGGCATGGCTACGTCCAGAATGACGATGTCCGGTTTCAGCTTCTGTGCAAGCTCTACCGCTTCACGGCCGTTCGCTGCTTCGCCGACCACTTCGAAGTCCGGCTGCGAAGCCAGGATCAGCTTCAGTCCCTGCCGTACGATCGTGTGATCGTCGGCCAATAGAATTTTAATCGTTGCGTTTGTCAAATCGTCGCCGCGTTTACGGGACAGCTTACCGCAACCCGAAAGCCCTCCCCTGGGTTCGATTCCGTAATCAGTTGGCCTCCGCATCCGCGAGCCCGCGTTTGCATGCCGGCGAGCCCCAGACCGCCGGTTCGTTCGGTACTCGGCGTCTTCCGGCCCTTGCCGTTGTCTTTCACGCTAAGCTGTATCTCCTGTCCCTCGGAACGCAGCTCCATCTCGACCGCCGTGGCAGAAGAGTGCCTGGCCACATTCGTAAGCGCCTCCTGGGCGATACGGAAGAGATGGGTCTCGGTTTGATCTCTCAGCCTCAGCCCCTCGATGTTGCTCCGGTAATCGACCGCGATCCCGGTGCGCTGCGCAAAGCGTTCCGTAAGAGCGCGCAATGCGGCGTCCAGGCCGAAGTCGTCGAGCACCGTGGGACGCAGCAGCTGAGACATCTCCCGGACGTCGTGAATAGCCGTGTCGACCAGCGTCATGCAGTCTTCTACGCGTGCCGGTTCCGGATTGTCGCGCAGCGCGGACAAGTTCGCTTTAACCGCGGTGAGAGCTTGCCCAAGCTCGTCATGGAGCTCATGGGAGAATCGCCGAGCCACGTCCTCCTGTGACTCGAGAAATGCGTACTGCAAGCGCGTCAGCTCGCCTGCTTGCGTCTCCAGGCGTCTGAACAAGCCGGTCGAGGCACGCACCGCCCACGTCGCGCAGGCGAGCGACAGCGCAACACATACGGCGAACAGCCAGACGGTCCAACGGAGCAGGCCATGGCCGGCCTGATAGATGCTCTCGCGCAGCAGCTCAGCCTGCTCATAGGCGGATTCGAGCGCGTTGCTCATCTCCGCCCGATTCTGATCGAGCTCGGCTAGAATCTCTTCTCGCCGCACCACATCTTTCCTTCGGGCAAGCTGACGCCAGCGGCTATTGAGCTCGCTTTGCTGCTTCTCGATGCCATCGATTGCGTCTTTAGCCAGCGCTTGCCGGCTCGAAAAGCTTTCGGTGATGTTGTTGATCTGATGCACCGTGCGCCAGGCAACTAGCAGTGCCGATAGCAACAGAAGTGCCGATATTCCTAGCCCCACCAGCAGCATGCGTTGCAGATGAGTTCGCGTAAGGGGATTTGTATCCTGCACCGTTCCGATTCTTTCATTAACGAACGGCTTAGGCTATCCCGTAAATACGGGATGCGTTTTCGTCGTTCGAGGCGATGGTGCGGAAACGGAGAAAAGAGCAAAGTAGAGATGTGAGCGGGACAGACCGCCACCGATCGAAGGAGAAAAACAATGAAAAGATTATTTACATCCACCCTGCTGACCGTTGCTGCGGTTCCTTTCCTGATGGCTGCTCCGAGCACTGCCAAGAAGGCTCAGAACCAGCCTGCCGTCGCTCAGAACAAAGTTGCCCCGGTGAAAAAGGCTCACAAGAAGCAAGTCAAGAAGAGCCAGGTCAAGACCACACCGGCAGCTGCAACCGTTAACCAGAAGTAAGCGTTCGATGCGGTTGCATCTTAAGGCTCAGGTCTCACAAACCTGAGCCTTTTTTTATGCAGCCGGCTTGATACGTCCCTGTTCGATTGCTTTCCTGAATGACTCGAAATCCGCCTGGGTCAAAGCGGCGTATTCCGCTCCATAATGCACCAGCGATTTGATTACCTTTTCGGGCGTTCCGATGTAGCCCTTAATCGCGAGAGCGTCGCCCGATCTGGTATGCCCGCGCGCGAGCAGCAGGCCGGCAATACGAGCGAGCTTATTCAGACCGTCGCCGCCCAGATTAGCTAAATCCACACGCCCCTTGTGATCGTTGAGTTGACGAACCAGGAAATCTTCCTCTTCGATCCGTGTCCAGCCCAGAAGAAGATCCGAAGTAGGTTGGATTTTGCGCTGACCCTCTGCCACGCGGCGGCCCTGGTGAACGTGATTGCCTGGTTTCAGATAAGGCGCATAAGCCGAAGCAATTTCCTGCTTGATCTGCAGGAAGAGCGGGTCGCTGGGGCCGTTGCCTTCCATGAGAACAACGTAGTCGCGCAGACCGACGCTGCCGGTTCCGACAACCTTGAAAGCTACATCTCTCGGATGGAAGAAATCAAACAGGTGAAGTCGCTCAGCCGGGAGCGATTTGCGATAGGTAGGAAGGGCTTCGAGGATGTCCTTCTTAGTGTCTCCGGTAAGGCGCCATAGCACGTCTTCCACCCGCTTGAATCGAGGTCTTCCTTTCGCGTCCTGAGACGTATATTTGTGGACCAGATCGCCGGGTTGGGCTCTCTCTGCCTGCTTGAGCGCTGCTGAAATCGCTTCGGCTTCTCCGAGGCGGTGTACCTGAAAGCGAGCGGCATCCAGAATCGGCCGCTCCGCTAATTCTTCGATTGCGGTAACGTAGCTGGTGACAAAGTCCTCTGCCGCCCGCGCAGAATCGGCCTGGTTGTGTTCCGATTCGAGACCTGCGAGGACGATGCTGGCGGTCATCCGTTTCACATCCCACTCCCACGGGCCCGCAACAGTTTCGTCGAAGTCATTGATGTCGAAAACGATTCGGCCGTCGGGAGCCTCGAACGATCCCAGGTTTTGCACGTGTGCATCCCCGCAGAGCTGAACCGTAAGGTCGGTGTGGGCATGAGCTCCGAGATCTGCAGCCATGATCGAGACTGCGCCTCGAAAGAAAGCAAACGGCGAAGCCGACATCCGCTGGTATTTGACCGGCAACAGGCGCGGAACCCGGTGGCGGGCTGATTGCAGCAGAATCGTAATCGGATCGAAGCCCCGCTTCTTTGCATTGATCGCACCGAGCTTGCTGCGGCTTACTCGGTCTCTTGCCTGCCGACCCAGACTTAATCTCTGCGCTTGGCTTGGGGGAATTCGGTCCCCATCGGATTCGATCGACACCTGCCCGCTACCCTCGGAGATACTCGTCTGTTTTGTTGAGCCAATCTTCGCGAGGCGGCGTAAAGAGATCGATATCAACGGTATCCTCTAAGGCTGTCGCCGTATGAGGAGCATGGGGAGGAATGCAGAGAAATTCTCCGCTGCGGACGGTCACCTCTTCGCCGCTTACCGTGAAGTGCAAAGCGCCGGACTCGACATAAGTGACCTGTTCGTTGTGATGATGATGCAGCGGGACAACGCAGCCCTTCTTCAGCAGTACACGCGCAACCATCATGCGATCGCCGACCGCGATTTGTCTCTCCAGGAGAGGATTCAACGTCTCCACTGGCAGCTCGTTCCATTTCACGTGTGTAGCTTTGGTCTTTGTTTCTTCGTTCATAGTTACAGTCCCTTATACATGCCGCCGTCTACCAGGATTGTTTGGCCGTTGATGAAGGAAGATCGTTCGGATGCAAGCCAGACAATTGTATCGGCAATCTCCTCCGGTCTGCCCAGCCGGCCCACCGGAATCTGATCGACCCACCCTTGTTCGGCTTCCTCCAAGGTCTGACCGTTAGCGGCCGCCCGTTCGGTCGTCAGTTGCTTGACCCGATCCGTAGCAATATATCCGGGAGCCACATTGTTGACCAGGATGCCATCTTTGCCGAAGTCGGTCGCCAGACTCCGCACCAGGCCCATGACGCCCGTACGGATGGCATTCGAGAGAATGAGTTCCGGCTGTGGCTGCCGCACGGTGATGGAACTGATCGTGATGATCCTTCCCCACCTGCGAGTTTGCATGTGCGGGATGACCGCTCGCGCAAACGCCGCGGCGGAACGCAAATTCAGATGGAAAGCACTGTCCCACTCTTCGTCGGTTGTCGCGAGAAACAACCTGGGAGGAGGACCACCGGCATTGGTGACGCAGATATCGATTCGGTCGAAGATCCCGATGGTGCTTGCGACGAAGTCGTTGACAGCTGCGGTGTCCGCAACATCCACACTTGCTGTGTGAACCTCCACCCGGAACTCGGCAGCGAGTTCGGACCCAAGCTGGCGGAGGGCCTCGCCGTTGCGGGCGCACAAAGCAAGATGAACGCCTTCGGCGGCCAGTGCTCGGGCGGTAGCGCGACCCATGCCCTGGCTAGCGCCTGCAACCATGGCAGTGCGGTTTCTTAGTCCTGTTTCCATAAGCTTCGACGCCTCTTCGATACGGCGGAGAGCCTCCGTCAGGTTCTCGAACGAGTTCGCATAACTAAGGCGAAGGTAACCCTCCCCGTGCTCACCGAAAGCACCGCCATCCAGGCACGCTACGCCTGCCTGGTTCAGAAGAAGCTCTTCCATTTCCTTTGAGGACAGACCCGTTCCGGTTACATTCACAAACGCATAGAACGCGCCACTCGGCATCGAACAGCGGAATCCCGGAATTTTGTTCAGGGCCGGGATAAACATGTCTCGTCGGCGCCTGAACTCTTCAATCATGTTCTCCACCTCTGTTTGCGGGCCTTCGAGCCCGGTGATGGCTGCTCGCTGCACGAAACTGGCGGCGCACGTGTTCGAGTTCGACATCAATTTACTGATAGCGGTAGCGAGCCACTCGGGCATGACGCCGTAGCCCAGCCGCCAGCCAGTCATAGCGTAGCTCTTCGAGAATCCATCCATAATGATGGTCTTTTCGAGCATTCCTGGAACACTCGCAATCGAGAAAGGCTGGCCGTCATAGCAGATCCGAGCGTAGATTTCGTCCGAAAGGATCATCAGGTCGCGGTCCCGTACGATCTTCGGCCAACTGCCGAATATCCGATTCGGGTATGATGCCGCCGGTTGGGTTCTCCGGCGAGTTGAGAATGATGAGTTTAGTGCGATCGGTGATGCGATCTTCGATAAAGTCAAGGTCGAGCGAGAACCCGCGCTCTTCCCGCAGCGGAATCGGGACCGGCTTGCCATCGAGGAAAGCAATCATTGAACGATAGATGGGGAATCCTGGATCGGGGTAAAGCACCTCATCACCCGACTCGATCAGGGCGAGCATCGGGAAGAAGATCATCGGCTTCGCACCGGGGACAATCGAGACATGCTCGGGACCTGTGTCGACACCGCGAGTTCGGGCGACGTACCGCGCGACTACTTCACGCAACTCTGGCAGACCCTGCGGCGGTCCATAATGCGTCCAGCCTTCGTCCAAAGCGCGTTTGGCGGCATCTACAATCGGCTCAGGGGTCCGGAAATCAGGCTCTCCGATCTCCAGATGGATGATGTCACGCCCTTGGTCCTCGAGCGCTCTTGCCCTATTCAGGACGTCGAAAGCCGATTCGACTATCAGACGATCAATGCGTCTCGCGAGTTCCATAAGTGAATTGTAGGGGTGGCGGAAAACGAAACGGGAACCTTGCGGTTCCCGTTCGTCGTGTCGATCGTATTCGACCCTGGATTTGTGACTAGTTGGTCCCCTTCTAATCGGGGTACCCCAAGTATATCGCGTGCCGCTCAACTCACCTTTTCGGCGATCGATTTGCCTTGCACGAACTGAAGAAGGTAATCCGGCCCGCCCGCTTTCGAGTCTGTCCCCGACATGTTGAACCCGCCGAAAGGATGCGCGCCGACCATGGCTCCGGTGCACTTGCGATTGATGTAGAGGTTGCCAACAAAAAACCGCTTCTTGGCTTTCTCGACTTTTGCCGGATTGTTTGTGAAAACTGCCCCGGTGAGCCCGTACTCGGAGTCGTTCGCAAAATCCAGAGCTTGATCGAAGTCTTGGGCTTTCGTAACGGCAAGCACGGGGCCGAAGATCTCTTCCTGGAAAATGCGCGCTTTGGGCTCGATGTCGGCGATCACCGTTGGCTTGATGAAGTAACCTTCGCCTTCCACCGCTTCGCCGCCGGCTATCAGACGGCCTTCCGCTTTCCCCGTCTCGATGTAGTTCAGTATCGATTCTTTGGCCCGAGCGTTGATAACCGGGCCCATGTAGTTTTCGATCTGATCCGACGATCCGACCGTAAGAGCTTCGGTTTTGGCTTTCAGCTTTTCGAGGAACTCGTCGTAAATAGTTTCATCGACAATTGCCCGTGAGCAAGCCGAGCATTTCTGGCCCTGGAAGCCGAAGGCTGAATTCAGGACGCCGACGACAGCCTGATCGAGGTTGCATTCGCGGTCGACAATAATCGCGTCCTTGCCTCCCATCTCGGCCACAACGCGTTTAATCCAAAGCTGACCTTTCGGTGTCTTGGCGGCAAGCTCGTTGATGTGCAGGCCAACATCGCGAGAGCCGGTAAAAGAAATGAAGCGTGTCTTGGGATGGGAGGTGAGGACGTCGCCGATGGCCCCGCCGCTTCCTGTAAGCAGCGAGAAGGCTTGCGGAGGAACACCAGCCTCGAGCATCACTTCGGCGAACTTAGCGGCAATGGTGGGCGTATCGCTCGACGGCTTGATCACGACGGTGTTGCCGGTCACCAGAGCCGCGGTAGCCATTCCCACAAGAATGGCCAACGGAAAATTCCAAGGTGGGATTACGATGCCGACGCCAAGAGGAAGATAGACGAGTTCGTCGCGCTCACCGGAGAGTTGCACCAACGGGTCGGGCTTCGCGAGCTTCAGAGCCTGGCGCGCATAGAACTCACAGAAATCGATTGCCTCCGAGACATCTCCTTCGGCTTCCGCCCAGGTTTTACCGGATTCAATGACCAGCCAAGCGTCAAACTCGTATTTGCGATCGCGAATGATCGACGCTATTCGGAACAAACACTCGGCCCGTTCCTCGGCGGGAGTTGCTGCCCAGCTAGGGAAGAAAGCGTAGGCCCTTTCGACTGCTTCACGTGCATCCTGCTCCGAGCCTTTTTGGTGCACACCAACAATTTCAGAAGGCTTCGAGGGATTCAGCGACTCGAGTTTACCGGTCGTCCGGCGACGCTCGCCGGCAACTAACAGATCGTACTCTTTGCCAAGCTCGGCCCGTACCTTCGTGAGTGCTTTCTGAGCAAGCTCAAGGTTCTCCGGCCTGGTGAAGTCCGTGTAGGGCTCGTTAACGAAAGGTGCAACTTGGGTGGGAGGTGTAGCTACTGGCATCGGTTCCTACCTATCAGATGCGGATCTGAGACTATTAGATCCGGTCGTCGATGGACTTCTCGGCGATCTGGCGGCCACGCTCGAAGAGCTCGGCGGCTTCTTCCGCTATCTCGCGCCCGCGTTCGTAAAGTTCGCGTCCGCGGCCGATAATGTCCTGGCTGGATTCCATAAGGGACTTTCGGCCCTTCTCCGCTTGATCGGCCAGTTGGCCTCTGGTCTTTGCTCCCGATTGCGGCGCGACCAGGACCGCCACAGCTGCGCCGAGAATCGTGCCTGCAACAAACCAGGCAATGGTGGTCCCACTATTTCCGCGTTCCATGTTTCTCCCTCGTTACATTCTATGCGCCGGAGGAGTGGCTGAGTCATCTCTGGAGATTTTAGATCGAGAAGTGCAGAATGTGTAAGGTGGCGAAAATACAAGCTGGGCGGTCGCAAAGTTCGAAAGACTCTGAAACGGCACCGGCGGGCTCGTTTCCTGAAGAAGGCTTTCGCTTTCTCGCGCAGCTTAAAAAGCACAACGACAGGGATTGGTTCAACCCGCGGAAATCGGAGTACAAGCGATTGGTCGAGCAGCCCATGACCGAGCTTGTCTGCGCGGTCTCCGAGGAGTGCCGCCGGCGCGGTCTTCCGTTGTATGCCAAAGATAAAGCACCGGTTATGCGGGTGTATCGCGACGTGCGCTTCAGCAGTGACAAGACGCCCTACAAGACTCACGTTGCTGCGGAGTTGAGGCGCTCTTTCAGCGACTCTAACATTGTTCTTTATCTTCATTTCTCACCGGCCGAATCTCTGCTGGGGGCAGGCGTCTGGCAGCCGGAACGGCCGTTGCTGCAAGCATGGCGGGAAGCTATCGTTGCGAATCCCGACCGCTTTGCTTCTATACTCGCCGGATGGCAGAGCCGAGGGCTCGCACTAAGTGAGGAGCATTCGCTTGCCTCCATGCCGCGCGGATTCCAGGCGCATTCCGGTGAGCCGTTCGCGCGCTGGCTCAAGCTCACCTCTTTTCTTGTTATTCGCCGGCTCACAACCGAGCAATGCACGTCTCCGGGGCTGCTCGAAAATATCGTCGATTTCGCAGATGCGGCGAAACCGCTATTTGAATTTGGCTGGCAGCTCGAAAAAGCCTCCGCTCGCTAAGCATCTCGAGGGCGGGTCAGTCTGGGTTGGCATCTGTGGGGTCTGATCACGCTCGGCCCAAGCGATGGGACTACTGGGGCTCAACTACTAGGATGTTGAACGATCCAGGTTTCGGGCGAGGACGCTGGCTCCCGCTCGCGGCCTGCATATCGGCCGCCGAAAGAAAGAGGCGTCCTGATTTCGGGTCGTACGCCATAGTCTTCGCGCTTGGTTGAGTCTGGATGTCGCCTGCAGATGTGTAATCGTCGGCGCTATTTTGCTTTACCACGGAGACCGTACCGCCCCCATTCGAGGCAAAGATCAGCTTCCTGCCGGGATCGTATGCAACCGCATCGACCCGATCACCAATCGGAAGAGTGGTGATCACCTTTCCGCTGGTCGCATCCATTACTGCGAGTACCTTGCTTCGGCAGCCTATAAATAAACGGGAATTAGCTGAATCGATCGCTAATCCTGTCGGTGTCTTGCAACCGCTGATCGGCCATTTTTCTTTGACCCGGAGACCCTTGGGATCGAAACTGACGACCATCGCCTCTTCTTCAAGATTCACGAATCCGTTCCCCGAGTTATCGACTACGGCTGCTTCCGCGCCACCACCCAAAGCCACTTTCCCGATCACTTCCTGCTTCTCGGGATCGATTGCCGTGATGGCCGCAGCGTCGCCGTGACACACCAGGACACGCTTTAGTTCCGCGTCGTAGAACGTAAAATCCGGGTCTTTATCTACCGGTATTTTCTTAATCGTTTTGAAGCTGTCGGTGTCGAAAACCGAAACCGTTCCATTGGCTCCGTTGGTCGTGAACCCTCGATGCAGCTCAGGAACAATCGATATCCCGTGAACGCCTGGGGTGTCGTCGACCCTTCCCAACATTTTGCCGGAGTCCGCATCGAGTACGTCGACCTCCGTTCCATGCGATACATACAACCGATTCGAGGAGGAATCGAACACGATGTAGTCGAACCCTCCATTCCCCGGGACCGGATACTTTTTCGTGACCTTGAAGCCAGGCGCTTCGGCGGCTAGGCAGATCGCTGCCGCCGAAACAAACAAACAGCAGTGCGCCAGTATTTTCAACATTTGTCTCCCCACAACTTTACAGATGCGATGATCGCACCGAAATCTGAAAAGCAGCTGAAAACAATTGCAGCGAAGGCCGGATCGAGTCGAGTTTTTTTCGCCGTCAGTTCTCACAGTTTGATGTTTGTAAGCAATCTGAAACCACGTTGTAACAAGCGGCTGCTAATTTCACGATTCAGTGACGCTAGGGGAGAGCGCTGAACCAATGTTTCGAATGAGCCTGTTATGGCCGATGTTATTGTGTATGGCGTCCGTCGTATCGTCTCAAGCAGAAGTGGGAGATCACGGCTCGGTACCGGCGTCTTAACGGATTCGGCCGGAGGAGTGCTTCAGGGAGCCCAGGTCGCTCTGAAGCCGACCGATGCTAAAGCGACGTCCGAACGCCAGGGAGTGTACACCTTCGCTGACGTGGCTCCAGGGACCTATACCGTGACTGTTTCGTTCATCGGGTTTGCACCGCATACCACGAGCGTTACCGTCGGTGCGGGCCAGACCATTCATGCCGACGCGACCTTATCGGTGGCCCAGCAAACGCAAGCTGTAATCGTTACGGATGCTCGTCCTCATGGAGAAGCGGAAGCAATTAATCGTGAGCGGTCCGCAGAGAACATTTTGCAAGTTCTGCCGGCCGAAGTAATCACCAGTCTTCCGAACGCTAATGTGGCCGATGCTATTGGCCGCCTTCCGAGCGTCACGCTCGAACGGGATGAGGGCGAGGGCAAGTACGTGCAGATTCGGGGCACCGAACCGCGGTACAGTAACGTAACCATCGATTGTCGTGAATGTTCCTTCTCCGGAATCGGGACCTCGCCAAATTAAGCTCGATGTGATTCCCTCAGACCTGGTCGAATCGGTCGAGATTAGTAAAACGCTCTTGGCCAATCAGGATGGCGATGCGATTGGCGGTTCAGTCAATTTAAGAACAAGAACAGCAAGCGATCAACCGACAGTCTCGCTCTACGGCATGGGCGGTTTCACGCCGATATTCAATACGCGAGCGACCGACGAGTTCGGCGGTACTCTCGGCAAACGTTTTGGGAAGGACGGCCGCTTAGGCATTTTGTTCGGCGGGACCTATGACTGGAACGGCCGCGGCATCAACGATGTCGAACCTCAACCCGCTGCCATCCAGTGCGACCCAGGGAACTGCGGCGCCAACGTAAGCTCCAATGCGCCCTACTTTGGAACGTACAGTCAGCAAGATCTTCGGGATTACCGCTACTATCGAACTCGCTTCGGCTTTGAGGGAAGTGTCGACTACAAGCTGAGGGATGCTTCTTCGGTTTTTATCAGGGAAGCGGGATCTGGCCAATTCAACGCGAGTACTATCAACCGAATTATGGAGTTGGCGTGCGATGGAATCCAATTAGCCAGCCCTTCTGAGATGCCGTAACAAGGCGATCGGAGCGTTGCAGCCGACGGTTAGGAATGAATAGAGGCCGGTGCTAACGTGTGCCGCGGCGTTACGAAAAGTCGCGGCGCTATAGCGAGGCTACAATCGTTCAATGTCCATCGAAATCGGCCGCCGAGGCTTCGGATCGATGCTGATGGTCTGGGCTGCGACGTAATTACCGTTGACTATGCCGCCGATGCGTTGGCGCTGGCATAGACTGTTGCGGCAACGTCGAATTGCCCCAGTCCTGAACCCTCGACTCTGGGCTTATTTCTTATCTCGCCTTTGGCAGCTATAGCGGTTTTCTCCGCTCGCACTTTATTCAAACGATTTCTGAACCGGCTGCCCTTTATCGCCAAACTCGCGCCGGCGCCGCGGATATAAACTCGACATTGAATGAATCGAAGAGCGTTCTTGCAATCGGCCGGCCTTGCAGGTTTAGCCGTCGCGTCTCCGGCCTATTCGTACGAGGACCAGAAACGGCGAAGGGTAGGCTTGATCGGCTGTGGATGGTACGGAAAAATCGACCTGTTCCGGCTGATTCAGATTGCGCCTGTAGAAGTCGTTTCTCTTTGCGATGTAGACAAGCAGATGCTTTCCGATGCCGGCAGTATGGTCGCAGGTCGGCAGCAATCGAAGAAAACTCCCCGGCTCTATGGCGACTTTCGCGAGATGCTGGCGGCGAAAGATCTCGATCTCGTACTCATTGCGCCGCCCGATCACTGGCATGCGCTGATCATGATCGAAGCCGTCAAAGCCGGCCTGGACGTTTGGGTTCAGAAACCGATCAGTGCCGATGTCTCCGAAGGCAAGGCGATGGTCGAGGCTGCGCATGCTCACGGAAGAGTCGTGCAAGTAGGGCTCCAGCGCCGCAGCACACCACACATCGCCGAAGCCAGGGATCGATTCATTAGGGAAGGCAAGTTGGGCAAGATCGCGCTGGTTGAGATCTACTGTTACTACCACATGCGCGCGACCGAGAATCCGCCCGACACAGCTCCTCCTCCCAATCTCGACTACGAGATGTGGACCGGGCCCGCGCCGCTTCGACCTTACAATGCACTGACTCATCCTCGGCGCTGGCGCTCGTTCATGGAGTACGGCAACGGCATTGTGGGCGACATGGCTGTACACATGTTGGACATGACGCGCTGGATGCTCGGTCTCGGATGGCCAACGCGCATCTCCTCGACTGGCGGCATTCTGGTCGACAAAGCGAGCAAAGCTAACATCTCCGACACGCAAACGGCGGCTTGGGATTTCGAAGACTTGCGAGTAATCTGGCAACATCGCTCATGGGGTGAAGCGGTCGATCCGAAGTATCCCTGGGGAGCGACCTTTTACGGAGATAAAGGCACCCTGAAAGTAGGTGTATTCGGCTATGACTATAATCCTCAGGCCGGTGGCGCCCCCATTCACCGCGATGTGACTTATGAGTTCGAGCAGTACCCGGAAGATAAAACCGAGAAGGACCTGGAAACACACGTTGCGCCCGCCGTGCGGTACCACATGAAGAATTTTCTCCACGCCATCGATACACGCTCCAAGCCGGTGTCGACAATAGAGGAAGGCTATATCTCGACCGCCTCCTGCATTCTCGCGAACAATGCCATGAAACTTGGACGTACTCTAACCTGGGATGGGCAAGCACAGCAAGTGGTAAACGACGCTGAGGCAAACCGATTGCTCGCTCGGCCTTATCGCAACCCATGGAAACATCCGGGAGACCAGAGTGCTTAGTGGGACAGCCAAGACTAATCCGTTTCGCCTATTGTGGCTCCAGCCAGACTCGGCTAATATGAATGCAGGCGCTCCCGATGCGTTGTCCGTAGCGCCAGCCCTCCTCTCTGTTGAGATCGACTCAGATTGGCGTTGACCGTCTGAATCGTTTCTTAAGTGGCCTCGACGACCACATACATTCCTAGCAGCAAATTTGTCATTGTAAGACTTCTCTATCAAAGTCCAGAGACTCCTTGTCTCTGTGGCCATCCTGGTGCCCTGTTGCGCTTTCATTTTCAGTTCATCTGAAGGAGAGAAACAGACCGATGAAAATCTTTACAACTGCAGTATTTGCCGCCTTTGCGCTTTCGGACGTAGCAGGAGCGGCAACTGCAAGTCACAATCTTCGCGTAACGGTGCCGTTCGCATTTGTCGTAGCCGGAGAGCAATTTAAACCTGGTAATTACGAAGTAACCGAAACCCAGAACGGAGTTATCACTGTTCAAGGGGAAGGTAAAGCTGCTGCGGTGCTCAGCATCCCGGGACAGAGTCCGAGTGCCACGGTAGTGTCTACAGTCAGTTTCAAGAACAGCCGTAGCCAGTCCTATTTGAGCGGTATTGCCGTTGAAGGCGAGAGCCGCCTCGTGCCCGTGAAAACTAACCAGGCGCGCACGCTAAAGATCACTTCGCGCTAGATAGATAAAGAGAGCGTCCGGGTATACACGGGCGCTTCTCTTTTAACTTCGGCTCGGCTAGTAACTTGGCTAATTGCGGCCGAAACAGACGTAAGTGACCGTGCCTGTAACCGGGTAAGCGAAGTTCACCGACATCGAGCTGGCGCCCGCATACGAGATCCAGAAGCGATTGCCGGTTCCTATATCGAAATTCGGCGTTGCCGCACACTGCGGATGGATATTGAACATTCCGGTAAAAGCATAACTGCCGGAAGTCGCCGAAGAGAGCTCTAGCTCCCCGTTGATATCGGTGTTGCCGGTCTGACCGGTCTGCAATCTGCCATTTACCTGAATGTTATTCGCCGGGTTATTCAGGCCCCAGTAGTTTAGCTGAAGAATCTTTTGTTCATTCGCATCCCATGGCCCGGGGCTAAAGCCTAAGTTTAGTTGGTTGCCGTCGCGTTCAAAGAATGCGTACGAGCCATTCGGCCCACCGTTGTTATCCCAGAAAGCAATTCGGTTGGGACTATAATTCCCGATTCGTTGCAGCCAGAGTTCATTTGCCACGATGGAACGCTCGCCCAGAAAAGCGGGACCGGTGTGCGCCTGATCGATGCGCCCCCAGGTGTAAAGAGGCCATGTTTGAACCCCAACAGGTGTTTGATAGATGTCGTTCGAAGTGAGGCCTTGCGCCAGACCGAAGATTCTGGAATTCGGGTAAGGGCCCTTGTACGCTGAACCGCTCTGATCGTAATACGCTGCGGAAAAAGTCAAGCTGTCGATATTCAGATTGAGGGCTCGGATGAGGTAATTGTCGGTTGTATTCTGTGAAGTCGGGTTACCGATCCTGTTGCCGCTGATTCCGTTGATCGTTAATGTCTGGACGTCATTAATGTCCAAACATGTCGCTGCCGACTCGCAGTGCAACTGATTGATAGTGGCCGTCCCCAAACCGTTGAACCAGACCGCGTGAGCAAACGCTCCCGGACTATTCACCGCGTTGTTTAACCAAGGTGAGTTATACCCGCCGGAAGGAACGGTCTGGTCCTCCACGTAGACCTGATTGACGAGAAGAGCTCCGAGCCCTGCAGATCCCGGGTTATGAATCCACGAGTACGTACTCGTGGAGCAGCCGATAATCCAAACATTGTCCAATTCAGTCGACCCCGTAAAGAGCCCGGGGCCATAAGCATTCGTGATCATCACGTGCCTTAAAAACGTCTGAATGAAGGTGCCGCGATAATCGACTAAAGCTTGCCCTTGGAGTTCTTGCGTTTGCTGAGCGCCATTACCGTCAAAAACAACGTTTTCTATAGCCATAAATTCGTTCCCGCCTCCGCTGGGAGCTTGGCTGTCGAACGTCTGAAGAAGAGGAGTGTTCTTGTTGGCAGCGAGGCGAATGACTACGCCGTCGTATGGACTACCGGCAATCGGAACATTAGCCGAGGCGCCATACAGATAGTCGCCGGCCTGAAGCACCAGTGTTTTCGAGACGAGGTAACATCCGCCAGGCGGCTTTTGCAGATAGATGTATCTATGTGAGTCGAAAAGCGCCTGTAGCGCCTGGGTATCGTCCGTAACACAATCCCCAATCAGGCGAGCCGGAGAGGCTACGGAGTTTCGCGTTTGAGCTACTGACCCGACGGGCAGGAAAGACAAGAAAAGTAAAAATAGGCCGCCTTTAGCGTAGATAAGAAAACCATTGATTTCAGATAGGCAAAGGGCGAGCCAACCTCCTGACGAGCCATAAGTGCAGCCATTCATAGTATTGCCTTTGCAAAATATGTGCGCGCATTTACCCGGGCGTCTCGCAGCTTAGAGCAAGGAAAGTCCGAAGACACCGGCGCGTAAAATAATCCACGCCATGAAAACCCGGATCCCTGTGTGCCTTGTGGCCCTGGGTCTTTGGCGTGCCGCGGCACTAGCCTCGTATCACTGGCCAGGATTCGCAGGCGATCTGGAGAAGGCACTTGCAACCTTGGAGGGAGGAACCTCTTCGAGTCAAGGCAACGATGGACGCACGTTGTTTATCCCTGCTCGAAACTCGCTCTACGCCGTGCAGGTGCGTTTCAAGGGCCGTTAAGTCTTTTGCCAAGCTGCACGCAGGATGGCAAGTGCGGCGATGCCGGCCGTTTCGGCTCGCAACACGGTAGGTCCAAGAGAGCAGGCCACCCAGCCGGCGGCTAAAGCTCTGTTGCGTTCGTCCTCCGTCCACCCACCCTCCGGGCCGAGGAGCAACGCTACGCGGTCTGTGCTTTTGCGTTCCATTGGCAGCACTTCAAGGATCGCTGGCGCTGACGTGTCTTCATCCAGTAAAAGCCGGACGGAAACATCAAGGTCGAGTATCTTCAACAGGCGGACGACGGGTTCGATGCGGGGCAGACGGGCGCGGCGGGATTGCTGGCTCGATTCCTGGCCGATCTTTTCCCAACGGCTCCTTCTTTTGACGGCAGCTTGCGCGAGACCGCGTTCGGTGCGAACGGCTTCCCAAGGATGGACGGCGAAAACGCCCAGCTCCGTCGCTTTCTCGATCAGCCACTCGAAACGATCAAATTTGAAAAGAGCAGGCGCGAGAATGAGTTCGGCTTCGGCTTCGGGCGCCGGAAACTTTTCCAAGATGCGAAAGGTGACGTTGGATTTGCGTGCGACTTCGATCTCGGCGAGGTATAGGTCACGATTATCGGATAACTCGAAGATCTGACCCGGCTCAACGCGCAAGACACGCACGAGATGTTCCGCATCGGGCCCGGTCAGCTCGGCGGCGCCACGGCGAATCTCGTCAACAAAGAAGCGGCGGCGAGCCATTGCCGTACTCGTTCAACGCCTATTCCCCAAAATAGAGCCGAGCACTCCTCGAACAATCTGCGTACCCGCCGAGCGGGCGCCGCTCTTGAGCATTGCTTCGAGCACGCCTTCTCTGTGTCCCCCACGGGGACCGGTGCTTCCAACCAGTATCGTTTCTAAACTTTGTAGGAGGGCTCCGCCCGGTCCAGTGTTGCTTGTAGCTTGCGCGGGCTGACTCGGCACAGGAGAGGAACCGGCATTCACGGGTGGTTGTTGAGAACGCTGTTGCAGCCGCTCATACGCCGACTCGCGATCTATCGGCTGATCGTAGACGCCTGCGACGATGGACGACTGCATGAAGGCTTTTCGTTCATCAGCCGTAATCGGACCGATTTGCCCGCGAGGAGGAAGCACGACAGCACGCTCGACAACGCCGGGCGTACCCTTTGCGTCGAGGAAGGAGACAAGCGCCTCGCCGACGGCAAGCTGAGTGATCTCGGTTGCCACGTCCAGTTTGGGATTTGTGCGGAATGTTTCGGCTGCGGCGCGGACGGCCTTCTGGTCGCGTGGCGTGAAGGCGCGAAGAGCGTGTTGCACACGATTGCCCAGTTGGCCGAGCACGGTATCCGGCACATCGATTGGGTTTTGAGTGACGAAATAGACCCCAACACCCTTCGAGCGGATGAGTCGCACGACTTGCTCTATCTTGGTTTGCAGTGCGGCCGGTTGATCGGTGAAAAGCAGATGCGCCTCATCGAAGAAAAAGACTAGCTTCGGTTTGTCGAGATCACCGGCTTCGGGAAGCTTCTCGAACAGTTCGGAGAGCAGCCAAAGAAGGAATGTCGCGTAAAGTTGCGGCGATTGGAGCAGCTTATCTGCGGCCAGGAGATTGACTACGCCGCGGCCGTGCTCATCCGTCTGTAGTAAGTCATCGATGTTGAGGGCCGGTTCGCCGAGAAAGAGATGACCGCCTTGATTGCCAAGGGTTACTAGGCCACGCTGGATCGCTCCGACGCTCGCGGCGGATATGTTGCCGTACTCCGTCTGATACTGCTTCGCACCCGAGGCAACAAACTGGAGCATCGCTTGCAGGTCTTTGAGATCAAGAAGAAGCAGCCCGTTGTCGTCCGCGATTTTGAAGACGAGCGAAAGAACACCCGATTGGGTGTCGTTTAGATTGAGAATGCGGCCCAGCAGAAGCGGCCCGATCTCTGAGATGGTGGCACGCATCGGATGACCCTGCTCACCGAAGACATCCCAGAAGGTGACGGGACAGCCCTCAAAGTGGAAACCTGAGAGCTGGAGTTGCTCGAGTCTGGCGTTCAGCTTAGGCGTTTCGGTACCCGGTTTGCTGATTCCGGAGAGGTCGCCTTTGACGTCGGCGGCAAAAATCGGCACGCCTATGCGGCTCAGGCTTTCGGCCATCACCTGAAGCGTAACCGTCTTGCCAGTGCCGGTCGCTCCCGCAACCAATCCATGCCGATTCGTCATCCCCGGCAACAGAAAAAGCTCGTCGGAGCCTTTCGCGATCAAAAGTGGTTCGGCCATGCAGCACTTTCCTTGAGTGGAGGATAACCTTCCTAGACAGGATACTGCCCATAGAAAAAACGAATGCCGGACTGAGTCGTCCGGCATATAAGAATTGCAGAATGCGCTTACGCTGACCGAAGGCGATTATCGAAACACTGAAGTCTGTTACTTGCCTTTATGTTGCTCGGAGTAAGTATGGGTGTGATGATGCACTTCGCCCTTAGAGTCTGTGTACTCCCTTTCTTTCAGGTCGTCGTTACCACTTGAGTTTTGTCTTTCATTTCCAGCACTGGTTTTCTGAGACTTGGACCCACTCTCGTGCCCGGCGTTTCCTGATTCCTTTGTGTGGGGACGTGGATCTTCAGCACTCTTGTGAGGATGCTTGCCGGTTCCTTGTTCTTGGTTATGTGCTGCCATTTTTCCTTTCCTAAACGGCTTCCTGGCCGTCATCTTTCGAAACAACGAAGTCTCTTACTTGCCTTTACGTGGCGCGTAAGTAAGTAGGAGGGTGAAAAGGCGCCTCCCCGGTACAGATCTGCGTTCTCCCTATCTGCCAGGTCGTTGATACCGGTGCGAGGTTTCGCTTCCAATACCCGCACTGGCTGTATTGCCTAAACGGCTTCCTGGCCGTCATCTTTAAGACCGTCTCGCATCAGGTTTTAGCTCCTGCGATTTCTGCTAGATTTTCCCTGGCGCGTTGGACGATTGGTGTAACCTACGGGCGACGTATGATTGGTCATCTGCGCGGCACGGTTCTCGAGAAGCATCCAAACGAATTGATCCTTGAAGCGGCGGGAGTTGGATACGATGTCCAGATCCCAATTTCGACGTACACGAAGCTTCCCGACGTGGGAGATTCCGTGTCGCTGCGCATTCACACGCATGTACGTGAAGATGCATTACTTTTATTCGGCTTTTGTACTTCCCAGGAAAAGGCGGTTTTCGAGAGGTTGATCGCCGTCAGCGGAATCGGTCCTAAATTGGCTATCACCGTTCTGTCTGGATTGCCTACTCAGGACCTGATCGCCGCAATCCGCAACGGCGACGTGCCCGCTCTTGTGCGGATTCCGGGAGTCGGAAAAAAAACTGCAGAGCGCATGATTTTGGAACTCAAAGACAAGCTGGTCGGGATCGAGATTGCGGGTCACGCGGCACCAGCTCAAGCAGGCGGCCCCGGGTTTTCGGCTTTGGAGCAAGATGTACTTTCAGCTTTACAGAACCTTGGTTCGTCGCGGGCGGCGGCAGAACAAGCAGTTCGAAAACTGAGTGAACGCGGTGCTCCCGAAGAGTTCGAAGCCTTCTTCCGGGCCGCAATGGCGCTGGTACGCTAACGTGGAGACGGATGGGCAACGCAGGACTCGTATCTCGAATGTCGCAGGATGAAGAGCGCGAGTTCGAGGCGGCGCTACGCCCGACCAAGCTGGCGGATTTTGCGGGACAGCCTCATGTGCGCGAACTGCTTTCGATTGCAATTCAGGCGGCCAAGCAGCGCGGTGACGCATTAGACCACGTTCTTTTGTGCGGGCCCCCTGGTTTAGGTAAAACAACACTCGCAGGGATCATTGCACATGAATTAGATGTTTCGATTGACCAGACTGCGGGACCAATCCTACAGAAGAAGCTCGATTTAACGGGCATCCTGAGTGGGGTGCGAGAGCGGCAGGTTTTTTTTATCGATGAAATTCATCGATTGATGCCGGATATTGAAGAGATTTTGTATGCAGCGCTCGAAGATTTCCGGCTCGACATCCTGATCGGTACGGGGCCCGGCGCGCGAACACATTCTCTTCCGCTACCGCGGTTCACAGTGGTCGGTGCAACCACGAAGCAAGGACTGCTCAGTGCTCCGCTGCTGGGGCGCTTTGGAATCGTTCTCCGGTTAGAACCGTACGACGAGGAAACCCTGGGCCGAATTGTCGAGCGCTCGGCAAGATTACTCGATGTTCGGATTACTCCTGAAGCGGCGCGCGAGATTGCGCGGCGAGGGCGGGGAACTCCGCGCATCGCCAACCGGCTTTTGAGGCGGGTTCGCGATTACGCGCAAGTGCGTGCCGAAGGCCATATCGACTCGCCTGTCGCGCAGGCAGCGCTGGATCTTCTGAAAGTGGACCGCTACGGGTTGGACTCGGTGGACCAGAAAATCATGTTGACTGTGATGGTGAAGTACGGCGGCGGCCCAGTCGGTCTGAGTACGATCGCAGCATCGATCGACGAACAGACGGATACCATCGAAGAAGTCTACGAACCCTATTTGATGCAACTTGGATTTCTCGATCGTACTCCTCGTGGGCGAATAGCCACAGATCGAGCATTCGACTACTTCGGCGTGTCCCGGAGATCCCGCTTCGGCGGTGACTCCTCACAGAATCCGCTGTTCTGAGGGTTGCGATTTGATTGAGAAGCTCGTCTACCTGTCGGTCGGGTCAAATATCGGCGATCGGCAAGGCAATCTGCACCAAGCGGTGTCCGCAATCGAACGCGAACGGATACGCGTTACGGCAGAGTCTTCCGTCTATGAGACCGAGCCGCAGGACGTAACGGATCAACCGTGGTTCCTGAACATGGTGGTGGCATGTGAAACGAGCTACTTCCCCGTGCAGTTGCTGGCTGTGTTGCGCGGCATAGAAAGAGCCATGGGGCGGGTCAGAAGCGATCGTACCCGCCGAGGCCCACGCTTAATCGATCTCGATATCTTACTTTTCGGGAACTTGAGGATGGAAACGGACCAACTCACAATCCCGCACCCCAGAATGCTTGTAAGAAGATTCGTGCTTGAGCCGCTGCTGGAAATCAATAGAGGTTTACGATACCCCGTGGGAAACGAGTTGATTAGCGCACACCTCAAACGCCTATCTGGGCAAGCGGTAAGGAAATACCAGACGAGAGCACAGGATGATGCCCGTGCCCTCGCCAAAACGAAAACGGACTAGGCGCCCACCTTCTCTTTTACCTGGCTGCGAGCGTACGCTTCGAGCTTGCGAGCATCGGCGTTGAATTTGCGGATGCCCTCGGCTAACTTGTCAGTTGCCATAGCGTCTTCGTTATGCAGCCAGCGGAAACTCTTCTCATCGAGATTCGTCGGTTTTCTGCCTTCGTCGCTGGCCTTTGCCTTCTCCGGCGTTAGCGCTGCCTGTATCTCACCCTGAGTTTCCTGCATCTTTTCTAAAAGATCGGGACTGATAGTCAGGAGGTCGCAACCAGCAAGCCTAGTAATCTGATCTACCTTCCGGAAGCTCGCTCCCATCACCTGAGTCTTGTAGCCGTATTTCTTGAAGTAGTTGTAAATGCGCGTAACACTGGCTACACCGGGATCCTGGTCAATGGGGATATCTTTTCCGCCGTTTTCCTTTTTGTAATAGTCGTAGATACGGCCTACGAAAGGCGAAATCAACGTGACACCCGCCTCTGCGCAAGCAACAGCTTGGGCAAAACTGAAAAGCAGCGTCAGATTGCAATGAATGCCTTCTTTTTCCAGTTGCTCGGCGGCTTTGATGCCTTCCCAAGTGCTGGCGACCTTGATGAGCACGCGATTCCGGTCCGTGCCGTTTGCTTCGTAAAGCCCGATCAGATAACGAGCTTTATTTAGCGTGCCTTGAGTATCGAAGCTGAGAGAAGCATCGACTTCCGTCGAAACTCGTCCGGGAATGACCTTCAGGATCTCGCGCCCAAAGCTGACGAAGAGCTGGTCCATGAACAGGTCAGACTGATGCTTTTCGTCGCCACCTTCCTTCTCGGCGTGTTCAATAGCTTCCTCAACCAGATTGTGGTACTCCGGACGCTGCGCGGCGGCGAAAAGCAGCGAGGGATTGGTCGTCGCATCCTGGGGCTTCAGGCGTGCGATGGCCTGAAAATCGCCTGTGTCGGCTACAACAACGCTATATTTCTTTAACGATTCGAGCACTGTCATCGGACTGATACTCCTATTCTAAGAGATGGTTATGGGTGTCTAGAACGTACCAGATTTTTTGCGCCGTGCAAAGTTTCCGGTGCGAGAAACTGAGAGTTGGGCGGGAGCAACCGCTCCAAGCATTGCAAATCATGCTGAAGATTACGTCTTTTACGGGTCTCCTCATTATCGGTCTCCTACGAGCCGCCCCCGGGGAGGCAGCAGCCGCGAAGTCGCCGGACCAGGTGATACAAGCATACGTCGGAGCCGTTGGCGGCCAAACGGCAGTAGACCGCATCGAGACGCGCGAGGTCCGCGGAAAGCGTCACCATGGCCCTAAGCTGGTCTACTACTGGCAGAAGCCTAATAAGGTGCTAGTGGAAGAAGGGAAGAAGAAGGCTGCCTTCGACGGGCACGGCGGTTGGGAGATGTCGACTAAGAAACGCGTAACGAGGCTCGCCAAAGGCTCTCAAGTACCGCTTCTGATGGACGCTGATCCCTTACGCTATGTGTATTTGAAGCAACTATACCCGGACGTGCAATCCAGCGGTCCGGAAACGGTAGACGGCCGCAAAATGGACGTGCTACAGGCAACCAACGACTTAGGAACCACCAAATTTTACTTCGATGGAGCTACCCATTTGCTGGTGCGGATAGACGAGAAGGGCGAGACTTCGGCGTACTTCAATTACGTCACCGACTTCGGCGACTACCAAGAGGTCGACGGCGTCAAATTCCCGTTTCGTATTGTGCATGACTCGACCGAACCAGGCGCCAGAGACAATGAGTTCCGCATTTCAAAAGTGATGCAGAATGTTCCACTACGGCCGGACCTGTTTAACAAGCCGAGCCTTGGTTCCGTAGTGCTTGGCGGAAGGCGGTGAGAACAGTTTAAGCGAGCGCTGAAGCAGAGTGCCATAGGGGAGCATCGAAGAAAGCGCGCATGTTGTTGCTAACCGAACGAAAATTGGGCAGCCAGGGTTTGCAAGTCTCCGCCCTTGGACTCGGATGCATGGGAATGAGCCAATCGTACGGGGTTCCGGACGAAAAGGAGTCGCTTGCCACCATTGATCGGGCACTCGATTTGGGCGTTACCTTTTTCGATACTGCCGAGGTCTACGGGCCTTTCACCAACGAAGAATTACTAGGCCGGGCTTTGAAGGGACGCCGCAATAAAACCGTCATTGCGACCAAGTTCGGATTCCGGATCGAAGATGGAAAAGTGGCCGGCACTGATAGTCGTCCGCAACACATCCGTGAGGTAGCCGAGGCCTCACTACAACGTTTGCAGACCGACTATATCGATCTGTTCTATCAGCACCGGGTAGACCCGGCAGTTCCGATCGAAGATGTGGCAGGGACAATAGCGGATCTGGTAAGCGAGGGTAAAGTTCGCTATTTTGGGCTTTCAGAGGCGGGAGAATCGGCCATCCGTCGTGCCCACGCCACGCATCCGGTTTCCGCTCTGCAGAGCGAGTATTCTCTCTGGGAGCGCAACCTGGAACCGCGTATTATTCCTCTGCTCCGAGAGCTCGGGATCGGCTTGGTTCCGTTCAGCCCTCTGGGCAGGGGCTTTCTCACTGGGACGACGAAGCGCGCCGAAGATTACCCGGAAGGCGACTACCGGCGCGGTGATCCGCGCATGCAGGGCGAGAACTACGATGCAAACGTACGCGCAGCCTCGATCGTGCGCGACGTAGCCGAAGCTCGCGGGGCCAAGCCGGGCCAGATCGCGCTTGCGTGGCTGCTTTCGAAGGGCGGAGATATCGTGCCGATACCAGGCACGAAGCGGCGCACTTATCTCGAAGAGAACGTCGAGGCGGCTTTTCTGAAATTAACAAGCGACGAAGTGGCCCGGCTTGATCAAGCTCTTCCGCCTGACGCCATTTCCGGGCCGCGATACAGCGAACGCATGATGGCGATGGTTGACCGGTAAGCGCCAACTTTCCTCATCTCTTCGGATCAAGTCTTAAATCAAAACTAGGAGAGCAGTGTACAAATGTTGCAGTCTTGGGGCTATGCCGCCCGGCAAGTAGGTGCGCAGTTAAAGCCTTGGAAGTTTGAGCGTCGCGATCCAGGTCCAAACGACGTAGTCATCGAGATTCAGTATTGCGGTATTTGCCACTCCGACCTTCACCAGGTGCGGGATGAATGGGGAGGCTCCATTTTCCCCATGGTTCCGGGCCACGAAATTGTGGGCCGCATTGTGCAGGTCGGCGATGCCGTGAACCAGTTCAAAGCGGGAGACCTTGCCGGTGTAGGATGCATGGTAGATTCCTGCCGCGTCTGCGGCAATTGCCGCAACGGAGACGAGCAGTACTGCGACAACCAGCTTGTGTTGACTTACAACAGCAAGGACAAAGACGGAAATCCGACTTACGGCGGGTACTCGAACAATATAGTAGTCGATAAGTCGTTCGTGCTGAAGATTTCGCCAAAGCTCGATTTAGCGGCAACGGCACCGCTTCTCTGTGCCGGTATTACGACTTACTCGCCCCTCCGTCACTGGAAAGTAGGACGGGGCCAGAAAGTTGGCGTCGTGGGTCTGGGCGGTCTGGGCCATATGGCTTTAAAATTCGGGCATTCTTTTGGAGCGCATACGGTTCTCTTCACTACTTCGCCCGGCAAGACGGAAGATGCCCAGCGGTTAGGCGCAGATGAAGTGGTTCTTTCGAAGGATGGGGAAGCAGTTGCGAAGCACGCGAACAGTTTCGACTTCATCATCGACACGGTCTCAGCGAAACATGATCTCAATGCTTACATTCCTCTGTTGAAACGCGATGCAGTGATGGTTCTAGTCGGATTGCCCGATCAGCCGCCAACGATTGCCGTCGCTCCGTTGATGATGAAGCGCCGGACACTGGCCGGTTCCATGATTGGTGGAATTGCCGAGACTCAGGAGATGCTTGACTATTGCGCGGAGCACGGCATTACTTCGGATGTCGAGATAGTCCCGATTCAGAAGGTGAATGAATCCTACGAGCGGATGCTTAAAAGCGACGTGAGATATCGCTTCGTAATCGATTTGGCGTCGTTACCAAAAGAATAGCGGGATAAACTTGGTCGGGGTATCCATGACAAAGCTAGTTCTGGCAATCGCGCTGCTCGGTACGACCGTCGTTGCTCCTCTTTTTGGGCAGCAGGACAATGTAAAGGCGGCGATTCTCAAGCATCTGAAAACGTCCCGGGAGTTCACGCTGAAAGTGGCTGAGGCGATGCCGGCCTCCGACTACGATTTCAAGCTCACTCCGCCGCAGATGAGCTTCGGGGAGCAAATGGTGCATCTTGCCTCCGGGTTGACCTATTTTCTTTCGGCTTTCGAGGGGCAAAAGCCCAATCCAGGCAAGCCCTCTTCCAACAGCAAGGAAGATGTAATCGCCTTTGTGAAAGCGCAGTTTGACAAGGCGATCGATCAAGTCTCGAAGTTGAGTCCAGAGCAGATGTCCAAGACTTACAAGAGCGAAGAAGGAACGATGACCGGATTAGACCTGCTGCTTGGAATGCTGGATCATACGACTCATCATCGCGCCTCGGCCGAGATGTATCTTCGTGCAAAGGGAATTACTCCACCCGAATATCAAAGCTGACCGTTATGAGCACACTAACAAGTGAAAAGTGTGTGGCCTGCCGCCGCGATGCGCCCCAAGTAACTGAAGAGGACGTTCGGGAACTCAAGCCTCAGATCCCGGACTGGAACATCGTGGAGCGGGAAAGCATTCAACGGCTTGAACGCGTTTTTCGCTTCAATGATTTTAGCGAGGCATTATCCTTCACGAATCGGGTCGGCGAGCTTGCCGAAGACGAAGGGCATCATCCGGCGATTCTCACCGAGTGGGGTCAGGTAACGGTGACGCTCTGGACCCACAAAATCCGCGGGCTTCACCGGAACGATTTTTTGATGGCAGCAAAAATCGATTCTTTCGCGCCGGAAACTTGAATCGCGCACGCCACGCTGGTTGATAATCAGGATATGAAAAAGCCTCCAGGCCCGCGCGGGCGCGATGTCCTCGGCTTTTTTGGACGCGGCTCCAGCTTGCGAACGCTCGGCTTCCTCCGCCAAACGGCGCGTGAGTACGGGCCGATTTCTTATTTCCGGCTTTTCCATCAACACACGTATCTGATCGACGATGCTGAGCTGGTCAAAGAAGTGTTGGTGAACCAGCAACATCGCTTTGGTCGCGATGTGGGTGCAACTGTTCTAAGAGAGCTTGTCGGAGACGGTCTGATCACACGAGAAGAGCCCCTTCACAAAGAGCGGCGTCGAGTCCTGCAACCGGCCTTTCACAAAGATCAGGTTGCGTCTTTTGTCGACCTAACGGCAGGGGAATGTTCGGAGGCTCTTCCACGTTGGCAGGACGGTATTGCTATCAATGTTGGAGACGAGTTACGGCGCTTAACGCTATCCATTATTGGTGCGTCTCTATTTGGCCCCGAGTTTCGCGGAAATGCGGAAGCGATCTCGGCGATTCTCGGTCGCGTGATGAGTCGCGCAAGAGGGGTCGCTCCGCTGGTCACATTTCTCAAGCCGCTTACCCGCGTCTATCGACGCGTCCTGCCAAATGGCCCCAGTCTCTTCTTCCAATCCGAGCGAACCGAACTGGACCGGATCCTGCAACCGCTGATCGAAGGGAAGCAGAACAGAGGCGGCCGGGATGTGCTTTCGCTGCTGCTTGCTCAGTACGAGAACGAATCTCGCTTGCTGACCGACTCGGACATACGCAATGAAATCGTTACGTTTGTGCTGGCCGGACACGAAACAACCGCAACAGCTTTGACGTGGGCCTGTTATCTTCTTGCTCGCCGGCCGGAGATCCAAGAAAAGCTTGCCGCCGAAGCAGCCTCGGTGTTGGCTGACCGCCAGCCCACGTCGGAAGATTTGCCTCAACTAGCATATGCATCGATGGTCTTCAATGAGACGCTTCGACTGTTTCCGCCGGTCCCGTTCTTCGGACGCAGAGCAGTCGAACCGGTCGATCTCGCAGGTTACACAATACCGCGAGGAGCCACGGTTCTTCTCAGTCCCTACATCACGCAGCGCAATGAGCGCTACTTCGAGGATTCGGAATCTTTTCTACCGGACCGGTGGAGAACAGCAGGGCAGCCCAAGTTTGCGTTCTTTCCGTTCGGAGGCGGTGCAAAGATATGTATCGGCGAACCGTTTGCACGAACGGAGGGTACCCTGATCCTTACCGAGATCATGCGGCGCTTCGAATTGGCGCCGGATTTACCAGGCGAAGTTGGCATGAACCCGCGAGTTACTTTGGCGCCCGCAAGGCCCGTGATTGTCGTTCCGCAGCTTCGAAGCCACCTTTCCGTCGAAGCGAGTGCGTGACATTTCTGCCGGTGTAAAATGATCGCAAGGCCGACATAGCTCAGTTGGTAGAGCGGCAGTTTTGTAAACTGCGGGTCGGGGGTTCGAGTCCCTCTGTCGGCTCCACTCAAACCATTGTCCGAACCGGACACATAGGTAACAGATTGTTCCTAAGACATAGGTAACACTTTTGGCCCGAAGGTGTAGTGAACCCCAAAGCTGAGACACGAGAAGAGAGACACAATGGAGCTGAAAGGTGTCTAGCGAGTTTCAGCAGGATCAACAGAAGAAGAAAATGGGTCGTCCTCGGAAATATGACGAGGACTTCCGTCAAACGGCACTGGAACGGATGAAGGCGTGTCAGGACGTCAGCGCGCTGGCGCTGGAACTGGGCGTCAACCGGGCGCAGTTGTACCGGTTTCGAAACGAAGCTCTGGGCCGCAAGCCGGAGCCTCGGCCTGAGGCGTGGCTCAAAGAGAAGGCCGATGAGCGACAGCGCCGGCGCATTGCGGAATTGGAACGTCTGGTGGCGCGACAGGCGGTGGAGCTGAATTTTTTCAAAGGTGCCTTGCTGCGCATCGAGGAAACTCGCCGGAAGCGCGGCCAGACTTCCGGCGAGCCGTCTACGAGCAAATCCGGCACGTTGACGGGCAGCGAGGCGAACTGACCATTGAACGGATGTGCATACCGGCGGCCGTAAGCCGCGCAGGCTACTATCGCTTCTGCTCGCCCAGGGCAGATACGACGAAGAAGAGTCGCAGCTCCGCGACGCCATTCAGCGAGCGGCGATGGAGAGCCGCCATTACGGCTATCGCCGAGTAACTCATGCACTGCGAGACCAGGGCTGGGAAGTCAATCACAAGCGGGTCGCGCGTCTGATGCGCGAGGACGGACTGCTCGCCATTCGCAGACGCCGCTTCATTCCTCAGACAACGGACAGCGGGCATGACTTCGAGGTGGCGATCAATGTGGCTCGCCGGCTGACCCCCATGGCCATCAACCAACTCTGGGTGGCTGATATTACGTACGTGCGTCTGGGGCGGGTGGATGTGTTTCTGGCGGCTGTCATGGATGCGTTTTCGCGCAGGATCGTTGGCTGGAACCTGGCGCCGAGGATCACAACCGAGCTCGCGCTTACGGCGCTCAGGAACGCCATTGAATGGCGGCAGCCCGCGCCTGGCCTGATTCATCATTCCGATCGCGGAGTTCAGTATGCGTCTGCCGCCTGTGTCGCCATGCTGCTTCAGCATGGCGTGATCCCGAGCATGAGCAGGCCGGGCAATCCCTACGACAATGCGAAATGCGAACGCTTCATGAAAACTCTCAAGCAGGAAGAGATTCGCTGTTTCGAGTACCGGGATATTGAAGATCTCCGCGCCAATCTGAGCGTCTTCTTCGACCGCTATTACAACGCCACCCGTCTGCACTCCGCGCTGGGTTACCTGTCTCCGGACGAGTTTGAAAGGCGGGCGGCGCCATTAACGAGAGCGGAAATCCCGCAGGCTCCCCGCATGAGTTTTTCAAGGCATAAGGAGATCTACCCGTCCGATGTGAGAATCTGATCAGAGTAAACGGGAGCGGTCGAACCGGCCGCTCCCGGCTCATCGTCCGGATGAGTCTCCGGCAGGCTATTCCTGGCGAGTTGCTCTCCAGCATTGCTCGCTTCCGCTTCGCCCCCGCAGCCATCCTAAACCGAAGTCTCCCGTTCGTCTGCTGAAAATCAGCGAACGGCTAACGTCTCACAACTCGTCTGTCTCACGCTCAAGGTTCAGTCCATGCACTCCAGTCCCAACCGAACACATAGGCAACACCCTCAAAAAGCGCTAAAGCTGTTCGGCGTTGGACTGCATGGTCTCGCACAAATGCAGCTCAGAAACGGCCGATCAATTCCTGCTTACCGGAGCAGGTGTTTGTTAGGACGCTTCAAGTGAAACTGGTTCTGACTTTCATAGGAACTATCGAGATCAAGCTGGGTGGAAACACTGTTAGCCTGATCCGGAAACGCGGCGATTTCCCGCTCGGAGGCGATTAAATCGAGTTTAGAAACACTTCAGTAGAGGTGCATCCGGTAACCCGTACACAAATCGCCACATCTATGCACGCAGGGGAGGCACCATATGGTGCGCATAATCGGTAGATTCGTCCGACTGAGTTCGTCGGCAACGGCCGTTCTTACTTTTTAGCGGTCTTTTATTCGCGCAAGAAGACCCGCCGTCTCGTGTTGCGCGGCTCAATTACATCAGCGGCAATGTGTCGATGGAACCGGCCGGCATCGATGACTGGGCACCGGCCGATTTGAATCGTCCGTTTACAATCGGCGACTATTTATACGCCGACCAGGGTGCGCAAGCCGAGTTGCATCTGGATACGGCAGTGATCCGCATGGGACCCGTTACCAGCTTCGGATTCCTGAACCTCGACGACAGAAACGTTCAGCTGAAGCTAACTGAGGGTGACATGTACATCCGGCTGCATAACTTCGGTGCGGATCAGGTTTTCGAAGTCGATACTCCGAATGCAGCGGTGACTCTGTTGCGCGATGGCGTGTACCGCTTTCGCGTCGATTCAAACGGCCAGATGACATTCGTGGTCGTGCGGCAGGGATCGGCGGAGATTACCGGCAGCGGCCAGGCGTTCACCTTGAACCCAGGAAACAGCGCGATGCTCACTGGGACGGACCAGCTTGCTTACGATGTCGAGGTCGCGCCCGCGCCCGATGAATTCGATCAGTGGTCGGAGGAGCGAGATGCGCACGAGGCGCAGCTTGTGTCTGCCCGTTACCTTCCGCCAACAGTGATTGGGTACGAAGATCTTGACAGTTACGGAAGTTGGCAGAACTCAGCCGATTACGGAGCCGTCTGGTACCCGCAAAATGTCGACCAAGGCTGGGCTCCGTACCACAACGGACACTGGGTGTGGATCGATCCCTGGGGATGGACTTGGGTCGACAGCATGCCTTGGGGATTCGCGCCCTTCCATTACGGGCGTTGGGCCTATATCGGCAATCGGTGGGGATGGTGCCCCGGGCCGATCGCCGTCGGCTATCGCGGGCCGGTCGTGCGGCCGTACTACGCTCCTGCGTTGGTTGCCTGGTTTGGCGGGGCGCATTTTGGAGTAGGGATCTCGATCGGCGGTGGACCGAGCCTGGGATGGGTGCCGCTCGGCAGGGGTGAAATTTATACTCCCGCGTACCATTGCAGCCCTCGTTACTTCAACAACGTCAATGTCTCGAATACACGGATCGTGAATAACGTAAACATCACCAACGTCTACAACAACGTTTACGTGAATAAGCAGGTCTACAACCAGCAATACGTCAATGTTCGTGCCCCGAATGCAGTGATGGCGATGCCGCAAACGGCGTTTGCAAGCGGCAGACCGGTCCGGCAAGCTGCCACGCCTGTTCGTCAGGCCGACTTTGCCAGTTTCCAAAGCGCCGCCGTCACCGCGCCGCCGGTCGCGCCAACTCGCCAGTCCCTGATTGCGGCTCCTGCGGGGCGTCCCGTTGCTCGCCCGGCTGCTCAGGTGATCCAGCGCCAAGTTGTCGCCCGGAACTCTCCGCCGGCGGCACCCACTTCCTTTGCTACGCGGCAGCAGTACTTCCAACAACACGCAGGACAGCCCGCGAACTTCCAGGCGGCTCAACAGGCCAGTGGCGCCCGCCCGCCGGTCGCAAACGTTCGGCAAGCTCCTCCTGCACAACCGGTGGCGGCGAGGCCTGGAACGCGCGTAGGCGATCCCGTCGGCGCCTCTAACCATCGCCCTGCGCAAACGGTTGTAGGGAACTCTCCACCGGTACAAGCGCATGCAGGGGTGTCGGGGCCGGTCGAGCAGGCCCAACCGCCTTCCGCTTCCACCCATGGCGTGCCGCCGAATGCCCGACCGCCGCAGGAGAACTCGCAAGTTCCTCAAAACGGGCGTTTTGCCGAACGAACTCCCGCGCAGAACCAGGCGGCTCCAGCGCCCCGGCAGGTCGAGCAGCCACGGATTGAGGAACGAAGCCAACCTACTGTCGAAAGGACGCCCAACAGGCACAGCCGAAATGCAGGAACGAAGCCAATACGTCGAAAGGACACCTGCTCCGAACAGGCAACAGCCAGAAACGCAGGAACGAAGCCAATCAGCTCCGGGGAAAAGCGCTTACCCAGAGCGAAGACCGTCGAACGAGGAACGAAGCCAGCCATCGAACAGGCCGGGCGAACATACCGAGCACGCAACTCCGCCCGCACCTCATGAGGATCATCCCAAAGACGATCACCCGAAGAAGGACAAAGAAAAGGGTAAGTAGGCTTAGGCTAGCAGGCGGCGTCGTGCCGCTTAGCGAGGATCGCGTCTTCCAAGCCGCCGGCCGGCTGCATCAGGTCAGCCGCATGCATCGCCGGTTGAGCGGCCTGCTTTACATTCCGTTTTGAACTTTTTCTCTAAGTGTATATTTATGGTTGCTGCCCAGAGGATAGTTTCGCTGTGCCTGCTTCCGACGCTTCTACGATGGATCCGGTTATCGTAGAGATCCCTGGGGAGGGCACCTCAGGATGGTCTAAAGAGGGACTGAGGGGCGAAACATTGATTACCACCGTATCGTTTCAGTGGTAATCCTACTTGGTCCAGAAGGCGAAACGGAATCAAGGCATGCTAAAAGAAAAGGGTAAGTAAGGCTTACGCTACGGGCACGAGTTCGTACTTGTGGGGACGCGGTTGGGCGGCGTCGTGCCGCTTAGCAAGGATCGCGTCTTCCAAAGCGTCCGCCGCCTGCATCGCGGGTTGAGCGGCGGGAAAGTTGTATTGAGCTAGCGGAACCTGGATGTTGCGCCAACGATCGTTGTGGATCTGGCAATGAGAAACGGTCAGATCGTAGACTTCTTTGGCTTGCTTTGACATCGGCGTGTCGAGGAGCGCGAGGTTTACACCGTTTGCCAGTTCACTGTTATTGAATGTAGCGATAGTTGTTCCGTCTACCTTCAGGGTGTAGACGCCGTTCTTGAGGCCGCTCACTTTCAGTTCCTCGTCGTTGAGGGCCTGCGCGACATCGCTGCTTCTTAGCACCAAGGCGACCGTGCCTGCGTTCCCGGTTCCCCATTGAGCGAAGGGTAAGGGCAGGGCGTCGTCGGTTTCGGTCCACGAAAGCGCCCCGGCCTGGGTGAGGTCCGTTACCGAAGCATGTTCCGCCGTTTCGAGCTTCGGCTTACCGGCGGCACTAATGGAAACCGCCGAGACAACCGGTCGAGCGTTCCAGGATTTGAGGAGTTGTTCGGCCATGATCAGATGACCCGCAAAGCCGGGGTGGACGCGATCCGGGATGATCTTGGGCGCCTCGACTGGATCGAGTTCTTCCGCGCGGCGCAACATAGCCACAACTCCCGTATTGAGATCCCCGACATTCAAACCGGCCTGCCCGGAGTAGTTCGCGATCCACTTACTGAAGCTGATCAGCACTTCGTTATAGCCGCCGGGAAAGAGCGGCGCGCGCGTGACGTCATCGTAAGGAGAGGGCTGAATTGCGGTGATGCGGATGCCCGGATCAGCGGACTTCATCGTGTCTACGATATGGCGATAGCCATCGAAGAAGACTTTGTCCGTCGCCTCAGTCTCGGGGCGATACAGTCCGTCATTCATGCCAAGCATAATCGTCATGACTGTGGGCTTGTAGGCAATCACGTCACGAGAAAGCCGGACATCGATCGGTCCGCCCCCGCCTCCGCTGACCTTATCGCCGCCCCACCCCGAATGCACGAACTTTACATCCAGCGTGGGATAGCGCGTCGCCACGTAGGCTTCGGTGATGACCGTGTAGAGGCGCTGGTCGGTGATGCTATCGCCGTAAAACACGACGCGATCCCCATTTTTCAGATAGAAAGAGTCGGCTGAGAACGCCGAAACCGAAACTGCGAAAAGAGCAAAGCTGAGCCGAATATTCATTTGAGGCGCTAACAATCGTATCAGCGAAGGCGAGATGCAAATGTAGTACCATTACCGTACCGGTTTTTCAGGGTTTGTCTTCGCCCTACGTCGCGCGATGAACACACGTGTTCACATGCAGCGCCTAAGTTTCCTTATTACGATCGTTACCTGTTTGCTTCGTCCCATCGATGCGGCGACAAACGGCTGTGATCTCGCATTTGTCCATGGGAAGATTTGGACGGAGAACCAGCAACAGCCTGAAGCAGAGGCCGTTGCTATCAATGGCAACCGCATTGCGGCGGTCGGCTCCTCTGCTGAAATCTCGCGTTTGATAGGACCGCAGACCGAAATCGTTGAGCTCAATGGAAGGCGGGTCGTTCCGGGGTTTAACGACGCGCACGTGCACTTTTACATCGGTGGAACAAGCCTCACCAGTGTTCAGCTGCGCGATGTGCGGAGCCAGGCGGAGTTCAAGCAGAGGCTTGCTTCCTTTGCCAAGTCCAGGCCGAAGAGCGAATGGATTCTGAATGGAAGTTGGGACGACGAAAATTGGACACCGGCAGCCCTCCCCACGCACAATCTGATCGACGACGTGACGCCCGACAATCCTGTGTTTGTCAACCGTCTCGACGGCCACATGATTCTGGCAAACGCGCTGGCCATGAAACTTGCGGGGGTCGATCGAAACACTCCCGATGTTCCAGGTGGCGTCGTCGTTCGAGACCGCGAAGGAAATCCGACCGGAATCTTCAAAGACGCCGCCCAGGCGCTGGTGGGGAAAGCGATCCCGCCGCCTTCGGATGAGCAAATCGTGGCAGCGATCGTAGCGGCTCAGAAATATGCGGCGGAGCGAGGGGTGACGAGCGTTCAAGACATGGGCGTACTCGGGGCTCGGGGCGTTGAGACCATGCTGCGGGTCATTGAAACGTATCAGCGGCTCTTGAAACGGGGCGACCTGCACGTCAGAGTCTCGGCGCATCTTCCGCTGCCTGAGTGGCGACGCTTTGCTGATGCCGGCATAGAAGCGGATTTTGGGAATGACAAGCTGAACCTAGGTGCAGTGAAGGCCTTCGCCGACGGATCGCTTGGATCGACCACCGCCTGGTTCTTTCATCCCTATCTCGATGCTCCCCAAACCAGCGGTATCCCCAGTGCAGAACTGGTGCATCCCGATGAGATGTACCGGAACATTCAGGGCGCTGACAAGGCGGGCTTGCAGATTGCCATTCACGCGATAGGCGATCGGGCGAACAACACAATCCTAAATTTCTACGAGAAACTCGAAGCGCAGAATGGCGACCGCGACCGTCGGCTTCGCATCGAACACGCGCAGCATCTTCTCCCAAGCGATATTCCGCGATTCAACAAGCTGCACGTCATTGCTTCTGTCCAGCCTTATCACTGTATCGACGACGGCCGCTGGGCTGTAGGCCGAATCGGTGCAGAGCGAGTGAAGACAACCTATGCCTTTCGCTCTTTGTTGGACAGCGGCGCAGTCCTGGCTTTTGGTTCGGATTGGTGGGTCGCACCCATGGATCCCCTGATGGGCATTTATGCGGCGGCGACAAGGCGAACACTCGACGGCAAGAACCCGAATGGTTGGGTACCCGAACAGAAGATTGCGGTTGCCGAAGCTATTCACGCCTATACCGTGGGCTCGGCTTACGCCTCTTTTGAAGACAACCTGAAAGGGTCGCTACAGCCGGGCAAAATTAGCAGACCTGGCAGTTCTCTCGCAAGACATCCTCCACGTCGATCCAGTCGGAAATAGAGAACACAAACGTCGAATTGACTGTATTCGACGGACAAGTTATCTACCGTAGCAAGCCGGCAGCCACGACTTCTGCCCTTAAGTAAAGACGTTTTCTCCCGATTGCTCCTCGTTCGAGCAGCCACGCAATTTAGAACGAAAGGAACTATGCAACTAACAGGACATATCCGCAGCGCAAGTATCTTACTGCTCCTTATGACATCTGCGCTTTACTCTCAAACAGCCGGCAAGCTGATTGGACAAGTCAGCGATCCAACAGCGGCCTCCGTGCCAGACGCGAAAATAACGGCACAAAATACGGCTACTGGACAGACTCGAACCATCAATACCGATTCCAAGGGGCAGCTACGATATTAGCGATCTGCCGATAGGGAACTATAAAGTTAGCGCCGAGCACACCGGGTTCGGGACCGTTCAAAAAACGAATATTCAGATCACGGTTGCGCAGACGGCCACTCTCGACTTTACGCTTCAGCCCGGTACTGTGAGCCAAGTCGTCGAGGTGAAGGCGGCTGCAGAAGCCGTCGACGTCCAGCCTGGCGAGACGCTGACGAACTCGCAGGTGGAGAATCTTCCCATCAATGGAAGAGACTTCGCCCGATTAGCCTTTCAAGCTCCTGGAGCTGTGGCCGCGGACAAATTACATTTTCGATATGTCCTTCAACGGACAACATACGTGTCCACAATCAATTTGCAATCGACGGCGTAGACGCAACTCGTGTAGATCAGCCGTACATGGCGAACGGCTTCGAGCGAGGCGCTCGCCTATTAACTGGCAGCCAGGAGACAATCGCGGAATTTCGAGTACAGACGTCGGATTATCAAGCCCAGTATGGCCGCGCTGCAGGCTCCTTCGTGAACGTTGCTTCGAAAAGCGGAACAAATCAATTCCACGGAACTCTGTTCGACTACTTTCGCAACAACTTCCTGGATGCGAGAAACTTCTTCAACACAAACCTGACCAGCAAGCCCAGTTCCGTTACAACGATTTCGGCGCAAACATTGGCGGCCGCTGAAGAAGGACAAAACTTTTTTCTTCGTCAACTATGAAGGATCGCGTCAAGCGATTGGCGTTACGGGAACCGGGACGACCTTGAGTGCGCTTGCTCGTCAGCAGGCCATCGCAGACTCGCCGGCTTTGGCGCCAATCGTCGCTCAATATCCGGTCGGTACAGGCACCACGGCCAACGCGCTGATCGACAACTACAACACTGTGCGAAGTCTTGCAGTTGAAGAAGATACTGGCAGCTTTAAAATCGACCACACCTTTAGTGAAAAGGACACGATGTTTTTCCGATTCAACATGAATGAAGGCGATGTGAACGGGCCGCTTTGTTCAACATTGATCAAGCGCACTCGGCGTGAACGATCATCAAACGGTTCCGAGCTCGTACAACGAAATTTGCGCTTTGCATGAACAGCACATCTTCAATCCCCATTTCCTGAATGAAACCTTGATCGGCATGCAGCGGTTCGCGAGCAGCATCGGCTCAGACGAGCCGTATCCGGAGATCTATTTGAACGAGCTGACGATCGATCCCGGCACACGAGGCATCTACACCGAGCGGAACACGCTTTACCAAATCGGGGACAACATGAGCTATACGATCGGTTCCCACAGTTTCAAGTGGGGCGGTACAGCCTACCGCATCCAGATCGATAACGGGTCGACCAACACTTCGTATCTGACATACCAAACTATTCGAGATTTCATCAATAATAGCGCTTCAAACGCCGGTCTGGTAGCGGGCAATCCGGGCAGTGCGACATGGGCCTACCAAGTGGGACTGTTCGTGCAGGACACCTGGCAGCTACGTCCCGGCTTAACGCTGGACTATGGACTGCGCTGGGACTATGAGACTCCTCCCTTCGATCCAGGTAATCGCGCACAGACCTTCGACACGCGCACCGGGACCTTGGCCGCCCCGGGAGGCGAGCTGTTTCACCCGAACTACAAGGATTTTTCGCCACGGTTCGGCTTAGCCTGGCAAGCGTCTCCCAAGCTCGTTGTCCGAACAGGTTATGGCATTTTCTTCCAGTCCTATCCTGTGGGCTTCGGCGCTTACAGCGTGCCGACGAACAACATACCGGGAAATACGAATCTGGTTCAGGCGCAAGTGCCGAATTTAGGCTATCCTCTGACTCAGTTTGTTTCGCAAGGAACGAGCCCACTGCCCTCGGTTTACGGTTTCAACTGGAACAAACCCGATATTTATTCGCAGCAGTGGAATCTGACTACGGCTTACCAACTATCCGGCAACTCCACTCTTCAGATCGCCTACGTGGGCAACCATGGCCTGAACTTACGGCGCGACTTGAACATCAACTTCTATGACCCAGTGCTTGGAAGGCGGCCCAATCCAAACTATGCGGATATCGGTATCGAAACGGCTTCCGGGCAGAATGTTTATCACAGTCTTCAGACGAGCTTCACCAAGCGGTTTGGAACCGGTCTGCAGTTTGATGCAAACTACACCTGGTCTCACGCTATCGACGACGTGGACGATCAAGGGCTGTTCGACGCTGGTCCGCAAGATAACAACAACTACCGAGCCGAGCGCGGCAACAGTTCCGGCGATGCGCGCCACAGTGGCTCTTTCAACCTGCTCTACGATCTTCCTTTCGGGAGTGGAAAGCGCTTCCTGGGTGGCGCTCACGGGTTTGCGAATAGCTTGATCGGCGGCTGGCAGATCGCAGGGTTAGGACAGTTTCGCTCAGGGATAGCCGGAACCGTGTACATCCCCATCAGCCAGACAGGCAACTTCAATACGGGAAACCAACGGCCGAATGTCGTACCGGGAGAGAACGTTTACCCTGTCAACCAGTCGATTAACAATTGGCTGAACGCGGCTGCATTTTCCGTTCCTGCCCCGGGCACTTTCGGCAACGCGAGCCGGGGTATCTTCTATGGTCCCGGCTTGAACAACATCGATTTATCGCTGATCAAAAACACGAGCATTTCGGAGCGGGTGAAGCTGCAGATTCGGGGAGAGTTCTTCAACGTTTTGAATCATCCGAACTTCGGCCAACCGGGCTCTACCTTGGGTACATCCGGCTTCGGCGTGGTGTTCAATACACTTGGCCGCACAATCGGTTTCGGCACTTCGCGCCAGATCCAGTTGGCAGCGCGCTTTAACTTCTGACACGCGCAGCCACCAATCGACAAACGGGATGTAAGCTCTGCCAGGGCAGCTTACATCCCAACTTCTTAAACTTATGTCCTCAATGCCGCGTCGACTTTTCCTTTTTGCGTTTGTCTTACCCACTTTTGTTTTCGGTTTTTCTGATGGATCCGCCGCGCTGAAAACGGTTCAACCAGCCGATATCGCCAATATCCGCAAAGTGAGCGACGTGCAAATTTCGCCGGATGGCAAGACGGTCGCTTACGTAGTGGAGACGCCTGTCAAGGCGGGCGAACAAAAGAATGCTCATATTTGGTTGGTCTCGACCGATGGCCAGCAAGCCGAATATCCGTTCGTAATGAGCGGTCAATCCGATACATCCCCGCGCTGGTCTCCTGATGGCAAGATTCTTGCCTTCTTGTCAGACCGTGTGAATCCATTCGCGGAAATCCCGAACGGGCCATTCTCGTTTAAGATCGCCGGCGCAGAAGGACGATCGGACTTGGGCGATTGGGCCCACAAAGAGGAAAGCCACAAGCATGACGAGCAGATCTGGGCCGTGTCTCTGAGCGGCGGTGAGGCTTATCCGCTTACCGATCTTCCGAACGGCGTGAAGTCATTCAAATGGTCGAGAGACGGGAAGAGCATTCTCTTCATCCGGAGAGACGGTGAAACGAAGGAAGAGAAAGAGCGCAAGCAACGGAAAGATGACCAGGAACTGGTCGACCGCGATTATCGCTTCGATCACTTATGGATGTACGATCTCGCTTCCCACACAGCGCGACTGATTACCAAGACAAACGAAAATATCGACGACGTCGACCCATCACCCGATGGAACAAGGGCCGTGGTTCGGATCTCTCCGACACCTGTTCTGAACGACTATTGGTATGTCTCTAAAGTTGCCGTGGTCGATTTGCAATCGGGCGAAGTCACGAAGCTTTTGACTGAGCGTGCCGCGCCACAATCCGTGCATTGGTTCCGCAACGGCGAGAAGATAGCGTACGGCGAGAAAACCGCGAAAGAAATAGCCGAACTCACGGTTGCCGAGGATCTCACCAGCGGCAAGAAGACAGTTTATGGCCGCGATCTGAAGGCAAGTATTCGCGCGGCGGAGTGGAACCCGGATGGCGCGAGTCTGACGATAGAAGGGGTAGAAGCCACGCGGTCTTTCTTTGCTACGGTAAATGCCGCTTCCGGTGAAATCGCCAAAATGGCCAATGTGACCGCAGATGGCTATGCGTTCACGATAAGCGACGATGGGAAGACCATCGCGTATCTCGGTCAGACTCCGGGCCGGCCCGACGATGTCTGGATCTACACGAAAGAAGGAGGGGCGAAAAGCCTTGCGGACACGAACCCACAAATTGCCGGATGGGCTCTCGGTAAAGTGCAGGAGATCTCATGGCCGAGTTCGAAAGATGGGCGCAAGATCTACGGCGTTTTGGTGCTCCCTCCCGGCTACATGCCGGGCACACCGCACAAAACGGTCGTACATGCCCACGGTGGTCCGTTCGAAGCCTGGCAGTCGGGCTGGTTAGGAACGTGGTACGAGTGGGCGCAGTTGCTGGCGTCACATGGCTACGTCGTTCTGGCTCCGAATCCCAGGGGCTCCGAAGGCCAGGGAGCTGCTTTTCAGGAAGCAAACTTCGAGGACTGGGGCGGCGGCGATTTTCAAGATGTGATGGATGGCGTCGATCTGCTCATCAAGCAAAAGATTGCGGATCCAGCGCGGCTCGGCATCGGCGGTTGGAGTTACGGCGGGTTCATGACTTCCTGGGCCATCACCCATACAGATCGATTCAAAGCAGCGGTGGTGGGGGCTGCTGTTACCGATCTTTACGGAATGAGCACGACAACCGACATCTCACCGAATTTCCTGAATGAGTTTTTTGGAAATTTTGTTGCGGATCGGAAGCTTTACGACGAGCATTCGCCGATGCGCTACGTCGAGCATTGCCACACGCCCGCATTGGTCTTGCACGGCGATGCCGATATGCGCGTGCCCACTTTTCAGGGGCAGGAATTTTACAAAGGACTGAAGCTGCTAGGCCGTGAAGCGGAGTTCGTGCGCTATCCCCGCGAACCGCATATCTTCGCCGAGCGCGAACACCAGATCGACAGCTTGCAGCGCATTATCGACTGGTTCGACGGGCATTTAGGAAAGTAGGTTGAGCTAGCCACCGGGTACGTTATGCTCCGGTACACGTACTATCGTCTTGACGCTTTCACAGATCCCTTCAGGTCACTCCGCGAAATTTGACGTGCAATGGGCGCACATCGCTGGTAATTGGCTGGGAAAACGAAACGACGCTTCAGTACGAGGGCGCTGGGAAGGAGCTCGTCTTTCCAGCAGACGATCACTATAGAGGCCTATATTTCGAAGCGTGGCCAGAGTGCCGCGAGCATCAGAGCTGGCCGGGCATCGCTTATTTGTGGTCCGCCCGGAGTGGGTTCGATACAGCGATTACAGCATGATGCTTCGGCGGGCATCTTCGAATCTACCTGGTGATTACTCAACGAGCGCGATTCCCAGTGCGGGTCACGCCATCCCAGAACCGGACACGGTGAAGCGCAATGAGTGTTTGGATTCAACTATTCGCCGCGGTCGTTTGGTTGCATACTAACCAAGCGATTGCAAGGGCGTCTAAAGCCCCGAGGAGAATCAAGGTGAAGCTACTAACATATGGTTTCGTACTGTCCGCTGTCTCACTCGCGTGTTTCGCGGTGCCGGCCCGTGGCGCCGTTGCCTTTGACGGCGATGAACAGGGGTGCTCAGCCAACCACGGGTGGTGGCACGACTCGGCGAACTTCGCCCAGAGCCGCCAGGAGCGAATCCCGAATGCGTCCGTGAACTACATCGATCCCGGGCAGAACGGCTCGATTCGAGTACACGCCTGGAACAATCCGGATGTGCTGGTCAAAGCCTGTATACAGACCTCGGCTCCAAGCGAATCGGAAGCGCGCGATTTAGCCTCACAGGTCAAAATCACAAAAGGCGCAGGACATATTGAAGCGTCCGCTCCGGGTGAGAGTGGAAATGGGCGGAATTGGAGCGTCTCCTACGAAGTCTGGGTGCCGTCGAGCTCAGCGGCCAAGCTCGACGCCTATAACGGATCGATTGCAGTCGATGGGGTACAAGGCCGGCTTCGTTTTCACACCCAGAATGGCTCTGTGCGATTGAATGATGTCGGGGGAGACGTCGAGGGCGAGACCACCAATGGATCGGTGACCGTTCGTGTTACCGACGCAAATCGACCGGCTCGCGGATTACGGGTGGAGACTACAAACGGAAGCGTGAATCTGGAGCTCCCGCAGAACTTTTCTGCGCGGGTGGAGGCCTCGACCGTCAATGGACGCATTCGAACGGATTTCCCGATTACTGTCAGCGGTGAGATTGGCAAACAGCTCTCATTCACGTTAGGCAACGGCGGTCCTGAGATTGCGGCAAAGACGGTGAACGGGAGTATTCATATTTCGCGACGAGCGTGACTGCAAGGCGCAGAAGGGCTAAAGTCTGCCTCAGTGTTTTGGCCGGCTACTTAGAAGCTTATATATTCTCTCGTAATCACATCTTTTAAGCGATAGCAGCCAGCGGACTGCCGTACGCCCTCGGCATATAAGGGGTGAGATTCTTGAAACGAACGCTGCTGCGTCCGCAAGCGCACGGCTGGGGATCGATTTGTCCGCTGAAGCTCGTGTGCAGATTGCTGAGATAAGGAAAATCACAAACCAGTTCTCCGTTTACAACGCAAGGAATTGCGTCGTCTGCTATGTGCCATCCGTCGTGTGCTTCGCATTCGTGTGCGAGCAGCCGGCATCCCGGCGCTACGATCAACTCATAGACGGGCACGCCAAACGATTGCCACAAAGTGAGCCGGAGAGCCTCGCCTATCGGGGTCATGCCGCAATCGGTCAGCGCAAAAATAGCGTAGTCGACGGTCGTGAGATCCAGATCGCCTTTGTTGACCGCCTCGGCTAGCCTGCGAAGGTCCACGCCATATCCGATCAAAATCCTTGGCCTAAAATCTGCTAGTGCCGGCCAGCGCTCCCGGCGAAATGGCTGGCTACTTTCGAACTCCGGCAGAACGGAGATATGCGCGGCTCTCAAATCGGGCGAACTAGCAAACGGTAGCTTCAGTGGCGTGCTACGGGCAGTTCGAAAAGGAATCACGCGCCCGAGGGAATACCGTTTCATATCGGCTGGTCTCATCCAAAGAGTGGGCGAGAACGGGGTGGTTTCGGCTCAGAAAAATCTGAGCGGAGGATGAACGCTTATGCGGACTGAGAGGAACTGCGGCGCGGTTCGAGGATCTGCTCCAGGTTCGATTTAAGAATCGATTCGGCCTGTCTGGCATCCAGCCCGAGCTCATAGAGAGCCTTCGCCTGGGTGTCGAACACAGCGCGATGCCAGCCGCGTGGGAAGAAACTGGAATCGCTGCCAAACAGGATGCGCTCCAGGCCGAGCACATCGATCGCGCGGCGGAAAACCGTTCTTAGATCGAGCCCTTCATAGAGCATCCAATGGTTTGTGCTCGACGTGTCCAGATACACGTTCGGACAGAGATCTCCGAGCATCAATGCCTCGCGGAAAAGGCCCGCGCCAAAATGCGGGACGATGAAACGAATCTTTGGAAAGTGCAGAGCGACCGGATGAAGATGCAACGGGTTTGAGAACCGCATGTCGAACTGGCTGGGAAGGCCGAGCTTTTTCCGTACACCGACGCTGAGCGCGCCGCAGTGGACGAATGCGGCGAGATGATGATCCGAAATCATCTCGAGCATGGGGACGAGCCGCGGGTCGGCAATCGAATACGTGTGCATAGCCGGGAAAAAACAGACGCCATCGAGATGTGGATTGCGCACGGCAGCACTGAGGCGATCCATGGCGTCCGACTGTAAGGGATCGAGCATGAAGAAGCCGTAAAAGCGGCTAGGATGAGCTTTGACCGCGGCCGCGACTGCGTTCTCTTCTCCATGCGAACTGCCGATCAGACAGGCGCGGCCGACGCCGTTCGCATCGAGTTCAGCGACCCATCGATCGGCAAGAGCAATGTCGTCCTTTGCGGGAATGTCCCAACCAAGCAGATTGTAGAGATCGTCTACGTTTTCAGTCTTTTTGGCATGCGCGAGCCGTGCGTAAAAAGTTCGCGAGAAGAAATGAACGTGCGCATCGTTGACCGGCAGATCGCCCCAGGTAGTTTCGGCCATGCTCCAGTTGATTGTAGCGGCAGCTCTTGAGTCAGTACCGGATCACGGAAAGATTGTCGCTAACGATAAGCTTCGGTTCCGTAAACCTCTGTACGTCGGCAACCGATAAACCGGGCGCGATTTCGTCCAGCCGCAGGCCGCGCGGCGGCACGACAGAGAGCACGGCCATCTCGGTGACTATCATGTTCACGACGCGAACACCGGTAATAGGCAGCGTGCACTTACACAGGATTTTCGGAGCACCGGATTTCGCTGTATGCTCCATTGCAACAATCACGCGGCGGGCACTGGCGACCAGGTCCATGGCGCCACCCATTCCTTTGACAACTTTTCCGGGCACCATCCAGTTCGCCAGCGTTCCTTCTTCGTCTACTTCCATCGCGCCCAGGATGCTGAGATCGACGTGACCGCCGCGAATCATGGCAAAAGAGTCGGCGCTCGAAAAGTAAGCAGAGCCCGGAAGTTCGGTGATCGTTTCCTTACCTGCGTTGATCAGGTCGGCGTCTTCCCGGCCCGGCTCCGGATACGGGCCGACGCCCAGCATCCCGTTTTCGGATTGTAGAATCACTTCGATGCCGGCCGGCACGTGATTCGCCACCAGAGTAGGCATGCCGATTCCGAGGTTGACGTAAAAGCCGTCCTGTAGCTCGCGGGCAACACGCCTCACAATGCGTTCGCGTTTGTCGAGACTTTCCACGTTAGACTGGCCGCTCCCGCACTGTTCTGCGTTCGATTTTGTGCTCGTAGTATTCGCCCCGCACGACGCGCTTGATGTAGATTCCTGGTGTGACAATGTGGTCCGCATCGAGTTCGCCAGGTTCGACAATCTCCTCAACCTCGGCAATAGTAAGCCTGGCGGCAGTGGCCATCATCGGGTTAAAGTTTCTGGCAGTTTTACGGTAGATAAGATTTCCAAGCCTATCGCCCTTCCAAGCTTTGATAAGCGCAACGTCGGCTGTCAACGCGCGTTCCAGGATGTAAGTGCGGCCATCGAATTCACGAGCTTCCTTGCCCTCTGCCACAACTGTCCCCACCCCTGCGGGTGTAAAGAAGGCTGGAATGCCCGCGCCGCCGGCCCGAATTCGTTCCGCGAGAGTGCCTTGCGGAACCAATGTCACTTGCAGAGTGCCCGCGATGACCATCGATTCGAGTAACCTATTTTCGCCGACGTAGCTGCCAAGATGGGAGGCAATCATACCGGCTTCGAGCATCTTCCCAAGGCCGAAACCATCTACTCCGAGGTTGTTGCTGATGGTATGGAGACCGCGCGCGTTCTTGCGAATTAATGCGGCGACCAGGTTTTCGGGAATTCCGCATAGACCGAAGCCGCCCAACATAACGGTGGACCCATCCTGGATATCGGCCACCGCCTCGTCAGTGCTTGCGACTATTTTGTTCACCGGAGCGCACCAGAGGCGATGATATCTCAGTAAGGAGGCAGTGTAGCTTGGTGGGATGTGATCTCAATTTCGGGTATCTTAATTAGCGAAACTCAGAAGCTGACGTTCGGCTCAAGCACGACAGTGGAATACAAATTTAGTCCGTAAGAAACGCAATTGTCTTTATGCCGGAGATCTCGAATGTTCGGCGGCACAGAGGTTCTTTGCAAACGATTTTGTCGTCGAGTAACACCATATAACTCGCTGCCTTCGCAAACTTCGCTCGATCCCGCTCGTCGGCGTTCCGAGGAAGACGATCCACCTTTCGACGAATCAGCCAACGAAGATCGTAGGTGTTCGGCGTTCGGCAGAACGCGCAGGTTAATACAGCAGGTTTAGTCGCCTGCGACTCACGGTAAAACGCGCGCTCATCCACGAAAGTTTGTCCTTCTTTTGAAGAGAATCAATGATTGATGAAGTGGAAGTTAGATACGGCTACTTCGTCGTTGCCGGGTAAGTAGAAGCCAACTTTTCCTTGTGTGAAATCCTGGCCATGGCTCGGGACCGCGCCCAAATCGCTCCAACCAGTCTCTGGAGTTTTCAACTTGGCATCAATGCTGCCCGGTTTGACGGACAACTCGACCTGCACCCATTCGTCCGAGCTGGCATTGAACGGCACGCGCGCAACTTCGGTCGATTTGCCGTCGACCATCTGGCGAACCGTTGCGTGCTTACCATCGAGCGAAAACATGACATAGTTCTGACTATCCTCATAGCCCGCGTACCATTGTAATTTCTCGTGCTTCAGGAAGCCGCCGATTTTGCTGTGCGCCTGAAACGAGTAACGGCCGGATGTCCTAGGAACATTGTAGTGGACAAACCCGCCCCCTTTGCGCACCTGCTCGCCGGGCATTTCAAGAGCGCTAGATGCCACGGGGGTCTTTTGAACCGAAGTGGCTGCCGGAACTTCCTGCGCTGGTTTGCTCTCGGTGACGACTTTCTCGAGAAGGGTATCGGGACTGTTAAGAGAAACAGTTTGCCCCGCCTGAAACTCCCGCTGGAATTTTTTGGGTAGCGACCCATCGAGCCTGAGCTCCACTGTATGATCGCCGGATTTGATGGTAGAAACGGTCGCGCTGCCGTCGACTCCTAAAGTTGCTACCTGCTCCTTGTCGACATAAACGGCGGTGCCCGGAATGCCACCCCGAAGCTGCAGAGTCGCGAGAGTTGGAAGCTGCTCGAGACGGAATGACAACTCCGTTTCCTCACCTTTTTTGACGGTGATGCTCTGAGGCGGCGGGTCAATAAAGCCGTCCTTGTGTACATGGATGACATATTGTCCGACCTTAAGCGGAATCCGTAGCTGTCCGTGTTCCGTTTTGCGCCTGTAAGGCTTGTCATCGATGAAAACGCCGACGCCGTCCTGTTTGGTCGTAATCGTAACTGTGCCGGCGTTCGGATCCGACTTCACATAGACGGTGAGAACCGGCGCAGATGTGTAAGTCATCACGAAGCGCTGCCGGTCTTTCCCTTGTCCTATCTGCAGCTCATGGTCGATCGTGCCTAAATTCTCGAACGAAAGACCGTCAGGGCCCGCATTTCCGATGGCGTTACCGTCCAGCGAAACATCCGTTTGTGGAAGGCTGGTCATGAGATGGCCTTTCCCGTCCTGCGAAGAGACGAGTACAGCAATCGCGTTGGCGGCTGTGACCGGCGCGACCACTTGTGGAGCGGAGTTGCCGGCTACATCGAAGCTGAATGCTGCCGTTCCGCTCCGGCCGGCTACTTTGATCGAGTGGCGGCCTGCTTCGAGATGATCAAGGACTAGCTCGCCATCCTTCAAATCTTGCGGTTCGCCATCGTCCACGGACACGGTCCCGGGCACCAGGTCCGTATATAAACGTACGCTTGCCGAATCAGGTTGAGCGACGGGCTCCGTCGTTTTAGCAGTCTGAACGGGAACGTTCGGCGCCGCAGATGTCCTAGCGGGCGTGGTTTCGTGAGGCGGAGGCGCCAGATTGATTTTTCGGGCAGCCTGAATCAAATAGAAAAAGACGATGCAGATAACAGCGGTCAACAGAAGCGCGAGAAAAGTAGCGCGGCGCCAGCTTGTGCTGTTCAGATGCTTTACGTCGGCGCTTGACGGATCTATTCCGCGCTCAAGCGCTTCCTGTTGCGACTCCCCAGCCGGTAAATCCGCGTTCACCGGCATAGGATTGATATCGTCGCTACTCGAACCAGGGCGGCTGCGCAGTTCGCGCGCTCGCTCGATAATTACTTCCTGTGCTTCTGCTACAACCAGCTGAACGTCGAAGTTACCCGAGTGAATCCGCCGGAGCTCTTGCACCCGATCGAAATAAATTCGGAGGTTCTTTAGGGAATTTGATGAGCGTGCCTCATTTACGATCTGCTTCAACTCATCCAACGAAGGCGCCGAGTGCCCGAAGCGATCCACTGATGGCAAGATTCTCCTGTTGAATTATAGCTAGAGTGTCGGCGCTACTCGGATCGGTGAGCGTAGTTGAGTTCGTAGAAGTTCCGGTACTCACCACTCTTAACCCGGTCTGTCCAATCCGAATTCGAGCGGTACCAATCGACTGTTTCCTGCAGGCCCCGATTGAAGTCCATCTCAGGCTGCCAGCCCGTCTCACGCGTCAGCTTCGCGTTTGTGAGCGCATACCGCCGATCGTGTCCTGGCCGGTCGGTGACCCGGGTCATCAACGATTCAGGCTTGCCGGTTGCTCCTAGAATTCTCTTGACCACCTCCAGATTCGGAAGCGAACAGTTTCCTCCCACGTTGTAGACTTCACCGGGCCGGCCGTTTTCCAAAACAGAGCGGATGGCACGGCAATGATCTTCAACGTACAGCCAATCCCGGATCTGTTGACCGTCTCCGTATATCGGCAGCGGCTTGTCGTCCAGGGCATTCGAAATCATGAGCGGAATCAATTTCTCCGGAAACTGGTAGGGGCCGTAGTTGTTCGAAGCTCGCGTGACAGAGACGTTCAACTTATAAGTAGTGAAGTAAGAAAGTGCGAGGAGATCGGAGCCGGCCTTCGAAGCCGAATAAGGGCTGCTGGCGCGAAGCGGGTAACTTTCATCGGCCTCGTGCGGCGGCTCGATGCTGCCGTAAACTTCATCTGTCGAGACATGCACGAAGCGCGCTACTTTGTGTTTGCGCGCCGCCTCGAGCAGGCTGAAGGTGCCGTTAAAGTTAGTAACAATGACGGGCGCGGGAGAATGGATGCTGCGATCCACGTGCGATTCGGCTGCAAAGTGTACTACTGCATCCGGCGATTCAGTCTCGAAAAGTTGTTCGATTGCTTCGTTATCGGCGATGTCGGCGCGGACGAAACGGTAACCGGGATGATCTGCAATAGGCTGCAAATTATCGAGATTACCTGCATAGGTCAGTTTGTCGACATTAGTAACTTGGTCGGCCCAGTTGTTACGTAGAGCCATGCGCACAAAAGAGGAGCCGATGAAGCCGGCCCCGCCCGTTACGATTAGCTTCATTTATGTTGTAACTCCCAATCGTAGCCAATCAAGGCGTGGTTGTACGGGATGCGCCCTTCGTCATTCGGATCGTAAGTGCGATTAGTAACATAGACAAGAACCGATGGTTGCTCGCCGATCACTTTGTAGCCATGAGCGACTCCGGGCGGAATCAATATCTGCCACGGCCGGAGGGCGCCTACATACAAGGTGTTCTTAAAGCCGAAGGTTCTTGAGCCACGACGCAGGTCGACAAGGGCAACCTGGAGCAACCCGGCTGCGGCAACCCAGTAATCCGTTTGGAATCGATGGAAATGGAATGCTTTAATAATGCCCGGATAATTCAGTGCGGCAGAGACTTGTGAGCTCGCATGAGGGAAGTCGGCAACCAACCCTTGGCCCAGCCGCGCGATCTCGAGAAAATAACCACGGTCGTCCGGCCAAAGATTGAACGGTTTAACCACTACGTCGGCGATTAGATCGCTGCTGGCCGGAGAGAGAATGACCTTGCCGATACCGGTTTCAGCGTCCGGAATCTCGATGGAAACACCCGACTCGAGAACCCCCAATGCCGCACTACTCACTTGCGGGCCGCTCCCGTGGCCGCCATTGCGGGTTCCTGCTTGGTGCGGGTTCCATGCACCAACTGAGCCGCCCGAAGCAGCGAATCAAAGGTACCGGCGTCTGTCCACCAACCCTCGAGGTGGCTAAACGACATAGTTCCTTCCTGGATGTACCCGTTATTAACATCCGTAATTTCGAGTTCGCCGCGGGCCGAAGGTTTGAGGGTCCGAGTCTTGTCGAAAACCGTGTTGTCATACATGTAGATGCCGGTAACTGCAAAGTTCGATTTAGGCTTGGCCGGCTTCTCTTCGATCGCAAGAATCCGGTCGCCCTGAATCTCGGCCACGCCGAAGCGCTCTGCGTCATGAACTTCTTTCAGCAGAACTTTAGCGCCGCGATCCTGATGCTTGAAATCCTCGACCGCCTGCTTGATCGAGCCTTCGATTATGTTGTCACCGAGGATCACGCAAATCTTGCTATTTTCGGCAAAGTGCTCGGCCAGGGCCAAAGCTTCCGCGATGCCCCCTTCGCCCTCCTGGTAGGTGTAATTGATGTGTTTCAGGCCGAATTCTTTACCGTTGCCAAGCAGGCGTAAAAAATCGCCTGAATTCCGGCCGCCGGTAACTATCAGCAGGTCCTGAATGCCAGCCTCAACAAGTGTTTCGATGGGATAGTAGACCATCGGCTTGTCGTAGATGGGTAAGAGGTGCTTGTTGGTTATTTTCGTGAGCGGGAGAAGCCGACTCCCGGTGCCGCCCGCTAAAACGATGCCCTTCATAAAGTACTCATCCTAGCAAGACATTGCGGTTTGTCTTGCGGTTTACAAGGATGATGTCCTAATCAAGCTTCAGAGTGGATTGCGGGTCAGGCTGGGCGGCTCGCGGGCTGCGGCTCTGAACCCGTCGACCCACTTGGCGTACGAAGAAGAAGCAGAACCGCCGCGCCGATCGCTCCGCGCATGTAAAAGGAGGATGGGGCGGAACTACTCAACCCTAGAATCAAGAGAATCACAACCAATAGCGCCGCACCAGCGCTCCACAATGTCGTCGAAGATCCGACGCTTTTTTGGCGCTGCTGCTCGGCGCGTTGCTCATATCTATTCATGGCGCCTCGCCTCAGCTTCAGCTTACTCCAACCGTGTATTTCCGGCCCCGGTTTGTTCTTAGGGGCAGTCAGAATCTATTCATATAGCTGTAACGAATCTGTAATGAATATAGCGTTACGCTGTGTCTGAGGTCGATATGAGAAAAATAGCGCTGGTCGAGGACGACGCGGACCTGTATGCTCTCGTTAAATACAATCTCGAAAAAGAAGGGTTCGCATTTGTCGGGGCGCAATCGGGCCGCGGTGTAATCGATCTATTCCGGCGCGAGCGCCCGGATCTGATTCTGCTTGACATCATGCTGCCGGATTCCGATGGTCTGGACATCTGCAAGAGCATCCGTCAAAACTCGGAACTGGCGCATACTCCCGTGATATTTCTCACCGCACGCGCTTCGGAAACGGACCGGATCGTGGGGCTGGAATTAGGGGCAAACGACTACATTGTCAAGCCGTTCTTCATTCGTGAATTGATCGCACGCGTGAAGATTCAGTTCCGAGGTCAGGCGACCCCCTCCAAAGTTTTAAGAGCTGCCACACTCGAGTTGGATCGAAGCAGCTGCGAAGTGCGGCTCGATGGATCTCTCCTCACCCTTACAGCAACGGAATTTCGGTTGCTTGAATTCCTGATGAGCCGCCCGGGAATCGTGTTCAGCCGCGAGCAGCTTTTAGACGCAGTTTGGGGGCATGATCGTGCCGTTACCGACCGCACAGTGGACGTTTACGTTTTGCGGCTCAGGCAAAAAATCGAGTCCGATCCGGCTAACCCTTTCCTTATTCGATCTATCCGAGGCTTCGGATACAGCTTCAACAACAATGTTCAGCAGCAGGAAGACTCGGAACAGGTCAGTTCCGCCGCACGATAGCGGCTCACAAGAAGGTGAGCAGTTATAGGTGCCTAACTTCGGAACGCTAAAATAAGGCAACTTTATGAGACCTGTTTTAGCGGGCCTGATGTGCCTGGGCCTGCCGTGGCTCGCACATACGCAAAGCGCCAGCACGACTATAAGAGGTTTTCTCAGCAGGGATGTGCCGGCTGAGGCGAAGCTGGAAGAGCAGGCAGAATCGATTCCAGATCCAGCCAGATTGCACAAGTACCTGGACTACATAGCCGGGCAACCGCACAATGCGGGTTCGCCGCGGTCGAAAGCGATCGCGCTATACCTCGCGAGCACTCTTCGCGAGTGGGGCCTCGACGCATATGTGGAGCAGTTCGAGGCATTAATGCCGTATCCAACCGTCCGGCAAGTGGAAGTTTTGGGTCCAAAGCATTACACTCTCGAACTCAAGGAGCCCGTCATACCGTCGGATCCCGATAGCGGAGATGCACACCAGCTGCCCACGTACAACGCCTATGCAGCGAGCGGCGACGTGACCGGCGAAGTGGTTTACGCAAATTTTGGCGTGCCGGACGACTATGAATGGCTGGCGAAACAAGGGATCAGCGTGCAAGGCAAAATCGTCATCACGCGCTACGGTAAGAGCTGGCGAGGCATCAAGCCCAAAGTAGCCGCCGAACACGGCGCAATTGCCTGCCTAATCTACTCCGACCCTCACGAAGACGGCTATTTCGAGGGTGACACGTACATCAAAGGCCCGATGCGCCCCCTCCAGGGTGTTCAGCGCGGTAGCGTCCTTGACATGCCGCTTTATCCAGGCGACCCGCTTTCGCCCGGCTGGGCTTCGGAAAAAGGAGCGAAAAAGCTTTCTATTGCGGAAGCGAAAACGATCATGAAAATTCCGGTGATGCCGCTCTCCTACGGAGATGCCCAACCCATTCTTGAGCAGCTAACCGGGCCCGTAGTTCCCCGCGAGTGGCGCGGATCTCTCCCGATTACCTACCATGCCGGACCCGGCGGCACTCAGGTGCACATGCGAACCGACTACGACTGGACCAACAAGCCGCTCTATGACGTAATTGCGACCATACCCGGATCGGAATCTCCAGACCGCTGGATTCTTGCCGGTAATCATCACGATGCATGGGTGAACGGAGCGGACGACCCTGTATCGGGAGCAGCGGCGCTGATCGAAACGGCGCGCACGTTGGCGACTCTGAAAAAACAGGGCTGGACGCCCAAGCGTACGGTTAAGCTCGCATTCTGGGACGGAGAGGAGTTCGGATTACTTGGATCCACCGAATGGGCCGAGAAACACCAGGTCGAGCTCAAAGAAAAAGCGGTCGCGTATCTAAATTCGGACAGCACGGGAAAGGGTTGGATACACATCAGCGGTTCGCATACGCTCGAGGCATTTGCGGCCGAAGTGGCTTCGTGTTTGCCGCAGCCTGGCGCCGGGACCAATCTGCTGGAAGCTTCTTTGCACCACCCTCCGTCCGAGAGCGAGGACGAGCCATTGACAACCGAGAGAACGGAGAAGCCGTTTCACATTGGCGCCTTGGGAGCGGGTTCAGACTACGTAGCGTTTTTGGATTACCTCGGGGTTGCCAGTATGAACGAGGGGTTCAGCGGGCAGACGAAGAGCGGGATTTATCACTCGGTTTATGACTCGATCTACTGGTACACGCACTTCTCGGACACTACTTTCGCCGATGGGCAGGCGTTGGCCCAGTACACGGCGATCTCCTTGCTGCGGCTCGCGGATTCGTCGGTGTTGCCGCTTGAGTTTGTTCGATTTGCCAATACAGTATCCGGCTACTTAGATGAGATTCAGAAGCAGGCGCAAAAAGAGGGTCAGTTTCTCGATCTGGAAGCTCTTAAGCAACAGGCGAACGCATTGAAGGAAAGTGGCGAGCGCTACAACTCGCTGCTGGAGAACGTGATGAAGAAAAGCACGCTGGATGCAAGCCGGGAGAAGAACTTGAATCAGATGCTGGTGCGCACGGAGCGCGTTTTAACCCGTCCGGAAGGTTTGCCGAACCGCCCTTGGTACAAGCACCAGATCTATGCCCCTGGCTTTTACACCGGCTACGGCGTCAAGACGATTCCGGGAGTGCGGGAAGCGGTCGACAGCAAAGACTGGCGGCTGGCGCAAAAGGAAGCGCAGATCGTGGAACAGTGTCTTGCACAGATGACACAGACCGTCAACGAAGCGATCGGCGAGCTGTCCGTTATGTAGCAGTAGCCCGAACCGACTTCAATTTAACGGATGGCGAAACTCGACGAGTTCTCGACAGGCTCATCTCGCTCGTCCACGCTTTGAACATCGGCGCTCTTCGGCCCAACGCGTAAGGCTGCCGTCAGATCCGCGAGCCGTGACGGCGGACCAACAGCATAGACTTCCACATCGCCGTCCTCGAGATTGCGCGCCCAACCCGTTAACCCGAGCGCCGTAGCCTTATGCTGAACAAAAAAACGAAAGCCTACTCCTTGCACGGTTCCTCTAACAACCCAGCGCTTCGCCTTTTTTGGCTCCATACATTAAATATTTTGCATGCCGTATATAAAAGCGGACTTGCCCTTATTGAAGGTGGAAGAACTGCCTGACTTGAAATTCTACTCTCGGGAGCGGTGCAGGTACGAGGATGTTGTCCGGCATTCCCAAACAGTAGGATGGCTGCCGTTTGCATGGACTGAAACGCTGCAAGATTTCAGGTGCACGTTCCAACACGGCCAGACTGCGGCTTTCTAAATGGATTTTAGTTTTCGATCCGACATTTTTGGCGCGGTTCGATGGAGATAACACCTCAACGGCTAACAGAGGTGCGCCCTGCGGGTAGATACTAGCATCTCGGGCCTGCCGCCAAACGATCACGATGGAAAGGTTTGGGATCGGGAGATAAAACGATCTCTCCTCGAATCAATTCGGCGCGATCTCCTTCGGGGCGGTTCGAAGTTGAGGAACTGCTCTACCGTAATCGGCGGTATGACAGCAGCTGCCATAATCACTCGATCTTACCTGGCTCGATTGCGCTGGTTTGCCAAACTGAAGAAGCATCATGCCTTTCCCCGTTCATCGCCCTCGGCGTTTGCGATTTTCCGAACAAATTCGGCGACTGGTTCGTGAGACGCAACTCTCTCCCTCGCAGTTCATTCTTCCTCTGTTTGTCTGTCCCGGCGAAGGGGTGCGCAAAGAGATCGGTTCGATGCCAGGCAATTTCCAACTATCGATCGATCAATTGGTGCGAGAAGGGGAAGCGTGCCGAGCGTTAGGTATTGGAGGCGTGATTCTCTTTGGGATACCCGAAACGAAAGACGAGTTCGCAAGCCAAGCCTACGCCCGTGACGGAATTACGCAACGAGCCGTACGCGCATTGAAACGGGAAGTGCCCGGCATTCTGGTGATCACGGATGTTTGTAACTGCGAATATACGAGCCACGGCCACTGCGGATTCGTCAAGAGCGATGGCGAAGTCGATAACGACGCTACGCTTGAGTGGCTTGCCAAAACGGCGATTTCTCACGCCGCTGCCGGCGCGGATATAGTAGCACCGAGCGATATGATGGACGGCCGCGTCGCTGCGATTCGGCGGGGGCTCGACACAGCCGGCCACGAAATGACCCCTATTCTTTCTTACGCCGCGAAATACGCATCAGTCTTCTATGGCCCGTTCCGGGAGGCAGCCGAATCGACTCCACAATTCGGCGATCGCCGCAGTTACCAAATGGATCCTGCAAATAGGCGCGAGGCTCTGCGGGAAATCGCGCTGGATCTCGAAGAAGGCGCCGACATGATCATGGTTAAGCCGGCCATGGCTTACCTTGATATCATCCGAGACGCCAGAGAGAACTTCGATGTGCCCTTAGGCGCGTACCAGGTCAGCGGTGAGTTCAGCATGATCGTGGCTGCCGCTCAGAATGGCTGGCTCGATCTTGACCGCACTATTCTTGAATCGCTAACAAGCATCCGCCGCGCCGGCGCGGAGTTTACGCTAACTTATTTTGCGAAGCGAGCCGCAGAATTAGTGGCGTAAGAAGAGCAGCTTCAATATTCGGACAAGCGGCCGGAAAGATACAGCCGCTGAAGCTCTGAATGCTGCCCCGAGTGGCCTCGGATTACGTGAACCGCAATCGGCTGCCCTGCCTTGATGGCGGCTTGCACTCTCATTACATCTTCGGGCGAGGTTACGATCTGACGATTGATAGCGAGAATCGTATCCCCTTCCGTCATTCCAATATCATCCGCAAACGAACCAGGGTCGACGGAGACCACCTTCACACCGGACCGATCCTCGATCTGAAGATCTTTGCGCTCCTTATCGGTCAGCCGCATAATCGTGATACCGAATCTGGCCGGGCTCACCGATTTGGTTGGCGGAGCAGGAGCCTCTGGGCGGCTCTCGGCGATCTGCGGCTCGCCTGCCCAGATCTGGGAACGGTCTGCGACGGCCACTTTGAAATCCAGCCGCTTGCCGTTTCTGTCTACACCAACTTCCGCAGTCGAGCCGATAGGCAGGTCGGCTACTTTGGTAACTAATTCCTCGCCGTCTTTCACAGGACGGTCGTTCATTGCGATGATGATATCGTCCGGCTTAATACCGGCTTTTCCGGCAGGACCAGCCGGATTGACGGTCTCGACGAGCACGCCGTGGTCGAGGCCGAAAGCCTCTAGCGTGTCGAGTCGACTGCCGTTCGGGGACCACTTGATCCCGAAGGAACCACGGACGACGCGGCCCTCACGAATAATGTCGTTGTAAACCTTGACGGCCTGATTGGAAGGCAATGCGAATCCGATTCCTTCATACGAACCACTCCGGGTCGCAATCATCGTATTTACGCCAATGACTTCTCCGCGCGTGTTGAGGAGGGGGCCGCCGCTATTCCCTGGATTGATGGCCGCATCTGTTTGGAGAAAATTCTGGAACTGCGTGGCTCCGGGCAGATCGCGACTTGTCCGCTGTGCGCTTACGATGCCGGCCGTAACGGTAGCCTGAAGACCAAATGGAGAGCCTATGGCGATCACCCAATCGCCCACCTGCACGGCGTCGGAGTTGCCGATATCGACCGGGACCAACGGTTGGCGCGGTTCAATCTTAAGAACGGCCACGTCGGTCTCCTGATCGTACCCGACTACCCGTCCGCGATAATCGCCATTTTCGCCCGAGAGACGCACCTTAATTCGGTCCGCATCCTTCACTACATGGTGATTCGTGATGATGTAGCCTTTTCTATCGACAATGAAACCCGTACCGGAGCCTTCGGTTCGGAAAGCACGCGGTTCGGACTTGCCGAAGAAGTGCTTGAACATGTCCGAAGGATCGTGCCGTGGCGCAGTCTCTCCATCGTTCCCTTCCTCGGAGTTGTCGCCCCGGCGCGCGCTCTGCTTGCCGGGCTTTGGCAAGTAGTCCGATTCGATGTAAACTACCGACGGCTCGACTCTCTTGGTCAGCTTTGCGAATTCGTTCGAGATCGGCGTCTCTTGCGGAATCGTCAGTGGCGTCGCATCCGGTGCAGCGCTGACCGGCGTTTGCTTTTCGGCTTTCACGCCCGTATTGATCACGGTTCCAATAACTATGCCGAGAACGAGTGTGAAGAGCAAAACGAAAAAGCTAATAAGCTTCGGCTGTTTGATGGATTTGATAACCGGCATAAGACGCCCTTCAAAGATGTACTTACATTATAGAGAGAATTACGCGCTTCCCTTCATAGAAGCAGTTGAAACAGCTTGCTCTTTTTCTCGCGCGCGAGTCGCCGGGGCGGACTTCAGCTCCACAACCAGTATGCTCGTCAGGATAAGCGCGCCTCCCATTACAGCCGGTATGGTCAACCTTTCGTGTCCGGCCACGACAGCCGTAACCAGAGCGAAAACCGGCTCGAGCGCGAAGATCAAAGCAGTGCGAGTCGGCGTAGTGTGCTTCTGGCCCCAGGTCTGAAATGCGAAAGCAAGTGCAGTCGCGAAAACCGCGGTCACCACGATCGCAAAGACGACACCGGCGTTCCAGTTGGCCCGGGGTGGCTCGAAAGGCAATGAGACTGCGGAAAGCAACGCGGCACAGGAGATCTGGCCCAGCGCAACGGACTCAAACAGTTCGCGTTGCGAGTAGTAGCCGAGCACGAGCAGATGGAAGGCAAACGCTACAGCGCAACCGACCGTCAGTAAGTCTCCTTTGTTCAGCTGGAATGCGTGGCCGGCGGAAGGCAAAGTGAGCACCGCCATCCCCCCCGTCGCGACCGCTATGCCGGCCAGTTCGCGGGTTTGCGGCCAACGTCGGAAAACCGCTGCGCTAATGAGCGGGACCAACGCGATATAGAGGCCGGTAAGAAAACCGGAGTTGCCGGCAGTCGTGTACTTCAAGCCAAACGTCTGCAAAACGTAGCCAAGCCATAAAAAGATGCCGGCTACGGCTCCTCCTCGGAGCCCGCCTACCACAGCGCTCCTTGTTGCCTTTTGAAACGGGCCGGCGAAAATCAAGAGCAGGCAGAGCGCCGCTAGACCAAATCTCAGGGCCAGGAAGTACATCGTCGAGATGCCGGTAAGCGCGTGCTTGACGATGACAAATGTACTGCCCCAGACGAGTGCTACCATGGCCAGCGAACTGTCGGCCTTCCAGCGCGCCGGCACCGTTTGCTGTAGCGTCATTCCGCCGAATCGTTCATGTGCGCCAGCAGGAGAAGAATCCGGCGCAGTCCCAGTTCACGGCCGTCCGGTTGGTACCACTCGCCGGCTGTATGCGCTCCCCCACCCTGACCTCCGGCTCCGATCGAAATAGCAGGCAAGCCAAGCGACAGCGGCACGTTCGCATCCGTAGAGGCGCAGTTGATACGAGAGCGGATCGCCAGATAGCTGTCGACAGCCTGAATGGTGCGCAGGAGAGGAGCATTACCAGCCAGGCTTCCACCCGGCCGGGAGCCCAGCTCCTTAATTCTGGCCGATAGCCGGCCATCTTTCGCTCGCCGGTTCTCCCGCTCCAAACTCCGCTCGACCGAGAACGTGAGAAGACCGCTCAAATCGTCGAGAGCCGACGGATCCTCGGATCGCAAATCGAGCTTGGTCCGAGCGCTCGCAGGAATGGAGTTGATACTGCTGCCGCCTTCTACGATTCCAAAGTTGTAGGCACAACGGCTCCTGCGCTCTTGGGTGAGCTTCGCGTCGGCTGCCTGCACGAAGTTGCTTACTAGATCTCCCACGGCGTGCACCGGGTTCGGAGTGCCCGCGTCATTCCAGCTGTGCCCGCCGGGTCCCGACACCGTAATTTCGAAGCGGCGGCTCGCCAGCGCCTGGGCTGTAATATGTTCGACCGAAGGACCGTCTAGGACAACGAACGCTTTAATGCGGGCGAGTTCGTCTTTTTGACTGCAGAGGTAGCGCATGCCGCTCAGATTCCCTTCGCCCTCCTCGCCGACGTTTGCTACTAACAGCAATGCAGAAGCGAGGCCGCGCAGTTCGGGATTTTCGGCCAGCAGCCGCGCTAGTGCCAATAGAGCCGCTAAACCCGAACCATTGTCGGAAACGCCCGGTCCGACTAAACGGCCATCGGGAGCATAGTGAACCTCCTCGGGCCGTGAAGGTGCGAACACTGTGTCGAGGTGGGCTGACACCGCCAGCGAGGGACAACCGTCTGCAAAGGTCGCCAGCACGTTGCCGGCCCGATCAAGCCGTGCCTGCCAGCCGAAATCGTCGAGCGCGGCGCGAAACCACTGAGCGCGCTGCTGCTCAAAGAAGGTCGGCGCGGCAATACGGCAGAGCTGCAGATGAAGTTCGTTCAGCCAGGAGCGCTGGCGTGCCAACCAGCGTAACGCATCGGAAAGGCCCGGCTGTTCTGCCAATTGCGCGATTCCCCGAACGTCTGGGGAGTACCGGGCATGGAGTATACGCGGAGTTTTGGGTTCCGTAGCCAAGCGAACATCCTGAACTCGTAGTGTACTTTGTGCCGCCCTTAGTTCTCGGATGCGACTTGAGTCGTGGAGTACAAACGCTAGTGAAATTTGATAGCCCGGAGACTCCGAGCGATACGCTCGGACTTTCCGGGCTACTGGCTTACTTATTGCTACTTGTTTTCTGTTTGCAACTAAGCGCGTCTGCGGCGAGCCATGTAACAACCTAGGCCCAGAAAGCTGGCGCCCATTAAGCCGAGCGTTGCCGGTTCTGGGGTGGCGCCACCACCACCCGTAGGCGGCTTGTTGAAATTAATAGTCTCTTCCAGGAAGAAGTAGGTGCTTGCTCCAGCAGCAATGGGCTTCGTAAAGTTCACGGTTCCCATCGTCGCGTCGGAGCTGATATTCGAGAACGTATTATTTGGACCTTCATAGCCTGTCGGACCTGGAAAGAGACCTGGGCCATCGCCGTCAAAGCCAAAAATAGCGACACCTTGACCGTCGATAGTCAGAGAACTAATCGCATGGGACGTCTTGTTTGTAAAGCCGGCGTAGTTATCTTCACCGCCAAAAAAGGGCTGCGTCGTGTCAACAGCAGTCGAGAAGGAGCCGTCGCTGTTTGCCGATATCGCAAAGTTACAACCGGCGTAAACACTGCCCGCGATGGTAGCTGCCGGACACTCGGTGAGCGTCGCCGCGGACATCCCCAAACAGGTTCCAAGAACGAGCGCTGTTGCTCCAATAAATCTGTAAATCCTCATCCATTTCTCCTCATTACGTTTGTCCCGCCGTTGAGTCGCACTTAGCCTGTAGCCGTACAACTCCGCAGCTGGGGTAGACCTTTTATAACCGCTTTATAGAGTTAGTGTCAATGTAGTAGTCCGCTGCTGAGTACTGAGAATAGTACCGCTAGATCTGGAATGCTCCGTTACAGCAATTCAGCCCGCAAGAGAGTGTAGGAAGAGTAACTCACGTCGTCCTTGTCTGGGCCATCGAGGCTATACTGAAGTGTTACCCCATTAAGAAGATGAAGACTTACCTGAAGTTCGGGACCTTGATCGTCCTTATTGTAGGATCGCTGGTTTGGCTGGCTGTGGGCGGGGTAAAAGACACCAAAGCTTATTACAAAACCATCCCCGAACTCGAGGCGATGAGCCAGGCTCAAAAGACCGAACGCTTACGCGTGGGGGGCGATGTCCAGCCGGGTTCGATCACGAAGGGTGCTGCCGGCGTATCCTTCGTGCTACATCAGGGCGCAAAAACACTTAACGTCGTCTACTCTGGAACCGATCCGCTTCCGGATACTTTCAAAGACAATGCACAGGCTCTGGCAGATGGCCGACTCGGGCCTGATGGTGTTTTTCAAGCAAGCAAGATCCAGGCAAAATGTGCTTCGAAGTACGAAGCTAAACCTGGGCAGCGCGGACTGTCGCATGAGACGGCACAGCCGGCCAATCAATCTAAATCAGCCGTCGAATTGAATAAGCACGTCTAACTAGCGGAGCCTTTCGCAACAATGGAAAACATCGGCGCCTTATCCGTACTGATCGCTTTTTGCGTGGCGGTTTTCGCGATTGCGGCGGCCGTTACAGGTAAGTATGCCCGGCGTCCGTTCTTGGTCGTCAGTGCCGAGCGAGCCGTTTATGCGATCTGGATCTTATTAACGCTAGCTTCCGCCGTCCTGGTAACGTCGCTCCTGAAGGGCGATTACCGGATGGCGTACGTGGTCGCCCACAGCAACAAAGCGATGTCGCCGATTTACAAATTCACCGCTTGGTGGGGTGGGCAGGAGGGGTCGCTTCTTTTCTGGAGCTGGATCCTGTCTTCCTATTCCGCGGTAGTGGTCTTCACCAATCGGCGCAAATTTCGAGACATGATGCCGATTGTGGTCGCCATCATGATGACCACGCTGGCCTTCTTTTTGGGCATGATCTCATTTGTCGCCAGCCCGTTTCAGGTGCTGGTTGCCGGTCGCGGAGTGATTGACGTAGGGGACGGGAACGGCTTGAGTCCGTTGCTGCAGATGTGGACCATGGCGATCCATCCGCCTTTCCTCTATCTCGGATATGTCGGATTCACCGTGCCGTTTGCCTTCGCTATGGCTTCGCTCATCACGAAGCAACCGGGCGAGGGCTGGATCCACACAACGCGCCGCTGGGCTATAGTAACTTGGCTCTTCCAAAGCACCGGAGTCATGCTCGGCATGGGTTGGGCTTACACGGTCCTCGGCTGGGGAGGCTATTGGGGCTGGGATCCCGTCGAGAATGCATCGCTGATGCCCTGGATCACGGCCACTGCCTTCCTTCATTCCGTGATGATGCAGGAGAAGAAGGGCATGATGAAGGTCTGGAACATGGTGCTGGTCTCGGCAACCTTCCTGCTCAGCATTCTCGGTACGACACTGACCCGCACGGGACTCGTTGCATCCGTACACGCCTTCGCTCAATCGCCGGTCAAGCCTTACTTCACGACTTTCGTCATCACCGGAGTTGCGCTTACTGCGTTCGCCATCGTCAAGAATCTGCCCTATCTGAAGAGCGAGGTCAAGCTCGAGAGTGTCGTTTCTCGAGAATCGAGTTTTCTCTTCAACAATCTCATCTTGTTGGCAAGTTGCTTTGCGGTGCTCTGGGGAACTCTGTTCCCCGTGTTCATGGAAGCCGTCACAGGCGAGAAAGAAACGATCGACGCCCCGTACTACAACCGCGTCAACGTTCCGATCGGACTGTTTTTGCTCTTGCTGACCGGAATCGGACCGCTTATTGCGTGGCGCAAGAGCTCTCTCAGTAGTCTGAAGCGGGCTTTTTCCATTCCGACTCTTATCGGGTTAGCGGTGATTTGTGGTCTGCTCGCGAGCGGCATTCATGCCATTGCGCCGCTGATCTCATTCGGCCTTTGCGCCTTCGTCCTGGCGACCATCCTGATCGAGTTCTGGAAGGGCGCGCGAGCTATCCAGTCGAAAGAACATCTTCCGCTTCAACGGGCTGCCTTCGAGCTGACCTGGCGAAATACCCGGCGCTACGGCGGATATCTCGTGCATATGGGCATTGTGCTCATCTTTATTGGCTTCACCGGACGTGCTTTCGATATTCATGAGACCCGCAGCATCGGCCTGAACCAGAGCCTTCGCTTCGGCCGCTACGATCTGAAACTGCTGAACGTCAACAACGGCGAAAACGCCAACTACGAGTTCAGCCACGCCACTATCGATGTTTCGCAAAATGGCCGGATCGTCGACCAGCTCAATCCGGAAATCCGGCTATACAAATCGAGCCAGGAGCAAGCCTCGATGGTCGGAATCCGCCGCCGGCTGAATGAAGATCTGTACGTGAACTTCTCGGGCGTCTCCCCCGACAACACCAAGGCGATTTTCCAGATGTATGTTTTTCCGCTGGTTGACTGGATCTGGATCGGTTACTGGGTTGTGCTTGCGGGGACAATTATCTGCTTGGTTCCCCCAAAGGTGCGCCTGCAGTATGCCCGGACCGAGATAGTAGGATTCGCAAGTGCGCCTCAAACGGTTCAGACTTAAGTTTCTCTTTGCGTTTTTCACGGTTCTAGCGGCCGTTGTCGCGCAGGATGCGACCTCTTACCTAACCTCCGACGTTATCCGCGTGGGAGGACGACTTGCCTGCCGCTGCGGTGGCTGCCGCAACACAGTGGGCGACTGTCCCATGCTCCGCTGCAGTTCCGCCGACCCCCTCCGTCGTCGCATCTACACTCAAAAGTCGCAGGGCATGAGCGACGACGCCATTGTCAACTCCGTTGTACGTGAAGAGGGGATCGTGGCGCTGTCGTCGCCTCCGGGTCAAGGCTTAGGCCCCGTCGTTACCTGGGTGATGCCCGGTCTGGTTCTCGTTCTTGGCTTCTTCGTCTACTCGGCGTTTGTACGGCGGCATAAACAAGAGCCGCAAAGAGATCACCGCTGTCGATCAGGCGTTAATCGATCGCTTTCGAAACGAAGTCGATCCTGACTTTGACGACGTTCCTAATAACAGTCCTCAAAAAAGATGATTATCGCGGCCGCGGTCGCCATCGTTCTGGCGGCGCTTTACTTTATTCTTGCGATTCGCGAGAAGGACATACCGGAGCCCATCCCGATCTCACCTATCCAACATTTGGAAGACCGGAAACGGGCCATTTACGACAACTTGCGCGATCTCCAGTTTGAATACCGCTTAGGCAAACTATCCGACGGCGATTATCAGCAAAACAAAGTGGCGCTGCAGAGGGAGTTGGCCGGCGTTCTGGCTGAAACAGAGGAAACCGTTCAACGCTTAGGCCTCGTCACCGCAAAATCGTCGGCTAAAGCTCCTGCCAGGAAAGCAGCGGCCCTGCCATCGAGCTACATCTGCAAGCATTGCGCTGCGAAGTTCACGCAACCGCTTAAGTTCTGCGGCGATTGCGGCAAGGAAATGGCGTGAAGTCAGCTCGCCCGTTCATTCTTTTTTGCACCGCCTGCAGTTTATGGGGAGCGATCGACGGTACCGTCATCAACCGCACGACCGGCAAGCCCGAACCTGGAGTCAACATCAGCTTGATTAAACCTGGTCAGGGCGGCATGCAGACCCTCGGCAGCACAATCACCGACGCAACCGGCCATTTCGTCTTCCGAAAAGATCAGCCGGGCGGTGGTCCGCAATTGCTTCAGGCCAGCTACAAAGGCGTCAACTATAACAAGCTGATGACGCCGAATATCCCCACCTCGAATGTAGAGGTCGATGTCTTTGAAGCTACCAAGTCGGCCGCTGTAGCGCGGGTAAACGAGCAGATGATGGTCATCGAGCCTACCGCCAGCCAGATAACAGTCACCGAAAATGTCATCCTGCAAAACGATTCGACAACGACTTACAACAACGACGCGCTCGGAAGCCTCCGCTTCTATTTGCCCCCTGCTACGAAGGGACAAGTAAGGATCAATGCACGAGGACCGCAGGGCATGCCGTTGCCCCGTTCCGCCGAGAAGACCGAAGAGAAAGACATCTTCAAAGTAGGTTTTCCAATCAAGCCTGGACAGACCGAGTTCGAGGTTAGCTACGTGCTTCCGGCGGGTTCGCCTGGGACCTTTCATGGCCGCGCTACGGGCATAAAAGGAATGCCCTCAGGACCCTTGCGGCTCGTTGTTCCAGCAGGAGTTACGCTGGCCGGGAATGATATTGAAAAGGTTGGAACAGAGCCTAAAACACAGGCAAGCATCTACAACGTCGTGTCCTCCGGTTCTTTCGCCGCTGAGATCACAGGCGTCGGATCGCTCAGGGCTCCCGAGGCCGAGGCGTCTGCTACCGACACCTCAGATTCGCCGCAAGTGACGCAAGGGCAACCGCAGATCTATCAACACCTTTCGTACCTGGTTGCGTTGACCTTTGCTATCCTCGCAGTCGGCTTAATCGTGCTCTTTCGCAGCTCACCCGTGCGTTCCCCGTACGGCAAATAGGCCTGCAGATCGAATGTCTGGAGAAATCGCGCTCGAACACGTTTGGAAGTTCTACGGCGACTACGCCGCTCTGCGCGACTACTCCCTCACGGTCAGCGAAAGCTCCTGTTGTGCTTTACTCGGAAGGAACGGGGCGGGGAAGACAACCCTGCTGCGCATTCTCGCTGGGCTTTCTCCGTTTCAGCGAGGCGCCATCCGACTCTTCGGACAACCGCCGCGCAGCGAAACCGCCCGCCACCAAATCGGATTTCTCGGTCACGGTATCGGTGTATACGAAGATCTCTCTGCCCGTGAAAACTTAAGCTTCTTTGCCCGTGTGAACGCCCTCGCGTCCGGTGCAAAGACGGCCAATACCTGGCTCGAGCGCGTGGGCCTCCATCGGGTGGCCAATATGCCGGTGCGCCAGTTTTCACGAGGCATGCGTCAGCGTCTGGCGCTTGCCCGCACCTTCCTCCACTCGCCGCGTCTTCTTCTCCTCGACGAGCCGTTCACGTCCCTCGATGATCGTGCTATCGCGATGCTCAGCGAACTGCTGGTCGAAGCACGCGGGCGCGGCGCAACCATTATCCTGTCTACGCATCAACTTCGAGAAGCGCTCGCGATCGCCTCGCATGTCGCTCTTGTCGAAAACGGCAGGCTGCGTTATGCGGGTGATCGTACCCAAGCCATGCTCGACGATCCCGGCCTCCTCTACCGCCTCCACACGGAACTGGGCGCGGCTTGAGAACTCTGCGCCAAGCCTTGCTGGTTGCCAGCAAAGACTTAGCAGTCGAGTTTCGAACCAAGGAATCTCTCAATGCGGCCGGCGCGTTCGCTGTAGCCATTCTGCTTCTATTCAGTTTCGCGTTCGACGTCGCCTCCGCCGAAACGCGCGAGTTTTCCGGAGGCCTGCTCTGGCTGGTATTTGCGTTCGCCGGCGCCTTGGTGTTCAATCGGGGCTTCGCGCGCGAACTTCCAAACGAATGCCTCGATGCGCTGCTCTCATCGCCGCTGTCGGCCGGCAGCTTGCTCATGGGAAAAGCCATCGCGAACTTCGTGACCCTTCTGCTCGTCGAGTTCGTCTCGCTCGTGATCTTTGGCATCTTCTACAACATGCAATGGTGGCTGCATCTGGGGTATCTTGCCATTGTGTTTGCGCTCGCGACCTGGGGCATTGCCACGCTCGGGGCCGTCTTCGGTGCACTTACTGTCAACTTGAGATTGCGCGAGCTGATGCTCCCCGTGATTGTCTATCCGCTGCTGATTCCCCTGCTCATCGCCGCCATCGAACTCACCAACACGCTCTTCGCTAACCAGCCTCTTACGGCCGACCGCCTCCTCTGGGCCCGAGTTCTGGTCGCCTTCGACGTCATTTTTACGGCGCTTGCCCTCCTATTGGCCGATACTATCTTGGTGAACTAAGCGAAAATAGAACCAAGAACTGTTTATGCGTGAAAAGATCGTCATCGTTCTCGCTTTGCTGGCCGCCGTGCTGCTGGCCTATGATCTGCACCAAATCTTTCTGGTGCTGCCGGACGATGCCCTCCAGGGTCCGATTTACCGCATCATGTTCTTTCACATTCCGGCTGCAATCGCCGGCATGATCGGCTATTTCATCGCTCTCACGCTGAGCATTCTTTATCTATCGAGTGGCAATTTTCGTTATGACTCGCTGGCTGCTTCCGTCGTCGAAGTCTCCGTCGTGTTCTCGGTCGTCAACATCGTAACGGGCAGCATCTGGGCCCGCGTCATCTGGGGCATCTGGTGGACCTGGGATTATCGCCTTACCTCGGCCCTGGTTTGCGTTCTGATCTTCAGCTCCTATGTAATGATGCGCCGTGCGATCGACGAACCCACCCAGCGAGCACGTCTGTCCGCTGCGCTTTGCATCTTCGGCTGCGTCGACGTCGTCATTGTGTGGAAGTCGATCGAATGGTTCCGCACCCAGCATCCCGCGCCTGTACTCAGCATCCGGACAGGCGGCGGGAACATCGATCCGGCAATGGAGCACATGATCTACTTGAATTTTTGCGCGATGTTATTGGTTGCGGCTGCGCTGGTCTTGCTCCGTACAAGGCAGGAAGCCACCGCCCGCGAAATCGATTCGCTCCGCCGTTTCGCCAATGTTGCTTAAAAAGGAAATCTCATGGACGCTCGAAATTTTACCTTTATGTTTTACGGGTTTCTGGCCGCCTGGTTGATCGTGCTTCTCTACGTCGTCAGCCTGGCTCGCCGGAGCGCACGTCTCAAGAAAGAGCTCGACGACGTCAAGAATCTAATCGGCGCCACATCCGCCGCCGAAAGCTCGCCCCGCTTCGAAGATCGAGTTCGCTAACTTACAACTCCAGCGATGTTCGCGCGCGTTGCCCTTTCACTGCTGCTGGTTTTTCCGCTCGCCGCCGAAAAGCGTCCCCTTAATCAGGGCGACTACGATTTGTGGCGTCACATCCAGAACCAGGTGCTCTCGCCTGACGGGCAGTTCCTTGCCTACGCGCTTTTCCCTCAGCAAGGCGATGGCGAGGTCGTCCTTCGCGATCTGAAAACCGGCAAAGAAATCCGCCAACCCATTGGCGAGTTGCCGCCGCCTCCTCCCCCTAATTACTCCAATCCTCAGGCCGAGGAACTTCCGCCTCCTCCGCCCGGTATCGCTTTGCGATTCACTCCGGACAGCCGTTTCCTTGTTTTCTCAACGTTTCCTCCTCGGGCCGCAGTCGAACAAGCCAAACGCGAGAAGCGCAAAGGTGAGGATATGCCGAAGGGAGATTTGGGCGTAGTTAACCTCGCATCTGGCGCAGTTTTCCGTGCCCCGCGCGTAAGAGACTTTCAGCTGCCTTCCGAATCGGGTGATTTCGTAGCGTACCTTCAATTACCCGAGCCGCCCCCACCTTCAACCACATCAACCGCTCCCGAAAGCAAATCACCCGAGTCCAAGCGCAAGAAGGTCGAAGTCGGAGATCTCGTTCTTCGCGATCTTGCCTCCTCCACAGAGCGTCGTTTCCCTCAAGTAGCCGAGTATTCTTTGACCAAGAACGGTCGCACGCTCGTCTACGCAGTGGCCGCTGCGAACTCCGATGCAAGCGGCGTGTATGCCGTTTCTCCGAGCGCCGGTTCGAATCCCGCCCCTCTGCTCACCGGCAACGGCAAATACAACAAACTCGCCTGGGACGAAGACCAAACCTGTCTTGCTTTTTTGAGCGACCGCGATGATTCGAAAGCCCAGCATCCTCGCTACAAGCTCTACGCCTGGGACCGTCGTTCATCTGTTGCCGTCGAATTAGTATCGAGCGAAGTAGCCGGAATGCCCGAAGGCTGGACCATTTCAGATAAGGCGACGCTGCAAGTGGCGAAAGGCGGTAGCCGGATTTTTTTCGGAACCGCGCCCCATCTGCCTACGCCGAAACAATTCGACCCCAATCTTCCTGAAGACGAGCGCGTGTCGGTCGATCTCTGGTCCTGGACGGACGACTACATCCAACCCATGCAGAAGATCCGAGCCGGTACCGAGCGGTCGCGCTCCTACCGTGCCATGTATGACCTGAAAACCAAAAAGTTCGTCCAGCTCGCGGACCCGGCCATGAACGATGTCTCACCGAGCGAAGACGGTCTGTACGCAATCGGCAACGATGATCGCGCCTACCGCCGTCTTGCAGAGTACGAAGCCAATTACCTGGATTCCTATGTTGTGAACACCGCCACAGGTGAGCGCAAACTGGTTGCGCAAAAGCATATCAATCGTCTGACTTGGTCTCCGGCTTCCAGGTACGCCATCTACTTCGACGGCAAGGACTGGATCAGCATCGCGACCGCGGACGGCCGTGCAACAAATCTCACGGCGAAACTCGGGGTCTCCTTTGCGAATGAGCAGAGCGACATCCCGGGGCTGCCCGATTCCTACCGCCTGGCGGGCTGGACTCCAGACAGCAAATATGTCCTCCTTTACGACCGCTACGACATTTGGCGCTGCAGTCCCGAGGGCAACGTGGCGCTTAATTTGACCCAGGGTTTTGGACGCCGAAACCACCTCCAGTTTCGAATTACCCGTTTCGAAACCGATGATCCGAAGTCGAAGTGGATCGATCTCGGGAAGCCGCTTCTTTTGCGCGCTGAAAATGACGAAACCCGCGACACCGGTTTCTATTCGCTGCGCGCCGGCGCGAGCGAAACCCCAAAGAAACTCGTCTTCGCCGCTAAAAACTTCGCGCCTCCCATCAAAGCACGTCATGCCGATGTCTACATCACCGCCGCGTCCACCTTCAGCGAGTACCCCGATCTGCTCCTGACCGATGGAACCTTTCGCGCCTTCAAAAAGGTAACGGACGCAAACCCGCAACTGGCAGACTTTCTCTGGGGGACCGCCGAACTGGTCCACTTCAACAGCACCGATGGTGTGCCCCTCGAAGCGACTCTTTATAAACCCGCAAACTTCGACCCCCAAAAGAAGTATCCGATGCTCGTCTACATCTATGAGCGCTTGACGCAAAGCGTCAATAACTTCATCGAGCCGCGGCCCGCGAACGTCATCAGCCCAAGCTTTTACGCGAGCAACGGCTACCTCGTGCTCGAGCCCGATATCGCCTACAAAATCGGCTATCCGGGGCAGAGCGCCCTTAACTGCGTGCTCCCCGCCATCCAGGCCGTCGTCAACCGGGGGTTTGTCGAAGAAAACGCGATCGGCATCCAGGGCCATAGCTGGGGCGGCTACCAAATCGCCTACATGATTACCCGCACCAACCGCTTTCGCGCCGCTTCCGCCGGAGCGCCCGTGGCCGACATGATCAGCGCTTATGACGGAATCCGCTGGGGACCCGGTATCCCACGCCAATTTCAATATGAACGTACCCAGAGCCGCATCGGCGGCAGTGTCTGGCAATACCCGCTCCGGTATATCGAGAACTCGCCGATCTTCATGGCCGACCGCGTCAACACGCCTTTGCTCATGATCCACAACGATGCCGACGACGCCGTGCCCTGGTACCAGGGAATCGAATACTTCCTCGCGCTTCGCCGGTTGAACAAAGAAGTTTACATGTTCACCTACAATGGTGAGCCGCACAACCTACGCCGCCGCGTAGATCAAAAAGACTATGCTCTGCGGCTTCAGCAGTACTTCGACTATTACCTGAAAGGCGCACCGGAACCGGACTGGATGAAGCACGGTATCCCGTATCTCGAAAAACCGGGCGTGGCTGTTAGCGCGGACGAAAATTCACCATAACTCTTAGGCGTGGACCAACTCGGGGGCGTCCTGCTCGACCTTGATCTTGTCTTCGTGCTGGCGGGCTTTGGCCAGATCGTAGTTGACCTGCATCTGCAGCCAGGTGGTTGCAGTACTGCCGAATGCTTTCTCCAACCTGATTGCCATCTCCGCGCTGATGCCCGCCTTTTCGTTAACCAAATTATTCAATGCTTGTCGCGTAACGCCGAGAATGTTAGCGGTGCGTGTGACGGTGAGATTCAGAGGCTCGAGGCAATCGAACCTGACAATACGCCCAGGGTGAACCGGGTTCTTCATAGCCATAACAGAGTTTCCTTCAGTGATAGTCGGTCAAATCTACTTCGTAAGCGTTGCCATCGGCAAAACGGTAGACAATACGCCAATTCGCCCGGACGGTAACAGCGTAAAAGCCTTTTCGGTGGCCTTTGAGAGGATGGAAGGCCATTCCGGGAAGATTGAGGGATTCTGGACGATCGGCGGCGTCTAGCAGCGTGAGAATGCGTTCGACTTTGTCGACCATGTTTGCCCCGATTTGGCTGCGATCTCCCCGTTCATATAAGCGTTTTAGCCCCCTATGCCCGAAACTCTCAATCAAGGTCAATTTTAGGGTGACAAGAGCCGGTTGTCAAATAATGGAGTGCGTCTCGTCTCGCTATAAACTGCCAGGCATGGCTCTCGATATGACACGCCGCTCCGTACTCGCCGGACTCGCAGCCGCAAGCCCCACTCGCTCCCTCGCAGGCGACTCAAGTCCAAAAATCCGCTTAGGTGCGCCCATTTTCCTCAATTCCGACGACCCCGCTCAGCTGGCCGCTGAGCATCGGCGTTTGGGCTACAGCGCAGCTTACTGCCCCAGCGTAGACATAAGCGCTAAAGACCGAATCCGCGAAATCGAAACGGCTTTCCGGGAGGCGGGTGTCGTCATCGCCGAAGTAGGCGCTTGGAAGAATATGCTCGATCCTGATGCGGAAAAAAGGCGGGAAAATCTCGCCTACGTCACCGAGCGCTGTGCTCTCGCCGACGCCGTCGGGGCCCGCTGCTGTGTCGACATTGCCGGCTCCTATAATCCGAACGTCTGGTATGGTCCCAACCCGAAGAATCTGTCAATGGAATTTTTCGATGCAACCGTAGATAACTGCCGCCGTATCATCGACACCGTCAAACCGACCCGCACCAAATTCACCATAGAAATTATGGGTTGGAATCTTCCCGACGGCCCGGATTCTTATCTGGATCTGATCCGTGCCGTCGACCGCCCCGCGTTCGGCGTCCACCTCGACGTGTGCAATGGCGTCAACTGCCCCGTACGCTTCTACAACAACAGCGACTTCATCGGCGAATGTTTTCGTAAGCTCGGCAGATGGATCGTTTCTTGCCACGCCAAAGATCTGCAGTGGATTACCGAATTGAACGTCCACTTTCTGGAGACCGTGCCCGGTCGAGGCCAAATCGATTACCGCCGCTACCTGACCGAACTAAACCGTCTCCCTGCCGATACCCCGCTCATGGTTGAGCACCTGAAAACACCCGAACAGTACACTGAGGCCGCGGCTTACATCCGCTCCGTTGCCCAAAAAATCGGTGTCACTCTCATTCAGTAAGCGTTCACGATAAGCCAAAATGAACCGGCTTTTTGATAGCTCGGCCGCCCACCCGTAGTATGCCCGGGTAATTCGAATTGGCCTGCTTAGTCTACTCGGTAAGGACACCAAAATGGGCTTATTCACACCGAACGACATTAAGAATCTTCGATCCTTATACTCTCAGCAGCTTCAATATCTGCTTTCGACCGAGAACCAGATTGTAAAAGGTCTGGACAGCATGATTGCCCATGCCAGCGATGAGCAGCTCAAACAGGCTTTTCAGTCTCATTTACAAGAAACCAAAGGTCACGTCAGCCGCCTGGAACAAATCATTCCCGACGTGAACGACGGCGACGTCGATGACAAGAAGGACCCTATCATGACGGCGCTGATCGGCTCAGGCGAAAACATCGTCAGCGAATCCGAGGAGGGCCCCGTGCGTGATGCCGGACTGCTCGCCACCGCTCAGAAAATCGAGCACTACGAGATGGCCTCCTACGGCTCCGCACGGGATTGGGCCAAAATTCTCAATCTGCCGAATCACGCCACCCTCCTTCAAAAGACCCTTGATGAAGAGAAGCACGCCGATCAGCTTCTCACCACCATCTCCCAACGTACGAACACCAGCGCCGCAGTAGGGCAGGGAGCCTAAAATGTGGGAAGGGGCAGCCCTCTAGCTGCTCCTCCCGCCACCGTTTATCTCGTCATCCACCCCTGAGATCCAAGCCACTCCGCAAACCTGTCGATCCATTCATCCGACGGGAATCCCTGTTTTCTCATCCCGAAACCGTGCCCGCCCTTCGCATACATATGCAACTCGGCGGATTTGTGTGCGCCCGTCCATCGCTCGTATAACTCGACGCTGTCGTTTGCCAGTCCGAGCTGATCATCCGTTGCGGCTGCAAGAAATAGGGGTGGCGCATCCGCCGGTACGGCCATGTCTTTGAACATAGCGGTCGCAGGGTAAATCGGCGCCACAAACGCGGGCCGCCCGTCCGCCGTGTAGCGCAGTCCTGCTCCTGCAGCTACGGTCCCGCCTGCCGAGAACCCGACGATCCCCACTCGATCCGGCTTAATCCCCCACTCCGAAGCGTGGTTTCGGACATACGTCACAGCTCCAAGTCCGTCGGCAACCGACAGCCGCATGACTCCGGTTATAAACTCGTCAAATTTCTTTCTGTCGGCAAATAACGTCATGAACTCTTGCGTGGCGTCCTCGCCCGTATGCGCCAGTCGATACTTCAAAACAAAAGCTGTCACTCCCCTTTCCGCGAGCCACTGAGCCACTGCCGTCCCCTCACTCCGGATTGAAAGAGCCATAAATCCGCCACCCGGACACACGATCACTCCGGTCCCGTTACCGCCGGCAACCGGTTTATACACCGTCAGTGTTGGTTTCGTCACATTGCTGACGACCTCCGTATTCCAGGTCTTCGAAAAATACTCCTTCTCCGGATAGCTCTCTTTCGAGGAGCCCGGTGCCGGGCCGGGATAAAGCGGGATGACATCTTGAGCGGCCCCACCAGCGACGGCGAGTCCAAGAACGCAAAGATAGCGAGCAATGATCGACTTCATGGTTCTGCCTAGTCTAATCGATCCATAAGGGGACCGATCCCGGTTTCTACATTCTTGCAAGGCAAATTCACCGCTGCGGCGCAGATTCTCGCCGATCAAACAAGTTGCCTGTGTTATCCTGAAACAGAATTTAATCGAGATTAGGTAAAGACGAGGAGTATCGTTTTCTAGCATGGCCCTGGCGGTGGAAGAGAAGTCTCAGGTAATAAGCAAGTACCGGACCCACAAGTCGGATTCGGGATCGCCAGAGGTTCAAATTGCGCTCCTTAGCCAGCGCATCTCTCAGCTCACTGATCACTTGAAGTCTCATCGGAAAGATCATCATTCCACGCGAGGTCTGCTGACGATGGTTTCCCGGCGACGCAAGATGATCAAGTACTTGAAAGATCGCAGTCCCGAGCGTTATAAGACTCTCATTCAGAGTCTTGGCATCCGCCGCTAGTCCTACGGTTCTCAAGCAGGCGCGGATCGGCTCAGCTATGACCGATGTACGAACGCGCAACATCGCCTCGGTAGGCGATTGTCACACAGCTTCACGCTCATAAGTCCTCACTTAATCCCGGGGTTGATCCGCACGCAATGGAGCGTGCTTGCATAGGAATTTGATGCTGATCACGCATCGGGAATTATAAATGTCACATACAGTTGAAATCGATCTGCAAGGATCAAAAGTCTCGTTGGAGACCGGCAAAATTGCCAAGCAGGCGAATGGGTCCGTCGTTGTTCGGTCTGGCGACTCGGTGGTGCTTGTCAGCGCCTGCTCTACCGACAAACCCAAGCCTGGCGCGAGCTTCTTCCCGCTCACGGTAGACTACCGCGAATACACCTACGCTGCGGGCAAATTCCCGGGCGGGTTCATCAAACGCGAAGGGAGACCGTCGGAGAAAGAGATCCTGACCAGCCGCTTAATCGACCGGCCTATCCGTCCGCTTTTCCCCGAAGGATTCAGCAACGAAACCCAGATCATCGCCATGGTGCTCTCGGCCGACCCGGAACACGACCCCGGCATCCTTTCGATCATCGGCGCCGGTGCCGCCCTAGCCATCTCCGACGTACCGTTTCACCATCTTTTAGCCGGCGTCCGCGTCGGCCTGATTAACGGCGAGTACCGCCTGAACTCCTCTTACGAACAGACCAAAGACGCTAAGCTCAGCATCATTGTGGCCGGTACCGAAGAAGGTATAGTCATGGTCGAAGCTGCCGCAAACGAAGCTTCCGAGGCGGAGGTCATCGGCGCAATTGAGTTTGGCCACGAAGCTTGCAAAAAGATCGTGACAGCCATCCGCGAATTGGCCCAGGCTGCCGGCAAACCCAAGCGCTCGTTTACGCCGGTCGCCGTCAATCAGGAGATGCTCGACAAAATCTCCGATTCCATCCGGCTCGATCTCAGCGATGCGCTGAACACCCAGAAATACGCCAAAATCGAAAGCTACAGCCGGGTCGATCAGGCCAAAGCCAAAGCCATGGCCCTTTTTACGGAGGAAACACAGCTCGCCGAAGCGGGTAAGACCTTCGACGTTCTGAAGGAGCGTATATTCCGCGACGAGATGCTGAAGGATCGGCGGCGTCCGGACGGTCGCGCCTTCGATCAGATTCGTCAGATTACCTGTGAAGTGGGCGTCTTGCCACGAACTCACGGCTCAGCCATTTTTACCCGCGGTGAAACGCAGGCCCTGGTGACCACCACTCTCGGCACCAAAGATGACGAGCAGCGGATCGAAATGTTCGACCCGGCCGAGACTTCGAAGCGCTTCATGCTTCACTACAACTTCCCGCCGTTCAGCGTCGGCGAGGTCGGCTTCATGCGCGGCCCCGGCCGTCGCGAGATCGGGCACGGTGCTCTCGCCGAGCGTGCGCTCGCACCGATGATCCCGGACGAGAAGTCGTTCCCCTATACTCTCCGCGTAGTCAGCGACATCCTGGAATCGAACGGTTCGAGTTCCATGGCCAGTGTCTGTGGCGGCGTGCTCTCACTGATGGATGCCGGCGTTCCCGTCGTCTCGCCGGTGGCCGGTATCGCGATGGGATTGGTGCTCGAAGGCGATCAATACGCCATCCTTACCGACATTGCCGGCGCGGAAGACCACTACGGCGACATGGATTTCAAAGTCGCCGGTACGAAGAACGGCATCACGGCTCTGCAGATGGATATCAAGGTTCCTAACGTGACCACCAAAATCATGGCGGAAGCGTTGGAACAGGCTCGCAAAGGCCGCTTGGAAATCCTGGGTACCATGTTAACCGCAATCGACAAGCCGCGGAAGGAACTGTCTCAGTACGCCCCACGCATCTACACGACTAAGATCCCGACCGACAAGATCCGCGAACTTATCGGACCGGGCGGCAAGGTCATCAAGGGCATCATCGACCAGACCGGCGTCAAGATCGATGTCTCCGATGACGGAACTGTGAACATCTTTGCCTCGAGCGGCACCGCAGCTAACAAAGCGCTCCAGATGGTCAGCGACATCGCCGCCGTTGCTGAGGTAGGAAAGACCTACCTCGGCAAAGTGGTCCGTATCGCCGACTTCGGCGCTTTCGTCGAGATCTTCCCCGGCACCGACGGCCTGCTGCACATCAGCGAAATTTCGGAAAGCCGCATCAAAAATGTCCGCGACGAGTTGAACGAGGGCGACCAGATCTTAGTAAAGGTTCTGGCGCTCGAAGGCAACAAGATCAAGCTAAGCCGAAAGGCAATCTTGAAAGAACAGCGGGAAAAGTTGAAGGGCGCTGGTTCCGCTGAGAAAAGCGAACAGCCGGCGCTCCAGAGCTAAAACAATATTCGTTTTAATAGGGCTGCCTAAATGGGCGGCCCTGATTTCTTAGGCTCGTGTAGAAGCTACTACAATCTTTGCAGCAAGTTTTTGCTCTGCGTCATCTACAGTTTGGAGCGAGAGCATGATCGATCCTAAGTTCAACGAGTTAGAAGAGACGGAACCCGGCAAGAAATCGTTAAACACCGGTTTGTCTCAAGAGACCGACGCGTCTGCCAAGCCGCGCCCGGGTTTAAGCATCAATGACACTATCGCAGCCGACGCAAATTTGTCCGTCGGATCTCGCGGTACAGATACTTCGGGTGTTCGCGCCGGGGCTGGCGCTGGAGCGGGGTCGAGCTTCGTCACTCCTGCTGCCACCGGTGAATCACCGGCTCCCGGCGTTGTTCCTGGCCCGCGTGGCTCCGGAATCACCACCTTGAGCAGCGCAGATCCTGAGCAGATTCCGACGCAAGGGGGACAGAGCTACTCCGTGACACCGGCATCCCCTCTTTCCGGCCAGGAAACATCTCGTTCGGGCCAGGAAACACCTTTTTCGAGCCAGGAAACATCCGTGGTCGAGGAAGATTTCTATGAGCTAAGCAACGATGAGATCGCTGCGCATGCTTACCATTGCTGGCTCGAGAGGGGTTCGCCAAGCGGGTCCTCGGACGAAGATTGGCATAGGGCGGAACGAGAATTGCGCGAACGAGCGCGGAGACCGAAAACGGCATCGGCCGGCGCTTAGCAATTATTTTTTGCTTTCTGGGGGTCTTGGCTCGGCCGAGAACAACTCAACAGAGAGCGTTCAGGAGCACGAACATGAGGAGTTTAAGCGTGACCATCGGTAACCCATGAGATGGCAAGTGCTCGATCCGTGTTCGGATGACTGACAACAAAACCACTTTCCTGCGCCTTTGTGAGGAATACCCCTATCAGGGTGAAGGAGTCGTCCCCAGGATTTGATGGAGCACTCCGCTATTATGGACATCTTTAACATGGCCGCTTTATCAGCGAGGTCCGCACGGCCCTCAAGCAAAAGCCGCTTGCAAGTCAGCTAAGTTATAGACAGATAAGATAAAACAAACTTTTATAATTCTGAACTGACGCTCGGCCAGCCTGTCCACGAGTTCGTTTGGCAAAAAACTCCGCCCCTTTCAGCTCGTTACAATGAAGAAATGCCTGAGGAGAAATCATCCTCGCTGAACTTTGAAGCCGGCCTTGAGGAGCTGGAACGAGTCGTCAAAGAACTTGAAAGAGGCGATCTCCCACTGGAGCGAAGCCTCGTCCTCTTCGAATCCGGTATGCGTCTCAGCGCCGAATGCAAACGCCAGCTCGAAGAGGCCGAGTCTCGCGTCGAAATCCTCATGAAGCGCGGTGGCGAAATCACGCCTGTGCCATTCAACCCCGAGAAGCTCGGCAAATGACGCGCGCCTCCCAAGTCGCTCTGAGCGACTTCCTCACCGAACAAGTCCAGGCAGTAGATGCTGTCCTCAATCACTGGGTGCCGGCCGAAACGGTCGACCCATCGTCCATCCACCGCGCCATGCGCTATAGCCTCTTCGCAGGCGGCAAACGCATTCGCCCGATCCTCGCGATCGCCGCCGCTCGCGCCGTTACCGATTCCCCAAACGGTGTTGAGGATGCCGCCGCTACCCTGGAACTCGTCCACACCTATTCTTTGATCCACGACGACCTGCCGGCCCTCGATAACGACGATCTCCGCCGCGGCCGCCCCACGTGCCACAAAGTCTTCGGCGAAGCTTTGGCGATTCTCGCCGGTGACGCGCTGCTTACGCTTTCCTTCGAAGTCCTTAGCCGCCTTCCTCTCATCCACGCCGACCGCAAGATCCGTCTGGTCGAAGAGTTGTCGCGTGCCGCCGGCACGGTCGGCGGCATGATTGGCGGCCAGGTGAACGATATTGAGGGCGAGCGGAAACAACCCACTGCGCTTCTGCTCGATTCCATCCATCGTGCCAAGACCGGCGCTCTCCTCCGGGCCAGCGTTCGCATGGGCGCCATCTACGCTGGAGCTATCGATGACGCACTTGCGGCTCTGTCCCACTACGGCGAGCACATCGGCCTGGCCTTCCAGATCATCGACGATGTACTCGACGTCGAAGCCTCGTCGGAAGCCCTGGGCAAAACCGCCGGTAAAGATCAAGCCCAGCAGAAGATCACCTTTCCCGCCGTCTACGGCCTCAGCCGCTCCCGCCGAATGGCCGAAGAAGAACGCCAGGCCGCTTACTCCGCCCTGACCGACTTTGGCGACCGCGCCGATCGCCTGCGCCAAATCGCCGATTTCGTCGTGCAGCGCCAAACTTGAACCCGAAGCAGAATAAGCTTCGATTGGACTTGGCGCTGGTCGAGCGGCAGCTTGTCGAATCGCGCGCCAAAGCGCAAGCGCTCATCCTTGCTGGCAAAGTCTCGGTAGACGGGCAGAAGTCCGACAAGCCCGGCCGCCTGATTGCCTCCGAAAATCGACTCACAGTGGAACAGCCGCTGCCTTTCGTCAGCCGTGGCGGCATCAAACTTGAAAAGGCAATCCAACACTTCGGAATCGACGTAGCGGGCAAGATCTGTATGGACGTAGGGACCTCAACCGGCGGTTTTACCGATTGCCTCCTCCAGCACGGAGCCACTCGCGTTCACGCTGTCGATACGGGCGCCGGTCAGATCGACTGGAAGCTTCGTACGGACTGTCGCGTGATCCTGCACGAACGCACCAATGCCCGTCATCTGACTTTCGAAAGCATCGGTGAGCCGGTCGACATCATTACTTGTGACGTGAGCTTCATTTCAGTCAGGTTGCTGTTTGAAGCGCTCGCTCCGTTTCTGAAGCCGGATGGCGACTGGCTTATTCTGGTCAAACCGCAATTCGAGGTCGGTCGCGAAGCTGTCGGCAAAGGCGGTATCGTGCGGGATCCAGCCGCGCAGGTCGCCGCCTGCGAAAGAGTCGCCTTTGCGCTCCAAACGGCTGGCTTCTCAACGGCCGTTACCGACAGCCCCATTCTAGGAGCGGAAGGCAATCGTGAATTCCTTCTTCACGCCCATCGGGGAAGCATCACCGGTTTACTCTATTCTTAAGCAAACGCGACCATGCAGCAGATCCAGACCGTAGGTATCATCTCGAAACCGAAAATTACCCGTGCTGCGGAAATCGTCTGTGGGCTTCTCCAATGGCTCGAAGCCCGCGGCATTACCTGTCGCTGCGACGCCCAAACAGCTGCCTATGCCGGAAGTCAACAATACTTCCAGCGCGAAGATCTTCCGGATGGCTGCGATCTCATTATCGTTCTGGGCGGAGACGGAACCCTTCTTTCGGCTGCGCGTGTCGTGGCGGGCCGCGACATACCTTTATTTGCTGTCAATCTCGGTCATCTCGGTTTCCTCACCGCTACACCCGTCGAGGAGCTTTACCCCGAGCTGGAACGTGCGCTTCGCGGCGAACATCGCATCGGGTCGCGCCGCATGGTGGATTGCGAGATCCACCGCGACGGCCAGATCCTGGTGACTTATTCCGCGCTGAACGATGTCGTAATTACCAAGAGCGAACTCGCTCGCATGATCGATCTGGACACTCACGTAGATAGCCACTTCGTTGCCGCTTACAAAGCCGACGGCCTCATCATCGCCACGCCCACCGGCTCCACCGCGTACTCGCTTTCAGCCGGGGGCCCCGTCATCTTCCCCTCTGTAAAAGCGTTCTGCATAACCCCGATCTGCCCTCACATGCTGACCAATCGTCCAGTCATCGTCCCGGATACGAGCGTGATCAAGGTCCTCGTCCATGGCGAGGAAGGAACCTACTTGACGATCGACGGGCAAATAGGCGAACCTCTATCCAAAGGCGATCGCGTTATCTGCCGTTCGTCCCCGAAGACGATTCAACTTATCCGCCCGCCGAAGATGCTCTTCTTCGACGTGCTGAGGGAGAAACTCAAATGGGGAGAACGCTAACGACGAATGGGCCTGATCAAGAGACTCTCACTTACTTCCTGGATCTTCATTGCGCTGATCGTCGGCATCGTATTAGGCGCTCTCACCCCCAACTTCGCGAAAGCTCTTGCGCCGGTCAGCAACATCTTCCTCCGGCTGATTAAATCGATTGTCGGACCCTTGCTCTTCGGCACATTGGTCTCGGGCATCGCGTCTGCCGGCGAGCTTAAAATAATGGGCCGCATTGCCGTCAAAGCGATCACCTATTTTGAGATCGCAACAACTTTCGCGTTAGTTATCGGCCTCATCATCGTCAACGTCATGCAACCAGGGGCCGGTTTAACTCTGACCGGCTCAGGCGGATCTGGACTTCCGGCTTTGTCCAAGCCCGCCTCCTTCAGCCAAACCCTCGAACATGCCGTTCCAACCAACATCTTCGAGTCACTCGGCCAAAACGACGTTCTCCAAATGGTGGTTTTCTTCTTCCTCTTCGGTGCTGCTTGTTCAGCGATCGGCGCAAAAGCGGAGCCCGTGGTCACCTTCGCAACTGCTGTCTCGGAGGTGATGTATCGCTACACGAAATACGTCATGTATCTTGCTCCGTTCGGAGTAGGCGCAGCCATCGCCGTTACTGTCGGATCGAAAGGTCTCGGAGTCCTGCTCGGCCTTGGCAAACTCGTCGGCACGCTTTACCTTGCGCAAGCCCTGTTTGTAGTATTGGTGCTCGGCTCGGCGCTCTCGATCGCTCGCGTCCCTATCCGGCGTTTTTTCCTCGCCGTGCGACAGCCTTTTCTTTTAGCCTTTTCTACCGCGTCGAGTGAAGCTGCGCTCCCGCTTGCTCTCGAAAACATGGGTCTGTTTGGAGTGCCTAAGCATATCGTCGGTTTCGTGTTGCCCACCGGCTACAGCTTCAACCTGGACGGCTCGACGCTCTACCTTTCGCTTGCCTCCGTATTCGTTGCGCAAGCCGCTGGGGTGCATATGCCCATCGGCACGCAGATAACCATGATGCTTACCTTGATGCTCACAAGCAAAGGCGTAGCCGCGGTTCCGCGCGCCTCGCTCGTGATCCTTGCCGGAACGCTCGGCACCTTCCAGCTTCCGCTCGAAGGCATAACGCTCATTCTCGGAGTGGATGCGCTGATGGATATGTGTCGAACATCGGTGAATCTACTGGGCAACTGTGTCGCAACCGCTGTCGTCGCGCGTTGGGAAGGCGTTAGCTTCGACGTAGGTGTCGCAGACCCCGAGCTCGTGAACTCCGTGTCCTGACTCTTACTTCCTGCACCAGACTCGCTCGATATCGAAAGCTTTTCCGGTGCTTTCGTCCGCGTGTACGATCGCTCCATGCAATTCCACTCCGCCTCGCGCTGCTTCCATGCGTCCGTTTAGCCCTGTCAAAAAGCGGCGAATGATCGTATCCTTATCGACACCAATCACCGAATCGTATGGCCCGCTCATCCCTGCATCCGTCTGGTAAGCCAAGCCGCCTGGCAGAACGCGGGCATCTGCGGTGGGAACATGCGTATGTGTTCCGATCATCGCGGTCGCCCGTCCATCCAAATACCAGCCCATGGTGACCTTCTCACTGGTCAACTCCGCGTGAAAATCGACAAACCGTATCTTGATCGCCGGATCGAGCCCGTTCAGGATCTCATCGGCTTTTCGAAACGGGCAGTCGATGTTAGACATGTGCGCCCGCCCCTGCAGGTTAATCACCGTGTACGGCGCCCCGTTCCGGGCCTTGCCCGTGTACACGCCCTGCCCGGGCAGTCCGGGCGGATAGTTCGCCGGCCGCAGTAACCGCGGCTGATGGCCGATGTAGTCGTGGATCTCCCGCTTATCGAAACTATGGTTGCCGCCGGTTAGAACATCGAGTCCCAGCGATAGCAGATCCTCGGTGATCTGCGGCGTAATGCCGAAACCTCCGGCGCTGTTCTCCGCATTGGCGATTGCCAGATCGATTTTGTGCTCGGTGATGAGACGCTGAACGTTATCCGCGACGATCGCACGCCCGCTTGAGGCGAAGATATCGCCGATGAAAAGAATATTCATGAGCGGGACGGAGGAAAAGCGTTCGCAGCGAGAGCCTCTGGGCCGGCCTCCGTCATTGACCCCTAAAAGAACAAGGGGGGAATCCTCCGAGCACCTTCAGGCTTCTCCATGGCATTCGAAAACACCGGAGCATGCACACGGGCACTTAATCCGAGTAAGACTCCATGACATTGACTATCGGATCAATTTTTAGGAGACCGAGGCAGACGCTCTCGCTGGGAACGCTTCGCCTAAGAATAACAGAAAATCCGGTTGTCAGGCTAGTTGGCCTGCAGCCGTTCCGCAATCTCTTTTTCAGAGATAGCGCCCTCTTTAATGACCTTCCAATACGGCTCGGTGATGTCCACGGTTGTCGAGCCGGTGCCTGTACAGAGGCCGCCGTCCAGCACCAGATCCACAGTTCCGTCCATGGCGGCGAAGAGTTCGATCCCGCTTGGAATCGTAGGCTGGCCGGATAGATTGGCGCTGGTAGCAATCAAAGCGTGTCCAGCTTTCTCCAGAAGCGCATCGAGCACCGGCGACTTTGCTTGCCGCATCGCTAAGCGCCCGGTATTTCCCGTGACTTTCAAGGGCACCTTCGCCGCTGCAGGCACGATCATCGTCAGCGCGCCGGGCCAGAAATGGCGCGCTAATATGTAAAACCTGCTATTCAAGTCTTTCGCCAGGTCCTCGGCCATCATCACGTCTGAAACCGCCAGCGGAAGTGAGCGTACGCTCTCCCGGCCTTTAGACGCGAACACTTTGCCGACCGCGTGCAAATTGAAAGGATCGGCTACCAGCACATAAAGCGCATCAGTTGGAACACCGACCACGCGGCCTCGCCTGATCTCTTTTACCGCACGAGTGATTGCACCGGAATCCGGCTCTTGTGCACTGATTTCTATTAAGTCTGTTGCCACTTGTCGGCTGGAAGAAAATACTCCGTCAGTTTACCGTTCGCCGAGCACTTGGGCAACCTGCACTGCCATTTCATAGCGTCCGAAAGGCGCGCTTAGCTGGGCGCCCTGCACCATACGGTGCACTTTGCTCGTCATCTCGCGGGCAATTGCGACACCCTCGGCGCGTGCCTTGTCGGCGCAGTCTGCTTTTCTCATCCGGTCCATGTAGTCCTGCGGAACCGGCACGCGTAGCTCATTCACCATGAATTCCGCGTTGCGGTAGCTCGTTAGCGGCCAGATGCCTGCAATCATCGGCAAATTGTACTGCTCCGTCTTTCGCAGAAAAATCTCCAGCAGATCAAGATCGAATACAGGCTGGGTGACAACATATTCCGCGCCGGCTTCCACCTTCCAGGCAAACCGGCGCAGCTCTTCGTCCATGTTCAGAGCTCCGGGGTTCGCGCCCACGCCAATGAGCAGTGCGGTCTGCGATCCGGTCGGATTGCCGCCTATGTCGAGCCCGTGATTCAGGTTGTTTACGACATTTGTCAGGCCGATCGAATCCACGTCGAAAACGGCGGTGGCGTCCGGATATGTGCCCATGCGCGGCGGATCACCCGTGATGCAAATCAGGTTGCGAACACCGGTAGCATGCGCCCCGAGCAACTCCGATTGAATGCTCAGAATATTGCGGTCACGGCAGCAGAAATGCAGAACGGATTCAATGCCAGCCTGCTGTTGAATCAGTTGGCAGGTAACTTGTGCGCTGAGGCGCGCGCTTGCTCTCGGACCGTCCGGCACGTTGATGCAATCGATACCGTTCTCTTTGCAAAGCTTGGCCCCGGCAATCTCTTTGGACGGATCCACCCCGCGGGGCGGAAGAATTTCGACAAAAGCCACGAATTTGCCGGCGGCCAGTTTAGCCCCGAGCTGAGACTTTTCAGAGACCGGAACTTTCGGCAGGCGCTTCGCCGCAGGCTTCTCGGCTTCCGTGAGAGTAACGGCGGATGCGCGATGCTGCACGGGCTGCAGAGACCGGACCTCGCCGACCATTTGTTTTATGTGCTCCGGTGTCGTGCCACAGCAACCGCCGATCACTCGAACGCCGGCCTGCAGATAGCGCCGCGAATACTGTGCCATGTACTCGGGCGAGCAGAGATAGATATTCCGTCCTTCCACCGTTGCCGGAAGTCCGGCGTTGGGCATGGCGCTGACCAATTTGGTAGTCAGCGGGATCATCTTCTCGATTGTTTCGAGCACAACCTTCGGACCGGCGGAACAGTTCACGCCGAAAACGTCGACGGGCCACTCGTTCAGGCTTTTCGTAACGGTCGCAGTGCTTGCTCCGTCGCGCAATGTGCCGTCATCGTTCACCGTGACCTGAGCCATAATCACCATTTCAGGACCGGCAACTTCGCGGGCCGCATAGATTGCTTCGCGAAGCTCGTCAAGGTTGTAAAACGTTTCGAGCACCATCAGATCAATGCCGGCGTTTACCAGTGCTTCTGCCTGTTCGCGGAAGACCGCACGCGCTTCAGCGAACGACATCGGCCCGAGCGGCTCGATCTGGGTTCCGAGCGGTCCCATCGCACCGGCAATGAAAGCCCTGTTTCCAGCGGCTTCACGCGCTAGCCGCACGCCCGCTTCATTGATGGCGCGAAGCTTCTCTCCGAAGCCGAATGCCGAGAGCCGAACACGATTTCCGCCGAATGTGTTTGTTTCGAGGACCTCCGCCCCGGCCCGGACGTACTCCTGGTGAATCTCTTTGACCAGCTGCGGCGCCGAAAGGTTCAGCTCATCGAAGCAGCGGTTTATGAAAATACCCTTCGCGTAAAGCATGGTGCCCATCGCGCCATCTGCCACAACGATCTTCGATTCGAGCTTTTTGCGGAACTCGGCAGCGCGAGTGAGTGTAATTGGTTCAGCGACAGTCATTCGGGAAGAGGGGAATCTTTCGATTGTACCGTTAGAGCCGGGCCTTAAGCCGGACGGAGTCACCGGGCCGAACGTCGAGGGATTGGGCTGCGTTGCCCTGGTTGATTGCAAGCTCCAGATAACCGGAACTACCGGCGTACGCAAAGGAAAGATCGCGTGGCGCCTCGGCGAAGGTTGCTCTCAAAGTGGTCACTTCGCCGTTTCCGGCGCTGAGCGCGAATTGGCCCGACACTAGGGTGTTGAACTGCCGAGACGGAAAGCTCGTAATGACATTGCCGAAGTGATCTACGCTCAAGACGGCCCCATGCCAAACTCCGGTTTCAAGTTCTTTGGGCTTCCAGTCGGCGAGCAGAATGCAGGAGTCTAACTGAGGGCCCACATCGTCCTGTTTTGCTTCTCCTGAGGCGATAGCGGCGGCCGTCGGAGCAAAGACATCACGTCCATGAAAGGTTGCCGAAGGGGAAAGCAACCAGAGGCTGCGATTGCTGATCTCACGCACCCTTGCGTTTGGATCCAAAGACAAGATGAATGTCAGTACACCATTATCAGGAGCGATGAAGCACTGTCCGAGCGCTTCGATGAGCAGCGGTTTGCGTTCGGTTCCGACACCCGGGTCGACGACAACGACGTGAATCGTCCCTGGAGGGAAGTAAGGAGCTGCTTGGGCAATCGTGTAGGCGCCGGCGTGAATCGAAAAGGGCCGAATTTCATGGGAAATATCGACCAGCTGAACCTGAGGGCAACGGCTCAAAATCACGCCCTTCATCGTGCCCACGTAGTGATCTGCGATCCCGAAATCCGTGGTCAGCGTGACGATTGAAGGCTGCATTGGCTGTTAGAATTGTAATGAACCCCGGCCCTCCACTTACTTGCTGTACTTCGATCACAATGCGACTACTCCTGTTGCGCCTGAAGTTGCGGATGCCTTCGCAACTGCTCTTCTTGAAGTTCCCGGTAATGCTTCGAGCACGCATCGTGCAGGCCAGGTAGCGCGTCAGCGGCTCGAGTCTTCTCGCAGAACGGTTTCCGATGCGATCGGCTGTTCTCCCGCCGAGTTGGTGTTTACCAGCGGTGGAACCGAGTCGAATAATCTGGCGATTTTTGGTTTGACCAACAATATAGGCGGTTCGGGTCAGCACGTCATTACGACGCCGATCGAACACCCGGCCGTTCTCGAACCCATCCGGCAACTCGAGCGAGAAGGTCTCGCAGTTAGCTATGTCGATGGAGCCGCGATCGGGCGGCACATTCGCCCTGAGACGGTGCTGATATCGGTGATGCATGCCAACAACGAGACCGGCGCGATTCAGCCTATTCGCGAAATAGCTGCTCTTGTGAAAGAGCGAAGGGCGGCTGGACAATCCATCTACTTTCATTCGGACGGAGTGCAGGCGCTCGGAAAGATCGACGTGAACGTCGGAGAACTCGGCGTCGATCTGTATTCGCTGAGTGCGCACAAGGTTTACGGCCCTAAGGGCGTCGGCGCGCTTTTCGTTCGTAACGGAACTCCTTTAAGCGCAATTCAATTCGGGGGCCGCCACGAACGTGATCGCAGGGCAGGCACGGAGAATGTTCCTGGCGCAATTGCCTTCGCACGCGCCATGGGATTGCTGGGTCAGCATTCCCCTTACTTGCGAGATCGATTCGAAGAGAACGTTCTTGCTGCGCTGGACGATGTCGAAGTGAACGGGCCCATTGTCGGACGGCTTCCGAACACCAGCAATCTTCTGTTTCGCGGTTTATCGGGCGAAGTTTTACTGATTGCTCTCGATACTCGCGGCTTTGCCGTTTCGACAGGATCGGCCTGTAGCAGCGGCTCGGTCGAACCTTCGCACGTTCTCCTGCGGATGGGGCGGTCACCAGCAGAGGCCCGCTCGAGCGTTCGCTTCTCGTTCGGCCGAGGCAATACAGTCGAGGATGTCGACCAATTGGCCGATGCGGTGATCGATTCCGTGCGGCGGCTCCGGAAAACCAAAGAACGAAGGCACCAGCTTGTCAGCCAGTAACGCTCCGATTGCTGTTGCGATGTCGGGTGGCGTCGACAGCTCCGTGGTAGCCGGTCTCTTGCACCGCCAGGGTTTGCCGGTTGTCGGTCTGACCATGCAGCTTTGGAACCAGCGCCGATTGCCCGAACTTACTCCGAATGGCGGCGCGGTTGGGCGCTGCTGTTCGCTCGATGATGTCTACGATGCGCGCTTTGTGGCCTCGCTCTTAGGTATCCCGTATTACGTGGTCAACTTCGAAGAGCGCTTCGAAGAGAATGTCGTTAAGCCGTTTGTGGCGGACTATCTTGCGGGCCGTACGCCCATTCCGTGCACGCTCTGTAATAACTTCATTAAGTTCGATCAGTTCCTCGAGATGGCCGACGGAGTCGGAGCGGAGAAGATTGCGACTGGGCACTATGCTCGGATCGGCTACGACGAGGCGACTGGCCGCTACCAAATGCGCACCGGCGTCGATAGTTCGAAGGACCAAACTTATTTTCTGTTCGGACTCACGCAGGCCCAGTTAGCCCGCACGATGTTTCCGCTGGGAGACATGATCAAGCCGGAAGTCCGGCAGCTTGCAAAGGAACTCAATCTGCCCGTCGCCGATAAGAACGATAGCCAGGAGATCTGTTTTGTGCCGAACGGCGACTACGCCGCTTTCATGGACGCCTATTTCCGCGAGCAGGGGATCGATCCTGCTTTGGCTGAAGGCGAGATTGTGGATACAGCCGGACGCGTGGTCGGACATCACGCAGGAACGCATCACTTCACCGTCGGGCAGCGCCGAGGCTTGCGTGTTGCCGCTCGTGAGCCGCTGTATGTGATCGCGACCGATCCTGCTTCTCAGCGCGTAATCGTCGGCGCGGATAGCGACCTCCAACGGTCGACTCTGATTGCGCGCGACGTGAATTGGGTTTCCATTTCGGCGCCTCTTGAACCGCTCAGGGCGCAGATCAAGATTCGCAATAAGCACGTCGCGGCTCCTGCCACGCTCCTGCCAACGGGCGATAACACAACGGTGGAAGTCTGTTTCGATCAGGGACAGCGAGCGATAACGCCCGGACAGGCCGCCGTATTCTACGAAGGCGATCTCGTTCTCGGCGGCGGCTGGATCGATTAAACTCCGGAATTGGCCCAGAAGAAAAGCTGGCTAGCAACTCATACCGAGTTTGCACTAGCTGCCACGCTCGTCAATACTCTGCGTCGCCTGCCATCTCCGGCAGCAAATCGCACCGCGTACGCTGCAATCCAATTGCTTGATAGAGCAGTGCCGAAGCTGCGACGTGTCGCGCACATCAATCTCTCGTTCGCTTATCCCGAGCTCAGCGAGGCCAAACGCGAGGAGCTGATCGAGGGTGTTTTCCGCACCATTGCACGGATGCTGCTGGCTCTAGCTCGCTTCCCCGAGCTCAGTGCTTCGAACATAGACGATTGGATCGGATACGAAGGTCTCGAAAACTACGTTGAGGCAAAAAGGACTGGACGCGGCGTGCTGGTCGCTACCGCGCATCTCGGCAACTGGGAGCTGAGCGCGTTCGCGCACGCTCTGATGACCGAGCCGATGAATGTAATGGTGCGACCTCTCGACAATCCATTGATCGATAAGATCGTAGAAACGCGACGGACGCTTTCAGGCAACAAGCTTATTTACAAGCGCGATGGCGCGCGGTCTGTTCTGCGCGCTTTGCGGAACAACGAAGCAGTAGGCATTCTAATCGACCAGAACACCGCCGCAACAGAGGGCGTATTCATCAACTTCTTCGGAAAGCTTGCGTGCGCGAATAGCGGCTTTGCCAAACTGGCGCATCATTCGCGGGCGCCAGTCGTTCCGGGGTTCGCTGTTTGGAACGAGTCGCGTAACAAATACGTCCTCCACTTCCTTCCGGCAGTTGAAATAACGGGTGACGAACAGGCCGATACGCAAAGGATCCACTCTGTCTTAGAGCAGGCAATCCGCGAATATCCCGACCAATGGATGTGGATCCACAGACGCTGGAAAACACGTCCTCCTGGCGAGAGTGCCCTGTACTAGGCGGAAACTTCGTTCATGCGAGGACGGGCGATCGGGCGATTGTCCAAGCCCAGCACCGCCATCACGACACCGTCGAGCGACGCGGGAACGGTGATCGGGCCGCTATAGCTTGTGTAATTACCAAAGGACCCAATTTCAATACCGAAGGCACGGTTCAAGGCTTCGGCAGAGCCCGTTACTTTAACAACACGTTTGGCCGGATCTGCCTCGACTACTTCCAAGCCGTATTGCTTTGCGAAGGCCTCTACGGCGGCAACGTCCTGTTCAGAGGCACCCGTTAATTCTTCCGCCTGTTCCCGGGAGACCGGTTGGTATTGCCCGGATAGCAATTGCTCAGCGACGTAAGGCGAGCCGGGACGCCTCCGGAGAACAATTGTCGCTGTCAATTCTTCTCCGGGAGCAAGAGGGCTCGAGCGGCTTGCATCCTCAGAATGCTTCGGTGAACTTCCTGGAATTTCAGCTCGCTCGCCGTTCATAGAGTGGCTACTTCCTTCCCGTGGCGCTCGCCGCAGTAGCGCTACTGGAACCGTTCGGAGTGCCAGGGCTCGTCGGGTTACTCGCCGTTAGCGCGCTGAGGATGGCGGCTCCATTTGGACTGCCCAATCCTGTGCAGGGATCCCAGCCCGGTCCGGATGAATAAGCTCCAAGACCGCTGTCGTCGTTGTTGCCGCTGGTGATGTCCTGGAACACGGATTCGCCAATCGAATAAAGCTTCGGATTCAAGAAGCCGACAGTCGTTCCGAGTTGCTGGTTCATCAGAGCGACCAGCCCGGCCCATAGCGGCGCAACGGCACTCGTGCCCCCAACGACCTGATCCTGACCATTGACTCGGATCTGGTAACCCGTCGTCGGGTCTGCATCGCCTGCGACATCGGGAACGCCGCGACCGGTAAAGTTCGTTTGCGGCTGTACAGGGACTTTGGCGGAAGATTGGTAGCTAGGAAGCGGGAACACCGTGCTCACTCCGCCGCCTGTGGCTCCCTCGTTGTTCGCCGTTTCGTTCCAGACCACTTCCGAAGAGATAGTGGATCCCGATCCGGCGAGCGTCGTTCCTCCACAAGCAAGCGCATAGGGACTGGACGCGGGAAAGTCCACGTGCAGCTTTCCATCGCCAACGCCATCGCTCGAACCGTTATCCCCGGAAGCCACTGTCACGGTAACGCCTAGGGCCGCTGCATCTTCTAACGCAGCGTTCATGGCTGTTTGAGATTGCGCCGTCCAGGAGTCTTCCGGACCTCCCCAGCTGATCGAGACCACCGAGGGCTTACGAGTCGCATCGTGTACCGCGTCGGTGATCGCGTCGATGAATCCCTGATCGGTGTTTGGAGCGAAGTAAACAGCAATGTTTGCGCCGGTCGCAATCGCGCCTACGACTTCGATATCGAGCATCACTTCGACGTCGGCATCCGACCCTGTCGTATTCTGGCCGCCATCGACAGAAACGGCAGTAATGTTCGGCTCCGGCACGCCAAGCTCGTTGAAATAAGCCTGTAGATCCGTTGCGTTATAACCGCCGCCGAGTTCGATAATGGCCACGGTTTGCCCGGCCCCCGTAGCACCGGATGGGAAGTGATAAAGGGCAGCGACTTGAGGCGGCGTGAAAGATGCCGAAACGGCATGCGGTCTCACGCCACGAACGTGGGGCTTTGCAACCGGGCGAGTGTCGAGTCCAAGTACGGCGACGACGGGGTCTTCCAGTTCGACAGGGATGCTCAGTTCGCCAGTGCGGCCCCGATAAGTTGGACCGGTGGTGTTGACTTTGTAACAGGCGACGTTCGCACCAAAGGCCTTTGCGATCGCGTCGACGGTTCCGGTGAGCACAACGCGCCGCTTCGCAACACTGCTGTCGACCACAGTTAAGCCCGAGTAGTGCGCGAAACTCTCGACCAGCGCGATGTCCTGCGGATCGGCCCCGAAGCGGCCGGCAAATTCATGGTGGGGGACGCGGTGAGTAACTTCACCATGCCTTCCCTTACCCGGGGCTTCACCCTTCCTTCGTAAAATCACCGTGACGCGGGCGTGTTCATCCGGTCTAATAGCACTCACTTCGTGAGCATCAGGAAGCGGTTTCCTTCCGGATCCGGCCAAAAATACTTTTTTTTCGAATCGCACTAGCAATCCTCCTTGCTGCCTGCTTTACAATTGAGCGAATCTTTCATGCTTGCTGATCCCCCGATCGAGATTCACCAGCTTTCAGAATTATATGAGTTCTCCGAAGTGGTTCGCCTGCAGCGCATTATATGGGGCTTTGAGGACGTAGACCTGCTTCCGTTGCGTCTTTTCGTCGTAGCGGGCAAGATCGGCGGTCAACTGCTCGGCGCTTTCGATAAAGACAGAATGATCGCATTCTGTCTTTGTATCCCAGGGCTGAAGCCGGACGGCAAGCCATATCTGCACAGCCATATGCTCGGCGTGCTCGCCGATTACCGGAACACCGGCATCGGGCGCAAGTTAAAGCTCGAGCAGCGCCAGTATGCTCAAAAGCTCGGTATCGAACTGATCGAGTGGACATTCGATCCGCTCGAAATCAAGAATGCCTTCTTCAATATCGAGCGGCTCGGAGCGATTATCCGGCGTTATGTTCCCAATCAATACGGCACGACTTCAAGTCGTCTGCATGGCGGATTGCCGACGGACCGCCTTGTGCCCGAGTGGTGGATCGATTCTCTGCGCGTGCAGAATCTGTTGAGCGGGATGAGCCTGGAGCGTTTGAAGGTAACCGCTCGCATTAGCGTTCCGTCCGATATCGCAGTCATGCGGAATGAGGATCCGTCGCGGGTAAGAGAAATTCAGGGAGCCATGGCTGAAGAGTTCCAGAGATCTTTTCGAGAGGGCATGGCTGTGACCGGTTTTGAACGGGGCGATCGCTTCGGTACATACTTGTTAGCTGAATGGCCTTTACAGTAGAGCGAATCGCATTACGGCATATCCGAATGCCGCTCGTGCACTTCTTTGAAACGAGCTTCGGCCGGACGTATGAACGTGACATCATTCTCGTCGAGTTGATCTCGGGTAACGCCTGCGGCTGGGGTGAAGTGACGGCAGGTGAAAATCCCTTCTACAACGAAGAGTGGACGGGTTCGGTTTGGCCGCTGCTGATTGACTTCATCGCTCCCCGCATTCTGCATTGGCACTTCGAATCTCCAGCGGAAGTCGGGGAGCGCACGGCGCACCTACGGGGGCATCGCATGGCGCGGGGCGGTGTGGAGGCGGCTGCGTGGGACCTCGAAGCGCAACTACGAAAGGAGTCTCTTTACAAGACAATCGGGGGCGGGGCACGCCACGAGATTGCCTGCGGCGTATCAGTCGGCATACAGGATAGTGTGGAGCAGTTGCTCGAGAAGATTGAGACGGAAATCGCCGCGGGCTATCAGCGCATTAAGATGAAGATCAAGCCGGGCTGGGACGTCGAAGTGATCCGGCGCGTAAGAGAGCGCTTTCCGACGATCAAGTTAATGGCCGATGCTAACTCGGCTTATACGTTGAAGGACTCCGAACTGTTGAAGCAATTAGACGAGTTCTACTTAATGATGATCGAGCAACCGCTGGCGCATGACGACATCCTCGATCACGCCGAGTTGCAGGCGCAGCTTCAAACGCCTATTTGCCTGGATGAGTGTATCCGTTCGGTGAGGCATGCGGAGCAGGCAATCCGTTTGAATGCCGGGCGAATTATTAATATCAAGTTAGGCCGCGTAGGAGGGTTTGCCGAAGCCAAGCAAATTCACGATCTCTGCCAAGCAAACGGCATTCCGGTTTGGTGCGGCGGAATGCTCGAATCCGGTATCGGACGAGCGCACAACGTGGCGCTTTCGACGCTGCCCAACTTTGTTTTGCCGGGTGACATTTCGGCCAGCAAGCGGTATTGGAAGCGGGACATTACGGTCCCGCCGATCGAGGTGACGCCGGAAGGGACCATCGAGGTGAGCGAGGCGCCCGGGTTAGGATATGAGATCGACTGCGACTACATCGATACTCTGACACTTCGCCGCGAGATTTTGATCTAACACCTAAGTCTTGTCCGGGGTCTTTGCAGACTGTGAAAGTCCGGCTATTCTATTTACTAAACATATATGCTTCATCCGGGGATTTTTCGCGAATACGACATTCGCGGGATTGCTGACAAGGAACTGCTCGACGCCGACATCGAGCTTCTAGGCCGCGGGCTGGCCACTTATCTGATCCGCCACAGCGGCAGCACGCTGTGTATCGGGAACGATTGCCGTTTGAGCAGTCCGCGATTGCATGACGCCTTGCTGAGGGGCTTTCTGGCTTCTGGAGCGCATGTTCTCGACATAGGTACCGTTCCGACGCCGGTGCTGTATTATTCCGCCGTGCATTTCGAAGCTGACGGCGCGGTGATGATTACGGGCAGCCATAATCCGCCTGAATATAACGGCTTTAAGACGGTATGCGGCTCGGGCACGCTGCACGGGAAAATGATCCAGGACGTTTACAAGCTGATCGTCGACAACGATCTGGAATCCGGCCAAGGTTCCGTACGAACGATCGATGCAGTCACTCCCTATGTGGACGAGGTCACTTCTCAATTCAACTTTTCACGCAAAGTGAAGGTTGTTTTCGACGCCGGGAACGGAACGGCCGGCCCCGTGTTGCATCGAATGATCGAAAAGCTCAACGTCGAAGCGACGGAACTGTATTTCGAGATGGATGGCAATTTCCCGAACCATCATCCCGATCCCACGATGATAGAGAACTTAGCGGATTTGCAAAAAGCCGTAAACAAGGGAAATGCGGAGCTTGGCATCGCATTCGACGGTGACACAGACCGGATTGGAGCGGTAGACGAGCATGGCTCCGTGGTTTACGGCGACATGCTGCTGATGATCTTCGGCCGCGAGATTCTCACTCGCAAGCCGGGCGCTACATTCATCGGAGAAGTGAAATGCTCACAGGTGATGTACGACAAGCTGGCTGAACTTGGTGGAAGGCCGATCATGTTCAAGACCGGTCATTCGCTGATCAAAGCCAAGATGAAAGAGGAGCATGCCGAACTCGCCGGCGAGATGTCGGGCCATATGTTCTTTGCCGACCGGTATTACGGATACGACGATGCTCTTTACGCGGCTTGCAGACTGATCGAAATCATCGCGAATTCGGGTAGGCCGCTCTCCTATCAGATGGAGGGCATCCCACAGATGGTTTCCACTCCGGAGTTGCGTGTGGACTGCCCGGATGACGTCAAATTTAAGGTCGTAGAGCACGTGGCGGAGATCGTTCGGCAACACCACCAGGTAGTTGACGTCGACGGCGTGCGAGTGCCGTTTGAACACGGCTGGGGTCTCGTTCGAGCGTCCAATACGCAGCCCGTGCTGGTGATGCGTTTCGAGGCTAGTTCGTCAGACCTGCTAAACCGCTACCGCCAAGATCTGGAGAGCGTCGTGGAACAGGCAAAGGGAGAGGTTGCTGCAGCCTCCCCGAGTTAGGGAGCAACGTTGTCCCGAACTGGCGCGCCGCTTGCTTGATCCCCGGCGAGCGACGTGTCAGGCATCTCCTGCCTCCGGATGCTAAACGCCGCCGTTACCGGAAAGTGTTCACTTCTACCCGGTCTCCATCTGTCAGAAAAGTGAGAAGTCCGCGCTGATCCGTTCGGAAAATAGCGGTATGATGGGCGGCGAGGCGGTCGAGCACATCGCGATGGGGATGGCGGAACTGGTTTTTGTAGCCGTCGGAAATGAAGGCGAACTGTGGGCTAATCGAGCTCAGAAAATCTTCGGTCGAAGAAGTCCGGCTGCCGTGATGGCCGACCTTCAGGAGCGTGACAGGGCGAAGCGATCCGCTCCCGACCATATCGGCTTCGGACAAGCGTTCCGCGTCTCCGGTGAGGAGAACCGAACGTTTGCGATACGTTGCCTCTAGGACCAGCGAGTCATTGTTTCCGGCATTCTCGCCGGGAACGTAGTCGGGTGCGGGAGCGAGTACACGGATAACAGTTTCGCCCATATGGAATGGGTTATCCGCTCTGGTGAGGTGTCGAATTTGTGTGTGCGACGCACGCGCGTGCGCTTCGACGTTCTTCCATTCGGGGCTTTCGGGTTCGGCGCCGATCCAAAGCTCCCTGGGTTGGAAGTCATCCAGAATGGCCGGGAGGCCGCCCATGTGGTCGGAGTGTCCGTGGGTGAGTACGGCGTAGTCGAGATGCCGGATGCGTCTGCTCCAAAGGTACGGCGCAACGACGTCTTCGCCCATATCGATCTGCGGTTTGCGAGCCATACGTTCAGCACCGGGAAAGCCTCCCGCATCGATTAGCATTGTTTTCCCGTTTGGAAACGCGAGGAGCAGGCTATCCCCCTGGCTTACATCGATCGCCGTAAGTTCGAGATTGCCGGGCTTGAGCTCCGGGCGCCACGGCTGCCAGCAGACAACGGCAAATAACGCAAGGGAGCAGGCCAGAGCGGGGCCGACCAAAATGCGCCGTCTGCGGATCGCATAGGCCAGCAGAACAAGGGAAGCAGCAAACGACAGACTCGCCCCAAGCGGGAGCGCGCCCAATCTCCACGCGGGCTCAAAACGCACATGCCATCCGGCAACACCTTCCGCCAAAACGAGCAGCTGCCGGGTGGCAATGGCGAGCAGGTGAGAACCCGTGATGATACACGTAAACCCGAGCGGAACAACTAGAGAAAACAACGGAATGATGACAATGTTGGCAGAGAGACCCGTGACCGACAACCGATGGAAGTAGCTGATCATGGGCAACGCAAGTCCGAACTGAACGCACGCTGAGACGATGACCGCGTCGGCAACGAAGGCCGCGAGTAATGCGCCCCGAGCGACGGCGGACTGGGCGAAATTCAACGGGACCTTTGTCCATATCTGGAGTGTCCGCGCCAAAAGCAGCAATTCGACCCGCCACTGGGCTGCAATCGTGGCGAGCCGAGGATCGTACCGGCGCTGATCGAAGCGCTTCACCGACGCTCGAAGAGGTTCGGTAAAGCGTTCCATAACGGGAATCGCAAAAGCGGCAATTGCTGCGGCGGACAGAAACGAGAGTTGGAAGCTCGGGTCAAAAAGTTCATCCGGCGCGAAGGCGAGATAAACGATACCGATCGCACCTAGAACGTTCAAGATGCGAGTACGACGAAAGCAATAGCTGGCGATTAGAAACAGAGTGAAGCCGCCGGCAGCCCGAACCACCGGCGAACTCAGTCCCGAGATAAAAGCATAAAACCAACTCGCGGCGGTGGCAACGGCCAAGGCGGGAACTCGGCGGAAGCGAAGCAGCTTGAGCAGGAGAAGTAGAGTAAATGCGAGTACAGAGACATGCTGGCCGGAGATCACCAGAGCGTGATAGGTCCCGGTGACGCGGAAATCCTCTGTCCACCGCCGGTCGACGCCGCTTGTCTCGCCTAACAGTGTTGCCTGGAGGAGCGCCGCGGTGTGCGGATCGTTTGGGTAGAGCGCGCGGATCCGCTCGAGGGCCCACGTCCGAACAGTGTAAAGCCAGCCGACAGCACGTGAACCGCACCTGCCCTGAAGTGGATGAACATCGGCGATACCGGCGACCGAGCCTGTCCAATAGATACGTTGCGCGGCCAAGTAGCCCTCGTAATCGAAAGCATTCGGGTTTTGAAAGTTTCGAGGGCTGCGGACTTTGGCCACAACCTCCGCGCGCTGCCCGTAATCGAGAGGCAGAGTGTCGTTCGTTTTAAGGTTGACGGTGACGCGAACGGCGGCCTGCGAAGAGAGATTTAAAGTGAACTGCTCCCGATGCGGGGAGAACACAGGCGGATTCGTCACGCAGCCGGAGAGCAGAACTGTTTCGCCATCCTCGGCATCGAGTTTGGGCCGGGTTTCCTGGCGATGCAGAACTTGCGTGGCCATGCCGCCGACAAGAAAGCAGCAGCAACTGACGGCCAGGACGGCCCGCGAGCTAGCCCTGAAGCCCAGCACCAGAGCTAGGGCAGCGAGGGAAATTATCGCCGGAAGCAGCAGATCGGGGAGGCGGAAAAAGGCTAAGTGGGCAAGGAGAATACCGGACGCAAGAGCCGCGCACGGTAAGAGTAGGGGCTCGCGTCGCACATACGGGTAGTGGGCAGAAGTGCAACTCCGCTCTCGAACCAGCTCGAGTTTTAGCCGCTATGTCCGCAAATCTGCCAGATTTGCCGCTATTTGGCAAGCGGAGGGAGATTCACGTCGTCGTCAACATAGGCGGCGAGTGGGGCTCCCTCCTTTACGACGATTTCCTTGCCGTGTTTGATGAGACCGATGGGACCGAAAAGAACGGTGAGGGCTACGGCTGTTCCGGTCTTGTCATCTCCCGACTTTCCCCGGGTTCCGCGCAGGCGAACTTTTGTGTCTCCGACCTTGAGATATTCCAGCCGAACATTTAACTCTCCACCTTTTCCCATCATGCCGGCTCTCTTCGCGTTGGTGACCGTACCGAGTGCTTTGGCGCCTTCTCGCGCAACTATTGTGTTCCCGACGGTCAAATCGTCGGCAAGCACAAAGTTGACCGGATCTCCTTCCGATGCGGTTTTAGAGCTAACCTCCTGAGCGAACTTTAGTTTTACATCTGTTCCTTCTTTCAAGGTCAATTTGTCAGTGGGTGACGAACTGCTTACGGCACTCTGGGCGCCAGACACCAGCATTGGAACTGTAATCGACAACACAGCGGCTGAGAGGGCTACCCGTCCGAGGTTTTTCAAGAGTGAAATTTTCATTGAGTTCCGATATACCATACACCGAGCTGCAAACGCCAGTAATTTCGACAGCAGGTCTATTTGGTCCGGCCGAGGCGACGTAAATGGCTTCGCCGCCCTAAAGCATGGAGACGAAGCTTACACCAATGGCGAACACAATGCTACCCCGGATGACGGAGCAATTAGCATTTGCGAGAGAGCCTGAAAGGAAGCTTTAGGCAGCGTTTAACGGGAGAACCGGTCAGTGGCGAAACCAGTCCGGAATATATTCCATCTTTAATGCTGCTTCAACTTAAAGGGCAACCGCACCTTCCGCGTCCTTACACAAGTTGCTTGGCATCACCCCGGCAGAATCGCTCTTGACATAGAACTGAAATCTGTCCCATACTAAAGGAAACTTAATCATAAAGGTGTTCGTGCGGGCAAGCAAAGATCCCTACGCCTGAGGCTGAACTTATTTGCTTTCATTCAGGATTCTCCTCCAACCCAACTAAGAGGCTGATCAATAATCTCGATCAGCCTTTATTTTTGGTCCATCGAGCCTATGTCGACTTCGTTCTTCCTGAACTGATCGAATTGAATCTGGAGAGGCTCGATTGGTTAAACCGGTTCAAAATTTCTGCCTTGTCCATCAATGGGGCCCTTCGGGCCATAGTTTCTGGCGTACACAAGCGTAAGGCGGCGAGATGCGCGGCTCAGGGGAGCTATCGCCGATTCTGTAATGAAAATGCCCGTATGTTTAAATAGCTTTACGTTGATTTATGAACAAATTGCCGTAAATAGATTGCAAGTTTGCCATGATCGGTTTAGATTATGCCAATTTTGCTAGTTAGAACAGGCTACTCTCCCATTCGATAATGACGCTATCTGCAGCCGTGCTCAGTAGCCTTGGCGTAGAACTTCTGTGGCCACAGAGATATGACAGGTTACTGAGCACCTCTCGAATTCTGCCATTGGAATATACTTCCAGTTGACATAGGGGTATATTCCTGCATACACTGGGAGGGTTTGGCGAGTTGATTCTTCGGCCTCCGTGCTACCGTGCTTGAGGAGAACGCCCTGCGGTTTTTAGCAGGTTGTATTCTAAATAGGCATCCGGCCGGAAGTCGGGCCCCGCTGTTGGACCAATACGCTGTTCGGCATGTCCGAAAGTTACGTTGGAAGCTGGCATGGGCCGCTATCCGAAGCAGTTACCCTCGCGTTTGAGACTGGTGAATACGCTAGATCAGTCTCCTGACAGTGAAACAAAGCAGCCGAGCTGGTGAAATCCGAGTTCGTGTCCGCTGATTAGATCCTTAGGTTTGAAACAGTTCGCTCCGTGCGGGCTCGACGACAGTTTTATTAACAGATAATTTCCGAGCGCTAGAGGTACGGCGAGATAAGTCCTGTAGCGCACGTGGAGGAGATGGGACGTGCAGAGGTCTCGATTGTCTCTGTTGCGTGTGAACTGAAGCATGCCGACTTTTAATCAATTGGTGCGCAAGGGCCGAAAGCCTACCCGGTACAAAACGGCCAGCCCCGCCTTGCAAGCCTGCCCTCAGCGGCGAGGTGTTTGCACCCGTGTTTACACCACGACTCCGAAGAAGCCGAACTCGGCGCTTCGGAAGGTGGCTCGTGTGCGTTTGACCAATGGAATTGAAGTCACGACCTATATTCCGGGCGTCGGGCACAATCTCCAGGAACACTCGATCGTGCTGATCCGCGGCGGCCGTGTGAAGGATCTTCCCGGCGTGCGTTATCACATCGTCCGCGGAACGCTCGATACCGCGGGAGTTGCAAATCGGAAGCAGAGCCGTTCGAAGTACGGAGCGAAGCGCCCGAAGGGCGGAGCCGCAGCGGCCCCCGCTAAGGGAAAGAAGTAAGAGGGAGAGGATAACTCATGCCGCGCAGGAGACGACCCGAGCCCAGAGAGATCATTCCGGATCCGCTGTACAATTCGACGCTGGTCGAGAAGTTTGTGAATTCGATGATGTGGGACGGGAAGAAGACGACCGCACAAAAGATTTTCTACCAAGCCATGGAGACGCTGCGCGAGCGTTCGGGCGACGATCCTTTGAAAGCCTTCAAGAAAGCCGTCGAGAATGTGAAGCCGGTTCTTGAAGTGAAGACACGCCGCGTCGGCGGAGCCAATTATCAGGTTCCGGTGGAAGTTACGCAAAACCGGCGCACGAGTTTGGCGCTGCGCTGGTTGATCGGAAATGCCCGGTCCCGTCCGGATAAGAGCATGGCCGAAAAGCTTGCGAATGAATTGAATGACGCTTCCAATATGCGTGGAGGCGCTGTGAAGAAGAAAGACGATGTGCATCGCATGGCGGAGGCGAATAAGGCCTTTGCGCACTATCGCTGGTAGTTCTTGAGTTAGTAGCAGAAGAATCGATTAAAGTTATGCCCCGCACCGTACCGTTAGAAAAAATGCGCAATATTGGCATCATGGCGCACATCGATGCCGGTAAAACCACCACGACCGAACGGATCTTGTATTACACCGGCCGTACGCACAAGATCGGTGAAGTGCATGAGGGTACAGCCACCATGGACTGGATGGCGCAGGAGCAGGAGCGTGGTATCACAATCACTTCCGCTGCTACGACATGTCAGTGGAACGACATTACAATCAACATCATCGACACACCCGGTCACGTCGATTTCACGGCCGAGGTGGAGCGCAGCTTGCGTGTTCTCGATGGTGCTTGTGCCGTGTTCGACGCGGTAGCCGGAGTACAGCCTCAGTCCGAGACGGTGTGGCGTCAAGCGGATAAGTACCGTGTGCCGCGGATCTGCTTCATCAATAAGATGGACCGAGTCGGGGCCGACTTCTACTTTTCGGTGCAGACCATTGTCGATCGTTTGAGCGCTCGTCCGGTGCCGATTCAGCTGCCAGTCGGCTCTGAGGAGCACTTCAAGGGAGTCGTCGATCTCGTGAAGATGAACGCGCGGATTTGGCGTGACGAGACGCTCGGTGCGAAGTTCGATGATGTGGAAATTCCGGCCGATCTGCTCGAGAAGGCCAAAGAGTATCGCGAAAAGTTGATCGAGGCGGTCTCCGAGTCGGATGACGTGCTGTTCGAGAAGTTTGTCGAAGGCGAGCCGATCACCGAGCAGGAACTGATTGCGGGCATTCGGAAAGCAACGATTGCGCAAAAGATTTTCCCGGTGATCTGCGGATCTTCGTTCAAGAACAAGGGCGTGCAGAATCTGCTCGATTCGGTGGTGCTGTACTTGCCGTCTCCGCTCGATGTTCCCCCAATCCAGGGTGTGGCGGTAGACAATCCTGACGAGCATTTAGAACGCAAAGCAAGCGATAGTGAGCCGTTTTCGGCGCTGGTGTTCAAGATCATGACCGATCCGTTCGTCGGCCAGCTTTGTTTTATTCGGGTGTACTCAGGCAAGCTGAATGCCGGCGAATCGATCTACAACGTCAGCAAAGACAAACGTGAGCGTGTGGGCCGATTGGTCAAGATGCACGCGAACAAGCGCGAAGAGATCCAGGACGTGTATGCGGGCGACATCTGCGCGGCCGTTGGGCTCAGGCAAGTGGTTACGGGCGACACGATCTGCGATGAAGACAAGCCGATCTTACTCGAATCGATCAACTTCCCGGCTCCGGTGATTCAGCTCGCGATTGAGCCTAAGACGAAGGCCGATCAGGAGAAGCTGGGTGTCGCGATCAATAAGCTGGCGACCGAAGATCCGACGCTGCATGTCTCGACCGATCCCGAAACCGGGCAGACGATTCTTGCCGGTATGGGCGAGTTGCATCTTGAGATCATCGTTGACCGCATGCAGCGCGAGTTCAATGTGGGCGCGAACGTCGGTAAGCCGCAAGTCGCGTACCGTGAAACGATCCGCCAGCGCGCCGAATACGACTATACGCATAAGAAACAGACTGGCGGTAGCGGTCAGTATGCTCGCGTGAAGCTGCGTGTCGAGCCGAATCCGGAGAAGGATTTCGAGTTCGATAATGAAGTCACCGGGGGCAACATCCCGAAGGAGTTCATTCCGGCTATCGAGAAGGGTGTAACGGAAGCGCTCGAAGGCGGCATTCTGGCAGGTTACCCCCTGAACAACATCAGGGTGACGGTGTTCGACGGCGCGTATCACGAAGTCGACTCCTCGGAGATGGCGTTTAAGATCTGCGGCTCGATCTGTTTCAAAGAAGCTGCGGGTAAGGCCAAGCCGGTTCTGCTCGAGCCTGTGATGCGGGTGGAAGTGACGGTGCCCGAGGATTACATGGGGTCGGTAAATGGCGATCTGATTTCCCGGCGGGGTCGTCTGGAAGGAACAGAGATCGCGGGCGGTACGCACATTATCAAAGCGATGGTGCCGCTTTCGGAGATGTTTGGCTACGCGACCGAGCTTCGTTCGCGCACGCAGGGCCGGGGCAGCTTTACGATGCACTTCGGGCAGTACGAAGAGGTGCCGCGCAATTTAGCAGAAGAGATTATCAACCGCAATAAGGGCGGGATCGCAACCAAGTAGGGACGAGGAAGGTTCAAACATGGCGAAAGAGAAATTTGACCGCAGCAAGCCGCACGTAAACATAGGGACGATCGGGCACATCGATCACGGGAAGACGACGCTGACGGCGGCGATCACCAAGACGCTGTCGAAGCACAATCCGAAGAACAAGTTTCGGAGTTTCGATTCGATCGACAATGCGCCGGAAGAGAAGGCGCGCGGGATCACGATTGCGGTGGCGCACGTCGAGTACGAGACGGCGAACCGTCACTATGCGCACGTAGATTGTCCGGGACACGCCGACTACATCAAGAACATGATCACGGGTGCGGCGCAGATGGATGGCGCGATTCTGGTGGTCGCGGCGACCGACGGGCCGATGCCGCAGACGCGCGAACATATCCTGCTGGCACGCCAGGTCGGTGTGCCCTACATCGTAGTCGCCTTGAACAAGGTCGACATGGTGGACGATGCCGAGTTGCTCGAGCTGGTGGAGCTCGAAGTGCGCGAGTTGCTGAGCAACTATCAGTTTCCGGGCGACGATCTGCCGGTGGTGCAGGTGAGCGCGCTCGGGGCCTTGAACGGGGAAGCGAAGTGGGAAGCCTCGGTCGATCAGCTGATGGCGAAGGTGGATGAGTACATTCCGCTGCCGGAGCGTGCGATCGACAAGCCGTTCATTATGCCGATCGAGGATATCTTCTCGATTCAGGGACGCGGCACGGTGGTGACGGGGCGCATCGAGCGGGGGATCTGCAAGGTGGGCGAGGAGATGGAGATCGTCGGGTTCGCCGATACGCGCAAGACGGTCGTAACCGGCGTCGAGATGTTCAAGAAGCTCTTGGACGAAGGGCGCGCCGGCGATAACGTCGGGCTGCTGCTGCGCGGGATCGAAAAGGACGACGTCGAGCGCGGGCAGGTGATTGCGAAGCCCGGGACGATCAAGCCGTACAAGCGGTTCAAGGGCGAAGTCTACGTGTTGTCGAAGGAAGAGGGTGGACGGCATACGCCGTTTTTCAACGGTTACCGCCCGCAGTTCTACTTCCGGACGACGGACGTGACGGGTGTGGCGAAGCTGCCGGAAGGCATGGAGATGGTGATGCCCGGCGATAACGTGTCGATGGAGATCGAGCTGATTACGCCGGTCGCCATGGACAAAGGACTGCGTTTCGCGATTCGCGAAGGCGGACGAACCGTCGGCGCCGGTACCGTGACGGAGATTTTGAGCTAAGAAGCTACAGGTTCTCTCCAGTCGCTACGCTCCTGATCAGAGCCAGGAGCGTAGCGATTGGAGCGTGACTTAACGAAAACAAATGAAAGAACGTATCCGCATCCGACTGAAGGCATACGATCACCGTGTTCTTGACCAATCGACGGGCGATATCGTCGATACGGCCAAGCGTACCGGAGCGACCGTAGCCGGACCAATTCCCCTTCCTACCTTGAAGAATCGCTATACAGTTCTTCGTTCGCCGCACGTCGACAAGAAGTCGCGGGAACAGTTTGAAATTCGTACGCATAAGCGCCTGCTCGATATTCTCGAGCCGACGCAGGAAACGGTGGATGCGTTGATGAAGCTGGATCTCCCGGCCGGTGTGGATGTGGAGATCAAGGCATTTAGCAAGAACAAGTAAGGCTAGAGCCAGGTAGAGAAAAAACTCATGAGTCCAGGAATTCTCGGCAAGAAAATAGGTATGACGCAGGTCTTTACGCCGGAGGGACAGGTTGTTCCTGTCACCCTCGTCAAGGCGGGCCCCTGCGTGGTCACGCAACGCAAGACTCCGGCGAACGACGGGTATGACGCTGTGCAGTTAGGGTTGGTGGAATACGCGAAGAAGCCGAACAAGCCCATGGCTCAACACCTGGCGAAGTCGGGCGCGGAAGGCGTGAAGTTTCTGCGCGAATTTCATCTCGGGCAGGGCGGATTAGCCGATCTGAAGCAGGGCGACCGGGTGCTCGCGGATGAGTTCAAGCCGAAAGATGTCGTGGACGTGATCGGCACGAGCAAGGGCCGGGGCTTTCAGGGCGTGGTGAAGCGGCATCACTTCCGGGGCGGCGATTCGACGCACGGTTCGATGTTCCATCGTGCGCCTGGATCGATCGGCGGTTCGAGCTTTCCGTCGCGTGTGTTTCCCGGAATGAAGATGGGCGGCCAGATGGGAACCGACCAGGTGACGGTGCGGAATTTGGAGATCGTCAGTGTCGATGCCGATGACAGTGTCATCGCTGTGAAGGGCGCGATCCCGGGACCGAACGGCGGTTACGTGATGGTTCGCCGGGCGAGACGGTAACGACGGAAACGCGCAAGGAAACGAAATGCCGAGTGTAGATATATTGGACCTGAACAACACGGCCGTGGGCTCGATCGAGCTTTCGGACGCGGTGTTTGGCGCCGAAGTAAACGAAGCGCTTTTGTATGAGGCCGTGCGGCAGCATACGGCTGCCCAGCGCTCCGGGACCGCGTCGACCAAGACCCGCCATGAGGTGTCGGGTTCAGGCAAGAAGCTTTGGAAGCAGAAGGGCACCGGACGTGCCCGTATGGGATCGATCCGGTCGCCTCTATGGCGGCACGGCGGAACGGTCCATGGACCGCAGCCACGCAGCTACGAATACAAACTGCCGCGAAAGATGGTTCTGGGCGCGCTGCGCTCGGCGCTTTCGGCCAAGCTGCGGGACGGCGAACTGCGGGTCGTTCGTGCCTTCGATTTAGCGGATCACAAGACCAAGAACATGCTCGGCGTGCTCGGCAAGCTGCAGGCCAAAAAGACCGTGCTGCTGGTCGAAGTAGGCGAGAATGAAAAGCTCGACCGCGCGTCGCGTAACCTGCCTGGGGTCAAGCTGGTCCCGACCAAGCACGTGAATGTGTACGATCTGCTGAAGTATCAGGAAGTATTACTCACCGAGAGTGCCGCAAGAAAGCTGTCGGAGGCCTTGGCGAAATGAACGTATACGATGTAATTCGGCGTCCGCTGATCACGGAAAAGGGTCACGATAAGCGCGAGGCCGAGCGGACTCTGTGCTTCGAAGTGCACCCTGAAGCCAACAAAATTCAGATTAAGCAAGCTGTTGAGACGGTGTTCCGCGTGAAGGTTTCGGCCGTGCGCACGACCAACTTCGCGGGTAAACTGCGACGCCGGGGACGTTTCAGCGGATACGCTTCCGACTGGAAGAAAGCCTACGTGCGGTTGGCGGAGGGGCAAAAAATCCCCGAGTACGCCGAGATCTAAAGAGGAAGCAGAACGATGCCAATCAAGAGTTTCAAACCATTCACCCCAACCCGGCGCTTCCAGACCTACGTAACGCGGGAAGAGATTACGACCGACCGGCCGGAGAAGTCGCTGGTCGAAGGCAAGACGCGAACCGGCGGACGCGACTCGCGCGGACGGATCTCCAGCCGCTTCATCGGAGGCGGCGCGAAACAGGCCTACCGCATTATCGATTTCAAGCGGGACAAACAAGGCGTCCCTGCAAAGGTAGCGACAGTCGAGTACGATCCGAATCGCTCGGCGCGCATTGCCTTGCTCCACTACACGGACGGGGAGAAGCGCTACATCATTTGTCCGGTCGGTCTCGAGGTAGGCCGCACGGTGAGTTCGGGACCCGAAGCGGACATTCTGATTGGAAACGCGCTGCCGTTAAAGAATATCCCGGCGGGTACCGTAGTCCACAACATCGAGTTACGGCCCGGTAAGGGCGGTCAGATGGCGCGTTCGGCCGGCGCGCAGGCGCAATTGATTTCGAAAGAAGGCGGCATTGCCCTTCTAAAACTGCCGTCGGGTGAAACCAGGCGTGTTCCGGTCGAGTGCATGGCGACGGTCGGGCAGGTCGGAAACGTCGAACACGAGAATGAATCGCTTGGTAAGGCGGGGCGTTCGCGTTGGAAGGGTCGCATGCCGCACAATCGCGGCGTTTCGATGAATCCAGTCGACCATCCGCATGGCGGTGGTGAGGGTAAGACGTCGGGTGGACGCCATCCGGTGACACCGTGGGGTCAGCCTACGCGAGGCTTCAAGACGCGTAACAATAAGCGTACCGATCACTGGATCGTCACGCGCAAGGCGAAGAAGCGTTAAGGCAAGGACAAAGGTTTAGCAAATGAGTCGATCGCTCAAAAAGGGACCGTTCACCGATGACCATCTTCTGAAGAAGGTGGAGACGTTGAACACGAGTAACCAGAAGACAGTCGTGCGGACCTGGTCGCGCCGTTCTACCATCGTGCCCGACTTTATCGGCCATACCCTCGCGGTGCACAACGGCAAGAAATTCATTCCGGTCTACGTGACCGAAAACATGGTCGGCCACAAGCTGGGTGAGTTCTCGCCGACGCGAACCTTTAAAGGTCACGCGGCGAAGTCGACCGAAAAGGCGGCACGATAACTATGGCCGATCAGAAAGACAATCTGGCTAAAGCGGAAGCGCGCTATATTCGCGTGTCTCCGCAGAAGGCGCGTCTGGTAATCGACATGATTCGCGGGATGCAGGCCGGTGACGCGATCAACACCTTGAGCGTGGTTAATAAGCGTATCGCTCCGGCGGTCGAAAAAGTGCTGCGCTCGGCCATTGCTAACGCGGAGAGTAAATCGGACGACGTCGATGTGGATCGTTTGTTTGTGAGCGAAGCCTATGTGAACGAGGGGCCCCGCCAAAAGCGGATCCGGCCTGCTCCGATGGGCCGTGCGTATCGGTATCAACGGCGCATGGCGCACATCGTGGTCAAGCTTGGCGAACGCGCGCCGGCTGTGGAAGAGGAATAAGGCATAGTATGGGACAGAAAGTACATCCTTACGGGTTTCGCCTAGGTGTGACAAAAACCTGGCGTTCGCGCTGGTTTGCGAAACAGGACTATTCGAGGCTCCTGCACGAAGACATCGCGTTGAAGGAATCGCTGCTCAACCGGTTGAAAGCCGCAGGCGTGAGCTCGATTGAAGTCGATCGCCCCGGCAATAAGCTCCGGATTACGATCCGCACATCGCGTCCCGGTATCATCATCGGCCGCAAAGGCGCCGAGATCGAGAAGCTGAAAGGCGACCTCGCCAAGAAGACCAAACGTGAAGTCTTCATCGACATTCAAGAAGTTCATCGTCCGGAAGTCGATGCGCAGTTGGTTTCCGAGTCGATTGCGTTGCAGCTTGAAAAGCGCGTGGCCTTTCGCCGTGCCATGCGAAAAGCGGTCGATTCGGCGCTGCGTTTTGGCTGTAAAGGAATTAAGGTCCGCGTTTCCGGCCGTTTGAACGGCGCGGAAATTGCCCGTAGCGAATGGTATCTGCAAGGCCAGCTTCCGCTGCACACCCTGCGCGCCGATATCGATTATGGCTTCACCGAAGCCTACACGACTTACGGCGTGATCGGCGTAAAGGTTTGGGTTTATAAAGGCGAAGTGCTCGAAGCCGGCAATCGCAGCCGTAACTCTCTGCGAAACGAAGGCGAGCCGCGCCGGCGTCCCCGCCGGGACGATCGGGGCGAACAGCGCCGACCGCCGACGCAGGTTGCTGAATCCTCGGGCCCGGTTGTGCAATCGAATCCTGGCGAGCTGCCGAACCGAGCGGCGAGTCCGGTGATTCCGCCGATTGCTCCTCCGCAGATCCCGTCTTGGAAGCAAAGTCAGGCGGTCCCCAGCGAAGGCGAGAGCCATCCAGCGGCCGCAGCCGGAGAGGAAACGAAGGAGCAGGGCTAGCTCTGGCCTGCCGATCCGTTTGAGAGGAATTTACCGCTATGTTGATGCCGAAAAAAGTCAAATTCCGGAAACAGCAGCGAGGCCGCATGACAGGCAAAGCCTGGCGCGGGTCATCGATTGCTTTCGGTGAGTTCGGCTTAAAAGCAATGAGCTGTGGTTGGGTCACCAACCGGCAGATCGAAGCTGCCCGTATTGCAATGACGCGCTTCATTAAGCGTGGCGGGAAGGTTTGGATCCGCGTCTTCCCAGATAAGCCGATCACCAAGAAACCGCCAGAGACGCGTATGGGTAAAGGTAAGGGCGCGCCAGAGGCCTGGGTTGCGGTGGTGAAGCCGGGCAAGATGCTGTTCGAGATGGAAGGTGTCTCGCTCGAAACCGCGACCGAAGCGATGCGTCTGGCGGCTGCGAAGATTTCGGTTCCAACCAAGTTTGTTTCACGGGCCGGAGCGGTGGAAGCTACCAAGGCGAGCTAGGGCAGAGTATGAAGGCAGACAAGTTACGCAATACGGATCGTGGTGAGCTCGAGCGTCAGGTGCAGGATTCGCAGGAGCAATTGTTCCGGCTCCGTTTCCAGATGGGGATGGGGCAGGGTGAAGGGCTGAAGAAATACCGCATCTTGAGAAAAGATCGCGCGCGCATGCTGACGGTCCTAAACGAAAAGCGCGACCAACCGGCAACACCGGTGGCCACAGCGGCTAAATCGAAGATAACTGGCAAGAAAAAGTAGAAGGATAGGAAGCGATGGCGGCAGCACCAGAAGCGCAAACAACAGAAACTCAGGGCCACAAAAACGAGAAGGTCGGTGAGGTGATATCGACCAAGATGGCCAAAACGATCGTGGTCGAAGTGACGCGCCGCGTTCCGCATCCGATGTACAAGCGAATCGTAAATAAGCGGAAGAAGTTTTACGCACACGACGAAGAGCAGTCCGCTCAAGTCGGAGATGTAGTTCGTATCATCGAGTGCCGTCCGCTTAGCCGTCTGAAGCGCTGGCAGTTGGGTACGGTGCTGCGCCGGGCGGTGCAGGTTGCAGTCGAGCATCCCGCTTTGGCGGAGAGTGCCGATACTCGCGTCAAGAAGACGATCAAGAAGAAATAGAGATCTGCCTCTCTTTGGAGGGGTTCAGGGGAGTTCAGGAGAAACGTCATGATTGGAATGCGAACCATTTTGGAGGTAGCCGATAACAGCGGCGCACGCAAGCTGCAGTGCATTTTGCCGCGCGGCGGCGACCTCGGGCTTCGCGCGGGCTTGGGCGATGTGATTACGGCGAGCGTAAAGGAAGCTGCGCCCGATTCCAATATCAAGAAAGGCAAAGTGGTGCGTTGCGTGGTGGTTCGGATGCGGAAGGAGTCCCGTCGCAAAGATGGCACTTATATTCGCTTCGATTCGAACGCCGCGGTGCTCATCAACGAAGTCGGCGAGCCGGTAGGGACGCGCGTGTTCGGTCCGGTCGCCCGTGAGTTGCGCGACAAGCGTTTCATGAAGATCGTTTCGCTCGCCCCGGAGGTTATCTAACTATGCCGAAAATTGCCTATCAACGCCGTCAGGAGCGCGGCGAGCGGACACCGGTCCGCATGAAGATCAAGAAGGACGATCTCGTAAAGGTGATTGCCGGGCGCGACAAGGGTAAGACCGGCAAGGTGCTCGAAGTTGACCGCTTTGAAGCCAAGGTGACGGTGGATGGCGTAATGATCGTGAAGCGGCACACCCGGCCGAATCCGCAGAAACAGATTAAAGGCGGTGTAGCGGAGAAGCCGATGCCGATTTCGGCATCGAACGTCATGTTGCTCACCGCGGGGGGTATCCCGACTCGCGTAGGTTACAAAGTGGAGACGGTGGGTGGGAAAGTTCGCCGGACGCGTATTGCGCGTAAGGGCGGGGAAGCGCTGGATAAGAAATAAGCCGGCAAGCGCCTGGTAGCGCTGCGACCGGAAAGGCCGTTTGGAATCGGCCAACGTAAGGATAGAGAATCGAATGGCTAAAGATAACGAGAAGAAAGCTGGTGGCGGCTCCAAACCGGCTAGTGGCGCCAAGCCCGCCGGAGAGAAGAAGCCGCGAGTTGCCAAAGACGCTGCGCCGCAAGGCGAGCCGGCGGCAAAGGCTGCAGCGCCGCGATCCCAGAGCGGTAAAGCGCGGCTGCGCGAGCATTATGCCAAGAACGTCATCTCCGCGCTGAAATCGGATTTCAATTACTCGAATCCGATGGCCGTTCCGAAGATCGAGAAAGTCTCGATCAATATCGGCTTAGGCGAAGCGACCGGTAACAGCAAGTTGATGGATGGTGCGGTGAACGAACTGAGCTCCATTGCGGGGCAGAAGCCGGTTGTCACCCGTGCCAAGAAATCCATCGCTGCCTTTAAGTTGCGCGAAGGAATGGCGATCGGCTGCATGGTGACGTTGCGGGGTGACCGGATGTATGAGTTTCTCGACCGTCTCATGAACGTGGCTCTTCCGCGCGTCCGGGATTTTCGGGGTGTGTCCTCGAAGTCGTTCGATGGCCGCGGCAACTACACGCTCGGGTTGAAGGATCAGCTGATCTTCCCCGAGATCGACTACAACAAGGTGGAGAAGACTAAAGGCATGAATATCTCCATCACGACCACGGCCAAGACGGATGCCGAGGGACTGGCCCTCTTACGTCACATGGGCATGCCGTTCCGTCAGTAACTCCGAAGAAGGTTCCATGGCAACAACTGCGAAAATCGCAAAAGAAGTAAAGAAGCTGGATGAGATGGCGCGGGCGCGCAAAGAGGGCGTGGCTGCAAAGTTTCCGACCCGTCTGCGCAATCGCTGTAAAAACTGCGGAAGGCCGCGCGGGTTTCTTCGGAAATTTTCGCTGTGCCGAATCTGTTTCCGCAAGTTCGCGCTCGCCGGTGAAATCCCCGGCGTCACGAAAGCTAGCTGGTAAGAAAATCCATCACCGAACGTCAGCTTCGAACGCTGTCCGGTGCCACTAATAAGCAAAGGAATGAAAGGTGCTGAAGGTAAGTAAATGACAGCAGACCCCATTGCCGATATGTTGACGCGCGTGCGCAACGCCCTGATCGCTCGCCATGCGAAAGTGGACGTGCCCGCGTCACGGCTGAAGAATGAACTCGCCCGCATTCTGAAAGAGGAAGGCTATATCCTCAACTACAAATTGACCGAAGAAGGGTCGAAGAAGTTCATTCGCCTGTATCTCAAATACACGCCTGCGAACCTTCCGGTGATCTCTCGCATCGAGCGTGTCTCGCGGCCTGGGTGCCGGGTCTACGTCGGGAGTAAGGACATCCCGCGTATTCTCGGTGGTCTGGGAATCAACATCTTGACGACACCCAACGGTGTCATGACCGGGAATACCGCGCGCAAAGAAGGCGTCGGCGGCGAAGTTCTGTGTCAGATTTGGTAGGAACGCGTTCATGTCACGAGTAGGAAAGAAACCCATTCCCCTGCCGCAAGGGGTCAAAATCAGAATCGGAGACCGGATCGAGGTTGAAGGGCCGAAAGGCAAGCTGACCGTCCCGATCCCCGCCGGAGTGCGGATCGAACAGAAAGACGGTCACCTCGAACTCGTTCGCGACAACGACAAATTAGCTGCCATGCATGGCCTCACTCGCGCATTGACGGCCAACGCTGTGCAGGGTGTTTCGACCGGTTTTACCCGCGAACTCGATATTGTGGGCACCGGCTATCGTGCCGACGTGAAGGGCAACGTGGCCACATTTACGTTGGGCTACTCGCACCCGATCGAATTCCTCTTGCCGAAGGGTGTCGATCTGAAGATCGACAAGCAGACCCATCTTGTGCTGACTGGTTATGACAGGCAGGTTGTCGGAGAGGTTGCATCCAAGATCCGCTCGCTGCGTCCGCCGGATCCGTACAAGAACAAAGGTGTTCGCTACACCGGCGAAGCGCTGCGCAAGAAGGCCGGTAAGACCGGAGCAGGGAGTAAGTAATGGCTCGAGATTCGAGAAGCGATATTCGTATAAGAATTCACAAACGGATTCGCAGCCGGGTTGCAGGCACGCAAGAGCGTCCGCGGCTGGCAGTGTTTCGCAGCGTCAATCACATCTACGCTCAGGTGATCGACGACGGGCCGGGTCATACCCTCGTTGCCGCGGCGTCGACCGAAAAAGATCTGCGCGGTAAGGGTGGAAACCTCGAGGGCGCCAAACTCATCGGCAAAGCTGTCGCCGAGCGGGCCAAAGAAAAGGGAATTAGCAAGGTCGTTTTCGATCGTGGCGGTTACCTGTATCACGGACGCGTGAAGGCTCTGGCCGACGCAGCCCGTGCAGCGGGACTGGAGTTTTAATCAATGGCAGTCAATGGAAGTGCCAAGCGTGTCGACACGCATAACCTGAACCTCAAGGAACAGGTGGTCAGCATCAACCGCGTGACGAAGGTCGTCAAAGGCGGTAAAAACATGAGCTTCTCGGCTTTGGTGGTTGTCGGAGACCCTGGAGCAAGAGTGGTTGGATACGGCACGGGAAAAGCGAAAGAAGTGCCCTCCGCCATAAAAAAGGGAATCGAGGCGGCAAAGAAGAATCTCCGCAAGGTTAACGTTCTCGAAACGACCATTCGTCACCCTGTTCTCGGCCGTTTTGGGAGCGGACTGGTGCTTCTGAAACCGGCTCCGGCCGGAACGGGCGTTATCGCCGGTGGTCCGGTGCGTGCTGTGATTCAGGCTGTTGGTATTCCCAATGTGCTGACTAAGTCGCTTGGCTCCCACAACGCTCATAACGTCGTCAAGGCGACCATCGATGCTCTCGAGCAGCTCTGCGATAAGACTGCCATCGCGGAGATGCGCGGGCTGGCGATCGAAAAGCTATAAAGCGTAAAACGTCAATACGGAAAGCAGACCGACATGGCTACTGAAGGAAAAATTAAGATCAAGCTGGTGCGCAGTCCAATCTGTACGCCACAATCGCATAAAAACATTGTGAAGTCACTGGGACTTCACAAAATCAATCGAGTCGTCGAGCGGCCCGACACGCCCGGATTTCGCGGTATGGTTTTAAAGGTGCCGCACCTGCTCCAAATCGTCGAAGACTGACTGGTAGACAACGGATATGAATTTAAGCAATCTCCGGCCTCCCGCAGGCCAGAAGCAAAAAAAACAGCGTATTGGGCAGGGCATGGGAACGGGCCGGGGCAAGTACTCGGGCCGCGGTGCGAAGGGTGCCAAATCCATCTCAGGCTACAGCAAGATGCGCGGCTTCGAAGGCGGCCAGATGCCGCTTCACCGGCGTCTTCCGAAGCGCGGGTTCACCAACATCTTTCATAAAGAGTACGCCATCGTGAACGTAGGAGCGCTCGAGAAGCTCGAAGGCGACACGTTCACGCCAGAGTCCCTCGTCGCCAGCGGTGTGATCAAGAAAATGAACGCCGGCCTCAAGATTCTAGGTAGCGGCGAATTGACGAAAAAGATCAGCGTGCATGCCCACGTCTACTCGAAATCTGCCCTCGATAAAATCGGGAAGGCTGGCGGCAGCGCCGAAGTCTTGGCGAAACGACCGGATACTCCTCAAACAGAAAAGTAAACCAGCGCTTCCCCGGCGGAGTGCGGATTTGAGACATGCAAAAGTTCCTTGAAGCTCTTGGCAATGTGTTCCGGATCAAAGATCTCCGGAATCGTGTTCTCTTCACCTTGGGCCTGCTTGCGGTCTATCGCGTAGGCGCTTATATACCCACTCCTGGTATCGACACCATTCGATTCCAGGAGTTTTTCACGCGCAACGCCGCGGGCGGCTTCCTCGGATATTTCGATCTGTTTAGCGGCGGCATGCTGCGGCGCATGACGATTTTTGCGCTCGGCATTACGCCTTACATCACCTCATCCATCATCCTGCAGCTCTTGACTGTGGTTATTCCAACGCTCGACAAGCTGCAGAAAGAAGGCGAACTCGGGCGACGCAAGATCACACAATGGACGCGTTACCTAACGGTGGCGCTTGCAGTCATCCAGTCGATCGGCATCGCGTTCGCCTTGCAGAACTCAGATGGTAATTTCGTCCTCAATCCTGGTTTTGTCTTCATCTTCATGACGACACTCACTTTTACTGCGGGGTCGGCATTTATCATGTGGCTGGGCGAACAGATCACCGATCGCGGGATCGGCAACGGAATGTCGCTCATCATCTTTGTCGGCATCATCGTCGGCTTACCGCGCGCGATCGAAAACATCTACACCAACACCTTCGTCACGCACCAGTGGCCGGTTCCGCAGATGGTCATCATCATTGCCCTGATGGTAGCTGTCGTGGCCTTTATCGTGCTTGTTGAGCGTGGCGAACGCCGCATTCCGGTGCAGTATGCAAAACGCGTAATCGGACGCCGCATGATGGGCGGACAATCGACTCACCTTCCGCTGAAAGTGAATGCCGGCGGGGTAATTCCGATCATCTTTGCTTCGTCTTTGCTGGCGCTTCCGGCGACGGCTCTGCAGTTTCCGATCGTCAAGAACAGTACGTTTCTCAGCCACACTTTGGGCGCGCTCGGCGGCGCTGAACCGACTTACTATGTAATCTATGTTCTGCTGATTGTTTTCTTCTGCTTCTTTTACATCTCGATCATCTTCAACCCGAGCGAGGCAGCCGATAACATGCGCAAGTACGGTGGGTTCATTCCCGGCATCCGTCCTGGCAAAAATACCGCCGAGTATATGGATAAAATTCTGTCCAAGATTACGGTTGTCGGCGGACTCTATCTGGGCCTTCTGGCGATCATACCGACCATTATGATTCAGGGGATTCGGCTGCAGCACCTGCCCGCTTGTCGGAAATTTCATCGACGCGCATTTCCCGCGCTGGCTGCTCGATGGGTTAGGGGTCAACTTCTTCTTCGGCGGGACCTCGCTGCTGATCGTTGTCGGTGTTGCGATGGACACCGTAAACCAAATCGAAGCGCAACTGATCATGCGTCACTATGAAGGATTCACGCCGCGTTCTGGCCGGGTTAGGGGACGGGGCCGTTAGGCCCTTGTGTGGACTCTGTCATCTCATCTCCGTCCGCACCTGTGGTGATCCTGTTTGGATCGCCGGGTTCGGGCAAGGGCACACAAGCCAAGCTTCTCCGGTCCTGTCTAAGGGGCCCTCACATCTCTACCGGAGATATGCTTCGATCGCACATCAACCGAGGCGATGAGATCGGGCAAGCGGCCGGAAAGTTGATCCGGGCAGGGAAACTGGTTCCCGATGAACTAGTCAACAAGCTTGTCGAGCAACGCCTTGCCGAGCCGGACGCGCAGCAGGGAATGATCCTCGATGGGTATCCCCGGACGCTTAATCAGGCAGGCGTGCTGCTCCAATTACTGAAGGTCAGCGGACTGAAGGTTGCCGTGGTACACTTGGTAGTTGACTACGAGAGGATTGTGTCTCGCCTCAGTGGTCGTCGCCAGTGTCCCACCTGCGGAACTCTTTACAGTGTAACGACGAATCCTCCTAAAGTTCCAGGCGTGTGCGATCTGGATGGAACCCCTCTAATAACGCGTGATGACGATCGGGAATCGGTCATTCGTGAGCGCTTATTGGAGTACGATCGGCAAACTGTTCCGATCATTAACTTCTTTAGGGAAGCCGGCGTTCCTATGTTCGAGTTGGAAGGCGGGAGTGCGGCTCCCGAAGACATTATGCAGACAATCTGTCGCTCGCTAGCGAGTTTTGGACTGCTGAACGGGGTTGTGACAAACGATGGCGTTGGTTCTGCTGCGAACGTAAAGACGGCAGCCTCGTTGATTAGCAAGAGTTCTGTATCGTGATTGTGCGCCGAAATGCAGCCGAGCTTGAAAAGCTGCGGCGGAGCGGTCTGCTGGTCTACCAAATCCTCCAGGATTTGAAGGCAATGGTCGTCGAAGGCGTGACAACGAGAGATTTGGAAGCTGCAACAGAGAAAATGATCGGGGATGCTGGCGCGAAGCCGGCGTTTAAAGGCTATTACACGCAGGCTGCGGGCACAAAGTATCCGTACGTTCTATGTGCCTCCGTCAACGAAGAGGTTGTTCACGGAATGCCGTCGGCCAAGCGCAAATTGCAAAAGGGCGATATCGTCTCGCTCGATACCGGAGTATTGCTCAACGGCTACTACGGGGATTCGGCTATTACGGTGGCGGTTGGGGAAGTGAACGACTCGGTGAAGCGGCTGCTTAAGATCACCGAAGAGAGTTTGGAATTAGCGATAGATCAGGTTCGATCCGGAAATCGTCTGTTTGATATTTGCGGCAGCGTCGAGCGGCACGTTACCTCGAATGGCTTCTCGATTGTTCGGGAATTTGTAGGCCATGGCATCGGTACTTCGTTGCACGAAGAGCCCCAAATCCCCAACTATGTCGACCGGCGCGGCGAGAATCCGCGATTGAAACCGGGAATGGTGTTGGCCATCGAGCCGATGGTAAACGTCGGTAAGCCGGATACAAAGGTATTGCCGGACAAATGGACGGCGGTGGCAAAGGATGGGTCTTATTCGGCCCATTTCGAGCATATGGTTGCGGTAACGGACAACGGACCGTGGGTTTTGACGCGTCCGTGAGTCTGGAAAGCGAGCGAACTGCGGAAGGAACTGTGGTCGAGTTGCTGCCAAGTGCGCTGGTTCGTGTCAGACTAGAGAGTGAGCATCAATTGCTAGCTCACCTCCCAAGCGCCCAGCGTGCCAATTTTGTACGCTTGCGTGTCGGCGATCGAGTGCTGGTTGCACTCTCGAAGCAAGATCGAACGCGCGGGCGGGTTTTAGAGCTTTTGACGAAAGGTCAAGTGTAGGTTGTATGAAGGTACGGGCATCGGTTAAGAAACTGTGTGATAAGTGCAAGGTCATTCACCGCCAGGGCGTGGTGCGTATTATTTGCACAAACCCCAAACATAAGCAGCGGCAAGGATAGGGATCTAGGAAAATGGCGCGTATTGCAGGTGTGGATCTACCGGCTAGGAAACGGGCAGCGATCGGGCTGACCTACATCTATGGGATCGGGCGTACCCGCTCTCTTTCTCTTCTTCATCGGGCGCAGGTGAATCCGGAGAAGAAGGTCGGCGACCTTTCGGAAGAAGAAGTAAACCATCTTCGGAATCTGATTGAGGGCGAGGGCGCAATCGAAGGCGATCTGCGCAAGGAAGTCTCATTGAACATTAAGCGTTTGATGGAGATGGGTTCTTATCGCGGCCTTCGGCATCGCCGCGGCTTGCCCGCTCGTGGACAGCGCACTCACACCAATGCCCGGACTCGTAAAGGTCCGCGCAAAGGCACTGTCGCAAACAAGAAGAAAGCCACCGGTAAGACATAGGCCGGTTACGGAGATCTGATTCATGGCTAAGGCACCTGCGAAATCGACTAAGAAAAAGTCGTTCAAGAAAAAAGAAAAGAAGAACGTTCCGTTTGGAACCGTTTACGTTCAGGCTTCGTTCAACAACACTATTGTGACGTTCACCGATCCGCTCGGGAACGTCTTGGCTTGGTCGAGTTCCGGCTCGCTCGGCTTCCGTGGGTCCCGCAAAGGGACTCCATTTGCAGCCCAGCAGGCTTCGTTGACGGCAGCCAACAAGGCGAAAGAATCCGGTCTGCGTACAGTTGAGGTCCGAGTCGCCGGTCCTGGATCGGGGCGCGAATCGGCTGTTCGCGCGTTGGCCACCGCTGGCATCGAAGTGCGTTCCATCAAGGACGTAACGCCGATTCCGCACAACGGCTGCCGCCCACCGAAAAAGCGGAGAGTTTGATTGGAAGCAGCCATCGGCTGCCTTCTTGATTGTTCGTTAAGCGGGAAGAAGGTCATTGCCGACCGTAAACCGCACCTGACAAGCGCGCCGAGACCGGTTGCGCAATTTGGAGGTTATTGATTGGCACGTTATAGTGGCCCCGTTTGCCGGCTCTGCCGCCGCGAGGGCATGAAATTATTCCTAAAAGGCGAGCGCTGCCACACCGAGAAGTGTGCGATCGAAAAGCGCAACTTCGCGCCTGGCCAGCACGGCAAGGACAAGAAGGCGAAGATCGTCGGCTATGGGCTGCAACTGCGGGAAAAGCAAAAAGCCCGTCGTTATTACCGGATTCTAGAAGGTCAGTTCCGCAACCTCTACGAAAAAGCCGTTATCCAAAAAGGCATCACGGGCGAATTGATGCTCGGAATGCTCGAAAAACGATTGGACAACGTCCTGTACCGGATGGGTCTGGCAACCAGCCGCGCTCAGGGCCGTCAGGTTGTCCGTCACGGGCACGTGACAGTAAATGGCCGAAAGGTAAACATCCCATCTTTCACGGTGAAGCCCGGCGATGTCGTCGAAATTCGGGAAAGCAGCCGAAACAACGCAAGCATTTTGGCCGCGCGTGACGCTACGGCTCACCAGCCCAGTCCCTCCTGGCTCGAAGTCGACCGTGATGCGCTGCGGGGCAGGGTTCTGCAGCAACCCAAGCGCGACGAGTTAGTACAAATTCAGTTAAACGAGCAGCTCATCGTGGAGTTGTACTCGAAGTAAGCTCGGAAAGGTTTAAATATATGTTCAAAGGATTCCAAAAGCCCAAGCGTCTAGTGGCGAACACCGAGTCGCTCACCGAACGTTTCGGGCAATTCACAGCACAACCGTTCGAGCGTGGATTTGGATCCACTATCGGAACGGGCTTGCGTCGTGTACTGCTGAGCTCGATCGAGGGCGCGGCTATTACGGGCGTACGCATCGAAGGCGTATCGCACGAGTTCAGTCCCATTCCTGGCGTGGTCGAAGATGCGACCGACATCATTCTGAACCTCAAGCAGGTTCCCTTCAAGATGATGGGCGAAGGCATGAAGATCGCGCGCCTGCATGTCGAAGCGGCTGGCGAAGTGATGAGCAGCCAGATCGAGACGGACGCGGACGTCGAAGTTCTCGATCGCAATCTCCACATTGCAACCGTCGGCGAAGGCGGAAAGCTCGATATAGAAATGCGCATCAAGAGCGGCCGCGGCTACGTCTCGGCCGACCGCAACTACGATGAGGATCTACCGATCGGCTATATTCCGATCGACTCGGTCCACTCGCCGGTTCGCAAGGTCAACTATACCGTTGAGGCGGCTCGTCTCGGTCAGAATACCGATTACGACAAGCTGGCGCTCGAAGTCTGGACGAACGGAGCGATCTCACCGCAGGATGCAGTTGGCCAGGCTGCCAAGCTGCTCAAAGATCACATGACGATCTTTATCAACTTCGAAGAAACACCCGAAGTTGCCGAGGAGCCGGCAGAGCGCGCTATCAACCAGATGAACGAAGTGCTGAATCGCTCGGTCGAAGAGCTCGAGCTCAGCGTTCGTTCCTACAACTGTCTGAAGAATGCAAACATTCAGACCATCGGCGATCTCGTGCAAAGGTCAGAATCGGAAATGCTGCGAACAAAAAACTTCGGCCGGAAGTCGCTCAACGAGATCAAGGAAATCCTGTCGGGTCTCGGCCTTTCCTTCGGTATGAAGTTCGATGGACAAGGACGCCTGGTCGGTGGAGCGCCGCCCGCCTCTCCTTCCGAATACGGCAACGACGATTACGCAGGATTGGACGAATAGCCATGCGGCATCGCAAAGCTGGAGTGAAGTTAAAGCGCGACATCAGCGCACGTCGCGCTCTCCTTCGCGGGCTCGTGACGAACGTGATCGAGGAAGAGCGCATTACCACGACTGTGCCCAAGGCGAAAGCTGCTCGACCGCTCGTCGAAAAGATGATCACCCTCGCCAAGGTGGACACTTTGCACACCCGGCGTCAGGCTGCCGCTTTCCTGATGAAGCCTGAAGCGGTTGCGAAGCTGTTCGACAAACTCGGACCGCGTTTCAATCAGCGGAATGGCGGTTACACACGTATTGTCAAGATCGGTTGGCGCAAGGGAGACGGTGCAGAAACGGCCAAGCTGGAGTTGGTTGGTTCGGAACTCGTCAAGCGTGCCGCAGATCGCGCTGCTCGCCGTGAAGAACGCTTGAAGAATGCGCGCGGTGAAGGCGAAGACCGAAGCTTAACGCCGCGCTTCGTTAAGGAGTTGAAAGAGCCCGGGAGGTAAACTCCCGGGCTCTTTCTATTTGTGCCGATGCTTCTTTCGTTGGGCATGAGCGACAGGCCCTGGTTTTGGAGTCGCGGCGGCGGCTGTCGATTTCTCTGCTCCCGAACCGATCTTGCTTAGGATACGGTCGTGAATCCAATGTTCGTCCCACCATTCCTTGGGATCGATCTGGATGCCGGCCACCATCATGCTGAAGTGCACGTGATCCCCGAACGCCATGCCGGTCGCGCCGCTTACGCCGATCTGCTGTTCTTTCCCGACGCTGTCGCCGACCTTCACCAGCAGCTTGCTCATGTGGCCATAAAGGCTTTGGAGCGAATATCCGTGATCGATGATCACGCAGTTCCCGTAAAGTCCCAGGCGGTCGGCGTAGATGACTTTGCCGGAATTTGCCGCTTTTACTGGCGAGTTCATGGTTTGCGCGAGATCGTATCCGAGATGCACCTGTTGATCGATCTCTTTGCCGTTATACATGTAGGTTCGGCGATCCGCGAAGAAGGACTCGCGTGCGCCCTTCACCGGAATGAATGGCCCAGACCAGAGAATCTTATGCTCGGTATTGTTGCGCAGCTCGTAAACAGTCTGATTGTTTGCCCGCCGCATGTCCCGGTTAAGCCTCACAAACCTGTCGACCAAACTTCCCGTCCCGTTCGGGTCTAACTCACCGACTACTTTCGTCAGATTACGGTCCGTGACATTGATGGTGCTTTCGCGGAACTTCTTCGGAAAAACCTTCACCCAGAAAGACGTTGTGACCTCCGTGCCGGCGCCGTTCCTGGCAAAAGCTAACGGCGCAGTGTCGGGCGAGACGTCCCAGGGGTAGGGAAACAGCGAGAAGCGGTGATTACTCGAATCGGGCTCACCGGGCATGGCAAACGATCCGGCGGAGTAGTTCGCTATGTGGACTCCCGCCTCCGTCCAACTGCCGCCGAGATCGAGCGTCACCAGCTCCGCGCCACCCTGGTTGATGTAGTGCTGGAACCCGTCTGCCACGATTGTTGGCGGACGCAGAACCACCTGGACGTCTTGTGAGATCTCGGAGGTTGAGCCTCGGAGATCGTTCGAGCTGGCGCGAATAATGAGTTTTGCGGAGCCCTCTTTCAGGAAGGCAGCTTCTTTTTGGCCGGCGGAGAACGTGTAGGCTCCCCGCTTTTGCTTTGTCTTCGTTTTGTCCTGGTAGACCGTTTGCCTCTGGCCGTTCTGCTCGACGGCAGCGGACAAGGATTTCACGCCATGGGGGGCGTCCACTTCGACGGCAACCGGCGTCGAGACACCAATAGCCGTAACAGGCCTGGCGAGCTTCAGCGCCGTTTGGGCGCCGGAAAACCAGATCGCGGCAAAGACGATCAGGATAAGGGCGATGAACGCGCCTATGAGTTTCTTGAGAGTCGAATTAAGTTCCATTTAAGTCTTGATTACGCGCCGGCCTTCGATGCGGTAGTTGCCCTGGATCATCCAAGCGATGGCTTCCGAGTAGATGCGGTGTTCCTCATGGAGAATGCGCGCCGAGAGCGTGTCTAGAGTGTCGTCGTCGAGTACCGGGACAGGCGCTTGCAGCAGGATGGGGCCGCTGTCGAGGTTTTCATCGACGAGATGGACTGTACAGCCGGTCACCTTCACGCCATGCACCAGCGCCTGATACTGCGCGTCCAGGCCGGGGAAGGCGGGCAGCAGCGACGGATGAATGTTAAGGATCCGATTGGGAAATTGCCGAACGAACTCGCCCGTCAAGAGCCGCATGTAGCCAGCTAAACAAACCAGATCGATTTTATGGGCTTTCAATAAATCAACGACTTGCAAATCGAACGCAGCTCGGTCCATGCCTTTTGAGGGGATCGAAGCCACGGGCAGGCTCATTTCGCGGGCTCGCATCAGACCAGCAGCGTCAGGTTTATTTGAAAAAACGAACCCAATCTCGCAAGGGAGGAGTTCGTTTCGCACATTCCGGGCAATGGCTTCGAAATTGGAGCCGCGGCCGGATAACAGGATGCCCAGCCTCACCGGTAAGAGACTCGCGGCTGCCCGGGCGATTTCTGTGGGACGACGCGGCCGATGGGGTAAGCCGCTTCCCCGAGTTTTTTCAAAACTGAAGAAACGAACCCAAGCTTCTTCTTCGAAACTACAAAAACCATGCCAACGCCGAGATTGAAGGTTCGGCGAAGATCGTCGTCCGGGATGTTGCCGATTTTTTGGAGCAGATCGAAGATGGGCTGTTTGGGCCAGGAACCGAGTTCGATTTCGGCGGCCAAGCCATCCGGCAGAACGCGGGGAAGATTGTCGGTCAGGCCTCCACCGGTTATGTGAGCCGCGCCTTTCAAGAGTTTCTCGGAGTGAAGTGCCTCGATAGGCTTCAGATAGGATTTGTGAATTTTGAGCAGCTCGTTGGCGAGGCTGCCAGGCAATCCCGCAAGCTTGGCATCGGGAGTGTGTCCGGCGGTTTCGAACAGCAGTTTTCGGGCGAGAGAATAGCCGTTGGTATGAAGACCTTGCGAAGGTAAGCCGACCAAGACATCACCAGCCTTGATTTTCGAGCCAGTAATCATGCGTTTCTTTTCGACAGCTCCGACGATGAAGCCCGCTAGATCGTATTCGCCAGCCTGATACATTCCTGGCATCTCGGCGGTTTCGCCACCGATGAGAGCACAGCCGTTTTGCTTGCAACCTCGAGCTATCCCTTCGACCACGCTTCCGCAAACGGCGGCATCGAGTTTGCCCACTGCAAAGTAATCCAGGAAGAACAGCGGCTTGGCTCCCTGCACGGCGATGTCGTTGACGCAGTGATTGACGAGATCCTCGCCGATGGTGTCGTGACGGCCTGTCGCAAACGCGATTTTCAGTTTGGTGCCAACGCCATCGGCTGAGCTAACCAAAACAGGATCACGCCAGCCTTTCAAATTGAAGCCTGCGCCGAAGCTGCCGATGGAAGTCAGAACGTTGCGGTTGAGGGTCTTTGACGCGTGACGCTTGATGAGCGAAACGGCGCGATGGGCCTCGTCGATGTCGACACCCGCATCGCGATAAGTTGTTTTTTTGGCCACTGCTCGAAGGATCAGTTTAGCCCACGAGCAATGGCGGAAGAGCTTCTAGCGGCACAAGAATAAGCTTGACGTAATTGTCCATTACCTACACAATGTAGTACATAGATGCTGGGTGAATTTGAGTACTTTGTTCTTGCCTCGGTCGCCCGGCTTGGTGACGCCGCTTACGGCGCGGCCATGCGACAGGACATTGGAGCCCTTACGGGGCGGCAGTGCAGTATTGGAGCGCTCTACACGACGCTCGATCGGTTAGAACAGAAGGGCTTTGTGAAAACGTGGATGGGGGTGCCCACACCCGAGCGAGGTGGGCGAGCAAAGCGCATGGTCCGGATCACGGCAAAGGGAATTCATGCGGCCGAAGCGTTTTACGAAGCTTTGATGAAGGTCAGTGCCGGCGCGGCATGGCATCCGGAGGCATCTAAGTCGTGAATCCCATAATTGCCGTGCTTTCCAGATTCCTTCAGAAAGCGGAACGCGAATTTGTCTGCGGAGATCTGAAGGAATTGCAACTGAGTACTCCGGCCGCTGCAGCGAGTATTCTTGGGCTCGTTATCCGCCGGCAATTGGCCGCATGGTTGCGATGGGGACCTTGGCTCGCACTACTTGGAATTGTGGGTCTTACCGGATGCTATCTCAGTGGACTGGTTGCGCACGTACAAACCGGGATCCTCCTACAGATCAGAACCTACCTGACGTACGGCGTTGCGTATGAGCCGGGCGGTGTTACCGCTGTGCAGCAGATCGTATACGCCTCGACAGCGATGATTGCGGTCTTTCTGTGGTTCTGGGCGTCCGGGTTTGTTCTTGCAGCTGTTTCGGGGCGCGCGCTATGGATGACGTCGCTGCTCTTCTACGTTGTTGTCCGGGAAGGCTTATTTGTGCGAATGGCGTTGGCTGGCAACATTATCCTGAAGCACGGGCTGGTGGTAACGATGTTCTTTCGATTACTGCCTCTCGAACCAATCACAGTCACCTGTTTACTGGTGCTCGCGCTCGGGGTTCGGTCAGCGAGGAAGGGCACGCTGAAACAGAGTACGCCTATTCTTCTGTCCGCCCTCGGACTCACATTGGTGTTTCTGCTTGCCTGGATGGAGAGTTGGTTCCCGGCGGGTTATGCGCACTGGAGCGGTCAACCATACGACCCCACGCCATTTGTATATCGTGTGTTCCCGATCGTCATTAGTGCGTGGCCAATTTTGTCCGTTCCCATTTTTAGTAAGAGACTGCGTGCTTGTGCTTGATCGGGCTCGGAGCTAAGATCGCCCCTAACTTCATATAGAAAGGATGCCGTTTCCATACAATGCCAGCTGCTAGCTTGAATACTCGCTGCTTGATGGTACTGAGCTGTGCGGTTTTTTCCGTGTGCGCCGGGGCAGCAACAATACAGGCCTCGTTGACGATTCCCAGTTCCAGAGCCGAGGCTCCGTCCTACCGGCTCCCTGATTCCTCGGGGAAAACCGAATCTTTGACGGATTACCGCGGCAAAGTGGTCCTATTGAACTTTTGGGCTACTGAGTGCGGTGGATGCCGTCTGGAGATCCCGTGGTTCGTAGAACTGAACGAGACATTCAAGAACAAAAACGTTGCAGTAATCGGCGTATCGATGGATGTCTCGTATGAGGACTTGAAGAGCGCCGCTGAGGCATGGGCCAGGGTAAACCCTTTCGTAAAAGCCCATCAAATCGAATATCCGATCCTCATGGGCGATGACGAAGTTACGAAGCGCTATAACATCACCGCTTTGCCGGCAACCTATCTGATCGACTCGCGTGGCCGAGTCGCTGCCACGTACGTCGGCCTGATAGATAAACAGAATGTCGAGGCAAACATAAACACTCTGCTCGCGGAAAAGCAGTAGGTTGCCGGGCATTCGAAACTCTTTTTAGCCGTCACCGCAAGCGGACCGTTGCGATTCGAAGCTCGAATAGGATAGGGAAGGATAAGCAGTTAAGAGAGGTCTGCCACAGTGGGGAACCTGCTGCTGGATGTTACTTATGCGCTTCGTGTACTTCGGAAGTCTCCCGGCTTCACGGTCGTAACGTCACTCACTCTGATGCTGGGGATCGGCGCGAATGTCGTCGTCTTCGGAGTGCTGAACGCCGTGCTGCTGCGGTCGCTCGATATAAGCGATCCGGAGAGCCTATATCAGATTCGCCACAAGCAGTGGATGATTGGAAGACTGCTGACCACTTCGTATCCCGCGTTCGAGGACTTCCGCCGGCGCAACACTACCTTCAGCGGGATGGCTGCGATTTTTGGCTATTCTCAAGCGTCGCTGCGCTGGCAGAACGCAGTGAAGAATGTGTCCGGCGATGAAGTTACGGGCAACTATTTCGATCTGCTCGGGGTCAAGCCGGAGTTTGGTCGATTCTTTCACGCGAGTGACGAACACGGAGCGGACTCGGCGCCTTTTGTTGTGTTGAGCGATGACTTCTGGCGAAGCGCGTTTCAAGCCGATCGGGGCATAGTTGGGGCGACCGTCCAACTCAACAAGCATCCGTTCACCGTGGTCGGGGTCGCTCCCGCCCAGTTCCACGGCACGGAGCGGTTTGTGTGGCCCGACTACTGGATACCGATGGTGAATGAAGGACAGGTAGAAGGGAGGAGTTACCTGCGTAGCCGGACATCGGTAACTGTTACGGTAATCGGCCGCCTTAACCCGGGGGTGACGGCTCAGCAGGCGACGGAAAATTTGAATTCGATTGCAGCCGAACTAGGAAGGGAGTATCCGGAGACCGACGACGGACAATCGCTGCGACTAATTCATCCGGGGCTCATCGGGGACGAAGGCGATGTGATCCGTGGATTTCTTTACGGCGTAAGCGTGCTGGGATTGCTGGTGCTTGCGGCAGCATGCGCAAACCTGGCAAGTCTGTTTGCTTCGCGCGTGGCGGACCGCAGCCGCGAGCTGGCGATTCGGATTGCCCTCGGATCGAGCCGGCGACGGGTGGCGAGGCAACTGCTGACCGAAGCGGTACTGGTCTCGCTCATCGGCGGGGCAGCAGGATTGGCAGCTGCTAACTTGTTGCTCCGTCTGCTGAACCACTGGCAGCGAGCGGCAGAAGCGCATCTGGCGGCAAACGTGGACGGGCGTGTGTACCTGGCAGGCCTAGCTTTGACGCTGGGAAGCGCACTCCTGTTCGGGATGCTGCCGGCCCGGCAAGCATGGCAGAGTAGCCCGTTGCAGATGATGAAGGGCGGACCGGGGGGCGCAACATACCTCCGCCGGTTTGCGCTGCGTGACCTGTTGCTGGGCGCGCAAATTTCCATTTGCACACTGCTGTTGACAGCCTCGCTGGTTGCGCTGCGGGGGCTGGAGAGGGCATTGCACGCCCCGTTGGGCTTCCAGCCTCACGGGGCAATGCTGGTCGATTTGGACCTGAGTCAAGTCGAATGGGGCAACGATGTGACTGCCGAAAAAGAGAAAGCGATGATTCAGGCTGTGCAGAGCATGTCCGGCGTCACGGGCGCGGGTACTGTGAGCCGCATACCTTTCACCGGCGGGCTGCATGGCATTCCGATTTTCCGCCCCGGTACGACGGAATTCAAGCTGATTCATGCTGCGTTAGCGGCATACGTTTATCAGATGTCGCCGGGATATCTGGAGGCTGCCGGCACCCGGCTTCTCCGTGGGCGGGATGTCTCCTGGCATGACACCGCGAGATCGCCCCACGTCGCGGTCGTGAACCAAACCTTTGCACAGAGGATGTGGGGCAAAACGCCAGCGATCGGACAACACTTTGTTGTGTCGGGCAACCTGACAGAAGTGGTTGGCTTGGCGGAGGACGGCAAGTACCACGACATGCAAGAGTCCCCGCACCCTGCCGTATTTCTGTCGTTCTTGCAAAGTGAGCAGAGCGAAATGATTTTCGTGGTGCGGTCGCAACGGGCGGCAAGAGAGATGAGTGCAGCCCTCCAAGCCACGTTGAGCGGAATCGTACCGAATGTATCGATGGCCGTGCAGAGCTGGCCCGATGTGCTGGGCCCTGAGCTGTTCCCTGCAGAAGCAGCGACAGTGGCACTCGGTGTCATGGGCCTGCTGGCGGCGATGCTGGCCGTAACGGGCATGTTCGGAATGGCTGCGTACAGCGTGAGTCGACGCATGAAGGAGTTGGGTATCCGCGTCGCATTGGGTGCACGCAACACTCAAGTTATGGCTGCAGCGTTAGGGCGACCGACGGCGCTCCTCGGCATTGGTTCGGTGCTCGGTCTGTTGGAGGCCATCTCCGCGAATCGCTTGCTCAGGCAGATTGTGTATCAGGCGAACCCGACCGATCCCGCTGTCATCGGAGCCGCAGTGTTGGGGATGGCTTTGCTAGGGATTGCAGCTTCCGCCATTCCGGCCCGGCGAGCGCTCGCGGTAGATCCATCCAAACTCATGCGGGAAGAGTGAGACAAGACTGGTTAGCGAATGTTGGTGAAGCTGGGTAACTTCGATCTTCGGGGATCTCGCGACCTTTTTTGAATACTGCTCCGGATATCCATTTCTGGTGTGAAGATGGTTCAGCGCGGAGTTCAGGCCGCGATCTATCTCGGCTGGACCTCATATAAACGCAGCGGCTTTTCGAGCTTGAAAGTTAGCACAGCTTCGGCAGGAACTTTCACAGCTTTGCCCCTGGTGAAGATTTGCGTTAGCCCTCCGCCAGCCGCGCCTCCGAGAGCTCCGATCGCGGCGCCTTGTCCGCCACCGGCGAGGGCGCCGATGATAGACCCGAAGATGGTGCCTCCGCCGACCATCACCCCGGTTCTCTGGTTCAATCCGATGCCCTTGTGTTTCCGGGTCTGGTCGTAGTCGTCAGCGGTGACGAAGTAGCGGCGGCCGTCCACGGAAAGAGCTTGAAGGTCAAGGACCAAGTCTTTGCCCGATTTCACTTGCCTTACCAGGACCTCTGCCGGGGCTCCTTTGCGCACGGCCACGGTCGCGTTGGAGTCAAGAAGATCTTGATCGAGGTGGGCGGCGTAAATCCTGCCTTCATCGGCGGTTTTGGAGTCGATCGTCTCATCCAGCCGGACCAGGACATCGGTTCCGGCCGGGATAATCGCCCGAGCGATCGCCAGCAAGATCATACTTCCAGCTATTAAAGAGATGGCAACAAAAGCCGCTCTCATCCATTTCGATGTTCGGTTCATAGGTTGTCGATGCGGTCGCTCCGGCAATTCTACTATGCTGCTTGGCTGACTCCGGCGTCGCGCCTGATAGTCTTTTCGCTATGTGTCGAGCTCCATTCGCCTTTTTAGTTGCGCTATCGACGGTTACGCTAACAATGGCCTCTGCCGACGCTTCAACGCTTTGGAACTGGGACTACTCTGCTCCAGGAATTGCCGCCAGTGGAACTTTTCGAACTGTCGACAGACCGGACGGGAACGGCGGGTATTTGATTACCGGGATCACGGGCATCCGGAATGGCGACGTCATCACCGGGCTCCAGCCCGCAGGCACTTCCATCCCGGGTAACGAGCCCTATGTCGTTGACGATCTCGTTTTTCCCGGCGCTGGGCCGCAACTAACGAGCCATGGCTTCGGCTTCTCCACTTCGGGCGGGAATCATGCCAACCCTTTCTATGCCGACTTTCTGCCGACACCTGGATACCTCGAATTTTTCTCGATACCGCCGTTCACCGACGGAGGACTGGGCTTCGCGCATTCCGAGCTTCCGATCCAGTTTTCTGCGACGCCGATACCGGAACCGGCAAGTTGCGCGTTCATGTTCGGCGCGCTTGCACTTGCCTGCTTTGGGCGGTGCTTCAAGAGAGGAAGAATTTGGTTAGACCGGTAGTTTTTGGGAAGGGAGTAGATGCGTTCCCCGGCCGCAAGCTATAAACGCGCTGACCGGTCGCCGGATGTGACAGTTGACGAGATGAACTACCGAACAATCGCCGGTTGGACAGTGTTACTTTGGCTTAACCTCGGCGCGACGCCCCTTGCGCGCAGGTGGGCAAGATGTCTCCAATCGATCCGATACGGATGCCGTCATGAAGCTGTTTCTCTGCGACCAACCGGGCGCATCGCTGCATGGAGGAGAACAAGGCGGGTGGAAAGATCGTGGTCCTGACCTGACCGATTGGGCTCTGCAATAGGAGCATTTCTCTCGCGCCGCGGAAGCCAACCTTGACAATACAGGTAAGACTACCGATACTTCTATTTGTCGTTGAAGATAACGAGAAGGGGTTCGACATGAAGAAATTGTTACTGGCGCTCAGCGTGGCAGGTATGCAAGCCTTCGCGCAATCGGGTACACCGAGTTCCGCAGGAGCTGCCGGTCCTTTGAGCGCTGCCGCGAAGTACATGTACGGTATGAGTAAGGACGATGTGCTGAAATCGGCTGAAGAGATGCCGGAAGAAAACTATTCGTTTAAACCGGTATCGACGGTTCGAAGCTTCGGTCAACTGATCGGGCATGTTGCCGACGCTCAATATGAATTTTGCGCAGCCGTCGTTGGAGACAACAAACAGCCTCCGGGAATCGAGAAAAGCAAGACGAGCAAGGCCGACCTCATTCAAGCATTGAAAGACGGGTTTGCCTATTGCGATCAAGCCTACAGCAGCATGACGGATGCTCACGCGGCCGATATGATCAAGTTCTTCGGACATGATGCGCCTAAGCTGAGCATTCTAAACTTCAACATCAGTCACACCATGGAGCACTACGGCAACATAGTGACGTATCTTCGAATCAAAGGTTTGGTTCCACCCTCCAGTCAGAAGCAGTCAATGCAGTAATTTCGGCTAAGCCTGCTAAGTAGGCGTATCCGCATCAGCATTGCGTGCGGTAGCCCGGTCCCGCCTTGCTGTAGTGCTGAGACCCGTGTAGTATTGCTTTTAAAGAGTACAAACAGGAGATTTGCGATGAAAAACCAGACGGAACGCCATTGTCGAGTTCCTTATTTGGGCCTGGTCGCCTTGGTGCTGGCTCTAGCCGGGGACATGCCCTTGCCTGGAGCTACGCTGATGGTCACGAATACCAACGACAGCGGCCCAGGCTCGCTGCGGGACAATATAGCCACTGCTGCTTCGGGCGACGTGATTCAGTTCAGTGTCACCGGAACGATCGAGCTTGCCAGCACGCTTTCAATAGGCGCAACAAACCTGACGATTAGCGGTCCCGGCGCGTCGCAACTCGCCATCAGTAACGGCACGATCGAATACGGCGCCTATATTTTATATCGGTCCAGGTGCGAACGTCGTGATCTCAGGCGTGACTCTTGAGAACGGGGATTTCCTTTACGTCAGTGGCAGTCTCTACGGCGGTGGGGCCATCCACAACGATGGCGGTACGCTTATCGTGGCCAACAGTACGCTCTCAAATAACAATGCGTGCTGTACCAATCAAGGCTTCGGGGGCGCAATCTTCAACAACGGTACACTCACGGTGACTAATAGCACGCTATCGGGCAACTCCGCGCAGGGCGACGGTGGAGGCGCTGGTGGTGGCATCTACAACAGCGTTGCCGGCATACTCACGGTGAGGAACAGCACGATATCGGGCAACAGCGCAGCGGACGGAGGTGGCATCGATAACGACGGTAAACTCACGGTGACAAACAGCACGTTCTCAAGTAATGCGGCGGACCACTACACCGGTGGCGGAATATACAGCAGTGGTACCCTCACGGTGATCAACAGCACGTTTTGGGGCAACTATGCAACTGCCGGCTTTGGTGGCAGCATCGAGAGCTCCGGTACGCTTACAGCGAAAAGCACGATCCTGGCGAACAGCCGCGGTGGCAATTGCAGCCTATCAGGGTCGGCTACCTCGTTGGGATATAACCTTTCCGACGATGCAAGCTGCACGGCCCTATTCACTGCGGCGACGGATAAAAACAATATAGCTGCCGGGCTCGACCCGCAAGGGCTGCAGAACAATGGAGGGCCAACTCAGACCATTGCGCTGCTCACTGGCAGCCCTGCGGTAGATGCGATTCCAGTGGCCAGCTGCACCGATGCCTCTGGCAATCGGGTAGCGACCGATCAGCGCGGTGTCACTCGGCCGCAAGGGCCGGCTTGCGATATCGGCGCTTTCGAACTGCAAAGCGAAACTGTGCCGTTCGCCTCTTTCACCGCCAAGCTGACCATTCCAGGCGAATCCGGCAAATTTGAATTAAATGCCGAATTCACTTTGGGCAGCGGAAGCACCGGAATTAATCCGCTCGCCGACGCAGTGACGTTTCAGATTGGCAGTTATAGTGCAACGATTCCAGCCGGCTCCTTCCAGCAGCTGAAGCACGGTAGCATGAAAGGCGATTACGTCTATAAAGGCACGATCGACGGGGTCGCGCTGCAGGTACACATTCTAGCTTTGACCAACGGTAGCTATTGTTTCAAAGCCGAGGGTTCGCCGGTGACGCTGGACAGCACAAAGAAAGTGACTGTTTCGATCACGATCGGCAACAATACGGGCTCTGAATCGGTTGTGCCTCGCTCCTGACGCGGCGCAATAGTCGTGTGTTAGCTTCAAGGTCGCCTAATCGAAGTTGAGTCATGAGGGAGGGCGGTGTGGGCCGCCAGGTCTAAGCGTTTCGCGATCCGATTACGTTAATACGCTTGCGATGGCAAGCCGAGTCCTTGCTGCTGTCTAACAGTGACCTTTGCAAGGCTTCTGTTCTCTGCTTCTGCGCGGTTTCCTCGTGATGAAGTTCAGGAACGTAAATAGAAATTCAGGCGGATGAACTTTGGTGTTGACACGGGTGTGGATTTCGCATTACACATAGGTACAACCATCCGAGTTGATGCCAGTCTCGCCTTTCCTAGATTTGTCGCGGTTTAGAGCTCTGCTTTGCAGGGCTTTGTATGTTTGCTCTCAAGTAGTCGCTTTCAGCGTGCTAGCTTGGTCGGCCGGATCGCGGCTGGACGCGCAGACGGTCACATACCAAGGGGCGCACGGACCTGGACACGGTAAGCACATTGTGTTCATCGCGGGCGACGATGGCGAGTATCACTCCGAAGAAGCGCTTCCGCAACTGGCGAAGATCCTGGCATTGCGGCATGGCTTCAAGTGCACCGTGCTCTTTCCGCTCGATCCGGACGGGACCATCGATCCACATCAGAACCGGGATCTGCCAGGGCTGGAGATCTTGAAAACGGCAGACTTGCTGGTCCTGTTTATGCGCTGGCGAGATCTGCCGGACGATCAGGTGAAGATGTTGGTTGATTATGCGCAAAGTGGCCGGCCGATTCTGGCGATTCGTACGGGAACGCACCCGCTTCAGCTGAGGACGAGCAAGACTTACGAACGATATTCGTGGGATAGCAAAGTTCCGGGCTGGGAAGGCGGTTTCGGGCGCAAAATACTGGGGGAAACCTGGGTGGCGCATCACGGCGCGCATGGGAAGCAGAGCACGCGGGCGTTTTTCGCTCCCGGTGCGGAGGGCGACGTGATTCTGCGCGGCATCAAGAGTGGCGAGATCTGGGTACCCACCGAGGTGTATGAGATTCGGCTGCCGATGCAGAGCAGTTGCCGGCCGTTGCTGCTGGGGCAAGTCTTGTCGGGCCTCGATCCAAACGATCCTCCGGTCCCGGGCAAGGTAAACGATCCGATGATGCCGGTTGCATGGACGAATCATTTCACCGGGGACCAGGGCAAAACCGCGCGTGTTTTCGTCTCGACCATGGGAGCAGCCGATGATCTCGAGAGTGAGGCTCTCAGGCGTCTGCTGGTCAATGCGGCGTACTGGACAATTGGTTTAGATAAAGAGATTCCGAAAAAAGCTGACGTTTCTCTCGTGGGCGAATATCATCCGCATTCCTACTTGTCGGAGACCTATACGAAGGGCGTGAAGCCGTCCGACCTAGCATGGAAACCATGAACATCAGACTGACAATCTCTGGTGCGACTTTTGTGTTCTCGCTACTAGGACTGTTGCTTTTCGGCGCGCCCAAACCAGAGAAGCAAGCTCAAGAAAAGGGTCAAAACTGGTCCGTAACGGGAGGCGAGCGTAGCATGCACTATTCGCCACTCGCCCAGATCAATTGCAAGAACGTGAAGAGCCTGGAACGCGCGTGGCAGTTCGACTCGGGAGACGAATTCCATGGCTCAGAGATGCAGTGCAACCCGCTGGTGCTCGATGGAGTGATGTATGCAACGACGCCGCGCCTGCGGGTAGTTGCGCTGGACGCTGCGACGGGGAAGATGCTATGGGACTTCGATGCCCATCGCGGTGAAGGCATCGGCCAGAGGCAGCGCAATCGAGGGCTGGTCTACTGGGGCGATGGCGATGCCCGGCGTATTTTCGTTGGCATCGACCAATATATATACGCGCTGAGCACTAAAACGGGCAAACCTATTGCGGAGTTCGGAGAAAACGGGCGTCTGGATCTGCACGAGGGTCTTGGCGCGGGCGCAAAGGACTTGACCATTCAGGCGACAAGCCCTGGCGTAGTTTATAAAGACTTGCTGATTCAGGGGTCGTTAGTGGCGGAGGATCTGCCGGCGGCACCTGGACACATTCGCGCGTTCGATGTCCGTACAGGAAAGATGCGCTGGATTTTCCATACGATTCCTTTGCCCGGCGAGTACGGATACGACACCTGGCCGAAAGACGCGTACACCCGAATCGGCGGCGCGAACTCGTGGTCCGGCTTGACGCTTGACGCGAAACGCGGCATGGTCTTGGCTCCGACCGGTTCGGCGTCATTCGATTTTTATGGAGCAAACCGGCTCGGGGACGATTTGTTTGCCAACTGTATGCTGGCGCTGGATGCCGAGACAGGCAAACTGCTCTGGCATTACCAGCTCGTTAAACATGATATTTGGGACCGCGATTTGCCTGCTGCTCCGACGCTCGTACGAGTGAAGCAGAACGGAAAGACGGTGGACGCGATTGCGCAGATCACGAAATACGGATACGTCTGGCTATTCGATGAGTTGACTGGCAAACCGCTGGTTCCACTTCGGAAAATCGAGGCAGCAAAGAGCGATGTGGAGGGCGAGGTAACATCCCCGACGCAGGTTCTTCCGACCGAACCGGCGCCCTATGCGCGGCAGCAGCTAACTCCGGATATCCTGACCGATCGGACCCCGGAAGCGCATGCAGCGGTTCTAGCGCAATTCGAGAAGGTACGGAGCGGTCCACAGTTCACGCCGGGCAGTCTGCAAGGGACAGTGATCTTCCCGGGTTTTGACGGAGGCGGTGAGTGGGGCGGCGCCGCATGGGATCCGAAGACAGGCATCTTGTACGTGAACTCCAATGAGATGGCTTGGATCTTGAGGTTGGTTCCAAGAAGCCTGGCCAACGAGGTGATGAGTGGGTCGACACTCTATCGGCAGAATTGTTCGGGCTGCCACAGGCCGGACCTACGCGGCAGTCCGCCGGAGTTTCCGTCGCTGATCGATATCGGTTCCAGGCTCACGCGAGAGCAGGTGACGAGCATGGTCGAGCATGGCGGCGGACGGATGCCTGGATTTGGGCGATTGGGAGCCGGTGCGGTGAAAGTCATCGCAGAGTACCTGATGACGGGTAAGGATGAGCCGCTCGATGGAGCGGAACACCAGAAGGTGATGAACCAATCGCCGTTGAAGTATGGGATCGATGGATATAACAAGTTTCTGGACCCGGACGGATATCCGGCGGTGAAGCCGCCTTGGGGCACGCTCAACGCAATCGACTTAAATACGAAAAAGTATGTTTGGAAGAAGCCGTTTGGGGAGATCCCCGCTTTGGCTGCACAGGGTATGCACGACACCGGTTCGGAAAATTATGGAGGCGGTGTGGTGACGGCGGGCGGCTTATTGTTCATCGGGGCAACAACGCACGATCGCAAGATGAGAGCGTTCGACAAAGCGACGGGCGACGTGCTTTGGGAGTACACGCTGCCGGCGGGCGGGAATGCCACTCCGGCTGTTTACGAAGTAGCTGGACGAGAATATGTGGTGATTGGGGCAGGCGGCGGGAAGTCGGGCGAAGACAGTGGCGGAAGTTATGTCGCGTTTGCTTTGCCGACGGAGAGTGGCGCCGCCCAGTAGCGAAGTTTATTACTCGCGCTCTAGTCCCAGTTTGAGTTTGTTTGCGAAATTTTTGTTATTGGGGGGCAGTTTATGAGTTTCCAAGTAGTTGAGCGGGTGAATTGGCCGTTAACCCTACGGAAAATTGTTACTTTGTTCTTGGCAACAGTCACGTTTGTCGGATACCAGTACACGTTAGCGCAGACATTTACTGCTTCGATCGCCGGCACTGTAACGGATCCTTCGGGAGCAGTTGCGACAGGGGCGAAAGTCCATCTTACAAACATGGACACGCATGACGTGCGTGACTACAGCACGACAAACGATGGCACTTACAAGTTTGACAATCTAACACCCGGAACTTACGAAGTGTCGGTGGATGCGCAAGGTTTTAAGACATTCGTTCGGTCCAACATGTTGCTTCGCGCCGAAACCTCCGCGATTGTGGACGTCTCTCTTCAGGTTGGCAATACTCAGCAGAAAGTTGAGGTGACGGGGGAAACGGTCCTTGTCGATACCCAAACGGCCAACAACTCAGTGACCATGGACAGTCAACTGATCGAAGCGCTGCCGAATAATACGCGAAGTCCTCTGAACTTCGTTTTCTCACTTGCCGGCACGACCGAAGGGCAAGGTGGGATGACCTCACGTTCGCAGACCTTCGACCAGAACTTCAGCCAATTTGGTTTGAACGGTGGCCGAACCGGAGAAGCTCAAATTTTGATTGATGGCGCACCTTCAACAGCCATGGACTGGGGCGGCCTCATGGTTTCACCGATAAACGACTCCGTGCAAGAACAGCAGGTTGCCACGAACGTCTATGATGCTCAGTACGAACGATCCGGTATGGGTGTTGTCACGCTGGTTACCAAGGGCGGATCGAACTCGTTTCACGGAGAGTTTTACGACTTCCTGCGAAATTCCGCGCTGGATGCGAATAGCTGGTCCAATAACGAATTCGACCAGCCGCGCGGTCAGTTGAAGAGAAACCAATTCGGCGGCAACCTGAGCGGGCCGATTTTAAAACGCTACAATCTGTTTTTCTTCGGGGCTTATGAGGGATTGAGACAGCACGATACGGAAAGCAGTGGTCTGCAAACTGTGCCTACCGCCCTGGAACGAAGCGGGGATTTCTCGCAATCGCTCAACGCCAACGGGGATCCGCTGACTATCTATAACCCTTTCACAACGACACAGGTCACTGACGCCGAAGGCAATACGTACTATACGCGCACTCCGTTTGCCGGCAACAAGGTTCCCTCGAACCTGTTCAACTCGACAGGGCAGAAAATCGTAAATCTATATCCATTGCCGAATCGCCCAAGCCAAGGGCCGAACGATCTGAACAATTACATCGCGCAAGGAGCGGGCACTATTACGAACGATAAGTTCGAGTGGCGCGTCGACTGGGCACAGAACGAAAAGCACCGCATGTTTGTCCGCATGGCGGATAGAGTTCGTCAAACACAGGCGGCGCCATGTTTCTTCTGCAACGGCGCGGACAACAATTACGCGAATAGTGACAATGGATTTCAAGTTGTCGTGAACGACACGGTCACGCCGAGCCCGACGTGGGTCATCAATTCTTATATCGGATACAGCCGTTGGCATGAGGCGCAAAACCCCACCATACTCGGGAAATCGAGTCCCGCAACAATTGGTTTGAATCCCGCTCTATTTGGACAGTCAGCCGATGTTCTGCCGAATATCGGAGTGGATCAGTACGCAAGCCTGGGAGCACAGCCTTACAACTACAACCGGTATGTCCGATATTCCGAAACCGCGCAAGTAAACCTGAGCAAGCAGTTTTCGAATCATACACTGAGGTTCGGCGCAAACTACGACATATTTCTGATCAACAACGAGCAGTTTGGAATAGGATCCGTAAACAGCGGCAGCTACCTGACAGCATGTGACGCAGGACCCGGCAGCGGTCCTTGCCAAGCCACTCCGAACGCTTCCACGGTAAGCGGAAATTCCATCGCATCACTACTGCTAGGTGTGGGTGACGTTTCTTCCAATCAAAATGCTTTGCCGGCCATGAGCCAGCATGCTTATGGCACCTATGTGCAGGATCAGTGGCGCGTTACTTCGCGGCTGACTCTTAATCTTGGGCTTCGATATGAAAACCAGCGGCCGGCCACCGAGCGGTATAACCGCCTCGCATGGTTCGATCCTACAGTAGTCAACCCAATTAGCTCGCAATTAGGGTTCGTCGTGCACGGCGGATTTGAGTACGCAGATAAAAACCATCGTTATGGCTGGGCGCCGGATAACACCAACTTCGCACCACGCCTCGGCATCGCCTATCGCGCGACCGATAAGCTGGTTGTGCGGGCGGGCGCAGGTATCTTCTACACGCCAACTTCCGCAATGATCAGCTTCGATTTTCCGGGCCAATTCCTAGGGTATGGCTCCAATACAACTTCGTACGGCACGCTGAATGCTGCCGGGTATGTTCCGACCACGCCGATCAGCACGCCTTTCCTAAACGGGCTCAACCCGCAAACGGGAAGCTCGCAAGGACTGAACACTTACGTGGGTCTGGGCGTCGGTCAGATGTGGTTAAAGGGCTCGCATCCAGTAGGCTATGTCGAGCAATGGAGCTTCGATTTGCAGTATCAGCTCGGTTCACACTCGATACTCGAGATGGGATACACCGGAGTGAATGGCCGCAAGTTGCTTTACGGGAATCCGAACATCAACATCAACCAGCTTCCAACGGGCGACTTGGCTCTGGGAAACGGTTACCTGCAATCGCAAGTCAACAATCCTTTCTATGGCGTGATCACAAACCCGAACAGCGGCCTATCGGGTCAGCAGGTTTCGCAGTACCAGCTTCTGCTGCCGTACCCGGAGTTCGGCAACTTAAATCTGACGCGTTCCCTGCCGGGTGCGACCTCGAGCTACAACGCTCTCGACTTGAAATACAATCATTCCTTCAGCAATGGTTTGAGTGCCATTGTTACCTATCGATGGTCGAAGGCGCTCGATGATGGCTCGGAAGATCTGGTCGGCTGGTCGATTGGGAACCTTTGGCGTGACTCTTACAATACGAGACTCGATTATGCGGTCAGCACTCACGATCAACCCCATAGCTTCGCGGTGGCGGGGGTCTATGACCTGCCTTATGGAGTCGGTAAGAAATGGGGAAGCAGCGCGCCCGCGCCCGTCAAAGCCATATTAGGCAATTGGCAGTTATCATCGAACATTCGATTATCGAGCGGTTTTCCGATTTTCGGTATTTTCAATGATTACACTTCGCCGCTTAGTAACTCCTATGGATTCCCGAGCCAGCAGACCCCGGACCTGATTGGCAATCCTGTTCCGCAGCATCAAACTCCGGACCAGTGGATCAATCCAGATGCATTCGCCAATACGGATGGGCAATCCCGATTGGGGAACAGCCCGATTCGCATACCTTCCCTTCGTGAGGCTTGGACCAAGAATCTGGATATGTCAGTAGCTAAGTCCTTTGGACCGGAACGCTTCCGCGTCCAGTTGCGGGGCGATTTCCTGAACGTGTTCAACCATCCGATCTTCGGCGGCAATTATAATTTCAATACGTGTTTATATTGCGGAGGGACCTTCGGCCAGGTCTATGGAACCCGAAATGATCCACGCAACATTCAGTTCGGTCTGAAAGCTAGCTTCTAAAGCGGACTAAATATTCACAAAACCCGGATCACTTTCTATCCGGGTTTTGCGTGACAGCATTATTTGCCTTCCGCCTCTTTGTTCCAGCCCTCGTGTTGGGACCAATCCAGAATCCGGAAGTGCGGATACGCTTCGGTTCGCGGTAACTGCATAAAGTCTTTGATTTCGGCCTGCTGATGATTGCCATCCTGCGATTGGTAGTACCAAAGTGATTCCTGGCCGAGCTTCGCGGCCTCGCCTGAGGCGAAGAACGTGTCTTTTTCGAAGTGATATGGCGCGTGTCTGCCGGCTTTGGCGCCGTAAGAAACGTCCACTAAGAGCTCAGTGTCGCGGTTTAGCTTTCCTTCGCGCAGCAGTTCCTGCATGGCTTTCACCGTCAGCCAATTGTTCGTTCGATGGTCGACGTGCCGTTCGTCCGGATGGCCCGTGACGATCATCTCCGGGTTGTACTTGGTGATGTAGTTCTTTATGACGGAAACTATGGCCTCACTTGCATATGGCAGGTTGGGGATCGCGGCTTCACGATACGGGGAGTGATCGCTGGCGAGCAAGACCGACAAATATGGATCCGCAGACGTTCTGTGGTGATACCAAATCTGCTCGAGACCGCCATCGGGTAGACCGAGAAACTCGATGTTAGAAGCTGGAACGCCAAGGTGTCCGAGCGACGCGCGAGCTTCGCCCATGCGCACTTCGCCGAAGTCCATCGCACGCGCGGCATCGCAGGAGTGCATGTAGAAGCGATCACAGCCGCCTGCGTCCCCGCCCGTCAGGTAGACAAAATGAATCGGGATTTTGTTTTCGACGGCAGCACGGATCAGAGCCGGATGCGCCGTGTCGTCGTCCTGATGCGCGAGGAAGATCAGGATCGATTTGGGGAGCTTGTTAACTGCGAATTCCAGTTGATTGCGGGCGATCTCGGCCGCGCCGGTCGTCTCAACAGAAACGCGTAGCGTGTACAAACCGGGCTCGAGCGCTTTCGCCGTAAATTGATGGGCGCCTGCCACTGTGCCAGTCACCTCTCCGTTTTCGATTTCGTGCCCTTGCCGATCCAGAACGCGGGCCCGGATGTGCGCGGCGCTCCAGGCGGGACCGGCCTCCGGTTTGACCGAAAACTTCAGTTGCGCGGGAACACCTGCGGGAAACATGGTATGGCTCGTGTCGAACAAGACGGTGTCCGATACAAATTGAGGCGGATAAAAATTGCGGTACGACTCCGACTTTGGCACCTCAGCTAAGTGCCAATATTGGTACAGAAACGGATACTGCTTGGGGAAGATCTTATTCGGCGGGACCGTGAAGGCAGGCAGAGCAAAAGCGAGATCGTAAATGCGGTCCGGGTGCTTGCTGTTGCGGATCACCACAGAGTAGTAGAGGGCCTCGGGCTGATTCTTTTCAACCTTGGCAACCGTCGCTTTCGTGACGTTGAACGCCTGCTCTTGGCCGGGAGCAAGCGACAAAGATGGCGCCACAATGGTCTTCCAATGAGGCGGATCATCCGGTTCAGGAGCGATCCAGGGATAGGTATACGGCTCGAATTCCACTTGTATGTCGGTTAGCGCCTGATCGGAAAGATTCTTGACTACAATGCGGGGATTTATGCTGTCCCCGACCGTGTAGAACGTCTTATCGAGATCGACCGACATTACTTTCACGAGTTGCCTGTGCACCGCGAACGACGTGGCATTCTGAGCTTGGGAGCCGTTTGCCGTACGGATATCGACCAGATAGCGTCCGGTGCGTGCACCGGCGGGGATAGCCCATAAAGGTTGATAATCTGGACCGGCGACCTCGACATTTTCGACAATCGGCTGGTTTTCGCCTGCATATCGAATCGATGCGAAGCCATGTACGGATGGCTGCAGTCGAACTCGAACCTGACCTCCGATGTTGTAATTCGTGTAATCGGTAACGGCGACAATCTCCGCTGCATTAACGCACAGGCTAGTGAAGAGAACAAGAGATAAGTGGCCAAGAAGGCGCGAAAGATTCATGAAATGGATCCTGGTAGCGGCTCTCGATATGATCATCTCGTCCGCTAGTTAAGCATCTCTTACCTTAGAGCATGCCTTTGAGGAGGCTCGTTGATCAACCTGAAAGAGCAGTCGCACCGGCGCTTCAACCCGCTCACCGGAGAGTGGATTCTAGTCTCGCCTCACCGTACGCAGCGGCCGTGGCAGGGGCAAGTGGAACCGGTCTCGACCGCCGCGCAGGTTCACTACGATCCGTCCTGCTATCTTTGCCCAGGCAATGCGCGGGCAGGTGGAGCACGGAATCCTCCGTACACGTCGACTTTCGTCTTTGACAACGACTATGCGGCGCTGCAGCCGAATGTGCCCGAAGGCGCTATCGACGAACGCGGATTGCTGGTCGCGAGATCAGAAAAAGGAATTTGCCGTGTGGCTTGCTTTTCGCCCGACCATAGCCTGACCGTTTCACGCATGAGCGTTCCGGACCTGGAGAAAGTGGTCGATGTCTGGATCGACCAGTACCGCGCGCTCGGTGAGATACCGTTCGTGAAGTCGGTGCAGATCTTTGAAAATCGCGGCGAGATGATGGGGGCGAGCAATCCGCACCCACACTGTCAGATTTGGGCGAATGAATCGCTACCGAACGAGATGGTGAAAGAGCAGGCGAGCCAGAAGGCGTATTTCGAACGCAAGAATACATGCCTGCTTTGCGACTACTTGCAGCTCGAGTTGCAGGCGGGGGAACGTCTGGTTTGCGAGAACGATGGTTTTGCAGCGGTTGTGCCATTCTGGGCCGTTTGGCCCTTTGAGACTCTGGTCATTTCGAAGCATCACACGCCCTCGCTCGAGGGACTGGACGCGGTGGGGCGTTCGGCGTTGGCCGACATCCTAAAGCGTATTACGACTCGCTACGACAACCTGTTTCAAATCTCGTTCCCCTACACGATGGGCTTTCATCAGCAGCCCACCGACGGTCAGGCGCATGAAGAATGGCATCTGCACGCGCACTATTATCCGCCGCTGCTGCGTTCGGCGACCGTGCGCAAGTTCATGGTCGGGTATGAAATGCTCGGCTCGCCTCAGCGTGACATTACGGCCGAGTCGGCTGCGGAACGGCTGAGGGGTCTCTCTGAAAAGCATTTTTGAGTGCGGAACTAAGTTGGTTTAAAATTGATCGACATGCCGCGGAGGCATCTTGCTTCACGTTTGAAAGCCTTTATACGTGCACCAACTTCCGCAATCGTTTTAGTTGCGGTGTTGTTCATTACAGAAGTTTGCGGCGTGCGAACCCCTGGCTGATGGAGAACTCGCGAGATACTGCAGCCTCCAGAGGCATGTCATTCTCGTTCGAGCAACTGCCCCCGCGCAAGAGATCTATTCGACCAGCCTTCTCCATGCTGGGCCCACAGAGGAAAAGAGTGCGGCGATCGTTCCTAATTACTTCGCAAAGGCATGACTCTTTCCGACATCGGCCTTCATCTTACGGGCAGAACTGAGGAGAAGCCTTTGCAACTGAGCGGCAATACGATCCTAATTACAGGCGGCGGCTCCGGTATCGGGCGCGCGCTTGCAGAGGCTTTTCAGGCGGAGCGTAATCAGGTCATCATCGCCGGCCGGCGCAAGGCAACGCTCGATCAGACCACGGCAGCGAATCCAGGCATGAAGTCGGCGGTACTCGATATCGAAAACGCTGACTCGATTCGAAGCTTTGCAGACGAGATCAAGAGCGACTACCCGGCTCTAAATGTGGTGATCCACAACGCCGGAATCATGCGAACAGAAGCATTGCAGGCGTGCGACATAGGGGATGGGGAGGCAATGATTGCGACGAACCTGCTCGGCCCGATCCGTTTGACAGCCGCGCTGCTTCCGCAGCTCCTGTCTCAGCCGCGGGCTGCGATAATGACTGTTTCCTCCGGGCTTGCCTTTCTTCCACTTTCGTTGTACCCCACCTACTGTGCCACTAAGTCAGCAATCCACTCTTACACACAGTCATTGCGGTATCAGCTCAAGGACACCGCCGTCGAGGTTATAGAAATTATTCCGCCTTATGTCCAGACGGAGCTGACGGGGCCGGCGCAAGCCAACGATCCGATAGCAATGCCGCTCAAAGACTTCATTACAGAGACCATGGATATCCTGCGGAACTCGCCTGACGCGACCGAGATCTCTGTCGAACGCGTAAAGCCGCTGCGCTTTGCCGAGGCAAACGGCGGCTATGATACTTTCTTCACTAAGTTCAACGACCTTTTTGTCAACGCCCGGTCTGATCATTAGGTACACTTTCAAGACAAAGTCTGGCGCGCTGAGAACGTCCCCGGGGGTTTCTTCAACAAACTCCAAGTCATTCCATGCTGGTCATTCAACAATCATGAAGGTCGAGTGGAGTGAAGCAGTAGAATCATCCCCAACCCACACGTCAAAATTTGCCGGCTCTTCTAGCCAAGTCTTCTTGGCCGCGCTCCAGTAACTCAACTCCGGCTTCCCCAACGAGAAGTGCACTGTCTTTCTCTCGTGTGCCTGGAGCGTGATTCGTTCGAAGCCCTTCAACTCGCGTACAGGCCTCGAAGCGCTCCCGGACTGTTGATGAATGTAGAGCTGAACCACTTCATCGGCTAGGGCAGCTCCGTTATTTTCGACCTCGGCGCTCACTTCAATAACGTCCCCTGCTTTTATCTGCGTGCGATTCAGGGCGAGATGAGAAACCTGGAACCTCGAGTAGCTCAGCCCAAAACCGAACGGGTAAAGCGGAGTGCTTTCTTCCTCCCAGTAACGCTTTCCCTGGTTTTCGGGCGCCTGCGTGGTGTTATGGGCGTAATTGATCGGGATTTGCCCCACATTGCGGGGCCAACTGAACGGCAGCTTCCCGCCGGGAACAGCGTCTCCGTAAAGCAAATCGGCCACGGCGTCTCCTCCTCGCGTCCCCGGGTACCAAGCCTCCAATATGGACGGAACGTGCTGCGAAGCCCAGCTTAGGTTTAGCGGCCGCCCGTTCAGCAATACGAGCACAACCGGTTTGCCGGTACCGACAACCGCCTCGAGCAGTCGCTCCTGATCGCCCGGAAGCTCGAGCGATTGGCGCGAGGCTGCCTCTCCGCTCATGTTCTGAGCTTCTCCTAGAACGAGTAGGGTCAGATCGGAGGACTGCGTCATACTTACAGCTCGTCTGAACTCTTCCTGGGCTTGTCCCGAAGTCCAAACCGGCTGCGGCTTCAATCTAAAGATCTGATCGAAGAAGGAAGGAAACTTGCGGCTGATCTGAACCCCTGGTGTGTAACTGATTTTGGCTCTATCGGCAAGCTTTTGACGTAAGCCGGCGAGAACCGTAACGGTCTCCGCCAAATTTTGTTGAAAAGCCCAAGGCCCGAGCGTGTCCATTTTCGAATCTGCCAGCGGTCCTATCACTGCAATCTTGCGATGGGCCCCTGCACGCAACGGCAGTAATCGGCCTTCGTTCCGAAGTAGCACGGCGCTACGTTCTGCCGATAGCCGCGACTCCTCGCGGTGCTCGGGTGAGCTCAAAACCTGCTGTGACCGTGCCTCGTCGACATAGGGGTGCTCGAAAAGTCCAAGCCGGATCTTGGCTTCGAGAATCCGGCGATCGGACTCCTCGATCTGCTGAAGCGTGACTTGACCACTCTTCACGGCGCTCGCAAGATACGCGGAATAAGCGGTCGAACCAATCGCCATTTCCATATCTACACCTGCGTTCAGGGCGCGAACTGCTGCTTCCGAAGCATCTTTCGCAAAGCCATGGGTCTGGAGACTCTTGACAGCATCCGCATCGCTGACTACGAACCCTCGGAAATGCCAATCTTCTCGCAGAACGTCGTGCAGCAGCCATGCATTCCCGGTAGCTGGGACGTCGTTCAGATCCATATAGGCGCTCATGGCCGAGCCCACGCCGGCTTCGACCGCAGCGTGAAAAGGTGGAAGATATACGTTGCGAAGCTGTGTCTCCGATATGTAAGACGCGTCGTAATCGCGTCCACCTTCGGCTGCGCCGTAACCCGCAAAATGCTTCATGCAAGCCAATACATGATTGGGCGAACCAACGTAGTCTCCTTGAAAGCCGCGAACCTGAGCCGCTGCCATTGCGGAGCCGAGATATGGATCTTCTCCCGCTCCTTCCACGATGCGTCCCCAGCGCGGATCGCGGGCGATATCCAGCATCGGCGCAAAAGCCCAGGCGATCCCGACAGAGCGGGCCTCTTCGGCGGCAATCGTCTGCGCTCGCATCGCCACTTTTGGATCCCAGGACGCTGCCATCGCGATCGGAACCGGAAAAATGGTCCGGAATCCATGAATCACATCGAACCCGAAGATCAAAGGAATGTGTAACCGGGATCGATCCACCGCAAGGTGCTGAAGGCGATTGATCACAGCTGGGTCTGTGACAAATAGAAGAGAGCCTACCTGACCTTTGGCGGCGGCATCCTCGACAGGTGCGGGCGCGCCAAGAACGAACAATTGACTCAGCTGGCCGATCTTCTCCTCAAGCGTCATTTGCGCGATCAGAGCGTCCGCCCGCTCACGAACGGTACGATCCTCGCGGGATGGACCCGGTTCGTTTTGCCATCCCGCGGAGACGAGCGATGCGAAAGCCAGCCAGTACGTAAGAGTCTTGAAAAGCAGAGCGGACCTTCCACTGCGCGGCTGTTGGAATTTCAAGCGGGACCTCCGATCACGCCGATGATACCGCCCCTCGGTCTTACTCAACTTTGCCCTGGCTGACATAATGGCGTTCGATGACACCCCTTCCAAGCTTTGATGCGGGCGAGGTTGAATTGCTGGTGAGTGCGATCGAGAAGACGTTGGACCACCTGCGGGAGGCGAACGAACGGCTCGGCGGGAATGATGCCGAGATGATCGAGACCGGCCGCCGCTATGCGGTGATTCTGCAGAAGCTCCAGGCTGTCGCCAACCGCGGGACTCAGTAACCGTCATTTGAGCGACAGTCCTGGATTTCGAGCGTGCTCAGCGGTACCCGCGCGTCAGGAGATATTTCGCACCGGCGTCGAAGGCCTCGGGACCAGGCACGAAGAATCCGAAGGCATCGGCCAACCGCCCGATCACATTGAACGAGAAACAGACCGCGAGCGCATCCTCGATCTGTTGGCGCGAAGCACCGGCGGCGAGGACTGCTCGCATATCATCTGCATCTACCGCGTGCTCGCGTGTCAGCTTGCCCAGCATGAGCAGCGTTGCCCGTAATGGCTCCCCGATGCTTGCGGTCTCGAGATCCGAGAGCAAAGCGGAGACCGTTTTCCCGTCGCGATATGCCCTCTGCGCGACGGCCGCATGTGCCTTCGCACAGAACTCGCACTGATTGGTCTTCGCGACGAATGCAGCCATCAACTCGCGATCGCCGACAGACCAAGTGGAGGGTCCGCGCATCGCCTCATGCGTCACTCCCTGCATTGGGTTGCCGTAGAAGTCAGCCCGATACTTAACCAGCTTGACGACGTCGAGCACCGGCTGCCGCGAGACCGTTCGAATGAGCGCGAAGAGCAGCTTGGTGCCGAAACCATGCCCGCTATCGAGGATTCGAAGCCGCATGCTTACTCCTTTCCGGCCGCAGCGTCAAGCGCCGCAAGTGCCGCGTCGTACTGCCGAGAGGCTTGCCCAATCGCAGCGCACACCACCATCTCGAAGATCTGGTCTTCACTGAAGCCTGACGCCCTAACCGTGTTGATGTCCTCGTCGGTGATCGCATAAGCATGCCTGGCAACCTTGTCGACTAGTGCACCCAGCGGTTCGGCGAGCTCGCTATTGTTGAAGGCGGCCCGACGCTCGGAGGGCGATGTCTTGCCGGCTGCTTCGAAGATTTGCCTCACCAGCGCTTTTCGCGCCTGTCTGATATCTGACATGACGAATAACCTAATGTTCTGAATACGAAGCTCGCTTCACAGAAGGTCGGACCTTACCCGGAACGAGATCGGCATGAGCAGTCCAAACGAGCGGCTTGCAATCTTGATCATGATTGGCCAAAAGTCGTGGATGCCGCTTCCGCGCAATGCAATGCAATGCGCGGAAGGCAAGCCAACCGCTGTGCCGTCGTCGGACGTCTCACCCCACTCCTTAACTTCTGCCGTTCCTCACTGCCCATTTCTAAGGGCGCGCAAACTCGTCCACTCTGCACGGTTGTAAGATGCTCCGTATATCCATTTCTTTTCTACTTCACCGCTAATAACTCCTAACTCAGGACACCAGTGGGCTTGCTTCCAGACTCACGCCGCCGTTTCGCCCATCCTTCTTTTGCGACCTGGTGGGCTCGACCGATGGCCAGAGCATCCGGCTCTACAGCTTTCGTGATCACAGAACCGGCTGCAACATAAGCACCTTCGCCGAGTTCGATCGGAGCAACAAGTGTAGAGTTGCTCCCTACAAACACGCTGTCGGATATTCTCGTCTGATGCTTGGTCCGGCCATCGTAATTGCATGTGATCGTCCCGGCTCCTACGTTCACGTCCTGCCCGATCACCGCGTCGCCTAAATAAGCCAGATGCTGCGCCTTCGAGCCCGCCCCGAATTTCGTCTTCTTTAGTTCAACGAAGTTCCCGATACGCGAGTCAGCTCCTGCTTCGGCTCCCATGCGAAGACGCGCAAAAGGACCGACGCAGCACTTCTCGGCGAAGCGCGAGTCCTCCGCAATTACGTAAGGGTAGATTGTTACGTCTGTTGAAACTTCGCAGTTGCGCAACACCGAACCCGTGCCTATCCGGCAATTTCCACCTATGCGGGTGAGGCCGCGAAGCTGTACGTTTGCTTCGATGATCGTATCTTGTCCGACTTGAACGTCGGGATCGAGCGTAACGGTCTCGGGCCGCTCAATGGTCACGCCGGAGAGCATCAGCTGTTCGGCTTTACGCGCGCGCAAAATGCGATCGGCCACCGCCAATTCGACGCGCGTGTTGATTCCAAGCAACTCGGTTTCATCTTCTACCAGTAGCGGCGCGACAGGGTAGCCATGATTGCGCAAAATCTCGACCATGTCCGTCAAGTAATACTCTTTGGCCGCATTCTCCGCCTTGATTTCGGATACGAATTGCCAAAAGGGCTCAGCCGCGAAGCAATAGACGCCCGGATTGATCTCTCGGATGCCCAATTGGTCCGCGGTAGCCGACTTCTGTTCGACAATGGCGGCAATCAGGTCTGCTTCGTCACGCACGATGCGCCCATATCCAGTCGGGTCGCCAATTTTTGTGGTGACAAGCGTGCCACCTGAATTATCCCCATTCGGAGCGTTCACGAGCGCTAACAACGTCTCTGCTCTCAAGAGAGGTCCATCGCCATTCAGAATCAGGAGTTGTCCCTTTTTCGAGGCAACCTCGTTGGCCGCGCAGAGGACGGCATGGCCCGTGCCTTTCTGCTCCTTTTGTTCGGCAAAACGAATTCCCGGAACCGTCACGCTTTGGCGAACCTGCCCGGCCTGATGTCCAACGACGGCCACGATGTTTTCGGCCGGGGCGATGTGGCGAGCTGCTCGAATCACCTGATTAAGGAGCGTGTCGCCTCCAGCCTCGTGAAGAACCTTTGCTTTACTCGACTTCATGCGTGTTCCGAGCCCGGCCGCCAGAATCACCACAGTCACAGTTTGTTTCATTGAAGTTTCTTACGCTGCTCCATCAAATCTTGCTTTCTGATTTGGTGAGCTCTTAAACGGCTGGCCAAATCGATCGCGACCCGGGCCAGCGCATCGGAATCGTGGCGGATCTTTACGTCTTTCGTGCCCGTGCTGGAGACCAGATCCGCAGTCACAATCTTCACACCCATCTTCGTCAGGCTTGGAAAATCGTTTTCGACGGGTTGAACTTGAGCCCGTGCATATTTTCTACGCAGGGTCGCCGGTATGGGCGCTGTGTTGAGAACGACACAATCGACAAGACTGCGTTCGGCATGCGAATGCAGAGCCTGCAGGTGACGAGACGCCGAGAAGTCGATCGTCTCGCCCGGTTGCCACATCAGATTTCCGAAGTACACTTTCAGGGCGGGAGAGCGGTGGATCGCTTCGGACACGCCATTAACCAGCAGATTCGGTATGACGCTCGTGTAAAGCGAGCCCGGCCCGAGTGTGATGAGATCGGCGCGGCCAATCGCCTCGATCGTTTCCGGCAGCGGTTCAGAGTCATTGGGCACAAGACGCACAGACTGGATGGGGCATTGGCTCTTGCTGATTTTGCTTTCGCCCCTGACAATGGAACCGTCGCTAAGAATTGCCTCGAGCCCGACATTTGTTGCGGTCGCGGGAAAGATGCGGCCCCGAATTGCGAGGATTTCAGATGAGAGCTTGACTGCGTGCGCAAAGTCGCCGGTGATCTGGTGCATGGCAGTCAAGAAAAGATTGCCGAAACTATGGCCTTTCAAGCCTCGTCCGCTGGCGAATCGGTACTGAAACAGTTGGTTCAGGAGATCTTCTTCGCCTGACAGAGCGGTCATGCAGTTGCGAATATCACCGGGCGGCAGGATGTCGAAATCCCGGCGCAGCCGCCCGGAACTGCCGCCGTCGTCGCTCACGGTTACGACAGCAGTGATCTCGATCTCAGGTGTTTTTTCGCCCGTGCCGCCATGAGCCTTTCGCGCGTACCTCTTTAAACCAGAAAGAAGTGTCGAAAGCCCAGTTCCTCCTCCTATCGAAACGATCTGAAGAGGCGTCCTCAACCGGCTCTTTTTATCGGATGGCGGAACCCGGGTCAGAGTGGACATAAGTCTGACAGGTCTAGTTGAATCACAAGCCTAACCAGCAGATTTCGAGCGTTTAAGAACGCTTCTTAGGCTTCTCTTGCTCTTCGTCGTCGTAAACTGGAACCGACTCGAGATCCTCCGCCTCGAAGACTTGTCCGCACGCGAGGCATCGCAAGTATTCGACGCCATCACGACGGTAGAGAAACTCGGTTCGCTCGTGCTGACATCCCTGCATAGCGAAATAACACCTATTCTAGACTGAGAGACCTTTCTGTCAAGTACCGCACGTATCCTAAAACGAGAGTATCCGACGCAGACTTGTACAATTCGAGTGTAAAATTCGGCCGGGTGTGTTAATTCCAAATCCAATCCGATTCACCCCCGATTCTCCGATGCTCGGAGAGCAACTGTCCAAATTGAAACGCGTTTCAGGAGCGTACACTCTCTGCTTTCGGGACGCACCTTTGCATCTTAGCTGGTCCATGAACCTGGAACGCCGGCTCAGGCGTTTCCTGCTCTCATCTGTATCCGATACACCTGCGTCTCGAGCCAGTTTACGACAGCGACTTAGATCGGTAGAGTGCTGGCCGACAGGTTCGCGCCTCGAACTCAACCTTTTGCTCTACCGGCTCGCCAAACAATACTATCCTGATCGCTACCTCGCCTTTCTCAAACTGAGAATGCCATGGTTTGTGGGAATAACGGGCGAAGATGCTTATCCGCGGCTCGAGACCGTCAATCGCGTGCCGCCCCATTTCAAAAGTAGGTTCGATGCGCTTTGGGGACCGTTCTTCAGTCGAGCGGCAGCCCTACAGTACGAACAGGAACTGCTCGGCTTGTTTCAGATCCGGCGATGTGCCGAGGCTATAACTCCCGATCCCGATCATCCGGGGTGCATCTATGGCGAGATGGGGCAATGCCTGCGACCGTGCCAGACTGCGGTTAGCGCGACAGAGTACGCCAGCGAGGCCAACCGCGTCAGAGACTTTCTCCATACCAACGGTCGTAGCGCAATCGCGGCGCTCTCCTCCGCCCGAGACCGCGCCTGTGAAGACATGGAGTTTGAGCAAGCCGCCCAGATGCACAAGCGCTTGGAACGGATGAAAGCCACTGCCGCGCTTCGCGAGCGCATTGTCAGCGAAGTGCATGAGTTTAACGGAGTGGCTTTGACCCGTGCTTCGCAGGAAGGCCGCTTCGTCCTCTGGCCCATGCTCGAAAGTCACTGGCAAGATCCTATCGCGCTCGACTTCCTGGCGAACGAGTTGCGAACGAAATCGCTCGACACTGAGATTCGCGAACTGCTGGCAGCGAAGTTACGAACCGGGACGATAACGGGCGCTAATGGGGCCGAGGAACTGGCTATATTCTCGCGCTGGTATCACTCATCCTGGCGCGATGGAGAGTGGTTTCCGTTCAGGAGCCTGACCGACCTTAATTACCGAAAGCTTGTTCGAGAGCTGTCTAGAATGGCTCAATCTTTGCCTCTCCCCGCGTAATCGCCTACGCCTCCGGTCAGGCGTGATAGCTTAAACACCATGTCGGTCAACGAGGAACTAGAAGAGCACGTCCACCATGCCCAGGATCCTTTCGATAAACGCGTCGCTGCTACCATGGCGATCATTGCCGCGCTACTCGCTGTCGTGTCAGTCCTCGGCCAGCATTTCAATACCGAGACTGTCCTGAATCAGCAGTTTGCCTCGGACGAGTGGGCCTATTTCCAGGGCAAGGACACCCGCCGCTATCTGGCCCAAGCCACCCACGATGCTCTGGCGGCTTCGAAAGGCGATCCCAACCTGCTCGCCAAGTATGCGAGTGATGCGGCTAAGTACACCAGCCAAACCGCCGAAATTCAAGAGAAAGCGAGAGAGTTCGAGAAGGAACGTAAGAAGACCGGCAACGAAGCTCATCGTTTTCACTTCGGCGAAGTGTTTTTGGAGGTCGCGATCGTCTTCTCGTCTCTGGCTATACTGACCAAGCGAAAACCGCTCTTCCTGTTTGGCGTAGCAGCCGCGCTGGTAGGATCAGTTATTGCGGTAACGGCAATCTGGGTTTAGGTGTTCGCTCAGCGCTTCCTGGTACATGATGAACAGCGACAAGCTCTACGAGCTGGCCAAGATTCCGGGTTATCCGATATCAAAATGACCGAGCGGCACGCGAAAATTGGCGAAGACGCATATTGCCAAGACTGGTGACACCGCCCGCGAACTTCGGAAGCTAATGAAATGTGGATAGCCGGGGAAGCAGCCTCGGCTAGCAATGTTCGCCAGGCTAAAAAGCGATGTTCTTGGCGGCCAGTAAGTTCTTTTTGAATTTGGTGGCCAGGGAGGGAATCGAACCCCCGACGCCAGCCTTTTCAGGGCTGCGCTCTACCCCTGAGCTACCTGGCCAATGAGCGAAAACACAGTTTACCAGACGAGCAGACCGCGCCTAGAGAAGGCGTAACCTTGGTATACTCCCCTTGACGGTGCCTAATGATGGACGAAAAGCGTTTAGGTGATATTATCGATGATCACTGCATTAAGTGTCGCCGGATTACGAATCATGCCATCGTATCTCTTGTCGATGGACACGCGGCAAAAGTAAGATGCCGAACCTGTTATCACGATCACGATTATCGCCACGAACAAGCTCCCCCTTCCAAGAAAGAGTTGAAGCGCGCTGAACTGGAAGCACAAGCCGCTGCTGCAGCCGCAAGCGGTGAGGTGACCGAAAGCTCCGTCGCGGCAGCGTCGCTCGACGGAGTCGGCAGCCTTGATCCCGCGGAAACGGCCGTTCACTCGGATTCGGAGAAAGCCGCCAGCGGCCGGTAACCCTTTCCTCGGTAGTTCGTTTGACGCCCGAGATCCTAGCGCTCAACATCGTTCGTTCTCTGCAGGATCGAGGACACAAAGCCCTGCTGGTAGGCGGTTGTGTACGGGATCGTCTGCTGGGTCTTAGACCTAAGGATTTTGACGTCAGTACGGACGCCAAGCCCGAGCAGATCTCCTCCTATTTTCCTGGCGCTCAGTTAGTCGGCGCTCACTTCGGAGTCATCCTTGTCACGCGGCCTGGCGGAATCCACGTCGAAGTAGCTACCTTCCGGAGTGAGGGCGCATATTCGGATGGTCGCCGTCCCGATGAGGTTCGGTTCGAAACCGATCCCGCACTCGATGCACGTCGTCGGGATTTCACGGTAAATGGATTGATGGAAGATCCGCTCTCGGGTGAGGTCTTCGATTTTGTCGGAGGTCAGGCCGATCTAAAGGCCCGCGTCATCCGCGCGATCGGTGAACCGGAGCGCCGTTTTAAAGAGGATCACCTCCGGATGCTGCGGGCTGTCCGTTTCGCCGCGCGATTGAAGTTTTCCATCGAACCGGAAACGCTTTCCGCGATTCGGCGGCAGGCACATTGGATAAACAAAATCTCGGCCGAACGAGTACGGGAAGAACTGATACGTATCCTCACCGAGGGCGGTGCGCGCCGCGGTTTTGAGCTGCTCGATCAGTGCGGTCTTCTCGAGCAGGTGTTACCGGAAGTGAAGGCCTTTCAAGGAGTTCAACAGCCGCCTGAATTTCACCCCGAAGGCGATGTCTGGACCCATGTGCTCATGATGCTCGATGAACTCGATAAACCGACACCAGCGCTCTCTTTAGGTGTGCTTTTGCACGATGTCGGAAAGCCTCCGACCTTCACAGTAGCCGATCGCATCCGCTTCACTGGGCACGCCGAAGTCGGTGCCGATATGACGCGAAAGATTCTGGGGCGGCTTAAGTTTCCGAATGACGAGATTGAGCAGGTCACATCGCTGGTGGCCAACCATATGCGCTTCAAAGATGTCCAGCAGATGCGTCTCAGCACTCTGAAGCGCTTCTTGTGCTTGCCTCATTTCGAGGAACACCTGGAACTTCATAGATTGGATTGCCTGGCCAGTAACGGATACACCGAAGCCTACAATTTTGTTAGCGAGAAGCTATCGGAGTTTAGAGAGCAGGAACTACGTCCCCAACGTCTGGTTAGCGGTAAAGATCTGATCGAGGCCGGCTACAAACCGGGCCCCTGCTTCAAGCAAGCGCTGGAAGCCGTAGAAACTGCTCAGCTCGAGGGTGATATAAGTACTCGGGAACAGGCTCTTACTCTAGCAAGGTCAGTACTTCCGAAGTCAGGTCAAATATGAGAAATGTGGTTCTTTGCATGTTCGTCCGCATCGAATGGTGAGTAGCCGGAGACGTACTTACAAGAGGGATGTAGCGAATGGCCGTACTTGAAGTAACCAGCAACTTATTACTGGAGTTGAAATTCGCGAGAGCGGAAAGCGATCGGCTGTTTGGCATTTTAACTTCGGAGGCCATCTATGAGCGCCCGATCGCTCAGCGCCATCGCGTGGTCTTCTACATCGGTCATCTCGAAGGATTCGACTACAGTCAGGTCTGTCGCCAGGCATTGGGAATGGAACCGTTCAACAAGGAATTCGATTCCCTTTTTCAGTTCGGCATCGATCCGGATCCCGGAAGCCTGCCGAGCGACACTCCAGCTAATTGGCCCTCTCTCGAAAGGGTCAACAACTACGTGACGCGCTGTAGGCGACTCGTAGATGAAAATCTGGAGCGGGCGCCCGACGACGTAGTACTAATGGCGCTTGAGCACCGGCAAATGCATCTTGAAACGCTCGCCTACATGTTTCATAACTTCGCCTATGACAAAAAGAAGATAGCCGAAGCCGTGCCCCTCGAACGAACGACCAGGCCTGCACCGCAGAATAAGTGGATCGGAATCCCGGCCGGGGAAGCCACGTTAGGCAAGCCAAACGATGGAACGTTTGGCTGGGACAACGAGTTCGATGAAATGCGAGTGGCTGTTCCCGCTTTCCGTATTCAGCAGAACAGCGTGACGAACGGCGAATACCTTCGCTTTGTCGAAGCAGGCGCTGCAGTGCCACACTTCTGGTTGAAGCGCGGCGACAACTTCATGTACCGGGGAATGTTCGAGGAAATTCCGCTTCCTTTGGATTGGCCTGTCTACGCGAGCGAAGCGGAGGCGGAGGCGTATGCGAAGTGGATCGGGAAATCCATACCGACCGAACAGCAATTTCATCGTGCAGCCTACGGCACTCCCGGAGCCGAACAACGTGCCTATCCTTGGGGCAGTGAAAAACCTTCACGGCAGCATGGCAACTTCGATTTTCACCGCTGGGATCCCGAGCCGGTGGACGCAACCCCTGCTGGCCAGAGCGCCTTCGGGGTAAACCAGCTCCTCGGCAACGGGTGGGAATGGACGAGCACCGTCTTCGGCCCGCTACCAGGTTTCAAATCCCGGCCCACCTATCCGGGATACTCTTCCAACTTTTTCGACGGCGAGCACAACGTGATCAAGGGAGGTTCGCCTCGCACAGCAGGCAGGCTCCTTCGCCGCTCTTTTAGAAACTGGTTTCGTCGCGACTATGCCTACGTCTACGCGACATTCCGCTGTGTGGAGAACTAGAGCGCGTGCCCACCGTATCTGAGCCGCTGCTTTCCACTTTCGCCCTGGATGTCTTAGAAGGGTTGTTCACGCAGGGCCAGAAACGAATCTCGTCGCGGTACCTCTATGACGATCTGGGAAGCTCTCTCTTCGAGGCGATCACGTTGCTGCCGGAGTACGGCCTGACACGCGCCGACGAGCGATTGCTCAGCACTCATTCAAACGAGATCGCATCGGCCGCAGGGCCACTGAGCTCGGTCGCCGAATTGGGAAGCGGCAGCGGCAAGAAAACGCAGTACCTGCTAGAAGCGGCTCTCAAATCCGGCGACAAACTAATTTACAGTCCGATCGATGTTTCCCCTGCGGCCCTGGAGATGTGCGCGAGAGAAGTTGGATACCTGGCCGATGTTCGTCCGATCTGTGCCGATTGGGTGGAGGGGTTGAACCAAGTCTCGCGTGTTCGTCCGGATGGCCCGTTGCTGCTCTTATTTCTTGGCAGCACCATCGGTAACCTTCCACGCAATGCGCTTGTAGATTTTCTTTCACGCATCAACGTCACGCTGCAGCCCGGCGATTCTTTTCTGCTGGGAGCCGATCTGGTCAAAGATGTTGATCGAATGCTTGCTGCCTACGACGATCCTACCGGCGTGACGGCTGCCTTCAATCTGAACGTCCTTGGCCGCATGAATCGCGAGCTTTCGGCTAACTTCGACCTGCGGGCGTTTGCACACGAAGCTCGTTGGAATGAAGAAGACCGCCGCATCGAAATGCATCTGATGTCTTGCAGGGAACAAAATGTTTTCTTAGGCACGCTCGACACAACCATCCACTTCGAGCCCGGTGAAACAATCTGGACCGAGTCCTCGCACAAATTCACCGATCCCGAACTTCTAACGCTTGCTGAGTCGAGTGGTTTCAGCCCGATCGAAGCATGGACCGACAGCGAATGGCCCTTCACTGAGGCGCTATGGGAGGTTCTTCCTAGGTAACTAGCCGGTTCCATTGATGGGAGTTCTGAGGAATCCAAATACGCTCGCCCACGCTGGCTATATTGTCGACTTCTGCCGACGTAACCTGCGACTTGTACTCTTCAATTGCGGCACGCTTCCGTTGGGTGCTGGCCGCGTCATGTATGAGGAAGCGCTGCAGATCGATTCCTACCGTATTTTGTAGTTCTTCTGTTGAGGTCCACATTGCGTAGGGCAGGTCTTCGTAGAACGCAAGGCTCTCCCGTGCGAGCGTCCGTGTCGCCGCTTGACGCACAAGCCAATGATCTAGATGGCCGCCTAACCCGAGAGGCGCGATGTATAAATCGGAGGCGGCTGATTGTATGAATCCGCTCACTTGCTCGATCTGATCTTCTGTTACGAGAGATCGAGACTCCGGTTTGAAGACGTCTGCAACGGAGATACCGAGGCGCAAAGGCGCATCAAGTAATCCTGCATCGATTACTTCTAGCGAGGTACTTATAAGAGAAAACACACGTTGGTCTTCCGCTTTTCGGATGGCAGTAATGCTTTGAATGTCGTCCGTACCCGCGTGCGGAGCGTAGCCGCTCTTTGTGAAAAAGTTGATGACCCTAATCTTGACTGGAAGTAAGCTCCATCGAGAGAGATACCCGAAGAGAGAAAACGCCGCATCGTCCCGATGCGGCGAGAGTACCGTCACAAACGGCATCAACTGACAAAGGCTGGCCTGACGAGCAATGACTGGCTGGCAGCCGAAGCAGCAGCAGCTGCCGCCTTAGCAGCTGGCACAAAGCTTGGCTCTGCCGCCATGTGTTTGCAAAGAGTAAGCGCCTGTGCCACTACCTGATCCATGTTGTAGTAGCGATAAGTGGCCAGTCGGCCGACAAAACGAACGCGCTCATGTTGGGCCGCTAACTCGGCGTACTTTTTGTAGAGCGCCGCGTTCTCAGGTGTGGGAACCGGATAATAGGGATCTCCCTCGCTTGCAGGATACTCGTAAACGACACTCGTTTGCCGATGAACCTGCCCCGTCAAGTACTTGAATTCCGTGATTCGCGTGTAGGCGTGGTCGTTTGGATAATTCACAACCGCCACCGGTTGTAGATAGTCCTTGTCGAGCGTCTCATGGCGGAAGTGCAAAGATCGATAGGGTAACTTCCCGAAGCGAAAGCCGAAGAACTCGTCCACGGGTCCGGTATAGATTACCTCTCGGAATTTCGATTCTTTCACTGCGTCCGCGTAATCACAGCCTAGATGGATCGTGATATTCGGATGATCTAGCATGTTCTCGAACATACGCGTATAGCCGTGTTTCGGCATCGCCTGATAGCGGTCGGTGAAGTAACGACCGTCGCGGTTTGTCCGGACTGGGATCCGAGCAGTAACGAGTGCATCCAGCTCCGAAGGATCTTTACCCCACTGCTTTCTCGTGTAGTTACGGAAGAGCTTTTCGTAAAGATCGCGGCCAACTTTACTGACAACGACGTCTTCCGACGTTTTAATAGAGGAGCGTGCTTCTGCTCGAGAGGCGAAAAACTGCTCGACTTCTTGTTCGGTTGTAAGCTTCAACCCATAGAGCAGGTTCACCGTATCTAAATTGATCGGAACAGGGACAAGCTTTCCATCGACCGACGCTAGAACGCGATGTTCATAAGAGCGCCAGCTTGTGAACTGTGAAAGATAATCAAAGACCTGCTCGGAGTTCGTATGGAAGATGTGAGGTCCATACCGGTGAATTAAGATTCCATCTGAGTTCAAGTGATCATAAGCGTTGCCGCCGATGTGACTACGCTTGTCAACCACGAGCACTTTTTTGCCGAAGGAACGGGCCATTCGCTCAGCAACAACGGCACCCGCAAAACCTGCACCAACGATTAAATAATCAAACACGCGCAACGCCTCCCGAAATAGTAGATGTAAGATGAATCGCGTCCGAACCGGCGGAAGCCAAGGCCGCGGAGATGAGCTCGTTCATACCGCTCCAAGTTCGGTCCCAAGAAGACCTGGATAAGAAACCGTCGACTGCGGCAAGAAAATCATTGTCAGGCGGTTTAGAAAGAAGCTCATCACCGATACGTATGAACTCGGCCGCGTCATGCGCGATACCGACGAGCTGCATAGCACCGTAAGGTGTGACCACGTCGCGGATCGGTGTGCTAATTACTTGCAGTCCGGCCGCTAAGTACTCGGGGGTCTTGGTCGGGCTGATAAACCGAGTGGACTCGTTTAAGGCGAAGGGTAACATCCCGATCTGCCAGCCCGAAAGATAGGCGGGCAGATCCGAGTACTGCTTCATTCCGAGATAATGGATGTTCGGAGCTTGGGGTAAAGCCGAAGCATCTATCTTTACTACGGGGCCGAGAAGGACTAATTGCCAGTTAGGCCGCTGTTGAGCTACCGACAGTAGGAGTTCCAAATCCATACGTTCGTCGATGACGCCTGCGTATCCTAAGCGGGGCTTAGGAAGACACATCTGGTCCGCCGGCTCCTGAGTTACGGTTCGAGCTCGGGTGAAATGCGCGACTTCGACGCTGCTAGGGAAAAGATGAACAGCGTGATGCTGTTTTCGTTTAGATTCGAAGAGCGAAGCGCCCCCGGTGAAAACTAAGTCTGCCTCTTCAAATAACGCCAGTTCGTTTGCGCGCATTGCCGGTGAAGCTCCCGCGAAGCAGGAAAGCTCATCCATGCAGTCATAGACTGTTACCCGCGGCTTTAGCGCACCCGCAAATTCTCTGGCCATCGGCGTGTAATACCACGCGATGTATTGCTTGATTCGATTGTCTTCCAGCATTGTCGCGAGCAAACGTCTTTGCTCTGCTCGGATCGCTTGCTGATCCATGCCGTGCGGTAGCACCGGAGTTTGGACATGAACCCCAGTCTTGGCGCATATAACAGAACGCAGATGCGGTTCTGTATCTTCAAAGACGGGTTCTTCGAAAAAGAAGACCCTACGCGTTCGTGCGAACCTGCTCATCAGATGTTGGGGTCTCTGAAAGACGAAACCCCAACGGAGATGAGATAGGCAAATCAAGTCTGTGCTTATAGAGTTCATGTGTTGCTGAGCTACTCCGTCCAAATCTCCGCTGTTGCGCGCGGACCGCTTGTGCTAACGGCCAATGAATATTTCGATTACCCTCGTTGTCCGGATAATCCAAAAGTCCGTTATGACAGTGCCGATCATCGTCCCATCCCGGATGATTCAGAATGGGGTACAGGCAAATGCCTTGCATCGGAACTCCCGAGTCGAGTGCGGCGGCAACCTCGTCACAAACATAGGTGAACCACTCAGCTCGCCACCCGTCTTCCGTTCCGGTTTCCGAAACAAACATCGGCCGCCCGTAGCGCTGCCAGACCTCCTTCAGCATTTCGCGAAACGGCTTGTAATCGGGATGGTCCCGTCGCAGGTTTCTGCCGTGATGCACCCATTGATTGCGGTCATAAAAATTCGTACCGATCACATCGAGATACTCCGGGCGGCCTCCGAGCTCCGGCGCCAGATTGCCCGACAGCATGTCCCAAACCTCAAATTGCGCAAGGCGATACATGTCCGCATCGACAGCCGAGTTCGGAATTTCGGGATTTTCGATGATGTGGATAACTGGCTCCGGTGAGATCAGTCTCACGTTCGGCAATTCATTCAGCAAAATTTCGCTGCTTACCGTAGCCGCCCTAATTAGATTCCGCTTAAGCTCTGCCGCACAGTCAGTCCGATAGGGATTGATACACGCCGCTTCGCCGCCTGCCCATGAGAGAAACGAAATCTCATTCACCGGAGCAATTAGATAGCAAAGGCCCGGGTGCCGCTTTTTCAGATGGGCAGCGACCGCGGCCGTGAAATTCCCAAATGAAACCGGAAACTGCGCCGACAAGATATCGACGTGATCGGGCCACCCGAAGTGAAGCAGATCGAGAATAACCTGCACTTCGGTTGCTTCCGCAGCGTCTAACAGGCAATCCAAAGAAGCAAAGTCGTATTCACCCGGAACCTGCTCGATCACATGCCAGCGTATCGACTCCCGGGCTGTGCTGATTCCAAATTGACGAACCGCTTCAAAATCGCTACGGGCGAACCGGTCGTGACCTGTCAAGCAAACCAGGTCCAGACGTTCTCCATTGCGTCGCTTGTGTGTCGAACATTCAAATCCTGCTTGCAAAAAACTTCGAAAGAGTGAACAATCAGCGGACAAACAAAACCTCTCTAGACACGCCACAACGCACGTGTACTGCGAGTGGCCATATAGACTTACAGGAAAGCTAAAGTGCGTTAGCGGCGGAGGCTACGCCGCCTGTGCCCGCACTATATAGATGCCACTACTTAGCTTTCGTTACTTACAGAATTTAGGCGTTGAAAGTAAACAACTTAGGACTCATTGAAACGGGCCGCAGCCAGCCTGCCCAATGAGGTGAGCCCTTGAAATACCCGATTGAGGTAAGGATTCAACGCCTTTCCCGAATGCGGCTCTTTGTCGGCCGACTTCGGAAGCATAAAACGATTCATCAACTCGAGAAGCGCTGCGTTTGCTTCTGGCGCTAGTGCGTCTAGAGCTATCAATACTTTAGCCGGAAGCGAAATGGTGCACACCTGCTCGCGGTTTTCAAGCGCCTTTCGTACGCTCGCCGCCGCGAAATTCGCCGCTACCGAAAACCCAGGTAAATTTCCTAATAGACCAAACCAGGCAAACTCGTCTTTCGCCCGTCCTTTGAATTCGGCGTTCAAGTAAGAACCGGTCCGCATCAGGCCCGGAACGACAGTGAGAACGTCGATTCCTTTTTCTTTCAGTTCGGTACTCAAACCTGTTGAGAATCCTACGAAGGCGAACTTGGCACAGCTGTACGGGAGCAGATGGGGAATGCTGACTCTTCCTCCCACCGAAGTGATGTTGACGATGTGTCCGGACCTCCGCTCACGCATGTGGGGCAGAACAGCAAACGTCAGATTGATCGGGGCCCAGAACATCAAGTCCATCGCCTGTTCGAAATCCTGATGAGTAAACGATTCGAATGACCCGACCGATATCCGTCCGGCGTCATTTACCAGGACATCGATGTGCCCAAAGTGGCCGAGAACGCGCTTAACCAGATCCTCTATCTCGGAGGCTTGGGTAATATCGGCTGCAAAGGGTTGTGCGTCGACTCCTTTGGCTCTCAGCGAATCACAAGCCTTGCGCAGTTCTTCCGAGTCACGCGCGCATAGCGCAAGTCGCGCTCCGTGTGATGCAAACTCTTCGGCGATCGCCAGTCCAAAGCCGCGTGAGCCGCCAGTAATTAGAACTGTCTTATTGCGTAAGTCGAACCTTTGTCGCTCGACCCTGCGAAGGAATGTCTGGGCAGCAACGATTGCGCCGGCGCAGATCCCGGCAACGGTAACCAGGGAGGCGACACTTCCACTCTTCGTAACAGACAAGGAACCTGATCCTGACACACTGCGCTGATCGGCGCTCATAAGTTCTTAGAGAGAGAATCGTGCAGCCCGTCTAACGTTTCGTGTCTACATGATCAGTAAAAGTGACAGAACGGGCGACCGACAAAACGGCCAATGTTATGCTACACATGTACCGTTTGCTTTCAGCAACTCGGTTCCTTCTTCCGGGCCGGTAGCTCAGTTGGTAGAGCATCGCACTTTTAATGCGGTGGTCCCGGGTTCGAGTCCCGGCCGGCTCACTATTATTCCTGCTTCAGATCTTTGCCCGGTTCAAGGTCAATCCTAACAACCGTGTTCAGTAGACATCGTGCATTGGGAGTCCGATTACGATAGAGTGATTCGGACAATGTGCACAAGATTCTTAGTACTCGGGTTGATGTTTGCGCTTCAGGCGCTTGGGCAACAAAGCTATGTAGGCCGGTACGATCTGTTTGCAGGATACACGTACCTTAACAGTCCTCAGATCAGCCTTGCGGAGAACGGCTTTCACATGCAGGCTGGATTAAGACCTAGAACCTGGTACTCGCTCGGTTTCGATTACAGCGTGGCGAGCGGTCCCGCTACAATCACGCCGGGTGTATTGACGACCTCTTTGCAGACTCAACTCGGTGGGTTATTAGCGGAGTTGGCGCAAGCCGGCAAACTGCCGCCCGGCTATACTTTATCTCTTCCGGTGGATTCTCTCACCCAGAATTTCGCTGCCGGACCGCAGTTTGCTTACCGTCACTGGTCAGCAGTCACGCTTTACTTGAGACCTTCTTTCGGCGCTATCCACGAAACCGCAACGCTCCGTCCCGCTGACCCGATCGCGACGCTCATTGCTTCGCAACTTGCTCCTTCGGGTAAGAAACAGGATTGGACGGGTTTCTACGGAGTAGGAGGAGGAGCCGACGTCAATTTATCCAGACATTTCGGGATTCGTGTCCAGGCGGATTTTGTGCATGACCATCTCTTCAACGACATCTTGAAGAATGGCCGTAACACGGTTCGCTTCTCGGTCGGTCCTGCTTTGCAATTTGGACGGAATATCGCTAAGTAATCATAAGAAAAATGCGGAGAAGAGCAAAGGAGGAGACGCTCTTCTCCGCTACCCAAACAATCCTCCGCGGAGCGGAGTCCTAAGCGAGGGAGCTATCAGGCAGGGGTTTTGTCGGAAGTCTTGAACGTGCCGTTCGCGCCATCCGGGTAGAAGCCGCCCGAGGAAACGCCACCGGCGCCGTAAGCCAGATAAAGAACCTGGCCGGGCGTACGAGTTGCAGCCAAACCGGTATTGTCGAGCGAGAAGAATTTCTGACCGGTGGGCGGTGGCAGGATGTCGACGGAATCGAGCATAGGAGACGGAACATTCAAGCGAGCAACCTGCAGACGGATGTTGGCCACGTGTTCGGCTTCAGCGGCCAAGATGCGGGCGGCATAGTTCAAAACGGCGGGCGTTGTGAGCAGCTGCGCGGCGCCGGCGTAGGCCGAAACACCGATGTCTTCGAAGATGCGCGCGAGCTTCAAAAAATCGTTCTCGTTGGCGAATCCGAAGCCGAGAGCGTTCAGATTGATCGCGGGCTTGTCGATAGCCGCTGCGCCGAGAAGATATCGCAATAACGTGACGTGTGCGCGTTCGTCCGCAGCGATTTCGTTGGCCACTTGCGAGGTGAACAGCAGGCTGTTCGGGAAGCTGACCTTCGAACCGCCCATCGTCATCCCCGGATTGGGTCCTACGTCGAAACCCGGCGTTTGCTGGAGTGTTTTGCCGGTCGTCGCTACCGTATAGAACTCGGCCTCCAGATATTCTAGATTCAAAGCGAAATTCAATACGGCAACTTCCGTGGTTGTCGCCGCTTTCGCATCTTTCAAATCTATTGTCAAAGCGGCGCCCATCGCGGCGCCCGCGATACCGAGCTTTCGGACAAAACTTCGACGATTCGGCGATTGTTCAATCGCATTCTGAATGAGTGATTTTTCCATAGAAGACTCCTGAAGAAATGAATTTTTTCTGCTGACAACGGGTTCTTATTAGCTTCGGAAATTGAAGAACGCTAAGCGCGAGACTTCAATCTGCGGAAGCGATAAGCAGCTAAAGCCAATGCCGGGACTGCAAGCCAACCCGTAGCGGGTTCGGGAGTGGCGGTAGAGGTGAGATTGAGAGAATAGTTTCCCGTGCGTTGCACGCAGGGCGCAAGATCTGTCTCATAGAACGCGCCCGTCGCACTGCAAACCGAAGAAGTGAAATTTCCAGCGCCGGTTTCGGTGAATCCGTCGGACAAATTCGACCCTTTCGGAAAATTGAAAAACTCACTGAGTACGACGGTATAGGAGCCTTTGGCGAGAGATGTGGAAAGATAGGCGTCGTTACAGATACCGGTAGTGGCGTCCATCATGCGGCCGCCAGAGCAGCTTACATCTCCTCCGTCGCTCGCGATGAAAGCGCCGGAGGTGCCTTCGAACAATGAAATCACCGGAACAAAGCCTCCGGATGCATATGAGTCCGTATAGGCGACGATATTCGAAGGTTGGGTCAGGTTCCAGGTATATTGCGCCAATTGATCATCGGTTGTAAACGCTCCCGTCACCGTGGCTGCCGATGCGCTTGCGCTGAGCAAACAAAAAGCCAGGCAGCTGGTAGCTCCGGTGAGCTTACTGCTAAATGTCATCGTAAATCCTCCCTAGTGGGTGCTGCATTACTCGCATCTCGTACTTCCACTCGCATTTACGAGTCTCACGCCGGTAATGGATGATGGAAGGCTTAACTTCTGCGAAAGAAGAAGTACTCGCGACAGTGCAGTACTAGTCTGGGGAACACGGCAACAGATTTTATGATTGAGTTTCGCAGTAGATGCTCTCTATGTCCGAGAAGATGGCCTCGAAGGACGCGACGGATGCGCAGCTTGTAGAGAAGCTACACGCCCGTGACGCAGATGCCATAGCGGTTGCCTACGATCGCTACGGTCAACTGGCCTATTCGTTGTTCGTGCGCGTCACGCGCGATCAGAGCGCTGCAGAGGATCTGGTACAGGAACTCTTTCTTCGCGTGTGGAACAAGGGCCGCGACTTCGACCCGAGCAAAGGAAGTTTGGGAGTTTGGATCCTGTCGATCGCGCGCAACATGGCCATCGATCACGTGCGCTCCGCTCAAGCTCGTTTCCAAACCCGAATGCGGCCGATCGAGCAAACCGATCAGGTCTCGTTCTCGTATAAGCCAAAGGAACCGGAATCGGCCATCGATAGCGCCAGGGCAGTGAGGCTGGCGTTCTCGGAACTCAACTCGAATCAGAGGCGCGTTCTGGAGATGGCATATTTTGAGGGCTTCTCGCAGTCCGAGATAGCTGCTCAATTGAAAGAGCCGCTCGGCACGGTCAAGAGCTGGATGCGATCCGCCATGGGACGACTACGCACAGCCGTAAAGGCAGGTGTGACCGGATGACGCACGAAGAAATGGACGGGCTTTACGAACTTTACATGCTTGGAGCGCTGGAGCCCGACGCGGCAGCAGCGATCGACGAGCACGTCCAAACCAAGTGCGCTTACTGTCTGGAGCAGCTGCAGGATGCGGTTCAGGTAACGGCGGCTATGGCAGGTGTGGCAGAGCTGCAGACTCCGCCGGCGCGTTTACGCAAGAGAGTGTTGGCTTCGGTGAAGCCGGAAGCGGAATCACGCGCTTGGCTGCCGTGGATGTTCGCGCTCGGTACGGCATGTGCGGCCTTGTTGGCCGTTGTGATTTGGTCTACCAGCACGATGCGTTCGTATCGCGACCAGGTTGTCGAGTTACAGGCCCAGCGCGATCAGTTGCGTGAGGCTGTAGAGATCCTGAGCAGATCCGAAACCAAGACTGTCCGGTTCGGTGCGGCGGACAATCAGGCTCACGGACGCGTTTTTGTCAATACCCGGCGAGGGTTGGTATTTGTCGGATCCCAATTGCCGCAACTGGCGCGAGACCGCACGTTCCAGTTGTGGCTCATCCCGGCCCAGGGCGCGCCGCAATCGGCAGGATTGTTCCGGCCGAATGCCGCGGGCAACTTCGTCAACGTAAGGACACAGCCGATTGACACAGCGCGAATACAAGCCGTTGCGGTGAGTGTGGAGCCGCAAGGCGGTTCACCGGCGCCGACAACCAAGCCGATTCTCATTGTGCCGTTAGGGGCGGGTTAGGCGTACTTGAGTCTATTAGGTCGAGAAGAATGGCTTCGATCCCGCACTTGGTGCACGAGGATATTTTGTCGTGCAAGAACAGGCCGAAGCGCCGTCCCGTACGCTGACCGAAGAAGAATCCCTGGCGCTTTTCGAAAGCACGGCCAGGCGGGTTTTGAAGTTATCCGCGGCGGGATTTCTTGCAAAGCTCAAACGCGGTGAGTTCAGCCCGCTCGAGAGCTATCCCGAAGCCATGCGAGTCTCGCAGGCGATTCCATCTTCGTTGCTGTCTAACGTCCCAAGTCTCGCGGAAGGGTCTCTGAAACGTCGGCGCGAGTCCTGATCGTTTTTGCTTCGGTGTCTCCGGCAGGAGCGGGATTGTGCTCCGATGGCGGCGCTCCGCCTTGCGGCATAGGAACCAGCATGTTCTCTTTTCGGTAGATCAGCGTCGCAGTGTTGTAGCTGGCGAGTTCGAAACCGTGGCCATGCGTAATGGCGTCTGTTGGACAGGCCTCGACACAATAGCCGCAGAAGATACAACGGTTGTAATCGATGTTGTAAACCTTCGCGTACCGCTCGCCGCCGCTAAAGCGTTCCCGGTCGGTATTCTCGGCCCCTTCAATGTAGATACAACTGGCCGGACAAGCAGCTGCGCAGAGAAAACAAGCTACACACTTTTCCAAGCCGTTCTCATCGCGCTGGAGAACATGGGCACCGCGAAAACGTTCGGCGAGCTTGGCGGGCCCGTCCGGGTACTCTTCGGTAATTGTGGGCTGTAGCATCTCCTTGAAGGTGATGCCCATGCCCTTGGCAATTGCGGCAGCCGACCCTAGTACTTCGCCAATGTTCGCCATCGCTACATTCAGGGTAGCGCAGAGCGGCAGGGCGCTCGTCTAAGCGGTGGGAAAATAACGGTAGAATGCGAGTCGTTTTGCTCATTCTTATGGCCGCCACGCTTCTGCTGGGCGGCACCTTCAAGCTTTACTTGAAGGAAGGGGGATATCACTCGGTCCGTGAGTACCAGGTGCAAGGGGATCGGGTGCGTTATTTCAGCACCGAGCGCGGTGAGTGGGAAGAGATCCCTTTAGAGTTAGTGGACCTGGGTAAGACAGAGAAGGAGCGCAACGCAGAGACGGAGCGTGCCAATTCGACAGCACATGCTGAAGAGGAGGAAGAAAAGGCCGAACGCGAGTTGAGCCGCGAGATTGCCTCGATACCCATGGAAGCAGGAGCTTATTACAAGATCGGAGACAAAATGGATCCGGTGCCCCCGGCCGAGTACCAGATCATCACCGATAAGAAGCGCAGAACCATTCAGCTGATCAGTCCCGTGCCGCTGATACCCGGGAAGGCTTCCGTAGTAGTTAAAGGCGAGCATGCGAAGTTCACGGTTTCGGATGAACGGCCTTCGTTTTACTTGCGGCTGTCAAAGGAAGAACGGTTTGGCATCGTGGCATTGACGCCTAAAAAGAATGCACGAGTGGTGGAAAATATCTCGATTCTTCCGGTGGCGAAACAGGCCTACGAAGAGAGGAAGCAACGAGATACCTTCGAGCAGCAGTTGGCCGATGGACTCTATCGTGTATGGCCTGAGAAAGCTTTGACACCGGGGGAGTACGCATTGGTCGAGTTCGCAGATAACGGAGACCCCGACGACGTGCAACTGCTTGTATGGGATTTCGCCTACAGGCCCGTTGCCAAATAGTGCGGCTATCTCAGCGGGTGATTCGTTAAGAGAAACTTTCCGCCGCTCTGCTTTACGACGGTGAAGCTCTTCGATCCGATCACCGCTTCGATGCCGGGCATAAATTCGTGTTCGGCAAGCAGGTAATACCGTTGGCGTTCGTGCCACATGCGGGCAAGATCCGAATTTGCGATAAAAATGGGTGGCGCGTCTGGCGCGTTTGAGCCGTATTCAAGGTTTTGAACACGCCCATTCAGCAGGTAAGCGAATCTGTTCGTATAAAAAAAAACAGAAGAGAAGCTGTAGTACTGGTCGGAGACGATGAGCTTGCCGGAAGGCGAGTCAAGAAGAGCCGAAGCCAGAGGTCTCGACGAAAGATACGGGTCGAAAGTGATCATGGCAAGGCGCGCCGCGTGAAAAAAGACTACCATCATGAGCGCAATCGCGATACCGCGGAGCCGTGTTTTGAAAATGAGGAGACCCACGATACCGATTGCCATTGCGACAGCCGCAAGCATCAGGGGTGCGCGCAGATAAGCGAACGATTGGAGTGTCAGGTCGCCCATGTGACCGAGAGACAGCGTGTAGTTGGAAGTGCTTTGTGAATTGAGCGCGCCTGCGATATCGCCTGGCGTCGGCAGGTTCCAGACATGCGCAAGGATCGCCAGCATCGAGAGTAGGGCAGCAGTGCATAGCCCGACAATGAGGTAATTCCCGCGTCGTACCCAGGCAGCGGTTTTAGCGTTTCCCATCGCTATCCCGCATCCCAGTAACAGAGCAGTAAACGGGTAAATAGGCATGGAGTAATATTCCTGCGTTGACGAGAACGTGAAGAATAGCATCACAAACCCGATCGCGCAAAGTGAGAGCAACCGAGTTCGTGACGCGCGATCATTGCCGCGAAACTCGAGCTGAAAGAGCGTCGGCAGATAAGCGCTCCAAGGGAAAAGCCACACGAGGTTCAACAGCCAGAAAAGCGAACGCGGCACCGTGTCGTAGTCGTGGGGAAAACGGCGATTGAGGAATCGAAGGATGTGTTCGTTGAAGAAGTATGCCCAAAAGAAACCGCGATAATTTCCTGGACCGCTTTGAAGGCTGAAGTTGAAATAAGGAGGGTTGCGGACGGTCGCCAGAATGTGCCATGGCAGAGCGAGGCATAAAAAGAGCAAGATGCCGTACGGGAGCGCAAGCCGGCGCCACGTATCGCGCCGCACGAGCTGCTTGGTAATGGCTAGGTAGACGAATGCGATCCCGCAAGGGAACAGAGCGCCGATCAAGCCTTTGAGAAGCACGGCGGCCGCTATACTCGCCCAGGCGACGAGCGCCCAGGCGCGTGGGGTGCGCTCCTGGGGATCCAGAGCGCGCAGTAATGACCACAAAGCCAGCGTAATGGCGAAGGTGAGTTGCGAATCGGGAATCAGAATGCGGGTGAAGAGAAAAAGCCCGATACAGGTTGAGATCGCGAGGCCGGCATAGAAGCCCGCGCGTTCTCCGAATGCCCACACACCCATCCTGAAAACCAGCCAACAGAGTAGGACATCGACCAGAGCCAGCGGCAGGCGCGCCACATAGTCATGCACCCCGAACAGTTTAAAGGCGCTCGCGATAAGCCAGTATTTTAGCGGCGGCTTCTCGAAATACCGCACGCCATCCAAGTGCGGTGTGACCCAATCGCCTGTAGTAAGCATCGTATGCGCGATGCTGGCCTGCACGGCGTCCACATCGTCCATCAGTGATGGTGGACTGAGAATGCAGCCGAGAAAAATCGCCGCTGCAAAGAAGACGACGATCCATGCGTATGATGAAGCTGCTGTTTTCTGCCGAGTTATACCGGTCGCTAGGGCGCCCAAGGCAAACGTTAGATCGACTTAGGGATTGCGGCTTTCACGCCGATTCGTGATGCTCGCCTTTGGACGTTGAGTCGGGTCGGCTTCAGCAATTTCCCGCAACTTCGGCGCCTCACGTTTTAACTACGCCGCCCGCCACCCAAGACGCGAAGCAGGATATTTAAAGTTGCGACAAAAATGTTGAAGACACCCGCAAAGAGCATCAACGCACCCGGAATCGCGCTATCCGCATATTGGGAGCGCAGCACGCCGCTCGTCGAATATACCAGCGTAAACACACCGAGTGCGCCGATTCCAACGCTGATCAGAATACCCATAAAACCGATATGGAGGAAGCTGTTCAGAATGATTGCACCGATCACTGAAAAGAAGAGACCCGTCATAAGACCCCGAGGCGCGGAAAACGTCCGCCGCGCGCTCATGACGTAGAGCGTCACTCCGACGAAAACAAACGCGGTTATGAACAGTGCCGCGAAAATCAGCGAAGGCGCAACCGTACGTGCGATCCACAGCAGTGGGGAAAGCGCAATACCGGAAATAAATCCGTCGAACACAAGAGCTGCTACTCCGAGCTGGTGATTATCCCGCACCGCAATCGCAATCCGCGGAACCAAATTGAGCAGTAGAATCGCCGCAATCCAGCCAATCCATCCCGAAAAGAACCGCGCCAGCGTCTCAGAAGTTGCTCCTATATAACCGCCCGCCAGCGCGCCGAACACAGCAAGCCCGAATAGCAGGTAAGTTTGCTTGATGACGGCGGCGCGCTGCTCGGTTAGAGCGGTTGTGCCGCTGAGATTGTCCCAGGCTGAAGGCTGCATTCTTTCGTCGTACATGTTAGATATCCTCGCTTCCAGTCTATACGTGTTAGACGTCCGCCGAGCCGCTAGGTCTCGCCGATACTGAAGTTATGGAAGCAATCGATCCCTCTGCCATGCCACCCACGGCGGAAGCTAACATCAATACGATAGTGCGCCTGGAAGAGCGCAACCTTCAACAACGTACACTCGCCGATCGGATCTCGGACGCTATCGCCAACTTCGTCGGGAGTATCCCTTTTGTCGCGATCCACATCGCCTGGTTCGGCATCTGGGTAGGGCTAAACGCAGGTCTTTTGAAATTCGACCCGTATCCGTTTGCGCTGCTTTGCATGCTGGTGTCCCTCGAAGGCGTATTGCTTTCCACCTTCGTCCTCATCAAACAGAACCGGATGAGCCAGCGCGCAGATCATCGCAGCCACCTCGACCTCCAGATCAATCTTTTAGCCGAGAAGGAGGTTACCAAAATTTTGCAGCTGCAGCGCCTGATATGTCAGCGGCTCGGCATCGACGAAGCCGATATGGATCCCGAGGTCGCCGAACTGAGCAACGTTACAGCAGTCGACAACCTGGCGCAGACGCTCGATGAGCGCATGCCGGCTGAGTGACCGAGCTCAACGCCCAGCTTTCTGCTTCAGAAATGCTAAACCGTTTGTGGCAAGCTCGTCTCCGGAACGTGCGACCGGACGCCAGGTAGAAACGGCTCGGGCAATCTCCTTGATCTCGGGCGTGAATGCCTCGATCGCAATCACGCCGTCATACCCGATGTTCCTAAGTGCGTCGAACACGCTATTCCACTCGATGTGGCCGCTTCCTGGAGCTCCACGGTCGTTTTCGCAGGCGTGAAACTGGCGTAGCCGCCGACCCGCAGCCCCGATCGCCTCGGGCAAACTCCGTTCTTCGATGTTCATATGAAAGGTGTCCAGTAGCAGCCCTACATTGTCGAGACCGATTCGGTCACAGAGTGCAAGGGCCTGCTCGGCTGTATTCACCAGGTCGGTTTCAAATCGATTCAGAGGTTCTATCGCCAGCCCTACACCCAACTCTGCCGCATACTCGTCCCGCGGTGCGCAAGCCATCCGCCGCCCACATCCGCTGCTGCTCACGCTCGTTCTCCGAAAGCAGCCTGGCCTTCCCAACGGCCGAGTACATGGGTCCAATCACGTTGGGAGCTCCAGCCTCGGCGGCTATATCGATGCACTGCTTCAGATACTCCAGCCCGCGCCGCCGCCCCTCTGCATCGTCATGCGAAACGTCGCGATCCGGCCCGAAAGCCCCGCAAAGCGAGACCGACACTCCAGCTTCAGCGGCCGCCTGCCGCACCGCAGCACCACTCACGAGCGCCGGGTCTTCGACGCAAATCTCGAGAACATCGAATCCCAACTCCGCGACGTGCTTCGCCAAATAAAGCTTGTCGTCTCCGAATGGCGATGTCCAAATAAACGTGCTTGCCCCAAACCGCATCTCAGTTAGCCTTCCCGATCTGAAATTGTATCGGCTCCGTTCCGAACAGGCCTGAAACCTTGCCGCATAAGCCAAGCCGCGGCTGTAATCCGATATTCTGCCGGAGTGCCCCGATCTTCGGCAATCCATGCTGCTGGTATGAAACTCTGCTTCTTTCTGCTCTGCACGCTTATGGACGCCGCCTCCGTCAATCAATTCATCTTTGAAACAGCCCCCTTCGACTCCGCCCATGCGTCGAACATAGTCGAATTGAAAGACGGTGATTATCTCGCTTCTTGGTTTGGGGGGTCCGCCGAAGGCCGGCCCGACGTTGCCATCTGGTCCGCTCGCCATCATGCCGGCCAATGGTCTGTCCCAACTGTCCTGGTTCGCGAACCGAACATCGCCTGCTACAACCCTGTCGCCTTTTACACCGGCGATGGCCGCCTCTGGCTCTACTACAAGTTCGGCCCCAACCCGAGAGAGTGGTCCGCGGGCCGCCGCTCGAGCGATGACAATGGCAAAACCTGGTCTGCTGTCGAGCATCTTCCTGCCGGACTTTACGGTCCCATCCGCGCCAAACCTCTTCTTTTGTCAAGCGGCGTTGTAGTCAGCGGAACTTCCGTAGAAAGCTACGGCTCCTGGTCCTGCTGGATCGAACGCAGCACTGATAACGGCAGAACCTGGCGGCGTATCGGTCCCATCACTGTGCCAGGCCGAGATGGCATTATCCAACCCTCCGTGATCCAACTAAGCGGCAAACATCTGCGCCTTTACGCGCGCTCCAAGTCCACCATCGGTCGAATCTGCGTGGCGGACTCTCTCGACGACGGTCTCACATGGAGCGACGCAAAACCACTCGATCTCCTCAACCCCAACTCCGGCCTTGACGCCGTGAAACTACAGGATGGCCGCGTCGTTCTCGTCTTCAACAACAGCACGATCGCCCGCACACCGCTCAATCTTGCCGTCAGCTCCGACGGTGAACACTTCAGGATCTTCTCCACCCTCGAGGACGGACCGGGCGAGTTCTCGTATCCCTCACTGGTCCAGTCGCGCACCGGCGATCTCCTTCTTACTTACACCTGGAATCGAAAGCGCATCCGTTTTCGCCAGATTTCTGTGGCTGAGATTCCGTTTAAGAACTTTAAGTAACTCATGGCTAAACCGGAACGGCTTGCTGTCGTTCTTATGATCGGGAGCCAAGAACGGTTTACCGCCGCTGTCCGAACAGAAGGCTCCGTGAAGAAGGCCGAATCTATGAAAAATTTCGCTGTGACCGCGTGTGCAGTTCTTTTTTGCACTCGGACTCGTCTCGTCCGCGCAAACAACATCCACTACTTCCGCCCCTGCCAGTGTGCATGGACGCAAGGAGAATCAGCAGGACCGAATCGCCTCCGGCATAAGGTCCGGCCAGCTGACCACGGGCGAAACGAGAAACCTCGAAGGTAGAGAAGCGAACCTCAATCGTGAAATCCGCGAAGACCGTGCAGCCGATAGCGGTAAACTCACCGAGGCCGAGAAAAACCAGGTCAACAGGCAGCAAAACCACCTCAGCCACTCGATCTACGACGATAAACACAATGCTTCGGTCGCCCATTACGGCAACGAAAAGGTCGGTCAGCGCCGAGAAAATCAGCAGGATCGCATTGCTAACAACGTCGCGAGCGGCCGCCTCGACGCAAATCAAACTGCGCACCTGGAGAATCGCGAGCAGGGAATCAACCAACAAATCCGCGCCGATCGCCAAGCCAACGGTGGCAAGCTTACGGGCGCCGAACGTCAACAGATCAATGGGCAGCAAAACAAAGCCAGCAAAGCTATTCGGAATAAGAAAAGTAGCTGAGGGCAGCCTGAATCGTCAAGCGGGCAGCCTTCACTACCGTTCAAGACCCGAATTACGATAACATCCTACCGGGGCTGCTGCTCCAAGTCTCGTCCGCGAGACTGTTGCCGCCTCGGTGACGCATGAACCCTCCTTTCCGCCAAATTGTCGCGAACTCGATCCGCATTTTTCTCGCCGTCTGTCTCAGCGCCGGAGTTGTTTTTCTCTTGGCGGCCCAAAACACAAGCTCTCTCCAAACAGAACGCCGCATCGACTTTGGAACCGCCGAAGCCGGAGCGCTTTATGCCATAACCTGCTCGATAAAAGATCCCGCTCAGCTCGGGAGCAAAACATCCATTCAAGTCTCTGTTAGCGATGCAAGTGGAATCGTCTCCGAAAAGCACTTGCATTCTCAGGACCTCGACTTTTACCTGAATCTTCGAGCCCGGTCGGCCGGCCCCGTCTCTGCCACTCTTCACGGTGTTTCCGGCGAATTCCTCCCGGAAGTTACGGCCGTAATGCGCCGAATTCCCGAAGCGAACTCCAAGTCAGCCGTCATCGCAGCCATGCCGAATGACACTTGGCAAACCGCCCAGCCTTTCGAGTTCGGCCAGACCATTTACGGTTCTTCCGATGAGCGGCCTTACGCTCCGGCCCCAAATGAAGACCGTTACGCGGCCCTGATGAAGGGCTTTCAGTGGTTTCGATTTACATTCCACGGCAATGGACCCAAACTCGCTTACTTCGTCCTTGAAATTACCGATCGCGAAGTGCCTGTCGATGTCGACGTCTTCACACCCGTCAAAGACGCGCAAGGCAACAAAGACATAAAGCCGTTCACCGGTGGAGCGTCCATCTACCAGATCGAAGCCACTCAAAACTACCCAGGGCTCTACAAATTCCGCACTCGCATCCTGCAACCGGGACAGACCTACTACGTTCGCGTCCAGGCCAACCATCCGTCCTACCAACTGCGCACAACTGCTTACCCGATTCCCTCGTACACCGATCCCCGTCAAGCTGTTCGCACCGGCATGGATTTTCTGATCAACATGGGAGATAGCTGGCTCTCGAACACTCCCCGCCGCGGCGCGATTGCTCTGCGCACTACGATGAACCACGGCGATACCCAGCAGTGCATCGCCTGTCACCCGTCACAGTTCACCACCCGCGGCTATCTCACAGCAGTTACTCACGGATACGCTCCTACGCAACGAACTGCTCTTGAATTCATCACCGATCGCATCTACAACAACCAGCGCCCGCTTTACGGTGAGCCCGGAGCGGATTGGGTTCGCGTCATTTATTCTGCACGCACCGTGGCTAGCCGCCTGCCGCTGATTGAGCATCTCTATGAGACCAACGTGACGCACGATGCTCCTCGGATTCAATCCTTCGAGGTGCCATACGCCAAATTTCTGCAGATTCATTACCGCGACCGCAGCGAGATGCCTGGTGACGAGACCGACGGCTGCGAACCCGACGTAAGCCCTTTCGAGATCGCGTCCCAAAGCTGGGATTCATTCAACATGCTGCATGAACAAACGGAGGATCGGCAGTGGCTCGAACAGCGCGATTTGGTTGAGCGTCTCGCAGTTCCTTACCAGCCGCGCAACATGATTGACCTGAGTTGGAAGATCTATTTCCTCGCTACGATTGGGCGCGACAAGTACGCCCCACAGCTTCAGTCCCTTATCGATCGGCTTTACAGTTATGAGCAAGCGGGCGGAATGTGGCCCTACGCTTTCGATAAAGCGGGGAAGCCAGCTGATTTCATCTCTTATCACTCCGTACTGGCGTTGGCTGTTGCGGGACGACGGCCCCAAACCGACCCGAATCTGGCTCGCGCCGTGCAGGCCATGCTCAAAGCACAGCGGCCTGAAGGAAGTTGGGAAGGCGATCCCGTCTACCAGGGATTCAACACCCCCTTCCGTGCCACACAGTTTGCCGTCATGGCGCTGTCCACTCTCTATCCCGGTCCGGATACCAAGCCGTCTTCTCAGAAAGGCTGGGACGACGCGTTTCCACCGCCGCCTACCCGTCTCGCCACCAACGATCTGCCGCTGCTGCTGAGCCAGTTAGACCAGTTCTGGGATCCTGCACCGGCTTCCACTCTCGAACAAATTCGAAACATACTGGCTAGCAACGATCAGCCTCTTGCCCGTGAGGCAGCCGCTCGCGCCTTAGGTCACATGGCCGATCCAAGCTCTATCAACCTTCTTATCGGCGCTCTAGGAGACAACAACAAAATGGTGCAGCGCACGAGCGCATGGGCAATCCGCATGATCCTCGAGCGCCGTCCTAATATCGCCCAAGAAGGCCGTGCCGCGCTCGCCGCCGCTCTCGATTCTCCGAACGCGCGCGTACGTTGGGGAGCGAGCCAGCTTTTCAACCAGCACTTCAAATACATCGCGGACGACGCCCCGCTGCGTGCCGCTCTTATCAAAGACATCGACGACCCCGCTGCCGGTGTGCGTCTGAACGCCGCTCGTGGCTTGTGGCAGTGGTCTTACTGGAGCTCCGACGATCGGGCCGCTCGCCAAAACATTCTCGAAGCACTCGCCACGCGTATGAACACTGAAACGGACCCCACGGTCCGGCGCGCTGTTCACGAGAGCATCTACGACGTCCTCGACGAAAACACCGGCTACCTCGAGGCCTGGGTCCGTGCTGCATCGCTCGATGCCGATGGGAAACGCATACATGCCGGCTACGAAAGCGTCGTGCGCGATCAGGCACACGTCTTGGCAAGAGTGCTCAAATCGGCGACGCCGCTTGGCCGCGCGGGAATTCTCGAGTCTCTCTGGGACTTCCACATTCGTCACTATTCATTGCCGCAGTTGAAGGAAGGGCAAGTCTCGGTAGCTTTGCCCGCTGTGTTCACCAAGTACGTCTCCGGAGTTCCCGAACTCCATGTACCGGGGTACGAATACCCGCCCTATCGCGACACTGCCGACTTTCACTACGATGTCCACAATGGCTTTTATCAAACTCGCATCGGCAACGACAGCGACCTGATCCACTTCTTCTCTAGCTCCGGCCCCGAACTGGAAGAAGCCTTGATCGACTGCCTATCGGGGGCTGATAACGACATGAAGATCGATGTGCTCAAAGCCGGCAGCACTCTGAGCGGAGCGGGCGATGCGCGTTTCGCCAAAGCTGCCCTCGCGCTCGCACTCGATCCCGACAAAGAAGTACGCGAGACAGTGGGCTATGTGTACCAGAACAGTCAGCGCGGCATCCTGAACATCAACACGCCCGGCACGCCAGACCCCGGTCTCGTCCATACGATTGCCCAGATACTTGGGAGCGGCGATGAGATGGCCCAAAATACGGTTCTCCCGCTGCTTGCGGCCTTGCCGGGCGATTCGCCCTGGACGCAGCAATCGCAAATCGTCTCCTCGCTTCGCACGCTGCTCGACAAGCAACCCCGTGTCAAGAACTACGCTGAAGTGCTGACCGCCGCCGCTTCCTTTCCGGCTCTGATGAACGCGCCGGATATCCATAAGCAGGTCCAGGAGGCGATTGAAGACTCCGACCGTGATGTTCAGCGCGCGGCCCTTCAGATCGCTCTCGAACGCTTGAGTGACCCTCGCGAGCAGGCCTCAACCAGACAGCTCTTCGAATCGCTAGGCAGTTCGCAACGCAGCGTACTCATTGAGGAGGTCACCGACCCGAAGTTCCTTGTCAATCATCTTGGCGTCTCGGGCGGCGCACTCTCGCAGGATCAGGCCTACTTTTTGGGGAAGAAGGCCATCGATGCCCGACCCGATCTTCTGGACGAACCGATCGTCTTCAAGACAGTCGTTGCGAGTCTGAGTGATCCGGATGCTAACGTGCGCGCTGCTGCCCTCGATCTGCTCCGGAAGTCCAAGGGGATCGAGAAACAACCCGACTTTCGCGCGGCGCTCGGCCATATGCAAAGCGATCCGAATCCCCGCCTGAAATTGATCGCTAAAAATGTTCTCTCGGGCAAGAAGCTGGGCGAGGCGCTTGCGGATGTGAAGCCCGGCTCGGTGCTTGATTTCAGCTACTTCGTCGAGAAGGTCGAACCCATCCTCGCCACCACCGGAGCCGACGGAAAAGCCTGCGTCATGTGCCACGCTACCCACGTCATCTTCCGCCTTCATCCGCCAAATGCCGAAGGCGTATTCTCGCCGCAGGACAGCGAAGACAACTACAAATACGCCATGCGCGTCGTGGACATCAACGATCCCGCGCACAGCCTCATGCTCATCAAGCCGACCAACCCCACAGACTCCGCAGGCAACGTTGCCGACTATCTCGCGACCCACAACGGCGGTCAGCGCTGGCCCGGCAATCAATCGAGCTGGCAGTACAAAACCATCCTGCAGTGGGTAAGAGGTGCCGGCTTGCAGGCCTCCGCGAAAAGTCATGTGGCACCTCTGGAGAAATAAGTAACAAGGCGCCGAAAAAGCTGGACGCGCGGTCAGGATTGATCTAGTATAGCTACGGGCTCGGGGCCGGGAAGAGGGGCTTACTAACTGTTGTTTCTCTTTGACTTCTGACTCGCCGAGCAAAGCCAAGATCCATGGAGGTATTTACATGAAAAGGCTTTTGACTTCAATCCTGCTTACCGTGTCCGCACTGTATGCAGCCGACGTTAACGATTGGAATGGAACCTGGAAGCTTAATGTGACTAAGAGCGACTACTCCAGAAATGCGGCCTTCACGCCTCGCGAAGCGACACTTACGTTCGCAAAGGATGGGTGGACTTACACAGAGACGGACGCGAAAGGTCAGCAACGAACTTCCAGCGGCAAGTCCGGATCGGATGCAGTTTCCGGAGGAAACAACAATACCACTATTCACGGTGAGCCGATGGCAAATCCGTTTGTCAAAGACGTTCGCTTCGGCTTTAAAGATACAGGCAAGGAGACGTGGCGTGTGATATGTACACTTCTGCCCGATGGCAATACCATGTTGATGTACGATTCGGGTATTGGACCCGACGGCAAGGAATGGTCGGACGTCCGGTATTTCGAGAAAGTTAAGTAGCGCCGACAAACTACCGTATGGGAAGGCCTCGCACCGAAGAGCGACAGCCTTACTCTCCGCCATATAATCGCTACATGGCTACCGCAAGGCTGAACCTGCTCTCCCTGGAAGAGTTCCGCAGCCGATACGCCGAAGAAAAGCCGTACTTCGAATACTGGTTTGGGGAGGCAGTCCAAAAAGCCGTGCCGACCGTCCTGCACGCCTTGCTCGTCAAGATACTGCTCCTGGCTCTCGACGGAGCCGGGTACAGATCCGGACCCGAGTTGGAACTGAGAATCGACCCCGATTGGCAGCCTAAAGCCGATGTTGCCGCATGGACCCGAATCGATGGGCCTTATCCGACGCGACCCGTCGACATTGTGGTAGAGGTGCTTTCGCCTGAGGATCGGATGCAGCGGGTGCTTTCGAAATGCCGCAACTACGAACGCATCGGCATTCCAGCCATCTTCGTCATGGACCCGGAATTTCGGGATGCGTGGGTTTGGAACCGCGCCACGCATAATCTCGAACGCATTTCGTCGCTGGCGCTACCGAACGGAAAACAAATCGCAGTTGAAGATCTCTGGTCAAAGCTTGACCTGCAGTTAACGGACGATTAAGAGATCTTCTCAGAGCCGCAATCAGCTGGGCCAACGCCGGTCTGCCGCTTTAGCCCACCATGCTCCAGGCGCAAAAAAATTGTGCCAATCGAGTTTGCATACTTCGACCATTTGTAAGCCGTATTCGCAACGCTTCAGCTCGGCCGCTGTTTCGTTCGCCGTCCCAAATCCGAATTTGCAACCGGCCTGCTTGCCGAGCTCGATAAATCTCCGGCTTGGCAATTGCTCGCGCGTGTTGAGTTCAACAGCCACTTGGTTCTTAACCAACGCATCGATCAGCTTCGCCATTCTTGGTTCCGTCCACAGCTCGTCCGCTTGCGTTCTCATCGATGCCGGCAAATAAGTTGCAAACGTATAGATGTCGATAGGCTCCGTATTCAGCCGCTCGACCGTTTGATCGATTAAGCTATCCAAAAACTGTTGTCGATTCGCGACCGAGTTGGCTTGCTCATTCGCCCAGCTTCGGCTATCGGCCAGTACATAGTCAAACCCTTGCGCCGTTTTTTTAGAGATCGCGCGCGTCCAGTTACCGTCCGCCGCACTGAACGCGTAGAACACCGGCCTTCCTTCCAGAGAACGTAGCCACCGCTCGGCGTCTCCATCATCTTTCACTGTCGCGCTCGTTGCCGTAATCCCGTACTGAATCCCATCGCTCCGCGATTTACGCAATGCATCTTCCAGAGTCATCCCACTGCGAAGGAAAACGTGATAATCCACCATCGGAACGTTATGCCGTCCGATGTTGATGATCTCCCGGTACACGTCATCAACCACCGGAGGCGCACCCGTGTACGCCGGCAGATCGTCAGCCAAAGGACGAACCCGCACTGTTCGAAAAGACACTCTCGATCCATTGTTATGGCACTGCAGCGCAAATGTGCCATGGTCGAGAAACCGCATTCTCTCTCCGCCTTCGGGAATCACCGGCGGCGTCGGCTCCAAATAGTCGACCAGCAACTCGCTGTTCAGCCGGATCTGCACATTCTTGCCGCGCACCGCGACGTTCATCCGAAACGGCTTCTCATCCGGCACCAGCTGCTTGTACATGTTGCGCAGCCCGTAAAGAGACCCGGTCTTTTTGCGTTCCAGATAACCGCCGTCGCCGCGCGCCGTGTTGTTTACCTGAACCTCGAAACCCTTCTCGGGAAAACCGCTCTCCTGATAAGCGGTGTGAAAATACACTCCCGAGTTGCACTCCGGCTGCGTCGTCAGTTCCACTTCGAGCTCAAAATTCCGGAAGTCCGCCCCTCGCACGGGGCCCGTGTAAAACAGATGCGACCGAGGTCCATTTGCCGTAAGACTGCCATCGGCAACTCTCCATGACCCTTTGTTCTCGCTCGGTCGCCAGCCGTTCATGGTATGGCCATCGAAGAGGTCAATCCATTCGCTGTTTACCGCTGCGACCCCAAAAGGAGCGCTGGCCATTAAGCCGGTAAATGCTCGTCTACTAATCGCGTGATTGAACAACGGCATCCCTGTTCGAAATTCCCTTCATTTACTCGCGGGCTCATTGATGAAACCGGCAATATCCCTGGCCGCTTTCGTTTCGATACCAGGCTTTTGCAGGAATCCAAGATCGCGGAACCAATCGATGAATCGATATTGCCACGTGCCAAATGGAGTGTTATTCCGGTCCGTCAAACCGCCTGTCATATGACTGCCGTCCGGCAAAGGGTCGCCGGGGTGGCGGCCATTCCCATAGATATGCATCTCGATATTCGGCACGCCGATTGCCAGCATCGCCTCAAAGTATTGGATCGCCCATACCGCGTGTGCGCGATCTCCCGAGCCGCCGCATACAACAAAAGACGGAGGCACATTGCGCGGGATCGGTGGCGCATTTCGACCGGGAGCGAACGGCGAAGGCCCCGGATAAATAATGCCCGCAAAATCGGGCCGCGAACTGATCCCCGCTAGAGCATCGCTCGTGTTTTTCTCATCGAACTCCCGGAACAGAACTGCCGCGAAACTCGCCAGCTCCGCACCCGCCGAAAAACCCATAATGCCGATCTTGTTCGGATCGATGTTCAATTCTCTGGCGTGCCCTCGCACCAGCCGGATCGACTGAAGCGCGTCATGAACCGCGTCCACTTGCGGGTTGTACCCGTCTCGGCGCAATCGATTCCGCAGAATGATCGTGTTCACTCCATAGTTGTAGAAAAACGGTACGAAATCCGCCGCCTCACTGCCGACATTCAATGTATTGTGGCCGCCGCCCGCCACCAGAATCACCGCCGCGCCCGTGTTGAGTCCGCGATCCACCGTGTGCACTTCTATCGAGGGGTTGTGAATGTTGACGATGCTGTTAATCCGTCCCGGCGCCGCCTGGCTCATGTTGTACTGCTCGGGCTCGCGCACTCGATCCAGCTTGAGAAAAGGTGAGCCGGGCGGATAAAGAGGAATCACCACTCCGCCTTGCAGGATCGGCAGCGGAGCATAAGGAGCATCGGTCTCCGGTCCCGGTTTCGGCACACTAAGAGGCGCAGGAAGCGGAGCCAGCGTCACCGGCCCTGTCGAAGCCGGTTGTGAAGTGCTTTGTGCATAGACAGCGGCGGAGGCTAGCGCCAACACGAGCAAGGGACCGAAACTTCTTTCCATGACGGTTATAGCGCGCCTTTTATAAGAGACCGCCATCAGTGATCGCGATAACTTGACGGCCCGACAAAACTCTATCACTTATCTCACCGTGCACGATTCAACTCTCCGAGGGAGGAGATAAGCCTTGTAGTCGAGCGGACGAATCAGTAATATCGACCAAGTTCGTTTTCGATAGGTTCATTTCTGACGCATAATCAACGGGAAGAGAAACCGGCTCGATTGGCAGTCCTAATTTGAGCCAGGCTTCGAACCCGCCTTCGAGCGGGCGCACTTTTCCAACTCCGGCTTTCTTTAATTGCCGCGCCACCCGGGCGCTGGTTGCTTCGTTCGGTCAAGTGCAGTACAGGATCACGTCCCGATCGGGCGGGATCTCCTCAAAGTGAGTGCGGAGTTCCGCCGGACGAAGCACGTGCGCGCTCATGATCTTTTGCCCTATTCTTTCTACTTCGGCGGGGCTTCGCAAATCGACCAGAATGGGCGGCGGATCGTTGCTCATCATGGAATAGGCCTCCTCTGGGCTCACTCGGTCAATCCGTAGCTGACGACGAAAACGCAAACGCTGAACGTAACGCCACAGAACAAACCCGCCAAGCAGAAGAATCAGAACCAGCCCGGCGCGGCTACCGAATAGCCCGAGAAAGACAATCACTTTATCGATTTCGCGATGGAAGAGAACGCCCGAAGCTAGATAAGCGATCGACCAAAGCGCCGATCCCAGCCCATCCGCCAATAAGAAGCGCCACCTGGGCATCCTGATTGCCCCGGCCAGCGGTGTCGAAACCAGACTCGATCCTGGTACGAATTTTGTAAAAAGCAACGCCCAGGCGCCTCTCTTCATGAAGGTGAGCTCGGTTTTGCGGACGCATGTGTCAGGTTCGAGCGAAAACTTGCACCATAATTTAAGGACGGAGCGGCCTCGCCAACGGCCAAGCTCATACCAGAGTAAGTCGCCCAACAGCGCCGCGCTCACAATCATGAGAAACGCAACAACAAAGGAATAGCGACCATCGCCGACCGCCGCGCCCATGATAAGAAGCACCGGATCCGCCGGCACCGGTACACCGGCCTGCACAGCCAGCACATAAAAAAACAAGAACGCATAGCCGTGAAGCAGAATCAACGAGCGGAAGGACGGCACTGTCTCAGCTTCCCACGCACTTCAGGGAATTCGAAAATATTCGGGGCTTCGCCCGAGCTCCGCCAACAGCTCCCACCCCGTTCCTTGCCAGTTTGAGCCCTCACCTGCGCGGCGGTCACAATTGGCGGTAAAGCCCGAAACATGCATAAGGATCGAAAGAAACGAGCACAGCGGGAGGGCGGCAAAAACTGCGGTAAGTCGATTGTTTTGGGGATGCTGGAACGCGAGACGGAAAAGAAGCAGAAACGTGTGAGGGCTTCTGTGCTGGCCGACCGCTCGGCGGTCTCCCTGCGTCCCGAGGTGCAAGCACATGTAGAGCCGGAACAACCATCCACTCCGATGAGTTCGCTACCAGTGGCGCATGACGGATCAGTACGAGCACAGCATTGTGAATCACACGAAGGCATACGTAGAAGGCAACGTTCACACCAACGGGTGGAAAACTTTTGGAGCTTGCTGAAGCGTGGAATCGGCGGGACCTATGTTTCGGTCGAACCGTTCCATCTCTTCGCTATGTCGATGAGCAGCATTTCGCTACAACAATCGTAAGAACTCCGATGGCAGCTGAAGAACGATCGCAGCGGTCGATGAACTTGCAAAGGCCCAACTTGCCTTACGCTCACAACAACATAGCTCCAAACGCTTGTTTCGGCATGCTAGCGTATTCGTCGCATGACCACCCAAGCTCAACTAAACGCCAATCTTCTCAACGCCCAGCTCTCGACCGGTCCCAAGACGGCCGAAGGCAAAGCCAAATCGTCCCTCAACGCCGTCAAAACCGGTCTCACCGGCCGCACCGTCCTGCTGCCCAGCGACGATGTCACCGCCTATCAGGCTCACCTCGCCCGTTTTGCAGCCACTTGGCAGCCCTCCGGCGACACCGAACGCTCGCTCGTCCAATCGCTCGCAGACACCGACTGGCGCCTCCTGCGCATCCCCGCTCTAGAAGCCGGTCTCTTTGCCCTCGGCCGTCGCGAGTTCGCCGCCCAATTCGAAACCGAAGACCCCTCCATCCAAGACGCCCTCATCGACGCCCAAACCCTGCGCGCCTACCGCCGCGACTTCTCGAATCTCGGCACGCAGGAATCGCGTCTGCGCCGCCAACAGGAAAAGGACACCGCCGCCCTCGCGCAACTACAGGAGGCCCGCAACCGCCGCCAAGCAATGGAACTCGCCGAAGCCGCCAAAGCCTACGAAGCCGCTAAACAACAAGGCACACCCTTCGACCCCGCCGCATTTGGCTTCGAATTTTCGATCGAGCAAATCGAAGCTCGCGTTGCCCAACTCCAGCGTCTTCGCGAACGCAATGCTGCCGGCAACGCCCAGGCTAAAGCCGCCGTCGACGCTATCAAGGCAAGCGTCCCCCGGCCCGCCCTGCTTCTTCGCAACGCCAGCTAACGAATTTCGTCCTCTCGCAATCGTTTTAGCCGGAGGCGATCGCATAAGCTCCTGCGACCGAAGTATCCTTGCGTTATAAAAGTCAGTAACGCCCAGACTGAATCTATGCTCAAATTGCCCCGTCTTCCCAACACCTTTTCTCTCTTGTTCCTGCTTAGCGCCGCAGCCGCCGGACCTCTGCACGCACTCGACAACGGCTTAGCCAAGACGCCACCAATGGGTTGGAACAGCTGGAATAAGTTCGCCTGCGATGTCAACGAAAAGCTGATCCGCGATGTTACCGACTCCATCGTGAGCAGCGGATTGAAAGATGCGGGCTACCAATATGTCGTGATCGACGATTGTTGGCAAGTCGGGCGCGACAAAGAGGGCAACATTATCCCGGATCCACAACGCTTTGCTGGGGGCATCAAAGCTCTTGCCGATTACGTCCACTCCAAAGGTCTCAAGTTTGGCATTTACTCCGACGCCGGCACGGGAACGTGTCAAAACCGCCCGGGTGGCCGCGGCTACGAGTTTCAGGATGCACGGCAATACGCTGCCTGGGGCGTCGACTATCTCAAGTACGACTGGTGTAACCACGGCACCCAGAACTCCGAAGCGTCTTACTCGATCATGCGAGACGCCCTTGCAAAATCGGGGCGGCCGATCGTCTTCAGCTTGTGCGAATGGGGCTCAACCAAACCGTGGCTTTGGGCGGAGAACGTCGGCAATCTGTGGCGCGCCACCAGCGACATTATCAACAAATGGAGCGGGACTGAAAAGTGGGGTGGCTTGGGTGTAGTTCAAATTCTCGATCAAGTCAATGGACTCGAGACCTACGCGGGCCCCGGCCATTGGAACGATCCGGACATGCTCGAGGTCGGCAACGGTGTTCTGACCGATACCGAAGCGCGCGCTCATTTCAGCATGTGGTGCATACTTGCTGCTCCGCTGATCGCGGGAAATGACATCCGCTCCATCACCCCCGAAACCAGAGCGATTCTCACCAACAAAGATCTGATTGCAGTGGATCAGGACGCGCTCGGCATTCAGGGACATCGCGTGAAGAAGGACGGCGACCTCGAGGTCTGGTCCAAGCAACTCAGCGATGGCGGCCGCGCGGTAGCACTGCTCAATCGCGGGGAAGCCGAGAAACAGATCACGGTCGCCTGGCAGGAGATCGGCTATCCAGAGTCGCTCAAAGCTTCCGTCCGCGACCTTTGGAGCGGCAAGACCAGCGAAAGCTCGGAAGGCAAGTACTCGGCCGCAGTTCCAAGCCATGGAGCTGTTGTGGTTCGAATCAAGCCGTAGCCAGTGCGCCTTTTCCTTCAATGAGGTGAACGTAGCGGTTCACCTCTACATTCGTAAATTTATCCACCCGCTTGCTCGGCGCTGCCCAATGAATCTCTAATTGCTCAATCTTGGTAGCCGCTCCGATTCCAAGCACCTCGCGTGGATCGTGCGAGGAAAGATAACTGCCGCCGCCGTTTTTCAACCGGCTATATGTCTTTCCGCCTGCCGTCCAAACCAAACGCGTTCCGATCGCATCTCGATTGCAGGTTGTTCCTTCTAATCTCAGACCCAACCAGTTTCTGCCCCGTGCGGCATTGTTGCGAAGCAGGAGCGGCGAACACCCATTGTTCCCGATCAGTACATCGAGCGCACCGTCGTTGTTGTAATCGCCTACGGCCAGCCCTCGCCCCGGAAATAGCTGCTGAAAAATCGGACCGGCCTGGCTGCTCACGTTCGTCAGCTTGCCGTCCGGTCCACCATGAAACAACAGCAATGGCTCTTTGTAGCGAACCTGCTGCGAATAGTTTTCGATCATGTCGTCGGGATGCCCGTTCGCCAGAATCAAATCCACGTTGCCGTCGTTATCGTAGTCGAAGTACTTCAAACCCCAGCCACTCATCAGCCGGGTCGCCTGCGCCACACCGTCCGATTGGGCGACATCCCGAAAGCTCTCATTCCCGTTGTTCTGGTAGACCGAATACATCTCCTGATCGACATTCGCCACAAAGAGATCTTCGAATCCGTCTTTATTCAAATCTGCGGCGTCGACACCCATCCCTGAACGCGGCTGACCGTTATCGCTAAAAGCCACTTCGGCCTGTAAAGCGATCTCTTCAAACTGCCACTTGCCGTTCTTATCCGGGCCGCGGTTCACGTACAAAAAGTTTTGCACGGTATCGTTTGCGACAAAGAGGTCCATTCGCCCATCGTTGTTGATATCGGTCGCCACAACTCCCAGGCCCTTGCCGATCGACTTCCCGATGTCGGTTCCCTGGCTCACCTCCGTAAAGGTTCCGTCACCGTTGTTGTGGTAGAGAAAGCTCGCCGTTCCTTTGAAGGCTCGCGGAATGCAATAGTAGTGCCTGCCCAGCTTGTTGTCGCCGCATTCAAGCTTATGCATCGCACTGTAATCGACAAAGCTGCAGACGAATAAGTCGAGCCGGCCGTCGTTGTCGTAGTCGAACCAGACCGCGCTGGTGGTCCAACCCGGCGTAGCGAGCCCTGACTTTTCCGTTACATCGGCAAACGTTCCGTCGTGATTGTTTTTGTATAGAATGCAACGTCCATAAGCCGTCACAAACATGTCCGGCCAGCCGTCATTGTCGTAATCGCCGACCGCAACCCCCATCCCGAAGGTGCCCCCTGAAACTCCGGCTCTTTCTGTAACATCCGTAAACGTGCCGTCCCGATTGTTTTTATACAGCGCGTTGCGAATTGATTTCGATGGCTTCCAAAAATCGCAAGGACCGCTATTGACCAGATAAAGATCCATCCACCCGTCATTGTCGAAATCCAGAAACGCGCAGCCCGGCCCCAAAGTCTCCGGAAGATAGCGCATTTCGGACATTGCGTTTTCGTGCACCCATTCGATGCCGCTCTTCGAACGGGGAACCTCCTCGAACAATGGACGCGCCTGCTCCTGGTCTCCCTTGACAAGTCGGCTTGTGCCCGGCAGCGCCGCGATGCCCCACAGAAGCTTGCGCCGGCTGAGTTTCACCGCGCTTCCGCCTTGCGCTTTTTATATTCGGCAAACATGAAATTTGCCTCCGCTTCCCGATGCAGCTTGCGATAGAGCATCGCAAGCGAGTAGCACGCATCTGAGGAAGACGTATCCTCGGAAATGGCCAGCTTGTATTCGGGTATCGCTTCCTCCTGCCGTTGTTGCTCTTCGAGCGCCCGCGCCAGATGATAATGCGCCTGTGCCAGCTTCGGATCGTATCGAACCGATTCTCGCAAAGCGATCTCAGCCTCTTTGGGCTGATTCATCCGAAGTCGGCAGTAGCCTAAGTTGTGCGGAGGCCAAGCCGAAGGATGCTGCAAATTGCGGTTCAGATTTGCCGCCTCCGTAAACGCTTTCAGCGCCCGTTCCATTTGCCCTTGCATATCGAACGCTAATCCCAGGCTGTCCCAGGCGCGCGCGGATTTCGGATCGAGTTCGACGGCCTTCTGCAACTTGTCAACTGCTTCTGTATAACGCCGCAGATCGTAATCGAGCCGGCCAAGCCAGTACACATAGAGCGCCTGCTCGGGGTGCTTTCCGGCCAGATCGGAAAGCACACTGCCCGCTTCTTTATCCTGCCCCAGGTTCACCAATGCCATCGCCAGCGTGAAGGCATCGTTGTCCTGGAGTGGTGCGAGCTCCGCTGCTTTCTCAAAGTCTGCAACTGCTGCTCTCATATCTCCCGCGAGGAACGCCACAGCTCCCTCGAGCGATGTTAGTTCCGCCCGCTCTGGTACATCGATCGATGCTCTTTGAGCCAGCATTTTTTGTATCGGCGCGAAATTCCTGACCGCTAAGTCTCGCGCTGCGAGTTCCCCTTCGCCCGACCCGGCCAGCGCATGTCTCAGGCGCGCGAAAACGTCATCGCCTTGCCCCAGCGCCGCTATTGCGGCCATCGCTAACAACCCGGCCCTTACCGCAAACACGGCCTATGGTCTTGCCTCGATCGTCCGCAGCATCAATTCGGCCCGCGTCGATCGATCTTCATCCAGCTTTTTCACCAACTCCGCCTGTTTCTCCGCAGCCGGATCGCGAGTCCGTTTGTATAGAACTAATAGCTGCTCATTGGCTTGAAAGCTTTGCGGATCGAGACGAACTGCATCCTCGAGTTCCGTCCGCGCTTCCTTCAGTTTCCCCTGCAGCATATATACCCGCGCCAGTTCCGTACGCGATTCGGGAAACTCCGGCAGCAGCTCGATCGACCGATGCAGGTGCTGTGCCGATCCCTGCAGATCGTTCTCTCGCCTGGCAATTCGCCCCAGAAAATACTCGGCTCCTCCGGCCGTTTTCGGATCCCCTTCCGCCGTCTGCATCTCCTGTTTCGACTTCGCGAAATCTCCCGACGCAAAATACGCGATCCCCAACGCGTAATGTCCCTTGATCTGCTGCGGCCGCGCTTTCACAAACTTCTCGAAATAGCTCCCCGCAGTTGCTGCATCCCGCGTACTCAAAAGAACGAACCCCATGGCATAGTTATAAGCCGGATTCTCCCTATCGATCGCCAATGCCTTCTCGAGCGATGCCCGAGCCTCCACCGGCAAATTCAGCTTCTCCGCCTCCATCGCAAATAGAAAGTGAATTTGCGCATTCTTGGGCGTCAAGTCCCGAGCATGCGCCAGATATCCCAGAGCTCCTTCATAGTCCTTGCTCGCATCCGCCAACCGCGCCAGTTCCAACAGATGCGCCGTACTCTGGGGATCCAGGGCCGCCACCCGCTCCAGCGTTCTCCGTGCATCCGCCGGCCGCCCTACTTGCTCATAAGCCACCGCAAGACTCGGCAAGCTCGCGAGCCCGGCAGCGTTTCGCGCATCCAAACCCTCTACCAAGGCGACCGTCACCGAAGCCGACGGAGCTGCATCGAAAGCACCGCGAACGCGCTCCCAACTCTGCTCGCTGAAGTCTGCTCGAGGAGCTAATTCGAAAGCCAGTGCCTTTGCCTCCTCTGCCCGACCCAATCCGGCGAGATCGGCACATCGGATCAGCAGACTTTCGGTTTCCTCAGCATCGGCCCCGTGCAAAGCTTCAACCTCGCGCAGAGACTCGCTGAACTTTCTTTGCTCCTCGTAGAGCTTCGCCAACGATCTGTGCGCTTCGGCATCTCCCGAATCGAGATGGAGAACGTGCTTCCATGAGCTAACCGCGCACTCTCTGGCAGAAGAATTCTGTTGTTCCCCCATCTCGCAAGCGCGTGCCAAATTCTGCCAGGCCGGCTTCAGAGCCGGAGCAAGCTTTACCGCTTCTTCAAAATCGCTCCGGGCCGCCGAAAGCTCGTTCCGTTGCGCGTGCACAATGCCCCGCAGATTGAATAGGCCGCCATCGTGCGGATACTCCTTAAAAGCGGAATCGATCAGCCGCGAAGCAGCACCCAAATCGCCGGCCTGGAGCGCGTCTTGAATCCGCAGAAGATCCTGCTGTACGTTAAATGCTCGTACCCCTGAACAGGCTATAGAGAACGCCAATGTGAACTGCAAAGTCTTCTTGATGAACACAGGCCTGATATGGGCGAAGGGCCAACGAAACTCCTATTATCCTATCCACCCCTTCTGGGCGTGACGTAGATCCGACTCAGTAAACGAGCAAAAACCGCTATGATCCAACTCTGAATCGTGCCCCTTCGGTTCCCTCCGCCGCGCTTGCCGTTTCTGCGCAACTCAGCAAAAAATCGAGACAAAGTATTAACCCCAGCTTGACTGTCAATTACTGCAGGTATATAAGTGCTTACTAGCTAGCTACAGGACGCTTTCTACCGATTGATACCTTACTTCAAAGGGGACAAAAAATGCCTCGTCGGCCTTTTTGTAATGCTTTACTCGCTTTGTTGCTGACCTCTTCGGCTTTGTTAGCTCAAAGCCAAAACGCCAGCCTTGATGGACAGGTAACCGACAAAACCGGCGCTTCTATCCCGCAAGCCGCCGTCACCATTGCTGCTTCCGAGCGGCAATTTACTCAAACCGTTCAGACCGACAACGACGGACGCTACTCGTTCCCAAACCTGAATCCGGGCGTGTACGCTCTTACGGTTACCGCCAAAGGCTTCCGGACCTATGAGCAACAGAAGCTCCAGCTCCTCGCCGGCCAGACCGCGCGAATCGATGCTCCTTTGGAGGTCGGCGACGCTTCCACAAAAATCGAAGTCACTGCTGAGGCTGCCAACCTGAACGTCGAAAACGGTTCGCACGAAGAAGGTGTCCCTCCGCAGATCGTCAACCAGCTGCCCCTGCTCGTCTCGGCCGGCACGCCTCGCAATGCAGTGCAGTTCGTTACGTTTCTCCCGGGCGTCAACACCGGTACCAGCGTTCAGCCCTACAACTCACGCATTAATGGCGGCTTGAAGATGGGCGACGAAGCGGTCCTGGACGGGGTCAGCATGCAGGAAGGCACCATGTCCCAGAGCGGCATGGTTTCGTTTTATGACTTCCCCAACACTCCCGATATGGTGAGCGAAGTTCAGGTCATGACCTCAAGCTACGAGCCGCAGTACGGCACTACCACCGGCGGCGAGATCATGGTCACAACGCGCAGCGGTACCGATCAGTTTCATGGCGGTATTTTCGAATATCTGCGCAATAAAGATCTAAATTCGCTTCAGTTCACGAATCAGCGGCCTGCTGGCGATGCGCGCCCCAAGGACAACGAAAACGAGTTCGGCGGCTTCATCGGGGGCCCGGTTAAGCTTACGTTCCTTCCGTTCATCTGGGGGTCGAAGCACAAGACCTACTTCTTCCATGACGAGGAATACCTGCGCAGCCTGGGCGGCACGGTTCGGCCCGTAGTTTCCATTCCGTCTCTGCAGGAGCGCACGGGCAACTTCTCCGACCTCGGTGTTCCCCTCTACGACCCGAAAACGGAAACCATCGTCAATGGCGCGCTTCAGCGCACCGCCTATCCGAACAACCAGATCCCTGTCTCGGAACAGAGCAAGCTTGCTCTGCAGTGGATGCAGTTCCTTCCGACTCCTACTGGCCCGGGCCCTTATAACAACTACCTTTCGAATCCTGTCTCGGATGGCATCCTCTCGAATCTGAACGAGTACCTGTACAAGATCGACCACTACTGGGGTGACAAGGACCACTTTTTCGCCACCATCTGGCGTCAGCAAACGGGCCTGAATTCGCAGTGCGCACTTACCCGTCCAGCTCTGCACGAGCAGTCCCGCCAATCCTGAGGATGCCTGGGTGAACCGATTCAACTGGGATCACATCTTCACCCCCACTCTGTTGAGCCACTTTGCCTACGGTTATTTGAACCGGAACGAAGGCTATGGATCCGTCGCCGGCCAGAATCCTGCTATCCTGCCGCATGATTCCGAATGCGGCTGCGTACAACGCTTCTCCGGCTGCCGGGTTTAGCGGCAACGGCATAACGAACTTCGCCAGTTGGGGAAACACGCAAGGCCCCGGTCCTCTAAACAAGACTACTCGCCCGTCAGCCATATAACGAACGAACTCGTTACCTGGGTGCATGGCGCCCACACCATCAAATTCGGAGGAGAGTTCCGGCATTTACAGCAAGTCTTTCGGTCAAACAACAACCAATCCGGCTCAGTCAACTTTCACCGCTGCAAATACGGGCTTACCGGGCATCTCGAGCGGCGATCCATTCGCGAGCTTCCTTATCGGCGCGGTAGATAACGGCAACGTCAGCGTTCACAACGTCTCAAAATACGGTGCCGAACAACTCGGTTTCTCACTGCACGTAGGCGATACCTGGAAGGTATCTCCGAACCTGACCTTCAACTATGGCGTTCGTTGGGACAAGTTCACCCCCACCTATGAGACCAGCGATCAATTATCGTTTTTCAGCTTCGCTCCCAACCCTGGCGCAGGAAACCTGCCCGGGTAGCCTCGCGTTCTCCGGTAACTAAGTGGGGGCCCGCCAGCTATCGGCGCACCGTTATCCCGAGACACCTTTCAACGCAGGCTTTGCACCCCGCCTCGGACTCGCTTACAAAGTGGGTAATGACACGGTTAGTCCGGGCAGGCTACGGTATCTTCTACACCCAGGCCTTTTACCCTGGCTGGGGCGGCGGCATGTCACTCGACGGCTTCAACCCGCAAGTTAGCTTTAGCGATTCTTTCAGCGGATACCAGCCAGCTTTCTATCTGGACAATGGATTTCCCGCTTACAATAAAGCTCCAAACATCAGTCCCACAGCGGATAACGGCACCAATGGACCGAACTACCGTCCGACTTACGCAAATCATCTGTCGAACGCTCAGCAGTGGAACTTCACCATCGAGCGGAAATTGGGCGCCAGCAGCATTGCTAGCGTCGCCTACGTCGGCAATAAAGGTACGCACCTTCCGTCGCAGAATCAGCCGCTAAATAGCTTAAATCCCACCCTGTTAACAACGATGGGATCCGCCGAGCTGAATACCGTATTCCAACCCGGGTCAGACCTCATTGTTTGGAGTAAACGTGCCATACGCGAACTGGATTCAAACGCTCAACGCGGCCAAGAGCTGTAAGCCGACCGTTGCCCAGGCTTTGACGGCCTTCCCGCAATACTGCGGTGCCCTGTACGGAGAAAACGAGAATCAGGGCAACTCCGAATATAATGCTGCACAGGCCAAGATCGAAAGAAGCTTCGCGAACGGGCTCTACTTGGGCGCGAACTACACGTTCTCGAAACTGCTCTCTAATGCTGCTTCTACCACGCAAGCTACTTCGGGCGGCCAAGTAATAGGTGTCATTAATCCCTACCAGGGGAACCGCAACAAGTCGCTCTCTCCGGACGATATTACCCACCAGCTGTCGGTTCTGGCGGTGTATGACCTGCCGTTCGGCCCGGGCAAACGTTGGCTCGGCAGTTCGCGCATTCTGGGGAACATCGTAGGCGGTTGGACGCTGTCCTCAAGCATGAAATTCACTTCCGGAATGCCGTTCTTCTTCAGCAATTCGACCGTTTGCGGAGTCCCCAACCAGTTCACAGCCGAGTGCATCCCTGGAATTCTGCCTGGTGCGACAGTCTTGACGCAATCCTTTCCAGGCGTCAATATAAACCGGCCCGTTTTTAACGCCGCCGCTTTTGAACCGGCATCGTTGTTCGAAGGGGGCAACTATCTCGGGAACGGTCCTCGCGTGACAGGCGTTCGCGGATCTCCCTACAGGAATACGAGTCTTTCCGTGGCGAAAAAGATCGCGATTAAGGAACGCCTGAATCTGGAGTTCCGTGCCGAGATGTTCAACCTGTTCAACAATCACTATTTCACGTGCGATGGAAACTTCAGCAGTTGCACGCCATTCAACAACGATCCTTCGAGCCCGAGTTTCGGAGCCTGGAATGGCACGGTTAGTCAGCCCAGAAACATTCAGGTAGTGGGCCGCCTCACCTTTTAACCCGAGCTCATCATCTGTCAGCGGCGGCGAATCCTTGCGGATCGTCGCCGTTTTATTTTATCTGGCTCTTTTCACGCCAGGCATTTCTCCCGCTATAATGGCAAAGAAAAAGCGAACTGCTTCGCTGCTTTTGCGCCATGCTCGACGTCGATGAACAACTTGCCCGCTTACGCCAGCGCATTGCCGTTATTGACCGCAAATTCGCCGGAAGCAAGCCAGCTCCGAAGCTTCAACCCCAACCCAGTCGCTTAAACGGCCCCCGTTCCCGAATCGAAGAATGGTCCGACGGCAAGGTCGTCTCAAATTCATTCGGAGAGCACTTCCAAACCGAGCGAATCTTCGCTGGACACAAACCGCACGGAACAGTGGACATAGGCGCGCTTTCGGAACTGCCCGCCAATCTCCTCGACGCACTCAGCGAAAACCAAATCGAAAGATGCGATCCGATCCGTTGGGCTTTCCTCGACACCGAAACCACGGGCCTAGCCGGCGGTTCCGGCACCTACGCGTTCCTGATCGGCGTAGGCCGCATTACGGCTGAGGGCTTCACAGTCCGCCAGTACTTCATGCGCGAGTACGCGGAAGAGCCGAGCGTCCTCCAATCGCTCGAAGAGCATCTGGCCGAGTTCGACGTGCTCATCACTTACAACGGACGGAGCTACGATCAGCCTCTGCTCGAAACCCGCTACCGCATGAATCGCCGGACCCCACCGTTCGCGCGCTTGAGGCACCTCGATCTGCTCCATGGCGCGCGCCGCCTGTGGAAACTGCGGCTCGAGAGTTGCCGTCTCGTCCAACTCGAAGGCGAGATCCTCGGCTTCCATCGCGAAGGCGACCTGCCGGGCGAGCTGATCCCCTACGTCTACTTCGAATACCTCCGCTCGCAGGAAGCTCAAAAGCTGGTCGGCATCTTCCACCACAACGCCATGGACATCCTCACCCTGGCCTGCCTCACCGCCATCGTGCCGGTTGCCTTCCGAACTCCGGACACCCAGTCTCTCTCCCGTGTCGGCGTACGCAGAGGCCCGGAACTGGCCGGCATAGGCCGTTGGCTCCGTGCGGCCGGTGAATCGGAACAATCGCTCGAACTCTTCAAACGCGCCGTTGACGCCGGTCTACCGGACTCGCTACTCTTTCGCACGCTTTGGGATATCGCCTCTCTCGAGAAGAAGCTCGCGCGGCCTTTCGAATCCCTGCGCATCTTTACCGAACTCGCCGGCTGCCGCAACGAGTACCGTGTCGCCGCGCTCGAGGAACTCGCCAAATATTACGAGCACGAAGAACGCCAGTACGCCCTCGCCCTCGATTTCACCGAACAAGCTCTGCGCTTCACCAGCTCCGCAGCGCTCCTCCATCGCAAACAGCGGTTGGAGCGCCGGCTCGACCAGCCACGGCCTCGAAAATTACTCTAAGCGTGTCTTCTGGGATCCAAACCCGTGCGCTGTTTTGGCGCTACTTACGGCGCTGCGCGGTCAAACCTCCGCCCGATATTTGCCAGTTACCTTCGGGAGTGCGCGCGAAATGCACGTCGGGAGCCGCCCCATCAGGGTCAAAAAACGTGTCTTCCGACTCCGGAACGAGTTGTGATTTGGGAAGACCGGCGGGTTGAAAGTAGAGCTTGCCCTCTTCGAATAGAACTTTGATGAGGAAACTCTCAGGAGCCTCATATATTCCCGCATACGTTGCCAGTTTGTCGGCCGACACTGTCATCGCAGCTTTTTCTACCGGCTTGAAATCGGGCCAGTTGTAAGTAGCAGCGATGGAGGCAAGGATCTCCTCAGATAACTGTCCTCCGTTGTCGCCGTTCGTCATCACGACTGCACCTCGGCCGCCTTCTCGATATGCCCACAACATGCATCGGAATCCCTCGTTCGCGCCGCCATGGCTGAATGCTTTCTGACCATCTGTGTCACTGAGTTGCAGCCCGATCCCGAAGTGGTCCAGCACCGGGGTGTTCATCAGATCCACGCTTTTCTGCGTAAGGGCGCGCCCCGGCTTTTGAATCTCCAGAATCACCTTTGCCAAGTCCGATGGCGTTGTCCACAAGCCTGCAGCCGCCTGTTCCGGATAAACATGCCACTTCCCCGGTATTGCAACACCTTCGCTGTTGTAAGCAGTAGCGGCCTCTGCCCTCAGCGGCTCCGGTAACGGTTGCTGATAAGTGCTATGCGTCATCAGAAGAGGCCCGAGCACGAGTTGCTGCGCGACTTCCGCGAAAGGTTTTCCAGTGACATCTTGAATAAGTTGCTGCACAATCTCGTATCCGCCGCCGGAGTAGCGCCACTGGGTGCCGGGCTGTATATCCACTTTTACTGCGGCTGTGTTGGCGGGCTTCACGCCGTTCAGCAGCTGCGGAAGTGTCGGTAGAGCGTCTCCTTGCGCGTACCCTGGAAATCCATGCACGGTTGTTCCCGCGGTATGGCTCAGTAAGCGCAGCAGCGTGACCTTCTCACCTTTGGCGGCCTCACTCGATGGCACCTTCCAGCTTGTGAGTTTAACGTTTACTTCTTCATCTAACGTCAGCTTGCCGAGTTCCACAAGGCGCAAGGCTGTCATCGCAGATCCTGTTTTGCTGATTGACGCGGCCTGAAATAGCGTTTCGGGCGTGACCGCCGTGCCTCCCAAATCTCGAACACCGTATCCTTTTGCCCACGCCACCACTCCATCCGATACCACCGCTATACTCACGCCGGGAACGCGCCAGTGCTGCATCCGCTCCGAAATGGTATATTTCTGAACCGGTTGATCCTTTATTTGAACTCTGCGCAACAGACCGCCTTCCACTCGATGAATCCGTTCCGCAATCGGCACTCCTGCAACCGGGCTCGAATCGGGAGTCTGCTGCCCTCGCCCCTTGCGATGCTCGGTCATTCCGGAGGCAGCCGTGGTCTCGGCAATGCCTATGCAGATCGTCAGGATTATAAGCGCGACACAATGCAGCAGTCTACCCACGGTGCAGCAAGTATGTCATGCTCGAATGAACCCAATCAAGCCGGCGGCTTCCGGCTTGCCGCCTTTTCCCGGTTTGACCGTTGTTGTTACGATTCATGTGATCCATGAATCGCCGTGAATTCGTCGCACTAGCTGCAGTTCCCATAACAGCAATGTCGAAATCCAGCCCGAACGTGAAGTTGGGAATAGATCTCTTCAGCCTGCGGTCACAGAAGTGGACACCACTGCGGTATCTGGACTACTGCGCCGAGCGCCAGGTGCAAGTGGTGCACTTCTCCGAGATCCGTTTTCTGGGCAGTCTTGAACCGGCCAATCTCGTTGCGGTTCGGCAGCATGCGGCTGAACGAGGCCTCGAGATTGAGATCGGTATGACGTCTATCTGCCCTCACTCGAAGATGTTCAATCCCGCACTTGGAACTGCTGAGCAGCAATTGACAAAGATGATCGCTGCTGCCAAGACGGTTGGCTCGCCAATCGTCCGAGCGGTTCTGGGAAGCGCGGATGACCGGAAGAATGGGGCCATCGACGAGCGCATCGATGACGTTGTCCAAGTTCTGCACAACATTCGATCGAGGGCCTTGAACGAAGGTATAAAAATCGCCATCGAGAATCACGCGGGCGACATGCAAGCCGGCGAGTTGAAGAGTTTGGTCGAGAAGGCCGGGCCGGACTTTGTCGGCGTTTGTCTCGATTCGGGTAATCCACTTTGGACAATCGAGGACCCGCATCTGACCCTTGAGGTTCTCCACCCGTACGTTCTCACGAGTCACGTCCGCGATAGCGCGGTGTGGAACGTGCCGCAAGGGGCAGCCGTCACCTGGGTGCAAATGGGCCGCGGGAATGTCGATATCGATTCATACGTACGCAAATACATCGAACTCTGTCCGGGCAAGGCGTTGTCGCTCGAATCCATCGTATTCGGTCCGAAAATCCTGCCCTATCGCGATCCGGCGTTTTGGGAGGCTTATCGAAATACGCGTGCGTGGGAGTTTGAGCGCTACGTGCAAATAGCAGAGCGCGGCAAACCGTATCGGGATGAACCTTGGGAAACCGCCGACGAAGCGGAACGGGAGCGCGCTGCTTTGGACGAGAGTCTGGCTTACGTCAAAAAGCTGTTGGGCTTGGCCTAGACCCCAGTTCGTCTATAGTCCTTCGGCACTCGGCAACGTAAGCGGCTCTTTGCGGGAGTGGTCGATGATGACGATTTGGCCGTTTCCGACCTTTATGTCATCCACCTTCGCAAAGCCGTCGGGTACGTGAGCGTAGAAAAGTATGAACCGAGTCTTGGCGCTCGATTTAGCCGGCAGCCATCGATAGAGCGGTGTGTCGAACATGGTGCCTGTCGTGACGACCTCGCGGCGCGGCAGATCGAAGGGCTGAGTGCTGAATTCCATGCCGCGCGCCATCTTCTCGGTCGGTGGATAGAAGCCCCAATACTGGACCCAGGGATAATCGGCCCGCCTGAATACATACCCGATCAGCAAACGCTTCTTTGGATTGATCGCGGTGACCCACTCCAACTCACGGTTCGGGTCGGTCAAGGTCGCTGCGTGGTCGAGGAAATGCGGATGGAGAGGGGTTTGGCGAAGATCGACAGCTGTGCCATTCAGGCCCGGCGCCAGGGGCCATTGAAAGTCCTGGTCGGGCTTCAGCCGCCGCTGAACATCCCCGGCATCGACCGCTGTATAGGGCCGAGTATGTGAGCGCGACCCGGAAACATCGACCACGGTGACGCCTGGCTCAAGAAATGGCGAGCCGATAGTGGCGTGCTCGGCCCAGTTGATCGGCCTGTCGAAACCTAAGAAGCTTTCGAGATCGCTTTCTACATGAATGACATTCTCCCCGTCAATAACGCGAAAGGTGCGTATGAACCGTTCTTGTGTGATGGGGAGCGTGGCCGTTAGCGTCACGGCTGTGCTGGACCCTGAATGGCCGGAGTGTACTTCAAACATTTCCGTATGCGCCTCTCCGTGAAAGGGCAGCCCGGCCGCTTTTTCCTCCGCCGAGGGTGCCCCAAAGCCGTCGACGCAGACGAAATGTCCGCCGCCGCCGTCGTAGGTTGCCGGACGCCCCAGCTCGCGCGCCATACGTATCGGATTCCAGAGTGGGCTCAACTTTTCAGGATCGTCCGCCAGCGTCAGACTCATGAGCGTGCCGCCTTGCTTCATGATCGTGAGTTGCAGCTTGGAGCTGGACAAGGTGACCGCCGGGTATCCTTCGAAGCTTCCACTCTGGATGGGCTCTTGCGACTGGCCAATTGCGAAAGAGAGAAAAATCACCGCGAACTTCAATTTGTGCACGCGGTTGAGCATACTACAGCAGCAGACGTAAGGCCACCTGTTCGTGGTAATTCAGACATCAGCTGTCGTGCCGCATGCCTAACGCCAGAACCCAATTCGGATCGCGCGCGTCCGTTATCGACTCAATCTGGATCCGGTCGAAGCATTCCGCCGGATTCTCGTTTCACCGATCTGCTGAATACTTTTCTTGCGAAAAAGGAAGAGGTAGGCGCTGCGGATATGCAACTCGCTTGGACATGTTCGCTGGGCCTGGAAAACCAGATTGACGAATCCGTCCGGCATTTTCGGAACCGCTGAGACGATGGTCCACCGGATGAATTTGTACCTGGAGATGGCAAAGCTACTTGCCATATTGCAATTTGTGTCCCGAGTAAAGAGGCGACAGTTCCAATGAAAGCTCAGCTCCGGCCAGCACAGTCCGGTACGAATGAGAACGGCCTTACCACCCTAGGGCGGTAAGGCCGTTTGACTTCTTACAGATCAGCGCGCGCCGCTTACGGTGCGAAATAGCTCGATATGTCGAGTATTAGTTGCGTCGGATCGGACGCGTAGGCGTCGATCAGTCCGTTCGTCGTGGGCACAATCGCCATATTGGATGTGATGGCGCCGTCGAACGCGTTTAGCGTGGACACGCCGGGTTGCGGCTGCCCATTTGGCCAGAGTGTCAGATACGTGAGCGCATCCGGCGGAACAACCGTAGCGTTGAGAATGTACGCCTGCGCTGAGGCAGGAACATTGCAGTTGCTGCCGGCGATGTTGACCGCCAGCGCTCCGGTGAACTCGCCGCTGGAGTTCCGCGTATCCAGTGCGCGGCAGGGTGTAAGCGGATACAGTGACAATCCTCTGCTGCTGGGGGCTGCGAAGTATCCGTTTATGTCTATGAGGAGGTCGGAATCGTTGGAAACGAAAACCGAGACATTTCCACCCGTTCCCGCCGGTACGATCGCGGCGTTGGCAGTGGTAGTGCCCGTTGGCGCGTTCAAAGTCGAAACAACCGGTTGTGCCTGTCCGGAAGGCCACGTGGTCAGGTACCCGAGTCCTCCATGCGGCAATGCCGTATAGTTCAGCGAATAGGCCGCCGCTGAGGACGGAATGCCGCAAGAGCCCGAAAGCAGTGGGAACTGACGGCTGCTGTTACCCGAGAGGAACGGTCCGCCCAGGGAACTGGCTGCCTGGCGAGTATCTACAAGACGGCACGGCGCTACCTTATAGAACGCGAGCCCGGATTTGGCGCTTCCGGCCTCGACGAAGTATCCGTCAATATCGATAATGACCTGAGTCGCATCGCTGGCATACACACTGATAGCTCCTGCCGATCCGGCTGGAACGATCGCTGCGTTTGCTTTAACGCGCCCATCGGAGTTAAGAGTGGAAACGCCCGGTTGGGTTTGCCCGGCCGGCCACACGGTCAAGTAACCGAGTTGTGCCGTGGGAACCACCGTAATGTTAAGCGAATACGAAGCTGCGTTGGACGGAATACTGCAAGTGCTGCTCGGGACGGTGAAGTTCCGAGTGCTTGCCGCCGCCAGCTCGGGACCGCCGAACGGGCCTGACGGATTGCGCGTATCGGCAACGCGGCACGGAGCAACAGGAACAAAGTAGAGAGCTCCTGAACCGGCTGTCCGGATCGTGAAGCTAACTGACTTTTGGTTTTCTACGTTACCCGCTACGTCCACGCTGTAGAAATACACGGTATGACTCCCAACTCCGGACGCGGTGAAGGGCCCAGAGTAATAAGTCGAACCGCCGCCATCTAATTGGTAGTAAGTGGCTGCTACGCCGCTCGCATTGTCACTGCGATTCAAAGTGACTTGCACCGGACCGTCGTACTCGCTTCCAGCATAAGTGCCGTTTAGGCTGGCGGTTGTAATTGGCGCGGTGACGTCATAGCACAATGTGCCGTAAGTATGCTGCCCATCGGTCCAGCCCGTGTTGTCCCAGGCTTGGATATAAACGGTGTGACAGCCCTGCGAGACTGCGCTCAGGTTCAGTGAGCCGCTGCTTTGGTTTGGATAATACGGACCATAGTAGAAGGAGTTGCCTGCGCCCCCGGTCGCTTCGGTGTAAGCGTCGGCATAGATGCCGTCCCAAGCCGCGCTAAAGCCGGCGACTCCAGTAGCTGGATGAGTGTTGCCGCTTGTATCTCTGATACTCCAGCTAACGGTCTGGTTACGGTTGTACCAGCGGCCGGTAGCGGGCCCTGAAAAGCTTATTGCTGGGGCGCCGTAATCCGCTGTTATGTAGTAATTGATGGCCCAGGCGAACTGGAACATGTTTGCCGATCCCCACCCGGTTACTAAGTCATAACCTGCACCTGCACAGTAATAACCTGTTCCGTACTCTGCCGTTATGTCGTTGCTATTGCAACCCGACGTGATGTCGTAAAACGGGTAGTGTTGCGGGTTAGGATAGTTCTTTGCGCTGGTGTAGTAAATGGCGTAGTTCGGATTTCCGATCGGATAACAGCTGCCGCCTTCCCAACAGCCGGTACTTCCGACTATCGTGGAAAGATAGAGCAGATAAGCGTTTTCCTGGGCGAAGAACCCCGCCAATTCTGGCGAAACGATGCTCGTACCTCCGTAGCCGCCCCAGCCGCCGCCCGTGTAGACGTTCTGGCCGTAGTTGGCGTTCAAAGATATGTCGGGCACACTGCGGCTACCACTACCGCAGGCCGGATGGTTCTGATACGAAGGGGCTGCGAAATACTGACTGCACCCTCCGGTACTCCCGCCATCGTTCCTGCTGCAGCTGCCCGCAGCAGTTCCTCCGATCCAGCCGATTTCGCTAGTCGATCCGAAGGCGGTGCCGTCGTAGAGCGTTGTTCCGCCGGCGGACACGACGTCTGGGTCTGAACCAGGGTAATCGACAACTCTAGCAGCAACACAGCTTCCTGTAGCTCCGGAGTCTCCAGAGGAGACAACAATCGACCAGCCCGCTCCCGTCAAGTTATTGAAGATAGCGTGATCGGTGTTCGCTACTGATGGCGCTCCGAAGGACGAGTACTCCTCGGCCGCGCCGTAGCTTACGTTGATGACACGCGTCTGATTGTCGTTCAGGATCTGTTGGAACGCGGTCGAGAAAGTTCCTGGATTCTCATTCGCAGTGTTGTAGAAGAAGATCGCTGCCGTGTTTGCACTGCTGCCGAAGCTGTTCGACATTGCCGTGCTCCATTCGATATCGAGAGCAGTCTCCACATTGGCGTCCGAGCTGGTAGGCGATCCGCCAATATAGATGGGCTGAACGTAACCGGCCAATCCATACGTATTCGCGAAGGCTAGAAAATCGCTCGCTACGAAGACACCCGCGCCTACTACCGCAATCGACGTCTCCTTTGGCGAGTGCGTCGGATTACCAAGCGGATTACAGCAATGACCTTGTTTGTACAAGGCATTGTAGTTGTATCCGTACGAACTCCAGAGGTCGGATGGATCGTAGAGTCCACCATTGGATGTCTGTGGCTTCACGCCCGCTTTAGCCTTTTTGGAGTACACACTAACATTGCCGTCGTGCGTTAAAACCTCCCCTTTACTGACGAGCGATCCCGCAGAGTAAATCGGGGCTGTGGAGATCGAGTTCCTGCCTGAGATGCGTGGACGCCACTGATGGAGATTCTCCAGTCCCGCAACAGACTCGATGATATCGGCTAAGCTGGCGGGCACAACAGGATCCCGATCGTTCGAGAAAAAGCTTCGTGCATCCATCTGATAGCTGTTGATCGTTACGCCGAAGGCCTTTTCCGCGGTTGCGGTGGTCCCTTCCGCGTCAACCGTTAACCGGTTTGGCCAGCGACTGGAAATCGTAAAGCCCTGATTCTGGAGCCAACTCACGACTGCCTGCTCGTCCTGAGCCGAAGGCGCAAAGCGCTCGTTCCACTGTTCGGGCGTGAGAAAAGCGTGAAACTCGGGCGAGTTGCGGTCTTGCAGGTTTTGGAGAAACTGCTCTTCCTCCTGCAGGTGTGGTGGTTTGATGCCGACAACCAGACGAAGCATTTGATTTGGATTGAAATGCCCCGTGAGCGTAGCTGAACCGGTGACAACGGCCTGTGGAGTGTTTCTCGCCACTGCGGCAGTCCCTTGCGCGAACGCGGACGGTCCCGACAGTGTAAGTATCCCGGTTAAGGACAAGATCAAGCCACAGAAATGTGTAACTTCTCTTTTCACAACTTCCTCCTGTATTCTTCTGCAGTTACTTGGTTCGCGCGGCCGTGTTTTCGGAGAGAAGGCACGTGCGTAAGTTTGTTGGAAATCCGTATCGCGAGTCATTGCGGATTCGCACTGACTCGTACATGAATTCCTGTAATTACGTCGGGTTGAGCAATTCTCAGTCCGGAAACTGAGAAGAGCTTAATCCGGCCTGTATCACGAGACTTCGTGGCCTTCTGTGGGCGTTCTTACTCTGCCGATTATCTGTTTGTCTAACGGCAGATAATACTTCACTTCCGCTCGCCTGGCTCCGCGCTTGAGGAACTTAGCGGATGGCGTTGGGGATCACTACGGCGGGACCGTCTGTCTTGTCATCGAGAATCGCTTGCAAAGCTTGATCGATCTGCTCGAGCGGGAACGTCTCAACCGACGGGTCCAATCGAATCTCTTCCGCAACTCTCAGAAAGTCGCGCCCGTCCTCACGCGTCATATTCGCTACACTTCTCAGCTGACGTTCTCCCCAGAGCAGCTTGTCGTAGTCGAACTGCGGCATCCGATCAAGATGAATGGCGTTGATCGCAACGATTCCGCCCTTCGCTAACGAGCTGAGTGCTTTGACAACAACATCCCCGGATGGAGCGAATGTAATGGCAGAATCCAACTGGACAGGAGGGCGCTCGCTCTCGTCGCCTGTCCACTCGGCCCCTAATTTACGGGCCAGCTCGCGGTGAGACGCGCCCCTTGTGCTGATGTAGACCCGGCAATCCCAAGCCTGCAGAACCTTGATCATCAGCTGAGCAGAGGATCCGAAACCGAATAGCCCGACGCGCTGCCCCTTTTGGACTTCCGCGACTCGCAACGCCCGAAACCCGATAATCCCGGCGCATAGCAGCGGAGCGGCTGCAACATTCGAGAGACCGTCCGGAAGAGGTAGCAAGAAGTCTGCTCTTGCGGTCGTGTACTCTGAGAATCCGCCGTTGACCGTGTATCCGGTATAGGTCGGATCGTCGCATAGGTTTTCGCGGCCGCTTTGGCAGTACCGGCAAACGCCGTCCGTTCCACCGATCCACGAAACCCCAACCCGCATTCCCGCGCGAAACTCCGAAGAGGGAGATTCAACCACCTCTGCCACAATCTGATGTCCCTGGATCAAATCCTTCTTCTTCTGAACCAGTTCCCCCGCCGCGATATGGAGATCGGTGCGGCAAACTCCACAGGCAAGCACTTTAAGGAGTGCCTCACCTCGGCGAGGGACCGGCATTGGAACTTCTTCAATGGAGAGCGGGCATTCGCGAATCGGAGCGGGCGTTCTCAGCACAGCGGCTCGCATCAACCCCTCCGCTATCGAGCCGGAATCCTATCTTCTGACGTGAACGGCGAAGCTGGTAAGCCAGCCCCGTTGAACAGATTCACCGTCGGCGCATTCGCCCATCCGTAGCGCACGTACTTCACAGCTTCAGGTGCCGTGACCATAACAGAGTCTCCATCGACCCGCGCCGCTGCGTTTGAGAACCGGTGATCCGCGCCGGCTACTTCAAATCCCTGAAGATCGCCGCCCTTCGCCACCAACCCGCCTCCGAGGTGGTCGAACCAGACACGAACGTTCCCGTTATCGATCGTTACTTGCCGGAACATCGGCCCGGAGTACTCGACCTTTTCGCCATACGCCAACGCTCTCGCTCCCAGCGCTAGTCGCGCGCCGACCGTCTGTTTATCGGCCGGGTGAACGTTGTCGGGATCCCCGATATCGATGGTCACCGCCATCGCAGTATCGGTCAATGCGAGCGTGCGCCTCTGTGCTTCCCGAATGATCGGCCAAATCTCTGCCGGTGTCGATTTGAAGCTTGAAATCTGAACGAACAAGAACGGAAAGTTTCCTTCGTGCCATTGCATGCGCCAGTCGCCGATCAGGGTGGAAAACACCTTCTCATAAAGCGGCGCGCGATCCGCGACACTGTTCGATTCGCCCTGATACCAGATCACTCCTTTAATCGGGAACTGCACGGCAGGCGCGACCATTCCGTTGTAAAGACCAGCCGGCGCCCAGGACTGCGGGTCCGGGTGCCATGAATGCTTGGGTGCCGGCTGATTTGCCGCCCGGGCCGCTGCGTCCTCGGCCTTCTCGGCTATCTTCATGGAAGGAACATCGGCTTGTGTCTTTGTCATTTCGGCCCAGGAACGAAACACCGGCATCAGCGACGCGTCCGAAGAAAGCCCATCCATACTCACCCAAGCCTCGCCCGGAGTTCCACCCCAAGTCGAATCGATGAGGCCGATCGGCACATGTTCCTTCTGCACCAAGTCACGCCCGAAAAAGTAAGCTACCGCCGAAAAGTTCGTCGCCGTCTCAGGCGTGCACGCCGTCCACGACTGATCTACATCCTCGAGCGGGTAATCCGACGCCTTGTGAGGAACAAACAGCAGCCGAATGTCAGGCTGATTGGCGCCACGGATTTCGGCCTCTGAGTTCTTCAGGACCGCGTTGCCGGGAAATCCTTTGAGCGGCATCTCCATATTCGACTGCCCGGAGGCAAACCACACGTCCCCTGACAGAACGTCGTCTAAAACGATCTGGTTCGTGCCCGCAATTTTTAGCTGGAACGGTCCGCCGGCCGGTCTTGGCGGCAGATACACGCTCCAGTGCCCAAGCCGGTCGGCAGTCGCAGTCTGGCTTGCCGCCTCGAGCGTAACTGAAACCTTTTCGCCAGGTTCGGCCCATCCCCAAATGTGAATGGGCAGATCCCGTTGCAGAACCATGTGGCTCGAAAGCAGTTTCGGTAGCCTGACTTCCGCTCGTGCAACAGACGGCGCGAAAGCCAGAATCAGTGAGAGCAGTTGGGCGAAGAAACATATGTTGTCGCCTCACTATATCGCTCGCGCTCAGGCCGCCTTGACTTCGGTCCAGTAACGGTCGCGCAACCGTTGCCCAGTCCCGCTGAGAGCACGAAACCACTCGCCGCGTGCCAGCACTTCGGGTGGCGGATACAGCACACGATTCTCGCGTTGGCCAGGCGCAAGCAGAGCACGCGCAGCCTTATTAGCGGTGGCCGTACGCATCTCAGTCGCAATCTCCGCGGCAACTTGCGGACGAAGCAGATAATCGACAAACCGGTATGCCAGATCTTGGTGAGCACTCTCCCGAAGAATGCACGCGTTATCGGCATAAAGCGGGAAGCCTTCCACTGGAAAAGAGAAGGCTAAATCTGGAGCATTATCCATAGCCACTTGGGCTACTTGTGCCCACATCTGCGCCACCAGCACGTCACCGGCAACGACTTGGTCGCGCACTTCTTCGTTGAGATACGCCCGGAGCAGCGGCTTTTGCCGGATGGCAAGATCGCGAGCCTCTCTGAGCTGCGGATCTGCGCCGGCATTTACGGAACAGCCTAATCGTTTTAGTGCCGCGCCGAAAACTTCGGCAGGATCGTCGAGCATTGTTACCCGATGGCGGTAAGAATTTGTCCAAAGGTCCGCCCAAGCTATTGGCGCCCGCGAGACACTCTTCGAATAGAGAATGCCGGTCGCGCTATGCATGTAAGGCACACACCAATCGAGAGCGGGGTCCCAATCGGGATGCCGAAACCGTTCTTCCAAATTCGATAGGTTCGGCAATCGGTCATGATCGAGCCGCTCGAGAAGCGCAAGCTCGCCCATCGGCTCGACGAAACTATTCGACGGAAATACGACATCCCACCCGGAATTGCCGCTCATCACCTTGGCCAGCATCTCCTCCGCACTGCCGTAGGTTGCGTACCGAACACGGCATCCAAATTCACGTTCAAAATCGGAGATCGTGTTCTTTGCAACGTAGTTTTCCCAATTGAAAACGTTCAGTCTTCGCCCGCGCGAAACGCAGCCGGTCACCGCTGCGCTTGCGCTCATCACGAAAGTACGCCGAGTCAACTGCGTTGCTCCAGCCGTCCGGCCATAAGGATGAAGGCGCCCAGAACCACCGTAATCAGCACGGAAATTGCATTTACCTCCGGGCTGACGCCTTTACGCGCCATCGCGTAAATGATCATCGGCAGGGTCTCGGAGTTCACGCCTGCGACCAAACTCGTGATCACGTAATCGTCAAAGGAAACCGTAAAGCACAGCAGCGCTGCAGCGATAATACCTGGCAATAAGAGAGGCAGCGTAATCTCCAGAAACACCTGCCATTCATTTGCTCCCAGGTCCAGCGCGGCTTCTTCGAGCGCACGATCGAACGTCCTAAGACGCGCAAGAATCACAATCACCACATACGCGAGACAAAATGAAACATGGGCGAGAATCACTGTATGCATTCCCAGTTGGAGATGGCCGTAGCGAAACACCCACTGGAAAAATGCCAGCAGAGATACACCGGTCACGATCTCCGGTGTCAATAGCGACAAATACAGCGAACCAGTCAAGAACGGCAGGCGTTTCTTCCAAAGCGCATAGCCAGCTAGCGTGCCCATCGCGGTAGAGACGAGCGTTGCTATAAGGGCGATGACAATGCTATTTACCGCGCCTTCCAGCAAAACGCGATCGTGAAGCGCCAGCCTGTACCAATCGGCAGTAAAGCCGCGCCAAACCGCGATCTTCGAAGCGTTCAAACTAAACACACCGAGCACCAGCAAAGGCAAGTACAGGAACAGATAGGCCAAGGCCGTGTAGACGGTGAAAAAACGCTTCACAAGGTTTCTGTACGATCTCCGCCGAGCAGAAGCTGGGGAATCTGTCCAAAACGATAGCGCCCGGAGTCTTCATCGAGATCGAAGACCCAAGTGACATCGAAGCAGTCCGAGGGCCACAGCTGTGGAGCCGTATGGCTTTCTCCAAGGATTGCGTTTGCCACCGCGACCATAAAGTCGTGTTGCCAGCATATGAGCACCACGCCGGCAGATGCCTTCACGGCCGCAAAAAGTTTCTCTTCCTCTCCTTTGCCGAAATTTAAGTTGATCTCAAGACCCAGCTTTTCCTCTAGCGGAAGCAACGTGAGACGCGGTCTCAAGCTGGATACATGGGACGCGAATAACGCTTGCGGCACGAATTGGCCATTGGCGAAATGCGGCACTAACGCACCCGCGCGCTGCCAGCCGCGTACCGAAAGGCTCTTGGCATCCTCTTCACCCGTCGGCAGCACGCCCAGATCTCTGCCTTCCGGCTTTTCGGCATGTCTTATAAGGAATATCTTCTGCGCGAGAGGTTTGGAAGCCATTCTTTCATCCTTGCAGAGGAGCTTAGGAGTTTGTTGACAAACACTCCGGTTTTCCAGAAAAACGCCGCGCCTAGGTTATAGGATCCGCGTTAGCGGATCTTATAATCCGCGTTTTTTAACACGCCTTAAAGAAGGTCCTCATCGGCGCGTTTCAAGAACTGCATCACCCCAAATACAATGGCAAGCAGCAGAAGCGACAGAGCGGCTCCAAAAGGCCAGTCCCGGGATGCTGTGAACTGATTTTCGACCAGTGTTCCGATCATCACGGTTTTGCCGCCGCCGAGAAGATCGGGAGTGAGATACGCCCCGATACAGGGTATAAAAACCAGCAGGCACCCGGCCACAATGCCTGGCCGAGAGAGAGGCACAATCACTCGCCAAAGCGCAACGGAGGGAGAGGCGCCCAGGTCGCCTGCTGCATCGAGCAGCGTCCAGTCGAGTTTCTCGAGCGTGGCGTAGAGCGGCAGCACCATGAAGGGCAAATAGCCGTACACCAAACCGAGAATCACTGCGCCTGTATTGAAGAGCAGCGGTAACGGCTCACGAATCAGATGCAAACTTTGAAGAAAAATGTTGATCACACCTGTATCGCGAAGCAGAAACATCCAGGCATAGGTTCTGATAAGGAAGCTAGTCCAGAAAGGCAGCATCACCAAATTCAATAGAAGCGTCTTGCGCCGGCCGGCCCGCGAAATGAAAAGGGCTAAAGGAAAGGCGATGACCAGACACACCAGCGTCGAAACGGCCGCGACCCAAATCGAGCGCCATAAGATCTCCAAATAGAGTGCATCGAATACGCGGCGGTAGCTCTCAATTGTCCAGGGATGAAGAACGCCGCCGTATGGTCCGCGCGTCAGAAGACTATACGTCAGCACAATCAACAGCGGCAAGAAGAACAGGCCGAACATTGTTAAGGCTGCCGGTGTAATGAACAGTGAGCGCAGGTGCTTCATCTCTTACGGGTGCCGCGTAATCGGCAGTTGATCGGAAGAGTTCCACCAGAGATGAACGCGCTCGCCCGGCTCGAAGGTGCATTCGTCCTGAAGCTCGGCTGTGCATTCCGAGCCGCCCGGCAAGATTGCGCGTAGATGAACACAGTTTCCGAGAAAAGTTGTTTCTTCGACAACTCCAGTTAGCGACTGAACACGGTCCCCGGGATCCTGGCGCGAGACACGAACCGATTCAGGACGCAAAGCAACTCCATTCACCCAATTCACCAAGCCGAGGAACTCCGCGACAAAACGGCATTGGGGGCGGCGATACAGGTCCCGTGGCGTCCCGATCCCGGCTATGCGTCCATTCTCCATAACAGCCATTCGATCGGAGAGAGACAACGCTTCTTCCTGATCGTGTGTAACGAAAAGGAAAGCGATTCCAATCCGCCGCTGGAGCGCCTTAAGCTCAGTGCGCATTTGCTTGCGCAGTTTTGGATCGAGCGCGGAAAGGGGCTCATCGAGCAACAGGAGCTTAGGCTCGAGAACAAGCGAACGGGCCAGAGCAACCCGCTGCCGCTCGCCGCCGGAAAGCTGGTTCGGATAGCGATTTTCTTTTCCCTCTAGCTGAACCAGCGAGAGAGCTTCGCGGGCCTTTTGGCGAATCGTATGGCTAGAGAGATTCGGACGGCGTTGAAGTCCAAAGGCAATGTTCTTCGCGACGGTGAGGTGAGGAAAAAGCGCATAGCTCTGAAAAACTGTGCTTACATCACGACGATATGGAGGCAGGTGCGCGACCGGTTGCTGATTTAGAAAGATATCGCCCGACGTGCTTTCCTCGAACCCGCCGATTAGGCGCAGCGTGGTTGTTTTTCCGCAGCCGGACGGGCCTACGAGCGAGAAAAACTCGCCGGACATGACAGAAAGCGAGATGTTATCGACAGCCGACTGAGACCCAAAGCTTTTTGAAAGCTGTCTGAGCGCCAGGATTTCGCCCATCCCTGAAACAAATACTCCCTTCCTCTGATCCCACTAAAAAGCGATATGAGAAGAGTACCTCTTTTGCTCCTTGCGTTGTCTTTGGCGGCTTTCTCACAGGAGAACAAAACCAAAGCGCCCGAATCCATGACGAAGATGGTTGTGAGATTGATGGGGCCGGCCATCAAAGCGGGATCCTTCTCTGCTTTACCCAAGACGATCTATCGAGCCGGCGAACAATATGCGCGTATCGAAGATCCGCCCGATGCACGGCAGAGAATCGAGAAGCTGACGATCATCGTTGGACCCGATGCATACAGTGTGAACCTGATCGATCGCAAGGGTACCCACGCAATCGCGCAAGGCTCGCACGACCTTTATCTTCCGATAGTGTTGCCGCTCGATCCGAGGCATAAGCTCGGCAAACTGGATGGTGTCGAGTTTGGTTCCGAGTACGAGTTCTTCCAGGCTGCGGGCGCAACGCACAAGGCAGGACCGGTCATCAACGCTAAGCCGACCGACGCATATGAACTGAAGACACCGATCGGCGTGGCTACTCTCGTCACCCGCAGTGGAACGGAAACGCCCGTCACATTAAGTTGGCAGACAAGCGAAGGCACTTACAAATATGAATACATCACCTACGAGGATTTGCCGTTCGAGCCCAACCTGTTCGCTAAACCGAGTGGCATACAACTGAAGGAGATTCCTCCTGATCCGGATGCCTCGTCGGGGGACAAGTGAACGATCATTGAACTTTGTCGTGGCTCGAAGCGGCTCTGCGTGTCTCTCGAAGCGTCGAGGTGATGGAGTCTTCCGGCGCCTTATTCACGTATGGCCCTACAGCCCAAGCCAGCCCTTGCGGGATATCGCGGGAAAGCGATAACGTCCGGCACTCCGCTAGTACGCCGCCGTTATACTTTTCAAGACTCCAGTACGCGTAAAGCCGCCAGAGATAACCGTGGCCTTCGCCCAGTGGAAACTTGCGCCCACGCGTAAAGAGGCTCATGTCGATTTCGGTGATCTTGCGGGCATACGCTTCACATTTCCATTTGCCGGGCGCGAGCTCAGTGTAGTGTGCGTCCTGCTCGACGTTAAGAACAACGGGAACCATTCCTTTTTGTTGCAACCGCCAATAGCCGGTAACGTCGTTGGCGGTCCGATGAATGGTTTTCGAATCCGCGACCTCCGGATAGATGTTTTTGTGATTGTCGAAGTCTTGCAGGATGTTAAGGACGCGTTCCATGCGGGTGTCAGGAATGAAAACTGCGCCCATCCAATCGTGAATAAGCCCATTGGTGATCGGCACCGGATTTCCGCCGCTCATTTGCTTGATAAAAATCTCGCCACCGAGCACGCGTTTTTCTACATCTGGTTGGTCCTGGATAGAGAGGAAGCTCTTTTTCCCTTGCCACCTCTCATTCAGCTGCGTTTCGACGTTCTGCGCGTATTGCTCGAACTCGGCAACGGTTTCGGGTTTCAGCTTAACGACAAGCTGGGCTTGCAGCGGCGAAGCCAGCACCCCGCAGACTAGGAGGCAAATCAACCGGGCGCTGGCCTTCACTACTCGCCTGTCATCCCAAGTACTGCACGTGGATATAGGTGCCCAGTCTCACGTTGTAAGCGAGATACCAGCCCGGGTGATCGGGATCGTCGTACAAAACAATCTGATCGCTGTCCCACAACCAGCCATTTGCATAACCGTAATCGTACGGAGCGACGCTGAAGAAAAAGCCGCCGAATCCGAAGCGTTGTGGACCGCCTCCTGCAAGCCGGTAAACGTGGTCGTGGCCAATCGGACCGCCGAAGTGTCCATGCTCCCAAGGATTATCCAGCCGGTAGTGCGGATCATTGCGACCGGAATCGTGACCGACCCAGCGGTCGTCATTGTGGACGTGGGGCGCGTCAGGATGGCCGTGCTCGTCGCGGAAATTGGCGCTGGGAGGCGCATTGCCATGCTGCCCGTTATTGCCGCGGCTGTGCTCGGGCGCTGGTGCGGGACCGTGCTCGGGAACATGGCCGCCTCCGACATTATGCGGGGCACCGCCTTGGCGCCCACCTTCTTCATGCTCGTGCTGCGCAACGGCGCCGGCAGAAATCAACAGCAGACTCGCAATCAACAAAGATGATATCTTCATCTTCCAATAAGACTGGACTTTTGGGCGTGCGGTTACTTTCGTTTATGCCCTTGATCGATTAACGGAGTTTCACAGCGACAACCATTCCGCTCGCCCATGCGAGTGGGCAGATCGATAGGCCCTTATCCCCCGCGAGCCGCTCGAGCAACATGGACGCTTTATCTGCGTGCCCGGTAGGCCAGTTCGCTTGCGGAAGCATGTCATCGACTATATAGAAACCGCCGCATTTGACCACCCTCAGACAATCTTCGATTCCGTCGTATTTACCGGGCATCGCATCCGCGAATACGAAATCGAACGAATTGTCCGGTTGGCGGTTGAGGAAGGCGCGCGCATCTTGTTGAACAAGAGACAGGCGTTGATCTTCACCTAGGAACTCGCGAGCTACTTCTTGCACTCCCGCATCGGTATCGACACTCGTCAGTCTTGAAGCGGCATCCATCCCGTGCAGGAGCCATGCGGTCGAGATTCCGGTACCGGTACCCAATTCTAAAAACTGACCGCCTGGTTTGGACGCAGCCAGAGTTCGGAGCAACGCTCCGGTCCGAGATTCCGAAGCCATATCGAAGCCGAGGTTGGTTGTTCTCGCTAGGATTTGCTCAAGCTTCGGCGGAGATGCGACGTACTCTAGCTCTTGCATTTCGCTCATTGTAGAGTGTCAGCAGACACTCTCATGCCATACTCGGAAAAAATCCTTGCATGGAGTATGAGGTTTCGATCCGCATGCGTCTTTCGTTTGTCAGCGTCCTGCTTTATACTTTTGCTCTTACCGCAACGGCATGGGGAGCCGAACACACGCCCGCACCGGTACTTGCCATCCATTGCGGATCCCTGCTCGATCCGGCTACCGATACGGTAACGCGGGACGTCGTCATCCTTACCGAGGGCGGCAGCGTCAAACAGGTCATGGCTGCCGGTTCGGCATTTTCGGCGGCGGCCGATGCGACCAAGGTCGATGTGTCTCAAGGCTTCTGCTTGCCCGGCTTGATCGATGTTCATGACCACCTGACCGCCGATCCTAAAGACGCAGGCTACTCATCTCTCGGCGTGTCGTTCCCTCGTGAGACTGTTACTGGGGTTAGGAATGCCAGGGTAACGCTGCTGGCCGGTTTTACAACAATCAGGAATGTAGGGGCGAGCGGCTACAGCGATGTGGCGCTTCGCGATGGGATCAATGCCGGTGAAGTCCCTGGACCAAGACTGTTCGTATCAGGTCCGCCCTTAGGCATCACCGGAGGGCACTGCGATAACGACCTGCTAGCGCCTCAGTACGACGCCAGGTCCGAAGGTGTCGCCGATGGCCCGTGGGCGGCCCGGCAGAAGGTGCGCGAAGTCATTAAGTATGGTGCGGACGTCATCAAAATCTGCGCTTCTGGAGGCGTGCTCTCGAAAGGCGATGCGGTAGGAGCAGAGCAGTACACACCCGAGGAGATGAAAGCAATTGCAGACGAGGCTCATAAGCTCGGCCGTAAAGTAGCCGCTCACGCGCACGGTACTCAAGCGATCAAAGACGCGATCCGCGCCGGCATCGATTCGATCGAACACTCGAGCCTGATCGACGACGAGGGTATCGAGCTTGCGAAGCAGCACCACACGTTTCTGGTCTTCGACATCTACAACGATACGTACATCCTGAACGAGGGGCCGAAGATCGGTATGCTGCCGGAATCCATCGAAAAAGAACGTGGAGTGGGTAAGTTGCAGCGAAGTAATTTCCGTAAGGCCTATCTTGCTGGTGCGATGCTGGCTTTTGGGACTGATGGCGGCGTTTATCCCCACGGAGATAATGCGAAACAGTTTGCCACAATGGTCGAGTTTGGCGCGAAGCCGATCGACGCCATCCGCACGTCGACGACGAATGCGGCCAGCCTATTGAACCTCGATGGTAAGGCTGGCGTCGTGAAGGCTGGTTCGTTCGCCGACATCATTGCAGTTTCGTCGGATCCGCGCGCCAATATAGAGGAGTTGCAAAGAGTGAAGTTGGTCGTGAAGGACGGAAAGGTATTCAAAGACGATTGGGAACAGGTACTCGCGCTCGCCAATCGATAGAGCGGCAAATCTCATGAGCTCTAAGAGAATTATTGTTGCAATCGATGGTCCGGCCGGCGCTGGTAAGAGCACACTCGCAAGGCGCATTGCGGGCAAGCTGGGTTTCGTTTACATCAGCACCGGCGCAATGTATCGAGCGATCGCGCTTTGGGCGCTTCGTCTAAACGTTTCCTTGAGCGACATGCATCGCCTGGAACAGCTGGCAAAAGAGGCTCGATTGGAACTGGGCCTGGAGGAAGGGCAGCTTCTCCTGAATGGGGAAGATATCACGGAAGCGATTCGCGGCCCCGGCATTTCGGAGGCAGCCTCAAAGGTTTCGCTCGTTCCCGGGGTGCGGCGAGCACTGCTCTCTGTGCAGCGCGAGATCGCCGAGCAGGCGAGCGTGGTCATGGAGGGGCGCGACATCGGTTCTGTCGTCTTTCCCGAAGCGCAAGTAAAAATCTTTCTTGACGCCGATCCGCGAGAGCGCGCCCGCCGGCGCACGCTGGAGCTCGAAGAACAGGGACGAGATCCCGATCTCGCCGTCGTCGCCGGTGAACTGAAAATTCGAGACGATCGAGACCGTCTACGATCCGAAGCTCCGCTTGTGCAGGCTCCCGACGCGGAGCTCGTCGATACGACCGGCTTGTCGCTCGACGAGGTGGAGCATGCCATTCTGCGTATCATTCGCGCCCGAACTTCAAATGGCAAAGCCGCTACCGTTTAACTCGGTTGCAAAAGATATAGCAGTCAGATTCAACTGAAAACCTCCATTACGGAATGGACCTTCTGGAAACAGTAGCCGCAGGCTACTGTTTCCGAAGGTCGAATGTCGGAATCTCTGCCTATCCAGCACGCCAGTCATTATCTGGTTCAATATTGCAATGCAGGGAAAGCTGATTTCCTATATCGTCTGTCTTTCCACGTGTACTTGTGCGTATGCGTTCGCCGCAGAACAGGTCGTCCTGCGGGGTTGTCTAAAAGGCAGCCCGGGCGACTTTTACTTGGGAACTCCTGGCAAGACTCAGCTATATAAGCTAACCGGCAACACGGCAGCGCTTAACAAAATACATTGAGAAAGAGGTCAGCCTCGAGGGCAGCGTCCGTGAGTCGACTCAGCCCTGGCCCTCGTTCAGCGTTGTCAGCCTCAAGCGGGTCTTCGACCTTCCCCAACCCGTCCTGAGTGCAGCGTTTGCCGACTCATCGCTTTGGCGGCATGAAACCGATCCCATATACGGGATCACATACACCCATCCGTCGGCCTGGACTCGCTTGGGGGACTCCGAATGGAGCATGGTACACCCCAGTTTCGCCGCGAATGACGGCACGGTATTCCTCGGGACCTTTGAGATACCTCGTGAGCTGTATGCCAAAAGTAACTTCGCCGGCGGCACGTTTGGCGTCTTTGTTAACCCGCGAATCACGAATGCGCAGAGCTGTGCACAATTCGGAGACGCAGATCCCCGGTTGCGCTCGTCCCGCAAGGTCGGCGAAGTCGAGTACAGCGCCTTCGCGGCCGGCGGCGCTGCTATGGGAACGTTCTACAGCCATAGAGACTTCCACACACTTCAGAACGGCCTGTGCTACCAGATCAGCTTTGAGTTCGCAGAAGGGAACACCGCCAATTCGGATACCGGATGTACCGTCCCATCGTTAAAAGAACGGGACGAGCTGAAGATTGTCGATCCGTTGCTGGGCGCGATCTCGTTCTCCCAGCCCACCAACCCGGTCGCGCCAAATGAAAACAGTGCGCCTATAACCCCACGCGTGATTGATTTCAAAGCCAGCTCTGAAACGGCTGATACATCCACTAACCGCGGCCTGATCACCTTCTCCTGGAAAACCGAGAACACCGATTATGTCCAGCTCTCATACAAGTGCTTTCCGGCGCCGAAAGGAGCGGGCGTAGCCATCACTGAAGACAATATTCAGCGCGGGTGCGAAAACAACGCAATGCATCTTTATAGCGACATGAAGCCGAATCATTCCCCCAATTCTTCAGCAGGGGTCCTGCTCGGCAATTTCCTACAAGCTCAACCCATTTCGATTGCAGTTATGCTCACTCCGTTTTCGCACGCAACTCCATATCCGGCAGCGGCGAAGTACATTACCGTTGGCGTCGCCGCATTCAACCCGTTTCCGACCGGCGTACCCGCCCCAAACGGAAACCTCACGCTCACGTATTCACCGGAAGTGGGCGCCCATGGAAGCTACCAGCAGGGGTCCGCGCTGACTATTCAATGGAAGGACAAATTCCCATTGCGCGACCCATGCGTAAACCTCTATCTCGCGCAGGACGACGGCAACCGGGGAATGGGGTACCGAATGCATATCGGAAACGCATGCTTGAAACCGGCAGGTGCCGGCTCATACAAGTGGACCATCCCGAACACATTTTCAGGTCCCGGATATCGAATCTGCGCTATAACGCCTGGCTCGGCTTCGAGCGGGTCGGGCCCTGCGTTCGCGATTGTTCCCGGATCTCGCCATTAGAATAGAACACGCGGAAGCAATACTTTTCCCTTCCCAAGTCAATGGTGCTTTTCGTTCTCGTCTCAGCGAGTCGTTGCGGTGTCTTTGAGGGTTTGAGACACGTCGCTAAAGTACTCGCACGCGCGCGGCACTCATGAACGCGCTTAAGTCAGCGCGCCCATCTCCACTCCTCGCTGGCTACAAATCTGGTACAGGTCCGGTTCGAAGTTATACTGGCAAGAGACTGTCCGGGCGGAAAAAGCGCCGGCACGTGCCTTAGAAGTTTCAGCAGGAGTTTTCAACTTCATTTATGTTCGATCTGTTTCGGAGCCGGGAGAAAGGTGTGCGCATTCTCCTTGGTGTCTTGCTTGTGCTAGTTGCGGCATCGATGCTTATCTACTTGATTCCTGGCGGTCCGGGCGGTGCTTCGAGCGCCTCCGGTGACAATGTCATTGCGGCGGTTGGTGACGAAAAGATCACGACAACCGACCTTCAGCGAGCAGTCCAGCGGATTACACGCGGCCAATCCAATCTGCCGAAAGGGCTGCTGGCGATGTATGTGCCTACGCTGGTAAACCAGCTGGTCGAGTCGAAGGCGATGGCCTACAAGGCTCGCGAAATGGGTCTAAACGTGTCCGATCAGGAATTGGGAGACGCGATTCAGGCAGAAGTCGCTCCGGCTCTGGGCGGTAAATTCGATCTTCAGGTGTATCAGGCTGCATTGGCTCAGCAGGGCATGACGGTTGCCGATTTCGAGAAGGAGCGGCGCGAGGCGATACTCAGCTCGCGGCTCGAAAACACGGAGCTGCAGTCGCTGATCGTGTCCGATGCGGATGCACGGGCCGAGTACCAGCGCAAAAATCTTAAAGTCGGCTTACAGTACATTCCCTTTGAAAGCAAAGATTTCGTTTCCAAAGTAAACAAGGATCCGGCTGCGGTGAAAGCGTATTTCGATAAGAACCGGGGACTGTTCCGGACCCCGGAGAAGCGTGACGTGAATTTGATCGTCGGCAGCGCGGCTGATTTTGTGCAGTCCGCGAGCGTCTCCGACGCGCAGCTTCAGCAGCAATACCAGGACAACATAGATAGCTATCGCACTCCGGAGCGGGTCAAAGTGCGCCACATTCTGATCAAGACACAGGGCAAGCCGAAAGAGGAAATACCGAAGCTCAAGGCTAAGGCTGAGGACATTCTCAAGCAGATTCAGCACGGCGGAAATTTTGCCGAGCTTGCAAAGAAAAATTCCGACGATCCTGGTTCAGGCGCTAAGGGCGGCGAACTCGATTGGATTGTGAAGGGTCAGACCGTGCCGAACTTCGAGAAGACCGCGTTTTCTCTGAAGCCCGGTGAGACGAGCGGGCTTGTCGAAACCGAGTACGGCTACCACATCATTCAGGTGGAGGACAAACAGGCCCCGCACACGCAGACCTTCGACGAGGTAAAGCCGCAGCTGTTGCTCGATGCGAAAAAGCAGGTCGCCGCCGATAGTTTGAGACGCGCCGTGGAAGCCGCGCACTCTGAGATCGCAAGAAATCCGAAGGACGCCGAAGCCATTGCTAAGAAGTACAACCTGCGCTTTTTCAAGCTCGACAATATGGCAACCGGCACGCCGATGCCGGAGATCAACACACAACCTGAGGTGATGAATTCGATTTTCGCGGCTAGCAAAGGAAGCGTTACGGACGTAACAAACATCGATCCGCAGGGCAAGGCGGCTTTTGCGGTGGTCACAAATGTGACTCCGCCCCACGACTCGGATTTTGCGTCGGTCGAGAGCGACGTTATGAAGAAGTATGTCGATGCTGAATCTCTTCGGCTTGCCCAGGAGGCCGGGAAGGCTGCGGCTGACCGTGCGCATAAGGGGGAGAGCTTGGATTCTATCGCGAAGAGTTACGGTGTGCCGGTAAAGACGGCGGCTCCGTTCACCATTGATGGAGCGGCCGAGGGCATCGGCTCGGCTTCTTTGCTGTCCGCGGCGTTCAAATCTAAGGTGGGCGATATTGTCGGCCCGGTTTCGGCTTCATCGGGGCAATTCGTTTGCCGGGTTTCGGAGGTGATACCTGCCGACATGAACCAATTTGCCGCGAACAAAGCGGCTATCGTGCAGAGCCTGCAGCAGCAGCGCCAATCCGTTCAGCAGCCGCTGTTCCGGGACAGCGTTGTGAGCGATTTGAAACGCCGTGGCAAGATCAAGATCAATCAAGCCACGCTGAATCGCATCGTCAACTCGTTTCAAGGCTAATAGGTAACCTGTTGCAAGAAATTATTCAGTTCATACGCAGCCTTACCAATCCGGATCAGTTAATCCACCTTCTTTCGACAGTAATGACCGGGTGGCTCGGCTACTTGGCCTTGTTCGCGGTCGTTTTCGCAGAGAGCGGTTTGCTTGTTGGCTTCTTCCTGCCTGGCGATTCTTTGCTCTTTACGGTCGGGATCGTAGCCGGAGCGGGTAAGATTCAGATCGGCGCGATCATTGCAATGCTGGCTTTCGCTTCGATTCTTGGCGACGGCATCGGGTTCCTCCTCGGGAGTACTGTTGGATTTTCGTTATTCAACAACTCCAACTCCCGCATTTTCCGGCGCGAATATCTGGAACGAACCCATGCGTTCTACGAAAAGCACGGGGGCAAGACAATCATCTACGCGAAGTTTGTGCCGATCATCCGGACATTCGCGGCGTTCATCGCAGGGGTAGGGAAGATGCCCTACAGCCGCTTTCTAACTTTTAACGTGGTTGGAGCCATCGGCTGGGTGACTTCGATGGTTACCTTGGGATACTTGCTCGGCAACATCCCCTTGATTCGGCACAATTTCGAGAAAGTTGTGCTGCTGATCATCGCCATATCACTTATCCCTGCTGTATTGCAGGTCTTAAAGAGCCGGAAGACTCCGGCTTTAGCCGAATAGCCCTTCAAAAGAGAACGAGCTGACCGCCCGGCGGGGCAAAACCGGCTGAAGAGAAGTCGCGTTTCGGAATGCCAATCCGTGAGCGGATGCTGTCTACACGTTCCTGAATGAACTCGGGGTACTTGCTCTTCAGATAAGCTCCCGAAGCGTAGCTCCGGGAATAGCGCGCAAAGTGCTGGGGGAACTTCTCCGTGATGAACGGAAAGAACACACGCTGCGCGGAGGGCTTCAGAAACAGCACGTGTGCTCCGAACTGATCGGCTCCGGCGTGCTTGGCAGCCCAGGCAACGGCCTCCAAATTTGTGATCGAATCCGTGATCAGGGGCAGCACCGGGCTGGCGATTACTCCGACCTGCACGCCTGCTCCGGCCAGTTCTGAAACCGCATGCATCCGAAGATCCGGTCGCGGCGCAAAAGGCTCGATCAGTCGCGCGAGGTCACGGTCCATTGTGGTCACCGTCAATGTGACCCTTACATCGTTTCCCCGGCCCAGTTCTTTCAAAAGATCAGAATCTCGAGAAACTAAATCCGATTTCGTCGTGACGAACAGCGAGAGGCTCTGAACGCCGATTAGTGCCTCGAGAACTTTTCGAGTGGAGTAAAAACGCCGTTCCGCCGGTTGGTACGGATCGGTCGCTGTACCCAAACCGATTACCTGACCGGACTTGACGCTCCTCAACTCCCGGCGGAACTCTTCGGAATTCCAATCCTTAGCGTAGATTTCCGTCTCGAAAGCATCGATTTCGGAACGCTCCAGGAATTCATGCGTGAAGCGAGCGTAACAATACTTGCAGCCGTACTCGCATCCGCGATAGGGATTGATCGTCCAATGGAACGGAACGCGCCGAGAGTCGCATCGATTTAGCCATTTCCGAGTTGGCAAGCTGCGATATTCTACTCGCTTTTTTTCGGAAACGAGCGCGCCCTCTGCCGCCAAACGGGCGATGCCGGTGAGATTGACAAACGGTTGCACGAGATAGTTCTCGAGCAACAGATTCGCCTATTGTTCGCCAAAAGTCAAGGGGCCGAGCAAGTTTAAGAAGCGAGTAGCGAAATTACGCCCTTTTGCCGCAGGCCGTTGAGCGCAAGGCCATGCCGGCCGTGAACGCCGGTTTTCTCAAATATGTGTTTTAGGTGGATCTTGACGGTTCCCGGGCGGATTCCGAGTTCCTGCGCGATTTCGCGGTTTTTATACCCCTGTTCCACCAATTCCATAACTTGATGTTCGCGAGGCGTAAGATCGGTCCTGATCTGCATATCCTGGACGCATCCCTCACGGAACACCGAATCCTGCATCCAGCTGCGGCCTTGCGCGACACACCGTAAACAGGCAAGGACGGTTGGGCTGTCGGCCGATTTGCGGATGATCCCTTTTGCTCCTGCTTGCAGGAATCGAAGGGCCTCCGCTTCGGTAATAGACATGCCCCAGACGATCACGGCAGGAACGGTAGATCGGTTCAGGCCATGCTCAACGGGCAGCTGAGCCAGCGCTTCCAGCACCACCTTCGCCCCTAAACCCTTATCGATGATCAGTATATCCGTGCGGTCGGCTTTGGGACTGATCATCCAATCGGCGGGAGAATTGTGAGGGGAGCCAAACTCTAAGTCGCTGGTTGACGTCAGGAGATGCTCCAGGCCGAAAACAGTCAGCGGCTGCGTTTCACAGATCGAAACAATTTTTTTCCGTTTGCTTACTTCGAGATTCATGAGCTGCCTTTACCTCCTTATCGGCCGGAGGTTCTCGAAATTTGAGTGGTTAAGAAAAATAATTGCTCTCTACCTAAGTGGTGGTGTTACGGAAGACAGTCGGTGAGTTCGTTTGGCAAAATCGCCATCAGCGCTGCCCAGGTGTCGACTGAGCCGGCAAATTCAACGGCGCAGCGGGAACCGCAGGCGGGTTTGCTGGGGCAATCTCTGCTGGAATCGCAGGCAGGTGAACTCCGCCTGGCGACCAGTTTCGTTGCTTCTCGAGCAGCTTCCTCATGTCAGGCAACTGTGAGGGATCCCATCCTCCACCGAGGGCCACAACCAGAGAAACGCTGGCCGCCATCTCCCGCAATTGGGTCTGTACCTGTGTCTCGCGATTGGTGAGCACCGCATTTTGCGCGGTGATGACGTTGAGATAACTGTCCACGCCCGTGCGGTATCGAGTGGTCGCCAGGTCGAGATAATGTGCGGACGAGGCAATCGCCGCCTGTTGCTGAGTGATCTCCTCGGAGAGAATCCGCAGCGAAGCTAAATTGTCTTCTACCGCCTGGAATGCAGTGAGCACGGTCTGACGATAGTTAGCGACTGAGGCGTCATAGGACCCTTGCGCCTGCTCGTTCAGGGCGCGACGCGCGCCCCCGTCGAAAACAGTTTCGGAGAGCGCGGGACCAATGGACCAGAAACGACTTGGCCAGGTGAACCATTGGGTGAAAGTTGCCGTGTTGAAACCACCGGATGCGCTCAGCGTCACGTTGGGGTAATAAGCAGCCCGGGCCACGCCGATCTGGGCATTGGCGGCGGCGATCTGGCGTTCCGCCGCGGCGATATCCGGCCGCCGCTCCAAAAGAGTGGAGGGTAGGGCGACTGGCACCTCTGGCGGGTTGGGAACGAAGGTTCCCACGGGCAATGAAAAGTTTGCGGCCGGCCGGCCGATCAGCGTGGCCATGGCGTGTTCATATTGCGCTCGCGCGGCACCGATGTCGGTGGCCTGTGCCGTTGCAGTGTCGAGTTGCGTCTGAGCCTGGGTTACGTCCTGTTCGGAATCTATGCCGGTGCTGAAAAGAGTTTGAGTCAGCTTCAATGCAGCCCGATAGTTCTTCAGAGCATCCTGCAGAACAGCTTCCTGCATGTCGAGCGCCCGCACCTCAAAGTAGTCCTGCGCCAGTTCTGCTTGGATGCTGAGAAGCGAAGTTGCTACGTCGGCGGCGCTGGCCTGCGCGGAGAAGGCATTAGCAGCAATGGTGTTGCGAATGCGGTGCCAAAAGTCGATCGTATAGGAGACGTCGGCTGGAAACGAAAACGCGTTCACGACGCCGGTTGACGGTAAATTGGCGGTTGAGCCCGCGGGGGTATAGGTTCGCGAAGTAGCTGAGATGCGCGAGTTGCTGTACGAAGGTGTGGTTCCGATTGTAGGAAAGAGGGCGGAGCGGGCTGAGACCACCAGCGACCGCGCAACCCGGAAATTCGCCTCTGCGGCAGCGATCGTTTGGTTACCCGGCGCAACTTGCTCCTCCAATGCGCTGAGCTGTCCGTCGTTATACATCTCCCACCACTTCGGTCGAATCTTGTCATCCCCTGGCTGTGCAATTTTCCAGCCTTGCCCCTCTTTGAATTGGGCCGGTGTACCCTCTTTGTACCCGACGGGAGCGGGCGCGGACGGCTTTACATACTTCGGTCCTGGATTGCAGCCAGTAAGGAACAGCACAAGCGCTGGGAAGAGAAACGGACCCCAGTTTTTGGCGTATTTTGTTTTCACTTCAGTTCCCCTCATCTTCATTGGTTTGTGCGATCCAACGCCGAAGGTAAATCGGACAATTCACGATTTCCACATTGCCCCTACGCTGTTTTGAGAAATACTGGGCCGCCTTCCTGTCGACCAGAGTGACTTCGCTTAGGTCGATAAAAACGCGCTGGTCGGATTCTTTTGCTTCTGAAATGGATTGTTCAAGCGCGGGTAGCGCCTCCTCACTGAACTTCCCGTTTAGAAGAACAATGACCGCGCGCTCAGCAGGATGCGCTTCGGTGGTGATCTTGTAATGCGTCTCCACTGAAACTATCCAACAGCCTCAACCGGAGCTTCCGGCACTCGTCCCTGGCGCAAACCTTCCAGCCAGAGCCTTAGACGATCCATATAGAGGTAAATCACCGGTGTCGTGTAGAGTGTGAGCGCCTGGCTCACGATCAAGCCGCCGACGATCGTAATACCGAGCGGGCGGCGCAGTTCGGAGCCAGTCCCTCTACCCAGCGCTAGGGGCAAGCCTCCAAGCAATGCTGCCATGGTGGTCATCATGATCGGCCGAAAACGCAGCAAGCACGCCTGGAATACGGATTCGGCGGGCGACTTGTTCTCGCGCCTCTCCACATCGAGGGCGAAGTCGATCATCATGATGGCGTTTTTCTTCACGATGCCGATCAGCAGAATGATGCCAATTAACGCAATAACGCTCAACTCGGTATGCGTGACCAGCAGCGCTAGGATCGCACCGACACCAGCTGAGGGGAGCGTCGAAAGAATTGTGATTGGATGGATCAGGCTTTCATATAAAATGCCGAGAACGATATAGACAGCAACCAGTGCCGCTGCGATCAGCAAGGGTTCGTTCGCGAGCGAGGACTGGAAAGCCTGCGCTGTGCCAGTAAAATTCGTGTTGATCGTAGTAGGCATCCCGGCCTTTTGCTCCATCAATGTGATCGCGTCCACTGCTTGCCCGAGCGCAATGTTGGGCGCGAGATTGAAGGAGATCGTCACGGATGGAAAAACTCCCGAGTGATTCACCGTCAAAGCGGCCGTTGAGGGCCGAAAATGTGTAAACACCGACAGAGGAATCGGGCTACCGGAAGAGGAAGGCACATAGACCTCCTTGAGACCGTTCGGATTTTGCCAGAAGACCGGATCAACTTCCATAACGACGAAGTATTGATTCATTCCGGTATACGTTTTAGCGACCTCGCGCTCACCGAAAGCGTCGTAGAGGACGTTATCGAGAGTCTGCGGCGTTACGCCTACTCTCGATGCGGTGGCACGGTCAATATCGAGGCTGGCTTCAAGTCCGTTGTTTTGCTGATCGCTATTCACGTCGGTTAGTTCGGGCAGCTTCTTCATAAGCCTTAACAGCTCCGGCGCCCAATGTGTCAGTTCGGCAAGGTTGTCGCTCTGGAGGGTGTACTGGTATTGGGCAGCGCTCTGTCGCCCGCCGACCCTCACGTCTTGCGATGCCTGCAAAAACAGAGTGACGCCAGGAACTACCGCGAGCTTGGGCCGTAGCCGGGCGATGATCTCGTCCGCTGTTACGTTGCGCTCGCCAAGAGGTTTCAAAGTGATGAAAGAGCGACCTGTGTTGGTGGTAGTTCCTCCGCCTCCACCGCTGAAAGCCTGTACAGTGGCGATGGCAGGATCCTGCTGCACAATGTGCGCGAGGCGCGTAATTTTCGCCTGCATGGCTTGGAAAGAGGTATCCTGGTCGCCCATGAAGTTTCCATTCAGCCGCCCTGTGTCCTGTTGCGGGAAGAAGCCTTTGGGGACGATTACGTACAGATAGACGTTCAAGCAAAGTGTTCCGATGGCAATGAGCAGAACAAGAGCCGAGTGTCTTAGCACCCACGCGAGGCTCACTTCATAACCTTTCAGGATCAGATCAAAAACTCTTCTCACTTGCCTGGTATAGCCTTCCGTGTTTTCTTTCGGTCTTGAGCAGCCGTGAACACATGGCGGGCGTAGTCGTCAGGGAAATGACCATCGAGACAAGAATGGTGAGGGATAGGGTGACCGCGAATTCTCGGAACAAGCGTCCGACGATTCCACCCATCAGCAAGATAGGAATGAAGACCGCCACCAGGGAGACACTGATCGAGAAAACGGTCGGGCCAATCTCGGCAGCTCCTTTCAGCGCCGACTCCACGGCTCCCATACCCTCTTCTCTATACCGAGTGATGTTTTCGAGCACGACGATAGCGTCATCGACCACGAACCCGGTCGATATTGTTAACGCCATCAGGGACAAATTATCTACGCTGTAACCGAGAAGATACATGATCCCGCAGGTGCCGATCAAAGAAGCTGGAACAGCAATGCTGGGGATTAACGTCGCTCTTACATCACGTAAGAAGACAAAAACAACGAGGACCACCAACACGACGGATATCATCAGGGTGCGTTCGACGTCTTTCACGGAAGCGCGTATCGTCACGGTCTGATCGAGCGTGATGGTCATGGCAATTTCCTGGTTGATGGAAGCGTGCAGCTGGGGGAGCGCCGCTTTGATTCCATCAACGGTGTCGATGATGTTTGCGCCGGGTTGCCGGAAGATAATCAGCAGTGCCGCACGTTTGCCGTTCGCCAGGCCTAATGATCGAACAGTCTGTACCGAGTCCGAGACTTTCGCAACGTCGGTCAGCTTCAGGGCTGCCCCGTTTCGATACGCCAGCAAGAGTGGTTGGTAATCCACCGCGTGAAGAAGTTGATCGTTGGCGTCGATCAACCAGTTTCTGTTTCGATCAGAAAAGCTTCCCTTTGCAAGATTGCTGGTTTGTGAGCTGATCGCGGTACGCACGTTTTCTAGACTCAGCCCGTAATGGTTGATCTGAGTAGGATTCACATCTACCCGAACAGCCGGGGCCGAACTTCCTCCGACCACGACCTGACCTACGCCGCGAATCTGGGAGACGCGTTGCATAAGAATCGTGGATGCAGCATCGTATAGCGCCGAAGGGGGTTGCTTGTCCGAGGTTAAGGCGATGATCATGATCGGCGCATCGGATGGATTGACTTTGCGATAGGTGGGATTCGACTGCAAGGTCGCCGGCAGGTATCCGCGGGCTGCATTAATGGCTGCTTCCACGTCGCGTGCCGCTGCGTCGATGTTTCGATTCAAATCGAATTGCAGGGTAATACTGGTCTGCCCGAGGGAACTGGCCGAGCTCATCTCAGTGACGGCGGCAATTCGCCCAAACTGTCTTTCCAAGGGCGTTGCAACCGATGAGGCCATAATTTCGGGGCTGGCGCCTGGGAGTGAAGCCGAAACGGAGATGGTGGGGAAGTCGACTTGCGGCAGTGGTGAAACCGGAAGCAGCTTGAATGCAACGCCACCCGCCAAACCTATAGCGACGGTCAGCAGCGCTGTTGCAACCGGCCTCCTGATAAACAACGCCGAGATGCTCACGCTTGCGCCTCTTCCGGTGTCGTTGCTGCAGAGTGTTCGTCCGCTTCGTCGGAACTATGGCGTTTCCGGAAATCGGAGAACCGGCGCGCGATGTTGTCGAAGAATAGATAAATGACAGGGGTGGTGTACAGCGTTAGGAGCTGGCTGAGGAGAAGCCCGCCAATGATGGTGATACCGAGCGGCCGCCGCAATTCGGATCCCACACCCGATCCAAACGCGAGCGGCACGGCGCCGAACAGGGCGGCCATAGTAGTCATCATGATTGGGCGGAAACGCAGCAGCGACGCCTGATAGATCGAATCGTAAGGGGATTTGCCCTCCTTGCGTTCCGCTTCTAACGCAAAATCGATCATCATGATGGCGTTCTTCTTCACGATACCGATCAGGAGAACGATACCGATGATGGCTACGACTGTCAGTTCTTCTCCGCTGATCATCAAAGCCAGCAATGCGCCGACTCCCGCCGACGGCAACGTCGAGAGAATCGTAATCGGGTGAATGTAGCTTTCGTATAGCACGCCAAGCACGATATATACCGTCACCAAAGCCGCCAAAATGAGTAGCGGCTCGTTGCTCAAAGAAGCAATAAATGCCTCCGCGGTTCCTTGAAATGAGGTCTGCATCGCCGCGGGCGTCTGCATCTGCTTCTCCACTTTCCGTATGGCGTCGACTGCGGCGCCCAGTGAAGCACGCGGCGCTAGATTGAACGAGACGGTAGTCGCTGGAAACTGGCCGATGTGACTTATCAAAATCGGTGTCGTAGAGTTCTGGAACTCCGAAATCGCACTCAGTGGAACAGGGGTTCCGACGGTGGATTTTACGTATATGTCGTGCAAGTTATGCGGATGAACTCGAAACTGCGGCTGCACCTCCAAGATCACGTGATACTGATTGAGCTGAGTGAAAAGTGTCGAGACCTGCCGCTGTCCAAAGGCATCGTAAAGGGTCTGATCGATCCCTTGTGTCGTAATGCCGACGCGCATGGCCGTCTGCCTGTCGATGGCAATCGCCGATTCAAGCCCGTGTGTCTGCAAATCGCTCGCCACATCGGCCAACTCGGGGAGGTCCTTCAGCTTTTCAACAAAACGCGACGCATAGCCCGCAAGCTCCGTGCCGTTGGGATCTTCGATACTGTATTGGTATTGAGTCCTGCTCACGATATCTTCGACCGTCAGGTCTTGTATCGGCTGCATGTAGAGCGCAATCCCGTCGATTTTCCCTAGTTCGGGCTTCAGCCGGCGTATGACATCCGAAGCGCTGATGTTTCTTTGTTCAAGAGGCTTTAGGTTGATCTGAATACGACCGGAGTTGAGGGTTGTGTTCGTGTTATCTACGCCAATAAACGAGGAAAGGCTCTCGACAGCTGGATCCCGGAGAATCACGGAAGCGAGCCGTTGCTGCAGCCTCGACATCTCTCCAAAAGAAATACTCTGGTCGGCTTCCGACACAGCCTGGATCTCTCCCGTGTCTTGCACGGGGAAAAAACCCTTCGGAATCACAATGTAGAGCAGGATCGTCAATCCCAGTGTGGCTAGCGCCACGAGTAAGGTAATCGTCTGGTGCTTCAATACCCAGGTCAATGTTCTTCCGTAGAACGCGATGGTGTCTTCAAAAATCTCTTCTGACTTCTTGTAGAACCGGCTCTGATCCGCCTCTTTCTTGTGCCTCAAAAGCTTGGCGCAGAGCATAGGTGTAAACGTCAACGAGATCACTGCGGAGATGATAATCGTGACCGCGAGCGTAACGGCGAACTCGCGAAAAAGACGGCCGCTGATATCACCCATGAAGAGCAGCGGAATCAGCACGGCGATAAGCGAGATAGTAAGCGACAGAATGGTGAACCCGATCTGCTCCGCCCCTTTCAGCGCCGCTTCGAGGGGGCGTTCACCCTGCTCTACGTAGCGCATGATGTTCTCGATCATGACGATCGCGTCGTCGACTACAAAGCCGGTAGAAATCGTGAGCGCCATCAGCGTGAGATTGTTCAAGCTGTAGCCCAGTGCGTACATAACGGCAAACGTGCCGATCAGCGAAAGCGGAACAGCAACGCTGGGAATGAATGTCGCCGCAAGATTGCGGAGAAAAACAAAGATGACGGCAACCACTAACGCAATGCATACAAGGAGTTCGAACTCGACGTCGCTTACCGAGGCGCGAACCGTGATGGTTCTGTCTGTGAGTACTTTGGTGCTGATCGAGGACGGGATGGTCGCACTCAGTTTCGGTAGAAGCGCATTGACGCGGTCCACCACCTGGATGATATTCGCGCCGGGCTGCCGTTGAATGTTGACGATAACGGCCGGAGTAATATTCATCCAGGCAGCTTGCTTCACATTTTCGACGCCATCGATAATGTTTGCGACGTCCTTCAGCATGACCGGCGCGCCATTCTTATAAGCGACGATCACCTGGTTGTAATCTTTCGCCGTTAGCAGTTGATCGTTGGCATTGATCTGATATCCCTGGTGCGGTCCATCAAAGCTTCCTTTTGCGGAATCCAGGCTCGTAGCCGAAATCGCGGTGTGAACATCCTCCAGGTTGATTCCGTAAGAGGCAAGCTGAGTCGGATTTACCTGGATGCGAACGGCCTTTTTCTGACCGCCGCTGATCGTGACGGCTCCGACTCCGGAGAGCTGAGAAATCTTCTGGGCAAGCCTGGTATCCGCGAAGTCCTGAACGTCCTGCAGGGCCATCGATTTTGAGGTGAGAGCCAGCGTCATGATCGGCGCATCGGCAGGATTGGTCTTGCTGTAAATCGGCGGCATTGGCAAATCTGTCGGCAGATAACTTTGGGCCGCGTTGATAGCCGCTTGAACTTCCTGCTCGGCGACATCGATATTCAGGCTGAGAACGAATTGAAGAGTAATGACCGAAGCGCCGTCGGAACTGGTCGAAAGCATCTGGTTAAGGCCAGGCACTTCACCGAGTTGCCGTTCGAGAGGCGCGGTGATTGCGGAAGCCGTCACGCTCGGGCTTGCACCCGGATAGAACGTCACCACCTGCATCGTCGGGTAATCTACTTCGGGCAGAGCGGAGACAGGCAGTTGCTTATAAGCCACGATCCCGACCAGAAGAATCGCCGCCATCAACAGAGACGTTGCGATCGGCCGTAGAATAAACGGCCTTGACGGGTTCACTTCCTTCGGCCTTTCTGAGGTTGTTGCGGGTTCTGCTGTGCCGTGTTTAGATGTGTGCTGGCATCGCCTTGGGTAGGCGGCTGCATGTTTTCCTGAGATTGGTTTGCCTGTTGGGCCGGTCCGGAAGGCGGCGCTGGGCTGGGTTTACGAGGCGCCACTTTAGCGCCGTCCTGCAGTTTGTCAAAGCCGTCAGTGACCAGGACCTCGCCAGGATTTACGCCCGTCACAGCAGAGTTGTTGCCGTCCGTTGTCGCAACCGAGATGTTGCGGGATTGAACCGTCTTGTTCGGATTCACCACGTAGACGAAAGCCACGTCGTTGTTTCGCTGAATCGCCGCGTTCGGAACGATGTTGACGCCCATCAAAGTCCTCACAAGCAATCGCGCGTTGACGAACTCGTTCGGAAACAGTTTGTAGTCGCGATTGGCAAAGGTAGCGCGTGCGCGCACGGTTCCGGTGGTTGTATCCACTTGGTTGTCGACTGTTAGTAACGTTCCCTGCGCCAACTCCGATTGATTGTCACGGCTTAGCGCGTCCACACGCAATTTATGCCCGGCGCGAAGCTGGGACGTAACCGGATAGATATAGTCTTCCGCCATCGTGAAGATTACGGTTATCGGCTGCATCTGAGTGATCGTGAGAAGCGGAGCTGTGCCGTTTGCCTGGACGATGTTTCCCGGATCAACCTGGCGGAGGCCGACGCGTCCGTCGATGGGTGCGCGTATCTGGGCATAATCGAGGTTCACCTTTGCAGCCGCGAGATTTCCCTCGTCAGTTTTGACTGTCCCTTCGTCCTGGTTCACGAGGGCGCGTTGTGTTGCCAGCGTCTGCTCCGGAATCGCATTCTGCTGAAACGCCGCGCTGTAGCGGGTCACATCGATGCGCGCGTTTGCCAGCAGTGCCTGATCCCTCTGAAGCTGGCCCTGAGCTTGCAGATAAGATGCCTGGTACGGGCGAGGATCAATCACTGCGAGCAACTGTCCTTTTCTCACCATTTCTCCCTCGTGATAATTGATCGACTCGAGAGTTCCAGCTACTCGACTGGTTAGCGAGACGGTATAGACCGACGTGACAGTACCCAGGGTGTTGATGTAATCGCCCATGTTGCCTTTTTGCACCGTAGCGACCGCGACAGGAATGGCGCCTCCGCCCCGGCCTTTCGCGCCTTTGCTATTGCCCGCCGCGCCGGCCTTAGATCCCGATGAACGTTGCGAAAGCAGGACGCCGCCGGCCAGTAGCACAGCAACGATGATGGCCCAGACGATCCACCGGGAATATCGTTTGCCTGAAGATGTGGGTGGGCCAGGCGATTCGACAGAATCCGCCGAATTGATAGCCACTGATGAGTTTGAATCTGTGTCCATTGGCGCTTGCCTCAAGCATCGGACGGGCGCATGGTTTGTCGCTACTGCCGAAAGAGATACGAGCTTGTACGCCATTCGGCATAGTGAAAATCAACAGGATCAGACAATGCTTTCTCAGTTAGACTTTAGGAAGCTGACTTAGTGCTGTTACTCGCGCGTTCGCTTCTTGCCCGTTTTTCGACCCTTTTGCTGGCCTCGGCGTTAGCGGCGCCAATTCTCGGGCTCGATTTAAGTAGATCGATGAAGCAGTACACGCATCGCATCTGGGGTCAAGAAGAAGGGCTGTTTCAGCCGACAATCTACTCGATTTTGCAGACGAGCGATGGCTTCTTGTGGCTTGGCACGCAAGACAGCCTCCTGCGATTCGATGGCATCCACTTTCGCGAATTTGCCGACAGCGCATCCCCGCTGCATGGGAGCTTGGTTCGTGCGCTGGTCGAGGATAGGGAGGGCAATCTGTGGGCCGGTACTCTCGGTAGCGGCATCGTTCGAATCGACAGAAACGGTTTGGCGAAAACTTACTCCACCAAGAACGGTTTGCCCAGTGATAGTGTCTTTTGCTTATCGAGGGGAAGTGACGGGTCTGTATGGGCCTGCACCACGGAAGGTTTGGTGCGCATTGAGCGCGACCAAATCCGAGTATTCACAAACGCGGATGGATTGGCTTCTAAGAGGATCCGGACGACATGCGAAGCAAACGATGGAACGCGCTGGGTTGCCGGGTTAGAGCCTGGTCTGAGCCGCGGGAGGGACGGTCACTTTGCGCCGTATGCCACCGCGAGGCTAGCTCCGGGCGAAAGCGTTATAGCCCTCGATTGTGCTTCGGACGGCAGCGTTTGGGTCGGGACCTCAGCAGGAGTAAAGCGTCTAACCGGTGAACCGCGTTTTTTCAGTACGAAAAATGGTTTGCCGGACAACGAAGTTTCCGCACTCATTGAAGGGAAGGACGGCACTCTGTGGGTTGGAACCAACGACGGTGTAAGCCGTATCTACAACGGTGAGGTTAGTGTTTACACAACTCGCGACGGGCTTTCACACAGTCAAGTGCTCGCGCTCTGTCTGGACCGCGAAGGAACTCTTTGGGCCGGTACGAAAAATGGTCTCGATCAGTTTACAGACGGCAAAGTTACGCCATACACGACGAGCGAAGGACTGCTCAGTAATGACACCGGGCCTGTTCTCGAGGACAACGCAGGTCATCTCTGGATAGGAACGCTGAGTCATGGTCTAAATACCTTTGACGGGCGCCGATTCCGCGCGCTGACTACGCGGGAGGGGCTCGTGAGTAACTCTATTTTGAGCCTCGCACTAGGCGCTTCGGGCGATCTTTGGGTAGGCACGAAAGCTGGTGTCAACCGGATCAGAGATGGCGCTATCGCAGCGTCCTACACAGCTCGAGACGGGCTCATAGGCGGGGAGGTACGAAGCCTGTTTGTCGATGCGCGCGGCACGCTGTGGGCCGGTACTAACAAAGCGCTTGTGCATTTGGAGGGGTCGCGGTTCGTCGGGAGCACCCCTTCGCTGCGTCCCGCGGGCGATAGTGTGATCGCGGTGAGCGGCGGCCACACCGTTAGACTCTTCGCAAGCCTGGATGAACCCGGTCTGTACGTTATGCGCGACAATCGGCTCGCTCCCTATCCAATTGCGAGCACGCATCCCGTGGATTGCTTTCTGCTCGATCCTGCTCGTCACATCATGTGGATGGGGACGCTCGGCTCCGGTTTGCTGCGATGGAAGAACGACGTGATCTCGCATGTTTACGTAAAGGACGGCCTTTACGACAATCGGATATACAGCATTTTGCGAGACGACGGGGCGAACCTCTGGCTGGCGTCGAGCAAGGGAATTTTTCGGCTTAGCGAAGGCGAGTTAGAGGACTTTGCAGAAGGCAAAACGAAGAACGTCACGAGCTTGCCTTTCAGTACGGGCCAGCTGCGTTTTGAGTGCCGGGCGGGCGTTCAACCTGCCGCCTGCCGCACCAGGGACGGCCGGCTCTGGTTTTCGACAACCAGCGGCCTGGTCGTGCTCGATCCAAATAATCTTCATAACAATCGTGTACCGCCCCCGGTTGCGATCGCTTCTATCCTGGTCGATGGAAAACGGCTCGGGCGCGATAGCGTGCCCCATTTGCAGCCACGCCAAACCAACAATGTGGAGATTCGTTATGCCGGATTAAGCTTCATCTCCCCGGAAAAGGTCACGTTCAGGTATCGGCTGGATCCATATGAGAGGTCCTGGGTCGATGCCGGCACGAGAAGGGAGGCTTTTTATACAAACCTCCCGCCACGCAGCTTTGATTTCCAGGTTGAAGCGCGAAACGCCGACGGAGTTTGGAGCCAGCACCCTGCTTCGCTTCGATTTGTGGTCGATCCGAAGCTCTACCAACGCACCTGGTTTTTCCCAGTCATGGCAGCGCTGGCCGGGTTACTCGTTTTCCTCGGTTATCGTCTTCGGATTCGACGGCTTAGGTATCGCTTTAGTCTGGTGCTGGCAGAGCGGAACCGGATCGCGCGCGAACTACATGACACGCTCCTGCAAGGACTCTCGGGAATTACGATGCAATTGCAGGCGCTCTGGATGGGGCTGCCTGCTTCGCCCGAGAGGCAATCGTTGGGAGAAATTATCCAGGATGCAGGAAAGTGCGCGGCGGAAGCTCGTCGATCCTTGTGGGGCCTACGATCGCAAGGTCGTCAGCCTGAGGAGTTTTCAGAGAAGCTTTCCAATCTGGCGCGTGAGGCGGTATCGGGCAAACCTTTGTCGCTATCCCTCGAATTGGAACGCGTATCTCTCTCCGAACATCCTGACGCGGAGTATCAATTATTGCGGATCGCTCAAGAGGCTATCGCGAACACTTCGAAGCATGCCGCTGCGTCTCGCGTGATGGTTAGAGTCCGGGTGCGCTTCCGAACGCTTTTACTTGAAATCGAAGACGACGGAATCGGATTGATGAATTTTGCTGCTACCGAGAGTGGCCATTTTGGCATTGAGGGCATGCGAGAACGCGCCCGAGAAATCGGCGCCGACTTGGCAATTACAGATGCACCGGGGCAGGGAACCCTGATATCGGTTTCTCTCCCGCTTGCCCGCGATTTTCAGCAGCCGGCAGGTAACGTCGAGGTAGTTGATGCACATCAAAGAAAGTAGGTACGCATGGAATCGAATCGGGTGATCCGTATTCTTTCGGTCGACGACCACGATCTCGTTCGGAAAGGGATTGCAGCCATGCTTGCGACCGAAACCGATCTCGAGTTGGTTGCCGAAGCAAAGGAGGGCGCAGAAGCGGTCCGGCTCTTTAGAAAGCATGTTCCGGACGTGACGCTCATGGATTTGCGATTGCCCGATATGACCGGTATCGATGCCACTCGCGAGATTCGAAGCCACTTTCCTGATGCAAAGATTATTGCGCTCACTTCCTATGACGGCGATCAGGATATTTATCAGGCGCTCGAAGCCGGAGTGCGTGGATACCTGCTAAAGGAGATGGTGCACACAGAAATCATCAGGGCGATTCGAGTCGTCTTCTCGGGTAAACGCTTCATTCCGAGCGAAGTGAGTGATCAGTTAAGCGGCTTTTTCCCGGAGGTGGCACTGACCCCGCGTGAAGTAGAGGTGCTCTCACTCGTCTCACGGGGGTTCGGGAACAAGGAAGCGGCGGACGTCCTAGGAACAGCGCCCGGTACGGTAAAAGCACACGTGCAGAGCATATTGGGCAAGCTGGGCGCGAAAGATCGCACACATGCTGTAACTATCGCGCTGCGGCGAGGCATCATTCACCTGCATTCACCTGAATTGGCAGCTGCGATCCTGAATGGCTAGTGGGGGCCGGGTCGCACGCACCGGCCGCGAGATCATTCTCCGGGCGGCGGGCAGGGTTTTAACTATTGTTGTGCTCGCGATCGCAGCGCTTTACATTATCGATTACGGAGTGCTTCGATACCGCATCGCAGCAAACAAAACACCGTTCGATTCCGTCACTGTTCGGCCGTACTACGCTGTGCCCCAGAAGAATCACAGTACGGAGTTTCTGATGGGAGATCCTCAAGCTCAAACATGCGTAAACTCGATCTTTCCGCACATAGGTGACTCACCTTGCTGGTACCTGACTCGGCATAAAGACCAACGCATAAACATGTAGGATGAAAACACCGCGACGGTAACGGTTCCGTACATTTGGCCCGAAGAGTAACTACAGCGCGAGCGCCACGCTGAGACTAAGAGCGAATACCTGCGGGGCGAGGTGTTTGCCGTGGCCGTCGGAAGCCTCAGACATGCCGTTGGCGCAGAACGAAGTTCACCTCGAACACAACGTGCGGCAGAAGAGCAACCAATGGCTCTTAACGGACTATACCAACCGCGACGCGCTTCTCAAATTTCTTCTCTCGATGTCGAGCTTCGGATTGCCGACATCTACGACAAAGTGGAATTCGAATAGCAGGCGGCTTAAGCGCCCACCGCTACTTCTTCCGGAACTCCAGCTTCTTTGCGTTTTTTGAGGAACGGCATCATAGCCCGCAACTCGGCTCCGACCTTCTCGATCGGCTGATCCTTGGCAGCCTCCCGCATCGAAAGGAACTTCTTCCGGCCTTCGCGATTCTCAGCAAGCCAGGTTTTCGCAAACTCACCGGACTGGATCTCGCTGAGAATTTTCTTCATTTCCGCGCGAGTCTGCTCGGTGACAATGCGCGGTCCGCGTGTGTAATCACCATATTCGGCAGTGTCTGAGATCGAGTAACGCATGTACCCGAGGCCGCCCTCATAGATCAGGTCGACAATCAGCTTTAATTCATGCAGACACTCAAAGTAAGCAATCTCGGGAGCATAGCCGGCCGCAGTCAACGTTTCGAAGCCCGCGCGAATCAACTCGCTAACACCGCCGCAAAGGACGGCCTGTTCGCCGAATAGATCGCTCTCGGTCTCTTCCCGGAAGTTCGTTTCGATGACACCGGCTTTTAAGCAGCCGAGGCCATGAGCGTAGGCGAGCGCGTTTTCAAGCGCGTGACCGGAAGCATCCTGCGCGATAGCCACCAGAGCCGGTACTCCGACCCCTTCGGTGAACAGTTCGCGAACCCGGTGCCCAGGAGCTTTGGGTGCAATCATCGAGACATCTATATCGGCAGGCGGCTTGATCTCATTGAAATGGATGTTGAAGCCATGCGCAAACATCAACGTTTTGCCCTTCGTCATGTGCGGGGCGATCTCATTGCGATACGTGTCGCCTTGCACATGGTCGGGAACCAGAATCATAACGAAATCGGCTGTCCTAGCGGCATCTCCTATAGACAACACTTTCAGACCCGCGGCCTGGGCTTTCGCGACGCTCTTACTGCTCGCAGGCAGTCCGACAACTACGTTCAGTCCCGAATCACGCAGGTTCAACGCGTGCGCGTGTCCTTGACTCCCGTATCCGATGATCGCGATTGTCCTGCCTTGAAGCGGAGCGAGGCTTCCGTCTTTCTCGTAAAAACGTCTTGGCATACTTGTCCTTTATTGGCGGCCTACTCGGCCTCTTGTAGTTCGAGTACTTCCTCTGGAGCTGCACCCCGCGGCACAGGCGGCGAAAGACGCAGCTTCTTGTTATCGAGCGACATGGCAACCACGCCGGACCTGGTTACTTCGATTTCACCGTAGCTGGTCATCACGTCAATGAACTCGTCAAGCTTTTCCGAATCTCCCGTAGCCTCCAGCACAAAACCTTCCACTGTAGAATCGACCACTCTCGCGTGAAAGATCTCCGCTTCTTTCAGGACAGCCGTGCGATTCTGCTGGGTCGTGCGAACGCGCAACAGAACAAGTTCCTGATTGACCGCAGGACCTTCGGTAACGTCAGTCGCTTGTAGAACATTGATCAGCTTGTTCATTTGCTTGATCACCTGAGAACGGATCTGCTGTTCTACGTCGACCACAATCGTCATCCTGGAGAGTGTCTTATTCAGCGTGCGAGCGACGGTCAAACTTTCGATGTTATAGCCGCGCTGCCCGAGCAAACCCGTAACGCGCATCAAGGCTCCAGGCTTATTCTCGAGCAGGAGAGAGATGATTTGTTGCATGGTTGCGCCGTCTCCTAGACTTCCACCGGTTGAGGCGGCCGTAGGACCATTTCATTTATGCCAGCACCGGCCGGAACCATGGGAAAGACGTTTTCGAACGGCGAAACCTTAACGTTCAACAGATAGGGCCCGGGCTCGTCGACCGCCGCGCGCAAAGCACTCGGCATGTCGTTCACGTTTTCCACTGTTTTGCCTTTGAAGCCGTAAGCGCCGGCCAGCTTTTCGACATCGGGAAACGAGCTGAGCTCTACTTCGCTCAGACGATTGTTGTAGAAAAGTTCCTGCCATTGGCGCACCATCCCGAGGTGGCCGTTGTTCATGACGATGATCTTAATAGGCAACGATTGATTGACGATGGTGGCCAGTTCCGGTATAGACATCTGGAACCCGCCATCGCCAACGATAGCGAAGACTAGCTTGTCGGGTCTCGCAAATTGGGCGCCGATGGCGGCGGGTAGACCGAATCCCATGGAGCCCAAACCGCCGGAGTTGATCCAGAGACGGGGCTCGTTGTAACGAAGCAGTTGTGCTGCCCACATCTGGTGCTGGCCCACGTCGCTGGTGACAATTGCCTGGCCGCCCGAGAGCTTGTCGATTTCTTCCATCAGATGCTGGGGCTTGATCTCTTTATCGGATCTTTCGGCAACCAGCGGATGCTCGTTTTTCCAATCGCGGATCTGCTTCCACCAGGCTTGGCGCGCCGTCGCATTCTTGTCACGCATCGCCGGGGCAAGCTCTTTGAGTTCAGTCACCAGCTTCGGCAAAACGCGCTTTACGTTTCCAACGATGGGCAAATCGGCGTGGCGATTCTTTCCGATCTCGGCGGGATCGATGTCGACGTGAATGACTTTGGCATGCGGGGCGAACGCATTGAGGCGACCCGTTACGCGATCGTCGAAGCGCGTACCGAGCGCGATCATCAGATCGGTGTGCGTCATCCCCATATTGGCGGCATAGCTGCCGTGCATACCGGGCATGCTGATGAAGTTCGGATGCTCGGAAGGCAACGCGCCTAATCCCATGAGAGTGCAGACCGTCGGCACATCGAGCGCTTCCACCAAAGCGCGCAACTCCTGGCTGGCATTCGCGGCAATGATGCCTCCGCCGCTATAGATGAAAGGACGTTCGGCCTCCCACATCATTTGGGCAGCACGCCGAATCTGACCCCCGTGCCCTTCACTGTAGACTTTATAGCCGGGCAGGTGAATTTCTGTTACCGGCGTGTAGCGCGCTTGCGCCTGGAACACGTCCTTTGTCACATCTACCAGAACAGGCCCAGGCCGGCCCGAAGCAGCAATGTAAAAGGCTTCATGGATCACCTGAGGCAGATCCTGAACGTTCTTCACAAGAAAGTTGTGCTTGGTTGCGGAGCGAGTGATGCCGAAGGTGTCCGCTTCCTGGAACGCGTCCGTGCCCATCAGCTTCGCCGTGACCTGCCCAGTAAGCGCCACAATCGGAATCGAATCCATCATGGCGTCCACCAGACCGGTCACCAGGTTGGTCGCGCCAGGGCCTGACGTGGCACAGCAAACCCCAACTTTGCCGGTAGCCCTCGCATACCCCTGCGCGGCGAATGCGGCATTCTGCTCATGGCGAACCAAAATGTGTTTGATCGGGTAATCGTAAAGGGCGTCATAAAGCGGTAGCGTTACTCCACCCGGGTATCCGAAGATGCAGGCGACATCTTCCTGCGCCAGACAGTTCAAAAGGATTTTCGCGCCCGAAAGCAAACTTGAAGACATGGTATACCTAAACTCCTCATCACGGACCTGCCAGAAAGCACTGTATGCAGCCCTGAAATGGAAAGGGCCACAGGCTGATGTTATTTCGCCGGTGGCCCCGATACTGAGCTCGTAGGACTCCTAGGCGGCGCTGGCTACAACCGCCACGAGAAGCCCTACATCCATTTGGAAACAAGCCATGCAGATGAATTTCACAGGCCAATGCCGCCCGGTTGGGCAGACAATGTGTCCGGCATGAATCCAAATTAGCCTAGAAGCAGTTTTTATGCAAGGGAATACAAGCATTAATAATGCTAATGGGAACTGGACGCCTCGATGCCCTCGTCGACTGCCTTCCCTTCTTCCCTTTCCACCAAATCTTCAGCTACCAGAGGCATCCCCGGCTGCATCTTCGCCTGTGAGCAAACGTTGTAGCGGGCGCGCGCCGCAAATAGCTTTTCAACCTCTTTGCGCGGTAGCGCCCTTGCCCCGCCCAGCATCTCGGCGACAAAAGTGATTCGGGCGAAATGCTCCACCATTTCCATCCGAAAGAACGCTTCCCAGACGTCCCGCCCATAAGCCGTGCAGCCGTGATTCTCGAGCAGCATAGCATCATAATCCTGAATATACGGGAGCATACCGTCGCTCAGGGCGGCCGTACCCGGTAGTCCGTAGGAAGCCAGTGGAACTGCCCCGAGTTGGATCACCACTTCCGGCAGCATCGCTTTGTCCAGGGCGCGTCCTGCACTGGCGAAACCTGTTGCCGTCGGTGGATGAGCGTGCACAATTGCCCGGACATCCGGACGCAAGGAATAAACGGTAAGGTGCATAGCTATTTCACTAGTACGCTCGAGCGCACCTTCAATTTTTGTTCCCGCCGTATCGCAGATGATAAGGTCTTCGGCTCGGATGAAACCTTTGCTGACTGCCGTCGGGGTGCAAAGAATCCGGTCGTCGTCGAGCCGTATGCTCACGTTTCCATCGTTCATAGCCACCCAGCCCTTTTCGTAAATGAGGTGGCAGACACGAAGGAGACCCGCGCGATGCTCCTGCTCGCTCTTGCTCATGCGAATTCGATTTTAGCAGGGCATCCATGGCGGGCACCGCTACAATGTAGACCGTGGAGAAACGCCGAATGTGCCCGAATTGCCGGGCCTTTATCACAACTTCCGATCGGGTGTGCCCGTACTGCGGTGTCCAACTCGGTCCGCGCGCTGTCGATCTGCGCGCATCTCAGTTTGCGTCTTCGTTCATTCCGCGCGCAAACCTAACTAGCATCATTATTCTCGTCATCAACTTTGCGTTTTATTTTGCGGAAGTGGCGATCAGCTACAAACTTACAAAGTCCGCGAGTGTGAACATGCAAGTCGCCGTCTTTCTTGGAGCGAAATATACTCCCTGGATTCATGCCGGTCAATACTGGCGTTTAATCACTGCAGGGTTCCTGCACGGCGGGCTCATACACATTTTGATGAACTCCTGGTCCCTGTTCATCCTGGTCACAGAAGTGGAGCAATTTTACGGGACGAGCCGGCTGATCGTGGCCTATGTATTCTCGACATTTACTGGGTTCCTTTGTAGCCTCTACTGGTCTCCCGGTAGTGTTTCGCTCGGAGCCTCAGCGGCTTGCTTCGGGATGTTCGGAATTATGCTTGCGATGGGGTTGCGTCATCGTGCGGATCCGCTCGCGCAGGCCGTGCGCGCCCATTACGGTCAATGGGTAGTGATTGGCTTGGTGCTCAGCCTCGTCCCCGGGATCGATATAGCTGCGCATATCGGCGGATTTATTGGCGGTTTCCTGGTCGGTTGGCTGGGCGGCTTGCCCGGTCTGCCTAATAGCCCCCGTGAGACCCTATGGAAGGTGTTGGCCGGAGTCGCTCTTGCCGTCACTCTATACGCTTTTCTACAGGATCTGCGTTCTTATCATTCCCTTCTCACGAGCATGACGAACAGCTAAGGCCGGACAGTGCAATCATTGTGACTTGTAGTAAGTCTTCTTGGCACAGCTACTCCTTCTTCGAGGAGCGAAGCAATTGCTTACGTTGCGCGGTCCCAATTGCGCCCGTCGAGGTGCAGCCCTCCATGACCTTGCCATCATTCCCGACGGCTCACTTCTAATCGAAGACGGACGAATTCACTCCGTCGGCACCACCAGACGTATTGAGAACCTGAAGGAGGCACGCGGAGCGGACGAGATCGACGTCAGTGACAAAATTGTGATGCCCGGTTTTGTCGATGCGGGAATTCATCTGAGCTGCGACTCCCTCGAAGCTCCCCGGAGGAGATCTCGACTCTCTTCGTTTTATGAGGAGAGTCTGTCTCTTATGCGCTCCTGTTTGCAGCACGGAACACTGAACGCTCAGGTTAAAATCGGAGGTGAAAACGAGGACTGGCGCTTCAATGCCGCTCTCCTAGGCCAGCTTGCGAAGGTGGGCGATCAGCCTGTTAATATGATCCGGAGCTGGCTGATCGGAAACCGGTCACACCAGAATTTCTTGCTGCCGGATGATTACGGGGCCGCGTTGTCGAGGTTCGCGTCTCGTCGATTGATTCACGCGATCGAAGTGAATGCAGGCTCCGGCTTTTCAATGTGCGATCTATGGACGGCTATGGCCCGCCTAAAACACCTGCGCGTAAACCTGCAATGGCGAGGCGAGTCCGGTGAGCTACTCGCGAGTCTTCTTGAGCGGGTTCAGCCGCAATCGGTGAGCTGCCGTAGGAGACTTACCTCGAGCGAAGGCGCTGTCCTCGCGCAGGCGGCGGTCCCGATTACTCTCTCAATCGCCGAGTCCCTCGCTGACGACGCGGTAATCGGCGGTGTTCGACAACTTAGTGAAAATGGAGCGGCCATTGCGCTTTCGAGCGGTTATCACCCGCGCGAAACGCCAGTTTTCAATATGCAGATGATCATCGCATTGGCTGTCTTGCGGCTTCGACTCACTACCGAAGAGGCTATTAGCGCTGCTACTATCAATCCTGCCTATGCTCTCGGTCTCGGGCATGTGATTGGCAGCCTGGAAATTGGCAAACGTGCCGATGTTCTCGTCCTGAATCTCCGGGACTATCGCGAAATGCCACGTCAATTCGGAGTGAACCATGTTGGAATGGCGATTCGGGAAGGAAAAATAATCTTCAACCGGACCGGCCGGAAAGTGAGCGCCGCCTGACTGAATCGTTGGTGGAATGCGTTCCTAATTTTTCCGAAGGACGGGATCGCTCGACAATCGACCAAATCGTTGCGGCAATCGAGTCAGTACCGGAAATTCTTGTCCTGCATCGAACCAGCGATTGGGACCACCACAGAAGCGTCATCACGTTTGCGGGCGCCGCTGAGGCCGTTTTGGAAGCTGCTGTTCGCGCTGCGGCAAAAGCCGCTGAATTGATCGATCTGAGCCAGCACTCGGGCGTTCATCCTCGCGTCGGCGCGCTGGACGTGCTTCCGTTTGTGCCACTGGGAACGACAACTCTCGAAGACTGCGTTGCGCTTGCCCGGCGTGCCGGGCAAAGAATTAGCACGGAACTTGCCATCCCGGTTTACTTTTATGGAGCGGCGGCGCTGCGCCCCGATCGGATCGCATTGGAGAATGTAAGACGGGGTCAGTTCGAAGGTCTGCGGGAAACGGCGATCCTCGACGCCACCAAAGTTCCAGATCTAGGTGGCCCAATGTTCCATCCAACCGCCGGTGCAGTTATCGTCGGAGCCCGCAAAATTCTCATCGCTTACAACATCAACCTGAAAAGCACGAATCTCGACCTCGCAAAATCGATTGCCCGGCGTATTCGTGCCAGCTCCGGCGGTTTCCCAGCCGTAAAGGCACTCGGACTCGCGCTTCCTTCCCGCAATCTGGTTCAGGTCTCCATGAACCTGACAGATTATGAACAAACTCCATTGCATATCGTCTACGCGGAAGTAAAACGGCTGGCTGCCGAGCATGGTGTCGAAGTCGAAGAGAGCGAAATCATCGGCCTGCTTCCCCAGGAAGCGATGGAAATGGCCTTTTCCCACTTTCTGAAGCTACCCGGCTTCACTAGGGATCGCCTGATCGAAAGTCAAACCGAGCCCTTACGGTTTCGCACCATCCAGTCTCGTGGCCCTTTCCTTGCTGGAGAGAAATGTTGTTAGAAGCTCACTCTTTAGCTGCTCAATGTTGCCATTTGCTATTAGATCCCTGCTGACGGGGCTATTCATATTCACTTTTCCGTCCATCGCTCAGGACGACAACGGACTGACGGCTTATAAGTCTGGGAACTTTGCAGCAGCTATTCCGCTGCTCCAGAATGCCGTGAGCAAGTCTCCGAACGATGCTTTTCTCCAGGCTGCTCTGCTGTCGTCGCTTGTCTACGAAGGCAAAGTTGACCTGGCATCCGATTTAGACGAACACGATGCGGCGGCCTTTCCCGACTCACCCGAGGTTCTGGCCGCTCGCGGCGAGTTCGCTTTCTACATGGGCGATATGCCGCAAGCGGAGAAACTGTTTAAAGCGGCAATCAAGATAAAGGAAGCAACACCACGGGCCGCTTACGGCTTATCCCGCCTTCTCCGCGCCGCATCTTTTTACCGCGCCGCGCGCCTTGCCTGCATGAGAGCACACCAAATCGATGAAGACGATGCTCTGATTATGCAAGCCTGGCTTCGCTATGCGTCACCTCAGAAGCGGGACGAGCTACTCGGTCCCTTTGCTGCTGCCCATCCTTGGTTATACAAGCACTATGATCAGGGACGGGACTCGGCCGCCGCGATCCGAAAAGCAACTGAAAATAAAAAGCTCTATGAGACTGAGGGTCCTCCGCAGTCAGTGACTCTTCATCTCTTAAGGCTTATGCCAACCCCGAATTTCCTGCGCGGCGTCGGTCTTGAACTCAGAATTGACGGCGGCCACCCCCTGCGTATGCTCTTCGATACGGGCGCCAGCGGCATCGTCGTTAAGCAGAGTGCGATAGACAAAGCCGAACTGGAGCATCTTGGATCGGGTGAGGCACGGGGTGTCGGCGACAAAGGATCTCGGAACGCCTTCGCAGCGGTTGCTTCTACCTGCCAGGTAGGCGATCTAAAATTTAAAACTTGCCTGATCGAAGCGCTCGAAGGCAAAGGCCGTATCGCCGGAGACGAAGACGGCCTGATCGGTGCAGATTTCTTCTCGCACTACTTAGTCACTCTCGATTTCGAGAAGTTCGTTATGCATTTAGAGCCATTGCCTGCCAGGCCGGCAGACCCGCAGGGCTATGACCGATCCGTCCCTCCAGCGGAGACACAGTTCACCCCGGTGTTTCGCTTCGGCCACCAGCTTCTCGTATCCACGAAGGTAAATGACAAACATACCGGATTGTTTCTACTGGACACGGGCGCGGGACTCTCAAACATCGACTCCACATTTGCCCGTTTGTCCACTAAAATTCACGGTGATTCCTGGACGCAAGTCCGTGGTGTTTCCGGTCAGGTGAAAGAGGTTTTCGAAGCCGACAAAGCTGAGCTTCAGTTCGGTCGCTTTAAGCAACGCAATGTCGGCTTGACCGCCTTCAACCTGAATAATTCTCCCGAACATCAGGAAGTGCGCACGTCAGGAGTTCTCGGCTATCCTCTGCTTTCAATGTTTCGTCTCACGATCGATTATCGAAACGGCCTCGTAAACTTCGAGTACAAGCCACGGTAATTCGCAAACGTAGATAACCGGTCTTTAGCACAGCTTTTCTGCTAACCCGAATTAGTGACGAAATTTAACTAAAATACAGTTAATGGATGTCGATGTTCTGTACGCCAAGACAAACCTATCAAAATTGATCCGGAAAGCCGAGGCGGGCGAAGAAGTCATCATCACCAGACGTGGACAGAAGGTCGTAAAGCTTTCTCCCGTTTCCAACCCGGAGCCTGAATTCGGAACCCTCCAGGGAAAGGTGAGCTCGATAGATCGTTCTCTTCTATTCGCGATGTCCGACGAAGATGCAGATGAATTTGTCGATGGCCATTGGGGATGACCCTGTTGCTTGGCACCCATATCATCATTTGGCTCGCTGTTGAGCCTTCTCAGGTTCCGTCTTCGATCAAAGAAAAGGTCAAGAAAGCAGAAAGAAGGTACGTCAGTGTCATTTCGAATGCGGAAGTCGCCTTTAAACATCGCAAGAATCCTACCGGCTTTCCTTTTACCCTGGAAAACCTGAAACGATCCGTCGAAGCCTTGCGCTGCATCGAAATGCCTCTGCTAGGCAGTCATATAGCAGAGTTGCCGCGTATACCTTTACGTCACAAGGATCCTTTCGATCATCTACTCATGGCACAAGCGATCTCTGAAAGATGTCAGTTTGTAACCCTCGATGAAAAAGTTTTGACTTATAATCTTTCCAATCTCATGTTTGTTCGTTGATACACAACAGGCAGGTCGCGGCGTTAATCTGCGCTGCAGATTTTCCCTGATCCGTCTTCTCCGTATCATGAAGAGATGGTCGCCACTGTCAGCACTGAAGCCGAGGCAAAATTAACCCCTCTCGCGGAAATCATGGGTCTCGAGCAGACCTATCTTTTACAGAACTACTCGCGCTACCCGCTGCTGCTGAAACGCGGTCGGGGCTGCTACCTGTACGACCACGATGGCAACCGGTATTTGGACCTGATCACCGGCATTGGAGTGAATTCGCTCGGCTATGCTCACCCGCGAATCACGAAGGTAATACGACAACAAGCTGGCCTGTTACTTCACACGTCGAATCTCTACTACCACGACTATCAAGGGCGTCTTGCCGAGCGTCTCGCAAAGATAAGCGGTCTTCAGCGCAGCTTTTTCTGTAACTCCGGAACGGAAGCTATGGAAGGCGCCCTAAAGATGATTCGGGCACACGGCAACTCGATCTCGAAAGAAAAGACCGAAATCGTTTCCTTAGAGAACTCTTTTCACGGACGTACTCTCGGCGCGATCTCCATTACAGGCCAGCCGAAATACCGCAAGGACTTCGAGCCTTTACTCTCGGGCGCACGGTTTGTGCCTCAAAACGACATCGCTGCGCTCGAAGCCGCAGTGAATGAGAACACGGCCGGAATCGTCCTCGAATTTATTCAGGGCGAAGGCGGCATCAATCCTGTCTCCGAACCCTTCGCGCGGAAAGCCCGCGAGTTGGCTGATCGCTTCGACGCCTTGCTTGTGTTCGATGAGATCCAGTGCGGCGTGGGCCGTCCAGGTGCTTACTTTGCCTATCAATTACTAGACCCCGTTCTGCTCCCCGATATTGTCATCGCTGCCAAGCCGATGGCCTGCGGCATCCCGCTCGGCGTTATCATCGCAAACGAAAAAGCTGCCGCGACGATCAAGCCGGGAATGCATGGTTCTACCTACGGCGGCGGCCCGCTCGCCTGTCGCGTCGCTCTCGAGTTCTTCGATATTCTCGACGAACTTCTTCCGTCCATCAACTCCGTTGGAGTCTATTTCCGGATGAAGCTGACGGAGCTGATGCGTTCGTTCTCTTTTATAAGAGATGTTCGGGGACAAGGCCTTATGATCGGCGTCGAACTCGATTTCCCCTGCAAACAACTGGTGCTCGACGGAATCCGTGAAGGAGTCCTATTCAACTGCACGCACGACACAGTGCTACGTTTTCTGCCTCCGTATATCCTTTCCGAGCAGGATGTCGATCGCGCCATCGCGGCGCTGGCCAAGATTTTCAAAAAAGCGAAAATCGCTGGCTGAGCAGGACAGCGAAAAGAGCAAGCGCAAGTGCCGGAGGCATAACCAACGCCCCCCACTGCAAGAATTTCCAGAATCCTATCTCTTGGCCTTCGCGTCGGATCGCAATCAACCAGAGAATCGTCGCCAGCGACCCGGTTACCGAAAGATTCGGTCCTAGATCCACTCCGATCAAAACCGCGTCCCGAAGCGGGCCAGTCGCTCCCGCCGCCTTTACCGCCGCTCCACTAATCAGTCCGCTTGGGAGATTGTTCATCAGATTGGAAATTAGCGCGATCCCGAAACCGGAACTAAGCGCGGCGCGAAGAGGTTGCCACTTTTTCATTTCCTCAAGTGCTCGAACTGCCGCACTTAGTGCACCGGCCCCGTTTATCGCTTCTACGATTACAAAAAGCCCAGCGACCAGTGGGATAACGCTCCACGATACCTCCTTCGCCACATCTTTGGGGGTAGCGCGGTCCCGCACCGATACACCGGCCGCAACGAGAAGTCCCGCTGCGCAAGCTGGCGCGCCCAAATCGGCATTCAAAGCCGATGCGGTCATCAATGTAATCGCAAGAAACCCAATACCATAGACGGTCAATTTACCGCTTGTGGACAACGGCTGTATTTCGACATCGGTCTTCACCTTGCCCCGCAAAAGTTTGTTTGCCAATCCGCGCAGGACAAGAAATGTGGTGAGAACGGAAGCGATCGATGGCAATCCAAACGTCAGCAGCCATCGTCCGAGTGGGGGCATGCCACTGCTGTAGACGACCAGGTTGGCCGGGTTAGAGATCGGCAGAACGAAACTTGCCGCGTTCGCTATGAATGCGCAGACGAGCAGGTATGGCAGTGGCTCCGCTTCAGCCGTCCGAACAGCGGCTAACACGGCAGGAGTCAAAACAACAGCGGTAGCGTCATTCGAGAGAAAGACGGTCACGACAACACCGACGCTGTAGATCAAAGCGAAGAGACGAGCGCGGGAGCCCTTCGATGCGCGAACCGCGTGCCCAGCTACCCAATCGAAAACTCCTTGCCGGCGGGCCAGTTCCGACATAATCATCATGCCGATGAGAAACAGATACACATCGATTCCCTTACCGATCGCATGGGCAGCCGACCGTGTCGAAATCAATCGGCAGAGAACCAGCAGGCACGCGCCAATAGCCGCCCACCAAGCCTCCGGCAGTCCTTTGGGGCGTATCAGAACGAGTGCGATCGAGACAAGTGAAATCAGCCAAATGGCAGCTGCATGCGCGTGCACTGCAGAAAGAAATTGGCTCATCAGTGGCAGTGCTCAACGAATGGCGGCATCGCTTCAAAACGCGACTGAGCCACTTGAACTATCCGCTGTATAGATTGGTCTCCAGGAATGCGTTGCGAAATTTAGCGTTGGGATCATAGCTTTGAAGCAGCTCCTTGTACCCGGGCAACGTCGCATAAAGCGATTGCAATCGCGAAGGCGAAACCGTAAACATCTTGGCCCAATGTGGCCTCGCGTCGAACGGCGCAAGCTGTTCCTCAATCATCGGCAGAACTCGTTTTATCGCGGGCCACTCCGGCTTCCAGGTAAAGTGAATTGTCATCGCTGCCCTTTGATAGCAGGGACTCATCCAAAGCGTGTCCGCGTCAATCGTGCGCAACTCTGAAATCTGAAGATGCGGCGTGATGTGATCTCGTAGCCGTTCCACCGCTAAGACCGCCTCATAACCCTTGTCTCGGGGAACAAAGTACTCGGTCTGCAACTCGTCCCCGCTGCTTGGCGTGAAATTCATTCGGAAATGTGGCAGCCGTTCATACCAGGGGCCTGGAATGGCCATCTGCTCCGTACAGTTTTCCGCTGAGTGGCCTGGCAGCGGATGAAGTTTCTCCTTCGCAAGCGTAGCTCCAAAGAACTCAGCCCCGGGCGCAGGCAAGTCACCCGGCCCCACGCGACGCTTAATCCATACCTGGGTGGCTCGATGGTTCTGCCAATTTGTAAACAGACTGACGCTGTAGCCGCTCGAAAAGATTTCCTCGAAGTGGCTCTTCAGTTCTTCGAAAGGCAGATTCTCATAAACAACTTGGCTCACCTCGAACCTTGGCTCAACATCTAACGTCAGCTCCGTCACCACGCCAAGTGCGCCAAGGCTAACCCCCGCCCCGTGAAAGCGTTCACCGTCTTTTTTTCGCGAGAGCTCTGCAATCTCACCATTGGCAGTCACGAATTTTACGGCAGAGATCTGCGTAGCCAGATTGCCATTCTTGTTGCCTGACCCGTGCGTTGCAGTCGCACACGCGCCCGCAACCGATATGTGTGGCAGGGACGCTAAATTGTGCAGCGCATAGCCGTTCTTATCCAGATACGGGGCCACTTGCCCGTAAGCCACACCCCCGCCTACTGTAACGGTACGTGCCTTTCGATCCAGCTCCATTTTTTGGAAATTCTTAAGTGAAACTTGATTAGCCGTGCTGTCTGCGATTCCGTTGAAAGAATGCCGCGTGCCGAGCGCTCGCAACTTACTACAGCTCTTCACAACTTCCTGCAGTTCTTCGACCGAATTCGGAATGTGCAAATGGTCCGTACTGTATCGGTAGTTGCCAGCCCAGTTTGTTCGAGCCGCGTCCCTTCGCTCATCGGCCGCTAAGCTCGACAGCAAGCCTCCTGCAACGAAAGCCCCCGATGTTTTCAAGAATCCTCTTTTGTTCATGCTGGCCTCCCCGCTACCCGTTCCAGGTCTTATTAACCAGCTGCTGAAGGAATTGCTTCGAAGCGGCTATGTCGCTCTCCTGTTTTGGTCCTGATATCTCGCGTTCGATTGTGATCGGTCCCGTGTATTGGAGCCGGTGCAAACTCTCGATTACTTCCGCAAACCGAACCCGGCCCTTCCCGATTGCAACCTCTTCTCCGAGACCATACGGATTTTTCGGATATAGGCCGTCTTTCGCGTGAGTGCCCCTCACATACGGACCGAGCACATCCAGGGCGCCTACCGGCTCACCTTTGCCGTAGAGAATCAGATTGGCCATGTCGAGATTCACAGCTAGGTTGTCCAAACCGACATCGTGGATCGTTCGCAACAACGTGATTGGAGTCTCTTGCCCTGTTTCCATTAAGAATGTCTGGCCGTTGTTCCGGGCATAATTGGCAACCTCTTTGATCGCCCCGACTGCATCGCTATACAGCGGCTCGTTCGGATTCTCCGGAATGAAGCCGCAATGTGTGTGCACGGCTTTGACTCCGGATGCCTTTGCCAGATCCGATGCCCGCTTCAAAGCCGCAATGCGTTCGGATCGAAACTGCGGCGGAATGATGCCGATCGTTTTCGGACCATCCCGCAGATCCCATATCATGCGCCCTTCTCCCAGTGTCATCAGCGCAGTGATCTCGATCCGATGCTTCGCTGCTGCCTCTCGGATAGGTTCAGCCAGCTCGATTGGTGCCCTCCCGACGGACATCTGGCAAGTAGAAAAGCCCATTCTCTGCACCTTCGACAAAGCCTGGTCCGGCGTGACCTTCTCGCTCACTCCGACCACAATTCCGAGTCGCGGAACACCGGCGGCCATCGCACCCTCAGCCGAAAGCGCTCCGCTTGTAAACGCTGCCAAGCACGCACTCGTCACACCGGCCGTTTTTTCAAGAAACCCACGTCGAAGCAAGACCTTGGAATTAACCATCACATTGAATTATCGACGATCAGTCAGCAGCTTAGTCCGCTCGCGCCGGAACTTCTGCTCTACGTACGTAATCGAGTATTGAAACGTAAACAACACTTCCGGTGTCAGCACGAGTGGTTACCTATCATGAAAGCACTCACTTGGCACGGCAAGCATGACGTCCGCGTAGACACTGTTCCGGATCCACAGATCCTTTCTCCGGGAGATGTCCTCATCAAAGTCACCTCTACGGCTATCTGTGGGTCGGATCTTCATCTTTATGACGGCATGATGCCGACTATGGAGTCGGGAGATATTCTTGGCCACGAACCAATGGGTGAAGTTGTCGAGGTTGGAAAGGACGTAAAAAAGCTCAAAAAGGGTGATCGGGTCGTGGTGCCCTTTACGATTGCATGCGGCGTGTGCCGTTTTTGCAAGATGGGCCTCACCTCGCTCTGCGACACCTCTAATCCGAACGCGGACATGGCGCGGAAAGTTATGGGGCAGTCCCCATCGGCCCTGTTCGGCTATTCGCATATGCTTGGCGGTGTTCCAGGCGGCCAGGCGCAGTATCTCCGTGTTCCCTATGGAGATGTCGGTCCAATCAAAATCCCCGACGGCTTATCTGACGAACAGGTTCTCTTTCTGTCCGACATTTTCCCGACCGGCTACATGGGTGCCGAGAATGCCCAGATACAAAGCGGTGATACGGTCGCCGTTTGGGGTTGCGGACCAGTTGGCCTATTTGCAATCAAAAGCGCCTGGATGTTTGGTGCAGGCCGTGTCATCGCGATAGATGGTGTTCCCGAGCGGCTTCAGATGGCTCACAACTGGGGTAAAGCCGAGATCATAGACAACACAAAAGAGCACGTGCAGGAACGGCTGATGGAAATGACCGGAGGGCAGGGGCCGGATAGCTGTATCGATGCGGTCGGTACTGAAGCCCATAGTACCGGAACCTTTGACGCTGTGCTCGACCGGGCCAAGGAGGCCGTCATGCTTGGCACTGATCGCCCCCACGTGCTGCGCGAAGTCATCATGTGCTGCCGTAAAGGTGGTACTGTTTCCGTCCCGGGCGTGTACATCGGCTTCCTGGACAAAGTTCCTTTCGGCGCTTTCATGAACAAGGGATTAACCATGAAGACCGGCCAAACTCACGTGCACCGCTACCTCCAGCCGCTACTCAACAAGATCGAAGCAGGAGAAATCGATCCATCGTTCATCATCACTCACACTGTAAAGATCGAAGACGCTCCAGCGATGTACAAGACTTTCCGCGACAAAGAAGACGGCTGTATAAAAGTAGTTCTAAAACCGCACGCAGCATAACTGGGCGGGGAGTTCATCGAATTTCCATTCTTCCTTAACCGCCCCGAAACCTAATTTCTGAAAGAATAGGTCAAGTAAGCTGCATCGGTACGTAGTAAACGCTACTCGATCCAGCTTGTCTCGCAAACAAGGGGGCACTTGACCTATTCACGTCTTCGGCGGCGGCTGCTTGCCAGCCTCGCGTGTATTCTAACTTGCCATTTCGTTCAGCCATCGTTGCAAGCGCAGCAACTTGGCAGCATCACTGGGACGGTAAAGGACCCAACCGGGAGCGTTGTGCCGGGTGTAACTGTTCAGGCGAAAAGTATCGCCACGAATCTCACCGTATCCGAGACAACGAAGGGCAATGGCTTGTACCTGATTCCGAGCCTTCCTGCGGGCCTCTATGAAGTAACCTTCGCCAAAACCGGCTTCACCACAGAACGGCACTCTCAAATCCTGGTTGAAGGTGATCGCACGGCTACTGTCGACGGATCTCTACAAGTTGGCACGACCAGCAGTACGGTTGAAGTGAGTGCCACGCCGTTGCGCAATGAGGTCGATACTACAAACGGCTATGTTGTCGATGAGTTGACCATCTCACGCACTCCCCTCGGCACTGGCAGCTTCACGCAACTCGCGATTCTGAGCCCTGGCGTCAGCGCGGATTTTCTAAACGGCTCGGGCAGTAACGCCGGTCTGGGCAATCAAAGCATTTTTGCAAACGGCCAGCGTGACTCGAGCAACAGCTTTTCTCTCAACGGAGTCAGCACAAATAATCTGTTCAATGGCAAATCCTCTAGCCAAGTCGCCGGTAACCGCTTCGTGCTGAACACCGGTGAGAATTTCACTAGTAGCGGCGGAGATATCGCCACCAGCACCTCGGTCTATGATGCAATCGGACAATCGCTACCCACGCCGGCTCCCGAATCTTTGCAGGAGATTCGGGTGGATACGTCGATGTACGACGCTTCGCAAGGCGCAAACTCCGGCGCGCACATAGGCCTGACCACAAAGTCGGGAACGAACCAATTCCATGGACAACTCTACGAATACTTCCAGAACAACGCGCTAAATGCCGCTCCCACGTTCCGGAACTCCGATCCCGCCATCGCTGAGAAGGACAAGGTTCCCGTGCTTCACAGCAATCGTTTTGGCGCTACTTTTGGCGGCCCTATAAAAAAAGACAAGCTTTTCTTTTTCACTTCCTATCAGGGCACCCGCCTGACCGATGAGCTGCAATCGGCCCAGGGTGTCACAGTGCCACAGTATCTAACCGATGATCGATCCCCGGCCGGTCTGGTAAACGCAGCGAACGCCAGCTTTCCTGGCGCTAACCTAACCATCAGCCAATTAGACCCGACAGCAGTCCATCTGCTTCAGACGAAAGTGAACGGACAATACCTGATTCCGAGCGCAAACCTCGATTTGAACACGGCCAATTCACTCGGCTATAACGCCTTCATTCAAGGTCCCGCCGCGACCGCTAACTACGATCAGGGCAGCGCTTCTATCGACTACAACGTCAGTAACTTCGACCGCCTCTCCGTGAAATATTTTATTCAGAATGACCCGACGACTAGCCCGTTCTCTAACCAGTCGAACGCGCTGGGCTTCCCTCAGACTCTTGCCAGCGGCGCTCAATCGGCGTCAATCGAAAATACTGTCATTCTGAGTCCTCGACTCACCTGGGAGCAACGCGTCGGCTTTGTCCGTGAACGCGCTTTCTCGCATACCAGCCAGGCCATCACGGCACCGGAGGCAGGCATCGACATCTTCGGCAATCCCCGCTTCCCGGGCATTAGCATTACTACGTCGGACAGCAACCTCGGGAACGGGTTCAGCTTTGGGCCTTCTAATAACTTCGCCAACGCCGGGTTCTTTCAGAACAACTGGGAGTATGGCAGCACGCTCGGTTGGCAAGTCGGACGTCACAACGTGAACGTCGGCTTCACTTGGGATTACACACAGGAGAACGTTCTCAACCAAAACAATCAGGTGGCCGGTCTGAGCTTCAACGATTTCACCACGTTTCTCACCGGACAGATCCAGACCGGTCCTTTCCGGTCTTATCTCTTCAACGGAAGCAGTAACCGCTACTACCGGTCAAACACGGGCGGCGCTTTCATCAACGATCAATATAAGCTTCGCAGCAATCTGAGCATCTCCGTGGGACTTCGCTTCGACTATGATGGCCCACTTACAGAAAAGTACGGAAATCTCTCTAACTTTTATCCGAATTTGTATAACTACGACGCGAACACCGACACGATCATAAATTCCGGTGTTGTATTCGCCGGGAACAACAAAAGCTTCGGCACGCCGGGCGTGAGTGACTCCACTATGAAGGCGAATCAGTGGGGTTTTGCGCCACGTATCGGCATCGCCTGGAGTCCCGTCGGCAATGTAACAATCCGTACAGGCTTCGGGCTGTACTACGACCGCGGAGAGTTCTTCTCCGAACTGTCGCCAAGCGCCGGCGGAGGGTACAACGGTCCATTCGGAGTAACCCTGCAACCTCCGTTTGTTCTTCCCGTTACGGTTGCCGATGGAGCATCGTTTTCCCAGCCTTTCGGAACAACCCCGCCGTCTCCGCCGCCCGCCAGCGCAGCAGCGTTTCAGGCATTGCTCCCCAACATCGCCCAGCTAACGAGTGGTAACTACGCGCCAGGCAATTACTTCGGCCCTTATGCCTTCGGCGCTTACGACGCCTCGAACAAATTGCCTTACTCCGAAAACTGGACATTCGATGTTCAGTATCAGCCTGTTAACAACCTGCTCCTCGATGTCTCCTACGTAGGCAACAGAGGCGTGCACCAGGTCTTACCGATTCCGTTCAACCAACCTGGCATCGCCACGCCCTCACATCCCATTAATGGCCAGATCTATTCCTACGGTTACAACGCCACGAACGCGGCAGGTCAAGTTAATCAGTATGAACCGATCTTCAGTTACACAGGAGGTAATACCGATCTCCGGGTTCCATATGTGGGCTACAGCCCGAATTCCGTGCTTTACAAGGCGGAAGGTGTGTCCAGCTACAACGCACTCCAAGTTCAACTCCGGAAACGGCTGTCCTACGGCTTGCAGCTCACCGCATCCTATACCTGGTCGCACAGCCTCGACGAGCAGAGCGGACTCGGTCTTTTCTACAACGGCAACGACCCTCTCGACCCGCACTCCGGCTACGGAAGTTCCGATTTCGATAGAACCCATGTCTTTATCGTGAATTACCTGTATCAGATTCCGGAACTCAAAACCGGCAGTCGCTTGTTCAACAAAGCGGCGAGCGGCTGGTTTCTTGCCGGTCAGACAATCGCGCAGAGCGGCCAACCCTACAACGTCTATGACTACACCGGCTCCGTCGCCAGTCTTTACTACAGCAACAACGACGGGATCACGAACCCGACCGTGCCCCTGAAACCAGGTGTGACGGTGTCCCAGGCGGTCTTACAAAGCGGCGGTAACCCAAACCCCGGATTGCCCGTGCTCGATAAGAACGCTTTCACAATTCCGACCCTGGCGCCGGGCCAAGATGGTGTCCCGCCTTGCGATTCGCAGGGCATCTGCGACACCTTTGAATCGGCTTACGGCAACGGTGGCCGCAACATCTTTCGTGGCCCGTTCCAACTCCGCTTCGACACGTCCGTCGGAAAGGAATTCGCAATGGGCGAGCGCTATAAACTACGTCTGAGTGTCGATGGCTTCAACATATTCAACCACCCCAGCTACGATACGCCAAACAACAACGTTTCGTTCTATCGTTTCGGCAATCCACCGACGCCCTACAGCACGCCGCACGGCAGCTTGGGGATCATCCAGCACACGATCGGGAGCCCGCGATTCCTCCAGATCCAAGCGCATTTCGTCTTCTAGTCTTCCAGCGCGGAACCTCTTAGGAAGTGATTTGCACGGTGAGTGTCTTTCCGCTGTACTCTAAGATGCGATCCGGCTGATCCGTAGGGTCGATGCCGGCTCCATGACCGTCTCCGACGATCACAATACGGAAGGTACGTTTCTCGAGCATCCCTTTGAACGAGCCTTCGCGTTCACCAATCGTTAAGGTCCGTGTAGCATCGTCCCAGTGCAGTGGAATCGTGGCGTAGGCGCCTTTCTCGTAATCGTAGGTGTTGTTGTCATCTTCATACAGGTTGAAATCCCCGTTCTCGCCCTTGTAAACGCGGATTTCCAACGGGTCCGCCGGTTTCTGCTCGGCGTACTCGACGTCCGGTCCCATAGGCACAATCGATCCGGCGCGCACGTATAGTGGAATTCGGCTCAAAGGCGCGGAGGCATTTACATCGGTTTGGCCAGTCTGGCCAGCGCCTGTCCAGAAGTCGAACCACTTTGCCTTAGGAAGATAGAGGTGCCTCGTGGTTGCGCCTTGCTCAGTCACCGGATTTACCAGAATGGCGGGGCCGAACAGAAATTGATCACCGATGTTCTGCGCCTTCACATCGTCTCGAAAGTCCATTACCAACGGCCGCATAGGCGTGTAGCCTTCATGCGTGATCTTCCACGCGACGGAGTAGATGTAAGGCATGAGGCGGTAACGTAGCCGGTCGAAACTCGTGAGGATGGATTGCGCGTCGGCGCCGTAGGACCAAAGTTCGTTTTCATTGGGAGCGCGCGTGCCATGAACGCGAAAGATGGGGCAAAAAGTTCCGTACTCAAACCAGCGCACGAAAAGCTCGCGATACTCAGGCGATTCGGGATGACCGAGAATGAAGCCCCCGATGTCCGTGGTCCAGTAAGGGATGCCGGAGAGTTCAAAGTTGAGCCCAGCCGGGATTTGTCGTTTGAAGGTGGCGAAGTCGGACAGGATGTCGCCTGACCAGGCCGTCACAGCATTGCGCTGGCTGCCTGCGAAAGCAGATCGCGAAAGAATGAAGACCCGCTTCTGATCCGTAGCTTTACGTTGATTTTGGTAAACGCCGCCTGTGGTAACAAGCGGGTAGATATTTGCGTATCTTGCGCCATTTCCGCTCGCCACGTGGTGATCAAGCAACAAGTTCTCCTCGATGCCTTCCGTCTCCGGCTCGTCGCTGTCGAGCCACCAGGCATCGGCCCCGATCTTGAACAGCGTTTTGTCTATCTGATCCCAGTAATACTGTCGCGCTGCCGGATTGAACGCATCGTACAGCGCCGCGCCCTTCGGATGGAACGCTTCGACTGTAGTCTTCGCTATAAAGTAGCCGCGCTTGTCCATATCGTTATATGTTTCAGAGCCTGGATCGAAGTAGGGCCAGACCGACATCATGAGATGGAAGTGATCCCGATGCAGCGTGTCAACCATCGCTTTCGGATCCGGATATTTGCTGTTGAACTTGAACTCGCCGGTTTTGGTCCACCAGAACCAGTCCTGCACGATATTGTCGACAGGTATGTGCAGGGCGCGGTACTTTGCGGCGACACCCAGGATCTCCTGCTGCGACGCGTACTTGTTCTTGCTTTGCCAAAAGCCATATGCCCACTTGCCGTAAAGCGGGGCAGCGCCCGTTAGTTCGCGGTATGCCGCGATGATGTGATCGAACTCCGGTCCGTAGAGAAAGTAATAGTCGATTGCATCCGCCATCTCCGAATCGAGAAATAGATAGTGGACGAAACGGTTATTGAAGCGGCTGACCGAAGTGTTGTTCCAGTAAATGCCGTATCCTTTGCTCGAAAGAAAGAGCGGAACCGAGATATTCGTGTTGTCCTGCGAGAGATCGACCGACTCACCGCGATAATTCCAGACGCCGGCCTGATGTTGCCCCAGCCCGTAGAAGGCCTCTTGGGAACCATAGATCTTGAGAACATCTTCGGCGCGGTAGGTTTTCTCGTTGTTGATAACGGCTGGCGTCATCTGTTTCGGGCCTTCCGATAACAAGTTGGGCCCGTTTAGTTGCGCATACGTCACGGTTCCCTGCGCGCGGTCTACGGTAACCTTCAAATGAGCTGTAGCAAGAGAGATCTCCTTCTCGTTTGTTTCCGTGGACCAATGGACAGGAGCCCAATCGGTTTTCGTGATGACATATTCGGGCCTGGCGGGCGGGGGCCAAGCCGGCGAATAGACTACATGGATGACGTCGTCACTGCAAATCTGAACCTTCAGCTTGGCTGTCCCCATGTTGAAGAGCAGGCCATCGGAATACTTCTCTACACCCGAAACGGAATTGGCAGGCACCCACTGGGCGCGGCTCATGCCCATAGACAAAACGAACAAAGAAACTGTCGCAAAAAGGAGTGAGCAGGCTTGTTTGATCATTGTTATTCGCGAAAACTTGGCTGCAAGAATTATAGGAAAATTGCCGTGCTGGCGGTCTTAGCTGCCCGTCTGCTCGGGAAGTCGTTACCTACAACCGATATCAAGATCGACCAAGTCGGTTATCTACCGAACTCGACCAAGCTGGCGATAGTGGTTCCAGCCAAGGGTGCGGCAACTGCTAAAAGTTTCGCCATTCGCCGAGCGGGCAACGATTCTGTCGCCTTCGAGGGCACCCTCAGCGCTCCTGTTCCGGACGAAAACTCCGGCGACAGTGTGCAATCTGCTGATTTCTCGGTATTCAAGGAGAGTGGCCGCTACTACCTGGACGTGCCAGGTGTCGGCTCAAGCTGGACATTCTCGATCGGTCCTAATCTCTATCTGCGCACGTACTACCTTGCTATGCGCGCCTATTACGGCCAGCGATGCGGCACGGCTGTGGATCTAGGCCCCGAATTCGCTCAGTACAAACACGCCGCTTGCCACTTGCAAGGCGCTTATGATCCCTCGTCCGGCAAAACCGGTTCGCACGTATCGGCGCACGGTTGGCACGATGCAGGTGACTACGGCCGATATGTAGTCAACTCCGGAATCAGCACGGGAACGCTACTGTGGGCCTGGGAGCTCTATGGCGAACGCCTGAAGGATTTATCCCTGCAAATACCAGAGTCTGGGAATGGCACACCGGACATTCTCAATGAAGTGCGCTGGAACCTTGAATGGATGCTGACGATGCAGGATGCCGATGGCGGCGTCTGGCAAAAACAGACAAGCACCCATTTCTGCGGATTCATTATGCCCGAGAAAGACACCCTGCCTAGTGTAGTTGTGGGCACAGGCGCAAGCCCATTCAAGAGCTCTTGTGCAACCGGCGATTTCGCGGCTGTAATGGCAATCGCCGGACGCGACTATACGCGTTTTGACCCAGCATTTGCGAAGCGCTGTCTCGATGCTGCCGAGAATGCCTGGCGCTGGCTCGATGCCAATCCAAATGTGACTTTCCGAAACCCGCCCGGCGTGACGACCGGTGATTATGGCGATGGACAGTGCGGAGATGAAAGGCTCTGGGCTGCCGCCGAACTATTACGCACGACGGGCAAGGATCCTTATCTAAGCTACTTTCTCGGTCACTATCGCGATTACCTGGAAACGATCCGGGCAGTCGATCCTCCGTCTTGGTCGATGGTGGCCCCCTTGGCGCTTTGGAGTTACGTGCTGGGCAACGGCAAGGACTCTGCCGCTGTAGGTGCGATTCAGCAGCAATCGATTTCGGCAGCGGATCAAATCGTCGCACGTACAGCAAAAGATGGTTATCACATAAGTCTGACCAGCAAGGATTATATCTGGGGCTCCAACGCGGTTGCTGCCAACTACAGCATGCAGCTACTGATTGCGAATCGGTTGCAGCCCAACCCAAGTTACGTGGCAGCAGCCGAAGAAAATCTGCATTATCTGCTCGGCCGCAACACGTTCTCCCTTTCGTGGGTAACGCAAGTGGGAGAGAACGCGTTTCAGCATCCGCATCATCGCCCCAGCGCGGCGGATGGCGTGGACCTGCCGTGGCCCGGTCTGCTCTCCGGTGGTCCGAATCCGGGACGGCAGGATTCGGTCATGAAGAAGTTTGTCTCACCGGATGTGCCGCCCGCCAAAGCGTATGTGGACGAAACCGGCGCCTACGCTTGTAACGAGGTCGCTATCAACTGGAACGCACCGCTGGTCTTTGTTCTGGCCGGCCTTCAGCGTTGATGCTTCTGAGTTTTAGCGCTTGGTCGCAGGCGGCGCAAAGCGAATGCTCACCGCGTCATTCTTCTGAAACGTAACCTCACGGCCTCGCGAGATGACTGTCGAATAGACGGACCAGGCAAGGCCGTAGAAGCCAAGCGCTGAACCGAGAGATCGCGGGCCAAGAGTGGCTGCTGTCCCGAGCAGTCCAAAGCCGGAGAAGCCGCCTAAGGATCGGCCGGAATAGTTGCCGCTGGCCCCTCCGCCTGTTGCAGTCCTGCCTTCGTCGTTGTCCATAGATTTTGCCGCGATCAGGCCCGCGATGACGGGCCGGATAAGACGGGTCTTCGATTCGGTAGACTTTACGGTTCCTTCCGCATCGACGGTAACGGAACCCGTGTGGGATTCGGCAGCCGTAACCTGAGCCTGCGCGGTTTCAACGCGCGGCGCCGAAGCAGCAACCGATTCGGGCAGCTCGATTTTGTTGAACATAAATCGAAGTTGACCGCCGCGGTGGAACATCTTCGCCGGCCGCGCTAAAGTAACTTTTCCCATCAGCCGCGTTCCTTCCGGGAGAGCAAGTTTGTGATCGGCGGAAGCAAGAGGCTCGGATAGAACACCCTGGATCGGATCGCCAACTTTGGCGTCCATCGAGTCCAAATCCGAAAGAAACCTCACCATCACCGGCTTGTCCGGGAATGTGGCCGATGCCATATCTTCTACTGTTTTAGCGGGAACCTCTGCTTGCCCGAAATTGAGAGAGTTGGCTAGCACCGCGTCAAAGCGGGTTCCAGAGCGATAAAACTCCGGGTGATATGGAAGTCTGGACCACAGATAGTTCTCCAGCCACTCCCGCTTGTTCGGCCCGCGAACAAAATCCAGAAATCCTCGCGATCTGGCGTTTGCCTGCGCTTGGGCCTGCTGCTTGAGAAAACTGCGTATTTGGGAGGATTTGGTGTTCGAATTTGTAGCAGCCTTTTGTGTTTTCCCGTTTTTGCCGGGCCGTGGCGGCACGTAGATGCTCGCCAAACCAAGCGAAGGTACCGTTGCGACCGACCTGGACTTCTCTTCCGGCAAGCGGATGCTGGTGAAGGACACCTGTGCTTTCTTGAGAGGGGTAAAATCGCCCCTGATGATCGACATGGCGCGAACGTTCTTCGAAACTGGTTTCAGATCGACTATGCTACCGTCGAGAACTGCTCCTGCCGGAATCACAACCCGATCGAATGCCCATATCGGCTCCACGGTCTTTGCCTGGACCACTTGACCACTGCGATACCAGGCTCGACGGGTGAGATAAACACGGAGCGGCGTCCCCGCCTGGACTTCCAGGGGAACGGCAACGGTTTGCTTTGAGGGCTGAACCTCCTGACCAGACAATCTGGAGCAGGGAAGTAACGAAGTTGTAATAAAGATGGATCTCGCCAGATAAGTACGCAGCATTATTCATCGCTCCGCAGCGTAATCGCTAATCGTCTTTTTTTATCTTAGAGGCTGTAAGTACGGCCGCGGTGAGCGCCGACCAGAATCTGGAATAGGCGGTGGCCGATCAGTTCGTGAAGTGAAAGAAGCTCCTTATTCGCGTTTACGATAGAAGCAACGTCTTTTGGATTTGCGCCGGCTCCGCCGGCTTTGAGGGCGTCTGTAGCTTCTTTGATAATCGGGTCTGAGATAACTTCACCAGCCATGATCCAGAGCGTAATGAAACGGTCGATCTGGGTCGGGATGCTCATCGAGAATACTGCATGCTGGCTCGTGGTCCGCGGCGGCTTGTAGTCCATGTTAAATGGGCCGTTGTAGTTGTGTGCCCGCAGCAGAACCAGAATATTCAGCCAATCGAGCGGGTTGACCAGCCCGATTGCGATATCCACGTCGTGCTTCAAGCGGTACCCGTCGTTGATGTCGAAATGGAAGAGCTTACCGCAGAGCAGGGCTCGCGCGAGTGCCGCGCGCGGCGCTCCGCCCCACATCAGTTCATGAAGATATTCCGGGTTCAACCCCACCATATCGGGATGCTTCAATAAGCCGGACGAGATAAAAGCAAGCATGGCGTCCGAAGTCGGCAGGAGAATCTCGCCCTGAGGCTCGAACGGCTTCGCTTCCATGCAGTGCTTCAGCGGCGGCCGATTATATTTTTGGGCAATCGAAATATCCGCTTCGCACGCGGCGTTAATGCCCTCTGCATACCAACGCAGCGTTTGTGTCTCCTCAACCGCGCCCTGGATGTAATAGCCGAGCGAACCAGGCCAGTAGACGCAGAACTGCGCGCCGAGTTCATGCCCAATCGCCACCGTGTTCTCCAACCGGTCTTGCGCATATCGGCGCACATCGGGGGATTCGGCAGCCGGACCCGCAGCCCAAACGGCGTGGTGAAACGTTTCGGTCGTCACCATCGAGCACTTCAACCCGTGCTTCTGGAGACTGCTTTTGATTCGCGCAACAGTTTCGTCCTGCCGCGGCGTAAAGAGATCTTCGGTCTTGATGACGTCCGTGTCGTGCGTGCACCAATAACCCACGCCGATCTTGCTGTATTCTTCAATCACTTTTTCGAAGGTGATTGGAGGCCGGACCGGCGCGTGAAATACGGCCTGACCTTCATAGGCAGGCGCCCATTGCGGTCCGGTAATGAAATAGCGCCGTCTGATTTCAGGCGAGTAGCTGCCGCCGCAGGCTTGGGTCAGGCGGTCTACTAAAGCAACTTGTTGGTCTTGCGGAATGGGCTCCATAAGCGATGACCATCATATCCGAGCACCGACCCGCGAAAGTCTTAAATCGGCTTTGTGATGTTCGTGGCCGGTGCTGGAGCAGGACTAAGTCTCGTCTGGAGCGTGTCACGGATCTCCACCAGCAGCGCTTCGGAAACCGTCGGCGCAGCCGCCAGTCTCTTGGCAAATCGGTTGAAGGGCAGCACGATCAGGAAATACAGGCCGGCCGCCTTGATCAGAAAAGCGATTACGGCGTTTATAAAACTTCCGATGCCAATCCCAAAAGGCTTAAAGGCAGAGAAGTCCGGTTGGCCGCCCATCATCCCAATAATCGGGCCGATAATGTCCTTAGAGAGCGAGTCGACGATAGCGCTGAAAGCGACTCCCATGACAACACCGACTGCTAGATCAACAACGTTACCGCGTGAAATAAAAGCTTTGAATCCTCTTAGCAATGTGGTCTCCTTCGCTAACCTGCTGGCAGTTTATGTTCCGACTTCAATAGCTAAACTAATGAGTCTTGCATAAGTCGGCACGATCTAATAAAACTAATAAATCCCGATGAAGAGTTCAAGCGCAGCACGAATCCTAAAGGTGTTCTTCTTTTTGTCGCTGGTCACCCAGGCGGCCCAGACGAATGCCACTAAGCAGACAGATGCTTCAAAAGCGAACGATCAGGTGCAGCGTATCGCTGCCGACGTCTATAAGCAAATCGTTACTCTTCCGCAATATGGCGTTTTCGATCACCTGCACTTCGGCATCCAGGGCGGCACTGTCATTCTGCGAGGAGAGGCATCTCGTCCGGTTCTAAAATCAAGCGCTGAAAATGTTGTGAAGAAGGTTGAAGGCGTACGAGAAGTCCGCAACGAGATCGAGGTCCTTCCGCTGTCGCCCAACGACGATCGAATCAGAGCGTTGGCTTACGCCAAAATCTACGGCAATTCCTGGCTGAGCCGATACACAAGCAATAGGGGTCGTGGACGGTATATCTCGCCCACACGCGCCGCCATGGGGATCACCAACGATCCGCCTATCGGCTGGCATGCGATTCACATCATCGTGAAAAACGGAAACATACGCCTGGTGGGCGTGGTTGACACAACAGGCGATTTGGCCATGGCTGAAATGCAGGCCAACCAAGTGCCCGGCTCGTTCGCGGTCGATAACGATCTGATGGTCGCCAAAGAAAACAAATAACGACTTATAAGTCCGAGACATGAGTCTTGTCGACTTTGGCTCGGCGGGCATCCAAGCACCTCGATACACGCTCGCTACCATGAATATTGGAGCTCGGCGGCACATGGCAAGTTTGAACATCGACGTGAATGGACACAAACGAGCGATCGACACCGATGAAACCACTTCGCTTCTCGTTGTACTTCGCGAACACTTACATCTGACCGGCGCCAAGCCCGGTTGCGGCGAAGGGGAGTGTGGCGCATGCACTGTTTTATTGAATGGACATGCCGTCCGGTCCTGCATCACACCGGTTCGCGAGGTTAACGGTGGGTTAGTGCAAACAATCGAAGGTCTTGCCGATAATCGCAAGCTTCGTCGAGTGCAGCAGGCCTTTCTCGATCACTCCGCATTTCAGTGCGGATTCTGCACTCCGGGCATGATTATAGCCACCATCGCTCTTCTGAATAAGATCCCTAACCCGACAGTCGAAAACATCCGGACAGAGCTCAACGGAAATATTTGCCGTTGCGGCGCGTATTCACGGATTATCAAGGCTGTTCGGCAGGCGGCGGAAAGCACGCAGAATGCCTGACAATACGGTCGGTCTACTTCGACTCGAATCACCCATCCTTTCTGGCGAAAATGCCCTTACGCGGCGCGACGCTCTGCAACGGCTCGGCTCCGGCGCTCTCCTGGTTTTCACTTTGGGCAGCGCGGAGGCCGATGAGGAGAAAGTTGGGCCCGAGAAGCACGCCCTGCTCACGTCCCGGCTGCACCTTCGCGAGGATGGGAGCGTGACGTTACTGACCGGCAAAGTCGAATGCGGGCAGGGAATTCGCACGACTCTCACTCAAGTTGCTGCTGAAGAACTGCGCCTCCAGCCCACGCGGATCAGTTTGATCATGGGCGATACCGCTTTGGTGCCGGACGACGGCGGAACCTGGGGCAGTCTCACCACGCCGGAAACTGTTCCTGTCATACGGCAGGCCTGTGCTGCGACCCGTCAGTTGCTTCTCCGCTGCGCGGCTGCCGAATGGCATGTCGATTCTTCCAAGCTTACGGTTACAAACGGACAAGTGTCTGGACCGGACGGTCGTGTTTATTCGTATGGCAATCTTTCGAAAAGTCCACTACTCGGCAACAGCGTCAGCGGGGGCGCACCCACCACGAAACCCAGCGAGTGGCAAATCTGCGGAACATCGCTTCGCAACGTAAATGGCCCTGCGATCGTCTCTGGCGCTCATCGTTATTCCTCCGATCTCATTTCGGACGGCATGCTTCACGGGCGCGTTCTCCATCCGCCGAACCATCGCTGCCGTTTGCTGTCCATCGATGCTTCGAAAGCCGAACGTTTGAAGGACGTTCGTGTCGTTCACGATGGCGATTTTCTCGGCGTTACCGCGTCGACGCCTGCCGGAGCCGCTGCGGCTCTGGCGCTCGTCGATGCACAATGGAGCGACGGCGAACTAGGCGACCCGCAAAGTTTGTTTCGCGAACTCAAGGCAAAAGCAAAGCCTCCGGAGCCAAAGGAATTCGGCCGTTACCCCGCCATTCTGGAAGCAGGTTCGCTGCCCGAGGGAATAGGCGAAGCTGCGCATAAGCTCGAGGCTGCTTATCAAATCGCCTACATCGCGCACGTACCGCTCGAAGCCCGAACGGCCGTTGCCCAGTGGCAGCGCGACAGTCTTACGGTCCGATGCGGCACACAAGCTCCTTTCGTAGTGCGCGGCGAAATCGCCGGCGCGCTCAAAATTCCAGAAGAGAAGGTTCGAATCATCGTTTCCGACACCGGATCCGGCTACGGTGCGAAACATGGCTCCGAATGCGAGCTTGAGGCTGCCCGTCTCGCTCGCGGTACGGATCGGCCCGTTCGGCTTGCCTGGTCGCGGCAGGATGAGTTCACGCAGTCTTATTGCCGCCCGGCCGCAGTTATGGAAGTGCGCAGCGGCGTCCGCCAAGACGGAAGAATCGTTGCCTGGGAGTTTCACAATTACAACGGGGGTGCGGCCTCACTTGCCCCTCCTTATCAGATTCCGAACCGGTATGCCGCCTATCACGCGTCGGAATCACCGCTGCGCCAAGGCTCTTACCGCTCTCTTGCGGCCGTAGGCAACACTTTTGCCCGCGAGACTCACATGGACGAAATCGCTGCCCAACTCAACATCGACCCACTCGAACTTCGGCTGCGCAACACTGATAATCCGAGGCTCGAAGCTGTTCTCGTCCGCGCCGCTGATCGCTTTGGCTGGGGCAAACGCAAAAGCGGCCACGGTGTCGGTTACGGGTTGGCCTGCAACGTCGAGAAAGGCGGACACCTTGCGCTCTTGACCGAACTGCAGATAGACGGCGCGGCTGTCCATCTCACCCGAATGGTCGCCGCGTTTGACGCAGGCGCCGTTGTCAACCCGGACATCCTGTCCAACCAGGTTGAAGGCGCAATCATTCAAGGTATCGGCGGCGCGCTCTTCGAGCAACTCGAATTCGACAAAGCTCGGATCCTGAATGGCCGGCTCTCGGCCTACCGTGTGCCGCGCTTCCGTGATGTTCCGGAGATCGAAGTGATTCTCGTGGACAATCGGAATCTAGCTTCATCCGGCGCTGGGGAATCTCCGATTACAGCTTCTGCTCCTTCCATTGGTTCCGCCATTTTTGCCGCAACCGGTAAGCGAATGCGGCAGCTACCGATGCTCGCTGTTCTTTCCGGCGAGCAAGCTGCAAACGAGAATTGACTTTCGCGCATAGGTTCAGGCAGCGGCTTTGAGGGCCTGACTGGCGATGTGAGCGGCGCGTGCGCCTTTGACGTAGGCTTTGACGTCGTCGATTGAAAAATCGAAGCCATGGTCGGCGGGGTCGAAGGGAACGTGGTCGTGCTGGGCGGTGAGGTAGAGCTTGGCGGCGTCGGCGAGTTGGGCTTTTTCTTCGGCTGCGCGTTCCTGCTGCATGGTGCGGAGGGTGGCGAGATCCTTTTCGCGCTGACGGCGAAGGCGGCCTTCCTGGAGCTGTAAATTGCGGAGTTGCTTTTCGTAGGCGAGGAAGGTTTCGAGATCGACTTTGCCGGCCTGTAGGGCGGGTGCTTCGTGAGCGAATTTCTCGGCGAACTCGTCGCGGCCGCGGGCATAGATCGCCATTTCGAGTTGGGGGATGCGCATGAGACGCCACTCGGTGTCGGCGATGCTTTGCACGAGAGCGCATTCGCGGACGCCCATGGGCTTGAGTTCGCGGTCATATTGTTCGAGGTGATATTGGTAGGCGGCGGCATCGTCCGTGGGGAGGAGGACGGTGCGGCCGGTGAGAGCGGTTTTGACGGCGTTGATGGAGGAGTGGCGTTTGCCTTCTTCGGTGCGCGGGCCGGTGGACAACTGGGCGTTTTCGCGGTTGGCGGCGAGGCGGGCCGGCGAGACGGCGGGGAGATCGTTTTCGGCGGGTGACGATTCCGGTGCGGCGAAGCGGGCTGCTTTTTCTTCCTGCTTGCGTGCTTTGCGCTCGGCGGCGCGGCGGATGGAGCGTGGGGTCATGGGCGTTGATCCTTCCAAAAAAATGGCCCGCGAGCAGGTGGCTAGATCTGTTCGCGAGCCTGCCGGAGCGTAGCATGCCGGAAGGCGAGAACGAACTTCGGGCTTACGGGAAACGGTGTTAACTGCTTTTGAATCAATCGTCAAAAAAAGTTCGATTTGCTGTCACCGGCGTTTTGGGGCTTGCGAACCGGCAGATTTTGGTGAAGAGCGGGTGGATGGTGTACAATTCTGTACATGGCGTTGCACATAGCTGATACTGAGGTTTCCGATTTGATGGCCTTATATTCCAATGTAACGGGCATGTCCAAGACGGAAGCTCTTCGACGGCTGCTTAAGGATGCTCTTTCCAAACAGGATCTATCTCATAAACCGAAGCCTACATTTCGGAAAGTGGCTGAGGAAATCATGAGAAAGAATGCCGGGTTGACGCCCGTTACCAAAGAAGAGGTCGACTCTATTTTCGAGTAATGCTTCTAGACACTTCTGTCTTCCTGGCCATTCTGCAAAACGAGTCCGATGCTGCGCTTTTGGTAGCAACAATCGAGGATCGGGTATGCAGCGTCCCGGCATCAGTGATCGTGGAAGCAGGAATCCTGGCGCTAACACGCGGTCTGATCTATGACCTGGTGACTCTGTTAGAGGAAGCCAACCCAAAGATCATTCCGCTGACAGACGTGATTTCTCTCGAGGCGGTTGCCTGTTTCGCAAAGTACGGCAAAGGCAGACACCGCGCCAATTTAAATTTTGGAGATTGCCTGGTTTACGCCACAGCGAAGATCGAGGATCTCCCGCTGCTATTCAAGGGTGACGATTTTGGACACACAGACATCAGAAAAGCGATCTAGCCTCTTCGCTGGGTAGCTTTCCGCAGCGTTGCTCCGATCACGCGCGGCAAACCGGCAAGATCAGACTTTACCGCAACATCGGTCCACTGCGTCGCCAGCATCTCTTGGACGCTGTCGAGCGATCGATAGCCAAGTTCCATGAAGAGACGGCCGCCGGGTTTGAGCGCAATTGCCGCGCCGTCTATTAAGCGACGGTAAATCTCCAGGCCGGACTCGCCGGCAAAGAGCGCGACGTGCGGCTCCCAATCGCGAACCTCAGCTTGCATATTGGCCGCGTCTTCACCAGGTACGTAGGGGGGATTGGAAACCAGCAGCTCGATGGATTGGGGCTTGGTTGCACCCAGCAGATCCGCCGCAAAGAACTCGACCGAAGCTCTGTGAGTCTCGCGGTTACGCTCGGCCACTGCGAGCGCGTCAACTGAAATGTCGGAGGCGAGCACTCGGCGGCCGATTTCGAGGGCCAGAGTAATGGCAATTGCGCCTGATCCCGTTCCAACATCGAGTACAGTGGCGGCCGGGTGCTTGCTTATGTGCTCGAGCGCCGCCTCGACCAGATGCTCGGTTTCCGGCCGTGGGATGAGCACATTCTCGTTGACATAGAAGTCGTGGCCGTAGAACTCCTGGCGGTGCGTGATGTACTGAGTCGGCTTACCGTTCAGCCGTTCGTTGAGGTAGCGACCGTAGTGAATCCAGTGGAGCTCTCGCAGTTCATCCGTTGCGTGAGCGTACAGATAAGCGCGGTCGCAACGCAGAGCATGACACAACAAAACCTCGGCAGTTAAACGCGGGACCCCAAGTGACTCTTTCTCAAGCAGTTCCGCGCCTTGCAGGAGTGCGGCCTGAATCGTCAGAAACACTAGGGATGCGCAGCAGCGTGCAGGTGTTCGGCTAGGCCGCTTCGCCTTCAGCGCGCAAGCGTTGGGATTGGTAGTAGCTGGTCAACGCATCGATAACCGGTTGAAGGCGGCCTTCGATGATCAGGTCGAGCTGATGCAGAGTCAGACCGATGCGATGGTCCGTTAACCGATTCTGGGGAAAATTGTAGGTGCGGATTTTCTCGCTTCGATCGCCGGTCCCCACCATGCTCTTCCGCTCGGCGCCGATCTGTGCGAGCTGCTTTTCCATCTCCATCTGATACAGGCGCGACCGAAGAACCTGCAGCGCCTTGGAGCGATTCTTAATTTGCGATTTCTCGTCCTGGCAGGAAACAACGGTGTTGGTCGGGAGATGGGTAATGCGAACGGCCGAATAGGTTGTGTTTACGGACTGTCCGCCCGGGCCGGAGGAACAGAAGGTATCGATGCGAAGATCCTTAGCATCGATCTGGACATCCACTTCATCTGCCTCAGGCATGACGGCAACGGTGATGGTGGATGTATGCACGCGACCTTGCGTTTCTGTGGCCGGCACTCGCTGAACGCGGTGAACGCCGCTTTCGTATTTCATCCGGCTGTAGACCCTTTTGCCGCTCATCATGGCAATCACTTCGCTCAAACCGCCTACCGACGATTCGCTCAGCGACGTGACTTCCACTTTCCAGCCCTGCTCTTCCGCGTAACGCGTGTACATGCGGAAAACCTCGGCGGCAAAGAGAGATGCTTCGTCGCCGCCCGCACCCTTGCGAATTTCGATAATGACGTTCTTCTCGTCGTTCGGATCCTGCGGCAGAAGCAGGATCTGCAGGTCGCTTTCGATCGCCGCAACTTCCGGCTCGAGCCGTGTCACTTCAAGTTGGGCCATCTCGCGTAGATCGGGGTCGGTTTCCGCCAGCATCGCCCGGGAATCCGTCAACTCCCGGTCCGCTTTCTTCCATTCGCGGAACTTGCTCACGAGTTCGGTCAGCTCGCTTTGCGCCTTCGTCACCTTGCGATACTCATCCGAGTCGTTGATGACTTGAGGATCCGCCATCTTGTCGGTTAGCTCGTTGAATCGAGCTTCGGCTTCTCTTAATCGTTCGATATATTGCACGGATGAAGTTTCGTTATCGGAATCTCTGCTGAACTTCCTTTATTGTCGCGGGTTGCCGGTCCAAAAGACAAGGGGCGCTAGACCTGGAAGACTCGTTTTGACGCTAAGCTTAAGGGGAGGCACGATGAACGATCACGAAATCAGAATCAAGGCTCTTGAAGAAGCGCGGAAAGAGTTAGAAGATTCATTTCTGGTGATGACGCACCTCGAAACCAAACAGAGTAATGTCATCAAGCAGCAGGCTCAAGCGACCGAGGAACTGCAAAAGCAGGCCGAAGAGCAACGCAAGCTCAATCGGGAAACCGACAGGCGGATCTCGGAGCTCGTGTCCGCCATCGGCGCGCTGATCGGCAAAATGCCGGCGGCTGCGCTTAAGCAGCCTTAAGCGCCTGCCGCTATGCCGTCAGGCGATCACCAGAACGCCGCCTTGCGCCTTCTCCAGTTCCATCGCATGGTCAAGAGCGTAGATAGCGACTTCCGTCTGCGCATCGGACGGAGGTTGAGTGGTCACGCGTTGCAACCATAGTCCCGGTGTGGTCAGCAGCGCTAAAAATCCGCTGCGCCGTTTGGCGGCAAATCGAATTACTTCGTAGCTAACGCCCACAATCAGCGGAAGCAGTGCAATGCGCGCCGCGAATTTAGCCCAAAAATTGTCGATCGGCAGAAACGCGTAGCAGATCATCGCAATAATCAGCACGACAACCAGAAAACTCGTTCCGCAACGCGGATGCCAAGTCACAAAACGCTGCGCATTGGCTACGGTCACAGGCTGACCGGACTCGAAATTAAACACAACCTTGTGCTCGGCCCCGTGATACTCGAAGACTTTGTGCATCTCTTTCATCCGCGAGAGAAGCAGCATGAAACCGAGGAAAATAGCGATCCGAAGAAGGCCGTCGACCATGTTGATCGCAAATCTTCCGCTTACCGCAGGGAAATGATGACCCAGTGTCGTGGCCAAATAAAGAGGAACGAGCTTATATAAGCAGATCATGAAGGTCAGCGAAAAAAGGATCTGTAATACCATCGATCCCGATCCAGCTTCCTTCTTCTTAGACCCCGCTGGTTTACCCGAGACCGACTCCAACGCGCATTCGGCGGAAAATTTCAGTGCCTTCATCCCAAGCCACATCGCGTGGCCAAGCGTGCCCAGCCCGCGAAATACCGGCAGCTTGAAAATCGGATATGTGTCAGAAAGCCGTGCTAGCGGACTCTCTTCCGCAACGATCTCACCGTTCGGTTTCCGCACTGCCACGCAGTAACTGTGAGGTGAGCGCATCATTACGCCTTCCATCACAGCTTGTCCGCCGACCAGAGTCGTTTCTTCGCCGTTTTCGAGCACGGGAAGCAACTGTATGTGCGCAAAAAGGCGCAAAAACGCACGCAAATTCAAGGGGAACTCCTTTTCCAGTATAACTTGCAGTTACCTGACCGGCGGAACGATAAAAGTCCCACCCGGGATGTCTTTGACGCCCGAACAGGCGACCGGCGCCGGATTCGCACTGTGAGACTCACAGATATTAACGGCGTTAAGGTAATTTCCGCGAAGTTGGATCGTGATGTCCGTGTCGACCAGGTTTGGAGCGGAGTGCTCGAAGGCCTGCTTCAGCTGAGCGGGCCGTATCGTAAACGAGGACGAAGGTGCTTTGAACTGAGGCGGAATCGAAACCGATTGGAAGACCTTCCTCAACAGGCCAAAGTAAGCGTCTCCGCTCAGACCGCTGCAGGTACCGTGTGTCTGCCACTCATGCTCGATAATCTCGGACGGCATAATGTCGGCCATGGCGGAAGGATTGGTGGGTCCAGGCTGATCGGTGGCGCAGTTCGAAGGATAGGTGCCGTCGTTGTTTTGTGGCCAGAGACCATGGACCAAGAAACCGGCGTGTATGCTGCATTCCGCCGCAGATGGTTTGCTGAAGCAAAATTCCGGGCTCCACGAGAGAACCAGCATATAGAAATCGAAGACGCCGGCTTGGCCGCGCGGGCGCGAACGCGTGTGGTGGTGGTGAGAGGGATAGCAGATAGAAGCCAAGGCTAGGAAACAGACAAAAAGCTTAAGAGATCGCATCGCTGTACTAACCTTATGCGAAGACAGCCGCTGCGAACAAGCCGCGTTTTTCTTCGGATACAATTTCTATGAACCCAGGGAGAAGGGCTGCGATGCCAACTACACATGAATCGAACGTTGTTGCGGTGTTCGATCGCTTTTCGGATGCCCAGAATGCGGTAGACGAGTTGAGGTCGCAGGGCTTCGGTAACGACAGAATCTATATCTCGAACGAAGGCTCGGAGACCACGGCGGAACCTGGCACGACGAATAAGATTACTCCAAGTGCCGCGCATAACGAGACCGGTCTGAAGCGCTGGTTGCACGCCGTTTTCGGAGTTCACGAGCACGCCGATAAGCCTATATACGTGGGTGCTGTGGCCGGTGGCAAGACCGTCGTTAGTGTTCACGCAACTAATGCGGACGTAGCGCGCGTCTCCCAGGTCTTAAATCGCTACTCTCCGATCGGCGTCCATAAGGAGGACTACGGCGAAGGCAGAGGGATTAGCACACCTAACACGGACAGTACGGTAATCGAACCAGGCAAGCCGGATCTCCTCAATGCGATTGATGAATTAAAAATGGAAAACTCGGCTGTGCATCCGAGCGGTGTGTCCAGCATTCGGGTCTATCCACGAGTTGACACCGGCACTCCGCTCGAATAATCTTAGTGGGCCGCAGGCGCGTCGTGAGGCGCAGGTGCGTTTGCAGTGCTGCTCGATGGGGCAGCAGTATCCGGCGGTTTGGCCGATAGTTGCAGGGTAGTTGCGCTAGGCGCTTTTTCTCCCCGCAACCACAGATAAAGAGTCGAATGCGCGGGCGCGGGATCCGGCAGGTCGACTTCGAGACTCTGCTTTTGACCCTGGCCGGGAATGGGCGTGGGCAGCGCCGGAACAGGCACCCCTTCGAGCTGATCCCAGCCGGTTTTCTCGATCATTTCGAGATTCAGGCCCGTAAGCACATAGGCGCGTTTGCCGTTTGCGGGCGCCTGGCTCGACGCATCGAACGATTGAATCTGGGGCAGGCGAACGATGCGAGCTAAACCGAACGGCTGTGATCGCCCGGTCTTTCCGTTGTCAACGGTTGCCTCTAGTGAGCAGCCCGCCGGGAGACCGCTGGTATCGAAGGACAAGAACAGCTGGTCCGGCGAGAGCCGCTGCAAACTGTAAGTCTCGGTCTGCTCTCCGATATGAAGCGCAACCGGGTTGCCGATATCTTCGGCGCACGCAAGCCTTAAAACACTTTTGGGCTCCACGTTTCTGACATCGAGCAGCGCAGTCAAGTTATACCCGGCCGGGAACTCGTCGCGCCGCTAACGCGATGGCCATTCCGTTTGGGAGCGAGAGGTGGGAACTGGCGATTGCTGGTAGCGGCCCGGTGATTTGAAGCGCGTCCGAAAACGTCATAGGTTCATTGCGGTCGGCTACATCGGCCTGAATCGGCAAAGATGTTCCCGGCTTGAGGTCCGATTTCAGCTGGACGGTGACACTCCGGTCTGAACCGGTCGCGGACGGAGATCCGAGGTCGAACTCCACACCCGGAGCATTCAGTCTCGAAAGCAAATTGAGACGCTCACCCTTAAGCACGTAGTGTTGAGTGGAAACACCCTGATTAACCAGAATGGGTAGATTTTCCACTTTGGGGAGATTAGGCAGGATGTTGACGGTTATCGAGTGGCTTTTGCCGTCCTGCTGTGTAAGCAGAAGCTCGTATTTCCCGGGATCGAATGCTGCGGTATCGATCTGGACGTCTGCACGATTTTGGGGACCTTCGCGAAGGCCTTTCGGCAGAATGAAACGCGCGGGTTCCGCCACTGCGAATTCATCGTTGAGTTTTTTAATTTCAACTTTAGTCAAGAATTCGAAGTCGCCGTTTTCCAGAGTCACCGGGATCTTGCCCGATTTCGCCAGAAGCTTGTCTTGCGATGCCGGCTCCAATTTTGTCGCGGCGAAGTCGCTCAAGGGTTGTACGTGGATTTGGCCGGAGGCTTGGAAACTCTTCCAATCCCAGTAAGCGGAAAGATGATAATCGCCTGACGGGATTGTCGTCTTAGTGAGATCCAGCTCTAGTTTCTTTTCGTTGCCAAGCTTCAGCACATTGACAGAAAGCTTCTGGCCTTTTGCGTTTTCGAGGGTCCACAAGCGTGCCCGTTGAAGGTATTTCCATTGTCCGTCCGGCACATCGACCGGGACCGGCGTTTTTTGATCTGGGGGAATGTAATCGGCGTCTCCGATCTTGATCGCAGGGGCGGGGGTATTCGGAACACGAACCGCCCAAATATAGGCGACTCGTGTGTGCGGAGGCGCGGGCGTGCGCTGCCCGCATAAGTTCAACCCGTCTTTCTGCATGACCTGCGCAAATGAGGATCGAAACTGTGTATCGGGAAACGCGATATAGCGAAGGTCGAGCAGCATGGCTGTGCCGCCCGCTGCTAGCCCGATGGGACTTCCGAAAAACAGAGTTGCCGCGGCAGTTGCCAGACTCGCGGTTTGGCCGACTCGCTGGGCTGTTGAACTGGCTAGCGGGTTGTAAGTAGCCAACTGCGGATTCATCGCCGAGAACAGGGCCTGGGCCTGCACGCTGGGCGGCGCCGTCTTGTCGATCTGCACCGACATTCCGTACTGCGAGGCAAACCCGGTCAACGCTGCATTGACGCTGGCCGACGAACTGCCGGAGCTCGATAAAGCGTCGAGCAGAGCCTCCGTTTGCGCGGTTTTTTCGGCGTAGTCTGCGAGCTGCGCGATCAGCAGGTCATCCTGTGAAAGGAAACCCTGTACTTTCTTTCTGCTGAGTCCTTGCGGCCCATATACCAGGGCGGCGATGTTGACTGTTCTCGGGATGCTCCATCTCTGCTCCTTTTCTGCAGGTTTGGGATCTGTCACAACTAGCCCGGGTTCTTTCGGCTCATGTCTGGCCGGAACCATCACCAAGGCTACTTCACCAGGGCGCTTTTCGCGACCGCGCAAGATGGGCGAGTAGAGTACATCGTCGCCTTCGCTCAAATGGTTGATTGTCTGAAATGGCAGGGTTTCTGAATTGCCCTGAGACTGTACCCGAAGGTTCACGGCTCCGATCGGCGCACCGGCGGGGCAAGCAGCCGGAGCCGGGGCCTCCGGCGAATCATTGGCCGGGGGAGGACCGAGAGTGGTTGGACTCTGGGCAGTTAGTAGTGTCGAGATCGTCAGGAGAAGACATAACAGCTTCCCAAACAAAATGCGCCTGTTCAGCACGGCAAATCGCTCTCATTCGCCGGCGTTTTCGATTGGTGTTGCAGAGCCGTCTCCGATACCGAAAAAAAGCATTCTTAGCTTCAGAATAGCGTGCGTCAGAAGCACCTGTTACACGCTAGTACTAACCTGTAAGAGCGACAAATCGACGCAGTTTTGGGAGCAACTCTGCGTTACAAGTTTTCCGGATAATTCGTCCGACGAGGAGAGAGTAAACGTGCCAACTACTGAAACCCAAACACTAGAAGAACTTTGTATTAACACCATACGGTTTCTTTCTGCCGACTCGGTGCAGAAAGCAAATTCCGGACATCCCGGCATGCCTATGGGGGCTGCCGCGATGGCCTACACGCTTTGGACAAAGTTCCTCAAGTTCAACCCCAAAGATCCGCAATGGTTTGACCGCGATCGTTTCATATTGTCCGCGGGCCATGGTTCGATGCTGTTGTACAGCCTACTGCATTTGACCGGTTACGATCTTTCACTCGACGAACTGAAGCGCTTCCGGCAATGGGGCAGCAAGACTCCGGGTCACCCTGAGCGCGGGCACACAGTCGGCGTGGAAGTCGCAACCGGGCCCTTGGGACAGGGATTCGGCAACGCGGTCGGTCTGGCGATTGCCGAAGCGTGGTTCGCAGCGAAGTTCAACCGGCCGGGGCACACCATAGTCGATCACTACACCTACGGAATCTGCGGGGACGGCGACTTGATGGAAGGCGTTAGCCAAGAGGCGGCGTCGCTCGCCGGGCACCTACAGCTCGGCAAATTGATTTTCCTTTACGACCATAACCACATATCGCTAGCTGGGGGCACGAGTCTCTGCTTTACCGAAGATGTAGGCAAACGCTTTGAAGCGTATGGCTGGCATATTCACCACGTAGAACGCGGCAATGACACTGAGGAGATCGCGAAGGCAATCGAAGCCGCCAGGCGAGAGGTTCACAAACCGTCGTTGCTCCTAGTTCGCACCCACATCGGATACGGCAGCCCGAAAAAGCAGGATACGTTTGAGGCGCACGGAAACCCTCTGGGTGAAGAAGAGTTGCAGGCGGCGAAAAAGGCACTCGGCTGGCCGACGATGGACAAGTTTTACCTGCCTGAGGACGCAGTCAAGTTCTTCCGGCAGGTAGGCGAAAAGGGAACGAAAGAGCAGTCGAACTGGCAATCGAAGTTCGATGCTTATAAGAAGGAGTTCTCGAAGGAAGCGGCGGAACTCGAGCAGATGATCAGCGGTAAACTGCCGGAGGGTTGGAAAGCCGATCTGCCGAAGTGGAAACCCGAAGACAAGCCGATCGCTACTCGTGCAGCAGGTGGTCAGGCCATGAACGCGCTGGCCAAGCACCTTCCGAACCTGATAGGTGGTTCGGCCGATCTCAATCCTTCGACGAACACAGCGCTTAAGGGCGAAGGCGATTTCCAACCGCCGGAAGCGGGCGGTCCGGCTGTTCAGGGCGCCGTCGGTGGTGTGTGGGGATACGCAGGGCGCAACATTGCCTTCGGCGTTCGCGAGCACGCGATGGGCGCTGCGGTAAATGGCATGGCCGCCTATGGCGCGTTGCTGCCTTATAGCGCAACGTTCCTGGTGTTTTCCGATTACATGAAACCATCGATTCGGCTGGGGGCACTAAGCCAGCTGAAGGTGTTCTACATCTTCACGCACGACAGCGTGGCTGTCGGTGAGGACGGTCCTACGCATGAGCCGATCGAGCAATTGGCCGGTTTGCGCGCGATTCCGGGATTGAATGTTCTGCGTCCGGCGGATGCGACAGAGACGGCTGAAGCTTGGGTAGTCGCGGTAGAGCATAATGGCCCGACACTGTTTGCACTTAGCCGGCAAAACGTTCCTCATCTGGATCGCAGCAGGGCGAAAAACATTGACGTGAGCAAGGGCGCATATATTCTCTCGGAGGCGGAAGGCGGCCAGCCCGATGTGATTCTGATCGGCGCGGGAGCGGAAGTTTCGCTTTGCATGAAGGCCCAGGAGAAGCTGAACGGATACGGCGTGAAGTCGCGCGTCGTAAGCATGCCGGGTTGGAATCTGTTTGCCGATCAGGATGACGCATACCGCGAGAGTATTCTTCCCAAAGCGATAAAGAAGAGGGTGACGGTTGAAGCCGGTTCTACCTTTGGCTGGGAGCGCTGGGCCGGAGATGAAGGGAAAATGATCGGTATCGATCACTACGGAGCTTCTGCTCCAGGCGATGAAGTGATGAAGCATTTCGGCTTAACGGCGGAACATGTCACGTCAGCGGCATTGGAGCTGTTGGGGCGCAAGGAGGAGGCCCAGAAGGAGTTCGGCGGCGGAGACACTACCAACGTGGCTGCAACCTCTCCTCAGGAAGGGCACTCTTAAGTCAAAAACCGAAAGAAACAGGGGCGCGAGCAGCACCCCTGTTTTCACTGGCTAAACTATGGCATATCGTCTACAAGCAAGCGAGTCGGTTCCGGAAGGCATCGGGCGCGTCGTTCGGGAAGAAATTCAGTCGGCCACCGAAACGCTGCGTAAAGAAGCAAAGGCGCAGCGCGACGAGGCTGTTCACGAAGCGCGTAAAAGCATCAAGAAAGTTCGTGGTGTTTTACGTCTGGTCAAGCCGCAACTCGGCCGGACCTATCGGCAGGAAAATGCGCGCTTCCGCGACGTTGGGCGCCAGTTGTCCGATTTGCGAGATGCCGCGGCGCTTCTCGAAGTCTTTGATGAGCTTGCTGACAAGTTCAAAGATGTGCTCGACAGCAAGGGACTCAAGGCATTGCGCCAGGGCCTGGAACAAGATAAGCGCGAAATCGAGCAGCATCTCGATGCCGCGAAAGTTGTCCAACAAGCAAGTGCGGTCCTCCATTCGGCCGAACAAAGGTTAGCCAAGTGGCCGCTTAACGAGGATGGTTTTCATGCTCTCGCACCAGGGTTGAAGCAAACATACCGCAGGGGCCGCAGGGCGCTGAAACTTGCAAAAAAGCGTGAGACTCCGGTCGCTTATCACGATTTCCGCAAGCGCGTAAAAGATCACTGGTATCACGTTCGCCTGCTCGAGGGTGTTTGGACCAGTGTCATGGAAGCCCACGAGAAGAGTCTGAAAGATCTCGAAACCTGGTTGGGCGACGACCATAATCTTGTTGTGCTTCGCGAGAAGCTGGAGGCAAATCCCGAGCGGTACGGAGGAGAAGCAGTCGTTCCGGGCTTTCTAGCAGTTGTCGCTGAACATCAGAACAAACTGCGAGGGAACTCTACTTCACTAGGCGAACGCGTCTATAGCGAAAAACCACGCGTGTTCGTACACAACATAGGCAGACTCTGGAAGACGTGGCATAGTCAGCCGGAAGCAGCGAAAGATGTTTCGCAGTTTGAACCGTCTGCGCACCCGAAAGCGCTCGGCAAGGAGCCCGCCGCGAAGTCTCAGAAAGCCGGGTAGCTGCGACGGGTTCTAAAGTCCAAGGCAGCCTGGCAGCCAAGCGGGGCGTGGTCAACCAGATTGATCAAGATGGGACGGCAACGCCAAGCTGGGCGCAGTGCGTTGCCGGGCGAATATTTAGCGGCCAATGATGAATCTCGACGACCGAATGCTGACGGGAAGCGTTCGCGCTCTGCTCCTATTTGACATAGCGGAGGAGATCGACCTCGCCCATTTACATACCGTGCTCGGCACGGATCCGGCTCGCCGCGAGCCTGCGTTCAAGCATCCAGCTCCCCAATATGTCCGGTTCGAGCGTACTCCTGTCGCCGAAAATCTCGGTTCTTACTCCGAGTATGGGGGCCGGCCGTTATCGGGCCGGATCCGATACTTCGAATACGGTGTGGCGAGCGTGGAGTTGCAGGTGCCGTTTCAAGCCTCCTGGGCCGAGTTGGTGGCTCTCGCCAATCGATGGATCTCCTCGCCTGAACTGGAACAACGTGCGAATGCCATTCTCCGGGAGCGCTTGGTCAGACTCGATGGGAGTCTCAAAAAGCCCTATAAAGACTGGATTTCTGAAGATTACTACCTTGTCCAAATCGATCCTATTACGCGAGAGGATGGAACGATTGTCTCTGCCGAGAGCCTGACGCGCCAATATCGCACGCAAATCGCTCAAATCGTCCGCGGCGAAGATATCGCCTTGTCTTCTGCGGAGGAGCACGAAGTCTTACAGTCGAGCATGTCGTATTATCCGGTCGATCTTCTGGTCGTCGGTTGGGTTGCGGCTTTCGTCTACGACGCTCCCGCTTCTGCTTCGCCGACAATCGATCTGCTCGAATACGCAAATAGCCAGCTACTGGAGTTCCGCTACTACGATGAGGTGCTGACAAAGGTGCTGGCCGAAGTCTACAAACGGCTGGAAACACGCCGGCGGAGTATATGGTACCGGTGGCGATTGGCGGGCCAGGCGGAAGACCTGAATACAATCCGGTTAGATTACCGCGAACTCGCAGAGCGGACCGAGAATGCCATTAAGTTTCTGAGCGACATGTTCTATGCACGAGCTTACAGATTGGCAGCTGCGCGAATTGGGGTAAACGACTATCGCGCTCTCGTGACGGAGAAGCTGAGTACCGCGGGTGAACTATACGAATCGATGATAAACGAGTTCCACCAGAGCCGGACCTTCGTGCTCGAATTGATGGTAGTTATCATCCTTCTCATTGAGATCGTCATGCTATTTCGTGGCAAAGCTTAGGACAGGCAAACTTTTCTTCCTCCTTCACGAAAATAGTTCATTACTGCTGGATGGAAGCGAGGCAACGGGTCTTGCAAAGGTAAGTAAATGCTTCATTAAGTGGTAACTGTGAGCCGTTAGATGCTTGGCCCCGAACGTGCTCTAGAGGATTCGGAGGAGACTACAATATGTTGTGGTATGCGTGGGTATTTTTGGTGATCGCGATCATCGCGGCAGTGTTAGGATTCGGCGGTATCGCTGCTGCATCCGCGGGTATCGCGAAGATCTGCTTCATCGTATTTCTGGTGCTGTTCTTGGTCAGCTTCTTGGCGGGCCGGCGGCGTGCTTTATAGCTGCTGTATAACTTAGAGACAAGCATAGAACGCCGGGGCGAAAGCTCCGGCGTTTTTTTTGTTTATGGACGGTCTAATTGGGAGCGAGTAAGCAGGGTGAAAGACCTACTGCATGCGAGCTCTGATAGCTATCTAACTTACGCGTAAAGTCTTCCCACATACGTTTCGAGTCAATAGCGGTAATCCAAGTTATAGTTCTACTAGTACGCGACATATCGAAAGACAAGTTGTCGCGCATGTGAGGACGAGCGATCTGTTTCTGCGTCGTCATGCCTTGCTCGTAAGCCATCACTACTGTGTCCCAGATCACCCATGGCTTAGAAAAATCGTCTTTTCGCCATGGCTTCACGTTGCGGAAATACCACTCCTGGAACTCCTGCCACAGCCACGCTCCGATAGGGCCTCGCTTTGCGAGCAGATCTTTCGCGTGGTCAAACATCATTGCTAAGTCCGCCTGGCAAACATCGGCGGATCCAATAACTACCGGAACATCGGAATCGAGTATGACCTGCCAGGCTTTCGGATCGTTTTCGATGTTGAACTCTTTGCCGCCCTCGGTTAGATTCTTGAATCCCATGGCTACCACCGTTATTCGATCGCGTAGGGTTGAGTCCTGTAGAAGGGCAGACGCAACGTCAGTTGCGGCTCCGATCGTCAAGACTGTTAACCGGTTCTCGCTCGAGAAGGTTTTGGAAGTTTCGATGATGAAGTCTACTCCAGCATTGGTGCGGGGGGTCCGATTGTCCGCAAGCGGCAGGCTCGAGCCTTCGAATAAGGGTGGATGGCTCAGCATCCCGAGCCGCCGCTCTATGACATCGACCAGAACCTTGTAGGTGTAGTGCGCAGAGGGGTCAGGCAAACTCGGTCCGTGTGCCGAGATAATGCCTTTCACATCGAAACTGGGGCTCAGCATCATATAGGTGATCGCCCACTGGTCATCGATCTCGTTTCCAACGTCCGTGGAAAGAATAACCGAGGTCTTGCCCCAGCCGGCTGGAACTGCTATCGCAAACAACAGAACCGTCAGTAAAACAATTTTCACGCGCGAGTCCTTTTCGGAAGATGTTACGTTAACGCCTAGTGCTTACTGTACATTCGAACAGCCTCGCGATTCTGTTTTGCACCATCACGATGATTGGGTGGGGTTCATGGGCCAATACGCAGAAGCTTGCCGGGCGCACGAAGTGGCCGTTCCAACTGTATTACTGGGATTACGCAATCGGGTTGTTCCTCTTTAGCATTCTGTTCATGCTGACTGCGGGCAGTGTGGGCACGCACGGCATGCCGGCGCTCGAAAACATCAGACTCGCCTCTTCCGGAGCGATTTGGACGGCCGTTATCAGCGGGGTGCTCTTTAACGTTGCGAACATCTTGCTGGTGGTGGCGATCGACATCGCGGGCATGTCGATCGCCTTCCCGGTTGGTATCGGCCTGGCGCTGATAATTGGCACGGTCACCTCGTACATGCAGCAGCCGAAGGGCAACCCGACCGTTCTGTTCCTTGGTGTAGCGTTTGTCCTCGCTGCGATGATCCTGTCGGCCTTGGCTTACCGAAAACTTCCTCGATCCACGTCCGGAAACTGGGGAAAGGGGATGTTGTTCGCGATCATTGCCGGATGTCTGATGGGCTTTTTTTATCCCCAACTGATGCGTTCCATCTCACCGGAGTTTAATTCGCGGCCGATCGTCACTGGAATGCTGACTCCTTACACAGCGATGTTCTTCCTGGCGATTGGCGTCCTCGTCAGCAATGTTGCGGTGAATACGATCTTCATGAGGTCTGCCGGTAGAACATACGGCGAGTACTTTGCGGGCACTTTACGGCTCCATTCGCTTGGCGTCCTGGGTGGAGCAATCTGGATGCTCGCTTTGGGGCTGAACGTCGTTGCGTCAGGCCTGGCAGGTCCCGCTATCTCCTACGCGCTGGGACAGGGAGCGACGCTGATTGCGGCGATCTGGGGCGTGCTGATTTGGAAGGAATTTCGTGCTGCGCCACCGGGGACGATGCGGCTAGTGTGGCTTATGTTCATCGGGTACGTACTGGGATTGCTGCTGATCGGTTTCGCCAGTCTCGGGTAAAGCGAAGCAGTACAGCACTTCCTGCGCGCCAAACGAGGAGGTATTGCCGCCCCGTCCAGTTCGTATGTGATCGGCGGGCCTTTCGCAGAGCCGCCCCCGTAGGTGTGCCATAGTGTCTGGCCAGTTGCTGCGTTCAAACCGAGGATGTTGCCGTGATTGTCGGCTGTGAAGACGAGACCGCCTGCGGTGCTCAGGACACTGGCCCAATTTTCGCCTGGCCCGAGATCATGGGCCCAACGGATTTTGCCGGTCTGGTAGTCGAGCGCCTTTAAGAACGAGTGAGACCAGACCGTCAAGTCTCTTCCGGCAAAACCTTCGGGCTTACCGTTCGAGAGATCGTAGTAGAGTCCGTAAGATGTCTGAGTATCGACGTAGAGCAGCCCCGTTTCCGGATTGAAGCTGGGCGACATCCAATTCGTAGCGCCGATCGCATCAGGCACGACCAGGGTTCCTGATGTGTTCGGGTACTTTTTAGGGTTGCCGACGGGCTGGCCGTTAGCGTCGAGGCCTGCGCTCCAGTTGATCTCTTCAAACGGAACGGAAAGAAGTGACTTGCCGTTAATCCTGTCGAGCACGAAGTAATAGCCGTTGCGCGAAGCCTGTAGCAAGAGCTTGCGAGGCTGACCGTGGAACTCGGCGTCAACGATGACAGGCGTCTGCACTGCGTCCCAGTCGTGAACGTCATGCGGGGATGGCTGGAAGTGCCAGACGAGTTTTCCCGTGTCCGGGTTAAGCGCCACGATGCTGCACGTGTACAGATTGTCGCCGGGGCGAGTGGCTCCGGAGAGCACCGGGTTCGGATTGGCGGTGCCCCAGTAGAGCAGGTTCAGATCGGGATCATAGGTGCCGGTCAGCCAGGTCATGCCACCCCCGTGCTGTATAGCATCGCTGTTTTTGGGCCAGGTCTCGGAGCCCGGTTCGCCGGGCTTAGGAAGCGAATCCCAGCGCCACTCGAGCTTGCCCGTTTCGGCATCGAAGGAGTCGATGTAGCCGTGCAAATCGTTGAAGTCACCCGAAACGCCGACGATCACGTGTTTGCGGATGACGAGAGGGGCCATGGTGGCCCAATAGCCGAGCTTCACGTCCGCTAAAACGACACTCCCATTGCACTTCGCCGCTACGGGCATCGAGGCAGAGCAGGTGCGCGTCCGGTGTTTCGAAATAGAGCCGTCCTTTATAAAAGCCCAAGCCGCGCTGGCCGATGTGGAGGCCTTCGTTCTGGTGATATCTGTAATGCCAATTCTGGCGGCCGGAATGCGCGTCTACCGCCCAGATATCGTCCGGTTCGGTGAAATAGAGCGTGCCGTCTAGCAGCAGCGGCGTCGATTTGAGGCCTTGCCCGGAGTTGACATTGGTCTGGAAAGCCCAGGCGAGCGAGAGGTTGTGAACGTTTTCCTGATCGATCTGTTTGAGAGGGCTGAAGCGTTTGCCGGAGTAATCGCCGTTATAGGTTGGCCAACTGTCAGGTTGCTGTGCAGCACAAATAGCGCATGTGAACAGCAAGAGAAGAACGGATCTCATTTCAGCGTCTCGAGATAGGCGAATAGGTCATGCAGGTTTTCGTCCGTGTACGCAAAAAGCAGTTTGGCATGAGTCTCCAGCGGATCCTTTACGTCCACCTGGACGAGCTTGCGATTCCAGGAGTGAATCCAATTGTTCTTATCGCGGAGAGAGATGGTGAATTCGTCGGCATAGACCTGCGAACCTGTAGAGACTTTGCCGGATGGCTCGGTGACCGTGACGGTTGGGACAGCCCCGGAGGGATAGGCGATGCGCGATTGCAGATCGATCGGCTTGTACTTGGTCGCGAGGTGCGCGAGATCGCCGGTGACGGAATGGCACCCTGTGCACTTGGTCTCAAAGTATGTTTTGCCTGCTTGAATATTTCCGACCAGCAGTTTGTCCAGCGGGTAGTCGCCTGGGCCGCGGGCATAGACGGTGGAGGCGAGCTTGGCTTCCGAGTGCAGGTAGGCGGCGATCGCCTTGATTTGGGAGTCGGGAAGCTCGAAGGCAGGCATGCCTTTGTCGGGGCGGCCGTTGTGGACGACTTGGCCGATGAGGTCGCCATTAACATCGTGGCTGACGAGCCCAGAGTGGATCAGGTCGGGGCCGCTGGCGCCGCGGGCGTTTGCGCCGTGGCAGAAGCCGCAGGTTTGGGAGAACTGGGACTTGCCCGCGGCAATCTCCCTATCCGGATCTTGAGCGGATAGGGCTGTGGCGGTTAGCAGCAGGCTAATGGCGAGCTTCTTCAAAACACTCCTCGGCAATGCGTTTCAGGATAAGCGATTGCTCCCAGCGGTCGCTCTCTTCGATGCCGTTAAAGGTGCGGGCGTAGTAGATGCCCGGGGCCAAGAGCTCCGGCGCGAAGATGCGGGCGCCGTGGCGAAAGGAGGCGGTCCAGAGCCGGCGGAAGTGATCGACGTACTCCGCTCCGGGGACCACCGGTACTTGGATGCAGCCGGGAGTGCCGATGCGGCCGTGTACGAAACGAACTCGCTCGAGGACGGGCTGGATGAACTGGAGCTTCTTTTCGAAGCCTCCATAGACCATTTCCTGGCCGGTGTACCAGTGCGAGAAGTCGCCGTTGAACCGCATCTCGGGAAATTGCCGAACGAACTGGACGGTCCGCCACATGTCCTGGCAGATAGTCGCGCGATGGGTCTCAATATAGAGCGGGATATTGTAAGTTGTTGACGCTGTAAGGACGCTTTCGATCAAGCGCGCGGCTTGGGCGTCATCTTCGAGGCCCCAGCCTACGTGCAAAGTTGCACAAACGAAGCCATCTCCGGCCCATCGTTCGGCCCATGGCTTCGTTTCTTCAGTTTCATTGATGCGGCCGCTGGTTGCCGCTTCGAGACCTAGGCGAAGGCATTCCGCCAATTCCGATTGGGTTGCCGGAGATGTGAACTGGACACCGTCATAGCCTGCCTGGCAGATGGTCTCGAAGGACCGATGAGGCTGACCGTCCAGCGACAGTAGGTTCAGAAAAGTCTTAAGCCGATCGGACAAATCTTAGGTCCGTACCGCATTCTCCAGGCTGCGAGCGCTTTGGTCCTCGGCATCGTTCAGCCAGGCCACGTTCGTTGAGCTGTCGCTGAACCGTTTTAGACCGGCTTCCCGAATGGCGGAGTCGGGCACCTTCTGGAGCGGAGTGTAACGCGGGTGATGCGCTTCCTTGTAGGGGTCGTTGCGGGCGGCGTTGTAGCAGCAGATCATGGACCAGCGCGGGTTTTCGGACTTGTTCTGATCGGAGCGGTGGAGCAGGTTCGAATCGAAGAACAGCACGTCGCCGGGATCCATGGTGACGTAAACGAGCTCAAGACGTTTCTCGGCTTCCTTCACTCGCTCCATGTCCGCGCCGGCCTGATCTCCGGTGAGGATGTGATCGATGCGGCCCATCAGGTGGGATCCTTTGAGGACTTGCATGCAGCCGTTTTCTTTGGTCGAGGGGTCGACCGCGATATAGGCGCTGGTCAGCAGCGGGAAGAGCACGCCGTTTTGGTACCAGTAGCCGTAGTCCTGATGCCAGGCCCAGGCGCCACCCACTTTGGCGTCTTTCATGATCATTTTCGAGTGGTAGTGGTAGACCTCGCCGCCGAGCAGAGTTTCGGCCGAGTTGACGACGCTTTCGCAGCGCGCAAACATGCCGTAGATGGTGTCGCCGGGGTGGTTCCAGAGTGACAGGCGCACCGTGCCCCCCTCGCCATCGCCGCGGCCGAAGGAGTGTTGATCGAGTTGGCGATCTTCTTTCGCGGCGCGATGGAGAAGGCCAATTTCTTCTTTATCGAAAAACGATTTCTCGACGATGTAACCGTTCTGGCGGTATTCTTCGAGACGGTTTTGTTTGATGGGACCTGCAGCCATTTGAAATTCCTTTCCGAGTTTAGTTCCGTAGGTGGAGATCGGTCATGAGACGGTCGGTCGAGGTGTACGCTTCGCGCACCCAGTCTACAATTTTTCCGGGTTCGGGCGAGTATTCGAGTTCGATGCTAACGGTACCGGAGAAGCCGGAGCCGGCGAGAGCCTTGAGGTAGGGTGGGAAGTCGACGACGCCACGACCGGGTGGAAGATCTCCGTGTTTTTGGCCATCGCAATCCGAGAGATGAACGTGCGCGATGCGGCCCTTGAGCTTTGAGAGTTCGGCGGGTGCATCTTTCGCGAGGGCAAGATGCGAGATGTCGACGTTCGCGCGAGCGGCCGAATGATTGACGTCCGAGAGGAAGCGCGACATGCGTTCGACGTTGTTGATGAGGGATAGGTGGAACGGCTCGAGCTCAACCGCGATTTCGAGGCCAAGCGTGTGTGCGTACTCGGCGAGCTCGCGTACGTGTTCGACGGCCCACTTCCATTGATCGCCGGGCGCTATGACTTCCTGTTGCCAGATGTATTCGCCGACGACGAGCAGAAGATTCTTACCTTCGAGTTCGTAGCAGAAGTCTAAGTAGCTTTTGGCGCGATGAACATGGAAATCGCGCACGGGCTTGTTGAAGTCGGCGATACCCAGCGCGCAGCAGACGGTCGAGACAACCGGGAGATCGTTCTCCGCCGTGGCTTTGCGGATCAGGCGGCGCTCTTCGGGGCCAATTTCCAGCGGATCGGCAAAGATATCGACGGTGTCGAAGCCAATCTGTTTTGTGAGTCTAATTCCGTCAGCGGTGCTGACCGGGGTTCCGAGCCAGGCTGAGCTGATGAGACCGAGTTTCAACTTTGAATCCGCAGCGATACTATCATAGACGCTCGTTGGACACGACGAAGTGTTCACCGGCGGAGTTTGCTTGAATTTTGACTTCGATTTAGATCTGAGGCAGCAGGTTGCAAAACCGCTGCGCAGTGATTATGGCATCGGGGCGGTCGGCGCGGGCTTTATCATGCGCGACGTGCAGCTCAAAGCGTACCTGGATGCCGGTTATCACGTTGTAGGCATCACTTCAAGAACACCTGAGATAGCGCGAGAAGTGGCGGCTTTGCGCGGCGTTCCCCGAGTTTACGAGACGCTGGATGAGATGCTCGACGATCCCGCCGTTGAGATCCTGGATATCGCTGTGCCGCCGGACCGGCAGCGAGGAATTATCGAGCGGGCGATCGAGAAGGGGCGGTATCTGAAGGGTGTACTCGCGCAGAAGCCGCTGGCAGTGAACTATGAGCAAGCTGTGGAGATCGTGAGAATGTGCGAGGCTCGTCGTCTGCCGCTGGCGGTGAATCAGAATATGCGATTCGATCAGTCGATTCGTGCGTTGAAGACGCTGCTCGAGCGGGAGGTCCTCGGTTCACCGGTGCTGGCGACGATCGAGATGCGCGCCGTTCCGCACTGGCAGGCGTGGCTACGCGAGTACGGGCGGCTGACGCTGCTGAACATGAGCATTCACCATATTGACAGTTTTCAGTATCTGTTTGGGACGCCGGAGTCGATTTTTGTGAGCGCGCGCAAGGATCCCCGGACGACATTTGCGCATGAAGACGGGATCTGCTTGTACATTTTGGAGTACGCGGACGGGATGCGTGCTTCTGCGTGGGACGACGTATGGACGGGGCCGCGGAACGAGCGAGATGACATGAGCCCGTACATCAAATGGCGAGTAGAGGGGACGAAGGGTGTTGCGGAGGGCACGATCGGGTGGCCGCATTATCCGAATCGGGCGCCGAGCACTATCACGTATACAGCGGAGGTTCTCAAGGGGAATTGGATTACGCCGCATTGGCGTGAGGTTTGGTTTCCGGATGCGTTCCAAGGGCCGATGGCGGAGCTGATGGATGCGATTGCGCGGGGACGGGAGCCGGAGATCAGCGGCCGCGAAAATCTTCTGACGATGGCGACGATCGAGGCGGGCTATCGGTCCATTGCGGAGCGGCGTTCGGTGTCGATTTCGGACATTTTGAGGCCTTCGGCTGTTCAATAAGTGAACTGATGCGGCTGCGGTGGTCCGGTCCGAGGATGAAGGACATTGCCTTGCGCCCGAAGATGAAGCCGCATCGGCTTCATCTAGCTATAGCTAGCTAAGCTAATCCCGATCAAGAAAAGGCGAGATAACTTTCTGGCCAGATCAAGCAGTGAACTCGGCAAGCTAGACAGAGCTCTAAGGACCTCCGGGGAATCGAACCAAAGACAGTAAGATGGTCTGATTTGATGGTTGGCTACTTCCACAATCGCTCGAAGAGGCGTCTTGCAAGATCTTTACTTTCGACCTGCAGCGTCGTAGTTCTGTTTGGGACTTTGCTTCCTCAGATTGGAAGGGGCCAATCGGAATCTGCGGCGGCACTTCACAGAGAGGCACTTCATTTAGCGCGATCTGGAGATTTGCAGACGGCTCTGGCCGAACTCAAGCGGGTAGTTGTTCTGGACCCGAGTTCTGCCCAGGCTTGGAATGATTTAGGAGTCCTGCAGCGCAAGCTAGGTCTCCCGAAGGATGCGATAAGAAGTTTCGAAACAGCCCTTCGGGCGGATGCGCGATATCCCAATGCTCTTCTCAATCTGGCGTTAGGGCTGGAGGACGAAAAGGAGTTTGCACTCGCCTCTCGATCGGCTGAACGCCTGGTCCAAGTTTCGCCTCAGCTAGCAAAGGGACGCTTGCTTTATGGAAGATTGCTGCTCGAAACGGGCAATCTCGAATCAGCTCAGAATCATTTGACGACGGCGATTGAACTGGATGGTTCTTTGACGCAAGCACGCATCCTACTCGGGACGGTCCTTTACAAACGCGGCCTTGTAACGCAAGCCATTCGCGAACTTCACGAGGCTGTAGAAGCCGACCCAACTTCGCAAGAGGGTCTTTTCCAACTTGGTCTGAGCCTCTTCGCCTCCGGGCAATCGCCGCAAGCTGAAGAGGCATTTGAAAAGGCAATTCAACTCAATCCGAAATTTCTGGAAGCTCACCTCAACCTGGGACAGTTACTCGAATCGAACGGCGCTACCGCGCGTGCCGTTTCCGAATACCGGGAGGCACTCAAACTTTCTCCCGAAAACGAGAAGGTCGAGGTTTATCTAGCGAGGGCGCTCAATTCGATGGGACTTGTAGGGGAAGCCGCGCACATAGCGGCGCAGGCCCGGGATCAGCATCCTCGGAATGCCGTCGTACAGTTTGAGCTTGCGAAGATCGAGGAAAATCGCGGGGAGTTGGCGTTGGCGCTCGAGGCCATGCAAGCGGCGATAAAGATTGAGCCGAACTCGTCCGAGTTTCACTTAGAGATGGCGCGGATACTTCATCGTGAAGGCAAGCTACAGCAGGAACGAGCAGAACTCGAGATCGCAACAAGGCTGGCTCCCAGCTCTCCCGAAGCCGCTTACGCCCTAGCACGTGTAATGAAACAAGCTGGGGAGAACAAGGACGCTGAGGCGCAGTTCCACAACGTTCAGAAGCTCAAGGAACGGGATCTGAGGAGGGATGAAGCCTTAGGCTACATACGATCTGGCGTTACGCTGGCGACTAAAGGCGATTCGAACGGCGCCATTACCCAGTTTAGAAACGCTTTAGCGATAGATCCGAAGCTCGGAGAGGCGCACTTCGATTTAGGCGGGGTGCTGCTGCAGTCCGGCGATGTTGAGGGAGCAATTCAGAGTTTTGAGCTTGCCCTCTCCCTGGCTCCTCACTGGGCTGAAGCTCATTACCAGCTCGGCCGCGCGTTGTTGGCTCAGCATCAAACGCAGCGTGCCCGAGATCAATTTCAGACAACGCTGAGAGACGACCCTCACCATTCTGGCGCTCAACAAGCACTGCAGGATCTTCCCTGATTGATTGCTGCCGCGCTGTTTTGACATCTGGATCTCGATCTCCTATAGTAAGGATCACTAAAAGACTCTAACAGTGCCTTAACTGTTATCATCTGAACTTCGGCCATGGCTCGTCGACACGCTGCCGGTCCCTGCTGGCATTAACGTTTCAGCAAATTCGGTATCGAGTTAAAGGGTGGTATGAATCGTCTCTTTTCGAATGTCAAACTGAATGCAATTGTTGTGGCCTTGTGCTGGAGCTCATGTCTTCACGCTCAAGCCGTCGGCGAAATACTAGGGACGGTGCGCGACCCATCCGGAGCTGTGGTCTCAGGCGCAAAGATTGTTGCCACGCAGGAGGGAACCGGACTCACGCGAACCGGCGTTGCAAGTTCAGATGGAACTTACACGCTTGCTAATCTTCCAGTCGGAAACTACACGGTTACAGCCGAGGCATCGGGATTCAATAAGGCAGTTTCAGGCGGTATCACTCTGTACGTAGGCCAACAACAGCAGCTTGACTTTACTTTGACGCTGCCGGGGACCGAGGAGCGAGTGGAAGTGACAGCCACTCCGCCGCTGGTAAATACCACGACTGGATCTCTGGGTGGCTTAGTAACTGGTGCGCAGGTGCAAGCCTTGCCTCTGAACGGCCGCAGTATTGCGAACTTAGTTCTGCTGCAGCCGGGGATGTCCCTGGAGCAATCGGGGACTGGCTGGCTTGCCCCAGAGTGGGCCGGTAATGGAAATCGAGGGCAGACACAGGTCGGCACGCTGGATGGGATCGACATCAGCGATGCGGAGATGGGGAATCTGCAGTTCTGGGATTTCAATATCGACGCTCTGGAAGAGTTCAGGATTCTACAAAATAACTACTCAGCCGAATACGGCCAAGGCGGTGGAACCATCGTTCAGATGGTAAGTAAAGCCGGCACCAATCAATTCCATGGAAGTGCTTTCGAGTTCCTGAGGAACAGTAAGTTGGATGCACGAAACTTTTTTTCCTCTTCCGTGCCGCCGTTCCAGCGGAACGAGTTTGGAGTAACGTTTGGCGGTCCCATACAGAAGGATAAGACCTTTTTCTTCGGTCAATATGCTGGATTTCGTCAACGGCTAGGGGAACCCACAGTAATTCCGGTTCCCACGGCTGCCGAACGCCAGGGCATCATCACGATAACCGACACTAATGGCTACCCTGACCAATTGAAGGTGCCGCTAAACCCGGTCGCTGAGCAGGTGTTGAATCGATATCCGTTGCCGAATCAGCCTAACGGACAATATGGTGCGAACACCTTGAATTTTCAATTCAAGATTCCGTCGGACAACAATCAGTTTTCGGTCCGGGTGGATCACAGGTTCTCTGATAAAGACTCGCTGTTTGCGCGCGTTTCCTACGTGAATCACCACGTCAGCTCAGACGATCCGGTCGTATCGATTGTCGACCCGAGCTACGGACCAGTTCTAACGAACAATGCACGGAATGTCGGGATCGGTGAAACGCACGTTTTTTCCCCAACCTTGCTTAACGTCGCAAGTTTCGGAGTGAACCGTGAAGATACGGGTTCCGTGCCAGGGAATCAATCGATCCCGCAGAGTATCTTCACGGATGGCAGTCTGGCCAACTTCGGTCCGGACACTTTCATCGGCTTTTACCACGTTACTCAGTTCATCCCCACAAATAATCTAACTTGGATCAAAGGCCGCCATACGATGAACATTGGGGTGATGTACCGGCGGCTGCGGGACAACGCGGTAGGGGCTTCAGAAGGCGGCCCGAACGGTCAGTACCTATTTTCGGCGGGCGAACCGGTGAACGCTGATATTCCCTCTACGAATGGAGGAACCGGACTTTCGAGCGGAACGCCCAGCCCTAACTCGCTGATCAGTTTTATGCTCGGACAGCCTTCCGCTTACAACAGGTCCGTGCCCATGCCGGGCTTTGGTCCTTCGAATGGAAGTTTCTCGCCGTATGCCTTCCGAGCGTGGCATTTGAACACGTGGTTCCAGGACGATATCAAGGTGACTTCGAGCCTTACTCTGAACGTGGGATTCCGGTACGAATACAATTCTGTTCCGCACGAGGTTTACAATCGGTCTGCCGCTATTGTGAACGATCCTAACTACGGCGGTGGTGGTCTCTATGGCCAGTTAGTTTTAAATCCAAGTCCGCTTTACCATCCGGATTACAGAGGATTTGGGCCCCGATTCGGCATTGCCCAACGGATCGGCAGCAAAACGACGGTGAGAGGCGGTTTTGGCGTGTTTACAAACTCTCCCCCGAACGTTTTCCCGGACGCAGCTGGCAACAGCTTTCCGTTCGCTGCCTTCAGTACGCGCCTGAATCCGGTGTATTCGCTGACGCCACTGCCGCTCGTCGGCGCTCCTTCACTGACCAGCCTCTCGGGACAAGTGCTTCCTCCGGAGGGCAATACAAAACTCATTGCGCCGAATACCCCGGTGAATACTGCTGCGGCCTCTGCTTATTTGGGTGGCCCGATCTTAGCCAACCTGACGTCGGTCGATTTCAAGAACGGATACACCATGTCTGGAAACGTGACCTTGGAACGCGAACTGCCGGGCGACATTGCTGTTCAGGCAGCCTACGTGACCAACAATGCCGTCGGTCTTTACAGCCCGCAGTATCCGAATGCCTATACTGGCGCTGAATCCCAATATACTCCGTACACGACGATTAGCCCGGGCCTGGGTGAGTTCATGCTGCTCGATAACCATGCCCACTCAACATACAATTCGCTGCAGTTACAAGCACGGAAGATCTCGGCATCGCATGGGTTCGCCTTTCAGGCTTCCTACACGTATGGACACGCGCTGGATAACGCCTCCACGCTGTTCAACGCCAACGTCGCGTCGAACGGCGGTCAACTTCAGCAGAACCCGACTTGCTGGTCCTGCGAAAAGGGCAATTCCGCATTCGACGTCCGGCAACGTTTTGTGGCCAACCTGACTTACAATCTTCCGCTTTCCGATTGGAACTCTCTTCCGAAGCGCTTGACGAAAGGCTGGCAGGTTTTAGCGATCGTGACAGCTCAGACCGGCTTTCCCTTTACGGTCAACTCCCCATATGGCACAGAAGAGTACGGAACGGACACCTACAACGGCTTTCAGGCTACGCGGCCAGATCTAGTCAAGCAGCCGACCATGCGTACCAGTGGATCACCGGAAGAGCAATACTTCTCCGATGACGTCATCGACAATCAGTCGACCTATTTCGCCACTCCGACTACGGTCGTAAATGGCACAACAGTGCAGATTGCTCCCGGCAATCTCGGCCGCAATACCTTCCGGACAGATCCCGTATCCAACGTTGATTTCTCGCTCATCAAGGACACAGATCTCACCGAAAGGATCAAGTTGCAGTTCCGTTCCGAATTCTTCAATATCCTGAACCAACACGCCTTTGGCTTTCCGGTTCAGATTCTGGGAGCGCCAGGCTTTGGTAACTCGACTTCTACCCTGTCGGGCTTCCCCGAACGGCAGATCCAGTTTGGCCTCAGACTACTGTTTTAAGTTCGAGGTCCTCGGCTAAAGATCTCTCATCTGCCGCTTACCTGTGCCTACTCTTCTTGCGGGAGAGCATCGAGTCGCTCGCTCTTCGCAATGCGCAAATGCAGGGACTTCCTGCGCAACCCGTATAGCAAATATCCGATTGCCAGACACGAACCGATGCTGATTGCGGCATCGATTCCGAGACTGCCCTTAATTCCACCGATTGAGTACCCTTTACCGTCAACAACCATCATGTAAGTAATTGGGACATAAGTGGCGGCCGATAGAACTGTGAAGGTGGTTGCGGCAAACGGATTATTTCGACCGATGGTTTCGAACATAATCCCAACTTGGATGGAAAAAGCAAACGCCTGGAAGAGGTATTCACCCACCAAGGCAAGGATGAAGATCGACGGAGTATGGGGCAGCAAAATCAGGCTTAGGGTAAAAAGACTGCCCAAAACACCGTCAGCGAGATAGAGAAGTACCAGCGATTGCTGTTTAGCAATGATCGGAAACAGCAGGCATCCCAAGATTCCCGGAAAAAATGCGCCTACTCCGCCGGCTAGACTCACGACGCGTGCTGAGGCATGGAAGTCGGCTCCGAGACCTCCAAGAAGGTTGGTCAGTGCGAAAGAGCTGCAGGGAGAAACAAGGATCAGCAGTGCAATCAGCACTTCGCGGCGGCGCAGCAGCGCTAAGAGTTCCCGACCGAATTGACCGAAGCTTTCGGTAGCCAAGCGCCTGTCCGGGCCTTTGGAAGGAATGAACAGGAATATGGTGGTGGGAAGAAAGACGATCGCGCCGACAAGACACGCCGCAACAGGCAGTGGCAAATTGCGAGTGAGTTCGCCTCCGAGCGCCGAAGTGACGCCCGTGCCGCAGATAACAGCAATGTTGATCCATGCACTGAGCTTGTTTTTGTCATCGTGGCGGCACACTGTTGAGAGCCAACCGCCGAGCGCCGTGGTGTACAGCATCGCCGCTGCGACCCCTAAAACCAGCGCTACTTCCAACACGACAAGACGTTTCAGGTTCAGGAGGGCAATAACGACAAAAACGGAGGCCAGAGCGGCGAAAGCGGTTGCGTACAGGCGACGGCTGAACCAAACGTCGAGCATCGGACCAAACAAGAAGGGCCAGAAATTGGAAGACATGGCTGTAGCCGTGATTCCAGCAATGGTTACCTCAGAAACGTGCTGCGCGGCCAACAACTGAGGAACCACAAAAAAGGCTACACCGCTAGTGAGACCGACGGAGGAGTTGGAAAGGCCCATTAGCCAGACAGGCGTGACACGTTGATTTAGTTTCAGACCCATCCCTTGAATGGTCCTATGCTACACGCCTTTGTCGCTCTACCAGATTCTCGAGGAGCGTGGATTCGAAGTGTTTCGAAGCAATGCCCAACACGTCTGAATGTGCCTAGCCGCAAGTCAGATATGTTCGACAGCCGATGGATTCAATATCTGCGTTCCGTGGAAGGCGAGTTCCCGCCTCCAGCCCATATTCTTGCGATCCGTTGATTGCGGAGACAGAATCGTGTGAAGGACCTTTCTCAGCGATAGCTAGTGAGCGTCCCTCTGTTTCCTTCGTAGCTGATTTGCCACACACTTCGGCTACCGTCATCGGTTACGAACATGCTGCCGTCCTTCCCAATTGGTGACACCCACCGGCCGGGCCCCACGCCGAATTGTTATCCACCACGAAAGCCGTGAGGAAATCTTCGTAGCTGCCGTCCGCTTTTCCTTTGTGCATGGGGACGCGGGATGACTTCATAGCCGGCGCGATTTTCAGCTGCCTGAAACCGCTGGATGAATTCGTCCACGGCCGAGCCTTTGTGAGGCAGGAACATGCAAGAGGTGTCGAGGTGATTCACCCCTCTCGGTTACACCAAAAGCCTCGCGCAGAGCCTGAGTCACTGCGGCGCTCTTCTCTTGCGGAATCATGCGTCTTCCAATCGGTTCGGAGTTCGAAGGCTACGTCGATGTCGATAGTACGCGAATTTGGCGCTGAGATCCAGCCTTGTTTCGATGGTTCAGGTTTGCTAGCTTGGAATTAAGGGGCAACTCGTTGGTGCCCTATTAGAGCCCTACTGCAAATGACTGTCGAGATTAAGCGCTGCTTTTTTTGAGCTGATATCAAAGCCGAGGCCGTGAGCCTCAAAAACGATATCGAACGAGAACTTGGTATCCCGATTCGACTACGCGCCGGCGCTCCTGGTTCGTTGAATGTTCTCCTCGATGGCGAACAGGTTTTCTCGAAGAAGCAGGCAGGGCGGTCACCCAAGCCAGCTGAAATCGTTGAGATGATCCGAGAAAAGACTCGAAGAATCTCAGAACATCAGCTTTAAGGAAAGCTGGATCTGACGCGAGTTGGTTGCGGTGCGATTGATCTCGCCGAAGCCGGATCCTCTGATGGTGTTCGCGGGCAGACCGAAGTTCACGATATTGAAGATGTTGAAGAACTCGGCGCGGAACTGCAGATCAGTGAGTTCGTGTCGGGAGCGGGTTCCGACGGGAATGTTTTTGATTAGACCTATATCGGCATCGAACAGTGCGGGACCGCGAAACGTGTTTCGGCCTAATGTGCCGAAAATGCCGTCATTGGGGCCGCTGCCGTTCGGGACGTTGATGGGGATCGCGAAGAACGAATCGTTGGCTGCGCCGAGGCCGAAGTAATCCTCGCGGATCTTGCGGCCGGTCGATAACTGCGGATTAGCAATCTGATCGGGGCGATCGACACCGTTCGATCCGACGCCTGTTTGTTGAACGCCAGAGTAGACGGTGAACGGTGACCCGCTGGCGGCCGTTACGACGGTCAGTAATTGCCATCCTCCGATGATCCGCGAGCGTCCAGTATGCAAGTTTTGAATCGCGCTGAGTGAAAACGCGTGGGCGACGTCGAAGGTCGACGGACCTTTTTCGGCTCGCGTGTCGAAGGGGTTTTGCGGCCATGCCTGGGCGGCTGCGCCGGAGGCGCCGGTCACAAAACCGCCGATTACGGTGCTCACATCGTCGATCGATTTCGACCATGTGTAGCTCGCCTGGAGATCGGGGCCGCCGCCCGGCACGGTTCCTTGAAGCGATGTCTGGAGCGCGTGATAGCTCGAGTGGGATCGATTGGTCATGAGCATTTCGGTGCCGAAGCCGCCGATCGGTTGCCCGTTCGCGTCAAACTCCGTTTGCGGGGCGAAGCCTGCAGTGGCGCCGGGATAGCCGTTCGGAAAGTTTATTGCGGGGAGACTCACGCCAGCGGTTCCCACGTAAGCGGCGTTCGCGCTCAGGCTGCCGAATTGGCGTTCCAGAGAGAGGCTCCAATTGGCGAGATAGGCGTTGCGAAAATCCTGTGAGATCGCGTTCACGTTGAGCGGTGTGATCTGGTGACTGCCGTTCAACTCGGCGATGCCGCGCTCGAAGCGGTCGATATCCCAGACAGTGTTGGGTGGAACCGCTTTCGAGCTATTGCCGGCGAGAATATTGACTCCGGAAGGCGTGTAGATGCCGGGCAGATCCTGCGGCGTAATGCGAGTACCGAACAGAAGCGGAGCGCCGGGACCGGCTGTGAGGCGCGGGTAATCGACGTACGGGGCGGCGCCGGTGAGCATGTTGTCCTGCCAGATGTTGGGCGGAATGGTGGTGATGCCTCCGGCGGCTCTGATCCAAAGATGTGGGGCAGCGAGCCATCCAAGCCGTACGCGGGGTCCCCAATTGTTGGCATTCGTTTCGTAGCGCGGTTGCGGATTGATTAGATATTCTTGCTTCGGGCCATTGATCGAGACACCGGCGGAACGATTGGCACGCTCGCTGATGGGCGTGTAGAGTTCGTATCGCAAGCCGTAGTCCAGGATGAGGCGATCCGAGATCTTCCATGTGTCCTGGACAAAGAAGTTGAGAGCGTAGCGTGAGACCGCGGCGACTCCAATCTGACTGCCTTGCGGGAAGCTGGGAGGCGCGACGGCAATGGTGTAGGCAAAAGCGCTGCCGGAAAGAAGTGCGCTCAGTGTGTCGGGCAGCGGAGCCCCGGCGGGGATGTTGTGCGTACCGCTCAGCGAAGGGATGTTTACGGGCGCGTAGGCGGTGCCGCCACCGAAGGTGTACTGACCGTTGGGAGCGGTTCCGAAGTAAGTTGAGTCTCGATTGGCGCGAAACTCCGCGCCTGCTTTGATGGTGTGCTTGCCGCGGATCCAGGTAAGAGTCTCGCGTCCTTGAAAGAGGTTGCCTATCGACGCGGTCACCGATCCGCCCGGGGCATTGAAAGGCTCGTATAGACCATCGCTGAATGCGAGAGCCGGGTCGGTGTGATTGGGAGTTGGGAACGAGGGAGTGGTACGAGTAATGGAGACCGACGCCTCGGAGGAGAAGTTTGCGGTAGGTGTGCGAGTCCAAGTCAGAACGCCGTTGCGTTGGTGATCGACATAGAGGATGCCGAAGCTGGGATCGATGGCGGTTTGATCGGGGTTGGTGGTGGGGCCTTTGAGGTTATCGAGTGTGAAGCGGGCAAACAGGCTGTCTTTGCCGGTTAGCTTGTGATCGAGGCGGAACGAAGCCTGATCTGCATTTGTGTAGATCTTCGAAGAGGTCGCATAGGTGCGCGCGCCGAATGGTCCTTGGGTGTCGTTGGGCAGCGGATAGCGATTGATTAAGGGCGCGATCTTCGGGTCGACGGGGACAATCAGGGTGTCGCCCGGATAGGCAGTGGTGTCGAGTCCCGCGCGCTCACTGGCCGTTGGAACGGGAAGCACCTGCGTGGTGCCGAGCACCTGGCGGAAGCCTTGATACTGGACGAAGAAGAACGTTTTGTTTTTGCCGTCATAGAGGCCGGGGACATCAACCGGCCCACCAAGGGTGAAGCCGAACTCGTTGCGGCGAAATGGGGGAATGCGGCCCGGGTTGGCGACCGAGCGGCGATCGAAAAAGTTGCGCGCGTCGAATGCCGAGTTGCGGACGAACTCGAAGACCGATCCGTGGAGAGCGTCGGTGCCGGAGCGCGTGATGATGTTGGTGAATCCGGCGGCACCTCGGCCGGTGTCGGCTGGCATCCAGCCGGAGGAAGATTGGATCTCCTGCACGGCGTCGACATTGAAGTTGGAGAAAGTAGCGCCGCCTAGTTCGGGGTCGCTGATATCGGCGCCGTCCATGGCGAAGACGGCTTCCACGCCGCGCTGTCCGTTGATGGCGAACTGTTGCGTAAAGTTTGTTGCGCCATTCGCGTCGGTCATGGTGCCTGCGGCGAGGAGTAGGAGTTGGCTGAAGTCACGCTTATTGAGCGGGATTTCGGAGACGGCGTGAGCGGAGAGATCTTCGCCGCCCGTTGCGGATGACGGAGCTATGAATTTGACCGATAGGGGTCCTTCGTCCGGGATCGTGAGTTCCGCAAACTGAGAGTTCGGTAGGACGAGCGGCTGTGGTGCGCTAGCGTCGCGGGTTTGTAGATGAACTGAAACGGTGTAGCGTCCCGGCGGTACAGAGGCGAAGCGGTAACGGCCGTCAGCGCCAGTTGTTGCGGATAGGCTCAAGGTGTCCGACCGCAGCTCAACCCGCGCTCTCGGCACGACGGCTCCGGATTGAGTTCGCAGCGTTCCGTTCCATCCGGCAGCTGGGGTCGCTTGTGCGAAAGAAAGAACTTTGAAGAGCAGCACCAGCAGGACAAGACGCATTGTTGCCAGCATATCGTCTGGCGGCTGTTACTTATAGTTGAGGAGAGCCCATGCCGTTGGATGACGATCTCGCGATTATCGCGCGCCAGGAAAGAGAGCTGCAGTTCGAGATTTTTCGCGAGGAGGAGGCGTGGAGTTTGGGTTGCCGCTTACGGCAAACGTGCTTTGAACAGAAGTTTCCAGTGGCGATTGAAATTCGGCGCATCGGGCAGCCGTTGTTTTTCAGCGCACTCGCCGGCAGCACGCCGGACAACGTGGATTGGGCGCGTCGGAAAGCAAATACTGTCGGGCGGTTTCATCGGAGTTCGTACGGCATGGGCTTGGAGCTGCAGCAAAAGAATGCGACGCTGATGGACAAGTTCGGATTGCATTTGACCGAGTATGCGGCGCATGGCGGATCGTTTCCGTTGGCGGTGCGCGGGGCCGGCGTGGTTGGGTCCGTTACTGTTTCGGGACTGCCACAAAGGCAGGATCACGAGCTGGTCGTCGAAGTTTTGTGCGCTGAATTAGGGCGCGAGTATGCGGGGTTGAAGCTGCCGTAAACGTTCGATGCTATTGAAAAACTCTCAGTTGCGAAGTAACCAGTCGGCTCACAATGCATTTCGCTGTGCTGTTGGTTTGGGATTGACTCTACCAGAATCAGGCCGCAGAGGGGGCCCATGAAGCGAACGTGGACAATTATAGGTGTAGGCGATGTGCAGAGCAGCTTCAGATGGTACCGGGCGCTGTTCGGTCAGCCTGATTCCCTTCCTGCCCACGAACATTTTGGGCAAATTCTCGATGAGGACGGAACTGTCTTGCTCTGCCTTCACGAGTGGGGCACCCACGGGCATCCCTCATTGATGAGCCCTGGTTACGGGACACCCGGCAACGGCCTGCTATTGTTCTTCCGTGTCGACGATTTCGAGGTTGCGCTTCAAAGGGCACGCTCGCTCGTCACCGGGCTCGAAGAGGAACCCCACGTAAATCCGAACACTCAAACCAAGGAGTTTTCGCTCCGAGATCCGGACGGATACTACGTCACGATAAGTGCCCTCTCTGCTACCTGAAAGGCATCCCGGATGCCGAGCGATCCTCGAAGCTTTATCGGGGAGCACTCATCCGCCAGGAAGCTTTCGTGAAACTGTGACGATCGGGTAAATGGCTGCCCAGTCACTCCGGATACCAAAGCGCATGCGAGTTTTTTAACAGCATCGGTTATTTGAGTAGCGCGTCCAGGCCGGCTTGCGCGACGGCTTCATCGATCTCCGATTTGGCGCCACTGGCGGAGATGGCTCCGAGGATTTGACCGTCGATCAGGATGGGAAGGCCGCCTTGGTTAGGGAAGAAGTCGGGATAGGCGAGGACGTCAAGGTTGCCCTTCTTTAAGGCTTCTGCTCCGTTCCTGGACGGGCTCTTATAGGCTGCTGAATGCCGCGCTTTCTTCTGCGCGAACGCGATGGTGTTCAGTGGAGCTCCGTCTGCTTTTTGCAGGAAGAGAAGATTGCCGCTTTCGTCCACGACGCAAAGGGTTACTTGCACGTTTCGCTTTGCGGCTTCGGCCTCAGCGGCACTCACCATTGTTTTGATTGCGGCAAGGTTCAGAACTTTTTTGGTAGGCAGATCGGGCGCGGATAGCAACGGCACGGGCAGGGAAGCGATGGTTAGCGCGAGTACGGAAAGAGCTTTCAGCATGCGAAGTATGCTATCAGCCGTTCTTAGCGGAGAGCCGATCGAGAAGTTGCGCCAGGGTTAGACGGTCGGTGTTCTGATGATTTCGGGGAAGAGTTGGGCCGATCGCGAGTGCTTCGCCATGGTCTTCAAACCAGACCAGAAAAGACGATTTTTCTGCTCCGGAGAGGCGCTGGAGATTGATCCAGGTGTAGTAAGCGCCCATATCGGCATCGACCAACGCGCCTTGCGGATCCGGTACCGGTTCGTGTTGCACGCCGGAGACTAACTCCTGCATGGATGCTTCGCGTACGCGGGGTCCGAAATGCGCAATCAAGGTTAGCGGCTGGGCGCGGCGCAAGACTTCGCGGGCCGACCACTGGACGTAAGTTGTGCTGAACAGTTGGGTGCCTGAACCCTCGGTCAGCACGCTGATTTGGAAACGGTTCAAGAGACCGGAAGTGCCGCTGCCGTTGAGTCCTAATTGCTCGGGAGTCATTTGAGCGAGCATGGTTCGGAGCTTTTCAGGGCCACCGCCACCGGGCTGCATGACTGCCCTCATTTTTGCGACTAGAGCGAGACGCATCGGCTCGACAGACGAGTAGGAGATGCTGGTGAGCGCTTCGGTTTGAGGTGAAGTTCCGGAGGCACCGTCGATGTACCAGTGTGCAAAGTCCTCCGGATGCTTTTTTGCGCGCGCGAGTGCGCCGTCGAGCAAGATGTTGCGGCCGTTTTCGGGATTTATGTTCTTGAAGTAGGTTCCATAGGGACGCAACTTGCGAAATAGTGGGATATTGCTTTGGGCGACTCCTCGACCGATGATGACGATCCCAAGGCGGTTGACCGAAGCGCTCTCGTCCGGTTTGGCGGCGTTCATTTTGTGAACGTAATCGACAGAAGCGGAACGAAAAGCGTCGATTTGGTGGGTTGCCCATAGGTGAGCTGTGAGTTGTTCCGAGAAGTCTGTCGGTTTGTTGACCCAATCGATGCGCTCGAGCGCCGGAGAGAGTTGCAAAGCGGCGAAGGCGGCCATCAGATTTCGAAGATTGTCTTTCGATTGAACCGATAAAAAGGCAAACTGACGATCGAGCTCTTTCCGTTCTGCAGGGAATCGCCAATCGTAGGCGATCGTTTCGCGAAGTAAAAGCGGAATGAAGCCTAGAGGCAGTTGCTGGAGGACGGCGAGGTGATCGATCGCAAGTTGGCGGGCCTGCGGAGGGTACGTGGCAAAGGCTTCAACAGACAACTGCGAGGGAAGCATGCGGCTTAGACGACCTCAGTGAGCGGTTTGCCTGCTGCGTATCGCGCGGAGAAGCCGAGCATGCTGCCGAGCGTGGGGACGAGATCGATCGACTCAACGGGACGGTCGACAACAACGTTTTGACGAATGCCGGGACCGAGAGCCATTAGCCAGGTGGTGCGTGAGAGCGCGTCGCCGGTGCGATGGTGCTGGAATCCGTTGCCGCCTGGATCGGTATCGGAATCGCGTCCGAAATCGGGTAAGATGAGCAGATTCGTTTTGCCGGCGTACTCAGGGTCGCTTTGAATGGCGCGCCAGATATCGGCGCAGAGGCGGTCGGAGCGGCGGATGCCTTCGAGATAGAGCGAATAAGCGCCCGAATGCGCGATATCGATATCGTGCAGCGTGATCCAGAGGAGGCTAGGAGAGAGCTCTTTCATGAGCTGACGAGCGATGTAGACCGAGAGTTCATCGGGACTCGCCAGGTTTTTTGCGTGCTCGACAAAGTCGGAGACCGAGAGCTTCAGGAGCTGGGCCATGCGATGAAATTCGATTTGAGCGCCGCCGAGTTCGGGAGCGTAAAGAGGCGTCTCGTAGTTATCGCGCAGCAGGTGTTCGTATTGCGCTTCGCCCGTTGTCGATAATCCGGCAGATAAGAGACGCTTGGGCAAAATTACGCCCGCGCCTGTGCCCAATCCGTAGCTTTTGTGTCCGCTCTCGCCGATGCGATTGAACCCGTTGCTGGGGGCGACAACCCAGGCGTCTGTAACCGGGCGATTTAGTTCTTTTCGGAAGTATTCGAAGATGGTTGGATTTTCCGGCGGGACCGCGGCGAAGTTGTTGAAAGTTTCGTAGACGCCGGTGGCCAGGCTGGCAGTCGCTACATAGTGTCCAAGAATGCCGCGGTTCACAACTTGGGTGAAGAAGGTCGCTTGGGGGATGAGTTCATTGAGGAGGTGGGGGATGTTCTCCTGACCTTCGGGCATGAAGGTTTCTTCGTCGCGGGCGCCGCCGCCAAACGTGACTACAACTACTTTTCTGTTTGTAGGCGCGGCTAATGCGCGGCAAGGCGAAAGCCCAAACAAAGCAGCGCCTGCAGTCGCGCCAGTGACGGTACGTAAGAAATCGCGGCGGCTGCGCGAGATGCGACGCGCGATTTCGCGGGAACTTCCTCCATTGCTTATGTCAAACCTCAACGCCGGTCACCTTTGTTCTCGCTTGCCATTCACATTTTATTCTTCCCGGATCGTGAGTACTCGATCCGCAGGTTGATTGGTCAACGCCTGTTTCGCGCCGCTGGGCCATTGGATTTCGATCCGGTCGACTGCGGCCGCGGATCCCAGACCGAAGTGCAAACGAAGATCGCTTTGAGACAAGTAACTGCCGCCACTGCGAACCTCGTCCGTCTGCTCGTGCGCTCCCGCCCTCAGTTTTACACGGGCTCCGATGGCGCTCCGATTCGAACGCGTACCGATCAGTTTGAGGATGGACCAATGATTTTGGAAGTTCTTCTCAAGTTTCAGCAGTGATGGGGCCTCATTTTGATTGTTGATGGCGATCTCTACGGCGCCGTCGTTATCGAAGTCGCCGAAAGCAGCGCCGCGTGAGGAGTGACGTTCGAGCAGCGCTGGGCCGGCCTGATCGGAGATGTCGAGGAACTTGCCGTCCGTCATGTTGCGGTACAGGATGGCGCGATCTCGGAAATGAATATCGATATGAAGTGAGTCGACTTCGGGGAAGACGTGGCCGTTTACGAGCAACAGATCCTGCCAGCCATCGTTATCGAAGTCGAAAAAGCCGGCACCCCAACCAACGTAGCGTGTGTTCTGCCCCAGGCCCGCGTCGAGGGTGACATCGTCGAAGTTGCCGTCGCCTCGATTGCGGTAAAGCGTTTCAAACTCGTCTGAGAAGTTTGTGCGGAAGATGCTGGTATGACCGTTGGCTAGATAATCACCGGCGGCGACGCCCATGCCTGACATCGATTTGCCGTTATCGTCGAATGCGACGCCGCGAAGCAGGCCCTCTTCCTCGAAGCGGCCGTGGCCCTTGTTGATGTAGAGCAGGGAAGGAGTCTGGTCGCAGGCGACGTAAATGTCGGGGAGACCGTCGCCGTTGAAATCGCCCGTGAGGACACCGAGCGCATAGTGTCCTTCCGGTTGCGCGATGCCGGAGGACCCGGAGACATCGGTGAAAGTGTTGTCGCCGTTGTTGCGGTACAGAATGTTGCGATCAAACGGCAGACCGCGAGGGCCGCAGGCGACTGGAATCGCGCGATAGAAGCAGTAGGGATTCGCACCGGGCAGCGGAGTCGTTGCGGGATCGAACTTCAGGTAGTTCGATACGAAGAGATCGAGATGCCCGTCGAGATCGACGTCGACGAAGGCACAACCGGTGTTGTAGCGGGTGCGGTTCTGGGTTAGATGCGCGGCGGACGTTACATCTTCAAAACGTGCACCGTGCAGATTGCGGTACAGGTGATTTTGGCCCCAGTAGGTGACGAAGAGGTCAGTATAGCCGTCGTTATCATAGTCTCCCGCGCAGACTCCCTGGGCCCAACCAGTAGATTTGAGACCTAACGACTCGGTTACGTCGCGGAAGCGCGCGCCGCCTTCATTGTGATACATGCGATTGGTTCCACCTTCGCCCGAGAGGACGAAGATGTCGAGCAAGCCATCGTTGTCGTAATCGATAAATGCGATGCCGCTGCCGGTTGTTTCGAGAATGTATTTCTTTTGAGCGGAGCCGCCATTGGGGAAGATGTCCGTCAGTCCTGCGCTCTTGGCGATGTTTTGAAAATGCGGGGCCGGCGCGACGGCCGCGAGCGTGCTCACCAAAAGGAAGAAGCGGAAGATCACTGGGTAGTTTGTTTGTCGCCGAGCTTCTTGAGGAAATCGGAGAACTCGCCTCCCGCGGGTTTCTGTAAGCGGTCGAGTGTCTCTTTTTCGGCTTTGGCTTTTTCTGGTTGGCCTCCGTTGCGGTAGGCGGTCAGCAGAGCGTAATGGGCGGTTTCATTCGCGGGCTGTAATTCCGTGGCGCGGGTCAGAAGGGTGATCGCCCGCAGGTAGTCTTTCTGTTCGGAGTAGATCTTCCCCAACGCAATTAGCGCAGCCGCGAAAGTGGGAGAGATTGCGACGGCACGTTCAAAATGCAGTTGCGACTTGGCGACATTGCCTTGCACGCGCGCTATCTGGCCCAGTTGAAATTCAGAGGCGCTGTCTTCCGGACTGAGTTTCAGCTCGGCTTCGAACTGCTCGGCGGCATTTCGCAGGGCTTCGGGGCTGTGACTTTCGGCCAGTAAGTCACGGCCCAGGCGGTAATGTAGATCGGGCGCGGTGCTGTTGAGATCGATTGCTTTACGGTATTCGGAGATAGCGTCGGAGTAGCGCGCTTGTGTGTCGAAGATCTCGGCAGAGAGCTGATGTACACGGTAAGAAGACGGTGCTTTTTGAAACATCGCGAAAGTTGCGTCATTGAAGGCTTTCATGTGCAGCTTCGCAGCCAGATAAAGCACGTCAGGATCGGCCGGGGAGGCGTGTTGTAGCTGGTCGAGTAATGAGAACGCGGCGGCGGTGTTTCCGGTGCTGCTGTAGCACTTAATTGCGGCTAAAGCCACGAGTCGCTGAACGGCGGGGGAGGCGCGGTCTGTTTTGTGCGTCAGTCCGGGTAGAGCGTCCAGGCAATTGCCTACGGCGGCTTTGGTCAAGGAAAGAAAGACAGCAGCGGTATCGTCGTGACCCGCTCGGGTGGCCTCTTGCAGCTTAGTGAGAGCGACCGAGTAACGGCCCTCGTTGAAGGCTTGAATGCCGTCGTCGCGGAGTGAGCTAATTGCTCTTAAAAGAGAAGAAGCTAGACAAATCAGGCAAACTAATCGCTTAATGGCCTGCATCGTCCAACAACAGGTCTTGATTTCCGTAACGGCCGTGCAGTTGGCCTTCGTAGTAGCGAAAACTGAGCAGTGGAGGTGGCCCGGGCGCGATGGTCGTTTGCTCCAAAACACGGGAGTCGGGAGTTTCGGCGAGATCGGCGCATCTTCCGGAAACTGCAATCTGTTGCGTTAAGTCTGTTTGCAAGAGAAGCAGAAGAATGCCAATCCACATCTGCTTCTACCGTCCTTCTAAATCTTGCAGAGCTTTGCGGGCAGTAGGGTTGTCGGGCTTGCGCTCGAGCAGCTGCTGCATCACCAATTTAGCCTTTTCCGGTTGGCCGCTTTGCACGTAGGTTCGTCCGAGGTTCAGATAAAGTATATCTTCGTCAGGCGACACTTTGATGCCGTAAGTGAATGCGGCAATCGCATCGCCGGTCTTATTTTGCTGGATATAGAGGACGCCGAGATTGTTGATCGCCTCGGCATAATCGTGGCGGATGGTGATCGCTTGCTCGAAGTATTTCCGAGCCTCTTCGAGCTGCCCCTGCTTTGCCAATGCCAGGCCCAGTCCGTTGGCCGCTTCCGCCGATTGTGCATCGACCGCCAATGCCTTGCCATAGAACGTTGCGGCGCGTGATTGCTGGTCTTTCTTGCTCGCGACGTCTGCGAGACCGAGTAAGGCAGGGAGCGAATTCGGATTCAACTGCGCGGCGTTTTGAAAGCATCGCTCCGCTTGGTCGAGACGATTTGCCAAAAAATGAACTTGCCCAAGCAGCACGAGGACCCGTGGGTTTTCGGGTTGCCGTTCGAGCACCCGTTCGAGATACGGCAGGGCGAGTTCGGGAAATCCGGCCCAGAGGAAAGCGACGCCGAATTTGAAGAAATCGCGGTTCGGTTCCTTGATGTAAAAGCCGGCGAAGGGGAGAGCAAGCGGCATTCGCGGGGCCTGGATTTGCGATAAATCGCCCTGGACCTGCTGTTCGGAGGGCAGTGCAGCGTAAACCTTCGCCACGTCGCCCGACTCATTCAATAGAAGTGCAAGGGGTGGCTGAAGAGAAGTTCGGTAATCGAACAGGTAGCGCCGGAAGATTTCGTATTCAGGGGTCTGCTGTCTAATTAGAAAAAGCCCAGGCCCTTTCTCTTTGGTCGGCAGCGGTACCGGTTCGAGGAGCCAGCTGTCGTGGAGCGACTGGGTATTGTCACTCGCTGTGTTGCCCGTCGGTAAAGGCCGGTGCTCATGGAACGGGCGGCTGGTGAAATGCGGCGAGCCTTCGGTCATCGAGTAGCTATGCCGGGCCTGCAGATTTGAAAATTGCTGGACGAGGCCAGATGGCCAAGTGATGCGGACTTGCATGGCGGAGTCCCGCGCGCCGAGTCCGAAGATCATTTTTTTACTATGCTGAGAGAGAAAGCCCGATCCGGCTTCGAGCCACTTTGTCTGGCCGTCTACTTGAACGCGCGCGCCGATGGCGTCGCGATTGGATTTCGTCCCTTGGAGATGAAAAGCTATGGAGCGGTTTGGACCGGCACAGTTATTCTGAAGGACGCGCAGTTGCGGTCCCAGGCGGCTCTTGAGCAGAATATCCGAGCGGCCGTCGCGATCGAAATCGGTGATAGCGAAGGCGCGGCTGTCGTCGGCAAAATCGATTCCGCTTACGCCTGAGAAGTCAAAGTAACGATCGCCCCGGCTCGCGTGAAGCACGTTCGGTTCGTGTCCGTTCCAGCTGTAGTCTTCTCGCAGAAACTGATTGATTGCGTTCCAGCCGTTTTCATACCCGGCGGATTGGCCTGCGGTCACGGGCGAGCGTGCGACCACCTGACGCCAGAAGAAACTGTTCAGGTCGAGTGTAGAGGAGTTGGTCAGCATGCCTGCCGTGATGTAGATCTCGGGGTTGCCGTCGTTATCGAGGTCGTGGCCGCCCGAAGACCATGCCCAGCGTCCGAAAGCAACGTGCTGTTGAGCCGTAGTGTTTTCGAACGTGCCGTTGCCCCGGTTGCGAAACAGGGAATTGCCCATGGTGTGAGCTTTGTAAGCCTCGGGCGCTGCTTTGGCGGGGGCGAAGTTTGGATCGCGAGTAACTCGCTGCCCTGCATCGGTCCACATGTTGGCGACGTACAGGTCTGGTTTACCGTCGTGATCGTAATCGAACCAGGACGCGCTCATGCCCGGGCCCATGTCTTCGACGCCGGCCTCTTTTGCTAGATCCTGGAAACGGCCGTTGTGATTCCGGTAGAGATTCTTTTTGCCGAAGTCGTTGGCGACATACAGATCGGGCCAGCCGTCGTCGTTATAGTCGCACCAGGCAGGGGCGAAGCTGAACCGATTGTTGTTCTCGGCTATGCCCGTTTCGGCTGTGCAGTCCTCGAAAAAGCCGCTGCCCTCTTCGTTCAGCTTGTTACGGAATAAGAAGTTCGGCGGACCGTTCTGGGCATCGTGATAAGGCGAGGCGTAGGTGTACTGGGCTTCGCTTTGAAAGTAGACATAGCAGCACAGATAAAGATCGAGCTTTCCGTCGCAGTCGAAATCGGCGGACGCCATGCCGGTGAAACCGCCTTTCGGAGCGGTTTCGAAGTGGAAAGCGTCTGTTCGCAGCCGGTAGCGACTACCTTCGTTAAGAAACAAGACGGGACCGCCGCTGCGGAGGACGACCAAGTCTTGCCGCCCCGTATTTCGAAGATCGAGGAAGAGCGCGCAGGAGGTGTCGTCAAGGAGATCGACTTCCCACTGTTTGGTTACGTTTGAGAAGCTGCCGTCTTCGTTGAATTTGAGGAGAAGGTTGGGCAGGCCGCCGGGCTGGCAGACGTAGACCTCGTCGACACCGTCGTTGTCGATGTCGCCGACCGCGATGCCGTTACTTCCATAGACATCTATGCCGCTGGCGGGGTCGAGGCGCGAGCGCCAATAAGGAGTGCCGCGGGAGAGTTGTTCGGTCAGAGCAGGATTCTTGTTTAGAGCTGCCGTAGTCACGTCGCGGAACCACGGAGAGGATGCGGAGGCGACGTGCTCTTCGACGGGAGAGAACTCCGTTACGTTGCCGCCCTGCCAGCGAACTCTCCAAAAACCGACTCGATAGAACATCGCTCCGTCGCGATGGCTCGAGACTTCGAAGCGGACGATGTCGCCGGGCAGAATGTAAAACTGCGCGCGAACGATCTCGCCAAGGGAATCGATCCAGGCTTTCCAGCTTTCAGTGAGATTGGCGCCTGCTTCGGCAAAGACCGCTTCCCTTAGATCGGGGGAGATCTGCCGGTAGCTGACCGGCAGCGGCGAGCGGGTTTTCAAAGATCTGGAGGCGGGGAGCGTCTTCGAGCGAAACGCGGCGAGAAGTCGATCGTGTGCCTGCGATGCGAGTTGCTCTTCGGGAAATTCATCGTGTCCCGGTTCGATGAATTGTTTGAGCGCGAGATAAGGTGCGGCGGACTGCTGTGTTCCGGCGGCGTGCACGGGGCGCGACAGGCCAGCGAGGACAGGGAAGGCAGCAGCTGTCCGCAGAAACTCTCGCCGGCTAAAAGCAGAAATGGGCCCGTAACGCTTCAAGGTTCCGTAATTTTGAGCGACTGATCCGCCGACGTTTTTCCGATGGTTTGGACTTGTCCGCTGGGCCAGCGAATCTCGATGCTATCTGCCTGGCGAGCCTCGCCCAAACCGAAATGCATTGTCAGCGAGTTTTGCGAGTAGTAGCTGCCGCCGCTCATGACCTCGTCGATCATTTTGCGACCCGCTACCGTGACGACAGCGCGTGCACCGATAGCGCTCCTGTTCGACTTGCTGCCTGTTAACGTCAGGTTCAAGAAATGTCCATGCGGGCCATTGTTCTTGAGCAGGCTTGGAGTGCTGTTCATGTTTACGAGTACGATCTCGGGCCTTCCATCGCCGTCCAGGTCTCCGACTGCCAGACCACGGGCAGGACGAGCAACCTGAAAAGCGGGACCTGCCTGTGAGGTTACATCTTCAAACTTTCCCGTGCCCAGATTGTGATAGAGAATCGTGGGCTGCAGATAGGTATCGCCGAGTTGTTTGCCTGTTACCTCAGGATAAACGTGGCCATTGGCAACGACAAGATCGCGCCAACCGTCGTCGTCCACGTCGGTGAAGGCAACGCCCCATCCTAAGAACTGGCGAGCGCCTAGACCGGCTTCGCGCGAGACATCGGTGAAGAACTTGCCGTCATCGTTGTGATAGAGCGAAGTGAGATCTCCTGAAAAATTCGTTTTGGCAATATCGAGGAAGCCATCGCCATCGTAGTCGGCAACTGAAACTCCCATGCCGGCTTGAAGAGCACCGTCAAAGTTCAAGGCTACTCCAGCCTCCATTCCGCGCTCCTCGAATTTTCCATTGTGCAGGTTGCGAAACAGAAGACTGGGCGTCATATCGCAGGCGACATAGATGTCGGGCCAGCCGTCGTTATCGAAGTCGGCGGAAATAACGCCCAGGCCGTAGCGGCCGCCTGGCTTAGAGATGCCTGCTGGGTCCGTGACATCGGTAAACGTGCCATCCCGGTTGTTGCGATAGAGAACGTTGTGGCCGAGCGGCAGTCCTCGCGGGCCGCACATGACGGGGATGCCTTTCCAAACGCAGAAGTCTCCGCTGCCTGGATGCGGCGTTTTGGCGAGGTCTAAATCGACGTAATTGGCTACGAATAGATCGAGGTAGCCGTCGCGATCGTAATCGACAAACGAGCAACCGGAGCCGTACCGGATTCCGGTGACGGGCAGTTTGGCTTTTTCGGTAACGTCTTCGAAAGTACCGTTACCTCGATTTCTATACAGCGTGTTGTGACCGTATGCGGTTAGCAGCAGATCGGGGTGTCCGTCGTTGTCATAGTCGCCGACGCACACTCCTTGTCCCCAGCCAGTAGATTGGAATCCGGCTTTCTCCGACACTTCAGAGAATCTTCCATTTCCATCGTTATGATAGAGCTGCGGCAAAGAGCTTTCTCCCGTTTGCTTGTTCAGGCGTGTTCCGTTGACGATGAAGATGTCGTTTTTCCCATCGCCGTCGTAATCGAAGATCGCGACACCGTTGCCGGTTGTTTCGAGGATGTAAGCTTTTGAGTCCAAACCTCCGTAAATATTGGACTTCAGCAACCCTGATGCGGATGCTATGTCCTGGAAGTCGGCCCTGAAAAGGGGTGCGGCCGTGAGCGCCAAGGCTGCCGAAACAAAGACTGCGGTGCGCAACTTCATCGAAGGGCCTCTAGCAAAGTACTAGCCCGACCTAGCTCGAAAGTAGTAATTCCACTTGAAGGGCTCGGGCGAACTGTGATAACGTTTACACCAGCTTCTGTTGCTTTGGTTCGGTTTCTTTGAGGAGACAATTTTCGATGCCACGTTGGCTTGTAGGGTCTACGCTAGCCCTGTTCCTATTCTGTTCCGGTCGCCGTTTTCGGACAGAGAGATCTCGGTACGATCACCGGTACAATCACTGACGCCCAAGGCGCAGCGATCCCAAACGCGAAAGTCACTATCACCAACGATGCTACCGGAGTGGTGACGAACAGCCAGACGAACGATGCCGGCTCGTATACAGTGCCGGCTTTGAATCCCGGGCACCTATTCGCTGACAGTGGAAGCGTCCGGGTTCCAAAAGTCCCAGCAAAAAGGAATCGTCGTCAATCCTGGTGAGCCGGTAACGGTTAGTATTCCGCTTCAGGTCGGAAATGCCAGTCAGGTTGTCGAAGTAACGGCAGCGGCGCCGTTATTGCAGACCGAGTCGCCTACGATCGGCGCAAATTTAAACTCGGAACAGATAAGCCAAGCGCCACTAGGCGGCCAGCGCACGTTCACGTTTTTGGCTCGTTTGTCGCCGGGCGTGGTTCCTGCCGAGAACGGTGCCCGTGATTCGCTGGGGGGAGGTTTCTCCGCCAACGGCGTACGGTCCACAGGCGAAAACAACTTCCTGCTCAACGGCGTGGACAACAACGTTAATGTTATCGATTTCATCAATCAGACTGCATTTGTGATCGGTCCCTCTGTGGAGGCGATAGGCGACATGCAGGTCATCACGAACGGCGCGAGCGCGGAGTATGGCCGTGCCGCTGGCGGCGTGGTGGAAGTAAGTCTCAAATCAGGTACGAACGAAGTACACGGCGTAGCGTACGAGATTCTTCAGAACACGGTGCTGGACGCGAACCGCTGGGAAAACAACCTCGCAGGGCAAGCCGCGAAACCCATTCAAGCAGAATCAGTTCGGCGCAGCAGTGGGCGCGCCGATCATCAAGAACAAGCTATTCATATTTGGCGATTACCAGGGCACACGTATCCGGACCGCCGGCGGTTCGATTCAGAACCTCGGCTATGGCGGATTCTTTACGATTCCCACCCAGGCCATGGTGAATGGCGATTTCTCGCGATTGCTCGGGCCATCGATCGGTAACATCAACGGGCAAAACGTGCTGGCGAACCAGTTATACGATCCGAGAAGTACAAGTTGCCTGAGCGGCTGCGTTCCAGGCACGTTGACGGCTCTGTCGGGCGCGACGCCAAACTACACGCGGACTCCGTTCGTCGGCAATATTATTCCTGTAACCGCAATGGACCCGGCCTCCAGAAACATTGCAAGCCTATATCCTGCTCCCAACCAAGCGATACCCGTCGGCCAATATCCGCAGAACGACTATTACGCGGTCACGCCCGGCGCGCTGAACACGGATCAGGGCGACGGCCGGGTCGATTACCGGTATAACGACAACAACAGCATTTTCGGAACGATCAGTTGGGCAAACACGGCTAAGACTAGCGGTCAGCTTTTCCCGGGTGCGCTCGACGGAGGTGACTTCAACGGCACCAGCGAACAGGATCTCGGCCGCAACGGGATGCTGAGCTGGACCCACATTTTCTCCCCCACTTTGGTCAACGAAGCGCGGGTTGGCTTCACGCGGCTGGTGACGGCGCGTACGCAAGCAAATGCGAACTCGGACGAATTCAAAGCAGTGGGAATCGGCGGATATGACCCAACGACAACACTGAATGGCGGGATTCCGCAGATCGGGTTAGGCCGCTACACGGCAGGTCGGAGCCAACGACTGGCTGCCGACCAAAGGAATACAACAACGAATGGGACTTTATCGAGAACCTTTCCTGGACGAGAGGGAACCATTCCTTCAAGTTTGGCGGCGAGTTCCGAGAACTTCACTTCCCATTTTTCCAGGTTCCTTACCCGCATGGCGAGATGAACTTCGCGCGTACAGAGACGGCTTTTCCGTCTAACGTCAACGACGTGGGTGGAAAGAATGGAACGTACAGTGCAGATACGGGTGATGAACTTGCATCTTTCCTGCTTGGTTCCATCAATAACGGGCAGATATCTACGACGAATTTCATTTCCTCCACAAAGCAGGCGTATGCCGGTTACGTACAAGATACCTGGAAAACCACTCAGAAGTTAACTCTGACTTTGGGAGTTCGCTACGAGCTCTTTTCGCCGATTGGAGAGCAGTTCGGACGCCAGTCGAATTACGTTTTACAGGATTCGACGCTGTACATTCCCAGAGGACGAAATCAGGATGCGCCGTTACCGCCAAACTTCAATACACCGGCAAGTATCAACGGCATCCAATTCCCTGCGCTTGTTTCCAAACGTCAAAGTATCGCGTGGGCAGGTGAGCCCCTATCTGATTCCGTGGGACAAGACGGATATCGGTCCGCGGCTCGGTTTTGCATACAACGTGGTTGAGAAAACCGTGATTCGGGGATATTTCGGTATGTTTTACGGCGGCGAAGAGAACCAGGGAGGCAACCCGAATCGCGGTGAATCGGCTCCATTCAATTTGTCTCCGCAGTTGAACCGCCCGGCTGGTGTTGGTTCGTTCCAACCCGACCCGTTCTTTGCAGGCGGGGCGGCAACCGGTGGCGTCTCGGTCGGTTACCCACTTAACGTATTTCAATGGATTTCCGGTTTCATCTTTGCAGTTTCGAAGTGTGGCGACTGATTTCCGCAATCCGCTGGTTCAGGAGTGGAACCTTTCGGTTCAGCACGAGCTTCCCGGGCAGATGGTCGCCCAAGTTGGATACCAGGGGAATCATCAAGCTCACCAGCTCTTGCAACCGGATCCGAATGCCTGTCCGAATGTTTTCACCACGAATTCGAGCATCACCTGTAATGCTTTGCGTCTCCAGCCGGATGTCGGCAATGTTTCAGGAACTGCAACTTTCGGGGTGGGGAACTACAACGCGATGACCGCTTCCTTGCAGAAGCGGCTAACAAGCGGTCTCCAATTCCAGGCTGCGTACACTTACGGGCATGCGTTGGCAGATAGTGGCACGACTCTTTCTGGTTCCAACGGTCTGTACAACATTGACCCGTTAAACTATAACGCTTCTTACACAAGCGCGTCGTGGGATATCAGGCACAACTTTACGACGGTCTTCAATTACGAGATTCCGTTCGGGAAGGGCAAACAGTACGGCGGAAACTTGAACCGCGCTGTGCAGACCATAGCCGGCAATTGGCAGGTTAACGGCGTTCTGAGTTTGCGAACAGGCCAGCCGTATACGATTTACGCGAGCGGCTGCCAGTTAGAGTCTGGCGCTGAAGCAGGATGCGGACCTGACCTTATTGCGGGCCATCCGAATGATGCACCTCCTGGCGGTCGAAGGCCGAGCGAATGGTTCAACACAGCGAATTTCGGGCCGCCGTCACCGCTTTCACAGGGCAATCTTGGCTTACAAACTAACAACGGACCGCCGACTCGTACGCTCGATTTTTCAATCTTCAAGAACTTTGCTTTCACCGAGCGCTTCGCTCTTCAGTTCCGTGCTGAGGGTACGAATGTATTCAATACCTCGCAGTTCTCCATTCCCGACCAGGGTTTGCAGGATGCGAATTTCGGCAGAGTCACCAGTACGCAGTCCGGAAGCGAACGCCACATTCAGTTCCAACTGCGACTTCAATTCTAATCGCATAAGCCCGTCCGAAACGTCGGACGGGCTTCTTCTGCTTCGATCGTGGTATTGGTGAGTAGTTGCTTCTTCTGCTTGCTTCTGTTGCTGCCCGTCGAGCCTCAAAGCGCGGCAGTTCTTCTCAAGCATGCTCTTGTCGCTCTGAAACAAGGACAGATTCAAGAAGCACGTTCGGATCTGGAGCAAGCTTCCCGTCTGGAACCCGGGAATCCATACGTCTGGAGCGCTTTAGCAGAGGCGTACTGGAGAGCGAAAGAAACACGTCTGGCTTCCTCCGCGGCTAAGAACGCCGAGAGTACGGGAGGCCATAACCCGGTTGTTTGTCACGCGCTCGCGATGTACTACTCCGAATCGGGGCAGTTCTCACGGGCGGCGCAGATGGAGGGACGGTTTGCGGGGAGTGCGAATGCGGACCCTCAGGCGCTGAGTCGCACTGCCGAACTTTATCTTAAGGCGGGCCAGTTCAAAACGGGTCTGGAATTGGCTCGCAAGGCACAAGCCAAAAATCCATCGGCTTTGAACGAGGATTTGTTGGGGCAAGCTCTCATTGCCAACGGAGAGCAGGCGGAAGCCGAGAGTCATCTCCGGTCAGCTTGGGAGATGGATAAAGACAACGGGCAGATTGCTTTTGACTGGGTGCAATTCCTGCTTAAACAAGCTGACTTTACCGGGGCGGCCGATGTGGCTAGCGCGGTGATGGCAAAGCATCCGAGCGATTCTCAGATGATGTTGGCGTTCGGAGTAGCACGTTATGGGCAGAGGAGATTCGAGGAGAGTATTGTCGCGTTTCTCAACGTGATTCGGATTGACCCTCAGGCTTCCCAACCCTATTTGTTTCTCGGGCGCATGCTCGACCAGGCTGGGGCGTACCTTCCTGAGATAACGCGAGACTATCAGGAATGGCTCGCGCGAGATGGCGGGAATGCCAAAGCACAGCTGCTTCTCGCGAAGGCTCTGTTGGCAGCAGATAGTAAGAGTGACAAGGCAGAGCCTTTGCTCCGCCTATCCATCAAATCGGATGCAAGCGACTGGGAATCCCATTACGAGTTAGGAGTGCTGCTTGCAAGTCAACACAAGTATCGCGAATCTGCGGAAGAGCTGCGGGCGAGCATCGGCCTTGCTCCAAATCAACCCGAGCCCCATTACCACCTCGCCCGTGTTTACGAACGGCTCGGCGAGCCTGATCGAGCGAAAGCGGAGCGTGACCTGCATCAAAAGCTCACGTCTTTGAGCAGCCATCAACAATGACAAGGCGTCGTGGGGCAGCGACTATTTTTCTGTTGGCTTGTTGGCCGGCGATCGGCGCTTACAATTGCGAGCATATTGGTCAACTCGCGACTGCAGTCACCGCTATTACGAAAGCCGAAGTCGTGCGATCCGGCGTTTTCACTCCTCCGAACGGGAAGACGATCGACGGATTACCCGCGTTCTGTCGTGTCGCTGCAGTCCTTCGCCCGTCAGCTGAGTCCGCGATACGCATAGAACTGTGGATGCCGGAGGCGAACTGGAACGGGCGACTGGAAGGGACGGGGAACGGAGGTTTTGCCGGGAATCTCGCCTATGGATCTCTTGCTGACGGTGTGAAGGCGGGGTATGCGGTGGTGAACACAGATATGGGAATGGCTACTCCGCCAGGTGAAGATGCAACGGCTTTTATTGGCCATCCCGAACGTTGGAAGGATTGGGGCTATCGTGCCACCCACGAAATGACGGTCGAGGCCAAACGCCTGGTCGACGCTTTCTATGCGCACCCTGCTGTGTACAGCTATTTCATCGGTTGCTCAACGGGAGGAGAGCAGGCGTTGATGGAAGCGCAGCGTTATCCGGACGACTACGATGGGATCGTAGGTGGTGCGCCGGCGAACAATCGAACCGGCGTGCATGAGAGCATTCTCTGGAACTTTGTTTCGACGCAGCGGGCGCCTGAAGATCACATTCCGGTCGCTAAGCTTCGTCCTTTGGCGGCGGCCGTGATGGCCGCGTGCGACGGGCTCGACGGGGTGGTCGACGGGATCATTGACGATCCTAGAAAGTGTTCGTTCGATCCGGCATCGGTCCAATGTTCCGGTTCTGATAACGACAGCTGTCTTACTGCTGCGCAGGTCGCAGTTGTCCGCCGTCTTTACAGGGGACCGGTGAATCCGCGCACCGGAAAACAGATCTATCCCGGCATTCCTAAGGGCAGCGAACTTGGATGGGAACATTTAGGCCCGACTTCCAATGGGGAACCTCCGTACGCACCTATCTTCACTTGGGTATTCGGTCGTGAGTGGAACTGGCGTAGCTTTGATTTCGATCGCAGTGTCCACGTCAGTTGACGAAAAACTTGCATCGGTTGTCAATGCGACCAGTCCGAACCTCGATGCGTTTCGCGGTCGCGGTCATAAACTCCTGATTTATCATGGGTGGTCCGACTGGTTGGTAGTTCCGGGCGAGTCGATCCAGTATCGCGAGGCATTGGTTGCACGTTTTTCGGAAAAGAAACTCGATGATTTCTACAGGCTGTTCATGGTTCCGGGCATGACACATTGCGGCGGCGGTGTGGGTCCTGACCACTTCGACGCTCTTAGCGCAGTAGTCGATTGGGTGGAGAAAGGCCGCGCGCCCGATAAGATCATTGCGTCACAATTTCCAAGCGGCGCGCATACCGGTTCTCCGCTGCGAACGCGCCCGCTATGCCCATATCCGAAAGTTGCGCGATATCGAGGATGGGGTAGTAGCGATGATCAAGCAAACTTCTCGTGCGCGGCTCCGGATAGATGAAGCGAATGCGGCTCGCCGGAAAAGTTGCCATTGTGACGGGAGGCGCGTCCGGTATTGGGCGGGCAATCGCTCAGGCCTTTGCGGCCGAGGGTGTGCACGTGGTTATAGCCGATTCGAATCAGTCTGCGGCCGAAGAAACGGCTGGCGAGATCGGACGGTCCAACGGCGTCCCGGTTTTGCCAGTGTACATGGACGTCACTGACGAACAATCTGTCGAGGCTGGTGTCGAGCGCACGGTGACTGAGTTCGGCACGGTCGACATCCTGGTGAGCAATGCCGGTGTCCAATACATATCAGCGCTCGATCAGCTGCCATTTTGCGAATGGAAGCGGGTCCTGGCCGTACATCTTGATGGAGCATTTCTCACCTCGCGTGCATGTTTGCGCCACATGTACGCTTCTGGCCGAGGCGGCTCTATCATCTACATGGGATCGGTGCATTCGAAGATTGCTTCGGTTCTCAAGGCACCATACGTTACAGCTAAGCACGGCATTCTGGGATTGTGCCGGGCAGTTGCTAAGGAGGGTGCCGCTCACGGAGTTCGAGCGCATGTCATTTGCCCCGGATTCGTTCGCACGCCTTTGGTGGAACGGCAAATTCCGGAGCAAGCAAAGGTGCTCGGCATTTCAGAAGAGGACGTGCAAAAAAAAGTGATGTTGAAGGACACTTTGGACGGCCAATTCACGACGCTCGAAGAGGTGGCGGAAGCTGCCTTGTATTTAGCCGCGCAGGAGACTTTGGTTTTAACAGGGCAATCGCTGACATTAACCCACGGATGGAATATGGAATGAGCAATCTCCCGAGTGGGGGCTAGGCGATTGCGCGATTCTTCAAAGCTTTCATGTAGGCGAACCCATATGATTGCTCTGCATAGTGATCGCCGACCAGTTTCGGAGTGTGGTCGAGTATCACGATACCATCGAATTGGACATCCGCCAATGCTTTCATGATCCCGTACATGTCGTGATAGCCGTTGTCCATGAAAGTCTCGACGAAGTGAGGAAGCGGCGCGCTGACATTGCGGAAATGAATTTTCCAGATCTTTTCGGGGCCAAAGTAGCGAATCATTTCTTCGGGGCTCTTATGCGTGAGCTGAGTGCCGCCTTCGAGCCACGTACCACAACATAGACAGATCCCAACATTCGGGCTGTTGGCGATTTCCAGCGCTCTCTTATAACCTTCGAAGTTGGCAAATATGCAACGGGGAACGCCCGCCAGCACAGGCTCGGGAGGATCATCGGGATGAATGCCGATGCGGACGTTAACCTCTTCCGCTACGGGGACAATCTGTTTGATGAAATAGGTGTAGTTGTCCCAAATCTCTTCTTTAGAGAACTCCCGTCCGTGAGAGAGCGGCTCATAGAACTTTTTCCCATCCCAAACGCCTACTTTGTTCGGGCTGGTCATATCGAATTCCCTGGCCGAGGCTCCACGAATTGTAGCTGTGCCGCTACTCCAGATGCCATTGCCCATGTGGGCGTAAGTCGTATAGTAAATTCCGGCTCTGCCAAGATTACGAAGATACTGCTTGTACTCCTCGATTTTCTCGTCTCGTCCCGGCAGATTGAGCGTAACTTCAGACATGTTGTGAACGCTCGTGTTACCGATGTTCCACACAGTGATCCCGGCATCCGCGTAGCGCTTCTTGATCTGCAAGAAACCTTCGGCAGTTCGTAAGTCGGGAGTTGAGCCTACGCTGACGTACTCGGCGCCGATCTGTTTCAGGAATAAAAGCTCCTCATCTGTCGGTTTCGCGGAGCTTTGAGCGCAGAGTTTGATACCGGGAGCATTCTTGTGAACCGATCCAAAAGCGGCACCGGACGGCGTCATAAGCGCGGCTGTTCCACCTAACATGCCGCCGAGGGCTAAACGGCCGAACTGCCTGCGCCCAGAGCTAGAAATGCTGCCTGGTTTTCCGAAACCAATCTTGTCTTGACTCATAGGCGTTCTCTCATCAGATGGCGAGATCGGGGTTGGGAAGCATCAGGTCGCGAACACGTGCGTCCAGTTCGTGGCAAGCTTCGACGAATTGCCGGAGTGTGCGCACAGTCGGGGCGAAGGTGTCGAACTCTTCGGGCGCGATGCCATCCTCGCTGTACGCTTTGCGGAAATCGGGAAACTTGTTGGATAGTTCTTGCACGATTCGGTCGTCAATGGGTTTGTCGATTCGTGACTCGACTTTTACATCGCTCGCATTGAAACGGAGTTGCCACTTATAGGGAGGCGAAATCACCACGTCACCACCGATGAACTCGCTCCAATGCATGTGGTTGCGGAAGGCGGCCGAGAGCAGTCGTATCCGATAGCCCCGCTCTTGAAAAATGCTGTAAGCTTTTTTAAAAACCGCGACTCCGGCCCATTCGAGATAGCCCGGCTCCAGGATGATGTCACGCTTCTCCGCTACCATTTTTAGCCAGTCATCGAGACGACCCACCATGATCGTGCACACAGAACTGATTGCGGAGACGTCTTTGCCCTCCTGTTCGCGTTTTTTAAGACCACGCTCTACTGCCTCTGCAACTGCAATGCATTGGGGCAAAGAAAAAGAGACCGTTGCATTGATACTCACACCTCGATAGGTTAGCTCCTCAATGGCAGGCACGCCGGCGCAAGTCACCGGGATCTTGACGATCATGTTGGGAGCCAGTTTATCGAAGGCGAGTCCTTGGTTCACTAGTGCCTCCGTATTCCGGTAATGGCGTGGATCCGTTTGAATCGACAAACGCCCGTTTTTTCCGCGCTGTTCGTCGAAGATCGGCCGGAGCAACCGCGCTCTTACTGCCGAGATCTCCTCCACCACAGCCCAGCCGATCTCATCCTCTGTAGCGGCTGGCATTTCTTTCGCCAGACTCAAGATTCTTTCGTTCCAAAGATGCGTTTCTTTCTTCAGTGCGTCCAGAACGATGACCGGATTACACGTTGCCCCTACTGCCCCATGCTCAATTGCGTATGTCAGCTCCGACAAGGTGGCGGAGTCGTTCCAAAGGCATGTCGGGGTGGTATGTGTCATCTCATACAGCGGACTTTTGTAAGTTGTCGCTGTATCTCGAAGTGTTGCCTGATTCGTCATGGATTACTCCTGCAGGTCCCTCATGTGACCGGATACATGAGTACCTTGAGTGCTTTTTTGCCTGCGCAAAGATCGAAGGCGGTGCGCCATTCCGAGATCGGCAGTTTGGTTGAAACCAGATCGTCGAGCCGGATCCGGCCTTGCTCAAAGATCCGCATCATACGATCCCAAGTGCGCGTGGTGTAACAGATGGAGCCGCGGAGAGTGAGCTGCTTATAGAACACCTGATCGATGGGAAACTGGATATCCTGACCGGAGATACCTACTTGCGTGTATCTGCCCATGGGACGCAGCGATTCGATGCAGCCACGCACCGAGCTTGCATGACCGGCGCATTCCAGTGCGACATCTACCCCGACGCCGTGCGTTCGATCGGCAATGAAGTCGGAAAGCTTCTGCTCGCCCACGTTCACCGTTGCCGCTGCTCCTATGTGACGCGCTGCTTCCAAGCGGCCGTTGTCCCCGGCAGCGCCGGCGACGATCGTTTCGATGCCTTCGGCTACCAGCAGCTTAAGACACAAGAGCCCGATGGGTCCGGGTCCGGACACTAGCGCCGTCTCACCAATACGCACATTGGTAACTTCGGTAACAGCTTGGACTGCGGCGGCAAAGGGTTCGCTGATGGCGGCTTCTTCTAACGAAAAGCCGTCCGGTATTTTATAGAGTTGATCTGGCCGCATCACAACGTAGCGCGTCAGGGCTCCATTCACGCCATGTCCCATACCCCGCCGGTTTGCGCAGAAGATGAAGTAGCCGGACCGGCAGTAAGTGCACTCGCCGCATGTTACAGCCGTTGCTCCCAGTCCAGTGACTCTGTCGCCTCGCCGCGTAGATGAGATGTTACGCCCAACTTCGATCACCGTGCCGGAGAACTCGTGACCCAAGATAACCGGCGGATAGTTGCGGAAGGTGTCATGCAAAACGTGAAGGTCTGTTCCACATACGCCGCAGTACCCGACCTCCAGCTTAACCTGATTATCGCCGCAGGCAGGCTCTTCTACATCGAGAAGATCGACATTTCCTTCGCCGGGCGCGTATTTGACTACAGCCTTCATTTCTCGGATTCCTCGTCCGTTCGTGACGGCTTTCGCTCAAAACTTCCGAGACCATTCCTTCGGCCATCGTTCAATGACAACCTTTTTATCTGTGTAGAACGCCACGCCATCTTTTACCTTGACCCATGGAGCACACCCATAAAGCTATCTTTTCAGAAACTTAAAAGAAAAATACGCCATAGGTGCCGCTGGACCGACGTTGATTCCGATGTTACCGGCCGGCGCCTGTAACGAAACTTGCGCGCATGATTTCCATTTGACGTGAAGATCGACCCAGCATTGCCGCTCCCATAATCACTTCGATCTCCAATCTTTCTTCCAACTTAGTCATCCCGCTCCAATGAAACCCGGATACAGCGTCATTCCGCCATCGAGGTAGATCGTTGTGCCCTGAACATAATCGGATTGATCGGAGGCCAGCCACACTGCGGCTCGCGCCACATCTTCCGGCTCGCCGATCCGCTTGGAGGGGATGAGTTTCAGCAAAACCGAGTTGAAGACATCTGGCGAGGTCAGCTTTTCTATATTCATGGGCGTGCGAATTGCCCCCGGCGATATGGCGTTGACGCGGATCCTGAGATGAGCGACCTCCTGCGCAAGACTCTTCATGAAAAGCATCAGACCGCCTTTTGCAGCGGCGTAGTTGGCATGGCCTTCCCAGGGAATGATGTCATGCACCGAGCTCATCATGATCAGCTTTCCGCAAGCATAAGAGATCGAACGGTCGATGCCCTGGCGCTTAAATGCCCGGATAGCTTCCCGCGCACAAAGAAATACACCGGTGAGGTTCACGTTGATTACGCCCTGCCACTGCTCCAGGGTCATTTCATCTACGGGCGCATTGAGTTGAACTGCAGAGTTCGGAACACAGATGTCAATTCGGCCGAACTTCCTTTGCATGTGTTCGAACATGGCCTGCACTTCTTTTTCCTCGGCAACATCCGCTTTGAAGATCGATGCCTTTCGGCCGTGCTCTTCGATGGTTCTGGCGGTGTGGCGCGCGCCTTCTTCATCTGAGCTGTAATTGACCAGCACATCCGCCCCCGCCTGAGCGAATCCGATCGCCATCGCTTGGCCAAGCCCTTTGCTCGCTCCGGTAATGAGTGCCTTTTGACCCACGAGCACTTTGGGGATTTGGGCCGGAGGCATTTCGTTGGGCGGTGTATACGGCTTGTCAGCTGTCAAGACTTTGCTCCTTCATGCAGGTTGAAGTCACGGAGTTGCCGCCCGCCGTGCATGAGGTGTAATATCCGCATTCGTCAGGCCCAATGCCCATCTGATTGCGCCGATATACATTTCCTGGATACGCTTGTCGTCCATCGTCGGCTCAAGATGTCCGAAAGTTGAATACCAGACGCGTCCTTTGCCGTAGTGTTTTGCCCATACAATGGGAAAGTCTCCATCTGGCCGAAGCGCCGCAAGCTTGGTAAAAAGTCCCTGAAACTGCTCCTGACTAACTGGTCGGCCAAAATCTTTCTCAGGTCGAAGGGCGTCGAAAGTAGCTTTGAATTTACTCGAATCGAGACGCATAATGACGTCATCTATCTCGCGCGAGTAGTTGGGCCCGACGATCGTGTACTGGTCTTTGAAAGTGAACTCGTGAGGAAAACCGTTTACACCCGGAAAACTAGGATCCTCCACGATGATCGGCATGTTCGCGCTCGGAAATTCGCCGACCAGGTTTCCACCAATCATCTGGGCGTACTCGGGCCATAGAAGCAGGTGTCCCCCATTGCCCGCGTGTCCGGCGACAAATCCTTTCCCGTCTTCGTGAACAAAAGAGAGCAGATCGGCCTTCTGCTGGTCCGAGATGTTCCAGGGACCTTCGCCCATATAAAAGATTGCGTCGAAGTCGTCCAGAGTTCGGACGTTGTGGCCCTCCATACGCTGCTTGGTCAGGAGGCGCATATCCGTGCGGATGACAGTCACCCAATCGCCCGTTTCGCGTCCCAAGCGCTCAATTGTGGCGAGTGTATGCGACGCGGAATCGTGATGATATCCAGAAGAGGAGTACCATTCCTGAGGATCGGCGATAGCAAGCAGCTTTTTCTTTCCGGGCCACGGGTTATCAGGTGGTGTTTGTGATTTGCCCGCTCTTACAGAATAGAGGGCAGTAAACAGAAGCAACGCGAGAAATGTTGAGCGAAGTATTTTCGAGCTTTTCACCGGTTCTTCTTTCTTCTCCGCACGAATAGATTCCGTCTTTCATCGCGGCAGAGCAAACGCGTAGAGCGTATCGTTTGCTGCCACTACCACATACTGCCGTTCATCGAGCTCGTAGGTCATGGGAGCGTTCGTAACGAATTGGTCAAGGTAGACGTGCCACAGAGTTTTGCCGGAATCCGGGTCGACGGCAAGGAAGTTACCCAGCGAATCGGCGCCGAACAAAAGATCTCCTTCCGTCGTCAGCAAGCCCGAGATAAGAACTCCGCTCTTGTCTCCTAATTCGTGCGTCCAAATCACTTTTCCTGTTTTGTAATCGATCGCCTCAAGTACGTATTGAGGAGGAAAACGCATGCGTGCGAAACCCGCAGTCGTGAAGAAGGACCAGGTCCTTGCAGCATTGACAAAAATTAAACCGCGCTTGGGATCGTAAGATGGGGGCCACCAGTTCGTCGCTCCGATTGGATAAGGTGAAACCAATGCGCCCTTAGGGCTGGAATCTTTTTCGTAGTCCGGAATGGGATGCCCTTGCGCATCGATGCCCTTGGCCCAGTTTGTCTCAGGCATGTATTTGGTTGTCAACAGACTTTTGCCGGTGACACGGTCCAGGAGAAAAAAGTAGCCGTTTCGCGATACTTGCGCCAGTAGCTTGTGTTGTTGACCGTTGAACTCACCATCGAAAAGGATAGGGGTCTGGGCAGCATCGTAATCATGCGTATCGTGAGGTGTTACCTGATAAGCCCACGCCATCTTTCCGGTATCCGGATTCAGTGCAATGATAGATGCGGTGTAAAGACTATCTCCGGTGGGTGTCGGATGAGGAGGTCTATGTTCCGGCACACCGTTGCCGGTGCCGAAATAATAAAGATTCAGATCAGGGTCGTAGGTTCCGTTGAGCCAGGGAAAGCCGCCGCCTTTCTTCATGGTCTCGTCGTCTGTCCAGGTCTCCGAACCGGGCTCACCTGGATCGGGATCGACCCACCAGCGCCATTGCAAAGCGCCGGTTTCCGGGTCGCGCGATTCAAGCCAAGCTCTGATATCGTCGTTGTTCCCGGGTGCGACGATGACGTGATTGCCTATAACCATCGGCGCAATGGAAGAAAAGAAATCGCGGTTCACATCGGCGACTTGCACCTTCCAACGCTCTTTCCCGTCTTTCGCATAGAGTGACACGAGGTAGTTGTCCGGCGTCATGAAGAAGAGCCAATTGCCGTACATGCCGAGACCCCGGTTCGCAACATGAATGGCTTTATTGTTGGGCCACGCATAGTGCCAAAGTTCACGGCCGGAGCGCGCGTCCACGGCCCAGACGTTATCGGTAATCGAGAAGTACAACACGCCATTCACGAGCAGCGGTGTGGCCTTGATTCTTCTTCCTTCGCTTGCTTGCTGAGCAAAGGATTCAGCGCCGAAGTCTACGCGGTGCGTCCACAGCAGTTGAAGAGATCTGACGTTGCTTGCGTTGATTTGCTTGAGTGGACTATGACGCTGACCCGAGTAATCCCCGTTATAGGTCGGCCAAGTATCTGTCGGTAGCTTTTTGAGCGCAGCCGGATCGAGTAACTGGGCGCGTAGCCTAAGCGGCAACAGTACCAGGCACAAAAGCGAAAATAAGAATCTGCGCCGGTTCATTTTAAGGTAACCAGGTACGCGAGCAGGTTGTGAATATCAGCATCTGTATACTTTGCGAGCAACTCCTGATGGGCGGCCAGCGGATCGATAACAGCGACTGATCGCAGGGCATCGCGGAACCAGGTGTGATGTTCACCAGAAGCGTCTGTTAGAGTGACCGCGAACTCGTCGATGTAATCGACCGTTCCAGAGACGGTCTCGCCCGACGGAAGAGTGACTTTCGCTTGCAACGGTCTCGAAGCAGGTGTGAGGAATGACATTGTGAGGTTCAACGGAGAGTACTTGGTTCCAATGTGCGCCAGGTCTCCGGTTGCAGAGTGACAGCCGGTACAGCCACCGCCATGGGTGAAATAGGTTTTGCCCTCGTTCGCGTCGCCCACCAAAAGAGCCGATTCAGAAACGCCGCGGCCTCGAGCCTCTGCCGCGCGCGCATGCAGAAAAGCGATGATGTTTGCGATCTGTTCTGGGGATAGAGAGGCAAACGATGGCATGCCTAATGTAGGGCGGCCGGCCTTAATCACGGGCGTTAGCACGTTACCGTTCACATCCTGACGGACTAGAGGGCTGCGGACTAAGCTGGGCGCCTGCTCTGTTCCGGTTGCCTGCGAGCCGTGGCAGAATGCGCAATTCGCTCCGAAAACGATTTTGCCTCGCTCGACAGAGGCAGCGCTTGGGTTGCTTTGGGCGCTTACCGCTGGTGTGCCTCGAACGAGAAACATCATTACTGTTGCTAGTAAGATGCTGCAAATTCTAGGCATTGTTTTTACGTTGGCTGCAGCCATGCTGTTTCGATTACTGGATTACCCGCCGTATCGAGGCGCTGCATCTGATCCTCGGTAAGCGTGATTTTGAGAGCTGCGATGTTTTCGGCCAGTTGCTCCACTTGGCTGCCGGCAATGATGGGCAAGATGGCGGGATCGCTCTGCCGCATCCACGCGATGACCAGTTGATTAGGGGTGCAGCCGAGTTCACGAGCTGTTTCTTGCAAAGCCGTTAAGCGCGAGTCCGAATCAGGACCGGCGAATTGGCGAGGCAGCTCACGATCGGAGCGCGTGTAAGCAGCTTGCAAAAGCACTGAGTAACCGACCAGCAACAATCCGTGGGCCCGCGCGTAATCTTTCATTTCTTCGCTGATAAAGATTTGTGGGCCGAAATCTGCCCCGTGGCGAGGGCGAAGATAGGTGTACTTTTGCTCAACCACGGTGTAGCCGTCCCAGCCATTCAGGCGGCTGATGACATTAGCTTCGGCAATCCGCCACAACTGAAGATTGCTTGCCCCCGCTGCGCGAATTTTACCTGCCTTGATAAGCCGTTCGAAGGCGGCCATTGTTTCCTCAATAGGCGTGTTACGATCATCCCGGTGGGCCTGATAGATATCGATTCGGTCCGTCTGAAGCCTTCGCAAGCTCTTCTCGCACTCACGCTCGATCTCCGCAGCGCTTAAACCGCCTGGCGATCCCGGATAGTCAAACGCAAGCTTCGACGAAATCACCATTTGGTCACGATTGCTCCGTTCCCGCATCCAATCGCCAATGGTCGTTTCACTTTCGCCGCCTTGGCAGCCAGGAAACCAGCTCGCATAAAAGTTAGCTGAATCGAGAAGCGTCCCACCACTCTCACTAAAGAAATCGAACAGCTCGAAGGAACGTTGACGGTTGATCTTGCTGCCAATCAGGTCGGTGCCCATGGCCAGAGCACTCACCTCGATGTTGGACTTACCCAGCTTTACCGTTTGCAAGACAATTTCTCCATGCAATCCACTGTGCTCTAACTGCGGCCACTCGCGTTAGCGGCTGTAAGTCGCCAGGACAACGCCCCCTATCATGACTAACGCTCCTAGCATGTTAGTCAATGAAACTCGCTGGATTGGAGAGCCTAGCCAGCCGTAGTGAGAGAGAATCATTCCCCCGAAGACCTGCCCGGCGATTAAGGTGATGAACATCGCCCTTGCGCCAACTTGAGGGATCAGCCAAGCGATGGCGAAAACCAGACACGCCCCGAGCGCGCCAGCCGTAAGCAACAAGGGATGCACGTTTTTAAGTCCGTCTAGCGCATTTGAGCGCCAACCCGTTAGTCCAATGATTACAGCCGTAGCGGCTCCGATACACCAGAACAAGGCATTTGCCACTCTCGGGTTGCTCAACGTGCTGCCTACTTTTCCGTTCATCGCTAGATGGACGGCGAGCACGATTCCCAAGAAAATAGTGAAAACAAAAAAGAGTAGCTTCATTTGCGTTCTCCGGAGTTATTCGATGGCGTCGTAGCGCGCGAGCAGTTCCGGCAAAAGTCCCTTGGCCTCCAGCAGGAGTTCTATGACTTCGCGGACCGCGCCAGCACCGCCCGCGGCAGTCGTGACATAGTGAGCGAACTTCTTGACGTGGGGCCGAGCGTTTGCAACAGCGATCGCCACACCCACGCGACGCATGACGACGATGTCAGTCAGGTCGTCACCGATGTACAAGATGGATTTGGAATCGAGCCCAGAATCGATGAGGATCTCCTCGAGGATCGCTTTCTTCTCAAGATGGCCCTGATAGACAAACCGAAAACCGGCACTACGGGCCCGTTCGGCAGTAGCCGCCGACTCACGCCCGCTGATGAGACCTGCTGAAATACCGAATTGCCGCAACCACTGCAGTGCCAGCCCGTCCTGAGAATCGAAGGCCTTCGTCTCGACATTCCGTTCGGGCGAACTCGGATCCGGTAAGAGGTAAAACCTCCCATCGGTTAGTACTCCGTCTACGTCCATCAGGACGAGTTGAACAGCGCCAAGGAGTTCCTGGAGAGGTGGCTTGCTTGCCATCGCGGCTTCGACTAACATTTCCCTTATGAACTTTTTTCAGCTAGTGTAGCGATTAGCTAATATACTGAGTTCCCAAGATCTGTCAAGGAGTTTCTGACCATGAAGTCGAACTTGAAAGCCGGAATCGCCGAAGGTAATCGGGAAACAGATAAATACTGGGTTCCGATAGTTGGGAAGACGATCGATCTTTTAGATTGCTTCAGCTCTGCTGCGGAATGGTTGAGCTTGGAGGAAGTTGTCAGGCGTACAAAGATACCCCATACGACCGCGTATAGAATTTTGCACACTCTCGTATGCCGCAATTACCTTCAGCAGTCTGGCCGAGTATATCGACTAAATCGGATGCGAAGAAGCCTGAAGTTGGGCTTTGCGAATCTCTCGATGCGGATTTCTCTTGCTGTCGAGATTCAAAGAAGCCTGGAAAAGGCAAGCTCAGCCGCGGGGATCGATCTTGTGATTTGGGACAACGATCGAGATGCCGATACGGCGATCAGAAACGCCGAGGCGATGGTGAAAGACAAAATCGACCTTGCCATAGAATTCCAGCTTTTTGAGCAGGTTGCACCGGTGATCGCGGACATTTTTTCTCGATCGGGAATTCCTCTCATCTCTGTTGTAAATCCCCATCACGGCACTCTTTATTTCGGCGTGGACAACTACCGCGCGGGATTTTGCGCAGGAATGGCTTTGGCGGAGTACGCGACGAAACACTGGTTGGGGCGGGTCGACCTGCTGGTGCTTCTTGAGTCGCCTCGCGCCGGAAGGACCGTTCAGAGCCGGCTTGTTGGGGTACTGAAAGGAGTTGAAGAACGCCTGGGGCCGCTCCCCAAACACTCGGTGCATCACATCGACGGTGGCGGCGACAAGCCGACGGCGAAGGCGGCCGTAGAAGAGTTTCTAAGCCAGCGCAAGGCAAGGCGAGTTCTGGTTGCCGGGATCAATGACGAGAGCGCGATCGGTGCAGCGCAAGCCGCTGCCCAGGCGAGACGAAATCAGGAGATCGCGATCGTAGGTCATGGCGGGAGTTCGGAAATGACGGAGGTTATCGCCGACCCGCAAAGCGCTTGTATCGGAACTGTTTCGTTTCGTCCGGACCTATACGGTCCAGAGTTAGTTAGCTTCGGAATGCCGATATTGCAGGGAAGATCTTCGGCGCCGGCACGTTACGTCCCGCATGAGTTCTTGGGGAAGAATTTGCCGGCTCGGCGGGATCAGTAACGGATCATTGCTTGTGTGTGGGAGCGGGCATGCTGGTAGCCGGCGCCATTGTTCTAGCGTTAGGCAATACATTTCCGGTCGCGCACCATTCGGCTCCTCTCGTTAAGGCATCCATAAAGCCGGGTTGACTCATCGCCAGAAGATCATGGCCGAGAACCATCATCACAACTCTGCCTTGGCCATATGGGACACTCCAGATCACCGGTTCGGTGTTTCCGGTTCCGCCCGGAATCCTTGGATCGTCGTATGCTGTGGCGAGAACATGAGCGTTCGGCCTGAGATCGATTTTGTGGTAGAGTTCGTCATTCGCCACAAAAGTCGGCGGTAATCCGCGGCTGATCGGGTGATCTACATCCACCCAGTTCACGGCGAAAATATGCCGCTTAGCGTGTCCGATGTTCTCCAGCTTCCAAGTCATTCCCAGCATGTCGGCAAAAGCGGGCCAGGGTTCCCCCTCCATCCGGCGCGGCTCGGTCGAGCTTCCACCGGCTTGTCCGAAAAAAGGTCCGTACGTGACACCGTGTACGGCGATCATGCCCTTGCCGGAACGAACAAATTCTTCAACTGCACGCTCGGTCGTGTCACCCCAACGGGGTCCGTAGTAGTAATCGAGAAGAACGTCGTAGTTGGCGAGAGTTGCTGCCGTAATACCTCGTACCTCTTCTTCGAGCTTCACATCGAATCGTCCTGAGTCGATAAGAACACCTTGCATAAAGGGTGCTGTCCCTTCCCACGGGTGGGACCAATCCGAGTTGCCTGTTAATACCAAAACGCGGATCTTATCAGCTGCGTTGAGCTCGCACGCGATCGCCATCACAGCGATGCAGCATGCAGCGAGTTTCTTCTTCACGCTTATACCTCCCCACACAAGTAACTTAGTTTCCTTCGCTAGTCAACGAATATCTCGTGCTGTGAGATTCGAATTGAAAGGACTAACACGCCAGACTATCGGGATCTGAAAAAAACATTAAAAACGCTTGACAGATTTCCTGGAAGCAGTATAGTGTCACTCGCCAGGTCCATATAAATGGAGTTCAGATGGGAACTTCTGAAGCTGCATGTTCAAAGGTAAGCAGATGGGTCGGTTTTTACGCTGGTCCGGTTCAGCTCATCATCGCGTTTGTGATCTAAGTACGTTCGAGGAGTGTTCTTTATGTTACGTCGTTTGGTCGAGGCAAAAGCGTCGTTAAAACTTGGTTCGAGGAAATCCGATTTGGCGACTAAACGGTTCTCGGTGGGCTTATTTAGTCTAGCGACTCTATTGTTGTGCGCGACAGCGGGGTGGTCTCAGGGAACGGGCACGCTGACGGGCACGGTGGTCGATCCGGGCGGGGCTCTTGTCCCGAAGGCGAACGTAATCGTGACCAATGAAGGGACGCGCGTGGCATCTAATACAGTCACGACGGAGGCGGGCGTTTTTACAGTGCCTGAGTTACCCAACGGGACTTACGACGTAAAGGTAACCGCGCCAGGCTTCAAGGAGTTCGATCAGACAGGCATTACCGTCAGTATTGGGAATACTTCAACAGTAAATATCGGACTGCAACTAGGCGGGACATCGGAGGTGGTAACCATCCATGGTGACGTTCAACAGATTCAATCCGAGACCTCGGATATCGGTACGTCGGTCGATTCACGGCTGAATCTGGACCTGCCGCTGCCCTTAAGCAATCAAGTTCGCAGCCCCCTGAATTTCGTGACGCTAACCCCTGGCTTCTCGGGTACAGTGGCAAACGATCCCACCACGCATGGCCAATTCAAGGTAAATGGCGGCCAGCAAGACGGGGCAGACGTTCTCATTGACGGGGTCAGTATCGAGTATGCTTCTCCCAACGTTCAGCAAAATTATGGTGTAAGCATGGAAGCGGTGAGTGAGTTTAAAGTTTTGACGGGCACGTTTCCGGCGGAATACGGGCGGACATCCGGCGGTCTGGTCGATCTTGTTGTGAAATCCGGCACAAATCAATTACACGGCACGGCTTATGAAATTCTCAGAAATACTGTGTTGGATAGCGCGGGATGGATTAACAACTACACGGGAGCCGGCCGGCCTACCGATAGGCAGAACGATTTTGGAGGGCAGCTCTCCGGTCCCATTCGAATTCCTAAAATTTACAACGGCAAAGATAGAAGCTTCTTCATGTTCAATTACGAAGGTTATCGGTACAGCAATAGCAGCGCCACCTACAACACCCTGCCGTTACCGGCCTTTCAACATGGGGACTTTTCCGCCCTGCTGCGCGGGGAGACAAGATTTGGCCAAACTTTCGTACCTCACCAGCTGTATAACCCAAGTACCGGCGCGCCATACCCGGGGAACATCATCCCGATGAGCCAAGCCGATCCGGTCACCCAGAACATGATGAAGTACCTTCCCGTCGCCCAGACTAACGACGTGATCGACAACTTCTTCAATACCACTGCTAATACAGTCGGAGCGAACATCTACACAGCAAAGGTTGATGAGAGCATTTCCGAGAAGCAAAAAATCTCTGCTATGTACAGTCACGACGGGCGTCCCAGACTTACCACTCAAAGCTTGGGTGAAAACTTCACCAGCATATGGGCCAGCCAGTGGTCCGACTATGCGCGCCTTGCTTATGATTACACGATATCGCCCAACATAGTGAATCACGCCGACGTAGGATTTAGCCGGCGATACCGAACCGAAGATAATGGCGAGGCGACTTACAACAAAGATTGGAAGTCCTTGCTTGGCCTCAACACCGGCCAGCAAAACACCATGTTTCCTAGTCTGTCACTCGACGCTTGGGGACCAAACACTAGCGTTGGACCAAACCCGACCATCTCCAATTTTGCCGATAACGACTTCCAATATGACGATAGCCTGAACTGGGTCAAGGGCGCCCACAGCCTTAAATTCGGCTTTGATATTCGAAGGCAACAATTCAATACCCAACGTGGCCAGCACACAGGCGGTTCCTATGGCTTTGGCCAGCAAAACACGGGTACGCCGGGCGACCCGAACTCCGGACTGTCATATGCAACGTTTTTTCTTGGGAACCTATCCGGGCCTAGCGCTGAAGATACAGAGTTGGGGAGAGCTATCGGGCTGCGAGCCAGATACTACGGGATGTACGCCCAGGATGACTGGAAGGTAAATAGAAAACTTACCTTAAATCTTGGCTTTCGATATGAGATTCCGCTGCCCACCGTCGAAGCCCACAATCGACTCTCCTGGCTGAACGAAACGTTGCCTAATCCTGGCGCGGGGAACCTACCGGGTGCGTACGAGTACGCGGGTTACGGCCCTGGATTGTGTAACTGTACGGGCCCACAGAAGACTTACTACCACTCGTTTGGTCCGCGCATCGGGCTGGCCTATCAGGTCGACGAAAAAACTGTGATTCGAGCCGGCTATGGGATTTATTACGACGCTCTCAAGATTTCTGGGTTTGCCGATTCCGATAGCTTTGGCTTTTTTGGCGGATACACCGCGCCCTATGGCGGTAACCCATATGCCACCATTTTTCAGATCAGTAAGATCAACGGATACCAGGGTACCTATCCTCCGTTCACCGATCCAGCCGGTTATAACGGGCAATCGCCGAACGTAATTCAGACCGATACCGCCTATCCGGGCAAGACAATGAACTGGACATTCGACATCCAGCGACAACTTGCAAATAACTTGATGCTCGATGTAGCTTACGTCGGCGCACATGGCGACCATTTGCAAGCTGCCACCCAGGATCCGAATCAACTGAATCCTAAATACCTCTCTTACGGAAACTGCTTGCTGGTCGACATCACTCAGCAAGCGACTAATTCGGCTTGTGCTGGAAAAACTCCTGTTGCCGCGCCGTTTTCGGGTTTTACCGGCACTGTGGCACAAGCGCTGCGGCCATTTCCGCAGTACACGGGAGGCAGCCAGCTGGACGGCTCTCTTTCAGCCATGCCGTGGGGCTTTTATAGCTACGAAGCCCTGCAAACCAAGCTTCAGAAAAGATTCTCTAACGGGTTGAGCATGTTAGCAAGTTACACCTGGTCCAAGAATCTGACTAATGCGGATTCGCAGTACCCGTATCAGGCGAGCTGGTCTGCGGGTAACGGCAATTTCGCCCAGAATTCCTACAATGCAAAAGCCGAAAAGGCTCTCAGCTATCTCGATATTCCGCAGAGCTTCCTCGTCTCTTACGTGTACGATCTTCCAGTCGGTAAGGGCAAGAAGTTTCTGGACAAAGGAGGCTTGGTGAACGCTGTTGTAGGAGGATGGTCCGTCGGAGGAAATCAAACTTATCAGGCGGGGCTCCCACTGACTGTGGATAACTATCAATGGAACTCGGGTAGTTTCACCCCCGTCGGAAACGTCTGCACGGTGAATTGTGGACGTCCGAACGTTGCCGCGGGCGTAAACGCCAACGGTGTGTCGGCTAATGGCGATTTCGTTTATGGTGTGAGCCGCCGCTTCAACCCGGCTGCATTTACTGAGGCGCCGAACTTTACATTCGGAGACGCCCCACGCGAGTTAAACGTCCGAGAATTCGCGACGTTGAACGAAGACTTAACAGCGTCTAAGGCTTTCTCTATGGGTGAGCGCCTGAAAGCAACACTGCGAATGGATTTCTTCAATGCGTTCAATCGTCATCGGTTTACCGGATTTAACGAGAACGTCGGGGATCCTAACTTCGGGTTAGCGTCGAATGCAATTGGCCAACGCTTATTGCAGGCCAGTCTGAAAATCGTGTTTTGAGGGTTCATTTCAATGGCTCGCTAAGAGGCCAAGAGAATATAGAATACGCTAATCGACATGCTAGAAGGTGTTCGTCTATTTCGCGTTTTCGCATGGATCGCTCTCTGGAGCATTTTTGCCGAACACTCGGCTATTCGAGCGCAGGATAGCGATGCCGAACTCAAGCGGCATTTCGCGGCAGCACGCCAGGCACAGACGGCGGGTGATTTGGACAAAGCGATCCGAGAGTATCAAGCGGCGATTCGACTGCAACCTGCGATTGCCGAGTTGTACGCGGACCTTGGTCTTGTCTACCAGGTGGACGGCCATTTCGAGGAGTCGACCCAAGCCTTGAAGAAGGCGCTTACTTTGAAGCCGGACCTTCGCGGTGTCGATCTCCTCCTCGGAATCGATTATGTCAAGCTGCGCCATCCCGAGCGTTCCCTGCCGTATCTACAGAAGGCGCTTCGACAGGAGCAGGGGAACAAGGAAGCGGCTACATGGCTTGGAACTGCACTTTGGGATACCGGCCAGACCACGGCAGCGCTGGTGCAGCTACGCAAAGCTGCCCAAGCGTTCCCAACGGACTGCGATGTCCTTTTTCTTCTGGGAGAAGCTTATCAGAAAGCTGCCAATCAGGAACTAGAGCAAGTATTGACGTCGGCTTTCGGCAAGCCGCTCTATCATCAGGCATACGGCGACATCTACACTGACCAGCGTGCTTGGATTAAGGCGGAAGGCCATTATGGCCGGGCACTTGAAGAAGACCCTAAGTGGCCGGGTGCTCATCTTGGATTAGGCGCAGTCTATCTTAGGCAGGACAAACTGAAGGAGGCTGAAGCTCAGTTCAAGCAGGAGGAGGAACTCGATCCGTCCTCTGCGGCCGCACATGCCAGGCTTGGCCAAATGGCTATTCTTCAGGGCCGCGCTGACGAGGCACTTCAATACTTGAGCGCTGCCATCCGGTTGTCTCCGGAAAAGGCAGCCGATGCGCTGGACCTTCCTCCTCTTCCACTCTCTTCCACGCCGGATGAGATCGGGTCTCAAGCGCGAGCGAAGTATCTTGAGTTCCTTGCTAAGGAGAGCGGCCTTGTCGATTGCCCCGCACGACACCTTGCTTTGGCCTTCGTCAACGCGCAACTTGGTTCCACTAAAATGTCGGCAAGTGAATGGAAATTCTTTGCCGAAAGTGTCAGTGAGGCTTTGCCTTCGGACCACTTAGAACGTGCTAGCGTCTTTTTCGCCCGGCACGACTTCGAAAACACGGTGCGCGAATGCCAGTTGGTAATCACGGCTAACCCGCGTGATTTACAAGCGAAATATCTGCGGGTTAGGACATACCAGCGCCTTTCCATCCTCGTTTTGACGAAGATGCTGGCTATTGATCCAAACTTCTACCGAGCGCACGAGCTACTAGCTAAGACTTACGAGAACCGCGAGGAGAACGATAAAGCTTTAACCGAGTACAAGATGGTCGAGCAAACGCGACCTACGTTATCCGGGCTTCATTTTGCCATGGGGCACTTGCTTTGGGTGATGCAAGACCCGGAAACGGCATTGGTGCAGCTCAAAGAGGAGCTTCGCTTGGACCCCGATCATCCCGAAGCGAATGCCGAAATTGGAACGATTCTGGTGAACAAACACGAGTCCGAGGAGGCGATTCCGTATCTACGAAAGGCCCTTATGCTTAAACCGGATATGGTTACGGCCCGGCAGCAGCTGGGGATGGCGTTTTATCAACGCAACGAGTTGGCTGTTGCCGAACGGGAGTTGAAAAAAGCGGTTTCGGATGACCCGGAGGGTTCTGCGCATTTTCTTCTTGGAATGGTTTACCGCAAAATGGGCCGCATACAAGAATCTAAGGCGGCGCTTGAAGAGTCCCGTCGCATACGAGCTGAACGGTTAGCGGAAGTAAATGTTGAAAAAGAGGAGTCGATGCCGTGATGATTCGTCCGTCCGGCGTATTCGCTCTGTTACTAGTCCTCCATGGGTCATCGGTTGCGCAAACGGCGCATCTCCAAAAAGCCCTGGACCTCTTCCAGCAGCAACACTATTCGGAAGCGCTGCAGGAATTCGAAAGCGCGCGTGCAGCTCAACCTGGAAATGCTGCCATCGAGAACGCGCTTGGAATTACTGAAACTAAGTTAGGTCGAATCGAAGCGGCGAATCGGCACTATCTGGAATCGATCCGCCTCAAGAGTGATTTCGAGGACGCTCACAAGAATCTTGCGTTTAACTACCTGAGTTCGAATCAGTTCGGACCGGCTGAAAGAGAACTCAGCGCGGCTCTGCATCTCCAGCCCGGCGATCCGTATGCGCATCTCTATATGGCGATGGTTTATCTCGCGACCTCGCGAGACCGGCCGGCAGTCGAGCAAATAACGCCGTCTCTTTCTCTGCTGGTCAATGATCGGGTTACTGCGTTCCAGCTGGCAAAAGCCTGCTTCCGAGTAAACGAAACGGAGCAGGCCGTGGCCATCGTGAACACGCTGGACGGAAAAGATGGATTTACGTTGGATCAGCGGCGCGAGTTAGCAAATTTGTTTTTCGAGAAGCACTCATATCAGGCGGCGGCTGAGCAGTTTGGCCGGATTGCGTCGACCGACAAGAACTCGTGGGAAAACAAATACAACTTAGCTGTTGCACTTTTGAGCGCAAAGAGAGCCGATGAAGCTGTTTCCGTTCTCGAAGCTCTCGCAGCAGAGCGTCCAAGCGACTCGAAGATCTTCAGCGTTCTAGGGTCTGCTTACGAAGGTGCAAACAAAATGTCTGAAGCTCTCGACACTTACAAGAAGGAAGCATATGCCAATCCACAGGAAGCCGACGGATATCTCGACTACACACGACTATTGATGGATTTGAGTCGTTATGACGAGGCACAGCAGTTTGTCCTCGCAGGATTGAAGGCAGTGCGCGAACCGTATCCCTTGTATATGCGGCTCGGATCTGTGCAGATGATGGCCAGCAAATACGATCAGGCGCGCGAATCGTTTTACAGGGCCGTGGGGGAGCATCCTGAAATCTCCGTCGGCTACGTAGCTCTCGCCCAGATCTGTTTCAAGACGGGACAGAACGAGCAGGCAGCCAAACTGCTGGCCGACGCAAGGACAAAGTTGAAGCCGGATTTCCTTCTGGAGTATTACTATGGGCTTTCTCTCGGCCGGCTGGGAAAAGAAGCTGAGGCGGTAGCGGCTTTAGAAAGGGCGACCGCTCTCAATCCCGATGTTGCCGAAATCCACTTTGAATTGGGAAAACTTTATTTCGAGACGAATCGAACCGACGAGGCGCGTGCCGAACTTGAAAAGGCGATTCGAGTCGATCCACACAATGCTAAGTCGTTTGTTTACCTTAGTCGCATTTACGCGCGCTTGGGGAATTCCGACAAGGCGCATCGATTGGCCGATCAGGCAAAACAGTTCAAGCAAGATGAGCGCCAGGCAAGTGTTAGGTCGCAAGAATCACGCTTGAGGAGCTTTCAGCCGCTTCGATTCCAGTGAGTTACTCAGCTAGCTTGCTTTATGAGAGTTTCATTCTATGTTCTCACGTCTTTTATGATCTTGACTGATATGTCTAGTCAAACAGCTACGACGACCAGTCCTATGAAGGACATCACAAACGGTATCTTGAAAGCGAAGTTGTATCTTCCCGATGCGTCCAAAGGATTCTATCGCGGAACTAGGTTCGATTGGTCCGGTGTCATAGGAAGCCTAGAGTACAAGGGTCACGGCTATTACGGGCCTTGGTTCACTCGCACGGATCCGAAGGTACGTGATTTTGTCTATGACGGGTCGGACATCGTTGCTGGGCCTTGTAGCGCGATGACGGGGCCCGCGGAGGAGTTCTCGACGCGTGGCTCGGCGCTCGGGTTCGACGAAGCGAAGCCGGGCGGCACTTTCGTGAAGATCGGTGTTGGTGTTCTTCGGAAACCCGACGAATCGAAGTACAGCGCGTACCAGCTTTACGACATCGTGGACAACGGCAAGTGGAGCGTTGAGGCTAAGCAGGATTCCGTAACCTTCACGCAGGAAGTGAGAGATCCGGGTTCAGGGTACGGCTACGTTTATCGAAAGACGGTCAGGCTTGTGGCAGGTAAACCCGAGATGGTTCTAGAACACAGTTTGCGGAACACCGGTAGCAAGCCGATCGAAAGTAGCGTTTACGACCACAATTTTCTGGTTCTCGACAATCAGACTACCGGGCCAGACTTCGCGCTTACTCTGCCGTTTCCGATTAAGGTGGACGACACGTTCGACAAAAACCTCGCGGAGGTTAACGGCGGCCAGGTTCTGTTCAAAAAAACGATGACAGGGGAAGACCGAGTCTTTACGGCCGTTCGTGGTTTCACAAACAGCGCTGACGATTACAGAATTCAGATCGAGAATAAGAAGGTAAAGGCGGGGGTCAGAGTCTATGGAAATCGCCCGCTGGCCCGCGAAGCCCTCTGGTCCATTCGTTCTGTGATTTCCGTAGAGCCCTTTATCGACATCTCTATTGCGCCCGGAAGTGAATTCAGTTGGGAATACACTTACGAATACTATGTAACTCCTTGAGTTGGCATTTCTCATCTCGATACCCAACCATCTGTTGCGTGTGATGGGCGAGGTGTCTTCCTACGATCAGCAATCCATGTTAGTGCGGAGGTCTAAATAAAAATCAATGAAAATTAGATCCAGTTATGAAGTAAGCAGGTCGTAATACTCAAGCCGCCTCTTAATTGCTGACAAAAAGCTTGTATTCTTACTGGCAAGTAAGACATAATCAACCAATCGGTTGAGTTCTTAATCGATCTAGGAGAGTGCACCATGCTGCGTTGCTTCAAGTTCATGTCTTTGCTTATTGTTGCTTCTGCTCTCGGCTGGGCGCAGGATCGTGGCACTATAACGGGTACTGTCGCCGACAGTTCCGGAGCTTCTGTAGGGGGCGCGAAGATCTCTGTAAGGAACTTGGCGACAGGGCTCGAGCGCGACACGGTTTCCGCTTCCGACGGCCGCTACACGGTTCCGGAGTTGCCCGTTGGCACTTACTCGGTGAGCGCGGAGCAGCAGGGTTTCGGGCGAGTCGAGCAAACCGGCGTACGGGTCGAAGTCGCATTAATCGAAACCGTAGATTTCAAGCTCCAGGTCGGCACAGTACAGCAGAATGTAGAGGTCACCAGCGACGCTCCGCTTTTGCAAACGGAACAGAGCGATCTCGGAAAGGTCCTGAACACGAAAGAGATCATTGACTTGCCCTTGGCGCTCGGCGGTGGACTGCGTGACAATCTTGCGTTTGCTGTCCTAACGCCGGGAACTGTTTATGATTCGAGCGGGAACAATAGCGGTGGGAATAGTTTACGTATCGGTGGCGGCCTTTCAGGTGGAACCAGCCTGCTGCTGGATGGAACCGAGACGCAGAGCGAGCGCCGAAACGACGTCAGCTTTAATGCGCTCAGTACCGACGCGATTGCGGAGTTCCGGGTGATCAGCAACTCGTTCTCCGCCGAATATGGCAGGCTGGCCAACGGGGTCATGAGCTATGTGAGCAAGTCGGGAACGAATCAATTGCATGGAGCGGCGTTTGAATACTTCCGCAATACAGATTTGAATGCGCGTCAGTTCTTCTCTGCTACCCGAAACATTGTCAAGGAGAACAACTTTGGAGGCACCATCGGTGGACCGGTGTATATTCCGAAGCTCTACGATGGGCGCAACAAGGCGTTTTTCTTTTTCTCTTATGAGAAGGCACTGGAAACGACAGGCAGCCCCTCCGGATTCACTTCCGTCCCTAGCGCAGCAATGCGTAACGGCGATTTCAGCAACTTCACCGATGCTAAAGGCAATGTGATCCCGATCTATGATCCCGCAACCACTCAAGTGGTCAATGGACAAATTGTTCGGCAGCTTTTCCCGGGCAACATGATTCCTGCCAACCGCATCTCCAACATCGCTTCGACGGTTCTAAAATATGTGCCGGAGCCGACCTTGTCCGGCAACTTCAATAACATCCCGGTCGTCGGGAACGGCGGGGCCAATCAACGGGTCTACTCGATTAAGGGCGACTATAGCATCACGGATAACAGCCGGTTGAGCGGCCTTATCACAAATACGGTCTTTTCTTCACCGGATTCGCTCGGTCCCATTCCGGGTCCGCTGGGACAAAACTTCAATTCGTCGGGAACTCTAAAGTATTACCGTCTGAGCCATGACCAGACAATCACACCTACGCTGTTGAACCATGCGACTTTCGGCTGGAATCATCGCGAGTATCTGGAATACTTTCCCAGCCGCTACGACACTATACCCGCCTCCGATCGCGCGATCATCGGCGTGATCAAAGGCGCTACTACCACCAATCCGACATCGAATATACTGCCGCCGCCTGTTTATGCGATCGGCGATGGTTACCCCAGCCTTGGGTTCTGGATCAACACCGATTCACCGGGCCGCACTATCACTATCAACGATCAGGTTTCATGGTCCAAGGGCGCCCATTCGCTGAAGTTCGGGTTTGAGTTTCTACGCGCGGATTTCAAACGCGTCAACTGCAACGGATGTACCGGGGAAGCCGATTTCAGCCCGAACACAACTGGCATACCGGGCTCCGTCAATCAGACCGGATCGGCCTTTGCTGCTTTCCTGCTCGGCTTGCCCGCGAGCGGTAACTACAATGACCCGGGCATCTTTAGTTTCGGCGAGCCCTATTATGCGTTTTACGTGCAAGATGATTGGAAAGTGAGTAATAAGCTCACTTTGAACCTGGGTCTTCGGTACGAACTGCCGTTCTCGAAGACGGAGTCGCAGAACCGGGTTTCGAACGTCTGCCTGACTTGTCCCAACCCGGCTGCGGGTGGCATTCCGGGCGCCCTGCAGTTTGCTGGGAACGGGCCGGGTCGGACGGGGCAATCGAGCTTTTTGGGAACGCGTTACAATGCGTGGGGTCCGCGGGTGGGTTTCGCATACCAAGCCGTGCCTGGATTTGTCGTCCGAGGCGGCGGCGGAATCTATTACGTGGCCGAGCGCGAGGGCGGTAACTCGGATAATGCGCTGCAAGGGTTCCAAGGGATTTCGAGCATTGATTCTCCGAATAACGGATACACTCCCGCCTTTACTTTGGCGGGCGGTCTTCCGGCAGCGAATCCGGTACCGGATCTTGATCCCGGGCAGGCCTTATTTCAATCGCCCCCATTTGCTGCCAAATATGCAGGATACGCGCCCAGAATCTATAACTGGAATTTCACAATGGAGAAGGGGTTGGGGAAGAATACTGTGCTGCGCGCGAGCTATCAAGGGCAGGCCGGCGTCGGATTGCTGGCGGGACGCGAGATATTGAATCAGGTCAATCCGCAATATCTTTCGCTCGGTAATCTTCTAACTTCGCCCATCGGATCTGCCGGGGCGCAAGCCGGCGTGAGCAAGCCCTGGCCTGGCTTTCCGGACGCTCAAAGTATCGCGCAAGCTCTTCGTCCTTTTCCGCAGTACGAGGAGTTTCAACATAGCGTCGATGCGGATACGACCGGGCATATGACTTATCACGGTGTCAACGTTGGCGTGGAGCACCGTTACAGCAGCGGTCTGTGGGTTTCGGCATACTACACATTTTCTAAACTCATAACCAACACGGAAGGCGAGAATCCGGGGCTTGGCGGTTTCGTTGGCAACGGCGATGTCGGGACGCAAAACGCCTATGATCGCAGGGCTGACAAGTCGATCAGTAACCAGGATATTCCGCATCACGTAGTGCTGGCGTACACATATGAGCTGCCGGTAGGGAAGGGGAAGCGGTTCCTGGGCAGTGCACATGGCGTTACGCAGGCCGCGTTGGGAGGTTGGAAGCTTTCGGCTATTCACAACTACCAAACCGGATATCCGCTGACCGTCACGTCGAATTTGAGCACGGACCTTTTCTCCGGTCAGGAGCGGGCCAACATCGTTTCGGGTGTTCCTCTCATAAACCCGGCTTGGAATGGGGATCCTGCGCACGCACCTTACATCAACCCTGCGGCGTTTACCCGACCGGCGCCATTTACCTTCGGCAACAGCCCTAGGGACATACCCTGGTTGCGTACGCCAGCGGAATTAAATGAAGACGTTACTTTAGGAAAGCAATTCCCACTTTTCGCCGAAGGAAGGTACCTGGAGTTTAAGGCTTCTGCCTTCAATATCGGCAATCGTGTAAGATTCGGGGCGCCTAATACCACGGTCGAATCGGCGACCTTCGGCATCGTAAACTCGCAGGCGAACAATCCACGGGAGGTTCAGCTCAATCTGCGCCTTGTATTTTGACGCAACGGCGTATACTCGTTGGGTGTTCATGCGTCACCTGTTGCTTTTCGTGGCGCTCAGCCTTCCGGCTCAGCAGGACGATCCTCTAACCCGTCATGCAGCCGCAGCTTCGGCTGCTCTGCAGTCCGGTGACTATCCTGCCGCCGAGCGCGAAAATCGGGAAGTCTTGCGTCTTCAACCCAAGCTTCCCGAAGCAGAGATGAATCTCGGGATCAGCTGCTTCTTACAAAAGAAGTATCAATCCGCCATTGAAGCCTTCGAGACTGGGCTCCGAATGAAACCCGGGATGAGTAACGCGCGACTCTTCCTGGGTATCTCCTATTTCAATCTCAACCAAACCGCAAAAGCACTGCCCTTTCTCGAACGCTACATCGTTGAAAAGCCGGACGATCTCCAAGGGCAATACTTTTTGGGCTTAACTTACTTAGGGCTGGAGCGTTACTCCGAAGCTGAACGCGCATTACTCGCGTCCCGTCGCATTGAACCGCGCAATGTCGACGTGCTTTATCATCTAGCCCAAACTTACGTTGGCGAGGCTCGTCAGCTTCCCCAAAGGCGCGATGAACTAGCCAACGCTTACTCAGCCACTTTTGCTGAGATTGAGACCATCGATCCCAAGTCGTATCGCCTTGCTCAGCTTCAAGCAGCGTTCTATGAAAGTAAGGGTGAGAAGGCGAAGGCCATGGGTGAGCTCGAGACTCTGTTTCAGCATGATCCGCACACGAGAGGCTTGCACTATGCCTTAGGGTGTCTTTATTTGGAGGCTGTGCAGTATCCTCAGGCTTTGGCTCAGTTCGAAGCCGAACTTGCGCTCGACAATCCCGAGCCGCGCACCTATCTGCAGCTCGGCCATACATATCTCGCCATGAATGAAGCGCGGCAAGCTCTCCAGTATCTCGAAAAAGCGGTGAAGATAACCCCAGATAGCGCGGGTGTTGCGTGGGTAGATATCGGGCGCGCGTACCGCCAACTCGAGCAGCCAGCTCAGGCGACGGCCGCGTTTGAGAAAAGTATCCGCTTAGGAGAACGGAAGGCGAGTGTGTATTACCAGCTGAGTTTGGCTGCCCGCCGGTCCGGAGATCTGGCGAAATCGCGCGAAGCTCTCGCCATGAGCCAAAAATTGAGAGATGAAGAGAAGCATCCGCTGCCTTCCGATCGCAATTAGCCTTTTCCTGATCGGCCGAGGCACGGCGCAGCATCGAGATCTACTGGAACAGGGCGGCCAGGCTTTCAATCGAGGCGATTACGCTCGGGCAATAGAGCTGCTACAGCAGGCTCGGGCTGGCTCTGCCGATTGTAAAATCCCCTTCTATCTAGGACTGTCCCGTTATCGCTTGCACCAGCTCGACGGCGCGATAGTGGATCTCGCAAGTGCCGCGAAATGTGATCCTCAGTCGCTTGAGTTCAACACCGCTTTGGCGGAAGCATACTCCGCCAAGGGTGACGATAATCGCGCTCTGACGGCATTCGAAGCTGTGCTCAAGCTCGATGCGCAAAACATACCGGCTTTGCGCTCCGCTTCCATTCTTTATCTGCGTCACGACATGAGTGATAAAGCCCTTACGGTTCTGCAGAGACTTGTTGCACTCGAGAAGAACGATGCTGGCGCGAACGCCGATTTGGCCGCTGCGTATGCCGCCCACAATCAGTTTGCCGAAGCAGAGCATTTTTTCCGGCAGGCTCTCGCGCTGGAGCCGCAGAATGTTTCAGCACTGGTTGGCTTGGGCAACGTTGATTTCAAAACGGACCATTGCGAGCAAGCTGTCGACGTACTCAGCCGAGCAATCCGGCTCAACCGCCAGGCTTACGAACCGTTCGTTCTGCGCGCACGAGCCTACACGCGACTGAAGAAATACGCTGAAGCACTCGCCGACTTTCAAACAGCCATACAGCTTGATGCCCGCGACCCGGAAATTCATTACTATCTTTCCCTGACTTACCGCTTGATGGGTCGCCAAAACGATTCCGAGAGAGCGCTCGCAGAGTTTAAGCGGCTACGCGACGAATCCAGCCGGAACCTGGAATCGCAGCGGGATGCTGCCCGCATCGCAACGGACGCGCGCCGTCTGGTCGATGCGGGCGATCTGCCAGGGGCTGTTGCGCTGCTTGAAAAAGCCCGTGACCTGGATCCAAAGAACGCGCCGGTTTTATTTCGCCTGGCCGGCTTATACTTTGAAAACCATCAATACGATAACGCGCAAGCCAGTATCCGCGACGCCATCAAGCTGGCTCCATCAGAATGGGACTATCGCTATCTTCAGGGCTTGATCGAAATAGGCGTGGGCCAGTTTGGTCCGGCTCGGGAGAGTTTGGAAACCGCAGTGCGCCTAAACCCATCTGTGGCGGAAGCTCACAATCAGTTGGGTGATCTTGCGATGCGGCGTGATGATTTTACGACAGCGGTTCAGGAGTTCTCGCGCGCCGTGCAACTCGCTCCACAGGAGGCGACCTACCGATCGAACTTTGAAAGTGCGAGCCGTCTTGCTCGTGTACCGTCCGGAAGAGACTCCTCATCCCACTGAAAACCCGAACAGACCAACTGCACCGGTACCTAGAAGCAAGAGAGTTGCCGGCTCGGTAATAGAAGCCGGCTCTGTGATTACCGCCAAATTGTTGAACTGATACGCGGCGTGCTGCGAAAGCGCGAATCTGCTTGACAATATCCACTCTATCAAATAGAGTGCTCTATAGTAGCCGCCATTACAAGAATGCTTCGAGTGAAAAATGTCCTTTCCGAATTTGCTTCTCGACCGTTTCTTTTCCCGAAAATGGCTCTTTGCAGCAGGAATCGTGATTTCGCTCGGGGCGAAACTCGCGGCCGAGCAGCCGAACGCATCCAGCACCGGCGTGCAGCGTGAAGCCATGCACAAGCTGTCGTTTCTTGCTGGCCGCTGGTTCGGGCCTGCCAACATCATTCGCGGACCTGGCGAACCGCTCCATCTTACGCAATCCGAAGATGTGCAGTACAAGCTCGACGGTCTTGTTCTTCTGATCGAGGGCAAGAGCACGAGCGCTGATGGGAGGGTGCTGTTCAGCGCCTTGGCGACCATTGCATACGACGACGCCTCACGCACCTACCGCTTCCGCGCTTACAACGACGGCCACTACCTCGACACGGAGCTTACCGTGCCCGGCAACGGCTTCTCATGGAGCTATGCGGCCGGTCCAGCTCGCATCGTGAACACAATGCACCTGACCGGGAAGGGCGAATGGAGCGAAGTCACCGAAGTGACTCTCGGCGGCAATCCTCCGCATCGCAGCCTAGAGATGCTGCTCCAGCACCAGCCTTAAACCCAACTAATGCAATGAACGTCGGAGATTTTCTAAACCTTCCCGAAGGAGACCACCATGCACGACCACACAACCGAACAGGAACTGAAAGACAGGCTGAGCCTCATCGAGAGCATGATCGCCGAAGGGCGTCGCAACACAGAGAGTTGGGGGTGGACCTTCGTTCTCTGGGGCGTTGCCTACTACGTCGCCATGGGCTGGAACAAATGGGGCCAGAGCGTGTGGGCGTGGCCAGTCACAATGATCGCCGCAGTGATCGTTACCCTGGTCGTCTCTTCGAAATCCGCCAAGCATCCTGCGACCACTCTTGGCCGAGCCATTAGCACCATCTGGATCACGTTGGGGATTTCGATGTTGCTGCTTTTCCCGGCCCTTGGCGTGAGCGGCAGGCTTACCGATCTGCACATCTTTATCGCTGTAGTCTCGGCTATCCTTGCAATGGCCAACGGAGCGTCGGGGCTGCTGCTGCGATGGAAGATGCAATTTGCCTGCGCCGTCGTCTGGTGGGTCACGGTCGTTGCGTCCTGCTTCGGCACTGAGGCGCAGAGCATGACCGTGTTTCTCGTCGCCATCTTTCTGTGCCAAATTGTCTTCGGCATCTACGGCATGATCGCCGATGCGCGCAAGCGCAAGGTGCGTCAAGCTCATGACCGTCCGGTCCATGCCTGAATTGCCCGAACTCAATCCCGTGATTCACGGCCGGGTCCGCCTGGCTGTGCTTTCTCTGCTCAGCGGCGTAGAGGAAGCTGAATTCACCTGGCTGCGCGGGAAGACCGCCTCAACCGACGGCAATCTGGGTGCGCAACTCCTAAAGCTCGAACAGGCCGGCTACGTGACTGTCGAAAAGAGATTCGTGCTCCGCAAACCGCAGACGCTATACCGTCTGACTGAAACCGGGCGGCAGGCTCTGACTGAGTACGTTCGGGCGCTGAAGCAACTGCTTGGATCGGCTATCAATACGTAGAGGCGGGCGTTCTTCGACCCCGAAGAATTCACAGACAGAGACGCCGCCCATTCGATCTCGCCCTAACTCTTCAAAATGTTAGTAATCGGGCCGGTCCCTTCCTCAATAAGATGGAATGGCCGGCCATTCGCAATGAAGTCCATCTTCTTATAGTTCAGCCCTACCTGGCGCAAGATGGTGGCTTGCAGATCGCTGATGTAGTGAGGGTTCTCGACAGCCTGATACCCCACTTCATCCGTTGCGCCTTCCACGATTCCGCCCTTCACCCCGCCGCCCGCCAGCAGCGTCGTAAAGCCCTTCGGGTTGTGATCTCGCCCGGTCGTATTCTGTGACCAGGGAGTGCGGCCGAACTCGCTTGCGAAAACCACGAGCGTGCTGTCCAGCATGCCTCGCTGTTTCAAGTCAGTGATCAGCCCTGCCACGGGCTTGTCGACAGCGCGGCAAAGTGGTCCGTGGGTCTTCATATCGTCATGCGCATCCCAGGCTCCATTGCCTCCACCGGCATTACAGATCTGGATGAAACGGACGCCTTTCTCTGCCAACCGCCGGGCGAGCAGTAACTGGCGGCCGAAGTCGTCCGTCTCCTTCACTCCGATTCCGTACAATGCCTTAACCGATTCCGGTTCGGTCGAGAAATCTACAATAGGCGGCGCAGTGAGCATCATATTAGCCGCCAGTTCGTATGACTTGACGCGCGCTGCGATCTCGCTTTCAATTGCGTAATCTTCACGAAACTGCTTGTTCATTTCAGCGAGAACCTGCATCTGCCGGTCACGCTCTTTGGAATTGGCAGTCTTTGGCAGATTCAGGTTCGGGATAGGCGTTGCTCCGGGCTGAAACGGCGTTGCGGAATAGGCAGCGCCCAAATACCCGCCCGTCAGTTGAACGGGAGATGAAGGCCGGCCCACATTCACGAACGTCGGCAAGTCTTTATTCGCGGTCCCCAACGCATACGAAATCCAACTGCCGAGACAGGGGTGCTCAAACTGCCGCAGAGGTTTGCCCGTGGCTCCTTCGATCACTGCCGGGAAATGATTCGACTGGTGGCAGTACATCGAGCGAACAACAGCGATGTCGTCGATGACAGATCCAACATGAGGAAACCAATCCGATATGGGAATTCCGGATTTCCCGTATCGCTCGAAGGTCCGCAAGCAGGGGATAACCGGACGTTTCATCTGCGCATTGTTGTCGCCAAAACCTACCGCGTCCATGATCTTGCCGGCGTACTTGTTGTCTTTTGGATCGAAGGTGTCAATATGGCTGACGCCGCCGCACATAAAAAGATAAATTACCGACTTTGCCTTGGGCTCACCGGTCAATCGGGCATCGGCCATTTTGCCGTCATCCGCCCAGAGAGATCCCATGGCCGAACCCATGAAGCCCAGCGCCGCCTGATACAGAAAACGCCGGCGGGCGATTCTTCCACACGGATATATCTTTTGAAGATCAGTCACCTTTACCTCACGTATACGAACTCATCGAGGTTAAAGAGCATCCAACCGAACCCTTCTAGCCGTCTAGGATCGTTCTCGATGTAAGCCAATGCTTCACGAATCTCTGGAGCAGAGGGCGGACGGCCTAACGTCGTCCGGTACGCAAAATTAACGGCCAAGGGAATGTTCCCGGCACTTTGCTTCAGAACTCTATGTGCCAATTTCCCTGATTCCTTGGAAACGAGTTCATTGTTCATCATGAACAGCGCTTGCGGCGCCGTTACGGTCTGTCCGCGCATAGGGCAAGGGACGCGGCCATCGTCCGCGTCGAAGGCCGTCAAAAAGTTCGGCATCACATCTTTGCTCGGCAGATATCCGCGAACCATATAGATTCCCCTACGGTTGGCGTTAGCGTCGAATAGCTCCGAGCTTCGTTTCACATCCGCTTTGCCCGTGCGCGGCGTCGGGAGCTCAAAAGATCTGCCCCCGACGGATAGATCAAGGTTTCCTGCATCGTACAGAATCGAATCCCAGACCGGCTCAGCCTCGAGCCGTTGTAAGCGAAACCGCCACAGAAAAGTGTTATTCGGATCTATCTTCTCGTTAGCGGCGGTGAGTTCGGAATCCGCCTTGGATGCCATCTTATAGGTATTCGAGGTAACCATTAGCCGAGTCAACCACTTCATGCTGTAGTCATGCGCGACGAACTCCGAGGCGAGATAGTCCAGCAGCTTTTGATTGGAAGGCCTGCCGCCCAGCAGTCCAAAATCGCTCGGAACGCGCTGCAAGCCTTCTCCGAAGTGCCACTGCCAAATCCGATTCACTGCAACTCTCGCGAAGAGTGGATTCTGAGGCGCTGTCAACCAATCGACGAAAGCCTCACGGCGACCCTCTCGAAAATCGGTTCCAGCGGGCATAAACGGAAACCCTGGCTCGACTGGCTTGTCTTTCTCAGGTCGCTTTGGATCGCCGCTCGTTAGAATATAGGTCTTCTGTTCAAGAAGAGTCTTGTCTTCCTCCACCGTCCAATAAGAGGGAAGCTCCGGAGGAGCCACCAGCGCCGATTCCTGTTTCAGAAGGGTCTGATATTTCGCGCGCTCTTCAGCCGGCATTGCCTCCTTGATCTTCGATGGATCGATTCGCAAAACCGGGAAATAATCGTCGGCGGTCTTTTGCTCTTGGGGCGTTCGTTCTTTCTCGGGCTTCCGAATGATCGCCTGCACGTCAGGCGTGAGCATCGCCACCCGCTCGTCGTAGAGCTTCGTTCTATACGGGGCCACTAGCTTCTCAATTGCGTCCTCGATCGGAGCCTTTTTCCGGTTGTATTCCGCCACCAGTTCGCCGTTCGCGAAAATCTCGGCGGGAGTTGCCATGGTGATCTTCTTCGGAACCAAGGGATCGAAGAGCGCCTTCATCGCGTAGAAATCTTTCTGCTTGATCGGATCGAATTTGTGGTCGTGGCACTTCGCGCATGCCACAGTCATACCCATGAAGGCGCTCGATACTGTTTCGACGGCGGCAAGCGACAAATCCTGATCCGTATTCTCGCGAGTCACGGCTCCTCGAGCAAGAAATCCCAATGCAAACTGATCCTCTGGGTTGCTTTCAACCTTCACTCTCTGACCGGTAGCGGTCATGGTCGTATGCTGCTTCGCGCGGTTTCCCAAAAGCTGGGCTCTGACGAAGTCATCGTAGGACATATCGTGATTGAGAGCCGAGATAATCCAGTCCCGCCATAAATAGATGCCCGGAGCTGCCGGCATAACCGAACCGTCGAGCCCATCCAAGTCGGCATAGCGAAGCACATCGAGCCAGTGCCGTGCCCATCGCACTCCGTATTGATTACTCGCAAGCAATTGGTCCACTACCTTGTCATAGGCATCGGGGCGTACGTCCCGCAGAAAAGCCTGCTGTTCCGCAATCGTGGGAGGAAGACCGATAAGATCGAAATAGATGCGGCGAAGAAGTGTCAGCTTATCGGCTGTACCGGCGGGTTGTAGACCTTTTTCCTTGTATTTCGCGGCAAAGAACGCATCCACCGGATTATTTGACTGAGTAATTCCGGTAGGAACGTCCGGGCGAACAACCGGCTCGAGCGACCACAAAGTCCGCGATTTGGTCGCGCCATGAACAATTCGGGAAGAAAAAACGACGATCAGGCAGCAAACTACCGCCAACGCCAAAGAAAACCTGCGAATGGAGACGGTCACTAACTTGGACCTCCAGGTACCAAGAGCTGTGAAAAATGGGACTGGTTTAAGCGCGGATTTCAGTCAATTATAGCGGAAAATGCCGGTCACTGTATGACCGCTGCCGAGACCATCTCCAGCAAACGCCTGACCCCGTCGTCCCCGCCGACTGGCCCATCGTGAAATTGGTCGTGTGGCAATGGCTTCCAACCCTCTCGCGAATGATCTATTTGGTAGTTTTCCTGCAATCCCGTCAGCTCCGGATTAAACTGCGCGTCACTGCCCGACATCTTATAAATCACCATGTCCAGCGAGGGCACAACGTATATCGCCGAGCCGCCCGCCCCCGACTTAAAATAGGCATCCCGTGGTCCACCGAATACGTGACCATCCGCGTTCACTTCAAACATCAGGCTGAATGGCGAATGCGGATTGTAGGGAGACGGTCGGCCGCAGAGCGCAATGTAGTCGGCCGGAGCTAGCTGCTGATTGTCCCAGTGGCCCCGATGCAACAAAAGATATGCAAAACGAATTGCATCTGTCGATCGCAATGCAATACCACCACCGCCGGGTGTATGAGGGAGCGTGACACCGTTCCGGTGAATTGCATATCCCCACGACCCAAAGCCCATCGGCTTGGCCAATTTGAGATCGATGTACTGCTGCAACTCCATACCTGTCAGATGGCGTAGAACAATAGAAGCGACGTGAGGCGATGCCGAAGAGTAGGAGTAACCCCCTCCGGGCTCGGTCCACAGAGGAACGCGTAACGCGTTAAGGTCCTGGTCGAGAGGATTCGCCGGCTGCGGGAGCACTTCCAACTGCCTGTCTTGCCCGTGAACAATCCCCGGATTCGAACCCTCTCCATGCATTCCGGCCGTCATTGTGAGCAAGTTCCCAAGCTTGATCTCCGCCTTTAATGGATCGCTCAGCGGAAATGCTTCCGGCAAATATTTTTCCGTGAACACCCGTTGCTCGAGCCCTTCCGGAATTTGATCGTGCTTTTCCTTCAACATGATGCCGCAGGAAACGCTTGTAAATGCCTTGCCGATCGAGGCCATATCCGGGTGTGCTTCCCGATTCCCTTTACCGAAGTACTTCTCGTAAACCAGGTAGCCATGGCGCACAACTAACAGGCCGCCATTTTGACTCGTCTCTTGAATGAAGGCGAAGGCATCGTCCAGCCGCTCGCGGTCCATCCCCGCTTTGCTGCGAATCTGGCCGGCATCGGTCAGCGTGCGCCAGCCGCCTGCGTTGTCAGGGGGAGGAAAGTAATCTGCGCCAAGAGCTTGAAAAACCGGGCAAAAGACTAGAACTCCGATCAGAGGAAAATGTTGTAAAGATGGGCTTCTCATTAGCGATTGCTTTCTTGTGAGTTCGCGAACCGAATCTCGACCGGAACGCCGTCGACCGAATTCGCAAACCGCAGCCTTACTGTCCCGGCTGAAAAGTCGTACGCTCCCGGATCGGCTTCCTTCCCGCCAATCAATACCTCAGATGGTTTGACACGAGTGGCGACTCGGACCACTGCCTGGGTATCCCCGATTCCTTCCGTGCGAAAGCGAAGCGTATCGGAGGTGAGTTGCTCACGCGCTTACCCGGCTGGCCGCAGCCGCCACAGTCGGTTTTGCAGTCTCGAGCTTGTCGAGGTCGAACAACAACGAACGCTTACCGGGGGATAGTGTAACGTCGGTAAGCACCGGCAACTCTGCATCGAATAGATCGATAAAGCGGCCATGCAGAACCGTAGGACTCGTGTCGCGAAGCGATTCGTCCAGCCCGGCTGCGATCACGTATGGGCCTCGCCGCAAAACGATGGCTGCTGATTCGCTCCATTTGAGTCTCACTAGGTCGGCCGCTTGATGGGCGAGTTTGCGAACAAGGTCCGCCCCGTCTGCGCGGTACGTCAATGCCGCAGGGGAAGCAGCTTCCCGTATTACAACACCGGTTCCAACGCGGTGCGTACCGACCCAGTCTCTTGGCAATCCAAGCGCCTCGAAAAGATGCTGGCGGGGAGTCTTGTAGGCATTCGGAGCCGTGTTCCACCATTCGCGCACGGAGTTATAAGGATCGCGATCGTCGTCGATTACCACCAGCGCTCCGCCGTTTCGCACCCATTTTGCGAGTGCGCTGTGGAACTCCGGCGTTGGAGGTTTCTGGCCTTCATAAGTGAGTAGCAGGATCCGGTATCGCGAAAGGAAGTCGGGTTTCGCCGCGCTCTCGATCTGCACCGGCTCGACTGGCATCCCGCGCTTCACAAGCGGCAGCGCCAGCCCAAAGAAAGACCCCAGATTCTCGTCCGACGGTGCCGGATCGGCTCGCTGAAACATCATCGTGTCCGAAACCAAAACGCCAATGCCCTCCGTCCCGCTCTGCTCCCAGCGAACTGCGGCCGGCGGTTGTTTCATCTCGCCGAGCGAACGGATCACGGCTTGCAATTCCGTCGCATAGGATGGCGGTATGCCAATGCGTTCCGAATGATTCTCGTTGCCAAACCCGTGGAGTCCCGTGCCGGTTGGCGCGTTCCGTATTGTCGGCTTGCTATCCAAAAGATCCTTCACTGGATATTTCCCGTTAAAAATCCGTTCCGGCCACGGCATGATTTCGTATCGCCAAACTTCAGGTTGCAGAAGCGATGCCGTGAGCGTGCTCTCCCAATTCTTGCGGTAATCGTCCCAGCTATGGTTCGGATTGTCTTCGATCGGATCGTTCAAATACCAAACCCGTCGTCCCGACGCTCGCACTAGGTTCTGCATCGCGCCATACTCGAGAAACGCGGATTCAAACGTTCGCTCCTGTAGCCGCCCTTCATAGACGTTTGGCGTTCGCGCCGTCCCGGTCCATACTTGCGCGATATAACCGTCCACACCGACATCGATCAACGACGATTCGGGACTTACGATGCGCCAATCCGCATAGTTAATCAGTGAATGCGTAGGGACGTAACAGTGAATCGTTTTTCCAGCGCTGGTCCCATAACTCCGCACAAAGTCGAAGACCTGCTTCAGCGCTCTTCGATACAGAAAATACTTCAGTTTGGATGCGCGATATTGCGCATCGACCGAGCTATCGGGTGGTTGCCACGGCTCGCCGTAGTGCGTCTGCCACTCATGTTGAAAGCTGGGCGACCATCCTCCACGAGCCCAGAATTCAGGCTCTTCCAGATAGATCGCCTGCGCGCCGGCATCGAGCGCCCGCTTCACTCCAACGGTTAAATAACGCCCGTAGTCTTCACCAGGTGCAATGTAAGGAATCTCGGGATTCCCGCCGTGAAGGATTTTGCTTCCATCTTTTGCGGTTTGTGCTTCGTCCCAATGTTTCTTGCCGTCATACTGACCGTTCAAATAGTCTTGATACTGACCCCAGGCAACGCCAGTCATGACCTGAATCTGGTAACCACGTTGCCGCCAGGTCGCGATTCGTTCCGGCAAAGTTGCGTCTATGCCATAGTTCATTGCCACGTCGGCATTTAAATTAATGTTCGGCGCCCAGCGGGCGTGGGTCTGAAAACTCAGGCGCTCTTCTGCCCTACGCTCGTCAAGAGCGCTTTCGCCTCTACCACGCGAGCCAAACAGAGGAAGAATGAGAACCAGCAGGAATAGGACCTTCGAGACAGTTCTCAAGGAGCAGGTTTTCAAAATAGGTAGCCGCACGAGAGCGAAGGAGCATCTTATCCTAGCTGAATCGTTGTTCCAACCGCGGCCGAACTGAACGGCTACCGTTCGCTAATTGGCGCCTGCGATCCGTTTATTGCGGACAGATTGTGGGTAGCGCTTTCGTGAGTCATCACTGACAACCTTAACGAGTTTGTCGCGTGAGCGAAGGCAACCCAATCTCGGGACTACCAGCCCTTTAACAAAACAAGCAGAAGACTGAAGTAGGTAGTGAGAATCAAGGCGAGCACCCACATGTTCTTTTCCTTTCGAGCTCAACCGCGGCCGCTAAGGAACTGTTCCTTATGGGACTGCTTGTCATCGGCATGATGACGGTATCCAAAGTTACCGTTGGTAAACGCAGGGGGACGCGTCATAGAACAGTACACGATTGGAACGGAGAGTTGCTTCATCACACAGAAGCGTAACGTGCAAAGCCAGTCTCTTTCAATTCAGATTAGTCTTAAGGAATTCGGTACTACGCACCGGCCACGTTGCTTCCAGATAAATGCGACTTTTGCGACGACTCCGAAAACGTCCTATAAGCTGATAAACGAAAATGACCGGCACGCTGCTCACAAGAACACTAACGTTTCGCGACCTGGTCTTCCTTATTGTCGGTACGGTAATCGGATCAGGAATTTTTCTCGTTCCCGGGCCGGTGCTTCGCAGCGTGCAATCGCGATTTGGACTGGCTCTGTTGGTCTGGGTTTCCGGAGGCATTCTTTCGCTTCTGGGGGCTCTTACGTATGGCGAACTCAGCGCGATGCGGCCCGATGCCGGCGGTTTATACATTTACATCCGCGAATGCTTCGGATCGCTCGCGGCATTCCTCTACGGATGGACGCTATTTTTTCTCATCAGCAGTGGATCGGTCGCGACTTTGGCGGTCGGCTTCGGCACTTATCTGGACCAGATGATTCCTTTGGGAGCGACAGGAATCAAAGTGGCGGCGGCAGCGATGATCGTGGTTGTCGCGGCGATCAACGTCGTCGGTACGAGAAGAAGCGCGAATGTCCAGAACCTGGCAACGGCATTGAAAGTGGCTGCCATTATTTTCCTGACGGCGGCATTACTGCTATTCGGACATCATGCCCCCGCAAACGCAACGGCGATTCACCCCTCGGGCTCACTGCTGTCGGGCTTCGGGGTGGCGATGATCAGCGTCCTTTGGGCGTACGAAGGCTGGCAATACTGTACGTTCGCGGCGGGGGAGACCGTGGATCCGCAACGCAACTTTCCACGTGCCTTTCTATTCGGGTCGCTCATGCTGATCGCGATTTACGTGGTTGCCAATCTGGGCTATGTATCAGCCCTGGGTCCGGCAAAGGCGGCGGCATCGGACAGCGTGGCTGCGGTTGCCGCGCGAACTGTGATCGGCCGCACGGGTTCGATGCTGATCAGCATCGCGGTTCTGATCTCGATGTTCAGTGCAGCCAACGGCCTGACACTCACCTCGCCACGCGTGTACTACGCGATGGCCAGGGACCGGCTCTTTTTCGCCAAACTTGCGGAAGTACATCCGAAATATCACACGCCTGCTAGCGCCGTCATCTTAGGATCCATATGGGCTGTCGTGCTTGCTAGTACGGGAACGTTCGAACAGCTGCTTACCTACGTCGTGTTCGCCGGATGGATCTTCTATGCGCTCGGCGCCCTGGCGGTATTCGTATACAGGCGCAACCAGCCTGCGTTGCCAAGACCGTACCGTGTGCCAGGGTATCCGTGGACGCCGATGTTGTTCGTGCTCGCGGCGGCAGCACTTGTCTTAAACACGCTGTATGCGCAGCCGGCGCGCGCCGCGATCGGATTAGCGTTGGTGTTTTCCGGGGTGCCGGCGTATCTTATCTGGCGATACAAAAACACCGCGTGATCGGTGTTGCGTTACTAACGACGCGATTGCTGACGAACGATTTCGCGCCCGGGGAACACATTGGATACAAGCTTGCCGTTATCGACAACGAGCGTTCCTCCCACGAGCACGTAGCGCATTCCCACACTGGGTTCCGTTGGATGGGCATAAGTCGCACGATCGGAGACCGTCGCCAGGTCGAAAACATCGATATCCGCATCGGCGCCAGCCTGAATGCGGCCTTTTCTGCTCGCTTCGGACGTAGAACGCTCCAGCTCCTGCGCGGGCATGAAACTCATTTTGCGAATGGCGTCTTCGAGACTTAGACTCCGTTGCTCGCGAACATAGCGGGCAAGAATGCGGCAATACGTCCCGGCATTTCGCGGGTGACCCATTTCGCCATCGCTCGCGATCATTACTAACGGGTTGCGGATGACGGCATCCACCATTGGCTCGTCATTCACATGCAGCAGCACTGGTTGCGGCTTAGGCGAAGCGTGCAAAGTCTCGAAGCGTTCCCGGGTGAGCCGCTCGCCGGTATCCGGCAACTGCAGATCGTGATAACCGATCCCCAACTTCTCTTGCCAACCTGGATTGAACAGGGCCGAGTTGATCAGCGTCATCCCGGCCGTGTAGGGATACGCTTCCGTGGTAACGTCCAATCCGCGTCCTCGTGCGCCCGCAACCATGTCGAGACAATCAGGTGCATTCTTCAGACAGCTGCTGTTGATATGGACGATATGCAGCGGCGCTCCGCTGACGGCGGTAGCGGCGATCACCTCACTCACAGATTCCACGCTGGAACCTGGATCCAGTTGTCCAATGCTGCGAACATGCGTGTAGACCGGCAAATCGTGCGCGGCCGCGAGGAGGAACATTTGGATTACCTCCAGGCGGCTTGCTCCGGGCGTGTATTGAATGCCCATGCCCAAGCCAAGCGCACCAGCATCGAATTGCATCTGCAGGCGGCTTTTGATCTCCTCGATCTGTTTCGGCGATGCAGGGTCATTGGTTGCTGGACTGGAGGGCGGGAGTATCTCGCCTTTTGGCAGTGGCGCTCCGAACACTGCGGCGCGTTCCGCCGCATGACTGGCAGTGGCGCCGAAATTGATGAGAGCGTGGCCGTGGCGAGCCGCTAGAAATTCGGCGACGCTGGGTACGCCGATCTCCATTTCGAGTCCCGTCGTGACACCATCCATCACCTTCAACCGATCGCTCTCTAGCGTTTGCGCATGCTGGTGAAGGTCGATAAACCCGGGTGTCACGACAAGCCCGGTGGCGTCGATTACTCGCCTGCCTTGCAACGGCGTCTCTGAAATCGCTGCAATCCTGCCGCTGTTTATCCCGAGGTCCCGCACCGCATCCAAGTTGGTTTCAGGATCGATCACCCGGCCCCCATGGATGACCAGATCATAGCTTTGCGCCTGCGAGGCAATGGGCAGAAAGGCGCTCGTAACAGCAAGTATGAATAATGCGAATCGTCGCGTCAGCATAAAGGGCTTTCGTACTCTAGAGAGTATTTAATACCGCAAGCTAAAGCGCAGCAGGTTCCAATTGAACATAAACCAGACAAGCGCCAGGCACGCGATTGCGGCCGCGACGTTGTAGATTTTGAACCACCGGCCCAGCGGCTCACGAAGGAAGCGAAAAGTGGCGTAGAGCACGACGAGTGCGCCGAGGATTCCCAGCCATCCGACGATTTGGAAGAGACGGACGCGCGTGTCCAGCTCCGGACCAGGGATTTCACCGCCGGCGAGCGTCATCAAAATCCAGATCCAACCGGCAGCGAACACAAGTTCGACCACGCACACCAGATGGACCAGCAAGCGCAGCCTGCGATCCTCGGGCGACAGGGCCAGCGGCCGCTTGTAATGCCGGCGGACGATGGCGGCAATCGGCCAAAACAGCGCGATCAGTATGAACACCGCTAGGCAATAGATCAGCACTGTAAAGTTCAGAGGAATGCTTTGCGGAAACGGCGCCTGTTGAAAAACAAAGAAGGGAAAATCCATGCACATGACCAGGCGGCCTGAGCTGTCGCGATCGAACGCGAATAACTCCTGTCCATCCACTTCCCGGAACAGGAACTGCCCAATCTCACGAAAATGTTTCGGCTGTCCACTTAAAGATCGCGCCACATTGATACTGATGGTGCCATCCGGATTAGCCGACACCTTCGCTTGACCGGCAAGCTGAAGGAAGCTGAGAACCGTGCCTTCGGTGCGCCGAGTGGAAATATAGCTGTTGGCCACGGCGCTTGCATCCGCTTTCGCATTGGGCATGCTTTCGACAGCCGGCAGTGTGTAAGGAAAATAGCGATCGAGAAACCTGCCCCAGAGATCGCTTCGTGGGCTGCTTTCCGCTTTACCTTGGCTGTTGTACGACACGAAGAAGCCGAGATTCGCATCTTGCATCAAATGAAGATCGGTATGGAAATAGGAGGTATCGCCGGCATGCCCGATAATGCGATGGCCGTTTCTCGTCTCTTCATAGAAGCCTAAGCACATGCCGCTGAGGCGTGGATCATAGCCGAACTGTCGCGAGTGCATGAGCTGAACGGTTTCCGGACGTAAGATTTGTGCATTGCCGTACTGCCCGTCTTGGAGGTGCGCGAGTATGAAATGCGTCATGTCGAGACCCGATGCCGCCACACTGCCGGCCGGCCACGGTACCACGAATTCGAAAGGCTTTGCGGGTTGCGAAGCCAACATGTACCCACTCGACATAAGAGGTTTCAGAGCTGCCGGTAGAGGTTGGCGGAATGTCGTGCGCGACATGTTCAGCGGTTGCAAAATATGCTGTTCGATGTAGTCGTCGAACGGCTGCCCGGATACGCGCTGGACGATGTAACCGGCTAAAGTAGCCCCGTAATTGGAATACGCAGGAATAGTGCCCGGCGGATAGATACGCGCCGGAATATTTTCCTTCAAATAGTCGCCCAGAGGCTTCATCTCTTTGCTGTCCTTAGTGATCAGATCTTTGATCACCTCGTTGAAGCCGGTCGTGTGGGTCATAACATTCCGCACCGTGATCGGTTTGGGATAGGTATTCGGAATTTTGAAGTCGAGATATTGATTCACGTCGGCATCGAGATTCACTTTGCCCTGCTCGACCAGTTGCATGATGGCGGTCCAGGTGAAGAGCTTCGACACCGATCCGATCCGAAACAGCGTGCCATCGGCCGTGACCGGTGTTTTCTTCGCTATATCGGCATATCCATAGCCCTTCTGAAACACCACGTTTCCGTCTTTGACGACCACGATCACCGCACCGGCAATGTTGTCCTGAGCTAGCTGGAGCGGCATGAGTCCATCGAGAAATGCTTCAATATCGGCGGACGTCATCTCGTGCGTGGGAACCGGCCGCGTCGGCGCGACCGGCGCCTTGCGATTTTCCTGTGGAAGCTGCGCTCGGAGCGGCAGAGCCATACATCCAAGAAGTACCGCGGTGATCGTCATTCTAGTCCGTACCAACGTGTTGCCTCGTGTCATCAATGCGTGCTCCTTTCGGTCCATGCGCGGCCTCGCAACGGGCGTCCCGCCTTTTCGCCCGTCAACCTGCCGTGGTCGTACTCCATACGTCCATTCACAAACACGTATTCGATGCCTTTCGACAATTCGGTCGGGTGTTCGAACGTGGCTTCGTCGATGATTGTGTCGGGATCGAACACCGTGACGTCGGCATAGAACCCTACCTTCAGCAAGCCTCTGCTTGCGAGTTGCTCACGATCTGCCGGCAGCGACGTAATTTTACGAATGCAATCCTCCATCGGCACTAGCTTGGCGTCGCGGCAATAGCGGCCCAGTATCCGCGGCATGGTGCCAAAGGCTCGCGGGTGCGTGTGCGCCTCAAACAAAGGTCCGTCGAGCGCCATCTCATTGGCATCCAACCCAACGCTGGTCCAGGGTTGACGGAATGCCGTGTGCGAGTCCGCTTCACTCCCAAAAAAGTAGAGAGCGCCGGTTTGCGCTTTGTCGCTCACGATGAAATCGAAGAGCGCGTCGAGGGGGTCTTTGTGCTCGGCGGCAGCGACATCGGCGACGGACTTACCCAGATATCGGCGCAAGTCCGGATTGTTAACCGTTGCGATCTGAACGCCTGATGGACCGCATGCGAGATACAAATTTTCCCAGTCTTTGTGCTCGGACGCCATCTCTTGCCGGATTTTGCTGCGCGTGGCCGGATCTCGCAGCCGGCTCAGCAGCTTTTCGGTCCCGCCGCTGGCGGCCCACGGAGGCAGCGATGCAGCGAGCGCAGTGCCGCCCGCCGGATACGGATACATGTCGGCCGCGATGTCCACCCCGGAACGCCGTGCGGCATCGATTTTTTCGACGACCTGGGTCATGGAATTCCAGCGGCTTTTCCCGATCACTTTCAAATGAAAAATTTCGACCGGAAGCTTGGCCTCTCGCCCGATGCGCACAGCCTCATCGATGGCCTCCATCTCCGAAACGCCTTCACCGCGCATGTGCGACGCATAAATACCGCCGTATTGCGACGAGACCTTCGCCAGTTCGATCAGCTCTTCGGTGCTCGCGTAGTGACCCGGCGGATAGATGAGAGCACTCGAAAGTCCCAAGGCGCCATCCTGCATGGCTTGCTCAACCAGAGCTTTCATCCGATCAAGCTCGGTGGCCGAAGGAGCGCGATTTTCGTCGCCAACGATGGCTTCACGCACTTGCGCCGCACCCACGTAGGTGCCAATGTTGAGCGGCGTTCCCGAAGCTTCGAGCCGGCGAAAATAGCCGTCGAGCGTGGTCCAGTCGACCTTTAGATGGTAGAGATCCAGATCCGGCTGGATTGCTGCCAGGGTCCGCTGATTTTGCGGCGCGATGGAACCGCCCTCGCCCGTAATCTCCGTTGTGATGCCCTGGGAAAGTTTGCTAAGAGCGCGATTGTCGATGAGCAGCGCTTGCTCGGATTGCCCCAGCATATCGATAAAGCCGGGGGCGATAACCTTACCGGTAGCATCGACCGTTTGCTTCGCACGCGCGCCGGTCAGTTTTCCTATGGCGGCGATGCGATCGTTCGTCACTGCGATATCACCGCGAAACCATGGGTTCCCGGTGCCGTCCATGATCCGCCCGTTCCGAAGGATGAGGTCGTATTCCGATGTTTGCGTAGTTCCTTGCCCGAAGCTCAGCGACTGTGTCGCCAATGCGCATGCGGCCATGCACACCACTACTCGATGCAGCCGGTCGCGTGAGGACATGGACAAGTATTGGGGCATAGGCAAGAGAACAAGATCTACTCGCGATACCAGCGGAACCCGGTGCGTTGTTCCTCGGCGGCGCGCTGCAGAACGCTCTCACGGCGCTCGCGCTGGTAATAACTGGTGGCCGCGACAATGCCGTCGATCAGACACATTGGCGCGGCGTACGAGTTTCCAAAGGCAGGCGTCTCGACAGAGGCGATGAAGCATTCGTCCGAGAAACGCGCAATCGGCGACACATAGGTATCTGTGAGGCCGACACAATAACACCCGTTCGCCTTCGCTTCCTGCAGAGCGGCTACAGTTTCACGCAAACCACGGCGGAAACTGATCGCGATAGCGAGATCTTTTTTCCCCGCCGTGTGCGCCAGGTGGATAGTGTCGCCCGTCCCGCGTCCCTCCAAAGCAGTGAAGCCGAGAATGCGCAGATGGTAACCGAAGAATGCGGCAAGACTGGCCGCAAGATCGCCGCCAAAGATAAAGATTCGTTCCGCATCGCGAATTTTCTTTGCCAAAGCGGCAACTCTGTTCGGTTCCAGGCTGTTCCGTAAGTGCTGCGCGTTGGTGACTGCTTGATCGACCGCCTCGCGAACATGGGCCGCCAGACTCGACCCCTTGGTGCGGCTGGTCTGCATCATATCCAGGCCGGTTGCCTGAGACATTGCGAGATCGTGCAGGAACCACTGAAACTCACGGTAACTTCCGAAGCCCATTCGCAGAACAATACGCACGGCGGTGGCGGCGTCCACGTTGAGCTGAGCCGCGAGCGCGCGGGCGCTCAAGAGCACGTAATCTCTCGGATTTTGGAGAACGGGCGAGATAAGCTCACGGCGCTTCGCACTCAGCGCCTGAAGACATTCGGAAGGGGATAACGGTCGTTTGAGCGACGACGAAGGCCTGTGTTTTCTTGTGCCGGGCTGCAGCAAACTGACCTATCATGCACCGAAGCCGCGATGGAATGCAACATTTATTGCATTTTGAACTGCTAACATTCGGCAATCATCGGTGGAGGTGGTTGACATAGCCCATCGAATCCCCTACAGTCATGAGAATCGCACTCACACTGGAGTATTGCAATGAATGTTGCACAGGGCAAACAAAGTAGCCGTATTCGGCGATTCCTCGCTCCTTCCGGCATTTTGCTCGTCGCAGGCGTGTTGTGGAGCGCCGCGCTTGCAGCCCAGACAGCATCGACCGGAGCGCTAGCCGGCAGCGTGCTCGATCAGAGCGGAGCAGCGGTACCCGGAGCAAGCGTTACAGCGACGAATGTCGGGACGGCGGATAACCAGATCGTGGTCTCGGAATCGGACGGCAGTTTTCTGGTGCCCTTCTTGCTTCCGGGAACCTACGATTTAACAATTTCCAAACAAGGCTTCAAGACGGCGGTTCGAGCGGGCGTCCACGTGCACGTTACGGATACGGAGCGCGCCACAGTGAACCTGCAGGTCGGCGACGTTACACAGACCGTCGAAGTGACTGGCCAAGGTGAAGTGCTGAACACGCAAGATACCGCGCTTGGGCACGTCACCAATCAACAGGCGGTCGCAGGGTTGCCGCTGGTCAATCGTAACTACACGCAAATCCTGGGTCTCTCTCCGGGTGTCGTGGGACCCGTGAACGACGCTTCGTCCCTCGGCCAGGGCGGCTCGTCGTACAACGCAGGCACCAGCGGCGTATCCGCGCATGGGGGCGCGACTAACGACAACAACTTCCAGATGAATGGCGTCGAAATTAACGACCTGATGGGCTCAGCCGAATTCAGCGGCGGAGTTCCGGTGCCGAATCCCGACGCAATTGAGGAGTTCAAGGTACAGACGGGTCAGTACGATGCGTCGTACGGGCGGAATGCCGGCGCCAATGTCGACGTAATTACCAAGAGCGGCACGAACGCTTTTCACGGGGCCTTGTTCGAATTCGCTCGCAATGACATCTTTAATGCGAACAACTTTTTTCTGAATGAGCAGGGCGCAAAAAGAGGTGTTCTCAAACAAAATCAGTTTGGGTTCACCTTGGGCGGTCCCATCAAGAAAGACAAGCTCTTATTCTTCGCCTCTTACCAAGGTACGCGGCAAATCAACGGGCTCGACACCAGCGCTGCTTGCCTGAGTTCTTTCACCACGCCATCTCAGCTGGCCCAACTGGGCGGCAATCGGTCAGCCGCCGCTTTGGGCGCCGCTTTTGCGGGACAAAGCAGCGCGTTCACCGGTCAAACTATAGCCCCGGACGGCTCCAATATCTCGCCGCAAGCTCTTGCTCTGCTCAACACCAAGCTGGCAAATGGAAGCTATTTGATCCCGAGCCCCCAAAACACCGCCACCGGTCTCTCTTCCGTCACCCAGAACTGCACTTTTAACGATGACCAGTTTGTGACGGATCTCGACTATCTTCAAAGCTCGAAAGTCACTTGGTCGGGTCGTTTCTTCTGGGATGACAATAGTCGCGTAGCCACTCTTCCGAATACGGCCGCTCCCACTCTGCCCGGGTTCCCGCAGCCTTCGAGTACCGGTTTTCGCAATGCGTCAGTAACCAATACCTACGCATTCGCGCCCAATCTTCTAAACCAAGTTGTGCTTGGGTACAACCGCATAAACACGGTTCTACAACAAGGCGAACCTACCGTCACCACCCCGGGCTCGACTGGCAGCGCTCCGTTCACCTACTCCAGTATTGGAGTGAATGCGCCAGGGCTCGACAACACTTATCCGGCGATTCTCGTACTCGGCGCATTTGCTGCCAGTGGCAATGGACAGGGTTTGAAGCTGGTTCAAAACAACTACAACGCGCAGGATTCCATGTCATGGGTTCTCGGCAAGCACTCGCTGCGTTTTGGCGGAGGCGCTTCCTACCAGCAAATCAACTTCGCTGATTTTCATTATGCCGGTTTTACAATATTCCCCAGTTTCGCCGATCTCCTGCTCGGAAGCGTCCTCGAATCCCAGGATCTTGTTGGTCTCCCAGACCGGGCCTGGCGCGCTTGGAACGGCGACGCCTATCTGCAGGACGATTTCCGCGTCACCTCGCGGCTGACTGTAAATTTGGGCGTGCGATATGAGCACCAGGGCGCCATCGGCGACGCGCTGGGTCGCGCATCCATCCTCAATTTGGATTTAGTGAATCCTGACCCATCGGCAGCCGGCTCACTTGCGGGCTACACTGTTGCTTCCAACTTCAAAGGAACGCCGCCCGCCGGTGTCATACGATCCAACACCAACTCCGCCCTTTATGGAAACGGCGAAAATAATATAGCTCCGCGCGTCGGTTTCGCCTGGCAACCGCCCGGCATGGACCGTTTCGTAGTCCGCGGCGGCTATGGAATTTTCTACACTCGAACCACCGGCCAGCCCTTCTTGCAACTGCTCGCGAATCCGCCTTACGGTCTGATTCGAACGCAGATTGCTGTTCCTTTCAGTGATCCTTTTCCCGCTGCACCATCCGCTATTCCCTTCTACCCTCCGTATTCGCCATCAACTGCTTTGACACCGACGACGTTTTCACCGGCACTGCGCCCACCCACCGTTCAGGAGTACAGCTTCAATGTCCAAACCCGGCTCGCCGCGAATATGGTGCTGGAGATTGGATTCGACGGCGCGCGCGGAACGCATTTGCTCGACAATCGCTACTTCGATCAGGCGCTCTCGGCCAGCCCTTCCAATCCGATTCGCGGCGCTGTCGATGACACCGCGGCTACGCTTGTGCAGCGCACTCCTTACCAGGGCTTCTTGCCTGCCGGCGCCAATATCATCGAGTCCGAGGGATCGAATTGGTACAACGCCATGGAAGTTAGTTTGAATAAGCGCTTCAGCCACGGGCTCCAATTCCTCGCGTCCTATACCTGGCAGAAAGATCTCACTGCCGATAACGGATACGCGTCAAGCGCGAATGGCGGTATCTTAGTCGGCGATCAAAACAATGCACAATCGCGCTATGGTCCCGACCAGTTCGTGCGGCCTCACCGATTCGTGTTTAGCTTCCTCTACGATCTGCCGGGCCCGCGCAATGCTCATTCGCTGCTCGGCCGCTTACTGGGCGATTGGTCCGCCTCGGGCGTCGTCACAATCCAGTCTGGCGACAACATGAGTATCCTGACCAGTAATACCGCCAATGCCTTCGGCCTTATCTCCAATCAGCAGGATCGCGCCGAGATCGCTCCCGGCTGCGGCGGCTCTCAGTTAGTTACTCCCGGCTCGCTCACAAGTAAGCTGAACAACTACTTCAATTCTTCGTGTTTCACCGGTCCGCCCGTGGTTGCGGCCGACGGGTCTACCGGTTTCGGCAACACCGGCACGGGCCTTCTGCTCGGTCCGGGACAATATAACGTCGATCTCGCCGCTGTCAAACGCATCGCGTTCGGAGAGAGGTTCAGGTTGCAAGTCCGCGGGGAGTTCTTCAATGCCTTCAACACATCGCAATTCTCCGATCCCAATACCAACGCAGGAACTGTCGTAGCCAACCCAGGCGGCACATACGGTACACTTATGCCCTAACCCGACCTTTGGGCTGATCAGTTCGACGAGCGTCAATCCTCGCGTCATTCAACTCGCCGCAAAGCTCACATTTTAGAAGTCGCCGTAATGGCAAACAATAGGGATCACTTCCTCTCCATTGTTGCGTCACACCCTAGCAGGTACTCCGTAAACACGACGCTTCATGCTCTTACCTATCCCTCTGCTGATCAATTTCCTGATTGGCTTGCTTTCTATCGCTATTCTCATCATTGGATCCGCGCTGCTTTACCGGGCATGGCAGAGATATAAAACAGTTCAAAGAACTATCCGCCTGAAGCGAAAGGTCCCGGCTTACTCTCAAGCACGCAGTACTACGATCAAAGGTAAAGATTTAGAAGTGGAGAGGACCGCTCGACCGGGCGAAATCCTCCTGGACCGAACCGTATTGGCTCCTTTAGTCATCGGACTGGCGCTTCTTCTGTTTACCTTCTCGGGCCGTGCCGTCGTACACATGGCCGTTCCCTCCGGCAACGATGAACCAAGGGAGCTAAAATCCGGGACGGTGCAGAACATTCAGCGACCGGATGGAACGAACATCCGAGCTGAAATTTTTGGTCGGCCCGATGCACCGACTCTTGTGTTCACACACGGGTGGGGGACAAGTCAGACCGAGTGGTATTACGCCAAGCGTGATCTAGCGGGCCAGTTCCGACTAATTTTCTGGGACCTGCCGGGCCTGGGGACGTCGACTCAGCCAAACAACAGAGACTATAGCCTGGAGAAAATGGGCTCCGACTTGGAATCGGTTCTTACGCTCGCCAATGGCAAGCCGGTGGTGTTAGTGGGACACAGCATCGGGGGGATGATCAACCTGACGTTCTGCCGGCTATTTCCGGACCGGCTCGGACGTGATGTGAAGGGGATCGTCCAGGTCGACACCTCTTACACCAATCCAGTCACGACCACCAAGAACGCTGGACTCTCCGAGGCGCTGCAAAAGCCAGTTGCCGAACCGATGCTTCATGCCATGATTTGGTTTTCACCGCTGGTGCGCGCCATAAATTGGCTCAGCTATGAGAACGGTACGTCTCATATGATGAATGCGCAAAGCGCTTTCGCCGGATCCGAGACGTGGGGACAACTCGACCTTGTCTCTCGTTACGGGTATGAGTCGACACCCTCTGTCGTCGCGCGGGGCACTTTAGCTATGTTTCATTGGGACGCTACGCCGGTGTTGCCACACGTGAACACACCGGTTCTGATCCTGGTGGGTGAGCAGGATACCACTACACTTCCGAGCGCCAGTGAATATATGCAGCACACGATACCGAACGCAAGGTTGGAAAAAGTGAGCCCGTCTGCACACTACGGCTTGCTGGAGCAAAACGGACGTTACGATTCCGCCATAGCAAGTTTTGCCTCCACCTGCCTTAAAGCAAATCGGTTGTGATTGGACACAATTTACTTCGAAGGCACTCCCTCCGGCCGGACTCGTTCCAAAACCTGCATCGTCTTCAGCAACGCCTGAATGAAAGGAGACGCTTCACGCTTCCAACAGCTATCTGATCCAAACTGCGTTTGTACGGCTGAGTAACAAAACCATGCGCTTGCTCGGGTTGGGGTGCCTCACCCCGCTTCTTGCCGAGCCTTTTTTCAGCGGTTTCCAGTTTTCCTTCCATGCTCCGGATTTTCGCCTCGAGCCGGGAATTGTCCCGTTGCTGCCGCCGGAAATCTCTCCGCAGTCCCTGTAATGCCGTCAGCGCACGGTAAAATGCACGTTCCGCGGTCGTCTTATACCGTTGGATCAGCTCAACTTGGTGGCGTTCATCGGCTGTCCACTGTGTCGGATCGATGCCGCTGGCTGCTGCAATCGTTGCTTCCACCTGCAGCAGCCGCCGCTCTGCTCGCTGGTGTAGCCAGTCGTTCAAGATCAGCGTTCGGACCAGCTTTTCTTCTTCGTAGCCCTCTGGCGCGAACTGCGTCCGCCACCCTCGCTCGACCTCGTCGAAATCGTCCTGGCTCTCGTCGGCTAAGATGCGGAACTTCCTCGACCGAAGTCCATGATCGGTCGAGTTCTGGCTCGACCGATCCTTGCCCTCGGGCGTCTTGGGGCCGCCCCCGCGTGTTTCTTCATCCGGCATTTGGCCCAAGTCTCGCCCGGACCCCGTTTCGCCCTAACCCCTAAAACACAGCTAAGTAGCTGCAGCCCTAAGCCAAAAGCAAAATTCTCCGAGCGTGACTCAGCTGGGCCACACCCGGCACGGAACCGCGACCGTGAGCTATCGCCCATTCCAGTTCGTTCGGCAAATAACCCCGATTCAGCTACTTGGGAGTCGTTTGACTCAGCTTCTTGAAATACTCCGCCACCGCATCCCGATACTTCTCCGGTGACGTCTCGGTCGCCCCGCTCCGCGCCCCCTGTTGTGCTTGCTGCTCACCCAATCGCCTGCTGAGCTCTGCTTCTAGACGCTCGAGACTAGCCACCGCATCCTGCCCAATCGTGGCCTGGAGCTTGTTCGGATCCGCATTCAAATCCCGCAAGTACCCAAGCGTTCCGCCCAGATAGCTGCCCAGCGCCCGATCCTGCCCGCTAATCTGTCCGCGCAGCGCAGACAGCCTCCCGATCGCCTGCTGTAGATCGCGCCGGTCCACCGTCCCGTCACCACCACCGAGCGACGGCTGCCCCGGCTGTCCCGCCTGACTCCATTGACCGGATTGCCCAGACTGTTGCCCAGGCTGTTGCCCCGCTTGTTGTCCACCTGGCGGCCCATTCTGCTGCCCGCCTGGTTGCCCACCGGTCGCTCTCTGCCCGTTACGAGCCGCCCCTTGCGCCTGCTCGAGCATCTGCCGCAGCTGCTGCACCTGTGCCAGAGCTTCGGCCGTCTCCGCTCCCTTGCCGCCTTGTGCTGCCTGTTCGTCGCCCTTTAGCGCCTGCTGTGCGCCCCGCAAATCCCGGCTGAGCTGTTCGATCCCTGCCGTGACGTTATCCTCCATGCCGAGATTGCGGTCGCCAAAGCCTTCCCGTATCCACTCCGCGTTCTTCTGCATCCGCAGCGCTAGTTCTTTTTGCTCCGCGTCCGAAAGCGCCCGTCGCACTTTGCTCGACGCCTCCGGAGAAGCCTGCCGCAAGCTCTGTTCCTGTTGGTGCAATCCCTGCTGCAACTGTTCGAGCTGTTTCGCAAGCCGTTCCTTGTCGCTCGCCAACTCCTGCTCTTCCGGCGTCGTACGATGAATCGGTCGCATCTCCTTCGGGAACATCCGCCGCCGGTAATAGCCCGAATACCGCGGATTGTCCGGATCGTTCATCTCCGGCATCTCGCCCGACTCGCCGCCCTGGCTCGAGTAATCGTCTCCGTTGCCCTTGGCCCCTCGTCCGTACATCTGCTTCATCCGGTTGGCCAGCTCGCGTTGTGCAGTCGCAATTGCGTCCGATTGCTGCGTCAGCTCGGCAAGAGAATCCCCTGCCGTCCGGTGCATCGCGCCGCTCATCTGCCTCTGCGCTTCCGCCAACTGCCCCGCTGCCCGTTGCTGCGCTGCAGTGTCCCCGTTACTCACCGCTTTGCGCATCTCGTTCTCTGCCTGACCCACCGCCTCGCTTGCCTGGCGCATGGCCCGCGTCATCTCACGCTGCTGTCCATCGCGCTGCGATCCCGATGGTTGCGATCCCGATGACTGCGACCCGCCTTGCTGCCCGCTCTGTGAACCCTGCCCACCTTGCGGCTGCTGTTGCCCGTTCTGCGCCTGCTGCCCGTTTTGCTGCCCCTGCTGCGAATCCTTTGCCAGCTGCGCAATCTGCTTCTTCAGCTCTTCCGCTTCCCGCCGCAGTTGCTCTTCCTGCCAGCGTTGCTCGGCGGGTTGCTGCTGATTTCTCTGCTGCGCTAACTCCTGCTGCCGCTTCGCCAGCATCTGCAATCGCTCGAACGCATCGTCGATCGCCTTCTGTTCCTCGTTTGCTTTATCGCCCGCCGATTGCCCCGTCTCGTACTGATTCTTCGAAGTATCGAGCTCCAGGTCGAACATCCGCGCCAGCTCCCGTTGCGCGCCGCCTCCCCCTCCGCCTCCGCTCTGCTGTCCGAAGGCCACTTGTATCTTCCGGAATAGCGCCTCCGCCCGCAGCAGCGATTGCAAGGCCTTCTGCTCCGGCGCCAGAGCATCGTGCCACTTAGCCGGCGACAGTTCCCCGACAGCTTCGTTCATCTCGGCCGAAGCAAACGTCATCAGCTTCGTAAAATTCTCGAACTCCGGGTTCGCCTGCGTCAGTTCGCGATTCGCCATACGCTCGGCCAGCGTTTTGGCCTGCGCGCCTAACTTTGCTTCTGTTTCCGAAAGGAATTTCGCCTGCTCCTTAGCGCTCGTTTTGCTGTACTCGTCGCCTCTCAATTGGTTGAAGGTTGCCGCGATGATCTGCTTCTGCCGCTCGGAAATATCGTTGCTGTCCTGACTGCCGCCGCCCCCGCCCATTCCGCCCGATTGCTGCGATTGGCTGAACTTGTAATCGAACGCCTCGGCCTGCGCAAACAGAATGTCGCTCTTCGCCGTCTTATTCGCGTCCGTAGCCGTCGCGTACATGCTCACCACATCGCCTGGAGCTAACTTGAAATTCTCGAGGAACAGCGTTGTATGCCCCTGCTCCTCCTTCTTTCCTTGCGACTTGAAACGCGCCACCTGCTCGTCCCCGCCATTCACCGAATAGTGCAGATCGAGCGCTCGCACCCCGAAGTCATCCGCCGCCTCTACCTGTACCGGCACTTCTTCAATCGGACTCACCCGCGGATCCCGCCCCGGCCGCACAATCTTCACACTCGGCGGTTCGTCCTTCTTCGCTTCGATGAAGTAGTCCTCGCTGATGCGAATCGTTTCCGCTCCATCCCTCACCGCTACGTGATACGATCCGTCCTTCTTTACCGGAAACTCAGCCTTCGTCCAATTACTTTCGCCGGTTGCCAGATCGACTGTCTTCCCGTTATCGAACACCAGCAGCCCATGCTCCAGCGGCCTGTCTGTCAGCACTGCGATCCCGGCTTGGCTGCCTTCTACCGCCCGCACGTCGCCGCTCGTCTCATCGCTCACATCCTTCAACCCGAGCCCGCTTGGGAAATGCACCGTCACTCGAACCCGCTTCACGGCCGGCAGATCCTTCACCGAGATCTTGAAATGCTTCGATTGCGTAGCATCCGCTTGCACGTAATACTCGACCGCATCCGACACGGCTGGAAAAAGAAATCGATATTCGTTGCTGTCGGGCGAAGACTGCATCGCTGCGTCTTGCCATTTGTCTGCGTTGCCATACCGCGCATGCAGAACAACCCGCTTCGCGGCAAAGCCCACCAGCTCCGCCTTGATCCCTTGATCGGATTTCCGCCGAATCGTCTTGTCCCCGGGCTCCACAGTGATGTCATAGAGCGGCCGTTGCCGCGTGTGCGCCGAGCCTGTCCAGAGCAGGGAAGCGCCATATCCCCAATACCCCGGTCCTGCCGCGATCAACCAAATGAGAACCGCCGCAGCAATCGCCCCTGCCCCCGCGAAGCTCCACAGCCACTTTGTCGCCTCGATCTTCGAAGCGGGATTCTCGCGCGCCACCCGCAGCACGTCTTCCGCAATCAGCTCCGTAAACGGATTCGCCGGATCCGGATGTTCCGTCGCAGTCAGCAGACGTTCTTGCAAGCCCGGGATTGCACGTTCCGCTATTCGCGTTACGCGCCTGCGAGTCAACTTGGCAAGCGGAAAAGCGAGGGCAAACGTGAGCGCGGATGCCAACGACAGAAACAGCACGATCCGTAGCGGCAAGACGACCGAGTGAGCAAACTGGTACCGGTTGCTGATCGCCACCAAAGTCAGAGTAAGCAGGAGCGCCAGGCCCGCGCTCGCTGCGAATCCCCGCGAAGCGGCCAGCAGCCGCAGCCGTAACTCCAGATGCCGCAGATATCGATTGACCTGTTCAAGCGCCGTCATGCCGTCTGCCTCTCCTCTTTCAAATACCGGCTCGCAAACACCGACTCCAGCAAAGCGGCAAACAGAGCCGCGGCTAGAACGTAACGCCAGAAACTCCAGGGCCGCGTCTCTTTCCGCTGAACCGGCCCGCTAGCGCTTTCGCTCGTATCTCCAGTATTGCGCCATAATTCGAGCGTCTCATCGGGCACGCTCTCCAGATTGGATTCCCGCCGGTCCGCGTGCACCGCCACCAGCGACCGCCGCCCGTCCGCTCGCGTAATCTCGTAGAACCCGCTACGCGTCACGTCGAAGCTGAGCGCCTTCGCCGCCTCACTCAGCGCCAGCTCGTGCTTGCCGTCCGGCCCAATCACATCGGCCGCCGTTCCGACGTTGCCTGGGTGCCGCAGCGAAACCGGCGTGCCCGCCACCACACTCGACGGGTTATCCTCCGCTCCTGACAGGTAGCGTGCCGTCTGCACCACAAACGGCACGAACGAAGAGTGGAGCGCGAAGTCGCTGGTCGAGTTGTCTAAAGCAGAGGCGAAGATCAGCTTGCGCCCTTCCCCGGCTCGCTCCTCGAGTAGCAGTGGAGTGCCGTCGGCAAACTTCGCCAAGACTTTGGCGTTTGCCTTTGGAGCAAACGATGCGGTCTCAGAGAACTGCACGTTCTCGAAACGTCCAGCTACTGCCAAGGCTGGGTGTCCGCTGTCTACGTAACCGGCTGCTTGCTTCTGATGCTGCTCGCTGAACTGTTCTTTCGATAACGGAATCGTTCCTATCCGCGCCGTATTCAGTCCAAGGACGATCAGCACGGAGCCCCCTTTTTGGACGTACGCGCAAAGCGAGTCGGATAGCTTCGGATCGAGTTCGCCTACATCGTTGAGCACGACAAAAGCGAACTTGGAAAAATCCTGCCCCGTCGCATCCTCCGTGCTCAAGCTGTCGACAGTCAAGCTTCCCTTGCTTCCCGATTCGAGCGCCGCCCGGTAATAAAACCCTCCCCGATTGTTCGCTGACAGGAAAAGAACCCTGCGTGCATCTTTGCGTTCAATCGAGAATGGAAAGCTGTCGTCCTGCGGCAAGTCGTCGGTCGGCGTGATGCGGATCTCCCCCCGGTGCGATCCATACGGAACTTCGAAACCGGTAAACTCGACCGGCGTCCGTCCATTCGCCTTGAGAGAAACATTCTGCGCCGCAACCTCTCGTCCGTCCAAAAGTAAAGAAACTCGACGCGTCCCAGCCGGTACGTCCCAGCCCACGACTGTCGCGGTCAGTCGGTTCTGCGAAGCGGCATCTACTTCCGAAGGAGCAATCACGTTCTCGACCGCCCAGTTGGGCCGATTTCTTTCACCTACTCGATGCAGCTGAAGCGTCACGTGCGGCCCGGCTTGCAAATCGTGGAAATCGGCAGGCATGGACGTCTGCTGCATGTCGCTGATCAGATGAACATCTAAATGCATGCCGCTCGTCTGCTCGATCGAACGCAGCGCGCGCGCAAACTCTCCGAATGAGCTCGCCCGATCGTTCGGCTCTACCGTGTCGATCGCCCCGCTAAGCGTTGCACCTTTCGGTTCGGGCTGTGAAGCGGCTTCCACGTGAGCATCGACGGTGACGACCTGTGCCAGCCGCTCGGCAGGTAAAGCGTTGAGTAATCGGTGCGCCTCTGCCTTTGCTTGCGTCATGCGATCTCCGGCACGCATGCTGAATGAGCGGTCGATCGCAATCAGCGTAAGGGTCCGCTTCCCAGCGGTAGCGGATGTGCGATTTATAAATGGACTCGCAAACGCCAGGGCCAAAAGCACCAGCAGCGCCATTCGTAATGCCAGCAGCACAAGGTACCGTAGCCGCCGATGCTTCACTGAGCTCTGCACCCGCCGTTCGAAAAACATCAGCGAACTGAAGGGCTGTGGCGTGCGTTTGTACTGCCGTAGCAAATGCAGCCAGAGCGGCAAAGCGACTGCGGCAGCGCCAAACAGAAACCAGGGAGAAAGGAAACCCACCTATATCCTTCCTTGGCGTACTGAAAAGTATTCGCGCAGTGCCCGATCGAGTGGCCGGTCTGTCGGCAGCAGAAAGTAATCCAAACCTGCCGCCTGCGACCGGCTTCGCAGATCGGCGATGTGGGCCGCCATCTTCTGCCGGTATTCCGTGCGCGCGTATTCCGGCGACGTCTCGAGCGCTTCGCCCGTTTCCATGTCCACCAGCAACGCCGCGTCGCCGATCTCCGGTTCGATCTCGCGTCGATCGAGCACGTGAAACAGAATCACCTCGTTTCCGCGAAAACGCAAGGGCTGAACCATCTCGACGATCGCCTCCGGTTTGTCGAACAGATCCGAGATAACGACCGTCACACCGCGCCGCTTCAGAAACTGCTGCAGCTCGAACATCGGCTTCTCGTAGTTCGTCCGTTTCCCGAGTTCCGCCCGATCGATTCCATGCAGCAGGCGAACCAACTGGCCTTGTCTGGCGGATGGCGGTATGAAGTTCGCCAGCTCTTCGTGGAAAACAATCAGCCCCGCGCTGTCTCTTTGCAAGTGCGCCAGGTAAACGATTGCGGAAGCCAGGAACTTCGCGTAGGTGATCTTCTTCACCGCGCCCGACCCGAACCCCATGCTGGCGCTCACATCGAGCAGCACGTTGATCGCGGTGTTCGTCTCTCCCCGGTATCTCTTTAAGTAAGCCCGTTCCGTCCGCGCAAAAACGTTCCAGTCGACATGCCGCAGATCGTCACCCGGTGTATAGGCCCGGTACTCCGCAAACTCCTGGCTGAAGCCGAAGTCGGGCGACCGATGCAATCCCGCGACAAATCCGTCGACCACCGTCCGGGCCACCAGCTCCAGGCTGGAGACTTCGGCCAGCACGCTAGGATCGAGAAAGCTGTTCGGAACGGCAGCGGTCGCCAAGAAAGTTTCTCCTTCCTCACCCGCGCGGAGCAGGCCGAGCGTCGAGCAAACGCCGCAACAGCTCATCCGAGTTGATCCGTTCGGACTCGGCGTGGAAGTTCAGCAGCACTCGATGGCGCATCACGGGAATAGCGAGCGCGCGAATGTCGTCATACGAAACATGGAACCGTCCTTGTATCAGCGCCCGAGCCTTCCCGGCCAGCACGATGAACTGCGCAGCTCGCACGCTTGCGCCGAAGTTGACATACTTCTTGACAAAGTCGAGCGTCTCACCGTTGCCCGTCGGTCTCGTCGCCCGCACCAGTTCTACCGCGTAGCGCGCAACCGATTCCGTAACGGGTGTCATCCGCACCAGCTGCTGAAAATCGAGAATCTCCTCGCCGCTCGTCACCACCTGCGGTTGCGGCAGATGCGTCGTGGTGGTTAAATCGATGACCTTGAGCTCGTCTTCCATCGGCAGATAATCGAGTACCGTGTTGAAGAGAAATCGATCGAGCTGCGCTTCGGGCAGCGGATACGTCCCCTCGAGCTCAATCGGGTTCTGGGTGGCCAGCACGAGGAACGGCGGTTGTATTTTGTACTGGTGCCCGCGCACCGTGCAGGAAAGCTCCTGCATCGCTTCGAGCAGCGCCGACTGCGTCTTCGGAGGCGTTCGGTTGATCTCGTCTGCCAGCAGAACATTCGAAAAGATCGGCCCGGGCACAAACGTCCACGAGCGCTGACCCGTCGTCTGGTTCTCCTCGATAATGTCTGTTCCGGTAATATCGGACGGCATCAGGTCGGGCGTGAACTGAATCCGGTTAAACTTCAGTCCTAATGTCTGCGCCAGTGTACGCACAAGCAACGTCTTTGCCGTTCCCGGCAATCCGGTAAGCAAACAGTGTCCGCCAACGAACAGCGAGACGAGTACGTTCTCGATGACTTCGTTCTGACCGACGATCACCTTGTGGATCTCACGCTTGATTGCTTCCTGCGTGTCCGCAAAGCGCCTTACCCTGGCCTTTAGCTCGCTCGAGTCGATCGTGCTGGTAGTAAGTGTGGACATAATTTATTGGGACAGTTGAAGAAGAAGCTGCTGCGCCGGTTTGAAGTCTGGCGCGGCCTCTAGCGCTAACAAGACCTGATCCTTTGCGTCGCTGAGACGGTGGGCGGCACGCAGCGCCTGCGCTAATTCATAGTGAGACGAAGCGGCGTCGGCAGGCTTCAACGCCAGCACCGCCTCGCTTTCCCGAATCGCGCAAGCCGTATCTCCAGACCCGAGTGCAAGCTTGGCAAACATCCGGTGCAGCTCCTCATCCTCCGGGTAAATGAAATCCAGCTTCGTAAGCGTTAGCTCCGCGTCTTTGGTTTTTCCCGCGTCGCTCTGCAAGCGCGCAAGCTTTTTCAGCGAATCGATGTTCGACCCGCCGTGATCACGATACTGAGCCAGCGCGCCCATCGCCGCCGCCTTATCGTTCTTAGTCGAATACGCCAGGGATAGCAGCTCATAGACGCTTCCATCCCCCACATAGTCGGGGTAATCGTCTCGCACCGCCAATCCTTCCCGGATCGCGTCGTCGACTTTACCCGCCTGCAGATCGGTGTGCGCAGCCTTAACCTTCTGCTTCCATTCGTCGAAGTGCTGGACCGTGTTCGAGGTTTGAGCCGTAAGCCACGCCGTGAAATCCTTATCGAAAGCCTCTGGAGTCTCGTGCAGGTTATCCTGTATCACTTCCTTTGTGCTCTTCCGCGCTCCATAGGAATGAATCATGCCGAGCAGCGCATCATTGCCCCACTTCTGCACGACAAAGTCGCAGATCTTACCCGCTTCGAAGTAGGACACCAGCACCTGGCCTGGAAACTGCGGCCGGACAAACCCCTTATCTAAATCGAGAACGGGCAGCAGTTGCTTCTTCTGCAGAGCCATGATGATCTCCGGAGTCAGCCTGCTTCCCCAATCGGGCGCGATCGCTCCTTCTTCATGGACTGCAACGCCTTCGGTAAACCAGCGCGGAACCAGATGATGCGTCGCGGTCAAAACATACACATGGCTGAGCTCGTGCCACATCGTGCTGCCCCAATTTAATTCGCCGGGCGCACGCGCCGAGGGGCTGTCCATTGCCACTACCGAACCGAACGTCACGCCAAGCAAGCCGCCCTGTCCCGGCAGCCCTAACGTGCGCACAACGAAATCCTCGTGATTCGGGTAAACCTCCAACCGGACAGGGCCAGGCAATTTCATTTTGTACTTGCCCTCGTAAACGGCAATGGCCCGCTCGAGTTCCGGTTGAATGTAAGGTCTCAGTAGTGCCGCTTCTTTCTTATTGAGAAGAACCTCTGTCGTCCCGGATCTGAAAGTCTGGTAGTCGGGCAGCGTATCGAGCAGCTTGAGCGAGTTCACCGTTTCGGCGTTTCTCCAATGAGCTGCGTAGCATTGCATCAGCTGTTGCTTTGCTTCGTCGTCCTTACCGAGCCGCATCAGGTTCACGCCCAGCTCCGATCTCGCCGGCCAGAGATTCGGGTTGAGGGCTAAGGCCTTGCGGTCGTAACCGATCGCGTCCTCATAGCGGTAGTTGATCTCGAGAAAATGCGCTCCGGCTTCATATGCTTCGCCGTAAGCCGGGTTGATCTTAAGAATGCGGTCCATCCACTCGGAGCTCGGCTTGTCGTTCAGCCAGTCAATCGATGCCAGCACAGCCATGCCATCGAGCGATTCGCTCGAATCGGCAAGAGCCTTGTCGACTTCTTCTTTGGCTTTTTGCGGATCGTTGTCTTCGAGCGCCAGATAAGCAAGCAGTTCGTGCGCAGCGGCCAGTTTCGAATCGTGCTTCAACGCTTCCTGGGCGAGATCGACCGCTCGTTTGTCGAAGCGCTGAGCGAAGACGCGCGCCATCCCTAGATAGGCGGGTGCATAATTCGGATCCGACTGGATTGCTTCCGAGAACAGTTTCGCTGCATCGACCGGCTGATAATGCTCGAGGAACATGCGGCCCCATTCGGTTTTGACCAGCGCCGGTTGACCACCGCCTTTATCGGCTAAGCGAAATTCGCTGTTTGCGCTATCGAATTGACCCAATCCGAAATAGCCTTCGGCACGGGTGAGCGCATCGGAACTCCGCAGAAGTCCAGCGAAGCAGGCATCTGCCTCCCGTAACCGGCCATGGTGCCGCAAGGTTTGGCAAGGTTGAACTGCGGACTGCGCCCAAACCGACAGAGCGCCAAAAAGAAATATGCAGAGCCGCTTCATCGGTCGATCTCCGCCTGCGTTCGCGCCAATTCGAGCAGGAGCGTCGTCAGCTGCTGCTTATATTCGTCCGGCGCCATCGCGGCTTTCGAATACTTCAACCGATCGATCTGGGCTTCGAGATCCTCTTTCTTCGATACCAGCTTCTGCTTCCCCGGCGTATTGTTTTTCGTTTCACCCTCGGGCCTGATAACAGCGAAACGGGCCGCCAGCAATCCTTGTCCATTTTCAGCGCTAGGATCGCGGACCGCCTTTGCCGTTCCGACATCGGTCATCATCGGATGCTCGGTGGCCAGCAGTTTCTCGGATTCGTAGTAAGCAGCTGTCTTGTGCGCTGTGTAACGAAACGCTTCGAGGGTTGTGATCACGCCGTTCTTGTCGGTATCCGCCGCGGGGTCGCGCAGTGCATCGATCCAGTAGCGAGGGAACACCGTTGCATTTTTCTCCGTGCCGGTTTTCGTCGCCGCTATAACGACTCGGTCCCTTCTGGCCAGCGCCTGCACGGATGCTCCGCTGCAGCTTGTCATGTTTACGACCAGCTGCCGCGTAGCTGGAACGCGATTGAGTAAAGTTGCGAGTTCCTGGGCGCTAATATCGGGTCCAGGCAAGTTGAACTTGTAGTCCGTACCATCGAACGATCCGTGGCCGATGATAAACAGTCCGAACGAATCCTCGGGCTTCACTTGCGTTGCCAGATGCGAAAGACTTTGTTGCAATGCTTCTCGAGTTGCCGCAGGCCCGCTCAGCGTAGTTACGTGAGTACTGGGGCCATTCTGTTCGAGCTCGTGTTGTAGTTCCGATGTCCACTTCACGAACTGCGACTCGTACTCCGGTGTACCGCCCAGCCCTGCAATGGCGAGATAGTAAGTGTCCGCGCGCGCAGACCACACGCCCAAGATAAGCAGAAGCAGCGCTCTCAAACAGTACCCCATCTCCGCCGCAGCAGCCATTCGCTTGACCGTATAACAAGCAGCAGCAGAAACACCGCCGGCATGTTCCAGAGATCTTTCATCTCGCGAGAAGTCATGCCCGCCTCCGAATAGGCAATCTCGTTGAGCAGATGATTGGCCGTTTTTGCAGAGTAGTAACGGCCGCCGGTCTCTTCCGCCAGTTTTTCGAGCAGGTCACGGTTCTGTTCCCGATGGAAGTTTTCCGCTGTCCCGTCCTGACGCCGAAACGGCACGACGTCTTTGCCAAGCGCGTCAGTCCCGTGCCGCGCGGTCAACTCTGCTACATAGGAACCTTGATGGAGCGCATTCCAGTCGGCCGAGTACATTCCCTGGCTCAACGGATCGGACCGGAAAGGAATCGTCTGCGAAGTGCCATCGGGTTGGATTATAGTCGCGCTGACTTCGGCGTCGTTGATCGGCAGATAATTCTTGTCGCGCACCTCCGCGCGAAGCTGAACCCGTCCATCGTCACTGAGATTGCTATTCGGCACCGATCCCGTTAGACGGGAAGGGCTCGCCGCCGCGGTCCAGCGCAGGAGCTGTCTCCAGAAAGTCTCCTGGCTCATGTCCGCTGCAGGCTGTTGCATGCGCCACCGCCAGGTGCCTCCAGTGGCAAGCACCGCAGTCCGTCCGCGCCCGTAGTTTTCGGTAGCCAGCATCGGAAGACGCTTGCCCCCGGCATTCACGTTAGCCAGAACTACGGCTCCGGGCTTCGGAGTACCGGGATCCTGGTAGTTTGCGAGATACGGCAACACCTCCCAGTGCTCCGCGCTCTTTTCGGGATCGTCCTCGATCCGGCATATCGTGCTCTGTTTGCCGGCGTCGGTCAGCTCGGCCGCCACGAAACTACGCTGGAACGTATTCTTGCGAGAAGGAAGATTTACCGGAAGCAGTTCGGCAAACGGAGGCAAATTGTAGCCGCCGTCAGAGAGACCCGATCTCCCACCCAGGAACAAGAGCCCACCACCTCGCCGGTCGACGAAATCTTTGATTAATTGCTGCTGCACGCTGCTGAAGAAAGCCGTTTCCACACTGCCGAGTATCAAAGCTTGATAGTCGAAAAGGTTCTCGGCCTTGGTGGGGAAGCCGTCAACGAGCTCGTCCGGATTGCGGATGCCCTGGCGGTAGATTTTATTCTGCGTCGTGCGAAGCATCGAAACCAGGTCTAGAGCAGGGTCGTCCTCCGCCGCCCGCCGAATGAACTTGTACTCCCAGCGGGGCTCGCCCTCCACATAAAGGATGCGGCATCGGCGATTCTCGACAGACAGAATACGCGTAAGTCGATTATTTGCGGGGTTGGTCTCACCGGGCAGCGGATCGATTTTCACGTCAACCGTCTTTACTCCGGCCTTGCCCGCGCTGAACTCAACGGTTTCGGTCTGCTCGGACGCATTTCGAAGAACGATCTCGCGATTGGCCAGCACGGCACCGCCGCCCGTTACAACGAGCCGCGCGTGCTTGCCGCCAAAACCGTTCTGCCGGAGTGTGACTTGCGCCTGAAGACGTGATGCCTCCAAGGCCTTAACCGGCATCTCGAACGACTGAAGCTCCACGTCATCGGCAAGCTTCTCCTTGCCGAAACCAATCGTATTGATCGGTATTCTGCGCCGCCTCATCTCCGTGATCGTGTCAGGATCGATACTGCCTGAGTTGTCGGCGCCATCGCTCATCAGCACAATCGACCCGATGGGCAGTGTCGCCGCTTCGTCTGCCAATTGGCGGAGGCCGCGCCCGATTTGAGTAGACGACTGGTCCGCGTGCAACTGATTAGGGGTTTCGATACGTTCGATATCGCCGCCGAGCCGATACAGCCTGACCTGGAAGCGGGTGCGAAGACTTTTCAGAAGCTTGCTATTAAGCAAGTCGGCCGCCTGCTTGGCACGAGGTTCACCGTCATCGGCCAGCGCCATGCTACGGCTGTCATCAAGGACAACGGCGACAATGTTCTGCTGCGGTTTCAAAGTCGTAACGCTAATGGCGGGCTCCCAGAGCAGTAGCAGGAGAATTGCTAGCGTTGCCCATTGCAGCAAACTAATGATAAGTGCCCGTCCGTGCCGAAAAGACGGCAAAACACGACTGCGTCTGCGCCACAAGGCTCCCGCCAACAGCAGCGCGGTTGCGGTAATCGCGGCATACAAGATCCATCGCGGCCAGCTGCCCAACAGGACGAACCTGCCTCTTGCGAAAACGCTGGCCGGATACTTGAAAAAGAATTCAAACATGCTGACCGGCAGTCTCGATTATCCGAGCGATCCGACACTCAAGAAAAATCGAATTGCACGAAATTCGGCCGAAGCAAGGTAGGTTGCGCTTGGCAGCGCCACGCTCGGAACGGTCGCGAAGAAAACACGACGCAAAGGCATACGGTTGAGCTGGCTGGCGTCAGAATAGCACGGTATAACGAAGGCGCCCCTCTTCTCGGACGAATGCCGATAGAGCCAAGTTACCTCGCGTTTTACTGAGCGGGAAGCATCCAGGCCAGCAGCGACCCACCGGCAGGTGTAAGAAGATACTGTTTGCCGTCAAGTTCGAAGGTCGATGGCGCAGATTGCATGCGAGCACCCAGGTTCACGTGCCAAAGGGTTTTCCCCGTCTTCGGATCGAGCGCGAGTAAATTGTTGGAGTTGTCGCCGGTGAAAAGCAGGTTACCGGCTGTGGATAACATCCCCGCGCTACCTTCGCCGTCTCCGATTTCATGTTGCCACCGGATGTCGCCGGTTTTGTAATCGATGCCCTCGAGCACGGAGTTCGCCCAGAGATTCCGGTCTCGCCCGGCCCATCCCTCCGGCTTACCTTCGGCCGTCATGTAGAAGATGCTCCAAAGCCGGCGCGCACTTACATAGAACAGACCCGCGTCGGGATCAAATGAAGGCGCCATCCAGTTGGCCGCTCCATCCGACCCAGGCGAAACCAGCGTGCCGTCCGGTTTCGGCTCCTTTGCTGGATTAGGAATTGGCTCACCCCTGCTATCGATCCCCTTCGCCCAGTTTGTTTTGATGAAGGGAGCGGTAACGATGTGCTCGCCGGTCGTCCGATCGAGCAGAAAGTAGTAGCCATTCCGGCTGGCTTGCGCGAGCAGTTTTCGATGCACTCCTTTGAACTCGTCATCGATCAAAACGGGTGTCTGCACCGCGTCCCAATCGTGAGTGTCATGTGGAGACGGTTGAAAGTGCCAGTTGAGTTTGCCGGTATCGGGGTTGAGCGAAACGATGGAGCAGGTGTAAAGGTCGTCCCCCTTGCGAACGTCGCCGTTCAGGACAGGATTCGGGTTGCCGATACCCCAATAGATCTGGTTGAGGTCCGGATCGTAGGTTCCGGTCATCCACGTCATGCCGCCGCCGTGCGTGATCGCGTCGGTGCCTTGCGGCCAGGTCTCGGATCCGGCTTCGCCCGCCTTCGGTTCCGTGTTCCATCGCCACTCCACTTTGCCGGTTTCTGGGTCGATGGACTCTAGAAAGCCGGGCACATCGGTGGCGTCCCCGGAGATGCCCGAGATGATGTGATTACGAACAACCAACGGGGCCATAGTCGCGAAGTAACCGATTTTGGAGTCGGCCAGCAGAATGTCCCAACGCACCTTTCCGTCTTTGGCGTTGAATGAGATGAGGTGGCAATCGGGCGTTTCGAAATACAGCCAATCGCCGTACATGGCGACGCCCCGATGGCCGATATGATCGCCCGGAGACTGGCGGAAGTAGTGCCAGATGATGCGGCCCGTTCGCGCGTCGGCCGCCCAGACATTATCCGGGGTTGTGAAATAAAGATAGCCGTTGACCTCGAGAGGCATGGACTTGATGCCAACCGACTGGGCCTGTACAATCCAGGCAAGCGTCAATTGCTTTACGTTGTCCTGATTGATCTGAGACAGGCGGCTGTAGCGTTGGCCGCTGTAGTCGCCATTGAAAGTCGGCCAATCTTTCGAGAGAGGCTTTTGAAGATCTGCCTGCTTCAGTCCTTCATCCGCAGCCCCGGCAGCGAACGTCAGGCAGGCTAGAAGCAAACCGGACGAAATGAGTTTTGTCATTTACTTGAGCGTCTCCAGATAAGCAAAAAGGTTGTGAACATCGGCATCGGTATATTTGCCCATCAGCTCTCGATGCGCTGCTAACGGATCGTGTATTTCGACCGACAACCCAGATGTCTTCGGCCAGGAGCGATACCAGCCATCCTGTCCCGTAAGCGCAATGTTGAATTCATCGTCCTGATCGACGGTGCCCTCAAACTTCGATCCGTCCGGCAGGGTGACAACGGCGGTCTTCTTTACGTGTTTTTTGGAGGGATAAACCATCTCCTGTTGCAGGTCGATGGGAGAAAACTTCTTCGCCACTCCCGCCAGATCGCCCGAAACGGAGTGACAGCTTGCGCAGCCTCCCTCACCGTCAAAGAATGCTTTCCCTGCGGCTGCGTCGCCAGTGAGAAGCTTCTTCAAGGGGTAGTCTCCCGGGACGTGTGAACTGTGAAGCGCGGCGGTGGACTGATGGTGTAGAAAAGCCACGATACTTGCGATCTGATCGTCCTTGAGGGTCGAAAAGCTGGGCATGCCTTTATCGGGCCGGCCGTTTCGGATTAAGGGCCCTAACATGCTCCCGGCGTCGTCGTGCATGGTGATGGAAGAACGCAGAAGATCGGGAGCGCGAGCACCGGTAGCATCGGCCCCGTGGCAAAAACCGCAGCTGGATTGGAACAAGCTACGGCCGTTTGCGACAGCGGCGGGATCTTCGGCCGGCACACCCAATCTCTGCTGTGGAATGGGCTGATGGCCCTCCTGCCCGGCATTGAGAATGGTTGCCCAAAAACATGCTGTCAAAAGACACAAGGCGCTGCGGATTCGCATATAAAACTTCAGTATTTCAGACGCGATTTTTGGGCGTAGTGTGGCGAACGATTTTATCTCGGCCCGCATGATATGCTTGACGGACGTGAGGCGGCCAAGCACGCGCCGCTTGCCTTTCAACTCTTCCAAAGTGGATCTTTCCGAGAATCTCGAGCAATCCTTAGCCATCGCTCCATTGATCGACCATACGCTGCTGAAACCGGAGGCCTCAAAGCGTGACATCGGGCGTCTATGCGAAGAAGCCCGGCAGTTCTCTTTTGCTTCCGTTTGTGTGAATCCCTGCTGGGTGGGGTTGGCGGCCAAAGAACTGAGCGGTTCTCCCGTGAAGGTCTGCACTGTGATCGGCTTCCCTCTTGGAGCTAACGAAAAAGACGCAAAAATTTCAGAGGCCAGGCTTGCTTTGGAGCATGGCGCAGCCGAGTTGGATATGGTGCAAAATATCGGGGCTCTGCGTTCTGGAGATCATGCGCTTGTCCGCGCTGAGATCATGCAAATTGCCGTGCTGGCCCATGAACACAATGCTTTGCTGAAGGTAATTCTCGAGACATGTTTGCTCACGGCCGATGAAAAGCAAACCGCCTGCCTTTTGGCGATGGAAGCTCGCGCCGATTTCGTTAAAACTTCGACAGGATTCTCGACCGGAGGGGCGACGGTGGAAGACGTTGCTCTTATGCGGCGCACGGTTGGAAACGCGCTAGGGGTAAAAGCTTCGGGCGGAGTTCGAACGCTCGCCAGTCTTCGCGAAATGGTTCATGCCGGGGCGAATAGGATCGGCACCAGCTCGGGGGTGGGTATCCTTTCCGAATTCGGCAGCGGAGCGGGCGGGCGTACGCAATCCTCGGCGAAGGCAGTGGCCGAAGCGGGGACTGCCGAAAGCTACTAGATGCCCTCCCCGTACAAAGAAAACGTACGGTTTCGCGAGCGCGCGGACCTGCTCGATTTTCTGCTCGAAGTCAGCACCGTCACCTCCGAGACGCTGGATTTAGACCGGCTTCTTGCGAATGTCGCAGAGATTGTCAAAGATGTTATTCCGTACGAGCTTTTTGCGATCCTGCTTTACAACGAGCGCTCGCGGACGCTCCGCATGCGCTACTCCATCGGCCATCGCGACGAAATTGCCAAAAATTTGAAGATCCGCCTTGGAGAAGGAATCACTGGGAACACCGCAAGCTCTCGCCAGTCGATTCTGGTTGACGATGTTCGAAAAGAGTCTCGTTATCTGAACGCGTTGGACGCCGTCCGCGCCGAACTCGCTGTTCCCATGCTTGTACGCGGCAAGCTTGTGGGTGTCATCGATCTGCAATCGACACGCCTGAATGCTTTTAGCGAGCAGGACCGGGCTCTTCTTGCCCTAATTGCGACCAGGGTGGCTACCGCCATCGACAACGCATGGCTGTACCGGCGTGTCGAGCGTCAAAACAGAACCCTTCGCGTCCTGGCTCACGTCTCCCAGGAATTCAGCTCGATACTTGATATCGATGAGCTTCTGACTAAGATCGCGTCAACAGTTCACGCACTGATCAGTTTCGATGCGTTCAGCGTTTTTCTGGTAGACACGGAACGCAAGCTTCTGCGCTGCCGTTTCAGCCAACGATATGACGAGCGGACTACAGTCGACAATATCGAGCTCGGGAAGGGAATCACCGGTGCTGCGGCCCAAACCCGGCAGGTGATTCGTGTTCCCGATGTCTCGCGAGATGAGCGCTACATCCCTTCGCATCCCGAGGTCCGGTCGGAAGTAGCTGTTCCGCTGGTCTTGCATGATCGCGTGATTGGCGTTCTCGATCTTGAAAGCACGCGATTGAGCTTCTTTTCAGAGGACCACACCCGTGCGCTAGGCCTGCTTGCGCCGCAAATAGCAACGTCGGTTGAAAACGCCAGATTGTACGAAGAGCTTTCGCATCGTGAAAACCGCCTGGATCAGGACATGCAGGCCGCTTTCAAGCTGCAATCGGTTCTGATCCCACGGACGATTTCGGACATCATCGGCGTCGACGTTGGCGTGAAGACCAGGCCTGCGCGCGTCATCAGCGGCGATCTTTACGACTTCTTCGAACATTCGGACGACTATACTTTGATCGCATTCGGGGATGTGAGCGGAAAGGGCGCTGCCGCCGCGCTGTATGGAGCTCTCATTTCCGGTCTGTTGCGAACGCTCGCCCGCCGGCGCCGCAGTCCGGCCGAGCTCATGAAGTCGCTGAATGAGGCGCTGCTCGAACGCAAGGTGGATGCTCAGTACGCGACTCTATCACTGATTCTCTGGGCTGCACGGACGCGCACGTTTACGGTAGCCAATGCAGGAACTCTGCCGCCGATCGTGTTCCGCGGTCAAGAGATTATCAACTCGCATGTCGCCGGCGTACCCATCGGGCTATTGGAAAATCAGGAATACGACCAGATCAAGATCGAAGCTCAGCCTGAGGATCTGCTTCTGCTTTACTCAGACGGAGTCGAAGATCAACTCGGGGCAGACGCGGACAGTCTCAGTGAAGACCAGGTGGTTTCGCGAGAGCTTGAATCTTACGGAAGGGAGCGTCTGGAGAGAGTTGTAAGTTCGAATTTGGCTGCCTCTCCTCAGTCCCTGGTTGAACTCGTGTTCGATGATATTGATGTTTTCCGCGGCGCGACTTCGCTGACAGACGATCAAACTGTAATAGCTTTGCGCGTGCTTTGATTTCTGGAATGGCTAACGGCGAGCCGGGTGAGTGGCACTATCGCGAGGGCAACCTTTTCTGTGAGGAAACGGACCTGAGCCGGGTTGCCGCATCGCATGGCACCCCGGCGTATGTCTATTCCAAGCGAGGCATCGTGCAACGCTTTCGTGCGTATCGAAATGCCTTGAACGATGTGCCGCATAAGATTTGCTTTTCGGTTAAAGCAAACTCGAATCTCGGTGTGCTCGACATTTTGGCGCGCGAGGGCGCCGGCTTCGACGTTGTCTCCGGCGGCGAACTCTATCGCGTTCTAGCCGCGGGGGGCGATCCGGCCTCAGTCGTATTCTCCGGTGTTGGCAAAACGTCGGCGGAGATTCGATTCGCGCTCGAAAAAGGCATCCACAGCTTCAATTGCGAGTCGGATGCCGAGATCGGCCTTATCTCGCAAGCCGCCATCTCTTTGAACCGGACGGCCTCGATCGCGATCCGCGTTAATCCCGATGTGGACGCGGTTACCCATCCTTACATCTCGACCGGTCTGCGCGAGCATAAGTTCGGAGTCGACATCGGAGTTGTGGAAGAACTCTATCGCCGATCCGCCGCGCTGCCGGGCATCGTACCCGAAGGAGTCAGCTGCCATATCGGCTCGCAGTTGCTGGATGTTGACCCGCTACTAGAGGCCGCCGATAAAGTACTCGCTTTAGTCGAGCGTCTGCGCGCCCAGGGTTATGCAATCCGAGACCTGGACCTGGGAGGCGGCCTGGGTGTTGCTTATCGTCCGGGCGAGCAAAACCCGTCAGTAAACGAGTTTCTTGAAAAGCTCAAGCCTAGGTTAGAGGGAATGAATCTCCGCCTCATGCTGGAACCAGGGCGCTCGGTTGTCGCGGAAGCGGGCGTTTTACTGACCCGGCTGTTGTTGATAAAGAAAAACGGAACGAAGACGTTCCTGGTTGTGGATGCAGCGATGAACGACCTGCTGCGCCCGGCTCTTTATCAGGCGCACCACGAGATCACGCCCGTTAAGGAACCCGTCGGCAAATACACGATTACCGCGGATGTGGTCGGGCCTGTTTGCGAGAGCGGCGATTTTTTCGCTCGCGACCGGGAGTTGCCCGATCTTAAGCCGGGAGATCTGCTCGCGATACGAACCGCCGGTGCTTACGGCTTTGTGTTGTCTTCGAATTACAACTCGCGTCCACGGCCGTGTGAGGTGTTAGTAGACGGAGAAGATATCCATGTTGTCCGGAGGCGTGAAACGTACGAAGATCTAGTGCGCGGCGAGTCGGTGGTTCCTTAACCGCGTTCATCGGTCATTTCTGAAATTCATCCCGTTGGCGGCAGATCCAGCCCGTCTCCCATCCGGATCGATCGTTATAAATATGATCCGCAACTGGACGCCCCGAAGATCTTGTCGGTTTGCCACTCGAATCCCAACTCCAGTCATGAACTTCAGGGTCGTTCCCGAATGAGCCTGGTTGCCGTAAATCAATATCCCTCACTGTCCTTCGGTCCGACCCGTAAACCCGCACAGTCTTTTCTGGAGAGACTGGTGTAGATTTTGCATGAGCTATTGGTGTCACGGTTCGGGGGCGTTCAGGAAACTCAGGAGCACCACAGGCGCCGCGGCCCCACCTTTGCCTGGATGGCACTATTTTTCAAGCTGTTCTCTCGAGCGCACCATTCATCGAGTATTTCCAACCTCGCTATCTGGGGTTGCTGAGTCAAAGCGGTTATCGTGCATACTGTTCTAGAACATGAATTCAACTCCGGCGATACGCGTCGAAGGGCTTAGGAAATCTTATGGCAGCGTCGAGGCAGTTCGGGGCATCGATCTCGACGTAAAGGGCGGTGAGGTCTTCGGCCTTCTTGGGCCAAATGGGGCGGGGAAGACCACCACTATCGAAATCCTAGAAGGTCTCCGGCCGCGGACAGGCGGCACTGTCTCGGTGCTCGGGTTCGATCCCGCTACACAGAGCCGTGAGATCAAGAACCGCATCGGTGTTTGTCTTCAGGCGACCAATCTTCCCGATAACATGAAGACGCACGAGGCCCTAGAGCTCTTCGACGCTTTTTATGACAGGCACACCGACCGCGATGCGGTGTTGAAGCGCCTACAGCTCTGGGAAAAAAAAGACGCCTACTATAAGTCGCTTTCGGGCGGGCAGAAACAGCGCGTGGCGCTCGCGCTTGCCCTACTGAACGAGCCTTCGCTGCTGTTTCTCGATGAACCGACCACGGGTTTAGATCCGCAAGTCCGGCACGAGATCCACAACGTGATTCAGGAGTTGAAGGAAGACGGACGTACCATTCTGATCACGACACACTACATTGAGGAGGCTGAGCGTCTCTGCGATCGGGTGGCCATTATCGATCAGGGCAAGATCATAGAGCTTGGCACGCCGCGCGAGATTCAGCAGCGGGTTCTCGGGCAATCGCTCGTCGAGGTGACAACGAATGAGCCGCTTCCTTTAAACGATCTTCCGGAGAAGCTGCGAGACGAAAAATACATTACAGCCGACGAAGGCCGAACGCTTTCTTTGAAAACAGATTCGCCCGCGGCTGCCATTGTTGAATTGGTCAAGTGGATCGACGGGCGCGGATTGAAGTTAGTGGACATCCATCTGAAGCGGCCGACCCTCGAAGACGTGTTCATCGAACTTACGGGAAAGAAGCTGCGCGAATAATGCGACCTTACCTGGCACAGATCAAAAGCAATCTGCAGCTCATGTTCCGGGACCGTTCGGTTCTGTTTTTCAGCTACTTGTTTCCGCTCGCCTTTTTTTTCATATTTGCGCAATCGTTCCACGCCTCTGAAAGCGCAGGCGCCATGAGTCAGGTCATCACGATGGTCCTCATTATCGGGGTCCTGGGAAATGGATTCTTCGGGGCAGGGATGCGTGCGGTCCAAGATCGCGAAACAAATGTTCTGCGCCGCTTCAAAGTAGCGCCCGTTGGACCGTTGCCCATCATTGTGGCTTCGCTCGTTTCGGGGCTGGTCTCTTTCATCCCATCTGCCCTCTTCTTTTTTCTCTTTGCCAACCTGATCTATAAACTGCCGTTGCCACACAGCTTCTTTTCTGTGCTGCTGTTCATCTGCGTGGCCGTTATAGCGTTTCGTGCGATGGGCATGATTATTGCCTCCGTAGTGAATTCCGCGCAGGAAGCGAACCTCATCACCCAGCTTCTTTACTTGCCCATGCTCTTTCTGAGCGGCGCCACTTTTCCGATTAGCATCATGCCCGTGTGGGTCCAGACCATCGCGCAATTCCTACCGGCGACCTATCTTTTTCAGGGTATGCAGTCCATGATGATCGGCGGAGAGGGATTCTTTGCTAATATCCTGCCCGTCATCGCGCTGCTGATCACGTTAGCCGTGGCGCTGACTGTTGGAGTCAAGCTCTTCCGCTGGGAAAAGGAAGAAAAGATCGCTCCTAACGCGAAACTGTGGATTTTTGCCGTTCTCGCTCCTTTTATCCTGATGGGAATTTACCAGGCGCGTACGAAACAGAACATCGAGAAGGCTAAAATTCTAGCTCGCAACACAGATCGCCGGAGCTCGGTTTTAATTCAGAACACAAGAGTCTTTGTTGGAAACGGCTCTGTTATTGATCGCGGTGCGGTTCTGATTCGAAACGGCAAAATTGCCGAAGTTTTTGGCGCGCCCCCTGCGAATCCCAAAGCGCTGAACGCCGAGGTAATCGATGCTTCCGGCAAGACCTTATTGCCGGGGCTGATCGACATGCATGTCCATATTGGGGCTCCTGGCGGCGTCTACACCGATGCGTCGAAGTATGCGGACCCGAGTCTCGGACGTCGTAGGCTGGCCGCTTATCTTTATAGCGGTATCACTGCTGTCCGCAGCACGGGCGACTGGTTGCACAACTCGCTCGAATTAAGAGAGCAAATCAACTCCGCTAAATACCTTGGCGCCGAGTTGTTTGCTTACGGTCCTTTGTTTACTGCAGCGGGCGGCCATCCGGAGGAGCTGCTGAAAAGTATGCCTGATTCGGCTAAACAGTCCGCCCAGGCAGAGTTTTTGCGCGAACCCAAAACAGCCGAAGAAGCCCGTCAGCAAGTTGACGCTCTGAAGAAAGCCGGAGTGGATGGCATCAAGGCTGTTCTCGAATCGGGCAACTCGACCTGGGGTCTTTTCAACCGGTTCGATACCGGAATCTATGATGCCGTGATCGCTGAAGCAGGGAAAGACGATCTTCCATCCGCGACGCACACCGGCAGTTCGTCGGATGTGATGGATGCTGTCACAGCCGGTACAAATAGCATCGAGCACGGTTCGATGATTGATCGCATCCCCGATCGACTGTTCGCACAAATGAAGAGTAAGGGCATCGCGTACGATCCGACGCTCAGCGTTTACGAAGCTTTGATCGATTGGCGTACCGGGGACCCTGAGCTGCTGAGCCGCTCTCTGGTGCAGCAAGTAGGGCCGTCGGATCTTCTCGAGTCTACCCGCAACGCCCTACAGAAAAAGAAGCATGCGACCGCGCCCCCATGCAGCCGATGTGGGATTTGGTGAACCAGAATCTTGTGTCTGCCTACAAAGCCGGAGTCATGCTGATTACCGGAAGCGACGCTGGAAATATGCTCGTGATTCACGGTCCTACTGTGCAGCAGGAGCTTGAACTCTGGGTGAAGGCGGGAGTTCCTTCCGCCATTGCGCTACAAGCCGCCACCTTCAACGCTGCCAAGGTGCTTCGTGCCGAGAATCGAATCGGGTTGATTCAGAAAGGCCGTGACGCCACTTTCATTCTGGTCGACGGAGACCCCGTGCAGGATATCTCGGTCACGGAGCACATCAACAGCGTCTTTTTCCAAGGCGAGCACATCGATCGAGCCCAATTGTTTGATCAAGACAAGTATTGAAGCGCCAAAGGACTCTTAAAACACTTGACCGCGTTCTATCGAAGGCTGGAGCCGGATCGCGTACGGAGGCGCGAAGCTGGGTCGGAAGCGGTCGCGTCAGTGTGAACGGCAAAGTGATCCGGACACCCGATCATTGGGTGGACATGGATCGGGACCGCGTCACGCTTGACGGAAAACCACTCGAGCAAGCTCGGCTGCGCTACGTCCTGGTCTATAAGCCAAAAGGTTACATCACCACGTATCGCGATCCCGAGGGCCGCCCGACTGTTTATGATCTGGTGGAAGGACTCGAGCAGTTTGTTGGCACGGTGGGCCGCCTCGATCTGGATACGTCGGGCTTGCTACTGCTCAGCAACGATCATGCGCTTGCCGAAGCCATGACGAATCCTGAGCATCATCTGCCGAAGACGTATCTGGTGAAAGCATCGACTCTGCTTTCAGATGATCAATTAGACAAGCTTGCGACGGGCGTGAAACTAAGTGATGGACTTACCCGGCCCGCCGACGTTCGCAGAGTGCGCGATTCCGAAAAGTACACATTTCTCGAACTGACGATCACAGAGGGCCGCAATCGCCAGGTGAGGCGAATGCTGGAGGCGATCGGGAGCAAGGTGCTCAAGCTTGTGCGGGTAAAACTCGGACCGCTTACTCTCGAAGGGCTTCGTATCGGGGAGTGGCGAGAGCTGACGAAAGAGGAAGTGGCGCGCTTGCGAAAGCTGTCGGACGCTAAACGTAAGTCTTGAATTCGATCACGTCGCCATCCTGAACGACGTATTCTTTCCCCTCCGTCCGCAACTTGCCGAGTTCACGGGCGCGAGCGAAAGACCCGGCTTCGATCAGGTCGCCATACGAGACAGTCTCGGCCGAAATAAAACTCTTTTCGAAATCGGAATGGATGACGCCAGCGGCCTGCGGCGCCTTGTCCCCCGCATGTATGGTCCAGGCGCGCGTCTCCTTCTCACCTGTCGTGAGGTACGTCCGCAGCCCCAGGAGATGGTAAGCCTCCCGGATGAGATTGCTGGCTCCCGTATCGCTCACACCGAGTTCGGCGAGATACTCGGTCCGGTCTTCGGGCGATAACAGCACAAGCTCGGATTCGATCTCGGCCGAGACAACAACAGCGCCGGTGTCGTGATGCTCTTGTACGTAAGCGCGCACCTGCTGAACGAACTTGTTCTGATCCGCGGTGGCGAGATCGCTCTCGGCTACGTTGCAGGCAAAGAGCGTCGGCTTTGCTGTTAAAAGAAAAAAGAGCCGGACGGTGGCCTTCTCTTCCGCCGTCAAGTCGAGAGTTACGACCGTCTTACCCGTGTTTAGATGCGCTTCGAGTTTTTCAAGCAGCTCCACTTCGGCAAGCGCTTTCTTGTCTCCGCTCTTTGCCGCTTTCTGCTGTTTCGCTTTCCGCTTTTCGACTGACTCCAGATCCGCCAACACGAGCTCTGTATTGATGATCTCGATGTCGCGGACCGGATCGACTGTGTCCATCACGTGCTCGATGTTGCTGTCCTCGAAGCATCGAACCACCTGGACCAGGGCGTCCACTTCGCGAATATGGCCCAAAAATTGATTCCCGAGACCTTCGCCTTGGCTCGCGCCCTTCACCAATCCCGCAATGTCGACGAATTCGAAAACCGCGGGGACAATTTTCTGGGACGCGCTCAGCTTCGCGAGGACTTCCAAACGTTCGTCGGGCACCGTTACTACGCCCGTATTGGGATCGATCGTGCAGAAACGGTAATTCGCAGCCATTGCTTTACGTGTTTGCGTGACCGCATTAAATAAAGTGCTCTTCCCGACATTGGGGAGACCCACAATTCCAGCTCTTAACATTCACTCTTAGTTTCGCGTACGGCTAGCAATGGCAAGATGAAATCGTGCAATTCGAGGATGAGCTCGCTCGCGTTCTGCCGGCCGATATTCCTTATCGCAATCGTCTGATCGAGAAGTCGGGCCGCCACCTCCAATTAGTTGCCCAAGCAAATGAGCATATGAACCTGACTCGCATCTCGACTCCGGAGGAGGCAGCGATCAAGCACGTCCTTGATTCGGTAATTCCGTGGAAGTTTTTTGAAGGCGCGAAACGTGTACTCGATGCGGGAACCGGTGCGGGTTTTCCGGGTGTTCCGCTGTCGATCGTTCTGCCAAACACGGACTTCATTTTGGCTGACTCCACTCAGAAGAAAGCGCGCTTTGTTCAGACTGCCGTCGAAGCTCTCGAACTCGATAACGTGGACGTAGTTGGCGAACGTGCCGAATCGCTCGCGGTGACGCGAAGGCCCACGATCATCACGGCGCGAGCTGTGGCACCGATTCACCGTCTGATCGATCTATTCGGCAAGGCATTGGTCCAGGGTTCTCGCATGCTGCTATTCAAAGGACCCGAGGTAGAAACGGAGATTTCGGATGCGAGCGCAGACGGTTTCGCGGCGGAAATTTTGTGCCGTTACGAGCTTCCGAACGGGCTTGGCTCGCGGACGCTGGTCGGCCTCTCGGCTCAGAAGCGCGGGGCCCGAAGCGCTTCGTAAACGAGAACAAGCCACGCTGCAATAAAGGCCAGCCCTCCGATCGGAGTAATCGCTCCGAGCATGCGCACACCCGAAATAGCCAGAGCGTATAGACTTCCGGAGAAGATCAGGATCCCTGCCAACAGCAGCCATGCAACACGAGTCTGCCCGGCTGCGCTGATTACGTTTGTACGGCCGAGCAGCGCGACGAGCAGAATGCCGAGCGCATGTACGAAGTGGTAGAAAACTGCCTTCTCATAGACCGACATGGCATAATTGTCGAGCCTCGCGCGCAGTCCGTGCGCTCCAAAGGCTCCCAGGGCTACTGCTAATGCCATCAACACTGCTCCTGTCGCGGTCCAGTTCATACCATCATTTGTAACAGTCGAAGGTCTACTCTAATAGCATGGATCGAAGACAAGCCATGAATGCCATTGCCGGAGCCGGATTGACTGCGTTTGCGCAGGCCCAATCGACTCAGAAACCGGACTCAGGCGGTATGATCTATCGCCAGCTTGGCAGCACCGGTCAGCGCGTGTCGGCGATCGGGCTCGGTGGTTTTCACATCTCGGTTCCGAGCGAGGACGAGGGTATTCGGATCGTGCGGTCGGCTCTGGACCGCGGAATGACGTTTCTCGACAATTGCTGGGATTACGCGGATGGCGTCTCCGAGGTCCGGATGGGTAAGGCTCTGCGCGACGGCTACCGGCAAAAAGCGTTCTTGATGACGAAGTTCGATGGCCGAACCAAGAAAGCCGCAAGCCAGCAGATAGACGAGTCCCTGACGCGTCTGCAGACCGATCACATTGACTTGATCCAATTCCACGAGAATATCCGTTTAGAGGACCCGGACCGCTTCTTCGCGAAAGACGGGGCGTTAGAAGGCGTGATGGCGGCGAAACAGGCTGGAAAGATCCGGTACATCGGGTTCACGGGTCACAAAGATCCGCTAGTTCATGAGCGCATGCTGGAAGTGGCAAAGCAGCATAACTTCCATTTCGATTCGTGCCAAATGCCGCTAAACCCAATGGATGCTCATTTCCGAAGCTTCGCGAAGGATGTAGTGCCGAAGCTGGTCGAGCAAGGAATTGCGGTGCTTGGAATGAAGCCGATGGGGGGCGGAAACGTGTTGAAGAGTAACACCGTGACGCCGATTGAGTGTCTTCACTACGCGCTGAATCTGCCGACCTCGGTCGTCATTACAGGCTGCGATAGCATGGCGATTCTAGATCAGGCGTTTGAGGCGGCGCGCACGTTCAAGCCGATGAGCGAATCCGAAGTAGCGGCCATCCTGAACAAGACCCAGGAAGCTGCCGCACATGGGCAGTTTGAACCGTTTAAGACAACTCAAGTCTTTGACGGTACGGCGCAACATCCACAGTGGCTGGGGTGAACGACTATCTGGCGACGAGCGAGTGCTTTTCGCGACAGCTCTCCGAGCAGTAGTAGAACGTCTGGCCACCGGCTTGACGACGGAGAGCGGTAGATTCCGCTACGTAAGTCCCACACACCGGGTCTTTGTGGAGATCTCCTCCGAGATTGCCGGGAGCCTGCGGCTCAGCCCAGCGTTTACCGGGCGGCTGGTTTCCAAACGACTTGGATGAGGCCCGCGAAATCCCTCCCAAGACGCTGTTTAGCACCGCGCGTGCTATGAGCACGACGGAAATCATGACCAACAACTCGATAAGGGCTCGGATCATAGTGAAACTCGAAAAGGAGCCTCTGAATGCAGAGGCTCCTTTTCAGTTTAAAGCTGATTTACTGGACTAGATGATTCGGCAGACAATTACGGCTTCTTCTTCTTTGCGCCTGGAACCGTGATCTTCGTCTCGACCTTTTCGCCCATGGCCTGCAGCATAGCCGTGGCTTCCTGAGCGTGCGGGCCACTTGGCTGCAACTCGAGATATTTTTTTAGAGCGGTCGCGGTATCCGGCGGATATGCTTGCTGGCCGGTTTTGGGGTCGACTTTGCCTTGCATCATCAGCAAACTGCCGTACTGATACCAGGCTTCGGAGTAGTTCGGATCGGCGTCGGTCGCCTTTTTGAAATACTCGGCGGCTTTGTCTGGCTGGCCGCCATTAACCAGATTTGCTCCCATGTTGAAGTAGGCTTTGGGAGCCATGGCCGGGTCGAGTTGGGCGGCCTTGGTTAGAGCCTCGCTGGCTTCCGGCATCTTTTTCTCCGCGCCATAAATGTTTCCCAGCTGGTTATAGATGGCCGGATCGTCCGGCTTGATGGTCAGGCTGTGCTTGTAAGCTTCCACGGCCTGATCGAGAGACTTGGTCCGATCGTCTCCGGTTTGGGCTTTTCCGAGACCCTCATAGGCTTGGCCAAGACCATCCCAGACAGCAACCTGGGATGCATCCATCTGAGCTTGCCTGGTTGAACTTATCGACCGCAGCCTGATAATCGGTCACCTTCTTGGCCGGATCGGTGTCGGCCGCCGCGGCCTTCAGTGAGTCCTGCCCGGCATTGTAGGTATCGTTCAGGGCTTTATTCTTCTTAATAGCTTCGGAGTTCTTCTTTAGCTGAGCTTCGTATTGCTCTTTCTGCTCCTTGCTCATGCCGCGGGCCTGCTCTTGAGTCACTTGGCCCGTTTGGTTGGCTTGCTGAGTGGCAGCCTGCTGTTGCTGCACCTTCCTCATATCGAAGTCGATGGGCGGATTGTCGTCACCGTACTTCGCGTTGACACCGCTCACTTTGTCGACCACTTTGCCATCTACTTCACAGCTGATGTCAAACTTGGAAGCGCCTGGCAACCCCGTGTACAGCCAGTGCCCTTTCTTATCTGTCTTGACCTGGTAGTGACCCTTGATATCGGTTCGGTCTAACTTGATGACCGCACCTTTCAAACCTTGGCCGTTTGCGTCCTTGACATCACCCTGGAGTGTTGCTGTTTGGGCCCAAGCGCCTGAGGCGGCCAGGAGAACGAAACTGCCTGAAAGAAGCAACCGTCGCAACTCGGCGAGCATAGATCGTTTAATCCTCTCCAAAATAGATTTAGCCTAACCCCCATACTATACCGTCACTTCAAGGGGATGTCAGCCCACATACACCGGTTTGTAAAAGAGACCATCGGCAACCCATGGACGCTCACGTGCATCAAAAAGCACAGGAAACGGTTAAGTGTTTACCCCCCGTTTCAGGTTAGTGGTGGAGAGGGAGTGAATTGCGTGTTTAGGAGAGCTGGTTTCGCAGCCTTTTTAGCCGTATTGAGCGTTGCAAGTGTCTTTGCCGCCCAGGATCTTGGAAAAGCTGAGGAGCTATACAAGAGGACGAGCTATGAAGAATCTTTAGCTCTGCTCGATAAGCACTCGGCCGATCCGGCGGTCAATTTTCTACTAGGTCGTGATTATTTCATGACGGGCGAGTTTAGGAAGGCTTCAGATTGCCTGGAGGCAGCTGTCGCTGGGAGTCCCAATAACAGCGAGTACTTGGATTGGCTAGGGCGGGCCTATGGAAAGCGGGCGGAACTCTCTAATCCGCTTCTGGCTGTGGGTTTGGCATCGAAGGCACGACAGGCGTTCGAGAAATCGGTACAAGCGGATGCGGGTAATAAGGATGCCTTAGACGATCTTTTCGATTACTACCTGGAAGCGCCCGGTTTCCTCGGCGGCGGATATGACAAAGCGGCTGGTGTCGCAGAGAAAATCAGTGCAATCGATCCAGGCGAGGGCTTCTATGACAAGTTCAAGCTGGACCAGAAGCGAAAAGAGTTCGGAACAGCGGAGCGGCATTTGCGGCAAGCAGTGGCCGTGGCGCCCCACAGCGCCGAGCATCTTATCGCTTTAGCCAAGTTCCTCGCCAATCAAGGTCGTATTGGCGAGAGCGATGCGGTTTTTGCGAAGGCCCAAGAAGTCGTGCCGGATGTTCCAAAAGTTTGGTTTGCACAAGCGGATATCCTGGTCAAGCAAAAGCGCAACCTCCCGCAGGCTAAGGCGCTTTTGACAAAGTACGTGAACTCGAGCATTAGCGCGGATGACCCGCCCCGCGAACAAGCTTTAAAGCTGCTCAGGCAAGTCGGCGGCGCTTAGCCCCAACTTCAATAGCATGAACCTGGCGGAGGCTGTCAATTTTAGCCTGCAGGCATTGCGGGCAAATAGGCTTCGCACGTTTCTGACGGCGCTGGGCCTCATTATCGGCAACGCCTCCGTCATCCTAGTGGTCACCATTTCGCTTGCCAGCAAGAATCTGATACTCGATCAGATTCGCGGAATCGGCTCGAATCTGGTGTACGCAAGCGCCGATGCTGCGGGCGAAAACGTGGCCAAGGTACAGGGCGATTATGTCAAACGCGCCGACGTACAGGCGTTGCGTGACACGCTGGGCACCAGGATCGTCGCGGCGACAGCGGTCATGCCGACACACGACCAGATTGTCGTGAATGGCAAAGTACGCTCGGTGACTGTGGATGGTGTAGACGAGGATTACGCGGAGGTTCGCAACCTGGTTACGGTTGCAGGCCGCGGCTTCGATTCAAGTGACATCAGCCTTCGAGAACGCGTTGCCATGCTTACCGACAAACTGGCCGTTCGCATCTTTGGAAGTCAGGAAGCCGCAATCGGTCAGACCATAAAAGTCAGCCAGTTGCAGTTTACCGTTGTCGGAACTTTTCGCGAGAGGACCAGCACCTTTGGCGCGAGTGAGATTACGGATGACACTATTCTGATCCCGCTCACCGTGATGCAGTACTTCACGCAATATGAGCGTGTCGATCCGGTTTACCTTCAGGTTCGAAATTCCAATGATGTGCCCGCGGTCGGGCGCGAGGTAAATAACATTCTCCAGAGCCGCCATCGTCCTGGCGCTCAGTACAGCATCGGGGACCTAAGTGCCATTCTCGATACTGCGAACCAAATAGCGACCGTGTTGACGATCGTGTTGATCATCGTTTCGGCGATCGCGCTAGTGATCTCGGGCATAGGAATCATGAATATCATGCTCGTGACAGTCACCGAGCGCACACGCGAGATCGGCCTTCGCATGGCAGTTGGAGCATCGCGTAAAGAGGTTCTTCTACAGTTTTTGGTCGAGTCGGTCCTTATCAGCGTAATCGGGGGATCGATCGGGATTGTAATCGGGCTGGCTCTTCCGCTGAGCGTGAGGCTGTTTACGAACAAGGTTCACGTTCCAATCGCGCCCTTATCGGTGCTAGTGGCGTTTGCGGTCTCCTTCACCGTCGGAGTGGGGTTCGGGCTACTTCCGGCGAGGCGGGCCTCCCAGCTCAATCCAACGGAAGCTCTCCGGTACGAGTGATTTTGGATTGTTGCTTAAAAAAGGAAATCGCTTTTACTCTGACCGAATCCTTAAGTAGAGGAGAGAGACTTAATGGATTACAAAGATTTAGCCAGTACCGATCCCAAGCCTGGAGCACGCCCGGAGCATCGCGAGGGTCCGGTAGCCCGAACTATCGAACAACAGACGGCAAAGTTGCCATCCGATCTGTTCCTTTGGGCGGCGCTCGGGTCGATTACGGCCTCGCTTACGTTTCAGCTAATGGGAGATGAGCGGAAGGCGAACTTCATCGGGCATTGGGCACCGACATTCCTGCTGCTCGGTCTTTACAACAAGCTCGTGAAGCTGCACGGCTCAGAAGGTGTATAGCCGGACTGATTCAGGGTGGGCCTAAAAACCCATCCTTTCAATTCGCCTTCGCCGGCGCATGCTCTAGCCGATCGCGCAATAGCGCATATGCTCCAAAGAGAGTTGCCGCGTAGAATAGGTCGCCCGCCAGAGTATATCCGAAGAAGGGTAGAGCTTCGGTGTAGCAGAGAAGCAATCCAGCCGGAGTGTGGGGGTATAACGTTCCGCTTCCCCACACCATCAGGTTAGTAATGCAAAAGAACTGAAGGCTTCCTAGAAATGCGACCGAAGCGATTCGTACTACTTTCGAAGAGTTCCGCAGTAAGGTACTTCCAAGCAGGACATAGATCAGGATCGACGTATATATGATCAGGGTCGCGCTCGAGTAAGCTGAATATCCTGCCATGTGACTTAGTATCGGATCGGTGATCAGCATCGCAAGCAGGGGCACAGCGTATGCTTGCCATCCTTTTAAACGCGCGCCGCTGAACAGAGCTAGTGCCCCTACTGGAGCAAAATTCGGAGGATGTGGGATCAGCCGAAGCATTGCGGCAGCCAGAATGAGGCCGAGAGCAATAGGCTGGTAGGAGAGCTTTCTGTCGAGCATCTAAACGCTCAGTATATCGAACGGCCGAGTCGGCGTGACTACCACGCCGAGGGAGGGTCGCTCGCCGGGAAGCTGTCTTCAACTGTAATGTCATGGGCCTTATCGACGCGCCGCTTTCTACCGCCCGGATTTGACCAGATTAGAAGACCTGCAAGCGGTAACGTAATTCCAATTAAGAAATATAAGAACTTCAATCCTCGGCTGGAGGTATCATTCATTTCGGTCACCTCAACCTTTGACGCGCATTTGTCGAATCCATTTCGCCATCGCTCATGTAACGCTTCATCAGACCTGGGATTCCTATAGAATGAGGGCGATATGGCTTCTACAGTGTGGCGCGGTTACATTTCCTTCGGGCTGATCTCGATTCCGGTGCGGCTGTATCGCGCTGCAAGGGCTGAAAGGATCAGCTTGCGGCGGCTGTACCGTCCGTCGGCAACACAGGAAGAAAGTGCTCCTGAATCGGAGCCCCCGGATGAGGCAGAGGAACCACCTCCGACATTGTTCCGCAGCTCCAAATCAATCCTCGCGCCTGCTGCACTCAAGCAGGCGGCGAGCGCTCCCGCTCCCGTCCGCGCGCCTGAACCGGTTCTTGCTCCGGTACAACAGGTTTCGGTTCGGAAGGGAACCGATGAACTCGTGTCGCCGAGCTCCGTCGTCAAAGGCTATGAATACGAGAAGAACCGCTTCGTCGCGATCGAACCGGAAGAGCTAAAGAGCGCTGTGCCTAAGACCTCGGCTTCGATGGAGATCGAGGATTTCGTCAAACTGTCCGAAATCGATCCGGTTTATTTCGAGACCTCCTACTATTTAACGCCGGAGGAAGCGGGCGAAAAAGCTTATGGCCTGCTCTACCGTTCCATGCAGCTGAGCGGGTTGGTTGCGATCGCGCAGTTTGCCATGCATAGCCGCGAACATGTGGTCGTACTGCGTGCGGGCAAGAAAGGCTTGCTGGCCCACACCATGTTTTACGCTTCGGAGGTGCGGGCAGATGAAGAGTATCGAGCGGATACTTCGAACGTGAGTCCGAAAGAGCTCGAGCTGGCGCAAACGCTGATTCACTCCCTTGAAGCTCCTTTCGAACCGGAGAAGTACCGGGACAGTTACCGGGAAAAGATCCAGTCGATTATCGATAGTAAGGTGAAGGGCCAGCCGGTAGCTGCGATGCCCACTCTGCCACGCCAGGCGGAGGTGGTCGATATCGCCGACGCGCTCCGGCGGAGTCTCGCGAACTTGAAAAAGCCTGCCGCTTCTTCGGTGCAATCGACTCCGGCCGAAGCTAAGGGACCGACTGGGAAACCTCGAACGAAGCGCGCGGGGCGGGGCAGCTGAACGGGCACACGATCATTGAGGTAATTGCTTAAAGAAACTGGGAGGCTCCGGACTTCGGCCCTCCACTTTGCTTTTTAGTTCAGCTAGCATCCGGTCTACCTGATCCGACTTGTCGAGCTGATCCAGACGTCCGTTTGTGTCGAGTTCGCGGGCCGCGATGGTATGGCCTTCACCAAGCGCTTCGACGCCACTTACCTTGTCTTTCAGCCGATCGAAAGCGGCATCCTGTTCAAAGGCTTTTAGACTTGTCACGCCGGTTTGAACGGCGAGGCGAGCGCGACGATGCTGCGCAAGCAAGAGATCCCCTTTAGCTTTGGTCTCGGTGATCTTTCCTTCGAGGCGGTGTAAAGCGTCGCGCAGGGAGTTTACCTGGTGAGCTTGATCCTCCATCTGCTGGAGGAAGTTTTTGGCAGCGTTCTCGTAAGTGATGGAACGCTCGAGCGCAATTCGCGCCAAATCTTCTTCATTTTTGGCGAGAGCGAGTTCGGCTTTCCGCACCCACTCGGCTTGCGCTTCGAGGTTTTCGCGGTGCTTCTTCTTGAGCAGCTGCCCATCGGCGATGGAGATGGCTACCTGCGTTTTCAGCTGCAGGAACTGGTTCTGCATGTCGAGGAGAAGCTGCTTGAGCAGCTTCTCCGGATTTTCGGCTTTGTCGACCAGATCGTTCAGATTAGCCCGGATTAGGGTGGTTACGCGATCTAAGAGTGCCATGTCATCTCCTTTACTTCTCGTCCTGTGAAACGGTTCCGTTTGGCTTTGTCTTGTTGACAGAGCGGTCGTCAATGCCACGCACCTTGCCGAACAGCTCGGACATTTGCATTCCCGAAAGGGTCTCAAAAAGCGCTGGAACCTGGGCAGCGATCTTCGTCATATCGCCCGTGATTTTGCTCATCCCAGTGGAATTTCCTTCACCGGTTGAGACGATCGTGATCTTGTCAACGTTGGCGAGCGGCGCGGACATAGCCCGCACAACTTCGGGCAGGCCGGTGATGAGTTTATCGACAACCGCCGCCTGGTTCCATTCCAGGTAAGCCTCGGCTTTCACGTTCATGGCTTTGGCTTCAGCTTCACCTTTCTTCAGGATGATCTCCGCATCCGCTTCGCCCTGTGCGCGAGTAGCAAATGCGGCGCCCTCGGCTTCGATGGTCATCTTGCGGCGTGACGCTTCGGCCAACAATTCAATTCGCTGTTTCTCCATTTCGACGTTCTTGAGAACGGTCGCGATGAGCTCTTTTTCATGCCGTACGATCTCGGCTTCCTGGACTTTGATTTCCTGCTCCTTCTCGACCTGCCTGATCTTGACGGCTTCGGCCATGACCTGCTGCTGCATCATGTTGGATTGAATGTCGTAAGCCTTGTCGGCTTGCGCCTGTTGACGTTTGACGGTTTCGACGTACTGGGCGCGGCGGATTTCGAGGTCGCGTTGAGCTTCGGCTTGAGCAGCGAGAGAAACCGCTTCGGCGAGAACGCGCTCGCGGTCGGCTTGCGATTTGGCAACGGCGGCGTCACGCATGGCATCGGCACGGCGAATAGCTGTGTCCCGCTCGGCTTCGGCGGAGGCCACGTCGGCATCGCGCCGGATGCGGGCGACATCCGGCCGTCCCATGTTCGTGATGTATTCGTTTTTGTCACGAACCTCCTTGATGGTGAACGAGACCACATCGAGACCCATTTTTCCCATGTCTTCGGCGCAGGTGGCGCGCATACGGTCGCCGACCATCTCCGGTTCTTTGACGATCTGCTCGACGGATAGCTGACCGATGATGCCGCGGAGATGGCCTTCCATCACTAAACGGATGAGTCCTTCGCGTGCCTGGTCCGACTTCGTGAGGAACTGTTCGGCGGCGGTCTGGATGGACTCCGGGTCGCTCTTGACTTTGATCTGAGCGACCGCTTCGACAGTGACCGCAACGCCTTGCTTGGTGTATAGATCCTGCTGCGGCGCAACGTCAAAGGACATGAGCTGCAGCGAGAGCTGCCGGTACGTTTCGATCATCGGGAAGATGACCGTGCCCTGGCCTTTAACAATGCGGGTTCCGCGAAGACCGTAGACGATCAAGGCTTCGTGCGGGCCCGCCTTGCGAAACAGCGTGGCGAGGGTGCTCATCAGCAGCAGCAAGACGAGTACCGCAACAACGGCGATCACAACAACTTCACTCGACATTTTTCTTCTCCCTTTGCGAAGATTCCCCGATCAAACCAGCAGCATCGGGCTGGGTCATCGCTTCCCAGGTGCGTACATACGCAACACCCTTTTCAAAGCGCGTGACGATCACTTCTTCGCCGCGCGCGATGGGACGGCCGTCTTCACTGCGAGCGCATAGCGGCTTGCGGGAACCGTCCCGTACATATATCAGTTCGCCGACTCCATCGGATCGAATCGTGCTCGAAACTCGGCCAAGCACGCCTACGACGTCGTAATCAGCGGGATCCAGCGGCTTTTCATGGCTTTGCAGGAACCGAAGAAACCCAGCGAGCAGCCAGGCGCCGATCAAGCCGAAGACGACAGCGATCCCGAGATCGGCCCAGAGTTCAAGGCCCGTGTGACGGGTTAGCAAGTACCCCACACCGCCAAACCAGGCGAGAAAGACCGCCAGGCTGTGCAGATTCGCCATCGAACCAAACCAGGAACCCAGCCAGCTCTCGACGGAGCTTGAGTGACCGTGACCATGTCCGCCGCCGTGACTGTGGCTTCCATGTCCGTGGCCAGCATGACCGTGTCCGCCCACATGATGGGCGTGCCCGTGCCCTGCGTGAAAGCCACCGAGCAACACGGTGGCGAAGCTCCAGATCGTCCCAATTGCGAAACAAAGCAAATAGATGTCAGGCGACTTCATCGCGGGATTCCTCCTCTCCCGGTTTCAGCACTTCCCACAAGCGGCTTACCAGGTCGGGCGTATCGAGTACCTCGGCCAATAAAAGCAGGCACTTCCGTGTGTCTTCGTGCCGCGCTACCTTCACCAGCGCCTCAGCTAGACGAGCATCCTTGCGAAAACGCTCGGCCCCGGCGACCAGCCACAAATCGAGCTTGTCTTCCTGCTCGCGAAAATCCGTGATCAGCTCGGTCTGAAACCCTTCCGGATCATCGACCAGGTAACCGGGATGAACCTTGAAGAACTTCGCGAGTAGCAGCCTGCTGGTGTTCGTCAGGTGCTTGCGCCGGCCGCTCTCCAGCTGCGACAGATAGGGCTGGCTGATCGTCTTCTTCAGCTCGGACGTAATCGCCGAAACCACTTCCTTCTGAGTCATCTCGCGGTTTAACCCCCGCAAGTGACCCTCCACAAGCCGCAGATACTTAACTTTTTCGGCGACCGTCATATAGCAATCTGCTATTATCATATAGCAGATTGCTATCTCGTGCAATAGGAATGTTCGGTCGTAATCTGTCCTAACTACGTGGCCAGCGGAAAAGGTGGGTAGGGCCGCTTGCGAGGCGCCTGATAATACGCTTGCAACGCTCAACAATCCACGAATGGATGCGTGCCAGCCCGACGCGATGAGCTTCGATGTCTGGCAATTGGGAGCACCAGGCTTTCAGTCTGGGCAGATGAGCCAAGGCAGGTGAATAGGGAACTACGTCAAGACGGAAACCGGATGCTTGTTGTTCGGGTTATCTCCAGACCATCGCTCAACTAACGGTTTGTTCGATTTAGCTGATCCCGAAACATTTGCGTGTAGGGCCGGAACTCGGGGCGGCTCAGATCCTCTACGCGCACCAGCATTTTGCGTTGCCAGTTCGGGTATTCGGCGGTGGTTCCGGGGAGGTTCTGCTGGTGTGTTTCCTTAGTGAAGTCCTCTCCGTTCAGAAGCAGGAGCAGAGAAGGCACCTGCGCGAGGAATCCAACAATGGCGTTGTGAAGGTCGCCATCGAGTTGGTGGACGGTCGAGGCATCGCGGGTGTAACCGGGAGGAAGCAGGTTTTCGGAATGCAAGATGTCGAGCATGCGCTGCTTCTCGCGGCGGCGATCGTTCCACTGGTCTCTATAACCGGACTCATCAAGGCGGCCGGCCTGTTTACGGGCTTCTATGTCGCTACCGAGCCAGAATCCGGCGAGAGTCGGCAAATCGTGAGTGGCAGATGAGACAAGGGCCTGCCTCGGGTAGGTCCAGCTGTGCTTGAACTCACCGGTCTGATAATTCTTCTCGAAGGGAAAGAGGCGGTAGCTGAGGATTCCGAAGCGGGTGAAGAGCTCGCGCATCTCGTCCGTCACAGTGCCGAGGTCTTCTCCGATAATGATGTTCTTGCTGCAAACACTTTCGAGAGCAAGCACGTGCATCAGATCATTGGCGTAGTCCCGCACATAGGTGCCGTGAGCGGGAGAGAGTCCTTCGGGTACCCAAAATAGGCGATAGAGGCGCATGACGTGGTCGATGCGAAGAGCGCCGCCGTGCCGAACGATTTTGCGGATGCTTTCGCGGTAGAGACGATAACCCTCGGCGCGATGAGCCTCCTTGTTGGGCGGGGGAAAGCCCCAATCCTGACCTCCTGGAGAGAAGTCGTCTGGCGGCGCGCCGACCCGGCAGCCGGCGACGTAGTGATCGGGATTTGCCCAGAGGTCGGAGCCGCAGTTGTCGGTGGCGACCGCCAGATCGTGATAGAGGCCGATCGACATACCGCAATTGCGGGCATGCTGTTGAGCGGCAGCCAGCTGCTCTTCGATGACGAACTGGATGTACTTGTAGAACTCGACCGAGCGAGGGTGCGCGTGGGCGAAGGCCTGAGACTCCGGTGTTTGAGGAGATCGATATTGGTTTGGCCAGTCACGCCAGGTCCAAAGATTTCCGTCGCGTTTGTGTAGGGCCTCGTCGAGAGCGGAATAAAGCGCAAAGTTCGAGAGCAGATCTCCTTCCCGCTCGCAGTACGCAGCAAAGGCTTTGGCGCGTGCCGCTTTCTCACCAATGCTGCGGCGGAATTCGCGATACAGGAGTTTAAGAAAACGGCGTTTGAGGCAGGCGACTTCCGCGTATTCGACATACTCGGAGTCGCGCAGCTGCCGAATCTTAGCGCTTACGTTGTTCGAGGACGCGAAAGCTTGGGCGGCCTGCGAAGACCGGAACTCCTCCACGCGCTCTATATCGATGTAGATCAAATTCTTGTAGTACATCGAGAGCGGAAGGTAGGGGCTGGTGTTGTACGGAGTGCGATTGTGCAGCGCGTGCAACGGATTTAGGCCGATGAAGCTGAAGCCTGCTTCGTTGCGGGCCCATTCAACGAGTTTTTGAAGATCGGTAAAGTCGCCGCAGCCCCAATTGCGCTCGGAGCGCAAGCCGTACAGGGTCACATTAAATCCGGCCGATCGACCCCCGTGCTCGAGATCGGGCGGAAGATAGGCGCGGTCCGGGCAGACGATCACGTGACTCGGTTTCGCGGCATGACCGTCGATAGTAACAGTCAGCGTGTGATAGCCGAGCGGAACTTCGGCTGGAAGGTCGAGCCGCAGAGTGGACCAGCGCCGGCCGTCGAGCACCGTGGTATGAATTTCGCGAAGCTGCTGCGTGTCAATGGAGCCAGCAAGGGCGTGGCCGCTCTCCAAAGCAAGGTCGTAGCAGATGGAACCGTTCCGGCCGCCGCTCGGGATCGAGAGCGGAACCCACTTATCCTTTTCGCTAATCACGCAGGTTTGGGGAACAGTGGCCCCGGCGAGATCTTCGAACCGCTTGCGGCGCTGCTTTTCGAGACATTCGAAGGTGGTGACATCCCAACCGAGGGCTTGCATGATGGCGCGTAGGCCGTCGCGATCGATGTGGTGCTGTTTCCCGAAAATGTCCCAGTAGCTCGCGTCCACAGCACATTCGGCGGCAGCGCGCCAGAGTGCATCGTCATAATTTACGGCTTCTTGGAAGCCTATTTCTTGCATGCTCACTTTCGAGTGTAAGGGAGACCTCACACATTACTCTGGTTGGCCAGGAAGGACGAGTGTGAGTGGGCCGGTCAGGCGACTTCTGACGTTCCGTGAGTAACGGCCGATATGGGATGTGAATCCCGCCGTCATGTGCGACTAGACGCCTCAACGCTTAAATCGCTTCGCCCTATCGCTCCGAGATACCGCTATCAAAACGACCGAGACAACTTACTGGTGGTACCGATAGAACTCTTCGATCTGAAATGACGATTCCCTTTCTTGCCCTACCATGCACACGTTTGCTAAGCTTCTTTCATATTTTCGATGCTAGCTGGTGTACTACTGCGAGCCCAGTTTTTTATAGGGGGGCTCAGCTCTCCTGTGGGTGACCAAACGTTCATCTCGCATCTTTAAAACAGGAGATTGTAAGTGAGAGAAAAAGGTGTTGTGAAGTGGTTTAACGCCGCCAAAGGCTATGGATTCATCCAGCGCTCGAATGGCGATGATGTATTTGTGCATTTTTCGGCCATCGAAATGAACGGCTATCGCACCCTCGAGGAAGGCGCCGAGGTGGAATTCGAAGTGAAGCGTGGACCCAAAGGCCTCCAAGCTGAAAATGTAAATCGTCCCTAGCAGCCAGCGGTTAATTGAGTCGCGCCGTCGTGGTATAAATACCCCGGCGGCCTTTCTATTTTAGGCGCTTAAACTGTATATGCATTACCGCAAATTAGGAACCACGGAAGCAGAGGTGAGCGAGATTGGTTACGGTGCCTGGGGCATTGGCGGCAACCAATGGCAGGGCGGTCAGGACGACCAGTCCATACGTGCCTTGAAGCGTTCTTTTGAGTTAGGCGTCAACTTCGTCGACACTGCTCTCGCTTACGGTGATGGACACAGCGAGAAACTCGTCGGCAAGGTCGTTCGAGAAGCTTTCCACAGAATCTTCATCGCCACAAAAATTCCGCCAAAAAATCGCATTTGGCCAGCCTCCCCGAATACCCCGATCTCCGAAGTCTTTCCGTACGACTATATCGTTAAGTCCACCGAGGAGAGCCTACGCAACCTCGGCGTTGAACAGATCTATCTGCAGCAGTTCCATGTCTGGACCGATGCATGGGTAAAGACCGAAGAATGGCAGCGCGCTGTCGAGGATCTTCGCACCAGCGGCAAAGTTCGCTACTTCGGGGTATCGGTCTCCGAGCACGATCCCAACTCTGCGCTCGAAGCGGTACGAACTTGCCTCTTCCAATCGGTTCAGGTCATTTACAACATCTTCGATCAGACAGCGGAAGAGAAACTCTTTCCCCTCTGCGTCGAGAAACGTGTCGGTGTTCTGGCGCGGGTGCCTCTGGACGAAGGCGGCTTGACAGGTACGATCACGGAAGATACCCAATTCCAGCCGGGCGAATTCCGTGAATCCTACTTCCGGGGGGACCGCAAGCGCCAGGTGGTCGAGCACGTGGAGGCGCTCAAACGCGACCTTGCCGAAGTGCCGGGCACGCTCCCTCAAATCGCACTTCGTTTTTGTCTTTCCAATAAGGCTGTGACATCCGTCATCCCCGGAATGCGACGCGTTGAGACAGTTGAAAGCAGCTGTCGCGCTGCTGCGGGCGGCATGCTCGACCCAAGAACCCTGGCTATATTGAAGAGCCACGCCTGGAACCGCAACTTCTACCAATAAAGTGGAGTTGTAAAGGAGAGCGTGGTCACTCCAGAATCAGTCCTGCTGTTTCCTTCAGAAGCACGCCACTGAGCTCCCGCCTGCGCGCTTCTCGCATCAGAAAAAGCAGCTTGTGCGCTGCCGAAGAGTAGGAGAGTCCTTGCCCATGGATATTAGAAATACAGTTTCGTTCTGCGTCGCTGCGCCCGGTGTGCGGCGCCCAGGTGAGATAAATACCAAGACTGTCGGGAGAAGACAAGCCCGGCCGTTCGCCTATGAGCACAACTGTTATAGCCGCGCCCAAAGATTCGCCGATCACGTCGCCGACCGCTACTCGTCCTTGTTCTACGATCCATAGTGGTCGGCTCTCATCCGGCGGCTTCTGCTCTTCGCCGAAAACAGCCTTGAGAAGAGCTGGGGCATGGCGCTCCACCGCTAAAGCCGAGAGGCCGTCCACCAGAATGAAAGCGGGCTGCGCCTGTTCGTGAGGCTCGGTCCCCGCATAGGCGGCCAGTGTCTCGCGTGATGGCTCTGAGAGGCGTCGGCCCAGGTCAGGACGTCGCAGATACACGGGCCGGTCACGCGCTTGGGAGTGCAGCCACCGTGACGGCCAGCCGTTTCGCGCCAGATGCGCGGTCAGTGACACAATGTCTAACGGCGCGTGCACTGCATCTCGAGCGCGAGCCTGCGCAAGCCGCAGATCGAGCATCTCTCGGGTCGGGCAGGCATGCCCCGCCAAACCCAACCCCACGCGAGCCGTTGTCCAATCCCGTAAAGCTGTCATGAAGCAATGAGCCTCAGCACCTCCGGCAAAGACGGACCGCCGCCCGCGATCTCTGCGCCTTTCAGCCACGCCTCGTACTCCGGCGCCGGTTTTAGATCGAATACCGATCTCAAATAAAGAGCGTCGTGAAAAGAAGTGCTCTGGTAATTCAGCATGATGTCGTCTGCGCCCGGAACACCCATAATGTAATTCACGCCTGCCGCCGCCAGCATAGTCAGGATCGAGTCCATGTCATCGTCGTCCGCCTCCGCGTGGTTCGTATAGCAGATGTCGCAGCCCATCGGTAGCCCCAGAAGTTTGCCGCAGAAGTGATCTTCGAGTGCGGCCCGCAAGATCTGCTTTCCGTCGTATAGATACTCAGGCCCGATGAATCCAACTACCGTGTTTACAAGCATCGGCCGAAACGCCCGCGCTACTCCGTATGCTCGCGCTTCACACGTCTGCTGATCAACTCCTTCATGCGCATTGGCGGATAACGCGCTGCCCTGGCCGGTCTCGAAGTACATTACCTGGTTGCCTACCGTGCCGCGATTCAACTCCTCGGCCGCCTGCTTCGCTTCCCGCAGCAGCGCCAAGTTCAGTCCGAACGATGTATTCGTGCCTTCCGTTCCTCCGATTGACTGGAATACAAGATCCACCGGTGCCCCGGCCTGCATCACCTGCAGTTGCGTGGTCACGTGCGCCAAAACGCAGCTCTGCATCGGAATACCGTAACGCTGGCGAATGCAATCGAGCAGCCTTAGCAGTTGGTGAACTATCTCCGGATCGTCGCTCGCAGGATTAATGCCGATAACCGCATCGCCGCTGCCCAACGAAAATCCATCCACAATGGCGGCAGCAATAGCGCGCGGATCGTCCGAAGGATGGTTTGGCTGCAGCCGTGTCGACAAGCGCCCGGGCAGCCCTACCGTGGTTCGGAATCTCGACACCACGTGCACCTTCCGCGCCACCGCCACCAGATCCTGCAGCCGCATTAGCTTTGAAACTGCGGCCGCCATCTCCGGCAGCAAACCGTCGGCCACCGATCCGATGGTTACTCCATCCCGTTCCAGCAGCCAGTCGCGAAATTCACCCACCGTCAGCGCGGCAATAGGCGCGAATGCCGCTCGGTCGTGCGTATCGAATTCGAGCCGGGTTACCTCATCCGCTTCGTAGGCGATCAGCGGCTGGGATAGAAACTCCTTCAGTGGAAGATCGGCCAACCGCCATCTGCGCCGCCACTCGCTCCTCCGAGTCCCGCGCCGCCAATCCGGCAAGCTCATCGCCCGAACGTGCAGGAGTAGCTTTTGCCATCAGCTCCCGCAAGTCCTCGAATACGTACGTCCGCGCTCCGATGCTCGACCGGTACCGGCTCATTAAGCCTGGCAGTTATGTAGCTACCGGTTCCGGTTCTGGCTTTTCAGCGTTGTTCTCTGCTTTGTCTTCGTGATACTCCTGCTCCGTATTCAAAGCCCAGAGATTATCCCGGCTGCGTACATTGGCGATGATGTTATCGACTGCCGTCATCGCGGTGAGCATCGAGTGATCCTGGTTGTTGTACTTGTGCATGCCGTTACGGCCCACAAGAAACAAATTTTCGAATTCGTTTACCCACGAGATGATCTCGGGAAAGCGATCGTACGACCCGAAGTAAGCCGGATATGTCTTGGGCACACGGATCACGGTTGCATCGAACACGTTCTCTTCGTCCAAGATGTTCATCGCCGCCAACTCCTTTTTGGCAAGCGTAATCATTTCACTATCGCTACGCTGCCACAGCCCGTCACCCTCGTTGCAGAAGTACTCGAGACCGATCCACACCTTCTCCGGGTCCGCAACCATCGAAGGGCTCCAGTTATTGAAGATCTGCAACCTTCCAACAAGCACGTCCGGCTCTTGAATATAGATCCAGTTGTCTTTGACTAGTTCTCCGGACGAGTCGCGGAGTTTAATACGGTCGCACAGCACACCGACCGTGATGAAGTCGCGATACATCAATCCATCGGAGATCTCGCGAATCTGCTCTGGCGCCGGCGGCTCCATCTTCGCGACCAGTTCCTTTACCGGCATAGTGGAGAAGAAATAGTCGCCACTAAATCTCTGCCTCTCTCCGGTTTGCGTGTTGCGTCCAATCAAGCCCGTCACGACATTCTCGGAATGCTCGATCTCGTCCACCACCCATCGCATATGAAGTTCGCCGCCGAGATGAGTCACCCGCCTTGCCACCTCTTCCCACATCTGACCGGGTCCAAACTTCGGATAAAGAAACTGCTCGATCAGAGATGTCTCGACATCTTTCTGCGCTATATCCTTCTCCCGCTTTGGCATCATCTTTTTCAGGATGTGCACCACCGTCTTGTAAATGGACAGACCCTTGATGCGCTGTGCGCCCCATTCCGCGCTGATCGATTTACATTCGATGCCCCATACCTTTTCGGTGTAGGACTTGAAAAACGTCAGGTAAAGTTCGCGCCCGAAACGATTCACAAAAAACTGCTCGAGATTGGACTCGTTGCGAATCGGAAACAAAACCGACCGCATGTAGCTGAGACCGATCTTCATCGTTTTAAAGATTCCAAGCTTACGGATCGTGTCACCGCTGAGAGTAATTGGATACTCGAAAAATCGGCGCATGAAATAAATCCGCGACTTGCGCTGCCGAACCAGCATCACGCGATCGTCGAGTGCGGGATTTGCCGGGCGCGAGGTCGCGGGAACCGTCGTCGTTTGCCGCTGGTACGTGATCTTGGTATCTGGGCCGGTGACTGCTTCCATCGGCAAAATATTTAACCACCACTGCATCACCCGATCCGACTTCGAGAAAAACCTATGACCGCCGATATCGATGCGATTGCCTTTATAGTTCACCGTACGCGAAATGCCGCCGATCGCGTCGCTCATCTCCAGCACGATCGGTTGTATATCTGTTCGGGTCAACAACTCCAACGCTGCGGTGAGGCCCGCTGGACCTGCGCCGACTATTACGGCTCGCTTACGATTTTCGGCAGTTAGATTCATGAACTTCTCCATTCAGTTTACTCGACCGAGTGCCTCGAAACCGCTGATTTACCGAAGTTTATGTACGGGCTACTCCGTACTCTTGTTGCAGTGAATGATCCGGCTTCATGGTACTTTTCCCCTTCGAGATTTCGCTTTCCTCCGTCACTCCGAGCGGAACATTGGCCGCACGGACGAATCCAACTTGGATAGCTTTGCTTCGCCTCTGTTTATATGCTTCGAATCTGCCGGATATCTTTGGTATGGAGGTTGTTTCCTGTGCAGGCGAAATCTCTGGTTCTTATCAGCATCGGCGCGGTTCTGTTCGGAAGCACGGTCCCGGAAGTCTGGAATAAGGACTTCGCTGCCTGGACGCGCCAAGATGCGCAACAGATCATAACCGATTCGCCCTGGGCGAAGGAAAGGCCGATGCCCATCGGCGGAAGACCGGGGGTCGTCTATGTAGATCCCACTACCGGCGCCTCATCTGCTCCCGCGGCGTCTCTCGGGAATCCTGCTAACAACGCAAATGGACCTAATATGAGCTCAGGTGCGGGGGAAAGCGCGAGCCCGCCGGAGCGCAATGGCCAACTGCCGACCACAGCTACGCCTTCTCTTACCCAGGGCCCTGTAGGAGCTCCCGCGACCCAACCTGTCCTGAAGATAATTTGGGCGAGCGCGTTGCCGGTTCGATTAGCGGTCTTGAAGCTTAGATCGGGAAAGAGCGAACCTACGCCGGCGCAGATCGCCAGAGCTGAAGAGGACTCGCCGAACTACGTCATCGCTGTTGTAGGGTTACCTGCTCCGGAGGCTGGTTCCGACCCCAAAGCTCTGGCCCGAGCCGCTTTTTTATCTCTTCGCGGCAAGCAACCGATCGTGGCAATCGATTCCAACTATCGCAGGATCGGAAACTCGGATGTCTATTTCTTTCGATTCCCAAAGAACGCTTTGCCACTCACCACCGAGAGCGGAGAGGTGGGTTTTAAACTGACGGTAGCAAAAATCGGCTTGAGCCAGAAATTCCAGTTGTTCGGGATGAAGTATCAGGGTCGGCTGGCGCTCTAAACGAGCGTTCAATGCGGCGTTCCCTTCGTCTACTGGAGTTTCTACCAATGCATAACCTGTCCGCCATCGACATTTATTGTCTGACCCGTTATCTGACCCGCTCGGGCCGACGATAAAAACACCACCGTATCCGCCACATCCTCCGGCTCCTGCCAGCGGCCCAGCGGCACTACAGTCCGCACCTTTTCGCCCGCCCAGTCTTCATAGGTGCGACGCTTCTCCGGAGCTTGTTGGTCGTTCCATGCCTGCCAGACTTGGCGATTGAGCGGCGTGCGTACCATCCCGGGATTCACCACGTTCACACGCACATTGTGCGGGGCTAAGTCCTTGGCTAGGCACTGCGCGAAGTTGATGTTCGCCGCTTTGCTCGCGCTATACGGCGGGTCCGTTTGTGAGCCAATCTGGCCCGCTACAGACGCCACAAAGACCATCGTTCCGTTTCTTCGCGCGACCATACCCGGTGCAAGTGCGTGTGCAACGTGAACCATTCCCATTACGTTGATGTTCATAACTCTCGGCCAATCGCTCGGTTCGAGATTGGTGAACGGAAATCCGAACTTGCCTGACCCGATCGCCGCAGCATGAACAAGGTGGGCGACTGGCCCCAAAACAGTTTCAGTCGCACGCAGCGCGGATTCAACAGCCGCGCGATCGCCGATGTCGACGACCACGCCGTGCGGTGAACCTCCCTCTTCACGGGCGAGTGTCGCAGCCATCTCCAGGGTCTTCCCAGAGACGTCCCACAACGAGATCCGGCAGCCTTCGCGCGCCAGCATCCGCCCACAAGCCCAGCCGATGCCGCTCGCTCCTCCCGTGATCACCGCCACATCTCCATCCAGTTCCATTTGCATGTGCTTCCCTCACTGCGCTGTGTATCCCCCGTCCATCATCAGGACGGAGCCTGTGAAAAATGTCGCATAGTCGCTCGCCATATACGCGAAAAAGGCGGCCACTTCATCCGCGCTGGCAACTCTGCCAATCGGGTGATTGCGCCGGAGCATGTCCCAATAGGCGTCTTCATTGCCCGATGCTTTCGCTGAGTTGTGCACGATCGGCGTGTCCACGGTGCCGCAAGCAATGGTGTTGACGCGGATGTTGTACTTCGCATATTCCACCGCCATCTGGCGCGTCATCTGATGCAGCGCTCCCTTGGAAGGGCCGTATGCCCCTTGCGTGGGAATCCCTGCTTCACCCGAGATCGAACCCGTCATCAGAATGAGACCGCCGTGCTGATCCATCATTATCGGAATCACCTGCCGAGCCGCCCAATAAACTGCCTTCACATTCGAGTTCATCACCGCATCCCACTCTTCAGGCGTGTGCTCATGTATCGCCCGCACGACACTTACGCCAGCGTTATTTACTAGAATGTCGATTCGCCCGAAGTTGTCCATCGCCGCCCGGGTGAACTGTTCTGCCGTGCTTTCTTGAGCGACGTCTCCGTGCACGAACACGAGCTTAGAGCCAAACTCCTTTTGAAAAGCACGTAATTCGTCCGGTATCCCAGGTTGCCGATCCACCGCGATCAGTCCCGCCGCGCCACATTCCAGAAACCGTCGCGTAATCGCCAACCCGATCCCGGAAGAGGCGCCTGTTATCACAGCAACTTTGCCTTCAAGTGAAATGTTCATATTCTTTTACCCAATGGGCAATCTTACAGATGATAAGTTTAATTCCTTGAAGGAACGGATCTCACAAATGCGAAGACGGGATTTCATTGCCGGTGCGGCAAGCCTGGGAACAGCGCTATTTTCAAGCGCACCCATACGTGGACAGAGCGCGGATTCTTTGGTGGAAGTATTCGTCGACGAACCCATCGGAACCATTGCGCGCAACATATACGGGCACTTCACCGAACACATCGGCGGCGTCATCTATGACGGCGTATGGGTGGGAGAGAATTCCAAAATTCCGAACGTGAATGGCATCCGTAAGGCTCTGATCGACGCTCTGAAACGGATCAAAGCGCCCGTTATCCGTTGGCCCGGCGGTTGCTTCGCCGACAGCTACGACTGGAAAGACGGAATCGGACCTGCCGCGCATCGACCCACTCGAACTAACTTTTGGGAGGTCGATCCGGACGCAAAGCGGCTCAACGAACAAGGTATTCAGCTATTCGATACAAACGCGTTCGGCACCGACGAGTTTGTACGATTTTGCAAACTCAGCGGGGCAGAACCATACCTCGCCGCTAATCTGCGCAGCCTCCCCGCAATCGATTTCGATCACTGGGTCGAATACTGTAACTCGCCGGCCGGGGCCACAACTTACTCCAAAATGAGAGAAGCCGCGGGCTCCCGTGAGCCGTTCAACGTCAAATATTGGGGCGTCGGGAATGAGAGCTGGGGCTGCGGCGGCAGTTTCAGGCCTGAAGATTACGCCTCCGAGTTTCGGCGCTTCACAAACTGGGTACCATCGTTCGGAACGGATCTATACTTCATTGCGGCCGGTCCGAATAACAACGATGTCGACTGGACCCGCCGCTTTTTCGAGCAGATTTTCTCGGGCCGGCACGCCTACCGAAATAGCCATTTTCGCGGCTGGTCCATTCACCACTACTCCAGAGTTCCTAATGGCGACGCGCTGCGCTTCACCCCCAACGAGTGGTACCGATTGCTGCGCAGCGGCGACGAGATGGAGCAAATCATCCTCGACAATTGGGCCATCATGGGTGAATACGATCGCGATCATCACATCAAACTTGTTGTGGATGAATACGGCTCATGGCACAAGGCCGGAACCGAGATCGACCCCACTCACATTTTCGGCCAGCAGATCACTATCCGCGATGCGCTCCTTACCGCACTGACACTTGACTGCTTCAATCGGCATCCCGAAAAGGTAAGCATGGCGAACTGCGCCCAGCTGGTAAACAATCTCAATGCATTGTTCCTGGCGCATGGAGAAAAGTTCTGGGCCACGCCCAATTTTCATGTCTTCGATATGTATGCGGCACACCAGGATGCGCAGGCTGTTCGCGCCACCTTCGCTGCCCCGAGAATTGCTTCCTCGGTTACTGGCGCTCGACGATGGGTTTTGGGGCCTGAAAGGATCGGCCTCATTCAAATCGAAAACACTGACCATTACTGCCGTCAATCCGAGCACGGACGCAACACGGGAAGCGCAAATCGTTGTGCGCGGAGGGAACGTCATGTCGGCGAAGGCTACGGTTCTAACAAGTCAAGACATCCATGCGCATAACACCTTCGAGCAGCAGAATGCCGTACATCCCAAAGAAGCCGTCGTCCAAACGCAGGGCCGCGTGCTGCATTTCGACTTTCCCCCGGCTTCGGTCGTAAAACTGGAAATTGAACTTACGTAGCGCGCTAAGAAGCTGTCCCAGTGATTGCGGGTTAGACAACTCTTTCCAAGTACTCGAAACCGAGGAATACCATAACCAGAGATCTATCAGCTTTCCCTGTGACAGCCGAGGTATTCTCCTCCGGTGTGTCCTGCTTGTCTTCAATCCCGTCGAAGCGCTTCTAACGGATCGATGTGCGAAGCCCGGTGCGCGGGTAAATAAGTTGCCAAAAGCGCAACCATCACGAGCAGAAGGGCTGCTCCCAAGAAGCTGAGCGGATCCAACGGTCTCACGCCATAGAGCATCCCCGAAATCATCCTGGTTGACGCCATAGCCAATAACGCGCCTAAGAAAACACCGCCAAGAGCCAGGCCTGCTCCGTCCGCGAGCACGAGCCGCGTGATATCGCCTGAATGGGCGCCGACCGCCATGCGAATGCCGATCTCATTTGTCCGTGCTGCGACCGAGTAGTGCATCACCGCAAATACGCCGATGGCCGCCAGAGCAAGGGCGAACGCAGAGAACATGCCGATTAGCCAAGTCTGGAAACGTCGCTGTGTCTTTTGCTGATCGAGAAGGACTTGCACAGTGGTAATACCAGAAACAACTGCATTGCCATTGACGTTATGGATCAGCGTTCTCAACGCAGGCGCTAATTTAGCCGGGCTCTGCGTCGTACGAATCAGAATGTTGCCAATCTGTTCGCTTGTACGCTGTGCCTGGACTTCGTAGATCTGTAAAAAAGGCGACTTCTCAAGGCCGCCGATCCGGGTATCTTTCACGACACCGACGACGGTCAGCCAGTCGTCATTTTTTCCACGCGGGTCGAAACCCTTCACGTGTTTGCCTACCGGATCTTCACTAGGCCAATAACGGCGGGCGAGTGTTTCATTGACAATCGCCACTGGCGGTGAATTGGGACCGTCCCTCTCGTTGAAGAAACGGCCGCGAACGAGAGGAATCCCCATTGCCTGAAAATAATCACCGGCAATCTGAGTCCATACCAAAGGTTTCCACGCTGTTTTCGGCTCTGGCCCGTGGCCTTCGACAATCCGTAGAGCGTGATTGCGCGTTTCGTCAAGATAGAACAAGTTTCCTGCGCCGCCGACCGCGAGCACACCGGGGATAGCGGAAATGCGTCGCGTGATTTCCTGATAGAACAAAGGAGTTTGTTTGGCAGGCATCGATTCAGGGAGACCGACTTTCGCGGTCAGAAGATTCTCGGGCCGAAATCCCAAATTGACATTGAGCACTCCGACAAAGCTGCGAATCAGCAGTCCAGCCCCGGTGAGCAACACCATTGCAAGCGCGAACTCGGTGGCAACTAACAGATTCTTCATGCGCCGGCTCTTGCGCCCTTCTGTTAAACTGCGTCCTGCTGCGCTGAGAGCCTCGTTCAAGTGGCTTCGTGAGATTCGAGACGCAGGCACTAACCCGAGCACGATCCCGAGCCCGACGCTAACAGCCAAAGCAAAAAACAGCACACGTCCATTCAGCGAAACTGCATTCAAAAGTGGCGTGCTAGCCGGTGCGAATGCCTTCAGCAAGGGAACGAATTCGCTAGCCGCAGCTGCCCCGAGCACACCCGCTGCGAAGGAAAACGTCAGCGCCTCCGTTATGAGTTGCCGAAAAAAGCCGCCGCCGGCCAGCCCCGAGTGCCGCGCGGATCGCGATTTCCCGCTCGCGGTGGGCGGCTCTGCTCAGCATGAGATTTCCGACATTCGCACAAGCAATCAGAACGAGTAGAGCAACGGCCCCAAATAGCACGAACATCGGTTTCCGCACGTTTCCAGTGAAATGTTCGCGCAGCGAGATGACCCTCACTTCATTCAGGTGAAAAGACGGCAGTGCTGCTCTCAGCCCGCTCCATATGGATTGGGCTTTCGCTTGGGCGCGAGCGATCGAGACGCCCGGTTTGAGACGGCCGAAGACGTCCCAAAAAGGATGTTCGTGAGGATTCTCATGCTCGGGATCGTTCCAGTCCGGATGCGCCAAGACAGGCGCCCAGAGCTGCGTGTCGAGAAATGGGACCTGAAAATCCGAGGGCATCACTCCGATCACTTGCCAGCGGACGCGGCCGATCTCCAGGTACTGTCCAAGAGCGTTGGGGGAAGACCCGAAGCGCTGCGCCCATAGCGCCTCGCTGATAACTACCACTCGCTCCGCGTGCAGGTTTTCTTCATTCGTGAAAGTGCGGCCTATGACGGGAGATCGTCCGAACAAACCGAAAAAATTCGGTGACACAAAGGCTCCCTGCAGTGACAGCGGTTCCGTGCCCCCGGTCAACGTCACCCGTGACCACCCTGTGCGGTATGTGATGGCAAGATCCGTAAAGGAACGGGTCTTCGCTTTAAACTGCAGAAAGTCGTTATACGACAGCGAACCGTTCGAATCGAAAGGCGGCCTTGACGCGTAGGTTGTTAGAGTGACGAGCTGTTGCGGATTCCTGTAAGGCAATGGCCGGAGCAGGATCCCATCGACAAGGCTGAAAACGGAAACGCTGGTTCCGATACCGAGCGCCAAGATCCCGATCACCAACGAGTAAAAGAAGGGTGCTTGGCGGAAACTCCTCAGCGCATATCGCAGGTCGGCCAGCAGATTGTCCGAACACGCTGCGACGGCTATCGAAATCATTGGGACAGCTTACTAGTTGGCTTTTTGGGCGGCAGTTTCGGGGGCCTCACGGCTCTCTAAATTTCCCTTCAACAGGTTTAACGAACGTACTGTCAGCAGGCGCCGCGATAGTTTCACCAAACCCCTTCGCTCCAACTGATTGAGAGTCGTAGAAGTCGTCTCGCGAGTCGCACCGATGAGGTCTGCCAATTCCAGTTGAGTAATCGGAATACGATGTTCAGTTTCGCCGTTTGGAGCGGGCAGGAGATTGGCCAATTCCCCGAGGTAATGAAGGATACGATATTCAACGTCATGCAGACAGAGGAGTTCGACTTTTTCGGCGAGGTCAAACTTGCCATTGAGGGCGTAATTGACGAGGGCTCCGGCTAGATGGCTGCTGTTTTGAAGATCTCTAAGGACGGCTTCCCGAGGTATTCGCACGACTTTAGCCGCAGTAAGAACGACGGCTTCGGTGTAGTACGGTTGGGTTGCTTCCGCAAGGCATTCTTCTCCCACTAATTGTCCCGGTCCGCGAATGACGAGAATGATCTTACCTCCCCCTTCGTTCAAGCGCGTAAGTTTGATTAGCCCTTCTTCTATCAAGTAGAGAGCGTCCGCTGTTTGAGTTTGCGTGTAAAGCGAGGCACAGCGCTCGAGAGAAGCAGAATGTTCTGCTTCGGGAATAGCTTTCAGCTCATCTTGAACGGCGGATTTGAGTGAGTTCACCTTGAGTTCCTTGTTGAAATAGTTCTGTGCGTCGCGAAGAGAAGCTACGATTCAGAGTTCTTATCGCGGACCTGTTTCGCCCAGCCAGCTCCGGCTTCGAACAATTCCATCAAAGTATCATTACCGAGAGCGTTATGCAAATCCGAAAGAGCAATCGAGTATGCATTCAACGCCGATGTAACCTCCTCTTTGTTGGTATTGAGAATAGACAGCCAGAGGTCCGGCGCACTCAAGGCCAAGCGCGTCATGTCTAGCAGACCTTGTCCAAATACCTTTGCCGTATAGGTGGTTTGATTGCGAGCGAGAGTCAGTGCCAGCGCAGTCGAAAGCATCTGGGGAAGATGGGAGGTGAGGGCAACGGTAGAGTCATGCTCTTCGGGGGAAAGATCGATGACGTGGGCGCCTATACGCGCTAGCCAGCAGCGGAAGTCCCGAGAAGCAGCCGACTCTGGGGAGTGGGGAGTCAGAACATAGGGTCTGTCTCTGAAGAGATCGGCATTGGCTGCTTCTGCTCCGCGCTGCTCTTTGCCGGCCATAGGGTGTCCGCCGAGAAAGTGACCAGGAGGCAGAAAGGCAGCTGCTCTGGCTACAATAGCGGCCTTTGTGCTGCCCGCGTCGGTGACGAGGCTGCCCTCGCGAACAAGCCCGGTCAGTTTTTGGATGGTTCCGAGGATTCGGTCTACCGGCTGCGCGAGATAGATCAGGTCGGCCGAAGCCGCGGCTTCTTCGAGGCTTGCGCCGCGGGTGATAGCGCCGACTTCGCGACCGCTTTGAAGAGCGGCGGGTGAACTGACGCCGATCAACTCGCCGTTAAATCCAGCTTTACGCACGGCCAGCCCAAAGGAGGCGCCGATGAGGCCGACTCCAACAATTGCAACGGTATTCATCGAGGAATCTAGAGCACCACTACGCGGTGCGGCCAATCGCTAGCGCGATGGCTTTGATTTCGCGCATCATGTCGTTGAACTGATCCGGGCGGAGGGTTTGAGCGCCATCGCTGACGGCGCGATCGGGATCGGGATGTACTTCGACGAGTAATCCATCGGCGCCGGCGGCAATGGCCGCGCGGGCCATGGGATTAACGAAATCGCGCTTGCCTGTTGCATGGGAGGGGTCGGCGACAACGGGGAGGTGAGTCAAACGTTTCAGCACTGGGATAGCGGAAATATCCATGGTGTTTCGGGTGCTGGTTTCAAAGGTGCGGATACCGCGCTCGCACAGGATCACCTGGTAGTTACCGCCCGACATGATGTACTCGGCGGAGAGGAGAAGCTCTTCAACTGTGGCCGCGATGCCGCGCTTCAGTAAGATCGGTTTGCGAACTTTGCCGAGTTCGCGGAGCAAGTTGAAATTCTGCATATTGCGGGCGCCGACTTGGAGGATGTCCGAGTATTCGACGAGCAAGGGGATCTGCACCTGATCCATGACTTCGCTGACGACGAGTAGGCCGTGACGATCAGCGGCAGCACGGATGATCTGCAGACCTTTTTCCCCGAGGCCTTGAAAGCTGTAAGGCGAACTGCGCGGCTTGAAGGCTCCGCCACGAATGACGTCGGCTCCCGCGCTTGCAACTATAGCGGCGCACTCCTCGATCTGCTTTTCGCTTTCAATGCTGCAGGGGCCGGCCATAGTGATTACGGCAGAGCCGCCGATCTCAAGATCGCCAATTTTTACGACTGTGCCTTCCGGTTTGAAGTGACGGCTCGCCAATTTGTAAGGGGAGACGATACGATGGCACTCTTTAACGCCTTCGAACACTTCGAGCAGGACAGGATCGAAGTCGTCTTGCGGGCCGACACCTCCGAGCAGAGTATGCCGCACACCGGTGGAGCGGTGAACGGTGAACCCCATTTCGACAAGCCGGCCTATGACATTTTCTATTTGGGCTTCCGTGGCCCCTTCCTGCATGACGACTAGCATGATTTTCTATCCGGCTGAGGAGTCTGTTCCGACGATCTTTTGCTTTTGGACGTTTCTCATCTCGTCGATGATGCGTTCGAAGATGCGCTTTACTGCGTCAGCAGGTAAGGGGCCTTTATTGTGGCCGAGGACATTGGCGAAGACCTGATCCTCGCGTTTGGGCTCGTAGACGGCGAGATGAAGGTTCTGCTTGATGTAACCGATATCTTCGACGATGGCAGTGCGCTCGTTGAGGAGATCGAGCAGACGGAGATCTATGCGATCAATACTCTCGCGGCAACGGGCGAGGTCATCCAAAGAGAAGCAGCTCATGACGGGCGGAGCGGATTCGTTAGCCGACGAGTGAATTCTTCGAGGCGGGCTGGAAGATCCGGAGCGGCAGCGTTGCTTTCGATGAGCTTCACGATAGCGCTGCCCACGACAACGCCATCGGCAATTGCGGCGACTTGTTCGACATGTTGCGGCGTGCTGACGCCAAAGCCGACGGCCAAAGGCAAAGGAGTGAACTGGCGCATGCGATCGACGAGGGTGCGGGCGGAATCGGAAAGGGACTGCTGTTCGCCGGTAACGCCGGTTCGAGAGACCAGATAGACGAAGCCGGAAGAGTGTTCGGCGACCAATTTGAGGCGTCGGTCCGTACTGGTGGGAGCGGCCAAAAACACCGTATCGAGACCGGCGCGGCGGAGATCCTGGACGGGTCCGGTTGCTTCCTCGATGCAGAGATCGGTCAGCAGGACCCCGTCGATGCCCGAATCGACTGCATCTTTCGCCAGTTTTTCGAAGCCGTAGCGGAGCAGGGGATTGAGATAGCTAAAGAGCAGAAGCGGAATCTGCGACTTGCGGCGGACTTCCCGGACGACGTCGAGAAGTTTGGGAAGGGTGGTTTTGGCACGCAAGGCGCGATCGGATGCGCGCTGAATGACCGGACCGTCGGCGATCGGGTCAGAGAAGGGAACGCCTAACTCGATCAGATCGGCTCCTCCGCGCTCGAGGGCAAAGATGAGCGAGGCAGTTCGATCGGGTGACGGATCGCCTCCCGTGAGGTAAGCAATGAAAGCCTTTCGGTTTTGTTTTGCGCGGTCAGTGAAAAGGCTGGCAATGCGGGTAGTGGTTTCGGCCTGCATGATTAACGATCCAGATCCGGCATGTTCTCACGGTAGATTCCGATATCTTTGTCGCCGCGCCCGGAGACGTTGACGATGAAGATCTTGCCGGGATGAGAAGGCGCCCGGCGGATCGCCTCGGCAATCGCGTGCGAGGATTCGAGGGCAGGGATGATGCCCTCTGTACGGGCGATGGTGCGCGCTGCGGCGAGTGCATCGGCATCGCTGACGGGCAGGTACTGGCACCGATTTTGTTCGTAGAGCCAGGCGTGTTCGGGGCCGATGGACGGATAATCGAGGCCGGCAGAAACGGAGTGGGTGAGGCCGATTTGGCCTTCCTCGTCCTGCAGAAGATAGCTGAACGTGCCATGCAGAACGCCAGGGGAGCCGCCGCTGAAGCGAGCGGCGTGATCGCCGAGTTGGCTGCTCCGGCCACCGGCTTCGGTACCGATCAGGCGGACGGAAGAGTCGGATAGAAAGGGGGAGAATATGCCGATGGCATTACTGCCACCGCCTACGCAGGCGAGGATAACGTCAGGAAGCCGGCCGATTTGCTCGAGGGCCTGGCGGCGGGTTTCTTCACCGATGACCCGATGGAAGTCGCGGACCATCATGGGGTAAGGATGCGCGCCCAGTGCCGAACCGAGAAGGTAATGGGTGTCCGCGATGTTGGTGACCCAATCTCGCATGGCTTCACTGATGGCGTCCTTGAGGGTGCGGCTGCCGTTCGCGACGCCGACTACGTCGGCTCCAAGGAGACGCATGCGAAAGACGTTGAGCTGCTGACGACGCATGTCTTCTTCGCCCATGTAGATGATGCATTGCATGCCGAAGAGAGCGCATACGGTGGCGGTAGCGACGCCGTGCTGGCCAGCGCCGGTTTCGGCGATGATGCGAGTTTTGCCCATGCGACGAGCGAGCAGGATCTGGCCGAGACAATTATTGATTTTGTGCGCGCCGGTGTGAAGTAGATCTTCGCGCTTGAGCCAGATTTGCGCGCCGCCAAGGTTTTCGGATAGGCGTTTGGCGAAGTAGAGTGGAGTGGGACGGCCCGCGTAGTTATGAAGAAGATCGTTGAGCTCGCGGCCGAACTCGGGGTCGTTGCGGGCGAGGAGATAGGCCGTCTCGAGTTCTTCGAGAGGCGACATAAGAACTTCAGGTACGTAGCGGCCGCCGTAGCGTCCGAAGTGGCCTAGAGCGTCAGGCAATGTGGCAGGAGTCATGAGCGTATTTATGGGATGCTGTCCGCTGTCAAGCCGAGAGCGGCGGTATGCAATTTCGCGGCGAGGGTTGCGGCCTCGACAAAGGCGCGAACCTTAGCGGGATCCTTGCGTCCGGGCGACAGTTCGAGGCGTGAGCAGGAATCTACGCCGCAGGGGCGAGCTGTTTCTATGGCTTCGGTGACGTTGTTTGCGTCGAGACCGCCGGCGAGAATCACGGGCTGCCAGAAGCGGGTGGCTAAAGACCAGTCGAAGGTCTGGCCCGAACCGCCATAAGACGGGCTGTTGTTATCGAGAAGAATGGCTTCGGCAACGAGCGATTCCTGAGGATCTGCAGCATTGGCGGCTAGTGCGCGCCACGTTCGATGAGCGACCGAGGGGACGTGTTTGCCGTGGAGCTGCACGACGTCGAGCGGAACGCAGTCGATCGACTCTTGCAATTCGGCCTCGGACGGTTCTACAAACACGCCGACTTTCAAGACCGTATCGGGCAGAGTGGCGGCAATGCGATGGGCCAGATCGAGAGAGATGAAGCGGGGGCTTTTCGGGTAGAAGTTAAAGCCGATTGCGTTCGCGCCAGCGTCGGTCGCCAGGCGGGCATCCTCTTCGGTGGTGATGCCACAGATCTTCACGACGAATGGGAAGGGAGGCGCTTCGGTCATGATTTTCCGGCGAGCTTTCGTAAGGCTGCTATTGGGTCGGGCGAGCGCATGAGTGATTCGCCGATAAGGAAGGCATGAAAGCCAGCCTCGCTGAGGCGGTCGATGGCGGTTCGATCGGTGATGCCGCTTTCGCTCACGCGGGTGACGTTCGACGGCATGAGATAGCTGAGGCGCACGGAGGTATCGAGATTGACCTCGAAAGTTTGAAGATCACGATTGTTGACGCCGATGATTTCGGCGCCGGAATCGACTGCCTTGGCAAGCTCCTCGCTGTCGTGAACTTCGACAAGCGATGCCATACCAAGACTGGCGGCGAGTTCGCGGAATTGCTGGAGCTCGGTCGTATCGAGGATAGCGGCAATGAGCAGGATGGCGTCGGCGCCGTGAGCAGCCGCTTCTAAGATTTGAAGCCGGTCGACAGTGAAATCTTTGCGAAGAACCGGGATGGCGACAGCAGCGCGGGCCGCTTCGAGATCGTGGAGCGAGCCGCGGAAGTATCGCTTGTCGGTAAGGACGGACAGGCATGCTGCGCCGCCAGACTCGTATGCGTGTGCGAGGAAGGCGGGATGATATTCCGAAGCCAGGATTCCTTTACTGGGGGAGGCTTTTTTCAGTTCCGAGATGATGGCGGGGGTTGGGTTGCGAAGGGCGGCTTGGAAATCGCGAACCGGCGATTTGCGCTCATAGGCTTCGCGTTCGAGAAGGGCCGAGCGGTCGTGTAGATCGGCGATTTCTTCCTGTTTGTGTCCGACGATCTCGGCGAGGATACCGGAATAGGTGAGAGCCATCATGAACGACCGAGTTTCATGGAGACTTTTATCGTAACAGTGTGAGAGAGATAGGGGAATTTGGCATCGCAACGCTCCGTTATCGTCCCATTCTGTGCCGCTTAGGCGGCTTTTGTTAGCGGTTGCGGCGTTTCGGTCGCGGTGACCGGAGCGATTTTCGTTTTAGCAGCGGTTAACTTGATTTGAAACAGCTCCAAACGGGCTTGATGGACCTGTTCTTTGCGAAAGTCCTCGGCTTGTTTGCGCCGTTCGAAGCTTTCTTTGCGGGCTTCGTCGCTTGCGACCCGTTTTTGCGATTCAAAGCCAATCTCCGATTTGCGTTTGGTCTCGCGGAGCTTTGCGAGTTCGGCGAGGCACTTGAAAAAGGCGCGCTCGTGGGTGGTTTGATAGCGGAGATAGAGGGCAAGGTCGGCCTCGTAGCTACAGAGAGGTGTTTCCTGGTTAAATGTGAGGCCCTGAAGACTGATGGCGCGTTGCATGAGCCAGTGGTGCTGGGCCATGCGTTCGACAAGAAGGGTTTCGGTAGGGGTGGAGGGCTGATGCTCTGCTTTCAGGTCGGTCGCGAGCTTATCGAAGTCGTCTCGATGCTCCCAAGGCAGAATCATGAACAAGCCGGTGAGTCCGTGGCGTAAGTTGTTGCGCGAGGTGGCGGCCTTACCCTCTTCAGTTTTGGGGCCGGTGGATAGGGCAGCGTTCATTCTGTTTGCAATGACGCGGGCGGGCGAGGGTGGCATGTCGGGAAGGCGCATGAGAGACTCCTTAAAACAAAAATGCCGAAGGGCGACGACGGCCTTCGGCGGTTTTTGCAGCCGGTGGGAGCTTGCGCTCCTTCGGTTGCCGATTTAAGTACCAGTATACGGGGGCGATGCAAGCGTTTCGCGGTAAGTCATTGGGAGAACTAGGGAAATAGGTTGTGACCGACTCACGGGCGGGGCGCAGAACCGTATGAAAGCAAATAAAGTCGACATATGCTGCGGAGGGTGGGGCCGAACGAAGGCGGTATTCATCTGGTGCAGCGAGCCGTTTGATAACGGACGCGTTGAGCTGCTGGAACCTTGGATTTGTTGTTTAAAGAAGCCGAAAGCGAACTTTATCGCGAGTGGCCCCCGCGAACGTGAAGTCGGTCGCAGCCGACAGGTTCTGGAAACTGTTTTACGCGCTTCCTGCTAACGTACAAGCGCTTGCCGTCAAGAATTATGAACTGTGGCGCAGCGATCCGAATCACCCTTCCGTTCACTTTCGCCGCCTGCAGGGAAGCGCGGACCGATTCCGCGTTCGCATCGGCGATCATTATCGTGCCCTCGGTAAATTGACCGCTGATACGATTACCTGAATATGAATCGGCACACACGCCGAGTACGATCGGCTCACAGGCTCTTCTTGAGTATCGGGCAGACCGATCGATAAGTGACTTGCTCTTACGCGTTTACTATTCTTTTTTGAGGAGGAGGCGCCGTATGACCTTGGACAGAATCTGGGAAGAACATACCAAAGATGAGTTTGTCACTCGCGATGTAGAAGCAACGCTCGCGACAATGGTGAACGATGCGTACGTGAATCATGTTCCGGTGATGACCGGGGGCATCGGAAAGGATGAGCTGCGGCGGTTTTACTCGGAGGATTTTATTCCGAGAATGCCACCCGATACGAGGCTGAGGCCGATATCCCGCACCATCGGGGAAGATCAGCTCGTCGATGAGATGATCTTTTCGTTCACTCATACGCAAGAGATGCCTTGGATGTTGCCGGGCGTTCCGCCCACTTACAAACACGTCGAAGTGCCTTTGGTGGCGATTGTTCACTTCCGCGATGGAAAGCTGGCGCACGAGCACATCTATTGGGACCAAGCATCGGTGCTCAAACAACTTGGGCTGATCTCGGATTTATCGCTTCCGATTTTTGGAGCGGAGACCGCGGCGAAGGTGGAGAAAACGGCGGGATAGCTATCAGTGGGTGCGGTCAGATCAGGGCACTGACAAGATGCTGGTCGCTTAGCTGCGGTTCATCTTGCGCCAGATCGGTTATGTTTTGGAAGCCGAGGCAGCGTAGCATCTCAGCCACGGCTTGCGGTTGAATAAGGTGAATGATGCTGCCGCCGGCGATCCCTATACGGCTGGCTAGCGCGTCGAGGGCCGTGTGAGTCAGAGAACTGATGGATGTGCGCTTTGTTGCGTAGTCAAACACCACGCCACTTCCACCTGGAAGCGAGGCGATGAAGGCAAGACTCGACACGGCGGCTTCGACGGTGCGATACCCTGCGCCACCTAGCCAGACGAACAGACTCGGTTTGCGTTTGTCAAAGGCAGTGCTCGCGAGCGCGGTCGCAAGGGAATCGGACGGCTGCTCTTCGGCCAGCGCGAAGACTTGCAGGCCTTCTTGCGTGGAACTGTCAAACGCTTCCGGTAGTAGGGGCCGCGAACCGATCAGTACGCACTGAGATACCCCTCTGGAGATGGCGGCGAGCAACTCGGCCCGGATGAAGGTAATGGAATTCATGCGCGGACCTCTGTCGCATCTATATTTTGAGGAGAACCGCAGCCGCGACGCATTCCCTGTTTAAACTTTTCGCGCTCTTCGGGGGTCATGTGGGCCCAACGTTCCATCATGCGCCTGCGCCAAGGCCGGCCGGCTCCCATCTGGGGGCGGAAGCCTCCAAACAAAATTTTGCTGAGCACCAAGAGCCCCAATGCCTGCCAGAAGCTGATCGCTCGAAGCGCAAAAATGACCGGCATTAACATGTTCCAGAGACTCATCACCAAGAAACTTGCGGCGCTCACAGCCACGGCCGCGAACAGCGCGATTTTCAGGGCTCTCAAAAAGCGGTATTTTCTCATTTTTAACCTCAATCTTTTCCAAACTCGTTATAAATGGCTTGCAATCGACGCCGCAATTGGAGCACTGCGTATCGCTTCCGGGACAACAATGTGTTGATGCTCACGCCGGTTGCTTCACTCAACTGTTTAAAAGTTCGGCCTTCCAATTCATGGGCGACAAAGACGTCGCGCTGTTCTTCGGGCAAGTCTTCGAGGGCGGCATCCAACTCCTCCAGCAGCACGCCGCGCGCGTAAGCGGCTTCCGGTCCGGCATCCGGTGAAGGAAGGAAATCTTCCCACTGGTTCGGCTCGCCGTGTTCGGTGGTGAGCATAGAGTCGTTGCCTAAGACGACTGGACTCCTGTTCCGAAACAGGTCGATGATCCTGTTGCGCGCCACGCGGAACAGCCAAGCGCCCATCTGTTCCACCGGCTTCAGCAGCCGGTAAGCATCTACAAGCTCGTAGAAAACTTCCTGGAAGATGTCTTCCGCATCGCTGTCGTCAGCGACTCGTTTACGGATGAATTGGCGAAGCCGCGCCTGTTCGCGCGCAATCGTTTCAGCAATCCGCCGGTTTTGGTCGGTAGTCACTGCATCGGTGCTCAGCACTTCTTCCATCCAGTCAAGTAGACGGACGGGCGGCCGAAATATTGTGAGGACAGCGAAATACTTTGCCGGGTCTACGAGGTGGTCAGAGAATTTCTAGAGTCAGGCTAGGGTTGGGCGACGGCGTCTAATACTGCCCGGAGTTGGTGGATCGAGAACGGCTTGCTCAAGCAAAGGCCCGGCGGGTGCATCAGAGTCGGGTCGCGCAAGAAGATTTCCGCGAAGGCGGTGATGAAGATTACGGGCGCACCAGTCAGCCGCTGAATCCGACGCGCAGCCTCAGTACCGTCCATGGAGCCTTGTAGCCGGACATCCATGAGGACGAGTTCCGGCCGTAACGCTTCGGCGACCACTACGGCTTCTTCCCCGGAAGCAGCAACCCCGACGACCTGATGTCCGATGCGGGTGAGCTTGCCTTCGAGATCGGCGGCTACGATCTGTTCGTCTTCGACAATCAGTACGCGCAACCCCATTAGACTCGTAACCGAACGGTTACGGTTCACTGGTAAGATAACGGGAATTCCACACAAACAGTTGCGCCGGGAGCTTTCCCGAAATACACCTTTCCGCGCAGTTGCTTAGTCAAGAGGTTTAACAGTCTAAATCCCATGGAGCGCGCCTGAGATAGATCGATATCAGCAGGCAACCCGGGGCCGCTATCGAAGACACGAAGTTGAGCCCATCCATCATCCAGCAGCTGGGCATCGAGAACATGCTCCCGATCGCGCTTATATGTAAGAGCGACTTCCAGTCTGCCACGGCCTCCTGCCAAGCCGTGCTTGAGAGCATTAAGAATTAATTCATTGGCAACGAGGCCGAGAGGAATCGCCTGCTCCATGTCAAGGACCATTTCTTCTGTTTTCAGGTCTAGAGCGATTCCGTTCGGGACTTTCGAGTGAAGCAACAACAGCTCACGAACGAGATTCGCCAGATAGGCGGCAAACTCGATTTGGGCTAAATCCGGCGTGGCATACAGGGTCTCGTGAATATGAGCGATGGCGCGGACACGTCCCTCCATGTCTTCGAAAGCTGCAATAGCTTCTCGGTCGTTGGTGTAGTTAGCCTGCAGGCTAAGTAGACTTACAATGACTTGAAGATTGTTCTTAACACGATGGTGTATCTCGCGTACGAGTACAGCTTTCTCTTCGACGGAGCGCCGTAGACTTTCCTCTTGGTCCTTGCGCTGAGTGATATCCCGAAAATTCAACTGCGCTACAGGTTGGCTGCCCACGTGGTATAGGTTGGCAACCAGTTCCATCGTGATGACGCTACCGTCTGACTTTTTCAATTCGACCTCGTCGTGGCGAATGCTCTCGCTGTCGGTGAGCGAGGAGATCAGGGTGGGCGCTTGGAACATTTCGAGGAAAGGTTCCGCTTCCGCTAGTTTTTTACCTACAACATCTTCCCGGGGGAAGCCGGTGCATGACAAGAAATAGGGGTTCACATCAAGCACGATGCCGGTCTCGGCTTCGACTACCATTATGCCGTCCTTAGCCGTTTCGAAGAGACGCTGAAAAAGGATTTCAGCTGCTTCGCGACGCGCGGTAACGTCCTCAATTGCCAGGAGCAAGGTGCGATGCTGCGCGTCCTGGCGCGGTATGCGCCGAGCATTCAGACGCATAGTACGGCGGCCGATATGAGGAAAGTCATGCTCAACCTCATAATCCTGAAACGGCTCGTTGCGAAACAGGGCAGAACCGATCAACTCGCGAAGGCGGCGCCGATTCCACTGGCCATTTCCCAAATCGTAAAGGAATCTGCCCTGAGTTTCCTCCCGTGAGACGAGGAATGTCTCATAGAAGGCCGGTGTAGCGCGAAGTACACGGAGGTCGGCATCCAACACAACTAAAGGTTCTCGAACTGTTTCGATCATGCCTTCCGCGTAATCACGAGCTTCTTCAGCGGCTTCGAGTCCACGTTTGAGCGGATCGATGTCTTGAAGGGTTATGACTGCGCCGGCTATGCGGTCATCGACGGTCCTGTAGGGACGAGCGATCACAGAGTACCAATGGCCATCGTTGTCCTGGACGTGTTCTTCAGCTGTGTGTAGTGTTTCGATGACCTTACGGATTTGGTTTTCCAGATCTGGGGTTTTTATCTGACCTCGAAGGTGACCGACGGGCCGACCGATATCAATGGGGCCTAATTGGAGCAATTTCTCCGCGACGGTGTTGAAGCGGCGGACGCGGAGGTCGGAATCCACCATCAGGATGGCAGCGCTTACGGCGGCGAGAAGATTTTTCAGGTCGCTATTAGTGGAGCTCAGTTCTCCATTGCGATTCTGTAATTCCTCGTTGATGGTTGTCAGTTCTTCATTGGCGGACTGCAGTTCTTCCTTGGTGGTGCCCAGTTCTTCATTGGTCGATTGCAGTTCTTCGTTAGCACTGCGGGCCTCTTCGTTGGCGGCGCGAAGTTCCTCGGCGTGAGCCTCGTAGTCTTCGGTCAGGTTGCGCAGGTATTCGCGGGTTTCGGCAAGTTCTCGTTCGAGCTGAGCGGCGTGAGTCTCTTCAGAGGCGAGCACACTTGAGGAGTTCTCAAGCGATCTCATATTGGAACGAGACTGCTCGCCAGGTTTGAACACGACGAGGCAGTATTGCTCCCCAGGTGTTTCCCCCGGCACTGGAGTGACCTCTAGAACGATTTCGTCCTGTGTCCCGTCTCGCTCCAGGATCACGCCGCGTTCTTTGACGGAATGCTGGCTTTCGAAGGCAGCCTTTATGACGCGGCGCAATGGTAGAACGAGGCCTTCCCGGGCCATGCGCAGCAGATTAAGACTTGCATCGCCCGGCGTAGGATCCAGGTAGGGGCTGGTGTGCCCGCGAAACTGGAGGATCTTCAGCTCGGAATCCACGAGCACAGAGTCGGGTGAGTATTTGTTTTGTATGAGGCGGTCGAGGCGGGTCTGCAGATCAATTCCGGAAGCTGCCGGAACTCGCATGAGGGGCCGGCTTTCCCCGTTCGGTATTCCCGCACCTGTATCGAATGCATGCCGCGCCGGACCAGGTTTTCTGGCATAGATGCTGCACTGCTTATTGACGGGGGCAAAGAGATCGCCTGCCGCGCCCGTAGTCTCAGCACTGCCCAGAAGCAAGAGTCCTGTAGGTTTCAGAGCATAGTGGAAGATGGGCAGAACGCGGCGCTGGGTCGCCGTATCGAGATAGATTAGCAAGTTTCGGCAACTAAGGAGATCGACACGAGAAAAAGGGGGATCCTTTGTAAGATCATGCCGTGCAAAGACGCAGTTCTCGCGAATAGCTTTGACAATTTGATAACCACTATCGATCTTGGCAAAAAATCGACGCAGCCGTTCCGGGGAGACATTCTCCTGAATGATCTCTGAATAGATCCCTTTCCGCGCACGTTCCAGAGCCAGTTCACTGATGTCGGTGCCAAATAGTTGGATGGGGAGAGTGAGCTGCATTTCGTGGATCAGCTCATTGAGAGAAATTGCAAGCGAGTAAACCTCCTCGCCGGTCGCGCAGCCAGGCACCCAGACTCGGATGGGGTCGCTGCGCTGAACGTTTCCATCGAGCAGCTTTCTGAACAGCTTGCTTAAGGATTCAAAAGACTCGGGATCACGGAAAAAGCTGGTGACGCTGATAAGCAAATCGCGGTAGAGCTCTCGTAGCTCATCCGGATGGTGTTCGGCGTAGCGAGCATATTCGCTGAGTGTTTCGATGCGCAACACCATCATGCGACGACCGATCCGGCGACGGACAGTGGTCGGTTTGTAATGGGAGAAGTCGACAGTAGTGGCCGCGGTCAGTAATGCAAAGACTTTTCGTAAATCACCATCGCCGTCGGGGAGGGTTTCCGATTCGGCATTGCCCGGCCGCGCGGGAATGAGATAGCGATGATGTCCAAGTTGAGCCAGCTCTTTGCCAATATCGGCTGGGCAGAGAACAAAGTCCACGGCTCCTGTAGCCGCCGCATTGCGCGGCATACCACTGAAACGGGCGGTAGACTCCTCCTGCGCAAAGGTCAAACCACATTCCGCTTTAATGGCGCGGAGCCCTACGCTTCCATCGGAAGCATTGCCTGATAGAACGACACCGATAGCGCGGCTTCCTTGGACGTTTGCCAATGAACAGAAGAAGATATCGATCGGAAGATGCAGACCCGCCTCGCGCCTGGCAAGATGCAGGTGGCTGTTGTCGAGGACCATGCTGGTGTTTGGTGGGATGACGTACACCTTGTTCGGCTCAATCTGCATGCCGTCGCGAACGGTGACGACCGGCATTTTGGTGAGAGGCGACAAGATTTCCGCCAGCATGCTCTCGTGATGGGGGTCGAGGTGCTGCACCAACACAAATGCCATATCGCTGTCGGGCGGAATGGCGCTCAACAATTGACCGAATGCTTCCAATCCGCCTGCAGAGGCACCAATGCCTACGATTGGGAAGGGATTGCCCCGCGGAGGACTCGAGTCCTCCTGCGTGACAACTGCTTCCGGTTCGTTGTCCAGAGATAACGGCCCGTTTAGGGGTGACGGGGCGGGGTCGACGGGATTGGCTTCATTGCCCGGTCCAGGTTTCGCGACTGACCTGTTTGGGGATCCCGATTTTCTCATATTTTAGGATGCTTTGGCTCCACTTCAGTATAGGATCGAAAATTTGACTCTTCCCGGGAAGAACTGACAGTTATCAATCCATTCTGGATAGCAATCGAGAGCGAGTGAAGCGAATTCCATTGTGATGCGCGGTCCGCGGCAATTTGACCGGAATCCGGCGCAGTTAGAAGGCGCATTCATACGACGTGGTTTGGCGGACAACTTGGATTTCCACCCCTAAAAAAGCTGATGACAAAAGTGCAAAAAAATCTATTTGCCCTGTTTTCAATGGTTTAGTCGAGATTTTTTTGTTCGCAGCACTGGTCGGAAAAGGTAAGCTCGTGGGCGAATGAGATTGAGTTCGGCAACGAAAGAGACTGGATGCGACAGAATCCGTGAGGACCTGTGCTGGGTTTATGTCCCTCTGCCTTCGCAAGCGAAGTTTCTTTCGGTCAAATCGCGGCTCAAAGGCTTTTCGGGTCCGGTGGGATCCGGAAAAAGCGCGGCGTTAGGATTTGAGGCGCTACGGCAAGCCTTTATCAATCGTGGACGGCTGGGAATGCTGGCTGCCCCCACGCTCGCGATGTTAAGAGACGCGACGCTGGCGACCATGTTCGGGACGATGGAAGAGCAAGACATCGACTTCGAGATTCGGAAGTCGGATGGGGAACTGACCATTGTGTCTCCAGATAGTACGATTTTGCTGCGGTCGCTAGACGAACCGGAGCGGCTTCGAGGGACCAATCTTGCATGGTTCGGCATCGACGAACTTTCTTATACGAAGGAAGAAGGATGGCTGCGGCTGGAGGCGAGGCTCCGAGACCCAAAGGCGACAAAGCTTTGTGGCTTCGGCGTTTGGACGCCGCAGGGACACGACTGGATCTACGCACGTTTCATCCATAAGCCTGTTGCAGGTTACGAGTGTGTGCGGGCCAAGCCGTTTGAGAATCGTTATCTGTTAGACAAAACGCCGGATTACTACGAGCGTTTGGAGAGCAGTTACGATCCGAAGTTCTATCAGCAGGAAGCGCTGGGTGAATATCTAAACAGCCGCGCGGACCGGGTGTACCACTGCTTCAACCCTATTGTGCACGTGACGCCGCACAGGTACGATCCCAAAACGCAGCTTTTGTGGGCGCTGGATTTCAACGTTTCACCCATGAGTTCGGTTCTGTTGCAGTGGCGAGGCGGACAGTTGGCGGTAATCGATGAAATAGTGCTCGAAAGAGCGACTACCGAGGAGGCCTGCATGGAGTTTCACAACCGTTACAGGGGACACCTTGGCCCGATAGAGATCTACGGGGATGCGAGCGGCCGGAACATGCACACGACGGGCACAAACGACTATGCAACCGTGCAGAGCAGTTTGACGAAAGCGGGTTTCCGCAACATTCGGCTGAGGGTGCCGGCGAGCAATCCGAGCGTGCTTAGCCGAATTCGGAAGGTGAACGGGCTTTTGACGAATGCGGTAGGCGAGGTTCGGCTGGAACTCGATCCGCGATGCAAGGAACTGATTCGAGATTTCGAAGAGGTCATGTTTAAGCCGGATTCGGGTGTTATCGACAAGGTTCGCGATCCAAAACGCACGCACGCGTCGGACGCTCTTGGTTACGTGATCTGGCAGTTATTCGGGGACAAGGCTCAGGCGGGCGAAGTGAACAAGCGCCTATTCTGATCGGGAAGAAACGGGACGGAGTGTATGACAGAAATCAATCGAGAGCATCCTGAATTCAAGCGTAAGCAGCATATGTGGGGCATGTACCGGGACTTGTATAGCGGCGGCCAAGAATTCAAGATTCGAGCGGCTGAATACTTACTGAGACGGCAGAAAGAACCCTTGGATGTTTACAGTGAGCGCCTGCACAGGGTGTTTTACGAAAACTATATCGGCTCGATTGTGGACTGGTATGCCTCGACGTTGTTCCGGCGGCAACCTAGCCTGCAACTCGAGAACGGATTGGCCTCAGGCCGGGAGTTTCTCACCGAGTTTGCTGAAGATACGGACCTCCGGGGAACGAATCTGACCGGGTTCTTCAAGCAGTGCTTTATCGACGCCTTAATCGCAGGGCGCAGTCATGTCTTAATCGACTTCCCCAGAAGCTCGGGAACTCCGCAGACTCGCGCGGAGGAAGATCTAGCTGGGTTGTCCAGGGCATTTCTCATTCGGTATCAGGCAGAAGAACTCATCAATTGGTGCCGTAACGAGCGTGGCGAGTACGAGTGGGTTGTATTGCGTCACAAAGTGCAGCGTCAGCCAACTATCGACAACTCGGAAGTTATCGAAGAGACATATTGGCGCTATTACAACCGAACGGAATTTAGGAGTTATCGCCAGGTTGCACGAGGATCGGAGAACGCTCCTATTGAACTGATTGCCCACGGCGCGCACGGTCTTTCGCGGCAGAACCGTGTTCCGTTGATCGACTTACAGGTGAGCGAGGGGCTTTGGTTGATGAACAAGGCCGCGGATATTCAGTTGGAGCATTTTAACAAGTCAAATGCTCTGAGCTGGGCGATCACAATGGGTCTTTTCGCAATGCCGGTGATTTACTCCGATCGCGAGTGGAACCAGATCGTCGGAGAGAGCTACTTTATTCAGCTGGGTCCGACCGACAAATTCGGATGGACCGAGCCTGACGGCAAGGTATACAAGATTGCGGCCGATAACCTAGAAACGCTAAAGCAGGAGATTTACCGCGTATGTTATCTTTCGCAAGCGTCGGGAGAGATGATAGGCGGTCATGTACAGTCGGCCGCGAGCAAGCAACTCGACTTCACAATCACATACGAGATACTGCGGGCTTACGGGGCAACGGTTAAGGATTGCATCAAGAAGGTCACGACAGCAATCAGCGATGCTCGTGAAGACGGGGTTGTGGTTTCGGTTTCCGGCCTGGACGAAGTAGATATCAGCGACTTCGGCACCGAGCTGCAACAAGCTTCAAATCTTCTTCAGCTAGGCATCAGCTCGCCAACTTTGAGGTCGCAGGTTTACCAGCGGCTTGCAATGAAGTATCTCAGCGATGCCCGGCAAGAATTGAAAAATCAAATTGCGCAAGAGATAGACGCGCAGATAACAGGAGAGCAAAAATAATGTCAGATCAGGCATTCACAGAGCAGCAAAACGGAACGGTTCCTGAAGTGAGAGAAATCGTTCGACAGGCTATTGAGGAATTTGTCCGGACAGAACAGAGGCAGGCCGAGCCGGCTTATAAAGCGGAGCTGCTCGATGAACGCAAACGGCGGGAGAATCTCGAAGCCAGGCTGAACCAGGTAGTAGAGGAGAATCGCAAGGCACGGGCCGCGGCGGAAGAAGCTGACCGGCACTCGCAAATTCGTACTGAACTGCAGCGGCTTGGCATTTCGAAAGTAGATCTCGCGTTTCGGGCAATGAAGGACGACATCGTAAGGGCCGAGGACGGACGGCTGCAGGCGAAGGGCGCCGATCAGAAATCGCTTCAGGAGTACGTAGCGAGTTTTGTGCAGGAGAATCCAGAACTACTGCCAGCCCGAATTGCCGGAGGCAGCGGAGCACAGACGCCATCTCGAAACACCGCGCAAGGAGATGCAACCGGGATCTCGCTGGATAGTATTAGGCCCGGCATGAATAAGGATGAACTCGAGCGGGTTCGTCAACACATTTCCAAACTTGCGTCTCAGGCGCTGCGCGGCGCTTAGCAGCGATAGACGTAGATCACAAAGATTACCTGGTTGGATAGTAGCCCAGCCAGTCTTAGCGGCGGCACGGGCCGCCATCTTCCGCTGACATTCAGTCATTGGAATACACGACATCAGAAGATGTCGTTTTTTAATTTACAGGAGAGTTATGTCATCAATTACATCCGCCAATCTGGCCAATGCGATTGTTAAGTTAGTTGCGGCCGATGCGCTTCCAGCGCTCGTTGGAAACCTTGTCATGGGTAACCTGGTCAACCGCGACTATGAACCTGTGCTGGCTCATAGCGGCGATACGGTCAATGTGCCGATTCCCCCGGTATTGGTTGCAAATAATATCGCCGAAGGCGGTACCGTTACGCCTCAAAACCCGAGCTTGGGCAATGCGCAGATTGTGCTCAACACACATGCTGAAGCGTCGTTTCAAATTCCGGACGTGACGAAAGCGCTGGCTTACCCTGAGCTGTTGAAGGCTTACATGCAACCGGCGGTGATTGCGATCGCAGAGCGTGTGGAGAAGGATCTTCTGGGGCTTTATGGCCAGTTCTCAGCGAACACGCCAGTAGGCACAGCGGGAACACCCATTACCGAGGCGACTATTGACGCCGCGGAAACAGCTCTATTCACCGCCAAAGTTCCGGCGAGCGCACCTAAGTATCTGGTTGTCGATTCGAATACCTATTCCCAGATTCGGCAGATTCCGCGGTTTAGCGAATACTATTCCTCCGGCGAAGCCGGGCTCAAGGCCCTGGTAGAAGGAAACGTCGGTAAGATGAAGGACTTCTTTATCTTCCGTTCCCAGTTCGTGCAAACTACCGGCACAGCATCCCCGAACACTCATAACCTGGCGTTCTCGAAAGATGCGCTCGGCTTGGTCGTTCGCCGCCTGCCTCAGCCGTTGCCCGGTACTGGCGCTATTGCCGAATACGCCGAGATGGGGAACTTCGGTCTGCGTATTGTGATGAGCTACCAGCCGAATACTCTTGCCCAGCAGTTCACCGTGGACGTGCTCTATGGGGCCGGTGTTCTTCGGAATAATTTCGCAGTTCAAGTGAACAGCTAAAGCCAGCAACTCAGAACCGATCGTAAGGGAGCCTCTCGAGAGGCTCCCTTTTTATTTGGAGAAAAGCATGGATCTAAGACATTATTTTCGAAAGATGCGCGAGATAGAAGCGAGCATCACCGACGCGCATCCATTTGTGACGAGTCTAGAAACCTCGGATGGCGGCAAAGCCGGCGTAGTGACCGAAGTGTCGCGCGAGTTAGCGGCCAAGATGATTGTCGAAGGGCGAGCTGCTCTTTCGACCGAGGCCGAGAAGGAGCATTTTCTCGAACAGCAGTCAGCGGAGAGGGCCAGTGCGCTAAAGGCTGAAATGGGGCGACGACTGCAGGTTACGGTTGTGACGGACAGCGAAGCTGGGCGGTTTCCGCAATACGCCGAGTCGGGCAGTTCGTCGTTGAAGAAATAGGACAACAACATGGCTTTGTTCACTGATGCCGCTATAGTCACTCTCGACGACCTACTCCAGTTTGAGAACTCGCTGGTACAGGTTGCATCTTCGCACGCGATCAATGTCGACAACAAGATTACTCTCGCAAAGAGCGCAATCAGTGACAAACTCATGCTTTGGCTTCTAAACGCGGGAACGTCGGACCCGCAATGGCTCGTTCGCCGGGTAATCGGTTTGTCGACAGTTGTAGTCACGGCCTCGTTACAGAGATGGCTCTGTTTTGAATCGCTGGCGCGGTTCTTTGCGGAAGCCTACAACGTCCAACTAAACACGCGCTTTCAAGGTAAATGGACGGAATACCAGCAAGAGGCAAAGAATGCCTGCGATCTGTTTTTTATGGCTGGTGCGGCGATCGTCAGTTACCCCTTGCCGAAGCCAGCGATGCCGCTGATTTCCGTGCAAGCGGGGAACTCGCCGGCACAAGCAATTTTCGTCCAGACCTCTTGGGCAGACGCGATCGGAAACGAGAGCGCATTGAGCATAGCTAATGGTTCGGTGCTTCCAAATAGCTCAAGCATTGCGGTTGCGATGGCGGAAGGAGCGATTGATGCCCCGGACGCAGCGGCTGGATGGAACATCTACGCGGGCACCGAAGCGGACAGCCTAACGAAACAGAATACGGCTCCTCTAGCGATCGGCTCGACATGGGATTTGCCGAGTTCGGGTTTGCAAGCAGGTATCCCGGGCTCGGACGGGCAACGGCCTATGTTTTACATTCCATTATCGAAACAGATTCGACGAGGCTAGCATGCAACCGTTAACTCTTCTTGCAGCGAAAAAGGTACTTCAGAAACTGAATACGGGCGGTGCTCTCGGGCAGCAGATAACACAAATAGCCGCCGGATTAGACCCCGCGATTCCAACCATTACAGCAGGCCAGATTGTACTTTCATCGGCCGCACCCGAATTGGCAGATAAGAACATGCAGATGGCTTACCCGAGAGTCTGCATTTACAGCAGCACCAGCAGGAACGCGCACATTGAAAAGTTCCGTTCGTTTTCCGGCTCCATTTCCCTCGTAACAGAAGTTTGGGCAAGCGCCAACTTCATCAGCCAAACAGATGAATGGATTCATTTCTATGTCGAAGGTGTTGCGGAGATCCTGCAGCTAAGCAGCGGTGATTGGGGAGATGGGATGTTCTATTCGGGAGCTTACGAAGTACAGTTCCAACCTCCCAAAGCCGGAGGATTAGGTTTCGTGCAATCAGCGAAGCTGACATTCAGCTTGAACGTGAGTGTCGGATAGGAGCCAATATGGGCAGTTATATCTCCTCCAATGCAAATCGATTCTACACGGCGGTGGAAGCGGCGTACGGGCAGGCCGCTTCCGTCACGGCAGCAAACCGTTTTCCGGCCGTTCGCCTGCATGCACATCAAACCTTTCAAGTAGGACGGCGATTCGACAAGACCGGAACCCGGACATTCTTGGGAAGTTCAAAAAGCTCGCGACGACAGACGGCCTTCGAGGTTCAGACTTACTTAACATCATGGAGTGGGTCCGGCGAGCCCTCGTATGGAGCTTTTTTCGAGGCTGCTCTGGGGGCCGGGCCTACCTTGAGCACCGGTTTAGTGGTGGCTTCGATGCCCAGTCCAGTTCAGGTACAGACTACGTTGTCACATGGCCTGAATGTCGGCTCGGCCGTTGGATGCGCTAACGAAATTCGATTCGTCGCGTCATTGGTCGACAATTTGAACTTCATACTCAATGCGCCTTTCAAGACGGCATTACAGCAAGGAACGGCACTTGCGCCGGCAATGACTTATTCTCTCGGGAACGCGCTGCCAAGCGTGACGATTTACGATTACTGGGACCCAATAACGGCGGTGAGCCGGGTGATTGCAGGGGCAGCCGTAGATGCGTTTGGCTTCGTGGTCAACGGGGACTTTCACGAGTTCACATTCAGTGGACCTGCCGCAGATCTCCTGGATTCAACCAGCTTTGTTACCGGAAGTAGCGGCCTTGTGAATTTCCCAGTAGAGCCGGCTCTAGGAACGTTCGATTATTCGATCGTTCCAGGGCACCTTGGCGAAGTTTGGCTAGGCGGTCCGGCTAATCAGTTCTTTACGTTAACAAGCGCAAGTGTCGAGCTGAAAAATAACATCGAGACGCGAGGTCATGAATACGGTTCATCGATACCTCTTTCAGTTGCGCCCGGACCTCGTGAAGTTATTTCTAAGTTTTCACTTTTAGCGCAGGACGATGCACAAACCATTGCTCTTTATGCCGCATCGAAGCAACGACAGCCTATACCGGCGATGTTACAGATGGGACAGCAGCAAGGACAGTTGGCGGGCATCTATATGCCGCAGATCGTGCCAGAGATTCCTGTTTTCAACGATTCAGAGACCAGGTTGCAATGGGCCTTCGAAAACAATTTAGCGCAAGGTGTGTCAAACGATGAGATATTTATCGCCTTTGCATAAAGAGGTAAATTACGCCAGCGTTGTATGGCATCAAAGCCAATTTCTCGAGCGAGTAAGTTTCGCGGTTCGGCGCCCCTCGTTAGCGCAGCGAATCGAACTAACAACTAGAGTCCGAGACTTAACTTTGAAGCATGAGTTTCTGAGAGCCGGTGAAGCCTCCGACCAATTAGCAGCATCGCTCTCAGAACTTCTGGTGAGCAAGCTCTATGTCGAATGGGGCCTTAGTGAGCTTAAGGGTCTCCTTATCGATGGACAGCCGGCGACGGTGGAGCGCTTGCTCGACTCGGGACCAGAGCAATTAGTGGATGAAATCGTTACGGCAATCAAAACAGAATCGGGTTTGACAGAAGACGAACGAAAAAACTTCTAATCGCATTCCATTTCCAGTTTTCTTCGCCAGCCGCGTGGAGATGCGATACCTGTCGTTCGAGCGGCCTGGTGAAAATTCGGCATTGCGCCTGGACGGATGAGGGTCAAGCAGTTGACAAGAAGGTGATTTGGGCAAGAGGCCGAGTTATCGCGACGCAGTGTCCGAAGTCTCTGATTTCGAACGATAGTCTTGCTTTTCTCGAATTGTTCGATAACTGGCAAAGCATGGGAGGAGGAAGCCTCTTCGCTATAGACGCAAAGAGCGCGGATGCTATCCGACTTCTGCAGCAGGAATGGAATACGGAAACTCAAAATGAAACGTAACAACAACTTGTCAAGTCTGGCCGGGCATCTGTCTGGAACGAAGGCCAAGAGCGCCGGTTTGATCGGCTCACGCATAACCGAGCATTCAGCTCCCTTGTTGAGGCCGGGCTCGTCCAAGGACGTGAAGGCAATTGCGCCGGGAGCAGCTTCGCAAGTGACCGGGATTCACTTCGGCGTTGTGCACTCCAGTAGCGCAACGAACTCAGGAACTACAAGCCAATGGGCAAGTCTGCTGACCAAAACAGCATCGGGGGGCTTGGCAAGCGCACTCGGGGGCAATCTGCTGAGCGTTGTTGGCGGCCTAGGAGGTCTGGTTTCAGGCATAGCCAGCCTTTTTGGGGGATCGAAGAAGACGCTTCCAGCTTTGGTCCCCTTCCAACTGCCGAATTCGCAGAGTCAGACATTTCAGATCAGCCAGAACGTTTCTCGCTCGGGTCCAGGAGCTCCAATCAGCCCCGATGGGGTCTACGGAAACATTCAAGATACATCCTCTGTCACTGGCCATGTTAACCAAGGTTCGACTTATACATATCAGAGCCAGCAGATTGCTCAGGCCGTGAAAGAGGCTTTGTTGAATTCGAGTTCTCTTAATGACGTGATCGCGGAGATCTAAATGACGACCTTCCCTCTACTCAGTACCGGGGCTGTCACGCAGTACCCGCTCGAGATTGTGACCGGACAGGCAAGTCAGGTGATTCGTTTTCTCGATGGAACCGATCAGCGATATCGAATGCAAGGGCGGATGCTTCGCCAATGGCAGATCAAGTTGGATTTGCTTAACGAGGACGAGATAGAAGCTCTTCAGAATTTCTTTGTAGGACAGCTTGGAGATTACTCGAGCTTTGTTTTTATGGATCCTTACAGCGGTACTGGTGTGCCAAACTGCCGGTTCGCTACAGCTGCATTTTCGGCGATGTATGAGGCCGTAGATCTGGGTGCAGCAAGCTTTTGGGTGATTGAGACAAATGGCTGATTTATATTTTCCGCAACTTACAAGCGGAGCGCTCGTGCAGTATCCGGTTCACAAGACGAGGACCGGGAGGACAGTAAAAAACATCTTACCCGACGGGAGCGTTATTGCTTATCCAGATCCGAGCGCTTCGCGCTTAACCTGGCAGCTTGGATACACAAACCTTTCCTTGCCGGATCTAATGGCGGTGAGTTCTTTTTTCAACTGGTGCCAGGGCAGGTTGCACGCTTTCACGTTCATCGATCCGGTGGGCAACATGCTCGTGAACAGCGCGAATCTGTCCGGTAGTGAATGGTTGCGATCAAGCATGGTCCAGATCACGCCGAACTTGCCGGATGTACGCGGCGGCATGAGCGCATTCAGCATTACGAATACCGGAGACGCAAGCCAAGATCTCGCTCAGACATTAGCTGTTCCAGCTAGTTACAGCTACTGCTTCTCTGCGTATGTGCTCAGTGCACAACCTTCGATGCTCGATTTTGTACGGCAAGGTAGCACAGCCCAAAATGTCGACGCTCTGCCTGTAGGACCGAGTTGGACTCGTGTTGTTTCGAAGGGAAGACTCGCGGATACGAGCAACACGTTTACTGTTTCAATAAGGCTCGCTCCCGGGCAACAGGTCTCAATTTATGGACTCCAGCTCGAGGCGCAACTTGCACCCTCGCGCTACAAACCAACATTGCAGCAGGGCGGAGTCTACTCGACCGCGCATTGGGGAATGGATCAGTTGCCGGTCTCTGCGGACGCCCCGGACTCGTTCTCCACGGTATTCAGCATCGAAACTTCGATTTAGGACGGAAACGATGGGAACCATCAATCAGATAAAACAGCTTGCCGAAGCTGATACGCCGCTTCTATTCTTCGAGTGCATATTGCCGTCCGGTGATAGCGAGTACTGGAGCACGCATTCAATACGATTCAATGGGCAGAGCTATTCGGCCAGGGTTCTACGACATAATCTTTTCGATTTGCAGCTGTCGGCAGACGACGCAATGGACGGCATCTCGCAACTGTCGATTACGCTTGCCAATGCCGATTCGGCTTTATCAGAGTTGAATGCGGCGATTGGTTTTAAAGGATCGAAGCTCAATGTCTATTTTGCTTTTGCGGATCTGCCTAGCGGAACAATTACAACCGAAAGCACCGTTCTTTTCAGAGGAATCGCAGGCGATCCAGACCTCATCACAGAAGACGCTTTTACACTGACGTTTTCGAATAAGCTGAGCTTACAGCGGATTTCTATTCCAGAAGTAAGGGTCCAACGTTCCTGTCCCTGGAACTTTCCCGCAAATGTTCAGCAGAGGACGGAGGCAACGGACGGAGGAGAGGCAGGCCGGTTCTCACGTTTCTATCGGTGCGGGTATTCAGCAGACATCCCGGGCGGAATCGGAAACCTATTATCTGGCCAAGCGTTCACTTCCTGCGACAAATCTCGCGGCCAGTGTGTGCAGCGGGGCATGTTCGATCAAGATGCTCAGGGCAATCAGACGCGGCGTTTTGGCGGACTTGAGTTTGTTCCGTCGGCGATAAACGTGCGGACGGCTGGGGACAAGACCTCTCATTTGTCTCCTCTCCTGGATAATGCGGCTAAGTTTAACGATTCAGTTCCGCTAGTTTACGGGACGGGTTGGTTGAAGTCGCCGGTGATCTTCGGTAGGAACGACGGGAATTTGACCCACCTGGAATCACTGGTCGGACTCGGAGCGATTCAAGGAGTTCTCAAGGTGGTTGTGAACGACATCGAAATCCCTCAGTTCGTGGCCGGCAAGGATATGACCACAACGGGGTGGTATCAGCTGACTACAACCGGGGCGCGGAACGGGAACTTTGACCTGGACTTTGCGGATAGCTCCGGGAATCCATTAGGCGACCCCTATGGCAGTGTTTCGGTGCTTTCAGTCGTCGTTCCGAACCGAATCAGCACCGGTAAGTCACTGCCCACAATTGAAGTATTGATGGAGGGATTGCAGATTGACGCATACAATCTCGACGGCAGCTTCCAGGCGACTACGTTTACGAACAATCCAGTGTGGGTTATTCTCGACATTCTCCAGCGCTGCGGCTGGTCAAAGACGGATCTTAATCTTGCCAGCTTCGCAGGTGCCGCTGCGTTTTGCGGCGAGCTAATTAACACGGCGGATCTCAATGGCAACCCGCTAGAGGTGTCGAGATATAGTTGCAACCTGGTACTGACCAAAAGGCAAAGCGTAGCTTCGGTCGTGCGTGGAATAAGAGTTGGCGCCAGCTTAATGCTCCGTTATGGGGCGACCGGCCTGCTGGAACTTCTGCCTGAAACCACCATAGCTGGGCAACAGGCATCCTTGCCGGATGGAAGCAACAGCACGGTTGCTATTAACGGCGGCTGGCCGGCTTACGAGTTTAGTGACAGTTCTGCATCCTACTCAGGTATCGCGCGCAACCCAGACGGAAGCTCCAGCGTAAGGCTGAGTAGCCGAACTATCTCGGAAACATCAAATCGCCTTAGCATAGAGTTCCAAGACGAGTCGAATGAATATCAACAGGATAGTCTTTCACTGGTAGATGCAGATGACTCAGGATTGATTGGATACGAAATAAGCAGCCAATCTTCTGCTTTAGGAATCGCCAATTTCAGTCAAGCGACACGAGTGCTTCTAAGGCAGTTAGATAAGTCCACGAAAGGAAACTTATTTATACAGTTTCAGACTAGCTTTCGCGCGTTAAAGGTGAGGCCGGGCGACTTGATTGCGATTACTTACCTAAAAGAAGGATTTTCCCGAACGCTGTTTAGAGTGACAAAGCTGTCGCCGGCGATGAATTATCAGCTTGTGACTGTTTTAGCTCAAATTCATGATGATGCCTGGTACAGCGATAACCCGACTACGCTGATCAACGCGGGAAGGCAGCCTGGAACGGTGGTGCAAGTTCCTCGACAGCTTATCGGAACAGTTGAGCATAATGACGCGAATGGAGCGTTCGAATACTTCGACTTCGCAGTGGAAGAAAACGTTCAGGCACAGAGCGACGGGTCGGCAACAGACACGTTGACGATCTATTTCAGTCAGCCATCTCGGCCGAGTGTGAACTTGCCGAACTTACCTCTTTTAAGCCTCTCACCTCAGTATTCGGAGACTGGCGGAACTCTAAAGAGCAACACCAACTACTATTACGCGATAAGCGCCGTGGATTCAGCAGGAAACGAAGGACCGCTTTCTTTTACCGTTCCTGTTTCCGTGCCTGGAACATCGGTCACGAGTCAAGTAACTATCCAGCAACTGAGCTTTCCTCGCGCGGCTGCTTCTTTCAATGTGTATCGAGGAACTACGCCGCAGGAGCTATATCGCATCGCAAGCAATATAGCGCTGGCGAATTCATATCAAGACCCAGGAGCAAAAGAACAGCCTTCGGGGCCTCCTGACGCCAGCTTCGATCACGCGAATTTCTATTACCGATACGAGTACGCAGGCCCGTTTCCAACGAGTTCGGCTTCATCTTCAACGATTGATTGCGGTGATATGGGCGCCGCCAATCTGGCTTACTCGGGGATGGTAGTGCGGATTGTTGAGGGTACTGGACGAGGTCAGGAACGTCTTATCGCCACAAACGATGCCACCACTCTGACTGTTAGCCCAGCCTGGTCGGCGATTCCGGATTCAACAAGTACGTTTGTCATTTCCGAAGGGTCATGGCGATTTGGCGCCGTTTCGGCGACAAGCCCCGCAAGATTCGAAATTCCTTACCAGACCGGGACAGCTATTCAGATTCTGGGACGGTCGGCTAATGTGCATAATCAGGAAGCCTCGGCAGATCTTTCTCCGCTAACGCGACTTCTTCTGGGAGGTGGACAGAAAGATGTCGGAGTGGCAGGTGCTCCGACTTTCACTCTTTCGGCTTCTGGCGGCGGGGTCCTGAGTCTGTCTCTTATCGGGTTTGCTGACTTAACTAATACGTCATCCGTGACAAGCGGGACCCTACAGGTTTGGGGAGTGAATGAACTTTCGACGCCGAGTTCCCTCCAGTTGGCGGCGTCTTTGGACCCTTTGAGCACGATGGTACAGCTTACAAAGGCTTCAAGTTTCACGCCCGGAGATGTGATTCAGATCGGCAGCGAATTGTTAACCATACTTTCAGGAGGCGAAGGTGCCAACAGTTATTTAGTAGGGCGCTCGGCAGTAGCGTCCGTCGCTGGCGGACACGCAATCGGAGATGTGGTCGTTCCGCTCATAAGGACTACCATTGTCGTCCCGTTTGCTTCCGGATTCTTCGAGAACAGGGCGTCACAGAATTACTTACACACCGTAAGCCTCCCTGATCTTCGTATTTCCGCAGCTGAGTTCTATGTGACGAACTCGTTCGGTAACGGCCAAGCAAATCAAACCTGCTACCTTTCTTCGACTCAGACTGGATTGCGGACGCTCTCGGGAGGACAATTTTCGTTCCAGATCAGCGGGTTTGTTACGACCCAGCAGGGCGCCGCTCCGCCTTTCGTCGTAGAAGCGGCACACTCGGTACGAGATATCCGCGCCGATCTGGCGCAAGCGGCGCTCGGTTATACAGTCCAACTGGAGCTTTTGCAGAACGGAAGTTCATATTGCATTCTGAACATCGGGTCGGGAAGCACTAACTCAAGCTCTGTTATCGATGGCCTTACGGTCCCGCCTCTTTCCGAAAGCGCGACAGTCACTCTGAACGTCTTGGTTACGCCAATACAGGGGTTCACTGGAGCCACGAACTTGGGTCGAGACTTGACGGTTACGGTCAGACTGTAGATAAACGGGCGTTTTGGATCTATGCCGCTAAGATGGTCGATTCATGATTTATGCTGCGTTTGTAGCACTTGTTGTGCTTCTGTTATGCGGAATCACGATTTACAAAACGATCCGCCTCAAAAATGAAGCTGATTTCTTAGTTGCAGGGCGAACGCTAAGCTGGCCGGTTTTGGTATTCACCTTGCTCTCTTCATGGATTGGGGCGGGAAGTCTACTGGCGGGAGCCGAAAATGCATATCGCCACGGCTTTGTAGCTATTTGGCAGCCGCTCGGGGGATGGCTAGGGCTCATCTTAATCGCGACGATAGCGGGTCGAGCGCGGCAGTTTGCACAGTTCACTATTCCAGATCTGCTCGAATCGAGATACAACGCAACCGCGCGCGTTCTCGGCACGATTGCAATTGTTATCTCCTATACGATTATCGCGAGCTATCAATTTATCGGCGGAGGCGATATTCTCCACCTTATATTTCCAGATCTTTCCCGAACGAACGGGCTCTACATAATCGCGGCATTCGTCATTTTCTTTACGGCTGCGGCCGGCATGGCTTCAATCGCTTACCTCGATTTGTTGATAGGTTCTCTTGTCACTTTGACGGTCATTGTGGCTGTTCCGGTTCTTCTCGCTCGCGTAGGAGGCTGGAGCACTGTCCGGGGTTCTCTGCCCAGTAGTCACTTCCAAGTTCTCGGGGACTACACGCTCCGAGGCGCCGTGGGACTTGCATTGCCAACGATGCTTTTGCTTGTCGGAAATCAGGGGATGTATCAAAAGTTCTTCTCTGCAAAATCGGAAACCGACGCACGGAAATCGGTCATCGGGTGGATTGTTGGAACTATCACCCTGGAAACGCTCCTGGTTACGCTGGCGGTGATTGCGAGCTCAAAGATACATACTGACAAGCCTCGGGAGATCATCGCCTTGACTGCGAGAGAAGCTCTTCCTAGTTATCTGGGCGCGATTTTGCTAGGTGGCGTTTTCGCTAAAGTTATTTCCACCGCTAATAATTATCTATTTTCCCCGGCAACCAACCTGATCCACGATGTGTATGGACGTTTTATCAACCCAGCTGCTTCAGAAAAACGAACTCTCATCGTGTCTAGAGTTATTGTTTTGCTGCTGGGCCTTTTCGCTGTCTTGCAAGCGACGCAGTTTGAATCCGTTCTGCACGCTTCGCTATACGCGTATACGGTTTATGGGGCTGCTGTCACTCCGTCCGTTTTGGCTATATTTTTGTGGCCTAGTGCAACCGCAAAGGGTGCGGTTTGGTCGATCGTACTTGGGACGTTAATCACGGTATTCTGGGAACTTGCGCAGCAGTACGGTCCTGAGAGCGCCAAAGCCGTCACACATGAAGTAGACGCCGTTTACCCAGCCTTGGCAGCATCTTTACTGAGTCTCGTGCTCGTGAGCCTGTTTGATTCTTCCAAAGGTGAGACACAAGCAAACGAAGGGCCTAAACTAAGTTCTTAGTGCTCATTGAACGTATCCAGGAAGCTCTCCTAAGAAACCGATTAGACGGTTGGCTTTTCTTCGATCATCATCGTCGTGATCCGGTTGCGTATCGTATTCTCCAAATTCCCGAAAATGTTCGACCCACGAGACGCTGGTATTACTTTGTACCAGCACAAGGCGAGCCTCGCAAATTAGTGCACCAAATCGAAAGCGGAACTCTGGATTCTTTGCCCGGCCAAAAGGATTTGTACTCACGTTGGACTGAGCAGCAGCAAAAATTGGCGCAGCTGTTATTGGGAGCTCCCTGGGTTGCAATGCAGTATTCGCCAAATTGCGCCATTCCATATGTTTCTTTAGTGGACGCCGGGACAATTGAACTGGTACGCAGCACGAGAGCCGAGGTGGTAAGCTCTGCCAATTTGGTGCAGGAATTTGAAGCGCGGTGGACGGATGATCAGGTTCGTCAGCACTTTAAAGCAGCCAAAATCGTGGATCGCGTTCGAAGACAAGCCTTCGACCTCATAAAAGAACGGGTTCGTTCAAATAGTAGTATCACCGAGTTTGAAGTTCAGCAGTTCATCCTTATGGCATTTTCTGAGGCTGGTCTGGTAACAGATCACGGGCCAATTGTGGCGGTGAACTCCCATGCTTCCGATCCTCACTATGAGCCCAGCGCGCAAAGCACTCTGCCGATTAATGCGGGCGATCTCGTCCTGATTGATTTATGGGCAAAGCTGACTGAGCCGAACGCGGTTTACTACGACGTTACGTGGACGGGTTTTTGCGGCGACGTCATTCCGGTCGAAATTCAAAATGTTTTCGAGACCGTACGAGACGCGCGGAAAAGGGCTTCGAACTTCGTTATCAACACTATTAACGCTGGAGAGGGAATCGCCGGGTATCAAGTGGATGACGAAGCCCGGAATCTAATCGAAAAAAAAGGATTCGGGCAGTTTTTCTTTCATCGAACGGGGCACAGCATAGGAACCGAGGTGCACGGGACTGGCGCGAACATGGACAATCTCGAATCCCACGATGACCGGCCTATCATCCCGAGCACCTGCTTTTCGATAGAGCCGGGCATTTATCTGCCTGATTTTGGGATACGTTCCGAGGTTAACGTGTATGTCGGGACAGGTTTTGCGCAGGTGACCGGTGAGGAGCAGCAAGAACTAGTACGGGTTTGAAAAGATCTTGTCCATAGGGCAGATCAAATATTTTGATTTGATGTTCCAACCTGAATTGTTTTACTGTTTGGTATGGCGACAGCTAGTAATTTGCAGCCTCCAGCAACTTTGGTGGGACTTCTCCACCGCATCAGCAACATCGTAAGCTCGGATCTCTCACTTGACGAAATGTTGGGCGAGGTGGTTGGACTGACTGTTCAGGTCACCGACTGCGATGCATGCCTTGTCTATTTGATCGAACGCGAAACAAACGAGATAGTGCTTCGGGCTTCTCAAGTGCCGCATCAGGGCGATCTTGGCAATATCCGTTTGAAGGTGGGTGAGGGCGTGACCGGTTGGGTGGTTGAGCACCATTCTGTCGTAGCACTTGCCGCAAATGCTGCGTCCGATTCTCGGTTCAAACGTTTTCAAGCTCTGGTTGAGGATACGTACGAGGCATTTCTTTCTGTTCCCCTCTTAACAGGCGGCGAGGTAATTGGGGTCATCAACGTTCACCACCGCGAACCACACCCTCACACGGCTGACGAAATCGCACTTCTAACTTTCGTAGGCGAGCAGATGGGCGGCGCCATTTCGAAGTCTTTCCTGGCTGAAGAGAATCTTAGATTGCAGGAAGAGACCGCTGAGATGCGGAGACAGTTAGAGACTCGGAAAATTGTGGAGCGGGCGAAGGGTATCTTGCAGCACCGCCACAGCCTTACAGAAGAAGAGTCGTATTTACGATTGCGCAATGAAAGCCGACGTTTGAGAAGGCCAATGCGTGAGCTGGCGGAAGCGATCATTCTTTCAGAAGATCTCAGCCGGAAGAGTGAACGCCTCCAATAGATGTGACGCTACCCCGCTAGAGTGGTAGTTGTGGTCTGAATTTCAGCCGATCTTTCGTAATCCACATCTGCTTACGATTGCGGGTAACTTTTGGCCACGGAAAATAGATGACCAACGTTTTCCGGCGCTCCGCAGAGAGTACCGGATCGACAAAAACACAGTTGTAGTCGCCTTTGAACACCTGCCCGAAACAGACCCCAAAGGGCAGGTGGTTCTGCTTCACGGCTTGGAAGGTTCGTCCGATGCCGGATATATAGCGAGCTTTTCGCAACAAGCACTGGTGCGAGGGTTCGCAGTGCATCGGTTGAATATGCGCACTTGCGGCGGAACCGAGCATCTCTGCGAGACTATGTACCACTCGGGGCTCACCGGTGACACGCGCGCGGTTCTCGAGGATATTCAGAAGCGAGGTTTGGGCCCGGTATTCGCGGTAGGCTTTTCTCTCGGCGGAAATGTAATTCTAAAACTCGCCGGCGAACTTGGGGCTACTGAGTTACTTCAAGGTGCAGTCGCAGTTTCGACCCCAATCGATTTGGCGAGGTCTGTCCGGGCGATGGACAAGCCGTCAAACGTGTTCTATGTCAGAAGATTTCTCGACCGCTTGCGCAGCCGGGTAAGGCGAAAAAGCAAACTCTCGCCCGATCTTTACACTCAAGACGGACTGGATGAGGTTAAGACGATCTGGGAATTCGACGATCGTTTCACGGCTCCGCTCTTCGGTTTTAAAACGGCGGCGAACTACTATGCAACCCAGTCGGCCATCAATTTTCTTCATGCAATTCGCATACCCACGCTCGTCATCGCCGCTAAAGATGATCCCTTAGTACCGTTCGAGATCTATCGTCATTCTGTTTTCGACGAAAATCCTTCACTCACGCTGCTGGCCCCGGAGCACGGCGGGCATTTAGGATTTCTGTCCCGGCGGAAGCCGCGCTTCTGGCTGGATGGAGTTATCCTAGCTTGGATCGAGCGTAAGCTGGAGACGGATTTCGATGAGCGGAGTGCAGGAGTTCCAGAGCGGGTCAACAAAGGGATTTCTACACTATCCAGCGAAAAGTGGGAGTAATGCAGGTTTAGTTCTTACGCACGGAGCGGGTGGGAACTGCCGATCGGCACTGCTTCTTACGGTCGCTGAGCAGTTTGCAAAAGCTGGGGTTTGGGTGCTGCGGTATGACTTACCGTTTCGCCAGTTAAGACCGTTTGGACCGCCAACCGGGAACGGTGAGAAGGACCGGGAAGGTCTGCGGGCAGCAGTACAGGCTCTTAGTACTACCGGGCCCAAATCTATCTTCTTAGGCGGACACTCGTATGGCGGAAGACAGGCAAGTATACTTGCTGTTGAAGACTCGGATCTCTGCGACGGTCTCCTCCTGTTGTCGTATCCGCTGCATCCCCCGAAGCAGCCGCAGAAATTGCGGATCGAGCATTTTGGGCAATTGCAAGCGAAAGCACTATTTGTTCACGGAACGAAAGATCCATTCGGATCCGAGGACGAATTGCGCGGAGCAATCGATCGAATTACGACTGAGACATCGGTCGTCGTGATCGAGAGCGCAGGACACGATTTGCTGAAAGGCAATTTCGACATCGGGGAGCAGGTGGTAACGCCGTTCTTCAAATTGATGAACCGGTGAAATTGGACCAGAGTGACAGAATGACTCCCACTGAACTTACAAGCAAATCTCCCGACTGGAAAAGCCTATGTGGCAAGGTGCTCGAGGGAGGTTACGAACTTAAAGAAATCATCGAGGCCGAAGGAGAAAAAGCAACATTTCGGGTGCGGGTGCTTGGCGATTATTCGCTGAAGGCGGCCGCGAGCTTCTATGTTCTGGAGGGGAACGACGGGCAAGGCCAGATCACGGTTTGGAGAGCGCTACGCGCTTTTGAGAGCAGGAGTAATCTAGCTGTTCCGCTTGGCGCAGGGGCGTGGGACATAGGGGGAACTAGTGCTATTTACCTGGTTTTCCAGCTTCCTGATGAGACGCTCGAGGACGTGCTTGGCAGCCGAGCTCTCGAATCGGAAGAGGCGATTGAAGTCTTGCGCTCAATCGCAAAAGGGGTTCAGGAGCTACATGCGAACGGCTTTGTACACGGATGCATTTCGCCCCGGGAAGTGCTCGCCATCGGAAATGGAATTGAACTTTCGACGGAGTCTGTCCGGCGCATCAACACCGAGCCCATCATCGAGCGAAGGCCAGCGAAGTACCTTGCTCCAGAGAGCGGACCCCGGAATCTGACGGGAGCGTCCGATGTCTGGTGTTTAGGGGCTACTTTGTTCGAGGCGCTCACGCAAAAGGTCTACGAGCCTGGACTGTCGGACGAAGCAGCCAACCTGAAGCACCCGTTTGGCGTCCTGGCGTCCTGCTGTTTGGATCCGGACCCCGAGAAACGGTGCAAACTGGAGGATCTCGACGGGATCTCCCGGTCCAAAACTCCTCCAGCGAAACCAAAACCGGTAGCCGTTCCGCCGCCAGTGGTGCAGGCGCCCCCGATTGTTGTCCCGGAGCCGGTAAGGTCAGTTGTGCCTGTGCCTGAGCCGGTTAAGGCTAAGCAGGCAGCTGCGGAAAAGGTTGTGCCGGCTGAGAAATTGCCAAACGAACCCCCTGCAGCCGGTTTTTTGCCAAACGAACTCCCGCCGGCGAGGCAAAATTTAAGGAACGAAGCCAGTTTGGGTCCGGACGAAAAAGGAGGGCTGTTTGCCGGGAAGAAGGGTTGGATTTACGGAATCGGGGCGTTCTTGGTCATCTTCCTCGCACTTTGGCTGGTACGCGGCGATCATCGCCCCCAAGCGGCCCCTGTAAACGAGTCGACCCAAAGTGCGCCAGCTAGCGGACCGCCTTCAATATCGAGTGCAGCCCCGAATAAGCACGGAACCGCTTGGCCGACGAAGACCTTAAGTCCAGATTCCAAAACCGCTGCTTCCGAGCCCGCTAAAGTTCCGCCAATAGAAGCCCGAGTGGCAGAACCGCATGGAAGGCCCATCTGGCGGGTGGTGCTGTTCACCTACAATCGCCAGCAAGATGCCCGAAACAAGGCTCAGTTTATAAATGGCAAGCACGACGACTTGCATGCGGAAGTCTTTTCGCCCGGCGGGTCCAAGGCTTACCTAGTGGTTGCGGGCGGCCAAATGAGCCGTGAAGAAGCGGTTCGAGAACGAGCGCGCGCGATCCAGGAAGGCATGCCGCGCGACAGCTACATACAGAATTACAACCACTAGGGGAGCCACTCAAGGCGCCCGTCTTGCTCGCCCGAATGGAGCCAGGCGGTGAGCCTCAGTTGAGAGTCATGGGGCCACCCTTTGGCCAGTGTCTCGTTCGCAGTAGTTACGACCTCGAGTTTCCGGAGGTGGTCCGGGTTCGTTTGCTGGCCCTCGCGTTCGAATACCAGGTACCAGGAGAGGCGGTCGGATTCGGGCCTTAAGTCGGACACTTCAGCCAAGCGGCAGATCCACCGCTCCTGGCCGACTACTATCTCGGCATTAGATAGGGGGAAGGCAGATCGAAGCTCATATACAGACATCGCTTATTTGGACCCCCAAAAACGAAGAAAGTGTTACTCTCATTCGGGAACTACTCTTCGAGATTGAATACCACCCGCGGTATAATCTCGAGGAATCAAAAATGAAGTTTGCGCGTCCAATAGATGACAACGCTATGAACCGCCGTAACCAAATAATCAACGATCGCTACGAGGCTCTGATGTTTGCCAAAACAGCAGAACAGGCGCGTACTGCTGCGCGCGATCTAATTGCCATCGTGTTGGGAGATGAGGCTAACCAAAAGCCGCTCGAGGATGCGATGCGTGACTGCTGCCGCGTGATGCGCCCTTCACAGGATCCCCGAGAACAGCAGCGTTTCGAAGCCGAATTTGTGGAGCTGGCGATCTGGCCGAATTCCAACGCCAGCAAGATGGCTGCGTAGCAGTCGTTTTTTCTAGAGAGTTGCATTTTGGCAGACAATTCCGGTACCCTGAACGGCAATCCTGTGGGGGTATACCTTCAGGATGCAGTGGCGGCAGAAAAGACATTCGAAGCCCAGCTTCGAGATTTTGCCGGCTTTAACGGAGACGACGACGAGGTTCAGTCCCTTTTTGCTGCCCACGCAGATGAAACGCGAGTTCAGAGGGAGCGGCTCGTAGCCCGTTTGGGGGAGATCGGCGGAGATGTCTCTTCTGCGAAGGCCAGCCTAGCCGCGGTTCTCAGCATGGCTCCTCAGATAGCGCAAGCGGGCCATGCAAAAGAAGAACGAACGGTCCAGAACCTAATCATTGCGTACACGATCAAAGCCGGGGAGTGTGCGATGTATGAGTCTCTTGCTTGTGTTGCACGCGCAGCGCGAGACCGAAGGACGGAGGCTCTTGCGCGGGAAATTCAGTCTCAAGAGCGCCGGGCCGCAGAAAAGATCTTTCACTTACTTCCCTCGCGATCTAAGATAGCGTTTAACATGCTTACGCTGACAGAGATCGATCCATCTGTCGAAACAAAGATCGCTGACGATCGTTTGATCGAAACTTAAGCTGGTGGCGACGAAGAGAACCAAGTTTGAAAAGGCTAAACGGGTCAAAGCCGTTGCGCGAAAACGCGTGGGGTCTCCTAAGCCAGCGCGAACGCTAGATGAGAGAACGCTTCGCTCCAAGCCAAAGTACAAGGAGACGTGGGGTGAAGAAGCAGTCGAATAACTGGTTCAGGTGAACCTCCCTTCCAGAGTTCGCATCGTGGAAGTCGGTCCTCGCGATGGACTTCAAAACGAGAAGTGTTCTGTCTCCGTAGATACGAAGATCGGTTTGGTCCAAGCCTTGGCGGATGCAGGCCTTCGCACAATTGAGTGCGGGTCATTCGTTTCGCCAAAGTGGGTTCCGCAGATGGCGGATACCGCAACTGTCGTGCAGAACTTGCAGAGAGTTGCAAATGTGTCTTACACCGCCCTGGTTCCAAATATTAAAGGTTTCGAGCAAGCCGTTGCCTGCGGGATTGGCGAAGTCGCTGTTTTCGTGTCGGCCTCCGAGTCGTTCTCGAAAGCGAATCTCAACTGTTCCATTGCTGAAAGTCTCCAGAAGGCCGAGGAGATAACGGCCGCGGCAAAGTCCGCCTGTGTCCTAGTACGCGGGTATATCTCGTGTGTCCTCGGATGTCCGTTCGAGGGCGATGTGGCTGCGGAGAAGGTAGCAGAGGTAGCGAAGGCTCTGTCAGGATTGGGCTGTTACGAAATTTCCCTCGGTGACACAATCGGTGTTGGAACCCCGCTTCAAACTGTACGAGTTATTGAAAAGGTCGCTCATTCCGTCCCGCTGAAATCGGTGGCGGTGCATTTTCACGATACTTGGGGGCAAGCTCTCGCGAATGTTCTGGCTTCTCTCTACGAGGGAGTTGCGGTCGTCGATAGTTCGGTATCCGGGTTAGGCGGATGCCCGTACGCACCCGGGGCGGCCGGCAATCTGGCAACGGAAGACCTGGTGTACATGCTGGATGGTCTGGGCATCGAGACCGGAGTCGATCTCGCGAAAGTGGCCGTGGCAGGGCGTGCAATCTCGTCGGTGCTTGGGAGGCAATCTACTTCCAAGGCGGCTACTGCTTTTGAAGCACGACTGCGTTCCCAGGCGCGTGCATCTGTTTAGATTTCCTGGCGGGGTTATGGAATTTGCTCAAAGGATAATGAACAGCTCGACCCTTGCATATACCACTGCATGAAACTGCTCTGAAGCCCAATAGCCAAAAGGTTGTTGAAGCATCATAGAGAGACTTCAATCAATCTGCAAAAAGGAAGTGGGTCAGACTGGAGCTTTCGAATTCAGTTAGGCGCTGAAGAAAGGAAAGGTGGCAGGTGACCCGAAAGCAGGATAGCGCGAAAGGCAAGATCCGTTCAGAGGATCTGAAGAAGCTATTGGCAGCAGATCACGATCTGCTGAAGACGATTGTGGAAGAGACACTGCAGCAGGTGCTGGAAGCGGAGATGGACGAGGCGCTGCAAGCGAGCAAGGGGGAGCGGACAGCGGGGCGGCTCGGATACCGGGCCGGTTATTACAACCGGATGCTGGTGACGCGAGTAGGCCATATCGAATTGCGTGTGCCACAAGATCGACAGGGACGCTCCGGACGGAGGTGTTCGAGCGGTATCAGCGAAGTGAAAAAGCACTGGTGGCGGCGATGCTGGAGATGTATGTACAAGGCGTGTCCACACGCAAGGTGAAGACCATCACCGAAGAGCTCTGCGGGCACGAGTTCAGTTCTTCGACAATCAGCCGGATCGTGCAGAAGCTGGATGAAGAACTGGAGCAGTTTGCCAAAAGGCGATTGGAAGAGCCGTACCCGTATCTGATACTGGATGCCCGTTACGAAAAGGTGCGCGAGGATGGCGCGGTGCGCAGCCAGGCGGTGTTGATCGCGATCGGCATCAACTGGGAAGGACGGCGGAACATTCTGGCGGTCGAGATCGCCAGCCGCGAGAGCCTTTCTAGCTGGAAGGAGCTGTTAGCGGGTTTGCGGCAGCGGTCGCTCCACGGAGTCGAGTTCGTCGTCAGTGACGATCATGCCGGCCTGCGCCGTGCGATTCAGGAAGCCCTGCCCGAAGCAGTGTGGCAACGCTGCTACGTGCACTTTCTGCGCAATGCGCTCGACTATCTGCCGCGCAAAGCGGACGATGATTGCTTACAGGAGCTGCGCTGGATCTATGATCGGCGGGACGCCCAAGAAGCGCGACAAGATCTTTCGGCTTGGTTGCTGAAGTGGGGCAAGCGGTACGCCAAGCTCTGTGCCTGGGTAGAAGAGAACATCGAAGAGACACTTAGCTTTTATCGCCTGCCGCGACAGCATCACAAGAACCTGAAGTCGACCAATATGCTCGAGCGGCTCATGGAAGAAATTAAGCGCAGAACACTCGTCGTGCGAATCTTCCCGAATGCGCCGCTTGCCTACGGCTTGTGCGAGCGTTGGCGGTTGAAACTCATGAAAACTGGATCGAGGCCATGCAGTATCTCAACATGGAACCGCTCCGCGAACAGAAAAAAGAAGCGCTGCGAAAGCTGGGAGATGCGGCGTGACGCTTTCTACAGGGCTGACCAGGGCAAGGCGCTCCGAAGCCGCCCTTGCCCTGGACCCCATCCCGGCATCAAAGGTCCAGTCTGACCCACTCGAATTTGCAGAATTTGACAAGCACAACTAACTCCCACGCCCTTGCGAGCGCTAGAACCTAAATCCAGTGGCAGGACCGCCCCATCGAATGACGCCAGGAAAAACCAGTAACTTAGCAGCATATAAGGCCGACCTAGGAAGCCTGATTAGGCTGCAGGTTGCGAACGAATTTGCGAACGACAGTTGTGTGGAATCTTCTATTCGAGTTGCATTCTTCAGGCTTAGGTCGAACGGGGAACCCGTCATTGCTGTTAAGCCTCCTGGTCTTGCGATACCGCGCCCGGTATCCGAGGCCTTAATAGGATTCGAACCTACGAGTTAAGCTTTTATCCCATCACACTAGATCAATTATTGCGTGTTTTCATTGACTTAACGGCACGTCGTAGCACCAGCTCACGTGACGTTTTCGCGTGAGGTGACACAAAGGTGACACTGACTGCATTTCCGGCTTGATATCTGAACATCCAAATAGATCATTTTGGTTTTCGATGAGAGGTGCCCAAAGTCGGTTCCACCGATCTTATGGCGATCAAAATGCAACAAAATGCCACAACTCTTGAACAACTAACACTCACTCAAATCCAGTGCATCGAGCACCCGATGGCCGGCACTTCGATCACGGACACCGCTCAAACCATTGGCGTCGATCGGGGAACCATCTACCGTTGGCTTAGAAACGACGCAGTTTTTTGAGACAGAATTAAACCGTCTGAAGGCAGAGAGGATCGGCCGATTCCAAGCTGGATTCAAAGATCTCTTAAATGAGGCGACGGCCACCATTAAGGAGATCATGACCTGCGGAGATGTGCATCCTGGCGTTCGGCTTAAAGCCGCGCTTTCGGTCGTTGATCGAATTGGCGACCTCAAGCCGGAGGCGATTGGACCATTAGAACTAGAAGCCGTTCAAAATGCTCAAAACGCACGGAATCATTCGGAAATGTTTGACTCCTTGCTGTCAGTACCTTTTCATACGATAACGTCTCTGAGGCAAGCTACCGTGGGCAAACATGATGTTTCCTTAGTCGAAACAAAAAGAATACATCCCTAACCGAAAGTTTTTTGCACGAGGAAACCCCCGTAGCACGCGGCATTGCAGACTCCAGCGATTGCCGCGATGGTGCTGCTGAGCCGCAACATCCAAGCTACTAGCGATGCGAGAAGCAGGTTGCTCGCCGCAGGCGCGGCGCCATGTATTTCGGCCCGCGACACCGACCCAACCCGCATTGGGCATGGGCAGTATCCAGGCTATGACAGCATGGTGTTGCCCCTTAATTCTGCTTCAGTTGCGGCGCCACGACGAGCTTGTATCCGCCGGGTACTTTCAGAAGAGATGGGTCGACGCGCTGGGTAAAGTTCCCCAACTCCGTTGTGGATTCTATGAGGACTGCCGATTGCGGAGCTGAGGCGCTGGTATTGACCGAAGAAGGTGGGGCGGCAGCAGTCTCCTGGGGAGCGGGTTGTTTCTTTTTACGGCCGAAACCACCGAATCCACCGATCGCCGAGCCCAGACTACTGCCGAGGGCACCGCGTACTCTCTGGGAGGCTTCCTGTGCCGCAGTTTGTTGCGCGCTTTCTTCGCTTGTTTTCACAGCCTGAGCGCCCAAGCCATCGCCAACTTTCGGTCCGCTGTTGTTTTCTGGAAGCGGAGCTTCACTTGCCGCAGCCAGAGGCTGACCGTTGGTCGTCATTCCCATCCGCATGACCTGCAGAACGGGCACGCCCTGGATCTGGCTCATTTCCTTTGCCATGGCCTTCATTGCCTCGCTCGATTGGGCCTGCTGAACGAGACCGGAGAGATCTGGCCCGGTTGTGAGCGTGGAGCCCATTTCGATGGCGAACCGACGTTCGAAATCGCGGACTTCAGCGTATCCAGGGACGTCGGGAGCCATCCACATGTCGTTGGTGATGCCGAGCTCGCCCTGTTGACCGGAGCTTTTATCCGTTCCGTTCACGGCGAGCGCCAGTATGATCTCGTTCGTATCAATGCCCGACACTTGTTTTGTCGCGCCCGTCTTCCGAACGTGAGCTTCAAACCCCAGCTGTACATTTGGATCTTTGACCGGCTGTGAAGCTGCCGGCGATTGAGCGGACGCCTTAGCCTGCTCTGCCTTTGCCTGGTCCAGCGCGCGCTGCATGGCCGCCTTCATCTGACTGAATGTGATGACCGAGTACTCGTGCTTTGCCATGTCGATATGGGTCACCGTTTGGGCGTCAAGGTCGGTGATATCCGCGTAATCCTGCGTGACCCGCGCCATCTGATTGCCTTTTACCGCGACAGTGGTAATGATCGGCTGACCCAGCTTGCGGGCGTCCTTGCTGAACGCACCAGCAAACTTCATCATGGATGTTATCGATCCGCCGGTGATCTTGGTCGTCTCCTGATAACTGACCTCAGCTCCGTTTATCAGGCGAATTAGAGCGCAGAGACAAAAAGAGACAGCTACAGCTCGAGTCATAGATTTTCCTGTGTTCGCCAAGAATTCTAGATCATTTTGCGCACCGAAGTCTCGGGTCGTGCGAACTCTCCTGGTGCTTTTGGTACCAATCGCCAGGAGCTTGACTTTTAAAAGGGCATGTGTGTGCTACTCGCGTATATTGCCGAACCTTACTGCGGCAAAACCGGACGTGTAACAATTCCCACTGCAAGTTTGCAACTGACCGCGAAGCTTGCGAGGTGATCGCGGTGGGAACCGATTTTGTCGAGCTCTGAAATCGGGCTCAATAAAAAAAATGAATTTCGGGAACAACGGACTAAGCTACTCGGTAGCGGAGTCCGCGATTGCGTCGCTTTTGTCTTGACAAGCGGGAACTTTCCTGGTTGTCTAGCCGTACGGAGTACATATGGACTGGTTGTTGCGCGACCTTAGCTTTGCCCTTCGTACACTTGCGAAAGATCGCGCGTCTCTGTCGCTATCCTTGCTGGCGCTCGCGCTTGGCGTAGGTTCCACTACTGCCATGTTCAGCGTCATCGATAACGTCCTGCTCGAACCTTGGCCTTACGCCGACGGCAACCGGCTCTCCGTAATCGAGATCCACGATTCCACCTCGAACGAACCGTACGGACGCACGTTTTTCTCGCAGCCCGAGTTTGCTGAATTACAGAAGGGCAATCATATCCTGCGCGACAGTATTGCGGCACACCCGGATCGAGTGCTCTGGATGCGCGGCTCTACGCCCGAGTCCCTCGAGAGCACACTTGTGAGTGGAAGCGCATTTCAGGTATTAGGAGTGGCTCCCGTGATGGGGCGCTCTATCTTACCGGCTGACGCGAAGCCTGGTGCGGCAGCTGTCTTCGTCATGAGCTACAAGATGTGGCAAGCGAAGTTCTTCGGCAGCCGGGATCTTCTTGGGAAAGTGTTCACGTTTGACGGAAAACCCACCACTTTGGTAGGAATCATGCCGCAACGGTTTACTTACTTTGGCGCCGACGTCTGGCAGCCCAGGGATGTCAACCCGGCGGAAACGGACACGACTGCGCCCTGGTTCCTGTTAACTGGGCATCTTAAGCCGGGACTGACTCTGAAGAGCGCTCAACCCGACGTCGCGCTGCTGGTACAACGACTTTCGAAACTCTACCCCAAAAACTACCCGAAGAAATTCGATGTACGTGTGATTTCCCTCACCGACATGGTCGTCGGCCAATTCCGGCGAACCTTGTATCTGCTGCTCGGTGCCGTGGGCCTGCTGTTGCTAATTGCCTGCGCTAACGTCGCAAATCTCCTACTGGCCAAAGCGACCGCTCGCGAGAAGGAACTTGCCGTACGTAGCAGCCTGGGAGCCGGCAAGTGGCAGATCGTCCGGCTTCTGCTAACCGAAAGCATGCTGCTGGCAATGGCCGGTTCAGCTCTGGGTTGCCTTTTGGCCTGGGCGGAGTTACACGTGTTGGTTGCCATCCTGCCGGCAAATACGTTTCCATCCGAGGCTCACATCAGCCTCAACGTCCGCGTATTGCTAGCCGCGACGATGCTGGCCGCCGTTACGGCTATGCTGTTCGGCTTGGCTCCCGCTCTTGGATCGTTTGCTCGCAATCTAAGCGAACCATTAAAAGCGGGAGGTCGCGGCAACAGTGGTTTTCGACGCGGACGATTGCGTAACCTGCTCATCGTCAGCGAAGTCGCGCTTTCGCTCATTCTCCTCACAGCCGCCGGTTTGATGATGCGTAGTTTCTTTCTCATGCGTCAGGCCGATCTCGGCTTTAAGCCCCAGAAAATGGTCACTACCCAGATCAGGCTGAACGGCAACAACTACAAAACAGCAGAAAAGCAGGCGCTCTTCGGACAGGAGTTGACAACCCGGTTGCGCGCGCTGCCCGGTGTCGTAAACGTCACCGCAGCAGTAGATTTTCCTCCTTTTGGCGGCATCGATACCGACTTCGAAGTCCCTGGAAAGACCCACACTCAATCCTGGAAAGGACAGATGGCTTTTTGCGATCCGCAGTTCTTCCCCACCATTGGCATGCGGCTTTTGCAAGGCCGTCTCCTCACAGCCGCGGATGTCACGGGTAAGCGGAAGGTCGCCGTCGTCAACCAGCAATTGGCCAGAAAGTTCTTCCCCGGGGAAACTCCTGTCGGCAGACAGATTAAACTTCTTGGGCTGGAGCGGGCGCCTGAGGCTGTCCCTGACCCCACCTTTGAAATCATCGGGGTCGTCTCTGACATCAAGAACCACGGCCTGCGCGAAGCCGCGCTGCCCCAGACCTATTCTCCCCTTACACTCTCCTCATATGGCATTTACATCGTGTTCATTCGCACCGTGAGTAATCCGGCAACCTTGACCAAAGCACTCGACGGCGCCGTGCTCGCGATGGACCGCAATCTCCTGCCACAGCAGACGAACACGGTGGAAGAATCGGTCAACGAGTACGAACTTGCTCAGCCGCGGTTTGGGTTTCAGATGTTCTCTGCATTCGCCGTGATCGGCTTGCTGCTGGTCAGCGTTGGTGTCTATAGCGTAGTCTCCTATACCGTGTCTCAACAGCTGCGGGAGATCGGCATTCGCATGGCGCTCGGTGGAACGCGCAAACACGTTCGGAATTGGGTCCTGGCGTCCGGCATGCGTTTTATTTCGATCGGCATTGTTTGCGGTTTTGCCATTGCGTTAGTTCTGCTGCGACTGCTCAAGTCGGAGATCTCGGGCATCAATGCTTCCGACCCCATCACCCTGGCGTTGGTTGTTGTTCTATTGGCCGTCGTGGGATTTCTTGCTTGCTGCATTCCCGCTCTCCGAGCCACACGGGTAGACCCGGTCACTGCGCTTCGCCAGGAGTAGCGATTCACCAGAATGCTTAGCAGCTTGACTAGCGCTCATCCCCGAAACACTCTCAGCGGTCATTCAATGCCATAGCGCAAATGAAGGTAATCCGAGACACGGCAAATCGGAGTTTTGTTTCCGAGTCGCCGACCAGATCGGCATAGGGGCGGCGGTCACCCACCGACCCCTGCCACACCCTCGAAAATTATACGCTTCCCGCGTCGGATACCGCCGGGATAAGTTGCACCTGGTACCCGAGTTTGTTCAGTTGCGTCACAAGCCGCTGTCGCCTTCTTTTTAAGGGCAATCGGAGTGGGTGTCGGACCGTATTCCACGTAGGAAACTCCCTCGTGAAGAACTTTCCAAATCAGCCCACAAAGGCGGTGGGCAATGGCCCACACTGCTTTGGCGTATCCCATTCGGGCGGACAGGCGTCGGAAAACAATCTGAGGTTGGCAATCTTCCTTTCGAACCGCGGCGTGAGCGAGCTGATTGAGAAGCCGACCCATGGACCGGTTACCTTTGGCCGAGCGGTCGCTGCTCGATACCCCGGCACTTTCCTGGCGCGCTGGACAAACCCGGACCCACGAGGCTAGTTGGGCCGCCGATGGAAACGCTGCTGCCTGCGGACCGATTTCGGCGATGATCTTCTGGGCCGAATCGGTTCCCAATCCCGGCAACTCTGCCAAGCGAACGACTGCATCCTGATGAGCCTTCATTGCTTCCGCGATCATTCTGTTCAGGTTCTCCATGTGGGATTCAATCAAGTCCAAACGTGCCAAGTAAAGTGACAGGAGTTCCCGATGGATCGGTTGCGGGATCCCGCTCAGGGCATCCTTCAGTTCGGCATCACCGGCACGTAAACGTTTATCGCCCAACCTAACCAGCTGCGCCGGATCCGTCTCGCCCTCAGCCAACGCGCGAAGCATGCGCCGACCACTGGCACCCAGTAGGTCGCTGACCGCGCTCGATAGCTTGATTTGGCACTCCTCTAGCAGACTCTCCAACTGGCTCTGGAGTCGAATCCGGTCGCGCGTCAGCGAGATCCGAGATGTCCATACCTATTCCAGCATCGCGGCAATCGGCTAAAGAATATTCGCACAGGGTTTGAGAAGGCCTGCGTCGAAGCCGGCTATCAGGAGTTGATCTTCCATGACACGCGGCGTACCGCGGTTGTTCGGATGGAAAGCGCTGGCATCACACGGCGCGAAGCGATGCAGATCACTGGCCACCTGACTGAGGCAGTCTACAAACGCTATGACATCGGCGCAGAGGCCGGAGCTACACAAGCGGGCCGGAGGTTACGTGAATTTGAGCTTCGTCAACCGAAATTTGCGAATAAATTTACGAGCAAAACGGATGCGGTGAAACCGAGTGCAGCAGGTAGTGATCCTGGCAAGTATATGAATTGACAACTAAAAACATTGGTGCGGATGGGGAGACTTGAACTCCCACGCCCTTGCGAGCGCTGGAACCTAAATCCAGTGCGTCTGCCAATTCCGCCACATCCGCAGGCAGATAAATCAAACTCAGAGTAGCATCTCAAACGAGCGGGGCAAGGCAGCTGTTGAGTTCGCAGGCGATGCGCTGATCGATCTGACCTTCTGAGAATTCTTTGGTGATCCGGATCGCATTCATGATCGCCTTAGCGCTCGAGCGGCCATGACAAATCACACACAGGCCGTTCAATCCCAAGAGCGGCGCGCCGCCATATTCGTCCACGTCCACTCGCTTCTTAAACTCTTTGAAAGCGCCTTTGGCTAGATAAGCGCCTAATTGGCGAAGGGTGCTCGCCGTCAATGCCTGCTTCAGAGTCTGTCCAATGACTTCGACCAGCCCTTCGCTGACTTTCAGCGCCACGTTGCCGACGAAGCCATCGCAGACAATCACGTCGGCGGTACCCATATAAAGGTCTCGGCCTTCGACATTCCCGATAAAGTTGACGTTCTGGAGTGCCTTGAGCAGGGGACGCGCCTCATGTGTCAAAGCGTTACCCTTGTGTTCCTCTTCTCCAATCGAGAGTAGGCCGACGCGAGGTTTTTCGTTCCGAAAGATGACGCGGGAATACGCGCTACCCATCACGGCAAACTGCGCCAGCATTTTGGGCGTGGAGTCGACATTCGCCCCGACGTCCAGCATGACCGCCGAGTTGCCTTGCAGAGTCGGAAAGGCGCTTGCCAAAGCAGGTCGGTCCACTCCGGGCAGCATGCCTTGAACCATTTTGGCGGTCGCCATTACGGCACCGGTGTTACCGGCCGAGACTACGCCCTGGGCTTTTCCGTCGCGCACCAAACGGCACGCGACCCGGATGGAGCTGTCCTTTTTCGCGCGGATGGCTTTGCCAGCGCTATCTTCCATGGTGATCTGATCGTTCGCATGACAAATTTCGATCGGAATCTGCTGCCATCCAGGATGGGATTCCAATTCCTTGCGAACCGCGTCTTCTCGCCCCACCAGGATCACCCGGACCCCGAGCAGCTTTGCTGCTTGAACAGCGCCTTCTACCTCAGGCTTCGGGAAGTTGTCACCTCCCATTGCATCGAGGGCTATGGTCACCATTGAAATTGCGCCGTTTGCGATCCAAACTAACGCAAGGCGTTATGTCTCGACGACCTCTATGACCTCGCGGCCTTTATACTTGCCGCAGTGAGGGCACGCGCGGTGCGCTCGGATTTTCTCGTGGCAATTGGGACATTCGGCGAGCTGTGGAATGGTCAACGCATCGTGTGCGCGGCGAGTGGAAGTCCTCCGCTTGGAGTGACGGCGTTTAGGATTCGGCATAAGTTCTCAGTTTCTTTTATGGAAATCTCGGCTCTGAAAGAGCCTGCTAATTATGCGGACCGAGTTCGGCCCGCAGCATCTTCAATTTGCTCCAACGGTCGTCGGCCGCGACCGGTTGGCAGCCACAATCCGTCTGGTTTTTATTCTCACCGCAAACGGGGCAGATTCCTTTGCAATCTTCGTTACAGACCAGGCGCATCGGTAAAGCCAACAATACGGCTTCCCGAAAAACGTCATTCAGTTGAAGTCCGTTTCCTTCGTAGTAACCCACCTCTAGCCCAGCCTCGTCCACTTCATCCTCGCCGCCGATAGCTGAATTCTCGGTAGGCACGTAAACCAGGTCGAAATGATTATTCACGGAGTAGACGGCCGCTTCCGCACAGCGATTACAGGTGCCTTCGACATCGACGCGCAAATCGCCCTGTATGCGGATTTCGCCAAGCGATCCACTGAGAAGCTGCGCGATACCCTCAGCATGAAGCGCCGACGCCTGACGAACGCTGCTATCCAACTCCAGTTCGCTGGCAGGCAAGTCAACTTTGAACGGAACTTTGCGTAAGTTTAATTCCTGAAGGCTGATGAACATATGCGCTTCCTGGGTAACCGACTAACTAACAGTCAGTGCCACTAGCCTCCAGAGGCACAAGACATAAGTATAACAGCTCCAGACTTTTCGGTTTCATTTTAGGCTACTTCGCGCCGGGTTCCTACGCTCGGGTCGACCTGGATGCCGGGCGCTTTGGATTCGCAGTTATCGCAGTTATGACAAGGCCCCGAAAACTCATCGCCGAAGTAACGAAGCAGGTGTTCCCGCCGGCAGGAGCCTATGTCGGCATATTCCTGCATTTGCCGCAGGCGCTCCTGCTTCATTTCTTTGCGCTGTTCCTGGGCTTCCGCCGCGGCTTGAGCTGCGGTAGAGGTGTCGACATTTTCGGATAATTGAACCTCGCCCGTGGACAGGATCTGCAGCGCGCCCACATCCTCCAGCCGGTGAACGACGCTCGTCAGTTTTCTCTCCGAAAGATCCGTCTCTTCCGAGATTTCGTCAAGCTTCACAGGTTCTTCCTGATCGGCTATCACCTCTGCAACTTTTTGTACATCCTTGATCTCGAGCTTCCCTTCGGCGCTGTGGAACTTTTGGACGCCCATGTCCTGTTGACGAAAAAACAGAACTGCTTCCGCCTTCCCTCCGTCGCGTCCGGCCCTTCCGATCTCCTGGTAATAGGAGTCAAGCGATTCGCTCACGTCGAAGTGGTAAACAAAACGCACATCTGCTTTGTCGATACCCATTCCAAAGGCATTTGTCGCGACGATGACATCCGCGTCGCCCTTCATAAACTGTTCCTGAATCTCATGCCGCTCCGATGCCTTGAGTCCGCCGTGATAGAAAAGCGCCTTCACTCCTTCTTCGGAAAGCTGTCGCATGATCTCCTCGGCGTTTTTGCGAGTGGCGACGTAGACGATGCCGGGCTTTTCGGCCCAGTTTACTCGCTGAATCAGCTTTTCGAGTTTCTCTTCCTTTGTTTCGAAATGATCTACTCTGAGATGGATATTCGGCCGGTCGAAGCCATGGACGAAGATCTTCGGATCCCGCAATCCTAACCGGTTCGCGATCTCTTCGCGCACGGGAGCCGATGCGGTCGCCGTCATGGCCAGCACTACCGGATGACCTAGCCTCTCCACCATCGGCCCAAGCTGAAGGTAGTCCGGGCGAAAATCATGCCCCCATTCGCTGATGCAGTGTGCCTCGTCTATAACGAACAGAGACACGCCTGCGTTCTCGAGCAATTCGATCGTTTCTTGCTTTCGTAGTTGTTCCGGGGCAAGAAAGATGAACTTGCCCTCGCCTTGTTCGATCTTCTCGAAAGCCTCCCTTGCCTCGGCAGCGCGTAGGGTTGAGTTGACTACCACCGCCTCCTGGTCGGTCTGCTCATTGATCGATTCGACCTGGTCTTTTTGCAGTGCAATCAACGGTGAAATGACCAGTGTTGCGCCGTCCATCATCGATCCGGCAATCTGATAAATTGCTGATTTGCCGGACCCTGTGGGCATCACAAGGAGGCAGTCAGAGCCGTCCAGGAGCGCCGAGATTGCTTCCTCCTGTCCCGGTCGCAGCTTCTCAAATCCGAATTTTTCCTGCGCAACTTTACGGATGCGTTCCGCGTGGCCCGATCTGCCAGCTGCTTTTTTCGTGGATGACGTTTTCTTGGAAGTCTTGCGCTTGGTGCTTGCCATTCATATATCTGATTCGAAGTGCTTGGCGCCGTTTCATAGAGTTGAAGGTACAGTTTAGTTACCGCTTATGCAGAACATCGAACATCTTCCGCATCGTTTCGACGAGGCGTCCCGCGAGTGCCGGGCCATCATCGAAACGCCAAAGGGTCGAAGGAGTAAATTCAAATACGATCCCGAAGCTCTCCTTTTCACTCTTTCCCGTGTGCTTCCGGAAGGCTTCACTTTCCCGTTCGATTTCGGATTCATTCCTTCCACAATCGCCGAGGATGGCGATCCTCTCGACATTCTTGTTTTGATGGATGAACCCGCTCACGTTGGCTGTCTTCTGCACGTCCGCCTGGTCGGGGTCATTGAAGTCGAGCAGACAGAAGACGGTAAGAAGGCAGAGAATCATCGCCTTATCGGCGTAGCCGTTAAATCCACCTCTTATCGCGATGTCAAGGCGATCGACGATCTGAAGAAGAGCTTTATTGAGGAGGTCAGCGAGTTCCTGGCTCTCTACAACAAGAACTCCGATGTCGAAGATAACGTAAAAGGCACGGCGGGACCGGACCGTGCCGCCGTGCTTCTTAAAGATTCAAGTGCACGATTTGAGAAAGAACGTAAGAAAAACTCTTAACTACTGCGGCGAGCCGGGGCCCGAGTTATTTTCCTGGCCTTGCTCTTGTCTCTGCTGCATCCGCTCTCGCATGTGCTGCTGCATCTGATCGTAACTTTTCTTCTGATCGTCGTTCAGAACGGCTTTGATCTTTGTCTCGCTATCCTCCCGAATGGAGCGCATTTTAGAATGCCGGTCTTCAGGGGACAAGGAACTGTCGTCATGAAGCTTAGTCATCTGCGCCTGTCTATCGGTTAGGATCGGCAGAATTTGATTTTGCTGCTCTGAGGTCAGTTTCAACTGTTTGGTCAGCATCTTTAATTGCCGGTTCGGGTCCATTCCGCGCTGGGGTGGTTGACCTTCACCCTGAGGCGGAGGCGGCGGGGTATTTTGATCCTGTGCCATGCCCATTGCCGCTCCAAGTCCTAGGAGCGATAAAAAGGCTAACGAGCAAATCTGTTTTTTCATAAGGTTCCTCTCCTTTGCGGAGTGTCTTGTCTAATAAACAAGACGTGGCCGCCGAAATTCGGGCTTATACTTAAGCCGTTAAACTTTTTTTACACTCGATCGCCTGAAAGGTGGATAGCCGATGCTTGCGCTGACAGATCCAAATCTCGCCTTCCTGCTGCTCCTAATCGGATTGTTAGGCATCACTTGGGAGATCCACGCACCGGGCGCGATCTTCCCGGGGCTTGCGGGCGTTTTGTGCCTGTTTTTTGGCGCATTCGGCCTATGGGAGAACTCGCCAACCTGGTACGGTTCCGGGCTGATCGTGCTTGCTTTGCTGTTTCTTGCTATTGAAGGAAAGCACGGCAGCGGAGGCATCGCGGCGATTATCGGCGCGATTCTGCTCTCGCTCGGAGCAACCGCGCTGGTTCGCGCACCGCATGCGATTGATCCCATACTCGCGATCTCGGTGTCCATCGCTATCTGTTTAATCGCTAGTCTCCTTGGCTATCTTGCGATGCGAGCACGGCGACAGGCGCGCCATGCAGGTTTTAATGAACTGGTCGGTCAGATCGGTCTTTCTCGAACCGAAATCGGTTCAGCGGGCACCGTTCTGGTGCGAGGCGAATACTGGCAAGCAACGAGTCAACACGTCATACCGCCCGGCGTGCGTGTTCTAATCGACCGTGTGCAGGACCTTACCCTCTACGTCAGGCAGGCGTAGCGGTTTGATTAAGGAGGCGTAGCAGCTTTACATGTTTGCTCAACTGTTCTCTTTCTCTTTCCTGATCGTTCTTGTCGTACTTGCCTTCTACCTTTTCTCTTCGGTGAAGATCTTAGCCGAGTATGAGCGTGCCGTTGTCTTTCGTTTAGGCCGTGTCTTGCGCGAGCCCAAGGGACCGGGTGTGATCTTCGTGTTCGTGCCGATTGACCGCATGGTGCGCATCTCGCTTCGTGTGGAGGCTATGGAAGTACCTCCGCAGGATCTCGTGACACGCGATAACGTCACTGTAAAAGTCAATGCTGTGGTTTACTTCCGCGTGGTTACCCCGACCAAGGCCGTCCTCGAAGTGAGCAATTTTCTTTACGCCACTAGTCAACTGGCACAAACCACCTTACGTAGCGTGCTCGGCGAAGTGGAACTGGACGAACTCTTGAGCCAGCGCGAAAAAATTAATATCCGCTTACAGGCGGTGCTCGACGAACACACCGGTCCTTGGGGCGTCAAAGTGACGATGGTCGAAGTGAAACAAGTGGACTTGCCCGAGCAGATGATCCGCGCCATCGCTCGACAGGCTGAAGCCGAGCGTGAGCGCCGGGCCAAAGTCATACACGCCGAAGGCGAATACATGGCGGCGGAAAAGCTAAGCATGGCTGCACAGACGATTCAGAAGGAGCCGGTTGCCATCCAGCTGCGCTATCTGCAGACTCTCGTTGAAATTGGCGGGGACAAGAACACCACCATCATCTTTCCTTTGCCGGTCGACCTGCTTGCCGGGATCACTAAGTTCGTGCAGCGCGCGAACTCCGAAGCCGACAACTCCTCGGCCTAAGACATCGATCTGCCGGCAGACTTGTATATTTCAGCCATATACTTCATGTCGCGAAGCCCTTCCTCGCCGTCGCTCTTGGGCTCTTTATCGCCGGAAACACAATCGGCAAAGTAATCTGCCTCGACTGCAAATTGCTGCGGGTCTTTATAGGAAGCCGGTTCGTCGATCGGCGGCTGCCCTTTCAGGTTTGCTTTGAGGTGGATGCCTTCGTATGAAAAGGCCGGTTCCATGTGCAAACTGCCCTTCGTGCCATGGACGCGGAAGTAACCTTCCATCTGTGCGCCGTAAGTCGTATTGCAGCTGGCTACGATACCCGAAGGGAAACGCATTGTCCAGCCGCAGTTTTCCTCCACCTCGCGAAATCGGCCATCTTTGTCGATCACGGTGCAATAGCCCTCGAGATGCATCGGTTCCTCGCCCGTCAAATAACGGCACGCGTTCAGCGAGTAGATTCCTACATCCATTAAGGGACCGCCGCCGGCCAGCTTTTTATTAAGACGCCACTCGCCCAACTTCTCGATGAAGCCGTTCGCGCTCTCGATTGCTTGAATGGTTCCCAAACTTCCATCCCGTATGAGTTGGATGGCGTGCAGGTTGACTGGTTCATACTGGCATCGATACGCAATCATCAGCTTTTTATTGGCCGCTTTACACGCGTCCACCATTGCCTGGCTATCTTTCACGCTGGTAGCCATCGGCTTTTCGCAAAGGACATGCTTACCGGCGTTTGCCGCGCGAATCGTATACTCCGCGTGCATGCTGTTCGGAAGAGCTATGTACACAGCATCGATGTCTTTGTTATTGGCGATTTCGTCGTAGTTCTCGTAGCTGTAGATATTCTTGGCGGGAACATTGTAATCGGCGGCCAATTTGTCTGCCTTGTCACGATGCCCGCTTACGAATGCGGTCACCTGCGATTTTTGCGAAATCTTGCAGCCCGGCATGAAGTGATCCATCGAGATCCGGCCGAGTCCTACGATGCAATATCGAAGTCGGCCCTGTGATTCCTGAATTTGCGCGCCCAGCGCCCGCAACATCGGCGAGAGCAGGGGGCCAGCAGCCAAGCTCTGGCTAAAAGTACGGCGATTGAGTATCAAAAATCCTCCCTAGAATACTGCCAGTTAGACGCATCCTCGGTCCAAACCGCTCAATAGCTCTAAGCTTACAGAAGTGCCGAACTTCCCTCGACATCGCTCATCAGCGTTCGGGAGCGCTCGTCTTTGTCACGTTATAAATATAAACGTTGTCCTGATCTATTTCCGCCCCGGGAAACTCCGCCAGTTCCGATATAGTCAGCCCGAGCTCCCTAATCCGTGTTTCAATATCGCCGGGCAGTTTGGACGGCGTCACCAGAAGCATTTTGGAAACCTTTAAGTTGTCCGCTGCCTTCGCTAATCGAGGCGGGATCTCCTCTTCTGTAAACGTGTCCCGCTCTGGAGTAAAAAGCACAAAAGTGTTTGAACAATTGCAGTCCAGAAAATACATGCGGCGCTGCAGTTGTTCGGCCACCGGAACAGCCCCGGAGTCGACCGCGCCTACCAGGACAGAGTTTTCTAAGTGATGAGCTCGAAGCCAATCTGCCGCAGCCGATGTATTCGAAAACGGATGTTGCCATTGCGCCGCGGCGGCGAGCACACCTGCTCCCGCACCCAAACTTAACAATACTCGCCCAGCCAGAGGAACGGCCGGACGTCCGTAGCGTTGCATCCACAATGCAGCCAGAAATGCCAGGAACGTAATACCGAAATGCCTTGCACGTCCCATGTAGATCAAATGGTTGAAGAGAATGGCGATCACCGTTGTTAAGCCAATCACGATCCAGAGATTCCACTGGCGCTTGAAAACTCCGTAGTACGCCGCAACCAGGAACGGTACAAGGATTATCGTTGTTCCTTTTAGCACGGGGTTCCAAAAGTGATTTGGAAAGTCGCCGCGAATAGGAAGCCAAGGCACTAGCATTGTTTGACGAATCGCCAGGTTGAGGTGCCACAACTCGAACCGGTGAATTCCGAGCGGATCCACCGAATGTACGCTAACCGGCTTGAGAGGCAGTCCGGTCCAGACTGAAAAACCAAGGAGAACGATATAAACCAGAAGGGCCTGCGCCACTCGTGTGCGCCCAAAAGTCCAGCTTTTCCTTTGCCACTCACTCCATGCATACTCGACCAGCAATGATCCAGACAGAATCGCCCCCAAAACGTCTGTGTTCGCCAGTAATCCCAACAGCGACGCGTTCCATACAATCTGTTCGGGGTATTTACATCGGCGGTATAGGTAAATCAGCAAAACCAAGACGGACATGCTGTACATCCTTGAAAGGACCGTGTACTCGAACGAGATGAAGTAGTTCAGGAACAACAAGACCTTTTCAATTCGGGAAAACGGTGACCAGAGGCCAATCATCAGATAGATTCCGATGCCCAGCGCTGCCTCGATCGGCTTCAATGCTTCAGGAGACAAGGTGAAGCGTGACGGCAGCCAAAGCAGCAAATACCACAGCGCTGGATGTCCCTCATGGTGCACATAGTCGAAGAGGGTTTTCAGGTTGGGACTTGCGGCAGAAAGCGCCCATGCGTTTGTCTCATCGCCCCAAAGCTGATGGTGAGCTAACTGAATTAAAAAGAAAGCAATGAAGGGCAGAGTCAAAAACAAATCTGCAGATTGGGCCGCCTTTGACGGGCCGAATTTCTCATTGGTAGCCGGCACTAACATCAGTTACTTCTATGAAGATCTCATATTCGGGAAAGATCGCTAGCTCCGGTCCATCTGTTAGCAGATATAATCGTCTTCGACAAATATTGTTAAAACAAGTAACAGATGTCAAGCCGCTCATCTCTGCGTTTCCACACACACAGCAGTACCAAGGCTGGGAGCAACGGGAGTTAGAGCATCGGGATCGAACTGCTTCGATCGTTTCCGAGAGCTGAAGCCAGATTTTCAGAAAGAGAACAATGCCAACCTATCAAATTGATCCGGCGCACTCGAACCTGCAGTTCAGCATTCGCCATCTGATGATCGCTAATGTTCGCGGTACTTTCAGCGGCATAAGCGGGACCGTTACTTACGACCCTTCAAACCTGGCTGAATCGACCGTCGAAGCTACTGTCCAGGTTGATACGCTGAGCACCAACAACGAACAGCGAGATGGCCATCTGAAGACCGCCGAGTTTTTCGACGTCGCGCAGTATCCGGAGATGAAGTTCCGCAGCACCAAGGTAGAGAAGACCGGAGACAACGATTTCGTAGTCGTTGGAGATCTCACCCTGCACGGTGTCACTAAGCCTGTCACGCTCAAGGTCGAAGAAGTCTCCGATGAGGCGAAAGATATGCGAGGTCTCACGCGTATTGGGGCGTCGGTTAAGACAACGGTCAAACGCAGCGACTTCGGCCTTACCTGGAACGCTCCTATGGAAACCGGGGGTCTGGTGATTGGAGACGATGTCAAGCTCGATTTTGAGCTTGAGTTTACTAAGTCGGCTTGATGCGGCGATAGCTCTGAAACGACCTAGCGAACCGGGCGCTCTTCAGGCCGCCTTCTTCGCTCTCGCTTTCTTCATAGGAGTAAGCAGGGACAAAACGATGTGCTCATATAGATCGTTGCGCTTGTTGTCGCGGAACTTTTCTGCAAACTCTCTCAGCGTCCCTGAAGAGTAACATTCCATAATGGTTGGATGAATGTAGTACTTTTTGCATGTGGCGGGCTTGTTTCCTAATTTAGACGCTACGTCCTTGATGACGTCCACTAGCACCGATTTAGTCTCGCTGTCGGTCTGATCTACGCACTTAGTCAGTAGGAAGCTGGCCGCCAGGCAAGTTCCGCCCCATGTTCTGAAATCCTTGGCCGTGAAGTCGCCCCCGCTGATCTCCCTCAAATATTCGTTCACGTCGCCGGATTCGATCGTCTGTGGCTTTCCATCTTCGTCCAGGTATTCAAAAAGAGAACTGCCCGGGATTTCTTTGCATCGCCGCAAAATTTTCGCAAGTCTCTTGTCTTGCAGAGTAATTTCATGATTCTGGTGGCTTTTACCCTTGAACCGGAATTTCAGCGTGTCGCCCAGAATCTGCACGTGCTGGTTTCGGAGCGTCGTTAGACCGAACGACTTGTTTTCCTCCGCGTACTCCTCGTTACCGATGCGAATGTAAGTGGTCTCCAGCAGCTTGACTAGAGCCGCTAATACCTTGCGTTTCGAATGCTCCTTTCTTGCCAGATCCCGCAGGACGGCCTTTCTGATCTTTGGCAGAGCTTTTCCAAACGCTCGCATACGGTCGAACTTCACCAGGTCTCGGACATGGCGGTATTTCGGATGATACCGGTATTGTTTTCGCCCCCGGGCGTCCCATCCGACCGCTTGTATGTGCCCGTTGGCCGAAGGGCTGATCCAAACCGAACTCCAGGCCGGCGGAAGTACAAGCGACTTAATCCGCTCTAGCACTGCTTCGTCCTTTACTGGTTCTCCGTCCGGTCCGACATAGGTGAATCCTGTTCCTGATTTGACCCGCTTGATCCCGTGCCCTTTAGGGATCGCATAACGTAATCCGGCCAGTTCGGCTGATTTAACCTCGTCGGGGACCTGTAGAGCGATGTCGGAAACGGAATCCATTCTCTTTTTTGATGCACTTTCTGTTAGAAACACTACTGTGATGCTTTAGATCGAATCGTCGTAAGAAGAAAACTGATGCCTGACGCTCTCATATTCGATATAGACGGAACCCTGCTCGATTCGGTAGACCTCCACGCCCGCGCTTGGCAGGAAGCGCTCCAACACTTTGGACACGATATACCGTTCGCGGATATTCGCGGCCAAATCGGAAAGGGGGGCGATCAATTAATGCCCTTCTTTCTTTCTGCCGATGAGGTGAAAAAGCGAGGAAAGGAGATCGAACAATTTCGCGGCGACCTGTTTAAAAAGAAGTATCTCAAAGATGTAAAGCCGTTCCCGGGCGTTCGGCCCTTATTCGAGAAGGCAATAGCCAATGGACAGAAAGTCGCTCTGGCATCGTCCGCCAAAGGAGATGAACTCGAGCACTACAAGAAACTGGCTCAAATCGAAGACTTGGTTCACACCGAGACGTCGTCGACTGACGCGGAGAAGTCGAAACCGCATCCGGATATCTTCGAAGCCGCGGTCGATCGCCTCGGGAAAGAGATCACGCCAGACAAAGTGATCATTATCGGCGACAGCCCTTACGATGTTGAAGCCGCGCGAAAAGCGGGTATTCGCACGGTCTGCGTACGCTGTGGCGGTTTTCCGGAGACCGTTCTCCAGGACGCCGGCTGCATCGCTCTATATGATGGCCCCGAGGATCTTCTGCTAAACTACGACTCCTCTCCGCTGGCGCCCGATAGATAGGAGTACCAGTTACGATGCTCCTTTCAGAGTCTCGAAACCCCGGCGCACTTTTTCGTAGGTGATCTCGAGACCTTCCGGCATGATGCGCGTGTCGCCCACTGCAGTCATGAAATTCGCGTCGCCGAGCCATCTTGGCAAGACGTGCATATGGATGTGCTCCGTGATACCGGCGCCCGCGGCCGAACCTAGATTCATTCCCAGGTTTAACCCGTCCGGCTTGTAAATGCTTTCCAGGATGCGCTCTGCGCACCGGGTGAGTTCGATCATCTCCCGGCTGCTCGCGGGGCTGCTGGCCATTAGTCTCGAAACGTGCTCGTTCGGCACGATCATCAAGTGCCCGGTGGTATACGGATAGCGGTTTAAAATTACGAAACAGGTTTCGCCGCGGTAAACGACCAGATTTTCCTCGTCGTCAGCGGGCTGACGGAAAGCCCTGCAGAACACGCACTCTCCAGGAGTCTTTTTTGCTTCCATGTACGTGGATCGCCAGGGCGTCCACAGGTGATCCATGTCTCTCGCTCAGAACTGGTGAGACGTGATATCAGGTGAAACCGCTTCAGTCTCGGCTTCTTTTGCACCGGTGACCGTTTGCTTTGCGGATTGGTTTACCAGGTCGCGTAACTCCTTACTCGGCTTGAAAAACGGTATTCGCTTGGATGGAACTTCCACGCGCGAACCCGTCTTCGGGTTCCTTCCCACCCGCGGTTGTCTTTGCCTTGTCCGGAAGCTTCCGAATCCCCGGATTTCGATCTTGTCTCCCTTGTGAAGGCTGTTCACGATGCTGTCGAAAATCGTCTCTACGATCGTCTCTGAATCCTTCCGAGTCATCTCGACCACCTTCGAGACCTCTTCAATCAGCTCAGCCTTCGTCATAGCTCTTGTTCCTATTGTTAGCCTTCGGATAACTCTGCTTAATCGCATCTCCAACAGTGGAGGTCGCTACTGCCGCTTGCCGCTGATAATCATCCAGCCGGTTCCGCTCGACTTCCTCACGCACCTCGCGCAAGCTCAGGCCTATCCGTTTCTGCGCTTCGTTCATTTTTATTACTTTGAATTCGAACTCTTGTCCAATTGGCAGAGCCGTTTCGTCCGAACTGGATCCTTTTTGCGTGTGACTTTTACTGGCTTGCCCTCCCATCTCACTGCGATGGCAGAGTCCTTCCACGCCTGGTAACAACTCGACAAAGACACCGAATGGAGCGCCACGACAAGCTTTCCCACGCACTACATCACCTACCTGGTGCGTCCGGAAAAATGTCTCCCAATTGTCCGGCTGCAGTTGCTTAATCCCAAGTGACAGGCGGCGGTTGGGCGCGTCGATCAGTAACACCACTGCCTGCACAATTTGCCCCTTCTTCACTAACTCGGAGGGATGCTTGACATGCGCGGTCCAAGACATGTCCGAGACATGCACCAGCCCGTCGATGCCGTCTTCGATCTCGACGAAAGCCCCGAAATCTGCCAGCTTCCGAACACGCCCCTCCACCACGGAGCCAACGCTGTACCGGCCTGCGATCGTCGTCCAAGGATCTGCTTCGAGCTGCTTGATTCCTAGTGAAATCCGTCGTTCTTTGGGCTTTACTTCGAGCACCACCGCTTCTACTTCATCTCCGTTAGTGACGATCTTTGCCGGATGTTTCATGCGTCGGCTCCAGGTCATCTCAGAGATATGGATGAGCCCCTCAACTCCAGGCTCGAGCTCCACGAAAGCGCCGTAGTCCGTTACACTCACGATTCGTCCAATCACACGGCTATTTGGCGCATACCGCTCGGCTACGTCCATCCATGGATCTGGCCGCATCTGTTTTAGACCGAGCGAAATGCGCTCATTTTGCCGATCGAACTTGAGCACCTTCACCGAGATCTGGTCGCCGACCTTCAAAATCGCGGAAGGGTGCGTGACATTGCCGTAACTCAGATCGCTGACGTGCAGCAACCCGTCGATCCCGCCCAGATCCACGAACGCGCCATAATCGGTCAAATTCTTAACAATGCCCGTCACCTCCGCACCTTCTGACAGCGAAGCAAGCGCGTGCGCCTTCCGCGTCTGCAGATCCTGCTCAAGCAACACGCGGCGGGACACGACGGCATTTCCTCGTCGGCGGTTCAACTTCAGAATTCGAAATTCGAACTCCTGTCCCACGTAGCTGTCCAAATTGTGTATAGGACGAACTTCTACCTGAGAGCTCGGCAGAAAAGCAATCACTCCGATATCTACGGTCAGGCCGCCCTTGATCTTTTCCACCACGCGCCCGTGGACAGGCTTTCCTTCCGCTGTGGCATGCTCCAGCTGTTCCCAAATCTGCCGCCGGTGCGCCTTCTCATACGAGAGCAGAATATAGCCTTCGACCGGAGGACCCGTCCGGTCGATCATCACTTCAATGATGTCGCCCTTCTTCACAGCCGGCAGGCCGTTGACACTCGGCATCTGGGAAGCCGGAACCAAGCCCTCGATTTTGCGGCCGATGTCGACGATTACTTCTTTATCGGACACGCTGAGAACGTGTCCGTGATAGCTCTCGCCCTCGCTGGACGTAAATTGGCTGCTGTAGTCGTCTAGAAACGCCTGGTAGTCTGAATCGTCAGCTGCCCCAGGCACCTCAACATGTTCATCGGATGGAACAGCCATGTGTCATCTCGCCCCGAGTACGCTACCTTGACGCGGGCGGAAAACCTTTAGGCTTTTCCCGCCTGCTCGACCGCGCGAAAGAAATATCTGATAACGCTTTCAACTAATTGAAACAGCAGTACTTCAGAACTATACCCGAGGAAGGTAACGATGTCAACCAAGCATAATATACAAGCCAGGTCTCGATTTCTTCAGATATAATCTGATTACGGGTGGCGCTTTCACCTCCCGAAGACTTATCGGCGGAGTAACTTAACTCTTCCATAAGTGAAAAGAGGATACGGTCTATGATCGAAGGTTTACTCCAGCCGACTCACCTGCTCATTATTCTGGCGGTTGCTCTGTTTGTTTTCGGCCCCAAGAAACTCCCGGAGCTTGGGCAAGGTTTGGGCAAAGGCATCCGCTCCTTCAAGGACAGCATGAAAGCCGCAACGGAAGAACCGGAAAAGCTGGATAACCCTCCCAGCAATCGTCCGATCGATCCGAAGTAAGCTCCTAGGTATTTTACGGAGTTTTCAGCGCGATGACAGGCACTTTCGGGTGCAGTTTGTGCTTTTTTATTTACGTCAATTTCGCACCTCAAGTGGGGGGCAGCAAATTTTTCCGCGACCGTGAAGAAACGCCGCTGGTAGAACCGCTGGCCTCTCATTTTTAGCGACTCTATTCTCTCGTAGGCTATTGAAAATAAAACATCTTGTAAAGCACTCCCCACATCCTTAACGGTGGTACGAAAACTGCCTATTCCATTAAGGAAAGTAATACAATTTACCGCAGCCAAGCTGCTCGTAGCGTTACCTGCTACGGGCTACTCGGACTGATAGACGAACGAAAAAAGAGTTTTTGATCAAGGAGCGGGGAATTACATGACAACAGAAGATTTCGGCAAGGCTTACCAAAAAGGATTCAACCTGACGGTTCGGTTCTTGGTCTCCCGTGGATTATCCTACGACGCGGCGCTAGACACTGCACAAGCAGCTTGGGCAAAAGGATGGGAACGTCGCGAACAACTTCGAGACCCTAGCCTGGTTCTCACTTGGACGAACAGCATCGCCCTTAACATTCATCGAACTTTCCTTCGCCGCGAACCTCAGACTCAAACTCTCCCCGAACTCCAGGCACCGCCGAAGATGAACGTTGCCGCTATCGATGTAAAACGGATTCTCAAGGAATGCAAGCCTAACGATCGAGTCGTACTGGAAGGTCATTACATAGAGGGGTACAAGGTCCAAGAGATCGCGCGCCAACACGGCTGGTCCGAAACTGCGGTTCGCATTCGACTTCTTCGCGCGCGCCGAAGCGTCGAGCGCCGCCTGAGCCGTCCAAAGCACGCCCGTCTGCGCAATTTAGCTGAGAAAACGAAAAAGGCGCTAGCGAGTGCATTGGATATGCCCGGCATGGAAGCACGGGTAGCATAGTTACACCTTAATAGAAGGGGCGCGTTACCGCTCACGTCGATCGGTAACGCGCCCTTTGTGTTTTCGCCTCTGGGTGCGTTCTTAAATCAGTTCTGCGCCGCTGAAGAAAAACGGAATTTCGAGCGCTGCAGTCTCCTGCGCGTCGGACCCGTGAACGGAGTTCCGCTCAATGTTTTCCGCAAACTTCTTGCGGATGGTGCCTTCAGCTGCGTTTGCCGGATTGGTTGCTCCCATCAGTTCCCGCCACTTCGCGATCGCGTTGTCACTTTCGAGCGCGAGCACCACAACCGGGCCCTCCGTCATAAACGTGACCAACCCTCCGAAAAACGGTCTCTCTTTATGCACCGCATAGAAGGCTTGCGCTTCCTCCTTGCTGATGCGCCTTGTCTTCATCGCGACAATCCGAAAACCTTTGTCCTCGATCATCGCCAGGATCTTTCCGACGTGCCCGTTCTTGACGGCATCGGGCTTGATAATCCCAAAAGTACGTTCTAGACCCATCTCTCTCGATACTCTCCCTTACGCCCGCGACTGCAGCGCTTCTTGCATTTTCTCGCCCAGCATTGCCGGTGTCGGACACACCAGAATCCCCGCCGCCGCCATCGCCGCCAGCTTGTCTTCCGCTTTCCCTGCACCCCCGGAAATGATCGCGCCTGCATGGCCCATACGCCGTCCCGGAGGAGCGGTCTGCCCGGCAATGAAACCCACCACCGGCTTGTTTACATGCGCCTTCACATACACCGCAGCGGTCTCTTCCGCGCTGCCGCCAATCTCACCGATCATGATGATCGCGTGTGTATCCGGATCTTCGTTGAACAGCCGAATCGCATCCGTAAAACTGGTCCCGATGATCGGATCGCCCCCGATCCCGATGCACGTGGATTGACCGATTCCCAGACGGGTCAACTGTCCGACGGCCTCATACGTCAGCGTCCCCGACCGCGACACAATTCCTACGTTTCCCGGTTTGTGTATATGCCCCGGCATGATGCCGATTTTGCACTTGCCCGGCGTAATGACTCCCGGACAGTTCGGCCCCACTAAACGCGTTCCCGGGTTCATCTTCAGATACGCCCACACGCGCTCCATATCTTCTACCGGAATGCCTTCCGTGATACAAACCACCAGCGGCAGTTTCGCGTCGATAGCCTCCATGATGGCGTCGGCCGCAAACGGAGGCGGAACAAAAATGACCGATGCGTTCGCGCCTGTTGCTGCGACTGCCTCTTCCACGCTGTTGAACACGGGCCTGTCCAAATGCTTCTGGCCGCCCTTGCCTGGAGTCGTCCCACCAACTACCTTTGTGCCGTAGTTGATCGCCTGCTCGGCATGAAACGTTCCCTCCCGGCCGGTGAATCCTTGGAAAAGAACTCTGGTGTTTTCGTCTATGAGAACACTCATTGCGCTAGTCTCACCACTTTCTCCGCAGCGTCTTTCATCCCGTCCGCGACCGTGAAGTTGAACCCCGATTCCGTCAGGATCTTTTGCCCAAGCTCGACATTGGTCCCTTCCATCCGGACAACGACCGGGATCTTGATCTCGAGTTCGCGCGCCGCGGAAACTACCCCATTCGCCAGCGTGTCACACCGCAAAATGCCGCCGAAGATATTGATCAAAACTGCCTTCACACTTCGATCCGAGAGCAAAATGCGAAAAGCGTTCTTAATCTGCTCGGCACTCGCGCCGCCCCCAACGTCGAGGAAATTCGCCGGCTGCCCGCCTGCGTATTTGATGATGTCCATGGTCGCCATGGCAAGCCCCGCCCCATTCACCATGCACGCAATAGTTCCATCGAGCTTGATGTAGTTCAGCCCGAAGCGTGACGCCTCCACCTCTAGCGGATCTTCTTCGTTCAGATCCCGCAACTCGAGCAAGTCTTTGTGGCGATAAAGGGCGTTGTCGTCCAGGTTAATCTTTGCATCGAGCGCATAGACTTTACCTTCTTTCGTCAAAATAAATGGATTGATCTCGGCAAGCGACCCATCGATGGCCAAGTACGCTTTCGAAAGCGCAATCATGGCGTTTGCTGCTGCATTCGCGCTTCCTGCCGGTACACCCATCCCGAACGCCAGTTTGCGCGCCTGAAACGGTTGCAGCGGCTGACCGGCAATCAGCGATTCCCTCAGAATCAGCTCAGGCGTTTCTGCTGCGACTTCTTCGATCTCCATGCCGCCAGATTTCGACGCCATAAATACCGTTTCGCCAAGCGCGCGATCCAGCGCCAAGCCAAGATAAAGCTCTCGCTCGATCGGCAATGTCTCTTCGATCAGCAGCCGCTGCACCACTCGCCCTTCCGGACCGGTCTGATGGGTAACCAGCGTCATGCCGAGCATCTTCTTTGCGATCTCGGCAGCCTCTGCGGCGTTCTGCGCGATCTTCACGCCGCCGCCTTTGCCGCGACCGCCCGCATGAATCTGCGCCTTGACCACCACACTGCCGCCGATTTTCTTTGCCGCTGCCTCCGCTTCCTCCACCGTGTAAGCGACTTCGCCCCGCGGAACAGGAACGTCATATTTGGCAAGGATCGCCTTTGCCTGATACTCGTGTATCTTCATAGTTGATTGGCGCTCGACTGCACGCTCTTGCCGCCGAACGCCATCCGCTAGTGTATCTCGCGGGTTTGACTTTAGCAGTGACGCACGCCGATTGACTTTTCGAGGATTCCGATCATCAGCGGTGTTCCGTCGAAGCTATCTCGCGCAGGCGCTCAGTCGAAGGGATGAAGTAATATGCGCCCGTGAGCGGCCGCGTGTAGTGCGTAAGCGCGTCGCGCGCGCCCGTTGCCAGACCCGCCATGCTTTCCAGCATTCTTGAAAGACGTTGCTGGTCCGCACTGAAGCCGACGAACATGGTTCCGTGATTGGTAACCGTTCCATAAGGCATGTTCCTTCGGAAAATCTTGCCGAACTCCTCCTGATCGGTGCGCGCGACATGCGACTCGGCGGGTTTATCACTCAATTCGATGCTGTCCAGCTTCGTCCGCCCCATCGCCTTCTCTTGATCCCCAGTAGAAAGGGAGGCCCACTTAGCCGTGTCGTGCTCCCACTTCTGCAGCAACAGGATCGTCCCACCCGCACCCGGGCTCCCCTCTTGTATCAGCGCCACTTCCGGCGCATCGACCAGAGTAGGATTCTCGGTCCCATCGACAAAGCCGGTCAGGTCGCGATCATGCCGGTAAGGCCAACTGGAGGTCTCTTCCGCAACCGACGCCAGTTCCTTCAGCTCGAAAATCGTTCGGGTCGCCGTGTCAAAGATTACGTCGTATGAACTTCCTGAGAGCCACAGAACGGCGTCGTGCTGCGTAGCTGGCATCACGAAACCCTCTATGCCTTTTAGCTCCGTATTGAATCCGTGAAAGCCTGCGGGTGCGTCTTCGGGCATCACTTTGCTCCAGAGCTCAGGCCGAAAACCTGACACCAAGTTAATCCCGCCCATAGTAGTCCTCGGCTCACGCAACGATGAGATCGCCGTCACGAGAGCTCTTCCGTCCTTGCCCTCCAGGAGATCGAATTCCAGGTACGCGTGGGATGCGGTTCCGAGAGCGAAGATTCCCGCCTGAGAGGTACTCATGCGGCCATGATAGCGGCCCATGACCTTGCGGAGACCTGTCTGGACGACTTTTAAGTTAGCGGGGCAGGGCAGCCCATCAGCTGTTTCGCAGCGCGGTCATTGGATCGACCGCTGCTGCTTTCCGCGCCGGATTAAGCGTGGCAATCAGCGCGATGAGAAGCAGCACTCCAATCGCCCCTGACAGCGTAAGCGGATCTCTCGGCGACACCTCGAATAGCAGGGAAGAGAGCACCCTCGTGGCGGCTAACGCGCCTAAAACGCCAAGCGCCGCTCCGACGCACGCCCATTTGCCCGATTGAGACAACACCAATCCGGCAATCTGTGGTGGTGTGGCGCCCACTGACATTCGAATCCCGATCTCCTGCCGTCGCTGCGTCACCAGAAAAGACAGCGTTCCATAAAGGCCGACCGCCGCCAGAAACAATCCGACACCGGCAAACAGGAGTAACAGAAGCGCGTTGAATCTAGGTTGCTCGGCCATATCGCTTAAACGTTCCCGCATACTCTGGAACTCAACCGGCAGACTCCCATCGAGACCCGCTATCTGCCTCCTGACTTGTCCCGTCAGGATTGCATCGGGCACGGCGCTCCGCAAGACGATGCTTAAAGTCCGTTGAGCGACCGGACCCGTGCTGTTGAGATACGTGTCGTCTGGAGTGCGCTTGCGCAAAACGTAATACTCGGGATCACCCATTGCCGCCAGCCCGGAATTTTTCACGTCGGCGGCCACACCGATCACCTGCATCCATGAGTCCGTGCCGGCCCGCAGATACTGTCCAACCGCTTCTATCCCCGGGAAAAGACGCTTTGCGAGCGACTGGCTTACGATGCAAAAAGCCTGCCCCTGTCCTCTGTCGTCATCTTTGAATTCTCGCCCCCGTATCACCTGTATTCGCAGCACCTGGAAGTAGCCGGGCGTCACATAACGCCACGCCACCAGCCCGCCTGTGCCGGTTTGGTGTCGCGGATGCGCTTTCACTTCGATCGCCGACAAAGGCCGCGTTCGCTCCCAACCGCCCGGAGGAAGAGAGTCGCTCAGTCCCATCGCTCGAACGCCTGGTATGGTGCTCAACTCCTGCTCCACGGAGTTGAAAAACGCTATCCGCTCTTCAGGCTTCTTGTAGCGGCTCCCCGGCAAGATCAGCTGTGCGGTAAAAACACGTTCGGCATGCATACCGAGCGGCTGAGCTTCTAGATTCCACAGACTGCGGGCAAGCAGTCCCGCCGACACAACCAAAATAGTCGACACTGCAATCTGACCCGCTACGAGCACGCCTTTCAGTCTTGAAAGAGATCGAGGCGCAGTATTTCGGGAGCTTCCGAGAGCTTCCGCCGCGGTACGTTGCAGGGCCGGAGCGACCCCGAAGACGAGTCCTGCAGCCAGGGAGATGACGAGCGAAAACGTGAGCACCCGGCCATCGAGGGAGGCCTTCGCCAACTGCGGAACACCATGCGGACTAGTCCAAACCAAGATGCGCAGTAGCAGCGCTGCCAATCCGCAGCCCAACGCGCCGCCGGCCACTGCGAGCAGCAGACTTTCGGTGATCATCTGCCGCACCAGTCGAAACTGGCCAACACCTAGCGCCCTGCGGATCGCCAACTCAGTTTGACGGCTTGCGCCCCTTGCAAGCAAAAGGTTCGCGACGTTGGCGCATGAAATCAGCAGCACAGCAAGAACCGCGCCAAACAACGTCCACGACGCCGTCTGCGCACCCTCCATCTCGCGATCCCGTAATGAGCGCACGCGAAAGCGCACCTCTTTCCGAAATGGAGCCGGCACATAGGAGAGGATTCGAGCAAAAGCCGGGGCAAGCTGCAAACGCGCCTCGGTCAAGCTCAATCCGTTTTTCAAACGGCCAAAAGCCCACAGTACCCTAGTAGCGCTATGCTGCCAACCGGCGGGCAGAACCACTTGCGGAGTCAACAGGTCTGCATGCTGCAGAGTCGGTAGCTCGAACGTGGGTGGCAGAACACCGGCGATCCGAGCTGGCGCTCCGTCGAGCGAAAGAGTTTGCCCAACGATGTTGGTCTCTCCTCCAAATCGGGTCTTCCAGAGGCCGAAACTCAATATCACTTTGCGCGGTGCATCGGGTTGGCCATCGCCCTTACTGAAACCCTCGCCAAGAATCGGTTTGATCCCAAATACTGGCAGAAAATTAGCTTCGACCTCCGCACAGCGCTGGCGCAGCGGAGACCGGTCCGTAATGTCGCAATCTCTCACGCCGCTCCACGATGTCATGGACTGAAACGGATTGTGTTCCTCACGGATATCTTTGTAGTCCGCTGCAAAGAAGAACTCGTCCGCGCCGACAACCGACGCCACCATGCCCAGCGATAGCAGCCGGTTGGCATCCTTATAGGGAAGGCTGCGAAAGAGAACTCGATCAACAACGCTGAAGACCGCCGTGGCCGCACCCACTCCCAACGAAATCGCGACCAAGGCCGTCAAGGTAAAACCCGGCGAACGCCGGTAACTACGTACCGCAAACCGAAAATCGTCAGCGACACTCTCGAGATAGGTCTTCAGGTCCATGCAGTCCTCTCCTGATCAGGCAAGAGTAGGATACTACATAAGCAAGTGCTACGGTTTTAGCGCACGAGCTTATCTTCAAAACTGATTAAAAGATCAGCTTCAACGCAAGCTGAATCTGGCGGGCGGAAGTGGTCCCGTCGGGCTGCGTAATGGTGGATAAAGACTGTCCGAACGTGTCCGGTGACGCGAGCGTATTTCCCGAAGCGCCGGGCTGATCAAACTGGATGCGGTTAAACACGTTATAAACCTCGGCGCGAAATTGTAGGTTTACGCGCTCTGTGAAATGGGTGTTTTTCACCAGGTTTACGTCCGTATCGTAGTATCTGGGACCAGTAAAGGTGTTCCTGCCGAGATTCCCGGGTCTGCCAAACGGCTGAACCGCAAACGCCGCGAGCGGCGGCCCGGTTTGATTTCGGGGCGAACCGGCAGGTATGGAGGGATCTCCAACCAAGTCGGGCCGGTTGCTCAATCCCGTGTACTCCGAGTCCCGGTAGCTATAAATGTCGAAAGGACGTCCGCTCTGAAAAGTGGAAAGGCCTGACAGTTCCCAGCCGCCAAGGACTCGGGCCACGAGTCCCTGACTGAAGTGAGTGTGTCCCGGACCAAACGGCAACTCGAGAACGTAATTGATGATCAGCCGATGTCTCAAGTCGTAATCCGAGGATCCTCGTTCCTCGTGCAGATTGAATGAATTTCTGGCGATATTGCGGTTTCCGGGCTGACCCGCCACAATCGGGTCGGCTGCATCGTCGATTGCGTGCGACCACGTATAAGCTGCCTGGAACTGCACACCATGACTAAACTGCTTGTTAAACACAGCCTGCAACGCATTGTAAGTTGCGTTCCCAATGGATTTAATTACTACCGGCTCATCTAGGGCGAGATTCCCCGTGACCTGGGGATATCCAAGGCCAAGCAAAGGTGCAATCCGCAGTGTGCCTCCAGAAACATTCAGCGGCAAAGTACCATCTGCGTGGCCTGCTGCTACTAGCGATGGTTGCGGAGGGTTCCCGTCTACCGAACGAAAGAGCCGGTGTGTACCCGAACCCACATAGTCCAACTCCATAGTCATGCCATTTCCCAATTGACGCTGTATGCTGGCATTCCACGACTGTGTATAAGGATCTTTCAGATTGGGGTCGAGGATAGTAATTCCAGTCAGAAGAGATCCGTCCGGCACCGACGAGGAGGGAGACGGCTGAGTAGCAGGCGGAGGCAAAGCCCCGAGTGTCACTAGCGGAGCACCGTTCAAGAAGCTTTCATTTGGAAGATTTTGCACCCCGGCGACGAAAGGTGGGTCGCCCTTGAGATTGGTGAAGAGATTCCCGAACACGCGGTCATGGAAGATGCCATACCCAGCACGGATTGACGTCTTACCGTCATGGAATGGATTCCAGGCCGCCCCTAAGCGGGGCTCAAAATTGTAAGGATATCCGTAAAAGACTTCTCGCCCTGTGCCTGGCCCAACTGTTTGAAAGGTGATCGGGGCGGAATCCGAAGCCTGCTGATACAAGAGATTTGATAAATTTCCGTTTCTCTCGAATGGAGGCTGATCGAGTTCGTATCGGAGTCCAAGTTCGAGTGTCAGGTTGGACCGAACCTTCCAGGAATCCTGCACGAATAGCCCGTATTCGTGTTGGACAAATCTCCTGAAATCGGTCGGCGTACGCTGGCCTTCGGCGTTGAAGAATTGCGTTTGCGTTTGAATACCCGGCACCCCGAGTAAGGCCGCTGCCAGGGTCTGAAGCGTCTCGTCGTTTGCGCAAGGGCCGCTGCAGTTCACAATCGGAATACCGAAATTTCCGAATGCGGTGAAATCAACCAACGGCCTCGCTCCGAAAGCGTCGTATCCGTTGTCGTACACGTAACGGAATTCGCCACCTACTTTAACGTTGTGTTTGCCGGCTACCCAGGAGAGTTGATCGACGTAGTGCCAGGTCCCGGCCCGCCGAGCCTGGCCGTTGCTGTTGGTCAATGCACTGCAACCGAAGTTGGCGATTGTGGGTACGTTCGTCGACAGATTGAAGCTGTAATCCGTTCCGAAGCCGAAAGGATCCAATGTGCTATTGCTGTCGAAAGCGTTACGGCCATTACACGTAAACAGGTCATCGGTCCGGTTTAACCCGAAACGGAACTCATTCACCAGATTCGGCCGGAAAGCGGCGATGAAGTTGAAGGCGCCACTATGGCTCTGCTGGCCGGTGGCGATGCCGCCCACGCCCGGAAAGATTTCATCCAAAGAGTTGCCATTCGTCAACCCGTTGTAGATATAGCGGGCAAACATGCTGTACTTCTCACTGAAGTGATGATCGATCCGGAATGTCGTGTTGGCGGAGTTCTGTGGATCGCTCGTCGGAAAGAAGTAAGTGCCGCGGATGCTGTCTACCGCCGGACCGTTAGGGTTGGGGTAGAGGGCGAGCACCTTCTGCATCGTCGGATCGAGCGGGAGCCCGAGCGCATTGTTGGGCGAAGCCGGGTTGGCTAGGTTGATGAGCTGAGTATTACCATTCTGGTCAGTGTAATTGAAGATTCCGGTCTTAAAAGCCGCCGTCGGTACAGTGGACTGATTCGTGAGCGTGGTCCGGAAACGGTCCCATTCCGAATTTACGAAGAAGAAGGTCTTGTCTTTGACAATCGGGCCGCCAAGCGAAAATCCAAACTGATTCCGGACGAACGGGTTTTGCGGTTGGGGTGTGGGATTGAAGTAATCGCGCGCAGCCAACGCATTCACACGGTTAAACTCGTATGCGTCCCCATGCAACTGATTGGACCCGCTGCGGGTCACAATGTCCACGATCGCCCCGGAGTTGCGGCCGAATTCAGGGAGATAGTTGTTAGTGATGACTCTGAATTCCTGAGTAGAATCCGGATTGATCGAGCTAACTCCGCCCGGGATACCCGGAACGGACGCGTCATTGTTGTCCACGCCGTCCAGCAGAAAGTTGTTGCTCCGCTCGCGCTGCCCGTTTACGGAGAACCCTCCAAGTGAACTCGTTGTTTGTTGAGCTCCTGGCGAAAGCAAGACCAACTGATAAGGGTCGCGCGTAATCAATGGCAGCTCTACGATTCGCCTTTGGTCGACAACGTTGCTGAGCTGCGCGTCTTCCATATCGACGGTTGCTAAAGAGGCTCCTGAGACTTCGACCGATTGGGAAACTGCGCCGATTTGAAGACTGCCATTTAGAGTCAGATTTTGCGCGACTGTCAGCTCCACTTTTTCGAAGCGCTGGGAAGAAAATCCTTGCTTCTGAACGGTTACGTCATAATGGCCGACGGGTAGATTTGGGATTGTGTACGTACCCGCTGGGTCCGTTGTGGCAGTGCGCACCGCTGCCGTCTCTGCGCTTTGGGCTTTTACCGTTGCATCCGCAATGCCCCCACCCGTGGCATCCGTGATTGTTCCGCCGATGCTTCCTGTCTGGGCATAAACTGCCGTTCCCGCTGATACGAAAAGGACAGCCGCGAGAAGAAGCCTTAAATGAATAGCTCTGTTATTGTGATCTGCCATACGTTCAACACGCCGTCACGCGATTCGGAAACTCCCTTTTGTCAAATCCACCAATAGGCCTTCGACTGTTACGTGAGATCTCGCCGTGCAATCTCCTAACCATATCGGAAAGCAGTGAAAAGAGGACATCTATTTAGAGTCGACCTACCGTTTGGGAAAAAGACTCAATTCGAAATACTAAAATCCGTATGCTCGCGGGTAACAACAGCTGTTCCCGCCAATCTTAGAGGTCTTACTAAACACTACCGGGTCATCCCAATCCCCGGCTCATATTTCCATGCGGTCTGAATACTCGCCCGATCCGAAAACCGCGTATCCGTATACTCGTCAAACTCGATCTTCTTCTCCAGAACGCCGGTTTCGATCATCAGATCGCGAACCATGTCGAAATCTGGTTTCCGCGGTGCGAGCGGGTTATAAGTAACGCGATCCAGTGGCCTGGTCAGCGCCCAGCGCAGTAGCGCCGGCTTCTGATTGTAATAAAGGCGTCCTACGAAATCGGCTGCGTCGTCCCGGTGAGGCTTGTTGCGCTCCAGCCACAAACCTGATCGCGCAATCCCATCCACCAGGGTCTGCACAACATCCGGACGGTTATCAATCAAATCCTGCCGGACCACAAGAATACAAGACATGTAGTCTGGCCAATACTCCCGAGCCTGAAAGAGCACTCGGCCGAAGCCTCCCATTTCAGCTTGCGATGGAAACGGTTCACCCATCGAGAACGCATCGATGGCTTTTGCCGCCAATGCGCCTGAAACATCCGGCGGCGCCATCTCGAGCATCTTGATCTCTCCCGGTTTGATGCCCCAAACTTTCATCGCGCGAAAAAGAAGCAGACGTTCGTCGGAAAAACGGCTAGGAATGGCAACCGTACGTCCCCGCATATCGCCGAAGGTTTTGATAGGTCCGTCTTTTCGAACGACTACCGCGCTGCCATAACGGTGACCGAGATAGACAACCTTGATCGGAACTCCCTGCGCCCTTAGTGCAATGGCCAGCGGCGCGACGATAAATGCCGCCTGAACCTTGTCCGAAATAAGTGCTTCCTTGATTTCGGGAAAGCCTTGGAACAATCTTGGCAAAAATATTTCGCCGTTCGCCGAGAACTTCGAAATGTAATCGGTCACTGGGCATGTCAGCTGGCACGTTACAGGGATATAGGCGACGGTAACTTTTCGTTTCGCAGCCGGACGATAGTCATTCAAGACGGCCGGCCAATTTACGTTCAAGTAGGCGTGCAAAGCTGAAATGAGCAGCAGCCATCCGCCTCCGAACAGCAGGATCTTGCTTTTAGGGAGCATCGCGGAACCCCCAACGTAGCGACCTGATCCTGCCGAGCCGACGCAAGCCAGTATCGAGGGCCAGCCCTATCACACCGATGATCAGCATGGCGGCCACTACCAGGTCGTAGCGTTTTCCAGAATTTCTTGCATCGATAATCAGATAACCGAGGCCGGAATCGACCGCAATCATCTCGGCTGCAACCACCACCAGCCATGAAATGCCGAGCGCTAAACGCAAACCCATAATGATCCGCGGAAGCGCCGCTGGGAAAATCACTTTCGACTAAGGAATTGTCGAATCGGTTAGGCCAAAGTTACGGCCCGCCTGCCGAAACGTCGGTGGAACAGTAGCAACACCATCGATCGCATGCAATCACAATAGGAAAAAACGCAGCCAGAAAGATCAAGAATATCGCTGCTTTGTCGCCTATGCCGAACAATACGATTGCGACCGGAATCCAGGCGATCGGACTGATCGGCCGGAGTATCTGGATCGCCGGATTCACTGTTTTGTTAGCTGCCGGATGCCAGCCTAGAAACAAACCCGCCGGAATTGCCAACACCACCGCAGCGCCGAATCCGAGCGCAACTCGGCGCAGTGAATCGGCCATGTCCATCCACAGGATGTTTCTCCGAAGAAGCCCTTCAATACCTTTTATGACAGCAATTGGGGAAGGGAACACTTTGCTGGCTGTCCAGATTACACAAAAGTGCCACACACCAAGGACCAGGGCGGTCGCGAGAATCGGCCAAAGGAACCTCTCCCATTTCCTCGATTCTGCCTGCAAGTTCATAGCGCGTAAGCCACGCCAATCTGTTGATAAAGAGCGTCCCGCAACTCCAGATAGCGTCGTGAACTGATGTTTCTCGGATGCGGAATATCGACGGATACAACGTGCCCGATCCTTGCCGGACGAGAAGTCAGCACGACCACGCGATCGGCAAGCTGAACCGCTTCATCGATGTCGTGCGTTACGAAAATTACCGTGTTACGCTCCGCTTCCCAGATCCGAAGCAATTCGCCCCGCATCATCAATCGTGTGATCGAATCCAGTGCTCCGAATGGCTCATCGAGATACAGCACGTCCGGATTTACAGCCAAAGCGCGCGCCACTTGCACCCTTTGCTTCATTCCGCCTGAAAGATCGGCAGGATACGTCTTTTCGAACCCCTGAAGACGAACCATTTCGACATAATGCGCCACGCGCTCTTTCCGTTGCGTGAGTGGCATCTTCGACAAACCGAATCCGATGTTCTCTTCGACCGTGAGCCAGGGGAATACGGCACGCTCCTGAAATACGAGCATTCTGCGAGGATCCGGCCCGCGCACGATTTCGCCGTCGACGCTAACCGATCCGCTTGTCGGCGCGAGAAAACCCGCTAATGTATTCAACAAGGTCGACTTGCCGCACCCGGACGGTCCGACCACACAAACGAACTCTCCGGGGCGCACTTCGAGGTTGATGTCCTCCAAAACCGGAATAGTTTTCCCGTCGCGCTCGAAGACCTTGTAGAGACGATTGACGTTTAATCCAGTACCTACGGTTGGCCGTGCTATGACAGCTTCCATTCGCAACAATCCCTATTCTTCCGAGTAGCCCCAGCGAAATGACTTTACCCGTTCGAGCGATCGCATCCCCAGATCCAACAGCAGACCGATAAGCCCTATCATCAGCATCCCAGCCACGACCAGATCGTAGCGATTGCCGGCATTACGTGCGTCGATTATTAGAAATCCCAGGCCAGAGTTCACGGCGATCATCTCAGCCGCGACCACCACCAGCCAGGCGATTCCTAGCGTGATACGCAAGCCGATAATCAGCTGCGGCAGCACGGCCGGATACAAGACGCGATAGATGAACGCAGCCGGCTTGAGCCCGAAGTTGCGGCCTGCTTCGATATAAACGTCCGGCGTACTCTGAACCGCGCCGATTGCAGTCAGAAGCAGCGGGAAAAAGCAGCCCACGAATATAAGAAACACTGCGGCGAGATCGCCGACTCCGAACCACAAAATAGCAAGCGGAATCCACGCGAGCGGTGAAATCGGGCGCAGAATTTGAAGCAGGGGATTGACTGCCAGCTCAGCCCGTCGGTACCAGCCAATGGCAAGTCCAAGCGGAATGGCCAATACAACCGCCGAGACAAAACCCCACGTGACGCGAAACAATGACGCGACCACATACTTCAATAGCAGTCCGTGACGCATTAATTCAGAGATGCCGCGCGCCACCTCAAGCGGCCCCGGTAAAAGGTGAACCAATTGCCGACTCGCAGCAATTTGCCAAATCGCAAGCAGCATCCCGAGGAATGCAACCGGCCGAAGCCAGACAGGCAGGTTCAACGCGCAGCCGCCAAAATGTCTACTGAATCGTTTATCAGACAGAGCTTTTCCGGATGGCCTTTGAACGTTTATTCGTCTTTTGTGCCACTCATCCTTGGCGAACTATAACAGCGATCAAGGTACTTGCAATCCACCGAAAGTTCGGCACTGGCAAGGAATATCTCTACAGCTACGCGTCTAAACCCGCTTTCGACAAAAGCCGGCGGAGCATTCTTTCGCCCCCGGCCCCTCTCTGGACCCCTGCAACTTGGCCTTCACGGTCGACCAGAACATACAGCGGATAGACATTTGCGTCGCAAATAGCAGCTAACGTCGTATCTTCAGCCAACACTACTTTGGAAGACCGAGGAGAGGCTTCCAGATACTTTTTCACCTTGCGCCGGGGCTCGCCCATGTTCACCGCAAGTACGGTCAACCCTTGCTTCCCGAATTCGGCCAAAATGCGCTCCACCACAGGTTCGTCGCTCTTGCAGGGAGGGCACCATGTAGCCCAGAACTCAATCAGCAGAACCTTTCCTTTCACGGAATCGTTGGTGATGCGCTCACCGTCTAGGGTTTTAGCGACGAAATGAGGCAAACGCTCATCCGTCCCGATTCCCTGTAACCGCACGGCGGCGAACAACGCAAGCAAAGATCGCCCGCTTTGCCGGCGAGTGATGGTTTTCATGTTGGGGATATAGTACTTGAAAACAGGGTGTCAATCAATGCAAGCGGGCAGCAAAACCGGAGCTATATCCGCTGCCACTGAATCTGCTCGAAAATCCTGCGAAGGCGCTTCCCCTTCGCAGGATTGATCGTCTCCATCCAAACCAATTTCCCTCGAGATGCGATCGAAACGCAGGGTGAGCGTCACGGTTTTGGCTCTTCAGGCCCGAAGCGAACGCAATTGGTGAGCGTGGCTTTGAGACGATCGAAATCGCGGCCAATAACATTCATCTTTTCGATTCACAACCAATCCGGCTAAATGTTGCCGCACGCCTCGACGCATCAGGCGCGTTTTCCGGTGATTCACTTTGTAGCCTTCTTGGAGCAAGAGGCCGGCGACATGCATAGAAAAGCGCTCGCAACCCTCTTTCGAATTTATCATCGCCCGAAAATGCGAGATCGTCAGCGTAGCGCGTATATTGAGCGCCCACGGACTTTGCCAGACCGCTCAAGCGAGAATCGATCCGATAAGCGCAAATATTGGCGAGAGCCGGCGAAGTCGGAGCTCCTTGCGGCAAATGGGGCCGGGAATACAAACCCGCGCTTCCTGAAGTTGGACAGGATCGATGTCCATCTGGAGCTGTTCCACACATCTCGGCGGAACAGAATTCGTGCAGATGCCCGCCGAGCAGGTCCGCAACCGGCTCCGGGTAACCGAGCATCCGGAAGATCGTCTGTATTCTCGCTCCGCTGATCGAGGCAAAAAAGTCCTGCAGATCCATCCGCAAAACAACGCGTTTGCCTAACATGCGGAGCGATAAACGTTTTAACCGAGCGCCCTTTGATGAATCCATGTGCCGCGGATGCGGCGGAATCTTTTCAAGAAGGTCGGCGAGAATTTCTCGTTGCAGCTTCTTCAGTCGCCGTTTTGGCGCTTCGATCAGCCGAACGCTTCCGGACGGCTTTGGCAGGATCCGGTAATGATAATTCCTCAACCGTGAGGCATCGTTCTTGTATTCGAGCCCTTTTAGATCCGCGAACCAACCCGAGTTGTCCAGGCTCAAGCCAAAACCAATCGGCCAAAGCGCCCGCCGACTCGATCGCTGGAAGCTCCCACGAATCGGGCCGCGACGACGGACTGCATGCGTTGCGGCTCGATAAGCCAGTGCTCAATCGATAGTTCGTGAGAATGTTTCCTCAGCGCTCGCTCGTAGCCCGGGTCTTGTGAGATGAAGCGAACTACCTCCCGGTGCCGGGGGCGAGTTTTGCCTGCAATGCTCTCGACATAGCGTCGGCTACGAGGCCGAAGCCATTCCCAAGGTTTGCCGAGCATCCGGCTACAGCGAGCAACAATCGCCTCCATTCTGGTTCACCCGCCAGAAAAGATCTGGCCAGCATACTTAAGAGCGACGGATTTGGCATAGGTGCGACGGAGGAATGCCCCAACGAGTCTAACTCGGCGTGAGGATATCTGCGTCTTGGCGCAGCGGCTCTCACGCGACGAAATGTCAGTTCTTCACTTTCCCCTGGGGTAACCCCAGAGAGCAAAACAAAGCTCGAAAGCTCCATTTACGCCAGGCTTGGAAGCATCCTACCGCGCGGAGGCTAGGATAGCAGGCTACATCTCTGCCATTTATTGTCCTACCGGTTACCGAACGTGTACAGTCAAAGATTGCGATTGGTTATGCCCGGCCGCATCGGACGCAGTCATCTTATAGGTGGTCGTCGTCTTCGGTGCGATCTCTATGCAGTTCATGTACGACGGCTTCACCGGAGCTACCGGCGGATCAAGCGTGACGGTCGTCGCATTTACCACGCCATAGCAAAGCTGGGTATGCTCTCCTCGTTTCAGGAGTCCCGAACCTGCCGAAAACGTGCTGAATCGAATCTCGCCCGAGCCAAACACGGCGCGAACAGTTCGCTCGCGCTGCTCTTGCTGCTTTGCTGCAGCCGCTTTCTGCGCCTCCACATCGGACTCATGCCGCGAGTAAAACGTCCAGGCAACATAAAGCGCGGCCACAATCAGCGCGACAGTTGTATACGGCAAAATCTTGCCCAGCGAAGAACCCGGCGTTTTCCCAGGTTCTTGAGGCACATCGGTTAAAGCCATACCATGAATGTAAACCCGGACTTCTCCGTCACACCTTTGCCTTGCCCTTTCGTTATCTGCTCTTCAACAAACCGTTCAACGTTCTGAGCCAGTTCACAGGCGAAACTTCCAAACGAACATTGGCGGACTTCATCCCCGTTCCGGGCGTCTACCCGGTCGGCCGTCTGGATTACGACAGCGAAGGCCTGCTTCTCCTGACCGATGACGGCAAACTGCAGCACCGCCTCTCCGATCCGCGATTTGCGCATCCGCGTACCTACTGGGTGCAAGTCGAAGGACTCATCGATCCCACAGCCATAAACCGGCTGCGAGCAGGGCTCCGCATACAGGACTACACAACAAAGCCTTGCATGGCTCGCGCCATCCCCGAGCCGCCTCTGCCGCCGAGAAATCCCCCGATCCGCTTCCGTAAAGCCATTCCGACTTCCTGGCTCGAACTCACCGTCACCGAAGGCCGAAATCGGCAAGTGCGCCGCATGACAGCTGCGGTCAGCTTTCCCACTCTGCGTTTAATCCGTATGGCGATCGGGAATTTGACTTTGGACGGTTTGGCTCCGGGCCACTGGCGCGATGTCAGAGACAATGAAGTTTCCCGGCTATAATTGGCACCGTGTCAGCAGGCACTCTTCAGGAAAGCAACTCCTTAAAATCCATCAAGCCTGTAGAGCGCGCTTCAAACTTCCTATGGGTTTGCGCTGCTGCAGCCGTACTCCTTTTTCTAACTGATTCGGCTTCGAATGCCGGAACAATAGCTTTTGCCTCTCCTCAAAGTGGTGAAGATAGTGATTCTATTAATCCGTTTAGGGCAGCGGTTGTAAGATCGGTCGGAGCGCGGACTAACTCTTGATATGGCCTCCTGGCGACGTTTGCCGGTGGATCTCTGGTGGCCGGAGGTGCGCTAGCAGCCTCCCCTCTAGTCGAAGGGGCCTTAAATCTTCCAGATTTCATCCCCGCGGTTACAAATCTTGGTAGCAAACAAGCAGCTAGGGCCGCGCTTGCTGAAATGAAACTCACTCCTGCGCAGGCCGCTGCCGCGCTGTCCGCCATCAGAGCTAGAAAGCCAATAAGATCTGATCAGATGGATCTACGATTTCAGCAACACGGCCAACAAAATACTCTTCTCATCATAAGGAAACTCCCAACTGTGATCGGCAACCTGCGAAAAGGGCGGCTTAGTAACAAACACCCCGGAATCTTCCACCAACCGAGTCTTAGGCCCATGAACTAAGTCGACGTTAGGAAATCTAACATCTCCCGCCGTGACATTTTCAGTAATGAGAACCCACTTATAAGCGCGAACTTTCCGCAAAACCGCACTAATCTCCTCGTTGCTAAGATGCTGTAGGACTTGCCGCACCAGACACAGATCTCCCTCGGGCAGCCGATCATCGACGATATCCAGACAATCGAACGAAACCCGATCGGAACCATATTCACGCCGATTATGCTCGATCAGATCGGGAACAATGTCGATGCCGCGATATTCTGCAACGAGCGGCGCTAACCGAGCGCCGATGCGAAAATCGCCGCACCCTAAATCGACAATCGAACGGATCTCTTTTTCGCGAACGATGCCCGATACCAGTTCGCAATACGAATCTGCAAAACGCCCCGTCGATCCATCTCCGGAATAAAACTGCTCCCCTGGAGCATCGCCAAAAATACGATCGCGATAAATAACAGAAAACGTATCTCTCCGGTCCATTGCTCCGAAGTGGCGGCGGTACCGCAACAACCGAACTTTATTAACAAGTCTCAGAACGGGCCCAGGTAGCGAGTTTCGTAATCTCGCTTTGAGATCGAACCCTCTCGCCTCCAATGGCGGCGTATTGGGTTCTAGCTGTTCCCGCATTGCGTCCAGTGTACCCTTCCAGATCCGCTTCGATCCAAATCGAGGAACGGTCTACCTGTTTCTCCAATAGGCCAGAAAACACCAACATTAATCTGCTTCCGGCCTCAATCTGCACTTCACTAAATTCCGGTCACAAACGATTTGCCTTACGCCCACAACAGCATAGCTCGAAACGCTTGTTTCGGCATGCTAGCGTATTTGTCGCATGGCCACCCAAGCCCAACTGAACGCCAACCTTCTTAATGCGCAGCTCTCGACGGGTCCCAAGACCGCCGAAGGCAAAGCAAAGTCGTCTCTGAACGCCGTTAAAACCGGTCTCACGGGCCGCACTGTCCTGCTGCCCAGCGACGACGTCAACGCCTACCAGGCTCATCTGGCCCGCTTCGAAGCTACGTTCCAGCCCTCCGGTGACACCGAACGCGCTCTCGTCCAATTGCTAGCCGATACCGACTGGCGCCTCGTGCGCATTCCCGCTCTCGAAGCCGGTCTCTTCGCCCTCGGCCGCCGCGAGTTCGCCGCCCAATTCGAAAACGAAGATCCGTCCGTTCAACACGCCCTGATCGATGCTCAAACTCTCCGCGCTTACCGCCGCGACTTCTCGAATCTCGGCACCCAGGAATCACGCCTGCGCCGTCAACAGGAGAAAGACACCGCCACTCTCGCGCGGCTGCAGGAAGTCCGCAAACGCCAGGAAGCAATGGAACTCGCCGAAGCTGCCAAAGCCTACGAAGCCGCCCAAAAAGAAGGAACACCCTTCGATGCCGCCGCCTTTGGCTTCGTATTTTCAATTGAGCAAATTGAAGCCCGCGTAGCCCAACTGCAGCGTCTTCGCGAGCGCAACGCAGCCGGCAACGCTCAGGCCAAAGCGGCCGTCGATGCCATCAAGGCGAGCGTCCCTCGGCCCGCTCTTCTTCTAAGAAACGCCAGCTAGCACATTTCGTCGTGCCGCTAAAAGCTCGGAGATCGCCCGGCACTCACTCGCCATCTCCGCAAACTGCTGCGGATCGAGCGATTGGTACCCATCCGAAAGGGCGCGCTCCGGGTTTGGATGCATCTCGACTATCAATCCCGATGCCCCCGCTGCAATGGAAGCCAGCGCCATCGGCAGAACCTTGTCCCGTTTCCCGGTCCCATGGCTCGGGTCGACAATAATCGGCAGGTGGCTCAAGCTCTGCACCGCCGGGACCACGCTCAGATCGAGCGTATTGCGCGTATGGTCGGCAAACGTGCGTACGCCCCGCTCGCAAAGAATCACGTTGTAATTGCCTTCGGAAAGGATATACTCGGCTGCCATCAAGAACTCCTCCAAAGTAGAGGACATCCCGCGTTTCAGCAGCACCGGTTTGCGCGACCGCCCGGCTCTCCGCAGCAGCGCGAAATTCTGCATGTTTCGCGCCCCGATCTGCACGCAATCCGCATATTCCTCGACCAGCGGGAACGTATCGGTATCCATCGCCTCTGTCACGATTCCCAGCCCCGTCTCTTCGCGTGCCTGGGCCAGATATCGCAATCCTTCTTCGCCCAAGCCTTGGAAACTGTAAGGCGACGTCCGCGGCTTGTACGCTCCCCCACGCAGCATCTGTCCGCCTGCTGCCTTTACGCCCCTAGCCGATTCGAGAATCTGTTCCCGGCTTTCGACTGCGCATGGGCCGCCGCACAACGCCATCTCGGGCCCGCCTACCGGAAAACCGTTTACTCGAACCACCGTGTTCTCGCGCTTGGTCTCCCGGCTCACCAGCTTGTATGCCTTCGAAACCCGAATCGCTTCCGCGACTCCCTGCAGTCCTTCAAATTCCGCCGCGTCCACCGGGCCGCTATTTCCAGTGATTCCCACCGCAGTCCGTTGCTCGCCCGGGATAATATGTGGTTTGTAGCCGAGTGACTCGATTCGCGCGCAAACACGGGCGATGTCGGCTGCACTGGCCTGCGCCTTCATTACTACAAGCACGTCGTGGGGCTCCCTCTAGTTTCCTAGAGTATCGAATCGGCGCGGCTCCCCTGGTAACGGGCGCCGGTACGTTTGTTTACGCGATATTCAAAAGGCGTCTGTGGTCGAATTAAAGAGCTAACGCATGTCTCATCTTCCTTTTAGGAATTCGGTTCATCTCTCGCAAACGGAAGCTCATGACCTCATGCACCGGATGCTCTCAGGCGAAATGAGCACCGAAGGTATTGCCAGCGTCCTCAGTTTTCTCCGTCGTAAGGGCGAGACCTTGGCCGAACTCGTCGGCTTCGCCAGCGCCATCCGCGAGATGAGTCCTCCCCTGTCCCTCGAGCAGGAAGGCGAGCCTGTCCTCGACACCTGCGGAACCGGCGGCGATGGCGCCTGCACCTTCAATATTTCGACAGCAGCGGCTTTCGTCGCTGCGGCCGCTGGACTTCGAGTGGCTAAGCACGGCAACCGCCGCATCTCGAGCCAGTGCGGCAGCGCCGATGTCCTCGAAGAACTCGGCGTTCCCGTTACTCTTTCCCCGGACGAGGTAGCCGGCTGTATTCGTCGAACCGGCATAGGCTTCCTATATGCCCCGTTGCTTCATCCCGCCGTAAAGCATGCCCAGGAGGCGCGCCTCCAACTGAAAGGGCGTACCGTCTTCAATCTCTTGGGTCCGCTTACCAATCCTGCTCGAGCAAGTATCCAGCTCATCGGCGCTTTTTCGGTGCGAGCTGCCGAGATGTTGGCCCACGCCTCCGCCCGCCTAGGCACTCCTCGTGCGTTCGTGGTCCACGGCTCCGACGGCCTCGATGAGATCACCACCACTGGCCTCACGACTGTCTTTCAAGTAGACAACGGACGCGTGCAAAAGGGCCGCTGGATACCGGCTGACTTCGGTCTAAGCACCTCATTGGTCGAAGACCTCCAGGGCGGTAGTCCCGAGACCAACGCCGCTATCATTCGCGGCATCTTCGACGGCGAAGGAGGCCCGCATCGGGACATTGTTGTGGCGAACGCAGCCGCTGCTCTCTTTCTGGCCCAGCGTGCCGTCGACCTCAAATCCGCCGTCGCGTTGGCGTCCGAGGTCATCGATTCGGGAGCCGCCCGCCGCAAACTGGAGCAAGTGATCGAGTTCGCTGCCAGCTTGGCTCATCAGCCAGTGGAAGTGGAAGCATGAAAAGGTATTCGAGATCCGCGAATTCGGGATCGACAACCTCGCTTTTGTCGATCGGGACATGCCTCGCCCCGGCCCTGGGGAACTCTTGGTCAAGTTATGTGCCGCGTCGCTTAACTACCGCGACTACATGGCCGTGCAAGGTACCTATAACCCGAAGATGCGCCGCCCCATGGTCCCGCTCTCCGATGGCTCAGGTGTTGTCGAGGAGGCTGGTCCCGGCGTTACGCGTTTCAAGCAGGGCGACCGCGTAGCCGCCATCTTCATGCAGAAGTGGATCGACGGCCCTCCAACAAAGGAGAAAGGGAACTCGGCCCTGGGCGGATCCATTGACGGCGTAGCCCGCGAGTACGCAGTCTTCTCCGAACAGGGACTGGTTCGCATACCTTCCGGACTCACGGATGAAGAAGCTGCCGCTTTGCCCTGCGCCGCGGTTACAGCGTGGCATGCACTCTTCGAACACACTCAGCCTGTTCCGGGCCAGACCGTGCTCTTGCAGGGTACTGGGGGCGTCTCCATCTTCGCTCTCCAGTTCGCCACAGCGGCAGGCCTGCGGACCCTAGTCATCTCGAGCAGTGACGAAAAGCTAGAGCGAGCCCGCGCACTCGGAGCCACCGAAACTATCAACTACAAATCCGATCCGAACTGGGACGAAGCCGCAAAGAGATTGACGGGCGGCGAAGGCGTCGACCACATCATCGAAGTTGGCGGCAGCGACACCTTGCCGCGCTCCTTGCGAGCTGTCAAAACGGGCGGCACAATCAGTGTCATCGGCGCCCTCACTGGCGGAGCGCCAACCGTGAGTCCTGTCGGCATTCTTATGAACAGCGTCCGCCTGCAGGGCATCTATGTCGGTTCCCGCGCCATGTTCGAACGCATGAACAGGGCCATCGAACTTCACAACATTAGACCTGTAATCGACAAGACCTTCGAGTGGACAGACCTCAAACAGTCACTGCGCCACATGGAGTCGCAGTCGCACTTCGGCAAAATCTGCCTGAAATTCTGAACGCAGTCAGCAAGCGTTCTTACTCCTCGAACGGCGCCAAATCCTCATCTCCGGTGTCCGTCGCTAAATTCTCAAATTTCGTATACCGATTCAAGAACGCCAGCTTCACCCGCCCGGTCGGCCCATTCCGCTGCTTCGCCAGAATAAGCTCAGCCAAACCTTTCAAGCTCTCCTTGTCCGGCCGATACACTTCCTCCCTGAAAATGAACCCCACCATATCGGCGTCTTGTTCGATCGATCCGCTTTCTCTCAAATCGCTCAACATCGGCCGATGATCGCCCGGCCGCGTCTCCGGCGCACGACTCAACTGCGAAAGCACCAGAAACGGAATCCGCAACTCCTTCGACATCAGCTTGAATCCACGCGAAAGCGAACTGATCTCCTGCTGCCGGTTTTCCTGCCGCCCGCGCCCCTGCATCAGCTGCAAATAGTCGATCACAACCAACCCTAAATCTTGTTCGGCCTGTAATCTCCGCAGCTTAGAGTGCACATCCATCAGGTTGATGCCGGCCGTGTCGTCTATATAGAGCGGTGATTCGACAATGCGATATAGCGCATCCTGCAGCAAGTGGCGTTCTTCCCCGCTCAGGTAGCCCGCGCGAAATTTTTGTTGGTCCACTCGCGCCGTCGAGCAGATCATACGAGTTAGCAGCGACTCCTTCGACATCTCGAGCGAAAAAATCGCAACTGCTTTCGGGTTCGTCGGATTCATCGCCACGTGTTGAGCGATATTCAGCGCGAACGCAGTCTTGCCCATCGCCGGCCGCGCGGCTAAAATGATCAGCTCGCCTTCTCGCAAGCCGCCAGTCATCTCGTCGAATTTCAGAAAGCCGGTGCCGATACCTTTGATCCGCTTGCTCGCATCGAGAAATGCATTGATGCCGCCTTCGTACTCGGTAACGATCTGTGCCGGACTCGAGAGCGCGTTCTTCGATTGAACGTCGCCCAGCTTCATGAACGCGTCTTCCACCGCGCCCAGAATGTCCATCGCATTCTCTTCGCAGGCGATGCAGCGGTTGATCGTGTCGTGCGAAACCGAAATAATGCGCCGGAGCAGCGACTTCTCTTTGACGATCGTGACGTAGCTCTCGAGATTGTGCAGCTGCGGCAATCCGTCATCGAGCGAGACCAGATAGCTGAGGCCGTCTACCGATTGCAGCTGGCCCTGGTTCATCAATTCATTCGCCAGCGTGACGCGATCGATTTTTTCGCCGCGCTCATGCAGTTCGCTCATGCGCAGAAAAATGCGCTTATGCTTCTCCAGGCTGAAGTCGTCAGCCGTCAGCGTTCCAGCGACCTGCAGGAATGCTGATTCGGTGCTCATGATGGCACCCAGTACAAACCGTTCGGCGTCAAGATTATCCGGAAGGGGATGATCGAGACTGATATCGCGCGCTGCCATGACAGGAGACCCGTTTACCTTAACCGACCGCATCGAGCACTTCAAGGCGAACATCGCGGAGATTTGCGCCTTCCACAAGGAACACGCGCCTTTCTCGCCCGAGGAAACTACTTGTTAACCGAATTTCCACAATCTATTCAAATACATTTTCGCCTACTTTTGTTTCGAGTGCAGCGCCTCCAGGAGATACCGGCCGACCCCTTGCTATACTTTGGCTTGATGCAACGGAACGCCCATCGCCACCATCACCATCTCTTGATGGTTTAACGGCGAGCCTTGCGTCTTCCGATCGTTCTTCGCAACTGGCCCGCCGCCCTCGGCGGGCTTTTTATTTTAGAAATCCCATGAATGAACTTCTAGATTTTGCAAAGCAGGATGGATTGATCGCCGCGGTCGTACAGGACGCGACAACCCGTCGTGTGCTGATGGTGGGCTACATGAACCGTGAAGCCTTCGACAAAACCGTGTCCACCGGGCATGTCACGTTCTTCAGCCGTTCCCGCCAAAAATTGTGGACCAAGGGCGAAAGCTCCGGTCATTTCCTAAACCTTAAATCGGTCAAAACAGACTGCGACAGCGATGCCCTACTGGTAGAAGCCGAACCGGTCGGCCCGGGCGTTTGCCACAACGGCTATGAGAGTTGCTTCTACCGGACCCTCCAAAACGGCGAGTGGCGTGAAACCGACGAAAAGGTCTATGATTCCGACGCCGTCTACGGAGTCACAAAGTGAAGCTGAAGCTCGGCATACCGAAAGGTAGCCTGGAAACTGCTACCGTCGATCTCTTTCGCCGAGCGGGCTTCAACATCACTACCAGCAGCCGCAGCTATTTCCCGTCAATTGACGATCCCGACATCGAGTGCATGCTCATCCGTGCGCAGGAGATGGCACGATATGTCGAGGACGGCATTCTTGACGCCGGCCTTACCGGTCTCGACTGGGTCGAAGAAAACGGGGCGAATGTCCAGACCGTTGCCGACTTGATCTACGCCAAGCAAAGTTTTGGAAAAGTACGCTGGGTTCTCGCTGCGCCGGAAAATTCCCCCTTTCGAACCATTCACGATCTGCAAGGCAAAATCATTGCCACCGAGCTGGTCAACACTACCGAACGCTATCTCGCAAAAAACGGTGTCAAGGCGCGCGTCGAGTTCAGCTGGGGCGCAACCGAGGTCAAGCCTCCCGAACTCGCCGATGCCATCGTCGAAGTCACCGAAACCGGCTCCTCGCTGCGCGCAAACAAGCTTCGTATCCTCGAAACGGTTCTTGAGTCCAACACGCAGCTCATCGCGAACACTGAATCTTGGAAGGACTCGTGGAAGCGCCGCAAACTGGAAGACATCAAAATGCTGCTCGGAGGCGCCATTGCCGCATTGGGTAAAGTCGGACTGATGATGAACGTTCGCCGCGACACCCTGGTCGAGGTCCTGAATGTTCTTCCCGCCCTCAAAAATCCGACCATCTCTCAATTGAGCGACGAGTCTTGGGTCGCCGTCAACACGATCCTCGAAGAAGCAACCGTCCGGACGATCATCCCGCGTTTGAAAGAAGCAGGCGCTCAAGGCATCGTCGAATATCCGTTGAACAAGATCGTAATGTAGCTGCCATGATCAGAATCGTCGATGGCATCGAAGCAAAACGAATCCTGGCAATGCGGTCCCGCGGTGTAGCGTCTTACGAGGACACGGTTCGTCCGATCATCCAAGCGATCCGCGCGGAACGCGACAGCGCTCTGTTTTATTACGCCCGCGAGCTCGATGGTCTCGGCGAACTCTCGTTGCGTGTTTCGGAAGAGGATTTAGCCTCTTCCGAACAGGCCATGAATCCGCACGTGAAGCAGGCGGCGAAAGTTGCCATCGCGAACATCCGCGAGTTCGCCGAAGCCCAACTGCCACGCGAACGTCTCACTGAATTTTCACCCGGACGCGAGATGGGATGGATCGTTCGTCCACTCGATGCAGTCGGCTGCTACGTGCCCTCGGGCCGGTATCCGTTGCCCTCTACGCTGCTGATGACTGCAGTACTTGCGCAGACGGCCGGCGTCCCTCGGATCTGCGTGACCTCTCCCAAACCGTCAGTCGATATTCTCGGCTGCGCCCATCTCCTCGGAATCACCGAGGTCTACCGGGTAGGCGGCGCGCAAGCCATCGCCGCCTTGGCTTTCGGTACCGGAACCATTCGTCGCGTCGATCGTATCGTTGGCCCGGGTAACGCTTACGTCGCTGCGGCCAAGAAGCTCTTGGCCGGCGATGTCGGTATCGATTTCATTGCCGGCCCCACAGAAATTCTTGATTCTCGCCGCCGATGGTGACGCGAGAATCATCGCGGCCGACATGCTTGCCCAAGCCGAACACGATACCACTGCCAGCGCGGTGCTCCTCACCACCTCTCAATCGCTCGCCGTTGCCGTTGCGAACGAGCTCGAACGTCAGGTGAAGACCTTGCCAACCGCCGACGTGGCACGCGTCTCCATCGATGAAAGCAGCCTCATTGCCGTACTGCCGAGCATGGAAGATGCCGTTGCGCTGTCGAACTTCTATGCGCCCGAGCATCTCAGCCTGCACGACGCGTCTCTTCTGCCGCAAATCAGAAATGCTGGCACTGTTTTCCTAGGCCCCGCATCGCCCGAGTCGGCAGGCGATTACGCAGCGGGTCCGAGCCATGTCTTGCCTACGGGTGGTGCTGCCCGCCTGCGGGGCGGGCTTTCGGCCGCTGACTTTGTAAAGATCATCGCAGTGCAGCGTCTGTCGCCCGCCGGATTGAAAGATCTCGCGCCAACCATCACCACCTTGGCGCGCGCAGAAGGTTTAGAGGCGCATGCTCGCGCCGTGGAGGTTCGCTCTGTCTACTGAAACCACTCTTGAGACGAAAAAGATTTCTGTGCCGCAAGCTCCCGTTCCCCGCAACGCTGTGCTCCAAATGGCCGCTTATCATCCGCCAACCGGAGCGCGCCGAAACCGGCTCCGCCTCGACTTTAACGAGAACACTGTTGGTGCTCCGCCGCACGTACTCGATTTCATCAAGCGCTACCTGACCACCACCGATCTCAGCATCTATCCGGAATACGATCACGCGCTCGAGGATCTAGCTCAGCATTTCGGTGTGGCTCCCGACGAGCTCACGCTGACGAACGGAACCGACGAAGCCATCCAGCTGCTGATCAATACCTATGTCGACGATGGCGATCAGGTCGTGCTGTTGCAACCCGCCTATGCGATGTATAAGTTCTACTCGGAGCTCGCCGGTGCAAACCTTACCGAAGTCCATTACCGTCCCGATACGCTCGCTTTCCCGCTGACTGAGCTCCTCGATGCCATCTCGCCCGAGACCCACGCCGTTTTGATCGGCAATCCCAACAACCCGACCGGCACCGGCACCGACGTGAACTCTATTCGCCAGATCCTCCGTAAAGCGACGAACGCCGCTGTCCTAATCGATGAAGCATACTACGAGTTCAGCGGCATAACTGTGCTTTCCTTACTGGATGAGTTTCCGAACCTGTTTGTCAGCCGCACATTTTCCAAAACCTATGGTATGGCGGCCATGCGCTGTGGTTGTCTCTTCTCGCAAGCTTCGAACGTTGCCCATTTGAAAAAGGCGCAATCGCCTTACAGCGTAAACGCGCTGGCTGCGATGGCCGCCCGCATCGCAGTACAGGATCAGGCATTCGTCGAAGAATACGTGCTCGAAGTGCTGGCTGCAAAAGAGCTCCTCTACGTCGGGCTCGAACGTCTGGGCATTCCATACATAAAAAGCATGGCGAATTTCGTGCTGTTTCACGCCGGTGACCGCGCCATTCCAATCCGTGATCAGCTGCGGGAACGCGGTGTGCTCGTGCGCGATCGCAGCTACGAAATACCCGGTGCTGTCAGGGTCACCGTTGGTACCCACGATCAAGTTCAGCGCTTTCTCGATGAATTGGAGAAGCTTTGGAAGGCATAAGAGCTCCGGAAGTGATCGTCTTCGACATGGACGGTGTCCTTGTGGAAGTGGGCGAGTCTTATCGGGAAACAATCCGGGAAACCGTCAAGCACTTCACAGGTCAACTCGTCTCCCACGATGAGATTCAGGATTTTAAAAATGCCGGTGGATGGAACAACGATTGGTTGCTTGCGCATCGGCTAATCGCTGACCGGGGCGTCCAAATCGACTACCCCGATGTGGTCGACTACTTCAACCGCGTCTTCCTGGGTGAAGACAGCGCGGGTTTGATTGCTCGCGAGAAATGGATCCCTTCGGACAGCTTGCTCGAGCGTCTCGCCGAACGTGCTACGCTCGCCATCTTTACGGGCCGGGCCAAGTACGAAGCGGATGCCACGCTGCAACGCAATGCAGAAGCAATTCGTTTCGATCCTATCGTCACCGACGATTCCGTAGGGAGACCGAAACCGGCTCCGGACGGTCTTGAACTGATCAAACAGCACCATCCGGGCAAGCAAATCTGGTATTTGGGCGACACGATCGACGATGCTTGGAGTGCGAGAGATGCCGGTGTACCTTTCATCGGTGTTTCCATGAAGGCGAACCCGCGCCACGCGGACGTCACGAAAGTGCTTCGAGACAACGGGGCGTTTGTTGTTCTCGATGACATCAACCAACTTCTGCCGCTGGTCGAATCAGGAGCCACGAAGTGAGAGAAGCCACGGTCGAGCGCAACACCAAAGAAACGCAGATCGCGGCTAGTCTCACCATTGAGGGTGCCGGAACCTACGAAATCTCGACCGGCATCCGCTTCCTCGATCACATGCTCGAGTTATTCACGAAACACGGCGCTTTCGATCTGCGCATCGATGCCAAAGGCGATCTGGATGTCGACCAGCACCACACCGTAGAAGACGTCGGTATCGTTCTCGGCGATCTCTTCTCGAAAGCTCTCGGTGACCGCCGCGGTATCAACCGCGCCGGTTACTTTGTCCAGACCATGGACGAATCCCTGGCCGTTGTTGCAGTTGATTTAGGTGGCCGTCCCGCCCTCGTTTACGATCAGCAGGTTGACGTGGTCCATGTCGGCGATATGCAAACGGAACTGCTCGAAGACTTCTTCTCCGGCTTTGCCAATCACGTTGCAGGAAACGTTCATGTCAAAGTTCTTTACGGCCGCTCCAACCACCACAAGATCGAAGCGATATTCAAGTGCTTTGCGCGCGCCATGCGCTATGCGTGCTCGACCGACGAGCGCTTGCAAGATCAACTTCCGTCCACAAAGGGTCTCTTGTGATCACCATCGTCGATTACGGAGCCGGCAACCTGCGTTCTGTTCAGAACACTCTTGACGAAATCGGAGCGCCCTATATCGTGACGGACGAACCGGACCCCGTGGACAGGGCAGGGAAGATCGTCCTCCCCGGTGTCGGACACTTCGGCCAGATGATGCAGGCGCTCGATGTTTTGAACTTGCGAGAGCCCCTCATTAACAAGATCCGCTCGGGAACTCCGTTTCTGGGCATCTGCGTGGGCCTGCAATGCCTCTTCGAGTCGAGCGAAGAATCCCCCACGGCGCATGGGCTCGGCATCTTGCCAGGCCAGATCAAGCGCTTTACTGGCAGCATCCGAGTCCCGCATATGGGTTGGAACTCGCTCAGCAAGATTAAAAACTCCCGGCTGCTGAACGGCATCGAGGACCAGACCTTCACTTACTTCGCGCATAGCTATTACGCGCCCGTTATCGGTGAAACCGCCGCCACGTGTACTTACGCTTATCCATATACTGCGGTGATCGAGCACGACAATCGTGCATGCCGTCCAGTTTCACCCTGAGAAGTCCGGGCCCGTCGGCCTTGCAGGTACTTCGGAATTTCGTCGAGCTTTAAATGTTGGCGAAACGCATCATTCCGTGCCTCGACGTAACCGGCGGCCGCGTCGTGAAAGGCATCAACTTCCTCCAGCTTCGCGACGCCGGCGACCCGGTCGAATTAGCCGAACGCTACAACCTGCAAGGTGCCGACGAACTGGTCTTCCTCGACATCACGGCTTCGAGCGATGCCCGGGAGATTATGGCCGATCTCGTAGCTCGAACTGCGCGTCGAGTTTTCATTCCGCTTGACGGTAGGTGGTGGAATTAGAAGTGTGGCGGATGCCCGGAAGATTATCCTGGCCGGCGCCGATAAAGTCAGTATCAATACGGCCGCCGTTCGCAGACCCGAATTGATTCGCGAGCTCAGCCTTGAGTTCGGAGCCCAGGCTGTCGTGCTTGCCATCGATGCGCGGCGATCCGGTCCATGCCGTTGGAATGTGTTTACCAAAGGCGGCCGTCAGGACGAAGGATTCGATGCCATCGAGTGGGCGCAACAGGGCCAAGCGCTTGGTGCGGGCGAAATACTTCTGACCTCGATGGATACCGATGGTGTGCAAACCGGCTTCGACTGCCCTATGACGCAAGCCGCTTCGAAAGCGACCAGCATTCCGATCATCGCTTCGGGGGGCGCGGGAACACCTGAGGATTTTGTAGAAGTCTTGACGAACGGTGCAGCGGATGCGGCGCTGGCAGCATCTGTATTTCACTACGGCAAATACACCGTCGGCGATCTAAAGCGCGCCCTTAAGGAGGCAGACGTACCGGTGAGACCTATTCAATGATCATTCCTTGCATCGACCTGATGGGCGGGAAAGTCGTCCAACTCGTACAGGGACGCGAAAAGGTCCTGGAGCGCTCGGCTGAAGAGATGATTCGCCAGTTTGAAGGTTTTGACCAGATCCAAGTCATCGATCTTGATGCTGCTATGAATCGAGGTTCGAACGACGGGCTCGTCGAGTATCTCGCTTCCCGGGCTACAGTTCGAGCCGGAGGCGGCGTTCGTACCGTCAAACGCGGCCTTGAGCTGCTTCGACAGGGCGTTCATCGGATAATCATAGGCACTGCGGCGTTTTCTGCCAATGGACCGGACGTTGCATTCCTGAAATCTCTCTGCGACGCACTTGGCCGCGAGAAAATCACCGTTGCCCTCGACAGCAAGCATGGCCATATCGTCGTAAGCGGCTGGAAAAAAGAGACAAATTGGACGGCAAAAGACGTGATCGACCAACTTGAGCCTTACTGTTCGGGTTTTCTGTGTACCTACGTGGACAAAGAAGGCATGATGGCCGGCACTGACCTGGACTGGTTCCAAAGCCTGCGCCAAAGCACCGGTCATGAGTTGGTTGCGGCAGGTGGAATAACTACCCTCGACGACGTCAAAGCACTCACCGCAATGAACATTCACTGCGCCATCGGCATGTCGATCTACACGGGCCGATTGTCGCTCGACGAGTTGCGCCGCTTCAACTCGGATTATTCTTTCTCGTTGTCCTAGAGAACACGCGTCTTCGCCGCCTACTTATTATTCGCAACTATGGACGAACGACGCCAGCAGATTCTCGCCACCCTCGCGCAAATGGACAAGCAGTTCGGAAAGGGCTCCGTGCTCATGCTCGGTTCCCGAGCTTCAATTCCGGTCGAAGTGATCCCAACTGGGTCCGTAGCCGTTGACAACGCCCTCGGTGCAGGCGGATTTCCGCGCGGGCGTGTGATCGAAGTGTTTGGCCCGGAATCCTCGGGCAAAACGACATTGGCGCTGCACGTGATCGCGCAAGCTCAGAAGGCGGGCGGAACAGCCGCTTTCATCGATGCTGAGCATGCTCTTGATCCAACTTACGCATCGAAGCTGGGCGTCGATACCGAAAACCTGATCGTCTCGCAGCCGGACTACGGCGAACAGGCTCTGGAAATCGCACAGGCTCTCGTAAATTCGCAAGCTCTGGACGTGATCGTCGTCGATTCGGTCGCAGCTCTCACTCCGAAAGCCGAGATCGAAGGCGAAATGGGCGACAACCACATGGGTCTGCACGCGCGCATGATGTCGCAAGCGCTGCGCAAGCTTACCGCTTCGGTGTCGAAGGCGAACACCTGCCTGATTTTCATCAATCAGCTGCGCGAGAAAATCGGCGTGATGTTCGGCAACCCCGAAACAACTACCGGCGGCCGCGCGCTGAAGTTCTTTGCGTCCGTACGTGTGGAAGTACGCCGGATGACCGCCATCAAAGACGGTGACGTCGTCCTCGGCAACCGCACCAAGATCAAGATCGTCAAAAACAAAATCGCGCCACCCTTTCGGGAAGCCGAGGTGGACGTACTCTACGGAGTCGGAATTTCGAAAGAAGGCGACCTGCTCGACTTAGGCGCTCAGCAGGGCGTCCTTGAGAAGAGCGGTTCCTGGTACAGCTACAAAGGCGAACGCATCGGCCAAGGCCGCGAGAATGCACGGCAAACACTTATTGAGCGCGCCGAGCTAGGAAACGCCATTGAAGCCGAACTGCGAGAAAAGCTAGGCTTCAACAAGATCCCAGCCGCCTCTCCTGAGTTTGAGCTGATAAAGCCGGCCGCGCGTAAGGCTTCTTAACCGGCCTTCTTTAACTCGTCACGGGAATCGCGAGCGGCCCGGCTATCCGGCGCCAGTTTGATCGCCCTGTTCCAGAAGTCCACTGCAGCGGATTTCTTTCCCGCTTGGCGAAGAAATTCAGCATGGTAGTAAAGGCTGGCAGCAGCCAGCCTTGGTTCTAACGACCCGTCAGTAACATGATCTGCTAAATAGGCGAAATCCTGCTCCGACTGCTGCTTGCGGTGGAAGAAGCCAGGCAGATCGTAGGTGGTCGCGGCACGCACAAAGCGCACCTCCAGGTCGCTCGGAGCGTTTCGAACAGCGTCATCCATCAACAGAATGCCTTCTTTGGACAGCGAATTCTTCTTCCACAGAGCCCAGGTATGTGAAGCCTCCAGCAGGCGAAGGCTCCCGTAGTAAACCTCGATGCGCGGGTCCTTCGGATCATCGCGATAGAGGTTGACAAAGATCTTGTCTGCCGAGGCGTACGCGTCGTTATTGCCATCCGCGCCTTGGTAATACAAAGTGCGGCCCTGTTTGAACTGAGGGTCCGACAGAGCTGCGAACAGCAGAACGAAACTCAGCAGCTTCATCTCGCGCGCAGAGCTTTTAGACTCTCTTTGACATGTATGGCACTCTCAAACCCAGCTTGCGTGACTTGCAGGATTCGGCGATTCTGGCCAACCACGTAAGTCGAACGCCCCGGAAGTATCCCAAAGATCTTGCCCACACCGAACAGATTGCGAACGCGATTCGCTTCGTCCAGTAACAGCGGGAACGGGAGCTTATGAAAGGCGGCAAAGCGCTCGGCGAGGACCTCGTTATCGGCACTGATTCCATAGAATCGCCGCGTTCAAATTGGTGAAATCTTGCAAATTATCTCGAAAGGAACAGACCTCCGCCATGCAAACGGGCGTGAACGCTTTGACATAAAAGAACAGAACGACAGCGGAACTTTCGAGCGCTCGATAAAGCTGAAAGCGCGCTCCGCCAGTGGAGTTCAGTTCGAAATCGGGCGCCAGATCACCCACGGAGAGCGTTTTGTGATGCATCGTTGTAACTTCGACCCTTCCATGTTGCAGGCAAGTGGAACAAGGAGCGAATAAGCGCGTACCACTGGATTGCTAGGAGCAAAAGAATCGCTAATGGGTGAAACATTGCCGCGAAGAAAGGTTGTTTGAAGCGAACCGAAGCGATCAAACGAGGCAGATAGGATGTTATGACTGCGAGCGTCGTCAGCCATTGAAGACTTCGGGAGGAAGTATCGGTCCAGGCAAAGAGGAAAAGCGCAATCGGAAGCACTTGTCCTGCAAACAAGAGAAGCGAGAAAGGCAAAATCCGGCTCGGAGACGCCAACCCTTCGGTCGCGTTTTTCAGCAAGCCATAGAACACTTCATGCGCATTTTGGTACATGCGGCACGATGCAACGGAAGTGGCATCGCAGAGGTCGGTCATGAAGCCGGCGCGGCGAAACGCCTTCGGTAGAGTGATGCCGTCGTGCCGCGAATTGCGAATGGCGCAATGGCCACCCGCCTTTCGATAGGCCTCGCGATCTGCGACGAAGATCTGTCCGCATCCGGCGCCGAACGAAGGATGCACGAGTCTCCGCATCCCGCTGAGAGGCAAAAAGCCGAGCAAGAGGAAGTGCATCAATGGAAGCAGTAGCTGCTCCAGAGGGGTATGAGTGATCTGTTTTGGAAAGCCGCTGATGAGCGCCGAATCGCGAAAACGGAGTGCGCCAACCATGTCGGCGAGGCCATTAGGCGTGAGTTGCACGTCGGCATCGATAAAACAAAACACAGGACTGATTGCCAGATCGGCCAACACAGAGCAGGCAAACTGTTTGCCGCACCAACCCGGTGGGCAGAGGCGGGGCCGTGAACAGATGCAATCGTTTGTCCGTTGACGCGATCCGCCTGACGATCTCGGCCGTTGCGTCTTCAGAATGATCGTCCAGTACAAGTACTTCAAGTTCGATGTTTCGACTCGCCAGCGCAGCCCGCACAGACGCTTCGATCGATCGTTCCTCGTTGCGGGCAGGAATCAGAACCGATACGGCTTCATTGGCTGATGATGCTCGCGGTTTGTTATAGAGAGTCAAATTCCAAAAGAACAGAAGCGCCGGGAGGGCGGCAAGGGCAAGGACGCACAAGGCGAGATCAATCCAAGGCAAGGTCAATGGCTCCCATGTTCCGGCTGCCAAGGTTTGCCTTGCAACCGAGCTTTGCATGCACGCCAGACATCATATACGCCACCGACGCCGGAGTTTCCGCTTAGCAATGATTCAAAGAGCATGGGATTTCTATGCTGTACGCGCTTAGCAAGCTGGTCTTGCGTCTCTTCGAGCGCCGATGAGAAGATTGCATTCCATTCCACGGCACTTCGTTCGCTTCCCGATGAGGCAATCACGGGACTCCCGAAGCAGGCAAACGCTTCAGGATAACGTTCGTTCCAGAAGGCATACTCCAGAGCAAGAGGCAGCATGGCAAAGCGGTTCAGGCGATGAGCAAGGTGTCCAACCCCGGGCTCAATTCGGACTGGCCGCTGCCGCACGTCCGTGAACGCGCCTTGTGGCGTGACCCAAAGAGCTCCAGTGGCATTGTTCAAAGCCGCCTCGCCAATACGAAGAAAACGAGCGGCTCCCCTAGCACTTGCTTTCTCGATGCCGAAGAACCCGAGCCGTTCGAAAAGGCGGTATTTCGAGAGGCCCTCGATCGCAATCGGTCCACGATTCTGCCGCAGTGGGAAGAAGCGCTGACTCAAGTACAGCGCGATAAGCGGATCCCACCAGGATGGATGGTTCAAGCAAACCAAGATGGGAATATTTTCCAGCTTTGGAAGATCAGCCAGATTAAGAAAATGCAGGCCGTGAAAGTTACGGCGAAGGTAGAAACGAGTGTAGGAGGTGAACCATTTCAGCTGACGCTTGGCGATAGGCGGCAGCGGTTCGGGAAGCTTCATACCGCAGCCGCATGGACGTGCATCCGTTCGACTACCTGATCCTGATCGAGTTTGTCCGCCGCGATCCAACCGGACATCAGGACCATAGGCATGCCCGGCCCGGGATGTGCCGCGCCGCCGGCAAGGTAAAACCCACGCAGACCGGGATCGTGATTCGCGGGCTTAAAGCCTCCCTGCAACCGGCCATGGCTGGTGATGCCATAGATCGCTCCGTTTAGGACACCGTAACGCTCATGGATGTCCTGCGGTGTAAGGTATCGTTCGACCTGAATGGCCGATTCAAGATTGTCCAAACCGGCGGTGCGCTTCAGCTTTTCGAAGATAACTTTACGGTACTTCGGGTACATCTCTTTCCAATTGTGGCCAGGCCGCAGATGCGGAGTGTGGACCAACACGTAGAGAGCTTCACATTCGGGTGGCGCTACGGCCGGTTCCGTACGGGAGGGCGCACATAAGTAGCAAGTCGGGTCCGGCGCCACTTCGCCTTTGTCATAGATGGCGTGGAACTCCTCTGAGGCGTTTCGGGAAAAGACAAAATCGTGATGAGCCAGCTGATCGTAGCGTCGATTCAGGCCCAAATACATGACGACGCCAGAACAGGCTGCTTCATAAGATCTTCGGCGGTCGAAGTCTTTGGCGAACTTGCCGCCAAGCAACTCGCGGTATGTCCTAACGGAATCGGAGTTGGCAACCACCGCTCCAAGGGCAATCTTCTCTCCCTCAGTTGTCTCGATGCCGACAACCTCGTTGCCCTGCGTCGTGATCTTGCCGATATGTGTGTTTGCGCGGAATTGAACGCCGAGCTCACCGGCGAGCTTTTTCAGAGCTTCCGGGATGGCGCGAGTTCCGCCCATCGGATACCAAACACCTTCATTGCTCTGCATGTGGGCGATGGCGCAAAGAATCGCCGGAGTACGTTCAGGTGATGAGCCGACATATTGGACCATGTGATCCAGCATCTGAGCAACCCGAGGATCCTTTATCTCACGGCGGATCGCGCCCGCGACGGTTTGCCCCAGCTTCATGCGGCTGACATCGCGCAGCAGCGACAGATTCAGGGCCGAGCCAGTCTGGAAGGTGTCGCGCATACTTCCTACGGATCGCCAAAAGAAGAAACGATCGGAGATGGCGTGCAGTTCTTCAGAAGTTGTAATGAAACGTTCGTAGCCGGCTACGGTTGCCGGAGAGTACTTCCCCAGTTCCTCAGCCATCAGGCGCTTGTCACCGTAGAGATCCAGGTGACTGTTGTCTTCAAAGAAGCAACGCCACTGCGGCTCGAGCTTCACGAGATCCAAGTAGTCGGACAGCTTGCGGCCAGCTTCGGAGAAAATCTTGCGCAGAACGGACGGGTAGATAAGGATCGTCGGCCCCATGTCGAAGCGAAAACCGTCTTCTCGCAGGACCGCAGCCTTGCCCCCGATCCAATCATTTTTCTCGAATACCGTAACCTGGTAACCGCGTGCTGCTAATACACAGGCTGCACTCAGACCACCGAGGCCGGAACCGATTACGCCGATCGTGTCGTTTGGAGTCAACTTAGTCATTCTCAGGCTACTCCCGCGACGAGAGATTTGGCACGAGGACCATCCCAAGGAATCCTTTCATCAAAATCGTTCAGCAACAAACGGGAACTGATGCGCGCCGATTCGAAGATGACTGGGAGTCCGCTTCCCGGATGCGTGCTGCCGCCAACTAGATAGACGCCATCCAGTTCATCGAAGCGATTGCGCGGGCGCAAATGCAGCATCTGTGACCAATTATGCGCAAGTCCAAAGACTGCGCCTTTATGCAGTTCGAAATCCTGATCCCAGTTCGCAGGCGTGATGATGCGCTCATACTCTATGCGCGAACGGATATCATCGATGCCGATATCGGAAAGCTTATTGAGAACGAGTTCCCGGAAGCGCGGCCTTTCCTTTTCCCAGTCGACGGCTTTCGTTTGATGGGTAACCGGCACAAGTATGTAGAGCGTACTCTTGCCCGAGGGCGCGAGTGTTCGGTCGGTCACCGAGGCGTTCTGCACGTAGTAAGAAGGATCGTCCGAAAGAACATGTTTATGCCCGATATCCTGCATGTTGCCCATATAGTCTTTCGACACATATATTGTGTGGTGCGAGACGTGGTCGTACCTGCCACGAAGACCGAGATACATCATAAAAGCCGAGCAGGAAAGCGATTTCTTCTCAAGCTTATGATCTTTCCAACGACGGCGAAGATGATTGGGAACCAGGCGAGACATCGCTCTGGCAAAATCTGCGTTAATGACGATCGCGTCCGACTTGTATTCGCCAGAACACGTCCGGATACCTGTTGCCCTCTGGCCTTCAACTAGAATTTCTTCAGCGGGCTCGTTGAGCCGAATCTTGACACCTAGTCGCTCACAGATCCTGCCTAAAGCAGTCGTTACCGAGCCGCAGCCGCCGACGGGATGATAGACGCCGTACTCGTATTCGAGAAAAGCGAGGATGGTGAAAAGGCTAGGACATTCAAAAGGAGACATGCCCAGATATTTCGACTGGAAGGAAAAGGCGAGACGAATCCGCTGATCGGAGAAATATCTTCCCAGCTCGGAGTCGAGAGAGCGCCACGGCTTTAGAATCGGTAAGAGCTGGAGCAGCTTCGGTTTGACCGTATCGCGCCAGCTGTCGAACGATGTTTCAAGGAACGGTTTGAATTTCTCCAGCTTGTCGCGGTTGTCGTGCAGAAATCGCCGGAGCTGGGTGGCATCCATGGCATTGAGGCGAGAGATGGCCGATTCCATTCGCTGGACGTTAGGGCTGGCAAGGATCTCGCCTCCGGCACCGAAAACGAGTCGATATTGCGGGTCAAGCTGAATCAGTTTTAGCTCACGCCAGAGGTCATAGCCGATGCTGTCGAGGATGCTTTCAAGTACCTGTGGATAGTGAAAGAAAGTCGGTCCATGATCGAACCGGAAACCGTCTGCAACGAAGTTAGAAGTTCGGCCGCCAAGATGAGGAAGCCGTTCCAAAACAGTGACCCGCATGCCCGCGTTGGCGAGCAAAGCTGCCGCAGTCAGACCTCCTGGACCAGCTCCTACGACGATGACGTGACGAGACAAGAAGCTTGAATCCTCCAAAGTCTCAGATGGCCGAAGCTTCTGGAGGGAAGATTTTATTTAAGTGCCACTGCAGTGACACGAATTTCTACTAGAAGCGATGGGTTTTGAGCGTGCGACATTAAACAGACTCATTGCGAGGAGGTTGGGGCGGGGGTTGCGAGCTTCGGGAGTAACCGTGGACAGCGGATCGCTTAGCGCCTTGCCGATGCGCCTCGTCACTCATAGGATGCACTCCGCTCGCGTCAATCCAGCGATTGTAGAAATTGAACAACGCGCATACGGTCAGTGCATAATAAATTGCCTCATCCGTATAGCCCGATTGATGGAGCTCCGCGATATCGCCAGGCGAAATCGAGACCGAGTTAAAGTTGACTTTTCTGACAAATCGAAAAAGCACTTTTTCCGGGTCGGAGAGCCCGGACGTTTCCGGATCCTCGAGAACAGCGGCTACAAGTTCAGCATTTCCAAGCAACTCAGCCGCGACCGCGGCGTGTGACTTCGTTCAAAAAGGGCAATGGTTTAATTGCGACGTATATGCCGCGATGAGTTCCCGAATGCCCGGAGAGAGTGGCGCAGGCTCGCGCATGATCTCCTGTGTAAATCGCTCGAGATGAACCGTCGCGGCCATCTTGAAGGAGAACATGTGAAGGATCTGCGGATACTCCGATCCCGTGCGCTTCATCATTTCAATAGCGCGTGTGTAATTATTGTCAGCTTCGTGCTGCTCCACATCTTTAAGAAACATCGGATCCATGCAGTTCCTGCCCTTGAATAAGCTGACGATAGACTAACAGCGAAGTGAACCCTGTGTCGTGAGCGGTGTGGTTGGATTTTTTTTCAAACTTTTAGTGGATAAGCTGCGGTTCAGTTCTTTTGTCGCCGTTTGCTTATTTCTTGTTGCGAGCACCACCCTCCGCGCGCTGGACCCGGAAAGAAGCCTTGAGCAATATGGCTATCAGGTATGGCAGACGGGCAGTGGTTTACCACAGAACACAGTCCATAGCGCCTTACAGAGCCGCGATGGCTACATGTGGTTCGCTACCGAGGGCGGTCTGGTCCGATTCGATGGCCAGCAATTTGTGATTTATGATTCCAGCAACACGCCGTCTCTGAAAAGTAACCACATCAGAAGTCTAGCCCTGGACGGGCAGGGCGTGATGTGGATTGCTACGAGCAATGGGCTACTTACGCGTAAAGGCGGGCAGCTTGGAACATTTTCTACGGCCGGGGAGTTGCCAGGAAGCAATATTCTGGCGCTGCACGCCGATAGCTCCGGGCGGATTTGGGCGGTAACGCCCGACGGACTTGCGCGTTGTACCGAAGGCCAACACAGAGTGGCATATGCCCAGTCATATGTTCTTGGCGAGGGGAGTTCGAAGCTCAGAGGTCCAATCACATCAAGCAGTGATGGAGCGATTTGGGTCGGAACAGAGACCGGGTTAAAGGTTTTGAGAAACGAGCGTTTCAGCGACGTGCCTGGCGTGCCGCGTGAGGCGGCGATTGAATCTCTTCTCTTTGACCGGTCCTCGCGACTGTGGGTAGGGACATCGAAAGGCCTGTTCTTATCGAGGGCGGGAACAGAGTATCGCTTCGAATCAGTGCGAGGCGTGGCATTGCAACAAATCTCGGCCTTGTTCGAGGACCGGCAGGGTGACATCTGGATCGGAACGGAGGGCAGCGTAGTGCGACTGGTCACTGGCCCGGCTGGATTGAGTGTTGCCAGCAGAAAGCTTCCAGACGCTTCCGTGATCGCGCTTTCCGAAGATGCCGAAGGAGACCTTTGGATCGGAACCGACACCCAGGGAGTTACGATTGCGCGTAATCAGAAGTTTGTTACGTACACTGCGAGGCAAGGACTAACCGACGATTCCGTTCGTTGTGTCTTCAGCGATCGAAAAGGAGTGGTTTCGGCCGGAACGAGTGCGGGCGTGACGCAACTGACCAGTGGAGAGTTCAGGCATTTGACAACAGCCGAAGGGCTATCGAGCAATGTGGTTCTGTCTTTAGGTGAGGATCGGAATGGAAGTTTGCTGGTTGGCACTCCGGACGGTTTGAACATCGTTCGAGCGCGTGGGATTTCCTTGATCACGTCAGCCGACGGTTTAGCCGACGATTTCGTCCGCTCGATTTATCTAGATACTGACGGCTCGCTCTGGATAAGCACGCGCCGTGGACTCTCCCATCAAGACCGGCAGGGTCACTTTCGCACTTATACACAGGCGGATGGATTGGGAAGCGATTTGGTCGGCGAAGTTGTCCGGGATAGAAAAGGCGATTTATGGATCGCTACGCTCGAAGGTCTTTCGCTCCTGCGAGGAGGAACGTTTAGAAACTTCCGTAAGCAGGATGGGCTGTCCAGCGACGTGATTACCGCGATTTACGAAGATGCGGACGGAGACCTTTGGATAGGTACGCGGGATGCAGGTCTAAACCTGCTGCGGGGAGGGAAGATCATCCGTGTTCCTGAACGGGTTGGGCTTCCGCCGGCGATCTATGGCATCGCTGAGGACGGGAACGGCTCGCTGTGGATCCCTTCGAGTTTCGGTATTGTACGTGTCGAAAGAAAGGAAATGAAGGCTGCGACGCTCGGGCAGAGCGAGAAGCCGATTGTGGTTTGGTACGGAACGAGTGACGGCCTGCAGGTCAACGAGTGCAGTGTTGGCGGTCACCCGGAAGTCTGGAAGGGATCGAACGGCACTTTGTGGTTTTCGACTGTAAGAGGTCTTGCTGCTCTCTATCCGGATGCTACGGGAAGACGCTACGTAGCCCCACCCGTCGTGATCGAATCAGTGGCGATAGATGACCAGAGGTCCAATCCTTCTCAGCTGGATGCGATCAGCCCGGGTCACTCGCGATTTGCTTTCGAATATGCAGGGTTGAGCTTCGCCGCCCCGCAAAAGGTTCAGTATCGTTATAAGCTCGAGGGCTTCGACAAACACTGGATCGAGGCGGGCTTACGAAGGACCGCCTACTACACCAATATCCCGCCCGGTGCTTACCGTTTTCGGGTGGTGGCCGGCAGTGGCGAAGGCGTCTGGAACGAGACGGGGGCGACGGTCGCATTCCGGCTGGAGCCTCGCTTTTATCAGACGCTTTGGTTCTATGCTGCAGTTGTTCTTCTGCTCGGTCTAACCGGTTACCTGATTTATCGTTGGAGGGTGGCCGAAGTAGAAGCGAAATTTAACGCAGTTCTTCAGGAGCGCAATCGAATTGCGCGCGAGATACACGACACGCTGGCGCAAGGTTTCGTCGGGGTTTCCATGCAACTCGAGACGGTGGCGCGCCTTTCGTCTTCTTCGGCCGATATGGCGCGACAGCATTTGGACCAGGCTCGCCAGCTCGTTCGGGACAGTCTAGCGGAAGCGCGGCGATCCATTTGGCAGTTGCGGTCGCAGTCTGCGGAGAGTGGCGATCTTGCTTCAAGGCTTTCCCAAGCAGCGCATCAAAAAATCGGCGATAGTCCGGTGAAGTTGAGCGTCGAGGTTCGTGGTACGTACAGGCCGCTGCGGCAGAATGTAGAAGACGAGCTTTTGAGGATCGGCCAAGAGGCAGTCACGAACGCGATCCGCCACGCCGATCCTCATCGCATTACAATCGAGCTTGCGTTCGATACGAGAACAGTTCGGCTTGCGATCTCCGACGACGGTCGCGGCTTTGCATTCGGATCGCAACCGGGCAGCTCAAACGGCCACTTTGGATTGCAGGGAATGCGGGAACGCGCAGACCAGATTGGCGGTCAACTGTTCGTCGAGAGTGCGGTGGGGAAGGGAACAAGAGTGTTGGTGGAGGCGCCTTTAGAGTGATGGAACCGATTCGTATTCTCGTAGCAGACGATCACCACGTCGTTCGTCAGGGACTCATTGCGTTGCTGAACACAGTGCAGGAGATCAAGGTTATCGGAGAAGCCAGCGATGGTGAGAAGGCGGTCGAGCTGTTCCGGCTGCATCGTCCTGACGTGACGATCATGGATCTTCGGATGCCTAAGATGAGCGGAGTGGAGGCGATCTCAGCCATTCGGCGTGAGACGCCCGCGGCGCGGATTATTGTTCTTACCACTTTCGACGGTGACGAAGACATCTACCGAGCTCTTCAGGCAGGTGCGAAAGGTTATCTGCTGAAAGACATGTTCGGTGAAGAGTTGATCGACGCAATCAAGGCGGTTCACGCAGGCAGACAGCGAATCCCCGCCGTTGTCGCCCAACGCCTGGCCGAGCGAATGGGCGGTCCGAGCCTGACCCCCCGCGAGCTCGATGTACTTAAATGCATCGTATCCGGCAGGAGTAATCGGGACATTGGAACCGAGCTCTCGATCTCCGAAGCTACGGTGAAGACGCATATCAATAGCATTCTCGGCAAGCTAGCGGTAGAGGATCGCACGCAGGCAGCGACGACCGCTCTGCAGCGCGGTATTGTTCAATTGCCGGAGAAGAAGCAGCTGTAAATGCTCCGCGCTATCGCTCTCATTGGCACGATCTGCTTCCTGTTTTTCGCTCCGGCAAAAGGGGGCGGGAAAGCTTCAATGTGGAGAGCCGCGACGGAGTCCGAACTGAAAAGCATCATCCCGCCCCGCGCGCCCGGTTGGAGATGAACGTATAGAGACGGAGTTTCGGACTGCTTCCGGCGTTACAAACGGAAAGGGACAGTATGTGGCGGGGGTGGTGCTCATTACTGCTGGTTATTCCGCCGAGGGCAAGTACTCGCATTATTTGCTGGTGCAGGCGCCGATTGTAGTTGGAATGATAACGCTCAAGCCGGGAGACTATGTGTTTGGGTGGCGTCACGAAGCCGACTCGCTAAAGGTGATGTTCTACACGGCGCAGACGGGCCAGTTCTTAGGAGCGGTCGAAGCCGCGCGGAACAGCACAATTGGAAAGATAGAGTCGTTTCATCTATACCCGCCGACGGAGAAGTCGATCGTACAGATTGGGAGATTCGCGTTTCCCTACAAGATCGTTGATTAAAAATTACGCTTAGCGGCGCGGTCCTGCTGTGGAATGTTCTCTAGCTGGCTGCTGGTAGTAAGAAACGGCCCGGTTGAGCGCCATGAGAATCTGGTCGAGCTGAACGTGATCTTCAGCTTTGATGACTATCTTTGCAGTTGGTCGGACTTGGTCGCTACGGTAGGCCATTTCGGGTCCTGCCGAATTCGTGTGCGCATGTGGCTTCGAGTCGCTTTGTCGGGGCTGTGCGTCGTGTGTTTTTTCAGGATAGCGCCTCCTCGCGGCGAACCGGTGTCCACAAGCTAAGCAACCGAAAGGCCACAACCCCATGGACGATTTGAGGTCATCCCAAATACCGCGCCGGCGATACCGGGCGACGTCGACGCTCTTGCAGCTTGGACAATTCATGGCTTACAAGAGTTTCTTCGGCTGAAGGCTCGCAGAGCTTTAGGGTCGAAAGCAACTAGAGAAAGAAAACCGATTAGCCGTGCTTAGCAGGGCTGGAAAATCAGTCGCATGGCCTGCTGAATGTCAGTCGATCGGTTGAACCAATTCCAAACGTTCCCCGATCGGAGGTTTTCGACGCTAAGCAAAGTGATGCCGACATCGATTCCGACAATATCAGGGTTCACCCATCCTGTTAGCGGATTGAAGGCATCCGCGAAGCCGTACGGGCCGTAGATCAGGTCTGCAAATCCGGAGTGCATGTATCGCAACGCAGGAAGACAGATCTCCGGCGCAAACATGAGCGAGCCGGCTGCCGCACATGGCACTACCGTCCCATCGAGATCTCTTCGCGAAGCCGGGTTTCCCCAGATCACATATCCGATATCGCTATCGGACGGTGTGACGCCCCACAAGTTTTCACCGTATCCGGGATAGATGCTACGCAGGCTGCGCCAAAGTTCACGAAAAGCATAGGTGGCGACGACAGAGTTTTGAAAGTAATCGATCTGAAAAGGCGGCCCGTCGCGCAGATTGGCCAAGCGAAGCCAAGCTTGCGAGTATTGATGAGTGAAGATCGGTCCACGGCCGACAAAGCGGTATCCACAAAGAATCATTTGTCCCCGGCGAAACCCGTACCATGTGGCGGGACCAATCGGATTTGTTGCAGAACCGATCGCCAGGATGGTTAGGATTGCATTCTCGTCGTAATCCGTCCATTGGGCTCGCAAAAATCCAGCTTCGGGCGTCCATCCCATGCGAAGTCTACCGGTCGATTGATCAAGCATCCAAGGAAAATCGACGCGGTAATAGAGGGCTGAGGCGAGTTGCACGATCTCGGCGTCATTATTGAAATATCCTTGTGCGGTTATGACACCGGCAAGCAGGAACGCCGTATCGATGGTCGACAGCTCGCTTCGCCAGATGCGTTCGCCACTTTTACGATTCGTGAAGTGATAATACCAGCCTCGAACATTTTCCTGATTGAGCAGAAGGTGCCGCAGTGCTTGGCGGACGCGCTCCCGGATCTCAGCTGCGTCTCGCCAATGTCGCTCGGCTCCTATGCAGAGCGCGGTCAAATAGAAGCCTGTCAAAGCGGTGCTGGCGACCTCCAGGTTTCGACCTCGAACCAAGGTTCCATCGCAGCGGGCGCGATCGAGCACCAGCCCCGTGCTCGCATCGGCCTGCTCCCAGAAGTAACGGAACGCCCGGCGCGATAAGTCATCGAGGAACACATCATCTGCGCGGGAGATCGGAAACTTTGCTTGCGACGCAGCCGGCAGTGCGGAAGCAAACGCGAGAAAGGTCCGCCTGGAGAGGGATGGCATCTTTCTAATTGTGAGAGATCACCAAATGCGGAGCCAGTTCCGTCAAAGCCGTAGCACGTGATCTTACAATCAAGATCACATGCGAAGTCTGATTATTCTTCTTCTTTGTTTTGCGCCGCTCGGTGCACAGGTAAATCCCGAAGCGGATCGCCCGTCTGTTCGCGTGCACGGAGAATCGCAGGTGTCGGCTGAACCGGACGAGGCCGAAATCGATGTTGGAGTGGTCACCCAAGGCGCGACAAGCGATGTCGCGAGCACCCTGAACACGCAGCGTGTGAATGCCGTCGTGCAAAGCCTTCGTTCTTTGCTTCCGTCAGCCAACATCAAGACGATCAATCTCTCGATCAATCCTAATTTCCGCTATCCGAAAGAAGGCGCGCCTACGATCTCCGGTTACACGGCCGATAACACGGTTCGTCTTATTGTGGACGACATCGATGTTTTGAGGAGAGTGATCGACACCGCGCTGAAAGCGGGGGCCTCCAGTGTCAATCGACTCAATTTCACCATGCGGAGCCAGAGTGAAAAAAACATTCGAGCGCAAGCTCTAGGGGAAGCTGCCAGTCAGGCGGCGACCAGCGCAAAAGCGCTCGCAGCTTCTTTGAGCTTGAAGCTCGGTCGTATTCTTCGCGTCGAAGAAGGACAGCCCATAGTGATTTCGCCAGCGCCACAGATCGATCTAGGACGAGCTCAAAGCTCTGACATGACGCCGTTATCGCCGGGCTACATTCAGGTGCACGCGAACGTCAATCTTACTTATGAATTGATCCAGTAGGTAGTTTGGCGTGAACTCTAATTGGCGAAGCGGCTAGTTTTTAGCCTACGCCAGCACTGGCGCGGCGAAGTTTCAATCCTGAAGCCGGTTTGGAACAGACTGCTTCGAGTTTAGATACTTCATACGAATCGGTATGTCCATTCGAGCAAGTCAGCTCTACAGTCAGGGGGCCTTCGGAAGGCGATGTTTGAAGCGGGACAAATACCTCGTCGCCGCACACGTTACAGCTGAATCGTCCGTACTGATGTGCCATAAGTAGATCTCTCAATCTGGTTTGCCCTTCCCGTGCTCGGTTTGACAACGGCACGGTCGGCCCGAGTCAGATCCAGACACTCAGGTTGTGGAAGGCTGCCCTGTGTATTGTAACTGAGAAGAATACCGGAATAGCAGACGGTCTACTCGTTCCCCAGCTATCTAGGCCAGGAAAAACAGTTGAGTTCAGGCACTCGTCGAACCAGCATAGCCGATGGTCGACCCACCTGTGAGCCGTCCATAGGCTTCTAGGGCGGCGTTCGGCAAAAGCTGCCAAATTTTTTCGGCGGTGGCCTTTTCTTCCTTCTGGATAGACCGGGCGAGAGCAGAAGTCTCGGGATCGCCGGCGGCCTCGGCAACAGACGCGAGCGCTTCGTACATCGCCAGCTCACTATTCTCGACGGCAAAAGCCATCATCAGGTTCTGCGTGGTCTGCTCTTCTTTTTCGTGACCGATCTGCGCGGTTTTAGGGCTCAGCCCGAAGATGTGGGCCAGTAGGCTTTTCGCGCCGGAAGGACTGCCGCCCAAACTTTCAAGACGCGCAGTTAACCTTTCATACTGATTCTTTGTTTCTAAGGCGTGCTGGTGAAAGGCCGCCTTGGCCGATGCGTTGTCACCTTCTTTAGCAAAACCTTGAAGCTGGGTTTCGAAGCTTTTCTCAGCCGCGATTGCATCTTCGAGATATCGTTTCACTACGTCTACGCTGGTTTCTGCCATATTCCGAGGTTCCTTTCTGAGACGAGCCGAGTTGATTGCTACTTCCTGTTAGACAGATAGGCGGCTTGCCAGTTTCAAGATGCCAGGGCTTTCACGTATAAGACTCCGGTGCGCTGCGCTCTCGGCTCTGAATAAGAAGACTGTTCAAACCAAAGTAGGCCGTTACCGGCTGTATCCGTTGGCCGGATTAGTTGCCCAGGGTTTAGGCTGATAGGTCCAGTGCCGCGTCCCGTAATCGCTGAATGTGATCAAGATCATGATGAATAACCAAACCAATCCAGCGACTACGAAAAGTCGAGTAAGGGTCGAAGTGTACCGGACACCCATGAAAACCCAGACCACCATTGAAGCTTTGGTGACGGCGATTAGCAAGGCTACCACGATGTTCCACTCGCCCAGCTCTAAATACGAAACTGCGGTTGTCAAGAAAGTGAAGAAAATCAGCGCGGCGAACACGGAGACCAGGGTTCGCACTTTCGGTATAGGAACTGTATGAGCGCTCATTCGCGATGTCCGATCAGATACAACAATGGGAAGAGGAAGATCCAGACGATATCGACGAAGTGCCAATACAGTCCGATCATTTCAACCGGTGCGAAGTAATCGGAGGTAAAGACGCCGCGCTTCGCCTGGATCCAAAGATAGGTAAGCAGTCCGAGGCCCACGATCATGTGGACCGCGTGCATGCCGGTCATGCAGAAATACAGGAAGAATAGGATCTGTGCGTGCTGAGTGTACTGTACAGGCTCATAATGGAACCCGAATCCTGGAACCAAATGCTCCACCCATTTATTGTGGTACTCGAAGCCTTTGATAACCAGGAAGATTGTTCCAAAGATCATCGTCAGAACCAGGAAATTCATTATGGCTTTACGCCGGCTTAGCTGAGCTGCCCGCACGGCCATAGCCATGGTCAAACTGCTACAGATCAAGACTGCCGTGTTCGTTCCACCTAGGGGGACGTCCATATACCGGCTTGTACTCGCAAACGCGTCCGGGTACATGTTCCGGTAAATCGCATAGCTTGTAAACATGCCGCCGAAGAACAAAACCTCGGTGATCAGGAACGTCCACATGCCGAGCGTGGATGCTTCCATCTGCTGCTCGGCGGTCGCGAAATGGTGGCGGAGATGGGTAAGTTCTGCCGGGGGTTCTTCCGCTAAACCCAAAGGCGCAACAGTTTCAGCCAACGATCTCCTCCAGTTCTCCGTAGTTATAAGCTTCTTCGGTCACAGTAGGTGTTTTGTCGAAGTTAAATGTAGTAGGCGGCGATTCGATCTGCCATTCGAGACCGGAGGCACCCCATGGATTGGGTCCGGCCTTTGGGCCATATTTCAACGACCAGATGAAATAGACCATCGGAATCACATAACCGATGCCCAGAATGGAGGCGCCTGCAGTGGACAAAACATTCAGCGCTTGAAATTCGGGCGGGTAAGCGTGGTAGCGCCGCGGCATGCCGAGATACCCAGTATGAACTGCGGAAAAAAAGTTAGGTTGAAGCCGATGAAGACGATAAGAGCCGCAAATTTCGACCAGGCTTCCGGGTACATGCGGCCGGTCATCTTCGGCCACCAGAAATGAAGTCCACCCATGAACGCCATCACCATGCCGCCGACCATCACGTAGTGAAAGTGGGCTACCACGAAGTAAGTGCCATGAGTTGCAACGTCAGTGGCAAGCGTTGCGAGGAACAGTCCCGTTAGCCCGCCGATGGTGAAGAGTCCGATAAAGCCGAATGCGTACAGCATAGGGGTATCTAAAGTGACTGAACCCTTGTACATAGTTGCGGTCCAGTTGAACACCTTAATGGCCGAGGGAACGGCGACCACAAAACTCAGGAACGAGAAGGCGATGCTGGTATACATACTCTCGCCCGTGACGAACATATGGTGGCCCCAGACGACGAAGCTCAAAACCGCGATGGCCATGCTGGAAAAAGCGATGAAGTTGTAACCGAAAATCCGCTTCTTTGAGAAGCACGCAACAATTTCGCTGATCACTCCCATTCCCGGGAGAATCATGATGTACACGGCGGGATGTGAGTAAAACCAGAAAAGATGTTGGAAGAGAATCGGATCGCCGCCGATATTCGGATCGAAGATCCCAACGTGAGCAATGCGTTCAAACGCGAGCAGCAGAAGAGTGATAGCCAGTACGGGCGTGCCGAGAACCTGAATCAATCCAGTTGCATAATTGGCCCAGACGAAAAGGGGAAGGCGGCTCCAGGTCATCCCAGGCGCACGCATCTTGTGTACAGTGACGATAAAATTGAGGCCGGTCAGGATCGAGGAAAATCCCGCAGTAAACACGCCAAATGCAGCTGCTAGCACGTATGAGTTGGAGTATGTGCTGCTGTAGGGAGCGTAGAATGTCCAACCGGTATCGACGCCGCCGCGGACGACAGCGTACATGGTTAGAATTGCGCCGATGACGTAGATGTACCAGCTGAGAAGGTTGATACGCGGAAACGCAAGGTCCTTTGCGCCGACCATAATCGGTATCAGGAAATTTGCAAGGGTCGCAGGAATGGATGGCACCAAAAAGAAAAACACCATCACGATGCCGTGCATCGAAAAAAGCCGGTTGTAGGTCTCCGGAGCAAACAAGCCTTCCGGCTCGAGCAGATTGATGCGGAAAAGTACCGCCATGAACCCGCCGACAAAGAACATCAACGTAATTGAAATAAGATACAGAATTGCAATTCGTTTGTGGTCGGTGGTGAACAGCCAACTTTTCCAGCCGTGTTCGACATTGAGGTAATTAACCTTCTCTTCAACCAGTTCCGGTGTTCCGTGTGTTTGTGCGATTGTCGCCATTCTCTTATTCCTTACTGCTCATTCTTCAGTGATTCGCGCCAGTAGCAGCAGTTCCTGCCGGGTTAGTGGCGGGTGCCGCGTTCGCGCTCGGAGGTGCTAGCACGATGGGGGGCACCTGCGATCCTTGCTGTGAAGCCGGCCCCGTGGGCGAAAGCGATCTTATATATGCGATCAATTGAACGACGTTTTCTTCCGAGAGCGACCCCTTGAAGACAGGCATGAGGTTGGGCTCGAATCCTGCAACAATTTTGGCGTTAGGTTCCAAGATGGACTCACGCAAGTACGAGGCGTCCGCGATCACCGTCCGACCATCGTTCAGCAGGACAGGCTTGTTATACAGTCCGCGCAGATTCGGGCATCTCCCTTGCTGGTCCAGAAGATGGCAAGTGGAACAGCCGTTCTGTTGGAAGATTTGTTCGCCGATCGTTGCGAGATTGGCGCTCTGCCCACCCGCGCCTGCCTGCCAATTGGCGAAGTCGCGCGGCTCCATCACGTTGACCCAACCGATCATTCCAGCGTGCTGGTTGCCGCAATATTCGGTGCAGAATAAATGGTAGCGCCCCGGCTTTGTAGCGGTGAACCAAAGGCTGTCGTAGTGTCCCGGGACGACGTCGTGCCGGACACGAAATGCCGGGATCGAAAAGCTGTGAATGACGTCTTCGGATGCCATGGTCAGCTTGACGGGCTGACCCACCGGCACGTGCAGTTCATTGATTTCGCGACCACCGTCCGGGTACTGAATCTTCCACATCCATTGTTTGCCCGTGACGAAGACTTCCATCGCGTTCTTGGGAGGATCTTGCGCCGCAAAGTAAAGCTTTGCGCCCCACCAAAACATGATCAGCATGACAAGGAAGGGAAGAATTGACCAACTTAACTCCAGTGCTGTTGAGCCCTCGATCTGAACGGGCCGCACCCCCGGCCGCTTTTGGTATTTCCACGCGAAGGCAATGACTCCCGCGAAGATCACCAGCGTCATAATTACGGAGACGATTGTTAAAAACCAATACAGCGAGTCGATAGGGCCGGCTTGTTCGGAAGCCGCAGTTGGAAACAGCTGTAAATCGGCGAGGAGAGGCAGACTACCCCACATCCAGTTAACTAACATGGTGAGCCTCTTTCCAGCTTGTCGATATTTTCTTTTCCTTGTCGTTTCGCATGAGGAAATATAAGCCTGCAAAGAGCGCCAGCAGGGTTAGCGCGCCAGCCAGCTTCAGAAGTTTGAGAATGGACAGCGTGTATTTGCCCTGCGCCGCGTTGTAGTGGAAACAAAAAAGCAGGACGTAGTCTACCGGCGATTCAATCTTGTGATTGGAAGCGTCTACTAGGGCCATGCGCAGATCGGCCGGGGCATAGTCGACGCCGTAAAAATACCGGGACAGTTTGCCGTCGGGTGTCGCCACCATGATGCCGCCTGCGTGAATGAACTGCTTTGTAGCGTCATCCCAGCGGTAGCGGAATCCAACTGCATCGGCCAGCTTCGAGATCGACTGCTGATCTCCGGTCAAAAAATGCCAACCGGTATCGTAGCCCTCTCTGTTACCGAACTGAGCCTTGTACTTGACTTTCGTTTTCGCGGCGATGGTTGGGGTATCGGCCGGATCGAAGCTAACCACCACGACGTCGTAATCGCGCCCGGGCACAAGTGCTACGCGTCTCAAACTCTCAACCGTCTCATGCAGGCTCATCGGGCACAGGTTAGGGCAGTTGAAGTATACGAGCGACAATACGACCGGCTTCTCGCCGAAGTAGGTACGCAAAGGAACGACACGGTCTTGCTCATCGCGAAAAACAAGGTCGAGCGGGACCGGAGAGTTCAATTTCTGCTCGATCGTTACTCCGTTGGTGATTTTGGGGCGCGAATATTGCGCGTTTAAAAGAGCGGCTTCGGATAGGAGTATCCCAAGCGCCAGAAGTGCCTTACCGCGCATGCTTCTCGATTTCTCCCTGGATGCTCGGTTGATGGTATTGCGAAGGCATGTCGGATAGACTGCCCGAGAAGTTTCGTCCGCCACCGCCAGGAGTTGTCAATCCGACCGGAGCACCGGGTTCGACCTTCAGGCGCGCGACTACAGCCGTCATTGCCGTGTTTATCGGAATATGAAAGTGCCCCTCGGCATCCTTTCCCGAGCTGTTCAAGACTTGGTCTTCATGGGCCCGCATCTGTGGAAGATCTTCCCAGGGATGGACCTGAAGCTGAGGCGCGGGGGGAAGCGTGCGCGAAGGCGCGAGCGCACTTGGCGACTCCCCGATGGGGTTGCGATTCTGTATATATTTCTGAATGCCCACTGTGAACGCGAAGACGACGATTAATACTCCTCCGATAAGGGCTAGCGAGTAGAGAACTAGCCCGGCCCGCGCATCGGTTCCCTCGTAATTGGTCCCTTCGTGGCCAAAGTGCGGTTCGGAATGCTTCGGTTCTTCGGAATGAACCAGCTCATTGGTCTTCTGATCGCGAATATCGCTGCTCATTAAGCCGCCTCCGGTAGCGGGGCGCTAACCCGCGGATCGTGCAACGGGAGAAGCGGACGCCGTCTCAACTGCCCTAAGAAGACATAAACCCAGACGCCGCCCAATCCAAAGAAAGTGGCAAAGTCGGTCCAGTAGAGAGCGAATCCGTGGCTGGTATGCAGCAGAGAGCTGTTGCTCGCGTTGCGGAACGTAGGCACTACAATCCAAAAAATGTCGATGGCCCGCGCCACCAAGAGCCAAATCGCAATTTTAACCAGGCGCTGAGGATCGCGCTTACGAGCCTGTGAGAGAAGCGCCAGAAACGGAATCGCGAACATGGAAAGAGCAATGACCAGGGTCAAACTATTTCCAGAAGCCTTGCACGCGGTCGAGATACCACACCAGTTCCTGGGGTAAGTTCGCGGGCCAGACAATGATCAGTTGCGAAGCGCTGAGATAAGTCCAGAAGATGACAAACGCGAACATCAGGTTGCCAAGATCGTGCAGGATTTTGGCATTGATCCGTCCGCCGAAACGGTCGCCGCGCGAAACGAAGATCAATGTGACAAGCGTTAACGCGAAAGTTTGGACGATATCGCCTATCAGGATCATCGCGCCGTAGACGGTAGAGAAAAATTGGGTGTCCGCTGACATGATCCAATCGATGTAAGCGAAAGTTCCTGCCATCGTGAAAACCAGCAAACCCGGCGCACTGAAGGCGCGCATCCGCTCCGCAAGCGTAGGATCGCCCGTACGGTCCTGCTCATCGGACATGCGATTCAACCGGAACCCCCAGAACGCCCACAAGGCGAAATAGATAATTACCCGCCCGATAAAAAACGGGATGTTCAAATACGGGTGTTTGTGGCGCAGCACATCATTGTTAGCAAGCAGATCGGCATGCGTCCACGGATAGAGGTACTTCATGCCGCAGAGCAGCACGATGACAAACAGGAAAATCAGAGGCAGGGTGCGCATCTGCGCTTCGAAGAACCGCCTGGCGGTAACACCCCATTTGCCGCCGACGGTGTTATTTAAGAGCAGAAGGCACAGGCCGCCGAAGGTGAAGCCGCTCCAATAGATGAAGGCGAAAAGATAGGATTGAAAAAACTCGGCCCGGTTGGCGAAAAATCCTGCCACACAAAGCAGAAAGTCCGAGACCGCCAACCACGCCCGATATCCGTTCGATACTCGCGGCTTTGGACCCAAGCCGGATGTCTGGTACGGGAATCTCTTCCACGTGTCCGTGTCTGATCACTTCATTCCTCCGGCAGGCCCGCCGCCCACCTTATTTCCAAACTGCTGCGCTACATCCGGCGGAGCGTTCTGGCTCAATTGCAGAGCGCGGATATAGGCTGCGATACGCCAACGATCGTCTGGAGCGACGCGGGAAGCGTAGCTGTACATTGCGCCGTATCCATTTGTCATTACGTCGAAGAAATGCCCGACCGGAGCCGTTACCAGACGTTGTTCCAGGTAGCTCGGCGGCTGCCTGAGGCCTCGGCTTACAACCATCCCATGCCCGTCGCCCAGCCGTCCATGGCAGGGAGTGCAGTAGATTTCAAATCGCTCTTTCCCGCGGAGAACATCGCCTGCCGAGATTTGAATCGGGAAATAATCGATATCGCTTCCGTTCATTTTCCCTGTGAAGCGTGCCTGATCGATTCGCAACTGTCCGCGCGCAACCGTGTCATCGATGGTTGGGCGGGCGGAACGGCCGTCCCCAAAAAACCCCGTGGCCGCATATGGCTTGTAGCGAGGCTGATTATGCATGTCTTGCCGGCAGCCCGTCAAGAATGCGGCGACGCACAGCAGGATGATTCCACTTCTACGCCGGAACAACCGAAACCCCTTTTCCTCCCAGACTCCGTAGGAATTCAAGCGTATCTTCCGCGCGAAACTTCGGATCTGACGACTCGATGCACAAAAAGAATTTATCGATGGACGCCCGTTCAAATTCCGGAACGTTAAAAACCGGATGGTACGGCTGCGGCAACCCGTTCATCGCGAACATGCTGATCATTGCTGTGAGCGCCGAGAGCAATATCATGCACTCGAAGGTGATCGGTATGAAAGACGGCCAGCTATTCAGGGGCCGTCCGCCTACGTTATGCGGATAGGCGATAACCGTGATCCATTCGAGCAGGCCGAAGCCCCCGATAGCGCCGCAAATCCCGGCGATCAGGGCGCAAAACGCGACGTTATTTCTCTTAAACCCAATCGCTTCGGCCAGTCCCTCGACCGGTAAAGGAGCGTAAGCGTCCATGCGCCGGAAACCTTCGGCATACGCGCGCTCGCACGCGTCTACCAGTTCTTCCGGAGTATCGAACTCCACCATCGCGCCGTGAATGTCCGGTAAGGGATTCAGTTGTAAATGGCTCATACTGTCTCCGTCAGTTCACGCCTCTCGATTGCCTCGTGATGCACCACTTCGCGCACTTCGAAGATCGAAATCGAAGGAAGGGCGCGCACGAACAGGAAAATCAAAAACATGAAAAAGCCCAAAGTTCCGGTGTATGTGGCCCAGTCCCATTTGGTCGGGATGTAAATGCCCCAAGAAGACGGCAGAAAGTCGCGGTGAAGGCTAGTGACTACGATGACGAAACGTTCAAGCCACATCCCGATATTGACGATGATCGACACGATCCACACCAGAACGATGTTCTGGCGGACTCTCTTGGACCATAGGGACTGCGGCAGAATGATGTTGCAAAGAATCAGCAATACATAGGTAAAGCCGTAGGGTCCGGTCATGCGGTTCCAGTACATGAAGCTCTCGTACTTATCGCCGCTGTACCAGGAGAAAAATGCTTCCATCGAGTACCCGTAAGCTACGATCAATCCGGTACCGAGCATCAGCTTGGCGGCCGACTCGATGTGACGCAGAGTAATCAGGTCGCGCATGTTGTACCAGGCGCGCAGAGGAATGATCAGCGTCAGCACCATGGCGAAACCGGAGTAGATGGCGCCCGCAACAAAGTAAGGGGGAAAGATAGTCGTGTGCCAACCTGGAATGATGCTGATGGCGAAGTCGAAGCTGACGATAGTGTGAACCGATAGCACCAGCGGCGTCGCTAAGCCGGCCAGCAGAAGGTAGGCTTTTTGATAACGGTGCCAGTGGATCGCGGAGCCGCGCCAGCCGAGAGAGAGAAGCCCGTAAATCCGTTTCTGCCAGAGATGCGGCGCGGTGTCGCGCATCGTTGCGAGATCGGGAACAAGTCCGATGTACCAAAAGACCAGCGAGACGGTACCGTAGGTCGATACCGCGAAGACGTCCCACTCGAGCGGACTGCGCGGTTGGGGCCACAGCCACATCGAATTCGGATAAGGAAACAGCCAGTAAGCGAGCCACGGCCGGCCCAAGTGCAAAATCGGGAACATGCCGGCGCAAGCTACTGCAAAGAGTGTCATCGCTTCTGAAAAGCGGTTGATCGATGTGCGCCAGTCTTGCTTCAAAAGGAAAAGGACGGCCGAGATGAGGGTTCCGGCGTGGCCGATACCGATCCACCAGACGAAGTTGATAATTGCGAATCCCCAGCCGATGGGAATGTTCACGCCCCAGATGCCGACTCCGCGCGTGAACAGCACATACATCGCCAGCATCAGCAAGTTCACGAAGCAAAATGCGAAAAAAGCGCCCACGAGCCACTTTTTTGGCGCGTTTTTCCAAGGCAGGTAAGCGACGCCTGCGATGCGCTCGCTCACCGAATCGTAGGTGTGCCCCGGCCCTAAAATACGATCGGGTCCGGGATCGGGTATTACCGCTGCCGGTAACTTAAGATTCTCTGTTGCCACGCTGCCCTCTTAGCGCTTCGTTTGAATTTCGAACGTAACCCAGGTACTGGGTACGTGGACGTGTGTTCAGATCGTCTAGCAATCCATACTTTCGTTGGAGTTGCTGAGATTTCGCAACCTTACTTTCTTTGTCGTTTAAGTTCCCAAACGTAATGGCCTGGGTCGGACAGACCTGCTGGCATGCGGTCTGAATTTCGCCGTCGCGCACCAGGCGGCCTTCTTTGTCGGCCGTGATCTTGGCTTCCTGTATCCTCTGCACGCAGTAAGAACACTTCTCCATCACGCCCCGGCTCCGAACCGTCACGTCCGGGTTGCGGGCTCCGTAAAGGCTTTGTGTATTCCAGTCCGAGTAGAGATAAAAATTAAAGCGGCGTACTTTGTAAGGGCAGTTATTCGAACAGTAACGCGTTCCGACGCAACGGTTGTAAACCATCTCGTTCAGTCCTTCGTTGCTATGGACTGTCGCTGCGACTGGACAAACTACCTCACAGGGCGCGTCTTCACAGTGCATGCATGGAACCGGCTGGTTGTACATTTCGGGACTGTCGAGATCGCCGCTGTAGTAACGATCCACGCGAATCCAGTGCATGTGCCGGCCACGTGCCACCTGGTCTTTGCCGACCACGGCAATGTTGTTCTCAGCCTGGCATGCCACGATACACGCGCTGCAACCCGTACAGACGTTCAGGTCGATGGTCATGGCCCATTTGTAGCCATCGTAATTCCAGTGAACGTCCTTATATAGACTTTCATTTGGAGGAAGAGGCTTTTCCTCCCTCGTCGGAAAGTCAGGATGTTCGCGAAATTCTGCCAGTTCCGCAGCGCGTACGGGTTCGCGCCCGGCCATCGTCTGAGTCTCCTGGGTATCGGCAAGGCGATATTTCCCACCGGTGTTCTGGATGGAGCCGCCAGCCACGTAAGGAGTCGATGCGTCTTGTATTACGTACGCGTTGTAGCCGATCTTGTTTCCGACTCGCCCCGAGCCTTCGCGTCCATACCCGAAGTTGACCGTCACCGAGCCCTCGGCTTGTCCCGGCAAAATCCAGGCTGGCCCGCTGATGCTCTTGCCGTTTACCGTTACTCGGAGAACATCGCCTTTGGCGATTTTGTACTTGCTCGCTTCCTTCGGACTGACCGAAACGACGTTGTCCCAGGTCATCTTTGTCGCCGGCTTGGGACACTCCTGCAGCCAGCCGTTATTGGAGTAGGTCCCGTCACCGATCGTCGGATCGGGGCGGAATACCACTTCCAGTTCCCCTGTGGGCGGCTGCTCTAAAGGCGGAAGAGCGACAGCATTTCCAGTAATAACGCCTACTGCAGTTCCGTTGATGAAGCCGTCGTGAAGCGAACTCTGCCAAAAACGATCGAATTCGCCCGCTTTGGTCCGATCGTTCCAGTAGCTCTTTACAATGTCATGGGCGGTCTGATCGGGTCTCCCGAGCAGGATAGCAATCAATTCCGAACCGGATTTGCCGTTATAAAGCGGTTCGATTAACGGTTGTTGGATGGTAATAGTTCCGTCGAATGCCCGTGCATCCGACCAAGTCTCTAAATAGTGGGCTTCCGGAATGTGCCAGTGGCACCATCTTGACGTCTCGTCGAAGAACTGGCCCACTCGCACCACAAGTCTGGCCTTGCGCATGGCCGCCTCGAAGTTGAGCGAGCTGGGAGCACTGTAAACCGGATTTTGACCCGCGATCACCAGCGTCTCCACCCGACCGCTATTTAGATCATTTACTAATTCTTGCAGCGAGTGCGTGTTTTCCGGCTCCACGCCATCCAGTAAACGAACAGTTTGACCGACATTGCCGAGAGCTGAGTTTATGGCGAATGCCGCCAAGTGCACGCTCTCCGGCTGAAACTCGCCTGGGACCACGATGCATTTGCCCTTATGGGCCGTCAAGTCTTGGGCAACTGCGCTCAGCCAAGCGGGAGCGCTTCCCGAGGCCGAAGGCGCACTGACGCCGCAAGCTGCCGCCAGCTGATAAGCAATCCCCGGAATGGAGCTGCTCTTAACGGCCAAATGGTGATCCGCAAGCGAACCGCTTACTGATGGCGTCGATTCAATGGCGTACAACCGGCATGGAGTTTCCCCGGCGTCTACACCTCGCCGTTTTGCGAACTGTCGCGCGTAGGCGAGCGCTGCCGGGCCCGAGTTCAGGAAATCACTCTCCAGGCTGACAATCACATCTGCTTTGGAGAAATCGTATGCCACAAACGCGTTCTTGCCGGCGATCTTCCTCGCTGCACCGGCCACTGCGGGATTGACCGAAGGATCGGAGACATACCATTTCGCCGCCGGCCACTGACGGCTCAAAGACGTCATCTGATCGATAAAACTCGGCGAGGTAGTCGGGCCTGTCAGAACCGCAAGTCCTTCGCCCTTACGGGCTCCGAGCGCCTGGGCCTCCGAACTAAATCTGCCTGTGAACTCATCCCAGGTGCTGAGGCGTCCCTCGTTCAGAACATTTTCCGAACGGTCGGGATCGTAAAGACTCAGGACGGAAGCTTGTTCGAAAATCGTGGTCGAGCCAAGGCTTGCCGGGTGATCCGGATTGCCCTCGACCTTAGTGGGACGATTCAGGTGACTTTCCACAAGCAGACCGCGCGCGTATCCGCCCGTAGTCATGGCCGTCGCATAAAAGAGCGGAACCCCTGGTATTACGTTCTCAGGCTGGCGCACGTAAGGAACGATTGCTTCTCTTGGCTGTTTAGTGCACGCTGCAGCCCCAGCCATCGCGAGTGAGGCCGCCATCACCTTGAGGAGATTTCGCCGGTCAACACCTTGCGGTATCTGTCCCGATAACCCTGGAAATTCCTGCGTGATGTAGTCGTCCAGCTCCTGGGTTTCCGCAGCCTCCTCCAGGGTTCGCCAGAACTGCGGACCGCGACCCGACGCGAGCTTGGTACGAACCGCCTCGAGGTCGACTTTCTTTTCCGTGGGAAGTGGCTCGAGTAGAGACTCGAGCGAGATCAGCCCGTTCTTCATCGCGTTATTCTGCTTATGCTCATGTCGGAAGTCTTTCATCTGTGGCAAGTTACGCAATCAGTCAGCGACTGAACGTGATACTCCTTCACGAGCTTTGGCCCCAGTTCCGCTTGGTTGGGCGGGAACTGATAGTCGATATTGAAAACTTCTGATTTCGGTCGTATATAACGGGCCGGATCGCGGTGACAAGTCAGACACCAGTTCATGTTGAGGGTATTGACTTTAAACATCAACGGCATTTCGTTCACCTGACCGTGACAAGTCGAGCAACCGATCCCTTTGTTGATATGGATGCTGTGGTTGAAATACACGAAATCCGGCAAATCATGCACCCGGGTCCACTCGATCGATTTACCGCTGGCCCAACTGTCCCGAATCGGTTGCGTAATATTTGCGCTGTTCCAAATCTGCGAGTGACAGGACATACAAGTTTCGGTGGGCGGCAAACCGGCGAAATGTGAGGTCTCGACCCCGGTGTGGCAGTAGCGGCAATCGATCCCATCATCTTTGACGTGGTGCTTATGACTGAACATGATGGGCTGCTCCGGCGCGTGGCGCACCGAGGTAGTCCAGGAACCGCGATCCATCATGTAAGCGACTGCAAGCGTTGAACATGCCAAAAGCACTACGGCTGCGAGCGATACCTTAGCAATGCTGTTCGAGCTAGGTCTGAAGAGTTGGGCCATATAAACGGACTGCACGAGGTGGAACACCTGAATCGGGGTTCCACCAAAAGCCGAGTATATAACGGCGCAATTCAGAAACTTGCGCTTTAACAGTAATGGTTCTCGTTTTGCAGGAATATTGGGGCGTTCACACCACGAGAAATGGCCGATGTAGGAAAGCTTCGCCGAAGGGATCGGAAACTAGCGAGTTCACACGAGGTGCGGCTTACCCAGCCGGTTGGGGAGTGAAGGCTCAATCCGCTGCCGTTCATTGAAAACACGACATCGTTGTAGTTCGTTGTCCAGGCTGGTCGAAGCTTCCACACCGCCGAAGTACGTACTGGCAAAGACAGGAACGCAAAACAGTGCCGCCATACTCAGGCGTGCCACACTTTTCAATTTCATCCTTCCTCCGAGATGGGTGCAACCACGAACTATTCTGAAGTGGTCACGCCATCCCTCAAAGGACAGGATCGAGCGTAAAGGGTATAAGGGTTGCGGTGCGCCTAACGCAAGCGCGTGGGAATTAGCAACATGCTTACCGGATAGGTGATCGAAATCTTTGTCGCGTCAACTCACTGCTTCAGATATTGCTCTCTCAAAATTTTGAAGTGGTGCAAGCCATGGCCCGCAATGGTAAAAGCAATGCCTCTGACGGTCAGATTCCAATCACTCACTAGCCCGCGCCTCAGCCACGCTGGTTGCGGCAAGCTGCCGAATAAAGCCAGACTCGAATCTCTGACCGCCTGCAACTCGTTCAAGAGATCGTTCATGTGACGGTCATTTGATCCAGCCGTTCGAACGTAGTCGTCCTGCTCAAAACCGGGCAGCGGCGTTTGATCGCCGCGCGCCATGCGGAGCGCACGGGCACTCAGAATGCGTTCAACATCGCTCAGGTGGCCTATTATTTCCTTGACGGTCCATTTGCCCTGGGCTGGACGAAAACTCGATCCCCATTCATCGTCCAAGGGCTTCAGCAAAGCGAGGGTCTGGGCGATTTGCTTGCGGAGCGCCGCGAGCACATCCTCTTCCTCCACCAGCTTGAAGTATGCGATCGCGTGTGGCGCGAGCTCAGAGTGATCGGGCCGGCCAATCTGGAAATCGCTCATAGGCTAATACCTTAGCAACACCGGCCAGGAGTGCGCCATCCGAGTACTTACTTTTCTTTGGACAGCCTGAGTTCGTCTTCTAACTCGTATATGCGGTCCCGGATCGATTTTTCAGGTTTGCCGGCTTTGCCTGCTTCCTCGAGTTTGCGCCTTTGAAGCGCCAGCCTTTTCTCAATCCCTGCGATCGCAGGGGAGTTCTCGATTGGCTTTTCCGATTCCCTTTTGACCGGCGGCAACTTCCGGACTCGTCCGCTTTTCGGCTTCGCGCGAATCGCCACTTTAAGGCCGAAATCGTCCCGCAGTTCTCTTTGCACTTGCAGAAGCTCATCCTCTAGCTGGTGAAATCGGGTGAGCAGATCTTTCTTTGCCTGCGCCTGCAACTTCAGATACGTGTTCTTCGCTTCACGGTACTGCTCAATTGTGTTCGACAAATCCCAACCCTGACCACACTGTATAACTCGCTCCAGAAGAAGGCTCGGGTAAGCTGTTTATTGATTGTAAAGGAGCAGCTCTTGACTCAGCTGGAACGTTTTGCCTCGGTGCTTGGCACCCTACTTTTGGGCGCATCTGTAGGTTTGGTGCTAGTACGGCGGCGTGAAAAACGGCGTTCTCCCGCACCCCCGGTAACGGAGTTGGCCAAGACTCTTAAAGAGGCTTGGGCCCCGTACCATACGCGCTGACGCACGCTCGAACGGAATTGCGGCTCCGCTTGCGCGAAGAGAGCTCCTCTTTTTCGTTCGAACTCTCCTTAGCTCCAAGCATAGGGTGCGGAACTAGGATTTCGAATAGCTGAGCCAGCAGCAACTCGACCTGGTTCTGCGAAATGTTAGCCGGATCGTAAGCCTGTTCAATGACCAGACCGTTCAGGATTACTTCGAGAGCCACCCTCTTCAGTTCCCGCATTTCGATGGGAGGTTTGCAGAATCCCCGGTAACAGCTGATCAAGGCCCTCCAGCCTCATCTTCATGCGAATGCTCCGATGCATCTCGGCCAGCTTCGCCCGTAGCTTCGGGTGGCGGATAGCGTAAAGTTTAAATTCGAAAACGAGAATGGACCACCGCCGGTCCGCGACGCGCGTCGCATAGTAATCGCGAAGAGCCGTCATTCTGTCACGCTCCAGCGGGTAGCTTTCCAGGGTCTCTTGAATCCGCTCACGTTTCTTTAGTGCTTCCTCCTCCAGCAGCGAGAAGAAAAGGTCTTCTTTCGTCCGGAAATGAGCGTAGAACGCGCCGCGACTGTAACCTGCTTCGCGAGCTATATCTTCGATCCGTGCCGCCTCGAAGCCATCTCGCGAAAAGACGCGTAAAGCCGCTCGAACCAGCTTGTGCTTGGTCACCTCGGTTTTTTGCTGGTGCTTGTTGAGCGAGGAAATAGTTCTATCGGCCTCTTCTCTCGCCGGCATGTATGCCATAATTATATACATCCATGCATGCAATTTGATACATATATGTATTATTACGATGTCAAACGTTTGCTTGAACATTCTTCGCTTTGCGGCGGTTGTCCTTGTACGCTTGTGTGGCAGGCGATCAGCGTCGCTATACGGCCAGACGGGAGCGACGGGTACGGGATCGCAGGGTTCAAGCCGGGCGATCGCGCTCCCTCAATCCGGAAGAATCAACCAGCCTGGGACAGTGTCCACACAGCAATCCGCATCCCCGGGCAGCGGGGTCGCGACAGTAACCAGCTCTGTCCAGGTCGGCGGCGATCTATCTGGCAGCGTTCCTTCGCCCGGTGCCCAGTCCGGACCTATTTCCTTGACTCTGGCCGACGCCTTAGCGCTTGGTCTGCGCGCGAATCTTGGAAGCATTTCGGCCAGTAACTCGGTTCGAGGTTCGCAGGCCCAGCGAATCCAAACCTTGAGCGCGCTGCTGCCGAACATCTCTGCGAATGCCAGTGAAACCGTCACACAGGTCAATCTGGCCGCGTTTGGATTCCAATTCAAGTTGCCGCCGGGCATAAATTTTTCGATCCCCTCAGTTGTCGGACCGTTTTCATATTCGCAGTTGCAAGGCTCGCTGAGCCAATCGATTTATGACCCTGTCGCCCGCCGCAACTGGCAGGCGAGCAAGGAGAGCGAGCGAGCATACGGCCTTTCGGCTAAAGACACTCGCGAATTAGTTGTTGTTGCAGTTGGCGGGACCTACCTCCAGACGTTGGCCGAAGCTGCGCGCGTCCAGTCCCAGCGAGCGCAGGTCGAAAACGCACAAGCGGTCTACAATCAGGCAGTCACCCGCAAAGCTGCGGGCACAAACTCCAAGATTGACGTTATGCGCTCTCTGGTGGAATTGCAGACCCAGCAACAGCGGCTCAGTTCCTTCGAAGCAGATCTAGACAAGCAGAAGCTCGGTCTTGCAAGAGTGATAGGAGTTGGACAGGACCGCCCAATCGTGCTTTCAGATGCTCTCGACTTCCAGGCGCCTGCAGTTCCCGAAGAGCAAGCTGCGCTCGAACAAGCTTACAGGCGCCGCGCCGATCTAAAAGCTGCCCAGGCACAAGTGCAAGCAGCCGAGCGCGCCCTGTCCGCTGCCCATGCAGAGCGTTGGCCATCGGCATCTGTGAACGGCGACTACGGCGTGTTAGGGCCTAATCCCATTCATACGCACGGCATCTTCGCCGTGACAGGCTCGCTTAACGTTCCGATCTGGCAAGGGAACCGCGCCAAGGGCGATATCCAAGAAGCCGAAACCACTCTTCATCAGCGGCAAGCTGAGCTCGCGGACCAGCGTGCCCGGGTCGAGCAGGAGGTTCGCACCGCATTGATCGATCTCAGAACCGCTGCCGGGCAAGTGCAGTTAGCCAATAGTAACCGCGGTTATGCCAACGAAACGCTGTCGGAGTCGCGCGACCGGTTCGCAGCAGGCGTGGCGACGACCGTCGAGGTCGTTCAGGCCCAAGAACAGGTTGCAAGTGCGGAAAACGATTACATTTCGAGCCTCTTCTCTCTTAACCTGGCACGCCTCAGTCTGGCGCGAGCTACCGGCGAAGCGGAAACCGCTTTGCCAGATCTACTGAAGGGAAGTCGTCCATGAGCACGCAAAGTCAATCACCGGCACCCGTTACCACCGGCACGCCAGAAGTAAAGAGCCCGGCGAAAGTGTCGCGGGGCCGGCGCAAAGCCTTCGCGATCTTCTTCTTGATTTTGCTGGTGCTGGGTATCGGCGCGTTCTTCTACTGGCTGCATGCCCGGCAATTCGAATCGACAGACGACGCCCAGGTGGACGCGCACCTGAACCCAGTCAGCGCACGCGTGGCCGGCACAATCATCAAGGTTTATGTCGATGACAACCAGTTTGTTCACGCCGGCGATCCGCTAGTCGATCTCGATCCTCGCGACTACCAACTCGCTCTTGAACAAGCTCAAGCGCAACTCTCTCAAGCTCAGAGCATGGTGATTGCCTCGCAGCCTAACATCCCAATTACCCAGACCGAGAACGTTACGAACATTTCGACGGGGGAAGCCGATGTAGCGAACGCCGAAGCTGCGCTTGCCGCTGCACAGCGGGATCGTGAGTCCGCAGCGGCAAAGCTCGCCGAGGCCGAAGCAAACAACGCCCGCGCCCAGGCAGATCTAGCCCGTTACAAGCTGCTGATCGCAAAGGAAGAAGTCTCGCAACAGGAATACGATCAGATCCTTGCTACGGCTAAAGCCCAGACCGCAACCGTGACTTCCAACGCCGCTGCGGTGCAGTCGGCTGCCCATATTGTCGATCAGCGTCAAGCTCAACTGCAGCAAGCCCAAAGCAGGTTAACCCAGTATCAGCGCAATGCACCCGGTCAGATTGCCATTCGGCGAGCGACGGTGCGCTCCAATCAGGCAAGCGCCGAAAGTTCCCGGGCGCAGGTCGAGCAGGCCCAGCTTAATCTCACTTATTGCAAAGTTGTGGCGCCTGTCGACGGCATCGTTATGAGGCGCTCAGCCGAAGTCGGCGCGCATATCTCGGCCGGGCCAGCAGCTCTTTCAGATCGCGCAGATCAACGATCTGTGGGTGACGGCAAACTTTAAAGAGACACAACTCCGTAACATCAAACCCGGCCAGCGCACTACGATCCACGTGGACGCTTTGAAGCGCGATTTCACGGGCTCCGTCGAGAACATCGGCGGCGCAACCGGCGCCGTTTCGAGCGTTCTTCCTCCCGAGAACGCGACCGGTAACTACGTCAAGGTTGTGCAACGGATTCCGGTTCGGATCCGCTTCCAACCCAATCAAGACGGCATGGACAGGCTTCGTCCGGGAATGTCGGTCGAGCCCGATGTACGTATCGGAGATTAGCGTTGCCCGCCTCTCAAGCCATCACTCACGAAGATTGGCGTCCATCGCATAATCCATGGATCGTTGCGATTACCGTGACTCTCGCGACATTTATGGAGGTTCTCGATTCTTCAATTGCGAACGTAGCCCTGCCGCATATCGCGGGTTCATTAGGCGCAAGCTACGAGGAAGCGACTTGGGTTCTGACCAGCTACCTGGTTTCGAGCGCTATTGTTCTGCCGATCTCCGGTTGGCTGTCCACCATTCTGGGACGCAAACGCTTCTACATGATGTGCGTGGCTCTGTTTACCGGCTGTTCTTTTCTTTGCGGCATTGCCAACACGTTGCCACTGCTTATCTTTGCTCGCGTTCTGCAGGGTGCCGGCGGCGGCGGTCTTCAACCCTCGGAACAGGCGATTCTCGCCGACACATTTCCTCCTGAGAAGCGCGGCATGGCGTTTGCTCTCTACGGGATGGCGGTTGTCGTCGCGCCCGCTATCGGTCCGACTCTCGGCGGATGGATCACCGACAACTACAGTTGGCACTGGATCTTCTTTATCAACCTTCCGATAGGCGCCCTCTCACTCTTCCTCACGTATCGGCTTGTCGAAGATCCGCCCTGGATCGCAAGGGAGAAAAACTCCGGCATTCGCATCGACTACGTCGGGCTTTCACTTATCGTGATCGGGATCGCTTGCTTCCAATTCATGCTCGATAAGGGTCAGGAAAAAGACTGGTTCGCCTCGCCCCTGATTCTGACGATGGCGTGTATTGGCATTCCCCTGCTGTTTGCTTTTTTCTTGTGGGAGTGGTATCACGAAAACCCGATTGTGGACGTTCGGCTACTGAAGAATAGAAATTTTGGGACAGCTGTATTCTTCTCCTTTGTCCTGGGGATCGTCCTCTTCGGCTCGACCGTTTTGATTCCGGAATTTTTGCAGAACAGCTTGGGTTTTACGGCCGAGCGGGCCGGCCTTGCTCTCTCACCGGGAGGATTGGCGCTCATGTTCATGATGCCCATAGCAGGGCGTCTAATAGCTACCAGGATCGATCCGCGTCTATTAGTTTCGATTGGTTTCCTCGGAACTTCGATCACCTTACATTTGATGACGACGATCTATTTGCAAATTGATTTCAGATCAATCGTGATCCTTCGCATTATCCAGGTGATCTTTTTACCGTTAATTTTTGTGCCGATCAGCACGCTGAACTATATCGGCGTTCCTCGCGAGAAAAACAACCAGGTCTCCGGGATGTCAAACTTTGCCCGCAATATCGGCGGCGCGATCGGCACCTCGCTGCTCACTACTTTTCTTGCCAGGCAGAACCAAATTCATCAGCAGAACTTTTCTGCCCATACAAACAACGCCAACTCGAATTTTCAACAAATGGTGAACGGGTTCACTGCGCTGTTCCAGTCTCAAGGTTTCGACGCCATCACGGCAGCACGAAAGGCTCTGGCGATGGCTTACGGGACCGTTCAGATCCAATCCAGTTCGCTTGGATTCGTGGATAGCTTTTGGATGATGAGCGCGATCGTCCTATGTCTCGTTCCGCTTCCTTTCATCATGCGCCGACCTCCCAGGCGGAAAGCAACAGACGAGCCTCTTGTTGCTGCTCACTAATGCAGGAATGCCGGCCCGCTAATCGCCCGCTTTTTCCACCTGCACCAAACAGCTGTAGAACGTAGGTCCCCCTCCCATATCGGTTAACCTCTGTCCGGTCAGTACGTTTACATTTTGCCCGTCGGACGAACTGCGAGCCCAACGCGTGGATGGAATGCTTACCACGCCCTTAGCTACGGTATCGGCTACGCGCGCGATCAACACACAACTTCCGCGTTTGTTGAAGATTCGGACCGTGTCTCCGCCTGTGATCGCTCGTTCGGCTGCATCTTCGGGGTGCAGCGTGGCGACAGAAGTCTCACGATCCCGTTCCGTCTGATTGCCGAAAGTCGAGTTCATGCTGTTGTGATTCTTGGGTGATAGAAGCTCGAGCGGAAAGCGCGCTCGTAGCGCAGGATCACCCCGGCGCGACTCCGTCGGGGGTTCGTAGCCGATCGTCTCGGCATCGAAATCACACCTGCCTGACGCTGCCCCGAAATTCCCATTCGCAAATGGCAGGAACGGCTCGCCGGCCGGTGAGATGTTTAGCCGAATCGATCGCTCCTGCTCTAAACGCTCCAACGAAATCCCGTCAAAGAATCTATGCCCTGAGGCAAGCAGCCCGCGCACCATGTCGTCTTCCGACTCGTCAAAACACGCGTCGGTAAACCCCATGCGTTTAGCCAATTCACGAAAAACTTCAACGTTCGAACGGCACTCGCCTGGCGCCCGCAAAGCAGGTCTGGCCATTTGAAGATAGTAGTGTCCGTAGGCTAAGTACACATCCGTGTGCTCCAAAAACGTAGTCGACGGCAGTACAACATCTGCGAAATCCGCCGTATCCGTCTGGAACTGCTCGAGGACAACCGTAAAGAGATCCTGCCGTCTCAAACCTGCGCGCACTTGGTTCTGGTCGGGTGCAACTGCAGCGGGATTCGAACAATAAACCACCATCGCGTGAACCCGCGGATCCTTTACGTCCGTTAGAACGCGGCCAAGCTCCGACATATTCAACTCCCGGGCCTCGCGTCCGAGCGCTACGTATTGCAGATCCGGCCTCTGTAAATTCTGTTTGTTGAACAGGAACGCGCCGGAAGTGCTCAGCTGCAACCCCCCACCCGCATGGCGCCATGCCCCAGTCAGAATCGGCAGATAAGCAATCAAGCGCGTCGCCATTCCCCCGCGCTCCGATCGCTGCACGCCGTAATTCAGCCGAATTACCGATGGGCGCGTCGCCGAGTACTCTCGGGCGAGCGAAACAATCTCGTCGGCTGCAATCCCCGTCAGTTCCGCTACTCGCGCAGGGCTGTAATCCATGACTTTTTTCGCCAACTCGTCGAAACCTGAGGTATAGCTTCGGACGTAATCGGCGTCGTACAACTTTTCGCTAACGATCACGTGCATCAGCCCAAGCGCCAGCGCCGCATCTGAGCCCGGATGAATCGAAAAGTGCTTGTCTGCCAGCTCCCCCACTTTGTGCCGTACCGGATCGATTGTGTAGAACTTTGCGCCATTGCGCCTCGCTTCCACAATGAACGGCCACAGATGAACATTGGTCGCAAGAATATTTGCGCCCCAGGCCAGAATCAGCTTTGAATGTCGAAACTGTTCGGGTTCTGTCCCATACTTCACTCCCATCGCCGCGAGAAGACCGGCCCCTCCAGCCGCGGAACAAATTGTTCGGTCCAAGCGCGAAGCGCCAAGCCGGTGAAAAAAGCGCCGATCCATGCCGTTCGCATTCAACTGGCCCATTGAGCCCGCATAGCTATAAGGCAGGATCGCTTCTGGGCCGTGTTCCGCTATGACCTGCTTCAGTCTAGCCGCGATCTCATCGAGCGCGTCATTCCATGCGATGCGGGCAAAGCGCCCTTCTCCTTTTGCTCCGATTCGCCGCTGGGGATAAAGCAAACGGTTAGGCGAGTACTCGTGCTCGAGATAACGTGCAACCTTCCCGCAGAGAAAACCTCGCGTGATAGGATGCTGGGGATCGCCGCGCAGCCGGGAGCCTCGGCCTTGTTCGTCGACATTCACGAGCAGCGCACAGCAATCCGGGCAATCCAGCGCGCAGACAGATTTTTGAACGGTCATCTCAATGCTTCGCCGCGATTTCTCATTTTAGCCGGGATGAGCCATTACAGCCACCATTCTGCTCTATGCACCAAACCTTCATCAGAGGGTTGAAGATCGGCCAAGACGTCTTCTCGCCCGCAGATCCAGCACAGCCAATCGCCTCGCGTATAGGCCTCCTTCGGCCGGTAAAATTCAGGTACTTTCTCGTGGACGAACCCGGAAATAACCAGAAGCCCCTCGGGCTTAACCACACGTCTCAGATCGAACGCAAGCGTATCGAGAACAGTTGCGCTGATGTTTGCCAGCACGAGATCCACCGTGGCGCTCGAAATCGCATCGGCCGAGCCGAGGAAAACAGGCGTATCAACATGCTCCCGTGCGGTCGCGACTGCATCCTCATGTATGTCGCAGCTGAAAATTTTCCTGGCCGCCAGCAATCCGGCAGCTGCCGATAAAATTCCAGACCCGCAGCCCACATCCAGCACCAAATCCTCGGGTCCAAGTATCCGTTCCATCGCTTCAATGCACAGCTGTGTTGTTTCATGACGGCCCGTACCAAATGCCGTAGCGGCGTCTACCTCGAGCCGCATCCGCGAGGAAGGCACTGATCCCCTTACCCAGGGCGGCGCAACGTAGAATCGCTCGCCCACCAGAATGGGATCCCAACCCTCGCGTACAAACGAGCGCGTCATCTCTGCCGACTCCGGCCTTACATCGCCGCGATGATCTTCAACCAGCCTGCGGAGAGCCGCGACATCCACATCATCCGCGAAGAAAGCGCGCAATCCGGCCTCTTCTTCGATGATCCCCACAGTACCGCAAGCCCAGAGCTCACCAATCAGGCACTCTTCGTCCGTCTGTTTATCTGGAAAGGTAACCGACCACAAACCATCAGTCTACTTTTTCGAAGCTGAACCATTTTTCCCGAATCCAAAAAGTGTGTCCGAAGCCTGCTGCGAGCTATGCAAGCGCACCGAGATCGAACTCACCCGGCATCACCTGATTCCTCGTGCCCGTCATCGCAAGCGGCAAACCAAACGCAGCTTCGAAAAATCCGAACTCACCGGCCGGCTCGCCCTGCTTTGCCGCGCTTGTCACAAGTTCGTGCACAGCGCTTTGAGTGAACAGCAGCTTGCGGCGACCTACAACACGGTCGACCACCTTCTCGGTCATCCCGATATCGCGAAATTCGTCAACTGGGTCCGAAATAAACCGCCTGGTTTGCGCGTCCAGTCACGCCGAAGTAGTCCTTCCCGTGCCCGGCCAAGAGGTGTAGACTGTTCCGGTGAGCCTCCTGGGTTGCCAGGGCTCGAACATCGAGGGGATCAACAATGAATTTTAGACGTTTGCAGAACTTTACATTTTGCGCGGGCATTCTCGCCGCGGTAAGCCTGGCGGTTCCGGTTCATGCAACAACCTACAGCTTCTCTTTCGACGGTATGGGTCCAGATCCGTTTGGGGGAGGTCCGGTTGAGTTGAGTGGCTTTGGTTCTTTTAGCTATACCACCTCTGCGGCGCCGCTCAGTCCTGTCAACCTTACGGCCTTTTCTCTCACCGACATCTTTAGTCCAAGCCACGGTCCGGGCACCGCTCGCTGGGTCTACGGATTGAACGACCTCAGCAGCTTTGTTTACTTCCCCGAGACCTTCGATTTCTCTTTGCTTACCAACTCAATACCGAGCTTAGGTCCCTACTACTATAACGGCGCGTTGAGCATTGCCGGTTTTGGTCCGAATCAAGTAACCATTCCAAGTTTGGGATTGGTCGGGCCCGCTTCCATTACCAGCTTTACTGCGACTCCGGAGCCCTCGACTTACGGCCTCGGCTTTACTTTCCGCGCTTTTCTTAGTCCCGCTAGCTCTGAAAAGAAAGCTTTGTCGATAACTAGCCAGTAACAACGCCTTTGGATCCGCGTGCGCCTCTAGTACCGCGGATCTTGCCTCGCCGTTTATCCTGAAGATTGCTACGGCTCTCTTCTCTCCTTTTTGGCTTCTTGCTTTTCCCGGGTTTTCTTTCAGCGCAGGCCAACTCTGCCATCCAACTCTCTCTCGATCTCAGCGACGCGCCGCGCAAATTTCTCCACGCTCATCTGAGAATCCCAGTCAAACCTGGTCCGCTCACTCTCGAGTATCCGCAGTGGATCCCCGGCGAACACTCTCCGAGCGGCCCTATCGACAACTTAGCGGGTCTCGTCGTAACTGCGAACGGCCAAACACTCGAGTGGAGGCGCGACGACGTGAACATGTTCGCTTTTCACCTGACTGTTCCCGCGGGCGTGGAAACGCTCGACGCCAAAGCCGATTTCCTCGCGACCGCCGCCCCGGCAGGTTTCTCCGCGGGTGCCTCCACCAGTCCCAACCTTGCTGTTGTTAGTTGGAACGAAGTCGCTCTTTATCCCGCCGGCTCAGCCTCTTCGCAAGTTAGTTTTGAGCCATCTATCACTCTTCCACAGGGCTGGAAGTTCGGCACCGCTTTGACACCATCATCGACTCAAGCCAACACCATTCGTTTTCAGCCGGTCACCTTGGAGACCCTGGTCGACTCCCCTTTGCTCGCCGGGCTTTTCTTCAAAGAGGTTCCCCTCGCGCCAGAGATTTCCCCGAAACACTTCCTCGATATGGCCGGAGACGGTCCGGAAGATCTTAACATCCGCTCTGAGCAGATCGAGCAGTGGAGCAATCTTGTACGCGAGACCGGCGCTCTCTACCGCTCGCGTCATTACAACAGTTATCACTTTTTGTTAACTCTGAGCGACAGCGTTGCGCACTTCGGCCTGGAACATCATCAATCGAGCGACGATCGTGTGGAGGCCAAAGGGCTTATCGACGACGATCTTGCTATGCTTAACGGCGATCTCCTGCCGCACGAGTTCACACATTCTTGGAACGGTAAATTTCGCCGCCCCGCCGGGCTTGCTACGTCAAACTACAGCCAACCGATGAAAGGCGAACTTCTCTGGGTCTATGAAGGTCTGACGCAATATTTAGGTGACGTTCTTGCCGCCCGGAGCGGAATCTGGACTGCCGATCAATACCGCGCCTATCTCGCCGCATCCGCCGCTGAGTTGGATCACCGGCCTGGCCGCACGTGGCGCAATCTCGAGGACACCGCGGTATCCGCGCAGATCCTTTATTCAACCAGTCAGCAGTGGGACAATTGGCGGCGTTCGGTGGACTACTATGCCGAAGGCGAACTCATCTGGCTCGAAGCAGACACTATCGTTCGAAAAGCCTCACACGGTAAGAAGTCGCTCAACGACTTCTGTGCCCGTTTTCTGGGCGCCCGAGGGGATACCCCACCAGAAGTGTTCTCGTACACCTTTGACGACGTGGTCTCAAACCTCAATGCTGTTGAGCCATACGATTGGGCCGGTTTTCTCCGCGACCGCATCAGTTCGAAATCTTCTCACGCACCGCTAAACGGCATCGTCAGCGGCGGCTATGCAATCGAGTTCACCGACCAGCCCAATGACTTCACACGCGCTGCGGAATCACGCGATCGTGGCGTGGACGCCTGGTATTCGCTGGGGCTGCGAATCTCCGATAATACGGTTACTGACGTATTGGTCGGCTCCATAGCCTATGCTGCTGGGCTTGGACCAGATATGAAAATCATCGCCGTGAACGGTCGCCGTGCGACCGACGAGCTTTTTCGACAAGCCGTTCGGGACGCGAAAGGCAAGGGCCCTGCAATCGAACTCATCACTGAAAACAGCGGGTTCTTCAAAACAGTCCGGCTCGATTATCATGAAGGCGTCAAATATCCTCATTTGACGCGTAAGGCAAACACCCCGGCAATCTTGGATGACATCCTAAAACCGATGACTAAGCATGAGACACCTGCTATTGTCCATTGATCGTCTTGTTACGCGCTTGTTACCGCAAACCTTGGACCTTGAGCCAGTCAGCCAGGCGATCCGGCCAGGTTCGCAAGACAGGGTCGTTTTGAGCGAGACCTACGCCGTGTTTGCCCTTCAAGTAAATGTGCATCTCTGCCGGAACACCGGCTTTCCGCAAGGCGAGATAAAAATCGACACTGTTTTCTACCGGCACAACTGAATCGTCGCTTGTGTGAAACAGGAACGTAGGCGGCGTTCGAGCCGTAACTTGAGTCTCATTGGATAGCAATTTGACCAGCTTCGGATCGGGATTGTCACCGAGCAGAGCATGCAGTGACCCGCGATGAACGTACGGCTCTTCCATCGTGACTACCGGATACGCCAGGATCATGAAATCAGGTCTCGAGCTCTGACGATCTATCGAGTCGGAAGCTTTAGGGTCACCCTCGTCGAAGTGCGTGCCGGCTGTAGAAGCAAGGTGCCCTCCTGCCGAAAATCCCCAAACGCCGATCCGGTCAGGCGAAGCGCCGAACTCGGTAGCATGTGCGCGCACGTACCGAATCGCCCGTTGCACGTCCCAGAGCTCGACTGGATAGTGGTACTTGGGGCCAAGCCGATATTTTAAGACCACGGCAGAAATGCCCAAGTTGTTCAGCCATTCCGCAATCTGGATACCCTCGTGATCCATCGCGAGATGGACATAGCCGCCGCCCGGACAAACGACTGCCGCGGTAGGCACTCTGTTCTCACCGGAAGCCTTGTAGACAGCTATGGTCGGCCTATCTTCATCCGCCGTGCCCTTTGCGCCAGGAGCTTCGTTTTGCCACAAAGGAAGAACGGGGTGCTCGGCATTTTGCGCAATCAGCACCAGGGGTAAAGAGCACATGGCTAGCAAGCAAAGGAGGCTTTTCATCAGATGCCTAAGTCTTTTTTGCAGATTGCGAACTGCTCGGCGGCAAACGCCAGCTCGTCTTGTGTGTGAGCTGCTGACAGCTGCACTCTGATGCGCGCCTTGCCCTGGGGCACCACAGGGAAAGAGAAGCCAATTACGTAGACTCCGCGCTTGAGCAGGGCATCCGCCATGCGGGTGGCTAACGCCGCATCGCCCAACATCACAGGGACTATAGGATGCTGCCCAGGCAAAAGGTCGAATCCATTCGCCGCCATCCGCTCGCGGAAAAACCGCGTATTGCTAAAGAGCCGCTCGCGTAGCTCGTTCGATTCAGTCAAAAGATCCAGCACTTTCAGAGATGCCGCTGCAATCGGTGGAGCGAGCGTGTTTGAGAAGAGATAGGGGCGAGAGCGCTGCCGCAGCAAATCGATAACCGCTTTGCGCCCGCTCGTGTATCCCGCCGCTTGCGCCTCCGAGCGCCTTTCCAAGCGTTCCCGTAATGATGTCCACGCGATCGACAACATTGTGAAATTCGTGCGTGCCACGGCCGTGTTTGCCCATAAATCCCACGGCATGGGAGTCGTCGACCATCACCATGGCGTCATACTTGTCCGCGAGATCGCAGATTTCCGGAAGTTTAGCAATGTAGCCGTCCATCGAGAAAACACCATCGGTTGCGATCAGCCGGTAGCGTGCAGAACTTGCCTCCTTCAGCTTTGCTTCCAAATCTGCCATATCGCCGTTCTTATAGCGAAACCGGGCAGCTTTGGAGAGTCGGATACCGTCGATGATACTTGCGTGATTCAGTTCGTCGGAGATGATGGCGTCCTCGGGATCCATAAGAGTCTCGAAGAGCCCGCCGTTTGCATCGAAGCAAGAGCTGTAAAGAATCGTGTCCTCGGTACCGAGAAATTCACTGAGCCGTTTTTCCAGCTGCTTGTGAACCGTTTGCGTGCCGCAGATAAAACGCACACTGGCCAATCCATATCCCCATTCATCGAGCGCGTGACGAGCTGCATCGACGATAGCCGGATGGTTCGCCAGACCCAGATAGTTATTGGCGCAAAGAATCAGAACCGAGTCACCGGAGACCTTAACCTCGGCTTGTTGAGGTGTCTCGATCGTTCGCTCTCGCTTGAAAAGTCCGGCCTGCTCGATGCCGTGGATCTTCTCCCGTAGATACGGCTCTACATTCTTAAACATAAGTGTGTTTGGTCAGCACTCCTTTACGTTAACGGCCAGTCCGGCAAGCGATGTTTCTTTATATCGTGATTGCATATCGAGACCCGTCTGGTACATCGTCCGTATCACTTCGTCGAGAGAAACTTTATGCTCGCCGGAACCCTGCATTGCCATACGAGACGCGTTAATCGCCTTGACCGCTCCGAATGCGTTGCGCTCGATGCAGGGTATCTGCACCAATCCGCCGATCGGATCGCATGTCATGCCGAGATGATGTTCCATACCGATCTCCGCCGCGTGCTCCACTTCGGCATTCGTCCCTTCGAGCGCGCCGACCAAGCCTCCGGCAGCCATGGAACAAGCTACACCAACTTCGCCTTGACAGCCAACTTCAGCTCCCGATATCGAGGCATTCTCTTTGTACAGAATTCCGATAGCGCCGGCAGTCAGCAGATATCGCAGGAGGCCCTCATCGGAAGCGCCCCGTACAAACTGCCGATAGTACCGGCCCACCGCTGGAACAAGACCGGCGGCCCCGTTCGTGGGCGCTGTCACCACGCGTCCGCCAGCTGCATTTTCCTCGTTTACTGCGATCGCGAAGACATTGACTTGATCCATGGCTCGAAATGGGTCGTCGGTGTCTCCGCTTTCCAACTTCCGGAGCAAACGCGGAGCTCTTCGCTGAACATTCAGACCACCCGGAAGAACACCTTCGGTATGGAGACCCCGCTCAATACTGGCATCCATCACGGACCAGATCCGAGCAATCCCCAATCGAACATCCGCTTCCGTCCGCAGAGCGCTCTCGTTCTCGAGCATGAGTTTCCAGACAGGCACTGCCAGACTTTCAGCTTGCTCGAGAAGCTCTGCCCCATTCGAAAAGGGATGTGGAACCGGCAGCATGTCCCGTTCTCTTGCTGTCTCACCCTCCTTCAAAATGAATCCGCCGCCAATCGAATAAAAGATTTCCGTCGTCAGGAGGCGATCTTCGCCATCGAAAGCGGAGAAACGCATTCCGTTTGGATGGCCTGGAAGCGTCAGATCCCGGCGGAAGAGAAGATCTGTATCTTCCTTAAACCCGATCGAGTGGTTCTCGGTTAGACGCAGGACACTTTCCGAACGAATTCTGTTTAGAATGGATTCGACCTGAGCCGGCTCCACATTTTCGGGCTTCTCACCCGATAGCCCTAAAAGCACGGCACGATCGGTCCCGTGCCCAATGCCGGTTAGCGCGAGCGATCCATACATTTCGGCCTGCACTCGCGCTGTGTTGCTCAGAAATCCAAATGACTGCAGATCAGCCACGAATTGATTTGCTGCTCGCATCGGACCGACGGTATGAGAACTGGAGGGTCCAATCCCGATCTTAAACAGATCGAAAACGCTGGTCTTCATAGGCTTCTAAGAGATATCCGACCAATCGAGGATTACTTTCCCGCAACCGCCCGAACGCATAACTTCAAAGCCCTTTTCAAAGTCGCGGTAAGAGTACCGGTGAGTGATGACCGGCTTCAGATCAAGACCTGAATCGAGCATCACCGTCATCTTGTACCAGGTTTCGTACATCTCTCGACCGTAGACGCCTTTGATGGTGAGCATGTTGAAGATAACGTCTCGCCAATCGATCGCCATCTCCCCGGCCGGTATGCCGAGGATGGCGATTTTTGCGCCATGACTCATGTTGGGAATCATCTGCCGGAATGCCTCGGAACTGCCGGACATCTCGAGACCAACATCAAAACCTTCCTGCATTCCGAGCCGTTTTTGAACCTCACCGAGAGAAGTCTGCTTCGGATTGACTGCCAAGGTCGCACCCAGTTTTCGAGCAAGCTCGACGCGACAGTCATTTAGATCCGTCACAACGACGTATCTGGCGCCCGCATGGAGCACCACCGGAATCGCCATCAAGCCTATCGGCCCGGCTCCAGTAATGAGAACGTCTTCCCCTAAAACGGGAAAAGACAAGGCGGTGTGCACGGCGTTGCCAAAGGGGTCGAAGATCGCAGCGATCTCGCGGTCGACATTATCCCGATGCCGCCAGATATTTGTCATCGGTAGAGCTATATATTCGGCGAAAGCTCCCGGACGATTCACGCCTACCCCCTGCGTGTGCGCGCACAGATGCCGCCGGCCAGCCAGGCAGTTTCTGCATCGACCGCAGACGACGTGCCCTTCACCACTCACGACTTCACCGGGGTGAAAATCGTTTACATTCGATCCCACGTCAACAATCTCGCCGACAAATTCATGACCGATTGCCATCGGGACCGGGATTGTTGCTTGTGCCCAATCGTCCCACTGATAGATGTGCAGATCTGTACCGCAAATACCTGTGTGGGAGACACGAATCAGAACGTCATTGATTCCGATTGCGGGTTCGACGATGTCTTTCAGCCACAAACCCGGAGCGCTTTCGGCTTTAACCAGCGCCTTCATCTCCGGGGTTCTCGTTTATCACGTATCGTCATCCATCTGTATGGTAAATCGGCGAGATTGACTGATCCGTGTCACAAAACGGACAAAGGGCCCATCTACAAACCGTGCGCCTTAAGTGAACCGTGGATATAGGATAGTTGGCAGTTCCGCTTAGATCATTACAAAGACAAGAGACCATGAAAGCAATCACAATTATTCCCGGCAAGGCCAATTCGGCGTCGGTCCAGAACATACCTGAGCCGCCTCCAAATGAGGGACCGATCCTGGTCCGCGCTCTCGAGCTAGGAATTTGCGGCACCGACTTCGAACTGATCTCCGCGGAGTATGGTTTTGCAGCGCCTGGATACGAGTACCTGGTTCTGGGACACGAGTCGCTTGGCCGGGTTGAAGAGGCTCCGGAGGGAAGTGGATTCAAGAAAGGCGATCTGATCGTCGGCATCGTACGGCATCCGGATCCTGTGCCTTGTCTTGCTTGCGCGGTGGGCGAATGGGATATGTGCCGTAACGGCAAATACACCGAACGCGGCATAAAGGAGCGCAACGGCTTTGGGTGTGAGCGCTGGCGCACGTACCCGGAATTTGCCGTCCGTCTTAATGAGGATCTGCGGGACGTGGGAGTGTTAATGGAGCCGGCTACCATCCTCGCGAAAGCCTGGGACCACATCGCCCGGATTGGGGAACGCGCTAAATGGGAACCTAGGACTTTATTGGTTACCGGGGCCGGACCGATCGGACTTTTGGCCGCTCTCTTCGGTAAGCAGCGAGGGCTGGAGGTGCACGTTCTCGACAAAGTTCAGGGAGGTCTGAAACCCGAACTCGTTCGCGATCTAGGCGGGACGTATCACACCGGCCCGGTAAACCAAGTCGGTTTCCTGCCTGACATCCTGATCGAGTGCACCGGGGTTTCAACGCTAATCGCCGAGGCAATGGGGCAGCTCGGGAATGACGGAATTCTCTGTCTCACAGGAGTGTCGTCAAAGGATCAGAACCAAACGCTCGATCTGGGCATGATTAACAGGACCATGGTGCTTGAAAATTCGGTCGTGTTCGGCACTGTCAATGCAAATCGGAAGCACTATGAGCTCGCGGAAAAGGCGCTGGCGCAAGCTGACAGGAAGTGGCTGTCCCGCCTTATCTCACGCCGTGTTCCGATTGCGAAATTCGAAGACGCTCTGGTGCGGCACCCCGATGACATAAAAGTGGTGATCGACTTCTCTGCCAATTAAGGGGTGAGGACATTTTGGCATGGCACAGTTAATTGAAGACTATGCGCTCATCGGAAATAACGCGACCACTGCCCTGGTGGGCCGTAACGGCTCTATCGATTGGTTGAGTTTCCCCCGGTTCGATTCAGCAGCCTGCTTTGCCTCGCTGCTAGGCTCCAAATACAACGGACGCTGGCTTATCGGGCCGGCGGCTGAATCGCCTGTTATCAAGCGGCGTTACCGCCCAAGCACTCTGGTGCTTGAAACCGAGTTTTCCACCCAAGAGGGCACTGTTGTTTTGATCGACTGTATGGACCGCCGGGGCGAGCATCAAGATGTGATTCGGCTCGTTCGGGGGTTGCGGGGTCGCGTTGCCATGAACATGGAACTGATCTTGCGGTTTGATTACGGCACGGTCATTCCTTGGGTGCACCATCTTTCCGATGGACGCATCCAGGCAATTGCCGGACCGGATCGAGTGACAATTGCAACACCTGTTCCGATGCGTGGTGAAGATCTGATGACGCGGGCAGAATTTCTTGTGGAGGAAGGGCAGGAAGTTCCGTTCATTCTGACCTGGTCCAATTCCCACCGGAATGAGCCCGACCAGCCGGATGTGCCCAAGACTGTCGAGCATGTGACGCATTCGTGGACCAAGTGGGCCGGTAAACATGTGCCCAAGGGTGCTTACCATGAGGCAGTACTTAGATCGATCATCACGCTGAAGGCTCTGGCGCACCATCAAACGGGAGGTATCGTTGCGGCAGCTACCACGTCTTTGCCCGAGGAAATTGGGGGCGTACGCAACTGGGATTACCGGTTTTGCTGGCTTCGAGACTCGACATTCACCTTGCTTGCGCTGCTCGAATCGGGTTTCACGGAAGAAGCGCAAGCCTGGCGCGATTGGTTGATGCGGGCCATCGCCGGTAATCCGAAACACATGCAGATTATGTACGGTGTAGGCGGGGAACGCCGTTTAACCGAGTTTGAATTAGACGAGCTTCCAGGCTACGAGGGCTCATCGCCGGTCCGCATCGGTAACGCGGCGTCGGAACAGCTACAGTTAGACGTTTATGGTGAAGTGCTTGATTCCCTCTATCTGGCACGCAGTAAAGGTTTGGCAGCGTCCGACGAGGGTTGGGACCTGCAAGTGGCGCTCGTCACACATTTGGAGGAAATCTGGTCTAAGCCCGACGACGGCATTTGGGAAGTCCGCGGTCAGCGGCGACACTTTGTTTTCTCGAAGGTGATGGCATGGGTTGCTTTCGACCGCGCTATTCGAACCATTGAAGAGTTTGGTGAAAAAGGCCCTATTGATCGCTGGAAGCGAGTTCGAGCCGAAATTCACCGCGAAGTTTGCCAGTTCGGTTATAGCAAGAAGATGGAATCTTTCGTTCAGTATTACGGGAGCGAGGAACTCGATGCAAGCGTTCTAATGATGCCGCTGGTAGGGTTTCTTCCGCCGGAAGACCCGCGCATCAAGAATACTGTGACCGCAATCGAGAAGCATCTGGTGAACGATGGCTTGGTCGCCCGTTACAATACGGCCACGGCTGTCGATGGCGTGAAAGGCAGCGAAGGTGCCTTTCTGGCCTGTAGCTTCTGGCTCGCCGATAATTACATCCAGCAGGGCCGCTTGGATGAGGGTCGCGAGCTCTTCGAGCGTTTGCTTGCGCTCCGAAACGATGTTGGACTTTTATCGGAAGAGTACGATCCTCAAGAACGAAGGCAGCTTGGCAATTTTCCGCAGGCGTTTTCTCATCTTTCCTTGGTCAATACAGCCCACAACTTGAGTTCCCGCATTCAGGATCGACCGAGCAGGCAACGCTCCCATAGGTCACCAGCCTCTTCGTGATCGCAGACTCGTAAGCTGTGCAACATGATGTCTGGAGTGCCATGCGTACAGGCCAAGGGCCTTATTCAGACTCATTGAGCCTAGCTCAGGATGGCGAAAAACCCGAGCAAAATCGTCGTCGGTCATTGATCGTAATAAAAGAACCCAGCGCACATGTAGCGCCTCTAGCAGAGTCAATGAAATAAAGACCGGCGCTGTTCTGGCGTCGTTCAGCTCCGCCCAAGCTGCCTCGTTGTAAGTTTTAACAAGTGGCGAATCTTCGGTCAAAGCCAGCCTGAACCGCTGGTAGCTATTCATATGGCTGTCCGCGAGATGATGGACAACCTGCCTCACAGTCCAGCCGCCTTCCCGATACGGCGTATCGGCCTGTTCATCGGTGAGATCGCTGACGGCAGTTCGCAGCTTTGCCGGAAGAGCCTCAATTTCATCAATCCATATTCGGCGCTGCGCAGCGTCAAATTGCGGGGGAGGGGTGAAGCGCCCTACCGGATATCGGAGGTCTTGCACTTCGCTGCTCAATGTTCCCGTCATTCGTGATAACCTGCCTGCACGATTGTATGTGAAGGAACTGCCTTCGGCAAGGCTGCTTTTTATGGAAAAAGACTCGTAGAAACCGGAAAATTGCGAAGCGTACCTGTTTTACGAATACATAGCATGCGAGACGGCAGGCCCAAGAGAGTTCACAACCCCTAGTGCAACTCCCCTAAAGAACTCTCTTGTGGCCCTCGCGAACTCTACTACGCTGCTTTTAAGAGATAACGGAACGTAAGTAGGGCAAAATGAGTTTTATGACATCGGCGAATGATCTTTCGTTGGCTGATTCAGTGTGGGAAACAGGCCGGGAAGACATCGCTAATGCCAAGCTGCTGCTCGACCTTTACGATAGGGAGCAGACCTCGCTGCGCCGCTATTTGATTTTTCTCGGGCTGGATGCCGAAACCGCTGCCGAAACAGTACAGGAGAGCTTCCTAAAACTGCATCTGCACTTGCTCTCCGGTGGTGAGCGAAGTAATCTGCGCGCTTGGCTATTCCGAGTCGCGCATAACCTGGCTCGGAATGAGCAATCTTCAGTTCGTTCCAGCAGAACTACATTTTTGGATGATATGACGGCGTCTGTGAACCCAATTGCGCCCGCTGTCTCCGCGGAAGAAGCGCTGCTCGCCTCGGAAAAGAAGGAAATGCTTGGGGAAGCCATGAAGACTTTGAGTTCGGCGCAACGGAACTGTCTGATGCTCCGGTCGCAAGGTTTGAAATATCGAGAGATAGCACAGACTCTAAACCTCTCTGTTTCTACCGTTGCCGAGCATGTACAACGCGGTCTCGAGAAGTTGAAGGAAAAAATATGACGGTTCACGAACATTTGGATAATGGACTGCTCATCAGGTTTTTGGATGGAGAGCTCTCGGATTCCGAGTTTTTCAAGGTGCGGTCTCACCTGATTTCATGCATGGCCTGTAGGTCGCGTCGAGATAGTTTTGCCCGCCTGTCCCAGCAGGTGGAGTCTTTTGTACGTATGACGCCGATCGGAGATGGGCAGGAAGGCCGTTTTGAGCTTGCGAAGTCTCTTGCCGCGCTTAGAGGGCCCGAGTTAAAACGGAAAAGCTCATCCGTGACGCCGCCGCATTTTGGTTGGGGAATGGGCCTGGTCGCCGCCGTCCTGATCGGTTTGCTGTTTGCACCTCGCCTGTACAGATCCGGCCATGATGCCGCCCAGAGCGATTCTCAATTGCGCACAAATTCCATTTCGGTCAACGGCGAGAGCTTTCTCGTGCTCCCGTATTCCAACCCCGATTTGCCCATGACCGCGCCCCGGATTGTCGAGATGCAGGTTCCGGTTTCTGCTCTGGCTGCTCAAGGGATCATCTTCGATCCGCTAGCCACCGGTTCTTCGGACAGAACGGTTTTAGCAAACGTCTTGCTAGGTCTCGACGGTCAGCCATTGGGGGTTCACGTTCTTAGCGAGTAGGTTGAGGTGGAGTCGAGGTTTTCGTGATGAAGAAAGTGTCGTTTAAGAAAACGAGTCTTGTATTGGTAGCAGCTTTCGGCGCCGCTGTTGGAATGTCTGCGCAGGCAAACCCACAATACGGCCCGCCAATGGCGCAGCATGGGTTCGCAGGTCCCGGTGGCCCTATGGGCATGGGATTGAATCGCGGCAAAGTAGTAGTGGGTGTTCCGTATACAGCCGAGGTCACCAACTCAGTAGTTCAGACTCTTGCTGACGGAAACACGATCAGCCGTACGACCACTGGACATGTCGCTCGGGACAGCCAAGGTCGAACCTATATGAAAGAAGATATCTCAGGCGGTCCTTGGGCTCAAAAAGCGGGTACCACCATGACGTTCATAACCGATCCTGTTGCAGGGTATGCCTATGTGCTTGATGCTGACCGGAAAGTAGCGGTTCGGCGGGAGTTCAAGCCTCGTACCGGCGATCGCTCGTGGACGCGCCCGGACGGAACCGGGCCGATCCCTTCCGATGCTAAGAATCGCACCGAGTCCGATCTGGGATCCCAGCAGATCAGCGGTGTAGCGGCTACTGGAAAAGGCATCACACGCACCATTCCGGCCGGCGCAATGGGGAACACGCAGCCAATCGTCGCGAAAAGCGAGATCTGGACCGCGCCTGATCTCCAGGTCGTCGTCCTTTCAAAGCACAATGATCCGCGGATGGGAGTGTCGACCTATAGCTTGAGCAATATCCAACGGGCTGAGCCCAGCGCCGCCTTGTTCCAGATACCTTCCGACTACACCGTGCAGGATGCTCCCGCTTTCCCTGGACGCCGTGACGCGCACTAAACTATCCGATCCCTTTCGTTCTATTGACCCAGCGCAGATACTGCCAAAGAGAGGCTCTCTCAAGCCAAATGAATTTCCAAAACGAGCTTGGCGTGATCGTTTCCGCGGGAATTCCTGAATACGTTTCAATACGCCAGCGCAGGTAAGGCGAGCGCCAAGGTCGAAACCGATAGCCTCTGGTTGCGACCCAAAGGAAACGCCACATCAACGACGGGCGGCAACTGGCACGTCAACCTCAGCTCCTGCGCTTGCCCGTTTCTGTGTTTCGGCTTCCGATGTAGCGTAGTATCCGGAGCGGGTCCGCACCACTGGTTTGCCCGGACCGTCGACTACCACCTTAATTTGCCGGTAACTCCCGTCAAGCGCCTGCACGGTCGGCGTGTATGCAATCGTGTACTGGCTGCGAATGTCGTGCGCGACCTCAACCGCTAACGATTGCACTTCGCTTACCTCTTTGGGGTAGAACGCCAATCCTCCCGTAGCACTAGTAAGCTCATTGAGGGCCCGTCTGGCTTTCGTCGCCTCGTGCTTTTCTTCTTCGGTAAATAGCCCGATAGCATAGATGATCGTGTCGGATTGATTGGCGCGAGCCACAACTTTTTCTAAGGAGATATTGCTCGCATTGTCGTTTCCGTCCGTGATGATCAGCAGGACCTTTTTATCCTTGGCGGCTTCCTTCCGCTCGTAGTCGAGAGACATGGTGATCGCGTCGCGCATCGCCGTGCCGCCCCGGGAATCGATCCGCGCTAAGCCTTGCTCCAGCTTATGCATGTCGTTGGTGAACGGTACATCCAGGTAAGCGTCATCGTTGAAGTTAACGATGAAGACTTCGTCTTGCCGGTTCGAGTTCCGCACCAGCTCGAGGGCTGCCGCTTCGACACGGGAACGCTTGGTGCTCATGCTGCCGCTGTCATCAATGATGATGCCCAGAGAAACCGGTACGTCTTCGCGACGGAAAACTTTCACCTGCTGCGGCTGTCCGTTCTCGAAAACCTTGAAAGCATGCTGGTCGAGATTCGTTACCAGCTTCCCCTTTTTGTCAGTCACACTGGCATGCAGCACAACCAATCGTGTGTCTGAACGGAACTGAGCCCAAAGAGAAACGGCTACCGCAAACATCAAAGCTGCTGCGGCAGCGAGAGGGAATCGAGATCGCTTCCGCGACCGGCTACTGAGTCGGTGCATAGTATCCAAGCCGAAAATATGCTTTAAGAGGTGGAAGGCCACGCGGTTGATTCAGCTTTACTTGTACCCGGCGATATTTCCCGTCACGCTCTCGATTTTTTGGCGTATAGCCCAGCAGATATTCATTCCGCAGCTCCACACTGATCTTAGCGGCTATATCCGGCAATTCTGCCACATTTTCGACGGCATACTCTCGTCCGCCGGTTTGATCCGCCAGTTCATTCAACAAACCCGGACCCGCAGCTTCTTCCGGTGTTCGTCCCCTACCGCCCAGCGACTCGAATATCCCAATCGCAAAGATCTGCACATCAGCTTCGCGGACCGCGTTTTTAATCTCGGTCTCCGTGTAGCGGCTGCTATTGTCGCCGCCGTCGGATATGATCAGTACGGCCTTGCGAGGATTTTTCGCTTTCTTCATCTCATGCATCGCGAGATAGACACTATCGAGTAGCGCGGTCCTTCCTTTAGACTGCGTGAAGGTTAACGTACTTTGGATTTTGTCTGTATCGCTGGTAAAGGGAACGCTCAGCTGCGGCCGGTCATTGAATTGAACCAGGAAAAATTCATCCGCTGGATTCGCTGTCTTGAAAAATTCTGCCGCGGCCTGCCGGGATTTCTGAAGCTTTGAGCCCATGCTGCCGCTGGTGTCGAAAACCAAGCCGATCGAAATTGGCGCATCCTCGCTCGAGAAGTCGGTAATATTCTGCTCGACCTTATCTTCGTATAGCCGAAAGTGCTCTTTTTCCAGGCCGGTTACGAAGCGGTTGAGGGGATCTGTCACCGTAACATTGATGAGAACGAGTGTTCGGTTTACACGAATGTCGACAGATCTCGAGCCTGTCACGGGAGTTCCGCCGCCTGGGGGCGCATGGTTTGCTACGGAATTTGCCGCGCCTGACTCCGAGGAGTTGGCTTTAGCGGTATCGACGGAAGCAGACTGAGCCCAGATCAGCGTTGCAGCGAACGCAAACAGGAGAAGAGCAGGGAAGGAGACTGGAAGTCTGTGAACGGGGCGCCACGACCGGACGCGGAATAGAAAAAAGCTGCACAGATTGCGCGTCCGCATGCTAGACAGAAGGCTTTCTGACCTAAATCATAGCACCGGATTTTGAACCGTTGGTGGGATTACTTTACTTCACTCGAAGGAAGCGCTTTGTACCGGGCTGGGAGAAGCAGGAATCGGAGACGCTCGCGCGAGCGCCTCCGAAGATGCGGGGCTTAGCGCTGAATCCGCGCCGAGCCGCCTTTGGCGAAGCTTTGTACCTGCTCGAGAGTTGCCATCGTCGTGTCACCGGGGAAGGTTGTTAAGAGCGCACCGTGGGCCCAGCCCAGCTTTACGGCCTCCTCATCTGGAACGCCGGCTAACAGTCCGTAGATGAACCCGGCGGCAAATCCGTCGCCACCACCTACGCGGTCCACGACATCCAGTTCGGCGGTAGGAGCGGTATATGTCTGACCGTTGATCCAGGCCACTGCGCTCCAACTGTGGTGATTCGTGGAATGCACCTCGCGCAGAGTTGTTGCCACGATCTTTACTTGTGGGTGCTTGTTCCTGACGTTATCCATCATGCTAAAGAAGGCGCTCGGATCGAGCTTCGACTTCGCCGCAACCTCCGGTCCAGGAATGCCGAGACCTTTCTGGAGATCCTCTTCGTTGCCCACCAAAACGTCAACGTTTTTGACGATGCGGTCGATGACTTCAACCGCCTTTTTGGCGCCGCCGATCACGTTCCATAGCTTTTCGCGGTAGTTGAGATCGAAAGAAATGATTGCGCCGGCGGCTTTGGCGGCTTGCATTCCATCAATGATCACTTCGGAAGTAGTCTCGGATAAGGCTGCAAAGATTCCGCCGCTATGAAACCAGCGCACTCCGCCCTGAAAGATAGCCTGCCAATTGAAGTCGCCGGGTTTCAAATTGGCCGCCGCTTCGTTAGCGCGGTTATAAAACACGACTGGCGGGCGCACACCGTGACCCTGATCGCTATACACGGTAGCGATATTCGGTCCCGCAACGCCGTCGTGCTTGAAATGCTTGTAAAACGGAGTGACGCCCATGCCGCGGACACGTTCAGCGACTAAATCGCCGATCGGATAGTCCACCATGGCAGTCGCGAGACCCGTCTTAAGCCGAAAGCAATCCGATAAATTGGCTGCAACGTTGTATTCGCCGCCACTTACGTGAATGTGGCACTTGCTTGCTTTGCGAAATGGAATAATGCCCGGATCGAGACGGTGTATAAGTGCGCCCACCGAAACGAAATCCAGCGCTCCATCCTGCCTGATATTCAATCCTTCACCCATTCTTTTCTCCAATCACTAAATACGAGCATGATGCTCGACTCAAACGTTATAAGTACCGGACGAGACCCGTCCTCCCCGGCCCGTCCAATTTGTATGGAAGAACTCGCCCCGAGCTTTGTCGACACGCTCATATGTATGTGCTCCAAAGAAGTCGCGCTGCGCTTGCAGAAGATTCGCGGGTAAACGCTCGCTGCGATATCCGTCATAAAATGCAAGCGCTGTGGAGAAGGCTGGAGTCGGTACGCCAAATCCGATCGCATGGATAATGGCGTGGCGCCATGCGGCTTGATAGTTGTTCAGCACACCGCTGAAGAAGCTATCGAGTAACAGGTTAGTTAACTGCGGGTTGTTGTCGTAAGCTTCTTTGATTTTCGCTAGGAACCGGCTTCGGATGATACAGCCTCCACGCCACATCAGAGCAATCCCGCCCATGTTCAAATTCCAGCCCTGCTCTTTTCCTGCCTCGCGGAGTAACATGTATCCCTGCGCATAGGAGATCATCTTCGAGCAGTAGAGAGCTCTTCTTACGTCCTCTATGAAGATTTTGCGATCCTGCGAATCGATTGCGTGCTTTGGACCAGTCAATACTTTGGACGCAGCCACGACGCTCGTCTTTGATTGCGGAAAGGCAGCGGGCGAATACCGCCTCTCCGATGAGCGTAACCGGCATTCCGAGGTCGAGGGCACTGATGGCCGTCCACTTACCGGTGCCCTTTTGCCCAGCAGTGTCAAGGATTTTATCAATCATCGGTTGATCATCGTCGTCCTTCTTGGCAAGAATTTCGGCAGTGATCTCGATTAAAAAGCTGTCGAGTTCGCCCTTATTCCAGTCCGCGAACACTTCGTGCAATTCGTCGGCACTAAGGCCCAGACCGTCTTTCAATAGCTGATATGCTTCGCAAATTAGCTGCATATCGCCATACTCGATACCGTTGTGGACCATCTTCACGTAATGCCCTGCGCCATCTTCGCCAACCCAATCGCAGCAGGGAGTTCCGTCCTCGACTTTCGCGGCGATAGATTGGAAGATCTCCTTCACGTGTGGCCACGCTTCGGGATTGCCGCCAGGCATGATCGACGGTCCTTTTCGCGCACCCTCCTCGCCGCCGGAAACGCCGGTTCCGATAAAGAGGATGCCTTTCTCTTTCAGGCTCTTGGTCCTGCGGTTCGTGTCGGGGAAGTGGGAGTTTCCGCCGTCAATAATGATGTCCCCTTTTTCCAGGTGCGGAAGTAATTGTTCGATCATCCCGTCAACGGTTTCGCCAGCTTTCACCATGAGCATGACGCGCCGGGGGCGCTTCAAAGCACCAATCAGCTCTTCGATAGTGTGGGCACCCGCGACCTGAGTTCCTTTTGCCTCGTTCTCGGTAAACTCGTCCACCTTGGATACGGTGCGGTTGTATACGGCTACTCGATATCCGCAGTCGTTCATGTTCAGAACCAAATTCTGGCCCATAACCGCCAGCCCAATCAGACCGATATCACAAGTCTCTTTTTGCATGTATCTCCTGAACTCTTATCAGGCGCAAAACAGACGCGCCTATCTCAACCGCTCCAGCGGTCTTTCTGAGGCGCCCTAGCTCCTGTCCACGGTTTTCCGCGCCAGAGAAATGATATCGCTTCACGAAATTAGAACCCGCCGGGATGATCTAATGGCAGGGCCTTAACGATAGCCGGTAAATCTTCGCTTGTAAGTTACTGCTCGTGTCAATAAGATCTAAGTACGTCCAATTCAGAAAGAAATGGACGTATATTGATGAATCAGATTGGATTATGGAAGTCCTCGATAAATATGCGTATTAGATCAAGTTTGTTTCTGTATATTCTGGCTTCTGCCGCCTATGCTCAATCGGGATCTGCAATAGCGAATCTGGACCCTGCACACACCCGTTTTGTGGCTGTAGGCGATTCTCTAACGGCAGGCGTGCAAAACTTTTCACTTTTGGATTTCGCAGCAGCGTCAATGGTTACGCGAAAGTCATCGCCGAACAGGCTGGCTGGCCCTTGGTGCTTCCGTTAGTGCCTCCTCCGGGAGTGCCTAACAGGCTTGAGCTCGTAAGCCCAGGTCCGCCAGTCGTTATTGCACCCGCTTCCGGACAAATTCCTTTCTTAAGAGATAATCCCGACAAACAGCCAACGAATATCGCTGTTCCCGGGCTTACCGTCAGCACGGCCCTAACTCTGCGGCCTAAGTGGCCAACGACGGATCCAGAGCAGTTTTGGGCGACTATTGTGCTTGGTGTTCCGGAGTTGACATACGGTAGCGCTCCTACTGAAATCGAACTGGCAACGGCGCTCAAGCCGACGGTGATCGTCGAATGGTTGGGAAACAATGATGCTCTTGTTCCTGCGCTCGCCGGGCAATTGAACGCACTTACTCCCGTAGAGAAATTCGCAGAAGACTACGAGAAAGTGGTGGGCAAGCTCTCGGACACCGGGGCTAGTCTCATTACCGCGACCATCCCGGATGTCACGGAAGTTCCGTACTTTACACCGGTCAGCACGATCGCCGCGCAAGCCAAGCTTCCGATCCAAACCACTGCGGAGCTCTTGGGAATTGGACCAGACGATTACGTTCGACCCAGTGCTCAGACTTTCATCGACCAGATCCTCACCGGTGCTCGAAAAGGCCCGCTTCCCGCGGCTTGCCCTGCTCCTCTGCCCGATTTGGGCGTTGCGACCCTACCTTGCGTTCTCACACAAGCTGACGCCAAGATGGTACGGAAATATATCAGCTGTTACAACTTGATTATTGCTGCCACAACCCTGGTTCACGGAGGAGTCGTGGTCGACATACATGAGTTGGTGGATCGCATCTACAGAAAGGGCTACAAAGTTGGATCTAAGACTCTAACCACGGATTTCTTCGGCGGGCTTTTTTCGCTCGATGGCATCCATCCGACTAATACCGGTTATGGAATTATTGCAAACGAATTTATAAGAACGATGAATTCGTTTGCCGGAACCGCAATCCCTGCTGCGAATATCGATGAGATCTTCGCAAAAGATCCGTTAAAGCAGTATGCGAATCCGGAGTCCTATCCACGGACCCCGCGCGGTTGGTTCGATGACTTCTGCTTTTCGGATGCAGTTATCGAACGCGCTAGCCGCTAGCTGGGGCCAAGGGAGCGCGAATCCGTGCTCCCTTGCTGCGTCACTATTTAGGAATCGCGCCTCGTAATATTCATGCCGAAGCTGAGGCTGTCGCGCTCCTTGGCTTCTCTCAACCGATCCCAGGCGCGCTTCGCTTCCTGCTCCCCGCGAATCACGAACTCGCCGCCATCGCTCAGACGAACGATAAGGGAGTCTTCTGGAACCCTCAGATCTTCCCAGTCTCCCGAGGACACGCTGACGACTTTGGCGCTGATCTTTGCGCCCTTCTCTTCCAGAGTTACGGAAACAATCTCGGTCGGTTCGACTGCGATCTCATTGTTTAACTGAATCGTGCTCACGAATACCTCAACAGTACGTTAGCAGAAGGACGCGTCTTTCCGGTCTAATTCACACGGTGAAGTAGCAGAGCGGTGCTGTCGAAATCGCCCTGCAGTTCAAGTTGCACTCCATTGTCCATCAGGTAGGCTCCACTCAGTTCGCGTTCTTTGGTCATAAGCTTCTTATCGATTGCTTCGAGTCGATAAACCCCTCGAGTATCAAGGCCTCGCAGACGAATCAGCGGGGGCGGTGTATTGTACTCCTGGGAGTGGCGGAAAGCAAAGAGGACAGCCTGTTTTCCGTCTTGGGCCACGTATTGATTGGCTGTCGTATCGTTCGTGCGCGGCGAAAGTAGCCGGTAAAGATTCCCAAACTGAACCGTATCTCGAATTCGCTTATCGAGCGCGACCATTTGGGTAGCAGTTCGTGTGTCTTCGGCTGACCACTTATTCAGATTGGCCCCGATGCCTAACGCGCCTTGCATGGCAACGAGAAATCGATAGGACAGGGAAGTGCTTCTACCGTTCTGGTTGGGCACATCCGTGACCCAGGCCGACATATATTTAGCCGTATACGCCTCAGAGTAGCCTTCCTGGATACGAAGGCGATCGAACGCTTCCGTATTGTCGGAGGTCCAGAACTCGTCCACGTATCGCATCACCCCTAGATCGATGCGTCCCCCGCCTCCCGAGCAAGATTCCAGCTCCAGATTTGGATGTTTCGCCCGCAGACGCGCCATGATGTCATACAAATTCCAGACGTACTTCACCCAGAGCTCCTGCTGTTGATCCGGCGCCATCTCGGGCCAACCAGGTTCGGCGAAAGTTCGATTCATGTCCCACTTGAAATATCGAATGTTGTACTCGCTTGCGAGCTTGTCGAGAACACCGAAAATGTACTCTTTCACGTCGTCCCTAGCCATGTTCAGAACAAGCTGATTTCTTAATTCGCTCCTCGGTCGGCCAGGGAAGTTCATCACCCAATCCGGATGCGCGCGGTAGAGATCGCTATCTGGATTCACCATCTCGGGCTCGACCCATAGTCCGAAATCCATCCCCAGACCGTTCACATAGCTGATGAGGCTTCCTAAACCGTTTGGAAATTTCGCCGGGTTGACGACCCAGTCGCCCAGTCCCGCGCGGTCGGTATTGCGCTTGCCGAACCAGCCGTCATCGATGACGAAGAGTTCGACACCGAGCTTCGCTGCCTTCTCCGCCAGGGCTTTTTGCCCAGCCTCGGTGACGTTGAACTCTGTCGCTTCCCATGAGTTATACAGGACAGGACGCACCCGCGCTTTTGAACCATGCGGCTCAAGCTCCGTGCGTTCGACGTTGTGCAACAGGCGAGATGCTTCTCCGAAACCATTTGCAGAAAAACCACCATAGAACGGCGGTGTATCGAGGGACTCGCCAGGCTTCAGAACGTAAGAAAAATCGAACGTGTTGAATCCTCCAGTCACCCGTACTTGCTTATACGGTGTCTGTTCAATCGTGATCCGCCAGTTTCCGCTCCAGCCAAGCGCACCGAACCACACCGGTCCATGCTCTTCGGTAGCATTGCCTTCATCGATGGCGAACCAGGGATTGAGATTGTGTCCCGTATGCCCCAACCTGCTCTCCAGGACTTTCATTCCTTCATGAATCGGTTCTCTGTTGAGCTGGGTCTCTGCTGCCCAACGCCCGCTGAGGTAGGAAAGGCGATAACCCTCCCCGGGCGGCATGTACCAGGTGGCGGATTGTGCGCTGTCGATCCTCAATGATTGCTGCGTTCCGTTGTGAACAGTCACAAAGCGGCTGATGATCCCAGCGTCCGGGTAAACGTGGTAGTGAAGCTTGGCTTCGATGTTGTCGTGGATATCTTTGAGAGTGATCGCCAGCTCATTGCCGGAGATTTTCTGCCCGGCGTAGTGAAGGACAAGATCTCGATCGCCGTCCGCGCGTGAAATCTTCAGCCCCGGTTCGTAATAGCGAGGGCCTCCCCAACCCGGCAATTCCTCGTTTTCCAGCATCTGGTGAGGATCGAATGAGGAGATGTCGCGCGCGGTAGCCGCGGAAGGAATGTCTTCGGTGCGCCAGAGTGGCCCGCCCCAATAAAGATGCTGCACCTGCCCATCGGGCGCAACGCCCATAGCGTAGGAGTTGTGCGAGGTGGTGATCAGCCAAAGCTTACGATCCTCGAGAAAGCGGATGCTCTGAGCAGAAACGAGGGAACCGACGAGAGATGTCAGGGCAAGAAGCAGTGCAACGCGGCGCATGGGATTGATTGTAGACATAGATGATCAAAATTCCGCCATCGTCACCTCGTAGATCTGGGCGTCTTTGTACGGGCTAACGATATTGCCGATGTACTGCACCGTTTCGCGCGTATCGAGCAGTTCACGAATCAGCCAGTCTTCCGGGTAATCTGGCGTACCTAGTACGAGAAACCTATGATGCTTGGCAACAAACTCGGAGAAGGGAACAACGTGCGCGCGGATTGGGAAGTACTTCGTCAGCGCAGGAAGTCCTTCGAAGATCGTCGCATTCGCATACTGAATTGCTTTTTGGCGATCCGTTAAGTAGAAGAGCCGGCCTACTGTCGCCGGATCTTCATAGTGATCCATCTCGAGAAAAGTGAGCCCGCTCGCTGCGACGAGCGGCAGATCCGGCAGGGTTCGCCGGAGGATGCGGTGATAGACGTCCGGCGCTTTTGCGGAACGGTGGGCCCAAACAGATTGCTTCAGACCGGGTCCAAGATTAAAGGCACATACGAACGCGAGCAGCACACCGGAAAAAAGAAGAGCCGCAAACTGACTGACGTTGGTACGAATAGCGAGAATATAGACGATCACGAGGCCGTATCCAAACGAAACGGGAAGCGCATAGCGGTCGAAGTAGGCTCCGTGAGAGCGCATCAGAACGACATTCACAAGAGCGGGAATTGCGAGGAGCCCGGCCGCGAGAGCGATGTCTGCCGCGGTGATCGGCCTTGCGATTTGCGCTCCCAATCGACCGGGTCTTGGACTCACGCACAACGCGAGCAGAAACGCGATCAGCAAGGGGAGCGCCTCTAATCTGAGGCTGCCGTAATAAGACTCAAAGATCCTGCGAACGGAGGCTTGGAAGACGGGTGGGAAAACGCTTGCCTCGAATCTCGACATCAGGTGAACGTAAATAAAGGGAATGGCGCACGGAACCAGTAACGACAACCAGAGAGGGATATCGAGTCTTCGACGTCGATAGCTACGGGCCAGCTCGGCGAAGCAGAACGGCGTTACATATAGAACGGCCATCATGTGGCTCAGCATCATTCCCGTTACGGAAAGCGCGAGCAGACAAACGGAGAGGATGGTTCTGCCGGGCCGGACTGCGTACTCCCAACTCAGCAGTGTTAAGCCCAAGAAACCCATCAGCAAAGCATACGGACGCGCTTCGGTTGCGTAGTAGAAAAACGGACTGGCCCAAACTGTAAGGAGCGCAAGCAAGCCGTAGCTCGCGCTCAACCGCCGGCGGACAAACTGCCATAAACAGAGGCTTCCAGCAAGGAACGCGAGGATGGAAGGCAGCCGCAACACATAGCTACTCTGGCCGAATAAGGAGGTCGAGCCTCGAGCTAGCAGGTACTCCAGGGGAGGATTGAGATCGAGATGCATCTCCTCCCAAAAACGCGGCCAGCCGTGGGCGGTAGCGATGTATAAGGTATAAAGCTCGTCGTGCCAGAGTTGGCGGAAAGAAGCTAACGCGGTGAGAACGAAATATAGTAAGACTGCCGTACAGAGAGCTACTCCGTTCACTACCGGCCCAGCACTGATTGTTTCCAGACGAAGCAGGGCTGGGCCGATACGATCGTGAAGACGAGCTAAACCCGTGTCGCCCGGCAATGCGGTCTCCGCGGCTGACGCTACTGTTCCATGAAGTAGTAGCAGATCATATGGGAGACGAACAGATGGCCATCCTCAATGCGGCCCATATGCGAATCGGACACCCGAATCTCGAGATTCGCTAAGGGGCCGAGCTTGCCGCCGTCACGGCCAGTGAGGGCGATGGTTTTGCAACCAGCCTTGTTGGCGTACTCCATTGCTGCGACCACGTTCGGAGAATTACCCGACCCGCTAATTGCGATCAGGACGTCGCCCGGCTGGGCGAAGTTCTTCAACTGCTCCGCGAAAATGCACTCGTACCCTACGTCGTTGGAGTAGGCCGTAATGGTAGCCATCGAGTCGGTCAGCGCCATGATGCGGAACCGCGAATCACGGTCGAAACTTGCGCCCTTTACCATATCCGTAACGAAATGCGAGGCCGTAGAAGCACTGCCCCCATTCCCGCACACGAAAATATGGCGACTCCTGTCACGCGCCTCTTTCAAAATTTCGATTGCCTGGCCTACCGCGTCGAGATTGATCGTCTCGAGCGCTTGGCAAAGCTTCGATTTATACTCCCGAGGGAACTGCGTAACGGTAGCGTTGGAAAGAGCTCCAGTTGCCATAAAACAACTCTATCCTAGTACCGGAAGTTGGGGTGATACTCCGTAAAATGGCTTTGACAAGAGGGCGGGAAAAGGCCAGCAAGTGTGCCATAATCGCAAGGTCGGAGACGGACTGATGTCATTAGAAATCAACACAGTCACAATCGGTAATAAGAAACTTGGCGACGGGCAACCTTGCTACATAATCGCGGAGATCGGCATCAACCATAACGGTGATATCGATCTCGCTAAGCGACTGATTAGCGTGGCCGTTGCCGCCGGTTGTGATGCAGTTAAGTTCCAGAAGCGAACGGTCGATGTGGTTTACACCAGAGAGGAACTCGCCAAGCCTCGCGAGAGCCCTTTTGGGAACACGAATGGAGATCTAAAACGGGGGCTGGAGTTCGGGATCGAAGAATACAAAGATATCGATGCCTACTGCAACGCTGTTAAGATTCCATGGTTTGCTTCCTGCTGGGATGAACAATCGGTCGATTTCATCAACCAGTTCGACGTGCCTTGTTTCAAAATCGCCTCGGCGTCGCTTACCGACGACAATCTGCTGAAACATACCAGAGCTACCGGGAAACCTTTGATTCTTTCGACCGGAATGAGCACGATCGAGGAGATCGATCATGCGGTCGAGGTTTTGGGACACGACAATCTCGTTCTGATGCACACTACGAGCACTTACCCGGCCGCGTACAACGAACTTAACCTTAGAGCAATCCCGACATTGAAGGATCGCTACTGCGTTCCGGTTGGATACTCGGGACACGAAACGGGAATTCCGACTAGCGTAGCGGCGGTGGTCGTCGGCAGTTGCTGTGTCGAGCGCCACATCACCATGGATCGAGCCATGTGGGGTAGCGATCAGGCCGCTTCGCTTGAGCCAAACGGGATTACCCGCCTGGTGCGTGATATACGTCTGGTCGAGCAGTCAATGGGCGATGGTGTGAAGCGCGTGTTCGAAAGGGAGTATCCGATTATTCAGAAGTTACGGCGCGTCGGTGCGACTCCTGTTCCGGCATGATGCATTTGAGAGCCATTGCGCTCGATGTCGATGGCGTTCTCACTGACGGCGGAGTCTGGTGGGGCCCCGATGGCCAGGAGTGGAAGCGGTTTTGCTTCGCGGACATCATGGGAGTTTCGTTGGCCCGCAAGGCTGGTCTTACGATCGCGCTGATCTCCGGTGAAGATAGTCCGCTGGTAGATCGCTTTGCTACCAAGATGGGCATTATTCATGTCGAGAAGAACTGTAAGGATAAAGCCAGCGCTTTAAAACGGTTCGCCGAATCCGCGGCTCTCTCGCTTTCCGAGATTTGTTTCATGGGTGATGACGTGAACGATCTTGGGGCGATGGAGATTGCCGGCTTTGCCGCTGTTCCGGCAAACGCGCAGCCCGCGGTTCGCCGCCGTGCCGCTTTCGTGTCCGGCAACAATGGAGGGAACGGCGCAGTACGTGAGCTGGTCGACGCCGTACTCGAAGCACGATCTTCCAACCCAGTTGGTCATGAACGATAAGCAAGACCTTCTTCAATCCATACCTTCCCTCGTCGAACCCGAGCTCGAACAGAAGAAGGTGATAAGCATTGTTACTCCTTGCTACAACGAGGAGGAGAACGCAGAGGAAGTTTATAAGCGGGTCCGAGCAGTGATGGCGCAGTTGGGGCGTTACCGGTACGAACACATCTTTATCGACAACGCGTCCCGCGATAACACGGTCGCGATCATCAAGCGGATTGCCAGGCAGGACCGTAACGTCAGGCTGATTGTCAACGCTCGAAACTTCGGGCATGTTCGCTCGCCGTTCCACGCTTTCCTCCAGGCGCAGGGTGACGCGGTGATCGGCTTGGTTGCCGACCTTCAGGATCCTCCCGAACTCATTCCAAAGATGGTGGAGAAGTGGGAGGAGGGCTACTCGATGGTTCTTTGCATCAAGAAAACCAGCCGGGAAAATGCTCTCATGTTCTGGGTTCGTACGCAGTATTACCGCTTGGTTCAGCGTCTTTCTTCTATCGAGACGTTTGAGAACTTCACTGGATTCGGTTTGTACGAGCGTAGGGTTGTCGAGGCGGTTCGCTCGTTCGGTGAAGCGAATCCATATTTCCGCGGCATGATTGCGGAGATCGGGTTGCCGCACTACGAATTGACTTTCGATCAGCCGCGGCGTATGCGTGGCATCACGAAAAACAATCTCTACACGCTTTATGATTACGCGATGCTTGGCATCACAAATCTCTCGAAGGTGCCGCTCAGAATCGCGACGTTTATCGGATTCGCCTGCGCTGCGCTTTCGATCGTGGCAGGCTTTGCGTACCTGGTTTACAAGCTTGCGTTTTGGAGCCACTTCTCGGTGGGGACTGCGCCGCTTGTTATCGGCTTGTTTTTTCTGGGATCGGTCCAGCTTGTTTCCTTGGGCATCCTGGGCGAATACGTGGGGGCTATTCATACCCAGGTGTTCAAGCGGCCTCATGTGATCGAGAAAGAGCGTTTGAACTTCGAGTATCCGCCGGGGGAGCCGTCCCGGGAGGTTATCGCTGCCTCGTAATCCATCTCGATTTTTGTACTGGGCTTTGGCGCTGGGATTTGCCGGCGTTCTCCTGTACTTTTCCCTGCGGGGCATTCATTGGAACGATGTCTGGCGGGTGTTGTCGCACGCAGACACAAAGCTGGTTGCGATCAGCTGTTTGGTGTCGACATTTGCGCTTCTGCTGCGCGCTTTGCGCTGGCGGGTTCTGCTTCGCGCGGGAGCGCCAGTTGGTGTCTCGACAGCTTTCTGGGCGACCTCCGCGGGTTATTTCGGAAACAGCTTTCTGCCGGCCCGGGCCGGCGAGGTAATTCGAAGTCTGATCGTTAGCAGCGCTTCGGGATTGAGCAAGACCTTTGTCCTAACGACCGCACTCTCCGAGCGGCTTTGTGACGCGATCAGTCTGGTGTTGATCAGTTCGGTGGTTCTGTTGACGCTTCCGCAAAAGCCCGGGTGGTTTGCTCACGCGGCTACGCCGTTCGCTGTCCTCGGCATCTGCGGAGCTCTGGGGATTGCTGTCCTGCCGAAGGCGCAGGGATTCTGTCAAGCTTGCCTTCGTGCGATTCCGTTTCCGAGCGGGCTCAAAACAAAACTGTTCGGAATATTGGAGCAGATTCTTGTCGGGATGCGGAGTTTTCACGATTCGCGAAGGCTGGCGGCGTTCATCGGTTTCACGGCGGTGATCTGGTTGTCCGATGCCATCAGTACGGTTTTGGGCATGCGGGCGCTCGGAATGCACGCTTCGCTTTCGATCGCACTTTTGTTGATTACAGGGCTCGGGCTCGGGAGCGCTTTACCGGCCACGCCGGGTTACGTAGGGATTTACCAGTTTGTCGCGGTCAGCGTGCTGACTCCGTTTGGATTTAGCAAAACGGATGCGATTGCTTACATTCTTTTGGCGCAAGGCGTCCAGTACGCACTCATCACTTTCTGGGGATCTATCGGGTTGGTTCGGTCCCGAACGGCACGCGTAATAGCTCCAGTTCGCGAAGAGAGCGAGCGGAATTTTGCCCGTTTTTACCGCCCATAAAAAAAGAGAGAGGGTTTGGGGCGAGTAACCCCGACTGATGGGGTGGACGCTTCGTACTCCAGGAGCAGATTTCATATGGTGTCTTTCGGTCCCGAAACGAAAGGTTACTCGCTCAAGCAGATCAGTAGGAAGTTGGTCGCGAACACAAGCCAAGCAGATACTCTAAGCGAGGGAATATGGCTACGATCAGTGAGCCCGTTTGTGTGGCGCCTACAGGCGACAGGTGTGGCGAGGGTCCCGTTTGGCATGAACGAGAGCAGGCGTTGTATTGGACGGATATCAATCGCTTCCTGATACGCCGCTTCGATTCGCGGGATGGAAGTGTGAAAGCCTGGTTCTTTGACGAGCCGGTGACGGCGCTCGCGCTTACGAACCAGGAGGACACGCTAGTCGTGGCTCTTGGTTCCCGCGTTATGTTATGGACTCCGGAATCCGATGTGCGTCTGAACCACCATTTCCAACTGCCTGATTGGCCCGCAGTTCGCTTGAATGACGGTCGCGCAGATCCGTTCGGGGCCTTTTGGGTTGGCTCCATGCGGAATAACGTTGGAGCAGACGGCTCTCCAGGCGAAGCTGGAGGAACCGATGGCGTTCTCTATTGCGTGAAGCCGGATGGCAAAGTGCAGGTTTGGAAACGTGGCATCGGCATCTCGAATACCTTGACCTGGAGCCCGGATCATTCGAAGTTCTACTTCGGTGACACGCTCGAAAACGCAATTTGGGTGTACGATGTCGATCAGGCAACAGGTGAGATCGGTAACGAGCGCCTGTTTTTCGCGGGTTTCGGTCGAGGGCTGCCGGATGGGTCTGCAATGGACAGCCAAGGCTATCTTTGGAATTGCCGCTATGGAGGAGCATGCATTGTGCGTGTCGCGCCAGATGGCAGTGTGGACCGGGTTATCGAGATGCCTACCGCTAACATCACGAGCTGCGCTTTCGGGGGCGAGGATCTGAAGACGCTGTACGTAACAACCGCCGCCGCGCCTTCGGCTCCAGGGGATCGTCTGGCAGGGAGTGTCTTCACGATTCAATCGGTAGTTGCGGGGCAGCCTGAGAACAGATATTGTGCTTTCGCTGCGGATAAATTTTCATGACAAACACTCGTCGTCTTTTTCTTACGCAAGTTGGTACCGGCCTTGCGGCCCCTTTGATTCTCGGCGCGACCGATAAGTCCGGCAGTAAGAAACCGGTCTTGGGGAGCGGTGAGCACACCTACGAGGTCACGCACGACTGGGGAGAGCTTCCGGCAGATATTCAATACGGCAATACGCATGGGGTGTGCGAAGACTCGCAGGGCCGGATTTACATTCACCACACGGTGAACGCTGCCAGTGAGAAGCCCGACAGCATGGTGATATTCGATGCGGACGGCAAATTCATTAAGAGCTGGGGACGCGAGTTCAAGGGCGGAGCACATGGGCTAACAATCCATCGCGAGGGAACGAACGAGTTTCTATATTTGTGCGATACCAAGCGGGGTTTAGTCGTCAAGACCACGCTTGCGGGCGAGGAGGTTTTCAGCCTCGGGTATCCAAAGGAAGCCGAACCTTACGCCAAGCCGGGTCCAGACGGCAACCCGATCAAGTACAGTCCCACGAATCTCGCCATCGCGCCGAATGGAGATTTCTACGTAGGCGACGGTTACGGGTCGAGCTATATCAATCAGTACGACCGAAGCGGGCACTACATTCGGACTTTCGGTGGTCCAGGCAATGCAGCGGGCCAGTTACTTTGTCCACATGGACTGATAGTAGATTTGCGCCCGGCGGAGCCGATGCTGATCGTCGCAGACCGGACAAACAAACGCATACAACGCTTTACACTCGATGGCAGGCACATCGATTTCCTTTACGGAACGAATGCGCCGTGCCATTTCAATGTATATCGGAATGGAGATGTGGTGATACCCGATCTGTTTGCGCGCGTCACCCTGATGGATAAGGAGAACCGGATTATCGCCAACCTGGGCGACGATTCCGGCAGCGATTACATGCAAACTCGCAAGCTGAGCCGGGACCACTTTATGCCCGGTAAGTTTGTTTGCCCTCACGGCGCTTGCTTCGATCATCTCGGCAATCTGTACGTGGTCGAGTGGGTGGAAGTTGGCCGGGTCAGCAAGCTTCGTAAGGTCTGAACGGTCGTCTGTACACGTAAGCTCCTAAAACTCGATATACTTACTGCATTCGGTCCAAGTAAATAGATGCGAACCCTGATCGTCGGCTTCACCCTGCTCGCGTCCGGTTTCTTTAGCTTGCTGGATTCCGCAACGCCTCCGGTCAACTTCGATCGGCAGGTTCGGCCGATTCTCTCCGACAACTGCTTCACTTGTCACGGGCCTGATGAAAAGCATCGTATGGCCGGGCTGCATTTCGATACAAAAGAAGGCGCTTTTACGAAGGCCGGAGTGATCGTTGCGGGCGATTCGGCCCACAGTAAGATGTACCTGCGCATCAGCAATCCGAACGCGGCCATGCGCATGCCTCCGGCGTACTCGGGGCATAAGCTGACCGCAGCCCAGATAGAAACGATCAAAAATTGGATCGATTCCGGCGCTAAGTGGGAAAGGCATTGGGCCTTCGAGGCTCCAAAGAGTCCTGCATTGCCTCCGGTTCAGATGAAGAGTTGGGTCCGAACGCCCATCGATCAGTTTGTGCTCGCGAAGTTGGAATCCGAGGGTCTCCATCCCTCGCCCGAAGCCGACAAGCCCACGCTGCTTCGGCGCGTCACGTTCGACCTAACAGGTCTGCCGCCCACTCCAGCCGAATTGAAAGCGTTTCTGGACGACAAGTCTCCGAAGGCATACGAGAAGTTGGTCGATCGTCTGCTTGCGTCGCCACGCTACGGGGAGCGCATGGCTATGCAATGGCTCGACTTCGCGCGCTATGCGGATACACATGGCTATCACATCGATAGCGCACGGGAGATGTGGTTGTGGCGAGATTGGGTGATCGGCGCATTCAATCGCAATATGCCCTATGACCAGTTCACGATTGAACAGATTGCGGGCGATCTGCTTCCGAATCACACGCAGTCCCAGGTGATCGCGACGGGGTTCAATCGCAACCACATGATTAACTTTGAAGGCGGCGCGATTCCGGAAGAGTACCTGAACGAGTACATGATCGATCGCATCGAGGCCACCTCGACGACATGGTTAGGGATTACGCTCGGTTGCGCCCGTTGCCATGATCACAAGTACGATCCGCTACGGCAGAAAGATTTCTACAGCTTCGGCGCATTTTTTAATAGCGTTGCGGAAAAAGGCCTGGACGGGTATAAAGGCAACGCGCAACCCTTTCTGCAAGTTCCTAACAAAAAACAGGCTGATGCAAGAGCGCTACTGCTGAAGACGATTACGGAAAAGGACAAGGAGATCGCGGCGGCGGAACTCGTGTGGGAACAGCATCGGCGAGATATCCCAGCGCCCGATGTAACGGCCGGTCTGATCGAAGACTACCGGCTCGACGGCTCGTTGGTCAGCCAGCTTCATTCCGACGAATCGGCGAAGGTGGTAGGAGGGAAGCTTGCCTATGCAGAGGGACGCATAGCTCAGGCAGCCAATCTGGAAGAAGAGCCGCAGCTTTCTTTTGGGAAAACGGGCGCGTTCCGCAGTCGCGATGCGTTTACGTACGCGATGTGGTTGAAGCCGGTCGGTCCTTCGGGGATGGGCGTTTTGCAGCGATATCAACCTTCAGCGAAGAGCGGCCCGGGCTACGAAATTTCGCTCGACTATTGCAATAAAGATCTCTGCAATGTGATGGTGCGAATGCGCGACGGGCGATCCGATTCCGGTATCGAAATTCATTCGAAGCAAGGCGTGGCGTTGAATGACTGGAATCACCTTGCCGTTTCCTACGATGGGTCCGGGAAAGCCAAAGGAATTCAGATCTATATCAATGGCACGAGTGTTGGGACGACGGTTGCGCTCGATAATTTGAAAGCTGTCGACTTCGCGGGCGGAGAGTTGGAGATCGGCAACAAAGATTGGGGTACGCCCTTCAAAGGCCAATTGGCCGGGCTGCGCGTTTACGATCGGCGATTGTATGCGGGCGAAGCATATGAGTTGGGTTTATCGAATCCTCTGCGCACTGTTCTCGAGATTGCGAGTGAACGCCGGTCGGACGATCAGAAGCAGTGGCTTCGAACGTATTTTCTGAAAGAGGTTGGCAATCCGGCGGAAAAACAGCTGGACGTAGATTACACGTCGCTAAAGAAAGGGCTCGAACAGCTCGATCGCGAGATACCATCGACGATGGTTTTTGCCGAAGCAGACAAGCCTCGCGACACTTTCATTCTGAAGCGCGGCGATTACCAGAATCGTGAAGAGAAAGTATCGCCAAACACGCCAGGTGTGCTGCCTCCTTTGCCGAACGATGCACCGCGGAACCGGCTGACGCTTGCGAAATGGATCGTAGACCCAGGGAATCCTTTGACGGCTCGTGTCGCAGTGAATCACTTTTGGCAGATGTACTTCGCGCTTGGGATCGTGAAGACGTCCGAGGACTTTGGTTCGCAAGGCGACCCGCCGAGCAACCAGGATCTGCTTGACTGGCTGGCGACCGAGTTTGTTCGAACGCACTGGGACGTGAAGGCGATGCAGCGCCTGATAGTGACCTCGGCGGTGTATCGCCAGAGTTCCCATGTGACACCGGAACTGCTCGAAAAAGATCCGGAAAACCGGCTTCTGGCGCGTGGTCCGCGCTTCCGGCTTCCGGCAGAGATGATTCGGGACAATGCGCTGGCGATAAGCGGATTGATCAACGACAAGATCGGCGGCCCGAGTGTTTCGCCGTACCAGCCGAAAGGATTGTGGGAAGAGATGGCGTTCGGCGGCGATTTTTCGGCGCAGACATACGTTCAGAGCCATGGCTCGGATCTTTATCGCCGCAGCATGTATACATTCTGGAAGCGAACGGTTCCTTATCCTTCCTTGACGACATTCGATGCGCCTGATCGGGAGAAGTGCAGTGCTCGCCGCGGCATCACGAATACGCCTCTGCAGGCCCTGACACTTCTGAACGATCCTACCTATGTGGAGGCTTCCCGCGCTTTAGCGGAACGGGGGTTGGCGGAGGCGCCCCCGACCACGCCGGACCGGATCGATTACGTGTTTCGACTCGCAACGGACCGCCACCCTTCACCGCAGGAATCCGGCATTCTGCAAGGTTTGTACAAGAAAGAATTAGTTCACTACGATACGGATCGCGCGGCCGCTAAGAAACTGATCGCAGTCGGAGAATCGGCAGCGCCGGCGAAACTCGACCCGGCTGAGTTGGCCGCCTGGACGCTGGTTGCCAGCACGATCTTGAACCTGGATGAGACTGTGACGAAGAACTGAGCAAACATGACTCCGAAACATACGTGTGAGCAAGGCCTAACGCGCAGGCAACTGTTTGGGCGCACCAGCCAGGGAATCGGCGCGTTGGCTTTAGCATCGTTGCTTGACCCGAAACTCCTGGCTGGCGAAACAGCCGTGGCTAACGCAAGTGCGTTCGGTGGGCTCGCCGATCTTCCTCATTTCGCGCCGACGGCGAAGCGCGTCATCTATCTTCACCAGTCGGGTGCGCCTTCGCAGATCGACTTATTCGACTACAAGCCAAAGCTTTCCCAAATGGCTGGGTCTGAGCTACCCGATTCTGTTCGCCAAGGCCAGCGCATTACGGGCATGACGTCCGGTCAGAACTCGCTGCCGGTTGCGCCTTCTATTTTCAAGTTCGGTCCGGCAGGCGCGAACGGGACCATGATTAGCGAGTTGCTGCCGCATACCGCCAAGATTATGGACGAGATCACGCTCGTGAGGACGGTCAACACGGACGCGATCAACCACGACCCCGCGATTACGTTTATTCAGACCGGTTTCATGCAGCCGGGGCGGCCAAGCATGGGTTCCTGGGTGACGTACGGCCTGGGCAGCGAGAACCACGATCTGCCGGCCTTCGTTGTTTTGCTCTCGCAGGCGAATGCTCTGAATCGCGATCAGCCGCTATTTACTCGTCTTTGGTCGAGCGGTTTTCTGCCTTCGAAATATCAGGGCGTCCGGTTTCGTTCTTCGGGCGACCCGGTATTGTTTCTGGCGAATCCGGAAGGCATCGATGCGGCAACGCGGCGCACGATGCTCGATAGTCTGTCGGAGATGAACGGGATCACGGAGCAGACCTATGGCGATCCTGAGATCGGTACGCGCATCGCGCAGTACGAGATGGCTTACCGAATGCAAACGTCGGTTCCTGAGTTGAACGATCTGTCGAAGGAGCCCGCGAGCACTTACGAGCTGTACGGTCCCGATTCTCGCAAGCCCGGCACGTACGCCGCGAATTGCCTGATGGCGCGCCGGTTGGCTGAGCGTGGCGTGCGCTTCATTCAGCTTTATCATCGTGGCTGGGATCAGCACAACGACCTGCCTCGCGATCTCGCGTTGCAGTGTAAAGGGACCGATCAGGCCTCCGCAGCGCTGGTAACAGACCTGAAGCAGCGCGGACTTCTGGATGACACGCTGGTGATCTGGGGCGGGGAATTCGGGCGTACAGTTTATTGCCAGGGCCACTTGACGAAAGAGAACTACGGGCGCGATCATCATCCGCGATGCTTCTCGATGTGGTTTGCCGGGGGCGGCGTCAAGCGTGGTACGGTGCTGGGCGAGACCGACGATTACTCGTACAACGCCGTCTCCGATCCCGTGCCGATTCACGACGTGCAGGCAACGGTGCTGCGCTGCCTCGGCATCGATCATAAACGGCTGACCTACAAATTCCAAGGCCGGCATTTCCGGCTGACGGATATCGCCGGCAACGTGAATCAGAAACTGCTCGTCTGAGCGCAGGGAATAGTTTTCCCCGAAGAAATTCGTTTCAAGAGTTCGCTCTTGTGACGTAGAATTTCTTAATGCCTTCGATTGTGCTCAACGGAGGGGCGCGGGTTACCGCTCCCGAAACGTTTGACGTTGTTCAGCCTACGGCGGTCCCGCCCGATGTGCGACGGGCGAGCCCTATTCGAACGACGCGGCCCGTGCCTTTGCAACAATCGAGCGGCGGTGACGATTTGAATGATGCCTTGCTCGCATCTTTGGGCGGGCAAGATCTCCGGCTCACCGACACGGTCGAACTGCAACCTCGTTTCGACCCGACTCCGCCCAGCGGACGTCGTAGCGCGACGGCGTCACCGATTCCTGCGGTGCAAACTGCGCACCTCGATGTCGATGTGTCCGGTACCGAAGGCGCCGTGGTGCTGCTGGAACAGGACGGCGTTTACACATGGGTTCTCCCGTCGGAGGCCGTTGCGCCGGAAGCGGTTTCACCGGAGAGCCCCGGAGCGGTCCGGCGCGGACCGGGAACGCAGGCGTCCGGAGCGGTGCGATTTGAAATTCCGATTCAGGCGTCGCGGCCTGCGACTCGGGAGCCACAACGCGGGCTGCTCGGCGATATTCTGTTCGATCGCGTGAAGGCGTACGTTTTGAAGTACGTGGCGCGGCTGGCGGTCGAATACGGCATTGGTTTTCTTGAACGCCACATTGAGCCGGGGCTGGTGACAATCGGCTCGGTGGACTCATCGCTTTGGGTGCGCGGCGCTACGGTAGATACGGCAGCACTGCCGAAAGACCGGGCGGCGCAGGTTCTTCTGCTCGTACATGGAACGTTCAGCTCGACGGTCGGCGGTTTCGGCGCGCTCAGCACGACTCCGTGGGGCCGGGAGATGCTCCAAGCTTGTCTTGCGAAGTATGACGCCGTGCTCGGTTTCGACCATCGCACGTTGAGCGAGGATCCGGGCGAGAATGCGCAACAGATCCTGACAGCCCTTCAAGAAGTCGAGTGGGGATCGTTTGCGCCGCATATCGATGCGGTAGCGCACAGTCGCGGTGGGCTGGTGCTGCGAAGCCTGGCGGATCAGTTGTTGTCCCAATCCAACTGGAAGCCGGAGTTGGGTCAGATGGTGTTGGTCGGTGCGACGAATGGCGGCACCGAACTCGCGAACGAGCAAAACTGGAAGGCGTTGGCGGATCTTTACACCAACATGGCGATGTTCGCGTGCCGCGCGCTTTCACTGATTCCAGGCGCGGGCCCGGTGGGGCACATTGCGAAAGAAGTTGTTTCGGGTGTGGGAAGTCTCGTGAAATATTTGGCTTCGTCGAGTGTGGGAGAGGACGGGGCTCCGGGATTGTCCGCGATGTCGCCCCAAGGCAAGTTCATTTCGACCATCAATTTGCCTGCGGCCGCTTCGGACCGTACTTACTGCGTGATCACTTCGGAGTTTGCGCCTCGGATCATAAGTGAGACCGAGGTCGAACCCAAGGAAATGCCTCTCCGATTTGCAGCGGCGATTGCAGAAGGATTGGTCACCCAGCTCATGAAAGGGGCAGCCAACGACATCGTGGTCGATACGCGATCGATGTCGGCGATTCATCCGGCTATCGGGCATGCGGTGAGGGATGCGCTGAATTTCGGGAATACGCCGCTTGTTTATCACACGAATTACTTTTCGCGGCCCGAGGTTACGAATGCGCTGGCGAGGTGGTTTGTTCTTCCGGCGGTTCCGAAAGCGGAAGCGTCCGAATTTCGGACGCGCGGGCCCGCAGCCGTCGCCGAACCTGCTAGCTTTTCGCTGCCGCCTGCGGCGCCATTGCTCAGTGGAAGCTCGGCACCTGCCGGAGTGGATACCGATGTGATAGTGACTCCGGCTTCGGCAACGCTGGATGAGGTGCTGGAAACGGTCGTTAGCGAAGCGCCGAGCTTTGTGATTGTGAAGCGACCGTTCGAGGGTGAGGTCTACAACTACGCGTTCACGCCGGCCGAGATGATGCAACGAGCTGAGTCCGTTGGGCTTGTCAAAACGAACCCGGCCTTGCCAATAAACGATTCTCTGGACTTGCATGAGTACGAGCGCGTGCCGGCTCAAAGCGAGCAGGAAACCGGAAGTGAGTTTCGGTCCAAGGCAGCCTTTCCCGACAAGAGAACAGTCGTGATGCGGGGCAAAGTGACGGTGGGATTAGTGCCCGCAGCGAATGAGAGCGTAATACCAACGGATCTGGCCGAGCTGGCCCGCGTGGCAATGCAGCCATCGGGAGTGGAGGAGCTTTCGATGGCCCGGCGCGCGATGCCGACGTTGGCCACAGCGCAACCCGAGACTAGGCCGGAAAACCAGCCGCAGGCGACCTGCTATTTCCACGCATCGATGCGGGAACAGACCGCAATGGGACAGAAGGCGACCGTCACGGTCAGCGTGTCACGGGAAGAGCTGGTGCGGGCAATTGGGCGAACATCGGTCCTCAGTGGTCCGACCGTCGTGGACACCGGACGAAAACTGCTGATCCAAGTGTTCCCGAAGAGCGGGTGGGAGTTGGTGGATGACGACGGCCCGATCGAGCGCGATGTGCCGGAGCCCGGTCAAACGGACGATCTCTATTTCGAACTCGTGCCGACGGCCGCTGGCGCCGGGGAGATTTGGGTGGTGATCCGGCAGCGGCAGGTTCCGCTGGCCACTCTCAAGCTATTCCCGATGGTGGTCGAAGCGAAAGCCGCCGTTGCGGCGGCCGGGCCAACGGTGCGGACGATCGAAACGGAGACGCGCAGCATGGACGCGCCGCTGTTAACGGAGCCCTTGCACCAGCTCACAATATTGGAGCAAAAGACACCAGATGGCACGGTTTTTCACTTCGAGCTTCGTTCGGAACCGCTAAAGCTGCTCAAGATGGCCAAGTCGAAGGTCATTGCCACCGATCAACAGAATTTCGTCGATAACATTTATCACGACATCGAGGAGCGCTGGGTCTCAACGAAAGGACAGGCGGAAGATTTTGAAAAGGAACTGCAAGACGTAGGAGCGAGTTTGCTGCGCTCCCTAGTGCCATCGGAGCTACAGCAGATTCTCTGGGACTCTCGCGACAAACTAGATAGCATCTTCGTCGTTTCGGAAGAACCGTTCATACCGTGGGAGCTCGTGTACCTTACCGAACCGGGAAAGCCGATTGGCGAAGGAAGCCGATTTCTAGGAGAAATGGGGCTGGTGCGCTGGCTGTATGAGGCAGACGCTTTTCCGCCGGTCGAAATCCGCGTCGCTGCCGGTCGCGCCTTTTACGTGGTTCCGGATTACCCTTCGGTACCGGCCGTCGGACTCTACCCGCTGCCCGAAGCCACGAAAGAGAAACAGTTTCTTATCGATCGCTTCCAGGCAACCGAAGCCGAGCCCCAACCTGGGCCGCTGCGGAATTTACTTACGGGTCCTGGCGCCTTCGATCTGCTGCATTTTGCCTGTCACGGGATGGCTGCTTCGGAGAATATAAATGAGCCTCAGTTAGTGCTGAAGGGTGAGATGTTGCCGAACGGCAGCTATTCGCAGAATTACCTTCGGGCGGATACCGTGGAGTCGCGTGCCAATACAGTGTCGAAGGACGGAAATCGCCCGATAGTTGTGGTGAATGCTTGCCAAGCCGGGCGGGCCACTTACAAGCTGACCGGGATCGGTGGATTTGCGCAGGCATTTCTTTCGAGGGGCGCGGGGTGTTTCGTAGGCACGCTCTGGTCCGTAACGGATAGCCCGGCTCGCACCTTCACTGAGGGTTTCTATGGTGCGCTCTTGGGGGACGGCAATTCGGAAGGCAAGGGAGACACCATCGCCGTTGCGGCGCGAAAAGCACGGGAGACCGCTAAACAATCCGGTAAGAAGACCGGTGACTCCACTTGGCTGTCTTATGTGGTGTACGGACATCCGCATGCGCGGCTCGTGCGAAGGTGAGATGAGAATGCGCAAGCGAAGCATTTCTCTGCATACGTAGCTCACGATAAGCGGATCACTGCCAGGGCCATTCACCCAACCTTTTGGCGCGCCAGAGGTAAGCCGTAATTCCAAATGCGAGCATCGCGAGCCCGATAAAAACATAAACAGCGCCGCTCGAGACCAGAATGTAGAGCCAACCTGCCAATGCCACCAGGACCGGCACCGGGTAAAGCGGCATCGAAAACGGCCGCGGGATGTTGGTTCGGTAACGGCGCAGAAGAACAACTGCCACACATTGCGCGGCAAACTGGGTCAGGATCTGTACAATGATCAGCTCCTTTATGAGCTGCTCCAAACTCAGAAAACACGCAGCGGCCGAAGCGATGCCCATGAAGATTACGGAAAAGGTCGGGAAGTGCCCGGTCGGGTGCACTCTCGCAAAGACGGAGAAGAAACGGCCTTCTGCCGCCGCCGCGTACGGCACGCGAGTGAAGCCGAGCAGGACGCAAAAGACGGAAGCAAATGCCACCCAAAGCAACAGCCATGTCATCCAGGAGGCTACTGTGCCCCCATAAAGGCGCGCCATAAAATCGGAGACGACCGACTGAGAATGCACCGCTTCCTGCCAGGGAAGAACGCCGATAATCGACAGGCTCATAGCGAGGTAAAGAACAGCGAGGATTCCGATAGAGAGAAGAATAGCTCGAGGAATGACGACTGTCGGATTCTTGATCTCGCCACCGATCAGACAAACGGTGAAGTATCCGCTGTAGTCATACATGCTGATTAGCGTAGCCCCACCTAAACCAATGAAAAATGCACTCGAAAGCTTGAAAGCGCCCGGCGGAAAATTGAAAGCAATCCTCGATTGAAAGTGCCAGGCTCCGCCCCAGATAATCACGGCCATAGCCAGCATGAGCCCGACCCAGAGGATAGTGGAGATCGTACCGATCGAACGAATATTCCGGTAAAGAAGAACCGTTGCCGTTAGGCATACCCCGACCGCTACGAGCGTGTGCGCGAACGGGGTCATGGAAGGAAATAAATAGCGGGTGTAATCGGCGAACCCGACTCCGCCCGACGCAGCTGTTAAAGGAGCAGCCAGCATGACTTGCCACAAAAAAAGGAAACCCATCAGTCGGCCCAGGGAGTGCGGCCCGAATGCCTGTTGCAGATACTCGTATGATCCGCCTGTCCCCGGCATCGCTGCGCCTAGTTCTGCCCACACCATTCCATCGCATAAAGCAATCAGCGCACCTAGAATCCATCCCACTAGCGCCTGTGGACCGTGCATGGTCGAAAGGATTAGTGGGATGGTCAGGAACGGGCCTATGCCGACCATCTGCAGCATGTTCGCTGCAACGGCAGGGAACAGTCCCATGCCTCGCTCAAGTCCGTCACTTGCCTTGGCGGGCTTGCGTTCGGAAAGGTCGGGTGGGCGCAACCTATTCGCTCGAAGAAGAGCCCGCCTTCAGCGGCCTAATTGCTACTTCCTTGAAGAACACAATGTCGTTGTCGCTATGGTTCTGCAGCCCGAAGTACCCCATATCCGGCCGGCGGCCGCGTTCTGGCTCGAAGCTCAGCTTCTTCGGAGGTACCGGCTGTCCTTCGGTGTAATCCGTTACTTTCTGTCCATTCACTTCAACGATCGTACGGGGTCCATCGAGCGTGATCTCCATCGTGTTCCACTCCGGTCCCGGCTTTCCGGGCTTCGCAAGCGGCTTAGTAAGCGAGTAGAGCGTGCCTGTGACGTGGTATTCGTCCTCGCCGCCCGTCTCGGGATGATTGTCGATTTGTACTTCGTACCCCTTGTTTACCGGCATCCAGGGTTCCGTCGGTTCGCTCGGAATTCGAATGAATACACCGGAATTATCGTTCGTATCGCGCATCCTGTACACGATGCGAATCACGCAGTCGCCTACCTTTCCGCCCGCCCAGTAAAGCAGCCCCATGCCGCCGTGGGTACGAATCAGTCCATTTTCGACAGTCATTCCGCCGGGCCCGACATGTTTCCAGCCGTCGAGGTTTTTCCCATTGAATAGCGGTTTCCATTCACCCGAAGGCGGTGCCGCCGGCAGCAGCGCGGCTGCCAGAAAAAGACCTAAAACAGATCTGAGCATATTCGAAGACTACACTACGGCCTCTTACGCATCTACACATTTATTTTCAAGAGTGTGACAATCGAAATTCTGTTATGAACCTCCTTCCTAAAGACGAGAAGTTTATGGAGCTGTTTGTTCAGCATGTCAGCATTCTCTGCCACTCGTCCGAGCTGTTGAATAAGGGACTGCAAGGCGGATACGAGGGCGTCTGCGATATCTCGAGAGAAATGGAAGCCATCGAACGATCGGGAGACGAGATCATCCATCAGATCTTCGACCGCCTGCGCGCGACATTTATCACCCCATTTGATCCGGAAGATATCCAGGCGCTCGCGACCAGTCTCGACAATGTCATCGATGCAATCGAAGACGTGACTTTTCGCATAGTTGCTTACCGGCTGGACCCCATACCCGAAGCGGCGGTGCGTCTCGGTCAAATGATCGACGAGTCCAATAAAGCGCTTGCTCGAGCTCTCAGCGCGCTCCGGCATAATCAGTCGGTAATGAAAGACTGCATCGAAGTAAACCGTCTGGAAAACGAAGCAGACGGAATCGAGCGCGGCTTTGTTGGGCGACTCTTTCGCTCTGAACTGGACCCGCTTCGGCTCATGAAAGAGAAAGAGATCATTGAAGCTCTAGAACAGACTACCGACCTATGCGAAGATGTCGCCGACGTGGTACAGAGCGTTTCCGTGAAGAACAGTTAGCTTGTGTCGATCCTAGAACTGGTAGTCCTCATCATCTGCATCGCGTTGGTGTTCGATTTTGTGAATGGATTTCACGACGCGGCCAACTCGATTGCAACAGTAATTGCAACCCGTGTTCTTAGCCCCGTCGCGGCAGTCACCATGGCCGCCGTTTTCAACTTCCTGGCTGCGTATCTACTCGGAACAGGCGTAGCCGCGACCGTCGGCGAAGGCTTTGTCAATACACATATCGTTACGCCCTATGTGATCCTTGCCGGCTTGATCGGCGCTGTTGTCTGGAATCTGCTCACCTGGTTTTTCGCTCTGCCGATCAGCTCGTCGCACGCTTTGATTGGCGGCTATGCAGGCGCAGCCGTCGCTAAAGCGGGAAGAGAAGCGCTCATTGTGGGCAAGTGGCCAAGCACTTTACTGTTTATCGTGCTTGCTCCGCTTATCGGACTCTTGCTCGGGTATGCTCTGATGCTGGCGGTGTATTGGACGTTTCGCGGCTTTACGCCTGCACGCCTCGACCGGTGGTTCCGGCACGCGCAGCTCTTCTCCGCCGCTCTTCTCAGCTGCGCTCACGGCACCAACGATGCGCAGAAGACGATGGGCATCATCACTGCCGTTCTGGTCTCAGGCAAATTTCAGCGTGGCTTTCATGTGCCACATTGGGTGATCCTCGCATCAGCTTGCGCCATGGGTTTAGGCACCCTGAGCGGCGGTTGGCGTGTGGTGCGAACGGTTGGTACCCGACTGACTCGCCTGAAGCCCCGCAGCGGATTCTGTGCCGAAACCGGCGCGGCTATTTCAATCATGCTCGCAACCTGGCTCAAACTGCCGGTGTCGACCACTCACGTGGTAGCAGGCGCCATCGCCGGTGTGGGGTCGATACAAAGAGTACGGGCGGTCCGCTGGAATGTGGCCGGCAACATCGTCATGGCCTGGATCATTACAATCCCGGCAGCCGCCCTATTCGCGGGACTCACTTTTATTGCGATCCGCTTTTTGCATCCGAATGCTTGATATCAAAATGCGAATCGAAGCTGGATGTCGAGCCGCCGTTGATTGCTGGCTGTTGCCTCTGCCCCGTATCCCCCGGTTATGCCGGTCGACTCGAGAAAGTAAGGCGAGGTTAGTGCACCGTTTGGAGTATTCAAGTTTTCGTGATTAAGAATATTTCGCGCGTTGATGCCGAGTGTCAGGTTAAACCGGTGTTCGCTGCCGCCGCCAAATCCGCCTGGACCACCGCCTCGTCCTCCGAATCCGCCACCTCCTCCGGCGCGAGCACCTCCGGAAGGTCCTGCGAATTTGGTTGGGCCGAATCCCCACGTCTTGCTAACACGCAAATTCAACCCGATAAAGCCCGGCCCCGTCGCTGCGTTTCGCTCGATCATGTTGGAGGTGCCCGGCGCTGGCACCAGCGGGTCGGGATTCAGGTATCCGAAAGGCGAGTTGTACTGCGTAGCATAATCGACTACTTCCGGACGGGCAGTCGGCGTACCCTGTCCCTGAAGATAAAGATCGGTTCCGGTTGTGATGTTGTACGGCGTTCCGCTGTGAAGGACCATAAACGGCGAGAATCGGACCCCCCAGTGCGCCGAGAATCGATCCGCCAAGAAACAGGTTGTGTGCCGTGTCGAGGACAGAACGTCCCCAATCCGCCGCAAAGTTGTATGGATTAGCGGGAAGTGTCGAGAGCCCATCCGTGTCGCTATGAGCAGTCGTATGCGAGTAGCGGCTAAACAACGTAAGCCATTTGCCGACCTGGCTATTTACACCCACGATCACTTGGGTTTGTTTGAAAATCCCATCCGACTCGAAGTTGTAGATGTCTCCGATATCGCCATACGGCCTGATGCCGAGGTTGCTGGACTGTATCAAGCCGGGCGGGAGCTGGCCGGGCGTCGGTATAGGAGCGTTGATGTCGACCGTCCGGAGTTCGTGCGTGCCTCGCGAGTTCACGAAATTGGCGTTGAAAGTGGTGTGCGCGAATAGCTGCCGTTCTACCGAAATCGCGGTCTGCATCAGGCGCGGGGCCCTGAGGTTCGAGTCGATCTGGTAACGCTGGGCGGCATTTGTGCTGGCTGCCGTGAGATCGGCTATTGGGATCTGCGTGTCGAAGGCCGCGTCGAAGATTGCGGGCCGGTCAAGCGTATACGCCGACTGGCTTCCAGCCTGTTGATTGTACCGGTAAGCTGTCACCACATTGTTGATTGCGAAACGATCGTAGAAGTAGCCCCATCCGCCGCGGATCACGGTCTTGGCCCGGCCCCTGCCGCCCTTTGCATCGGGCGACCAGGCGAAGCCGAAGCGCGGAGCCCAGTCATTTTTATCGTTTATGTTGGTCTGCGATTCCCAGCGGAGCCCCAAGCTTAAAGTCAGGTTCGGCCGCACGCGCCAGTCGTCCTGTATGAAGGGACCGAAGTCGAGTTGATAGAAGCTGAGATAAGGGTTTCCAGCGTTCACCGAATACTTGGAAGGACCGTATCCCAGGCTGTAGACGTAAGCCGCATTTCCTCTGGCCAACAGCTGTTCCGTGAACAGATACTGCTGGATAGAACTCAATTGGACGGTCTGTCCAGGAACTGGGTTGAGGTTCGAATCGAGCAGCGGGAAGTTACCGCCGAGAAACTGGTAGTTGCCATTGAATCCTTGGGGGCTCGAGTCGGCCAACGAGTCTGTCCGGACGCGAATGCCGAACTTCGTCGTGTGGGTGCCTAACGTCAGCGAAGTATAGTTTTGAAGTTCGGTACTGTCCTGGGTGTCATAGCTGTTTGGGTAACCGGGCGCGCTGTACCCGGAACCACCGATCGTAAACGACTGCGCTACTGAGAGTCGTGGAGCAGTACTGGAGCTAACCTCGCCCAGTGAAGTGCGGTCAAAATTAAAGTGCGTTTCGTTGACCGCCTTGGGACTCAGTACCGCGGTTTCTACCACCTGGAACGAATGCTCAGTCGTCGATGAGCTATAACCGGCGCTTGGAAAAGTAATGTTGCCGAAGGTGGATTGCGGCAGATTGAACGCGCCGATCCCGGTCAGGATGCGTTCGTTGTCGAGATAGGTATACCGGAAACTCAAAGTATTATTACTTCCAAGTTGGTAATCGACGCGCGGGCTCACGGTTGTGCGGCGCTGCGGGGTGGAATAGAAGTTCTGATAGGAGTAGTGGTTGAGAAAGTCTGCCGTTGGAATCGTCGCAGTGATGATTCCGTTGTCATCGATGTTCCGGCGTTCTACATCGATAAAAAAGCTGGCGTGTTTACCCAGCGGCCCGCTTACGTTGCCCCCGAAGAGTTGCGTCCGGAACGGCGGATTTACGGAAAGGAACGGATTGCGCGAGTTCCAAACGCCGTCGCTGATGTTGTAGTAGCCTTGGCCGTGAAATTTGTCCGAGCCAGGTTTCGTAAAGATCTGGATACGGCCGTATCCCAACTTGTCAAACTCGGCCGAGAACGGGTTGGAGTTGATGCGAATCTCGCGAATCGATTCTTTGGGAGGGAGCCGTCCGCCGGTGAATCCGTCGATGTAAATCTGATTGCCTCCCGGTCCCGCGGAAGGCCCAGCGAGTGCGGTCAGGTCGGCTTCAAGATCGTCGGGATCGTCGGGAAGCGCGTCGAGATCTTCGGGCTTCAGAACCAGTGCGCTTGCATTATTAGCGGCTTCCGTGCTGACGGTGTTCGTACTCGTATCTGTGACCGTGACCTCTTGCTTTTGGGTTTGGACAGTCATCACGATATTGGCGGTGGTAGCCTGCGCATTTGTGACACTGATCGCCAGCGGTGCTTGCTGCTGCAGACCGGTGTAGGCAGCGGAGATGCTGTATGTTCCCGGAGCAACGCCCCGCAGGACGTAAGTGCCGTCCGCGCCCGTCGTCGCGGTCTGCGTCGCGTTGTTTGCATCGGTAAGGGTCACCTTAGCGCCTGGGATGACGCCGCCTGTGCCGTCCTTCACTGTTCCCCTGACTACACCAGGCGAACTCGAAGCCGGCCTTCCCGCGGGAGTCTGTGCGCCCAGCGTCCCGAGGAGAAAAAGTCCTACAAGGAGGACACAGATACTGCGAAAGTTCATAAGATCTCTGTTCATTGATGATGTGAAGGGTTGCTGTTACTGGGGAGTTGCCATTTCGCCGAGGCCGAAATCCCCGCCTGTTAACTGGCTGCCGCGTTGCCGCGCCGGAGCAGATTGAAGGATCGGCTCGACGCCGGCTATAACCTGTGTCGCGGTTAGCTGTTTGTTGTCAGTCGCAGTGGCGACACCGGAAACGATAACCGCGTCCCCTGGCTTCAGATCGGAGACAGCGATTTTAGGAAGTTGGTCGATCATCCGAGAGATGTCGCCGCGCTGATGCATAGGCGCGGCACCATTGGGCGAGGCTCCGGTTGACGAAGGCGCAGCGCTTGCAGCACCTCCAGCCATACGCCTCGCCAACCCCGCTGCCATCTCCGGAGGCAGCTTGCGAATTGCCGAGTTACCGCCGAGCACAATGTCCAACGATTGCTTGGAAGCGAGATCTTTCACTACCAGGTGTTTTCCATCTGGATTGATTGACGCAACCGTTCCGTTGATGGTGCGGAAAGCGCCGGAAAAGATCTTGCGCGCCGTAATGGAGGCGCCGTCCGTGCCCATGTCGCCAACGATTCGAACCTGATCCCCGGCCTGAATTTGAGCTAGCTGAGAGGCTACAGGGCTGGCAGGTGTTTCGGGCGAATATCGGGTGAACTCCGTTTTCGGAGTTGTCTCGACCGTCAGAGATTTCGGCCCTTCTCCGCTTCGTGCCGTGATCGTCAATTTTCCGGAGGCAGGGTCGATACCGCTTACTACGCCAGACGTGCTGTGCTGCCATTCGGCTGCCTGTGCCTGGTGGGCTTGTTGCAACTCACGGCCCGACATCAACACGACACTGCGCGCGGCAATCTTTGTCGGATCGTCAGGAGCCTTGAAGCCTCGAACATCGACCCGGTCGCCTACAGCGAGATCGTCAGCCGCAATCCGGCTTGCCGTCTTCAGATCCTTTGCCCCGGGAGCAACTTTGAGTAAGGTCTTGGTATCGGCAAGCAGCACGACCTGCTCAGCCGGCGATTTGTCATCTTTGACCGTTATTGTATGTGCCGACTCATCGACGGCCGTAACAGTGCCAAGCAAATGCTCCGTAGGTTTACCAGACGTGGCCGGAGTCTCTTGTGCGAACGCTGCCAAGCAAAGCAATGTGCCTGCAAAGGAGCAAATCGCGAAGAACTTGGAGCCTTTCCCGACGGTCATTTATTCTGCACCATACGGACGAAAAGGCGTTGTTATCCCACCTGAAGTTACGCCGGTCTCAGAAAAGCGATGTAAAGCTATGTAAAAGGTCAACGAAAAAAGCTGGGGCGCAAGCAAATTAAAAACGCTTGCGCCCCTGAAAAAAGCAAAGAAGGGAGAATGAATTAAGCGGCGTTTACGAGTAGGTCGTCGAGACTCTCTTCGCCGGCGGCCTGATTGCGATCGGCTTGCTCCTGACATTGAATGCAGTAAGGCGCCCAGGGCACTGCGGCGATCCGTTTCGGACTGATCTCTTCTTCGCAGTGGAGACAGACACCGAAAGAGCCATCGTCGATGCGACGGAGAGCGGAACGAACGTTCCGAAGCAGGTTCGACTCGCGATCGAGATTGCGAATCGCAAGTTCCCGCTCGGAGGCATGCTGAACTTCATCGAGCGCATCGGCGCTCTTTTCAATGGTGATTGCGTCGCGATTCCGCACCACGTGCTCTAACTCGTCCCGCTTGGCTTGCAGGATCTTTTTGTAATTGTCCAGTTCAATTGTCGTCATGTCTCTCCTCTTTATCGGCTAGCTTCGCCGACCAAAAACTACGAACCAGCCAAGTCCTTTGTATAGACGTGCGGTTTGGCAAAAGGTTCACGGATGGTCCGTCGCGGAAGCGGGCTCAACTCAACACGACCCTAGTTGCGAGTTCGGTTATAAACGGTGCGGCGGATAGATCGCTTCAGCAAAACCCTTTTTCGGATCTCCGAAGCATACCATCTAGCAATCCAAGGGCCACCGGTACTCCGAGCAGCAATTGAGCTAGTTTTTAGCGTTCTCGGGTGTTTTGCTCTCTTCCCGCTCAGATCCTCTGATGTGTTTAGGTTCGGGATAGCGCAAAAAATCTCAGGGAAAATAGGAAAGAAAGTAAGTACAGTACGCCCGGACCTAGGGAGGTTACGTATTCAGGCGGGAACTAGTGAACACGTACTCTATATTTTTCTTTTAGAACGAGCTCGTCAAAGATCGCGAGCACTTTCTTGCGATAGGTATACATTTGACGAAGCGAGTCTCTGAAGCCGTCTTCATATCGTCGTGGTTGCAGCCATTTCGTTAAGAGAGGGCGAGGGACGTCGATGTCCCGGCGCAAGTCTTCCGCAGAGTGCCCGCGTAAGAAAAGGCCGTAAAATATGGCCGCCTCACGCTGCGGGGCAAGTGGATCGATATCTTCGCGGCCAATCATACGGTGTGGTGCTAAATCCGTATCGTACAACAAAAAGCGGACTCAAAAGACTCCTAATTCATCAGTCTAACAACGCTGTCAAGTAGCCTTCCAGTGGCCTGAATAGCTCGCAGCCGCTACCAAATAATCGTGCGATTTTGCAGATGAACTCTCTTTCGATTCCTGCCTAGCGCTTCGGGATTCGCGGTCAGAATTCAATAATGATCCCATGACACCAATTAGGAACGGCATCCGGAATGACGGAATGGCAATGGGGCGGCGCGCTTCCCTTAAAGTCGGCGCGCTCGGCGTGGTGTCGGTCCTTAAGGGCCCGCGGGTTGCGGCTCAACAAACCAGCACGTCCACATCGATCCCGCCGTCGATATTGGCGCTGACATCCATGCAGGGGATGGTAAAGCCTATCTCTCGGGAGGAGCGTCAGGCGCGCATCGCAAGAGCACAACAACTCATGACCGAGCACAAGATGGATGCCATCATGCTGGCGGGAGGAACTTCGCTTTCGTATTTTACGGGTATACGGTGGGGCAATAGTGAGCGGCTGTTGGCCGCCGTGATACCGGCTAAGGGCAAAGCGTTTTGTGTGTGCCCCTCGTTTGAGGAAGAGCGGGCGAGGGAGCAACTGAATCGCGGCCCACTCGAAGGAGCCGACGTGTTGACCTGGCACGAAGACGAGAGTCCTTACAAGCAGGTAGCGGCAGGATTGAAGCTTTTGGGCCACTCTGCCGGGGTGCTCGGGATAGAGGAACGAACGCCTTGGGTGTTTAGTGAGGGCATCGCAAGCGCCGCTCCAGTCTACGCCTGGTATCGGCCACCCCGGTTACTGCCGGCTGCCGGATGATCAAAAGTGACCACGAGCTTCGATTGATGAGCGTTGCAAATCAGGCAACGCTCAAGGTTTACGAAGCGGTGTACCGGGCGCTTCAGCCTGGAATGACGCAAGCGGATGCATCGGCGTTAATCTCGGCCGGTTACGCCCGAGTCGGATTTCGCGGTGAAGCTAGCGTGGAAGTGGGTCAGTATAGCGCCTTGCCGCATGGTTCGACAACACCACAGACGATTCGGGAAGACACGATCGTGATGATCGACGACGGCTGCCTAGTGGAAGGCTACAACTCGGATATCACAAGGACCTTTGTTATCGGAAAAGCTACAGACAAGATGAAACGAGTCTTCGACATCGTTAAACGTGCTCAGAGTGCCGCGCTGGCTGCGGCACGCCCCGGTGTGGAGTGTCAGGCCGTAGACGCGGCGGCGAGAAGTGTGATCACCGATGCCGGTTTCGGACCCGACTACAAATTTTTCAGTCATAGGGTTGGCCACGGAATCGGAATGGATGGGCACGAGTGGCCGTATTTGGTGCGCGGCAACCGATTGCCATTGCAGTCCCGCATGACCTTCAGCGATGAGCCTGGAATCTATATCCAGGGCGAGTTCGGCATGCGATTAGAAGACGACATGCACATCACCGACGACGGTGCCCAGCTGTTTACGCCGCAAACGTCGTCCTTGGAACATCCTTTTGGGTGACCTAGAGGAAACGCCCGCACTCGAATGTAGTCCATTAAGCGAACAAATGAATAGAAAAGTAAGTGGTTTGATTATCGGATTTGTTGCTTGTGTGTGCTGGGATCTTTCCAAACGGATTTCAGTTCGAAAGAACAGAGGGATAGCGAAAGGCAAGCGTTTTCTGGTTGTCGGCGGCGGTTTCGCCGGTGTGGAAGCGGCGCGAGGACTGGAGCGCTTGTTGCCCGGAGAAGATAACGGGAAACTGACGCTGGTAAACCAGACAGATTATCTTTTATTTACGCCGATGCTCACCGAGGCTGTTGGCGCGGATGTGGAGCCACATCATATTATCGTGCCTTTGGAATCCTTTGTGAGCCGCACCAATGTTGTGGTCGGCGAAGTCAAGCACATCGATCTGAAGAGCCGGACAATTTCGCTCGACGGTGGACAGCCGCAAACCCTGCAAGCGGACTACTTGGTTCTGGCGCTGGGAGCAAGTTCGAATTTCCACCATGTGCCCGGGGCTGAAGAGAGCGCAGTGACTATGAAGACTCTCGAGGATGCCGATCGGGTGAAAGATGGCGCGCTGGCGCTGGTTAAACAAGCCGCTGCCGAGCCTGGCCGTGAAGAACGGGTAGCCATGTTGACATTCCTGGTGGCCGGTGGTGGATACACGGGCGTGGAGACAATTGCGGCGTTGAACGATATGGTGCGCGACGCTGCCAAACAGGCCGGTATCGACGAATCCGAGATACACATGATCATCGCGGAGCCACTCGGAAGATTGATGTCGGAGGTGACCGAGGATCTGGCGGCTTATTCCCAGAAAGAATTGGAGAAGGCAGGGGTGCGGGTTCTCCTGAATACGGGCGTCAAAAGCGCCCAAGGCGACACGATAGAGCTCACAAACGGCGAGAAAATTCGTGCTCGTACTTTCATATGGTCAGCAGGCGTCGAGGCGAATAAGCTGATCGGAGAACTCGATGCGCCACGAGGGAAAGGCAGAGCTTTGAAAGTAACTCCGACACTTTCCGTGAAGAATTTCGATGGCGTTTGGGCGCTAGGCGATTGCGCGGAGATTCCAGAGCCGAACGGGAAAGGTTCTTATGCGCCAACTGCTCAAAATGCAACCAGAGAAGGAAAGCTGGTGGCGCGAAACATCGTAAGCAGTCTCCGGGGCCAGCCGCAGAAGCCCTTCACTTACACTCCGATCGGCCAATTAGCGCTAGTTGGGCGGCACCGTGGCGTCGCGCGCGTTTACAATCGCAATTTTTCCGGCTTCATTGCGTATGCCATGTGGCGCGCAATTTATCTGGCGAAGATGCCCTCCATGACGCAGCGAGCTCGCGTTCTGGCTGACTGGTGCTTGGACGCTGTTCTTGGACCTGTGGCTAGATTTCATAAGACCGCCGCTGTTCCGAGTGGTCAAATGCTGGGTCCTTCGAAACAAAACGCAGCTTCCGCCCGCTGAGAGCAGTCGGCGGCAAGCGACCCTCGAAAAGTTCCCACCGAAACTTAACAAGAGAGCCAGGGTCCTAACTCTTGGCTATGTTAAGACCCTTACGTAAAGTGCCGGCTGGAGCACGCAGCCTCTTAGTATCGATTGTGGGCGCTTGCTTGGCGCTCTCTGCCTCTGCGCAATCCGGCAAGACGGTTTCTCTTACGGAGGTCTACAAGAACAACGATTTTCAGTTGACCGGGATTTCGGTCTCGAAAACCGGAAGACTTTTCGTTAACTTCCCACGCTGGTCAGACCGTTATCTCGACGCCGTTATAGAAGTGATGCCGGACGGAACGACCAAGCCCTTTCCAACCAAAGAGTGGAATCAGTGGGACTTAAAACCCGCCACAGCAGGCAACCACTTCGTCTGCGTTCAAAGCGTGGTTGTCGACGATTCGGATGCCCTGTGGATTCTAGACCCCGCTGCTCCGGCGCTGGCGAGTGTGGTGCCGGGTGGCGCGAAGATCGTCAAAGTGGATCTCAAGACGAACGAAGTGAGCCGAGTCATTTCATTCGGTCCAGATGTTGCTCTGCCGGACAGCTATCTGAATGACGTCCGTTTCGATCTGCCTCGGCACACGGCTTACATGACCGACAGCGGCCATGGCGGGTTGGTGATCCTCGATCTCGAGAGCGGCAAGGCCCATCGCGCGCTCGACGGAAATCCGTCGGTGCTTGTCGAACAAGGCGTGCAAGTCGTAGTGGATGGTAAAGCTCTACTCGCGAACGGGAAGCCACCGCAGTTCAATGCGGACGGTATCGCGCTTTCTCCCGACGGCGAGTACGTTTACTACAAGCCGGTTACTGCAAAGACTCTGTATCGGGTAAAAACGGAGCCGCTGCGGGATCCAAATGCAAGTGCAGAGAGTGTGTCGGCAACTGTAGAAAAAGTGGCAACTACCTTCCCTACGGATGGTCTCTGGATGAACAAGAGTCGTAACTTGTATCTTAGCGATGTGGAGCACAATGCTGTAACCGTCTTAACTCCGGATGGCAAACTCCAGCGGATCGCAACCGATAATCGCTTACAGTGGCCGGATACTTTCAGCGAAGGTCCGGATGGTTCCATTTACATCAGTGCATCGCATATCAATGATTCACCTACATACAACCAGGGCAAGAGCACGCGCACTCAGCCTTACATGGTTTTTAAATTCAAACCGTAGTTAGGCCGCGCTGTTACAGGTGAAAGCGGAAGCGGAGCTCGCCGTAGATCTGTCTCGGATTTACGAAGTGAGTTCCCCCGAAGGTGTTGCTGTCATCAATCTGGTAACGCGCGTTCCCGACATTTACGGCATTGAAGGAAGCTGACCATTTTTCTCCAAAGTGCTTACCCATAGAGAGGTCGACAGTGGAATGCGGCGGGAGGTGAGCCGGTCCATTCCCATCTAAAAACCCGGAACCAAAACTGTATGCTGGGGTTGCCCAGATTCCTCGCGGCAAGCGCATGGAAAAGACCGCGCTTATGGTATTGCGCTGGTCGTGATCGAGCAGGAAGCGACCGAAATCGGAGTCTTCGAGCAGGCCGCCCGTAATCGGTCCGACACCCTCTGCGATTTGATTTGAGTACGCGATGCGGAGCCGTCCGACGCGGGCCAGGTCCGGAGATCGCAGGGCGATTTCAGTGCCTCGGATGCGTGCGCCCAGATCTGTGAGGGGCACAAAGATACCCGAGTTGCCTAGAACATCATGGTCAAGGAAGTTTTTTACGCTGGTGTGGAAGTTGTCGACATCGACGCTCCAGCCGCGGAACGGAACCGTTAGGCCGATGTCGTGCTGGATATCACGCTCTCCTTTCAGCGGTGTGAATCCGAAACCTTGCGCGTAGGCAAATTGAAGCAGCGGACCGGAGATGCTGTTCAATGGCGGCGGCTGATAGTAGTACGCATAGTAACCGCGCAATATCCAATTCAGCCGCGGTATGCGTATTGCGGCTCCTAAACGCGGGTCGGCGGCGTTCTCATTTACCAGCCCACCGTAGTGAGTCAGCCGGAGCCCGAGATCCAAGGTAAGCCAGGAAGTCGCTTTGTACTGGTCTTCAAGAAAAAAGGCGTTCGAATTGGCCCAGTGAAGCTGTTGCTGGGCAATTGTGCCGGTTCCGGGGTTAGCGGTTAAGCCAAAGTAGGTGTTATCGCGTTCTCCCCAGATCTCGAGCCCAGTTCGCGCGTTGTGCTTTTTCTTCTGAAGTTGCAGCACAGCTCGTCCGCCAAAGTAGTCCGAACGATCATCATCGTTCAAAACGAAAGGGGTGTCCGCGGCGCCGCCGATGTAATTTGCGCTGTTGTGATGAAAGTACGGAGAAATCGACAAGAGAGCGCCTTCGGAGATCGTGTGAGTCCAGTTGAAGCCGACCAGGTAGTCCCTTTCGAGGTTCAGATCGCGTATGCCGGCGGCCTGATCCTCCGGGGTATTCGGCACTTGATAATGGTCGCCGCGCAAGGAACCGATCCAACGCAATTGGTCTTTGGGAGTTGGATTGTAGAGGAGCGAAACGAATCCGCCGGTCCCGCTTTCCTGGTCATGAATGACCGCAGAAGTTGGATTGCTCAGGCCTAATTGAGAGCGATTTGCATCGACGCTGGCGTAATAGGCGAAGCGCTGAGTATGGCCGCCAACGTTAAATTGGTCGTCTGTCGTATAGAAATTACCGAAAGATGTGATGAGTTCGGCCTGGCTGTCTCGATTAAAGCCGGAAGGCGTGATGACATTGAAGAACCCGTACGTGCGGTCTCCATAAGCGCTTGAAAAGCCGCCACGTTCCGTTTCCAGTTCGTCGACGTTCTTCGGGTTGATCAAGGGAGCAACGTTCGCCGCGATGTTCGTATTGATGACAGGGATCCCGTCGAAGAACCAGTTCACCTGATGTCCGCCGCGCATATGAAGCATGTCGTGGACCATGTAAGCTCCGGGCACGAAAGCAGTGATCATCTGAAGGCTGTTGGTCTGATCTGCTCCCGCAGTTTGCGCTATTTCTTCGGAGGAGGTGACACTGCGGGGCGTAGATATCTGGGTGTCCAGGCGGCTTGCCGAGACCTCAACCGATTGCTTAACGGGCGCCAGCTCAAGCTGGAAGTGAATGACGGGTCTTTTTTCGGCAACCGGGACCTGCTGGTTTTGCGGCTGAAAACCCTGGGCGTTCGCGGCTACGATACAAGTGCTTTGCGGGACTGCCGTGAACTCGAACTCGCCATTTGCATCCGACTGTGTGATTTTCCGCCAAGCGGATGTTTCGCAAGCTAGCGTGATAGCCGCGTCCCGTAAGGGGTGATGTTGCGGATCGTGCACCACGCCTTTCACAGTTCCCGGCGCTTGCGCATAGACTGTCGAAGAGCATAGAAGCACGGCTTCTATGGCAATCCACTTCCGTAAACGCACTCTTCTCCTCCTGATGTTTTAAAGGCTTCGTGAGATCCAGGGCTACTACTCTGAAGTCTCACCAAGAAAAGTTTTTAAGGGATTAGAGGAGGAGGGAAGGCGGCCCGCGTTTTTGCCGGGAACGGCTAAACGCAGCGCGATGGTACGAATCCTTTGCGGCGAGTCGCGCTGAAGAAGCTGGAAGGAAGTCGAAGTTCGCGTGAAAAGCGGACGGCAAAAGGCTTTGGGAATGCGTACCCGATGTTCCAGAAACGGGAAGAAATGGACACTTTTCGCTTCTCGACCGAAGTTTTTTCTCACCGGTTCGCTGGGAACTTGCCACTGTAAGCACGCCGCAGTGATGTTTTCCATCGCGCCGACAACAGGACGGCAAAGTGGAGCGACTGCCTGAAACCGCCGCCGGCGAGCTCAGCCCGAAGCTGAAGCTGCATAACAGCAAGATGGCCAACAGGCGCTGCATTCGTTTCATTGTACGCTTGGCGCACTGGATTGCCCAAGCGATTATTTTATTGACGAGCTTCAGGTTAGGTGCTAGTTTTGTAGCAAGGTGCTACCAAAACAGCATAGACTGAGCCGGCGCGAACGGCAGATCATGGATGTTCTTTACAAGCGCGGGCGCGCTTCCGCAGCCGAAATTCATCAGGATATACCGGACCCGCCCAGCTACTCGGCGGTTCGAGCTATGTTGCGGGTTTTGGAAGAGAAGAAACATATCCGCCATGAGGAGAAGGATCTCCGGTATGTTTACCAGCCGATTGTGCCGCGCGAAAAGGCCCGGCGTTCCGCAGTCGCGCATTTGCTCGAGACATTCTTCGAAGGTTCGGCTGAGCAAGCAGTCGCGACTTTGCTGAACGTGTCCGCGCGTGAACTTACAGACGACGATTTCGACCGGTTGTCAGCGTTAATCGAGCAGGCGCGAAAGGAGGGAAGGTAATGAACTGGGCATTCTGGGCAGAGCTTTGGGTTCGTTCGGCAATCGTGTTGATAGCCACGCTCGCATTAGGGCAGTCTGCTTTGCGGGCAAGCGCTGCATTCCGATATCGCTTGTTCCTCGCCGGCGTTGTTGCGGTTACGGCATTGCCATTGCTTGCTGTCGTGCTGCCGGTGTTACCTATTGCACTCTGGCCGGCTGCTTCTTCTTCCGGAGGGAGCGTCTCTGTTGTAGAAATATCGTCGGCCGCATTGAGACGCACCGCCACCGCGCACACAATAAATTGGCCGGTTCTGATCTGGCTTGCCGGTGTGGTCGTCAGTTTGGCGCCGCTGCTGCCTGCCGGTTTGTCCGCCCGAAGGATGATCAAGCGAGCAAAACCTGTTCAAGACGGCGATTGGTCGGCCTTGCTCGACGATTTGTGCGCTCGTCGGCGTGCTTCTCGCAAACCCGAGCTCCTGATTTCCGAAGAGATGCTTTCACCTCTAACCTGTGGCGTATTTCACCCACATATTGTGCTGCCAGCCGACGCGTGCCACTGGAATCATTTAAGGCGAAGACTGGTTCTCTTGCATGAGATGGCGCATGTTCGCAGACGCGACGTGGCGGCCCAGGTTTGTGTACATTTCATGTGTGCGCTCTGGTGGTTCCAGCCGTTAAGCTGGCTGGTGCGCCGAAAAATGCGGAGGGAAAGCGAGCTTGCGTGTGATGCTGAAGCGCTCGCTTCAGGTGTTCTCCCATCGATTTATGCGGAAGAACTTCTTGCGCTGGCGAAGGGCCTCAATTCCAATTATCGCTGGTCGAGCGCGGCTATCAGCATGGCTCGCACGGACGATCTGCAGGCTCGATTTGCGTGCATTCTCAGATCGCGGCGGCCTGTTCCCTCACAGCTGCAGATATGGACGGCCGGTCTCACGCTCACGACTGTCGCTGTCGGCGCCTCTACGGTTACGCCCAAGTTTGAAAGAGATTTATCTGAACAAGGAGGTTCAACAATGAAACGAACTCTACTTTCCGCCCTGCTGACTTCGGCAGGACTTTCCGCCGCTACGGTAAGCGGCTCCATCTCTGACCCGAGCGGCGCGGCCATTCCGGATGCCAAGGTTCTCGTCCTCAACCCCGATACGGGGACAAAGCAGGAGGCTGCCACGGGTGCAGACGGCAAGTTCAGCTTATCGGACACTCCCGCCGGCGAATATATTCTCCGAGTCGAGAAGCCAGGCTTCGCTTCGATTTTGCAGGAGTTCAACTTGCAGGAGGATTCGAAGATCAATCGAGAGTTCACCATGAACGTCGGTCGCGTTAACGAGGAAGTACATGTGGAGGCAAAGGGGTCGCCTGCGGAATCGTCCTCGCCGGGGGCGCCTAAGCGCGTGCGGATCGGCGGCCAAGTCGCCCAAGCAAACCTGATCTTCAAGAAACAACCCGTTTATCCAGCGGCGGCCAAAGCGGCCGGGGTCCAGGGTACGGTGGAACTCGAAACGGTGATCTCTCGCGAGGGCGTGCCGTTAGAAATCCGTGTGGTCCGATCCCCCAGTGACGACCTGTCGGAATCCTCGCTAGAAGCTGTCCGCCAATGGCGTTATAGACCCACTCTCCTAAATGGGAACCCAATCGAGATCGTGACGGACGTCATCGTAAACTACACCCTCGCTCCTTAGCGTTCCTGCCTGTGATTTGGCGTGCTCACTTACAACAGTGGGCACGCGCGCTGGTTTACTTGGGCGGCATGATTGTGCCTTCGCCCGGGAACGGCCAGTTCTTGTCGAGTAAAAGCTCTTTCTCGCGCTGCGCTTTGGGCACGCTGTTCACCTTCAGGTTCTCGAGCAAATGCACGCCGGTTGCCTGCCGCTGCGACGTCGAGATCCCCGTCGCCGTCCAAACCTTCCACAATGAACTGGGTTCCGGCAGCTGCAGTTCCATTCACGGATCGCATATCGCACCTTCTTGTCTGTCCCTAACCGAGCGCCTGTTTGATACTCATTTACTTCTCCCATCTCTATTTTTCAAATGGTCTGACGTCGACCGGCAGGTTCTGTTGCGCGGGTCTGTTGCCGGAGCTCTGCTGCGGGAAAGTTCTATTGAACGCTGAGGCCCAGCACCGAAGCCGTCGACTGAAGCTGGTCGAGAGTGAGCAAGGAAAGTTGGACTTGAACGTGTGCATTCTCCGCGACATCGACGGCGGTAGCCTGCCGCTCCATTTCACGCAAAAAGTCCACGTTTTGCCAAATGCTGGTCCATCGCTCGACCGCTACGGCGTAATACCGACCCGGCGCCACGTTCGGAACTGAAAAGCTTCCGCCTTGCATGAGGTTAGACATGAGCAGGCTGGAGGCGTCAGCCGCCACGGTTTCGGGAATAAGAATGACGCTCCCGGAAATCGTCTGGTTGGCAGATGAACCCGTGACGCTGCCATCCACCTCCGCGGCCCCACCCCGGACGACAACTTGAATCTCGCCCGCTCCTCCCTGTGCCAGGTCAATTCCGCTCGCCAGCACATCTTGCCGGTTGTAAGTCACCGATTGCACGTAGCTTCCCGACGGCGCATTCATAGCGCGCACCATATACTCGCCCGGTTCTATGTCTTGTACCGAAAAAGAGCCATTTGCCGAAACGGGTATGCTTTGAAAATTTCCCGAGCGCGCCTGACCGGCTGGCTGAAAGTTGATTCTCATCTGGGCTGGATTCGCGTTCGGCGGAGCATTACTTAAAACAACTTGGCCGTTAAGATTGATCGGCGGCATAAGTGAGAGCACAACACCGTTGGTGTCGCCCGCATTTACATCGATGTCAAGGTGAGCCAATAACCGGCGTCGACCGCCACGCCGATTCTGCTCGACGCCCGGCGCATAGCTCCCAAGCAGCCACAACGTGTAGCTGCCCGGGGGCACTCCGTCGAACCCGAAAGTTCCGTTAGATTCGGTCTTTACGCTCTTTTCCAAGCCGCCTGTTGCTACCGAGTCCCTCGGCGCAAGGCTTACCGTCGCTCCCGATTGCAGTGCCCCGGGGATAAGCGTCTCGACTTTTCCCCGTACATGAAACACCGCAGCTCGCTGCAATCGAACATCGACCCCCGACGCGTCGCTGCCCGTAACGATCTCGATAAGGGATGCACCATCCGGCGTCAGTGCTTTGGGACTGAAGGTTCGAACGCTGCTCAATGAAGCTGTTGCTGTTTCCTCATTGGCTGGCTTGTCGTCGCTCTCCGTATCCTCGGCAGCTGTCGCCGCAAGGTAATATCGACCCGGATTCACTTTCTTGATGAGGTATTCACCCGCTTTGTTTGCCGTCGTTGTGGATCCGCGGCGCAACTGAGTTCGTCCTCGCGAGTTATAGGTTGCAAACAGTTCCACATTCGCTCCTGCAGCGGGGCGGCCTTCATCATCCAAAATCCGGCCGCTTATCGTTGCCAACGGGCTCATTTGGATAGCCACATCGGTGACTTGCTGCCCGTCACTAATCGAAAGTGTTTGGTTCCGTCCGCTTGTGTTCCGGTAATTCGGATGGTTTACGGTAAGCACATACGTGCCCGGCGGAACCGGTTCCAGACGAAAACTGCCGTCTTCGAGCGAAGCCGCGGACGGGCTCTCTTGGCCGTTGTTTCCTCGAGCATTTCTGGCAAACAAATGCACCGTCGCTCCACCTATTCCATTTCCGGAAACGGCATCGGTCACCCGCCCTTGCACGGATCCGGGGACACCGGTCGAATTGTTGCTCTGCTGCGCCGTTCCTGCCTGGGCAAGCAGACCATAGTGAAAGACCAGCAGTGCAATCGATAAGCGGCCTGTCACGTCTGTAAAACCTCCGTCAACGATCAGCGGCTGCTTGTTGCAACGGCCGTGAAGGCTGTGTTGTCGGCTTTCGCACTGAAACTCCCGAACAAAGCCTTTGCGCTGGCGTCAAAGTGCGTCATAGGCCTCAACCCTAGAATGAGCTCAATCGTTCTCAAAACGCCAACCTGGTTATACATTGCTGAATCGACGGTGGCTCTTCGCGTAAAAGGCGAGATCACCCAGACCGGAATACGGTGGATATTGATGTGATCGGAGCCATTCGGGGCAGCCTGAACAATGAAAATCGCCGTTGAAGCCCAGAGCTTGCTGTGGGACACTGCGTCCGCAAGCAAGCCAATCGCACTGTCGTTGTCGATTGCCGAGGCTTGGGTCGGCGCCGCGCCATGAGGCGCCTCGTCGTTGCTCAGCCGTACAATGCTCAACTGCGGAGCTTGCCCGTTTGCGTCGAAGCCCTTCCACTCGCGGATGAATTCGTTCGCGCGGTCGGTGTCTTTGCGACTTGAATCAGCGCCTCCAAAATTCGGATCGCTGTGATTCGCGAGCGAGGAATCTATCTGAGATTCGCTCGTCCACTCGCCAAAGACGCGCACAATGAGACCGGCCTGAAGAGCATTGCTCCAAAGATATCCGGCAGGCGGCGTGTTCGCTGGCTCACCGCCTTCAAAGTCCGAGATCGTACTCCTGCCCGCCTGTGCACTCGCCCAAAGCTTAGCAGTGTAATCCGGTGCGATAGCGGCTGTCACCCAGTTCTGCCCGTCCGCAACGGCATCTCCATTGGAGTAGAAATTGTCATACAGCACAAACTCGCGCGCTAACTTGTGCAGATTCGGAGTGATGGACTCGCCGAAGCGAACCAGTGACTTATCGCCGTTGCCCGTTGCAAGGTCTCCCAGAACGCTGTCATAAGTCTGGCTGCCCTTGATCACATAGATCACGTGCTGGATCGGAGAAGGATGCTCCTGCGTCTTCCCGAAGTATGCCTGCGTTCCATCTGCCACTGCGCCATAGATCATCTCGTCTCGGTAGGGTGAGTTATCGAGCGCCGTTTGCGTCATCGCCCTCAGATCGTCTGGAGCCGTCGGCGCAGAAAGAAAGTCAACCGCACCTTTCTCCTCTGGATACTTGCCAACCGGCGTCTTACCGTTTACAACAGCAAGCTGATCCTCGCCGATCGCTTGCACGGCAGTGGGATACCACCCTGTCGGGATCATCCCGAGCATCGCTGGATGTGGTGTCGACAGATCTGCGACCGCGATGAGGTTAGCGTCCGAACAGGCTGCATACAACCGCGTGCCCTGCCGGTCCACTGCTAGCGCCGACGGCGTCATACCTAGTGGGTGCATCGGAGTCATCGAAACATTGATCGCGTCAAGCATCGTAAATTGGCCGTCGGCTGTGATTCCGAAGGAGAACACGTTATTGCTGTTCGCGGCAGCCACGAACAGCCGAGCTGGATAGTTCGTTCCGCCATTTTCGGTCGGCACTGGCTTATTGAGCCACAGCATATCTGTCGGGTGCGCTCCAACCCGCAGTTTGGTAGTCAAGACGCCGCTCGTCGACCCATGCTCGTAAACCATGCCATCCGCCCAACTGCTGATCAGCAGCTGCGCTCCGTTAGGCGAAACGAGGATGCGGTACGGACGTCGTCCTGTCTTCCAGTGGTCTACCGTCTTCCCGCTTTGCAGATTGATGTTGTTGATTGTGTCGCCGTACAGGTCGGCTGCGTAAAGAACCCGGCCATCGGCGGATAACGCCACATCGCCGACAAATGGTGAGCCGGCGGCTTTGGTGGTGGCCACCACAAATTCTCGCTTGCGAGTCAGACTGCCGTCCGGATTGAGCATCAGCTCGAAAACTTTTCCGGTGCTTCCTCCTCCCACATACACGAGATCTCCCGTTGCCGCAACAGCTAGTCCGAGCCACGCGTCCGGCAGCACGGTGCGCCCAACTTCTTTTCGAGCTGCTAGGTCGATCGCACTGATGCTCGGCGGCTCGATTCCGCCATTCAGCACAAGCAGATACTTACCGTCGTTTGAAATGGCCGATCTCATGGGAAACGTACCGACGGGAACTTCCTGACCAACCGTATGGATTTTCCAGCCGCTGGTGAGCAGAAATCCGCCGTCGGAAAGCGGACCCGGCCGTTCCGGTGCTGCGTTTTGAGCTTGCGCCCCCTTGAATGCCAGAGCACCCGCAAGCGCTACCAGCAATACCGTAGCTTTTCTCATTCTGTGAATCGATGCGCGATCGGGAACCGGCGGCCCAGCCCAAATGCCTTTGGTGTGATTCGCAGACCGGGCGCGGCTTGTTGCCGCTTATATTCGTTTCGATCTACCTTCCGTACGATGTCGCGCACCAACTCCTCTGATGCTCCCGTATCGGCCGCAATCTCACTCACAGACCGGTAATCTTCGACGTATCCCTCGAGAATCGCGTCGAGCACATCGTAGGGCGGCAAGCTGTCGGTATCCTTCTGATCCGGACGAAGCTCGGCTGAGGGCGGTTTCGTCAGAGTGTTCTCAGGAATGGGCGGCGGTAAGCCTCGTTCCTGATACCGCCGATTCGCAATGCGTGCCAGCCGGTAAACCATGGTCTTCGGTACGTCGCTAATTACGCCCAAGCCGCCGCACATGTCGCCGTACAGCGTGCAATAACCCACCGCGATCTCGCTCTTGTTTCCGGTAGTCAGCACCAGCGAACCGAATTTGTTCGACATCGCCATCAGCACCATGCCACGTAGCCGCGACTGCAGATTCTCTTCGGTCGTATCCGGACTGTAGCCCTTGAATAAAGGCTCCAGAGTTTCGAGCATAGCTTCGTAACCAGCTTTGATTGTTTCGATCTCAAAGCGAATCCCAAGCCTCTCCGCCAGCTCACGCGCATCTGTGACGCTGTGTTCCGACGAGTAGGGCCCAGGCATTCCCACTCCCGTCACGTTCTCTTTACCCACTGCCTCTACCGCAATTGCCGCAACCATGGCGGAGTCGATACCACCACTCAAACCGATGAGTACACTGCGGAAACCACACTTGCGAATGTAGTCTCTCGTTCCCAACACCAAGGCGTCGTAAGCCGCTTCATCCGGATCGAAATCGGTCGGCCGTATATCGCCGGTACCGCTCACGGTATCGAAACAAATAAGATCTTCATCGAACGACTTTGCCTGGGCCGCCAACTCTCCCCGCGCGGTCATGGCAAAACTGGATCCGTCAAATACTAATTGATCGTTCCCGCCAACCATGTGTACGTAAACTGCGGGCAAGGCGAACCGTTGCGTAATTGCTTTGAAGATTTCTTGCCGCTGCCTGCGTTTGCCCACGTTCCATGGAGATGCGTTGATCGACAGGATCAGGTCTGCCCCTTGTTGCACCTGTTCCTCTATGGGGTCGCGCGAGTAGCGCTGGCGTTCCCAATACCGCTTATCGTTCCAGGCGTCTTCGCAAATCACTAGTGCGATCCGGCAGCCGCGGATCGTAACGATCTCCTGCTCGGTTGCCGGTTGGAAGTATCGGACTTCGTCGAAAACGTCGTAGTTGGGCAGCAGCATTTTGCATTGCCGGAATACAATCTTGCCGCCTTCGATCACCGCAGCTGAATTCTGAGCACGCAGTGGCGAATTCTTCGCGCGCCCGACGTAACCGACCACCAACGCGATATCCAGGCTTCCGGAGTCTCGTGCAATCCCGTCCAGAGCAACTTGCGTTCGTTCGAGGAAAGAGCACTTCTCAACCAGGTCACGTGGCGGATAACCTGTTAGGGCCAACTCGGGAAAGGCGACTACGTCCGCTCCCGCCTGCTCTGCCCGTCTTGCAAAATCGAGAATCTTCGCCGCGTTGGCCTTAAGATCTCCCACAGTATTATTAATTTGCGCCAGCGCAACTCGCATTCGAACCTTCATTGTACTGGCGTTAAAATTAAAGCAGAGGCGCTATTATGTGCATCCTGCATCGGACCTTTTCGCTTGGAGTGCTTCTAGGAGCGTCGAGTGTTCTCTTGCTCGCGCAACACGGTTCCGGCGGCGGCTTTCATGCAAGTGGTTCTCACGGAAGCACTAGCGGAGCACGCTCTGCCACTTATGGTCCGACCGCAACAGCTCCTTATCATTTGCCTGCTCCGACGAGCGTCGGGCGAGCGCCGTTAGCCGGTACGTTCGCCAATCCAAATGGTGCATACGGGCAGTATCCGGCGTACTCCAGTTCGTTTGGTAATTCGCGGCTGAGTTCTCATCCGGGCCCGTGGAGTCAAAGTTCCTCCTATGGCCGACGGGGACGCTATCGTCCCTATGGTTTCGTCGGTGTCCCTCTGTTTGGCTATGGAGGGTATCCATACTTCGACGACTTCGATTCACCTTACGATTACGGCTACCCGCCCGATCCCTATAGCAATGTCGCGCCGCTGCAACAGCAAGACAATGGTCTCGGCGATCAGGTTCAGCAGCTCAGTGCTCAGGTGGATGAGCTGAGGAACCGCCTCGGGCAGTCTCAGTATCTGCCCGCTCCGGCTCCTCAAAATAACTTCAGTACCTCCGAGCCCTCATCCCCTCCTAGCCCGCCCCTGACCGTAGTCCTGAAGAACGGGCAAACGCTTCAGATTCAAAACTACGCAGTGATGGGAAACACCTTCTGGGACTTCTCGAGCCAACCTGTGCGCAAGATTCCTTTGTCGACCATCGATGTTCCTGCTTCAACCAAAGCGACCGAAGCGAATGGGGCTGAATTCCCGGCGATTCGTCCCGGTTCTTAGTGCGCGAGAAGTTTTCGCCGCAGCATATCGAGCGCAGCCTGAGTCGATAAAGCCCTGACTCGGTAGCGATCTGCCCCGTAGCGTACCCGCAGAACTTGAGTGCCGTCCGGCCCTGCCAACCCAATATAAACGGTCCCGACAGGATCGAAATCGGTACCACCTTCCGGGCCCGCATATCCAGTTGTCGAAAGGGCGTATGTCGCACCGCTTCGTTTCCGGGCACCCTCGGCCATCGCCGCCGATACCTTCTCACTTACTGCCGAATGCCGCGCGAGAAGCTCGCTCGAAACGTTGAGCACTTCGCGCTTTTCGGCATCACTATAGGTGACATAGCCGCCCACGAAAAACCTGGAGCTTCCCTCGCGATCCGTCAATCGGGATGCGATCATGCCGCCTGTACAGCTTTCGGCAGTGGCTACCGTCGCAAGCCGCTTTCGGAGGAGTCGACCGACTACCGCCTCGAGCGGTTCGTCCGGATTTTCTGTATAGACGCGTTCTCCGAGCAGACTCGCGATCGGATTCCCGACTTCCCTCAGAAGCGTGTCTGCTTCTTCTCTCGTCTGTGCTTGCGCCCGCAAGTGAACCCACAGATCTCCAGGCGAGGAAAGAACCGTGGTTACCGGATTTGTGTACTTCGAATATACCGGCGCGATAAGGGCGTCCAAATCCGATTCTCCAATCCCGGTGATTCGAAAGCTGCGCAATCGGATGACCTGGGGCGGGAGTACGGGGCGTAATTTCGGAACCAGCTCATTCTCAACCATAGGCTTGAGTTCGCGTGGTGGTCCGGGCAACAAAGCGAGCGCGCCCCGGTCGGTCGAAAGAAACTGTCCCGGGGCGGTTCCATTCGGATTATGTAGCACTTCCGCGCCCTCGATCAGGTAAGCTTGGCGAATATTGTTCTTCGCCATCGGACGATTGATCTGGCGAAAGCGGCTGATCAGCACGGACTCCTGCTCAAGGGACAACGTCAGCTTACGACCAAGGGCGGCCGCCACGGCATCGCGGGTCACATCGTCTTCCGTCGGGCCTAAGCCGCCAATGAGCACCAGAATCTCGACCCGGCGCAGTGCGCTTTTGATTGCCTCGGTCAGCCGCTCGCGATCGTCGCCGATGACCTGCTTCCGGATGACTTCTACTCCCAGCAGGTTCAAATGTTCTGTCACCGTCAGAGAATTTGTGTCGACCCGCTGCGGCGTAAGCAGTTCGGTGCCTACCGCAATGATTTCCGCGCACTTGGCCATAGAGCTAAATGAGGGGGCGTCCGGCGAGGTCTACATCCACGCGATAGAGAGCATTGTGGGTTGCCACTACCATGCTGCGCGTCGGCGTGAATGCTAGTCCGACGATGCCCGGACCCGACAGGAAGTGCTGGGCTTTTCGCTGCTCGTCAATACGGATAATGCCGCGTTTTCCTGCCAGCGATCCCGCAACATAGAAGTTGCCTTCCACGTCGAAGGCGGATCCCTGCGGGCGGCCCAGCCCACGATAAAATACCTCCACTTCACCCGCTCGGGAAATTCGATGAACTGCGTCGAAGCTCGATGTGGTCGGTCCCGTCACGTAGAGATAGCCTTCAGGTCCGAAGGCGAGGTGATAAGCGGCGATAGACGGCTCGAGCGTGGCAAAGACGTAGATCTGCCTCGAACGGCTGATTTTGAAGATCGTTCCGCTCCGATCGCCTACGTACAAGTTTTCTTCTGCATCGAAAGCGAGTCCCGACGCCACGCCCATGCCTTCGACGTAAACCGTCATATTTCCAGCCGGCGTGATCTGGTACACGATCCCGTCATAGCGGCTCGAGACGTAGAGCAAACCCTCCGAATCGAAAGCTAGTCCCGTCGGGTTCATGAGATCGGTCACGAACGGCTTGGAGTTGGCGTTTGTGTCTATCTTGTAAAGCGAAACCGGCGACTTCTGGCCTCGCGATCCGCTGAACGTGCTGTAGACATTCCCCTCGGAATCGACAGCCGGATTGGCAACCGGATGCAGGCTATCGGCGATCTGAACGCCAATATGCGTCTCGATGGGCGTGCTACTCCGGTCTCCATCGGAAACAATCAGCTCACCCTCCGCCGCCGCTTCCGGAACGCGGGCGATAATGTACTGTTCGCCGGCCATAACCAGATGCGCGTTATAACGGCCGATGCGAACCGAAGGACGGCCTCCATTTGAAACAAAGTTTCGGCCGCGAATATGCAGTTCGCCGCCTACGATCGCCGCGGATGGCTCCACTCGGTCTATCTGCGGCCTGACTTTCGCCAGATCTAAAGCCTCTTGTTTTCTCGGCATAACTAATACAATCCCGCGCTTCCACCTATATACAAGATAAGCGCCCCGTAAATCCCGGCCGCCAAGTCGTCCGCTACGATCCCGGTTCCCTCTGGCAGCGATTCGAGCTTGCGCACGGGCCAGGGTTTCCAAATGTCGAACAGCCGGAAGAGCACGAAACCCGCAATGAACGCTTTGATGTTCAATACGGTGGCGCCGGCGAGCGTGATCCACTGTCCGAGCACTTCGTCCACCACGACGATTCCGGGATCTTTTTTACCGACGTGTTCCGCGGTTCGGGTGGCGGCCCAAATTCCAGGCAACACGAGAGCAACGGTTAACAGCAGAAGGGTCACTCGACCCGCGCCAAGGTAGAGGTTTAGAGCGACAGCTATGAGTACGGCAACCAGCGAGCCGGCCGTTCCGGGGCCCCAAGGAAAATAGCCGCAACCAAACCAAGTACCCAGCATCACTGCCAGTCGGGTCAAAGGCTGGGGCCTTCTAGCTCTTCTGTTTCGCCCTCGGTAAGCTCGTTTGGTTGTTTCGGGACAGGAACTACATACTTCTCGGTTGCCCAATTCCCCAGATCGATCAGGCGACAGCGGTCGCTGCAGAAGGGCATGAAGGGATCTTCGAAAGCAACCTCCGTTTTACAGATCGGACATCGCATTTTAGCGAACCGGTATCGCAGCCGACTTGGGTGTTTCGGCAGCGTGCAGAATGGGAAACGGGTTCAACGCAGTTGCGCCGGTGGGCGTGGCAAAGGAGCGCTCCGGCATGTCTATGAGTTCGCCCACGAGGTCGTAATCGTGCGCTTCGGTTACCCGCAGAGTGCGAAGTTCGCCGGGGCGGGGAACTTCTTCGCTCGGTCCGAAATCGTTGATGTAGCAGACACCATCGATCTCGGGGGCTTGAGTCGAGAAGCGCGCTTCCCAGAGAAGTTCCGTTTCCTGCGATGGACCTTCCACTAATACCGGAAATTCCCGGCCAATCAGTTCCTTGTTGCGTTTTTTCGAAATACGGCGTTGCAGGGCCATCAACGTCCGTTTTCGGTTGTGGATGGTCCTGCCATCTACTTTTTCGGGGAGATGATAACTGCTGCTTGTTTCCTGATCGCTATAGGCGAATACGCCGAGGCGGTCGAACTGTGCGACTTCGACGAACTGACAGAGCTCGGCGAACTCTTCGGCCGTCTCGCCAGGAAACCCGACAATCATGCTGGTGCGGATAGCGACACCGGGAATGGTCCTGCGTATGCGCTCGAGGAGCCTGAGGAAGATGTCCGCGTTCGCTCCGCGCTTCATTCGTTTTAGAGTCGCGGCGCTCCCATGCTGTAGAGGCATGTCGATGTATTTCACCAGCGATTCGTGCTGGGCGATCGTATCGAGCAATCGTTGCGTGACTTTGTTCGGGTAAGCGTAGAGCACGCGGATCCACTTGGGCAGGTCCGTCGGGATCGTGGCCAAGCGGCTCAGCAGATCGGCCAGTCCATCTTTGAGGCCAAAATCTTCGCCGTAACAGGTCGTGTCCTGTCCGATGAGATTGATTTCGCGAACGCCCGTCGCGAACATGCGTTTGGCTTCGGTTACGACGCTCTCCGGCCGACGGCTGCGGAAATTGCCGCGAAACTGCGGAATGATGCAAAAGGAGCACGGATGATCGCAGCCCTCGGCGATCTTTATATAAGCCGAGTGCCGCGGCGTGGTGAAGACACGCGCGGTTAGGTCGTGATAGAGATACGGCTCCGGCGCGAGCTCTTTAGGGGTCAAACCTTCGCAGAGCGCGGTGATTTTGGCGAGCTCGTTTGTGCCCAGAACCGCATCGACCTCGGGAAGATTGGTTCGGATTTCGTTCCGGTAACGTTCGACCAGGCAGCCAGCAACGACAAGCCGTTGCGCCTTGCCGGTCTTCTTGTACTCGGCCATTTCAAGGATGGTATCGACGGATTCCTGTTTGGCCGGATCGATGAAGCTACAAGTGTTAATGACGATAACGTCGGCGTCGGCGGGTTGCGGCGTCAGCTCGTGGCCATCCGCCACGAGCTGACCCATCATGACCTCGCTATCGACGAGATTTTTTGGGCAGCCGAGACTTACAAATCCAATCTTCAAAGGGTTTCTTATTCCGAGAGCGGCGACGTCGCCTTCACCAAGATATCAGGGTTCGAGAGGGTTTTCCCCGCCTATGACTGACAGCCATAAACCAGCTTTGCTGATTGCGAACGAATAAGAAACCGCCGTCTGCCAACAATTGGCCCAAAAGACATTGGTACTAGGCGTTTTTAGCCCCCGACGCTGCTGGTAGTGCTTTGCTATTACCTGCTTGCCCGGTTATAATCCCTTCGGGGTAGAAACGGACTCGAGACTAGGTCGTCGAGCGTAGTTGCTCTGCTTCTCGGAAATCCCGGTCGCAATCAAACAGGGCCATGCCCTCCTTAAAATCACATCTTAAATCGAATGGGAGCTTTTCTAATGAGAAACAAACTTGCAGTCTCGGCGACGCTGATCTTAGCGGCGTCACTTCCTTGGCAGGCAAACGCCAGCACATTTGACTTCAGCTTCAAAGGCCCGGGGGTAAGTGGCATGGCCGAGTTAACATATGGCACAGCCACGGACAGTAAGTATCCCGGAGCCTTTGAGGTCACCGGAATCAGCGGCACGTTTTCGGACTCGAACAGTGGCCTCAATATCGTAAACGCAACCATTGGTTCGCTCGAGCCAATCAAGCACGACAAGCCGGATCCCACCAACTTGCTGGCACCCCACGATTTCAGCAGGTTCGCGGTAGCGGCGGGAACGTCGCACGGCTCTCTGTCCTATGACAACCTTTTCTATCCTGGGGGGTCGCCACAAACCGCGACCGATTACCCCTTGCATGGCGGATTCCTCGATATTTACGGACTGCTCTTCGATATCGGCGGCGGCAGAGTGGTCGACTTATGGAGCAACGGTGACGTCACCGGGACCGGTCAGATCGACTACGGCGTCGCGGTCGCTACTGCTGCAACGTCGTTGGACTATGTCAGCGGCGGGGTCTCTGCAAGTCCGGAGCCGAGCGCAATTTGCCTGCTTGGAAGCGGACTGCTAGGGATGTTGGTCTGGCGGCGACGTGCTACACGTCGGAACTCCGATTTGGACGAGTAGTCGCAGGCGCCAGAAAACCCGAGGCCGGTAACTAACCACTTAAGAGGTGAGCGATAGCTAGCGGCGGAACTACTCTGTGGGTTCCGTGCTTTGCGCATTGGTTCTGCCGTGTGTTTGATTAGGATTGCATTCGCCTCGCTGATGTCCGTACAGCCGCGATCCCCAAAGAAAGCTCACCTCCGGAAACGGAGCATTTCGGTTCGTCATGCGCTTTTAAGCGCACGCCAACTCAGCCTCCTTCGGTTCATCTTTGCTGAGCCTCTGCTCGCCGCTTTTGCGTTTGGTGGTTAGGGGGAACAATATGTTTAAAGATTGCTCGTCAAGGATCTGCCTGCTCCCAACCCAATCTCGTCTGCTGTCTGCCAGATGCTCTAAATGTGTTTTAGTGTTCCGTATGGCGCAAAACATAGCGATTTATGGACTGCGCGGTGGTGCTTCGGTCCGCTTTGCTGTAACAAACAAATTGTGGCTGTACTAAACTAAGCCGCGGAGATTCGAATGCGTCAACTTTGCTCAGCTCTGGTGGGGTTCGCAGTGCTCGCGATAGCCGGTGTAGCTCAACAAGACGGTTTATACAAGGTGTTAAAGACAGCAAGGGTCGGTGGCGAAGGTGGATGGGATTACATCTTCGCGGACAGCGCTGGACGCCGGCTTTACATTCCGCGTGGCGCAACTCATGCCGTTGCGGCTACCGAGACAACGCCTGAAGCACCCGCGATCGGGGCACGATTGACAATCTTCGATCTGGACACTCTCAAGCCAATCGGTGAGATTTCCGGGGTAGGGGGGAATGGCACGGCGGTTGATCCGGAGTCAGGGCACGGTTTCACAAGCGACCATCCAAAGGTTTCGATGTTCGATACCAAAACGATGACGTTGATGAAGAGCATCGATGTGGGTGCGGCACGGCCAGACGGCATTTATTTCGATCCATTCAATAGCAGAGTGTATGTCTTCAGCCACCCTACGAAAGACGCAACAGTGATCGACTCGAAGGACGGCGCTGTGCTGGGTAGGATCGATCTCGGAGGTGTGCCGGAGCAGGGCGTGGGGGACGGCAAGGGCAAGCTCTATGTGGTTATGCAAGATCCAATAGGCAGTGTGACGGTGGTTGACGCGAGGACGATGAAGGCGATCGGCCATTACTCGTTGGTCGATAAGGGCGGATGTAACGGACTTGCGTTGGATGTGAAGAACGAGGTGCTTTTCGCAGCGTGCCGGCTATCAGGCAACCCACCGGCGCAACCCCCGCAACCAATGATGGTGATTCTTAGTGCTACCGACGGTAAGATTCTCGGGAACGTTCCGCTCGCCGGCGGTTCTGACGGCGCGGTGTTCAACCCCAAGACAATGGAGGCGTTCAGCACACAGGGAAATGGCACGATGACTATCGTCAAGGAGAAGAGCCCGACCAGTTTCGAGGAAGAGCAGAACCTGCAAACGATGAACGGGGCGCGGACGGTAACAATGGACAGCAAGACGGGGCGCCTGTTCACGATGTCCCAGGAGCGCGGGCCAGCCCCGCCTCCACCGCCCGGCGGAGGACGGCCGCCGCAGGGCACACCGGTACCGGGGTCGTTTACGATTCTGATGATCGGCCAGTGAGAAGCTGTAGCTTATTTGCACTTCAGCTCAGCAGACTGACCTGTTATCGATCCGGAAACTTTCTTTTTCAGCATTTGAAAGGCTTGACGATTACTCGCGCCGCATCGCCGCGCGAACTACCGTTTTAAAAGCCGTAAGGTAATCCCCTTTGACTGAAATCTTGCGGACGCTGAACACTCGCCGGCGCAGGGCCCCGCTGAAATCCTGCGCGCGCTCGAAACTGCAAAGCTCGCCTCTCGCATCAACGGGTTTCCGTATTGCCAGGGCAGGCCTGAGGCTGGGACGCTAAACTAAGTACCGTCGTATGTCTTTACCCTCATGCGCTGACGTGAGGAAAGCGCTCGATACGGTAGTGAAGAGTCGATCTTTCGCTCGCGCCGAGCAGCTACGCCGTCTGCTGCAGTACGTCGTCGAAGCAACGCTCGACGGGTCCGCGAGCACATTGAAAGAAACGACGATAGGGATCGACGTTTTTCATCTCCCCGCCGATTTCGATCCCAAACGGGATCCGGTTGTCCGGATGGCAATGCGACGGCTGCGAGACCGGCTGCAGAAATATTACACATATGAAGGCGCGACGGATCCCATCCTGCTTTCACTGGAACCGGGCAGCTATGTTCCTCGGTTTCTGCCACACCGAAGCGCCCGGGAAGAACGAGTGCCTATTGCAGTATTGCCGTTTGGCAGCCTGGAGGAAGGCACAGGACACGAGAACTGTGGCGTTCTTCTTCGGGAAGCGCTTCTTACGCGATTGGCTGAGAACAATATTTTTCGGCTGATCGGAAATGAAGCGCCGCAATCATTCTGGGCGAGCTCGGATCTCGGCAGCATCGGACGGCAGTTACAAGTTCGCTTCATGGTTCGGGGCGCCTGTTTTGCGGGTGCCGAGACCATACGCGTATCTACGGAGCTGTTCTGTCCTCAAACGGACGAGTCTGTCTGGTCCGGCAATCATGAGCAGGATGTTTCGGGAGAAATTTGGACGGTTCAAAATGAGATAGCCGTCCATCTGGAGAAGCAAGCGCTGGCGGCGGACGGGCGTCAACACGTTCCAATCGCCGAAGCGTTCGGGGAAGCCGGGATTCACCGCCTGATGCTTCAGGGGCGCCACTATCTGCTTCAGAACAACAGTGAATCGATTAAGAAAGCCCAGCAATGCTTTGCAGCTGTGCTTGAAAAGCAGCCGGAATCCGCTAAAGCTTGGGCAGCAGTGTCGCTTACTTACAGCCTCGTGGCGTTGTACCATCTGGCGGCCGCCCAGCAAGCGTGGGAGAAGGCCGAAGCGGCTGCAAAAAAGGCTCTCGCTCTTGGCCCGCTCTTCTCGGAGAGCCACATCGCCATGGGCTTCTGGATCGTCTTCAACCGATTTGAGCCGGCGGCGGCGGAACAACACTTTCGACAAGCGCTCGAGGCGAACTCGACCGATATCCTCATCCCTCTCCTGCACGCTATGACCTGTCTTGCTCCTCTAGGAAAGCTACAGGAGGCGGAAGACGAGCTGGAAACACTGCTGGCGCGCGATCCGCTCAATGCGAAAGGGTTGCAGATGATGGCAGTCATTCTGTACTTTCAGAGGCGGTATCGCACTGCCATCGAAGCAGGCCAGTCCGCGCTGGACATCTTACCTGGAAGCGCAGTGGCGTCACTCATCATTGCAACTTCTTATGATCGACTCGGTCACCAGGAAGAAGCGTTGAAATACTACCGCAAATGTGAGGAGTTGATGCCCTTTATGCGGTCTTTGAAGTGGTCACTGGTAGTAGCTGCAACCCATAAAGGCCGAAGTAAGTGGGTGAGACCCACCCTGCTGGCAATTGCGAAGTTACTGTATTCTTCTCCAAGGGCGCCCTCCGCGATGCTGGCGGATCTATTAATTCGGATCGGAGAGCGGGAGTTGGCTATTTCCTGGATGGAGCGGGCTTTCCGGGAACGAGCGTTCCGTGCGCTTTACCTCGGTGTCGATCCAGCGTTCGACTCGATCCGATCAGATCCTCGCTGTATGCGATTACTCGAACGGTTTGACGGTCTCATGGAACACACACGCGGCGCAGACGTCAACTCAAAATCCCAGCATGCGTAATGGAGGCCGCACCTACCCGGCGACAATCACCCGAGTGGCCGCAGGGAGGGAGGATCGCGGCGGAAGAGCCGGATCCTCCTCGTCCCGGAGTTAGAAATCTTTCCCGTAACCGAGTATGTCGGAAAGCCCCTGGCCTTGAAAGGCACTTAACGGTAGGTTAGCGAGGAAGGCGCTGAACGCCAGATGCGCAATCTTCTGAAGGTTTTGATACGGAAGTAGTGACGGCGGCAGAAGCTGCTGCAGTTCGTTTGGAATGATCTCGTTTAAGAGAAGCTTATAAAGCTGTGCGGCGCGGGGATTATCGGCCGCCGTGTTGTCGAGCTCCAATCTGCCGTTAGCCGTCGAATAGTCGTAGTATTCGAGTTGAGCCGTACTTCGGTCGATTTTAGTAGTAGCCTTGAACCAGTCAGCCGATACGCCGAGCTTTCCTTCTGGTGTTCGCAATCCAAGAACATGGGTCGGTGCGTTCAGGTAGTTGAAGAATTTGGGCCCGACTTCATCCGTGGCATAAAGGACGTAGGGACGACCCGGCGCGCTTCCAGACTTCAACATAGAAATCATGTCCAGCCGCCTGCCATAGATGCGTGCGAGGTCGCCCTTCATCCAATCGCGTGTGCCATTGCTCCCGATACTCACCAGAAGGGTCGAGAGATCGACGGAAGAGGCGAGGCCCGTTCTGATCGTGTCGATTTCTCCGGTAAATCGCCTGCTGTGATCGACAACAATCAAAGGAACGCGCCAGGCTTCTTCGTAAACGCTTCCGAGTTTGCCCTGCAGTAAACCGTGCGCCCCAGCGTACTCGCCATGATCCGACGTGAAGACAACGACTGTATTTTCTCTGACGCTCCGCGGAAGCTCATGGAATCCGTCGAGCACACGACCGATCTGCTCGTCGACTACTTCCATGATTTGCGTGTAACTGTCGAGTCCTCGCTGCCAATATGTGTATTCCATCTTGGCTACACCGAATCCGGTGTCTTCGGCAGGGTACGCTTCTATGACGCGATCGGCCGGGGTATTCTTGGATGGGTCATCCGTGACACCTCCCCATACCATCTGCTGAAATTCCTTGATAAATAGCTGAGTCGTCGGCTTTCCCCGTCTTTTTAGATCGTCCGAGGATTCCCAATTGGGTGGAACTGCCGGATATCCATACGACTTGGGACTCTTCAGCTGGTCTTGGTCCCATGTAAGTAACGCGTTCTCAGCGTACTTACTCTCCTGTGTTAGATTTTTCGGATTAGCTGTCGGAGAGGAAAAGAGGTCGCCGACTGTTTTGAATTCCGTTCCAGCCGGGAAAAATTCCCGGTCGTGCGGGTTCACGAAACTTACCGTCATGCACCAAGGCGCATCGCTCGGTTTGAATCCTCGCATAAATTTGATCGCCGCGGTTGCAACATCGGCGTCGCTGAGGTAAGTCTTGTCCGGTGGCGGAGGCTGCGTCGGATACAGGTCACTTCCATAAGTGCCCTGCAAGTTACTGCCGGTTGGGTCGGGATAAGTATAGTAATCGAAGCCGTATGCGTCTAATCCGGTCTCTTGTTGCGGGATCGAGACATGCCACTTTCCGAAATACGGTGTCGTGTAACCGAGGCCGCGCAGCAACTTACCGTATGTCGGATAATGAGTACTCAAAACCGGCTCCAGTTTCACAATCGCCGGATTCGGCACTGGTGTGGAAAGAATTGTAGTCAGCAGCCAGCTCTGCTGCGAATACAACCCGGTGATGAGAGTGCCGCGAGCCGGCGTGCAAGCGTTAGCCGCCGTGTGATAGTTTCCGAATTTAACGCCTGCCCTCCAGAGTCTATGAAGATTAGGCATATGCTTCTTCAGGAATTCTCCCGGTGTTGTTATGCCATCCGGAAATACCGTCGGATAGCGCAACTCGTCGACGAGAACGAAAAGGATGTTGGGCTGCGGGCCGTCAACAGGCTGTTCGCTCTGTGCGGTCGCTCTGCCGAGGCCAGTCAGCAGGCCGCCTGTGACTGTGCCGGTAGTTTTTAAGAAGTCTCTGCGTTTCATGTTGTCCTCACCCGTACGCAGCCAGCTTAGGTGGGTTGCGCTGTAACATCAATACTCGAAGGGGTAACCTGTTTACCCCTGAGCAGAGTGCAGATGCTCGTCTTAAAAAACAGGTTCAGCTTTCAAAAACGCGATGTACTTAGCTAAAACGAAAATCCAACTGCCGTGTCGCCGGGTACAAGTCTAATCCGCGTCGGACGACGGTGCGGTTAAGGCCAGCGCTTAAAATGGCGCAGCACATATCACCGCAGAGCTTTTCCTCCGATTGAAGAAGAACGCTCACCATGTTGCGCGGGTGAGGTCGATGCTATAGAGAGTGCGATGTGCGAGTACGAACAACGTACGCCTGTTCCGCCCGCCTAACACGAGTTGGAGTGGGCGCTCCGGAACTTCGATCAAGCCGATCTGTTTGCCGCTCGAATTGTAGACGAAGATCTGGCCGTTCGCCACGTAAACGTGAGCGTCAGCGTCGACCGCCACGCTCTCTCCGCCACGATTGACAAACGGCTGCAAGTCTTTCAATGTGCCGTCCGAATTCAGTTGCGCACTGTAGGTCACGTCCTCCGAAGAACTGCTTACATAAACGCGCTCGCCTGGACGTGCACGCAGAAAGCCATATGTGTCCAAGTCGTCGGAAAAACGCCAACCGGCCGTCGTGTCCGGAGGACCTTGCCGCCAGACGCGCACGGCTGGAAGGAACATTTTTCCGTCTGGGGACAGAAATCGTTTCTCCTTAGGTGTGGTCACATCTGCCGCGAACATTTGCGGCAGTGTCTTGTAGCGCAGCGTCTCCAAATCGAGCTGATCCCGAAACTCGCCGTTATTCCAGTAGTTCACGGGCAGTAAGGCGAGGCATTCCGGGCATGGCATAACCGGCGCCGGGCTGAGCACTGTGATCTCCTCCTTCGGTGATCCGGGCCGGAAGGAGTACACGGTCCCGTTCGCACCTGCCGAAGAGACAACAATCACGTTGCCGGACTGATCTATACCCAAGTTGACCGGGTCCAGTGGGTTGTCACGCTCGATGGTTAAGCCTTCGATTTCAGACCATCCATAAATGCGCTGTTGGTGCCGATCGACGAAATACAGTTTTCCGTTGGCATCCGCCGCTGCTCCGGCAATCGAGAAGAAGCCGGTCTCGAGTTGCTTGACCGGGGCGGATGTTGCATATCGCTTGGCGGAACTGACATTGTCTTCGACGTCCAGGACGGCAAACTCCCGCTCGCGCACCTGCAGGTGATGCGTGATGTCTTCGATCGCGTTTTCATAAGGATATTTGCTGACGCGCAGATAGGTGCCGCAGCCGTTCTCATCGCAAGTGGAGTAACCGCTCTCCGCATTTATGTGCACATTGCGAAAATGAATCGCGCTCGAGTGATAGAGCCGCACCGCCGTTGGATATGGCATGCGTGAACGCGCTACGCGGTACGCATGATAGTTGGCGATGGTGATGTTCTTGGAGTAGCTAAGCTCAAAGGACAGCGCTTCGCCGCTCTCGCCTGCTTCCTCTTCGGTCTGTGGTGCGTTCAAGTCCCAGTTCTCGGCATGGTCGAACTTTATTTCGTTCCGCAGGTGATGCTCAGCCGAAAGCTCATACACATGTCCCGGTGTTTTGGTGTCCGAAACATAGAGGCCCGCCTGCGCAAACGTGTCGGGAGTCCATATATCCGCAAACGTCCCGCCGCCCCCGTGAGTGACCCACAAGCTGGGGTACTGACTATCCCATCTTTTATGCAGATCGGGGTCTGCGGTTTGGTTATTGTTGTAGGGATTCGTGCCGCTGCCATGCCCGCCAAGGAAGCGCACGTCGTCGATCAACGAGTTTTCACCGGCTGACCATAATACGCCGACTGCGCGCGGGTTCACCCCTCCCGTGAGTACTCCGAATCCAGTGAGGATATTCGTTCCGCCCTGCGGCGCGAGAATGACCGGCTTGGGAGTTCCTACTCCCTGATACGCCGGCGTGCCATCCGCTAGATCGAATTGCGTCAGTGTAGGATGCAATCCGATGAAAACAGTGTCCGGGTTCAGCACGAGAGTGTTGCTCACCAGGTAGTGGCCGCTTGGGAAGTACAGTACCCGGTGTGTCTCGATAGCTTTCTGGATGGCCATCGTGTCGTCGGTTGAGCCATCGCCAAAGACATGTAGCGTGCGTACATTCACCCATTCATTCGTACCCGGCAAAGGGCGGATCGCCGGTGATAACGGTGCGGGCATGCTCTGCAGTGTGCTGGCTTCATAACGCATGCCGATCTCGCCCATTGATCCTAGCGCCGGCACAATCAGGCCGTAGTTGAATTCCTTCACCATGTAGATTGTGCCCTTACCGGGTACCTTCTTGCCACTTTCACGAAGGACGGCAAACGTTGGGACACTTTGGAGCACGGCGTTTTGGACGCCGATCTCGGTCAGCGGACTCTTCTCGTTGCTTATGATCACCGCTGCGTTCGCAATGTTTTGAAAACGGCAGTCCTTGACCCAAAGCTCATCCGAGTATTGTGGATCGACTTCGATGGCAGCGGGTACGTTCCGGAATGAGTCGCGTACCAGCGTGAGACCGGTCTCATGTTCGCGGATAGCCGATTCTTTCTGACCTTCGAATGTCGAATCGAGTAAAGTGAATTGCCAGGCGGGCGATGTCTTCTCGCTGAGGATTGCGTACCGGCCTCCATAGAAATGCAGGTCTTCGGCTTCATTGCCTACCTGATACAGCGCGGCAAGGCCGGAGCCGATATGAAAATCCATGTGCGTGAGGAATGCGTGTTGAGCTACATGGAAGCGGATTCCGACAGCGGCCGGGTTACCGCCTCCGATCTCGAAATCGATGTTACTGATGGCTGAGTAGAAGGTCCCGGAGTTGGCATCGGGTATGTCGAGGCGGGGCGGCACGGCGCCTTGCGGAGGAACGGCGACATGGCCCGACTTGCCCGCGGTGAACATCACCATAAGACCCAAGCCCTTCTGAAACCCAGGCGTGTTTTCGGGAAGGACAAAGACAGGACGAGTCTGGCCGATCCCGAATAGACGTATGCCTGGCCAAACGAAAACGGTATGCGTAAACGTATAACGCCCGGAGGGCACAAAGACAATACCCTCGCGCGTGTTGCTCCCGGAAGCTCTATCGATGGCGGCCTGAATGTCGGCCTCTTTATTGCCGGAAACAACTACCCCCTTCGGATCATCTGGCTGCGTGATGAAGACCGACGAAGCGAAAGCAGAAAGGCCAATCCAAAACAAGCAGAGAAATCTCATCAGCCATTCAGTTGTATCAGTAACTGCGGTTTCTGAACGCAGGACCGATGCGGATAGGCTTCATGAGCCGAGTCCGGCAGCTTCCGCCTGTCTCGCGCCAAGCCAACATTCAGCCCGCGCCGTAAGCCGCCTATAACGTGTTTTCCAGCCGAAGGTAGCTCGCTTCCATTCCGTGCTCCATACCGGTGGCGAGCATACGGCTCCGCGTCTCGGCATCGGGCAGGGTCATGCGCATCGTCATCAACGTACCGGCGCCGTCCGGATCGAATCTCGTTTCAACGCGATTATCAGGAGTCGGGTCGGGTAGATGCATGCGCTCCACGTGGACGATCCTGCTGTAAGGCTCGAGCTCCAGATACTCGCCTGTAAGGTGGAATCCACCGCCTTTGCCGTTGGTCCACTCGTAACGTATCTTTCCGTTTGCGCGCGCCTCGCTGATACAAACGGGCATCGTCCACCCCTCGGGGCCGAGCAACCATTTCTGAATCAGCTGCGGCTCGGTGTGTGCGCGATACACCGCCTCAGGAGGCGCCGCGAACCGCCGGGTCACAACAATGTATTTATCGCCTTCGGTTTTAAGTGTCATCTTGCTCATCGCTGTTTACTTCCTTTCGTTGTTTGCATTTCTTCCAGAACCTCGTCCAACCGGTCGTAGTTCTTTGCCAAAGCGTCCCGCAGCATCGCCAGCCATTGATCGATGGCTTCGACACCTCCCTTTGCCAGGCGACAAGGGTGTTTGGCGCCCTCGACTCGCCGGACAATCAGTCCGGCGGTTTCGAGCACTTTCAGGTGCCGGGAGATCGCGGGCTGCGTCATCTTGAACGGGTTCGCCAGCTCCATCACCGTTGCTTCCCCTTTGGTGAGGCGGACAAGGATCGCCCGACGTGTTGGGTCCGATAGCGCCGAAAACGCGGCATCGAGGTTAGGCAATTTTCCGGCAGGACGGCTCCTGGCTAACATAACAGCATTGTTATATAACAACCGGGCTATAGTCAAGAAGAATTGTGGTCACAGGTGGCGTTATCGTGCCGAGCCCTGGGCAGGGAGCATTGCGGCAATTAAAGATGCGGGTGTCGTGTTGCCGCAGGCGCCCGGCAAATCAGGGTTCGATTGCCGAAAGGAGCGTTTCTTCCGGCAGATCGGTAGGACTTGAGAAGTTGATATGGTAGCCATCTGGGTCCGTGAAGAAAACTTCCCAGGCGAAGTTGCCCACCTGCGGCTCGCGTAAGGCAAAGGTCCCTCGCGTAGCGGCTTCACGGTAGATGGCGAGAGCGTCGCCGCACTGGAAGTACAGGGCTGCGCCGTTGCCGAGAATGCCTTTGGCCGCCATGCTTTGGCGGGTAGACTCAACCGCTTCCTGCAGCATGAGAGAGGCGCTGCCGAGGGACAGCCAGCACCAGCGTAGGCGGCCGTCCGGGATCCAGCGATTCTGAATTGTGAAGCCGAGGCCGTCGATGTAGAAGGCGAGAGAACGCTCCATGCTGGTGACCATCAGCAGCGGGACTACGGCGGTCACGTTATGGACTGAGGCGGAACTAGCACTCATGATTACTGTTCGCGAAGCAGATTTGCAGGATCGATGCGCAGCGCGCGCCGCACCGGATTGGCGACGGACAGCACGCCCGCGAGCAGAGTGTTCACATTGGCCTCCAGCCGCCAGTGATGACATGACGCGAGGTGCAAGTGCAGGGCCTAATCCGGTGTTGCCGCTATCTGGCTGCCTACAGCGGATTTGGCATAGTAAAATCGAGACTTTCCGCTACGGATGGTGTCCGCTTTTCGTTGGATTGCGTCCGTTTTCGAACACTGTCATGTGAACGCATGAACGCAGCCAGGCAAAGCGGACCCGTATGCCGTCAAGCCGATAGTTCTGGTCTGTTACTTCTTCTTTTTCGGCTTCTTGGTTTCTTTCTTCTGGTCGCGACCTTTTGCCATGCGGTCTATCCTCCTGCACTTACCATAACCGAAGAGCGAACAAACGAGCCAAACCCGAAGTTTGTCTTTGCATTGCCGTGAGACATTGACCATTACGTGGGATAATTGGCACGTGGGCGATTCCGAAAACTTCGAACTTAATCAGCCGGCTGAGCTCTTTGCGCGCATCGACGATGAAGTCGACAACAGCCTCATCAAGGAGAGCATTGTCACAACGACTCTCGACAATGCGCTGAACTGGGCTCGCAAAAACTCGATCTGGCCGATGAGTTTCGGGCTTGCCTGCTGTGCCATCGAGATGATGTCAATGATGGCGTCGCGCTACGATATTTCACGGTTTGGGGCCGAGGTGATGCGGGGCTCGCCGCGGCAATCCGATTTGATGTTTATTGCAGGCCGTGTATCGAATAAAATGGCGCCTGTAATCCGAAGGCTGTATCGGCAAATGCCGGAGCCGAAGTGGGTGATTTCGATGGGAGCCTGCGCCACCTCGACGGGCGTGTTCAGCAACTACGCGCTGGTTCCGGTGAATCAGATTATCCCAGTCGACGTTTTTGTGCCGGGTTGTCCGCCTCGTCCGGAGCAGTTGATCTACGCGATCATGATGCTGCAAGAGAAGATTCAGGCCGAGCGCGGCACTGTCCGGAAAACCTTGAATCTAGCGTAAACGTCTGTGCGCTGCTTCCGCTAAGTGGATTTCCACAGTTTACACAGCGGCCCGGCATTTCCGTGTACCGGGTCCTTCTTAGGGAAGGGCAGTTGTTCCATTTTTCGCAGCTGCTCGGCTGACAAAGCGCTACGGCAGACATCCCATCTCTGATTTGGCGGATAGGCGCCGACGACCAGAAGATCGGAAGTTGCTTCGAGTTTGCAGTGACCCGTACCCGCCGGCAGTACCAGGACATCCCCGGCGCGAACCTGTAGCTGACGTCCGTTCTCGCCGCCTAAAATAACTCGCGCGTGACCATTGGCTATTCCGAGAACCTCGTGTGCGGTGGAGTGGTAGTGATGAAACGGATAGATACCGTTTCGCCAATCGGGAGGCCAGCCGTTCCGGCCGAACATGTCTTCGAAGAGCGCTGCCGGATCCGACCCGTGAGTCTCCAGGACCGCGCGATAGAACAGCGCAGGTAAGCGTTCATTGTTAGGCACCCATCCGTTCCGAGTGAAATAAAGTACTTCGGGTTCGCGTACGTCCTGCGGCATCGCTCCGATGCTAACAAGTGCCGCTGTCATCGAGGTAGGTGCGGAATGCTGGCTTGGAGCCGCTCGCTTGTTTCGGCGTCGCAAGCTGGCTGTTTAGTTGCATTCAAGCTTACCGAGGCAGGTGACCTTGTGGGATCGCCTGTCTCTTTGGCGTTTATATCTATCTGTTCTGTGCGTCGGCATCCCCCATCGTCTTCAAAGCGAGTTCAAAAGCTGTTGGCTGGATCCTGACAGCGCCTCCGTAGGGCCCGTCGACATCCGCAATAGTGACCAGGACGAGCGAGACGACAAACGTCACGACGACAACCTGCAAGATATGCATCTTAGGCTCTTCGACATCGAAAAGGCATGTGTACAGGACAGTCATCGTACCGCCGACAATGAGAACGAACCAGAAGATGCCGGGCATCTTCGAGCGGCTCTGCAATTGCCGAATTCGGCGATGCTCCGTCATGTTGCTGAGATCGGCTAATTCACGCTGCAAACTCGCTTGTTCCATCGGGTCTCGAGCTTGGGTCTTGATAACCACGTTCCAGATATCCACAACCGTACGGTGGCTGTCCGGGCCAAAGGCGCCTCTCGTCATGGCCGGCCATTCTTCCGTGATCATCAGCTCGGCGTAGCGTCTAGTGAGTTGCTGCACAGCGCTTTGCTGTGCGGGTGGCAGACCTTGGGCGACACGGAACATGTTTACTAACGCGTTCGCCTCGATTTCGGCGTTGGTTTCGGCTGCTTGAAAAGCCCTCCAGACGTCAGAAAGCATGAAGGCCATGATGACTGCGTAAGTGGTGGCTAAAAAACTGATCTGCCAACCGATTACATCGTTATGTTGACGCTTTCCCTTGGGGAGCCAGAAACGCCTGAAGAGCAGGAGGAAGAGCAAAGCGCCGACGATACTGGCTGCAATGATCGAAACACTTTCGAACGCATTGAGCATGCAGAGTTAGCTTAACCGAACAGCCGCCGGCATTTCCTCGATCACACCACTGAAAAAACGGCTTTCTCAATCTTTTTCAGGGACTTACGGGCCTTTACAAGAGTTAGGCGAAACGTCCTGTTTCAGAATCACGGGCGAAATGTCAATCCTTTCTCCCGTCCAGCTAAATCGATTAGGACTAGCGGCTTCGAGCTCGGCGCGGTGCGAACGGCTCACCAAACTCCCCGCCGATTTAACCCTTGCGCAGTGGGCTCTCGAGAGTGGCTGGGGGGCTCATCAGCCCGGTAATAACTGCTTCGGGATCAAAGCCTATCACGGGTGTTTTGGTACTCAATCGCTTTCCACGTGTGAAGTCGTGAGCGGGGTTCCGGTATCGGTCACGCAAAACTTCGCGGTATTCGCTTCGCTCGATGCCTGCTTCGAAAAACATGCAGATCTGTTGACGACCGGGAAGCCCTATGCCGGAGCCTGGCTGCAGTATTTAAAGTCGCCAAATTTGAAAACGCTGATCGGGCAGATTGCTCCGATATACTCGACGACTCCCGCCTATGGAGACGCGCTGATGAACATCATCGCGATGCCGGCAGTGCAAGCGTGCCTCACAGAGAGTCGAAAAGCCGCAGCCTGATTATTTGCCCGATTTGAAGATCTGTTTCCGCATGGTTTGAATTTCCGGATTGGACATGAACTTCTTCCAGATCAGCCCGGTGCGGTAATTCTCGATCATTATGGCCATTGGCGCCTGGTTCAGGCCCATGTAGATTCCGGAGAACCAGTTGCGCTGGAGATTGAAAGCGTCGCGAAATCCGAATTCACCCCAGAGTTGGCTGCCCAGATCGCGATAGAAGTGTCGTAGTGCTTGGAGCGAGGCTTCGGGTGTATACGGGAAAGAGCCGATGGCTCCGGTGGGTGCAAGAGTCCCGTCATCTCCGCCGATCTTTGGCTCGTACGCGTTGTAGCCTTCGGGGCCGTCGACAGCCGTGATCCCCCACGAATCGCCGCCGTATCCTTTGAAGTGTTCGGGGTTCCTGATGCAGAACGCGCGGTTTATCCGAGTCTGGCTGCGGTTGTTATCGAAGTAATCGGTGAACTGGTCGCGCGCGTGAGGATCGAAGCCCAGGTAAGAGTATTGGGTGAAGAACAGGGGCCCGCCCTCGCCCACTCCGACATCGAGCTTGATACCTTCGAAACTCTTACCGTTCGTGTAATGGTCACCGGCCTGCGCCTGTCCCCAAGCCTGGCGGTATGCCACCGCGGCTTCTGTCTGTCCGGCCCATCCCGTCTGGTAGAGCTTGGCCGGCACTCCATGCGTGGGAGAAGCAATCGCAAGCAGGTACGTGATCATCGTTTCGTTAAAGCCCGTGAGCCGGTGATTGATGTACCACGAGTATTCGGGCGACCAGTGCCAGAAGAGCGCATCCCCCTCCGGTGTTCTTCGAAACCAAGCCCAGTCCGTCGACTCCCAGAGTGAAGTGATTCTTTGGCGTAACAGTTTCTCCGTCGCGTTGTCGCCGTCAAAGTACTGGCGAGCGGTCAGCAAGCCTTGCATCAGGAACGAAGTTTCCACCAGATCCGCGCCGTTCTCGAAAATGCCGAATACAGCCATTCGCCTCCCGGTGCGGCCGTTTGTGAAATGCGGCCAAACGCCGTGATAGCGATCGGCTTTTTCCAGATAGTTTGTGGCTCGTAGAAGACGTTCGACGATCTGTTCGCGGGGCACAAATTTCCGTTCCGCTCCAACCACCAGCGCCATCACGCCGAAACCCGAGGCGCCCGTTGCAACGATCTCATCGTCTCCGGGCAGGTTCTCGCGAGTCATCCCGGAGTCCGGTTGCGCGCCCTCCCAGTAATACCGGAAACTTGCTTCCTGGACCATCGTGAGAAGCTCATCGTCCGTCATGGAGCGCGTTTCAGCAGAAGCGATTCCCGAGGGTGCCGACTCGGTGCCGTCCCAAGCCTCAGCCGTAACTTTGTATTGCGCTTTCTCGCCAGGCTTGCCCAACCAGTCCGCAAACCGGTGGATGCCGGGAACCTGAATCCCGATCGGCTGAAAAGGACCCCCGTTCAACGCGCGATAAATCACGTAATGCTGAAGGTTGGAATTGTCCGATGCCTGCCAGTTCACGTCTACGTGGCGCTCGTAACCTTTGGCAGCGACGTTTTCGACAGCCGGAACGACGGAACCGTTTGGGAGCCCGGCAGGTTCGATGTGAACATCGTCGATGAACACAGTGTGCTCGGCGTTATCCGCTACGCCTTGCGAGAACATCACGCGATTGACCCGATGCCCATCGAAGGGACGGATGGAAGCTGTCGCAAAGCGGTCGAGCGGGATCGCAATGCGGGTCCACTTGCCCCCAGCAAGTTCGGTCGCAAAGTTGTTGATATCCACCGGGTGAGTGAAATTCTTGTTCACGTCATGAAGTTCGAGGCGGGGCCATTCGCCCCCCTTCAGGCCACTCGGAGAAAAAGCCCAGAAAGTAAGCCGGTCGCCGGGAAAGAAGATATCGCGATTTCGGAACTCATACAGTTCGACCGCAACGGCCCAGCCTCCCTGGGGCGCCGACTTCCAATGCAGCCGCAAAGCGTTCGGCGGAGTGTGGAAATGATTCCCGTCCACAGGCAAGCGATTGTTCTGCAACTCGAGTTCGCTCGGTGCGGACGCTCTGCCTTCGCTATAAAAGTAGCTGTCGCGGTTGATGCTGTTGTCGAAGATGACCCGGCGGTAATAGGCGGTGTCGGCGAAGGCAGTAGCCGCAAAAAGAAAACAAGCGACTCGCTTAAGCAATGGTTCCGACCAGAGGACTACTGGCTACCGCGTACTCCCGCCGAGGCATCCGGCCGGCAAGGAATGCCGACCGCCCGGCTTGGACAGCCAGCTTCATAGCATGGGCCATGCGCTCGGAATCCTCGGCTTCGGCTACCGCCGTGTTCAGCAGAATCGCATCGTAGCCGAGTTCCATCGCCACGGCAGCATCGGATGCGGTGCCCACCCCGGCGTCCACGATAAGCGGCACTTCCGTAATCGCTTCCCGCAAAATCTTAAGGTTGGTCAGGTTTTGAATTCCTAACCCGGATCCGATCGGAGCCGCAAGGGGCATGACCGCAGCGGCTCCCGCGTCGATCAATTTCCTCGCGTTTACCAGATCGTCTGTTGTATAGGGCAGAACGACAAACCCTTCTTTGACCAGAATGCGGGTGGCTTCGAGCAGGCCTTCGTTGTCCGGAAAAAGCGTTTTCTGATCCCCGATCACCTCGAGCTTGACCCAATTGGAAAGTCCGACCTCCTGGCCCAGACGAGCGGTGCGTACCGCTTCTTCGGCGGTGTAACAAGCGGCAGTGTTCGGCAGGATGTGGATTTTGGAGCGGTCGATAAAGTCCAGCTCGGATTCCTTGGACCGGTCGGTGAGATTGACGCGCCGAACCGCCAAAGTCACCATCTCGGTGCCGGAGGCTATGTGGCATCTCGCCATCAGTTGTTTGCTTCTGTACTTGCCCGTGCCGACAAAAAGCCGGGAACTGAAGGTGCGGCCCGCAATGGTCAATACGTCTTCCATGCCTTCCATTATGGCGAGTTCTTGCCCACTAGTTTCTGCAGAATGAAATGCCTCTCGGCTGTGCCTTGTTGCCATGGAAGCTTCTAACTTTGAACTGCCAGACGCATAAACATGGTTGAAACAGCTGTATAGTTATGGCAGAATTGCATGTATGAAGAAGACCATGAATGTCGATGAGGAGCTGTTCGAGCAAGCCAAAGCGGCATCGGGTGCAGCCACGGATACGGAGACCGTCCGTTTGGGTCTTCAGGCTTTGGTGCGTCGGGCTGCTTACGAGCGGCTCCGAGCTCTCCGCGGCACTGAACAGCAAGCGCAAGATGTCCCTAGACGTCGGGAAGAGATACCGGTCTAACCGCATGGCGTGATGGTTTTGGTCGATACGTCCGTATGGATTCGTTTTCTCGCTAACCGGCAGCCCTACGCGGAAGAGTTGGACGGGCTTTTGGCTCTCGATGAGGTAGTAGGGCACGAATTGGTTTTTGGTGAGCTCCTTATCGGGGATCGCGGAAGTCGCCGGGAGCTGTTGGCTGGATATGAGTGCCTGTTTCAGGCGAACGCCGTGCCGCACCGGGAGCTGGTAGATTTTGTTCGCAGCCGGCAATTGCATCGCCGCGGGATCGGTTGGATCGACGTTCACCTGATAGCCTCAGCTCTTGTCGGCAGACTCTCACTGTGGACAGCCGATGTTCGTTTACAAGCTGTCGCAAAAGAACTCGGAGTGGCATTTAAGCCTTCGCGATTCAATTCGTAGTTTGCAGCTTGGCACGGCGCGTGCGGCTTGGCGGCTTCGGTCAATGTGTTATTCTCGATTTCGTCGCATGTCTTCGGAGTGAAAGCCGCGCTTTCTTAGTGCGGTGAGACTCCAGTATGGACAGGTGGGTGAGTGGTTAAAGCCAACAGACTGTAAATCTGTCCCTCCTTGCGAGGTACGAAGGTTCGAATCCTTCCCTGTCCACCAATTTTTGTCTCCGCCGAGCAAGGGAAAACACGCGATCCTCTCACATGCCCTAAGCCCGCGATTCAGGATAATTGAGACATGGCCGCCGCTGATGTGATCCCACGCTTTCTCTACGCCGATCACGGACGTAGCTTGATCGTTCGTCCGCGGCAAAACGAAGACACAGACGCTCTCTTCGAGAGAGTATGCGCGGATTTCGCTGACACCAAAGTGGAGCAAGACGCGCAAGGCAATGTTCATATCATCGCTCCCACCGGCGGCGAATCCTCTGACCAGAACAGCGAATTGACGATGCAACTCCGGCTTTGGGCGAAGCGGGACGGCCGGGGCCGCGCATTCGACTCACACGTTTTGTTCATATTGCCCGATCATTCCCGGCTCAGTCCCGACGGGGCTTGGGTCGCCAAAGAAACTTCAGCTGCGCTCTCCGAAGAGGAACGTCGAAAGTTCCTGCCTATCGTTCCGGAATTCGTGGTCGAGCTTATGTCGCCGTCCGATCGCTTGCCGGATCTACAGAACAAGATGCAGAGCTGGATTCGCAATGGTGTCGAACTGGCATGGCTAATCTATCCCGAGAAGCGTTGCGTTTTCGTCTATCGTAAAGCAAACGCGGCTGTAGACACGGTTTGCGAGTCGTCCATCTCGGGCGAAGAACAAATGCGAGGCTTTGTGCTCGATCTCGAGCCGATCTGGCAAGGGCTTCGCTTTGACCTTGCGTGATAAAATTCCCTTGTTCGAGGCTTCTCGATAGGCCGTTGTAGCTCAGTTGGTAGAGCGCGTCCTTGGTAAGGACGAGGTCACCAGTTCAATCCTGGTCAACGGCTCCATGTTTCATTCGGACCGAAAGCCCAGAACCGACCGCTGCGTTTTCCGGCAACGTACGTAAGTCACTGACAAGCTTGTGCTCTAGCGAAAAGTTTGGAAATGCGGGCCTTTGCTTAGCGTTGGGCCTACTTTTTGCTCGCGACATCCGTCCATTGAGCTGACGATATTTTCCACTCACCTGAGTTCAGTACAAAGACCACGGTCTCCGCGCTCCGAGACGTTTTGTCGGGCGATTGGGTGGTGAGAATTCCGACGAGGACAGCGGTGTCTCCGAATCGCCTCACAGACACGCCGCTCAAAAAGTTCTTGGTTTCCGGGTGGGCTTTGAGATCGCCGTTCTTTCTCGGGCTGAAATCCCTGATCACGAACCCATCGGGCATGACCAGTTCGATATTCCTCGTTTCGATCTGGTTCATGGTGGCAGTGTCAGCACTCTCAGACGCTGTAAACCACTTCGCGTGCACGGCTTCGAGTTGAGTGCGTACCAGGTTGTCTGCCTCTTGGGCCACCGCAGGAAGCGATGCTAAGAGGGTCACAACAACTACCATCAGATGGCGCATTGAATTCTCCTCTGAGTTAATGATCGTAAAGTCTACCGCAGAGCAAGAGAACGTTTTGTCGCTTTTTTTTGACACAGCAGACCGTTGTGAAACACCGACCAGAAGGTTCCACAGCCACTCCGCTCGATGGAGGTTAGGCGATCACGCCAAGTTGACGCAGGAGGGTAGCATGATCGAAGTACACTTTCTCGCAAACCAACTCCTCATCCTCAAAAACAAAAATCAATACACCCTGTACTTCCATTTTTTTCCCAGTCGGTTCAATGCCCGCCCAGTTGCCTCGTTGGCTCCCGCCGAACCGAGCCTCGACGACAACTGCATCGTCGGCATGACGGAGAGTAATCTGGTGCAGGTAGAAATCAGGGAAGGCTGACACGATGCCAAGACTCAATACCAATCCACTTACCGCCACTGGTCCGTCGAAACAAGTTTGCCCCAAGGGCAGGAACTTCGTAACGCGGGTGCCGCGATAAAGAGTCAAAGCACACCGTTGCGGAAGCAGTTTGATCCGAGATAGCTCGGCGCGTGACGCTGCTTCGGCTGCCTGCTTTGTGCTTCGCGCTCGAAGCGCGCTTCCTGCTCTAACGTCTCTTCCGTCATACGGTCGGTTTTTGTTCAGCAAGGCCGTAATAAATGCCATTAAGGTGAACCCGACCCGGCTCGGATTCGCATGTCCCAAACCGACCTGTTACCGGTGCTCCGCACACAAAATCCCCGCCCCGCTAATCCCGGTCACAAGCCAAAAACTCAATGTTTTCAGCCCTTCCAAGCCCAAAACCCTTGACAAGCCCCCGTATCCTAAAACCAAACACTATGGCATCCGAAGAACAGCTCGCCGCCAACCGCGCCAACGCACAGTTATCCACTGGCCCCACTTCGCCTGAAGGAAAGGCCAAAGTCTCTCATAACGCCCTCAAGACAGGGCTCACCGGCCGCACGATCCTCCTGCCCTCCGACGACGTCGCCGCTTATCAAGCCCACGTAGCGCGCTTTTTTGAGCAGTTTGCCCCCGAGACCGACGAGGAGAAGAATGAGCCCGCGGTTCTCAATGAGGCGAAGACCCAAATTCGACGTCTCACGCAGTCCCTTGCCGATACGCAATGGCGTCTCGATCGTATTCCCGCCCTCGAAACCGGCATCTACGCCATCGGCCGCCGGGAATTCGCCGGGCACTTCGCCGACGAAACAGACGAGACCGTTCGCCGTGCCATGATCGAAGCGCAAATCCTACTCACCTACCGCCGCGACTTGAATAACCTCTCCACTCAGGAAGCCCGCCTGCGCCGCCAGTACGAAAAAGACGAGACCGAACTCAAACGTCTCCTCGCCGAACGCGAAGCAGCCGCAAAAGCACGGGAAAAAGCCGAAAGGGACCGCTGGAAAAGCGCCATCGATCACTACCAAACCGCCGAAGAGTTCGGTGTTCCGTTCGATCCTGCCGAGATTGGCTTTGAATTTTCAACCGAAGAAATCGTCGGTCGTCTGAAGCAACAGAAGCTGCGTAACGCCATCGCCTGTGGCCGCTACTACGAATACAAGGCCAAAGGCTGGCTCCGGGTCGCAGCTTAAACTGTCTTCTAAGCGTTAGGCTCCGGGCGGCGTTAGAGCACACTATGAAGCAACTCGCGCAATCTCGGCACAGCATTGAAGGTATCGGGAATCTTATCTTCTAATAAGTTCGTGATCGAGGAAGGTCCTTAGGTGCTCGGAGATCGGTTTTGCTGTTTCGATCTGATCGCTCGAATGCCAGCTTTTCTCTTCGTAACCGAAGTCTCTGTCAGCCATGGCCTTGTCGTAATCGGTTTGCGACTTCAAAGCCCGTCTTTTCAGTCTCTCCCGCACTCCCTGATCGGTGCGGGGAGCGGAAGCTAGCGAGGTTAGAACCTCGAACGCGAGCCACCAACTCGCTACACGGTTCCCTACATAACTCGCCACAGCTTCCTGAAACAGTCGATCTGGAGTCCTGCTGACGCCGCCCCCTTTTAGTGGAGCGCCCGTGTAATAGCTGACGCCCTCTTTTATGAATGCCGCAAACTTCGGGTCATTCTCCATCAGGTCGAGGTAGGCATGCGTGCTTTCGTGATAGACCGTTTGCAGTGCGGTAGCTTCACCAAAAGGTTTTTCGATATCCAAGTCGGCGAGAGCGTCGTAGGTGTCACTGCGGAGAGTAATTGTATTGAGGAAGACATTGGCAGCTTCGTCCGCGAACGGCCCTGCGGTCGCTGTGCCTTGAAAGGTATAACCTTTCCCGACCGCACGCAGGAAAGTGACTGGCATACCGTAGAACTCTGCGTTGGCAATGAAAGCCCGATAAAGATCGCGGGGATTGGGTCCCCATGGATAGTTGTTGCTAACGCCGGCTCGGCCCGGCGGCCTGTTCGGAGGAGCCATATTTTCAACCTGTCGATTGCCGACAAGCATTTCTCGTGCCAAGGCGATATTTCAGCCTCGCGGGCGGAAAGCCGAGCGGCTATCGAATTGCTCTCGGAGATCTCGTCGTGTCCGATACCCAGCTCAAGAATGCAGTTCTGTCGATAGACTCCGTGTTCAACGAAAATGTTGTTCTTCGATCGTTCTCGGGCATCGAGCGAATATCCGAACTGTTTTCGTTTCAGCTGGATCTCGTCTCAGAGCAACCCAGCCTCTCTTTCAATCAGATCATCGGAACCCAGGTTACGATCGGCGCCAAATCGCCGGAGGGAGTCCAACGCTTTTGGAACGGATTCATAAGCCGTTTCTCACAGGTCGAAAGCGGGCAGCACGTCTCGCGCTATCAGGCGGAGCTGGTACCGGCTCTCTGGTTCCTCACGCGTCAGGCGGATTGCCGCATCTTCCAGGACGCAACCGTGCAGGAGATTGTCGAGGACATCTTCGAACGCGAGGGCCAGAAGGGCTATCTCGATGCGCAACTCATGTCACCTTGCCGAAAGACGTGAATATTGGGTCCAGTACCGCGAGACAACCTGCAACTTCATCATGCGGCTACTCGAGCAGGAGGGAATCTACTTCTTCTTCAGACATGAGAAGAATAATCACAAAATGGTGATCGCAGATTCGCCCGTGAAGTATCCTACTTGCCAGGATGAACCGATTTCTTTCGTCCCTTCCACCACCTCCGGCTCCTTACAGGACACCATTCAGGCCTGGGAGGTACGCCAGGAAATTCGTTCCGGCAACTACGTCGTGCGTGATTTCAACTTCAAGGATTCGAGCAGCACTCTTCTAACCGGGACAGCATCATCCCGGAACGGAGGCGATCCGAGACTGGAGCTTTACGATTATCCGGGAGAGTTCGAAACTCACGACGAAGGCTCCACACTTGCCGGATACTACATGGACGCCGAAGAAAGTCCATCCAAGATCTTTAGCGGCATGGGAACGAACCGGACCTTAGCGGCAGGTTCCAAGTTTCGCCTGGCGCAACACCCGCAACCCGAGCAGAATGCGGAGTACGTGCTCACCTCCGTGAATCATCGCGCTTCAGAGGCGGTCGGAAAGTCGGGTGGTAGCAATCCCCTGACGAGATATGAGAACACTTTCACTTGTATTCCCTCGTCAGTCGCGTTTCGGCCTCTTCGCTCTTCACCCAAGCCGCTCATTGTGGGTCCGCAAACGGCTATCGTCGTTGCCAAAAAGGATGAAGAGATTCTCACCGACAAATTTGGACGCGTGAAGGTCCGCTTCCATTGGGATCGCGAAACGCAGCGCAAAGACAAACCGATCCCCGATGAACAGCGTTCCTGCTTCATGCGAGTGTCCCAGCCTTGGGCGGGACAGCAATGGGGCGCGATGTGGCTGCCGCGCGCCGGACAGGAAGTGATTGTAGAATTCCTCGAAGGCGATCCGGACCGGCCCATCATCACCGGACGTGTCTATAACGACAAGAACATGCCGCCCTGGGATCTGCCTGCCGGGCAAACACAAAGCGGATTCAAATCCCATAGCAGTCCGAAGGGAACCAAGCAGAACTTCAACATGCTCCGTTTCGAGGACAAAAAAGGTCACGAATGCCTCGAAATCCATGCCGAGCAAACCATGCTTGAAGGTGTCGAGGGCAGCCAATTCATCACCGTTGGCGGGAGCCGCCATGTGACTACCGGTGGTGAAAAAGATGGTGCCACGCATGGCGATACCAAAGAGCTCGTCTTCAAGAACCGCAATCTACACGTAAAAGGCGACTCGCGCACTCAGATCGACGGCAAGTCGTCCGACGTGATCAAGGGCGATGAAGTCCACTCCACAACGGGCGGCTACTATCTCACCTCACCGAAGTCCGTCTACGTGAACGCGCCGGAAATTTTCCTGGATGCCGGCACGAAATTAACCTTACAGGCGGGAGGCTCTTTCATCGTGCTCGAAGCCGCCGGAGTCACGGTGGTGGGAACTATGGTGAAGCTCAATCCGGCCGCCGCAGTCCCGCCCGTAGCTCCCTTGATGCCGTTGACCGATGCTGCGGAGGACCCGTAATGTTGGGCCAGGAAAACACGACGTGTAGTTTGCTGATGTTTTTCTCCCGGCGAAAGGATTGGAGATAGAGCGTGCCTCCTGCTGCCAGAGTCAGTGATTTCCACGCTTGCCCCATGGTGACTGGCGTAGTGCCACACGTCGGCGGCCCGGTTATACCTCCGTGCTCGATCACAGTGAAGAGCGACGATCTGAACCAGGCCCGCGCGACGGATCAGGCCCAATGCGTGGGTCCGCCGGACTTCATCGTAACCGGGTCCTCCAGCGTCTTTGTCAATGACCTGATGGCCGCCCGCCAGACCGATAAAACGATGCACGGCGGCATGATCATGCTCGGATCGTTCAACGTCGAAATCGGCGGTCCCACAGCAGGCGCAACGCTTGGCGGCCTCACAAATGCAACTGCTGCTTGCAATGCTGCAGCCGGGGGAAGAACTTCGGGCAGCGTCCAGCAGTCGTATAACAACTGCGGGGTCGAGTCTTCCCGCCAGATCATCAACCAAGCTACCGGCGCGGGCATCAGCGAGGATGCCCTGCTGAACTCGGCGATAAGCAATGGCGATGCTTCCAAAAAACGTCACCGCGTAGACAGCGGCGGAACCGATCCCGATGATCGCCAGAATATTCTCGCCAATAACGGCGTACCTTCTACTCTTCAGGACAACTCGATGGCCAATATCACGCAAGCCGTCGCCGAGCGCAAAGGGGTGATCACGTCGCATGATGTTGCAATCTTGTGGGGTCCCGGAAATAGCGGCGGACACGCCGTGGTCGTGACCGGAGCGCAATATGACCAGAACGGAAATTTGATCAACGTCATTATCAACGACACGGGGCAGGGCATCTGTAACAGCGTCATTCCCGCGCCTCAGTTCCAGAATTCTTTGCGATCCGGCCGCGATGTCAACGTGACTACGAATCCAATCTGGTGAATTGCGTGCGTCGGCTTATACAACGGACAGCGCTGGCGGCGAATTTGGCCGTTCTTGTTCTGGTCGGCTGTTCAGGCGGGAGATCAATGATGTCTACAGGAAATGGAATGTTATCCGCACAGGAAATACAAAAGCTGGCTGGAGCGGTATCGAGCCGCGCGTTACCCGATGAGATCGCCGAAACACTGCCGGTTGTCCAAAAAACTAGAGGCGGCCCGGTGGTCCTCGTCCTCTACTACAGCGAGACTGGACGTCCGAATCACCGGACCGTACACCTTCCGGACCATGCCATGCAACTCGATCCTTACTCAGGCAAAGTGCTCCGATTCTGGTCGTGCAACCCCGAAGATTTGGGCATTGAATCGCCTTTAAAGCCGGTTGCCGGGGCAGGTATTCCGAACGGCATGACCTCCGGTGACTTTTTTCTGAAAAGGCAGCGGTTCCTTGAGATCTCTCCAACGGTTTGGGAGGCCTTTGTATCCGGCACAACGGACGCGCAGACCGCGGCTGTTGTTCAGGAGTATTGGCATCTCTTTCTGGAGATCACGAAATCCGAAGTCGCGCCTTTTTATGTCTCTGCATCGCCGGAGTTTTTCAAATGGGTGCGCCGGCTCGCCAGTAACGGGTGAAACGATGGATAAACCTCAGCCCTCCTTAGTGCCAATTTCATATCTGATGCGCGTCGGCGAGCTGCGTCCGACGAGATGCGTCGGGAAAGAAAACCGCAAGTCTTATCCCATTCCTTTGCCCGGGGCTGAGGGACTGCGGATTGGATTTCTTCATTACGTGACCGGGGAGCACGAACGAAGCTGGTTCATCTCTGCGCCCTCTTACCTCTCTTTTTGGAACGTCGAGAGTGGAAAATTGGCAGAGCTCAGGGCCTTTTCGCCGGCAGAAATCGGGCTTGCCGCGCCCGAAGGGGAATGGCTCGGAACGCATGCTGCGCCCGAGGAGCGCGAGAGACCGGAGTTCATTTCGAAGCGAGATGGACTTCTTCGGTCTTACGACCTTTTACTCGCACCGTTTGCAGCCGGTATGACAGAAATCTCACGTGAAGTCCGAACCGCGGCGCGCGAATTCCAGTTGTTGTCACGCGAGATTTGGGAGACGCCGCTGCTTCCTTACTATGAACATCTGGGACAACGCTTCTTCGGATGGGTAAGGAACGTAAGTGCGTAAATCGGAGGTCGTGAGCGTATGTCTGTAGAACAATCCCCGGTCGAATCTCTGAAAGGCATCGATGCTTGCCCGCAGGCGGTCGAATGGGCCGGCCAATTCAAATCGCTCGAGGCCCTATGGTACGCCTGCCCGCACGCAGAATGGATAATTTGGACGCTCGAAAAGATAAATTATCAGAACGAGACCGGTTTGCGAATGTTTGCTGCCGCATGTGCACGCCGTCATTGGCACCTGCTCTCCGACCCTCGCAGCAGGCACGCTGTGGAGATAGCTGAACAGTTCAGTTCGCATCGGGTGGGCACAAGGGAACTCCACCAGGCCCGCGCGACCGCTAAGTCTGCGGCAGAGGATGGAAGTGCCAAGGCGAACTGGACGGCCGCATCAGCAGCAGCTGCTATGACAGCTTGTCACACGACGCGTCCTACGGGTTATTTGGCTGCCCAGGCAGCGAGCAAATATGCGCTGGCGGCAGCCGCTTGGGACACCGGAACGCGAACGACTACAGAGGAAGAGGATTTGTGGCAGGCCGATCAGCTCCGAGGACTTTTGGGGGCAGATCTGCCTGACATGGTCGCTCTTGCTTTATCTATGTTGCGAAATCGCCGGGTCTTAACTCAGAGATAGATTTCGATTCGTACATGGTATCCTTGCTAGTGGATGAGTGAGGAGACCTGCGTGTGTTTGCGTTGGTTTCCGGCACGTGAGCAAGAGAGCAGCCTCATCCGCTTCTAGCCTTCTTCATCCTGCAGGGACGAAGACTCCAGTTCAGTTTAGGAAAGACAATGGCGAAAGAGAAATTTGACCGCAGCAAGCCGCACGTAAACATAGGGACGATCGGGCACATCGATCACGGGAAGACGACGCTGACGGCGGCGATCACCAAGACGCTGTCGAAGCACAATCCGAAGAACAAGTTTCGGAGTTTCGATTCGATCGACAATGCGCCGGAAGAGAAGGCGCGCGGGATCACGATTGCGGTGGCGCACGTCGAGTACGAGACGGCGAACCGTCACTATGCGCACGTAGATTGTCCGGGACACGCCGACTACATCAAGAACATGATCACGGGTGCGGCGCAGATGGACGGCGCGATTCTGGTGGTGGCGGCGACCGACGGGCCGATGCCGCAGACGCGGGAGCACATCTTGCTGGCACGCCAAGTCGGTGTGCCCTACATCGTAGTCGCCTTGAACAAGGTCGACATGGTGGACGATGCCGAGTTGCTTGAACTGGTGGAGCTCGAAGTGCGCGAGCTGCTCAGCAACTATCAGTTTCCGGGCGACGATCTGCCGGTGGTGCAGGTGAGCGCGCTCGGAGCCTTGAACGGAGAAGCGAAGTGGGAAGCCTCGGTCGATCAGCTGATGGCGAAGGTGGATGAGTACATTCCGCTGCCGGAGCGTGCGATCGACAAGCCGTTCATTATGCCGATCGAGGATATCTTCTCGATTCAGGGACGCGGCACGGTGGTGACGGGGCGCATCGAGCGGGGGATCTGCAAGGTGGGCGAGGAGATGGAGATCGTCGGGTTCGCCGATACGCGCAAGACGGTGGTAACGGGCGTCGAGATGTTCAAGAAGCTCTTGGACGAAGGGCGCGCCGGCGATAACGTCGGGCTGCTGCTGCGCGGGATCGAAAAGGACGACGTCGAGCGCGGGCAGGTGATTGCGAAGCCCGGGACGATCAAGCCGTACAAGCGGTTCAAGGGCGAAGTCTACGTGTTGTCGAAGGAAGAGGGTGGACGGCACACACCGTTTTTCAACGGCTACCGGCCGCAGTTCTACTTCCGCACGACGGACGTGACGGGTGTGGCGAAGCTGCCGGAAGGCATGGAGATGGTGATGCCCGGCGATAACGTGTCGATGGAGATCGAGCTGATTACGCCGGTCGCCATGGATAAAGGACTGCGTTTCGCGATTCGCGAAGGCGGACGAACCGTCGGCGCCGGTACCGTGACGGAGATTTTGAGCTGAGCACTCGTTCGGAGCCATGAGCGCAGCGATTGGTGTCTGACTAAATTAAGGAACTATCATGCCAAGAGAGATCATTCAATTTCAGTGCGGCGAATGCAAAAATCGCAACTACAGCAAAACCAAGAACAAACGCACGACCACGGAGCGTTTGGAGATGAAGAAGTTCTGCCCGTTTTGCAGAAAGCATCAACCGCATCGAGAAACAAAGTAAACGCTGGATAGCGCTTTTCAACGCTGTCCTTAGAATTTTGTTAGGCTTGGGAGAGCAACTTACAGGGGCATAGGCTAACGGTAAACCAGCGGTCTCCAAAACCGCCTTTGGGGGTTCAAATCCCTCTGCCCCTGCCAGAATCTCCACCGTAAGCATCCTTTAAATGAACGTAAGCAGGCTGAACCCTTTGATTGAGTTTCTATGGAATTGAGCACCGCGGCGGCCTGGCCGCAACGTACGCGATCGTACATCGATGAACTGAAGACCGAAATGAAGCGCGTCACGTGGCCGACCTGGAAGAGTGTTCGCGCAACGACGGGCGTGGTAATTGCTGCGGTTTTTCTTTTTGCCGCCTACTTTTTTGTGGTCGATGCGGCTGTCAATTCGGTGATTACCCGCATCATCAATTACTTTACACACGCGCGCGCTTAATGCGTTCGGTTCGGATAACTGCGATGTCAGACGAAAATATACACAACCAAGAGCCGTTCGAAGAAATGGACGACGAGATTGCATCGGAAGCAGCGCATGTTCCTGGCGCGGATGAAGTAGATGTGCTCGAAGAAGACGAAGGCGTTGGAAGCGATGAACTGCACTCTGACGACGACGGAGTGCATGGCGCAGTGCGCGAAGAAGAATCGGCACAAGCTGAAAGCAATGGCCATGCTCCGGCTCCACATGTCGAGCCGGACCTTGCTCCTCTAAAGAATTGGTACATCATTCACGCGTATTCCGGATTTGAAAACAAAGTTGCCGAGTCGCTTCGCAGCCGAGCGCAAGCTTTCGGCTTTGCAGACCGCGTCGGGCAGATCCTGATCCCGACGGAAGAAGTAATCGAACTCCGCAACGGTAAAAAAGTTACCAGTAAGCGGCTGCTTTACCCGGGTTATGTGCTGGTCGAGATGGAGATGGACGACGAGCTCTGGCACGCAGTAAAGGCCACGCCGCGCGTGACCGGGTTCGTTGGCGGCGGCACCAAACCAGTTCCACTCACTGCGGACGAGGTCAATTCCGTTCTTTACCGGCAGGCTTCAAGCGCGGATCGTCCGCGACCGAAGATGACTTTCGAAAAGAACGAGACGGTGAAAATTGTCGATGGGCCATTCACGAACTTCTCGGGCAAAGTGGACGATATCAACAGCGAGCGAAATACTTTGCGCGTGATGGTCACAATTTTCGGTCGCTCGACTCCGGTGGAACTGGACTTTTTGCAAGTCGAAAAGATCTGAGAGTCAGCTCGCGAGTAAGAATTCGAATAGAGATAGAGAGATATGGCAAAGAAAGTTACCGCACAAGTGAAGTTGCAGATTCCGGCAGGCAAGGCGACTCCGGCGCCTCCTGTCGGTACCGCGCTCGGTCCGCAGGGCGTCAACATAATGGAATTCTGCAAAGCCTTCAACGCGAAGACCTCGGCGAAAGATCAGGAAGGGCTGATCATCCCTGTGGTGATCACCATCTTCTCCGATCGTTCCTTCACGTTCATTACCAAGACACCGCCCGTCGCTGTCCTGGTCAAGCGAGCTGTGAATTTGGCCAAAGGATCAGCCGAGCCGAATAAGACTAAAGTCGGAAAGATCACCGCTAAGCAGGTAGAAGAGATCGCCAAGATCAAGATGCCCGATCTAAACTGCTTCACTGTGGATGCTGCCATCGAGCAGGTAAAAGGTGCTTGCCGCAGCATGGGTGTGGACGTAGTTTAAGGATTTCCGACGAGTTCCAGAAGCCGTATTGTTTCGGCCTTCTCTTTCGAATTCTTGAAAGCCTTAAGCTGTTCGTTTTCCTCTTTTGTCCGGCCCTGATGATGCAAGATTTGAGCGAGCGCATAGTGCGCTTGCGGGTCCGTGCCATCCAGGCCGATAGACCGGCGAAGGTAGGTTTCCGCTTTTTCGTTTTGTCCTTCGGCGCGGTATAGCTTGCCGAAAGCACGGTTCACTAGCGGATCATTGGGATAGCTGGAATCGAGCTTTTTAAGCTCATTTGCTGCATCCGAATAACGCTGCAGCCTGATTAGAAGTTCTGCGTATTTTGTTCCGGTGTAGCTTTCGTTGCCGCCATGGTCTAGGGCCTTTCGATAGGCCTGCAATGCCGCTTCCGTATCGCCGATGTGCTCATAGAGTGTGCCGAGAAGTCCCCACACCTCCGGCTGCTTTTCCATAGCGCCGATTGACGTTTTCGCCCAGCTGATGGCTTCTTCATCGCGACCCGTCATCTCATCTAGAACAGCCCGTCCATAGTCGATCACGGGCGAGTTTGGAATCTGTTCCGAGGCTCTGCGAAGCACGGCCTCGGCATCGCTATCCCTGCGGCCCTCTGCGAAAACCATGGCCAACCGAAAGTAAAGGTCCGGATTGTCCGGATAAGCCGTGATTGCTTCCTGGAAGGTCTTTATGGCACCGGGGAGATCGCCCGAAAGCGCCTGCGCCGACCCCAGTAGTTGAAAAGCAGCGACCGTACCGGGCTTGCCGCATTTACGCAGAACCGCGATCGCTTCCGGGTAACGGGTCAAGTGAAAGGCTGCGGTTGCTTCTGCGATATAGATCTGTTCAAGAGGAGGATGATCGGCCGCGGTCTCGGCACTCTTCAGAACGGCTGAAGCTTCACCATAGCGTTGGAGCCGAAGGAGAATTAAGCCGAGATTATAGGCAGCTTTACCGTTATCCGGGTTTTGTTGAAGACTTCTTCGCAACAGACCGGCAGCCTCGCCCAATTTGCTCCTGATGGCGCAGTTCATCGCCAAGTCTTCGAGAGCCGGCGGAAAATCCGGCTGAATGGCGAGAGCACGCTGGTACCAGACAGTTGCCCGATCGTGATGGGCGGTTGCATCAAGCACTCCGCCGATAGAAGTCGCGAGCTGAACGTCACGCGGATAAGATCGCCAGAGCGAATCGAACTCCGCGAGCGCTTGAGGCAGATCGCCTTGTTTCAGACGAGCAAAAGCAATCTGAAAAGATGAAAGCCACGGCATGGATTGCGCACCGGCGGAAGTGTGCAGTAGAAAAACGAGTGTGGCGAGAAGACTCCACGGGCGGAGTAAAGCGCAGCCCATATGAGACAACAATCTTAACGCGCCGAGAGATCGCCAAGCTGCATTCAAGGAGAAGCTATGAACGGGCGTCAATTCGTAATCGGATCTGTTCTAGGAGGCGCCGCACTTTACGTCGACAGATCCCGAGGAACTGGTCGAGATCTTTCGTCGAGCGGGGGGGAGCATTCGGGGCGCGCTTCCTGATTTCGGCAACTTTCCTGACGAGCAGACTAGGCAACGCGGGCTGGCGCTTCTGTTTCCGTTCGCTCGCACCGTTTGCCACGAAGCGGGATTCCGAGGCTTTTATTCGATTGAGGCTGAATTCGGCGGCGATCCTTATGTCTCCGTAGAGGGTTTACTGAACGAGCTGCGAAAAGAGTTATAAATTGCGTATTCTGTAACGGAAATAAAGTCTTTGACAGTGCACTCAAGCCGGTGATACAAAGGTCTAATTCACTGGGCGAGACTTTTGGAAGGCTTCCATCTTTCCGGCGAAAAGGAATTCTTGGAGGAACACATGAACTGCTGTCAACAGAAACGCTTCCTTCTCTTTGTGTTCATCGCGTCGCTTTCCTTCTTCGGCTCTAAAGCGGACGCGCAAGTCGCAAGTACCGGGTCGGTTCAGGGCACGGTCGTGGATCAGAGCGGCGCGGCAGTCCCCGACGCAGCTGTGACGTTATCGAACACGGCGAATGGCCAAGTGTTGAATGGGCGCAGCAATGCATCGGGAGAATTCGATTTCGCGATCGTTCCGGTTGGACGGTATACGTTGGGCGTCACACGGCCGGGGTTCAAGGCTTACCGGCAAACAGAGTTTTCGGTCGAGGCAGCATCGCCGGTTAAATTCGCTGTTTCGCTTAGCATCGGTCAGATCACGCAAGAGGTGACCGTCTCTACTGCTCCGGTCGCGATCAACACAGTTACGGCGAGCGAAGGCAACACCGTCACCTACAAGCAGATGAACGATTTGCCGCTGACCAACCGGCTGTTCACGCAGCTCGTGCTGCTCGAGCCTGGTGTCTCATCCATCATCGATCAGACGCCGGGATTCGGTTCAAACTCGTCGGTGACTTTCAGTCTCAACGGAGTGCGGTCTGATGAAAACAATCTGATGATTGACGGCATTCGCAATCTGGATACCTTTGGCGGAAATGCTTTTGTGACTCCGAATCTATTTGCCGTCAGCGAATTCAGAATAGAGAATAACTCGTACGAGGCCGTCACGGGCCGTTCGGCGGGCGGGCAGGTCAACTTGATCTCACGTTCCGGCACGAATCAATTTCATGGCAACGCGTTCGAGTTCTTTCGCAATGACGTCCTGAATGCCCGAAATTTCTTCGCTAACTCAGTTCCGGAGAATCGCTACAACGATTTCGGCTACGACGTTGGCGGCCCTATCAAGAAAGATAAGCTGTTTTTCTTTTGGTCAGAGGAGTGGCGCCGGATTATTCAGAGCGGGGGAACGAGACTTGCTGTTGTTGCGACTCCGGCAGAGCGCAACGGAGACTTCAGCGCCTTGCTGGCCGGTCCGAATCCGAAGATCATCACGGATCCGAACGGAGTTCCCTATCCCAATAACGTTATAACTCCGTCGCAGTTGGATCCGAATGCGCAGTTGTTACTGAAGTATTACTACCCGCAGCCGACGCCGGGATTCCATAACGGTTCGTTCAATTTTGTCTCTTCGCTGCCGGATTTCACGCGGTGGCGCGAGGAGTCTTTGAAGCTGGATTATCATCCGACGGATAAGCTAACGACCTATATGCAGGCTGACGCAAGACAACGTTACGCTGCAAAATCCGTATGGGCTGTTCGGGGAGAACCCCTTGCCAAACGTCGGTTCCTCAAGTCAGGTCTATCCGATTTACCAGATTGCCTTCCACGTGACCTACGCGCCAAAGCCGAACTTCATTTCGGAATTTGTTTGGGGTATTTACCGTGACAACGACAAGTATCTTCAAAACGGCCCCCAGTCCTGCCGCTGCAATGCTCCTGGCCTGAATATTCCGGAGCTGTTCCCACTGAACGAGCTAGACCGAATTCCGACCCTCAACTTCGGGCAAGGATACGCAGGAATCGTGGAGCAGTGGTATTTCCACAATTACTCCTACAGCATGCCGTTTGAGAGCAACAACACTTGGATTCGCGGCCCGCACCAGGTTCAGTTCGGGATTGTTTACACCCGGGAAGGCAAGAGCGAACTGGCCAATCCATCCAATAACAACACGAACGGCACTTTCACTTTCAACGGGCAGTACACAGGCAATGCGCTGGCCGATTTTCTTACAGGCCGAGCGTACAACTACACCGAAACCGCGCTCGACCCATTCGGTAAATATCGCTGGCACAACATTGAGCCTTACGTGCAGGATCAATGGAAACTGCTGCCGAACGTAACGCTCACGGCGGGCGTGCGGTACGAATATTACCAGCCTGAGTACGAGTTACACAACTTGTTCGGTTCATTCGATCCAGCTCTGTATAACCCGGCGCAAGCCCCGGTGGTCAATCCGGATGGCAGTTTGGTTCCCGGTACAGGAAATCTTCTGAACGGAGTGATCGTCGCGGGGCAGAATTCGCCCTATGGACGTGCGCTCTTTCCTTCGCACAAGAATGTGTTTGCTCCGCGCATCGGGCTGGCGTGGGATCCAACGAAGTCGGGCAAAATGTCTATCCGGGCGGGCTACGGCATCTTTTATGATCGCTGGGGCTCCTTCAGCCAGTTTGGAGGCTTCAATCCTCCGTTCAACAGTTCTGTAAACATCTTCAACACTTCCTTGAGCAATCCGGGCGGCACATCGGGCGCGCTCTATCCATCCGCTTTAAGCGCGGCCGAACCGCCATGGAAATATCCCCAGGTGCAGAAGTGGTCATTCGGCGTGCAACGCGACATCGGGTTCAACACAGCTTTTTCGGTGGCGTACGTGGGAACAAAGGGCACGCATCTCCTAGGCGCAACGAACTTGAACCAGCCGTATCCGAATGTAGACGTGGCGCTGGGCAATATCTCTCCCGATTCCGTGAGGCCCTTTCCCGGGTTTTCGACCATTACGGCCTATGAGAGCCGGTTCAATTCGAACTACAATTCTCTGCAGGTTTCGGCAAATCACCGGCTGACGAAGGGGATCGAATTTCAGGCATCCTACACTTACTCGAAGACGCTGACGGATAATTCTAGCGCCTGGAACACTCCACAGGATTCGCGAAATATTCGCGCCGAGAAGGGATTGGCAAGCTTCGATGTTCCGCAGGTGCTGACGGTGAATTACGTCTGGGACATACCGGCGTTTCAGAACAGTAAGGGCATTACGCACGCAGTTCTCGGCGGCTGGGAAGCTTCTGGCATTGCAAACGTCCAATCCGGATTTCCGCTTACCGTGACACTGCCCACCGACAACGAAGGGATCGGGGGCGGACTGGAACGCCCGAATCTGATTGCTAATCCAAGCGGGCCCAAGACCCTTTATGATTGGTTCAATACCGCGGCTTTCGCGACACCTTTAATTGGCACATTCGGAAACTCGGCAAACAATGTGGTTCGCGGGCCGGGCACAATCAATTGGGACTTTGGGCTATCGAAAAACTTTTCAATCATCGAGCGCGCCAACCTAAAGTTCCGCAGCGAGTTTTTCAACGTGCTCAACCACCCGTCTTTCACGTCCGTGGACACCGGACTAGGTGACTTGAACTTCGGACAGGTAACAGGGGCATCGTCTCCCAGACTGATACAGTTTTCGTTAGAGCTTAGCTTTTGAAACATAAACGGGAAAATGAGCGGTATAGCTCCAGAAGAGAGTTCGTGCTTGCTACAGCCGCGTTATGGCAGGCTGCGGTGCTTCGGGCCCACGAACACAGCCACATATTAGAACCGGCCCACTCACCGGAGGCTTACAAGTTTTCTTTTTTTGATGAAGATCAGAAGGGCACCCTGCGATCACTAATGGCACGCATGATCCCGGCCGACGAACGGTCAACGGGAGCGACGGGCGCCAAAGTGGACGAGTATATCGATTTCATTCTCGTTCACGCTGATCCACAAGTACAGAAGACGTGGAAACAAGGACTCGCAAGCTACCGCGCTTCGACAGGCGGAAAGAGCGCAGCCGAAGTAGATTCGTTTCTTGAGAAGCAGGCTGCTCACGAGTTTGCGCCAACGAACGACGACGAGACATTTTTTGTGATCATGAAGGCGGTTATTACTGAGGGATTCTACACGTCGGCAGTTGGTATCAATCAAGAGCTCGGCTATAAAGGCATGACCTTTCTGATGGACTTCCCCGGCTGCACGCACTCGGGCCATCACGCGCCGGAAGGTTGGCATCCCATTCTGCAACAGCCTAAGGAAGCCTGAGCTTTGTTTGAAGTATTGCGTTCTCAACCGGTCTACGACGTAGCGATCATCGGGTCCGGTGCTTCGGGCGGCATGACAGCCCACGTGCTGACCGAGCAAGGATTAAACGTCGTGATGCTGGAGGCGGGTCCGTTGCGAAGCCCGCGTGATTTTCCGACGCACCGCGTGCGGCGTTGGAACCTGCCGTATCGCGGCTTGCGCGGCGACTATATGGAAGAGTGGCTCGCGTCCGCACACTTCTTTGCCGACGCGAAGAAAGAGCCTTATGCCGCCGAAGGGGAAGACGGGTTCGAGTGGGTGCGGGTCAGGGCCGTGGGAGGCAAGTCGCTCTTCTGGGCAGGAGTGACGCCTCGATTTTCTCCCGATGAGTTTCACCCGCGAGACGATTACGACACTCGCTGGCCGATTACGTATGAAGAAGTGGCGCCTTACTACGATCGTGTCGAGGAGTTGATCGGCGTCACCAGCACCGGCGGCGGCGCGGGCGCTTTTCAACCGAATAAGGGCTTGGGCCAGCAGAAGCCGAACTGCGCCGAAGTGGAGTTGACAAAAGCTGCTGAGTCTTTACCAGGTCGCGGGTTAAAGGTGCTTCCGATCCCCAAGGCGATTTTGCCGGTGGACTACCATGGACGGCCGCGCTGCCACCATTGCGGACCGTGCTGGCAGGGTTGCGACAGCGGCTCCAAGTTCGACTCGATGCGGGTCTTCGTGCAAAAGGCGCAGCGCACGGGCAAGCTTACCTTGGTGACCGATGCACGTGTTCGATCTCTTGAACTGGGGAAGGACAATCGTATCCGTTCCGTGCATTATTGGGACGTGAAAGACAAGACGTACCGGGAGGTGCGTGCACGAGCTTTCGTTCTCGGGGCGGGGTGCATCGAATCGGCACAGATTCTGCTCAACTCCGGAGTGGCAAATTCGAGCGGACTGGTTGGGCGCTATCTTTCAGAACACCTCTATGGTGCAATCGGCGGATATCTGCCCCAGCTGATCGGAAGACCTATCGTGAACGAGGACAGCAACGGTTCGAACATCTTTATCCCCGACTTGACGCGAAACTGGCGCGGAAGCAAGTTCATCCGCGGATATCAAATCTATCCGACCGGAGGCATCCCCGACACGACACTGGTGGGTTTGAATGTTCCTGGCTTTGGGCAAACTTGGAAGAAGAGAGTTCGCGAATACTACCCGGCAGAGGTGTCGGTTCTGATGCAGGGCGAGGTGGCGCCACACTTCGATAACCGGATGGAAGTGGATGAGAAGTTACAAGACGATGCCGGTATACCGGGCGTGCGCTTCCACTTCAAGTGGCGCGAGAACGAGCACGCCATGTTCAAAGATTTTCTTGAAGTGGCGACGGAGATCCTGACCAAGGCAGGCGCAGAAATGCTGCCCGCGCGACATCCCAAACCATTTCAACCAGGCGCGTCGATTCACTACGTGGGGACTGCGCGCATGGGCGACGATCCGAAGAAATCGGTTGTGGACCGCTGGAATCGAACGCACGACGTTCCGAACTTGTTCGTGCATGACGCTTCGGTTTTTGTTACGGCAGGCAATCAGAATCCGACTCTGACGATCATGGCTCTGGCAATGCGGTCGAGCGAGCGTCTCGCTGAGAGCTGTAAGAAAGGCGAAATGTGAAGAGCAGAGCATGATCGGCGCCGAGTGAGCTACCTGACTACCGGTTTGGCCGGAATCAACGAAACTTGCGGAACATGTCCGAGAGCAGCCAGTGCCCGGATGTACTGCTCGGGCTTGCTCTGATGCTTCGGATTCAACATGCGACGAATGACCAGCTCACTCACCTCGAGTTTCTTCGCAAGCTTTACGTTAGTAACGTTCTGATCGCGCATGATCCGATGCAGCGCTACTTTCGGCGCGAGATCTAGTCCAACTGGGATTACATACTGGCCTTTTTTCGGGCGGGACGGGGATGGCATTTCGGATCTCTCTGCCAGACGCCAATCGATTACAGAATGCAGACAATCGATGGCCATCTCGAACGCTTGGGCAACTGTATCTCCTTGCGAATTAGCTTCCGGGAAATCGGGAAACGTAATACTGAATCCGCCCTCCTTTTCTGGATGGAAAACGGCCGGATATGCTAGGGTTTCGTTCCTCATAATTCTCTCTCCCCAATTCCCAGGTCTTTCAGAATCTTCTTGAAAGTGCCAGTCTTCAGCTCACTCCCGTGCATAGGAATCACCGTGACTTGCGATCCGAAGTAAACTTTTAAATGGCTTCCCTTTCCTGGGATAATCTTTAGTTCAGAACCGCGGCTGCTGGCGAGCTTTTTCAACTTCCGGACGAGCTCCGCGCTCTTCGCACAACTATAATCGTACAGATCTGTACGACCGTCAAGGAGATGCACAACAGACTGGAACCGATCAAGTGCGAGCGTCAGTCATAGCGGGTGAACATGCGGCCATTCCAGCTCAAATCCTTGCGCGATAAGGCTGGATTGAAAGTCTTTGAGCAACTTTTGGCTGTTGCGGACGACGCGGGGCGTTTGTCCAGTTCGAATCGCATACGCAGCCAGCGCGCCGGCAGCCTCGCCAATATTCCATTCGACCGGATGCAAACGATAACAGCCGTTCGTAATATGAGTGGTTCCGATGTTCTTCGAAGCCGCAAGAAGGTTCTCGATCCGCTTAGGAATCAAGGCGCCTAGTGGAATTTGAAACGGCAGCGAGCTTATGTCGATGTAGTTTGTGCCGGCTGCCGAAGGGTGAAGATCGATTCGATAAGAGCCGACGCCCACCGAATCGGCAAAACGTTCGGCCGCTACATTTTCAGGCGGTATGCCGAGTTGCCGGGCCCGCATCTCGGTCCCGACATGCTTTTCTAAAACAGTAAATTCCGCTTCGATTCGGCGTGACTCCCGGATATACGGGTATTTTGCCAAACCATCATCGGTGTCCACGATATCTTTGCGAAGACGCAAGCCTTTCCAACCGGTTTGATCGTTTGGCCCGGGCGCGTCGGTTTGCATCCAATAAAGGAATGACAGGCTGAGTTGCTTTGCCTGACGGAGGAGTTCGGCTTTGTGGTCGGTCGGACAGGTGACCAGATCGGCAAGCCAGAAGTCATTCTGAGGCCAGTTTACAAGCGTGATGTCGCTGCGATAATTTGCACTTTCAAAGTTCCGGGTATCGGCGATGCGCCGGTAAGTCCACAAGTTGTAGCCGCGCGTCTCGACCCCATTCCGCGGATTAGGCAGGAACCCCATTTGAGTTGGTTTCAAAGTGCGCGGCGTGGCAGTCGTCCAGCTGAAGAGTTTTCCGGGCCAAGGAGGCGACAGTTTCGGGACGTAATCCCGCCAGCGCCCGTACTCAGCCGGCTTATCTATGGTGTGATCTTCGCCCTCTAAGTAATCGATTGCAAAACAGAACGTGAAGGACTGGCTATTGGAGGGTTCTGCAGCCGAAGGAGCATGCATCTCACCTGTCCTAGATTGAGACTCCGCGCCCGTTACAAACTCTGCCTTAGCAAGCGGCAGAAGATCGCCGAGCTCCGTGGCATCTATAAAGTAACGAGCTGAGATCGTATGTTTGTTGCCGTTAATTGCGTCGCGAACCATCACGCTCTGGACACGGTCGCCGGTGACCTCCGCGGAGTCGGGAACATGTCGCAAAAGCAGAGTCAGTTGGCCATTGCTCACGTAAGGCGCGAGCATCTCTTCCAAAACAGCAACGGATACTCGGAACTCGTGCGTCAGCCGGGAGACATCGCCGTTCCCCGGATTCAGATCGGCGCGGTTGCGGGCCGCCAACGTAGCGGGTAATTCTCTCGATAGTAATTCCGAACGCTTTCACGATATCGGCGATAGCTTTGAGTACAGCCGAACTGCTCGATCCAGGGATGCTCATCCGGAGGAACAGCCTGAGCGGTAAGCTGGCCGCCTAGCCAATCTGTTTCTTCGGTTAGAACAACATTGCTTCCGGCGCGAAGGGCAGCTAAGGCGGCCGCAAATCCACCGGTACCGCCGCCGATTACGGCCACATCGCAATGAAGTTCATTCGGAGATGAGGCGCCGAGCCGCTTCAATGCAAGCAGCGAAACAAGGCTGCTTCCCAGGAAATGACGGCGTCCAATCATCGGCTCAGAAAATCAGCTTGGCTGCCAGCTGGACGTAACGCGGCTGGTTGGCCTGGCTGCTGATCACGCCGAAACTTTGCGTTCCGACGGTTGTTCCCGGTCCTGAAAACTGAACGTAGTTCAGTATTGAAATCCTCTCCCCGGATCTGGAAAGTCGCCTCTATAGATCGCTCTTGTCAGTTCGAGCACTTGCATGGAATCGGCACGCGCGCGCCGATCGATCACCAGGACAGCTGAAAGCCCGGAGAGCCCCAACAATTTACGTTCTGTAGCCGAAACTATTTCAGCGCAGATTTTTTCGGCGCAGGCCTCCGGAACGACTACATAGTTCTGCTCCAACACAGTGTATAGCGAGTGCTTTACGATATCAAGCTGTCAAGGCCTGGACACAATCGCTGAGGAATTCGAACGGTTTCGACCGCAATCGGAACCTTGTGGTTCCGACGTATCTCGAGGTAGGATCGCGCTCGGCTAGATCGAAGACCTTCGATGCCGTCGAATCGGACGCAACGTTTTTGAACGATAAAAGCTTCGATCCGGAACACCGCCTCGCGCCAGAATCTCCTTCGTGAAGCTGCGAAGTTCCTGCGGCTGTTTCCGCAGTCGATCCGCAACTCCTATTTTGACGAAGTCTTCTCTTTGGACTCTCGATAACCGGCCTTAAGGGCGTCCGACTCCGTCATGTACTGGCCTTTTTTCGTCTTCCCGTACCAACGGTCAGTGGATCGATGGAAGACCTTAGTTTCGGGGTTGACCCAAACCATTCCCGGGCCGCCGCCTGGCTGGGCCTGGGTGGCAGGCATGGTGGCCGAGCTCGCTGACTTCACTCTGGAAGCGCTGGGCTGCGGTTGTGGGACGCTGACAGGAGCGGCCGCCTGAGTACTTCCGGCCGACACCATCGGTGTGATGTTACTGATCGTCTTCGCGGATAATCCTGCTTTGGACAAATCATTGACCGAAGAATAAGGTCGTGCCGCTATGATCTTCTTCGCAGTCGCTGGTCCGACTCCCGGCAGTGAATCCAACTGAGACTCCGACGCCGCATTGAGATCGATCTTCTCCCCATTGCTTGGCGCCTGTTTGCCACCGGATTTGCTCTTTGGCGGTGCAGAGGTGGAGGCCGCTTCCGCGGTATCTTTGGAGCTTTTTCGAGTTCTGGTTTTCTTGCCCTGAGCGGTTGCGCTCGAATCGGTTTGGGTTGTGGCAGCCTGGAAGCAGTAGCCGGCCGGCTCGACTAAAGCCAGAGCCAGAAGCGTAGAAACGGCAAGCGTGAGTCGTCGCATGATGTCTTTATCAGATTGATGATCGCGCGACTTGGAGCTTCCGATGTACAGCTTTGAGGTTCTATCGGTTTCAGTACTTGACGCTTACGGCGTCGTTTTCTTGGTTTCGGCATTCGGCCCTAGCGTGTAGAACTGGTAGCGGATGCTCCAGCTAGCCTTCTTCTTCGGCTCGATGTGCAGGGCAACGTAGGCTTCTGGGCAGACCGTGGTGCGAATCGACCAGAGGTACAGTTTGGAAATAGGAAGACTGCCGATCTCCCGTACACCCGCGCCTACCTTGGTGTTCTCTACGCGAATGTCGTTGTCTTTCGCACCCGTTCCGTAGCCCAGCACATAACTCGCAACCGAGTCCCGGCCTCCGAATTTTAGCTCTCTCGTGTAATGTAGATCGTTGCCGCGGACTTCTGCCGAACCAGCAAGATCGCTGGTGGGCTTCGGCGCAAACGGAAAGCGAACAGTGAACCCGGGACCGGTCGGTTGTCCATCGATCACGTAAAAATCGTGATTGTAAACCTCGGTCTCGATAACCCGCTTGCCGGTGTTCGTCAAAGTGTGTTCGATGATCAGTTCGGGCTTGTTTCGGGCAAGCCTGACCGTTTTCTTATAAACGTAAGCGTAACCCCTGACGCCTTGTAGTTCCTGAACGAATTCGATCCGGTCCGATTCCGGCCGAATAATCCATACGCCGTTGCTGACGGTCTTGTATGATCTCGCGAAAACATACTCCTGGTCGTCCGGCTTTTGCAGGACGCCTACGCCGATTTTTACGAACATGTCTCCCGCAGCTGCTTCGGCGTACCCTAGCGCCCCGTCGGCCGAGCGGAACTCCTCGACAGGACCGGTGATGGCGTCGTGCAACGTGGGTTCGTACTTCGGAAACCAGACGCCGAAATAGTTGTGCCCGGCATAATCGAGCCGCGCGATAACTCCAGACCAGTCGAAGCGCGTGCCACGATAATAACCGCGCTCGGCGCTAGGAAGATAAATAATGGCCTTAACTTTCCCATTGCTGATTTCTTTCTGGGGGAAGTCAGCCGCCATTGCGCTCAGAGAGAAAACAAGTAGAAGCGTGCCATGGGTTATGAAGCTCATCGTTAGTTGTCGGAGGGTGCGGCGGGTGAAAACGCCGTGCCGACAATAGTACAGCACGCTTCGACTGACGCGTTCAGTTCCGCTCACTTAGCAGATACGCATAAATCATAAATACGACTCCCACCAGTAACGGGATGATTCCCAGGAGGTAAACTGCTTGCTGACGAGCGATCCCCTTGAAAAAGACATTAGGCCAAGGCCCACTGCCGCCGTAACCATACCTCCCAGCTTCAGTCCCTCGCGCCGGCGGTTATGCGATATCCTGGCTTGCTCGCGGATGTAATCCAACACCGCGTTGCTATCTGCTCCATGCGTCTCAACTCCCTCGTTGCCGGGTTGCGGCTACATCCGGTGCGACAGGTCATAGAGTCTGGCGGTTGCATTTTCTAGTGCCGCACACAAATTGCAGCCGGAGTCGAAGGTTAATAGTCGTACGAGCCAGGGAGAGCCATGAGCGCCGCCGAGGACCAGGCAGATGTCGACCAAGTCTTAGCAGATGACATCTCCGCGTTCGAAGGCATCGTTAGGCGCTGGCAAGGCCCGCTGGTGAACCTTGCGTATCGATACTGCCGGGAGCGCGGTCGCGCCGAAGAGTGAGCACAAGAAGGCTTTCTGCGCGTGTACCGCTCGCTCCGCACCTGGCGAAAGG
>CAVXKV010000008.1:0-77355 GCA_963762455.1 Terriglobia bacterium
ACGCGACCATCGGGATTTGTCGATTCTGTAATGATGGCTGTACGAGATGAGTTCTTTGCGCCTGCGCCGATTCCGTTTCCCTGGAAACGTGCCGATTCCTGGTCTTGTCGCGGCATTGTTCGCAATTGTTCTCGTGATCTTTGCGGCCGTTCGGTTGGGCCTCGCGAGCGCAAGAGATGCCGCCGATCTCTGAAACAGAACTCCTTGCTTTCTGGGCACGCGCTGTTCACTCCGATGCAGGTTACGCCATGTTAGCCGTGATCGCGACGCTCGTATCCCTTAAGCTCTCGTTTCGTTTCACCTCTGAGCAAAACGGACTTTAAATCAGCTCGATGATGCAGTATCTTAACTGAGATGCTGAATCGCATGCTTTGCGCAATCCTGCTCGCCGGTTGTCTGGCGCAGGCTGCACGCCCGGCGAAGTCTTCCTCCTCGCAACTCGCTCCCACTCCGCCTATGGGCTGGAACAGCTGGGACTCGTTCGGCTTGACGGTGACGGAATCCGAGTTCAAAGAGAACGCAGACTGGCTGGCGCGCAACCTGAAGCAGTATGGCTGGCAGTACGTCGTGGTGGATGAGGGTTGGTATCTCAAAAATCCGACCGCCAAGCCGGGTAGTTTCGAATTCACCATGAATCCGCATGGGCAATACGAGCCGGCTCAAAGCAGGTTTCCTTCTGCAGGTAAGAGTGCTAGCTTCAAACCCCTTGCCGATTACGTGCACGGGAAGGGACTGAAGTTCGGCATTCACATTATTCGCGGCATACCGAGAGAGGCAGTTGCAAAAAATCTGCCGATTGCGGAATCGTCTTTTCGTGCTAGCGATGCAGCAGACAAGTCGGATATCTGTCCTTGGAACGCTGATAACTACGGTGTGAGATTTACACCGGCCGGGCAGGCTTACTATGACTCGCTCGCCAAGCTGTACGCGAGTTGGGGTGTGGACTATGTGAAGGTCGATTGCATTGCCTCTCATCCTTACAAAGGCGACGAGATCGCCATGATTCACCAGGCGTTACAAAAAGCGGGGCGGCCGATTGTGTTGAGCCTTTCGCCTGGTCCGGCTCCGCTGGAGAAAGCAGCCGAGTTGATCGAGAACGCCCAGCTCTGGCGCATCTCGGACGATGTCTGGGACCATTGGAAGCACGAGGACAAGATGGCGTTTTCTCAGAGCGTCTTGCAGCAGTTTTCTGTAGCCGCGTCTTGGGCCCGTTACGTAGGGCAGGGACATTGGCCGGATGCGGATATGCTGCCGATCGGCTACCTGGGCCCGCGTCCGGGTGAAGGCGCCGCAAGACAAACCCGCCTCAATCATGACGAGCAACGCACCATGTTGACGTTATGGAGCATCTTTCGCTCACCTCTCTTTATGGGCGGCGATTTGAGAAAGGTAGACGACTCGACCAAAGCACTTTTGACGAACGCAGAATTGATCGCGGTCGATCAGCACTCGACCGGCGGACACGAAGCGTCAAACGACGGCAAGAAGGCGATCTGGGTTGCCAGGGCGGATAGCGGGAAAGCGGCTTATGTCGCGCTGTTCAACTTATCCGATGCAAGACAACGGGTCGAATATCCGCTGCAGACCTTAGGACTGAGCGGAGCTTCGTTTGCAATTCGTGACCTCTGGGAACAGCGCGATGCGGGTCATGCCGATCGCTTGAAAGCCGACCTCGCGCCGCATGCTTCGGCCTTATACGAAGTAAAGTGAGCGAACCTCGTAGATACTGAAAACTAACTCTTATGCGAACTGCTGTGCTGGCCTGCTGTCTAACTCTTTTTTGGCTATTCGATACGAACCGGAAGATTGAAGCGCAACAGATCCAAACAGTACTTCACGCCGCACACCTGCTCGATATCGACTCCGGAAAGATCGTCACGCCCGGCGAAGTTTTGGTGAGCGGCCAGCTTATTGCCGAGGTTGGCCAGAGTGTGTCGCATCCTGCGGGCGCGCAGGTCATCGATCTGGGCCAAAAAACGCTCATGCCCGGCCTGATCGATGCTCATGTTCACCTGTTTCTCCATCCCGGTGCCGAAGACCTCCAGACAGTGGAAGAATCGGTTCCGCAGCGCACCATCCTCGCCCTACTCGCGGCGCGTGACGATCTGATGGCCGGCTTCACCGCCGAACGCGACATGGGCACCGAAGGCGCCGGGGCCGCAGACACAGCCGTTCGCAATGCAATCGACAAGGGCCTGGTCCCGGGTCCTCGCCTGCGCGTAAGCGGCAATGCGATCGACATCCTCGGCGGACACGAAGACGCGAATCGCTTCAATCCCGAGCAGCATGTTCTCTCGAACGCTACTTACGCCAACAACGCAGAGCAGATTGTCGAAGTCATACGCGAACAGTTCAAATTGGGCGCCGACTTCATCAAGATGTACGAAACCGGAAAGGATGAGGTTCGCGACGGCAAATTGTCGACACCTTATCAATACTCCGAAGCGGAGTTGAGCGCGGCAGTCCACGAAGCTGCGCGTGTCGGGAAACGGGTAGCCGTACACGCCACCGGCGAACCGGGCACTTTGTATGCGGCGCGTGCCGGCGTCATGTCTGTCGATCACGCCGATCAACTCAGCGACGAGACGATGCGCATCATGCACGAGAAGCAAATCCCTGCCGTTCCAACCTTTACCATTTCGGAGTACTTTGCCGAACATGCTCAATCCCCAGCTGCTCACGAATTTCTTCACGAAGCGCTGGAGCTGCACGCCACCGAATTCCGCAAACAACTCGCTGCCGGTGTGCCAATGGCTGTAGGCTCAGACGTAGGCCCATTCCCTCATGGAACCCAGGGGCGCGAACTGGTCCTAATGGTCAAATACGGCATGAAGCCGCTGGACGTGCTGCACGCGGACTTACTCAATGGAGCGAAGTTACTTGGCTGGGACGGTCGGATCGGCGCCCTGAAACTTAACTACTTCGCCGACGTAATTGCCGTTGAAGGAGACCCGACTCAGGATATAAGTGCGGTAGAGAAGGTGGCCTTCGTCATGAAAAACGGAACCATCTATAAGCGCTGAGTTTTCCTAACTCCCCGCGGCATCCAGATGCACGCGCAACCAGTCGGTCATCTTGCGCTTGTACCCTGCATAGCGCGACGACGATTCCCACCAGCGAATACCATGACCGCCGCCTTCTATTGCATACACCTCGCAACTGGCCCCGGCTTCTTTCATTCGGCGGCACATATCCGTCGATTGGGCCAAAGGAACAAGCGAGTCAGCGGTGCCATGAATGAACAGAAACGGCGGCATGTCCCGCTTGACATTCTCAATGGGCGAGAGTTGAGCCAGTCCGGCCAGAACCAGGCTTTCCCACGGGGTGCCTTCGACCGAGCGTCTGATCTGCGGCGGAACATAGTTCGAGTTCTTCAAAAGCTTTACGAGATCGGTCGGAGTGTAGAGCGCGACTACTGCCTTTACGGTCTCGCGTGGAGGAAGCCGCAAAGCCGCCATCGCAGCCAGTTGTCCTCCGGCAGATTCACCCACTAATGCGAGCCGGTTGGGGTCCACATGGAACTCCGATGCATGCGCCCGGACGTAGCGTATCGCCGATTCGACGTCGTCGATTCCCAGCCCGAACTCCGTCACGTTTGTAACCAGCCGGTAATCGATCGAAAACCAGGCGAACCCGGCCTCGGTGAGAGGCTGAAATAATGGCTCGACGTCGATCCGCTTATCGCCTCTAACCCAACCCCCGCCGTGTACGATGATGACGCCGGGAACCTCTGCGGCTTGAACCGGCACGGAAGCGTCCATGCGCAGACTTGCGCCATCGACCCGGCAATACTCGATCTCCGGTTTGAGCTCAAAGCGAATCTTGCCGGGCGAGTCGACGCGCGGGGAAGCGTAAGCAGTAGCCATACTGAAAAGGAAGGGAACTAAAGCCCAGAAGCGGGCAGACATTCTTATGTTTGGATGTGTGGCGAGGATAGCTGGTTGCACGGCGTTGCTCGCCTTTTTGGCCCTCCCGGTAGTTCTGGGCAATGCTCCGCCTGGGGCATTCCGCCTGGCAATTTTAGGAGATCGGACCGGCGAGGCCGTTCGGGGAGTTTACGAAGAAGCATGGCGCGAAACCGCCGCCGATCAACCAGATATCGCACTTACAGTTGGCGACACAATTCAGGGCGGGGACGACCGGACAGTCGACGCCGAGTGGCAGCAAGCCATGCGGATCATCGCGCCATATCGCCGCTTCCCAATTTTTCTTGCCCCGGGAAATCACGACGTCTGGTCGCCTGCCTCCGCGCAAGCCTTCGAAAAATACACCAAACATCCCCTGCACTACGGCTTCGATTACCGGCAAGCGCATTTCACCATTCTCGATAACAGCCGGAGCGACCAAATGCCCGCCGAGGAGCTAGCCTTTCTCGAACAGGACCTGGAGCTTCACAGGTTGCAGCCCCTCAAATTTGTTATCTCTCACAGGCCGTCGTGGATTCTACAGGTCGTGTTGGGCAATCCTGCGTTCCCGCTTCACCAGCTTGCCAAAAAATACGGTGTTCAGTATGTAATCGCCGGCCACATTCACCAGATGCTCGCTTTTAACCTCGAAGGCGTGACATATCTTTCGATGGCGAGTTCAGGCGGACATCTCCGTGCCTCCAAGAGATATGAAGATGGCTGGTTCTTCGAGCATTCGCTGGTTTCAGTGGACGGCGAAACCGTTCGATTCGAGATCAAAGAGTTATCTGCTCCATTCGGCCAAGCCCGCGTTACAACTCCCAACGATTGGGGCCCAGCCGGCCTCGCCAAAGAGTCTCCTACGAAGCGGATGTAAGAACGAAGACCGGCTGAAACCGGGAAGTCGCAGTGAATGCCAACGGCAGCGCTCATCCAGAAGATTGATCGACAAGCAGGCAGCAATGCGAAAACGGGAGACAGGTCGCGTCGTGGATAGTGACTGGGCTCGGCGGGTTGCTCGTGGTGTTCATCGCCGGCGGCTGTCGATGGTGCTCCAGGCGCAGGAGGTGGCCAATGCGCGGAGACCAGCCTGTTATTGCAAGCTGCGTGATACAGAAGGTGCGTCCAGGCTCCCGGTTCCGAGCCAGTACAAACGCAATCAGCTGCAGCTGGCAGGAACGGTTAAAGACAGTCTCGGGGTCGCCGTCAGGAGTAGGGGTGACCTTGTGAAGCGGGACAACACAGTGGCCGTCATGACGACAACGGACAGCGAGGGCGCTTTCCAATTTGCCGGGCTGTCCGCGGGAACCTATCGCGTGAAGATTGCCGCGGAATGCCTGGAGCCGTCGTCTCGGAGCCCGTCGCACTCAGCGCGGGCGAGAGACGCGAACTGCCTATAGCGACGCGCGGATTCCAACGAAAAATACGACAGTGCAAGTTAGGGCGACGCTGAACCAGGTGGCCCAAGCTCAGGTGCAGGAGCAGGAGAAGCAGCGGATGCTGGGTTTCATGCCGAACTACTACACCAGTTTCATCTGGAATGCAGCGCCGATGAGCCAGAAGGCTGAAGTTCAACCTGGCGCTTCGAACGACTACGGATCCAGTTACGTTTCTGGTGGTCGCCGGGGTGGCCGGGTGGAGCAGGCGCACAAAACCTTTCCGGGATATGGCCAGGGTGCAATGGCTATGCCAAGCGGTATGGAGCGGCGTACGCGGACACGGTAGCGGGCAGGATGTTGGGAAGCGCGATCTTTCCGGTGATTCTGCACCAGGACCCGCGATACTTCTATCAGGGGCTCGGGCAGCACTCGCTCGCGACTGCTCTATGCGCTGACGTCGACCGTCGTCTGCAGAGGAGACAATGGGCATAACGCAATAGGTCTTCTAACTGAATCTTAGTCTCGGTACGCCCATCGCGATACTTGACAATGACAGGAGTATAGAGCGAAATCCCCCAGTCCTTTCCGATGCCGGACTGAATACTTCGGGACCCTGCTATCACTACTGCTTCTTCGGGAATCACAAGAGGTCTGTCGTCATTCGCCCTGTGCACAAGGCCGCGGACCAGATCGTAAACGGGTGTCGACCGGTTCAAAATCGTGCCGCTACCGAGGACCGCGCGCGCTTTCACAACGGTACCTTCGTAAACGCCGCAGTTGCCGCCGACCAGCACATCGTCTTCGATAATCACCGGCAGCGCCCCGACGGGCTCGAGCACGCCGCCAACCTGCGACGCTGCCGAGATGTGGCAATTCCGGCCGATCTGAGCGCAGCTGCCGATCAATGCATGCGAGTCGATCATGGTGCCGGTGTCGATATAAGAGCCTACGTTGATATACATCGGCGGCATGCAGGTCACCCCGGACGCGACATAGCAGCCATCCCGAATGCTCGAGCCCCCCGGAACGACGCGTACGCGGTCGTCGGCAGTAATCTTGCGCAGCGGATACGTCGACTTGTCGAAAAACTGTCCAGTGCCTCCCGACATATCTACGATGCCGCCCATCCGGAAGCCGAGCAGAATACCTTTTTTTACCCAGGCATTCACGCGCCAGCCGGTCGCCTCGCTCGCATCGGGTTCAGCCGCGCGAATGGAGCCGTTATTCAACTGCGCGCGAAAGAATTCAAAGAGTTCTCTATCGAGTTCCGAATACTCGGCGGGTTGGACCTCGAACAGCCGCTCGATGCCTTCTTGCAATTCAGCGCTAGCGCTCAGCGCTTTCAAGCCCCGACTCCCGACAACAATCCGACGCTTTCAAGAACGGCCTCAATCTTCTCCTGTGACTGCCTGCTGGGCGGAACCAGCGGCAGCCGCCAGACCGGCTCGAGCAGCCCCATGCGCGCCATGGCGAATTTCACCGGCCCCGGGCTTGTCTCAATAAAGTTTATTTCTGAAAGCGCCTGATACTTGCGTTGCAGCTGGCGAGCAGTGGCGAAATCACCATTGAGCGCCGCTCTCGCGAGGAGGGCGAATTCCCCGGGGATCTCGTTACTGATGACCGAGATCACGCCGCGTCCACCCAAGGCAATCAGCGGAATCGTTACAGCGTCATCGCCCGAAAGCACGATGAATGACTCCCTTACTCGCGCCGTGATGCTCGCCATCTGGGAAATGCTGCCCGAAGCTTCTTTGATTCCGATAATATTCGGTATCTCCGCCAAACGAACTACCGTCGCGGGCTCAATATTCACGGCGGTACGCCCCTGCACGCTGTAGAGAATGATCGGCAGGTCGGTCGAATCCGCTATAACCCGGTAATGCTGGAACAAACCTTCTTGCGTCGGTTTGTTGTAGTAAGGGGTCACCGACAAAATGCCCGATACGCCAAGATCCTTTAATGCGCTTATCAGGTGAACGACTTTTTGAGTGTCGTATCCGCCTGCGCCGGCGAGCACGGGGACGCGGCCCTTTGACTCTTCGACCGTGATCTCCACCACCCGCAGATGTTCCTCGCGGCTGAGCGTCGGACTCTCGCCCGTTGTGCCGCAAGGACAGAGGAAATCGATTCCGGCTTCGATTTGGCGTCGAACCAGCGCTCGCAAGGTCGGCTCGTCGAGAGAAAGGTCAGGTCGAAAAGGCGTGACCAGCGCCGTACCGCAACCGGTGAACATGGTATCTCCTCTCCTTAGTTTAGGAGGCGCCGAACAGAACGTCGTCAAAGGTGTAGACACCCTTCCGGTCGAGGATCCAGGCAGCCGATTTCAGCGCGCCCCGCGCGAATCCTTCGCGGCTCCGGGCAGCGTGGCGCAGCGTGATCGTGTCGGCCGCCGAATCGAAGCCAATCTCGTGCGTACCCGGATGCTTTCCGGCTCGGCTGGCGCTCGCGTCTATGCTCCGCGAGTAGCCGCTTTGACGCATGATCTCTATCAGGTGCAGTAACGTCCCGGACGGCGCGTCTTTTTTCGCGTCATGGTGGATCTCCCAAGCCCAGGCGCCATACTCGGCTTCGTTTTTTAAAAGTTCAGCCGCGAGACCGACGACTTTGCTGAAAACCGCCACGCCGACTGAAAAATTGGGGCTCCAAACCAGTCCAGTGTCGTTCTTCCTAACTGCTGCCGTGATTTCAGGCAGGCTCTTGAACCAGCCCGTTGTGCCGCAGACCGCCGGGATACGCGCTTCCGCTAGCGTCTTCAGATTTCTTTCCGCGGTTTCGGGCGTCGAGAACTCAATCGCCACGTCGATTCCTTCAAGCGAGCCGATTTCGCTTTTCGAATCAATTCTCAGAACAGTCTCGAAGCCGTAGTCGGGTGAAAGCTGGTCGACAAGTCGGCCCATTTTGCCGTAGCCGACAATCGCAAGTCTCTTCGCATCCGGCATTGTCGTCTAATCGAACACCGCGGGATCGAGCTCGGAGAAGAACTCCCCGTGAAGAGCCATCACCGCCGGCGTCAGGTCGGAATCCGAGATAACGAACCCCAGATTCAGCAGCGATGCGCCTTGCGAAATCATTAGAATATTCAGCCCTTTGAGAACCTGAAACGCCCGCCCCGCGATCCCCGGCGTATGCCTGATATTTTCGCCGATTAAGCAGACAATTGCCTGGCCGCCCTCGATCCCGACTTCGGCAATGTGGCTGAGTTCGTTTCGTATTTCCGGCAAACGGTCCGCGTTATCTACAGTTAGCGAAACACTCACCTCGGAAGTAGAGACCATGTCAACGCTGGTGGCGAAGCGGTCGAACACCTCGAATATGCGTCGTAGAAAGCCGTGCGCCATGAGCATGCGCGTGGAACGAATGTTCACAATCGTCACGTCGCGCTTGCAAGAGATCGATTTCACCGCGTTTTTGCACGGCACAGCTTCATCCGTGATCCTGGTGCCGCCCGCTTGCGGCCGCCTGGAGTTTAGGATGACGACAGGAATGTTCTTCTCGATCGCCGGCATAACGGTCGCCGGATGCAGAACTTTGGCCCCGAAGTAAGCCATCTCGGCCGCTTCCGCAAAGGAAAGGCTTTTCACACGATGTCCGCCCGCAACAATGCGCGGATCTGCCGTAAGCATGCCGTCCACATCGGTCCAAATCTGAATCTCTTCCGCATCGATTCCAGCCCCCACAATGGACGCCGAATAATCGGAACCGCCCCGGCCCAGTGTAGTCGTTTGCCCATCGAGTGTGGAGCCGATGAAGCCGCCCATCACCACAACCGCATCTTCGGCAATCGGCTTTACAGTTTCCTGCAACGCTGCATACGTCTGCTCGAACAGCGGATGCGCTTCCGTGAAGCGGTCGTCCGTCAGAATCACGCGCCGGGAGTCTACGTGCTCGGTGCGTATTCCGCTCGCGCGAAATGCATAACTCACGATGAGGCTCGAAAGGCGCTCTCCCACGCTGCCGATCGCATCCGCCGAGCGCGGCGACAACTCCCCCACAACGGATAGACCTTTCGCCAGTTCCTCCAGCCATTCGAAATGCGTGCGTATGTAGCGCTCGAGATCCGCTGCCGCAGAGCCAGCCAATGGGAGACCGTGCCGCAGATGCGCGAGCCGAAGTTCGTCCACTTGCAGGAGGGCTTGTTCGCGTCTACCGGCCGCTGCTTCACGCGCGATCTGCAGCAGCTTATTGGTTGTCTTCCCCATGGCAGAGACGACAACTACCGGCCTCTGCTCCTCGTAGCTCTTGACGATCGTAGCTACTCGCGCAATAGCCTCATGCGATTCGACGGACGTCCCGCCGAACTTCATCACGATCATCGCGCGTTATCCGAGCAGGCCTTCGGTAACCATCAATTCGGCATTTAAGACGGCCGCGCCCGCTGCGCCCCGGATCGTATTATGTCCGCACGCTACAAACTTCAGGTCGAGCACCGGGCACTCGCGCAGACGCCCCACAAACACGCTCATCCCATTTCCCCGTCCAGCATCCCGGCGCGGCTGAGGCCGATCCTGCTGCGGCATGTAGATGACGGGCTTTGCCGGCGCACTCGGCAGTTTCCGCTGCTGCGGAACACCGCAAAATTGTTCGATCGCCTGGCGAGCTTCATCGACGGAAGGCTTCGAATCAAATTCGATCGAGGCCGTGACGGTGTGCCCGTCGACCACCTCCACGCGATTACAGTGCGCGCTCACTCGCGCGTTCAAGGGAACACCGATTTCGCCCAGGATCTTCTGTGTCTCCTGCTGCATCTTCTCTTCTTCTGAGCCGATGTACGGAATGACGTTAGCCAAGATGTCCATCGACGCGACGCCCGGATATCCTGCGCCCGAAACCGCCTGCATCGTTGCCGCTACGATTCGGCGAATCCCGAATTGCTTCAGCGGAGCCAAAGCTAAGGTCAGCGTAATCGTCGAACAGTTCGGATTCGTGACAATGATGCCTTTCCAGCCGCGGTTCTTCCCCTGCTCTTTCACGAGCGACAGGTGACTTGGATTGACCTCGGCCACAATAAGCGGAACGTCGGGCTCCATGCGATGGTTGCGTGAGTTCGATACCACGATATGTCCGGCCTGCGCGAACTCGCGCTCGATTTCTGTTGCAACGGAGGCGTCCATCGCCGAGAAGACGAGCTTCGGCGCATCGGACGGCTTCGATTCGGATACTCTGATTCCGGCGGCAGTCTCCGGCATATCGCCATCGAGCCGCCAGGCCGTCGCGTCGGCCAGCTTCTTGCCGGCGGAACGGTCGCTCGCGCCCAACCAAGTGAGCTTAAACCAGGGATGCCCCTCGAGAAAGCGGATAAAATGCTGGCCGACCATGCCGGTCCCGCCCAAAATTCCCACTTCTATCGTTTCCATTTGCAGATCTGTGAGTCGGTCGATCAATTAGCGCGAGAGGCGTTCAATAAGCCGCTTGTAGAGTTCAACCGCCTCACTCAATTGTGACTTAGCGATGCGCTCCTGTGCGGTATGCGCGACCTGAATGCTGCCCGGACCGATCAGGAACGGTTGTCCCCAGGTGCCGTCGAATGCCGGAATATCGGTTGTGAAAGCGACCACTGTGGTCTCAAAGCCTTCGAGTGATCCCAAACGAACGGCCGGAATGAGCAATACCTCCTCGGCTTCCGCATCGGGCTTCGCGGCTTTTTCGATGTTCTTGCGGAGTTCGGCCCCGTCGTCGACTACACGGACAAGGATCTCGGCGCGTGCTTCATCCGCAATCACATTCGGCGCCCGGCCGCCTTTTATAATCCCGATATTGAGCGTGCTCGGGCCGAGCAGCGGATCGCTGGGCAGTTTAACGCTGCGAATTCGCGCGAGAGCCTCCAATAATTTTTCTATGGCCGATTCGCCCAGTTCCGGATAAGCGGAATGCGCCATGCGGCCACGCGCCACAATTTCGTACCGAAGAGCACCTTTCGATCCCAGCGCCAACTTGTTCTCGGTAGGCTCGCCATTGATAAGAAAGCGGCTGCCCCTGGGAGTTTTCGCCGCCGCTTGCGCTCCTGCGCTGTTCCGTTCCTCCCCCACGACAAACAGCAAGCCCAAGTTGCGATGACCGGCTTCGAGCAACTGCTCCGCCGCGGTCAGCATTGCCGCGATGATGCCCTTGGTATCGCAAGCACCGCGGCCCCAGATCTGGTCCGCATCTTCGCGGGCTGGAATGAACGGCGGAACCGTGTCCATATGGGTCGATAGGACGACGATCGGGTCACCGAAGCGGACGAAGATGTTGTCGCGATTCGGCTCGACCGGCATGCGCTCCGTTTCACCGCCGAACCGTGCTGCAAGATCGCTGACATGCTCCCAAAGATAATTGCCGATCTCGCGTTCGTTCGGAGTGATCGATTCGATGTCGATCAGCTTGCGGGTGAGTTCAAAGAGATGCATTCCTCTACAGGACCAAACGGAAGGGGCAGGGAAGTCGCTTGGAAGAGTCAGAATACCAAAGCGGAAAAACCAGCTTTCGGTAGGGTGCCCTGGATCACTCTCACGGTAGTGTGCGAAATCCTGATTTTAGACTTGAAATACTGTCCTGGGTGCGGTAATTTGCTGAACCGCTGGCTAGTCGGCTGAAGCCCGCCGATGGTATTGATTCAGCGTCGTTTCCTTGCGAGAGCTGAAAGGAATAAGAAATGCTACGTTTGTCTATTTTTGCGGTGTGTGGATCCGTACTACTGGCCAGGATGGCGCGAGCATTATAGGTCCCGATGTGTTGCATGTCACCATACACCCGTTGCCCGCGTACCTGCCGCAACTGCTCTTCGGGCAATGTCCTCGGCAGCAATCCTGGCTGGGCTGGACGACGGCGTGATCAAGATGCAAGCTGCCCGATTAACAGAGCCGGAGCGAAAAGCTGTTCCCACAATCTTGGACTGCCGAATCCCCGCGAGACAACAAGCCATCGAACCCGTGCGAACTCAAGAAGTCCCCCTACGACGGACCGGGATCGCTCGTTCCGTTGCTTCCTCCCTTTACAGTACAGATCTCGCTCGATGAAGTCTTTCGAATCGACTGACCGACACGCCGTGTGATTACGCCGTATGCAGGCGAGGCTTTTGTAACACCGCAACCAGAGTCAGCGCGCTCTGCAGAACCAACGCCAGCCCAATAACGAGAACGAAGCCTTCGAAATGCTGCGCCTGCAGGATTCTAATAATCGCCGAGCCCCCCAATAGCAAAGTCGCGACTGCCCCGGCCACGATCAAGCTACGAATGGCAGCGCCTCCGTTCAGCAGCAGGAATAGCAATGTAGCCAAACCCTGGATCGCAATACAAACAGCGATCGCGGACCGGCCAACATAACCATCGTGCTTCAGGACGTTCTCCATGACACCCAACCACAGCCCTGCGCCGATAACGAATAAGGACGCCAAAGTTAACGCTTGTTTCATGAGCGGTCCTCCCCAAATTCGAATGCATGCGAAGCTGATGAGTTGCCGCACGTACCAACAGTTCGCACGAAGAACGCCTGAATGAGGCAGTTGTTGTTCCCGGTATTCCTCCAACAGGTCCCCCGAGATCGTTTCGCGGTCGCGCGCATTTAAAAAAGTTACCAGCATGCGCTGCAGCCAACGTGGCGGTTCCTCTGGCATCATGTCTTCACCTCCAATGGCCACTGCGCGCTTTGCCACATCTGCTCCAGCGCGGTCTTCGATTCATTCAGCGCTTTGACTCCGGCAGCCGTAAGCCGATAGTAGCGTCGCGGACGGCCGCCGCGGACCGGTGTGCCTTCCTCCAGACGCGAAAGAATCAGGCCCTTTTCTTCTATTCGATCGAGCGTGGCATAGACCGCCCCAGCAGCGACTTCGCGGTTCAGCGCGATCTGGACGCCACGCAGAATCCCGCGCCCATATGCTTCCTCGCCTAGCGTCACGACTGTGAGCAAGACAGCCTGCTCGAAAGCGCCAAGCAATTCAGCCACAATATCTACATTGTATGCATCACTGCGGTTTCTGTCAAGTTCACAATCGGCGTGATACCAAACGCCCCGCTCGAAATAGGTTGAGCATACAAAGCGCGTTTTCTTGATGGCGGTTTGAGGAGTTAGAATGAGATCGCTTATAGGGCATCTTTGCGTTGCCCTAGCCCTTGCGAGTGTTGCGCTCTTCCCGGTTCAGCTTCGACGCCAAAGTGAACATATTTTTGAAGTGTGGACCGGCAGTTATTGCACTTTCTGTCGCTCCAGAATCACTCACCGCGATTCGCCCGCGAGGCTTCCCTGCACGTGGCGATCCTTGCGAATCGAGTGACTTCACTGCAGCGTCCTCCTCCAGTCACAAATCGTACATACCTCGATCTCGCCTGTTTCCAAAAACTTACAAACCAAAAAAAGGTACATAGTTCGTTTTCGGGTTTTCGTGTGCTACGTTTTGGCAGGCTCGCCGAAGGTCGCCCGACCTTATCGCGGGCCATTTCTATTTAGGAGCACACACCCACATGAGACTACGCCCCGAACAAACAGCCGTACTCGAGCAGCAGGCCCGCAACAACGAACTGCGAGCCCGATTGAACCACCTGAACGCCCAACTCTCGACAGGCCCCCGCACTCCCTACGGCAAAGCCAAGTCTTCCTTGAATGCCGTCAAAACCGGCCTAACCGGCCGCACCGTCCTCTTGCACGAAGACGATGCCGACGCCTACCGCACCCACATCGCCGCTTACGAAAGCGAGTACAAACCGGTCGGCCTCCGCGAATCCGAGCTCGTCCAATCTCTAGCCGACACGCAATGGCGTTTAGCGCGCATCCCCGGACTCGAAATGGCCCTCTACACCCGAGGCCGCTGCGAGTTCGCCGACCGCTTCGAAGACCAGGCCCCCGAACTCCGCACGAGCATGATCGAGCTCGAAACGCACCTCAAGTACGAAAAGCAGCTCCGCAATCTGCAGCTCCAGGAATCCCGTCTAGCCCGCCGCTTCGAAAAAGAAAAGGCCGAACTCCGCGAACTGCAAAAACAACGTCAAGCCCAAACAACCCACGCGTCAAAAAACCGCAACCCAAGCCCCGACGCCGAGCCCCAGACCACCGAACCCAAAGTAGCCTCGGCGCCAACTGGCTTCGTTTTTTCAAATTCAGAAACAACCGGCGAAATCGAGGAAGCCGACCTCACCCAAACGGCCGCCTAAATCGGATGTGGCACTTTGTGCAGCCAATAACTACTTCTGCTGATCTTTCCGTGCCGCTTCCTTCCAGCCTTCGTGGGCATCGTGCGCCGCCTTGTTTATTTGCCGGCCGACGACACGCCCGGCCTTGTCTACTTCGACAGCCGCTTTATGCGCAGCCTGCCCCACCTTGCCTGCCGGCGTATTCGCGTCATGGCGCCTCTGTTCCACTGTCTGCTGGGGAGCGCACGCCCCCGATGTAATCAGGCCTGCAACAATGAGAATCTCGAGACATAACAATCGCACAATCTATTGATGATACGTCGTTTGGAAAGAATCGTACATGGATCATAACGGCAGAGTTGCAGTGATTACCGGCGCCGGAAGCGGTATCGGACGCGCGGTCAGCCTCCGTCTGCAAGCGGAAGGGTACGCCGTCGTTTTAGCCGGGCGTCGCGTAGCCGAGCTCGACGAGACCGCCGCCCAGGGTCGGCCGGACGGCCCGAAGATGGCCGTCGTGCCAACCGACGTAAGCAAGCCCGATTCGGTTCACGTCCTGTTTAGCAAGACTCGCGAAGAGTTCGGACGCCTCGACGTGCTCTTCAACAACGCCGGGGTAAACGCCCCGAAGGCTTCGATCGAAGACATCTCCTTCGAGCAGTGGACATCGGTTGTTGCGGTCAACCTAACCGGCGCGTTCCTATGCGCGCAGGAGGCGATCAAACTCATGAAGGCGCAAAATCCGTCTGGCGGTCGTATCATCAACAACGGTTCCATCTCCGCCCACGCGCCGCGTCCCCACTCAGCCCCCTACACGGCAACTAAGCACGCCATCACGGGATTGACCAAATCGATATCGCTCGACGGCCGGAACTACAACATCGCCTGCAGTCAGATCGATATTGGAAACGCCCGCACCGAAATGACGGCCCAAATGGAACACGGCGTCGCCCAGGCAAATGGCGCCAATCTGGTTGAGCCTCAAATAGACGTCCAGCATGTAGCCGAGGCGGTCCTATATATGGCGAACCTTCCGCTTGAGGCTAACGTGCAATTCATGACCCTTATGGCAACCCGGATGCCCTACGTGGGGCGCGGATGAAGGCCGTATAAGTAGGCCTTACGTTACCGGGTGCTTTCTTCGTATCCCCAGACTTAATAACGGGGTAAGCAAAATACTGGAAGGCCTATCGCGAATCAGCGAGTTACGCTTCCTCGGTACGGAAGTTCGTTTTGGTTGTAGACTTGCCCTATCGGAGGCAGATGCATGTTTGCTGAAAACTTGTTTCGCACCAGGAACACGAAACTGAATTTGACAGTCGTTATCAGGTCAGCGAATCTCGATTTTCCCCAATCGGAAGATGAGATGTACCAGGATCTCTTGGCGCATGCTCTCGATTGCGGCGAATGCCTGACAGCGGTACTGTACGAAGAAGCCTCGCTCGCCGAAAGCGGCTGCCGCGAGTACCGGCGTTTGCTGTCCGAGATGAGATCCGAGTTGAAAGTCCAGAAATCGCTGGACGCCGGCGCTCACCTGAACGAGGCTCTGCTCGAGGAGTATTCGTTTGACCGGTTAACCGAACAACAGGTATTGGAAATCGAAAAGCACGTGCTCATCTGCGACGGGTGCGCGGCGCGTTTGCAGGAGCGGCAAAACTGGATCCGCTGCGTCAAGGCCGCTGTCCAGGAGCACACAACTTCAAGCAACCGGCACGCCTTATCGGGCGTGGTAGGTATCAGCGCGCCCGATGCTGCATTCAGCATGTGCTCGCGAATTAAAAGTTAGTTTGGTCTGATCGTACAAACCTCATTCGTCTGTAGCATTCGGTCCCACGCCTTTGCCAATTTAAAAATAGTCCCGTTAGCGAGCGTTGACTTTTTAATTCGTTCACGACCGCGTAATATTGTCGTGCGATTTGTTGATTGGAGGAAACGCGAGCCTAGGAGTTTGTTGCCCAACTTCTTTACAGAAAAACGCGGCTCATAAAAGTTATTGAATTTGCGTCAGCGGTTAACCTACGATCCGCGTTTTTTCAACAAGCTTCTGAAACTCGTCCCTAACCCACGTATGAATGCGTCAAATTTTTTACGATCTGCGCTCTTTGCATCGGTTGTGTCGATCATAGCCGCTGTGTCTCTTGCCGCGCTTCCGCAGCAAAATGACGATGATAACGACGACAGGCCAAGTGGGCAGGTCATTCCTAACACGGGACAGCGACTTACTCCTCTTGCGACACGCGGAGCGAAATTTCAGCCGCTGAATCCTGAACTGAAAGACTTCCCGCGGTATCTGGCGGGGCAAGCGGTGACGACAGTCGTCAGCCCGGATAAGAAGACGCTTCTCATTCTTACTTCTGGTTATAACCTCTTGAACGCTACGTCAGGTCCAAACCTGGGCAACCAGATTGCTGCAGATTCCAATGAATACGTATTCATTTACCGTATCGCAAAAAAGATCCCGGTGAAAAAGCAGGTACTGCAAATTCCGAATACTTATAACGGCATCGCGTTCGATCCGAGCGGAAAAAGCTTCTACGTAACGGGCGGCGTCGACGACAACGTTCATATCTTCGATCTCGCATCCACCAAGTGGGCAGAGCGAGCCGGGAGCCCTGTTGCTTTAGGCCATACGGCCGGCAATGGCCTCTCCGTCAAACCGATGGCCGCAGGCGTCGCGGTAACCAGTGACGGTAAAAAGATCGTAGTCGCCGATTACTATAACGACTCGATCAGCGTACTCACTAATGAATCCAACACCTGGACTAAAACTGCGGAATTGGATTTGAGGCCCGGAAAAATCGATCCGGCCAAGCATGGCGTGCCTGGTGGCGAGTATCCATTTTGGGTCGTGATCAAAGGCAACAGCACCGCTTATATTTCGAGCCTTCGTGATCGCGAAGTCGATGTAGTCGATATCTCTGGCGCTAGCCCGGTACTCAGCTCTCGCATCAAGCTGAAAGGCCAGCCTAACAAGATGACGGCCAATGCCGGCCAGACCAGGCTGTATGTATCCGAAGATGAAACGGATTCGGTCGCTGTGATCGACACCGGCAACGATCAGCTGCTCGAAGATTTCTCAGTCGGAGCCCCGGTCGGTCTCTTGCCTGGGTCGAGAACAAACTTCACCGGCCATAACCCGAACAGCGTCACCCTCTCACCTGATGAAAGCACGTTGTACGTCACCAACGGGAACTCGAATGACGTGGCCGTGGTGAACCTGGCTTCCCGAGCCGTCCTTGGATTGATTCCGACCGGTTGGTATCCGAACTCGGTGAGTTTCAGCGGCGACGGCGCTTTCATGTACATCGTCAACGGAAAATCGGTAACAGGGCCCAACCCAGGAAACTGTCACGGCGACGTGCTGCCGGGCAAGACCTCTGCTGTGTGTAGTGCAAGCAATCAGTACGACCTTCAATTGCTGAAGGCGGGCTTCGAAAGCGTACCGACACCCCAGCCAAGTCAGCTGGCCGGTTTGACCGAGCAGGTCGCAGCCAATAATAATTTCTCACGCACCGAGAGCGCTTCCGACCAGGCAACCATGGCAGCTGTTCGCGCGAAGATTCAACACGTCATTTTCATTATCAAAGAGAATCGCACCTACGATCAGGTGCTCGGAGATCTTCCAAAAGGAAATGGCGATCCCAGTATCACCGAGTTCGGCGCAGCCGTAACACCTAACCTGCATAATCTGGCCAGTAACTTTGTAACCCTTGATAACTTCTACGACCGAAGCGAAGTTAGTATGGATGGCTGGCCCTGGACCGTGTCGGCGCGCGCTCCGGACGTTGTGGAACGGCAAGTTACTGTCAACTACGCGGGCCGCGGTCTCAGTAACGATTCCGAAGGAACCAACCGCAACGTAAATGTCGCACTTCCGACATTGGCCCAACGCCTCAAGGCCAATCCGCTAACCCCGAACGACCCGGATGTTCTCCCCGGCGATATCGATACCGCCGCTCCCGACGGGCCCGGCGACGAACTCAACACGGGCTATCTGTGGAATGCCGCGTTACGGGCAGGTCTATCCATCCGGAACTATGGATTCTTTATCGATCTCGCCCGCTACAATCTGCCTGCCGCTTATTCCGGCTACACCATACCCGAGCTTCCTGATCCGTTTGCTTCCAAGACTGTTGTCGCTCACTCAACCAATGTTGCGCTCGCGCCCCACACGGATCCTTACTTCCGCGGCTTCGACAATTCCTTTCCCGATTACTACCGGTTTACCGAATGGCGGCGGGAATTTACTACCGACTACGGCAAAGGCAACCTGCCTCGACTTAGTCTCGTGCGCCTGATGCATGACCACACGGGCAACTTCAGCACGGCTATCGCCGGAATCGATACGCCGGAGTTGCAGGAAGCCGATAACGACTATGCCGTCGGCTTACTGATCCAAACCATTGCCCATAGTCAATACAAAGACAATACGCTTGTCTTCGTCATTGAGGACGACTCGCAGGACGGCGCCGACCACGTCGATTCGCATCGCAGTATCGCTTTCATCGTCGGTCCGTACGTCAAGCAAAATGCACTGATCTCTTCGGCTTACAACACCGTGGATTTCGTACGCACCATCGAGGAAGTTCTCGGCCTCTCTCCGCTAAACCTGAACGACTCCGTGGCAGTTCCCATGGCCGATGTCTTCGACCTGAGTCAGACTCAATGGGACTACACCGCAACGGCATCTGAACTTCTGGTCGGCAAAGGCCTGCCCCTTCCTTCAAACATGCCCAAAACGGCCCGCATTCCCCAACCAACACACGATGCCACTTACTGGGCCAAGGCGACCGAAGGCATGGATTTCAGCGCTGAGGACCGGATCGACTTCACCAAGTACAACCACATCCTCTGGCAAGGCCTGATGGGAAATAAGCCCTATCCGGAAGCGCCAAGCGGACTGGACTTGAGGCGGAATCGAGCCGAGCTGTTGAGCAAGTATCACGCAGAACAGGCTGGGCAGCTATCCAGACCCGCAGCAGTTGAAGCTGAAAGCGGCACACAGGTTGGAACAGGTCGTTACTAACAAACAAGGACTAACGCAGCAAACTAAAACTTTTATGAAAAGCAAGCTTCCTCTACTCACGCTATGGCTAGGTGTCTCGGCCTGTGGCTTCGCAAGCACCCTCGTTATATCGGTAGGAGAGCAGTTTTCCTCTTCCGTGACTCCGACACCACTGGCTTCGCCAAGCGGCTCCTGGACCATGAGTTTCGACGTTAACTCCACTCCCGCCGCCACTAACACTGACCCCTTCGGCTTCGACGCGCCTTTTGCCAACTTCTCTTATCATCTGAACGGAGTACCCGTCGCAATGTCTCCCGAGTCGATACGGTTCGCGACTGATGCGAACCTCGGCCTGTTTACCGTCTATTTTGGTCCAGAGAGCGGATACGATTCCAACGGGAACGCCATCCCGGAGTTTAGCTTCCTCGGCTCTCAGGTGTTCTCTGGAAGTACGACAACCCCGGCCATTGTTCCGGGAAACTACGCGGTCGATAGCTGGACCTATTCGGATAACCTAAACTACGACAACCATCCGTCTGCCCTTGGCACAGTATCTATAATCCTCGCAACTATTCCCGAACCGTCGACCGGTGGGCTGTTTACCTTGCTCGTTTTCGGATGTCTGATCGTTGTCGTGCGAGCCAAAATATCCAAAGCCGCGCTTTGACTCTCTGCCATGAACCATCCAGTCTGCGCTCAGCGAACTCTGCTGGGCGCTTTTTTATTGGTGATTCCGCTCGCTGTTCAGGCGCAGGTCGCTCTCTCGTCTCTGACCGGCACAGTCACCGATCAGCTAGGGAATCGCATTCCTGGTGCAAGCGTCAAAGCCGTGGAAAAATCGACGTCTCTCGAACGTCAAACAGTTACTAACTCACAAGGTGCTTTCTTTATCGATCATCTCCCGGCCGGAACTTATACCGTGACTATCTCGAAAGACAGCTTCAGGCAATTTACAGCTTTTGAAGTGGAAGAGATTGTTGGGCGCACACAGATACTCAATGCCGGTTTACAGCTTGCCAAAGGCCCCAGACAGCAAACGACCATCACAGAGCCGTTGATTCAACTGAATAAGAGCGATGCATCGGTGGGAACAGTAGTGGAACGAGCGCAGACGGAAGAACTGCCTTTGAACGGACGCAATTGGGCAAGCCTGAGTGCGCTTACGCCAGGCGCCATAGACAATGGTCCAAGTGACCAACGAACAATCCGGTTTGCCGGACACGGACTGGACGACAACAACATCACGCTCGATGGGGTCGACGCGACCGCCATCTACAACCAGGAGCAGCGCGAATACGTCAGGCTGACAATACCCCTCGAGTCGATCAGTGCCTTTCAATCGCAGTCGCAAAACTTCAATGCGGAGATGGAGGGTGGAACAGCAGGGGGCCAAGTGGCAGTTGCCACGCCTTCCGGTACCAACGTATTTCACGGCGACGCGTTTGATTATTTCCGGAATAACGCTTTAGACTCGCGGTCGCCTTTCGATGGTAAATCTCCGGACCCGTTTCTTCTGAACCAGTTCGGCGGAAGCATTAGTGGTCCCATAGTTCCGAACAAGGCCTTCTTTTACGCCAACTATGAAGGTCTTCGCCAGCGGCTCGGCCAACCCCAGATAGGCTTGGTGCCGAGCACCGCATTTGTCTCCGAAGCCCTCGCGACTTCGCCGCAATTGGCAACACTTCTATCTGCCTTTCCGCACGGTACATCTGCCACAGCGAACCCGAATGTCTCAAACTTCAACATCGAGGCGAACCAGGTCGACAACGAAGATGCTGGGATGATTCGCTTGGACGACCACTTCTCCGACAGAACCACAGCTTTTGTCCGCTTCAACGCCGATCATGCCACGAACGCCATTCCGACCGGCGCTCTGAATGTCTTGAGCGACGCCGATACGTACTTTCGTAATGGCACCGTCGATCTCCTGCACGTCTTTACGCCTGCCGTCGTGAACGACCTCAAGTTTGGCGTAAATCAGCAGATCTATCATTCGGCAAACATGTCGCGAAGTCCGTACACGGTGACGGTACCGCAATTCAGCTCCTTAACGGGCGCGTCAAGTTCGGACGTCGCGGCCAAGACCTTCTCGAATTTAGACGATCTCTCCTGGGTCAAAGGCAAGCACGTCTTCAAGTTCGGCTATGAGATCCGCTGGATTCAGATGAATCAAGGAACGTCGCAGAGCGGCACTTTGGTTTATGACACGCCTGCTCTTTTCGCGGCTAATTTTCTCGACAGCGCAACGTATGTTTCGGAACTTCCGCTGAAGCGTATGCGGAAAACCCAATATTGGGGCTATGCTCAGGATGAATACAAGCTTACCCGGAAGTTAACGCTGAACGCCGGTGTTCGTTACAACTACTTCAACGTGTTTCACGAAGTCGATAACCGGGCCATTCCCTTCGACTTCAACAGTTGCGGACCGGGCGGTTTCTGTCCCCGAGGAAGTAAATTCAGCTTCCCGCGCTCGAACGACATCGACCCTCGGGTCGGTCTGGCTTGGGCAGTGGGCAGCAACACGGTTCTGCGCGCAGGTGCGGGCATTTATCACAGCGACGGACAAGAAGACGATCAGAACCTGCCGATCTCGAACGACTACACTCGATACTCTTTGACTTCGACCGGTTCCCCCGGATTAGGATATCCGCTTCAGCCGTTTCTCGCCGCCACAACCGGCATTGTCTCGCCCAGATTACTTGACCGGAACCGGAAGGACATGTACGTTGCGGCGTGGACTGTTTCCGTCCAGCAAAAGCTGCCCGGGAATGTTGTAGGCACGCTCACCTACCTCGGGAACAAAGGCACGGATCTTCTTACTACTACTTATGTGAACGTCCTCAACCCCGCAACGGGTTTGCGGCCATATCCTGCATTCGGCGTTGTGGCATGGCGCGGAAACACAAGCAACAGCACCTTTCATGCCGCGCAATTAAACCTGCAACGGGCGTTTCACCGGGATTGGCTACTCACGGCCAACTACATGTGGTCGCACTCGATCAATGACGGCGGCATCGGAGGCGGAGAATCCGACACCGTGCAAAACGTATTTTGCCGCGCTTGCGACAAGGCGAGCAGCGACTTCGATGTTCGGCAGGTCTTCAATACATCGGTTGTCTACCGGCTGCCCTTTGGAGCCGGCCGGAGCTTGTTTAGCAATCGAGGGTTTGCCCGCGCGATGCTCGGCGGCTGGGAATTAAGCGGAATTGGAACCGCTAGGACTGGATTGCCCGTAAACGTGACGCTGAGCCGGCTGAATTCATCTGTTCCGGGCGGCTACAGCGTCTCTGGTTCGGAGCGGCCCGACCTGGTCAGTGGCCTCTCACCGGTCCCGCTGGGCGGCTCGACGCCGAACCATTGGATCAATGCGGCCGCTTTCGCCATCCCGGTAAAAGGGACCTTCGGGAACCTTGGACGGAATGTCATTTCCGGACCTGGTCTTTGGCAGGCAGACGCAGCCTTATCGAAGAGTATTGGCATCACCGAACGGGTCGGTATGCAGCTCCGTGCGGAGGTCTTTAATGTATTCAATCGGGCGCAGTATGGGCAGCCAAACGCCAACTTAAGCACGCCCGGGAACTTCGGCGTGATTACCTCGACCGTGAACGAAGGCGCAACAGGAAGCGGAACGCCAAGGCAGATCCAAGTGGCGCTTCGTTTCTCGTTTTGACGTTTAGACCGTGCGGCTTCCACCCCGGACAAAGTGGAGGATCAGGAAAATGACCGCCACAACGACCAGCAGATGGATGAGTCCGCCTGCCACGTGAAAAGCGAGCCAGGAGACCAGCCAGATTACCAGGAAAATAAAGAACAGGACAAGGAAAAGTGAATTTCTGAGCATAACCGCCTCGTTCGGAGACGCTCCTCGCCATTTAGAGTTTCTCTTATGATTCTCCGTGATCGTTTTTGCGCAAACGAGTCCAATGCCTGGAGGCTTTATGGCTGAAAACAAGAAATGTGCCCATCCGTCTTGCTCGTGTCAAGCAAGGGAAGGAAGTGATTACTGCAGCACCTATTGCGAGGGTTCCGGAACTACGCCCGATATCGAGTGCGGGTGCGGGCACCCGACCTGTTCGAAAACGAGCAAACTCTAACAGCCGAATCACCTGGGGTTCGTACGGGAGGAAATGCTTCTCTGATACAAACTCCAGCTGTTCCTAGCCGCTTCGGCGAAGCCCTCGAGCTGCGAATAGTCGTCTTTCCAGGTGACGTACATAATGCCCTGAACGCCCGGAATCCCGGACGCCCGCGCTAAATCTTCTTTTGCACTCGCGCCGTTGCCGCTGTCGTAATACCCGGCGATGATCTGTTTGTGCGCTACGGGCTGTGCGGGATTGACGCCTGCAAACCACTGGAGCGATTCGCGAAGTTGCTGACGATTCCAGTTCAGAACGCCAACCTGTCCAGGCAAGCCTTTCCAGGACCCTGCTAAATCGCCTTCCACATAAGCGTAATGATCATGCGCGTTGTGGGCGGGGTCGAACATATCGCTCCAGGTGTAGAGCGCGGCTGTTGGCAGGATGGATCGATAGAGCGCGACCGTTTTACCGGCATTCCAAGCAAGCAGATCTCCGGCGCTCATTCGCTTGGCCCGGCAACTGGCGCACGAGTTGGCCTGCCGCATCTCGTCATAGGACAAAAGCAGTTCTCCATCGGGCGGCATGACTCGTTTGAGAACTCGTGCGTTATCGGCCAGCCATGTGAACACAGCGGGCTCGGTTAGGCACATGCCCACCTGTTCGTCTTGCGGCATGGGGAAAACAGCATAGAAGTCCATTGCGACCGTCTGCCCCGCTCGAAGTCTTGTTTGCGAAGGCAGGGTGACCGTTACAGGAGGATGATAGACGTCCCGAAATACAGCTTTAGGAGGCGAAAGAACCGGATCCGATACGTAGTTGAAATCCGAACCTTCGCGGTACGTAACGCTCGGGTGATCGGGATCGTAGAGCCGGAGTGGCGCACCATCCCGACGAATCACATAGACTGGAGCCGTCTCCACCAACGCTATGTCGTCGAAGCGAAGGACGCCCGAACTCTTTCCCCAAACGCCGAAATACAGATAAGCCCAGCCCGTTTCGCGGCTATTGAAAGTGTAATCGAGCTTGGTCCAGCCGTGCGTTCCGTCAGCGTGGATATCGGCATAAAAGCAACCGCGGCTGCGATGCCACCAGTCCACCATCTCCACTGCTGCCGGCCCATGAAAATGGGAGGAGTTGTACCAGAGACTCAGATGATACTGACGCCACGGCGTAAGCCTGATCCATTGCCGAAAGCGCGCATTGCCCGGTGCGTCCACGATTACCGCGGCCGCTTTGCCGCTATGCGCGGATCCGTTGATCCCGATCGCAGGGTCGCCAGTTCCGAACCAGGCCGAGCGACCCTCCTCGAAGCCGGGATTGTCTAACGGAGCGAGGCCGTTGAGGACGTTCAGCCGTTTGCCTGAAGCGTCAACGACAAACCTGGTTCCGATGACACGCTGCGCCTCCGCCAGATTGCCGTCGTGAACCAACGCGACGTTCGACCAGCCAAAAGGCGCCCCCGAGCCCATGACGCGCATGTGCTTAGTTGCTGCGTATTGCATGACATCATGCATGCGCTCCACGTTAGCCTTCGGCCAATCGGGATCGGATAAACGGCCGAAGCTGTTATCCCAGAAAGCAACGCCTGTGTAGCCTGCCTTCGATGCACGATCGATTAAAGCTTTGCTGGAGGAAACCGCCGCGTCTGTCGTGAGCTCGGAATGATGCCAATACCAGAGCTGAAGTGCTGGTTGGGAGCGAGGAGAAGGCCGGAGCAGGGCAGCGCTCGATAGCAGCAGCGCTGTCCCTAACCCGTAAATGAGGATGCTAGGCTGTGGCTGACCAAGGCTTCGCTTCAAGGACGCCTTTATAGCCGTTCTTCAGACGCTCCTCGATCACCGCCCAGACCTTCGGATCGCAACCTTTCCATTCCATAACCGCAGTGTTGCCCAGATAGGGCAGATCCGCAACACCCACCTTGCTCGAGAAGAAACCGCCCACTGTCAAGCTTCGGAACTGCGTAAAGAAATGGACCCAAGCCTGGTCCTCCTTGGCGGCCCGTTTAGGATAGGCGATCCGATCGAGGAGTTGCTTCTGTTGATCTACCGAGGCGTCCATGAAGTTCTTTCCGAACTTCTCATTCGACTCGCGGTCGAGCCACATTAAGCCCCCGAAGATTGTAGCCTCCAGGTCTTCGTTGTTGTCCTGCACCGTACGATAGGCAATCCAGTCGTCCAAAAACTCTGGAACACCGGCCTGCGTCGCACTCCCGCTGCGGTCATCGGCTGGAATGATCAGGTCGCACAAAACACAAACCGTTTGCCATTGATGATCGTTGAAGGTTTGCCGCTTGTAAGGCGCGTTAGAACTGCTATGCGCATCAGCGGCCATGTGCGCGTGGTCGTGCGTCTCAGCCGAAGCCAGCGCTGCCGCCGCGGGCACAGCGCCCAGGATATGAAAGAGTCCGCGACGGCTGAGGTTAGCGGACGACTCTTGCTCAATTGTCGGTCTGTTAGTGTCCGTCATATGAATATCTCCGCGGTTATACCTTCACGTTGAACTTCTTGACCTGATCGGCGATATACTCGGATGTTCGCCAGCCGAGAGCCGAAATCGTCAGAGTCGGGTTCTTGTCGGCATTGCTGACAAACGGAGCCGCATCCGTAACGAACAGGTTCTTTACGTCCCACGATTGGCAGTGCGAGTTCAGCACCGATGTCTTGGGGTCGTCGCCCATTTTCGTGGATCCGACTTCGTGAATGATTTCTCCTCCACGTGAGATCCCCCAGTTCTGCTCTTGGCCCTCCTTGTGGGTGACGATGCCGCCCATTCCGTGGACGATTGCTTGGAAGGTCTCCTGCATGTGTTTCGCCTGCAGAATCTCATCCTGACTCCACTTGAAGTGAAAGCGCAGCACAGGGATTCCCCATTTATCGACTACCTGGGGATCGATCTCACAGTAGCTTTCCTCGTTCGGAATCATCTCGCCGCGGCCCGATAAGTAAACCTCACCCCCATATAAACTTCGAAGGTTCTTCTTTAAGTCGACTCCATAGCCGCCGTCGAGGAACTGCATCGGATACCCGCCTAACGCGCCTGCACCAGGCTGTCCGCGCCCGCCGCCCAGTTCGATGTGATATCCGCGGGCGAATGGCATTTTGTTCGCCTTCTGCTCTTTGTAGTTCCACCACGGCACATAAAGGTGCATGCCGCCCACGCCGTCCTCGTTCTGCGGAGGAAGGTTTTGTAAAGTGGGCACGTATCCGCTCACGGCCGCGCCAACCGTATCCATGATGTAACGGCCGACTAAACCGCTCGAGTTGCCGATGCCGTTGGGAAATTGGCTGCTCTTCGAGTTCAGCATCAGGCGCGCCGTTTCGCAGCAGCTCGCCGCCAACACAACCACTTTCGCTTTGACTTGGATCTCTTCCCGGGTTCGCTTGTCTACGTATGAAACACCCGATGCCAGTCCATCGCTGCCGACAAGCACTTCCCGCACCATCGCGTGGGTGCGTACCTCGAACGTGTTTGGAAACTTCTTCTGCGTGGGAATGATATGCACGCCGGGCGAGTTGAAGTTGGCGTTTACTCCGCAGGAGCGTCCACATTGCGCGCAGTAGTGGCAAGCAGGCCGTCCGTTGATGGACTTAGTCAAAATCGCAAGCCGGGAAGGAATACACGGTATATTCAGCTTGTCGCAACTCATCTTAATCAAGCGTTCGTATCCGCGTGGAGCCGGAGGTGGCAGGAAGTTCCCATCCGGGGTATTTTCCAAGCCCTCTTTGGAACCGAAGACGCCGATTAAGCCCTCCGCTTTGTCGTAGTACGGGGCGAGTTCCTCGTAAGTGATCGGCCAGTCGAAACCCTTTCCGTCACGACTGTAGGGCTTGAAGTCGTAAGGTCCCATGCGCAGCGAAATGCGGCCGTAGTGATTGGTTCGGCCTCCCAGCATGCGGGCGCGCCACCACAACCAATCGGAGCCGGAGGCATTCGTGTAAGGCTCGCCGGGTATTTCCCAACCGCCCTCGGTAGTCGCGTCGAAGTAGCCCCATGGCTTGTACTTCGTTCCTCCCCCGCGATGGGGAACTTGATAGGGCCACCCGAACATTTTCGAGTCTTTGGTGCAGTCGAACCACTCGCCGGCCTCGAGCATGCAGATATTCGCACCGGCATTTGCGAGTACGTGCGCTGCAACGCCCCCGCCGGCTCCTGAGCCGACGATCACGACGTCGTAGGTTTTAGGGCTAGCCTTAACTTGGAACATATCTCTTCTTTCTCTACACTACTCCAACGGGAACATACTGAGACAGATATCGCTTGGCCATAATAAAGCCGATCTGAAAGTCACGGCTGAAGTCCGGACCATGATTGCTATCGCCTCCATATAGCGGGTCTTCCTGCTCAATACTCATCGCCCCCGTGTAACCGACATCTTGCAGTACGGTGAAGAAATCGCGCCATGAAATCGAGCCCATACCCGGGATGCGATAGCGCCACCAACTCGCGTGATTCACTGGATCGATTCCGCCGGCGCGAAGAACCGGCCAAAAAATTTCGGTGTCTTTTAAGTGCACGTCGTAGATCTTGTCAACGAAATCACGCGCGGTCTGAATCGGATCCATGAACTGCCTCACCAGGTGCGACGGATCGTACTGTAATCCGACATAAGGGGAATCTCCAAAGCCCTTGAACAACGCTTCAAACCCGACCGGGCTGGTTGCAATGTTCGGGCTGTTCGGATAAGGCTCCCAGCAAATGCGGACATTGTTGCGCTGGCAGGCCGGAAAGTATTTCTCCGTATACACCCGGACAATTTCATCCACTTGCTCTTCCAGCGACTTTGAAGCGTCTTTGCCGGAGTTTGTTCCGATGTGACGAACGCCTAATTTGCCTGCTAGATCGATGGCCTTTGCGAAGTACTCGTTGGTCGCCGCGCGTTTCTGCGGATCAGGGTTTATATGGTCCCCATCAATCTGAAAGGCTGAGACATGCATCTGGTGCTTGGCTAAGGTAGCCTTCACGTCTTCGATCTGCGCATCCGTTATGGTCGTTGCATCGAGCGTCGAGTGCCGCCCCGCACCGAGAATCATGTTTGTGAAGCCTTCGTTCTTCGCGAACTCGACGTTTGCAGGCGTATAAGGGCCCAGAACGCCGAGCAAAGGCTTCCATTCTTTATGCTCCTCTCGATGGTGTCGAGGCGGAGAGGCCGGGCGATCCGTTTGTGCTGTCTGCGATCGCAGAGTTGCGGCGGCTGCAAGGGAACCGACGAGAGTTCGACGAGTCATGATGCGATCAGTTTATATCTTCAGCCTTGCGCAGCCGATAGGTCTTTGGCAGTCAATGTCCGCAGCAGCGTGATCGCCTTTCTGATGTCCTTCGCGCGCTTCGCTTCGTCAGTTTCTTCGCGCTCGACACTCAGAACCCCGCGATAACCAATCTCTTTCAGCTTCGAGATAAATGCCGGCAAATCGACGCTGCCCTCACCGAGCGGTTTCTCGACGCCGAGCGCTTCCGGCTGATCAATAGCCGGCCAGTCGCCATCCTTGCAGTGCACCGAGACAACATGCTTTCCGAGCACGCCCAACGCTTCGATCGGATCGCCGGTCCCGTAGAGAATCATGTTAGCGGGATCGAAATTGATCTTGAGATTCGGACGATTGACGTCCTCGATAAACTGCAGCAGCACCTTGGCGGGCTCTTGTCCAGTCTCGAGCGTGAACGACTGCCCATTACTCCCGCAGTGGTCGCAAATCTCCCGCGCTACGTCTCGAATCTCGGTGTAAGCAGCGCTTCCAAAATCGTGCGAAACGAATCCGATGTGGCACGCGACACTATCGATGCCGAGTTCTTTGGCTACATCGGAGACGGACTTTGTACGCGCGACTCGCTCAGCCTGCGTATCGTTCGGAACAAGACCGACCGTTCGCTGCACCGTAGGGATGTCTTTGTAATCTTCGCCAAGATAGCTGCAGACTGCGGTAATCGCCGTAAAGTGCGCGGCCGTAAGTGCCTCGTCCCAACGCTCGGCGGCGCCTTCTAAGGAGAGATTGCCGCCGAAACCAAGTTGGCCTGCCCGCAGACCGAACCCTTGGACCTCTTCGAGCGTCTTGGCCGCATCCTCTTTCGCCCAAAACATCAGTCCGATCTCCAGGTCTTCTAGACCAAGCATTTGATCTGTTCTCCTCCTCTTGCGCGTGATTCTTTCAGCAACAATGCCAATTTCACCGCTGCAGCCGAGTCTTCGGGCAAACAGCGTTCCGGTCGATTGCCATTGCGGCAGCACTCGACAAAATATGCAATTTCGGACTCATACGCATCGGTTCCGCCCGGCTCAATCTTGGACGGACTACCTGCTTTGTCGGTTTGAAACAAGCCTTCCGAAGTCAGTTCGAGCCCGGTGCGTTCCGATTGTACGCTGAAGCTCATCTGGAAGGGAGTCTCTGGGGCGAGCCAGCCACCCTCCAGTTGAACTTCTAACCCATTGGGGTAAAAAAACGTCGCCGCAATCGTGTCTATTTCGCCATTCGACTTAGCTTGTATATGGTCGGGCATTCCAAAAAGGAGCAGGATCTGATCGATGTCGTGGACCAGCAGATCGAGAACCGCTCCGCCGCTTCGTGTTTCAACCGGCAGCCAACGGCTCCAGGCAGGCAGCCCGCAACTTCGCGCGAATTTAGCAGTTCGAATCGAGTCCGCAGGTGCGTTGCGAACAAAGTCTCCAAGCCTTTCGTACTCCGGCCAGAAGCGCAAAACCTGCGCGATCATGAGAACGCGTTTCTGCTCGTTGGCCATGCGGACCATGCCGTCACATTCCGCGACCGTGAGGGCCATCGGTTTCTCACAGTAAACATGTTTTCCCGCTTCGAGTGCCGCTAATGCCACTTCGGAGTGCATATCGGTCGGAAGGCAAATATCGACAACGTCGATCTCCGCATCGAGCAGCATCTCTTCCCAGTTAACCCACTTGCGCATTTTAGAGAAGTCGTACTTTCGGGCGGCCTGCTTCAGATTTCCACCGACTTGCGAAAGATCGCCCGAGAGCGCCTTCTCACTTCGGGTACAAACACCCTTCACTTCCACACCCGGTACCTTGCTGTAAGCGTTCAGGTGTGTTGCTCCCATAAATCCGAGTCCAACAATTCCGATTTTCACGACTGTATTGTACGAAGCTTCGTTCTGAATGTTCGCAAAGTATCTTGAGAAGAATGAGATTCTTCATCGGTTTGTTGTTTGGCTTGCTGCTTGTCGTCGTGACCATCTACGGCTATTTCCGTTTTGGATATGCGCCTGTTGCAACGGCGGCTCCACCGATTCCTTTCGAAATCACGCTGGCGCATATGGCGCTGAATGCTCAAATCGATAAGGAGGCGCCGAAAACTGCTCCCTTCGAACCCGCCGAAGCAGATTTCGAAAACGGAGCTCATCTCTATCGTCAGCACTGCGCCGTGTGCCACGGTTTAATTGATCAGGAGCAGACCGCGACAGCAAAAGGCATGTTTCCCAAACCGCCGCACCTGCTAAAGGGCAAGGGTGTGACCGACGACGAACCGGGCGAAACGTATTGGAAGGTAAACCACGGGATTCGGCTAACCGGAATGCCTGCTTACGGGAAATCGCTTTCGGACAAAGATATGTGGGATATCAGCTTTGTGCTGGCAAGAGCCGACAAGCTTTCGGATCCAGTGAAAACGATTCTCAGACAGCCCGAGCAGGCGCAGTAGGTTGGGCTTGGTAGTCGGCATATCCAGCCGCGAGCTCTACTGCGTTACGATGCATGATTGTCCGATTTAACCGAGAGTTTTCCAGTCGTCTAAATCCAGCTGGGCTTGACGTAGGCATGCTCCTAAGCGTGCCTACTCGAAATCTCGGACTTCTTCGGCACGATAGCGGTATCCACAACGTCGCCAATTCGGCGAACAAATTTTACTGGCTTCCTTTCTGAAGTGGCTTCAACGAAGCCATGCACTTCAAGGCGGCGTTTGATCGTCGCGGAAAGGTAGCGGGCTAAGCCGCCCCAGACCTCTACCTCGACCGTACGAACTTTAGGAGCGCGCGTTGCGACAGGCGGCTCGAAGTAAAGTTCCAGGGCTTCGATCCGAGCTTTCAAGTTGGCAATTCCAGCACATAATTCTTCGGTCTCGCCTTGGCTGGCGACTCAACTTCGAGACATTGAGAGACGTCCCGGGATCATTTCTCGCGCCAAACTGTTGCATGCAAATGGTCGTGATCATAATGCGACTCTCTCCCTAAGTCGCAATCGCTATTCTCCTCGCTTCTACCAGATCAGCTTCGCCGCGATCTGGATCTGCCGCGAGCTCGTCGACGTGCCCGTAACCACCCCCGCCGATCCCGAGGGCGGCGCTGTTGCCGAAGTGAACACGATCAAGTTCGGTGTGTTGAAGTTCGTATGGTTCAAGACATTGAAAAACTTCTCCCCGTAGTTGAAGTGACAGTCGCTCATGCAAAGCGCAGTCATCTTCATCAAAGAAGCATCCAGCGTTACCAACCCAGGTCCCGTGAAAGAATTTCGCCCCACGTTACCGTACGTTCCATTAGGCGGTACAACGAACGCATTCGGGTTGAAGAACTGGTTCGGATTTCCCGTCACAATCGGTCCTGTGAAATTCGGATTGAGCGAAGGGCGCACCGGATTGGTTGTATTGCCGTTGTTCGACGGATTGAAACTGAGCTGCGGGGTAAATGGAAAGCCACTATTGTAGCTTTCGATAGCGTTTAGTGACCAGCCTCCAAACAGGGTCCGTGCTAAGCCCGTGAGAGTCGCGCATCCAGCGTTTGCCGGGACCAAAAGGAAGCTCGTAAATCCCGCTTACCGTCAGCACCTGGCGCGCGTCGAATGTAGACGGGCCCCAGTCGTTTCGCAAATCCTGCGCATTTTGAGCCAGCCCGGGCGCGTTCGCAGCCGCGCTGGCGTTCAACGTATCGCCATTGTCGAGCGACTTCGACAACGTGTACGCTGTCCGAAAATCGAGGCCTTGAGCAAAGCGATGCCGTAAGTCCAGTTCCATGGCGTTGAATGAGCTGTTTCCTTGCGAAATCCATGTCCAGGTGCTGGCGAGCGGGGGATTGGCCAAGGGAGCGCTGGGCCGGTAGTAAATCGTTCCACTCGGGTAGGAAGCAGGACACGGCGCACTCGGACAAATCGTGGGAACCGGTTGATTCAGGTCGGCGCTGAGCGTTTCATGATATCCGTGCGATCCCACATAGCCGACCGAAAGAGACGTGTTCGCTGTGACTTCCTGCTGTACTTTCAAAGTCCATGACGCGATCGTCGGACTATAGAGATCGGGTTGAATGCCTGCTGGCGCAATCTTTGATGTCGTAGGAATGCTGCCGGGAAAGATCGGAAAGTTCGCGAGTGGAGTGTTGGAAAGCGTGATGTTTGTATTGAAAGGGGCATTCTGATCGAGTCTGTAACTCAGCGCGTCCTGCAGATCGTTGTAGAGTCCGAAACCGCCTCGGATGACGGTCTTTTTCAGCCCGGACGCGTCCCACGCAAAGCCGACGCGCGGCTGCGGAAGGAACTTGGCCCGGTTTAAGACGAACGCCGAGTGAGAGATGCGCGGCTGCGTCGCGAGCGTGCCGTTAGCGCCAAAGACAAAGTTGGAAGCGCGTCCGTTCACTTCATTCCACCCGGTCGTGAACTCGTCCCGGAAGCCGAGAGAAACGGTCAAACGCGAACTCATCCGGAGCTGGTCTTCGACAAACCCGGCGCCTTCCCACGAACGCCATCCAAGAGGTGTGGGGGAGGGAATTGCGGTGAACGTCGTTACGGTTCCCAAAAGAAAGTTCGTCAAATTCGAGAACGTTGCCTGCCCATACTGACCGAGCGCCAGCTCGTCGTTGGATTGAATGCGCTGAAACCATGCCCCCGCGCTAATCTGATGAGGCCCTTTCACAATCGAGACCTGATCCTGGTAGGTGAACAGATTGCGGGTTGCGAACAGGTGGCTGCCGTTATTGCTTCCCGCCATCGTAATCGAGCTGGAGGTATTGGGAGTGGCGCTGCCGCCGATCACGATCGCCCCGATCTGGCTCGTGCCGATAAAGCCGGGAACGTCTACAGCTGATTTGCCAGTGTAGAAATAGCTCGCTCGGGAATAGCCCAGGCTGGCAGTGTTCACGACATTCGGCGAAAAGATATGCGTCTCGCGCAGCGTCCCGACCTGTTCGCGCAAGCTCTCCACGTCTAACGCGAAAGGATTCGCGGTGGGAGTTCTGTCCGCGCTATCGTCGACCGTGTAACTGCCTGCGAGCGTATCGCGTGCCGAAAAGAGCTGATCGAGACGAGTGGTTCCGAAGTCTTCTCGTATAGTCTGCTTTGGAGTGCTGAACGCTTCGGCGATCCCCTGGCTGTCGAGCGGTGAGTTTGGACTTTGCACGGGCCAAAGCGAAAGCAGCTGCGTCACACGAGGAGAAAGCGCGATCGTCTGTCCGCTTGGAAGAATACCGGCGCGCGCCTGGTTATCCGGCACTAGGGTCACAGCACTCAAGCGCAAATTTTGCCGAAACCCTTCGTAGTCGCCGAAGAGGAACGACTTGTTTGGCTTGACCGCCCCGCCAAGTGAGCCGCCGAACTGGTTGCGTTGGAACTGCGGAACCGATTGCCGGTCGAAAAAGTTCCTGGCGTCGAATGCGCTGTTACGAAGAAAGTCGTAAGCCGAGCCGTGAAGCTGATTCGTACCCGATCTATCGACAATGAGGATTTGCGCGCCGGGCCGCTTACCGTATTCAGCCCCGTAGAAGTCCGTCAGTACGTTGAACTCACGAATCGCGTCGACGCCCAGCAGTTCGCCGCTCGTGCCGCTCGGCGTCATGTTGATTTCCGCGGAGCCCGTATATTCAACGCCGTCGATCAAGAACAGGTTCTCCTGCGGTCTGCGCCCCGAGACCGCAAACATATTGCCTATTGCAGAATTCGATATGCCCGGAGTGTTGTTGTTCTTCTCGTAGCTGTAATTAGCAACGCCTGGATTCAACGTCAGGAGCTGATCGTAGCTACGCCCGTTTAGAGGTAAATCCCGGACCTGCGCTCCGTCCACCAGACCGGCGGCTCTGTCGATTACAGGTGCAACGTCCGGCACAGCCTCAGTTACTTGAACTCGCTCGGTTACCGATCCAAGGGTAAGCGTAAGGTCCAGATCCACAGCTTGGTTTACGGCCAGCGTGATGTTTCCTTGCTCGGTGGTTCTGAATCCCGTTTTCGCAGCACTGAGCCGGTAATTACTTGCTGCTAGTTGGAGAAAAGCGTAACGCCCATGCGAATCGGCGACCGTTTCGCGGCTTGCTCCCGATTCATTGTCGACCAACTTGAAACTGACGCCGGAGACCGTTGCCCCCGACTGATCATAAGCATTGCCCGAAATGCTAGAACTTTGTTGAGCGGCTCCAGGGACCGCGAGGCACAGAAGGGAGACAAGCCAGGTAACGCGGCGTTGAGTAAGCATGGTTGCAGTGTCACTTATACATGACTACTATCTAGAATAGAAGACACAATGCGCGCAAAGATCTCGGGAATAAAATTAGCCGCGAATCAATCGAATCTCAAAGCGATCCGAACCGAACGAGGCTTGGCCGCTGCGGAACTCGCAAAGCTGACCGGTATCAGCCGCCAGACAGTCTACGCAATCGAGGACGGCAGCTTTGTTCCCAACACGTTGATAGCTCTCAAACTTGCGAAAACGCTTGCTGTCTCGGTTGAGGATCTCTTCCACTTAGACGAACCCGGAAATCCGGCGCAAAGCGTGGAAGCTGAGCTGCTCAGCACGCATCCCCATTCGTCCGCAAAAGGGCAACTTGTTCGCTTATTGGAGGCCCCGAACGGCAAAGTCGCGATGCCTGTGCATGATGCTTTCAGCTATCTTCCTACCGCGGACGGCGTTGTCGACCGAAAGCGCGGCCGAATGCTTCACGTGACCTCGACGTCGCACCTGGAGCAACAGAATTCGAAAAAGAACAGAGGGCCCGTTGTCCTGGCGGGATGCGATCCGGCCTTGTCCTTGCTAAGCGTTGCAGCCTCCGAGTTCGGCATCGACGTTGTTCCCGTGCCCGCCGCTAGCCGGCAAGCATTGACCTTACTAGCCAGAGGCAGCGTTCATCTCGCCGGCTCCCATTTTTTCGATCCGTCGAGCGGCGAATACAATGTGGCGCTCGTGCGCGAAATATTCCCCAAAGGCGGCGTACGGGTTTTGAACTTTGCTCTTTGGGAGACGGGCTTCGTTACACAACCGGGAAATCCAAAACGTCTTCGATCGATTGGCGACTTGGCACAACCTGGCGTAAGCATCGTCAATCGTGAAAAGGGATCCGGAAGCCGCGCGCTGCTGGATTCCGCCTTGAAGAGCGCAGGCCTGCAGAGCGCAACGCTACGCGGCTACGGGAACGTTGCGTACGGACACCTCCAAGCGGCTTTCTCGGTCGCGAGCGGCTGGGCCGATTGCTGTATCGCTACGCAATCGGCGGCACGTTGTTTCGGTCTTGGCTTCGTCCCACTCCGAGCGGATCGATTCGATCTCACGTTTCCGGAGTCGTTCCTCTCAAGTAAGCTAGGCGAGGCAGTCGCGGATTTGCTGAACCGAAGCAGTCTTCGACAGAAACTGGAAGATATCGCCGGCTACGACACCAGCCACACGGGACGAGTCATCGTCTAAGCGGAAGCCGAGGACCCGGCCGTTACGCTCTCCTCAACTTTGACCTCGTCTGTAATGACTGTGAACTGCGTCAGGCGAGTGCTGCCGAAAGACGTTGTGATCGCCACGTCGGCCGCGTCACGGCCGGTCGCCATCAGTACGCGGCCGATACGACGGATATTATGCCGCGCATCGCACGTCCACCAGCGGCCCTCCAAGTAAACCTCAAACCAGGCACTAAAATCCATCGGCGAAGGAGAGAGGGGAACGCCGATATCGCCGAGATATCCGGTGACGTAACGCGCCGGAATGTTCAGCGCCCGGCAGAACGCAATGGAAAGATGTTGGAAATCGCGGCAGACGCCTACACGCTCCGTGTAAACGTCAAGCGCAGTTTTAGTCGGGCGCGCGTAACCGTAGCCGAACGTCACCCTCTGGTTCACCCAGTCGAGCACTGCCTGCACTCTGCCCCAGCCGGGCGCAAGATGCCCGAACAGTTCGGCAGCAGTGTTGGAGAGAAGGTCCACTTCGCAGTACCGGCTCGGAAGAAGGAACTGCAAAATCTCTGGAGGCAGATCCCCAACAGGAATTTCGCGCGCCGAGGGATCCTGAAAATCCGGCTCTCCTGAATCCTCGATCAGGGTCGTGCTGTGAAGCCGCAACGTGCCCGCGGGCGCAACAAAGCGGCAGCAATGATTCCCGAAACTATCCAAATATTTCTCGATCGGAAGAGCCGGTTCGATCTGCAAATCGTCCGGCTCTCGTAGATCTCGTTCGCGTGATGGATGCACATTAAGCAGCGCTACTACGGGAACGTCGCGCGGGATGTCAAACCTGATGTCATATCCAAGCCGGATCAGCATACAATTGTGGGCTCCAAGAAAACGGGAATTTGCTTCGCTGATCCTGCATCCCAGCAGGGGAACCGACAGAGTTTCCGACAGCGTACTTGGATAGTGTAACGGACTCTCAAATCCGCTTCTCGGAGAGCTCGACTTGGCACAATAAGAAGCACATGACTTATTGCCTGGGGATCGTCACGGACGATGGGCTGGTAATGGCGTCGGACTCGAGGACGAACGCCGGATTTGATCAGGTTAACGTTTGCAGAAAGATGTTCCACTTCGTGCAGCCGGATGAGCGCGTGTTCGTCATCCTATGTAGCGGAAGTCTTTCCATTAGTCAATCCGTGCTCACTATTCTGCGAGAGCAATTCAATGCGCGCGAAGGATTGGCTAAAGCAGAGTCTCTGTACCACGCTGCGCGCATTGTTGGCGAGTGTGTCCGCCGGGTCTCGGACATGGATCGTGTCGCGCTCGAACGAGATCAGTTCAACTTCAATGTCAATCTGCTGTTGGGCGGCCAGGTTAAAGGCGAAGATCCCGGACTGTATCTGATCTATCCGCAGGGCAATCCTTTACGCGCGACGCAGGATTCGCCGTACCTGCAACTAGGAGAGTGCAAATACGGACGGCCAATACTCGATCGTGGAATCGAAGCCGCAACTTCGCTCGAAGTCGCTGCGAAATATGCGCTGCTTTCCTTTGACGCAACGATCCGCTCCAACGTGACGGTCGGTCCGCCGGTCGACATTCTCCTTTACCGCAAAGACAGCTTGCATCTCGAACAGTATCGCCGGTTCGCCGCCGCCGATCAGGATCTGCTCACCATCCATGCTTCATGGGAACAGTCGTTGCGGCGCGCCGTCGAACAACTGCCGGACATCGAGTTCCGTAAACCACCGCCCGGTCTAACGATCTGAGGAAGATCGAATTGCCCATCGGGTTACGGGACGCAAAGTCAGTGCTGCCACTTCACTTCGTCGCCTTCACCCGGGATCGGCCAGGTCTTGGAATTCAGCAGCAGTTCTTTTTCTCGCTGTTCCTTGGGAACTTGGTTGATTTTTAGGTTCTCGTAAAAATGCACGCCGGTTTTTCCGGCAGTCGCAATATCCAGGTCTCCGTCGCCGTCAAGGTCTTCCACAACGAATTGCGTGCCCGCGGCAGCCGTGCCGTTCTTGGAAATCGAGTAGCGGGTAAACTGACCGGTCTTTGTGTCGATCTTGTAGTAGTAAATCACCAGCGGATCGTACGATCCCGGATCGTTACCGTTATGCCCTCGATAGCGTTTGCCCGCGAGTAACTCCATTTGACCGTCCCCATCCAAATCGACCAGTTTCAAGACGTGTACCTGAGAGTACGATTCGTCGATGGTGTGCTTCACCCATTGCCGCGCAGCAGCGTCACCCTTCTGCTCCATCCAATAGAGTCCATAGCTGTGCCCACGGCCATAGATGAGGTCCATCTTTCCATCGCCGTTCACGTCGTAGCCGACGATCGGAAACCCGGTTTCGCCGAGATCCCAATCTTGATGCCACTCCCACTTGTCGTTGTTCGCGTCTACGTTCCGAAACCAGCCATGGGGAGTTAATACATCGGTCTTGCCATCTCCATCGATATCGGCCATTCCAATGCCATGACCGTCTTCGTCGTGACCGCCAAGCTTATGGACTCTCGGTTCGGTTCCGGCGAAATCCACCCAGATCACACCCGAACGCCCATAATGCGCAAGGGCCAAATCCGGTTTGCCGTCACCATTGATGTCCGCCATCCATCCACCTTCTGTCTCAACGGTGTGCGTGATGAAGTGTTTTTGCCACATCACGCCGGCTTTCTTTGGGTTCTCGTACCAGTACAGACCGTCGGTCATCCATCCGGTCGTGACTACGTCAGGCGCCCCATCGTGGTTGACATCGACGGCCCATTCTCCACAATCTGAAACAAATTCGCCGACGATCTGAACTGTCCTATACTGATGCGCCTTCCACTCGCCGCCTTTTGGACCCGGATTTTCATACCAGAAAGCGCCGCTCAGAATGTCTGGTTTCCCATCTCCGTTGATGTCGATGGTCGTTATACCTTCGGCGTGATCGCTGCCAAGTTGGTGGACGAAGAAGGAGGTTTCCGGAACTCCAAACGGCCCATTGCCCCGTTCTTTGTTCAATTGTGCCCAGCTGGAGGCAGGAATGAACACCGTCGCAAGCAACGCGCATCCAATCGCGGACTTTGTTTTCATATTTCTCGGCTCCTCACAAAGCAGCCGTTAAGAATTGATTTAACACAGAGCTAAGCCTTAGCTGGAGGCTTGGCTTCGCCATTCAGAATCACGGTCAGCCTTTTGTACACTTCTCGCAAGTACGATTCGTCGCCCTCGGGAAGCTCCACGGTAGCGGTACCCCTGAAATCGATATCACGCAGAGCTTGATAGATAGCCTTCCAATCCAAGTCGCCTTCAAGCAAAGGAACCCATTCCGCCTTACTCTGGTGAAATGTAAAATCTTTGATGTGCAGCTTAACAATACGCTTCCCGAGGGTTCGAATCCAATCCTCCGGGTATCCATATAGTTTCACGTTCCCGACATCGAAATAAGCCCGCACCCACGGTGTAGCAAACCCGTCGATGTAAGTCGCGAACTCGATCGGGCTGAGCAAAAACTTGTTCCATACCTCTTCGAGTGCGATGATGACCTGCAGCTCTTCGGCTAAGGGCAGCAGCTTGCGAATACTGGCTTGAGATCGTGTATAGGCATCCCGATAGGAGGTATTCGCATCAACCACCGCCGGAACAATCAGGACCGTATCCGCGCCCCAGAACTGAGCATTGTGTAACGACGTGCGCGCACCTTCGATGCTGTGTTCCACCACCGCCGGATCCGAGGAAGAAAGCGGGTACTTCCAATGATCCATATTCATGACCGAGTGAATCTTGATGCCCGCTTTTTCGGCGGCGCTCTTCATGGCTTCGGCCTCTGACTGATCGGGTGTAGTAGGGCATTCGATCCGCTCAAAGCCGGCATCGCGCGCCATTTGAAACCGTTCGGGGATGCTCGCGCTCTTCGGGAGCATGCTGTATTCGACAGCTTTATGAATCGGCAATGGGGTCTGCCCAAACGCAGGCGCCGCCAGCACAGCTGCGGACTTCAGTAGAGTTCGTCGGGTAATTGACATGTCTGATTGCTGCATCAGCAGTTATGTTCTAGTATCGATGGAATACGATCTAATAGGCAAAGCAAAAAAGGACGGTGAATAGAATTGGCAAAGCAAGAATCGTTTTCTGATCGTCGCGACTTCATCAAAACAGCTACGGGCGCGGTCGGCGGTGCATTCGCTATTGGATTCCCAGCTATTATCTCGGCGCAAAGCGTCACCAACTCTATCAAAGTCGGTCTGGTCGGCTGCGGGGGGCGCGGCACGGGCGCGGCAAGTCAAGCCTTGCATGCCGACGATTATGCAGAACTAACCGCTGTTGCGGATATAGCTCAATCGCAGATCGACAACTCTCTTTCCACGCTGGGCAAGATTTCGAAAATTGGCGATCGCGTGAAGGTCGAGAAAGCGCATCAGTTCCTGGGGCTCGATGCCTACAAGCAGGTGATCGATGCGGGCGTTGACGTCGTGCTCCTCGCGACGCCCCCGGGCTTCCGGCCGTATCACCTGGCCGCTTGTATCGAAGCGAACAAGCACGTCTTTTGCGAGAAACCAATCTCGACGGATGCTCCCGGCGTACGCTCCGTTCTGCAAACCACGGATCTGGCAAAGTCGAAGAATCTATCTCTCGTGGCGGGCTTTTGCTGGCGCTACAACGAGATGATCATCGATACGTTCAAGCAGATTTCGGACGGAGCCATTGGGCGGCTTGTCACTTACTATGCCACCTACTATACGAACCCGGTGAAACCCATGCCGCCGGCCAGTTCGCGGCCCGCGGGCATGAGCGACACCGAATGGCAGATACGAAACTGGTATAACTTCGTCTGGCTCTGCGGCGACAGCATCGTCGAGCAGGCCGTGCACAGTATCGACAAGATTGCCTGGGCCATGCACGATGAACCGCCCGTAAGTTGCGTAGGCGTTGGCGGGCGAGTGATTCCGGCCGAAGGCGGCAACATCTACGATCACTTCGAAGTAAATTACCTCTATCCGAACGGGGTGAGAGCGATGCTTGCTAATCGCCAGATTGAAGGCTGCTACAACGAGAACGCCGACTATCTTATGGGCGTCGATGGAACCTGCACGATCGGCCGTTCACCTGTGCCCCGAATCGAAGGAAAGACGAACTGGACTTGGAGCGGTCAGAAGTACGATATGTACCAACGCGAGCACGACGTTCTGTTTGCATCCATTCGCAAGCACCAGCCCGTGAATGACGGAAAGAGAATGGCGACCAGCACTTTGCTCGCCATGATGGGCCGCATGGCTGCCTATACGGGTCAGGAAGTCACCTGGGACCAGGCGCTCAACTCGCAAGAAAAACTGTTCCCCGAACACCTCTCCTGGGACGGTGCGCTCAGCGTAAGACCACGCGCTGAGCCCGGCATCACCAAGTTGGTCTGACGCTTGGGATATGAAAGGCAGACATTGGTTTGCAGGAGGCGCGGCGCTCCTTTTAGCCCTGCCTCTTCTTGCGCAGTCGAACATAAAGGTCGATTTTAGACGCGACGTCGCGCCGATTTTGGAGGCAAGTTGCGTCAAATGCCATCATGCCGGGACCAGCAGCGCCATGGTCGAACTGACGTCCCGCAAGGAACTCCTGGACAAGGGCATCGTCACGCCGGGTAAACCGGACAAGAGCATTCTTTATGTGACAATGGCGAACGGCCAAATGCCGCCCAATCATAAGCTGCCGGACGACCAAATCGCTACCGTCCGGCGTTGGATCGAGCAGGGAGCTACGTGGCCGTCCGACGTTGCTTTGAAACAGGACACGAATCAGGCAGAGGCTCACGCCGCTAACACGAACGAGGACCGCGAACATACCGAGGTCGAACGAATTCGCGAGCGCATTCTCGCGCATCAAGAGGCCTCTCCGGCGGGGAAGACTTACAAAGTCAGTCTCCCGAACACGACAGTCTCTTACGACATGGTCGCCATCCCTGCGGGCGCTTACCAGATGGGGTCGCAAGCGCAGAAAGACGAACAGCCGGTCCACAAGGTCCAAGTGCCCGCCTTCTGGATGCAGGCGCACGAAGTGACCTGGGACGAATACCGGCTGTTCATGTTTGCCAATCAGGCGGGCGAGATCGCGCATAAAGACGACTTAGTCGACGCTGTCACCCGTCCTACGCGTCCCTACGTGGAGATGAGCTTCGGCATGGGCATCAACGGCTTCCCTGCGATCAGCATGACTCAGCATGCCGCGAACAAATACGCCGAATGGCTCAGCAGTAAGACCGGCGAGTTCTATCGTCTTCCAACAGAAGCCGAATGGGAGTACGCCTGCCGGGCCGGCTCGGCGCAAGGTCCTTCGCAGCTCGCCGATTATGCCTGGTATTCGGCCGACAGCGGCGGTAAATATCAGAAGGTCGCCACCAAGAAACCGAATGCCTGGGGTTTGTACGACATGCTCGGAAACGTGATGGAGTGGACCCTCGACCAATACGTTCCCTACAAGCCTGGCGATCAGGTCGATCCCTGGGTCAAGCCAACGCAGCCCTATCCGATCTCGGTGCGCGGCGGTTCCTGGAATGACCCGGCTCCGGCGGTGACGTGCGAAGCGCGCGTTGCCTCCGATCCTTCGTGGAAGCAGCAGGATCCCCAGCTTCCCAAAAGCGTCTGGTATGAAACCGATGCGCAATGGCTCGGCTTCCGATTGATCCGCACGTCCACCATCCCGAGCGCTGAAGATATGTATCGCTACTGGAACAACGGCGTCGAGCACGATGAGCAGTAGCGTCTTACTTGCTGCCCTTGCCTTAGCAACTCTTTCGCCCTTTGAAGCCGTCGAGGCGCACATGGGCACGCTGTTTCGCATCAAGCTATACGCGGCAAATCAAACCGAAGCCCAGCAAGCGTTCCGAGCAGCATTCGCCCGCATCGCAGATCTCGACAAAGATGCTTTCCGACTATCGGCCGGATAGTGAGCTGAACCAGCTTTGCCGCAGCGCCGTTCATCATCCTGTGAAAATTAGTCCTGATCTTTTCTGTGTGCTCAGTCGAGCCCAGAGACTCGCGGAAGATTCAGGCGGCGCTTTTGACGTCACCGTTGGACCTCTAACCCATCTCTGGCGAACTGCGCGCAAGGCGCAACAAGTTCCGACCGCCGAAGCAATCGAAGAAGCAAAAGCTCACAGCGGCTATCGGAATCTGCATCTCGATGCGGTAAAGAAGACTGCTGAGTTGGACTTGGAAGGCATGCAGCTGGATTTGGGCGGCATCGCAAAGGGCTACGCGGCTGACGAAGCCCTGCTTGCGCTCTCGAACTACGGGATTCACAGCGCGCTGGTGGCGGCGAGCGGAGACTTGGCCTTCAGCGATGCGCCGCCCGGTGAAGCGGGATGGAAGGTGGGCATTGATTCTTACGACCAGGCGAACGCGCCCTTCACCAGAGTTCTCCTTTTATCCAACGCCGCTGTTTCCACATCTGGACCCAGCGAACAACATCTCGAAGTCAACGGCATTCGTTACTCGCATATCTTAAATCCGGCGACCGGCATGGGTCTGACGGAAGACATCACCGCCACTGTTATCGCCAGACGCGGCATCGACGCAGACCCGATGGCGACCGCTATCAGCGTGCTTGGCCCGGAGGCAGGTTTGGCTTTGGTAGACCGCCATCCGGGGGTCTCGGCGGTAATCCTGACGAAAGAAAATGGCCGGCCAAACCTGCTCGAATCGAAAGGGTTCGGCAGACTTCGGGAGCGACAATTTAAACCGTGATGTTTCCAGATGCGCGACTGCTCGCATGGGCGCTGCTCGCATTTGCTGGGTCGCCGATCCAGTTCGTAGATGTAGCGAACCAGAGTGGCATCGATTTCGTTGTGCATAACTGCCCGACTCCGCAGAAGCACATGATCGAAACCATGGCTGGAGGTCTCGCCGCCTTCGATTACGATGGCGACGGCCGCCCGGACATTTTTTTCACCAATGGCGCCGATCTTCCTTCCTTGAAAAAAACAGGTCCGCAGTACTGGAACCGTCTCTACCATAACGAAGGCAACATGAAGTTCCGCGATGTAACGGAGCAGGCGGGCGTAGCGGGCGATGGTTACTCGATGGGGGCCGCCGCAGGAGACTACGACAACGACGGACATCCGGACCTGTTCGTTGCAGGCGTAAACCGGAACATTCTTTATCACAATCTTGGCAACGGGCGCTTTGAGGACGTCACCGCGAAAGCGGGTATCACCAGCGGCGAGTGGGCTGTCGCCGCGGGCTGGTTCGATTACGACAACGATGGCCGGCTCGACCTCTGGGTTGTGCACTACTCGAAGTGGTCGGTCAACGACGACCGCTACTGCGGCGACAAAACGCGCGATCTGCGCATCTACTGCCACCCGAAATATTTCACACCCTTAGCCAGCACGCTTTACCATAACCGCGGCAATGGCACCTTCGAAGATGTTTCGAAAAAATCCGGCATCGGTGCTTTCGCCGGCCGCGGCATGAGCGTGGCGTTTGCCGATTACGACGGCGACGGCTACACCGACGTCTTCGTCACGAATGACAATATGCCGAATTTCCTGTTTCACAATCGCGGCAACGGTACTTTCGAAGAAGTCGGGCTCCTTGCCGGCGTAGCCTTGCGGGAAGACGGCAAAGCGGTCGCAAGCATGGGCGCCGATTTCCGCGACTATGACAACGATGGGCTACCGGACATCGCGGTAACGGCGCTGGCCGGAGAGACTTTTCCGTTGTTCCGAAACGCGGGAAAGGGAAGCTTTAACGACGTCACGTACTCAAGTAAAATGGGTGCGTTGACCCTGCATCACAGCGGCTGGGGAACAGGTCTGTTCGATTTCAACAATGACGGATGGAAGGATCTGTTCACCTCGAATTCGCACGTCAATGACCGCGTCGAGATGTTCGAATCCGCCGTCTACAAAGAACCGAACTCCGTTTTCATGAACCTGGGCAACGGCAACTTTCGCGATGTCTCCGCCGAAGCGGGCCAGACCGAGGCGAAAGCTCACCGAGGAAGCGCCTTCGCGGACTTCGACGGCGACGGCAAGATCGACGTGGTTGTTTCGTCTCTCGAGCAGCCCATCGAGTTGTGGCGGAACGTAAGCCCCGATGACAACCACTGGGTCACTTTCCAGCTAACTGGCACGCACGCGAACCGCGACGGGTTAGGCGCACGCATCCGAATTGGCGGCCAATGGAACGATATGACCAGCGCCGTAAGTTACGCCTCCTCGACCCTGGACGGCGTCCACTTCGGGTTAGGTTCGGAAACCCGGATCGATCATCTGGATATTCTCTGGCCAGGCGGCAGGAAACAGACTGTATGGAATGTGGGGATCGATCGAACGGTGCATGTCCGGGAAGAGCAATGATGCGCACTCCTATTCATCTGCCGGCGATCCCTTCCGAAGCGGCATCAACAATGACGCCAACAGAGGATGGAGCGTCAGCGCAAAAGGATTCGTGACCGTAACTCCGTGCCAGGTAAACCCGTCTTGGAGATCTTCGGACAAAAGCAATCTGCACTCCGCGTGGGCAGACGCCGCTATCACAACAGAATCGTTCAATCAGTTCCAGGGCCCTGTCTCTCATTTCCATTCCATTGGCGCCTTCAGCGTAAGCCATTACGTTGGTATCTAAAGCGACCTTCATGGCGCGTCGTCATAGAGTTCTTCGCGGGTCCAGCGGCCTGCTTTTGTAGGTCGTTCAGCTCGGAGGCGGGCAAGAAGCGTTGAGTGCGCGCCTTCCGCAGCAATATTGTCTTCAACGAAAGGAACGATTTTGGCGACGGGTTTACCGTGACTTGTCACAATGACGCTGCGCCCTTTTTTAACGGCTTGGAGTAGCTCCGAAAACCTTCGGTTAGCGTCGGCAGCAGAAACTGCTTTGTCCATTCGGAACCCCGATAGTAGTGATATTAACTACTCCAACGTAACACGCTGTTATCTGTGTACCATCCGAGTCATAGGAGTCATAGTCCGAGCCGAGCGAAGCGATTGGAGGCCCACGCGTCTTAGGTGTTGTCTAACGGGCGCTGGGACCGGCAATCTCCGATTCCTTAGCCAACTCGTCGTTGACTTCCTGGTTTTTCGCTCGAATTTGCTGGTATTGCTGCATCGCTTTTTGAGCCTGGTCCTTTTTCCCGGCACTCCCGTAAGCGCGAGCCAGGCTGTAGTGGAGACTACCGTCATCGTCCAAGCTGAGCGCTTTCTCCAGATGCGGAATTGCCTCGTCACTCCGGTTCAGCAGCACCAGCACCATACCCAATGCAGCCTGCGCCGGAAGCATTGCGGGGTCCGCTTGCAGAGCCTTCGTCAAGTACGGCAGTGCGCGCTCCGCCTGCTGGGTATGCCACAGGCTCTCGCCCATCATGAAATTCAAATCCGGCGCATCGGGCTGCGCGAGGTAATATCTCCCCGAGCATCGCAATCACTTCGTCATATTTGTGAGCAAGGAACAAAGACGTGGCCAGTTCCGCTTGGAGACGCCCATCACCGGGAGCGAGTCCGAGAGCGGTTCGCCACTCCGCCGCTGCCTCCGCATCCTGACCGTGGCCGTGCAAGATCTCGGCTTTCAGCGTATGAATCTCGACAGAATCCGGCAAAGTTCCAAGCTGATCGAAAGCACGAATAGCGAGTTGGTTATACGCCCGTGTTGCCCAAAACAGATTTGCTGGAGTTTCCGCACCCGCCGCAGATTTGGTAGCTCCCAGGTAATCGCCCTTTAAGAAACGACACTCGGCGTTCGCCACGGCGCATGCGGGCGCAGGCCTGTTTTCTTCAGCCTTTACTTCCGCGGCTGCCCAGTCGGAGTGCCCTGTTTGCTGATAAACCTTCGCAAGTCCCGCGTGCAGTCCAGGCAGATCGGGCAGCTTTGCTTGTGCTTGACGATAAAAGAAGAAAGCGCTCCGATACTGCCGGCGTTGAAACCTGGAATCCGCCAGCAAGGCCGATACGTAAGGCGACTGAGGATCGCCCTTCGACAGCTTACTGAAAGTCTGGGCAGCGAGCGCTTCGTACGCTTTGCCCAACCCGTACCAGGCCTTTGGATCGGAAGCATCGGCGCTGGTCAATCGCCGAAATTGTTCTGCTGCTTCGGATGCCCGATTCAAGCTCATGTAAGCGCTGGCTAGCATGCCGCGAGCATTCACATCATCCGGTTGGATCCGAAGTAATTTCTCGAGCGGCGCTACTGCCTGTCGAGGCTGGTTCAGCTGCAATTCCGCCATTCCCAGCGAAGTCAATGCTGGAACGTTACCAGGTTGCGACTTCAGCACCGCTTCAAACTGCGGGATGGCTTGCCGGGGATGTCCCGCCATCTGTTCCGCCATCCCCAGATTCAGGATGAACCCTGGGTTGCCTGGCATAGCCGCCACAAGTTTCTGATAAATAGGAATCGCTTCTTCAAATCGCCCTTCAGCCATCAACTGCTTCGCCTGATGCGACTGTTCAGCTAGGTCAGCTTGCGCGAAGGCAGCGCACCGAAAATAGAAAAAAGGCGGCTCCGATAAAGAGCCGCCTTTTATGTCTTGCGAATTTCCCCACTACTTCATATTTACCAACTGAACCGTCCGGCGAAACGAATATTTCGTTCACCGTAAGAACTCGTGATACGCATGAAATTAGCATCGTTCACAGTTGTATCGGGACTGCCAAAGTGTGACGTGTTTGGCAGGTTGTAGAACTCCGTCCGGAACTCGAAATTTAGCTTTTCTCGAATCGGGAAGGTGCGAGAGATACTCATATCCGTATTCCAAATGCCAGGTCCGACAAGCGTGTTTCGTCCGGTGGTCCCGAAACGCTGAGTAGTCACGGGAGCAAAGGCCGCCGGGTTGTAGTAGAATCCGCTCGAACCCACTTGGCCGAAACGCTGGACGTTTGTCAATACCTGGTCCGCGGTTTGCGTGTTATCCGGCGCATTCAGGGAGGTAGCGTCCGCGCCGATCGTGAACGGAGTGCCAGTGGACATAGCCTCGATGCCGCTAAACTGCCATCCTCCGACGATTTTGGAGGCCATGCCGGAGTTTACAAACCTCTTGCCGGTGCCGAACGGCAGCTCATAAACCCATCCGAGTTGAAAGATGTGTCGATGGTCAAAACCCGCCGAGGCGCGGTTCCTTTGAAACACGGGAGCCCAGTTCCAACCGACGCTGGCCCAACCGTCATCATCGGTGTAGTCGATCGCATGCGACCAGGTGTAAGCTCCCTTGAGCATCAAGCCGTTGGTGAACTGCCGGTTGAAGGCGACCTGCAGCGAGTTGTACTCGTTGCTCAAGTAGCCATCCCACATCTGAGTGGGGATGGTTCGGCCGAAAGTTGCGTATTGAGGTAGGCCGGTCGTTCCCGAGCCTGGGTAGCCGGCGTTGATGTCGTAATCCGCCAGTTGATGAACGGTATGCTGTCCAACGTATGCCGTCGACATCACGATTTCACCCGGCAGCTTCCGCTCGAGCGTGAAGTTGTAGGACTGCACATAGCCGCGGTGAATGTAGCTATCTGGGCTCCGTTCGCTAGCAGTCGGGTCGAGAGGCACGATTCCCGTTGAGAGATCGGGACCAATCACCGGAGGAATGCCATTGGCCAAAGTGCTGGGAATGAAGCCAGCAGCCTGATTCGTGCTCAGATTGGCCACCGAGAAGCTATTCAGGGCGCTGTAATTGTTGTTAATGGTAAGCGGATAGAAGCCGCGCAACGGACGAGAGAATGGGATCGGATCATAGTTCAATCCGTAACCGGCTCGAATCACCGTCTTTTCATCCAAGCGGTAGGCGATACCTGCACGGGGTGCAAAGAGCTTGTGGCTGACACTGATACCCGCATTCATCGGGATGCTGCCACGTCCACCCATGTAGACGTCGTTAGTGGTGGGATCATAGCGCTCAATCCCGGTGCCGCAGCAGCGCGTCATGAGCGGATACAGTTCGTAGCGCAGACCGACGGTGACGGTCAGCTTCTTCGAAACTTGCCAGCGGTCTTGCACGAACCAGCCGAGCTGCCACTCGCGTCCGGTCATCAGAATGTACTGCTCGCCCTTCTGTGTGTTGTCTGAGAGCCCAAGCAGGAACTGGGCATAAGCGTTGTATTGGCTGATCGGTAGACGCAGTTGCCGTCCCCACGTTGTTCGACGTCACGGAGCCGTTGAAATCGAAGTAGCCGCGCGGACCGCCCGGGCTTAGCTCCGGCTGCCAGTGGTTCAGGTGATGCCGCACCAGGTCGAAACCAAACCGTACCTCGTGGGCGCCTTTCGTCCAGGCCAGCGAGTGACTGGTTGTGTAGGTCTCGTCCGTACGGAAGGCTGGCATCCAGTTCGGTACACCGGTCTGCGGTAAAAGTACCGAGCCGAAGTTGACGTTGGGAAATCCACTGTCGCGGATATCGGATCCATTCAGTCCCGGGAATGCCCAGGGTGCTCGAGTAGTCTTTCCCATAATCGGTTCCCAGCACCGTCTGGTTCATGCGCTGATACCCGACGTTTCCATCTAGAACCAGAGTCGGAGAGAAGACGTACGTATGTCCGATCGATGCGACTTGTGTGCTCGTACGGCCGTGCCCGGGGCTTGCGCCAGCACCGGCTGCCGGTCCGCCGCCTGCGCCGAAAATAGCCACGCCGCCCGGAGTTGGCGAACATGTTGTCGTACTTGATCCAAATGGAGTGCTTGTCGGTGCGGTTGTAGTTGACTTTCGCATCGTACTGATAGCGGTCGATTACGGGACCGCCGGTCGCGAAGTAATTATTCACATCTCCAGGAGCATTCGGAAGCGGGATGTAGCTTTGAATTTTCTTGCGCGATTGGGCTAATCTGACGACGGCGGAAGCGAGTTGTCAGCGAAAGCCGTACGGCCGGTGCCGTCTGCGTTCCCGGTGCAGGATTGTAGATCGTCGTTGTGGAGTTGCTGAAATTGCCGTCTCGTTCGGCTTGCGTGGGAACTGTGTAAACCGCGTTCGCGCTCGTTTTCTGGTTCGTCCCGTCAAAGCTGACGAAGTAGAACAGCTTGTCTTTCTTGATCGGACCGCCGATGGTGCCGCCATAGTTGTTGTAGATACCAACCGGTTTATCTGTCGTAGGCGACCAGAAAGAAATTCCGGGCATTCAGATGCTGATCGTTGTGGAAGATGAACGCGCTTCCGTGGATGTTGTTCGTCCCGGATTTGGTTACGACCGTAATCGAAGAGGATCCGGCTAATCCCTGATCCGCATCCGCCGCGCTGGTAGTCACGTTTACGACGTCCACTGTCTCGGCCGGTGCGACATAACCGGTATATTGCGGAAGCCAAACGTTGACGCTTTCCGCGCCGTCGATCTTCGTCACATTGGTTTGTCCCACTCCGCCGTTCACGTGAGTATTCAACGGTTGGTTCGGAACATCCAAACTCGAGTTGTAGAAGCTGCTTGGTGTTGTGCCCGGCGCCAGGTTGATCAGCGATTGGTAGTTGCGCTGACCTCCGAGGGGCATAGACGTAACTGCTTTCGAATTGATCTCCGTGTGTGTATCCGCTTTGTCGGTTTGCAGTTCTACTGCTTGCGCCGATACATCGATCTTTTCGCTTGCCTGACCCACTTGCAGATGCGCGTCGATACGCGTCACTGTGTTCGGGGTGACCGTTACCTTATCCTGTTGAAGAGCCTTGAACCCACTTGCGTTCGCTGTAACTGTGTAGTTGCCCGGCTGAAGGTTGATTAAGTTATAGCGACCACTGGAGTCGCTGGTGTCTGTACGCGTCTGTCCGGTGTTTGTGTCCGTTGCCGTAACCGTCGCGTTTTGTATGATGGCGCCGCTAGGATCCGTTACGGTTCCGACGATGGAACCGGTTAAAACCTGCCCTAACCCGCTCGAAGGCAATCCAATCGCAAACAAAGCACCTAAGAAGAGGCTGCAGATGCCCCCAGGAATCTTATGTTTGAAACACATCCTTACCGCTAAAGAAAGCACGTTCCCCCCCACTCTCAAGGAATTTGACTACACATGGGCCGCGACTCCGTCGAGTCTGCGGCAAAGCAACTGTGAGACTAGTAAGCGACTACACTAAACTAACGGAGTTTGAGTAGATCTTATAGCAGTGCTGTTTGGAATGCAAGCATTTATAATCTCTTGTACACGAAGTCGCGACAGGAGAACTGGCAATATCATCGGATGACGTTTAACGGATACGCATCTAAATTCTTGCGGCTTTGCACACGTGTGTTTTCAGTAACGGCGCTGTGCTTGCTCGCGGCCGTTCTGGCCGCCGTCAAAGGCACTTCAGCCGAGCAGCCGCCCGTGACGTTCAACCGCAACATCGCCCCCATCATCTACAAGAACTGCGCTCCTTGCCATCGCCCCGGCGAATCGGGACCATTCTCGCTCCTGTCCTACGAAGACGCAAAGCGCCACGCTTCCCAGATCGCCGACGTCACGAAACGCCGTTTCATGCCTCCCTGGCTGCCAGAGACTGGTTACGGTGAATTTACCGATGAACGCCGCTTAACGGACAACGAGATTGTGCTCATTCAAAAATGGGTGCAGGCTGGTGCGCCATTAGGCTCTGCCGAACGGGCGCCCGCGCCCCCCAAGTTCAGTTCGGAGTGGGAACTCGGCAAGCCGGACTTAATCCTGCACGTCACCCAGCCATACCAGTTGAGCGCCGGGGGTAGCGAGGTGTTTTGGAATTTCATCGTTCCCGTGCCGGTTACTGAGGCCCGCTGGGTTCGAGCCATGGAAGTCAGGCCGGGCAATCCTCGCGTCTTCCATCACGCAAATGTGATCATCGATCGCTCCGGCTCAGCCCGCCGTCAGGAGAAAATTGCCGGTTTCGGCTTCCCCGGCATGGATCTCACCGTTGAAGAGAACACCTTCGATCCGGACGGGCACTTCCTTTCCTGGAAGCCTGGAAGTTCGCCGGTTGTCGAGCCGGATGGTATGGCTTGGCGGGCCGAACCGGGCATGGATCTCGTGCTGAATGTTCACCTGCGTCCGACAGGAAAGCCGGAAACGGTGAGTCCTGAAATCGGTCTCTACTTCACCGATAAGCCTCAAACCAAGTTCCCCATGCTCGTTCAGCTCGAGCACGATGGCGCGATCGACATCCCGCCCGGTGATCGCAACTTCCTGGTCAGTGATGACTACCGTTGCCCGGTCAATTTGAAAGTTCTCGCGATCTACCCGCACGCGCATTACCTTGCGAAGCTGATGGAAGGCTACGCTACGCTTCCCGATGGCACGCGTAAATGGCTGATCCGTATTCCGGATTGGGACCTTAACTGGCAAGGCGTATACCGTCTCAAAGAGCCGCTCGAACTCCCCCAAGGGACCGTCGTGTCGATGCGCTACCAATACGACAACTCTTCCGCCAATAGCCGCAATCCGAGCAATCCTCCTAAGGAAGTGAAAGGCGGCATACAAGCCATCGACGAAATGGGCCACCTCTGGCTTCAGGTGCTGCCGGACACTCCAGGCGATCAGCGGCAGATCCTCCAGGCTTCCCTGGCCGAAGAACGTCTGAAGAAATATCCAAACGATTTCTCGGCCAACTTCAATATGGGCGATACGCTGCTGAACAAAGGTGACGCGCAGGGAGCGATCACCTACTTTGAACGAGCCGTGAGGGCCAACCCCGAAAGTGTGGTGGGCGCAACCGAGTTGGGCGTAGCTCTTTCTGCCGGCTCCAGACCTCTAGAGGCCGAAGAACAATTCAAGAAAGCTCTCCAGCTCGATTCCAAATACATCGATGCCCGATTCAACCTGGCCAGTGTCGAAGCCGAAAACGGCGATTTGGATAATGCAGTGACGGATTTCAAACTGGTGCTTCTTCAGCAGTCCGATTACCCGAAAGCCCAGGAACGCTTGGGTGATGTTTTGTTTGCCTGGGGAGATCAGCTAGCCAAATCCGGCAACAATGAGCAGGCGGTTTTGCGTTATCGTGAGGCGCTCGGCTACCGCGCTAACGACGTCGAACTGCACACCAGTTTAGGAGCCGCGCTGGCCCGGCTCGGGCACATGAAAGAAGCTCGGGCGGAACTGGAAACCGCCGTGCGGATTAATCCCGAATTCGAGCCCGCCAGAAAGATACTTGGAGCTATTCCCTAGCTTCCGCGATTTTTTCAAGGATCGGCGGAATCTCGAAAACCGCGCAGTTCTTCATGCCTGCTATGCGCTCCCTCATGGCGGAGAACTTGCTCGGTTCAAGCAAGCTTTTGACAGCCGTCTCAATCTCGCGAAAGCTCTTCAAAACAATGCCGACGCCCTGCTCCGAGACCCACCGTGTGTTATATCGCTCCTGCGGCAACGTCCACGCGTTCCGTTCCACGATTACCGGAAGCCCCATTTTCAGCGCCTCGGAAATGCTTCCCGGTCCTGGTTTTCCGATGAAGAAATCCGACATCCGCATATAACGCGGCACCTCTTTGGTAAAACCCTCGAGCACGATCTTGTTGCGTGTTTGCAGCTTGCTTAGTCTCTCCCGCAAGCGCCGTATTCCGACCGCAGATCATGATCAGCTGCACGTCGGAAGCGCTGTTTCCGAGACGTTGGGCGATCGGAAACATGGCATTCGATCCTTCCGCCCCGAAGAGCACCAGTCCCGTCGGCAGGTCCGGATCTAATCCGAAATTCCGGCGTTCTGTTCGTTTATCGCTCGTCACCGGCTCGTAAAAATTCGGCCGCAAGATCATCCCGCTGGTCTTGAAAACATGGCTGCTCTGGTAACCCATCGCTCTTGCTTGCGTCACCGCTCGCTCTGTTCCGCACACAAGGTATTGCTCCTGCCGTTCCATCCAAAAGTGAGGCGGGTAGTCTGCCAGATCCGTAAGAATCGTCACCAGCGGAGTATTCGGTCTCGAGCGCTGTAGGCTTTCGAACAAGGCTCGGTTGAAGTTAGGTATTAGCGACACGACCATGTCGGGCTGCTGTTGCCGCCAGAACTCGCTCAGCAGTTTCACTTGCTGCTGATGATACAGGCGGATCACTCCATGCATGCAAGGCAGCAAGTAAGTCGACCCGAGCGTCCATCCTTTCGCAAGAACAAGATTGTAAATGTCCTGGAGCCGGATGCCCGTCAGCTTGCGAAAGATATCCAGCTTGTCGAGTACTTCCTGCAGGTTGACGAGCCGAACGTTCCAGTCATATCCTCGCGAAGCAATAACGGATTGTAGGGCCGTAGCAGCGCTCCTGTGTCCGCCTCCCGCGTCAAAATAAACAAAATCGAGCGTCAGTCGCGTCGGCAACTACCCATCGTACTTGCCCGCTTCCGTTTAGGAAGTGTATTGGCGCAGTTCATGAATGTTTCTTCAACCTGTCACTGCAATGTAATCGATTGGCCGTTAAAACGAGAGTGAGACGTGAGAAGTGCGCTCAGTTTCGTAAACTACCTATACGAGAGGCCCAAGCCATGACAGTGCACGGCAGGACAGGGCACGGCAGCATGTTTCAGTTTATTGCCACGCGCGATCACAAGCTGATGCGCAAGGTAAACAAATGGCCCGCCCCCAAATGGATCCGTTTGTGGGCAATCGCAGCCACACGCGCCGGTGATGGCTGGCTATGGTATCTAACCGGATTGTCGGTGTTGCTTTTCGGCGGGGAAAACCGTTTGACGGCAATCGCCTCGGCCGGATCTGCCGCCCTCGTGGGCATCGGCCTGTTTAAGTTCCTGAAGAAACTCTCCGGTAGGCGGCGCCCCTGCGAGATCGAGCCTCATTGCTGGGCCAAGCTACTCCCGCCGGATCAGTTTTCGTTTCCGTCCGGGCACACTATCACCGCATTTGCCGTTGCCATTGCGTTGGGCGAGTTTTATCCCGCGCTGTTTCCGGCTCTTCTGTTTTGCGCCTTGAGCATAGCGGCGTCTCGCATTCTCCTTGGTATGCATTTTTTGAGCGATGTGCTTGTCGGCGCTCTATTGGGCACCGGGCTGGCTCTTTCGAGCCATTCGTTGTTTACTTAATCGCACGGCTATATTGGTAACAGCCTGGCGACCACCACGGCTAAGTTCAAAGAGAAGACTCGACCGATTCTCCGACTACCAACCGTGCTGCGCCACACACTCCTTTACCTTTCCGAACAAAGCTGGCTTCGGCACTGGATGGAGAATTCGGCTCTTTCCCGTAAGCTCACTTCGCGCTTTGTAGCAGGTCAAACCTTGAAAGACGGGATACGTGTCCTCCGTGCGCTTTCAGGCGAACGCATCAAGGCCACTCTCGACTTCCTAGGCGAGAATGTGACGTCTCTCGAGGATGCCGCTAAATCAAAAGCTTCTTATCTTTCGGCTCAGGACGAGATCGCAAAAGCGAATCTGCCGGCTACCGTTTCAATCAAGCTAACGCAGTTCGGCCTCGACCTGTCGGAACAAGCCTGCCGCAGCAACGTTTCCGCTCTCGTCGATCAGGCTCGAACCATGAACAGCCGGGTCGAGTTCGACATGGAGTCGACCGCTTACACCGATCGCACCCTTGCCATGGTGACCTCCTTTGCCGAAAGCCACCCGGGAAACGTGCGGGCCGTTATCCAGGCTTATCTTTTCCGCAGCGAAGCAGATATCCGCATGCTTTCGGCCCGCAACATCCCGATCCGTTTGTGCAAAGGCGCATACCGTGAACCCGCGAACCTTGCTTTCCCCAAAAAATCGGACGTCGACGCTAACTACCTCAAGCTCATGCGCATGCTGCTGACCGAGGGCGTCGAGCCGGCTATCGCCAGTCACGACGAAAACATAATTCGCAAGGCAGTCAGCTGTATTCGGGAACTAAAGCTTTCGCCGGATCGTTTGGAGTTTCAAATGCTCTATGGGATCCGTCGAGATCTGCAGCGTGAACTTATAGCGCAGGGTTTCAACCTGCGGTTGTATGTGCCATACGGCGACGCTTGGTATCCGTACTTCATGCGGCGGCTTGCTGAGCGGCCGGCTAACCTCCTCTTCTTGGCTAAGAGCATCACTCGGAGCTAAACCGGTGGGAGGAGCAGTGAGGAACCGCTTCGTCTGGAAAGGAGTCTAATAGGAGAAATGAAGTACTGGCTTTACCTTCTGGCCAAGCTGCTGCTCGGCGCTGCGTTGGTGTGTTCGCTCCAACTGGCATTGACTTATTTCTACCCGCGGCCGCCCGCCCCGCTGCCTCGATTCGGTCCTGCTCCCTCGCTCTTTCTCCACGACATGCCGTTCACCTTCGCCGTGTGGGGAATTTGGCTGATTGCCGCCGGAATCTTTTCGGCAATCATCCGCGATCAACGCCGGCGTTGCCGTACTTGCTTGCGTCGTCTGATAATGCCTATCGCCCGGGGTTCCTGGGGCAACATGGTGATCTTCGGACGTCCACAAACCGAATGGATTTGCCCTTTTGGTCATGGTACGTTAAGTATCGAAAACCTGCAGATTACCGGTCGCCACTCTCCTGACTGGCATCCGCATGACGACAACATCTGGAAAGAGTTAGAATCGGTTCATCAGGCCCAGAAGTAGCTTACGAAAGCTGGGCGTCCAGAAGTTGGACAAACTCCTAGGGCCCAACAGTTGCCGTTACGCATAAAAGTTCCCGGAACCTCCAAGTCACGTCGTTTTCCGATAAGCTCCTCTCTCCGCCGTTACATCGGCTTTGCTCTTCTCGGGGTAGTCGTACTGCTTGGAATCGGGCTCGTCGTTGCATCCTTCGAATACGCCAAATACGCGCGCCTGACCGACGAGAAACTGACCCAGGGACCGTTCCCGAATTCGTCTCTGCTTTACTCGGCCCCGGAGTTGATCGGTGTCGGTGATGGCGGTACTCCGCTTGGGATGGCCACGCGCCTGCGAGAGAGCGGTTACGGCGAAGACGCTCGCACAAATCCGACGGGCTGGTACCACCTTCGACCCGATGCCATAGAGATCTTTCCAGGCGATCGATCCTCCACCGGATCAGAGCCCGGCGTGTTGCGCTTCACCGATGGAAAGATTTCCTCCATCATCGCCCTGAGCGACAACAGCGCGCGCACCGAATACGAGTTGGAGCCCCAGCTTCTCAGCAGCCTCTACGATAAGAATCGTGAAAAACGGCGTCTCGTGCGCTTCGAAGATATTCCGCCGGTTCTGGTTCATGCCGTCATCTCAATAGAAGACAAACGCTTCTTCCAACATTCCGGTTTCGACCCGGTTCGCATCGTCAAGGCGATGTTTGTCGACATCAAAGAGCGCAGGAACGCGCAGGGCGCATCCACCTTGACCCAGCAGCTTGCTCGTAACTTATGGCTTGATCCTCGTAAGACGTTCACCCGCAAGTTCGATGAGCTGCTCATCACCATTCACCTCGAGCGAAAGCTGACCAAGCAAAAGATCTTTGAATACTACGCCAATCAGGTAGACCTCGGACGGCGTGGCTCATTTGCGATTCGCGGCTTCGGTGAGGCTTCGGAGGCTTACTTTGGCAAAAGCATCCGCCAACTCTCGCTGCCTGAGGCGGCCACGCTGGCAGGCTTGATCCAACAGCCTAGCTTTCGCAATCCTGTTCGCTGGCCCGAACGCGCCCGCAGCCGGCGCAATGTCGTTCTAAAGCTAATGCTCGAGAACGGCTATATCTCGCAGAATCAATACGAGGCTGCTGTGAATGCACCGCTTTTTGTAACCAAGCAGGGCATCGAGTCGGCGGACGCGCCCTACTTCGTCGACCTTGTCAACGAGAAGCTCAACGAAGATTTTCAGGATCACGACTTCCAACAGTCCGGATCTAAGATTTACACCACGCTTGACCCGAACCTTCAGCGCGATGCCGCGGAAGCGGTTGCAACCGGCATGCGCGAGATCGAGGCGATCATCGCCAAACGGCGGAAGGAAGGCGTTCCCCTCGAAGAGCCTCAGGTCGCTCTGATTTGTCTGGACCCGCACACAGGCGAGGTCAAAGCGCTGATCGGGGGCCGCAACTACGGTGTCAGCCAGTTAGACCACGCCATCGCAAAGCGCCCATCCGGCAGCGCTTTTAAGCCCTTCGTGTACGCCGCCGCGCTGAATACCGGCCTGTGGGACCACCCCAATCCGATTACTGCTTCCTCCATCTTCAAAGACGAGCCGCAAACGTTCTATTACGGCGGCAAGCCATACGAGCCGGTCGATTACCATCACAGCAATTGGCTGGGCGACGTCACCTTGACTCTCGCCTTTGCTAAATCGTTAAACGTTCCTGCTGTCGAAGTTGCCGAACAAGCCGGCTATGGAGCCGTAGCCGATCTGGCCCATAAAGCCGGGCTGGCGGACATACGGGCCACGCCTGCGATGGCGCTTGGCGCATACGATGTTACGCCCCTCGAGATGGCCGGAGCGTACACGACCTTCGCCAATAAAGGCGTGCAAGTCCAACCGGAGATGATCTCGAAGATCACGGATGGAACTGGCAAAGATATCTGGTCGGCTGAGCCTCAGACCAAGAAAGTTCTGGATGGGCGGGTTGCTTTCCTGACCCTTAACCTGATGCAGGAAGTACTTCGCAGCGGAACGGGCGCGGGTGTTCGAGCGCGTGGATTTACCCTTCCCGCGGCCGGCAAAACAGGTACCTCACACGATGCCTGGTTTGCTGGTTTTACCACCAAACTGCTGTGCGTGGTCTGGGTCGGACTCGACGATTACCAGGACATTAAGATGGACGGCGCCAAAGCCGCTCTACCGATCTGGACGGATTTCATGAAGCGTGCGCACAAGCACCGTGCTTATCGGAATGTGACGCAATTCGATATCCCCGATGGAGTGGTCAGTGCTCAGATCGATGCCGATAGCGGGCAGCTCGCCACCACAGCCTGTCCACGGGTCGTAACCGAGTACTACTTGCTCGGCACGCAGCCCGTCCAATTCTGCGCGCAGCACCCCGGCGGAGCAACGGAAATCGCGGGCTGGGATGCTATCCCGAGTGCTTCCATTCCGGCCCCGCCGGCGTACGGTCAACCGGCCAACGGGGAAACTGTCCCACCGATTACCGCCCAGAACAGCGGAAAGAATAAGCAGGACTCCAACAAGCACGGCATCCTCGACAAACTGAAGAGTATTTTCAAGTAATCCTTCAGTTCGCCGACCTGGTGCAAAAGGGTATATAGTAGTCGGACAAGGGGGATCGGTATGATCTATTCTCCGAAAGTCCGTCTTGCTCTTTCCGCAATAGCGCTTTGGGCCCTGCCGTTTGGGTTGGCTGCCCAACAGTCCAAGCCCTTGGAACCGACCGGTCTCCGGGCTGCTGCTTCGGTTCCGCCCAACTCACCTTCCACTGTCCGAAATATCTCTCCCGAACTCCGCGGAGACATCTTCATGGCGCGGAAGATGTATCGAGAGGCGATTGACATGTACCGGCAAGGGCCGCCCAACTCCCCTGTCCTCGCGAACAAGATCGGGATCGCGTTTCATCAACTCATGGTCTTGAACCTCGCAAAGAAGAACTATGAGCGAGCCGTTAAGCTCGATCCCAAGTACTCGGAAGCCATCAACAATCTCGGCACTATCTATTACGCCGAGAAGAGCTATCGACGTTCGATCGGCTACTATAAACGCGCTCTCCGCTGTTCGAATCCGTCGGCTTCCGTTTATGCCAACCTCGGTGCCGCTTACTTCGCCCGCAAGAACTACAAGGAAGCCACCGACTACTACGAGCAGGCCATGAAACTGGATCCCGAGGTCTTCGAACACCACGGTACGTTCGGTACGATCATGCAGGAACGCACGGTCGAGGAACGAGCCATGTTCCACCTCTATCTATCCAAGATGTACGCCAAATCGGGTGAGAACGAGCGTGCGCTAATTTACTTGCGTAAGGCTCTTGAAGAAGGTATCAAAGACCGCAACAAGATTCCCGACATGCCTGAGTTTTCGCTCCTCAAGACGAATGCCGATTTTAAGCAGCTTTTGGCGGATAATCCGAAACCGCTGTAAAGGAAGGCCTGCGTTCGGCTGTTAGTGTTGCTTTAACAGCGGCCGTGCTGCTGCTTAGACCGGATACGTATCGGCTTTGGTGTTCGGCGGAACGATCTTGTTATCTTTGCGCACCCATGGATTCGGCTGCGTTCCAGAGTCGCGCTTAAAAACCCGATCGTACATGTGCTTTGGCGTAGTTGTGCCGAGAGATGTGTTGTACAGATTCACCAGGTCGAGAGCTTCCTTTACGTCATCTTCGAACTCGTGCAGCGCTTTGAGTTGCTCGGCGTGGGCAGGGAAGCGCTTGCCGTCCGGAGTCTCCAAGAACATTTGATACCCGCGATTCAGCAGAGTCGCGATCTGGGAGCCGACCAGAATGCCGGCTTTCTCGATGTCCGGGTGATTCTGCCCTTCATCGCCGATGACAGCCGCTACCCCGTGTTTGCTGATGCGCACACGTCCATCCGGCTGTTGTTCCGTCCCGAATCCGGCTTGCTTCAACAGGTTCACACGTTCGGAAAAAGTTGGAATCTTCGGGCGTTCCCGGCGAAAGAACATAGTCTTAGTATAGAGTTTCCTCCCTTCATGGATCTTCAACTGCCGATTGCCGCCATCACAGACGAGTTTTCGCCTTCACTCAAGGAGGCCATCCCGACGATGAAAGAGATCGGCATGACTGGCGCGGAGCTTCGTGTGATCGATGGCAGGAATATCCTCGATTTGAGCGACGACGAGCTCAAGGTTGTGAAACGAACCCTGGACGAGGCCGAACTGCCGGTGATCTCGATTGCGTCTCCTCTGTTGAAGTGCGTGCTCGAGGGCGGCCCCAAACTGGACACGCGCTTCGAGCACGACGTTTTTGCTTCCAAACACACGCTTGCCGACCAACCGAGACTGACGGAGCGGGCCGTGAAAGTCGCACATCTCTTCGGCGCACGTATCATCCGCGTGTTTTCCTACTGGCGCACCGTCGAACCATTCGAGTGTTATCCGGCAATTGCTCGTGCCTTGAGCGATCTCGCCGCTATCGCGAAGCGCGAAAACCTGATCGTCGGTCTTGAAAACGAACACGCTTGCAACATCGGCACTGGGGCAGAGACGGCCGAACTGCTCGAACTCGTGCCCGATCCCGCCGTAATGATTGTCTGGGATCCGGCAAACGCGCTGGTTGCCGGAGAACTTCCGTTTCCTGATGGTTACGAAAGACTGCCCAAAAACCGGATCGTACACGTCCACGCCAAAGACTGTGACATGCGAACCGGAAAGCCCGTCTGGGGACCGCTCGGCACAAGGCATGTTCCGTGGAAGAAACAGATCGCGCGATTAATTGACGACGGATACCGCGGATATCTGAGCCTGGAAACACACTGGCCGGGGCCGGCAGGAAACAAACTCGAGGCGAGTCGAATTTGCGGATGGAATTTACGCGGGCTTGCCTCTTTGTAAGGCGTGGGCCGCGCGCTCAAAAACGATAATTCACCTCGATAAACCCAAACTGCCCGTTTGCGTTTTTATAAATCGCTTTCATGACATCGCCACCTTGCGCGTATCCATAATAGAAACCGATCGACGCAGCTCTGTTGACCGTGTAATCCAAACTGCCGTCGTACAGATTCGCTAATCCCGTTTTCCCATTGCTCGGCCGTCCCTGAAACCCGAACGTCCAGGGTTGAAAAGCTCCCCCGCCGGTGTACCAAAGATCGTTGCCGCTCGCGAGCGACAGGTTGTGCGCATCTGTTCGTATGGTCACCGATTTGGACGGACGGAGCACCAGTTCCGCAAAAGCATCGCGGTTATCCATCTCATTGAAGAAGGGAAAGCGAGCATAAATACGTGGCGTCTGCAGAATCGAGAAGAACGTGCCGTGCGTTCCGTCTTTGGCGTTCCCGTCACCGCTGCCGTAAAAGTATCCGCCGCGCAGCCACGGGCGAACGCTCCGCAGAAGGTCAGGTTGAAACCCGCCCTCAATTGCGGCGGCTCCCGAGCGTTGGCTCAAGAAACCCCAACTGCCGCTTTGCAGTACGCCCCAAGCCAAAAAATCCACCGTGCCCGCGCGTGTTGGAATCGCTTGAATGTAATGCCCTCCATACGTGCCGATCCGAATGTTTTGATGGTCGGCCGCGCGCGCGATAGCCGAGCGATTGTCCGTCTTCAATACCCCGCGTGGGTCCTCGTAGTAAATTCCGAGCAGCCGCCACTCGGCAGAACCGGCACGCACGTGATGAACCTGCCGCGTCGCGGAAACGTAAGCGAACGGAGTCTTCACCCAACCCCAGCCGTCCACCTGAAACACACCTCTGGTCGGTACCGCTCCAACTGCCGTAATATTCCACGGTCCCACGGAATATGCGGCATTCACCCCATCGAAGCTGCGCTGCACGTCCGAAAAACCGAACGTTCCAATCAGCCTTTGCCCAATCCGGTCTCTCTTCAACCCGGCGAGCGTCGCGTCCGACGGTGTGACTTCGGACCCGTCGCTAAACTCAAAACGCCCCAGCTGCACGCTGCTGTGTTCGCCTTTGAAACGTGCATATGCCTGCTTGGGAAAGATGAAAGCCGCATAGCGTTGCGACGAGTTGGCCGCGAAATAGCTTCCTCCCAGCCCGAGCTGTCCTTGTGGAGCGGTGACGACCGCTTTGGAGGGCAGACCTAATAAGGCCGGAACCGCAAAATCGACTTTCCATTCGAAACCGGTTGAAGTTTGGCTCAGAGCAAATTGCGCAAGCGTGCCGGAGAAAGCATAATTGCTCTCGCCTTTACCGCCAAACCAGTCCCAGAACTCAACCCGTTCTCGAATGCTCCCACTGAATGTGACGGATCCGATCTGTATCGGTTGTGCCTGTGTTGCTGTTGTGCTATCGCCCGATTGCGCCCACGCCGGAGCAATGCACATCAAGAAAAATAGAGAGTATCGCCTCATTCGGCCCCATGAAATTCGACAAGCATCTCCGCATTGTAGGGCTGAACGGGACGCGGGTCATCCGTTTGCAGGTGGAACTTAGAGTAACACCTCAGATGGATCGAACAATGCGATTTTCACGAATCCGCCTCCTCCGCCGCGCCATTTTCCATCCCCATTTGGGACAGCCGGTAGCGCAGCGCGTTCCGTGTCAAACCAAGCATACGCGCCGCTTGGCTCTTGTTTCCGTTCGCCCGGCGCAGCGCTTCTCGTATCATCATCTGCTCCCAATGCTCCAGCGTCTCGCCTTCGGGCAGCAGCGGAGCTTGTTGCGACATAGAAGAGTTCACGCTTGTCCTCGGCGTTTCGATTCGCATATCGGCCGCTTGCAAAACCTCGCCCGGCGCTAACACCAGACTGCGTTCGATCGTATTCTCCAGTTCTCTCACGTTGCCTGGCCACGAATGCTCCACTAACCGGTCCATCGCTGCCGGACTGATCTGCTTTGCAGGTGTCCCAAGTTCTTCCGATATCTTTCGAACGAACGACATCGCCAGAAACGGTATGTCTCCGCGCCGCTCCCGCAATGGAGGCACGCTGATCGGCACTACATTCAACCGATAATAAAGATCTTCGCGAAACCGCCCTTGCTCGAGCGCCGCGCGCAAATCCACATTCGTCGCCGCGACCACTCGAACATCCACACTCCGCGTCATATTCGAGCCCAGTCTTTCAAACTGCCGTTCCTGCAGAATCCGCAGCAGCTTCACCTGGACCGGCAACGGCACGTCTCCAATCTCATCGAGGAACACCGTCCCCTTGTCCGCCAGCTCGAATCGGCCCGGCTTGCTTGTGTTCGCCCCTGTGAATGCGCCCTTCTCGTATCCGAAGAGCTCGCTCTCCATCAGATTTTCGGGCAGTGCCGTGCAGTTGATCTTCACGAACGGGTGATTCTTACGCGGCGAATGGTGATGAATGGCTCGCGCGATCATGTCCTTCCCAACACCGCTCTCTCCTGCCAGCAGCACCGTGGCCCGCGTCGGTGCCACTCGCTCTATCGTGTGAAAGATCTCGCGCATATTCGCGCTGCGCCCGACGATGTTGTCGAACTGATAACGCTGGTCAAGCTCTTCTCGTAGCCGCTGATTCTCCGTGCGGAGCGACTGCAGCGCCATCACTTTCCCCACCACCGTCGTCAGGTGGTCGAGTGAAAAAGGCTTCTGCAAAAAGTCGGCCGCGCCGAGTTTCATCGCCTGCACAGCCGCTTCCACCGACCCGTGCGCCGTCATCACAATCACCGGCGCGCCGATGCCCCGCGCGTGCAACTCTGTTACAAACTCAAGCCCATCCATTCCCGGCAGGCGTAAATCCGTGAGAACCAGATCCGCCACCGTCGCGAGCGGCAGCGCCTGCTCGGCCGAAGGCGCTCCGTCTACTTCGTACCCGCTCGACTCGAGCTGCAGCTGCACCACCCGCCGCAGCTTGTCTTCATCTTCAACAACCAGAATTCGCCCGTCGCTCATCTGTGACTACGCAGTTCCATGGTAATCACCACCTTGCATGCTGATTGCTTTACTTACCGGTCGAGCCAAACGTAGTCGCAATCTGCTCGATGTAAGCTGCTTCATCGCTAATAGCCCTCGCTACCACCGCCAGCTGTTCCGTCGCCTCCGGATAGCGGTCCTGCTCCAGAGCCTCGCGCACGCCCGGAATCGTCTTCGCTCCATAGCCTGTCAGCGTCCCAGGAGCATACAGCAGATGCTTCACCCAGGGACGATGCGGAAGTCCCTGTTCGCTCGTAAGCTTTCGTTCGGCAACAGCCAGCTGAGCATTGAGCGCCTTCCGTTTGTCTGGTGAAAGTTCCGTAAAATTTGTTTGGGCTTTACCGAAGTCTGTAGCCGCTTTCTCCAGCGCCGCAATAGAACTATCCAGCGCCGAGAAGTCCAGATCCGGAGGTCCATCCAGCGATCGCGGAGCATGCAGCGAGTTCTGAGGATCGTTCGTTAGCCGATAGAGTCCCATGTCGATGCTCTTCTTGCGCGTGTCTGCTTCTTCCTGCAAAGATCTGACTAACGCCTTCAGCTCCGAATCGTATCCTTTCACCGTGGCCGCGAGAGCTGTGAAATCGTAAGGAAGCACATCGGCGTCCGCAAAGCGCATCACGATTGTGCCCGCGGTCTGAGCGAGCGCTCGCCCGTAAACCTTACTCTTGTCTCCGAAATGATCTTCGAACCATGGCGTGTCATACGCCGAATGATAAGTGCCGCTGCGATCTTCTCCCCCAAAGCCGAGATTCAGCGATGCAATCCCTAAATGGTCCAGAAACGGACCGAAATCGGAGCCGCTCCCAATCGCCTCGAGCGGCAGAGTTGTCCGGGTGAGCACATCGTCTTTACCGGAGCTTTGCCGGGGACGCGCCCGCCTGCCTGTCTGCAGATAAAGCGCTGCTTGCTCACGCTTCCAGATCGAATCGTTTGTCTCCGGATCGGTGATTTCTTTCGCAACACTATTAACTACCTGCTCGAGCGAATGGGAACCGCCCGCGCCGAAAAACCCACGGCCGGTCTCATCCGTGTTCACGTAAATGGCTGCGTGCTTCTCCAGATCCTCAGCATGCGTTTCGGCCCACTCAGTCGAACCGATCAGCCCCGGCTCTTCGCCGTCCCATGCGGTGTAGATCAACGTCCGCTTAGGCCGCCAGCCCTGCTTTGCAAGTTCCCCCAGAGCACGCGCTTCTTCGAGCAGCGCAGACTGGCCTGAGATAGGATCGTTTGCGCCATTCACCCAAGCGTCATAGTGGTTTCCGCGAACAATCCAAACGTCCGGTTCCTCAGCCCCTTTCATGGTTGCAATTACGTCGAGAACCGGCTTCTGACCCCAGTTGAACGCAAGCTTCAAATGAACTTTTGCCGCACCAGGACCGAAATGATAGGTGAAGGGAAGTCCGCCTCTCCAACTTGCGGGCACAACACGCCCTTCGAGCGCCGCCAGCAAAGGCTGAGCGTCTCCGTATCCAATCGGCAGCACAGGAATTTTCATCAGCGTCTGTGCTTCGGAAATCTTCAGCCGCTTGGCCCCGGGAACCGAACCGACACCTGGCGTAAGCGGATCCCCCGAATAGAGCGTCATATCCGCAACGCTGCCCCGCTGTATTCCGCCGGGCGGTCTCATAGGTCCTTTCGGCAGAACATCGGCCTGCACATAGCCGTCGTCGGCAGGATCCGAATAAATGATGCACCCGATTGCGCCATGCTCATAAGCAAGCTTCGGTTTCAAGCCCCGCCAACCGCCCCCATAACGCGTAATAACAATTGCTCCTTTGACCGAGATGCCATTTCGTTGCAGCTCGTCATAGTCCTCCGGCATCCCATAGTTCGCGTAGATCAGAGGACCAGTCACATCGCCTTCCGCCGAGTAAATGTTGTACCCCGGAAGCTGCGTGCTGGTGTCTTTCGTATAAGGATCGCCAGGCAGCGGAGGCTCTTCTAGTTTGGCCGTGAACTTACTAGGCGCAACGAGTTCGAGAACGCGCACTTTAGGAGTGGGATACAGAACATCGAACTGTTCGATGTGAGCATCCCACCCCCATTCCTTATAGCGAGCAACAAGCCATTCCGCATTCTGCCTCTGATACTCCGACCCCACGTTGTGAGGCCGCCCGGCCAGCTTAACCATATTGGCGTGAATCCGGCCAGGATCAGGTATGCCGCGAAACCGCTGCTCCCACTGCTGCTCCGTCTGCGAACTTTGCGCAGTGAAACCAGAATAGTTAGACGACTGATTCGCTGCTTGCTGCGCAACAACGCCAGCCGAACACGCTAAAACAACAAAAATAACATCCGCACAAACCCTCCGAAGATGAAATCGAATATCCGCACCATAGAGCAGACAGTAGCCTTATGCATCGCCCACTGACTCGGAGGATCCGACGCACTTGCAACACTTCATGCTAAAGCACGCTTCGGCATTGTGGCATTCCCGAATCGCCAAAGATGACGCAGTCGTTTGGACAAAGAGCAATTGGTAGCGCGCATCAGTATCCGTCATCCTGTTCACACCTGAGCAAGCCGGACGAATGAAATAAGCCTCTTGCGACAGTACTTCCATTACCCACGACTGTTTTCGACGCCAAGGTAAAAATGCAGTGGCCCCTTGTTTGCGCTAGACTCCGAGTTCAATCGAAGGGACAACCATGCGAAAAGTAAGTGCCGGCCTGACAGTCGCACTCTGCTCGTTTCTTCTCTTTCCTGTTTGCGGAAAGAGCGCCACGCTCCCTGCCTTCGCCGATTTTACCCTGGCCATTCGCGCCAACGATTTAACTGCACTGCAAAAACTCGCCTCAAGTCCGGAGGCCGCCAATGTTCCCGGTAAATTGAAAGCAACTCCCCTCCATTACGCTGCGATTTATGGCAGTCCCGAAGCAATCCGGATCCTATTAAATGCGGGCGCAGATCCGAAGGCCACTAATGGGAGCGCCGCTACTCCCCTCATCTACGCTGCCTGGAATCTGGAGAAAACCCGGCTGCTGGTCGAGAACGGCGCCGGAAGTCAATTGTGCCGAGAAGGACGGCATTACGCCGCTCATGGTCGCTGCCTCGGCCCATGGAAACATCGAGACTGTGCGTTACCTCATAGGAAAGGCGCTGATGTTCGAACATCTCCACCAAACAGCACGGGAGCCCTTTACTTCGCAGCGCTCTGATGAGCGACGGGAGATTCTGCGACTCTTATCGCAGGAGGCGCGGATCCGCACCTGTCCGACGGCGCCGGTTTCAATCCCTTGCACAGCGCAACCGCTTTCCCGGATTCCGAACGTATCAAATTGTTACTCGCCGCCGGAGCCGATCCCAATGGACTGAACACATTTGGCGGCATTGTAAGGAAAGGTCCAATTGCTCTCGTCCACTTGAGTCCGCTTATGCTGGCTGCTTCAACCGGTCATCCGGACACCATCGCGGCTTTGCTCAAAGCGGGCGCCCGGGTCAACGAAGTCGATATCCGAAAGATGAATCCGTTAATGCTTTCGATTGCAACGGACCACGCCAACCCGGATGTCGTGCGTCAGCTGATTTCCGCCGGTGCCGATGCTAATGCTAAAGATCTAAATGGAGATTCGGTACTCATTGGGCGCATAAGTACCAGAACCCGGAAGTCCTCTCGATTCTGCAGGCCGCCGGCGCTCAAGGGAATCCATTGCCGCTTGCGCCTCAGCCCGCCGCTGATTGCAGGCGCCCAGTCCGTCGGAAGCAGTGCGGCGCGCGCTTCCGCTTCTCGCCCGTTCAGGCTCCCAATTTTTTCATGAGAGCGGCTGCGCCGGTTGCCATCACCAGCCCTTCCATGCCCGCGCGTTCGCATCCGCCAGCCACGCCGGCCTGAATCCGGATCCAACTTGCGCAAGAACTTTCTCGAATCCATGATCACCGTCCGCCCGCGAATACGTCTCGAACTTGCCGGTTCTGAGTCCGCCGCCGGGAGACTACGACGTTTTACTTGCATACATGATGTCTCTCGCCGATCTCGGTGAACCGCCGAGCGAACTTCACCGATCTGATCGTTCACTACATCGCCGTCCGGCAGGATCCTTCAGGCGGTTGGGTCGATCTCGGGGTTTCCCGGCCGCCGATCGAAGAAAGCAGTATCACTCGAACCGCTATGGCTATCCGCGCCCTGAAAATCTACGGCTGGCCCGCGCGCGAAGCCGAGTTCTCAGAGCGCATCCAGAGGGCGAGCCAATGGCTTCAGAACACCAAGCCGGCTACCACTTACGAATGGGCGGACAAAATTGCCGGTTTACAGCGCCGCCGGCATCCCGGCATCCGCTTTGAGCAGCGAGTCCGCCGCGCTGTTGCAAGCTGCAGCGATCCGATGGCGGTTGGGCACAGACGCCATATCTCGATTCCGATGCTTACGCCACAGGACATCGTGCTGCATACGTTATACACGGCGGGAATGCTTCTGCCGAACGATCCCATCTATCGAAAAGGCGTGAATTTCCTGCTCCGCACACAATTCCCGGACGGCTCCTGGTACGTCCGAAGCCGCGCGCCTAAATTCCAGCCCTATTTCCAGAGCGGCTTCCCCTTCGATCACGACCAATGGATCTCAAGCTCCGCCACCTCGCTCGCCGTTATGGCTCTTGCGCCCGCAAGCGCGCCGATACCCTATCATGAATAAACAAAGTGCCCCCTATTCGGCTCGTTTTATTCTTCAGCCTGATTGCCTCCATCGCGCATTCTGACACTTCGGCCTTAGCCTCGACATCGCCGGCTATCATCGCCTACGTCTTCCCCAAAGACCAGGCTCTCTCGCCTAACGACATCGCCGCCGAAAAAGTAACCCGCGTCAACTACGCCTTCGCCAACATTCAAAACGGCGAAATCGTCCAGGGCTTCGCGCACGATCGCGAAAACTTCCAAACCCTGAACGCGCTGAAACAACGCAATCCCAAACTTCAAATCTTGATCTCGGTCGGGGGCTGGACCTGGTCCGGTGCTTTCTCCGATATGGCGCTCACCCACGACAGCCGTCGCAAGTTCATCGACAGCGCCGTCCGTTTCGTCGAGGCCAATAACCTCGACGGCATCGATATCGACTGGGAATATCCGGGCCTCGTCGGCGCAGGCAACCCGTTCCGCCCGGCAGACAAGCAGAACTACACGTTGCTCCTGAAAGAAATGCGCACGCAACTCGACCAGGCATCGAAAAAGCTGGGGCGTCCCCTCTTCACATCCGTTGCAACAGGCGCCTCACCCGACTTCCTCGCTCACACGGAACTGAAGAAAGTTGCGCAGTACGTCGATACCGTGAACCTCATGAGCTACGACTACTACGAGCCCACCGACGACAAAACGACCGGTCACCACGCACCTCTCTTCACCAACCAAGCCGATCCGAAACACATCTCAGCCGATGCTTCGGTGAAGAACTATCTTGCCGCCGGTGTCCCGCCGCGCAAGCTCGTGCTCGGCGTTCCGTTCTACGGTCACGCCTGGTCCGATGTCGCGGACACGAATTACGGTCTCTTTCAGCCCGCCCACAAATCCGACCTCGACGCAAACTACAGCGAAATCGTCCAAACGTATTTGAAGAACGGCTTCGTCCGCTACTGGGACGAAACCGCCTCAGCGCCCTACCTCTACAACGCCGCAAACCACACCTTCATCTCTTACGAAGACGTCCAATCAATACGTATCAAATGCCAATACGTGCTGAAACACAAGCTCGCTGGCATCATGTTCTGGGACTACGAAGGCGATAGCAACGGCGAACTCCTGAACGCTATCGACCTCAGCCTCGGCCACTGACTGCCTGAAACACTCATTGCGCGGCACCCGATGTGGCCGTGTACTCCTTGAAGCCATTCCCTTCGAACGGTATCTTGACTGGAAACCAATCACTATACATCGTGATTTCTCCCTTGAAATGGGCCGGTTGCTCGAAAATGACAAGCGCCGGCGGCGGTCCCGCGGTCAACGGTGCGCTTTTATTTGTATCCATCACGACTTCAAGTTTCACGTCGCTGTTCTGCGCGGTGAATACGGACTCGATTGGATACTGGAGATTTGTCACTGGATCCACTGCCCACTTGGTGTGAACCAGTTTGTATTCAGCAGCCGTAAACACCACCCGATGGCCCCAAACGTCTAGGCTGGCGCGGCCGTTCGGGTTTCCGACGAAATCTCCCAGATCGAACGTTAGCCCGGGCTGAGAGTATTGGGCCCAATTCCAGTCCACCGTGCTGAAATCCCACTCGCCCCAGTTGTGATCGTGGTAGCCGGAGCTTTCGATTTGGAAGCTTTGCCCGTCGATGGTGAGTGTCCCGCAAACGTGCGCGCGCGGCATATACAGCAACCAGCTCATCTGTTCCCACGCCGCAGGTCCAACGTTGACATGGTCACCTGCGAACCAGGAAGCAGCCTCGCGTTCGTATGTCAGGTTCCAAGTGAGACGGCCATTTGTGCTCGACCCTGATATAGCGTACCGGTTGTCCCCCAGGACAGTAATTCTATTGGGCCCGACAGCCACGTTCGCCTCCGAGTACGATGCGCTAAATAGCGAGGAAGGATAAAAATCGATCCCCGGAATGATTTCGTTGCCTTTGTAAGCGAGCGCGGCCACATAGCTCACACTCGGCCCCCCCAGGCTTAAAGGGTTAACCACCTGGTAGCTGAAGATTGCCTGGATGTCCTTCTTCGCATCGTACAGGTTGAAATACCACCATTCCGTGTAAGCGGCATTGTAAGGCGAACCCTCCCAGTACTTTAGGTGGTAGCCATCGTCGGCCAGCGGAACCCTGTTTTGAGCAGGCGCCGACTGGACACAGGTCGCCGCGACAATACAAACCGATTGACAGATAAGCTTCAGGTTCATGCGTGATCCTTTCCCAAAGACTCGGTCATTCTATCGAACAATTCATTCCTTTTTACGGCAATAGCCAACGATGAGGATCTTAGGCCCTAAGTTCCTGCCATGAGCCTCTAAACGACTTGCACGAGCACGGGAATGCGAGTTGTAGCGGCTTTTATTTGATTGATTCGAAGAACAGCGGAAACAGCGACGGCTTCGGCTTGCTAATCCTGGCAAACGAACCTGAACAACAGGGATTCCGAAACTTCAAGCATCTGATTCTCAATACCCCAGGTATGTCGCTAATTAAACAGCGATGGCCTAGTAAACACATCGCCGTTACCGGCGATGTATGGCGACGAGACCTTCAGCTTCCGGATGGCACAAATAACTGGCCAAATCTTTTGCACCTAAGTCTTCGGCGTAAGCCCCCATTAATCAAACAGTTTGGCCGGCTATTCAGCGCATAACTGGTTCCAATCTGTGCACGCGCGCCTAAGGTATACAATCCATAGGAGTTAGAATCGAGCGGGCATCACGATGGCATGTTATGCGCGTGATCCGAAGACTGTTACCTGTCGGTCGACCAGCAGATTTAGGCCAATGCGCCTGCCCCATCTCCGTGTCGGCGGATACAGGACTAGTGCAACACGGCCGCGTGGCGGGCACTGCAGTGCGGTGATGCGGGCAGCGGCTTCATCTTGCCGTGACTGCGAACGTCAAGCCTGATAGACCGTTTGGCCCCCGACGACGGTTCGGACGATGGGGATGTCCTTGATCCGGTCTGTCGGCGTGGAACGCAGGTCCACACCGAACTGCACGAAATCGGCCAGCTTACCCGCGGTGATGGAGCCCTTCCTCTGTTCCTCGCCGGAATTCCATGCGCCGTTCAGGGTGTTCACGCGGATGGCGTCGTCTAGCGAGATACGTTGGTTTGCACCCCATGTTTTGCCGTCCCAGCCGGTGCGCGTCACCATACCCTGGATCGCCATACGTGGATCGAACGGACCCGGGAAGAAGTCGGAACCCCCGGCAGCGTTCACTGCCGCATCCAGGAGGGAACGGTACGCCATGCATCGCTTCATCAGGTCATCCCCGTAGTAAACAAACTTGTCGGAGTTGTAGTAAGCGTATGTCGTAAACAGCGACGGAGCTGCGCGAAGGGCCCGGATTCGTTGCACCAGGCTGTCGTCGACCAGCGTACAATGCGTGATCTTGGGACGAGCGTCCGGGCGAGGCCAGAGCCGCTGTGCCCGTTCGAGAGCGGTGAGATACATTGCGATTGCCACGTCGCCGTTAGCGTGGCAGTTTACCTGAACGCCGCAGCGATGAACGCGTTCTACCCAGGCGTTCAGATCTTCCTGAGTTGTGGTGACGTTGCCTTTATACTTCGAGCCCGGATACGGTTGGCTCATGGCCATGGTTCGCTCTGAGAAGGACCCGTCCACTACGTGCTCGGAGGTTGCGCCGATCCGAATCCGTTCGTCGCCGAAGCCGGACTCCAGCCCCAACGCGATTACCTCGTCGAGTTCACCAGCCCATGGTTCGTAGCTGACGCGGTGCAGCAACTTCCCTGCGGCGCGGACCTTCTGAACGATAGCCAGACCGCCCCCTTCGTGATGCACGGTGGTCACCCCATACCGGGCGAACATCTTGGACATATGGGTCAGACCCTCGATTTCGACCTGTTCTGAATTGTGGGGTCCCTCCGGGCCCACGCTGGCCACATCGAACAGTTTGCGTCGTCCGATGGAGTAGAAAACCGCCTTGGCCGTGTCGGATACGCGTCCCGTGAGTTGTCCGCCCGCGTCGCGTTCGAACGTGCCGCCGGGCGGATTCGGAGTCTGTTCTCCGATACCGGCCATTTGAAATGCTCGAGAGTTGTAGAAAGATGTGTGGCCACCGCGATGGTGCACCGCGACCGGGTGCTTCGTGGAAACCGCGTCGAGATCGTGAACGGTTAAGGTGCGGCCCTCTTTGACTTTGGTGTCGTCGAAGAAAAAGCCTTCCACCCATTCACCTGCGGGCGTTCCGGCAGCGGGTTCGCGAAGCTTTCCGACGACGCTGTCGATACTTACAAATTCAACCTCGAACGGATTGCCGACGAGAATCCCAGAGAGTAAGGTCGCCCCGTCGAGGTGATTGTGGGTATCGATGAATCCCGGGACGATGGTGCAACCCTTGGCGTCAATCATCTGTGCAGAAGCGCCGGCAAGTCGTCGAATCTCAGCGCTGGAGCCAACCGCGAGAAAGCGGCCGTCGCGAATGGCGAATGCTTCGGCTGCTGGTTGCCGCGGATCCACGGTGATCACCCGCGCGTTCCAGACGACCAGGTCCGAGCGGAGTTGCGCGCCGGCGTCGCCTGACTGAGCGCGCAAGTCGGGCCTAAAGACACCGGCTCCCATCCACATCAAAAGATCGCGCCGCAAGACAGACTTCGACACAGACATGGGGGTGCCCAATCATACACCACGAACATCCTCACAGCCCTGCGAGTCCGCTCGCATCTGGAACAGCTCCGGTCTAGCGCGTAATTCATCCGAGACCTGCAAGACTCGGACGGCGCTCGACAACACGAAATTGGACGCGTGGCGATGCGTGATCTTACAGCCTCCGGCGGCTACTCAGAAGCCAGATTGCGACGGACTTGTCGCGAAGGATAGATCGATGCTTGGCCGTTTGTGCGATCTATCAGTCGATCTACGTGGATTTAGAATACCCGTTGCTCGTGAGCTAACGCTGGTAAGGTCGGATCTGAATTGCCATCTAAACCTGCAGCCTGTGCTAATCAGCCGGATTAATAACGTGAGAGGCTGGCATCCGAGACCGATGCAGTGAAAGTATTCTACACACTTGAAGCAGCTCCGTATCGATCGCACGCGGGGCGCCTGTGGCAGGATGCAAGTCTTCAGACCTCAACCGTGAGTAGTCGGGAAGTGGCGGGTTATCCGGCTCACCGGTCGGCGTTTTCGGATCGTACTGGGCGGTGACACATCTGGGGACGCCGCCGACGTCCTCGAACCCCAGCTATATCCAGCACAAGACTCACTGCACCACTCTTTCCAGCGTCATCGCGTAGTCATGAATCGATTTTTCATCGCTCAGATTGTGAACTGCAATCGTCATTCGCCTGCCCTCAATGGACAGGGACAGAATTCGCTGTTCAGTGCTACGCCGCCAAGGGGCGTTGCCGGGCCCAGTCTCCCGAAGAATGAGTTCGTTCCCTCTCCAACGTCCCGTTCTTTCGATGCGAAGCCGCCCCAATTTCACTTTCATCACCGTCCCATCCGTGGGATAAACGGACCACTCCACGGACGCTTGATTGGGGATTTCTGGGCGCAGCGCCACCGTGAAGTCGGTCTGCTTTATTTCGATGATGGACCTAGGTAGTCGCCCGGACCTAGCGCCGATGGGCGACCAAACGCCCGCGAACTCGGGCCGCACATTGTGTCCAAAAGCGGACGCTAGGGCCAACAATAGCAGCCAAACCGCTGGTTTGATCGTTCGCTGAGCCGCTGGTCTCGCCGCGGAGCGACCTGCCGCCAGATTGGCTGAGCCGCGCGTTGCTGCGGTGGCTTGAGGGCTGCTCATACTCGTGAGATAGTCACGTAGCGCTCAGGCTTATGTATCGGGTCATTTGACAGGACGATCGATGCGGCGCGTCAGCTACGGTGAAAGAGATTTGGCGGGCATCTGAGCAGCGTATCAAGTTTCTCTGGATCTCGCGCAATCGTAGCAGGGATGATCGGCAACTCAGAAAGCAATCTGGCGTCCCCATAGATCCGCCCTTGTGACAGCGTAGAGGAAAGATCGGCTTCTGGGCCCCAGGCGGATTAGCAAATAGTACGCCGTTGAAAAGGAGAGAAGCGCACCTACGCGGAAAACCCCACCTTCTCCAACCGCTTCAAGCGGTTCTCCAGCAACTCCTGTTCCCGCAGGTTCTTCGTCATTGCTATGGCGCTTTGGATTTCCTTACGTGCCTCGGAGAGCCTGCCCATCTTCATGAGCAGATCTCCGCGAACGCTGGGAAAAAGATGGTAGCCGGCTATCCCAGAGTCACCGGCGTGGGTGACCGCTGCGTCGAGTGCCTCGAGTCCTGCGGCTGGCCCTTGGACCATGCCGACGGCGACTGCGCGATTGAGTGCCACGATTGGAGATGGATTGATTTCGAGCAAGGCGTCGTAGAGAAGAACGATGCGGTCCCAGTCTGTCTCTTCGGCGGTGCGGGCGCGCATGTGACATGCGGCAATGGCGGCCTGCAACGCGTAGGGTTTCGCACCACCGCCTAGTCTTTGCGCTTGTTCGAGCGCGGTCATTCCCCGCCGGATCTGCGCGTAATCCCACAAGGAGCGGTCCTGATCCGGCAATAAGACGGCCTCGCGGTTTTTGCCCCGTCGCGCTGCGTTGCGTGATCCCTGCAACTCCATCAATGCCAAAAGCCCATGAACTTCCGTTTCCTTGGGGAGAAGCTGCGCCAGGATGCGGCCCAGGCGTAGCGCGTCTTCCGCGAGGGCGGCGCGCATCCACTCGTCCCCAGAGGTTGCCGTGTATCCCTCGTTGAAAATCAAATAGACGACCATGAGCACGGACTCAACCCTGCAACGCAACTCGTCCCCACTCGGCGTCTCAAAGCGAACGTGTGCCTCGGAGAGGTTCTTCTTGGCACGAGAGATCCGTTGGCCGAGCGTCTTTTCCGGCACAAGAAACGCACGCGCGATCTCCGCCGTTGTGAGGCCGCCGATCAGGCGCAACGTGAGCGCGATGCGTCCTTCCACCGCAAGCGCGGGATGGCATGCGGTGAAGATGAGCCGCAGCACGTCATCATCGATCACCTGATCCAGCGAGTGCTCCAAAGCGTCTCCAAGCCGCTGCTGTTGCCACTCCAGCTCGCGGGCAATCTCTCCATGCTTTTGTACAAGCATGCGGCCGCGCCGCAATGAATCGATCGCGCGCCGCTTCGCCGCCTTCATCAGCCATGCCCCCGGATTCTCAGGAATCCCTTCCTCGGGCCAAACTTCGAGGGCAGTCACGAGCGCATCCTGCGCCAGCTCCTCGGCAATGCCGATATCGTGGGTGACGCGAGCAATCGCGGCGACAAGCCGTGTGGACTCAATCTTCCAAACGGCCTCAATCGTCTTGTGGATATCGCTGACACCTACGAGGTTACCGGGTCAGTGCTCGAAACCTTCCGCCGCCTTCTGGACGTCTTCGGAAAGTCAGACATCTCGTGAATCTGGCGAATTTCGATCCTCTCGTTGTTGGACATGGGTGCCCGCTTTGCCCATTCGATGGCCTCTTCGCGTGAGCGCACCTGGATGATCCAGTAGCCGCCGATCACTTCTTTCGCCTCCGCAAACGGCCCGTCGGTCACCGTCGGCTTGCCGTCCATGTAAGAGATACGTGCTCCCGTGGAAGGAGGAAACAGTCCATCCAGTGCGAGCAGGACTCCCGCCTTTTGCAACGACTTGTTGTACTCCGTCATCTTCGCTACTGCTTCCGCGCTGGGTGCTGCATCCGGCGCAGCCGATCCATATCCTTCGGGAATTACCATCATCATGAAACGCATTAAGTTGCTCCTATGGTTGATTGTTCAAAAGCCTAGCGGACTTGTACGGATTGAATTAAGAATGCAGAGGACAAAGCTTTGTAGAGGACTCACCCGTTTTTGCCCGAGCCGCGAACCCGGATTGCGCCAACCAGCGAGATGTGTTAGAAAGTTTTGAGCTTCTCACTGCGAGTATCTGTGGCTAAGCGATTTTCTATTCGGCCGCATTTTGAGGAACGCTCGCACCTCAACAGGAACCCGGCAGGCGACGACGGCTTTGCGTCCCCAGGCCAGCGCTTCGTCCATATCGGCGCAGCCGAGGATCCAGAAGCCGCCGATGTGTTCCTTGGCTTCGAGGTAGGGGCCGTCGGTGATGGAGACCTTGCCACCTGGCTGCTTGCGCAGCGATTTAGCGTGACTTGCCGATTCGAGACCGCCTGCGAAGAACCGGGCGCCTGCGGCATCCATCTCTTCATTGAGTGCGCCGATGTCGCGAATCATCGCTTCACTTTCCAGCCACGCATCATAGTTTTCGGGGTGATGAATAGCAACTAGATATTGCGGCATGTCTTCTCCTCTAACCGTGCTTCAGCCGGGTTCTCTGCCGGGGCCTTCACTAGAACGACGAACGGCCAGACCGGAATTCTACAAACCGCCGGAAAGTGTCATTCTACAGTTTTTAGTTCTAGCGACGGCTTCCGCCAGTTCGTAGCGTGCACCTGCCAGATT
>CAVXKV010000009.1:0-278191 GCA_963762455.1 Terriglobia bacterium
ATTCCCTCCTGCGAATGGCCCCTAAGATGCATTAGAATCAGAGAAAGCTACTTCTCTGACCGACGCGCGCAAGATCATTCGCCATGCTCCCCTGTCCTGTTTGCGACACGCCCAACGCGGAGGACTCACAAACCTGTGAGCACTGCAATTGCGCGCTAAAAGCCGACAGCTCAGAGTCGTTTTTACCGGATAATCAGCAAACAGTGGCCGCGACCGTCGGGTTTTCGGCGACTGCCCGCAGCGCTTCGGCTGGAACCGCCGCCGCCGTAGCCACAGCATTCACTTCGGAACTTACCCCCGGTACCGTCCTCGTCGGCCGCTACGAAATCGTGGCGAACCATCGGGCAGGGCGGCATGGGGACTGTCTATAAAGCGACCGATCACGAACTGGACCGCATCATTGCGCTTAAGACGATCCGTCCCGATCTGGCCGCCAACGATGCATCACTTCGCCGGCTTCGGCAGGAAACACTGTTAGCCCGGCAGATCGCTCATCGCAATGTCATCCGCGTCTACGATCTGGGCGTCTCGGGCTCCCTCCGCTTCATCACTATGGAGTTCGTCGAGGGCCAGGATCTCAAGTCTGTCATCGAACTCCGCAAGAAACTCACGCCGGAAGAAGCCGCGCCTATTCTCCATCAGATCTGCCAAGGTTTAAACGCGGCGCATAGCGAGAACGTGGTCCACCGTGACCTGAAGCCGCAGAATATTCTTCTCTCACCCGATGGCCGCGCGCGCATCATGGACTTCGGTTTGGCGCGCTCATTCGATGACACCGGTCTGACTCAAACCGGCGGCATTTTGGGAACTCCTGCCTATATGTCGCCGGAGCAGGCTCTCGGACAGCACGGGGACACCCGCTCCGATATTTTTTCATTTGGCGTCATCGCCTATGAGCTTCTGACGGGGCAACTGCCTTTCCCGAGCCAGACGCTCTCCGAATCTCTTCTTAGCCGCACTCGCGGACGCGCCCGCCCGATCGAAGTAGCGGACCCGAGCACTCCGGCGTGGCTCGCCTGCATCGTTATGAAGTGTCTCGAGCGGCAGCCTGCGGATCGCTATAGCAACACCGGCGAGATTATGGCCGACCTGCTGGCGCGCGATAGCTCTGCCGCGGCATTCCGGACGCTCTCCGGCCCGCTCGCTCCGGGCACCATGGTTGGCTCCCGCTATCGCATCGAGGCAGAAGCGGGCGAGGGCGGCATGGGCAAGGTCTATCGCGCTACGGATCTCGACCTTCATCGCACCGTCGCGCTCAAAGTCGTGCGCCCCGAACTCTCGAGCAGCCCCCATACCCTCGAGCAGCTGATGCACGAAATCTCTGTCGCCAGCCAGATCTCGCACAAGAACGTCCTGCGCATTCACGACCTGGGTGAAGCCAGCGGCCTGCGCTTCGTTTCCATGGCCTGGGCGGAAGGCGAAGATCTCAGTCAGCTCCTCCATCGCACGGGGCCTCTCCCCGAAAGTCGTCTCCTCGAACTCGCCTGCGAAATCTGCGACGGCCTGCAAGCCGCCCACGAGCAAGGCATCAGCCACCAGGATCTAAAGCCGAGTAACATCCTGGTCACATCGGGCGGTCATGCCTGTATCGCCGATTTCGGCCTCGCCCGCAGCTCAAACGGCGCCGTCGCCGCATTGGGCGCTGCTCCCGAACGTCCTTCGGGCGAAGTGTCGTCATCCGCGCCATCCGTTTCGGGCACGCCTCGCTATATGTCCCCGGAGCAGATAGACGGTGGGGAGGTCGATCACCGAACGGATATCTACTCGCTCGGCATCGTCCTCTACGAAATGGCGACGGGCCGGATCCCCTTCAAAGACGACTCTGTGTTTCAAACTTTGTCGCAGCGTATCGCGGAGAGCGCTCCAAACCCGAAGCTACTCAATCCTTCTTTGTCCAACGAGCTCGCCGGAATTATTCTACGCTGCCTCGAGCGAAAACCGGAGGATCGATATGCCAGCGTACGCGAGTTGCTCAATGCTCTGCAAGACGTGGCCGACAGGCGTGGCGACTCGGCTCCCGTCGGAGCCAGCACCCCTTGGCGTCTCTGGCTCTTTGCGATCCCCGCTCTGGTAGCAGTCACGGTGGCTAGCTGGTTCGGCTATCGCCATCTCCGGCCTGCCGGCGAAGCTCCGGTCAACGGAAAATATATTGCGGTGCTCCCGTTTCGCGCCGTGGGCCCCGATCCCAATCTCAAATATCGCGCGGAGGGCATCGCTGACGCCGTTTCTGCGCGTCTGGCCTCTCTAGAAAGCCTTCATCCGGTCTCGAACTCGGCTATCGAGCAGGCGAATCTCGCGCAGCCGGATGAAAAAGTCGGCCGGCAGCTCGGCGCCAATCTCCTCGTCAAAGGTAATGTTCAAAGCGAAGGCGACCGCATCAAGGTGAACGCCTCGATTCTCAACGTCGAGAAGCACAAAACGATCTGGAGCAAGTCTTACGAAGGAGTAGCCGCGGACCTGTTTACGCTCGAAGACGAAATCTCGAACGACACTGTCCATGCGTTGAACGTTACTCCGACCTTAAAGGAACTGGAACGCGCGGCTCCCGCTCCCACTCAGAATCTGGCCGCTTACGATTTGTATCTCAAAGGGCGCGACATTTTGAAGAACCATCGGGACGCGGTGAATGCCAAGTCAGCTCTCGACCTCTTCGATCAGGCTCGCAACCAGGACAACTCTTTCGCGCTGGCCTGGACCGGTATCGCAGACGCCAATTTACTTCTCTACAAGACGACCAAAGACAGCCTGTATTCTTCGAAGGCAGTCGCCGCCGCCCAGGAAGCGCGCAATCGCAACGACAACCTGCCTCAAGTGCATCTCGCGCTGGGCAGTGTGTATACTGCCACAGGTAGAAATGCCGAGGCGATCGACGAGATCAAGCATGCACTTCAGCTGGAACCGAACTCGGATGACGGGTACATCCGCCTGGGTCGCGCTTATCTTGCTGCTGGCCGGACACCGGAAGCCATCAGCGCATTAAAGAAAGCCGTTCAGCTCAATCCATATTATTGGTACAACTACAAGCAACTCGGCTACGCATATTCGCAGCTTGGTCAAATTCAGGAAGCGCTCAAGCAGTTCAAGCTGCAGGTTCAGTACAATCCCGCGGATGCCTCGGGATACAACAACATCGGTGGCATGTACTTTCAGCAAGGCCGCTGGAAGGATTCGATTACGGCTTTTGAGAAGGCCATCAGCATCAATCCTTCCTTCGACGAGTATTCGAATCTCGCGAGCGCCTACTATCTCCTGGGACGCTACTCGGAAGCTGTACCTATCTTTGAGAAGGCCGTTGCTGCAAATCCAAAAAGTGCTATCGCCGCACGGAACCTCGCGGAGAGCTATATGCGGACGGGTCAGAAAGAAAAAGCTCAGAATCTTTTCGATCGGGCTATCGCTCTCAGTTACGAACAGCTGCAGGTGAATCCGCAGGACGCAGCAATTTTGGGAAATCTCGCGCTTTCTTACGCCGGAAAGGGCGAACCCGCCCATGCGCACACGTTTATCTCGAGAGCTCGCGCAATCGATCGGGACGACAGCGAGCTCATGTACGATAGCGCCATAGTCGACACTGCAAACTTGCGCTATGCGGAAGCTCTTCAGGCCTTGAAGAGCGCCCTCCAGAAAGGCTACTCGTTCGAATATTGCATGAGCGACCCCGATCTTAAAGCTCTTCGGGAGTCGCCAGGCTTTGCTGCACTCAGGAAAGAATTTGGTCGTTAAGGAAACGCCGTCGATAATAAATCACGCCCGCCAGTGACACACCCAGCAAAGCGAATGCTATTGAAGACGGCTCGGGCACCGCGTTAGCCTTTGCGCTGAAGTCCGTACCTGCTCCCCAACTTCCTGAGCCATTGGGATCAGTGCCGGAGTCATTGAGATCGATAGAGAAAATCTCGCCGTTAGTAATGCCGGGGGTGACGGTCGGTCCAAAAATGATGTTGTAAAGGTAATTACTTCCTACCGCTGTAGCCGCGACAGTGCATGTAACAAAAGGACCTGGACCGCACGTGATCGCAGTCAAATCCGGAAGCGTTGCGGTCACCACTAACGATTGCCAATTGACACCGCTCTCGTTCTGAAAACTGAAATCTCCACCACCCAGATTGTTTGCGCCGAAAGTGAAGTTTTCGCCTACCAGAATGGTGGGATTGGGAGGGTCTCCGTTAATTATGATATGTGGATTGGACGCCGTGGCCGCTATCGGCAAAGCCGCGAGAATGAAAGCACATAAACACGATTTAGAACGCATTCAATACACCGATTCGCCCGAAGTATCGGGACTCTCTATTCTCTTCCTAACCGGGGTAGGTACGCTCGTCCTAAAGGTACTAGCACTTAAAGCTTATAGCTGAGCCGAAGCACGCCGAACAAATTACCTCCTTTCGCTAAAATCAGCAGTGGCATCATCCGGCCGAGTCTTCCTGTTATCTCCTGCTAGGGCAGGCGGCCCGCGATACGACATGCTTTTGCGTGAGCAGGCGCGCTTCGATCTGGCGCTAAAGCTCCGCCAAGGCGGGGCTACCATAGGCGAGGTTTACACTTTCATCAGCGGTCTGTACTTTCGCGGCAAAATGGCCTACGCCGAAGCTTTTCCTGCCGCTCCCCCCGGTATTCCTCCCGCACTGGTGATTGTGCCTGGCGCAGGTATTGTCCCTCCCGCGACGCCGGTCACGATCGAGCAACTGCGCGCCATCGCCCACATCCCGGTTGATGAAGCAAACGACACTTATCGAGACGCTCTGTTGCGCGCCGTGAGACTACTAGATGAGCACGCCGGACCTTCCTGCTTGCATGTGCTGCTCGGCAGTGTCGCGAGCGGTAAGTACACGGGCCCGCTCCTTCAAGTCTTGGGCCAGCGCCTCGTATTTCCAGCTGAATTTGTAGGCCGCGGCGACATGAGCCGGGGCGGCCTCATGCTACGTTGCGCGCGCTCCGGAACCGAACTGTCCTATGTTCCAGTACAGGGATCAGCGCGGCACGGCGCACGCCCACCTAAGTTGGAACGATGGCGGAAGCCGTAATCTTCGTAGGCCTGCAAGGGTCCGGCAAAACGACATACTTCAACGATCACTTCGCCGCCACTCACGAGCACGTCAGCCGCGATATCCAACAAACTACAGAGCGGGAACTCGCACTAATCCGCGAATGCCTCCGCTCCGGACGCTCGTTCGTAGTGGACAACACCAACCCCACTCGCGCCGTGCGCGCACTGTACATCCGCGAGGCAAAGGCCGCAGGTTTTCGCGTGCTCTCTTACTTCTTCGATACGCCCGTCCGCACGGCAATCGGGCGCAACAACCACCGCAAGGATAAGAAGTCGATTCCCGTTCCCGCTATTCTACGCACCGCCAAAGTTTTGGAGACGCCATCACTCCAGGAAGGCATCGATGAAATCCAAACTATCTCGGCGCCTCGCGATGGGGCCCGTGACAAAGCCGACTAAGGCAAAATCCTGCCTAGTGTCCGCGATAATCCCAACCGTGCCCTCTCCAACCCCTCTCGGTGCTGGGAAAGTTTTACTTCATAAAAATTTGCTATGCCGGTCGGCCATATCCGCGCTAACGGCACCTATCAGCCCGCTCCGGAACTCGCTGATCATCCCTACCGCCGAACAGATCTGGCCCGCCGTGCGTCGACGCCGTTGGAAACAGTTATGCTCAACTCGTCCGTATGCGCTTGGCGAGGGTAATCCATCTGCACTCTCCGTAAAAAAAGGTTCGGGCGCGGCTTCATCTCCCCGATTCGTCGTTAAACTTGCACACGTTACAATGCTCTAGCCAAAAGCAGGCGACCGCCGAAAATAAGGAGTCAGCTTAAATGTTCCTCTCCCGCGCCCTTAGGGGCAGTGCCGCCATACTCTCGTTCACCGCAATTTCAGTTGGAATGCTTGCGCAGACACCTGCCCCGAAACTCGTGTCGACTGATGGCAGGCACGCTTTGCTTGTCGACGGAACCCCCTATTTGGTGCTTGGTGCGCAAATCGGAAATTCAAGCGCATGGCCTGCCGTGCTGGGGAAAGTCTGGCCGGCGCTGGAAGCCATGCACGTCAACACAGCCGAGGCTCCGGTGTACTGGGAACAGATTGAGCCGCAACCGGGCCAGTTCGACTGGACCAACGTCGACGCTCTGATCGATGGAGCAAGGACAAACCATCTGCACCTGATCCTGCTTTGGTTTGGCACCTGGAAAAATGGCAACGATCACTATGTGCCGCAATGGGTGAAGCGCGACCCGCAGCACTTCCCCCGCATGATCAACAGCGCGGGTACACCGCTGGACGACCTTTCGGCCAATGCTCCCGCCAATCGCGAGGCCGACCGGAAAGCCTTCGCCGCTCTGATGCACCACATTGCCGAAAAGGACGGAAGCGATCACACCGTCCTGATGATGCAAGTGGAAAACGAATCGGGAGGCATCGGTTCAGCGCGCGACTACTCGCCCGCCTCCAATCGCGAATTCGCAGGGCAGGTACCGGCGGAACTGACAAAGGCGCTCGGAAAGCAACCGGGCACATGGGCACAGGTATTCGCCGGAAACTCCGACGAAGCCTTTCAGGCATGGCATCAGGCGCGGTACGTCAACGAGGTCGCCGAGGCCGGGAAGCGCGAATTCAATATTCCTTTCTACTGCAATGTCTGGGTCGCTTATCCGCCCAACGAGCTTCCAGAGCGTCACATTCCGATTGCCGGCATCGGTTACCCATCTGGTGGGCCGAACCAAGGCATGCTGCCCATTTGGAAAGCAGCAGCTCCCGCCATCGACGCGATCGGACCGGACATCTATTCGAGCAATCCCGATTTCGTCCTGAACATTCTTGATACCTACGCGCGGCACGATAATCCGCTTTGGATTCCAGAGATTGGACAAAGCGACGACTACGCCCCTTATCTATTTGCAGCTCTTGCTCGCGGAGCGATTGGGTTCTCGCCATTCGGTGTTGACTGGACCGGTTTTCGGCCCATGGGTAGCGTGCCCCGCGCTCACGCCGCGAACTACGCCCTGCTCGCACCTATGACGCGAACGCTGGCACAGCTGAACTACCAACGAAAGCTGAAGACCTTTATCGAAGTGGCAGGCGGAGCCGACCAGGAGCAGCTGTTTGCAGCAGCTGGGCAGGAATCGGAACCCAAGGCCGGCGTCGAAAGCGCCCTGATCGGTTCCGTCCGCCTGGCAAACGCCATGATCCCCCTGCAGCAAGCAGGCACTCCGGAGACGCGTGCTGCCGATGCGAGCGGCGCATGGGTGGCCGAGGTACGATTCGGGTTCCCTCAGCGTGACGGCGCGCCTGCGCCTGGTTCAGCAAACAAAGAAGGTCGCATGCTTGTGGCGCAGCTCGGACCGGATGAGTATCTGCTGACGGGCATCGGGGGAAGCGTCTTCTTTCACCGTCCTGGTTTTCTGCCGGGAATCCGCATGCAAATTCTGACTGCCGAGGAAGGTTACTACACGCCTGGAAACAGCCCCGGTGCGCCGGAAATCTGGCATGTAACGCGCATCCTCAACGGCGATGAAACCGACCGTGGGATCCAATTTCCCGACCCTTCCGCACGGCCGGGGCACGCCGGCATCAATCAACCCGCTTCCGGAGATCCCGCTCCACCCGCTTCTGCGAACCCCGGGCCCGCCGCGGTGCGCATTGTGCTCGGCCGCTTTTGATAGCCGATCTGATCTGTTAGGAAGCTGTGGCAGTCGGGCAGCCGTGTCAGTTCGCAGGCACAGAGATGGTGATGTTTCGGTATCGGACCACGCCATGATGGTCGCCCTGTAGATAAAACGGCCCCGGCTCGGCTTCGTTGCTGTCCAGCGCTCCGCCCGTAGGGCCGGGAATTTCAACGTTGTCGTGGTACATCTTGCCATCGCGCAGGACAGTGACGTGCCGCCCTACCAGCGTGATATCGAAGGCTGTCCACTTCCCAAGCCCTAGTTCGGATCCGGCAGGGGGTGGATAGTAGCTATAAATCGCACCCATTTCGTGGGAAGGCTGTGTGCCGCCTTCCGTGCCTACCTGAACTTCATATCGGCCGCGGAGATAGATGCCGCTGTTGCCGCCTTCCGGGCAATTGACTTCGATGTGCAGCTTGAAATCCTGGAATTTGGCAGTGGTCTCGATGTTAGCCGCGCCAGGGCCGCGCTTGCCTGGAGTCTCGGGATTGTCGTTCACCAGTTCGCCATCCCGAGCAACCCACTTGTTGTTGTCGACGTTTCCAATCGGTTGCCAGCCGGCGAGATCCTTCCCATCAAACAGGGATTTTGGTTCGGACCACTTCGTCGGCATAGGCCGGTCGAGCGTAGGCGCGCGAACACCGACGAGGGTCGGGCCTGGGGCATCGCCGCGCTTCTCTATGCCTTTCAGGCTGTCAGCGGAAACGGAGGTGAGTTCCCAGTTGATGGCTGGCCCACGACCGGCAGCGGAGACGGCAATCGTGAGTTTCCCGGATTCGACATTGGCGCCCAGGATGGGATGCCAAGCGCCTCCGCGGGGCTGCACCCGACCCTCGATCTTGCCGTTATTGTCGGTGAGCTCCATCCACTGCGGATACGGATTGCCCGTCGCGGGGGTCGCGGTCATGTCCCAGCGGCCTAAAAATGGTTTGGCGTCTTGAGCGCCGGCAGTCCTCGGAAGAAGCGCTGCGGCGACGGCAAAAAGCAGGATCGTTTTCACACATATGAGTGTAATGCGTCGGCGAGAGCCCCCTCAGTTTGAAAACTTTGGGGAGGGGGCCTGGATTGTCGGCCATGCTTCCACTGCTAGGATTTTGGAAGAAATGCCGCGTGATCCGCTCCTTGACCCCAGCCACAATGTAAGGCGATAAGGCGAATTTATTGCGACGTCGCTGGATTCAACTGTCAAGTTCACATAGGCTACTGTACGTCCTAGTGGATTCCAGAAGTGAACGGCGCTTGCCGGTACTAATCTGGTTGGAAGGGCGCAATCCGGACCGCCGTCGGCGTTCCAGAACACTCGCGCGTAGGCGAATTCCTCGTAAACGGGCCACGGCGGGTTGGCGTGTTTTGCTAGCTCTTCGGCAGCTTCTGCGAGTGACGGATGCTCCCGCTGGCCGATAGACTGGGTTCAGAGGACGGCAAGAGAGCACGGATCGTCCTCGATTCTGGTTGTACAAATGGCAGATCGTTTTCGAGTTCTCTCGGTCATGGGGCGGCAGCTTGAGAGTATGGGCATCTCAACGAATGCCGTGTTGAGGCTTGCGGGATTGCCATCCGAGTTGTTCCAGCAAACGCGTATTTGGCTCACGACCGAGGAGATGCGCGCCCTGTACGACGCTATCGCCGAGCTCACTGGCGATCAGGCGATCGGCCTAAGGCTGGGCTCCGAGGAACGCCCGGAGAACTACAGCCCTATTGCTATTGCGGCGCTATTTACTCGCTCGTTCCGCGACGCCCTGAACCGCGTCGCTCGATATAAACGACTGACCTCACCGCAAGAAATCCGGCTGTTGGAGCGCGGCAAAGAGTGTGCGGTTGAGTTTGTGTGGCTGCTGGCGGAGGTCGCAGAGTCCCCCATTTGGATTGATGCTTGCTTTGCGTGGACGGTCACGATTGGCCGGCGTGGAATCGGTCGCAACATCCATCCATCGCGCGTGGAATTGCGCCGCCCGATTACAAACAAGCAGGCTTACGAGAATTTCTTTGCGTGTCCGGTGAAGTTCGGTGCGCGCCACAATCGCCTTTTCTTCCGAGTGGAAGACCTTGATCAGCCGTTCATAACGTACAACCCGGATCTGCTGGAAGTGATCGCCCCTCAATTGGAATCCGAACTGAAGCAGTATCTGGCGAGCAGGTCTCTTCAAGAGCAGGCGAAAGGGATCTTGAAGCGGTCACTCGCGGGGCAGCGGCCGCGACTGGAAGACGTGGCGGTGGAGTTGCGCATGGGTACCCGCACATTGCAGCGGAAGCTGCTTGAACAGGGGACTACGTTTCACGCCTTGATGGAAGAGGCGCGCCACGAAATGGCGCAGCACTATCTGCGGCAGCCCTCGCTCGAACTAAACGAAACAGCATACCTGCTTGGCTATGAGGATCCCAACTCCTTTATCCGAGCCTTTCACAAGTGGGAAGGGACCTCCCCAGGCGAGTGGAGATCTACCCACTCGCACAGAATCCAGTAATCCGTTAGCGCAACTTGCGGCATCGCATCCCGTTTGTGATGCATAAGGCCTCGGCCAAGGCGGGACGCTCTCAGTAAAGAGGACAGATAGAAGCATGAGTAACAACGCATTAGATTTCACTGGCAAGGTGGCACTCGTGACCGGAGCAAGCTCGGGCATGGGGCTTGGCGACGGCGCAGGCGTTCGCAGAGGCGGGTGCGGCTGTCGTGTTGGCCGACATCCGAGAGGATTTGGTAAAGGCGGAAGCCGAAAAGCTTACGGCCATCGGTCAGAAGGCAATTGCGGTCAGGTGCGACGTAAGTGACGACGCTCAAGTGGCCGCGATGGTCGACCGCACCGTTGCCGAGTTCGGCCGGCTCGACGCCGCGTTCAATAATGCCGGCGTTATGGCCCGTATTGCCCCAACCGCCGAGAGCACTCGCGAAGATTGGGACCGCGTGATCGGGATCAACTTGCGCGGCGTTTGGAGCTGCATGAAATACGAACTTGCGCAGATGGAACGCCAGGGCAGTGGCGCAATCGTCAACAATGCGTCAGTTGGCGCGTTGAAGGGCAACCCCGGTATCGGTTCCTACATCGCATCCAAGCACGGCGTGGTTGGCCTGACGCGGACGGCCGCTCTCGAATACATCAAGCACGGCATCCGTGTGAACGCCATCAATCCTGGCTTGATCGACACACAGATTGCCCGCGACGTCCTCAGCGGGAACGAGCAGGCGTACGAAGAGATCGACGAAGCATGTTCCTATCGGCCGTGCGGGCAGGCCCGAGGAGATCGCCTCCGCTGTGCTCTGGCTTTGCAGTCCCGGGGCAAGCTATGTGGTGGGTCACGCCCTCACGGTGGACGGTGGAATGACTGTGGTGTAGTACTGCACGTTCATCAGAGAAGCACAGATGCAAGAGTCGAAGGCAGTTCGGCGGGTGAGGGTCCGGGCGTTCGGTGGTCCGGAGCAACTGACGATTGAGACGATGGCGGAAGCGCCACGGGCTTTCGCCGGGACAGTTGCTGGTTGATGTAGAGGCGTGTGGAATCAACTACCTCGACATTTACCAGCGCTATGGCAGGTATACGCCGCCGCTCCCTTACACACCGGGATTTGAAGGCGTTGGAATTGTACGAGAAGTGATCGACGGTGCAGACTCCATGCCCAAGACGTTGAGGGTTGGGCAGCGATTAGCGTGGATTCACCTTTTAGGATCGTACGCGAGCCAGGTTGTCGTCCCGGCAGCTCAGGCCATTCCCATCCCTGACGAATTTACGACAGCGCAGGCGCTTATGTTCCAGAGCCTGACCGCTCAGTATCTTGTCACCGAGTACCGTGACGTGCGCCCGGGCGACCGCATATTGGTTCACTCGGCAGCGGGTGGAGTCGGGCTGTTGCTGGTTCAATGGTTCAAACACCTGGGTGCTTGGGTGGTGGGTACGACATCCAGCGACAGCAAAGCGGCAACTGCGCGCGCTGCCGGCGCCGATGCGGTCATCAACTACGGACACAACTACGCTTTTCTCGATGAACTGATGTCCCTGACGGACGGGCGAGGCGTAGACTTAGCGATTGATGGCGTCGGTGCGGCCACCTTGGAATCAACGTTGAAAGGGCTGGCAAGGAGCGGAACTGCGGTGTGCATTGGATCAGCTTCCGGCCCGCCTCCCGCGATTGACCCGGAGCACCTCTTCGATAAGGGTATTCGGCTCGCCGCTGGGTCCGTTTTCACTTATACGGCCGATCCCGCGGAACTTCAGCGCCGTGCAGGCACGGTGATCGAGGCCATTCGTGCCGGCTGGCTCCATGTGGACGAAGGGAAAGCTTACCGCTCTCGAACAGGCTTCGGAAGCGCACCGCGACCTTGAGAGTCGCAAAACGCAAGGCAAGCTGTATTTGACGATTTAGCACACAAGCACTGATCTGTCAGCAATGATGGCGTTGTGATCACGCTCTAAAAAAGGAGACTACAAATGCAAGGAACTATGCTCTACGGCCCGCGCGATGTTCGTTTCGAAGATCGGCCGGACCCTACAATCACCAAGCCGACAGATGCGATCCTCCGCCTCTCGGCCACCTGTATCTGCGGATCGGACCTATGGCCCTATCGAGGCATTGCCAACTTCGCAGAACTGCCGACCCCCATGGGACACGAGTACTGCGGCATCGTCGAAGAGGTTGGTAAGGAGGTCAGAAACATTAAGCCCGGCCAATTCGTGGTCGGCTCATTTGTGACCTCGGATAACACTTGCGTCATTTGCAACGACGGCTATCCGTCCTCCTGCGTACAACGCGAGTTCATGCTGGCCGCACAAGCGCCGCTCTTGCGCGTGTCGCTTGCGGACGGGACATTGGTACCCACGCGTGATGTTCCTCCCAAAGAACTGATTCCCAGTCTGCTGGCGACGTCCGATGTGTTGGGCACGGGTTGGTTTGCTGCGGATGCGGCTAATGTAAAGCCCGGGAAAACAGCTGTGGTTGTGGGCGATGGCGCAGTCGGTTTGCTTGGTGTGCTTTCAGCGAAGCAGATGGGAGCTGAGCGAATCATCGCGATGAGCCGCCACGCATCGCGGCAGAAACTCGCAAGAGAGTTCGGCGCCACCGACATCGTGACCGAGCGCGGCGAGGAAGGCATCGCGCGAATCAAGGAAATGACAAAAGGGCTCGGCGCCGACTCCGTGCTGGAATGTGTTGGCACGCAGGAATCCATGCTGCAGGCCATCCGTTCCACTCGTCCTGGCGGCTACGTCAGCTACGTAGGCGTTCCGCACGAGGTCAAACTCGATGGGACAGAGTTGTTCTTTGGTGAGGTCCATCTTCACGGCGGTCCAGCCCCGGTGCGCCGGTATCTCCCTGATCTGATCGACCTTGTACTGAACGAGAAGATCAATCCTGGGAAAGTGTTCGATTTAGTGCTGCCGCTCGACCAGGTTGCCGAAGGCTATCGCGCGATGGACGAACGCCGGGCAATTAAGACACTTCTTCGCACGACCTGAGCCTAAGATCTGGACACCAATCACTGCAAAAAGAGGAGACAAGACGGTATGGCACAGACCATCGGATTTATTGGAAGCGGCGCAATCGCCAGTGCATTGGCTCGCCTTTCCATCGCTGCCGGACTGAAGGTGGTGTTGAGCAACTCTCGCGGACCTGAGGCGCTCGCTGGTCTGGTCCGCGAACTTGGAGATCATGCACGCGCCGCTACTCCTGAAGAGGCTGCGCGAGCAGCGGATTTAGTTGTGTTGGCAACTCCGTTCAACGCGTATGACAAACTTCCGATCGAGCCCTTCGAAAGCAAGATCGTGATCGACACGACGAATTACTATCCGATTCGCGACGGTCAAATCCCGGTTCTCGATTCGGCCGAGCTGACAGCAAGCGAATTGGTTCAACAACATTTGAAAGGCGCGAGGGTTGTTAAAGCACTGAATCACCTGGATTCATCACATTTGTTCATCAATGCTCGCCCCGACGAGAAATTGAACCGGACCACTCTTCCTGTTGCTGGCGACGATTCCCAAGCTAAGCAAACGGTGATGAAGTTCATGGACATAATTGGGTACAACGCCATCGATATTGGTCCCCTTTCGGAGGGCTGGCGAATGGAACCGGGCACGCCAATTCATGTGTGGCCCTACGCTCCGAAAGTACCGGAGGGATTAGCCGACGAAGAAGCGCAGGACTGGTTTCAGCGGACTCCTGGCACTCCGGTTTCCGTGGATCAGGCAAAGGATCTCATCGCAAAGGCGGTCCGCAAGTTTCCGGTAGGTGGCTTCCCAGAGGATCTACCGCCGGTTTTGCTCGCGATTTCAAGAAAACACGGACGGCTGCCGAAATGATCGAAGATTTTCAGCATGTATGCATCACGTGTCGCGATCTCGAAAGAAGCATCCGCTTTTACGAAAAACTTGGTCTGGAGGTCATCACGCCTGTCAGTGAACTCAACGAAGAGGCGATTGCGCGAGCGTTTCAAACCCCGAGAGGCCACATCAAGGTTTTGCATTTAGCACGGCCTGAGGCGTCCAGCAAGATGTTCATTGACTTGGTGCAGTGGCTGGAGCCTTCCTCGAGCGGCGAGGCTTATCCTGCAGCGAACCACGTCGGTATTAATCGCCTCGCGTTTCGCGTATCCAACATCGATTCGACAACGGCGGCTCTGCGAGAGCGCGGCATCACTTTTCTGACCGAGGAACCGCAATCCATTGGATCTGTTCGAACGATCGTCGCTACCGATCCTGATGGCGTGTTGATTCAACTTCTCGAATGGTTATGAAATCAGGACCCTGCTCTCTACCTGAATCTTCCGCGGAGACGAACAGCAATGGAGCGCAGATCGTTCTGCCTGCTGCTGCCACAAATGATGGCGCAAATAATGTCTGCAAAAACCGGTAAAGAGAACAGGAGCAACGAGATGGAAATTAAACGGGCTGGCTCGCAGCCATCCGCAAAGGGACCTTCCGATTGGTTCACTGGCAGCGTGCGGATTGATCCACTGTTTCAGGCGCCCGATCCCGCACTCGTTATCGGGCGCCAGCGTGACCTTCGAGCCGGGCGCGCGTACCGCATGGCATACACATCCGCTTGGACAAACGCTCATCGTCACTGCTGGCTGTGGTTGGGCGCAGCGCGAAGGCGGTCCAATGGAGGAGATTCGCCCCGGTGATGTCGTCTGGTTCTCGCCCGGTGAAAAGCACTGGCACGGCGCGACACCGATAACGGGCATGACGCATATCGCCATACAGGAGAAGCTCAACGGAAAGGTCGTTGAATGGATGGAGCATGTCAGCGACGAGCAATACCGGAAGTGATGGCGCGCAGGCCCGACTCGCGACAGACCGCGCTCAAAGGACAAGATCATGACAGCCAATCGAACTCAACGTTTTACAGGCAAAGTTGCATTTGTCACTGGCGCTACAAGCGGCATCGGACGGGCGACCGCGATTGCGTTTGCGCAGGAAGGCGCGAGCGTGGTCGTGGCAGACATAGCCGAAGAGGGCGTGCAGGAAACCGCACGTCTAGTCGAGGAAACCGGCAATCGGGCGCTTGCCGTCGTTTGCGATGTCAGGAAGGCCGATGATGTAAAGGCGGCGGTGGACAAGGCCGTCGCCGCGTTCGGTCGCATCGATGTGGCCTTCCACAATGCGGGAGTGGAACAGCCGTATGGCGTCATTGCCGATATAACGGAAGACGATTGGGATCGTATCGTTGCCATCAACCTGCGCGGCGTTTTCCTGTGCATGAAGTATGTAGTGCCTGTGATGCTCAAGCAGGGCGGCGGCTCGATTGTGAACACCTCCTCGGGTGCTGGTTTGATTGGTTTTACGGGGCAGGGGGCATATGCGGCAACCAAGTTTGGTGTTATCGGGCTCACCAAATGTGCTGCGCTCGATTATGCGAAAAGCAATATTCGCGTGAACGCTATCTGCCCAGGAATTATCGACACGCCGATGATTCAACGTGTCGCCGCAGGCGCACCCGATGGCTACGCCAGCATGATTGCGCAAGAGCCGATTGGACGTTTAGGTAAGCCTGAGGAGATTGCGTCAGCGGTATTGTGGCTCAGCTCAAGCGATGGCGCTTTTGCGACAGGCCATGCCATGGTGGTTGATGGCGGACAGACCATTGGCATCAGTGTGAAGTAGCATTCGACCATGACAACCTGCTTCGCGCCATGAAAAAAGCCTGCTTCGCCGCCTTTACTGTGTTCGCGTGTCTTGCGGCCGGCGCATATGGTCAACAGCACGGAGCGGTTCACGCGCTCGCTTATGACGCGCAAACGCGCGGGCCGGTTCCGATCCCCGCGTCCGAACGCGGCTTGCAGACCGTCGTGGCCGAGCCGTGGTTCAAGGTGTCCCATGAGGGGATCGTCCTTGAGGGCGCAGCATTCGAGCGCAATGGCAATCTGCTCTTCTGCGATGTATCCGGCCGGCGTGTGCTGCGCCTCACGCCGGATAAACGCCTCTCCACTGTTGTCTCGTTGAATGATGTCAGTCCAGGAGGCCTGGCGATTCACAAGGATGGGCGGATCTTCATCGCGGCCATGAATATCCCAAAGGGCACGGGTTTAATCGCCGCTGTGAAGCCAGACGGAACGGGTATGCAGACGATCGTTCCCGCGACGGCCGGCTATATGCCGAATGACTTGGTCTTCGACGCACATGGCGGCTTTTACTTCAGTGACTTTCGAGGGATCTCGACCGAACCGAAGGGAGGCGCCTACTACGTGTCGCCTGACTTCAAGACGATCACGCCAGTGCTGCCACACCTTGCAATGGCAAACGGGATCGCGCTCAGCCCAGACGGAAAGGAATTGTGGGTCACCGAGTTCGCCAGAAACCTCCTGCATCGGGTCGTGCTGGCGTCCCCGACCGCCATCGCACCAGTCGGCACAGCCATTCCTTATCATTTCATCGGTCCGGCTCCGGATTCGATGCGCGCCGATAGCGACGGTAATCTCTATGTGGCGATCTACAGCCAAGGCCGCGTGCTGGTGTTCAACAAGAACGGCATCCCTATCGGACAGATACTGTTGCCTGGCAGGGATGCAGGGCACAACCTGCAGTCCACCAGTATGGCCATCAAGGCCCGGCACGAACGATCTCTACATCGTGACGAGCGACGGCAACGGCGGACAAGGCGCGACGATCTTTCACGCGAAGGTGTTCGCCACGGCCCTGCAGCTCTACTCGCACCAGTGAATTACACCTCTTGAGGTGGTTCGTACGGCGCCACTCGACGGCGGCGGCCTTCTCAGCGAAATGAACAGGAATTACGAATGATCGATGATTTCCAGCATGTGAGTATTACCTGCCGGGACCTGGAACGCAGCGTTGGTTTTTACGAAAAACTTGGGCTCAAGGTTATCAACCATATTGGTGAAGTCAAAACAGACGGCATAGCCCAAGCATTCCGATTGCCGACTGGTTCTGTCAGAGTGGTGTATCTGGCTCCGCCTGGCGCAAGCAGCAGAATGTTTATCGACCTAGTGCAATGGCTGGAACCTCCATCCACGGGTGAGGCTTATCGAGCCTTGAACCACGTGGGGATCAATCGCCTCGCATTTCGAGTATCGGATTTGGATGCGACAACAGCAGTTCTGCGGGATCAGGGCATCACGTTTCTAAGCCCCGAGCCGCAAGCTTTTGGAGAAGGTATCCGAAGCATCGTGACCACCGACCCCGATGGAGTATTCATTCAACTCATCGAAGGTTTGTGAATTCAGATTCCTTGATCGAGGTGGTAACCCAATGCCGGTTAAAAGGTTGTCGGCCCGCAGGCTATAGTCATCGGTGACGGCCTACCGTTTACCAACCCCTAGCTCATTCCATTGTTCCATTGACTTCAGTCGAACTGTGAGCCAGATACGGACCGACAAGTCCCCTTCTCACAGGCCTCGACGACGCCGAGTCGGCGGTCCAGACGTCGCCGGCCAGGGTCCAGAGCGGAAGCCAGTGAATCGTATGGCCTCTCCCTAAAGGCCGAATTGTGGGTCCCGCGTCGGGGCTCCAGTGCCCAGCAAGACCAGCTTCGACACGGTCGCACGTTATCCCAAAGCTCATAACAGTCCCCGTCCGCGCAGGACGGGCTTGCACCGAGTAGCTGGCTTCCAAAAACGGCAAGCTAACCGCATCCGCTTGCCGCTTTTTCTAGCCCATCACCAAACCTTCAATGTCATGCTTCTGCGTGATGGGCAACAGCTTCTCGACCACGCGACATACGAGTCTCTGTTTCAACCAATCCGGCAGCGGATCGTAAAAGTCCTTTGTCACCATCATGTCGTGAAGAGCGGCATGCCCCGCACCCGGCGCGTCCACGCCGAGCACCAGCACCGGACGGGCTATTGGCGAGCCATGGTCCGTGCCCCGGTGAACGGTTAACGCAGACCGGCACGAAACATCGCCCATCTGCGGATATTTGCGTACCGCTCGTTCCTCGTAACGCCCCCATTCCTCGTGTGGCGGGAACATTTCCGCCTGCCATGTTCGGCCGTCGTCCCACTGCGTCCCTGGGGCGATCTCGAACGGTCCCATGTCCGGAGTGACATCCACGCCCGTGAGGTTGAAAGCAAGTGAGGTGACCCGATGATCCTCGTAGGCTTCTTTAGTGGATGGGAAGTCACGATGCCACGGCTGAACCTTTGCGCCTTGGAACGGCGTGTCGAATCCAATCTCCACAATTTGATAGTTGGGACCCAACACACGCTGGCACATTGCGACAACCCAGGGATGCGTGACCAGATCGACGAAGCCGCTGATTGCTTGCGGATGCAGTTCGACATACCATCGTCTGGGACCTCGGCCCACCGCACCCCCAGGACGCTGGATCGCTTCCCAGAACGCGGTCATCATGTCCTCGCGAAGTTGCTCGACCCAGTCACGCGAAAAGGCGCCCTTCTTTGCCACGATCCCGTCTCGTTGCAAAGTGGCAACGTCTTCGGTAACGTCCAATTGAGTTGGTGCGGCGACCGTCATTACATTACTTCTCCCGGCCATAAACCTAAGTGCATCGTACCGCCTTACAAGTGGAGTTCTGGCTGCCGGGAAGCACTCACCCGCTGGAGAACGGCAACTGCCAGCAGAAACAGTCCTCGCAATACCCATTGCCACCACGAACTGATGGTCCCCTCCAGGTTGAACACGTTGAACAATAACCCGAGCAGCAGGACGCCGATGACAGTCGAGCCCACCCCACCAGAACCTCCGGTCAGCAGCGTGCCGCCTACTACTACGGCCGCGATGGCATCCAACTCCCAGCCGGTGCCCGCGACCGGATGTCCCATGCCCAGACGCGAGGCCAGTATCACACCGGCCACTCCTGCCAGCGCCCCGCTAATGGCGTATACCGGAATCAGCACCGAACTTTCATTCGAGCCCATCATGCGTGCAGCTTCGGCGTTATCGCCGATTGCATACACCCGCCGTCCAAAAGACGTCTGCGTAAGAATCACCCAAGAGATGGCGAACGCAAGAGCGAATGCGGCGACGGGTACGGGAACGGGACCCACATGCCCGCGGCCGAACCAGCTGAAGCCAGTCGCGGAACGATCTATTCGCACCGCCTCCTCCGCCGTGACCGCGAGCGCAACACCGCGGACCGCAATGGTCATGCACAAGGTGGCTATGAAAGGCGGAATGCGCCCTCGCGTGATGAGCACGCCGTTGCTCGCCCCGATCAGGCAGGTGGAGGCGATCGCTCCCAGGGTCGCGACTCCAGCACCGTAGCGGCTCAGGAAGGCGGCAGCAACACCCGCGACTGCCACTAGCGCTCCGGCTGAAAGATCGATACCGCCGGTGAGAATCACGAATGTCATCCCGAGCGCAACTAGCCCGAGCATGCTGTTCTGCCGCAGAACATTCACCAGATTCTCCGGGAGCAGAAACGCTTCGTACCTCGCCGCTGCCAGGCAGAACACGATGACGAGAGCCATCAGCGCTCCCCGGCCGCTGCCAAGGGAAGCCGAGCTATTCCGTGCAAGCAGTCGCATGTTCATGCTGCTTTACGCCGGTGCATCGATACCACGGCCAGGATCACCATCGCCTTCGCTACCAGCGACCACGAAAACGGAACCGAAAGCATGTTGAACGCTGTCATGAGGGTCTGAATGATGAGCGCGCCCGCAGCCGTTCCGACGATGGTTGCGGTTCCGCCCTGCAGCGCCGTTCCTCCAATCACCACGGCTGAGATGGCGTCTAACTCGATGTTTAGCCCGACTCGTGCGGCATCGCTCGCCCCGAGCCTCGCCGCTTCGATCAAGCCTGCGAGTGCGGCCGCTAGGCCGCTGATGCAGTACACGGCGGTTTTCGTCCCCCGGACGTGGACACCGGCTAGCCGCGCCGCACGTTCGCTCCCCCCGATCGCAAGTACGTATCGTCCGAAGACCGTGAGCCGCAAAACAACGAAAGCTGCCAGCAGCACTAAGCTCATCACCAAGACTTGCGCCGGCACAGGTCCCACCCTTCCCTGGCCGAGCGATTGGAAAGCGGGGTTCCTGAAAGAAATCAATTGGCCGCCTTCGCTGATCACCTGAGCGAACCCGCGTCCCGCAATCAAAGTAGCTAAAGTCACGATGATCGGCTGCACGCCTCCGATCGCCGTCACTGCACCATTCAGCAGACCCACGGCAGCGCCGGCCAATAGGCCAAGTGCGACCGCGAAACCCACACCGTGCTGCAGCTGCGTCGCAGCTACTGCCGAAGCAATCGCCATGATCGATCCAACGGAAAGGTCTATGCCACCGCTCGCGATCACGAATGTCATTCCAGTTGCGACCAACATGGTCGGAGCTACCTGCAGCAGTAGATTGCGAAGAGTCGACCCGCTCGCAAATCCGGGAGTGAACAGCACGTTCGCCGCTATCAGCAACACGAGGCCCAGCACCGGGCCAAGAGGTGAAGTAAACACTTGCCGAAGGCGCTCGGAACGAGGGCTCATGCGTCTCCCGCCATGGCTCGCATGATCGCCTCGCGGGTGACGTCGTCGCCCTGTAAGGTTGAGACCACACGTCCATCGCGCAGAACCACCGTTCTGGAGCTACCCTCAACAATCTCGTCCAACTCCGATGAGATCAAGACCACGCCGGCACCGGCTTCTGCCAAGTCGCGAATGGCCGCCTGAATCTCGGCTCGGCCCGCGATGTCCACACCTCGCGTCGGATCGTCAAGAATCAACACTCTCGCCCGCCGGCAAAGCCATCGCGCGAGCAACACCTTCTGCTGATTGCCGCCCGAAAGCTCACGTATCTTCTGTGAGGGACTAGCCACCTTAATTCGCAGTTGCCCCACGTACTTCGCAACCTGCTCTAGCTGTCTCCTACGAGAAATGAATCCGAAGCGCGACAAAAGCGGCAGCGCCGAGAGGGTCAGATTGTCCGCCACTGACATTTCCGGCACAATGCCGTCCACTTTCCGATCTTCGGATACGAAGCCCATTCCTGCATGGATCGCAGAACGAGGCGAGTGTGGCTGCACCGGCTTCGCATCCACCATAACGGTCCCGCTTGCATACCGGTCAGCGCCGAAGATCGCTCGCGCTGTCTCGGTCCTCCCAGACCCGAGCAACCCCGCAAGCCCGACGATTTCTCCGGACCGCACATCGATTGAGACATCTTTAAGGGCCGGCTCTCGTGACAAATTGCGCGCCCTGAGCAACTCAGTTCGGGCGTGATTCGATCGCGCTCTGCGGCCGAACGCAGTCAAGCCCGTGCACAGTTCGTTCTTGCCGGTGCCTAGCATGAGACTGACCAGCTCCGCGCGATCCAAGCCCCGCAAGGAGCTTGTCAGCACCGCACGTCCATCCCGCAGCACTGTCACGCTATCGCATACCGCATACAACTCATCGAACCTGTGGCTCACAAGAATGATGGCGGTGCCGTTTGCCTGAAGCCGCCGCACCACATCCAGAAACAACTCCACTTCGTGAGCACTTAGTGAACTGGTGGGCTCGTCAAGTACTAACAGGTTTGCCCCGAGCGAAACGCTGCGCGCGATGGCGACCATTTGGCGCTGTGCCGCGTTAAGCCTGCTTACGGTCGCACGCGGATCGAGTTCGGCTCCGATTTGGAGCAACGCGTTGCGCGTTGCTTCGTACATGTCGGGCCAGCGAATCAAACCGAACCGTCTAGGCTCTCGACCGAAGAAGACGTTCTCGGCGACCGATCGCATCGCCAGAAGTGGTAGCTCCTGGTGCACAGCCGCGATCCCGGCTTCTTGAGCGTCTTTAGGGCTCTCGAACTCCACGGCCGCCTGGCTCATCCACATACGACCGGACGATGGGCGGACTGTTCCCGTAATGATTTTGATGAGCGTGGATTTTCCAGCGCCGTTTTCGCCTACGAGTGCTCGCACTTCACCACGGCCGATTTCAAAGTCCACCGGGTGCAGAGCCTGCACTGAGCCGTATCGCTTCGAGATGCCTTCCGTTCTAAGTAAAGTTTCCCGGCCGGCAGTCATGCTCGTTCAGAAAGCCTCCTTAAGGAACCGCGCAGCATTACGCGCATCGAAAAACCGGTCTTCGAGAATGATCTTTGGTGGGAGTTTTTCGCCTGCACGATAACGCTCCAGGGTGGCAAAGGCGAGAGGACCAAAACGCGGATTCGATTCGGCGGTCGCGGCAAGTTCCCCGGCAACGATTGCCTCCAACGCTGCCCGTTCGCCATCGATGGAGACCACCGTCACGTTCCTCCCGGGCTGTAGTCCCGCAGCCTTCAGGGCCTGAATCGCACCAATGGCCATCTCGTCGTTATGTGCATAAACAGCCGTTATCTCGGTCCGTTTAGCTTGCACGATATTCTGCATCACGTTTTGTGCCGCCGCACGCGAGAAGTCCGCCGTCTGCGACACGATCACTTGCATACCAGGGTGTCCGGAAATCCGCTCGGCAAACCCACGGGAGCGGTCTCGAGCAACGGATGAACCTGGCGTGCCCGTCAGTTCGACAATAGATGCCTTCGCTCCCGTGTGCTCGATAAGCCAGTTGGCTACCCTACGAGCCTGTTCGACGAAATCGGACCCGATAAAACAGGCGTAATCGCGGCCCGGTGTTCCTGCCGCCTCGCGGTCGATCAGAAAAACCGGGATCTTAAGTTCCTTCGCCGAATCGAACGCGGAATCCAATCCCTCAAATTCGCGCGGCGCGAGAAAGATCGCGGACACACGCCGCGCGACCAAATCCTCGACATCCGATACTTGCTTGGCTGTCTGTCCCTGCGCGTCCGTGATCACGATATCGTATCTTGCCGAGCGCCTCTCCGCTTCTGCTCGCATGCTGTTGGTTTCGGCGATCCGCCATGGATTATTGTTCTCCATCTGAGAGAACCCAACAAGAAGCTTGCTCTTTTTTCGAATAGCACTGCACGCTTGAAGGGCGGGCAGCAGCAGTACGGACCGGCGTGCGAGCGCTCTTGGCAAGGCTATATTGTACGTCTGCCTTGGCCTCCGATTCGGTAGATTCAGCGACCAGCCAGGCTTTTGTCGAGGTGCTCGGTTCCACGATCACGGCCAGTGCCGAGCATGGCATTATCGAGAGAACCGCAACGATGAAACTAGCTTTTATCCTCGCCCTGCAAACCATGGCCCTTTACGCTGCCGCCGATCTGCCCACAGCCAAACCCGAGTCCGTCGGCTTCTCCAGTGACCGGCTCCAAAATCTGCATTCGCTTATCCAGAACGAGATCGACCAAAAGGAACTCGCCGGAGCGATCACCATCCTCGGCCGCCACGGCAAAATAATCGATTACCGCACCTACGGCCAGCGCGACATGGAAAAGAGTGTCTCGATGACCAAGGACACTATCTTCCGCGCGTACTCTATGACGAAGCCCCTCACCGGTGTAGCCATGATGATCCTCTATGAGCAAGGCAAATGGCTCTGAGCCACTAAAAGCGAGTTAACATTCCGGCTGTCCAAACTGGCGAGCGGGAAAATAGCAATCAGCAAGTCAACTGCCTTTGGCCGATGCACCGCCAGATTGCTGCGTTAGGCCCAGTTCGCACATGATCTTGTGCAAAACCGGATGGTCGCGCACGCTATCAAAAACCGGATCAAGAACTTCCGTCAGTTTGGCCGCGCGCTCCTGGAGCGAACGTTCGAGCCACTGAGCGGCTGCGCTTACATCTTCAAGCGCCAGATAAATGACCGCAGTATCGTAGGCGCTGACATACCTGGTGGCCCGGAGCTCCTCCAGCTCATCGAGAACCGCCTGTGCCTTCGCCCGGTACCCGGCTCGCCCGTAGGCATAACCGACATGCGCGGCGAACGGCAATCGGTTTCCCGAAAACCGGCAGGCGGCTTCGGCTTCCATAACAGCATCCTCGAATTCGCCGGTGCCGCACAGCGTGCGCGAGAGAATGTAATGCGCAAATGGGTTATTTGGATCGAGCTCAACGGCCACCCGGGCCGCCTCGACAGCCCGAGCGAACTGCCGGGCCTTGAAGTAGGTTAAGCCGAGGAACGCGTTCATCACCAGTGAAAGCGGATCGAGGGTGCGCGCCTTCTCGACGAGGGCAACGGCCTCCTGATTACGACCAACAGCGCTCAGATGAGAACCGTACCACTGATGCGCGGTGGCGGAATTGGCATTAAGCTCGAGAGCGCGCTTGAATCGCTGCTCTGCGGAGTAAGCGTCCCAATAGTATGTATCAAGAATGGTCCCAAGGGACGTTTGTGCGGCGGCATGATTGCTATCGATATTTAGCGCTTTCTCCGCGGACGCACGGGCCTCTGGAAAGGTCTGGCGGGGTGGGCGAAGTCCGAGAATGCCGAGCATGATGAGGGAGTCCGCGACGCCCACATAAGCTTCCGCATAGCTTGCATCCAGCGCGATAGCTTGTTCAAACTGTTCAATGCCCTTTTCAAGATCCGATTCGGTGCGGCGGTTCCAGAACAGGCGACCCTTCATACAGGCTTCATAAACCTCGGGTCGGATTCGCGGCGGGACCGCGGCAAGGCGAACCTCTGCTGCTGGCGTCAAACGCCCACTCAGTTCTCTTGCAATGGCGCCGGCAATCTGTCGCTGCAGGCCGACGATCTCATCAAGCTGGGCTTCGTAACTTGCAGCCCAGAGGTGGCGACCCGCGAAGGGATCGACCAACTGCACGCGTATGCCAATCTTTTGCGCCGAAACGACAACCGAGCCCTCAACGATGGCATCCACGTGCAGCTGGCGCGCGATCTCAGCGAGAGGAACAGCACTCCCTTTAAAGCGCAAGGAAGAGGTTCGAGAGATCACGGTAACCCCGCTGATCTGGGCGACGTTGTTGATGAGTTCATCCGTGATTCCGTCCGCCCAGTGAGCCCACTTGGGGTCGCCGGAAAAGTCTGTGAGCGGAAGAACGGCCAGCGATCGGATGTCATGCAGAACCGGCGCAATCCAACGGTAGCCGCGCTTGGGAAGAGTCTCGACGAATCGAGGTTGAGCGGAGAGGTCGCCCAAGGCAGTGCGCAGACGGTTCATAGCTTTGTTCAGTCCGCGTTCCGAATCGATGAATGTAACATCCGGCCAGATCCGTCTCTGCAGCGCGTCACGTGTAATAAGCTGGCCAGGCTGCTCCAGCAGAACTGTGAGCACCTGAAATGGCTGGTCCTGAAGGGCTACCTTTATGCCTTTTCTACGTAATTCGCGCGCATGCAGGTCAGCCTGGAATTCGCCGAACTGGAGCGTCGTGCTCATGTCTGCCTAGACCTCCTCCATATTCTGGCTCAGAAGCCGAGGGAAAAAGCCTTCACCGGGCACTTGCTCGCCACATTTTCGGTACATGTGCGGCATTGAATGGGAGCGGACCAACCTCCATAATCCTGATAGTGTTATGGAACTAAATCGCAGAATAATGTTGAAGAGCGCCATGTCGGTCGCAGCAATGGGGACTGCAGGAGCTCACGTCGGCGAAGGATCTACAAACCAAAAGACAGGAGAACACATGGTCGACTTTCCCGTTTCGCCTCAGCGAACCGCTCTCATCAACGTGGACATGCAGAATGCCTTTGTCGAGGGTTACCCACTCTCGGCGCCGGACGGCCTGAACGTGCTCGCACGCGTGAACCGGCTGTCTGAGGCCTGTCGGCGGGCAGGCGTACTGGTCGTACATACGCGCAGTGTTTTTCGACCCGACGGATCGAATTTGGGAGTAGTAGGGGAGATCGATCCACGGAGCAAAAAGGGACTATTGTTCGAGGGATCAAAGGGGGCAGACTTGCATGCGCACCTCGCGGTAACAGGCTCCGATATTATCCTCAACAAGCCGCGCTTTGGAGCCTTTCACGATACGGATCTCGATCTGATCCTCCGCTCGCGGGGCGTGGACACCGTATGCATCACCGGCATTGCAACTAACGTCTGCTGTGATACGACAGCGCGCGAAGCTTCGGTTCGGGGATATCGCGTGTTGTTTGCCAGCGACGGAACAGCAACGCTCCCCATGGGCGGTGTATCGCCGGCCGAGCTGCAGGCCGCCACCTGTGCGACGCTCGCCCAGGTCTTTGCCCAGATCACGACCGTGGACGACATGATCGCCAAGATCGGTGGTGCCGGCAAAACCAGCTCAAACGCACTCTCGGATGGATTCGAAAAAGCAGTGGCGCGCACACGTGACGGCAGCCGTCACTTCGGGAATGGCGATCCAGTTCCTATGAAGGATGTTTTCTCGCACACGAGCGACGTGATGATCATGGGCGCTTGGGGTGGTTATGAGTGCGGCTGGACGAAGGTTGAACCGCGACTGGACTGGGCCGCGGCGCGTTTTGCAGAAGAGCGCAATGCCACATCCGAGCGGTTGGCGGCGGGCGAAAGCGGCGATCTTGCCTACGAAATCTTTCTGGAGAAAGCCGACACGCGGCTCGCAGGAGCAGAGGGCTTTCACCCCATGGCCCTCCGGGTTACCCATATCTACCGGCGCGAACAAGGTGAATGGAAGATCATTCAGCGCCACGCTGATTTCCTGACGCCAAGAGCCGTGTTCGCGGCGGCTCCTTTCCTCAAAGGTGAAAGCCTAACCGGCTCTCGTGCCGACGATTCGGCTGCCAAAGAGTTCCTGACCAAATGGGAACGTGCCTGGAACAACCATGACGCGCACCAACTCTGCCTGCTCCATACGCCTGACGCCAACACGGTCAACAGGCATGGCACACTCGTGCAAGGTCATGAAGCGCTGGAGAAGGCTCTTGGGTTTCTTCACGGCGTCGGGGGGCCGTATCATGACGTCACCGCGCCGCCCTTGCAGCTGATCGACCTTCGACAGATTGCGCCGAACGTGATGATTCTGCAGGCAAGCTGGAAGAGCCCGGTCATGAATCCGGACGGCAAGCTCGATTTGGCGAAGCAGAACGATATGATTGTGTCGTACACGCTGCTGAAAGAGGGCGGCGGCTGGAGAGCGACTCAGGTCGACCTGCACAATGTCGAGAAGATGGATCTGCCTTACTCGAACGCAGGGCAGAAATCTTAGCCTTGTTGTCGTTTCGAGTTACGATCTATCCCAAGCTTTGTCGGGCAAAGTCTAAGCTCCAAAACAAACTAGAAGGGTCTCGCTTGGCGAAACCATTTTCCAAGCGTCAATGGGATTCAAGCCGACTCTCCCATCCGACGGGTGTCTTTGCTAAACGCGCGTCGTGCGGCGCAAGTTGTGCTTTGTAGAGGCGTTCCACTTCGGCGATGATCTTGCTGGGACTTCCTCCAGAGAGCTCGCGGAAATCGTGGATCATGTGCATTTGATCGTGATAACCCAACCCATAAGCAACATCCGTCCAAGAATGATCCGGAAAGCTAGCCTTTATGCGAAGAGCACTCTCGAAGCGGGCGATCCGGGCGTAAGCTTTTGGCGGTATTCCTATCTGAGAGAGGAATTTCCGTTCCAGCTGCCGCAAACTCAAGCCAGTGTCGTGAGCGATCTCGCGCATTGCAACTCGACCATTCGACGCCAGAATTCTCGAAGCGGTTGACGAGATCACGTCGGTCGTGTTGGTTGGGTTTAGCTGTCGGAGCAGGAAACTCTCCATGGCTTTGATTCGAGCTTTGAAGCTCCCTGCTTCCGCAAGCACTTCCCAGAGGGCGGTTATCGAACTGCCGAAGGCCATATCGGCATCGAGGCCCTGATTCACAAGTTCAACTCCGGAGGAGCCCATAAGACGATGGAACCCCAAAGGCTCGAAGATAACGACGAAGGCGTTGATGTTGCCGTACAGTAGCAGTCGCACACGGGACCACGTCTGCAATCCCACTATCACAGTCTTCGGCGCACTCTCAACGCGTTCACTATTGGAGTGCCGGATCTCGTAGGGGTCGGCAAATTGAAATTCCAGAATCGGCTCATTTCTAGCCGGAACCGGTTCTACCGTGATACTCCCGGGAATGCGAGCGTGTCGTTGCGAATATTGCCTTACGAAAGGCCGGAGAACTGTTGACGGAGGCGCACAATCAATGACGTGCATTTGTCGTTTTTTTACTATCGCAAAGACAAAACCCGGCTTCACAATGAGGGCTACATGATCTCGCGGACTATTCTAAGCCTTCTACTGGTCGTGGTTTCGATGCAATGTTTGAGGGCACAGAGCCCGGACGAACAGGCAATCCGGAAAGTATTTTCGGCGTCCGATACAGCCTGGAATGCACACAATGCTGCCCAGTTGTTAGATGCACAAAGAACAGCGCCTGATGCGGACTTTATCAACGTATTCGGCGGATGGGTCCAGGGCCGGGCCGCGTTTCTTCCGGTGATGGAGCGTCTTCAAGCGGGTCCTTTTCACACGATTTCGAGAAAGACCATTATCGATAAGATCAAGTTCGTCAGATCGGACGTAGCCATAGCCATCGTTGCCCTTCAGGACCAGCCGGAGGGCGGACCCTCGATTACGACGAGGGGCACTTTCGTCTTGAGTAAAGAGGACGGTCATTGGATGGTTGACTCTATGCAAAACACCAAGGTGGCGGATGTTACAGAAGCCTTCAAGGCTAATGTGAAGTGAAAGCTAGGACCGCTCACGGCGTTATCGTAGGCCGGCTTCGCAACAGACTCCGGCAAAGGATGGGATTGGAATGCATGAGATCTGAACTACTGAGTCAAACCGCTTTACTGTGCGGTGTTCTCTTCAGTTTCGCCGCGGCCTCAGGGGGTCAAAGCCTTTATCAGGTTCCCGATGGAGTCTCCACCAGATGGGCCAGTCCAGAGAACCGTCTAGGTGAAGCCGGTCGAGGAGGGCAAGCCAATGGGGGACGAAAAGGGGCTGCTGCGGTCCCCCTGAAAGCGAATGAACAAATCGTGCTGGCCGAGTCGCAAGGCGTGAGCGGGACGATACGGCGAATCTGGATCACAGCAAGCGATCGAAGCCCCGCCATGCTCAGAGGACTGAAGGTCGAAATGTTTTGGGATGGATTTAAGAGACCAGCCGTGAGCGCGCCGCTCGGAGATTTCTTTGCGTTCGGATCCGGACACATGGCCGCTTTTCAATCCGCTCTCTTTTCCAGTCCCGAAGGCAAGAGCTTCGACTGCTTCATCCCTATGCCCTTCAAGACGGGCATGAAGATTGTGATCACAAACGAGAGCGCAAAAGACCTGCAGCTTCTCTTCTAGGACGTCGATTACACGACGGGCGATGAGCACGGCAAAGATGATCTTTACTTTCACGCCCACTTCTTTCACCAAAGCCCCACCGAGCTGAAACATGATTTTGAAGTCCTGCCCGAAACGAAGGGTAAAGGCCGTTTCTTAGGAGCGAGCTTTGGCGTTCGGGCGAACCAAAAGCTCTACGGGAATAATTGGTGGGGAGAAGGTGAGGTCAAGATGTACGTCGACGGAGATCAAGCCTTGCCCACCTTGGTCGGTACCGGAACAGAAGATTACGTGGGCAGCGGCTGGGGTTTGGGTCAGTTTTCTCATGTCTACCAAGGCGCACCATACATTGATGAGCGCAAAGGTCTTTACAGCTTCTATCGTTTTCATATTCCTGACCCTGTCTATTTCAAGAGTCAGATCAAAGTGATCATTCAGCAGATCGGTATTGTTCTCGACGACAGCGACGTTCTTTTCAAGAGTGGAAAGCCCGTCTATCGAACAGGCCCGCATCTGGATGAGATGAAAAGAGGTGAACGGGGAACGTTTGAAAGACAAGATGACTGGGCCGCAGTTGCTTATTTCTACCTGGACAGAGCAGAGGATATGCTGCCTGAAATTGAGTCACCCGAGAAACGAATGAAAGACATGAGCTGGGGCGGCCCAGTATTCGGTCAAACTCAATAAGCCCACGTTCGTGTGTCGGATAACGGCGTTGCAGAGGCGTAGAGCAACCTCAGAACAGGCTGATCAGGTGATCTCGTGAGATCTGGTGAACCACTCGCCCGGCGCGTTGCATCGAAGGTATAGTTCAAGGTTGGGCCTGTACCGTCGGGCGGAAACCTGCATTGAGCCAAGGTCGGCATCGTCGTGAACGCGAGACACAACGCGGGCTTGATGTGTACGTGATTTGCCATTCGGCTACCTTCGCACTTCAGCATAAAGGTCCGGCCATGCTTCCGCAGGGTCATTTCATAGCGACATCTAGCCTTGGTCGTCGTATCTCTTGGAGGTTCGTGATCGCCAGCCCTCCAGCTTCAGGGGATCCGTTCATCCTACGATGATCCGAAGCCCGGTTACGTTTTCAAAACACCGTCTGAATGATTCTTCTCATTCTTCGGGGAGCGTCTGCCCACCTGCTAAACTGTTATTTACACGCTCGGGTTGAGCCTGAGCATAGGTGTGTTCTTATGGCAAAAGTTTGTGAAATCTGCGGCCGTGGCCCGCAATTCGGGCATCGCATCAGCCACGCCCACAACGTTTCGAAGCGTCGTTGGAATCTGAATCTTCAGACCGTCCATGCTGTCGTAAAAGGTGCCGGCAAGCGGGTCCGCGTCTGCACTTCCTGTATTAAGAGCGGCAAAATTCAAAAGGCAGCGACGGCGAAACTGGCTACTCCCGCCGCCTGACGTTCCTTGAAACCCGGTTAGATCCTCGCCGGACCACTCGCGTTAAGTCATAATCAAATATCGTAGATGTGGCCGACACTCCGCCGTGGTGTGCAACGCCTCGGCAAGACAGGTATCGCCTTCCTCGTCGCGCTTGCCTTTTTTTCGGCATTCTATTTCTTAGGTAAGGGCGGTCTAGCCTTCCTTTTCGCGCTCATCGCGCTACCGTTTGGTTGCGTTCTGTCTTTTCGCGCCCTTCGCATTCTCAAACGCCATGGCCTCTGGAGCGTGCGTAATCGCCTGCTGTTCGTCTATGGTCTCATCGGCGTTCTGCCCCTTTTGCTCGTCATCGTTCTCATCGGATTAGGCGCGTGGGCACTGACAACCGAACTCGCCATCTATCTCGCGACCTCCGCCCTCGATCAGCGCCTCACTTCCCTGCAATACGCCGTCGAAGCATTGCGCCGCATGCCTCCCGAACAACAGCTGCATGCCGCACCCGAAATGCTTAAAGGCTATAAGAGTTCCCTACCCGGGTTGCGCCTTTACATTCGCGACAACACTGGTCTGCACCGCTTCCCGCCGGACTCCCCGGATTTACAGCTAGCCTCAGGCTGGGGGAATGTTCACGGCTTGCTGGTGACCGACCACCACTTTTACGGTTGGGCGCACTTTGTGAACGCCGACGAAGAGATCGCCGTGATTGCACCGCTCTCCGACGAGTTGGTCGAGGATCTTGTTCCCAATCTGGGCGCCATTACTCTTTTCGAAAATCCCGAGGATGCTCTCGCCGACAACAGGCCGGCATCGGCGGGTTCTCTCCGAGCGATCCCGAAAAATGCTTCGGGGAAGGATCCCGATTTTAAGTTGACTTTCAGCGATTCACCCGTACCAGTAAAGAACGGACACAAAAACCGCCTGCCTCCCGCTGCTTTTCGCTTCGATTTTCCTGTCCTGTGGCCCACTACGCTCTCCCATTACCACTTGCAATCGCCCAACAAGCTATATAGCGGGGTGCTCTTGGTCAACTCGCGTCCCTCCGCCATCCTGGGCCGTTTTTTTTCGGGAACCGAGGTCCTTCGTGGCGTCCTGTTCGACGCTGTCATAGCCGTAGCGCTGCTTTTTCTTCTGGTGGAACTGGCGGCCGCCTTCGTAGGAGCGCGCCTGGCGCGTCGCCTCACTGGCTCCGTGAATGCGCTATATGAAGGCACTCGGCGAGTGATCAAGGGTGATTTCGGCCACCGCATTCCCGTACTTGCTCATGACCAGTTAGGCGAACTCGCCGGCTCCTTCAATCAAATGACCGGCAATCTCGAACGCCTGCTCGCGGTCGAAAAAGAAAAAGAGCGTCTCCAAACCGAGCTTGAAATCGCCCGCGAAGTTCAGGAACAGCTCTATCCAAAAGACGCCCCTCCGATCTGCGGGCTAAAGCTCACCGTCCGTTGCGACCCGGCCCGCATGGTTTCAGGCGATTACTACGACTATGTGGAGCTCGCCGGAAAACGCCTTGCCTTTGCGATCGGGGACGTTGCCGGAAAAGGAATCTCGGCCGCCCTGTTGATGGCTACTCTGCACGCCGCCCTTCGCGCGCAGCTGACCCAGTACCAGCCTGTCCGCGATACCGACTGCAGTGATATTCCCGAGCCTCACGTTTCCCGGATGGTCTCCGCCCTCAACCAGCAAATCTTCGCGCATACCTCTCCCGAGAAGTACGCCACCTTCTTCTTCGCCGCCTTCGACGAGAAAACGCGAACCCTGACCTACACCAACGCCGGTCATCTCTCCCCGCTCCTGTTCAACAACGATGAAGTGATTCCTCTCGATTCGAACGGCATCGTCGTAGGCGCTTTTCCTTTTGCCAAGTACGACGAAAGTTGCCTGACTATGAATCCCGGCACCCTTCTTGTCTGTTACACCGATGGCATCACCGAACCGGAAAACGCCTACGGTGAAGAGTTTGGCGAACATCGGCTCATCGAACTGGTGAAGAAGCACTACCATCGGGACGACCAGGAGATCATCCAGATCGTTCTCGATGCGGTCCGGAGCTGGACCGGAACTCCCGAACTGCACGACGACATGACTCTTTTGCTCGCCCGCGAAGTCCAACCGGCATGAAGATTCTAACCGCCGCTGAAATGCGTGAGGTCGATCGCCTCACGATCGAGCGAGGTATCCCGGGCCTCATCTTAATGGAGAATGCCGGCAACCGGGTCATCGATTTCCTCCTCGAAACCTTCGAAGATCTCGATGACCAGCACGTCTTAGTGGTGTGTGGAAAAGGCAACAATGGCGGTGATGGATTTGTCGTCGCCCGGCAGCTCTTCACTCGAAAGCTCTGCGGCAACCTCACCGTTCTGGAGCTGTTCGATCCCGGAGATCTCAGCGGCGATGCCGCCGCGAACCGCCGCATGCTCGATGCCTGTGGTTGCCCTGTCGTTCGAAAATTAGGGAACGAAGCCAACGATGTCACCGTGGTAATCGACGCGATTTTGGGCACCGGTCTTGCTGGCCCGGTGAAAGAAGGACCGGCGCTCGACGGCATTCGCCTGATCAACGAGAAGTTTCCCTTGGCCCTCAAGGTAGCCGTCGACCTCCCGTCCGGCCTGCCATCTGAAGAAACGAACCCAACCGGCGAGTTCGTCCAGGCCGACTACTCCGTCACATTCACAGCGGCCAGACGGCTCTCCAATGTTGGTGAGCTTACAGTTCTTCCCATCGGCACACCTGACGAACTTTGCGAAACGAACCCAGACTTTAAGCTCAACCTGACCGTCGAAGGCGATTTCAGTGGGCTGTTTAAACCCCGTAAATCAAACAGCAATAAGGGGATGTACGGCCACGTCCTGGTCGTAGGGGGTTCGTTTGGTAAAAGCGGCGCCCCGGCCATGTCCGGCCTGGGAGCCTACCGCAGTGGTGCCGGCCTGGTCACAATCGGTATCCCGAAGAGCGCTCTTTCGACCGTCGCGGCAGTCCGCCCCGAGCTGATGACCGAGCCGCTCGAAGAAACCGCAATCCGGCCGAATTCGTTTCGCAGAAGCCCCCAAGCTGCTCGAACTGGCGAAGAAGATGACTGTCCTAGCCATCGGCCCCGGCCTTGGCACCGAGGACGAAACAGTTCGTTTGGTAAAAAAGCTCTACGCCGAAGTCGAGATCCCGATGGTCGTCGATGCCGACGCCTTGAACGCGCTGGCCGGCGCCCTGCCCCGCACCGAAAGGGTCCGTGTCCTGACGCCTCACCCGGGCGAGATGAGCCGTCTGGTCGACAAATCGGTCAAGGATGTCCAGGCGGACCGTCTGGGGACCGCCCAGCGTCTCGCAGCCTCCAGCGGCGCTACCGTGGTCCTCAAGGGCGACCGTACCGTGATCGCGTTCCCGGACGGCGAAACCTGGATCAACCCTACCGGCTCTCCGTCCATGGCAACCGGCGGCACCGGGGACGTTCTCACCGGCATGACCGCAGGGCTAATCGCCCAGCACCCCAAAGATTGGAAGCGGGCAGTCATTGCCGCCGTTTGGCTCCACGGCCGCTGCGGCGAGTTGGGAGCGGACAAGTTGGGCGAAGAAGCCATGCTCGCAACTGATCTCCTCGACTTTTTGCCCGAGGCAATGAATGAAGTCCGTCCGAAGGTTTGAAACCCATTCGGACGAGGAAACACTCGCTCTCGGTCACGAACTCGCCACCCTCCTTCCTGCAGAAGGTGTCGTCCTGCTTCTCGGCGATCTAGGCGCCGGCAAAACCACGCTCACGAAGGGCATTGTCGAGGGTCGCCACGCCGCCAAGGCCGAAGACGTCACTAGCCCGACATTCACGCTGATCCACGAGTACGGCGACCCAGTAAGCGTCTATCACGTCGATCTCTATCGACTGGAAACCGCGGAGCAAGCGCGCCGCCTCGGCCTTGAAGAGCTCTTCAGCCAAGCGGCGCTCGTGCTGATCGAGTGGGGAGACCGTTTCCCCGAGCTTCTCCCCCCATCCATTTACACCGTCCGGATCCGCCACGCCGGCGAAGATGGGCGCGTGTTTGAATTAATCGGCCCGGACTAACTCGCCTCTTTGCTCATCGACCGGTTGCCGATGTTCTCTTCGTCGTCATCCTTTCCAAAGGCGCCGTCCACCGGCTTCGCGCCCGGGCTCTCGCCGAATTCCGGCCTTGAAGCGGCCAGCTTTTCAACCGAGGAATGCTTTCCTGTTTTGTTGGACGTTTGCGGATCGACGTCGCTCAAATCGATATCCGTCATCTCCTCCGGGTCTAGCGCGTGTTTGTTACGCGCTGTTTCGTCCGAATCCGGCACATCAGTCTTCTTACTCATACGAAAGAGACCCTGCCGACGCCGATCTGTTTCTAGGTCGAACAGATGAGTAACGGGATTGAGGCATGCTGGTCTTCTAAGCGTATGGATACCGCGAAAGCCGAGATCGTCGAGTTTCAAAGTTTAAAAGATTTGAAGCCGCTGCTGAGCTCACCTGGGCCGTGCGTAAGCGTCTACATGACGCTCGCCTCAACCGGGCCGAACGAGAGCGCGAAGGCAGATGTGCTCGAGTGGAAAGAGACTCTGCGAACGATAGAACCGAAGTTGCAGCAAACCGGTGGGGAAGGAAGACAGCTGCTTGAAACATTATCGAATTGGGAGGAGATCTCACAGGAGCAGGAAAAGCAGGGTAAAACGATCGCCGTTTTCCGATCTCCGACTAGCTTTTGCCTGACTTGGCTGCAGGAGCCGGTTCAGAGCCGCGCAGTGGCCGGACCGCACTTTTACATTCGACCTCTCCTAGCCGAACTGGCCAAACCCAAGAAGTTCTACATCCTTGCTCTTAGTCAGAAGAACGTCCGGCTGCTGAAATGCACCTATACATCCGCAGAAGAGGTGACCATTCCGAACGGCACAGTCACCAGCTTTGATGGCTATATGAACACCGCGAAGCCGGATCACAACGACGTACTGCAATCGAGCGCTGGTCCTTCCGTCGGGCCATACAAAAGGAATTATAGGCGCGACCACCACTATGCGAGAAAACAAGTCCGAGTATCTGGCGCACTTCTTCAAGCAGATCGATCACGGCGTGAACGAATGCTTGCGCGGCAGCTCCGACCCGCTCGTTCTTGCGGCGGTCGAGTATGAACTCGCTCAATACCGGACTTTGAACACGTATCCGTATCTCGCCTCCGAGGACGTCCAAGGCGCGCCGAACAGTTTGAAATCTGGCGAGATGCACGCCCGAGCCATAGAAGCGCTTGGCCGAGCCTACGACACGAAAGCGGACGAAATCGTAGCCGAATACAATCACCGGGTTGGCGGGGGTGCGTCGAACCGACTGAAGGACGTAGTCACGGCCGCTCACGACGGGCGAGTGCTCAACCTTCTGGTCTCAGATACGCTCGAGAAGACCGGCGCTTTCGATGAAACGACGCATTCGGTTGTAGGACATGCGCGGGATGCTTCAGAGGAAGAAGACCTGGTCAACGATGCAGCGGTCCAAACCATCTTGCATGCCGGCCAGGTCTTTTGTGTTTCGAACAAGAAGATGCCCAACGGCGCTCCTCTTGCAGCGGTCTTCCGGTACTAGCTGATTCTGCCGATTCGTTTTCTGAGACCGACGCCGGCTACCGCGAGCATTCCGAAGATGGCGAGCGCTGCCGAAGCCGGTTCAGGAGTCGGAGTCAGACTGTTGTATACCTCGTCGGCAACGAGCGCGTGCCCTGCCGAGGTCGGGTGCTTGCCGTCCCAGAAGAGATAACCGGCATCGCTGGCAAGTCCCGAGGTCTGTGCCTTGTTGGTAACGTTGCTAAGACCATACGCACCCGGATCGGCAATCAAATTGGTGAACAGTGTGTCGATATTCACGCCCACTACATGGATCCCGCCTCCTTGCAAAGCGGCTAAATCGGCAGCCCATTCGCCATTAAATGCGACGGACGCGGCATTCAACTGAGCCTTTAAAGGCTGACCGTCAGGAGTGTCTCCTAGCAACGGCAAGTTGAGCCAGACAAAGTTCTTCGCGCCTTCCCCGGAAAGAGTCTTTATATAGGTCTCGATATTGTCCGCGGCTTGCGTCGGACTTTTACCATCAATGATGTCGTTCGCCCCACCCCAGAGCGCATACAAAGCTGTCGATGATGCGCCCGTTGGATGTGTGGTGGAAAAAGCTACCAACTGATTACCCATATCCTGTGGATTGGAAATTCCGGTCTCGGCGCCACCGACCGCATAATTAGTTCCGCCTGTGCCTGCAAGAAACGGCTGGGGATCGGTTACGCCCAGCTTGCTCGAAATCTGGTCCACCCACACACCTCCTGGACCAGCGCCAACAGGTGAAGTATTCGCTCCGTCGGAGAAAACCACCGCTCCAGTATGAGGATCAACGCCATAGTTTGGACCCGGCGCAGCTCCCTTACTGGCAATGTACGCATTGCCGTTATCTGAAAGGCTGTCCCCAAACACCACCAGCTCACTGAACGACGAAGCGAAAACCGAGCAGATCGGGGAAAAGAGGATGAGACCTGTTACCGCAAAAAACTTCACGCGCATAAGCTCGAAGCTATCACAACATTCCTGAACCGAGCTAAACGAAACTGATTTGCGGAGTACTAAGACCGGTTAGCTGGCCCCAGCGCGATTAATCAGAAATGTCGCTGTCGAATGGAAGAAGGTATCGAGGACGGCTTTGGCCTCCTGCTGGAAGATCCGTTTCATTCAAAGCAGCAGTCATCAGCTCGATCCATCGATCGCGAGCAGCCTTATCGATCGCGAAAGGCGCATGCCGCATGCGCAGCCGGGGATGGCCACGGTCTTCGATGTAAGTTTGGGGGCCGCCGAAACGGTAGATGAGAAAGCCGCGGAGCCGTTCTTCAGCGCCGGCAAGGTTGCGGCCCCGATACATCGGCCCAAGAATGTCGTCCCCTGGAACACGGCGATAAAAGTTGGAGACTAATCGTCGAAAGCCCTCCTCGCCGATGCTCGAATAAACTTCTTGTTCTTCCACGACGGCGGTCTAGTTCGGACTTCCCAACTGCAGCGGAGGAGGATCGGTCGTTGGCGCACTCGACGCTGCCGCGGAAAGCGGGACGGTAGAAGCCGTGCTGCCGTCGTGTTTCGGACCGAGTCCCAGGCCGGTCAAAGTTAGGGCGTTGATTTTACCGTCGTTATCGAGTTTCTGGTCCGCCTGGAAGCGCTTGAGTGCGTCGACGGAATCGTCGTTCCATTGCCCATTCACCTCGCCCTTGAAGTACCCCCGGTCGGCGAGAGACTGCTGGATCTGCTGATAACGTTCCGGATCGGGATGCAGCTGGTAAGTAGGAGCGGGAGGTGTCCGGAGCTTCTTTCGGCCGGCAACTCGCGACCCGCCACGGAAAGTCTTGGATCGATAGCGCGATTTTTGCAAACTCGTAACGGTACTGGAGGACTTCGAGTGCGTTGCTTTGGACTTAACGGGTGCAGCAACAAGCGCCGCAGCCAGCAGCGCTAATAGGAATGCCCGTTTCATGACAGCGGAGAAAATCGATGGTAACATTTTTTCCGACCTCTTAGAGAGGGCAAAAATGCCTGGAACTCTGTGTCATACTCGAACTTTCATGGCGAAACTCCGGGCGCATTTTTGGTCCTATCGATTTTGGTACAGGCCGGAAACCTGCCGAGGGGCGTCCGCTTAACCAGACAGAGCGGAACAGTTCAAAAGCCCACTCGGCAACGAGTGGGCTTTTCGTTTTGGGGCCGGATCGTTTTTCAAGCGGGGTGTTGGGAAGCAAATGATTATTTCGATAAAACTACACGCCACAAAAGCAGAAGTGGAAGCTGTCTGCGAGCGCATACGCGAGTTTGGATATAAGGTTCATTCGATCGAGGGCGAAGAGCGCGTCGTGATCGGCGCCGTCGGGGTGGGCGATACAACTCCCTGCCTGGAATCGCTCGAAGCCATGCCGCAAGTGGAGAAGGCCGTCCGCATTTCTGCGCCGTACAAATTCGTCAGCAAAGAATTTCGTGCGACCAAGACGGCAGTGATGGCAAATAAAGTCGAGGTCGGCGGAGACGATTTTATCGTGATGGCCGGCCCGTGTTCCGTCGAGAGTGAAAAGCAGATCCTCGAAACGGCTCATTTCGTGGCCAAACACGGCGCTACATTCCTGCGCGGAGGAGCTTTCAAACCACGGACTTCGCCCTACGATTTTCAAGGAATGGAGCGCGAGGGCCTCAAACTTTTGCGTAAAGCGCATGAGGAGACCGGCCTTGGCATCATCACGGAAGTGATGAGCGACAGGGACGTCGAGATGGTCGCCGAATACGCCGACATTTTGCAGATAGGCGCGCGGAATATGCAGAATTTTGCGCTGCTCAAGGAACTCGGCAAGGTGAACCGGCCCGTAATGCTCAAGCGCGGGCTGAGCTCGACTATAAAGGAACTGCTGATGTCGGCCGAGTACGTAGTTGCGCATGGCAATGCGAACGTCATCCTGTGCGAACGCGGTATTCGAACCTTTGAAACGGCGACCCGAAACACCTGTGACATCACTGCTGTGTCTGTCCTTAACGAGTTATCGCATCTTCCCGTCGTTCTCGACCCGAGTCATGCCACAGGCAAGCGCAGCTTGGTTCCTTCGCTCTCACGCGCGGCCGTGGCCATTGGAGCGGACGGGCTGATTGTCGAAGTCCATCCGCAGCCTGAGAAGGCCATCAGCGATGGCGCGCAGTCTTTGACATTCGACCAGTTCGCCACAATGATGAACGCCCTGAAACCGTACATTGCATTGTGGAAGCAGGCGCGCGTGGCGGAATTGGCGACAGCCTGAAGCCAACATCGGTGAGATCGGCGATAGCCCTGGGTATCGGCTTGGTGCTTGTCGCAATAGCAGTTGTCATCGGCGTGAACCGGTTTCGTTACCGGCTAGTCCAGTCGGATCAGGATCTCTTTCGATTTTTACCGCAAGGTGACGTGACGCTTTTCTTCGCAAACGTGGCCGCACTTCGCCAGGCAGGATATCTTGCACTTTTCGAAAAAACGAAGACGCAGCAGGAAGGCGAATACACGCGGTTTGTTCAGCAGACCGGCTTCGATTACACCCGCGATCTGGACGCGGTAGCTGGAGCCGCTGATAGCCGCCAAACGGTGTTTCTGCTACGCGGCCGATTTGAGTGGGGCAAAGCGCAGGAGTACGCACGGAAGCACGGCGGCTCTTGCAGTGGCAATTCGTGTACGATGCCTACCAGCACTCCTGGGCGCCGGGCCAGCTTTCGATCGATTCAGCCCGACGTTCTCGCTCTCGCGGTGAGCAGCAACGCAGACGCAGTAAATTCAGTCGCCCGAGCGCAACAACGTTTCGCTTCGATATCCGATGCTCCCGTATGGATACGGCCTTCTCACACGGTGCTTTCGAATCCTACTCAACTGCCCATGCCTTTGCGTATTCTCGCGATTTCGCTTCAATCGAGCGATTCCGTAGTGCTCTCTTTAAGGCCTGGAGATGGGGGCGTCGTCGCCCTTTTCATTCAAATAGATGCTGCCTGCGCCAACGCTGCCACCGCGGATACCGCGCGTACGCAACTCGAAAGCAATACTAGCCTGCTTAAGCGCGAGCTTACGCGCGAGCACAAGCAACCGGATCCGGCGGACCTCACCGGGTTGCTCGCGGCAGGCACATTTCAGGTTGTCAATAAGCATCTAATTGGCTCCTGGCCGGTGCGTCGCGAGCTTTTAGCTTCTCTCGAATAAAAGTTCAGGGCTGAAACGGCTGAAAATCACCACGGTGGCCGACGGCAACCGCGACAGTTGGACGAACCTCTTCTGGTGTCAACAATTTACGAGTGGCACGGGTTTTGCATCACTACGGTTGCAAAACAAAGAACTGGCGAAGTTCAGGAGATGACAAGCGCCAGTCAGGAGGAAAGGTCATGAAATCGAAATTACTAGCATTGTTCCTGTTAGCCGGGAGCTCTATTTTTGCCGGCCCACGTATTGGCTTCGGGTTTGGAATTAACGTCGGAGGTGGTTACTATGCGCCCCCGCCACCCCCGCCGGTTGTCGCTTACGCGGCGCCTTATGCTCCAGGCCCGGGATATAGCTGGGTTGGGGGCTATTGGTATCCGTCGGGTCCGAGATACGCCTGGCGACCTGGATACTGGGCACGGCCGCCTTATCGAGGAGCATATTGGGTCGGTCCGCGGTACTACGGCCACGCTTACTCCCCCGGTTATTGGCGTCGCTAGTAAGCTGTCGCAAATTATTACATGTATTACGAGGTGCGATCCGCTCGGGTCGCTACGCTCGCCGCTCCGAGTGAGCGAAGATCTTGTTCCAGGCGAGAGTGGACTGCTGCTCTCGCCTGTTTTACTTTGTTCATTTCAATTGAAGTTGAATTGGCTCAAAGACCGGCAGAGATCATTCTCTTCAGTTGTTTGATGCCTTTTTCATTTCGCTTATAAAACGTCCACTGCTTGATACGCTTGGCAACGATAAAGCCCGCCTGGGTCAGGATCTTAAGATGCTCGCTGGCCGTAGGTTGACTCACGCCTAACTTTTCCGCAATGGAACAGCCGCAGACGCCGTCGTTGACCAGATGCCCGTCCACTTGCGGCGGGAACTCTTGAGCGGGTTTTTTCAGCCACTCGAGGATCTGGAGCCGCCGATCGTTTGCAAGCGCTTTTAATCCGGTTTCCAGATCCATATAGACAATTAGGCAACTAACTAAGTATACTGCGAGTCAGGCGCTCGCGCGCCTCATCGCTTATGATGGCCGACACACAGTCCTTCCAATACTTCGTGGTAGATGTTTTCACAGAAAAAGCTCTTGAGGGCAATCCGCTTGCGGTTTTTCCGGATGCCTCCGGGATCGACGATACGACAATGCAGCGAATTGCGAAGGAGCTCAACCTCTCAGAAACCGTTTTCGTGTTCGGCGCGACGAGGGTCGATTGTGCGATGCGCCTTCGCATCTTTACACCGGCTCGGGAGGTGCCTTTCGCGGGGCATCCGACGGTGGGAACCAGTTTCGTATTGCTCGAACAAGGTTTAGTGCCGAAGAGCAGCACTCAATTCAGCCTGGAAGAGAAGGTAGGCCCCGTACCTGTCCGAGTCGAAGCCGGCGAGCGTCCCCTTATTTGGCTGACCACGCCGTCGATTGAACGAGGACGAACATTCGAACATCAGCTATGCGCCGAAGTTCTCGGCCTAGAGGAGAACGATCTGCTTTCCGCTAAACCGCAGCTGTTGTCTGCGGGAAATCCGACAATTCTTGTTGCTCTCAAGAACAAGGCGGCCGTCGATCGCGCTTCGTTGGATGCGACGGGCCTGAAACGGCTGAAAGGGGCCAGCGTTGAACCTGCTTGTGTTTTCGTGTTCGCGCCAACTCCTGAAGGAGCTTACTCGCGGATGTTTGCTCCGGAATATGGGATCGTCGAGGACCCGGCAACGGGAAGTTCGACCGGTCCGCTTGCCGCCTATATGATCGAACACGGCTTGGTTTTGGCTCCATCGGGGACCAGGTTCGTGAGCGAACAAGGAACTAAAATGGGCCGGCGCAGCATTCTGCACGTGCAAATCAACGGAGAGCGCAGCGAAGACGGGATCGAAATAGGCGGTTACGTCACTCCCCTTGTGCAAGCGACCATGCGACTCTAATAAAACAGCCACCCTCAGGGAGAAAGCAGTTGTTGTCAGAAGACGATGAGATCGAGAGCAGGGGCCAAGTCTCGCCTTCCGAAGTGGCTCCGTTTCGCGTTCGTGAACAACTCTCGAATATCCTAAAAAGCTGCTTGTTTGCGGACTCGCAACGAATGGTCCGATTCCTCCGTTTTGCGGTTGAAGAAACGCTCGCCGGGAACGCGTCACAGCTGAAAGAGAACGTTATCGGAGTGCAGGTTTTTGACCGCAAATCGGGTTACGACCCACGCTTGGATCCGATTGTTCGGGTCGAGGCTCGCCGCCTGAGAACTAAACTTCGTATGTACTACGAGACGGCCGGGGAGCAGGACCAGATCGTATTCGAATTGCCTAAAGGGCGCTACTCGCCGGTTTTTAGTACCCGCAGCGCTACGCAAAAATCCAGGGACATCGGTGAGAAGACGATTGCGATTCTTCCGTTCACAAACTTGAGTTCGGAGAGCGGCGCCGAGTTTCTGAGCGACGGCTTGACCGAAGAACTGATCAATGCACTGACCCGTGTTCAGGGGCTTCGGGTGGTCGCCTGGGACTCCGCTTCACAGCTACGTGGCAAAGAAGACGAGCTCGATACGGTTCGCCGCCGCCTCCATGTGGCTTACGTACTGCGGGGCAGCATTCGCAAAACACACGACCGGCTTCGCATCAGCGCGCATCTGATTGACACATCCAATAACCAGTACGTCTGGTCCGAGGTTTACGATCGCGAGTTTCAGGACATCGTGGTTATTGAAACTGCTATTGCTTCCGCCATTGTGGGCGCACTAAGGCCCAGGTTCGCGCAGCGGGGCGAGACGGTTCCAGCCGAAGCGAAACGTTGCAATCTCGATTGTTACCAGCTTTGCCTGAAAGGCCGTTTCCACGCCAGAGAACGTACAGCCGACGGTCTGCACCGAAGCGTTGTCTGTTTCGAACAGGCTATCGCCGCCGATAGTAATTCGGCGTCGGCGCACGCTGGTTTGGCTGATACCTACACTTTGCTGGCGGAACATGGCTTTGCCGATGGCCCTAACTCTCTAGCGAAGGCCAAGGCAGTTGTTCAGCGCGCGCTCGAATTGGACCCGTTATCTGCCGAAGCGTACGCTTCTTACGGGCTGATCGTTACGCTGCACGACTGGGCCTGGAGTGACGCCGAGACTGCCTTTAGACGTTCTCTCGAGCTGAATGCAGGCTATGCGCCGGCGCACCATTGGTACGGAATCAATTTCCTAGCCGTGCTTGGCCGATTCGAGCAGGCAGACTCCGAGTTGGAAGCCGCTATCAGACTCGACCCTCTTTCCTCGATCATGCTCGAGGGCCGGGGATTCCTTCGGACTCTGATGCGCCAGTACGATGAGGCCATCGAATTGTTCACAAGCATGCTGGCGACCGATCCTTCGTTTTACAAGGCGTATACAGCCATGGGCCGCGCGTATATGCAGAAGGGCATGTATGCAAAGGCTATCGGATTCCTCGAGAAAGGGCTCGCTATTGCAGGTGAAGTACCGAACATTCTTGCCGCGCTTGGACAGGCCTACGCGTTCTCGGGTGACCGTCCAACGGCAATGAACTTTTTGGAAAAGTTGCAGCAGGTGGCCGCACGTCGTTCTGTGCCGCCCACGTACTTCGGGATCATCCACCTTGGATTAGGGGAAAAGGATGCGGCGCTTACTTGCATCGAACGGGCCGTGGCAAGACACGAGTCGCAGGTCGTTTTCCTGCAGGTTCATCCAGCTTATGACGGGCTTCGAGAGGAGCCACGCTTCCAGGCGCTACTTGATCGCATTGGTTTCGGCTCTTCGATGTCCTTACCGTAAGATCTCACGGTAAGCTTACGCATTCATACTGACATTGCGCTAACCATTCGCTTCACGATGGAGTTGTGAAGACACTAACGTTCCTCCTTTTAGCGTTTCTTCTCAAGCTTTCTGTGGGCGCGAGCGCTGATTTATCGGTTGTGGACTGGAATAATCGGGGCGGCGTTCTCTATGCGGCAGCGCATTACCCGGAAGCTGAGAAGTCTTTCAAGAAAGCTTTGGAATTGGAAAGCAAGGAACAGTTTGTGGATCCGGGCGTGTTGGCGAGCATTCAGATCAACCTCGCAGCAGTATATCGAGCAGAGGCGCGCTACAGCGAAGCGGAACCGTTGTATCTCAAGGCTCTGAGTGACCGGGAAGCGATTGTCGGCCATAATCATCCGGACTTAATCAATGCTCTGAGGGGATTGAGCCTTCTTTACCTCAACCAAGGAAAGCTTTTGAAAGCAGAAGAGTCTTCGAGACGCGGCCTTGGCATTCAAAAAACGAACCTCGGGAAGGCGCAGAGCATGAACGACCTGGCAGCGATCCTGTTTGCGCAGGGAAGATTCGACGAAGCTGAGAAGTTGGCAGAGGACATTCTGTTGCTGCTGCCCGCAACACCTTCGCAGACCAGCTTTGAGTTTGGAAACGCGCTAAACATGCTAGGCCGGACGAATTTCGCGGCCAAAAAATACGCCATCGCAGAGAAACGCTTTCGAGAGGCGGCGTTGTTTTTCGAAAAGATCGGCGCGCCCGATAATCTTGCCGCGGCTGCGGCCTGGATGAACGTTGGAAGAGCTCGCGCGGCGCAGGGCGATTGGCGGGAAGCCACGGGACTGATGGAACGTTCCCTTCGGACAATGAAAAGGTCTTACGGGACCGACAATCATCCCGATATCGCCGCGGGCCTGACGAATCTGGCAGCAATCTTTGAAAAGCGTAAAAACTACGGAAAGGCAAAGAGCCTTTTCGAGCGGGCATTGGAGATCGACACAAAAGTTTCCGGATCGGCTAGCGTTCAAATTGCCACCGACTTGAATAATCTCGGTTCGCTCGCTTTCCTGCAGCACCACTACCGGAAAGCCGAATCGTTGTTTTCTCGTGGTTTGGATATCGATGAGCGCATGCTTGGAGCGGAACATCCGGACACCGGCTTACTGTTAGGAAATCTGGCCAGGGCTTATTTCAGTCAGGGCCGGTTTGCCGAAGCCGAACCTCTGCTACAAAGGGCGACGAAAATCCGCGAGCGTGCTTTCGGCTCTGAAGACCCGATCCTCGGAAATCTTCTTGAAGAGTACGCTACTGTTTTGCGCGCCGACCAAAATTACAGCGAGGCGGCGAAGACCGAAGTGCGCGCGACCAGAATCGAAGTCGAAAACGCGTTACGCGCCCAAACGATGCTAAAATAGGGCCGATATGTCGATTCCGAATGTAAAGCGCTTTCGGCCGTTTTGCCCGACGTGCAACGAGAATTTCACGCTAATGGCGGTTTTGCCCAGCGATACGGACATAGACTCCTACCTCAAGGATGCGGTCACCCGTCACGATCACAAGGCTTACCAGGACGCTAAGCAAGCACAATTCAAAATTCGTGTCGGTCAGCAGAAGCAGAAGAAAGCCAAGTAAACCTCTTCACGTATTTAGTTCAAAGCCGTCGATCCTTTTTACGAAGGTCGGCGGCTTTGTGCTATGCGTAGCGATTTAGAAGCGGCAAATGCGACGTCGGGATCGATGTCCTTCGAGAGATTTGTCAGGACCGGAACCAACTCCGGTACGCCTGCTTCTCCAAAAACCCGACAGAGCGCAATCTTCTGGTCTTTGTCCAATTCGGGAATGGCCTTCACGAGAGCGTTCCGGACATCTTCACGAGCCGATAATTCCGTTAAATAGGCCGATGCGGTCTGAGACCGAGCTTTGGTGCGCAGGCTTTCGAGGAGATAGAGAAGCGGGCTAAACTCCGAAGTGTCCACCTTGCCTTCATCGACCATGGCGAAGGCGGCGGCCAGGTGAATGCGCCAATCGATTTCGCCTTCATCGAAAGAGTTTTGCAATAGCGGGAAATCTTCCGGCTCGCGGATCCGGCCTAGTCCTTCGAGAGCGCTGGCGCGAAGTTCGACATCCCGGTCGGCGGCGTATTGAAGAAATAACGGCCGATCTCCCGGAATCCCCAGCATGGCTAATGCCTGGAGGGCCGCACGCCTGACCTTTACGTTGCGCGCGCTTTGAAGTGCTAAACGGACGTCCGGCGCGGAAGGGAGACTTTTTAAAACTCCAACCGTTTCGAGGGCAGTTATCTGGATTCGGTCATCCAGGTCGTGGGTGAGGAACCCGACATCGGGCCCGACCGAAGGGTCATGAATTTTCTGAAGAGCGACGAGACACTCAAAGATGAGCGCGCTATCTTTGCTGTGCAGAGCTTGCGAGAGCGCCGGAAGCGCAGGGCGGTCGCGCAAGATACCGGCTGCGAGTGCGGCATTAGCACGTGCATCTACGCTGGCGCCTCCGCTAACCAGAACGCTTAACGCGTCGGCCACGTCGGGCCGTACTTGGACATCGGCATCGACAACCTGGTCGTTCCGCGAAGAGAAAAAGGCCTTAATCTGTCGGGTGCTGCGCGTAAGAGATCCGGTCAGGCCGCTCTTTGCGACGTAACCGGGCAGGTAAGCATTAACGATGCCGTCGGTAGCACGAATCTGTACTTCGGAATCGTTGTCATGGGTAGCTTTGACGAGGCTGTCGAGGCTTTGCTGGGTGTCGACGCGGACGATCGCCTTTACGGCTTCGACTCGAATATCGCGATTCGGATCGGAGAGGTATGGCTCAAGTGTTGCCAGAACAGCCGGACCTTTCTTGCCGAGTTCGCGGATGCGAAGAATGCGTTCGTTGGAGTTATAGCCGTCCTCGCTCTGTCCGAGGGCGAGCGAACCCAGCATCAGGCCGCATATCGCCAGCCGAAGAAAACAAGATTTCATAGCATGCGTTACGTTAACGAACGACTTCGAGCGCGACCTTGTGTGGGATTAGGCCAGCTTCGAAGCCGAGATCCAATAGCTTCTGTGCGGCGCGCGGGATGATCTCACCACCATCGACGGTGTGGTGATTCACGTACATGCCGACAAACTGGTCGGCCAGGCTCGGGTCGAGATCGCGGGCAAATTGCATGGCATAGTTGAGAGCCTCTTCCCGGTGGTCGAGAGAGTACTGAATGCTTTCGCGCATCAGGCGAGAACATTCCGACTTCACATCGGGAGACAGATTGCGGCGCAGCGCATTTGCGCCGAGAGGCAGCGGCAGATCGTATTTACCGCGGAACCATTTACCCAGATCGACAACGCTGTGCAGACCGCCGTGGCCGTAGGTGAGCTGCCCTTCATGAATGATCAGGCCGGCATCGACTTCATGATCCTTGACGGCCTCGAGAATCTTGTCGAACGGTACAACGACCGGCTCGAAGTCGGGCTGGAAGAGCCTCAACGTGAGATAGGCGGTGGTCATGATTCCGGGAATGGCGATTCTCTTGCCCTTCAGTTCATCCGGGCCCATGCGCTTCGTGCTGACTACAAGAGGACCATACCCATCGCCAACACTGGATCCACTTGAAAGCAGGACATACTTATCCGCAACGTAAGGGTAGGCGTGATAGGAGATAGCAGTGAGCTCGTAGAGGCCTTCAGTCGCTTTCTTGTTCAGGGACTCGATGTCCTCGAGAACGTGTCGAAAACTCAGGGTTTGTGAACGGACTTTTTTGGTGGCCAGACCATAAAACATGAAGGCATCGTCCGAGTCCGGACTGTGGGCACAGACGATTTCCATCAAGCTCATAGGGCTCTTCGGCAGCGGGGGCAAACTCAGTGTAACAGAGGGTTAGCCGCTTAAACAGGCTTCCCGAAAAGCCGTTAGATGCTTGTTTAAAAGCTCGAGATGGCGGGCCAGTGTTTCGAGGATCTGAGTGCAGAGGATAGAGTCGCGGTTTTTTGCAGCGGCTTCAAGGGTCTCGCAGCAGCGGCGGGCGACGGGGGCGTGGAGCGATGCGAGTGAGCCCTTGATGGTATGGGCCAGGCGTGACAACCTCTCGAAATCACCTGCTGCGAGGGCCTCAACCATGGCGGGAAGTTCGGCTTCGCACTCCGCGAAGAATAGATCGATGATTTCGACCATCAAGTCTTTTTCTTGGGCGCATTGCTCTCCAAAGTCGTCGGGTTTAAAGACCGGAAGGTCACGAGTGCCACCAGCGTGAGCGGCACCCGAAGCTTCCGCTTCAGAAGAACAAAGCCGGCCGACTAGATCGATCAGTGCTGCGGGATCGAACTCATCCGAGAGGTGTGCGTCGAATTGGGAAACGTCGGAGGCATCCGGTGAGCAGGACAGAAATGCGATGCGAGAGCCGGAACTTTCGAAGAGATCTCGCAGGGTCCGAGCGAAACCGGCGACATCCTCGCCAGGACAGGAAGAGCCGAGCAGGACGACGTCGAACTTCTGAATAGACAAGGCTTCCGTGGCCTCGTCCAGGGTTGCTACTGCGATTGGCGAGTGATGGGATGCGGAGATTAGGGCGATGAGCTTATCGGCTCGGGAATTGTCTTGCTCAACGAGGAGAATTCTTAGGCCATCTATTTGCAGAGTTTGATCCTTCCCGGTTGTAGTTCGCTGTTGGTCGGCAACTTTGGGCCTCCAGTCACCACTTACCTGACGTATGTTATATACTTTCGGTTTAGTGGGGGTGTGCCTTCCCTAGTCTCACGACTCGCACCGTCATAGCCAAACAAACCCAAAAGCCAAGCGGCCTTCTGTGCTCAATCGCGAACGCCCCCGTTCAACTATTTAATTTAGTCTTTCCGGATGAGTGTCGACTCTGCGAGGAGCCGCTTACCGGATTTTCACGTATTCCCGTCTGTCCTCCCTGTCTTTCCCTTCCTCAGCCATTGGCGTCGGAGTTTTTCTGCCGGGCCTGCCGGACGCCCTTTGTGGAGGCCTATCCACTGGACGAGGAGGGCTACTGCGCCGCTTGCCGGGAAGGGCTGGTCAGCTTTGATTCTGCCTATTCATTCGGCAGTTTTGAGGGTTCTCTCCAGAGCTTAATCCATCTTTTTAAATATTCCAAGGTCGAGAGCCTGGCTGACCCTTTAAGCCGGCTGCTGTTAAGGACGTTACCGCGCGAGGGGAACTTCGACCACGTGATCGCCATGCCGATGCATTGGCGCAAACAGTGGGAGCGGGGTTTCAATCAGGCCGAGTTGCTGGCCAGGCCCATAGCGCGGCGTTTTGGGCTGAAGCTTTCGAATCATCTGCGCCGGAAAAGATATACACAATCCCAGGCCGGGCTGGATGAGCAGCAGCGCCGGAATAATCTTAAGGATTCTTTCGCGGTTCGACGGCCAGAACAGATTGCCGGAAGGCGGATTCTGCTGGTGGATGACGTTTTTACTACCGGGTCTACGTTGCGGGCTGCCGCCGAAGCCTTGAAGAACGCCGGAGCAACGTACGTTTCTGTTCTGACACTGGCGCGAGTCGATCGGCGAAGCGGGTTAGCGGAGCGTTCCACCTCGACTTCGTCAAGCGCCAAGCGACCAAAATCGGTCGTGTTGACCGGTACGGAGGCGAGTTAGCGGAGTTTTAACCGAGTTGTAACTGCTCGGGTGCACGGGTGTACAAGGGAGGAATAATTGAGAGATGGCTAGTCCTGACCGGCTTCACAGGCCTGTTCTCGTTCTAAATGCCAGCTACGAGCCGATCAATATCTGTGCGGCTCGTCGTGCTGTCATCCTGATCCTGAAGGGCGTCGCGTCGGCCGAAGAATTGGCTCCTGCACAGATTCACTCCGCCCGACGTTCGCTAAATGTACCTTCTGTGATTCGCTTACTCGAGTATCGGCGAATTCCTCACCAGACGCGCGCGCTTTCGCGTAAGAACATTATGATGCGCGATCGTTATACTTGCCAGTATTGCCACAAGGTACTTCCTTCGGGCGAGATGACGCTCGACCACGTGATTCCCCGCTCGCGCGCAGGGGAAACTACCTGGGAGAACCTGGTCGCCTGCTGTCACCCCTGCAACAACCGAAAGGGCAGCCGTACGCCGGAAGAAGCCGGGTTCCGGCTGCTGCGACCGCCACGGCCGTTCAGTCTGCATACCAGCCGGCATCTGATGCGCTTACTGGGCCGAAGCGATGACCAGTGGCGCAAGTACTTGTTTTACTCGGAGTGATGCACTTTTTAGACAGGGTACGGGTATGACTCCGGCCTTTCAAATATTCAGATTTCAAAATGAGCTATTCGAAACATCCATCCTTTTGAGCCGGAACTGGCCAAGTCTCGCCAAGGTCACGGGTCGATTGGGAACGCATATGAGCGCAACGAGGACTTTCACCTCCTTTTGCCCGCCGCTCACTTTACAAGTCACAGAATATTTGGCAACTGCTGAGTGGAAGATAACGGTTCAACTGGTGCGCCTTCCGCCTAACGAAGCAACTATACGTTATGCCGACGAGCAGTCTGCCAAGAAAACAGCGGTGGCGATAGCACACAGCATGTGCGCGCAATACAAAATTGACTCGCCACCATGTCTGGACCATCCGGAATGGGCATTAACTACATAAGAGCTGAGTTGCAGGCTTGCTATTCGATACCGGTCGAATAGGGTGCTCTATCTCATGCGAGTGCGATAGATTCGGTAGCCTCTTCCGCCGGTGACGAGACTTAGCTGCGGCATTCTATCGACCAAGAATGCACAGACAGGATAATTCATGGCCACCACAACATCCCGAAGAGAACGATCTAGAGAAGCCCCCAAGTTGTTAAGGACTTGCTGCATAATGGCGGGCCCGAACGGATTGGCTAAGCAGACAACCAGCTTCTCATCCGGAAACTCGAAACTAGTCGCGTCCATATTGAAGCACTCTGGCTGACAATAACGCAGCCGTGCACGGTTCTTTTGCAAGTTGGTGAGGGCTTGATTGTACAGTTCGTTGCGTAACTCAACGCCGACTACTTTTTTAAATGGAAGCGCCTGGGCCATTAGTAGCATGCGCCCTTTTCCCGATCCGAGGTCAATGAAAGTGTATTCACGATAATCGATCGGCGGCATGCTTTTCAGCACACGCCGGGCACATTTCGGGCGAATCGGCAGATAGTGGAGGTTTTCAGGATCATTCAGCCAGCCCCTCTTAACCTGCTCGCTTCGTTGGGTCGACGTGTCAGTGTTATGGAGAAGATCAAACCACCAATCCTCGAAACGAACATTTAAATCGATAATTGTCTGAGTTCCGGGAAGTTTTTTTATTGCCTCGCGCACAATTCCATCCGATGTACCCGTAATTATACTCGTCAGCTACGTGACTTTAGGTTTAGCATTTTATTGGCCGAAACTGGGCCATGTTTGGGATCAACGGAGTTAAACAGGTAAGGGATTAGCGTTTTTCATCTGTAAATCGGCGAATTCACTCGCGAAGAGCTTAACCGACTTTCAACGTTGTGCCGGTAAGCAGACGATTAGCAGCGGCGCAGCCTTTTACAATATCGTTTGGCTGGGATGACTACGGATTTCGGCAACCTCGAAGTTCACCGCGCCGCTCTGACGGGGCACTGCTACCGGATGCTGGGGTCGGCGTTCGATGCCGACGATGCCGTGCAGGAAACGCTGATCCGCGCCTGGCGCAGCCATGACCAGTTTGACGGTCGAGCGTCGACGCGGACCTGGTTGTACCGAATCGCGACAAACGTGTGCCTTGACGAACTCAAGGACCGGGGCCGACGAGCGCGTCCGGTCGAAGAGGGCTCGCCGTCTTCTGGCGCACCCGCTCTTGAATCGTTGACTCAACGTCCGGGCGCTTATTGGATCGAGCCGATTCCCGACGCTAGGGTTGTACCGGCAGAAGCAGATCCGTCCGAACAGGCGATTCTCCGGCAAAGCATTCGTCTCGCCTTCATCGCTGCGTTGCAAAATCTCGCTCCTAAACAAAGAGCCGCTCTGCTAATGATGGAAGTGTTAGGCTGCTCCGCGGCCGAGGTTGCGGAGACCCTGGACACATCCGTTGCTGCAGTGAACAGCGCGGTTCAACGGGCACGCGTGACGCTGGCGAAGCGCAGCGCAGAGGAACCTGCGGAACTTTCGGAAGCTCAACAGGACATGTTAAGCCGCTACGTTGCCGCTTTCGAAGATTACGACGTCGAAGGACTAACCGCCTTAATGCGCCAGGACATCACGTTCTGCATGCCTCCGTATACGATGTGGCTAAAAGGGCCGGAGGAAGTCCGAACGTGGATGCTGGGTTTGGGTTGCGGCTGCCGGGGCTCCCGGCTGGTGTCCACAGCGGCTTGTGGTTGGCCCGCATTCGCTCAGTACCGGCCAAACCCTGAGAGTGGGCATAAAGCCTGGGCTTTGATTGTTCTGGAACTCGCAGGAAGCCAAATCTCGGGAGTGAACTCCTTTCTCGACACCGAGAACTTGTTCCCGCGTTTCGACCTGCCGTTGACTCTTGCTGGTTGATTTCTTACGCCTGACTCTGCGCCAAGTTTTTTATGGGGCAGCGATGATTCTTGCTCGCCGCCGCAGTCAAAGCTGGGTAGAGGAGGACATAATCGATGAGCGCACAAGCCATTTCGATATCTGAGAGGACATCTCTCATGCACCCTGCATCAAAGGACATTTCAAAGAAGCGTGTCTGGGCGGGCCGCATCCTGAGCGGTTGGGCCGCGTTGTTTTTCGTCGTGGACGGAGGAATGAAGCTTTTCAAGCCGCCGGTAGTAGTGCAATCGACCGTGCAGTTGGGCTACGCCGAATCCGACATTGTCGGGATCGGCATCGTTCTGCTAGCCTGCACTGTTCTCTACCTTGTTCCTCGCACTGCTATCTTAGGCGCCGTGTTGTTGACCGGCTATCTCGGCGGGGCTGTCGCCTCGCAGGTTAGGGTTAACGGTCCCTGGTTCAACATCTTCTTCCCGGTGGTCTTCGCCTGCTTTGTCTGGGGAGGTTTGTATCTTCGCGACAAGCGGTTGAAGTCTGTTCTGGCGAGTTGTTAATGAGATGGCGATCAGTTTTGTCAGAACATCGGCAAGTCCAAAGTAGATCGATTCCGTGTTGCAGGAGATAAAACGATGAAGATGAATACCTATGTGAATTTCGCCGGCATGTGCGCCGAGGCTTTCGGCTACTACGAGAAACATCTAGACGCCAAGATCGGCATGATGATGACGCACGGGCAGGCGCCAGACCAGAGCCTGCTAACCCCGGAGTGGAAAGACGCGGTCTTGCACGCGGTCATCTCAATCGGCGGCACTGAACTGATGGCCGCGGATATTCCAAGGGCGGAGCCGATGCGGAGCGCCTATCTGACGCTGGGCATGGACAGCGATGTCGAGGCGGAGCGCGTCTTTTCCGCCCTTTCCGAGGGCGGTCAGGTACTCATGCCCATGCAGGACACCTTCTTTGCGTCCCGCTTTGGACAAGTGCGGGACCGGTTCGGCATCAATTGGATGATTCTGCACCAGCGTCCCATGCCCCCGCGAGCATAGGAAAAAATGGTCATCAGCCGTTTGCGGCCAATTTGCCAAGAAGCAGCGCAAAAGGAAGCATTCAAACCGACTGCGCTTTTGGAGATCGCTTTACGCACAAAATGGTAACCGCAGATGTTGAAGTTACTCATGGCGCAACGCACTGAGCGGCTCAACGCGCGAGGCTCGGCGCGCGGGTGCGTAGCCGGCCAGAATGAGGGCAGTAAAAAGAATTCCAGTTGCCCAAAGGATTGTGAGCGGGTCGGCCGCTTTTACGCCGAACAGGAAAGATCTGATGGCGGATTGAGCACTCCAAGCGGTTATTAAGCCTATCGACAGACCGGCAACAGCGAGGACGAGCACTTCGCCCAGCACCATGGAGATGATGCGGTGGCGTTCGGCACCGAGCGCCATGCGAATGCCGATCTCGTTGGTGCGGCGTGAAACAGCGTAAGCCATAGTGCCATAGAGACCGACGCCCGCGATGACCAGAGCTAGAACCGCAAAAGCGACACAGAGATCGGCAAAGGTGCGTTCCTGGATGATGGTGCTGTCGATGATTTGAATTTGGGTCATCATGTCTGTGACGGGAACTTGCGGCGCAGCTGCGTGGACTACTTTACGTACGGTTTGAGCAATCATGAGGGGATCGGCGGCGGTCCGCAGTTCGAAGATGGCGCTTCCGGGTTGACCCTTGAGAGCGTTCTGAAAGTAAGCGAGATAGGTCACAGGTGGAATCTCGTCCTTCAGCGAACTGTAGCGGGCGTCCCTAGCCACTCCGACGATCGTGATGTTCGCTACATCGGAGTTGATTCCGAACTGCTTCCCGATTGGGTTTTGGTTCGGGAAATACTTTTTTGCGAAGGTCTGATTAACTACAGCCGCGAGCGGTGCGCCATCTACATCGTGCGCATCGATAGAGCGGCCGAGAGCGATAGGAAGCTGCATGGTCTCAAAAAACATGGGGCCGACTAGCACGAGCGACGTCCCCGGTCCGCCGCGGCCTTTACGTTTTGGAATTCCGGGCACGTACAACCCGACACGGCTGGTCCAATTGGCAACTAGCGGCATGTCCGACATAGCTGTGGCGCGAACCCCAGACAGAGCTCGAAATTGTTCATCTAGGCGCGCATACAGTGTCCGGAGTTGCGCGTCTTTATAACCTGCCTGTCTGGCATCCAGTCTGAATGTGAGCAGGTGCTCCGGATTGAAGCCCACCTCCACCGAATGGAGATTCGCAAGAGTCCGGACGAATAGAGCGGCACCCAGCACCAGAAGTAAGGAGAGAGTAATTTGAGAGACGACAAGAAGCTGACTTAAGCCGATGAAGCGGCCGCGGCGTCGCGGGGAACTGGCGCGTGTTTCTTTGAGCGCTGGAGTTATGTCCACTTGCGTGGCCTGAATGGCGGGCGCGATGCCAAACACAATTCCGGTCGCCAGTGCGATACAGAGAGTGAAAGCCAGGATTCGCCCGTCGATGCCGACTCGCAGGTACATTCCATCCTCGACACCGGATAGCAGCCAGAGAAGAAAACGAATGCCTACTGCCGCGACACCGAGGCCGAGAAGACCGCCCGGCAGCGATAGCATCAAACTTTCAGTGAGCAATTGCCGCATCACTCGCAGACGGCTTGCGCCCAGACTTAGACGCACAGCAATCTCGCGACGGCGGCCGGCGGATCGCGAGAGCAGCAGGTTCGCAATATTGGCGCAGGCAATGGCGAGGATCAGCGTCACCATCGTCATGAGCACCAATAGCGGTTTTGAGAGGCGTCGGCGCAGCGAGTCAACGCCGGAGCCGCCTTCTTGCATCCAGAGCGCGGGAAGGTCGGTTCGCTCTCTGTCATTGGCAGCAGAAGCCAGTACATACCGATGAAACGGGGCGCTCAGTTCAGTTTCGGCACGCTCCAGGGTGACACCGGGTCGCAACCGACCCATGATGCCCACCCAATAATTATGCGGATCAATGAACATAGCCTTCTCTTCGCCGCGATTGAAGAGTGCGAGCCGGTTGAAAATGGGAATGTAGACCAGCGGCGCCGAGCCTGAAGACACTCCGTAGAATTCGGGTGCGGCCACTCCGGCGATCGTAAACGGGATGTTATCGAGCTTGATGGACTGGCCGATGGCTGATGGATCTGCATTGAAACGCTGACGCCAATATTCGAAACTGATGACAGCCACCTGTGATGACCCGGCTCGGTTGTCGCTGTCGGCCAATAAGCGTCCGACCGCGGGATTGATTCCCAGACCGCTGAAAAAATTGCCCGACACAAACTCGACTGAGCCTGCTTCGGCGTGCCCTTTGACAATGAGATTGAGCCGCCCTGCGTCCTTGTACGCGAAGAGAGTAGAGAACGAGTTGTTGTGATTGCGAAAGAGTTCGTAAACCTGCCAAGGAAAATCGGGGCTCTCCACCCCGCCGCCAGGCACGGGGTAATCGGGTCCGGCGTGATCGCGAACGACGTCGGGGTCCGAGATCTTTGTGCGCCAATTTAGGATAGCCAGGTCGCCCGCGTCTTTGACCGGCAACGCGCGCAGCATGAGAGCATCCATAACGCTATAGATGGCTGTGTTGGCGCCGATTCCCAGAGCCAGCGAGAGCACCGCCATTGAGGTAAATAAAAGGTTAGATCGTAGCGTCCGCAAGCCATAGCGAACGTCTTGTGAGAGCCTCTGGAGTGAGGCCCAAATCCAAATCTCGCGAACGTCTTCTTTCAGCAGTAAAACGTTGCCGAAGTCGCGACGGCTGGCGAGTTCGGCTTCTGCTCGCGGGATACCGGAGCCAATGCGCTCTTCAGCATCAGCAGCCAAGTCGTGAGCAATTTCGTCGTTGAGATCGTTGTCGCGCTGTTTCCATCGCCAGAAGCGCCATTCCACCTGTTAGCCTTCCTTTGCCGGCCGCATGACACGTGCAATTGCTTTCACCATGAGCTTCCACTTGGATTGCTCAGCCACGAGTTGCTGCTTCCCGGCAGCGGTCAGCTTGTAATATTTTGCGCGCCGGTTGAGGTCGGAACTTCTCCATTCGGAAGAGATCAATCCGCGCCCTTCCAAGCGGTGGAGGGCCGGATAAAGGGAACCGCGCTCAATCTGCAGCAGGTCCGCCGAGCTTTGGCGGATGGCAATGCCGATGCCGTGCCCGTGCTGCGGTCCCCACTGTAGAGTACGCAGGATGAGCATGTCAAGAGTTCCCTGCAGGAGATCAATCCCATTTTCTGGAGAGCGGCGTGGAGGCATGCGACTACAAGACAGTCTAGCAGAGAAAACGCCTCCCTTCTACTAGGATGCCACGTAAAGAACGCTACACCGAAGAACAGACGATTAACAGAAGGCCCCAAACATCAATCATCTGTAAGTCGCACGATGTGCAGAAACCAGTGATTGAGGCTGAGGTCACTTCAGCGGAAGGATTCATTCCTCTAGTCCCTAATAAGTCCCTAATAGGGCGCCGCCCTCTCGCGCGTACAAGCCGTCTCCCCAATCTTCCGCGCGTCGCTTGTGCAGACCTCCGCTGCGCTCCGCCCTTTCCACTTCGTTGCAAGGGTGGGGGATACCCTAAGCTTGCACTTGCTACCTCCCGCCTTCGCCAGGGAGCAGGGGTGCATGCGACGCACCCCGAATCCAAAAAGCAGAACGCTAAAACTTTGGTTTTCGCTTGCCAGAGAGGTGGGAAGTCCTTTCCAAATCGGAAAACGCTTGCCGGCTTTCGATCAGCCGCACGTCCGGCCCTCGTTTGTTGGAATGTTAATGACGGTCAAGTTTGCGGTAACCGGGTATCAGGGGCGCAAGGCAGACGAAGGAAGCCGACTCGCATCCTTGCAATCTTCGGCTATTCGGTCCGGAGCGTGAGGTATGGATCAACCGAGGCTGCACGACGCGCCGGAAACCAAGCCGCTAGGAAGGAGATGAGGAGCAGAACGGCGGTAGCGGCGCCAAGCGCAATTGGGTCCCAGGGCTGAATTCCGGGCAGCATGTTCGACAGCAGATGTCCGCACCAGATGGCTCCTATTAACCCTGTAGCGAGACCCATCACATACAGGGCGAGAGCGCGCCCAACAACCATTCTTACAATTTCACTCTGTAGCGCACCCAACGCCATGCGGACCGCAATATCACGCCTTCGCTGCGTCACCAGAAAGGAAAGCACTCCGTACAATCCTGCCGCCGCAACAACCAGAGCGAGGCCCGCAAACACACTTAGAAGAATCGCGCTAAGCCGCCGGTTCTGCACAGACGCCGAGACGATATCCTCCATCGTTTCGACATGGAAAATAGTCTGGCCAGGATTGACTCGATGAATGACACGCCGTACATCGCTGGCTACTGTGGCAGGATCGCCGTTTGTGCGTATCACAAAACTCATGATTTGCTTCAACAGAAATTGAGACCATACTGATGCCGGCGGCACCTGCCGAAAGTCGAGATACAATTCCGCATCCGGGGGATTCGCCAGTCCTGTTTGCCTGTTGCCGCTCACCACGCCGACAATCGTGATCGGATTGGATTTGAAATCAGATTCGTCAAATGCGATCTGCTTCCCGATCGGGTCCTGCCCGGCGAAATAGCGCTTTGCCAAAACATCGTTCACGATTGCCACACGTGGCTTCCCTAGCATGTCTATTCCGGTAAAGAACCGACCCTTACGAAGCGCGATTCCGAGAGAGCGGAAATAATCATCGCTTGCCGCATTCAGCGAAGCCTGAGGGTTAGTCTCCGGGTTCGCACTCGGGCGGCCTTTGATAAGGAACGCCGCCGTAGCGTGCCCGTTGCTCAACGGTAGGAAAGTGATGAAGCCGGCTGCCTTTACTCCCGGTATCCGCTCGATCTGATCCAATTCCGGCTCATAGATGATGGTCGCCAAATTCTTGTTCGCATCCTCTGTCTCTGAAACGGCTGTCTGCAAAGTGAGAACCTGCTCGGCGACGAAGCCAGGATTCGTATGAAGCAGATGATACAGCGTGCGAAGCAGCAAGCCCGACCCGGCAAGTAGCGTGATGGCGAGACTCAACTGGGCAACTACAAGCACGTCCCGAAATCGCTGTTGTTTGCGGCTGCTGCTAACAGTGCCTGCGCTCTCGCGTAAAGCGGTCTCGATATTCTGACGTACTACATGCCAGGCGGGGGCGAGGCCGAAAACCAGCGCTGAGATACCGCCGACGAGCAACATAGCAAGACAAACTTCCTTGCTCAAATGAACTTCCTGAATGCGCGGAATCGTATCCCTTGCAAGCCGCTTCAGTAGGCCAAGAGAACCGGCAGCCAATGCTAACCCCGCGCCGGTCCCAAGCAGCGCCAGAATAATGTTCTCTGTGAAAAGCTGTCTGGCCACCCGTATTCTTCCCGCGCCAAGCGCACTACGAATCGCCATCTCGCGTTTGCGCCCAAGAGCGCGCGCCATTTGCAAATTCGCAATATTGGCGCATGCGATCAACAGCAGAACGGCCACAGCGCCTAGCAGCGCAAACAGAGCGGGGCGAATATCGCCCGTAATCTTCTCTTGATATGGCTCTACTCCGAAACCAACACTCTTGTTGTCGTCCGGGTATACCTTTTCGAGGCGTTGTGCAATGACTTTCAGCTCAGTTTGCGCAGCTCCGACGCTGGCGCTGGATTTCAGCCTCGCGATCACACCGAGGAAATTCAGGCCGCGGTGCACGCTGGCCGGTGTGGGTTGAAGCGGAATCCAGAAATCGTCATCTCGCGAGGGAAATGCAAAACCGCTAGGCATCACGCCAGAAATCGTGCACGCTTGTCCATCAACAGTGAGATTCTGCCCAATAGCCCGAGAGTCACCCGAGAAGTGCTCCCGCCAGAGTCCCGCGCCCAGAACGACGGTACAAGGCTTACCGGGCTGATCCTGCCCCGCTGAAAAGCCATGCCCCAATGTCGGATGTACGGCCAGCACATCGAAGAGATTGGCGGTCGTAGCGACGCCGGCACTGTGAATTGCTTCCCCGTTTGGCAGGCGTAACGAAACGCTTTTTTCCTGATATGCGGCTATTGCTGAGAACGATTGGCTCTGCGCCCGCATATCGAGAACATTCGGCAAGGATGTGGAGCCCACAGTGCCATTTCTATACGTCGTGTTGATGTATACAAGCTCGCGCGAATCAGGATATGGCAGAGGCCGCAGGAGCACCGAATCGATAACTGTGAACATCAATGCGTTTGCCCCGGTCCCCAAGGCGAGCGTTGCAATCGCCACGGTACTGAAAACCGCATTCTTGCGCAACATCCGCATAGAAAAACGGCAATCTTGCACAAGCCGCTCCAATGATATCCATCCCCACATTTCTCCACTCGCCTCCTTTAGCAACGTTCTGTTTCCGAATATCCTCTGCGCTGCGTAGAAAGACTCGTGAGAATCGATGCCCTCTTCACGCAAGCGATTCGCGCGCAGCTCGGTGTGCAGCCGCATCTCTTCTTCGAGTTCCTCTGCCATTCGATTACGGCGGCAAAGGAAAAGAAGTCGCCTCCACAACTCGCTTGCGCTCATACGCCGGTCTCGTAAACGGGTTGAACAATCCGTGCAATCGCTTGCCTGATTCGCTCGTAACGCTCTAGCTGTTCTGCCAATTGCTTCTTTCCAGCCGTCGTCAGTCGGTAATAGCGGGCTCGTCGGTTTTCAGTGGTTTTTCCCCATTCTCCTTGAACCCACCCTTTCATTAGCATTCGCTGCAGGCATGGATACAGAGAGCCTTCTTCTACCTGAAGAATGTCGCCGGAAATGCGTTGAATCTGCTCCGCGATCTCGAATCCATGCTGATCGTTGCGGCGCGACAAAACTTTTAGGATGAGCATGTCGAGAGTTCCCGGCGGGATCTCGTCTCGCTTATTAGCACCTGGCATGACATAGATATTCTATGTCATGCCAGATCGGAAATCTTTTTTGCTCCCGCTTTGGACAGGTGCGGGACCGGTCGGCATCAATTGGATGATTCTGCACCTGCGTCCCATGCCGCCGCAGGCATCGGTAAAGAAATGGTCGTCAGCCGGTTGCGGCCAAGTCTTCGAGAGCTTCGCCGGCGAGACGGTAAACGGTCCAATCGTCCATCGGCCGGGCGCCCAGGCTTTCATAAAAATCGATAGATGGGCGATTCCAATCGAGCACAGCCCATTCGAGCCGTCCATAGTTGCGATCCCTTGTGAGTTTCGCCAAATGCCGAAGTAAAGCTTTTCCGATACCCAACCCGCGGCAATCCTCATCGACAAATAGATCCTCGAGATAGATTCCGGGCCGGCCGACGAATGTAGAGAAGGTTGTAAAGAAAAGTGCGAAGCCGACCGGCCGCTCGCCCAGGTATGCGAAGATCACTTCCGCGGCTGGGCGCGGACCAAATAGAAAAGCCTGCAGAGTCTGCTCATTTGCAATCACTTCATGAGAGAGCTTTTCGTACGCGGCGAGCTTACGGATGAAGTTTAGAATCAACGGCACCTGATGGATTTGGGCAGGTAAAATATGCAAATCGGGCGGCGGCTGGGGCATTTCTCAATGCTATCCGGGTGATACTATCTAGTCTTAGGTTTGGGCCCGTACCCGTGAACGATCTTGGTGCGTCAGTATCGACGGAGCCACGGACCATCACAGCCAATGAAGTTCTTTCTCGATTCAGCTAATCTCGAGGAGCTGAAAAACGCCTCTGCCTGGGGCATTATTGACGGAGTCACCACAAACCCGAGTCTGATTGCAAAAGAAGGTGTCCCCATCGAGGATCAGGTACGTAAAATTTGTGACCTGATCGAAGGGGATGTGAGCGCCGAAGTGGTTTCCTCCACGGCCAAAGAGATGATCGAAGAAGGGCGGCGGTTGTCGAGACTCCATAAGAATGTGGTTGTCAAAGTTCCGCTTATAGAAGAAGGCATCAAGGCGGTTTCGGTCCTCTCAAAAGAGGGCATTCGGGTCAATGTGACGTTGTGCTTCAGTGCCGCGCAGGCTCTGATTGCGGCAAAGGCCGGTGCTTACATTGTTAGCGCCTTTGTCAGTCGTCTCGACGATACCGGATGGCCGGGAATCGAGCTGATCACGGATATCGTCAAGATCTACTCCAATTTTGGATTCAAAACGCAGGTGCTTGCCGCGTCGATTCGCGGACCGCGCCAGGTGGTGGATGCTGCTAAAGCCGGCGCACAGATCAGCACTCTCACCTATAAGGTTTTAGAACAGATGTTCCATCATCCACTGAGCGAAAAAGGATTGGAGCAGTTCCTCAGCGATCATCGGAAAGCTTTCGAACTGGTTTCAGCTTAAAGCGTTGCTCGCCCGTTTCAACCGGTCGAGAATGCCTTCCCAACCTGCCGTTTCGGGCGGCTTTTCGACAGCAATCCAGTCCCAATTCTCGCGATCGGCCCGATGCAGCGCAGCATATAGCTCTTTTGCATAGGCAGCGGAATCAGACGGGAAGCTTGATCACCTTGCCGCGCCCTTGACTTGGAGTCATTCCCGGCGCAAGAACGAAAAACGGTGTACGTGGGGCGTAGTGACGCGGGTGCAAACCGGGTGATTCCGCCGGTTCCTCCGCGATGTGAGGTACATCGAGTTCCCGTTCCCATCGCAAGCCGGTTGCCTCCTCGAGATCCGCTTGAGAGATCATCCCGGGACGAAGGATGGCAGGCGGCACTCGCCTTAACGAGACCACTGTCGATTCGATTCCAATCTCGGTCGGGCCGCCGTCGAGGATCATGTCGATGCGTGCGCCAAGCGATTGCTCGACATGTTGGGCCGTGGTGGGTGATATCTGCGTGAACAGGTTTGCGCTGGGAGCGGCAATGGGAACGCCCGCCGCCTGTTATGAGCGCTTGTGCAACCGGATGCGCCGGAATACGGATGCCTACGGAATCGAGACCCGCGGTGACCAGATCCGGAAGCAAGGAAGCCTTCTTCAGAACTAAGGTGAGCGGCCCCGGCCAAAAGCGCGAAGTTAACTGCTGAGCGGCGATCGGCCATTCGGTCGTTAACGATCGCGCCATTGCTTCGTCGGCCACATGGACGATCAGCGGACTGGCAAAAGGCCTGCCCTTGGCTTCATAAATCTTCGCGACCGCGTCTCGTATCGAGCGCGTTTGCGCCTAAGCCATAGACGGTCTCGGTCGGGAAAGCGACCAGTCCGCCCTCGCGAATAATGGCGGCAGCGCGTTCAATCGCTTCCGCGTCCGATTTCACAATCATGCTTTAATCGGGCAGTTCGTCCTTGCTGTCGCCCGCTGTTTTGCCGGTTTTTTGCCAAACGAGAAAGGCATGTAAAAGCGAATCGATATCGCCATCGAGCACGCGATCCACATCGCCGATGGCCAGTTTTGTTCGATGATCTTTAATCAAGCGATAGGGAGCCAGGACATAGCTGCGAATTTGGCTACCGAAGTTGATGCCGAGCTTTGTATCTTCAAGCTTCTGGTCCGCGGCCCGCTTCTTCTCCATCTCATATTCGTAGAGCTTGGCGCGAAGCTGTTTCATGGCGCTGGCCCGGTTCTTATGCTGCGAGCGCTCGTTCTGACATTGAACAACAATGCCCGTCGGCAAGTGAGTGAAGCGCACGGCAGATTCCGTCCGGTTCACATGCTGACCGCCAGCGCCGCTCGCGCGGAAGACGTCGATTTTCAAATCGTCCGGCTTGATGTCGATGTTGATGTCGTCTTCGATCTGCGGATAGACGAAAACCGAGGCGAACGAGGTGTGGCGGCGCGCGTTTGCATCGAAGGGCGAAATACGAACCAGGCGGTGTACGCCGACTTCCGATTGAAGCTGGCCATATACATTCTCCCCGTTGATTTCCACGGTGGCCGACTTGATGCCGGCGCCCTCTCCCTCAAGCCGGTCGGTCATTACGGCGGTAAAGCCGTGCCGCTCCGCCCAACGCAGGTACATGCGCAAAAGCATCTCGGCCCAGTCTTGCGACTCGGTTCCGCCTGCGCCCGGATGAATCGTAACGATCGCGTCGCGCGAGTCGTTCTCGCCCGATAGCAGCATCCCGGTCTCGAGCCTCTCGAGGGTCTGCTCGAAAGCGCGCATTTCGCGCTCGATATCGCCGTTTACTTGCTCGCCTTCGCGGGCAAGTTCGAACAGCGTCTCGATATCCGAGGCGACTGAAGCGACCGAGCGTGAGTCCTGAATCGCTTCCTGCAGGCGCTTGCGCTGCTGCATAACGCGCTGGCTCTTCTCCGGTTGGTTCCAAAAATCGGGATTGTTAATTTCGGCTTCGAGGCCGTCTATCTCGCGCTGTTTGGCAGACGCGTCAAAGATAGCTCCGAACAGCTTCACCTTGCTGCCGGAGCGCAACGTACTCTCTTTCTAACTCTTCCAGGGTCATTCATGTTCAGTGTACAAGGCGGAAGCGAACCGTGATCGTGAGATGGGGAGAGTCGCGGGCGATTACGAAAGCCACATCTTTCGTTACAATAAATATCGGTGGGCGTTCTCTGAGCGACCCTGAAGAGTCTACTACGGAAGCACGGGACGAATCGAAGCCGCGAAGCTCTCGCCCGCGCTTTCGTTTCAAAAGCCCCCAGACCTCAAACTACTGACATGCCGAAAGCAAATGACCCCGCGTTGGGTATCAACAGCTGGTTGGAAGACGAACTTTACCAGCAGTATCAGTTCGATCACAAGAGTGTCGATGAAGGATGGAGCGACCTGTTCCAAGCTTCGGCACAGAACGGCGGAACTTATCAAAACGGGGGGCAAACGACAACCTCGCCGGTCGAATCGCTGTCCGCTTACGCGACCGCTGCTGCAGTAGCCGAACCCGCCACAGCCGATACGCCTTACGGCCCCGCTGTTCCGATGCAGGAACCTCCGGAGCCGGTGGTGCCGGAGCGCGAGCCTCCTTCCCAGGCGCCGCCGGAACGAGAGCCCACACCGGTCATTCCCGAGCGTGAACCTTCGCCGGGAGAGCCCACGCGGCAGGAACCTCCGCAGCCCACTCCGCTTCCCCAGGAATCAAAAATAGTTCAACCTTCTGCTGCTGCGTCCGCCGAAGTCGCAAAGACGGCACCGACCGCTCCTGCGAAACAGGAGAATAAAGCGGTCGGAGCTAACGATCAACTCATTCCGCTACGTGGTGTCGCTGCGCGCATCGCGGAAAACATGGCCGCAAGCTTGTCGATACCGACGGCTACTTCGCAGCGTCAGATTCCGGTTCGGGTCATCGAAGAAAACCGGAACATCATTAACAAGCAGCGCACTCTGCAGGGCCGCGGGAAGCTGAGTTTCACCCATCTCATCGCCTGGGCCATTGTGAAAGCGGTCAAAGCGAATCCTGCCCTCAATCACGCGTTTGCGGAAAATGGCGGCGAAGCTTTCCGGGTCGTGCGGAAACAGGTAAACATCGGGCTGGCGGTAGACGTGGCGGGCAAGGATGGCTCGCGATCGCTCAAGGTTCCAAACATCAAGAACGCGGACGAAATGAGCTTCGCGCAGTTCGTTGCCGCATACGATGACATCGTCGCCCGGGCACGGACCAATAAACTCCAGGTCTCGGATTTTGAAGGCACCACCATCTCGCTTACGAATCCAGGTACCGTGGGCACGCTCGGCTCGATTCCGCGCTTGATGCCAGGGCAGGGCGCCATCATCGCAACCGGCGTAATCGACTATCCTGCCGAATTTGCCGCGGCAAGCGAGGAAACGCGCGCGCTCCTCGGTCTCAGTAAGGTTCTCACGATTACCTGCACCTACGATCACCGTATTATCCAAGGCGCCGAGTCCGGTTCTTTTCTGGCCGAATTGCAGAAGCTCTTACTGGGTGAAGACGGGTTTTACGAAGCGCTCTTCCGCGATTTGACGATTCCGTACATGCCGATGCGCTGGCAAACGGACCAACAGATAACACCGGGGCGGTTCGGAACCGGCGCGATTAACGGCGATGTCGCCAAAGAAGCTGCCGTCATCAACCTAATCAACTCATACCGGATTCGTGGACACTTACTCGCGAACACTAACCCGTTAGGCTCCGGCACCGCTTACCATCCCGAGCTCGATCCGGCTAGCTATGGTCTCTCGATCTGGGATTTAGACCGCCCATTCCTTGCCGGCGCGGTAAAGGCTCCGAGTGGAGCGATCGGCTCTTACATGCAGCCGTACGAAACACTGCGTGAGATACTCGACCGGCTGCGCTCTACTTACTGCGGTTATATCGGGATCGAGTACATGCACATCCAGAATCCACAGCAGAAGCAGTGGCTTCAGGACCGGATGGAAGGGACGATGAACGCGTGGCCGATCGAAGAAGCCGTTCGTCGCCGCATTCTGAGCCGCCTTATTCAGGCTGAAGAGTTCGAACATTTTCTGCAGACTCGTTTCGTTGGGCAGAAACGCTTTGGCTTAGAAGGTTTGGAAAGCACGATCGTCGCCCTCGACGAAATCCTGGAACGTGCTGCTAACGAAAACGCGCACGAAGCGGTGATCGGCATGGCCCATCGCGGACGGCTTAACGTGCTTGCGAATGTCGTAGGCAAATCGATGACGCAGGTATTTTCCGAATTCGACGGCAACCCTGATCCCGAGAGCGTGCAAGGGTCCGGTGACGTTAAGTATCATCTCGGGCGCAAGCGGGATTCATCGCTCGACGCTCGGCAAGGAAATCCTGGTTTCGGTGGCTTTCAATCCGAGCCATCTTGAAGCCGTCGATCCGGTTGTCGAGGGTCTTGTTCGGCCCAAACAGGATCGAATCGGCGATGAAAAGCGCGAACGCGTTCTACCGATTTTGATCCATGGTGACGCGGCTTTCGCCGGTCAAGGTGTGGTGGCGGAAGTGCTGCAGATGTCGCAGCTCGAGGGCTACACGACCGGCGGAACGATCCACGTCGTCACCAATAACCAGATTGGCTTCACCACCAATCCGCTGGACGGCCGCAGCAGCAACTATTGCACCGACATCGCGCTCTCGGTCCAAGCCCCTATCTTTCACGTGAACGCGGATGATCCCGAGGCGTGTCTCCGGGCCGCGCAACTCGCTTACGATTTTCGCCAGCGCTTCAAACGTGACGTAGTGCTGGACATCATCGGCTATCGGCGCCAAGGGCACAATGAAGCGGACGATCCCAGCTATACGCAGCCGGTGATGTACCGCAAAATCAAGAACACGCAGACCGTCTTGACGCAGTACTCCGAACGCCTGGTGCGTGACAAGTTCGCCACGCAGGAGCATTTAGACAGCTTGCGTTCTCAGGTGCGCAGCCGTCTGAACCAGACCTACGACGAAGCGAAGAAGCATCGCGAAGAATTTACCATCGAAGAATTCGCTGAGGTTCCGGTAGAAGAGATTCTGCAACCGAGTCCTTTTACCGCTGCGGATTACAACACGCTGGTCAAGGTTATCGAGAAATGCACGACTCTTCCCGATGACTTCAAACTCCATCCGAAGCTGAAATCGTTGATCGATCGCCGGCGTGAGGTTCTTCGCGGCGCCCCGATTGACTGGGGATTTGCCGAGACTCTGGCATTCGGAAGTTTGGTGCTGGAAGGCACGCCAGTCCGTTTGAGCGGTGAAGATGTGTCTCGTGGCACGTTTACCCAGCGGCATCTAGGGTTCAGCGACTTCGAGACGGGCGAAGGGTATGTGCCGCTTAAGCACCTCGACCCCAAGCAGGCCAAGTTCGAAGTAGTAGATAGCCTGTTGAGCGAGTACGCGGTCATGGGTTTCGAGTTCGGCTATAGCGTCGCCGATCCTCTTACGCTGGTGATGTGGGAAGCACAGTTCGGCGATTTTGTAAACGGCGCGCAGATCATCATCGATCAGTTCGTTGTCTCCGCGGAGGCGAAGTGGAATCAGCCGAGCGGCTTAGTGTTGCTCCTCCCGCACGGGCTGGAAGGACAAGGCCCGGAACATTCGAGCGCTCGCATCGAGCGATTCCTGCAGCTCTGCGCAGAAAACAACATGCAGGTCTGCAACTGTACGACTCCGGCGCAGTACTTCCATCTGTTGCGGCGTCAAATGCATTGCGGGGCGGACCGGCGGGGGCTGAGGAAACCGCTCATCGTGTTCACTCCCAAATTTCTTCTTCGGTACGCGAAGGCTTCGTCGCGCCTCGAAGAACTGGCAAGCGGTGCTTTCCAGGAGGTTATTGGCGATCCCCAATACGTTGGCCATCAGGTTCGCCGTATTCTTCTTTGCTCAGGCAAGGTCTACTACGATCTCGTCAACAAGCGCGAGGAGTTGGGCCGGAGTGACGTCGCTATTATCCGTATCGAGCAGCTCTATCCGTTCCCGCTGCAGCGTCTCACCGACATTCTTCGCCGTTATCCCGAAGCCGCCGAACTGTTCTGGGTTCAGGAAGAGCCGGAAAACATGGGTGCCTGGTATTTCGTCGAGGAGCAGATGCAGTCTGTGATCAACCCCGGAGGGCACGGGCGTCAGCTTCGTTATATCGGTCGTCCAACAGCGGCCAGTCCTGCTGCGGGAGCGCATAAGGTTCACACCGATCAGCAGGCGGGGTTAGTCGAAGAAGCGTTTGTGGCGACCCCAGCCGTTGTTCGCAAAGCGCGGCGCCTGGTTCGCAAAAAGCGTTAGTTATTTAGAGATCTACAACGCCGCCTCAATGGTGTCGCAGGCGGCCTTGAGTCCCTGTTCGGCAGCCATTTTTTTCGAGAGATCTGTTGCGTGTGCCAGGTAGCCGGGATTGCGCAACAGGTCTAAAAGTTCCCGCGCTGCGAGCGCGAAACTGTATTTCGAGCGTCGGATTACTCGAGCAACTCCCAAATTGCGTAAACGCTCTGCGTTGTCAGGTTGGTCGTGAGCCCAGGGAACAACAAGCATCGGCCGACCGGCTCGAAGTGCTTGCGCTGTCGTTCCAATGCCGCCCTGATGCACGATCACCGATGCGTGCGGCATCAGTAAAGAATACGGTGCATAGTCTGCCACGAAAACGGATCCGTCCTGGGATCGAAACCGGTCGAGCGATTCACGGCCTACAAGCAACACTGCTCGAACGCCTAGCCGGCGAATGGCCGATAAGCTCTGGTGAAAGAAGTCACCCGGGTGCATGACAGCTGAAGAGCCAAGAGTAAATACCACGGGCGGAGGCCCGTTCGCCAGAAAATCGGCTAAGCCCTGGGCGACGACGCTTTGTGAATCTGTCGCGTAAGCACCGAGCCCCGCGCCAAGCTGATCGTAGAAAACAAAGCCCGTCGGGTGCGAATTCGGCGGCCAATCCGGCTGCTTTTCCGCGAAATAACGCGAGAAGAGAGCGAGCGATCCGCGGGGTGAAAACTGCCCTTCGAAAAAAGGATGCTTCGGTGTCTGCATTCCGAGCCGTGCTCGTAGACGCCGGATCGGCGCAATCCACGGAGTCACAGTGAATCTCGCGATTCGGCGACCAAATCGAAATGGCCAACCTCCGAACCGGTATGTGTGTTTCAACCATGACGCGGGCGCAACAACGGGCGGATCGCAAGCCGACAAGAACGCCATAGGCTGGAGAACTGCTGAAAGCCAAGGCAACTTCCGCAACTCGGCAACGATCGGACCCGCGAACCCGGCCGTGTGTGTGATCAGCAGGTCGGCGCCACGGCTTGCCGCATCGAGATCTTCGAAGGATTCTTCGATGTGCGGCAGAATGACCGTTTTCAGCAGATACTCTGTTCCGCGACGTGCATCCCAAACCTTCTCGATGAGCGCCGTGTCGTGGAGCATGCCTCCCAGATCTGGACGTACGGGAGCAAATGCCACACCTTCGGCTTCAATTTTGGCGCGATAGATTTCGGATGTAGCAACAGTCACCTGGTGTCCACGCCGACGCAACTCAATGGCGATCGCTAGAAAGGGGTGAATATCGCCCAGCGAGCCAAACGTATTCAGTACGATGCGCGCCATGGCTGCTTACGTCAGACGAGCGATTGCAAAGCTTCTTGAAGATTCGGATGCTTAAAAGCAAATCCCGCCCGTTCTGCAGCCTGCGGGATTGCTCGCTGGCTCGTAAATAGAAAGTCTGCCATCTCTCCCAGAAGCACCTTCATTGCAAACTTTGGAACCGGGATGAGAGCGGGCCGGTGCAGCGCGTGCGCCAGTGCCTTTGTAAACTGCGCGTTCGTCAGTGGCTGCGGACTGCTGCCATTCAACGGTCCATTGAGTGTTTCATTATCCGCTGCGAAAATTAGTAGTCGGATGAGGTCGTCTAGATGTATCCAAGACATCCATTGTTTTCCGCTTCCGAATCTGCCTCCGATTCCCATACGAAACAGTGGAAGCATTTTCTCGAGCGCGCCTCCAGTCCGGCCTAAAACGGTGGCGATCCTGACCGGAACGACTCGCATACCGAGATCGCGCGCTTGAAAGGCTTCCTGTTCCCATCCTTGGCAGACCTCCGCCAGGAAATCGGTTCCCGGCCGTTGAGACTCGGTCAGGATCTCGCTTCCACGATCGCCGTAATAGCCAACTGCCGAGGCCGAAACCAGAACAGAAGGCCGGTGTTCAAGCTTCCGAAGCGCGTTTACCAGATTGCGGGTTCCTTCAACTCTGCTGCTGTAAATTCGCTTTTTTACCTCGTCAGTCCAGCGTTGAGCAACGGGTTCGCCCGCAAGATGAAAGACGCGGTCAACTTGGCCGATGCCTTGCAACTGTGGTACTTCACCGGTTGTCCATGAGTGGAAAATGGCCTCTTGCGGAAGCGCCTGGAAAGGTTTGCGGCCCAGATAGTGAATGGAATCTCCCTGGTTCAATAAATGTTGCACCAGAGTGCGCCCGACAAACCCGCTGGCCCCAGTAAGGAGGTACGTCATCGAGATATAACTTGGCTACAAAGCTCAAACCTGCTTGGCAACATCGCGGCCCGTCCTCTCCATCTCTCGAATCTCGCTTATATACGCCTCCGTGTTGGTTTTGCGTTTCATGCCTTCCAGAGACATGTAACGCATCTTCCCGAAAATGGGGCGCTCGGGCCAGGCACGGTCATGCAGCCCAAAGCACCAAAGAATATTTGTGTATGTATTCGGATCGCGACCGTCTAGGGCAAACCGATCATGAATCTCGATCATGATATCGGCTGCCTCTTGATAGTGCCGCGTCCACTCGATGATCTTTTTGCCCCAGTACATGCGATAGTAACCGTGAATCTTACCGCGTAGCAGCATCTCTTTCTCAGTAGCGTTCCAGAGCGCATCGTACGTCTCACCGTCGATCAGTTGCTTCGCCGAGTAAGTCTGCTCGCGCAGATCGGGCTCGTGCTTACGCATGGTTTCCTGGCACCAATCGGGCAAATTCTCGAGACTGCCCGGCCTCTCGACGAAACGCGTGTAGTTGAATCCGAGTTCCCGGCGCACAATCAACTCTTCCAGATACTCGTCCGCAATCAAGTTGCGCTCACGCACGTAGTCTCGTACGCGAAGTGCAAGCTCTAGTGACGAAATCTGGCCGAAGTGAAGATACGGACTCATGTGCGATGTCGCATGCTCGCTCGGCTCATTCCGATCCCTGGCATAATGCCTCAGATTCCGGTCTAAGAAATAGTCGATCAACTTTTCTGCTTGGATGCGGCCTCCCTTGAAAGAAAGGGAAGGCGTAACGCTATGATCGATCTCGCACGTGGAAACCAGCTCCGGGATGTTTTTCTCCGTGACCTCGGTATGAAACTCGGAAGGAGGACCCTCGTACCTTCGCTTCACTCGGAGCTCATCCGGCTCGATGAAATACTTCGGCAAGAGCTTTTTGATCTTGGGCCGAATCGTATAAGCAGCAAACTGCCGAGTCGGAATCTGCGACATCGGAACAACGCAGCTTGAATCGACAACGTAATAAGCTACATCAAGCTTGGCGGGAACCCGGCTATTATGCGTGCGTGCAATAAACGTCGGATAGTCGTCCGTCACCACCGCCGCCGCCTTCCGCGCTAACTCGTACAGGACGTCATTGCGGGAAGCCTTTGTGCGCCTGAGATAGAATACGTAACCGATTCCCGCCTTGGCAAGCCGCCGCGCCGTTTCCGGTACAGCTTCCAGAATGAAGGTGTGAAGGCGATCATTCGCGTATTCGTAGGTGCAAGTCAAGCCCTCATAAAACAACACCGGGAGCTTGTATTTGTTAGCCAATTCCACGGCATAGAGCAACCCATGGTTTGCATCCACCCGCCGGTTCATCTGAGCCCAATATAAAACGTATTCGGCGTCGGGCCGGTCCTCGTTTGAGTTCAGCTTGGAGATTCTTTCGGGCTCTACAGGCATAGTGCATCTTTACGATGCGAGGACATGCTAAAAGGCCGGTAAAAATCGTCGTCTATTCTTTGGGAGCGATGCCCAAAACTTTCATTTTGCGGTAGAGGTTACTACGCTCCAAACCGAGAAGCTCCGAAGCGCGCGTTACGTTGCCATTCGTCTCATCCAGTTTCTTCAGGATGTATTCGCGTTCCGCCGCTTCCTTTACTTCGTGAAGACTGCCGACGCCGTCCCCGGCCTTAACCGGCTGCAACCTACGCGTGGGTTCGAGCGGTAAATGCCGCGCTTCGATTCTTCGCTGCCCATGGAGAATAACGATCCGCTCCATCAGATTCCGCAATTCCCGTATGTTCCCTGGCCAATGGTACTCGACCAGAACTTCAATCGCCTCTTGGCTGAGCTCTTTCGGCTTACGCCCATAAGCGGTCGTAAATTCGCGCAGAAAATGAGCCGCCAACAGGGGCACGTCTTCCGCTCGGTCGCGGAGCGGCGGCACGGTAAACGGAATTACGTTTAGCCGGTAAAACAAGTCTTCCCGAAAGTTGCCGCGCTCGATTTCCTTCTCCAGATGCTTGTTTGTCGCTGCTACCACGCGCGCGTCCGCTTGAATCGACTGCGGCGCCCCGATCGGCTCAAAACGATGTTCATCGAGCGCCCGCAGTAGTTTCGATTGAGTCTTAAGACTCATGTCGCCCACTTCATCCAGGAAGAAAGTTCCACCATGCGCCTTCTGCAGTTTCCCGATTTTGTGGTCGGCCGTTCCGTTCAGATTCGTTCGCCTATGTCCGAAGAGTTCGCTTTCGATCAGATCCTCCGGGATAGCCGCGCAGTTTACCTCGACAAATGGTCCGTCTGCCCGCGCGCTCAATTTGTGGAGCGCCCGAGCCACTAACTCTTTGCCGGTGCCGCTTTCACCGTAAATAAGCACTCTGCCGTTGGTTCCTGCCATGAGTTTCAACTGCTGGCGCAGCGCCTTGACCGCCACGCTATCCCCGATGATCTCCGGCGATGTGGTGTTTTCACGCAGCCGCTGAATCTCGCGATCCATCCGCCTTTGTTGGACCGCATTCTTGAGCGCGACACTAACCTTCTCGATCGTGAGCGGCTTTTCCACGAAATCGAACGCGCCTAGCTTCGTCGCCTTCACGGCCGTCTCGATGTTTCCGTGTCCCGAGATCATGATGACCGCGGGACGCGTCTCCACCGGGATCTCCTGGATCCGGGCGAGCGTGGCTAATCCATCCATGCCCGGCATCCAAATGTCGAGCAGCACCGCCTCAAACGAGTCGTCTTCGAGCGCTTCGAGGCAAGCTTCACCACTGTCGACCGCTGTGCAGACGTAATCTTCATCGCTCAGGACACCCCGCAGCGAATGGCGTATGTTGGCTTCGTCGTCTACGATCAGAACTCTTGGTTCGCTCTCAGGCATCGTTAGAGGTCACGTATTCAAGGTAGCTGGATGTGCGCCTTCGAGGTTGAACAGGCCACTCATCTCACTCGCGGTTAAGGTACTGAATTCGACGATAAACCGCGCCCCGGCCGGCTTGTTATCCTCCAGGCGCACGCGCGCTTGATGTTCTGTAATAATGTGACTCACGATCGCCAACCCTAATCCCGTGCCCCGGCCCTTCGTCGAAAAGTAAGGAAGAAAAAGCTTCTCTTTATCCTCCGCCGAAACTCCGCAGCCGGTGTCTGTAATTGAAAGCTCCACTGCATCGGCCGAAGTCTGTTCTGTCGCCACATGCAGCCTTCGTACCAGCGAATCCTTCATAGCCTCAGCGGCATTGTCCACCAGATTCACGATCACTCGCTTGATCTGCTCACGGTCGGCGAGAATCTGGGGCAGATCGCGCTGCAGATCCGTGGAGAGCGCGATTCCACTCAACCGGCCCGCGAACACGGCAAGCGCACTCTCCACGATTTCGTTAAGATCGGTGGGCGCGGGCTGCGCGGCGGGAAAACGCGAAAAACGTGAAAACTCGTCGACCAGAGACTTCACTGTCTGCACCTCACCCTGAATCGTTTGCGTGCACTCTTCCAGAATGGCGAGGGATGCGGGCGGCAGGGCAAGCCTGCGTAACTGTCGAGCCATTCGATCCGCACAGAGCGAAATAGGAGTCAGCGGATTCTTGATCTCGTGAGCGATGCGCCGCGCCACCTCCTGCCACGCTGAAGCTTTCTGCGCGCGTAACAGATCGCTCGTGTCTTCCAGAACCATAACGAACCCACGCTGCTCCTCGAGCGAAGCGACGGTAACGGCAAGGTGAAGAACCGACGATTCGCGTTCTATATCGAGCTGACAAGCGGCCGAACCGGTGCGTCTTGCGCGGTTTAACACGTAGCGGATATCTGCCAGTTTGTCAGGAGAGAAGAGGTCGTCGAGCTTGCGGGCGGAGACGATCGCATTCTGCGGAAAAATGCCCCGCAAAGCGCGATTGACTCGTTCGATGCGTTCGTCGAGCGAAACCGAAATTACCCCCGTCGGAATGCTTTCGAGAATCGCCTCGGTAAATTCGCGGCGCGCCTCCAGTTCCCGCGCATTTCCTTCGAGCTCGCTTGTCATCGCATTAAACGCCCTCACAAGAGTGGCCAATTCATCGATTGCGCTCACCTGCACGCGGTAGGAGAGATCGCCGCGCCGGACCTCTTGTGCGGCTCCCAGAAGGGCCGATATAGGCACGCTGATCTGCCTTGACAGGATCTGCGCCGACCAGGCCGCAAAGAAAAGCACGAATAGCGTCAATAGGCACAACAAAAGAAAATAAGTGTCCCCATAAAATTTCTTATGGCTGCTCAGGTGCATTTGCTGGTCTATGAACGACTGGATCGCTGTCTCCTTTTCGGCGGGATCCATGGCAAGGTTCGTGATAACCGTCACCTGTCCTAAGTGCCGCCCGGCCCCGAGTACATCGGCTTTAGCCTGCAGCATCGTATGTTTAGGCTGTTCGAACAGCTGATACAACAGCATGGGAACGCCGCCGTCGGGAACCAGAATCAGCTGCCTGATAGCTGCTTTGAGGCATAACTCCCGGAAAAACTCTGCATCGATCCGCCCGGTTTGCGCGGCGTCACGAACCTGCGGCAAAAGCGCAACCCAGTTTGCCTGCGCCTGCGCGCGTTCCTGTGCTTCTTTCCGGTAAGAACGGTCCAGCTCTTCCAGATTCATCCTGATCCCGCTGGCCGGTTGTGTAAACCATTTATTGAGGGTCCGGTTTAGAACAAAGTAGTTGAAGAGCGCGGAAAAAAGCGTGGGAGCAAGCGTGAGCGCGAGAGCTCCCAGCAGCAGCCGGGAACGAATGCGCGAACCTTCGCGATCCTTCTGCCGGTCCATGTACAACTTCACGCCGGCGCGGAAGAGCATAAATGCGAGCGTCACGGCAAGGATGAAGATCAGAGTGGAGACGGCTGAAAGAACGATCGTCTCGTGCACGTCCGCCGGTTTGAATGGGAAGCTGAACGAGCCCTGGATGATCATCAGGCTCAAAAGGATCAGGAAGATTACCGCTGCGGCAGCGAAGACAAAGCGGCGTTTCACGACACTTCATCGTAACGCGGGAAAGCTGGTCTGGTCGATGAAGCATTTCCACGACGGGAACTTGCAGCGCCAGGCCGGAGTCAAGTTTATATGCTGAAGCTCCCGCCTACAACTTTGCTGTGCGCAGCCCTTGTTTGTGCGCTGATGCTCGTTTTTGTCTTTGGCGACCTTGCTAAACGACCGCCGATTCAAGGTCTGCCTGTAGCGTTGTTGCCACAATGCCAACCGTTGCCTGCGCCTATCGGCGATGGAGACCTCAACGTGGTGCTAACACTCAGTGGACTGGGAGTTTTGGCTGTAAATGGGATGCCGATGCCACTCGACGGCCTACCTCGTTTGCTGCAAGAAGTTTTCAAGACAAGAATCAGCAGGCTGATGTTTGTGTCGTTCGAGGGTAGTGACTATCAAGAGCTGATCAAGGTGATCGACCGGTTGCAATCAGTTCATGCCGATATTGTGCTGCTCACGCCACGATCGCGGAGGGAGCTTGACCAGGCATTCACGCCAGGAAGTAATTGTTGGTTGCCGTTCGCCGACCTTTTTGCACCTTCGAGCCGGTTAGCTCACAAGCTTTGAGAACATTGATGCCCGGCAGCGGATGTGCTTAGCTACTGTGATTCACGAACAAGTCCGGCCTTGACGTTCAACTTCCTCTCCATTTTCCCGATAGCGTCCGCAAGTTCGCCTGGCGAGTGGATTCGAAATGTCGTACCCTTTTGAGCGTCCGTCAGATGTTGAATCGTGTCCGGAAATTCGCTGCCTATTCTTGGATAGTACTCGAAATAGAAGACAGGAACGTCGTTCCGGCGGGCTATATTGACCGACTCTGGAGGTATTTTCGCGTCAATTCGGTTCGTCGGGCCGATAAATATCACCGCATCGGATGGGTGTTCGGCTACGGTCTCCTCCCGCACCAGCTTGACTAGAAGGCCTGCCCAGCCGTTTTGCCGTTGCAGAGTCTTATAAGAAATCGTTCCCAGTTCCAACTTGCTAAGAGCCTGCGCCAAACGAAGAAGGCCGCTATGATCGAAGTCGTCGTCCCGATAGATCTCCGCCTGCTGATCTAGATTGAAGGCCACCAGCCGCACGGACGCGACTGGCAAGTGGCGCAACAGCGAAGACACGCTGCCGAGCAAGAACGCTCCATCCCAGGCGCGCAGCCTTCGCGAATACGGGTTCATCGGAGCGGCATCGAGCAGCACGGTTAAATGCAGGCCGTTGCCTTCGGTGGAAGTGCCTTTCCAAAAAGGAAGAGAAATAGCCGCAATCGCGCCGGGTTTGAGCGCCTGTGTGGCTTGCTGTTCTTTGCCGTGAACGAATGCCTTGGCGCGCCAACTCTTCCGCCGAACCCGGTGGTGGCCATCGACGATCGCCAGGTCGATAGCGTAATCGCCCTCACCCGCCGCAAATACGCCGCTAAACTCGAATTCCGCGTTGAGATGCTGCCACTGGATCTTCTCTCTCATCTCCGGCGAGATATCCGGCAACGTAAGGCGCTGCCCGAGGAAGGAAGGCCGAGCGCCTTCGGGACTGATTCGAAGGAGCGCCCCGAGGTTGGTCGCTTTCCCCTCAAACTGCCGGATCGAGCAGCGCGCGACGTAGCCGATTTCGAAGCGAAATGCAAAATCGAAAAACGGTTTCATGGGCTCGATGTGACAGTCGAGCGGATCACTCTTTGCGTCTTTGTCGAACGCCCCGGAAAACGCGCGCTTATTATCGGACGTCAGGGGCAGTTGCGCGAAAGTACGGATCGCCGTAAACAAAAACAGGAGCAGGCTCAATTTGCGCACGCTGGCCTTCTGATCGAAGTTACGATTCTACCCGCTGCGGCGCAGAAGAGTCCGGCGCATTTCCGTTCGGCTCAAAGCTTTTGACTAACTTCAAAACATCGGCCCCGTAGCGCTTCAGGAAAGCCGGTCCAATGCCTGAGATCGCGAGCAAATCTTCTTCGATGACGGGACGGTCTTCCGCTATAGTACGCATCACTTTGTCGCTGAATATGCAAAATGCCGGCTGATTTTTGTTCTTGGCTTCAGCCGAACGCCAATCTCGAAGAGCTTTGATTAGCGGCTCGTCCGCCGCGTTTGGCGGAGCCGCAGGCCGCATCTGTTTTGCAGCCCGAGGCGCGCGTTTCGTTATCCGCTGTTCGCGTTCGCTCTCCCGCATCTGCAGTTCAAGCGGTTGGGCCGGGTCGATTTCTTCGCCCTCGCGCGTGAGGCGCGCTGTCCGATAGCGAATCTGTTTTCCGTCCTTCTCGAACACTCCCTCCGCCAGTACGAGATAACCAGCCCGCGCCATCGCCGACAGCAACTCCTCAAACTCGTCCCGGTCGAATTCAGCAGGGGAACACACCTCGCTGTACAGTTTGCCTGTGGATCTGGTATATAAATTCTCCAAGGCAGTAATCACCTTGAGCGCCGTGCGATTCTCTGCAAAGGTCGCTTCGCGAAAATGCTGGACGACGCACTCGGCGGGCGCGCAGAAATCGCATATTCCACACCAATTGTTTGTGTCGCTCCGATCGCCGAAATACCGAACCAACGAAGCCATGCGGCACTCGTCCGCCGCCGCATAGCGCAGCATCAGTTCCAGCTTTGCCGACCTCTGCTCACCCTGGCTCAGATAAGAGTCGCGCCAGGCCGCGTTTCCAATAGCGATGTTCTCTTCAGGATCGATCGTCGCTCCGGTATGTATCCATAGCTTTTCGACCGCTTTATCGAACAGATCCGGATCCATTCGAGCGCGCTTCTGCAAATCGTCCTTAGCCGTTGGCCTCGACCCCAACATTTTGTAGATTTCATCCAATACCTCTACCGGCGGATAATCGCGCTCAAAGAAAAAATCGTGCCGGTGACGATCGGCGTACGAGTGCATCAGGATGGCGCGGCTCGGTTCTCCGTCGCGTCCAGCGCGGCCAATCTCCTGGTAATACGCCTCCATGCTGCCGGGCAGAGCCGTATGAATCACCGTTCGTACGTCCGGCTTATCGATGCCCATCCCAAACGCAATGGTCGCGACAATCACCTCCAAACCGCCGGCCAGAAACTCTTCCTGGACATGTTGCCGGCGTTCGTTGCCGAGTCCCGCATGATAAGCGTCCGTTCGAAAATACCCACCCAGATCCGCCGCCAGCAAATCGCACTCGCTGCGCGTCGGAACGTATACGATTGCGGGTCGCGCCGACGCTTCGCGAAGAATCTCGACGGCAGCGTTTCGCCTCGCCCCACGTGGAACTTCAACCACCTCTATCGCGATATTCTTTCGCCGAAATCCCTGAATCGAGCGCAAGGGCCGTTCGAGACCGAGCTGCTCGGCCACATCGTTTTGTACTACCGGCGTGGCCGTCGCGGTCAAGGCGATGATCGGGAGCCGGCCGCAGCATCGGTAGATAACGCTGCAACATGCGGTAATCCGGGCGAAAATCATGCCCCCACTGCGAAATGCAGTGTGCCTCATCGACCGCGATCAAACAAGGCTTCGAGCGGACCAAAAACTCAGGAAATCCCGGCACTGAAAACCGCTCCGGAGCGATAAACAGAAATTGGAGCTTACGGTCCCGATACGCCAGAGCAGCGGCCCGCGACGCCTCGCGAGTCCGTCCCGAGTGAATGCGATCGGCCCGCAACCCCATGGCGTTGATTTTGGCGACCTGATCTTCCATCAGCGCGATCAACGGACTCACCACGAGCGCCGCGCCGCCACGCATCACCGCCGGCAATTGGTAGCAAAGCGACTTGCCCGATCCGGTCGGCATAACGACCAACACGTCCTGGCCGTCTAAAACGGCTCGACAGACCGCCTCTTGCCCGCTGCGAAAAGCTGGGAATCCAAAGACCTCGCTTAGGATGCGCGCCAACTCATCGCGTTTCCCTTCAGTTGTAAGCACGGATTACATCTCGAATTGTACGGGATGAAACCTGGATGCAAGCAGCTAGCTCACGGGAGCCTTCACCGAGTAGCTTCTATCCATCGAACTCGGCCCAAAGGACTGTATGATCCGAAGTTTCCGCTGCTTTTCTGGGCGCAAGGTCGACATCAGCTGCTTTGCACTTGCTAGCTAAAGGCTTAGTCGCGAGTATGTGATCGATCCGCCAGCCCCAGTTATGCTCAAAAGCTTTCCGGTAATAATCCCAATACGTATACTGCACGCGATCGGGATGGAGCTGCCGGAAAACATCGATAAATCCCCACCCTACGGTCTCTTTGTACGCATTCCGGGCGTCGATATGAAAATCGACATCGTTCACGCGCCGATCCGGATGATAAACATCGATCGGTTCAGGCGCGACATTCAAATCGCCAAGCCAAATAGCTGGTTTTTGTGAATCGAGATGCGTCCGGAAATACTGCTGAAGCTGCTTGAACCACATCAGCTTAAAGACGTATTTGTCCGAAGTGATCGAATTCCCTTGCGGAACATAAGTGTTAACTATCGGAATTCCTTTTACGACTGTTTGCAAAATTCGAACATCGTCGTTATCTGCATCGCCATGGAATCCGTGGATCACTCGCTCCGGCTTTTCCAAAGTCAGCGTGGCAACACCATTGAAAGACTTCATCCCGCGAAACGAAGAATAATACCCCGCATTCTTTAACGCTTCGGTAGGAAAATCCGCATCCTGCACCTTTGTCTCCTGCAGACACATCACATCCGGCTTATGCCGTTCGAGCCAGTTGAGCACCAACGGCAGCCGTCGTCTAAGCGAATTTACGTTGTAAGTAGCGACTTTCATGTAATGAAAAAGTGTGTCCGTGAATATAGGTGTATATACTAGTCGGAAACAATACAGTTTGGAATTAGTTGGAAATGGATCTCTCCGTTCCCACTTCATCAGAGGTTAGTATGCAAGCTATTCGTTTTTCACGTTTAAGAGCGAAAATACCTTTTCTTCGTCTTTTTCTGGCACTCAGCATCTGCTCTTTGCCGGCATTTTCCCAAACCGGCGTAATCCAGGGAGTTCTTCAGGACCCCTCAGGCGCAACCATCGCCAACGCCAACGTCAGCGCTATCGATCAAACCAAAGGCGTCGTCGTCCGCAAGACCGTCACGGGATCGAATGGCGAGTTTCAATTGCTCCCTCTTGACCCCGGCACATATACCGTCAAAGCGGAGAGCGCCGGAATGAAACCCATCGAGAGGACTGGGCTTGTTCTGGACGTAAACCAGACCATGAATCTCCAGACGCTCAAGATGGAGGTCGGTTCCACGTCGGAAACGGTAGTCGTCAATGCGGAAAATCCGCTCATCGAGACCGCAACCGCCGACAAAAACTTTGTCATCACATCCAAAGAGGTGACCGAGCAAAGTCTCAATGGCCGTGACTGGCAGTCTCTGTTGCGAACGCTTCCCGGCATTGTCTCGAACGACGCTTCGGATTTTCGCCTTGCTTTCAACAATACCGATTCCTTCAACGTCAACGGCCTCCGCGGCAGCGATAACAACGTCTTTCTCGATGGCAGCATCAACACGGACGCGGGAGCCAACGATGGGCAATACACCCAACTCAGCATGGATGCCGTCGCCGAGTTCAAAGTCCAAACCAGCGTCTTCAACGCCGAATACGGACGCAACCCGGGCGTTCTGATCTCCGCTGTTACGAAGAGCGGCACCTCTTCCTATCACGGCACCGCGTATGAGTTCCTGCGCAATTCCTACTTCGACGCCAATTCCTTTTTCAACAATCTGCAGGGCGCTCCCAAGTCGCCGCTCCACTTCAATCAGTTTGGGGGCAACCTCGGCGGATGGCTTTGGATTCCCAAGGTCTCGCGCAAGGCCGATAAGAAAGTATTCTTCTTCTTCAATTACGAGGGCACGCGTGCCAGCCGTCCGAACGGCAACAGCTACTACGACACGCCTAGCGCTGCTCTGCTGAGCGGAAATTTCAGCAGCGCCATTATTCCCGGCACCTCGCTAAATGGCAGCAAGTATCCGGTAGGCACTGTGTTCGAACCGGGAACCGTGATCCGCGACTCCGCCCAGAACATCATCGGCGGTACGCCGTATCCCGGCAACATCGTCCCGACGAACGCGTTCAGTGCAAACGCCGCTGCCTTCCAGAAAGTTTTCGGCGGAGCACTGCGCGGCCTCACCAATCTTCCGCCTAGTCCCGCCATCCCGGGCTACGTACGCGTTCCGTTCCAAGACACTTACGTCTTCGACAAAGATCAGAAAGCCGCGCGCGTCGACTACAACGTCAACTCCAGAACCAACATGTTCTTCCGCTGGGTCGACGATGCCCAGCAGGAGAGCCAAGGTTACGGTATTTTCTCCGGCAACTCATTTCCAGTCTTTCCCGAGTACCGCAAGAAGCCCGGCGCCAGCTGGTCCTGGAACATGATCAACGTCTTCTCGCCGACTCTAACCAATGAAGCGATTTTCACTTACAACCACCTCACGCAGGTGGTAAACGTGGAAGGCCTTGACCCCGAGCCAATACACGGAAAGCGCCCTCGGCTTCAAGTACTCAGATCTGTTCCCCGCATCCAACACTTTGAACCGCCTGCCAAGTATCAACTGCGGTTCCAGCTGCAGTGTTTCCCCGTTTCCGCCAAACTGGGTCAGCGAGGGCAAGACATTCGCTTATACAGATAACCTCTCAAAGGTTGTCGGCTCTCATTCGCTTAAATTCGGCGGCTTCTGGGAGCACAACCTGAACGGACAGCAACCGGCCTGGACCGATGCCCCCAACTTCAACTTCACTTCCAGCTATCTCAATCCAGGTGATACCGGCAGCGGCATCGCTAACATGCTTCTTGGAAATTACACGTCACTTACTCAGAGCAACGGCCGCTTCTATGGCGATTTCCACTTCACGCAACTGGAGTTCTACGCCCAGGACAGCTGGAAAATAAAGAAAAACTTCACCCTCGAATATGGGCTCCGCTGGGCCTATCTCGGACCAACTTCGACTTATGGCAAATATCTGCAGTACTACTTCGATCCGGCAGCTTATAATCCAGCGCAGGCGGTGAGTATTCAAACCACCGGTCCGCTCGCCGGCAGCATCATTCCCGGTTCCGGCAATGCCGCAAACGGCATGATTCAGGAAGGCAAAGGTCTCCCCTCTGGCGGCGTCAAGCATCGCTGGGATAACCTCGGTCCTCGCCTTGGATTCGCTTGGGATCCCAAAGGCGACGGCAAAACGTCACTCCGTGGGGGCGGCGGTATCTTCTACGAACGCATTCGCCAGAACCATAACAGCTTCGATGGACTCGGGAATTACCCGCTGCTCTACACGCCCACTCTCTACGGCGGTCAAGTAGATAACGTTTCTCCGGCTCTCGTGTCTTCCGGGGTACTTTATCCCTCTGGCGCGATCGGTGCCAATCCAGACGGCCACATCCCGACCATCTATTCCTGGAGCATCGGCCTCCAGCAGCAGCTTCCCGGTCAAATTGCTCTCGACATCTCATATGTCGGCAACGCCGCGCGGCATTTACAGTACACCTACGATTTAAACGAGTTGCCCCTTGGCACTACCACAGCGCCTGGCAACAACCCGTTAGTTGCTGCTCACAACACACAGAGTGCCATTCGGCCCTATCTCGGATACAACTCCGTCAGCTACACCGATTTTGGCGCGAACAGCAACTACAACGCTCTCCAAACCCGCGCTACCCGCCGCTTCTCGAAGAGCCTCACTCTCAATACCGACTTCACCTGGGCCCGTGCGATGGATATAGTCGATACCGACACCACCAACATCGATTTCTGGCAGAACCGCCAGTTCAACTACGGACCCGCAGGCTTTAATCGCAAGTTCGTCTTCAACGCGAATTACGTCTACGACTTGCCGTTGCTCAACGGGCACAGCACGTTCGTCCGCACCGTCGCGGGCGGCTGGGAAATCACCGGCATCACGCGCTTCTGGAGCGGTTTCCCTCTGACCATCTACTCCAACGGCAACCAGGGCACGTTGGGCGGCGCTGTCCGTGCCAACTACATCGGCGGCTCGACAGCAGGCAACGGAACCTGGCAGGAGTGGTTCAACCCACTCGCCTTCGGCCAGCCCCTCGACGGCACCACCGGCAACACCGGCCGCGGTATCCTCACCGGACCCGGCATCAACAACTGGGACATGTCGCTTTTCAAAAACACCAACATCGGCGAGCGCATCCGAACCCAGCTTCGCTTTGAAGTCTTCAACGTCTTCAACCACACCCAATTCTCCGGCGTGAACACTAACGCAACTGCTTCGGGTCCCGGCGCAGCGATTACCACCTCAACGGTGAACGGCCTCGGCCAGATCACCGGCACCCGCGATCCGCGCACCATCCAACTGGGACTGAAACTCTACTTCTAAATACAGAACGGGCGGCTAACATAGAAACAGCAAGTGAAGCCGCCCGTTTGCCTTGTTCTGCTCTGCGCCACGCTCTTTGCCTCCGACTCTCCTCAACAAATCTTCGAGCGTGCAGCGCAGGCGCTTTCATCCGGCGACTACACTTCCGCCGAACACGGCTTTCTCGAGGTCCTCAAGGCCGATCCGAACAACCTCGGCGCGATGGGCAACCTCGGCGTCGTTTACTCGCGCTCCAATCGGACCGCTAAAGCCATTGCCATCTACAGCCGCGCTCTAAAGCTCAGTCCTCACGATGCGCTTCTTGAACTGAACCTCGGCTTGGCCTACCTGAAGCAGGACAACCACGCCCGCGCGCTTCCCTTCTTTGTTGACGTAGTCGCGGCCGATAAAAACAACGCTCAAGCCCAGGAACTCCTCGCGGCCTGCCGCATTTACACAGGCGATCTCGCGCCCGCCCTCGCCGAACTTGAGACCCTTCGCGCGAACGATCCACACAACACCGGCATTCTTTATTTGTTAGGCGTCGGCTACATCAAAGACAAACAGCCCGACAAAGCAAAAGCAGTTCTCGATGAGCTATTCACGACGGCGGCGAGTCCCGCCCAGGCAAACTTTGCCCTCGGCAAAACTTACTACGACGCCCAGCGCTTCCCAGAGGCCGACGGCTACTTTCTCAAAGCGCTTGAACTCGACCCCGCCACGCCCGGCGTGCAACTGGAACTCGCAAAAGTCTATCTCAGCGAACGTCGCACTGCCGAAGCCATCACCCGTCTCAAGCAGATCCTCGCAGCTAATGCTGCCGACCCCGATGCCAACTACTTCCTCGGCGGTGCGCTAGTGCAGGATGGCAAGTACGCGGAAGGTATTCCATACCTAGATAAAGCTCGCCAGCTCACGCCGGAAGCTTGGGCAGTATACTTCTATCTCGGAAAAGCGCACCTGGCTCTCGGCCAAACAACGCAAGCGGCGGCACTGTTGAAGCAGGCCGCCGATTTCAACCCTCTTGAACCCTCTATCTTTTATCAACTCGCAAAAGCAGACAAAGCTTTGGGCCGCGAGAACGATTCGCTCGCGGCCCTTCAGCACGTCAAAGATTTACGATCGCGAGGTCTCAACCGCGAGGTCGAAACGCTCGGCTTGGCCGGCCTTCGCTGATCTCAGTACCCGTCTAGAACCTCCGCGCTTTGGCTTTCCAATATCCTCCGAGCGCCAAAAGAGCCCCCATCCCGAGCAATCCCAGCGATGCAGGTTCGGGCGTTGCTGTCGCGAGCAAACCGTTCACGTGCGTCCCGTCGGAATAGAATCCAACCAGCTGCCCAGCGTCATTGATGCCGTTAATTGTGGTTCCCGTTACGTCGAATGCCGCAGTCGCCGATGCGTTAGGGTCGTTTACGGTGGTGAACGTATTCGTCATCACGTTGTAAAGCAATCCGTTTGTCAGACCGGTCGCATCTACGTAATCTCCGACTAACTGGCCCTTATTGTTAAGCCCGAAGAACACTGTATTTGTTGAACCCGGAGCTTCGAATGCGGTAAAAGAACTTCCGTTGTAATAGAAGCCTTCCGTGTTCCCGTTCGCGGCCGTGAAGAATCCCGAGATGTCTCCTGCATTATTGATCCCGGTCGCGGTGCTCGCTGTTGCCCCCGTCGGATTCACCAATGTAAAAGCCTTACTCGAGATGTTGTACGTGTAAGCTTGCGCGTTCCCGCCGCTCGTTACATAAAACCCGGCAGCCTGATTGCTGTCGTTTACCCCAAGCAACTGGTTCGTCATCGTGCCGCTTGAGGGCGTGCTTGGATTCGACACAGACGTAAACGTCCCTCCATGGTTTACAAATCCGAAGTTATTCCCCGCTGCATCGCCGTAGAAACCGACCGTCGTGCCGGAGTTGTTTATCCCAATGACCTGCGTCTGGGCTGCAGCGGGATAGTTCTCGGCCGTAAAGTTGGCCTGTCCATAAGGCGGCGCGACGGTAAACCCGTTGTTAGGGACGGTCGGCCCGTCGCCGAAGTATCCGGCTATTGTCCCTGCCGTGTTGATGCCAAGTAATTGGTTAAAGTTCGGATCCGTGTTGTTGTTGATCTTCTGAAAGTTATAAGTGGCGGCATTTATGAACGCCGGTGTCATCCAAACAGCCATCCCAACAACACACAGCCGCGAAACGTAGATTTGCTTCATAGTAATTTCCCCTGTAAGATAGGCGAGATTCAACCTCGCCAGGCCGAGGACCGCCGATCTTGTTGAGTTACAATCGGCAGTGCCCAAGTCCGGCTATAGTTATGGCCTGATTCTCCCGGAGAGTCCTTGGGAAGGGCTCAAGAATGTCTTTCGAATCTCTTAAGATTTTCTTACGTCGGCTATGCAGCTGAAAAGACAGCAGTTTCAGTTTGGCCCGTTCCGTCTTGATGCAGCTGACCACATTCTTTTGCGCGAGGGAAAACCCCTTCCTCTCCCTCCGAAAGCTTTCGAAACTCTTGTCTATCTATTGGAAAACAGCGGCCGGCTTGTCACTCGTGACGAGCTAATCTCTGCTATCTGGCCCGATAGCTTCGTCGAAGACGGGAGTCTGTCGGTCAATATCTCGCTGGTGAGAAAAGCGCTTGGTCTAAACGAGAATGGTCAGGCTTACATCGAGACTGTTCCTAAAAAAGGCTATCGCTTCCGGCCAGAGGTGACGTCCGCTGCGGAAGCCTACCGGGAGAACCCGCGCGATTCCCTCAAAGTTATGCCGCTTGAGGTGACCGGTGTCGGACTCCTGGACTCTCACCCGCCGGAAGCTCCGTTCAACTGGAGCCGCCGGCGCCTTTGGTTATCGCTGGCGCTGGTTGCGAGTGCGCTGGCCCTCGGCTGGATACTTCGCGAGATCACACGCCCCGAAGCTTTCTCTGCCTTCGACCGGATGAAGATCAGGCGTTTAACATCACGTGCGCATGTTGTGGATGCCGCCATCTCTCCGGACGGCAAATACATCGCCTACTCGCTTACCGAAGCGAACGGACAAAGCGTATGGATCAGTCAGGTTGCCACGTCCGCCGATATCCGCATCCTGGAGCCCGAACCGGGTAGGCACTCGAGCCTTACTTTTTCGCCGGATGGAAACTATCTTTACTACAGCAGAGCGGGCCAAGATAGCGTACTCGCGCTCTATCGCGTGCCGGTGCTCGGTGGAGCCGCCGTCAAGCTGCTCGATGGCCTTTCAGGGCCGGTGGCTTTTTCCCCGGATGGCCAGCACTTCGCTTTCGTTCGGATGAATCTTACTCGCTGGGAAGCGGCTTTGACCGTCGCCAACTCTGATGGGACCGCTGTTCACGAGATTGCCAGGCGCAAGAGGCCGAACTACTTCTCGCTTCGCGGGTTAGCCTGGGCGTCCGACGGGAGATCGATCTTCTGCTTTACGGGAAACTCCGCCGATTATTACCGTCAGGCTTTTCACCTGACGCAAGTGCAGCTCGCCGATGGCGCCGAAAGAGCGGTGGCTTCACGCGGTTGGGCCTGGACTGGACCTATCGTCGCGTCCAGAGATGGTCTCGAAGCTTTCGTTCTCGCCAGCGAGCACGCCGAAAATGCGCTCCAGATCTGGCGTATCTCCCTCCAAAATGGAAAAGTCTCTCGGGTCACGAACGACCTAAGCGATTACTCCGCTCTCAGCGTGACCGCCGATGGAAGATCTCTTGCCGCCGTGCAGACTGTTCAATCGGGTGATTTTTGGATTGCTCCATCCGATGACACGGCCAGCGCCCTTCCCGCTCTATCCGCCGACATCCAGGACCTGAATGGACTTACCTGGGCTCCCGACGGCAACATTCTTTATTCGAGCCGTGTGGGAGATCACTTCAACATGTTCCAGATCGGTTCAGATCTTCATTCGTCTAAACAGCTGACCTTCGCGCCAGGCAATCAAGTGGAGTCCGCGGTTACGCGCGACGGCAGGTATATCGTTTTCCAATCATCGGGAAAAATCTGGCGCATGAACCGCGACGGAACGAATACGCGCGAGCTGACCTATGGCGGCCACGATGTTCACCCCGTCGCCTCTGCCGATAGTAAGTCCGTCGTCTATGCATCTTTCGCGAACTGGTCGCCTTCCATCGGAGGTAAGCCCAGTCTTTGGGCAGTATCGATCGACGGCGGCAAACCAGTCCAGTTGACCGAATTTCCCACATCTCTTCCCCAGGTCTCGCCCAACGGCAAGCTGGTTGCGAGCGCTTACTTTCCCGGCGGGGATCCGCGATTTTCTCAGAACAAAATCGCTGTCTTCGCTTGGTCCGGCGGCAAGCCGATCAACATCTTCAATCGCCAACCTGGAGCCACCGACGCCGTGTATTGGTCGCCCGACGGAACAGCCCTCGATTATGTCGCCACTGCGCAAGGCGTCGGCAATATCTGGCGTCAGCCGCTCTCCGGTAGTTCTGCCATCGAGTTGACACATTTCAATGCCGAGGAGCTATTCGATTTCGCTTGGTCCCCGGATGCTCGCCGGCTACTCATGGCGCGCGGCAAGCACGTAAGTGACGTCGTTCTGATCAACGACTCATCGGCAGCTTCGGAATAGCCGAACCGGGACAACAAGCCAAGGCTTCGTTCCCCTTAAAGCGCAAGGCTGGGCCAAAGCCCCGGCGCACCCAGTTACAAGCTGGCAATGATTCCATAACGTCAGCTATTCTCGTAGATTGCCGATGATTTCGGCTCAGCACAGTGGAGCCGTCGCAAAATTACTCCGCGAATCTTCACAGAGGGGCACGCCTGCCATGCGGGCCCGAGCGCGCCTCCTGCTAAATCGATCGGAAACGCCGGCCAACTAACCATCACCATGGAGGTGCGCGACTCAGAACCGAAAAAGCGATACCGGCTCACTCTCGAAGGCGTTGTTCAAGGAGTTGGATTCCGGCCGTTTGTGAAAAAGCTGGCTGACACCAGCGGCCTTCACGGCGTGAGCTTCAATACTGCCGGCGGTTTGGTCGTCGAGATTGAAACGGATGACGTTGGAAGCGCCCGCGCTTTCATCGAGTCTCTCAAAGCACAAGCCCCGCCTGCGGCCCGGATCAGCCGCCTTCTCGTTGAGGAATGTCGGGATCTGGCAGACTACCGCGGCTTCAGCATCCTGGCAAGCGCAGCTCGCGACAGGCAATTTACATTAGTCGCGGCAGACCTGGCAACCTGCGCGCGCTGTCTCGAAGAAATCGAAACACCAGGCAATCGACGCTTTCGCTACGCCTTTACCAATTGCACTGATTGCGGACCGCGTTACTCCATTACTCGCTCCACGCCCTATGACCGCGCGAATACCACCATGGCGCGCTTTGAAATGTGCTCCGCTTGCGGGCGGGAGTACGGCGATGTTGTGGATCGGCGCTTCCACGCGGAGCCGATTGCCTGTCCGCTGTGCGGGCCTCAGCTCGACCGCGATCTTTCCGAAGTCATCGATGCCCTTGAGCAAGGCCGTATTGTTGCTTTGAAAGGACTTGGAGGATACCAGCTAGCTTGCAATGCACTTAGTGCCGAAGCGGTCGACAACTTGCGCCTGCGAAAACGGCGCAGCCGCAAACCCTTCGCGATCATGGCGCGTGACATCGCAACAATCGAGAAGTATTGCTTCGTAAGCGAGCCTGAGAGGCAATTACTGTCGAGTCCCGCAGCGCCCATCGTCCTGTTGCAAAGTCGCGGACGCGATCGGCTTGCTTCCGGCATTTCCCCCGGTTTGAAACTTCTCGGGGCGATGCTGCCTTACACGCCTCTGCATCATTTGCTCTTCGGAGGATCTCTCGACTGCCTGGTCATGACCAGCGGCAACATCAGTGAAGAGCCCATCGTCACTCAAAACGCCGCTGCAAGAGAGAAACTGGCGCCCTTAGCCGATATCGTCGTCGAGCATAATCGCGAGATCTTCATGCGGGTGGACGATTCCGTGACGCGCGTCTTTGAAGGGACACCTCGCGTTCTGCGCCGCGCCCGGGGCTATGCACCCGAAGCAATCCCGCTCGGTCACAATGTGGCCGAAGTCCTCGCCGTCGGAGCAGAATTAAAGAACACGTTCTGCTTGACGAAAGGCAGCTTCGCCATTCTTAGCCAGCATATCGGCGATCTCGAGAACTACGAAACGCTCCAGTTCTTCGAAGAAACACTGAACAATTTACAAAGTGTCTACCAGTCCAATCCGCGCCTGATTGCGCACGATCTTCATCCGGATGCGCTCAGCACTCGCTGGGCCCTCGGGCGTCCCCAACCCAAAATTGCGGTCCAGCATCATCACGCGCACATCGCCAGCTGCATGTCCGAAAACGGTATTGAGGGACCCGTCATCGGCGTTGCTTTCGACGGGACGGGGTGGGGCGCCGATGGCCAAATCTGGGGTGGCGAGTTCCTCGTCTGCGATTACCTGAGTTATAACCGTTGGGCCCACTTGCGGTATGTCCCGCTGGCAGGAGGCGATCAGGCAGTCCGGCAATCCTGGCGCATGGCGGCTGCTCATCTATACGATGCGCTTGGTCCACAATGCCGCACCCTGGATCTGCCCTGCTGGCAAGCCGCATCACCGGTCACCTGGAACGTACTAGAACGCCTGATCCATAACCCAAAATTGCATACCTCTAGCTGCGGTCGTCTCTTCGACGCAGTGGCGTCGCTATGCGGTATCAACCAGGAAAATAACTACGAAGGCGAGTCGGCCATGCTGCTGGAGCAGGCCGCAGTCGCAATCGACCGCGAGGCGTATCCTCTGCCGATCGTCACCGGGCAGCTTCCGTGGACTGTCGATACCCGGCCCATGATTTCGCGAATCATCCAGGAAATCTCAACTGGTACTTCCGCCGCCGTGGTTTCCCATTGCTTCCACGATTCGATCGCGAGTATGATTGAGGAGGTCTGTACCGGGATACGTAGAAGTAACAGCGTGGACAAAGTTTGTCTTAGTGGCGGCACTTTCCAGAACTTCACCCTGCTTGCGCAAGCCTGCCGACGATTGCGTCGCAGCGGATTCCAGGTCTTTCTCCACTCCAAAGTCCCCCCCAACGACGGAGGCCTTTCGCTCGGACAGGCCGTCATCGCCGCCAGCCATTTAGGAAGCGAGTAACCCATGTGCCTAGCCATCCCGGGTAAAATCAGCGGCCTTCACGAAAGCGCCGGAGTTCCCATGGCCAAAGTGGCGTTCGGCGGCATCACACGCGATGCTTGCATGTCCTATCTTCCCGACGCGCGCGTCGGCGACTACGTCCTGGTGCATGTGGGTTTCGCCATCAGTAAACTCGACGAGGAAGAAGCCGCCAGAACGTATCAATATCTTGCTGAGATGGACCAACTCAGCGAACTCAACGACGGTGAGGAGGACGCTGGCCATGAAGTACCTTGACGAATACCGCGATCAGCAAGTCGCGCAAAAACTTGCGGACGAAATTCGGCGAACCGCTACGCGTCCTTGGGTCTTGATGGAAGTCTGCGGCGGGCAAACGCACTCTATTGTGAAATACGGGCTGGACGCGCTGCTGCCCGAAAATGTCGAACTTGTGCACGGCCCTGGCTGCCCGGTCTGCGTCACCTCGCTCGAGATGATCGACCGCGCCCACGCCATCGCGCGCAGACCTGACGTCATCTTCTGCTCATTCGGCGACATGCTGCGCGTCCCCGGCTCGAATGCGGACCTCTTCAAACTCAAAGCGGAAGGCGCGGATGTTCGTGTGGTCTACTCGCCGCTCGACTGCCTCAAAATCGCGCGAGCCAATCCTGACAAGCAGGTCGTCTTCTTCGCGATCGGTTTTGAAACCACCGCGCCAGCCAACGCGATGGTCGTGTGGCAAGCCCGCGAGCAGCAAATTCGGAACTTCTCTGTCCTGGTCTCGCACGTTCTGGTTCCGCCGGCCGTCACCGGCATCCTCGATGCGCCCGACAACCGCGTGCAAGCCTTCCTTGGACCCGGTCACGTCTGCGCTATCGCCGGTTGGGCCGAATACGAGCCTATCGTTGACCGCTACCGCGTGCCCATTGTCATCACCGGCTTCGAGCCCATCGATATTCTGCAAGGCGTGCTGATGGCAGTCCGGCAACTCGAACAGGCGCGCGCCGAACTCGAAAACGCCTATGCTCGCGCGGTGCGGCGCGAAGGCAATCCTGCAGCTCAGCAGATGATCGATCGTGTCTTCCGTGTCTGCGATCGCGCCTGGCGCGGCATTGGCGTCATCCCGCAAAGCGGATTTGCGCTCACCGACGACTTCAAGCAATACGATGCCGGGCAGATCTTCGGCGTCGAAACCATCCAGGCTGTCGAACCCGCCGTGTGCATCAGTGGCCAGGTACTACGCGGCTTGAGGAAACCGCACGACTGTCCTGCGTTCGCCAAACAATGCACGCCCGAAACGCCTCTCGGCGCGACCATGGTTTCAGCCGAGGGCGCCTGCGCTGCGTATTACAACTACGGCCGCCACCTGGTAGCCGTTGAGTCGTTGTTCGAGAAAGTCTAGCGCGTTTCGAATGGAGAAGACGTTCGCTCTCAGCTGCCCTCTGCCCATCACGGAGCGAAAGAATATCGTGATGGGTCACGGCAGTGGCGGCAAGCTGACCGCGCAACTTGTCCAGGAACTTATCCTGCCGGCCTTCGACAACGAGTACCTGAACAAGCTCGACGACCAGGCAGTCTTCCGCGCCGGTTCGGCCCGATTCGCGTTCACCACCGATTCGTTTGTCGTCACGCCGCTCTTCTTCCCCGGCGGAAACATCGGCGAACTCGCCGTAAATGGTACTGTCAACGACCTTGCGATGAGCGGCGCACAGCCGCTCTTTCTTTCTTCCGCCTTCATTCTCGAAGAGGGTTTTCCCGTTGAGGATCTTTCTCGGATCATCGACTCTATGGCCCAGGCGGCCCGTGCGGCCGGAGTGGCGATCGTTACCGGCGACACCAAGGTCGTAAATAAAGGTTCGGCAGACAAACTGTTCATTACCACGTCCGGTGTCGGCTTGGTGCCCGACGGCATCGAAATCTCTGCTTCCCGAGCTTGCCCGGGCGACGTCATCCTTCTCAGCGGATCTATCGGCGATCACGGTATGGCCATCATGTCCGTCCGCGAAGGGCTGGAGTTCGAAGGAGAGATCCGCTCCGATACAACGTCTCTGCACACCTTAGTCCGCAGCATGCTCGAAGCAGGAGAAATCCACGTTCTCCGCGACCCCACACGCGGCGGCCTCGCCACCTCGCTCTGCGAAATCGCTGCCTCATCCACAACTGGCATCGAGATCGATTCGAGCGCTATCCCGGTTCGCGAAGACGTCAAAGGCGCCTGCGAGATCCTTGGTCTCGACCCGCTATTTGTGGCCAACGAGGGCAAGCTTGTCGCGTTTGTTCCCGAAGCATCCTCCGAATCCGTACTGAACGCGATGCGCCAACACCCTGCCGGTCGAAATGCCGCTCGCATCGGCCGCTGTGTTGCCGATCACAAAGGCATGGTGCTGCTGAAAACCGAGATCGGCGGCACTCGCATTCTCGATCTTCCCTTCTCGGAACAGCTGCCCCGCATCTGCTGATTGCTCCAGCCGCCACGGCGGACCGCAAAGGGTCTTATTCGGCGGGCGGAGTTGGAAATACCATGTGTCTTTTTCGGTTCCATTCTTTTCACCCAGTAAACATCCAAGACGTCACGTGAATTATTTTAAAAGCAGAAATAAATGTATACACTTTAATTAAATATGTAGTATATTTAGCAGCTAGAGATATCGCGAGGAACAGGAATCTCTACCCCGGCGTAAGTAGTCCTGCTTCGTTGTATGTGGGTTCATTCGGAGGTCACAAAAATGAAAAAGCAGGATAAGTGTGCGCTTGCGTATTGCAGTTGTGCGGCACGGTTAACGGATCCTTACTGTAGCGACGATTGCAAGCAAGCCGCGACCCACGGGACGGAGCGCGACTTCTGCCAGTGCTCTCATGCAAACTGTTTCGCTGCTGAAAAAGCCGCCTTGTGGGGCGGTGTTGGGCTACCCGATTCGATCCAACTAGCGCCTGGTCGCGTCACTATTGAATGCGACAGCCTTGAAAGTTTCCAAGAACAAGTCACTCTGCTTAGTGCCGCTCTCAACCGAAGTAAGGCAACCCTGCGCGCCGAAATCGAAGCCTTTATTTCGAAGAAACCGCCGTCCTCGGAAGCGAATCCAACCTTCGCCAGAGCAGAACACGCGTAAGCGATCTGCGAAAGTTCGGGCGCAGGCGGCCAACATGGGCCGATAAATTGTGCTACGATTCGGCTCGTTGGGAGAAGAACAATGATTCATCGCTCCAGGCGCGACTTTCTGAAGACGGGACTAGCGGCTGCATCCTTCGCGGGCGCTGCCGCCCTCCCTCTGAAAGCGGCCAACGACGCCGCGACCGATTGGGTAACTCTAGGAAATTCCGACGTCAAAGTGACACGGCTCGCCTTTGGCACCGGTAGCTTCAGCGGCCAAGTGCAGCGCGACCTCGGACAGGAACAGTTCACGACCCTGGTGCGATACGCCTACGATCGCGGCATTCGTTTCTTCGAAACGGCCGAGTCGTACCACGAGATGCATAAAATGCTCGGCGTGGCCCTGAAGGGCATCCCGCGCGATAGTTACCGGCTGATGTCCAAGGTAACTACGCGCGAAGGAGTCGATCCCCAGCAGAAGATTGACGAACTGCGAAAGCTCGCGAACACGGACTACTTCGATATCATGCTGCTGCATTGGCAACACGTCGGTTCCTGGCCCACCGACAGCCGGCGCTGGCAGGAAGGCATCGAGGAAGCCCAGGTAAAGAAAGCCGTGATCGCACGCGGCGCTTCCGTGCACGGATTACCGGCCTTGCGCCAGGTGCCTGAGACGAAGTGGCTTGAAGTGGCCATGATCCGCATGAACCACAAGGGAGTCGCAATGGACGCCGAAGACTACAACACCGCAGGACTCGGCAATGTCGACGAGGTCGTGACCCGCGTCAAACAGGCCCGGCAAGATGGCATGGGCGTGATCAGCATGAAACTGGTCGGCGAAGGTAAGTTCACCCGGCGTGAGGATCGTCAGGCTTCCATGAAGTTTGCCTTCCAGCATGCCGGCGTCAACTCGGTAACGGTCGGCTATAAAAACAAGGCAGAGATCGACGAAGCTATTGAGAATCTGAATCTGGCGCTTGTCTGAGACACAATAAATAGATCAGTGTCCTCGAAGGCGATGAACTGACCCGCTGGGGACGGATATACTTTGTCCCAAGCCGGTTTTGGCGCGTGGAGATAGCGGTCCGTCCCTCCCTCTTTACCCAACAAATCAACGGGACAGCTTACTAGCTGCTGTACACCTTCATCAGCGGCGTTTAACTTGAGGGTTATTGCAGCCAAACTTCGTATGTATAATACGTAAACTGAATCCAAATTCAAGTTCGCGTTCATGCGGCCTTAGTCTTAATCTCAGAGATCTCGTGATCGTAGCAGCTGAGTTCGGATCCGGTTTTGCAGTAAGCAGCAAATGTAGCGTTGATTTAAAGAAAGGACGTGAATGATGCATCGTTTCTCAGCCTTAAAGACATCTTGCCTCGCGGCCGCCTTACTCTCCGTGGCAACACCCGTACACGCTTCACTGATACTCACTTCAGCTGGAGTAAGTGACGGGTTCAACCTGACTACGTTCGTCAGTGGATACAGCGCACAGTATGGTCCGTTGGCACAGGGAATAGCTTCCAACGGCAATGTAATAACCGGCAGCTTACTAAATCAACAGATCTATGTCTTTAAAGACAGTAATGGGCAGACCTTATCCGGCGCTGTAACATCGGTGCCGTATACTTGCCAGACCGGCAACTGCAACTTCGCCATGACGACCGCCGGCGGGCAGGTTTATGGCGCCCAATTACAAGGCGGTCTCTACGAGCACTTCGCCAGCGATGGCTCGTTCACTCCGATCCCTAAGCTTCAAGCTGCCAACCTTACGAACAATCTGGGCATGTGGGGCAACCCAACGAACGGGCACATCATCTCTGCAAGCAATCAGGGCTTGGTCGATATCGATCCTGTAGCCGGCAGCTATCGCGTAATCAAAGCTGGAATTTTTCCAGACGGCGTATCCGTATCGCCCAATGGAACGATCGCCTATGTGGAAAACGGCGGCGCTATACAGTCCTACGGCATTGCCACCGGAACGCTGCTCAACACATTTCTTACCGGGCATAGTCCGGACGGCACCGGTGTAATTAGCACTGGAGCTTTCACCGGAGACGTAATCGTCAACGACAACGATGGCACGGTTGGTCTGTTGGATCCGACTAAGCCGAACGGCGATCCAAGCCAGTTCGTCATCATCGCTGACAATGGAACGCGCGGCGACTTTGTCTCGCTTGACACCAACAATGGAACTCTGTTCCTGTCCCAGACCGACCAGGTTGCCCGCTTGTCTTGCGGAGCTTCTGGCTGCTTTGGTCCGCCGACCGTGCCTGAGCCCGCGACCTTTGCTCTCCTCGGCGTAGGGCTTGCAGCATTTGTCTTAATCCGTGGCAAACGGAGCGCTCGACTGCGGTCTTAATCAGTTTAAGCGGTCTTTGCGATTCCCCAACAAGGCGGCTGCGAATTTCAGCTATATGCAGTAGCAGGTTCCATTCCAGCCAAACCTTGAAAAACAAAGCGAGGCCGCTTCTTTGCTCAGCCCTCACTTTCTATAGAGCTCTTCCGGGTATTCCGCCCAAGGGCGTAGACAACGGGACCTTCTCCAAGCGTCCTGGCTTTAACTAAATCGATGGCACGTAATCCAGGTAAAAACAGACCGTGGGTGAAACCGCCTTCTCGAGTCTCTTCCTTTATCCTGTAAGCATCCAGACATTAAGTCCCGTTGTGGCCCTTGTTCGCTCCGTGTTGGCCGGATCGATACGCCTGTCAGCAATTGAATTCATGTTGGACGGAGCTGAATGCCCAAAGCCCTTGTATGCAGTCAACCGGAAACAGCTGATCATGCTCAGCTGTACGAAATCCTGGTCAGAGAGTTAACCGATTTTGTTGTCGTCCTGATGGACCCGGCCGGATGCATTGTGAGTTGCAATCCCGGTGTGGAACGCGTTCTCGGTTACAGCGAGGCGGAGTGGATCGGTCAGTCGGCCGAAGTTATCTTTACTCCTGAGGATCGAGCACGGGGAGGACCGGAAGAAGAACTGACCAAAGCGGCGCGAGAAGGCCGTTTAGCCGACGTTCGCTGGTATTTACGAAAGAACGGTGAACGCCTGTTCGTGGAGAGCACCATGGTAGCTCTAAAGGACTCTGGGGGCACGCTCCTGGGCTTCTCTAAAGTAATGCGTGACGTTACCGAGCGCAAACAGGCGGAGGAGGCTCTGCGCACGAACGAGGAACGTTTCCGCGCTTTGGTGACCGCCAGTTCGGATGCGTTGTACAGAATGAATCACGATTGGACCGAGATGCGTCAACTCGGCGGCGGCGGATTCATCTCGGACACGGATAGCCCCACCAAAGGTTGGCTACAACAGTACATCCACCCGGACGATCAGCCCGGAGTCTTAGAGGCGATTCGAACAGCCGTCCGAAGCAAAAGTCTCTTCGAGCTGGAGCATCGAGTTCGGCGCGTCGATGGAACCATAGGTTGGACGCACTCGCGAGCAGTCCCGCTCCTCAATGCAAAAGGAGAGATTACTGAGTGGTTCGGCGCCGCTACGGACGTAACGGAGCAAAAAGCTGGCGAGATCGAACGGGAGCGTCTCATCATGGAGCTTGCTCGCTCGAACGAGGATTTGTCGCAGTTTGCCCATATAGTCAGTCACGACCTAAGGACGCCAATTCGTAGCATCAAGAGCTTTGGGCAACTCCTGGCGCGTCGTTTCGAAAACAAATTAGATTCAACTACCCAGCAGTACCTTCAGTACATTCAAAACTCTACCGAATCAATGAATTTGTTGATCGAGACCCTACTCGGCTATGCGTTGGCCGGTCAAGAAACCATGTCGCTCAAGCTTGTCCCACTGGATACAATTCTTGATGCAGTGTTGATTTCGCTTCGGCCTGTCATTGAAGAAACTGGAGCAAAAATCGAAAGTCAGCCTTTGCCGGTCGTCTCCGGAGATCGTACCCTTCTGGAGCAGCTCTTCCACAACCTCATGGCCAACGCCATCAAGTATCGAAAGCTGGAGCAGGCGCCTTGCATCTCCGTCAGGGCGCAATCGTATCCAGATCTTTGGATGATTTCTTTCACTGACAACGGCCAAGGCATCGATCCGCGCTACCATCAGCAGATTTTCGCGCCGCTAAAGCGGTTGCACGGTACAGAGATTGAAGGTACGGGAATCGGACTTGCCATCTGCAAGCGGATTGTGGAACGCCACGGGGGACGAATCTGGGTGGAATCGCGAGCGGGGCAAGGAGCGACCTTCTGTTTTACCTTGCCTCAACACCCCGCTCGGTATTTACACTGAACCATGAGCGATGCCACGTTCCTCGAGTCCGTCTCGCAAGACCTGCTATACGCCCTGCGAACGATGCGCAAAGCACCGGCCTTCGCGGCAGTAGCTGTATTGACGCTGGCCCTGGGCATTGGAGCCAATACCGCAAGCTTTAGCGTGATTCGCGCGGTACTTCTCAAACCGCTCGCCTACCGCAACCCGGAAGGCTTGGTCAATATCTCAGGCGGAGCGACGCCCGTGCGATTCACCGAAATGAGGAGCACGGCACAGAGCTTCACCGAGATCGGTGCGTTCACCGCTCAACAGGATCTGACACTCACGGGCGGTGCTCAACCCGAGGTTCTGAAGGCGTCTCGCGTCTCAGCTACGTTTCTGCGCATTCTCGGTGTCGTCCCGGTGCTGGGACGCGGCTTCCTTGCAACGGAAGATTCGCCTGGCGGTCCCGCGACTGCAATGATCGGCGCGGAACTGTGGCAACACCGGTTCAGCGGCGATCTTCATATTGTCGGCCAGCCCATAAACCTGGGCGGTGTCCCTCACACCATTGTTGGCGTTCTTCCCGCCCGCTTCCAGTTCCCGTTTCCAGGTCTTGATGTCTGGTTGACACAGCCTGAGGAGTGCCCGTCCGCAGATTCGAAATCCTGTTCCTTAAGCCCGGTCTTAAATATCTTCGGCCGCTTGAAACCCGGCATCACCATGGAACGGGCCAGCGCGGAAGCGGCTTTGATTCACCATCAGTACGCCATAAATCACCCTGCCATGCTCGATGCGAAACCGAAATCTCCGGTTCGAGTCGAGCCCCTCAAAGAAGAACTCGTCCGCGACATTCGCTCTGAGCTTTGGATGATGTTCGGTGCAGTTGGCTTTGTCTTGCTGATTACATGCGCCAATATCGCGAGCTTACTCCTCGCACGAGCTCACGCCCGTTCACACGAATTTGCTCTCCGCTCCGCACTCGGGGCTGCTCGTGGCCGCCTGATCAGGCAGTTACTCGCAGAGAGCGTTTTGCTCTCCTCCTTCGGAGGGTTGTTCGGAATGCTATTCGCCTTCTGGAGTCTACACGCCATACGCCACCTCAAGGCCTTCGATCTGCCGCGTGCTGACGAAATTCATCTGGATGGCGCGGTACTTGCATTCGCCGCCGTCCTTTCTTTGCTGACCGGGATTCTCTTTGGACTCGCGCCCTCTCTCGCCGCCTCTCGACCGGATCTCATGGGAGTGTTGCGTGGGAGAACCGAAAATTTCCGCAAAGGAACTTCGGGAAATTCCCGGCTAGGATTTGGCCTGCGAGGGACTTTAGTTGTCGCCCAAATAGCACTCTCGATTGTGTTGTTGATTGGAGCGGCGCTCCTGATTGAGAGCGTCCTTCATCTTCGCGGCGCCAATCCTGGTTTCGATCCGGCCAATCTTCTCACCATGCGCATCTCTCTCCCCCCGCAACGCTATGACACCGACCAGAAAAAAGATGCCTTCTTCACAGAACTCATCCGCCGCATCGAACTGCAGCCCGGTGTTCGCTGCGCGGCAGCCGCAATGACACTCCCCATGACCGGCTATGCGGGCACTCCCGTGCAGGATGCAAGTAAGCCGCCTTTGCGCTTGAACGAACGCCCGATCGCAACCATTCTGATCGTGACGCCCCACTATCTTTCAACTCTGAAAATTCCTTTGCGGCGCGGCAGAACTTTTACCGAGCGCGATCGGCAAAACGCCGGGCGTGTCGCCATGATCGACGAAGGGCTTGCTCGCCAGCTCTGGCCGGCCTATCCGGGCGGCTTGGATCCCGTTGGACAGCATCTCTTCGTCGGCGGGACGAATCCACACCCGGCGGAAATCATCGGCGTTGTCGCCAATGTTCACCAAACCATCGACAACAGCGCTTGGCCCGGGAGCGTGTATGTCATGTTTGCTCAGAATCCGCTGCCCTCCGCGCTCCTCGCCATTCGAACTGAAAGTGATCCCACCGGCCTCACATCCGCCGTCCGCGCGCAAGTGCAAGCGCTCGATCGAGAGCAACCGGTCTCGGACGTTCAATCCATGACTAATCTGGTAGACGCCCAACTCGGCCCACGGCAACTCCTCGTAGCGCTTTTGGGATCGTTCGCCGGCGTGGCGCTCGTTCTTGCTCTCGTGGGAGTCTACGGCGTGATTGCGTACTCGGTGACGGAACGCACCCAGGAGCTCGGCGTTCGCCGCGCATTGGGCGCAACCGAAGGCGACATTCTCCGGCTCATCTTGGGGCAAGCGTTGGGCTTCGCTCTGGCGGGAGCAGTAATTGGAGTGTTCGGCGCGCTTGCCTTGACACGGGTCGTGAAAACTCTGCTATTTCAGATCAGCGCGACGGATCCCGCAACATTCGCTACAGTTGCGCTGCTGTTTGTAATAATCGCAATCACCGCCAGCTATTTTCCCGCCCGCCGCGCTGTACGAATCGACCCCATGCAAGCTTTGCGATACGAGTAGAACAGGTGCCATGCGGCCCGAACGACGCGCCTCCGAAGACTAATCGCCCGTTTATCTTCACCCACCTTCAACACCGCCAAAATATCGCGCACTCTCGGCGCGAAAAAGCAACCAGGCAATCACGGCACAGAACAAAACGTGAATGGCGAATTCAGGTAAGGCGTGAAAAGCGCTCAGGACTACATGGAACGCCATCCAGCCAAACGCAAGCCAGCGCGCCCAATTTTGACCTCGCAGCAGAAATGCTCCACACACAATTGCTAAGAATTCGGTCAGCTCGATCCAGAGGCCGTCATATTGGGATGCATTCCACGCGCGCAAGTCGCTGAAGTGATACGCGAAGCCGATTACACCCACGGCTAAATACACGCAGGCAAGAACCGTCACCGAGAGGGGGCGCTTCTTACGATTCATGGCAGTATCTCCAAAACAGCCTCACTCGGTTCAAGTTCTTCTGCATGCGGCGGCAGAATCGCTCCTGCCTCCAGAAGCGCCCGAATCGTCCCGACGAAATCGCCCGTGTCACTATGCCAACCGTTCCCGGAGCCGTACACGGCCCACGAGAGCGCGCTTCCCGCATACTCCTGCGATTTCAATTCCAGCGCCGGATGGAACCGCAGTATCTCGCGCGCCATCTCAGCATTGCCGTTGAACCCGGCCCAGTGCAGCGCCGTCGCTCCCATTTCGCCCGGCGTATCCACTGGCCAACCTGCCTCCAGCATCAGCCGTACTGCCTTTGTATTGTTACTCTGCGCCGCATTGGGAAGCTTTCGCCGGTCCATCTCGGAAAGCGTCTGAACGGCATTGGGATGCCTGGAAAGAAATTCGTGAAACACCGCTTCGTCGCCCAACTCGCATGCCAGCGCTAGCTTCAAGTCTTCGGGCGTCCGCTCCATTAGCAACTCAAAAACGTCTTCATGACCGAAATCCCGCGCCACCGCGTGCGCCGTCCGGTGCGCCCCCAGTGTCCAGATGTAAATCGTGCCGCCTGCACGCGGATCTTGCTTCGGAAACCATTCCTCCGATACGCTCATCCGGATCGAGCCCGGATCGCTATCCAGGTGCTGCCGTACCAGATCGGTATCCCCGAGCGCCGCCGCCATCAGGATGTCCGTCCGGCATCCGCGTGATATCAAGTAACGAGCTACATCCTGCCGGTCTTTCGGATAGTGCCGCTTCTGCCCGACACGCAGCATATATTGAGCCGGCGTCGATTCATGATCCGCATCGCGCGCATCGATGTTCGCGCCGTTCTCTAAGAGAAACGCGGCAACCTCCGCAGTGGAAGCAAAGTGCAGAGGCGTCTGTCCGTCTCCGCCTCTCGCGTGTACCAAGCCCGGATCAGCCGCTACCAGTTCTCGGAGCTTAGCCATCATTCCAAGCCGAGCAGCCGAATGCGCATCCAGCACGGCCCCGCGTTCGATCAGAAAATCCACCATGCTCGGATCGCAATCGTCCAGCACGCCGAATCCGCCAGCCCACCATTCGGTTCGTTTCCGGATGTCCGCGCCCGCGCGCAGCAGCACATCGATTGTTTCTCGATCGCTCCGCTGTACGGCCGCAAACAAAGCGTGTTGCCCGAAGCCGTAGTCGGGAAGCGGCTCGTCGATCGTCGCACGCAATTCCGGATACTGCTTGAGGAGTTCTTTAACGCGCTGTGCATCCCTATCGCACACTGCCGCCTTCAACGCCTCTGCCGGACTGAGCCCCAGCGCTTCGACGTGTGACTTCAGCTTCGCCCAACTAGCGAAACCATAATCATGAGCGAGCTCATGTTGCGCGTCCGCAAGTTTGCCCTGCCGCATGCCGCGCAGCAGTTCTTTAGCTTGCTTCTTCAGATATTCGAGATTGGGTTTTTCAGGTAACTGACGAGACATGTACTTCTCCTTTATGGCCCGGTGTCCGCTACCACGGGCAGAAGAGAAGTTCAATGCTCACTGCTTGCAACTGTCACAGGCGGGATCTTCCCTTTCCGCGGACGGGATGCAACCTGATTTGCAGCATCAACTATAGCAAGTCGGGCAAACTCCGCGCCCGCCCGCGTGCGACAAACTATCCGCCAAAAAAAATAGATTCACCTTTTCGTTAATTTTTTGTTTGCGACAATACTGCCCCATTTCGAAAAACTGCACTTTCTCCGATGGAATAGCGATTGCTCCTCAGCAGATCAACCAATCGGAGATCAATCCCCAGGCGCAATTCGTTCCTCCAAGCGGTCAGCCAGCTCTACGGGCTGTAACGCACGGGCACTTGATTCACTGTGAGTCGGCAATATTCGCACGCTGCATTGACACCAGCCTCCAACGCTTCAAAAGAAGCCATCTGTAAAGGAGAAACCATGAATTGCACTCAGTTTCGCTCTCAGCCTTCCGGTCACGAGAAGCCCTCTCGACTGCCGGCCCTGACGCCATCTACTTCACAGCCCGAAAACGGCCTCACCAGCTCAAAAGGGAAAACACCGCTTTTATCCGCGGCCTTGATACTCGCCACTTTAGTGAGCCCGCAGGCCCATGCCCAGAATGCCCCGGCCAAATTTGTGCCTTTCAACGAATTTGTCCAAAGCGTCAGAGGCGCCGATTCAAGCGAGCTCCTTGCTCATCCCACCGTCGCCAACTTGAAAGTAAGCGACCCCGGATCTGTTGACGAAATGCGTCAGCACATTTTAAAAACGTATCAGGGCGTCAACGTGAGCCACAGTTACGTAGTCGGTGCTCACACCGTTGACTGCGTTCCCGTGAACGAGCAACTCGCCATGCGAACCCGCGGCCTAAAGGCAATCGCATCCGAGCCCCCGAGTTCGGTCGGCAAAGCGCCACATAACAATTCCTCCCAAACTCCAAAGCTGTCGCAACTCCCAGCCGGGAAAACAACCGACGAGTTCGGAAACGCTCTTGGTTGCGAGGCTAACACCATTCCTGTTGCGCGTCTGACGCTCGAACAGCTGTCACACTTCAAAAACTTGCATGAGTTCTTTCAAAAGGGACCCAATGGATCGGGCCAGCTCCCGCAAGCGGGTAAGTTTACGCCGCCCGCTCCGTTCGATCATAAGTATGCGTATGCCTACCAGAATGTGAATGCTCTCGGTGACAACGCGACCATCAATCTCTGGCGCAATTACGTATGGACCGACATAGGCGAAATCTTTTCCCTCGCCCAATCTTGGACCATAGGTTACAGCTCCGGCCCTGTCCAGACCGCCGAGGTCGGAATGCAAGTATTCCCCGACCGAACCGGTTATCAGAGCCCCGCTCCCTTCATCTACTACACAGCGGACGGCTATCAGAACACCGGCTGCTACGACCTGACTTGCGGCGCTTTCGTGCAGGTCAACAACAGCATCACTTTCGGAGTTCCTTTCGCTGCGAGCAGCTACAGTGTCTTTGACGGGAATCAGACCGACGTCCAATTTGAGTACTACCTTTGGCAGGGAAACTGGTGGCTGATGGTGAATGGTACATGGATCGGCTATTATCCCGGTTCCCTCTATAACGGAGGCCAACTCGCCTACTACGCTAATCAGCTCGAGTTTGGCAGCGAGTCCGTCGGCAACACCATCTGGCCCGCCGAAGGCAGCGGATTGTTCTCCGAAAACGGGTTTACTCTTTCCGCCTACCAGCGCAATCTCTACTACTTCGACACGTCCTACAACTTCAACTGGGACGCTCTCACATCTGTAGCTCCTTCACCGTCCTGTTATTCGATCAGCCAACCGGGCTACCAGGACGGCGGCTACTGGGGAGTTTTCTTCTACTTCGGCGGCCCCGGCGGCGCTTCGTGTGAATAGCATCTACCAATCGCCGCGCTTATGGCTCCGATTGTGCTATCAGAGCCGCGAGCGTAGCGACCGGAGCGCGGTAGCTATGACCGGGACAGCCCACTAGACGTACCGTAAACAAAGAGTTCCAGCTTCTCCGGCCCCAAACCGGAAGGCTGGAACTCGGATCGAGATCATCACCTTCAAGTGCACTTCCTCCTTATGTCGAAACCAACGCTCATCATCTCCGCCACACTATTACTCTCGTTATCGATGAACTTGGCACAGGCCCAAAATGAACCGGTCAAATTCATCCCATTCAACGCTTTCATACAAAAAGTGAAAGAGGCCGACGCGAACGACTTTCTTTCGCGCCCCGCTTCTAAAGTGAGGGATGCAGCTGCCTTCGATGAAATGCGCCGCTACATTCTCTCGCTCTACCGAGGAGTGCACGTCGCCCACAGCTATGTCCTCGGTTCGCAGAGCGTCGATTGCGTTCCCGTCAATGAACAGCCTTCAGTCCGAGCCCTCAACAAGGGCAAAATTGCTTCCGAGCCGCCCTCGCCTCCACAGCAGATTGCTACGAAAGCCGACTCATCCGGAAATCAAACGCGCTGCGAAGCTAATACGATTCCCATGCGCCGCATCACCCTCGAACAACTTTCGCGCTTTAGAACTTTACAAGATTTCCTGAAGAAAACTCCCAAGTAGCTCCGGCCCGGCTCGCGAACAGCTTTACGATCGACTCCTGTTTGCAGCAGTATCACCATCTTCACGATGCCGCATAAACGAGCTATCGTTATATAAGTCGCCTCACCCCAGCCCAGGTGTCTCCGTCGCGAAAGCACCGTAAATAAAAACCATTGAGGGATCATGCTCATTCTTTTCTTTGTGTTGGCACAAGCTTCTGTCACACCAATGCGAGAGCCCGCCCTGCATGAGGCTATCCTCCGCCCCGATGCATCGGTTGCCCAAGCGTTGATCGAGGCGGGTGCTGATCCCAATTCGCGCGATGCTCACGGCCGTACTCCGCTCCACGTAGCAGCAATTGCATATGGTCCCGGGAAGCAGAAAGTAGTTCGCCTTCTCTTGGCTAAAGGATCTGATCCTAACGCCCGCGATGAATTTGGCGCTTCTCCGCTCGATGAAGCCGCTTGGAAAGGTATGGCCGAGCGAGTGGCATTGCTCCTGGATGGCGGCGCGAAGATCGACGCCCAGGAAACCAAAACCGGCGCCACTCCCTTGAATGAGGCAGCGTTCAAAGGTCATGTCGATGTCGTTAAGCTTCTGCTAGCGCGTGGTGCGGATACAAGCATCAGAGATAATGCTGGTTTCTCGCCTGTCGAGAACGCAGTGCGCGAGCGCCATCTGGAGGTGATGGAAATACTTCTAGCGCACGCCAAAAAAAACCAGAACCTGCTGAATCACCTTTTAGAGGAAGCCGTTCGCCGAGGTCAGGAAGATACCGTAATGCTTCTCCTCGACGATGGAGCCGCCATTGACACTCGTTTTCCATCGGGATCGACTGCACTCTACGATGCGTCTCTGAAAGGCGATGATGTTCTTGTTTCTCTCCTCGTCAGCCGTGGCGCGAATGTGAATGGCCGTGAAGCCACCTCTCTCACGACACCGCTTTATGCAGCAGCGGCATTTGGCAGGCAAGAAGCAGTGGCAACTTTACTTCTCTGGGGCGCCGATCCAAACTTGGTCGGCAAAGAAGGAAACACTCCGCTTCACGCAGCGGTATCGAACCGATTTACGAAAATAGCGGAGCAGATCAAAAAGGCAGGCGGCCACTAAAAACGAAGCGCCACCTCAAACGCCGAATAACTTAGGGACGATCCCGAGGAGTGTGTTTCGATCACTTGAATTTTGAACGTTAGAGGCACCACTCTATCGACACGGATTGCGAGTAGCTTGTCAGGGGAAAATGCGGCAATTAGCATGGGATTCCTGGATAGTTCGGGAGCGTCGGAATTTGAGGCCCATACTCTCTACCCCTTAGATCCATCCTCGTCAGCGAACCCATTCACAAAAAACGAAGATTTTTTTACAAACTGATTCCAAACAACTTAACCCTCCTTGGCGCAACCTCGAAGTTCGTTTCGAAGCTCCGCCATGCTACGCTCCGGCAGGCTCGCGAACAGGTCTAGCCCACCTGCTCCCGAGCCATTTCTTTTGGAAGGATCACCCGCATGACCCCACGTTCCATCCGCCGCGCCGCCGAGCGCAAAGCTATCAAAGCAGCCAGCAGAAATGCCGTTGCCGATCATCCAGCACCCGTTTCCGTTCCACAGCAGAGTCTCTCCGACGAACTCTGCTTCCATCCGGAGCCGTTCGAGGACGACGTTCACCCCACAGCTCGCGCTGCCGCGAACCGCGCCAACGCCCGCTTTTCCACCGGCCCGCGCACCCCCGAAGGCAAAGCCATCTCATCCTTGAACGCCGTCAAAACCGGCCTGACCGGTCGCACCGTAGTGCTTGCCTCCGAGGATGCAGCCGCCTATGAACAGCACATCCGCGATTACGAAACCGAATACAAACCGGAAGGACTCCGTGAGCGCGAGCTCGTCCAATCCCTAGCCGATACCTCCTGGCGTCTAAAGCGAATCCCCGGTCTCGAAATGGCCATCTACGCTCTAGGCCGCCTCGAGTTCGAGGACTCCTTCGAAGAGCATCGCCCCGACCTTCGCGCCGGCATGATGGACCTGCAGACCCATCTCAAATACGAAAAACAACTCCGCAACCTGCAGCTGCAGGAATCTCGCCTCCAGCGCCGCTACGGCAAAGAAACCGCCGAACTCCGCGCCTTGCAAAAGGAACGCCAATCGGCAGCCGTCTCCCAGGCAGCCGCCAGCGCAGAACCGCCCGCGCTAGCAAGCGCCGCCTACGCAACCAATGGGTTCGAATTTTCAGATACGTTAGCCGAAGCTACGTCCGCTTTGCCGATCCTGCATCGCGCGCCGATTTCCGATACTACGCAGCGGCTCTGACGAAAACCTCTGCCCTTTTTAGCCTTCGTTCTTTGAAATCTGAATATAGTCGCGACTTCTCGCGTGAACCGTGAGCGTAAGCGGCACGACGGGTGAGCCGTTTGGGCGCATTGCGAAGTTAGTGCAGCCGCCGGTTCACCAGGTACGCGACCGGATCGAGTGGCCGGTCGCGTCCCGCGCCGCAAAGCGTGATCTTTGGATCGAACAACTCCTGTAATGCTTGTATGAGATCCCCGATGATCTCCTTGCTCGCCCAGGGTCGTCCGCTTATGTCGAAAATAATGTCGAGCATGCAGGCGCTGCTCGTGATCTTTCTAAGATCGACGAAGTGATGGACCTCCTGTCCTGACTCGTAAACAAGAGTCAGCGAGTGCGGATCGAAGTGCCACATTTGAGCGAGTCTGCGCTCGGGAGAGATTCTCAAGCCCGAATTCCATCGGCATATCTATCTCGTCGTTAAGTGTGGCTAAGCCCTTGCAGCCGCCGAAGCCGGCTTCAATTCCACTTTGATCCAACCAGCCGCCCGCTTATCGAAAGCCTTGTATGCCTCGATCACATCCGTAATCGGTTCCACTTGCGTAAGAACCGAAAGTGGATTCACCGTACCATTGCGCACCATATTCACAAGCTTCGGAATGTATTTGTGATGGTTGCAGTTGCCCATATTAATGGTGAGATTACGGTTCATGGCTTGGCCGATTGGAAACGTTTTCGCGGCCTCGGGATACACCCCGATAATGGAAAGCGTGCCCGCTTTGGCGAGCGATTTCACCGCCCATTCAAGCACTTGGGAGGGCGCATCGCCCGGTACCCAGTTGCCATCTTTAGGATTTGTTTTGGGAGCGATCTCCGATACTTCCTTCTTGTACTCGCCCGCTTTTGCGTTTGCTTCCTTAGCGGCCGGCCCGGAGTGCGGACGCTGCGCATCGACCCCTACTGCATCGATAGCTCGATCGACGCCGATGCCGCCTGTCAGCTCCTGAATCGCTTCGACTGGATGTTCCTCTTCAAAGTTGATAACCTCCGCCCCTTGTTTGCGCGCCATTTCGAGCCGCGAAGGAACGTGGTCGATCGCGATCACCCGCCCTGCGTCCATCATCAGAGCGCTCGTGATCGCAAACTGCCCCACCGGACCACAACCCCAAACCGCAACCGTGTCACCTGGCTTGATACCTGCAATATCGGCTCCGAAGTAAGCAGTAGGAAAAATATCCGAAAGTAAGATCGCCTGATCGTCGCTTACATCTCGTGGCAGTTTCGTTAAAGTCACGTTTGCAAATGGAATACGCGCGTACTCCGCCTGCAGTCCGTCGAATGGCCCCGTCATCGCAGGCCCGCCGAAAAATGCGGTTCCCGCCTGTTTGCCGTTTGGATTGGCGTTATCGCATTGCGCATAGTACCCGGTTCGGCAATATGAACAGTAACCGCAGCCGATGGTAGATGCGACCACTACGCGGTCGCCGACACTCATGTTCCGAACGCCCTTGCCAACCTCTTCGATCACGCCCACACCCTCATGGCCGAGGATTGTGCCAGGTTTCATGCCGCTAAACGTGCCGCGGATCATATGAAGATCCGTGCCGCAGATCGCGCTCGCAGTCAATCGGATAATTGCGTCAGTATCGTCCTTGATCTTGGGTTCTTTTACGCTGTCTAGCCGTATATCGCCTACGCCATGAAAAACAACAGCCTTCATTCATCAGCTCCCGAAAGTGGGACGCTGACTTTTCGGGGAGGTTTCTAGTCGAGCAGCGTTAAAGGCGAGTCGCTTTCGCGTTTCACCTGGCTCAATCGGCAGTCCTCCGGACGCTTCTCCGGCCGCCAGTGAAGCAGCTTTGTACCATGCCGGAAACGGTGGCCCGAAAAGTGGTCGTACTGCACTTCGACCACCAGTTTCGGCGCCAGGGGTTGCCATTCCGTACTGCGTTCGGTACTCCATCGGCTGGGTCCGCCGGGCGCGGCGCCCGTGAAACCAGGCGGCTCGATTAAAGCCTCCAGCTTCTTTGTTAAAGCCGGTTTGTCTGCCGCCGCCAGACCGGAAGTGAACCCGACGTGATCCAGTAAGCCCATATCGGTGTACAAACCCAAGAGCAAAGACCCGACCTGCTTCTCTTTCGAACCGTAACGAAAACCGCCCACCACGCAATCGGCCGTGCGCAGGTTTTTGATCTTGACCATGGCGTTACGTTCGCCCGTTGAATACGGTTTGTCCACGCGCTTGGCTATCACTCCGTCAAGCGGTCCGGCCATGCGCTTAAACCAGTTCTTTGCGGTCTCGAAATCACGTGTGCGCGGCGATAACCGGATGCGCTCGGAGCTCGCCAAGTACTTCGCGGCGAATCTCTCCAGATGTTCACGGCGCTCATCCAGCACCTCCTGCGTTTGATCCGTTCCTTTGTCATCCACCAGCAGATCGAAAACCAGGAACGTTGCCGGAGTCTCTTTGGCGAGCTTCTTGATCCGGCTCTCGGCTGGGTGGATGCGCTGTAATAAGGCATCGAAGTCTAAGGTACGTTTCTCCGTGACGATGATCTCTCCATCGAGCACAAACTGTTTGGCCTTCAGTTCCAGAAGAGCTTCGACGATTTCTGGGAAATAGCGTCCCAGCGGCTGACTGGACTTCGACATGAGATGAATCTCGTCGCCATCTCGAAACGCAAGGCAGCGGAATCCGTCCCACTTCGGCTCATACTCCCATTGCGGGCCGGTCGGAATGGCCTTCGCTGTGTCGGCCTCCATTGCGGCAAAATCGGTTGGGATCGGCAGACTCACTGAAGCATCTCCAGGCGGCACCGTCCGCGTTTCGCCAGGACAGGTTTGAATAAATCTCCTAACCGAGCGATCCTTTCGGGAACTGTATCCATCGTCAGCTCGTTCAACTCCAAGCCGTGCTCGATCTCCTCCCAGGAAACAGGCGCCGAGACACTTGCTTCCGGCTTGGGCCGAACCGAGTAAACGGACGCAAGGGTTCGACCCCACGCGTTCTGGTTGTAGTCGACTAGCACGCGTCCGGCTGGCCGCTGCGCAATCTTATATTCGGACGTAATCGCGTCAGGATACTGCTTCGCAAGCTCGATCGCAATCGCCTTCGCCACCCGCCAGACCTCCTTCTGTAGTGGGCCGCGTTCGATGGCGACATAGATGTGAATTCCGCGTGACCCGGTCGTCTTGGCGTAACTCGAAACACGATGTTCCTTAAGGTAAGCTCGCACGAGCAGCGCGACCTGACGCACTTCGGCGAAGCCTGCCGGCGGCACCGGGTCGAGATCGAAGTGCAGGAAATCCGGACGGTTCACGTCATCGCACCGCGCGTACCAGGGATTGAGATCGATGCAACCCAGGTTGACGATCCAGAGCAGCGAGGCAAGATCCTGAACAACCGGAAAAGCGATAATGCTTCCCGACCCGTGCTCTATCGAACAGGTCTCAAGCCACTCCGGCTTGTACTCCGGCGTGCGCTTCATAAAGAAAAACTTGCCGTCAATGCCATTCGGATAGCGCTTCATGACCATGGCGCGTTCCGTCAAATGGGGAATCAGCACCGGCGCTACCGCAGCGTAGTAAAGCAGCAAATCGCGCTTGGTCTTCCCGAGCTCCGGCCAGAATACTTTCTGAAGATTTGTCAGAGAGACTTTCCGGCTGCCGCATTTCACGTCGCACTTGTCGGTGTCGGGAGGGATCTCGAAACCCATGTGCTTCAACGTATCATCCGGCTTGCGTTGTAATCGGATTCTTGGTGAACTCTCCATTCACGGTTCGCCAAATTCCGCGCGGGTTCGCATTCTGCAGCTCCGCTGGCAGACTCTTGTCCGGGAAGTTCTGGTAACAAACCGGCCGGGCAAATCGAAGGATCGCTGCAGCCCCTACTGACGTGAAGCGCGAATCGGTTGTGGCAGGGTATGGACCGCCGTGTTGGGTCGCGTAACCGACTTCGACACCGGTCGGATATCCATTGAAGACAAGTCTTCCAGCCTTCCGGCTGAGGACATCGACTAATGAGCGCTGCCTAGCCAGTTCTTCCGGTGTGCCATGAACGGTGGCGGTCAAGCTGCCCTGCAGCATCCGGGCGCACTCGAACATCTCCGCCTCTGAACTGCAGCGCACGATGACCGTTGCGGGCCCGAAGATCTCCTCATGCAGCGTTTCTTGATGCAGCCAGGTTTTCGCCTCGGTGACAAGCAGCCCCGGACGCCCTTCGGTCTTTTGTCCATCCGCCTCCCGCTTAGATAGACGGACAGCTACGCCCTGGAGTGACGATGCTTTTTCGAAGGCTTGACGATATCCTTTTGCGACCGTAGAGTTCAGCATGGTAGCGGGCGCGCTTTCGTCGAAATGCTTATTAAGCTGATCGACGAAAACTCGGAACCGATCGCTTTCAAGCGCGAACACCAAACCGGGGCAGGTGCATAACTGACCGAGTCCGAGCGTAACCGATTTGAAGAGTCCCTCGGCGGTTTTCTCGGGAGCGTTCTGCAAGACGCTGCTCAGAATGAATACGGGATTCACACTGCCCATCTCCGAGAACACCGGTATCGGCTCGGGGCGGCGTGCAGCGGCATCGAACAGTGCGCGGCCCGCTCGTTGCGATCCGGTAAATCCGACGGCTTTCACGGCCGGATGCGTGACCAGCGCGATGCTGATATCGGGGTTCAGACCGTGCAACAGAGAAAAGGCGCCGCTCGGTAACGAGCTCTTTTTCACCGCATTCGTTACGGCCATTCCTACGAGCTCGGAAGTTCCGGGGTGAGCGGGATGCGCTTTAACGATGACCGGATTGCGGGCAGCAAAAGCCGAAATCGTGTCGCCGCCCGCAACCGAGAATGCCAGGGGAAAATTGCTGGCCCCGAACACAGCAACCGGGCCGAGCGGTTGCAGAAGTGTACGAAGATCCGGTCTGGGAAACGGCTTACGGTCGGGCTGCGGCGTCTCGATTCGCGCTCCGACCCAGGACCCCTCGCGCACAATAGTCGCGAATAGCTTGATTTGATTGGTTGTGCGATCGCGCTCGCCCCTCAACCGCTCGACACCCAGCGCTGACTCTTCGTCAGCCACTTCGAGCAGAGAGTCTCCCAAAGCGAGGATTTCATCGCGTATCGTGTCGAGAAAAGCAGCCACCTGGTCCGCCTCTAGCCTCTGCAGCTCCGGAGCGGCTTCTTGCGCAAGGTTCGCCGCCCGTTCGATTTCAACGCGATCTGCTTCGTGAAACTGAAACGGAACGGGTTTCCCCTGGCGAGGGTTATACCCCTGATAGGAGCTATTGCCAAGAGCGGAAAGCTCGAATCCGATGATGTTCTGGCCGTGAATATTCATACTCGATGCAGCTTTCAGCTTATCGAGATAGGGTCAGCGGTTGTCAGTCGTCGTCTTTCTCGATCACGCTGATGCCGCCATTGCGTTCGAGAACGGCGTACTTGATCTCGTCCAAAGTTTTCAGACCTTTGGTTCTGGCCGCTGCCATAATGTCGTCGTCCTGCAGCCGCATCTTGCGCATAGTCTCCATCTGCCACTCATCATTCTTCACAAGCACCAGGGGTTTGCCGTCGACGAGGTCTCCAAAGGCGGGATAACGGGCCTTTAAAAGAGCAATTGTTCTGTGGAGGAGCCCAACGGTGAGCACAGCACACACGCTATTGGTCTCCGAGTGGTCATCGCCCACGGTAGCGAGGATAATGATCCCGCCCATGAGGAACACAATTACAAACTCAAACAAGGTCATCTGCGCGCCCGGCCTGCGTGAAAGAACGCGGACGGTCAAAAGAAGAAAGAAGTACCCTACGATGGCATGAATGATCGTGTACACAGCAACCTCTACGGCATCACAAAAATTTTCAGCTTGAGCTCTTGCGCGCCCGGAACGCGCAGATCGAGAAAGTGCGATCCTGCCGAAAGAGGCTGCAACGCAAACTCCGCCGAAGCGGGAAGCTTGCTTGCGTCGAATGTATAGAGCACGCCTCCATCACCGACTTGCGACAGAGTGGGTTGCGGACTGACCCGCTGATTGCCTAGAGTCTTCAACAAGCTCTCGCTCGCCCACAACTGGGCTTTGCCATCGTGAATAGCCGAAGGGCCAAACGTGACCAGCAGACGGGAAGGCGTGCTGAAACGCTCAATGCGTTCGTATTGCACGCTGATGCTGCCGTCCGGCGCTTGGGCGTGCGCTTTGGCCAACGGCCCTCGGCCAAACGCGCCTGCCAGGTCGAGCAGAACGATCAGCGCAAATAAAATCCAGACCCCGTTTTCAAACGTCCACCATCGGCGCTGAAATTCAAGGTCTTCTCCTACGGCCAATTCATCGTTGACCTTTGGAACAGTATCGGATAAACGTTTTGTGGCGCTTGGGGCTGCCATTTAATCCTTGTCCTCCTTGGGGACAATACTGATTTCACCGTTTCTTTCGAGAACGGCATATTCAGCTTCGTCCGAGCTCAAAAGCCCTTGATCCCGACTCATGGCTCCGATGTCGGCTGCGCGGATTCCCATTCTTTTCATAACGTCAAGCCGCGGCTTACCTTTCTCGAGTAGGACCAGCGGAGTTCCGTCCGTCAAAAGTCCAAACTTCGGGTAACGCTGTCGCAGCCAAGCGATTAAGTAATGCATAACTGCTACGGTGACAATCTGGCAAAGCGCATTGGTGAGCGAGCGGTCATCGCCAACCAATGGGGTCAGCGTGACACCGCCCATGAAGAAGACCAGAATAAATTCGAATGGCGTAATCTGTTTGCCGGGGCGCCGACCGACAATCCTGACAATAAAAATCAGGAAGACGTAGCCAAACATTGCGCGAAAAACACCAGCCATAAACTTGAGTTAAAGGGTCCTCAAATTTATAAGAGGCGTGAACTTCCACTCGAGGTTTCCCCCGTAAGAAAACGGGAAATTTACCGTTTCTTCAGTTCTCTTTTCGCTGTCGCCAGATCTCCGGAAGAGGTTAGCACCCCGTCAAGATGGGTCATCTCCAACATCTTTTTCAAATTAGGATTTACACCAACTAAACGCATGGGGCAGTTATGCCGATTCGCCGAGCTGTAGACGATGGTTAATTCGCCGAGACCCGAGCTGTCGACCGAAGTGATCTTGCCGACGTCAAGGATAATGCCGGTGATCTTCGGTTTGCAGACCATCTCACGTGCTGCGTTGCGCAACGAGACTAGGGACGGTCCCAGGGTGAGAGAGCCCTCCAGCTCAAAAACGGCGAACTCCTCATCCATGTGATGGTCAATCGTCAGGGTCATCTGCTGTCCTCCGTCTCATACCTACTGTTATCCAATGTAGTCGGTGACGTTGGCAGGATTATCTTTTAGTGCTATGGCTAGCTCAGTTGATGTGTGGGAAATCTAACATTGTCAACTACTTACCTTTAGTTGACGAGATGGCCCACGAACTGCAACTAGAAAGTTGCTCGTAGAGCCAATTAGCGAAACACGGAGGCTTGCTAATTCGCTCGCGAGGATACCCGCTCATAGCGTCGATAAGGCAGCGCGTCAAACTTGGGACGCGCTGCTACCTTCTTCAGACACTCGCTACCAATTCTCGCTTTGAACGGCTGCTATTCCCGTTCGCCATCTGCTCAAAACGAACGGAAACCAGTTTGGAAACGCCAGGCTCCTGCATTGTGACCCCGTAAAGCGACTGGGCCGCCTCCATGGTTCGCTTCGAGTGAGTAATGACGATGAACTGAGTGTCCGTAGCCATCCCTTTTAGCATGTGCGTGAGCCGCTCAATGTTGGGTTCATCAAGGGGCGCGTCCACTTCGTCCAAGATACAGAATGGGCTCGGAGTGTATTGGAAAATCGACATCAACAGAGCCATCGCGGTTAAAGATTTTTCCCCGCCCGAGAGAAGAAGCACGCTCTGCAGTCGTTTCCCTGGAGGAGAAGCGACAATATCGATCCCCGATTCGGCTAAGTCCTCTTCGTCGGTCAGCCGCATCTCACCCGTTCCGCCCCCGAACAAGTTCTTGAACATCTCCTTGAAGTTCGCGTTAATCGCGTGAAAGGCTTCGGCAAAGCGCTTGCGCGATTCATTATCGATCTCCTGTATCGCCCGTTCGAGATCGCGAATGGAATCGAGCAGATCCTGTCGCTGAGCCGTTAGGAACTCTTGCCTTTGTTGAGCTTCTTCGAATTCCTCGAGCGCCTGGGGGTTTACCGGCCCAAGACTCTCTAATTTGCGGCGCACCTCTGAGTATTTGCCCTCAAGCTCCCCTATAAATGACTCGTCTTGGAAGTGCTCTACTGTCCCGGCGAGTTGAGCCAGCGGGGTGTTAAGTTCCTGCTGAGACATTTCTTCGAGATGTTTGAGTTGCGATTCGGCTCGAGCCAATGAGACTTGGCGATCGGCACGCTCTTCCTGATGGCCCTGAGCCGTGCCCCGCAGAGTCTTTAATGTCTCTTCCGTACTTGCCAGGAGAGTTCGTAGTTGAGCTTCTTCGGCAGCCAGACGATCGACCGCCTTCTCGACATCTTCCATATCGATACGGAGTTCGTCGGTTCTGGACTGAAGTTCAGTATTGCTGGTAAGCAAATGAGCTTTTTCGGCGCTCATTCGTTCGGTTTCGGCCGTCAGGTAAGCGCGTCTGTCAATTACGTCGCGAACCTGGGCTTCCAACCGTGAGCGATGGGCGGTCATAGATCGCTTACGCTCTTCCATGCTGGCGAGATTGGCTCGTACGCTTGCGTGTTCTTCCGTTACGCGCGCCAGTTCGATCCTCATGCCGGAAAGTTCGTCGCGCGCAGCTTCGAGAGCCTCTTCCTGTTGTCTACGTGCTTCTTCGAGCTCCAGCAAGGTTCGACGGTCGCGCGCTGCGTTTTCCTCGAGCTTGACGCGGTCCCGAGCAATGCGGTCCAGCTCGAGCCGGGCGTTCGACAATCGCGCCTGCACGCGTCCAAACTCTTCGGCCAACTTGCGGCTCTCGTGATCGAGCGCCAGAACGTCTTTTTCCTGATTCTGCTGCTGCGAACGGATACGGTCCAGTTCTTCGGTTAGCCTTGCAATCGTGCGCTCAAGGTCAGTGAGCTGATCCTGAGCGGCCTCGAGCTCTGCCCCCTTTGTCTGTTCCAGCTTCAAAATATCCCGCAGCTCCCGCTTCAGGGCCAGCGGACCGGCGCCGGTCTTTTTGCCGCCGCTGACTGCCTGGCCGTGATAGTGCACCCCATCGGGGGTCAAGAACCAGCAGTGAGGAAACTCGGTCGCGAGCTCACGCGCCAGCGAACGTTCCGTAGTCACGAAGCAGTTGGCAATTCGCGGCAGCTGTTCGAGGGGCAACTGCGACAAACCGTTTGTCCAGCGAAGCGCATCGGTCAGTTTCGTAAGATCGGCTGCTCCAATTGCCGGCCGGGGCGCTTCTTTCGCTCTTCCGGAGCTTTCACCGGCATCTTCGACCAGAAAGGTTGCCCGCCCGTTAAGGTCGCCTCGCATCAGCTCGATTCCGTGTTCGCCCTCGCGCCAGCTACGCACCACCACGAATTCGAGTTCGTCGTGAAGAAACTCTTCGGTTGCCTTCTCTACCTCGGGATCGACTTCGAGAAAATCGGCTAAAACGCCGATAGGGTCAAAGCCGTTTGCTTTCCCTCGTTCCACAGCCGTGAACAGACGCTTCACGGCTTCGGTTGTGTAGCTGCGGTGCTGAATTACTTCTTCGAGCGAATCTTTTCGAGCTCTCACCCGAGACATTTCCGTCTTCAGACGGTCCAGAGCGCTTCTGCTTTCCGTTAACTGCGACCGCGCTTGCTGTAATTCGCTTTCGATGATCGCTCGCTGCTCTTGCACGGAGATCAGCTCGGTTTGACGGGAAGTCAGTTTGAGGGAGAGCTCAGATCGTAACTGGTGAATACGGGTGAGGTCGCTTTGCGACTGTGTCTCCTCGTGCCGGCTACGGCTCACGTCCCGGTCGGACGAAGCGAGCTGGGCTTCCACTTGCGTAATGCGATTCTTGAGGCTCGATGATTCCCCGAGCAGCCTGAGAACGGCTTGGCGCTTTCCTTCGAGCCCTCGTTCCCCCTCCGTCAACAGGCCTTGCGAGGCTTGCCGTTCAGCCGCCTTTGCCGCGAGTTCTTCCTCCGTTACCGCACAGACTCGCTCAAGCTCTGCCAGCTCCGCGACTTGCGTTTCGAGTTCGGCAGAGCGCTCTTCTGCTTGTCGAGCGAGGAGTTGCAACTCGCGCTCGCCGGAGCCAAGCGCCTCGGTGATCTGGGCGATCTGCTTCGTTTGATACTCAAGGCGTCCGCGCGCGCGTTCCGCTTCGAGCTTGAGATCGGCAAGGTTTTTCCGCGCTTCGGTCAGTTCGCCTTCGGTGGCGTAAGAAGAGGCCAGCACTTTCTCTTGTTCGGCTTCGCCTTCGGCGATAGAACTTTGGACTTTCTGTAGTTCGGCCGAGGCGATATTAAGCTCGATAGCGAGCTTGGCCATTTCGCGCTCGAGATCCCGAAACTTTGCGGCCAAGATTTGCCGGAGATAGCCGGTCGATTCTTCTTTCAGTTCGCCGTAGCGTTTGGTTTTGGCAGCTTGACGCTTTAGAGAGTTGGCCTGCCGGGTGACTTCTTCGAGGATGTCGAAAACACGCGAGAGGTTCTGTTTAGCGCCTTCGAGCTTCGCTTCGGAGAGGCGCTTGCGAGTTTTAAACTTGGTGATGCCGGCCGCTTCCTCGATAACGTTGCGGCGGTCTTGCGGTTTATTGCTGAGGATCTGGCCGATGCGCCCTTGCTCTATGATGGCGTAGCTTTCAGGCCCTAAACCGGTCCCGAAAAAAAGATCCTGAATGTCGCGGAGACGAGCCTGCTTCCCATTGATCAGGTATTCACTTTCACCCGACCGGTACAGGCGGCGCGTGATGGTGATTTCGCCGAGGCGCTCGGCGGTTTTCGACGCTCCGCTTTGCGGCGGTGAATCCAATTCGCTCTCAGCAAGGTCTGCGGTAATCTTTTGCTCGGTCGCTTCGAGCTGCGGCGGAGCCTGCAGGCGTGAAGCGGTCAGGGCCGCTGCGTCCGGGATCAACGTCATGGTGACGGACGCCATGCCCAGAGCTTTTCTGTCTCGGGTTCCGGCGAAGATCACGTCTTCCATACGGGCCCCGCGTAAAGTTTTGGCGGATTGTTCCCCGAGCACCCAACTGATGGCATCGCTAAGATTCGATTTGCCGCAACCGTTCGGACCGACAACGGCAGCTATTCCGCTGCCGCTAAACTTCATTTCGGTACGGTCGTAAAAAGACTTGAATCCGTGTATCTCGACTCGCTTAAGCTTCAGCAAACGAAGGCACCCTCTTCCGGCAGACTTCTCGGGGGAATCTCTATGGTACTCTCACCGGCAGGCCTTGTAAAGGCACGTCAGTGCTGCATATTGGGTTGGTGTGATCTTCGAGTTCGATATGTTGGGGTCTAGTACCGTGCCCTACGCTATTTCGAATTCGGCTAAGATCTACTGGGAAGAGCATGGTTCCGGGCCACCCGTTCTTCTTATTATGGGGTTGACCTTTACTCACGACATGTGGTTCCGGATCGTTCCAGGATTGGCTGCCAGATGCAGGGTCATTTTGTTCGATAACCGCGGCGTGGGGCGCAGCGATGTTCCGCGGGGCCCGTACACTATCCGGCAGATGGCTCGTGACGCTGGGGCCGTGCTCGACGCTGCGGGAGTGCCTTCTGCTCACGTAATCGGAGCATCGATGGGCGGAATGATCGCGCAGGAATTCGCTTTGAGCTTTCCATCGCGCGTCCGGAGCCTGGTGCTCGCATGCACGAGTCATGGCGGGCTGTTGGCACGATGGCCGCGTTTTCTACCGCCCAGGCAGATTGCATGGCGGCACGATCAACGGCGCGAACGGGAGCTGGCGTTTGCTCGGTTTCTCTATTCGCCGTCAACGCCGAAGGAGCGCATCGAAGAAGATATCGCCGTCCAATGCCAGTCTCCCTGGAGCTACAAGGGCTTCTTAGCCCAACTCAGCGGGATTTTGATGTGGAGTTCTTACCTGCGCCTGCCTGCTATTCGAGTGCCGACACTGGTTGTCCATGGCGAACAAGACCTTCTCGTTCCACCACAAAACGGCAAGATCGTTGCCGCGCGCATCCCGGGGGCGGAATTTCGACTCATTCCAAATGCAGCCCATATTCTGACTACCGATCGACCGGCGTTATGCCAGGAGCTGCTGACTGAGTTTCTGACTCGTTTACAGGAGAACTCTGCTCCTGCGTGAGCCAGTACAAGATCCTTCCCGTCTTGTTCAAAGGCAGGGGCTCACGATTGAGCACGATTTCGATCAGTGTGGTTGTGAATGGATAAAAGAGCGTTCCGTTCCCGTCACCCAGGTATCCGAGATCGATATCGATCGGTTCCGCATCGGGACTCAGATCTTGGGGAACCTGGCCGTCGGCGTAAGTATAGCCTTGATACGCCACCAAGTCCGTTCCGGTAGACGCGTCTATACGAGCCTTTAGCCGGATGCCCTTGCTCGAAAGTCCATTTGGAAGACGGATGTGGAAACACCGGAAGCTCGGGTCACTGCGATACGCATGTACATCCGTATACATCTCACCGAAGGTAACCCAACTTCCGTCCTCTTGCAGTCTTAAGATCTCGATCATGTAGTCCGAAACGCCGTCGCCGCGCTCGTCTACCGCGTGTACTACAAACTGCTGCCAACCCTCCATCGGTTGTTCGGCCTCATCAAAAAGGTGTCCAAAGAACTTCTTAACATCGCCTTCGATTCCCGCTGCGCCCGCGCCAGGGTTGATCAGCATTTTCGTCTCGCTCGGTTGGCTGTATTCTTTTGCAGCGGCAAGCCAAGTAGTGTACGTTTCATCGCTCTCCACTTTGAGAAAGTCGGAGACGAGTTCGACCATTCTGTCTTCGGGATTGCTGATCAGCGTAGCGTGATTTCTTCCATCCACGGCAATCATCGGAATATCCAAACGGCTATTAGCCCAGTGAGAGATCGAGACGCGAGGCCTGGGGTTACCATCGTCGCCGGTGGGGAAACGAGTAAGGTCTAGAGTGACCTTCCGCGTATTGAGGCCGCAACCGGCCCAACGGACCGTTCCGTCGGTACCGGGGTCGTTAGCCACGCTGGCGATGCCGTTGTATGGCTGATTGCCAATGAAAACGGAAACATAGGGCGTCTTGGCGCTCCCGTCATAGTAAGGCTCGCTTACGAGCAGGTCCCGGTGAGCCAGATCCCAGGTGAATTGGCTTCCCAACTCCAGACCGTCGAGGACTTGATCGCCCGCATTCATGAAATCAGGGCCAGGCTGGCGGTTGCCTTTGACGAGAGCGCCCAACCATGTCCGGCCCTTGTGCGCTTGCGGGGAACCCCATGTGGCCGGAGCAAGCCCGATTAGATGTTTCAAACGCTTAAGACGTGTATTGGTGCCGACCTGAGCGCCGTAGTTTGTCAGCCACGAACGAACGACCAGCATGCCGGTCGAGTGAACAATGGCGTCGAAGTCCTGTGTCTCGTCTCCTAGCACCGGATGTTTGCGGAATGCGCGCGCGAGCCCTTCGGCAATATCTTTTATAGTGATCTCGTTGTTCAATGAGATATACGTGCAGATGTTGAGCAGAGTGGCATCGATGCCCCTGGCGCTCAGCGCGGCACAAAGCGGCTTGAAATCCAACCCCGACGCCGAGTATCCGTGAATGAGAACGAGAGGTCGTGGCATTTATCTACAGTTAGCAATCCAAATCTAGCAATCCAATCGCCACCCGAACCTGTCGAACATGCCTCACACCTGAGAGCCCGGAAGCGTTCACGGGCGCAGAAGGCTCTGAGGGGAGCGGTGAGGTAGCGGCATGTGACAGGAGTGTGTGCTGTTGGTGGTTTCCTGAAGTGGCTACCTATAGTAGGCTAAACAGAATGCTTGAAGTTGGCATTAAAAAAGCCAAAGTCGGTCTATCCCGGCTGATTAAAGCCGCTCTTGCGGGCGAACGGGTCGTCATCACTAACCGCGGGAAAGCGTTGGTTCGGCTGACGCCCGAGATCCCGAAAAACAGCTGACCGACGTGCGGCTTTTGGCTCATGGAAAGATTTGCTGGCCGATCTTCCAGATAATTGGGACTCTCCGGAATCCAAGGCAGATGTAATCAGGCTTTTCGAGAGACTTGACGAGTAAGCATGCGGTATTTGCTCGACTCGAATGCCTTTATCGATGCTGCCCGAGGCAAGCTTCCGAGAAAGTTGGAGCGGCGTCTCTTGGCCTCCCATGCCGAACTACTGGTTAGCATTCTAACGCCGTGGGAGATTGCGCTCAAGCCCTCCCTGAAAAAATACAACTTAACGCCCACAACAGTGGAACAGAAGATCAGAGATATGGAGGGACAAATCCTGGCGTTGCAGCTGAATCACGCTACGATCTTTTACTCGCTCCCGCAGTATGAGGAGCATAGAGATCCATTCGACCGTATGTTAGTTGCGCAAGCGCTGGCTGAAGGGTGTGCGCTGGTTTCGAGAGACCAACGATTTCCGCTCTATGCAAACGTAGGTCTTAATGTGGTTTGGGAATAGCGTCGCTCGTTAGAAAGTCCACTAAGACTTCCCGGCAAAGCGAACCGAGAAATTTCATGATTTAGTTTGGGGGACTGAGGAAAGCGTTGCTTCGTTATCATCCATACGCAAAGCTTCGAGGAGAGCTCCTGCGGCCGGGCTGAGCTTGGGAGCGGTCGCCTCGCATCCTGTGCGCAATCGGAGCTTTTCGGCAAAACTTCTTCGGAGCATTGAGCTCTGAAAGACACCGCCGATATAGGCCACCGTCGCAGCGCAAGGGTCTGCAAAGAGGTTGCGGAACACACCTTCGGCATACCAGGCTAAAGCGCCCGCCGCTTCGTCGATAATGCTCAGTGCCACCTCGTCTCCCGCTTCCCCTGCGGCTGTCACCGAAGGAGCGAATGTAGCGATCTCGTGGCGGTTCATTGTGTAAAAGCGATGAAGCAGTTCGTTGGCGCTCGCGTCGCCAGTCGCTTTCAACAATCGCCGGTAGAGAGTCGTAGCCGGTCCCCACCCTTCCTCGAATCGCAGAACGGCCCGAAGCGCGCGCCGCGCAATGTCGAAAGCACCACCCTCGTCGCCGTATAGATGGCCCCAACCGCCCGAGCGAGCTGTCCGTCCGGATGAATTGCGACCGTATGCGATCGAGCCTGTACCCGCGATGACAACGATGCCGGGCTGGCCCTCCGTAGCGCCGGTAAGCGCGATCGCAGCATCGTGCATAAATTTGTAACGTGCGCTGCTAACAAGTTCTCGCGAGTATGTCTCCTTGTCCTCGGTCCCTCCGCTAAAGCCGAAACACGCCGCCGCGAATTGAGGTGAGAGCAACCTTAAGTCAGCATCGGCGATCGCCTGATCGACGCATTTACCCACAACGGCTATAAACTTCGTTTTTGCCTCAGCTCCGGTCACGTGGTTGCAGGGACCGGCATTTCCCAGGCCAAGTATTCTGCCTTGGTCGTCGGCGATCAGCGCCGTGGTGCTTGATTGCCCGCCGTCTACGCCAAGATAGTAACGGCGCAAGGATCCGTTGTCATGCAAGACTCTTATCCTTCGCGTAACAAACGGGGTCTAGCGGGCAGGAAGCGCAGCGAGGCTTACGCGCAATGCAGATTTGCCGCCCGAAGTGAATGATCTGATGCGCGAACAGAATCCATCGATCCTGCGGAACAATTTTCATAAGGTCCTGCTCGATTTTCACCGGATCGGTATTCTTCGTCAGGTCGAGGCGTCGGGAGATACGCTGCACGTGAGTATCGACCACCACGCCGGAAGGAATTCCAAAAGCTGTTCCGAGAACGACATTCGCAGTCTTCCTCGCAGCCCCGGGAACCTTGATAAGTTCTTCCATACTGCGTGGGACTTCGCCGTGATACTCGTCTAATAACTTGCGTGCAGCCCCAATCACCGAACGTGCTTTGTTGTTGAAGAAGCCGGTTGAGCGGATATCCTGCGCTAATTCATCCTGCGAAACATTTGCAAAGTCTTCAACAGTGGGATACTTGGCGAACAAACCGGGTGTAACTTTGTTGACCCGTTCGTCCGTACATTGCGCGGACAAAATAGTTGCCACCAGCAACTGCCACGGATTCGCATGGTGTAGGGCGCAGGTAGCCTGGGGGAACGACCTGTCAAGCTCCTCGAAAATACGTGCTGCCCGCGCCTTCCGCTCGGCCGCAGTTCTTGGTTTCGGTACTTTTTTCGGCGGCGTTACGGGGTGGACAAGTGTCGGAACTGCTATTTCCGCTTCGGCCATGGGAAAGCACCAAGATACCGCAGAACGGGCCCGCTAAACGAACCGGTTTCGCGGACAGCTTAGTTTGCCTTTTCGGTGTCGAGGAAATTACGTAATCGATGGCTTCGGCTGGGGTGACGCAGTTTGCGTAATGCTTTGGCCTCTATCTGGCGAATCCGCTCTCGAGTGACGGCGAAATTTTGTCCCACTTCTTCGAGGGTGTGTTCGCTGCCGTCCTGCAGTCCGAAACGCATCTTCACAATCTTCTCTTCACGCGGGCTCAGCGTCTTCAAAACTTCGGCAGTCTCTTCCCGCAGGTTCAAATTGATAACCGATTCCGAGGGTGAGGCCATTCGGCTATCGATGAGGAAATCGCCAAGATTCGACTCTTCCTCTTCGCCTACCGGAGTCTGTAATGAAATCGGTTCTTGCGCGATGCGCAGCACACGGCGAATTTTGCTGGGTGTCAGATCCATTTTTGCTGCCAGCTCTTCGGTAGTAGCTTCACGGCCAAGTTCCTGGAGCAGCGACCGTTGCAGGCGCACTAACTTATTGATCGTTTCGATCATGTGGACAGGAATACGGATCGTCCTGGCCTGATCGGCAATAGCGCGCGTCACAGCCTGACGGACCCACCAGGTTGCGTAAGTAGAGAACTTATAACCGCGCTTGTAGTCGAACTTATCGACCGCGCGCATCAAGCCGATATTTCCTTCCTGGATCAGATCCAGGAATTGCATGCCTCGATTCGTGTAACGCTTCGCTACCGACACCACCAAGCGAAGATTCGCTTCTATCAGCCGCTTCTTCGCAACGTCCGATTCCGTCTCGCCGTGCTCCACGACCTCCATCGTGCGCCGTAACTCATTCGCAGTACTTCCCGACCTTGCCTCAAGGGTTTGCAACTGGATCGATAAACTCTTCAGCTCTTTGCGCAGCAGCGAGGCCAATTTCGTTTCCCCGCTCGAGATCTGGTCGAGCCTCCGCTGTACACGATCAATTTCGCCCTCCAGCGTCCTGACCTGATCGACAACTTTCTTCAAGGCTCCGCTCAAGGAACGCTGATAACGCGAAGTAAACGGGAGAGTGCGAACTTTGCGCGAGATGGTCACGATGAGGCGGGCATACTCGTAGCGAAGCTTTCGGTACTGCTTCGCTTTCAAGGTGCGCGACGTGCTGAGCAGCTTCATTTCGGTCTGCTGAGCTCGCCGGTACAATGCTTCGATCTGCTCCGCAGACTCGATGAACTCTTTCTCTAATTGAGCGACCGTATCCTGTTCTTCGTCGGCGGGCTGAAGATCAGCCGATTGAAGAACGTCAGCTATGGATACGGAGCCTCGTTCCGAGCCGGACTTAGTTTCAAGAATCGTTTGGATTACCAGGTGAGAGCGAGAGAGAGCTTTACGGACCGCCGTTTCACCATGTTCGATGCGTTTCGCAAGTTCGATCTCTCCTTCGCGAGTAAGGAGCGGGACCATGCCCATCTCGCGCAGGTACACACGGACCGAATCGTTGCTCTTATCAAGAGCCCCCGGGGTGAGATCGAGATCTGAAAGACTCTCAAGCTCATCTTTTCGTTCGAAATCTTTTTCTTCCAGTAGTTCGACAGATGCGCCTTCCAGATCGGCGAAGTAGTCGTTCAGATCACTGCCACCGGCCAGGTCTTCGCGCGTCGAACCGCTCACTTCGTCATACAGCGTGAAGCCCTTATTGTTGCTCTCTTGCATCAACTGCCCTTGTCAACCCACTACAAACCTGCTGTGAACCAGCCGCAACAAATCTACTTCAAACGTTCTGCCGAGGGAACCCCTGTGTTCCTCGACTCCTTATATTACAACCATTCAAACTCTTCCAGACTGTCGCTTCAGGCGGTCGAGTTCGATCGTTAGACGGAACGCCTCCTGCACATTTCCACTCATCTCCGATTCACGGATTTGCTTCTTGAGAATTGTAGATTTTGCTTCTTGAGAAACAGCTTCCAAGCGCTTGAGGCAATCGAGCACCTGCCCTGCCGCCTGTTCGGGTTTCACATCGCATTCCGAAAAGCCGATGTCGGTCAGGATGCGCTGGAAGCGCGGCTCCAAAATCTTGATAGCTTCCGGCAAGGAGAAATCACCGCCGGTTGAGTCAGCCGCAAGGATGGCCTCGAACACGGGCCTGAGCTCGAGTGCTTGTATGTTCTCCGAGCCCGAAAAATAATGACGCACCACCGAACGTGCGTCGGCACTGATCAACATACAGGCAAGCAGCACTTTCTCATTTGGCGGAACCGCGGAAGCGATGTTCCTTGGCCGCTCCGGAGTTGAGGAGTTCTTTTGATTACGTAGCGTCTGGCGAACCATTTCGCGGTCTACGCCCAGCTGTTCCGCCACCTCGCTAGCGATAGCGGCCCGCTCGATCCTGTCGTGCACCTTTTCAATTGCGGGCAAAATCGCCTTAAACGCGTCGACCCGGCCCTCCGCGCTATGCATGTCGAATTTCGCACGAACGTGATCCGTCAGCCAATGAAAGTAAGATGGGGCGCGGTCAAGCAGTTTGCTATAGCCATCGGCCCCATTCTTTTGGATGTATTCATCGGGGTCAAGTTCGCCCGGAATGTCCAGCACTTTGATCCGAAATCCTTCGGCCAGAAGAATCGAGATGTACTTCTCTGTTGAGCGTGCACCCGCGGCATCGGAGTCGAAGTTGAGAACGACGTGGCCTTTGCCGGTTTGATGGTGGGAGATCTGCTGTTTAATCGAGCGAATTTGGTTCGGCCCTAGTGCAGTACCGCAGAGCGCAACCACTTCCGAAATGCCGGCCGAATGAACTCCGATAGCATCCATGTACCCTTCCACCAGCACCAGCCGATCGTTTTTGCGAGCGGTCGTTTTGGCCCGGTGCATGTTGTAGAGCACCGCTGATTTCGTGTAGAGCTTCGTCTCCGGCGAGTTCAAATATTTGACCTTTTCGTCGGGCCGGAGCGCACGTCCTCCGAATGCAATCACCTTGCCCGAATCGCTGTGGATCGGGAACATCAGGCGTGAGCGGAAGCGATCGTATGCGCCCGATCCGTCTTGCCGCTTGGCAACCAAACCAGAATCGATGAGTAGAGATTCTCCGAAACGTTTTAGCCGTTGCGATAGCTGTTGACCCGAACCGTCGGAGACGCCGAGACGGAACTCACGCATTGCATCCGCGCTGACACCTCGAGACTCAAGGTACTGTCGTGCTTCTGCACCTTCAGGCGCACGTAGATTGTTCTGGAAGAGTTCGGCCGCGGCCTCATGAATTTCGAGCAGAGCCGCCGTTCGTTGCGCATCGGGATCGTCATTCCGCTGCCGCTCCGGAATGGGAATCCCATATCGTTCGGCGAGCAAGCGGAGCGTCTCTGGAAACGTCAGACTCTCGAGCTGTTGAACGAAATTCAGCGCATCGCCTGCCGCATCGCATCCGAAGCACTTGTAGTATTGATGCCCGCTGTGAACTCCAAACGACGGAGTCTTCTCGGAGTGGAACGGACACAACCCGACCCAGCGCGGTCCGGCGCCTTGGCGCTTCAAACGCACGTACTGCCCAACAACTTCAACGATGTCGAGCTGGCTTTTCAGATGCTCAGCAAAATTCATCCAAAGGGTCTGTGACTACGCGGAACAGTTTTGGGGGGAGTTGTCTACAGGTTAGCAGGACGCAGTGGTTGTCATAATAGCGACGAGTCGGCTTTCCTCCTCTATGGGCCTGAAAGAGTACCAACGAAAACGAAACTTTTCAGTAACACCTGAACCCCCGCCGAAGGAAGTTAAGCACACGGCCGCGGAACGCGGTGGTTTCTTCTGTGTGCAGCGGCACGATGCCACTCGCCTGCACTACGATTTCCGGCTTGAAGTAGGCGGCGTTCTGGTGAGTTGGGCTGTTCCGAAGGGACCGAGTCTCGATCCCGCTCGCAAGGCTCTCGCGATGAAAGTTGAAGATCATCCGTTCGACTATGGAACCTTTGAAGGCAACATTCCGGCGGGTAATTACGGTGGCGGAAGCGTGATGCTCTGGGACAAAGGTACCTACGATGTGCTGGGCGATGTTCCGGCGCAGGCCCAAATCGATCGCGGAGACTTCAAATTCGAGCTGCATGGCACGAAGCTGAACGGCTCTTTCGCAATCGTGCACATGAAGCACGCCGGAAAGGGCAACGAGTGGCTACTGATAAAGAAAAAGGATGAGCACGTTGTTCCGGGATACAACATAGACGACTTCGCCTGGAGTGTTGCGACCAAGCGCACGCAAGACGAAATTGCTGAGAATGTTGAGCCCGCGCAAGTAACGGACCTGCCTGGCACCCGAAAAGCCGCCTTTCCGTCCACCATCGAGCCCATGCTGGCGACGGCGGTAACCAAGCCTCCTGCGGGTTCGAATTGGCTTTACGAAGTGAAATGGGACGGCATACGGGCGCTCTGCATGATCAAAGACGGCAAACTGCAGATCCATTCGCGGCGCGGAAACCGGTGCGACCAGCAGTATCCTGAACTCGCGCATCTTCCTCAACAGGTCAATGCCAAAAACGCCTGGCTGGATGGCGAGATCTGCGTACTCGATGAGCAGGGCCGCACCAGCTTTCAAAATATTCAACCGCGGATCGGCGCGAACGCAAGCGCGGTTCCCCAGCTGGCAAAAACCACGCCGGCGACGCTCTTCGTCTTCGACATCTTGTATGTGGACGGATACGATCTGCGAGGCTCGTCGCTAGAGGATCGCAGAAAGATTTTAAATGCGCTGGTCGTTCCGGACGAGCACATCCGCATCTCTGAAGCATTCGACGCGGCCGGTGAGCAAATGTTCGAAGCCGCGCGTCAGATGGGTCTCGAAGGCATTCTGGCAAAGGACCGGAGAAGTAAATACGAAGGAACCCGCTCCCACCTTTGGCAGAAAGTGAAGGTTTTGAATGAGCAAGAGTTCGTAATTGCAGGGTTCACGAAAGGCGAGCGTGACTTCTTCGGCTCGCTCGTTCTGGCGGTCCAGGAAGATGGCAAGCTTCGCCACGCGGGTCAGGTAGGGACTGGCTTCGATCAAAAAATGATGAAGACCATCCACGATCGACTCACGCCGCTGGTCACTAAGGTCTGTCAGCTGGAGAAAAAACCTCGCATCAAGGACGTGACCTGGGTGAAGCCGGAAATCGTTTGCCAGGTGCGCTTTCTCGAGTGGACGAAAGATGGCTCCCTGCGCGCGCCTGTTTTCGTAGCTCTGCGCGACGATAAAGCTCCCGAAGACGTGACGCGTGAGGGACCGCCGATCGATGCCCCGAGCGAGCCAACCGAAGAGTTTCCGGCTGAAAAATCCGAAGCGGGAGGCGCGTCTTCCCTCTCATTGGAAGGAAAGGAAACCATTGCGGAGATCGACGGGCACCGGTTAAAGTTCACGAACCTCGACAAGGTTTTGTTCCCGAACGACGGCTGGAAAAAGCGCGATCTGCTGGCGTTCTATAACGATGTTTCGCAATGGCTGCTGCCTCACCTGGAAGGCCGTCCGCTCTCGCTCAAACGCTATCCGAACGGGATTGCCGAAGAGTTTTTCTTTCAGAAAAACGCGGGCAACACGTTCCCCGATTGGATGAGTTGTGAACCGATCTCCGAGCACGGCGGCACAAAGCTGAACCATTACCCGTTGGCGAAGGACCGCGCCAGTCTGCTCTATCTCACCAATCTTGGTTGCATCGACCAAAATCCGTGGATGAGCCGCGTCGGGAACCTGGAACATCCCGACTGGATGCTGCTCGATCTCGATCCGGTAGAGACGTCCTTCGATCAGATTGTCGAAGCCGCGTTGCTGGTGCGAGAAGTGCTTACTGAATTAGGACTTGAAGGATATCCGAAGACCACCGGCGGTGACGGTATGCATGTTTACGTGCCGCTCGATCCGGTCTACACATACGACCAAGTGCGCAGCTTCGCCGAAATCGTCGCGCATCTCGCCATCGATCGTGCGCCCAATCTCTTCACCACTCCCAGGAGCGTCGAAAAACGCAAGAAAGAACGCGTTTACTTCGATTATTTACAGATCGGTACCGGCAAAACGATCGCAGCTCCATATGTGATCCGCGCCTATGACGGTGCTCCCGTGGCTACTCCACTCGATTGGAAGGAGGTGAAGCGCGGTCTCCAGCCACACGATTTCCGCATCGATAACAGCATCGAGCGGTTCAAGCGAGTCGGTGAACTGTTCGCGCCAGTGCTGCGCGGCGGCCAGAGACTGGAAGACGCTTTGGAGCGCATTCAAAACGCCAAAGAACAAACCGTAGTATCGCCTCCTCCTGCCAAGAAGAGTGCGGCAAAGCGCGTTAAGAAGTCTTCGAAATAAGACAGCTCCATCCGTCTGATTGCAAAGTAGCCCGGGCCGGAAAGATCTCCTGCACCACGGCCAGCTCTGCATCGGGAAACCCCGTCAGAATGAGACACCCACCGGGACGCGTGACGCGCAGCAGGTCATCGGCAAGCGAAAGCAGCACGGTCGCGCTGATATTTGCGACAGTGACATCTGCTGTCGCTTCGTGCAGGCAATCCGCGGAACCGGCGATCAGATCCGCTTTCATTCCATTCAGCGCGAAGTTATCACGGGCTGCCGCTAAAGCTGCTTCGTCTGTATCGATCCCGAGTGCCGCGCGAGCGCCCAACTGCAAAGCTGCAATGGCCAGGAGACCGGAACCCGTCCCGATATCCGCAACCAAGCAGCCCGGTTTCACGCCGCGCTCGAGCGCCATCAATGCCAATTGCGTGCAAGGGTGTTCACCCGTTCCGCACGCTAATCCCGGGTTGTGAATGATGCGCTTGCGTCCGGAAGGTGTTGCCGTTCCGGTCCAGGGTGCGGCGACAAAAAACCGCTCTCCAATCAGGCGTCCTGGCCAGGCGTTCTCGGTCTCCCTTACCCAGTCCGTATCCGGTTCGTGTTGCCATTTCGGCGAATGGGAACCGAAGTTTCTCAGCAGTTCTTCGCGCCGGGCGTTGTCTTCGAAACCGGCGACCAGAGTCAATCCGCCGCGGCCATTTTCCAATTCGCGTATACCGTGCGTGCCGGCCTCCCAAAGCTCGGCGGACAGCAAATCCAGGTCATCCGCATCGCAGTCCAGATATAACGAATACATCGCAACAATTTGCTATTTGCCCGAACTGGCAAAACGCCGAAAGAAGCTCTGCTCGCTCCAGTGCGGCTCCTCGGGAGCATCCGCTACTCGTACGGCGGTTTTTTTCAAGATGTCGTCAAACTGCGCCGCTGCCTGAAGATCTACCGGCTGATCCACATCATCACTGACCCCGTGGTATCGGTTCGTATACCAATCTTTGAAAATCTTCTCTTCGGGATCACCCGGCTGGTAGCCGAACTTGAAGGCTAACGACGGCACGCCTTTCTTGATGAAGCTGTACTGATCGCTGCGGATAAAACGGTTGCGATTCGGCTCTTTGTCGGCCTGAACTTTCACTCCTGCTTCTTCCGCACTGGCGCGAATGTCGTCGCCGAGCGTCGACTCATTCAACCCTTGGACCTCCAGCCACTTCAATGGAAACAACGGAAGGAACATGTCCATGTTGAGATCCGCCACAATTCTGCCGTGCACGGTTGGGTGGCTCGCGAAGTAACCCGAACCTAGTTCGCCTTTCTCCTCGCCCGTCACAGCGAGGAAAACAATCGAGCGCTTGGTAGCCGTCGCTGCTTCCCCCAACGTTTTCGCGATCTCAATTACCGATGCCACCCCGGAGGCATCATCCATCGCCCCGTTATAAATGGCATCTCCGTTGACCGGCTTCCCGACACCCAGGTGATCCAAATGCGCCGAGATGACGACGTACTCGTCCTTGAGCTGAGGATCGCTGCCCGGCCGTACGCCCGCGACATTTTTCGACTGAATCTCTCGCGCCGACACTGAGACCGTTGCCGCAATCGAAGCCGGTAGAGGAAAGCGTGGCAGCGGTTTCTCATTATTAGCTGCATCTACGATTTCTGCAAACGTGTGGCCTGAACCAGCCAGCAGATCGTCTGCTTTTGCCGGGTTCCAACTCGCGCTGAACTTCTCTCCTGCATTGGTAGCCATCGATGGGTCAGCGAGGCTCATGCGCGGCATACCCCAAGTAGCCATTTGACGGTTCCAGGGAATCTCCATGGTCTTCGGATTCTGAATGCCGATCGCTCCCACCGCACCGGCCGCTCGGAAGGCTTTCCAGCGCTCTTCGTTAGAAGAATAGTGCGATCGAAGATTGCCGTCGATGCTCGACGGACCTCCCGTAATAAATGCAACGATGGCACCCTTCACCGGCAAGCCCTTGAGATCGTCGTGATGGGCCTCCGGGATCACCAAGCCGTAACCTGCAAATACGACCGGTGCTTTGATCGAAGCGGCCGAATACTGCGAGTATCCCAACTGCGCCTCACCCGGCACGGCAACCGGAGTCGAGCGTCCGTCCCTCACAACCGCCAAGCTCGACTTTGCAGGATCGATAGAAGCTTCCACAAATCCAACTGGTTGGAAGTATCCGTCGTTGCCGGCGGGTTTCAAGCGGGCTTTCGCGAACTGTTCTGCGACGTAGCTGGCCGCTTTCTCATACCCTGGCGATCCAACATTGCGGCCCTCGAGTTCGTCGCTTGCCAGATACTGGACGTGCTTCCACCAAGCTTTCCCGGCTGCGTTCCAGTCGGGGGATGCAGCTTGCAGGCAGACTGCGATCGCAAGCAACAACGCGACGGTTCCACTTGGCAGATTCCAGCTTTTTCTCATGGAGATTTCATCATCTCGTATCACCGCTTACAATCGCTTCATGATCTCCTCTGTTTCTCGTAGGCAGTTTGTCGGAGCGATCGGCGCTGCATCGCTGCTCACAGCACGAGCACATGAACGGATCCCGGGCGCTAACGACCGGTTGCGCATGTCCGTGATCGGCGCGGGCGGCATGGCCACGGAGCACATGAAGAGTCTCGTCGAAGCACGCGAGGCGGACAACTTCGAAATCGTCAACGTCTGTGACATCTATCAAAAAAGACTGGACGTGGCAGCCCAGCTCACAAGCGCCAAGCCGGTCAGTGATTATCGCCACGTTCTCGACAACAAAGATGTCGATTGGGTGCTTATCGCGGTACCCGAGCACTGGCACTACCAAATGGCCATGGATGCGCTCGACGCCGGCAAGCATGTGTACGTCGAAAAGCCCATGACCCACACGGTCGAGCAAGCGAAGAAGCTCGTCGCAAAAGTCAAGTCTTCGAACCTCAAGCTACAGGTCGGTGTGCAAGGAATGTCCGACGAGTCTTACGCCGTTGCGAATGAGCACATAAGAGCGGGCGAACTCGGCAAAGTCGTTCTCGCGCAGATCGATTATTCGCGCAACTATCAAGGCGACTTCTGGGCAGGCGACGATTATCCGATCGACCCCGATGCAAAGCCTGGAGTCAATCTGAACTGGAAAGAGTGGCTCGGCCCTGCGCCGAAGCACGATTGGGACCCCGAGCGCTACTTCCGCTGGCGCCGTTATTGGGACTACTCAGGCGGTATTGCCACGGATCTGTTCATCCATCGCGCCACGCGCCTCATCAAGGCCTTGAATCTCGAACTCCCGGAATACGTCGTGGCCACAGGCGGCAAATTCGAGTTCACCGACAGCGTCGCCGAGATCCCCGACACCTTCAACGTTCTGGCCGATTATCCCGGCGGACCCACTATGCAGCTCATCTCTACTATGGCGAACGATGCGACAGTGGACCACATGATTCGCGGTCACAAAGCGACTCTCTATTTCACAAAAACCGGCTTTACGATCCAGCCGGAGAAGACTTCGGGCAACGATGCGCAACCCTTCACGTACGAAAAGAAAGGTGCGGAAGACGTCACTCTCCACCACCGTAATCTCATGAACGCAATCCGCAACGGCGAGCCGCTCAACTGCGATTGCATGCTCGGCTTCTATGGGGTGGCGGTGTGTGAAATGTCTGTCGAGTCCTACCGCAAACGCACCTATCTGAAATGGGATGCGGCGAAAGCCCAAGCCGTAAAGGCCTGATTGCTGAATTCGAAACCATGCCTCTTCTTTCAGCAAACTTTCAGACTTCCGGTCTATAGTGGGGATTCCATCGAAGCTCGACAAACAAACAAGCATGGCAAAGCTCAATTTCAAATCGATTCTCTTCGTCGTTGCGTTCACAGCGGCCGTCTCGTCAGCGCAAAGTTATAAGAGTGCCGGATCGATCACAATAGGTGGAACCGGCGGCTGGGATTACTTGACCGCCGATGCCGGCTCACATCGTCTTTACGTTTCACATGGGTCCGAAGTAGTGGTGATCGATCTCACATCGAATAAGGTGAACGGACGCGTCACTGGTTTAAATCGTATTCACGGGATCGCTATCGCCAACGACCTGAATACCGGGTTCATCAGCGACGGCGCCGCAAACCAGGTTGTTGCCTTCGATCTGAAGACCCTGCAGGTCAAGAATAAAATCAACGCCGGTACAAATCCTGACGGCATTCTTTATGATTCCGCCTCCAAACGTGTCTTTGCATTTAACGGACGCAGCCAGGACGCAACCGCGATCGACGCCGCTACTGGCGCCGTCGCTGGTACGATTGCGCTCGGTGGCAAGCCCGAATTCCCGGCTAGCGACGGGCAGGGAAATGTTTACGACAACATTGAAGACAAGAACGAAATCGTTCAGATCGATTCCAAAACCCTCAAGGTGAAAGCGCATTGGTCCGTCTCGCCTTGCGAGTCACCTTCCGGTCTGGCGATCGATACAGAATCGCGGAGGCTCTTTGCCGTGTGTGAAAACAAGATGATGGCTGTGGTGGATGCCGATTCCGGTAAAGTCGTCGCGACACCTGCAATCGGAGAAGGACCGGACGCTGCCGGCTTCGATCCTGGAACCAAGATGGCCTTCTCTTCGAATGGAAGCGGAACCTTAACTGTGGTTCGCGAAAGCGATAAGAATACCTACGCCGTTGTCGAGAATGTGCCCACTGCCCGGGGTGCGCGCACTATGGCCCTCGACACTGCTACTCACAATATCTATCTCGCCACGGCAGAGTTCGGTCCCGCTCCCGCCGCGACTGCCCAAAACCCGCGACCGAGGCCATCCATCCTCCCGGATACCTTTAAGGTCCTGATCTTCGCTCAGTAGAATCGAGCTTCCTATTCTCTCGCGAGATAGTAGTGAACGGTCGGAGTCACGAGCAGCGATAAGACCATCGATGCCAGAATGCCTCCGATCACCGCGATAGCCAAAGGTTGAAGCATCTGCGATCCCGCACCTACCGCGAGCGATAGCGGAATCATCCCAGCTATCGTCGCGAGTGCGGTCATCAGAATAGGCCGTAAACGTCTCTCGCCCGCCTCAATCATTGCATCCCGTGGCGACGAGCCTTCGGCGCGGAACTTCTGATCGGCATCGAGCAACAGAATCCCGTTCTTCGCTACAATTCCGATCACCATAATCACTCCCATGAACGACGAGATGTTGAAGCTCGTCCTCGTGACGAATAGCGCGAGGAAAACTCCGGAAGTCGAAAGCAGCGCAGACGAGAGAATGGCAATGGGGGCCGCGAATCCTCTAAACTCGACCAGTAACACGATAAAGACAAGAACGACTGCAGCCGCCAAAACAAACAGCAGATCGTGAAACGATTGCTGCTGCTGTTGATAAAGGCCGCCGTAAACAACTCGTATCGATGAGGGGAGATGCAGGCTCGCTACTTTCTGCTGAACCAAAGCGACACCTTGCCCGAGGCTGATACCTTCGAGCCGTCCAGTCACAGCAACATCTCGCTGTAGATTTTCGCGGCGTATCTCGATCTGCCCGGGGTCATTCTCAACGGAAGCTAATGTGCCTAAGGTCGCCACTTTGCCCGTCGAACTGACCAGAAGGGTGTTCTGAATAGCATTAAGCGAAGCCCTCGTCTCTGGTGGGAACGTGACCCGCAAGGTTTGCGGACGATTGTTCACGATCACCGGTATCGGAGCAGGCTCACCCTGAAAAATCGCGCTCGCATCCAACTCCACTTCTTGCGGGGTGAACCCGGCTCGAGCCGTCACGGACTGGTCGATCTTAAAGGTAATGGCCGGTCCGCTAATCGTATCTTCGATCCCATTCTTCACATCCTTCACCGCGGGAATTGTCTTGATCGCATCGCCGACTTTTGGAGCCCATTTCTTGAGCAAGTCGAGGTTTTCGGAGAACAGCTTGATTTCGATCGGGTTTGGCGAACTCGTCAGATCGCCGATCATATCCTCGAGTACCTGGTGAAAGTCCGTGTCCAGTTGCGGGTAATGCGTGTTGACCTTATCTCGCACGTCGGCGATCACTTCTTCTACGCCTCGGCTGCGCTTGCTTTTCAACAGCACCGAAAAGTCACCCGTATTTGCTTCGGTAACCGCCGCCAGACCTAGTTGAAGTCCGGTTCGCCGAGAGGTGCTTTGGATCTCCGGAATCGAGTGCAGAATTTTGTCCACACCTTGTAAGACGCGGTCGGTATCGGCAAGCGAAGATCCTGCCGGCATCAGGTAATCGAGAATAAACCCACCCTCATCCATGGCGGGCAGCAGATCGGAGCCGAGCGTGCGGTAACACAGGAACGACACCGCGACCAGCACAAGGCATAGAACAGGAAGAATCCAAGGGCGGAGTAAAAAGGTCTTGATAGACATTTCGTAAAACCGCGTAAGCCGCCCCATGATGCCTGTGGTTGCGATCCCGTGCTGATCCCCGCGACGGCCCATGCCATCCTGCTTGCCATGCGATTTCACGAGCAGATGGCTCAGTGTAGGTGTCCACGTAAGCGCTAAAATCAGCGACGTCAAAAGCGCCACTCCGACCGTCACCGCCAGCGCACGGAAAAACGTGCCGGTTACACCCGTAATCGTGATCAAAGGCAGAAAAACGACAATGGGCGTGATGGTAGACCCAACCAGCGGAACCCGTATCTCGCGAATCGCGCTGCGGATCGCCTCGGCCCGGCTCTGTCCCGCATCTCGATGAAGAACGATGTTCTCGACGACCACGATCGCGTCATCGATCACCAGTCCAACCGCCGCCGCAAGTCCGCCCAGCGTCATCAAGTTGAAGCTCTGGCCCATCGCACGCAGCGCAATGAACGTCACGGCCACCGTCACTGGAATGACAAGTCCCGCCACCACCGATGTTCCCCAGTCGCGCAAAAACAGAACAAGGATGATCGCCGCCAGAATCACGCCAATCAGGATCGCGTCACGTACGCTCTTGATCGAATCGCTCACTAATGCCGACTGGTCATAAAACGGTTGCACGGAAACACCGCTCGGAAGCGTGCGGCGCAGGTCCGCCAATTTCTGGTGAACTTCGTCGGCTACCGATACTGTATTGCTGTCCGGCTGCCTGTAAATGTTCAACAAGACGGCCGGTTTGCCATCCGCGGTCACAATCGTGTAGACCGGCTTTACGGATGAGCTCACTTTAGCGATGTCGCCGATTTTCACGGGAGATCCCGAAGGCGTGGTCTTGACCACGATGCCACCGATCTCCTGAATGTTGTGTACCTGTCCGCTCACTAAACTCAGCACAAGTTGATGATTCTGCTGCAGCAGCCCAGGCGAATCGATTAGATTGCTTTTGGCAATCGCGTCCAGCAAGTTAGGAACAGTGACTTGCGATTGCACCAGCTTCCCTGGATCGGGTTGGATCTGAAACTCAGGCTCTTCTCCACCTTGCACAATGACGCTCGAAACGCCAAGCAGCCGGTTCAACTGCGGTTTGAGACTATAAGTCGCCAGCTGCCAAAGCGCGGTCTGCGGCACCGTGTCAGAAGTGATGCTGTAACCCATGATCGGAAACGCCGCGAACGTCAACCGATTCGCAGTGACGGTGGCGGTCGAAGGCAACGTGTTTTGGACGCGAGCGATCGCTGCATTCACCGTCTGCAGCGTCTGGAACATATCCACATTCCAGTTGAAAAACAGATCGACCTCGGCCGAACCTCGGCTGGTGATCGACTGGATGTGATCGAGCCCGGGAACCGAGTTCATCACCTCTTCAATCGGCCGTGTAACTGTCACCTGCATCTGGTCGATCGGCATCACGCCGTTATCGACCGCAATCACGATCCGGGGAAAGTTCGTCGACGGAAAAACAGAAACCGGGATGTTAAACGCGAGATAAAGTCCGAAAAGCGCCAGCGCAATGATGATGAACAGAATCGATTTCAGATAGCGGGCAGTCCAGTGCTCCGATCGCTCGTTCGCTATCGCAGGCTCGGGTGCGAGAGTAGAGTGGCTCATTACTTTTCACCCGCGTCCTTGTCTTCCTTGGCGCCCGCTTTGGAGACCTCGATCTTCGCTTTGTCATCCAAGCCTAGGCCGCCTTGCGTAATCACCTGCTCGCCTTCTTTTAAGCCGTCGAGTACTTGCACGTCATCGCCCGACCGGATTCCCAACTTCACCGGACGCTCATGGGCCAGCGAATCCGACCCCGCAACCATCACCTTCTCCCCGCCTTCATCCGAGGCGAGAAGCGCCGATATCGGCACCACAACTGTGTTCGGAGTCTCACCGGCGTCCACTGCAATCTGCACAGTTGTTCCTAACTTCAGCCGCTCGCCAGGATTCGCCGCTTCCACCCAAATCTGAACCGTCGTCGTGTTCGGATCGACAGCCGGGCTCACAACCGTGACCTTGCCCTTCAACTCAGCCCCCGGACCCGAAATCGTCGCCGGCCTGCCGACCGTTATCGCTGCCGCCTGCTGTACAGTCAGGTTCGCCCGTGCAATCACCCGTGAAATATCGACCACCGAAATCAGGGCCGAACTGCTGTTTGCCAGCTCCCCTACATTGATCGGCCGATCGGAAACCACTCCCGTTATAGGACTGCGCACTTCCGCGTAGGAAACCTGCGCCGCCGCACCCGCGTAATGCGCTTTTGCGGCATCCATTTGGGCCTGCGCTCCCTTGACTTGCTCCTTCCTTCCCACCGCTTCGAGTGAATTTAAGTGTTGTTGAGCGGTTTCAAACTGGCCCTTTGCCTGAACCATCGCGACTCGCGCATCTTCTACCAGCCGTTGCGATAGGGCTCCTTGCCGCAACAGCGTCTGACGGCTCTCGAATACCTTCTGCGCGGCATCGGCAGCCTGTCGCGCCGTCTCGACATCCGTTTTCGCTTTGGTCAACTCATCCGGCATTGTCGCTGCAATGGTAGTCTGATAGGCCGCTTGTGCCTGGTCGTAGAGCTGTTTGCTCTCTTGCGCTGCAGCAACGAGGTCGCGATCTTCTAGAACAGCTACCAGCTGGCCCTGCTTTACGTGGTCGCCACGTTGCACCAGGAATCGCGAAACCGGCGCGCTGATCTTCGGCACGATGCTTGCCTGTTTGAGCGGATAGAGAATCCCCTCAGCCGTGATCAGATTTTGGATCGTCTCACGCTTCGCTGTCGCGACCTCGACAGGAGAGGCAGGCGCAGCCTCGGCCCCTCCGGCATCGGCGGCCGGCTTCGATTTAGAGCAGGCTGCCGTCAACAGAAGCGCGCCGATTGCAAAACAGAAATAAACCTTCGACATGCCTAGAAACTTCCCGTCAACGTTTGTAAACTTCCGAGCGCAATCCGGTATCGCAGCAGCCCGTCATCGTAAGCGTTTCTCGCTTGATTCGCGGTGGTCTGTGCATCGACTACCTCGAGAACGGTTGCTTCGCCCGCCTGATACCGCAGCACTGTTAGGCGCAGGCTCTCATTCGAAAGATCCGAGGACGACCGTAACGATTCCACTTGCGAAAGCGCCGTTTGCGCTTCCCCGTAAGCGGATGTGAGATCCGCCTGCAACTGCTTCTGGGCGGTGGTGAGATCGAGCTCCGCTTGACGCTCTCTTATACTCGCCTGCTTCACTTTGCTGCGGATCGAGCCCCAAGTCCAGATCGGAATGTTGAGCGTAGCCGCTGCAGAATACCCTAAATTCTGCCGGTAAGGCACCAGGTAGTTTGGTAACGTGCTGCGGCCGGTCGCTTGCGTCGGATAGTCGGTCGTGCGCCGCTAACTGATTCGCGTTGATGCCGTACCAGAAGTCCAATCCGAACGAGGGCAGGTACGCATAGCGCGCCACCGACACTCCCTGGCGAGCCTGCGTTACGCTTGCCTGCGCAGCTCGTAAATCCGGGCTCCCCGCGTTAGCTCTTGCAGTAGCCTCCGGCAGTGGAGGCAAAACCGCTATCGTCGACAAATCATCCACAATCGAATAGTCAATTTGTAAAACAGGGAACATCAGCACACCCAAATTGATTTTGGCTTTCTGCACCGCGAGTTGTGCTTCCTGAATGTCTCGCTGCCGCTGTTGCACTTGTATCTGAGCTTTGACCACGTCGGCATGCGCCACTTCTCCGCCGGCTTCCTGCTTCTGTGTGATGTCTAGAAAACGTTGCGCCTCCGCAGAGGCTACTCTGCGCGTTGCTCAATCTCCGTTGAGCGGACGCGATTGCGTAGTAGTCCTGAATCACCGTAAAATTCAGACCGCGTGCCGCTACATCCGCTCTCGCCTTCGCTACTGCTTGTGCCGCTGTCGCCAAGCGGACTTCTCCCCGCCTGACCAGCGCGAAAACCTCTTCATGCACCGCCGCCTGTTCGTTATAGACGTGTACACCGTCATTTGCCACGAAAACGCCGGATGGAGTGCCGTTTCCCTCGGTGTAGATAAACTGATTTAACGCATTCAACGTGGGTAACGTCGCTGCTTTCGCTTGTGCCCGATCTTCCTTTGCCAGCAGCGCCGCAAGATCGGCACTTTGTATCTGAGCTCCATACTTGCCGGCTCTGGCGAGGGCGTCCGGCCAAGCTGATGGTCAAAGTGCCGGTATTTTTTTCAGGTGTTAGCAGCTTCCCCGGACTGCTGGCCCGCATAGAGCTGCATTACAATCGCCAACCCGATAAGCGCAAGCAGCCCACCCTTCTTTCCCAATACGAATTTCACCGTTATCTATGCCCATTGGACCAATAGTCCCTGAAAATTGGCTGAAAGGTCCTCAGCCGTGACACCGGCTTCTTGAGTACGATGACGATAGAGCGTGCGGATCCTCGTCGTCGAAGATGAACAGCGAATGGCCTCGCTACTTGAGCAGGGTCTGTCCGAAGAGGGGTACGTTGTCGCGGTGGCCCGCGATGGCCAGGAGGGTCTAGCGATCGCGCAAACATCCTCTTTCGACGTCATCGTTCTTGACTTGACTCTGCCGAAGCTGGACGGCCTCGCTGTCGCCCGCCGTTTGCGTCAGTCCGGCAATCAAACGCCGCTGCTCATGCTCACCGCGCGAGATACTTTGAGGGACGTAGTCACGGGTCTTGATCTCGGAGCCGATGACTATCTCACCAAGCCGTTCTCTTTCGAAATTCTGCTGGCGCGTCTCCGGGCGGTCAGCCGCCGCGGACTTATCCCGCAACCGGTTCGTCTCCAGCTTGGCGACCTCACTCTCGACACCGAAACCCGGCGCGTCACCCGCCAGAACAAAAGCATCTTTCTGACCGCACGTGAGTACAGCTTGCTCGAACTGTTGCTGAGAAACGCCGGCCGCCCCGTCACCCGCCAAACCATCCTTGAGTCCATCTGGGGCTTCAACTCCGACGTCGAAGAAAACACGCTGGAAGCCTTTGTCCGCCTGCTGCGAAACAAAATAGATCTGCCGTTCGAATCGAAACTGATCCATACGGTCCGCGGAATCGGCTACTGTGCTCGACTGCCGGAAGGGATCGGATGAAAGATCGCTCCATCCGCTTCCGCCTCACCATCTGGTATGCGCTTGCACTCTCGGCCGGCCTTATCTTGTTCGCCGGAGCCACTTGGCTCTCAATGCGCCAGAGCTTAATCCGCGACCTGAATCGCGCCCTGGCAAACCGCGCCCAGAGTTCGCAAGCGTTCGTCAAAACCGAATTGGCCGATCCCAAGGTCCATCTCAATGAAGAGCTCGACGAATACTCGCATGGTTTTCCGCGGGGCAGCTACATCCAGGTCAGCGACGAGAAAGGCGCCGTTCTATTTAGCTCCAATCCCGATTTCCCTTGGCAAACGCAGGCTACTGCAAGCTCCAAAGCCCAGCGCGTGACCTGGAATGGGCATTCTTACCTTCTGCTCGTGGATCAGGAATCGGTCAATGGACAGCGGTGGCAATTTGCTACTACCGCTTCTCTCGAGGAGGTCGATACGACGCTGAACCGGCTTGGATTACTGCTGATCTTTCTGCTTCCCGCGGTGATCGTTGTAGCGTCTTTCGGGGGCACTTGGCTGAGCAGGCGCGCGCTTAGGCCGGTCGATGAACTGACGGCTGCTGCGAAATCGATAAGTCTGGAAAACTTGTCCGAACGTCTCTCCGTGCCTCGCACCGGAGATGAGCTTGAGCGTCTTGCGGAGACTTGGAACTCCATGTTGTCCCGCCTGGAACAGACCATGAAGCGCTTATCGCGGTTCGCAGCCGACGCTTCGCATGAACTGCGGACCCCTGTTTCGGTGATTCGTACTACTGCAGAACTAGCCAGCCGACGCGCTCGCTCGGCCGATAGCTATCGGGAAGCTCTTGACCAGATTGCTAGAGAATCAGAGCGCATGACCAAGCTTTTGGACGATGTACTCTTGCTCGCGCGCGTGGACTCGGATTCCCTGGAACTGCCAAAGATTGTTTTCGATCTGGCTCCCGTTGTCGCTGACCTGTGCTCGCAGCTCAAGCCGCTTGCCGAAGCAAAATTCCTCGACCTCGAATTTCTATGCTCGCCCCCGAGCGTTCCGGTTCTCGGAAACGAACCCGCCATCCGCCGCCTAGTGCTGGTTTTGCTCGACAATGCGATCAAATATTCCAGAGCTTCCGGCCAGGTCACTGTCGCTCTTCACGAGGAGGATAGCCACGTTCATCTCGAGGTAATCGATAGTGGCCCCGGCATCCAGCAGGACGAGTTGCCGCACATCTTCGAGCGCTTCTATCGAGGTCCTCAAGCCAGGAACGGCGCAAACGCCGGCAGCGGACTCGGTCTATCGCTTGCCGCCGGAATCGCCGAAAAGCATAACGCAAAAATCGAAGTCACCAGATCGTCTGCCCAAGGCTCCATCTTCAGCGTGCTGTTTCAGCCTGCGCCATCGAACTAACTCGGCAGATAGGAGCATGCCGACTGCACCGCCTGCACGAATTCATCGAATCCGGACGGCTTCACAACATACCTTTGCGCGCCCAGGGCCAGAGAGTCTCGTTGATCCTTCGGATGTGAAGAGGTACTGAACACCACTACTGGAATCGAACGAAGCGACTCTCTACTCTTCAGAGTCTTCAAAACCTCAAACCCTCCGACTTTCGGGAGGTTCAGATCCAGAAAAACCAGATCCGGCCTTGGCGCCGATCGATACTCACCATAGCCGCTTAGAAAGGCAACGGCCGCCTCGCCATCGGAGACTCGGTGCAACTGGACAGCTATGCCCGCCTCTTTCAAAGCAATCTGGAGCAGAAAAAACGCTGCGTCGTCATCCTCCACTTGCAGTAAGACCCGGCTCTGCATTGCAAGAGTAGGACGCCGGTTTTATTACAAAGCGTTTCGAAGCTAGCTCCGCCGCCCTATGCTTTTGTTCTTTACTGTCGGCTGCTTAACTGAACTACACGTTCGTTCAAGGACATGCTACCGGAAGTTGAGCCGGTAATGCAGGTCATTCCACCTCAACTCCTTCTTAAATTGCCCCGTACTCGTTGTCTTGTCGATCAGCAGGAACTCAATGCCGGCCATTTCGGCGAAGTCTTCCAGATGTTCCGCCGTCAACGCAAGACTGAAGCCAGTGTGATGCGCACCGCCTGCCAGAATCCAAGCAGTGGCCGCCGTCTTCAGATTAGGTTCGGGAATCCATAGTGCCCGAGCTACGGGCAATTTCGGCAGAGGTTCAGCTGGAGCAATTACATTCACCTGGTTGACGATCATTCGTAGATGATCACCCAAATCCACGACGGAAGCATTGACTGCCGGGCCGGTCGCCGAATCGAACACCAGGCGCACCGGATCGCTCTTCCCGCCTATCGAAAGCGGGTGGATCTCCACCCTCGCCTTTCCGGCGGCAATGGAAGGACAGATCTCGAGCATGTGCGCACCGAGCACTTGACCATCCTTCAGATGGTAGGTGTAATCTTCCATGAAGGAGGTCCCGCCTTTGAGACCGGCAGCCATTACTTTCATGGATCGGACCAGCGCAGCGGTCTTCCAATCTCCCTCGCCGCCAAAGCCATACCCATCGGCCATTAGCCGCTGCGTTGCGATGCCTGGCAGTTGGGCCATGCCATGAAGATCCTCAAAGGTATCGGTGAACGCGGTATACCCTCCCTCATCTAAAAAATGCCGAAGGGCTAACTCGATCCTCGCCGCATCGCGCAATGCACTGCGCTGCGCGACCGTTCGGGCGCAGCGAGTCGGCGACAGTGTACATATCGTCGTACTCTTTGGTGAGCCTATCGATCGCCTCATCGCTGACAAGGGCAAAGCGATCCGTAAGATCCCCGATTCCAAAGCCTCGGACCGTATAGCGAAGACGAATCTCCGCCTCCACTTTGTCCCCTTCCGTCACGGCGACGTTCCGCATGTTGTCGCCAAAGCGCGCGACCTTCAAGCATCTGCGCATCATGCCACGCGAAAGCCGCCCGAGCCCAGGTAGCCAGTTCGCTCAGTACATCTGCATCCTGCCAGAAACCGACAACCACTTTCCGGTTCAGACGCATGCGGCTGCCGATGAACCCAAACTCCCGGTCGCCATGAGCGGCCTGGTTCAGATTCATGAAGTCCATGTCGATCGTCGACCAGGGAAGTTCGCGGTTGTATTGGGTGTGCAGATGAACAAAAGGTTTTTGAAGCGCTTTCAACCCCGCAATCCACATCTTGGCGGGCGAGAAGGTGTGCATCCAGGTAATCAGCCCGATGCAACTCTTGCTGTTGTTCGCCGCCTGGCATAATTCGTAGATCGATTCCGCGGTGGTCAACACAGGCTTGAACACCACTTGTATCGGTGTCTCAGGCAAAGCTTGCAGACCACGAACAATTTCCTGCGAGTGACCTGCTACTTCCCTCAGCGTCTCTTCCCCGTACAGGTGCTGGCTGCCTGTCGCGAACCAGATTTCAACATTGCTAAAGCTGATCATCGTCTGCTCTCTCGCCTCGTCTCGATCTACGCCAACTTGCCCTTGAGCATGGTGTACGAGTGGGCCGGAAACTCGTAGCGCAGCCGGTCTCCGCTCGCCTCGACACTCTTCTGCGTTGTTTTCACCAGCGTTGATCCGAAGGTGTTTTCTGCTTTGATATCGGGGCCGTTCACCTCGGAAACCTGGAACGCTCCCGAGAACTTCTTGTCTTCCAACTCAAACGTTGCCGGAAGAGACTCATCGCGGCTGCGGTTCACTACGTTAAGGACCAGGTTGCCGCTGTCATACGCGGCCGAAACATCTAGGTACGGCGTTGCGCTCGAATGCTTGCTCTCGTACGTCGGCCCATCTACAAACAGCTCCAATGCAGTGCCGAACGAGTTCGAAGCAAACAGCTGAATCGGATAGTAAATCGTCTGCAGGAACATCCCAGTCGTACTGGTGAAGATCGGCGCAATGACATTCACCAATTGCGCGAGGTTTGCAATCTTCACAATATGAGCATTGTTGATGAATGTGTTCAGGAACGTCGCGATCACCAGCGCATCCTCAAGGTTGTAGTGCTCTTCTAAAATGCGTCGTCCCCTTTCTTTATCGCCGCGCGCACGATACCAAACGTTCCACTCATCCCACGCAATATACATTTTGCGATCCGGCGTGTCCGCCAGTGCGCCGCGGATGATCCCCTCTGCGATCTTCGTGCGCTCGCTCAATTCAAGCGAGCTCGCCAAAAACTCGGAGTAATTGTTTTGGGGATTGCCCACATAAATGTGCAGCGAGAGGTAATCGGCATGGTTCTTCAGATACTCGAGCACCACGCGATTCCAGCCGATCCAGTCTACCCCCGGCCCGAAATTGGCGGATCCCGCCGCCACCAGTTTCAGGCTCGGATCCGTCCACTTCATCAGCTTCGCGCCTTCCAGCGCAAACTTGCCGTAGTCTTCCGCCGAGCGGTGACCCATCTGCCACGGGCCATCCATCTCATTCCCAAGACCCCAATACTTTACCTTCCAGGGCTCTTGGCGCCCATTCTTCTGACGTAGTTTGGCGGTAGTCGTCTCTCCGGCCCCGTTGCAGTATTCAACCCATTGCTGTGCCTCGTCCCAGGAACCCGTTCCGAAATTCGCACAGACATACGGCTCGGTCTTGAGCCTGTCGCAATACTCGAGAAACTCATGCGTGCCGAAACGATTGTCTTCCACCGTTCCCCAAGCCATCTCTAAGCGAGCGGGCCGCTGGTCCCGAGGCCCGATGCCATCTCGCCAGTTGTAATTGGAGGAAAAATTGCCGCCCGGCCAGCGAAGCAATGTAACGTGCAGATCCTCGACCGCCTTCAAGACGTCTTTGCGGTATCCGGCTTTGTCCGAAAGAGGCGAGTTCTCTTCGAAGATCCCGCCCTCGATGCACCGGCCAAGATGCTCCGTAAAGTTCCCGTAGAGTTTCGGATCGATCGGCCCGATTACCCGCTCCGTATCGATCTTGATTCGGGCTTCCTTCGAAGACGGTTTAGCCCGAAGAATAAGGGGGGACGCAAGCAACGCTGATGTAAAAGCTCGGCGAGAAAGGGCGTGATTCGACATGGAGTGTGGGGATATCTGCAACGACTTTACACCCTTGCTGAGATCACAATTCAACGAAGCCGGCGTGCCGATTTGTTAAAGGTCAACGTACAATAAGAGCCACGCATGGAACTGGACGAATATAAGGTCGTTCTTTACCGCAATCAGCCCTCCGGATGGGTTGCAGAAATTCCTTCTATTCCCGGCTGTTACGCACTAATGCCAACAAAGACAGATGCACTGTCGGAACTCGAACGGGTGTTTTCGATAATCGAGGGTGAGTTTCGCGACAGGGGCGCATCTCTTCCCGCGGATACAACAGAAATCTTGCATGCCTAGTGCCCGTGCGGACGACTTCCGCCGGGCAGCAGCCCGCTTAGGCTTCCAATTAAGTCGGCAAACAGGTAGCCACGAGCGGTGGAACCATCCGGATGGGCGTTCAGTCACCATTCCGATCCACGGTGGAAGAGAGATTGGCCCTCCGCTCTACAACAAAATCTTGGATCAGCTTGGAATCAATTCGGAGGATTTTAGGCGGCCTGAAATAGGCGATTGCAAAGTAGCGGGGCTCGATGACACGATTTCTGCGTCCAGGATAGCCTAAGTTCAAGGGGCCCGATCTACACTTGTCTTCTCCGATAAGAGAGCCGCTGCGTAATCAGATAATTGCGCTCCGGTATGCTGGTCGTCCGGCCCGCGGCAATGCGGTACTGTGTCCGCGAACGCATTGAACTCGCGCGCCATTTCCAAAGGACGTAGGCGTAGGCTGCTGACGGAAGATCACCGAAATTCGGAAAACTGGAACCATTTGGCCGCACAGAGAAGTTCATGAGAAAACCCTGGGCTGAACAGCGCGGCTTGGTTGAGTCCAGCCTCGAAACTCATGCTATCTTATATTGTGCGGACGCGAATACTCGGCGTTATTCCCGCCCGGTTTGCCTCTTCTCGTTTTCCTGGAAAAGCTCTCGCCTCACTTGCCGGTAAACCCATGCTCGAGCATGTTTGGGAACGGGCCTCGATGGCGCGCTATCTCAACGACGTTGTAGTCGCCACCGACGACGACCGAATCGCTGCTGCGGTCCGGAAATTCGGCGGACGTGTACGCATGACCAGTCCAGTGCATCTCTCCGGAACCGATCGTCTGGCCGAAGTCGCTTCCGCCGAGCCCGCATCTATCTACGTCAACATCCAAGGCGACGAACCGCTCATCGATCCTGAAGCGATCGATGCCGCAATCTTGTCCATCGATCACGACGAGAAGATCATGATGGGCACTCTCAAGAAACAGATCTACGATCCGACCGACATCGTAAATACGAACGTCGTAAAGGTAGTAACCGATCTGCTTGGCGACGCCATTTACTTTTCTCGCTGCCCGATTCCTTACGAGCGCGACGGACGCACGAACGAGCCTCTCTACTTCAAGCACATTGGGCTCTACGTGTATCGCCGCGATTTCCTCTTGCATTATCCGGATTTGACCGTGGGTCCGCTTGAGCGCGCCGAGCGCCTGGAACAATTGCGCGCTCTCGAAAATGGTTATCGTATCCGCGTGGTTGCGACCGAATACGAATCCCTCGGGGTCGATACGCCTGAAGACCTCGACCGCGTCAATCAACTTTTCTGCTCGGTCGCGGACAAATTTCAAACAGATGGAGGCTGATGTCTAAATACATCTTCGTAACCGGCGGCGTTGTCTCGTCTCTCGGCAAGGGAATCGCCGCTGCGTCCATCGGCTGCCTGCTCGAGAGCCGCGGCCTGCGCGTCACTCTGCAGAAATTCGATCCCTACCTCAACATCGATCCCGGCACGATGAGCCCTCTTCAGCATGGCGAAGTCTTCGTCACCGACGACGGCGCCGAAACCGATCTCGACCTCGGCCACTATGAGCGTTTCACTCACGCTCCTCTCTCACAAACAAATAACCTCACCTCGGGCCGCATCTACGAAAACATCATTGCTCGCGAACGTCGCGGCGATTACCTCGGCAAAACGGTTCAGGTCATTCCTCACGTCACGAACGAGATCAAGGCCGCTTGCCGCAAAGTCGCTGCGGACGTCGATGTGGCTATCGTTGAAATCGGCGGCACAGTAGGCGACATCGAATCTTTACCGTTCATAGAGGCCATTCGTCAGATGCGCCATGAAGAGGGCCGCGAAAATACCCTCTTCGTCCACCTCACTCTCGTTCCATGGATCGCCGCGGCGCAGGAACTCAAAACCAAGCCCACCCAGCACAGTGTCAAAGAACTGCGGGCCATCGGCATTCAGCCGGATATCCTGCTCTGCCGCTCCGAACGCCATTTGCCGGACGAAGTAAAAGAGAAAATCGCACTCTTCTGCGACGTCGATGTCGCCGGCGTTGTCACTGCCAAAGACGTTCCGTCGGTTTACGAGATCCCGCTTTCCTTTGCGGACCAGGGAGTCGACGAAACCGTTCTGCGTTTCCTCCATCTCGAAGCCGGCCCGCGCAACCTGTCCCGCTGGACCGAGATGCTCGACCGCATGAACAACCCGGTGCGAGAAGTCACCATCGGCTTGGTCGGCAAATACGTCGAGTATGAAGACGCGTACAAAAGTCTGAAAGAATCTCTCCTTCACGCCGGCATCGCTCATCAGGCTCGCGTCACGATCGAATGGATCGAGTCCGAACAGATGACTTACCCGGATTGCCGCAGTTATCTAAATCGATTCGACGGCATCCTGGTTCCTGGCGGATTCGGCAAGCGCGGCATCGAAGGCATGCTCCATGCCATCCGTTGTGCAAGGGAAGACAAGATTCCCTATTTCGGCATCTGCCTCGGCATGCAGACCATGGTGATCGAGTTCGCCCGCAACGCGTGCGGTCTCGCCGATGCCGATTCCACCGAATTCAATCCCACCACTTCCCATCGCGTCATTTACAAATTGCGCGAGTTGAAGGGTGTCGACGAACTCGGCGGCACTATGCGTCTTGGCGCTTATCCATGCCATCTGGCCGAAGGCAGTTTCGCCGAACGCGCGTACTGCAAGCAGGACGTCAGCGAACGGCACCGCCACCGTTACGAGTTCAACCGCGAGTTCCAGGACACGCTGATCGCCCACGGCCTACGTCTAACCGGTCAAACTCCGGACGGCATGTATGTCGAGATCTGCGAGCTGCCGGATCATCCCTGGTATCTTGGCTGCCAGTTTCACCCCGAGTTCAAGTCCAAGCCCCTCGAACCGCATCCGCTCTTTGTGGCTTTCCTGGGCGCCGCCCTCAAACATCGCGATCAAAAGAAGCGCCGTGTCATTGAAGCCGCTGAACCGGAGTACACGCACGCTCAATGAGTGAAGTGCGCGTCGGCGAGATCAGGTTCTCGAACCTTGAGCCTCTCGCCCTGATAGCCGGTCCCTGCGTCATCGAATCCGAAGAACACGTTCTACGAATGGCTCAAGCTATACGAGACATCGCCGGGCCGTACATCTTCAAAGCCTCTTTCGACAAAGCAAACCGCAGCAGCGTCGGGTCTTACCGTGGCCCGGGACTCACCGAAGGACTGCGAATCTTATCCGAAGTTCGCAAACTTGGCATTGCAGTCCTAACGGACATCCACGAACCGGCCCAAGCCTCCCTTGCAGCCGAAACAGTGGATATCCTGCAAATACCCGCCTTTCTCTGCCGCCAAACCGATCTGCTCGTGGAGGCAGGCAAGACGGGCCGCGCCGTAAACATCAAGAAGGGCCAGTTCGTCTCGCCTTACGACTTCGCCAATGCAGCCGACAAAGTCGCCTCGACCGGCAATCATCGCATCATTCTGACCGAGCGAGGATCCTCCTTCGGCTACAACAACCTTGTCGTCGATATGCGCGGCCTGCGTATCATGGCTGCCACCGGCTACCCTGTCGTGTTTGACGCTACCCATAGCGTCCAATTGCCTGGCGCGGCCGGTACCTCGTCCGGTGGCCAACCTGAATTTATCCAGCCGCTCGCCCAAGCCGCCGCGGCAGTCGGCATCGCAGGCATTTTCGTCGAAACTCACGACCGCCCCGAATGCGCCCTTTCCGATGGCGCCAACGCACTTCAGTTGAATCGGCTCTCCGGCTTCTGGTCGCGGCTCAGACAGATCGACTCTCTGGTCAAGAGCTTCTAAATCGTGATAAACTGCGCTGGATTTATCTCACACTCCAAAGGAGCTCTAGTATGTCCGCTGTCAAACCGATTCCAGACGGGTACCATTCCGTCACTCCCTATCTAACTTTCAAAAACGCCGACACAGCCATTCAGTTCTATAAGCGCGCTTTCGGAGCAAAAGAAATATACCGGCTTAGCAGTCCCGGCGGCGGCGTCGGCCATGCCGAGATCCAGATCGGCAACTCGCGTTTGATGATGGCCGACGAGTCTCCGATGGCCGGAAATAAAAGTGCTGAAAGTATGGGCGGATCGCCCGTTTCTCTGATGCTTTATCTGGACGATGTCGACGCGGCGTTCGGCCACGCACTGAAAGAAGGCGCAACCGAGAAGCGCCCCGTCATGGACCAGTTCTATGGTGATCGCTCAGGCACGCTGCTCGATCCGTTTGGCTATCAATGGACTCTCGGCACCCACAAAGAAGACGTCAGCGAGCAGGAAATGAAGACGCGGATGGAGAAGCTGTTCGCTGCTCAGTAACGGACCAGCTTCATCTGTTATTAGCCGCATCGGCGGATAACCACAATCCGCATTCTTCATTCGATCCTAAGCTCGTACCGCCGAACATGCCTCGCACGGACAGATCTTCCGCAGGTGTTCGAACGAATAAATACCGGAACTATGCCCGTCATTCCAGTGAATTCTGACCGCATACTGCCCTACAGCTTCGACCGAATCCATCTTTAACTTTGGCTTATACATCTGAAACGGATTCGGTTTCGAATACGTTGACCGCTGCGGTTCCGTTCCGTGCGAGCCCGTGCACGTCGCGCAAGGGCATTCATCTCTCAAGTGCTCCAGCGAATAGTCGCTGTGATGGCCGTCTCGCCAATCTATCTTAATTCCCGCAGATTTCGAAATAGCAATATGCTCGGGATCGGCTGCCGCCGGATGTATTTCTAACTCTTTTTTCATTCTTAACTTACGCTCTGCACGCGCTCGATATCGCGCACGCCCGGTATCCGCCGGAACGCTGTGATCACCCGCTCCAACTGCTTCTTATCCCGGACGTCGATCGTGATGTCGATCACCGCGCTATTGTCGGTCCGCTTTTCATCCCCGCGCGCCTCCAGTGTCCTGATATTGCTCTTCTCCCCGTCCAAAATCGACGTCAATCGATGCAAAATTCCTGGACGATCGTCGGTGTAAATCACCACCTTGACTGGCAGCGGGTCGCTTGCGCTGCGCGCCCATTCGACAGAGATCTTCCGCTCCGGTTCGTACATCAGCCGCTGGACGTTCGGACATTGCTCCGAGTGAACCGCGATCCCTTTTCCTCGCGTGATATATCCAACGATCTTCTCCCCGCGAATTGCGTTACAGCATTTCGCGCGGTAGACCATCACGTCATCCCCGCCTGTCACCTGAATCGCCAAATCGCCATTCGGAAGTGCAAAATCGCTCTGCTGCTGCGGAATTCGCGGTGATAGGGGAGGCGCTGGTTCGACCTCCGGGGTATTCTCGGGCGCTACCTTCTGCAACACCTGTTTAGCAGAGAAACGACCGAATCCCAAGGCAGCATAAAGATCGTCGGCCTTGCTCACCCCGTATTCGGACGCTACCGAAGCCAAATCGTTCTGCGAGAGGCGGCCCAGGCTCAAACCCATCCGCCGAGCCTCTTTCTCGAGCGACTTCTGCCCGATCTCCACCGCTTTCGCCCGTTCGACCGCATTGATTACGTGCCGAATTCTGTTCCGCGCACGCGCCGTCTTTACCACGGCCAGCCAGTCGCGGCTTGGCTGATGGCCTGGCTGCGTCAGAATCTCCACCACGTCGCCGTTGCGCAGCGTCGCTTTAAGAGGTTTGATTACGCCGTTCACCCGCGCCCCGCTACAGGTATTGCCGACATCGCTATGAATGGCATAGGCAAAGTCGATCGGTGTCGCGTCCCGCGGCAGAACGATCACTCGGCCCCGCGGCGTAAACGTATACACCTCCTCCCCGTAGAGATCCATCTTCACGGACGACAAAAACTCGCCCGAATCGCTCATCTCGCGTTGCCACTCGACCAGCTGCCGCAGCCACGCGATCCGTTGATCATCGAGCCCCGGTCCTTTGCTGCCTTCCTTGTACTTCCAGTGCGCTGCGATCCCTTCTTCGGCGATCCGGTGCATCTCCTCCGTGCGGATCTGCACTTCGAAGGTGACCCCCCCTGGACCGATGGCTGACGTATGCAAAGACTGATACAAATTTGGCCGCGGCATCGCGATGAAGTCCTTGATACGCCCAGGAATCGGATGCCACTCGTTGTGGATCACGCCCAGCGCCGCGTAGCAGTTTTTCACCGAATCTGTCACGATCCTGATCGCAAGCACGTCGTAAACCTGGTCGAGCGTGATCTTTTGCCGCTTTAGCTTCAGGTACACCGAATACGCCCGTTTCACCCGGCCTTCGACGCGCGCCGGTATATCTTCGCGCATCAGACGTTGTTCTATCTCGCTCTGTACTTTGTGGAGCCAAGCCTCATATTCCGGGCGTTTGGATTCGATTTCCTGGATCAGATCGGCCGCTGCCTCTGGATGCAGCGTGTGGAACGCCAAATCCTCTAGCTCTCCGCGCATTTTGCCCATCCCGAGCCGGTGTGCGATCGGAGCATAGATCTCGATCGTCTCCTGCGCGATCGTCTCCTGGCGCTCGGGCGAAAGCGAACCGATCGTGCGCATGTTGTGCAATCGGTCCGCCAGCTTTACGATAATGACGCGAATATCCGTCGTCATCGCCAACAGCATTTTGCGTAGGCTCTCCGCTTGCCGGTCGTCCTTATTCGCGAAGCTGATCTTGCTCAACTTCGTTACCCCATCCACGCATCCAGCCACGTCGTCCCCGAACTGGCTGCGGATCTCCTCCAGCGTCACGCCGCAATCCTCGACGACATCGTGCATCAGGCCGGTCTGCAGCGATACCAGGTCCATTTGCATGCCCGCGAGAATTTCGGCTACCGCTAACGGGTGTACGATATAAGGCTCGCCCGATTTCCGCCTTTGGTGTTTATGAGCCTGCGCGGCGAACTGGTAAGCCCGGTAAAGAGGACCGAGGTCTTCCTTCGGCCGCAGCCCGCGTACCTTTTGTTCAAGGTTTCGGAATGATTCTTCCGCTTGCGGAACGTCCAAAATAGTCGAGGACATTAGTTGCTAGTACTAGGTTAGCCCGATGCAACAATCTAAAAGTGATCGGCAGACAGAAGTGGCAAACTAGTGGCGTGTCTCGGTGAGTACGTTTACCACGGAGGAAAAAGCACCGATCGCTTTGCTCTGGCTCTGTTTGAAGAGTCGCCCACTCAGAGCCCGGAGCGCAGCGACCGGAGTCTTATAATCCCAACCGCGACCGAGCACTAAAACCAGCCTCGACGGGCCGGAGAGTGTGTAAAGCAAACACGGAGACCGAAGGAATCAAATGTCACGATCGCAAGTTGATGGAGTTGGATTGCTTGTTGCAGCCTTAGCGTCGGCTGTAGCTCTCACGTTATTGTCTGGGCCGTTCGCCTGGCTCGGCAGTATCTGTGGGCTGCTGCTCGTCTTCACGCTGCTGGCCTACGACGGAGAAGGACGCCGCACGCTGTTTGAGAGCCTCGCTTTCGCCGCCGTGTTTGCCCTCGCCGCTACCATAGCGGCTGCTATTCCTTTGCGCATCATGGCGGTCAGTCAAGGCCGCTCCCCTACTTTCGAGGGAACGCTCGCTAATGAATGGCTGCCGTTCTTCTGGCTCGGCGTCACGATCCTGTTCTGGCCGATCGACCGCGCGAGGATGTCCGGACGCGTGCAGTATGGAGCCGAGCCGCCCGTTACAACCATCGCCCCAAACAGGCGCGAAGCCCCGGTCAATACCTATCCCCAAACAGCGCCTGCCCCACAACCTCCCCCGCCCCCGATGCCCCCTCGTATGCCCGTTGCGCCCGAGCGCCAGGACGAACCGATTTCTCTTTTACATCCAAATACAGTGCAGACCGCTGCGGCGCCCGCACCGGTGCAGCCCATGCCCGTCCCCGTCCCATCCGGCCCCGAAACCACCATCTATGTGACCCTCGTAGGCGAAGGCCTGAACGTTTTGCGTGGCGTGCAAGCCGAACACGTGGGCCGGGATTTCTACAGAATCGTTGAGCCCATGCCGGAGGGAGAAACCTGGCAGTATGGGCTCGGCCAGATCGTCCGCTGCAAGAAGAAAAATCTATCCGGCGGTAAGGCGCTCGTGGCCATCGAAGAAGCGCCGCGCGCCCAGTAAAGAGAGGGATTGCCATGACGATTAAAGACGACGAGGTAGTCGAGATTGCGACGCCAACAGGCCCGATGCGGACCTACATCTTCAAGCCCGCCGCCGAGGGTAGATTTCCCGGCGTTGTCTTCTACTCCGAAATCTTTCAGGTGACAGGTCCCATTCGCCGCACCGCCGCTTTGATTGCCGGACAGGGCTACATTGTGGCCGTGCCGGAGGTCTACCACGAATTGGAAACTGCGGGCACCGTGCTTGCCTACGATCAGGCAGGCGCCGATAAAGGAAATGCGGACAAGTACGATAAGGAGCTCGCGTCGTACGATGCCGATGCCCGCGCAGCGCTCGATTATCTGAAGAGTCGACAAGATTGCACCGGGCGTCTGGGAGCGGTTGGGATCTGCCTGGGCGGCCACCTGGCTTTCCGGGCAGCCATGAATCCAGATGTGTCGGCCGCGGTTTGTTTCTACGCAACCGACATTCACGCGGGAAGCTTAGGCAAGGGCAAGAACGACAACTCCCTCGAGCGTGCCCTGGAAATCAGGGGCGAGCTTCTACACATTTGGGGCAGACAGGATCCCCACGTTCCGCTCGATGGACGCAACAAGATTCGAGCGCGCCTGGACGAAGTGGGCGCTAACTTTCAGTGGTTCGAAGTGAACGGTGCCCACGCCTTTATGCGCGATGAGGGTTATCGTTACGATCCAGCTCTTGCCTACCATTGCTATGGACTCCTCTTCGAACTCTTCCACCGCAAACTGGCGCTCGATACCGCCGCCGTCCTACCGGCCAAAGCTGAGAACAAACACTAGGTCCCCACACGGACCGTAACGCTCGACGATCCCGGAATCTCTAATAAGAGTGATTTGGCGAATTCTCGCTCTTGTGTTTTTTCTTATCGGCCTGGCAGTGATGCCGCTCTGGCCTTACAGCCAGAAATTTAGCGTTTTCGCTCCGGGCTTCTGCTGGTTCGTGGCTGTGCTTATGATTCTGATCAGCATCTTTGCCAGGCGTGGAAGTGAGATCTGGAAGAACCGGGGCCAGGGCTAAGACCAAATATTTCGATAAACGTCTAACAAAATGAGGCATTAGAAAATGCGCAAGGTTTTCTGTTCAACGCTGATGTCAGTGGCGCTGCTGTTCACGGCCGGTTTGGCCGTTGCCCAAAGTAATCATCAAGACCCTTATCTTCGCGGCCCCCAAGACGAAGCAAGATTGGCCCACGAGGTCCGTCATGAGTTGGTGATGCTGCCGTACTACACGATCTTCGACGACCTTGGGTTCCGCATCGAGGGATCGACGGTCACTTTGGTCGGTGCCGTCACCAGGCCCGTGCTCAAGTCTGACGCCGGAAACGTTGTCAAGCGCGTGGAAGGCGTTACCCAGGTCAACAACGAGATCAAGGTACTGCCTCCGTCTCCTTTCGATGATCAGATTCGCCGAGCTCTGGCACGCACTATTTACGGCGATCCACAAATCGGTACCCGGTATGGCAACCAGGCATTGCCAAGCATTCACATCATCGTCGACAACGGACACGTCACGCTCGAGGGCGCTGTTGCTAACGATTTCGATAAGAACCTGATCGGCATGCGGGCCAACTCCGTACCGAACGTCTTCAGTGTGACCAACAATCTGCAGGTCATCAAGAGCTGATCCGTCTTGCTTCTCGCTCGCGCCCTTTAATGCCGTACAATCAATCGTGAAACGGTCTTCGGGCGCGTAAGCCAAGTCGCGAACTACGCCTGGCCGGCAGCTTCATCCTGCAGGAGCCCAAGCAAATGATTCGCCTCTCGCGCGTGCTGATTTTCACCGCGATTTTTCTCTTCTCTTTTTTCAATTCCAATGCCCAGGATGTGACAGGCAAGATCGCCGGCGTGATCTCCGATCCCACTGGGGCCGCGATCCAGAACGCGAGAGTCACCGTCACAAACGTAGGAACCAAAATCAGCAAAGAAGCCGGTACGGATGCGAGCGGCTTCTACCAAATCGGTCAGCTTCCTGTCGGCGATTATCAGGTCTCGGCTGAAGCGCCTGGTTTCAGCCGTGTGGTCTCGAGCGCCCGAAACACGCTTGATATCAATCAGACTCTCCGCGTAGATCTCAAACTCCAGGTCGGCGCGGTTAGCAGTACCGTCGAGGTAACCGCCCAGGGCAATACCGTCGAAACGCAAAATTCCACCGTCGGCGGCACGGTCACTGGAAGGGCCGTGTATGAGCTCCCGTTGAATGGCCGTAACGCACTCGACCTTATGGCCACTCAGCCCGGGGTTACGCCGTCGAACCCCGACAATACCAGCGGCGGCGCAGGCTATAGCATCGGCGGCGGCAGAACCGATTCCATCACCTTCCTGCTCGACGGTGGCAACAACAACAACCTCCTGAATAACTCCTACGTTGCCAATCCCAACCCCGACGCCATCGCTGAATTCCGCGTCCTCGAAAGTAACTACAGCGCCGAGTACGGCCGCAATGCCGGCGGCGTAGTCAGCGTCGTCACCAAGAGCGGAACGAACTCCCTCCACGGCACTGCTTACGACTACATTCGCAACACCGATCTCAATGCTAACGACTTCTTCAGCAACGAAATCGGCGCACCGCGCAACGTTCTCAAGCGCAATCAGTTCGGCGGAACAATCGGTGGCCCAATTGTCATTCCGAAGGTCGTCGACGGACGCAATAAGCTCTTCTTCTTTTTCGCGTATCAGGGCCAGCGCCAGGTCTCGATCGCACAGTCCGGCAGCCAGCCCGCCTACACTCCTTTAGAAGCCCAAGGCAACTTCTCGCAGGCCGTGAACGGCGGTCCTGACCCGCTTGTCGCGCAATTCCTGCAAACACACCCTTACTACCAGCCCAATCCCGTGTTAGCCGCGCAAGCCATCATCGCTCCGACGAGCATTGACCCGTCGCTGCAAATTACTTCAAAAACAATCTCATGCCAGTCACCGCAAGCGGCCTGATCTTTGCGGAAGGCAGCGCGCGCGATCCCATCGATGAATACCTTGGCCGCTTCGATTACAACATCACGCAGCGCGACACCGTCAGCGGCACTTTCGATTCACACTCCGAAACTCAGTTGCTTCCTTTTAGCTACAACGGACCATCGGCCGGGGCGAACGTTCCTGGCTTCCCTTCCAACACGCTCATCAACAGCTACTTCGGGAATGTCGTCTGGAATCACACCTTCACGCCCGCGCTGCTGAACGAGTTCCGTGTTACTGCCCAGCGCTTTAACAACCTGCAATACGCACCTGCGGTGAAGCACCCAACGCCTAATGCGCTCGGGATTGCCATAACGCCTGACGACCCTACCGGCCCCACCCTGCTCAATTTCATAAATGCAACCGAAATCGTCGGGCCCAGCCCGAACGGTCCCACCAGCGAAATCAACAACACCTACTCCTTCTATGACAATCTTTCCTGGACGAGGAGTAATCACGACTGGAAAGCCGGCTTTTACTTTTCGCCGTATCAGAACAACACGGTCTACGATTATTACGTCAATGGCCAGTTCTCATTTTACGGTCCCGGCTCGCAGGTCGGTTCCAAGAATGCCTTTGCCGACTTCCTGCTCGGATTGCCCGACGAATACACTCAATTTCCGAAAGCGCCATCGAACGTCCGCTCCGATTCGTATTCCGGTTACTTGCAAGACCAGTGGCACGTCACCAAACGCTTCACGCTGAACCTCGGCGTTCGCTACGAATACTCCCAGCCGAAATACGATACCCAAGGCCGCAGTTACTCGTTCATCCCTGGCCTGCAATCCACTCGTTTCACAGGCGCACCCACCGGAGAAGTGTTTCCCGGCGACCTTGGCGCACCCCGCGGCTCCAACTTTCCCGACAAGAACGACTGGGCGCCCCGCTTTGGCTTTGCTTGGGATCTCTTCGGAAACGGCAAAACCAGCATTCGCGGCGGCTTCGGCCTTTTCTATGACATCTTGAAGGCCGAAGACAATCTCCAATTCAACGGTCAGGTTCCGTTCTTCGCGTATACCGACTTCAACTTCTCGCCAACCGATCCCGCGGCCGTGAGCTCGCCCGGTTATCTCTCGAACCCGTTCGCCAGCAGCGGCAACATCAACCCATTCCCTTCGAAGCCGCCCAGCCAAAACTTGGACTTCGCGGCTGCCGGGTACCTGCCCGTTGGTGGAGGCGGAGTCTACTTCGTCGATCCTCACCTCCGCACGCCCTACGTCTACCAGTACAATCTCTCCATTCAGCAACAGCTCGGAACCGGGCTCGTGCTCGAAGCCGGCTACGTCGGCTCCGATTCGCATAAGCTAACCGAACTCGTCGATGTCAACCCGTTTATTCCCGGCAATAACTACCGTATCTACAATCCCGGTGACCCGGCGAACGGAACCTTCAGTTATCTCGATGAATTTCAAAATGTAGGTAAGTCGAATTACAACGCGCTTCAGACCAGTCTTACCAAACGAGTTACTAACAACGCATTTGTCGGTAACACATTCTTTACTGTCTCTTACACCTGGTCTCACGAGATCGACAACGGTTCCGGTTTCCGCCAGACCCGCAGTCTCCAGGTGCCTTACTTCAATCACGACGAATTTCGCGCCTCGGGTGATTTCGACGTGCGAAACGCGCTCACATTCTCAGGCGGCTGGGATCTGCCCTTCGACCGTCTCTGGCAGCGCGGACCTAAGCTTCTCACCAAGGGCTGGAGCCTCTATCCCATCGTCACTTGGCACACTGGTTTCCCGCTCGATGTTTTTGCCGGACTTTCGACCAGCAGAAACGATCCAGGACCCGCCGGCGACGGTCAAGCCGCTCTCGTACGCGCCGATCTCGTCGGCAACTCTGTCACGATTCTAAATCCTAAGAGTTATCAAACAATCGACGGCAACGCCGGCAACTACTACTTCAATCCAGGCAATTTCTCAAACGCCCGTGCAAATGCCCTCGATGCGGCGTCTCAAGTCAATCCGGCTGCCCTGATCGGCCAGTTCACGGAAGGCTCTTTCCCGCGCAATGGACTGCGCGGTCCGGGCTTCGTCAACACCGATCTTTCGCTTTCGAAGCACCTCCTGTTCTTCCGCGAGAAAATCGACACCGAACTCCGCGCCGACGCCTTCAACGTCTTCAACCACACAAACTTCGCCAACCCGAACACCAACATCGGCTCTCCGTCCACGTTTGGCATCATCTCCTCGGTAGTAGGCGCGCAATCTCCTACCAACCCCACAGGTCCCCGTATCATTCAGGTCGCATTACACCTACGCTTTTAGCCTGCAGACCTGAAATCATCGCGTCGATCACCGACGCAATCAGCCGATCCCGATCGCGCTCCAACCGCCGGGAAACGTAATGTAAAGCGACGTGTCCCGTGAATAGCCGCCCAAAGCGCCTGGCTGGCTTCTTCTACCGCGACCGCTAAAGTGCCCTGCGCCACGCAACGACCAACCCCCCGGCGTAGCGTATCGAATGCATCTTCGCCGGCCTTCTCCATCCTGTCCTCGGGTTGTGGCGGCGGCATCATGAACGTCAACCGATAATCGTGTGGGTGCGCGATACCGAAGTTCACGTAAAGATGAAGCCCTCGCTTCAGCATCGTTATCGGGTCTCCTGGCTCCGCCTCGAGCCGCTTCAGCTCACACGTTAGCTTCTCGAAGGTCTCCTTGCAGATCGTCGCGAGCAACTGTTCCTTGGTGGAAAAGTACTGATACAGCGCCATAGGCGAGTATTCGGCTCGCTCCGCAATCTTGCGGATCGAAACGCTGGCGTACCCTTGCTCAATGAAGAGATCCCGGGCCGCTGCCAAGATTCTCTGCCGCCTCTCGCCTCGTTCCCGTACTCGACGCTCTGCGCTTCCCACTCTTAAACTATATAGCGAATATTTTCCGTACAGCGTACTTTTTGTCTTGACTTGCACCGAACTCCGGAGCATCCTATAGCTGTACACTGTACGGGGTAAATACACCGTTTTTAGAAAGGGCCGGGAATTACATGCAGTACCTTCGCCATCAACTACATTCGCTTTGGTTAACTGATCGCTCGACAACCGCCTTAGGAGTGATCATGCTTCTGCTGTTCGTGGCAAATCTGGCAGGTCTTGCAATCGACGAGCGGCTGATAACGGGTTACCCTGCATGGCTGAAGCCGGCCAAGTTCGCGATCTCCACCGCTATCTTTTCCTTCAGCATCGCCTGGATACTCCGCTACCTTCAGGAGCTGCCGAGAATGAAGCGCACAGTTAGCTTGATAGTGACAGTGACCCTATCGGTCGAGCTACTGGTGATCAACCTACAAGCCTTGCGCGGAAAGGCCAGCCACTTCAACGTCGGAACACCGTTGGATGCAACCTTTGGCTCTGCGATGGGGGTAGCCATCTTCTGTTTGCTGCTCGGCATGATCCTGCTGCTGATTGCCCTGTTTCGGCAGCACTTCGAATCTCGCCCGTGGGGTTGGGCGCTTCGGCTCGGCGTCTTGATTACTGTCCTCGGTGCGGCAAGCGGTGGCCTCATGACGACCCCTACCACACATCAGCTCGCAGGCGCTAAACTCACCAGTCGCATGCCGACAGTGGGCGGTCACACCGTCGGCGCACCCGATGGAGGCCCCGGTCTCCCCGGCACTGGCTGGAGCACGCAACATGGCGACCTCCGCGTTGCCCATTTTCTCGGTCTCCACGCCCTCCAGATCGTTCCTTTCCTTGCTTGGCTAATCGGACGGCGACAGCGCTGGACAGCGAACCAGCAAATTGGCTTCGTTTTTACCGTGTCCGGGAGTTACCTTTCCCTCATTGGCCTTCTGATCTGGCAAGCTCTGCGAGGACAAGCATTCACCGCGCCAGATAATTCGACTCTAATGGCCTGGACTGTCGTGGCTTCTCACGAGCGCGACGCTCACCGCCACTGTCGTGCTCGGGAGGAGAGGTGCCCAGGAACAGGCAAATTGGAGCAATCCTTTCGGAGCCACGCTATGAATCCGGAACTGATCTTCTCGCTCGCGAACAATCTCGCTGTCATCGGCTGGCTGTTGCTCCTCTTCTTCCCCGGCCGCCGCTGGGCGGCTCCCTTAACCTCCGGTTTGGTCATACCGGCTCTGTTAGCAATCGCCTACAGCGCTCTTGTGCTCACTACTTGGGGCAAAACGCCGGGCGGATTCTCCTCCTTAGCTGCTGTTTCGCAGCTCTTCCAAAACCCTTGGATGCTGCTGGCCGGCTGGATTCACTATCTTGCCTTCGATCTCTTTATCGGTAGTTGGCAAGTCCGTGACTCGCGCCAGCGCGGCATTTCCCACTGGTTTGTCATCCCCTGCCTCCTGCTGACCTTCTTCTTTGGCCCGATCGGCCTTCTCGCCTACCTCGGCCTTCGCTTCATCATCGCTCCAAAGAATGCAAGGGTGGGCTTGCCCGTCGCTTGCATTCGGCCCGGCATTTCCCTGAAACGCGAATTTCTTATTTACCGAACACCTCCGCCGAATGAAAGACTTGCGGTGTCGCATCGACGCGATGCATCGGGAGCCACGGGGACCGTTTGGCAACATGCGTACTCAAGTTCAACCATAGCGATACCCGGCCGCCGGATCTCTGATCTCGACGAAACTCGCACCCGAAATTGCGAGTGCCCGAGTCGACCTCGTCGAGATTTGTCTCGTTCTCGTTCTCCCTTCCGAATCGCGATAGAGCTCGATATCTAAATCCGGTTGCTCCGCCTCCATTTCGATCGCCTTCGATCATTCATCTTATCGGCAGGAATGGGCGCAGTCTCTCATCGGAATTTTCCGCTACGCGACGGCTATTAGTGGAAGTGCAGCCACTAGGGCGGACAGCACGGGCGAATGAAGAGGGTCAAGCGGCTGCGCCCACACAACAACGAGTACAAAGCTCATAACTTGTCCCCCGATCAGCTACAAGATTAATCCGCAAATGCTCACATCTGCTCATTAGCTGTCACATTTCCATAATCGCTGCCGATGAGTAAGCTGTGAAGCCATTCCTTGCTCTCGTGTCGCCTGCCTTGCTCCTGTTATCAGCGGCTACGTGCGCCTTCGGTTCCTCCGTCCTGACTCACGAAGCGCTGGTCGACGCCATGTGGGACAAAGAGCTCCAGCCAATCCTCCAGGCAAAATATCGAAACCTTACGCCCGAAAGTCTTAAAAACGCACACGCCTACGCATACGGTGGCGCCATCCTTCAGGACCTGGGTTATTACCCGCATGGCAGCGCGCATTTCAGCGACCTTACTCATTACGTTCGCACTGGCGACTTCGTACTATCCCTGCTCGCAAACGCAAAGGACCCCAATGAATTCGCCTTTGCTCTGGGCGCGCTTTCCCATTACACCTCCGACATCGACGTGCACCGCTTCGCTACCAATCGAGCCGAGGCGATGCTCTATCCAAAACTCGCGCGAAAATTCGGGCCCGTCGTCACGTATGAACAGGATCCCGCTGCCCATCTCAAGACAGAGTTCGGCTTCGATGTCCTTGAAGTAGCCAGAGGGAACTTTTCACCCCAGGCGTACCACGACTTCATCGGCTTCAATGTCGCAGCTCCCTTGATCGGGCGAGCCTTCCTCGCGACCTATGGATTCGATCTCAAATCGATGTTTCCCGATTTCGAGCGCGCGGTAGGCTCCTACCGGCGCACAGTAAGCAGAACCATTCCGATGGCCACGCGAACGGCATGGGCCCAAAAGTCTCACGAAATCCAAGGCGCGCAGCCCGGCATGACGCAGCGGAAATTCATCTATCTGATGAGCCGGTCAAGCTATGAGCAGGAGTGGGGCAAACAATACGATCTGCCGACGACCTCGGACCGTGCTCTGGCTTTGGCGTTGAAGCTCCTGCCGCCGATCGGTCCCCTACGCGCACTGCGCTTCAAGATGCCCACCCCCGCGGCGGAAAAGCTCTTCATGCAGAGCTTCTCTAGAGCCGCCGCCCAATATCGAACGCAGCTGGACGCCCTCAGCCAAGGCTCGCTAAGGCTGCCCAACCTCAATTACGATCTCGGCCAACTCGCGCCGCCCGCCACCTACGCTCTCGAAGACAAAGCTTACGCCTATTGGCTCGAGCAGCTGGCAATTGCTCACTACGAGCAGGTAACTCCCCCAATCCGCGCCGATATCCTGAACTACTACTGCAATCTAGACGCGCCGTTCAAAACCAAAAAGCATGAACGCGATTGGACAGCCTTGCTCGGCCGCCTCCAACAGCTCAAAACTCAAACTGTTGCCGATCGTTGAGGTGTTAACCTCTGGCTCTTTCCTGCACAATAAGCGCGCAGTAGAGTACATCGGTGCGCCGGAAGGAAACTTGGGCACGTCTTCCAATCGGTTGTCTTGATTGCAATCGTCACGGGATTTCGCGCCTCACCCGGGACACGCCCAGACCGGAACCAACACCGTTCCTGCTGCGGTGCGCATAACTATGGACCGAACACAATCCCTAACACCCCGCCAAGGCTTTCTTTTTAGAGAGACGCGCGCGCAGTTCGGCAGTAGAGATCCGATGGCATTTCAGACACAAGGTCTGCATATTCGAGAGATCGCATTCCCCGCCACCTTCGGCTACCGGCACAATATGATCGGCATCCCAAAGTGACTTGCGGCGGCCGCATTTCCAATAAGCGATGGCTTGGGCGCGCGCTAGGCCCCGAAGCCGCCTGATGTGGCTGAGTTGAGCGATGCAGTCCAGACCGCAACCGGCGCAGACACCCTTGTCCCGCGCAAATAGTCTCTCGCGTAAGTAGCCGGGATCGCTGCGAAGTTTCCATTCTTCGACACACCAGTCCGAACAGAAGGTAAGTCTGCCTTGCGGGACCTCCAAACTACACCAGCGGCAAAGATGTCGCCCGTTCTCGCCTAGCGGCAAGCTGCTACGGTCCGCACGGCCTCCCGGCATCGCTCGCTGTGCTTTCACTAAACACAGCATAAAAAAACTCGTTCCTCATTGTCTTGAGATCAGAATGTATAGGATTCAGGGACTCGGTAGTCCAACGAAAGTAGGGCTATGGGTTTCCTCGATAACTTGGAAGGTTCGCTGAAAAATCTCGAGTCCTCGAACGAGCGGGATCCAAGCGCCTTCCAACGCCGGCAAGACGATCGCGCGAGAGCTATAGCAGTCGCTCCCTGGGCCGAGAAACTGAAGGACTCCGCTTACACGAAGCAGCTGTTCGATAAGGCCGCCATTGCTGGACATCGCAACCGGACGAAGGTTTACATGGCTTGGCTCGACAACACTCTTCGGCTCGAGGCGAAAGGGCGCCGGTTGGAATTAAGGCCTGCTTCGGACGGCATCTTTGCCGATTTCATCGAGCCGGACGGTCGTACGGCCAGCAAAGTTCTTGACCTGAATAGCGATCCTCAAGCGCTCATCGACGAGTGGCTTGGCTGATTATAATCTTTACTTTATCTCTTGGGAGAACCACTTGAAAGACTCACAGTTATATACAAGCGCGGCAGCAATCGGCGCCATTGCAGGGATGCGGGCGATGTCCGCCCCGGCAGTGATCGGTCAGGTCGTGCGCAGAGGGGAGTTGGCCGTTGGAGGTTCGAAGCTTGGTTTTCTCAACACCTCGGGAGCTGCATCTGTTTCTGCTCTGCTGGCAGTCGGAGAGTTGATAGCCGACAAGTTGCCGTCCACTCCGAATCGCACCGACGTCGGACCGCTCGTTGCACGCGCGGTATCCGGAGGATTGAGCGGAGCGGTGATTTTTTCAGCGAAGAAGAAATCGCCTTGGGCGGGCGGTCTCCTTGGGGCACTGACCGCAGTCGCAGCCACCTATGCTGCATTTCACCTCAGGCGCTCTGTAAAACAAAAATTGCACATTCCTGATCTTGTGCTGGCTGCCGCGGAAGACGCGCTTGTCGCGAGAGCCGGTATATTCGTTGTCAGGCAGCTTCAACCAGCGACAGCTTTGTAGATAAAAGCTTTGGCAACTGAATCCAGGGTCTTTGGGATCTGCATCTAAGGATGGATGAAAGATCCGGGAAAGCTCCGCCTCAGCGTTTTGGATCAGTGTCCAATTCCTGAAGGATCAAGCGCGGGGGACGCTCTGAGGAACACCCTCGATTTGGCCCGTTTGGCTGACCACCTGGGATACAACCGCTACTGGCTTGCCGAACACCATGGCACGCCGGCTCTTGCCTGTGCCAGTCCTGAAGTTCTGATCGGTCCGGTGGCGGCTGAAACCTCTCGGCTTCGGGTAGGTAGCGGAGGAATCATGCTGCCACACTACAGCCCTCTTAAGGTGGCCGAGAACTTCAGCATGCTTTGCAATTTGTACCCCGGGCGCATCGATTTAGGCATCGGGAGAGCGGCAGGCACAAGTCGTGCTGTGGCACACGCCCTGCAGCGCGACAGGCGTCACCCTGCGCCGGACGATTTTCCGGAACAGCTGGAGGAGTTGCGGGGCTACTTCGGCCATGGTGACGCATCGGAGAGTCCGTTTACTCAGTTTTCGGCCGTTCCCGTCGCATCTGCCGGGCCCGAATTCTGGCTGCTAGGATCCTCTCCACAGAGTGCGATTTGGGCGGCCCAACTCGGACTGCCGTACTGCTTTGCCGACTTCATCAATCCCGAAGGTGTACCGTTCGCACAGCACTACGCAAGAGCGTTTCAGTCGTCGGCCGATCTTGCCGAGCCTCGGACCGCTGTAGCGGCATGGGTGATTTGCGCGGAAACAGATGAAGAAGCACAAAGGCTTTCTCTCAGTGCCCGCATGATGATGACCATGCTGTTTCGAGGCAGGCTGATCCCTGTGCCTACTATCGAACGGGCGGAAGCTTTCCTTAACGAAGAGAAGGTTCCGCTCGAGATGCTTACTGCCGGCCGAAGATTCATCACCGGCTCACCCGAAAAGGTCCGGGCTGCGGTCCAGGTTTTAGCTGAAGATTACGGCGCCGCAGAAGTGTTCCTCGTGAACATCCTCCATAGCCACGCCGCTCGCAAGCGGTCGTACGAGTTAGTGGCGGAAGAGTTCGGGATTCGTTCGCAGGTCCAGCAAAGCGCGGTGGCCTGAGCGCCTTACTTATGACTTCTGAATAGGTAGGATACCTTTGTAGACCTCATCAAGCGAAAGCTCAAATCCAAGTATTTCGAGTGGAATCTTTTCGCGTAAATCCGTGTAGGTCTGAACAACCCAGGTTCGATTTTCCTGCCGCTCCGAATGTTCGATAAGAACGCGGTTCTGCGAAAGCAAAAGGCAGTGGCGAAGTGAAGGAAGATTTCGGTAATACAGCGCTTTACTGCTTTTGTCGTATCTCTCCGTCGAGGGCGACAGAACTTCGACCACCAGCGCCGGGTTCAGCAGCACATCTTCCCGTTCATCCAGGTATTGAGGAGCCTCGCAAACCACAGAGGCATCCGGGTAAACGCACTGATCGCTTTGTTGCAGATAAATCTTCAGGTTGCTGTCGAATACGCGGCACGGGCTTCTTCCTAGAAGCACAATCATCCTGGCTGACAACTCGGAGTGACGCCCAGTGCCACCCGACATAGCAAAAACTTCACCCTCGAAGTATTCACTCCTGCACTCCGCCTGGCGTTCCCGTTCCAGGTACTCTTCGAGGCTATAAACGTGAGCCGGTTGTGACGCCATCGGCAACCAGAATTATCGAACATGCACAGGCAAAAAGTTCATCTAATGGCTAAGTAGCGCTTGCTAAACCGCTACTCCGGCTTTCTCTTGCGAGGCCGCCGCGTAACACCTGCTCCGGCCGCAGCACGTTTTCGAGGAGCAGCCACTTTCCTGGGTTTCGGAGGAGGCGGGTTCGGCTCAAAGATGGTCGGCTGCCCTTCTACGATCGGCTGAGGCTCATCCTCCTCTTCCTCAAGAATCGGTTCAGGCGCACGCTCCGGGAGTGCGGGCGGATAGAATTCAGCTCCAAGCTGGACAATAATCCCGCGCTCTTCGTCCGGTTCGGTCCGCACCACAGTCTTATCCTGCGCGTAGTTCAGAAACTCTGAGAACTGCTGGAATCCATACTTCGGAAGCTGAAATTCGGGATGCTCAATCTGCATCCAGCCTTCCAGTTCTTCCCCCGTAGCACCCTCTTCGAGTTCCATCCGATGTGTCTCGAGGACATCGCGCAGAGCTGGCAAGGCCTCTTCCGGCCGAGGTGCGACCTTCTCCGGTCCGCCACCGCCTCGACGCTCAATTACGTAACGCCCGCCCGATCCGCTGACGTTGATGAACTCCGATCTTTTCAGCTTGTCGACGAAGTCTGAAAAGCTCCCCGCGCCGTACGCCCGTTCGCTGAATGCTGGATCGAGCTGCAGCATCGTGCTCTTCAGCAGGCCAAGCTGCGGCTGCACGGCACGGCGTTCGAGCACTTGCAGCGCGCGTTCGACCAACGGAAGAACCTGCGTAAGATCGAGGGGCGCCGGACGCGGCCCGCGATCTCTTTTGTCCTTTCGATCGGGCCGGTCCTGCCGATCCGGACGGTCTTGCCGGTCCGGGCGATCCTGCCGGTCGCGGCGATCGGGCATGGGCTGCGCAACAATCCGGTCACCATCTTCCAGCAACGATTCATAACTCACAAACTCGTGGCAATTCTGCTGCAAGATTGTGCTCGTAAAGGCTTTGCCGCCCAACACGAAAACGGTCTTCCCATACTCCTTGAGCTTGTTAACCAGCGGAATGAAATCGCTATCCCCACTGACAATCGCAAATGCGTTTACATGCGCATGCGTAAATGCCATTTCGAGCGAGTCGAGCGCCAGGTTGATATCCGCGCCGTTCTTATCACCCCGGGGCGATGGGATGCGCTGCACCATTTGCACCGCATTCTCCGCCATCTGCCGAGTAGCACCCTCTTGGCGGCCCCAATTCGCATAAGCAAATTTGGCAACGATGTCACCGCGTTCTTTCAAAGCGCCGAGCGCGAGCGACACGTCGAATTCGCGGCGCAGTGTCGACTTAACGCCAATCTCTATGTTGTCGTAGTCGACGAATACCGCGATATTCAATCTGTCTTGCATCTAGTTCCTTTTCTGTCCGCTGCGCCATTCGCCTTGGATTGGGGGCAGTTCGGACCGTCTTTTTTGCGAGCTTCACTCAGGCAATTTCTTTTACCGAGCTTCGAATGAACTGAACGATCTTCTCGAGAGAGGCCCCAGGCTGGAAAACCTGAGCTACGCCTTGTCTCTTGAGTTCGGCCGCGTCATCGTCAGGAACAATTCCCCCAACGATGACCAGCACATCGCCCATGTCCTTTTCGCGCAGCAAATCCATCACCCTAGGCACAATCACGTTGTGCGCGCCGGAGAGAATGGAAAGCCCAATCACTTGGACATCCTCCTGAAGAGCCGCGTTTACGATCATTTCCGGTGTTTGTCGGAGACCCGTGTAGATCACTTCCATACCGGCGTCACGCAGGGCACGTGCAATGACCTTAGCGCCGCGGTCGTGTCCATCGAGGCCTGGTTTGGCAACCAGTACACGTATGGCGGAGTTCATACCTACACTGAACACAGCTTACTACTATGTGTTTATTGCTACCTGAACTCGATGCCGGAAACACGGTCTCGGCTAGCGCAAAAGCACAGGTTAGAGAAGATTGAAATCGAGACACTACACGTGAGCAAAACTTTCAACGAGCCGCGCCTCGCACTGAACCGCATCTACACCCGTGCCGGCGACGGAGGCCAGACCCGCCTGGTAGGCGGCCAGACAGTCCATAAAGACGACAACCGCATCGACTGCTATGGCACGGTCGACGAGTTGAATAGTTTCGTCGGCCTCGCGCGCACATCTGCCGAAAATCTCTCGGAAACCACCGAAGCTTTGGTTCCGCTAACTCGAATCTTGAAGCGCGTGCAACACGAGCTGTTCAATCTCGGATCCATCCTGGCGACTCTGCCCGAGGATGTCCATCCCAAGCAGCCGCAAATTACTTCCGCGGAAATCGAGCAGCTCGAGCACGAGATGGACGCAGCCAACGACTCTCTTGCGCCACTGCGTTCGTTTGTCCTTCCAGGGGGTAGTCGACTCGATGCCGAACTCCACGTTTGCCGTACGGTCTGCCGGAGAGCCGAGCGGCTCCTTGTCCGGCTAGCCCGCGAACAGAGCGTCCCCGAAGAAGCTGTCCGCTATCTGAACCGCTTGAGCGATGCCTTCTTTGTCTGGAGCCGCTGGGCGAACTGCCTGCTCGGCACCCCTGAAACGCTCTGGGAACCGAACGCGGCCGCGAGCGCACAATCGTAGTTGGCCGCGCATCGAAGCCAATGCCAACCGGAGAATCGACAGCCAACCAGGCAAAAACATCCTGGGCAGCTCTTATTGCAAGCTTTCTCGGATGGACGCTCGATGCGTTCGACTTCTTCCTATTATCCTTTTGCTTAACCGCAGTAGCCAAAGAGTTCCATCAATCGGATAAAGCAGTTGCTTCCTCCATTTTCCTGACCCTGGCGTTCAGGCCAGTTGGAGCTTTCCTCTTCGGCTTATTGGCAGACCGATACGGACGGCGACTGCCCTTAATGATCGATCTCGTCTTCTACTCGGCGGTCGAGGTAGCGACCGGATTTGCCCCGAGTTTTACGTCGTTTCTAATCTTGCGTGCTCTGTTCGGTATCGGCATGGGAGGCGAATGGGGCGTCGGCGCTTCGCTCGCTATGGAGCAGGTTCCTCCAAAGTGGCGGGGCGTCTTATCCGGCTTGCTTCAACAAGGCTATGCTCTCGGAAATCTTCTGGCCGCCCTCGCTTACCTGTTCGTCTTCCCTCATTGGGGCTGGCGTCCCCTCTTCTTTATCGGCGGTTTACCCGCCTTACTGGCACTATTCGTGCGATTTCGAGTCAAGGAGTCGGAGATCTGGAAGCAATCTAAGCGCCAGAGCTGGGGCGACCTTCGCGGCAGCATTACCCAGCACGCCGGACTTTTCCTATACCTCGTGGTTCTGATGACAGGTATGAACCTTGCCTCGCATGGAACACAGGATATGTATCCTACTTTCCTCGAGCGCTACTGGCGGCTCGGAACCACACAACGCTCCTTGATCTCGGCGCTCTCGATGATCGGAGCTATTCTCGGCGGCATAGCAACTGGCTTGCTCTCGGATCGCATAGGACGGAAACGCGCCATCGTTCTCGCGCTGTTAGCCGGTGTGGCAATCACACCTCTCTGGGCCTATGCGCCGGATTTAGGCCTGCTGATCATCGGCGCTTTTCTGATCCAGTTCTGTGTACAAGGTGCTTGGGGTGTTATTCCGGCACACCTGAGCGAACTCTCGCCGAACGAAATCCGCGGCTTTCTCCCCGGTTTCGCTTACCAATGCGGAGTCTTGCTAGCGGGCTCGGTCGGCACCCTCGAAGCCATATTCGCCGAGCACATGAGTTATGCCACGGCTATGGCCATTACCGCCGCAACCGTATTTGTTTTAACGTCTTTTGTGGCAGGCGTCGGACCGGAGAAGAAAGGTATCGATTTTGCCCGTATCCGGTAATACCGGCCTAATTAATGCTGATTTGGGTTCTCTAGCTTGTGTAGGCGAGTCTCGTGGTCGCCCAAAATGCGCATTATGTTCTCTTCCATCGTCTTCATCTGCTGGCTTAGCAAAGCGAATTTATCGTCGATATGAAGATTCACGCTATTGCGGAGATCGTCAATGCGTTTTCCCATATCGTCAATGCGCTTCCCCACATCTGTAATGCGGGAGTTGTTGTAAACCAAGGCTCCCAACGAGGCGAGAATAGCGATCACGATGGTCAGTACCTGGGTGTCTGTCATCTGCCGTCCTTCCAGCGTAGCGCTCCTGTATGCACGTTGTGGGTACCGTTTGCCTGTTTCACACGTTGACGCCGATCTGCCAAAGAACAAACCCGATCGCCTGTTTGAAGTAGAGCCGCTGCAATTGCATCCGTGTGAGCGACCCCGGCGCAGGACGAGGCGACCCGTAAACCTGGATGCCGTGGGCCTGCAATATCCGCTTGACCCGGTAAATATGATATCCGTCGCTCACCACAATGCAAGAGTGGAGGTTCATTCGATGCATTGTCTCCGCCGCGTATTCCAGACTCTGGGCCGTAGTCGCGCCCTCATTCTCGATGACGATCGCCTCCGAGCGTATTCCATGCTTCGTCAGATAAGCCCGCCCCACCTCGCCCTCGGTAAAATCCGGATCCCCGCCTGCGCCTCCCGTTGTCAAAATGTAAGGAGCCAGCCCCTTTAGGTACAGAAGCAACGCGTGGTTCAATCGCCCTTGCAGAACTTGTGAGGGTCGACCGCGATATTCAGCCGCTCCCATCACCACGATTACATCCGCCGCACGCGCCTCGTCCGTAACCGACTGTCGTTCGATCTCTCTTGCTACGTAAAACAGATAGCCTAGAACCAGAACCGAAAGCAATGCGAAGGTTGCTATAAGCGGGCGCTTCATGCTGTTTTCCTCAGCACGTGCTTCTACTGCCGAATGAAAATCCCAGTCTACGACTACATACATAACGACCTGCCATGGAGCTAGCCAGCACCCGCAACCCGCATCTTCGAACCGTACGAGAGGCTGCGATTGCAGGCCGGCCAACCCCTAATGGATTAATCGTGGCCGAAGGTCCGCATCTTCTCGAAGAAGTTCTTAGAAGTACCTGGAATCTGGAAGAAGTCCTCTGCACTCCCGTCGCACAATCTCGTTTTTCCAAGCTTTTGGCCAGGGTCCATGCCCCCATTACCACGGTTGCCGAGCGTGCTTTTGCCTCGCTCGCAACAACCGAAGCGACCCAGGGCATTCTGGCGCTCGCCCGGCCTCGTAAATGGACCTGGGAAGATGTAACCGGCGGCGCCGCCCTGGTCGTCGTGCTAGATACTATCCAGGATCCCGGGAACGTCGGCACAATCGCCCGCTCGGCAGAAGCGTTTGGAGTGTCTGGCATCATACTTGCTGCAGGATGTGCACGAGTATCGAATGGAAAAGTGTTGAGGGCAGCGGCAGGTTCTTTTTTCCGCACTCCGTATATAGAAGGTGCAGCGCCTCTGGAAATCTTGCGTCACCTCCGGTTGGCCAATCTAAACGTATACGGTCTGACGGCTACCAGCACCATGCGAATCTCGCAAGCTGATTTAAAGCGTGGAAGCGCCGTTTTGGTCGGTAATGAAGGAGCTGGCCTCAACTGCAATCATGGCCGGACGCCGACTTTGTATCCATTCCCACAGCTGGAGTAGAATCCCTAAATGCAGCGGTCGCTTGCTCGATCGCCCTTTTTGAAGCCGCTCGTCAGAGAAGCACGCCATGAGTCTATTTGAGACGGCCCTGCCTGGCAAACTCGAGGATCTTGCCGGGCGCCCTCTCGCAGATCGTATGCGTCCCCAAACGCTGGACGAGTACGTTGGACAAGAGCACATACTCGCACCGGGCAAGCCATTGCGCGCTCAAATCGAGAACGGACGTCTGACCTCTCTCATTCTGTGGGGGCCTCCTGGATCGGGTAAAACCACCCTCGGATCCTTGATTGCTCAAAAGAGCCACGCCGATTTCATCCCGTTCAGCGCCGTGCTGAGTGGAATCAAAGAGATCAAGGCCGTTATGGCGGATGCCGAGAAGGCAAGGCGCATCGGCCGAAGGACTGTTCTCTTCATTGATGAGATTCACCGATTCAACAAAGCCCAGCAAGATGCTTTTCTGCCGTATGTAGAGCGCGGCGATGTCGTTTTGATCGGCGCCACTACCGAGAACCCCTCCTTTGAAGTCGTGTCCGCCCTCCTCTCCCGAACCAAGGTATATACCCTCTATGCCCTGAGTGTGCCCGAAATCGTCAGTCTCCTTCAGCGTGCCGTCGATACGCCAAAACGCGGTTTAGGCGAACTTCGATTAAAGATTTCGGCCGAATTGCTCGATGAGATAGCAGTAGGTTCCAACGGTGACGCTCGTTCTGCGCTAAACACGCTGGAACTGGCCGCCGAGCTTGCAAAAGAGGGAGAGATTGGGCGCGATGCGATCGCCGCTGCATTGCAGCGCAAATCGCTGCTTTACGACAAGTCCGGGGAAGAGCACTTCAACCTGATTTCGGCGCTACACAAGTCGGTACGGTCGAGCGATCCGGATGCGGCGCTCTACTGGCTGGGGCGCATGATGAAGGCCGGAGAAGACCGGTTGTATCTGGCGAGACGATTGATAAGGATGGCAATAGAAGACATCGGAATGGCGGATCCTCGGGCTATAGAGCAGGCCGTTGCCTGCATGCAGACCGTGCACTTCCTTGGCGTCCCGGAAGGAGATTTAGCGCTGGCTCAACTCACTGTGTATTTATCCCTGGCGGCCAAATCGGATGCCGTCTACCAGGCGCTTAACAAAGTGGATGCCACCCTCGAATCGACGGTCGCCGAGCCCGTACCTCTCCATTTACGTAACGCTCCGACTCGGCTGATGAAAGAAATGGACTACGGGAAGGGTTACCAGCACGCCCACAGATCAGAGAATGCGGTGACAAACATGCAGTGTCTACCGGCGGGTCTTACCGGTGCGACTTTTTATGAGCCGACCAACCATGGTTTCGAACAGCGCGCTCGAGACAGGCTGGATTGGCTAAAGCAACAAAGAAATGCGCGACCTACCGACGAAATTCAACAAGACGGAGTTTGAGTATGACAGTTTTCTGTGTAACGTTAGAGATCGAGGCTCTTTAGTGTGTCCGAAAGCACTCTCTTTTTTGGCAAACGCGGATTGGCCGAGGCAATGAACTCGGAGAGGCGTCGGTCGAGCCGCTTCCCGATCGAGCGCGATGTCCGCTATAAGACTTTGAATCAGCGAACGGAAACCCTCGCAGGAAATGGTAAGACACTGAATATCAGCAGTTCCGGCGTGCTTTTCACTTCCGATCACGACCTGCCGGTTGGAACCCGGCTGGAATTGTCGATCAGCTGGCCCGCACAGTTGAATGACAGATGTTTATTGAACCTCGTCGCGCGAGGACGCGTAACGCGACACACCGAGGGACAGCTGGCTTTACAGATCCAGCAATATGAGTTCCGGACTCAGAGCCGTCCAGCAAAATAAATCCAGCAAATGTCGGTCTAAGCCGGGGGCGTTGCCGACGCGACTACGGGAGCTTCGTCTTCCTTGGACTTCTCTGCCTTCTTCTTAGGCGGAGCACTGACTTTTACCGGGCTGATGATGACGTGGGCATTGCGGCCTTCTAAACGAGGCTGGCCCTCTATGGCCCCAACTCCCGTCAAATCTTCCGCGAACTTCAACAGCAGCTTCTTGCCTAGATCCGTGTGCGCGATTTCCCGCCCTCGGAACTGCACCACCGCCTTTACCCGGTTTCCATCTTTAAGAAACCGAATGGCGTGGTTCTTCTTGAAATCGTAATCGTGATCGTCCGTATTAGGCCGGAACTTTAGTTCCTTCACCTGGATGACGTGCTGTTTTCTCTTAGTTTCGTGCTGCTTTTTCTTCTGTTCGTATTGCCATTGACCATAATCCATGGCCTTGGCAACAGGTGGCTCGGCAGTCGGGGCAATCAGGATAAGGTCAAGACCCAAGTCTTGCGCTTTTCGCACTGCCGCCGGAGTTGGCATAACCTCGACAGAACCGTCGGGGAACACCGCACGTACTTCTCTGGCTCGAATCGCTTCATTCACGTTTTCTCGGATTCGCGGCCGGCGGGGAGGAAAATTTCTCGGTGGGTACATGCCGGACTAACGAATGGCGCTTGCCCGCGCCGGGGATCTAAAAGGAAATATTGTCAAATGGTAATACCTCCTTGTAGTGTACACAGGTTTTGAGGTATACGCGCTGACGAATTCGCCGGTCTTGTTTTAATCTTCCTGAACCAACCTTTTCAGGAAGGGAGTCCCGCTCCCGGCGACTCCCAGTTTCTACGATATTGACCGATGAAAATAGGCTATGTTAGCGTAAATAATAAGGGAAATCCATTCAGAGGTAAAGTGTGTTCCATCGTAGAGCACGCTTGAAGTTTCTCTCTCCCCCAAAGACCCGTTTCGCATGGAAGCAACGCTAAAGGCCCTCGCTGACCTGCTTGTTGAAGCAGTTCCCACCATTATTTTCTTTCTGTTCTTAGCTTGGTACCTGAAGCGCGTCTACTTCAGACCGGTTGCCGCCATTCTCGAAGAGCGCAGGAAACAGACCGAAGGCGTTCGCGATCTCGCGCAGCGCGCATTTGAAGCTGCCGATAAAAAGCAGTCCGAGTTCGAGCATGCCCTTCAACTCGCGCGCGGCGAAATCTATGAGGAACACGAAAAATTGCGCCGCCAATGGTCGCAGGAGCAAAGCGAGGCCATAGCCCGGGCGCGCGCAGAATTGGACAAACAAATCGAGGACGAAAAACAGCGCATCGCCGCAGAGTCGGACCGAGCCCAGACCGACCTCGACAGCCAAGTCGAAAACCTGAGCGAAGGTATAGTGAATTCGCTGCTCGGCCGGAGAGCAGCCTGATGCGCTCGGGGCGACTTGCACTTTCTCGTCATCTGATATGCCAGTCTTTGCTCGCCGGTTTTCTTCTGCTCGCAAGCGGCTTGCATGCGCTAGCGCAAGAATCGCAGATGCAGCAGCAGGAAACTGCGGCTCTCGACCGGATTGGGCCTTGGAAGCTCATTAATACCGGAATTTTTGTCGCCCTCTTAGCTTGGTTTTTGGCGAAATACGCGCCTCGCTTCTTCAACGCTCGATCGGCCGACATCATGAAGGCCATCAAGGACTCGACGGGGCTTAAGATCCAAGCCGAGTTCCGCTACTCCGAGATCGACAAGAAGATGGCTAGCCTTCCGGATGAGGTAAAAAGAATTCGCGAACAGGCCGACATCGAAATGCAGCGTGAGCACGATCGCATGGACGAACAGACCCAGGTTGAAATCGGGCATATGCGGGGGAACGCATCGAATGAGATCGAAGCCCTACGGAAAGAGGCAGCCGCCCGCGTTCAGATGCACACCGCACAACTCGCATTAGGCCTCGCGGAACGCCGCCTCCAGGATCGATTCGCCAAGGGTGGACCCGAGAATTCGCTCGAGGATTTCGTTCGTCTCGTCGAGGGCAGGCATAACTAGTGATTGACGCTCTTTCGAGTCACTACGCTCGAGCCTTGGCTGACGCCGTGTTTGCGCCGAATTCGGGCCTTACGCCGGCTGAAGCCAGTCGGCAACTCAAGTCGGCCGCTGCGCTCCTAGCCGAATCCAAAGATTTGGAACTGGTGCTTCACTCGCCGGCCGTCAGCAAGTTTCGAAAGCAGGCGGTCACAGGCAAGTTAGCCGACGAATTAGGCCTCCATCGTTTGGTGAAGAATTTCCTGCTCGTGGTTGTCTCGCATCGTCGAATGCGGGAGCTGCCCATGATGCAGCAGAGCTTCGATTTGCTGGTGGACGAGCGTACAGGTTGGATTCCCGCCGATATCACGTCCGCTCACGAACTCACGACGGAACAGCGCGAGCAGATCGAACGCTCGATTGGCACTAAGCTAGGGAAGTTTGTCCGGGCGCACTATCATGTTGATCCTTCTGTGATCGGCGGGATTCGAGCCCATGTTGCCTCGAAGGAATACGATGCCACTTTACGCGGCAAGCTCGAAGGCATGCGTACGCGTCTCGTATCGCGCCTGTGAAGGGTCTCTAAAAGGATTGGAAAAGTATGGCTCAAATCAGAGCAGATGAAATCTCGCGTGTCCTTCTCTCCGAAATCGAAAATTTCGATGCGATTGCCAACGTATCCGAGACAGGCTCGGTCATCAGCGTAGGGGACGGAATCGCTCGTGTTTTCGGCCTCGAAAATGTAATGGCGGGAGAGCTGGTCGAGTTCGGTCCCGAAACCGTCGGCATCGCTCTCAACCTCGAAGAAGATCAAGTCGGCGTCGTTCTCCTGGGCGACTACAGCAGCATTAAAGAAGGTGACCAGGTCCGCCGTACCGGCCGCATTATGTCGATCCCGGTTGGGGAAGCGATGATCGGACGTGTGGTTAACGCGCTTGGCCAGCCTATCGATGGGAAGGGCGCGATCCATACGACACAGTTCAATCCCCTCGAGCGCATCGCACCCGGCGTCGTCGATCGCCAATCCGTCAAACAGCCGCTTCAGACCGGTATCAAAGCTATCGATGCTATGGTGCCGATCGGTCGTGGCCAGCGCGAGCTGATCATCGGCGACCGTCAGACCGGTAAGACAACCGTTGCTCTCGACACGATCATCAACCAAAAGGGCCAAGGCGTAACCTGTATTTACGTCGCAATCGGCCAGAAGCGCTCGACTGTGGCCCAAGTGGTTCGTGTTCTCGAAGAACATGGCGCCATGGACTACAGCATCGTTGTCGCAGCCACCGCCTCCGATCCCGCTCCGATGCAGTACATCGCTCCCTATGCCGGCTGCTCCATCGGCGAGTACTTCCGCGACTCCGGGCGTCACGCACTTTGTATCTACGACGACTTGTCGAAGCACGCCGCCGCGTATCGCGAGATCTCTCTTCTCCTGCGCCGTCCGCCGGGCCGCGAAGCCTTCCCAGGAGACGTTTTCTACCTTCACAGCCGTCTTCTCGAGCGCGCCGCCAAACTTTCCGATGAAAAGGGCGGAGGTTCTCTAACTGCCCTGCCCTTTATCGAAACGCAAGCTGGCGACGTTTCGGCTTACATCCCAACAAACGTCATTTCGATCACCGATGGCCAGATCTATCTTGAGACCGACCTGTTCAACTCAAACGTCCGCCCTGCCATCAACGTAGGGTTGTCGGTCAGCCGCGTTGGCGGAAACGCGCAAACGAAAGCGATGAAATCCGTCGCCGGCAGTCTCCGTTTGGAGCTCGCGCAATACCGCAACCTGGAGGCCTTCGCCCAATTCGGCTCGGACCTCGATAAGGCATCGCAGGACCAGTTGAACCGGGGTAAGCGCTGGGTCGAGGTTCTGAAGCAGGGACAATACTCTCCGATCCCTGTAGAAAAGCAGGTCGCCATTCTGTTTGCCGGCGGTAATGGCTACCTCGATGACGTGGCCGTAGAGGACATCCGCCGCTTCGAAGCCGAACTATATCAATTTCTCGACAACGCCAAGCCCGAAGTACTGCAAGCGATACGTGAAAAGGGCGCATTGAGCGACGACATCAAAAATCAGCTCAAAGGTGCGCTGAAAGAGTTCAAGGAACAACGCTTCCGGACTTCGAAGGACGATAAGGCTTCCAGACCTGAATCGCCCCAGCGCGAACGGCGCAGTCCGCAGGCTCAGAACAACGGTGGCCAAAAGTCGGTTGAAGAATCAGCAAAGGCCATTGCCCAGGTCTAGGGAATGCCGAGTCTGATTGACCTCCGGCGCCGCATTCGCAGCGTCAAAAACATGCAGCAGATCACCAAGGCCATGAAAATGGTCTCTGCTGCCAAGCTGCGCCGGGCCCAGGAGCATGCCATGGGAGCCCGGCCTTATGCGGCAATGATGGCGCGAGTCCTTGCTAACGTCTCCCATGCGGCGTCCAGTTTGGAGGAGTGCAGCGATCTGCCTCTGCTCCAGGTGAGAGACGAAAAGAAGATCAGATTGGTACTCGTAAGCAGCGATACTGGGCTGGCCGGAGCCTTCAACGCCAACCTCTTTCGCATGGTCCAGCGCTTCATGGACGAACACCGTGACGCCGATCTGGACATCGAGTCGATTGGGCGAAAGGGCCGCGATCACTTCCGGCGCCGCAATCACAAGCTCTCGGGCGAATACGTCGGAGTCGTAGAGAAGCCAAACTACGAGAAGGCACGCGAGATCGCCGATGGCCTCATCGAAGCCTATACTAAGTGCGAAATCGACGCAGTCTACATCGCGGTGAACGAGTTCAAAACGACGATGGCGCCGAGTCTCGTTCTGAAGAAAATTCTGCCGGTCGAATTGCCCTCCAACGAGAATAAGCCTGAACGTCAGAACGAAGCCGAGGCAAAGAACCAGCCGGAGCAGGTCGACTACATCTACGAACAGCCCCCGCAGGAGCTGTTACGCGCGCTTCTGCCGCGCTACATCGAAATGGAAATTTATCGCGCCATGCTCGAATCTATCTCCGCTTATCACGCAGCTCGCATGATGGCCATGGAGGCAGCGAGCAAGAATGCCGGCGACGTGATTCAGGATCTTACGCTGAATCTCAATCGCGTTCGCCAGGCCAACATCACACGCGAAATCATAGAGATTGTGAGCGGCGCTGCCGCCTTATCTTAGGAGTCTAACTATGGCAACACAAATGGCAACACCAGCTGTCGCGGAAGGCCATGTCATACAGGTGGCAGGTCCCACCATCGAAATTCAGTTTCCCGAAGGTCACATTCCCAAGTTACTCAACGCCATTCACGTTACCAGTGAAGGCTTCGATGTTCCCTCGAAGATCGACATTACCGCCGAAGTAGCGCAGCACATCGGTGACGGCCGCGTGCGCACCATTTCGATGGAAGCTACCGACGGGCTCGTTCGCGGCATGAAGGCTTTCGATACCGGTGCCCCGATTACCATCCCGGTAGGCAAACAGACACTCGGCCGCGTATTGAACGTGCTCGGGGAACCGGTCGATAACATGGGCCCGATTGAAACAGAGCATCACGCTTCCATCCATCGGAGTGCGCCCACTTTTGAGGAACAGGCCACCTCGCTCGAGATGTTCGAGACCGGCATCAAAGTTGTCGATCTCCTCGAACCCTATGTGCGCGGGGGCAAAATCGGGCTCTTCGGGGGTGCCGGCGTCGGCAAAACCGTTATCATCCAGGAACTCATCAATAACATCGCCATGAAGCACGGCGGCGTGTCGGTGTTCGCCGGCGTCGGCGAACGAACTCGCGAAGGAAACGATCTCTGGGTAGAAATGCAGGAAGCGGGCATCGTTGACCCGCACGACTGGCGCAAATCCAAAGTAGCGCTCGTTTACGGCCAGATGACCGAGCCGCCGGGTGCGCGTCTCCGAGTCGGCTTAACTGGCTTGACGGTAGCCGAGTACTTCCGCGATGAAGAAGGCCAGGACGTGCTGCTCTTTATCGACAACATCTTCCGCTTCACGCAAGCCGGATCCGAAGTTTCGGCACTATTGGGCCGCATGCCTTCGGCCGTCGGTTATCAGCCGAACCTGGCAACCGAAATGGGCGATCTGCAGGAGCGCATCACCTCTACCAAACGCGGCTCGATTACCTCCGTACAAGCGATCTACGTGCCCGCCGACGACTACACGGATCCCGCTCCCGCCACTACCTTCGCCCACCTGGACGCGACCACGAACCTCTCCCGCGCCATCTCCGAGCTCGGTATCTATCCGGCCGTCGATCCGCTAGCCTCTACCTCGCGCATTCTCGACCCCAACATCCTCGGCGCGGAACACTATGATGTAGCGCAGCGCGTTAAGCAGACATTGCAGCGTTACAAGGATCTGCAGGACATCATCTCGATCCTGGGCATCGACGAACTCAGCGACGAAGACAAACAAACGGTAGCCCGCGCGCGCCGCATTCAGCGCTTCCTGTCGCAGCCGTTCCACGTAGCCGAGCAGTTCACCGGACGTCCTGGCAAGTACGTCAAGCTCGAAGATACAATTCGCAGCTTCAAAGAAATTGTCGACGGCAAGTACGACAACCTCCCCGAGCAGGCCTTCTACATGCAAGGCACCATCGAGGACGTGCTCGAAGCCGCCAAAAAGATGGAAGGCTAGTCTACCGACGATGGCCGACACGTTTCAGCTCGAAGTTGCCACGCCGGAACGCCTGTTTGTCGACGAACAGGTTACCGAAGCCGAATTGCCCGGCAAGGAAGGCTACATGGGCGTGCTGCCGGGGCACGCTCCCCTTCTCAGTGCTTTGGGCGCAGGCGCACTCAGCTACAAGAGCGACAGGGGCGAAAATCAGGTTCTGGTCCTGGACGGCGGCTTCGTCGAAGTGTTTGAAAACCACGTGCGCGTGCTGGCCGACAGCGCCGAGTACGCCGCCGATATTCAGCTGGAAGAGCCCGTCGTGAGCTGGAACAAGCCAACGACGCGCTGAAAGAATGCGCATGAGCCCGGCGAGTCCGAAGCGGCGCTCCGCGCGATGCAGCGCGCCCAAGCGCGAATCGACGCGCCGAGCGCCGCGCGAGTTAGCTGACCCGGACAGATCTTTGCTTACGGCTTCCTCGTTGCTGGAAACGGCGCCATCGGCATCACTCCGTCCCGGTAGAGTCCAAGCCCCTGCACCGCCGGAGGCGCCTCCTCTTCAAACCGCAGTTGCTGTTGTTCCCCTTTTGCCAGCGCTCTCGTCATCCACCTGACGCAGCCCCACCCGACAACCAACAGAGCCAGCATCAACGCCATGCTGCCGGTCTTCTGCAAGGCATGCCGTTCGAGCATGGCAGCACCCGAGCCTCCCCACAGCAACCCAATGGCGCCCAGAAAAGCCATGTTCACGCGCGATTTGCCGGGCAGCCAGGAACAGGTAAAGGGAATTTTTCGAAAACCTAACAGGCAGATGTCGGCCAGGATCATGCCAAGCAATCCAAGAGCGATTAGATGCCCTGCATTCTGCCGTCCGGGCCAGAGCCCCAAACATACCGTCGCTGTCGCAAGCCAGACCGGCGTTACGGAGAGTAGGAACAGCGCACGTCGGCTTGCGGCCAGACTCTCTAAGCCACCCCGAACGCCAATGACGCGGAATACCCAGTTCGCCCGCAGATCCAGCGGCATAGCAAACGCCACCCGCGTCCCGACTGCAGCCAGCACCATCATCATGATGCTTGAGGCCCACAGCAGCATGCTCTCTTCACGTCGTTGATTGTTCAACGCCGCACCGGATCCCTTCAGCAGCAGGCTCGTGAAGGCAAGACCGATTCCCAGATAGAAGCCCACAATCAGGCGATGCTGCCTGCTGCGTACCAGCGTGCGCACACTGAACTGCCCGATCGCGGTCTGAGTTTGGTTCCCGAATCGCGGCAACCAGCCGAATCGGGGCGAGCCACGCACAATATCGGGTTCCTCGACGATCTTGCGCAGCGTACGCCAATAGGAAAGCGTGTAGACCACAGGAGCCCCGCACACCACGGCGGCCAATCCTATCCATGCCCGTGATGCCATCGGTTCCAGTGCCGGATGCATCGATCCGTTCAACTGCTGATAAAGCGCCAGAAAACAGTACGAAGGTAGCCATTGAATCGCTCGCCCGATAGAGCCGATCGTGAGGTCGTCCAATCCGCCGAAACCCGGTTGCAGAAAGTACACGCCGATGATCAGGCAAATGGCGGCTAGTTGCAGATAGCCCGAGAGGCGCAGAAACACCCAACGCGGCAGCACTAAGGCTGCCAGTCCCTGCAATCCCAAAACTGCGCCATAAACAAACACACCCGCCGCCAGCATCGTGAACCAGTAGGCGCCAAACGACCGCAACACACCCCGAAATCCCTTGCTCGCCGGCACCAGCACCGTATCGAGCGAGATCGCCGGTTCGCCCGTGAGCCGTTGCCGAATGTGTTCGCCAATCAACTCGGGCGAGAGCAGCGGGTTCGGTCCGCTATTCATGAGGACCACCGCCGCACAGTCCGCCCGAGGATCAAAGAAGGCGTGGCTAGTGAAGCCGGCCGTTGCGCCGCCGTGCTGGTAGGCTCCACTATGTGTGTAATAAAGCCACGCCAGAGCGATCTGTGCGCCTCCGTCCGCACTCTCGCGAAGCTGGTGGGACAAGGCGATAGCACGAGCGAGGTGGATGTATTTTTCCGGATGCAGATTCGCTTCCAAATATGTCATCATGTCCCGCGCCGTCGAGCGAATCGCTCCGGCTCCCGCCAACGCATCGAGATCCCACGCATGCACCGGGCGATGCCGGGCGTCATACCCTTGCAAAAACCGCCCCTGCTGTTCCGGGGAGAGCTTCACCACGGTGTCCGTCATGCCCAGCGGGGCCGTAATCTCCTCTCGCACCAGATCGGCATAGCTTCTGCCGGCCCGTACGGCTAGCGCCTGCCCCAGAAGCCCAACTCCAAGATTGCTGTAAACGAAGCTAACGTCTGCCGGTTTAGCGACCCCGCGCTTTGCCACAAATTCGTAAAGCTGCTGTGGGCCGTAATCGACGTAAGGGTTGGATCGGTCTGCGGGGCGAAAGTTGCCGGGCATTGGCGGTAATCCCGAGTGATGCGTCGCTAGATCGAGCAGCGTAATTTCTCCTTCTGCAGGTTTGCCCACTGTTCCGGCCGGTAACAACTCCCGAACCGGCTCATCGAGGCGCACCTTCCCCTCCGCTACCATCCGCGCCAGAATCAATCCTGTGAACGTCTTCGAAATGGAGCCGATTTCGAATAGCGAATCCGGCTTTGCGGCTCCATACGTGAAGACCCGCCGCTCGCCGCGCTTCCAAACTCCGATCGCCATCCTGCTCCCGTCCCCGGCGCCAGGTCGCCCGTGGTCAACGCCTGTCTCAAGTCGCGGTCCATCACAGCCTGCAAGTCGTGCGCCGCAACCGGAAGCGAGGTCATATCCAAAGTAAGCGCCGGAAGTCTCGCCGGTGCGGCGCGCTCCTCAAACACCGGCGGACAGATCAATCCCAGCGCACTGTGCAGCAGAACAATCGTTATGCCCAGCGACGTTGCTACCGCCGCTACCTTCGCCAGAAACATTGTGCGCGCCCGCACCGGCAACGGCGCTAGCACCAGCACATCGCGCCGGTCGGGAAATGTCGCATCCCAACTCAGTACCGCGAACAAACCCACTGCCAGCATCGTCGTCGCGATCAGAAAGTGCTCGGCGATCATCGTGAACAGTAGCCCAACATTGCGAGAGTCTGCAGAGGATGCGGCGGGATCCGAGAGCGCCATCGCCGGGAGTGTTAGCGAGACGCTGACAAAGACCAGTAACGCTGCAAATTGTCCCAACAACTTGCTTGCGTCGCCTTGCGCATCCGCCGAGAGCACCTCGGGATCAAACACGCGAAACAGAAACTGGTGATAGAGCACGCGCCATTGCAGCTTGTTCATGCTTAAGCCTCAATCAGGTCCGCAATCTCGCGCGAAATCGCCGCCGTGTCCTGCTCCACAGCCAGTTGCTGGAAGATTCCTTCAAGCGTTGGCACAGCCATTAATGTTCGCAGCCGCTCGATCGAGTCGTCGGCGACAATCTTGCCCCGGTGCAAGATCACCACGTGGCTGCAGACCCGTTCCACCGTCTCCAGTTCGTGCGAACTGAACAGCACCACTTTCCCGCGTCCGGCCAATTCTTGGATCAGACTTCGTAGCACCAACCCCGTGCCGACATCGAGCCCGGAAAACGGTTCATCCAGTAAAAGCAGATCCGGGTTGTGCAACAGCGCCGCGGAAAGCAGCACTTTCTGCCGCATGCCCTTCGAGTAGGCCGAGATCGGTGAATGCCGGTCCTCGTGCAGGGAAAACAACCGCAGCAGTCCATCGATGCGATGGGCCGTTGCCCTGGCCGGCAGATTGCGCAATTGCCCGACCATGATGAGATATTCCAAGCCACTCAGATGTCCGTATAGATGAGGCTCTTCGGGCACATACCCCAAGCGCTGCTTATACGCCATCAGGTCTTTTTCGATCCGTTCCCCGTCGAATAAAATCTCCCCGGACGTCGCCTCGAGCAGCCCGGTGATCATTTTCATGGTGGTCGACTTGCCGGACCCATTCGGTCCGAGGTACCCGGTGACCTCGCCAGCGCGCGCCTGGAAACTTACGTCATCTACGGCTACGATGCTGCTGAATCATTTCGAGACGTGGCGCAATTCGAGCATCATGATTGCTCCCGCCGTCCACGGAAGGCTGCGTCTGCCATGGTTTGAGTGTACCTATGTAGAATCCTACGCCACAAGGGCAATTGAAAGAACGGAAGAAAATTTGAATCTTAGGTCGGCTTTAGATCGCCGCGACGGGAACATCGGCGCTGCTGGCAGCGACAGGTTCCCCCGGTCGTGCCAGATTCTTCACGACCACGCGAGCCGGGTTGCCCATCGCCACTGAATACGGCGGCACGTCGGTTACCACCACACTGTTCACTCCAATCACTGCGCCTTCGCCGACCGTGACACCTTTCAGGATAAACGCGTTCTGCCCGATCCAGGCGTTCTTGCAAATCCGAATCGGCTTGATCTCCTCCGGCTTGGGCGGAAGATCCGCAATTCGGTCGGCTGCGTCTCGCGGGTGCGCGTCGGAGTCCATGAACTTCACTCCCGACGCAACGTTCACATCGTCTTCAATGACAATTTCCTTGTTCACCAGGAATCCCACTAAGTGCCCGATGTCCACGCGGTTATGAATCTCCAGGCGGGGTTCATCGAAAATCCGGCCGCTTTGAATATCCACCTTCCCGAAGAAGTTGACGTCATCGCCGATGTAAATCTTCGCGTGGCTCGCCACCCAGGGCAGCCGGCTCATTCGAAAATGTTTGCCGACGGATTCACAGCGGCCGCGAAACAATGGCTCTCGCCAAAAGTAGGTAAAAGCCCAGCGGAACGCATCCACAATCAAACCCTGTAAGTTGAATAACAGGCGAAGCAACGGATGAAAGAAACGCGGAAGCGGGAGCGTGCCGTACATCAAACCTTTCGCGACGCTGCGAAGAAAGCGAAAAAACGGAGTGTTGCCGCGCTTGATGTTAAGTATGAGCTTCTCGATCATGCCGCGAGCTCCTTCTTCTCCGTTTCCAAAAGTTCTACAACCAGCCTCTCGCGCGTGACGAACCACGCAATGCGCCGACCCTCGAAAGCGACCGCTGGACACGGACGCTGCACAATCGACGCTTTCCTCGATTTGAACGATTCGAGCGCTTTCTCAATGTCCTCGACCTCATAGCAGAGGTGATGCTGCCCGCCGCCGCGCTCGAGAAACTTCTTAACTGGGGAATCCGCTGTTGCGGGCTGCACTAACTCTATCTGCGCACAGGATGGACCGGTCGCAAGAAACGTCACCTTTACCTTTTGCGTGGGATCCTCGTAAATGGCTCCGTCCCAACTCATGCCGAGCGACTTCATGAAGCCGTGTGCCGAACTCTCGATATCCGCCACCACGAATCCGACATGGTGAAGGCGCAGCGGGAACTCCAGGTTGTTGGCAAACTCAGGCATTCACCGTAGTCTTCAAATGCTCATAGATCTTTGGGAACGAATCGAGCTCTCCAGCCAGTTCCAGATCCATCGTGATTCCGAACTCGTCCTCAATCACGTTCAGCAGCGTGATCGCGGCGATAGAGTCCCACGTAGCGACCGAGCTCTGCGTAGCATTCACAATCTCGGACTCCGGCATATCCGGAAAAACTGTCTCAAAACACTTTATTAGGCGTGATCTGGTTTCATCCATTTAACGTGACTCCGCTTGTCTCTTCAATACGGTGATAGAGCGCCGGGCAGCATCTCTCGAATTCATCCCGGCTGAAGCGAAAAGCCGCTTCGGGCGCATGCCCCAGAATTGTCGCGAAGAACTCCTGCAAGGGTCCGTTCTTAGCCGTCGGAGCAAATTCGAAGGCGAGGGACGAAGCCTGGAATCTCTCGAACAGCTTCTTGACTGTCTGGTGCTCAATACGGCGGCTGAATGCCCGGCAACTCATGACCCATGTCTCAATCTGCAGGACGCCTCCAACCTGATAACCCTGCAAGACCGCGATCGTACCCAGCGAGCCAAACTTATCTTCGTATTTAACCCCAACCAAGAACGCCTCCGAACGCTGCAACCTCTTTTGCCATTCGGCTTCCGTCAAACGAACCCCATTCAGGTTGAACTGATTCGTTTTGTTGACCAGCTCTAGCAACCGGGAGTTCGAAGAGGAAGAATCGAAATCGAACGTGATCAGAGCGCCGATCTTGCTTAAGAATTGGTCCGATGAGCCGGCCGGACCGGCTTGCTCTGTAAACTCGACCCCGCGTCGTATGCTCTCAAGCCGCAGCGCGTCTTCTTCGCCTAACTGGCTTTTGCCGCAGAGATCGCGCAGTTGCTTAAGCACGTTCCAAACGCCGACGTAATCGCCGGCCGGAAACGGGATGCAAGTGATCCCGGGATGCGCGTCGGACACTTCAGCCAACTCGAGAGGCGTGTCGTCCACAAACGCGACACTGTCGGCAAAGATATTCCATTTTTTCAAGATGCGCGTCACCGACTCCGATTTCGGCGCCCAATGGACCTCGATCGGGAAAATCTTTTCCGCCGGTATCAGCAAGTCCTGCCGCTTGAAAGCCTCCGCGACGACATTCGGATCATTTTTGCTGGCCACTCCAATTAGAATGCCTTCGTCGGCAAGCGCCGCCAGCAGCTTCTGATAGAGCCCGTGCAGGTAATAGCGGGTTGCTGGATCCCAGCGTACGGAATCCGGGCCCACTTCGCCAACCAGGCCGCTCCAGAAGGTGTTATCGAGATCGGTGATGACGCCTTTCAGTGGCTGCCGGGGCGCAAGTAGAAGTGCAAAAGCCGAGGCAAGCGAGTCCGCGTGCGAAAGGTTATACGGAAAGCCGATCAGTAGATCTGATTTCAGATCGAAACGGCCCGCCGCCGGTGAGTTCTCATCGAGCCAGCTGGAACTCACGAAGGTGACCTGCCTGCGCTGGGTGATGCGGCTGGCGAAATCGAGGAGTTCCCGGTTGAGAAGCATCTCTGTCCGGTCGGCTTGCCAGGTAGGCGGATGAAAGGCCGGGATGAGCGGCAAAGTCGGCAGGGAGATGGCGATACTCACGTGATGAGGAACTTGCCGGATTGCTTGCTCGATGCGCTCCAGCATGAGTTTGGCACTGTCGAGAAGATCCTCTCGTAGAGCATTTCCCCAGGCCCCGCCTTCCCGGTATTTCAGCCGGCCGTCGAGGTCCTGCCATTCGAGGGCAACCGCAATGGCAGAGGCGTTCGACGCCCGCTCGATGCTCCCGACCAGATCGCCGAACACGCCTTCTGTAACAACTGCTCGCCGCCGGGCGAGACGTCTCTGTAGATGTGCCCCTAAGAGCGTTTTCAGGTGAAGGGGCGTAAAGCTGCAGGCAAGTTGTACTTCGAACGGCTCACCGAACGGTTGAGCGGCACGTAAAGTTTCAAGAGCTTCTGTGATTGTCACGCTTCATTAGGAACGCTGGCAGAGTAGCCAGGATCCTCTATCAATTCTCGCAGGTAGGTAGGAAATCCGGCGAGCTACGGTCTCGCTGCCGCAGCTACCGTGATCCATGGATTGGCGTTTAGATCTTCGAGCGCCGGGCTCTGCCAGGCGAACTCCTTGTGTGCTTTGAGAAAACTCTTGGCGTGGAACGCCACGCCGCAGGGGTGCCCCTGCCCGGCTACGAACGACATCTTTTCCGCCATCGCGCTGTCCGCAACCTTCGCTTCAACAGCGCCGGCCGGTCCGTACGGATCCTGCCAGCCTTTCATTCCCCGGCTCGACCGGTCGATGTGGCCGCAAATGGTTCGCTCGTTAGGATCGATCTCTTTCGTGATCACGTCGTAGTGATCGGTTTCGAACTTCTTCCCGGTTTCCACATCGATGTGTCCCTTGTTCTGCGCCATCAGTTGGTCCCAGCGCCGCAGCCGAACGAGATCCGGCGTATTCGGATCGTTGGTCGGGAAATCCGTCTCTTCGGCAATTAGCTTCGGATTGATCGGGAAATTGGAACCGACAAAGTATCCGTCGCTTGTTCGTTCGAGCGTCACGTAGCGTAAACCGAGCTCGAGCCGGGCAATCTCGTTTGCTTTCCGGTCTCCCACTAGCCAGGTGTTCGCGTATCCGCCATTGTTTCCCTGCTCCATAATGCGGGCAAAGTCATCGATGGATTCGGCGTACTGCATCGCCCGGCGCGCGCGGGCGAACTCAGGGACGCCTTTTGCGTTGAAGCCGTGGAAGTTCCCGATGGTTGTCTCCGTGATCATGATGCCGGCATCGTTGATGCCGAAATCGTCGCCGCTGTGAATTAATCCTGCAACGCCATCCATGATCAGGTGATGCCCGCTCGAAGGAGCGATGTCAAAGATGATCTTCCAGCGGCTTCCGGACAAGTAGTCGCTCCAGTTGTTGTGTCCGATGACGATGCGGCCGTCTTTGGTGTAGCTGCCCGTCGCAACGAATGCGCTGCAGTGCTCCCCAACGCTGCTGGGCACGCCTTTCGCCTGCAGCTTTTCAGATTCGCCGTAGTAATACGGAAACTCCATGTAAGCATTCATGGCGACCAGATCCATCAGGTCCAGTTTGGATCCGTGCGCCTGCGCGCCCTCGGCAATGCCTTGGAGCTCTTGACGGTACTCGTCTGGAACCGTGGGCCAAAAGTACTTTCCGGCTACGCTCCTCAACTCCGGCCAGGTATGCTTCACCTCGTGCGTGGCACTCAATTCGATCGCGCGCTTCGCATCGTCAATTTCGGCCGTGAGCAGGTAGCCATGCTGATATCCGACAGCAGAGGGAGTACCCTCCAGATGAACGAGTATCCAGCCGGCGTTCTCAGGGTTGCGAAATGCGCCTTTGAGCCGGCCGTCAGTCCCCTCCTGCCGCGGGGCACGCGCGAACCCAACAGAAGCCAATAGCAGCGCCGTCGCGAGTCTTACCAGTGAACCGGACATGATTCCTCAATGTACCGTGAAGCCGCCCGGGCATCATACTGGTTAATGTGCAGTCTGCCAACGAAATCGTGAGCCGGGGGAAAGAACTCAACTCTCTTTCCCTTTTTACGGTTCTGGTGTTGCTTGTCGCCGTGACGATGACGTTCGGCGCATTGATTGCAGTGTTCATGATTCGTTCGCGGAGCGAGCAGTTCTGGGGACACATTCGTATCCCGGTCACGCTTTGGATCACGACCGCGATCCTGGTTGCAAGCAGCGCTACTTTCGAAGCCGCAAGACGGAAGATGGCACAGAGTGATCAGCAAGCTTTCTTTCGGTTGACCGCGTGGACAACGGCTCTGGGCACGTGCTTTCTGGTTGGCCAGATCGTAGCCTGGTTCCAGATTCTCGGGACCGGCATAAAGCTGGCCGGTAATCCGCATTCCTGGTTTATCTTTCTGTTTACCGGATTACACGGACTGCATATAGTCGTTGGCCTCGCTGCGCTCATTTACCTGCTTTTTCGCACGAGGCGCCGGCCGAGTGGACCGAAGTACCAGATGAGCACGCGCGCGGTTGCCAATGGCACGGCTGTTTTCTGGCACTATCTCGACTTCATGTGGCTCGTGCTATTCGCGCTTCTGGTTCTCTGGCGGCCCTGAACCGTCAAGCTCCAACGGATAGGTCGTTATTTCGGCATTTCGATCCACTTGTTGACGACTGAGACCAGTTGGTCGGCCTGAAAAGGTTTCGACAGATAGTCGTCCATACCGGCTTCGAGGCAGCGTTCCCGTTCGCCTACGAGCGCATTTGCGGTAACTGCCACAATGGCGGGCTGCTTATGATCCATGCGCCTGATTTGCCGGCTGGCCTCGAACCCGTCCATGGTGGGCATTTGGCAGTCCATCAAGATTAGATCGTAAGGATTTGCTTGATGAGCGGTGACGGCTTCGCTGCCGTCCGCTACTAGGTCGATATCGAAGCCCGCGCGCTGCAGGATCAGCTTCCCCACGCGCTGATTGATGGGGTTGTCTTCCGCCATGAGGATCCTGAATGGTTGTTTGATGGATGAGATCCCGCCCAAAGTAGAGCCTCAGTTACAACGAGCCCGGACACCAAAAAAGATGTTCATTGGCAGAAGCACAGAAAATTTCGGCGGTAGTCGAGATCGTCTGGACTCGCTTGGTAAAGCTATTTGCCGGAAACTGATCTCCAAGATAACATTCGTCGTTCCAATAAGAAATGAATCAGCGGGAATTTAAATCTAATGTCCCGATCTTCGATAGTCTTTTCGAGTCAGGAACGATTTCGTCACGCTCCACCTTGCCGTCGCGGATGTGTATGATCCGGTGAGCATGGAGGGCGATATCGGGCTCATGTGTGACGAGGACGATGGTGTTGCCCTCGCTGTGTAATCGTTCGAATAGAGCCATAATTTCATTGCCGGTATTGGTGTCTAACGCACCGGTAGGCTCATCGGCCAACAAAATAGAAGGCCGGTTTACGAGCGCTCGTGCGATGGCGACGCGCTGTCTTTGACCGCCCGATAATTCGTTGGGCTTGTGGTGCATGCGCTGCTCGAGATCGACGGCGCGCAGTGCTTCGCGGGCCCGATTGGCCCGTTCCTGCGTCGAGATGCCGGCGTAGATGAGCGGTAATTCCACATTATGGAGAGCCGACGCGCGAGCCAACAGGTTGAAGGTCTGGAAGACGAATCCGATTTCCTTATTACGTATGCGCGCGAGCTCGTCGTCCTCCATATCGCTCGCGAGCTTTCCGTTTAAGTAATAGAGGCCCTTGGTCGGCGTATCGAGGCAGCCGATCAAATTCATCAAGGTCGATTTACCGGAGCCGGATGGCCCCATGATGGCAACGTACTCACCTCGCCGAATCAGGATGTCGACGCCCGAGACGGCGTGGATCTCCTGGTCGCCCATGATATAGGTTTTCCAGAGATCGAAAGTACGAATGACGACGCCTTCGTGCTTTAGTTCTTCGCCGAGTTCCTCACGCTGCTTGGAACTGAGTTCTTGGTTAGCTGCGAGTGTTGCCATGGATAACCTGGTTGCTAACCAGCGACGGGTCCTGGTCCGGCGCCTGGCTGTTTATTGTCCACCTTTACTTTCGCATCATTCCGGATGGTACGGATGACTTCGTAACTGCCGGTGACGATCTCGTCTCCGGGCTTCAATCCGCCGAGGATTTCGATGTCGGTTGCTCCCGTAATGCCGGTTGTTACGCTACGAAACTCTGCTTTGCCGTTCTGGACCACGAAAACGCCTTGCAACTCCTCTTTCGCTGCCTTCTGGGCGGCAGGGCTGAGATCGGGCTTTTGGCCAGGCTTCGGCGTTTGGAGTTGCCCCTTCTGGCGGACCGTTAAAGCCTGGATCGGGACGGCAGGAACGTGAGCTCGAGTAGCGGTCGTGATCTTAGCTGTGCAGGAAAGTCCGGGCCGGACTACGTTTTCGGGGATATCGAGAGCGATCACAACCTTGAAGTCTTTAGCTTCCTGGCTTGAGGTTGTGCTCTGAGAGGCAGCGACTCCGGTCGACCGAAGCAAAGCAGTATCGCCGATCTCGATGACCCGGCCTTTAAATGTCTTGTTCGGAATCGCATCGATGCTTACATCGGCGGGCTGGTCCATTTTGACGCTGACGATGTCGGTCTCATCGACGTGAACTTCAGCTGTGATGATCGACATATCGGCAATGGTCATGATGGTGGAGGCAGCAGAGTTTTGTATGCCTGGCACTACGGTCTCACCCACTCGAACCGGCAGGTTTGTCACAACGCCGTCGAGAGGCGCGGTTGCATCGTACTGAGCGAGTACGTCGGATGAACGAGCGACCATGGCCTGAGACTGCGCGATTTTCTTTTGGGCGGAAGCAAGCTGAGCGGCGCTCTGGGCTTTCGAAGACTGAGCTTGACGAACTTTTTGCTCGGAAGCCTGCAAAGTCGCCACCGCGAGATCGTAGGTGACTTTCTTCGCTTCGTAGTCCTGGGCGGCGATCAATTTGGCGTCGTACAGATCCTTGCTGCGCTTGAGATCGAGCTTCTTCTGCTCCACATCGGCGCGATCGTGATCGACTTGCGACTGGGCGACCGCAATGTTGTCCTCGGCAGATTTAACGGCGGCTTCGCTGGCAGAGGAATCCGCAAGGGAGGAGTTGAGCACGGCCTGCTGGGCGTTCAAGTCGGCACGAGGCTGGACGTCCGCGAGACGGGCCAGCACTTGACCCTTCTTCACGTGATCGCCTTCTTTCACGAAGATGGCGGTAATCGGTGCCGCGCCCTGAGTGTTCGCGCCGATGTTGATGTAGTTACGCGGCTTGATCTCGCCTGAGGCGGTGACGACCGAAGTCAGATCCATCTGACTCACTCTGCCGGTCTGAACGGTTACAATCCCGCGCTCGCTGATTCGAATGCTGGCGACGACCGCGCCGGCAATGATAACCAGTAACGCAAGCAGGATTACAATCTTCCACTTTTTCTTCAATTATGTCTCCCGTTCCATGGCAGACGGAAATAGGCAGTCCCTTGTTCCAGCTTTGTGGAACCAACGTAAGCTTGGCCCGCAGCCCGCCTCAGAAAGTTCTAGTACTCACACCTAGTATGCAAAATCGACGGTGTCAGATATATAGACGTTTAACACGGGCATGTATCCCGCAAAGGACGCTGTAGGAGATGGTACCCGCCCAACGCGCAATCTGGGCGGCATCGATGCTTACCGGGCCCTCAGAGCCAAGGAGCGTTACGGCGTCCCCTACTTTCACGCCCGAGCCGGTGACGTCGACGGTCGTGAGGTCCATACTGACTGCGCCAATGATGGGCGCCAGCTTGCCGTGCACGATAATGCTGCCGCGATTGCCCATGCGGTGCGGAATGCCGTCGGCGTAACCGGCGGCGAGAACGGCGATCTGCATCGGATGAGGGGTACGGAACATTCCACCATAGCCGATCAGCGCGCCTGCCGGCATGTCTTTGACGGAAAGAACCGTTGCGCGCCAGCTGAGAGCTGGTTTGACGTGCAGAATCTGAGCGGGAGCGTGACCACGCGCTGGGGAGACGTATCCATAGATAGCGTGACCGGGCCGGACCATCTGCTGCCATGCGCCGACACGGCCGTACCCGACGGGAATGGTGCTGGAAAGGTGGAGCAGGCCGGGACGGATGCCGGCTTCGGTCAGGGCGCGGGCAAGGGATTCGAAAGCTGCGATCTGCTCGTCGGTTTGAGAACTTCCATAGTTGGCCGAAGAAGCGAAGTGAGTCATGAGGCCTTCCACTTCAACGTTCTGCGCACCGAGGATGGCTTTGGCGACGGTCTCGGCATTAGCGCGGATGCCCAGGCGACCCATACCGGTATCGATCTTCAGATGGCAGCGGTATCGCTCGGAGCGGCTGGCGGCCAGGCGGTTGAGCTCGGCCAGATCTTCGAGCGAATGAACGACGGGAGTGAGATTGTAGGCGAGCATCGCCTCGCGGGTGAATGGCAGGAAATCCGCCATGACGAGGATGCGGGCGCGGATGCCGGCATCGCGGAGGGCGATACCCTCGTCGGTGTTGCTGACGGCAAGCCAGCGGGCGCCTTGGGACTCGAGGACGCGAGAGACTTCGACTGCGCCGTGGCGGTATGCATCGGCTTTGACGACCGGCATGACTTCGACGGTCGGGCCGACAACTTTTCGGATCGATTCGAAGTTGGCGGCGATCTGTTCGCGGGAGACTTCCACCCAGGAACGGTAAGGCAGGGCGGCCGGAGCCGTGTAGGGTTTATGACGGATTGGCTCAACGGCCAGCGAGGAGCGTTCTTTCATTGCTTGCGTGCCAATTGACGAAACAGGGCTTCGTATTGGTCTGCGACGATCTCCCAACTATAACGGCTTCGGATGCGCTCCATCGCGCGGCGGCTCCAGCCCGTCCGTTCGTCGGGTGGGACGTCGACGGCCCATTGTAGTTTTTGCGTGAGATCGGCTCTGCGACGCGATGAAAGGAACGGCCGCATCTCCGGCGACTTCGAGGCTCTCAGGCGTGTCGAGATAGAGCACCAGAGCGCCACGGCCCATGGCTTCGATAAGAGCGGGGTGGGTGCCGCCGACCTCGGTGGCTTGGACGTAAGCAGCGCAGTGGGATTGAAGCTGACGATAGCCTTCGTTATAGATAGCGCCGGGCAAGACAACGCGCGTATCTCGCGTGTCTTTTACATGGCGGATGTAGGCGTCCGCGTACGGCGCGTCGCCTACGAGCGCCAGCTTGTAATCGGTGCGGACGTTTTCGAAAGCCTGGCGGACCAGGAGAGCATTGTTCTCCGGTTCCAGGCGGCTGACGTACAGAACGTAGCGGCCGGGTTCGAGGCCCAGCGCGCGGACGTGATCGGTTCCGGCGACTGGGCCGACTTCGGCGCCATAGGGGATGAAAGTCGAGTTCTTGCCGAAGCGGGCAAGGTAGTATTCACGGATGGTTTCGGCATCGGTGACGACTGCGGAAGCAGCCCAGGTAGCGATCCACTCCGAGGCTAGATACCAGCCCCGCGCGAGACGATTCCACTTTTTGCGTCTCCTTTCGATGCCGTCAACGTTTAGAGCGGTGGGCATGCCCAGGAGACGAGGCCAAAGCGTGAAAATCGCGTTCGCGGCATTGCAGTAGAGAAGCACGTCGAAGCGGCGGCCGAGAACCTCCAGCGTGGACAGTGCCGTGTGGACAACGGTGTCGAGGTACTTGTGTTTGATCGTCGGAAGATGGCGAAGATCCGACGCCGCGGTACTCGGATGCAGCCGTGATTCTCGCGGCAGTAGACGGTGACCTGGTGACCGCGCCCGGCGAGCCGGACGGAGAGTTCTTCGGCGAAGGTCTCAAAACCGCCATAGTTGGCAGGGATACCGCGCGTTCCTAAAAGGGCAATACGCATTGACAGAGCGGTCTAGCGCGCGGTGGTGAACCAGTTGACGATGTAGCGGTCCTCCGCGACTTTCCGTTTCATGATCTCGCGGCGCTTGGCCCAAGTGCGACGCCAGAGCTTAGCGGTATGCCAGAAAGCCGGCAGCGAGCTCCATTCGTGCAGGAGGCAAGCGGCGATTACCACGAAATCACGGACGGTGATCGGCAGCCAGAAATGGCGGTAGAGAGCGGGCGTGGTGTTTTTAATGCGCAAGAGCCAGCGGTTTTTGACGGAGTGCATGTTGATCACCGCAGGCAAGGAGCCTCTGTTCTCGGGAACGACGGTTCGAACGTGGTAGGCAATAGCTGCAGGTGTGTAGTAGCAGCGCCAGCCCAGGAGTTGCGCGCGCCAGGCGACATCGGCGTCTTCGCGGTAGGCGAAGAAGTCGGTGTCGAAGAACTCGCCGAAGACAGAGATGTCACGGATCATGGTCTGGCGATAGAGGCAGGCTGCGCCGGTACCGCCGAAGACATATTCGGGCCGGTCGTATTGGCCGCGGTCGGCCATGCGGTTGCCGCGATCGAGATGGCGAAGATTCGGGGTGAAGTAGATGCCCGTCGAATCGATGCTCGGCTCGCCAGTGGGCTGGAAGTCTGGCGGGACAGCGAGGAGTTTGCCGCAGAGACTGCCGATGTCGGAAGATGTGGCGGCTGAGAGAAGGGTGGCGACGAAGTCCGGGGTGAGGCGGACATCGGGGTTGAGGGTGAGGATCCAATCGGCGTTTGGTGCGGCGGCGATGGCCTGATTCTGTCCGCCCGCGAAGCCGTTGTTCACCTGGTTGCGGAGAATGCGGAGTCGATCGCGGCCCTCGAAGGTGCGAAGGATGGCTACGGTAGTGTCCGTCGAGGCGTTGTCGACAACGACAATTTCGACCGAGGGGTGCGTCTGAGCGATGGCGTGCTCGAGGCAGCCGGCGATGTAGCGGGCGCTGTTGAAGGTGACGATTGTAATGGCAACATGATCCGGCATCAGCCTGGGTCGACCAAGGCGAAGTAAAGGCGCCAGTAGATGTCGAAGCCGACGGTCCGCTGGAGGGTAAAGATTTCCTGCTCGCTTGCGGCCATGGCGGATTCGATAGCAGCGGGCGGGGGAAGCGCGTCGCGGAAACCGGACCACTGGCGGAGCGCGTGCCATTTGCCTCGGAGGGCGGCGAGTCCGTGGCCTTGCCTGGCGGCGGCGAAGAGAGCCAGAGTTTGACCGACAAGGATGGGCCAGGCGAAACGGCGGAGGGTTGCGGGTCCGTAGTGTTTGGCGAGAAGCAGGACCTGGTTGCGGGCGCTGAGGTAATAGACGCGCTCGGCGCGCTTGCCGAGAGTGGCTTTCCCAAGGTGAGTCGCCACGGCGGCAGGTTCGTAGACACCTCGGAGTCCGGCGAGTGCGCAGCGAATGCCGAAATCGACGTCTTCGTAATACGATTCGAAGCGGGTTTCGAGGAGGCCGATGCGGTCGAAGACGCGGCGATGGAAGAGGGCGGCGGTCATGGGGGCGAGTGCGACGGTGCGGCGGTGAGACCAGACAGGGCCGTCGGGGCGAAGGTAACCGCAGCGCCAGGCGTAGGCTCCACGAGAGACCAGATCCCAGCTGCCATCGAGCTGGCGGTCCGTGCCGGCCTGAACGAGTTTGCCGACAGCGAAGGCGGCTTGCGTTTCTTCGGCTGCGGCAAGGAGGCGTTCGAGCCAGTCGGGCTGAAGGACGACATCGTTGTTCAGGATGAGAATCCAATCGGCGGCGGCCTGTCCGATGCCTTTGTTGACGGCTACGGCGAAGCCGCGGTTGGTTTCGAGCCCGAGGTAGTCGGCTTGGTGTTCGTCGGCGACGGAGCGGGTGTCGTCCGTGCTGCCGTTATCGACGACGATGATGCGGTCGGGCGGGCGGGTTTGGGCGCGGAGGTTCGGGAGGAGATGGCGGAGGAGGTCGGCGCGGTTCCAGGTGGGGATCACGGCCGACACGGTCATCTGTTCCACGATACATTTTTACGAAACGAAATGGCGGGGGTGATGAGACGGGCAAACACGTCTGACAGTGATGCTTTTCGTGCTGATTGTTGGCTGGCAAAGTTGTATTTATCCAGGCGGTCACGCACTTGGGACATTTTAGTTGAGCTTACGGATTCATTGAGTTAGGTGGGATGGGGCGGGGTGTCGGGAACGGGTCTGTGTCGATACTCGGGCGAGATGCCGAATCAGACCGGGCCCAACACTCCCGAAGGCAAGGAAACGTCGAGCCAGAACTCGCGCAAGCACGGGTTGTGTTCGAGGAACACGCTGATTCTGCCGGACGAGACGCCGGAAGAGTATGAAGGGACGCGCTCCGGCTGGTATCGCGAATTCGAACCGGAGGGGTATCACGAGGTCCGTTTGGTGGATTTGCTGGTTCGAAACGACTGGTTGTTGAAGCGGGCGCATCGGCGGCTGCTGGAGGTAGAGGCGGCAGTGGTCGATTGCAGAGAGAACGCCAATCCGGCCGACTGGACGGCGGAGCAGGAACACAAAGTTGAGCTGATGCAGCGGTATAAGACGGCGGCAGAACGGGCGTTCTACCGGTCGTTAAGCGCGGCCGAGCACTTACGAAAGGACAAAATGCGGTACGACGAACGATACGCGAATGTAAAGAGCGAACTCGAACAGACGAAGTCTCTTCTGAATGAAACAGCAGCGCAGTTGAAGGTTCATGAGAATGCAAAACGGGACGAGCCGACGAACAAGGCGGCCCGCGGAGTCAAAGCAAAGAGTGACGCGCCGTTGACGAAGGCGCAGATGACGTTCCAAGGCCAGAAATCCGCAAAGAAGCGGCGCAAAATCGCGATTCTGGATCAATGGGTGGAGATCGAAATTGCGTTAGACGGCAGAACGGTGACGACGCAGTATCCGCCCAACGAGACTTTGATTGCGAATGGGCAGAAGATGTGGCCCGCTCCGGAGATGGTTTACCGCAGGCTGCATTTTGTGCATGGCGTGCCGGATGAGTATGCGTGGACGACGGTAGAGGATTCGATACGGGAGACGGGCGGGCTGGCGATTCAGAGGATGTCGGTGGACACGTGGCTGGATTTGATCGAGGTAGAGAAAGAATCTGGGACGGGGCATCTTCTGCCTTGTGGGGGGAATCTGCCGAGACCGGAAGAGCGGGGCGGGTGCGATTGCGATGTGTGTTCGGCGAACCGGGCGGTGCTGGAACGGAGAGGCGCGGCATAAAGGGCACGCCGTGTCTGAGGTGCGCGTGCGGAAGTTACACTGATGTGGCGTGAGAAGTTCAGCAGATGTCGTCATTATCGGAGGCGGCATTGTCGGCTCGAGTATCGCTTATCACCTCACCACAGCTGGATGCCGTAGTGTTGTCGTTCTGGAGCGGGAAAGCCATCAGGGTAAGGGGTCGACCGGAAAGAGCATGGGGGGTGTGCGGGCTCAATTCTCGACCGATGTCAGTATTCGAATGTCGCTGTCCTCCATCCAGTTTTTCCGCAATTTCGAGCAGCTCATCGGACACCCTTCCGGGTTTCGCTCGCAGGGATATCTGTTTATCGCGACTGAGCCGCAGCACATCAGCTACCTGCGCACGAATCACGCAAAACAGATCGCAGCCGGGCTCAAAACGGTGCAGCTTATAACCCCTGAAGAGGTTGTAAAGATGGTTCCGCAGGTGCGCTTAGACGACGTTATTGGGGGCGCCTTCTGCTCGACGGACGGGTTCGTTGATCCACATAGCGTCATGACGGGGTTTGCTTTGCGCGCGTCGGACCAGGGCGCGGAGATCGTTTGCGACGCTTTGGTGACGGGGATCGAGCGTGACGTGAAGGGCATCTCTGCAGTGAGGTCAACACGAGGGACCATTACAACTCGGATTGTGGTCTGCGCGGCAGGAGCCTGGTCGAAGGAGGTTGGCAAACTCGCCGACATCGAGTTGCCGGTTCGACCGCTACGGCGCATGCTGGTTCCGACGGAGCCGTTCAATAAGATCTCTCGCACGGCACCGATGACCGTCGACATGGCTACCGGATTCCATTTCAGACCCGAGGGACTGTGCTTGCTCATGGCGTGGAACGATCCCGAGGAGAAGCCTGGTTTTAACACAGACTTCGACCGAGCCTTCATCGAAAAGGTATTGACCCGCGGTGCGCACCGGTTTCCCGTGCTGGAGGAAGCACAAGTGAATCCTGCGCGAGGCTGGGCAGGACTATACGAGATGACGCCAGATCACCATCCGATTTTAGGGAGTGTTCCGGGCCTCGAAGGATTTTGGGTCGCTGCGGGATTTAGCGGACATGGGGTGATGCATTCGCCCGCAACCGGGAAAATCATGGCTGATCTGATTCTGAAAGGTGCAACGGAATTGATCGACGCGCGAATGCTCAACTATGCGCGATTCAGCGAGGGCCACCTGATCGAAGAAACGAGTGTTCTATAACCAGCGGCTACTCATTAAACCTTCCGACGATCGTTCGGCTGATCCCATGATTCCGCTGCACATGGTGAATGTCCCCGAGAGGCGTCGCCAGCGTAGCGTTTTGGTTGCGACAGTGTCATTTTCTGAATTGTTGGCTCTTCCGCGCTTTTGGTGCAGGCGGGCCCGGCATCTTGGTCTTTTTCGGTGTGCCCGATGTAAAAGAAGCGATTGCGAAGGTGAAAGAGATGGGTGGTGAAGCCGACGACCCGTCCGAAGAGCCCGGATTTGGCCGCTGTTGTACTTGCCGCGACCCGCGGGGAATTTGTTTCGGCCTTCATCGACGGTGATCACTCGCTACTTGGCTATTAATGCTCAACCTCGAAAAGGTAAAATTAGCGAACGGCTTCGAGACGAACTGGTTGTCCGTTGCCCCAAGCTCGCATCTTTAAAGAAGTGGGCGCCATCTAGTTACATCTGAATCGAAACGCTCCCGTCGAACTGGGCGTAATTATAATATTTGCAGGCACTATTTCCGGATGCGTAGCCCTGACGAACAAGAGCGTTTCTTGACATCGGAGCGCTTTGAGCGATCGTTTGCGAAGGACTACCGGCTCTCGATGGGAATCGTTGCAATTACGGTATTAGCCTTGGTCTTAGCGATGCTTGGTTACTTCGCTTGGTGGCTGACGCACGACTTCAAGCTCGTTTGGTGAATGGAACGGCGAAGTGAATAAAAAAACCGGGGCACGAGCAGCGCCTTAACGAATCCTCAGCGCCTTCAACAAGTTCACGCGCAGACTGTGAAACACGGTTGTCGAAAATTGGACCTTCCTGGAGTGGAGTATTGGTGGCTTCCGAAGAGAGGACGGCGCTCGTTGGACCGGCTGCCGGAAATAGTCCTCTTTTCTGCCCGTGCAGGTCTTGAGCAGCCGGTTCAGAAACTTGTCCCGGAGTTATATTCGGAAGGCGTTCGAGGAAGGTAGGCTTGACTTTTACGGAGAGGTGGCCGGCTTGAGCAATCGAGCTACGTTCGATGCACTGTGCCGGCGTCACCAAGAAACGCCTGCAAATCAGCGGAACGCCGTTCGGCTCGAACGCGCTGAATCTGGATGCGGCCTACAGCTACGACACGGAAGGCAACATCGCCTCGATTCAATACTTCTAAGCACCTCCGAGCCGACCGGCAAGTTGGTCCATACCCGAAGAGTACGCCAATATCGTCGACGGATTTACGCCAATAAATGGCCTCCTCATGGGCCGGACGCTGTCGCGGCGAAAGCGGGGCAGTAAGGAAGTACGCGCGCACGCAGGAGCACAAATCCAGCTCGTCCGTACATCTGGCGTTTGATCATCTTGAGGCGATTGATTTGTCCCTCGGTCTGCCCATTGCTCCAGCCATTGTCTACAGCGGCGGCGACGGCAGAGATGTCTTTTTGCAGCCCGTAGGCGAAGCGCACAATGGGCCCGAACTCGCATCGCTTGGCTTTTTCAATCTATTGCCGTAACCGTTTGGAGTTGTCGTCTTGCAAGGCCGTACGGAAATCGAACCGCCAGACGGTCGAGCAACTGCTGCTGCTCGTCAGTCAATTGAGCGGCGCGGCGCGTGACGAGAATGGCAGCGTGTTTCGGTGTGATGCGGTCTGGGGTGTTCGGTTGTGAGGACCCGCTTTCCTCCAATTGGCCATAAGCCGCGCGACCATGCCATATTTGCCTTGGTATCCCTGAGCGCGAATTTCCGGGTGTAGCCGCAAAGCATTGTGACCGCCTTCGTTCCATCGTTGGCGAAGGTACTCAGCGAACTCAATTACCTTGGGAGGTCGGCCGTGTCGCGGTTTCCTCTCAGGAAACCGGCTGCGGCGCAACCATCGCAGGATCGTATTCTGGCCCAGCTTCATCTGACGGCTGATATCAGCTTTCGACACGCCCGCGTGACGGAGCGCCACCACTTGTTCATAGAGATCCAGCCGACGCTGACGCCGTAGTTGGGACTGAGTGAACGGTCGTGGCGCTGCTTCCGCTAGCGGTTCGTCGGTGGTGAAACAGGCGGTGGGTTCCCGTTCTTTGTATCCGGAAGAACCAACTGTTGACTGTGCTCTTCCAATACTCGCTCCACCGTCGACGACATGTTCACAACAAGGTGAAAGGGATCGGCAACCTGTTGAGCTTGAGTTGCGCCTTGGGTGGCTCCTTCGGCGTAGAGACCAGATCGATCGCGCGAGATCGTCGTAACTTCCGGATGTTTGCTTGAGCCATTCGGCAAAACTCTCGGCGGCGCGATCGGGCAGCAGGGCTACCACGCGGTGCAGATCCAGGTTGACCAGGATGGTGCCGTAGTTTTGCCCTTTGCGCCAAGCCCAGTCATCCACACCCAGATGAGGCACCGGGGGGTGGGCCGGGGGCTGCGCGGGAGCCTGGCGCACCCGGCGCAACACCGTATCATCACTGGCCGGCAAGCTGAGTCGGGTCAACAGCCGCTGTCCGGGACGGCCACCCGCTACGTACCAACTAATCTTGTGATCTCCGCAGCCCGGCAGGTTTGGCGGCCGAAGGCATGCGCAACACCAGGCAGTCGCTCGCAGAAGATCTTGCGTGGACAGCTTCTGTTCCGGCAGCGAAACCGGCGGACGGTGAGCCACATTTGCACAGCCACGCCCTGCCAAGGCAAGTCTTGGATAGAGCGGCAATAACGGCTGTGAATAGACTGTGACACTTGGCCGCATAAGGGGGAGGCCGGTTCTTGGTTGACATGGACGATCAGTCGGAACCGAGTGGAATCTTGTTCAATACGGTCGAGTACCAAAAGACTTGGGTTGGAAAGTAGATTTTGCGAGTGGCTTGGGGGAGTTGCCATCGCTCCAAAATCTTAAAACATTCCGTCCCCGAAATGTTTGGCTACACCAAAAGTGCGGAAGAGCCTAACGTAATTCAGAAAGTGACACGACAGCGCGGCGGGAATTCAATACCGATCCTCACCAAGAAGACCAAATAGGTAGCATCAAGAAAAGAGGGACATGCGCGCTGAAGTTCTTACCGCGTCTGCCGGCACAATTTCCGCACGGCTCGACCGGCTTCCGGTTACACGGACCATGTGGAAGTTCGTCGTCTTGCTTAGCCTCGGTTCTTTTTTCGAGTTTTACGATCTGCTGTACTCCGGTTATGTAGCGCCGGGACTTATCAAGAGCGGTATTCTGAGCCCTACTACGACGGGCTTGTTCGGCATGAACGGCGTGGCCAGTTTTATTGCATGTCTGTTTGCGGGGCTTTTTGTCGGCACGATCGGTTGCGGGTTCCTGGCGGATCGTTTCGGCCGCCGCGCCATCTTTACCTACTCGCTGCTTTTCTACACAGCCGCCAATCTCATGATGGCGTTTCAGACAACGGCAAGCGGCGTGAATTTATGGCGCTTCGCGGCGGGAATGGGCATCGGCGTGGAACTGGTGACAATCGGAACTTATATCTCCGAACTGGTTCCGAAGCAAATTCGCGGACGCGCTTTTGCTTGCGAGCAGGCAGTGGGTTTCATGGCCGTGCCGATTGTGGCGTTCCTCTCGTATCTGCTTGTGCCTTACAAGCCATTAGGGATAGACGGCTGGCGCTGGATAGTGATGATCGGCGCTCACGGAGCAGTGTTTGTCTGGTTCATTCGCCGCGCCTTGCCTGAGAGTCCACGCTGGCTTGCGGAAAGGGGCCGGCTTGCCGAAGCCGACGAGCTGATGTCGAAGCTGGAGTCAACCGTCGAAAAGGAGTATGGAGGGGCGCTTCCTTCGCCCGCTGCGCCGGAACCCGCGGTTACTGGCCGCAGGTTTCGCGACATGTGGGTGAAGCCTTACTCCAAGCGCGTCATCATGATGAGCGTCTTCAACGTTTTTCAGACGGTCGGCTTTTATGGTTTCGCCAACTGGGTGCCGACACTACTCACCAAGAAGGGCATTACAGTGACGAACAGCTTGCTTTATTCAGCCATTATCGCGATTTCAGCACCGATCGGGCCGATGATCGGGTTGTTTATCGGTGACAAATTCGAGCGCAAGACGGTGATTGTGGCGAGCGCGTCAGCCATTATGCTGTGTGGGCTATTGTTCAGCCAAATAACGGCTGAGCTGCTTCTTATCGCAATGGGCGTGGTTCTGACACTCGCGAGCAACATTATGTCCTACAGCTTCCATGCCTACCAGACCGAACTTTTTCCGACCAGCATTCGCGCGGGCGCGGTTGGTTTTGTTTACTCATGGAGCCGTCTTTCAGCAATTTTCAGTTCGTTTGCCATCGCAGCGATTCTGCAGAAATTCGGAACGACCGGCGTGTTTGTATTCATTGCGGCAGCCATGGCGATCGTCATGGCGGTGATCGGGTTCATGGGACCACCTACGAGGGGGCTCGCGCTCGAAAAGATTTCGCATTGAGGCGCAGCGGCGCGGACGGAGCTTTGCAACAGGCGGTCGCCTGAAGCGATAAGTTCTATTAGTGGAACTTAGACCATGGCTATGACCCTGACGGCAAAGCGGCTTGTTACCGCGAATACGGTGGTGGATGATCCAGTTATCGTCTTGGAAGGGCAGAACGTGCTTGCGATTTCATCGCGCCTGGAGACCGAGACGTCGGGGCCTACCCACGATTTCGGCGATGCAACGCTGACGGCGGGCCTGTTCGACATCCATCTGCATGGCGCCGCGGGGCACGATGTGATGGAGGGCACGCCCGATGCCTTACGTTGCGTTTCTAAGTTTCTGGCGAGCCGCGGCGTTACTGAATATTTGGCGACTACGGTGACGGCTTCGATGGATCTCACGATGCGCGCGCTGGACAGTATTGCCGACTACATCCAACGAGAGACGGCAGAGGATGAGGCAAGAATCGCCGGAATTCATATCGAAGGGCCGTTCTTGTCGCATGCAAAACGTGGGATGCATCCAGAGCAGTTCCTGAGGCAGCCCAGCGCGGATCTACTTAATAAGTTCTGGGAGGCTTCAGAAGGCTGCATAAAGCTAATGACCATTGCTCCCGAACTTCCAGGAGCCAACGAGACGATTGCACGGGCAACGGAACTCGGGATTCGCTCATCGATCGGGCATTCGAATGCCAACAGAGCGGAGACTCTGGAGAGTTTGAAGGCTGGAGCAACGAGTGCAACACATACTTACAACGCGATGCGGGCGTTAGACCATCGCGAGCCCGGCATCCTGGGAGTCGTGCTGGACCGAGACGATATTTATGCCGATCTTGTTTGCGACGGAGTGCATGTGGCGGCGGAAATGGTTCGGTTGTGGTTTAAGGCGAAGGGACCGGAGCGAGGGATCCTGATTACCGATTCGCTCGAAGCCACGGGTATGCCGGATGGAGTGTTCAAGTTGGGTGAAACAACTGTACACGTGAAAGATGGCCGATGCACAACAGATGCGGGCGTTCTTGCAGGGAGCATCATGACACTGGACAGAGCAGTGACTCGGATGCAGGAGGTCGCTGGAACCGATTTGGCAACCGCGGTACGCCTCGCGTCAAGGAACCCAGCACGGATGCTGGGTTTACCCGACGATGTAACGGCCGGGGCTGTCGCGAATTTCAACGTGTATGACATGAACGGGTCACGGAGGCAGACTGTTCTTCGCGGGCGGCTGCTTTGATGACAGTTGGGATTGCGTTTGAAGACGCGCGGAGTAGAGCCATCCAGTTTTGCTCTGCACGGGGATCGGTTCGCTCGTTGTGCGTTTTGACAAGCCTTCTTGCACCTGCGGCCAGCCCCGGAAAAACCGGGTAGCGCGGGCTTGAATCTTACCGATCGGGGTGCATCACGGCTCGTGCGTCTGGTTCATTCTGATTTTGGAAATGCCAGCTTTATGCTGCTTCCCATCGTCATCGAGCAGATACAACGTGTTCTTATGAACAGAATACTTTACGCCTTCGCCTACCGTGACGTTCGCCGGCTTCGACCATGGGAAAAGCAAGCGCTCACGAGCAATATAAGTTTTCTTTTCGCCTTGAATGGTATAGACCTGAAAATTATCGTAGTCCGCGGTTCGGGTGGTGGTCGAATTTTGCGAATAGTCGGCGTTTCTACCGTTATCTCTATCCTTGATAGTTCCGTCAGTATTCGAAGTCTCCGTGCTGCCTTGAAGCACCTGCTGCTTTTCGGTCTCGAGAAGAGTTCCAGATTTCCATTGGTGCGGAGTGTCTGCCGCAAACGTGCAGCCAGCGGCGATCAACAGAGCCGATAATGCGGCAATCGAGCTAGACGTCATATAACTCTCCCAAGAGACAAATCTGAGTGCGGTCCGCATTTTAGCACGGCACGGGCTGTGGACAGTTGTTCGATGCCTTTCACCTGATGGGTAAAGTCCGGCCGGCATATGCGGTTGTTTAGGAGGGAACGGGCGGGCGCTGTTAAGGGGAACGGTCGGCTACTTCATGGAATCACGAAGGGCCAGGAAAGGTTGGTCTAATTGATCAAAGCGAATGAAGCCCATTCTGGGGAACTCAACTTCCAAGGTGGTTCTTTCTCTACTATCCGAGCCGGCGGCAACAGCCAGCGGCGCTTTCGGCTTTGATCGACGCACTTCGGTGTTAAGGCAGATGCTTCCGTGTGACATAGTGTCCGTGGATTGCTGAACGCTCCACTTGCGCGGTCGGCCAGACGCTCGGGATCCTACGGAAGTCAGCCGGCGCGGAAATACTTCTTCAGTCGAAGGAACTGGCTCTCATAGAGGTCGAAGCTCAGTTTGGCTGTCATAAACGTTAGGGTGAAAGATAAGCCCATGAACAGCAATACGAGCCCGAGACGTTCGCGGAAGTAGACAAACCGACCGAGGATCAAGCCTACGGCAAAAAGGATAGGTACATGATAGACGTACATACCGTAGCTGTACTTGCCCAGAGTCGTTAGCTGGGTGCTGCACAGGAGGCGCTGGGCTCTCGAAGTCTCGCCGGACTTGCTATAAGCAAACAGGACTGCCGCTCCATAGGCGAATGCCAGGAGCGAGAATGCAAATATTTGGCGGACACCAGCATTCTCCACTGCGCAAAGCAGGAAGATAACCCCGACCGCCGAGGCAACTCCGAGTTTGTAGAGATAGGGCTTGATGCGCCCAAGCAGGTCGGGACGCCGGACCAGGCCGGCCAGGAACGCGCCAACCAGCAAGGAATCCATTCTGGCGAAGGTGTTCTCAACGAGATCGCGTGTCAGTCCTGAGTGCGCGTAGAGACAGCAGCGAATTAGGAAGGCTCCGGCAATTCCACCGAGCGCGACTCGCATGATGTGTTTCGGACGCACGATGAAGACGCATAGAGACCAGAAGAGATAAAACTGCTCTTCGACTGCCAGGCTCCAGAAATGTCCAATGATGTTTCCATGCCAAGTGTCCCGGAGAAGAGGCCACCAATTGTTCAGGTACAAGAAATAGAAAATCCGGTCATGCGCGATGGGAAGGGATTTATCGAGCTTGGGCCAAAAGTGCGCAGCCAGCAGAACGGCAGTTAAGACCAGGTAATAGAGCGGGAAGATACGAAGGGCTCGTCTTGCATAAAAAGAACGAAAGTAGTTCGGGGATTGGCGGGTATCCAACAAGATCCCGGTGATCAAAAAGCCGGATAAAACAAAGAAAAGATCTACACCCGACCAACCGATGCGCAGAGGCGCTATTACAAGCTTGTCGAGCAGTCCGTGGCCTTGTGCGTACTCAGAGGCATGAAACAAAATCACTAAGAGAACAGCGATGCCGCGGACGCCGTCGAGCGCCGTTACATGCCGCGCCGACAACTTCGTTGTGCCCGCCTCGGGAGGCGCCAGTTGTATCGCCGTTGCGGCCATTTATTGGAAGGCTCAATAACATGGCCTTCAGAGACATTCTAATATTTTTAGGTTTCAAATATGTAACGCGGTGCTGGATTATCATCGCGTCATGGCTTTCGTGGCAGATCTCGCTGTTCCTGCGCCGCTGACCGTTTTGCAAGACGAGGAACGGCTGTTCCAGGCGTCGGTTCGCAAGTTCGCCAGAGAACGTCTCGCTCCCCATGTGCGGACGATGGATGAAGAAGCAAAGTTCCGACCGGAGCTTGTTAGCGAGATGTTCGAGTTGGGGCTTCTCGGTATCGACGTCAAGGAACAGTACGGAGGCCAAGGCGGGACGTTCTTTCAGTCCATTCTTGCGATTGAAGAGTTGGCAAAGATCGACCCTTCTGCTTCGGTGATCGTGGACGTGCAGAATACGTTGGTGAACAACGCATTTGAGCGGTGGGGATCGGAAGATCAAAGACGCCGGTTTCTGCCGCGTCTGGCTGGGAATACACTGGGCGCTTACGCTCTTTCGGAGGCCGGCTCCGGTTCCGATGCTTTTGCTCTTACCACTCGTGCGCTTAAGGACGCGGACGCGTACCGACTTTCCGGGCGAAAGCTATGGATTACGAATGCAGCGGAGGCGGGCATTTTTCTTGTTTTTGCCAATGTCGATCCGGCTGCCGGGTATCGGGGCATCACCTGTTTTGTGGTCGAACGCGGCGCTAGCGGGTTCAGCATAGGGAAAAAAGAAGACAAACTCGGCATTCGCGCTTCCTCCACTTGCGAGCTCATTCTGGATGATGTGCCGGTGAAAGCGGCCGATCTGCTGGGCGAAGTCGGCAAGGGCTACAAGATAGCGATCGAGACGTTGAATGAGGGCCGCATCGGCATCGCTGCGCAGTTGCTTGGGCTGGCGGAGGGTGCGCTGGAGCATGCGCTAAGGTACGCCCGCGAGCGGAAGCAGTTCGGGCAACGGATCGGAGAGTTTCAGGGCGTTCAGTTCGAGCTGGCCGAGATGGCTACCCGAATCGAGGCTGCTCGATTGATGGTGTACAACGCTGCCCGGCTGCGCGATGCAGGTCCAGCCTTTCGTTACCGAGGCGGCCATGGCGAAATACTTCGCCTCGGTCATGGCGGAGGATGTCGCTTCAAAGGCGGTCGAGGTACTGGGAGGTGTGGGGTTTACTAAAGATTATCCGGTTGAAAAGCTGTTCCGCGACTCGAAAATCGGCCGTATCTATGAAGGCACCAGCAATATGCAGCGCTTGACGATCGCCAAAGCATTGATCGATAACCGTAATAGATCTTAAGGCAACTCTGGTATTACCTCGCCATGCAAAAACGCGTTATGATTGCATCGAAGGACTAGCCGTTGCGCGGCTAGCCCATCCGATCAGACTACAGGTCGATTTCGACTCGTAATCTGGTTCGCCGCCGCCTGATGAGAATCAAAACGGCGACAAACACGAGAAGTTCCATAAGCAGGAACCTCCTTTCTGCTTCGGTTCAGACCCCGCTTTCACGAGCGGGGTTTGCTGTTTAGTGAAGCCCTGCAGAAGCTTCCAGCAACGCAACCAGAACCGAAGAGAACCCTGAAATCGATGTCCCGGCAGACCGGAGACATTCTCGTGGAAACGGGGAACAGTCTGGCAGGCCCCATTTGCTCTCACGGGCGAGCTTCTGGGCTCTTTGCTTCGGATGGCGATGCCGAGAGAGGCCACCCGGGATGATGCACTATTAGTAATAGATGGCCGGTTCGCGTTTTCTGATGTGCCCACCAGTGCACTTTGGCGTTGAGTATGTGATTAATCCGTGGATGGAAGGGCAAATGGATGCGACGAACGCTGCAATCGCGCACCGACAGTGGGCAGATTTGAATGCTCATCTCACCAAGTATTCGGAAGTTGCTTTCCTTCCTGCAATCAAAGGGCTGCCGGATCTCGTTTTTACCGCGAACGCTGCATTGATACACCGGGATACGGCGATTCTCAGCAGTTTTCGGTTTCCCGAAAGGCAGCCGGAGTCGGAGCATTTTGCCGCCTGGCTTCGTGCGGACGGCTTTGACGTCCAGACTTTACCCGCTGGCGTGTTGTTTGAGGGAGCGGGCGATGCGCTTTTCGACCGGGCACAGCCGCTCCTCTGGTTCGGACATGGATTCCGCTCCGATGTTTCGGCGAAGGAGCATTTGGAACAATTCGTGGAAGCCGAGGTGCAGCCGCTGCGATTACAGGACGGCAGGTTTTATCATCTCGATACTTGCTTTTGTCCGCTGGAAGGCGGGTACCTGCTGTATTACCCGGATGCATTCGATGAACAAGGCAAGGCGGCCATCGAGGCGCGGATCCCCCTCCATCGCCGAATGGCTTTGACGGAAGAGGACGCGCTTCACTTCGCCTGTAATACCGTGAATATCGGGAAAACTGTAATTCTCAACCATGCTTCAACTGGCCTGAGCGCATGGTTGGAGGCTCGTGGTTTTCAGGTAATCACGACGCCATTAACCGAGTTCATGAGAGCCGGAGGGGCGGCTAAGTGCCTGTCGCTGCGGTTAGATGAATCGTGTAGCTGGTTGTAATCCAACTGAGTGCCCTTATAAAGTACGCTCAGTAGATGCCCAGCGGTAACGCGCTTAGAAGTCTTTCGACAGTCGCCCAAATCTGCTGCGCCGTTATCGTCTGCGCTTGCAGTTGCGGTTATGGGGCAGAGGTTCCCGCCGGCACGACACTTGAGATTCGACTGACGCGCTCTCTCGCCTCGTTTTCTTCTAAGAAGGGTGACGAAGTGCAAGCCGTCGTGATTGCACCCGTTGTTCAGAATGAAAAAATCGTGATTCCTATGGGCGCTACGGTGAGCGGTACTGTGGTGGGAGTCAGGCGGGTGGGTTTGGGATTTATCCACGAGAACGCGCGTCTGAGCATCGAGTTCAACAAGCTGGTTCTGCCTGATGGTTCGCAGCTGAACCTGTCGAGCCATGTCGCCGAAATCGATAATGCACGCGAATCGGTGGATCAGCGGGGACGTGTCAACGGCATTCGTTCTACCGGGACGATCGGCTATCGCGCAAATAACTTCATTGCAGGCTTTGCAATGTTCGATCCGATCGCATACATTTACGTGACGGTGGCATCAGCTCGCATGCTGCGTTTCTCCGAACCCGAGATCTGGTTTCCTGCCGGAACCGAGTTGAGTGTGAAACTCGGGGCGCCGTTGCAAGTGGCCCATGCTTATGAAGCGGCGCCCGCCATCAAAGGCTCTCAACAAGAAAGGGCGGAACTCCGTTCGACATTGCGCGATCTTCCATATCGAACCAGAACCATCGATTCGAATAAGCCTTCCGATCTAACTAATCTTGTATTTCTTGGAAGTCCCGGCGCTCTGGCGCGTGCTTTCGCGGCCGCCGGTTGGGTTCAGTCGGATCGGCTCGATACCAACAGCGGATTTCTGACGTTGCGTTCCATTGCCGAGAGCCAACGGTATCAGAGCGCACCGATGTCGGTGCTCTTGCTTGATGAGCAGCGGCCTCGTTTCACGTTTTCGAAATCTCTCGACACTTTCTCGAAGCGCCATCATGTGCGGATCTGGCTGCGTGAGGAGACCTGGAATGGGATGCCGGTTCTTACGGCTTCGTCCACCCAGGATATAGGCATCCAGCTTTCCCGAAAGAATCGAACGTTCATTCACACGATTGATACGAACATAGACAACGAGCGGACGAAAATTGCAGATGATCTCATTTTTACCGGATGCGTGGATGCAGCGGAACTATACCGCCGTCCCTGGGTTGGCGCGGACGCTCAAAATGCAACAGGCGAGACGCTGAGGACGGATGGCCGAGTAGCCGTGCTGCAACTCAATGACTGTACCCATCCCCGAGATCCGGTGGACTTGCAAATGCGTCCGGACAAGCGGACGACCGGGGATGTAGTCGAACGCGGATTTCGCCAGGGCATACTCATTACGCGCAACGATATTTATCGCGGCAATTTGATTTACCAGGGCATCGAGGGGACTAAGCTCGGCGTTCGCTACCTCAAGCACAAGGGCAATGCCGGAAGCGGGAAGGATAATCCGGCAGCGACGTCAGGCGACATACAAACGGAGCCGGACAATGGCGAAGCGCAACCGACAGCTCCGTCACGGCGTGACAACCAAGCGGCCCGGAACCCTCCTGCACCAGTACCTATCGAATCCGGGACCGAAAGGCCGGAGCTCTTCGAACTAGGGGTCGAGGGCGGATGGCTCAGATTCGGCGATACTCTCGCTTCGACCAACCTTTCGCTCGAGTCCCGCACGACTGACATACCATCTTTCAATCTTTTTCTGCAGAATCGTTTGCACAATGGATGGGCGGTCGGCACCTCGGTAACGCTGAACACCTGGCGGCACTTTTCAAATGAGTTTTCGTTCGACTTCCAGCGTGGCCGATACCGGTTAGGCGCATCGTTCAGCGGCTTTAATGGCCAGAACGCGTTCGGATACCAGGAGGAGACGACAGGGTTTTTAACGAATCAGTTCGGCTATGCGGTGCTATATAATTTTCGCTCCAGGGGAAAGCGTGTTCGACCCTATTTGGCGGCGGGAACTGCATTTCAATTACTTCACATCACCGATGCGCCATTTAAGTCTTCGGCCGGCATTTTCAAAGTGGGATTGCGCAATGTAGGGCTGATTCTGGCCGCTTACGATTTCGCGAACAATCCTCCGCTGGACGGAGGCGGTGTGTTCCAGTTCGGATTTCAATACGGTGGCGGAGTGAAATATCGGTTCAGCCGGAGGTGGCTGGCACGGCTGGACTATCGGGAGACGTTAAGCCCGCAGCCGAACTTCGTTGAACGCTCGATCAAGATCGACGATCCTTCGGATTCAGATGAATACACGATATACAAAGAATCGAACGGAGCCAGCAGCCCCTTGCGCGAGCAGCGTTTGACTGCTGGCTTCAGCTTCGTGTTCTGATTACCGGGATTCGGCCGACGATTCACCCATGCCGCACGGGGGTGCGCCCGGCAGGTCCAGGTAACCGGATGGACGTGGAGCGGCGGTTTCCGACGACTCGGGCATCAGGAACGGTTGCAGCAGTTGGCCGAACAGACTGTCGGGAAGAGTTTGGTCAATACCGTAGCACTTGGGCTGGTTAGCGCGCGGCAAGTAGAGTGTTCCGAAAATGCGATCGATCCAGGGCAGTAAAGGGGCGTAGTTTTTGTTGATATATTGCGGGCCGTCGTTGGTGTGATGCCAGTGGTGGAAGGCCGGGCTAGCTATAAGCCACTCGAAGGGGCCAAGACGCCAGCGAACATTGGCGTGTATAAAAAAGCCCCAGGAAACGCCCAAAAGAAGAACCAGTATGGGGATCAAGCTGGCGTTTCCGCGCATGGGAGCGGCCAGCCCCAATATGTACAGGGGAACCAGGCCGCAAAGACGCGTGAACACGAGATCGACGGGGTGGGCGCGCGTGTTAACTAGAAAATCGACGTGTTCGGCGCTGTGATGGATAGCGTGAAAGCGCCACAGCAGGGGGATTTCGTGGCTCAATCGATGACCCCAGTAGAACCCGACATCGCCAACCACCAGCGCCGCAACGATACGCAGCCATGACGGCCACGCGGCAACTCCCGCCATGAAAGCGTCGGGCATGGACCGGTGGACGGCCCAAGCGAGAAGGGCTAGCGGGACGCTCAGCAAGAAACTGGGAATTAAGCTGCTTAGAAAGTAGTAACAGAGGTCGGTGAGAACGGCTTTACGGAAGAATTTTTGCGGATGGAGCGCGAACAACCGTTCGAGTGGCGCGAAAATCAGAGTCAGCAACACCAGCCAAACGCAAAGACGTAAGACCTGTATAGCGCAGGCGGCAAAACCCTGCGGTAGCAAATGATGGTGCATGAACCAAATTGTCCCGTTTAGTAAAAGCTAACGAGCGGCAGGGCGGGAGCTCCGGCCGGACTGCTCGTTAGCTCAGCAAGTTACACTGTCTCGGCGCTGCGCTTCGATTTCCGGCGTCGAGCGATGGAGACGCCCACACCGGCGAAACTGACCGTGAAGAGTGCCCAAGTGGCCGGCTCCGGCGAGGGCGAAACCGAAACTCCATCGAGCAGGGAAAAGGGAGGAACACCGTTCGGGGTTCCGAGGGCTAAGAACGACAGAACTTCGCTGGTGCTGGTTGGGATGAAGGTAAAAGTCTCCTGACGCCACCCCGTAAAGCCGTGATCTGCATTGGACAGCACTGGCGTGAACTGGGTTTCGCTACCAAGGCTAACCTGGAACTGCTCCGTGTTGAGACCGTTAAATCCGTTCTGCTGCGCCCCCGCCCAGTAGAATGACACGGCAGTGGCCTGTCCGGGAGTCAACCCGTTAATGGTCTGCGAGACGGCTCCAACCGCAAAAGCCCCATCCATGGCCAGAAAGTTCCCGCCTGTCGGACTGGTAGCAGGAAGGCCGTTGCTCGAACCATTATTAGGGCCCCATAAACTCAGGGCGCCGTATTCGCCGACTGCGCCGGTGGTGTCAGCCGACCCGGGCGTGAATACGAAGTTATAACCGTTGGTGGTCCAGTCAGTGACCTGCTGGGAGGAATAGCGGCTTCCAAATTCCATGGAAGAGCCGGAGACCAATAGTTGCTCGAAGTCACCGTTCAGTGCGAGATTCGCCGCCTCAACGGAAGGGACCAGGAGAGCAATCGCCGCGGCTCCTACCGTCGCTTTGACAACGCGACTTATGAGTAAGCGGTCGAAGAATCGGGTTTTCATAGTTAATATTTTGTATTACCTGATAAGTACTCTATTTCCTGACAGGTCTCATGATTTTACCAATAGATTTATGGGTAAGTCCAGATTAATCTTGCTGCTTTTGGTCCTTGTTATACGTTTTACCGTCAGTTAAACTTATTTGACCCAAGCACTGCGGTTCGGAGGCCTCAGGCTGCTCTCGACCTAGACACTTTCTTCAAACGAGCGTCTGCATGCTAACCTGCATGCTTCATGCCTACCGTTCGCGAAAAGAAGCAGCTGATGAGCGCGTCGGAGATCGACCGCACCTTAGTCCGACTTGCGCACGAGATTTTGGAGAAAGCGAGCGATCTGGAGCAGCTTGCTTTTATAGGTGTCAAAAGGCGCGGTGTCCCTTTAGCTCAGCGGCTCGCGGCGAAGATCGAGGGACTTGAAGGTCTAAAGATTCCGGTGGGAATTCTTGATATTAACCTATATAGGGATGACCTTTCCGTGGTCGCTGAACGACCGATTCTGCACGACAAACAGATCGATTTTCCGATTGTCGGCAAGGATGTCGTTCTAATGGACGATGTTCTTTATACCGGGCGAACTATTCGATCGGCTCTCGACGCGCTTTTCGATCATGGGCGGCCGGCGCGGGTTCAATTAGCGGTGCTGATCGACCGCGGCCACCGGGAGTTGCCGATAGAGGCGCGGTATGTCGGCCGCATGGTGCAGACCACGGATAAGGAAATCATCGAGGTCAAGTTTCAGGAGGTTGACGGGCAGGAAAAAGTTCTGCTGGTAGAGCGAGTCGACGACGAAAATACGTCTGTTTAAGTATGGCGAAACGAGGGTTGCTTGATATTGAATCTCTCGACCGGCGGGATATCGAATCGATCCTGACAAGGGCAAAAGATTTTCAGCCGGCACCCGGGCAGACGTTTCAACGCTTTGATCTTTTAAAAAACCGCAGCATTGTTAATTTGTTTTTCGAGTCTTCGACTCGCACACGGACGAGTTTCGAAATCGCAGCGAAGCGGCTTGGAGCGGATATTCTTTCGATCACCGCGGCGAGTTCGAGCGTGTCGAAAGGCGAATCGCTGGTCGACACGTTAAATACGTTGGGCGCGATGCGGCCGGATGCGATTGTGATGCGGCATGCGGCTTCCGGAGCGCCGCATTTTCTGTCGCGGTATTTACCGATTCCGATTGTGAACGCGGGAGACGGAACGCACGAACATCCGACGCAAGCGCTGCTGGATGCAAGGACGATTCTCGATCGGTTGGGAACGATTGAGGGTTTACGGATCGCGATCATTGGAGACATTGCGCATAGCCGCGTGGCACGGTCGAATTTATTTCTGCTCTCCAAGTTTGGGACTCAGGTGGTTTTGTGCGGACCGGCGTCGTTGCTCCCGCGCGAAATCGGCAAGCTAGCGCCCGGTATCGAACTTACCACCGATATGGAAGAGGCGATTCGCGGCGTAGACGTAATCATGATGCTGCGCGTGCAGCTCGAACGGCAGCACGAGGCGGCTTTCCCGGCGAATGAATATTTTCAGTTTTATGGGTTGCGGCCGGAGCACGTCGAGTTGGCGAAGCCAAACGTAGTAGTGATGCACCCTGGACCGATCAATCGCGGGCGAGAGATTTCTTCGGAAGTAGCTGATGGACAGCGGTCGGCGATCCTAAACCAGGTAGAGAATGGAGTCGCTGTACGCATGGCGGTACTCGAACGGGTGCTGGCCTCATGAGCAGATTGGTGATCAAGAACGGTCGCATTGTCGATCCGGCGCAGAGCATCGATCGGACGGGTGATGTTGCCATTGCGGATGGGGTGATTCGCGAAATCGGCACCGACATCGACACTATCGGCAGCGAGGTGTTTGACGCGACGGGCCTAGTTGTCGCGCCCGGGTTTATCGACATGCATGTACATCTCCGGGAGCCGGGATTCGAGCACGCGGAGACGATCGAGACCGGATCGCGCGCAGCAGCGGCGGGAGGATTTACCTCGATCTGCTGCATGCCAAATACGAAGCCGATCAACGACAACGCGACAGTAACAAGTTACATTGTGGACCGGGCGCGGCGATTCGCGAAGGTGAACGTGTTCCCGATCGGCGCGATAACCAAGAACAGTGCGGGAGAAGAGCTGGCCGCAATCGCGTCGATGAAACAGGCCGGAATCGTGGCGATCTCGGATGACGGGAAGCCGGTGATGAATGCGCAGCTGGTGCGGCGGGCGATGGAGTTCGCGGGGGCGCTTAATCTGCCGCTGATCGAACACTGCGAGGACTTGCACTTGAGCGCGGGGGGCGACATGCACGAAGGCGTGGAGTCGACGCGGCTTGGATTGCGGGGAATTCCGCGCAGTTCGGAAGACGTGATGGTGGCGCGGGACATTATTCTAGCTGAGGTGACGGGGGTGCGCTATCACGTGGCCCATCTCTCGTCGGCGAACGCCGTCGAAATGGTGTCACAAGCGAAACAGCGGGGCATGCCCGTGACCGCGGAAGCCACGCCGCATCATTTTATACTGGCCGATTCGGATATCCGTCCGTACGACAGCAACTACAAGATGAAGCCGCCGCTGCGGGAAAGCCGGGACGTGCAAGCGGTAGTTAAGGGCTTGCTGGACGGGACCATCGATGCGATTGCGACCGATCATGCGCCGCACGCGGGCGCCGAGAAGATGCAGGAGTTCGAGCGGTGTCCGTTCGGCATCATCGGGCTTGAGACCGCGGTTGGCCTTGCGTTGGAACGGCTGTTTCACAAAGGTAAGGCTGAGCTGGCTCAATTCATCCGACTGTTCACGACTGGGCCGGCAAACGTCGTACTGCCCGGGCGGGGCACGCTGCGCGAAGGCGCACCTGGGGACGTGACGGTTATCGGGCTCGATCATAGATGGACGTACGACCAGAACCGATCGCATTCGAAGAGCCGGAACACGCCGTTTGATGGCTACGAGTTTCGAGGCGGTCCGATCGCAACGATTGTGGCGGGGGAGATTGTTTGGCGGTTCGAGGGTTAGCTCAGACGCGTGCCGATGCTGTTCTAAACACTCTTTCCGGCGAGGCCAACATAACTCGCAGCAGCAAGCAGATGACGATCATTGGTCCAGATCTCGCATTCACCGGCATCCAGCGCAGTTGCTAGGTGAATAGCATCGCCGGCGCGCACTGGAAGATTCGACGGGAGTCCCCGAATTAGCGTTGCGGTTCTACGCAGCAGGCCATCAGTAACTGCTATCAGGTTCCAGAGATCAGCCTCAACATGACTTCTGAAGAGATCGATTAGCTTTTCGCCTTGGGCAACAGTTAACGATCCCTCTCGAACGTGCCGGTGAAACACGCAAGTTACCTCGATAAGAGCCCAGCCGGACGAACAGATATACGATGCTCGGCCGATTAAGTCTCTAACCTGGATAGCATCCGGTTCATTTACGTAGTATTTGGCGATGTACGCCGAATCCAGATACACTCAGCGATCTTCTTCCAAAAAGCGCCCACTGTCGTCTGTTACAGAAGGAAAGCTCTGCCAAATATCGCTGATATCAGGCAGCCGAGATTTTGCAGCCTTTTTTGAAAGGGGGCGTAGTTCGGCTACCGGTTCGCCACGGCGCTCAATCACAATCACGACGCCATCTGCAGCCTCGCGCACCAGTTCAGATGTGCGTATATGCAGGTCGCGAACCGAAGCCGTCTTCATGTGCTACATTGTAGCACTTACAATCGTCCCCGTCAAACGATCAGGCGAAGGCTGCGCGCAACGTTTGGTTCAACTCGGTTTCTTCATCAGAGTAGACGGTGCGCAGATCGATGATCACCTTGTCATCTTCAATGCGCGCGATCACAGGAGTGTAGGCTGCGCGAAGACGCCGTTCAAACAGGGCGGCATCGGGAACGGTCAATTCGATGATCCAGGTTGGAAGGCTTTGATCGGGAGTGGAACCGCCTCCTATAACGCTGTTGCTGGCGCGCACCCGATGCGGAATGCCTTCGAGACTTGCCGCTACTCGCTCGGTTCGCTGGCGAATCTCTTCCGGTGACGCACAGATCATTTGCAGCGCGGGGATGTGCTGCCAGTTCTCAAGCAGCAAGTGGCGCAGCGTTGTTTGTAACGACTGGATTATCAGCTTATCGATGCGGAAGGCACGGTACATCGGGTTGCGGCGGATGCGTGCGATTAAGTCAGCGTCACCCGCGATGATGCCGGCTTGCGGTCCTCCGAGCAGCTTGTCGCAGCTGAAGGAGATCACGTTTATGCCCGCGGCAAGGCTGTCTTTCGCCAACGGTTCGCTGATTCCTTGTGCCTTTAGATCGACCAGACAGCCACTGCCGAGATCTTCATAGACAGGGATGTTCCGTTCTTTACCGAGCGCCGCGAGTTCCTGCAACCCGGCACGTGAGGTAAAGCCGCTCACGTGAAAGTTCGATGGATGAACGCGTAAAATCAGGCGTGTGTGGTCCGTGATGGCCCGTTCGTAATCGCCGATGCCGGTGCGGTTAGTGGTCCCGACCTCGCACAGCGTAACACCAGCGCGGGCCATGATGTCGGGAATGCGAAAGCCGTCGCCAATCTCGATCAGTTCGCCGCGAGAGACAATGACCTCACCGCCCGATGCGAGTTCGTTCAGGATTAGATAAACCGCCGCTGCATTATTGTTGACGACGATCGCGGGTTTGCCGAGCAGGCGTTCGAGCAACGGCGAGAGATGATTGTCGCGCTTGCCACGTTTGCCTGTTTCGAGATCGTACTCGAGATTCGAATAGCCGGGGATGGGATCGAAGGCCGGCAACGGAGCTCGACCGAGATTGGTGTGAAGCACTACGCCAGTCGCATTTATCACATGTTTCAGAGACGGCATCGTCAGCGTCTGGAGCCGATTGCGAACAGTCTCATCGATTGAGATGTCGGCAGGTTCGCCTGATTTCAGCGATTCACGCGCTTCGGACAAGACGGCTTGGATTTCATTTTTGAGTAGCTCTCGCGGGGTGCCGTCGAGCGGTTCTAACTTACGCAGCAGTCGATCTACGGAGGGCAGATCGCGACGCGTCACGCTGTCGCGCCCTGAGTGAGCATTTGCTTAAGATAATGGCCGGTGTAGGAATCCGGGTTGGCGGCGATCGCTTCCGGTGTGCCTTGCGCGACGATATAGCCGCCGGCTTCCCCGCCCTCGGGACCAAGATCGATGAGCCAGTCGGCCGCCCGGATCAGGTCGAGATTGTGCTCGATGATCAGAATACTGCCGCCGTTTTGGATAAGGCGCTCGAAAGCCTGCAGCAGTTTGGCAATATCGTCGAAGTGAAGACCAGTGGTGGGCTCGTCGAAAAGAAACAGCGTGCCTTCGCAACTGGATTGAGCCATATGGGCAGCGAGTTTAACCCGCTGTGCTTCGCCGCCGCTGAGCGTAGTAGCGGATTGACCGAGACGCAGGTAGGCAAGGCCAACATCGGACAAGACTTTGAGGCGCGCAGCCAGCCGGGGTGTGTCGGCAAAGAAGGAGAGCGCTTCACGGACGGTAAGCCCGAGAACCTCGTGAATGTTGAGGTTCTTGTAGCGGACGTCGAGTACGCTTTGCTTAAAGCGAGTGCCTTTGCACTCTTCGCAGACGAGTTCGACATCGGCAAGAAACTGCATCTCGACGGTAACGGTGCCGTCGCCTTGACAGGTTTCGCAACGGCCGCCGGGGATATTGAAAGAGAAGTGGCCGCTTGTGAAGCCGCGGCGCTCGGCTTCCGGCGTGCAGGCGAATAGGTCGCGGATATGGTCGAAGGCCTTGATATAAGTGACCGGGTTGGAGCGTGGCGTGCGGCCGATGGGGGATTGATCGACCATGACAGCGCCCGTCAAGAGATTCGAGCGTTCGACGCGTTTTAAGGGAAGCTTGCGCTGGCCCGTCTCTTCGGCATTGGGCTCGGTTGCGTTTAGACGTGCCTTATTCACCTCGAGATCGAGAGCACGGTAGATCACCTCATGGACCAGACTCGATTTTCCCGAGCCGGACACGCCCGTGACGGCAACCATCATCCCGAGCGGAATTTCGACATCGACGTTTTTTAGATTATTGGCGCGAGCTCCAAAAAAACGGATGGTGCGCTTGCCGTTGATCTTGCGCCGTTCACGGGGACGCGAGACGGCGAGCTCGCCGCGCAGATAGCGGCCGGTGAGGGATTGGTTTTCGCGCTCAACACCAGAGTTGCTTGTCAGGAGCTGATGGTAAGTGCCGGAAAAGATAACACGACCGCCGGTTTCCCCGGCGCCTGGGCCCAGATCGAGAATGTGATCCGCTTCGGCCATGATTTCGGGGTCATGCTCCACGACGATGATGGTGTTGCCAAGTTCGCGGAGATCTTTAAGGATGTTGATAAGGCGCGCAGTGTCTCGGCTATGCAGACCTATTGACGGCTCATCGAGAACATAAGTAGCTCCAACGAGCCGGGAACCTAGGCAAGTAGCAAGCTGGATGCGCTGAGCCTCGCCTCCAGAAAGCGTTGCAGAGAGCCGATCGAGAGTGAGGTATTGAAGGCCAACATCGTTGAGAAATTTGCAGCGCTGGCGGATTTCATGAAGGACTTTCTCGGCGATCTCGGTTTCTTCGGGAGTTAGCTGGAGACCGTTGAAGAAATCCTGGGCAGCGGCTATATTCATGCGCGCGACTTGCGCGATAGTGCAGTCCCCCAAGCGGACCCAAAGCGCTTCCGGGCGGAGCCGAGCGCCCCGGCAGGCCGGACATTCGGTGTACGCCCGATAACGGCTGAGAAACACCCGCACGTGAACCTTATACTTCTTCTTCTCAACCTCGGCGAAAAATTTCCTGATGTGCGTGCGAACGAATTCTTTCTCTTCGGCTTTTAGGTCGATGTAGGGGACGTTCAGGCGAGCTTTGCCTTTAGACTTGGGCCTGAAGAACTCGTCGTAATACCAGGTGTACTGCGGCTTGGTCCAAGGATCGACGGCGCCGTCTTCGATCGAAAGAGTAGTGTCCGGAACGATGAGATCGTGGTCGAAGTCGATGGTATTGCCGAAGCCCTGGCAGACGGGGCAAGCGCCCATCGGGTTATTGAAACTGAACAGAGACGGTTCAGGCAAAGCGGCAACTTGCCCGCAGACTTTGCAAGCAAACTTTTCACTGAAATGGAGGACTGCTGGATCGGCGACCCCGGCGGCCTCGAAATAGACTTCGCCGGTTTCGCGGTAACAGATCTCCACAGTGTCGACAATGCGCTGATGGAGATCCGGGCGAATCACAATGCGATCGGCTAAAACGTAAAGCGGTTTTGCGAAATCGACTTCGAGCAGAGACTCAGGAGTGGAAAACTCGAAAGTCTGGCCGTTCTGAAAGAGGCGGTTGAAACCGCGAGCGCGGAGTTCGAACAGGCGGTCGCGGAGGGCCGACGGTTCGGTCGAATTGCCTGCCGTATGGACGGGGAAGAGCGCATACCAGCGGGTGTCTTCCGACTGCTGGAGCATGGCGTCGGCGACCTGATCAACGGTGTCGCGTTCAATGCGCGTGCCGTCGTTGGGGCAGAAAGTTCGACCGGCCCGCGCCCAAAGGAGGCGCATGAAGTCGTAAAGCTCGGTAGCGGTTGCAACCGTCGACCGGGGATTGCGCGTCTGATTTTTTTGACGAATAGCGATAGGTGGAGCGATGCCGAGAATCTCATCGACGTCCGGCTTTTCCATCCGCTCCAGAAATTGCCGGGCGTAGGCGGAAAGCGATTCCACGTAGCGACGCTGTCCCTCGGCATAGATGGTGTCGAATGCAAGCGACGATTTGCCTGAGCCGGAGACCCCGGTTACGACAGAAAGCTGGTTATGAGGAATGTCGACGCTAATGTTTTTAAGATTATGGACGCGGGCGCCCCGGATGGCGAGCACAGGCCGGGCGGCAGCGTTTACTTCTTGCTCAGCGACGAGTTCGCAAGAAGATGACTTAAGATCTTCGGGCATCGAAGGCGGGGTTTGGAAAACAGGAGGGAAGAATTCCTTCTTTATTATAGGATGTGCTGGCCGATAGGGAAATTCACGAGTTCCAGGACCATCTACTCCGCTGGTTCGATCGGCATAAGCGGGATCTTCCGTGGCGGAGGACGAGCGACCCATATGCGATCTGGATTTCGGAAGTGATGCTTCAGCAGACCCGGGTGGCGGCCGTGATCCCGTTTTATGAGAGATTCCTGAGGCGATTTCCTACGTTAGAGGCGTTGGCGCAGGCTCCGGAGGCGGATTTGCTGGCTCACTGGGCGGGACTCGGGTATTACTATCGAGCTCGAAATCTGCAAAAAGCGGCGCAGAAGGTGCAGGAAGCTGGGGAGTTTCCGGAGACTCACGAGGGCATAAGGGATCTGCCCGGTGTGGGCGAGTATACGAGCGCGGCAGTTGCCAGCATTGCCTATCAGCTCCCTGTCGCGGCAGTGGACGGTAATGTGTTGCGGGTACTCGCGCGCGTGCTGGAAGACAGCACGGATATAGGAACGGCGTTTGGGAAGAAGCACTTTTCTGTGCCGGCCAATGCGCTTCTGACACGCAAGCGGCCGGGGGACTATAACCAAGCCATGATGGAGCTGGGAGCAACAGTATGCCTGCCCAAAAATCCGCAGTGCCTGCTTTGTCCAGTGGCTCAAATTTGCCGGGCGCGTAGATCAGGGCGGCAGAACGAATTTCCGGTCAAGCTAGGCCGTAAGAGAAGCGTGCAAGAAGAGCGGGTCCTGTTTTGGATTGAGCGTAACGACGAAATCTTGTTGTGGCAACGACCAGCAAGCGCTCGGCTCATGCCGGGGTTTTGGGAGCTACCGGAGCGGGCCCAGCTGCCTCATGCAGTCGCAGGGCAGGTTTTAGGCACTTTTCGGCACGGAATCACCTTTCATGATTACCGTTTTGAGGTAAGAGCGGCTGAGTCGACGGGCGACACCGGAGAGTGTCGCTGGATGGCGCTCGACTCGCTTTCCACGGTGCCGGCAAGCACGATTTTGCGCAAGGCCCAGAGTGCAATGGAAAGCCGGAAAGATCTTAAGGGAATCGGTGCGGCGAGTGGTGGGAAATAGCGTTAGACTAGGTGGGATCGGACGAGTACATGACTAGATTGCTGATGGCCACGTGTCTTATGAGCCAATTGGTAATTTGCGGCTTCGGCCAGCAGACGCCGGCACAAGCACCGGGCGGGCTCAAACAACGGGAAAGTGCGAGCCCTGAGAAGGGGCAGGTCCAGGTAGATGCCGGCACTCACATCCTGCTGAGCATGATTAATAGTGTGAGCACCAAACAGGCGGCAGTGGGCGACCGGATCTATCTCGAGACCGCATTCCCGGTTTTGAGTGGGAATCAGATTGTCATACCGCAGGGCAGTTGGGTGACAGGCACGATCACGGAGGTGAAGCGTCCCGGGAGGGTGAAAGGCCGCGGATCGCTGCAGGTCCGTTTCGATTCGCTTACGTTACCAAACGGCACAAGTAAGAGCTTTCGTTCCGATCTGGGAGCAGTCGATCCCAGATCCGATGAGACATTGCAGCGTGAAAACAGCAAGGTTAAGGGGCCTGGGGACAAGAAAGGCGATGTCGGCACTGTAGTCGGCGCAACCACGGCCGGAACAATTATTGGTTCCGGCGTCGGTGCAGCCGCTCATGGCGCTGGGATGGGTGCTGGAATCGGTGCCGGAGCCGGGGCCGCCGCGGGACTTTTGGGGGTGCTTCTGACGAAGGGTCCCGACGCTACTCTTACAAAAGGATCGACTGTCGAAATGGTGCTCGACCGTTCGATCAGCTTCAACCAATCCGATCTCGATTTCAAGAATGCGCCGCCCAGGGCTGCAATCAGCGAAGGTTCACCGGCGCCTCAGCAGCAGCGCGGAGTGTCTCCGCGGCTCCCATTCTGATCGACAAAAAGCTAAGTCTACAGGTTAATCGGCCGGTCCCACTGTCCGTCAAAAACAATTTCATTTAGCGATTTTCTGGTTCTTGGCGCAAGTTCGCGTTCGCGATAGGAGCCGGAAAGATTATCGGGCGAAGCGAGGTATCCGAGCGCCAGGGCAGCCCCAAGCTCGTATTCATCCGGAATGCCGAGTTCCTTGCGGGCTCGCTCGTGATCGAATCCCGCCATCCCATGTACGTGCAAGCCAAGTGCAGTTGCCTGCAAGGCAATGTGCGCGAGCGCTCCACCGGCGTCGTGGAGAGCATGGTAGTTGGCGATTCCATTATGCGTAAAGTGCCTTTTAGCAACCGTGATGATAAGTACGGGAGCCGATCTCGCCCACGCTTGATTAAACGGATCGAGCAAACTCAAGAGCTTCTCAAACGGCTCTCCCTCACTCTTCCGGGCAACGATAAAGCGCCAAGGTTGTTCGTTATACGATGAGGCCGCCCAGCGAGCTGCTTCAAGAATGGTCTTAAGATCCTCATTGGACACAGGTCGATCAGCGAAAGCGCGCGGACTCCAGCGAGCGCGAAATATTTCGTGCACCGATGGGAGCGTATCCGCGTGTTTCCCGGATGGAACATCTGATAGAACTTCGGTTCGTGTACTCATGAAGGAATTCTTTAGTGAGCCTCTATAAACAGGCTTACTAGTCGATGCTTCAATTCTGCAATAAGGTGCGAGTGCGGTCGACCGCTTCTAAATCAGAACCGGGAGAAACGTAACAATCGTACTCGAGTCGGCATCCCTGTTACGTTCCTGCAGATCAGGAGCAAGGCTCGTCGATGCCTCAGTACTTTTCGCGCAGCGCTAACACATTTGCTCGAGTGAGCATTCTCACGGGCGCGTCGATTGTAGCCGTGGTACTTTCGCTGTCTTATTTAATAGTCCGATCGCCTTACGAAACGATGCAGAACGTTCCACGCGAGCAGCCTGTCCCGTTCAGTCATGCACATCATGTAGGCGGACTCGGGATCGATTGCCGCTACTGTCACACAAGCGTAGAGAAGTCGTCCTTCGCGAATATTCCTCAAACGAAGATATGCATGAACTGTCACTCGCAGATGTGGGCGTCGAGTCCAACGCTCGAGCCTGTGAGAGAAAGTTATCGGACCGGCAAGTCGATTGAATGGACACGCGTCAACGATCTACCGGATTTCGTGTACTTCAACCACAGCATTCATGTGGCAAAAGGAGTGGGTTGCACGACCTGCCATGGAAGGATCGACAAAATGAATCTGACGTGGCAGGCGCAGCCTTTGACTATGGAGTGGTGCCTGGATTGTCATCGGCATCCCGAGCGTTACGTTCGGCCCCGGGCGGACGTTTTCTCGATGGAGTACGCGCCGCCGCACGATCAGCTCGCTGTTGGAACAAAGCTGGTTAGCGATTACCACATTCAGAGCTTGACAAGCTGCTCAACATGCCACCGATGAATCCAGCGGCAAATCGCGGCTTGATTCCCGTGGAAGCTTTGACGGGTGAAGGGCAGTCGAATCATGCTTATTGGCGAAGCCTGGCGGAGCTAGATTCCCAAACTTCAGAAGCGCGGGAGGAATCCGAGCAGTTCGATGAAGAAGGCATCGAAATTTCCGACGCCAGCCGGCGGCGCTTTCTTTCTTTGATGGCAGGATCGCTTGCATTGGCGGGAGTAACGGGATGCACGCGCCAGCCAACGGAGACCATCATGCCCTACGTGGATCCGCCGGAGAATGTGATCCCAGGGCGGCCAAAGTTCTACGCGACGGCAGTTCCAACGAGCGGCGGTGGAGCACAAGGTGTAATCGTTGAAAGCCATCTTGGACGGCCAACTAAGGTTGAAGGTAATCCCGCGCACGTCGCCAGTCTAGGCGCTTCGAGTGTTCACGCGCAAGCGTGTCTGATGGACCTGTACGACCCGGACCGTGCCAAAGAGATCACGCGGCTCGGCATCCCTTCCAGTTGGGATTCTTTTCTGATTGCACTCGATGAAGCTCTGAGGCCAATGCGCGCGAGCGGAGGCGCGGGGTTGCAAATACTAACGGAGACCGTTGTGTCTCCAACGCTGGGGGCGCAACTGCAGTCGGTGCTCAAAGCGTTTCCTGCGGCGAAGTGGCATCAATACGATCCAGCGGGTTCGCACTCGGCACGCACGGCGGCTCAAACGGTTTTCGGAAAGCCGTTAAATACGTATTACAACTTGGCCGATGCGGCGATAGTGGTGTCGCTCGATTCAGACTTTCTTGGCTGCGGTGCGGGTTCGACTCGTTACGCACGCGACTTTGCCAATCGGCGGCGGCGCGGCGACCGTCTCGATATGAACCGGCTTTACGTCATCGAAAGCACGATGACGAGCACGGGAGGCAAAGCGGATCATCGTCTGGCGATGCGCCACTGGGAGGTAGAGGCTTTTGCGCGCGAACTGTCCGCTGCCGTGGGAGCAGGAAGTTCAGGGTCACGCGGACAACGCTGGTTATTCATCCTGGGTTCAGGCAATCGCGCAAGAGCTGAAGTCGCATGCGGGGAACTGTGCCGTAATCCCGGGTGAGTATCAATCGGCGGCGGTGCATGCTTGCGCGCAGGCGATCAATGCGTCTCTAGGCAACATCGGCAAGACCGTTATGCATACAGAGCCGATCGAAGTTCAGCCAGTGGATCAGGTCGCATCGCTTCACGAGCTGACGGCAGACATGCAGGCCGGTAAGGTTGATTTGCTGCTGATCTTCGGCGGTAATCCTGTCTATAACGCGCCCGCGGATTTCGGTTTTGCCGCTGCTATGGACAAGGTGACGGCCTCTGTCCATCTCGGGCTTCACTTCAACGAAACCTCGCTGAAGACGACTTGGCATATACCGGAATCACATTTTCTCGAAGACTGGGGCGATACGAGATCCTTCGATGGTACAACCAGCATCGTTCAACCTTTGATCGCGCCTTTGTACGATTCGCATTCTCCGATTGAAGTGCTGGATGCCGTGGTTCAACTGCCCGGCCGCAAGTCGTATGAGATCGTACGTGCGTCGTGGTCAGCCCAAAAAGGCGGTACGGAGTTTGAGCATTGGTGGCGGAGGTCGGTTCACGATGGATACATTGCCGGTTCGGCGCTCCCGGCAGCAAGTGCGGCTGTGAATCCAGGCTGGACAAACAATCTTAAATCGCCGGAAGGTGCTACGAGCGGGTTGGAGATTGCCTTTCGGCCCGACATCTACATCGATGACGGCCGCTACGCAAATAATATCTGGCTGCAGGAACTGCCGCGTCCAATGACCAAATTGACGTGGGACAACGCGGTAATTATCAGTGTCGCGACGGCAAAAAAATTCGAGCTGGAAAATCAGCAGCACGTCGAAGTAAGGGCCGGGGATATTGCTGTTCGCGGATCGGTTTGGATTTTACCGGGCCAGCCGGACGACTCGATTCGGCTGGATCTCGGATTCGGACGAACGCAATCGGGACGCGCAGGGAATGGGGCCGGCTTCGATGCGTATCCACTGCGGACATCTGACAAGTTTTGGGCTACATCGGGCGGCACGATCCGAAAGCTTTCGACCAAGTATCCGTTAGCGACGACGCAGATGCAGCAATCGATGGAGGGCCGGGATGTGGTTCTCTCGAATACGGTCGACGGCTATAAACGGGATCCTGAGTTCGCGAAACAAAAGAATCATGCGCCGCCCAATAACCTCACTCTCTATCCGCACTGGCAGTATCGCGGCTACAAGTGGGGCATGTCGATCGATCTGACCGCCTGCGTGAACTGCAATGCCTGCGTGGTGGCATGTCAGGCAGAGAACAACATACCGGTCGTCGGCAAAGAGCAGGTACTCGCTCGCCGCGCTATGCACTGGCTGCGCATCGATACCTACTACAAAGGGGATCCGAGGGTGCCGGAAGCTGTCTACCAGCCGGTCCCTTGCATGCAATGCGAGAACGCGCCCTGCGAACTGGTTTGTCCAGTGCAAGCAACGAATCACAGCGGCGAGGGACTGAATGACATGGTCTACAACCGCTGCGTCGGGACCCGCTATTGTTCCAACAACTGTCCTTACAAGGTTCGCCGTTTTAACTTCCTGTTATTTCAGGATTGGACAACCGAGACGTTGAAGATGCAGCGCAACCCCGATGTCACAGTGCGTAGCCGCGGGGTGATGGAGAAGTGCACGTACTGCATTCAACGCATCAAGGAAGCCGAGATTACATCCGAGGTTGAAAACCGGCCGGTGCGCGATGGCGAGATTCAGACCGCTTGCCAGCAGGCTTGCCCGACCGAAGCCATCATTTTTGGAGACATCAACAACACGGGTAACCGGGTGGCGAAGTTGAAAGCCGAAAAGCTCGACTACGCGCTGCTTGCAGAGCTGAATACACGTCCTCGCACAACGTATTTGGCGGAACTGAAGAATCCGAATCCCCAGCTTAAAGAGAGCGCATCCGCATGACCGTCGAAGAGCGGCAGCGGCATGCAGCGAGGGAGCCCGATCCCAATAACGACAAGCCGGTTATCGCTCCCAGCCAGACATTCGAGACGATTAGCGCGCAGATCAGCGATATTGTTCTGTACCGCAAGACCCCGCTTTTCTGGTGGATCGTATTTGGAGTGGGAGCGATCTTGTTCCTGGTCTTCGGGGTTGCGGTCACTTACCTGGTGGGCAAAGGCGTCGGCATTTGGGGTGTCGAGATTCCGGTGGCTTGGGGCTTTGCGATCACGAACTTCGTCTGGTGGATCGGAATCGGTCACGCAGGAACATTGATTTCGGCGATTCTGTTACTGCTTCGTCAAAGCTGGCGCAATTCCATCAACCGTTTCGCTGAGGCGATGACAATTTTTGCTGTTGCGTGCGCGGGTATGTTTCCGCTCTTGCATCTGGGCCGACCGTGGCTTTTTTACTGGCTGCTGCCGTACCCGAATACCATGACGATTCAGCCCCAGTTTCGGAGCCCGCTGGTGTGGGATGTGTTCGCGGTTTCGACGTACGCGATTGTGTCGATTTTATTCTGGTATCTCGGCATGTTGCCGGACTTGGGCACATCTGCGAGACCGCTCGAAAGGAGGTCTCCGGTACGGGTTTTACGGCGTCCTTGCTATGGGGTGGCGAGGTTCGGCGCATCACTGGCGAATGCACCAAAGCGCATCGCTTCTGCTGGCGGGTTTGGCAACTCCGTTGGTGCTTTCTGTTCACACCGTAGTCAGCTTCGATTTCACCATCGCGATTCTTCCTGGATGGCATTCGACTATCTTTCCGCCTTATTTTGTCGCCGGCGCGATCTACTCGGGATTCGCTATGGTTCTCGTGCTCTGCATACCGTTGCGGGCCGTTTACGGTTTACACAACGTGATCACCGAGCGCCATCTCAACAACTGCGCGAAACTGATGCTCGCCACGGGGCTGATCCTCGCTTATACGTACCTGATCGAGCCTTTCACTGCCTGGTATAGCGGAAATGGCTTCGAGATGTATACCGTGCATAACCGCGCCGTTGGCCCGCAGTCGTGGACTTACTGGCTGGTGATTCTTTTAAACGTAATCATTCCGCAGGCTCTTTGGTTTCCGAAAATCAGAATCAATCCGAAGATTCTGTTTGTCATCGCAATGGATGTTGTTATCGGTATGTGGGTCGAGCGATACATGATTATCGTGACCAGCCTCGACCGCGACTTCCTGCCTTCCTCCTGGTCCAACTTTGTAGCAACTTTCTGGGACAATGCCACGCTCTATGGATCGGTGGGCCTGTTTATTGTCCTATTCATGTTGTTCGTTCGCTTCCTGCCGATGATCTCGATGGCGGAAGTTCGCGAGCTGCTGCCGTTTTCAAAACCTGGAGGAGGAACCGAAAAATGACGGACTCTCCAGCGGTTTACGGACTGGTAGCTGAATTCGACGATCCGGAGCGAGTTAGTAGAAGCTGCCCGCAAAGTTAGAAAGGCCGGTTACAGGAAATTCGAGGCATACACGCCTTATCCGATTAAGGATCTGGATAAGATCGTACCGGGATCGAACTACGTCCCCCTGATTGTTCTGCTGGGCGGCTTCCTTGGAGCGGCGATTGCGTGGTCAATGCAATATTACATTGCGGCGATCGACTATCCAATCAACGTCGGTGGACGTCCGCTCTATAGCTGGCCCGCTTTCGTCCCGATTCTGTTTGAACTGACCGTGTTGCTTGCTGCTTGCGGAGCATTCTTCGGCACGCTGGCGCTGTGCGGATTTCCCCGGCCGAATTTTCCACTGTTCAATTTGCCGGAATTTGCAAACGCGACCAGCAATCGATTTTTTCTGTGTGTCGAAGGCACGGATCCGGGTTATGAGAAGCGTACGACTTCTCAGTTCCTCGAAACGTTAGGGCCGATTGGAGTTTGGGAAGTTGAAAAGGACTAACTCAATCGTGATGGTCGCGTGTGGTTTGCTCGTTTTAACGGGATGCCGCCGGGACATGCAGGATCAGCCCAAGTATAAGCCTCTTGGCGCAAGCAGGTTCTTTGCCGATGGCCGCGATTCCCGGCCCCTTCCAGCGGGTGTAATAGCGCGCGACGAGCTTGATGAAGACGATTCCTTTCATACAGGAGCTCAAAACGGCACTTTTCTCGAGACCATTCCTGCGCCGGTTACCGCAGAGTTGCTCGAGCGGGGCCGGGATCGTTTTAACATTTTCTGCAGTCCGTGTCACGGCCAGACCGGCGATGGTTACGGGATGATTCGGCAGCGTGGTTTCTGGATTCCGTCCAATTTACATACGGATCGTCTTCGCGCCGTACCGCCCGGCTATGTCTTCCAGGTGATTTCGAACGGATATGGAGCGATGCCCGATTACCGCGACCAGATCGAGGCCGCCGATCGCTGGGCCATTGTCGCCTATATTCACGCTTTGCAACTCAGCCGCCACGCGACGATCGGCGATGTTCCCGCCGACGCGCGCAAGCAACTGGAAACAGGGAGTTCTAAGTGAGTTCCGTTTTCGATCCCTCTCCGGAGCTCAGCGGCGACCTGCGGCGGCTATTTACTGCGGCGCTCGGAGTCGGTGTCGTGTTGTCGATCATTTCTTTGATCGGCTTATTTTTTAGCCCAGGCGACTTCTACAGATCGTATCTGATGGGCTATCTGTTCTGGCTCGGTTTAACGCTTGGCTCGCTCGGTATCGTCATGATGCAGTATTTGACGGGCGGCGCGTGGGGTGTCATCACTCGCCGGACACTCGAATCGGCTACGCGCACCTTGCCTGTGCTGGCGCTTTTGTTCATTCCGGTCGCTATCGGCATTCCACATCTTTACGATTGGGCGCACAGCAACCTAGTTCAGAACGAATATGTTTTGCATCACCGCGCCGGCTATATGAACACTCCCATGTTTCTGGTGCGGGCCGTGATTTACTTCCTGATCTGGGGTGTCTTTGCCTTTTTCTTGAACAAATGGTCGGCTGAGCAGGACGAGCGCGGTGGTTTCGAGAAGCGGCTGGCAGCGATCAGCGCGCCGGGATTGATTCTCTATGTTTTTACGGTTACCTTTTCGGCGGTGGATTGGGCGGAGTCGCTTGAAACCGACTGGTATTCGACCATGTGGGGATTTTTGTTTGTTGCGAACCAGGGATTGACCGCATTTGCGTTCATCATCATTGCGATGGCCCTGCTTGCCCGGCGCGAGCCTTTGGCCAGCAGATTCAAAGCCTCGCATCTGCACGATTTAGGCAAGCTGCTGCTGACGTTTGTCATGGTTTGGGCATACTTCTCTTTCTCACAGCTGCTTATTGTTTGGGCAGGCAACCTTACCGATGAGATTCCCTGGTATCTGCGGCGCTTCGCTACTTCATGGGGTTGGCTCGGCGTTGCCTTGATTCTGTTCGAGTTCATTGTTCCGTTTCTGCTGTTGTTATCGAGACCGCTCAAGCGTAATGTGACAGCACTCTGCTCTGTGGTGGGCATCATTATTGTTATGAGGTTTGTCGATCTGATGTGGATCGTCATGCCTAGCTACTACCAGCGTGGTTTGCGCATTCACTGGCTTAACTTTTCAGTCCCTCTAGCACTCGGCGGATTGTGGATCGCATCGTTTGCGTGGCAGCTGCAGAACCGGCCGCTGCTGCCGGTTCACGCGCCCAACTTAGAAAAGGCTTTGCATCATGAAGACGACTGACAAGGGTGTGTTGCATGGAATCGCCAGCTCGATCGGCAGGATGGCCGGTTCGGTAGAAGGCGCGATCGAGGGTGTGGCGAGTGCCGGGCGCGAAGGCGAACCGCGGCACCCAGATACACATTTCGAAACCAGCGACATCAGCAGCCGCGGTGTGTTTCTGGGCGGCGTGGGCGTACTCGCCGGCATTTGGATCGTAGTCGGCATTTTGTATTTCGTATTAAGCTACTTTTCTCATGAGCGTGCCCGAGTTAGTCCGCCCCCTTTGCCGGTAACGGCTACTCGGGAAGCGCTGCCTCCGCAACCGCGACTACAGCAATCACCGCCGCAAGACCTCAAAGCAATGCGCGCAAGGGAGGATTGGGAACTGAACCACTATCACTGGATCGATCAAGGTCATGGCGAACTAGCGATCCCGATCGAGCAAGCAATGCGGCTGGTTGCCCAGCGCGGAATTCCGCCACAGAAGCTGGCCCCGAACGCAACCCTTACACCTCCCGAGGAGGGTTCGCGGCTAACGGGTTTTGAAGGGAAAGTCGAGCCGGAACCAAGATGATGCGCTTTTTTGCTCGAAGTGCCTTGATTGCCTCGCTGGTTTTCCTACCATCGCTTTATGCCTCGGTAAATGCTTCCGCGCCACACTTGCCGCGTGAGTTGAGTGGTATAGCTTTCGATCAGAAGCTGGATGCCGCTGTGCCGCTCGACACCATCTTCCGCGACGAAAACGGCGCTCCGGTGCGCCTGGGGAAATATTTTCGCGGCAAGCCGGTCATCCTGGCCACTGTTTACTATCGCTGTCCCATGCTGTGCAGCCAAATTCTCAGTGGGATTGTGAGGGGTCTGCGTCCGCTCTCGCTCGAACCGGGCCGCGATTTCGAGATTGTCGCAGTCAGCATCAATCCGGCGGAAACGCCGCAAGACGCCGCGGCAAAGCAGGAGTTATATTCTCGCAGTTATTCGAAAAAGGCAGGCCTGGCGGGTTGGAACTTTCTAGTCGGCTCCGAGTCTTCGATTAAGGCTGTTACCGAAGCTATCGGCTTTCATTACCGCTACGATCCGGCCAGCAAGATGTATTTTCACGCGAGCGGAATTACCGTGCTGACGCCCGAGGGTCGAGTCTCCCGCTATCTATACGGAGTCGATTATGAGCCCAAGGATTTAAAGCTTTCTCTTGTAGAAGCGTCACACGAGCGCATCGGCTCTCCCGTCGATCAAGTGTTGCTCTTTTGCTATCACTACGATCCGAAGACCGGCAAATATGGCGCTGTCGTGGTGAATCTTCTTAAAATCACCTCCGGGCTCCTGCTGATAGTTCTGATCGTCACCTTGACATGGCTCTGGCGCCGGGATTTGCAGCAGTATGCCGGTCCTCTCAAGAAAGCTGGGCATTTATGACTCCGAGGCTTCGATTTTTCCCGGACTCAGGCTCGTCCGTGTCGGGCGAGGTGAACTTCTTTTTCATCTTGATGGTCGTCCTGTGTGCGACGGTCGCCACGGCAATTGCAGTTTTTCTGATCTACTCGGCGATCCGCTATCACCGGAAGCACGAGAATGAGATGGGAAATCAGAGGCGCAATTACATTCCCGCGGAGACTGCGTGGATTGTCATTCCGTTTTTCTTTTTCATGGGCATGTTCGCCTGGGGAGCGAAGCTCTATTTCGAAATCGAACGACCGCCCGATAACACGATCAACATGTATGCGGTCGGCAGGCAATGGATGTGGAAGATTCAACATCCGGAAGGCCAGCGCGAGATCAACACCCTGCACATACCCGTGGGTCGTCCAGTGAAGCTCATCATGACCTCCGAAGACGTGATTCATAGCTTTTTCGTGCCGGCTTTTCGGACCAAGCAGGACGTGTTGCCCGGACGCTATGAGACGACGTGGTTCGAGGCGACCAAGCCTGGCAAGTATCATCTGTTCTGCGCCGAATATTGCGGCACCAAGCATTCGGGCATGATCGGCTGGGTGTATGCAATGTCGCCAGAAGATTATCAGCGCTGGCTTACGGACGGCGCCGCCGAAGGGTCGCTTGCCTCCCAGGGAGAAAAGTTTTACCACCAGTTCGGCTGCTCGAACTGCCATCACTTTGACAACCAGGGCCGCTGTCCCGATCTACGGAATCTCTATAATCATCCGGTACAGATAGCGGATGGTCGCACGGTGATCGCCGATGACTCTTATCTGCGTGAATCCATTCTGAACCCAAACGCAAAAATCGTTTACGGATTCGCGCCTAACATCATGCCTAACTTCACGGGCCAGCTATCAGAAGAACAGCTGATTGCGTTGATTTCCTTTATAAAAGCAATTGGCCCGGCACCTGGGACACAACAGCCCTCGAGTTCCGGCACTACCCCGAAGAACTATGGAACCGAAAAAGGCATCGCGGGCCCTGGCGCTACCTCGATCTCCGGTTCGCAAGTGGAGGCGCGCTGATGCTACTACAAACCGTTGGAACACAGGTCAAGAAGAACTATCTGACCGAGAAGCAAGGCATCCTGTCCTGGTTGTTCAGCACGGACCACAAGCGGATCGCCATTTTGTACACGGCTTCGATAACCGCCTTTTTCTTTCTCGGAAGCTTTTTTGCGCTGCTCATGCGACTGAATCTTCTGACGCCGCGCAGTCAGCTCGTCACTGCGGAGACGTATAACAAGCTATTCACCATGCATGGGATCATCATGGTCTGGTTTTTCCTGATTCCTTCGATTCCGAATACTCTGGGCAATTTTTTCATTCCGATGGTGATCGGGGCGAAGGATCTGGCGTTTCCCAAACTCAACCTGTTTAGCTGGTACGTCTTCATGCTGGGCGGGTGCGTAACAGTATACGCGCTGTTCCGCGGCGGCGTAGATAGCGGCTGGACCTTTTATACGCCTTTCAGCACGACTTACTCAACCACTTACGTGACAGCGGCCGCGATTGGAATTTTCATCAACGGGTTTTCGACCATCATGACCGGGGTGAACTTTATCGCAACGATCCACCGCATGCGCGCTCCCGGACTCACCTGGTTCCGGCTGCCGATCTTCATCTGGTCGATGTACGCCACCAGCATTATTTTCGTGCTGGCCACCCCCGTATTAGCAATCACGCTGTTGATGGTTGCCGTAGAACGCGTGTTCCAGGTAGGCATCTTCGATCCCGCGCTGGGCGGAGATCCCGTGCTTTTTCAACACATGTTCTGGTTCTATTCACACCCGGCCGTTTACATTATGGTGCTGCCGGCTTTCGCCGTGGTCACCGAAATCATCCCCGCATTTTCGCGGAAGCCCTTGTTTGGATATAAGGCGGTAGCCTTCTCGAGCATGGCTATTGCGATCCTCGGGTTTTTGGTTTGGGGTCATCATATGTTCGTCGCCGGCACCTCCATTTACTCCGCCCTGACATTCTCGTTATTAAGTTACTTTGTCGCAATACCGTCGGCAATCAAAGTATTCAACTGGACTGCCACCATTTATAAGGGATCGGTTTCCTGGGATACTCCGATGCTCTATGCAATCGGCTTTGTCGGACTGTTCACGATCGGAGGCATGACAGGACTCTTTCTCGCCGCGCTCGGATTGGACGTGCATGTTACGGATACCTATTTCGTCGTCGCCCATTTTCACTACATCATGGTGGGCGGAACTGTAATGGCCTATTTAGGCGGCGTTCACTACTGGTGGCCCAAGATCAGCGGGAAAATGTATCCCGAAGGTTTGGCCAAGATATCGGCTCTAACTGTCTTTCTCGGTTTCAATCTTACGTTCTTCCCGCAATTTGTTCTCGGATATCTGGGAATGCCGCGGCGCTACGCGGCTTACCCGGAAGAGTTCCAGATGCTGAATGTGCTCTCAACGGCAGGCGCGACGATACTGGGCGTTGGATATGTTCTGCCGCTCTTTTACCTGCTTTGGTCCTGGAAATACGGTCGCCCCGCTCCGGCAAATCCTTGGCGTGCGACCGGTCTTGAGTGGAAGACATCGTCGCCCCCGCCGAAGCATAACTTCGAAGTCACGCCCGTCGTGAACTACCGAGCTTATGACTACGAGGCGATGAAGGAGGAACTGGGCCTTGTCTGAATCCGCAGTTGCGACTCACGAAACCCGCCTGGAACTTCGCGAGCAATTTGCCACTCCTGAGCAGCAGCGCCAGACTGCCACGATCGGAATGTGGATCTTCCTTGTCACCGAAGTGCTGCTCTTCGGCGGGCTGTTTACCGCATTCACGGTTTATCGCCTCAGCCATCCCGCCGCTTTCGATGCGGCGAGCGCACATATGGAGATCTTGCTTGGGGCAATTAACACCGGCGTGTTGATCTGCAGCAGCTTCACCATGGCGATGGCCGTATACAACGCAGAGATCGGCAATCAAAAGCTGCTGATTCTGTTTCTGCTTGCGACGATGGCGATCGGCGCGCTCTTCCTCGGGATCAAGTTCACGGAATACTACGACCATTTCCGCGACCACAAAGTTCCGGCTCTCTGGTTTAACTACACAGGCCCGCACGCGCCGGAATTTCAGATGTTCTTTGTCTTCTATTTCATAATGACCGGGCTCCATGCGGTTCACATGACGATCGGCATCGGGTTACTGTCGGTGATTACTTTTCGAGCTGTTCTCGGCAGCTTCACCGCCGACTACTACACGCCAGTGGAGTTAAGCGGTCTGTACTGGCATTTCATCGATATTGTCTGGGTGTTTCTCTACGCCATTTTTTACATCTCGGGGTTACACCTCAGATGAAGCAGCCAACGGTATCCCGGCGAACGTATGCGCTCACCTTCGCGTCTTTGTTGGGCCTGGCTCTCGCGACGACGCTGATCGGCTTTATCGATCTGGGCCCGTTCAGCATGGTCATCGCAATCACTATTGCCGCGGCGAAAGCCACTTTGATCGCCGCCTTTTTCATGCACGCGCTCTATGAGGCGAAAGTTGTGCGGGTCATTATGGCCGGCGGCATTATCTGGTTTCTGATTATGGTTAGCCTGACGCTTGGAGACTACATGACTCGCGGCTGGGTGCTGCCGCTGGGCGGCAAGTAAAAACGCCTGTATATAAAGACCCATGAGCTCCGACATCGAGAAACATGACACAACCAGACTGGATCACCAGAAGCCAGCACCCGGCAGGCCTGGTGTTGACCCCTCCTGGAGTTCTGGAGCGAAAACAGCGGTGGGAACGGCGGTATCGCTCCAAAGTCGTGTTTGGTTCACGATCACCGAAGGTGTTTTAAGCGAACTCTATTTCCCGGATATCAGGTTTGGCTGGGCTCGAACGCCCAAGATTCTGAATACCGTAAAGTTCATTGACGCTCGCTCAAACAATGGGCTCACGCCGAGTATGTGAAGCTTCTTCGCTCACTCAAAGAACACAAGGTGTGGGACACGCCGCCGCAGACGGTGCAGCGATATCTAGTCGAGAAGAGAACATCTCCGTACCAGATCTGGACCGAGCGGCAGCAACGGGCATACATTTTGGCGGGAAAGAACCTGCGAGTGGAATCACCGGATGCAATGAGCGTCCGTTGGAGTATCGATGGCGGGAGAGCCACAACACAGCTTGCGACGATTGATTCCGGGTTAGGCGTGCGATGGGCGGTGCTGCCCGTCTCCGACTGCCGACCCGGCACACGTGTGCAGTTTTTTCTTTCGCCGAATCGAGAGCAGCGAGGCAGAGCGCAGCGGTTTGAGGTTAGAATTCGCTGAGCTGGCTAGTCTTAAATTGTCCTTTGCCGCTGCGCATGAAAGGAAGCCCGCGGATCACGAGCAGAAGCTTTGCCCGCTTGTTCGACACTGAAGCGCATGAGAAGCGATCCGAGGCTTCCGAGAACACCCGATACAATCTTTCTATTTCGCGTGCCCTTAGGCCATAGAGCCAAGACAAGGCTAACGCCCGTGAGCAGAGTCGAAGTGCGAAACATCACGCCGCTGAGTCCTCGCTTCAAGGGGCGGCCGACCCGCTGCACTGCGCCGGCTTCGTGCTCCATGCAAAAACCGGCGGCCAATTCCGCGCCTCGTCCGATCATGCCGAAAGTGCTTGCAGGGGTCTTCGCTCCGAACATATCGAAGAGGCACCCCAAGCTAGCAACAGCTGAAGAACCGAAAAGTGCGGGAAGCGTTTTTCTGGAAGCCTGCCAAACAGGAACTGCCGTATTTGCCACTAGGACGCCCGTGTAAGTGGCCAAGCCAAGACCAAAAAAACCGGAGACGATTCCAAAAGTTTCGCCAATGACTCCAAGCAGGCCGCGCTGACGCCGTAAAGCTACGGTCATAAACGCCGTGCCGCCTGTTGCACTCAGGATCCACGCTCCCATATTCATTGGCGACGTGGGCCGGAACACGCGCAGCATGTTTAGAAAGCGCATGGGCCGGCCGAGATCATAGATCAGAAGGCCGCCACTGACGACCGTTCCCACGAAGCCGAGGGTGTGACAACGTTGTACGAACTCGTCGAGCGATTCGTCTTTCTTCAGCGTGACAGCAGCAGCGAGAGCCATAGATGCACCCGAGAGCCCGCCCACGTAATAGTAGAGCGGAATGGCCCAACTCCATACGGACTCCTGGAGCATGCGCCGCTCATAGTAGGTCGGATCATCCGCGGTCGGCTCCGGGAGTTGCTCCCAGGTTTCCGACATCTCCTCGATATGCTTGTCAGCCGCGCCTTTTGAGATCTGTTGAGCGCCTTCGCCTAGCAGTCTTCCAAGTTCGAGATCTATGTCGCGACCGTCTGTGTAAACAGGCTCGATTGAATTGCCGTAACGTTCGATCATCAGGCGCGGCCGTCCTTCGACGCAAACAAGGCCGTGCCCACGGCGAGTACTGCCATAGCTGCGGCGGTAGCGGCCATCGAATACCACGCCTCTTTCACCTTCTTCGTAGGCACAACGGGGTCGGGAGGCAAATTGTAAACCTCCGGCTTGTCTACCAGAAGAAAGAATGCGTTCAAGCCTTCTGTACCGGGCTGATCCTCAGCACTCGCGCCGTATAGATAGGCGTCTTTCATTCCGTCTTCGTGCAGTCGATCGACGCGCTCTTGTGCCTGCTGGTGTAGCGTGTCGAGATCTCCGAACTTGATCGACTCGGTGGGGCAAGCCTTCGCGCAAGCGGGAAGCATATCTTCACGCAGCCGGTCGTAACACAAGGTGCACTTCCAGGCCCGGCCATCGTTCTCCTGACGATCGATGACTCCGAAAGGGCAGTTCACAATGCAGTAGCCGCAGCCGTTGCAGATATCGGGCTGAACATACACGCTATCGAACTCAGTGCGAATGATAGCGCCGGTCGGGCAGCTCTCCAGGCACCCGGCGCGGGCGCAGTGCTTGCAAACATCGGAAGAAAACAGCCACGAAAATGCTCCGTCCTGATCCGGATGCAGTGCCATGGGGCGTTCCACAAAAGCGACATGCCGCCACGTCGAAGCGCCAAGGTGGATGGTGTTGTCGTAAGACATGCCGGTAAACAGGAAGCCGTCGTCCGGCAATTGATTCCATTGCTTACAAGCCACCTCGCATGCCTTACAGCCAATGCACAGCGTCGTATCGGTAAAGAAACCTTTCTTTGTTTCCGACAACGTTAGTTTCCTTCCTTCGTCGCTTCCGCTTTGAAGCCGTGCTTGCTCTCCGGTTTATGCCGAGCTTTAAGCAGATCGCGTTTTCTCGCCTCTGGATGTTTCGGCCGCCCGAACCAGCCGCTCGTAGTTGCGGGGCGGCGTTTCTTGCTGGTGCGGCCCGCTTCAATGTTGGCGGTGAAGGCTTTCGATTCCTGAATGGATACATTCGGATCGGCAACGAAGCCGGTCAGCTCATTCACCGAGTCGCCACGAACCAGACCTTTGCTAGACCAGTGATATGGCAATCCGATCTGATGAACAGTGCGTCCTTTGATTGTCAAAGGACGTATGCGTCTGGTGACTAATACGCGAGCTTCAATCTCACCTCGCGCGGTGCGGATCGTGGCCCAGCCGCCGTTCTCGAGCTTGTGCAGCGCAGCCAGTTCGGGTGAGATTTCGCAGAACATCTCCGGCTGTAGCTCCGACAGCCACGAAACCCAGCGGCTCATACCGCCCGCCGTGTGGTGCTCCGTTAGACGGTATGTAGTAACGAGATATGGAAACTTTTTGTCGTCGTAGGGGCGATGATACGGATTGTCACCACGCAGCCACTCCATGCGCTCCGGGTTGCACTGCTGTCCATAGAGCGGATTTTTGACCACTGACTCCTGCGGTTCGTAGTGCGTCGGCAACGGTCCATCCTGCAAACCAGAAGCGACGTAAAGCCAAGCCTTACCGTCCGACTGCATCACAAACGGGTCGATTCCGGAGATGGTGTCTTTACCGCGCGCATCGGGACCGGGCCGGTAAGAGGGAGGACGGTCAACGATGAAGTCCGGCGTGTCGAGGCCAACCCATTCCTGTTTTTGCTCATCCCACCAGACCAATTTTTTGGCCTCTGACCAGGGCTTGCCCTCAAGGTCGGCGGATGCGCGGTTATATAAAATACGGCGATTGTGCGGCCAAGCCCAGGCCCACTCCGGAGCGATGTAGTTCTGCTCCCAGTAAGGTTTGCGGCGCGCCGGCATGTTCACGCCATCGCGATAAGCGCCCGAGTAGATCCAGCACCCGCAAGCAGTGGAACCATCTTCTTTTAAAGCGGTAAAGCCCTCGACTGGTTTGCCGTCCGCGATGGTGTAGCCGTTAATTTCATGGAGGACCGCTTCGGCACTGGGCTCATTCAACTTCCCTTGAGTTGGATAGTGCCATTGAAGATCGCGAATCGGCCAGTTGCGCTGTTCATCGAACTCTTTGCGATATAGATTCTTTAAGCGCAGGCCGAGCTTGTAGACAAAGTCCAGTTCACTCCGTGTATCGCCCTTCGGCTCGACCGCTTTGTGGTGCCATTGCAAAAGACGTTGCGTATTAGTAAAGCTGCCGTCCTTTTCTGTGTGAGCGGCGGCCGGGAAGAAGAACACTTCGGTTCCGATGTCCTTCGGCTTCACATCCCCATGTTGAATTTCCGGAGCTTCGCGCCAGAAGTCGGCTGTTTCGGTGAGTTGGAAGTCGCGGACGACCAGCCACTCCAACGCTCGCAGGCCTTTGCGCTGAAGTGGCCCATTCATCGAGCCCACGACAGGATTTTCGCCCATCACGAAATAACCTTTGACCGTGCCGTCTGCCATGTCAGCGACCGTGTTCATGTGCGAGTGATCGCCGGTCGCTCGCGGCAGGTGGTCGAAGCACCATCCATTTTCTTTCGTGGCCGCTTCGCCATACCAGGCCCTCAATAACGAGACGCCGTACTTCGGAAACTCACCCCACCAGCCTGAAGGCGAGGTGTTGAGCCTGCACCAAGTGTCAAAGTCTTTGTCGTGCTTGGCTTTTGGCATTGGCAAATAGCCGGGCAGAAGGTTGTAAAGGGTCGGGATATCGGTCGAGCCTTGAATGGATGCGTGCCCACGGAGCGCGACGATGCCGCCGCCGGGGCGCCCCATGTTCCCGAGCAAACTCTGGATAATCGCCGCCGCGCGGATGTACTGCACACCAACCGTGTGCTGCGTCCAACCGACCGCATAAGCGAATGCGCCCGTTTTCTCACGGCCCGAGTTCTTGCACAGCGTTTCGGCAACCTTCAAAAACAGCTGTTGCGGAATGCCGCAGGTCTCTTCCACCATCGCAGGCGTGTAGCGCGAGTAGTGCCGTTTCAGTATCTGGAAAACACAACGGGGATGCTGGAGCGTCGGGTCGGTGTGTTCGGCCTGAATGGGATGGCTTTGAATCGGTTTGCCTTTATCACCCTTAGTGGATTCGCGCGCGCCGCCCGCCGGTGACGGATCGACACCTTCGTACATCCAAGTGCTGGTCTCGTATTGTCCCTTCTTTACGCTCCAGCCACTGAACAGACCGTCATTGTCTTCTGTATCTTCGAACTTATCGTTGATGATCGCGGGTGCGTTCGTATAGTTGATAACGTATTCCGCGAAGTAGCGCTCGTTCTCCACAATGTAGTTAATGATTCCGCCGAGAAAGGCGATATCGCTACCGGCGCGGATGGGCACATGGATGTCCGCTACCGCACTGGTGCGAGTGAAGCGAGGATCGACATGGATTAAAATCGCGCCACGCTCGCGCGCTTTCATTACCCAGCGAAATGCAACGGGATGACACTCCGCCATATTTGAGCCTTCGATGACGATGACGTCCGCGTGCTGCAAATCGGCGGGATAGTCGGTCGCTCCCCCTCTACCGAACGAAGTCCCCAAACTGGGGACCGTGGAGGAGTGTCAAATACGGGCCTGATTTTCTATCTGAATGATGCCGAGCGAGCTGAAGAGCTTCTTAATTAGATAGTTCTCTTCGTTATCGAGCGTGGCGCCGCCTAAATGGGCAATCGCCATGGTGCGGTTGAGAAGTTCGCCCTCTTTGTCCTCCGATTCCCAATGGGCGTCACGCGTTTTCTTCACTCGTTCGGCAACCATATCCATGGCGCGATCGAGCGGAATCTTTTCCCATTCGGTGCCGTAGGGACGACGATAAAGAACGTCGCTCACGCGATGACTGCCCGTGACGAGTTGAAAAGTAGCGGCTCCTTTCGGACAAAGACAACCCTGCGAAATGGGTGAGCGCGGATCGCCTTCGATGTTGATGATCTTTTCGTCCTGCACGTACACGGATTGCGCACAACCCACGGCGCAGTAAGGACAAACAGAGTCGACCACCTTGTCGGCCTTAGTGGTTCGAGCGGCTAAAGATTCCGTTCGAGCGGAGGCCGCTGATTCGCCCAGCCCGAATACGTCCTTGTTCTTGAGCTGGCGCAGAACCGGCCAGTTCATCGGAGAGAAGTCGTTATGGTTTGGCATTGCCGATTATATAGATACGATGCCGAGCCCCTTCAAAACAGCACCTGGTAATCCATTCAGGTACTTTTACCGTTACTGCATGTCTCGGATAAGCTCCGCTTGCGATTCGTGCACATCGGCTTGCCGTATGACAGACAATCTTCCACGCTGTTCGAAGATAACCAGGTAAGCGTCTTTTAAGTTCAATATGCCGTGCTGGCGGAGCAGCCCATACAGGTCATTTTTCGTCAATCCCGCTCGCCGGAGTTCCGAATCCAAAACTTGTCCTCTTGATACGAGTACCCTGGGCGGGTGATCGAACATGGTGGCAACGCTTGGAAACTGCCTGAGCTTGGCAACGATGCGATGCGAGACGAGTACCGTAAGTAGCGTTGTGGCCCCGGCGATGTAGCTTGTTGTACTCGCATTGGGCACGCGGCCGACGATGGCGCCTACGGCCACTGCCGCGACAAAGTCGAATGCAGACATTTCGGCCAGGGTTCGCCTCTCGCCTAACCGAAATCCGAATACCGCGGTCAGGTAAAGCAGCAGAGCCTTTAGCGCAACCCAGCCTAACTGGCTGAAACCTCCGACCAACTCACTCATGCACGACCGCCTCACCATCAGGGTAGCTCTCATCATCGGCCGGTAATCGTCAGAGACGAGTCCGGCGATCCCTCCGTCTGCAATGTGGGCATGCGCGTCAATGAGACCGGGAGTAGCGGTATGGATCGTGAAGGTCGGCGACGCGGGTACCGGGTACTCTTGCCCCGAAGCGACAATTCCGCATCGGTTCTACTTTAGTGATCGTGCTTTGTCGGATCGCCCGCGCCTGAGCTATCCAGTCGCTTGCATCGATCGTTAGTCTCTGGCCGCGCGGTTACTGAGCCGCTCCTTCATGGAACGTAAGTCCGGGCGATCGGCTCTTGCGGAGTAAATACAGCTATCGCTTTACAGTTTCGAGCGAGGAAGTACAGAAGGCGCAACGGCGTGCGGCAATAGGCACTTCGCTCAGGCATTCCGGGCACTTTTTGGTCGTTGGATCGGGAATCGCCTCACCGCGTTTGATGCGCGCCATCAGTGTGTTCACTGGGAGCACTACAAAAAAGTACACAGCAGCGGCTATCAACAAAAAGGACACCACCGCATTTATGAAGTCTCCGATCAGGAACTTGCTTCCGTTCACGGTGAACATGATGCTCGAGAAGTCCGGTTTGCCGACCAGTGCGGCGATGATCGGCGTGATCAGATCTTTAACCAACGCGGTAACAACCGCACCGAATGCCGCTCCCATGACCACGGCTACAGCAAGATCGAGTACGTTGCCGCGTAAAACAAATTGTTTAAATCCCTTCATAGTGTCTCGGCCCTTTCTAGTTTGACTCGCATACCTCAGCTGTTCAATTGCCGATTAGTAACTTCACAGTCAGAGACAATGCGGAATTCAACAAAGTCAACTCGGCGAAAGTGAGATCCTCGGCGAATGCTGCTCAAAACACTATAGGGGATTCATGTCAGCTGTTCAAGTTCCAGTATGCCCATGTTCGGCAACAATTGCCTCTGTGACATACTTGCAAATCGAAAATATGCCAGAACAGCCGCACGAAAGGTCCGATGATGGAATGTCATCATATTTTCGGTATCTATGCTTTTCATCAGCATTACAAGACTTCGAATCCGGTCGCTGCGCTTCCTTCCATCCTTCGTGATCTATACCTTCCGCTCACTCAGGCAGGTCAAAAGATCGTCAGGATTTAAGGGAGGGTCACTTTTGGCGGATCGCGATTGGACGTTCTGGACCATGACATCGTGGGAAAGCCAGGAGAGCATGCGAGGTTACATGACAACAGGTGCTCATCGAAGCGCGATGCCACGCCTTCTGGACTGGTGCGATGAAGCGTCTGTGGTCCACTGGAGTCAGCTGGAGTTGAACCTGCCGTCCTGGGCGGAAGCGGATAAGCGAATGCGCGAAAATGGGCGCGCATCGAAAGTACGAAATCCCAGCCAGCAACATGCGAGCCTGAACTATCGATCGCCGCGCGTAACGACAGGCGGCACTATCCGGCCATCGAACGCCTAAAAGGCCGGAGGCTTCAGTCAAGCTGTCCTGCTGTGGGTGTCAACTTCCACGATTCTCCAAGCGGCGGGGTGCACAGTAATTTGTGGGTATCGCTTCCGGCCGCGTATCCCCCATCCTCCTCAATATCCTCGTGCCGAACGAACATTTCTATGAAGCCTTCGCCAATGCGCTTCAGGATGCGGCGGGGAAGGCTCTCTTGTGGTCAGCGGCATCGTTAGAGCTTTCCCTTCAGTTTGCAGCAACGCGAGAACGATACTTCCTCGATGCAACGAAATCCGTGTGCAGCTCTAAGTCGGGGAAGCGCATTTTCTCGCCAGCCGTGCCTGGCGGAAGTACGGGCAATAAGACGGGAAGCGGACGAGAAAATGGCGGATCTTCTCATGGGTACCAAATACTCTCTGAGATAGAGACCCAGATCCGACCGGGGAGCTAAATATTTTCTGTCCGGTACGTTCTGTCACCTAGGTCTCAGGTCGGATACGCAGCTCAAAGCCGCTTGCGTAGAAAATAGCGGGAGTGCCCCGGCGGATAATCTTCAAGCTCTCCGAAGACTACATACCCGAGCTTTTCATAGAAGCTGCGAGCCTGAAAGCTGAAGGTGTCTACCCAGGCGTGCTGCGCACCCTGGCTTCGCGCCATTTTTTCGGCCGCAAGCATCAGACTGCGCCCTTGACCTTTACACCGCGCCTCTTCCGTTACCCACAGCAGCTCGACGAATAGCCAGCCGTATGAAACATGCCCGCTGAGACCCCCGGAAAACGTGCCATCCTCTGCAACCAATGTGAGCAACACAGGTGCATGGCCCTTATCAGGAATCTGCGACCTGTTGTAAGACGTGAGGCCTTGCCGGATCTGTTCGGTTGCCGTAGGATCAGCAGTGCTGAGTTGCTCGATCCTGAAACCGGAGTGGCCGCCTGACGAGCCGGTCATGCGAACCGCTTTAGGACTGGACTGCTGAGGACAACACCTCGCGCAGACGCCGTGCCACGATCATGTCTTCTGCCCGGCTCAAGCATCCAGACGCCCACTACAATGGTGTTCTCGTCTGAGATTAATCCCGCCGAACCTTGCCGGCGGCCAGTTGACGGGTTGAGTTCGATACTAGGCGTGCCCTTACGTAATTGTCTGGCGACTTCGAGTGGCGAAACCCGCACGCGCGCCTGATCGTAGCTCAATACAAGATGAGGCACATGATTCGCAACGGATGGAACCAGGATGTGTGACTGAAGGGTGGGTATGCGTTTCAGTTCGGCCGCGATTCGATCTGCTCGCTGTTGAAACTCTGCCTGCATGCTTTCGTCCGACTGGCTCAGCAGCCAATCGACCGCGGCCACCATGCCGACAATCTGCTCCTTCGCCACCTTCATACCTCGTCCGACCCCTTCGTCGAAAGGATTGTTCGTGGCTGCCGCAGCCGTTATCAGATCCTTGCGACCGAGTAGCAGACCTGCATTCTGCGGTCCGCGAATCCCTTTACCGCCCGAAAACGTTACAAGATCAAACCCGAGCCCGGTGTAGTTCCACAGATTCGAAATAGGCGGCACATCTGCGGCGGCGTCATTGAAACTGGGCACACGATGTTCGCGCGCCACTCGCACCCAGTCTTCACGGCTGATCTGACCGCCCTCCCCGGCATTGAAGAAATGCGCCATCACGGTGCGATCGGTGAATGCCTTTTTATAATCATCCAGCGATTCGACTTCGACGAAACGAGCGCCGCAGTTCTCGATCGCATGATCGTACGAGTACCTGTGCGCCTTCTGAATCACCACCTCGTTTTTTTTGAGCTCACTCACTTTGGCCGGTACCGCTTGAATGCGAGCGTCATTCATCACTCCGATCGCGGCAGCCGTTCCGAGTGTCAATGCGGAGGATGCGCCCGCCGTTACCATGGCCGCCTCACAGCGCAGACGTTTTGCCAGATATTCACCTGCTTTTGTCTGCAGATCGATAAGGCGAACGGGATGCTTTGCCGCTCTTGCAACGGCAGCTTGTACCTGTGGAGGCATTGTCGCAGCGGTCAGGACGGTATATGTTCCCGCAGCATTGACGATTTTTTCGACTCCGAGCTTGTCGTAGTAGTCTTCCTCAGCTGAAACCGCTTGAGAGTGCGGCGCGATACCGATCGCAGCCAGAAATCGACCAGCACTTCCCAATACGGTGCGACGGGTGCTTGTACGTTTCATTCGCTCTCCTTCTCTCCACTCTTCCATCAATGAGCCTGCTCTTCGACCTTCAACCCAGGATCGAGTTCGCGAGCCGTCTTAAACTGCTCCCGCGCACTTCCCGTCTCACCCAGTTGCGTGAGTGCTAACCCAAGATTATAGTGCGCAGCGGCATAGGTCGGCTTCTTCTGAACTGCTTGCTCTAACTCGTTCCTCGCCTCAGAGAGATCTCCCTTTTTCAGAAAGAGCAACCCGAGATTGTTATATGCTTCGGCAAATTGCGGCGACCGTCGGATCACCTCTTCATAAGCCTGAGCCGCCTTCTCCATCTGATTTCGGTCGGCCCACAGATTGCCGGCCAACATGCGCGCTTCCAGATTTCCAGGGTCGAGCGAGAGCGCGTTTGAAAGCTCGGCAATCGCCTCGTTGGTCTTTCCGGCGGAAGCGAGCAGTAGCCCTAGATTGTAATGTGCATCTGCTAGATCGGGGTCGCTCAGCACGGCTGCGCGCAGCTCTTGCTCGGCCGCTTCTGACCGGTCGAGACGAGCGTAAATCAAACCGAGCGCCATATGCGCTTCGCCGTAATCCGGCTTGAGCTGCAACGCTCTCGTGAGCGCAGCAACCGCAGCGTCCCTTTCGCCGAGCATTTGTTCCGCGCGGCCCAAATGGTAATAACTTTCGGGCAGATCGGGCGTGAGCTTCGCGGATTGTTCCAAGTCGCTTTTTGCTTCATCGAACCGTTGCACCTTCAGCAGCTCCACCCCCTCCAGAATCAACTTCTTGCTCTGTGCCAAACTCGTCCGCGATTGGTGCAGTTCGCGAATATTTTGCATTGCAGCCGATGCTTCGGCACGCTGGCCCTTCATCTGGAGAGCAATGCCCAGCACGTACTTTGCCCGCTCGAAATCCGGGTTAAGCTCCAACGCTCGCCGCAGGGTGCTGATAGCGCCATCGATATCGCCGGCCTGCTTAAGCGCCATACCCAGGTCGCATAACGCAATAGGATCTTCGGGCATCAGGCGGACAGCCTGTCGGAACTCACGCAACGCACCGGTCTCATCGCCCTTCCGTCGTAAAGCCACTCCGAGACTCCCGTGTGCCGGTCCAAAGTTCGGATCAAGCGAGACCGCATGCCGGAACGCTCCCAATGCGCCCTCGACGTCACCCGACTGACCAAGCGCAATGCCTAGATGGTATTCGGCTTCCGCATCCCGAGGCTGCGCTGCGGTATATCGACCAAACTCGGCAGCTGCTTTTACAGGCTCGCCGTCTTTCAGGTACGCCAGTCCAAGTTGTGCTCTTGTTCGCACGTCGTTCGGTTCAACCCGCAGTGCCGCGTTAAATTGTTCAATGGCCTGAGGAAGACGATTCTGTTTGACCAGCACGTTCCCGAGAAAGCGCCGCGCCGCAATATTGTTCGGATCCAGTTCAATGGCCCGCCGCAACTCCACTTCGCCGCGCGCCTGATCGCCTCGGTCGAAATACGCGGCTCCCAATGCGTAGTGAGCGAGAGACCAGTCCGGCTTGGCCTGAAGAGCTTCCGAGAACTCTTCAATCGCTCGGGCAGCATCGCCCTTGTACTTGAACGCAAGGCCCCGGTTGTAAGCGTCTACGGCTGTGTCTGCCCCTGCTGCGAGTCCTGCCAGCAGCAGAAGCGGGAACAATGGTTTCAATCCCAACGCCCATCCTAAAACAGGAACTTCAGACTGAGCTGGCCAATCCGCGGGTCGCGCGCCGACGTAACTACGCCGAATTGGCTGCTGCTGAAGTTGCCGTTTGGATTCTGAAACTGCGTATGGTTGAAGATGTTGAAGAACTCGGCCCGGAACTGAATGGCCATCGATTCTCTCAAAGTCGTATTCTTCTCGAGAGCAAAATCGGTGTTCAGAAATCCTGGGCCATGAAAGAAACGCCGATTGGCCGTACCGAAGCCGGCATACGATTCCGTCGCGAACGCATCGGGAAGGAAGTAGGTATTCGGTCCATTAGGCCCTGGATTGTGCGCGTTCTGAATATGCACTTTCCCCACGAGGTCAGGAGTATCGTTAGCGGCATCGCCCGTTAACGATTGATCGCCCGAACTTTGGCTTAACGTAATCGGGAAGCCCGTAGCAAACCGGCTCACTCCGACTACGTTCCATCCTTGGGTGAGTCGCTTCGATGCGCCCGGAAATGCTCGGTCCAGAGGAAGATTCCAGTTATAGCTCGCTACAAAATTGTGCGTTATGTCATAGGAAGAAAGTGCGCGGCTCAGCCGGTAGTTGCTAAAGTTCACCCAGTCGTTAAAGCCCGATGCATTGTCAATGGCTTTCGACCACGTATACGCTAACAGAAAGGTAACGTCAGATGCTTTTCTTTCGACAGAAGCCTGGAACGAATTGTAATGCGAGTTGGCGATGTTCGCCGTGATTGTATTCGATGGCCCGAAGTCCGGTCCCAGCGTTGTCCTGGTCCCATTGACTTGAGTGCCGTTCGGGAGCGTGTAAACGTTCGACTCGCCATAGGGTCCGCAGGTCGGCGTCGCACCAAGCTGGTTCAGCTGCAAGCAGAGACCTGCGTTCCCGGGATTTGCGTCGTATTGGGAGATGAGCTTATGACCTTGTGTCCCAACGTAGGCCAAAGTTAACACTGTCGCCTTGGACAGTTCGCGTTGAAAGGTGAGATTGTAATCTTCCGCGTAGGGCATGCGGTTATTGATCGAGTAGCCCGGCGAGTAGGAGATTGGCAGAAACTGGGAATAGTCGAGCGTTTTATTCGACGACGCGCCTGGAATCGGGAAAGTAAAAGGGAATCGCTGGCCCGCCGAGCTCCCGTCGGCGCGATTGAGAAACGGCTGGTCGAACATCGGCTGCTGCGAGGTGTTGCTGGTGTAGTACAGGCCGAAGGGCGCATCGCCAACCTCATAAAACAAATTTAGATCTTCCACAGACGTGTAGTAAATCCCGTAGCCCGCGCGAATGCTGCTCTTGCCGGGTCCGCCGAAGATCTTGCCGAGAATACCGTCGTGAAAATCGGGCGAGTATGCCATGCCTGCTCGCGGACCGAAATTGTTGTATCTAGTGGGAGCAAGGGTGCTCGGGACTCCCGGATCGCCCGGCACCACCCATCCGAGTGGCGCTGTAGGAAACTGGGTTGACTGCAATCCCGGCACGATGGTCTCGATTTTGCCTTGCGTGTCATACCAGGGCATACTTACTTCCCAGCGCAAACCAAGATTAAAAGTCAGATTCGGTTTCGCCTTGTACGAGTCCTGAAAGTAAAGTGCGCCATAACGTGTGCGTGAATCGAGGAACTGCTGGCTGCACTGGTTGTAGCTTGTCGGTGCGCCAAGCAGAAAATCTGCAAAGTCGATTCCGGTCTCGGTCCCGTTAAACGTAAAATCTCCATTGGGAGCACAGGTGTTCCGCTCGTTGATTTGGATATAGCGAAACTCCCCACCGAACTTCATAGAATGACTGCCCACAATCTTTGAAAAGCCATCGGATACGGCGTAAGTGTTGTCCGGTTGAAATGTGGTCAGTGTCGGCACTCCAATATTGAAACTGTTGAAGTAAATCGGCGGAACGGTTTCCGGGAAACCGGCCGGACCCGAAGGAATAATGCCCAGCGTGCCAGGACCAGTCACGAACCCGAGACTCGCAAGACTGGCAAAGCTACCTTTGGGTTCATCGGTGTGCGTGGCAGTTCGAAAGAAACTCAACCGGAACTCGTTCACCTGCGTCGAGCCGAACGTCCTCGTATTGCTGACCACAAATTCCTGCGCACGCGTGGGAGTTGTTGAAGGAAAACCCGGGACGCTGGATGCGTTTGGAGGAATGGCGCTGTTCACCGTGGAATCGTCGAAGTGGTAATAGAAATACCAGTTGCCGGTCAATTGGTTTAGAAAGTCGACTCGTTGCCCGATCTTGTCGTCAACTACGCTGTTCCGCTGGCTCGCATCGGCGAAGTAACCATTCGCTTGGTTCGGTACCGGAATATAAGGCAAGATGCCCAGGGCTGGTTTGGAGTATGCGCTCTGCGGAATGACCCCGTTCGGAAATACACAGCTGGTATTGCTGCTGCATCCCGGATAGCTATACGCCTCGCCATTCTGCACTGTGTAGCCCAGGCGCTGCGAGAGTACCTGAGCCCAATAATTTCCGTTCACCGCGGTCGGATTGCCGTTGCTATCTATAAATGTGCTCGGATCGAAAACTCCTGCCCGCTCTGCCGTCGAAGGAACGGGAACGAGTCCGGTACTTGCCCCCTGCACTTGTCGCGTTCCCTGGTAATCGGTAAACCAGAACAGCTTGTTCTTGATGAAGGGTCCGCCCACTGCGTACCCAAACTGGTTTCGCCGCAACTCGGCTTTTGTCGGATCGAAGAAGTTGCGCGCGTCAAAGCTGTCATTTCGAAGAAATTCGAACACATCCCCATGAAAGCTATTGCTTCCGGACTTCGTAATAGCGTTCATCACACTACCGCTGTACTTCCCATACTCCGCATCGAACCCGTTCGTAATGAGCCGGAACTCCTGGATGGAATCCAGATTAGGGATAAGACCCGCACCTTGGTTTCGCCCTTCGCTCACATCTCCGCCATTCACCAGAAAAGCATTGGCCGTTTCTCGTTGTCCGTTCACCGAAACGTTTCCGGAGGACAAAATTCCTGAGACCGGCCGATCCTGCTGCATCGAACCCGATGTAGCGGGAGCCACGCCCGCCTGCAGACCCAGCAAATCCAGAAAACTGCGGCCATTCAACGGAAGCGCGAGAATCTGCTTCGTCCCGATCACCTGCCCGAGTTGCGTGCTCTCCGTTTCCACCTGCACCGAATTTGCTTCGACTGTGACTGCTTCCCGCACAGTGCCGACCTGTAAGGCCACATCAACACGCAATTGATCGTTGATCTTTACATCGATTCCCTTGGTTAGAAAAGTTTCAAAGCCGGGCGCGGTCGCTCGAAGCGTATATTGACCAGGCGGCAAAGCAAGTAGCCGGTATTCGCCATCGTTCTCGGAAACGGCGCTCCGGGAGAAATTTGTAGCGGTCTCGGTTGCTACCACCTGGGCGTGAGCAACGGCCGCATTCGAACTATCCCGGACGGTTCCGGAAATCGCTCCTGTAACGTCGGCAACGACGTTCAAAGCAAAAAAGCTGGCGCCGAGGGCAGCGAAAGCAAGGGTTCTACATCTCATAATGCGTGAATCTCCTGTAACGCTCGTGTTGGGCCGAGATTAACCGAGAAAAGACAGAGTTGTCAACACCAGGTACGTTTAGACTACAAAGACAAGCGATTTAGCTCCTAGGAACGAAAACAGCGAGGCGTATGAATAAATCTTCTACCGAACGGCGCATGTTCATGAAATGGCTAACGGCCGCACCGCTATTTGGAGCAATCGCGTGGCAGGAGATGTCTCGCAGGGTCTCGGGCTCCGCCGGAACGGCATCGAACGTTTACGAACGAATCGGAGTCCGCCCGCTCATCAATGCACGAGGAACCTGGACGTATCTGAGCGGCTCTCTCATGTTGCCCGAAGTACGCGCAGCAATGGAAGCCGCATCAAAGCAGTTCGTTGACATGTTCGAATTGCAGGCCGCTGTAGGTAAACGTCTCGCCTCACTCTCAGGCGCAGAGTCGGGCATGATTACATCAGGTTCGGCGGGCGCCATGGCTGCTGCGACGGCTGGCTGTATCGCGGGGACCGATCCAAAAAATATCTGGAAGTTGCCCGATACCACCGGTATGAAGAACGAAGTGGTCATGCTTGGCGGCAGAATCGCTTTCGATAGTGCGATACGACTCACCGGAGCCAAGCTCGTTCTAGCGAACAGCATCGCGGAGCTTCCTTCCGCTATCAACGCTCAGACCGCTATGGTCTATACAACTTGGCGCGACGACAATCTTCCCAAAGCGCTTGCCACGACTAAAGGCGCAAATGTGCCGCTGCTGCTGGACGACGCGGCAGGAATTCCGCCCTTCGAAAATCTCTCGCGTTATGCCAACCTCGGAGTCGATCTCTACTGTTTCAGTGGAGGCAAAGGCATGCGCGGCCCGCAGTGTGCCGGCGTTTTACTGGGCCGGAAGCATTTAATCGATGCTGCTTTGAAAAACTACAACCCCTATGAAGGCTCAATCTGCCGGCCGATGAAAGTGGGCAAAGAGGAAATTATCGGAATGCTGACCGCCATTGAAACCTGGAAGAACATCGACCTGAATGCGCTCAATCGAGAGTGGAACTCCAGGGTGCAACGTATTGCCAAGTTGGTCGAAACTGTGAAGGGCGTCTCTACAAAAGTCTACGTGCCCGAAGAAGGGAACAGTTATCCCACTTTGAAAGTCGATTGGGACGAGTCGGAATTCGGACTTACCGTTGGGCAGTGCGATGCGCAGCTTCGTGCCGGCGAGCCTCGCATCGAGGTTCTTACAAACAGCAATCCAAGCATGGTTCCAGCAGCTGAAGAGGGTCATGACGACAAGCACGAAGCTCCGAAGAACCAGCTCGAAATCGTATCGATGACTCTTCAGGACGGCGAGGATCTTATCCTTGGGAAAAGATTGCGTGACATACTGGCTGCCGCCAAGGCCAAAAGCTGAAATGCTCGGGCGCACTGTATTTCTTTTCCTTACCATTGCTGTCGCACTCCGTGCGGCGGACGTACGCGCCATCATCCCTCAGAACGGCGTTCCGCCGATAGGACCCTATACACCCGGGGTTCTGGCTGGCGGCTATCTCTATGTCTCCGGTCAAGGCGCTAAGAAACCGAACGGCGAGATGCCATCGAATTTTGATGAGCAGGTACGGCAGACGCTCGAAAACTTAAAGTCTGTCGTCGAAGCCGCGGGACTGACCATGCAGAATGTCGTCTACACGCAGGTCTATCTGGACAATATGGCGCATTTCGACGCTATGAATCGCGTGTATGCCGAGTATTTTCGTACTGTCCCACCCGCCCGGGCGACGCTGGGCGTGGCTAAGCTACCAGGGGGAACACCGGTTGAAATCAACGCCGTCGCTGTGAGCGATGTCTCCGAAAAGCAAGCTGTCCCTTTGCCAGGATACGCCTCCGGCGAGCCGCTCTCGCCTGGGATTCTGACTAAAGATCGCCTCTTCCTATCCGCCTCACGAGGTACATCGTCAGACCCGGCGAAGCAAGTTGAAGTCGCTCTGGATGGAATGAAGTCTGTGGTGGAGGCTGCCGGGCTTAAGCTGGATAACGTTGTTTTCGTGAACCCATATCTGACGGAAAAAGTCCCTGCGAAAACGATGAACGGCTTATACGCAAAGCGCTTTCAGTTTGGCAACACGCCGGCGCGCGCGACCATCGAAGTGACAAGTCTTCCCGGAGATTCGCAAATTGAATTTACCGGGATTGCGGTCAGGGATCTCCAACAACGAGTGGCTGTGCGGCCCAAAAATATGCCTCCGAGTCCGACTGCAAGCCCATGTGTCTTCGCGGCTGATACCCTTTATTGCTCCGCTAAAAGCGGATTCATTCCGGGTCGCAACGGCGGTGTTTTCACGCCCGATATCAGCTTACAGCTTCGCCAGACTATGCGAAATCTCCTCGACAACCTCGAAGAAGCCGGCCTGACCCTCGAAGACGTGGTCTCAACCAACGTTTATTTGGACGACCTCGTGGAATTTCCGGCGATGAACAAACTGTATGCAAAATACTTCAACGGGATTGCTCCGGCGAGGACCACGGTCCAACAGATTCAATCTGTCGCAAGAAGTAAAAGCGGTGACGATACCTATCCGGAAATCGAACAAATCTCGCTGATTGCGATTCGGCCTCACAGCCGGTAGTCGAATCTACGGCAGAGCAAAGGTAAATAAATCGCTTCCGGACGCAATCGCCACATACTGCTTTGCGCCCACGGCGTAACTCATCGGCGACGCATGGATGCTCTGCCCAGTGTTGAAGTGCCAAAGCGATTTACCAGTGCGCGCGTCCACCGCCTCAAATGCCTCTGCATCATTGCCGAAGAACACCAATCCTCCGGCCGTTGTCATCGTGCCCGCCCAGGATCTGGCAGATCCGATCTGCGGATACTGCCAGACTAATTTCCCGGTCTCAGGGTTGTAAGCGAGAAGAATCTTTTGGGCATGCTCGCCTGGTGGGTGCTTCACGCCAGTGGCATAGAACTCACGGCCCTCTGAAAATTGTTGCGGCTTGACGAAGAACAGATGACAGCTCTCGAGAGCTACAAAGTACAGCAAGTGCGTCCCCGGATTATAGGAAGGCGAAAACCAATTCGTAGCTCCATTCATGTCCGGACAGATTCGAGTACCTTCCTCCGTCGGCTCCAATGCTGTGCGGATCGGCCTTCCCTTAGTGTCGATACCGTTAGCCCAATTCAGATTTTTTACAAACGGCACCGCCTTAAGAAAGTGTCCATTCGTGCGATCGAGCACGTACAGAAATCCGTTGCGGTTCGCTTCGACCAGCAGTTTCCGGCGTGCACCTTGAAAGGGGGCGTCGACCAGAACGGCGGTTTCAGTTGCATCGTAATCGAAAAGATCGTGCGGTGTGAATTGGAAATGCCACTTCAGCTTGCCCGTGTCCGCGTCGAGAGCCAGAACACAGGCTGTGTAAAGATCGTCGCCCGGACGTACGGATCCGTCAAAGTCAGGCGCTGCATTGCTTGTTCCCCAGTAAACAGTGTTTAAGTCCGGATCATAGGTGCCGGGCATCCAGGTTGTAGCTCCGCCGCGCAGGTACATGTTCCCCGGCCAACTTTCAGAACCGAACTCGCCCGGGCCGGGAATGGTCCAGAAGCGCCAGCATTCCTTGCCTGTCTCGGCGTCGAACGCGGCAACGAATCCCCTAACCCCGTCATCACCACCCGATGTGCCTACCAGGACTTTATCCTTGATCACCAACGGCGCGCTCGTCGCTCCATAGTTCTTGTTTCCCAGCGCGTATGCTACTTCCCACAGCAAATGCCCCGATCGCACATCGAGACAAAGCAGGTGGGCATTGTCGGTCTCCATAAACAAACGCGAATGCCATAATCCCACTCCGCGATTGTGGTGCGAAGAGGCGTCGTCGACCAAGCCCTCGGTTATAGGTCGAGCGTAGTGCCAGATCACGCGCCCGGTACGAGAGTCTAGCGCATAGGCATCGTTTGCGGAAGTCATGAACAGTACCCCATTCATCACAACCGGAGTCCCTTCGAGGTTATTCGAGTTCGTCGAATGGAATACCCACTGCGCCCGCAGACTTCCTACGTTACGAGGCGTGATCTCCGTCAAGCCGCTGAACCGCCGCCCCGAGTAGTCGCCGTTATAGGAAGGCCAATTGGCGCCGGTAGGAGTGGCGAGAAGATCGGCGGGAGAGACGTTGAGGGTGCTGCCTGCCCCATCTTGGCTGGCGCTTCCCATGCCGGCTACAGCAATGCACAGCGCGAGGAACGCGCAGAATGGATGAAAGAGCCGCACTATCGTCTCATCAGTGTAGACTGAACGTTTTGATGTCCCGCAGATTGCGAAGTGTGCTAGCTCGCCTTGTTCTGGGCACGGCTCCCGCTCTCTCGCTCTGCACGCAAGTGGCGGGACAAACCCCAGCGGCGTCGAGTGATTCGCCGCCGGGCCAACAACTGTTTTCGGCTTGTGCCGCCTGCCATGGCTTAGATGGCCGAGGTGGCGAGCACGCACCGAATATCGCAACCGACGCGGATGTTCAGCGCCTGTCGGACTCTTCACTCCAAGCAATTATCCGAAACGGTATCCCCGCTGCAGGGATGCCTGGATTCAGTAAACAGTTTGATGACCAAAAAATTCAGGCAGTTCTGCAATACTTGCGGATACTCCAGGGGAGCGGCCAGAAGATCGCTTCCGCGGGCAACGGCAAGGCAGGCCGCGAGCTGTTCTTCGGACGTGCTGGATGTGCCGAATGCCATATGGTGAAAGGCGAAGGCGGCTTCCTTGGCGCGGACCTCTCCGGGTATAGCAAAGGAAGGTCGGCTGCGGAAATCGTTGAAGCCATCGTTACTCCAGACAAGAATCTGGACCCTCATCACGGGACCGTCACCGTGCTCACCCGCTCGGGGAAGAGATTCCGCGGTGTCGTTCGTAATGAGGACAACTTTTCTCTCCAGATGCAAACTGCAGATGGCAGCTTTCACCTGTTCGATAAATCAGACCTGGTTCTCATTGAACACGAGGTGAAATCCCTGATGCCCTCCGATTACGGCTCAAAGCTGACCAGTTCGCAGTTGGATGATCTCGTTAGCTTTCTTTTGCAGACCGGCGGGGTCGGTAAGAAATCGGACAGTGACGACGATCAGGACTAATCATCGTCCGGACAGCGCATTCTAAATTGGAGTTAGATGAAAAGAACAAACAGAAGAAACTTCATTGGTAAAAGTGCAGCGGCCGCCGCGACGACCATGGCCGTGAGTTCGACAGCGGAGGCGCAGTCGGCTCCTACGGGCAGAAAAGTATGGTGGAAAGATGGAAAAGCGCCAGAGAAGACGCCGCCCTACAGCAGCGCGGTTTCGTACGGCAATCTTTTGTTTCTGTCTGGTGTCGGTGCTCACTTTCCCGGAGATATCAAAGCTCATACCAAGCACGTACTCGACGACATTCAGAAGCAGCTCGAAGCGGCAGGGTCATCGATGAACAAGGTATTGAAGACAACGGTTTACCTTGCTGACCTGAAGGACTGGGCAGCAATGACCGAAGAGTTTCAAGGCCGTTTTGGCCCGGAGCCGCCGGTGCGGACAACGGTCGCAGTCGCGGGAGTGCCGGGGAACTCTCTCGTCGAGATCGACGTGATTGCCTATATCTGATTTTCGGTTTCAGTGCGTCTGTTTGGGGTTTAATCCATCCCAGCGCGAGTCGCCGATTGCCGTGTAGCCTTGAGGTAACTTCTTCCAATCCGGACGGCTGATCCCATTCAGGTCGTACACCACTTTGCCCCCCTTCACGGTCATCTCGCATTCGAACTTCTGGTGTCCATCCAGGCGGGCGCCGTACATGTCCGTGAAACCGTAATTGCCTGTGGCAACTCGTAACACAGCGACATCCGCAGTTGAACCGATTGAGAGATTGCCCAGTTCTTCATGATGGATCTCACGTGCCGGGTGCCACGTTGAATCGGCTATGACGTCATCTACTGTGAGACCGAGAGCCAGAAACTTGCTCATGACATTGAGCATGTCTTTCATTCCGGCATTCATGCTGCCGATATGTAGGTCTGTCGAAATAGAGTCCGGAAGAAAGCCCTGCTCGATAGCTGGGACAGCAATGCGCCATGCGAAGCTTCCGCCGCCATGCCCAACGTCGAAGATCACACCGCGCTTGCGGCCCTCGATCATCCCGGGATTCACCTTGCCATCTGGAAGCAACTCATCGCGCAAACCTGAATAACAGTGGGTGTAGATGTCGCCCGGGCGCAGTTTCTGCGTGAGAAGCACGTCGATCGGCCGTTCCTTTCTATGGGCTCCGAAGTCCACCATTACTGGGATTTGGGCCATAGCGCCCGCTTTGACTGCGTTTTCCACGGGGGTCCACTCGGGTCCCGAGTAGTGCGCCGTCTTGATGCCGATAATCAGACTTGGAAATCGCTTCGCGATTTCGGCAGCGGTTTCCGGGTTCATGTCTTCTAGATTGTCTTCAAACTTCGGACCACGCATGCCCGCCCCCACGATATTCAAGAACGCGAGCACCCTTGTCGTGGACCGGTCGATAACGTGCTCCTTGAAATCCTCGAAGTTGCGAGCTCCCGATGAACCGGCGTCGGCCACCGTCGTGACACCATTTCTAAGAGTGAACCCGTCCGGCCAAACACTGTTGTCTCCTGCATAGGAATTCTTTTCTCCGGTGCTGGCATAGACATGAACATGAATATCGATCAAGCCGGGTGTGACGTAGAGCCCTCGCACATCGACCGTCTTGAGCGCTTTTGATGGGTCGATGTGCTCAGCGACGGCCGCAATCTTTCCGTCTCGGATAGCGACATCCCGGACAGCGCTCAAGCCGTTTTTTGAGTCAACGACGCGGCCGCCCTGCAGTACCAGGTCGTAGTTGGCCTGCGCGAAAATCGAAGCGGCTCCCGCAAGTCTTAACGCGAGCAAACAAATAAACTTCATGCTGAATGTATTCATCCGAACCGCCTCTGGAGACCAACATACTATCGCGTAGCATGCGCACATGACGATACACTGTTTTCAGTTCGTCGAAACTGGAAGAGAAGAATGCTTACAGACCGAAGAGAGTTCCTGGAATCAGCGTTTCTCGGGGCGGCTGCCGCCATCACCCAATCAGTGAGCCGGGCAGCAACGAATGGACAACCGGGCATCCCAGGTCCTTACCCTGGCCGAGTGATTGCGGTTGAACATACCGGATGCATTGCGTCCGGGGTCTATCAGCCTGAACCTGTTCACGGGATGGTCGAACGAGGAATGAAAGAACTGACCGGCGCGCCTACGGCACAAGATGCCTGGCGTTCTCTCTTCAATCGAGGGGACGTTGTTGGAATCAAGGTGAGCCCGGTTGGAGGCCCGACATTGTGTTCGGATCCCTCCGTGCTGCACGCGATTTGCGACGGGCTGAACCAGGCCGGCGTGACCGACGATAAAATCGTGGTCTTCAATCGGTACCGTGGTGAGGCGATGGACTGCGGAATGGATCGGTGGCTTCGGCCGGGGATGCGTTTCGCCGCGGCCTCACCTGCTTATGATGAGTCTCAGCTTGCAATCGAGGGTTACGATCCGAACCACTTCATGGAGATGGCTCTGGTGAAACCCGGTGATGATCCGAACGCTGCGCGCTCTCGCCGTTCCTATGTGGCGCGGATTGTCACGACAGATGTTAACAAAATCATCAATCTCCCGGTGCTGAAGCATCACCAGTCCGCTGGGGTGACGATCACTCTAAAAAACATGTCACACGGTTTCGTGAACAATGTAAACCGCAGCCACTACTCCCCTACGGCTAACGCTTGCGGGACGTTTATACCTTCGGTCGTCAGTTTGCCTGTGGTGCGCCAGAAAGTTGTTTTGCACGTAGTGGATGCCGTCAAAGCTTCCTATCACGGCGGACCGCCCGCTAAGCCGCAATATATCTGGGAGCCGAAGACACTTTACTTCGGCACGGACCCGGTAGCTCTCGATAAGACGGGCTGGAAGGTTATCGATGCCAAGCGTCAAGCGGTCGGCATGGCTCCTATCGCCACTTCGAAGCCGGATAGCGCGAGCCATTTCCTGAACTGCCAGGTGGAGCACATCGAATTAGCGGGCGCCCTCGGGCTCGGGAAATTCAGCGACGACCAAATCGACGTACGCCGGATCAGGCTTGCTTAAGGGCTGCCGTCAGAAACAAATCTATTTGGCAAAAACCAGAGTCCCAAAGTGTTCCGGGACGTGATTGGGGTCGCGGTTTTGCACACACGTAGGCTGCCAGCAGAGAAAGTGGCGCTCTGGGTCGGCCCCTAATCCATCGATCCTATATAAATTCATCCGCCACTTCGTCCCGTCTTTTACCGGCTGGGCGCTTACTGCGGAAAGCGGAATGCGAGCGGCGGCGTACCAGATCTTTTCACCTGCATCGACGCGCGCCTTTGTTTCCCATCCCGAATTCCAAGTATGGTCATAATTCTCATGATCGAGGTCGATCGCTAAGTCGATCCAGTCTCCCGTAGGCGCGATTTCGAACTCGCGGTAATGTCGGATATTCGTCCAATCGTCTCCGAGAAACATCTCCACCACGTCTTTGTCCCACAATCCTACATGTTTTTTGCTGTTATCTGCGGGGAACAGATTGAGGACCGTGTAAGGGCATTCGAAAAGTAGATACAGGTTGCTATCGGTCCAGAAAGCGTGTATGGAAGTCTTGATATGTGGATAATCGATGTTACGGCTGCAGTCCTTTGACATAAACTGCACCGATGTGTCCTTCCACATGCTGCTTTTCGGATCCAGATTGACAGTCGGATTTCCTTCAGCGTGATGAATTGTGAAGCTGGCCGTAGGTTGAGCTGGTAACGCACGGCTGTTGCCCGCGCAAATGGAAACACAACGCAAAGAGTGCTGAAAAATACCAGGCTATGCGCATGAGATCCCTCGACGTTATCACGAGCACTCTGTTGTTGCTGAGCTGTCATAAGTCTGCAGGCGGATGACACACCGCTCAGGAAGTTCGAACTCGTAGCACGGTCACCGAAGTTCTGGAATTTGATTGCGCACAATGCTCAACTCACCCGCATGGCAACGGGATTCGGATTCACCGAAGGACCGGTTTGGGACACGGCGGGGTTTCTCTACGTTAGCGACGAGGAGCAAAACAAAATTTACCGGGTGTACGGGGACGGACACAAGGAAACAGTGGTTGCGCTCGGCGATCCGGATGGGAATACTTTCGACGACCGGCAGCGTCTCCTCGATTGTGCAAGCGTCCTGCGAGCCGTCATTCGCGTGAATCCGAATGGGCAATACACGACTCTGGCAGACCGTTATGAGGGGAAGCGTTTCAACAGCCCGAATGATGCGACAATCGGGCCGGACCATGCCATTTATTTCACCGATCCGACGCTTGATCTGCCTAAAGGAGAGAAGCAGGAGATTGCATTTCAAGGTGTCTACCGGCTGGACGGCAAAGGCAAAGTGGAACTCCTGACCAAGGACATGTCGCAGCCGAACGGGTTAGCATTCTCTCCGGACGGCAAACGCTTATACGTCGACGACAGCGAACGGAAGAACATTCGCGTATTCGATTTCGCTAACGGTCGCGTGAGCAACGGGCGCGTATTCGGTGACGAGAATGAGCCGGGCGGTGTGCCGGATGGCCTCAGAGTGGATACAGCCGGCAATTTGTATGTCGTGGGGCCTAAAGGAGTATGGATTTGGAATGAGAAGGGTGAGCATCTGGGCACGATTGTGGTTCCGGAGCAGCCCGCAAACCTCGCTTGGGGTGACAATAACTACGGCACGCTTTACATCACTGCGGGCAAATCGGTCTATAGAATCCGGTCGAAAGCGACGGGATTCATGCCGAACCTCCAGCTAGCGAAGCGGCAGTAATCGTTGTTCAGTCAGGCCGGCTTGACAGGCCGAATGACGCCGTTCGGCAATTGATAGCTATGACGCTGCGCGGACCAGCGAGCTTTACCGTATTCCCCGAGATTTACATTCCCGGCCATCTTGTCCCCGATCACCGTTCCCGTGAAATCATAAATGAGCCGCGTACCCTGGATCTTCTGCGAGCTGCGAAACCGAATGAGATCACGAGCGATAGCTCCCCGCAGATCTCCGGAAACGAATTCTCCGCGATGCGTTCCTTCGAGCTTCTCCCCTTGCTGTTCGAGTATTAACGTGTGAGTAGCGAAACCTCGATCGAACTCGATGCGAGCTTCCCATTGCCCTGCAACCTTCGCAGGCTCTCCAGTAGGCAGAGGGTCCGGGTCCACGGCTTTGGGAGGTTTTGAGAGTGCAGTGTAAATGCGTTGGGCGACGACCGTCGAATCACCGGGCATCATCATGTAGGGCGTTATCGAGATTGCACTCGCCATCTCGTCTGGACGGGAGCCTCTGGCGCTTCCAAGCACGATTCGAGGTTCCGTGTCGAGCAGGAGTTTACTGAGTTCGAGGCCAGTGATGCCGATTTTCGAAGCGTCCCAATCGATCGTCAGACGGGGTGAGCGGTTCGATAATCCCTCTTCCCCGCTCGATATGCGAGCGCTGACTCCATTGACCCGCCGCGCGCTTGTCGAGATCTCTTCGAGCCAACCCTCCCACTGTTTCCATTCGGCGTCATGGTTGCGCTTCTTCCACATCTCCACAGCGGTCAACATGCCCATGATCTCTTCTTTTCCGACCTTAAGCGAGCGGCCGAAAGCATGATGCGGCGCGCTGTTGGCCCATGCCGCCTGAAGAAGGTTCTTATCGCCGAGCAACAAGCCCGCTGATTGAGGACCGCGGATACATTTACCCCCGCTGTAGGCTACCGCGGTCGCACCTCGCTGCAGGTGGACATTCGGAAAGGTCAAAATCTCCGCTGCCGCATCGACAATCACGGGCACTTCGTGACCCTTCGCAACCTCCGAAATGGCTTTGGTCCCGAGTGGCCCATCGTCTCCGGGACCCGCCAGGATGTAAACCATGGCTGTTCGTTCGTTAAAGGCGCTTTCTAATTCCGACGGACTATTTACTTCGATAATCTTCACTCCCACCATCCGAATCGCGTGATCGTAGACGTTTCGCGAGTACTCCGGAATGATCACTTCATTCTTTAGACCAGTGAGATCGGGCAGGCGCTGCATACGCTCTGGATTTGTTCCGGCAATCGAGGCCGCCGTACAGTGCGTGAGCGCGGCACAACAGCCTGCGGTGACGATACCCCACTCGGCGCCCGTTAGCTCCGCCAGGCATGTGCTGACCCCATTCATCAGTTCGTCCATCTGGACGTAGCTTCGCGAGGCTGCGTCCATAGCGCGCTTTACTTCTGATAAAGTTTGCGACCCCGAAATAATCGTGAATGTCCCGCGCGCATTGATAACTGGCACTACGCCAATCGAACGATAGATCTCAACAGGCGTAGTGATCGGAGGGGAAACTGGGCGCGCTGGTTCGCAGACCGCAGGTAAAGCTCCGGCGAGCGTCAATAGTCCGCCTTGGCCAAGTAGTTCACGCCGGCTCGGGCCCCTGGATCTTAGAGACAAGTTGTTCTGCGAGGAAGTAGCCATCGATCTTTTTTCTCACTATACTCTCGGCAGTAAGACATTCGCTGTTTTTGTCGCCCCGATCAGAGTCGCCGTCAGCGCATAGATAGCTGTCATGACTCTGGTATGAATTTGAAATCATACTTGTATATATGAAGATTGGTGAACGTGGACAGGTGACGATTCCAAAAGAAATCCGCGAGCAATTTGGCCTTGGGCCTGAAACCGAAGTTGAGTTCCGCGTCGTCGGCGGGTCAATCGTCCTCAAAAAAGCGCCCAAGAAACTAAACCTCGCAAAATGGAAGGGGCGTTGCGGCGATACGTTTGCAAAACTGAGCTATTCCTCCGTAGACAAGTTCATTGACGACGTGCGCGGTCGATGATTACTGCGATTGATACCAACATCCTGCTCGATATTCTCGTGCCGAACGAACATTTCTATGAAGCCTCGGCTAACGCGCTTCAGGATGCTGCGGGTGAAGGCTCTCTGGTGATCAGCGAATCGTTTACGCAGAGCTTTGATCCATTTCGAGACCCAGCGCGAGAGCGATAGTTTCCTTGAGAGCAACAAAATCCGCGTGCAGGCTCTAAATCGCGAAGCCCAAGCTACGGGGCCCGCATGAGCGCCCAGCGTTTGTTCACGGTGGAGACGAATTCATCAGAACACATCGGCCAGTTCACGGCGCAGTTGTACCGGTGCCCGGCATCCCAATTTTCGGCGGATATAATAACGCTTTCCTGGAGTACATTTCGTGCCGTCCATCAACAAGCCCCCATCCCTGAACCGCCGCTCGTTCGTTGCTGCTGCGGCTTCTGTATCGGCAGGTTTGAGCACTCTGGTTGCAGCAGAAACGCCAAAAGCGATCACTCAGGCCTCGGTGCCCGGCGATCCCGTTGCGCCAAAAGAATCCGAGGGCACCGTGCCAGAGACAATGCCCTTCGATGCCCCGCTCTCATTTGAGCGACGCCCCGCCACTCCGCGAGTGCAACCGTTCGCGAGGAATGAAGTTCGCCTACTGCCGGGCGAATTTTACGATGCGCAGGAGGCCAATCGCGCTTACCTTCATCGCCTTTCGGCCGATCGGCTTCTGCATACGTTCCGCCTGAACGCAGGACTCCCTTCTTCGGTGCAGCCTCTCGGTGGATGGGAGAAGCCCGATTGCGAACTCCGCGGGCACTACGTGGGTCATTTCTTGTCAGGCTGTGCGCTCATGTATGCCGCCACCGGTGACGATGATTTAAGGCGCAAGGGCGACTACATCGTTGCGGAACTTGCAAAGTGTCAGGATCGCCTCGGCGGCGGCTATCTCAGCGCCTTTCCGACCGAAGAGTTCGATCGCCTCAAGGCCCGCAAGAAGGTGTGGGCACCGTTCTACACGTACCATAAAATCCTTGCCGGCATGATTGACATGCATGAGCTAGCCGGCAACAAGGAAGCGCTCCGCGTGGCGGAGCGCATGGCGGACTGGACTGACCAGTGGACCGCCGCACTTCCGCCGGACCGCTTGCAGATGGTCCTTGACGAAGAGTTCGGCGGAATGAATGAGGCACTTTACAATCTCGCCGACATCACAGGAAAGGAGAGGTACGCAGCTGTGGGCGACCGTTTCACAAAGAAGCGTTTCTTCAACCCGCTTGCTCTTCGGCGTGATCAGTTGCGCGGCCTCCATGCGAATACCCACATACCGCAGGTGATTGGCGCTGCTCGCCGCTACGAGATCAGCTCCGACATGCGCTTCCACGATGTCGCCGACGCATTTTGGCAGCAGGTTGCAGGCACTCGCACGTATGCCACCGGTGGGACGAGCAACAACGAAGGCTGGCTCACCGAACCCAACCATCTGGCGCAGGAACTTCAGCTCGGTACAGCAACGAATGAGTGCTGCTGCGTGTACAACATGCTCAAGCTCGCGCGCAGCTTGTATACCTGGTCAGCCGACCCGCGTTACTTCGACTATTACGAGCACGTCCTTTACAATCACCGGCTTGGGACCATCGACACCCAAAATGGCCATTCACAGTATTATCTCGGCGTAGTTCCCGGTTCCTGGCGCACCTTTTCTACTGAAGACGACTCTTTCTGGTGCTGTAACGGAACTGCTGCCGAGGAATACTCGAAGCTAAATGACAGCATCTACTTCCATACCAAAGACGCACTGTACGTCAACCTGTTCATACCATCCGAGTTGAATTGGGGTGATCGCGGTGTTCATCTCATGCAGACAAACCAGTTCCCTCGCGAACCGCGCACCCGTATTGAGCTGCGCCTGGACGCTCCCAAGCGGTTTGCACTGCACATCCGCGTTCCACAGTGGGTCACAAGTTACCCGGCCATTGAACTCAATGGCCAAGCAGCCGATGTCTCTGCCGGCCCAGGAAGTTACCTTGTGATCGCTCGCACCTGGCGGACGGGCGATGCCGTCGAGATTACGTTCCCCATGAACCTACACGCTGCGCCTATGCCGGATGACCGGTCAACGCAAGCGTTTCTCTATGGACCGATCTTGCTTGCAGCTCGCATAGCTGAATCTGCGCCACCGAAGAGCCTTGTTGTCGGCCCGAGCGGTCCCGATCTCCGCAAGCACCCCGCGCCGCCCCTTTCATCCCTGCAGGCAAGCTCGGATGACATTCATGAATGGATCCGTCCACCTGGGAAAGAGTTGGCGTTCTCGGTAGCTGGTCAATCGAGCGAAGTGACGCTTCGTCCGTTTCTCGAGTTCCGCGCTGGCGAGCCGTATACGATCTATTGGAAAGTGAGTTGAAGGGATTCGTGGTCATCCTGCTGGCCTGCGTCTTGACGCAGGCCAGGGCGACGCTGCCTTGGTAAAGGTGCCGCCGCGGGGTTGCAGCTGCCACCTCGACTACGCTGTTGTGGTGTGAATGAGATTTCCGCTAACTGCGAGCTTGATTCTTACCGCGATGTGCCTCGGGTCGGGACTGTCAGCGGCAATGGTACTTCAGCCGGTTGCGCGAAGGTTGGGACGGACCAAACTGGCTAAAGGGCACTTGGGGGCTTTTTACATTAGCCTTGCTTTTCTTGGTAGCGCTCGTGGGGGCGGCGATTGCCTTCGTAGCTATATACAGCGTGATGACAAGAAGCGACCTGAGGACAATTCGAGACGTCGTCGGGGCGTGTTTCGTTTTTTGGATTGCGTGGGGCCTGAACGCAGCGAAGATCAGGTTTCCAGTAGCGTATGCGGCTGCCGAGATCGTTCTTGCCACCTCTTTGGCCGCTTACGCGAATCGACAATCTGCCGGATTATGTGGAACCGGTGAAACTGCTGACCGTTGTGACGTCCGTCTACTTCCTGGTGAGGGGACTCGATAACCTCAGGAAAGTGCGTGAAGACAAACCGGAAAGAAAAAGCCGCTCGAAAGCGGCTAGCTAAGTATCGCTATTTCTGGGCGCCACCGGTAGCGCCCTGCGCGCGAGTTGCCGCTGAGTCGACCTTCGGGATTGTGCTTCGGGTAGCCGAGATGTTCCTCCATCTCGAGCTCGAGAACGCAACTTTCCGCGATGTCGCCGCCGATAAGGGCCGAAACGCAGTACTGTCTCGCACCGGTTTTATCAAGAAAGAGATTGGCTCCGCGATCGGGATCCCGGTCTCGGTCTCAGAGAGGATTTGCCAAGTTGGGCAATTTGGGGTCAAAAATGAGGGGTTTTGAGGGTCAAAAAGGGCCTAAAACGGCATTTTGGGCGGCCTCGGTCTGAAAAAAGTGTCAAAAATGGCCAGAAAAGAATTTTTGCGGCAAAAAGCCACAAAAAAAGAAAATGGGGCGTACTGGGCTGAAAGAGGCGTAAAAATAGGCCTAAAACCGAGCTTTGGTGAGCGAAAGCTCGAAAGAGAAGCCGCAATAATTGTTCGTGGCCCAGCGCGGGCAGCAGCTTGCTTTTCCGAGTGTTTTCAATCACTTGGAGATGGAAGTCGCTCCCCGGCTCTGAAAGGGTCTGCAGTGAAACCGGCGTAATTCGCTGACCTAACGTGGGAAAGCGGCTTGCTTTGACCTAATGTATTCATATCACTTGGCTTAAGAGTGGCTCCCCAAATTCTGCTGCCGGCAGCGAGGGCGAAGGCGGGCCGTCCTTGGGCGAACACCCCCGGAAAAGCGATCCAGAGAGAGCCTTCCGGCTCCGTTTCTCTCCCCGGAACCAGGGTTTCCGGGTACGAGGGCCGTCTTCTTGACTGGGCCTGGAACGTCCCTCCCGGACCATCGGGTCCGTCCGAGGGATCACGAACAGGCGAGCTGTTTCTGCGGCGATGGTCCCTCTTCCGGTCAGGGAGTATCCGCCGGGCCCACTTCGTCGCAAGTTGTGCTTGTCAATTCTGGAAAAACGAGTGGGCAACGATTTGATGCGGGATGGGGTCAGGGCAAGGGCGGCTTGGGAGCGCCTTGCTGTTCAGCTCTGTAGAAAGAGTCAGGCAGCATCGCCGAGCTTTCGCAGCGCTTCTTTTTTCTGCTCGCGGAGCGGATCCATGTTGAGATACGCATGGCCTCGATCCAGTTCTCATGAGTTCGACAGCGAGCGCTCGCACAGGCGTAGACAGGCGGCGGCATTCGGGAAGATGCGCACGACGAGTGTCGGCGCTTGATCTCTTCCATGAGCCGCTCGAGCATATTGGTGGACTTCATGTTCTTGTGATGCTGTGCGCTAAGCGATAAAAGCTTAGGTCTCTTCGATGTTCTCTTCTACCCAGGCACAGAGTTGGCGTAGCGCTGACCCCACTTGGTGAGCCAGCCGAAGATCTGTCGCGCTTCTTGGGCTCCCGCCGATCATAGATCCAGCGCAGCTCCTGTAAGCAATCATCGTCCGCTTTGCGTGGCAGATAGTCGAGAGCTTGCGCAGAAAGTGACGTAGCAGCGTTGCCAACGCTTCGGGCAGCGTTTCTTGAATCGCTTCGAAGACCGGCATGATCGTCGCTGACGACGAACTCGACTCCGTGAGCGTCGCGACGCAAGCCTGTTAACAGCTCCCCAGTAGAGAGGCTTCGCGATTAGCGATCTCTACGGCGAGCATGTTCCGCCCCTTCCCAGTTGATGCCGATGGCGATCAACACCGCCTGGCTGCGCACGGCGCCGTCTCGCGCACCTTTTCGTAGCGGGCTCTAAGATCAGATACGGATACGGCTCTTCCATCGCCGTGGGCAAACTCTCCAGCTCTGCATCAGCTGCCGAGATCCGGCTGATGGTCGAAGAACTGAACTCGTGCCCGCAGAGCTCTTCGGTGATGGTTTTGACTTGCGTGTGGATACGCCTTGCACATACATCTCGAGCATCGCCGCTACCAGTGCTTTCTCGCTCGCTGATAGCGCTGAAGACTCGGTCGAAAGCGTCCCTGGCGATCTGTGGCACCGCAACTCGATTGCCTACTCGCGTGACCAGCGTCGATTGTAATACCGGCTCGATAGCCGAGTCGCGTCGCGGTCCGCTCCTTGCTCGCTTGCAGAGCTCGTCCATCTCGCTTCCACACTGCTGCAGCGTCTCTTCCACGATCGTCTTCAGCAGATCGTGATCTGCTGCCAATAGCTTCTTCGGATCCTCGAACGGATCTGCCTTGCGCTATCCTGCTTCGGGTCATCTGCGACCTTTCCTTTCTTCAGCGCCTAAGTGAATTGGAAAGGTTTAGTTTGACCCACTCCTTTTTGCAGATTGATTGAAGCTTAAGCTGCGTTCGATGCGGTCACGCGCTGGGCCTCTCTTTGCGGTGAGGGAGTATCTCTCGGGCCCACTTCGTCGCATTTTTGGTGAGAGGAAAACAGCGGGCCGGCGGAACCTGCCGACCGAGCACGCGCCGGACCTGTGCCACTTCTTCCGGCCGGGGCGCGATCGGCATCGCGGCTGCGCATCGTCGATCGGAGAGAGATCGGTAAAGACGAGACTTGCTTTCGCCGGCCCGGAGAGCGTTCATGGAGGTCGGAGAGCCACTGCTCTCTGAAGGAATAAGCACCGGTGAATGAGGCACTCGCGATCGAGATCGAGAGCGTGCGCAAGCTGAAGACGAAGGCTTTGCAAGCACGCTACGGGGAGTTGTTTGGAGAAGCGACACGCTCTTCGAATCGGGCGCATCTGTTCCGGCGGATCGCCTGGCGCCTGCAGGCGAAAGCGCACGGAGATTTAAGCGAACGGGCGCGGCAGCGCGCCGAGGAACTGGCCGAGGAAGCGGCTCTGCGGCTGCGTGCGCCGCGCCGCTTCTGGCAGGAAGACGGATCGGTCGGCCTCGAACCTCGTCCGGTTCGCGATGCCCGTTTGCCACCGGTGGGAACGGTTCTGAAGCGTGAGTATGGCGGAGGCACGATCAAAGTCACGGTGCGGGCTGCGGGCTTCGAGTATCGGAACAAAGTCTATGCTTCTTTAAGCCAGCTGGCGCAGCAGGTGACGGGAACACGCTGGAACGGTTATCGCTTCTTCGGGTTACGGAAGGAGTGGACAGGCGTGAGCGAGCGCGAGCGAGCGATCCGCTGTGCAATTTATACACGCAAGTCGACCGAAGAAGGCCTCGAGCAATCGTTCAATACGTTGCAGGCACAACGGGAAGCAGCCGAAGCCTACATCCTGAGCCATCGCGAGGAGGGCTGGCGCACGGCGCCGGCGCTCTATGACGACGGCGGATGGAGCGGAGCGAGTCTGGAGCGTCCTGCACTCAGGCAGTTACTGGCCGACATCGAAGCCTGCCAGATCGATTGCGTGGTGGTGTACAAAGTAGACCGGCTCAGCCGCTCGCTGCTCGACTTCACACGCTTGTTGTCGCTGTTCGAGAAGCGTGGTGTCAGCTTCGTCTCGGTGACACAGGACTTTAACACCGGCAGCTCGATGGGCCGGCTCACGTTGCATATCCTGCTCTCGTTTGCGCAGTTCGAGCGGGAGATCATCGGGGAGCGGACACGCGACAAGCTGGCGGCGGCGCGGCGCAAAGGCAAGTGGATCGGCGGCAGGCCGGTGCTTGGCTACGAGGTCGCGCCGGAAGGAGGGCGGCTGGTCGAGAATGCGGCGGAAGCCGAGCGGGTACGCGAGATCTTTGCGTTGTGCGCCCGTTCTTCCAGCCTGACGCGAAGCACTCGAAGCAGCGCGAACGCGCGGCTGGACCGCCAAGCACTGGACCAGCCGGCGCGGCAGGGTGCACGGCGGCCAGTTGTTGAGTATGTCCACCCTGCGGCTTCTGGTGACGAACGTTCTCTATCGCGGGGATATCGCGCATAAGGGCGTGGTCTATCCCGGCGAGCACCCGGCCCTGGTGTCTCGGGAGTTATGGCACCAAGTCAACGCCAAGCACAAACTGAGTCGTACCGAAGTCAGAAAGAACCGTACGGTCGAAACCTCGCTCCAGGGTCTGGTCACGTGCGGGCACTGTGGCGGCCTGCTGACCGCCAGCTTTACTCGTAAGCATGGGCCAAGGCATGTCTACTACGTGTGCCGGGCCGGGAAGAAGCAGCAGCCGGTCTGCCCGCAACAGCCCGTTCTCTCGCTCGATCTCGAACAGTCGTTGCGAGAGCGCCTGGAGGGTAGAGGAGCAGCGTGTAGCTTCGAGTTCGAACAACTTGTCCGCGCCGTGTCCTACCATTCGGCACGCGTCGTGTGGCGGTCGAAGGCAGGACGGGAGCCGCTTCGACTACTCCTTACCGGTTCCCCTTCGTCCCGGCGTACGCCGGAGAGAAGAACAGAGCCAGTCTCAGGGCCGCACGCCGCGCCTCAGCCGCTTCATGGCTCTGGCCATTCACTTCGAAGGTTTGGTGTCGGACGGCGCGGTTCGAAACTACCGGGAACTGGCCGAGGCCGGACAGGTGAGCCGGGCGCGGCTCAGCCAGATCCTGCAACTGACTCAGCTCGCCCCGGAGATTCAGGAACAGCTGCTCTTCCTTCCACCGACGCTTGCCGGTTTGGACCGTGTCGTCGAGAAGCACGTGCGCTCCTTGGCCCGCGTCGTCGACTGGCAGAAACAGAAGCAACTGTTCCGCGCCGTCGAGGACCGGCTCAGCTCTTGAGCCGGTACACGCGTTCCCCCGCGCGGGTGAACGCGCGCACCTTCCGTCCTTGTTTGCGCAGACTCGCCGAAAGGAACCCGCGCACGCTGTGCCGCTGCCAGCCCGTCAGTTCCCCGATCTGCCGGGCCGTTGCTCCTTCCGGACGGCACAGCAGCGCATACACCTGCGCTGCTTTCGAGCCCTCCCGAAACGGCAGCCTGCTCTGCTCTGTCGCTTTCCTTGGTAGCGCTTGCTCCGGAGCATGAATCGCCTGCCAGATTCGGCGCAGCGCAATCTCCCGGCTGGTGAACTTCTGGACCGGTGTGACGCCCGGCAGATCGTTCCACATCGCCACCAGCCGCTTCAGCGGCCAGCCGCCTGCCATCCGGTTCCATTCTTCGAAGCTTGTGACGCTCTCGGTCTCCTCTGTCTTCCCCCTCTCCTGATAGATGAATAAAGCCTTCTGTCATGACATGAACTGACATCCTGCTGCTCTCTTTCTGGCCTCAGTGATTTTGCGGCCACTCCATCCATCACTCTCGGCCAGCAGAATGGCAAGTCAGACAGTCAGATTCAGCTGAAAAGAAAAATGCTGCGGCATGACTGGACTTTCCCGGCTCCCATCAGCCTAGAATCCGACATGCGCAAGCCACGCAAAGTCGTCCCCATTACTCGCGGAAAAGGCAAAAATGCTCGCTCCTCCATGAATGTTCCGGTCCAGGAAGAGATCCGCCTCCTGACCTGCCGCCAGACCTCCGCCAGCATGACCTTTCACCTGGGACCTCCTCTCTTACTCCGTCACGCAGCTTCCCATCCGCGGCAGGCCCAGTCAGGTAAGCTCCTGCCGTTTCCCGTCCGAGCCACGGATCCTGCTGAAAAATAAGCACCAAACCCCGTTTCTTCTCGAGGCGGGCTCTGCCGGCTGTTAACTACTGGGTTGTAAGTTCGAAACCTAACCGGGGAGCCAATTTCTCGTCGAACTTCTCTCCAGTTAACAGTCATCCGATGCTGACATGATCACGTGCCCAAGTCAGCTGTCGGATGCTGAAATGGTCAGGCAGCAAGTCATGACCTTGTGAATCAGGGGCTGCTGAGATGATCAGGTCCGCAAGGTGCATTCTGCGAGCGGTCACGGGTCAAGCAATCGCTTTGGCTCCCTTGCCGCGGGCTAGAGCGTTTCGGCAATTCCAAAGACACGGCTGCGGTGGAATCAGAGCTGCCGTGCAGACCAGCTCTGTTTCACTCATAAGCTGCCGGATCTGGAGCCAAATATTCCCTTCCAACTCTCTCCAGTTAACAGCAACGGTTCCCACTTCCTTGTCCGTCATCCGATGCTGACTTGGTCACGCTGGCAAATCATGACACATTTCCTGATTGAAATAAGAGTATCGAGCTTTTCAGGAACAGCTGCTCTTCCTTCACCATCCACTCGCGGTGCAGGCGAAACTGGTTCGCGCGGGCTTCTCCCCCTCCTCCCACACGCTCATTCCAGGGCAACGTTCCCGACTGCGACTACTTCGATGAGCAACACCAGGCGTTCGCAACGCCAGCGATAAAAGAGAAGACGAATCCCGGCACGAGCCAGTAAAGGCCGGTTGGATCATTCAGGAGCAAATAGGCGCAGAAGACCATGATCATAAAAGCGAGCGAAACCACAACCAGTCGTATACGCCGTTTTTCTGTCTGATCTTTCAGCCGCCAGTACTTCAGGGCAAGCAGCACAAACGAACCTGGCTAAACGCGATAGCAGACACGGCTAACGATCGAGTTCAGACCCAAGACTCTAAGGCTATGTACACGACGAATATTCCTCATTCAGTCGCTCGTGAACTGTAGTATCATTCCGCTACTGGCAGAAGCTGAAATGCCCGTAAATCATCAAGCTATCCTCGGCGAATTTCTTACACATCACGCCACCGAGTCCCTAGTAGAAGCTTTCCAATCCGCAATCCAGATGCGCATTCGCTTGACGCAATACGCTGGTGTATCTAGAGGTGGCTCTGTTCCAAAGAAAGCTGTTCTCCGCACGGGAGGCTCAGTCACTCGGCTGTTCGTTTGCGCTGCGTTAGTCCTCGGGGTGGTGTTGATCTACTTTCCGGTCGCAACTTTGAATTCGTAAACTTCGATGACGATCTTTACGTCACGCAGAACGCTCACGTAGTGACCGGCATCACCAAGAGCTCGGTGAAATGGGCATTTACGCGCGTCTCCAGCATTCCCGGCAAGTTGCTTGGTTACGGCGAACAATGGACAGGTGACGAATGCGTTCTGTTCTGCGAAGGTCTTCCAGCTTCGGAAACAATGGTAGACCGTGCCCCACACAGGAAACTCTCGTGGCAGGAGTCGCCATTGGCAGCCTGTCCGCAGCAATCTATGGTTCAAAAGAGCGGCTTGGAAGCAACGTCTTGCCCGTGCTATCGGAGTCTCAGCGCATTGCAGAAGCCGAACGATCAGCACCGGGCCCCCGGGAGCGCCGGGCGTCGGGCAATTTATCGCTTCGTGTTGAATTCTGAAGCATGACCGGGGACGGCGTCGCCGCATAGAATGGACCGAGTGAGAGGACTGACAGAACTGCCGGTATCCATCGACAGCCCCGCGCCGCTCGACGACGAACTGCATTGGAATCTTACCTCTGTGTGCTGGGCCAGGAAATCTGCGCCATATCGACGCCGTTGTCGAGATCGGAGATTCGCGCGAGACTGGTCGACCGGTGCATGGAAACAGGGCTCAATCCGACACTTGTCGAAGAGTATGTTTTAGGAGCGTTGCGCAATCCGGTTAGCCTGGGTCCCGATGAACTCGCCGAATACGCGCGCTACTTACGCGAATTTTGGCCGGACCTGGAACGTACGCAAACTCTCGATCCAATTCAAGAAGGTCTCCAGATCATCGGGAACGCGCTGGTTGATTCCATCACAGCGAATATCTGTGGTTCGGGTTCCGTGCCCGTTTTCCTTGGTACCGACGCCGAATTTCTTAAGGTCTGCTACGACGCGCTGTCCCCGAAGCAACGATCTATAGCGTTCTATATCAGCAGGAGAAGCCTGATGGCTGGCGCTGAACTGCGTAAGCTGGCTGGTTTTCATGCCGACGGTGTATCCCGCATTGGCGCCGACGGCGTAACGACGAAGCGCTATTACACATGGTTCGATAACTCAATCGCTCAAACAACGCTCTATCAACTGCTACGCGCGGGTCCAGACGTAGCGGCCTTCACTGAAGCGCTTCGGGAGGAACTGGTCGACCAACACATGCAGCGCGAGCGCGAACGGAATGGCTGGTTCACGTTCTTTGGCATTTTACATCCAGACGCTGAGAACCTGGTGAGACAGGGGATTCGGGAGAACTGGTTTGCGAAGGTGTGCCTCCATCATGCACGGCTCTTTGAATCCGCCGTCTTGTCGCGCGCTCGAACCATAACTATAGTGGATATCGGCGCCTCAGGAGCGCAGCCTCTATTGCTGCTCGGGCTGATGTCTGCGCTCACGTCACTTGCTGGTCGAGAGCCGCTAATGAACAGGCTCGGGTTGAACGATGAGGATCGTGCGATGGTTCAGCGACTGGCCAATGATGCACCGGCGATTTCTATCCTGCTGTACGGTGCCTCGGCAGAAAAAAATAACGGAGTCTTCCGAAGCATCCGTGTATCGGCTGCAATCGCGATGGGGATCGAGAGCATGAAGAGCATCTATACGGATTATGGCTTCGATCCTTTGAATCCAAATCAAATGTTGCGCGCGGCGCCGCCCAGGAGGCTCTCCTTGCTTATTTCAAGCACCTGGTCTTTCGAAATCTCGTTTTGGCGCGGCTGCAGAGACGCACCAAAGCTGCCCATTCCACATCGTTGGGCCGGTGAGCGCTTGAATTATGCCAAAATGTGTGACCATTGCGCTGTCGTCGGGATAGGTTCTGAGCAGTCCCGCGCACCGGGCGTTGATGATTTCTAAGTTCTCGCATTGCGCGGACCACCAGATTTCTGGGAATTGCAGAAAGCAAAATTGCGGCCAAGCCCTTACAAGGTGACTGCGAGGAGAGCCTTTATCGCACTGAAAGAAGGTCCGCTCGCGCAATCTGGCTTCGACGATGACTTCGACATTCAACTGTTCCCCAATAATCGCCGCCCTTTGGAGCGCGCGTGTTAAAGGGCTTGTCAGTACCCGTCGAATGCTGTAAGGTTCGCAGTTCCTGAGCCGCCAGCAAGGACTGTTGCACACCGTGCGGTGTGAGTGGCGGATCGCTCATGGTCTCACGTTCCGCGCTGAACTCCGGAAGCGTATTGAATTCGATTCCCCGTGACGTACCAAAACGATCATTCTTGCATTGCTGCCAATGGAACACGGAGCTATCCCTGGTACGTATCCGCACAACGCGTCCGCATCCCAGCAGCCCATCCAAAAATCGACCAGCCAGGGCGCGGAGCAATCCAGATCGTGGAAATGTGGCGCATTGCCATCGATCTCCGAAGGCCCGGTGAGTTTAAACGTGAACTCCTCAATCGCACGCATGGCGATAATCCGTTCGTCGGTTGGATTCACGATCGCCCGGGTTAACTCGCTGATGCGTTTTCGCAGCGCGACCTGAGCCAAAGAGTCCGTCTCTTTTTCCAGGTCTAGCTCCAAGAGCCGCAACCGATCAATGCGATTCTGTTTTGTATCTGAGATTCCGGCGCTGGCGAGCATCTCGCTCGGTCCCAATCCCAAAACCCCGAGCACCAAATTTTTCCAACGTACCACGGGGTATTTGGACGATTGATTGTCCATCGAATCCCGGAACCTGCATCGAACGCCGTAGGCGAAAGCTCGCGCCTCTCACCTCCAGATCGAACGGCATAATCGGTTCGGCCCGGCCACAGTGAGAACAAAATTCCGATTCTCAAACTTCGGTCTGCCCAATAGATCGACTGCCGTCCCAGCGAACCAGGGCAGTTCCCGCGAACCGATCTGTGCACGCACTATATTTACACAAACCTCAGGCCCATGGGAACGACGAGTTCCATCAGGCGGGTGTTGAAAGTAGATTACGCGATCCAGATCAGGTTCATTGCCCAAGGCAAATGTGCTCCCGCTAACGCCACGAGGCTCGTCGGTGGGATCGGGGTCTGTTGCGAGCCGACACTGAAACCAGCCCTGGAAGAAGATAGCGAGCTCTGGAATACTCACCTAATGAACTCCAGAAAATTGAAGGCCAGACGCTGTATGTTCTCCGAAATGAAATGCATTCTAGAGCGTAAGGCGAGATGCGCGGGATTGTCATCGTGCAAAAAACGTAAGGACGTTGCCATCTTCGCCGCTGAATTCAGTCGAGTCTCGAACACTGCAAGAGCATCTCAATTATTTGCGGCAGATGCGGGGGCACCGGACATTTCGAACGTTGGTCCGGCCCGCCACTCCGTTTCAGGCTCGGTCACAGGAAGCTCTGTCAACACCTCACCCAGTGGACGCACCACCATCGTCATCAAGGGAAAGAAAACGATCTGTTGCAAACCGTAGTGCTCGGCCGGCGTTTCGTCGAGTTTCGCAAAAAACCGCACCATCATGATCATCATCGTGTGATAGCAGTGATTGAAAAGGCGCGCCAGCTCGTGCGTCGTGGGGTTCGTAATCTGTTCGAGACGAAGATTGCTGATCACCTGGCGCGCCGGCTGAAACTCACGACTGAGACCTAGTTCCGCAATGTACTCCGATTTTATGCGGCAAAGGCGGTGATAATGGGACCTGTCACTCGCCGCCGGATGCACCCTCCCCTTGTTCCACAATCATGTCAATTGCCCGGAGGGCCGATGTGCAGTCGGTAATCTCGAACGGCTCGACGCCATAGCCGGTTATCACTCTCTCTTCAAAGGCTCGAGTGGGATCGAGGATGTCGGCACGATTCACTTGCCTTCGAGCATCGCCAATGAACAGGGCCTGCTCGGGCAACTCGACAAAGGCTTCTCGGATTTGGCGGTATAGGTTGCCGACGTGGCGCACATCGGCCTGGACGCTCAGCCGCGACCGGCCCCTCCAAATCGATAAATCCATCCAATGCCTCCATTCCAAAGGCCAACAAGCTGCTCTTTATGCCCAGCGGGAAAAACTCCGATTGAAACGGGGATCTGTGTCTTTGGAATCGCGGA
>CAVXKV010000010.1:0-239531 GCA_963762455.1 Terriglobia bacterium
TTAGCCGGCTGCCGTCACGGGCGCCGCAGATGGAACACCTGCATCAGTCTCGAAGTACCGCATGTTTTCGAGATCGGCGATAAGACCGGGGCCTGTTGCGTTCCATCCCAGTTGTTTGCGTGTTTGTGCGCTAGAGGCCGCGAGATCCAATCCAACGAAGCCCGCGAGCCCACCAAAGTGTGCGGCGGCCTCTTCTGCCGATATCGAGCGCACCGGCGCGTTCAGGCCTCGACCGATGACCTCAGCGATGTCTCGGACGAATACTCCCTCCTCGGCGACCGCGTGATATCTCGCGCCGGGCTTAGCGTTCTCCAGCGCCAGCCTGTAGAGGCGGGCGGCCTCGGGGAGGTGAACGGCAGCCCAGCGATTCCGACCATCGGCGATGTATGCCGACATGCCCTTCTCGCGGGCGATACCGATGGCGTAAGTCACAAGGCCTTGCTTCACGGTGTCATGTACCTGTGGAGGGCGCACGACGGACGTGTTCACTCCATTCTCAGCCAGCACGGCGGCCGTAACCTCCGACGCGCGAGGATACGACGGGGAGGGAGGAACGGGCTTATCGTCCTCGGTCGCCAAGCGGCCTTCCGCCATTAACACGAGACCACTGGTCACAATCAGCGGGCGATCCGAGCCAACCAGCGCGTCCCCAAGAGCCTCGATCGCTCTCCTGTCGGTCTCACAGTTCTCCTGAAATCTCGAAAAGTCGTGGACAAACGCAGTGTGAATCACCGCGTCCCGCCGCTGCTCCGCTGCGCAGGGTTTCGAGGCTACCAGATCACCGCGGTGCACTTGAGCGCCGGCGGCAGTAAGTGACTTCGCGCCGACGTCGCTGCGAGTGAGACCGATCACCTGATGGCCTGCGCTGATGAGTTCTTCAACAACAGCAGAGCCGATAAACCCGGTAGCGCCTGTAACAAATACTTTCATAAGAGACTCCTTTTACTTTTGGTTGTTTGTTCGGCTCGACCGATTCCGTCGAGCTCGGAAACTACTCCGGATGTAAGTTCCAGGCGTCGAAGCGTTAAGATTCTCGCGAAGATGTTGGACGGAGGATGTGCCTGGAATCAGCAGGATATTGGGCGAGCGCTGAAAAAGCCAGGCAAGCGCAACCTGCATTGGCGTGGCCTCGAGTCGCATGGCGATGTCAGACAAAGCAGCCGACTGCAATGGGCTGAAGCCGCCGAGTGGAAAGAATGGCACATAGGCGATTTCATGCCGGGCAAGATCGTCGATCAAGGCGTCGTCGGTTCGTTGCACCAGATTGTACATGTTCTGCACACAGACGATGGGAGTGATCCGTCGCGCTTCAGCGATCTGAGTCGCCGTGACATTACTCAGCCCGATATGCCGCACAAGGCCCTTTTGTTGAAGCTCGGCCAGCGCCGTAAGTGGGGCCTCGATCGACCCCTCGGCGGGTCCATGGATGCTAAACATACTGCGCAGGTTGACTACATTGAGCACATCCAGACCGAGATTTCGAAGATTATCGTGAATCGCCGCGGTTAGATCTTCGCCTGAGTTGGCCGGAATCCATGATCCGTCCGCACCCCGCCGGGCGCCGACCTTCGTAACGATGACCAGTTCGTCAGGATAAGGAGATAGCGCTTTCCTTATGATCTGGTTCGTGACATGAGGACCGTAATAGTCGGACGTATCGATATGATTCACGCCGCTTGCGATGGCCTCTCGCAGAACAGCGATCGCTCCCTCGACATCCCTGGGAGGTCCCCATACGAACTTGTCGCCATCTCGGCCGGCAAGTTGCATGGCGCCGTAACCCATTCTGTTTACTGCTATCGATGTGCCAGGCAGAGTGAAACTGCCTGCCAGATCGATTTGTTCAATCATTGGTTTCTCCTTGCTACGATCATTCGATGAAGGATTCCTCAGGTTTGGTGTTCGCATATGCCGGCTGATGCGGGCGTTGCATTTGAACCAAGAAAGACGCCCCTTCAAGCGAGATCGACAGTAACGGTTGAGGCGATTTCTGAGGCGACTATTCAGGTTTTATTGAGCCATGGGGCAGAGCGATTGACGACAACACGCGTCGCCGAGCGTGCTGGAGTCTCGGTAGGCACTCTGTATCAGTACTACCCCAACAAGCAAGCACTCCTATTTGCGGTGTTGGAACATCACATGAATAACGTAGCGGCAAGGATTGAGGCTGCTTGTGAGGGCGCGTGTCATAAGCCGCTCGCCGAAATGATTAAAGATATGGTGGAGGCATTCGTGGACGCTAAGATGGAGCGCGCGGACATCTCCATGGCGCTTTACCGAGTTTCCGCTGACGTGGGTGGGCCCACGTTGATCAAACGGATGAGTCAGCGGTCCCGGAAAGCCGTCGAGGCGATGCTTCAGACAGTGCCAGATACGCAGTCGCCGCCCAACAAATTCGCTATAGACCTAATGCTTGCCGCAATGGCGGGGGCGATGCGTTCGCTGCTGGAGGCTGGACCAAGCTCTTCCACAGTTCGCAAATCGCGCGAGCAACTTGTGCTTCTTTGTCAGTCCTATATGGCTGCCGCGACAGCTTAGCGGAGCGACCCTTAGGCCAGCGCGAAGCATAACGTGCCAATAAAACCTCGGCAATCCTGTTTCCGCCCGGTCTTTAACTGGTGTAATCCAGGAACAACACGAGTAGTCCGAATGCCGCAATCATTGCTGCTGAAAGCGACGCTAATCTCCCATTTCTGCCCGCTTTAGCCGACACCTCCATCGCTGCGCGCCAGTACAAGGCCGCGCCGGCGATAACAAGCGCGAGTTCTACGCATCCCGCCGCTCGCGGATGATTCCAAAGTCCCAAGCCAAGGCGTGGAAGGTTGCCGAAATTTCCGGGGAGCACAGGCATGTCAGCGCGATGGACGACTAGATCAAGCACCCAATGCGACGCGCTGACGAGCGCGATAACGATTGCGACTCTCCTGCCCAGTCTAGGTAGGAACATCGCCCCCAAGGCTGCGGACAGCGCCACCATGCCGACAAGTGAGTGCGTGTAGTCCGCGTGAATGATTAAGCCGCCGTACCCTGCATGCGGCGAAATCGGCTGCACCGTTTCCAAATGAGCAACGAACAACAGAGTAAAGATGACGTCGAGCCACACTGTCGCCAGCATTAGCGCCCAGAGAGGCGCGGTTTTCTCACGGGATTTGACGATTGCCGCAAAACCAAAGTGGCCTGCGATCACTGGGCGACCTCCTGCTGTTTGGCGGACGGCCAAGGAAGGCGACGATCCACTAGTCCGACCACTACAACGAACAGAACAACTCCGGCGATGAATTGCATCTTCACTCCTTTAGTTTGTTGTCGGCAAAATCGCCTATGAGGATAATGCGCTATTCCTTGAGTGAGCGTGCATGAGATCGACTGACTTACCGATCTGGCTAAGCATGAATTTCGGCGCGATACGACTACCTAGCTTGAGAGCGTTGGCGAGGCCGGGGCGGATTTCCAAAACATCTTTCTTCACACCCGCAATTGCGCGCTTTGCAAGCATCTGCACGCTCATCGGCTTTAGGCTCCCGACATCCTCCTGAGTGAAATCGCCCCAGAACAGCGGTGTGTCGGTTCCTGGTGGTGCCAGCTCGAAGACTTTCACGCTCGTGTTTTTCAATTGGACACGGAGCGACAACGTAAAGGCATGGATGGCGGCCTTCGATGCGCTGTAGACCGGTGAAATGGGCATGGGCACGAATGCCAACCCGGAAGAAACGTTCACGATAGCCGCATTCGCCTGGCGCTTGAGATGCGGCAGGAATTGCAGGTCCATCCAGATGGTCCCATTCAGGTTAGTTTCGATCTCGCGGGTGACATCCTCCAGGTTGAGACTTGCCTTCTGCAGATCAATCTTGCGCATAATGCCGGCGCAGTTAATCAGCACATTCAATGCAGGCAGGTCGGCGACCACCCGCTCGTACAAAGCGGGAATTGCTTTCGGATCGCTGACGTCACTTCGGAAGATCTTCAGGCCAGGAAGCCTGGCTTGTGCCGCGTCGAGATTCGTAGTGTCGCGCCCGGTGATCGCGACGGTGTTGCCGAGAGCCACAAGTTGCCTGGCAAGTTCAAAGCCTATGCCCGACGACCCGCCCGTAATCAAAATGGTGTTGCTTGTCATTTTCATCTGAAGCTGCTCCTGCTGGCGATTGCCGATGCACGCTAGCCGGCGAGGTCGAGCGGGGTGGTCGTGTCGTTCTGTCGAGTTGACATTTAGTGTCCATATGTCTATTATTGACAAGTTGACGGAATAATGTCAAGGATGAATAGAGATGGCTGAAAAGGTAGAAGATGTTGTTACGGCGGCGACGCAGGTCTTCGTCCGTTATGGCTATAAGCGTGTCACCATGGCGGATCTAGCCGAGGCGGCGCACATGTCCAGACCGTCCCTCTACCTTATTTTCCCTTCCAAGGAGCAGGTATTCAGGGCCGTCGTGGCGCGGGTTTTCGCGTCGATGCTCGCCGAGATCCGTCAGGGGGTCAGCCGTTTCCCCACGGCAGAGGAAAAGCTGACGTTCGCTTGCGAGATATGGTGCGTCCGCCCCTTTGAGATGATCCTCGCCTCCCCGGACGCCAGAGATCTTCTGGAGAGCAGCTACGAATTCGCGGCGGAAACGACGATAAAAGCGGCGAGGGACTTCATGAGCATTCTGGCAGAAATTCTCGACCCGCTGGTTCGGCGGCAGAACAAGGTCCATCTTTCCTCTATTCGGATCGCGCAGTTGCTGGCGAGCGCGCTGCCGGGATTCAAAGGGTCGGCGGAGAGCGCCGCGCAACTGCGGGCGTTGATCGCCGGCCTAATCACCGTTGTTCTTGCAAGTCTGGACGAGAGTGATGCGATTGAAAAACGGGGAAAGAAGCGCAGTGCAAGAAACAAAGGATTTCGCTAGGTCTCACCTTATCTTGAAGCGAAGGCCTCGTCCGTCCAGCTTAGGGCAGGTACGGCAACCAATTCGCGGCGGATTACTCCGGTCTGGTCGGGAAGGTTTACCGATTATTGGCCGCACATTCTCGTGGGACCACCAAGATCTGCGCTCTTCGGAGCTCTGGGAAACTGGAGTCGTCCAGATCAGCAATACGGATCTTTATCGTTAAGATCTGAGCCGAAGAGACGTTCCATATCCTCGGCACCCGGATCCTTAATGATGATCTCAGGCACGGTGTCCAGATCCCCGGCTGAATTTCGATAGTGATTTCTCCACGACGGAAGCTGATACCCGATGTCATTGATTACCCTGTTTACAAAAGCCTCTTCGGCACGGAAGTGGGCTCGTAAGAGATCCATGGGGGCGCTGTCCTCTCTCGTATCGGCCCAAAGAAAACCTTCTCCGATCAGCCGCTTGCTTGCAGTTCGCGTGGTTCCTACGACAGTTGTTGAGATAGGTCGAAGCTTTAACCCACTTTCGGGGAATGATTGAGTTTCTAGGATGAAGACGGCCAAATAAGCATCCGAAGCGGGCTTTACGTCACGCTGGGCGATCAGGGTGAGACACCCTTCGAAGGCCGGTTCCTCCAGCAACTTGAGCACAGCCTCGCTGGGAAATAACAACCTCATTGTGAGATAGTCCATAACAGATCCGAACTACCGTTCATTATCGTGGGCGTATGTTTGATGACCGTACGATCACGTGACAAATCTTTCCATTGCCAAATAAGGCCAATTATCCTTTCGTTAGTCTTGAGCCAACAAAAGGTTCGAGCGCATTCCTTTCGTTGGGCGTTCCTTTCGCGCTCAGTAGCGTTGCGAAGTCCTAACCGTTGAGATCGACGAGAAGATGCTCCCGCTACGGTCAAGCGCCCCCAGAGTCCCGGACTAGTCGTAAACCTCCGCGCAATCCCTTCACTCACGCTCGCGATATTCCATCAACACTCCTTTCATTCGGTCGGCAAGGAGGTCGGCGACTTCCTTAGCGAGCCGCTTCAGATCTTCATTATTCAGTTGATATCTCCGGCCCGAAAAGCCGATTGGCTCGATGCTCTGCGGCAGTTCGCTGTGCTTCACGAGTCGGGCTTTCAGCTCTAGACAAGCTGGCCCTCATTGCGCGTTTCGCGCCAGACGATTTCGAAGTTGATTTCCGCGGGCGAGCGACCGAGACTGACCTCACGCCGCTTGATAGAAGCCAAATGGGTTTGCCACCGTTGGCTTCACCGGGGGGAAAGCACCCAAAAGAGTTCGCGAACGTTAACGGCTTAGCCTCTTTCCATAGAACGAGGCCTAGAAGTTTGTTGGCAAACTCCGGTTTGGAGAAAAACGCTGTTCCTAAGTTATTGGATCCGCGTTAGCGGATAACAATCAATCCGGGTCTTCAACAAAGTCCTAGAGCCTCGTTCTATCATTTCCAGGAGCGACTTCGTGCAAATCAAACTTCCAAATTCCGATCGTCAGGTTGTCACCTATTCACTCACCTACAAGGACGCGCGTGAGGTAAATCGGGGCGACGCACCGCGGAGCCGAGTGGTTTATTCTGCTGCTCACATCGTCTGCGATCCACTTGCCGACACGTCTCCCGTCGACCGCCCATGTATCGATTGGGACGCCACGATGGCATTCCGACACCATCTATGGTCCCTTGGGCTCCGGACTGCGGAAGCGATGGACACCGCACAGCGAGGATCAGGACTCGATTGGGAGACCGCAAAGGATCTTATTCGGCGATCCCTGAAAGAAGCTCGCTCGGTCTGCGGCGGCATCGCTTGCGGCGCGGGCACCGAACAACTCTCGCCCTCGGACGCCACACTGCAAGCTGTTCAGGCGGCGTATCAGGAGCAGTGTGAATTTGTCGAGTCGCACGGCGGGCAGATCATATTGATGGCAAGCCGGGCTCTGGCGCGTTGTGCGCGTGGGCCGGAGGACTATCGCCAGGTTTACGGAGCCATTCTCAGCCAGACCTCCCGCCCGGTAATCCTACATTGGTTGGGAGAAATGTTTGACCCTGCTCTTGCCGGTTACTGGGGTTCATCCGACATCTCTGAAGCGATGGAAGTCTGTCTCAGCATCATAGAGGAGCACCGATCCAAGGTCGATGGGATCAAGATCTCGCTGCTCGATTCGCAATACGAGATTGCGATGCGCCGGCGGTTGCCGTCCGGGGTGCGCATGTACACCGGCGACGACTTCAACTATGACGATCTCATCGCTGGTGATGAACACGGGTACAGCGACGCGCTGCTCGGCGTGTTCGATCCTCTAGCCGAGTTCGCGGCAGAATCCGTGCGGCTCCTGGACAAAGGCGATGTGTCCGGCTTCCGTCGTACGTTAGCGCCCACCATACCTTTTGCGCGGCACCTATTTCAGAAGCCGACGTTCTTCTATAAAACCGGCGTTGTTTTTCTCGCCTATCTCAACGGCCATCAAAAACACTTCCGAATGGTCGGCGCGCAGGAAGGATTCAGGTCTATATTGCATTTGGCTGAGTTGTTTCGACAGGCCGATCAAATTGGCTTGTTTTTAAACCCGGAACTTGCGGTTAAGCGAATGGCAAACGTACTCGCGTTGGCAGGAGTGGAACAATGATACTGGCCGATTTGGCGGAAATCAACGGTCGCACGTACCCGGCACGCCGGCTCACCAAGAACGTTGTGGGCGGAGCGAGTCCGATCCAGGCAACAAACTTCTCGCTCGGTTACGTCACTCTGCAACCGAAGGGTGGACAGGTACCCTGGCATAACCAGGAACAGGAAGAAATCTATTTCATTCTCGAAGGCGCAGGAGAGATGTGCCTCGGGACGGAAAGAATCGATATCAGAGCCGGGCAGGCTGTCTACATACCTTCGAATGTTTTTCACCAGCTCACGAATACCGGAGCCGTTCCGATGTCAATGATCTACTGCTACGGTCCGGCAGGCGACGTCGCGCACTGGCGTCAGGAATTGGAGGGCACACTTCCGAGAGCCGGTGTTGAGGCACCGCCCTTACCCGACGGCGCAAGTCCCCAACAGGTAGCGGTACCGTAGCCATGCCGGACTCAGTTTCTGCCAGGCCCGCCGCCATTGTGACCGGTGCAATTCGCGGAATTGGTCGCGCGTGTGCGATGGCGCTCGCAGAGGCTGGTTTTAATGTTTTGCTGAATGATTTGCCCCTGCCGGATAATCTCTCGCTCTCACAACCGCTGATTGACGAGATCAGCGAATCAGGTGCTGAGAGCATGTTTTTCGGTTGCGATGTCGGCGATCTCGATCAGCACAATTCTCTCCTTGAAGAAGCACATTCGCGCTGGGGAAGGATCGATTGTCTGGTGAACAACGCCGGAGTCGGTGTTTTGAAACGTGGCGATCTGTTGGAGGTCACAACGGAAAGTTTCGATCGCTGCATCCGAGTAAATACCAAGGCCGTATTTTTCTTGAGTCAGACCGTGGCTCGACGCATGCTCCGGCAGGGCGAAATCTCAGGCCAGCACCGCACGATTATCAACATCACTTCGAGCAATGCGGTAGCTGTCTCCATCAGCCGGGGCGAATATTGCGTTTCTAAATCTGCCTCAAGTATGACCACTCAGCTTTTTGCTGTGCGGCTCGCTCCTGAAGGCATCGGCGTTTACGAGGTTCGTCCCGGAATCATCGAAACCGAGATGACCCGACCAGTGAAAGACAAGTACGATGCACTGATCGCAGAGAGCGTACCGGCGAAGCGTTGGGGATTCCCAGCGGATATCGCTGCAACTGTCTCGTCGATGGCCGAAGGTCGCTTAACATACACCGTCGGTCAGGCGGTAACCGTCGACGGCGGCTTAACCATTCCACGATTTTAGTTATCGCTAGCAAGGGACTACATATGGAATCTGAGATTGTCTTTTCGCGCAAGGAACAGTTTGACGCCACCTACGCTGAAATCACCCTGAATCGTTCCGACAAGGGCAATGCACTCACAATTCAGATGTTGCAGCAGCTCGACTCTGTGGTGTCCGACATCGAGGCAGATCACGACATAAGAGCCGTGGTCATTCGCGCACAGGGGCGGTTTTTCTGCACAGGCGGCGATATCGAGGCCTGGAGTGCGCTTTCACCGCTCGAGATGGAACGGGATTGGATTCTGTACGGCATCAAGGTGTTTGAACGTTTAGCCGCGCTGCCTCAGCCCGTCATAGCTGCTATCTCCGGGCACGCTCTTGGTGGTGGACTGGAACTGGCCCTAGCGGCAGATCTTCGAATTGCAGTCAAATCAGCAAAATTTGGATCGCCCGAAGTAACGCTTGGCATGATCTCGGGCTGGATGGGAATTCGTCGCTTGGCCGAGATGATCGGAGTAAGCCGCGCTCGTCATCTGACACTGCTTGGCACGCCTATTACCGCAGACATCGGGCTGAATTGGGGCTTGATCACAGCCTTGGCGGATGATTCGGAGGATTTAGAGCGACAGCTAAATGGATGGCTCGAACGGCTATGCACGAACGCTCCCGCCGCCATGGCCCTCACCAAGGGTATCCTGGCAACCGCTCACAGCGATTTGCGCCACCATCATGCCAGCGCCGCCGGGCAGGCTCTCTCCACTGAAGATTGCAAGGAAGGCGTCCGAGCATTTCGGGAAAAACGCAAGCCGGTATTTCGAAACAGGTAGATCAGCTATGAGCGCAACGTTCTTAAGTGCCCGCGATGCGGCAGAACTGGTTCGCGACGGAGATACGGTCGCCATCAGCGGTAACGGAGCCGGCATGGTTTCGGCGGAGGCTATTTTGGCCGCCCTAGAAGGACGGTTCCTCGAGACGGGACATCCCAGCGATCTGACGCTGGTCCACTCGCTGGGCATCGGCGACCGCGACGCACTTGGAACCAACCGTTTTGCTCATGAAGGAATGCTGCGCAAGATCATTGCCGCGCATTTCACCTGGTCTCCCAGGATCCAGCAACTCATCCGCGACGAAAAGATCGAAGCATACTGTTTCCCTGGGGGCGTAGTGCAGCAGCTCCTGCGCGAAATCGGAGCGGGCCGGCCCGGTTTGTTCACACATTCAGGGCTTGGAACATTCGTCGATCCACGGCAAGACGGGGGAAGGTGTAACGAGCGCAGCCGGGAAGAACTGGTTGAGCTAATGCACGTCGATGGTCAGGAGATTCTCCGCTACAAGCCGTTCAAAGTAGATGTCGCGATCATCCGAGGCACCTATGCCGATACGCGAGGCAACATCAGTCCCGAAGAAGAACCGATCGACATGGATATCCACACCGTGGCGCTCGCTGCGCATAACAGTGGCGGCCGGGTTCTTGCGCAGGTACGCCAGGTGGTCGAAGCCGGCGGCTTGCATCCGCGCAGCGTGCGCGTTCCGGGCGTCACAGTTGACGCAATCGTTGAGGATCCACAGCAGGAACAATTCTACAAACTGGCTTATGACCCAACGATCTCCGGTGCCCGTCGAGCTCATCTCGGCGGCATGACTGCGTCCATCCCTGACAAGCTGGAACGTAGAATCATCGCTCGTCGTGCTGCGCTTGAACTTCGTAATGGCGCATCACTGAATTTCGGGTTCGGTATCCCGGGAGGAATTTTCGGCGTTATCGCCGAACAAGGAACTTCTCAGGATCTCTGGATGAGTGTCGAGCAAGGTGTCCACAACGGAAGAATGCTTGACGACAGACTGTTTGGAGCCGCTCGCAACCCCGAAGTGATCGTCCCGTCGATCGAACAGTTCGATTACTACAGCGGGGGCGGGATCGATATTACGTTCCTGGGAATGGGCGAGGCCGATCGTTTCGGCAATGTGAATGTCTCGCATCTGGCGGGAAACCTGATCGGTCCGGGTGGCTTCATGGAGATTGCGCAAAATGCGAAGAAGGTAGTGTTCTGCGGTACCTTCCATGCGCAAGGATCGAAAGTGTCGTGGGCTCATGGCCAGCTCTCGGTCCTGCAAGCGGGAAAAGTTCACAAGTTGGTTCAAGATGTGGAACGGATCACGTTTTCAGCAGACTTCGCCAGAAAGCACGGACAAGACGTTCTGTACATCACCGAAAGAGCAGTGTTCCGTCTCGCCTCGCAAGGAATCGAACTGATAGAGATCGCGCCCGGAATCGAGATCGAGCGCGATATATTGGCTCACATGGATTTCCGGCCGCTCATCTCAGCAGTAGGAACGATGCCCGTCAGCGTGTTCGAGTAAGCGCGAAGGACCTAGCTTTTCTGTTCCTGCCAGATCTTATCGGCTGCTCTCAAGGCAAGGGCGCCAATGGTGGAGGTTGGGTTGACTGCTGCAGAGGTTGCGAACGAACTGCCGTCGACGATATATAGGTTCTCGATGTCATGGGCCCTGTGCGATGCATTCACCACCGACCTGCGCGGATTAGTACCCATTCGCGCCGTTCCCATCAAGTGATAGGCAGGAGTAACGGGACCGCTGTCTAGGATCTCGATTGCGCCGGCCGCCTCCAACGACTGACGCGCCATGTTTCCACCGTGCTCCAGCATCCTCAAACTGTTCTCGTTGTAGCTGTACACCACCCGTGGGGCGGCGATGCCGCTTGTATCTTTCAGGTTAGGGTCAATCTCAACGCGATTGCGTTCTTCGGGTAAGTCTTCGCCCATTACCGTTACGCGAATCAGGTGCGGGAAGCGCTGACGCATCGCTTTGTGGTGATTCTCGCCCCAAGGCACAGGATGATTGGAAAAGCTGCCCCAAGCTTGATGCAGAGGACCAAACGAGCGCTCCAGCAGAAGCGTGTATCCACGAACAAAGCCGCGATTCGTGTCCGTCTCATAGAATTGCTGACTCATAGCAGGAATGCCAAATGGACCTAAGTGCCCGTCCATCGGCGCTTCAAAAACACCTTCTAACGTTCGGAATGGGTGAGTCATGAAGTTCTTCCCGACTAAACCCGTCGAGTTAGCCAGCCCATTCGGAAACAGGTTCGACTTTGAATTGAGCAGAAGTCGGGCTGTCCCAATCGCATTGCAGCAAACGATGATGACTCTTGCCGTTTGCTCATGCGGTTTTCCTTCGCGATCGTAGTACACCGCGGATCTCGCTCTGCCACGGGCATCGACGGTGATCTCGCGCACCCGCGACCATGGCTGCAGAACAGCCCCTTTCCGAATTGCCTTATGCCAATGAGTGACATCCGTGGACGCTTTGGATGCGATTGGGCAGCCGAACATGCACTTACCGTGTAAACCGCACGCCGGCCTGTTGTTGTAGTCGCGCGAAATAATTGCGTTGTCTGACGGCCACCAGTGCCAGCCGAGCTTATCAAAGCCTTTTCCAATCGTCTCGCCGAGAACCCCAATGGGCAAAACCGGCGTGGGACGTGGCGATCGCTCCGGATTCGCAGGATCTCCATTCAGCCCGGAAACACCCCAGTCAAGATCGTTCTGCTCGTAGTACGGTTTCAGCTCTTCGTAGGTGATCGGCCAGTCATCCGCAACGCCATCCAAGGTGTGCACTCGGAAGTCGGATGGATGAAAGCGTGGGAAATGTCCTGCCCAGTGATGAGTGCTGCCGCCAACGGCGTTGAACATCAAGACCTCGGGCGGATTCGCTCCTGTTTCCCCGACCGGATAGTCTTCCCAGCGCCTGCGAACGTTGGGGCTGAAGTGGAATGCCCCACGACGAAGTTGAATTTCCCAATCTGGGCGATCAGAGGGGTAGTCGCTCGGCTTGATCCAGCCGCCTTGCTCCAGGCACATTACTTTCGCACCCAGATCTGTCAGGCGCTTTGTGACTACCGCGCCGCCCGCACCGGAACCGATGACAAGAACATCGATGTCGTTATTCGTCACAATTACACATCCCTGTAGAGCTTTGGCATCTTCCGAACATTCGCTACCAGCGACTCGTCGAAGGGGGCGAGATGCGGTCCCGAGTGATCGGTTGGGTAAAGTTCATAACCGATCAGCTTCCAGATTGCGGGCTGCTCGTAGTAAGACTCGTAAATATAGGCTCGTAAACGATCGAACACGCCCAGCGCTGAGTTCTCCATCTCCTTCAACACAGCGATCTGGTCAGATCTTTCGAGATTCCCAAATGGCTTTTGAAACGCTCGCTCGCTAAAAGCATCCGCTACAGTCAATGCCTTGGTGATGTCTGCGGCGGCGTCCTTATCGTGCTGCATCAGGCGTTCCAAATATGTAAGTCCGCCGGCCTGGCTCGCCGACGGCATGCCGTCGGAAGCGGGAATGATCAGGTCCATCACCGTTTGTAGCGAGCTTCGGGTGTTCTGCGCGACTGCCTGAGCTGCGGGCTCAATCGACGTGATCAACGCCGGCGTTACTGCGCTCGCAGCCAGAAAACCTCGGCGAGTTGGCTTCATATGTTTTGACACGGTATCACAATCTTCACGGCAGAGCCGCGCAAATTAAGATGCGCTATTGAGCATAAGCAGACCTTGCCTGAGCGGCTCCCCTTTCGTTTCCAGAGACGCCTTTCGTTTCGTTGATACCGACGCAAGCAGCCGCATTCACTTCACGGCGATGTTTCAACGCTTCGAAGCCGTCGAAATCGAATTTCTGCTCTAGGCGCAAACGTCCGCAACTGATCCGGCAGGTAACGACAGGATGTCTAGTGATTGCTGGACTGGGCGGTTTAGCAAGCTTACTTGCAGCTTGGGCTGCTGCAACGTGGGCTGTTGTACCTGTTCACCGATGCCGTCCGGCTGCCTACCTTCCAGGTGTTCACGTCCTCGCGTTTGCGTTCGTAGGGACTGCACGATCTGGACTTTCCAAGTGTTCCCGAAACCGATCAAGGATGTATTCGCTCACAAGCTCAGACCTCCCCAAGCCCCGCGTGAGCTTTGGCCACCAACTGCGTTTCGGTCTCTTTCGGCATCCCCAGGCTCACCGTCAGACCGGCATCCTCTCAAACCAACTCTGCCGTGCCCAGTTCCGCCCGAATCGCGTTAGAAATACGCGACGTCCACTCGTCCACTTTTTCTTGCGATTCGGCTTCGATCATCACGCGCGCGAGCGGCTCCGTGCCCGAAAAGCGTACAACCACGCGGCCCCCGGAGGCAAATTCGCGCTCGGCCGCTGCAATCTCGGCTTGTACCGTATGCAACTCGCTCAAAGGTCGCTTACTCTTGACGCGGACATTCACCAGCTTCTGCGGGAAATTCCTGATCGCGCCTATAAGCTCATCCAGCGACTTTCCGCTGTCTCGAATCACATCAAAAACCCGCAAGGCCGTAAGAATTCCATCGCCGGTCGTAGCGTACTCAGAGAAGATGACGTGCCCGGATTGCTCCCCGCCCAGCACAGCCCCGCGCTTGAGCATCTCTTCAAGGACGTATTTGTCACCTACCGGCGTGCGCAGCATCTTGATTCCCTGCCCTGCGAAAGCTTTCTCGAGCCCAAGATTCGACATAACGGTAGCCACGACTACATCGCCCGGCAACTTGCCGACTTTCTTCAGCGACGAACCGACCAGAAATAGAACCGCATCGCCATCCACGACCTTCCCGGAGCCAGCCACAAACAGGGCGCGATCGGCATCGCCGTCGAACGCCACACCCAGATCCGCCCCAGTCTCCCTCACACGCCGCTGCAGAATCTCAAGGTGTAGCGAGCCGCAATTTAAATTGATGTTCCGTCCATTGGGCGCGGCACCGATCCATTCGCTCTTCAACCCAAGCCGCTCGAATAACCGAGGTGCAACCTCAGTCGCCGAGCCGTTCGCGCAATCGACTGCCACTCGGAAAGGAAATTTGCCTTGAACCGTTCCGGCCAAATAATCGGCGTACAAATTATCGAGCGTCGGATCCACCCGGAGCTCTTTACCCTCCGCCGCTTCTTCTTTCCCCAACCACTCCGACATCAGTTGCTCCAGTTCGAGTTCCACCTCGTCCGCAAGCTTGTACCCGGAATGGCCGATCACTTTAAGCCCGTTGTCGTGAAACGGATTGTGCGAGGCGGAGATCATCACCCCGGCAACGAAGTGGCTGCTACGTGTGAGATAGGCTACTCCAGGAGTTGTGATGACACCCGCAAAACGAGCGGTCACGCCGGCGCGCGCCAAACCTCCGGCAACTTGTTCGGCAAGCCATCGGCCGCTTTCCCGCGTATCCATGCCGATCACCACTTCCGCCGGAGTGCCGTTCGATTCTTTTTTGGAGGCTTTCTTCGCCCAAATCCCCAGTGCGACCCCTAAGGCGTGCGCAGTTCTTCGGTCCAGCGGAGCTTCGCCGGCAACGCCGCGAATTCCATCAGTCCCGAAGAGTTGTCGTGATAATGTTCCCTGCAAGGTGGCCATGCAATTCTTCTAGTGTAGCCGCTCAGAGCGCCCGGGCTGCAATGGGATCCATCGGCTATCGGCATTAGGGGGATTAGACTTGTAGGTGGAGAGAGATGAACATTTCGGTCAAAAGCGAGTACGCGCTGAAAGCTGTTTTCGATCTGTCTTCGCAATACTTAGCCGGTACCCGGACGGGCGTCATGCCTCCTGTAAAGATCGCCGATATCGCCCGACGTCAAAGGATTCCCCAGAAGTTTCTGGAGCTCATTTTGGCCGGTTTGAAGCAAGGCGGCTTTGTCGATTCGAGGCGCGGAGCGGACGGGGGCTACCTGCTGTCCCGCCCGCCCGACACGATCACGGTCGGAGATGTTCTCCGGGCAGTAGAGAATTTCAAGACCGGCACGCGCCAGGCAAACGATAATCCGTTTGGCGAGATCTGGAACCGCGTCGATTCTGCCATGTCCGATGTTCTGGACAAAACCAGTTTCGGCGAGATTGCTCGTAGCTGGCGAGAGAAGCACACCGAGTACATCCCTAATTGGGAAATCTGAGAGGGCCTTTTGATATATCAAGACAATTCATTCACTATTGGCCATACACCCCTGGTCAAGCTGAACCGCGTCGTTAACGGCGCAAAAGCAACAGTCCTCGCCAAAATCGAGGCGCGGAACCCCGGCTATTCAGTCAAATGCCGGATCGGCGCCGCGATGGTTTGGGACGCGGAAGAGAAGGGTTTGCTGAAGCCGGGAAAGGAGATTGTAGAGCCTACGAGCGGCAACACAGGCATTGCCTTAGCCTTCGTCGCCGCAGCGCGCGGCTATCCGATCACCTTGATGATGCCCGATACAATGTCGCTCGAGCGGCGGAAAGTGTTGAAGGTGCTGGGCGCCAACGTTGTTTTGACGGAAGGCGCTAAGGGCATGAAGGGCGCAATTGCGAAAGCCGAAGAACTCTGTGCTTCCGATCCCGACCGTTACTTCATGCCGCAGCAATTCACTAATCCCGCCAATCCTCGCATCCACTTCCAAACCACCGGGCCCGAGATCTGGGAGGACACAGAGGGAACCATCGACGTGTTTGTATCAGGCGTTGGTACGGGGGGCAGCCTCACCGGCGTGTCCCGTTATATCAAACTGGAAAAGAAACATCCCCTTGTTACCATCGCTGTCGAACCGACCACCAGTCCGGTCATTACGCAAACCCGAAACGGTGAAGAAGTCAAGCCCGGTCCGCACAAGATTCAGGGATTAGCCGCTGGTTTTGTTCCGGAGAACTTGGACATGTCGATGATCGATCGAGTCGAGTTAGTGACCAACGAAGAGTCCATCGAAATGGCCAAACGGCTCGCCAAAGAAGAAGGCATTCTCTGTGGCATTTCGTGCGGCGCGGCAGTCGCGGCTACCGTGCGAGTGGCCCACGAGCCTGCCATGCAAGGGAAAACTATTGTGACCATCCTGCCGGATGCCAGCGAGCGCTATTTGAGTTCCGCGTTATTCGAGGGCATGTTCGAATGAATCGTATCCCCCTTTATCATTGAATAATAAACACATATACGCAGAGAAGTCGTGCAATAAGGGCAACCCTTACGGCCAGTTGTACGTTCTAATAAGTACATCCCCGTTTAAGAGCGAGCGCCTACTACTACCCAAACCCTGGTGCTCGCTCTCGTTTTTCGCCCTAAGCGTCGGATCAGACTAGAGCCTTCCGTCGTACAGGGAGCGGCAATGCCATTTACAATAATCGAATCTTCCCGCAACGAGGGATTGGCAGCGTCAGTTTGCCGGCACCGACCCCGGCAGTAAACGCCTGGAGATAGGCTGGACTTCGTTAACTGGAGTGGCAGTCAACCAGCAAAGCGAAATACCTAATTTTCGGTTACGCTTTCGAGGAAATAGAATGCGTACGCGTCGAATTCAAAACAGACGTTCTGAATCGACGTCTCGCAACGCGATCTTGCGTGTGGACGATCCCGAGAAGAAGGGGACCTTTCCTAATTATGCAGGGATCACCGACGAAACTCACAGGGTAAACCAGCGAAGCCGCCTGGTTTAAGTGTGCTTTTTGGACTTGGTTTTATGTGTCTTGTGATGATGATGTGGTTTGTTTGTGGATGCCGAAGCAGTCAACGGAGCTAAACTCAGCGCACCGCAGCAGATTAATACAGTAATAAAGAACTTCATTAGTTTCAAATATAACATCGGATCGGCGAAAGATTTAATTTCGGCGCTCTAATGTCCTCGCCGGAATGCGCCGATGGATGACATATATGAAAAATACGCACCTTACCTCGGATTTCCTCGAACTCTACGCCTTAAATCGCATCGACGGCGCGGCCGAAGCCAAGGTCGAGGAACACTTGCTCGTATGTGATCGTTGCATGCACCGAATGGAGCGGATCGAGCAAAAAATTCTGATTATTCAAACTGCCCTAGCTGCAGATTTAGCTTCCCTGGGAGTCTGAATCGCGAGAGCGACAGCTACACACCCCTATGGAGTAAAAATCCATGAAAGCCGGGGGATTGGATCGGGCACCGAGGTCCGAATTCAGGACTTTGGGCGATCTATGTGGATTCCGCCAAGAGAAGTGGCAGCTTGACAAGCGACCTCACCGGCCCGATCCGACGAGTCTTGCTACGACAGAGTGAGGAGATTCTCCCTTGCCGACTCGGCAAGCGTCCGCCACTCGCTCCCAATCGACAGCCGCAAAACGCCGATCCCGAATGGCTTGCGACGTCTCGAGCAGCCATTTATGCAGATCGGCAGAAGCGGGAGCGCTGGTTTCCATACGGTCGATGATCACGCATTTTTCGCTTCGGATTATCACGCCGGGTACCTGTTACGGCTCTGCCGGCAAGCTGGCTGGGATCGCGTTGCCGGTCTCGATGCTCCTGTGTTTTCATAAAATGCAGCGGGAAAGCTGAACTTGAGAAATCTTTTGCCAACAAGCTTAATGCTCGCTTTCGCGCTTTTCATTCCGCTGCGCATGCAGTCGCAAACGCCATCCGAGGCGCAAGAGCTTCAGTCGCGTGGTGACTGGGAGGGCGCCGAACAAGCCTGGCGCGAAGTGCTCAAGCAAAATGCAAGGGACTATCGCATTTGGGCGAGCTTGGGTATCGTTCTTTCGCAGGAGCGGCGATATGAAGAAGCTATCGCGGCGTATCGGAAGGCACTCGCGCTCAAGCCGAATGAGGGGCAGACAGAGCTCAATCTCGGGATCGCCTATTTCAAGATGGGGCGTTTGACTGAGGCCGAAAAACCGTTCGAAGCGGCGGCGAAATCGCTCGGGAACACCCCACAGTTGGACGTCCTGCTGGGCATTTCGCTGTACGGAGCCGCGCGTTATCGGGAAGCGATACCTTTTCTTGAGCGAGCCTCGTCCGTGCAACCCGCCAATGCCGAGTTACGGCGCACTCTGGGGCAAAGCTATCTGCACGTTGGCGCCTACGACAAAGCTATGGGGGCTTTCAAGCAAGTCCTGCTCGAAAGCCCGGACTCGCCGCAAGCTCACATGCTGCTGGGCGAAGCTTACGACGCTGCCAATCGCGAAGATGCCGCAATCGCGGAGTTCCGTTCCGCTACGCAAGGCGCATACGTTCCCAATGCTCACTTCGGTTTAGGGTACCTGCTTTGGAAAACTCACAACTACGACGAGGCGGCGATCGAGTTTCAGAAAGAACTCGATGGCGACCCTGAGAACTCGCAAGCCCTGGCATACCTGGGTGATATTTTGCTTAAAAAGGGAGACACTGAGAAAGCAGAAGTTCTGCTGCGGCGGTCCATCGGGCTGCGGCCCGACAACCACCTCGCCTTCATCAACCTCGGTATTATCGAGACCGGCAAGAAGCAGTATGTTGCGGCCGAGCAGCATCTCAAACGGGCTGTGAGTCTAAATTCCAACGAAGCCGACGGGCATTACCGGCTTGCCCTGCTCTACCGAGTTACGAAACGCCCGACGGAAGCGGCCCAGGAGTTTGCTCTTGTCAAACAAGTGAACCGGAACAACACGGAGGATCTGGTGTTCAAGGTCAGCCACGATAGACAAAAGCGGCCTCCGCCGGCAGAAACTCCGCGTTAAGAAACTAGTCAGGCTGGCTCTCGATCGGCTGACGCCAACTCTCATCGCGGATGGGTGAATCCGTACTCTTTCCATAATTTTTCCCAAACCCAGATGCCATGGGCGGCTTGGGCCGGCAGTGGGAATCCGAACTTGATGCGGGAGCAGACTCACTTGGCCGCGATGATGCGCGTCATGCGAATCATATAGATCAGCATGGCGGCACCTGGGTGCCAGGGCCTGGCCCAAGCGTCACGGCGAAAGGCTTTGACTTCGCTCGACGGCCCCGCGAAAGGAGCAGGGCCCGGCACTATCCAGCAGAGCGGCCCTACGCCTCTGCTCCCGTGTGCAGCTAGCGCAATCCAGCGGGGATGGGAGCTTCAGATGCGGAGCGGACAGTCTTTGACATTTGCGACGGACTTGTGAAAGTACCCAAAGGCAGCGCGATGGCGATGGTTCGTCCCTTGCTCCCCCGTACTTTGGCACGCCACGCAAGGGGATCGAGGTGCTCGAGGACGATCTGATTCATGCGCTCGTTTACGGTGTAACTCTCCATTAACACTGGCAAACGTCGAGGCGAGCTTCAGGCTGTAATTGGGTCATCGGATCACCATTACAGAGGCGCGGGACACGCTCGGGTCAGAGCTTTCTCCGGTGTATTTCTCGGACATTCGTTGGTTGTCTCCTGTCCACACTATTCGAGGCTCGACTGACTTCTGATTAAGAATTTTGTAAATGATGCGTTGGACATGATCTGCGTTCGCAGTTCCATCACGCGTCTAGCCAGTCCCGGGAAATACACGATCAGGTGCGGCTTTGCCGTTACACAATGAAGTTGACCTTTTGGGCATTTGCGGCCGGCATTTAAATCGACACTCCTCAATGCTGCGCAGAGACATTTCCAGGGTGAGGGCCGTATGAGTCCAGTTATTAGTCCGGGCGACCCAGTTACCTGCGTTAAGCAGATTCACAATCCTTGATGTTGAGTATCCGTCAGCATCGACCTGCTCGGTAATGTACATGCGCCGAGTGGAGCGTCGGCAAACATCCGTTCGCATTAATTTTTGGCCGACGCATGATGTCGGCAAATTGTGGAACCGGGTCTCCATAGAGAGTTCCGTCCACCTTGCCATCCGCTTGTTCGTGGCTAACCCCATTATAGGAACTTGCCCCCTGCCATTTGCTCGTGCCGGATTCAAGGTCCTGTATCAGTCAGAACGCTGGAGTGGACGGACGTTGGTGCTGTTGTTGCCGCCGTCGAATCCGCGGCTGCGGACGAGAATACGGCGGGAACGGACCTAGGCCGTCTGGGATCAGAAGCGGGAGCTAACCTCCCGCTCTGCGATTTGTTCAGCGAACTAGCGGCACTTGTTGTCTGCGACTCTGAAGCAATGCCAGTCGTACGAGTAGTCTACTTTGCAGCACCAGGAACTTACTGCAAAGTTGCACGCCACCTTTAAGTCCCCGCACTTGTCGGTGCAATTCTTGTCGTACCAGATCGAATCAGAACATTTGTAGATGTTAGGCTGGGTTACCGCATGCGTGTAACATTTATCCTGTTTATCGTCATACTCTAAATCGGTCCAAACCTTATAGGAATAGGATTGACACTGAAAGTAGCAGTCTGAATAGTTGTTGCAACAGTAAGACGGTTTCTCCTGGCATTCATAATACAGGCACTGCTTTCCTCCTTTCCAATAGGTCTTCTCACAAATTGACACATCACACTTTCGAGTGATACTAAGACACCTGCCCTTGTAGTCGTCGATTAAGTCGAAAGTACAGGCGTAGGACTTATGATATCCGTCCTCACAGTGATCATCATCGTCGTCCGCCGCTAAGGGCTTTTCACTAACAAAGGCCGCCGCACCTGCGATAAGTGCCGCGCTACCGAGCCTGCCGATTAGCTCACGTCTATTGGTCATTACTACTCCCCTTCATGTTACTCGTCTAACTAATATCAGCCGGAATGTAACTCCGGCATACTTAATGTACTGTAACCCGAAAGCTCTACAAGCTAGTACAAATTACAGGTGGCCGCCGGAAGGGACAAGCCGTTTGAAGTCAGGGCCGGACAGGCGGAAGTGAAATCTCCCTAACTGTTGAAAGCGTTGAGGAAAGCTTTGTTCGACGCATATTGAATGCTGGAGCGTCCTAGTACGTGCTCTGGAACCCGTAGTACGGGGCGGAGGTTCGGTAGCGAGTTGATTCGCCGCAACAGCCCGCTTGCGAGCCTGCGCGGCGTACGAGAAATGATCCAACGACGACCTCGAAAGTACATCTGACCTGCTTCAAGACGCCAAGTAGCGGCCCGTCAATTCTGACAAATAGTCTAGACTGGCAGGTCTATCCAGAATAAGATCGGCTTAGCGAATACCACACATGCGTGAATACAAAGTCGCGTCGATTCCGGGAGACGGGATCGGCAAAGAGGTGATCCCGGCCGGGTTAACGGTTTTAGAGGCGCTGCAGAAGAAATGCGGCGATTTCCGGCTTGCTGTAGAGAGCTTTCCTTGGGGTTCCGATTATTACCGGACGACCGGGCGCATGTTGCCGGAAGATGGATTAAGCGTGCTGCAGGGTTTCGACGCGATCTATTTCGGAGCGGTCGGGGATCCTCGAATTCCAGATCATATTACGCTGTGGGGTTTGCGTCTCTTTATCTGTCAAGGGTTCGATCAATATGCAAACGTAAGGCCGATTCGCATTCTGCCGGGCATCACGAGTCCGCTGCGCAATGTGGGTCCCGGCGATTTGGACTGGGTGATTGTTCGGGAGAACAGCGAAGGCGAGTATGCGGGGCATGGCGGACGCTCCCATAAAGGGAGGCCCGAAGAAGTCGCGACGGAGACAGCCATCTTTACTCGGGCGGGTATCGCGCGCATCATGCGGTTTGCTTTTGAATTGGCGCGCTCGCGGCCACGCAAGCTGCTGACGGTTATAACGAAATCGAATGCTCAACGGCACGGGATGGTTCTTTGGGACGAAATTGCGGCTGAAGTAGGCCGCGAGTATCCGGACGTGAAGAGGGACAAGATGCTGGTGGACGCAGTAACGGCGCGGATGGTCGGCAGGCCACAAACGTTGGATGTACTGGTCGCCACAAATCTGCATGCCGACATATTGAGCGATTTAGCCGCTGCGCTGGCGGGAAGCATGGGGATCGCGCCGACGGCAAATCTCAACCCGGAGCGCCGGTTTCCGTCGATGTTCGAGCCGATTCACGGCTCGGCTTTCGACATCGTGGGTAAGGGAATTGCTAATCCGATCGGGAGTTTCTGGACGGCGGTGCTGATGTTGCAACATCTTGGGGAGGCCGAAGCGGCCCATTGCCTGATGGGTGCGATCGAAAAGGTGACGGGAGATATTTCGGCGTTACCGCCGGACCTTGGCGGACATGCGAGAACAAGCGAGGTCACCGACGCGGTGTGCGACGCCATCGCACGTTCAGAAGTTGGGTGTCGAGCAGATTAGGCTCGCAGGTCTGCCAAATCGCGCTTGATAGCGAATTTCACCAGTCCCGCTACGTCGTGTATATCCAGCTTTCGCATCAAGCTCGAACGGTAGGTATCGACCGTCTTCGGACTGAGCGCCAGACGCGCAGCAATCTCCTTTGCGCGAATGCCTTCCACGAGTAATGAGAACACCTGAAACTCGCGGCTGCTCAGCGACTCGAGGGGATCGGCTTCATGCCGCGGGCCGCCTTCGCCGAAGAGCGACATCACCTCGATCTGAGGAGAGACGTAAATACCGCCCTGAATAAATTGGCTCAAGGCTTCGGCCATCTGGTCGGAACCGGAGGTCTTAAGCAGGTAACCGCAGGCCCCCGTGCGAAGCACATCGAGAACCGTTTTACGGTCTTTACGCGTCGAGAAGACAGCGCAGCGGGTGGGCAGGTTGTGTTCTCTGACGCGACGAATGACCTCTGTCGCGGCGAGGTCCGATAGCCCTAAATCCAGCAGCGCAATGGCGGGCCGCAGGCGTTCGATCTCGGTGAGCGCGGCGGCAGCGGTTCCGACCTGAGACACGACACGAAAACCTGGAATGGAATTGCAAAGCGCGGCAAGGCCTTCGCGTACCAGCGTCAACTCATCGGCCAACAGAATGCCGGCGGTTCGGGGCTCAGGAAAAAGGAAATTGGGGGTGTTGGCAACGACAGAGCTAAGCATGGGCGATCGTCCGTTAAAAAACGTTGTGACTGCAAAGGATGTGGGCCCGATCGGGTAGTTATCTCAGCTTGTGTTGTTCCTCCGCGCCGAAATCGGATCAGCGGAAGCTTCGAACCGCTTCGGCTTCGTCATCGTAGCTCTCAAAGACGGTGTAGAGCTTAGTGATCTGCAGGAGATCTTTAACGCGCTTAGATAGCCCGACCAGTTTCAGCTTGCCTCCGCCGTTCGTCACGGTCGTGAAGCCGGAGACCATTTCGCCGATACCGGAGCTATCGATGTACGTCACGTCCGCGAGATTGAGCAGCAGTTTTTTATCGTCTTTAGCTACAAGATCTCGAATAGTGTCGCGAAACGCGCTTGCGCCCTCACCCAGTGTGATCCGCCCTGCGGCGTCGATCACGGTGACATCGCCGACCTGGCGTGATGTCAATTTTACACTCACTTCTGCCTCCTCTGGAACTTCCAAAGAATAATGGACTCACAGAGCCCTAAGATTTAGCTAACTTTTTGACCAACCGCACCTCGGTACCGCCGCCCGGCCGCGGATGAAGATCGAACTCGTCCATGAACGCGCGGGCCAGCATGAGTCCTCGACCCGATTGCCTTAACAGATTTTCCGGCGCCAGCGGATCGGGCAATGAGCTCAAGTCGAAGCCGGCTCCTTCATCGCCGATCAATACAGTTAGGCTTTCGCTCGAGCGGTCGATCTGCAGATGAACCTTTTTGTTTTTGTTATAGCGATTGCCGTGGACGACGGCATTCACCGTGCATTCACGAACGGCCATCCCGATTTGGTGTTGCTCGTCATCGTCCAGACCTAGCTTAGTTGCTTCGGCCATGACCAGTTCTTCCGCTTCGTCCGCGGTTTGTAGCGTTGAATCAAGCGTTGTCTGAATAGTCTCCATTGGGATCCGCTTATGGCGCGACGTTTTTAGAGGAGCATATTAAACCATATCGTACAAAGCGGATGCGCGAGTCGCCGGGCAAATCTGCATATGCCTCGAGCAGCTGCAAATCCGGATCCCGCTGCAATTTTTGCAATCGCGATTTTATGAGTATAGGCCTGTGCGGATAGGAACTCTGTCAAATGATCTCGATGGTCTTGCTAGCGATGGATGCGCCGGAGCATTCCAACGTGTTCGAAGGTGATTGGGAGCATCATCAGGTCCATACTTCGAAAAGGAACTCTTTTATCGCGCTCCTTCCCGCGAACCGTAATAATGGAACAGTTTCGGCCGAAACGCAAGATCCACAGCCTTGGAGGGTGTCGTTCTAGCCTGCCGAATGTTAACCCCATTTGCCAATCGTAGTCTCGTTGCGACCATAACTCCGAATGGGCCAGTATGTAGCGGTGAAAGCAGAATCCGGAGCCTCGAACGGCAAGTAGTAGTGCTAGTAAACCGCCTGATTCTGCGAAGCTTTAAAGGAGTTTAATGTGAAGTTCAGGATTACTTCACTGAAATTCTGCGAATATACCTAGTGGAAGCACAAAGTGCTATCACGAAGCTGTACTTAAGGAGATCCAAAAAAAATGAAAACGATTATGACTGCTGCGCTTGGCCTTGCGATGCTTTCTGGCACCGTTGTCTTCGCTCAGAACGCCTCTACTTCTTCTGGCTCGAGCTCGACCATGAGCAGCGATAGCGGCAGCATGAAGAGCAAGCACTCGAAGAAGCATCACAAGAAGGGCTCGATGGGCGATACCATGAGCAGCACCGGCACGTCCAGCACCACCAAGTAAGCTGCTAATTTAATAGTTCGAGTACCGAAGCGCGACGTTGGAGACGAGGTCGCGCTTTTCTTTGGCGTTTAGCGCGAGAGAGTATTGCCGCGCTTCAGGCGGGTCCGCAAAGAGGGCTGCCGACTTGGGGGACGATTAGGCCGGCGTAAGTCCAGAATCAAACCCATAACCAATCTCTCGATCTGATCTCGCGCGGCCAGGTAATCCGCTTCTTCTTTCCCGATCGGATCTTCCACTCGCCACTCTCTCACCTCAATCGGAATATTAGCCGGCAATGGCCTGCCGCTTATGTTTATGAGAATATCGATATTCTCCAGATCGATGCGGCCCAAATCCTTTGGAAATAGTTCATCGATATTAATGTTCTTTTCTTCCATAACCTGCCTTGTCAGGGGCTGGATGATAGAAGCGGGAGCCAGGCCCGCGCTTAGGGGCTCAATAACATCGCTGCCGTAGGCGCGCGCAAAACCTTCGGCCATGGGGCTTCTGCACGAGTTGCCGATGCACAAGAACAGGACACGCTTCACGTAATCAAAGTGTACCGGAGCTTACCTGGCTCTCTGTCCGAACGCTCATAACTTTATCGATGAAGTGCCGGTGGATTTGCGAGTCCGGACTTAACTCGGGGTGAAAGGTGGCCACCAGGTGTTGCCCTTCCTCGACCAGTATCGGAGCACCGGCGTAAGAGGCAAGGACATTCGCATTCGGTCCCACGCGCCGGATGATCGGCGCACGTATGAAAACAGCCTCCTGCATACCGCCGTTTAGATTGATCCGGGCGATGCGGCTATCGATTTGACGTCCATAACCGTTGCGTTCCACTGTTAGATCCATCAGGCCAAGCGAGGCTTGAGTGGGATGAACCACCTCCGAGGCGAGTAAGATCGCGCCGGCGCACGTTCCGAAGATCGGCTTGGCTGCGCCGAAGGCCCGGATCGGTTCGAACAGACCTTCGAGATCGATCAGCTTGAGCATGGTGGTACTTTCACCCCCCGGAATGATCAATCCATCGACATGCTGGAGGTCCGCCGCGGTACGGACCTCAGTTGCCTGCGCTCCGGCTCTTTCCACGGCTTTGCGGTGCGCCTCGAAGTCGCCCTGCAAAGCCAGGACGCCGATTTGAGCAGCCATATCGGAAATTTGGTTACCAGCCGCGGGTCTGCATCAGCTCGGCTTCCCCTAGCTTCGAAATCTCGAGGCCGGGCATCGCTTCGCCCAGGTCCTCGCTCGCTTCCAGCAGCTTCACCGGGTCGCGGTAATAAGTCGCGGCTTTGACGATCGCCTTGGCGCGCCTGTCGGGATCGGAAGATTTGAAGATACCCGAGCCTACGAACACCGCCTCGGCCCCGAGTTGCATCACGAGTGCAGCGTCGGCCGGCGTTGCGATACCTCCGGCCGAGAAGTTCGGCACGGGCAGTCTTCCATGCTGAGCAACATATTGAACGAGTTCGAGCGGGGCCTGCAGATTTTTGGCTTCGTGTACCAATTCCTCTTTGCCGAGAACGGTTAGCTGCTTCATCTCCTTCACGATGGTGCGGATGTGACGAACCGCCTCGACGATGTTGCCGGAACCCGCCTCGCCCTTGGTACGGATCATGGCGGCGCCTTCTGCAATCCGGCGCAGCGCTTCGCCGAGATTCCTTGCGCCGCACACGAACGGCACTTTGAAATCGTTTTTATCGACATGGTGCTCTTCGTCCGCCGGCGTCAGCACTTCGCTTTCATCGATGTAATCGACTCCGAGCACTTCGAGAATGCGCGCTTCGGTAAAGTGCCCGATGCGAACTTTGGCCATCACCGGTATGGAGACAGAGGCCATGATCTCCCGTATGATCCGGATCTGCGACATACGGGCAACGCCGCCTTCTTTCCGGATGTCCGATGGAACGCGCTCCAGCGCCATCACCGCCGAGGCGCCGGCCCGTTCGGCGATCGCGGCCTGCTCGGCGTTGACCACGTCCATGATCACGCCGCCTTTCAGCATCTCTGCCAAGCCGACCTTCAACCGAAATTGATCGTTTCCAAAATTCATCTGCATCTCCTTCAAACTACGTTGCGACTAAACTTTCTTAAACCAAAGCGGCCATGGGCTCGTCGGGCGCCTTGGCGCGTTGCGCCCTCAGTTGCTGTCCCATGACTTCGCCAATGATCCGGACGCCTTCCGTGATCTCGGCGGGAGCAAGACCGCCAAAACCGATTCGAAAACTTCGCCGATGATCGCGGCGAACCGAGAAGTAAGGACCCGGCAGAAAACTCACCCCGCGCTCCTCCACCATCTTTAATAGATCCTCCGCCAGCAGTGGCGGGGGCAGTTCCACCCACAGACTCATTCCCCCTTTGGGGCGAGTGAATTTTGTGCCGGAGGGCAGATATCGTTCGCAGCTTTCAAGCACCGCGCGCAGACGTTCGAGTCCGGACCGTTTTGTCTGAACAAGATGACGGGCCAGTTCTCCGGATTCCGCGAAGCGAAGGAGGACTGCCTGCGAAAGCTGGTCGGAATGAAGATCGCTCGACTGTTTTGCTTCGGCCAAGCGGGCGATCACCGGCCGCGGAGCAATGACCCAGCCCACTCGCAGGCCCGGAAAGGCAATCTTTGAATAGCTTCCTAAAGCGATCGTGTTTCCAGTACCGTCCAGCTGTTTTAGAGAGGGGATCGCGTCGCCGCAGTAGCGGAGATCCCGGTAAATGCCGTTTTCGACTACCAGCAGGTTGGCACGCTGCGCCAGATCCAAGATGCTCTTCCGCTGCTCCAATCCTAAGGTGCTGCCTGTCGGATTTTGGAAATCGGGTGTGACCACCAGCAAGCGTGGCCGGCGCTGTGAGATCAGCGATTCCAAAGCGGTCAAATTGAGGCCGGTGTCGCCCGTCGGTACAGGAAGGATATGAGCGCCGGCACGCCTGAATACTCCGAGCAAGCCTCCGTAGATTGGGTCCTCGACCAATACCGAACTGCCGCCGCCGGCCAGAACTCGAGCAATTAGGTCAAGCGCTTGTTGGCAGCCATTAGTGATCATCACGTCATCGCTTGGGCCTGCCATTCCGTTGCGGACGGCCTCCGCTAATAAGTAACGGCGCAGCGGGTGGTAGCCGTAGGACGAGCCGAGCTGCAGAATGTCGGCTGCCTCGGGGCTGTCGATAACTTCTTTCGCTAAACGGCGGAATTGCAAAAGCGGAAAGAAGTCCTCGGCTGGGCGCGAACTGGCAAAGTTGACGGAAGCAGGTGCCGATGGTGCGCGGAACGCTTCGAGGGGTGGCAACAGACTCTCCCAATCCAGTCCCGAGCGGGTATCTCTTGTGTCTTCGAGCTCCACGAAACTTCCCCGCCCGACTCGCCCTTGCAGCAGACCTGCCTCTTCTAATACCGTATAAGCCGCCGAAACAGTGGTCCGATTCAATCCAAGCTGGCGGGCCAATTCACGGGTGGCTGGCAGCCGTTCGCCGCGACTCAGCTCACCGGAGCGGATCGCCGTTCCGATCGATTCGGCTAGCTGTTTATACAACGGCGCCTCCGAGTCGGTGTTTAGCGAGATGAACGGAAAAGCTTCTCAGAATATTCATGCTATCAGAATTGGACTGGGTGGATCAGTCCAATTTGGCTAGCCGATGCGACACGGATGCAACTTTAGTGACCTGCACTCCTCACAAGCTAGTCTTAAGAATGTGAGCAGGCTTTCCCATGTGCGTTCGGCCCCGGTCCGACTTTGGATCGTCACGGCCGCCATCGCTTCAGGGATGCTTGGCTTCCCGGGCCAAAAAAAGAACGAGGAGCCGAAATCGCAGGTGCTGCCGCTGCCCCGCCAACTGCCGATGGCGATCAAGGCCGATACCGATACCCTCGATTTCCACTTATCTCCGCGTCTCAAGGCTGGAGGGCTGGCGGCTCAGATTCGGCAAAGCCTCAACGATTTGATTCGGGACACGCGCGGCGAGACGATTGTTAAGCTACGTGCGTTTGTGGCCGGCGCAGGGGACGCCCGCCGCGTGCAGGCCGAGGTGACGCAGATCTTCACCGATCGTAAGTTACCCCTGCCGGTTCTCGCCGTGGTTCAGGTCGGAGGGTTGGGGCAAGAGGCCGCAAAAGTAGTCATCGAGGCGGTAGTATCCACCAGGCATCGAGTGAACGACAAAGGCCTGGGATTTTTTTCAGGGCAGACCGGCGCCTCTTTCTCAGCTGCGGTCAGCCAATTGAAAGAGGCCGTCGTCGGCGCCTCGGTTGCGCCCGACCGGGTGTTGACCATAACCTGCTTTACTTCGCGCATCGAGAACTACGAGGCGAGCCGTCAAGAAGCGCACGCACTGTTTCCGAATGCAGGCATCGATCTGATCCAGGCCGTCCGGGATCCCCAGACGGAAGAAAGTACCTGTGAGGCCATAGCGCAACTCTCCCAGGCTCCGGAAGGCGGCGCAGTGGTTCTGCTCAAAGACCGCCGTGTGGCGCTGGTCAGCGCTCCTCAACTGGTTTTTACCGGTCTTCAGTTATCCTTCGGCAGCTTCCTCGACGATGCCCACGAGGCATTCGTGAGGCTGGAACGGGCTGCCTCCGCGGCCGCACCGGTGGAGGCGCCGGTGCAGGTGAACGTCTTTTCGCTCGACCCCTCCGGCGGTTCCGCGCTGCGCAAAACAACCGTCGTACCTCCGAGCACTTTCACGGTGGAGACAATCGAAGGGTTGCCGGCCATAGATGCCTCGGCCGGAGTCGAGGCAGTCATGGCGCCCAACGTCGAAACGCCGCTCATCCGGTAAACGTCTCTTGCAGGCGCGTCCCCGGCACGCTGGCGAATCAGGAGAAATCGTATAATTTCCCATAGGCAATCATCTTTCATGCAGTTTTGTAAGCTGGCCGGAATCGCGGCGGCGCTGTGTCTTACCGCCAGCGCGTTCGCCCAGCAGACCGCCCCTTCGTCTTCCTCGGGCCAGACGACTGTCTCTGTTCCCGTTTCTGCCACTACTACAAACCCGGCTAAAGATGTTCCGAAGACGGATGACTCCTCCATTCGCGTTTCGGTGAACGAAGTCATTGTGCCGGTGACCGTGACCGATGAGAAGGGCCGGTTCGTTTCGGATCTCGACAAAAAAGACTTTTCGGTTTTCGAGGACAACAAGCCGCAGAGCATTCGCTTTTTCACGCGCGAACGAAGCCAGCCCGTAGTGATTGGCTTTCTGCTCGATCTGAGCAACGCGAGCCGCATTCACTGGAAGAATTTTCAGGACGCATCAATCGAGCTGATCCAAACGCTGCTGACGGGGGACGCAAAGTACTCGGGGTATTTGATCGACTACGCGCAGGACGCCGAGGTCGCAGTGAACACCACGAACGATCCCGAACCGTTGGTCGAGAAGATCCGCAAATTGAAGCCAGGCGGCGGCTCCGCCCTGTATGACGCCGTTTACCTGGCCTGTACCAGCCGCAAACTCGTGAAAGGCGAGCCGATCGAGCCGCGCCGCATCATCGTCGTTATCGGTGACGGGCACGACAACGCAAGCAAACATTCCCTGAACGAAGTCGTGGAGCTGGCCCAGCGCAATCTAGTCACGGTGTACTGCATCAGTACCGAGGCCTTCGGCTTCACAAACGAAAGCACGCAGAATCTGGTTCGTCTGGCCACCGAAACAGGCGGTCGTGTCGTTTACCCGCTGGGAGATGTCTATAAGGACACCGACGGCTATCTTTCGCATCCGTCCGATGACGGCAACTACGCATTAACGGTGGGCACGGGCGCGTATCGGTCCGCTGTGGACGGCCGCATGTACCATGCGGTCTCCGATATTGCCGGAGAAGTGACCACGCAATACATTCTGCGCTACGTCTCGGATAATCCCACTAGCAAGAGTTACCGGAATGTCAAGGTCGTGGTCGACCTCGGGAACGTCAAGGTTCGGGCGCGCAAGGGGTACTACGCCAGCACCGTCTCTCCGTAACGGGATAATCCAGCTACGGCCGGAGGGTATTGGACAGAGCGCGGCGAGAGGATAAGCTATTGACTGAGTTCCTTTCGGATGTCGGCGCGCGTTCTTCGTTTCAGTGACTACGCTCCCAAACGGGGCCAATACTCGCTCCTGGAGTGCGAGCTCCCCGGTCACGGAGTGCAGACCATCGGCGTGCTGCTGCTCGATCCGGCGACCGACGCTCTCCATCTTCGGCTGCGGCGCGACTGGGGGAGCGTCGGTGACCAGGAGGATGTCGAAGTGCTCGAAGAGCTCGGCGAAGACCTCCAGTCACTGGCGCAACAGCGAGGCGGTTCGGCTGTGCTCGACTGGTTGGAAAACGAAGCCTCGCAGGCCATTCGCGTGACGGACCGGGAAGCCGTAACGGTCCTAAGTTTCGATCGCACTCTGGGCGAGCTGTACAGGGAGCATGTTCCCTCGGAGGTATTGCAGTTTCGTACTCACTTGCCGCGTTTAGCCATGGCTGCGGCAGCCGGTCCGTTCCTGACCAACCCCGAGGATGTTACGGTCGAGGAATGGATCGAGGCGCCGCCCCAGTTGCGTTTGGATGACAACATGTTTGTCGCCCGCATCCAGGGCCATTCGATGGAGCCTCGTATTCCAGACGGAAGTTTGTGCGTGTTCCGGCGCAATGTCGTGGGATCGCGCAACGGGCGCTTAGTGCTGGTGCGCAACTCCGAGCTGGCGGACGACAACCAGTACACCGTCAAGCGGTATAAGAGCGAGAAAGCCGTCACCGAAGAGGGTTTTCTGCAAACCCGCATTCGCCTGGAAAGTCTAAACCCGGCGTATCCTTCCTGGGACTTGGATCCTTACGAAGAAAAGTACCAGATTGTGGCCGAGTTCGTGACCGTGCTCGAGTAGCGTCCTTTAGTTTCTCTTTTGTTTGTGCCGTTTGCCTCCCCTACCTGTCTCGGAGACGACCGCAAACTGTAGCTTGCGTTCCACCGAATCGGCGCGGTCGAGGCGGACGCGCAGGCGGTCACCGATCGAATACATCTGACGCGAACGCTCGCCGATAATTTTGCGGCCGTTTTCGTGATAACGGAACTCGTCGCTGCCCAGCGTCTCAATCGGCACCAATCCTTCGACGAAGAGCTCTGTGAGCTCCACGAAGAAGCCATATTTTGTCGTGCTGATGATCAGCGCTTCGAACTCGTCGCCGACGCGGTCCTGCATGAATTTGACTTTCTTCCATTCGATCAGCTCGCGCTCCGCTTCAGCCGCGCGGCGCTCGGTGAACGAAGTGTCGTTGCCCAGCTCGTGTAGGATCGGGTCTTCGAGCAATGGGGCATGTGTGTCGAGATAGTGGCCCAGGATGCGATGGACGACCAGATCCGGGTAGCGGCGGATCGGGGAAGTGAAATGCGTGTAGGCAGAAGCGGCTAGCGCGAAGTGGCCTTCGTTGCGGTCGCTGTAGCGCGCCTGCTTGAGAGAGCGCAGCATGAGATAGCTGAGGATGCGCTCCTCGGGCTTGCCGGCCAGCTTGGCAATGAGGCGCTGATAGTGACGGGACGTAATGTTGACGTCTTGCGGAAGGACAATCTCGCGCCGAACTTTGTTGCCTTTGCTGTGACGGCCTGTACCGTTGCGGGTGTGGCGTTTTTCGACAACGGCAAACTTCTTTACGGGCAGCGCGCCGATGCCGAGCGAATAACCGAAGTGGGCCGCGATCTCTTCAAAGTCCATCAAGCGCTTGCCGTCCGGCGGCTCGTGGATGCGATAGAGTGACGGAATTTCGGCGGTTTCGAGATGGCCGGCGACAGCTTCATTGGCAGCCAGCATGAACTCTTCGATAATGCGGTGAGCGATATTGCGTTCGCCGCGCGTGACGCCGATCATTTGGCCGGAGAGATCGAGCTCGATGTTGGTTTCCGGCATATCGAAATCGATGGAGCCGCGCCTACTTCGCTTGCGATTCAGGATGAGCGCAAGTTCACGCATGAGCTCGAAGCGGTCGACGAGCTTGCTGTAGCGTTCACGCATGGCGGCGTCGCCTTCGAGCACGCGGAAAACGTTGGTGTAGGTCATACGCTCGCTGCTGCGGATGATGCCACGGGTAAATTCCTGCGAGACGATGTCGCCTTGCCGATCGACTTCGAGCAACGCAGAGAGGACCAGGCGATCTTCTTGCGGACGGAGCGAACAGATGTCGGTCGAGAGCTCGACCGGGAGCATCGGAACAGCGCGATCGGGAAAATAGACGCTAGTGCCGCGCAGGAGCGCTTCGGTATCGATCGGCGAACCGGGCTTCACGTAGTGGCTGACATCGGCAATGTGGACGTGCAGCGCGAAGTTGCCGTTTGTAAGATGTTCGACCCAGACAGCATCGTCGAAGTCACGCGCCGTTTCACCGTCGATGGTGACGATTTCGAAGCTGCGAAAATCGCGGCGGCCTTTTAGTTCTTCGGGCGAGATGCCGTGCGGGATAGCACGGGCCTGCACGATGGCTTCGTCCGGAAATTCGTGCGGAAGGTGATGTTTCCGGATGGTGATCTCGACATCGACGCCGAAATCGTCCGGATAGCCGAGCACTTCGATAACGCGTCCGACCGGTCCTTCGCCGTCTTCAGCGAACTCGAGGACTTCGACGTTGACGATCATGCCGTCGAGATCTTCCACGGTCTTGATTTCACGAGGAGGAGCGCCGCCGACGCGATCGATGGAGATGGGGCGACTCGGCTGATCCAAACCTTCTGGAATAGCGATCCACTGCGTGAGGCGTTCATCGGAGGGAACGACAAAGTTGCCTCGCTTGCGAACGCGGAACTCGCCTACCACTGTAATGTGGGCGCGCTTGAGAATGCGAATAATCTCGCCCTCGGCGCGGCCTTCGCTGCCGAAGCGGGTGACATGAACGAGCGCGCGGTCGCCATGCATGCCCTTCTCGGCCTGGCCGGGCGGAAGAAAAATATCGCCGCGGATGCCTTCGGGCGCCGGCGGGTCGGGAATCAGAAAACCAAAGCCGTCGCGATGAATGGAAAGACGCCCGGCAAAGTACTCCGAGTTAGCGCCGGTCGCGATGAAGTGGCCGCTGCGTAATTCGACAAGCGAACCTTTTTCGGCAAGGCGGTCGAGCGCATCTTCGAGCCGATCGCGGTTTTCGCCCTGAAGGTGTAGTTCTTTGACGAGTTGTTTATAAGTGGCGCGGGCATGCGGCAGAGCGCGGATGTGCTCCAGCAGACTTCGATCGGTAATCGGTTGCGCGCGATCGCGCTTGTGCTTTACGGCCGAGGAGTCCTCCACACCTGCAATTATAGGAGCCGCACGCCGGTTTTCCTTGCTCTCGCTATGCTGGCTGCATGGAGCTTAAGTCCATTCGCCTGACGATTCCAGCGGACGCGAACATCATCGTCGGGCAGAGCCACTTCATCAAGACGGTCGAAGACATCTATGAAGCAGTCGTGAACACGTCGCCTCATCTCAAATTCGGCGTGGCATTCAACGAAGCGTCAGGCGATTGTTTGACACGCTTCGACGGCAACGACGAGGAACTGCAGAAGAGTGCTATAGAGAATGCGACCGCGATCGCGGCCGGGCACATCTTTGTCGTGACGCTGCGGAACGGTTTTCCGATCAACGTGCTGGGACGGATTCAAGCTGTGCCCGAAGTGGCGAATGTTTACTGCGCGACGGCGAACCCGGTCGAGGTGATTGTGGCCGAAACCGAGCAGGGCCGCGGAGTTTTGGGAGTGATCGATGGTAGTTCGCCGAAGGGCGTCGAGAGCCAGACTCACGCGAAAGCGCGGGTGGAACTACTGCAGAAGTTCGGGTACAAGCGTTAGATTATTGGGAACAAGCTGTGCTCCCGTAGACCGGCTTCGGTCAGACTGCCAATTTGCAAGTCGACCAATCGATTCGCCGGGCGTTCTTGCGCCGTTTGCACTTTTAAAAAATTGCCGGTGAGCGCGGTTCCGGCCTGTTCGAGAGTCACCGCCGAGAGCGTTTTGCCGATCATGCCGCGGCAGAACTCGCGGTTCTTGCGCGCGGAGAGTTCTCGTAAGATACGTGTGCGTTCGTGGCGGAGGCGCACCGCTACCTGATTGGGGTCTTCGGCGGCGAACGTGCCAGGCCTCTCGGAGTAACTGAAGACGTGCAGGTACGTGAACGGCTGTTCCTCGACGAAGCGCACTGTATCGGCGAACTCCGCTTCGGTTTCGCCGGGGAAGCCAGTCATCACGTCGGCGCCAATCGCGGCATCGGGCATCAATTGGCGCGCCAGGGCGATACGCGCTGCGTAGTGGCGGGTCCGGTACTTGCGGTACATCCGCTTGAGAACCGTGTCAGAGCCCGATTGCAGGGGCATGTGCACGTGTTTGGCGATGCGTTGTTCGTCGGCAAAGAGGTGAAGCAAATCGTCCGACCAGTCCATCGGCTCAACGGAACTGATGCGGAGACGCTCGACGCTCGTTTCGCGCAGCAGGAGACGAACGAGATCCACGAAGCGGTTTGGGCCTGGCAGATCGCGGCCCCAGCGCCCAAGGTTGACACCTGTGAGAACTACTTCGCGATAGCGCTCGGCCAAGTCGCGCACCTGCCCGACGACGCTTTCAACGGTGGCGCTACGGCTCGGGCCGCGCACGCTCGGAATGATACAGAATGAACAGCGGTTGCTGCAGCCGTCCTGCACTTTGAGGTTCGGCCGAGTGCGGTCACCGCGAATGCCGCGCACCGGTGTAGCGAAGAAGGCGGACTGCTCCGCGATGTCGCCGACGAGAACTTGGCCGTGATAGTGTTCGCCCTCATTAGTCACGCGATCGGCGATTTGGCTTTTATGCGAGTTGCCGACAACCCAGCGGACGCCTTCTATCGCAGCCAGTTCAGCCGGAGCACGCTGGGCGTAGCAGCCGGTAACCAGGATTTCCGCATGCGGGTGATCGCGATGAAGCCCGCGGACGAAGCGGCGCATGTCGATATCGGCGCTATGGGTGACCGTGCAGGTGTTCAGGACAAGAAGATCGGCGCCTTCCGCAATGGCGGCAAGGGCAAATCCACGGTCTTCGAGCGATGCCTCAATCGCGGCGCCGTCGGCTTGCGAGGCCCGGCAACCAAAACTCTGTACAAAGACCTTCTTCAATCGAAATCCTACGTCTCCAGTGTAAGTGCGAACCCCGTCTCGCGCCATTGCGCATCGATTAAGAACTGGACGACCTGGCGGCCTTCCGGACGGCCGACTGGCATTAACTGATTAGCGACTTCTTCAGATAGATAACAATGCCCCCTTCCGATTGAGAGCTTCGCTTCTCGTCTTCGACAAAGCCGAGATCTAAATAGATCTGTCTTGCACCGGCCATGGAATGAGGCTCAGTATCCAAACACGCACTTCGGTATCCGCGTAGTCGAGCACGGTCCAGCGCCACTTCGACGAGGCGCTTTCCCAGCCCTTGGCCTCTGAAGCGAGGACTTACGAAGAGCCGTTTCACTTCGCAGGAGTCTGGATAAGCAGATCCAAACGAGCGATAAGCGATGCAGCCGGCCGCCGAAGATCCCTCTGTAGCCAGAAGCACTTCGCCGTTTTTGTCCGAGTAGGCGGCAGGCAGACCCGAAATTTCCTGTTCCAAGCGACTGAAGTGCAACAACGCATCCCCTCCAATCAAGCGCAGGAACTCTCCATAATCCCGGAACAGAGCGCGAGCCTGCGCCAAAGTCGTGGGTGCCGATTGAGTGTTGATTGGCTCTATCCAAATCATCGCGACAGTGTTAAGTAAGAAAGGAAGTAACCGATGACTAGCGACCGTCTACTCGTTCGGTACCGGCGAAAGTAGGTATAATAATCGACCGCGAGTGTCGATCAAAATGACAACGGTCAGTTCACGTTTCGGGATGCAAGTTTTGCTTGGCGTAACTCTTGCTTTTGTAAGCACGTCTGAGTTAGCGGCGCAGAATTCGGAAGCGTTGAGCCAGTTCTTCGAAGGCAAACAGGTCACAGTGAAGCTTGACATGCCAGGTTCGCAGAAAGGCGTAGACATCTATCCGGCTAAGGCCCAGCCGCTCGATACTAAAAGTTATGCGAGCCGCTTAAAAGATTTCGGCACTTCACTACGGAACGGCGACACAGTCTTAGTTACAAAAGTCAAAGTAAAGAGCGACAACACCGTAGAGTTTCAACTGGGAGGCGGCGGTTATGGAACCGCGTCGGACAACACGGATACTGCTGTTCATTTCACTCCGGCCGACAAAAGCAGTCATGAGAAGGAACTGGAAGATCAACTGAAAACGGAAACCGACGAAGACCGCCGTCGATCGCTTTCAAGAGAACTCGACGACGTGCGACGGGATCGAGAACGACAGGATCGCCGGAATCAGGCGAGGGCGCAGGACGACGCGGATTCAAGGAAGCAGCAGCTTTACAGCAACCGCCAACAGGGCGGGTCACGATTCAACATACATTTCGATAAGAAGGCGGCCGATGCGCTTACACCGGAGATCATCATGAGCGCCCTGGCCGCATATGTGGCTTTCTCACCGGAACCGTCGCCGCTCAACACCAATGCTCAGAGCAACGGCGGGCGGATGAATGATGCCGGGGCGCCCCCGCCACCGCCGCAGACGGTTACCGGCGAGGGCTCCAGCGCTTTGAAGAAGGGGTTGACGCGCGCCCAGGTCGAGACCATCTTTGGACCTCCCACCGAGACCCATGACAAAACCCAGGACGGCCTAACGGTGACTACTTGCAATTACCAAAGTGCGACTGAAACGGTGCAGGCTGACTTCGTAAATGGCATTTTGGTGCGGTATACCGCATCATCCCGCTAATCCGCTTCGCTTTTGCTCAGCGGTCACCATTTCGCATCCAGCGTTCACGCAAGAACGGCAAAGCCGCCCCGGCTAATCCGCCAACCAGCATCGCCCCTAAATGCCAAACCACAATGTGCAAGCCATTCTTGATCGGACAGTGGAATGCCAGCACGGCCACTCCAGTCAATCCGGCAAAGCATCCGATTACCGCGCCTGCCTGCGCCGGTGAGGTCACAAATCCCCTGCGCAGCAGCGGAATCGCCAGCGCTCCAATCACTGCCGCACAAGCTACGCCGAGTCTCAGACACGGAACCCCTTGCCGGACGAAGTGGCGCAATTCAAATTGAGGAAAGAGAACGGCCGAAAGCGAAGGCCAGCACCACGATGGAACCGGCGACCACGAAGACCGGACCGATCCGCTTGCGCGAGCCCGGGACGATTTCTTGAACCGTCACAAGCGAGAAAGCTGCGGCACAGATCGAAATAACCGAGTAGTACAGCATTCTTTCGCGAACAGTCAGATGCTGGAATCCACCGAAGCCAAACAGTCCAGCGACCGCAACCGAGAACGCGAAGAAGAGCGCCATGCATAACAAGACCATAGCGGCGTCGGAAGGCAGCGGACGCACCGGTCGTAACGAGCTTGTAATTGATTCAGTAACGGACCGGAGCAGCCCGGCGGGAAGTTCCTCTTCGGGCATCTGCCAAGCGTCCATCATCGCCCTGCATCCCCCGCACGTTTCGAGGTGGCCCGCCATCGCTCCGCTAATCCGCTGGCCGAGCGAAAGCCTTCGCCTGAAGTCGTCACAACTCATGATTCGTTTCCAAACAGTTTTCGCAGGCTTGCGTACGCGCGATGCGCCTTCTGTTTCACGGCTCCGACGCTCGTACCCGTCGCACGCGCGACTTCGTCCAGACTGAGTCCCGCGACCTTCAGCAGCAGCAACGTCTCTCGCTGCGCGGGAGGCAGGGTTTTGAGCAAGTCGGCAACACGATCGGGCGAGCTCTCGCCCGGCCGCGCGGAAGCTTCCGGAAGGCCTTCGCTCTGCAATTCATGTTTTGCGATTTTGCTACTCCGCCGATATTCATCTATCTTTACTCGTCTTGCAATGGCAAACGCCCAGGGCAGAACCGGTTCGGCCGGCCTGTACGTATGCTTGGCGTTGTGAATCCGGAGCCAAAAATCCTGTACCAGATCTTCGGCCCGTGAGCGATTGCGAACCTGCCGAAGAAAATAATGAAAAATTGCCGGAGTGACCCGCGTCACAAGCAGGGCAGCCGCATCCGCATCGGCCTGTTGATACCGCTGCATAAGCGCCTCCAGCTCTTCGGAAGAGGAATGTAGCTCTGCTGTGGATTTATCCGTCAACAGACACTCCCCATCAATAGATTCGGACGCGCATCCTTCAAAGTTACTCGATAAACTACCACCAACTCGCAGGCCGCGCAGCTTTTCACTCGCAAGAGTTCGGCTCCTCATCCGAAAGTCTCTCCAGATTAAGTCGGGGATGAGAAACCGGGACGATGAAGCGCCTTCAGTAAACTGTCAGCGAATGCCCCGTGTCCTGCTCGACACTTCTTTCCTGCGGTGGCCCGGTCCTAAGCGCAAGGCAAATTCCCGGCGAAGAACTCCAGCAAGCAAGGGCGGGCTCTCCGGCGCAACCCTGAGCGGCTTAGCGCTTCTGATCGGCGCGGCTCTCGTCTGCCTGGTCATCGCCATTCATGCGCGATATACGTTCAGCTTGCAATGGCCCTTGCGCCTCCATCTCCAGTCGCCCATCGTAATCAGCCTGCGAACTCGCACCGAAAACGCCTATCGGGCGCAACAGGACCAGCGCGGCTCTCTCACCGCCTACCAGCAGTACGCGTGCCAAAAGTTTGGCTCCGATTGCCGCATTGCGCTTGCCATCCAGCGCGCCGAAAACCCTCAAGGTAGGTGCGAAATCTATCACTACAACGCTGACGGCACGCTCGATTGGGGTTATTTTCAAATCAACACCGTGCACCTGAAAAGGCCCGGCCTGAATCTTCGCGACCTCCTCGACTGCAAAGCCAATATCGACTTTGCCTATCAGCTCTATCTGGAAAAGCACGGTTTCACAGCCTGGAGCACCTTCAACAACGGTGCGTATCGACGCACATTGCGCTGAGCTTATCTAGAATTGACTTATGCTGCAATTTACTTGTCAGCCCGGCTGTACCAAATGCTGCCAAGTGCGCGGTTATGTTTACTTGACGGAAGAGGACTTACAGCGCGCGGCCGCACATGTCGGGATGACAGCCGAAGTTTTCGAAGCGAAATACGTGATACGCTACCCGACCCTCCTTCGCTTTCGCAAACCGATGAACGCGCAGTGTCATTTTCTGACTTCCGCGGGATGCTCGATCCATCCCGTCAAGCCGACCCAGTGCCGCCTCTATCCTTTCTGGCCCGAGCTGGTCGAAGAGCGCCGCGCCTGGAATGAAACTGCCGAAACCTGTCCTGGCATCGGCAAAGGCGAACTCATCCAGATTGGAACCGCTCTCGAGATTGCAAATGAGATGAAGCATGCTTACCCGTCGATGTACATCTCTGATTGAGTAACTCGAGTTCCTGATCGTTCCCGCATAAAATCGGATCGTCATGTTGCCCCAACTGGTTCGACCCGCCGCCGTTCTTGCCGGCCTCGTGTTTCTCCTTTCCGCTCAAACGCCCGCTCCCAAACCTTCTCTGCCTCCGGGCAACTACGATGAATCGAAGGTCGGGACCTACACTCTTCCCAATCCGCTCGTCCTCGAAGACGGTGCGCCGGTCCAAGATGCGAAAGCCTTTCTCCAAAAACGTCGTCCGGAGATCGTCCATCTTCTCGAAGAGAATCAATACGGCCGAAGCCCCGGGCCGCTGCCGGGCACTACGTTCGAAGTTTTCGATAAGGGCACGCCGGTGTTCAACGGAAAAGCTCTGCGCCGGCAGATCACGGTTCGCTTCTCTCCCCGCCCCGACTCGCCGAAAATGGATATTGCGCTCTACCTGCCTACTGCTTCGACCGAGCCCGTCCCCGTCTTGCTATCCCTCAACTTTTCGGCTAACGCCAGTGTCATCGATGATCCCGGTTTGAAAATCGGTGAGGTTTGGAATCGCGAACACAAGAAAGTTCCAGCCACGCAATCCACGCCGCTTGGCCACTTGCCGGTCGAAGACATACTCGCCCATGGCTATGGCGTAGCGGCCATCTACTACGGCGACATCGAGCCGGATTTTCAGGGCGGATTTCCCGATGGTGTGCGCCACCTCTTCAAAGCCAACGAGTCGGACCTTGCCCCCGACGATTGGGGCGCTGTCGCCGCCTGGGCTTGGGGTCTTGGCCGCGCCTTGGACTATCTCGAAACGGATACCAAGGTCGATGCCAAACGTGTTGCACTATTCGGCGTTTCCCGCCTCGGGAAAGCGGTGCTCTGGGCCGGCGCTCGCGACGGGCGCTTTGCCATGGTGATCGCCAGTTGCTCGGGTGAAGGCGGGGCCGCTTTAAGCCACCGCATCTATGGCGAAACCGTCAAAGACGTGAACCGCGCCTTCCCCTACTGGTTCTGCGCAAATTACTTGAAGTTCGGAGATCATATCGACAAGCTGCCGGTCGATTCCAATCTGGTGCTCTCACTGCTTGCGCCCCGCCCCGTGCTTCTGCAAACCGGTAGCGAGGATCTTTGGTCGGATCCTCGCGGTGAATTTCTGGCCGCCGTCGCCGCAAGTCCTGTTTTCCAACTTCTTGGCGCGCAAGGTCTCGGAAGAAACCAAATGCCTCCAGTCGGCCAGCCTATTCTCCATACCCTTGGCTATTACGAGCACGCGGGCGGGCACGGAACGCTTCCGGCCGACTGGAACCAATTCCTGACTTTCATGGACATGCACCTTAAAGCCAATCGCCCCTGAGCAAACTTAAAACGTGATCCGCCCGGCAGTTCTTTTAGTTTGAGCATAGTCCCGACAGGCGTTTCCTGACTGCTCGCATTGTCTGCCGGTCTAGTAACTAGCCTCTTTGACAGAATAACCGCTGCTTGCTAACATCTATTTACCAAACCAGTCCCTGTATATGCCTGTCGCAGGTAAAACCGATTTCTCATCCGACAGGAGACTACATCCTTGAAAACCGCAGCGGCTTCTATCTTGGTGCTGTTTTCGTGTTTAGTGCTGGCATTCGCCTCGCCCGGACCCGATGTTCAGCCCCGCTCCGCCGGCTCCTGGGACCAGGCAGCAGCGGCCAAATACCTGGACAGCAGGGAATCTTTTTGGCTCAGCTGGTCCGAATCCAAGCGCGATCATGGAACGGCTTGCGTTTCCTGCCACACGGCGCTTCCGTATGCACTCTCCCGGCGCGCTCTGCGAAGCTCGCTCAAGGAAACCTCTCCGTCTCCGGTGGAACGCGCCATGCTGGACAACGTAACCAAACGCGTCCGGCTCTGGTCGGAAGTCGAGCCTTTCTATAGCACCGAGAAAGTCGGTCCACGCAAGACTCCCGAGTCGCGCGGCACGGAAGCGATCCTCAATGCGCTGATCCTGGCGAACTACGATGCGGAGCAGGGCAATTTAAGCAAGCTCACGAGATCGGCCTTCGATAACGTATGGGCGCTTCAGTTGCAATCTGGGAACGAAAAGGGCGCCTGGGACTGGCTGAATTTCCACAACGGCCCGTGGGAAGCCGATGGGTCGCAGTATATGGGGGCGGCGCTGGCGGCTGTTGCCGTAGGCATAGCTCCCGATAACTATCGCGCCGAACCGGCCATTCAGCCGAACCTCAAACTGCTCAGTGAATATCTTTCCGAACAATACGAGTCGCAATCCGTTCTCAACCGCACCATCGTACTTTGGGCCTCGGCCAAGTTACCGGATCTGTTATCGGCAGAGCGGCGCAGCGCCCTCGAAACCGAGATTTACAAGCTCCAGCGCGAGGACGGAGGCTGGAATATCGCCTCGCTCGGATCTTGGCAAAAACAGGACAAGAGCCCGGTCGAAACGAAGAGCGATGGATATGCGACGGGCCTCGTCATCTTCGCTCTCGAACAAGCAGGCGTGCCCCGCAGCCAAGCCCGCGTAGAGAAAGGACTCGCCTGGCTCGATCACAATCAGGATCCCAACGAAGGACTTTGGCGCTCTTACTCCGTCAACAAACAGCGTGATCCAAACTCTAATGTCGGACACTTCATGAGCGATGCTGCGACGGCCTATGCAGTCATGGCGCTCAAGAACTCGTTGTAACCTAGCCTGGACACAGCTCTCGCTCGGCATGGACCTCCGTAGCCAAGTATCCTGGCTTCAGCTTCTGTCATCCTTGCAAAGACCCTGGTGGCCTTTTGCCGGACGCACTGGCGCCCCAAGCAGTTGCTGCACGGCCCTTTGCCCCACTACTTGTCGCTGCTCTTAAGCGGCTTTCTCCGGCTACTCGAAGTTTGCCGCAAGTTTCACATTTCTGCCAGCCGGAGCGAATGGTGGAACTCCGAACCCGCTCAACTCGAAGAAGGAATCACTTGGGCGCGCGTACAACTCTCTACTCTGCCCGAACCCCAGTATCGCCTGATAGGATTCGACCTTGAGCAGGTCTGGCCAAGGCCCGTGGGCTCCTAAGAAAGCGACAGTATTTCGACGAAAAGCCTTTTCTATTTACTTCCGGATAACCCAGGTGTAAACTCTCTGCTCAGGTGTGTATTGCCTGGAGAGGACCAATTATGACCAGTTACTCCAAATCTCTGCTATTTTCCGCTTCTGCCCTCGTCACCATCCTGAGCGTGGCAGGGCCTCTAAAAGCTCAAGAACCAGATCAAGTCACGGCAGCCGATCTAGCCAACGCCAAACCTAAATTCCACGCTGCCCCCGGAACGATGAAGACTCAGCCACGCCGATCGGCGATTCTGAAGAGCTTTGTCCAAGGAGTCGATTCGCTGCAAACCTTCGGCGGTTTCTATTCTGTTTTCGGTTACGATCCGTCTGGCTACTTTCAAACGAATTGGTCGTACAACATGGTCGGAAATGCGCCCGAGCAAGGGCTCACCACCACTTTTCAGGCGCCCATCGTTCCCGTTTCCTTACTGATGCTAACCGCTGAGGGGACTCCGCGTTATGTGAACGGCCAGCTTCTGTATTCAGATGCCACTCAGTACGTCTCAAAGGTTTTGGAGTCGCCTATCTTTGCTAACTACCAATACAGCAGCAGCAGAACGCCCACACAGTTTGTCGACGCAGTTCAGCGCGCAGAATTCTGGTCCCAGGTCGGAAATGATGATGAAACGAGCAAAGGCAATGGAAAACAGGGTTGGCACACTCTCCTCAACCCAGTGGTCAAGACTCCGCGACTTATGCTCTTGCCCTACGGGTCTTACCAATATGCGCTGAATGCCGACGGCAGCTGCTGCAGCTTCGTTCTGGTGGATATCGTCAAGTTTGGGCAGCTACTGTTTCCTGCCACCTATCCCGTGGACGGTTCGACCGCGGTGGGAGCCGCTGAACTGGCGGGCGACATCACAACCAAAGACGTATCGACCTTCCTATTTCCGAACACGTTCTTGTATTCAAATGGCAACCCGAAAGACTGCTGTGTGCTCGGATTTCACGCATACGATTACGAACCGGGCACTACCAGTAATGAAAACCTGCGGTTCTATGTACTGAACTATTCCAGCTGGATTTCGCCGGGACTTTTCGGCGATTCATTCCAGGACATTACCGCAATGAGTCATGAGTTGACAGAAGCCACGAACGATCCGTTCGTGGACGATATCACCCCGTGGTGGCTGTCGCCGAATAAGAATTGCCAGGATAACCTGGAAGTCGGCGATGTGGTGGAGGGTTTGCCTAATGCTACCTATCCCATAAAAATGAACGGCTTTACTTACCATCCGCAAAATGAAGCCTTGCTTCCATGGTTTGAATTCGCAGCAGCCTCAACTGCTATCGATCATGCATACAGCTATCCGAACACGAGCTTACTAACCGTCCTTTCTCCGCTCGAACAAGCTTCGTGTAAGTAGGCATGTGCGCTCCGGCTCTGCAACGACTGTATTCTTATGATCTGAATCCAGATGTCCCTTTCAGAGCCGCGAGCGCAGCGACCGGAGGTTTATGGGCAGGTCCCAAAAGATAGCAAGTATCTGGGACACGCCACTGAGCTGCGGCAGCCTGGCCACATAACTCGAGCCACTACCAGTGCAGCCGTCGCGGCTGCACTAAGTGCGTTTGGAGGCGGTCTGCCTTTCCGGGCGTTTACTTAGGAGGCCGCCTCGCAGTTAATCATCCACGGAATATTAAACTGATCGACTAACATGCCGAAGCGTGCGGCCCAGAACGTCTGCTGAAGAGGCATCTGCACCTGCCCGTTCTCTGCCAAAGCATTGAATAACCGCTCTGCTTCCGCAGTGTCCTTAATGCTCATCGATACATAAAACCCCTGTGGTTTTGTGAACCCTTGAGGCGGAGCATCGGATCCCATCAGGACGCTATCGCCGATAACCAGGCGAGCATGCATGATTTTGTTGCGCCAGTCTGGCGGTACTTCTCCGGCCATTGGCGAATCTCCGTGAGTAAATAGATTCAAATCCTTCCCGCCAAAAACCTGCTGGTAGAACTTAAATGCTGCTTCGCATGTGCCATTAAAGTTAAGGTAACTATTCAGTTCCATCGTGCTTTCCTTTTCAAAATTGTGAAGAGCTTCTAACCACCAGCGATTGCCCCTACGATCAGCAAAGGTTCGGCGGCTTTCGCAACGGCGTCCGGCAGCGGCGCGTCCGGTGAGTCATGCGATAAATCCTGTTCGCAGGCAAAGAACCTCACAAACGGCCGGCGCTTGTATGTAAATTGATCGCGAATTGTGCCCCGCAACATCGGATAACGCGCTTCCACCGCATCGAGCACCGAACGCTGTGTCACTTCCCCCTCGACGTCCACCATCACCTCGCCCTCTACATGCGCAAGAATCCGCAGATGTGCAGGAAGTACGACACGAATCATGCCAATGTCTGTACCTCGACCGAAAGCACGGCCGGTAGATCGCGGACAATCGGCATCCAAGCATCGCCCGAATTGGCCGACGCGTAGACTTGGCCGCCCGTGGTGCCAAAATAAATGCCGCAGGAATCAAGCGAGTCCACCGCCATAGCGTCGCGTAACACGTTCACGTAACAGTCGCGCTGCGGCAGCCCGTTAGTGAGTGGTTCCCACTCGTTTCCGCCCGTTCGGCTGCGATAAACACGCAGTTTTCCATCCAGCGGATAGTGCTCCGAATCGCTTTTGATCGGAGCCACATAAATAGTCTCGGGCTCGTGCGCATGAACATCGATCGCGAACCCGAAATCGGTGGGAAGATTTCCGCTGACCTCATGCCACGAATCCCCCGAATCGTCGCTGCGCATCACATCCCAGTGCTTCTGCATGAAGAGCACGTCCGGACGCGAGCGGTGCATCGCAATGCGGTGAACACAGTGCCCGACCTCGGCATCCGGATCGGGAATATGCTGAGACCGCAATCCACGATTGATCGGACGCCAAGTCTCACCGGCATCGTCCGTCCGAAACGCACCCGCCGCCGAAATCGCGACGAACATTCGTCGCTCGTCGCTTGGATCGAGAAGGATGGTGTGAAGACACATGCCGCCCGCGCCTGGAGCCCAATGCGGTCCGGAGCCATGACCACGCAGTCCCGAGAGTTCCTTCCACGTTTGCCCGCCATCGGCCGAGCGAAACAGCGCAGCGTCTTCGACCCCGGCATACACCGTCTCCGGATCCGTCAACGACGGCTCCAGATGCCAGACACGTTTAAACTCCCATGGGTGGGCGGTGCCGTCGTACCACTGGTGAGTGCCGGGAACGCCATCGTACCCGAACTTGTTGCCGACCGGCTCCCACGTTTTCCCACCGTCATTGGACCGTTGCACGAGTTGCCCAAACCAGCCGCTCGACTGCGACGCATACAGCCGGTCCGGATCCGCCGGCGAACCCTTAACGTGATAAATCTCCCAACCGGCAAAGTGCGGACCAGCGATCTCCCATTGCTCCCGTTTGCCGTCCGACGTCAACACAAAAGCACCTTTTCGCGTGCCCACCAATACGCGTACCTTACTCATCTCTCATCCTTTTCTCAGCCGCTGCCAAATCGGGGCAGCAGTGGAGTAGAATCCCGTTTCTGCCATCTCCGCCGAACTTCGGCAAGCACTGCTTCCCGGCTCCCCGCCATCTTCGAAATCAGGGCGCAAGGCGCGCCCGTCCGCTCGTGCCGCGCTCCCCAAATCAGCAACTCAAAAATGACCGGCGCCAGATCGATCCCTTTTCTTGTCAGCCGGTAATTCACCTTTCGCCCGTCGGTTTCCGCCGTCTCCGTCAGTATGAAACCTGCCGCCTTCAGCTTCCTCAGACGATCGGCCAGGATATTGCTCGCAATCCCTTCGCCCGCTCCCTGAAACTCTTTAAAGGTTCTGTATCCCCGCACCATAAGATCGCGGACAATCAGCAGGGACCAGCGATCCCCAAACATTTCGAGCGAAATGCTGACCGGGCAACCGGACCGATGCTTTGCTTTAGCCTTGCCGGCCACAATCGACCTTATCAAGGTCACTTGCACAATGCAAGTAAGATTTGGCAGTACTACAACTCGCGGAGCAAGTTAGTCAGAGAGCGCTGAAGCTCCCTGAAGCGCACACCCATGAAAAATTTCGTTCCCTAATCCGCTACACGCTCTGGAACAAGGCATATAATTCCAAAACGAACTCCATGCCCAGATTCGTGATCCTGCTCGTCGCCGCGCCACTGCTGGCGCAGCAAGCCGATCGATACCCGCCACACTTTACATCATCGGACGTAGCGGCCGGAGCGAAAACTTTCCGCTCGCATTGCGCGCCTTGCCACGGCTACAACGGCGAAGGAGGCCTTGGACCCAATCTGGCCGCCGGCCGCTTCTATCACGGCAGCACAGATCTCAATCTGTTCAACAATATTTCGAACGGCATACCTGGCACTGAGATGCCCGGCAACTTCTATTCGGCCGATCGCATATGGCAAATAGTAGCTTTCGTAAGGTCGCTCAATATCAGCAGCGAAAAACCCACCGGCGATGCGCGCCGCGGGGCTAAAGTCTACGTGCAGCAAGGCTGTGCTCAATGTCATCGCATCGATGGGCAAGGCAATGGGCTTGGGCCGGATCTCTCGCAAATAGGCGTATCGCGCTCGCTCGATTACCTGCGAAACGCGATCGTTAATCCCAAGTCCGCTGTTCAACCGCGCTACTGGCAAGCGAAGTTTGTCGATTCATCCGGCAAAGCGATCAAGGGCTTTGTCATGAACCAAGACACTTACACCGTGCAGATTATGGACATGAATCGACAGCTGCATTCATATCAAAAGGACGGTCTCACAGATTTCCGTATCGACAAGCAGCCCGTAATGCCTTCGTTCCTGTCTCTGAACCGCGATCAGGTAAACGATCTCGTGGCCTATTTGTGGAGCAGGAAACCGCAATGAAAATGTTGCTCCCATGGCTGTTGGCGGCACAACTCGGCATCGCGCAAGTCACCTATGATCGGTTGCTTGCCGCTTCGCAAGACAGTGCCGACTGGATTACCTATTCGGGCAGTTACCAAAGCTGGCGATACAGCGAGTTAACGCAAATCTCCACCTCGAACGCGGCGAGGCTCAAGGTCAAATGGGCCTATCAGATGCCGACCACGCTCACGGTAGAAACGTCTCCCATCGTGGCGGATGGCGTCATGTACATCAGCGAGCCGCCAAGCAACGTCGTGGCCCTCGATGCCAGGACTGGACGGACCTATTGGCGCTATCGGCGCAACTTACCCACTCCTATCAATGTCTGTTGCGGACAGGTCAATCGAGGCGTCGCCATTCTGGGCGATAGGGTATTCGTAGGCACGGTGGATGCCCACCTGGTAGCACTCGACGCCAAAACCGGCGCGGTTCTATGGGATGTGCAGGTGGCCGATCACAAAACAGGTTATGCCATCACTGGCGCGCCGCTGATTGTGAAGGACATGGTGATTTGCGGAATTGCCGGCGGGGAGTACGGAATCCGAGGCTTTCTGGATGCCTATGACGCCGCTACCGGGAAGCGCCGCTGGCGTTTTTGGACCGTACCCGAGCCTGGTGAGCCAGGCGGTAATTGGCAAGGCGAAACATGGAAGACCGGCGGCGGCCCGACATGGGTGACTGGCTCCTTCGATCCGCAACAGAATCTGATCATATGGGGCACGGGCAATCCATCCCCCGATTGGAATGCCGATTCTCGGCCCGGATCGAATCTTTACTCCGACAGCGCCATCGCGTTGGATGCCGATACCGGCAAACTGAAATGGTATTTCCAGTTCATTCCGCACGACACTCACGATTGGGATGCCGCGCAGGTGCCGGTCCTAGTTGACTCCGAATGGCACGGTCAATTGCGCAAACTCATCTACTGGGCGCATCGCGGCGGCTTCTTCTACGTGCTCGATCGCCAGACCGGTGAATTCCTGATGGGCAAACCTTTCGCGAAACAGACCTGGACCAAGGGTTTGGACGATTCCGGACATCCCGTCCTGCTGCCCGATATCGATCCCTCGCCTCAAGGTACCTATATATGGCCCGGCGTGCAAGGTGCTACCAACTGGTACTCGCCTAGCTACCATCCCGGAACAAAACTGTTCTACCTCTCTTATTGGGAGAACCGCAGCGTGTATCGGAAAGGCGAGCAGGCGTACAGTCCCGGCAATCGCTACATAGGCAGCGTGCCAATGATCGATCTGCCGGAAGATCCGGGCAACGGCGGCATTCGAGCCTTGGATCCAAAAACCGGCGCCATGGTCTGGGATTACAAACTCCTTACGAAGCCTTGGGCCGGTGTGCTATCCACGGCCGGCAATCTGGTATTCGGCGGCAGCGATGAAGGCTACTTTTTCGCCCTCGATGCCGCTACCGGCAAGGAACTCTGGCGCCAGAATCTGGGCGGCATGATTCGCGCCAACCCGGTGACTTTTGCTGTGAACGGCGAGCAGATGGTCACTATCGCTGCAGGCAACGCAATCTTTACGTTTTCCGTGGAATAGTGCCCGCGAAACCCGGCCCTCTTTCTTCTGCAAGCGAAATTACACAACTCTTACAATTGAACTCTCGAATCCCTGTTAGGTTCGAAGTAGCCGATGCAAACCGACAAAACAGCTCCGCTCGCTTTCCCCGCGATCGAGGATCATGAGCACGAGCAACCCCTGAACTGGACCACAACGGTGGTCCTCATCGTCCTCCACATAGGCGCCGTCGCCGCCCTGTTCATGTTCAGCTGGAAGGCTTTAGCCGTTGCCGCCTTCCTTTATTGGATGACCATTTGTCTCGGCATAAGCATGGGCTACCATCGCCTGCACACCCACCGCTCTTATAAGGTTCCGAAGCTTCTCGAATATTTCTTCGCCGTCTGCGGATCGATGACACTCGAAGGCGGACCGATCTTCTGGGTCGCGACTCACCGCATCCACCATCAGAAATCGGACCAGGAAGGCGATCCCCACTCGCCCCGAGACGGTGCCTGGTGGTCTCACGTCGGCTGGATCCTGCTAGGCGAAGCCAAGCACAACAATACCCGCCTCATGGCAAAATATGCTCCCGATCTCGCCAAAGATCGCTTCTACGTTTGGCTGAACAATTACCATTGGCTCCCGCTCGTGGTCCTTGGTGCCCTTCTGTATGCGGTCGGCGGTCTTCCTTTATTCCTGTGGGGCGCTTGTGTTCGCGTTGTCGTCGGCCTTCACTCCACTTGGCTCGTGAACTCGGCCACCCACATGTGGGGCAATCGCCGCTTCGCTACCCGTGACGATTCACGTAACAGCTGGTGGGTCGCCCTCCTCACGTTCGGCGAAGGCTGGCATAACAACCATCACGCCCACCCCACCTCTGCCCGTCACGGCCTCGCCTGGTACGAGTTCGATTGGTCCTGGCTCCAGATCAGCATCTTAAAAAAGCTCGGAATCGCTAAATCCGTCCGAGTCGCCAAGATCCAAACCGAAATAGCCGATCAAAAAGCCGCCTGACGCGCACGCCCGCTTGCACCATGCATAATTTGAATGGATGGTTGTAGCTGGACGGCAGAAGTCCATAGCCTTTTTTATCTCCCTGGGCGCAGGGCTGATCGTTGTCAGCCTTCTCCTCTATGTCGGTTGGGTTCTGCTCGATTGGCATCGCGGAATCCTGCTTTTTTTCGGGGTTCTGCTCCTCTTAGTCATCATCAGTGGCGTCGTCTTAAACACCATCTTTCTTGTGAGAGAAATCCGTCGAAACGAGCAGCATGACGCGTTCATCAACGCCGTCACTCACGAGCTCAAAACGCCTGTCGCCTCCATCCGCCTCTACCTGGAAACCCTGCTCTCCCGCCCCGTCGACGAGCATCGCCAGAAAGAGTTTTTCCGGATCATGCTCGATGACAGCGACCGTCTGCTCTCTACCATCGAGCAGGTTTTGCGCACCGGCCGCGTCAGCCCGGCCAACCGCCTCGTCAATATCGGGCCCGTCCGCTTCAACGCACTGGTCGAAGAATGCATCGCTCGAGCCCGCAACCTCCATGCCCTACATTCAAAAGGCATCACCTACAGCCCCGGTCCGGAAGCTCACGTTCTCGGCGACCCCGAAGAACTGCGCGCCGCCGTCTCGAACCTTATCGAAAATGCCGTCAAATACTCCGGCTCCGATGTCGACGTAACCGCCGAGCTCACCCGCATCGACGGCAAGTACGTTGCGCTCCGGGTCCACGACAAAGGCTTTGGCATCCCGAAAGACGAGCTCAAGCGCATCTTCCGCCGTTTCTATCGAGTCCCGGGTACTCCAACTTCCCGTTTCAAAGGCACTGGTCTCGGTCTTTACATTGTCCGTTCCGTCGCCAAGCGCCACGGCGGACGCGCGTGGGCCGAAAGCGATGGCTTAGGACGGGGAAGCACATTTGTGCTTCAGCTTCCTCTCGCGCAATGAACCGCATCCTGATCGTTGAAGACGAAAACCATCTCGCGCAAGGGCTCCGGTTCAATCTCGAAGCCGAAGGCTACACCATCGAAGTTGTCGAAACCGGCGAGGAAGCCTTGGGTCGCCTGCTGCCCCCGCCCTCATCGTTCGATGTTGTCGTGCTCGACATCATGCTCCCCGGCCAGGACGGCTTTACCGTAATGTCCGAAATGCGTGCCGCCGGCCAGTTCGTACCCACTCTGATGCTTACTGCCCGGGGCCGCCCCGACGACGTTCTCCGGGGATTCGCCGCTGGCGCCGACGACTATCTCACCAAACCTTTCGAACTGGCCATTCTCATTGCCCGCATCCGCGGACTGTTGCGCCGCCGCGACTGGCTCGTCGCCCCGCCTCCCAACAACGCCCCTCCGGCCGACCGATTCACCTTCGGCGAACAAAACGAGATCACCGTTAACTTCGACGCGCTCGAGCTCCGCGTCCGAGACGACACTTACCGTCTCACGCTCATGGAATCGAACGTCCTCCGCCATCTCATCCAGCACGAAGGCAAACCCGTCTCACGCAAAACCATGCTCGAACAGGTCTGGGCGCTTCACGAAAGCACCGACACACGCCCCATCGACAACTTCATCGTCCGCCTCCGCCGCTACATCGAGGCCGACCCCACGCATCCTCGCCATCTCCTCACGGTACGCGGCGTAGGCTATAAGTTCCTCGCCACCCCGAACAGTAATTAAATCGGCCTACGTCTTAGCGTCCCGATTATGAACCTGTGCTGGCGGGTGCGTCGCCTCGACCGCCTTAAAATGCCCCTTGACGTGATAGGTGTGCTTCGAGCCTTTTGGCACCACCCATGAATCGCCCGTCTCGAGCCGGATCGTCTGCCCCTCGATCTCTAAATCGGCCCAGCCTTCCAGCACATACCCGACGGTCTCGTAATCGCGTACCGATTCTTTCTCTTCCAAGTGCCCGGCACTCTCGTCCCAAAGCCGCATCGACACCGTCTTTCCAGACGCCAAATACCTTTGTCCCAGCTCGCCTTGCGGTGAAAACTCGGAATCTACTTTTGTGATCGTTGTATCGCCCATTTCCGATAGATGCACATTTCCCTACCCGAGGATCACCCGAATATGCGCACTCAACTAAAAACGCGATGGGGTTTTCTGCTCCTCGCGCGAACAAATAGCCTCCCGGCACTGACGCTCCCGTTCGGCCCATTTCTCTTTCGCAAACCGCGCCAGCCCGGAATCGAGCCGCCTCCTGATCAGAAACTCACGCGCTTGGGCAAGGTGTTCAAGAGCTTCGCCATATCGTCCCTCGCACATCGCAATCGCCGCCTCTACCGCATGCGGCGACTCCGGTTTCCGCAACTTGCTCGCACGCCTCAGCCAAATCCGCGCCTGCTGCGCATTCTTCCGGTACAGCGCGCTGGTAGACGCGGCTTCTAGATACAAAAGGTGTCTTGTAGCTCGGCTGCTCTTAGCCGACTTTCGCAGCGCGTTCTCCAGGTACATCGCCGCCTCATTCTCCTTGCCCTGGTCCAAGGCCCGACAATAAGCAAGTAGCTGGTAGTGAGAATAAGCGGCGTCCTCGGGATTCGTGTTGTGTAGATACTCCATGGCCTGCGCGTCCCAATCCCGAGGCAGCGCGCCCGTGGTCTCCGCCGTCTGCAAAGTCAGCAGCGCATTCCAATTCGCCGTACTCTCCTCGTACCGCAGCAACTGCCAAAGCTGCATGCCGTCTGACTTCATCCCGCCGCCTCGGTACGGGAAAAGCGACAGACAGGTGATCAGGCCAGAAACGAGAAAAAACGAGACTGCCCAAGCTCCTGCCCCCGCGCCATATCGATAAACAGCCCATCCAGACATCACGGTCAGCACGGCGCTCACAATTGGGCCGCCCGCAATCATCAATATCAACTGCCCTCTCCGGATCTCGCCTCGCCCCCTCATGAGCGGCTTGGCAAATCCTCCCCCCAGGATCCCCCGCCAATCGAAGCGCAGCTTCCAAAATTGCCCGGACCGCAGGAACAGAAATCCGCCGATAGCTACCCCGCCAGAATCGAGACCCGCCATTTTGCCGCAAATCAGGTGACCGGCTTCGTGCGCCGCGATCGCGGCGTACATCGCCGGAAGCAAAAGCAAACCGTTGAAAGCTGGTATGCGCAGATTGATCATCGCAACGGTTAATCCGAGCGCCACTCCAGCCGCTGCTGCGATCATGAACCGTAACCACCCGCGTCCCCTGCTTGGCAGTTCTTGCTCTAAATCTAAAATCGGTGTCCCGGCCACGCGTTTAGGCCAGCAATCCTCGCACCTTCTGCTCCAGCACTTCTCGCGTCTTCATCCCCGGAATCAACTTTTCCAACAGTCCCAAATCCGCATCGATCGTAAGCTCCTGAGACTTCACTTCCACCGTCCCCCTGATCGGCGAACTCAGGATCCCCATCTTCGCCGTGAACGAGAAGATCAGCGTCGACCCCTGCCATTCCCTCTTTTCATCGACTATCCGCAACGGGATCCCCGCTGGATTCCGAAATAGATCGTTAAACGACCGATCCACTGCCGCCTTGACTTGCTCGACCGGCTTGTTATGAGAAACGGTGATCCGCACTTGCTGACCCTCCCTCCAGTTAGGCTCGAAATAGCCTCCGACTGATACGCTCCCTAGTACTTTAACGGTCGGAGTATCTGATATTGTGATCGAAGAACGCCCCAGTCCGCGTCTTATCAACACATTTCAATAATAGATAGGTAAACCATGTCACTCTTCGACCTTGTCAACACCTTGAAGCAATACGCCGGAGGCGGACAGGCTTCCCCGTCCGCCAACACTCACGAGGATTTCCAAAACGTCGCACAAGCTGCTCCGCAGTCCCACGTCGCCGACGGCCTCGCCAACGTTCTCCGTTCGGGCCAATCCGGCGGTTTCCCGCAAATGCTCTCCGGCATGTTCGGCCAGTCCAACGGCACCCAGCAGGCAAGCATCCTGAATATGTTGGTCGGTGCAGCCGGCCCAAGCCTCGCTTCGGGCGCACTCGGCTCGCTTTCCGGACTAGTAAGAGGCGGCGGCCAAATCACTCCTGAACAAGCCTCCCAAGTTCCGCCCGAAACCGTCCAGCAGCTGGCCGAACACGCCCAGCGCAACGATCCTTCCATCATCGATCAGGCGAGCAATTTCTATTCGCAGCATCCGCAGGTGGTCCAAGCCCTCGGAGCCGGTGCCCTCGCCATGATCATGTCCCACATCTCGCAACGGCAATAATTCTAGCCGGGCGAAATCGCTTCGAGAAAACGTTGCGCCGATCGTCTAACTACACTCTTTGCATCCGTCTTCACCACACGCCCTCGAAAGGGCCCGTATAGGCGGTCGAACTCCAATGGCTCGAGAATACGCACCACTTCTGCCACGGTCTTCGGCCCAAGCGGGATGTAGTTCGGATAACTATACATAAAACTAACCCAGCGGGGATCGGCGCATACCTGCGGTTGATCCCCCGCCAGTAAAACACCTTTGCCCTCTGCTCCCTGCGCCCAATGCGCTACCTGAAAACCATCGAAGTGCCCGCCTGTCCGCACCAGCCTCACGCCGCCAAACAGCGATAACCTCTCTCCGGTCCAGAACTGCACGCTTGGGTCTGACCTCATCACCCAATCGCGATCAAGCTCATGCAGATGAATCGGAGCATTCTCGAAGGTGCGGCTCCACTCGACCATCGTCGTGTAGTAGTGCGGGTGGGAAATCGCAATCGCCCGAACCCCGCCCAGCGCCCGTACCCTGTCCACCGTCTCTTCATCGATGAGAGCAATACAATCCCACAGAACATTTCCTTCTGGAGTTTGCAACAGATACGCCTGCTGCCCGATCCCGAAACTCGGTTGACTCTCGATCGAGTGCAGATTGGGCTCCTCTTCCCGGACAGCGTTGTCATGAGTTCGCCTCAACTCCGGTAGCGTCGTCCATCTCTGGCCATTCTGACCCACGTACTGACGAGCATCTTCACAAATCGGGCAGTGCTCCGGCGCTGAGTTCGAGGGCGCAAACTGTGTCCCGCACGTCTCGCAAATGTAAGCAGCACTCACGCCGGTTCCTCAGCTTCACACCGCACGCAATCGAGACGAAAACCGATGAACTGAGCCCGCCCCTCTTCGGTGAGAACCCAATCCCGTACCGTCCAGGGAGGATCGTGCCGTACATGCCGCCCGTGTCCGCACTCTAAGTCGGCCACCCAGTCGCCCTGCTCATCCCGATGAAACCCGACGATCCGCCGTTCCAATTGAACGCGCTATTTGTTGTCGTTCGCGTGCGCGCTGCCGTGAATGAGCATTCCGCCCGGCCTGATTATCGCAGGCTCTTTATTGCTCTTCTTAGTGATGCTGTTCTCCGGTTTCGCTTGCGCATTCCCTTGCTGCTCGTTTGGATCGTTCGGACTCCCTCTCTGCCGCTGACCCCCGCACCCACAAGCCATTCCAAACGCAACCATCAGAGGCAAAATTCTTCGCATAGTATCCATTTGGATATTAGCTGACTCGGAATTGCTACCGCGCACGTAAGGCAAGCAGGCGCCAGGTCTTCTCCTTCCGGTGCACACCTAGCAATCGCTCAGTTCCAGCACGGAACCGCGCATGTAAATAAGCAGCACTCTGGAGCCTTCAGAAAGCCTTCGAAAAAGATATCCAAAGACGGTAGAAATAATGATCCGATATATTCGGCAATTGCGTACAGTAATTCGCAAGGTAATGTCAGTCCGCAAAACAATGAAATCCCAATGGTATTTCGATTGCTCACCATGATTTGCACTTAGCCTTGCAGTCTCCGCTAAAAGATGTATAATTCTCTCTCAAGCAAAAACGCAAATAGGATCGGGACTCTCGTTGATGGCCAGCCGCTAAGTCATCCCTAACTCGAGTTTTGTCCTAAACACCCACTTACGGTGTCGAAGTAATCTCAGCAACCTACACTTTCTATGAAATCTTCAGTTCTTAAGTCCGTGATCTTCCAGGAGGCAGGACTGAAAAAAGGAAAATCGCTGTTGCTGATCGCGGCCATAGCATTAATCGCTTACGGTGGTGAATTCCGAATTGGATCTAATAAGCCGGAATCCGTAAGCTTGACAATCCCTCGATCTCCCGATGCCGTCGTAAAAGCAAAATCACTGGGAATGCGCTTCGAGTCAAACCATCCTAAGTTCTCGCCCCGCTTGCAGCAGCTTGGTCAATTTATTCGGCAAGACCTCTCGAAAGAATTCGACTTCTCGAACGCCGCTCCTGATGCTGCCCTGCTCGTCTCCATTCAAAGTTATGAACCCGTCCAGATCTCTGAACAAAAGGCTATGGAGAACCGTACTATCAACACAGGAACCTCCCAGAAACCCAACTTCGAGCAACGCTCCGTTGAAGTCGTCTACCGGCTAGTTCACGGTTCTCTTACCGCCGGCGTCTTCATGACCGACAAAGCGAACCAACAGCTCGATTCCTTTACCGCTAAAGCCGAAATCAACCGGAAAGATGAACTCTCTGTTAACGGCCAGGCCCCGCAGGCACAGGCCAGTACCGCCGACTGGAACGTTCTCAAAGGAATTAAGAAGCCCACCTTCGGCGCCCAGAAAAAAGAAGAGGGACCGCATATCGTCACAGCTGAAAGCCTGGAAACCGAGATGCTGCAGAATCTCGCGTCCAAAATCAGAAATCGCTATGTGGCCACTACCGACTCCGTCGAGATCTTCCTGGCCGTAGACCCTGAACTGAAACTCGGGGACAAACTAGCCGAAAGCGGCCAATGGAAAGAGGCTCTCGACTCCTGGACGGCTGCGGACATGAAGAAAAACCCGGCAGACCGTCTCTACAATATGGCGGTCGCGAAAGAAGCCCTCGCTTACGCCGAGTATGCCCGCGAGCAAAACCTTGAAACATTCTTGCCCAAGTTCCAGGAATCCATGGATCTCTATACCGGCGCCTTGCATGCCGATCCAGGCGAGAAATACATGCGCCAGGCCGTCGATAGACTCGAACTCGCTAAGGCCAACATCGATAACGTTCGAAAAATGGAAGTCGATCGGCAGGAACAGACGGCAAGAGCGGCCCAGCAGGCGTTGGCGAATGCCCAAAGAGCCAAACTCCGCGATGCCGCGCTGAAGGACAAGACTCCGGATACCCAGGATGAGGCCAGCTTCCGATCCGACGTGAGAACCGAGCTCAGAGATGTCACGGGCGATGTCAGTGACCCCAAACGGGACGAGCTGGTCGCACTAGGCCAGAAGCTCGGCCTTTCGGATCTGCGGAGCGAACGGGTAGTCTTGCAGGAGATCGATCGTAAGAAAAAGATCGGTGAATCCTTGGGACTGTACGAGAACCTCTTTAAATCAATGGTCGCTGACGGGAAAATCACTCCCGCGAAACGCACCCGACTAAGAGAGGTGGCCAAGAAGTTAGATCTCGACGCAACCGACACAAAGAAGGTCGAAAGCGCGTACCACTTCCAAGAAGCCGCGGGAACACAGTCGACCAAGCCCGCCATCAAAAAAACTGCTGCGGGAGGAGGCGCCGCCAGCTCCGCCTCGACAATCAGCCAAGTGAAGCAGTAGTTCATATCCTCTGCCTTGAATCCGTTATGCTGCGATCTCTTCTTTGTGGAATAGTTGCCCTCCCTTTATTTGCGGCCGCATCTCTCGTTGCTCAGGACTGCACCTCCCGGTCGTTGAAGACGATCGACAAGGCGATCGTCACTGCCGCTTCCGATGCCAAAGCCGCGGAGCCCCTTCTCCGCCAAGCCGAAGAAACTTGCCCCACTAGTGCAATCGTGAAACGCAAGCTCGCGACCGTCTACCGCGATATTCTGCTCGATCCGGCAAAAGCCGATGCTCTCGACATAACCGCTGGGGAACTCGATGGTAATCGAATGACCGCCGAACAACCCAAGGCTGAAAACTCAGTTGTTCGAGATAAATGGGCTCTCTGCATTGGCGTGAGTAAATTTCAGCATCTGTCCGCGGAGAACCAGTTGAAATGCCCCGCTAAAGACGCGCAAGATTTCGCAAGCGCACTGCTCGACCCCAACATCGGACGCTTCCACAACGACGACATGCACGTCCACGTTCTCACGGACGACAAAGCCACCCTGCAAGGTCTGATGTCCGGTATCGATTACATCAGCACCCATGCCCGCGCTGACGATCTGGTTGTACTCTACATCAGTTCACACGGACTCTCCGCGTCTTCCGATCATTACGCCTCCGGCGACGCCCAGACCGGTTACATCGTGACCTACGACACGAATCCTCAAGCACTGTTCTCTACCGCCTTCGCTATGGAAGATCTCAAGAAAGTCCTCGACCATTTCAGAGCAAAGCGAATCGTTGTTTTCCTCGACACCTGTTTCAGCGGAGACTCATTCCGCACTTTCAAGAGCGGCTCCAAAGGCTTATCTGTCGTTCCCGATAGCTCCTACGAACGCATCGCGCAAGGTACCGGACGCGTCATGATCGTCTCGAGCACCGGCTCTCAGTTCTCCTGGGAAGGCAGCACCAATAGCTACTTCACCGAGTGCCTCGTCAACGCCATGAAACAACGCAACGGATTGGGAACTGTTACGCAGATCTTCAATGCTCTTGACCGCGATCTTCCTTACAAGGTCCAGATGGCCAAAAACGCGACCCAAACACCCATGATGTGGCCGCAAAACAGTAACGTCAATATCGTGATCGGCGCCCCGATCGACTGAGGAATGCATGACAAAAGCTCTGACCGTGATCTTCGCCGGAGCACTCCTCGGCGGGTGCGCTCTCTCCCAAACACCAGACCAACAAACCGGCGCAAAAGCTATCTTCCTCAACTCTATAACCAATGAACAGACGCTCTCCCCTTCGGGCAACAAAACTGCGCCGGACAAAAAAGGGCCCGTCAAACACAAGCAGATAGCCAACACCGAACTGCCTGCCGTCACCGGAGTGATGTACTACGTCGAGTTCCTCCGGCCCACCGGGGAACTGACACGCGTGAACTCTGATCATGTCTTTCACTCAGGCGATCGAATCCGTCTCCATCTTCAAAGCAACATCGACGGAAATCTCGTCATCTATCAAAGCGAAAACGGCTCGGAACCGCAAGTACTCTTTCCTTCCCCGAAACTCGCGGACGGATCAGGAAGAATAACAAAGGCCTCCGACGTTGTCCTCCCCTCACCGAAAGCTTGGTTTAAATTCGACGATCACCCCGGCCAGATCCTTCTGACATTAAAACTCTCAGCTGATAGCAAAGCCTCTCCTGTTACAGACAACCCAACTTTGATGGCGGATGCAGGCTCAGCCCACGAGATCGAGGCAGCGCAAAAGGGGAGTAAAGCCCTGGTCATCGAAACCGACGACTCACCCTCTGACCCATCTAAAGTCGTCGTGGTCGATACCCGCCGTGATTCAAAGCTGCCTTCGGGCCAAATCGCCGTCGAGATCAAGCTGATTCACCAGTTGTAGGCCACAAACATATGTCGGATTCTTCCACCGCCTCACAAACACCCGCTACGACCTGGTGGACGAAATTCGTAAACTTCTGTAGGTCTACTTACGGCTTCATAATTGGCGTCGTAACTTTGGTAGGAATAGCCGTCTCTGCTTACCACGGATACGCTGACCGCGGCTACGGTAGCTGCAAAATCCGGCCCGAGAAGGAAGCGAATGCGAGTAGGATGTCCGAGTACGTTTCAGACGCCCTTCGCTATCAGTCTCATGGAAGCCCTGAGCTCTCCATTAGCCAATTCAAGGAAGTCTTAAAACGAGATCCTGATTTTCTTGGAATTAATCTGGATCTCGGCGCTACTTATCTGGGGCAAAATCAACTGGAGAAAGCGCAACAAGCATTCGACGACGAACTACACCTAGTCGATTGCCTTGAAACAGTTAAGGAATCCGATCTCCCCAAATTCTCTTACATGTTTCCTTCTAAGCAGATCTCTTCCAAAGAGGGCCCGGCCGATACAAACTATAGAAAGCATTTGAAAGCAGTTGAGGATCTTGTTCATTACAACCTGGCTTGCTTACGGATACGAGCGAACGACTTGGACGGAGCTCAATCCGAACTTAAGTTAGCTGCCCGGAACTGCTCTATTTCACCCGATAAATTCAAAACTGATCCCGACTTAGCTCCTTTGCGAGCGACCGCGACCGCGTTTGCATCCTGGATTGACTGTCGTCCGTAATCTGACTAACTGATTTCCGCACCAAGCCCCGTGAACCAGTACTCATAAAGGGTTTTTCTTTAGCGAATTGATGCCATTGCCTCTCGATTCGCGTAATATCTAACAAAGTCCTGAAAGCCGCTTAGTAAGTTGCGAGATATAACCAATCTGTCTCACGGACTCTCGCCGGAAAATTCATCCGGCCCCAGGCTACTACTGCTACGGCGAAGGTTATTATGTCAATCTTGTCTTCTCTATGTTCTCGCTTAATATTTGGGTCTATCCTGTTATCCGCGACCCAACTTGTCGCCCAGACTCTCTCGGTGGCTGGTCACGGCGAAGTTCCTGTACAAGCTGCTTCAAAAAACAAGAAGGAGGTTGATCCGCGGCCAAAGCCGCGCTTTCTGAAGCGGAGGCAATGGCCGCACACGATGCCGTTACGCAAGCCGTTTATCGCGTCTATGGAACGCGCCAGAAACTCGGGCCGCAGGCGGATGACATCCTCATGGAAACCTTCCACCATGCTGCCGGTTTCGTATCCGAGCAGGAAGTTCGTGGTGAATCCGTGCAGGCTGGAGTCGCAGTCGTCGATGTGCTGATGAAAGTCGATGGCGCAGCCTTGCGCGACTATCTGAATAACACTCATGGCCTCGAACTCATTCAGCAAACGGAAGGGAAATTCAACGTCTTCGTGCTTGCCTACACAGTCGAAGGCGGCGATCCCGATCCCTACCAGAACAAGAGCCGTGAGGTGGTCATGGAACACGACGCCTACGGCCGCGCTGTCGACGATGCGCATACCAGTACACAGGCCTCGGCCTCGAACACCGACTATGCGAACGCTTCCCGAAACGCAAACGCATCAGCCTCCGCTTCGGATTCGCAAGTCGCCAAAGCGCATGCCGGTTCGGACGAGGTATTCGGCACCCAGCAAGCCGGCGCTGTGGCCGCCGCAGACCGTCAGCGTCAGCATTCTGCTTCGGCTTCCGAAGATGCCACTCGCTACAAAGACGCTAACGCGCAGTACGCTCACGATGCCGAAAAGCACTCTGAGTTAGCGCTCGGCGTTCACAATTATCTCCGCGTCACTGATTACCTCGACACCACCAAAAAAGGCGTCGGCGTCACCAATGAAGTTAAGGCAAAGCTAGAGGAAATGCTCCAAAGTGCGGGACTTGACGTAAAACTCTATTCTCTGGAACTGATGAATAAACAATTCGGCACGGAAGATGAACTCTATACTTCGGTACTGAGATCCGTCCACTCCGATCCCGACGTCCAGCCCGGAGACTATCTTGCCCTCGCTCTCAACCGCCTGACACCCATCCGCTCAGCCGGACCTCGACGCTACACCTCGGAAATTACATACCGCGTCGTTCGCATTTCGGACGGCCATATGTTGCTTCCGGCCAAGAATGTCCTGGGTGACTCCGGTAATCAAGTCTCCGAGGACATGGCGCGGAGCACCGCAACCGAGATCGGTATCAACAAGGCTGCCGGCGTCCTGCCCAACGAACTGACCGCTGCCATTCGAAAGTTGGACAGGGAATCGAGCCGTAATCAGATCTCCTCTAGCACCGTGTACGTCATTCGCGTCGACAACGTCCTGTCCCCGGACGCCTCCGAACGCATCAAGGGAGCTCTTCGCGCGGCAGGCTTCACTATTAAACAGCAATTCCGTGGAACGGCTCACAGCGAGACGATTACTGTCGAACTCAATGGAAGAAACGGCGGGGAGGTTTCCTCCCTTGTCCAGTCCAATCGCGGAAGTCTCAACCTGTCCAATATTGACGACACTTCTGCCATCCTGGCCGCTCGCTGAGAAAACGTCGCATGCATCTCCTGGCCCGCTGCCTTTCTGTCGCCGTTTTAGCTGGCGTTGTATCTGCTGCGCGAGCTGGCGCCACTACACGATTCGTGCTGGTCGACCGGCTTCTCATTGAGGATTCTGCTCCGGATTCCCACTTCCATCCCGACGCTTCCTCCATCGACCGCTTCGCTTCGCGCTTCGATGCAGCCTTCCCCGGCCAGACAATTCATCTTGGCCCTTCCCGTTTGCTGGCGGCTGACGAAACTGCGGTTATTATCGTCCCGCGCATTACGGCGGCCCGCCTCTCCCATGAAGTCGCTGCTGGAACGATCTATAAATATCATGCAGCGGTAATTGGAGACGTGTCCGCCGTGGACCCTTGGACCGGCGCCACTCTCTTTGCCGCCACCCGCATGGAAATCGCGGAGGTGAAACTCGGCAAATCGGAGGTTGCATCACTAGACTCTGATCTGACCGATGGGTTCGCTGCCGCTACGGACCGCTGGACAGCAGCGTGCTTGCAGGAACTCCGGGGTAAACTCTCGCCGTTCCAACTGCGTGGCGAATCGCTTGCCGTACCGGACAGCGAACGCAAAACTGCAGGCGGCGCTTGGCCTTTCGGATCGGACCGCGGTGTCAGGCGCGGCATGGTTCTGACCGGAACGGATGGGCGCGTTACCCACGTCACGGCGGCTTTTCGCAGTTACGCCGCGATTGAAGACGCCACAGATCCATCCCGCCCCATTCCCGCCGGCGAGCCCTACTTTACCTTGCTTGTCCGAAAACCGTCCGACCGACCGGAGCCCCGCGTTTCGCTATCCTGGTCAGGCGCTTCGCCTGCGCCTCCTCCAGGACTGAATGTCAAGCCGCTGTCGGTCGATGCTATGACCGATTTGTTCGGAAACTATCTCAGCAAGACCTCTGGGCTGCGCATCCTCCCGCCACAAGTCAACGATCAGGCCGTCAATGCGCAAGTCACGGAGATGACCGAAAACATTTCCCGTTTTGCGGGACTGGCTAAAAACAACTACATTACGCTGCATCGTGAAAGTCTTCTCGAAATCGCAAAGGAAAACCCGGAGTATCGGGTTGCCCTCTTGTTCCAGGCGCCCACTACGGAACGATCTCGGAAGGCGCCTCGGTTGAACATCGTTATCGAATGACCTTGGGGGCGGCTGTTTTCGAACGTCGCGGCGACGAGAATGCCCCAAGCTATGCCTTGGCTCGCGTCTTCTTGCAGACCGAACAGCTAGCCCTTAACAGTCAATCTGGCGTACGCGACATCGATTCCGATGCGGCCTGGTTCGCTCTTTCACGGAACGCAACGATCAAGATCGCACGTTCGCTTCTTGACGCGGGATTGCTCCGGCGTGTCGCAACCAGTGTTCCGGTTTATGGAGAAATTACTTCGGACAAAACTGTACTTTGGATGAGCGGCGCCAAGCCCGATTCTCATGCTCCTTTGTTATGGTTCGCCCGGCCAGCACGATTCAACCCTCTTATGGCATCGGAAGTGAAATTTACTTTCGCGTCTTGAAGCCTGCCCAGGGATTCCTCACGACTGCTGTTCTCGCCAACGAAAAACTCAAAACCGGCGACAAACTGCGTTACGACGACCCAGGTAAGGAGCCATCCGTCTTAGGCCTCCGTTTCGAATTGGCGAAAGCACTCGATCGGTCCGATTTCACATCCGCTTGGCCGGAGCTGCCTTTGCTCGAAGCTCTTGTTGCCGGGCGTCTCGCCGGGGAGTTCAATCGCGAAGTGCTGCTCCTGCACAATGGCGAACCCTCCCTTTTGCCAGACGGATCGCCTGTTTTGCGCGTCTACCTCTCGGCTCTTAACCAAGACACCACAAGCGGTGGCTCGAACTTCTCCGGTCAATGGCGCGCGCAACTCCTCTTCCCGCCTTCTTCAGAGCCGGCCGGCAAGGCCGGGACTTAGCTAAAGCAACGGTTACGGAGTCGATGACGATCAATCCCCCCGATCAAAATGCCTCGCATTTGGAATACTTTTTCCAAAGCACTCGATCAATTGATGGCCGCACTTCGTTCGGAAGGCATCGATCGCACCCTCGAAAGAAGTGGCTCTCCAGTGAAAAATTTATGAAACGCTATTCTGCACTCTTACTTTCGACCTTGGCTCTTGCGATGTCTGGTGTTGTCCCGGCTTCAGGTCAATTCGGCTCCTTGCGCGACAAGATTAAGGACGCGACCAGGAACTCGCCTCTTGGCTCTCTGACCGGTGGATCTCCATTAACTCAGGCTGGCGACATGGCGTCCTACCTGACAATCGCGACCGATCAGGGCATGAAAGCTCTGGACGAAATTGCCGCCGCGTTCCCGGAGAACAAGGTAGCCGCATTCAAGCTGTTGAGTGCGCAATATAAGGAAGCCAAAACGTCACGCAAGGATGGCAACATTGACGCGGAGTCTTTCACGACTGCAAGCAAAGCCGCCGCCGAGATGGCGAAGCTCGAAGACGACTGGAAAGCTTACAAGAAAGAGGCCGCAAAAGGAGTCCGAAAGGCCGATGCCCGCCTCGCTCTCATGTTGATCGCCGACGGCGAAGCGTCCGCAAAAGCTCCTAAAACGGTGCGCGGCTTGCAAGCCGAGATGAAAGTTGCCGCCGTCAAAAAGCAGATCGACAAATTGGATCAGCTTAAGTCCTCGGCAGCATTTCTCAACTGCGTCACCGAGCAACTCCCGAGTCAAACGCAATCGTTCACTGCGGTGCGGCACATTGCCAAAAATATCGCTGACGCGGAGCACTACCAGCTTTCCCCTGATCCGTCTCCTGAATCTCTCTCAACCACGAGCACGATAAAGATAGCGGCGCAGAAGATCGATGCCGATATTCCGCCCGAGGGGTAAGCGTCGACATTAACCCACTTCAGGTGCCCTCAGCGAGTTAAGCTTTCAATTCGACTTCGATCTCCCGAACCATCGAAGTGGGAGAGCGATCGATCCTGAGATTCTCCCAATAAAGGCGGATGGCTTCGCTTGCGCGTTCAAGAAGTTCGTCCAGGGACGCACCGGTCACAAGAATTGCCGGGAGCTCCGGTACGTGCGCGCTATAACCATTTGAATCTCCCTCGATAACGAGTGAGTATTTACGCGTCATGATTTGGGCTCCTCGATACCAGTTTGCCTCAATATCGCACGATACGTGCCTGGACGGACATCGTCGCCTGCCCCGCCCGAGATGATAGTGACTCGCCCATCGAGGCTCCGGAACACACGATGATCTCCCTTCGTCCGAACATGTCGCCATCCGTTCTTCTCTAGAAGCCGAATTACCTCGCGAACTTTGAGCGGCACTCTAAGAGATTACAAGGCCACGCCTTGGTCCCAGACTTCTTCTCTTCCTCGATCAACTCCAGCCAGCTATCGACGGTCATCCGCTGAATCCCCATCCCGCCGATCTCCCGTAGGAAGTCCTGCCGAGGTGTCCACTTCTGCCCTTGAAACGTCATCTGCCCCTTTGTCAACGGCGTCTCTAGTTTCGCTGCCGCAGGCCTCACCGTCTTGCTCGTCGTATCGATCGCCGGCTTTAACTCCCGATTCTCTTTCTCGAGTTCCGCAATCCTCGTAACGTGCGCATCGTTCTCCCGCTCCAGCTTTCTGCTTCGTGCGTTGTCCCGCAAGATGTCCTTCCTCAAATGCTCCACCGCACTCAACGAGCGGTAAAACGCCCGTTCCGCCGTCGTCTTATACCGCTGCATCAACTCGAGTTTGTGCTCTTGTTCGCTTTCCCAATCCGCCGGATGCCAGTTATCCTCACCGCCCACCAGCGCCTCTTCGGTCTGCAGCACCCGCCGGTTCGCCCGCTGCAACAGCCAGTCGTTCAAAATCAGTTGCTCGACCAGTCGGACCTGCTGATACCCCTCCGGCTCATACTCGGCCAGCCACCCTGCGCGCGTCTTCTCGTACCCTTCGGCCGTTTCGTCCGCCAGTATGAGCACTTGTTTCGAGCGCATCCCATGCTTGGTCGAATTCCGGCTCGCCTTCTCTTTCCCCGCCGGAGTCTTCGGCCCGCCCCCGCGCTTGCTCTGCTTCTCGTCGAGAATGTCTTCCTGTGGCATACGTTTTTCGCCCCAGTGTGGCCACGGCCCGGTTCTTCGGCCACTCGCGATCCGGTTTAAGTTGTTGCAGGATCAGGAAAAGAAAAATTAGCAACTCGCAGCAACAAACAATGGACTAGGATTCCCCGAGGAGCCGCAATGCGAAGTCACTTCCATCCAACCGCTGCTGCCGCGGCAGAACGCAATCCAGCCGCCGTCATGGATCACCAAGCTGTTTGGGGTGTCAATAAGCTCCCTGTAGATCTTGCAAGCGCTTCGCCGGCCGGAATTCGATGGCTTGCGATCCCGTAAAGGACATCGCGAGCCGTGCGCAGCGATTCTGGGCTCATGTAATTTAGGCTAGAGACTTAGAAGCTATGAATCAATCTCGTGTATCCCATTTACAAGCTCAAACTCGATCCAAAGCAAAGGTGATGAAGTATGCAGGACTGGCTGCATTCGTTTTTGCGAATGCAGCCTCCGCCACCGATCTCACAATTCATCTGGCGGATACGGCGTCCATTTCGCGAAAGAGCGTCCAGTACCAATGCGACGCGGCGGGAGCGAAGATCGGTGTGCCATCCGGTCCCTTCGCGGTCGAGTACATCAACACCGGGGGGAATAGCCTTGCGATTGTTCCCATTTCGGGACACTCGCTGATCCTCTCGAATGTAATGTCGGCTTCCGGAGCACGCTACACGGCGCAACAATACACCTGGTGGGAGGCCGGGGGCGGCGTAACGCTTTACTCCGATTCGCTTGCCGGTAAGTCGCAGTCCAGTTGCCAGGCTGTCAAGGCGAAATGACAAACAGGGAACAGGTATCGCCCACTTAGTGTTCCAGCCCCAAGGTCCTAAAATCGTAGAAGTGCGCCCACGCTCGCGCTTAACAAATTCTCAACTCATTCACCATGCCTGAAAACACTTTCGATATCGCCTCAAAGATCGATCTCAACGAAGTCCTGAACGCTGTGCAGCAGACCTCAAAGGAAATAGGAACACGCTACGACCTGAAAGACAGCAAATCGTCCGTCGAGCTGAACGAGAAAGATCACAAGATACTCCTGGCCAGTTCGGACGAATACAAGCTCAAGGCAGTCACCGAAATTCTCGGCCAGAAACTTGTTAAACGAAACGTTCCGTTGAAGGGACTGCAATACGGAACGGTCAGCTCCGCTTCTTCCGGTAGCGTTCGGCAGGAGATCGTGCTTCAGCAGGGCATTTCTACCGGAAAAGGCGAAAGACATCGTGAAAGTGATCAAAGACAGCAAACTGAAGGTCCAGGCGAGCATTCAGGCAGACGTCGTTCGCGTGAGCGGGAAAGATCGCGACGTCCTGCAGCAAGCAATCGCCTTACTGCGAGGCAAAGATTTCGGTATCGACGTGCAGTTCACCAACTTCCGGTCGAACTGATGCCCCGGCGAATCGAATCGCTGTTCCTTACCGGACCGGATGGCAGGCTCGAAGCTCTGCTCGAGGAACCCGAACTCGGTAGTCCGGTCGAGGGGGCTGTCGTTTGCCATCCACACCCCCAGGGTGGCGGGACCATGCACAACAAAGTCGTTTATCGCTTGGCCCGCGCTCTCCGAAAGAGCGGCTGCGCCGTGTTGCGGTTCAACTACCGAGGCGTGAACCTGAGCGAGGGCAAATACGCGGGAGGCATCGGCGAAACAGAGGACGCCCGAGCCGTTTTACGCGAATTGGCGACCCGCTACCCCGAATTGCCGCTGCTCGCCGCCGGCTTTTCCTTTGGTTCCCGCGTAGCGCTTCGTCTAAGCTCCACCGAGCCTGGTATCCGCCGTGTGATTGCTGTCGGTTTTCCTGCGCGCCTTCCTCAAAATGATTTTGTTTTTGGAGTGAAAGTACCCAAATATTTCATCCAAAGCACACAGGATGAGTTTGGCCCCGAGCCCGAAATGCAAGCCTTTTACGCTTCGTTGCCTGAACCGAAGCAAATCGATTGGATCCCGGCAGAGGACCACTTTTTTAGGAACGGGTTAGACCCGTACGAGGCTGCCGTCGAGCGGATCGGACGAGACCGTGCGCCTGGAGCCTTCGCCCAGCTGCAAAGCGACCAAGCGAGCAGCACGCTGGCTGATTAAATCCGCTACTTTGCCGAGCAGTTCAGGTAACTCCTCGGGCCTGATCAGAACCGGAAGTTGCGCGTCCGGCTGCTTCGTCTGGTAGGTCGTGAGAATAGCGGTTGCGGGCTGGTAATGCATTAATCGCGCATGCGCCAGCACAGCCAAACCAGCTTTCGGCGCATCGGTCTGTAACTCACTCATAACTAAGGCATACTGCTGTGCGTCCAACTTGCCGAACGCTTCCGCCGCCGAAGATGCCGCATCCACCGAATACCCGCCCGCTTCCAGAACAGCCTTGAGCGTGAGCCGCGATCTGACGTCGTCATCCACCAGCAGAACCCTCGCGACCTCGAGGTTTCTCCTGACCGTGGTTGGGAGACGCTGCAGCACCGCATCCATAAATACCAGTTCAGTGTAAACGAGATTTGGAAATTTAGTACCCGGGAAAATCCCGGATATGGAAATTTGAAGCCAGTTATCTTCGGAAAACGCGCCTGTAGATGGCGTCCACATTTTCGAGCTGCCGTTCGACCGAAAATGTTCGCTCGAGCTGTTCCTTCGAGAGGTGTCGCCCGACGGCCGTGTCGCTTTCGATGGCCAAACGGAAATCGGATTCATCGTCCCACGCTTTCATGGCATAGCTCTGGACCAGCGCATAGGCGTCTTCGCGCAACATTCCCGCAGCGGTGAGATCGAGCAACAACTGGCCCGAGAAAATAAGTCCTTTGGTCTTATCGACATTGCGTCGCATCCGGCCCGCATCTACCACCAGTCCGGAGACCAGCCACGTCGTCTTTGCCAGTAAGTAGTCGATCAGAATGGTCGAGTCCGGAAGGACGATGCGCTCCACCGAAGAGTGCGATATGTCACGCTCGTGCCACAGCGGTACATTCTCGAATCCCGCTTGGGCGTTTGCGCGAACCACCCGCGCCAGCCCCGATATCTGCTCGCAAGTGATGGGATTCCGCTTGTGCGGCATCGCGGAAGAGCCTTTTTGGCCCGCACCAAACGGTTCGGCAGCCTCGCGAACCTCTGTGCGCTGAAGATGCCGGATCTCCGTCGCGATCTTATCGAGACTCGAAGCTATCCCGGCAAGCGTGGCCAGGTAGTTGGCATGCAGGTCTCGCGACAGAACCTGCGAGGTGATGGGAGCCGCCTTTAAACCGAGCCGGGCGCAGATCTTTTCCTCGGCTCCGGGGCCGATGTGGGCGAATGTGCCTACCGCGCCCGAGATCTTTCCGACCCGAATCTCTTCTGCGGCAAACGCAAAGCGCGCCCGGTGCCGGTGAATCTCATCCCACCAGAGAGCGGCCTTTAGCCCGAAGGTAATAGGCTCTGCGTGCATCCCGTGTGTCCGCCCGATCTGGATCGTGTATTTGTGCTCCCACGCCAGTTGTTCGAGAGCGCCTCCCAGAGATTTCAGGTTCTCGGAGATCAGCCTGGAAGCATCTTTGATTTGAAGAGCTTGCGCTGTATCGACTACATCGTTCGAGGTAAGTCCGTAATGCAGCCAGCGCGATGCCTCCCCGAAACCGGCAGCCTTCATCCGTTCGGCCACTGCAGTGGTGAAAGCGATCACGTCGTGCCGCACCCGATGCTCGATCTCGGCGATTCGCTCGACGTCAAAACCGCCGTGTGCCCGTAGCGCTGCCGCTGCCTCCTGCGGAACCTCGCCGAGTTCGGCTAGCGCTTCCGAAGCCGCCAGTTCTACCGCTAACCAGCACTCATACTTATGCTGCTCACTCCAGATGGCGCCCATCTCGGGGCAGGTATACCGTCGAATCATTGTCTATTCATTGTCACGGATACGGTTTACAGTCCAAAAAGTTCGTTTGGCAAAAACAAAAAGGGGGCTGCCGAAGCAGCCCCCTCGCACTGTGAATTACCGTCGTCCCTATTTTTCCGGTAAGCGAAGCGCGTATTCGGCCTCGTTTGGTCCGTGAGCGAACGCCGGATGCTGGTTTTGGGCCAGGAACTTCTCCACCCGAGTCCGGTACCCCGGATCCGCCTTCTCGAAATGCGTCAGTTGCAGCTTCTGAATACGCTCGGGCGTTTGGCCGAGGCTCTTGGCGATGTTCTCGCAGAGGCGATCCTTTGCGCCTTCGTCGAGCATGCGGAAGAAGTCCCCGACCTGGGCGTAGTCGTCGTTGCCTTCACGGTGGTCGTAGCGCGCCGCAGGTTCGCCCGATAGCTTAATAGCGCGGTCCCGATACTCCGAGTCCTCTTTCGGGCCGCCAAAGCTGTTCGGCTCGTAATTCGGAAGCGAACCGAAGTTGCCATCGAAGCGCATTGAGCCATCGCGGTTGTAGTTGGCCATCGGGCACTTCGGACGATTTACAGGGAGAGTCTCGTAGTTCGTCCCGATTCGATACCGGTGGGCGTCGGGATAGGAAACGATTCGTCCCTGCAGCATCTTATCCGGCGAAAAGCCCATTCCCGGAACGATATTCACCGGATTGAATGCCGCCTGCTCCACATCGGCAAAGTAGTTGTCGGGGTTCCGGTTCAATTCGAACTCGCCCACTTCGATGAGCGGATACTCCCCATGGGACCAAACTTTAGTGAGGTCAAACGGATTGTATTTGTATTTACCGGTCTCATTCTCAGGCATCACCTGAATGAAAGCAGTCCATTTCGGGAAGTCGCCCTTCTCAATGGCGTGAAATAGGTCGCGCTGAGCGTAATCCGGATCGGAGCCGGCCAGCTCCTCGGCCTTTTGCGCATCGAGATTCTTAATCCCCTGCTTGGTCTTAAAGTGCCATTTAACGTAGAATAGCTCGTTTTTCGCATTGATCAACGAAAAGGTGTGGCTCGAGTACCCGTTCATGTGACGATAGCCGTCCGGGGTTCCGCGATCGCCGAAGAGAAAGCTAACTTGGTGAAGGGACTCGGGCGATAGGGACCAGAAATCCCACATCATGGTCGGCGACTTCAGGTTGGTCTGCGGATCTCTCTTCTGCGTATGGATAAAGTCGCCGAATTTCAGGGGATCGCGGATAAAGAAGATCGGCGTGTTGTTGCCGACCATATCCCAATTGCCCTCTTCCGTATAGAATTTCAGCGCGAAGCCTCGCGGATCGCGAGCCGTGTCGGCCGACCCCTTCTCGCCGCCGACCGTCGAGAACCGCGCAAAAGTCTCGCAGGCGTTCCCCACCTTCGAGAACAGCTTGGCGCTGGTGTACTTCGAAATGTCGTGCGTCACCGTGAACCGGCCGTGCGCGCCCGAGCCCTTGGCATGGACGACGCGCTCCGGAACGCGCTCGCGATTGAATTGCGCCATCTTCTCAAAAAGGAGATAGTCCTCCAGGAGCACGGGGCCGCGGCGGCCGGCTGTGATCGAGTTCTGGTTATCGCCAACCGGACGACCCGAATTGGTTGTCAGGCGCGGGTTTACGTGGTCCGAACCAGCATCGGTCTGACCCGGTCCGCGGTTTCCGTCCACGTCGTTTGTGCCGTTCGATGCATGGCCATTCCGGCCGAGATTGTTTGCCATTGCTGATCCTTTTGGTGATGTTTGGAAAAAGAGTCTGTAGACGCCGCACGCAATCGCGTACTCAGCAGGTTACGAGCATCCTCGTTAGAGCTGATGACCTTCGCCCGCGCTGGGATTCGTCCTAGTAATAGAATACTTCGGATTGCAGGCCCGGTTCGGCCACCACTAATTGCGTGAAGAGCCTTCGACCATTCAAAGCGTCGTATCCCATCTTTCGAACCAGTTCCGGATGGTTGTTGTGCTCGCTGATATGGCCGAGAATCAGGGTCGAAACCCGGCCGATCGAGGTCCTGACGAATAAACCCGGCAGTTACTTCGTTCGACAGATGACCCCGGCGGCTCATCACCCGCTGCTTGACGGACCACGGATAAGGCCCGACCCGCAGCATCTCCAGATCGTGGTTCGATTCCAGAATCAAAACATCCGTCTGGCGAAAGTGGACTCGTAAAGAATCGGGAATATACCCCAGATCCGTTGCGATAGCAAGCTTGATCCCTTGCGCGGAGATGGTGTAACCGACCGGGTCCGCCGCATCGTGGGGAATCGTGAAGCTGGCGATGTCGAAATCGCCCACGGTGAATCCGCAGCCCGCCTGGAAGCTCTCAATTGCAGGAATACAGTCGCCCCATTCGAGACAGGGCGCCGTCTGGTTTGTGAGGTAGACCGGGAGTCTTCCCCCTGAAGCTCTGACGATCGCGACAAGCCCTGTCGTGTGGTCGCAATGTTCATGGGTGATCAAAACCGCGTCCAGTTCGGCTAGGTCTTCTCCAATAGCCGCGAGCCGTTTCTGCAGCTCACGCCGACTGATTCCGGCATCGATCAGCAAGCGTGTTCGTCCGGTAGACACAAAGGCCGAGTTGCCGGCACTGCTGCTCGCGAGAATGCATATTTTGAAGATAAGGAACCCCGCCCCGGACGAAAAGAAGCAACCTGCCCCTTTTCGGTTCCTTTCGTTATACCAAAACAAAACCGGGTGACATTGTTTAAGAGTACTAGCGAGGCGGGCAACTAAAGCCGGAGTTTCATTGAACCAAGCTCTCTACAATAAGACTCTATGAGAGCGCGCGTTTATGTATCGATGAAACCGGCCGTTTTGGACCCTCAGGGCCAGACGATCTGCTCGGCGCTGAACGGCTTAGGGTACGCCGATATCTCTTCGGTCCGGCAGGGGAAGTACTTCGAGATCGGTTTACCGGACAACACACCGCGAAAGACCGCTCTCGACACCCTCGACACAGTCGCCCGCGATGTTCTGTCCAATCCGGTGATCGAGGATTACCGGGTCGAAATCCTGGAGTGACCCGGATTTTCCTAGAAGCAAAGCGTTGAGGAACACCGTAGACTAGTAATTACTCTCGGTCTTTACTTCTAGATATGTGTGGAATTGTTGGATATATTGGCAGCCGTGATGCGGTGCCGGTGATTGTAGATGGCCTGCGGCGCCTCGAGTATCGTGGTTACGACTCGGCCGGGGTAGCGGTACTGAATTCTTCGAACGAACTCGAGTTGCGGCGGGCGTCCGGCAAACTGTGTAACCTGGAGGAGGCGATCCGCAGCAAGCCTCTCTCAGGCTCTTTCGGAATCGGCCATACCAGGTGGGCGACCCACGGCCGGCCCACCGAAGAGAATGCGCATCCCCACCGCGACTGCACGGGTCGCGTGGTCGTCGTCCATAACGGGATTGTCGAGAACTATCTGGCGCTTCGCAAACAGCTAACCGCCGAAGGTCATACCTTTAAGACTGAAACCGATACCGAAGTCATTGCCCATCTGGTAGAGAAGTATCTGGACGGAAGCCTCGAAGGCGCCGTGCGGCAAGCACTGAAGGAGATTCGCGGTGTCTTTGCCCTAAGCGTGATCTCAAGCGCATTTCCGCATAAGATCGTTGCTGCCCGCTCGGGGCCGCCGGTCGTCGTGGGTCTAGGCAAGGACGAGTTTTTCGTCGCCTCCGATGTACCGGCCATCTTGAGCCACACCCGCGATATGTTCTTTCTGAACGACGGTGACGTAGCCGTTCTAACGCCCGGGGGCGTGCAGCTGACCGACTTCGATGGGCGTCGGGTTCACCGCCAAGTCTCGCGAATTCTTTGGGATCCCGTAATGGCCGAGAAGGGCGGCTATAAGCATTTCATGCTGAAGGAGATCTTCGAGCAGCCTCGGGCCGTGAAGGACACGATGCTCGGCAGGGTCGGACTCGAAAGCGGCCGAATATTCCTGGACGAGGTCGATATCTCAGAGGCCGATTTCCGCAGCTTTCAACAAGTCAAAATCGTGGCCTGCGGTACCAGCTGGCATGCGGGACTCGCGGGCAAATTCCTAATCGAGCGGCTCGCGCGTCTGCCGGTAGAGGTCGATTACGGGAGCGAATTCCGTTACCGGGATCCGATCATTCCGCCGAACACCCTCACTGTCGTCATTTCGCAATCGGGCGAGACCGCCGACACGCTAGCCGCGCTTCGCGAGGCTAAGTCCAAAGGTTCGAAGAGCCTAGCCATTTGTAACGTGGTCGGGTCGATGATCACTCGTGAAGCAAACGGAACATTGTTGACTCACGCGGGTCCGGAGATCGGCGTCGCTTCGACGAAAGCGTTCACCTCTCAGCTGACGGCCCTGTTGATTCTTGGAATGTATCTCGGCCAAGTGCGCGGAACTCTCAGCAATCAGGCGGCTTGCACTCTGGTTCAGGAGCTGGCGCATATACCCGGCAAACTCGAACACATCCTCGCACAGAACGACATGTACGACGACCTGGTCAAAGATCTGGCGCGCGCGCAGGATTTCCTCTATCTTGGCCGGGGTATTCATTTCCCGATCGCACTCGAGGGAGCGCTCAAGCTGAAAGAAATCTCATACATTCACGCGGAGGGCTATCCGGCCGGTGAGATGAAGCACGGACCGAATGCTCTCATCGATGAAAACCTACCGGTTGTAGTTCTCGCAACACGCGATCCCGAGTCGGAAGAGAGTCAGGTGCACTACGAAAAGACGCTTTCGAATATTCAGGAAGTGAAAGCGCGAAGCGGGCGCGTTGTGGCGATTGCCTGTGAGGGCGATGAGGAAGTCGCTAAAATGGCCGACCACCTGATCACCATTCCGGTCACCCGCGAACTCCTGCTGCCGTTGCTCGAGATGATCCCGCTGCAGCTGCTCGCCTACCATATCGCCGTCCGCCGCGGGTGCGATGTGGATCAGCCGCGCAACCTGGCAAAGAGCGTAACGGTCGAGTAGCGCTGATAAGGCTAGAGCCAGACAGTTGCCGACGCACTTAGGCTAAGGAGAAGACCGCCCAACAACACCCAGGCCCAGGGATTGGCAAAGTTGAATGTATAGCCGAGACCCGTGCGCTTTTCGACAAAAATAGCAGCATCGTTGGGGTTCCAGTAGATTGCGCCGGAGATCCAACATTCGTTCGGCGTTGCTTCGGCGGGTTCCGCTGGCTGGGCATTGGCGCGGCTCATTATCGTCAACAGCAAACCAACGAAAACAATCGTTGCGAGTACAATTGCGATGGGCGAAACCGGCATCAGCGAGCCTGCCGACAAAAGGCTAAGCAGCGCGCCTGCGAAGCATTCGGCCGCAATTATGCCCGCCAGCATGGTGCGGCGAAAGCGAGAACGGCGTGCTCCAAACCACCCGGCCAGACCGAAGACCAGCAGCCAGGCGCACAGCTCCGCTGCAAACAGTAGAGATCCGTAAACTCCACTGAAGGTTCGTTCGTTCCACCGATCCGGCCCATTGAAACCCCAATGCACCGGGAATCGTGCCGGAATGCTTTCCCAATGGGCTCTTAGAAAGATGGCCGTCGCAATTATCAGCACAAACGGCCCGAAGCCTAGCCAAGTGAACCAGGGTAATCGTTCGGGTTTGCTGCTGACGCTCGCCTCGGGAACACGCGTCAGCTGGATCGCGGCAGGAGCAAGCTTCCGATTCTGCCGGAGAAAAGTGAGACTTGCAAGAAACAAGATGAAAAACGGACCAGCGGTCGCAATAACTCCCAGCCTGTTTTGAGGCGATACAAGCAACGCCAACAGGACCGCTAAAACAGAAACAGTCACCACAGCACGGAAGAACGCAATAGAGCGGCGCGCCGCTACACTTCGACGGAACTGCTCACCCAACGGGACTCCGAATAGAATGTTGCCTCGGGCCATGTTGGGCAGGGCGAAAAGGATCCCGCCCAAAAGCAGGTAAGTCAAGCCTAGTGTTAGCCTCATCATCTGGTTATCTCCTTCGCCATCAGTCGTAGTTCTGCCGCGATCTTGTCCGCTGGGGCGCCCTCCGCACGCATGTGTGCGACTAGTCCGCGAAGCCTGTTCTGAAATTCAGCAAGCCAGCTGTTACGAACTTTGGGTGCTGTTCGTTCGACCACTCGGGCGCCCCGGCCATGCTGCAATTCGAGCCATCCCTCAGCCGCCAGCTGACGATATGCTTCGGCCACCGTGTTGAAATGGACTTGCAACTCCATCGCCAAGCGACGAACTGCCGGAAGCGCATCCCCGGGCGCCAGGCTGCCGTCAACCAACAGGACACGCAGACTATCCGCAATTTGACGAACAGCGGGTACATCCGAATTTGGGTCCAGCCGAATGGCCAGGTCCGAAAGCATCTGTACAGAGTATATATACACTATACAGTCGGGTCAAGAATGACTCGACCGGCCCGTTGCTATGATCGCGATGAACCCCTCGGCCCTGCGCCCGGCCGGTTCGAATCTGATGAGGAACGACGTTTTCCGGGCGATTGGAATCGCGCTCGCGGGCGCTGCCCTGGTTTCTGTATACCCGGTTCTGAGAGCAGATGATGCGAAGACGGTGACTTACCAGGATGTCACCGCCTCGAGTAGCATTCACTTCAACAACAACAACTCTGCGACCTCAGATAAATATCTGATCGAGAGCATGACCGGCGGAGCGGCCATTTTCGATTACGATAACGACGGCTGGCCAGATATCTTTCTGGTGAATGGCGCGCGTATTCATTCCGGTCAATCAGACCGGGAAGCACCCGACAAAGCGAAACCGGAGTTCTGGAACAGGCTTTATCGGAATAATCACGACGGCACCTTCACCGACGTGACGGAAAAAGCGGGTGTTCGCGGCAGCGGTTTCGGTATGGGAGCGGCGGTCGCCGATTTCGACAACGACGGCTATGAAGACTTGCTGGTCACCAACTTCGGCGGCGTGATCCTCTACCACAACAATGGAAACGGCACATTTACCGACGTCACCGAAAAGGCGCATCTCGAGACCAGCGGCTGGATGTCGAGCGCAGGCTTCTTCGACTACGACAACGACGGGAAGCTGGACCTGTTCATCTGCCGGTACCTCGATTGGAACTTTTCAAAGAACATCTACTGCGGTTCGCGCGAGGAAGGCGGCAGGTCGTACTGCCATCCGGATAACTTCAAGCCTGTCTCCAATTATCTGTTCCATAACAATGGGGACGGCACGTTCACCGACGTAAGCGCGAAGAGCCGCATCGCCGCGAGTCCCGGCAAAGGTCTCGGCGTGGCTTTCGCCGACTTTAACAATGACGGCCGAATCGATATCACTGTGGCAAACGATTCGTTTCCCCAGTTTCTCTTCCTGAACAACGGCGATGGCACATTTACCGAGAACGCGTTGGTTGCCGGCGTCGGATTTACCGACGAGGGCAAAACGTTCGCGGGCATGGGCACCGATGCAGCGGACGTCGATAACGACGGCAAGCCCGACATTGTAACGACAGCGCTCTCGAACGAGACCTACGCCTACTTCCACAACAATGGAGACGGCATGTTTAATTACGACACAAACGTCTCCCGGTTGGGCGAGATTACGCGTCTCTATGGCGGATGGGGCATGCACATCTTCGATTACGATAACGACGGATGGAAAGATCTGTTCTTTGCCAACAGCCACGTCATGGATAACGTCCAGAGACTGCAGCCTCACGTCGAATATCTCGAGCGGCTTCTATTGCTGAAGCAGGTGGACCACAAATTCGTCAATGTGTCCGCGCAGTCGGGAGACGTCTTCAATCAGAAATGGGCCAGCCGCGGTGCAGCGTTTGGCGATCTCGACAACGATGGTGACATCGACATCGTCGTCAACACCTGCGGGGGACCGGCTTATGTGCTGCGCAACAACGGCGGCAACCGCAACAACTGGATTGGGCTCAATCTGAAAGGTACGCGCTGCAATCGCGACGCAATCGGCACAAAAGTGAAACTGACGGCTGCGTCCGGCAAGATGCAGTACGGCACCGTGACGACCGCGGGGAGCTACCAATCCGCGCTTGACAAAAGACTGTACTTCGGGATCGGTCAGGAGAAATCCATAGCGAAGCTGGAGATCGCCTGGCCCGATGGGACGAAGCAGACGGTGGAGAATCCTGCCATTCGAAAACTTCTCGAGATCGCCGAAAAATGACCGAGCACCCAGCGATCATTGGCTCGATTGGATCTCGGGCAACGCTAGTTTGAGCTGCGTCCTGTTCACTCGTTTGGCATCCGCCTGCAAATCGGCCGCGAGCGTCCGTTCACGTTCCGCTCTTCCGGTCTCGTGTTTCCGAAAGAGCACGGTGGACAATCTATAGTGCGCCGAAGCGAGCGCCGGATCTTGCGCAAGCGCCTTTTCCAAGTGAGCTTGCGCTCCGTCCAGGTCGCCTTTGCGGAGCAAAATATCCCCCATAGCTGCATTTGCTTTTGCGTAGTTGGGATCTTGTTTCAGCACGTCCCCGAGTTGTTTTTCGGCTAGGTCAAACTGTCCTTCGTCCAGATTCAACTGAGCCAAGTCGTACCTTGCATCAATCAGTCCCGGTTCGAGTGCAAGCGCGCGTTCCAAAAGGCCTCGCGCATGTTGAATACGATTCAGCCGGATCTCGATCCAGCCCATTGCGTAAAGCACGCCTGCATCGTGCGGGCTGCGTTTCGAAAGCTCTTCAAACAGGTCGTAAGCTCGCTGCCAGTTCTGGACCGAGATGTTCGCTCTGGCCAGCAGAAAGAGAACGGTATTGTTTTTGGGATCGAGTCTATGCGCCCGATCCAGCGCATCGATGGCGTCGGGGCCAAGATCTCTTCGGATACAGACAGCGCCAAAGTGCGCCAGCGTCTCTATGTCATCCGGACTTGCCGTCTTGGCCTTGACCAAGTAAGCCAAGGCCTTCTCTTCGAGTCCCTCGCGCTCGGCGGCAGTGGCCGCGCCGTTTAAGGCCGCAATGCTGTTCGGCTGACGTTCTAACGCACGGCCGAAACTAATCTCGGCTTGCGTTGCATCGTTGACAAGTTCGGCGCGTCCCCGCTCCTCCCAATAGCTGGGCAGATTGCCCAAAGCCGGCTCGAGCGCCTTCAACGTTGCCAAGGCCTGCGCTCGCTCTCCCGTCCGGAGTTGTGCTGCCGCCAAGCTAAAAAGAACGGGGGGCTGTTTGCTGCCCAGCTTGACGGCCTGTTCAAGATATCTTCGCGTGCTGCTGTAATCCCCTTTTTTGTAAAAAAAGAGCCCGATATTTTCGTTCAACGAAATCGAATCGGGCGCTAAATGCAAGCCGTGCTCGAAGGCGCTCTTCGCTTCTTCGGTCCTCTGCAGTTCGGCGTCTGCGATACCCAGTAAATTCCAGAGATCGGGATCGGCGCGATATTGTTTGACACCCTGCTCGAGCAGTCGACGCGCCTCCTCGAGTTTTCCGTTCTGGATCTCAGCGGCGCCTGATTGGGCGATTCGCGCTGCCGAATGCAGGTCTTCGGCATCAATTGGAACGCACCATGAAGCGAGAATCACGCCCGCGTAAAGGATTCGCTTTCCGCCGAAAAAATGCTTCAAAAGACTACGGTATCGCGGTTTCGGTAGAGCAACTCATTGGGCCCGGAAGAACACGAAGCGATCCCGGTTTACTCCTTTCAGGCTCAACTTAGCAACAGTAGGACCATGCATGGGAGAACCGAAACCAAGCCGCGCAACATACACATCCAGTTTTATCTTCGTATGCTGACTAGGTGCTTGTTATACGGCCTGCGACCGGGGTTGATTCCGATGCAATATGGAACATTCTCGGTCCCGTCATTCGTGCTGGTGAGACCTACTGCTTGCCTCGCGACATGACAAGGGCCGAAGCGCTCGCTTACTGGCTGTCAAGCGAACACGAAGTGTTTGTGGCTGAAGAAGGCTCGTCCATTCTGGGCACTTATTTCCTTCGCGCTAATCAGAGAGGCGCGGGCTCTCACGTTGCCAACTGCGGATACATTACCGCAACCGAGTCTTACGGTCGAGGCATTGCGAGCGCGATGTGTACTCACTCTCTCGAATATGCGAAGACCCGGGGCTTCCGTTCGATGCAGTTTAACTTCGTCGTCAGCACGAATGAGCGAGCAATCCGCCTTTGGGAACGTCTTGGGTTCACCATCGTAGGGCGGCTGCCCGAAGCGTTCCGCCATCCAGTAACCGGTTACGTTGATGCGTTTGTGATGCATCGGTTCCTATGAGCAGAACAGGTCGGTTCAGCAACGCTACTTCGGAAGAAGACTCTGTAGCCGGTCCGTTCCGCAGATAACGGCCCCCGCCCCGGATAGAGCCCCAGGAGGCAACGTCCGCACGTCGTTAGCGCTTGGGTAGTAGCTCGGATCGTGCAGAACATATAGATTCCACGCACCTCCCTCACCTGCGACGGGTTTGTTCATTCTGATCTCATATCTGTGGCCGTCCGATTGGAACGAGACCACGTTATCGCGCACGGTGCCGAGCGCGAGAAAACCTTCGTGCGGCGCCAACGAAAGGATGTAGCGGCCCTGACCTCCCACAGAAAACCACATAGTCGCGCCGCTCTTTCCCTTGATGAACCAAGTCGGCCCCTGAAATCTCTCTCCATCGATCGAAACATAACCTGCGAAATCGAACTGAAGCGGGCCGTCATCGAGCGAGTAGTCTCTGGGCGCCGCGGTTGTCTTAGCCCCCGGGGGCGCTCCCAAGCCGGATATTGAAGGAAAGTGGATGTAGTCTACGATTTTGCGCTTGCCATCCGTGCTCACTAAGAGGTCCACGGCAATGCTGTCACCCACCGTCACTGTCTGCGGTTGGGGATATTGAGGCAACGGTAAAGCAGACAGACCCGGAGGCTGGAGTTGTTCCGGACCGATACTCAAAGGCGCAAACGTGACGCGATACTGACGGGCGGTGGGAAGCGATTGAACATCCAAATCATAACCGAAGTATTGAGCATGCACCTGGTCGATCACGAAACGGTGCCACAGGTTCTTTGTCTTCGTTTGCATCTTGAAGACTCCCCAGGCCAGCTTCAACTGGTCGGGATTAGCAAGGGGCGGTTCAACAACTGCATCGAATTCGACTGCTGGACCGGAGACCGAATCGACTTGAAAGTAGCCTTTTTGGTTTTCTTTTAGCAAGCCTGGAGGGCCAAAAGGCGGTAGCGCCGCCGGGCTTTTGCTCTGTGGGCTCGGAGTCCGAAGCTTAAACTGAGCCGGGCCGCTATCCTGACCGAGCACAGTAAACGCGCAAATAAAAGCGAAGCTAATTCTGAGCATTGGGATTCCTCAACAGTTTGGGATGAAGGGCCGAAACAGGTCGTAACTCATGGAAAGTCAGCGCATGTTCCACAACAGGCGCGGCTGACGGTCGATACCATCGCCAGGCAATCGCGGCAAGGAAGAGAACAACAACGCATATGACGGGCACGGGCACCCGGACAGTTCCGAGCAGCAGAAATCGCCACCAAGATGGTCGCCCCTTCCCAAGCACACTGCGCTCGAGCGAAGAAGGTAGTGCGGGAGCTTGCCATTCTTTAAGCAGACTCGAGAGCTGCGGGTCATTTTCTGGTTCCATATAAACTGCCTTTCTGTTCGAGTAGTGGCGCGAGCAGCTGGCGAAGACTTTGACGGGCCCGATGCAGGCGTGATTTGACAGCCGCTATCTCCGCACCCGTAGCCTGCCCGATCTCTTCGAGAGACATCCCCTCGTACTCTGCCAAAATCAAAGCTTCCCGCTGGAGCGGCAATAGCGTTTGCACCGCGCGGGCGACAGCCTCCGCCTGTTCGGTGTCTAGTCCATCGAGCGTATCCAGCTTGGCGGGCAACGATTCGATCACTTCGTCGAGTGGCCCATGCGCGCGGTCCTGGCGCCACCCCATCAGAACCTTGTTGCGAGCAATCCCAAGCAGGAAGCCGCGCAAGCCGCCGCGCGCCGGGTCATAAGCAAGGGGCTTCTGCCAAAGAGCCAGAAAACACTCCTGGACGATATCCTCCGCCACTGGCGATGACCCGGTCATCCGATATGCATAACGGAAGATCATCCCCCCGTACCGATGAAATGCGTCCCGGAAAGCCGCTTCCGTCATTCATAAACTAGTTTGCAGAACTTTGAAAAAGGATTCGTGCTTTCAGTTCTTCTGTTGCGGCCTGGCACTTAGTCATCTCTAACTTCAGAGCAAAAGGAGATATTTCAATGGATTCCAAAAAGTCGGATTTACGCGACGAAAAGAGCGCGGAACACTCCGCAGGTGACCGCAGAGGCGGCAGCGTAGGCGAACGCCCCGATTTAGCCGGCAGCCGGGACAGCGGCGATCGAACCAGCACCTCGAGCAACACCCGGAAACACGCAATTGAAGACGAGATTGCGGGCGAGGCCGGCAACGATCCGGGATTGGGCGGCTAGCGCGCTACAAAGGTAACGGTGAGGAAAGCGGTCGAAAACCTGCTCGATCCAGTAGCCGCCTATGATCGGATTGCGCCTGAGTTTGCCCGGCTTTCGAACGCCCGCCGCGCGTATCTGAATTGCATCGACCGGCTCGTAATTGCCAACATCCCCGCGGAAGCGCGTTCCTTGCTCGACGTAGGCGCCGGAGACGGTCTCCGCGCCTTGCAGATCGGCAAAGCCGCGGGCCTGGAGCGATTGGTGCTGCTGGAGCCAAGTACCGCCATGCGAAGGTGCTGGCCTGCTTCCGTTCATCCTTGGGCGATGCGTGCAGAGGAATTGTCGGGCATGGCTGGTGAGTTCGATGTTATTACGTGCCTATGGAATGTTATCGGGCACATTTTCCCGGCCGCCGTCAGAACCGAAGTGCTTCGACAGTTCGCACGCCTTTTGTCCCCGCGAGGCGTCCTTTTTCTGGACGTGAATCACCGCTACAATGCACGCCACTATGGACTTCTTCCAACGGCCCTTCGCTTTGTGCACGACCGCTTGATTCCCGGCGAAAGAAACGGTGACGTTGTGGCCACCTGGCAAGTCGCTGGGGCTTCCTACTCGACCGCAGGCCACGTATTTACTCACCCGGAGTTCAAGCGAATGGCCGAAGCTGCCGGTCTGCGAATCGAGAGGCGGTTCGTGGTCGACTACGCGACAGGACAAAGCCATCGATTCCCGTTCAATGGAAACCTGCTCTACCTCTTAAGCTCTTCCTTTAACAGGCTAGAATAAACCTACAAAACCCTGGCGCGCTTCACCAGAAGTTTTTCTCCCAGTGGGACCGAAACTAGCGTTTCCACGATTCGACCAGACGCGTACCCATCCCCGTACGGATTTTCCATACCGGTCAGCGACTCGCGAAACGCAGCGCTTTGCGCAACCGCAGCCTGCTTGAGAATAGCGTCTCTTGTCACCTCGGCGCTAAGCACGTTTCGCCCGCGTTCCCTGCCCCGTTGACGCCGGCCCACGTCCACCGCAGCGATTCCGAAAGAGGCAGCTTCCATAATTCCGCTACTGGAATTTCCAAGAACAAGATCGGCGCAACGAAGAAGGCTCCAGTACGAAATGGGATCCAGATTGACGAACAACCTCGCGTTCTCGTGCTGTTCCGTAAACGCTTTCACCTGCTCGATCAACCAGCGGCTCCCGGCGTCGGCGTTCGGATAGCAAAACAAAAGCTGCCCGGGCATTTTCGCTAAAGCGGCAAAGAATTCCCGCGCTTCTGCGTTAGTATCCTGGGCGAGCGTCGTCGGATGATAGGTGACCAGGACGGTTTGAGCCTTTAGCTTCACTCCAAGCTTCCGCTCAACCTCATCGCGGCTCAGCAGCGCGCTACGCCGAAGATGATCTAGCGAAGGCGCGCCTGCCCGATGTACCCGCCACTCTTCCTCCCCCATGGCAATGACTCGCGCCCGCGCCTGCTCGGTCGACGTGAAGTGAACGTGGCTCAGCTTTGTAAGTGCATTGCGAACGGCATCGTCAATCGCGCCTTCGCTTACTTCTCCTCCTTCAATGTGCGCCAGAGGAATGCGAAGCGCCAACGCAACCGAAGCCGGCGCCAACATCTCGTAACGATCGGCCGTCAGTAAAAGCAGATCCGGCCGCGTCTGACCCAGGTAATCGGCAAGGCTAAGGGTCGCGACTCCAATCGTCTTCGCCATGCCGACATCACTATCTGAGCTAAGGAGACATTCGATTCGAGCGCCGATGCGGAATCCGTCTCTCTCGATCTCCTGCACAGTAGAACCAAACTCGGGCGAAAGATGCGGACCCATCACGATCAGATCGAGTTCCACATTCTCGTGCGAAGCAAGATCGTGCAGCGGCCAATACAGGTGACTGTAATCGGCGCGGGACGTGGTGACCACGGCTATTCTTCGTTTCACTGTCTAAGCTTTGCAGGCCGTGGCCGTGGCATCCATCGATACTCGTAACGTTCTACGACTTTCAGCACCCGTCACAAAAAGCGTACCCTTGCTCAGCTTGCTAATTTGGAATCAATGGAACAGTTCGATATCGCCATTGTAGGAGCCGGACCCACGGGACTAGCCTGTGGAATCGAGTTAGTCCGCCGCGGTCTGCGCCCCGTTTTATTCGACAAGGGCTGTGTCGTGAACTCCATCTATCACTACCCGATCAACCTGGTCTTTTTCACCACGCCCGAACTCCTTGAGATCGGGGACATCCCCATGACCTCTCTCAACGAGAAGCCAGGCCGGACGGAAGCTTTGAAATATTACCGCCGCGTTGCGGACCATTACGGGCTCAACGTTCACCAGTACGAAAAGGTCCTCGGTTTCGAGGGGACGGACGGCAATTTTATAGTCCGCACCGAAACCAGTTTAGGCCAGCACGAATGTTACGCCGCCAAGAAAATTATCCTGGCGAGCGGCTACTACGACATTCCAAATACACTCAACGTTCCCGGTGAAGAGCTCGACAAAGTAATTCACTACTATCGTGAAGCCCATCCGTATTACAACCAGGACATCTTGATCGTCGGCGCGAAGAACTCGGCGTGCATCGCGGCTCTGGAACTATTTTGGACCGGCGCGCGCGTCACCATGGCGATTCGCGGCAAAGCGATTTCGCACAACGTCAAATACTGGATCAAGCCGAATATCGAGAACCGCATTAAGAGCGGCGAGGTCAAAGCCTACTTCGAAAGCACCGTCAAGGAAATTCGCCCCTATGAGGTCGTCCTCGATACCCGGCAAGGCGAGGTAACTATAAAAAACGATTTTGTATTCGCCATGACGGGCTATCGTCCCGACTTCGAGTTCATGTCGGATCACGGAATCCATCTCGACCCCGCCACCTCCAAGCCCATCACCGATCCCGTCACCCTCGAAAGCGAGCGCTGCGGCGTCTACCTCGCCGGCGTAATCGTAGCCGGCACGCACACAAACGAAATCTTCATCGAGAACGGAAGGTTTCACGGCAAAGTCATCGCCGAAGCCATCGAGAGAAGCCTGCGCCCCCTAGCAGCTTGATGCGCACTCCGGCACGCTCAGCACTGAACCGCGCGGTATCGGTAAGCCGTGTTGCCCGATCACTCCCGAAACTCTCCGGCATGCTCGGTAGCCCAATCGAGAAACGTCCGGGCCGGCGCTCCCGTGATCTCTTCGACTGTGGAGGTAACGAGCGCAGGTTGACCCACGGCGGCACTCCAGGCCCGTAGCAGCATATCCACGACGACAGCGTTAGGGATCTGAGCGAGCAACTCTTGCCGCGCCTCATTCGGTGAGATCTCTTCGACAAGCAGTGGCCGCCCAATAGCCTGACCAATGATGCCTACCTGCTCGGCTTGGCTCAACGATTCAGGCCCGGTCAGAACGTATTCCGCTCCGGCATGTCCGTCCTCACACAACGCGCGAACCGCGGCTGAGGCAATATCGCGCTCATCGACAGGTGCCGTAGGAGCAGCCAGATACGGCCAGCGCACGACATCGCCGGCTCGAATCTGCGGCGCCCACCAACGCAGCGCATTTCCCGAAAACATTCCCGGCCGCAAAAACGTCCATTCAACGCCCGAGATCTCGATCAGCCGCTCGATCTCCGCATGCAGCGCCGACACAGGATTAGGCTGGCCGCCTTGGAAAAATGGATGCGCCGTTTTGTACGGGGACGAGAGAAATACAATGCGCCGCGCGCGCTTCAAAATCCGCTTTAGTGCAGCAGCAACACTACCGGGCGGAGCGGCCCAAACCAGGAACACCGCATCGATTTCATCCAGGCATCCTTCAAGCGACTCGGGGACGGTGAGATCGCCACGCGCCACTTCAACCGGCGGCAGTAATCGATTTGCGCTCGGATTACGTACCAGCGCGCGAACCTCCACGCCTTGCCCCGACAACTGAGAGACCACGTGACGTCCGATATTGCCGTTGGCGCCGATGACGAGAATTCGATTCACGCAGCCAATCCTCGTCGTGGTAAGCGTCTCGGGCATTTTCAAGGCCAGGAAAGGCAGTCCGGCAAAAGCGACGGACGCCAGTCCCGACTGCTGACTAAAAACTCAGCAACCGCTCACCCTCACGCACAATATCGCTCACCTGGGGAAGGATCTCATCCTCAAGCTGCGGATTGTAAGCGACCCAGGTGTCGAGCGCTCCTACCCGTCCTACCGGTGCATCCAGTTCCGTAAATAATTCATTGGCAATACGCGCCGCAATTTCGGCTCCATAGCCCCAAGAGAGCGTGTCTTCATGAGCGATCAGAACGCGGTTGGTCTTCTTGACGGATTCGCCGATGGCTTCCCAATCGTACGGCGATAAAGAACGTAAATCGATCACCTCGATTGATGCGTTCCGCATACGCTCTTCGAGTTGGAGCGCGGCCTGCAATGACTTTTGGACCAGCGCGCCGTAGGTCAGAATGGTAAGACTATGCCCGAGTTTCACCACCTTGGCTTTCCCGAATGGAATGGTGTAATCGGGGCCGGGGTGCGGAGCACGATTGTAAGGCTCGCGATACAGCTTCTTGTGTTCGAGAAACAAAACCGGGTCGTCCGCGCGAATTGCCGTACGCAACAATCCGCACGCGTCGAGGGCATTCGAAGGAAACACCACGCGCAGCCCTGGAATGTGAGTAAACGCAACTTCGCCGCATTGGCTATGATAAATCGACCCGCCAGTCAGATATCCGCCGATCGGCACGCGCAGCACGATTGGACAGCTGAATTCGTTGTTCGAGCGCCAGCGCATGGTGGCTAGTTCGTCTCGGATCTGCATCATTGCCGGCCAAATATAGTCGAAGAACTGGATCTCCGGGACAGGCTTCAAGCCGCGGATCGACAACCCGATGGCGCGGCCCACAATACCCGCTTCGGCGATGGGAGTGTTGAAGCATCGCTTGCTCCCGAACTCCCGTTGCAGTCCCACAGTCGCTTTGAATACGCCGCCCTTGCCCTTCACTTCCGGTAGAAATTCTTCGCGGCTGCAGTCCGCCACGTCTTCCCCGAAGACAATCACCCGGCTGTCGCGCCGCATCTCTTCTCTTAACGTCTGGTTGATCGAATCGATCATCGTACGCGGTTCGCCTCGGAAAGCTGGTTCTGCCTCGAAGAATGCTGCGCAGGGATCAACAGTGTCGGAATACAAGAAACGAAGAGCAGATCCGGCCGCGGGAGGCGCCTCGTGTAAAACACGATCCGCGGTCTCGGCCACTTCAGCATCGATCTCCGCCATCATGTCGTGAATCGAATGATTGTCGAGAATGCCCTCCTGTATCAGGAACTCCGGAAAGATCTTGAGCGGATCGCGCGCCGCCTCCTGCGCCCGCTCGGATTCGGGTTTATAGAGTCGCTCGTCGTCAGACAACGAATGCGAGTAAGGCCGGATGACCGATGCATGAACGAGGGCCGGTCCATGCCCGCCACGGCAGTAATCTGCCGCATGCTTCAGCGTCCGGTACGACTCGACGAAGTCAGTGCCGTCCGTCTCCAGACGCAGGAGGCCTGGAAATCCCTCGAGCAGCCGCGTGATATTTCCCCCCGCCGTTTGTTTTTCTACAGGGACTGAAATGGCGTACCCGTTGTCCTCGATCAGGATGAGCACCGGGAGCCGCTGGAGGCACACGATGTTCATGAATTCCCAGAATTCGCCTTCGCTGGTAGCGCCTTCGCCTGAAGTGACAAGAGTGATCTCATCGCTTTGCGGAACCAGATAGCTCTTCGCATCGGCGCACCCGGCTGCATGCAGGAACTGTGTGCCGGTCGGGGAGGAGCCGCTGACAATGTTCAGGGCTCGCGAGGACCAGTGGGAAGGCATCTGACGTCCACCCGAATTTGGGTCACGCGCGGCTCCTACGGCCTGCAACAAAATATCTTCGGGAGTGCGCCCCAGCGTGAGGGCCAAAGCGCGATCGCGATAATACGGCACAGCCCAATCGACACCAGGTCTAAGAACGAATCCCGCGGCGACCTGCACCGCTTCATGACCGGCCGCGCTCACCTGAAAAAAAATCTTGTTCTGCCGCTTCAGCAAAACCTCGCGATCATCCAGGCAACGCGACAGGTACATCAGGCGAAATGCCCGAACCAGCGCCTCGCGATCCAGTTCCCTCGGGATTGGAACCGTTGCGACCGGCATGTGAGTGGCCTGTAGAGGGGTCGTCACCAATTCGTATTATCAACCTTTCGATGGCCGTCTCTCGCACTCGGACAGATGCTGGAACAAATTGCAGGATTATATAGAATCAGAACGGGAGTGACAAAGTCCATGGCGAGCGCAAGCGCAGGTCTCGAGGGAATAGTAGCCACAACGTCCAAGATCTGCTATATCGACGGTGACAAGGGCGTGTTGAGCTATTTTGGCTTCAACATTCACACGCTCGCGGAGAACGCCACCTTCGAAGAAGTCATTTATCTTCTTTGGAACGGAAAGCTGCCAAACAAGACGGAACTGGATCAACTGCAAGCCGCTTTAGTTGCCGAACGCGACTTGCCGGCCGAGGTTACGGCCTTTCTGAAAGACGTGCCGAAGGGTGCCTCACCCATGGACGTGGTCCGAACCGCGGTTTCCATGCTGAGCCTCTACGACCCGCTTGCTGGCGATAACTCGTTGGAAGCTAACCAGCAAAAGGCTGTGAAGCTGATGGCTCGGATCTCCACAATAGTCACCAGCTTCGATCGGCTGCGCAAGGGCAAAGACATTATTCAAAGCAATCCGAAACTAAGCTACGCAGCCAATTTCCTCTACAGTCTGACAGGCAAAGAGCCCGACGACATCATGGAGCGCGTATTCGATCTAGCTTTGATTTTGCACGCCGACCACGAGCTCAATGCTTCCACCTTTGCCGCACGTGTCACTGCTGCCACCCTTTCAGATATCTACTCGGCAGTCACCTCAGCGATAGGGGCACTCAAGGGTCCCTTGCACGGTGGCGCAAATGAAGCGGTAATCCAAATGCTTCTGCAGACCGACTCCGTTGAGGATGCGATGGCGAAAGTCAAAAGCGATCTGGAAAACAAGATAAAAATTCCTGGATTTGGGCATCGCGTTTACCACGTCCTCGACCCGCGTGCAGTTCACCTCAAGAAGATGAGTCAGGAGCTCGGCAAGCGCACCAATCATCTTGATCTCTACGAGAAGTCTACTTGTGTCGAGCAGACCGTATGCGAATTGAAGGGTTTGAACCCTAATGTGGACTTCTATTCGGCGTCCACTTATTACTCGTTAGGCATTCCGGTGGATTTGTTCACTCCGATCTTCGCCATCAGCCGCATGTCTGGGTGGACCGCACATGTTCTGGAGCAGTATCGCAATAATCGTCTGATCCGTCCGCGCGCTGACTACACGGGGGCGCAAGACGGGCAGAAGTGGGTTCCGCTCCAAGATCGTACCTGAAGAGATCGTGCCTGAAGACGGATGCACGACCTTACTTATTTCAGGAACAATCTTCCACAAATCCGAGATCGTTTAGCGACTCGCGGCTTCCAGCTCGACCTCGATGCGTTCGAGGAACTGGACAGAAAACGGCGTCAGCTGGTAACCGAGACGGAGGGGTTGAAAGCGGAGCGGAATCAGGCCACAGCCGAGATTGGCCGCTTGCGAAAGTCAGGCGTCGATACGACCGATCAGCAAGCGCGAGTACGCGCTACGGGCGATCGGATCGGGCAACTGGATGCCGAGGTCAGCGTGCTCGATGGTCAATTTCGCGATTTCCTGGCGCGAGTACCGAATTTGCCGCAGGAAAGCGTCCCGGTTGGGAGAGATGAAACCGGCAACGTCGAAGTTCGTCGTGGTGGCACGCCGAAAGAGTTCAATTTTGCGCCGAAGCCGCATTGGGATCTGGGAGCGGATCTCGGCATACTCGACCTCGAACGGGGGGCTAAGGTCGCCGGAGCTCGGTTTGCTGTCTACTGGGGATTAGGCGCCCGGCTCGAACGAGCATTGGTGAACTTCATGCTCGATCTCCACACCAAAGAGCATGGATATCAGGAAGTGCTTCCTCCTTTTTTGGTCAACTCGGCGAGCCTTTATGGCACCGGACAGCTGCCGAAATTTGCGGAAGACTTGTTTCGCTGCGAAGGCCACGATCTATGGCTTGCGCCGACTGCGGAAGTGCCGGTAACCAATCTTTTCCGTGACGAAACGCTTAACGGCGAAACACTGCCGATCTCACTATGCGCCTACACTCCGTGTTTTCGTAGCGAGGCCGGATCTTATGGCCGTGACGTGCGCGGGATTATTCGCCAGCACCAGTTCCAAAAAGTGGAGCTGGTGAAGTTTACGCTGCCGGAACAGAGCAACCAGGAACATGAAAACCTGACACGCCACGCCGAGGCAGTGCTCGAAAGGCTCGGGTTACCCTATCGAACGGTTGTGCTCTGTACGGGAGATACCGGCTTCAGTGCCGCCAAGACATACGACATAGAAGTTTGGCTGCCCGGCCAAAACGGCTTTAAAGAAATCTCGTCCTGCTCAAACTTCGAAGCTTTCCAGGCACGTCGCGCAATGATCCGCGCAAAAAGTGGCAAGGCGAAAGCTGATTTCGTCCACACCCTAAACGGGAGCGGCTTGGCTATCGGCCGAACATGGGTGGCCATTGTCGAAAACTATCAACAAGCAGATGGGAGCGTGCTGGTTCCCTCGGCTTTGCAGCCCTACCTGAATGCCGAGCGCATTGACCGCGCTGGCGGACGGCTGCTCTGATCCATCCCCGTCCATTCTTGCCATTCACAACGCTTGGAAATTTTCGCGAATTTCGTATAAACCTCAACCGGTCATCCACTTAGACGCTGTTTCCAAACTCGGCATAGGCCCCGGAACTTTCGGCTGAAATGCGTTGGCGTGCTTGACTGAAGTCGCTCGAAACAAACCGACTTTTCTGACCGAGGTAACATGCTAAAAACTCGCCCACTGCTCTGCGCACTCTTGCTCTGCACAATGCTCGCCTTCAAGGCAGCACTCGCGCAATCGACACTGACTCAAATTCGCGACACGGTTGTTAACGCCGACGGAACTCCCTTTTCTGGAACAGTTGTCATTACTTGGAACGGTTTTACAGGACCGAGCGGCGGCACCGTCTCTCCGCTGAGCACGTCGGCCCGCATCTATAACGGTGCGCTTTCGGTGCTTTTGGTCCCGACAACGACAGCGTCGGCTGGCACCTTCTACCAAGCCGTTTATAACAGCAGCAACGGCCTGATCACCTGGACTGAAACATGGCAAGTTCCCCCAAGCACCACCGCCCTGACCCTCAGCACAGTCAGAATATCCAGCACCCAAAGCGGTGGAAGCAGCGGCTCGGGGGGTTCCAGTGGCTCCGGTGGGAGCACGGGTACGCCTGTCGGACAGTACGCCACCCTGCCAATTTCCATTAACCAAGTCACCAGTCTCAGTGCTGATTTGGCCAGTATCAACTCGGCAATCGCGGCTTTGACCTCCCAGCTAAGTAGCTTAAGTGCGGGCGCCACCTCTTCACTCGGAACAAGCGCGTCCTTCGTTGATGCGGAATCGCCCGCCGGAACCGCGAACGGCACGAATGCAGCCTTCACTTTGTCCCAACAACCCACCTCCGGAAGCCTGAGTGTGTACCGCAACGGACTACTGCAGTCGGTCGGTGTGGACTATACGATGGCTGGTTCGGCAATTACGTTTTTGCCGGCCAGCGTCCCACGGACGGGCGATGTCGTAGCTTCCTTCTATCGAGTTCCAGGCGCTGGCCCCGTCACGGCCTTCAGCGATTCGGAAGTCCCAGGCGGAACGATTGACGGCAACAATCTGGCATTCACGTTGGCAGCGGCCCCGAATCCCGCCCTCAGTCTGAAACTCTACAAAAACGGTGTGTTGCTCACTCAAAATATGGATTACGCTTTAAGCGGGGCTAACATTACGTTTTCGAACGCCAGCGTCACTCCGCAACCCAACGATTCGCTCTCGGCTTATTACCGCCACTAATCACTGGAGCTAAGGTATTTTGCCAAATCGGGATGTAATTGGGCTTGAATGGCGGGATCATCTACGTTAGCGAGATTCACGACGTGCGGCGGGAGAAAGATCTTCTTCTCCGCACGTTCCCGCCTGATTCCTTTTATCGCCAGAAGAGTCGCGGTTTCGCCCATTTTAAAGGGGTCCTGAATCACTAGAGAATCGACCCAACCTGCTTTCAGCTCGTTTATCAATGTCGGGCTGAAATCAAACCCGACGAGCTTGAGTTTGTTATTCCGGGCTTTCAAAGCTTGCGCAGCTCCCGTTGTTCCCGATTCATTAGAGCAGAAGATTCCATCCAGATCGGGATGCGCCGTCAACATGTTCTCCGTTACGGTGATCGACTGGGCAATGCTCGCCATTCCGAAGCGTTCGTCCAGGATCTGAATATTCGGAAATTTTCCTTGGATCTCGTGCCGGAATCCGTCCTCTCTGGCCGTCGTTGAGGCTCCCCCAGGCGCCGTTTTCACCATTACGATCTTTCCTTTGCCTCTCAAGACCTGTCCGAGCCGGTCGGCTCCCATCTGGCCGCCTAAGTAGTTGTCCGTTGCGACAAAGCTGAAATAGTTGTCGCTATCGATGGCGGAGTCATAGATTACAACGGGGATGCCGGCCCGCGCTGCCCGATCCACCACAATCTTGAAGGCCGAGCGGTCCGAAGGCGAGAGCGCAATCGCGTCGACCCGTCTGTTGATCATGGTTTCGACGATTTGCATACCGGTTGCGATATCGGTTTCGTTCGGCGGCCCGTCCCACACTACCCTTACTTGGTTTTCCCGCCCGGCTTTGATTGCGCCGGCATGAACGCTTTGCCAAAAAATGTCAGCGCTGGCTTTCGGTATCACCGCTACCGTGGTCACGTGTTCACGATTACAGCAGAGACAAAATAGAGCCAAAGCAAATCCGCTTGAAACCTGGCACGTTCGGACGAATCTCATAGGGCGGTAAAAGGTAAGCTGAAAGCTCAGTTAGCGAACTACAAGCTTATCGAGGAGACAGAATGCAACTTGGTCTGGTTGGTCTGGGGCGCATGGGCGCAAACATGGTGCGGAGGTTGGAGCGGGGCGGCCACAAATGCACCGTTTTCGATCTCAATGCGGACAACGTGAAGAAGCTAGTGAGCGAAGGCGCCGGCGGATCCAGCTCTCTCGAAGACCTGGTCAAAAAGCTGCCCAGCCCACGAGTGATCTGGGTCATGGTGCCAGCCGGCAAACCTACCGAAGACACTGTGCAGGCGCTAGCGGCGGTAATGGAGAAAGACGATGTCATCATCGATGGCGGTAATAGCTTTTACAAAGACGACATCCGGCGCGCGGCCCAGTTTAAGCAGAAAGGCCTTCACTACGTCGATGCTGGAACGAGTGGCGGCGTCTGGGGCGTTGAGCGCGGCTACTGTTTAATGGTGGGTGCTAGCGATGAAGCGTTCAAGACGATTGAGCCAATTATTAAGACGTTAGCTCCGGGCATGGGCGACATTTCACGGACTCCGGGCCGCGAGAAATTGGACGGGACGGCGGAGCAGGGATACCTCCACACTGGGCCTCCGGGATCGGGACACTTCGTCAAGATGGTTCACAACGGGATTGAGTACGGCGTCATGCAGGCGTACGCCGAAGGCTTCGACATTCTTGTTCACAAAGACTCCAAAGAACTTCCAGAAGACGAGCGCTTCACGCTGAATATATCGGACATTGCGGAACTCTGGCGGCGAGGTAGCGTGATCGGTTCCTGGCTGCTGGACCTCACTGCGATGGCGTTAGTCGAAAATCCGACACTCTCTGAGTACAGTGGCTTCGTGCAAGATTCCGGCGAAGGCCGCTGGACGATCGATGCCGCGATCGAACAGGCCGTGCCGGTGGAAGTACTGGCGTCTGCCTTGTTTACCCGCTTCCGCTCACGCCGCGAACACACCTTTGCCGAGAAAGTTCTTTCCGCAATGCGTCAGAAGTTTGGCGGCCACATCGAGCGTCCGACCGGCGGTTGATCGCTTTTCTCCAACTCAGGGCCGGTAGGCGTGATCCTCACCGGCCATGTGTTTACCAGAAAGACTCCTCTCCCCAGGAAGTCCACTTCGGCAATCTCGCCGTGTTGCGTTGCTTCCCGCTGATACTGATCGAAGACAAAGTTGCCAAGCGAGTAAAAGATGGGCGCACCTCGATACAACTCTTCTGTCTGGATTACATGCGGATGGTGACCAATCACCAGCGAGGCTCCGGCATCCACGGCCGCGTGAGCAAAGGTGATTTGCGCCTTCGTCGGTTTGCGCGTGTATTCGATTCCGGCGTGCATGGAGACGATGACTACGTCGCAGCGCTCTCTCAAATCCCTTACGTCGCGTGCGGCAATTGCCGGATCCGTTATAGCGACCCGCCCGTCGATATCGCGCCAATTTCCATTCTGCTGATCGAAGGTGTAGCCTAGGAACCCGAAGCGTACGCCGTTACGTTCGAGCACTAATCCGCGATGTGTTTCCGTTTCCGAATCGCTGCTGCCGATCGGTTCTATGCCGTGCGAACGCAGCCAATGGACAGTGAATTCGACGCCATGCGGGCCGCAATCTCTCGAGTGATTGTTAGCTGTCGAGGCAACGGCTACTCGGGCGAGCTGCAAGCCGGCAATCGTGTCGGGCGAAGCATGGAAGATCAGACCGCCTTCGTGATATGGACCCCGGTCGGAGAATGGCGACTCAAGGTTTACGAAGGCAAGATCGGCAGTTGAGAGCAGAGGCGCGATTTTGCGCAACGGAAGTGCAGGATCTCCTGAGGCAAGAATCTGGCGCCTCACCCCGCGGGAGAACATGACGTCGCCGGCAAACAGCAAACGATTGAATTGAAAGGCTGGCGCAGACGGCTTGGGCGGAGGTCCAATGCTCTGTTCCGAGCATCCTATTAGCAGGACTAATGCGAAACAAGGCAGTGCGCGACACACTAGAGCTTGGCAGCAGCGGCCGTATCGAGGAACCACACTGCGCGTGCATCACGGCTCGCGATCTGGCACGGGTATTTCAGTAGATCCTCCCGACCCCGGAGGACCTCGTGGACCGCTTCGGCTTTGTCTTCGCCAGCTACCTCGAGCACCGTTCGCCTTGCCGCACGCAACACTCCAGGCAGCAGAGTCACGCGATGCATCTTCATCTTCTCGACCCAGACGTTTGAGGCGATGCCCGTCTCATCGTTGATGAGCGGCTCTCCAGGAAAGAGACTTGCTGTGTGAGCATCGGGGCCCATGCCACGATGCAGCACATCGAAATCCGGCAGTTCACCGTCTTTCAGTCCGAAGAATTGCTTGATCTCGGACACGTACCGCGCGCTTCCTTCCGGCGGAGGCAGTTCACCGTGAATGCGATGAATGCTAGCGGCCGGAATGTTGGCAGGAATGAACAGCGTTTCGTTTGCCAGTTTGAAGTTGCTGTCCTTGTTGTCCGGCGGAACACAGCGCTCATCCACCCAAAAAAAGTGAACCTTCGACCAGTCGAGCGAAGCCGTTGCCATTTTTGCGAAGAGCAGCCTCGGAGTGTTGCCGCCCGACAACGCGATGGTGACTCTACCTTCTGATTCGAGAGTTTGAGCCAACGTCGAGACGATGTATTTCGAGCATTCGTCCGCCAGTTGCTGCGAGCTTTCCGCAACCCGCAGTTCCGGACTACTGCCGCTGCTCACGAAAGAGCTCCTCCGCGCGAGTGAAGGCGCTGTCGAAAGCAGGATCGGCGCCGATGATGCTCAACTCTTCTGTCATCAGCGATGTTATCGACAGTTCAGAGAGATTGTATCGGCGCTCTCTTCCATTGGTGCTGAACAGCCGCATGCACTCCTTCCCCGTCAGTTCGAAAGTAATTGTCTCATTGCTCGCATGCATGGTGATCGACTGGAGACCGGGACCATAACCGTCTACTTTGTAGAACGAAACTTTGGGCTTGTACGGCGCAGACAACCATCCCGCGGCATAGAGCGCGGACATAGGTAACTTGTCGCCTGAATAAGCAATTTCGATGCTGCCGAATGCTGAGAACTTGTTGTCCCGAGCTACGTTGTCGAAAATATGGCCGATCGGTTCGCGCCAGGGAGTGAGCCGGGTCCATTCGAGATCGGCCACTATACGGCCTTGGGCACGCCACTTAGACAGAAGTTCGAAAGCTTGCTCCGTTGCGATGTCGCGCAGATCAAAGATGCTTTTGGTAGCGAGATCCATGACTAGCTCGAGACCATGTTCCTGATGTTTGGTGGAGTCCGGCTTCAAAGCGGATTGGTGCCGGCACCAGAAGACAACCGGCAGATCCGCAACGGTGAGGCCCAGCAGAATCGGGCCGAGATCCGGCCATCTCTCGGGACGAGCTTTGATTTCGATCTGTTCGCAGCAGATCTGTTGAGCTTTACCGAACGGCTTCCAGCATTGAGCCAGAACGCGGGCTTCCGGTTTCTCTTCTGCTTCGGCCGACACCGACAAAACGACACCGCGGCTGGGATGTTCCCGCATCAACTCCGAGATGGTCTGGGAGGCGAAATATCCCGCATCCGGCTCATCGCTGGCAACGATTAGTGTCATGGAAGAGGCGCGAAGGACGGTGGGTTTACCTTGCTGCTTCTCCTCTTCGCCGAGCGAAGTCCAAAGCTTTCCAAGACCCTTCAGGATCTGCTCGGGTTGCGCGGGTGAAATAACGGTTGTGCTCATGGGGTTCTCCAAACGTGGCCCTGGCGGGCAAGCATTTCATCGGAAGCTTTCGGGCCCCAGGTGCCCGAAGCGTAATTCGGGAAGTCGAACTTGGTATGGGCCCAAACGTCCAGGATAGGCTGCACGATCTGCCAGCTTGCATCGACCATGTCCTGGCGAGTGTAGAGTGTCGGGTCGCCGACCATGGCATCGACGAGCAAAGTTTCGTAGGCGGTAGGCGTACGCTCGCCGAAACTCGATCCATAGTTGAAGTCCATCGAGACGGGACGAACGCGCATTCCGCTGCCCGGGCTCTTCGAAAGGAAGCGAAGAGAAATGCCCTCTTCAGGCTGGATGCGCACGACGAGCAGGTTCGGCCGCACTTCACGCGGACCGGCCTTCGTCTCCTGGGTAAACAAACCGAGCGGCGGGGCTTTAAACTGAATTGCTATATCGGTGACGCGCTTCGGCATGCGCTTGCCGCTACGGATATAAAAAGGAACACCGGCCCACCGCCAATTGTCGACCAGAAACGTAACGGCCGCGTAAGTATCGGTTTGCGCATCGGGCGTAACGCTCGGTTCTTCCCGGAAACCAAGCAGGTGCTGGCCACCGACATCGGCAGGTCCGTATTGGCCGGCCACGGCGAACTTGGGAACATCTTCATGCTTGACCACGCGAACAGCACGGAGGAGCTTGGCGCGTTCGTCACGAACGTTCGAAGCGTCGAAGACGGACGGCGGTTCCATCGCAACAGTTGCCATCACCTGACTAAGGTGGTTCTGAATCATGTCGCGGAGAGCACCGGCTTCCTGGTAATAGCCTCCGCGTCCTTCGACGCCGATGGACTCGGCGGCCGTGATTTGCACGTGATCGACGTAGCGTCGGTTCCACAGCGGCTCGAACATGCTGTTCCCGAAGCGGAAGGCAAGAATGTTCTGGACTGTTTCTTTGCCGAGATAGTGATCGATTCGGTAGACTTCGGATTCGTCGAAGACCTTGTGAATCTCGACATTCAGTTTGCGAGCGCTTTCGAGATCGTGACCGAAGGGCTTCTCGATGATGACGCGACGCCAGCCATTGCCCTCATTGAGGTGGTGTTCGCCTAAAGCGAGTACGGCCTCAGCGTAGTAGCTGGGCTGGGTCGACAGGTAAAACAGGACATTGCCGGCGGTTTGGTGCGACTTTTCGACTTCCTCGAGCTTGTGGCGCAGATCTTCATAAGACTCGGGCTTGTTGATATCGCCTGGCACGTAGAAGAGAGTCTGGGCGAAAGACTTCCAGACGTCTTCGTCGAAAGGTGCGTCCTCGAGAAATTTCGAGACGGATTCCTTCATTTTCTCCCGGAATTGATCGTCGGACATGGGGGTACGGGAGACACCGATGACGGCGAAGTTTTGGGATATGCGCCGTTCGTAGAACAGCCGGTAGAGCGAGGGGAGGAGCTTACGCTTCGACAGGTCGCCGCTTGCTCCGTAGATGACGATTGCGCAGGGGGGAACGCGGCGCGCGAAACGCATTGCATCCTGCAACGGGTTGACTTCCGGGGTCGCCTGAACAAGTACGCTCATATGATCCTTTTGATGATAAGCCCAGGAAAGAAGTATCGGACGGGTTTTCTAAGCTAAGTACAGCATGGCGAGCGCGGGGCAGAAGATTGTCGGGGTCTTGAACGACCTGATGTTCATGGTGAAGATTCAGGAAGCGGCAAAGCGGGCCGGGGTTGAGTCCGTGTTCGTCAAGTCACAAGCGGAGGCGCTCGCCCAGGCGAGGGAAAGACCAGCGGTTATGATCCTGGACCTCAACTATGCCGCGGGTGAATCGCTTGAACTGATAACGGCTTTGAAGGGCAACGAGGGAACCAGCGGGATCCCGCTCCTTGGTTATGTGTCGCACGTGCAGACTGATCTGAGGCGGGCCGCCGAGGAGCACGGCTGCGACGTGGTGGTGGCGCGGTCGGTCTTCTCCCAAAGCCTGCCGGAACTGCTCAGCCGGTTTTTGCCAAACGAACTCCGGAGCTAAGTTATTCATTCTTGAAGTCCCCAGGGTAGGGTCGACTTTTCTACGAAACGAACTCCCCTTGGGTTCGTTTTTTCAAAACTGAACTCTGGTCGGACACGAGCGGTGGAGCTGGCGAGTCGCGAAAAGCCTCTCCACTTGGCGCGAGCTGCTGACGGGCATGCGCGGACATTGTTACACGGGGTCGAGTTCGCGCTCAGCCGCGACGGAGCCAGTGATATGTTGCTCTGGTGCGTTTCCTATTGCTGCTTGCCGCCTCCGCAACCGCGTGCTTCTGTGCCGCGCCTATGGGATGGAACTCCTGGAACAGTTTCGCCAATATCGTCAATTCCCAAATCGTTCGGGAACAGGCCAACGCCCTGGCCTCGAACGGCATGAAGGAAGCCGGTTACGAGTATGTCGTCATCGATGAAGGCTGGTGGCTGGGCGAGCGCGATACCGGAGGGAACATCGTTGTCAACCCGAAGCAGTGGCCCGCTATCAAGCCTGGCCAGAAAGATGGCGACATGGCCAACATCGCCGGTTACATACACAGTTTGGGCCTGAAGGCCGGGATCTACACCGATGCAGGCCGTGACGGATGCAGCATGTACCCTGACTCCGGCCCGAAGTACATGAATACCGGCAGCGAGGGGCATTACGAACAAGATTTCCTGCAGTTCTCGAAGTGGGGCTTCGATTACGTCAAGGTGGACTGGTGCGGCGGCGCAAAGGAGAAGCGGTCCGGCGCGGTGCAGTATGCGCAGGTTGCCCGCGCCATTCAAAATGCAGAAAAGATAACCGGGCGTCCCTTATTCTTCTCCATCTGCGAGTGGGGCAGCCAAAATCCCTGGTTCTGGGGGCCGGGGGTCGGTGGCATCGAGAGCGCCATCTGGCGTACGGGCGGCGATATTATTCCTCCCGTGGTCGAGAGCCTGCATGATCCCGAACACGACAAACGCGTCATCACCCTTAAGAACGTGCTCGAGTCGTTCGACGCCGGGATGCATCCGGAAGCACAACACACTGGCTACTACAATGACCTGGACATGATGGTGATGGGTATGCGTGGCATGACCGATGCCATGGACCGCATCCACATGGGGCTGTGGGCAATTTCGAGTGCTCCGCTGATGGTGGGTTCCGACCTGACGCGGCTTTCACCGGCAACCTTATCGCTGCTGAACAACAGGGAAGCACTCGCCATTCACAATGATCCATATGGTTTGCAACCCATCGAAGTCGCTGAACCCACTCCCGGCGTCCAGGTTTGGGCAAAGCCTATGGCCGTTGCCGGAAGACGCGCAGTCGCTATACTGAACCGCACGGATAGCCCCGCGCAAGTACAGATCTATTCGAGCAAACTCGGCCTGGATGGCGCTCCACGATCGTTGCGCGACGTATGGAACGGACGGGATCTCGCCACGTCTGACGCGGCCTTCTCCGTACCCGCGCACGATCTCCTGCTACTGGTCATCGACGGCGACGACAAGAAACCAGCCGAGTATCTCGCAAACCAATCCGCCATCGCCGCGATTCAAGCCACCAGCGGTCCAACGTTCGCCCGGCTGGAGTACACAAATACTTCCGGTCACGCTGCAGTGGTCCGAGTGAAAAGCACATCGGGCCTTTCCACCTCCCTTGCCCTCGCTCCGACGAGCGGATCAGATACTGGCACGACTGCGCTCCTTTTACCGCATGGAACCGCTGACCTGTCGTTCGACGCACAGCCGCTAACTATTCGCAAGCTGACTGTCTATGCCTGGTGATTATTGCCCGATGTAACGAGTTCAGGAAGCTATGGTTCCCAGCATTTCCCCTCAGAAACCACTTTCGATGAAGGGAAATCACACTGGCGAGCTATGACTTGCAGATCTTTTCCCGTCGCAACTTTGCTGATCGTGTTAGGCGCTTCCCTGGCACCAGCCCAGGAGTCTCGACAAAATCCCGTTTATATCAATGCACACTTCGAACCGACAGGTATAAGCATCTCGCAAGACTACCGTCTGTTTGTCAATTTCCCGCGCTGGTCCGATCGCTATCTCAATGCGGTCATTGAGACCACCGGCGACGGCGAAGATCGGCCCTATCCCAACCTGGAGTGGAACCGCTGGGATGGAAAGCCGCAGACCGCAGGCAATCATTTCGTGTGCGTGCAGAGCGTAGTCGTGGATCACGCCAATACGCTTTGGGTGGTAGACGCCGCAGCTCCCATGCTTACTTCACCCATTCCGAACGGCCCTAAGCTAGTCAGGATCGACTTACTCTCGAACCAGGTCAGCCAGATCATTCCCATCGGGCCGGACGTTGCGCTGCCCGATTCGTACCTGAACGACATTCGCATCGACAACGTGCGGAACTTCGCCTATCTAACAGACAGCGGGCACGGCGGCATCATCGTCGTCGACATCGCGAATGGAAACGCCTGGCGCAAACTAGACGGTCACCCGTCTGTACTCGGCAATCCAAACGTCCCGGTAGTCGTTCGAGGCTTTCTCCTGCGTCAACCTGACGGTAAGCCTGCGATCTTCAATTCCGACAGCCTGGAGATGTCCAAAGACGGCAACACGCTCTTCTACAAACCCGTGAACTCGACCACTCTCTGGAGCGTTCCTACCGCGCTGCTCCGCGATCGAGATGCCGATGCTGCTTCGGGCGTAAAGGCGGCAGCCACGAACCTTTTCCCGACGGACGGGCTTTGGCTCGATTCGAAAGGGCGCATTTATCTGAGCGACGTGGAACATTTCGCTGTTCGTCGCCTCACTATCGGGGCGACTCTCGAAACGATCTTTCAATCCGAACGCCTGGATTGGCCGGACACCTTCACGGAAGATCCGGGCGGCAACGTCTATATAAGCGCATCCCACTTGGATCAACAGCCGCGCTACCACAACGGATATAGCACGCGTCACGGCGTGCCGTATGAAGTGTTCCGTCTGGAGGGTGTGGACGCGCATTAAAGCGTCTTCGAAGCGAACAAAAGCTTAAAGCGATATCCTTTCGTAGGCTGGCCGCTAACGAAAGGATTGGCAGCCAATGCCGCTCATCTGAATCGTCGCGCTGTTCTTCAAGCATTCCTGAACGAGCGCTGAGTAAAATGTTCGCCGTTACAGATCTACCTGCGTACCGATCTCGACCACCTGGCGAGGCGGCAAATCAAAAGTGCTCTCTACATCCACGGCGTTCCGTTGTAAGTAGGCGAAAATACTTTCTGCTACTTTGCCCATCTTGCCGGATTTACCGGTGAGTGTTTCGTGCCCAACGTAGTAAGTGATCTCATTCAGATCGACGTGCAGATTCTCCGCTTTGACCACTGAACCGAGCGCCTCGACAACGCGAGGGTGCTCAATGTATCCGAAATGCAGCATCACGCGCCAAAAGCCATCGCCTAAGTCAGAGATTTCGTACCTCTCGTCTTCTGCCACTCTCGGGATCACTTCCGTGCGCACGGTGAGCAAAATGACGCTCTCATGCAGCGAGCGGCAACGCTCGACGAAATGCACAAGAATCGGAGGAACGTGATCCGGGCTGGATGCGATGAACACCGCTGTACCTGGAACACGATGGGACAGGCAGTGGCTGATCTGTTGCCGTACGAGTTCAAAGGTGGGAAATCGTGTCGCATACTGTTCGGCAAGGAACGTACGGCCGCGGTTCCAGATCAGCATAGCCGCAATGAGCGAGGCGCCGATCAGCACCGGCACGTAGCCGCCTTGAAGAAACTTAAATACGTTGGCCGCGAGAAAAGGAACATCGAAGGAAAGAAAGAACAGCAGAAGCGCCACGGCTTTCCATTGCGACCAGTTCCAGACGTAACGGGTCACGATGAAAAACAGCACTGAGGTGATCGCCATAGTACCGGTAACGGCGAGGCCGTAAGCGGCCGCAAGTTTCACGGACTCGCGAAATGTGAGCACGAGAAGCAGGCAGCCGATGGCAAGCAGCGCGTTTACTTCCGGGATGTATATCTGGCCTTCGGTCTGCTCCGAGGTATGATGCACGGTCACATTAGGGAAATAACCGAGCACCATTGCTTGCCGGGTGAGAGAAAAAGCCCCCGAGATCAGCGCTTGCGAAGCGATGACGGTCGCTGCACTCGACAGAAGAACAAGCGCGATGGTGGCGGGACCGGCGGGAACTTGCGCAAAGAAGGGATTATCGATTGCCTGCGGGTGCGAAAGCACGAGTGCGCCCTGCCCGAGATAACCTAACAACAGCGCCGGGAAAACCAGCCAGAGCCAGGAACGGCGGATAGGCGTGCGGCCGAAGTGGCCGAGATCGGCATACAGAGCCTCTCCTCCGGTAACTACCAGAACAACCGAACCCAAAATCAGCAAACCATGTAAGCCGTGGCGTATAAAAAAGCCGACCGCGTACTGCGGAGAAAGAGCCTTCAGAATGCTGGGCAATTCGAGGATGTGCCATACGCCGAGCGCGGCTAAACTCGTGAACCAGAGCGCCATGATAGGTCCAAAGAGACGGCCCACGCTGCCCGTACCGCGCCGCTGAATGGCGAAGAGTGCAACTAAAATGATGCAGGTTAGCGGCACCACCCAAGGTTTAAAACCGGCATTGGCGACCTCGAGCCCTTCGACAGCGCTCAATACCGAGATGGCCGGCGTGATTACACCATCGCCATAGAGAAGCGCTGCGCCGATGACGCCGAGTAGCGCGATTCCAGTCACGCGTCCCTTATGGATGGCGTTCGCACGAAAGCGATCGGGCACCAGCGCCAGCAGCGCGAAGATGCCACCCTCGCCATGATGATCCGCCCGGAGAATGAAGTACAGGTATTTCACGCTGACCACCAAGACAAGAGCCCAGACCATCAAAGAGAGAATTCCAAACACGTCGTCAGCGCTGACACGCTTGCCACCAGCCGCGAGCAGGCATTCGTGAAGCGTGTACAAAGGACTGGTCCCAATGTCCCCGAACACCACCCCCAGCGCCCCTAGGGTGAGCGCGAGCATGCTGGCATGCCGAGAGGCATTCTCAATCGGCCGATCGGAGTGGGAAGCGGTTGGGGGGATAGGAGTCACAGTCGAACTTGCCATAGATCACCTTCGCAAAACGCTTTTCTAGGATAGTAACTCGATCCCTCGAGCCGGTTCGGGCCCCGTTACAGAAACACCAGCTTCGAACGCACTTGTACACTCCGAAGTCTGTCTGCGGAATCGAAATCAAATAAGACAATGTATCTTTTCCGGATTAGATTCCAGAAATGGCTGTGGACGCTGATGCTACAAGTGAGTTCGGCGCCCCGGTCTTGGGTTGCGCAGGTGCTGCGATCATCCGTGCCGATCCCTCTACTGTGCAAAAAGCGGTTTACCTCGTTTTTGGTACTGCCGACCGGCGCATGGGAGAGGATGGCAGATTGCACGTGGTCCGGAACCGCTCCGACATAATTCGGCAGTTCGAGATAGCTTCGGATCTGGTTGTCTGTGGAAAGTATGCCAGTTATGCAGGTCAGCAACAGCAGGCAGAACAAAGCGCAAACGAGACCCAATTTAACCATGCGGCCGAAACTGTATGGTGCAGTGTTTCGATACCAGTGTAGGGACGGAATCTAAAGAAGTGCTTAAGAGACGCTAAAGATTCCCTAAAGACAGAGCGCGGCGGAGCTTTCTCACGGGAATTGGATATGACGTGCGATCGGCATCTGCGCCGGGCTCGCGCGAAGCACGCGAGTTCGTATGCGTGTTGCTTCGGCTTACCTGAAAGCTTTTTCAGATCGGAGCATGAGCGTCGAAGCTTGATACTCTACCCCCTCTGGCATGTACACTGCGAGCTATACTCGTAAGCGATACCTCGGATGTCTAGGCAAACAGTAGACGGGATCTCGCGTGAAGCTGAGCTGCTTCAAGGGACACTCGACATGCTCATCTTGAAGGTCACCGCACTCCGGCCCATTCACGGATACGCCATTGTTCAACGCATCCAGCAGATTTCCAGAGATGCGCTCCAGATTCGCCAAGGTTCTCTTTACCCGGCGCTTTACAGGCTGGAAGAGCGTGGTTGGCTTAAATCCGATTGGAGTACGACCGAGATCGGCCGTAGTGCAAAATTCTATAGTTTGACAAAGGCTGGACGCCGGCAGTTGGAAGCCGAGAAGGCAGGGTGGGAGCGCCTCTGCCAAGCCATTTCACTTGTTCTTGAAACTGCAGAATGAGGCGCTGAAGAAATGAAATGGGTCTCTTGCTTCAAACGACGCGGCTGGGAACGGCGGATGGACGCCGAATTTCAGTTTCACATGGATAGTCAGGTGCGCGATTATATGCAGCGCGGACTGAGTCGAGAAGACGCCGAGGTGCGCGCGCGCCGCGACTTTGGCGGAATCGAGTTGGCGAAAGACGAATCCCGCGATGAAAGGGCGTTCGAACCAATTAGTCGCTTCCTGCGCGATCTTCATTATGCCGCCCGCTCCCTGCGCAAGACTCCCTCCTATGCCGCCGCGGCAATCCTGACATTAGCTTTGGGTATCGGAGCAAATACCGCAATCTTCAGCGCGCTAGACGGTGTGGTCCTCAAACCGCTGCCGTATCCAGAACCCGATCGCCTGGTCGTCATAGCGCTTTATAACCGGAGCTTGAAGTACGCGACCTATCTTTCGTATCCCGACTTCCTCGATTGGCAGCGCGGTGCTCGCTCGTTCAAGCAGATCGCCGCATTCGAGTCTATCGGCTTCGACCTGACAAATCCCGGCTCACCCGAGCATGTTGCCGGGTATGAAATCTCCAGCAATTTTTTCAGTACTCTCGGTGTGAACCTTGCTCTCGGGCACTCTTTTGCTCCCGAGGAAGACCGCATCGGCGGCGTGCCCGCAGTTGTTATCAGCAATCGGTTATGGCAACAACACTTCCACGGAGACCCTGCGGCAATTGGCAAGCCAATTACTTTGAGCGGCGTCGGTTATACCGTGGCGGGCATTCTCCCGTCCGCGTTTCGCTTTGAAGACCGGCCAGCCGATGTCTACACGCCGATCGGTCGCTCCGATCCGACTTTTCTCCTGGATCGTACGGTTCACAGCATCCTCTGTGTTGGACGCCTACGGCATGGGATCGGCATTGGTCAGGCACAAGCCGAAATGAATACTCTGCAGGACCACATCGATCAACTAAATCCCACCACAGAAAAAGGACTGGCGACGTATATTGTCTCGCTAAAACAGGAGCTTGTGGGTAACGTCGGCAGCACGCTTCTCCTGCTGCTCGGGGCCGTCGGCCTCGTTTTGCTCATCGCCTGTGCAAACGTTGCCAATCTCTCGCTGGCGCGCGCGGCGGCACGCACGCGTGAATTTGCGGTTCGACGAGCACTGGGCGCCAGCCGCGGGCAAATCATTCAACAGTTGATTACAGAGAGTGTGCTTCTCTCCTTGACTGGTGGTGTTCTCGGGCTTCTCGTTGCAAGGTGGGGTCTGAAAATCGTACTGGCCGCTGTTCCGGGAGGTCTGCCCCGCATGGAGAACGTGGGCGTAAATGCTCCTGTGCTTTTATTCGCGCTTGGCCTCTCAACTGCGGTCGGAATATTGTTTGGCCTCGTGCCGGCGCTCAAACAGGCAAACGCCGATCTGCAGGCAGATTTGAAAGAACGCGGCCGTGGTTCGACCGCCGGCCATCACCGTACGCAAGGTTTCCTGGTGATCGTGCAAATTGCACTCGCGCTGGTTCTTCTATCGGGCGCCGGACTGCTTTTTCGCACAGTGCATAACTTGTGGGCTGCCAATCCGGGCTTCGAAACGCAACACATCATTACGTTCAAAGTTGGACTTTCCCCGTCCACCACCCAGACACCGTTAGCCACGCGCGCCACCTATCAACAACTCACCGAGCGTATTCGGCAGATTGTTGGGGTTGAGTCAGCCGACCTCACGGCGCTGGTGCCCTTGGGCCGAGGCGGCAATTCCGGACCGTTCTGGCTTGGAGGACACCAACCCGCCTCTATGGCTGAGATTCCGCGAGCGACTTATTATCCGACCGGTCCCGATTATCCGCGCACCATGCAAATCCCGCTTCTGCGCGGGCGGTTTCTAACCGAAGCCGACAATATCCATTCGCCATTGGTGTGTCTCATCGACAGTGTGCTGGCGCGAACCTATTTCCCTAAAGGCGACGCTCTGGGTCAGACCATAACGATTCCCCATTGGGGCACGGCCGGTGCTGTGAATGTTCGCATTGTGGGGGTCGTCGGCCATGTCCGACAGTACGCAATTGGAGGCTCGACAGGCGACCAACCGGAGATTTACTACTCCTTCTATCAACTTCCCGATGAGGGCTTGCCCATCTTTCGCGACGAGGTCACATTCGCTGTACGCACTCCTCTCGATACCGCCGCCGTGATTCCCGCTATCAAGAACGCAGTGTATGGAGCGAACGGTAATCAGCCGGTTTATGACATCCGCACTATGCTCGAGCTGGTCTCCGGCTCGCTGGCCCGCCAGCGGTTTCCGATGCTTCTGCTCTCTGCATTCGCGGTGGTGGCCTTCTTAGTCGCTACGGTCGGCATCTACGGCGTGATCTCCTACTCGACGGCGCAACGCGTCCCGGAGATTGGAATTCGCATAGCGCTTGGGGCCGAAAGGTGGCATGTGCTACGAATGTTGCTCGGCCAGGGCCTTCGACTGGCAGCTCTCGGTGTTGCCCTTGGAGCGATCGCCGCTACAGTGCTCACCAGAGTGCTCTCGAGCTTTTCGCAGCTCCTCTACGGGGTCCGCGCGACCGATCCCTTGACGTTTTTCGCAGTCTCCTTCTGTCTGGTAGCTGCAGCTCTCCTGGCCTGCTACATTCCAGCCGCTCGAGCGGCGCGCGTGGACCCCATGACCGCGCTTCGTCACGACTGATCAAGTCACTACGGGTTTACCTCGATGATGATCGAGCCCATCCCCGCGCTGCTCGCATACTCCCGGTGCGCCGCGACGCATGTTGGCGTCGGAACCTGAGACTACGAAATATTCGACCGCTACCTGAACCTCTCCGGCCGACGGTTCCGGGATGTCGCTTTGAACGATCGCGAGATTGCTCTCGTCTCCAAATTCCGTAATCGGAACTTTCTTCCTCTTGGGCATAGAGCACCCGTGTGACGATTCTACAGATGTTCGATGGAAAAGGAAGGCCGCTTTGTGCCGCAAATCGGTCTCGCTTGTTCAAGTCTGCAACGATGCTGAAATAATTCGGAGCATGAATTGGAAGGATCAAGGCGTCAAAATCGTCAGGGCGAGCGAATTGGATCCGAATACTCCGCAGAGTCCCGGGATGTCGCGAGCGGCGGCGATTACCCACGCTCGGACCGGAGCCAGTAAGCTTTGGGCGGGTACGGTCGTCGTGCAACCCGATGCGAAGACCGGGCCGCATCACCACGGTGAACTAGAGACGGTTTTGTATGTCGTGAAAGGGCGCGCTCGGATGCGGTGGGGTGATCATCTCGAGTTCAGCGACGAGGCCAGTGCAGGCGATTTTATTTATGTCCCGCCGTTTGTCCCTCATCAGGAGATCAACGCACTTGCGGATCAACTTTGCGAATGCGTCGTAGTTCGCAGCGGTCAGGAGCCAATCGTTGTCAATCTGCAGATAGACACGCCGGAACCGGCTGGCGCCGGCCCTATAAATGTGCCCTTTCATCCGAAGCCGTAGCGTATCTCCGACCCCAGATCTTTGTCATGGATCCAGCATGGCCGAACGCCGCATCGGCTTTTAGGGAACGGCATTTGCGCATTTCGGTCGAGCGCCGGTCAGCTATAAGTCTGCGGGATTGCCGGCATCGTAGCGCTTCACTACTCGTTTCTCTATGCGAAGTGAGGAAAGGCCCGCACGAAAGTTCACCATATGTGTCGTGCGGAAATGGGCAGCGAGAGCCTCGTCACTCTCCCATAACTCGCTGAGTTGGAACCGATTTGGGGTGGAGAGATCCGTCGCAAAGGCGTAGTGAAGACAGCCGTGCTCTTTTTGCGTTTCGTTCATCATCGTACGCATCAGGTCACCGACCGCTGTTACGTCTTCCGAGTGGACATCGAATTGTCCGATAATTGCGATTAGGCTCATGGTAGAGATGGTATCCGGGTACCGATTCCAACTCCTGCCAGCGGAGCGAAAATGCGATAAGCTGAACCCGGCATGCAAGAGAGCACGTCCATCAGGTTCGATCCCATAGTGCACAGATCGGTGCTCGCCCCATGGGAGATTGTGCTCGCATTGGTTTTTTTTGCCGGTCTAATCTATTTCGCGATCTGGCGGTCGCGGAGGCAGTCGAACAAACCTGGATCTCTGAAGCTGGGCGGGAAATAACCTCGCCGGCCGCGGAGAGCTGGACAAAAATACTCTGCCGGACTAGGCATGAGCGGAATTTTGCAGCCCTTAGTATCGCCAACTCGTGAGGTCTGCTCCGGCGGGAGCAGTCTTCTGCATGCGCTCCATGATCTGCGGCAGATACATCTGGTTGTAATGCAGCCGCGAATACCAGTTCGGCTTCGTCGGATCACCGTTCCAGCAATGCTCGGCGCGGGGTCCGTAGCGAACCTCGCCTTCGTAGGGCACGCCGTGCCCGGGAGTGCCGGTCTGTTTCAGAAAGTCCTCCATCAAGTACACCGCGTCATTCAAAAAATACGTGTCATCCGAGCCGACGTACAGATGCAGCTTGCCCTGCAGTTTCGGGCCAAGCTTGCTCCAATCCCTTTGCAGAATGGCGTCTAAATCATAGTGTTCACGCCAGTACTCGGCCGTTTTATGGTCGATCGCGCCGGTTCGCTTGTCAAAAATCGCTCGGGGATAACCGTCGTTGGCGGTGGGAGAATAAACCGCCTGCCAAATGTCGAACTGCTCGCCCGAGCGCCCGTGATCACCTAATGCGGCCTCATAGGCGACGTTGTCTCGTACCGAGATCAGCGTGTGTCCTAGATAATCGCGCATCGCCGGCTGCTCAACCTTCTTATTCGCGCCCTGGAGATAGAAAATGTTGTCCTGCTTATATAGATCGGTCGTCATGTAAGCGTGGAAGTCGACCGGGTCCGGGCAGGCAACGAACGCGCCGTTGTAGTTGTCAGGGTAGAACATCTGGACAGCCAGCGACTCCCAGCCGCCGGTCGATCCGCCGTAGACGAATCGCGCCCAGCCCTGGCCGATGCCGCGGAACTGATGCTCGATGGCCGGCACGAGCTCGGTTTCAATCGCGTCTCCATAAGGACCCACGTTGGCCGAATTCACAGCATAGGAATCGTCGTAGTAAGGGTTGGCATGCTGCAGTTTCGCGATTAAGACGCGCGGCGTGCCGGGCGCAATCCAATCTTGATAATTTTTATACGCCTCTTCCTGCTGTATGCGGTTATAACCGGGGAGGTGAAAGCGCTCGGAGTACTCGGGCTTCAGGTTGGGATCCGGCGGAGTCTCACGAAAGTCGCTAAACCCGGTTACGAAGTGATCGTGAAAAATCATCAGCGGGTAATGTGCGTCTGTGTGAACGTCGAAGCCCTCCGGTACGAGAACGATCGCGGCCAGATAAACCGGCCGGCCCCAAAATCGCGTCAGGAGCTCCGATTGAATGCGGATGTGCCGAATGTATTTTGTATCCGGCTCGGGCGCAATCGGTGGAATAACTTCATCGAGAGACACGCTGACTGGCGGAGCTGCGGGGGCGATACGAACCAGCCGTGGCTTAGAAAGCAGATTCCCTGGCGCAAGATTCCAGTGTTGGCCTTCACCGCGATCCGGAGCCAATTTCACCGTCTTACCGTCAGACCGGTGAAAGGTCTCGTAGACGTTTAGCACTGCCTGTATCGTGTAGTCTCCAGGCGGAACATCTTTCAAGCTCGCTCGCGGATAACCCTGCGCGTTCTCGCCGATAGTCAGCGGCTCATCGGGTTTCCACCCCTCGACCGTCACGCCGAACATCATCTGTGAATTGGGCGTGTCATCGATCTGCATGCGCGGCTCGGCGCTTGCATTGTTAGAGAGCAGAAGCAGTACGCGGCCGTCCAACGGTTTATCCGAGCGAGCCGGCGGAAAGGTGACCGTGATGGTCTGGGTCGCGGAACCCGCGGCCGCCAGCTTCCCGGCGTTCGCCAAAAACAGCAAACAAACGAAAGTGCGCATCCCGGAGTATGCCGCGCCCTATTCCAGCTCCCTGATCCAGATGTTCCGGAAGCTATCGGGCTCGCTCGGGTCGCCGTGCGCCTGCAGTTTAACCGGCGCGCTGTCGTACTTCTTATAGAACGGCTTTCCGATATACCGGGTCTCGCCCTTCAACTCATAGTGATTCTCTACCAGCACGCCGTTAAATATAACGGTCACATAGGCCGGGGTCTTCACTGTGCCGTCGTCATTGAATGTTGGCGCGGTCCAAATGATGTCGTAGGTCTGCCACTCCCCGGGCTTGCGGCTCGGGTTCGCCAGCGGAATAGCTTGCTTGTAAATGCTGCCGGCCATACCGTTCACGTAGGTCTTGTTGTCGTACGAGTCGAGAACCTGCAGTTCGTATCCGTCATCGCCCGGCCCGGTGGAAGCCAGAAATATCCCGCTATTACCGCGTGCCTGACCGGTTCCGGTGACATTCGCCGGAACTTTCCACTCGACATGGAGCTGATAGTTTTTGAAGCTCCGTTTGGTTTCGATGTTCCCGACACCCTTCTCTTTGTTGACCGTCAGCACCCCGTTCGCGACTGTCCATTTCGCGGGCGTTTTGTCGCGGTTCGAAACCCATTCGTCCAGGTTCTTGCCATCGAAAAGCACGATCGCGTCGGAAGGAGGCGCCGTGTTGTTGGCCCCCGGAGTTACCTTCTTAGGCACCGGCTCCCATACTTCCGTGTCTTCAGGCTTTGCCGTCGCTTGGGCCGCGCTTTGTTCAGGTTTGGCTTGCTGTTGGGCGGAGAGGGGAACAGCCGCGGCGAGGATTGCTAAGGCAAGGGTTTTCGAAAATTGAGTACGCATGGTCCTAATCAACATATACCCTTTACCGACGCGCTTGTGGCAGGCTTCGCGTCCACGTCTTTGAATGAGACCTCTTGTTGGGTGCTACCGATCTGACGGTAACTTCTGTCCACGCGCTCTCCCCTTCACTTCCATCCGAGTCGGCCTTTTGAAAGCTGGTCTATCAGGCAATCGGGAAGCCCTTCCAAAGACTACTCCCGAGGAACGCGCTCGGGGCACATTCAATTCCTGAGAAACGAATTATTTCGCCCGCATTCCCATATCCATGGAAGAGATCGCACGCGACGTAGCCGTAGTCCCCATGACGATTGTGAACGCCTATCTCGTAGGCACTGCGCAGAACTGGGTGCTGGTAGACTCCGGCATGCCGGGCAATGCCAAGAAAATACAAGAAGCGGCTCAAGCGCGTTTCGGACCGAATAGCAAACCCAAGGCCATCCTCCTGACGCATGGCCACTTCGACCATGCGGGTTCCGCTGAAGACTTAGGCAAGCTATGGGATGTGAAAGCGTATGCGCATCGGCTGGAGTGGCCGTTTCTGACCGGCCGATCTCCGTATCCTCCGACCGATCCAACAGCACCCGGCTTTTTTGCCGCCGTCAGCCGTTTTTTCCCCAGCCGCACGGCAAACGTAGCGGATCGCATCACCGATCTGAACGGCAGCTTGCCTGGGCTTGGTCTTTCCGATTGGGAAACAATCGATACGCCCGGGCACACGCCGGGTCATGTCTCGTTCTTCCGCCGCAACGATGGGGTGTTGCTCGCAGGCGACGCGTTTGCCACCGTGAACATGGACAACCTGCTGACCCTGCTCACTAAGAAGCCGCAGATCTATCGTCCTCCTGTGCCGGCCACCACGGATTGGCAGAAGGCCCGCGCATCCGTCCAGTTGCTCTCGGAGCTTCATCCCAGAGTCATCGGGGCCGGTCACGGTTCTCCCATGGCCAATGCAGCCGATCAACTTGAGAACCTTGCTGCCAACTTCCCGGTGCCTCGGCATGGCCGTTACGTTCAACAGCCAGCCCGCTTCGATGAAAATGGAATTGCTTACCTTCCGCCAGCACCCCCGGATTGCGCGCCGAAAATAGCTGCGGGCGTGGCGCTTGGCGCCGTGTTGGCGGCCGCAGGAGCGTCGATCTTAAAGAAAAAGGCCTAGCTCTATTTCACTGATGGGCTGTCATCCGCCTTCAGATCGCCCACCGCATATTGAATGCCGGCTCGCAGGTGCTCGAGCATCGGCGTCATGGCATACACCCGGTCGCTGTGACCGTGCCCTTCATAAAACACGCGCCCCTGTCCCTCGCGCCGGATGTAGCTCAACGCATAATCGGCGTCCGTTCGCGGGTTCGATTCCTTCGCCTTATCCTCAGCGCTCATTTTGGCGTAATCGATACTGGTCAACACATGCACGTTCCGGCGTGAGAAGGATTCCTGTTGGAACGTATATGTCTCGTCATGGATCTCAAACTCCTTGCCATGGAACATGGCCGTTAACGGGCTGTTCGGATCATCGATCTTGACATAAATCAGTTGCGGATCGGACCAGTGAAACTTGAAAAAACCACCGATCAACTTGTTGAACTCCGGCCACTGCTGAACCGGTTTCGATTCGAGGTGTATTCGACGCTGGTCCAGCGGCGGCAGCAATGAGTTGAAGTGCTCCACGAAATCGGCGCGACTGACCTTCCCGGTATGGCCGGTGTCCAGCTTTTGGAACCAATCGTCGGCAACGGCGGTCCACTCCTGCCGGCTCACGGATTCGCTATTATCTTTGTCGGCGGCGGTCATTAGCTGCGTGCTTAGAACCAAAGCCCCGATATTAAGGCCCCCACTGCCGCTCTTTGCAGCCGCCAGATTCGCCAGGCAATCGGTGTGGTACGAGTCTGTCGCCGCGTGGATCCCGGCGATGCCCTTACCGCTTCTGACAAAATCCATGAAGGCCGAGCGCCGCGCTGCTGTCACCGACGGATCCTGATCGTCAAGGAAGCAGGCAGTCGTGCTGTCCAGGAAAATCGCGTCGTATTTCTTCAGATTATTCGCGTTGATATCCGCCGCGTCATAACTGACGGTGGTGGTCCATAAACCTCCCTGATTTCCGAGAGCTTCCACCGCTTTAGCAGCCAGCGGGATCGAGGCATGCACGAAGCCGCCCGGTCCCGTATGCGCCATTACCAGTACGCTGCGGGGACGCAGCGGCTTTGCTCCCGGTGTGCTGGGTAAAGCCGCCATCATAGCGTCGATCGCCGGTTGCGGCGCGGTCATCGGCGTCGAATTCCCGGCAACGTTGAAAGTGTTCCCCTGCCCAGGCTTGGGCGCGGGCGCCGGGAACAACTTGCTCACTCCGGCTAGAATCTGGTCCTGCTTCAACGTACCGCTATTCGTGCTGTCCCAAGCAGAAAACCAGGAATTGAAGCCCGATTCCATCTCGCTCCGTGTCAGCGTTCCATCACGGTCCGCATCCAGAGCAGTGAACAGCACCTGAGCATTATGCTGGTTACCCGGTCCTTGCGCCCGTACGATAGAGATACCCGTCCCGAGGAGCGCCGCCACCCCGGCCCAGATACATGTCGTTCCAATCCATCCGATTCGTCTCATAGCACCTGCCGAGATGAGTTTATCGCGGAGGCAATTTGAATTAGCAGCCAAGTTTCACGATGCCGGTCTGATCTCGACGTAATCGATCGGGGCGCGCTCGCCTCCATCCGGAATGCCGACAATTCTAATCTCGTCGCCGGGCCGTAAAGCCAGCTCAGGAAGCATCTCCTCCGTGCTGGAATTCGAATCGGGTTTATAAGTGGGCAACCGCAGGTCTGCAGCCCATACGCCAACGCTCTGACCATTGACGAACGCTTCGAAATGCGACACGCCGTTGTTCTGGTCGAAGTACTGCACCACCAGGTTGTACCAGCCCGGCTTGCCTTCGAACTTCATGCTAGCTGTGCATTTTTCGGTCGGGCACGTAATGGCCTTTGCTCCGGAAGCGTCCTCCCACGGCGAGACACCCGCTACTTTGTAGCCATCGAGCGACATGTCTTCCGCTTCGATTCGATCGGGGTGATGACCCACTCGCCCCTGCGCATCGGGAATGCCGGATTGGTGGAAGAACCAGTTGCATACCGTATCGCGCCACACGATCGCGTGACCCGCCTGATACTGCAACTTCTTCAAAACTGCGTTGTACCGCTCCTCATCCACCAGGCCTCGCAGAAGTTTCCAGCGCTCGGCGAAGGTCTGCGCTTCCGCCGCTCCCTCGTAATGCGCGTCGTAGATATGCTGCATGACGGTTTTCCCCGAATGCAACACGTAGCTGTAGGAAACGTGATGGAAGAACAGCAATAAGTTATCGGGACATGTCTTCAGCGATTCGTAAATGGCCGCGACTTCGGGCGGATATTGCCCGATATAGCCCGTTCCGGTCCCGAGCGTGCGATCCATGCCGATGCCTTCTTTGTCCGCGCGGTGCCATTGACCCCAGCCGTTGCGTTCCGAGGACTCGATGCCCGGTCCATAGTGACTGCCGATGTAAATATGCTGCGCGTCTCCGGCAATATCGGTGAGGCCGCCGGCTCCGAGTGGCCCCGTGTATTGCTCGTACACTCTCCACGACTCGAGCTGCAGATCGTTAATTGTCTTGACCAAACGATCGTCCGAACCAAATGTCAGCCTCGTCCATTCGTCGATGATTTGGGGCGCAGGCAAACCGGCATTCCACGCAATGCGGCCGAACGCATACAGGTTCGCCATGGCCATGTCGTAGCCAAGCCAGTTTCGATCGAGACCAACGTTGGTCACAGCCACAAATCCCCCGAGCGGCCGATTAAAGCTTTTCCCTGCCACGATGTTTTTCACCAACGTGCGCTCGCTATCAACGCGCATGTCGAAGTTAAGCACTTCTTCCCACATGGGCAGAAGAAAACAGAGATGCCGCTGTTGTCCCGTATATTCCTGAGTGACCTGGAACTCAATCGTCTCGTTGGTATGCTTCAGTGCGCCGAAAAGGGGAGATACCGGTTCGCGCACCTGGAAGTCGATCGGGCCCTCTTTGATCTGGACCAAAACGTTATCGTCAAACTTGCCGTCCAGTTTGGCGAAGTTGTCGTAAGCGGCCCGAGCACGATCGTTCTTCAGATCGCGCCAGTCCATGTGATGGTTGTAGACGAATCCGCGATAGATCAACACGCCGTCATGGGGCTTCAATGCTCGCGCGATAACGTTGGCAGCATCGGCGTGAGTGCGCCCGTAGATAGATGGACCGACACGGCCCTCAGAATCTGCTTTCAGAACGATGCCGCCTAGATCGGGGATGAGTTTATAGATCTCGTCCGCTTTGTTTTTCCACCAGGCGGCCACTTTGGGATCGACTGGATCGAATGTGTCCAGGTGGCCCAGAGATTGCGGACTGCTGAAATCGACTGAGATCGATAGGCGCACACCCCAAGGACGAAAGACGGCGGCAATTTTCGCGAGTTGCGGCAAGAAATCGGAGGACAGCACCATGGGATTAGCGTTGACGTTATTAACCGTGCAGCCGTCGATACCGATGGATGCTAACAGTCTCGCGTATTCGCCAGCGCGAGTCAGATCCTCCACCACCTTGCCGTTTTCGAAGAAGATAGAGCGCCCGGCGTAACCCCGTTCGATGCTGCCATCGAGGTTGTCCCATTCGTTTGTCCACCGGATGGGAGCGTACGGCGCACTTTGCTCGTCCAAGCTATCGAGATCTTGTTGCAACGCGATGTTGCGGAGCAGTGCGAATGTTCCGTACAACACACCGCGATCGCTACCGGCCGTGATCAGAATAATTTTGTGCCCGCGCGCAGCGGTCGTTTTCAGCAGATAAGCGTCATCGCCCAGGCCTTCGGGTAACAGCATCCCCGGCGCGGCGCGCTTCACGGATTGCAGCGTGCCTAACAGCACGCAATCTTCATCTGGCAAGCTCGCATCCACACGCAAGGTTCGGCCCAGCATGCCCTGTACACCACGAATAAGCTCTTTTTGCGCTGTTTGCTCGACTAGCGACGAATCCAACGCGACGGCCGCGGCCGGCAGCCGTCGATATGCCTGGCGTACGTTCCGATGGGTGATGGGCGCATAGCGCAGCCAGGCTGCATGTCCGTCTTCAGCCCGCAGCGGCGTAAACGCGCACACGGCAAAGCACGTGTAGGCCAGGAATTGCCGCCGATGCATACGCTTGTATAGTACGAGGTTGTTGGCGGCTTGAATCGATGCGGCATTGAATCATGGAGGCGCTTTGAGTAAAGCTCTGTTTGACCTGAGCGGCCGTGTAGCTATCGTATTGGGCGGCTCCTCAGGTCTGGGTAGGGCAATCGGCATCGGGCTCGCTGCCCACGGAGCCGATGTTGTACCCGCTGCTCGCCGCATGGAATCGGTTATCTCCGTGTGTGAAGAAATCCGCAGGCTAGGACGTAAGACACTCGCGGCATCTGTTGACGTCTCAGTCCGCGATGCCGTCGAACAACTTCGCCATTCGGTTGTGAAAAACTTCGGACGCGTCGATATCCTCGTTAACGCGGCAGGCTTTACTTTTCGCAAGCCGACGCTCGCCGTTACCGACGATGAATGGTCAGGCCTGTTCGAAACCAACCTCCACGGCGTTCTGCACGGTTGCCAGGTGTTCTATGCGGATTTGAAGTCGAGCGGTAGGGGCCGGATTATCAACATCGCCTCATTAGGCTCTTACATCGCTTTTCAGGAAGTAGCTGCTTACTGCGCCTCGAAAGCGGCAGTTCTGTCGCTGACACGCAGCCTTGCCATCGAGTGGGCCGAAGACTTGATCTGCGTGAATGCAATCGCACCGGGCGTTTTCCCCACAGAGCTGAACAGGAAGCTGTTGTCGGGCACTGAGCGGGGCCGCGAGATCCTTCTGCGCACTCCAATGAAAAGGTTCGGTGACCCGAAAGAAGTGGTTGGTGCCGCAGTTCTACTGGCTTCAGATGGTGCGTCGTTCATCACCGGCCAGTGCATCGCGGTTGACGGGGGATTCCTGGCCTCCGGCGTTAACTCGTGAATCATCGGGACGATCGATTCGGATAACATGTTTGTTCGAGAACCGAAGATGACTTCGTGCGACAGCTTGAAACGAGGCCTGTCGAGGATCGCCGTATTCAGCGCTTTCGCTTTCCTCGTCGGCCACTTTGCAACCGCACAATCGCCTCCCTTGAACTGGACGGCAGACCAGGACCATCAAAACATGATGGATCAGCTAGGGATCAAGGCGCTACGTCCTGGCCCGAGCGGAAATGAAAACGATCCCAATCACGCCAACTACGAGGAGGCGAAGGCGAATCCATACGGCAATCTGCCGGACGCGCTGACGCTGAAGAGCGGCCAAAGAGTTACGTCCGCCCAACAGTGGTGGCATCAGCGACGTCCTGAAATTGTGGAAGACTTCGAGCGCGAGATAGTCGGCCGCATTCCACCCAACGTGCCTGAAGTGACCTGGACAGTGAAAAGTACAACCGCCACGAAGACAGGTGTTTTCCCGGTTATTGAGAAGCAGTTGAGCGGACACGTGGATAACTCGGCTTACCCGGCCATCAGCGTCGATATCGACATGACCCTCGTGACACCGGGAAACGCGCAAGGTCCCGTGCCTGTGATGATCATGTTCAGCAGCGCGGCGATTCGGCGGTTTATTGAAAGCCATCCCGAGTTCAAGAAGATGATGGGGAGCGATCCACCGGCGACCGAACAGTTAATCGCCGGCGGTTGGGGTTACGCGCTCCTCGATACGAGCAGCATTCAAGCCGATAATGGCGCAGGCCTGACGAAGGGGATCATCGGTCTCACAAACAAAGGGCAGCCTCGCAAGCCGGAAGACTGGGGCGCTCTACGGGCCTGGGGCTGGGGTGCTTCGCGTGCGCTCGACTATTTCCAAACCGATACGAGCGTGGATGCCAAGCGCGTTGGCATTGAAGGTGTGTCTCGCTACGGAAAGGCGGCGCTTGTGACCATGGCCTTCGATATGCGCTTCGCTGTCGCGCTGGTCGGTTCTTCCGGGGAAGGCGGCGTCAAACCGCACCGGCGTAATTTCGGAGAGGAGGTCGAGAGTCTCACGGGTACGGGCGAGTATCACTGGATGGCCGGGAACTTTCTGAAATACGGCGCGTCAGAGGCCGCCACAGGAAGCATGGACGCCGGCAACTTGCCTGTGGACTCAAACGAACTAATTGCCCTGTGCGCGCCGCGGCCGACATTCATCAGTTATGGCGTGCCCGAAATGGGAGATGCGAAATGGCTGGACCAACGCGGCAGTTTCATGGCGACGGTGGCCGCCGATCCCGTTTTCCGGCTATTGGGCGCGAAGGGTTTGGGAGTGAATGAGGACTACCACAGCGCGAAAATGCCCCCGGTCAATCACGGGCTGCTGGATGGCCAACTAGCGTGGCGGCAGCACGACGCCGGCCACACGGACGCGCCGAATTGGAAATCCTTTATCCCCTGGGCGGACAAGTGGCTCGACTATCATCCGATTCCCTGGCAATTTCCGGCGGACGTGCCGGTTTTTCGCACGGATGCAAATTCCCTGACGGCTCATTCCCAGCTCCTCAGCAAAGCGAAACACGGCGGAATCGATCTTTACTTCGAAGGTGATTCCATTACGCGAAGGTGGGGCGCTACCGACTACCCGAATCTGCTGTCCAATTGGAAGCAAAACTTCTTAGGCTGGAACGCGGCTGATTTTGGATGGGGCGCCGACCGCACGCAAAATATCTTGTGGCGGCTGGAAAACGGAGAGCTGGACGGAGTGGATCCTAAAGTCGTTGTGCTGCTCGCCGGTACCAATAATGTGGGCGATTCTTCGTTTCACGCGGATGCAGACGCAAAAGTTGCCGATGTCACGCGCGGTCTGCGGGCCATTATCGATAGCATTCGCGAGAAAGCTCCCGCCGCGACCATCGTGGTTATGGCTATCTTTCCAAGAAACGACAATATGGCCCTGTGGCCGATTATCGCGAGGATCAACGACAATCTGTCGAAGTTCGCCGATGGCAAACACATTCGCTATCTGAACATCAACGACAAACTGGCCGACGGCAACGGGCAACTGCTCGAGGGCGTGATGAACGCAACCGACAAACTTCACCCAACTGCCAAAGCGTATCAAGTCTGGGCAGATGCGCTAAATCCGCTTCTGACGGAGTTGCTGGGGCCTCGGGGTGCGGTAGATCATGCGCCGCCGCCCACCGGCGATCCTGCGGCGCGAAACTAAGCGACTGCGCCCTTCCTGTGCTCGCCGCGCTTCGTCCCAAAGCGAAGCGGTACTCGTTAGCTCTTGAGCTCGATAGCGATCACCTCGAATGCCTGATTGCTGAGATTCTCTTCCGTATGAGTAGTCGGTGTTCCCCAAAGCACATCGCCGGCTTTGTGCTTCATGTTCTGGATCTTACCGGTCGAATCCGTTACCCGGAAATCTTGATCCGTCAAGAAGACAGTCACGCGATTCAACGAATGTTCATGCATCGGAGCAGTTCCGTGCGCTTCGATCTTCACGCGCAACACGCGAACCTGCTCATTTTCGAACTCCACCTTGTAGTGCTTCGGATCCGTCTTGATCGGGTCGAGACTGCCGAAGAGTGCCTTTCCTGTGCCCGGCCGCTTTAATTCGACTTCAATGATGTTGAAGGGATCGTCGCTGACGACCTCCGGCGAATGCATCCCATCCGGGGCGCTCCACTGTACCTCCCCCGCTTTCCAATCGAATACTTCAGGTGGCCGCCCGTCCTGATACTCGAAGCGCTGCCGTCCCGGCTGCAGATAAACCATCACCCGATTCAGTTTGTGCTGGTGGAAATTCGCCTTCACGTGAGGCTTTTCGAGAGCCCGAACCACCTTCACCTGATCATTCTCAACGATGGTGGCTGCGGGCTCGACGGTAATCGCTCCGAGCATCGCGCAGCAGATCAGCAAACTCGCATTTACCTGAAGTTTCATAACCCCTGATCCTATCGTGGTGCAGCACGGAGGCACGACTCGGACTAAGTTCCCGTCCGAAGTGGGCCCAAATGGCAACCCTTCCTCAGGAGACCAGGAACCTGATCTAAGTCCTCACAACGGTCGTTTTCGCGAAAGCGAGATCGCAGTCGTCTTTCGCTTCCCTGTTCAGTTTGCCTGTTCCGCTACCACGAAGCTTGAGCCGTCAGCATGGTCCACCCGCCCCGGGTCTTCGATTCAATATGTCGCATTCCGAGATCCTGGTACGTTCGCCTCACTTCGGATCCGAGCGATGACGGAATTCCGGAGAGAATCAGTCGGCCGCGCCTTCCCAGTCGTCGAACGAGAACCGGCGCCATGTCCATCAGAGGAGCAGCAAGCACGTTTGCGACTATAAGCGGCCAGCTGCCGTCCACAACATCGGGGCCACCAAGGACGAGTTGCAATCGGTCCGCGAGATTATTTAAACGCGCATTCTCCGCCGCGACTCTCAGCGCATTGGCATCCGTATCCAGCCCGACCGCTTGCGGCACGCCCATCATCAGCGCCGTCAATGCCAGAATGCCCGATCCCGTCCCAACGTCAAGGACGCTGTCGAGCCGCTCGAAACTCAAAATCTCTTCGAGACCCTCCACGCAAAGTGCGGTGGTTGGGTGATGTCCAGTTCCAAAAGCCTTGGAATCGGTCAACCTGAGTGCTTCGGATGAAACGGCTAATTCCGGTGAGGCGATTACAACACTCCCGATACGAACAGCCTGCGGACTCAGCAGCCATACCGAGTTGTTATCTCGCGCGACTGCCGCCGAAACGGTTACGCCCGACCCGACCAGCGCACCAGCCACCGTGTCCTGTGTCACGCCATCCGGCATGATAGCCGCAAGTCCGTCGTTAACCAACTCGATATCCAGCGCTCCCAACTCCACGAGAACGTCAAGGGCGTTGGGAGGCGGATAAACGATGTCGATGCGGTAGGGCATTCCGAAGCGTAGCGCAAAAAGCCGCCTGGACCTGTCAGCGCCTGCAAATGTGCTAACAAACCCTGGCTCATGCTCGACATCACGAAAGATAATCGAGGGCTGTCGTGCGGCGGAAGCCGGATCTCCGCCTTTCCACCCCAACCAACTCGGTGAACTCCGGCCCAGGCATAAGCCACCCGGATCACCCCCTATAATTGGGCAAAACTCTTCTAATCATGCCTAACGCTCCACTCTCGGATCTCCTTGATGCACTGGCGTAAGCTTCGCGAACCGTGGTCCCTGCTGTCGATCTGTCTTGTCCTGATAAGTGTCGCTCTCGTCGTCTACTCCCAAACCATGGCGTTCGTCTGGGACGAAGGCTTCCATCTCGTTGCCGCTCAACTGATCGCCTGGGGCAAAACACCGTACATCGATTTCGCCTTTCCCCAAACCCTGCTGAACGCTTACTTCAATGCCGGTGTCCTACGGTGGATCGCCCATTCCTGGCACGCGATTCACGCCTTCGATGCGCTATTCGTCATTGCTGCCGTCTGGCTCACTTCCACTTACGTAATGAGCCGCTTTCCCGTCGAGCGCTGGCGCCTATGCTGTGCGGTCGTGGTCGCCTGCTTTGTCGGCCTCGATTCGGTCGTGGTCGCCTTCGGTCCGATTGCACAAGCCTACGGCAGCGGTCTATTTCTTGTAGTGGCCGCCTTTCGCGTCGCGGTTATCAGCATCGATCGCCGTACCGCATGGCTGGCCTTCTTCGTAGCTCTGCTTGGAGGCGCGGCTGCGGGATCCACTCTGCTTGCCGCTCCCGTCATCCCGGTCTTTCTCTTTTGGCTTCTTGCACGCAATCAGGCAGGCAGCCGTCGCAATAAGTTCTTTGCCTTTTGCATTGGCGTGATCCTTCCCTTTCTCCCGGAACTGTATTTCTTGCTCAAAGCGCCCCGGCAAACCTTCTTTAACGTCCTCCGGTATCAGGCTCTCTTTCGACGAGTCAACTGGGGCGACGTGAACGCGCATGACTTCGACGTTTTCACCGATTGGACCGTCTCCGCCCAGACCCTGTTCTTAGGTCTACTCGCGTTGATCGGCCTCCTCTACATCGTGAACAAGAGCAAATGGGAGCCGAGGGTGCGAAGTGAGTTCTACCTTGCCGCCTGGCTGTCGATTGCACTCGGCCTCTATATCTCCACGGCCCATCCCACCTTCGGCCGCTACTTCATTTTCATGATCCCTTTCACCGCCATACTCGCGAGCGCTGGCTTCTACTACACCGCTTCACGGCTCCTCAGTGAGAATCGCCCGCGCTGGCCAACTGCGATTCTCGTTTTCATCCTTACCGTCAGCGCCGCCAAGTACGTCTTCGATGACCGTGACGCTACCAACTGGCATGACTACGAAAAGATCTCCGCCAAAGTCAAAGAAGTGACACCGCCTGGCCAGGAGTTCATGGCCGACGAACTCGTGTACTTCCTCTTGCGCCTGACGCCTCCCTCGGGCATGGAGTTTTCCTATTCGCACAAAATCGAGTTACCCCCCGATCAGGCGCGCCTCTATCGAGTGATCTCGCTTGCTCAGCTGAAGAAGCAGGTTGCCGCCGGCCGCTTCGTAACCGTCCAGACATGCCGCGACGAGATCATCGACGATTTCAAACTGAACGATCTCTTCCCGAACAAAGAGGAGTTCGACGACTGCACCGTCTTCTGGCGCAAAGGCGCCGGCGAAGAAGTAGCTCAATGCGTCATCGCGTAAACCACGTAGTTGACGCCGATGCGAACACCCAAAGCCGAATACTTCTCCGGATAGGCAGGTTCATCGGCCCACTCCCACGAATCGCCGATGTCCGAGTTATAGGTGATGGCCACCATCACTCGGCCCTTGTCGTCGTAGATACCGCGCCAGCGCGCCACGTATCCATCGAGCTTGTGACCTTGCGCCAGATGTTCGGCTCCCACAATCTGATACCGCTCGTCGAGATCGTAAACCGTGTGGAAGATCGCATCGCTATTGGGAATGTCGACAATCTGCCGGTCGGGAAAGACTCGCTTCATGCTCTCCTCGAAGACCTGCCACTCTGTCGTCCCGTGGAAGTCGTCGGCCATAAAAAATCCGCCGCGCAGCAAATACTCTCGCAGCTTCTTGGCTTCCGGATCGGTGATGCCCCATTCGCCTACCTGTACCGCGTATAGCCAGGGCCAGTTGTAAACATCGTCGCCGTCGTCGAGGTTAACAGGCTGTTCGACAGACCGCACGTGGACACGCGTGAGCCGCCGCAACGCTTCGGAAAAATGGCGGTCCGCTCGCGGGAAGTCTTGCGTCCAAAGCGCGGTCCCTTCTGTCCAGTAGTCCTCTCGGCCCGCATATCCGTCATTCCAGCCGCCCGGATACATCAGACGGGCAAAAGCCCACTCGCTTGCTTCCGCATAGTCGGGCGGCAGAGGAATCGAGCCGACGCGATATTCGATGCCCCCGTACTCCCGAAAGGGATGCGGCAGACTTCGATCGAACGCGTACGCGGAGCCGAGGAACAGGGCTGCACACGCGAGGGAGGACGCAACTACCCGGCGAGTCATCTGCGGTACTTCGATTGGAGAATAGCATCGGCTAAACGAGAACATGTCCGGGCCTCGGAAGCGCAGCCCCGCAGAGCTATCGGCTAAGGTCAATCCTACCTAAAGATCTCAATAAATAGATTTGAAATAACGCGGAAATCAGCTATAAATTGAGTATCTAGTTAGCGCAGAAAACGAAGCACGGCAAGCGCGTTGCTCCTGAATCCAGTGAGTCCGGTTGCCTAGTCTGATCGTTCTGCAGCGGCGAATTGCGCCGCAAACACACTAGCGGTAGGTGAGTTAAACGTTTACGAGAGGAGATCGAATCAATGAAGATCAAGAGCAAAGTTAAAGCCGGTCAAACCATGTGGGGAACTTAATTCCTCTTTCATTTAGTTGAAAATCGTTTGAGAGTTTTTTGCCCGCCAGCAGAAAACTCAAACTTTAGAAAGGAGAAATTAATGAAAATCAAGAGCAAAGTTAAAGCCGGTCAAACCATGTGGGGTACATAGTCCTCTTTTCGGCACATCCGGGCTGAGTCTTAATTAAATTCTGGCCGCTTCGAAAAAAACTTTCGAAGCGGCCTTGAGTTTTTCTAGGACACCTACACCACTACTGAGAGATGGCCAATAGCTTCGCGCGTGTGAACCAGTCGCTGCGGCTGGACAATGGATTGAAGTCGGCGTGGTCGTTGATTGGCGTTTTTGCTTTGTTGACCGCCTGGCTATCCTGGGCGCTTCTTGCCAAGATCACCCGCTATGAAGTGTCGGATTCCGCCCGGCTCGAAGTCACCGGCGCTGCTACCCCGATTCAGGCAAGTGTAGCCGGCCGCCTGGTTTCCTCTCGGCTAACTCTAGGAAGCCAACTCAAAGCCGGCGAAGTCATCGCCGAACTGGACAGCGACTCCGAGCGGCTCAACCTTCAGGAACAGCGAACCCATCTCGCTAGCCTCCAACCTCAGATAGAGGCGCTCCGTTCTCAGATGGGCACGGAAAAGGAAGGAACCTCCGATGAACGCCGCGTACTGAAATTCTCAACTGAGGCAGCGCGCGCGCAATACAAGGAAGCCGAGGCGCAAGCCCAATTAGCGGCGCAAGAAGCAGACCGGACCAGCCGCCTGCACACCGAAGGCATCGTTGCCGATGCAGATGCCCAAAAAGCACAAGCCGAGGCGCAAAGTAAGCGCGCCGCCGCCGATAGCTTGGGAGTAGCGATCTCTCGTCTCGAGCCGGAATTGCAGGTTCACGAGCGCGATCGCGAGGTTCGCCTCAGACAAATCCTGGTCGATGTCGCGAAGCTCGAAGCTGACGCGTCCCTGTCACGGGCAACTGTCCGGCGCCTGGAAAATGACTTTGACAACAGATTCATTCGCGCTCCCATTGACGGACGGCTGGCCGAGTGCGCCACGCTGCGCCCCGGAGCCCATATCAGCGATGGCCAGCAGTTAGGAGTAATCCTCTCAAGTGGGACAATCCAGGTCGTCGCAGAGTTCGACCCCTCCGCTGCGCTCGGAAAGGTGCACGCCGGTCAGCCCGCAACCGTCCGGCTCCAAGGCTTTCCCTGGGCTCAATTCGGCACCGTCCCCGCCAAAGTGTCACGGGTCGCCGATGACATTCGCGATGGAAAGGTCAGGGTGGAGCTGGCAGTCCGCTCCGTGCCTCGCTCGCGTGTCCCGTATCAGCACGGCCTGCCCGGTTCCGTCGAGATCGAAGTCGAGCGCGTGTCGCCCGCCCTATTGGTTCTAAGATCCGCCGGTCAGGCGCTGGGTGCTCATTGAGACGCGCGTCGAAGCGCTTCTTCGTTCCGGAGGTTGTTCAGACCTCCAATATGGATTGCGGCCCCGCGGCCCTGAAGTGCTTGCTCGAAGGTTACGGCATCTCCGCCAGCTATGGCCGCCTCCGCGAAGCCTGCCAGACCGGTATCGACGGCACCTCGATCGACACCATGGAGATTGTCGCCAACCAACTCGGCCTCCAGGCTGAACAGATTCTGCTGCCGCTCGATCACGTCTTCCTGCCGGAAGCAAAAGCGCTACCCGCGTTGGTCGTCGTCCTTCTGCCGAACGGGATGACCCACTTTGTGGTCGTCTGGCGTCGGCACGGCAATTTGCTGCAGATTATGGACCCTGCAGTCGGGCGGCGCTGGGTCGGCGTCGATCGGTTCGCGTCCGAAGTCTACGGCCACAAAATGGCGGTTGCGGCTGAAGACTGGCTGGAATTTACACGTTCCGACGATTTTCGTGTCGCGCTGCGGGCGCGTTTGCGTCACCTCGGAATTCGATCGGGCGAGCAGGATCGTTTACTCGAGAACTTGCTCACCCAAGAGGATTGGCGGCGAGTGGCCGCCTTTGATGCTTCCGTGCGGCTGGTTCGCTCGTTAGTCAAAGGGAAAGGGGTAAGCCGTTCTCGAGGCCTGATTCATCTGGTTCAAAGCTTGGCGGAAAAGCCGGACACAATTCCAAACCAATACTGGTCTGCCTTTCCACTGAATGAGCAGATAATGACGCGTGGCGCCGTGCTTGTGCGCGTTACCGGCCGACGAACCGAGGCAGCGCAGCAACATCTTGGCGTCGAACTGGAAGCCGCTCTCAAAGAAAAAACAGCATCGCCCGGCGCGAGAGCTAGCCAAAGCCTTTTTCGGTAGCGGTTCGCTCGGCGTTATCCTCCTGTTCTCGGCGTTATTGGTTGCGGCCGGGGGGACCATCGTCGAAATCATGCTCTTTCGAAGCCTGTTTGACGTGACCGATGAACTGGGGCTGGCCGGACAACGTATGGGGGCAATTGCCGGCGTGATGCTCTTCAGCTTGGCCCTGCTTCTTCTCGAACTCCCCGCCTTCGCAATTGGCGGAAGGCTCGGGAGACACATAGAAAACCGGCTCCGTATTCGATTTCTCGAAAAGATTCCGAAGCTCGGCGATCGCTATTTTCAGAGCCGTTTGACATCGGACATGGCAGAACGAAGCCACGCGACCAAGAGATTGCGTCACCTGCCCGATCAAGTACGCCAATTGCTGCGGGCAGTCTTTGAGCTGTGCTTTACAGCCGGTGCGATCACCTGGCTTGAGCCCTCGCTCAGCATTTTCGTTTGGGTGATCGTGGCCGTTATCTTGATCCCCGCGTTTACCACACAGTCCCTTCTGGCCGAGCGGGAGTTGCGAGTGCGAAGCCATGCCGCCGGCCTGACGCGTTTCTACCTCGACGCGCTGCTCGGGCTTCTTGCCATTCGAGCGCATTCAGGTGAGAGAAGCGTAAGGCGCGAACACGAGAAACTGCTGGGCGACTGGGCCCACGCCGCGCTGGCGCTTCAGCGAACGGTCGTCAGCATGGAAGCCGTGCAGCTCATCGTTATGTCTGGGTTGGTCGGAGCCCTACTTTTAACCCATCCATTCACCGGAGCCGAGATCGGCAGCGTGTTGTTAGTGATCTACTGGGCTCTCAACCTTCCAGTGCTCGGGCAGGAGATCGGCAGTTTGATGCGGCAGTATCCCTACTACCGTAATCTGACCTTGCGGTTGCTCGATCCATTGGGCGCTCCCGAAGAGCCTGCGTCCGCAGTATCGGCGCGAGAGATGGGTGTTCCGGCACCGCCCGCTCTCGAAATGCAGCAATGTCACAGTTCAGGTTGCGGGCCATACAATCCTGGACGAAGTTTCGATTGCGATCGAGCCTGGTAGTCACGTCGCTATTGTCGGACCTTCCGGCGCAGGGAAATCAAGCTTAGCCGGTCTCTTACTCGGCTGGTTGAAGCCGACGAGCGGCGAAATCCTAATCGATGGGAAGCCGCTCGATGTCGAGCAACTCCGGCATTCGACGGCCTGGGTGGATCCGGCTGTACAACTCTGGAATCGTTCGCTCTTGGCCAATGTCAGTTACGGCGCCTCAGGCCAAATAGCGTGTGTGGGCGAAGCCATCGATGCGGCGCTCCTACGCAGTGTGCTGGAAACTCTGCCGGATGGAATGCAGACCAAGCTGGGCGAAGGAGGCGCACTCGTCTCAGGGGGCGAGGGGCAGCGCGTGAGGTTGGCGCGCGCTCTTCTCCGGCCCGGCGTGCGGCTGGTTATTCTCGATGAACCTTTCCGTGGCCTGGATCGAAAAAAGCGCTGCGAGTTGCTCCGGGGCGCACGCAAAATATGGCGGGATGCAACGCTCTTGTGCATCACACACGATCTGAGCGAAACCCAGGACTTCGATCGCGTGCTCGTAATCGAGGGCGGACGCGTTATCGAGACGGGAAGTCCCGCTGAGCTTTCTTCGAACGCGCGATCCCGTTACGCTCAGTTGCTCGATGCAGAAGAGCAAACACGAACGGAGCTCTGGGGCGGCAAACTGTGGCGACGCGTTCACGTCGATTGCGGGCGCGTGGTGGAAGAGCACTCGGCTCACCATCAGGACATCGCGCCAAGAGCCGAGGTTGCCTGATGAACGCTCTTAAACCGGCCGAATTCGGCTGGCCTCTCAATCGTCTCCCCGAAGCCTTGGACGAATTGTTTCGCTTTCACGCTGGACGGAGAGGTTCGTGCGCGGCGCCGCGCTCGGCAGATGAGGTCGGCGAATGGCTCAGACAAGCGGCCAAGCAAGCCGGATGTGAAGCCGAACCGCTCGAGACAACGTTAGGGGAACTGGAAACCGAACTCGCGGCTGCATCGCCCGCGCTGCTGAAAATTTCAGACGACAGTTATCTCGCCGTTATCGCAGGAAACAAAACAACCCTTCGAGTGCTGACACCAGCTCTTGAACAAAAACGCGTGTCTTTGAGCCATGTATGCGACGCCATTCGCGCACCCACGGAAGCTCCGCATCGTCAAACGCTCGAAACACTGCTTACTCAAGCGCGGGTTCGTCCGAGTAAGCGAGCAAAGGCACTTAAACTTCTTTTGGACGAGCAACTATGCCGTCACCGACTTGCCGGATGCTGGACTTTGCGGTCCGAGCCGGGCGGCAAGCCTCTGCGGCTCTTGAAAGAAGCTGGCACCGTCGGAAACGCAGCGGGCATGATCGTCGCCCATAGCGTGCACTATCTCCTCTGGGTCACTTCATGGATCATCCTTGGCGATCTGACCACGGCGGGTCACATGGATCGCGCCTGGATTTTCGCGTGGGCCCTTTTATTGATCACCATCGTTCCTTGCCAAGTGGCGACCACTTGGCTGCAGGGCATGTTTGCGATCGGATTGGGCGGATTCCTGAAGCGCAGACTACTCGTCGGAGCCATGAAGCTCCGTCCCGAAGAGATGCGCCGATCTGGGATCGGTAGTTTTCTCGGACAGGCTTTAGAAGCAGAGGCGGTCGAGACACTGGCCCTGAGCGGCGGGATCGCAGGACTGCTGGCGACAATAGAAATCCTCATGGCTATTGCGGTGCTTGGCCGCTTCGCGTGGGTCCTTGCGGGTTGGACCCTGCTGGCGGGTTGGGTCGCCTGGCGCTTTCTCCGACGCTACGAAGGCTGGACAAGCACTCGCATGGTCTTGACCGAAGATCTGATTGAGTCGATGGTCGGTCACCGGACCCGGTTGGCCCAACTAGACCGAAATGAGTGGCACGAGGGTGAAGATCAGGCTCTCACGGGTTATCTGGGGCGTCTCAAAGTCACTGGACGAAACAGGCGCGTGGCTGATCGCCGCCATTCCGCGGGGATGGTTGCTGGCCGGCCTCGCATGTCTCATACCGTCGATTGCCGCAGGGCACAGCGTAGGGCCTCAAACTGCCGTGACCATGGGCGGAGTGTTATTGGCCTATTCAGCTCTCCGAAGGTTGACAGCTTCGTTCGCCGACATCGCGGCAGCCTGGGCCGCCTGCAAAAGTATCGCTCCTCTGTTTCAGGCGGCTGCGAGGCCCGAATCGCTCGGCGAAGCGGTGGGTGCGGTGACGACGCAGAGGCAATCGGAAGAGCCACAATCCAGAAAAGTAATCGAAGCCGACCGCTTAAGCTTTCGGTATCGAAGCGCCGGTCGTCCAGCCGTGCACTCCGGGTCACTGATTGTTTGGGAGGGCGATCGCATTCTGCTCGAAGGTCCCTCGGGCGGAGGCAAAACAACATTCGCTTCACTGCTCGCCGGCTTGAGGCAACCCGAATCGGGACTGCTGTTGGCTCATGGTCTAGATCGCCAGACTCTGGGTGACGGACTCTGGCGCAAACGAATTGCATCGGTCCCGCAATTCCACGAAAACCATATCCTGACTGAGACGCTGGCCTTTAATCTGTTGTTCGGACGTGGCTGGCCGGCGACGCAGTCAGATATGCGAGAGGCCGAAACGGTTTGCAGAGAGTTGGGATTGGGCCCGCTTTTAGACGCCATGCCTAGTGGATTGATGCAGATGGTCGGCGAAGGCGGGTGGCAGCTCTCGCATGGAGAGCGAAGCCGCGTGTTCATCGCCCGGGCACTGCTGCAATCGGCCGATCTGTTGATCCTGGACGAGAGTTTTGGCGCGCTGGATCCGGAGAATGCGTCCGTAGCGCTCAAAGCAACCATCGAACGCGCGAAAACCCTGATGGTGATCGCCCACCCCTAGCGTATTGTGGACTGATGAACCGGAGAGATCTCCTGCTATCGATGGGTGCAGCTGCGGCGACACCGAGGCTGACAGCTGCTGACGCCACGGATGAAAAGCAAGCGCTGCCGATCGAACGATTTCAACCGCGCAGCATGCTGCATACCGAGCAGACAAAGGTCGAGCGCTCTGCTTTCCCGCTGATCGACATGCATACGCACATCACGCATGCCGGAGGACTGGACGGCCCCGGCGAGATTCGCTTCGCCGCCTCAGCGGAGGACTGCCTCAGAGTGATGGACCGCAAAAACATCCGCACAATGGTCAATCTGACCGGCGGTTACGGAGCAAATCTTCAGCAGGCGATTGACAAGTTGCAAGCAGCCCATCCCGGACGATTTCTGGTATTCACGGAACCGGCCTGGAGCAAAGCAGCCGATGCCAATTACTCCCGGACACAAGCAGATTTGATAGCCGACGCTCACAGCCGCGGGGCAAAAGGTCTCAAAGTGTTGAAGACCCTCGGGCTCTATCTCCGTGAGAACGTCACCACAGGCAAGCTCGTCCGAATCGACGACCCGCGGTTTGATGCCATGTGGGATGCGGCCGGATCGTTCAACATGCCCGTAGCCATTCATTCCTCCGACCCGGAGGCTTTCTTTCTGCCCGTAGACCGCTTCAACGAACGCTGGGAGGAGTTGCATGCACATCCGGACTGGTCATTCTACGGCCGGGATTTTCCAAGCAACCGTGAGCTCCAGGAAGCCCGCCGGAACGTAATGCGGCGTCATCCCCGGACACAGTTTGTCTGCCTGCACGTTGCGGATGCGGAAGATTTGCAATATGTATCGGAATGCCTCGACAGCCATCCAAATATGCACGTCGAGATGGCGGCCAGAATTGGAGAACTTGGACGCCAACCGAGTGCCGCTTATCGGTTCATCGAGAAATACCAGGATCGGGTGATGTTCGGAACCGACGCGATTCCGGGAGGAACGGACACGCCGCAACAGGTTTTTAACGATCAGCTTTACGAGATCTACTATCGCTTTCTAGAGACCAAAGACGAGTACTTCGACTACGCGCCTGCGCCCACTCCACCGCAAGGAAGATGGAAGATTTATGGACTTGGTTTGCCCGAATCTATCCTGCGGAAGATTTACTTGGCAAACGCGGCTCGCTTGCTGAACGTCTCGGACTGAAGGGTTCGTCCGTGTAAATTGATGGCAATCTCGACAGCGCGTCATTGGCGGTTGTGTCCGCTCCGGCAATCGGAGCCCCGCTTCCGAACGACGCGCTCTAGGCGGCCTCGCTTATCCAGTCGCTCATCCGTGCATATCCCCGCAATCGCCGATGCAGATCCGCACTGAAGCCATAGAACGGAATTTCCGCGGAGCAAATCTCACCTCGAGCCAAGGCACTGTATATGTGAGATAGTTCGGTATCCATACGCGTCAGCTTTTTCGGGTCCAAGCTCCAGATGCCTTGTGGATCCGTCTTGCCTGTGGCCTGAGTGCAGCAGTTCCACCAATCCGTCGTATCAATGGAGGGATACCAGCAGAAGCCTCTGAAATCGTGAGCCCTGAGCGCTAGCTCCTCGCATTCGCCTTCCATAAACTTAAGCCAGCTGATCCGTTCCGGGATGGTTCCTCTGATGTTGGTCTCACTGAGCATCACAGGCAGTCGGTAGCGCTCAACGTAATCCTCCGCAACAGCGGCGAACCCGCGCGGTGTTCGCGTCGTGGCTGCGATGTCTGGCCGTTTCTTTTCTTCGCACCAGAACCATAACATCTCGGAGTGAATGTAATAGTCCAGTCCCAACACGTCAATCCTCAAAGGATGGTCTTGGAACCAACGGAGATCGTCATGACTTGCTCCGTTGTTGGTGAGGTATCCGTAGAGCTGATGTTCCGGTGAGATGCGTCCAAGCGCCAGGTCTGTTAGCAGAAACCGCCTGGCATTTACAAACTGAACCCAATTGGCAGATTGGCCATCACTTGTCTGGTGGTGTTCAGCCGTGTCTACATGTACGAACTGAACGTCCGGCTTGATCCGTCTGAGCGTTTCAGATGATCGGCAGATCGCACGCCCCGCTTGCAGACACATTTCGACAAAGTGCCGGTCTGACGAACAGTGCGGATACCACATCCCTGTGTATGAGCAGAATAAAGTTGTAGGCAGCGGTTCATTGAATATCGTATATTTGCGGATGAACGGATATCGCTGGCAAACGCGCAAGACAAACTCTTCATACAGAGCAGGAAAGTCCGGATGCAAGAAACCGCGCTTCAACCATTCAGGAAAAGATGTATGGTGCAACGGATCGGCAATCGGTTCCATTCCGTTCGCTTCCATAAATCGCAGAGGCTTATCAATCCATTTCCAGTCGTAAGTGCCGCGCCGTTTTTCAATCCTGTGCCATGGAATGGAGTAGCGCAACTCCCGAATGCCGGCCTTCAACAGCCGCGTCAAATCTTCACGCCATAACTCAATGTGTCCAGTAGTGCCAAGGACATCTTGACCGGTACCGAACATTTGTGTGCTTTCAAAACCACCAAGGTGAGTAAACATCGTATATTTTCGGAACCGTGGAGCGCACGATTCGCTAAACACATAGATCAGCAATGAATACGGATTTGGTGTAAGCAAAACTTCCGTACCGGGTACCGACCCAGAGTGAAGGAGCACTGTCGGCACGGCGCACAGGGGGGAAGTTTTTGCGGAATTACTTGACAAATGAAAACTCGAAGCGTGCAGCGGCGAGTAATTTGTTCAACGGCCTGCTGCCAACAACGGGGCGCATGCAAACACAAGTGGTGCAAGACCTCGAACGGCTTCTAACTTCACTTTCTGAAGACGAGAGGTTACTGCGTCTTTAAACCCGCCCTGGGTCAGTTTCTGAATGGCGGATCTTTTGCGTATACGTCGACGCTTGTGACTTTTTGAAATTGATAGATGAAGTCTGGAATAAACTCACAGCTTCACGTTTGTTTCGGGCGATATGAATCCACCGGCGAGAAAGTAGTTTTACTGGTTGATAACGGAGCCGTCTTCTCGTCTGACCACGCCCCAACCGCCGTTATAGATTTTGCGCGGGCCTTTCTCGGAGCCGAAGGGATATTTAGCCGCAGCCTTCTCGTCGATCTCGACGCCCCAGCCGGGCTTTTCGTTTGCGTAGACGTACCCTTCTTTGACCACCGGATAGCCAGTGAAGACTTCCTCGAGACGCTCATTGGGAAATGTCCATTCCTGAATACCGAAGTTGTAAGAGACGAGATCAAGAGCGACGTTCGCGCAGTGTCCGACAGGCGAGACATCTCCGGGCCCATGCCAAGCCGTCCTTACCTGAAAGGCTTCCGCCATGGCCGCGATTTTGCGGACGGGAGTGAATCCGCCGGCTTGGGACACGTGAAGGCGGATATAGTCGATCACGCTATTGCGAATGAGGCTATTCCACTCGTGAGGATTGTTAAAGAGCTCGCCCATGGCGAGAGGAGTCGTGCAATTGGCGCGAATCTGGCGGAAATAGTCGATGTTCTCGGGGGAAAGGGCGTCTTCGAGATAGAACAGGCGGTACTGCTCCATGTCTTTGGCGAACTGCACAGCCAGGCGAGGAGGGACGCGCTCATGGACGTCGTGCAGCAGCTCGACGTCAGGCCCAAGTTCTTTGCGCGCCGTCTCGAAAAGTTGGAGGGTGCGCCTCACGTACGGCTCGGGTTCGAACGTCTCGTCATGAGGCAGAGACATGGCAGGAGAAGTTTGCTGATTCGGAGGAGTGGATGGGGCTCCGCCGGCACCGTAGGCCGCCTGACCGGGGACGGCGACCTGAAGGCGCACGGCTTTGATTCCCTGCGCCATAAGCTTGCGAGCCTGATCGATGGTCTCCGAGATCTCGCGGCCGGAAGCATGCGAATAAATCATCGCAGCGCGGCGGCACTTTCCTCCGACGAGCTCGTAGACCGGCATGCCTGCCTGACGGCCCTTGATGTCCCATAGCGCCTCGTCGACACCGCTGATGGCGTTGTTGAGTACCGGACCGTTTCGCCAGTAGGAGGAGTTGTACATAGCCTGCCAGAGATCTTCGATCGCATCGGTGGGCCTTCCGATGAGAAAAGGTTTCAAGTAGCGGTTTACGGCATCGACAACGAGATCGGCGCGCTGGGTGAAGGTTGCGCAACCATAACCGTAGAGACCGTCCTGATCGGTCTGGATCTTAACTACAACCAGGCGGACCCCTACCGGCGCGGTTGCGATAACGGTGACATCTTTAATCTTCGGGACAGTCATTCCGCGAAGTAGCGGCGCGACAGTAGGCAAGGCGGCTAGCGAGAGAAAATCTCTACGGCGAAGAGACAAGGTACCTCCAAATAGAAAAGTTCAGCATTGATGTTATCTCGTCTGGCTTTGGAGACAGGAGGCAGTCGACCGATGAGTGCGGTTAACCCGGCGTATCCGAACTTGGGGGAGATACCATCGGGTCTTGATATGAGTTCGCCATTAAACCGATATAGCCGAGAAATCACCCAGCCCAAGTCCCAAGGCGCATCGCAGGCAATGCTTTATGCCACAGGGCTGCGCGAGGAGGACATGCAAAAGCCGCAGATCGGCATTGCGAGCATGTGGTACGAGGGAAATCCCTGCAACATGCACTTGCTGGACCTTGCAAAGAAGGTTAAAGAGGGCGTGCAGGCGGCGGGTCTCGTCGGCATGAGATTCAACACGATTGGGGTGAGCGATGGCATTTCGATGGGGACCGACGGCATGAGTTTTTCGCTTCAATCGCGCGACCTGATCGCAGATTCGATTGAAACGACAATGGCTGCCCAGTGGTACGACGCTAACATCTCGCTTCCTGGGTGCGACAAGAACATGCCCGGCTGTTTGATCGCAATGGGAAGGCTGAACCGCCCGGCGCTGATGGTTTATGGCGGAACGATCCGCGCCGGACATTCGGAATCGAAGAAACTGGACATTGTTTCGGCGTTTCAGAGCTACGGCGAGTACATTGGCAACAAGATAGACGAAACGGAGCGCAGGAATATCGTCCGCCATGCCTGTCCGGGAGCTGGCGCGTGCGGAGGAATGTATACCGCGAACACAATGGCGTCGGCAATCGAGGCCTTGGGGATGTCGCTTCCATACAGTTCGTCGACGCCGGCGGAAGATCCCCAAAAGCTGGATGAGTGTTGGCGGGCCGGGGCCGCCATCCGTCGGCTTCTCGAGCTGGATTTGAAACCGCGGGACATCATGACGCGCGAAGCATTTGAGAACGCAATGGTCATCGTGTGCGCGCTGGGCGGATCGACCAATGCCGTGCTGCACCTTATCGCGATGGCGCGCTCGGTAGCGGTGCCGCTGACGATAGATGATTTTCAGGAGGTTAGCGACCGTACGCCGCTGCTAGCCGACTTCAAGCCCAGCGGGTCGTATGTCATGGAAGATCTGCATAAGGTGGGCGGTCTTCCGGCAGTCTGTAAGATGCTTCTCGAGGAAGGACTCCTTAAGGGGGACTGCATCACGGTGACTGGGAAGACTTTGAGGGAAAATGTTGCGGAATTGCCGGGACTAAGTCCAGATCAGCAGATTGTGCGGCCGTTATCGGACCCGATCAAGCGTACTAGTCATCTTCAGATCTTAAAGGGCAATCTTGCGCCGGAGGGTGCGGTCGCGAAGATCACCGGGAAGGAGGGGTTGCAGTTTTCGGGGCCTGCAAAGGTTTTCGATTCAGAAGAAGAAATGCTCCCTGCTCTCGAGCGAAAGGAAATCTCAAAAGGAGACGTGGTTGTTATCCGCTACGAAGGGCCAAAGGGAGGACCCGGTATGCCGGAGATGCTCACTCCGACGTCGGCGATTGTTGGCGCCGGGTTAGGCAAGGACGTTGCGCTGATAACGGACGGCCGCTTTTCAGGCGGATCCCACGGTTTCATCGTCGGACACATTACGCCGGAGGCACAGGAAGGAGGCCCGCTCGCGCTCGTTCGCATGGGAGACAGCATTGTTATCGATGCACAACGAAACCAGATTTCGGTCGAGGTTTCAGAAGAAGAGATGTCGCGGAGGCGCGCCGAATGGCGTATGCCTCCCTACAAAGTGAATCGCGGAACGCTCGCCAAATATATACGACAGGTAAAGAACGCCAGCTTCGGTTGCGTTACGGACGAGTAGCGCAGACGCGCTCAATTTCCGAGGGATTCCAACTCCAGACCGTCCGGCTTCCCGGTTTCGATTCGGTTTTCCGATTCGTAGTAGTAGTTCTGGTAATAGGAATAGCGACTATACAGCTCGCCACGATCCGCGCCGTTTACCACGATTCCAAGCACATTGTTGTCGCTAAGGGACTGGAGGGCGCGGGACACTGAGTCGTATGTTGTTGAACCAATACGGACAACAAGAATAGTTCCATCTGCCAGAGTAGATAACAGATTTCCGTCGGCTGCGAATAAAAGGGGCGGACTGTCGATAATGACCCAGTCGAAGTGATCGCGAAGAGCCTCCAGCAGGGCTCCACATTCCTTGAGGTTCAGTAACTCAAGAGGGTTCGGCACGGATTCGCCTGCTGTTATGACATACAGGTTCGAATCTTCTAAATGATTAACGATGTCCTGGATACCTGCCTTGCCACGCAGGTAGTCGGTGAGGCCTGGCTTGCCTCGAAGACCAAAAATCCGATCTATACTGGGGCGCCGGAAATCGAAGTCGGCAAGCAAGACGCGCTTAGCGGCGATTTGCGCTTGCGACATAGCTAAGTTACAAGCAGTGAAAGACTTACCTTCTCCCGGAGACGCGCTGGTCACAACCAAAGTGTGCAGTGGCTGAGTATTTTGGAGGTGGTTCAGGCGAGTACGCAGGCTCCGGAACTCCTCCGAAGGCGCATCCTTCGGTTTGGAAGGATGAACCAGAAGAGCATCGGGGGCTGGCGTATAGGGGAAGCTGTTCGCTTGCCGGATTACATCCTCAAGCCCGCCGAGTTCAGCAGAAACCGCAACAAACCTAGCCGGAGTGGATACTTCATCCGGACCCGGCTCGGTGGCCACCGCAACTGGAGCGTTATCCAGCTCAACGGGATACTTTGGGCGACTCGGGGCGGACTCGACCGGTGGGACTCGACTCTCGGTTGCTGCTTTGCGCAGTGCGTCATGAACTCGGCTCATCTTTATGCCTTACTCAGGTAGTAGTGGGCAACTGACCCGGCCATTATCAAAATTCCGATCAACATGGCAGCCGCCCAGCCTACCCATGCGATTTGTTTGCGGCGCTGCACCACGACGTCATTTTCAAGCAGCGGGATACTTCCGAGGATCGAGAGTTGGGAGTAGAGCCGCGCATCTTTCAGACTCTTGAGCGAGGTATCTTTCATCTCCCGGAAACCGACAATCAGAAACCCGATCACCAGTCCAACAACTGCCCCGATCGGAGCAATCACATAACGTTTCGGCTCGCTGGGCGCAGTCGGAAGAGAAGCAGCATCCAGCAGTTCCAAGGTTTGGCCCTGCTTGCGCCGATTCAGCTCAATTTGAGCTGCCGATCTTTGAAGCTTAACCTGGAAATTATCGTAGCGGGATTTCACGAGTTCCCGGTCCCGAAGTAGTTGAGAGTACTGTTTCTCATTGGCAGGCAAACCGTTCAATCGGCCTTCGAGTCCACTCAGAGCCGCATTGACCTGTGCGCTTTGCTTCTGCATCCGCCCCGCTTCGACGGCGTTGACTTTGAGCTGCGTTTCGATCTGGGTTACGTAGTTCTGGGCGGCGGAGCGCTCAGAGGATAAGGCAGAAGTCTCGGGTCCGTTGGGGTCCGCCTTTGGTTTGTCTTTGAACGCTTCCTCTCGTTGGGACTTAAGAAGCGCCAGCCGGTCCTTAGCAGCCTGGAAATCGGGGAAACTGTCGGTGTAGCGATTCTTCATCAATGCGATCGAATCTTCGAGCTGATCGATCTCGCGGTCAAGCTCGTTGACTTTCTGGCTTTGGGCTTGAGTTTGAGGAGAACTTGCCTTTGCCGCTGCCAGCCGTTCCTTAGCTCTTGCCAGTTCGGCCTGAAGCATGGTCGACTGATCGGCATTGCGCGCTTCCTGGTCAGATAAGTTGGCCGCTCGCTGCTCGAGTGCATTCATCTGCGCCATGTTTCCCGACATCTCTTCGGGTAGGCGCCCGGCGTTTTGGGTCTTGAAGTCTGCAATCTTCTGATCGATTGCGTCCAGCTCTTTTTTAGCTTGCTCGAATTGATCGTTTATGAAGGTGTTCGCCTGCTGTTCGATGTCGTTCGCTTCGGTTGTACTCGCGTTCATGAAGCGGGAGACTATATCGGCGCAGACCTTCTGGGCCACTAGCGGATCGCGGTAAGCAAATTGGATCTGGATAGTAGGCAGGTTTTTGCCGGTCACATTTGTAACGCCTTCCACGGGTTTGATCCTGATAGCGCTTTTCATCTGAGCGATCACGTCCTCCATGGGAGCCCCTTTGAGCTCTTTCGGGTACAGACCAAAGGACGTGATAATGCTGGACAGGACCGGATGACTTTCGATGGTTTGAATCATCCCGTTAACGCGGTCGGCCACGTCCTGGGCGGTAATATCGGGCACCACATCGGCCGAGATCTGTTGGGGCACGATTCTCACTAGCGCTGAGGATATGTAAGTATCTTTAAGCAAGTAAGCGACAACGGTGGAAATAACCAGCCCCGCGAAGAGCGGCCCGAGAATCCAGCGGAAATTCCGCCGTAAAAGGGCCATGTAATCTTCGAAATCGAGTGGGCGCCTGGAAACTGAAGCTTTATCAAGCATGAATGGTTCTAAAAACTCCCTTAAGGAACAACGACGTGGTCGCCGGGTTTAAGTACGATGTTCTGGCTCATATTCCTGCCGCGCAGAACGTCCTTGTAGTTAAATCGAATTCTCTGACTTCCGCGGAGAACGTAAATTTTCTTGCTGTTAGCAAATTCATGGACGCCCCCAGCCTTGCTAATAGCCTCTAAGATCGTCGTCGGGACGACCAAAGGGTACTCACCGGGCCGATTGATCTCACCGTCCATGTAGTAACGCTTGCTCCCGACCTCCTGGACCGTGACCGTGACCAAAGGCTTCACCACGTATTTAGCAAGCGCCTTTCCAATCTCGTCCTGTACCTCGACCGGAGTCATCCCGCCCGCCTTCAAATCTCCTACCAGAGCGATGGTGATCATGCCATCCTCGTGAACCATCACGGGACCGGAGAACTCGCCTTCATTCCAGACGTGGATGTTCAATACATCCGCTGGACCAATTTTGTAAGAGCTCGAGTTAACCGGCTCTCCAGGACCGGCTGGAGCGGCCGCTGCTTTCCGGCCATCTATGGGCTTGGGGCCCGTAGCGTCCCCTTGGGAGGCGGGCCGCTCAGGAATCTGCGGTAAAGAAGGAGGAGAGACCGGCGTTTCTTGAGCCAAGCTCACGAGAGAAAGGCTACAAAGTAGGCCTGTCAAAAGAACATACGAATACCGTCTAGAAGTCATCGCAATCATGGCTTCGCAAAGCCCTAATCTTTTCTTCAATTACTTGATTTTACTAACTTTCGTGCTCAGCCGGGAGTCCGGGCCTCACTTAGTCGCCAAATGACGGTCTAAGCTGCTCCCTGGTGCCGACGGAGTTGCCGGCTCCGTTCGGGCCATCGGCACCCATACCTCCATAGGCGTCGGCTCTCTGTTCCCAGTCGCGTAATAGGGAATGAAGGTAAGAGTGGCAGGGCGTTTTGCGCGGCTCATCGCCGATGTTAATGGCTGATAAAGCGGATCCTCTCCTAAAGTCTTTTCGGCGACTTGTCCCGAAAACTTTAGCAAAGTTATGCCGCCGAGCATGTCTTTTTTCACTTCGACAGAGGGAACCGCGCCGGCCCGAAAAAACAGATCCCCCAACACGCTTCCACCCTGATCGATGCCTTCCAGTCCATAGACGAGAGGCCCTCTCTGGATGGCGATGCGCCCGTAGTCGTCGGTTACGCGCGGATTGGCAACAGTGGGGGTCACCTGAACGGGAAGGCTCACCGAAACGGTGTCGCCCGGCTTCCAATTTTTGAGAATTGCCACATAGGAGCCGGCCTTTGCAGGCGAAACGGACATGGGCGATCCATTGACTTCCACCGCGATGGAAGGCGCCCACCCCGGCCAACGAACGTACAGAGTGAACTCAGCAGCGTGCGCCGGAATCACTTTCAGCGAAATATCTCCTGACCAGGGATAATTAGTGACCTGGCTTATCTTTATCGGCATACCGTCTTCCAGCTGCCAATTGAGCTCGGAAGTGCTGTAGAGGTTTACGTAAAGGCCATCACGGCTTACGCCATATAGATAACCGGGCAACGACTCGAAAAGCCGCTCGAGGTTGGGTGGGCAACAGGTGGTGTCGTACCAGGGATTTCGCAGCTTTTCCCCGTTGGAGGCGAGCGGATTTCGATAACAATACAGGTTTCCAGCGAGGGACATGCCGACATTTACGCCGTTGTAGAGAGTCTGTTCGAGCACGTCGGTGTAGCGTGCATCTCCGGTGAGCATCAACATCCGGAAGTTCCACATCACGTTCGCGACCGCCGCGCAGGTCTCCGCGTAAGCCGATTCGCTGGGCAGTTCGTATGGATCCCCAAAGCTTTCACCGGCAGATCTGGCGCCTACGCCCCCGGTGATGTACATCTTGCGGGTGGTGAGGTCTGTCCATAGCAGATCGAGAGTTCTTTTGAACGCCGGATCCCCGGCTTCGGTGAAATAATCGGTCGCACCGGAGACGGCGTATAGGGCGCGCACGGCATGGCCCTCGAATTCTGTGCGGGAGGTAAAAGGTCTTCCGCTGAACATGTAACGCATCTCGGCGTCCTTCAATTTCAGGCGATCCCTCTCGACCCCACTGAACAAATAGCGCGTGAATTCGAGGTATTTCGTTTGACCGGTGGTTCGATACAGCTCGACGAGGGCCATTTCGAGCTCAGGATGCCCGGTGATGAAGGGGCGCTTTCCGGGACCGAAGTTCTCGACCACGTAATCGGCGAAACGAATGCCTGCATCGAGCAGCTTGCGGCTGCCGGTTGCGCGGTAGTAGGCGATACCCGCTTGCAACAGGTGCCCTAAGCAGTAATCCTCATGGGAATGGACGAGATCGGTAAACCGAAGGTGGGCCTTGTCGCCTACAAAGTACGTGTTCAGGTACCCGCTGGCTTCCTGCGCAGCGAGAATGTGGGTAACGAGCGAATCGATGTCGCCGCGAAGTTTGCGTTTTGTCGGCATCGCTGGTTTCGTTCGAGGCCAGAGCCCAGGCGGCAGCTTCGATCCACTTGTATAAATCGGAATCCGTCGAAATGCGCCCTTTTCGCAGAATCTCCGGATGACCTTCCAACCGCCGGAAGTTGTCGACGACCCCATGGCTCTCCAGCTCAGCCAGCATTGTCGGCAGGCTTCTTTCCGTGGTCACACGGCGCCGCGTACTCCAGAATCCTTCTCCCATGTGAACCGCTTGAATGGGTACCGTATGCAGATGAGCATTTAGCGAATGATCCAGATAGAGTATGCCCTCGGTGCGCCACTGTTCGTTTTCGTTGGAAACGTTCTGGGCGTGCAGGGCAAAGAGCGCCGCCAGCAATGCCGGGACTGACCATGTCCTCATAAATCGAAGGCCTTCAGGTGCCGGTAGACGAGTGAGACAGGCAAGCCTACCACGTTCTGGTAGGAACCCTTAATGGAAACCACAAACCTGGAAGCTAACCCCTGGATTGCATATGCGCCAGCTTTATCGGCTGGCTCCCCGCTTCGAGTGTACTCCCAAAGCTCATCCTCGGTGAGTTCCGAAAAGCACACTTCGGTACTAGAAAGATCGACTATGCAATGGCTTCCCTGGAGCAAACAGATTCCGGTGTGAACCCAGTGCGAGCGCCCCGCGAGAGCCCTTAACATACGAATGGCATCAGCTTCGCCGGAAGGCTTGCCAAAAATTTGCTCATCGATGCAGACCACCGTGTCCGCGGCAAGAACGACGTCGCCGGAGTCGGCAGCGATGGCCCTGGCCTTCTGTTCGGAGATGCGGCGGACGAAGTCAGTGGCGGTTTCGTTGCCGCCCCGGTCTTCCGGGATATGAGAGGGTTTGACAACATGAGCGAGGCCGGCGGTCAGCAGCAATTCGTGCCGGCGTGGCGAGGCAGAAGCAAGAATGAGCACTCACTCAAACCATAACCGAGCAGGTGATGAGATATAACCATCCTTGGAGTTCCATTTGTCAACAAATTACCCGACCACGACCCTGCGCTTAAGTGCGGTAACGCTCATCTGCACCGCGCTCGTTCTGAGCCTCAACCTTTCAGGGGCCGAACCTGTCCGAATCGCGAGCGGGCTGATCGCGGGAAAGACGAGCGCAGATTCCACCATTCGCATCTATGAAGGCATTCCCTACGCGGCGCCGCCCGTCGGGAATCTGCGCTGGAAAGTGCCGCAGCCCCCCGCTAACTGGGAAGGCGTTCGTCAGACCACCCAATTCGGGCCGCGCTGCATGCAGGCTCACCTGTTTTCGGATATGATTTTTCGGGATAACGGTCCAAGCGAGGATTGCCTGTCGCTGAACGTTTGGACACCAGCCACCGATGCCGCAGCCAAGCTGCCCGTTATGGTTTGGATCTATGGCGGCGGCTTCGCAGCCGGTGCATCGTCGGAGCCGCGGCAGGACGGGGAACAACTCGCCAAGAAAGGGGTTGTTGTCGTCAGCTTAAATTATCGGCTCGGCGTGTTCGGATTCTTTGCTCACCCTGAACTTGCCAAGGAGTCGGGACACAATTCCTCAGGCAACTACGGGTTGCTCGATCAGGTAGCGGCGCTGTACTGGGTGCAAAAGAACATCGCGGCCTTTGGAGGGGATCCCGGCAATGTAACCATTTTTGGCGAGTCCGCAGGTTCCTTTTCGGTGAGCGCATTAATGGCTTCTCCTTTGACGATTGGCCTTTTCGAGAAGGCTATCGGCGAGAGTGGAGCATTTTTCAGCGCTACTCTGCCGGCGAAGTCGTTGTCTGAATCGGAAGAAGCGGATGCGCAATTTGCGCACTCTATCGATGCAACAACGCTGGAAGCGCTCCGTGCCAAGCCGGCGGATGAGCTTCTGCAAGCTGCAACGAAAGAAAAAGACGTGCGCTTTGCACCGAACATCGACGGATTTTTTCTTCCTCAAGACGTTTACTCGATTTACGCCGAGGGCAAACAACGGCACGTGCCGCTCCTTGCAGGTTGGAATGCGGATGAGGGCAGCTATCACTCGATCTTCGGGAAAGAAGAGCCGAACGTGGCTAATTACAAAGCACGCCTGCAGGCGTTGTTCGGCGATAAGGCAGACGCTCTTTTCAGCCATTATCCGGCTACCACGGCAGAAGAAGCAAAGCGGGCGGCTCAGGATCTCTCGGGCGACCAATTTATCGGATTCAGCACCTGGAAGTGGATCGAGATGCAGAGTTCAACGGGCGCCGCTCCGGTGTATCGCTATCGATTCGAGGATGCTCCTCCCGTTGCGAACGGTGAACCGTCGCGCGGGGCCTATCATTCCTCTGAAATCGAGTTCGTGTTTGAGAATCTCCGCTTCAAGAATCTCCCCTGGCGCCCACAGGATCGCCAACTGTCGGATGAGATGTCTTCCTACTGGACTAACTTCGCAAAGAAGGGCAGCCCGAACGGCAGTGGCTTACCGAACTGGCCGGCTTATCGGAAGGACGATGGTTACCAAGTCATGCATCTTGGCCCCGAGTCTCACGCCGGCCCGGACAAGAACCGTGCCCGGTACGAGTTGCTTGACTCGATGGCGTCTTTTCAGCCGAACTCGAAACGTGATAAATAGATCTTCACTGAAAAGCAGCGGGTCGACTATGGCCGGCGGTGCTCGGCAGCAGCTTTTGCCGTTACGCCCGCGACGTCACCCATAATCGAGACTGCGTCTGCGTCTTCCATGACGGCGGAACTTTCGAGCTCGAGAAGGTCCGCCCAGCGAGCGGAGTATTGGGCGATGGCAGTTGCATCTTCAGCCTCCATCAGATGGTAACCGCGCTGCATGTCGATGCTGAACCAGCGCCCGAGGCTTTTAAGGCCTTGCGGTTTCGGATCTCCGGTCGTGAGAAATCGGTCGACGGCTTCCGCCAGCTTGCCATCCCGCACCTTCCATTGCGAAACGAATTTCATCAGATATCCTCCTAAGAAAATTTCACGGTGCCGCGTGCAACGCGGGTCCTCATCATATTCCAATGGCAACTTGCTTGCAACAACGAGTGTCGTAAGCAATCAACTCAAACCGAGCTGGACGAAGTGTGTAACATGGACGGGGCGTAGTTATGTTTGCCGATCTCGCGTTATCGAGGCGCTTGGAGCGAGCGGAAGGGCACGCGTGCGCAGAGTACGCGGAAGCACGACGGCGGCTATTTCCCGGCAGCGGAGCCGAATGGATCGAATGTGCAGGAGCTTATGCAGTCTTCGATGGCACAGACTCGCCGGTTACCCAGAGCTTTGGAGTTGGCATCTTTGAGAATTTCAGTGCGGCTTCGCTGGAAGAAATGGAACGGTTCTTTTTTGACCGCGGGGCGCCGGCGGATCACGAGGTGAGTCCGTTTGCGGGCGCCGGCATGTTGGGCCTGCTCTGCGAACGCAACTATATTCCGCTCGAGATTAGCAGCATTCTTTACCGGTCTATCGAGAAGCCGGTGGGCAAAGAGGACGGCGAGATCGGGGTACGCGTGATCGGCTCGGAAGAGTCTCGACTTTGGTCGGATGTAAATGCCAGAGGATGGAGTCAAGAACATCCAGAGATATTCGAGTTTGTGCAACGCAGCGGTGCCATCAGCACAGGGCGGACACAGAGCGTGTGCTTTCTGGCCGAGCTTGGGGGGGAGCCTGCGGCCGCCGGAGCGTTGTGTTTGCATGAGGGAGTTGCACTCTTTGCCGGAGCGGCGACGATTCCAGAGCTGCGCCGTCGCGGGTTGCAGACCGCACTGCTCGACGCCCGCCTGCAATACGCTCATGACCATGGCTGCGATCTGGCGATGATGGTGACGGAGGTCGGAAGCAATTCGCAACGGAATGCTGAGCGCCAGGGCTTCCGCATCGCCTATACACGTTTGAAGTGGCGGCTGCCCTGTCTTAAATAGCGGCCGCACGTCCCGTGAGTCAACGGCAGCCGGTCACGGTCGCCTACTCTTCCCGGGCTTGATCCGTAAAAATGTAGAATGCTTTATCGATTTCGAATGTCTCGATAATGTTCCGATCGAGGGTGGCCAGATAAACCGAGCGAAGCGCTGCCTGAGACATGAGCAGGCGGTCGAACGGATCCGGGTGAATGAAACGCATCTGATTGAGGCCGCGGATATCCCTGTAATCGATGGCTAATTCCGTACACGAGAAGGCTTTCATTGTCTGCTCAAGCTGATTCAACGAGAAGTTGAAACGGGGGCCGTGCTTGTCGTGCTTGATCTGGATTTCCCAAGCGGTGGCGTAGCTTACGAACCGAGTCTCGACGTTTTGGATGGCTCTCAGCAACGAGAGCGGCAGGCGCTCAGGATCCGTAGCCATCCAAATTACGACATGGGTGTCCAACAGAAGACCGTGGCCGGGCTTCATAGCCGTGTGAAGTCTTCGAGTTCTTCCTCTGAGCTGTTGAATAAAAGGGAATCCGGTATGCTTCCGGCTTGTCCTCGAAGAAAGCCGAAAGGAAGCTGACCCTTTCGTATCTTCACAATCTGAGCAACAAGCGCACCGTTTCTTTTCAGAAAAACTTCTTCCCCTCGTTCCGCGGCTTCGACAAGTTGAGAGAGCTTGGTCTTAGCTTCAAGCATGTTGGCTTCGATCACAAACTTATCTTAGCTAAGATCACTAGCCAACGCAAGCAAAATTCCACGTTATTGCTTAACCGAGTCTCGCTCCAGCACCCGGACACCCTGCTCTCCCCCGATCCGCACCTCGGACGCAATCCCAATGAACAGCCCGTGCTCGACAACCCCGACGACACCGTCAAGATGAGCCGCAAGTTCCTGAACGTTAGAGATCAAGCCGAACGCACAGTCATAGATGTAATGGCCGCCGTCGGTAATGTAGGGAGTGCCGTCCGCGTTCAAACGCAATGTCGGCTTTGCACCGAGCTCTTCCAGCCGTTTACCGGTCGCTTCGAAACCGAACGGAACAACTTCCACCGGAACAGGATGTTTTCCCAACCGCTCGACAAGCTTGGTGGAATCGACCAGTACCACCATTCGCGAGCTTGCGCTCGCAACGATCTTCTCGCGCAGCAGATTGCCTCCCCCTCCTTTGATTAAGTTGAGCGTGCCAAGTTCCACTTCATCGGCGCCGTCAAAGGTAACGTCAATATGCGAATACTCAGCCAGTGTGGCAAGCGGAATGCCAAGGCGCGCGGCTTGATCGGAAGTCTTTTCCGAGGTAGAAACGCCCACGATCTTCAGTCCCTCTTTCACGCGCCTGCCGATTACGTCCACCGCCAGAGTCGCCGTTGACCCTGAACCGAGCCCAACAATTTCGCCGTCCTGCAGCTGGGAGGCAACCGATTCAGCGGCAGCCTGTTTCCATGCGTTTTGGGTGCTAAGTCTCGCAGCGTTTGCGCTCATGAGAGTGCTCCTTCTCTATCCAACCATCTTTATCCAACCACGTCTCAAAGCATAAGCCAGATCGCATCCCGTTTCGGTCGCCAGCCTCAGCATTTGCGCCGACAAGTGCCCAATCCAGGACGTGTCACAATCGGATTTAATGAAATTAATATCGGTTCATCTGCTTTCATGACCACCGATTTCCTTGCCTGGCTGGATAGTCAGCAGGGGAGGCAATACGAGCTTCACGCGCAGCATATCAACCCGGTTTTCGTCAAGATGCTACGGACAATCGGGTTTGATAAGCAGTACGTTCGAGGTGAAGGCTGCTACCTCTATGACCGGCACGGCAACCGCTACCTTGACATGCTGACCGGCTGGGGTGTTTTCGCCCTGGGCCGGAATCATCCGAAGGTTCGCACCATCCTTGAGCAGGTACTCTCGCGCGAAATGCCGAATTTGGTTCGGATGGATTGTTCGCTGCTTGCAGGTTTGGTCGCTGAAAAGCTCGCAAGCTTCACGGCGGCTTCAGGAGCTCAATCTCTAAGCCGCGTATTCTTCTGTAACTCCGGGACCGAGACCATCGAGACAGCGATCAAGTTCGCGCGCTGCTTCACTGGAAAGCAAAGAATCGTCTACTGCGATCATGCCTTTCACGGTCTAACCACAGGATCGCTTTCTCTGAATGGCGCCGAATTTTTTCGTGAGCGCTTCGGCGATCTCTTGCCGGGTACCGAATGCGTAGCTTTCAACGATCTCGATGGGCTTGAGCGAGCCCTCGACAGTAAGGATGTAGCCGCTTTCGTCGTCGAACCCGTCCAGGGGAAGAGCTGCGAAGTAGTACGGGATGGATACCTCATCGAAGCGCAAAGACTATGCCGGAGAGCCGGGGCGCTGCTGGTTGCAGATGAAGTCCAATGCGGCCTCGGGCGGACAGGCAAATGGTTTGCTTATCAGCATTGGCCCGGCGTAGAGCCGGATGTCGTCTGCATCGCGAAAGCTCTTTCGGGCGGGTACGTCCCCGTTGGCGCTGTGATTACTCAACCAAAGGTGATGGATTCGGTGTTCAATAGCATGGAGCGGTGCGTGGTTCACTCCAACACCTTCGGCCAGAATGACCTGGCTATGGCCGCAGCCCTCGGAACGCTCCACGTCATGGAAGAAGATGGACTCGTCGAAAATGCGGCGCGTATGGGTGCGTACGCCATGGAGCAACTGTCGAATCTTGGTCGAACCTGTCCATTCGTCTCGGAAGTTCGAGGCCGGGGTTTGATGTTCGGCATCGATTTCAAGCGGCCTGAAGACTCGCTCAAGCTCAAAGCGGCCTGGGACACTCTGCATACTCTCAACTTTGGTGTTTTCAGTCAGATGGTCATCATGCCATTACTGCATAGACACCGCGTTTTGACCCAGGTGGCCGGTTATCGCACGGAAGTGATCAAGTTCTTGCCGCCTCTGATCATCACCAAAGAGGACATCGATTACTTCCTTTCGGCAATGCAGCAGGTGCTGGTCGATGTTCAACGGGTGCCGGGAAATGTCTGGAACACTTTTACGGGCTTAGCCAAGGGTGCTCTGCGAGCCTAAGCGGCGGCTACCACCTACCCGGTCGAGCTCCCAATCGCAGCCAGTGTTGCATGTTACCGACTGACTGCAGTAGTTTTGTCACCCATCGTCGAGTAAGTTGCGAATTGTTGTTCCATACATTCGGCCATGCTGCCCAGTGTCCCTGTCGTGCCATCTGCCGACCGAGGGCCAAACATCCAATTTGCCGATACGAACGTGCCAGCGGCTGAGCCGAACAATCACCACACCTTCACTTGCTAGTTCCAGCAGTTCTTTCTGACGACGTTCGTAGGCCGTTTCTCCCTTCGCCAATGCGTGTTTATCTCTCTTCTCCGGTGTCGGATAAAAGCGCTTGAATTGCGTTGTGCAATTCCGGTAAGGAGAACGGCTTTGTTATATAGCGATAGGGTTTGAGCAAGGGGGAGTCGTTCTCTACCATGTCCTCGGCATAGGCGGAAACGAAAACAATGGGTATATGTGCAATTTTATGGATCTCTTGCGCTGCCGTGAGCCCATGCATATCGCCCTTGATGTTTACGTCCAGAACAATCACATCCGGCTGAAGTTCCAAAGCCAGATAGACCACCTGCCCGGGTGTTCCCGCCCGGATGTCTATTTGGTAGCCCAAGCCCCCAGTTTTTCCTGCATGTCGAAGGCAACGATTGCATCGTCTTCTCCGATCAGGATGTTTTACTTGCTTGGCATCCAAGAAGGAAGGCTACCGATGGAAAGCCTAAACGGATAGTTCGGAATAGTGGCAGCGTAACGGCAGCGAACTATCGACATAGTCTAGGTCTACCATGCTCAAATTGAGCCACTACCCCTATCCCTCCCAAATTGACAGCGAAATTACAGATTCGCTAGACTAAGGTGTTCGAGTCTTCGAGCGGAGAGAAGAAGTCTGTCCATGCGTACGGAATTTCCGTCCAAGCACAATATCACCCGGGCTTGGCACGTGATCGACGCGAATGAGGCTGTCCTTGGAAGGGTAGCAACTCGCGCGGCAATGCTGTTGATGGGGAAGCATAAGACCATTTATGTGCCTTCAATGGATACCGGGGATCACGTCGTAATCATCAACGCCGCTAAGGTGAAGCTCACTGGCGGAAAAGAAAATCAGAAAATTTACCGCCGCCACACCGGTTATCCAGGCGGTCTGATCGAGACCGGTGCTCGCAAAATGCGCGCAACCCGGCCCGAGCGAATGTTGGAACTGGCAATTTCGGGCATGCTTCCTAAGTCCAAGCTGGGAAAGCAGATGTATCGCAAGCTCAACGTCTACGCCACCGATCAGCACCCTCATCAAGCGCAAAAACCAGTGGCCATGGCGATATAAGGAATCAACACAAGGATGCCAGCGAAGTTAGTTCAGCAGTTGGGAACGGGCCGGCAGGAAAACTGCTCGAGCCCGTGTTTTCCTAAGACCGGGAAAGGGCCAGATTACGGTCAATCACCGGCCTTTCGATAATTATTTTGCAAATGAGTCGGCCCGCGCCTACGTTCGGCAGCCTTTGCTGGCGGTGGAGCTCGCGGAGCGTTTCGATATTATGGTTCTCGCCGACGGCGGCGGAGTAACCGGCCAAGCCGGTGCCGCGCGTCTCGGGATTGCCCGTGCCCTTATCGAATTTAACGCCGAACTGCGTCCGAAATTGAAGCAGCTCGGTTTCCTCACGCGCGACGCTCGTGAACATGAGCGGAAGAAGTACGGTCAAAAGGGCGCCCGCAAGCGTTTCCAATTCTCCAAACGTTAGTCGCTTCTTTTCGTTTATCATCCAAACTCGCGGCGGGCGGCTTATCACTGCCCCTCGCCTAACCCGGACATCCCAGAACACGCAAAATCCGCTTTGGGCCGCGTGATTCGCTATGTCCGCTTCAAGGAGGCAATTTGCCATCAATCTCAATGAAAGAATTGCTCGAAGCCGGCGTTCACTTCGGGCACCAGACCAAGCGCTGGAATCCAAAGATGAAGGAATATATCTTTGGCGAACGTAACGGCATCTACATCATCGATCTGCAGAAGACGCTGAAGCTTTTCAAAGACGCTATGCGCTATGTGGGCGAGATGGCGGCGCAAGGCAAGACGGTTCTTTTCGTCGGCACAAAGCGTCAAGCGCAGGAAGCCATCGCGGAAGAAGCTTCCAAGGCCGGTCAGTTTTACGTGAACCAACGCTGGCTCGGCGGTCTGCTGACCAACATCACCACCGTACAGCGATCGATCAAGCGTCTAAAAGAGCTCGACGCGATGGCGTCCGAGAACTCCTACGAGGGACGCGCCAAGAAAGAAGTCGGACGGCTCGAGCGCGAGCGCAAGCACCTCGAACAGAATCTGGCCGGCATCAAAGATATGAATGGTCTGCCGGATCTGCTGTTCGTTGTCGATTCCAACAAAGAAGCCATCGCAGTCAAGGAAGCGCGCCGCCTGGGCATTCCGGTCGTGGCCGTTGTCGATACCAATTGCGATCCCGACGAAGTGGATTACGTAATTCCCGGCAACGACGACGCCCTGCGCGCGATTCGCCTGTTCACCACCAAGATCTCCGAAGCGGTCGTAGAAGGACGCTCTCTCGCAACGGAGCAAGATTTCGCGGCTGAGAAAATCGTTCGCGAGGGCGACGACGAAACAGGCGCCGAGCACACTCCGGAAGAGTATACGCAGTACCTGGATCCGAAGTATGCCGAGCAACTTATGTCGGAGAGTCTGGCAACCAGCGCCGAACCCGAAACACCGCCGCGCAAAGGTCCTGGAAGCGAACCACCCGAAGAGGCGGCCGGCACAACCGTCGCCGAACACTAGAAGGCATCGGCACGAGCCTCAAATCGCTTCGCTATGGCTCCGAATTCAGATGGGGTCTTTTTCAGAGCCGCGAGCGCAGCGACCGGAGGTTTTGGGCAGGCCTCAGAAGATAGTAACGTTTTCTCCGCGACAGCGCATCAATTCGCTGTTCGGCTGGGGATAACATAGGCGACCGGCTGCTCGGAAGTGGCCGGTCGCCTTCCGTGTGTATAGAGAGTTTAGAAGTTTCGAGAGGATTAGTATGGCTGAGATAAGTGCACAGTTAGTCAAGCAGCTTCGCGAGCGTACTGGCGCCGGAATGATGGAGTGCAAGAAAGCCCTTCAGGAAGCAAACGGCGACCTGCCGGAAGCTGAGGTCATATTGCGAAAACGCGGTATCGCGGGTGCCAGCAAGAAAGAATCTCGGTCCACAAAACAGGGGCTCATCAGCGCCTTCATCGGCGGCGAAGGGAAGCTCGGCGTATTGGTCGAAATCAATTGCGAATCCGACTTCGTCGCCCGCACCGAGGATTTTCAGAGTCTGGCCGGCGACATTGCCGCGCACATTGCGGAAACCAAGCCAAAGGCCGTCCGCTTGGAGGAAGTCACCGAAGCCGAGCGCGCCAACTTCAAGGCGCATGAGGCGCTCTACGAGCAGAAGTTTACGCGAGGCAATGAAGACCACACAGTCGGCGAACTGGTCAAAGCGAAAATCGCCAAGCTAGGCGAAAACATCAACATCTCCCGTTTCGTTGTGTACGAATTGAATGGCGAGGGCACGATCGGCCATTACATTCACACCGGCTCGCAGATCGGCGTGCTGCTCGAAGTAAAAACCAACTCCGATTCGGCCGCCCAAAAAGAAGAGTTCAAGACTCTGGTCCGCGATATCGCTATGCAAGTCGCGGCGGCCAATCCGCAGTTCGTCGGCAAGGAAGATGTTCCGGCAGACCTCCTGGAAAAGGAGCGCTCGATTCAAAGAGAGCGAGCCCTGAACGAGGGCAAGCCCGAGAAGATGGTCGACAAGATCGCGGAAGGCCGGATGAGTAAGTTCTACGAAGAGATATGCCTGCTCGAGCAGCCGTTCATCCGGGAAAATACCATCTCGGTTAGCGAGTTGATCCGCACCGCCGGCTCCAAACTCGGCGATACGATCACCATTAGCCGCTTCGTGCGGTATAAAGTGGGCGATAGCCTAGATGCTCCGGGCGTCCAAGAGAGCCCGCTCCCAGTGACCGCATAGGGCTTCTCGCCGTCGCTTGCGAGTCAGGCTGCAATCTATCAGTAGACCGGAAACTTGATGGCACAATACGGACGAATACTACTTAAAATCAGTGGCGAAGCGCTCGCGGGTCCTTTGTCGTTCGGACTGGATCCGGAGCGTGTAAAGGCGCTAGCCGGCGAAGTGGCCGAGGTAGCGCGTAAAGGCGTACAGATGGGATTGGTGCTAGGGGGCGGCAACATTTTTCGCGGTGTGGCCGCCGCAGCGCACTCCATGGACCGTGTTACCGGTGACCATATGGGCATGCTTGCTACCGTCATCAACGCGCTGGCGTTTCAAGATGCTCTCGAACGGGAAGGAGTTCCGACCCGGGTTATGACCGCGATTCAGATGCATCAGGTCGCCGAGCCGTACATTCGGCGACGGGCAATCCGGCATCTCGAAAAGGGCCGTGCCGTGATCTTTGCCGCCGGAACTTCCAATCCCTACTTCTCAACCGACACCGCCGCCACACTTCGCGGCTTGGAGATTCACGCCGAGATCATCGCGAAAGCCACAAGCGTCGATGGCGTTTACGACAAAGATCCTAAGAAGCACCCAGACGCCGTGAAATATCCGGAAGTCAGCTACACCGAAGTCTTGTCGAAAGCACTTGGTGTAATGGACGCATCCGCGGTAGCTATGTGCCGTGATAACAAGATGCCCATCATGGTGTTCGACCTGAAGACCTCCGGCAATATAATGCGAATGGCGATGGGTGAGCCGATCGGCACCAGAATCTGCTAACCCCTTCGATCTATATGAAACAAGAACAAACAGCCGCTCCGAGTAGCAGCAACTTCAAAAGCGTGAGTGAAGTCGAGGCAAATGCCCGTACTCGAATGGATAAGGTCCTTGTCGACCTTCAGCACGAAATGACGAGCATTCGCACCGGGCGTGCATCGATCGGCCTGTTGGATAGTGTACGCGTCGATTACTACGGGTCTCCGGTTCCACTTAATCAAGTGGCCCAATTACACGTACCGGAGCCTGCCATGATCACGGTACAGCCTTGGGATACCTCTACTATCAGCGCCATCGAAAAGGCGATCCGGAACGCCGATCTGGGGCTTAACCCGTCGAATGACGGCAAGCTCATTCGAATCCCCGTCCCGCCCCTCACCGAGGAACGTCGCCGAGACCTTGCCAAAAAACTAAGCCACATCGCCGAAGAGCGGCGCGTCGGAATGCGCAACATCCGTCGCGACGCCAATGAAGAACTCAAGAAGCTGCTGAAAGACAAGACCATTAGCGAAGACGAGCAGCGGCAAGCTCTGGACTCCATCCAAAAGCTCACCGATGGCCAGATCTCCAAAATCGACCAGGCCTCCAAGAGCAAAGAGAAAGAGATCCTGGAATTCAAGTAGAGTGCCTTCGAAGCGTTTTTAGGTCGGGTTCGAGTCTTGGCGCATCCGATGAGTGAGATGTCAAAGACCAAAACAGAAACTCACGACGCCAAAACACCTACTACCGGCATCAAACCAGCCGCCCCTGTTCTCGGACAGCGGGGAGAGATCGTCCAGGACTACGGCACGGTTGTAAACATTCCAGCGGGGCTCGAGGAAGAGGTTCGTCTAGAAAGCACGCGTAACTTGAATCAGGTTCTCGCAGACACCATGATGCTGCGGGACATGTACAAAAAGCATCATTGGCAGCTGTCCGGTCCCACTTTCTACCAGCTGCATCTGTTGTTCGACGAACATTGGAAGAAACAGGTCAAACTGGTCGATCTGATTGCCGAGCGCGTTCAGGCGCTTGGCGGTATTTCGCTGGCCATGCCGCAGGATGTCGCCGAGCAAACCCGGGTAGAACGTCCGCCCATTGGACGCGAAGAGGTTCCGGTGCAACTTTCACGATTGCTGGAAGCTCATGAGCTGATTCTCAAGGAAAGCCATGAGTTCGCAAAGGCTGCGGATGACGCCGGGGATGACGGAACGAACGATCTATTCGTAAGCAATGTGATTCGCACGAACGAATCGCAAGTCTGGTTTTTATCCGAACATCTGGTTGCGCTGCCTGTGGTACACGCCAAGTAGAGGCCTTTCAACTTACTAGGGGCGGCCCGTCGGCGAAGCCGGCACGCCGCCTTCCAGCGAATCCAAATAGCTGATACCGTTCCGCTCGAGCAAATCCCCTACCGAGCGATCCAAGGCAACACGCGCCTTGATCCAGACGCTTCGAGCCGCAACTTCGGTTGATCGTGCCTGTGCCAGATAGCTTTCTTGCTGGATGACCAGGAAATTTGTCGAGGCGCCAACCGAGAGCTTATCTCTCTCGGCGTCCACCAACTGCTCCTGGTAACGCCTGCTTTCTATGGCCGCGTTCAAAGCAGAGCGCGCTGTCTGAAGAGCGATAACGGAATTTTCGACTTGCTCTCTAACCTGGTTGGCAAGAAGCTGTGTCTTCGCTTCGGCCTGCCGGGTTTCCAACAGATCCCGGGCCGCATCCGCCTGAGCGACGTGATTCTTCAACGGAAGGTTCAGCTGAATGCCCGCTTGATAAATGCGGGAGGTCCGCAGGCCTGCAATGCCCAAATCAGTGGGTGCCGTGATCAGACCGGTTCCCGGCGTGCCCAAGTTTGTAAACGGAACTTCCGAACTACCCCGTGTCTGAAAATTGCCAACCAGGTCGATCTCGGGCAAGGTCGAATTCTTAGAGGCCTCGAGCGCAATTTGTCCGCTTTGCACTTGCAGCGATGCCTGAATAAGGTCGGGTCTGTTGGACAAAGCCTCTCGCACCATCTGATTCAGAGGCCGTGTCTCGTCAGTCGGCAGGAATCGAGATCGGGTCGGTTGGCTTGATGGGAAGATTAGCCAGGACCGGATCGGCCGTACCCAGACGGGAAAGTTGCGATTTGAGAATGACTTCTTCCTGATGCACCAGCCCCTCGGCTTGAATGAGATCTAATTCGCTAGACGTAACCAGAGAGCGAGCGCGAGTGAGTTCGAGAGGAGCGAGCGTTCCCTGCTCGACCTGTGCCGCGTCATCTTCGTAAAGCTTTCGAGCAGCGGCCAGCGTCTCACGCTTCACTTGCGTGTTCTCGTTTAAGCTGACGAGGTCATAGTAGAGCCGGGCCACACCATACACCGTGCTGATCAGCTGCTGGTAAAAGAGCAGCCGGGAGATCTTTTGATTGATGTTCGCGATACGGATGTAGCGAAGGTTCACGTTTTTTCCGAACCCGCGAAACAATGGCTGGCTCACCGTTACCGACGTGTTTGGGGCGGAAAAAGGGTTGTATCTGGATTGATCGCCGTAAAGCACCTGGGCCGCGTTGTTCAGGTCGACTTCGAATTGTGTGCCATAACCGAACCCTTGGACAAGGGCGTAGTTAGCAGTGACGAAGTGTAATGCTTGCGGCTGTTGCAAAGCGCCTGTTAAGCCCGGCGTAGCGCCGGCGAGCAGTGCCGTGTTAGACCGCTGAAAATAGGTATTCTGACCGATAAACGTAGGCTGAAATGTCGGGATTGTCGGGCCCGCCGCATAACCGGCCGGCCCCTGAACAGAGAGATTGGTTTGCGTCTCGGTTAATTCATTGAGCGACGTCAGGTCATTAACGGTAGGTGTACTGGGAGTCACCGAGGATGCGGCGCTATTGAGCAGCGGACTCCCAGGTCCGCCCACTCCGGTCGGGCTCTCCGCGACGGAATAGTCAATCCCGCGCAAGGCGCCGCCGCCGCTGGCGCGCAGCACTTCCGTCCCGGCGATCGAAAGCCCATAGCGGGCGACTTCCACGTCGAGATTGTTTTCGATCGCAAGGGCTATCGCATCGTAGAGCGAAAGATAAATGTTTCCGTCACGGACAAGCGAACGAGCGCGGTCGGCCGGCCCGAGCTTCAACGGCGCCGCATCGGGCTTCCGATACGGTGCTAAGAAGTCGAAGAACGATGCACGCGGAACACTATTCGCTCGCTCATCCTTTGGCTCGGTCCTTTCGGTCTCGAGATGCTGCAAAACCGGCGAGGGGTTCGGTCTTCCGGCAGCGTTGTTGGTTTGAGCAGGAACGGACGGCAGAGCCTGTCCGAGCACAACCTGTTGCCACAGCAGCATTAAAACTAACGCGGATCTCATTACTTCTTTTTGCCGCCGGAAGATTGGTTCGTGCTCCCATTGCTCTGGTTCTGGTTGCCATACTGCCCTTCGGTACTTGGCTGTTTGTCGCTTTGTCCACCGGGCTGTTGCTCCGATTGTTTGCCGAAATCAGGCTCGATTTTGCCGCCCTCCCTGACTGCGTCCGACACGTTCACTGCAACAACATCGCCGGGCTGCAGTCCATTTGTGATTTCGATTTCATTTCCGTAATCGCGACCTATAGCAACCGGTCGAAAATGGACTGTCTGATCCTGCACCAAAGCAACTACGTTCCTGCCATTGCGAACCACAATCGCCTCGCCAGGGATGAGAACCGGCGGCACGGCCTTCGATTGAATCAGGTTGACTTGCGCGTACATGCCTGGCAGAAGCAATCCCCGATGATTCCGGACCTGCACCTCGATGAGGAGCGTTCTAGTGTTTTGATCGATGGAAGCGGCTGTTCGCGTCACACTGCCGACAAAGCGTTCATTCGGCAGTTCCTGAATCAACAGATCCGCTTTTTGTCCAACGCGAACCACGGAGCTGTAAGCTTCAGGAACAGATACAAGGATTCGAAAACGGCCCGTCTCCGAGATCGTGAACATGGCTCCGCCTTGTGCACCGCCCGTCGATGGCATCGTCGAAGAAGAAACGTTGCCGGAAGACCCCGCATTGTTACCTTCGGCGCCGGACTGAGTCGTGCCGGGCGATGTTGCCGACGAACTCGAACTCCCGGTGCCCTGAGCGGTGATTAGTGTTCCGACATCTATGTTTCGTGCGGTGACAACGCCGTCGAAAGGCGCCGTGACTCGCTCGTATCCCTGTAAAACGACTAGGCGCTCCAAGTTGTCCCGATTCGCTTGTATAGTGCTTTGAGCAGTGCTCACGTTGGCTTCGGACACCCGGTAGTTGGCCTCCTGCGTATCGCCCTCTTGCCGCGAAAAGACACCTTTGGCTACCAGAACTTTGTAGCGATCCCAGGTAAGCGCGGCTAGATGAAGTTGTGCCTGGAGTTGGGCAAGGTTCGATTCGCTTTGACGTAAGTTAGATCGTGCTTGCGCTACTTGCTTATCGAGATCGGGGGCGTCGATGATGGCGAGAAGCTGGCCCGTGTGAACCCGGTCGCCGATATCCACCAGACGTTTCGTAAGGTAGCCGGAAGCACGGGCATAGATGTTCGCCTCCGTGTAGGCCTGCGTCGTTCCCGGCACCAGAAGCTCGCTCTCGGCTGGAGCGCGGCGAATCTTGACCACCCGTATCTTCGGTAAAGAACTTCTCTCCTCATTGGCCTGTCTGTTCGTTTCTTCTTCTACTTTATGGCGCGGCAGCCAGCCAATGAAGAAAATTGCAACTGCTGCCGCTGCTATCAGCAGAACGAAAACAAGCCAGTAAACGGGTGAGTGACGATGCTTCGCTGCCACAGGTGTACGGCCAATCGGCTCGTCGATGATCGGCATAGTCAGGAGGCCTGGGCTTCGCCCTTGTATTCCTTGTCGATGAGTTCGTCGTAATTGACCGGCGCCGCTTTGCGCAGCAGTGAATACATAATCGGAACGATAAACAACGTCCCTATCGTCGCAACCAGCAAACCGCCAATCACGGCGCGACCGAGCGGCGCGTTCTGTTCGCCGCCTTCACCGAACGCGAGAGCCATGGGAAGCATTCCGATAATCATGGCGAGGGCCGTCATGCAAACAGGCCGGAGTCGGGTAAATCCGGCCGAAAGAGCCGCCTGGAGTTGGTCTTTCCCAGTAGCGCGTTCGTCGTTCGCGAACACAACAAGTAAAATCGAATTCGCGGTAGCAACGCCGATCGTCATGATGGAGCCCATGAGCGACGGAACACTAAACGTGGTCTGGGTCAGATAAAGCATCCATAAAATGCCCGAGAAAGCAGCTGGTAGAGCCGTCAAGATGATCAGCGGATCGATCCAGCTCTGAAAGTTCACGGCCATAAGCAGATAGACAATGATGACCGCGAAGCCGATGCCGAGTTCCAGTCGCGAGAACGAGTTCTCCATCGTTTGGACTTCGCCGCGCAGCTCGAGAGTGGTCCCGCCCGGAAGCTTTGTGGTCTGTTTGATGATCTTTTCGATATCGTTCGCCACTCCGCCCAAATCTCGCTTGTCGGCATCGGCGTAGATATCGAATGTTGGCTGGATGTTGTAATGATCGACCACAATAGTCGAGACATCGCGCTTAAGTGTTGCCAGGTTCGCAAGCAATTGGCTATTGGTTCCGTTCTGGGCAGTGACGGGAGTGCGCTTTAAAGCATCGAAGGAATCCATCCGGTAAAGAGGACTCTGCACGACCACCTGATAATTAACACCGTTCTGCGGATTGAGCCATTGATTAGGAGCAGTCTGGCCCGTGCCGGACAAAGAAATCAACATGCTGCTTGCAACATCGGTCTGGCGAAGTCCGAGTTGCTCGGCTTTGATTCGGTCGACATTCACTTGAACCGTTGGATAGGAAACCTCCTGATGAATGTGGGCATCCACCACGCCCGGAATAACTCGGACCTTGCGAAGGAGATCCTGAGCGATCTGATAATTCTGCTGTGGGTTGCGCCCCACCACTTGCAAATCGATCGGCGCAGGTAAACCGAAGTCCAGAATCTGGTTCGTCATGTTTGCAGGCGTAAAGAAGAAAGTCTCTTCGGGGAATTTCTGGGCTAGCCTTTGCCTCAACTCGCGAGTGAACTCCTGAGTTTGCCTTGCACCTGGCTTTAAAGAGATTTGGATATCCCCATCGGAGTTGCTGATGGTCGTGTTGTTGCCAAAGGCAAGATTCACACCTCCGCTCGGCAGGCCGATGTTGTCGAGAATCATGTCGATCCTGCCTGTGGGCAGAATCTTGCGAATTTCCGCTTCGATTGCGGCGAAAATTACTTCGCTTTGCTCGATACGAGTACCCTGCGGGGGCAGCACATGCAACTTCATCTGACCGGAATCGACGTACGGGAAGAAATCGCGCCCGATGACAAGGGTAAGCAGAGACGATCCGACAACAAAAGTGGCGAAAAGCGCCAGAACAATTGCGCGGTTGTGCAATGTCCACTCGAGCCAGCCATGGTAACGATCTCGCAGCCGCTCGAAACGCTTATCGAAGCGTTCATGCACATGCCAGACCCAGTTCTGAGCTTCTTTCGGCTCGGGCTGATCTTTTTCGCGCTGATAAAGCGGGACCTCGGCCGGCAAAAGATAGTGCATCATCGTGGGCACAAGCGTTCGCGACAGAAAGTAGGAAGCCAACATCGCGAACACAACAGCCATTGCAAGCGGCGTGAAGAGATATTTGGCCGCGCCGGTTAAGAGCAGCACAGGCAGAAACACGATGCAAATGGAAAGGGTTGAAACCAGCGCTGGTGCAGCGACCTGGCTGGCGCTATCGAGAATGGCGTGAACCAGCGACTTGTGAGGCGTTTCGAGATTGCGGTGGGTATTTTCGAGTTCTACCGTCGCGTCGTCAACTAAAATCCCAACGGCGAGAGCGAGTCCGCCGAGCGTCATGACATTGATTGTTTCGCCAAGCGCAGCCAGGATGCAGATGGAGGTCAGAATCGAGAGCGGAATGGAGACACAAACAATGAGCGTGCTGCGCCAACTGCCAAGGAAAAGCAGGATCATCAATGCCGTGAGAAACGCGGCAATGCTCGCTTCGCGCAGCACTTCGTTGATCGATGAGCGCACGAACACAGACTGATCGAACAGCGGTGTGATTTGCAACGCCGGAGGAAGGTCGGCCCTCACTCTGGGGATCGCCTTCTTGATGCTGTTCACGATATCGAGAGTCGAGGCTTGACCGTTTTTCAAAACGGTAAGAAAGGAAGAACGATGGCCGTTTTCACGCACAACATTGGTCTGCACCGCGTAGCCATTGCGGACTTGGGCGACGTCTTTCATAAAAACTACAGCACCGTTGGAAGCACGCACTGGCAGATCGTTCAGGGCGGAAACGGCCAAAGGGCTACTGTTCGTCTTGACCAGATACTCAATGTTTCCGACGCGAGCAGTACCGGCAGGCAAGATCAAATTCTGGGCGCTGAGCGCAGAAGAAATATCTGCCGGAGATAGATGTTTTGCAAAGAGAGCGCTGGGATCGAGATCGACCATAATCTGGCGGCTTTTCCCACCCCATGGAAGCGGAAGGGAGGCGCCCTGAACAGTTGCCAGGCGAGTGCGGATGAAGTTCAGCCCTAGATCGTACAGATCCTGCTCGGTAAGGCCTTGTCCCGAAAGCCCCAGCTCCAGCACAGGGACGCTCGCGGCGTCGTATTTAAGGATGTTCGGCGGAAAGGTGCCCGGCGGGAGCACTCGCAAAATGGTTTGGACTATCGCAGTGATCTGCGCCACTGCGAGTTCGACTTTCACCTTGGGTTGGAAGTAAACACGAATCACCGAGACGCCGCTGTAAGACTCCGATTCCATGTGCTCGATGTCGTTGACGGTGGTCGTCATAGCGCGCTCGCAGACCGTTACGATGCGCTTCTCCATCTCATCGGGAGGCAGCCCGGTATACGACCAGACCACGCTGACGACTGGGATGTTTATATTCGGAAAGATGTCTTTAGGCGTGACGATCGCGGCGATCGCGCCGAGAATGAGCACCAGGACAGAAAAGACAACAAAGGTATACGGACGCCTAAGTGCAAGATGAACTATCCACATTTACACACGACCTTAGAGTTCTAGGCAGGAAGGCCTAGGCCGACTCTGCGAGGGACGAACAGAACAAAAAGCCAGGTACACTTAGGCGGGTAATTCTTCTTCCGTCGGAAACTGGTGTTGTTCACGTCCGATTTTACCGTCGTACTTGGTCGTTGTCTTGAAAAGCTCCAGGTGACCGTCCGCCGCTTCAGCACTGCAACGCTTTCGAAGGGCGGCCATCTCGTGTTCCGTCATGGGCGTAAAGTTACTTGCGATTTCGAGATTCTGCTTCAGCACTTCCATCGAGTTCATTCCGCTGATCGTTGTTGTGACGGGAAGACTCATGGCGTAGCGCAGCGCTTCGGCTGGGGTAATCGCACCCCACTTGATCATCTCTCCGCTACCGCCCAAGCTTTTCATGCCGAACACGGCCATGCCGCGCTTGCGAGCCTCTGGAAGAACGTGTTCTTCGAAACTGCGGAATGTCGCGTCGAACGCGTTAAGCGGCATCTGCACCGTATCGAAGGGGAAACCGTGTGACAGCATTTTGAGATGTATCGAGGGGTCTTTGTGACCGGTAAAACCGACCAGCCGAACTTTCCCCTGTTTCTTAGCTTCCTCCAAGGCCTCTGCTACGCCGTTCGGCCTGAAGATCAAATCGGGATCGTTCTCGTATACCACTTCGTGAATTTGCCAAACATCGAGATGATCTGTCTTAAGCCGGCGCAACGACTGCTCCAACATGTCCATCGCAATTTTCTTGTCGCGGCCATGCGTGCAAACCTTTGTCATCAGCACAGCTTCATCACGCCGCCTTCCTAGACCGGCGCCGAGCCACTCTTCGCTCTTGCCATCGTGGTACTCCCACGCGTTATCGAAGAAGTTGATGCCGCTGTCCAGCGCATTCTGCACGATCGCCTTGGCTTCGTCCTCGGTCTCGGCCGAGCCAAGATGATACCCACCGACTCCAATGATCGAGACTTGAAGCCCGCTGCTCCCGAGCGGACGTTTCGGAATGGATCCGCTTGCCCCTTTTGCCATCGTGGTCGCAACTCCTAAAAGCGCCGCCTCCTGAAGGAATCGGCGTCGAGTATCGTTTCTCTTGGACATGATTTACTTGGCAGGTGCGAACGGTTTACCTGTGTTCTCTACGATGTGCATCATCTCTTTGACTTCCTTCGACTGCATGTCTAGCGGATAGTTGTGTGCTAGACGGGCTTCGGGATTGTCGTACTTGATCGAAACTTTGTAGAGTTCGAATCTTCCATCCGCGTACTGCCCTCCGCGCTGTCGAAGAGCATTCATCTCTTCTGCCGCAAGAGGTTCGAAGCCTTGCGCGATTTTGAGATTCTGGTCGACTACATCCAGCTTGTCCATGCCGGTGATCGTCGTAGCAACGGGTAAGCTCATGGCGTAACGGAGAGACTCTTCTGCGGTGAATACGCCTTTTTGAATGGCCGGACCCGCCCCACTTAACGGCTTCATTCCGAGTGCCGCCATTCCCCGGCGGTTGACCTCCGGCAGAACTTGGGTTTCGAAGCTGCGGAAAGTGGCGTCGAAAGGATTTAGCGGCATCTGAACAGCGTCGAACGGAAACCCGGTCTTGAGCATCGCCAAATGAATTTTGGGATCTTTGTGACCGGTAAACCCGACGAACCGAACCTTACCCTCCTTCTTCGCTTGAACGAGAGCTTCCGCCGCGCCATTTGGCCGTATAAAGAGCTCCGGATCGTTGTCGAAAGAAACTCCGTGTATCTGCCAGAGATCCAGATGATCGGTCTGCAGGCGATTCAGCGACTCCTCTAGCATGCGCATCGCCAGATCCTTATCGCGGCCGTGCGTGCAGACCTTGGTCATGAGAAATACTTGCTGCCGCTTTCCTTTTAGTGCGCCGCCAAGCCAGACCTCGGACTTGCCGCGATGATATTCCCAGCAGTTGTCGAAGAAATTGACACCACCATCGATCGCCCGGGTTACGATTTCTTCCGCCGTTTTCTGGTCCTTCGCGTCCCCGAGATGATGCCCGCCCATACCGAGCGCCGAGATCTCTACGCCAGTTTTGCCAAACTGCCGCTTTGGAATTTGTCCGCCGGTCGCCATGTCTTATAGATGACTCAATGTGTGGGATCGAGAGAAAGCTTACAAAGTTTCGGCCCCGGTAAAAGGCCGAGGTACTCTACAGACGAGCGCGACAGGGAAGGACCTCCTCTCATGACAGATAAGGCACAGCGATATGACTCGATCATCATCGGGTCGGGCCAGGGTGGAAACCCGCTTTCACAAGCTTTGGCACAAAGAGGCGAGCATGTCGCTCTGATCGAATCGGATCAGCTCGGGGGAACGTGCATCAATACTGGTTGCACCCCGACCAAGACAATGGTCGCCAGTGCGCAAGTTGCGCATTACGCGCGCAACGCAAATCGGTGGGGCGTTCACGCGAGCGACGTAACCGTCGATTTGAAAGTTGTTTTGCGCCGCAAGAACGAGCGCGTAGAGGCGGGACGGTCCGGTTGGGAGAAGAAGGTGAACGGCCCAGGACTGCCGGACCTGTACCGTGGACAAGCCAGTTTCATTGGTCCAAAGCGAGTCCAAGTCGGAAACGAAGTTTTGCAAGGCAAGCGGATCTTCCTCGATACTGGCTCGAAACCGGCTATTCCAAGGATTCAAGGAATAGATTCCGTGCCGTACTTGACCAATGTCAGCATCATGGAAATCGAACAGGCGCCCTCGCACTTGCTGGTGCTGGGAGGCGGCTACGTCGGCCTAGAGTTTGCGCAGATGTTCCGCCGCTTTGGGAGCGAAGTGACGATCGTTCAGAACGGGGCACAAATCTTGCCGAAAGAGGACGAGGATATCGCGGCGGAATTGCAGAAGAGCCTGGAGGCCGAGGGACTCAAAATTCTTTTAAACGCACGCGCTACCAGAGCCGCAGGAGACGCAGGAAATGTCTCAATTACGGTTGAAACTCAAAACGGCACACAAGTGATCACGGGATCGCATCTGCTCGTTGCTGCCGGGCGAACGCCGCAAACAAAGGATCTGGATCTCGAGAAGACAGGTGTTCGAACGGACGACAAAGGCTACATCATCGTCAATGATCGCTTAGAGACAAGCGAACCGGACATTTGGGCGATAGGCGACGTCACCGGTGGGCCCGCCTTCACGCATATTTCCTATAACGACTATCAAATCATTTACGGGAACGTCTACGAAGGCCAGAACCTGAGCACCAAAACGCGCATCGTTCCTTATGCCGTCTTTACGGATCCGGCGCTGGGCCGGGTCGGGATGACAGAGAAGGAGGCGCGCAAACTAGGCGGAAAACTGAAGATCGGCATGATTCCCATGACGTACGTTGCGCGCGCTCTGGAACGCGGTGAGACAGCGGGCATGATGAAAATTGTCGTGGACGGGGAGACCGATAAAGTTCTTGGCGCAGCGATACTTTCGACTGAGGGCGGCGAGCTTGTTCAAATCCTGAGCACCCTGATACTGGCCGATAAACCTTACACGCTGCTCAAGGGCGCGATTTACATTCACCCCACCTTTGCGGAAGGCTTCTTCACGCTGATGGACAGCGTCAAGCCCGCGTAGCTGTCAGGCCGCGAAGTAGCGGGCGCTCATTTTCCGCAGAAACTCTAACGATTCGGCCATCTCTTCCATCCCATTCATGCCGTCTTCGATGCTGACCCAGCCAGAATAGCGTTGTCCGGCAAGGATGCGGAAGATCGCGTCGTAGTCGTTCAAGCCCTTTCCCGTCACTCCATGCCGCAGGTCAGGCGAGTAGCCCAAGGTTCCATCGTTCTGGCGCAAGTCTTCCAAAGTCGTACCTTTGGCAAGATAGCGGTCGCTCGCGTGCATGCTGACGACACGATCCGCGACACGCTCTAGCAGTTCGATCGGGTCATCGCCCGCAACTATGGCATTCGAAGGATCGTATTGAACGCCAAAGTAAGCGCGATCCTCCACACTCTGCACAATACTTACGAACCGATCCGCTTTCTGAGCGAATTCGGGATACTGCCAGAACCCGTCCTTGTAATGGTTTTCCATTCCAAGCACCACATCGTGCTCTCGCGCCACGGGAAGCACCTCCTGAATCGCTTCAAGAACCCATTCCCTGCCCTGCTCCCAGCTGAGAGTCGGATAACGCTGCCCGCTCAAAACACGGCACACGGCTCGCCGCCCGCCAAGCCGGCGAGTAATACCGATCATCTGCGCCTCGCGCTCAATTTCGCGCTTTCGGTCGTCAGCATCCGGCGCAGTAAAGTCAGGCGAACAGCAAAGCATCGGCATAGCGAAACCTGCCGACGCGATCGCTTCACCGACGCTATCCAGATAACTCGCTTCGAAGCTAGTGAAAAACCCCGAGTACATTTCGAGCCCATCGGCATCGAGCTGTTTCGCCATTTCGATCCAGTCAAAAACCGACATCTGCCCGTTCGCAATCGTCTCGAGGTAGCACTTGGGAAACGCGGAAACTTTCAGCGGCATTACGGCTTCAGGACAGCTTTCACGTACTCGCCGCCTTCCATTTTTTCGAAGCACTCGTGCCAGTTCTCAAGGCTGCAGACCCGGCTGATAATCGGATCGAGATCGATCTGGCCGGAGACAATCATCGAAATCACGCGTTCCCAGACAGGCCAGTTATGCGAGAAGCTACCGGTGATGGTGACGTTCTTTTGGACAAGCGGATCGAGACTGAACTGCAATGGCTGAGGCCCCCAACCAACTTTGATGATTTGGCCCGCCGGACGAACTGCCTGCAAAGCCATTTGCAAGGTGACAGACACGCCGGAGCAGTCGATCGCAACGTCGACGCCTAAGCCATCGCCCAGTTGGGAGACATATTCGACGACACCGCTGTCGAGAGTGACGTCCGCTCCGATTTGACGAGCGACGCTAAAGCGAAACTTGTCGGCAGGCAGGCCCGCCACAATCACCTTCCCTGCTCCACTCAGCTTTGCCATTTTGGCGCAGAGAAGCCCAATCGGTCCCGGACCAAGCACAAGAACCGAATCGCCCGGCCGCACACGCCCGTTCACGCAAACTGCGTTATAAGCCACGCAACACGGCTCCGTCAGCGCAGCTTTTTCAAACGGAAGATCGCCAGGCAGACGATGAAGGCAGCGCTCCGGCACGCGCACATACTCGGTCATCGCGCCGTTCACTCCATATCCAAACCCACGCCGCGAAGGATCGAGGTTATACATGCCGGCACGGCTCAGAGGAGAGGTCTCATCGATCACAGCCGCCGTCTCGCTGACAACGCGATCGCCTTCGCGGAACTTCGTCACACCAGATCCAACTTGTGCAACGGTTCCGGCAAACTCATGGCCGAGGATGCAGGGATAGTTGACAGGCCAGCTATGTGAGCCGCGCCATTGATGCAGATCGCTGCCGCAGACGCTCACGGCACCGACCCGCAGCAGCACGTCATTTTGCCCAATCTCCGGTACCGGCACATCGCGAACTTCGACCGACAACGGCTCGCGGCCATAGTTCACCAGACCGGGCATGCTTTTCGTCACGCCTTCACCCCCTTGCCCACTGTAACGTCGCCATAAGCATGAACTCTCTCGCAAATCAAACGGAGCGTTCCCTCGAGATCCCCTTCCGCTGTGCGAAACGCATGCGCGTCGATGGCAAGCGGAGCGCCAATCACCACCAACGGCGCTCCGTAAGCCGGAGTCTCTGTCGCCTGCTCGAGCGTCAGTCCTCCCACGGCTTGCACCGGCACTCCAACGGCTTCGACTACTTCCCGCAAACGGTCGAGCGGTGTCGGAGCATGCTCGCCGCGCTGTCTGCGCACCGTTCTCATGTCATAACCGATGTGATGAACAATGTAATCGCAACCGAGTTCTTCCAGCTGTCGCGCACCCTCTACAGGGTCAGGCATCGCCATGTTGTCCCCCATCGTCTTTGCTCCGAAATCCCGGCTTGCTTTCACGACCAGCTCAATCGTTTCCGTATGAGCCTGGCCCATCACAACCACCATACTCGCGCCGGCTTTGGCCATCATCTCGGCTTCTAACCAGCCCCCGTCCATGATCTTCAGATCTGCAACGATCGGAACGTGGGGATATCGACCACGCAGTTCTCTTACACCGCGCGTTCCTTCCGCGAGAATGAGCGGCGTACCGGCCTCGAGCCAGTCCACACCTGCCCGCAAAGCGATCTCTGCTGTACGGAGCGCTTCGTCTAGGTCGATTAGGTCCAGGGAGAGTTGCACGATCGGCTGCATGGAAGAACCAGATTTATCACGCCGGAATGAATAGAATCAGGAAGTATGCTCCACCGGCTGTCCCTCACTCTGTTGTTTGCGGCTTCTACTTCGCAGGCGGCGGGTTTGCAACCCTCACAAAACTTTTCGGTAACTCCGGGCGCTTTGCAGATCCTTGCGCCTTGCGTTCCGGGGATGCCCTGGACTGTTGCAGGCGAACACGGCGCGCTTCTCGGCCGTCAGAACGGTAGGTTTGAGGCGTGGCAATGGCCGGTGAAGATTCTCAGCGACTTCAGAATCAGGGCAGAGTTAGCGGACTACGCCGTGCCTATCGATGTGAACGCCTTGGCTGCCGAGATACAAGTGACGCCGGCCGAAACAATCATCACTTACTCGCACGCCGCGTTCACCATTCATCAGCATATGTTTGCTTCGCGCGGCAGCGATGCTCCGGCCGCCGCGACAGCCGTGTACTTCGAGATCGAAGCGATCCGGCCCTTGGAACTGACCTTCTCTTTCACACCGGAAATGCTGCACATGTGGCCCGCGCCGAATCACGGCCGACCGAGTGGTGAGTGGGTGTCCGCGGATTCGAGCGGTTACTACATCCTGCACACAGACGATCCGAAGTTTTCCGCCGTCGTGGCCATGCCGAACACCAAGCCCGGGATTATGGTTCCCTACCAGGAACATCCGCAAACCTATCCGCTCGAGTTGAAGTTAAGCTTCGATCCTCAAAAAGATCGTGGTCTGATTTTTCCGCTGATTATGGCGATTGCGCAAGGCGATTCCATGACCACGCAAGTGAACGAAGTCAACTCGGCCCTGCCGGAGCTCTATGCGGACACTCAGCACTACTACTCACATTTTTTCGACACGCGGTTAACTGCTGTAACGCCCGATCACCGCATCGACGAAGCGCTACGCTGGGCCGAACTCGCCATCGATCAGGCGCAAGTGAAGTATCACGCCGAAATCGGACTCATCGCAGGCTACTACGAATCCGCCGATTCGGCGCGCCCCGGCTACGCCTGGTTTTTCGGACGAGACACGCTCTGGACCACCTACGCCATCAACAGCTACGGTGACTTCGCGCTAACGCGCCGCGCGCTCGACTTCCTATTCAAGCGTCAACGAGAGGACGGCAAAATCATGCACGAGTATTCACAATCGGCCGATGCTCTCGACTGGAAACAGACGCCGTATTTCTACGCCTCCGCTGATTCCACGCCATTATTGGTGATGGCAATGTGGGACTACGTGAGAACAAGCGGTGACGTCGAGTATCTAAAAACTAATTGGCCAATCGTGCGCAAAGCATACGAGTTCACGCAAGCGCACCTGGCAAACGACGGCATCTATGACAACAAGGAGGGCACCGGATGGGTCGAATCGTGGCCACAAGGCATGCCGAAAGAGGAGATCTATATGGCGGCTGTCGACCAGCAGTCATCGACAGCCATGTCGCATTTGGCGGCGCTGGTCGGAGACGCTGCTCTTGCGAGTTCGGCCAAGACAAAAGCCACCGACATCGCCACGAAGATCGAGACCGAGTTCTACGACGCTTCGAACAAATTCTACGCATTCAGCAGAAATCCGAACGGCTCTCTCGATCAAACCGCAAGCATTTATCCCGCAGTCGCCTGGTGGGACGGGACTCTCGCGCTCAAGAACGCAGGTCCGATGCTGTCGCGTTGGGCCGCGCCGGAATTCTCAACCGATTGGGGCACCCGCGACATCAGTGCCAAAACGAGTTTCTTCGATCCGATCAGCTATCACCAAGGCTCGATATGGCCGCTCTTCACCGGCTGGGTTTCGCTCGCCGAGTATCGAGCGGGGCATTCTCTCTCCGGCTATGCTCATCTCATGCAGAATGCCGAGATGACCTGGACCCAGGATCTCGGCTCCGTAACGGAACTGCTCTCCGGAGAGTTTTTCCAGCCGCTTGGTCGAAGTAGTTCGCACCAACTCTGGTCGTCGGCCATGGTTTTGTCCCCTGCCCTCCGCGGTCTCTTCGGTCTCGATTGGGACGCGCTGAACCATACTCTGCGATTAGCGCCGCATCTTCCGGCCGATTGGGACGGCGCCGAACTACACAACGTACCGCTCGGATCTATCTCAGTCGATCTTCAATACCGGCGTACCGGCGACCACTTGATAATCGAAGCCAAAGCGCGGAACTCACAACTATTTTGTCTGGCAAGCCAGAACTCGCCGGAGAAGCAGTGCTCCGAAAAATCCGCTGCGAGCAAAACGCTTTCCGTTCCGCTCGATCCTGTCGAGTTAGCGATTCCGGCCAATTTGCCCCTGCCGGGCGCAGAAACAGCGCAGCTGAAGGTGCTAGGTCAGAGCCAGGGTGCTCGCGAAGCCAGCTTCAGCTTTTCCGCGCCAGGCGGCAGTTCCTACACGCTTGCCGTTCGACTCAATCGGTCCGGCATCTCGGCGCAAGGCGGAGAACTGAGCGGGAGCAAGTTAGTGCTGCACATGCCCGGCGGCAGCGGATATCAGGACCAAACGGTATCGTTCCGGTGGTAATTACTGATAAATTGTGATCCCAGGGAGAACATGAAGAGAGTTAACCCGGTTGTTTGTAAAACCTGCTGTGTCGCTTTTCTCTGCGCACTTGCTATAGGGGCGCTTGGACAGAACCCTTCTCCGCCGGCTCAGACCACCGACATACTCCAATACATCGACCAAACCTGGAAGGTGCTCAGGCGCTCGAACCGCACTCTTCCCATCGCCGCAGTCGATCCCAAATTCCATCCGGACCCGGATGGTAGATGGCCCGTCTACATACCTCGTACCGAGGATGTCACAAAAGTCGAGAAGGAACTCAAAAGCGAAATTTCCGATGCAGGCCTAAAGACGATCTCTATCCGGCCGCTTCCGGTCGACATAAACAACATACAAGAACAGGGCCTGCTTTACTTACCCAGACCTTATGTAGTTCCGGGCGGCCGTTTCAATGAGATGTACGGGTGGGATAGCTTTTTTATTGAAGTCGGTTTGCTTCGGGATCACGACCTCGATCACGCCAAAGACATGGCGGATAACTTCCTGTATCAGGTGAAGAACTACGGAGGCAAAGTACTAAATGCCAACCGGACTTACTACCTGAACCGTTCCCAACCGCCATTTCTGACTCAAATGGTTTTGGGAGTTTACAACAAAACGCACGACAAGAAATGGCTTGCGGATGCGCTGCCCTCGATCGAACAGTATTACAAACTATGGGCGACAGAGCCGCACCTGATTCCGGAAACCGGGTTAGCCCGCTATTGGGATTTCGGCGAAGGTCCTGCTCCTGAAGTGGTCTCGGCCGAACACGATGCAGCGGGCAGGAATCACTACGAACTCGTCAAAGACTACTTCAAGACTCACGAGATACCTGACTACAATGTAAGTCAATACTACGATCGCAAGACAGACGAACTGACCAGCCTTTTCTATAAGGGCGACCGGTCCATGCGCGAATCCGGATTCGATCCGTCGAACCGCTTCGGCCCCTTCAACATCGACATTATTCATTACAACCCGGTCTGCTTAAATTCGCTGCTCTACTTGATGGAAATGCAGACTGCGGATATTTGGGAGACGCTTGGCCGCTCCGACGAAATGAGCACGTGGCGCGACCGGGCACGCGAGCGGGCCGAGCGCATTAACAAGCTGATGTGGGACGACAAAGACGGTCTGTACCTGGACTATGACTTCGCAACCAAGACTCGCAGGCATTATCCTTTCCTCACAACTTTTTATCCTTTGTGGGCAGGCCTCGCCAGCAAAGAGCAGGCCGCGCGCGTCGAAAAGAATTTGGTTCTCTTCGAAAAAAATGGCGGTCTGCAGACCAGCACACATGTAAGCGGAAATCAGTGGGACTCGCCATTCGGATGGGCGCCCTTGCAGATGATTGCCGTCGAAGGCCTCCGAAAATACGGCTACAAAGACGACGCGGAACGAATCTCGATGAAGTGGCTAACCCTTATTCACAACGACTTTCTCCGGCGTGGCTTTATTGTTGAAAAGTACGATGTGGTGAACAGCAGTTCGAATGTCGAGTCTCAGATCCATTACGGATACAGCGCAAACCAGGCCGGCTTCGGCTGGAGTAACGCGGTCTTCACTCAGTTATTCGATGAACTCACGAAAGAAGACCAGACAAAACTGCTCGGCAAACCCGCGAGCTAGCGAACTGCTGACGCCGGTTCCGACGTCTCCATCGCCTTTTCCTGAACGGCAATTTCGACACGTTCGCGCTTGATTTCGAGACGTACTCGAGCATAAATGTTCATATAAATGTTCGCCACCCAAACCAGCGCAAAGAAACTGACCAAATAGCCGCGCCAGTCGAAGTACAGCAGCTTGAATCGGGTAATTATTAAAAATGCAACAGTCACGTAGTGGCTGAAGCAATACTCGCAAGTGAATAGGTAGAAAAACTTGCGCTGAAGGGCTTTTCTGCATTGCTCGCTATTCTTTTTGCACCACTCCCGCGGCTCACGAAAGACTTCTTCGTGGGTGACGGTCCACGCAATACACGCGATGGGGATCGCCAGAATCAGTAAAAATGCGAACTGCTGCCCCAATGTCATGGTTTACCTGATGAGTTTCCTAGATGCTCCGCATCACTAAGAGGTGGAATCAGTTTAGCAATCGTTCCCAGGTCCAGATGAAAAGAGGAAATAATTAGCGTGCCACACGATAAAGCCAGCGGAGCACATCCTGCAGGACCATGCTGCTTGGTGATCTTCGGTGCAGGAGGCGATCTAACAAGAAGACTGGTAGTTCCCTCTCTTTACAACTTAGCCTGCGCCGAACTCTTGCCGAAAGAGTTCTCGATTTTAGGATTCGACCTGGCCGATTACACCGATGAGAGTTGGCGCAATGAGCTGGTCGCGATGACTGAGGGGTTCGTAAAAGGATCGGCTTCCGGCGAACAACAGATGAACAAGGATGTCTGGCAGTGGTTGACATCCAGAATGTATTACATGAAGGGCGATTTAACTCACCCGGACAGCTATCAAACTTTAAAAGCCAAACTGGCGGACATCGACAAATCGCACGCGACCAGCGGCAACTATCTGTTCTATTTCGCGATCGCCGATCGTTTCTTCGGAACCGTCGTGGAGCAGCTCGGGCAGAGCGGCTTGGCCACAGAGGATAACGGCAACTGGAGGCGGATCGTAATAGAAAAGCCATTCGGGCATGACCTAGCTTCGGCAGAGGCTCTGGACGCACAGATCCTAAAGGTTGTCAAAGAAGACCAGGTCTACCGGATCGATCACTTCCTCGGCAAAGAAACAGTCCAGAACATCATGCTGTTTCGCTTTGGCAACGGACTTTTCGAACCACTCTGGAATCGCGATCGGATCGATCACGTGCAGATTACGGTTGCTGAAACAGTCGGCGTTGAGAAGCGGGGGCATTTTTACGAAACGACCGGAGCTTTGCGTGACATGATTCCAAATCACGGATTCCAGCTGGTTGCGGTTACAGCCATGGAAGCACCGAACAGCTTCACCGCAAAGAATGTTCGCTCCGAAAAAGCCAAGCTCATTGAGGCGGTCCGCATCTGTACTGCGAACAATTCGTGCAGCGCGGTTCGGGGACAATACGGTCCGGGCGAAATTTGCGGAGAAAAGGTTCCAGGCTATCGGGAAGAACAGGATGTGGCCCCCAACTCAAACGTCGAGACCTACGCGGCGATGAAGCTAACCATCGATAACTGGCGTTGGTCCGGTGTGCCTTTTTATATACGGACAGGCAAGCGCCTTGCGAGAAGAAAAACCCAGATCGCCATCAAGTTCAAAGATGTTCCAGCTGGCTTTCTGCGAGACGCCGGTTTGCGCAGATCCGTTCCCAACTGGCTGCTCCTGCGCATCCAACCGGATGAAGGAATCGCCTTCGAGTTTGGGGCGAAAATACCTGGACCGACCATGAAAGTGGGTGACGTTCGCATGGACTTCAAATACCGGGACTACTTCGGTACGGCTCCGTCCACCGGGTACGAGACCCTGATCTACGATGTCATGCTAGGAGATCAAACGCTATTTCAGCGCGCCGATAACATCGAAGCCGGGTGGGCGGTTGTGCAACCGATCCTCGATACCTGGGGGTCTCACGCGCCGACCAATTTCCCGAATTATGCGGCGGGCGGTCAAGGCCCGGCTGAAGCAGACGAGTTGCTGGCCAAAGACGGCCGCGCCTGGCGTCCCATCAACTGAACACGCCTGCTCGGCCGTGGAGCGCGCGATACTTTCGCAGAAGTTCATACATCACGATTGCCCCGGCGCTTGCTACGTTAAGCGAGTGTTTCAAACCCAGCATGGGGATGCGCACGTGCGTGTCGCAGGCCTCTAGCAACTGCGAGGGCAACCCGTCCACCTCATGCCCGAAAGCAACGCATACTGGGAACCGGGGAGTCCAGTCGAATATATCCACCGCTCGCGTGCTGGTCTCGATCGCGGCAATCTCGTAGCCTGCTGTGCGCAGTTCGCCCAGGACGGCGTTCGGCTCTGGAACGGCTTCCCACGGAACGCGGTCTTCGGCCCCTAACGCGGTTTTCCGTATCGCTGTATGTGGCGGGTGAGCGGTGATCCCGCTCAGCAGTAACCGTTCCACTCCAGCCCCGTCCGCTGTGCGAAAAAATGCGCCTACGTTGTACATGCTCCGAACGTTATCGAGCAGAATCGTAACCGGTAATCGAAGACCTTCGTACAATGTCGAACCCGACGTCGCACGATACGGAACTCTTTCCATCTTCAGCTGCGGTTGAGCCCGGGGTCCGGCGACATTTCAATCACGTTCCGACATCTCCGGGCTTATTGTAGTAGCCACGCCGTGTGTTCGGGCGAGACGTGAACGCGCCGGCAGTCCGCACCCATTCATTTCATTACGGTACCGCCGCCGTGTGCCAGATTTCGCTAATTTCAGGCTGTTGTAGTTAATCGCTGAGCTTCACCTTCGACCCGGCCAAGAGCCCAAAGAAAATAGCCGCATCCGGCTTCCAGTTCCCAAATCGTGCTTTGAACGGCTGTTTATTTCTCGCTTTCGAACACGAATTTAGGAAGTTGCGACTGTCGAATCATGCTCAAGAGCGTGCCGCGCCGAACCGGATTGTGAAGTGGAACAGGAACGGTTATCGTTGTCCCTTCCAGATGCTTTTGCATAAGTCGATGGCTGCCTCGCTGGCGAACTGTGACGAATCCATTTCGTTCGAGAATTTGGCACACCTCTGAGCCGGAAAGAACCCGGAGCTTACCCAACCGGCACCTCAACCTGCGTCACAAAAATTTCGCTGTGAAAGCGGTGGGTGATTTCCGACTCCGATGCCGTTTCAAAAAACAGCGTGAGCGCCTCAACCAGGTTGGTTCGCGCCTCCTCAATGGACGCACCTTGGCTCGCGACGTCGAGTTCCGGGCACAATGCAACAAACCCGTCGTCTTCACGTTCGATAATCGCGGTTAGACGCTGCGATGATTTCATAGTCCGAGTCTACCCAGTTCATCTAGCTGCAGATAAGCAATTAGTGCATGGCCCTTAAGTAGCGTTACCGGAGAAAGTGATCTTTACTCTAGGCTAAGGTCAGTTCAAAGACGTTTCGGAATGAACATTGTCGACGGTCGATCAACTGTTCCGAGGTGGAGATTTCCGAAATAGACTTACACGCACAATCGGCGCATCTTAAACGGCCTAAAAGCTGATTTCTTAACACCTCAACACCCGCCGGTGGCGTTTACTAAGGCGTGGCCCGCGGACTGACCTTCGATGGGCGGCTCGTCTCGCTAACGCTACCGGCCACCGGGACGGTAGCGAACTCGTCACCTATAACCCGTGTTCCGCGAAACACCGAAGGCACCGCACGGCATAGAATGATAACTTCCGAAGACCTCTGGCCTTGCTCGAAGGGCCGTCTGCATGCGCCAGTTGTGACGAGTTGCGGGTAATCGGATTCAGGAAAGCGAGCCGGGAAGAGGAAAGATTGTATGAGTAATGTCAGGAAGACCAGTCCCAGACGAACCGACGATGAGAACCCGGAATGGACGCGCGAGAACATAGCGAAAGCCCATCCGGCGACCGAGCTACTGGCTGAACATATGGGCGAGAAGGCCACCCAGGAGCTTTCGAGCCGGGGCCGGGGACGCCCGCAGGTCGAGCAGCGCAAGTCAATCAGACCTTACGCATCGACCCGGACGTGCTGGCAGCCTACCGGCAGGAAGGCAAAGGCTGGCAGACGCACATTAACCAAGTGCTACGCAAGCATATGCCGAAGCACGGGAAGTAAGCGGAGCTGTACGGCCCCAGCAATAAATAATGCTTGAAGCCGGACCAATAGCTAACGAGAACTGATCGTTCCTTCTTCGATCTATTTGGGCGATGTAGCAGCGTCGCCGAAGGCGGAAGCGACGCTCTTCCAACGCCCTTTGGCACTTTTTGATAACCCGGTTTAACACTTGCAACTTCCGAGTCCAGTCGCCGAGGATCCGCTCGCAATTCGAAAGTAAACCCTTGGCCGTCACCGGTAACCCAGACTGCCCCTCAAATCTCAACTTCGCGTGGTATCGGTCGGCTTGACTGCAGGACGCGAATCAGCGCCTCTTACGGGTCCGTTCATGCTCCGTGCTGGAAGTGGAACTGTGCCGAAAGCCTCAAAGCCTTGATCAGTCCGGCGTAGTCCCGGGCATCCGATCACAACGCGGCCGCCCAAAGCGGGAGGGCGACGGCGGGCCGCGTTAAACAGAACCACTGATTTCACCTGCCCTTATCGGTCGTCACAATCCCCGCCATGCTCCGGCCGGAGCTTGTGATCGTAGATGTAATCGCCAATGCGGGTCCCCAGCAGCGCGCCTGCGTCCTGATCGGTGCGGAAATGGATTCCTCCATAAACGCGCGCATCCGAGATGTCATCGGTGATCTCCTCGAGTCTTGAGTAATGCAGCGTCACGCCTGGGAGCGCCGGCGTCGACAGGGTAATCGAGAACGGGCCCTCGCCATAGATCTTCTCCATCACTTCTCTCGCAGCGTTGCTTAAAGTGCCATGGGCGGAAGGATAGGAGGGGAAACAAGGCGTCGTGATTAGGGGCTTGAAGTTGGGGTCCGGGGTGGTCTTATCATTGCCGTCATCGCCAGCATCGTGAATCGCGGTTTCCGGCCGCCAGAATTTGTACAGGTACTTGTTGTAAAAGGTCGCAACTGCCGCATCACTGATAGCCATGTTGATGAGCGCAAAGTCGCGCGCGTTCTCGGATAATGATCTCGGCTTCGCGGTGGTGATCTGCCTTGCGGCGTCGTTAAAAATGGGGACTGGGATCTCATAGTCGTAGAACAGGGCTACATTCGTCTGGTCCTGCGACCGCTCGGTGCTGTTCACGTCACCTAACTCCTTCACCTCGTCATAGGCCCGCGTATACCGGCCACTGGTGAGGGCGGGAGGTGGACCCAGAAAGAACTGGCTGGCGCTCCGGATACCGAAGGGCGTCACGTTCTGCCAATTGAAAAACAGTCCACCGGCAGCCGTGCAACTGGGCGTCAGTTGCCAAACCCCGGGATTGGACGAGGTGGGTAGAAAGAATTCGAGCGGGCTCGAGCCGTCGTTCGCGCGCGCGGCGATCATGGCGACAGCAGCGGCCTGGCCTGTGGCAATTCCTGCCGTTTTCGCGGGGCCGTCCGGGATCGCCGCGAGCGAACTTGCATACGCGGCATTCAGTGTGGAGAGGCTGGCAGGGAAGTAATTACTAAGGACTCCATAAGCGGCAGCGACAGCCGCAGCTTCAGGCGACGCATCGTGGGGCGCGGTTATCGTTCCGAGGTACGGCTTGTATTGTCGTGTGATTGCGTTGACCGCCTCGAATACGGCAAGTTGGGTAATCGCCGCAAATCGAGCCTGCGGGAAGGGGGGTTGCGAGCTGACGGTGGCCTGCATGATGGCGTCCCAGTCCTGAACGACATCGGATCTGCCGGTCAATGGGATAAACAGCAACACCAACAGACCGCAGAAGGGTTTCCACAACTGTTTCCTGCTCATTGTTCTCACCTTTGGCTGTTTGAGCCTGGCGAACGTTACCTGATTGGCCGCCAGAGCCGTCGTGATCGCCGTATTATTCCAGTCGATGACCGGGTTCTGTGCCTCCGCTTTCCCAATTACCGCGACGCCAGTTGCGGCCGGGATCCCTAAAAGTCGTTTTCCATTGATCATGTGAGCCTCCGGATAGTGCAGACTGTTGTATCCGCCAACAACGCGAGAGTACGGCGTAACCACCGCGAATGTCCTTCGCAGATTCGGAAGAAATTCGGATAAAATCCTGAAATCGATATGGCGCCCCAGTCAAGTCAAAGCCTGAAGTTTGGACCTTACCGGCTTGACCGGGACCAGCGCCTTCTCTTCAGAGGAAGCGAAATCATCCCCCTCGCGCCCAGGCTCTATGACACGCTTTTGGCGCTGGTTGAGAGTGGCGGCAGGGTCGCTGATAAAGAAGACCTGCTCAGACGGGTCTGGCACGACGCATTTGTAGAGGAAGGCAGCCTGGCAAGGAATGTTTCCACTCTGCGCAAGATACTGGGCGAGGGTCCGCGGGACCACAAATACATCATCACCGTCCCGAAACGCGGTTATCGTTTTGCCGCCACATTGACAACCTCCCGAGCTTTGGATCAACAAGAGGCCGGAGCCGATTCGATATGGTCTGGCCCTGCATCGGCCCAAACTTCAACTGGCGAAGGAAACGGCACAACACCGTTCTCCACCAGCCATCCGGCTTCGGAGCGGCGGGCTCAGAAGATTGCTCAGAGCTTCGTGGGTCGCGACCTCGAGATGAAGCGGCTCGAAGGGCATTTCGAAAACATGCTCGGGGGCGGCGGCAAGCTCGTTTTTCTCACCGGCGAAGCCGGCATGGGCAAATCCTCACTCGCTGAACGGTTTATAAACTCGATTCACCCTCGGCATCCGGAATTGCGCGTTGCGACTGGTCGCTCGGTGGAGCAATACGGTCCGGGCGAATCCTATCTTCCATTTTTGGACGCGCTTTCCGGATTGGTGCGTGAGCACGGAGATCAGATCAGGAATCACCTGCGCAGACAAGCCCCGACCTGGTGTCTGCAGTTGCCGGCCTTCACTTCGGGAGCAGAAATGGAAGCACTGCGGTCCGAGACGGCGGGGGCGACGAAGCAGCGCATGTTGCGCGAGATCGGAGATGCCCTGGGGGCGCTCTCGCTGGACGCTCCGTTGCTTCTACTTCTTGAAGACCTGCATTGGGCGGATCGTCCCACCATCGACCTGCTGCGACATTTATGTCACCGGGTAGAGACACAGAGGGTACTGGTGCTCGCCACAGTCCGTCCTGAAGATATCCAGATCCCGAATCACGCTCTGAAGAACTGCATCGCAGACATGAAAGCGCGGCAGTCGTGCGACGAGATCGTGCTGGACGCGCTCACCGACGACGAAGTCTGCATTCTGCTTTGCCGCCGATTCGAGCCCAATCAGTTTCCGGACGAGTTTGCGTCTCTGATCTGGAAGAGGACGGACGGCAATCCTCTGTTTACAGTAAGCCTGCTGGATTTTCTCGCCTGTTCCGGCGATATCGTTCATGACGGCGTGAGCTGGAATATGGCGAGCCCTCCAGCTCAGATGGTGCAGAAGATCCCGGATAGCGTGCGCGCGATGATCCGCCAGAAGAGCGAGGTGCTCGAACCCGATGCCCGTCTGGCACTGCAGTACGCCAGCATCGAGGGCGAGGAGTTCCTCTCCAGTGTTGTCGCCCGGCTGCTTGATACCGAACAGTTGCGCGTCGAAGAAGGGCTTGTATCTCTCGCTCAGAACCACGGGCTGATCCGAGTTCTCGGGGAAGAAGAGCTGCCGGATGGCGCTCTCGTGACGCGCTATGCCTTTGCCCACGCGCTTTACCAGAATGTCTTCTACGAAGAGATCGTCGCCGCGCGACGAACACAATTGCACGCTATCGCGGGCGAGCAGTTGCTGAAACATTACGGCGACCTGGCGCCGCGCATTGCCGGGCAACTCGCGATGCATTTCGAGCGCGGGCGCAACTGGGTTCGGGCCGTCGAGTTTCTCATGATTGCAGCCGCCAATGCGCGTAACATGTACGCCAACAGCGAGGCCGAAGAGCATTACACGCACGCCATCGAAGTGTCCGCGAGGCTGGCAGAGGGCGCCCGTGCCGAGGCTCAGTTCAGGATTTACGAAAAACGCGCAGCGGTCTACCTCGCGACGAGCCGTTTCGATTTATCGATCGCCGACGGCCGAGAGATGATCCAACGTGCGCGCACGGCAGGCTCGGCGGAACTCGAGTGCGCCGCGCTGTACACGCTCGGCAATACGCTTTTTTGGGCTCACCGCTTGGATGAGATGCAATCGACGCTTGAGGACGTTCTTCGAGTGTCCGCAGCGAACGAAGCCGGTCGCCTGCGCGCTCTTGCTTTGATGGCGCAGGGGCATCTCGCGTCCGGCGATTTGTCTCAGGCCGAGGACAAGCTGCGGACGTTAATTCAATGTTCTCTTTCGCTCGACAGGAAGACGCTTTTCGACAGTCTCGATGTACGTGCGCGCCTCTCCTTCTTCCGCTCGGAATACGAAGATGCGGAACAGATGTTCCGGAAACAGATCGAGCTGGCGTTCGAGCTCAGTGACGCATTCGAGTTTGTGAAGGCGAATTATTTCCTCGGCCTCACGCTGGCGAATCTGGGTCGAGTGTCTGAGGCGTTTGCGGTGCTGAGCTGTGCCATGGACATCGCGAAGCGCAATGGCGAAATTTTCTGGTTATCGCGCATGCCGAACGCATTCGGTTGGATCCATCGTGAAATGCAGGATTTCGAAGGAGCGGAGGCTTTTGATCGGGAAGGCGCTGCCATTGGGCATGAAGCGGGCTTTGGAGAAGCCGAGGTTAATTCCGTCATCAATCTGGCGATGGATCACCTGCACTCGAATGATCAGGCGACTGTTTGCTCCGCGATGAAAACCGCCGCGTCCCTGCTTTCACATGACGCTTGGTTTCGGTGGCGCTTCGAAATCCGATTCCTTCATGCGCGAGCCGAGCAGACGTTGGCCAGAACAGACGCAATCGCGTTGCTCGAGAAAGCGACTCAATACGGCGCACACAAATACATCGTCATCGCGCGCACCTTGCTGTCGCGGATCGCGATGCTCTCCGCCGATTTCGACACGGCTGCTGAAGAGATAACAGCAGCATGTTCCATGCTTAAACGCTATCCTGCCCTTCTGTGTGCCTGGCGGGCGCATGCGATGCTCGGCCGAATTGAGATGCAATGCGGCAATCCTGATGCCGGCATTACGGCATACAGACTGGCCGTTTCAAACATCCGATATGTCGCCGATCACATTGATGACAAACGTTTGCGTAGTATATTCCTCAGCTCGGATGCGATCCGCGACGTACTCCGTGATGCGGGCGAACGAATATGCACTGAATAGCAGCGCATATGGGTCGGCGTCTGCACCGATCCAGCAAGCGTTACGTACTCATCTCGACGAAGCCGCCGAGCTATTACGTGACCTCCGGGATTTGCACCACGACTATCCTGAACCCGAAGTGCGCTGGCGGATGGCGGCTGCACTTCGTGATTGCGGCCACACCCCTCGAAAGACGCGAGTTCAAGTTGGATCGTATTCACATAGCGAGGCAAAGGCGGCGTAGGCAAGACCGCATTCACCACGTTGCTGGTGGAATGGTACGCAAAGCAGGGCGCTCCCTTCACCTCGCCGGACCTGGACACCAAGAACAAGAACCGAGGGTCACTCGGCCAGATCACCGGGAATTGGTTCCCTGTCGTGCCCGTACGCACAGCAGCAGCATCTTTTCGAGCCACTGAGGCGGCACTTGCGGCCTCATGCTTCGACTCCAGCGGCCACTTTGCTCCTCGCCACATCTGTTCGATGGCCGCCTTCCACTCGTTGAGCGGCTTGATTCCGCTAGCCGTGACGCGGCAATCGCGGCGCGCACGGCCAGCCCGCGCCGGCGTTCCTTCTTTTAGAGGGGAGGCAACAAGGTCTTTTTGTTGCAGGCGATTCAGAGTCGCATACACCGCCCAAGCGCCGCATGACGGTCCAGAGGGGACTGAGCGCCGCGGAGAATGGCACGGCCATATGCCTTATCTGCGGGATTCCAGACGGCCCAACAAGACAGCTTGCTCGAACTTACCAAGTAGCTCCGCCACAATGTCTACGTTATATGCATTGCAGGCTGAGATGTGAACAATAACTTGGATATCGCGGCGATTACTCGCGGTCATTCGCGAAGGGTTTACGATCCTGGAGGAGTGTTTCCGAGTTCTGCCAGGGTGACGGGCAAACCGGAGATTGTGCTCGTGAAGTAGCGTTATCGTTGAACTTATCTTGCCCCCATACCGCCTTGGTCGAGCTTGCGGCTTGACATATCCAACGGATAGCCGATTTGATAGTGTTAACTGCGGTCGAGCCCGGCGCGTTTCCAAAGATCGTCGACACGCAGCTTTACCTCGGGAGACATCTCGATCACGTTAGGCCATCTTCTGGTAAAACCTTCCGTGCGTAGTTTTGTAGTGGCGTCGACCCCCATCTTCGACCCGTAGTTCGGTAACCGGCTCGAGTGATCGAGCGAGTCGACCGGACCCAAACAAAATTCGATATCGCGCTGTGGGTCAATATTGTTCAATGCCTTCCAGGCGACCTCCGCCGTGTTCTGCACATCGACGTCTTCGTCCACGACGACAATGCATTTACTGAACATGGCCTGTCCGAGACCCCAAATAGCGTGCATCACCTTGCGCGCCTGGCCCGGATACGACTTTCGGATAGAGACCAGAATAAGGTTGTGGAAGACACCCTCGGCCGGCATGCAAATGTCGCGCACCTCCGGCAACTGCGTGCGCATGAGCGGCAAAAAGATGCGCTCGATTGCCTTGCCCATAAAGAAGTCCTCCATCGGAGGGGGACCCACGATAGTGGCGGCATAGATCGGCCTCTTACGGCGCGTAACGCATTCGACGTGGAAAACAGGATATTCATCGTCGAGCGAGTAGAAGCCTGTATGATCGCCGAACGGGCCCTCGCGCCTCAGTTCCCCGAGATTCAAGTAGCCCTCGAGAACAATCTCGGAGTTCGCCGGAACTTCGATGTCGCAAGTCTCGCACTTGATCATCTCGACCGGCCTACCGCGCAGGAATCCGGCAAACATCATTTCATCTATGGCAGGAGGAAGCGGTAGAATCGCGGAAAAAGTCGTCACAGGATCTGAGCCGATCGCGACAGCCACGGGCATACGCGTCTGCTTTCCTTCTGCTGCCAAGCGCCGGTAATGTTCAGCGCCCTGCTTGTGCTTCTGCCAGTGCATGCCGGTTGTACGTGAATCGAAAACTTGCATACGGTACATGCCGCAGTTGCGCTTACCCGAATCCGGATTCTTCGAGAACACCATTGGGAGCGTGATGAAACGGCCGCCATCACCTGGCCAGCAATGCAAAATCGGAAAGTCGTCAAGCGAGAAGCCTTCACGCAGAATGACTTCCTTGCAAGGACCATCCGTCACCATTTTCGGAAACGCCGCGCTTAATTCCGAGAGTTTCGGTAGCAACTTGAGCTTGTCCAATAACCCTTGCGGTTGCTGCATCTCGAGAAAGCCCGAGATGCGTCCGGCGATTTCTTCGATGTTGCCCACCCCAAGCGCCAGTTCCATTCGCCGCATACTGGCAAATGCATTAATTAAGAGCGGGATTTCGGAACCACGAGGGTTTTCAAATAAAAGAGCCGGGCCGCCCGATTTAACAGCGCGATCCGCAAACTCGGTGATCTCGAGATGCGGATCGACTGAAAGAGCGATTCGTTTTAGCTCGCCTTGCCGTTCGAGCTCGCGAACGAACCCACGCAGGTCTTCAAATGGCATTGTTCACCACACCCATTATCATGAGATTGATTTATGACCAGACGCACGGCCCTCATTACAGGCGCGAGCCGCGGAATCGGCAAAGCTTGCGCTCTCTCGCTTGCGGCAGCAGGATACCGTGTAGCTCTTGCGGCTCGCTCGCTTGAAAAACTGGAGCAAACGGCCGGCGCGGTGCGTGAGTTGGGTGCGGAGGCATTCGTTCTCGAAGTCGATCTTGCAAATAGCGAATCCATAGCAGCGGCGTTCAAGAAAGCGGCTCAGGAGTTCGGACGCGTCGACATTCTCATCAATAATGCCGGAATCACAAAAGACGGCTTAGCCGTTCGCATCAAACAGCCGGACTGGGAAGGTGTCCTCGCTACCAATCTGAGCGGCGCTTTTTACGCAATTCAGCAGGTCTTGCCAGGGATGATGCGCGAGCGTTGGGGACGCATCGTGAACATCTCTTCCGTAGTGGGCGAGATGGGCAATGCAGGCCAGGCGAATTACTGTGCCTCTAAGGCTGGCTTAATCGGATTAACCAAGGCGCTCGCAAAGGAAGTCGGCAGCCGCAACATCACAGTCAATGCCGTTGCCCCTGGGTTCATCGAAACTGACATGACACACGGGCTTTCCTCGGAATTGAAACAGAAAATGATCGATGAAACTCCCCTCAAGAAGATGGGTTCACCGGAAGATATTGCCGCGGCAGTCAAGTTCCTCGCGAGCGACGAAGCCGCCTTCATTACAGGGCATGTTCTGGACGTCAATGGCGGAATTTACATGTAGCTTGTTCGAGCGTCCAATCATCGAACAGCCTGAGCAAAACATGTCTTCGATCACTGTTGCGCCACACGCCAAACGCGATAGCAAATTTACGTTGGGCTTAGTCCAAATGAGCTGCTCCATCGATGCGGACGAAAACCTTGAGAAAGCAATCCGCGGCATCCGCGACGCAGCCGCAAAAGGCGCCGAGATCATCTGCCTGCAGGAGTTGTTCCGAAGCCAATATTTTTGCCGCGAAGAGAAGGCCGAACTTTTCGATTTAGCCGAGTCGATACCGGGTCCCTCTACCGAGGCGCTCGGCTCCGTTGCCAAAGAGTTACAGGTGTCTATTGTCGCTTCCCTGTTTGAAAAGCGTGCGCAAGGCCTGTATCACAACACGGCTGCCATTCTCGACGCCGATGGTTCGCTCATTGGCAAGTACAGGAAAATGCACATTCCCGATGATCCGCTCTACTTCGAGAAGTTCTATTTCACTCCGGGCGATCTCGGTTTTCAAAACTTCGAAACACGTTTCTCGCGCATCGGCGTTCTCGTCTGTTGGGATCAGTGGTATCCGGAAGGCGCGCGCATCACCAGCATGCAAGGCGCGAACGTTCTCTTCTACCCAACCGCGATCGGCTGGCATCCATCCGAAAAAGCAGAGTTCGGCGCGGCTCAACTCGATGCGTGGCAGACCGTGCAGCGTGCGCACGCGATCTCGAACGGAGTGTTTGTGGCGGCGGTCAACCGCACCGGGTTTGAAGGCCCGGCGGATAACGGACTCGAGTTCTGGGGCAGCTCTTTTGTTGCCGATCCGTTTGGGCGCATTTTGAGTCAGGCAAGCACGGATAAAGAAGAAGTGTTAGTTGTCGAATGCGACCCGAAACAGATGGATGAAGTGCGGCGCAACTGGCCCTTTCTTCGCGATCGCCGCATAGATGCCTATTCGCCAATCACCAGCCGCTGGCTTGCTTGACATGGCTGCTGACCCGCTCCCGTTCACGCTCGGGTTTCGAATGCCCGCTGAGTGGGATCGCCACGAGGCAACTTGGCTCGCTTGGCCTCACGAAGAAAGCGATTGGCCGGGCAAGTTCGAGCCGATCCGGTGGGTCTATGGCGAGATTGTTCGCCACCTGTCACGCCACGAACGTGTAAGGATTCTGGTACAGGATGCAGACGCCGAACAGGCCGCGCGAAAGGTTCTGAAAGCTTGCCATGTTCATATGGAAGCGGTTGACTTTTTCGCAATCCCGACCGATCGTAGCTGGACGCGCGATTTTTGCCCAACCTTCCTACGCAACTTAAAAGGCAATCGCGGAGTGCTGAACTGGCTGTTCAACGGCTGGGCCAAATACGAGAACTCCCAAGCCGATAGCGCTGTTCCTCGCTTGCTCGCCGAACGCTTGAAACTGCCGCTTTGGACGCCGCAGTCCGACGGACGCCGAGTTGTCTTAGAAGGCGGCAGCATCGATGTGAACGGCGCCGGTACGATTTTGACAACGGAAGAATGCTTGTTAAGCGATGTGCAAACCCGGAACCCCGGAATGAATCGCGAAGCATACCAGCAAGTGTTTCGCGATTACCTGGGAGCACAGCACACTCTTTGGCTGCGGAATGGCATCGCTGGGGACGACACCCATGGTCACGTGGACGACTTGGCCCGCTTCACCGACGCTTCTACCGTTGCGGTCGCCGCCGAGGACGATCCAAAGGACGACAATTTCGAACCCTTGCGGGAGAATGTCGCGCTCCTACGTGAAATGCGCGATCAGGACGAACGTGCGCTGAGAATCGAGACCTTGCCTATGCCCGAACCGGTCTTCTTCGAAGGTCAACGCTTGCCCGCAAGCTACGCTAATTTCTACATCGCGAACAACATTGTCCTGGTGCCGACCTTTAACGACCCTAACGACCGAGTAGCCTTGAACAAGCTCTCGGAGCTGTTTCCAACCCGCAAAGTAGTTGGAATTGCCAGCACCGATCTGGTCCTCGGGTTAGGAACACTGCACTGTATGACACAGCAGCAGCCCGCCTGATCTCCGTGCTGCTGACTGCGCTCGCCGGACTTTCGCTTCTGATTTGGATTTACCTCATCATCGGACGCGGCGGGTTCTGGCGCGCGCGGAAGAACTTAGCTCCTGACGTTCCCGCGGTGCCAAAGACACTACGCGTAGTTGCTGTTGTACCTGCCCGTAACGAGGCCGATGTCATTGCGGAGTCGATCGCGTCTCTGCTGAACCAGGATTGCCCCACGCTGGATGTGATTCTGGTCGACGATAACAGCACTGACGGCACGGCCAGAATTGCCGCTGAAACCGCCGAAAAGCTTGGCTGGTCTCAGCGGCTCACAATTCTAAAAGGGAGTGCCTTGCCGGTCGGTTGGACCGGCAAGCTGTGGGCCCTCTCGCAAGGTGTCGAGCACGCGCTTCGATCCAATCCAGATTATCTTCTGTTCACTGACGCCGATATCCATCACTCCAATGACAACGTCCTGAAACTCGTGGCTATTGCGCAAACGGGGCATTACGACCTAGCTTCCCTCATGGTGAAGCTCGCGAACGCATCCTTCGCCGAGAAGGCATTGATTCCAGCCTTCGTGTTCTTCTTTCTTCAGCTTTACCCACCAATTTGGATCGCATCGAAAAAGCACAAAACTGCTGGAGCCGCCGGCGGCTGCATCTTAATCCGTCCGCAAGCTCTGGCGGGCATGGGAGGGTTATCGGCCATTCGAGGCGCCATCATCGACGATTGCAGCCTTGCTCGCGCTGTGAAGCGCCAAACCGGAAAAGTCTGGATGGGCCTTACCTCCGAAACGCGCAGCATTCGGTCGTACGGCTCTTTCGGGCAGATTGGAGAAATGATCTCCAGAACAGCCTTCACTCAGTTAAATCATTCGATTTGGCTTCTGTTGGGGACCATATTTGGCCTTTTTGTGACTTACCTAATCCCGCCCCTTGCAGTTTTTTCAGGCACGAGAGTCTCAGTCATTATCGGAGCTTTCACCTGGATACTGATGGCCGTTTCTTACTGGCCATCAGTAAGGTTCTACCGGCAATCGCCATTCTGGTGCCCTGCCCTCCCGTTAATCGCGCTGTTCTATTTAGCTGCAACAGTTATTTCGGCGGTGCGGTACTGGAGGGGAACTGGGGGTAAATGGAAGGGCCGAGTGCAAGACGTGCGCGCTTGAACGGTTGCGAAATAAAGCAACACTTACAAGGCAAATCACCAGCGGTTCTTACTGCCGCCGAAATCGCGCTGTTGTCCCGCTCCCGCAGCTTGCGAACGCTCGCGGCGCTCCGGAGGCCGAGCCTCGTTGACCACCAGCGCGCGACCCATTAGCTGACGTCCGTTGCAGGCTTGAACTGCTTGATTTGCTAATCCGTCGTCGTTAATCTCAACAAATCCAAACCCTCGGGCCTCCCCGCTAAAACGATCGCGCAGAATACTTACTGTGTCCACCTGAACACCGGCTTCTGCAAAAAACGACTGAATATCGGCTTCGGTAGCTTTATAGGGCAAATTTCCCACAAACAGCTTTGTCACTTTTACTTTCTCCTAACTGTCGTTTGGAGCTCGTATTTATTTGGCGATCTACCGGGGGTCATCCAATCGAGGTGAATTCGAGAACTCCAAACTTACTCACCTGTCGTTCTACAAGTATACGCGGAAAAAGAGGCAGCTCTATAACGCAAATCCCAAGCAATTAAGCACCTCAACGAGGTGTAATCAGCCCGCCTAATTTGTCTTGCTCAGTGGCTCCCGAGCGGGAAAAACGCGTCGAATACGCCTCGAGATACTTAAGCCCGGAGCCCGTGCTAAAAAGAACCACGCGATCTCCGGCATTTACAAATCCGTCAACCAGCAAACGCCTCAGCGCAGCAACACAGGCCCCGGTTTCGGGAGCGGCGAAGAGCCCTTCCTTCCGGGCAAGCAGAAGCCCTGCATCCAGCATCTCCTCGTCAGAAATCGAAATTGCTGTCCCACCACTCTCCCGGATTGCCCGCAAAACGAGAAAATCGCCCAATGCCTTCGGCACTCGCAAGCCGCTGGCTACGGTATGTGCGTCCGGCCATGCTTGGCTAACTTCCTGGTTCCGCTGAAAGGCGCGCGTGATCGGCTGACAACCTTCCGCCTGAACAGCAACCATCCGCGGGCGTTTGCTGCCGATCCAGCCAAGCTCCTCCAACTCCGAAAAAGCCTTCCACATCCCGATGAGCCCAACACCGCCGCCGCAGGGATACAGGATGATGTCAGGCAATTCCCACTGAAGCTGTTCGGCAACCTCGTACCCCATCGTCTTTTTGCCTTCAATGCGATACGGCTCCTTGAGCGTACTTACCTCAAACCAGCCTTCGGCCGTCTTCCGTTCGGCAACGATGCGCCCGCAGTCGCTAATCAACCCGTTGACAAGGGTCACGTTCGCGCCGAAAGCCTTACACTCGATGAAATTCGACTGCGGCACGTCGTTCGGCATGAAAATGTGGCATTCCAGATCAGCTAAAGCGGCGTAAGCAGCCAACGCACTGGCGGCGTTGCCGGCGGAGGGAATAGCCAGCTTCCTCGCTCTGAGCTTTTTCGCCATCGTAACGGCACAGGAAAGCCCGCGCGCTTTAAAGGAATCGGTTGGGTTCCGGCCCTCGTCTTTAATCCATAGATTCTCGCAACCGATCTCAGCCCCCAGGGCGTGTGCCCGTAAAAGCGGTGTCCAACCCTCGTCGAGTGTGACTGCCTCCTCAAGCTCGGCCGGAAGCACTGGGGCATAGCGCCACATGCTGGAAAGTGAAACATCTAACTGTGACTTGGTCCAGCTTCGCTTTATATTCGCCAAGTCATATTGAACTAGGAGCGGCCCCCCACATGCACATAAGTTCAGGAGTTCGTTTGGTAAAAACGCCCGGTCGCACCGGCTGCAGATCAGCTGCGTTGGAATCCCCATCTCGCCTGATAGTAAAACGTCGATGAGTTTATGGCATAATCAACGGGACGAACACGCCGGTATGGCAGTATACAAAAGCTTCGTTTTACTATCGATCTTCACCGCGATCGCGTGTTCCGCGGAGGAAGTCGTTCAGCTAAAGAACGGGTTCAGCCTCCACGCCGATTCTCACGTCCAGCAAGAAAATAATCTGCTTTTCCGGATAGGCTCTGGAACAGTCGAACTGGCCGCCGACGATGTTGCGATGATTGAGGTGTCCAGCCCGCCTGCCACTGCCAAGCTGGTACGGGACTCTCCACCCTCACCGGAAGACCTCCATGACCTTCTTACAAAAGCGGCCAACACGGAGGGAGTCGATCCCGCCCTGGTCCAAAGCGTAGCGAAGGTCGAATCGGATTTCCGTCAAGACGCAATCTCAAAAAAGGGGGCTCTCGGCCTCATGCAGCTCATGCCCTCCACAGCGAAAGGCTTGGGAGTGGACGCGGCCAGTGTTCGCGAGAACGCACTCGGGGGTGCAAGATACCTGCGCGCCCTCCTGATCGAATATCACTACAATTCAGCGCTGGCGTTGGCAGCCTATAACGCTGGCCCCGGCGCCGTTCGTAAATTCGGAGGTGTGCCGCCTTATGAGGAAACAAGAAAGTACGTTGCGAAGGTCACTCGAGAATACGACCGCCAGGTTGTAAGGACGGCAAAAACCGCAACGCTCGCTAGTAGGCCCATCTCCAAAGACTAGCTCCGGCCGTGTAACCTGCGCCTACCGCAGCAAAAAGGACGAGATCGCCTTTTTTCAGTCTTCCATCGTTGACAGCGTCGCGAGTAGCTAAAGGGATCGTAGCCGCCGTGGTATTCCCGTACTTGTCTAAATTGATGACTACTCGGTCGAGAGGCAGGCCCAGTCGCTCTGCAGTTGCGCAAATAATGCGTTTGTTTGCCTGATGCGGTATCAGCAGCTTCACATCGGAAGCTTTAAAACCACATCGCGTTAGAAGAGTCTCGCTCATTTCGTGCATTTTCCGAACCGCGAATTTGAAAACTTGTTGCCCTTCCTGCTTGACGTAATGTAAACCATGAGCAACAGTTTCAGCACTGGCTGGAAGCCTGCTGCCCCCGGCGGGCATGCACAGGTACGGTGCGCCGGAACCGTCGATTTCGTTTTGGTGGCCGATAAAGCCTAACCCATCATCGCCCGGGCCGCCGGATTCGATGAGAAAGGCTCCCGCTCCGTCCCCAAACAGAATACAAGTCGATCGATCCTTATAATCGATGATCCGGGACATAGTGTCAGACCCGATAACAAGGACATAGCGGTGCGTTCCTGCAGCAACAAGGTGGGCTGCTGTTGTGATGCCATAGAGAAATCCGGAACAGGCCGCTACCAGATCGAATCCCCAAGCGCCACGAGCTCCCAGCCGGTCTTGGACCAGACACGCCGTGGACGGAAACAACATATCTGGAGTTACGGTGCAGACGATAATGGCGTCCAGCTCCGGCGCTTCAATTCCACGTTGCGCCAGTGCTTCACGACCCGCGGATATGGCCATGTCGGACGTGGCTATATCCGGGCCCGCTATTCGGCGTTCGCGGATACCCGTTCGGTCGACAATCCACGCATCATTAGTGTCGACCATCTGAGACAGGTCGTCGTTAGTGAGTCTTCTCGAGGGAACGTAGCACCCCAGGGCGCTAATCTTCGCAGTGGGCAAAATACCTCTCACGATTCTTCCGATGAGGCGACTTAGTTTATCACCAAATGCCCACGAATCACCATGTTACAGTTGGTGGAAGTGCATGTCGAGAGCGCTCTGTTTTTCGAATCTGCAGAAGAGATATATGCGCGAGTTTTCCGCGTCGTTAAGCCGCGAACAGCCCTGCCGACCATCACCGTCCGCTTCCGCAGATATGCAAACGCCAATAGCAGGATCAGACTTCAAAACGGTAATTTGACTGTGGATGTCAGCGACCTCCTAGAGGTTGCGCCGGCTCCGATCCAAGAAGCCTTGGCCTTCATTTTGTTATGTAAGCTTTTTCGAAAAACACCCGACAAGAGCGTGGTCGCGCGGTATCGTCGCTATTTGAACAGGCTCGAAGTGCGCCGAACGTTGCACCGACTTAAGCAGGAAAGAGGCAGAAAAGCTGTCTTGGATCCCTCGGGCGCGGTTTACGACCTTTGCGAGATCTTCGAAGAACTGAATCTGAAATACTTTGGCGGATTAATGGCGAGGCCGCAGGTAGGCTGGAGCATCAGGAGATCGAAAACCACACTCGGGCACTACGATCCGTCTCACAATATCATTGTGCTTACTAATCTTCTAGACTCACCAAACGCGCCACCCCTCGTGATTAGATATGTCATGTTCCATGAGATGCTCCACCTGCGTTTTCCAACACAGCACAAGGGATCAAGGCGATGCGTGCACACACCGGAGTTCAAAAAAGCGGAGCGTCTCTTTGAAGGTTTCGAGGAAGTCAGGCGGCAGCTCAACTGCTTTCTTGAGGCAGTGGCTCAGTCAGAAGCTTAACTTGCCTGGGCCGAGACTAAGCTTAACTGCGAGCTCATATCTTCGAGCTGAAGGATCAGCGAACGGACGGCTAGCGACTTGAACCCAACCAGGCACAAGTGGTAGCTCAATTCAGCACGCAATACGGCAAAGTAAAACCTTAGCTTGATTTTGACCAGCTGGCCGACCAAGTCTGAGCAGTCCACCTCCAGGTGAGGAATAATTCCTCGGATAAGGGCGTGTAAGCGACTGAAATCTATAATCGCTCGATTCAGGTACTGTTTGAAAATCCGCAATCTCTCGCGCCGCAATTTCCTGTAAAGGGAAAGGTCGAAACCCGGCTGCTTACTGAGGAAGGCGAAATCCTCCTGATTTAACAGCCGTTCCATAGGGTAATAAGCGGAGACTGAGAAGTTCTCCAGCCACTCGGACGTAATTTCCTCGACGGGACAACGTCGTACCAATTTGCTTACTACCGGCAGGAATAGAAGCAGCCAGCCGGCGATGAGCAAAATTGAGGTTAGTACTATCGGCGAGATCAAAAGGTTCTCCGTACTACATACAGTACAGCATTACTCAGGAGCATTCAAGCGCCTGACTCACTTTCTAGGAATACATCTACGAGAGCCGAATTACAACCCGGAATTGCCTTAGTCCGGATTGTTCACCTGCGGCTTGCACGAGCAAGCACCGCATTTATGGACTCCAAGTTCCCCATCAGATGTTTCTGCTCGGTTACACGCCAGCTATGGCCAATGGTGACCGGTGATAGTTCTCCCTGCTTGTTAAGAGTGACAATCCAGGCAATCAGACAGCCGCAAAGGATCACATTCAATCCATCACTTAATAGATCCACACTGCCTTTAGCCCAAACAATTCTGAGAAGCAGGAGGCTTGTTTTTGCGGAGAAATAAATGACAAATCCCACACTGAAGACTGCCAGATTACGCGGCATCCTAACCGGAAACCACAGAATAAAAAACAGCACTAAGAGGAGAACCAGGAGTGCGATAGTGGAGATCACACGTTCCAAGATCAAAGCAAGATAGGTCAAGCGTTCGATTTCAGCGCCCGGCGCAGACTCTCCTACGGATGCATACTCAGGTACGGCCGTAAGCACAGCGATGATAAGTGAAACAGGTAAAACAATGTTTAGGACGCGCTTAGAAATGCTCAAAATGCCGGGATAATTGGCCAAAATAGCCCGCAGCAGCTCATATACCATCCAAACAGAAAGGATCCAGGGCCCGATACGTGAAACAATCCAAACTGCGCGGTAATCAAGGTGGTGATCAAACCGCGAAAATCGGAGCAAGATGACCAGGCTTGTCGAGAAAACGTCGAAAAGCAGAAAGGCGCAAAAGATGCGGTAGACGCTATGAAGCCCAAGGCCGACGAGTCGGCAGACTAACACCACGCTTAAAACATCGCTCAATCCCATGGGCAAGCGCGTCCAGTTCATAGTGTGCATCGATCTACAACAAGGATGATAGACCAGATTTCCTAGGGTAGCAATTCGGGCTGCCTCTTAATTGGTCGGCTTTACTCATCAGACTTATTGAGAGCTGTCCTCAGAGTTGTGCAGATTTGAGTAGGGCTACTTGCTTCGGGCAGCGCACTTCAGGGCTGTGCGAATCCGGCCACGGCAGCTCGAACGCTAAGTTCGGCATGTCCGGGCTGTGCGGATTCGGCCACGGCAGCTCGGCCGCTAAGTTCGGCATGTCCGGGCTGTGCGGATTCGGCCACGGCAGCTCGAACGCTAAGTTCGGCATGTCCGGGCTATGCGGATTCGGCCACGGCAGCTCGGCCGCTAAGTTCGGCATGTCCGGGCTATGCGGATTCGGCCACGGCAGCTCGACCGCCTTGATGTGAGAGATCGAACTCGGAGCTGTCGCGGTAACCGGCGACATATGTGTGGTGGCAAACGCCGAGGAGACGAAGAAAACTGAGGCAAACAGGATTGGTTTCATAGGTCGTATGGTGTAAGAGGTATGTTGTTGTTCTCTTGACCAAACGGTAACCCGAAAACATGCCCGGAGCCGGTCCATAAAGGACGTTTTCTAGTAACAGAACGTAGTCCTAGTGGTACTAGTTTGGGTTGAACAAAGGCCGGACTTATGTCACATTGGGAAGAATACCTATGCTATCCGGGAAAGGAGTGCGAGTCGATCTCGACGTTTGCGAGTCCGCGTGCATGCGCGATCTCTCAAATATTGAGACTTCCTACGGACGTCTCGTTTACCTTGCCGGGCTTAGGAACCCGAATAATGGAAAGTACGAGCACTATGGCCAGTTTGGCAGCGGCCTAAGCGTTCTGGACCGAAGCAAAGTTCTACGACGTATCCATGAGCAGATCTTTAACGAGTGGGTCAGCTACCCACTAGAACGAAAAAAAGCGGACGTAGAGCTTTACATTGCAGGAATCGACCAAGTCGATCAGACGGAACTGATCGATGCATGGTTACGACTTACACCTTACAAAAATCTTGTCCCGGCTTCCATCCAGGGGCCGGAGCGCGAAAAACATACCTCGGACTTCGAAGCCATTCTGGGTCTGCTTAAGAACGTATTTGGCGTCGCTTCGCCAAATCCAGCCGCTTAGCCACTGCAATTACCTGACCGACGATATCGGCATCTCCGGGGTACCGAAACAACTCGAGGCTCATATCGGATTCGGAGTGGGGTTGGACGATAAGTAATCCATTCTGCTCGGTACACCATCCACATCGATAACCGCCTCGATGCTCAACCAGATAGATGGGGCGGTTGTATTCCTTGGTTGAGCCAATACACTCTACACGATTCTTGGTTTCATCTACTTGAATGAAAGATCCAGGAGGGAGAATCGGGTGCATAAACCAATCATCGATTCCGATGAAGGCGTATCGATTGCGCTCTAAATCCAGCGAACCCAGAATCGACAGAGGCAACGGCCCCCATTTCCGTATATAAGGACTTAAGTAGAAGGTTTTAGTGAGATCTATATTACCTTCGATCACAACCGGAAGGTCGGGGACCGTATTTGATTCGGAAATGGTGAAGTCTATAGAGCGGGTCTCACGTAGCGACAATCGCGCCGCATCGCCAGCTAGATTCCCCAGATCGATCCCGTACCACCTGAGCACATTTTCCAGGCTGAGTCCGTAGATGGCACATAGCGAATACAAGCGGTAGATGGAAGGGAGGGTTCCCTTATTTTCTATGTCGGCCAAACGACTGAGTCCGATTGTGAACTCCTGGTTGGCACGCCTTCGAGCGATCTCTTGGCTCGCTTCTTCCACATCGCGGTATTTCAGGCGCAAGCGTTCACGAACGCGCCTTAGCTGTCGTCCCGGATCTTCCATCGGAATATTTCGGAACTAAAAGAGTTTTTAGAATGGAACAAAACGACTGCTCTGTCTAATTCAGAGCGATTACCGGAAAAAGCCCCGTTCCGTTTCCAGAACAAACGTGATAAGTATACCACTGGCCTGCGGCCATTTAGCGTAAATTGTCGATCATGGAGGCTAGCGGGATATCATCGTCTTATATACTCGTTCCCAAGAGGCCCTCAATAGGCACAGCCCTCCCCAATCGGTTTTGCGGCGCGACCGAAAACAATGCCGCGTAACAGAAGTGTAGTGTCGTTCCAGGGAGAACTGGGTGCCTTCAGTCATGCCGCGGCTTTGAAGTTGCTGGGGCCGTTGGTCGAACTCCAGCCTTGCCCCTCCTTCAAACGTGTCTTTGACTCTCTTCGGTCTGGTGCTAGTAGTAGCGCCGTGATACCGATTGAAAACACTCTGCACGGTAGTGTTCACGAAAATTATGATTACTTGCTTGAGTACGGGTTTGGGATCTCCGGCGAAACCAGCATTCGCATTTCTCACCAGCTAATTGCAATGCCGGGGGTCTCTTTTCGAAGAATTAAACGGGTATTTTCGCATCCCGTTGCGCTAAATCAATGTAAGAACTTTTTCGAGCAGAACCCCCAGTGCGAATCAGTGCCGTTTTATGACACCGCGGGAAGCGTTAAGTACTTGAAGGAAAATGGATCAAGGGACGCTGCAGCAATCGCCTCACAAACCGCCGCCGCTACTTACGGCGGAAAAGTGCTCCGCCGAAATATTGAAGATATCAAGGAGAACTTCACGCGGTTTTTTCTGCTAACGAAACAACACCGCCCTGCTTCCACGAAGCGCGGAAACTGGAAGACCTCCGTAGTTTTCTCGACTTCCAATGTCCCTAGCGCCCTGTTCAAAGCTATTGCATGTTTCTCTCTTAGAGACCTTGATCTCACAAAGATCGAATCCCGGCCACTGCGTGGAAGTCCCTGGGAATACCTCTTCTATGTTGATTTTCTAGGAAGCGATAGCGACCAAGTAGTTCAGAGTGCTCTTATGAACCTGAAAGAATGTACCCGGTTTTGCAAGCTTCTTGGAAGCTATAAGCCCACGCCATAGGCATTGGCCTATATGTCGTAATACAAAGCAAACTCGTACGGGTGTGGCCGTAGACGGACCGCTTCTGCTTCCGCTTTCCGTTTATAAGACACAAAGGTCTCGACAAGCTCTTCCGAGAACACGTCGCCTTTCGTAAGGAACTCGTGGTCCTCTTCGAGGCAAGTTAATGCCTCATCTAATGAGCCGGGCATAGACGGCACTTTCTTCATCTCCTCCGGAGAAAGATCGTAGATATCTTTGTCCAAAGGTTCGCCCGGATCTGTCTTGTTCAACACGCCGTCGAGCCCTGCCATCATCATCGCCGCGAATGCCAAATAAGGGTTAGAAGCCGGATCGGGAGGGCGGAACTCCACTCTCTTGGCCTTCGGGCTATTGGAATACATGGGTATTCGGACCGCTGCGGACCTGTTTCTCCTTGAGTAGGCGAGATTGACCGGCGCTTCATAGCCTGGGACCAGCCGTTTGTAGCTATTCGTCGTCGGAGCAATGATGGCGGAGAGCGCTCTTGCGTGCCGTAGAAGGCCGCCGATGTACCAGAGCGCAATCTGGCTCAAGCCCGCATAGTAATCCCCGGCAAAGAGCGGCTTTCCCTGCGCCCAAAGACTTTGGTGAGTGTGCATTCCGCTGCCGTTATCTCCGAATAGCGGCTTTGGCATAAAGGTTACACTCTTCCCATACTGGTAAGCCACATTTCTTACGATGTACTTGTACAACATCATGTTGTCGGCGGACTTCACCAGAGTGTCAAATTTTTGATCGATCTCGCATTGGCCGCCGGTCGCGACCTCGTGGTGATGGCACTCGATCGTCAACCCGCATTCGAGCATCGTCGCAACCATCTCGCTTCGCAGATCCTGATAATGATCTGTCGGCGGCACCGGGAAGTATCCCTCTTTGTAGCGGGGTCGGTAGCCGAGGTTATTGTGCTCCCTGCCTGAGTTCCAGCGTCCTTCCTCCGCATCGATGAAGTAGAAACCGCTGTGTTGGTTCTGGTCGAACCGAACGTTGTCGAAGATGAAAAATTCGGCTTCGGCGCCGAAGAACGCAGTGTCCGCTACTCCACTGTTTTTCAGGTGGAGCTCAGCCTTTTTCGCAATCCACCTGGGGTCCCGGTCATAGTGCTGCCGGGTGATCGGATCCAGAATGTCCCCCAGCATTACCAGCGTCCGTGTCTCCGCGAAGGGATCCATGAATGCAGTGGAAGGATCCGGGATGATGAGCATGTCGCTCTCGTTGATTGCTGCCCACCCACGAATGCTTGACCCATCAATCCCGAATCCATCTTCGAAGGAACTCTCCTCCAACATCTGTATGGGATAGGAAATATGCTGATTCAACCCGGGTAAATCTGTAAAGCGGAGATCCACCTGCCGCGCGTCGTTCGTTTTAGCGTATTCAAGTATTTCTTTGTCAGTCATCGTTCTCACCACCTGAGTCTTCAAATGTATCGAGTCGCCACACGATAGCGGCATTTCAGAGCGAAATTCAGCCACAGTATGCCTGCGCCGTCACCACCTTTGTTCGCCGCTCCTAATGGCGCAGTATGAAGGCTGTAAGGTAAGAGCATATGCCCGTACCAGCAAAGATCGGAAGCGGACAACTCCAATTATCCTTAGAGCCGCTGCGAAAAATCTTTCGGGTAAACGAACTCAATCTCGAGATCCAACGGCTTTTCGAGACAGATTTGCAGAATATTTTCGTAGCCGGTGAGATCTCCGGCTGTCGAGCCGCCGCCAGCGGGCATTACTACTTCTCACTCAAAGATGAACAAAGTCAAGTCAAATGCGCTTTATTCAAAGGAACCGCGCGCTACACGAGGTTCAAACCGCAAGACGGACTTTCGGTAATCGCTAGAGGCAACGTCGAGGTTTACCAAAGCCGTGGCGAATACCAGCTAATCGTAGAGTCTCTCGAACCGCAAGGTGCAGGCGCGCTACAACTGGCTTTCGAGCAGCTCAAGAAGAAGTTGGCCGGAGAAGGCCTGTTCGATTCGGCGCGTAAACGGCCGCTTCCTAAACTGCCCAGAAGAATCGGAATCGTAACGTCGTCTTCCGGCGCTGTGATTCGCGACATCCTTCATGTCCTCCAACGCCGGTTCCGGGGCCTTCACGTACGCCTGTTCCCTGCCCAGGTACAAGGAGACGGCTCTATCGAGCAGGTTTGCACGGGTTTACAGTACTTCAGCGAGTCTCCCTGGCCCGATGTCATTATCCTGGCGCGCGGCGGTGGATCGCTCGAAGATCTCTGGACGTTCAATGAAGAGACGGTCGCGAGAGCCATAGCTGCTTCCCCTACTCCCATCATTTCGGCGATCGGTCATGAGACCGACTTTACAATTGCAGACTTCGTCGCCGATTATCGAGCGCCTACACCTTCCGCCGCAGCCGAGATTGTGATCTGTACAAGCGACAGCGTCCTCGATCAGATTGCAAGCTCCAGAAATAAAGCGCTCCAGGCAATACGCTATCGCCTGGTCATGTCGTCTCGCAATCTTCACCAGCGTGGCGCCGATAAGACGGCAAGATTGATCGAACGCCAGATCGCTACCAAAGCCCAGCGTCTCGATGAGTTGGATGAGCGTCTCAAGAACGCCCAGCGACAGGCAAGAGAGAAATCGGCAAGACGTTTAACCGAGGTAAGCGCGCGGCTTCAGGCAGCCGATCTGCGGCTCCGATTCAGCCGTAGCCGGCACCGAAGCGATCTCATCCATCAAAAACTCGTAAAGCTGATGGACGCCATTTTGTTGAGAGCGCGCAGAAGGCAGGAGTTTCTGTCACTTCACCTGAGCCAGCTCAGTCCTTTCACAGTTCTCGGGCGGGGCTACGCAATTGTCGAGAAACCGGGTGGCCAAATCCTCAGAACAGCCGAGGACGCTGCTCCTGGAGATCGTCTCAAGGTAAGACTTCACAGCGGTCAGCTCCGCGTCACGGTTTCCGAAATCGATTCCTAGACGGCGTCCCAGCTTTCTATACTGAAAAATGATCCCGCAACAGGAAAGCCGCGCAATCTGCCTACTAAGTGGCGGACTCGATTCGACCACTTGTTTGGCCATCGCTCAAAGCGCTGGATACCAATGTTACTGCCTGTCGTTCGATTACGGCCAACGGCACAAGATTGAACTCGAAGCGGCCGCCCGAGTCGCTCAAGCGTTAGGAGCAAGGGAGCACCGGACTGCGACAATCGACCTCAGGGCTTTCGGCGGGTCGGCGCTCACCGGTTCGGAACAGGTGCCTAAAGACCGCGACGAAACAAGCATCGGGGCCGGAATACCATCAACATACGTGCCCGCGAGAAATACAATTTTCCTTTCGTTTGCGCTGGCTTATGCCGAAGTCACCGCAGCATCCCACATCTTCATCGGCGTCAATGCAATCGACTACTCCGGGTATCCGGATTGCCGCCCGGAGTTCATCGAGGCATTTGAACGCATGGCAAACCTCGCAACAAAGGCCGGAGTGGAAGGCAGAACGCAGCTGCGAATCGAAACGCCTTTGCTTCGCATGACAAAAGCCGATATCGTCAGCAAAGCTCTCGAGCTCGGAGTTAACTTCAGCCTCACTCACAGCTGCTACGATCCGGACGCGGAAGGGCGCCCTTGTCGCCGTTGCGATTCCTGCCAATTGCGTCAGAAAGGGTTTGAGCAAGCCGGTTTGCCCGATCCTCTTTTGGATTAAAGCAGCAAGCCAGGTCAAATACGCAGTGAGAATCAGCGAGATTTTTTACTCCATTCAGGGTGAAGGCTCACTCCTCGGCATGCCGTCGGTTTTTGTTCGCACCTCTGGATGCAATTTGCGCTGCCAATGGTGCGATACCCCTTACACGTCCTGGAATCCGGAAGGGCAAGATCTCTCGGTCGAACAAATCGCATCGGGGGTAGCTCAGTTTAAGGCGTCTCACGTTGTTATCACAGGCGGAGAGCCGATGATCGCACCACAGATCGTTCCCTTGACCGAGCAGATGCACGAAGCTCGCATGCACATCACGATCGAAACAGCCGGAACTGTCTATCAACCCATCACATGCGATCTCATGAGCATCAGTCCGAAGCTGGCAAACTCCACTCCCCTCGATCGGGAAAACGGCAGGTGGGCCGCTCAACATGAGCGGCTCCGGCTGCAACCAGCCGTGATCCGGCAACTGACACGCGAGTACCCGTTCCAGCTGAAATTCGTGGTCTCCTCCCCGGGAGATCTGCCCGAAATCGAAACCATAGTTAGGCAGTGTGAGGCTGATCCGTCTCAAGTCATTCTTATGCCGGAGGGCGCCGATCGGGAAATCTTGCGCACTCGCTCGATTTGGTTGGCGGAGATCTGCAAAGAAAAGGGATTCCGCCTGAGTCCGCGTTTGCATGTCGATCTTTGGGGAAATCGGCGCGGAATCTAGCTCGGACAAGCGCTCGCGTTCCGTTCGTTAAACTGAGGTTTGGCACCTCAACAGCGCAAGTTCAGGATGAATGCCGTCAGTTATCTCAATTCGACGCCGCTCGTCTGGGGCATGCAGCACGGACCGCAGAAGCCTCACGTCGATTTAACTTTCTCGATTCCCTCCGAGTGCGCTCTCGACATCGAGAGAGGGGGCTCTCAAGTCGGTCTCGTGCCGGTAGCAGAAATTGCCCGGCAAGATCTCGAGATCGTACCTGGAGTAGGAATCACTTGCAACGGCTCTGTCCGCAGTATCCTGCTCTTCTCAAGCGTTCCTTTCGGTGAGATCAAAACCCTGGCGGCTGACTCGAGTTCCCGGACTTCGGTTCACTTAGCGCGTATCGTTCTGCGAGAGCTGTATGGATCTGATCCGAAAGTTTTCCGCCACGAACCCGTTCTGCATAAAATGTTGAGCCATGCCGATGCCGGGCTTATCATCGGTGATCCGGCCTTGATGCTTCAACCCGAGACTTTGGGATTCGAGTGGCTGGACCTTGGGACCGAGTGGTTCAAACTGACCCGCTTACCCATGGTGTTCGCCGCCTGGGCAGGCAAGCCGGGTATTCCCATAGAGGCAATTGAAAAGCTCACTGTCGGGTCTTACCAGTTCGGGAAAGCTCATCTGGCTCAGATCGTGGAGGAAGAGCATAATTCGCGGGGGATCACCCCAGACCTGGCAACGCGCTATTTGAACGAAAACATCCGATTCGAAATAGGAGCGCAAGAACAGCGCGGGCTCGAAGCTTTCCTTGAATTGGCCGGCCTCGGCAAGCCTGCGTTAGTGGGACAGAATTAGAGAGCGGACCAAAACGATGATGACCCGTCAGCAAGCAGTGGACTTCTTCCAGAGCGACGATCTTATCGGCATCGGCATGGAAGCGGATCAAGTCCGAAAGAGGCTTCATCCGGAAGGCATCGTCAGCTACATCATCGATCGCAACATCAACTACACAAACGTCTGTACAGAATACTGCAGCTTTTGTGCTTTTTATCGACCGGTCGGACATAAGGAAGGATATGTCCTGCCAGACGAGCTGATCCTTAATAAGATTCAGGAAACAGTCGATCTCGGCGGAACCGGTATTCTCATGCAGGGCGGACTTCATCCAGACCTCAAGATCGACTGGTACGAACGTCTGTTACGGCAGATCAAATCGCGATTTGATATTTGGTGCCATTGTTTTTCAGCGCCTGAGATAGTGAACATTGCTGAAGTGAGCGGGTTGTCGCTGCGGGACACTATTTCAAGGCTGCGCGATGCAGGGCTCGACTCTATTCCAGGCGGGGGTGCCGAGATCCTCGATGAAGATGTACGGTATCGCATCAGCCGTCTAAAGTGCGGAACCCAAGAATGGATCGACGTTCACCGCACAGCGCATTCGCTTGGGATGCGAACGACGGCCACCATGATGTTCGGTACAGGCGAAACGCTTGATCAGCGTCTGAACCACTTCGAAATTGTGCGCCAAATCCAGGAAGATACAGGGGGATTTACCGCTTTTATTCCGTGGTTTTTTCAGCGCGAACATACGTCGCTCGGAAGGTTCGTTAAAGAGGAATCGACCGCGGTAGAGTATCTCAAGATGCTTGCGCTGTCGCGAGTTTATCTGGATAACATTCTGAATATTCAAGCGTCCTGGGTCACCCCGGGTCTAAAGGTCTGTCAATTAGGACTGCGGTTCGGCGGGAATGATGTAGGCAGCATCATGATCGAGGAGAATGTTGTGTCTGCTGCTGGAACTCACCACCAAGCTACCGAGGAGCAGCTGCGACGGCTGATCCGGGACGCTGGCTTTACTCCCAAACAGCGCGACACGCTTTACCGAACTTACTTCTTAAACTAAAAAAGGGAGCTGGCGAGAAGCCGGCTCCCTTTTCATGTAAGAGAAACAGTAGGTGTTTAGCTGGCTTGGGCCTTCTGTGGCCGTGAAGCTTTAATCCGCTTCATGTTCAGTGACTTGTCCATCCAGTCGTTTGCTTCGTTAGATAGTGCTTTCGCCTGATCCGGAGAATCGGAAAGCGCCGCCTTTTCGCGCAGCAGAAGATTCAGATACGACATAGCGTCCTCGTTCTCTTTGTCGATTGCCAGAGCCTTCCTTAGTTGTTCGATCCCGTCATCGATGGACTTTGAATATTTGTCCTTCAACTCTTCTTTGACTTTCGCATCCTTCAGGGGACCAGGATCGGTGGCCGGCAACTTCTCCTGAACACGAGCCGTACTAATAGCTCCAAGAGCATCGTAGTAATCGATAACTCCCAAGTAGTAATACGCTTCTCCATCTTTGGGATATAGTTCAATCCGGCGTTCGTTCCACCTCCGGGCTTCATCGAAAGCTGCTTTCCGCTGATCTGGATTTCCAGCCGTAGCAGAGTTGTAAGCCATGTTAGCCATCGAGGCTAAAGCTTGCTCGTTTCTAGGATCCTTTTTGAGAATGGCGTTGAACTCCTGTTTGGCCATCTCATAGTTCTTGTTATTGTCAGGCGAATCCGCTCCCGGCACCCATTGAATAAAGTAGGAGGTGGCTAAATAGGCCTGCGCGTTTTCGTTTGTGGGGTCAAGTTGAACGGCTTGCTTGAAATGCTGCACCGCTTCGGCATAGTGATTGTTCTTAAATGCTTGAACACCCTTGTTCATCTGGTCGCGGGACTGCAATTTGCCGCAACCCGATAGCAGCAGCAAACCGCAACTCAACATCACCGGTAAGAACGTGGATTTCCGTATGATCCGCATTTTCTTTCGCTCCGTAACTTATTGTCCTGCCTCTACCTTCGGCGTCATGATCCCGACTTTGTCGAGCCCCGCTCCCTTCGCATCGTCAATTGCTTGGGCAACGTACCGGTAATCGAGATCAGGATCGCCCTTCACGAAAACAACTTTAGTAGCACGCGTCCTGAAGATGTCTTCCAACCGGGTCTGTAAGTCAGCCTCTTTGACCGGCTGGCCGTTGATTTCGATACTCGCGTCCCTTTTAACCTCAATAACTACGTTAGGATCTTGACTTGGAGGGGGAGGCGGCTGATTTGGAGGTGGCGGTTGCGGCACCAAAGCGTCAAGCCCGTGCGGCGTAAGAGGTGTAATAACCATAAAGACGATTAGCAGCACCAGCAGCACATCGATCATAGGCGTGACGTTGATATCCGCTTTCGGTCCCCCCGCGCCGCCAACTGAGAAAGCCATCTTGATCTCCTTTCAACTTTCTGGAATTATAGGCCCAGGCCAGCCCGCTTTTTCGATTTCACTTCCTCGGTTATCAAACCAACCTGATCGACACCAGCAGTACGCAGATTGTCGATCACATCCGTTACGCTCGCGTACCGGGCTCGCGCATCGGCCTGAATATAAACTGTCTTGTCGGAACGATTGGTTTGCAGATCCTTTACCTTCCCGCCCAAGTCGGTCGGCTGAATCAGCAAGTTGCCCGGACTCAAATAAACTTTTCCATCTCGCGTAATTGCGATCAGTACAGCATCCTCTTTGTCGGCCTCCGACATCTTTATGTCGTTGCGCGTCTTCACTTTATTTACAGCCACGCCTTTGGTCAACATAGGCGTGATCACCATAAAGATAATAAGTACGACCAGCATCACGTCCACCATGGGAGTAACATTGATGTCCGAAACCACTGGTGGGGCTTTTTTCTTCTCCGCCATTTTTGCTCCCCTTCAATATCAGATTAAATTCAGCCCGGCTGTCGGCGCTCCGACGAACTGGACATGCTGGAGAACGCCGGCTCCGACGTCCTCCAGCCACCGATTCAACGGGTTAGTTCCATACAATCGAGCACCTTTCGACTTACTTGGCAACGGTGCGCTGGCTCCGTTTCAGGAAGTAGTCGATTAACTCCGAACTGGAATTCCCCATCTCGACATCGAATGCCTCGATGCGATTCGTGAAATAGTTGAACATCCAGACGGCCGGGATCGCCACGAACAGTCCCACTGCTGTGGTGATCAGCGCTTCTGAAATACCGCCGGCCACGGCGCCCAGACCGGTCGATTTCGACGTCGAGATCGACTTAAACGCGTTCATGATTCCAACCACTGTTCCGAACAGTCCCACGAAGGGTGCGGTGGAACCGATCGTCGCCAGACTGCTGACACCCCGCTTCAGCTCCGCGTGCACAATCGCTTCGGCACGTTCGAGAGCGCGTCGAGAGGCCTCAATGTCTTCGCCGGGAATCTCGGCGCTCATCTGGTGAGCTTTAAACTCCTGTAAACCGGCAACTACGACCTTAGCGAGGTGACTCTTGTTGAAGCGATCTGCAATTTTGATTGCTTCATCCAATTTACCTTCGCGAAGAGCTCCTGCCACTGCCGGCGCAAACGCACGCGATTGCTTCCGCGCGGCGCTGTAGGCGATGAAGCGGTCGATCATAACCCCAATTGACCACGCCGACATAATAAAGAGGACCAGAACGACGATCTTGGCAAGAACACCCATGTTGCCCCAGACAGATCGAGGATCGAAGCTGATGCTTTCGCCTTCCTGGAATAACCAGAAGGCCCACACATGAAGTTGCAATAGCATGTTTATCTCCTAAGTTGAATCGGTAACTAAAATCAAATACTAAACGATCTGCGGATCACTGACTCAAAGTGAAGTTCACAATGATATCAGTAACAACTTCCACCGGCTGTCCGTTGAGCTGAGTCGGTTTGTACTTCCACTGCAGAACAGCTTCTTTCGCTGCATTCACGAGCAACGGGTGCCCCCGAACGAGCTGAAGATTTTCAATATTCCCGTCTTTACTAATGACCGCCGTAAACTCCACTGTCCCTTGGACACGGGCAGACTTAGCCAATGGAGGATAGACAGGCTGCACCTTCCTGATCAAGTTGGCTTCGGCCACCTGGCCGCCAATGCGAACGGGGCCCGAGGGAGCCTTCGGCTTAGGAGGCGGCGGAGGCGGGGCAGCGGTAGGAACTCCACCCAGAACGCCGCCCATCACACCACCGGCAACGCCGCCGGCTTCACCGGTTCCGCCTACTACGCCCATTCCGGCATCTGGCGGAGGAGCCGCTTCCTCGATTTTGTTGATTGTTTTTGGAATGACTTTGGGAGCCATTAACTGGTTAGCGATGAATTGCCGAACAATCGGCTTTGTCTGAACCTTAGGCGCTGCCGGTGGCGGCGGGGGTGGAGGAGGCGGAGGAGGCGGAGGCGCCACCAGCATGCTCTTCAACTGCGCGCTCGGCAGTGTCTGGGTGTAGATCAGAGGAATCAGGATCAGGATACCGATGATGCTTATCTGCAAGAAAAGCGACAGGAAGATCGTCCAGGGCTTCCTGGTGTTTCCTTGCCCGGTAAATGTTTGCTCAAACATCTTGCCTCCTCGAAGCGGGCCTTATGAGAATCCCGCATGTTATCACTTACTACTTGGCGGTTCGCACCGCCTTCACGTTCTTGACAGGCTTAGCCACAGATGACATTCGGCTGGCTGTTGCAATCGGCCTGGCCTTTCTCCGGCCTTCGGCGAGATCGCGCCAGAAAACCAGAATCGGACTTGCAATAAAGATAGACGAATATGTCCCGACAATGATACCTACGACTAAGGCGAATGAGAAACCATTCAACACCTGACCGCCGAACAGATATAACGACACAGCCGTCAAGAAGGTCAAGCCGGAAGTCAATATCGTCCGGCTCAGCGTCTGATTGATGCTGGTATTGACGATCTCCGCAAAACTTCCTCGCATTTGCCCCCGCAGATTCTCCCGGATCCGATCGAAGGTAACAATCGTATCATTCATCGAGTAACCTACCAAAGTCAAAAGAGCTGCAATCACGGTCAGATCGATCGGCTTATTGAACAAAGAAAACAAACCGATCGTAATAATCGTGTCGTGAAATACAGCAATCACCGCAGCTACGCCATAGATCCATTCGAACCGGAATGCAATATAAACCAACATGGCCGCCAGCGCGATCAACACCACATTGATTGCTTGCTGACGTAGATCCGCTCCAATTTTCGGGCCTACAAATTCAAAACTTCGAACATTGAAGCTTCCGACGAAACACTGCGCCTTAATGACATTCAGGGCCGGCTGAGTAATACCGGCAACACCGGAAAGCTCGTCCAAATTCCTAATCAATCCTGAGTGAGAATCGCGATACCCGGTGATCGCCTTAGCCAGCGCTTGCAACTGGTCGTCATTCAGAGTAACCCCGGCCCCGGTAAGCGGATCACGAAGCCGATCGGCCAGTGCCGTCACACCTGCGTTGTTGATATCGAGCTTACCGCCGGAGTTCGCATTGAAAACCGAGTTAAGCGTCGCCAACATATTGTTCCGGGCGATTTCGAGCGCTCGTTCATCTCGGGCGCCGGTCGAGATCACCACTTCCTGCGACTGTAGGTTGTTATTGACTTCCTGAACCTCTATATCGCCGGCAATCTTCTGGCGGAGCGCTGAGCGTATCGCCTCAGCCGGAGGCCTTTTGATGAAGTTCACATCCATTAGCGCTCCACCTGTAAAATCAATGCCGTATCTGGGCCCACCTTTGACCAGGAGACTGATCAGACCAATCGCTGTAAGCACCAAAGACAGGATGATGAACGGCCATTTCTTGCCGAGAAAGTCGAAGTTCGTTTTCTTGAAGATTTCCATCGAGCTCTAAAGGCCGGCATCTATAGCAGATAGACACCGGATCGTTATAAATGTTCCCAAATCACATCTGAAACTTAGCTGGAACGCAAAATTCCAGTACAAGAACGGTCAGATGCTGAGCGCCGTTACCGGCTTCGGCCTGGACAGTTCCCAATCGAAGATGAAGCGGGAGACAAACACCGCTGTAAACAAATTGGCAACCAGGCCGATGACCAGGGTAACTGCAAATCCCTTGACCGGTCCCGACCCAAAAAGAAAAAGAATGGCGCACGATACGACAGTCGTAACGTGCGTATCGATGATCGTGAGCAGCGCCTTTCCGAAGCCGCTGTCCACAGCCGGTATCACCGCTTTCCCGGACCGTAGTTCCTCCCGGATGCGCTCGAAAATCAGCACATTGCTATCCACTGCCATACCGATTGTAAGTATGATCCCGGCAATTCCCGGTAAGGTCAGCACGGCATCGAAGTAGCTTAAGCACGCCACTAAAATAAGCGCGTTCAGGACAAGCGCTAAAGTCGCGTTGATGCCGCTCTTCTTGTAATAAATGAGCATCGCGACGATGACGGCCAGCACGCCAGCTATACCTGCGGCAAAGCCCTCCCGGATCGAGTCTGCCCCCAGCGACGGCCCTACCGTGCTTTCTTGCTCATAGACAACTTTGGCCGGAAGCGAACCTGCTTTGAGGTTCAAAGCAAGGTCGGAAGCCTCCTGCTGATTGCCGATTCCGTTGATGACTCCGTTGTCGCTGATCTGTCCATCGATCCGGGGAGCGCTTAGAACTTTACCGTCGAGCACGATGGCGGCGCGATTGCCGATGTTCGCTCCCGTATACGTCGCGAAGCGTTTCGCGGCCTCCTGGCTCAGCACAAAACCCGTTTCCCAACCACCCGCTGTCTGACCCTGCTCGGCCCGCGCATCTCGAATGTCCGGTCCGCGCACGATCGGCGTTCGAGCCACCAGGTAAACGCCGCCGCCTCTAGCGTTCGGATCGGTTCCTGCACTACCGATCAACTTCGTTCCAACCGGCAAAACACCGTTGTTCTGCGCGAGCGCCTCTTCGCGGCTGCCATACGGACCGCCCTTCACGTCATACCACTCCAACTGGGCGGCCGTTTGCAGAATCTGCTTTACTCGAGCCGGATCATCGACTTCAGGCAATTGCACTAACAGTTCGGCGTCCTGGTCTGCCCGCCGCTGCTGCACCGTGGCTTCACTCACCCCAAGCGCGTTGATTTTCTTATCGAGGGTATTCTTTGTTTGCGCCAACACCCGCTGCCAGAGCGCAAGCGACTCCGTCGGCCGCATCGTCAGGCGGTAATCCGTCCCGTTTAGAGGAGTTAGAAGCCAGGTAGCAAATTTGTCGTTAGCCACGCTGCGCAGTGTCCCGGCCTGGGTGGCCGGAACGCCCCGGATCACAATTGCCGCCTTGACTGCGCTCTTCAGATCTTTCGCGTCCTCGACATCTACCGCTGCATATTGCACGCCGGCTTGCGCCGCAGCCGTTTTCAGGCGCTCGGCGGCTTCTCCAGCCTGCGCATTGAACGCATCTTGCTCTTGGACCTGGACGACCAGATAGGTTCCGCCGCGGAGGTCCAGCCCCAGATGAATGTTCTTGTTCCAGTTGGCAACTAGCTCTGCCTTACTTCTCGGAATTCCGATGATGCCGTACAAGCAAACAAGAATAACGGCGAGAATGAAGGCGAATTTTATACGTAAGTTGCGTTTCATTGTGTCGATACCAAAACCGCGTCGCCTTTTACTTCTTGGCGGTGTCGTCCGCGCCGACAAGGCTCGTAACGGCACTCCGGGCGACCTGAATTTTCAGATTGTCAGGCTTGATTCGAAGTATAAGCGTATCATCGTTCACACCTACAATCGTTCCAATGATCCCGCCCGAGGTCTGCACCGTCTGTCCATTCTGAAGACCGGCAACCATTGATTTTTGGTTCTTCTGCTGGCGGCGCATCGGCATGAACACGAGAAAGTAGAAGATCGCGATCATCAGAACGATCGGCAGAACTCCGCTTAAAAACGAGGCAGGAGCTGACGGCGCTGCAGCCTGCAGAAGAATGAGCGATAACACCATAATCATCCTGTTCTAATGTACTCGGTTGTTCTGGAGAAAGTGGCTACGCTCGTCTTCGCGCCGGCTTGGACCTACTGCTCCAAAGTCAAAGAGCGTGCCCGCAGCGATTGCAGATATTCGGCAAACTTGCCCAGTAAAATAGCCTGCCGCACGCCCCGCATAATGTCAAGAAAGAAGCGCAGGTTGTGCAGGGTCGCTAAAGTCGAGAAAAGGATTTCACCGGCTTGAAAAAGGTGCCTCAGGTACGCTCGCGTGAACGTCAGGCACGTGTAGCAGCCGCAAGCTGGGTCGAGCGGTCCTTCATCGTCCGCGTAGCGGGTCTGCTTGATCACGATCTTGCCCTCCGACGTAAATAGGTAACCGTTCCGGGCATTGCGAGTGGGCAAAACACAATCCATCATGTCCACTCCGCGCGCCACGTATTCCGGCAGCTCTTCCGGCATCCCCACTCCCATGACATAGCGGGGCTTATCGACCGGCAGTAGCGGGGCCGTAACATCCACCATCTCGAGGCTGAGAGGACGGGGTTCGCCGACCGACAGACCTCCGATCGCGTAACCCGGCGCGTCGAGCGGGAGGAGAGCTTCGGCGCAGGCCGTCCGCAGATCGGGATACATCGATCCCTGGACGATGGGAAACAGCGCGCAATGCAAGCCTGTTTTCCGCTGCAAGTAATGTTCGTACCCCGCATGTGCCCAGCGGATCGTGCGATGAATCGAGGCGAGAGCCAGCTTATGGGCAACCGGATAAGCCAAGCACTCGTCGAGCATCATTATAATGTCGCTGCCAAGCGCCAGCTGAATGTCGACAGTGTTCTCGGGCGAAAAGAAATGCGGGTCGCCGTTCAGGTGAGACCGAAATAGCACGCCCTCGTCGGTCACTTTTCGGATACTTTCCAAACTGAAGACCTGGAAGCCGCCGGAATCGGTCAGAATCGCCCGGGGCCAGGCCATGAACTTGTGCAGCCCGCCCCAACGCTCGATGCGCTCGTGACCGGGACGGAGAAACAGATGGTACGTATTGCCGAGGATGATTTTGGCATCCAGATCGTTCAACAGATCGCGAGGGGTCAGCCCCTTGACCGTCCCCTGCGTACCGACCGGCATGAACACTGGCGTCTCGATAGTTCCGTGCGCCGTGTGCAATAGGCCTGCGCGAGCACCGGTTTCAGGGCACGTCGCCTGTATCTCAAATCGTAAAGCGGAGGTCAAGCTTCATTGTGGCCGATGGGCCTGGGCACCCTGTTACGATTGAGGCTGATCCCCCCGAATGGCGCTCAGCTTCTACAACACTCTTACCCAAGAGGTCGAGGTTTTTCACCCTAAAAACGATGGCATCGTCCGCATGTACACCTGCGGTCCCACAGTCTATAACTACGTCCATATCGGGAACTTCCGCACTTTCACTTTCCAGGATGTGCTCCGCCGCTGGCTGAAATATCGCGGGTACAAGCTGGATCATGTGATGAACGTCACCGATGTCGACGACAAGATTATCGCCGGCGCCGCCCGGGAGGGTAAATCGATCGAAGACTATACCTCGATTTACACCAAAGCCTTCTTCGAAGACGCTGCCGCTCTAAGACTCCAGCAACCGGAGCACGTTGCCCCCGCCACCAAGCACATCGCCGTTATGGTCAAAGCGATCGAAGATCTCGCCGCGAAAGGATCGACCTACACCAACGACGGCTCGACCTACTTCCGGATCTCCACTTTTCCCGATTACGGAAAGCTGTCCCACAACGATTTCAGCGGCATGCGAACCGGGGCTCGTGTCGATGTTGATGAGTACGATAAGGCCGATGCCAGAGACTTCGTCCTTTGGAAGGCACGCAAAGGCGATGAGCCATACTGGGAAACTCCGTTCGGTGATGGACGCCCCGGCTGGCATATCGAATGTTCAGCCATGGCAATGAGCTACCTCGGCGAGACGCTCGACATCCACGCAGGTGGAATCGACCTTGTCTTTCCCCACCACGAGAACGAAATCGCCCAGTCTGAGTCGATCACGCACAGGCCCTTTGCTCGGTATTGGCTCCACTCCGAACATCTCCATATCGAGTCGCAGAAGATGTCCAAGTCTCTGGGAAACTTCTTCACTTTGCGTGACTTGCTCGAAAAAGGCCATGAACCGGAGGCGATCCGGTATTTGCTTGCCTCTGTTCCTTATCGAAAAAAGCTGAATTTTACGTTCGAGGGCTTGCGAGCGGCTTCGAAGACTATTGAACGTTTGCGCGACTTCGAGCTGCGTGTCACTTCCATGAAGCTTACGCCGGGCCGGAACGACGCCATTTCCGACCGTTCGGCCCAGGCGATTCGGGAGTTTGAAGAAGCACTCGATGACGACCTGAATACAGCCGAAGCCTTGGCCGCCGTCTTCGAGTACGTTCGCGAGGTCAACAAAGCGCTCGACGAGGGGCATTTCCAAGAGGAGAACCGGTGGGATGCGGCTCGGGTCCTGGAAGTCTTCGATACGGTTTTCGATGTTCTAAAACCCAGTGATGCGCTGCTCGCGGCAAAACAGGGGAAGGAAGCCATTCTGAGCGATGCGGAGATCGAAGCAATTATTGCCGAACGAACTTCTGCCAAACGAACTAGAGACTTCGCCCGGGCAGACACAATCCGAATCTCGTTGATGGACAAAGGGGTTATTCTGGAGGACACCAAGGAAGGGGTCCGCTGGAAAAGGAAATGAAGTTCGATTCGCAGGTTGTACATGCCGGAGATCGCAAGCGGCGACCCGGTCACCCAGTCCCTTCCACGACTCCGATCCAATTAGCAACGACCTATTTTTACGATGCGGCAGAGACCCTCGACCGGGTTCTCGGACATGAGGAAGAAGGCTACTGTTACGCACGTTACACAAGCCCGACCAATGCGGCTCTCGAGGAGTTAATAGCAGAACTGGAGCGCGGGGCCGGATCTTTGGTGACCGGCTCCGGAATGGCCGCAATCCAGATCGCCTTTCAAGCCGCGCTGCTGGAGCGGCCGCACAGCATTTTGGCATCGCAGTCGATTTATGGCGCGACGGTCGGCCTTTTGGACCAGGTTATAGGGCCAACAGGCGTGGATATTCGCTATGCCGATTTCTGTGACTTGTCGAAATTCGAAGCGACTATTAAAGAGAAGCGGCCCGGGTGCGTCTTCATCGAGAGCATTTCGAACCCGCTCTTGCGCGTGGGGCATATCGAGCGCATAGCGGAAGCCGCCCGAAGCGTGGGGGCGGCTTTTATTGTGGACAACACGTTCGCGACTCCGATGCTTATTCGACCGTTGGAGCTCGGCGCACACATGGTGGTTCATAGCGTTACGAAGTACCTGGCCGGGCATGGCGATGTTCTCGGCGGTGTGGTGGTCAGCGACGAACCTCACCATCAGCAAGTCCGGATGATCTCACGGTTGTATGGTCCGGTTTTGGGTCCTTTTGAGAGTTATTTGGCCATGCGCGGTATCAAGACTCTTGCGCTACGCTTCGAACGGCAATGCCAGAATGCAAAACTTCTGGCTGAATGGCTCGTGTCGCACCCTTGCGTTGATCGGGTTTACTACTGCTCGGATCCGGCCCACCCCGATGCGGAAGAGATCAGGCGTATTTTCGCGCCGGATTTGTTTGGCGCCATTCTGAGCTTCGAAATCAAAGGCGGCGCCAAGGCTTCGATTCTGCAATTTATGAATCGACTGAAGATGATCGTTCCCGGCACATCGCTCGGAGACGTCCATACTCTGCTGCTATATCCTTGGAGCGCTTCTCATCGGAACGTCGCCCCTAAAATGCGGGAGCGCATGGGAGTTCGCGAGAATCTCGTGCGGGTAGCCGCCGGGATTGAGGCATTCGAAGATATTCGGGCGGATCTGGACCAGGCGCTTCGCGGGAGTGCCTGATAAATTAGGGTCGGCACGTGTTCGCACACCAGAGAAGAAAAATTCAGCTTCTATTCGCCGGGGCAGACGCGGTCCTGACCCTGATCGCTTTCCAGGCGGCTTATTTTACCCGAACGCAGCTTACGCTGGAACGGGTTTTCTTCCTCCAGCTTCGAACACACTTTCTTCTGCTTTGTTTCTGCATGGCTGGCTGGGTTTTTCTTGGTTCGCTGCTTCGGGTCTATGAATACCTGGACTCGGCGCGGCCGAAGCGATTGCTGACGCGGACGCTCCGGCAGTGCGTCTCCGGGATCGTCCTGGTGATTCTTTTTCAGTACCTACTGCGTCTGGATCCTCCACTGAGCCGCAGTTTTCTTTTTCTCTTCTTTGTCTACGATCTGTTTCTACTCGCGGCCTTTCGGTGGTACTCTCCGACTTTTGTCAGCGCGTTTCAGCGCGGATTCGGGAGTCCGTACCACGTGGTCGTGGTCGGCCCTGAGAGTAAGGCATCTGCTCTTGCAGGCACGCTCCAGCAGGGCTCACCGTTCCGAATCAAGGTTTCGGCCGAACTGACCGAAGAAGAATGCATCCGGGAACTTCCGGACTTGCTGGCGAGCCGGATTGTCGACGAAGTTATCTTCACTGTCGACAGCAGCAAATTAGCGGGACTGGAAGAAATATTCCTGCATTGCGATGAGCAAGGAGTGCGAACGCGCGTGGCAATCGACTTTTTCCCGCATGTAAACAGCGAGATTACGCTCGATCGCGCAGGCGGCGCGCCGCTGCTCACCTTTTCCGCGGCTCCGCTGGAAGATGTACGGCTCGTCGTAAAGCGCTTCTTCGATATGGTCGCATCGGCCGCGGCGCTCGTTATTCTGTCACCTTTTATTGCCGTGATTGCGGCAGCTATCAAGGTAACGTCGAAAGGTCCCGTCGTTTACAGTCAGGAGCGATGCGGTCTGAACGGCAGGAAATTCACCATGTACAAGTTCCGATCGATGGTGGAGAATGCCGACGAGCTGAAGCAGCAGTACGAGCACATGAGCGAGAGAAGCGTTGCGTTCAAGATTCCAGAGGATCCCCGCGTGACTACGGTCGGGCGATGGATTCGCAAATTTTCTATCGACGAAATTCCTCAGCTCTATAACGTGCTGCGGGGCGAAATGTCGATTGTGGGACCGCGGCCTCCGATTCCGGAGGAAGTAGAACGGTATGAACTGTGGCAGAAGCGGCGTTTGCGCATGCGTCCCGGGTTGACGTGTATTTGGGCGGTTTGCGGGCGCGACCGTATCGACTTTAATTCCTGGATGCGGATGGACATTTCCTATATCGAAAACTGGTCGCTCAAGCTGGATTGGTCGATCATCTTGAGAACGATTCCCCATGTACTCGCGGGGAAGGGCGCCCATTAGCGCTCTCCGCTTCTTTCCATGCACCTAATTCCCACGAACAATGAAGTGATCGCGATGCTGCGCGAGACAGGCGCATTGCGGGACGGACATTTCGAGTACCTGAACGGCATGCATACCGACGAGTACCTTCAGGTTGCGCTTGCGTTTCGCTATTACCAATACGCCAAGATCCTGAGTGTAGGCCTCAGCCGGCGTCTGCGGGCTGACGCGGAGATTCGCGCCATGATCAAAGAACTTTCGATTGTATGTCCCACAATCGGCGGTTTACCGATTGCATTTGGCGTGTCCGAAGCGCTGCGAGCTCGTCAAGTGTATTGGGCCGAGCAGGACAACGAAACGTCACCCATGCACTTCCGCCAGTTCGTGGAACCGGAAAAGGGCGAAAAAGTGGTGATCGTCGACGACATATTGCGTTCGGGCCGTCGTGTGAAACAATTGCGTGCGCTGCTCGAGGCAAGCGGGGCAGAAGTGGTCGGCCTCGCGGTAGCGGTGTACCAGCCGAACCCCAGCATCGCCAGTTTAGGTCAAACGCCGTTGTTTTATTTGGCGCAGATGGACGCGCTTTATTACAAGGATGCAAGCTCGTGTGAGCTTTGCCGGCGCGGTGTTCCTATCGAGAAAGTCTGGACTTAGATCTAGCCTTGTGGCGTGAGAAGTTCGCCGGCGCCGGCCGACTTCAGTTCTGAGATAGTCCTCCTCGGAACTCAATGCGAACTCTTGCTTTCGTCTTTGTTTTTTGTCTATTTGCAGTTTTAGCCGCGGCTGGGCATTCGGGTAGCCATGCCGAATACATCGGAGGCACCTGCCCCGAGATCCCGGAGAAGAACTCGGGTGACATAGAAGTCTCCGACCGCGTGTACTTCGTCTTTGCCTCCAAAAATACACGAGTGAAGGTTCCTTTCGAGCGGATCAATCTGCTTGAGTATGGGCAGAAAGTCGACCGGCGCTACCTGGCTGCCATCGTTATTTCGCCGCTATTGATGCTGGCAAAGAAGCGGGAACACTTCTTGACAGTCGGGTTTCAGGACGATCAAGGCCAACAGCAGGCCATGGTTTTCAAAGTGGATAAGAACGACATACGCCTGGCGCTTGTAACCCTTGAAGCACGGACTGGGCAAGCGATCCAGTATCAGGACGACGAAGCCAGATTGGCAGGTAAAGGCTGATGCGATATGTTCTCACTCTGATTTCCGCAATCGTGATCGCTGGATCTGCTCAGGCGCAGCAAACCGGGAGCAGCGGCTCCGGCGTCAGCACGTTGCCTGAGGTGAAGCGAGTATACGTCGCCGAGCTCATTGGGGCGCAAGCAGATGCTCTAAGAGAACTGATTATCGCCAGTCTCAATGCCACGAAGCTATTTGTCCTGACCGACAACCCGGAACGCGCCGATGCCGTGCTCAAGGGCGCTGCGGACGATCATGCTTTCAATGAAGTCCTCGATATCCAAGAGGGAATCAGCACGAGAGAAAACCTCGGGAGATATGGATCGGGATCTTCGACCTCTTCTTCCAAATCGGGGGGCGGCTACGGAGGAGTTTCCATCTCCGACACCCAGTCACATCACTCGAATGAGCGGAAACACGAATCGTACGCTGCTGTCCGTCTCTGCAACAAGGATGGCGACGTTCTCTGGTCTACGACGCAGGAAAGCTCAGGCGCCAAATTTCGCGGAGCGAGCGCAGACGTGGCGAACAAGATCGCGCGTCAGCTTACTTTCGACATGGAAAAGGCACGGCGCGGAGGCGGTTCGGCTGTTGCGAGTCAGTGAAGCGTCACTGATTAAGCCAGTCAGGAAGTCTGGTGTGGGAGTATTGCTCCCTCTCAGGCCTAAGCGCTTGGGATCTTCAGACCTTCTAAAGTCGCGGGTCTCGTTCGCGCATCAGGGCGTCGCGGTGCAAATGTGGCTTACCGTCGGCCGCTTTCGCTGCCGGAACAAAGAGTGTCGGCGCAAGATCTTTTGCGAGCGACTGCCCGGTGTTGCGCCGGGTGCGCCAGGCGTCCACGGCCGCACTCCCGGTGTCCCATCTGGGTGGAAGCACCTGATTTCCGTACGGCCTTGCAAGACGATTACTCCAAGCTGTTGCGGCAATGGTTTGAAAGAGCCAAGCGATGCGAGTTCGGGCCCATGGTAGCTTGGGCCTACTGGATGAACTCACTACGTCCGGCTAAATCAGCTGCGTCAATGAAGACCACGGGGCGTTTGTGAGACCGCTAACTGCTTGGCGCCTTCTCGCGACTATCGGGATCGGAACCCCGAAACACTAAGAGATGCCGTGTCGGGTATGTTAGACAGTCGCGTTTCGGAGCAGCGGTCGGGTTTTGAACGCTTGGATCATAATCCAGAAAAGTTCCAACATCATCGGCCAAACCATTACCATCATTACGAACCAGCCGGATCGTGAGCGCACACTTCCCGTTGCCTCGCTGTATACAAGCAGGCAGAGTGACAGATTTGCGATGTATGCGGTATTGAGCGCGAGGAGGCAGGCACGAGTCGGAAATAGAGCCCTGCGGCGCAGACGTACGACCGCCGCGCTGGCAACGATAATGCCGAGACCGAGGCCAAGGACTGCAAGACGTTGCCACTCACTAGTCCCGGCGAGGTGCACCATAAACGGTGTCTCGACCAAAATAGTTCCACAAATCGAAGCACCCGCCACCATCCAGATCCAGCGGCGTCCTGTAGCCGTAGACAAGTGCGCTGAAAACAACGCACGCAAGCGAAGCCAAATCATTGGAAATGCTAGAAAGAACGGCGCTCCGATCAGTGCGTGCCACCAGTTGCCTTGATTGTCCGGAACTCGAAACGTGACGGCGTCCCACGGAGAAGTGTCAACAGCGAAAGGAAGAAACACGGCAGCTGCAGCGCAAAGCCAGACAAGCAGGAGAAGCCCAGTAACCCACGTAGGGGCTCCTCGATCCTCCATCGGAGCGGCAACTGATCGCTCGCTAACGCCTCGAGCCTTAAAGGTCATAGTCTAATATCCTCGTACAGGCAAGATATTTCCTGAAGCTATACGAAGCGAAGGCGAGTATTGTTCCAAACTCACGGCCGATTAATTGAGGACCGTGATGTGCCCCCGTTAGCGGATCCGTTGATTTACAAGAGTTTCCCATCATAGAGTTGGAAAGCGATAAAAACGATAGAGTTGATTGATTGAGGAGGTGTAGGGTTGAAATAAATAGCTAATAAGTGATAGAGTGGGTGGAGGGTGGTGGGGTTTTATAGCGGGGGGTGGGGGGGTAAGGGCGGTAGCGGGTAGGGTAGTTGAGGGGAAGCGATGTTATGGGTTGTTGAGGGGAATTCTTTTTAGATGAGCAACGTTGGGTACGATGTTAGCGAGCTGTGGGAGCAGGTGATTGTAATTCTGAGCAGTACTGCTAGGAATCGGAGAGCGAGAAGAACAAACTGACATTGAGGCATACCGAGTATGAACGACTCGATGTAGCTAGAGGTGGAGTGAAAAAAGGAGAGGGTGTACAAGAGATTGTGTAAACGCGGTTCTCAAGCAGCCAGGAGAATAGGAGAACCGAATGGCAATCAGAAAAGAGTTAATCGACGAGTTGATGGCCAGCAGCGACGGACCGTTAATCGGTCCAGACGGGCTGGCGAAGGAGCTCACCAAGGCGCTGGTGGAACGCATGCTGGCCGGTGAGATGAATCATCACCTGGGCTACGAGAAACACGACGTGGCCGGCCATGGAAGCGGTAACTCGCGCAATGGGAAGAGCCGGAAAACGCTGAAGGGCGAAGCCGGAGAGATGACCATCGAAGTGCCCCGGGATCGCAACGGAAGCTTCGAGCCACAGCTGATCGAGAAGCACCAGACGCGGTTTGAAGGATTCGATGCGAAGATCCTTTCGATGTATGCGCGGGGGATGACGGTGCGCGATATCCAGGGCCATTTGCAAGAGATGTACGGAGTGGAGGTGAGCGCCGCGCTGATCTCGGAGGTCACCGACAGCGTCATAGAGGAAGTGAAAGCGTGGCAGGACCGGCCGCTGGAAGCGCTGTATCCAATCGTCTACCTGGATGCCTTGATGGTGAAAATGCGGCAGGACGGCAAAGTTGACAACCGGGCGGTGTACACCGCGATCGGCATCAACATGGATGGCGAGAAGTCGGTGCTGGGCCTGTGGACCAACAACACGGAAGGGGCCAAGTTCTGGATGTCGGTGTTGACGAACTTAAAGAACCGGGGAATGAAAGATGCCTTCATTGTCTGCACCGATGGACTCAGGGGCTTTCCAGACGCGATCGAAGCCGTGTTCCCGAGTGCGCTGGTGCAGACCTGTATCGTGCATCTGATCCGGGCCAGTCTGAATTTTGTGAACTGGAAGGAGCGCAAAGCCATCGCAGCCGATCTGAAATCGATCTATCGGGCCCCGAGCGCGGAGATGGCCGAGTTGGCGCTAAGAGCGTTCCGCATCAAATATCCTAAGCACCAGGTGGTGGCCGACGTGTGGGAGCGGAGCTGGCAACGGGTCATTCCCTTCTTTGACTTCCCGGCGGAGATCCGCAAGATTATTTACACGACCAACGCCGTGGAATCCCTGCATATGACCCTGCGGAAGGTGACCAAAAACCGCGGCTCCTTTCCCAGCCAGGAGGCGGCGATTAAGCTGCTCTATCTGGCGCTGCAGAACGTTGCCAAAAAGTGGAACACCGTGCAGGGGTGGCGCGAGGCGCTCCGGCAATTTGCGATTCGCTGGCCCGAACGGATCGAGCAGGCCCGCGCGGCTTAAAATCAAAACCTTCCTAGGAAGGTGAAATCGCGTTTACACAAAAGCCTTGACACTACCAAGCTGTACGCCCAGTTGCCAAGCCCAGGCATCCATCGCTTTACTAGAAAATTCGGAACCGTTGTCGCAAGTAATCGATTGTGGTTTGCCACGTTTCCGTACGATCGGCTCCAGAGCGGCGGCTACCTTCACGCCTGTCATCGACAAGTCCGCGTGCAGCAGCAGGCATTCACGGGTAAACTGATCGACCACGGTCAGCACGCGAAACCAGCGGCCGTCCGTCAGTCGAGCATGCACAAAATCCATGCTCCAGCGTTGATTCGGTGCCGTAGCCGATGCCACCGGTACCCGATTTCGGCTGGCGAGCTTCTTACGCCGTTTCGTGCGCACGATCAAACCTTCTTCGGTGTACAGACGATAGATACGTTTTGCATTCACCTTCCAACCCTCACGTTTCAGCAATACCGTTAACCGCCGGTAGCCATAGCGAACCCGAACGGACGCCAGCTCGCGTAGTCGGTTGCGCAAAGCGTCCTGTGGATCGCGTCGACTCTTCCGGCGCAAAGTAGTGCGACTCATCGGAAGCAGCCTCGCTGCACGACGTTCACTAACGGAGTAACAAGCTTGCGCCCATTGCGTCAGTGTTCGCCGCTGGCGAGGCTTTATAACTTTTTTTGGACGATCTCCTGCAGAATGTGACGATCGAGCGAGAGGTCCGCTACCAGCCGCTTCAGCTTCGCGTTCTCGTCCCGCAACTGACGCAACTCCCGCAGTTCGTTCAGACCGAGCCCGGCGTACTTCTTCTTCCACAGAAAATAGGTCGCCTGGCTGATTCCCATGCGCCGGCAAATCTCGGCTACCTTCGTTCCGCTCTCTCCTTCGTGCAGCGCTGAGAGAATCTGCTCTTCCGTATGCCCTTTCTTTGGCATGGTTCCTCGTTCTCCTTCTTTCGGATCTGAGGACCAAATCTTACCGCTTAACTCTACTTTCCGCTGGCGCCGTTTTCGGGTTTTGGGTCAATAGTTGGTTGCGGTTGTTGTTGGGCGAGAAGCACAACTGCGCAGCGAATTCATTTGGCGTTCCATAACCGAGCGCGCTGTGAGGGCGAGCTCGGTTGTAATCGCTTCGCCAGGATTCAAGTTGGATTCGCGCACTGGCCAGATTCAGGAACCGGTTAGCGTTTAAGCATTCGTCGCGAAGCCCGGCCGTTGAACGATTCCGATATGTCCGTTCTGCATCGGCCGACCGGGCTCGATATAGCGCAGCAGCACCCGATGTTTTTCACACCAGGACCGCACGGATCGGCAGACGAACTCAGGCCCGTGATCGACGTGAATCTCGGCCTGGCATTCCCGCGTGTGTTCGTCGACTCCAACGTAAAGCATCGGACGTCTCCTTCGTAGCCGCCCGTCATCGCACCTTTGAGTTAGGCTAAACCCGAACCCGCTACAAAGTGACAGGTTACAGATAGCGTAATTGGAACGAGGCGAGTCGCCAGCCGAGGATTGAGCCCGGTCACAGCGCAATTGGGTACGCTCGTCGACCTTCACTATGCGACTCGCCCATAGCGGTCTAAGATCTCGGATGACGGAGCTCAAGTCCAGGTGTTTTGCCCACGTCCTGCTACGAGACCTGAAGTATCGTGGGTAAGAACGCCGGAAACATGCTCAATGGCACCAATTGGCGCGATCCTATTCTGATCAACACGATCGGCCATACCGCGGGCATCCTGCTATTTGGCTTTATCATCGTGCTGCTCATCCGAGACAGACGAGCGCACGGTATCCGCCAAACGAAGCTTTCGATCAGCGCCGCAGGACTTGCCCTAGCGTGGAACGTTGGCTCCATCACGGTCTTTCGAATCGATCATGATCAGGCGTTCCAATCCACCGTCGTGACTCGCTATCAAATCAACAAAAATGCGGAATACGTGGACTTCAGCTGGCGATACGACAGCGGGCTGGTGGTCAGTGGCATACCGGATGCGGGTGCGGCCTTAGGTCTTACACCGAATCAGCAGGTTTCCATCGGGTTGGCTTGTAATGGAACTTTTGCCAGTGTTGCCAATCCGCTCTCGGACTGCACTAACCCGGACGGGACCGCCGGCAAAGTTACTTCGAGGTTGCTTACTCTTCCACAAGGTGGATATGGGTCGTTCGCCAGCCAGGAAAACGACGATCATAACCCGGATCGCGTGAAACCGCGAAGTACGTTCAACCTGAGCATAGGAACCGATAATCTTCTGCACGCCGAAGGACGGCAGCGCTTCACAGCTGCTATCCAGGTCGAGAATCTGACCAATAATATTGCGGTCTACAATTTTCTTTCGACCTTCAGCGGCACACATTTTTTGCAGCCGCGAACGGTAATCGCGAGAATCGGGTTCGTCTTTTAGAGAAGGTCAATCACGTTAGAACTAAACTTCTAGTGCTTTCGTTGCGGCGCACCGATCTCGGACTGCAGCTAGTATCGAAGTGTCGCTCTTCAGCCGATTGTGCGCGGGTAGCAGGATCCACTCGCCGATGGACACCCGGCTATCAGGATCGTCTTCGGTTCGCTCTGCTGCCACCCATCGGGGGAGCCTTCGTTCGCCTTTGCAGAGTCATTTTAATGGAAGCTTCAATGAAGTGCGCGGTACTCCAGAAGCAATCGGGGTCAGTAGCTATTACGACGAATACGTTGACGTACGGTTTGAGGACAGGTTTGAGGCGTGGTGATGTGTTCCATTGACCCAGCACAAACGACACACCAGCGGGTGCGTTCGAGGACTGCTAATTCGCTCGCAAGACAGACACACCTCCGACGCCTTGGCGCTACGACGAGCTTTCAGATATCCCCGACAGAAGTTCGCGCTCGAGCCAGGCGAAGTCTTCCAAATCGGCCAGAATGCCAGCCGCAGCAATTCGAACGTACTCCTGTGAGTCGTGCACCAGCGGTCGAACAGCATGAATCGCCGGAGTGCCGAGTGCGACAAGTTCTGTTGCGGCCACTGCACGAGTTCGCCAGTCCTGATCTCGCAAAGACTCCACTAAATCCGGAAGAGCTTTCTCGGCTTCTCGCTTCCGAAGTGCGGTCAGGCAAGCTCGGCGTACGGAAGGATCTTCCTCCGTAGCCAGCATCCGGCGCCAATCAACCCCAAGCGGGTTGGCGGCCACCGCCGCGCACCTGATCTGCGGGTCAGCGTGTGTGACTGCTTGTACCGCGAACCGCGACAGCGAACCGTACAGCTCGGAAATCGGAGGGTCCGAGAGTGTCTCGAAAGCTGCTTGCATGACGCGCGTGTGATTGGACGAAAGAGCTGCTTCCAACACTGCTCCGACCGATTGCTGGCAATCGCGGCGGCCCCAAGCAAGCAGCCAAACCTGATCGTTCGCGTCGAGCTTGTCCCAGTTCTTGGACAGTTCGATCCACGCCGGCAGTTGCTGCGCCTCTAGATCTGCCATCGCCTCCGCCCGGAATGGACCCTTCAATTCGGCGATCCAGGCAGAAGCGGTCTCAGTGCTGATCGCGACTGATTCACCTTCACTCGCTAGTAACCCCACACGTACGCGAGCAGCGGGTGATAGCTGATCGGAGTGAGTGAGCAACTCGGCTGCAGCACGAGCGCGTACGGGACACTCGTTCTGCAGCAACAGCGGCGCTAGTGCCGCTGGAGCCGGGCGCACACCTTCAGCGCTCAGGTATCGCATGGCAGCAAATACGATTAGCGGCTCACCATAGGAGCGAAATACATTCCAGAAGAACTGCGCTACACGCCCATCGAAAAAGCCGGCAAGCGCCCCGATCCAGTCCATCCACTCGAGTGTGCCTTCAATGCGCCTGGAGTGAAGCAGCAGAGCATCGATGACGTCACGGCCTTCGAATAAGCCAAACTGAAGGGCGGCTTTTGGCTGGCGCTGGATCGCCTTGACGGCTGTGAGCCGCGTTGCTGTATCGGCAGATGCCAGCGCGCCAAAGAGCTGTGCGGCGGTCCGAATTTGCAGGACCTCCGCTGCTTCCGTATTGGCCGTCACGACCAGTTCCAGACATTGAGCCAGAACTCTGTCCGGCCGTACGAACATCCGGCATCGATCGTCAGGTAGAACCGGGTCGGGTAGTTGACGTGAGGTCCCGGCGAAAGCCACTCGACTCGGAAACTCCCCGGGGCCGAAGTCGGCGGCATGGGCACATTGGCAGACTACCGGGGTTGGGTCGTTTGCCGAAATCGTTGCGCTCCCACCAGATTGGAACGTAATCCGCACGTTGCTGGTCGAGTGGGCCAGACGCCGATCGTCGTACAAAGCAAATTTCACGGTCGCCGAGCCTGGCGTTTGGCCGCTCGCGTAATTAAAGGCGTACTCGCAATCGACGTAGTTCGGCACATCTGTGGGCGGCTGCGTGATGTCGCCGTTAAGTTGCGCGCCGCCGGCCGGGTTCCAATCGGGCGCATCCCCCAGCACGCCATTCAAGAACTTAACGTAGATCACGTTAAGCAAAACTCTGAGTGCGCCGGTAACTTCGTAGACGTCGCACGGATGCGAACTCTGGGTAGGAAGGCTCGCACTTACGGAATACGTCTTATAGGGAGTGATCGGGGTCGCGGCCGCCGTAGAGTTCGGGTCGTCCGGATCCCCGGTCAGAAGACACTGATTCGGGAACGTGTAGACGAAGGCAGCCGATTGGTTACCCTTCTCGAATGTGAGCTGAAAGGGAGGAAAGTCCGGTGCCGCCGGACCGATCGTGATCTGAACCGGCGTGCTGTTATCCTGCCAAGTTTCGCTCAGCAGGATTTCCGTGAGGAACGCAACGCCGGCCCGGATCGGATCGCCGGGCTTGCCGTTCGCGGGAGTGAACGTGATCGTCATCTGCGGAATCAGTACGCACCCGGACTTCAGGTCCGTGCTCACCGAATCCGTCACGCTCGCAAGAGGCGGTCTCGGAAGTCCGAGCAAGTTGAGTAAATCAAGTGACGGGACTGTGAAATCGAGGTTGAATAGCTTGCATACCGACAACGAGAAATGGCAGGAGAGCAGGATGGTGAAGCTCGAGGTGTAATTCACGTTGGTCGTCAGCTTGGTCGCGGTGCCGGTGAAGGGCGGCCCAGTGGCGACCACGCCAGAATCGGTATAGGTTAGGGAACCATAATCGGCTTTGCTGCCCGGGCCTTGGCCACCTTCCACGGTGAAACTCTGCAAGCCCAGGTCGACCGGAATGCCGAAGCCTATGGCGGGGCCGAAAGATAAATCTCCCTTGATTGCCTCGAGCGCTTTGGCAAAGGTACCGAGGATCGGGATGGCATCCACCAGATCGACAGGAAGTGTGAACCCGGCCGTGGTCGTAAGCGAGCGATCCGGCCCAAGCTCATCGTTGGACCAGCCGGTCATGTTGAATGTGGAGACGCTGCCAAGCAAACCGGAAAGCGGCTGGGCAGTATCTTCTTCCCATAATCCGTCGGCTGCGCCCTGGTCGAGCAGATACGAAATTAACTCGAAGAAGAGCCCGAGTAAATCGATCTCGAAACCGACGGTGAGATCGAGGACGGTCTTCCACTGGAACTTCCAAGGCGAATACCAGGAGGAAGGTAAGTAGAGGTCCTGCTTGACGGAAACGCCCCCTCCCACGGAGAGCCCCATTTCAAGACCGGCGAGCATCTCCTGGTCCGGCATATCTACCGTCAGCGTGCCCCCGGAACCAACGTTCGTGAGGGTCACATCGGAGCCGAAGCGAAAAGCCACTGCAGGGCCAACCAGCCCCATGAAGAACTCGTAGTAAGCAGAGGTCCTTAGCCGCCAGAACAGGACGGTTGTTCCGATGTCATACAGCTCGTCATACTGGGTGCTCGCTGAAGTCCCGGCGCGGCTTGTTCCGAGCTTTGGAAACAGCGGCAGCCCTTTTGCGAGCGGAAGTTCTCCTCCCGCACCACTCGTCCCGATAATTACGTTGAACTCTTGCATATCGATGCTCCTTTCGGCAATGCAGTTAAGCGGGAACTCCCACGCATACTGAGGCTAAGATGTTATTGGCGTCGTTTGGGTCGACATTGGGAGACTTCAAGAGTTCTGCCGCAAACGCCAGGCGTCCGTACTGATCCGCCTGTGCCGGGTGATAGCCATACAAGATCTCTGTGGTTGACAGCCCCAGTATTGGATCGCCGCTTTTAAGGATAATTTGTTTGTTGCTACCGCTCTGAACCAGGAGTTGAGTGGAGCCATCGTCGAGCGCCTCAGAGTAGTACGTTAGGTTGCCACTCGTGCTTAGTGAGGGAGGGCTCAATGCAGCGATCGACCGCTTGCCCCGCAGGTTCCCCGTGGAAGCGAGTACGCGTCCCGTTGTACTGCGGTCGTACACAGCCAGACGGTGTCTTTCGAGTGCCCCCAATCCGGGCAGGAGGCTTTCGTCATGGGTGACAAGCCCGATCAGGTTTTCCGATCCAATGCGCGGGCCGAGGATGCACGCACCGAGTTGTATGCCCTGTCTGCGCTGCCGCAGGGTCAGCAGATGGGGAGAAGCAGCAAGAAGACGTAGCCCCTCCAGTCCGTTCGGGCCCGGCGCGCTCCCACCGAGCCGGTGATGATCGCTGTCCCGGGCTGAGCATGGTGAACCTGTGGGCAACATCCACACGAGATGCACTCACTTGAGCAACGAAGCTGCCGTCTCGCGCTACATCGATAAGCCCGAAGCTCCGAATGACGGCATTGCTCTCCGGCAGCATGTCGCCTGTCTGCGCAAGGACGAAGTGCCTGATGGAACGCTCGCGAGGCGCGTGGACGAGCGCCTGAACTCCTGCAAATCGGAGAGCGGCCCGGTTATTCCGCGCGGCCGACCCCTGAAGGGTCGACGGAGCTGCGGGTTTGCTACCGGTAAGCGCAGCAACAATGGTGACGTTGTCGTTATCGTCGATGGCGACGTCGCCGAAATCTCCGCCGTAAGCTCCGCCTCCCTGCACCGGGTCACCGAATCGCGCCACTTTACTCCAGGCCGCAGCTACCGGATCGTACAGGTACACACCTGGCGCATTCTTGATCGAGACACGGCTCCCGCTGCTCTGGCTGAAAATCGTTGTGGCATAGTGGCCGAGACTGTTGCACGCCCCCGTTCCGAGTCTGCTAACTACCAGTGGCAACTGATTACCGGGAACTCCTTCGATATAACTCAGGGTGTCGCCCTGATAAGTCAGCACAAACAACGAGACCATTACCGGCTTGGACTGGGAATAGTCCATGACCATGAAAAAAGCAGCGGTTGGCTGGTTCGCATGGAATGCCGGTGTCGTTCTTCCGTGGAAGTACAGTAAGTTGTAAGGCGATTTCCCCGTCTGACTGGCACTGCCAAGCATAACCGCGGCCGTAAGTTCACCTACGGGATTGGGAATGTTCATGCCAGGATAGGTGCGGCCATCGTTCGCGTCGAGAATGCGATAGAACTGATATCCGTTTGGAATCGTGCCTTGAGCGCGCCCGATGCCAGACCCGCCTCCTCCAGCCAGCGCCACGCCGCCAAGCGCCGCCCCAACTTTACCCAGGAAATCCCGTCTGCTGTCACCGTTTGTGAATCGTGCCTTGTCTTGATCCATTTCCAACTCCTTACTTGCGTACTCCCTAAAACTCCGCACCAAATCCGAGCAGCGTGCGCAGGCCGCCGCTTTCCCAAACGCTCACCGGGAACTGCTGAAGGATGTCGCGAGGTTGCGATCTGAGCAAGTTCCGAGTTCAACTTCTGCGATCGCAAAAGGGGCGGCAACGGCTCTCGCAATATATCAGGAACCAGATCGCGCTAGAGGCGGATGTGCCTTGTGCTCCTTTAGCATCGAAAGCATCTCAGAACCGCTGTCATAGATCACCTTGCATCTGCTCCCATTTAGGCGAGCAACGTATCTCGCTGAAAAGTGCCATGCTCTGCAGTTTTTAAATATCTAGGAATAGAAGGCGGAGCAGCTGGATCTGGAGTGATCGAAGCGGAGTTGGCCACCCGACGGGAAAACAGAGACTGTTCGTGGTGTCTGGAAGCTGTGCGAGAAGGGGTGCGGCAAACTGCAACTATCTCGAATGATGATCGCGGAAAAACGTGGCAACCGCGGTTTAATATGTTGTTCGCCCGCACGAGCGAAAAGCCGTTTTCACAAAGGCACGCCGACGAACCGCAGTTATCACTAGCTGCGCCGAATCCTCGCGCGTTTAATGCGAGAAGTCTCACCCGATATCAACTCGACGTCGGACTGCCGAACGTCGAAGTAGCCGGAAAGCAACCTGCACAGTTCCTCGTTTGCTTTGCCCTTCTCCGGCGGAGCCGCAACTTTCACTTTCAGAACGCCGGCCGGCGTCTGGCCGGTCACTTCACTTCGGGGCGCGCGAGGCGTAACCTTCAGATCGACGACCACCGCACCATCTCGCTCGAGCGCCTGAAACAAGCTGCCGCTTTGCGGGTTCTGCACGCTCTTCAAGCTTTTTAGCAGGTCCGATGCCGGAGAGCCTTTCTCGATTACCGCTTCGACCAGGGCGCGTTCGGGGATGCTCTCGAACCATTCTTTCTTGCCGCCCGTTAGAACCAAGATACGGATCCGGGGATGTATCGTCTTTAAGTTTCGGATCAGCGTTACGCCGACATCCTCGGTCGGCATGCGCAGATCCACAATCGCGCAGACAGGCTTGTGGGTTTTAGCGGCTCGTAGGGCGGAAGCCTCATTGGACGCTACAGTGATATCGAAGCCAAACTGACTCAGGAGCATCTTTCGGACAATGAGTTGATCGGGGTCATCGTCCACGATCAAAACGTTCATAGCAGGACGGGGCTCGCTGGGCTTAGCGGGAAAAAGTGATCTGGGCAATCACCATCCTGGGTAGTGCCTGATTCCAGCCGTCGGGAACGGAGTCAAAGGGTAAGCGAAAGGCGCGGGTCTCTCCTGGCCGGAGGGGCGTAGCGTTCGGTTGCACGATCGGGACGCGCTCGCGGTGAATCTCTCTTCCGTCGATTCCATAGAAAAGGCAATAAACATCCGCCGAGCGGATAGGGCGAGGACCGTTGTCGGAAATTTTCCCTTTCACCTCGATTACTTGCTGACGCATGAAGTTCTCGGTTGCTTCCATCGACACATCGCTGAGAGCGAGGTGAGAAAGGTACGCCTTGGCCTCGACCGAGGCAGCGCTTTCGGCAACCGGTTTCGCCGGTCTGGAGAGATAGAACCCTGCGGCTACCAGGAGAAAAACAACGAGCGCTCCGATGAGAATCGGGACGACCGGAAGTTTTTTGAAATCAGCCGATAAGGCCATGTTCTAAGAGCAAGTCTAAAACACAGCCTCTACCGGCGCCAGAGCTAAATCTGCTCTGGTGCTAACGGCGCCGTCGACCTTCTGCCTTTTTGGCACCCGCCCGTTTCGCATTCGAGGGTCGCGATGAATTGTTCTTAGCTGCAGCCTTCTTAGCCGGTGCTGCAACCTTCTTTGGTGTTGCCTTCTTTGCTGGCGCTTTCTTTGCGGCTCCTCTACCGCCGGCAGACCTGCCAGCCGTTGAAGCTTTTCGGGACGCTGCGGATTTCTTGGCCGGTGCGGCGCTTTTCTTTGCGGGTGCAGCCTTGCGTCCAGCGGCGCTCTTGCTCCCGGACCCTTTCTTAGCAGGCGGAGCCTTTTTCCCGGACGAAGCGCTCTTCGATTCGGTGCGGGATCCCGGTCTCGTCGCAGCCTTTGCGCCGCCGCGTCCAGTTGCGGATTTCTTTCCGGTGGACTTACGAGATCTTGCCGACCCTCCCCGCGCAGATCTGCCCCCACCGGCGTGGTGGCTGGTTTCGGATTCATCTGCCGTTTCGGAGCTCACCAGTTTGTTGAAGTTGCTTCGCTCTCCGGCTGCGGTCTCTTCCTGATAGAGGAGCGCCAGACCGCGTTCATCGAATTTTTCGAAGAATTGATCCCAGGAGATCTCTTCGAGTTTAGAGTCATTACTGGCGGGGGCTCCTGGAAACTCGATCCGCAGAATGCCAATGTCTTCTTTAGAGTCGGTACCCGCGACGTGTGCTGGTTTTCCGCCACGTTCTTCGGCCCAATTTCGTATCTCGTCATGATCCTTCGTGGTTTTGGAACTACTTGCCATTGGTTCTCCTTTTGGTTGGCCTGAAGCAATTACAGGGCCAGCATGAGTATAAGTAACTCAACCAGTCAATTATATGGAAAGCAATGCACTTCTGCGCTTTGTCCGACGTCTATCGCCTTCGTAAGGACTGCGTGGTGGACGACGCAGTTGAGCACTTCAGCAAAGCTCAATCTACAGGCAGGAAAAAGTTTCTGTATTTTGCAAATTGTGCTCTCTGGCAATTTAACTGGGCTCCGCGTCTTAGAGGTGAAACATGACGCAGTATCAAGGAGTCCTACAGATGTGCTGCAGAGCCGCGTTGCTTTGCTCTACAAATGAGGGGGTACACTGCATGGCACTGTTTTCAAGTGTTGAGTTGAATTCGCTGAACGATCTTTTTTTAAACCAAATCGAAGACCTTTATGACGCCGAAAACAGGCTGACGAAGGCTCTTCCAAAGATGGCAGAGGCTGCCAATTCGAGCCAGCTGAAGCAGGCGATCGAAGCGCATTTGACAGAGACGAGAGGGCATGTTTCGCGTCTGGAAACGATCTTTCGCGAGCTGAATGTCGAGCCCAAGCGGGAGACGTGCGAGGCGATGAAGGGTCTCATTGCCGAAGGTGAAGAGATGATCGGCGCGAAAGGCGACCCGGACGTGAAAGACGCTGCGCTGATCGCGGCGGCACAGCGCGTAGAGCATTATGAAATCTCCGGTTACGGAACGGCCCGGACGTTCGCTCATCGGCTTGGGCTGACTCGGGCCGCTAACCTTTTACAACAAACCTTGAATGAAGAAGTGGCGGCCGATAGAAAGTTGTCCACCGTTGCGGAATCGAGTGTCAATCCCCAGGCTGCGTCAATGGCCAGTTCGCGATAACTTACAAGTACAAAATTGGTTGTTGGATAGAGGGCCGGGTTTCCGGCCCGTTTTGTTCAAGTAGCTCTTCAGAGTAATTCCGTTATCGACTCGATTGACACGGCACGGACTCGCGCAATTTCTGAGAGGATCCCGTGAAGCGTGCCTGTCTTTAGTTGATTATGGAGGGGAACAGTAATTCCGTGAACCGGAGGACCTTGGTATTGCAGCCGCACGTGACTGCCTTTCTGCCGAACTACGGCATAACCTAGCTGCTCCAACCTGCGGATTAGACGAGCTCCAGACACGTCACGCGGCAACTTCATGCCGCTTCGACGGGAATCAACTCATCTTTGACATAGTGCAACTGAACGATTCGAGGATAAACAGCGCAGCCGTCGAAATGCAGCAACACCGCCTCGACTACATTCCTGCGGAGTTCGTCCCAAGTCTCAGCTTCGGTGAAGATGGAATAGCCGAGCGCATGCGCGCAAAAGCCGCCCTCGTCGGCGTCCCGAATCTCGAAGATCAATTCCATTTCGTTAGAATAACCGAGCCACGCTGCTGACACACTACCGCCGGAAAGCCCAATGCTTGAGAGCTAACCAGACGGAGAGAGGCAAGCCCGAAGCGAGCAATGGCTGACTGATGCGGAACAGCTCTTTTCGGAAGCGCTCGGGTTTGGGCTCACACTGTCCGCATATAGGGGGACATTTTCCGCGATCAAGGCGAGAAGCTTGTAGGAAACCGCTAACGCACGTCGTATGCAGGAGAGCGGTAATCGTCTTCGCAGATAACGTTTGTTTGTCTCTACGACTTTGCGGCTGTGACACGCAGGCGTTTGTAATCGGCCGACCACTGGCCGTCACGGTACAGATTCTCCCGGAGGCACTCGACCACTTCCGCGACGGCTTGTTCGCGCTCCTTGCCGCCAAGACCTTCAAAGTAATAGGACGGGAATTGCCGCAGCCAATCCGCCATTCCCTGCTCTCCCTGTAGTGGCGTGGGCCGCTCGAACAGCTGTGCCGTTCGCACTTCCAGCCCCGCATTTTCAAGAATGGTTGCGTACTCGCCGATCGAAGGGAAATAGGTCTTCGAAGCGGGCAGGTTTCCGGCGTGGAATTTCGGCAAGACTTGGTGCAGAGCAGCCTCAATCTGGCCAATGTTTCCTTTGCCGCCCATCTCGGCGACCAGCCGGCCGCCACGCTTCAAAGCGCGTGCCATAGCCGCCGCTACTCTGGGCGCATCCAGCATCCAGTGCAAGGCCGCGTTCGAGAAGATCGCGTCGAACTCGCCCTCGTACTGCATATCGCCGGCGTCCTGAAGCACAAAGCGGAGCCCGGGGTAATTTTGGCGCGCTTGACCGATCATTTCGGGCGAGGCATCAAGCCCCAAAACCTCTGCTCCGGATTGCGCGATCTCGTTCGTCAGTTGGCCGGTCCCACAACCCAGGTCAAGAATCCGCTCTCCCTTAACCGGATGCAATAGTTCCAGAAGGCCTTGGGCGAGATTCCAAACAAAGGCATGCCGGGCTTCGTAAAGCTCGGGATTCCAATGCTTTTTTGCGCTCATGCTGTGTAGGCGTGAAGAATGAAGTAAACAAGCACGCCCGTTACCGATACATAAAGCCAGATCGGAAACGTCCAGCGCGCGATTTTCCGATGGAATCGGAACTGGCTGCGTAAGGCGTACCAGAGCGTGCCCAAGATCAACGGAAGCGCAAACATTGACAGGCTGATATGAGTAATTAGGATAAAGAAGTAAGTGGGACGTATCCAGCCGTGACCGGAGAACTTAGTGTCACCGTGGAAGTAATGGTAAGTAATGTAACTCAGGAGAAACAGCGCTGAAAATACGGTGGCGCTGACCATAAATCGCATGTGAACCAGGCGGTTTCCTCGACGTATGTTGAGGTAGCCGAAAACCAGGCAGATGGCGCTGAGCGAGTTGAAAACCGCGTTCGCGCCGGGCAAGTAGCCGATCCAACCGGGTCCCGCGACGCGTCCTTTGAAGTAGATCAACCAGACCAGAAAGGAGGCAATCGCGACACTGAGCGCGATGATGACAGGCAACGGTTTGCGGGCTAACTCGGGACTGGGCGGGACGGTTCTGGCCGAATCGAGCATGTTAGGAACGCGCGTGCCGCAGCGCCTCCAAATCCTTTAACATGACCGGGATCCCGTCTTCGTCTAGGGTGGAGTAATAGCCGCGTATGTGGCCGCGCTTGTCTACCAGGGCAAACTTCGTACTGTGGGTCATCTTGCCGATCACATCGCCAACATGGAAAGTGCTATAGGCGACGGTATGAACGGTCGTAGGTGTGCCGGTGAGAAAGATCCATTGCTTGGTCGGACCTCCATACCGCTGGGCAAAGGCGCTCAGAACAGGGGGCGTATCGCGGTCGGGATCTACCGAAATAGAAACGAGCCGCACATTTTCCTGGCCCCGCACCTGCTTCGCAACCGAATGCATGCGCGCCGTCATCATCGGGCACTCGGCCGGGCAGTTCGTGTAAATAAAGTCCGCGACCCATACTTTGCCCGCTAGCTCCTGGCTGTTAAAGGCCCGGCCGGAAGCGTCCGTCATCGTAAACACAGGGACAGGACCGTAATCGGGAAGCTTAGAGGCCGGATCCGTGCAAGCCGCCAGGAAGATACTACAGAGAACGAAAGCAAAAAGAACCGGTGTGATTCGGACCTTCACAGCCGGACCGGGTCAAGCACCATCAAAGCATAGAGTACCGGCAGATACACCACCGAGGTCAGAAGAACTTTGCGGGCTTTGGCTTTCGTCCGGTCAAGCGAAACCTGGATTCCCGAGTAGAGAAACCATAGGCCCAGGCCAATTGCGCCGATCAGGTAAATGGTTCCGGTCATGCCCATCCATTTCGGCAGCAAGCTGATCGGAATCAACAGGACGGAATAGAGCAGAATCTGTCGTGCCGTTGATTCGCCGTCCGGCTCGACAACCGGCAGCATCTGAATACCGGCGCGTGAGTAATCTTCGCGGTACATCCAGGCGATTGCGTAAAAATGCGGGAACTGCCAGAGAAACAAAATTGCGCCCAGGACCCAGGCTTCGCTGGTTAGCTTACCGGCCGCGCCCGCAAAACCGATCAAGGGAGGCATCGCGCCCGGGAATGCGCCAATGGTGGTTGACCACCAGGTTTTCTGCTTCAAGGGCGTGTAGATCAGCAGATAAGTGGTGAGGGTGGCGACTCCCAAAGCAGCAGTTAGCCAGTTTACGCCGAAACCCAATTCCAGCGCTCCAACCGCAGCCAGCAGAATGCCAAACCACAACGCCCTATTTGGCTTCAAACGGCCTGCGGGTATTGGCCGCAGCTGAGTACGACGCATATGGCGATCCGTATCCCGCTCGTACCACTGGTTCAGTGCGGCGGTTCCAGACGCAATAAACGCGGTGCCTAGTAATGTATTAAGAACCGGCCAAATCGCCCACGATCCGGTATGCCCGAAGTAGAAGCCGATCGCGGTGCTCATGACAATGAGCCACGTGATCCGCGGTTTCGTGAGCTCTAGGTAGTCTTTCACTAAACTGAACTTGAGTGCGCCGGAGGTCTAATCAAGGAGTCGGATCCCGGCGTTTTTGTGCGACCCTGACCAACACTGTCAGTGTACTCCTTCTCGTTTAACAAGAATCCTTCTCCCAATAGGCTCTAACCGGGCTTGAGAGATTTCACTTTGGTTTAATAGCTCTGGAACACTATGGCAGCGAACCCCAACCCATCAAACCCCGTCCCGATCACTGTCGCGCACGGTGACGGCATCAGTCCGGAGATCGTGGCCGCCTCGCTCCACATCATCAAAGAACGCGAGTAAAGCCCTTGCATGAGCGAACTATCGGGTACTGGCGCGGACCGGCCGATCGTCGGAGTGATTATGGGCAGCCAATCGGACTGGGAGACGATGGCGAAAGCGAGTGAGACTCTCGAAACGCTCGGGGTAGCGCACGAGTGCCGCATCGTCTCAGCCCATCGCACACCGGACTGGATGGCGGAATACGCAAAGACAGCAGCGTCCCGCGGCCTGGAAGTGATTATCGCGGCAGCGGGCGGAGCGGCCCACCTGCCGGGCATGGTTGCGGCGCACACCTCGTTGCCTGTGCTGGGCGTTCCGATCAGGAGCAGCGTTTTGAACGGTGTCGATTCGCTACTGTCGATCGTGCAGATGCCGGCGGGCATTCCTGTCGGCACGCTTGCCATAGGGAATGCCGGCGCGACCAACGCAGCGCTACTTGCGGCGAGCATTCTGGGCATTAAATATCCTGCCATCCGGGAGCGGCTCGAGTTATGGCGCAAGAAGCAGACCGACAGCGTTCTCGAAAACCGCACCCCGTGAGACAGACAAACGCGACCGCACCGATTTTGCCAGGGAGCGCCATAGGGGTGCTCGGCAGCGGCCAACTCGGACGCATGTTTGCCATTGCCGCGCGCCGCATGGGCTACCGGGTGCATACGCTTTCACCGGATGAGGACACGCCCACGGGTCAGGTGGCCGATGTAGAAGTGAACGCGCCCTACGAAGATCTTGACGCGATCTGCCGATTTGCGAGCGGGGTTTCGGCCGTAACGTTCGAGTTCGAAAATGTCCCGGCTGCGACCGCGGAAGCTGCGGAGCGCTGCGCTCCGGTCCGTCCGAGTGGTCACGTTCTTCATACCACCCAGCACCGTTTGCGCGAAAAGACATTCTTATCGAAAGCCGGTTTGCCCCTGACTCCGTTTCGCCGTGTAAGCAGCCGCGCCGAACTCGCCACGGCTGCCACCGAACTCGGCCTTCCGGCCATTCTCAAGACTGCCGACTTCGGTTACGACGGCAAGGGGCAGTACCGGATCTATTCCGACGGTGATTTCGATGCGGCTTGGCACGCAGTCGGTGAACGCGAAGCAGTGCTCGAGGCGTTCGTCGATTTCGACCGTGAGATCTCGGTCGTTGCAGCGCGATCACTTACAGGCGACTTCGTCCACTACGGGGCGATCGACAACCATCACTAAAAGGGAATTCTCGACATCTCTGTCGCTCCCGCCCGCATCTCGGCAGCAGTGGCGCGCGATGCCGCCGAGATCGCCAGGGAAGTGCTCAGGAAACTCGATGTCGTTGGGGTGCTCTGCGTCGAGTTTTTCGTTACGAAGGACGGGCGGTTGCTCATTAACGAGCTGGCGCCCGGCCACACAATTCCGGTCACCTGACGTTCGACGCAAACGTCACCAGCCAGTTCGAACAGCAGTTGCGGGCTGTATGCGGCCTGCCGTTTGGCGCAGTGACACAGCTCACTCCGGCCGCGATGGCAAACCTGCTCGGTGACATCTGGGAAAACAGAGAACCGGATTGGGTCAGCGCTCTCGTGACCCGGGACGTGAAGCTGCATCTCTACGGCAAACTGGAGCCGCGGCCCGGACGCAAAATGGGTCACCTCACAGCGCTTGCGCCAACAGTTGACCAGGCCTTAGCCGATGTGAAGCGAGCGCGGGAATCTCTATCCATTTCCGCGCAAGAAGTTACTTTCACGTCGTCGGAACGTTAGTCCACCCGTCACTGAAATTTTGCGCGCAGCCGGTGCAGCACAGCTTCGGGCACAAACTGTGTTACATCGCCACCCAGCTTGATAATTTCTTTGATCATCCGGGAACTGATAAACGAATACTCTTCGCTCGCCAGTAGAAAAATGGTTTCCGTTTCGGGCCTGAGCCGGCGATTCAAGTGCGCCATCTGCAGCTCCGATTCGTAGTCGGAGATGGCGCGAATGCCGCGCAAAAATGCGCTCGCATTTCGGTGCGCGGCATAGTCGACGAGCAGTCCTTCGAAAGATTCGATCTCCACGTTTTGGAACGGCGCGGAGACTTCTTTCAGCATGGCGACACGCTCGTCGCTCGAAAAGAGCGGCTGTTTTTGAGTATTGATCAACACCGCTACTATAAGGTGATCGAACACGCGCGCGCCTCTAGCGATAAGATCCAGGTGGCCATTCGTCAGCGGATCGAACGAACCCGGGTAGATGGCAATAGAGCGGCTTGGCATGCTAGAAAGTCGAGTGTAGCGGAACGCGTCTTTCGCAATGAACAACCATGAACTTTAGCAGCATTACCGACTCCGGCAATTCGGAGATCTTCAACGTCAGTACACACGCGCGGGGGCCGGAAGGGGTTCTGCCGATCACGCGCCGAGATGCTGATCGAGCAGCCATCGGGGAACTTGTTTGGTTTGTCGCAGAACGCCGGAATGGGCTGGGCGCCGGAGGCACTCGGCGGCAAGCAGGTGCTGATTCTAAGTACTCACGGCGGCGTTCGGGCAGACAACGGACAGCCGATCGCGCTCGGTTATCACACAGGTCACTGGGAAGTCGGATTACTAGTAGCAGAGGCAGCTCGCGAACTGAAGAAGTTGGCCGCCATTCCTTTTGCGGGCGCGTGCACCGATCCATGCGACGGAAGAACGCAGGGCACGCCCGGCATGTTCGATTCCCTGCCCTTCCGTAATGACGCAGCCATGGTTTTCAGACGGCAGATTCGTTCGCTGCCGACGCGCGCTGGAGTGATTGGAGTCGCAACCTGCGACAAGGGTCTGCCCGCGATGATGATGGCTTTAGCGGGCACACCCGATTTCCCCTGTGCCCTGATTCCAGGCGGCGTGACGCTGATGCCGGAACACGGCGAAGATGCGGGTAAAGTACAGAGTATCGGTGCGCGCTTTGCTTATCAGAAGATTTCGCTCGAAGAAGCCGCGCTGGCGGGCTGCCGGGCATGTGCTTCACCCGGTGGAGGCTGTCAGTTTCTTGGAACGGCGGCGACGTCGCAAGTGGTGGGCGAAGCGCTTGGGCTAACGCTGCCTCATTCGGCCCTGGCGCCTTCCGGACAACCAGTCTGGCTCGATATGGCAACACGAACGGCCCGGGCGTTGTTGCGCATGGTGGAAATGGGAACTCGCACCCGCGACATCGTAACGCAAGAAGCAATCGAGAACGCCATGGTGCTGCACGCCGCCTTCGGAGGCTCGACCAATCTGTTGCTGCATATACCCGCTATTGCGCATGCGGCTGGATTGAAGCGGCCTACTGTCGCCGATTGGAACCGGATCAATCGAAGCGTTCCGCGGCTGGTAGACGCCTTACCGAATGGCCCGCGCAATCACCCGACCGTGCAAGTGTTCCTCGCAGGCGGAGTTCCCGAAGTGATGCTTCACTTACGGCGCGCCGGGCTGCTCAATACGCGCGCACTCACGGTAGCGGGCGAAAACCTGGACGCGACGCTCGATTGGTGGGAGCAGTCCGAACGCCGAAGCCGCTTCCGCGAAAAGCTCAAGCAATTGGACGCTATCGACCCCGATGATGTGATCTTATCCCCCGATGAGGCGCGGAGTCGCGGGTTGACATCTACTGTCTGTTTCCCCCATGGCAACATCGCTCCCGAAGGCGCGGTCGTAAAGAGCACCTCGATTGATCCGTCCGTCGTCGACGCCGACGGAGTGTATCGGCTGCGCGGACCTGCCAAAATTTTTGTCACCGAGCACGACGCGATTACCGCAATCAAGACGCATCAGATCAAAGAAGGCGATGTGATTGTGCTGACGTGCCGAGGCCCCATGGGGTCGGGCATGGAAGAGACCTATCAGATCACGTCTGCGCTGAAGCATCTGCTTTTCGGCAAATACGTCGCGGTGATCACGGATGCGCGATTTAGCGGCGTTTCGACCGGCGCGTGTATTGGACACGTTTCCCCGGAAGCACTCGCGGGTGGACCAATCGGCAAACTGCGCCAAGGCGACGTAATCGAGGTAGTCATTGACCGAAATAAGCTAGAGGGGCAAGTGAACCTGGTGGGCGAAGGGGACACATCATTTTCGCCGGAAGAGGGACAAAGCGGCTGCTCGAACGACCGCGCCGCGACGATCTTCGGCCCGATCCGCTGTTGCCCGAAGATACGCGCCTTTGGGCCGCCCTGCAGCAGGCAAGCGGCGGAATTTGGGGTGGGTGCGTCTACGACACGGAAGCGATCAGACGGAAATTGGGAGAAGCCGAGAGCGGTATTCGTTGATTGTTACGGCTCACCCTGGCGTGGCCCAAAGGCGCGTATCTTCGGGCAGCCGCAAACCGAGTTCGTGACGAGTACGGCTGAGGGAGTACGTCTGGTACACGGTTGCGAGTAGTCTTCCTCGGAAACGGGCCTGATCGACTCCCGTCTACATTGCGCCCAGGGGCAGTTGAGTTACACTGAATGCCCCCGGCAAAGAGGTACAAGCAATGAATTTGCAGCAGATAAACCGACGCCGAGTCTTGGCGCTAGGCGCAACCGCTACAGCAAGCATGATTGGAGCCAAACGTTTGAGCGCAGGCTCAACCCAGACGTTTGCCGACAACCATACCGACTCCGACTCATCTTTCTTCCGGCCCATCGAAGACATCAT
>CAVXKV010000011.1:0-79270 GCA_963762455.1 Terriglobia bacterium
CTGCGGCGTTCACGGACGCGGCAAAGATCACTTACATAACTACTCCAAGATCCCGAACGTTCAAATCGCCGCCTTGTGCGACATCGATGATAACGTCCTGCGCCGGACTGGCTCAGATGGACAAGATGGGCTTCCGAAGCCCGTCACGTATACCGATGTCCGGAAGCTGCTGGAAGACAAGTCGATCGACGCGTCTCGATCGCTCCCAACCACTGGCACTCCCTGATGGCGATCTGGGCCTGTCAGGCGGGCAAGGACGTCTACGTCGAAAAGCCGTGCTCGCACAATCTCTGGGAAGGCAAACAGCTGGTCAAAGCCGCGCAGCGCTACAACCGCGTGGTGCAACACGGCACCCAGATCCGCTCGGCTACGGCCATTCGCGAAGCCATGCAGAAGCTGAGAGACGGCATCATCGGCGAAACCTACATGGCGCGGGGGCTCTGCTACAAGTGGCGCGACACCATCGGCCGCGCGCCGGTCGAAGCGGTACCCGCTGGAGTCGATTACGACCTGTGGATGGGACCCGCGCCGCAACATGCCTTCACCAAGAACCGCTTTCATTACAACTGGCACTGGAACTGGTGGTATGGGAACGGCGACCTTGGAAACCAGGGTGTGCATCAAGTGGACGTGGCGAGATGGGGAATGGGCTTGGGATTTCCGAACAAGGTCAGCGCCATCGGCGGCCACTTCATGTTCGATGACGATCAGGAACGCCGAACGATTTGAACTGCGCGTTCGAATTCGATCTGCCGGACGGCAAGCGGCGGATGATCACGTTCGAAGTCCGGCACTGGATCACGAACCACGAAGCGGAGATCGGAACAAAGTTCTTCGGAACCCCGGAGCCGAAGCGATCTACAAATGAAGCCAAGTTGGGACCGGTGTCCGGAAGCCATAACACGGTTGGAAACATCTTCTACGGATCGAAAGGCTACCTCGCGATGGGAGATGAAGACGCGGATACATACGCGGTGTGGCTGGGCCGCGACCAGGAACAGCAGCAAGCTCCGGTGCACGGCGGCAGCGAACTGGCGCATTTCCAGAACTTCATCGACTGCGTGGTCAGCCGGAATAAATCCGATTTGAACGCCCCGATCGAGGAAGGCCATATCTCGGCTGGACTGATGCATCTGGCGAACGCGTCTTACCGGCTAGGAAGAACGATCAACTTCAATCCGGAAACGCAGGAAGTGATCGGGGACGAGGAAGCCGCGTGCTCTTGCGCGACGGAGATCGCGGATACCGGCAGCCGTTTGTCGTTCCGGAAGAAGTTTAAGAAACTGAGCTCCGGTAGGAGTTCGCGTACCGCTAAGTACCGCGAATTTAGGGCGCTCGGTACCTCCGCCGGAATCGGGCGGGTGGACTGGCGAATCACGATCCTGGTTGGAATCGTCAGCTGCTGCGGCTCGCGGTCGGGCGATTGAATCCGGCGCAACACGAACTCCGCGAGATGCTTGCCCAATTCTTCGGGAAACTCGCGCACGCTGGTCAACGGAGGATCCATCAGGGCGCCTTCACTGTCGTTGAATCCGGCGACACTGACGTCGTCCGGAATGCTGAGGCCGGACTGGCGCAAAGCTTCATAGACTCCGCTGGCGATCTGATCGAGCCCGCGAAAACAGCCGTTACGGGTTCGCGGCGCGAAAGGATCGATCGCATCGCGAGATAGCCTAGCTGGCGGTCGTCGGAGTGAATCTCGCTCAGCCGCGGCTGCAGACCAGCCTCAACCATCTCTGACGATAGCCTCGCGCACAGCGCGCATACCAGGGCAGCTCAACATCGCCGATGAACCAGATATCGCGATGGCCGTCGGCAATCAGTTGCGAAGTCAGATCGTATGCGCCCTGCACGTCGTCCGAGTAAACGGCATCGAACTCGCTCGAATCCCAATCGCCGATAACATTGTTCCCGAGAACCGCGAACGGAATTTCCCGCTCGCGTAAGGCGTTCAGCATGTTAGACGAATTCGTTCCGCCGAGGATCATGGCCCGCACAATGCCCTTCTGGACCAGAATTGGGCAGATGCAATTCTTTCGACGGCGTGTTAGGCGAATAGCGATAGGACATGAAGAGAAGCTCGCGGTCCTGAGAAGCGCAGTAGCTTTCCGAACCGAAAAGAATTCGCGCTTGGAAGTTGTGCAGCAGGTCGCGATTAGCCAGCATGAAGGCGATGATGTTGGCTTTCTCGTTTCTTTTCTGATCCAGGTCGATTCCCAGTGTTTCTGCGGCTTTCCGCACGCGTGCGCGGATGGCTGCGTCGACATTCACCTGGCCTTTCGCGACTCGCGAAACGGTCGCGGGACTCACGTTTGCAAGCTTTGCCAGATCTTTGAACGATTTCTTCTTCAAACAGGGCTCTCTTCCTAATCGGGAATGTGAAGGAGAATTCCCTCACCATCATACAGATCCCAAAGAGGCTTCATCCCAAGTCGGGTCGAGGGAAAATCGGATATTTCCGGACGAATAGATAGACCGAACCTGCTCGATCTCCAGCGGATTATTCGCGCCATCTACGGTTCCCGCAAGATGGATTGGACGGGGCGCCGATTGCGCTGCTAACAGCGGCAGATCGGTGAGCCGGAAGAGATCCCAGGCGAAATTCGCGAGTGGCTGGTGATACATCTCTGTTTCGAGCAGATTCTGAAACGAGACCAACCCTCCCGCGAGGTAAAGGGAGCCGATGTCTCCGGAAGCGGCACAAGCAAAAGCGCCGGAACCGTAAGGCGGCCCCGTGCGGCGACGGCATCGAACGGTTCCCTGCGGCTTCGTTTCTCAGGGCGCGCGTCAACGCCAGGATGTCGGCGATACGTTGCGCGAGAAGCGGTTTACCCAAAATCAGCGAGGCCCAGGCAAACTCCTCCTCGGCATCGTGAGGAATCGTGTAGCCGGGATTGCCGCGGCCAACCTCCGGACGCGTGTCGCCGATTCCACGAAGATCGGCAGCACACACGGCCCGCCGGAGCGAGCGAGCCGATGGTACAGATCGTCTTCATGCGCGTGCGCATTGCGTCCGCGGTCGTCCAGAACCAGCAACGGAGAACCGTTCGCATCGCTGCGAGCCCGTTGCGAACAGCCAAGCCGGGATCCAAATGTCGCTCGGAAGTTACTTCTGCCGCGGTCACACTAGCACCGTTCAGGGGAACCGTTGACAGTTTCCGAACTCGTGATCCAGCCGAATCGGGAGGGCAGCGCCAAGCCCCACGCTTGGGAGGCCGGTCCGTCGCACCGGCGGCCTCTCGCTTTACCAGGTCCCATGGGCGCAGACTTGCGAAGTCGCGACGACATTGCCGGTAGAACCCACCCAGAGCGCGTTCTCGGGTTCCGGCTCGACCGGTGGTTCTTCTGATGTGCCGTTCGGATTTCATGAGCCAGCGTTCGAACCAGTTATAGATCTCAAGTCGCAGAGAATAGGTCAAGCCATGCGGCAGAGGCGTGCTGTTCCAACTCAGATGCTCGGGATGGCCGAGAAGCTTGTAGACTCTCGCGAGCTTCTCATACTGCTCGCGCCCATCATCCAGATAGCGCGGCGAATACGTTCCGAAGAAATCGTGAGCGCTGACTTCGATCAGCAGGGGCTTCGGAGCGATCGGATACAGCAGATCCCAGCGATCAAAACCAACCGTGCCGGAACCGATGAAATCCTGCTCGGCATCGTCGGTCGAACCGGGAGGATCGAAATTTGCGCACGCCAGGTCTTCGGTGTTGCCGGAGGAAACAGCCGCCGCGCTCAGGCGGTCGTCTACGCAGGCCAGGAGCATGGTAAGCGTTCCGCCGCCGGATTGCCCGGTGGAAGCCAGCGGGTTGGGTCGACCAGTTCATGCGCCGCCAGATAATCCAGACTGCGAATCGCGTCCCAAACCTGAAATCGCGAAGCGGAATCTCCCAACAGCAGGAGCTGCTTTCCCGGGACATCGTGCTCGTCGGTCGCGGAACCGAACCGCGTGTTCGTACCGGACGCATCGGGATAAGCGATCCGTTCGCCTTGGCCCATCGGATCGAATGCGAGAACCAGATAACCGAGCCGGGCGAGACCCTGGCAGCACTTCTGATAACTCGCGTAGCTTTTCCCCGTATTCGCGTGGCCCATCTGAAAGAGAACTCCCGGATAGGGCGGCTTGCCGGTGGTCGGAACATACAAATTGGCGCTGACGAACAGGCCCGGGCGGCTCTCGTAGACGAGCTTCTGCAGCCGATAGCCGGGGCGCTCGAATTGCCCGGTAACGCGGGCATTCAGCGGCGTCCGCTCGGGCTCGCCGCCGACCAGTTTCCAGAATGTCTCGCGTGCCCAGCGCTGGCGGTCGCGGATGGCTGCCGGATCGGTAAGCAGAGCTAATTGCCTGTTGCGCTTCTCATAGGCTTCCGCGCAAGGCGGGACAGATAGTCCGGCAGGCATCTGGAATAATCGCGATAATAGAAGCCGGAAAGCTCGTCCGCGCGCAGCTTTGGCCGAACACGCAAGCTACAGCTGCCATACGCAGCCATTCCCGCCGCGAGCAGCGTTTCTGGCTCTCACGCATAAATTCTGCCTTTCGGTTCCTGGCGAATCAGGAACACGACGCTAAGCGTCGCCAGAATAGGCGCAGTGGCGGCCACCACGAACGCCGGAAAATAAGAGAAGTGGTCGACCAGTGTACCCACCAGCAAGGTGAACAGCGTGCCGCTCAGGCCGGCTGCAAGTCCGGTCAAACCGGTAACGGGGCCACCACTTCGGAAGGAAACAAATCGGAAGGAAGGGTCAGCCCCATCGTGGACCAACTCGCATACCGAACAGAGCAAAGCAGATCAGCGCCAGCGAAGAATACGGGCTGCCGGCGAGAACAGCCGGAATGCCCGCCAGTATCGGGATGCTGCTCACGACGCAGACCCATTTGCGGGCCCGCAGAACGGGCATGCCGCGCTTGACGAGCGCTCCGGAGATGAGTCCGCCAGCGAAGTTGCCGAGATCGGCGGCGACAAACGGAATCCAGGTGAAGATGGCAATCTGCTTAAGACTGAAACCCCGTGCGTCACTGAAGTACTGCGGCAGCCAGAACACATAGAACCACCAGATCGGGTCAGTCAGGGATCGTCCGATGACGACGGCCCAGGTTTCGCGCCGTTTCAGCAAGGGAAGCCAGGTACGGGTGCCGGCGCAGAGTCAAAGGCCTCCTTATCGGTCATCTGCGGGCGGCTCCGCGGATAAACGGCCAGCCAGAACGCCAGCCAAAAAAAGCCGAGTACGCCGGAGAAGGTGAATGCGAAGCGCCAGCCGATTTTGAGCGCGATCCACGGAATCGCGAGGGCCGCGATGGCGCCGCCCACGCTCGAACCGCTGTCGAAAATGGCTACCGCAACGCTGCGCTCCTGGGCCGGAAAATGTTCGGCGACCGCTTTGCTCGCGCCGGGCCAGTTGAATCCTTCGCCGATTCCCAGCAGAAACCGTAAGGCGCCGAAGGAGAACGCAGAGTTCGCGAAGGTTGTCGCGATGCTGACAAGCGACCACCAGATGACCGCGATGGTGAGACCGATGCGAGTTCCGACGAGGTCGAGGAAAATTCCGCCGATCAGCCAGGTTCCGGCGTAGGCGAACTGGAAAGAGCCGAAGATGTTCGAGAGCTGAGCGTGATTGAGATGAAACTCCTTCGAGATAACGGGAGCGAGCACGGAAAGCGTTTGCCGGTTGATGTAGTTGATCGCCGTGGAGAAGAAGAGTGTCCAAACGATCCGCCAGCGGCGGGGGCTCACTGCTCGGCTGCGTACTGGCGGTACGCCTCGCCGATGCGAGACGCTCCCCATGCGCCCTCGTGAATCAGCACGCGGTATCGGAAGGAGAGCGATTTGCCTTCGGGAATCGTCCAGCTTCCATCTTTGTCGGGTCTTTTGTGAATTCGCGGATCCCGAACGGATTAGCTGCGAACAGGCCATAGGCGCGGGCGTGCCAGGTGGTGGGATGACGAAAGCTCTTCGGCGAATCGAAGATAGCCACATCGACTTGCTTGCCGGACACCGTTCCAGAGTAATCGACCCAATCGGCCGGCTTGCCCCAGATCGCCTTTTCTCCTTCCGCGCCTTGGGAATTCAGCATGTGCGCATGCGGCCGCTGAGTTCGGGCGCGAGCCGGATCGCGAAAGTGCCTTCTTTGGTATCGCCGATATCGAGCGGACCGTTTGTGGCGTAAAGAGTGAATTCGCAATCGATGATGCGCGTGTCGCCATCTCCGCTAAAAAGAAATGCTGCGTTTCCTCTCCGATGGTTCGATTCTCCGGGCTCAGCAAACTGAAGCGAGCGCGTATGGTGGCCGAATCGCCTTGCACGCGGCTTGCTCAACGCTCTTCAGAGCCATGTGGCCATACGCCTGATGGCCGTGGTCTGTATAGTATTTGTCGAAAACCGGCTCCTGCCAGAAGTCCAGGCCGTCGAAATCGCCGTGCCCAAAGTAAAGGGGCCGCTGGTGAGGCTCGAACGAGACGCCTTTCGGATCGCCGGCTGAGACGTCGTTCACGACGGGAAACCCGCGGGTAACGACAAGGCCGGAAGCCGTCCGGAGCGGCATCAGATAAGGTTTTGCGGTGACGGGGCCGAAATAGAAGGTCGTAAACGGTTTGCCGTCGACGGAGACATTCATCTGGTTCGCAGAACGTTCCAGGGTCACAGATGCAGCCATGATGAGGCGCGAGCCGAAAAGGCTGAGAACTGCTGAAGCGGCACTTTCAACACGGTGTTTCTTCCTGCGATTTAGCTGAGCGAACTGGCAGCGGCGACTGATAACAAGGAGGCCGAAGGCGGATCGAGGAAAACAAAGGAGTTGGGATGCCTTCGAACCAGGGAAGCGGGGCAGGCCTCGGAAATCGGCCCTTCCAGCGCATTCCTCACGGCTTCCGCCTTGCGCAGATCGGGAACGTTGCAGACCCAAGCCTCCGCTCGAAACAGTCCTGTGCAAGTGATGGTGAGAGCTGGGGCGGCACCGAAGCGACATCTTTGAAATGGCCTTCGCCGGCCTGCTGCCTTCGGCAAGGTTCATCGAGCGTGATGATCTTAACCGTCGCGGGATCCTGGAAGTCGGCAACCGGTGGATCGTTGAACGCGATGTGTCCGTTTTCGCCGAAGCCGACAAATGCGAGATCGATCGGCGCTTCGTTCAGTAGTTGCGAGTATCTGGCGATTTCGGCTTCGAGGTCCGGAACATCGCCCCGCAGATAGTGGGTCACGCCCGGGTGCATCCTTTTCCTCGAGACGAGTCCGAATCCAGAGCTGGAAGCTGGAGGATGGTCGGGCTTGATCCCAACGTATTCATCCATATGGAACAGCTCCACGGCTTTCCAATTAATCTGCTGCTTTACCAGGGCGTCGGCGAGCGGGAATCTGTGAGTTTCCGGTCGCTCCAATGACCCGGGCACGTCCTTTTCGCGCGATTGCGGCATTAATGATCGATGCTGCTTTCGCCGCCGCCGCCTCTCCGGCGATAACGGTCGGCTGTAAACCTCGACCAGAGCTTTACCGGCTTCAAATTTGTGCAGCGACCCGGCTGAATTCGACATGGTCGCATTATACACATTGGAGAGTGCCGGCGAGAAAGATTTCTCGCCCTAGTGTCAATCTTTCCTGATCGAAGTAACGTGTAAATTTCTACTGATAATTTCTGTGAGTGCCTCCAAACTAGTGAAACCTTGAGGGGCGTATGAATGACTGCATGATGCGTCTGAAGTTGTTCCTTTCTCTAGTCCTTTTTTCAGTGGCGGTCTGGGCCGCCGACCCGACTGGAACCATCGCTGGAAACGTGTCCGATCCAACTGGCGCCGCAATGGTAGGCGCCAGAGTCGTCGCTGTAAATATAAATACTGGATTGACGCGCGACACAACGACAGCTAACGACGGCGGTTACCTATTCCCGCTCTTGCCCGTAGGTTTCTATAGTGTTCAGGTTCAAGCGCCAGGATTCGAGCGCTATGAGCAGCGGGGCATTGAAGTCAAAACCGATCAGTCCTCAACTGTGCCTATAAATCTGAAGATCGGTAACGCCAGTCAGGCCGTGACAGTTCAAGCCAACGCTGAAATGGTACAGACTCAATCCGGCGCGCTCAGTCAGGTTGTCAGCCAGCAGAACATCGTCGAGTTACCGCTGAACGGGCGCAACGCCGCTGCCCTGATTCTGCTTACCCCAGGAACCGCCGATACCACCACTGCTAACTTCTCGGGAAATCAGTGTACCGTTCAGAGCACTACTTATCCAGGTGCCCAGGCCGTAAGCGCAAACGGTGCGCGCACAGACATGGTCAATTACAACCTGGACGGCGGCAGCAACGAAGATCCCTACACAAATACCAATAATCCGTTCCCGAATCCAGATGCTCTGGAAGAGTTCAGTGTTCAGACGAACAGCTACAGCGCCGAATATGGACGCGGCTCGGGAGCCATCGTAAATGTTGTTACCAGATCGGGTACGAATGAATTCCACGGGTCCGCTTTCGACTTCATCCGTAACGGTGATTTGAACGCCCGCAACTTCTTCGCTCCGCAGGTCGATCAGCTGAAGCGTAATCAGTTTGGCGGCAGCCTGGGCGGGCCGATATTAAAGAACAAGCTCTTCTTTTTTGGCTCTTACCAGGGCACGCAATCGAGAAACGTGAGCTACGGGAACTCGGCGACCGTCCCAACCGCCGCGGAGCGAAGCGGAGACTTCTCTTCGATAAACCGTCAACTCGTCAATCCATTTACCGGTGTAGCTTTTCCGAATAACCAGATTCCGACGAGCGACTTCTCACCCGCAAGCGTCAAGATTCTTAAGCCTTCTCCCGCAACTGCGACGCCAAGCGGAGTCACCTATTACAGCCTTCCCGATAATGAGCACGAAAACCAGTTTCTGACGCGCGCGGATTACGATCTCACAAAACACCGCATCTACGGCCGATACTTCTATTCGCGATATGGCAAAGATGCGGTAATCGGAAGCTCGAACATCCTGACTTCCAATCGGGGATTCGATCTTTTTGATCAGGGAGCGGCGGTCAGCGACACCTATACAATCACTCCCAAACTCCTGAATAGCTTTATCTTCTCCTATAACCGAAACAACGGCACAGTCATCAGTGGCGCGCCATTCAGCTCGCGAGCCTTGGTATTCCGATCGCAAGCACAACGCCTCCGGAACTGGCCATCACAGTCTCTGGCTACTTCACGATCAGTTCTGGCCACCCGACAAGGTCAATCGGCAGGACTATCATCTCTCCGATAGCGTTCATTGGGTTGTCGGCAACCATGAGCTGGCATTCGGCGGAGATTACTTAAAGGAAGACGTAGATCTGATCAATACCTACCGACAAAACGGATCTTTCACCTTCAGCAGCACCAACTATAGCGGAAACGCGCTCTCTGATTTCATGTTGGGCTATGCGCGCAAGTTCGTGCAGGGCGGCGGTGAATTCGCTGCTCGACGCGCCAATCTAGGCGGCATGTTCGTCCAGGATAATTACCGCGCCACCCGCGATTTGGTCTTGAATCTCGGCCTGCGTTGGGATCCATTCGTGCCATTTAGCGATCAATTAGGCCGTACCGAATGTTTCGTTCCGGGAAGCCAATCGCAGAAGTTCCCCAACGCTCCGAACGGGTACCTCTTCGCTGGCGACCCTGGTTGTCCCGCCGGCGGATTTCAGTCCAACTGGCATCTCTTTGCCCCGCGCGTCGGATTTGCCTACAACGTCGGCGGCAAGGGAACCACGACTATCCGCGGCGGATGGGGCACTTTCTATCAGCCGCCATTCGTCGAAGCGTTCAACAACATGGTGGATAGCCCGCCCTGGAGCCCCCAGTATCAATTCATCGAAACGTCCTTCATGAATCCCTATCAAGGCACGCCGAATCCGTTTCCGGCTCAGTTCGCGCCCTTCATTCCACCGAAGAACGTAACATTCCCCATTCCGTTGCCTCTCGCCGTGTCGTATCAGTCGAACTGGCATCCTTCCGAACTGATGAATTGGAATTTAACGATCGAACACCAGATCGCGAACAACGTTCTGCTGCGCGTGGGGTATGTCGGTTCAAAGGGCACCCATCTCGCATACAACACAGACGTCAATGCGCCTCTTCCGAGTCCGGACGCGACCGCGGATAACGAACAGGAACGGCGTCCCTATCAGCAGTATCGGCAGCTTACTCAAGACCAGTCGAACGGCAACTCCAGCTACAACTCTTTACAGGTTCAAGTCGACAAACGCATGTCCCACGGCATGACCCTTGGCGCGAACTACACCTGGAGCCGAAGCATCGACGAGGTTTCGTATCAGACCGATCTGTGCGGCATCAACATCATCAATCCATACAACATTCGCGCGTATCGCGGCGTTTCCGATTTCAACGTTCCACACCGATTTCGTCTTGAACTATCTTTGGCAGCTCCCGTCTCCGAAACACGGCGTCTCCAAAGAAGTCCTCGGCGGTTGGCAAACATCTGCCATCGTTACGTGGCAGAGCGGTTTCCCCTTGAACATCACTTCAGGCGGCGATTACTCGTTCAGTCTTCCCGAAGTGGGCAATGATCAGGCGCAGATCGTCGGCGCAGCCACACTATATCCAGGGGTCGACCAGCGACAAACTCGCCCAATGGTTTACCACCAGCGCTTTCGGCGCTCCCGCATCCAACAGCTTCGGAAACGCCGGCCGAAATATCCTGATCGGCCCCGGGACGTTCAACATCGATTTCGCTGCCCACAAGCTATTCACAATCACCGAGCGCACAAACTCTGCAATTCCGTGCGGAATTTTTTAACTTCCTCAACCACCCGCAATTTAATAATCCCGACACCGGCCTGGCGGACAGTACTTTCGGCCAGATTACGACGGCGCGCGATCCAGAGTCATCCAGGGCGCACTTAAACTCGTCTTTTAGTGACACGAAGAGAGCTACTCTGGTTAACGAGTTCCGGACTCATTGCAACACCGGGCCTCAAAGCTTTCCAGCGCGGGCCCCAAAATCTTTCCTATCCGCTCCGCATGATCGAGGGCGTCACCACGACGCCGGATTTGCTATTCGTGCGCGACCACTTCAGTCCGCCCGAAATCTCGCTCGAGACCTGGAAGCTACGGATCGAGGGGCAGGTCGAGCGGCCCTATGAGCTCAGCTTTGCAGACCTGGTCGAATTGCCAAGTCGAAAGCTCGAAGCAGTCCTCGAGTGCGCCGGAAATGCCCCCAACGGTTCCGCTGTCAGCAATGGAGTTTGGGAAGGTGTCTCCCTTGCTTCGCTTCTCGAAACGCTCGGCCTGCTGCACATGCTGACTCCGTCCTGTTGCAAGGCGCCGATTCGGGAAGTTTGTTGCGAGATGCGCCGTCCCTGCCCTACTCGCAAGTCGTCCCTCTTGCAAAATGCAGAGCGGCTTCGAGTCTCGTCGCCTTCAAGTACAACGATCTCACTCTCCCGGCCCGCAACGGATTCCCTGCCAGAGCACTCTTCCCCGGCTGGTACGGGATGGATTCGGTGAAATGGCTGCAGCGGATCGTCGTCCTCGGTGCTGGCGACCAGGGTTCGACTTTCGAGCGCAGCGGAATGACCAAGCTCTATAACCGTGTCATTGGAACGAGCGGCGATCCTCGCACGCTGCGGCTTTCGGCGGTTCAGGTGAAATCCGCCATCGCATGGCCGACCGACAGCCTAAAAGTGCCTGCCGGACAGTATTCGGTATGGGGATTCGCCTGGTCGGGCCATGGTCCGATAAGGAAACTTTCCCTTAGTCTCAATGGCGGTAAGACCTGGGACCTCGCCAAGGTGGAACCGCAGGCTAGCCTCCATGGATGGGCGCGATGGACGTACGCCTGGGACGCAAAGTCTGGAGATTATGCAGTGATGAGCCGGGCGGCCGATATGGGCGGAAACGAGCAACCTCTTGCCCGCGATCCGGCACGTAAAGATGGATATGAACTCAACTGGTGTCTGCCGGTTCATTGCAGTGTGCGCTAGCTTCCGAGTCCTGCGGCTCCTGGCGCTCGTCCTCTGCTCGGGCAAATTCATTCTGGCGGCTGACTGCGCCTCCGGCCTGAGCACCCAGGAGAAACTGGCTCGTTTCAAGGAACTCGACGCGCAAGCCGAAAGCGCCATGAAGCAGCACCGTTCCGCCCAAGCCGTTCAACTCTACGAACAGGCCGTATGCCTGGTTCCTACCAGCGCGCGCGCTTACTTCGGACTCGGGATGGCTCAAGCCGCGGCTGCCGAATTTCGAGAAGCTCGCGAGTCCCTCCGCACCGCCGACCAGCTGCAACCCACCACCGGCATGCCTTTGCTCATGCAGGTACGCGTGAACTTTTCGCTGCAAGACATCGACGCCTTAAAATCAAATCTCCGCGACGCGGCGAGCCGGTTCCCGCACGATGGACAGTTACACACCGCACTCGCTCGTTTCCTCGCCGAGAAGAGTCTCTTCGTCTTGGCTCTTGCCGAGGCGATGCGCTCGCAAAACGGCTCCGACGATTGGAATGCCAGGGTACAGCTCGCCGTTCTTGAGAACACAGTCGGCGACTATGAGGACGCAATCCGCAACGCTCTCGCAGCGGAGCAAAACCCTCAAGCCCCCGATCGGGCGCGAGGAGCAGCCGCTGGAGTCGCCGGACTAAGCTACGAAAGCCTGCACCAACCGGAACAGGCTATGCGCTATCTGAAGGAAGCAATCGAGCGCGATCCTTCGGAGGACACCTCGTATCTCGCATTGGCCGATCTCTTCGAACAAGAGCAGAAGTATCCGGAAGCCGTCAGCGTGCTCACCGAGGCGCGCTCTAAAGTGCCTGGCTCGATCGCCGTGCTGCTTCCCTTGGGCGCTGATCTGATTCGTGCCGAACGTTACAAGGAAGGCATTGCCGTGTTGCACGAGCTGCTGCAAAACGCTCCCGATACACCCGACGCATACATCTCGATCGCCGACGCTGCTCGCAAAACCGGAGATACTTCGCAGGAGATCGCCGCCCTACGGGCTTTGGTGCGTTACAAACCCGACTACCCCATGATTCACGTCCTCCTTGCACGAGCCATGCTGAATGAGCAGCCGACCGATTACCCGAAGATCCTGGATGAGTTGTCGGCAGCTGCGAAGATGACTTCCGCCGATCCCGATATCTTTTTTCTGCGTGGCAAGGTCTACATTGCGCTGAACCGTCTTGAAGATGCGATTCCTGCATTAGAGCGCTCGGTCGAATTGCGCCCACTCGAACCGGGGCCTTACTATCAGCTGGCGCGCATTTACCAGAAACTTGGCAAGACTGAGTTAGCTAAGGTGCAGTTTGATCGATTGAAATATCTGGAGAGCGTCAATGCGAAATGAAGGAATTGAAGTGACTCGGCGTGGTGTCTTAAAAGTGGGCAACACAATGATCGCCGGCGCTGGGGTCGCCCGAAGTTTGACTGACCGGAGGAAGAGCGTGATTGTCGTCGGTGCCGGAATCGCCGGTCTATCCTGCGCCTATGAATTGATGCGCCGCGGGCACGACGTCACTATCCTCGAAGCCAGTGGCCGGACGGGTGGTCACGTCCGCACCTTTCACGATCCATTCGCGGATGGCTTGTACGCCGACATCGGAGCCGAACACTTCTACTATCCGGGATACACCGAGTATTGGCGTTATCTCAAGGAATTCGAGTTGACTCCCGTCCATTATCCGCATCGTGACAATATGGTTCGTTTTTTGCGCAGTAAACCGATGGCGGAGAACGAACTTCATAGCCGCGCCGTTCTGAGCCGTCTCGGTTTCGATCAGCGCGAGACAGATTTCCTTGTTGGCCGTAACTGGTCCGATCTGCCGCTCCTTTACGTCCAGAAGTACGTCGATCGAATCGAAGATGAACGAAATCCGTTTCTTCCCGGTTTGAGTCAACTCGACCAGGTCACGCTCCAGCAGTTATTGCAGCGCGAAGGGGCCTCCGCTACCGCCCAGGAGTTTTTCGGAGGCTCCACTTCCGCGCTCCAGATGATCTGGGCGGCAGCCATAAAAAGGCTCCGGGGAACCGATCTCGAAACGAAGAAAGTATTCCGACTCAAGGGCGGAAATCAGTTGATGACCGATGCTTTCGCCCAGCGCCTCGGCGGATGCGTGCACCTGGGCTGCCCCGTTACAGCCATTGAGCACGGCCCTTCTGGGGTATCCGTCACCTATAAAGAATTTGGCGAAGAACGCAAGAAAAGCGCGGATTATCTTGTGAGTTGCATCTCGCTGGTCGCGCTGCGCCAGATTCCTGTCACGCCCGCGTGGCCCGAAGCGAAAGCCTTTGTCATACGGGAAATGCCGTATTACACGCGCACCCGCATCGTATTTCAGTCACGAACGCGATTTTGGAAAACGGATAAAATCAGTCCGAACTGGTATCCTTCGTATCCGCAGCTCAGCGAGTTTTGGGCGATGGCCGAGGAGGTCAATACGCCTCGGGGCATCCTCATCGCTGGTGCGCAGGCAGGCACCACTTCCTCGCAAGCTCTCGCTGTTTTTTTGAAAGTCTACACGGGCCGCTCCGCGGAAATCGAGCAAGCCGTCGCGCATGATTGGTCGAAAGATCCTTGGTCCGGCATGTGCGAACGGGTACCTTATGGGTTAGGCCAATTAGCTCGTTTTTGGCCCGAAGCCGGCCGTCCCTGTGGAAGAGTTCATTTCGCCGGAGCCTACGCTGCCCAGATGAACTGGGGACAAGAGGCCGCCCTCGAATCCGCCAATCGCGCAGCTCAAGCAATTCACGCCGCCTAAATGGCGCGAGACGCATTGCAACTTCAAATCACTCGCTGCGCCGATCCGGTCTTGCTCCAATTGTCACGCTACCCTGACGTTCGCCACATACGACAACAATCCTTTCGCCGTCCAATCCGCCTTGGCACGCACCGACACATTTCCTGCTTTCACCGCCGCGCTATAAAGCGTTTTTAACTTGTTTGCCCCAATTATGTTCCCCTGCCCATCTACGGTCCCGGCCAAAACTACCGTTCGAGGCGCAAGAGAATGCACGATCTCCGGTAGATCTGTATGGTTCAATATGCGCGGAACATAATTTGCGAATGGATACTGCGGCACTTCCATGTCAATCAGATTCTGATACGATGCCAAGCCGCCCGCTAAATATAATCCCTTGATCGATGGTTCGATCGCCGCTGCAAACAACGCTGGAACCGTCAGCTTGCCTAACGCCGCGACATATAGCGGCCTGCTGCTCGTTGTCGGGTGAGTGCGCAACGCCGCGGCTAGAGCCAAGATGTCGGTTACACGTTGTCCGACGAGCGGTTTGCCTAAGGCAAGAGACCCCCATGCATAGTTCTCTTCTTGTTGATGCCAGGACTCATAGTCCGCCGCGCCTGTACTGAACTCGGGGACCGTTGCTCCCACCCCTCGTACAGCGGCCGTGCAAACGACCGGACTGTCTTCTGCGAGAACCTGGTCCACTTCAGGCGCAAACCACAGCCGATCATGCTCTCGCTCATCAAGTACAAGCAACACTGGCTTATCCGGCGATGTTTGATCGCCTGTCAAGAGGAATGCCGGCAGCCAGACGTTTGCGTCCGACGCCATCTCGAGAACGTCTACTCGTATGTCACGCGATTGGACATGTCCAATTACCGCGAGTGCCGGACTCTGCGCCTGCTCACCTAGTTTCAGCAGATCGGGGAGGGAGGCCGGACTTCGCTTTACACTTCGGCTCTCCATTAGGCTGTGAGGCGTAGCACTTCCTAGCGAACGCACTACGCTGCCATGGGCCGTTGCCCATAACTCTGAAACCGTTTCAGGTTGCGTCGGCGGCTCCTTTGCAATCGCCGAATGCTCATCTTTCAGCCATCGGCTGAACCAGTTGTAAACCAGCAAGCGGCTATCGTAAGCAAGCGCATGCGGCAGCGGCGTGTCGGCCCATGCGAGATGGTCGCTTCGGTCAAGTGTCTGGTACACCTGCTTCAGCCGTTGAAACTCTTGCCAGCCCTGGTCGATATAGTCCGGCGAATACGTCACAAAAAAATCTCGGTCGCTAGGCCATATGAGCATGGGCTTCGGCGCAAAGGGATAGAAGAGATCCCAGCGATCAAAGCCGACGGGCCCGGAATCAACGAAGTTCTGTTCCGCATCATCGGTAGCGCCCGGGGGGCGGAAAGGCGAACCGATGATGTTCTCCGTATTGCCCATGCACACCGCCGCTGCCGCTAGTCGCTCGTCGGCTGCTGAAAGAAGCATCGTTAGCGTGCCGCCACCCGAATGGCCCACCGATGCCACCCGTTTCACATCGACATACGGCAGCGACACCAAGTAATCCAGACTCCGAATTGCATCCAAAAGCTGGAAACGCGCGCTGGAGTCGCCGAAAAGAAGGAGTTGTTTGCCAGGCACAGTGTGTTCCGCATCACAACTATCAAGGCGGCTGCGAGTCCCGGATTCTTCCAAATAGTAGACCCGCTCACCTTGTCCCATCGGGTCGAACGCAAGCACAACAAACCCCAGCTGGGCCAGAGCCTGGCAGCATCGCTGATAACTCGTGTAGGCTTTGCCTTCCCAGTAATGCCCGCTCTGAAACAGCACCGCCGGAAACGGTCCTTGCCCTTTCGGAACATAGAGGTTAGCCGAAATGTATAAGCGAGGCCGGCTCTCGTAAATCAGCTTTTCTACCTGATAACCTTCTCGCTTCAGTTCGCCCGTTGTGCGCGGATTCAGCGGCGTGCGCGTTTCGGGTTCCCCAATCAGTTCCCACAGCAAGCCGCGTACCTGCGCCTTGCGCGCCTCAATCGCGGTGGCGGATGTTAGTTGCTGCAGTGCTTGGTCTCGCTTCGCGATGGCATCCTTGGCCAGCGTCGAAAGGTATTCCGGTAGACACCGACTGTAATGACGAAACGGTGTCCCCGGGAACATGGGATTAGCGGGCGATGTTATGTGAGGTAAACGGGCCCCCTTCAATGCCAGAGAAAGAAAAGCCGAGCCCAGCAACATTCTTCGAGAAATATCTCTTTCAGATGAGTACGCCAATATCAACGATAATGAAGCGGGACTCGAAGGGAGTCAAGAAAATGCAGTAGCCCAGCGATCAAACCGCGCCCTTCTAACCCAATCGATCAAGTGGATCGCAGACAATTCCCCCCGGCCAGACAGCCGCGACTTGAGGCAAACCTCAATTACATCTGCGAATACCACCTTGCTTGGCAGTCCGTGGGCTCAGGAATCTCATAACTACGCAACCAGTTCTCGAGCACATTAAAACTCCTGATGCCCGGTGTCGCCCTGCTGCTCTTCACTGTTTGCGCGAACATCACGGGTCTGCTCCTCGCCAAATCTGAAGACTGCAGAAAAGAATTTGCCCTCTGGGTCTCGATTGGTGCGAGCCGATGGTGTCTCATACGCCAATCGGTGACAGAAAACCTAACGCTTGCGATCCTCGGCGTTACGTTCGCGCCTCTTCTAGTTCGATTCTTACCCCTGCCAGAAGCGTTGATCGATATGCCAGCCCGCGCATTCCTGAACATTACTCCGAACGTCCGAATCTTGTTCTTCAGTCTCGCTGCGAGTCTCTGTAGCGTCCTGATCTTCAGCATCATTCTTCCCGACTGGCGAGGCTCCAGTGTCGATGTCAATGCAAAGTTAAAGGGAACGGCGCGAATCAGCTCGCCCTTTGGCGCTGGACTCGACGCGGTGGCCCTTCAATCGTGCTGAGTGTTCCTCTAATCTCGGCAGGCCGTCTCGCGCTGCCACATCCTCGAGCGGCGTGACGGCACCCAATCGCAAGTCTTCAAATTGTTCCTTCATTTGGCCCGGCCAATCGGACCAACAGCCGGAAATGGACAGGATCTCTGCATGCCGAAATTGCTTGTCGCATCGCGCCTCCATCGACGCCAAAGTGCTTGGACAGCGCAATCAGCAGTCGAAGGAATTCTTTGTCAAACGTGAGTATGTCCTTCAGTATTGAAAAATCGGAGCGACTAATACTGGCGGCGAGAAAACCGGCCCCGAGCAGATTTCTTACCTATGGCTCTGAGATAGAGAGTTGGTTTGCGCCAGTGAACGAAATAAGACTCGACAGCTCCACCTGATGCTGAGTCATTGCCACCCCGTATCCCGCTTCAGCCAAGAGGATCGGACCCTACGAGCAAACGCCTCGGCAACCGAAGAGCTACTCTCCGATAATTTTCGTTCGGTCAACTTCATGAGATCATTTCTCGGTGCTTCGCGAGATCCGTCGAGGTCGAGCTAAGAAAAACTCTCTGCATGAGGCGTCGGACAAGAGTACATCAGCATTTCTTGGAGTCTGCGATATTGGGCGGCTGCTATTGTCCCGAAACGGGCTTCTGGGAAAATATCGCGTAGTTGGCATGTGTGGACGCCAAGAGGCTTGCTAATCGCATGCACCGGCTCCCGGCATTACTGAGGTCACTGCCGATGAATGTGTCGCTCGGTCGCTTCGCGGCCCCGTTTCAAATCGTTCGCCTAAACTGCAGACGGGCCCACGGTTATTCGGGGGTGTTGTTTAGTTTTTATCCTGTTTCTACCCGAAGCGATGCTTCGCTTTCGTCCAAGTGGATCAGCGTTCAAGTTCCGCGCCCTTGCATTGGCTGATCTCTCGCACTGCTGATTTGGAGTTTGAGTAAGTCACTATAACGCTTTGGCCGACCGACAGTGATTCCCCGGCTAGCGAGTCCTTGGGATGGGCGACCACGGCCCGTGCAGACAACCGCTGGAGAAAGTATGAGGATGTCTCCGCCATGATCGGTCCGCGATATATCCCACTGTTTGTTTGAGCCACGAACGTTGTCACTGAGACACCCAATACTGACGCAACAGCAAGCTTTGCAGTCGTTAACGCTTCCGAGTCGTGGCTCGAGTTGCTTTGAGTTCGGGGCCACCCCGTAGTAGCCGGCATGTCGTTATTGATGTTTGAGGGCCGCCGAGAATGGTCAGGGTCCGAAATGGAGAGTTGAGTATTCTGAAAAGCTGTGCCTATGGATTGAGGAGACGACGTCGGCTGCTTTGACATGGACGGATCAGGACTGGTTTGGTGGGGTTGCTTGACCGTCCTCTCGTTTACCTCCGCCCAAACCGGTTTCGAACCGAGCCTTACTTCGGGATTGAAAGAGGGATCCTGACTCAACTGATGGCGATACTGCGCTTCGCTGATCTCGCGCAGCCAATCGATCTCCTTGATCGAGGAATCTAAATCCTGCCGTTGTCGGAGCGCAGCATTAAAGACCTGATGTCGCAGTGATAGGTGGTAGTCATAGGGTTCTAGTTGACTTTCTTGTGCAACTTGCAAGATAGCCGCACGCTCCTCTTGGAAGGCATTCCGTGGCGACTTGAGTAACGCATCGAGTGCTTTGTCGTAATCGGGATCCTGGACGATGCGCTGCTCGCCCGGAGTGAGATGGTGGCGCAAGAACGCCTTTTCTTCTTCCGAATAACTGTTGAGCTGTGAAACCGTCTCTGCTTCGGTTCGCGCTGCTGAGAGCTGTGCTTCTGGAGCCCAAGGCAATAGTACTGACGAGCTTCTTTGTCGAACTTCGATAATTCTAGATGATCTCCGCGTTGTAAGACCTGCACGCTTTCGGCCTTCCCAAGCGATGTGCCTTTTCCTTGATCACCAGGACTCATAGGCATCGCTCCTTCTGCCCGGTAAGCGTTGCCGCGGCGTGGCTGTGACATTTGGGGGCGATCAGATCAGAGTTGCCGCCCAGCGAAGTTTTTAAGCGCGGTTGACTGCCGATAACCAACCAATCTCCGATCAGTGCGCAACAGGGATGGATTTGGCCAACGATAGTGGCCGGTGGGAGTCAGTGAAGCGAATGCGGCGCTCCCTCTAAGCTCCTTTTCAACGTGAGTGCAACGGCCGGTTGGGTGAGGATGGCCTCAATGCTATCTGCAGCTTGTGCGGGACAGCCTGACCATTAAGTCTGCACCCCAGCCTGCTCTGCTGGTCGTCGCCGAGTCGCTCCTCGATGTGCCTTCAGAGCGTATTCAATGTTCCTCAATCCGTGGCACTCGGCGGTGTCAACGGAGTTCCGTTGCCGAGGATTATCGTTCAGCTGAGTCCTCGAAGTGGCTGATGCGTTCCGGTGTTCTTCGTTTCGGGCCGAGTTGCCTGGCACAGCTTCGGGCGAAAACCCTGCGCCCGGCACCGGCGCTCCTTCTGCTTTCAATGGCACCCCCGGAACAAGTTCGTTCCTTATCGCTCGCAAGCTCGCAGATACTTAGCAGTTGAAATTCTTCCGGTCCCCCATAGAAAGCACTCGCTGGGTTGGGGAGCAGGCGCCACTCGCTTTTGGGTGCCCAGGCAAACGGGCAGAAAGCGAGAAACACTTCAACGAAATTGAATCAGCTCACCATCATCGGGTTCATCGGCAAGAACGCCGAAACCAAGCAACTAGCGAACGGAACTCCCCAAACCAAGTTCTCGGTCGCGACCACGCGCTCTTGGAAGGACGACAAAGGCGAATGGAAAGACAAGACTCAATGGCACAATGTCGTCGCGTATGGAAACGGCTTCGCGCAGCTTACATCCCGCCTCAGCAAAGGTGCACATGTTTTTGTGCAGGGTGAACTCACCACCCGAGTGAATACGATCGCACGATCCAGGTGCCCAGCGGCAAGAAGGACATCGAGCATGTAATTCAGCAGCTCGCCGTGGAATTGAAGGCCGATACGATCCGCCTTCTCGACCGCACTGCCACTGCAAGTTCGGAAACTCCAAACGAAGCCGAAGACCAGAGTGCAGGCCCCATTTAGGGGCCCTCGGCCCACTAGATTCTGGCGGAGTCTTCGGACGCGATCCACGATCGGTGAGCTTGGATTGTCAGCCACTCAATTCGTCTTCGTCTGAGCCATCCTTCGCCAAGTGTTGACGAAGGCGAGTCCAAACGCGCTCAGCTATCGAATCCGCTAGTTCGTCCACCTTGAGGCAGCACCTGTCCGCCACCCTCGGTGGTTCGCTCGAACTCTGTTTCTCTAAAAGGCCGTGCTTGGCGTGCTCGAGTTGCGCCTTTAGATCCGAAAGCAGAGCATCTACTTCTGGATCGCTCTCACATAGAGCTTCGATCCGCTGAATGCCGTGAATGACGGTGGAATGATCCCGACCGTGATAATAGCGGCCGATCAAAGTCGTACTCCAACCAGCGACATGCTTAGCCAAGTACATCGCCACTTGACGATTGAAGCAGGCGGGCTGCGCATTGCCCTGAATTCGAGTCGGACCCAATCGGGCGGAGACAACAGCGTCGATGTCCGTCAACGAGAACCGACGGTAATGAGCCGAGGCTACGAAACCAACGCTGGCCATCTATGCCCCTTTCGCCGCAAGCGCGGTCGCCGGTTGAATCAGGATGAAATCACCAGCAGCAGCGATTCTGGCTGGACACGTCGGCCACAGTGTCTGGACTAAGTCCAGCCAACGTTCCAGCCTTTCACGAAACTTACGTGGACGCGCATAATCTACGCTTCCTAGCTGCGCTGCCAAACCGAAGTCTCCGAAGATTGGGATTCGTTCCTGACACTTCGCTGTAAAGCAGCGATAGGACAGCCACATATATAGGTCCAGCGCTGCTGGTGCACACGAAAGAGCTTTAGCCGCTTCCAAATCTGTCGGAATGGAGTGAGTTGTGACCTCACGATAGAACTCCTCTGTAAGGACAATCTCGTTTTCAAAGCCGCCGGGTAGCAGCGCCTGGTTCGGATCGCGCGAGTACCAGATGCGTGCTTCCCGCATGAAGTTGAACCGGGCCTGATGGCTCACAAGTGCGCGCTGCCTCTGTGTATCGGTTCCAAAGAAGATGGTGGCTCCAAAGATGCGCTGGAAAGCGCAGACGAGCCTGCGGTATTGCGATCCGCCTTGCTGCATCCCAAACGTATCTAACATTTCGGCGGCACTGCCAAAGGTGATTGTCTGCTTCTGTTGGCGAACCGCCAGCGTCGCCAAAAACAAGGGCACGAGCCGATCCTGGCCCCAGGGCAGACCGTAAGTGGGGTGCCCTGTCACTTGCAATAGGAACTGCCCGTTTCGCCGTTCATGCAACAAACTGCCCGGAGCAGGACGTTTTATCGGAAGCCCACACAGAACAAAAGGCCGGGAAGCAAACCCCAGAATCTGAGTGCCAGATTCGCGATTTACCCTCACTAACCGCACCGATTCCGCCTGACGAAGTTTTTGTTTCGAAACAAGCAAGTCGCCTTGTTTCTTCCGAAAAATCGAGCCGATACGGACAAGACCTGGAGAATTATTAAAAAATGATCGTGATGCTGCCATCAGTCCACCTGGAGCCGCCCACTGTTCGGGGCGGGTTGAAGGCTTCCCTTGGCAAGCTCGGAACTGAAGTTTATGGAGTGGCGACTGACCGTCCAGTCGTTACTCCCTTTACTCCATTAAGATCGGGTAGCGAGGGAGGGCGTGAATTTTGGGCAGTTGTGCTCTGTCAGAATGCACCGCCATGGCCGCAGTTGTTCTTTATTTTCAACTGAGCCACAATCTTCCAAGCTGTTGGTTGCGAGTTCGATTCTCGTCTCCCGCTCCATTCGCGAAAGCTAACTGGCTGACCTCTTCAGGCTACTTTTGACGCGTTGCGTTTTCTGGCCAGTTCAGCTTCATACTCCTCGAACAGATCCGGGCAGAGATTCATGGCGCAGAGCTCGATTTCGGCGAGTGAAAATTCGAACCCAAATCTCCCTAAATCGAAGTTGCCGTTAGTGTTCTCTTCGACTGCGACGATGTAGCTGCGCGCGGCGGCTTCGAGCCGTTTTCGGCTTTGCTTGTGGCGGGCGTCCTGGAGTTCCTTCAAGGTGGCGAGATCCTGTTGGCGATGGCGGCGCAGCCGGGTTTCCTGAATGCTGAGGTTGCTGAGCTCGCGCTTATAGGTCAGCAGAACTTTGGCTTCGATCATTTGGTGACGCAGCGCCGGTTCTTCGTTCGGAAACAGATGACCGAGTTCGACGCGACCGACGGCGTAGATGCCGAGCTCGAGCGAGGGGATGCGCATCAGACGCCATTCGGTATCGGCCAGAGACTGGACCAGGCTGAGTTCTTCATCGCCCTCCGGCACAAAGCGCTTCGCAAATTGGTGGAGGTGGGCTTCGTAGAGAGCGGCGTCTTCGGTTGGCAGCAGGACGGTGCGGCCGGTGAGTCCCGTTTTGAGGGCATTGCGAGAGGATGTGTTCTTTCCCGACTCGGAGGTAGGGCCGGTTGAGAACTGAGCATTGCGCTGATTAGCTTCAATTTGCGCGGGCGTGGACATGCGAGGCTCCTTCAAGAGATAGAGAGGTTCAGAGCACTCGGGCGAGTTCCTCAAACCTGCCTGGACGCTAGCACCGCCAGGAGCGACACGGATAGAGGCCGTTGTGCGGCGGTGGAGTCAAGTCTTTTACTTTCGATAATATAGCGATATTTTTGTCGGTTGACGAGATTTGTGAATGGGCGTGATCCGCTCTTGCCGAGACTATAATCGGCCAAAGCCGTAAGCTGAAAGCGAGATGAGAGTGATCACGCTGGAAGAGCATTTTCGAAGCAAATACGCGGATGAATGGGCAACGCCTTACTTTAGCGGCTTGAGCCAGACTGGCGGAGAGATAGCCGCCAGACTCGACGATATCGGGGCCGGGCGGATTGCGGAGATGGACAAGGGCGGCATCGACGTGCAGGTTTTATCGCATACCGTGCCGTCGCCCGAAATCTTGGAGCCGGCGCGTGCAATTCCTTGCTGCCGGCGAGTGAATGACGAACTGGCGGAAGCGGTTTCGCGGCACCCAAATCGGTTTGCCGCCCTCGCTTGTTTGCCTATTGCCGATGCGGCCGCCGCGGCCCGTGAACTGGAGCGGACGGTTCGCGAGCTTGGCTTTGTAGGTTGCATGATAAGCGGCGCGACGCACGGGCGATTTCTCGACGATCCTTCCTTTGGGCCGATTCTTGAACGGGCGGAGGCTCTGCAGGTACCGATTTATTTGCATCCGGCACCGCCTCCCAAAGCGATTCTGGATGTTTACTTCAGCGGCCTCGACGAGGCATTGGCGCGCATGCTTTCGATTGCGGGCTGGGGATGGCATGCGGAGCTAGGACTGCATACGCTACGGCTGATCGTCTCCGGCGTATTCGATCGTTATCCCCATCTGCAGCTGATTATCGGCCACATGGGCGAAATGATCCCATTTCAGCTAGCGCGCATTGACGAGGCGCTTTCGAGAGTGACAAAACACCTGAAACAGAGGCCGTCGGCTTACTTTCAAAGCAATATTCACATCACCACAAGCGGGTTCTTCACAGCGCCGCCGCTCTACCTGGCGCTCGAAGTAGTGGGTGCGGAACGAATCCTGTTTTCGATTGATTATCCCTACAGCGGCACCGAAACCGGGCGTAGATTTCTCGACAGTCTGTACCTATCGCCCGGCGATCTGGAAAAGATTACGCACAAAAACGCAGAACGGCTACTAAGGATAAGTCCGGAGTATTAAGCGCGACTAGTAAGCTGTCCTAGTCATTTCGGTATTCTGCTGCACCCATCGCTTCGCTTATAGCGCAGAATCGGTAGCGTGTCGGGGTTGAGGACGTCGACTGACGACGGGGTGCCCCGGCAGCAGCAAAGGAATTATTCGGAAACAGCGGCGACCACTTGTTCAGCTTGCTGGAGGTGGGAGAGGTCGTGACCGGCGGCTTGGTCGACGAGATCCCTCATCGTCAAGCGGCCACGCTCGGCGTGGATGCCGGCACGCCGCCAGTCATCTGGAGTAAGGCGGGCAAACATCCGCAGATTGGCTTGCCGGAGAAGGCTGAACTGCGCGAGCGAATCCTGCGAGTCGCGGGTGTCGTAATCACCAAGGCGATACCACATGTCCTGGTTATATCCGGCAAGCGTGGCGCCTTCTTTCTCAGCGATCTGGCGGTAGCGCCAGCTTAGCGCGATTTCGGCTTCCGCCAAGTGTGCAGCTATGGCGGCAAGCGACCACTTCCCGGGAGCAGGCGGCCTATGCAGCTTGTCTTGGGGAATGGACGCGATCAAACGTGCCAGGGCAGCGGGCGTTTCCGTCTGCACCGCAATGGAGTCTTTTCCCTCGACGAGGGATCGAAGGCGAGCTACATATTCAGAGGCGGACAAATTCGTTTCCTCCTGCCTTACAGGATACGGCCCGCGAGGGATTGCCCTTACTGTTCGTATTCCACGTACGCAAATTTGGTCGAATCGGGAGACCAGGAGTTCACGTTGATACTGCCTTGGCCGCCAAAAAATTTCACCAGTGTCCGTGGGGTTTCCTGCTGGATTTTCGTTCCTGGCATCCGGATCATTCGAAGCTCGACATTCAACCGGTCGTTATGCCCTGACGTGCCCTTAGGAAAAGTCAAAAACACCAGCCATTTGCCGTCGGGAGAGCAATGCGGAAACCAATCTTCTAAATCATCATTCGTCACCTGCTGCGCGCGGCTGTCGTTCGGCCCGCCGCCGTTCGAAGGTATGCGCCAGATGTCCCAGCTGCCGGAACGGTCGGAGTTGAAATAGATCCACTTACCATCCGGCGAATAGTCGGGACCGTCGTCATACCCGGCTGCGGTCGTCAGTTGCTCCTGCGCTCCGCCCTCCCTAGGCAAACGCCATAAATCGAAATTATTGTTCCGTTGGGCTACTATGGCGAGCCATCTCCCATCAGGCGAGAAGCCGTGGAAGTAGCTGGGAATTTCAGAAACCACCAGTTTTGGCGTCCCTCCATCTGAAGGGACCGTGTAGACCTGCGAGCCCTTGGCCTTTGCGCTGGAAGAAAAAGCGATCAGTCTACCGTCGGGCGAAATGCCCTTGTCGTTATTACATTTCGCGATCTCGCCCAAATCGATTTTTTGTAGTTCCGGATTGTCCGCGGGCAGCTTATAAAGATCGCCGCCTGTATTCACCAGCATGTACTTTCCGTCAGGTGACCACGTAGGCGCTTCGATCAGCTTGTCAGCCGAAAAGAGAACCTTAGTGCTTCTGTCCGAGAGAGTATAAAGTGTGATCTTACTCCGCTTTACATGCGGCTGCTGCGAAGAAAGAGCGGAAGCCAGAAGCATTGACGTCAAGAACCCAACCGCGAGTTGCTTACTCATTACAAACGGAAGCGTATCACTGGGCGACTTCGAAGACGCCTAACTACTTTCACGTCGCAAAATTAAGAACAACGCTTGCTGGCGGGCGCGGCTCAGAAATGCGATCGCGTGATTTCAGCAAATGACGGAGCTGCGACCGCGAGGAAGCGGTCCAAGAGCCCTATTTTGCTACCGAAAGCAGCTAAGCGGGGACAGGTTCCCGATTCGCAAGCTCCGCAAGAGTCTTTTGTAAGTCGTTAAGCATGTTCACCGGATCGCTCAATCCATCCAGAGGCAGCTTAAGAACTCCAGCAGGCGTAAACTGAGCTCCGGCTGTGTGCCGCACCAGGTTCATCAATCGAAACGGATCTATCTTCGATTGCTGATGAAACTTGATGTTGGCAAATCCCTGCCGACGGTCGATCGACTCCACTCCCGCGACTTCCGCAACGCTTTTCAATAACGAGAAACGGACCAGTGTCTTGACTTCCGAAGGCGGTTCCCCATACCGATCCGATAACTCTTCGAGAAGACGCCGGCCCTTTTCCTCGTCGCTTACATCGGCAATACGTTTGTAAGAGCGCAGGCGTTGTGCTTCGTCGGCGATATAAGACGTCGGGATTCGAATCTCCAAACCCAAGTTCAAATTGGCATGAATCTCAGGCGGCACTTCTTCTCCTTTGAGTTCGCGCACGCTCTCTTCGAGCAGCCGCACATACGTGTCATACCCGACCGCCTCAATATGGCCGTGCTGTTCTCCGCCCAGCAAATTGCCCGCACCCCGAAGTTCCAGGTCGAGAGCGGCAATTTTGAAACCCGCGCCGAGATCGCTAAATTCTTTAAGAGCGGCTAGCCGCTTGCGCGCAATCTCGCTTAGCTGCGTGTCCGCGGGTACCAGCATGTAAGCATAAGCGCGGCGGTTCGAACGTCCCACTCGCCCCCGCAACTGGTACAACTCGCTTAAGCCGTACCGCTCTGCATTCTCGATGACGATCGTGTTCGCGAGCGGTATATCGAGCCCATTCTCGACGATGGTTGTGCAAACGAAGACATCATATTCCCGCCGCATGAAGCCGAGCAAAACCTTCTCGAGCTCCGTTTCTCCCATCTGCCCGTGGCCCACGCCAATGCGTGCTTGTGGCAAGAGCTCCTGCAGGAACGCCGCCCGCATGAAGATCGTGTCCACCCGATTATGGACGAAATACACCTGTCCCTGTCGGGCGAGCTCCTGCTCGATCGCTGTCTTGATCAGGTCGGGGTTGAAATGCGCGACCACCGTGTTGATAGAAAGCCGGTCTTTAGGCGCGGTCTCGATCACCGACATGTCTCGCAAGCCCAGCAACGACATGTGCAGCGTGCGCGGAATCGGTGTGGCGCTCATGGTGAGAACATCCACGTTGTGCCTGATCTGCTTTAGCCGTTCCTTATGGCGCACACCGAAGCGCTGCTCTTCATCTACAATCAGCAGACCAAGATCCGAAAACTCGACGTCCTTCGAAAGCAGACGATGCGTGCCGATCAGAACGTCTACTTTCCCTGCCGCAACATCTTCCAGTACCTGTTTTATTTCCTTCGCGGTGCGAAAGCGGCTTACCAGCTCTACTCGCACGGGAAAAGAGGCGAAACGGCGTTTGAACGTCTCGTAGTGCTGAAACGAAAGCACAGTGGTCGGAGCAAGCACCGCTACCTGCTTCCCATCGCCTAAAGCCTTGAAGGCCGAGCGCATTGCCACCTCGGTCTTCCCAAATCCCACATCTCCGCAAAGCAGACGATCCATCGGCTGCTCGCTTTCCATGTCTCCTTTGATCTGCGACACAGCATTGAGCTGATCCTTCGTCGCCGCATACTCAAACGCGTCTTCGAACTCCCGCTGCCAATTGCTGTCCGACGAGAACGAAAATCCTTTGCTCATCCGGCGCTGCGCATAGAGCTTTAAGAGCTCGTCCGCCATGTCGCGCATCTTGGCCTTGACACGCGATTTTGTCTTTTCCCAAGTCGCTCCGCCCAAACGATCTAAATGTGGCTTGGCCTCGCCCGCCCCGCGGTATTTCTGAACCAGATCGAGCCGTGTCAGTGGAACGTACAGCTTCGAATCCCCCGCGTATTCGAGCAACATGAAATCGCCCTTTTGGTCACCCTGAGCGATCTCCCGAATGCCGACAAACTGCCCAACTCCGTGGGTTGCATGAACCACAAAGTCGCCTGGCTTCAGATCAGCCACATCGGCCGCGAACGCAGCCAACTGGGATTTCGTAGGCTGCCGAGCAACCAGGTCCGACGTTTCGAACAAATCTTCGGAGCCTAAGATGGCCAGCTCGGAATCGGGCAGCACGGTTCCGCGTCGAACGGAGCCCTTGATCAGAAACGTGCTCGAGATCGCTCCCGCGTGGTAAGCACGTTCTGCAAGCGAGGGTCTGGTGCCCGCCGCAGACTCCAGACCCAACTGGAACGGGACGGAATACTCCCCGAGCACATCCGCCAGCCGCTCGACCTCTCCAATTGAGGCGGCAAAAAAAGCTACCCGGTAACCGGCGTGGATCAGGTTTTTAGCTTCGCCTACCGCAACGGGCATGTTCCCCTGAAACGTCAACGAAGGACGTGATGGAATGTGGAACCGCTTGTCCGCCGGGACCGAATGTTGTTCGCCCAGCAGCTCCAATTCTTGAAAGTTGATCTGAACACGATCCTCCAGCGATCGCTTCAGCTCGTCCCAACGGAGAAAGTTCTTGTCGGGATCGATAGGCGCTGGCCGGTCCGGATGTTCGAGTCGCTGCCACAGGCGGTCGGACGCGGATTCAATCGCGCTCGGCTCATCGAGCACTACGGTCGCATCTGACGCAAGCGTAAAAAGATTATCCGTCCGCGGCCGGACAATGGGCACGAGAAACTCCCAGCCTGGAAAAATCTCGCCCGGATTGGAAAGATCGATCTCCAGCTGATCGGCCGCCCGCGCCAATTCCTGCAGCAAAGATCGCGATTGCGGGTATTCCGCCAAAGGCAACAAGGTCGCGGAAGTAATCTTCAGCACCGAGCGCTGCGATTCCACATCGAACTGTCGAATCGATTCGATCTCATCGCCGAAAAATTCGATGCGAACGGGTCGCGAAGCTTCAGCCGGGAAAACATCGAAGATGCCGCCCCGAATGGAATATTCGCCCACCATCTCGACCGGTTCGCGGCGCTGATACCCGATCGTTTCCAGGTGCTGGCTCAGATCTTCGAGGGCCATCTCCTCGCCCGTGCGCAGGACAAGAGCCAGCTGCCGATAAAAGCTGGCTGATTCGGTTCGCAGCAGCGCTGAGGCAAGCGGAACTATCGTGATTGGCACCCGTTCCGTAGAAAGCCTCCACAATCCAACGGCGCGCTTCTCCGCGATTTCACTGTGAGGCGACATCCGCTGGTGAGGCAGCACATCTAAAGCCGGAATCAGCTGTGGCGGCGGCAGGTTGCGCCCTTCAAAAAACAAGTTGAAGAACACCTCTACTGACTCGAGCAGCGTCTCCGCCTGCTTATTTCCGTCTACCAAAACCAGCAATGGCTTTTCGGTCGCCTGATAAAGAAGCGTGAGGTATAACGCCTTTGCTGTATTTACCAACCCCGATACAGAGAAAGGACCCTGCTCGCCACGCGTAAGAAGCTTTAGCAGCGATTGAAAATCCGCCTGCCGTGCGGCGGATTGAAAAAGTTCCCGAGTCGCTGGGTGAGTCACTGCTGGGTACGCAAAAAAACGCGGTCGTAAAGCTTTGCCATACCTCCCCTATTTTGGCACTCGCCTTTGCCCCGACAAAATCGTGTCCGCAACTCAGTATGCTGTAGTTGCGAACCTTCTTTTTTAGAATGAAAAGCAGTTTGGGCGGATGCACCCTAGGAAAATATTAGTTCGCGCGACAAACTGGGTGGGCGATGCTGTCATGTCTGTCCCAGCGCTCCAGGCGCTTCGCGACACCTTCCCCTCGGCCCACATTGCCATTCTCGCGCGTCCCTGGGTTGCAGGACTCTATGGCCGCGAATCGTTCTGCGACGAGCTCATCCCCTACCAAGCTCCGAGAGGCTGGCGGGGACTGGCTCAGAAATGGCGTTTGGCGAACGAACTCCGTAGCCGCAACTTCGATATGGCAATTCTTTTCCCCAACGCATTCGAAGCCGCCGTACTGGCATGGTTAGCGCGAATTCCCATGCGCATCGGCTACTCCCGTGACGCTCGCAGTCCGTTCCTTACACACGCGATTTCCGTACCTCGAGCTGATGAGATCCCACCGCACCAACGTTTTTACTATCTGGAACTGCTGAAGCGGGCAGCCATCCTTCCCAGCTACGGAAGCTCGAACGCGATCCGACTCTCGGGTGCTTACGCCGCGGCCGAGCAGGGTCGAAAACGTCTCCGTCTCTCATTCGCTAATTCGTCTGTCATCGGTGTAAGTCCGGGAGCAGCTTATGGAGGCGCCAAACGTTGGTTACCTGAACGGTTCGCTGAAGCCGCCATCCGTATTGCACGAGAACATGATGCTGCAGTTGCAGTGTTTGGGTCGCCGGAAGAGCTGGAAATCTGTGAACAAGTGCGAGTCCGGATCGACTCTGCCCGAGTGAAATGCCATAACTTCGCCGCTGACACTACTCTTGCGGAATTCATCGAACTCACGGCTGCCTGCGATCTGTTTCTGACCAATGACTCCGGTCCCATGCATATAGCCTCAGCACTCGGAGTACCCGTTGTTGCTGTGTTTGGCGCAACAGACGATGCCGCCACCGGTCCAACCGGCAATCTAAGTCGTGTCGTTCGGCATCCCGTTGAGTGCAGCCCATGTCTCTTGAGAGAATGTCCGATTGACCATCGCTGTATGACTGGCGTCAGCGCCGTTCTCGTGGCGGATGTGGCGAATACGTTGATAGGGATCTCTAAGCAATAATGCAAAAGCCAACACGCGGCGATGGCGATGAAATCCTTGTCATTCGGCTTGGCGCGATGGGCGATATTCTCCATGCCCTACCCGCCGTCGCAAGTCTAAAGCTGAGCTTCCCAAACAAGAAACTGTTTTGGCTCGTTGCTCGAAAGTGGTTGGCTCTGCTCGAAGGCAATCCTTACATCGACGAACTGATACCCTTCGACCGTACCGATATCGCCTCTGTGATCCGTTTGAGGCGAACGCTAAGCCATCTTCGCCCCGGAACAGCGATCGACTTCCAGGGCCTCGTGCAATCCGCGCTGTTAGGACGGTTGGCCCATCCCCGAAACTTTTTCGGATTCGATCGATTGATCGCACGCGAGCCGCTGGCCTCCCGTTTCTACACTCATCGTATTAAGGCGTGGGGACCGCACCGCATTCAGCGAAACCTTCAACTGGCTCAAGCTGCGGGCGCCTTGAAATGCACTGAAGAGTCCTGGATTCCGGCAGGTTTCCAAGAAGGACACTTGCCCGACAGGCCTTTTGTACTGGCAAGTCCCTTTGCGGGCTGGACCAGCAAGCAGTGGCCGCTTGAGATGTACAGCCAGCTCGAAAGAGAATTGGCTCAACAGGGTTTCGCTCTGGTCATGAACATTTCGCCCCAGCACGCTCAGAGGATGTGTTCCTTTGCCGAATTCCACTTACACACTTCCGGGTTAAACGGCTTGATCGATGCGACAAGAAGAGCCACGGCCGTAGTCGGTGTCGATAGCGGTCCCCTCCACCTTGCTGCGGCGTTAAAAAAACCTGGCGTCGCGCTCTTCGGGCCCACTGACCCTGCCCAAACCGGCCCGTTCAAAAGCCCTTTGGTCGTTCTTCGCAACGATCGCGCGCAAACCAGCTACAAGCGCGGCAATCAAATCGACTCGAGTATGGTGAGCATCTCTCCCGAACAGGTCGCTCAGGCGCTTATTAAATCCCTGGACGCGGCAACGGCTCAAGCCGCAATGGCGGACCGTGAATAAAACAGCCGTCGAGCGGCAACCGCGTTATTGGTTTCCAAAGCCGTATTCGGATTTCGTCCAGCGGCTCCGAGTTATCGGCGGATTTGTCCTTCTTCTCGCATTCGCTTGGCTGGCCCAACCCTCGCTCGCTTCGCTGGTCATCGGGCTGCCCGTTTCCTTGATAGGACTGCTGCTTCGCGCCTGGGCCGCCGGTCATCTGGCCAAAAATCGCGAACTCGCCACCAGCGGTCCTTACGCTTACATGCGAAATCCTCTCTATCTGGGAACGCTCACTGTCGCCTTAGGAATGGTCATCTCTGCCCAAAACATCTGGCTCGCCGCCTTGTTTGCCGTTGTGTTTCTTTTCGTCTATCTGCCTGCCGTAGAACTGGAAGAGCAACATCTGCGCGAAATTTTCACGGAATACGGGACATACGCCACGCGTGTCAATCGCTTTCTGCCTTCTAGACAGGTCATAGGTTCCCAGACGCCTTTTTCATGGCGGCTCTATCGCATAAATGAAGAGTTCAAAGCTGCTTTAGGCTGGCTCCTCGCCGCTGCCTGGCTCATTTGGCGATGCTGGCTGGCGCGTACAGTTGGCTAACCCCAGGACGGAGCCGCTGTGTTACGCTGGCGCTCATGAGAGTTGGATGTTTCACCCCGTTGCTGTCGCAGTTCCCGCTCGACAAGGTCTTCGAGAAGCTTAAAAAATTGAATGTTACAACCGTGGAGCTCGGCACCGGAAACTACCCGGGCGATCCGCACTGCAAGCTCTCCATGATCGACAACCAGAAGGAGCTTACAGAATTCAAGAAAAAGCTGGACGACAACGGCTTCACGATCAGCGCTCTCAGCTCGCACGGCAATCCTCTTCACCCGGATGCCGCCGTCGCTAAAGGATTCGCCGAAACCAGCAAACGCACGATTGAACTCGCCGCCAAGCTCGGCGTTTCAACAGTGGTCGATTTCTCCGGTTGTCCAGGCGATAGCGACACTGCCAAGTATCCGAACTGGGTAACCTGTCCGTGGCCTCCCGAATATTTGGAAATGCTCGAATGGCAATGGGAAAAGAAGGTCACTCCTTACTGGATCGAACACGCGAAGTTCGCGCGCGATCACGGCATTAAGATCGCAATTGAGATGCACCCCGGCTTCGTCGTTTACAGCCCCGAAACCATGTTGAAGCTGCGCTCCATTGCCGGCGACAACATCGGCTGCAACTACGACCCGAGCCACATGTTCTGGCAAAGCATCGATCCCATCAAAGCAGTTCGCGTTCTCGGCGATGCGATATTCCATGTCCACGCCAAAGATACCCAGATCTACGACTGGAATCTCCCCAAGAGTGGCGTTCTCGATACAAAGAAGTACACCGATGAAAAGAATCGGGCCTGGATCTTCCGGTCGTGCGGCTACGGTCATCCCTATGGCTGGTGGAAGGAGTTCGTCTCCACTCTTCGTATGTATGGCTACGACGGCGTACTCTCGATCGAGCACGAAGACAGCCTGATGTCGCCCGACGAAGGTCTGACAAAAGCGGCGGATTTCCTCAACGAGATCATCATTCGCGAGCCATCCGGCGCCGCTTGGTGGGTCTAAAAGCAGCAAACAACAAACCCGTCGGGCAGCTAAAATGAAGGCGATCGACGTCTATAGACAACAGGAGAGTCATGTCCGGTAAGAAAATCGGAATTTTGACGGGCGGCGGCGACGTCCCCGGTCTGAACGCAGTCATCAAAAATGTCGTATATCGCGCTACTTCCGACGGCCATGAGGTCACCGGCCTTCGTCTTGGCTGGAAAAGTCTAACGGACCTGAACTTCGATGACGAGGAGAGCATCAAGCGCTTCGTTCTGCCGCTAACTCGGGAGAACACTCGTACCATCGACCGCACTGGCGGCACGTTTCTGCACACTAGCCGTACCAACCCGTCGAAGATGAAGAAGCTTCCCTCTTTCCTGAACCCGGCGGACTTTCCTTCGGCTCCAGGCAAAGACGGCATGACGACATATGACATGACCAAGCGAGTCCTTTCGAATCTAGACAAACTGGACATCGATCACCTGGTCGCCATCGGCGGCGACGACACGCTGAGCTACGCTGCCGTCCTCGATAAACAGGGATTTAAGGTTATCGGAATTCCGAAGACGATGGACAACGATGTCCGCAACACCGAATACTGCATCGGTTTCGCGACAGCCGTTTCGCGCGCCACCGATGCCATCCAACGCCAGCGCACAACGGTCGGCTCTCACGAGCGCGTAGGAATTTTTCGTGTCTTTGGCAGAGACGCCGGCTATACCGCCCTATACACCGCTTATGTAAACTCCATCCGCTGCGGTATACCGGAATTCAAATTCGATCTTCAAAAAATGATCAATTTGATCATGACCGACAAGAAAAATAACTCGAGCAATTATGCGCTCGTTATCTTGTCGGAAGGCGCTCAGTGGCAGGGTTACGAAATCAAAGAATACGGCGAGCCGGACGCTTTCGGCCATCGTAAGAAGTTCAGCATCGCCGAAGCTTTTAGCGACGAACTGATCAAGGCAACCGGTGCCGAAACTGTCGTAAGCGACCTCACCTACGACCTCCGAAGCGGCGCCCCCGATTTTCTCGACAGCATGGTGGCGACCACCTTCGGCACCATGGCCTACGACGCGATTCAATCCGATCGTCACGGTCTGATGGCGTCGATCTCCGAAGGCAAGTTCGCGCTCGTTCCCATCCCCGACCCCAAACTTGGACCGCGCAAACTGGACGTCGAACACATGTATAACAAGGAACGCTACCGCCCCACTTACAACAGCAAAGAAGGAATGCCCCTCCTTCTTTCGCATCCGTAAACGATGCCCCAACCCCCACCGGGCGATTGCCCGTTCTGTGAAGTCGTCGAGGCCCACGGTCACCTGGTCGACTCCCACATCATGGAACAGATCTTCGACACCGTAGTCGAATTCGGCGGTCGCTTCGAAGTCGAACACTTTTCTATCGGCCGCACAAACAGCGATCCCTCCAGACTTCGGTTGAAAGTCGAGGCGTCCTCCGAGGAACAGCTCGAGAAGATGCTCACTCAGTTGGTCGGCTTCGGCTGCGCGGTAGCCGATTCCGGAGAAGCCGAACTTAAAGAAGCCGAGCGTGACGCGTGCGCGCCGGAGGACTTCTACTCCACCACCAACCAGAAAACACTCGTCCGCCAGCACGGGCAGTGGCTCGAAGCCCGAAATCAGCGCATGGACGCGATGATCGTTGTGCGGGATAACACCGCTTTCTGCCGCCGCCTTCGGGATATCAAGGCCGGTGACCGGATCGTGGTCGGTATGAAAGGGATTCGAGTCGTTCCCGAAGCGAAGGAGCGCGACCGCCAGCAGTTTGCCTTCATGAGCAATGAGATCTCCTCCGAGCGCCAGGTGGAGACGGCAGTAGGCCAGACCGCCGCCATCATGCAGCAAGTCCGTCGCGATGGCAAGAAGATCATCGCTGTCGCGGGACCGGTGGTCATCCACACCGGCGGAACCGCCTCATTCAGCCGCCTGATTCGCAGCGGCTGGATCGATGGCCTTCTCGCAGGCAATGCTCTCGCGGTCCATGACATCGAAGCCGCGCTGCTCGGGACCTCGTTAGGCGTGCGTACGTCCGACGGCCGTCAGGAACAGCACGGTCACCGCAATCACATGCGCGCTATCAACGCGATCAATCATGCGGGTACCATAAAAGGAGCGGTCGAGTCCGGACGCCTTACCTCCGGTGTGATGTACGAGTGTGTAAAGGCTGGAGTGCCGTTTGTCCTTGCCGGCAGTCTCCGCGACGATGGCCCTCTCCCCGGTGTCCTCACCGACATGAATCAGGCGCAGGATGCCTATGCCGAGCAACTCCGTGGTGCAGGCGTCGTCCTTTGTCTCAGTTCCATGCTCCACTCCATTGCCGCCGGGAATATGCTGCCCGCCTGGGTCAAAGTCGTGTGCGTCGACATCAATCCCGCAGTACCGACAAAAGTTGCCGATCGCGGAACCGGTCACGCCTTAGGCGTCGTCACCGATGTAGGGCTCTTCCTCGATCTGCTAGCCAATAGATTACAAGCAAAATGAAATCAGCAACGAAAAACGGCCCCCAGTACACCGATGAGCACGCCTCGGCGGGCGTCTACGCAGATCTGCCCGAAATCGAGACCTGGCCGAACCAGTACAACGGTTACGAGATCGAAATCGAGATGCCCGAGTTCACCTCCATCTGCCCCAAAACCGGCCTGCCGGACCAAGGCAACCTCCGCCTGATCTACATGCCTGCTAAACGCTGCTTGGAACTTAAGTCGCTAAAGATGTACACTCTCGCTTATAGGAACCTGGGAATCTTCCAGGAGAATGTGGTCAACCGCGTGCTAGCTGACGTGGTGAAAGCAACCGATCCCGTCGAGGCAACGGTCGTCGGTGACTTCGCCGCTAGAGGGGGTATCACCACCCGGGTAACTGCTACTTACCGGCGAAAGAAGAAGTAAGAAAGCGGCTTGCCGCGGAACGGAGAACGCATGAAGTGTCGGATCTTTGGCTTGATGCTCGCCGCCCTAACACTCTCAGCTGCCGATTTCCAGACCGGGCAGGCAGCGCGAGCCGTCCTGGGCCAATCCACGTTTACCTCTCGTGACCCCGGCATCACGGCCACTTCGTTAGCTGTTTCAGGTAACCGGCTATACGCGGCCGATATAGCGCATCGTCTCTTAACCTTCGATCTTTCAAAGATCCCCGACAGCCGGGAAGATCTGTCCACGCGATCGGGCTCTGGGTGTCCGGTTTGTGGCATTATGCCAATCTCTTCGGTGAACCAGTCGGTGATGACCGGCCTCGCTGCCTTCAGCGTCTGGGGTAAAACTGTGGTACTCGCCAGCCCTGCTACACACACCGTGCTCATCTGGCGTGACACGACATCGGGCCGAATCGATCACAGTCCGGATCTTGTGCTCGGACGCTCGAATGAGGCCTCCGACATTGGTCCCGGCATGTTTGCGAATCCGGTATCGGTAGCAACCGATGGAAAGCGGCTGTTCGTCGGCGATGCGGCACTCCATCGCGTGCTCGTCTGGAATTCGCTCCCGGCAACCGACGACCAACCGGCTGACGCTGTGCTTGGGCAGCCTGACTTCTTCTCTACGGCTGCCGCTGAAACGCCCCTCCCGGATTCAGTGACCACCCCCGCGGCATTGGTCTCCGATGGAACGAACCTTTTCGTTGCGGACACGGCCGGTCGTCGCATCCTGGTTTTTTCACCGGCGGATGCGCCCTTGCCCAACGACGCGATCGTCAACTCGGCGAGTTTCTTGAACGGCGCCGTCGCCCCCGGAACTCTCGTCACAGTGAACGGCAAGAATCTGAGCGAGGAATGGACCGCTGTTAAAAGCGAAGACGACGGCGGCCCGCTTCCGAAAATCCTCGGGGGTACGCAGCTGATCTTTGATGGCCAGGCTTTGCCCTTAATCGCTGTCTCCGCCTCACAGATTCAGTCTCAAATTCCCTATGACGTCGGTACCGCAACCGCCGCCAGCATCTACGTCCGCGTGCAGCACGCCAACGGCGCCGTAACCGTCACGGCCCCCGCCGGCTTGAGACTTGTTCCAGCTTCACCTGGCCTCTTCGCCTTCGATGGCGACGAGCCCCGAGGCGGTATCCTGCTTCACTCCGGCTCGGCCGATGCAAATGCCGCAAACGGCACTCCCGTTACGGAGGAAAGTCCAGCCGAAGGTGGCGAACTCCTGACGGTCTGGGCTACCGGCCTAGGCGCGATTTCAGAAACCGGCTCAGGTCCAGTAACTGCGGTGCCAGTAATCGCACAGATCGACGGCCAAATGGCCCATGTAGTCTCCGCGAAACTTCCACAGGGATCCGTTGGCGTCTACGAAATACGAGTCGCTGTTCCCACTGACCTCAACGGAAACGCGCAAGCGCATCTCTCGGTCGGCCAGAACGGCATTTGGAGCAACACAGTCACTTTTCCGTTGAACAATCGGCCTTAGCGTTCGGCCGTGTAAGCCTGGTAGCGGTTCAACGCCAGCAGCTCACGAGTGCGCCGTACATCCTGCGGATCTACATAGAAAAATGCTCCTGTGAGATCGCGCTTCAAAAAAAATCCTGCGGTGTAAGTTCCGGTTTCGACCAGGTACTCGATACTTGCTTCGGTCAGCAGCTTTTCGAGTTTCAGCGCATCCCCAAGCCTACGCGCCATATAAACTAAATCGAGTTCGGCTTCTCCGAAAAACTCAAGTTCACGACGCATTTTCTTACGTCACATCCTCACTCGCTGCGGCTGCTAGCGTTACGATGTCTTGAATGACCAGACTCACGTGTTTCGGCTGCCTTCTGCTACTCGCCTCATGCGGCGGCCCTCCCAAACCCGCCGTTCCGTCGCTTAACCCGCAGGAGGCGGCCGAACTGCTTCACTACAACAACAAGGCTCAGGATTGGATTAAATACGTCCGAAAACAAAATGCCGCTTGCGATTACCGGCTAGACCTTCCGGATCAAAGTGCCCATCCGAGCGAGATCGACCTCGATCACATCGTCCTGTGTGGAAATCGCCCCAGCCCGAAAGAATTCGACGCCAGCGTGGTCTTCAACTACGACGCCGCTCAGGGCAAGTGGCTGATCTCGCGCTTTGCCAGCTAACACTGCGCTTCTAACCTTTCACCCCGGCATTTCGTTCCGCGACTAAGGCCAGGCTCGACCAATCCATCTGCTCTTGCCCATGCGCCAGCGCCGAGATGAAATGATCGCGCAGAATACTCGCAAACGGCATCGGCGCACCGACCTCCTCCGCCGCTTCCAATGCCAGTCGGACATCTTTCAACCCCAGCTTCAGGGCGAATCCGGCCGGCTCGAATTTGTGGTCTGCCACGCTTGTTCCATAATTCTTGTAAACCGGCGACCCGAATAGCTCTACCATTGCTTCGAGAAATACATGCGGATCCATGCCCGCCTTTCTTACGACTGCAAACGCTTCGCCGAACGATTCCAGCATACTCGCAATCATGAAATTCCCGCACAACTTCAGAGCGTTCGCCTGCCAGGGCTCAACCCCGGCAATTATTGTCTTTCGTCCAATCGCATCTAGCAACGGACGGCAACGCTCGATTGTGTTAGCCTCTCCCGCAGTTACCACGATCAGCTTCTTTGCTTCTGCCGCCTCCGGCCGCCCAAACACCGGAGCGCTGACGTAAGCCTGACCTCGTTCCTCATGTTCTTCGTTCAGTTTGCGAGCGAGCGCAGTGCTGATGGTGCTTGAGCCGATGTGCACAGCGCCCTTCGGCAGCGTCGTCGCGAGCCCGTCATCACCGAAGACCACCTCCTCGACCGCGCTGTTGTCGGCCAGCATCGTAAACACCGCATCTGCATCCCTGCCGACATCCCCGGGCGTTTCAGCCACCCTCGCGCCGTCGCTTGCCAACGCTTCGGCTCTCTTCCGCGTTCGATTGTAAACGCTTAATTCGTGCCCGGCGCGCATCAAATTGCCCGCCATCCCGGTACCCATTTTCCCTAATCCAATGAAGCCGATTTTCATAGTCTCTCTTGCTTCTACAATAGAGGCATATGAAAAATCTTGCCGGACGCGCTGTTCTCGGCGTGTGCGCATGCCTGCTGGCTTCCGTCATGCTGTTTGCGCAGGACTGGAAGACCGCTGACACGCTGCCCGGCGTTGATTTCGGCCATCTCTCAGCTGCCCAAAAAACCACAGTCCTCAAAATACTCCGCAGTCAGGAGTGTTCCTGCGGCTGTAATTTCAAGCTTGCCGAGTGCCGCATCAAAGATTCCCAATGCTCTTACAGCACCGGCATGGCAGCTGCCGTTATCGATGCGATCGCTCACGGAAAGACGGTCGACGAGGCCCAGGCCGCCGCGCTCGCCTCGAAATGGGGCCACGTTCAGCAACCTAAACTTCTCGACGATCCCGTTTCTATTCCGGTGAAAGGCGCGCCTTCCGTTGGCTCCGAAAGCGCGCCCATCACTTTGGTCGAATTCTCGGATTTTCAGTGCCCGTATTGCGCCGCGGCCATTCCAGAGATCAAAGCTGTCTTGAAGGCCTACCCGACAGAGGTGAAGTTGATCTTCAAACAATATCCCCTTGAAATGCACTCGCACGCAGACCTCGCCGCCGCCGCGGCTATCGCCGCACAAAAACAAGGCAAGTTTTGGCAGATGCACGACGCCATGTTCACGCACCACGACGACCTAAGCCGCGCAAACATACTCGCCCTGGCTCAGCAAAACGGCTTGGACATGAAAAAGTTCGAAGAGGATCTCGATTCCACCTCGGTGCGCGAAACCGTAGTTCGCGACGTCCAGGACGGCGATCACGCCGGAGTGCAGGGAACGCCAACGCTCTTCATCAACGGCCAGCGTTACAACGGCGCCATCGATCTCGAAGCGCTCAAGCCAATCTTTGACGCGGAACTGAGACCCCCCAAGAGCACCGGCACAGAAACCCGGCCGTGAGGGAGCGTGTTCACCACTTCCTTCAAGTTCGCCGTTAGCTCTGACGATCCAGCTCTTTCACCAACTCGACCACAACATCCCCGACAACCTGAAAACTCCGCGCACTCAGCTTGTCCGTCGTATCCTGCGCGGTGTGCCAGTAAGAGCCGTTCGGCCCATAATCGAGATCGATAATATCGATCACGTTCGCCCCGGCATCGGCGAACGGTTTATGATCGTCGTCGATCGCGCCTTCTTCTCTTCGAAAGAACCGCGAGTCCCCAAGCCGCTCCGCAATTTTCCGTACGCTTGCTCGCAGCTGCTCCGATGAGTTTGCATCATTCGAAAGATCCAGGTCCTTGTCGCCGATCATGTCGACGTTGATCAAAGCCTTCACATGCGAAAGCGTTCCGTCCGCTGTCCACTGCGCCGCTAAATGACGGCTTCCGTACCGGCTGTCCGTATCCGTCCATTCCCCCAGCGCCTCCTCGCCGTCGAAGAAAACAATTACGATGTCATCGCGGTGCGCCATCTTCGAGACCACCCGTGCAAACTCAATCAGAAAACCGGTCGACGAGCCACCATCGTTCGCGCCAACGAAATGCACCATGGCAATCTTCTTCGTATCGTAGTGTCCCGTCACAACAATGCTTTTGCCTGAGGTACCCGAAAACTTCAGCACAATATTCACCATGGGTACCGGACCCACGGGCGTCTGCCCCATGAATTGGTCCGCATGGATCTCTCCACCCAGGGGCTTGATCTCGGATAGGATCCACTCTCGCGTTTCGACAAGCGCCTTTGACCCCGAAGGGCGCTCCCCAAACGAAGCGGCGTGCTGCGCATATCCTAATGCCGCGCTGCCGCGAAACAAAACCTTGCCGTTATCCGCGAACGCGCACGCCGCGCTAGCTGCTATAAAAACAAGTATGGGTTGAAGCGTTTTCAGACGGCTTAAATACATCGACGTTTTGTTGGTCGCACCAAGGCGGGCGATGGGAAAAGACTGTAGTATTATAGCCGTACCCGGAAAAACACCAGCTGTCATAACTTATGCAGTCAGTCGGACGCATTCTCAGCCAAGCGCGGCAGGCGCAAGGACGATCGCTTGAGGAAGTAAGCTCGCGGACGCGCATCTCCCTGACCAACCTGCGAGGCATCGAAGCCGACGAGCTGAGTAACTTTCACTCCCCTTTTTTCTACAAGAGCTTCGTCAAACAGTTCGCAGAGGATCTAGGGCTCGACTATGGCGCTCTTGAACCCGCAGTGCAAGCTGCGTCGGGCACCATCCCGCCGCCACTGATTCCTGGCGAAGAAATCGCCTTCGCTCCAAAAGTTGCCGCGCTCAGCATCGGCAGGCGCCGCAAGTCTCGTCTACTTCTTTCCTTGTCCTCCTTCGCTGTAGCACTCGTAGCTTGTTCCGCAGTCTACTCCGGTTGGCAGAGTTCCAGATTCAAACTGGCGGAGTCCTGGCAGACGCTACTAAGACCTCACAGCCGTTCCGCTACCGCGGCCAACTCGCGGCCTCAACCAGCCGTTGGAACGTTGCTGCCCGAACCAGCTCCGCCATCCAGATCCCTCGATTACGCCCTCACGGGCAGTCAGGACGACAAAATACCAGGCGGCTACACACTCGTCGTCTCTGCCAGCGAACCAGCCTGGCTATCCATCGTTACCGACGGCAAGCAATCTTTTAAAGGCATCCTCGAGAAGACCGAAACCAAAGTGCTCGAAGGACGCGAAAACGCACGTCTCCGAACAGGCAACGCAGGTGCCGTCACCGTCGTGTTCAACGGTCGTGACCTCGGTGCTCTAGGCCCGCGCGGCCAAATCCGCACCGTGCTCTTCACCAAAAACGATTACGAAGTTCTGGACCGCCCTGCTCACGTCGCGCTCACCGGATATAACCGGACCGCGGAACTGGCTCAACTTTTTGACTTTCCTGCGTTTTAGCCCCACGCTGCAAACGCCGTTTCTGCCGTTCCAAAGCGATCAGCTCGTTCCGGCGGCGAAGCTTGATGCTCATGTCCACCTTACGCCAGAACTTTCGGAAATAGTCTACCGCCGACGCCAGTCCGAAGATCACCACTGCCCACATCGCGCCTAAAGCATATGGGTGCAACGCCGACCAGCGAACAGACAAAAGCACTAGCGAGACGCCGACCACCTGAAAGATCATCTTCGATTTCCCGAGTTCGCCCGCCTTCACCGTAAATCCCTCGGCTGCCGCAATGCTCCGCAATCCCGATACGGCAAACTCACGGCTAATAATCAAAATCACCAGCCACCCGGGAAGGAGCCGCATCTCCACTAACGACACCAACGCTGCCGATATTAGGAGCTTGTCCGCAACGGGATCGAGTAACGTACCCACTGTCGTCACTTGCTTCCACCGTCTAGCCAGATAGCCGTCGAGCAAATCCGTCAACGCCGCAGCCAGAAACACAATGAGCGCGAAAAAATCGTTCGCAATCAGCAGCTTCCCATTCCAATGCACGGCCAAGCTATGCTGAACGAGCGCTGCCACCAGGAGCGGCACCAGGAAAATTCGAAACAGCGTCAGCAGATTGGGCAGATTCGTCAATTGTTCTCAAATATAGAACACTTAAGAACATGGTGCGTTGCACCCTGACTACTCAGGCGTAAGCTGTAGCATTCGTGAAGGTAGAAACCGATAATGCGTCGATTCCCGTTTGATCTTGTTTATCTTCTGGCCACAATTTCTTGTGCTCCCGAAAACGAGACAACGGCTCAACTCAGCAGCTGCATAACCTCGTTGCCCAAAGCAGCACCAACGACCAACAGATGCATTGCAAGCCACTGGTCAGGCAGGTGAGCCGGTGCGGAACCAGGCTCAGCACCACGCCGTTCACATCCGAATAAGCTACCTATATCGGCTGAAGCCAAAACCGCGCATTCGCCCCCCATGCTGAAAAGAGAAGCGTATACACTGCCAGGGGACTCCACCGATATAGAAACTGCGCTCCTTGATGAGGTTCGCGTGTCAGCCAAGGACATCGGCACTTCGTTGTCTTACGCCGAACAACTGACCATCAGCCGTCGACATCGCTTTCCGGCGAATCATCGGCGAACTTTTCCTCGTGTATGAGTCGTCTGTGCCATCCGCATTCGGATATCGAGGCCGGGAACGTCTTGCCCGTTTTCACTACGATGGTCGTCGCTGCATCCCTGCTCGTTGCGTCTGAATAAAAGGTACGAACACGCCTAAGGTCGGCTTTGTTGGGGCACGCAGGTGCATCGTTGGCATTTGTTGGCGGGAGATGTATATTTCCCCCGCCCTAAGTTCGAGAGCCGAAACTCACCTATGCAGTGACTTAACCGGCAACTTGCGCGGTTGTCCTTGTGCCTTCGAGCTCATTCAGACGAGCTTCCTGAAGAATCGGCTTCGAGATTTCGGTTAAGAGAAAATCTGTGGCTTCTTCTTCTCCCAGCGTGAAATCGAGAAGCTCGGCAACTCCTCTCTCGTTAATCAATCGAGCAATGCCGCGCAGGTTGCCGTAGCCGGCGATCTCATAATGCTCAACTTTTTGGGCGATCGCTATCAAGGCGAGGTCGGCGGAGAGGGCGTCCTTCCCTTTACCCTCGGCGATTGTTTCTTTCCCTTCTTCGACCAAGCCGGCCATAGCCTTGCACGCTTTTGGCTGCGCTTTTTCGCCGAGAAGCCCGAAGGCTTCCTTCAATCGGCCGATGTGGTTCTCCGTCTGCTGCAAATGCTTCTGAAAGCCTTCTTTCAGCTTGGGATTGTGCGCAGCCTCGGCCATTTGGGGAAGCGCTTTTGTGAGCTGGTTCTCTGCATTCAGAAGGTCCTGCAGCTGTTCTACGAGTAATTCTCTTAACTGTGCCATTTAGTCAAATCCTCTCCTCTACTTGGCTGGAGCTACTTTTCGGCCATCACTTTAACTGTGTTGCCCTCTTTAGCTTTTGTTTTTGAATGACCGTTACCAGATTGTTGCCCGCTGACCGGCGCCGAATTACTATCCTCTCGTTCGCCTGTCTTTTCAGATTTTAAATCCTGAAACGCAGGAGCCTCAACGTATTGCCAACTGCCACCCTGATTCCAGGGACCGCGGTAATCCCTTTCGCCACGATCGCCTACTCCGGTAGAGTCATTGAAAAACTGGTCTACGAGGCCAGGCGTCGGCGGAATTTTTCCGATCGAAAGCATCGGCTTGCCAAGCGATTCCAGCGCTAGGCTGAAAGCCTTCATGTGAGTGATCTCTCGCGTCATCAGGAACTGTAAAGCGTCCAAGGTTCCCTTATCATCGGTGAAATCCATCAAGCGTTCGTAGGTAATCTTGGCGCGAGCTTCGGCGGCGATGTTATTGCGAAGATCGACATCGATTTCGCCGGTGATCTTCAGGTAGTTCGCTGTCCAGGCCGAGCCCATCGAGTTATGGAGCGACACGCCGCCTCCGCCGCAGATGGCGATAAGGGGATCGGCTTCCGCAGCGCTACGTTTTGTTTTCATCGGCTTCAGGTGCATGCGAGTGAGCACGCCAATGACTTCGAGGTGGCTCAGCTCTTCCGTGCCGATGTCCATCAGCAAGTCCTTGCGCTCTGGATCGTCGCAATTGATACCTTGAACGGAGTACTGCATAGCGGCCGCGAGCTCGCCGTTTTCGCCCCCGAACTGCTCAAGAAGCATGTTGCCGAAAGCCGGGTCCGGCGTGTCGATCCGAACCGTATACATCAATTGTTTTATGTGGTGATACATTCTTTAGTCCTTCGCAGTATTTTGGGGGTGAAGTCCGGATCTTGAAAGTCGCACTTAAAGGCGCAACAGAGGTGAAGGATCCGTAACCTTAACCACGGATACAAAATAGGGACGTGTACCCGAGGAAACTGCTACGATGCAGCGCACAGGGAAAATTACTTGGCTGGTTTCTATATGAAGCAGCCGCAGGCCAGGGAGGTGCGATTCCAAAGATAGCGAGTGTTTCCATGTTTTACTTCAGAACCGCTGGCGCTGTGAAGGTAACACCTCATGGTTCCGGGCCTCCGGTTGGAGAGCCACTGGCGTGGCTCATGGCTCCGAACAAAACTGCCCAGCCGGAACGGTACAATCTGATGGCGCGAGCCAAGACTGAAGTTTTTGTGGAGACCCCGCACCATGGTCCGTCAATGGCTTGAGAGCCGTAGCGAGCCACGCAGGAATGCGACGGACGATACCGGTGCAATTCCGGCAACGCTGGACCAGCCCTCCGCACCGCGCTTTTGGGTTTCTGTGGTGGGGATTGGTATTCTGACGGGCCTTTCCGCGGGCCTGCTTACAAAGCTGCTTGAGTGGACTCAACGGAGTCTATGGGGCGGAGACGGGAAAGAAATTCTCGGGGCGGCGCAGCACACGGGGGCTGCTCGCACAATCCTGATTCTGCTTGGCGCTGGAGTGTTGACAGGAATCGCACAGGTAGTGCTGCGTAAGCTGTCGAGCGGAAACGATATCGACACAACGGCAGCGATTTGGTTTCATGCCGGAAAGCTTCCGAAACTCCGCACCTTGGGCAGCGCCACATTGTCTGTTGTGGTGGTCGGCATGGGTGTTTCGCTGGGCCGCGAGGGCGCTCCGAAACAAGCGGGCTCAGTGTTCGCCAACTTTTTTTCCGACCTCACAAAATTGTCGGACGATCAACGACGCCTTTTAGTGGCTTGCGGCGCGGGCGCGGGAATGGCAGCGGCGTATGGAGTGCCGTTAGGGGGCGCCCTCTTCGCGATAGAAGTGGTGCGAGGCGCGTTGGCGCTCCGGTTTATTTTGCCGGCTCTTCTTTGCTCGTGCGTAGCGACGGCAGTGGCGTGGATTTTATTACCGAATGCGCCCACTTACCTGATTCCGACCTATCCAGACAGCCACATGAGCCTGCTGTTTGCCGTTTTCTGCGGGTTGGCAGCGGGACCGTTTTCAGTTCTGTATGTGCGAGTTGTTCGCTGGGCGGAGCGGAACAAGCCATCGGGATGGCAACGAATCGTGCGGCCCATCTTCGGCCTGACTCTGCTGGGAATCGCGGCGGTTCGCTTTCCTCAGATTTTGGGCAACGGGCGCGACGTTTCGCAGATGCTTTTTGCAGGTGCAGTGCCACTTGCATTGGCGGCCATGCTGCTGGTGCTGAAGCCGGCGGCGATTACCTTGTGTATTGGATCCGGTGTTCCCGGGGGACTGTTTACTCCTTCGCTAACCTCGGGCGCGTTGCTCGGTTCGGTTCTCGGTTATCTGTGGTCCTTCGTCTTCCCCCAAATGCCGGTTGGATTATGCGGACTCCTTGGAGCGGGAGCGGTGTTGTCGGCCACCACGCAAGGGCCTGTCTCGACGATTGTGCTCATGATGGAGCTCACCGGCCAAGGCCGTTCCTTCGTTCTGCCCATGCTGCTGGCCGCGACTGTCTCTACCATGATTTCCCGGTCTATCGAGCCCCGATCGATCTATGACGCGCGCCTCACCGACGAGCAGATCCGGGTTCGGCAGCGCCTGCGTGACAAAGCGCAAGTCGGACCGGAACTGCAAGATGATGGGCGTTAACGCTTTCAGTTTTTAGGTCCGCTCGTGAGCGCGCGTGTACTCGAAAGTGTGAAAGACGGTACCATCGACGAAGGAGTCTGAAGCGCATGACCATCGACGAACGGCTGGAGTTTCTCGTGCAATCGACTGAATCGCTGCACGCTACGGTTCATGAGATGTCTGGTCAGCTTCAGGAAATAGCTGGGCAGGTTCAGGAAGTAACCGGGCAGGTTCAGACACTGACGGGGCAAGTTGGCACGCTGGTCGAAGCGATGAAGGTTGCTGGCGAGAACATCCGAGGTTTGACCATCATCGCGCAACGGCATGAGAATCGGCTCGACGCGCTAGACGGCGGAGCCGGAGAGTGAAGGAGAAATCGTTGAATTGTCAAGTACAATTCTGGGCGACGGGCGGGAGTTTCGCAGCTTTTATTGCGGGCGCGGTAGCGCCTGCATGACAAAGCGCAAGTCGGACCGGAACTGCAGGATGATGAGCGCTAACGCTTCAGGTTCTTAGTCGTGAAGTGGTCGCGCGACAGGGATCGCTCCAGCGAGCACATATTGCCCGGTAAGTGCGGGGTGGACCTTCGATGGTTCTCGCTTCTACACGGCGCGCACGAATTGGGCGTATAATCACTTCTCACGGGACGATCTGAGGAAAGGAAACCCAATGACCAAATACGTCCGCGTACGTTCGCTGATTGCGATTCTCTTCGCATCCGCAACTCTGGTTGCGGCGCAAGCAACCCAAACCGATGCCTTAGCCGGAACTTGGAAGCTTAACGTTGCAAAGTCGAAATTCAAACCTGGCCCGGCGCCGAAAAACGAAACAGTAACAATTGCACCAGACGGGAAGACGACGGTCGAGGGGGTAACTCCGGACGGCCAAACCACCACTTGGTCCTTCACTCCCTCGGGCGATGCGGCAGTTCCGATTCAGGGCCTTGAAAACTCCACCGTTATCTGCAGGAGGACGGGAAACGTCTCTGAGGACACTTGGAATCTCGATGGTGCAACTTTGAAAGCACGCGCCGTGCTCTCAAGTGACGGCAAGACGGTAACGTACACGCAAACCGGAAAAGACAAACAAGGCGGCCCGATCCACAACGTTCGTGTTTACGAGCGGGCGTCCTCCTGACCGTTGGCGGGTTGGAGGAACGTGTTCTTCACCGGCTTGGGTCTGCCCACCGCTGGAGTGAAACCCGTTTGGCCGTAAAATGCGCTCATCAGTGGTAGGGGCGACAGGGATCGAACCTGTGACCCTCAGCTTAGAAGGCTGATGCTCTATCCAACTGAGCTACGCCCCCACTTCGGTTGCTCTTTTAGTCTACCGGTAGCACGGGCGACGCTGCTCAGTCATGGTTGCCGGGCCTCCGATCGGAGCTACTGAACTGGCCCAGGGCTCCATCGGAGGATCGCTGTCACTCTCCAGAAGACCAAGCCACGGCGAATTCAGGGTAAAGCGTTAGTCCTCCGCAAGCGAAGATTGTTTGCCCGGTGATGTAGGAGGATTCATCTGAGGCGAGAAATGCAAACACCGACGCGATCTCTTCGGATTCGCCAGCGCGACCCATGGGGATGTGACTCTCGACCTCGCCGCGAGCTTTGGGATCATTGATCCAAGCGTTGTTGATCGGCGTGACGATTGCCCCGGGACCTACAGCGTTCACGCGAATTCCTTTGCTGGCGTACTCAAGGGCCAAGGACTTCGTCATGTTCTCCATCCCGCCCTTACTGATTGAGTAAGGCACATACTTCGGCTTCGGGATGATCTCGTGAACACTGGAGTTGCTCACGATGACACCTTTGATTCCACGCTCCACAAAGTGATGAAGCGCTTCGCGGCAGCACATGAAGGCGCCGCGTAAATTGGTGTTGACGACACGATCGTAATCCGCCATTTCGAGTTGGTGACTAGGCGCAGGCTTTTGCACACCGGAGTTGTTGATGAGAATGTCGAGGCTTCCGAAGGCTCCGATCACCTTCACGAACATTGATTTCACGTCATCTTCACTAGCGACGTCTGCTTTGACGGTCAGATCTCTGTAACTGGAATTTCCGGCAGCCCTTGCGGCTTCCCTTGCTTTCACCTGAACAGCTTCTGCGCGGTCTTTCCCGGTGTGGTAATTGATGGCTACATTCGCTCCCTCCTGAGCGAAACGAATCGCTATAGCTTCTCCGATTCCGGATGAGGCTCCGGTGACAAGCACGTTCTTGCCGGACAGTTTGGGCATCGTTAACTCCAGATGGCATTCTAATTCACGCGCCGGTGGACGGCCGGTCAGGAACACCGGGTTGACGAGAGAACGTTCCGCGAGACGTGGTACCTTAGTGCTCCGATGAGATCCGTTGTATCCGGGAATCGGAGGAATTACCTCTTCCTGGTCCCGCTGTTTGCGACTGCGCTTTTCTATCAACTGATTTACTCGGGCGTGGTTTACCGGCTTGCAGACCGGTCGCGCAACCTGGATATTCCGTTTACCGGGGGTGCGACGGTTACGGCAGTCAGCGAGCAGGCCGCGAAAGCTGGGTTGCATGCTGGCGACCGGGTGCTCAAGATAGACGGCCATCCGATCCGGGGCGAGCGGGATTATTCCAGATCTTTCCCTCGTGTGGGCGAGCAACGTGCCGTAGAGGTGGAAACTGTGCCGAACGGGCATCGAGACGGCGGCTGATTCGTATACCGCCGGGGCCTGTCGAGCATCCTCTGACGGTGGGGGATTGGATAGTTACCGGGCTCCTGACGCTGATTCTGTTGTTCTGTGTAGTCGTAGGGATCTATCCAGCGGCGATCCTTCCGAATGACGCGAGAGCGCTGAGTTTTTTCGGCCTGATGGTGGCGACCTCGCAGATCATCCATTCAGCGCAATGGTACGACTTTCCGAGGCCTTTGCAGTTTTTTGCATACGCGTATCAACTAGCCGCGAATATGAGTATTCCGATTTGGATGATCTGTTTCGCTTTGTATTTTCCCGAGAGGTTTCGCTGGGACCGCCAACGCCCGTGGCTGAAGTGGATCGTTCTCGCTCCGATGATCGCGGGGCCGGGATTGATCTGGCTCGCGCTGGCAGCACAGTTCTTCGACTACCGCAGGATGGCGTGGGTTTTTAACCGGCTGCACCTTCACTCTACGACCGCCTTTATCTCTCTCGGAATGGCGTTTTTCTTTAGCGCAATTGGGACGAAAACCGGCGTCGTGGAGAGCCGGGACTCACGGCGCCGGCTGCGCATTTTGCTGACCGGATGCCTGGTGAGCCTAACCCCGCTCGGGGGCCTGGTCTTGTATCAAGCCTTCACGAATCGAAACGCATTCAACAGCGTTCCGGAAGCTGTCGTGGTACCGATTTGCTTTATCTTCTGCCTATTCCCAATCACGCTTGCGTATGTGATTGTGGCGGAACGCGCCATGAATCTGAGGATGGTGATTCGTCAGGGGGTGCGCTACGCACTGGCGAAAGCAGGCCTGCGGATTATGACCGCGATGGTGATCGCGGGAGCGCTTTTCGCTCTCAGCCGCCTAGCGTTTCGGCCGGGATGGCTGATGTTTGGACCGGACATCGATCCCTGGTTCGAAAGGGCGGTTTATGCAGTTGTGGTAGGAGGTGGGCTGGCCTTCGTGCGCGCTGTACGCAGCCGACTGATGATTTCCGTAGACAGGCGTTTTTTTCGCGAGGCTTATAACTCCGAGATGATTCTCGAAGAGCTGAGTGACTCGGTGCGCACGATTACGGATGAAGACAAGATGCTCGAAACGGTGGCCCAGCGGATCTCCGATTCTCTGCATGTATCTAATTGCGCGTTTCTGCTCGAGGAAAGCCAAAGCTATCGGCCGGTTTACTGCCTCGGTTTTGAGCCGCCGCCGGGTACAGAACTGCCGCCGAATTCGAAGACCGTGGAAGCGGTGAAAGAGTCGAGCGTTCCCTCGCCGATTTATTTTGAGCGTCAGGATAACTGGGTTCACTCGACCCCGCCCCTGGAGCTGCTCACTTTGAAGTCGCTGAGGACGCAGCTGTTGCTGCCGCTTGGACGAAAAGACAAGCTGCTCGGGATGATCAGTCTGGGGCAGAAGTTGTCGGAAGAGCCTTATTCGAAGAGCGATTTGCAGCTGCTGCGTTCGGTAGCGACGCAGACCGGTTTTGCGCTGGAGAACAGCCGGTTGACGAAGACAGTGGCAATGGAGATGGCGCAGCGGGAGAAGCTGAACCGCGAGATCGAGATTGCGCGCGAGGTTCAGGAGCGGCTGTTTCCGCAACGCCTGCCGGCGATTGCAGGAATCGATTATGCTGGTGCGTGCCGTCCGGCTCTGGGCGTGGGAGGGGATTACTACGATTTCCTCGAGCTCGCGAACGGCGATCTGGGCGTGGCGATCGGAGACGTTTCGGGCAAGGGCATTGCGGCGGCTTTATTGATGGCATCGTTGCAGGCGTCGCTGCGAGGGCAGGCGCTGGTGGGTCAAGGAGACTTGGCGCAGTTGATGGCGAACGTGAATCAATTGGTCTACGATGCCACGCCGATCAACCGGTATGCCACGTTCTTCTACGGCCAGTATCAGCATGCGAACAAGCTGTTTCGTTATGTGAATGCCGGGCACAATCCGCCGGCTATCTTGCGGCGAACGGCAGACGGAACTACACATGTGATCCGGCTCGAGTCCGGAGGGCCAGTCATCGGGTTGTTCCCGCGCGCGCCGTATCAGGAAGGCTCGCTGGTTTTAGAAAACGGCGACATCTTTGTCGGGTTCACGGATGGGATCAGCGAGGCGATGAATCCGCGGGATGAGGAATGGGGCGAGGAGCGGCTGTTACCGGCAGCGGCAGCAGAAGCTGAACATCCGGCACGCGACATGATCCCGCATTTGATGGCGGCGGCGGACCGGTTCGCGTCCGGTGCTCCGCAGCATGACGATATGACGCTGGTGGTGATGAAGATGTCGGGCGCGGGTGAGCAAGACGTCGGGGGATATTCGCTGGCCGGCAGCTGAGAGTGATCGATCCAGAATAGACGAAGCGCTTCCGCTGAGGCCTCTGGATGGAAGAGAAAAGCGGCGGTGCGCCTTAGGCTACTGGTCGATGGTGAGCAGCAAGTCGCGGGCTTCGACAGTATCGCGTGCTTTCACCGCGATTTCCGCGACGGTCCCATCTATTGGAGCGTAGACGGTGGTCTGCATTTTCATTGCTTCGAGTATGAGCAGCCGATCGCCCTTTTCAACCTGCTCGCCGGCCTGTACAAAAACGGCGGTGATTGCGCCCGGAATCGGCGCGCCTACCTGCCCCGGCTTCGAGGGGTCCACTTTACTGCGAGCGCTTGCCGCGGCCTTGATTGACTTGTCTTTGACCTCCACCTGGCGCGGTTGCCCGTTCAGTTCGAAAAAAACGGTTCTGGTTCCGTCGCTCTTAGGGTCGCCGACAGTGAGCAGCCGAATGATCAACGTTTTGCCGGGCTCGAGTTCGACAGTGATCTCTTCTCGCTCGGCAAGGCCGTAAAAGAAAGGAGGCGTTGGCAGAACATCCAGATCGCCGAACTCCGAACGGGCGGCGGCAAACTTCAGAAAGACATCCGGATACATCAGGTAGCTCAGCAGGTCCGATCGGCTGTTAGAGTTAGCCTTTTCTTCCACAATCTTTGCGGTGGCTGCGAGATCAGCTGGTGGTAGATTGGCTCCGGGCCGGCCCTCTTCCGGCTTCTTCCCGTGCAGGATAACCTGTTGCAGTTTAGGGGGCCACCCGCCTTCCGGCTGTCCGAGCGAACCCATAAACATGTCAGCCACCGAATTAGGCAACGTCACGTGGTGATCCGGCGGCAAGTTCTCAAGCTGCTGCACCGTCATCTCATGGCTGATCAGGTAAAGGGCGAGATCGCCGACAACCTTGCTGGAAGGGGTGACCTTGACGATATCGCCAAAGGCCATATTCACGTCGGCATACATGCGCGCCACTTCGGGCCAGCGTCCTCCGAGGCCCATTGCCTCCGCCTGCGCCTTTAAATTTGTGTATTGGCCGCCGGGCATTTCGTGAATGTAGACGTCGGAGCTGCCCGATCTCGGCGCTTCATCGAAAGGTGCGTAGTACGCTCGAACTGTTTCCCAATAATCCGAGCAGCGGTTCAGTGCGTCGAAGTTCAATCCGGTATCTCGCTCGGTATGCGCCAGCGCCGCGACGATCGAGTTGAGATTCGGCTGACTCGTGGTCCCGCTCATGGCAGAGATCGCCCCATCGGCTACATGGACCCCCGCCTCCGCAGCCTTCAAAACGGTTGCGGCGTTGACGCCGCTGGTGTCGTGCGTGTGAAGGTGAATCGGGAGGTCGACTTCTTCCCGAAGTGTTTTGACGAGCTTATAGGCGGCATACGGCCTGAGAAGCCCGGCCATGTCCTTGATGCCCAGAACGTGAGTTCCCATGCGCTCGAGTTCTTTCGCCAGCCGTACATAGTATTGGAGAGAATACTTTTCTCTTGCGGGATCGAGGATGTCGCCGGTGTAGCAGATCGCTGCTTCGCAGACGCGGTCTGTTTTCAGAGTTGCTTCGACTGCCGCTTGCATGTTCGGCAGCCAGTTCAGGGAATCGAAGATGCGAAAAATGTCGATGCCTTGTGCAGCGGCTTCGTTGATGAATTCTGTGACCACGTTATCGGGATAGGCTGTGTATCCGACTGCGTTCGAAGCACGCAGGAGCATCTGAAAACAGATGTTAGGGATTTTTTGGCGCAGCGCCTGAAGACGCTTCCAAGGATCTTCCAATAAAAAGCGCATCGACACATCAAACGTTGCACCGCCCCACATCTCGATGCTGTAGAGTTGGGGCAGTTCCTTCGCAACGTAATCCGCGATGCGAAGCAAGTCGTAACTGCGGACGCGTGTTGCCATCAGGGATTGATGGGCATCACGGAAGGTGGTATCGGTCATTAATAGCCGCTTCTGCTGTTTCGTCCAAGCGGCCAATTCTTTGGGACCGAGCCTGTCGAGCAGTTGGCGTGTACCTTCAGCCGGAGCCTTGGCGGAGGCTTGCGGAACGCGTGCCTCACGAATGGCGGCCGGACGTGGTTTGCCCGCTACTTCGGGATTGCCGTTTACGATGACATCGCCCAAGTAAGTCAATACTTTTGTCGCGCGATCGCGGCGTGGTTTGAAATCGAAGAGTTCCGGGGTTTCGTCCAGGAAAGACGTCGTCATCTCGCCCGATTGAAATGTTGGATGGCGCACGACGTTCTCGAGGAACTGAATATTGGTTTTGACTCCCCGGATGCGGAACTCGCGCAACGCACGATCCATGCGTTGACAGGCCTGCTTGAAGTCGCGACCCCAGGCCGTGACCTTCACGAGCAGCGAATCGTAGTAGGGCGAAATGACAGCGCCGCCATAAGCCGAGGCGCCGTCCAAACGAATACCAAAACCTGCAGGCGAGCGATATGTCTGCAACCTGCCGTAGTCCGGCACGAAATTGTTGGCGGGATCTTCGGTCGTGACGCGGCATTGCAGTGCTGTGCCATGGATGGAAATTTCGTTCTGAGGCGGGAGGTTGATTTCCTCACCATGGAGGCTGAGACCCTGCGCGACCTGAATTTGCGTTCGCACGATATCTATTCCGGTAATCACTTCCGTCACCGTATGTTCGACCTGCACGCGCGGGTTGACTTCGATGAAAAACCATTCGTAGGTATCCGCGTCGACCAGAAACTCCACCGTTCCAGCGTTGTAATAGTTGGCGGCCCGTGCCAAGCCAAGAGCTGCTTCAGCCAGTTCGGCACGGACTTTCGGGGGAAGTCCGATTGCCGGGGCGATCTCCACCACCTTCTGATGACGCCGCTGAACGGAACAATCACGCTCAAACAGGTGCAGAACATTACCCTGCTTGTCGCCGATGATCTGAATCTCGACATGTTTTGCACGGCGGATGTAACGCTCCAGGAAAACGGCCGGGTTGCCGAAAGCCGCTGCCGCTTCCTCGCTCGCCTCGCGCAATCTGGGGAGAAAATCTGCTTTGCGGTCAACCACGCGCATGCCGCGACCGCCGCCTCCGAACGCCGCTTTGATAATGAGCGGGAAACCGATAGCTTCAGCGATCCGTTCAGCATCCTCGCTTGCTGGGTCGATCGGGTTTTCAGTTCCAGGGACAACCGGAATATTTGCGTTCTGCGCCAGCTTGCGGGCTGCCGTTTTGTCGCCTAAGGACTCCAGTATGGTCGCGCTGGGTCCGACAAAAGTGATGCCAGCGCGCTCGCAAGCGCGCGGCAGAGCCGGATTTTCCGACAGAAAGCCGTAACCAGGATGGATTGCATCGACTTCCTTCTCCACCGCCAATTTCAGAATTCCCTCGACATCCAGGTAGGCTTGGACCGGACCTTTGCCTTGACCGATTAAATAGGCCTCGTCCGCTTTGAAATGATGCAAGCTCAACCGGTCTTCTTGCGAGTACACGGCGACAGTGCGGAGTCCGAGTTCATTGGCGGCTCGGAGGATACGGATGGCGATTTCACCGCGGTTCAAAGCGAGGAGTTTTTTCATGGGACGGAAGATAGGAAGGTAAAGAGTAGCATGCAGCCGAGGTGGCCTACTCGGGTTCGATTATCCCCCTGGACGGCCTTCTTCCGGCGATCAAAGTCTAAAATGAAGGCGTGAAACTTCTGGCTCAGTTTCTTTGTGCAACGGGATTGTTGTTGGCCCAAGGGGCGGAAGGGAACTTCACGATTCGGCTCGAGCCGAGAGCCGTTCTGCAAGCGAACGTCGATATCCCCTTCGAAATCCGGGTCTCGGACGATCGCCGCAAACCGCTTGTCGGGGCCACGGTCACGCTGCAGATCGAGAATTCCGAGGGCCATGATGTCAAGGTGTTCAAGGCGCCGGCTATCGATTCGGGAGTGTACATCGCAAAACCCGTGTTTCCCTCAGCGGGACAATGGAGCGTTTATGTGGAAGTACACCGGGCAGGTGAAATGTCCGCCCGAACGATGGAGTACAGCGTTCCCGATCGAGTAGCCCCATAGAAAAGCGAGACCGAAGTCTCGCTTTTAGGTAGTTGCTGAACCAGCTCGTTAGAACATGTAAAGCGGAGTTCCGAAGCTAGCCGGACCTGCCACTGCGACATCGCCTGCGGCAACCGGCTCGCCTTCGAGATCCCCCTCCTGACGGCAGTAGATGCCATTCTCGCCCAGGTAAACCACCAACTCTGCCGGGCGCGGAAGCGATCCCTGTATGAGCGCCTCTGAGAGCGGGTCTTCGATGTACTTCTGCAGAGCTCTCCGTAACGGTCTGGCGCCGTAACTGCGATCGGTACAGGTTTTATCGACGATGTACTTGGCCGCATCCGGTTCGAGACGAATCTTGATCTGTTTCGAAACCAGGTTTTGGTTGATTTGCTCAACCAGGAGATCCATGATTCGGATGAGATCTTCATCCACCAGCGACGTAAACAGAATCACCTCGTCAAGACGATTGAGGAACTCGGGATTGAAGGCCCGTTTCACCTCGCCCAAAACCTGCTCTTCGACCTTCTGCGGAATGCCGGTTAACGACTCACTGGAGAACCCGATCTGGCCGCGCTTGTCCAGGAACCGGGCTCCCAGATTTGAGGTCATGATGATGATCGTGTTCTTGAAATCGACAGTGTTGCCCAAGCCGTCCGTCAATTGTCCGTCCTCGAATACCTGGAGGAGGATGTTGTAGATGTCCGGATGAGCTTTTTCGATCTCGTCGAGCAGAATGATCGAGTACGGAGCGCGCTTCACGCGTTCGGTAAGCTGACCGCCTTCCTCGTATCCAACATATCCGGGAGGCGATCCGATCAATTTCGAGATCGAATGTTTCTCCATGAACTCCGACATGTCGAAACGGATGAGCGACTTCTCGCTTCCGAAAAGAAAGTCCGCAAGAGCCCGAGCAACTTCGGTTTTGCCGACGCCCGTTGGTCCCAGGAACAGGAAGGAGCCGGCAGGACGCTTCGGAGATTTCATGCCTGCACGCGAGCGCCGGATAGCGCGCGACAGTGCAGAGATCGCTTTCTCCTGGCTGATGATCCGCTTGTGAAGCTCTTCTTCGATGCGAAGGAGCTTGTTGATCTCTTCCTCTTTGATAGAGGTCATCGGAACACCGGTCCAGCGCGCGACCACGTCTTCGATGTCATCCTTTGTGACGACGCCGGTCGACGTGTCATCCAGGTTGTACTTCTCGCGCAGCACACGCAGATTTTCACGTTCCTTGCGTTCTTCGTCGGAGTAGAAGCGCGCCTTTTCGAACTCGTGGTTCGCGATGGCGTTCTCCATCCGGTGAACAATGAACTTGATTCGCTTCTGAATGTCCGCGACTTCGGTCGGCAGCGTGGTCTGGCGAAGCTTAATGCGAGCCCCGGCTTCGTCGATCAAATCGATGGCCTTGTCCGGGAGAAAGCGGTCCGGAATAAATCTGGTCGAGGTGTAGACAGCCGATTCGATCGCTTCATCTGTGTAAGCGACGGCGTGGAACTTCTCGTAGCGCTCCTTAATGCCGAACAATATCCGAATCGCATCGGTTTCTGTTGGAGGAGGAACCTTGACGGCCTGAAAACGCCGTTCGAGAGAGCGGTCCTTCTCGATAGATTTGCGATATTCGGCCGGGGTAGTTGCGCCGATGCACTGGATTTCCCCGCGCGACAGAGCCGGCTTCAGGATATTGGCAGCGTCAAGCGAGCCTTCTGCGGAACCGGCGCCTACCAAAGTGTGTAGCTCATCGATGAAGATGATGGCGTTCTGGTTGTCCATCAACTCCTTCATAATTGTTTTGAGCCGTTCCTCAAATTGGCCACGGTATTTGGTGCCGGCGACGATCAGCGAGAGATCGAGAGCCAAGATGCGTTTATCCGAAAGGAAGGAAGGGACGTCGCCATCTGCAATGCGCTGTGCCAGACCTTCGACGATGGCCGTCTTACCGACTCCCGGCTCACCGATCAGCACGGGATTGTTTTTGGTCCGGCGGCAAAGGATCTGAACAACGCGATCCAGCTCGCCATCGCGACCAATTAACGGATCGAGCATGCCGTCCACCGCGGCCTGAGTAAGATCGCGGCTGAACTCGGCGAGCAGCGAGCTCTCTTTGGGCCGGCTGGCAGAGGTCTTTTCCGAAGCCGACCGGGCAATCTCTTCACGTACCGCCGAAAGCCTCAGTCCGCGCTCATGCAGGATCTCGGCAGCAAAGCTTTTCTCTTCGCGAAGCAAGCCCAGCAGCAGATGCTCCGTTCCGATATGCTTGTGACTCAAGCGCTCGGCTTCCTCCGCCCCGTATGCCAGCACACGCTTGCATTCGTGGCTGAGCGGCAGGTCGACAGAGGTAGAGACCTTTTCCCGCGCAGTCGTATGGGCTTCGATCTGCTTCCGGATGGATTCGATAGCAGCATGCGACCGCAAGAAACGATTCGCGAGCGCCTTATCTTCACGCAACAGACCTAATAAGAGATGCTCGGTCTCGATATAAGGGCTACCGAACTGGCTGGCTTCGTATCTTGCGAAGAAGATGACTCGTCGTGCCTTCTCGGTATATCGTTCAAACATAAATACCACCGCCAAGACGGGTTGCGTCCTGTACTACTCCGGTCGTCTGCAAATCCATGAAAGATGGAGCATGCAAAGAACCATTTCTCAACTCAAGAACTCGGTCGCAATGGGCTGCGAAAGAGAGGTTATGGGTAACAAATATCGATGTCAGCCGGTGCACCTCATGAAGCTCGTTCAACAAGTCGGCGATCTTCTCGCCTGTCTTAGAATCCAGACTGCCAGTGGGCTCGTCCGCTAGAAGAACCTTTGGGGTATTGACAATGGCCCGCGCTAAGGCAACCCGCTGCTGCTCTCCACCGGATAGTTCGCCCGCTTGATGCCTTGAACGGTTCCCCAAACCGACTTCGTCCAGCCGCTCAGTGGCCGTTTTCGCAGCCACGTCAGGGGGAACGCCGCATATCAGAAGGGGCATCGCTACGTTTTCGAGGGCAGTGAATTCAGGTAAGAGAGATGCGTTTTGCCAAACGAACCCGACCTCCCGATTCCGAAAGTCTGCTAAGGACTGCTCGTCGAAGCTCACGATGTTGCGACCGCCGTAGCGGATCTCCCCACTTGTAGGACGATCCAAACCGCCTAACAGGTGCAAAAGCGTAGATTTACCTGCGCCGGACTCCCCGATGATGGCCAGGCGCTCGCCTTTGCGCACTTCGAGGGCAAGCTCGTGGAACACAGTGACTTCCGTGCCGCCAGAGCGAAAAATTTTCGCCAGAGACTTAGCCCAAATCGCACATTCCGTGCTCAATATGCCGCCTTACTCCTAGCTTAGAACAGCTTGTTCGAAAACAGGTCTAAGTCCATATCGGCAGTTTCGCCGGAGATCGTGCTAGGAATTTCGCTAGGCTTTAACTACTACATTTACCAGGCGGTCGGGAACGACGACAACCTTAACGACTTGTTTCCCCTGGAGGAATGGCTTCGTTTTTTCATTTGCGATAGCCAGCCGCTCCAGTTCGGATCGCGAGGCGCCCGGCGATATTAGCAGGTGGGCCCGGAGCTTGCCATTGACCTGCACTGGAATTTCGATCAGGGTTTCTTTGGCCAAGGCCGGGTTGAACTTCGGCCATGGATGCCGGAAAACCGGGCCTTCCTGGCCGAGTTCCCCCCAAAGTTCCTGGGCGATGTAAGGAGCAAACGGGGCCAGAAGCAGGGTCAAACTCCGGCAGATTTCAGTCAAAACGCGGCCGGAGAGCTTGTCTTCCAACTCCAAAAGTTCATTTGTCAGCTCCATCAACGATGCAATGGAAGTGTTGAAGTGCCAACGGGTATCGAAATCCGCAGTGATCTTACCGATCGTTTGGTGGAGCACGCGCAATGCTTGCCCATCGGCCTCGCCAGTCGCCCCATTATCCTTTTGGTCCGCGTTCCGGGTGACAAACCGATACACGCGTCCCAGGAACTTGCTTACGCCCGAAACGCCATCCTCCTGCCAATCGAGGTCGCGGTCCGGGGGAGCCGCGAATAGAGAATACATGCGAGCAGCATCGGTCCCATAGCGCTCGATCATCTCCTCGGGGGAAACCACATTGCCCAGGCTCTTCGACATCTTGGCGCCATTTTTGATCACCATGCCCTGCGTGAACAGGCGCTTTACAGGCTCGTCATTTTCGATCACGCCGATGTCTCGCATCACTTTGGTCCAGAAACGCGAGTAAATCAGGTGTAGGATCGCGTGTTCGACTCCGCCGATGTATTGATCGATCGGGAACCAGTTGGCGATCGCGTCCTTGCCGAACGGAGCCCGATCGTTCCGCGGATCGCAGTAGCGATAGAAATACCAGGAGGAGTCGACGAAGGTGTCCATGGTGTCGCTCTCGCGTTGCGCAGGGCCGCCGCACTTGGGACAACTCACGTTCATGAACGACGGAACATTTTCTAATGGAGAGCGCCCCTGGCCGGTAATCTTGACGTTCTCCGGCAGGCGCACTGGAAGATCTTTCTCCGGAACGGGAACTGCACCGCATTGGGGGCAGTAGACGATAGGGATCGGCGTGCCCCAATAGCGCTGCCGTGAAATGCCCCAGTCTTTCAGGCGATAGGTAATCGAGGTACTTCCAAAACCATGCTCGGCCGCGAATGCAGCCATCTTCTTGCGCGCATCCGCGCTTGGCATCCCGGACCATTTGCCCGACCGTTCCACGATCCCGTACTCGCCGTAAGGTCCGGTCATGGTCTCGCCGTCCGCAAGTTCGCCTTCTTCGGGACGGATCACCGGCACGACCGGGATGCGATACTCCCGGCAAAATTCGAAATCGCGTTCATCATGCGCCGGCACTGCCATAATGGCGCCCGTTCCGTAACCCAGCAAAACAAAATTTCCGATCCAAATCGGAATTGGCTCTCCGCTGAAAGGATGAACGGCATAGCGCCCCGTCGATAGTCCTAGCTTTTCGACGTTTCCGGGGTCCTGGCGCGCCGTCGCGTCGATCATCTCCTTGATCTTCAGCCGCTCATCCTCATCGGTGACGAGCGTGTCGATGAGCGGATGCTCAGGGGCCAAAATCAGGCACGTCGCGCCGTAGATCGTGTCGATGCGGGTCGTGAACACGCGGATCTTCTCATCCGAGCCCTCGACCGCGAAGTCGACTTCCGCGCCTTCGGAGCGCCCGATCCAGTTACGCTGCATGGCCAGAACGCGCTCCGGCCAGCTGCCTTCGAGCTGCTTCATGTCGTCGAGCAACTCGGCCGCGTACGCCGTCGTTTTGAGAAACCACTGCTGCATGGCGCGCTGCTCGACAGGCGTAGTCTCATGCCGCCAGCAACAGCCGTTTACCACCTGCTCATTTGCCAAAACGGTGGCGCACTCGGGACACCAATTCAGCCGCGCTTCTTTCCGGTAGGCGAGACCTCGTTCGAACATCTTAAGAAAGAACCATTGGTTCCAGCGATAATATTCGGGTTCGCAGGTCGTTATCTCGCGACTCCAATCGAACGCAAAAGCGAGCCGCTGAAACTGGGTCTTCATATGCGCGATGTTGTTGAGCGTCCATTCGCGCGGGTTGCGATTTTCCTTCAGCGCAGCGTTTTCGGCTGGCAAACCGAACGAGTCCCAGCCCATCGGATGGAGTACGTTGTAGCCGCGCATCCACATGTGCCGGGCGAGGGCATCGCCGATTGCGTAATTGCGCACGTGGCCCATGTGCAGCCTGCCGCTCGGGTAGGGCAGCATCTCGAGCACGTAGTACTTGGGCTTTTCAGGCTCGTTAGCTACGTAGAGCGAAGGGTCGTTCGCCCACTTCGCGTGCCACTTCGGCTCAAATTCTTTTGGGTCGAACGCTTTCTCGGGGATACCAGCTCCTTCAATGCCGTCACGTTACGGAGATCGTCACCCGGTTTATCGACGGGAGTCTCGAGGATGAACGCTTTGTCACCCAGTTTCGGATGGTTCAGGATGCGCCGAAAGCCTTCTAGACCAATATAACCAGCGCCGATATTGGCGTGGCGGTCGCAGTGGGAAGCGAGCTTCATCTTGGCATCGTTCGCATGCAGGATGGGCACAGTTTCCCAGCCAAGCGTCTCCGCAGCTGTTCGGACGAACTCTTCCAGACCTTCCTCTTGCGCTATGTCGAAACCGCTGACGTAGCAATGGCAGGTATCGATGCAGAAGCCTACTGGAATGTCTAAGTAAGGCTGGACGAGTTGCCGTATTGTAGCCAATTCCTCCAGCTTGCCACCGAGTTGCGCACCCGCACCCGCCGTGTTTTCGAGCAGAAGCGTCAGTCCGGAGGCTGCAGCCAGCTTCGAGTCGACCGCGCGCCAGCCAAGCGCGACCGCCTCCGCCACATTTAGAATTCCTTGCTCGGGCGTCAGGCCTTTGTAGTTTCCGGGATGCACGACCAGGTACTCCGCCCCGATGGCAAGCGCTCGCTCCAGTTCCCGGCGGAATCCGTCGATTGACTTCTCGCGGATATCGGATTCGGGCGCCGCCAGGTTGATCAGATAACTGCCGTGAATCACCAAGGGAGTCAAATCTTCTTTCGCGCGGCATTCGTTGAGAAGTCTGACCTGATGCGGGTCGGGATGCTTGGCCCGCCACATGCGCGGGCTAGCCGAGAAGATTTGGAATGTGTTTGCGCCCAGTTCAGCCGCCTTGATAGCAGCGCGCTCGAGCGAACCCGCAGTCGAACAATGGATGCCTATGCGCAAACCCCAAGAATACCGGGGCCTCTCACCGTTTTGTCAACCACGCTGGGCGGCTTTGGCCGCTCAGCGTAGCTCGTCGGTGATTGCACAAACATCGGATGCTGTTGAAAAACTCTAGTTTGACGCGCTGTGACCGGACTAGCTGAAACCTGATTTAGCCGGTTGCGGATTGCAGAGCAGGCCTTTTTAGGCCATTCCTACTATTGGTTCTTTCGGTTGGCTCAGATACCTTATTAGCCGTTTGACGTTCTGAGCAGTTGCCGCCAAGATGAATTGCTCTTTCGCATTCTGCAGACCTCGCAAGCTTAGCTTGCGGAGCCGGATTTGATTGCGCAGTTCGGAGAACAACGCCTCGATCTTGTTGCGAGCACGGCGAGCAATCGCAAATTCCGGCGCTTGGCTGAGCTTTCGAACCTGCTCGCGCACGTCCTCATACCAATTGACTCTCAGCGTACGGTGAGTCGAGGACGGAGTGCACGCGGGCTTATGGGCACAGTTTCGGCATTGCGATGGCTTCGCGCCGAACGTGAAGCCCTGTGCACCTCGACTCAGTCCGATGTAGCGAAGCAAATGGCCTGCTGGACAGCGATAGGCGTTTTCTTCCGGGACGCGAGTAAAATCATGCTGCGTGTAGAAGCCTTGGTCTGTTGCTTTCGATCCAACACGGGTATGTACGGCGTCATCTGCCGATTCGACAGCCAAGACAGGAACTCACCCGTGCCATAGCTCTTGTCAGCGGTGACGCTGACGGGTTGCAACCCGAAGCGTTCTTTCGCGCGTTCTAACATCTGCCGGGCCGCAATGATCTCTTGGCTGAGGCGTGCTGGAGTTGCCATGACGCCCGCGACGACGCAGCTTCGATTGTCGATCAGGTAGTTATCGTAATAAGCGAACTCGGAAGCTCCTCGCTTGCTCGACAGGGCTGCTTCCGGGTCGGTTGTCGAGATCTTCATGGGTGGCGAGTTCCGATACGTGCGCCGCAGTTCGGGTTTACCTTCCGCTTCGGACGAGGTTGGGTCAGCGGTCTGCGCCGGTTCCGCGATAGGATTCTCGCTCTCGATCCGCTCCACGTACTCACGCACCGTGCGATTGACTTTGGCGACCTCTGGGAGTTGTTCGGGAGTGATCGTGCGATCAGGGCTGGCATCGGCGCGGATCTGTGTGCTGTCCACCGATAGATCGGCACCCTTCAGAAGCCCGACATTCATGCAATGCTGGACGATGCGTTCGAAAAGCTCGAGAAAGAGCGGCGACTCCTGAAAACGGCCGTGCCGATTCTTGGAGAATGTCGAATTGCGCGGAATCTCTTGATCAAAGCCTAGACCGGTGAACCAGCGATAAGCCAAGTGCATACCGACGTCCTCGACAAGACGGCACTCGCTGGTGATGCCGTACAAATATCCGATCAACAGGATGCGCAATAGAACTTCTGGATCGATCGAAGGGCGACCTGTATGGCTGTAGCTCGCCTTCAAGGTCTCTCGCACGAAAGCGAAGTCGATGTGCCGATCGACGAGCCGTAACAGATGATCTTCGGGAATATGGTCTTCGATCCGGAAGTAGTAGAACAGCGACTCAGAACGGTTTTGTTGACCCATCATAACGAGCGGCGCCCCTTTCCAAAAGTGAATCGATAACAACATCGAAGGATTTAGATGGAAGACGTCCGCGGTAACGCGGAAGGTCACAGAAACATTTACAAAAAGAATTGTTCCGCGTCATTCCCTTTTTGTCGAGCGCTGATGGGAGTAACTTGTTTTTAAACTTCCCCATCCGAAGCCCTGCAACCGTGCATCAATGACCGTTATCGGCCGTAAGCGATACCGACACATTGCTAGAAGGAATGACTCCAAGCGCTGCAAAGGCAATCCACCAATAATCGCTATCGAGAAGCCGGGACTGCAGTACGTTGCCACTATGGCCGTCGATTCGAACTAGATAAGCCGGAGCTTGCATGTTGGGCACTTTAGAAGTTATTCCGTAGACTTCAGATCCGGCGCGGTTCGGAACGAGCTGCCAAAAATGCAGCGTGGACGCCACTAGCCGCGTTAACTGTCCTGTGGCAGGTTCCATGATCCAGGCTCCTCCGGGCGCGTCATTGCATCGCTCCCGTCGATCGATTTTGGACCCAAAAATCTCGTACACCAACAAGCGATCTCCGATTGCGGTTATGTTCGTGAGAGTCTCATGTGAACATCCAGGGACTTGGCCTGGCTCCTGAACGGGGATGCCGTCGCCGAGCTGTATGCTTTCAGGAGAGAGTATCCACAACCGGCCCAAGCCATCATGCGTAGCATAAACGTAAAATCGGTTTCCCAACCAGGTTCCTCTTGACCACCAGGACTCATTCACGCCCGTAGCGAACGATCGAGTGATCTGGCCTCGTGCCACGTCATACAAATCGACTGCGGGCCCATGGCTCAGGCTGAATAACCAGCGGCCATCCGGTGAGGACTGCCATCGATCAACTCCATACCTCTCCGTTACGCTTGCGGCTGTCGCGGGAATCGGCTGCATCACTGTTGGACCGGTGCTGACGAAGCCGCCACGAGAACGCGTTCCCCAGATCCCCGCCGCCATTTTCGTCTCCAATGTCGCCAGATCGATTGAATACAACCAGCAGCAGCCGTTCGCACTGACTGAGTTCGTTCCAATTGGGCCTTCAATGTAAATCGTGTGGCCATCCGGATTGGCAAAAACGCCGTTCAATCCCGCACTGGTTGATGGAATATTGGCCGTGATGGTCCTGACGGTCCGGAGAGTGGCAGGCTCAATGAACTCGATAATCCCGGTCCGGCGCACGGCGATGATGTAATCGGTGGAGCCCCGAGCCTCGCTCCCCGTGGACACAAGAATGAGTACAAACCAAAGAATCCCCAGCAGTAATCGGCACATGACTCAGCTCCGTTTTTTACAGTAGCGCCGTTTCTCTGAGCAAACGGATTCAGCTAACCGTGCCGCGAGACCGCACTGAACTTCCCCTTCAAACCAACCCTGTCCGGGATCTGCGATCTGAAGTTTGTGATTTTCTTTGCTTGAGAAAGTCCATTGTCGGAAACCGACGTGAAATCGGAGGCTCGGCCAAGAATTGCTGTAGCAGTCGAGGGTTAGCCAGGTTTCCCCGAGGTTTCCGGCTTGCGGCAAGGTTACGCGACCCGGAACTTGGCTGCAACGAGCACGCAGGAGCAGAGTTTTTCGACAGCATCGAAGGTTTGGCAACGATTTACACTTATCCGCTCCTTGAAATCCATGCAGCTGTTTCTACAGATTACTCCTGGCGTAAAGCCTCAATCCGCGGCGCAGTTTAGCAGTAACAAGCCGACTTCACACGACTTACCGCGATCATCGTGGGTCAGTGCTTGGCACCGGCATCGAAGATCACTCTTCCTGCGCGAACGGTATAGAGGACATGAGCGAACTTTCTCAGATCACCGCCGCTTGGGTCTTCGGAAAGCACGGTGATGTCGCCGTCAAAGCCAACTCGCAAATGTCCGGCATGCGTCTCCAAATGAAACTCTTGGACAGGATTAGTCGTGAGCATGGAAAGCACATCGGGGAAGGTCAGACCTGCAAGCTGAAGCTGGTGATATTCCTCACTAACGTCGTAATCGGTGAGGAAGCCAGTATCGGTGCCAAACACGAGCCGCCCTCCAGCATGATGGAACTCGGCGACGATCTTGCGGATTTCGTCGATATGGCTGCTGCGCGAGAAGAGCTTCAAGGTCGGCGTCATCGCGATGTGTCTCGTCACCAGTTCGCTGACGAGCTCCGCATCAACGCCTGCGATCGTATCTGGTGCATGGGCCAAAACGTCGACGCCGCTCTTGATTGCAATCTGTACACCCTGAAGATCGGAAGGGTGAGCGAAAACAAGCTGTTTGCGATCATGACCGGCCTGTGCCGCTGCCATCGCAATCTCAAGTGGCATATGAGTGATGTTGTCCGGCGAGAGGTAGGACCCTGTGAAGAGTTTGACCACGTTGGAGCCTTGCGCCTGATTGGCCCTCACCGCCTGAACCGCAGCAGCGGGCGAATCAGGTTGCGGCAGCTTTGCTCTTAAGTTTTCGGGAAGATCGTCCAAGTAAAAGGGAATGCCATGGGGAGGATAAAGGCCGAAACCCGAGGTGTAGATATTCGGACCTGCGACTTCTCCGCTCTCAACGCGGCGCCGTAGCGGAACCGTATTGCTTGGGTCGGACGCTACGTCCACGACCGTGGTGAAACCTGAATGCGTCAACATCGCCTGCATGTCACGGGTCAACTCGTTGGCTGGCTTGGTCCTCGCTCTATCCCACTGCGCACCGGTAAAGTGGACATGGGCATTCCAAAAGCCCGCGAACACTGTGCAATCGCCGCACATTAAGCTTGCTGTTTCCGCAGGAACACGTACGTTGCTGCCGACGGCAGCGATCTTCCCTGCGAGTATCAGGACCGTGGCGTGCGTGATCGCAGGTGTGTTCGGCGAAACGTAAATCTTCGCATCCCGAATCGCCAGATTCTGAGCGGCGGCAGAGGCGCACAGTGCCATGGTGCATGACAGCAATATCGAAAGAGAGCGCATACGGAAGTGTACGGAATCCAATCAATCGGAAATGCGCGCCTGTAATCTGAAACCACGCTGGTTTACAGTCGCCTGTCATCAACTCGCTGCCAGATTCTCTCAGTTGATTACATTCGAGTCGTAGTGCGAGAACACACCACCCGATAGTTGGCATGGCCTATGGTGTAGTTCCAAGTTCCAGTTGTCGGTCCGAACTCATCTACATGGCGATTTAGAGCCGCAATGAGTCTAGGCGGTAAGGGCTGCGCTGGCTGCCTCAGCAGAAGCGTGCCGCCACTAGGCCATACAGTAGAAGCCACTACATTCGATCTATGATCGCGTTCAGTGTAGTGCTGGGCCGCATTGTTGCCGCACACTTTTCATCGTCTGGGAAATAATACCCGCCGATGTCCACCGGTTTGCCCTGCGCTGCCAACAGCTCCTGCGTGATCTTGCCCTCGGCGGTTGCCAGCGCGGCGGCTACCGGAGTAAAACGTTGCTTTAACTCCCCATCCTCATCCTGGGCAGCGAGTGCCTTTGCCCACGCCAACGCGAGATAGTACGTGGAACCGCGGTTGTCGATCTCGTTCACCTTCTGCGAGGGGTAGCGGGCCTCTTCAAGGTACCGGCCAACGGCCTCGTCTAGCGTCTTTGAAAGAAGGCCCGCGCGCGCGTTGCCGGTTTTGGTGGCCATCAATTCGAGCGACGGCACCAGCGCACAATACTCCCCGAGCGAGTCCCAGCGCAGATGACCTTCTTTCACCAACTGCTGCACGTGCTTGGGCGCCGAACCGCCGGCTCCGGTTTCGAATAACTGGCCCCCCTGAAGCAGCGGCACGATCGAGAGCATACGAGCGCTCGTTCCCAACTCGAGAATCGGGAACAGGTCAGTCAAATAGTCACGAAGCACATTACCCGTTACGGAGATGGTGTCCTCGCCGCGGCGAATTCGCTCGAGCGAGAATTTCATCGCGTCCACCGGCCTCAGGATCTTAATTTCCAGCCCGGAGAGGTCGTGGTCGGCCAGGTAAGTTTTCACTTTCTGAATGATTTGCGCATCGTGACCGCGATCGGGGTCGAGCCAGAACACCGCGGGTGTGCCGCTTGCCCGCGCCCGTGTCACCGCCAGCTTCACCCAGTCGCGAACGGGCTCATCTTTCGTCTGGCAGGCGCGGAAGATATCGCCCCGCTCCACACTCTGTTCGAGCAGGACTTTGCCGTCACCTTCCACAATGCGAATCGTTCCGTCCCCGGGCGCGACAAACGTTTTGTCGTGCGAACCGTATTCTTCGGCCTTCTGCGCCATGAGCCCAACGTTCGACACGCTGCCCATAGTCGCCGGATCGAACTGCCCGTTCCCCTTGCAGTCCTCAATCACGACTTGATATATGGTGGCGTAGCAGCGGTCCGGGATCACGGCAACCGTGTCTTGCAGCTCATCCTCTTTGTTCCACATCTTGCCGCCGTCACGGATCACCACTGGCATCGATGCGTCGATGATCACGTCACTGGAAACATGCAGGTTGGTCCTGCCCGCACGCGAATCCACCATCGCCAAACCGGGACGCTCTCGGTAACAAGCTGCAATATCGGCTTCGATCTCGACCTTCTTCTCGGCTGGAAGCTGGTCGAGTTTGCTGAGCACGTCGGCCAGACCGTTGTTTACGTCCGCGCCGATTTTTGCTAGAGCCTCCGCATGTTTCTGCAGGGCATCGGTGAAATACTCTGCCACACAGTGTCCGAACATGATAGGGTCGGAAACCTTCATCATCGTGCACTTCAGATGCAGCGAGAACAGTGCATTGTCACCCTGAGCTGCAGCGATCTGCTCCGCATAGAATCTCCGCAGCGCCTTCACGTTCATCACCGCGCAGTCGACAACTTCGCCCTCGGCCAGCGGGATTCTTTGCTTCAGCACTTTCACCGCGCCGGCCGAATCCACGAATTCGATACGCGCGTCGGTGGCGGAAGACACCGTCACCGATTTCTCGCTGCCAAAAAAGTCCTTCTCGCTCATGTGGGCCACACGCGTCACCGAGCCGGATTTGGGCCAGGGCTTCATCCCCTTAGGTGGATGCTTCTGAGCGAACGCTTTCACCGACCCGGGAGCGCGTCGGTCGGAATTGCCTTCGCGCAACACGGGATTCACAGCCGAGCCCAGCACTCCGGCAAACCGGGCCTGCACCGCACGCTGCTCCTCCGTAGAAGGGGCGTCTGGATATTCGGGAATGTTGTATCCCTTTCCGCGAAGTTCCCCGATCGCGTCTCGGAGTTGTGGAATTGAGGCGCTGATGTTGGGCAGCTTGACGATGTTGGCATCCGGTGTCTTGGCCAGCTCCCCCAAGCGCGTCAACTCGTCGGGAATTCTTTGGTCTGGCCTGAGACGCTCAGGGAAGGCGGCGACGATACGACCCGCGAGCGAGATGTCAGCCGTTTCGATCTCCACCCCGGTTCCTTTGAAGTAGGCTCGCAGGATCGGCAGCAGCGAATACGACGCCAGCGCCGGCGCCTCGTCGGTCTTGGTCCACGTGAGCTTCATATATGTGAGTGAGTGTAACGGGAATGCGGTCGCAAAGTGAATGTGTAGGATAACATGGCTAACTCGCTGAAAATAAGTGATAAGTCATTGGTTATCTTGGTTGATTTTCTCCTCCGCTGTCACTAGCGCTCCAGTTCCGAGCACACAAGCTCAGACTGATGGGTCGCACCCAGAAACGGGCTAAAAAGGCGCCGACCCGCCTTGAACTATGTCGAGATGGGCATCCCGATCGGGCCTAGTTTGACGTTCAATCGTGGCAACGCTACGGCCGTAATAAGGTCCCCTAAAAAGTCAACCGTCGCAAAACACCCAGTCGCGGGAGTACTCGGCTCCTCTTCAAGGTACAGCTGAGAAGTCTCTCTTCGAAATGCTCACCTAATTTCATGTCTTGTTTTATTGATCCGGACGAACCTATACCAGGTATCGATGGAGGTACGTTCGGACAATTCTGGTCTTGGGCCTACTCTGACGTCCTCTCAAACGCGAACCGCTCAGTATTTGCGGAGTATCTGGTCGGTTCCGCTCTCGGAGCACTTGATCGTCCACGGGTAGAATGGGACAGTTGCGACCTATTGTATTGCGGCAAGAAAATCGAAGTTAAGGCATCTGCGTACCTACAGAGCTGGCAACAAAAGCGTTTGTCATACATAGCATTCGATGTTGCGCCTCACAGGGCTTTGGACGGTATGACGAACATAATGGCTTCGGAGTCCGCACGCACAGCAGATTGCTATGTCTTCTGCGTTTTCGCGGACCGGGATCGTGTTAGCTGCCGGGTGACGGATCCGTCGCGCTGGATGTTTCACCCTGTTCCGACGCCGCTGATAAACCGGCACCTTTCTGGACAGAAGACAGCCCGTCTCAGTTCGATCCAACGTCTTAGCACTCCGGTGCCGTATCACCAACTGCGAACAGAGATCGATCGGGTCCTGGGAATCGCCAGTGATACGGCAATTCAATTGGGCGATTCAAATGCGTTTTGCAGTGAACTTCACGATTTTGATAGCTGAGAACAAAAACGCACGTTTCTTGTGTCGTCCTCGTTCACAGAGCGCAGTAACGATTCCACTTGCCCCACAAACGCGCATTCCGGACCGGTGCCGAGTCCACGATTGCGGGAGCAAGAAACGCAGATGGCGACAGCGAGGCCGACTCTCAGATGAGTATTGTTTGGAAACACTTCTCCGGCATGCCGAGTATTTGTCCAGATGGATCCCGAACGCAACGGCGTTTATGAGGAGTAATTTCGTAACGCTATGATTAGATTCTTGCAACATGATCATTTCAAAGCTAGTTCTGAAGAACTGGCGCAATTTTCGGAGCGTTGACGTACCTCTCGCGGAGCGGGTCTTCATAATAAGTCCAAACGCATCGGGTAAGTCTAATCTTCTGGATGTGCTCCGGTTTCTTCGCGACATTGCTCGTCCCGGGGGCGGGCTTCAACTGGCGCTGACGCAACGTGGAGGTCTTTCAAAGGTCAGGTGCCTTGCAGCCCGAAAAGAGCCCGACGTCGATATTGAAATCTCGTTGGGCGATGAGGGAGAGGAGCCATTATGGCGCTACGCAATTGGCATAACACAAGAACCGCGAGGTTACCGGCAGCCGAGGTTGGCGCTCCGAGAAGGTTTGGAAGGGCAGTGAACTTATTGTCTCGCGACCAGATAACGAAGATGAACTCAATGACGTCCGCCTTACGCAGACTTTTTTGGAGCAGATTAACGCAAACTCCGGCTTCAGAGAAATCGCTAGGTTCTTCGAATCAATTCGATACCTCCACCTTGTACCGCAACTACTCAGGCATCCAGACTCGTTCAAGCTATCCAACGTTCTCGAAGACACTCACGGACGCAATTTTCTTGAAACAGTCGCCAAAACGCCCGAGAAAACTCGTAAGGCGAGATTGAAGAGAATCGAAGCTGCGCTTCGAGAGGCGGTGCCACAACTGAAGAATTTGACAGATACAAGGGACGAGGCTGGCGTGCCTCATCTCGAAGCAGTATACGAACATTGGCGGCCTCACGCAGGCCGGCAAAGAGAAGATCAGTTTTTTGACGGTCCTGCGGCTAATTGGGCTATTCTGGTCGTTGCTCGAAGGAGATGCGCCCCTCCTTTAGAGAGGAACCTGAACTTTCCCTGCATCCGGGTATCGTGAATAAGCTTCCCGCCCTTTTCCATCGAACGCAGCGCAGAAAAAAGCGGCAGATATTTATTACGACTCACAGCTGGGAAATGCTTTCCGAAAAGGGTATCGGCGGGGAAGAACTGTTGATGCTTACACCCAAGACGGAGGGTACAGAAGTCGACTTAGCTGCCGACATCGAAGAGGTCCGAGCACTATTGGACGCAGGTTCAGTGTGCGGACGCTGCCATTCCTCGTACAGTCCCTTCGGGGCTTGAGCAGCTTGAACTCGCCCTTGAATTAAGCACTATCCCGGTCAACATCGCAACTGAGGATGAGCTCAGTGAAGTCACTCTGAAGCGCTTACTTGTACATACTGGTCGGGGGTATTGGATCGGAACAGCATTTCGGCGAGGCGGATACGGATTTCTAAAGAAAACCATCCACGGGTGGAATCGAGCCGCCGCGACCACTCCGATATAAGTCTTCACCGACTTAGACAGGGCGGAACGTCCAAAAGACCTGATCAACAGCTGGTTGTTGCAACCTCTGCATCCCAATCTAATGCTTCGAATCGCCGTCGAGAGAAATTGAGTCATGGCTATTGGCAGACAGAAACAGTCTGGCGTCATATCTCAAGGTAAGAGCTACGAGCCTTCCTCTAGCTCCAGATCAGTTGCCGGACCCAAAAGCGACTCTCGTTGAGCTCGCAAGATCATCACGATCAGCGGATATTAAGGCGCGGATAGTTCCGAAAAAGGCGAGCACAGCCAAGCAAGGTCCCGACTACAATTCATGCCTCTCAGCCTTTGTCACGGCGGATTGGGATATTGTGCTGCCGCAGTACATTCACCAAGCCTGATGAGAACGGTCGAGCGATTCGCCAAGTTCATACCGGCGTGGTCCTGAATTTATATATGTAGATGAGTCCCCACAAGTCCCGATGTAGACCAGTTCGCTATCGACAGGGGCACAGCTCTGGTAGCTGTAATGTAAGGGGAATGCCATGCAACTAGTGGTCACACCTATTCATATCGTTCAGGCCGGGATTGGAAACGGAGACAAGCGTTGGCTCGAGAGAAACTCCAGGATCGGCGGCCGCAGCACACCCACGTGGGTCGCACCCAAATCAGCAAAAATTGGAGATAACGTTGTCATCTATATCGCCAGCCTGGGGTTCTTTGCGAGCGGCCGTATTGGGTCAACACCCAAACCCAGAAAAGATTGGAAGAATCGCTTTGGCGCTGCTCTCGATTCGATCCAGCTTATAGAGCCTCCTATTTCTTTGGAAGCCATCCATCATCGGATTCCAGATCTAAAGTGGGCTTTGTATCCGAGAAGCATTACTACTCCGCCTGCCCAGATTGCTCGACAGATAAAGACCTGATTAACGATCGAAAGAGAGCAAAAGGAGGCGTGACCTCCACGAGGACACCCTTGTTACCGCAAACATCGCGGAACTCAAAAAGCGGCAGCCTTAGAGGAGGCCCGACCGGAAGCGCCGGCCAGGGAGAGAAGGAGGCTCGAACGCCTGAGATCCAGGGCGATACACCTTTACGTCCTAGCCCGCTCCGAGGGCTGGTGCGAAGGTTTGGAGGAGGCTCCGTTCCGGCGTCCGATGGCTCGCCTTATCTTGAGCCGCACCACATACTAACCGTTTAGCAGATGATGGTCCCGACCACCCGTCTCATGTTATTGCCCTTTGCCCAAACTGTCACAGGCGTGCCCATTCCAGCAACGATTCTGATGCCTTCAATCGAAAACTAAAAGAAGAAGACTGTTTGAAGTTAGAAGGGTCGTGAGCTTGCAAATCAGTGAGCCTGCGATTCGAACCTCGCAGGTTCCTGAAGATCTTATCTGCTTCGCTGCAGATTACTACCCTGAAGTCCCGTTCAAACCTGGGAAACGGTCTCCGAACGCTCGGCCTCGTAAAAGAGCTATCACGGTGCTTGCCGAATGCCCTCTTTACTTGATCCGATCTCAGCACACGCCGTACTTATGACAGCTCGGAATCATTCCTGTCTAGTTCTTTACACAGGTCTCTCCCAACAGCCCGTAGTGTCTATTCGATGAGGAGTTCAACAAAATGAATGATGACAATGCACTGTCACGGCGTGGGCTGGTCGCCGGACTGGGCGCAAGTTTTGCCGCCGGTTCGGCCGCACTGGGGCAGTCCAGTCCGACAACGACCAACACGGCTCAGCCGATCGAAGATCCGACCACTAAGTACCCGAAGCCTCCCTATACGAGTCCGTTTCAGCCTTGGCCGGGACTTGCTAGCAAGATGGAGCCTCCTCCCGATCATGGTGAGAAGAGTTACAAGGGCTCCGGCCGCCTCGCTGGCCGGAAGGCGCTCATCACTGGTGGCGATTCCGGTATGGGACGCGCCGCTGCGATTGCGTATGCTCGCGAAGGCGCTGACGTCGCCATCAATTACTTACCTGCGGAGGAGCCCGATGCCCAGGAAGTGATTGCTCTCATCAAGGCCGCAGGTCGCAAGGGCGTTGCTGTTCCCGGCGATCTCCGCAGCGAGGAGTTCTGTAACGAGCTCGTTGCCAAGGCTGTGTCGTCGCTTGGCGGACTTGACATCGTTATCTCAAACGCCGGGCGGCAGCACCAGGTGGAATCGATACTCGACCTGACTACTGAGCTCTTCGATTGGACGATGAAGACCAACGTCTATGCACCCTTCTGGATCATCAAAGCCGCTCTGCCGCATCTGAAGCCGGGCTCCTGTATTATCGGCACCACCTCCGAGCAAGCTTACGATCCCTCTGCGAACCTTTACGACTACGCTCAGACAAAGGCGGCCACGATGAACTATGTCAAGTCGCTTGCAAAGCAGCTTGGCCCCAAGGGGATCCGCGTGAACGGCGTTGCTCCTGGTCCAATCTACACGCCGCTGCAGATCTCCGGTGGCGCGACCGAAGAGAAATGGCGCAATTTCGGCAAGGACTATCCCTTAGGCCGCGCTGGTCAACCGGCGGAACTTGCGAGCATCTACGTACAACTTGCAGCCGGAGACGCTACTTACACGACCGGCAACATCTACGGTGCGGGCGGCGGGAAGGGCCAGCCGTAAAGAAGCTTCTTCAAACGTTTGGATCTCGGGAGGAAACTAGACGGATTTCTCCCGATAACTCAGCGTGGCGGCTGGAACGGACAGGTGCATTTCACACACAGCACCGGCGGAACGCCTGCCGAAAACAGAGTATCGGTCAGCTATCTCGGGCATTCAGGAACCACTTCCCAAGTGCCGCGGCAACCTAATCTCAAAAACGGTTCCCGCCCCAACCTTGCTCGACACGTGAATCCGCCCACCATGCTCATCGATGATCTTCGCCACCAGCGCTAGTCCCAACCCGACCCCCTTCGGCTTGGTCGTGAAAAAGGGATTGAAAATATTCTCCAAATGCTGTGCCTGAATGCCTGCCCCGTGATCCCGTATCCAAATCAACGCCTCTTGCTCCCCAAGCGAAGCCTCGATGCTAACTTCTTGCTGAGGCGAACTCGCTTGAATCGCGTTCTGAATCAGATTCGAAAGCGCCACCCGCAGCAAGTCTCGATCGAACTCGAACGCAAACGGGTGCTCCCGAATGTCCGTCCGAATCGTCACTCCGCATCCTTGCGCAAGTTCACTCTGCTCACGCACCACGTCCTCGAGCACGCTTCGTAAGTCGGCCTGCGCCGGTTTGATTTGCAACGGACGAGCAAAATCGAGAAAACTTGCCACTAGCCCGTTCATCCGGTCGACTTCGCTCGATATGTATCCTGCCATCTCGTCCATTACTTCGGGTTGCCTCTTCGCTGCTGGCTTGCTGAGCATCTCAGCCGACGCTTTGATCGTGCCCAAAGGATTGCGCAATTCGTGCGCCAAGCCGGCCGTCAGTTGTCCCAGCGCGGCCAGCCGTTCGCTGCGTCTCAACGAAGCCTGTGCCTCCTGCAAATGTCGATTTGTCTGCACAAGCCGAGCCACCGCCTCTTGCGTGCGCTGCATCTCGCCGCGCTTTGCATGGGCTTGCTGGTAGACCAGAATTCCGATGATCGCGTTAAATGAAACTCGCAAGATAATCAGGCTCAGGTCTCCGGACGAAATGTCAACGCTCCGGTAATCGATAAAGATCGGAGAGAGGAATGACAGGTAACCTGCGGAAGCGATCGCAACCACCGCAATCACCCCGGGCAGCTCGAACAGTGTCGCGGCAGAAATAACCGGGATGAGAAAGATCGGGTAGTACGAGCTCGCAATCCCGTGTGTCCAGCCAACCAGAAGATAGCTCAGGACAAGCTTGAGGATCATCGAAACGATCTGACCTCTCCGCGAGGCAAAGATGCGAAGCCGCGGCTCGGCAATCTGAAAAGCTGCGATCAGCGGCACTAAAATGAGCGCGTTATAGTTTCGTTCGGGCGCCGTCGCAATCAGAGCGCCCATGAACAACAGCCATGCGAAATCCTGCGCTTGAAAACGGATTCCGCCCTGAGTGAAACGCTCGGAAAACTCCGTCGTCTGGTCGTCATCCTCGTTGCTCTATGCCAGAATAAGGGCATTCCCCGGTAGTCATGAGCAACGAGAATTTTGATCCTGCTGTTTCCGCCGAAGATCCTTCAGCGCGGGACGAGCAAAACTTTGGCGACATTCTTTCCAGCTTCGAGCAACAACATGCCGACGCAGCCCACGGACAAACGATCTCCGGTACCATTGTCTCGGTTACAGCTGACGGCATCTTCGTCGATATTGGCCGCAAAATAGAAGGTCAGTTGTCCCTCTCAAAATGGATGGACACTCAAACGGGCGATCCGGCCGTCGGCTCTTCCATTGTAGTGAGCGTTGGCCCTCGCAATGAGGAGGGCTACTACGACCTTTCTACTATCAAGATCGAACGCCCGAAGGACTGGAGCGGACTCCAGGCGGCGTTCGCAGCCAAAACAAACATCGCCGGAGTCGTGGCCGAACAGGTCAAGGGTGGTTTCCGAGTCGATATCGGTGTGCGCGCCTTCATGCCTGCCTCGAGAAGCGGCGTCCGCGAAATGGCCGACATGCCAAACTTGGTCGGCCAGGAGATTCAGTGCCGCATCACCAAGCTCGATGTCGATAAAGAAGATGTCGTAGTTGACCGCCGGGCCGTGCTCGAAGAAGAACAAGCGGAGCGCAGGCAGCAAGCCCTCTCCGGTCTTCACGAAGGTGCTATTGTACGCGGACGTGTGCGCAGCCTCATGGATTTTGGCGCCTTTCTCGATCTCGGCGGAGTCGACGGCTTGCTTCACGTCGTCGATATGTCGTTCAGCCGCGTGGGCAAGGCCAGCGACGTGGTCAAGGTTGGTGACGAACTCGAAGTCAAAATCCTCAAGATCGATCCGGCTACCAGGAAAATTTCTCTCGGTCTGAAGCAGCTCAGCGAAGATCCTTGGACAGTGGCTGCTCGCACCTTCCATGTTGGCGATCGCGTATCAGGTACTGTTTCTCGCCTCGCCGATTTCGGAGCGTTTATCGAACTGATGCCCGGAGTCGATGGATTAATCCATGTCTCAGAGCTTTCCTGGAACAAGCGCGTTCGCAAACCGGCTGATTTGCTGAAAATCGGTGAACGTGTCGAAGCAGTGATCCTGCAGATCAACCTAGCCGAACATCGTATCGGTCTCGGCTATAAGCAGGCTCTCGGCGACCCCTGGGATGCTGTTCCTCAGAAGTATCCTATCGGTTCCACGGTAGAAGGTCCGATCACCAACATCACCCAGTTTGGGGCCTTTGTGGAGCTAGGCGACGGAATCGAAGGCATGGTCCACATCTCCGACATCACAAATGAAAAACGTCTCGATCACCCGAGGGAAAAGCTGGCGAAAGGCCAGACAGTTCGGGCCGTTGTCCTCGAAGTCGATCGGGATCGCCGTCGAGTTCGCCTCGGTTTGAAGCAGCTTGAGCCGACCACTGTAGACCATTACATCTCTGAACACCAACCCGGGGAGACCGTTAGCGGACGGCTGGTCGAAGTTCACGGTGACCGTGCCAAGGTGGAACTCGGTGAAGGCGTGCTCGCCAATTGCAGTTTGAAGGCGCGCGACGATAAGACTTCGACAATAGAGAAACGTGACCTCGCTGACGTTGGTTCGTTAGGGGCTATGCTCTCGGCCCGGTGGAAACAGGGGAGTGGTCAAAATGGAGAAACGAAGCCAACTCTCCGGACCGGCGAAGTTCGTTCGTTCCGTATTAGCAACCTGGATCCAGCTAAACGATTGATAGAAATAGAGTTAGCGAGCTAGCCCACCCTGGGGAGTTCGTTTGGTAATTTCAGGCCGTCGCAAGACAAATCCCGTTGCTGTACGTCCAATTAACCGGTGGATACCCGAGCCGAGACAATTGGAACCCTTGCGGTGGGTGGCGTGACCGATCGAACGGACGAGAAGTCTCTCATCCGTGCGGCCCAGCGCGGCGACAGCGAAGCCTTTGAGCAGCTTGTTCGCCCCTACGACTCCAACGTGCTGCGAATGGCCTATAATCTCCTCCATTCGCAGGAAGACGCCCGTGACATCTACCAGGAGGCCTTCCTGCGCGTGTACCGGAAGCTGCCCGAATTCCGCTTCGATTGCGCCTTCTCCAGCTGGCTGTACCGGATTGTGGCCAATCTGTGCCTCGACCAGATCCGGAAGCGCAAAGTTCGTAAGGAAGAAGCGGCCTCGGTCGAAACCGAGGCTGGTCAAGTCGACCGCCTCCAGTTCCTTCCGGAGCGCCGCGCCGATGTCGACCCGCAACGTCAGCTGATGAGTGCGGAAGTGAATAACCGCATCCAGGATGTTCTGAACGGGCTGTCTTCGCGGGAGCGCCTGGTCTTCGAAATGCGCCATTACCAGGGTATGCGCTTGCGCGCTATCGGGGAGTCCCTGGGCGTTACGGAAGAAGCCGCCAAGAATTGTCTGTTCCGCGCTACCCAGAAGATGCGCGCCGCGCTGGGGGACTTCGTATGAACTGCGCCGACGTCCAGCAAAAGCTTTCGCTCTACCTCTATGGAGAACTCGACTTTGCCGGCGAGGAGCTTGTTGAAAGCCACTTAGCGGAATGTGCTTTTTGCCAGCTCGCCTTTGCACGCGAGAAAACCTGGCACACCGCTGCCAGCTCCGAACAGCGCGATGTTCCGCTCGATCTGCTGTCCCAATGCCGTCAGGATCTCCGTAGGGTCATTAGAACTGAAGCCGCTGGAAAAAAGGCTCAGACTCCCAGAGCGTGGCAGTGGCCCGCCTTTCTCGCATTTCCCCGACTCGCTGGTCCTATCAACTGGCCGTTGGCTCATTTCTAGTCTTCCTCGGCTTCAGTGGTGGCCGCTTCCTAGACAGATTTGGATCTCTTTCTGTTGGAAACACCACGCAAGCCGATCTCGGTCCGTTCACTCACATCCGGGACATTGAACTGGCCGGCCATATCGGGCACGCATTCTCATGGATCAAGTCGATCGGCGGGAAGTTGTCGGTGATCGCGACGACAAAGATGTAAAACGCTGGTTACTCGTTGGCGTTCAGGATTCGGCCGATCCCGGCATTCGGGTCGATTCTTGAAATGTTGAACGGCCAGTCCGGCAACGATGTTCGGG
>CAVXKV010000012.1:0-24998 GCA_963762455.1 Terriglobia bacterium
GTTCGGCGCTTCTTTGGTAATGATTACGTCGTGCACGTGGCTCTCTCGCAAGCCGGCGACAGTAACTCTAAGAAAGCGCGCCCGTTCCTGCAGTTCCGAAATAGTCCGGCACCCGCAATAACCCATCCCGGCTCGCAGGCCACCCACCAACTGGTAACTCAGTTCCGCGAGCGGTCCTTTGTAAGGCACGCGTCCCTCGATACCCTCGGGAACCAATTTGCCGTTTGCAATTTGAGAGTAGCGGTCGGGATTGCCCGGCATCGCGCCCATGGAGCCCATGCCGCGATAACTCTTAAAGGTTCGGCCCTGATACAGAATCGTCTCGCCCGACTCTCGTCCGTTCCAGCAAGCAGACTGCCGATCATCACCAGATCGGCGCCGGCTGCAATCGCTTTTGTTATATCCGCCGAATACTTTACACCGCCATCGGAGATAAGCGGCACGCCGGCCTCACGAGTTGCTTTAGCGCACTGTGAAATCGCCGTAATCTGAGGTACGCCTGCGCCGCTGACCACACGCGTGGTGCAAATAGAGCCGGGCCCGATACCAACCTTGATACCATCTGCGCCCAGCCTGATCAGATCACGCGCACCTTCCTCCGACGCTACGTTCCCGGCCAGCAGTTGCACTTCAGGCATGGTGTGTTTAACCGCCTTGATCGCATCCATCACTCGTTGGCTGTGGCCGTGTGCCGAATCGATCGCGATCACATGACCTTTTTCTTCACGAGTTCCTGAGCGCGCTCCAGAAAATCGCCGGTGATCCAATCGCAGCCGCCACGCGCAGTTTTCCCTGCCCTTCCTTGGCTGCATTTGGATATTTCAGTTTCTTCTGAATATCTTTCACCGTGATCAAACCTTTGAGCGCGAACTCCTCATCGACTACCAACAGCTTTTAAAACCGGTGCCGATGAAGAATCTTGCCGGCCTCTTCAAGAGTTGTTCCCACGGGAACCGTAATAAGGTTCTCCTTGGTCATGACCTCCTCAATGGGAAGGTCGTAACGCGATTCGAATCGCAGATCGCGGTTGGTCAAGATGCCGACGAGTTTGCCGTTTTTCGTAACGGGAACGCCCGAAATACGATAGTGACTCATCAACTCGAGCGCCTCTGATATTTTTCGCTCAGGCTCTATCGTGACCGGATCGACGATCATGCCGCTCTCGCTCCGTTTGACGCGGTCGACTTCTTCCGCCTGCCTGTCGATCGACATATTGCGATGAATGATGCCGATTCCCCCTTGTTGGGCAAGCGCGATCGCCATATGGGACTCCGTAACGGTATCCATAGCTGCGCTGATGATCGGGATCTTAAGCTCTATTTTCGATGTCAGGCGAGTTGTGGTATCCGCCTCCGCGGGAGTGAGTTCACTGTGAGCAGGCTGGAGAAGGACGTCGTCAAATGTCAGCCCTTCTTCGATCACCTCTGGAATCATCTGGGTAGGTACCATCGTAACAAGCACGTCGGCGGGTGCCCGTTAATCCCGTCATTTCCATAACTTACGCGCGCTTCTGCCGAGGCTATACTGAAGGCCGTGAGGCTCATCGGCCGCTACGAGATTACCGGCGACCTCGAGAGCGGCGGCACAACTCTAAAGGCGTTCGATCCGGCTATGGCCCGCGCGGTCGAAATTCGGACCGTCGAACTTGGGCAGCTTCGCAGCATTCATGGGGAGCATGCGCCGGAACAACTGATCGAAGGGTTGCGCCTGGCAAGCACTCTCTCGCATCCGAATATAGCCGCAATCTACGACGTACTGAAGCAGGATGACTCCATCCATATCGTGTCCGAGTTTGTCTCTGGACAGCCGCTGGAAGAAATGCTTGTCCATGGGAACGTCACGGCAGCTACTGGCGTTGTTCTCGAACTGCGTCAGATCGCGCAGGCTCTCGATTATGCGCATCGCAAAGGAGCCATTCACGGGGCGCTCACGGCGAAGCGCATCATAGTCTCGCAAACGGTTTCCGGCCAAGAGCGCTCGATGAAAATAACGGGCTTCGGCTTCGGCGCGCTTCTCAAGCAAGAGGACCCACCCCCTCCTCTCCGGAACAACTGAACGGAGCCAATCCAGACGCCCGGTCCGATCAATATGCGCTTGCCGCGATTGTCTACCAGTTGTTGTGCGGCCAAAAGCCGTCTGCCGAAAATCCCAAGCCGGTTGATGAAGTGGATCCAGCATTAACCGAATCGTCAGCGAAGGTGCTTACTCGGGCTCTCGCCAGAGAGCCGCAGCAGAGATTTGCTTCCGCAAGCGATTTTTTCGGAGCGCTGTCAATCGCCGTCGCTGAGTCAAAACACTTACCGAACACCGATTCGGCGGGCAAGGTTACGCAAAGCTATCGGCCACAGACACGGCCGCTGCTCCCGCAAGCTCGTGCTTCTACGGTCGACACACAACCGCGCACGTTCCCAAGCGGCCAATCGATACTACCGGAATCACTTGGACAGCTTACTAGCCGTCCGGTGGTCGGTGAAGAAAACGAAGACCGGCCACAGGCTAGCCGGGCAACCGGGGCAGGCAAGAATTTGGCGCTCGTAGTTATTCTCTTGTTCCTACTCGCTGCAACGCTCATGTTCATAGTGCGCATGAACTCAGGAGCTCCAATACCGGTGCAGGTAATCGAGACACAATCGGCTCCGGCAACTCCGCCGCCTTCAAAACAGCCGCTACCCCCGGCGCATCCGACCGCGGAAACAGCAACTCACCCTCAAGCAGAACAGCCGGCGACCGCAACCCGAGAGTCGCCCGGCCATTCGCAGCCTGACCTCGCGCCAACTCAGATCGCCCCAAACGCCGGCGGAACTGCCGATGTCGAACTCCTCACGGACCCGCCTGGAGCGCGCATTGCCGTTGACGGACGCTCGGATGCGACGTGCCATGCTCCTTGCACAATGACTTTGCCGGCCGGACGTCATACGTTAACAGCGCAGTTAGACGGCTATGCAATCGCCCAGCGTATCTTCTCTGTGCCGGATACGAGCAGTTTGTACATCCAGCTTGCTCAAAGTTTCGGCCTCCTCATCCTAAATTCGACTCCGGCCGGAGCAGGCATTTTCGTCGACGGAAACGATTACGGGAAAACTCCTGCAAGTCTGCGCCTTTCAGCGGGCATGCATCGAATCACACTGCTGAACGGATCGCAAAGGCACGACGAGACCGTAAACGTCGAAGCCGAAACCATGCAGTCGCGCAACATTCGTTGGTAGTTACCTGATCATTGCGCATAGTAATAATCTCGTATTCCACTACTAGGCCGATTCGCGAAGACCTGCCGGGAGGTCGCGGTGCGCAGGATAGCCTGGAACGCCTGTGGCCGTAAAGACCGCGCGTCTAATCGCCCTCGCTACGGCTTCAGCGGCGGCTACGCCGATGGTTGTCACGTCGGCTTTAGTTTTGCCGCTTCCAGTTGCGGCCGCGAACAGGGCGTCCCCGTCCGCGGCTGTATGCACGGGACTAATGCTTCGAGCCATTCCATCGTGCGCCATCTGCGCCACTTTCGTCATCTCGGTTTTGGTCATGACGGCATTTGTAGCGACAACGCCGATGGTAGTGTTCATGCCCGGTCGTGTGTGCTCTCGATGGCCTTTCAGAAGTGTGCCCGCGATCACTTGCGCAGTTGTGTCCCGGAACTGCGTGCCGTCCTCGGTAAGCGCGCCTGCAATGATTCTGCCGTTCCGGCCAATTACGTCACCCGCTCCGTTTACGGCAACGATTGCACCCACCATCAGATCCGTATCGCCTACCCGGATACTTGCCGTGCCGATCCCGGCCTTCATGGCAGAACGGAAGCCGAAAAACTTGCCTATTGTTGCGCCGGCGCCGGCCCCCACGTTGCCTTCACGGACGTATGAATCGCTAGCGTTCAGGCAAGCTATATATCCGGCGTTTGCATCGGGACGAATCTTTCCATCACCCACATTCAGATCGAAGAGGATTGCCGTAGGAACGATAGGAACAACAACCGAGCCCATGTGATAGCCCTGCCCGTTTTCCTCGAGATAGCGCATGACGCCGCTTGCCGTTTCGAGACCAAAAGCGCTCCCGCCTGAAAGAACGAAGCCATTCACGCGTTCGACCGTGTTCGTCGGCTGAAGAAGCTCCGTATCGCGTGTGCCGGGCGATGAACCCCTGACATCTACACCGCCCACTGCACCTCTAGGAAAGAGAACGACAGTACATCCGGTTGGCCGGCGCGTATCGGTAAAATGTCCGACGCGGATATTGCCGACATCGGTGACGCAACCTCCCGCTTCCCCGCCCTCCCCATCGGCCCGGGGAGCCCCGCTGCCAAGTCGTCCCGAGATGGAGGCAACCGAAGCGAGAGCAGCGCCATGCAAAAGCCTACGACGGTTAATCGTGCTCTGCCTGATCATGGTTAATTGCCTTCTATGCCCTCAAGTTTCTCTTTGCGCTGGGTTGCGGTCAGTATCTTCATTATCTCCTCTTCCTTGAACTATTTGGATCGCACGCTGCTGAGCCTGCTTTCGCCGTTCATCCTTGCCGAGATGCATTTGAGCATGACTCAGTACGGTTACCTCATCTCTGCGTTTTCCGTGCCTTATGCGGTCGGCTCGCTAGCAACCGGGTGGATGCTCGACCGCTTCGGTATCAACCGCACGATCACGGGAGCAGTCTCCTGGTGGTCAATCGCCGCGATAGGCAACGGCCTTGCACGCACGTTCGGAGGGTTGACCGCGAGTCGTGTCGCGCTAGGCTTCGGTGAATCGGCGGGTGTGCCTGCCGTGGGTAAAAACAACGGAATCTATCTCAAGCCCGAAGAGCGTGCCCTGGGCGCGGCTGCGAATCAGATCGGGCTGAGTTTTGCTGGCGTCATTGGAGCGTTTTGGGTCGTGTATGCCGCCAAGCACGGCTGGCGCGCGCCCTTTATGATCAACGGATTTCTTGGATTCTTATGGATTCCGATATGGCTCGCCGTAAGTCGGCTTATCCCAGCGCGCTACCGGCACTCCGAATTCATCGATACGAAAATCGCGCACCGCCCGGCTTTTACCATCTTCAGAGAGCGCAATCTCCTGTTGCTCATGCTGGCAAATGTGCTCTGGATGACCGGCTACTCGCTCTGGACAAACTGGATCACGCTTTACCTGGTTCACGTTCAGCACCTGACCACTCAAGAAACCGCGAAGTACGTCTGGATTCCCTCGCTCCTCTCAAACGCGGGCGGCTTCTTCGGCGGCTGGCTTTCGCTTCATTGGATGAGAAGAAACCAGACGCCGTTGGCGGCTCGCCGGAAAGCCGTTTGGGTGAGTGCAATCTGTTCGTTATCCGCCTTGTTATTACCGCTTGCTCCAAATGCCGGATGGGCAACAGCGGGAATTTCGCTAAGCTACTTTTTCGCTTTGTCAGGGAGCGTGAACATTTACGCACTTCCAATCGATCTCTATGGGCCGGAGCGATCCGGTCTCGCGCTGGCTGGCCTAACCTGCGCGTTCGGCCTGCTGCAGACGGTCATCTCTCCGCTAATAGGGAAGTTGGGGGATCACAATCTCTTTTCGCAAGTAATTTGGATCGCTACCATACCCCTGCTGCTCAGCGCGTTTGTCCTAATGGGATGCCGTGCGCCGGAAACCGCAAGCGGTCAACGCTAGTCAGCTGTCGCAATGATCGGCTGCCGAGGTACAGTTTTGCGGTTCGAGCAATACCGGTCACAGAAGTAGAAAATAAATAGAAAATTTGTTTACTTACCCGGAATGTAGAGGTTACAAGCGTTCTTTCCTTTCCTTCCTCAATTCAAAGTTCGTTTTGAGGGGTTAATGTGCTAGGTTTTAGTCGCTCGCAAGGATTCGTTCGCGAGTGAGTTCAGACATCTCGGCCGGGGGCTTTCCCCGGTTTTTTATTTTGGGAGGCCGAATTGGAAACTCTGATTGAAACGCCTGCGCCGGAAAACGACGCACAAGAAATCGTGCCGCAGAGCACGGATAATAAACTGGATCTGGCCGTTTGGGAGCGCGCTCCCAAAGAGCGAACGCCCGCTTACTTTCCAACCTACTCGACAGTTTCGAAAGCAATTCAGACGGCCCTGCGCGGCTGGGTTCGCGAGTGGTTTAACGCGAATACCGAGATCCTGTTGCGGCCGCACACCGCTTACCCGATTTTGGTCTACCAATGTACGCACCCATTCGCGGGGCGGCCGACAAACGTTTTTACGTACGACATTCAGCAGACCGGACCTCTTAACCAAGCGTTTGCCTCGGCGGCATACCGGCTGGGCCGAGAGTTGAAGACACTAGACACCAAACGCTTTGGATGGTTCACGCGCGAGCATTATTTCGCTTACCGGAGCAAGGAAGTGGTCAAGTATGTTTCCAAAAATCGGCGGGCTCTGTACAAGATGTTGAATGTCGAGACCGTTCTGATGGACAGTCTACTTAAATTTGCCATTATCGACCTTCCAAAGATCGGGATGGAAAATGCGACGGTGCTGCTGCGGCGCGCCTTCAATACGCAACTGCGCCGGTTTTCGAACGAGTTCGATTTCACCCCAAAAGCCGAAGAATTGTTACGAATCGCTACCGATGCACTTGCCGGGAAGCTTGCGAGCGCCGAGTAATCGATATGAAACTCAACTCGCACTCGGCGAAAACTGTACGACCCCTGAACGACTTTCAGGTATTCAAAGGCCGCTCAGAAGAAACGATGAAGCCGTTCGGGAGCCCCGTGATGGTGCATCACGAAGCGTGGTTAATCATACGGGACGATCAGGCGAACGGGATACCGGGAGCGCCGGCGATTTACGCGATATACAGGCGATCAGAGCATCGCATTCTGCAGATCATTAAGTCGCGCGGCGTTATCCCGGTGCAAGTCGCGGCCTAAAGTTTTACCGTGACGGTCTTGACCTCCGAATACTGCTGCAGCCCGTACTCGCCCAATTCGCGGCCGATGCCCGATTGTTTGAATCCGCCAAAAGGCGCGCCCGCGTCGAAGACATCGAAGCAGTTCACCCAGACGGTACCGGCGCGAACGTTGTTTGCGATGTGGTGCGCTTTACCGATGTCACGCGTCCAGACCGCGGCGGCAAGACCGTAGATGGTTTGGTTGGCGCGATCCACCAACTCGTCCATGTCCTTGAACTTAAGGATGCTCATGACAGGTCCAAAGATCTCTTCCTGGGCGATCTTCATGTCGTCTTTCACATCGGCGAAAACGGTTGGAGCGACGAAGTAGCCGCGCTCGCCGACGCGCTCGCCTCCGCACATTAGCTTGGCGCCTTCCTGTTTGCCGGATTGAACGTAGCTCAGCACTTTGTTGAACTGGTCGTTGTCGACTTGCGGACCTTGCTCTGTAACGCGGTCGAGCGGATCGCCCACTCGACGGCGTTTGGCGCGATCGGTGCTGCGCTCGACAAACTCGTCGTAGGCTTTCTCCTCGACAAACACACGCGAACCCGCGCAGCAGCACTGTCCCTGATTGAAGAAGAGTGCGAAGTGCGAGCCTTCTACAGCCTGGTCCATGTCGGAATCGGCGAAAACGATATTGGGGCTCTTGCCACCGAGCTCGAGAGTGACGCGTTTGAGGTTCGATTCCGCAGCCGCCTTCATGATGAGATGACCGACTTCGGTAGACCCGGTGAAGGCGACTTTATCGATGTCCATGTGACGGGCAATCGCGCCGCCCGCGGTTGGACCGTAACCGGGAAGAATATTGACCACACCTTCCGGAAAGCCGGCTTCGACAATGAGTTCACCAACGCGAAGAGCGCTTAGCGGTGTCTGCTCGGCGGTCTTCATAACGACGGTGTTCCCGCAGGCTAGAGCCGGAGCAAGCTTCCAGGCTTGCATCAGCAGCGGAAAATTCCAGGGGATGATCTGGCCGACAACACCGACAGGCTCGTGGCGCGTGTAGCAGAAGTAATCGCCGTTGATCGGTATCGTTTTTCCTTGAATTTTGTCGGCCCAACCTGCGTAGTAGCGATAGCAGGCGATAACGAGCGGGAGGTCGGCTGCCCGGGCAACGTGGCGCGGCTTGCCGTTGTCGAGCGACTCAAGCATCGCGAGTTCTTCGATGTTGGCTTCGATCAGGTCCGCGAGGCGATTGAGCAGCTTGCCTCGCTCGGAGGCGGACATGCGCCGCCATTGAGCCTTTGCGTGAAATGCTTTTCGCGCAGCTTTTACGGCGAGATCGACATCTGCCGCGTCCGCTTCGGCAACGCTCGCGAGGACATCGCCGGTCGCCGGATTGATTGTTTCGAAAGTCTTACCAGAGACGCTGTCGACCCATCTGTTGTCGATCAGGATCTTGGTTTGTTTAATCGGCGTCTGCGTCGATTGGGGTTCGGTAAGGACGGTAGCCATATTCTGCTCCTTGTGGGTACGGGATCATCATATGCCAAAGTGGCTCAACCGGCGTTGATCCGCTTCCATTTTTTACCGACGCGGACAACGAGAACGCCCCGGGCGTCCGGAAGCAGAAGGTCCTTATGAATGTTCCCGTTGATCTCGACGGCGCCAGCCTTTAGCTTGCGTGTGGCGTCGCTCACGCTATCGGTCAGACTGATGGTAGCGAGCAGCTTGTCCACCCGAATACCTTTGTCTGTCACAGCTTGAGGAGGAAGATCGACGGTCTCGGTATCGGCAGGCTCGAGCCCCTGACGCACTTCCCGGTCGAAGGCAGCACCGGCTTCGTCGGCCTCGGCTTGCGAGTGGAAATCGGCGACGATGCGTTTACCCAGTTCCATTTTGGCTTCCATCGGATTTCGCGCGCCGGCTACGATATTTTCGCGAAGTTGAGCGATTGAGCTCACCGGCATATCGGTCAGCAGTTCGTAGTAGCGATACATGAGCTCGTCGCTAATCTGCATGACCTTGCGAAACATCGTCTTGGGCGGTTCCGCAATGCCGATGTAATTACCTTTCGACTTCGACATTTTCTCGACGCCGTCCAGTCCCTCGAGGATCGGCACCATCGCGATGATCTGCGAAGGCTGGCCGTAGTCTTTCTGCAGCTCGCGGCCAACAAGAAGATTGAATTTCTGGTCGGTGCCTCCCATCTCTACGTCGCACTCGAGCGCAACGGAGTCGAAGCCCTGTGCGAGCGAGTACAAAATCTCGTGCACGAAAATCGGCACACCCTCTTTGTAACGCTTGCTGAAGTCATCGCGTTCGAGCAGGCGGGCGACGGTGTACTTCGAGCAGAGGCGGATCAGATTTTCAAACGTGAGCGGCTCAAGCCAGGTGCTGTTAAAGCGGACCTCGGTCTTATCCCGGTCAAGAATCTTGAAGACTTGCTCTTTGTAAGTCTCGGCATTTCGATTGATTTCGTCGCGCGTCATGGGAGGACGCAGGACGTTACGGCCGGTTGGATCGCCGATCAGGCCGGTCATGTCGCCAATCAAAAAAATCACTGTATGACCGAGATCCTGAAAGTGCTTCATCTTGCGAAGCAGCACGGTGTGGCCGAGATGCAGGTCTGGCGCAGTCGGGTCGAAACCGGCTTTTACGCGGATTGGGCGGTCTTCTTTTCGGGAGACAGTCAGGCGCTCGCGCAATTCTTCTTCGCGAATGAGCTCGGCAAGACCTTTCTTGATGTAGGTCAGTTGTTCGTCGACTGGGGGAAAAGGCACAGGAGTTAACGCGTTCGCTTCATTGTAGTGGGCTCTATAATGACGGGATGAAATTCGTCGCGCTCCTGTTAACGAGCGCTGCTGTTATGACAGCTCAGACTTCATTCGATGCGCTGGTCGATCGATACTTCGATGATTACTTTCATTTGAATCCGACAGCCGCCACGGCAGCGGGCTTTCATCGACCGTACGATGAACAGCTTGAAGACTATTCGCGAGCCGGCGTGGAAAAGCAAATCGCGCTCGATCAGAAGTATCTTCCTGAGTTTGGCAAGATGCCTCAATCGGATGACCGCGACTGGGTGATTTCCCATCTGCACGGCGATCTTTTGAATCAACAGACGATCCGGCAGTGGGAAAAGAACCCCGATGTTTACTCGAGCGGGGTAACGAACTCTATTTTCGGACTTATCAGCCGGAAGTTCGCGCCGCCCGAAGAGCGGTTACGGGACGTGATCTCGCGCGAGCGCAAAATTCCGCAGGTTTTCGAGGATGCAAAACAGGTGCTCAAAAACCCGCCGCAGATTTATAGCGAAGTGGCGCTTGAACAGCTACCGGGCATTCAGAGCTTTTTTGAGAACGACGTTCCGGCAGCTTTCACCGACGTCAAGGATCAGGGCCTTCTTACTCAGTTTCAGCGGGCAAATCAGGCAACGATCAGTGCTCTTAAGCAGTACCAGCAATGGATCAAGACGGATCTGCTGCCGAAGTCGCACGGAGACTTCCGCATCGGCGCAGATGCGTATCACAAGAAAGTGATGTACGACGAGATGGTAGATCTGCCGCTCGATCAGCTGCTTGCTCGCGGGTATCAGAACTTGCACGAGAATCAGGGGAAGCTGGTCGAGCTTTGCAAGCAGATCGATCCCAACAAGACACCGCAGCAGATTGCAGAAGGTTATGAAAGGGACCATCCTGCGCCGGATAAACTGCTGCAAAGTTTTCGGAACACTTTCGATGGACTGATCGGGTTCATCGATACGCATCAGATCATAACGATTCCCGGGACCACGCGGCCGATTCTCGAAGAGACACCGCCGTTCATGCGCGCTTTGACGACGGCGTCTATGGATACGCCCGGTCCTTATGAGAAGGTCGCGACGGAATCGTACTTCAATGTGACATTGCCCGAAAAGGACTGGCCGGCGCAACGGGTTGAGGAGTTCATGACCGCGTTCAATCGCGGCACGATCGCGAGCACGGCGATTCATGAGGCCTATCCAGGACACTTCGTTCAATTGCTCTGGTTTCAGCGGGTGCAGTCAAAGGTGCGCAAGTTGATCGGCTGTGGATCGAACATTGAGGGCTGGGCGCATTACACAGAGCAGATGATGTTAGACCAAGGTTACGGAAATGGCGATCCCGAGCTAAAAGTGGGACAACTGCTCGACGCGCTGCTGCGAAACTGCCGGTACATTGTCGGGATCGAAATGCATTCGGGCAAGCGATCCTTCGATCAGAGCGTGGACTTCTTTATGAAAGAGGGCTACATGTCGCGAGACTATTCGACTCGCGAAACCAAGCGGGGCACATCGGATCCCACCTATCTTGTTTACACACTGGGCAAGCTTGAAATCCTGAAATTACGAGAAGACTATAAGGCGAAGATGGGCGCGAACTACTCGCTCGAGAAGTTTCACAACGAGTTCATGCAGCAGGGCGGCGTTCCCATTGAGCTGATTCGCCACGCCATGCTTGGCGATAACTCGCCGACACTGTAATACTGCATAGATGCGCCCATCCAGCTATAACCGTTTCCTGCTGCTGGTAGCAGGACTCGGCGGATTGTTGTATGGAGTGGACGTCGGCATCATCGGCGGCGCGCTGCCGTATTTAGAAGCCACGTCGGGCTTGAATGCGGGCCAGCTTTCAATCATTGTGGCGGCCGTGCTGCTTGGAAGCGTGATCTCAACGCTCTTCGCCGGTTTACTGGCGGACTTCATGGGACGAAAGCCCCTGATGGTTTTGAGCGGGCTCACCTTCGTGGTCAGCATTCCGATGATTGCGCTTTCCCACGGATACGGGCCGCTGTTTTTCGGGCGGCTTCTGCAGGGGATCAGCGGCGGTTTTATCGGTGTGGTCGTGCCGTTGTATCTGGCGGAGTGTTTGGGCGCCTCGAGCCGAGGTAAGGGAACGGGCATTTTTCAGTGGCTGCTGACGCTGGGTATTGTATCCGCGGCATTGATCGGGATCTATTACAGTTACCGAGTGGCGGATGTGACTCGGGTGGCCGATGCGGCTTCTCTGTTTGCGTTTAAGGATCAGGCTTGGCGGCGGATTTTCTGGGTTTCGCTACCGCCGGGCGTGCTGTTTGTCATGGGAAGTCTGCTGGTGGCGGAATCTCCGCGCTGGCTCTTTCGCAAGGGCAAAATTGACGCGGCACGCACCGCGCTTCTTCGTTCCCGCACTTTGGAACAAGCGGAGTTCGAGCTGCACGAGATGGAAGAGACGACGGTTACGGAGAAGCGGAAAGCCTCGACGAGCGGGAGGGTCAGGGAGTCGCTGCTACGGCGGAAGTACGTGATTCCGTTTGTGCTGGCTTGCGTCATTCTGTTCTGCAACACCGCGTGCGGGATCAACTCGATTATCGGCTACAACACCAACATTCTTCTGCAGAGCGGATTGTCCGACGTGCAGGCGCACTGGGGCTACGTCGTGTTTACGCTGGTGAACTTCCTGACGACGATTGTGGGTTTCACACTGGTCGATCGAAAAGGGCGCAAGTTCCTGCTGACCGTGGGTACGGTGGGCATCATTCTTTCGTTGGGCATTACCGGGCTGCTTTTCTTACGGACCGAAAAATCGAACGTGGACGTGCGGGACGCGCTTCAGGCGGCGATTCAGCCGGATCAGACTGTCATGCTGCATTTCGATCGGGCTGAAGCGGGCAGGCTTCTTGCGGGAAAGGCGATTGACGCTGGCCGCGCGGCTTTGACAGTGATCTATTCGTACGGCGATTTCACGGCGGCCACCAATGTGGCGCGCTCGGACGACCCGGCAAGTCCGGAGATCAAGATCACGCGAGAGAGTTGCGTTCCCTCGAATCGAGTCGAGGCATTTTTCAAGAACCCGTTGGCGGATTTAGCGGCGGCGAAAACTGCTCCTCTGAAGATCCAAAAGGCGCCAGTGAGCGCGGTGCCGGGATCGGGAAATGGCTGGCTGGTGGCGATCAGCCTCTACCTGTTCATGGCGTTTTACGCGGTCGGGCCGGGAGTGTGCGTCTGGCTAGCGCTCTCGGAACTGATGCCAACCCGGATCCGGTCGAACGGCATGAGCATTGCGCTGGTGATCAACCAGATCGTCTCGACGACGCTGGCGGCCATCTTCTTGCCGATTGTGGGGAACTACGGATATTCGACGATGTTCTTCCTGTTTGCCGGATTTACGGTGATCTACCTAGTGACGGCTGTTTTCTTCCTACCGGAGACGAAAGGCAAGACCTTGGAAGAGATCGAAGAGCACTTCGAGGGCGTCCGCGCTTAGGCGTTCATAGCGGCCAGATCTTCCGGGCGGCCTACGTCGCGCCACGTTCCTTCGACAGGCGAGACGCGCAGGTCGAGGCCGTCGGCCAGCATGCTGTCCAAGGCCGAGGTGAGCTCGTATTCGCCGCGAGGGGAGGGCCGAAGTTTCGCCAGGTATTCGAAGACCACGGGGCGGAAGGTGTAAAACCCGGCGCTGTTCCAGTTCGTGGTGGATTGGCCCTTGGGCGGCTTTTCAATCATGCGGGTAATGCGGCCGTGCTCCTCGTAGACAGCGGCGCCCTGCCAGGGATCATCGACAGCTTTGACGGCCACTGCAGCGACGGTTTTCTCGTCAGCTAGCAAGATCTCCGCCGCGCGGGTGTATTCGGCGGGGTCGCAGAGGATGTCGCCGTAGGTCAGCAGAAACGGATTTTGCGAAACGAATTGGCGGGCGAGCAGGGCGCCGCTGCCGGTTCCGTTGACCGGATTTTGCCGAACGAACTCGAGTTTCGAACCGTGTGGGTTCGTTTTTTCAAAATGTTGTTCGATAACCTCACCGTGGTACCCGATGACGATCAAGAAGCGGGTAATTCCGACCGTTCCGAGGCGTCCGAGGATGTGATCGAGCATCGGGCGGCCATGGATCGGGAGCATAGGCTTAGGAATTTCCTGAGTTATGTTGCCCATCCGCGTGCCGCGCCCGGCGGCCAGGATGACTGCGTGTGAGAGTTCAGGCAAACAGGGCTCCCGAGGAAGGTTCAGCAGCAATAAGGTGTTTTGAAGGATCGAAGCCAGGGCGCTTCGCGTAGAATTTTTCAATTAGCCGGGAGCGAAGGCGTTCACGGTCAGGCATTTTACAGAGGATGATTGCACAGCCGCCGAAACCGGCGCCGGTAAGCCGGGCTCCGAGAGCGCCGGCGGCAAGCGCGCAGTCGACTAATTCGTCCAGAGCGGCATTGCTGACGCGCAGGTCATCGCGGAGGCTCGCGTGTGAGGCCGATAATAATCGGCCAAACTCCTCGATCTGGTTGGCGCGCAAGGCTTTCGACCGCAGACTCGACGCGTCGGGACTCTCCGAGAGAGTGGAGAAAAGCACCGCGCTCATCCGGGTCGAGGCTCATAACTTCCAGTTCAGGTATGGCTTCACGATAGTTGATGAGGCCCAGTTTTTTGAGAGCGTTTACCCCGGCCGTACGCCGCCGGTTGTATTCGAGCTTCACCGGGCCGGATTTCTCCGCGAGAGTTAAGCTGTGCGCAACCAGAAAGGCCCAGTCCGGCGGGATCGGAATGTGTGTCAGACGGAGGGGCGCGAAACGAAGGAGAAGAGCACAACCGGCTTTGGAGGCCAGTACCGCCGCGTGATCCATTCCGCCGCCGCGTGTCCCGACGAATTGCTCACCTTCCGGCAAGACGGCCATGAGCTCCTCGACTGTAGGGTAGATTGCGTTCGCATAGAGCAGGCAAAGGGCGAAACCCGTCAGCAAAGCGGACGAAGACGAGAGACCTGCCGCGGACGGGAGATCGGATGAAATCGCAGCATCGATCCCTCGCGAGACAGGCCAGCGAGCTTGGACCATGCGAATAGCCGCCACTAGATAATTTCCCCAATCGCCTGGAGGAAGGGGCGCTGGTTCTTCGTTCAGCTGCAACAGGCGCTGGCCGTATAGCTCGGAGGTCGCTTGGATTTGGCCGTCGTTTCTAGGTTCAAAGGTAATCGAAACACGCCTCTGGATCGCCATGGGCAGCACGGGGAGGTCGTGATAGTCGATGTGCTCGCCGATCAGGTTGACTCGTCCCGGAACCGAAACGACCATGTCGCATCCAGAATCCCACGGCAGCGGCAAGGAATCATAAAAGCGGAACCTTTTCTCCTTTGCTTCGTATTTGCTATGCGCAGGTGCGTGTGCTTGTGTGACCATGGTTATATCCGCCCCTGAAAAGTTACTAGGACTGTCTACAAAACACCCTCAATGAAGCCTGTTTTTTCCGTTTTATGTATGATGGCGGCCGTTTTGGGGCTTGCTTCCTGCGCCAAGAAAGCACAGCAGCCCAACGCAATGGCCATGATGATGGCGATGGAAGTTCCGGTACGCGCGGTACCGGCTGTGGTAGACGGATGTCCCGCTCAACGTTACGGCCGTGGGCAATGTGGAGGCAATCAATAGTGTCGATGTGAAGTCGCGGGTGGCAGGGCAGTTGCTGCGCGTCGATTTTCAGGAAGGGCAGAACGTATCAAAAGGGCAGTTGCTGTTCGAGATCGACCCAGAACCGCTGCAAAGGCAGATCGCGCAGATCAACGCGGATCTGGCAAAGGATGCCGCGCTCGAGCAGCAAGCTCGCGCGAACGTCATCAAAGATCAGGCAAATTTGAAACAGACGCAGGCGGCGGCCGACCGTGGACTTCAACTTTCGAAAGAGGGCATCTTCTCGAAGGAGCAGACCGAGCAGGTAGTGGCGACAAATTCATCGACGCAGGCCTCGCTCGATGCGGACGAGGCTGCTGTTGAAAGCGCGGTGGCCTCGCTCAAAGGAGACCGTGCCCGGCTTGGGCAGACGCAGTTGCAGCTCGAATACACGAAGATCACGGCACCTATCTCAGGGCGAGCGGGGGCAATTGCGGTGAAGGCTGGGAATTTGGTGAAAGATAACGACGTTGCGCTGGTAACGATTCTGCAGATTTCGCCGATTTATGTGAGCTTCGGTTTGCCGGAGCAGCTTTTGCCGGAAGTCCAGAAGTACAACGCTCGGAAGTCGCTGGTGATTCAGGCGACGAACGGAGACGACGAAACCGTAACTGGCCAGCTTAAATTCATCGATAACACGGTGGATACTACAACCGGAGCGGTCAAGCTGAAAGCGGAGTTTCAGAACCCGAATCATACGCTGTGGCCCGGGCCAGTTCGTCAATGTGCAAGCGACGCTGAATCTGGAGCATGATCGAATTCTGATTCCGAGCAGCACGGTAGAAAACGGGCCACAAGGCAAGTATGTGTGGGTGATGAACGCGGGGACGAACACGGTGGGGATGCGGCCGGTAAACGTTCTGCGGATTTATAAGCCGGCCAAGTCTGTCGAGCAGGCGGTAATTGGCAGCGGGCTGCAGCCGGGCGAGATGGTGATTTCCGAAGGACAGATGCGACTTGATGCCGGGCGCAAAGGTGAAGCTGCTCGGCAATCAGCAGACGCAAGTTGGCGACAGGGGCCACAAGGCCGATAGCGATAACTCTTAAGGGGCAGCGAATGCACTTTACAGATTTTTTTATACGCCGCGCGATCACCACGACGCTGATCATGGCCGGCATTCTTGCGTTCGGATTGCTGAGCTATTTCACGCTGCCGGTGAGCAATCTTCCGGCAGTGGAGTATCCGACAATTCAGGTGCAGGCATCGCTCCCGGGGCGAATCCGGACGTAATGGCGGCGTCGGTCGCCACTCCACTCGAGAATCAGTTTTCAAATATCGACGGCATCAACAGCATGTCGTCTTCGAGCTCGCTCGGCTCGACATCGACATCACGCTGCAGTTCGATTTGAAGCCGAACGATCGATGCGGCCGCACAGGACGTGCAGGCGGCCATTTCGAGCGCGCAGGGCAACCTGCCGACCAACATGCCCGCGCCGCCGTCGTATTCGAAAGTTAACCCGGCGGCGCAGCCGATTCTATACATCGCAGTCTCATCGAAGACCATGCCGATGTCGCAGCTGGATCAATATGCCGAGCAGACGATGGCGCGGCGAATTTCGATGGTGAGCGGCGTGGCGCAGGTGCAGGTTTTCGGGGCGCAGAAATATGCGGTGCGCGTGCAGGCAGATCCCGCAAAGCTCGCCGCGTACCAGGTGGATCTGGAGCAGGTTCGGACGCGCGCTATCGAGCGGTAGCGTGAATCTGCCGGCAGGATCGCTTTACGGTTACACCAAGGCGTACACGGTTGCGTCCGACAGTCAGCTCACTAGCGCGTCGCAATTCAAGCAGCTGATCGTTACTTACAAGAACGGCAGTCCGCTGCGATTGAGTCAGCTTGGCAATGTCCTCGACAGCGTAAGCAATAACAAGACGCGGTTCTGGATTCACGGAACACCGAGCATGATCGTTGCGGTTCAGCGGCAGCCCGGGGCGAATACGGTGCAGGTGGCGGATGCCGTGAAAGCGCTCTTGCCGAACTTGAAAGAGTCGATGCCCGCGGGAGTAGAGATCGGGAAGGCTTTTGACGCTTCGCAGAACATCCGAGAGTCGATTGCGGATGTGAAGTTCACGCTTGATCCTGACGATCTGCCTGGTGATCTGGGTAATTTTCTTCTTCCTGCGTAACATTTCGGCGACTTTGATTCCGAGCCTGGCGGTACCGCTATCGCTGCTCGGCACATTTGCGGCAATGAAGCTGCTGGGATTCACGATCGACATGTTGTCGATGATGGCGATGACGCTTTCCGTCGGCTTCGTAGTAGACGATGCGATCGTGATGCTCGAGAACATCGTGCGGCACATGGAGATGGGCAAGTCGCGTCTGGAGGCTGCGATCGAGGGTGCGCGCGAGGTGGGTTTCACCATTGTGTCGATGACGGTTTCGCTGGTTGCGGTGTTCATTCCGGTGTTGTTCATGAGCGGCATTATCGGGCGCTTGCTGCGCGAATTCTCGATCACCATTGCGGTTGCGGTTTTGATCTCAGGTGTCATTTCGTTGACTTTGACACCGATGCTGTGCAGCCGCTTTCTCCGGCATGAAAGGCATCCTAGGGTGCGTTTTACCGAGCGTCGGAGCAATTTTTCGTTTGGCTCAACAACACGTACCGGCGCACTCTTGCAATTTGTTCTGCGATTCCGGAAGTTGACATTGCTAACAAGCGTTGGTCTGACGATTGCACCGTTTATCTGTTTGTCGTCATGCCAAAAGGGTTCATGCCGACCGTCGATCAGGGGTTTGCATTCGGCGGCGGCGAAGCATCCGAAGATACCTCGTTCGACAAGATGGTCGGTTTGATGGAGCAGGTCAACAAGGTGCTGGAAAGAATCCGTGGGTTGGAACTATGGTTCGGGAGTGGGCAACGGGGGGCAGAACCAGGGATTCATGTTCATGGATTTAAAGGAAGACAAACATCGGCCGAAAGTGAACGTGATTATCGGCCAGCTTCAGCAGCAGTTCATGAAGATCCCGGGGCTGATGGTGTTCCTGCAATCGCCGCCACTGATTACGCTCGGCCAGAATGAGGGCCGAAGCCAGTATTCAGTGGCGCTGGAGGATGCGGATACAGCCGAGCTCTACAAATGGGCGCCGGTCCTTGAAGCAAAATTGCGCTCCATTCCGCAGTTGACAGGACATCTTCAGCGATCTGCGTTTAAGCAGTCCGCGACTGGATGTGCACATCGACCGGAATCGGGCGCTGGCGTTGGGCGTGAATCCCGATGCGATCGCGAACACGCTTTACGATGCCTATGGCAACCGGCGAGTAACGACCATCACGGCGGCGACGGATCAATACGACGTGCTCCTCGAAGTGCTGCCGCAGTATCAGCGCGATCCCGCGGCACTACAGGATCTGTACATCCGATCGAGCCAGGGCAAAATGGTTCCGCTTATCCGCGGTGAGCGATTTGAAGCAGACGGTTGCGCCGCTAAGCGTAAACCACATCGGACAGCTGCCTGCGGTCAACTTCCAGTTCAATCTAAAGCCGGGAGTCGCACTGAGCCAGGCGACCAAGTTGATCGACGATGCGGCCCGTCAGGTCGGCATGCCCGACACGATTAGCTTCAGCTACCAGGGGACGGCCGCGGCGTTCCAGAATTCGTTGCGGGATCTTGGCATCCTTTTGCTCATTGCCGTCGTGGTGATTTATCTGGTGCTGGGGATTTTGTATGAGAGCTTCATTCACCCGATCACGATTCTCTCGGGTCTGCCGGCCGCTGGCATCGGAGCGCTTGACTGACGCTTGCTGCTCTTCGGCGAAGATCTGAATCTCTACTCGTTCGTTGGCATCATCCTGCTGATCGGCATTGTGAAGAAGAACGCGATCATGATGATCGATTTCGCGCTCGCGGCGCAGCGGAACGAAGGCAAGTCGCCGGAAGAAGCGATCTTCGAAGGCTGCTTGCAGCGTTTTCGGCCGATCATGATGACGACGATGGCGGCGTTGCTTGGGACGCTTCCGATCGCGTTTGGCACAGGCGCAGGCGGAGAAGCACGGCGTCCGCTTGGTATTGCGGTGGTCGGCGGGTTGATTGTTTCGCAGCTGCTTACGCTCTACATCACGCCGGTGATTTATGTGTATCTGGACCGCTTCACACATCGACGGGCGCGGAAGCAGAAAGCGGCGCCCGTAGAGGTTTGGCCGGGCGAGGGGAGTTTGGTCAAGCAGTAAGGCAAAGCGAACGGCGGGCCGGCAGCGTGCGGACATCCCGCCTACTCTAGCGTGGTTGCAGGTTTCCGGTCACAGCATCCGTGAATACGCAAGGGTCTCGGGCTGGGCGTAGTTCGATAAGAGAACTTGTCGAAAGGGAATGTCAGTGATCGTGCACAAGCAGCTTGCTGCTGCTCAACGCTCGTCGCTGTCGCCGTCCAGGAAGAAGGGCTTCATCTCCTGTATCCAGGATCTCACGATAGGCTGCTTGGGAGCGTTGCCTTGCGCGATGGCGAGAAACGCCTGCTGTGACTGCGCCACCATCGCGCGCGCAAGGTCGTTCTGGTGGATCGAGTGATACTTTGACGGCATAGCCCAATGCAGCATGGCATGACGTAGCCAAGTACGCCCAGCGTGTTGGGGTTGCCGAGAATGACCGCCGGACAGTACAGTGCAAGGAAGTGGAATTTACGGACTCGACAGCCTGTTCCTTCTCGCCAATGATCTTCGCGTACTTCATCCCGGCCTCGGGGTCGGCGCCCGCTGCTGTCAACACCCCGCACACACGAGCACCCTTCCAGCCTTGGCAGAGCGGCAAAAGGCGTGCGGGTAGGCGATTTCGATCTTGCGCACCTGGTTTCCTCTGGCATTTCCACGCTGCCCTTGCCGACGCCGAACGCGGCAAGCGCGACGTCGACTTCTTGGGCGTGTGGCGCAACCTCCTCCTCGAGCCGCTCCATGTTGACGACGGCCGCTTCGGAACATTGGGGTCAGCGAAGGGCATCCCATCTTGCGGCGCGTCACCACTAGCACCTTCTTGCAAAGCGGATTCCTGATCAGAAGCTGCGCGATGCGTCCGCCTACGTTCCCCGTCGCGCCCAGCAAGAATCACAAAGTACTGCATGTTCGCCTCTGGCGATGCGGCTGCCATAGTCAGGTCACCCGCGCAGAACCAAAAAATAACACGCAGGTTCGGAAATGAGCGAGGTTTTGTTGTCGGGTGATTTTCTTCACATTATTTCTAGTTTTAGAGTCATTTTATGAGGTTTTGCGCGTTTTACTTCCAAATGATTTGGAAGTAAAACGCGCTGAATGTTCAATGTCAGCAACGCCGACTTCTCGTCCAAGTGATGGACGGACCTTGATCAGGTGATCAGGCTCGTTTACAGAGATTGATGTCCCGAGCCGGGATGTCGGCATGTAGAATCGGTCTTGCTGCGTCTTTCAAGCCTGGTAGAAGATGTCGACGAGGCGGTTGTACCGGAGCTTCGCGAGCAGCGCCTGCTCGTCGGAGAACGCGTACAACTCGATGATGCCGGGCGTAGCGTCCAGGATCGGCGTCACGGACATGATCATGTCCGGTGGACCACGCGAGCGGCAGCCGTGAATACGAACGCATACTTGGCGCCCCCGCGACCGCGGATGATCCACTCTTGTCCGCCAGGCGCCTTCGACCTGACGGAGCCCCGGAGGTCGGCGCGGTAACGAAACGCGTAGACCACATCACCGACGTTCTTCGGCCGGCCCAGGCTCAAGCGCCCGGGCAGCCTTCGGAATGTCCTCGCGGTCGAAGACCACCTCCGTCGCGCCTTTCTTGTACTTCGACAAGAAGACTTTCTCGATGATTCTCTGGTACTTGGTCAAGTCGTTGCGAGCGCGGCTGGACCCGGTCCGGACGACTTTCGCTGGGCGGCGGTATGGCATTCTTCGGTCGGCGCCTAAAGTAGTCGGCTGCCTGCGACATCTTCATGTGCAGGAGCCGGATGTCGCCCGGCTCCTACTGGCTCGAGCGGCTTCGGTGGGAGCGACACTTGAAGTAACGCCCGCGATCTCCTGAGCGACTGCACGACCTACCAGCGGCGCGACAGCGTTCCCGATCTGGCGAAAGCCATTCCACTGGTCGCGTGCAGCCGGAACCAGTCCGGGAACGAGTGCAAGCGAGCCGCTTCTCGGTTCGACAGAACCCTGGGGAGCCGCGGGTGAATGGGTCTTGGCGACGTGAATGCTCCCCTCTCGCTTCCAGTCCCAGCGCGGAGCGTGTTGCAAAGCCCGTCCCAATCGGGCCTGTAGAAGCGGCTAACACGTTCTGTCTCACCAGGCCGAGTCTCAGCGAATCGCCTTACCGACAATGGTGTGTGGCGCGTCCTCATCGAACTCGTCATGACTGCGCGATCCCACCCGTCTCGGGACGAGTAGATCCTCGACGTCTGCTCAGCTCCGCGCAGTCTTCCGCACATAGTCGCTGGCGTTCCTCTCCATCTGGTCCGTCGCGGTCGTCGTCGAGCCGCACCTCGTCCGAGGTGAGCAGTTCGTTGAACCGGTCGAGATCGGGAAGGTCTCCGATTGCCTCGCCAACGCTCGGTCCCAGCGGTTTCGAGAGCATCGACCGTCAGTCCCGCAAGGGCCCGTCGGTTTTTCTTCTTGGGCCGCGGACGCACCGTGGGATCGGGATAACGTGGCATGGGCTGTCCGTCACGCGCTCCCAAGAGGAACAGCCGGCCTCCGGTCCTGCGGTACTCCGTAGTCGGAAGCATTCAGCACACGGTGCGGCGCGACGACCGAGTACCCGACTTGCTCAAACTCGACCACCAGCTGTCGCAAGATGCTCACGTGTCCGCCTCCGGGCCATGCCGGGAACGTTCTCCATCACGAAGTAGCGCGGTCTGAGTTCGCTGACGAAGCGCAAGAAGTGGAAGACGAGCTGATTGCGCTTGTCGTCGATGAGTCGCTTCCCGATGAATGAGAAACCTTGACACGGCGGCCCCCCGAAGATGATGTCCTAGCTCTCCGTCCCAAGCGCTATTTCGTGGCGGCGGAGGGCTCCCGCGACGACGGCGGCCCGAAGCCGATCCGCCGAGGAGGCGCGAGATATCGGCGCAGATTACCTCCGTTCATCGGGAAGTTGAACTGATGCGTCGCGGCGTGAACCGGGTCGTATTCGACCGCGGCGGCGATGTCGAAGCCCGCCTGCTCGAACCCGACCGTCTAGTCCTTCCGGCCCCGGCGAACCAGGTCGATGGCGACGGGTCGACGCAGCGTGACTTTGTCCGCATTTTGCCTGTTCGGACCGCGCCCATTGATGCAATGGCCATTACCGTTCTTCGCGTGTGAGCCTCGCATCCTCGGCGAGCTTATTGGGCACCGTCGGATCGAACGGCGCCTTTTGACAGGTTTGTGACGGCTCCGCGATGGACACGCGAACACGTGAGCAGCGCAGCCGCATCATGGCGGCGGTTCGAAGCAAGAACACGTCGCCTGAGATCATCCTTCGCCGCGCTCTGCACGCCGCGGGGTTGCGCCGGGCCGGCGCTGCCACTACCGTCCGAGCACCGGGCACTCCCGATATCGCGTTCGTCAGGAGGCGGGTAGCCGTCTTCATCGATGGCGCGTTCTGGCACGGTCATCCGTCTCAACACCGCCCCGGGGGCGCTCTGGCCAGCTACTGGGACGAGAAGATCGCTCTCGACATTGAGCGTGACCGGAGGATCGACGGCGAGCTGCGCTTCGACTTGGCTGGACCGTTCTGCGGTTCTGGGACTTCGACGTCCGAAAAGATCTGCCGACCGTGGTGGAGCGACATCGTGTCGGCACTCGAAGAGGCCCCCGGACCTCGGTGCGGCGATCGCACAACCGTAAGTCCGGCCGAATCCATGTCGCCCACCTGATTGGGTACGGGGTGTCTGACCGCCTCTAGCGCCGGCCAGCGGCTTAGCGCGGGAAAGGCTCCAACGGTGAGTTCGATCAAGCTGGCTGACTCCGCGGGAGATCCGATGTCGACAACAACCTCGACAGTCGGAATGTGCGTCCTGTACTTCACGCGCTTCACAAAACTCGCGGCGGTCGCCCGACGAGCTGATCGAAGCGCGACAGATTGGTTATAAGCAGGTTCCACCAGCCGAGAAATCGGAGCGTGAATCCCAGATCAGCCGCCGGCTCGCCGCCGAGCTGATGCATCCATTGTCGCTCCGCCTGCCCAATCGTGAGACGCATTCAATTCAGCGGCGGCGAGTTGACCGAGGGAACGGCTTCCGCGTCGCTTCGATCGACCCACGTCATCAGAATCGCTGCGGTGGGAGCAATCGGCACACGGATCTCGACGGCGTCAAGCGGCGCGAGGTGTTGTCGGGAGAAGGGCCCACTCCGCGCAAGGTTCATCGGCCAGACGACGACAGGATGATCTGAGTATGCGAGGACAGGCGCGTCAAACCGCAAGACCTGCCAGCGCATATGCCGAGCAAGCGCCGCCATCTTCGCAGTCCGGGTAAGCACCGTCATCAAATTGGCTGTGGAGCCGAGGTATGCACCCTTCAGCTCTTCCCGAAGCTTGAGCAGATCGCCCTCGGCCGTTGCAACGGCACGAGGCTTGAAGTCCGTCAGCTGAAGCTCATCGATAATCGGCGCGACCAGCTCCTCCCGGTGCTCGAAAAACGCAGGGCCACGAAGCATCTGGAGGCCGAGGAGCTGCGCGACTCCGCCTTTGCGCTCGGCCGTAATCGGCTTTCCTGCAATCAACTGACTGAGTGGCTCGGTTGCCTTGTCCTCGACGTATGCGAGAGAGGCTTCGACGTCATCGATCTTCTCGCCGCTAGGCCGGGTCCGCCGGTAGTACCTGGAGTGAGTTCCCGCGTTGCGTATGGACCTCGAGACCAAGGACTCCGGCTTCATTGACATGAACCGCCACCTGCTCGCCTGTCTCCCAAGCCCGCTGGCACATGCTGCGCGGCACGATGTGTGACGAATTCACCTCCGGAAACGAATCACGCTTCAGGATCAGTGCTGGTCGATCCGGACGTTGAGTTCTCGCATGATGAGTGCGCTTTTCCTGTCGCCGCCGTCGCTGCCGACGATTCATCTGCTAGATGCTAGGGCGCGGGTGATCGCCGCGACGACATCGGCGATATGGGTCTAGATTCGCTTTGAGGTGGTCGATCCGGTGGGACGTCATGCTCGCCAGGCTGCTCGGCGTCAGCTCTGGTCCCGGGTGGCAACGCCGCTTCACCTTCCTCGATCCAGATGACGCCATATCGCTCATTTGGATCGAGTTGGTCGATCAGATCCAGCTGCTTTCCAGCCCGCCTCAAGCTCCGCGAGTCCGGGATCCGGCAGCAAGCGGCGCAGGTCTTCCCACGACACCTCGTACAAGAACGCCCCCGAGTCGAGCTGTCGGCTGCCTCGATCACGCAGCCAGCGAGGGCCGAGGAAGCAGCCGATCGCCCTAGATCCACCAGAGGTCGGCGATTTTCCCGACGTGATCGGCCCAGTCATCGCCCCAAGCGTCCCAGTCTCCGTCTCCGCGCAGATGAATTGGCCAGTGAGCGAAAGGGGTCATGAGGGTTCCAACGAGCCCATGTCCGAGCCAAACAGAAATCTAGAGGGCCCCGCAAACTTGTCCCGGGAGTCGCTTGGCCCGGCGGGGCTGGGGCCGCGCAAGAGAAAATTGGTAGCCAATTGGTAGACGCCCCACAACGACGAAGGCCACCTTGCGGTGGCCCTCGAGGTCTCGGTCGGCCGGTATTCCAGGGCTTTTTAGGGTCCTAGCTCCTGGTCGGCCGCGATAGCGGGGGCGGGATTCGAACCCGCGACCTTCGGGTTATGAGCCCGACGAGCTACCAGACTGCTCC
>CAVXKV010000013.1:0-44445 GCA_963762455.1 Terriglobia bacterium
CTCTCGGGGGCGCTGGAGACGGTGGCTTGTCCTTGAAATTTGGGCAGAACAAAATTGTTCAGAGCGAACTCCTTGAGATTCTAGACCTCGCTCAGGCTTTTGTGCGAGATCTGGACGGAACGATCCGATCCTGGAGTACCGGAGCTGCTCAGCTTTATGGTTGGAAGGCCTCTGAAGCAGTCGGCCGCATCTCGCATGACCTTCTGAAGACCCAATTCTCTCGGCCGCTTGCCGAAATCGAGGCAGAATTTCTCGGTAACCGATCCTGGCGCGGAGAACTCTCCCACACCGCGAGTGACGGGCGCGTTGTCACCGTTGTTAGTCACTGGTCCTTATACCAAAGCCGGGCAAACAACGTCCTGGAAGTTGTTGAAGTAAACAACGACATCTCAGAGTTGAAGGACGCACAACGTGAACTTGTCCGGCTCCGAAGAGAAAATGAAGACCGGCTCAAAGAGTTGGAAGCAGCTTACGAAGTAGCTAGCCGCTTGAGCGCGCTTGTTGAATCGTCGAACGATGCGATTATCGGCGAATCTTTGGACGGACTTATCACCACCTGGAACGGTGGGGCAGAAAAGATTTTTGGCTATAAAGCTGAGGAGATCATCGGCAAACCGGTATCGGTTCTTGCCGCCTCCGATCGTGCGAACGAGATGCCTGCTACGCTCGCCCGCATCCGTCGCGGCGAAACTGTCAAGACTTACGAAACCGTCCGCCGCCGTAAAGATGGCCGGCTCATCGATATTTCGCTTACCGTGTCGCCTATCTATAACGCGCAGTCCGAAATCGAAGGCGCTTGTAAAACAGCGCGCGACATAACCGAAAAAAAAAACGCAGAGCGATTGCTGCTGAACAAGAACGAAGAATTGCGGCAATTCGCTTATGCAGCGGCACACGATTTACAGGAACCGATTCGCGACATTTCGCTGTATGCGCAGATGATCACGAAGCATTGCTCAAATCATCTCGATCACAAGAGTCAGCGATACCTCGATATCGTCCTCGGCGGGGCGCGCCGTATGCAAGGTTTGATTCAGGATCTGCTCACGTATACGAAAGCCACCTCAGGGCCGGAAGTGATCGAGCCGGTGTCGAGCGCTACGTCTCTGAAAGACGCGATCGAGAACCTTCGAGATCCTATCGGCACGACTGGCGCAGCGATTCATTCAGCTGATTCTCTTCCATCGGTGTTGATGCATAGGGCCCATCTCGCCGCACTTTTTCAACATCTTCTTATTAACGCGATCAAGTACAGCGGCCCGCGAACTCCCGAGATACACGTCTCGGCCGAGAGAACCGGCCGCGAGTGGCGCTTCAGCGTTCGCGACAACGGAATAGGAATCGACAGGCAGCATTGGTCACGGATTTTTGGTGTATTCAAACGTCTACATGGTCGTGAAATACCTGGCACGGGGATCGGATTGGCGCTCTGCCACCGCATCGTCACTCACTATGGCGGCCGCATGTGGGTTGAATCTGTCGTCGATCGGGGATCGACATTCTATTTCACAGCGCTGGCAGCGGATGAATGACCGCTGACAAGGCTGTTGAAGTCCTCATCATAGAGGACAACCCGGCAGACAGTTACTTGATAAAGGAAGCGATGCAGGCGGAAGAACCTGCTTGTCTCACCACGGCCGTGTCTGACGGCGATACGGCTATTGAGTATCTCTCCGGACAGCGTCCCGACATCGTAGTGCTCGATCTGAACATCCCTCGCCGGGATGGTGTGGAGGTCCTCCACTTCATCCGATCGGATAGCCGCTTGGCTGGCGTCGTCGTTGTCATTTTTAGCTCATCCCCTAAAGACGCTATTGAGCGCAAGGCTCCCCAGGCCGATGCGCATATCCAAAAGCCGTTCGATCTCGACGTGTTCCTAACAATCGGCTCCCAAATCATGAGCTGTTTTCGGCAGGCTCAAGGCTCAGCTTAGAAAAAGACGGCTCGCTAAAATAGGGGTGATGATCCCTCTTTCTGGTTTTCTTCCCTGCGCCTCGAACGCATGAGTACCGTTCTGCGCCCGGTCGCGCACCGTTATCGAAGCATTATCGACCGTTGGGAGAACGACCTGTGTTTCCGCTCGAATGACAGGGTCGTACGACCCTTCGAACTCGGAGTGGAGTGGGCTTCAAACTGGCTGTCCGGGTCTGCCGCTAGCGAACTGCGCACTGTCGAGGATGTGATCGGCTTCAACCGGACCATCATCGAGCGCAGCCGTGAGTTCTTCGGGTACGATTCTCCCGCAGACTTTGAGCTTCGAGACGAGTGGCTGAGCTTCACTTCTCCCGTCGTGACGCCTTTTGCGGAGAACAACACTGTCCGGGCTCGCTGGTTTCCGGCCAGAGGCGGCGGACGTAAGGCGGTGGTTTTGCTTCCGCACTGGAACGCGAAATTGCCCCAACATAACGCACTGTGCAGCGGGTTGCAGCGGCTTGGTATTTCTACCTTGCGGCTCAGTCTTCCCTACCATGACGCTCGCATGCCAGAAGAACTCGGCCGTGCCGATTATGCCGTGTCAGCGAACATCTGCCGTACAATCGACGCGACTCGCCAGGCGGTAATAGACACGCGCGCCTGCTACGACTGGTTGGAACAACGCGGCTACACCGATCTCGGTATCGTCGGCACGAGTCTTGGTTCGTGTTACGCCTTTCTGGCCAGCGCTCACGATGAGCGAATACGCGTGAACATGTTCAATCACTGCTCTACGTATGTCGCTGACGTGGTTTGGGAAGGATTATCGACGCGCCATATTCGGCAGAGCCTTGAAACAGCGGTGGATCTACCGACCCTCCGCAAGCTCTGGCTCTGTGTAAGCCCGCCGAGTTATTGGGAACTGTTCACCGCCAAGAAGCATCGCTCCAAGTTCATCTACACGCGTTACGACACAACTTTCCCAGTCCACCTCTCGCAGCAAGTCATACAGGGCGCGCGGAAGCAAAACTGGGATCACGACGTAACCGTGCTGCCATGCGGGCATTACACGCTAGGTGCATTCCCATTCAAATACCTCGCTGGATACGAGATTTGTTCCTTCATCAAGCGCAATCTCTAGATAGCTAGCTCGGTTATCCTGTAAAGGATTGAGCCGTTAATCTTCTCCTTAGAAGCTGGTATAAAGGGCCGCGTTCCTGCATCGAATCCTTGAAGCCCGCCTCTCCGGGGCGTGTTTTCTGACAGACATAGGATGACTAAATTGAACAAAACTGCGATTGTGTTTCTCGGGTTACTGCTCTTTGTGAAACTCAGTTCAGCACAAGGGAATGGCTCGAGTGTACAAAGCAGTAGCGGCACCGGCCAAGGTAGTACTTCTGCAGGCGGAACATCGGGTGGTGCCGTGGCAATCACTCCGCCTCCTCAAACGGGTGATCCGAGCTTCCAGGGCAGCGTTCCGCAAGGGACCGCTTCCGCGACACCGATACCTCTCTCACTCGGAGATGCCATCAATCGAGGATTAAGAGCTAATCTCGGCGTGTTAACAAGTGAGCAATCCAGCCGCGAGAGCCGCGCTCAACGCTTGCGCGCATTTAGCACGCTTCTGCCGCGGTTGAACGGCAAAATCAGCGCGGTCGAGCAGCAGCTCAACCTTCAGACTCTCGGTTTCCTCTTCTCCTTTCCAGGCGCTCATATTCCTTCGATTGTCGGACCTTACGGCTATCAATCGGCCCAGGTAAACGCCAGCGCTAATCTCTTCGACTACACGGCAATCAGCAATTTCAGAGCATCGCGAGAGGAGACGTCAGCCTCGGCCCTTAGCATCAAGAACGCCAGAGATCTGGTTGTGCAAGCGGTCGGAAATGCGTATCTGCAGATTATTGCCGATGCCGCGCGCATCACAGCTACTCAGGCCGAGATTGATGCGGATAACGCAGTGTACACGAATGCTGTCCGCCGCCACGACGCTGGTACAGCTATCGGAATCGATGTTCTTCGATCGCAAGTTGAGCTGAAACAGCGTCAACAGCAGCTGGTCGCGGTGACTAATCAATTCGATAAAGACAAACTTACTCTTGGCCGCGTGATAGGTTTGCCTGTTGGCCAGGATTTCACGGTTGCGGACCCGGCGCCTTCTGTTCCACTAGCCTCTGTGTCGCTGAACGACGCTTTGAGCAAGGCATACGATCATCGTCCCGATTACCAGGCGGCCAAGGCGCGCCTCCTTGCGGCCCAGTTCAGCCTCCGGGGAGCGAAAGCGGAACGGTATCCAACGCTTACGGTAGATGGCTTCTACGGCGACGAAGGCTTGCACCTGTTTACCAATTCCCATGGGGTCTTCAACGCAACCGGATCGCTGCAATTCAACATCTTCGATGGGGGACGTATAAAAGCGGACATTCTGCAAAACGATGCAGAGCTGCGAAACCGGCGCAATGAACTCGAAAACCTGCGCGGACAGATCGACTACGAAGTTCGCAGCGCTCTTCTAGACTTGAACTCCGCGCGTGCACAGGTAGACGTTGCGCAGAGCAACGTGCAGCTTGCTAACGAAAGCGTGACGCAAGCGCGCGACCGGTTCGTAGCGGGTGTCACCAATACAGTCGAAGTTGTGCAAGCTCAGCAGTCATTGGCGGAGGCGGACGAGAATCTCATCTCGGCGCAGTATCAGTTCAACGTCGCTAAAGTGTCACTAGCCCGATCGCTCGGCCTCGCCGAAGAAAACATTCGAACCTATTTCGCGCGGCAGCCTTGAGTCGCTATTTCTCAATGTAAAAGCTGCCCGCAAATAGCGCGTCGATGCCTGAAGAAAAGAAGCTTCGGACAGCATCCCGCGGTGTGCAAACAAGCGGATCACCAAACAGATTGAAGCTGGTGTTGTAGAGCACCGGCAGACCAGTAGCTTTGCCCATTGCCGTGAGCAGTTTGTGATAGAGCGGGTTCTCCTGCCGGCGCACGGTATGTACTCTTACCAGATTGTCTTTGAGAATGGCTTCCGACAAAGTCTTTCGGAATTCCGGCTTAACCTCGCCCACTGTGGCCAGATATTGCGCGTTGGGACCCACATCGAAGTAAGTCGAAGCCAGCTCTTCCGGTACCGAAGCGGCAAATTTTCGGAAGTCCTCGCGATGCTTGATGTAGACGTTCAGATTCTCGGTCGAGTAGGGATTGAGTGGTGAAGCTAATATGCTTCGGTTCCCTAGCGCGCGTGGACCAAACTCCATTCGTCCTTGCATCCAGGCTACGATCTTGTTCTCAGTCAGTGCGCGAATCGCTTCTTGAATCAATTCTTCGCCGGTAAGAATGTAGCGGAAACGTAGCTTGCAATTTTCGAGCACTCGCTTCACTTGTTCAGGCGTAAATGAGGGTCCGAGGCAAAGAGTCGTAAATGGCACGCGCTCTTTCTCCCCATAGAAGTTGTGCCAGACATAGAGAGCCGCTCCGAGAGCGGTACCGGCGTTGCCCGATACGGGCTGCGCAAACGCATGAGCAAAGCGTTGCTCCAGGGCGCGCACGATCATCGCATTCAGGCCGAGCCCACCGGCAATAGCAACGTTTTCGGTCTTGCCGAACATCGCTGCGACAGCATCTTCCGTTGCCGCTTGAAGGCTCCGTGCGATATCGGCTTTGATCGAATGTGAAAGCGAATCTTTTGGATCGAGACCGAGGAATTCGTAGAACTTATTGCTGAATCCACCTTGCGTTAAACGATCCGCGTCTAGGTAAGTGCGGTCGAATTGCGGCCAGCCTGCTTCGTTGCTATTGATCAGCGCCCGGAAGACATGGACAAACTTCGGCTCGCCGCCGGTAGATAGCCATTGAACTTTGTGCTCATCGGAGCGCGGTTCGAATCCGAGCAGTTCAGTTACTCGATTGAAGAGGTCGCCGAGAGAATCGGGGAAATACAGCTCTCGGACGCGGGTCAGATGCAGGCCGTGTCCATTGAACAGCACAGATGAGCGGAAATCGCCCGCGCGATCGACGCTCAGGACTTTTGCGGCTTCAAAGCCGGACGGATAATAGGCGGATGCTGCGTGAGCCTCATGATGATCGACGACTACGATTTCGCTCCGCGGGAAACGAGCTCGCAACTGGAGTTGGGCTGCGCTCTCCGTGGCAGCGGCAAAAGGTCTGGTCAAAGCTACGCAGTCGATATTTTCGGGCTTTACATCAGCGACTTCCAATGCAGTTGCAAACGCTTCGTCGGGAAAAGCGCCCGGGCGGTCTTGACGCGCAAGCTTAGCCTGCTCGACTGCGGAGGCGATCGCACCGTGCTTTAAGACGCAGCAAGCTGGATCGCTGAGCAGACCGCCCAGCCCAATGACAATCTTTGACATCGATCAAACCTTTCGCAGGCGTTCGATAACGCGATCTCGCCCAATGCAGACGAAAACAGCAAACGCGCTTGGACCGACCGTTTGGCCAGTGAGCGCGGCACGGCTCGCATTGATGAGTAAACCCGCCTTAACTTCGCGTTCACCTGCCAGCTTTCGAAGCTCGGTTTCGACGCTCGCCTCTGAATAATCCGGATTTGCTGCAATACGATCCGCCAGTTCCCGGAGCAATTCCCGTGCACCCGGCGCATCCAGCTTCTCGAGCGCCTGTTTTTCGATATGGAAATCATCCGCAAAATAGGCGCGTCCCTTCGACGCAAAATCGAGCAAGGTGGAGTACCGCGAGCGAATCGTGTCGACCACGTGCGCGAAGAAGTTTTCATCTCCGTAAGGCTGAAGCTTATGATCTTCCAGCACTCTTTTCACAACCGGCGCCAACTCTTCTACCGGTAACGAGCGGAGATGCTGTGAATTCAACCAGAGCGCCTTCGGGTCGATTGGATCGTTGTCGCTGAAATTGACTACGGCGTTGCTGCGATTCACGCCTTCGAAACCGAACGACGACTCGAGTTCGGCTAGACTCATCTGCTCGCGATTATCTTTAGGAGACCATCCAAGTAAGCAGAGAAAGTTGATGTAGGCAATAGGCAGAAATCCGTTGTCGCGGTACGTAACTACGCTTACGACGGGTCCATGCTTACGCTTCGAGAGCTTGGCTCCATCGGGCGCGATCAACAGTGGAAGATGCGCGAAGTGCGGTAAAGCTTTTCCCGCGCCTTGAAACAGCAAAACATGCTTGAAAGTATTGGAAAGATGATCCTGGCCGCGGATGATATGTGTGATGTTCAAGTCGATATCGTCGGCACAAGAAGCGAGGTGATAAGTCGGCATTCCATTGCTCCGCAATAATGCGAAGTCTTCGATATCGGCGGTAGATTTTGACTGAGGTCCGTAAACCTCATCCTGAAACACTACATCGTATGCCGGTTCCCGCTCCACCCGAAATCGAATTACAAAAGGCTCGCCTCCATCGGCTCTTCGCTTGCTCTCGCCCGGAGGCAACTCCCTCATTTCTTTGTTGAATAGCCACGGTCCTTCGCCGTGCGGCTTCTCTTCCAGATCTACAGATGCGGGGATAAAATCCCGATATGCCAGGCCCTTCTCCAGAAGCTCGAAAGCTGCTCGCCGATGTAGATCTAAGCGCTCCGATTGGCGATAGAACTCGTCCCATGCAAGTCCCAACCAGTTCAGTCCTTCGTAGATAGAGTTCAAGGACGCTTCGGTATTGCGCTCCAGGTCCGTATCGTCTATTCGCAATATCATCGTGCCTTTGTTTTTGCGCACGTAAAGCCAATTGAAGATAAAAGTGCGCGCACTGCCGATGTGCAAATATCCGGTCGGCGAGGGCGCAAAGCGGGCTCGGATCATGAACTCTCAGTGTACAGATCGGAGCTAGTTTAAACTCTCGGGGACTGACAATCTGGCGTGTAGGTCAACAAACTGCGGGATGGACAACTGCTCTGCCCGCAAACCGGCCTCGGGAAGGGAATCGATGTGCGCGCCGTATACGTTCCGTAGATTATTGCGAAGCGTTTTGCGCTTTTGTGTAAAACATTTGCTTACAAACTCGAGAAGCTCGAGTAAATGCTCCGGTTCTTTTGTTTTCCGGCGGAATAAAACAGCACCAGACTCGACTTTCGGCGGCGGCACAAAAGCAGATGCGGGGACCTTCGCCACCAGTTCCATTTCGCAAACAAGCTGGGTAGCAACCGTTAGATAGCCATAATCTCTTGTACCCGGGTTTGCCAGGAGACGTTGCGCTACTTCCCATTGCATGAGGAATACGGCAAGGGGGAACTGCGGGCCAAGCTCTAGAAATTTTTCTATGATCGGCGAAGTTATGTAATAGGGGAGATTGCCGGTTATGCTTGCCGGGCCCCATTGCGCTAAGTCGGTCTTCAGAACATCCCCGTGATGAACCTGTACCTTTGGCTCCGTCGCGTACTTCTGTTGCAGATAACTGACCAGCCGCGCATCCAGTTCGATCCCGCGCAACTCGTCGGTACGCGGTAACAAATGCCGTGTCAAAGCGCCTTTGCCTGGTCCGATTTCGACAACTCGCGGTGTGTGCTCACCGCAAGTTGCGTCAGCTAAGCGCTCCAGAATCGAATCGCGGACCAGGAAATGCTGGCCAAGCTTTCGTGGCAAGCCCCAGTGTAGACCAGAACAAAAACATATGGCTCAGTTTGCGGTTCCGGGCATCTATAGACCGTGAACTGGATCATGTATCTGCTTGCCATCGGTGCAGGCGCTTTAAACCCCGCGCAGTCCGGCGCGAACGCACAACTCAGAAAGTCAGTAGACCAACCAATGTTTACGGCGATCTATGTTTACCTCTCAGGGTTGTGCGGAGTGTTCCTGATACAGCTGTTTGTTCGGCAACCTTGGCCGACCCTCGAAAAGATGGCGCGCACGCCCTGGTGGGCTTGGCTTGGCGGATTGTTCAGCATTGGCGCAACCGTAGCGGGCCTAAGTTTCGCGCAGAAGATGGGGGCCGGAGTTTTCACCGGGCTCAGTGTTACGGCTTCATTAGTCGTCTCGATCGTCCTCGATAACTTTGGATGGATCGGCTTTAAAGTGCATCCCGTCTCATGGCCCCGTATCGCCGGCTGCGGTCTGATGATCGGCGGTCTTTGGATGATCTCCAAGTTCTGAGCTGGCGGCGAGCCTTTGAAACAATTCCTTTTCCGGGGCGCTCACGAACTCGTTCCAGTGAGCGTCCGAAGTGGCGCTCAAGAATGGCGAGTATACGATGCGCCGTCCCTTTTGTCGCGCGTAGAGGGCAGCCCACGCGCCGAGAGAGGCGACCGAAGTTCCGTCCGGTAGCTGCTCCAGAAGTTCGGCCAAGAACGCCGCGCGCATGACGGCAAAGCGCGTCGACACGGCCTCTACGGTACGCTGCTTCCACATCTGCCCAAAGTTGCCGGGATCCTCGATCGAGCGTCCCTGATCAGGCGAAGTGCATGGCCCGGAAGTTCGAAGTCTGAGACCGGCTTCGGTGATGATGCCTTTCCCATTGCGAATCCGCCCTCCGATCATCACGGTATCGGGATGCAGTTCCGTGATGCTGATCGCTTCCCATTTCCAATCTGGATACTCAACAGCTAGATCTTCGGCAGTAAAACAGACGAACCCGTTCAGCGCACTCAGCTCTTTTGCCATTTCGAGCAGCTGCCGCCGCTCGGTGTTGCCGATGCTAATTGTTCCGAACGGTCGCGGCATCTCATGACGCATACGGAAGTGCCAGTGCGCCCCGCCGGCAAACAAAGGGCTGTGCTCGATTTCGAACAGCTGTCCGTCTGGCCGCGAATCAAGAAATCGTTGAAGCACCTTTCGCTGTGACGAAGCGATGTAAGGCTTGCTTGCGGTGTCGTCGGCTGTGGAACTGGCATGCACGCGCCAGCTATAGACGATCTCCGGCATGTGAACCGCTGAGTGACCCGCAATCAGAAAACGAATGAAAAGATCCCAGTCCGGGCTTCCCTCTGTCTCGTCGTCGCTGTAAGCGCCGAGCTCTAAAGCCCTCTCTCGATCGATCACCCCGAGGTGCGCGATATAAGCCGAGTTGAGTAGCAACACCGGATCCCAATCGGGCTTAAAGTAAGGCTGATACCGCCCCGAGCCGATGACTTTATCCTCATCGGTGTATAGCAGTGCCGGGTAGTTTGCTTCAATGACTCCGGACGCAACAACGGTGAGCGCATCCTGATAGAGAAGGTCGTCGCCATCGACCGGCAGCACGTAACGGCCACGGGCTTTTTCAAGGCAGAGCCTTAGCCCACCCGTAATGCCGACATTACTGCTTGTTCGCTGCAGATTCACCCATGGGAACCGGTTTAGCTCATCCAGATATCGAAGCAGCCTGCTGTTCGAGCATCCATTGTTCAATACCACCCACTCGCTCACGCCATCTGCATTCTGCGCCGAGATAGATTCGGCCAGCTGACGCAAATATTTCACGGGACTTCCGTCCCACACGGGCGTCAGAATTGAGAACAGGCCTGGATAGGGAAAATGCGTGTAGATGCTCTTGCGCGAGATCTGCCGTTCTTTTATCCACTCCCGGTACTCGCGAACTTCCCGGCTCGGCATCCGGATTTCCATTTGGCGGCGGAGGGCGCCTTTCAGGCGGGCTTTAATCGCGGCGAACGATTGTTCTAGCGCCAAAAAATGAGCTCCTTCCTTGGTATTCTTCTATTTTGATGAACCGGGAGGGTACACCCGAGACTCAGCTGGACTCGGCGAATGAAGCGTTGCGCCAAGTGGAAGCCGCCCTTACAGCTTCTCAGCGGCAGCTTAAAAGAGTAGTAGAGCTGGTCGAAAAGCACGAAGCTCAACTGGCTTCTCTTCAATCTTCGGTTACCCGTTTAGACCGCATCACCATGGAGATGCTCACGGGAAGGGTCTGGCGCACTCTGCGTGCGGCCGGCGACCTTGCGAAGCGCTTTGTCCCTCGTTCAACGCCAGCAAGTTCAAACAGCCTTGTCCTGAACTCAAACCAGCAATCGTTTCTCGTCTGCGATGAGCCCAAAGTAAGTGATCTCACTCTCCGCAGCGGCAACATTACCGTCAGGGGCTGGTGTTTAGCGCAGGGCGGAGTGGATTCCATCCAGATTGAAATACCCGGTTTACCGAAGCTGGAAGTGACTCCCTCCGTCGCTCGCCCAGACGTTAAAAAGCACCATCCGCATCTCGATACTACCGGGCGTGCCGGCTTCGAGACGGAGTTCGATTCCCTTTCTCTCCCTAACGGACATCATGTCATCACATTTCGGCTCATCTCGAAAGGCAAGCCGATACGCGAAACTAAGACCTCGGTTCAGATCGATCACGAGCATGGATTCGCTTCCGAGTACCACAAGTGGATTCATGATTTCGAAGTGCCCGACGACGACCTGATTGCCTTGAAGCTCCTCAGCTTCTCGTACCGTCCTACGTTCAGCATTTTGATGCCGGTGTACAACACCGATCCGGCTGTTCTGGCCGCGGCAATCGAGTCCGTACTCGCTCAGTCTTACGGGAATTGGGAACTCTGCATTGCCGACGACCGGTCTTCCAAAGCTGAGACGCGGGAGGTTCTCGAACGCTTTTCCGCGCAAGACGCCAGGATCAAGGTGGTCTACAGCAGCCAAAGCGGCGGTATCTCGCGAACCTGCAATTTGGCTTGGGAAATAGCGGCTGGAGATTACATCGCGTTTTTGGATCACGACGATACGCTGGCGCCCCACGCTCTCGCGTATATATGCGAGGCGCTCGATCGTCATCCCGATCCGGATCTGCTCTACAGCGACGAGGACAAAATCGATGGGAAAGGGAAACGATTCGATCCGTTCTTCAAGCCGGACTGGTCTCCCGACTTACTGCTCTCGGAGAACTACATCTGCCACTTGTTAGTCCTCAGGCAAGATCTGGCGCGTAAGATAGGCCAGCTGAATCCCGACTGCGATGGAAGCCAGGATTACGATCTTATTCTCCGGGCGGCGGAACACGCTACTAAGATTCATCACATACCGAAAGTCCTGTATCACTGGCGTGCTGTCGAAGGGTCAACCGCGTTAACCCAGGAGAACAAACACTACGCCATCAGTGCCGCCCAACGTGCGATCGAACAGCACTTCGCTCGTACAAACCAGCAGAAAACGGTCGAGCCCAGCCGGATAGCCGGGAGATGGCGTGTTCGCTATCCCATTCCATCAGGGTCTCGCGTCAGCATTATCGTTGCCTCGGGTGGCAAGCTCGATATTTTACGAGCTAACCTGGACAGTCTCTTTGCCAAAACTACCTACCGCGATTTCGAAGTTGCCGTGATCGACAACTCCAAGCACAACGGAATAGAAAGCTACGTCCGGGAGCAGCGAAAAAAGCAGACAAACATCCGTTACATAGACTGGCGAAACAAGCCGTTCAATTACTCCGCCATCAACAATGCCGCCGCCCGGGAATGCGACTCGCCTATCTTTCTATTTCTAAATGACGACACGTCCGTCATCGAGCCCGGCTGGCTGGAAGCCATGGTGGAACTGGCCGTTCGCTCCGAAGTCGGCTGCGTAGGAGCCAAGCTGCTGTATCCGGAAGGCCGCATTCAGCACGCCGGGGTGGTAATGGGTCTGTACGATAACTGTGGTCACGCATTTAAAGGACTGGACGGCAGCATAAGCCATTATTTTGACTTTCCGGATGTTATCCGCAACGTAAGTGCCGTAACCGGCGCTTGTCTGATGACGCGTTCCGAGGTGTTTTGGAAGGTAGGCGGATTCAATGAGGTGGAGTTCGCCGTCGCGTTCAACGATATCGATCTCTGTCTGAAGATCGGCAATGAGGGCTATCGCGTCCTCTATACACCGCATGCGCTGCTCTATCATCACGAAGCTTTCTCGAAGACATCGCGTGATCTGGTCCCTCACCCCGAGGAAGTACAAGCAATGCGTCTGAGGTGGGGAAACCTTATTGCGGCGGATCCGTACTATAACCCAAACTTGACTCGCAACGACGAAGACTACTCACTTAAGACTCGCATCTGAATACCAAAATCGTTAAGCTGGAATAGAAGGCTGTTACCGATGGCAAAATCCGACCAAAGCATAACTCATACGACATTTGACGGAAGAACCATAACGGATGTAGATGCCCTTCTTCGCGATCCGAAAGTACAGCAGACGATTAGAAAGTTATCTAAGAACCGGGATATCGGACCGAAAGACGGACGTATTACAATCCTGCGGTATCGAAAAGAAGAGTAGCTCCATCCACACTCGCTAAAATCAGGGTAGGTGCCGTATAACCTGCTCCTGCTCCCTTTACTGGGCGGGTTTCTCTTTTTTCACATCACGCACTACTTTCGATTCAGCGCACAACGGCTGGACGGGTACCGGCTCCTTTTCCAGGCGGCCATCGCGGGTACAATCTTAGCTACTGTCGCCCGCACAGTTACTCTGCTCTCTCATTTCTTACCCGGTGCGAATCCGGTGAAGCATCTCTGGGATCTGTTTTCTCCGTTCCCGTATTCGGGAACGAGCGCTCTTGCCCTGCTGTTAGGGCCTGCTTTGGCGGTCGTTTGGAACTTGTTTGTCAGTAGGGAAAAAGCCAAGGATACCGAGATCCGTAAGCACGGCAACTCTTTTACAAAGCTCCTCCATCGAGCTCAAAAGGAGAATCTGCTGGTCTCGATCACGCTCGACACCCGTAAATGGTACGTCGGCTGGGTTGCCGAATCTCCGAACTTAGATCCTCAGGAACTCTACTTCCGTTTACTGCCTTTCACCAGCGGCTACCGGGATAAAGACAACCTGAAGCCGTTTCGTACCACGTTTTATGAAGGCGCTTTAGGCGACCGGGAAGTCACACGAGACCTCGTGATCACGCTTGCCCTCAAAGACGTCAAAACTGCCAATCTGTTCAGTGAAGATCTTTACAACGAATACTTCGAGGAACCCCCGGAGCCGAACGAGGATCCGGCCCCGAGCCACCGCCATCACCCTTCCTAGTAACCCTGTTGCGGTGAGTCGTTTGCAGGAGCCTCCAATCGCTTGCGGTCGATGGCTCCGAATCCAGATATGGCGTTCCAGGGCAGGGCAGGACGGCAGCCGCTGATTCTCAGGCCTTGTCAACACTGTACCGGCCGGGACCGGTAATGACCAGCGTTAGAGCCCAACCGAAGAACAGGAGAGCCAATTCTCCGTTGTGCGGACCAAAAAGTGAGAATCCGTGAACCAGCGCAAAAGCGGTTCCGGTATTGATGGCAATGATCAAAGCCGCCCAGCGCGTTCCCAATCCGACGGCCACAAGCAGGGAGCAGATCAGGTCCGATAGGATGGCAAACAGAAGGCTGAGTTTCGAGCCAATATGTACCGGATCGGGGAAGTGCGCTGCCATTTGCGAGTAGTGCACGATTTTGCTCCAGCCATGCAGGATACAAAGCGTGAAGCCAAACACCACGCGCAAGACCAGTAGGCCGAAGTCATAGTTACGCGGCACGAATCCGAGTCGGAGAAAAGTATTCATTCGTGCCTATTGTCCATGCTGGCTGGCAAACCCGTCAACAGTAATCAGCTCTGGCAGACCTTGTGACAGGCTAGAATCCGGAGTGCGTGTTGATAACATAAAAGTCATCATAATGAATGATTGAGGTTCGGGAGTATGTCAGCGATAAAGGAAAAAGCCGTTCACAAGATGGCTTTGTAGCCTAAACGTTGTCGCGGCCGCCAAAGTGGCTACCTCGGTCGAGCGCATGTCGAACGGCAATTTCTCGAGCGTCAAGGGCGTCGGCGAAGGCGTGCTTGAATGTCGTATCGACTTTGGACCTGGGTACCGTATTTACTTCGGCAAGGGTGGCGAACGCTTCATTATCTTGTTTGGCGGGTGGCACTAAGAAGCAGCAACAGAACGACATCGACGGCGCCAAGGCGAACTGGAAAGACTATAAGCGTCGCAAAAAGCTCAAAGAGGAACAGATGCCACTGACAAAAGATTTTCGTGAAACGATTCGCGAACGTGCCCGGAAAGAACCCGCTTTTCGTCGTGCATTGCTACAGGAAGCTATCGAGCTGATGTTGACGGGTGATGTGACGACCGGCAAAGCGCTTATTCGCAACTACATCAACGCGACCGTCGGGTTTCAGGATCTTGCGCGCGCCGTCCATACTTCAGCTCCTAGCCTGATGCGCATGTTCGGGCCAAAGGGAAACCCGTCAGCGAAGAATCTTTTCGGCATTATTGCGCACCTGCAAAAGCAAGAGGGTGTTAATTTCGCGCTGCGATCGGTCCGCCCATCGTAACTCAAATCGCCGACCTGATTACTCGCCCAAACCAGAGTCATGCGGTCAGTACTTTAACCGACTGTCTCTCGAACTGCTTCTTTCCATCCCACTGCGCTTCGAAGCTGACGGGTGCGTTTCGCCCGGTGAGAGCAACCATCACCGCTATCGGCCAGCCTTTTTCGAACGCAGCCCGTGTATCGTGTGTAGCATCTGAAAGCGCTTTCGCTAGAGCTTTCCGTGCCGTCATGAAGCTTGGATCCTTTGTCGGATCGGCTCCTTGGAAGTTGTCCATTACACCCAAAACTTCACTCAAACGTGGCGCCACGCCTGCGATAGCGCTCGCCCATGTAGCAATGTCGAACCAATCGCTATAAGAGGCAGGAGAGTCGGCGGGAAACTTCTGCTGTTCCATCTCCTCCCATTGAGCATCACTGTTCAGGACGTTGGAGCGTGCTCGGTCCGCCGGGATGTTGCGATCGAGCAGTGAAACGAGTACCTGCCGTCCAAGCCGCTTCAAATCGTTCTCCTGGCGCTCCGTGCGCGCCGGCACGTCGGAGAAAAAAAGGCGCAATACGTCCTGGCCTTCGAAGGTTACTCTTGCCGCCAGCCGAAAATATTTGTACGGCGCCTGCGGCGGCAGTTGCCCGAGATCCCCCTCCGTCAAAAGGCCAAGCGCCACTCCCAGCAAAAGGTTTTTTCGCACGCTCTCCAGATTGGATTGCTCTTTATAGAGCATCAATGACTGCGCTGCCTCGATCTTCCAATCGATTCCTGTTCCGGTGTTGCTCGCGGCATAAACTACCGTTGCCAGGAAGGCTTCGGCCACGACTTTCCGAAGCTTCTGGTCATCCGATTTGAACGGCATGGAGGAAACAGCAATACGCTTTGCGGTCTCCTGATCCGTTACGGTGATCGTTCCATCTTCCAGATTGTGCAGGATGGTGCACTTGCGCACAAAATCTTGAACCGAGGCGTAATCGTAAACGCCCAAGAGGTTGAGAGATGTCTTGGCCTTAGTATCGTGAGTTTCGATTGCGATATTACGAAGTTCTCGCGCACTGCCGAGCTTGCTCAAAGCCGTCCAGTCTCCGCTTAGCGCGGCGTTAAGCGCTGCATCTGTTTCCGCGCTTGCCTGGCTGAGATCCACTTCATAGAGCACCGCGATCTCATCTGCCACGGAAGCGCTGCAGCAACTGTTTAGGGCAATCGAAAATCCTTGGTCAACGGCGTCGTTCAGCGTCTTGTCGATCTCCTTTCGATCCGCATCCGGCATTTGCGCAGACTTCAAGTCAGCTCCCGGCAGCTCTGCAAAGAGTGCCGAGATCAAGTCTGTGGAGGCGACCTGTGCCTGTATCCCCGCCTCGCATTTAAAAGTTGCGCTTAGGTCCGATTCCTTCTTCTTATAAAGTCCGAGTTGAACGCTGGAGCCCTGCCTGCGATAGCATCTGCCGCGGAACTCGCCAGTTACGGCCAGAGACCCGGTCAGACTCAGTTCCGCCTTGGGCCCAATCTGCAGCTGCTGTCCGAATGGAAGCTTCGCGCCAGCCAGGCTGAATTTGTTCATGGCAAGGGGAACGCAGTATTTTCCGCTCACTTTGAGGGTTCCGGAAACATCCCACTCCTGGACGGTATTGGAAGCCTGGTTCCGAATATCGTGCGCACTCCGGAACAACTTGAGACCGGAGAGCGCACGTCCCACGCTTTCTTTCAAAGTAGGGAAGTGGCCATTTTCCGGCTGTATCAGCGCGTAATTGGAGACAGAGCGAGTATGCGTGGCCGTCCCGCAGATTCCAAATCCGGAGGGCATAGTCAGGCCAGCCGCAACGCTCAGCAAGGTATCCAGCGAGAAACAAACCCACGCTTCCTTGTCTCCTATCGGTATACCGGGAGACGCTTCGCCAGAGCCAAAGAGCGGGCTGTTTGCATGCCGGAAAACCCTCACAGCGGCTTTGGAGTCATTCTCGATCGTCAGTGTCACGCCGGCAGCCACCTGAATCGCAGGGGCTTGGTAAATAGGTCCGAGAACGGCAGAGACAAACGAGGTCTGGTCGAGAGCTTCGCCTGCTGCGTGCAAGAACTCGCCAGCTTGAGTTTTAAGCCCTTTCAGCCCAAATTTCTGAACGTCGCTGCTGTTGTCGAAATCAATATCGGCAGTTGCGCCGATATTGTCACTGATCGGAATCGTGGGCATCCGAATATCATACGTTCTCGACGAGAGTGTTACGCCGTCGTTTGGGTGAGGTCGGTCTTGTTGCTTTTATCCGTTGTTGGAGGATTGAAGAAACGAAACCGGAAGTGGTTGTAGAAGCCATTTTGGGTTGTGGGTCTACGGTTGCTGATGCGCGCGATTCCGTGCTGAGGGTTGCTGGGGCGATCAATGCTTGAGTTTGACGTTGCTTTTGCAGTTCGTGGAGTTCGGCCTTTTTTTTCGAAGCGGCGGGTTAGGCGTGCAGGAAAACGGTGCGGCCGGTTAAGCCGGTTTTGACGGCCTTGAGGAAAGACTCGGCTTTGCCGTAGGGGTGCGGGGGCCGTTTGACAGTTGGGCGTTCAGGCGGTTGTTTTCGGCTCTCTTCTCGAGTAATGCTAGTTGTTCTGCGCGCAGTCTCATGTGGGTGTGTGCTCCTAAAATGAAAATGGCTCGCGGAGGGCGGGCGACCTTCGGCGGGCCTTCCAAAACGTCGCACACGAAGGCGCGAAAACGAACTATGTACATTTTCTTTCTGCTTGTAAAGGAGTGACTTCAAGCGAGATTGAGGTATGTACATTTGTTGTGACCGGCTTGCGAGCAGTTGGGGGCAGACACCTTGAGCGTTAGTTCCAAAAAACAAGGTCCCAACGGCGGCTCGTTCACAATTGTGTCGGCAGAATCTATAGAAGGCGATTTATCCGGATTTTCAGGTGACAGAGGCTTAATCTTCGAGCTGGCAACGATCAACCAAGAATAAACTGCCTTTGGACTTGAGCCGGTTGGGACCCACAGACGTCACGTGTCGCTTTCTTACTATCGCCGAAATTCATCCGCAGCTAGACTCCTGAGAAGAACAAGGAGGGTTGATGGCTGCAACACAGGTTCGGGTGCCATCGCGGCTGCGGAAACAGTCGGTTGTCGAGCGCTGGTTCTTCACCGGGATAGCATTGGCGATGATCGTCACGTGCTTAGCAGGCTTCATTCCGTCGATAGCTCATCCGGCGGGAAGGCGCGCACCAATCTCGGTGCTGGCTTTGGCTCACGGTGTTGTATTCTTTGCCTGGCTTCTTTTATTTTTGGTCCAAAGCCGACTTGTTGCGACTCGGCACATAATGCTTCATCGGCGATTCGGTCTAGCCTCGATTTTGCTTCTGATGCTAATGATCCCTTTGGCGTATATGACGACCATCGCGATGATACGGCGAGGATTTGATCTTAGCGGCGATCTGCGGATTGACGGTGACCCAGCCTATGGAGCCGTCTTCGCATTGAGCAACCTGCTCATCTTCTCCGCATTAGCGATACTGGCCCTAGTCTACCGGCGCAGGCCGGAGCTTCACAAACGCCTGATCCTATTCGCGAATATAGAGCTCATGCCTGCTCCGCTGGCACACTTAATTGGTCATACGCCATCGCTAGCTTCACTGCCGGGAGGGATTATTATGATACCCATCTGCATCTTTGTGATAGCCGCACTCGCGAGAGACCTGTTGACGGTGAGGCGCATTCACCCGCTCACCTGGACTTTGGGAATTTTGCGGATTATTTCCGGGCCGCTCGAAGCGGGCCCTATCGGCACAAGCCCAGCATGGCACCACTTTATTAATCGGCTCATACAATAGCAGCGGCAGAATGACATGAGACCACCGATCTGGCGCCATCCCGACGGATCGCCCTTTTCTCACATCGAAATGTAATTAGGCAGCAAGTCGGGCCATGCTTCACATCCGTTTTCACCAACCCGCACTGGAGCTCGAACAATTTGTTCGGTTCTACATACATCGCGCGGTCCAGATTCAAGGCGCCCCCGTTGTGCATCCCGTCCCTGCGCGCGCTTGCCCGATGATCGAGTTTGATTTCGGCGATCGGGTCGAAGTCCTCTATGGCGCGCAACTTGCCCCAATCGAGTCGCCTAGGGCGGTTGTTGTAGGACCGCAGACGTATCGAAGGCTAGAAATGCAAGTGCGAGGGATTCTTGAGTCGTTCGTTATCATGTTTCAGCCAGACGGATTGCACCGCCTTTTCTCTCTCCCGATGCACGAGCTCACAGATCAGGACTTTGACGCCCAATCTGTTCTCGGAAGCTTTATTTCGCAGGCCCAGCAACGACTCGGAAACGCCAGATCAATCGAAGAACGTGTGCGTCTCGCCAATGAACTGTTAACTCGTCAGTCTCTGCACTCGCCCTCGTTGGATGGTATTGGAGCTGCGGCCAGTCGTATCCTTCTAAGTGGGGGTCGAGTACACATCCCCACCCTCGCTGATCGGGCAGGATTGGGTATTCGTCAATTTGAGCGTAGATTTATTCGACAGGTCGGTATTCGACCCAAGCTCTTCGCCAGGATAGCCAGATTCGAAGCTGCGCTTGAATACAAGGCGCGTTGCGAGATGAAATCTTGGGCGGATGTAGCACATGAGTTTCACTACTACGACCAGATGCACATGGTTCACGATTTTGCGGAGTTTACAGGAGGAACGCCAACAGAGTTGGTAGCGCAGCTTGAGTCCGTTTTTGTGGAGCAGATCAGAACGATACGATCAGCCAGTTCGGCAGATCTGAGTGTTGATTCTAGGCTTATCCTCTGACCACAAGCCTTCTTTGCAGGCCTCCCACCGCGCTCTAAGCACGTTTGATTTGGCGACGGTTGTGTCCTGCTTGTGAGCCGTGCACGGTAACTCCGCGGCAGAAGAAGGAAGACACGTTCGTCGTTCGACGGCAGATCAGTTGCAAGCAGGGGCCGCAGGCAAGAGACAGCTGCGACGAAAGAAGGTCCGACGCGTTCACAGATCAGATCAATGCGTGATGTTAATTCTGCTTGTCTGGATTGGCGGGGGATTGAAATCGAGAATCAAGCGGATAGTGTTTGCGCCCGAGTTGAAGTGCATCTTGAGCGCGATCATTCATCCCCAGAACCTTCGCGGCGGTGGCGAAGCCAAGAAGCGCGTCTGCATTGAAAGATTCCTTTTGTAGAACTAACGAAAACTGCGCCAGTGCTCGTTGGGGTTGCTTTTCCTGTGCCAGGATCTGGCCAAGAACAAGGCGGTCTGCAAGATCGTCCGGCTCTATTTCGAGTAGCTGAGTAATGGCCGTTGCGGCTTGCAAGCGCTGGCCCGAATCGAGGTAAGCCTCCACAAGAGATTTGCGTGATTCCAAATAGGTTGGTTCTATCCCGATCGCCTTTTGAAACGAAGAGATGGCAGATGGAAAGTCGTGCTGATGCAGAGCGGTTTTGCCGGCCTGATATGCTGCGACAGCCGCTTTGATATGCGCTTCATCCGCCTGAGCTAAAAGGACTGCCATGCTGCTCACTAGGAGAAAAGGTTTCACGGCTGAACGTCCTGATCATGTAGGACTTCGTTCAAGCGTCGATCACCCGCTTCGGTCACTGCGTTTGAATTTGTCGTACGAAGCTTGGCGAAGAGAGCCTGCGCCTCTGTGGTTTTCCCAAGAGAACGGTAAGCGCGGGCCAAATTATAAACCGCGGCTCTAGAATCGGGCCCAATGCGGGCTGCCATTTCGAGGTCCGGAAGCGCTTCCTTTGCATGACCCGCTTCGAGCAGAAGCTTGCCCCGGAGCGTTCGAGCAGAGACAGAGCGTGCATTTAGCTCAATGGCGCGATTGACCTCGGCCAGAGCGGATTTAGTCTTTGTTTCATCGACTTTTAAGAGGCATTCGGCCGTTAGATAATTAAGATCGGAATCGACGAGTCCGTCCTTCTTCGCGGCTTCCAAAGTATTCAATGCAGCCGTAAAATTGCTTTGCTTGTATTCGGTCACGGCGAGCAGGAAACGTGCATCGGGCCTATCCGGGGCGAGGCGCGCGGCTTCTTTGAAATCCTCATAAGCTCGGTCGAGCTTCCCGACAAGCGAGTTCGCAGCGCCACTGAAAATAAAAGCTTCGGAAGCTTGGGGAAAGCGCTGAGCCGCCTCCGTTGCGACTTCAGCGCTTTTTGTGTAGTCGCCTTCTTCCGCGCAAACGGTGGCTAGATTTAAGTAAGTTATGAGGTCGTTCGGGTGCTTTTGAAGGTGGGCGGACAGGACAGTGTACGCGTTTGTGTACAGCCCGAGCTTCGAATAGGACACGGCAAGCAGGTTGGTCGAGCGTCCGTCTGCTCCACCGACGGACCGATCGCTTTCCAGCACCTGAATCGCTTTCTGATATTCTCCGAGTTCAAATCTACTTAGAGCAATGGCATAGTTATGCGTTGCCCGATCCGGTACGTCCGGTGGAAGTTTGTCGAAGATCTCGAGTGCGGTTGCGAAGCGCCGGCTTCTGCCAAAAAGCCATCCCATTTCAAACGTCTGAACTGGGGAAAGATTCTGACAGCTGCGCAGCCTGCTCAGCATAGTCACAGCGGGGTCATATTGAGCGTTGTGCAGCAGATCGCGCACGCTCTGAAAGGTAGCCTGGGCATCACAAGCATTCGCTTCGTCATGTACAGTTGCTGTTGTTTGGCACCACGAACCAAATGGCAGCAAGAGAAGGGCGGCGAAGAAGTAGGCTTGCCTAGTAGACATAGGTCTTCGGATTATCGAAATGGATTGATTCGCCGTTTTGCACTCGTAGTTTCTGGATAGCTGCGCGCTCGGCCTCGGCGTCAGAAGTCCTATGGAGTCCGGCGTACAACTGCGCTAGTTGCATGTGGAACGCAGGGGAGGTTTGTGCCGATGGGGGAAGAGAGACAAGTAACTGAACAGCATCAGCCGCTCGATTGACATGCTGCAACGTTCGAGCGAGTTGAAGAGCGACCTTTGTGTTTGAACGGTCTTGGGACCATGCTCGATTCAGATGGTCGAAAGCCAAGCTCCATTGCTCGTGTTGGGCCTCAAGAAGACCAAGTTCTCCCAAAGCGGCCGGGTCGTTAGGGTCGGCGGAAAGAGCTTTCCCGAGCGAGGCTTGTGCCTCCTCCTCTTTTCCTTGAGCGATGTAGGCACGAGCACAGCCAACTAGTGCAGAGGCCAATTGAGGAGATGCTTTTAATGCCTGATGATAAGTATTCAGGGCCCCGGGCGAATCCCCTTCGGCCAGCTTTCCATCTCCCAACGCGATCAATAGCAGAGGGTCTTGCGAATCTCCTGCTAGAGCCTGACTGAGCACTTCTTTCGCGCTATCGAAGTATTGGAGTTGAATCAGTTGCTCGGAGAGTGCGTAGGCAATGTCAGCCCGTGCAGGCGCCCAGTCATGCGCACGCGCCAGCCAGGGGATTGCTTTGCGTGGATCGCCTGCCGAGGCGTAGTCAAGTCCCACATGAAAATAGGCCTCTATGTGTTCGGGTTTGGCATCAATGGCCTGAAAGTAGTAACGTCTCGCGTCCTCAAACTTTCTTAGATGAGAAGAAGCCAATCCTAAATTAAAAAAGACGGCATCATCTGCTTTATCAGCCGGGATCTGTTGCAGATATTCTACTGCTCTTGCATACAGGCCATGCTTGGCGAAAAGTGTTCCAAGCGAGAACAGCAGGCCTGGAGGCATCTCTCCAAGCTCCGGCGAAAAAACCGAGTCTATTCGCTCGGGCTGATGCAGTTCGATGAACGTTTGAGCGAACCAGAGAGCCACAATCTGATCTTTAAGAAGATTCGGGCCGTTGGCTATTCCGGTTCGTCCAAATAAGTCTGCTGCCTTCTGCCATTCTGCAAGTGCAACGTATGCGCCGATCAGATAAGAAGCAGCTGCGGCGTTGCGAGGATCTAAAGTCAGCGCCTGCAAAAGAGCATCGGCGGCATCTCTCGGTTTGTTGTTGCGAAGGTAGGTGGCACCGAGATCCGCAAACAATCGCGAGGAATTGGGATCTAAGGAAACGGCTTGGCGGAGTGCATTTTCCGCCTCTAAGGTGTTGCCCGAAAATTCATTCGCGATACCGAGCAGATCATAGAAAGAACTGGAGCGGGCACATTGTGTCCTCACCGATTCTAGTAGGGAGATGGCGCGCGACGAATCATTGCGCTGCAGTGCCGAAAGTGCCGGTTGTAGACCGTCTTCACAGCTGCCGGTGACAGCCAAGAATAGAAAAAGAGGAAGCACAACAGGTGGAACTTGGGCCTCCAACGGGTGGAGGCCCCGCTGAAGCAACTAGAATATCAACTTGAGAGCAAACTGAATCTGACGCGGAAACGTGCCTCTGGTAAGACTGGTGATCGTTCCGAAGTTAGAGGCCTGGATGTTGTTGTTCGGCACACCCAAGTTCTGATGATTGAAGATGTTGAAAAACTCTCCCCTGAATTGAAACCGCGCTCGCTCGCCTAACGGGAAGTCTTTAGAAGCGCTGAAATCAACGTTCTTTGTTGACGGTCCGGTTAAATTATTGCGCCCTTCATTTCCGAACGTATAGAGGGCCGGCAGGGCGAATGCGCTTGTGTTGAACCATTCCCGCGAATTTTGGACGAAGCCGCTGTTTGGATCGCCGACTACTTGAGCACGCTGAGAACCTCCGCCGACGTTTGCAATGTCGCCTCCTGCCAGAATGTCAAATGGCTGGCCGGAGACCAACGAGACAATGGATGTGACAGTCCAGTTGCCCAATAAACCCTCTGCGAATCGGTTGGCGATTGGCGAAATGAGCCTTACCTTTACCGAAGGGTAACTGGTAGATGCCACTCCAGGAGAAAATTTGGGTGCGGTTGTAATCCGAAGGAGCATACTCCCGGCTCAAGTCGTAGATCGTTTCAATACTTCCGGATTGTCCTTCCGATTGGATATCCATAGACTTGGACCAGGTGTAGGAAGCCAGGAAGCTCAATCCAAAAGACAGGGTCTTTTGCAACTTAGCTTGCAGCGCATTGTAATTCGAGATTCCTACGTTCTCGTCATACGAGAATGAGCCGGAGGCATACTGAGGGAAGGGCTGCCCTCGGGAGGCCAGCGGTCCAGGACCGGGTATCGTAGCCGTGTTCGCCTGAGGCTGGATAAATTGATGGCGGCCTTGAGATCCGACGTAATCAGTAGAAAGAACGAAGGCGTGACCTAACTGTTGTTCGATGCCCGCGTTGTACTCCATTACGTATGGAATTTTGTTTCTAGGGTTGGCACCGAAATCAGTATACGGCTGCAGCGGATTAAAAAAATACGAGTACGTGGGCAGATTGTTGAACACGAGATTCGGCACACCTTCGTTTTGGGCGGCCAGAGCCACACGCCCACGCCTGCGGGCCAGGACTGTCTTGGATCTTGCCCCTCCTGTACAAGAGTATTGTTGTGATCGTCAAACATGGCGAATGCCGAACGGAACACGGTTTTTGGAGTTGCCCGGTAAGCCAAGCCAAAACGCGGTTCAAATCCGTTGTAGTGAGGATCAAAGTATGTGCTACGAACGTTTGGGTGAGTAAACAGTGGCGGAGCAGGTGTCGACACCAGGTAATTTCCCGTCTGGATGTCGAGTCCCGAAACGACTTTCGCGTAATGGCCGGGCAATACGAGATCGTATCTGAGACCCATCGTAAGAGTTAGCTTGGAAGATGCTTGCCACTGATCCTGGACGTAGCCACCGTACCAGAAAGTCCGTTGATCCGCCGAAGTCTCGCCCAGAAAGCCAGACAGGTTGGTCGGCAGTCCGAGCAGGAAACTCGCCGGACCATAACCACGTGCCATTGACTTGGCCGTTTGAGGAAGTTGAATTCTGATTGAAGTCAGCCTCCATGCCCCACCCGTCGGCAAAACTATGGACGTGGTAGATCATAGCGCCTACGCCAATGGTGTGCTTACCACGAACCACAGATAGGTCCACGTGGCCGTCGTTGTTTTCCTCCGGCCCAACCGGAACCGCATACTGAGATACGCCGTTAAAGCCATTGGAAATACCGATCTGCGGTCCCAAGGCGATGCCATTCTTCGCCGGCGCAAGCTGATTGAAGTTCGTGGCTGTCAGGAAAGACTGACCGGCCGCCTCGTCAAATACTCCGAAGTTGGTGTTGGTGTATCCATAATGCAGACTCAGGATGACTGTCGGGCTGAAAAGGTGCGTGTAACCCAATGCCACATTCTGGACGTAGTTAACCACGGACGATGTGTATGTCGGCAAAGATTCAGGACGAATCTCATTGATGTTCGATCGATTATAGCGGCCGAAAATCGTATCGTTGTCACCGAAGCGATGATCGATTCTTATTCCGGTCTGATCGCTCGATGTGATGTTGTTTCCCTGAAACTCATAGTTCGGCAATACACCTTCGGCGACGTTCAAATTCGGAGCCGGATAGTATTTTTGCAACATGAGCAGCGACGAAGGGTTAAACAGTGTCGAGGGGATCTTGTTTCCCGGGAACTGACTCCGCGTAACAGACCCATCCGGGTTAGACACGCTGGTGTAGGGATTGTAGATTGGCGTCGAAATGCCAGAAAAGTCGCCGTTGCGCATCGCCTCCGTTGGTACAGCTTCCAGATAACTTAAACTTTGGACAGAGCGAAATCCTTCCCAGTAAACGTTGAAAAATGTACTATTCCGGCCGTTGAAGTGCGGAAGAAGAACAGGTCCACCGAAGTTTACACCGTATTGATTCTGCTTGTAAGGCGGCTTTTGTAAATCGAAGACACTGCGAGCGTCCAGAGCAGAGTTCCGCAGAAACTCCCATACTGAGCCGTGAAATTGGTTGGTTCCCGAGCGGCTCACGATGTTGATATTCGCTCCTGATGAGATGGCGAACTGCGAATCGGTGATGTGCGACTGTACGTTGAATTCCTCTATGGCGTCAGGTGGAGGGCTAAGAGCCCAAGTGTTTGAGAAGAGCTGATTATTCAGCACCCCATCCATGGTGAAGTTGTTTTGCTGGCCACGTTGTCCGTTGACGGAAGGACTAATGCTACCGCCGCCCTGTTGTATGGTGAAGCCATATTGCTGCCCTGTCTGCTGAGGAGCAGCGCCCGGTGCCAGAAGCGTTAATTGGGTGAAGCTTCTTCCGTTCAAAGGCAGATCGACAATTTGTTGGTGTTCCACCACTTGGCCGATAGTTGCACTCGTAGAGTTCAGGGCTGGAGCAGCCCCGGTTACCTCCACTGTTTGTGAGAGCGACGAGACCGAAAGCTTAAAATCTAAAGTGGCGCTCTGGTTAACGAGCAGCTGAACCCCGTTGCGTGTTGTGGTCGCAAATCCAGGCTTTTGTGCAGAAACGTCGTACGTACCAGGAGGTACGAGCGGGATATTGTACGTGCCGTTGCTACCGGTCAAAATCGATCGTTGGAATCCTGTTCCTTTGTTTGTTATCTGGACCTGAACACCGTCGATGGCGGCATCTGAAGGGTCGGTAATCGTTCCGTTGAACGAACCCGTTGTAGTTTGACCAAGACAAATACATGCCAAAGCTGCAACGGGGAACAGAAGACGTGACAGTCTTCTCACTATTTTCATTTTAGGCTCCTAACCTCAAAATGGGGGAGATTCGTACTCCCGATTATCAGGTTAGTTATATGACAAGTTGACGCCGGTGTCAACGGATTTTGAGTTAAATGTTGTCGGTATGTGAGTTGCCGGTATTAATTTATGCATAATCTGTCCGTTTTTCAAAAAGAGGAGCCGGAGCGTCATTCTGGATCGACGAGTTGAGCCATGTACATTTGTTGTGAATGCCCCATTGCGGTAGGCCACAACGGGAAGATGAAAACGGTTTAAAGAGACGGTAAGCTGCTGTGTGCCGGGACAACGCAAAGGAGCGGATGCATTTAGCCGCTTGATCGCAACTGCAGGCGTCGGAGAACGTCTCGTTCGGATTTACAACTGGAACATTTTCTTAACTGTTGATAGATTTAACTCCGACAGGTAGCAGGCGACGTAACTTCATTCGCCCGCTCTGATTACTGCAAGGATTTGTCTGCCGTTAAGTCTCCGCCTGGAGTTTCTTTCAGACTAGGTTGGAAAACCTCATACATGCGGCGGTATCGACCAAGGCTGACTATTAGATGGCTGTTGAGATCACGGTTCTTGAAGCGGCTGAACCGTCCAAGTTTTTCGATCTTGAACGTGGTGACGTTTAGATGACCGAGATCGTTGTTTCCGTCGAAGCAACGAAACCTAACGTCGCTAAGGTGCTTCGGAAGTGTCCCTGTAACTTTCTTCTGGTCCTCGGGCGTGAGTTTCTCAAAATAACCTTCGATTATGTCCCACATCAACTAAATGTTGGTGATTTCGCTGATTACTTCCTGGGTCGGTTCCGACTCTGAAAAACCCCGGTCATCTCCTGTTCGAGGCTGCATAGGTGGCCGCCATAGATAGCAGAACGGACATGGGACAAGGTCGGTCGGCTGGTGATTGTGTCATGGCTGGCCGGTAAACCGTTGTCGGCGTGGAACGCCTGGCTCTACTCGGTCCATTGCGCCTCGCGCTCGAATCGGATGCTGGTTTAGGCTATACCAAATCGTGCCATCGTCGGCTTCGTTGATGAGGTGAAGGCTAAATGGCGTTATGGGAGTAACTGAGAGGAGTCACCATTGGTGTTATTCGCCTGATGTAAGAGGCGAAACAACCCGGCAGGCTAGAACCATAGGCCGGAAACAAACATATAGTTACGCTATCCTTTCGAAGTCGAACATCCCGGTATATACATACTGCTTCCGGAATTGTAAAGGCTACAGCAGGGATCTCCTATGGAATCGTGACGCTCCAATCGCTGCGCTCATGGCTCCGACCTGGTTCTACGTGCGCCCGAGCATATCCGAGCAATCAAGTCCTTGCTCGCCGCCAGCGATGAATCGACAAAATACAAAGAACGACGGAGTTAAGTGATTCGCCAGAGTCGAAGCGTAGTAAGGATTAAGTCTGTAAGCGGCTGTTGTAAACCGCTACTGCCGGAAGACAATCGGTCTGAGATAAATACTGATATCGCCGATTGTCGGTTGGGCCAGGGCTAAAACGCCGGGAAATTCGGGCATGGTGATGTTGTTGTACTGCAGTTGCGTGCCGCTGCCTGCAAAACTCGCCGAACTGTTGTGAACTGCGTAATCGGTAATGTGCCCGCGTCCGTCCATACTGAGCGTCATTACCAGGGACGATCGCAGCTGCAAGGGAACTAAGTTCGCATCCATGTGTTCGGTGTAGAGAATCGGAATCTCGTAAGCGACCTGGCGCGTAGTTGTGCCGATGGTAAAGGCGAGAGCGCCAAACAGCAGAACACTCGACAAAACTCCGCCAGTGGCGGGAATAGTCAGGGAGCGCATGAGCTGGTCCAAGCGAAATTTCCAGCTGTTCCAGAATTGCAGCAGCCGGGAACCGTTACTCTCGATCAGGAACTGCCGCTCTTTCGACGCGAGGACAAGCAGCTTACTTCGTAAGGACGCAGGAGCCGCGGGTCTAGGCAGTTTCTCCAAGGAGTGACGTACCGATCTGATGTCGTCGACTCGCACCCTGCAGTCATCGCACTTACGCAAATGCGCCTCTAACCTAGAATGCTCGCGCCTGCGCAGCCTTCCATCGACAAAATCGTTACTCCGCCGCTTTACATTCCAGCAAGTCATCGGGTATCCATATGCATTCAAGCCATCGCTTCCGCAAAACCCTGGTCGGGTCTTTGCATCAGCTCGCGCCGTAGTGCTTCGCGACCGCGCAGTATTCTCGATTTCACCGTCCCGAGCGAAACCTGTAAGATCTCCGCGATCTCTTCATAACTCAGATTTTGGATGTCCCGCAGAACCACGGCGGTTCGAAAGACCGGATTGATTCTGGTCAGCGCCCGCTCGATGAGGATTCGGTTCTCGCCATCGAGGGCCTGATCGAAAGGGGAGCGGCCGGGATCTGCAGTTATTTCCAGCGGATTCTGCCGGTCTGCGGTTTCGACCTCCATCGAGACTTCACGCCTACAGTGCCGCGCAAACCAGCGCCGATGATTATGGGCCTCGTTTACGGCAATGCGGTAAATCCAGGTGCGTAGGCTACTTTGCTCACGAAAACTCCCGATTGTTCTAAAAATTTTCAGGAACACTTCCTGCACCACGTCGGCCGCATCTGTCGAATTGCCAAGCAATCTGTAGATCATTCCGTAAAGCTGTTGTTCGTATCGCTCGATCAGCTCCTCGTATGCAGATTCGATACCGGCCCGCAAGCCCCGCAGGATTCGCGATTCGTCTTGCGACAGCCCGGCGTGGCCGCCTGTCAATATCGATAGATTTCCTGAATTCCCTAACAGGGGTTGCGCCATCGCCTGAATTCTACCTCAGCTGGCCATTGCCTCGAGTACTGTTCAGTTAGACACCGATATCTGGGTTGAAGTTCCATCTTGCCCGATAATCTGCTCGTAGTACTTCTCATACTTGGGAATCAACAAATCAGTACAAAAGCGCGTGAGCGCGGTATTCCGGGCTGCCTCTGCCAATCTTTCGTGCAAAGCCTCATTCGACAGCAATTCAATCAGCCTTTGAGCCTGCGCGGCCGTGTCTCCCACCGGTTCCATATAGCCGTCGATCCCGTGGGTGATCAAGTCTGGGACGCCACCGGTTCGAGTGGCTACTGGCGGCACGCCACACGCCATCGCTTCCAAGGCGGCCAGACCGAACGCCTCCATCTCGCTCGGCAGATGGAGGGCGTGCATCTTCGGTATCAGCCGTTCCATATGGTCCTGTTTGCCCAGAAAGCGCACGTGGTCCTCGATGCCCAGCTCGCGCGCCAGTTGCTCGGCCGGCCCTCGCTCCGGTCCGTCGCCCGCCATCACCAATTCCGCATCGACTTCCGCCCGCACTAAATTCAGAACCTGGATGCAATCCAGCACTCGCTTTACCGGACGGAAGTTCGAGATGTGCAGGATCCGCTTTCGCCCGTGGCGCCGCTGGTCTTCATTGGGCCGGTAAAGCGAGCAGTTCACAAAATTGTGGATAACCTCGATCGGGGTCTTTATACCGAAGAAGTCGACTGTTCGTCGCCGCATGTACTCGCTGATGGTGGTTACGCCATCGGAACGCTCGATGGAAAATTTCGTGATAGGGAAATAAGACCGGTCCGTGCCGACCAGTGTGATGTCGGTGCCATGTAAGGTCGTTATGAATGGGAGCCGTCGCGTCGTCGTCATCTGCTGGGCAAGCAATGCTGAGATCGAGTGCGGAATCGCATAGTGAACGTGCAGCAGATCGAGCCGGTGGCGCTCTGCCACTTCTGTCATGCGGGAAGCCAAGGCCAGCGAATACGGCGGATACTGAAAGAGCGGGTATGTTGAGACTTCCACTTCGTGGTAGTGGATCCTGGGGGTATCCGGATCGAGCCGGATCGGGTTCGCATAACTGATGAAGTGGACCTCGTGCCCACGAAGGGCCAGCTCGAGTCCGAGCTCTGTCGCGACAATCCCGCTGCCGCCGTACGTCGGATAGCACGTTATCCCGATCCGCATGGTTCCAGTATGCTTTGTGGGTGCCCACTTCAATAGCTGCGCTACCCTAAATCGTTATTTCGACGTCTATAGAAGGGGCTACTGCTTTGAGAAATCCGGTCAGGTTCTTAGCGGTCTCAAGTCTAGTTTCTTGTGCAATCCTTGTCGGTCCTCCTCCTTGCCGTTCGGCGGAGCCCGATGTGCAGACCATTATCGAGAAATCCGTCGAGGCAAATCAGCTGGATTTCAAAGCGGCGCCTCATTTTATTCATCGCGAGCAGGACCGTACAGGGACCGGCAGCGGCTCGAAGACTTTCGAAGTTCTCATGATCGAAGGCTCACCGTACCGAAAGTTGATCGCGGTGAACGATCAGCCGCTATCGGCCGATGCCGCGCAGCAGGAAGAGAAGAAATTAGAGGAAGCGAAATCGGAACGAAAAGCCGAATCGCCAGCGCGTCGGCAAAGAAGAATTGCGAAGTATGAAAAAGAACGGCATCGTAACAATGCGATGATGCAGCAGCTGACCAAAGCATTTACCTTTCGCCTGATCGGTGAAGGTAAGCTCGATTCCTTCGATGTTTACAATCTCGAAGCGAAACCCCGGCCAGGATACAATCCGCCGAACCTAGAAACGCAAGTGCTGCCGGCGATGGAAGGTCAGCTCTGGATCGACAAAGCTTCCTATCAATGGGTCAAGGTAACTGCGAAAGTCATACGCCCGGCCTCGATCGAAGGGTTCCTGGCCCAGGTAGAACCGGGAACACAATTCGAACTAGAGAAAATGCCGGTTGGGGGCGGAGTCTGGCTGCCGAAACATTTTTCAATGAAATCGCAAGCCAAGGTCTTGTTTCTGGTAAATCAAAACTCACACGAGGACGACACTTTTTCCGATTATCAGCGTGTTCCTTAAACCTCGAAACACTTCGAAACTGCGCAAAGTTCCCCTCCCGCGTGGAACTGAAATCTCCAGGGCCGCTTCAACGCAACCAACGCACGCAATCGTCCCAACTTTTCTAATCCGGAAACGGGCATTGGTTATCCGAACCTGGTGTGATCTCATCGACTACGACCGGAGTTGGCCGCGTCCTCCATTCAGGTACACGGTTTTTTCTAACAACGGTAGGGGAATAACATGTGTATGGAGTCGGAACTTCGCTAACGCTTCCGACCGATGACAGGCTCGCCAAACACGGTTAGTTGTTGTTCAGTCATAGTTCGCAGCACCCCATGGAACCCAATTACTGTCAATGTATAATGCTGCCGCAAGAGGTGACATTTGAAAAAGCAACTTACCGGCATTGGATTAGCATTGCTTTTGTTCAGCGCTGCCGCACATGCACAAGATACTCAGGATGCGACCAAGCTCATTGGCTCCTGGAAACTGATTAAGGCGGTGTACGGGGGAAAGCCTCTCAATTTCGAGGGCTCGGTCAAGATTAAGAACGTGACGGACTCACAGTTTATGTGGTTTGCGCACAAAGAAGGCTCAAGCATTGTCACCGACATTGGGGGCGGCCCGTACTCGGTCAAGGGGGATACCTATTCAGAGAGACTCGATTATGGCCTCGGCGCTGATTTTAAAGTTGTTAAGGGTCACGTAATCGCGCTGAAGTGGAAGCTCGATGGCGATACTTGGCACATCGTCGGAAAACTGAACAACGGTTTACTTATTGAGGAAGACTGGCGGAAGCTGCCGCCTCAGCAGGTTGGTCCGTAGAGGCCCGCGGTAGGGAAGAATACGGATTTTCTTCCCTACCGTGTTGGCGATCTCAAGCCGCACTGCCCTACTACTACTTGAACTTCACGTCCATCAGGTTCAGTCCGTTGCGAATTTCGCGGGCTAGTTGAATTGGATCTCCCGTCTTAAACTGATGGGAAAAGAAGAGTTGGGGATATTCGTCTGTTTCCTGGTTGTAAAGACATCCAATATCCCACCCCTGCTGTCGCATGATCTTCACCACGGGATTGATCTCAGATGCGACCATCCCGTAATCAGGGACCGCAGCCGCTGTTTTGCCATCCTCTAACGGCTCAAAAGCAATGCTGGTCGCGACGTTTAGGTAGGGGTTGATCCGCACACCGCCGAGCGTGATCGGGTCTTCGCGCGGAACGTCGTACGTCACCACGCCATCGGAGCCGATGGTGGGGGAAGCGCCGAGGATTTCGCCAATCTCGTCTGCAGGCAGCGGAGTCGTCGGATTGCTCGGCAGTGTTTGCGGGAACGGTGTTGACGTGACATTCAACGCTGCTTTCACACCGCGGGCAATTTCCAGCGGATCACCTTGTTTCCTGAAGTGGATGAACCAGACAATGGGATGGAAATCGTACAGGTGTTGGTGCTCCGCCTGGAAAATAATGTCGTGGGACAGAAGCTGGTCGATAAACGGGTCGATTTCTCTCGGCCTCAGCGCCATGTCCGAGTTCATGATCACCGTGCGATCGTTTAATTTCTGAAAGTACAGAGTTCCGTTGATCTGAAACGACGGTTTGATTGGAACTCCGTGGAGAGTGACGTTATCGATGTCATTGCGGTCGATCTCGATCGAGAACACACCATCAGAGAACATCCCTTGGGCCTGAATGATGTCTTCGATGGGCCGGAAGAAAGATGAGTCGGAGTCGGTATGGTTGTCGGCAAACGTCTGAGTCGAGCCTGCGCTCAAACGTTTGGCTCCAATCATGCTTGCTGTAGCGGTTGCGCCTAGCGCCAAGACTCGGCGTCGGTTTATCTGCTGCAAATTCATTGCTTGTACCTCTTTGCCGGGGGCATTCAGTGTAACTCAACTGACCCTGGGCGCAATGTAGACGGGAGTCGATCAGGCCCGTTTCCGAGGAAGACTACTCGCAACCGTGTACCAGACGTACTCCCTCAGTCGCACTCGTCACGAACTCGGTTTGCGCTGCCCGAAGAGACGCGGCTTTGGGCTGCGTTAGGCGAGACGTACCAATTAACGAATACCGCGGTCCGCTTCTCCCAATTTGCGTCTGATCGCTTCCGTGTCGTAAACGCACCCACCCCAAATTCCGCCGCTTGCCTGCTGCAGGGCAGCCCAAAGGCGCGTGTCTTCGGGTAGCAGCGGATCGGGCCGAAGATCGTCGCGCTGCGGTCGTTCGAGCAGCCGCTTATGTCCCTCTTCCGGAGAAAATGATGTCTGCCCCTTCTCCCACCAGATTCACTTGCCCCTCTAGCTTATTTCGGTCAATGACTACCTCGATTACGTCGCCCTGGCGCAGTTTGCCGATTGGTCCGCCCGCGAGTGCTTCGGGCGAAACATGCCCAATGCAGGCACCGGTCGAAACACCGCTAAACCGCGCGTCCGTGATCACCGCGACGTATTTGCCGAAAAGCAGATGCTTCAGCGCAGACGTGATCTGATAGGTCTCTTCCATGCCCGACCCCATGGGGCCTCGGCACGTCAGCACAATCACATCGCCTTCTTCGATCTGATGCGTCTTGATCGCAGTAATCGCGTCGTGCTCGGTGACAAAGATTTTGGCTGGCCCGCGCAGCCGATACACTCCGTCGGCGTCGACGACGGACGGGTCAATCGAGGTGCTTTTCACCACGGCGCCTTCGGGAGCGATGTTGCCATGGGGGAAGCAGACAGTAGATGTCAACCCGCGACTCCGCGCCTCATCGGGGGATAAGATCACATCATCGGGGTCGATAGCGTCCAATTGCTTGAGCTTTTCGCGGAAGCGGCTTCGGCGTTCGGACTGCTCCCACCAATGGAGCGTGGCGTCCAGGTTTTCGCCCGCTACCGTGAGTGCGCGCGTATTGAGCAGCCCGGCGCGCCGCAAGTGAAGCATCACTTCGGGAACTCCACCAGCAAGGAACACTTGCACGGTCGGGTGATTGCGCGGGCCATTCGGTAAGGCGTCTACCAGCCGTGGAACGCTTCGATTGATCCGGTTCCAATCGGCGACGGTGGGCCGCTTCAATCCAGCCGCATGCGCAATAGCGGGTATATGCAGCAACAGATTGGTCGAGCCTCCGAAGGCGGCGTGCAGCACCATGGCGTTCTCGATTGCTTCTTGCGTTACGATGTCGCGGGTGCGAGTTCCCATCTCCACCATGCGCAATAACGCCCGGGCCGTTCGTGTTGCCATATCGAGCCAGACGGGTTGTCCGGAAGGAGCCAGGGCCGAATGAGGGAGCGTTAGCCCAAGCGCTTCACCCACCACCTGCGACGTCGCCGCTGTTCCAAGAAACTGACAGCCTCCGCCGGGTGAGGCGCATGCCCGGCAGCCCGCCAGCGCGGCTTCTTCGAGCGAAATCTTCTGATACGCAAAGCGCGCACCGATACTCTGGACCTTGCCCGCATCTTCGCCGTGTTCCGGCATCAGTGTCACGCCGCCTGGGATCAAGGCACAGGGGAAATCGGGTGTGCCCGCTAAGGCCATCATCATCGCGGGCAGACCCTTGTCGCAGGTTGCGACTCCAATCACTCCAGTGCGCGTCGGCAGCGAACGAATCTGCCGTCTGAAAACCATGGCTGCGTCATTGCGGAAGGGCAGGGAATCGAACATGCCGGGCGTGCCCTGCGTTCTTCCGTCGCATGGATCGGTGCACGCGCCCGCAAAAGGAATGGCGCCCAACTTCTTCAGTTCGCGAGCTGCCTCTGCTACGAGTAATCCGACTTCCCAGTGACCTGTGTGATAACCGAGCGCGATCGGCTGTCCGTTGTCTGCCCGAACGCCGCCGTGAGTACTTAGAATCAGCACCTGCTTGCCGCCGAGTGCCTCCGGCGCCCAGCCCATTCCCGCGTTCTGCGACAAGCCAAACAAGTTCCCCGATGGCTGCTCGATCAGCATCTCGGCGGTGATCGGCAGAACCCCTTCCGGCCCGCGTGCGTGTGTACTGACGTTGAAGATCTCCGAATTGCCGGAGTCGGTAATGCTGCTAAAGTTCATGGTTGTTCATTGCGAAAGACGCGTTCCGCTACACTCGACTTTCTAGCATGCCAAGCCGCTCGATTGCCATCTACCCGGGTTCGTTCGATCCGCTGACGAATGGCCACCTGGATCTTATCGCTAGAGGCGCGCGCGTGTTCGATCACCTCATAGTAGCGGTGTTGATCAATACTCAAAAACAGCCGCTCTTTTCGAGCGACGAGCGTGTCGCCATGCTGAAAGAAGTCTCCGCGCCGTTCCAAAACGTGGAGATCGATTCTTTCGAAGGACTGCTCGTCGACTATGCCGCGCGCCGAAATGCGAGCGCATTCTTGCGCGGCATTCGCGCCATCTCCGACTACGAATCGGAGCTGCAGATGGCGCACTTGAATCGCCGGCTCAGGCCCGAAACGGAAACCATTTTTCTACTGGCGAGCGAAGAGTATTCGTTTATCAGCTCCCGGATGATCAAAGAAATTATTAAGCTGGGTGGCGATGTAACGCAGTTTGTGCCCGAAGCTGTGCTGCACCGGCTGCGCGCAAAATTTCAGTGATGGGTGGACTAACGTTCCGACGACGTGAAAGCAACTTCTTGCGCGGAAATGGATAGAGATTCCCGCGCTCGCTTCACATCGGCTAAGGCCTGGTCAACTGTTGGCGCAAGCGCTGTGAGGTGACCCATTTTGCGTCCGGGCCGCGGCTCCAGTTTGCCGTAGAGATGCAGCTTCACGTCCCGGGTCACGAGAGCGTTGACCCAATCCGGTTCTCTGTTTTCCCAGATGTCACCGAGCAGGTTTGCCATCGCGGCCGGAGTGAGCTGTGTCACTGCGCCAAACGGCAGGCCGCATACAGCCCGCAACTGCTGTTCGAACTGGCTGGTGACGTTTGCGTCGAACGTCAGGTGACCGGAATTGTGTGGCCGGGGCGCCAGCTCGTTAATGAGCAACCGCCCGTCCTTCGTAACGAAAAACTCGACGCAGAGCACCCCAACGACATCGAGTTTGCTGAGCACTTCCCTGGCGATCTCGGCGGCATCGCGCGCCACTGCTGCCGAGATGCGGGCGGGAGCGACAGAGATGTCGAGAATTCCCTTTTGGTGATGGTTCTCGATCGCCCCGTAGTGCACGAAGTCGCCGGTGAGCGATCGAGCTGCCACAACTGAGATCTCACGGTCGAAATCGACGAACGCCTCGAGCACTGCTTCGCGTTCGCCAACAGCCTGCCAAGCCGCGTCGAAATCTTCGCCAGAATAGATCCTGTACTGCCCCTTTCCGTCGTAACCGAAATCCGCAGTCTTGAGAATGGCGGGGAGGCCGAGTTCGGTGGCAGCCGTGGCGAGTTCGGCGCGGCTGCCTACAGGCCGAAACGGAGTCAAGGGCAAACCGGCTTTCGATAGAAATGTCTTTTCGCGCAAACGGTGCTGGGTGGTATGAAGAACGTGACCACTCGGACGGACCGGGGCGCAGCGCTCCGCAGCTTCCGCGGTCGCAGCCGGGACATTTTCGAACTCGAACGTTACGGCCGAAACCCCGCTCGCAAATCGGCAGATCGCGTCAAGATCTTCGTACGGCGCGTTCACTTCTACATCGGCCACCTGACCCGTGGGCGTGTCCTCATCCGGTGAAAGCGTATGCACCCGGTAGCCCATGCGGCGCGCGGCAATGGCAAACATGCGTCCGAGTTGGCCGCTGCCGAGCACCCCTATGGCGCTCCCTGGCAAAATCGGTGCGGTCGCGTTTGTCTGTCTCACGGGGTGCGGTTTTCGAGAACGCTGTCGGTCTGCTTCTTGCGCCATAACTCGAGCCGCTCCCGGATGGCAGGGTATTTAATGCCCAGAATGCTCGCTGCAAGCAGCGCTGCGTTGGTCGCCCCGGCGCTCCCTATAGCAAGCGTGCCGACAGGAATGCCCGCCGGCATCTGCACGATCGACAGTAGCGAATCGACACCATTCAAAATGCTGCTCTTGATCGGAACGCCCAGCACAGGCAATGAGGTGTGCGCCGCGACCATGCCCGGCAGGTGGGCCGCTCCGCCCGCTGCCGCGATGATTACTTCAAGGCCGCGGGACGCTGCTGTCTTTGCGTATTCCGCCATCCAGTCCGGTGTGCGATGCGCTGAGACGATGCGGCACTCGTGCGCTACCCGGAGCGTTTCGAGAGTCTCACTCGCTTTCGCCATCGTCTCCCAGTCCGATTGGCTGCCCATAATCACTCCGACGATCGGCCGGTCCGCGCCAGTACCGGATAGTTCGCTCATGCAAGGGCTTTACTCGCCTTCTTTGATGATGTGGAGCGAGGCGGCCACAATCTCCGGACTGATACCGTCACCGTGCGCGACAGTGATCGGGACGGGGTTTGATGGGTTGGGGTTCGCTGCCATAGTATTCCAGAGCCATTAAACCAAAGTGAAATCTCTCAAGCACGGTTAGAGCCTATTGGGAGAAGGATTCTTGTTAAACGAGAAGGAGTACACTGACAGTGTTGGTCAGGGTCGCACAAAACGCCGGGATCCGACTCCTTGATTAGACCTTCGGCGCACTCAAGTTCAGTTTAGTGAAAGACTACCTAGAGCTCACGAAACCGCGGATCACGTGGCTCATTGTCATGAGCACCGCGATCGGCTTCTACTTCGGGCATACCGGATCGTGGGCGATTTGGCCGGTTCTTAATACATTACTAGGCACCGCGTTTATTGCGTCTGGGACCGCCGCACTGAACCAATGGTACGAGCGGGATACGGATCGCCATATGCGTCGTACTCAGCTGCGGCCAATACCCGCAGGCCGTTTGAAGCCAAATAGGGCGTTGTGGTTTGGCATTCTGCTGGCTGCGGTTGGAGCGCTGGAATTGGGTTTCGGCGTAAACTGGCTAACTGCTGCTTTGGGAGTCGCCACCCTCACCACTTATCTGCTGATCTACACGCCCTTGAAGCAGAAAACCTGGTGGTCAACCACCATTGGCGCATTCCCGGGCGCGATGCCTCCCCTGATCGGTTTTGCAGGAGCTGCCGGTAAGCTCACCGCCGAAGCCTGGGTCCTAGGCGCAATCTTGTTTCTGTGGCAGTTCCCGCATTTTTACGCAATCGCCTGGATGTACCGCGAAGATTACTCACGCGCCGGTATCCGGATGCTGCCCGTGGTCGAGCCGGACGGCGAATCAACGGCACGACAGATTCTGCTCTATTCCGTCCTGTTGATTCCGATCAGCTTGCTGCCGAAATGGATGGGCATGACCGGAACCATTTACCTGATCGGCGCAATTGGCCTGGGCCTATGGTTTCTCTACTCGGGAATCCAGGTTTCGCTTGACCGGACGAAAGCCAAAGCCCGCAAAGTTCTTCTGACCTCAGTGGTTTATTTGCCGGTACTCTATGCTTTGATGGTGCTTGACCCGGTCCGGCTGTGAAGGTCCGATTCACACCGGTTCTTATTCCTGTCGTTCTCTGCAGTATCTTCCTGGCGGCTTGCACGGATCCGGCCTCTAAGCTTCCCGATTACGGTCCTGTCCCTGTGTTTACGATGACGGACGCTTCCGGCCGGGCCTTTAACAGCCAGGAGCTAGCGGGCAAAGTATGGGTCGCGGACTTTATTTACACGAACTGCCCGGCTGAGTGCCCGATGATGACGGCGCGCATGCATTCGGTTGCAAAGCAGGTGCGGGGCCAGGAAAATGTGCGGCTCGTTTCTATTTCGGTAGATCCCGACCGCGATACGCCCCCTGTTCTGAGCGCCTTTGCCCAGCGGTATGGAGGTCCGACCAAGCAATGGATATTTCTCACCGGCACACCTACGACCGTTCATACCGTCGCCTATAGCACTTTCCATGTTGGCGATGTGATCGGCAAGATGACCCACAGTACGAAGTTTGCCCTGGTAGACAAGCACGGCCACATACGCGGCTATTACTCCACCCTAGACGAAGACGGGATCCCGGTCATGTTAAAGGATTTGGAGGCGCTGCGGCACGCGCGTTCCTAACATGCTCGATTCGGCCAGAACCGTCCCGCCCAGTCCCGAGTTAGCCCGCAAACCGTTGCCTGTCATCATCGCGCTCAGTGTGGCGATTGCCTCCTTTCTGGTTTGGTTGATCTACTTCAAAGGACGCGTCGCGGGACCCGGTTGGATCGGCTACTTGCCCGGCGCGAACGCGGTTTTCAACTCGCTCAGCGCCATCTGCCTGGTTTTCGGCTACCTCAACATACGTCGAGGAAACCGCCTGGTTCACATGCGATTTATGGTCAGCGCCACCGTATTTTCAGCGCTGTTTCTCCTGAGTTACATTACTTACCATTACTTCCACGGTGACACTAAGTTTTCCGGTCACGGCTGGATACGTCCCACTTACTTCTTTATCCTAATTACTCATATCAGCCTGTCAATGTTTGCGCTTCCGTTGATCTTGGGCACACTCTGGTACGCCTTACGCAGCCAGTTCCGGTTCCATCGGAAAATCGCGCGCTGGACATTTCCGATCTGGCTTTATGTATCGGTAACGGGCGTGCTTGTTTACTTCATTCTTCACGCCTACACAGCATGAGCGCAAAAAAGCATTGGAATCCCGAGCTTTACGAAGCCCGGCATGCCTTTGTTTGGAATCTCGCCCAAGGCCTTCTGGAACTATTGCATCCGGTTAAGGGAGAGCGGATTCTTGACCTGGGTTGCGGGACCGGCCAACTGACGAACGAGATCGCGCAATCCGGAGCAGAGGTTTTGGGGCTTGATGCCTCGCCCGAAATGATCGGTCAAGCGCGCCAAAATTACCCCGGGCTACGCTTTGTGCTTCAGGATGCCGGGGATATGCAGTACGAGGGCGAGTTCGACGCAATCTTCTCGAACGCCGCCTTGCACTGGATGCTGGATGCGCCCAGAGTAGCGGCGGCTATGGCACGCGCTTTGAAGCGTGGCGGCCGGCTGGTCGCCGAGATGGGCGGCAAAGGAAACATTGGCCAGATTGAGGCTGCTCTGCACCAAGTCTTGCCGAAATTCCACGCCGGAAACCTGCCCGCTTCGAAGACCTATTTCCCTTCCATCGGCGAGTACGCAACCATTCTTGAAAATGCGGGGCTGGAAGTGCGAACGGCACAGCTGTTCGAGCGGCCCACGCCACTACAGGGAGAGCAGGGAATGGCGGATTGGCTGCGGCAATTCCCGTCCTATTACTTTGAAGGTCTTGGCGGCAAGGAGCGCGAACAAGCCGTCGCGGAAGTGGTCGAGTGCCTCCGGGAGAATCTGTACCGTGACGGCCAGTGGTCGGCCGATTACAAACGCCTGCGTGTCACAGCCGCAAAGTCGTAGAGACAAACAAACGTTATCTGCGAAGACGATTACCGCTCTCCTGCATACGACGTGCGTTAGCGGTTTCCTACAAGCTTCTCGCCTTGATCGCGGAAAATGTCCCCCTATATGCGGACAGTGTGAGCCCAACCCGAGCGCTTCCGAAAAGAGCTGTTCCGCATCAGTCAGCCATTGCTCGCTTCGGGCTTGCCTCTCTCCGTCTGGTTAGCTCTCAAGCATTGGGCTTTCCGGCGGTAGTGTGTCAGCAGCGTGGCTCGGTTATTCTAACGAAATGGAATTGATCTTCGAGATTCGGGACGCCGACGAGGGCGGCTTTTGCGCGCATGCGCTCGGCTATTCCATCTTCACCGAAGCTGAGACTTGGGACGAACTCCGCAGGAATGTAGTCGAGGCGGTGTTGCTGCATTTCGACGGCTGCGCTGTTTATCCTCGAATCGTTCAGTTGCACTATGTCAAAGATGAGTTGATTCCCGTCGAAGCGGCATGAAGTTGCCGCGTGACGTGTCTGGAGCTCGTCTAATCCGCAGGTTGGAGCAGCTAGGTTATGCCGTAGTTCGGCAGAAAGGCAGTCACGTGCGGCTGCAATACCAAGGTCCTCCGGTTCACGGAATTACTGTTCCCCTCCATAATCAACTAAAGACAGGCACGCTTCACGGGATCCTCTCAGAAATTGCGCGAGTCCGTGCCGTGTCAATCGAGTCGATAACGGAATTACTCTGAAGAGCTACTTGAACAAAACGGGCCGGAAACCCGGCCCTCTATCCAACAACCAATTTTGTACTTGTAAGTTATCGCGAACTGGCCATTGACGCAGCCTGGGGATTGACACTCGATTCCGCAACGGTGGACAACTTTCTATCGGCCGCCACTTCTTCATTCAAGGTTTGTTGTAAAAGGTTAGCGGCCCGAGTCAGCCCAAGCCGATGAGCGAACGTCCGGGCCGTTCCGTAACCGGAGATTTCATAATGCTCTACGCGCTGTGCCGCCGCGATCAGCGCAGCGTCTTTCACGTCCGGGTCGCCTTTCGCGCCGATCATCTCTTCACCTTCGGCAATGAGACCCTTCATCGCCTCGCACGTCTCTCGCTTGGGCTCGACATTCAGCTCGCGAAAGATCGTTTCCAGACGCGAAACATGCCCTCTCGTCTCTGTCAAATGCGCTTCGATCGCCTGCTTCAGCTGGCTCGAATTGGCAGCCTCTGCCATCTTTGGAAGAGCCTTCGTCAGCCTGTTCTCGGCGTCATAAAGGTCTTCGATTTGGTTTAAAAAAAGATCGTTCAGCGAATTCAACTCAACACTTGAAAACAGTGCCATGCAGTGTACCCCCTCATTTGTAGAGCAAAGCAACGCGGCTCTGCAGCACATTTGTAGGACTCCTTGATACTGCGTCATGTTTCACCTCTAAGACGCGGAGCCCAGTTAAATTGCCAGAGAGCACAATTTGCAAAATACAGAAACTTTTTCCTGCCTGCAAATTGAGCTTTGCTCAAGTGCTCAACTGCGTCATCCACCACGCAGTCCTTACGAAGGCGATAGGCGTCGGACAAAGCGCAGAAGTGCATTGCTTTCCATATAATTGACTGGTTGAGTTACTTATACTCATGCTGGCCCTGTAATTGCTTCAGGCCAACCAAAAGGAGAACCAATGGCAAGTAGTTCCAAAACCACGAAGGATCATGACGAGATACGAAATTGGGCCGAAGAACGTGGCGGGAAACCAGCACACGTCGCGGGTACCGACTCTAAAGAAGACATTGGCATTCTGCGGATCGAGTTTCCAGGAGCCCCCGCCAGTAATGACTCTAAACTCGAAGAGATCTCCTGGGATCAATTCTTCGAAAAATTCGATGAACGCGGTCTGGCGCTCCTCTATCAGGAAGAGACCGCAGCCGGAGAACGAAGCAACTTCAACAAACTGGTGAGCTCCGAAACGGCAGATGAATCCGAAACCAGCCACCACGCCGGTGGGGGCAGATCTGCGCGGGGAGGGTCGGCAAGATCTCGTAAGTCCACCGGAAAGAAATCCGCAACTGGACGCGGCGGCGCAAAGGCTGCAACGAGACCGGGATCCCGCACCGAATCGAAGAGCGCTTCGTCCGGGAAAAAGGCTCCGCCTGCTAAGAAAGGGTCCAGGAGCAAGAGCGTCGCTGGACGCAAGGCTGCACCCGCAAAGAAAAGCGCCGCACCGGCCAAGAAATCCGCAGCGTCCCGAAAAGCTTCAACGGCTGGCAGGTCTGCCGGCGGTAGAGGAGCCGCAAAGAAAGCGCCAGCAAAGAAGGCAACACCAAAGAAGGTTGCAGCACCGGCTAAGAAGGCTGCAGCTAAGAACAATTCATCGCGACCCTCGAATGCGAAACGGGCGGGTGCCAAAAAGGCAGAAGGTCGACGGCGCCGTTAGCACCAGAGCAGATTTAGCTCTGGCGCCGGTAGAGGCTGTGTTTTAGACTTGCTCTTAGAACATGGCCTTATCGGCTGATTTCAAAAAACTTCCGGTCGTCCCGATTCTCATCGGAGCGCTCGTTGTTTTTCTCCTGGTATCCGCAGGGTTCTATCTCTCCAGACCGGCGAAACCGGTTGCCGAAAGCGCTGCCTCGGTCGAGGCCAAGGCGTACCTTTCTCACCTCGCTCTCAGCGATGTGTCGATGGAAGCAACCGAGAACTTCATGCGTCAGCAAGTAATCGAGGTGAAAGGGAAAATTTCCGACAACGGTCCTCGCCCTATCCGCTCGGCGGATGTTTATTGCCTTTTCTATGGAATCGACGGAAGAGAGATTCACCGCGAGCGCGTCCCGATCGTGCAACCGAACGCTACGCCCCTCCGGCCAGGAGAGACCCGCGCCTTTCGCTTACCCTTTGACTCCGTTCCCGACGGCTGGAATCAGGCACTACCCAGGATGGTAATTGCCCAGATCACTTTTTCCCGCTAAGCCCAGCGAGCCCGTCCTGCGATGAACGTTTTGATCGTGGACGATGACCCCGATCAACTCATGGTCCGGAAGATGCTCCTAAGTCAGTTTGGCTTCGATATCACTGTAGCGTCCAATGAGGCCGCCGCCCTACGAGCCGCTAGAAGCCACAAGCCTGTCTGCGCGATTGTGGATCTGCGCATGCCGACCGAGGATGTCGGCGTAACGCTGATCCGAAACTTAAAGAAGATGCATCCCGGGATCCGCATCTTGGTTCTAACGGGCGGCAAGAAAGAATGGTTCGAGAGCATCCCCGAACGCGCCCTGGTCGAAGCGGTAATTGAGAAAGGCGCTCCGGCATCGGACCTGCTAAAAAGCTTGAAGAGCGTGCAGAACCCGCAAAGCGGCAGCTTGTTTCAGGCGCTCGAGCGAGATGGTGCGGTGGTCGTCGATCTGAAGGTTACGCCTCGCGCGCCCCGAAGTGAAGTGACCGGCCAGACGCCGGCCGGCGTTCTGAAAGTGAAAGTTGCGGCTCCGCCGGAGAAGGGCAAAGCAAACGAGGAACTGTGCAGGTTGCTTTCCGGCTACTTCGACGTTCGGCAGTCCGACGTCGAGTTGATATCGGGTGAGACTTCTCGCATTAAACGCGCGAGGATTCGGCGCAGCTAGTGATAACTGCGGTTCGTCGGCGTGCCTTTGTGAAAACGGCTTTTCGCTCGTGCGGGCGAACAACATATTAAACCGCGGTTGCCACGTTTTTCCGCGATCATCATTCGAGATAGTTGCAGTTTGCCGCACCCCTTCT
>CAVXKV010000014.1:0-92420 GCA_963762455.1 Terriglobia bacterium
CTTCGGCAATGCGCTGGAGACGGAGATTGAAGTATGGGATCGCTGCTTGAAAGTGAACGTGTCGAGCATCTTTCTATTTGCTCACTTCGGGGTGCCGGAAATCGGGGTGCCGGAAATCAAAAAGCGCGGCAGCGGCGCAATCGTTAATCTCGCTTCGGTGCAAGGACACGCCTGCCAAGCGGGGGTCACCGCCTATGTCGCCTCGAAAGGAGCGATTCTTAGTTTGACTCGCGCTTTAGCGGTCGATCATGCGCGTGACAAGATCCGAGTCAACTCGATCAGTCCTGGCTCTATCTACACGCCCATGTTGGAGACCGCAGCCCGGTTATTTTCTCCCGATCTTCCAGTAGAGCAAGTCATTGAACGCTTTGGCGCGGCGCATCGTTTGGGCCGGGTCGGTCGAGTGGAGGAAGTCGCAGAGTTGGCGGCTTTTCTGGTCTCCGATAACGCCAGCTTCTGCACGGGAGGGAGACTACTTGGTTGATGGCGGATTGAAGGCGGGTCTCGGAGTCAAATAACGGTTTGTGTACCTCCCGCCGGAGATCGTTACTGCCAGTCGGATTTAGCGCGGCCGGTCTAAGGAGCACGGGCAGCGCGAAATTCTCATTTTTAAAGATGTTGAAGAACTCGACACGGAACTGCATGCTCCCGCGTTTGCTGAGCTTAGTGTTTTTGAGAATTCCAATCCATGTCAACGAATCCGGGACCACGGAAAGTATTTCGCTACCCTCTGTCTCCCTATTTGCTATTGATGTCTGAGCCAGCCGCTTTATCGGCGTCCTTGATCGCATCCTTCAAATCTCCAAAGGTCTGCTTCACCTTGCCTTTTAATTCGTCGACGGCGCCTTCGCCCTCCAACTCCGGATTGTCAGTAGCTTTTCCGATTCCCTGTTTTGCCTTGCCCTTAAGCTCATCCACTTTGCCTGTTATGTGCTCTTTTTCCATCTGTCGTCCTTTCGGTTAACTTATTTTACTGGCTATCGGATTTGCTAACCGAAATCGAGGTCGCCTCCTCCGCTGCCGGCGTCGTGACCCGGCATTGTCGTTTTGATAGTTGGCCGTCTCGCGGTTGCTTAAAAGCTGATAATCTTTAGGAGCTTTCGTTAGTCAGGGAGAGGGCCGATGCTGCGTGACGTGAGTGACGGAATTCACAGTGAGCTCGACTGCACCAGGATGAGGGCGTGGGCGGAGGAGACACTGCCAAACATCCATCGAAGGCTGGTCGACAGCCTTTGCAAGTGGGACTTGGAGGAACGACCGCTCCAGGCAGAAGCCCCGTTTCCGGGTAACAAGGTCTTCTATACAAGACGTGAACGAACCTGGAGTACCCTTCAGATGGTGATTCCGGAGGCTCGGCTGCCGCTGATGGAAGTAACCTTTCTGGGATTTACCAGTGACTGCGGCGTTAAGATTTGTTTCGATAGATGGCTTCAGCACTCCTGTCACGAGAGTCACTTTTCCCTTGTGCTTGAGCCACGTCGCGAACATCGAATGATTGTTGTCGCAGAGAAGAGCGTAAACTCACCATTTAGCAAGGACGTGCTCGATCTCGAAGACATAGCTGAATTGTTGAAGTCGAGGTTCTTCACATCGCTCTCGATGTGCGGTGTAAAACCCGGGCAAGCCGAAACGGCCGCCTATCCCGGGACCGTGCCTCAGCATTAGCCAGGCTGTAGTCGGAGAAAGCTGGCTGTCGCGGTCCGAATCCGTGCGCTCGGAAGCGCGGTGGATTTATCTTACGCGCTCGATGGTCCAGATTCCGTTGCTCTTGACCAGACTAAAAGTCACTTTCGACGAAGACACCTTGTGTGTCCCGTCTGAGAAGGTCTGATCTACTTCCCGGTCGCACAAAATCGTCGCATGATCACCGTCGACTTGGGGAGCCGTCAGGGATCGTATGCTCATTCTCATGGATCCGACGCTTTGGAGTTGTTCTTTGGTGGCTCGCCTGTTCAGCCCCGGTTGAGTTGCGAGTATCCCTTCCAGATCCTTCTGAGTCCAGGAGTTTGCAAGTCTCTGAAGAACATTCAGAATCGCAGGCGCGTCGGAGTTTACGGGCGCTCGCTGTGCAGGATTGGCCAGTGCACGTTCGGCTTGTTTGTAGTGCTTGCCGGCTGGAAATTTCCTGATGTAATCTTCTAAAGACTGCCGATCGGTTTGGTTTACTGCGTTCCAAGCTTTGGTGTCGGCTTCCTCCAGTTGGGCTGCCGCTTCCTTTTGCCGGAGGTCATTTAAACTTTGCTGAGCCGACGCCGAATGGGATCCGGTCGGGTGCTTCGCAAGAAAGTCCTCTAAAGATTTTTGGTTGCTCCTATCTGTTGCACTCCAATCCGTTTCCTCGCCTTTCAGTTTCTCGCTCTGTTCTAATCTGTCTAATAACTGCAGCGCCTGGTCAGTGTACGGTCCCCGCGGATACTTGGTGAGGAAAGCACGAACTGCCGCCGTATTCTGCTTATCCACTGCACTCCATACCAACTGCTCGATTTTCTGATTCGCCGCGTCCGCCTGAGGTCCCGTTGGATGCTTCCGGACAAAATCTTGAAAGTCGGAGAGCTTCCGGCTTGTGCTGATTGCCGCCCAGTCTTGCTGTTCGACTGCGGCGGGGTCAGGTGTGACAGGTAACGGAATCAAGTCAGAAGCTGATATCAAAACGGTTTCGCCCGGCTCGAGACGTCGCTGAAAGCGTTTTGGGATGAACTTATCTCGCGATATTTCAATCGTGTGATTCCCCGGAGCTACTTCCTGCGAATGCGCTTTCGCCGATGCGAAGTTTTTAACGTCGCCGTCTATTTTGATGATCGTTCCCGGCAGTGCGTCTTTTACTTGTATAAGGGCCGGCTTCGGGGTCAATTGAAGGCTAATGCTTGTCTCCGAGCCCCGATTAACCGAAACCCTTACGCTGTCCGAGCCGATGTACCCCGCATGCGCGGCTCTCACTTCGTAAGCTTTCGCCGGCAACACAATCCGCTGCTTTAGAGACGTTCCAACGCTGTCATAGAGCTTGTTGTCGATAAACAGCTGCGGATTGCCGACATTGGTTGTCACCGTGAGAGTGCCTGTATTCTGCCCTCCGGCTAGAAAGATGTACAACAGGGGCCTAGTATCCGCAGGCAGAGAAAATTTCAGGGAATTACTTCCATTCCCGACCTGGATTTCTCCCGCACCTTCCTTGAGATCACCAAGCGAGAGATAGCCGTTCTTAGTCGTACCGACATTCTTTTGGTTCAAGTACACCGGTTCCGGTTCGGGCGATGGTCCAGCTGTCCAAAGCCCATAAGCATCGGCCTGGTGAGTCATCGCCACAATTGAGACACCTGAGGTTGAAAGAGGGCCGCTGATACTGAGGCCCGCGGTCGGACTCACGACGAGTGGGACAGATGACCCGCCCTCGTCTCCCGCGATCCGCATGACGTGAGACCCTGGAGAGATTGTCTGAACTGTGAACTGGCCCGCCTCAAACGTTCCCACTTTGGATCCATCCAAATAGACCGCGCCACTTACATTTCCGGCAATCTGTACAGCCGGAGGAAGCGGAAGCAGCTTTGCCACGAGCCGAAGTTCCTGCCGCCTATGTTCAGGCACCGAGAGTGAGACAGTCTGTGACACGTAACCAGGTTTGGCGAGATGAACCTGGTGTTCACCCGCCGGTAGCTGTAAGTCGCAGCCGGGCGTGACACACGAGTGTCCATCGGCCGAAACCACAACGCCGTCGGGTGATACCGCCACTTGAACGTTTTCCATTCTCTTGGAGAAATGCGACCAGAGTGCAATTGCCGCCCCGAGCACTCCTATAAGCGCGGCCGCCTGCCATAGCCACCGGCCTATAGGGATTTTCGCTCTAGGTGAATCAAAGCCTCTCAGCTTGGCTTCGAAATCCTCAAGCAGCGCAGTAGCGGCCCTGCGCACATCTTCATCCCCTGAGTGCGCCAGTGGCCCGGCTTCCAAAGCTGCCCTCAGCCGCACGAGCCGCGCCTTTTTTTTAGTCGTTTCCAGCTGCGAACGAACCGTTGCCAGCTCCGCGAGAGCCTCCACCTTGAGTCGTTCTAGCTCGAGCTGACGCAGTTTTGTCTGTAGAAAGGCGCGGCGCTCGGCGACGGCCGGGCTATCCGGAAATTTTGAAGCTGCCGCTTCGATGACACGAAGAGCGTCAGTCCAACTCTCCGTTCGACTCATTTCATCGGCTTGCCCAAGCAACTTTTCCAATTCAGCGGCCGATTTCTTGGACGAGATTGCTTTCGATACCTCGATGGGAATGGAGTCTGTGGCCTGTAGCTCACCGATCAGCTCTTCAGCGTTTCGCCAGTTCTGGTGTAACCAACCGTCCAAGGTAGCCGCGAGCAGCTCCAGAGTTGCGGTTCTTAGTTTTCGGTCAGCCGGCACAAGTCGAATTGCTTTTTGGAGCGATTTGAAGCCCTCACCCGCATCTCCATCCCGCAGAAGGGTCTTGCCCCGGGAAAAACACTCGGCCGCTATAGTCTGTTTCCGTTTGAGCTCCTCGAGTGCGTCTTTGACCTCAATAAGACGAGGGTCGCCAGGCAAGTCCATCCAAGCCTGCTCGAAGAGCTTTGCCGCGGCCTCGTGGTCTCCACCAGCTAAGACATTGGCTATGCGCCTGGCCCAGTTTGTTGCAAGTTCCTCATTTCTGATTTTCCAGGCCTGCGAAATCCTCCGTATCTCGCCCTCACAGGAAGGTATCCAGGGGTAAAGTGAATGCAAGGCCTCCCACTCGCGTAGAGCGTCTTCGAAGAGTTCTTTCGACTCGAAGTCGCGAGCTCTTGCGATCTCTGCCTCGACAAAGGACTGCTTGTTTCGAACAAGGTTCAGTTCCTCAACGTAATAGCTCTCACTTGGGTATATTCGGGCGGCTTCCTCTAGAATTGCCGCTTGTTTGTTGAAGTCGCGCTCCCTTGCGAGTTTCTGTTCTACTTCTCTGAGGTAGCTTGCCGCGCGCTCCCGTTGGGCAATTTCTATTTGTTGGCTTAGTTCCTGGAAACCGGCGTAATCAGGCGCAATTCTTGCGCTCTGGCCGCATAGCTGGTCGGCTTGCTCGAAGCTGCCTTCTTTCATCAGACGCCGAATCTCGGCCACCGCGGAAAGACTCTTTCCAAGCTGGTCCGCCGCGACCGTCACTTCCGGATCGAAAGAGTTGCTTCTGGCAATCTGCTGTGCGCGCCTTAGAATATCGAGAATGTTCTCGTGGTGCGTTGCCGTTCTCGCCTCGCTCTCAAGCGCCTTCAGGCGAACTAGATCTCGGGCCCGCTGCTCCAGTTTCTTTGCTTCCTCAAGCGCGTCGAGCAATCGTTTTTCAAGGATTTTCGCTTGCTCGTCACCAGGGTATTTGGCCAGGAAGTCTCGGACGCACTGGAGCGCCTGATTTGGGTTATTCTGCTCCTCAAAGACTCGGACCGCATCGCTGCATTGCCGGAACTCACGAAGGCGGCGCGCTTTCGCAATTTTCAGCGGAAGGTCCGGCGGCAACTCGGCAGCCGGGTCTGCGAAGCGTGCATCAGAGATCATCGCCTCAGCCCTATCCAGATCGGTCCTGAGCGCCTCGGGTGCGTAGCGAATCAGGTAGTCCGCCGCTGCTGTGGCGATACCCGGTTCATCATTCGCAAGTTCCACCGCTTCCCGCAAACTTTGCTGACCTTGGTGAAACTCGCCCGACTCGAGACTTCGCAAGCCCGAGTCAAGAAGTTTCTCGGCACGCAATCTCCTGTCACTTGCTTCCCGCGCCGCCTGAGCAAGCTTGGAAAAGACATCGTCATCAGGGAAGTCGGCCTCGGCTTTCTTGAGCTGCCGGAGCGCCAGCGAGTAGTCGTGCGTTTCCAGCGCACGCTCGATCTGCGCGATGTACTGACGTTTGGCTCCTTCGCGCTTCTCTTCCCACAAGCGCGTAATTCTAGCGATCGCGTCGTCTAAACCGGGATAAACCGGATCGACCGTCTTCAAATACTGCCAGCGCTCCAACGCCTCAGGGAACCACTCCTGCTGTTCGAACGTTTGGGCGCGTTCAGCAATTGCTCTTACCAACTCCTGCTGGCCTTTTACAAGCCTAAGTTCCTCTTGAAAATACGGCTCCGTGGGATATGCCAGAACTGCTTTCTCAAGAATTCTCGATCGCGCTGCCAAGTCCGGCTCGGCCCTCAGTTGCCGGTCTACTGCTTGCAGGTAATCGGCAGCTTTTTCGCTTTCTCTCAGCTCAGCTTGTGCCTTGAGATTAAGAAAGAGTTCGTGTCCGGGGAAGCGCTCCAGCATGCGGTCACAAGTTTCCAGACACTCTCCCGGTTCATCCCGCGCAAGCGCGGCGCTCGCCCTTGAACAGGCGGATACCTGCTCGGTAATAGGCGCGATAAGCAGAGCGAACTCGGCATCACTGCCAAAAGGTGAAGCTATATCGGTTGCACGTTCGAGGAAACCGGCAGCTTTAAGGGGATCGCCGCTCGTTTCCAGCTCGGCCTTGAGCTTCGTTAGGATTGCTAACGCATTTCTTCGTTCTTCTTTCCATTGCTCTTCCGCAATAGCTTCGTCGATTGAGTGCAAACGCGATCTAAGACGGGAGTCTTCGCCCCAAGTCGCAAGGGCTTGCTCGACCAGCGCTTTCGCTTGTTGCAGCGGCCCTGAGTTCTTGTAGGCAGTAACCCTCTCGAGAACTGCGGCAATCTCAGCCTCACGCTCTTGGAGTCGGACCTGTTCGCGTAGCTGCTGAGACACCGGTACGTCTTCGTCTAGCCGTGCTGCCTGCTCGAGTAGATCCTTCGCGAACCGCCAATCGCTCGATACAACTGCCGATCCTGCTTCTATGAACCCGACCGCCACGACCCTGGTTAGCTTCTCGGATCCGCGACTCGCCTCCGCAGCTTCGTCCAGAGCTGCCCGCGCATCGTCGAAGCGCAGGTCCGCTAGCGCGCCTTTCGCTTGCTCAATATAAGAAGCGACTTTTGAAAAACGTGCCTGTAGTTCGTCCGTCCGCAAGCGGAGCAGGGCCAGATCCTCGTCTCCCGGCAGCTCAAGCTCGGCAGTGCTCACCAGCCGGGCCGACTTTTCGTGATCTTCCTGCTCCAGAGCTTGGATAATTTCGGCCATCCACTTGGATTTCGCTCTGGCAACTTGGATTGCCCAGGCGGAGGATGTCCTCTCGATCTGTTGTTCGAGCCCGGGATAGTCCCGATAGACTTGGGCGAGCCGAACCCACTGTCCCAGGGCTCGTTCGAAGTTTTGCTGACCTTCGAAGCCAAGCGCTTTCTCTACAATGCCTTCAACTTCTTTTTGTTTTTCGCGAACGTGCCGCAGTTCGTCGACGAAGCAAGTCTCGTTTGGCCGGGAAGTTATCGCCTCTTCTAGAATCCCTGCTTGCGCTTCCAGATTAGGCTCGTTCGCAAGTCGATCGGCGATGCTTTTCCGGAACGCTTCCTCTTCGCTCTTACGAGCCTGCGCGATCTGCTCAACCAGCTGAACAAATTCTTCGTGTTCAGGATATTTCCTGACGTATCGACCAGTGATCCTCTCCGCACCCCCGAAGTCGCCTGCCTTCAAAAGTGCGCGACTCTGCTCTAAGGCGGCCTTCAGAGCCTCGTGGTCTGCTAATACACGCCGATAAAACTCCTGATACTCGGCAATACGTTCTCTTGGGTCGCTGAATCGTGCTGCGTTCGTGAGTTCCTGAAGGCTCGCAAGCGCCACCTCGATCTTGCCACTAAGCCAGGCGGCATGCGCCGACTGATAAAGCCTTTCCTGTTCTTGCCGTTGCCTGAGCAGTTCCTTCTGTTTGGCATCCACTTCCCTCAGCAACTGCCTTGCGCGCGTGTCATTCGGACGCAGCTTAAGAGCATCCTGAACCGCTTGCCGAGCTGTTGTGAAAGCCGACTTTTCGATATGATCGGCCGCTGTCCGCAGCAGCTCGAGAACTTTCTGCTCCGTAAGAAGGTTTTCTATCTTTCGCTTGAGCTGAATGGCTGGAGCGTTCGCTGGATCGAGTTGAAGCAGCTCCTGAATTTTCCGAAGAGCCAGCGTGAACTCTTCATTGGCAAAGCATCGATCGGCGGCTTCGATGAGCCGATCAGTCTCCTTTTTTCGTATCGCCTCGTCCAGTTCAAGTCGAAGCTGGCGAATTTCGGCATCGCTGTGGCCCTCTGCTTCCAGTTCCCCGATGATCTCCGACGCAAACTGGTAGTCGTGTTGTTCCAAGTTGCGGCGAGCGCGGCTGATACGGATTTGTACGCCGGCTGCATTGGGCGGAGAAAACTTTTCGTTCCGCAGAGCCAGTTGCAGCGCTTCGGCGAAAGCGGCCGCCGATTCAAACCGGTTCGAAGCTTCCTTCGCCATCCCCTTGGCTATCACCTGAGCCACATTCCGGTTGACCGCAGGATTGATGTCCGACGCCAAGGCCGGGTTGTAGCGAGTAATTGCCTCTGCAATCTCCGAATCGGAGTCTCTGCGCTCGGCGTTACGGCGGAAGGGGTAGACTGCCGTAAGTGCCTCATAGCAGACCGTGGCCATGGAGAAAATGTCGCTTTGAGCCCTAAGCGGCTTGAACGTAATCTGCTCAGGAGACATATACTGCGGGGTTCCCCGCAACCCAGTGGAGTTGGTCCCCATGAGGTGCGCGACCCCGAAGTCAATCAACTTCACCGAATCATCTTTCATCACGAAGATGTTCCGCGGCTTGATGTCTCTGTGAAGTAGACCGCGTTCGTGAGCGGCTTGCAATCCCCGTGATGCCTGGCAAATCATATCGATCCCGCGGCTCAACGGAATGGGGACAGCAGCTGGGTAGAGGAGATCGTGGAGCGTCCCTCCGGGCAAAAGAGGCATTACGAAAAACGGGCGTGTCACCCCGTTCTCATCGCTAAACTCTCCCATGTCAAAAATCTCAATGACGTTGGGATGAACCATACCGGCGAGCACGGTGCATTCGCGGTAAAACAGTTCGACCAGCACGTTGTCTGGCACTTCGCGGAGGGTTTTAAGGGCAACGTCACGTTTCATCAAGGTGTCGAATGTTTGATACACGACACCCATGCCGCCACGGCCAAGAATGCTTCTGATCTCGTAACGGTTCTTAATGACGAACGGAGAGGGCACCTCTAACCTCGGATATTCTTGCGCATAAGCTCAAAGAGCCCATGTGTGATCGCGGCGACGTTTGGATATGAGCCCTCAAGATACTAGCACTTCTCATGCCAGCAACTCGCTCTAGCCAGAAGGCTTTGCATTTCCCGCTAAATATCCTCCAAGATAGCGATATTTCGTTTTTGTCTTGACCGTCGGCTCGCAAGAGGTTTAAATTAGCACGGTATCTAAATTGCCCAGCATTTCGGAGAGGTAATAACTGCGTGAAAAGATTCGTTTTGCTCACTTACTTTGCGGCGTGTATTTGCACCTCCCCGATACTCGGGCAGTCGACGCCGGTTTCGATCAAGAATGTTGTGCCTCAGAACGGGACTACTTTTGCCAGCCAGCTTCCAGCTACCAGCGCGTGTACAGGGCAGCCAGGTCTTGCGTGCGTAGTACCGAATCTATATGGGCCCTATGGACTCGTCCTGCCAAATGCGTCACACGCAGCGCATTTTAACTCTGGATTTCAATCGAACTTTTCGGCGCTGAACGCTGCAATCGCGACGCAGTTAACACTCCTGCCAATCGCAAGCCCGGCTTCCGGCTTCACTTACAGCTACGATCCGGCGACCGGGGTTTACCAGCAACTAAAAGAGAGTTTCGGACCCGTGCTGACCGAGCGTGCAGAAACAATCGGCAAAAGAAAGTTTTTCTTCGGTGCCAATTTCCAGCGTTTTCGCTTCAACAAGCTCGACGGTGTTCCACTTCATAATTTGCCGGCTGTCTTCTCGCATCAGAAAAACACTTTTAATGATCAGCCGGAGCCCTGGGAGACACAGTTTATCTCGACGCAGAACTCCTTGGATCTTAAAGTCAACCAGTTCACCCTTTTTGCAACATATGGCATAACGAATCGCATCGACGTGTCGGTAGCCATTCCGCTGCTGCAGGTAGGTTTCAACGCGACGTCTCAAGCGACAATAAATAGAACGGTCAATACGGAGCCATTAATCGTGGGCGGTCACTTTACACCGTGCTGCAGTAGCGGGCCACCGTACGTACACTACTTTGACAACTCCACGCAAGCTACCCAGGCAACCAGTCTGACGCATACGTTCGCTAACAACCAGTCCTCACCGGACATCTTTTCATCCCAGGCAAGCGATAACCTCTATTGGGATCCGAGCACCAACCACGCCGCCGGCATAGGAGATGTTGTATTAAGGGTGAAAGACAATGTCTATCGTGGCGAGCGCTTTAGCCTGGCCCTGCTCACCGACGTGCGTTTACCGAGCGGGGATGAGCGCAACTTTCTCGGCTCCGGCGCTTGGGGAGTCAAGCCATTCGTCGCCATGTCGATTCAGGCCTGGCGCTTCACGCCTCATGTGAATCTCGGATACGAGTGGAATGGATCTTCCCTACTTGCGGGCAACATCCTCACCGGCACGAAAGCAAACCTTCCAGGCATAGCGTTTTTCTCAGCCGGAACCGACATCGGAATCGCTCGCCGTCTTACTCTGGCGGTCGACTATCTCGGTCAGGAACTACTTAACGCGCCACGCATTGCCAGCGCCACGTATACGCCGACGGCTGATCTTGTCATTCCCCATACCGGCGCATTCCAGACTATCGACGAGTTCTCGGGAACTTACAACCAGAGCAGCGCAGCAGTTGGAGCAAAGTACAACCTCTTCGGCAAACTGCTCCTGAGCGGAAACGTGCTGATCGCCCTCAATAGTGGCGGGCTCCGGGACAAAATTGTACCTCTCGTGGGTCTCTCTTACTCGTTCTAACGCGGGTCGCCAATTCTGGAGTGACAAGAACGGAGGGGGCTGATCTATCCCTTTGCTTCTGTCACTGCATTCTCAAACGTAATACTTTGCCCGGGAGGGCATTCGTCGGTTTGCCCTGCGCAATGACCGGCATACCATTCACTAGAACGTATTGCATGCCAGTCGAGAGCTGGTTCGGTTTTTCGAAAGTTGCCAAGTCTCGAACTGTCTCGGGATCGAACACGACGATGTCGGCCCACATGCCCTTTTTCAATACGCCTCGATCGAGAAACCGCATTCGCTGAGCAGGAAGAGCGCTGAACTTTCGGATTGCCTCCGGCAGCGACAATACATTCTCTTCTCGTACATACTTGCGCAGTATGCGGGGGAAAGTTCCGTACGCGCGCGGATGTGGATGTTCTCGTCCCAAAACTCCGTCCGGAGCAGTTCCTTGTGAGTCGTTGTCCACCGATACCCAGGGCTGTTTCAGAGCTAGACGAACATCGTCTTCCGACATCCCAAACACGGCCACCGACATCCCCGGATCTTCAATTAGTAAGTCGAAAATCACGTCAATCGCATCTTTATTCTGTTCCTTTGCGATCTGTGCAATCGTCTTTCCTTGGTCTGGCAAAAGCTTGGGATTGCTTACCACGCTGACGAGGATCGCCTCGGGACCAGGAATTTCCAGCCACTCATTGTCCCAGCCCGACCGATCATTAAGCATCTGGTTGCGAATACGGATTCGAGTGGCGGGGTCTTTCAGCCGGGCAACCATTTTATTGTCGCCACCATCATGCACCCAAGGCGGCACGAACGCCGAGAACGAATTGAACCAAGCTGGATATGCATATGTGTCGGCTTCCACATCGATGCCTGCTTTTCTTGCCGCCTCGATGCGGGCAACCACTTCCGGCATACGCCCCCAGTTCTGTTTCCCCGCAGTTTTCAGATGCCAGATCTCTATCGGGATTTGTGCTTCTTTGCCGATCCGAAACGTCTCATCGAGCGCGCTGTCGATCGCGTCCCCTTCGCTTCGCATGTGCGAAGCATAGATCCCGCCGAGCTCGCCTGCTTCGCGAGCTAAGGCAATCAACTCCTCCGTGCTGGCGTAAGGCGCGGGCGCGTATTGAAGCGAGGTCGATAAACCCACCGCACCCTCGCCCATACCCGCTCGAACCAGCGCTTTCATTCGATCCAGTTCGCTTGCGCTCGGGGCTCGATTGGTTTCGCCTAGTACCACGCGCCTCACCTGAGTTGCGCCTACGTAGCTGGCCAGGTTAATACCAATGCCTTGATGCTCGATTCGAGCAAAATACTCCCGGAAATTCAGCCAGTCAGCGCGGATCCCGTAATGCGCAAAACTCGGCTGATCGATCCGGAGCAGTTGCGGAGTCGTCGGTGCGATCGAATTGCCTTCGCCGGTGACCTCCGTTGTGATTCCTTGAAAGACTTTCGACGGGACATGCGGATTGACAAGAATCGAGGTCTCGGATTGTCCCAGCATATCGATGAAACCAGGTGCGACTACCATCCCTTTCGCATCGATCTCGATCCGGCCGCGGACATTCGCGAGCGAACCGATCTGCGCGATTCGGCCATTTGCTATCGCGATATCTCCCGAGTACCACGGAGAACCGGTTCCGTCGATGATGTGCCCGCTCCGAATGATTACGTCGAAGTCCTCGCCAAGGCAAGCACCGCAGAAGAGAACAGCCAGGAGAATGAAAAGGAGAGATCTGATCAAAGAAAGAAAAGGCTGGGAAAGGAAATTTAGGACAGCTAAGGGGACGCCCTATGCGCCCCCTCGACTCTACGATCTACTGGCCCGCACTCGGCGGTTGCTCGGACAGGCTGGCGACGTTGTCTTTGGTGACGACAAAGGCGCCCGTATCGACAAAGGTCGGATAGGGTGAGAAGATGTTTTGCGACCACTTGACGGATGTCGACTTAACCGGATGATGGTGGATGTCGTCGAGCAGCTTCGTTCCGTAGTACGCCATGGTATACGGTTTTTGCGCAACGGTAGCAGAGATCACGCCCTTCTTGATCCAATCCACTGTTCCAGGGTCCGTATCCATACCTATAACCTTGACTTTTCCTGCCATACTGCTCCGATTCACAACATCCGCAACCGCTGAACAAGCCAAGGCCTCCAGACAGATAAAGGCGTCAACTTTCGCTTTTGAATCTAAAAGCTTTTTTGCAGAGTCGAACGCGATGTCGGAGTTTCCGTTCATATCGACTACCTGCATCACCTTCACATCCGTGTGGTCGGCGAAGGCCGATTGGTAACCTGCCAGCCTTTCCTTGAGATTGACCTGACTTGGGATCGTATAGATAACCACGTTGCCTTTGTCGCTTAAGAGCTTTGCGGTTAGCTTTCCGCCGATTGTGCCGGCATTGAAGTTATCGGTGCCGACGAAGAAATACCGCTTGCTGTCAGGCGCATCCGAGTCGATTGTGAGAACGGGAATGCCTTGGTCCACCGCTGCGTTAATATCTGTTCCTAAAATGTTTACATCCGAAACCGAAATCAAGATACCGGATGGTTTCTCCGCGACAGCTCGCTTGAAAGCGTCATGTTCGCCCTGAGGATCGTGTCCATCCGGCCCTTGGATCTCTGAATGCACCTTCATCTCGGCCGTGGCATGCTCTAGGCCTCGAAGCGCCGATTGCCAATACGGAATCTTCGTGTTATCGGCGACTAGAATGTATTTTTCCGCCGGCTCATGGGGCGACCCTGCGCACCCATTCATTAGGATAAGGGAGGCCGGAAGTACGGCCCATGTCATCAACCACCCAGCTTTTCGCATGTAGTGTACCTTTCGCGGGAGTATATCACGATAGTAAAAATTCATCTGTCTTCAAGTCTTGTTGCTTAGAGATACCGGTTGCTTATGTCGAAGCCCATTCAAAGTAGACTGCAGCTAACGGCGGGATGTCTACCGTCAGCGAGCAGTTGAATCCATGTAAAGGCACCGGAACAGTTCGCACCCCGCCAAAATTGCCCATCCCGTGCCCCCCGTACTGCTTGGCATCTGTGTTGAAAAGCTCGCGCCAAAATCCAGGCCGCGGCACGCCTACCTGATAATTCTTTCGGGCGATCCCGCCAAAGTTGCAGATCACTGCCACTGTCTCATATTCGCTTTTGCCCTTCCGAATAAAACTGATTACGTTGCGTTCGCTGTCAGCTCCATCGATCCATTGAAAGCTCTGCGGCGAGGTCTCGAGCGTATGGAGCGCAGGCTGCGATCGATATAGATGATTCAGGTCACCCACAAGTAGACGGACAGCCGCATGCGCTTCGAGATCCAAAAGGTTCCAGTCTAAACTGCCGTCATGGCTCCATTCTGTCCGTTGTGCAAACTCGCTGCCCATGAAGATTAATTTCTTGCCGGGTTGCCCGAACATGTAGCCAAACAGAAGCCGCAAGTTGGCGAACTTCTGCAGCTCGTTTCCGGGCATTTTACCGATCAAAGACCGTTTACCGTATACGACCTCATCGTGAGACAGAGGCAGCACGTAATTTTCACCGAAAGCGTAATTCATCCGGAATGTTAGTTCACCGTGGTGAAATTTACGGTAAATCGGGTCGTTAGCCATGTACTGAAGCGTATCGTGCATCCAGCCCATATCCCATTTAAGTCCGAACCCAAGTCCCCCGAGATAGGTTGGCCTCGAAGTCATAGGCCAGGCCGTCGACTCTTCGGCAATCGTCTGGGTATCCGGGTGAATGCGGTACACGTCTTCGTTCAACCGGCGCAGGAAACCGATGGCATCCAGGTTTTCCCGGCCGCCATACTGATTCGGTATCCATCCCCCGGGCGGCCGTGAGTAGTCGAGATACAGCATGGATGCCACCGCATCGACCCGCAATCCATCGATGTGATACTGATCGAGCCAGAACAGTGCATTGCTGAGCAGAAAGCTTCGAACCTGCCCGCGGCCGTAGTTGAAGATAAAGCTGTTCCAGTCCGGATGCACACCGCGCCGGGGGTCGGCGGGCTCATATTCATGAAATCCATCGAAGTAGCCGAGTCCATGCTCATCCTGCGGGAAGTGCGATGGCACCCAGTCAAGAATCACGCCGATGCCATTTTGGTGGAACTCGTCAATGAGCCGCATAAACTCTTGCGGCGTGCCGTAACGGCTCGTTGGGGCGAAATACCCTGTTACCTGGTACCCCCAAGATCCGTAGAACGGGTGCTCCATCACTGGCATGAACTCGACATGCGTGAAGCCCATCTCCTTCACGTATGGAATCAGTTGAGCTGCTAATTCGACGTAGGTCAGAGGCCGTTGTGCCCCGTCGTCATTAACCCGTCTCCAGGAACCGAGGTGAACCTCATAGGTCGAGATAGGCGATTCGAGACTGTTGGCCTGCTGCCTCTCACGCATCCAAGCATCGTCTGCCCAAGAGTATTCGAGATTCCAAACTACCGAAGCATTGCTCGGAGCGCCATCGTTAAAGAACGCAAAGGGGTCAGCCTTGTCGGCCCCGCTGCCCTGCTGGAAACTGACGTAATACTTGTATCGGGCGCCCGCCGATATGCCGTCCGCGAATCCCTGCCAGACACCGCCCTTTGTGGGCGAGAGCGGTGTGGCGCCTTTCTCCCACTCATTGAAATCACCGATAACGGATACCGCTCGTGCTCTGGGCGCCCACACGGAAAAGTGTGTTCCACCGCGCTCGTAATCGAGGTGTGCTCCAAAGACATCGGCCAAGCCGACGTGAGTGCCCTCTTCGAAAAGATAAATATCGTTGTCTGTGAGCGCTCGACTGCTTATCGCCATCCTCTGCTACTCTCAGCTCACTAAACTGAGAATCCCGCGTAACGGGATCTGCAGCCAATCCGGACGATTGTTTAATTCATACGCGACTTCGTAAAGCGCCTTCTGCAACAGAAAAGCATCCAACAGTACCCGGCGCTCCTCATTCTTTGCCGGAACAAACGGGGCATTCGCAGCCTGTTCAAAGTAGCCCTTCAAGTACGTTGAACTTATAGCTGCGTTCCACGCAGCGGCCCAGGCTTCGACTGCTTGAACCGCCTCTCCTTCGGTCGGAACACCGGGCACTTGTCCGAACAGGGCGGCGAAGGCCGCGTATTGGAAGGAGCGCACCATGCCAGCGACATCTCGTAACGCAAGGGCCTTAGCGCGGCGCTCCGCGAGCGATCTCGCGGGCTCGCCTTCGAAATCGATGATCATGAAATCCTCGCCCGTGTAGAGGACCTGGCCCAAATGGTAGTCGCCGTGATGACGTATCTGAACCGTATCGACTTGCTGGTTTTGCACAGCGGCAAAACGGTCGCGGATTTTGTGCTCGATCTTTAGAACCTGGCGTGCAATCCCCGTTACCGGACCGGCCAGCGCGGTTTCCTTGCGGCGTAAGGCTTCGAACGCAATATCTGCCTGTCCCAGGCAATTTTCAGTAAAGCTTGTGCCCGTCTTCGCGCGTGAATGGTTCCGGTGCAAAATCCGGGCCGCCGTTCGGATCGGTAAGCGCGGCATGCATTTCGGCGGTCCTCTGACCTAAGAGAGCTGCCGATTCCAGGTAAGGTCCGATAAACGATCGCAGTTCTGCCGGAATCTCTTCATTCATCAATTCGAGCGGATGCTCACTCGATCGCAAGGGGGGACGATTGTTGCTGGCTAAAGCCTTCTGAAAGAACTGCTCGAGCGATTCGAGCGTGTACTTCCACGCATCTCCCTTATTCGGTACAAACTGCTGCAGGATGCCAGCGCCATGGACGCCACCCTCGCCCTTAGGCCGGTACTCCAGACTGCCCAGCACAGCAGGCGTGTGTTTGAATCCACGCTCCGTCAGGAATCGTCCGATCTCGACATCCGGATTGACTCCCGATTCAAGCTTTCGAAAAAGCTTCAAGATGTATCGATCACGGTAGATGATCGAAGTATTGCTTTGCTCGGCACGCGAAACAAAGCTTTCGATTCGAGGCAGAGCGCCAGGCTGGCACTTCTCGTTGAGCGCCGTGGTCCTTGCCGCGACCAGAACACCGTTACGCCCCTCGATGTTGCTCTCGCATACCAAGGCGTTCAATAAAGCTTGGCGAAACTGTTCATCTCCTAAAGCGCTATAGAGAACTCCCTGTTCACCGGATCTCGAGGTAAGACGAACGACGGTTTCTTCAACGTCTTCGAGATCGCCTCGCGCAACGGACACCGGAAGTACGTAGTGGTCACTGGCCCCGTCGGTGTACGAAATCCGCAAGATCAGTAGGTGCGCCTCAGTGCCCTGAAGGGCAAGCACGTCCTCTATCTCGATTTTGCTGATCGAGCGTGTCTTCGAACGATACCAGCGACGGCTGGCGACGTGTTCCGGTAAAATCTCACTCAACCTGCCGACAACGTTCTTATCGAGCGGGCTGCTCCAATCGACTACTTCGACCACCTGCAACTCGCGAATCATTGTTCTCGTCTCACTCACTTCGCTCACGTTCACCCGAAGTATTCAAAGTCGTTTTCGACCCGCAGCCTGCGACGGATGAGGAAGATGTGCCCGGGCAAGCTCTCTGGACGAAGCTCGACGTAATTCCGCCTTCCGCTCCAAACGTAGCGTGCTCCGGTCATTAGGTCGTTCGCCTGGTACGGACGGTCCACGTCGATGTTCAACTTTTCGATTGGCAAATCCACGAAGCCGGATTGTACGTGATATGGATCGAGGTTGATCACAACCACGATGAGATTGCTATCATCCTCTGAACTCTTGCTGTAACAAATGAGTTGTTCATTGTCCACCGAGTGGAATTGAAGCGACCAATCGCTCTGCAGCGCTACATTCGCGTGCCGTATGCGATTCACGAGCGTGATGATCTCCCGCAGACTATCCGGGCGATCTAAATTCCACTCCCGGATCTGATACTTTTCCGAATCGAGATATTCCTCGCTACCCGCGCGAACGGGCCGTCCCTCGAGTAGTTCGAAGGCCGGCCCATAGATGCCGTAATTCGATCCCAGGGTCGAAGCCAGCAGAAAGCGAATCAGAAAGGCCGCCCGGCTGCCGATCTGAAGAAACTCGGTTAAGATGTCCGGTGTGTTCGGCCACTGATTCGGCCGGAAGAACTCGCGAACAGGCGTTTGCGTCAGCTCCGTCAAGTATTCCGTAATTTCCCGCTTGCCATTTCGCCAAGGGAAATATGTATAGGATTGGCTGAACCCGAGCTTACCCAGCCGGTACATAATCTTCGGTCTGGTAAATGCCTCCGACAGAAACAGTGTTTCCGGAGTATCCCGCTTGATCTCGTTGATTACCCACTCCCAAAAGGGAAACGCCTTTGTATGCGGATTATCGACACGAAAGATCCTGACGCCTTGTTCGATCCAAAATGTAAAGACACTCTTGAGCTCTATCCAAAGCTCCTGCCATCCCGGCGTCTCGAAATCGAACGGATAGATGTCCTGATATTTCTTCGGAGGATTTTCCGCGTATTGGATCGTTCCATCGGGCCGCTTCTTAAACCACTCCTCGTGTTCTTTCACGTACGGGTGATCGGGCGAAACCTGGAACGCCACGTCGAGAGCGATCTGCATTCCCATCTCGCGTGCCCTGCTCACTAAGCGCCGAAAATCGTCGAGCGTTCCCAGCTCCGGAAGAATCGATTTGTGACCGCCCTCTTCTGCGCCGATTGCCCACGGACTGCCCACATCGCCGGGCTCCGCTTTGACGTTGTTGTTCTTCCCCTTGCGAAATTTTGTTCCGATCGGATGAATCGGCGGAAGGTAAACAACATCGAAACCCATGCCCGCTATGTATGGCAAACGTGCTTCGCAATCAGCAAATGTTCCATGACGTCCCGGTTCGGGCGAGGTGGATCGCGGAAACAATTCATACCAGGAGCTGAAGCGAGCTCGTACTGGATCGACCACAATAGCCAACTCGCGCCCATACTCGGTCGCAAATCCGCGATCCGGGTGGCGAAGCATCATCTCATTAAGATCGGCATCAGTAGCATTGGCGCGCCGCAGATCGAGGTTCTCTTCGGTTCGCAAAAGAGCAGCCCGCTCCGTAAGCCACGTTCGATCGGCCCCGGTTGCTCGCTGCGCGGCATGCTCGATATGGTCCGCTCCTATCAGGTAATCGAGCGGTGAGTCGCTTTCAGCCGTGATGCGCTTCCTGAGATCTCGCAGCCAAGTCTCCCAGTGGTCCACCCAGGCAAGGATGGTATAGCGATATCGTCCGAGCTTGGTGACGGAGAAATCACCTGTCCAGCGATCGTTCACGAGCGCTCGTAAGGGCCGCTCCTCCCAGTCGGGTGAACTCTCGTGGCGAACGCGAATCAGGGCAGAGATGGCATCATGGCCGTCCGTAAAAATATCAGCTTCTACTTTTACGGTGTCTCCCACCGTGCGTTTCGCCGGAAATCGGCCGCCGTCTACTTCAGGCGAAACACCCTCGATCAGAACGCGCTTCCGTCCATCGCTTTCGATTCGGAGCGGTCGTTCTTCCGCCTTAGAAGCCTTTTCTACACCAGCAGTCGCTTGCGTCATCGCTTGATGGGACAAAACCACCCCCCGGGAGGTTACAGAAGATTCAATGGCCGCTTCTAGCGGGTCGATTTGTTCTGCTCGGTCAGACTCTTGTAGAGATCGATTGTCTGATCGGCGATCGCGGACCAGCTAAATATCTGTTCCACACGCCTTCGTCCGGCCTCGCCGAATCGTCTGCACTTCTCGGGATCGGAGAGCAGCTCCGACAGCCTTTGGGCCAGATCCCTCGCAAATCGTTCCGAATCGAGCGGAAAACTCGTCACCGGATCCTGTTCGAACGGCACCAGGTATCCCGTCTCACCGTCGACCACGACCTCTTTAATCCCGCCTGTCGAACTCGCAACCACCGGAGCGCCACAAGCCATCGCTTCAAGATTGATGATCCCGAAAGGTTCGTATACCGAGGGACAACAAAAGACCCGGGCGTGACTATAAAGCTCGATCACTTCGGGCTTTGAAACCATCTTCTCGATCCACAGGACATGCGGGTTATACGCCCGAGCCTCTTCCACTTTCTGACGCATCTCCGCCGCAATCTCAGGGGTGTCGGGCGCGCCCGCGCATAGAACTACCTGCGTATTGCGAGGAAGATACTGAATCGCATCTACCAAATGCGTAACGCCCTTTTGCCGGGTAATTCGCCCCACAAAAAGCACGTAAGGGGACCCAGGATCCACACCATACTTCTCGAGCGCCGCGACCGAAGCCTTGCGATGGTATTCATCAAGATCGATGCCGTTGTAAATCACGTGCACCCGCTCAGCGGGAATCGGATAAGCGTGAAGGATATCTTCCTTTGTCCCGTTTGAAACTGCGATAACAGCATCGGCATCGAGAATGGCCGTGCGCTCCATCCAAGAACTCATCGCGTAGCCGCTCCCGAGCTGTTCCGCTTTCCAGGCTCGTAGCGGCTCCAGGCTGTGCGTGGTCAAAACAAACGGAATGTTGTATAACTTCTTAGCCAGATATCCGGCCATCGACACGTACCAGGTGTGGGTATGCACAACATCGATACCGCTCAAGGCTTTGACCTGGGTCAAGTTCAAGCTGAACGCTTCCAGCGCGGCTTTAAACTTTCCCTCTGTGCCGTTCGTGATCTCGCTCCACGGTTGCTGGCCTCTGACGTGAAGATTGCCGTCGTCGGCCTCCTGCTCGCCCCAGCAGTGGACTTCCACTTCGATCTTCTTAGCTAATTCACGGCTGAGGTATTCGACATGCACTCCAGCGCCCCCGTAAACGTGGGGCGGATATTCGCGCGTAAACAGTCCGGCTCGCAAGGTTGCCTCCAGTCCAATGAGAAAAGTAACACGGCGCGGTTTCAAGCCGCCGGGCGATTTGCTCGGCTGAGAGTAATATCCACCGTCATGCCAAAAAGCAGGTGAGCAAACAGGGCGCTTCCGTGCGACAGACTGCTCTTGCACCTTGGATCGGAGAGCCCGGAAACGCTCATCGCCAGTTCATCTCCAATTGCCCACAGCGCAATTCCGAATGCTGTCCCGCAGCCAGCCCGAACCGAAGGGAAATTTTGAGCCGCGATACCGTATCCGGCGCCCGCCGCAGCACCGTATCCGTAATGTAGAAACAAAGCGATTCGAAGTGCCTGTTTTTTCGTTAAACTTCGGCCGTAGCTGTCGGGCAATAGGCTATAAACCGAGTTGAGATCCGCCTCATCATCCAAACCAAAGACGCCGTCCCGGGCGCTCAGCTCCGCATTCCAGACGGACCTGAACTGCTGCATAACGAACGCGCCGGCTAGGCCCGCGATCGCGCCTGTTAAGACGCTCCTCAAGGACGGCATCGATTACTTCGCCAGAGCGCGCTTGATTGCCTGCTCAGCTAACGGCGACATGACTTGATATCCGGCGGCACTCGGATGAAGCCCGTCGTAAGTCAAATCCTTCTTCAGCATTCCATGCTCATCGGCCATTGCAGTGTAGTAGTCGAGGTAAACCAGCCCATTCTTGTCGCAATAATTCTTGATCCAGGTGTTCAGCGCTACGATTTTCTCGGGCGGCCGGCGCACCGTCTGGGATGTGAAGCAATCGCATACCGGCATCACAGCCGAGAGCACGACGCGAATGCCGTTCGCCTTCGCCAGCTGAGCCATCGACTCGAGATTCCCCTCGATCTCCTCGAGCGTCTCGGGTCCGGTGTTACCGGCGATGTCATTCGTTCCCGCCAAAATCACCACCACTTCCGGCTTCAGATCGATGACGTCCGGACGGAACCGGATCAGCATCTGTGGCGTAGTCTGTCCGCTGATTCCGCGGTTAATGTACGGTTTGCCGGGAAAGAATTGGCCTCGCTCGCGACCCCAGAAGTCGGTAATCGAATCGCCCATAAAGACCACCCGATTCTCACCGGGGGCCGGCGCCGCAATCTTTGCATTGTCTGCGGCGTAACGGCCCAGATTAGGCCAGTCCTGAGAGGAATCGGCACCGAACCCCGAGACGGTCAAAAAAGAGGCCGCAAATAAAACGGCAAAGTTCCGCACAACCATAGATCTCACGATGAGAGATTATCGTACCGATATTCTGCGTCAGCCGGACGCGCGCCTTTTCACCTCAATGTTCAACCGTTTGATCTTCTGATTCAACGTTGAAAGTGGAATCTTCAGAGCCTCCGCGGCTTCGGTCTGGCTGTAATTGACCGCTTCCAGCGCCTCGATGATTTTCCTTCGCTCGAAGTCGGCCACGTATTCAAATAGTGAAGCGTCCGGCGCTAGCACCCCGTTCGGGTCGCGCGAGATGCGCAGGCCGCTCGCGACTTGTAGATGATCCGGCAGCACATGCGCGGGCACTGAGGAAGACGTCGCAAGAACCACCGCGCGCTCGACCGCATTCTCCAGCTCCCGCACGTTACCCGGCCAATTGTGTTCGAGAATAATCTGCATTGCTTCGGGCTCAAAGCTCAGCGTGGAACGTCCGTCACTGTTCAGAAACTTCTCGTTCTCGCGGCAGAACCGCGTGAAGAAATGCTCGATCAGCAAAGGGATGTCGTCCTTCCGGTCACGCAACGCCGGCAGATTGAGGTTGATCACGTTCAACCTGTAATAAAGGTCTTCACGGAACTTCCCTTCTTCCACCAATTTCTTCAGATCCGCATTAGTCGCCGCCACAATCCGAACGTCCACGCGAACGCTCTCATTCGACCCGAGCGGCATAAACTCGCGATCCTGCAGAACCCGGAGCAACTTCACTTGAATCTCCGGGCCGATTGTGCCCACCTCGTCGAAAAAAATCGTCCCGCGATTCGCCGTCTCGAAATAACCCTTTCGATTTGCAATGGCCCCGGTGAACGAACCCTTGACGTGGCCGAAGAGAAGCGATTCCAGCATCTCGGAGGGAAGCGATCCGCTGTTTACGGGAACGAATGTCTGATCGGCTCGCGCAGAATGCGCATGGATTGCTTTCGCAATCAACTCCTTGCCCGTTCCTGTCTCTCCCGTAATCAAAATCGTTGCGCGGCTCGGCGCTACCTGCGCCACCTGGTCGAGTAAGCGGACCATACGCTCGCTTTTACCGACGATATTGGGAAACGCGTATCGCTGCTTTAGCGCCCGCTTGAGCTGAGTGTTCTCTTTCTCGAGCCGTCCCTTCGAGATCATGCGATCGATCTCGATCAGCAGTTTTTCGTTGTCCCAGGGCTTGGCGAAATAGTCGTTTGCTCGAGCTTTGAGCGCTCGCACCGCAACCTCGACCGACCCGTAAGCCGTCAACATGAACACCGGGGTTTCGGTGTCACGCGCCCGAATGTCGGCCAGCACCTCAAGACCCGACCGGTCCGGCATCATCAAATCCAAAAGCACTAGGTCGTACGTCCCCGACTCGAACTTCTGCAGCCCGATGGTCGCGTTCTCGGCCAGCTCGACCGCGTAGTTCTCGCCGGTTAAAAGCAGTTCCAGGCTCTCCCGGATATCTATCTCATCGTCGATGACAAGAATCCGGCGCCGTTCGGGAGCGGTCACGCGATCGGCCGCCAGATCGTCGGTTGAAAAAGGCACTATTGTGGTTGTATCAGACAGTCAAGTCAGGCAAGCAGCGCTTCCCGTGACGGATACAACTTACTCGGACGAGCGGCGGAAATCGGGAATTCTAGGTGGAAACGAGTCCCCTGTCCTAAGGTGCTTTCCGCTTCGATAACGCCGTTGTGCTCCTGAATGATGCCGTACGTGATAGAGAGTCCCAGCCCCGTGCCTTTCTTCGGTCCTTTTGTGCTGAAGAATGGGTCATAGATTCGAGCCAAATTCTCCTGCGGTATGCCTTGGCCGGTATCTTCTACTTCCACATGCGCAAACCCCGCCTCCGACCACGTCCGCACTGTCAAGAGCCCTCCAGCCGGCATAGCGTCCCGCGCATTTATAAAGAGGTTCAGGAACACCTGCTGCAGCTTTCCCCCGTTCCCGCGCACCCCGGGCATGCTGTCGACCAGATTCAGACGTGTCTTCACTCCGGTCTTCTCGAATTGATGCTCGACCAGCGAAGCTGTCTCCCGAATAACTCTATTTAGATCGAGCTCCGTATACTCCGTCGGAGAAGTTCGCGAGAAGTTAAGCAGCGAGTTTACTATCTCGCTCGCCCGGAAGGTCTGCTTGGCGATCTTCTCCAGCAGTTTCGATTTCTGGTCGTCTTCCGAAACTTGCTTCGCAAGCATCTGAGCATAGGTGGAGATCACTGCCAAAGGCGTGTTCACCTCGTGTGCCACGCCCGCTGCCAGCAGACCGATCGAACTCAACTTGTCCGCCTGCACCAGCTTTCGCTCCAGCTCCGCGCGATCCGTGACATCGTCGAAAATAATCAAGCGGCCAATGTGCTCGCCTTCGCGCGAGACCAGCGGCGCAATGGCTAAATTAACGATCGATTCGCGGACTGAGCTGGCAGCTTTCGCCAGCTCCAAACCGTTTCTACCAACCCGTGAATCGCCGTCCAGCGCTAAGTCGGCAACCGCATCTCGGCGTCGCAAAGGCGTCTTATAAACGTTGTGAACGCCGGTCGTGTTCCGGAACTCATCAAACTTTTCACACAACTCGGCGGGAAACAGATCCGAAAGCCGCTGTCCTAAGGCGTCCTGCCTCGGAATACCGGTCAACCGTTCGATCTCAGTGTTCCAGCTGCCGACACAATCGTCCAACCCTGCCGCGAGAATCCCGACATTGATCGACTCGACAATATTTTCACTGAACTCTTTCAACCGCTCGTACTCATCTGCTTTGCGCTGCAGCGAGCTGTAAAGCCGCGAGTTCTCGATCGCAATCGCCACATAATTCGAGAGAGTCACCAGAAGATCGACATCGTCCTTCGAAAGAAAGTCGCCCTCGGTAGTCTGGCTCACGCCGAAGAACGCGATCGTCCTCCCTCGCGATTTGCAGCCCACGTAGTAAGTAAAGTCGAGTTCGCTAATCGTCTCTCGTATCGACGCAGGCCAACCCTTCGAAACAATGTCACGCAGCGATTTCGGCTGCTCGAAAAAAAGATAAGGCGCGTCGGACGCCACCTTAAGAAACTGCAAATCCAACTTATGCGTCGGGCCGCGTGAATTTTTGCCGGCTTTCTGGTTCAGGGAATGTAATTGAAAGCTGCCCGAAGCTTCATCGAGAAGAAAAAATCCGATCTGCTGGATCGACAGCGTTCGCCGCAGACGTTCCGAAACTTTGGCCAGCATCGCGTTCTGATCGGTTTCAGAGCTGAGCTCTCGGGCAAACTCGAGCAAGGTCAAACGCGCATCGTAGCGGTCGCGATAAAAAACCCAGCGATCGAGCTGCTCCTGAATCCATCGCCGGATCGGTTGAAACACGAACGTAGCAAAGGAAATAAGGACAACGAAGGCCGGCGGCGTGATGTTCTGACGGTTGAAAGCAACGAAAATTAAACTATAGAATGTCCCGATTACCGCCAGAGTGGCCAGAGTATAAACGTAGCCTTGCTGGAAAATAATGTCGACATCCAGCAACCGGTAGCGTGTAATGGCATAAGCCCAGGTGAGCGGAATCAACCCCATCGAAAGCACGCTCATGTTCATCAGATGACCCGGCATGTAGCCCGCCGCGTAAGGAAGCGCGTAGAAAAAAGCAAAAGGAATCAGTCCGAGAATCGCGCCGTTTCGAAGATACTTGAGCTGCCTTCGCGCCATAGGATCCTTTGCTCGTAAAAAATCGAGGGCCAGCGCTGCGGCCCCAAGTAGATAGAGCAGAACGGAGAATCCTAAAATGACTCGGTCCAGTAGCCATCGCACCTCGAATAAAGGGCTCTGGAAACGCAAAAGCCCTTCCGCTGAAGCAGCTACGATGCCCAACAGCAAGAGCGAAGGCAGATACAAAAGGAACCAAACTCTTCTGATGGGCAGCCACCGCGCGTTATCCCGGAAGGTAAGACAAAAGTGAAGGAAAATCGCCGGAGCGAACAAATTCCCGACCAGGTTGCCCCAGTAGACCATCTCATCGAACGTGTTCAGCTTTCCGGAGTAGTGCAGACAGCAGGCCGCAAAAGAGGCCAAGCATAGGAGATAAAAATGCAGCGATTTTGCGGCACTTGTTCGCCGATAATAGACGAACAAACCAATGATTAAATAAAAACCGCCCACCAAATACTGGTAATAGACGGCACTGTCCCGGGGAGCCGCCAATATAAAGATGTTGCTTTTCTGAAACTCGATGCCGTTTCGCCGCAGCGTGTAGCGGGTCTGCCCCAACACGGGCACTGTCCACAAAGCTTGCGAAACGTCGAGCGCCTGCCGAACTGGCGTGGCCCCGATCGCCACCAGCTCGTCCCCTACGTGGATATCCGCTTTGGCGCCTGATCCTCCCGGCAAGACATAAGCTGCTCTTACACTTACTCGCCCCTGGACATCCTTCTGGTCCACCCAGGTAACGCCATCGTCATGAAGCGGATAGCTGCGGAGATGTAGGAAGCTGAGCACCGCGGTCACCACTGCCGCAACTGTAAGAAACAGAAGCAGAGTACCCGCAAGTTGGTTTCTAGACTCGCTCAACTGACACCCTTATCCACTAAGCCGGTTCCGGTTCTAAATGCGTGAACACCTTCCGAAGCACGCAGCATACCACTCTTTGCCCCTCTCGAATTTACACGAAAATGAACTCTTTACCTCCTTAGCTCTTTATGAACTATTTCTGGAACTATCTAATTCGGAAGGGCGGCTACCGATTTGCGTAGCGGGAAGGCGATGGACGTCGCTAAGGTGTCTACGTCATATGTAAATGGAACTGTTCGGTTGTCTACTGCGTCCCGGGCGTTGACGCTGAATCCAAAGACACATTAGACTTATGTCTGTAGCCCCCAAAGCCTACAAAGGTGGTTTTTCTTTTATGAAGTCTTCCTCGGCCTTCCATTCCAAACTCTTGGTCGGCACGGCGGCAGCATCCCTGTGCGCGGCGGCCCTCGTTGGCCAGAACCAGGAGTCGGGCAGTTCGGACAGCCAAACCGTAGCTAAGCCTCTTACTAAGAAGCAGATAGCTAAAAAGCAGAAGGAGCTGGAAAAAGAGCTCGCCGGCCCCTGGAAGAAGTGGCTGAATGAAGATGTCGTGTACATCATCACCGACGCCGAGAAACGCGCGTTCAAACAGCTGAAAACGGACGAAGAACGGCAATCCTTCGTCGAGCAATTCTGGCTGCGCCGCGACCCCAGTCCCGATACCGAAGAAAACGAGTACAAAGAGGAGCATTACCGTCGTATCGCCTATGCCAACGATCACTACGCCTCCGGCATTCCCGGCTGGAAAACGGATCGCGGCAGGATCTACATCACTTACGGCCCTGCGGATGAAATCGAGTCTCACCCCTCCGGCGGTAGCTATGAGCGGCCTATGGAAGAGGGCGGCGGCGAAACCTCAACCTATCCGTTCGAAGATTGGCGCTACCGTTATATCGACGGTGTCGGCACAAACGTCATCATCGAGTTCGTCGACACCACCATGTCGGGCGAATACAAGATCGCTTTGGATCCCGAAGAGAAGGACGCGCTCCTCTACGTCCCCGGAGCTGGTCTAACGATGTCCGAACAGATGGGTACGGCCGACAAAACCCAGCGCTTCCAACGTACCGACGGAACTCATCTCGGAGTGGGCAATCAGCCGCTCCCCGAGAGCATGAACGAGTTCACCAGGCTCGAGCAGTACGCCAACCTGATGAAACCTCCGTCCCTCAAATTCAAGGATCTGGACGCAGTTGTTAAATCGAACATCCGGTACAACACACTGCCCATGCAGGTTCGGGTCGACTACATTCGCGTCACCGACTCTACGGTCTACGCCAATATCTCCATACAATTCAAAAACAGCGACCTGAACTACGCCACCAAAGACAAAATCGCCAAGGCGACCGTCAATCTTTACGGCCGGCTCACAACCTTAACCCGCCGTTCGGTGAACTGGTTCGAAGACACGGTCAATGCCGAAGTTCCAGCGGAGCTCCTTCAGCAGGCCCAAAACGGTTCACAGATCTATTCCAAGAGCATTCCCCTTGCTCCAGGCACTTACCGGCTTAACGTTGTGGCCAAGGATATAGTCGGCAACACCGTTAACAATTACGAAACCGCAGTTGTGGTCCCCCACTACGATGACGAACAGCTCGGTTCCAGCAGCGTCATCCTCGCCGATCAACTCGAACGCGTTCCTACCAATAGCATCGGCGCCGGCCAGTTCGTCATCCGCAGTTCAAAGGTCCGCCCTCGTATCAACGACACCTTCAAGCAGAACGAAACGATGGGCATCTACACGGAGTTTTATAACTTCGGCATGGACGAGAAAACTAAGAAGCCGGAAGGCAGCATCACATATGACGTTGTTAATGCCGATAACAAGACGGTCCTCTCGCAGACCGAAGCGCTGACCGCGTTTCCTAACGCCTCCGCCTTTCTCGTGACTGTCGAAAAGAAGCTGCCGTTGAAATCTCTGGCGCCTGGAAAATATACGCTGAGATTAAAGGCTACAGACAAACTGAAAAACCAGAGCCTCTCGCCCTCTGCGCAATTTACGGTAACATCGTAAAAGATTCTTGTAAGCTTTTTGGAAGTAGAAGTAAAGGAAGATTTGAAGCGGTTCCTTACGGTCAGACAACTCGCTTCCGTATTTGCGCTCATGGGCGCGCTTGCCTCCGCGGGCCCTTTGAGCGCCGCCGATCTCTCCCTGCCAGTCACCGGAGACCTGTTGGGAACAGTTGTCGACTCCGAGGGTATTCCCCAGATTGGCGCTTCCGTACAGATCTTCGATAGATACCGGCGCATTCTTGCCCATACCTTAACCACGGCTCAAGGCCGCTTTGCTTTTGCGGAATTGCCCGCCGACACATATTCTGTTCGAGTAATTGCTACCAGTTTTCTCCCCGCATCCAGGGATCAGATATCCGTGAAGCCGGGGGTGGAAAGTGTACTTCGCATCCATTTGGCCACCCTGCTCAGCAGCATTGAGGTCAGCTACAAAGTTCCGGCAGGCGCGATGTCCGAAGACTGGAAATGGGTCCTCCGCTCCTCTCCCGCTACTCGCCCCGTGAACCGGATCCTGTCCGATGAGTCGGAGAAAGAAGCCCAGGTTCGTCCGCGAGTATTTTCCGGCACGCACGCGATGGTGGCACTCTCCGGCGGAGAAAACGGCGGCTTAGTCGATCAGGATGAGGTCGGTTCGGATCTCGGCACCGCCTTTGCCATCTCAACCAATCTCCTCGAAAAGAATCAACTGCAATTCGCAGGCGTCTACGGCCAAAATTCGACAGCCGGCCCGGCTGCCATCGCCCTTTGCGCAATCTATAGCCGCACCGATTCCGGAGTCTTGGCCGCTCCGCCGGAAGTCACCTTCACTATGGCTCAAATCGGAGGCATGGGATCCCAATTAAGTGGAGAAACCTCCAACGTCACGCGTGAAGGCTTTCCCGCTCTTCGAACGATGGCGATGAGCGTCTATGAAACCGCCGATCCACTCGATGCGATACATGTTGAGTACGGCGCCACCTCTGAGTCGGTCGACCTTATACAACACGCAAGCCGCATCAGTCCATTCGGTCGCGTTACGGTCGATCTCGGCCCAAAAGGAGAGATCATTGCAGCGTTCAGCGACGGCGGCCGTCCCGATGAGCTCACCGCGCATCAGCAAGCCCGGCGAAACCGAACTGGGCGATGGCGCTTCTGAGCTCTCCAGCCCTCTCGACAACTTGTCGCGTTTGCCGCAGCTTTCCGAACGAAACGGTCGACTCGAACTCCAAAGAACTCAAAACTACGAGATCGGCTACAAGAAGTCAGTAAGATCGCGCACCTACTCGTTCAGCGCTTTTTCCGAGCACGTCTCGAACGGCCGATTGAACGTTAGCGGAGATCTCGAAAGCCTCAACGGAGGAGACATCTTTTCGGATGGTTACTCGACGCTTTCCACCTACAACATTGGACGCTACGATCGCATAGGCTACCTCGCTTCGGTCGATCAGCGTTTCGGCGACTCCCTCGAGATGGGTCTTGCTTATGGGCGCTTGGGCGGCTTCACCCCCGATGGTGCAGCTTTTGACTCCCGGCTCTACTCGACCGCTGCCTTCCTCGGAGAGAGAAATCACAATCTTGCCAGTCTGAGCGTAAAGAAAACGGTTACGCGCGCCGGCACTCATATCTCGGCCAATTACGGCTGGATGGATCGTGGCGCCATCCTTCCACGTCACAGTTTCACGACCCAGGATGTAGTTGCCACGCCCGGCTTTAACGTTCTGATCCGGCAGCCCCTGCCCTCTTTGTTTGGACTCTCCGGACGGTTCGAACTCACGGCCGACCTCCGGAATCTGCTCGCCCAAGGCTATGTGCCCGTGGCCATGCCCGGCGGACATCAACTGCTTGCGGTGGAGTCTCCCCGGGCGATTCGCGGCGGCCTGAAGTTCGTTTTCTAGGCCATAATGCTCCGCTACTTCGCGCTTACTGCGGGTTTGCTCTTCCAATTAGCCGCGCCAAATCTTATCCCTGCTGCAGAGAAGTCCGAAACGGTCGATCTCTCCGGAAAATCGATCGATCCCTTCTCCTCCAAAGCGAACGTTCAAGTCCTGCTGTTCGCTCGCAGCGATTGCCCGATCACCAAACGCTACGCTCCCGAAATGCAACGTCTCCGGGACGAGTTCGCGAGCAAGGGAGTCGCATTCTGGCTGGTATTCGAAGACGCGTCCGAAAGCTCTGGCGACATCCATTCCCTGATCGACCAGTTTAAATATCCAGGAACACCGCTCCGCGATCCCACTCATGTTCTGGCCCGCCGAGCTCACGCTACCGTGGCTCCCGAGGCTGCCGTCTTTGATCGCCAAGGACGCCTCATCTACCATGGCCGCATCGACGACCAGTACGTAGACATCGGAAAATCAAGACCCGTCGCCCAAGTCCATGATCTTGAAAACGCCATCTCGGCCGTACTCTCGGGCGCACCCGTCAAAGAATCGGAGACACACGCGGTAGGATGCTCATTGGCGGACGTCGAGTAAACACGCTCGCTTTCCTCTTTCTCGTAACTCCATTTCCCTTCCTGGCGTCGCCTGCTCCATCCAAGCCAACTTTCAATCGCGACATCGCACCCATTTTTTTTCAGAACTGCTCCGTTTGCCATCGTCCCAATGGGGCCGGTCCATTCCCCCTGCTCACCTTCAGTGACGCGCTAAAACACCGCAGAGAGATCCTCGCCGTAACGCAAACCGGCTTCATGCCCCCTTGGCCGCCCGAACCCGGCTACGGCGACTTCCAGGATGAGCGACGCCTCACTCAGGACCAGATCCAAACTATCGCCGCTTGGGTTCGTACGGGAGCCAGCGAAGGTTCACCGCAGGACCTACCTCCGAGGCCGGTCTTCAACGACGATTGGCAGCTGGGCAAGCCGGACTTAATCGTAACCGCCGCTACCCCCTTTCGCATCCCCGCACAAGGGTCGGATGTGTTTTGGAACTTCACCTTCGCACCTCAAATTGCCGGTCGCCGCTACGTACGAGCTATAGAAATCCATCCGGGCGCGAGCGCCATCCACCACGCGAACGCACTCATAGATCGGACTGGCTCAGTGGAACGCCTCGAATCAAAACCGGGCGCTGGCTTTGAAGGAATGGAACTGACACTCGACAGGAACCCCTTCGATTCACCCAGCCACTTCCTCTTTTGGAAACCGGGAAACAAGCCGTATTTCGAACCTGATGCGCTCTCCTGGCCTCTCGACCCCGGCAACAAGATCGTCCTGAACACCCACCTGCAACCCAGTGGCAAGCCGGAAACCATCCAGCCGAGTATCGGCTTGTACTTCACCGACAAACCGCCTACAAAGTTTCCGGTTCTGCTGGAACTCGAGCACGATCAGGCCCTGAACATTCCAGCCGGCCGCCGCGACTTCACGGTCTCCGACGATTTCCGCCTTCCCATGGACGTTGACGTCCTCGCCATCTATCCTCATGCCCATTACCTCGGGAAAGTTCTCGAAGCATATGCAACCTTGCCCGACGGAAAACGCGTTTGGCTGATCCGCATCCCCAATTGGAACTTGGCGTGGCAGGCTGTGTATCGATACCGGCAGCCCTTATTTCTGCCGAAGGGCGCGCTTATATCGATGCGCTTCCGCTACGACAACTCTGCCGGCAATCCCCGCAATCCAAATACACCACCCAAACGTGTTTGCGCTGGCAACAAAGCCACCGATGAAATGGGCCATCTTTGGCTTCAAGTGTTACCACGAGGACACGGCGACAAACGCCGCGAACTGCAAGAAGCGCTCGTACGTCACCGCCTCGAGAAGTCCCCCAACGACTCAGAGGCTCACGTCAACCTCGGTGCCCTGCTGCTCTCCCGTCTCCATACTCAGGAAGCAATCACTCAGCTCGAAACAGCCATCCAACTGGATGGAAGCCGTCCCGAACCTTACGACATGTTAGGATCTGCCTTGCGCAGCGTCGGCCGCGCCCAAGATGCGCTAACCGAATACAGGCTGGCTCTCCGCATTGATCCGCGCTACGTTGATGCCCGCTACAACCTGGCTGTCACGCTTGCGCGCACCGGAAACCTGGATGAGGCTATCTCGAATTTGCAGCAGGTCATTCAGGCTTTTCCCAACAGTAGCCGCCTGGAGAACGAGCTCGGTGAAATGTTAGCGAGGAAGGGCGATCTGCCGGGAGCTCTGTCACGATTCGATACGGCCATCAAGCTCGAACCCTCTAATCGAGATGCCATCAATAATCGCGACTCGATAAAAGCTAAGTTGCGCGACCAAACAGATCCTTAGTCGTCAGTGCGTGCCTGCGGACGCCCGCCCTTACGAAGGTAGCCACATCCAACCGAAAACCTCCGCTAAGGGATTGCAGTCACCATCCTGAGCTTGCGAGACTTCTGCAAACAGAAACCTCGTCAGGGCAAGTGCGAGCTTAAGGATCAGACTACCGGGCATTACTCCTTCCCGCCCTTCTCCCGTAGCAGCCGCACCGTCTTCTCGTTGGATCCGGGAAATTCCGAGCCGGGAAATCGCATCGCATATCCGAGAGCAGTGCATTCCACCAGTTCATCCGGACGCTCATAGTGCCCCGGAAGTTTAACTCGAACCGACAGATCTGCTCCACTCTCCAATAAAAGCTCCGCCATTGCGAAGCCCCTATCATCCGACTGCGTTACGGCGTGAAAGATCGGCGTCTGTCCACCTACTCCGGCTTGATCCAACGAAGCTCGAGCATTCACGGACGCTCCACGTGCGAGTAGAAGCTTGGCGGATTCAATACTGCCATACTCTGCGGCTACATGTAGCAGCGTGGTCCCTTGAAGTAAAAGCCGACGGGCGCCTGTGCTGCCACAGTCGAGTTCCGGGAAGAGCTGGTCGATAAGTTCCGGGTTTGCGTCCAATTGTTCCGCCAACCGGTCCGCACGGCTTCGCAGGATGTCGAGCACACCAGGCAAATCGTAACGCGTGCGACCCCCGGCCCTGACAAGAAGATCGATGCACGTTGCTAGTTCCGGCGAACGAACATAGCTTCCGATCAAGTAATCCAGAGCGGTGACTCGCCTTCCTGGTTTCGGGACGTTTGGGTCCGCGCCATGATCTAGGAGCCACCGCATTGCGACTGGATCGACAGACTCGCAGGGCGCGAACAGGATCGGAAAATCGCCGTTCCATTCGGCGTTGACATCCGCACCATGCTCGACAAGAAGTTCCATCATCGGGATTCGTTCGCCTCGAAGCGCGGCGCGCATCAAGGGACCGTCACCACCTTGGTGGATGTTCGATCCGTTTTCTATCATCCAACTCGCCATGGCAAGTCTTACACCAGTTGGCGGTCCCCAAGGGATGCGGCATTCGGCCACCCAGGTGAGCGGGCCGTTCTTCCCATAGCCGAGCGGGGCTTCGTGCAGAGCTGGATTTTGGACCATGAGGGTTCTGACACGATCCATGTCGTTACTGTCGATCGCCTGTTTTAACTGGCCAACCTCTTCGAGCGAATCGAGATAAACTTTGAGCTTTGCCCAACTCGCAAAGCCATAGAGTCTGGCGACCTTGAATTGTGCATCCGCAGTGGATTTAGCGCCACCAGATCTAAGTAGGTCCTTGGCTTGATCCTTCAGATGGCGGAGATTGGGGCGTTCGGGAAGCGGACGCTGCGCGTCCTGAGAATTGTTCGGCATGGCGAACTCCTTTCATCGAAGTGCCCGTCGTCCGCACATCGGGCTGAAAGAAGTTTCGCTACAAAGAAGTAAATTTGGGTGGGCTTCTACCCTTTCCGCGGACCGGATGCGTCCCTTACGCTCTAATGAGCGTATCACTCTTGCCCGATGAGTTGGCACTCGACGGAATGTGGAAAAGTGTGACGTCGCTCCGCGCAATCATTGATGGTCAGCATTCCACTAGCGCGCCTTGTTTCTCAACTGAAACTCATGCTGGTTCCTCTAACCTCTAATGCGCTCCCGCCGGCGGTCCGCCTCTGCCTTTCACCTTCTTCAAACCCCACACAACCGGTGCGCAACAAAAGCAAGCAAGTGCCATGTACCGGAAATCATCCACATAAGACCACAAAGATGCCTGCTGTCCGAGCACCCGCCCAAGTTGCCCGATAGCTTGGTGCCCGGCGTCGGCACGGCTCGCGTACTGTGAAAATAAATCGGTGTAGTAGTGAAGACGTTGTTGATACGCCAGAGAATTAGGCGCAATCCCTTTTACAAAATCTGCTCTATGGATCTGCTCGTGTCTCGCTATGATGGTCTGCACGACCGAAATTCCGATACTGCCGCCGATGTTGCGCATCAAGTTGTAAAGACCGCTTCCGTTCCCGACTGCCGCCGGTGGCAAGTCACCCAATGTAGACACCGAGAGTGGAACGAACACCAACCCAAGCGCGAATCCGCTAATTACCACCGGCACTGTCATCGACCATGGCGAGATCTGCAGCGTAATGGTGCTCCAGATCAGACTGCACACACCGAAGGTTACGAAACCGCCCGACACAAGCACGCGCGTATCGATCCGTGACACAAGCAAGCCCACAAGCGGCATAGCGATAATAGACCCCAGCCCGCGTGGCGCAACGGCTAACCCCGCCCACCACGCCGAATAGTCCATCATCGATTGATAGTAAAGGGGAAGTAGCGTGACCGCCGCGTAGACCGATGCTCCAAACATAAAGATGAGAAGACAGCCCATCGCGAAGTTGCGATTCCTGAAGATCGAAAGATCGAGCAGCGTCTTTTCACGAGTAAGTTGCGAATACAGAAAGGCAACTCCGGTGACGAGCATAATCACGAAGGCATAACGAATCCAGATAGCTCCGAACCAGTCGTCCTGCTGACCACGGTCCAGAATGATCTGCATGCATCCAAGAGAAATGGCAAGCAATCCAAAGCCGATCGAGTCTAACTTGCCGGGATTTGCGTTCGTGATATAGGGCGGGTCTTTTACGTACCGCAATATCAGAAATACCGCAAGAATACCGACTGGAATATTGATGTAGAAGGCCCACCGCCATGAGTACTGATCGGTCAACCAGCCCCCAAGCGTCGGACCGAGCACCGGCGCAACCACCACACCGAGCCCGAACATACCCATCGCCATCCCGCGTTTCTCGGGCGGAAAACTCTCTGTCAAAATCGCTTGCGACAACGGCTGAAGTCCGCCGCCGCCGGCTCCTTGCACCAGTCGCGCAATCAAAATCACGATCAAACTGGTCGCAGCGCCGCAGAAAAACGAAGAAATCGTAAAGATAACAATTGAAGCAATCAGGAAACGTTTGCGCCCGAATCGAAGCGAAAACCACGCGCTAGCCGGAAGAATTACCGCATTCGATAACAAGTAAAACGTCAGAACCCACGTGGCTTCATCGTTCGAAGCAGAAAGGCTTCCGGCAATATGCGGGATACACACCGAGGCGATCGAAGTGTCTATCACCTCCATAAACACCGGCAAAATTACGGCCAGCGCAATAAACCAGGGATTGATCCCTGGTTCCGTATTCTGTTCAGACGTGCCTTGTTCTGCCATCTCTAATTCGATATCGTCTCGTCAAGAGAAGCGATCCGTAAGCACCCAGTTTCGCGCACCCGTCAACATAGCTTTGACCGCTTGCATAAATCATTTCGATGCTGTGCATAAGAATTTGCGTAAACGTCAGGTTGACCGAACTGTTACGCTGAAACACTTAGCCGGGTTTAACTCCGATTCTTATGATTCGCATTAACAGGATTCTGATTCTCTTCGTTGCGTTCATGGCTAGTCCGCTCTTTGCATTTGCCCAGGCATCGGCTCAAGCTCCCACAGCGGACCAACGTCTAACCGCACTCGAAGCTGCCACAAAATCCGCGCAGTCGGCTGGAGACAACGCCTGGATGTTAACCTGCGCCGCGCTGGTTCTCATGATGACCGGACCGGGCCTGGCGCTTTTTTACGGTGGATTAGTACGGCGCAAAAACGTCCTCGCCACCATGATGCATAGTTTTGTGCTGATGGCGGTAGTCACGGTTCTGTGGGCGATATACGGTTACAGCCTTGCCTTCGCGCCCGGTAATGCCTTCATCGGAGACCTCAGCTATCTCTTCTTGCGTGGTGTGGGTTCTGTGCCCAATGCGGATTACGGCGCTACCATTCCGCACGAGACCTACATGATTTACCAGCTGATGTTCGCCATCATTACTCCTGCGCTCATATCGGGCGCTTTTGCCGAACGCATGAAATTCAGCGCCATGTTGCTTTTCACGATTCTCTGGTCCACTATCGTCTACTTCCCGATGGCGCACATGGTCTGGGGCAAAGGAGGACTCCTCAATGCTTTCCTCGGCGGGCGTATCCCGTGCTTCGATTTCGCCGGCGGCACCGTCGTTCACATCACCTCAGGCGTAAGCGCGCTAGTCTGCGCAATCTATCTGGGCAAACGAGTCGGATTCCCTCGGGAACCCATGAAGCCTCACAACCTGGTGCTCAGCGTCATCGGTGCTTGCCTGCTCTGGGTGGGCTGGTTCGGGTTTAACGCAGGAAGCGCCGTGAACGCCTCCGGTCTTGCGACCAGCGCTTTCGTCGCCACACACTTCGGCGCCGCGGCCGCCGCCCTCGGATGGATGTTCGCCGAATGGGTTCGCCATGGCAAGCCAAGTATGCTGGGCGGCATCTCCGGTTGCGTCGCGGGCTTGGTCGCGATTACCCCTGCTTCGGGTTTCGTGCAACCCTTCCCCGCCCTGCTCATCGGCTTCCTCGCCGGTATCTTTTGCTTCTTTATGGTTACAACCATCAAAAGTAAGTTTGGATACGACGATACGCTCGATGCCTTCGGGGTTCATGGCGCGGGCGGTACCCTCGGAGCTATTCTCACCGGAGTCTTCGCAACCAATCTCATAAATGATGGGCTGAAAGATGCAAACGGAAAAGTGCTTCCAATGGGATGGATCGACGGGCATCCGGGCCAGGTCTTCAATCAGTTCGTTGCCGTTGTCATTTCATGGGTACTGGCGGTCGTCGCAACTCTTGTCATTCTTAAAATAGTTGATGCCACAGTAGGCGTCCGGGCCTCCGCCGAGCAGGAACGAGAAGGTCTCGACCTATCGATGCACGGCGAAGAAGGTTATAACCTCGAGACGTAGTGAATAATCATCTCAATGAAGAAAATCGAAGCGATCATTCAACCGTTCAAACTGGACGAAGTGAAAGAAGCGTTAAAGGCCCTCGGAGTCGATGGCATCACAATGACGGAAGTGCGCGGGCACGGTCGCCAGAAAGGTCACAAGGAGGTTTATCGCGGCATGGAATATCAGGTTGATTTCCTCCCTAAGGTCAAATTGGAAACCGTGATTCCGGACGACCGTCTCGAGGAAATTACCAACGCGCTCTCGCTAGCTGCCCGCACCGGCAAAATAGGTGACGGCAAAATATTCATCTACGATGTGCAAGACGCCATTCGGATTCGCAACGGCGATACCGGCGAAGCTGCTCTATAGCTGCAAGCAAGTAAATGCCGCATGAGTCCCCAACCTTCAGCACAGCGCCGTGCGCGTGAGCAGGCGCCCAGGACACTTCAATAGTTGCTTGGTTCTTTTTCTTCCCGCACAGAGCATGTCGACCGGCTGGTTACCGATGCCGCTAACGATTTCCTCGCCGGCTCCATGCCTCAGCCTTTCGCCGTACTTGCTGTCGGTGGCTATGGGCGGCGCGAACTGTTCCCTTTCTCCGATGTTGATATCGTCTTGCTGCTCGAATCCGAGCCGGATTCCAAAGCCCTGAAAGACCCGCTCAGCAACTTTCTCCGTGCGCTGTGGGACTGTTCCATCAAGGCCAGCCAGTCCGTGCGCACCATCGCCGAATGCTGTCGCTTGAATGAATCGAATATTCACTTCCATATCAGCCTTTTGGACACTCGTTTCGTTTGTGGCGACGCCCAACTCTTCTCGAAACTTTCTCCTCGTCTAGCGGAGTTCTACCATCGCCAGGGTCCCAAGCTACTTCACCATCTGAGTGAGCTGAGTACCGAACGCCATGCAAGCTTCGGTAATACCGTCTACCAACTTGAGCCGAACGTCAAGGATGGCCCGGGCGGCATTCGCGACATTCACTTCCTTCATTGGGCGGGGCTGCTCGCGCCGGATAAAGAACCTATCAAGCAGGCCGCCGCCGCGGTTGACCGTGCGCGAGACTTCCTATACCGCGTTCGCTCCTTCCTTCACGAAAAAACCGGCCGTGATAACAACGTGCTCTCCTTCGAACTACAGGATCAGGCCGCCCATTTGCTGCCTGCTGAGCCACTTACTCCAGAAGAGTGGATGCGGATGTATTACAGGCACGCGCGCGTCGTTTATCAGTCCTGCCTCCGCACCCTCGAGTTCGTCGGATTGAAAGACTCCAGCCTGCTGCGTGGTTTTCTTGATCGCCGTGGAAAACTCTCGACAGCAGATTACACCGTTGCCCACAACCGCGTCTTTCTTCGAAATCCGGCAACTGTCTTGAGCTCACTCGAGTCGCTCTTTGACCTGTTTGTTTTTGTTGCCAGGCAAGGCATTCAGCTCTCTTGGGATGCTCAGCGCCGTCTGCACGAGCGCCTGCCCGCGTTGCAACCCGCTGGCTCCGGCAAGCCCCTGAGCTGGAGTCATTGGCGAACTCTTCTCGGTCAGCCTCATTCCTCGCTTGCTCTCCACGAGATGGAGAATGCCGGCGTACTCTCGATTGCCCTCCCGCAATGGCAAAGCATCGAAAGCCTCGTGGTGCGCGACTTCTATCACCGCTACACAGTCGACGAACACACTCTGGTAGCGATCGAAGCAATTGACAATCTCATCGCCGGAAAGCCGGACACGCCGCTTCTGTTCCGCGAACTCGCGCTCCAAGAAGAACATCTAGCGCTAGTCCGCATTGCTTTGTTACTCCACGACATTGGCAAAGGAACTACTCCTGGCGACCACGTGCGCGGTTCCCTCGAGGCCGCGACGGAGTTCCTGTCCAACCTTCGTGCGCCAGAGCCGGATCGGCAAATCATCCTTTTCCTCATCGCGCGCCACCTCGATCTGTCTCTCGTTATGACCGGCCGTGATCTGGACGATCCCGCGACCGCTCGCTTCCTAAGCTCCAGCGTCGGTACAGCCGAAGATCTCCGGAAGCTGACGCTCCTCACCTACGCCGATGTATCCGCCGTTAACCCCACCGCCATGACACCTTGGCGCTCCGAGCAGCTGCGCAGAGTCTATTTCGTCGCTTTGGCGCAGTTTACGCGTGAGCTCAGCACCGCACGTATACATCACGCCTTTGAAACGAACTTGGCTCCGCTGGTCCGCCCGGAACTGGCTGAATTTCTCGAAGGTTTTCCGACCCGTTACGAGCGTATACACACGCCGGAACAGATCGAGCAACACTTGCGTCTGGAGCAAATCCGGGGCCGCCAGGGCGTAGCTCTCGATATCCGTCCGGAAGCAGGCGATTACGCCTTAACCGTGTTGGCCAACGATCACCCCGGCCTGTTCGCTGCGCTCTGCGGAACACTGGCTGCTTTCGGCATGAATATCCTGAAAGCCGAAGCCGCTTCAAACGCCCGAGGCTGCGCTTTGGATGAGTTCTGCTTCTCGGACCCCAACAGAACGCTCGAACTCAACCCCGAGGAAATCGAGCGGCTCCGCTGGACGGTGGAATGCGTAGTTCGAGGCGCAATCGATGTCCGTGACCTTCTCAAACGCCGCCGTCCGCCACCCCGTCCCCGGACTTCTCCCAAGACCCCTCAATCGGTTCGTTTCGACAATTCCGCTTCGGACTCCTCCACGCTTATCGATTTCATGGGCGAGGACCGCCCCGGCCTCCTCTTCGATCTCACCTCTCTGCTCACCGAGGCCGGCTGCAACATCGATGTCGTTCTCGTAAATACCGAGGCTCATCGCGCTGTCGACGTCCTGTATGTCACCAAAGACGGCTGCAAGCTCGATGACTCCATGCAGGATTACCTGCGATCGCAGCTCGCTCCCGAATCGGGTGCGAACATATAGCTCATGCCCGACAATTTTCGACTCGAAGGAAAGCTGGCGCTCGTCACCGGAGGCGCAAGCGGGATTGGTCGCTCGATCGTTCGGAAGTTCACCGCAGCCGGCGCTAGCGCTCTCATCGTTGACCGGGACGCCGCTAAATGCGACGAGGTCGTCTCCGAGGCGCCGAACTCCGAGGCGCGCGTCTGCGATATCACAGACCCGGAACAGGTCAACCGAGTCTTTTCTGGGCTTGAGAAGCTCGACATCCTCGTCAACTGCGCCGGTATCGGTTTGGTCGGAGGAATCGCGGAAACTGAGCTTATCGATTGGCAGAGGCTCTTTCGCGTAAACGTCGAAGGAACTTTCCTGACCAGCAAAGCCGCTCTCCCTCTCCTGATCGCAAGCCACGGTTCGATCCTCAATATCGGTTCCGTTGCCGGGGATGTCGGGATCAGACGCCGGTTCGCCTATTGCGCCACGAAAGGGGCGATCCACGCCTTAACCCGCCAACTGGCCGTCGACTATCCCACCCAGATTCGTGTCAACTGCATCGCTCCGGGCACCGTGGATACTCCCTTTGTCGAAGGTTACCTCGAAAAATACCACCGCCATGAGAAGGATAAGGTCCGCGCGGAACTAAATGAACGCCAGCCTATGGGACGCTTAGCCAAACCAGACGAAATCGCCGATTTGGCGCTTTATATTAGTTCACCTGCGGCTGCCTTCATGACCGGCTCGATTGTGACCATCGACGGCGGCCTTACTGCGGCTTAACGGATTGGCTCGAAATTTAACTCGTGCAGAATGTTTTACTTGACGGAATCTGTTGAACTACTTACCATAGACTTAACGTGGCTTGCATGGGCTGGCAGTTCGTTTCGTAAAATCGGCCAGCTGCGTGCAGTTTGTTTGATGGGAAGCTCAATTTTAGTGAAGGGATAGCGGAATGATCCTGCGTCCTCGTTACAGTTTCATCGCTCTATTAGCGGCCATTCTACTTTTCGCGTTGGGTGCTGCCCAACCTGCGAGAGCCTACTCTGCTGCCTCCGGAGTGGCCAAAAAACACCATACCCGGCCCCGGCACACACTCCGGGCAGCGGATCCCGCACGCTGGTCACTTCTCGGGCAACCGGACGGTCCGTAGCCCGCAACCGGACGCGTGCGGCGGTAATCCACACAAACAGCACCTCAACGCTTCGAGCCGTTTCCGCCCGTAGACGCGGGCGCGGAAGGCATCACATCTTCTTCAATCCCTGGAGTGAACCGACCTACTCCGATTCGACCGTTGGCGACAACGTCGACGGCGAAGATCTGGTTATCCGTAAAGCCGCGGTCGACGCTCTTGGGCCCTACAACGGCACAGTCGTAGTTGCCGACCCGCAGACCGGGCGTATTCTAAGCATCGTTAACCAGAAACTCGCATTAAAAGGCGCTTACCAGCCCTGCTCCACTGTAAAGATGGTCGTCTCGCTCGCCTCTTTACAGGAAGGTATTGTCAGTCCTGAGGCTCAGCTTCGCATCTCCAGGCATTCCTCATTGGATATGACAAAGGCTCTTGCCATCTCGAATAACCTCTACTTCGCCCGTCTCGGTGAACAACTCGGCTTCGAGCGCGTCGAAAAATATGGAAAACTGTACGGCCTCGGCGAAAAGGCCGGGCTCGACATCTCCGGCGAAGAACCCGGCTTCCTGGCCGACCAGGCTCCTGAAAGCGGCATCGGGATGATGACCAGTTTCGGCGATGGCATCCGGCTTACTCCGCTGGAACTGACCAGTATCGTTTCGTCGATCGCCAATGGCGGGACCATGTACTATCTCCAGTACCCGAAAACCCAGGAAGAAGCACAGAAATTTGTGCCGCGGATCAAGCGCCAACTGCCGATTTCGGACTTCATTCCACAAGTAAGAGCCGGAATGATGGGTGCCGTCGAATATGGCACTGCCCGTCGAGCCAATTACAGTAACCAGGACGAGACCATTCTCGGGAAAACCGGCACCTGCACCGACACCGCGCAACCTGGCGTTCATCTTGGCTGGTTCGCGTCGTTCAACGACGTAGGGAAAAACAAACTGGCGGTTGTCGTGTTGCTGACTGGAGGCCGCGGGGTTAGCGGTCCGATCGCTTCCGGCGTTGCGGGCAACGTTTACCACAACCTTTCGTTGCAGAACTACTTTTCAGGCACTCAAACCGGCCAGCCAACTATTGTGCCCGCCTCGCTCCTGTCTCTCAAGGACAGCTCCACTCCTTAGAAGACAGACTGACGCGTGGTTCTCCCCACCACCTACACCTCTGCTCTGGCCCTCCTTCTGGTATCGCTGGCCTGCTTTAGCCTGTGGCCGAACCTCTTTAAGCGCAGCGGCACTGCCTGGCGCTTCGAACTCTTCTCGCTCGATTTTGCGCTAGGAGCTCTGCTTCTCGCTGTTGTAGCGGCATATACCTTCGGAATGCTCGGCTCAGAGATGTCCTTTACCGACCGGATGCTTATCGCTGGACGCACAGCCGAAATCCCAATCCTCGCGGCAGGCATTCTCTATGCGCTTGGGAACATTCTTTTTCTGGACTCTTTGTCGGTGCTCGGTTTCTCAGCCGCCTTCCCGCTGACTTTTGGAAGCGCTCTAGCGGTGGTGGCACTATTCCGTTTTTCGATTGCGGCCGCAATTCTATTCGTTCTTTGCGCAGCCTTCGCTTGGCTGAGAAAAGGACAGCTACAGGCAAGGGTACTCGCGGTAGCCGGAGGCGCGATTCTCGGCTGTGTGCCAGCCTTGGTGAAACTAACCGCAGATCCCGAGTTCGGCCCGGGACCTTACGCCACCCTGCTGATGCTGGCGATAGGTGTGCTTATCTCGACTCCGCTCTACGCCTTTTTTCTGCTGAATGTCAGAACCGTGCCGGGCCCTCCAATCGGTATTGGACACTACTTTCACGCCAAGCTTGGACAGCACGGACGTGGAGTAGCCAGCGGCATGATTTGGGCAGCTGGAGTCCTGGTCCTGCTGCTCGCTGGAAACATGACCGGGGAGGGCGCTCCCGGACCGTCGCTGCTGCTGACAATCCCACTCTCTTCCGTACTGGTGAGCATGTTTCTGGGCGCTACGCTGTGGAAGGAACTCTCCGGAGTATCCCAATCCGCCAAGCTTTGGATCGGCCTCAGCGCCTTATGCTTTGCGGCGGGATTAGCGTTGCTCTCCTCGGGCAACGCCAAATGAGAACTACCCGCCTGTAGCATCTTCCTGGTCCGCTGACGCATCCAGTTAGGACAGAATAGAATCGTGTCTCTTCGCGACCACATCCGTGCCATAAAGCGTGAAGACCCAGCTGCCAAGAGCAGCCTGGAAATCCTCTTGTGCTACCCCGGGCTGCATGCCGTCCTCTTTCACCGCGTATCTCGCTGGTTCTACAAGCAAAAGTTTTACGTCAGCGCACGGTTCATCTCTCAGTTCGCTCGCTTTCTCACAGGAATCGAGATTCACCCCGGAGCCAGGATTGGCGAACGCCTCTTCATAGATCACGGCCTCGGCGTGGTCATCGGCGAAACCGCGGAAATCGGCGACGACGTCCTCCTCTATCAAGGAGTTACGCTAGGTGGCACCGGAAACGAGAGCGGCAAGCGCCACCCGACCCTCGGAAACCGCGTTGTCGTTGGAACCGGCGCCGCCGTTCTAGGCAGCATCAAACTCGGTGACGACGTCAAAGTGGGTGCGGGCTCGGTCGTCGTTCATTCAGTCGCCGCTGGATCCACCGTAGTAGGTATACCTGGACGAGTGGTAAGGGCGCGGGGAACCGAGCTTGGTACCCTCGAGCACGGACGCGTGGCCGAATCGGGCGAAACGGAACCGGCCGACCTCGAGCAGCTGAACGACCGAATCCGCGAGTTGGAAGCGCTTTTGCGCCTCATGCTCGAAGACCGCGTTGGTCAAGCCCGCGGCTAGGCGCCAAACCGATACTTCAGGCTGTTAGCCGCCAGAACCTCGAGTTCGTTTGGCAAAAAGCCGAATACCTCGGCCGCGAGAGTGTACTCCCGGATCAAATCGGTGGAGAATAACGCCGGGTCGTCAGTCCCTAAAACAATCGGCACACCCGAGTCCCATAACTTTCTCAGCGGATGTTGGGACAGGCTTGCGACCGCGCCGGTGCATACGTTGCTTGACGGGCATACCTCTAACGGGATGTCGCGGTCCCGCAGTGTCCTCAGCAGCTCCGCATCCTCGACCGAGCGAATCCCGTGACCGATCCGCTGCGCCCCAATATGGATTGCCTGCCAGACGCTTTCGGCCCCAGACACCTCACCGGCATGACAGGTGAGCCCAAGCCCGGCCTCTTTCGCCTCGCGATATAGATCTGTAAACCACGAAGCCGGACCTCGCTCCTCATCTCCCCCGATCCCAATCGCCACAACTCCTTCGGAACGAAATTCGCGGGCAAGCGCAAAGACCCGCGCCGCCGGAGCCGCGCCGAACTGGCGAATCGCATCGAAGATCCAGCCGACCTCGATCTCTGCGAAGCTTGCTACTTCTTTTTGGATGGCACGAAAGATCGTCTCGACATTCTCCTCTTTCCAGAGAATCACCCCCACGGACAGCGTAATCTCCGCGTAGGTGATCTTTTGCGCAACAAGGTTTTCGAGTAGCCGCCTGGTAGCCAGCGCATAAGCTTCAGGCGAGTTGAGGCGTTTCGACACCCAAACGTATGCTTTCAGAAAACCCGCGAATCCCGAGTAGCGCAAGGTCGTTTGGATCTCTTGGCGCGTCAACGACGGATCGATCTCCTGGAGCGTCTCCGGCTGAACGCTACCCTCCAAATGGATGTGGAGCTCGGCTTTTGGGAGCGCCCTGATAAACTCCTGCAGCGGCGAATCTTCGGATCTCTCTGACAGGAAACCTCTCTTGCCATAATAAACGTGCGATGACTGAGCAAGAGATCGAGGCAATTGCCGGCGGATATCACGGAGACGCTTTTTCAATTCTTGGACCACACGCGACCGAACCGGACGCAAAGGGCCGATGGGAGATACGTGCTTTTTTGCCGCACGCAAAAGAAGCGGCCGTAGTGCTCGGGGATGCAACCATTCCCATGGAACGCATCCATCCGGCCGGACTCTTTATCGCTCGCCTCGCCAACCTGCCTGGCTCTTACACGTTCAGGATCAATGGTTACAACGGAGAGCTCTGGGAGATGGAAGACGCGTATCGATTCCCTCCCGTCGTCTCCGACTTCGATCTGCACCTCCATTCGGAGGGAACGAACTTCGAAGAGTACAACATGTTAGGCAGTCATGTTGTCACGCTGGAAGGAGTGCAGGGAGTTCGTTTCGCAGTTTGGGCTCCTAACGCGATTGTTGTCAGCGTGGTAGGCGACTTCAATGGCTGGGATACGCGCCGCAATCCGATGCGAAACCGCACGGGCGGCGTCTGGGAAATATTCATTCCCAGTCTGCAACCCGGAGATCCCTACAAATACGCCATACAATCCCGGTTCCGCGGTTATAGCCAGCAGAAGGCCGATCCCTTTGGTTTTTGGATGGAAACACCGCCCAAATCTGCAACCCGAGTTGCTGATCTCGACAAACACAAGTGGCAGGATCAGGCTTGGATGAAGCAACGTGCTCATACCAACATGCTTGAGAGCCCCATGTCGGTGTACGAGGTTCACCTCGGCTCATGGATGCGAGATAGCAACGGCCAGCAGCTTTCGTATAAGCAACTCGCGGATAAACTCGTCTCCTACGTCAAGGATCTCGGGTATACACACATCGAGCTTATGCCGATCGCCGAGCACCCTTACTCTCCCTCTTGGGGCTACCAGGTCACCGGCTATTTCGCCCCGACGTCGCGCTTTGGTCCTCCCGAAGACTTCATGGAGTTTGTCGACGCCTGCCATCAAGCCGGGCTCGGGGTCATTATAGATTGGGTTCCCGCACACTTTCCGAAAGACGCGCACGGTCTGGCCTTTTTTGACGGCACGGCACTATACGAGCACCAAGATCCGCGTCTCGGAGAACACAGCGACTGGGGCACGCTGATCTTCAACTTCGGGCGCAACGAAGTCCGATCGTTCCTTATCTCGAACGCGCTGTTTTGGCTGAAGAAATATCACATCGATGGACTGCGAGTCGATGCAGTAGCCTCTATGCTCTACCTCGATTACTCGCGAAAAGCAGGCGAGTGGCTTCCCAATATCTACGGCGGCAACGAAAACCTGGAAGCTATCGATTTTTTGCGCAAAACAAACGAACTGGTACACCAAGTTCCCGGAGCGATCACAGTCGCCGAAGAATCGACCGCATTCACGGGAGTTTCCCGCCCGGTTTATCTGAACGGTCTCGGCTTCACGATGAAGTGGAATATGGGCTGGATGCACGACATGCTCCACTACTTCGAACGAGACCCTATCCATCGCCGTTACCATCAGAACGCCATTACGTTCAGCATGGTCTACGCCTTCACTGAAAACTTCGTCTTACCGATCTCCCATGACGAGGTGGTATATGGCAAGCGCGCTCTGCTCGACAAAATGCCCGGCGACGAGTGGCAGCGCTTTGCCAACGTGAGAGCTTTTCTCGGATTTATGTGGGGACATCCAGGCAAGAAACTGGTCTTTATGGGTGTGGAGTTCGGTCAAACAGCGGAGTGGAACTCGGAAGGCCAGCTCGAATGGTGGCTGCTGCAATTCCCGATCCACCAGAAACTGAAGACGTATTGTCGCGCTCTCAATGAGCTATATCGGAGCGAGCCCGCCATGTATGAGATTGACTTCCAGGGCCCCGGTTTCGAATGGATCGATTTCCACGACGCCGACCACTCAGTCATCTCTTTCATCAGGTATGCAAAAAACCGCCAGGACTACGTCGTGTTCGTATGCAACTTTACCCCTACTCCGCATTACCGTTACAAGATCGGCTTTCCGGAAACCGGCTTGTACCGGGAGATCTTTAATTCTGATTCCGAAATCTTCGGCGGAAGCAACTTGGGAAATGGCGGCGCGATCCGGGCAGAAAACACCCAGTCGCACGGGAGACCAGCTTCCGCCAGCATTGTGATACCGCCTCTTGGCGTGGTTGTGTTCAAACCAGCCCGCCAGCTTAGCTGAAGCTAACGCGTTCGTGTCAGAGCGCAGCTGGCCCGTCCAGACTGCGCCATAAATACAAACTTGCCATCGTGCAGTACGGGTGCCAATTTTCCGCGATTTTCGCAAGCTCTGTCGGCTTTGGAAGCTGCTCCAACCCATAAGCCTTTCGAACGGCGTTACGGATTCCCAAATCGCCAACCGGTAGCACATCAGGGCGTTGCAAGGCAAACATCAGAAACATCTGAACGGTCCACACGCCCACACCGCGCACTTGGGAGAGCAAGGCAATGATCTCTTCATCCTCCATACGAGGCAACCTGCGGAAGCTTATCTCTCGGCGGACCACCCTTTCGGCAAGATCGGTCAAAGAGGCGATCTTTTGGCGCGAAAGGCCGCACGCCCGCAACTCTTCGGCAGTTAACCGCAGAAACGCCGGGGCAGTGAGCTTTCGGCCAGCCGCCTTGCGCAGCCGGGCAAAGATAGTGGCCGCGGCTGTACCGCTCAGCTGTTGGAACGTGATCGAACGTGCGAGCGTCTCAAAAGTCGGATCTCGCCGCGCCGGAACGTAAGGCCCAATACGCTCAATAATCGCAGCCAAAACAGGATCGGCCGATTGCAGATGCAGGATTGCGGGTTCCAAATAGTAAAGGATAATCGTTTCTAGATGAGCAGTTCGTTCGGCAAAATTGCCTTTGTTGCTTTTGCACTCCCCGCCATGTCCTTCGCCCAGGGCGTTCAACCCCCGCCCGGACAGGACCAAGCCGACCAGCAACCAACCATTCGCGTCGGTGTCGACCTCGTCAACATCTACTACACGGTCAAGGCGAAAAAGGGCGGCCAACTCATCCCGAATCTCGAAAAGAGCGATTTCACTGTATTCGAGGACGGCAAGCAACAAACCATCGACCACTTCTCACGCGAGACAGATCTGCCATTAACGCTCGGCCTGCTAATCGACATCAGCGCGAGTCAGGAGCGCCTGATCGATATCGAACGAGAAGCCGCGACCTCATTCTTCTCGAGTGTTATTCGAAAAAAAGACGAAGCGTTCCTGATTTCGTTTGGCAAAACAACTGACCTGCTGCAGGATTACACGAACTCCCCCCGACTCCTAACCGCCGCAATGAGAGATCTGCGGGGCGACGGCCAGACGCCGATGATCGGACGAGGGCCGATTCCGAACGTAAACACAGGTCCCGTACCTCAAAGCGGCACTCCGAAGGGCACACTTCTGTTTGACGCTGTGTATCTCGCCTCCAACGAAAAGCTGAAGTCGGAAGTCGGACGGAAAGCTCTGATCCTGATTACGGATGGCGACGATCAGGGGAGTACATACGACGTAAAAACAGCCATAGAGGCGGCCCAAAAGGCGGACGCCATTATCTACAGCATCTATTACGTAGACCGAGGATTCTATGCGCAGGCAGGAATGTGGAGTATCGGAGGTGGCGGGGAAGGTGACCTTCGCAAGATGTCCAGCGAAACAGGCGGCCACGTCTTCACGGTCGATAACAAGCACCCGTTGAACGAGATTTTCAAACAGATCCAAGACGAGCTTCGGAATCAGTATTCGATAGGGTATGTGCCGACTCGTCCCATTGGCGACGGCAGCTTTCGCCATGTCGAGATCAAGGTAGACAACAAGGATGACCGCGTTCAAGCGCGCAGCGGATATTACGCTACGCAGAACGATGCGCGGTGATGCTTTCGCGCGCCTTCAGATATTCGCTCACCGCCTGGCGAAGTGGGGGCATGCTTCTGAATCCCGCGGCTTCTAACTTCGCATTACTAAGTGCTGAAAACTTGGGCCGTCTGGCCGGGGTTCGGTATTCGCGTTCATTGCTCGGCTGAAGCACGGGGGAAATCCCCGCCAGCTCAAAGATCAGCTTCGCAAAATCATACCAGGAAATCGGTTCGCCTCCGCCCATGTGAAAGAGGCCTTGCGTTCCGCTCTCGACCATGTCGGCGGTTCGCACGGCCATAGCAGGTGCGAACGTCGGCGAAGCAAAGTGGTCCGAGACAACTCTGATCGGTTCCGTACCTTTCCCAAGCCGCAGCATAACTTCCAGAAAGTTGCCGCGAGGCGTAAACATTCCGCCGGGCCCGAATACTCCTGAGGTTCGAATAATCAGAGCATCGGATAGGTAAGCTTGCGCGTAGAACTCGCCGGCGAGTTTAGACACTCCATAAGCTCCCAAAGGATGCGGCTGGTCCGTTTCAACATAGGCGCTTCCCTTCGTCCCGTCGAAAACATAGTCGGTTGAGTAATGAACCAGCTTAGCTCCCGATTGACGGCACGCCATGGCCAGATTTCTAACAGCGAGAGCGTTCGCCTGGTAAGCGGCCAACGGTTCCTTCTCAGCTATATCAACCTGGTTGTAGGCAGCTGAGTTGATGACCACGTCCGGGCTGGCTTGCCCGACAGCTTCTTCGACGCGAAAATTATCAGTGATATCCAGCGAATGGCGGTCAAATCGCCGTACTTCCCAGGCTCGTCGCTCAAACTCGCGGCATAGTTCAACCCCGAGTTGACCGCCTCCGCCGAAAATCAGTACTTTGCGCTGCATTCTTCTGCAGCATAACCGATAGAGCCTCTACGGCGGCCAGCTCAGGCTGCAGCCCGGAGGTCGTTGCGCTCACCTGCACGCCTGGACTCTCCCGTTTCGCCAAGAAGACGCGAGCGCAAAGCCAGGAGACTTTGCAGCCCGGTAAGCATCTGTTCGACCTGGAGCTCCACTTGCCAATATCCAGAGGGAAGAGAAGTACAGCTCATCACCTCTCCTAAAAACATAGCGTCATCGTGCTCGACACTCGCCGCCACCGAAAGAGCAAGCCGCTGCTTGGATTGCAAGCGTAGGCGTTTGCCTACCAGCCCGCACACGGTGCACGGCAATTGCTCCCTCCGCCCGTGCTGATCTTTGCCTGCGAGGCTGAGGATTGCGGAGTTTGTATCTGGGTCAAACATGCTGGTCACAACAGACTCATCGGCTGCCACCCCAGAAACATTAGAGCCAAGGACAAGAAAAACGTCAGCGATCAAAAATGGGAGTCAATAAGAAACCACAGCGAGGCGCCAATGGCTACAGGCAATAAAAACTCGATCCAGGCTCGCACGGAACGCAGGCTCGAAAATCTGCCGGGTCGACGGGAGACCTCAGATTGCTTTGAACGTATAGTCTCAACCAGCCGGCATTGAACATCGCTCTGCCTACCCTGAAGAGCACGGACCAGTTCTTCCCTGCCCCGTTTGTCGGCTATCAAGATCGTGGCTGAATTCAAGCCCTGGGTAGATTCGACCAACTTTCGGCGAAGTTCCGGAGGCACCTGATCGACCGACCGGTAAACAGTGGTCTTTTCGCCGCTTGCTATAAAAATTGTCGCGCTTCTCGCTGTCAAAGTCGCCATATTGGATTAGCCGCACTAAATCAGCCGTTATCTCCTCGAAAGCCGTTAAGAACCGGATGCACGAAACCGAGGTTCTGCTACAACTCCAATTGGGTTTCCCGCATTCGTAAGAGTAACTTGAATGAAACCGAGAGCCGCCTTAGACAGTGATTTATCCCTGCGGTAGATCAATCCGACGCGTCGAATCATCAGCTCGGGACCGAGCGACACGCAAGCGAGCTTGTTCGCTTCTACCTCCTCTTCGCAGTGGGACGCCGCGAGGAAGGATAGCCCAAGGTCTGCCATAACAAAGCGTTTGATCATCTCGGTGGAATCTAATTCCATCGAAACATTCAGTTCTTCCAGGATCGAATCGAGCCAGGTATTAAGGCGAGACCGGGTGATACCAGTCTTTGGCAGTAACAGTTGTTCCCCGAGCAGGTCCTTTGGGTACACACGGCTTTGAGAAGCCAATTTATGACTCGGCGGAATTAGCAGTTTGATCTCGTCCGAATGGATGTTGACGACTTGCAGCTTCTTTTCCTGCACCGGTAATTGCGTGATGCCGAAGTCCGCCTGGTTGTCAAGGACCGCCTGGACGACGCGACTTCCGTAGGAGCGGTCTATCAGCAATTGAACGTTAGGAAAGCGTTTTTTGAATTCTGCGAAAACGCCAGGAAGAACGTAGATGCATGTCGCTTCGTTTGCGGCAATTACTAACTCGCCGCGAGGAACCTTTTCCAGCTCGTTGATCGAGTCCTGGGCGCGTCTTCGAAGCGCCAAAATCTGCTCTGCGTATTCGGCAAAGATGCGGCCCGCCACCGTGAGCGCGATCTTCGTCCCAAAACGCTCGAATAATGTTGTGTTCAGCTCCTGCTCGAGTTGCCGAACCTGCGCACTAATCGCCGGCTGCGTACGATAGCACGTTTGCGCAGCTTTTGAAAAGCTCTTCAGCCTCACAATTTCGAGAAATGTATGTAGCTGATCGAGATCCATGGATCACACGTAAAAGTTCAGAACGAGGAACTTACTGAGAACAAATTGTAGCAGTCGCCACGGTCCATCGAGTAATTCGCTCAGCTCAGTCGACCTTCTTCAAAACGCGGGCGCCAGGAGGCAGCTCGAACATTTTCGGCGGAATCGCATCGTTGGCCTGCACCTTGTCCGCAAAGAACTGGTAGGTTTTGTAGCCGTTTCTTTCCCGCTCAATACTGAATGGCCACATGATGCCGTTCCCGATATCGCGGTATTTGTCAAAGACAGATACCTCTTCGTTGCGCTGTTTTGTTTCTTCATCGAGCCATGTGTAAGTCTGGCGCACGGGAAGCTTGGTGTTGTGATCGAAATAGACATGAATGGTGCGACTCGCCGAGTCTGTGATGTCGACCGCTTCGATGTGACGGCTGAGGTAGACTTGACTGCCTACGTAATCGAAATCCATCCCTGGTTCGTTCGGACGGGAATGAAGCAGATACAGGATGTCATTTTGCGTGGTCCTGAGATATCGTTGCCAGTTCTCATCGGGTATCGGACGAGCCCCGCGAAACGTAACGTCCCATCCCTGATCGGTCAAAAAAAGGAACGAGTAGTCCTGTTTCTTTCCAAGGAGCTCCCGCTCGACAACGGCCAAGCCTTTACCCGCCGGTTTAGGATCCGGGTATTCGGTGTATATGGTTGCGCGATCCAGGCCGCTAAGCTGATCGTGAAAGAAGGCGTAAATACGTCCACTTGCGACCCGAGTGCGCATCTGAAGAAACGCGTTACCGCCTAAGGCCGCCACGGCGGCATCCACGATTTGCTTGCCTTTATTGGCGCTATCTGAGCCCTGCGAAAACAAAACCGGGGCGGGAAGACAAAGCAGACACAAAGCCCCAACGTAAAACTTGCCTTCGGCAAGACAAAGAAATCGTATTAGCCTACGCACAGACAATGGACCGAACCCAGCTTGCCGCTTCTTCGGAAGACTCCGCCGCATGAATAGGGCCGTTCAGATTACTCAAAAAGCCGCCAGCGCGGCCCTTCAGAACGGATTGGATCTCCGCGATCAGCGACAAAGCAACCTGCTCGGGGCCGTCCGCGCCGATATCAAGACCGACAGGAGCGTACAAACAGTTCGCGATGCCGGTTCCATCGAAGCCGGCTTCGGCGAGCAGTTGATCGGTACGTTTACGCGGCCCAAGCACTCCCAGATAGCGCAAGGATTTCGGTAGAAGCGTTTGCAGAATGTCCAGATCCTGACTGAAACTATGCGTCATGACAACCGCAACCGTCCAAGGATCGATGGGCGGAGCAGCGGACCGCAAAGACCGCACTCGGACGTGGTCCGCCAAAGGAAACTTCTCTTTCCTGGCGTAATGAGAGCGGCCATCGAAGACGGAGACTTGCCATCCGAGATACTTGGCCAACTGGGTAACAGGTATTGCATCGTCGCCTGCACCGAAAACAAGCAGATGGACTGGCGGGCTCAACTCTTCGACGAACACCTCCACGCTTGGGGGAAGCTCGAGTGCGTGAATGTCGCCCTGCCAGCCTGAGTCGTACGAGTTCAGGATTGTCCTGCCTAGTTCCGGATCGCCGATGTTGTGCGAAACGTTCCCGTCCACATCGATTATCAGTCGCTGCCCCACTACCGCTGAAGGCCGCAGAATGTGCACCACCTTTGCTGGGCGACGGGTTTCTATAACCTTTTCCGCTAAACGAAGGATCGAGGCTGAACCCGGGATGACGCGTTCAAGAAGAACATGGATCACTCCATTGCAGCCGAGACCAAAACCACCGGCCGCGATTTCCCCATCGGGGCTGGTGTCGTATCGGCGGAGAACGGGGCCGTCCCCCGTCAGCCACCAAGCCTTCTTCAAGATGTCTTCTTCCAGGCATCCACCGCTGATACTACCGGCGTGCCGTCCGTCCGACGAAAGCAGTAAACGGGCGCCCGGCAAACGATAGGAGGAACCCTGGGTGCGCACGACCGTGGCGAGAACCGCGGATTGGCCCGCCTCGTCGAGTGTGTGCCAAAGTTCCAGTATTCGGGTTATCTCACGCATTGGGAGAACGTTGGCAATAGCTGCCGTGTGTTTCTTCTATTAGATTAGCCGCTCGGCGCTGGGTCCGCGAAATTGCCCAGCAGAGCCGAAGAATGCCGGTCGAGATAGATGGTCGTATTGGGATGAAGGCGTAAGATGGAAGCCGGGGCGAGCGGCGAGACGGGACCGTCCAGACACGCGCGCACAGCCATTGCTTTTCGGTGATCCGGCACGACACATAGAATTTCTCGTGTTTGCATCAGCTGTTTTATCGAAATTGTGAGAGCCCTCGTCGGAACGTCTTGTATAGAGGCGAACCAACCTTCTCCGACCTGCTGTTGCCGGCAGAGTTCATCGAGCTCGACAATCAGATACGGATCTTCAGTTTCGAAGTCGGCCGGAGGATCGTTGAATGCCAAATGCCCGTTCTCACCGATTCCGACAAAGGCGAGGTCGACCGGTTTAGAGGCGATCTCGCGCCCGGTTTCCCTAATTGAGACATGCGGATCTTGCTGGCCATCGAGGAGGTGAAAATGCGAGATGCCAGTCCGGTCGACGATCTTTTCTTTTATGTAGCGGGCGAAACTGGCCGGATGCTCGATACTCAGTCCAACATATTCGTCTAGGTGAAACAGCTCGACACGTTTCCAGTCCACACCCGGAAGAGCAGTTAAGAGGTCGAGGAAAGCGATCTGAGAAGCCCCGGTTGCGGCCAGCAGGCGGGCAGTACTCTGCCTTTCGAGCAGCGCTCGAAGAGAGTCAGCCGCATGGTGAGCAGCGCTCTGCGCCAATTCATCGGATGTCTTGAGTATTCGGACCAAATCAAGCTGCCTTTTTGCTATTCAAAGCCAAATTGCTCCGTTCCCTCGTGCTTCTTCTAACCTGATTCGCCTGGCCGTAACATTAACCCTAGCAATGTCGTCTCCCTTCGAAGAGGAGTCCAGTTACGAGACGCTTATTCGTTTTGTGACCAGAGACTCCGATCCTAGTCTTTTTGCCGTCCCGTCTGCTTCAACCGTGAGGAGAAAATGGCTATACAGCCGCCTACGCCCCTAGAGTCGCCAAAACCTGAATTGGAGGAACGCGCGGTCCATAGCCCGAGCGCGCATCTTCCGCCGCTACCCGATCTGGACAAGGATACGTCGCCTCCATCGGGTAATCACTGGCTGATTTGGCTGGCCATCTTTGCCTTAATCGGATACGGCTGTTACCGGTTATACACCTACGAGAACGCCAAAAAAGCTGCCGCCGGCTCCATGCGCAGTATGGCTAAGCCTCGGAATATTCCGGTAGTAGCCAGTGCTGCGCACCGCGGGGATATGCCCGTCTATTTGGAGGGAATCGGGACGGTAACGGCCTTCAATACTGTCACGGTAAAACCCCGGGTCGACGGACAGCTGGTGAGCGTGGGTTTCAAAGAGGGCCAGTTCGTTCATCAAGGCGATATTCTGGCTCAAATCGATCCGCGACCGTTCCAGGTCGCGCTCGATGAGGCGAAAGGCACTTTGGCCCAGGCCCAGGGAAACTTGGCGAAAGATCAGGCGGCCCTAGGAGATGCCCAAGCTAATTACGTACGAGATCAGGCGCTTTTTCAAGAAAAAATCATTGCGAAGCAGCAGCTCGATACCCAGCTTGCGACTGTTGGCCAGTCGAAAGGGGCAATCGAAGCAGATAACGCGGTAATAGAAGCAGCCCAGGCCGCGATCAACGCCGCTCAGCTCAATTTGACTTACACCAAGATCACAGCGCCGATTAGCGGACGTATCGGGCTTCGCCAGGTCGACTCCGGGAATATGGTGCATTCCGCCGACGCCACCGGACTCGCTGTCATCACTCAACTCCAGCCGATCTCGGTACTTTTCAGCATTCCCGAAGACCAATTGCAGTCTGTGCTGCAAAAGCTTCGTCAAAGCGCGAAGCTGCGCACCGAGGCCTTTGACCGCGATAACACCAAAAAGCTTGCAGACGGATCGTTGCTCACGGTTGACAATCAGATCGATCAGACTACCGGAACCTCGAAGCTGAAAGCTGTTTTCCCCAATACGGACTACGCGCTTTTCCCCAACCAGTTCGTGAATGTAAGGCTTTGGCTGGATACCAGAAAAGATGTGCTGATCATTCCGGCTGTGGGGATCCAGCGCGGGCCGACCGGCACGTTCGTTTACCTGGTCCGAGACGACGGCACCGTGACGGTACGCGCAGTCAGGGTCGGCATGAGCCAGGGAAACAACGTCTCTATTGAAGACGGGCTGCAACAAGGCGACAAGGTAGTCGTGGACGGTGCTGAGAAGCTGACGGAAGGAATGAAAGTGACGATTCGTCCACAAAGAAGTTCCGGCTCTCCGGGCGGCAACAGCTCGGGCGCATCCCAATGAGTCCCTCTCGGCCGTTTATCCTGCGACCGGTCGCCACGTCGCTTTTGATGGCCGGTATTCTTATCGCGGGAGGCATCGCGTATAAACAGCTTCCGGTTTCGGCTTTACCGGAAGTAGACTATCCGACCATACAATGCGCGACGTTTTACCCGGGCGCCAGTCCGGATGTAATGGCGTCATCCGTAACCGCCCCTTTAGAGCGAACCTTCGGACAGGTTCCGGGCCTAAAGCAGATGACCTCGACCAGCTCTTACGGGAGTTCGATCATCACCCTGCAGTTCGATCTCGATTTGAACATCGACATTGCGGAGCAGCAGGTTCAGGCGTCCATCAATGCAGCCGGAACTTATCTGCCGGCCGATCTACCAAACCCACCGATCTATAGCAAGGTGAATCCAGCCGATGCGCCCATTCTTACTCTGGCGCTCAGTTCAAGCACAATTCCCTTGACCAAGGTCGAGGATCTGGCGGACACCACACTTTCCCAGAAGATGTCACAGCTTCCTGGCGTTGGACTTGTCACAATCAGTGGCGGCCAGAAGCCGGCTGTCCGGATTCGTGCGAACCCGGCGGCCTTGGCGTCCTACGGATTGAGTCTTGAGGACATTCGCACTGCGCTTGGGCAAACGAATATAAACCAGCCCAAAGGCAACTTCGACGGTCTGCGGCAGGCTTTCACCATCGGCGCCAACGATCAAATCCTAACGACAGCCGGTTACCGGCCGGTCATCATCGCCTACAAAAATGGCGCGCCTATACGCCTCCAGGACGTCGCAACCGTGGTTGACGGCCCCGAGAACGTACACCAAGCCGCTTGGATGAACACGACCCCGGCCGTAATCATCAATATCCAGCGTCAGCCGGGCGCAAACATCATCGCGGTAGTGGATCGGATTAAAGCCCTCCTGCCGCAGTTGAAAGTGGCTATTCCTTCGGCTGTCGATGTCAAGATCTTGACCGACCGTACTAACACGATACGTGCATCGGTCGAGGACGTGAAATTCGAGTTGATGCTCACGGTCGCGTTAGTCGTGATGGTGATTTTCCTGTTTCTGCGCAATCTCGCCGCAACAATCATCCCGAGCATCGCTGTCCCGCTGTCCATCGTAGGAACGTTTGGCGTCATGTACCTGCTTGGTTACAGCTTGAATAATCTGACGCTCATGGCGTTGACGATCTCGACCGGTTTCGTGGTGGACGATGCCATCGTGATGATCGAGAACATCTCGCGCTACTTGGAACAGGGAGACCCGCCTATGCGTGCTGCATTGGAGGGCTCTGCACAGATCGGCTTCACCATTGTTTCCTTGACTATCTCGCTGATTGCAGTACTCATTCCGCTGCTCTTCATGGGGGACATCGTAGGGCGCTTATTCCGGGAGTTTGCGATAACGCTCGCGATCACGATCCTGGTCTCGGCATTTGTTTCGTTAACGCTCACGCCGATGATGTGCGCCAAGCTCTTAAAACACAAACCGGAATCGGAGCAAGGCTGGTTTTATCGCAAATCGGAGCACCTCTTCAATTGGGTAATCGAGAAGTATGGGACGACCCTCCGCTGGGTTCTGGAGCATCAGCGATTGACACTGCTCGTTACGGTTGGAACGCTTGCCGCAACCGTCATTTTGTTTCTGATCGTTCCTAAAGGATTTTTTCCCGTCCAGGATACAGGCGTTATCCTCGGCATCTCCGAGGCTCCACAAAGCATTTCCTTTCCCGCTATGTCCCGCTTACAGCAATCCCTGGCGAAGCTGATTCTGCAGGACCCGGCGGTCGAGAGTCTCTCGTCTTTCATCGGCATCGACGGTGTCAATACAACCCTGAATAGCGGCCGCATCCAGATCAACTTGAAGCCACTTGAGGACCGCGGGATTAGCGCAAGCGATGTCATTCGTAGGCTTCAGCAGAAGCTGGCGCAAGTCGAGGGAATCACTCTATACATGCAAGCCGTACAGGATTTGACGGTCGAAGATCGAGTCAGCCGCACGCAATACCAGTACACACTCGAGGACGCGGATGCGAACGAGTTAAACACCTGGACCACGCGCCTGGTCGAAAAGCTGCGCAGCGTGCCTTCTCTACGCGATGTGGCCACCGATCAACAAACCGGCGGTCTGCAAACAACCTTAGTGATCGATCGCGATACGGCGGCCCGGCTCGGGATCGGAATGCAGCAGATCGACGATACGCTTTACGACGCTTTCGGGCAACGACTGGTCTCGACCATGTATACACAGCTGAACCAGTACCACGTGGTTCTCGAGGTAGAGCATGGATTCCGGAATGAACCGACCGACCTCGGCACCATATACATCCACTCCTCGACGGGCACGGTGGTGCCGCTGAGTTCGTTCACACATTATGAACAGACCTCGGCGCCTCTGACGATCAATCATCAAGGCCAATTCCCTGTGATAACTATTTCGTTCAACCTGCCGCCGAATGCATCTCTGGGCCGGGCCGTCAAAGATATCAATCAAGCTGAGCGCGAGATCGGTTTACCGCTAAGTGTTCACTCAAGCTTCCAGGGAACCGCAGCCGCTTTCCAGAACTCGCTCTCGAATGAGATTTGGCTAATCCTGGCGGCATTAGTGGTTGTCTACATTGTTCTCGGAGTGTTGTACGAGAGCTATATCCATCCGATTACGATACTCTCGACGCTTCCTTCGGCAGGTGTAGGGGCCATTCTCGCACTGTTCGTGTGCCGTGAAGACTTCGATGTTGTCGCGTTGATCGGCATCATTCTGCTTATCGGTATTGTGAAGAAAAACGCCATCATGATGATCGACTTCGCTCTCGAGGCTGAGCGGGAAGGTGGAAAGGAACCGCTGGATGCGATCTATCAAGCCTGCCTTCTGCGCTTCCGGCCGATCATGATGACCACCATGGCAGCTCTCTTCGGCGGCTTGCCGCTGGCACTCGGTACGGGCGTAGGATCGGAACTTCGCCGCCCGCTCGGCATCACGATCGTAGGCGGCTTGATCGTCAGCCAGGTGCTTACTCTTTACACCACGCCCGTCGTTTATCTGTTCTTCGATCGCCTCGCAAAACGACTGACCCATAAGACCAGAACGGAAGCTTCTCGGCCTTATTTAGGTGCGCCCGTTCATGCTGATTGACAGGGGAATTAGTTAGTGAATCTCTCGGCTCCATTTATCAAGCGGCCTGTTGCTACGTCGTTGCTGACAGCCGCGCTTGCCTTATCGGGCGTACTTGCTTTCCGTCTGCTGCCGGTCGCGGCACTGCCCGAAGTGGAATTCCCGACTATACAGGTACACGCAAACCTTCCAGGCGCCAGCCCGGAGACGATGGCCTCCTCCGTTGCGACACCACTGGAACGGCAGTTTGGACGGATTGCGAGCATAACGGAGATGACCTCTTCGAGTCAGCTGAGCAGCACGTCTATCACGCTCCAGTTCGATTTAAGCCGAAATATCGATGCAGCCGGCCGCGATGTGCAGGCCGCGATCAATGCCGCTCGGGGACAGTTGCCGGCAGACTTGCCGAGTAACCCGGGGTATTGGAAGTCCAATCCGGCTGATGCGCCGATTCTAATGCTGGCTCTTAGTTCGGACACTTATGACCGGCCGCAAATGTACGATGCCGCGGATTCGATTCTCGCCCAGAAGATCTCCCAAATCGAAGGCGTCGGTCAGGTACACGTATGGGGCAGTTCCAGGCCGGCGGTCCGGGTGCAAGTCAATCCGATGCTGCTCAACAACATGGGTCTCGGCATGGTCGACGTCGCTACAACGCTCCAAAACGCAAACGCTCACCAGGCCAAAGGAGCGCTCGATGGTAACGCCATGCGCTGGAACGTAAATGCAACGGACCAGCTGTTCCATGCGAACAAATATGCTCCGCTGATCGTCACGTATCGGAATGGCGCACCCATTCGCTTACGGGAGCTCGGAAACGTCATCGATTCTGTAGAAGACACCAGGAACGATGGGTTAGACAATGGAAAGCCCAACGTGATTTTGGCGGTATCCCGGCAGCCTCAAGCCAACATCATCGATACGGTAGACCATATCAACGCGGTGCTACCGCAATTACAGGCTTCGATTCCGCCCGCTATGCATTTGAAGGTGGCGCAGGATCGTACGACCACGATCCGGGCTTCCGTCAAAGACGTCGAATACACTTTGCTCATCGCAATTGCTCTGGTGGTTTTGGTCGTTTTCGTTTTCCTTCGTAGTGCGTGGGCCACAGTCATCCCCGGCATCGCCGTCCCTCTTTCTCTATGCGGCACCTTCGGGGTGATGTACCTGCTCGGGTACACGCTCGATAATCTCTCATTGATGGCGCTCACCGTATCCACCGGCTTCGTGGTGGACGACGCAATCGTCGTCATCGAGAACATCACGCGCTACTTGGAGATCGGTTGGGATCCGGTACGGGCGGCTCTGCAGGGTGCAAAGGAAATCGGGTTTACGGTTCTCTCGATGAGCACTTCTCTGGTTGCGGTTTTTATTCCCATTCTGCTCATGGGCGGCATCGTGGGCCGCCTCTTCCGTGAGTTCGCCATCACCTTAACGGTAGCGATCGCTATCTCGCTTGTCGTCTCGCTCACGACAACACCTATGATGTGCGCCAAGTTCCTTCGATCGCAGCGGGACAAGAAGCACAACTTCCTCTATAACGCGAGTGAACGAGGCTTCGACCTCATTCATGCCGTCTACGCGAAGACCTTGATGGGTGTGCTTCGGCATCCGCAGCTAACTCTCTTGATCACGCTTGTAACGATCGCGATCAGCGTCTATTTATACATTGTGGTTCCGAAAGGATTTTTTCCACAGCAGGATACGGGGCGGATCGGGGGAGCACTAGTAGCCGATCAAGACATCTCGTTTACTGCCATGCGAGAAAAGCTGCATGAAGGTTTGCGCATTGTTCAGAGCGATCCAGCTGTCGACGACGTGCAGGGATTTACAGGCGGCGGCACGCTGAATACTGCCTCGATGTGGGCACAGCTGAAGCCGCTCGACCAGAGAAAAGTCTCGGCAGACCAGGTTATCAATCGGCTTCGTGGAAAGTTGTCTCACATCCCGGGTGCGACGCTCTACATGCAGGCGGCACAAGACATTCGCGTCGGCGGCCGCGGCGGGAATTCGCAATATCAGTACACCTTGCAATCGGACAGCCTCAACGATCTTAGCCAGTGGGCGCCCAAACTGCTGAACAAGCTGAGGACAGTGCCGCTCGTGCTCGACGCGAATAGCGACCAGCAGGTGCACGGGCTGGAGTCGAAGCTGATCATTGATCGGGCTACTGCCTCGCGGCTGGGAGTCAATCCGCAGGCGATCGATACGACCCTCTATAGCGCGTTTGGACAACGGCAGGTATCCACAATGTATACGGGGATCAACCAGTATCACGTGGTGCTCGAGGTTCTGCCGGAGTTCCAGCAGAACCCGGCTTCTCTCGATTCTATTTACGTGCGCTCAAGCAACGGTACGCCCGTTCCAGTGTCCACATTCACTCAGTTGAGGACCGTTCTAACCCCGCTTACTGTGAATCATCAGGGCCAGTTTCCCTCGATTACGATCTCGTTTGCGTTGGCGCCGGGAGTTGCCTTAAGCCAGGCAGTTGACGCCGTGCAGACAGCCGAAGACGAGATCGGCATGCCGGCAAACGTTCACGGTGCATTTGCCGGCACGGCCCAAGCCTTCCAGGCGTCGCTGAAATCGGAACCTCTTCTTATTCTTGCCGCCCTGATTGCCGTTTACATTGTTCTCGGAATGTTGTATGAAAGCTACGTCCACCCTATAACGATCCTCTCGACCATTCCTTCGGCGGGAGTTGGCGCGCTTCTGGCCTTGCTTATCTGCGGCATCGATTTAACCGTCATCGCCTTAATTGGGATCATATTGCTGATCGGCATCGTCAAGAAGAACGCAATCATGATGATCGATTTCGCTTTGGAAGTGCAGAGAAAAGACGGTTTGTCGCCCAAAAACGCCATTTACCAGGCCTGCCTGCTGCGTTTTAGGCCTATCATCATGACCACCTTAGCTGCGCTGCTTGGCGGCCTGCCTCTCGCTCTCGGCACAGGAACGGGCTCTGAGCTGAGACGGCCATTAGGTATCACGATTGTCGGCGGTCTGATGCTCAGCCAGCTGCTTACGCTTTACACGACCCCGGTGGTGTATCTGTATCTCGACAAGCTTCAGGTATGGTTCGGTTCGCCACGGCAAGTTAGCCCGCGACTTCAGACAGCTTTAAGCGATAGCGTGGGATAGCTAAACTTTTCCCACACTGAAGTTTCGGCCGTTCTTATTAGTAGCTTCCAGATTGCCGAAGCATTCCACCATCGATGAAGTAAGTTGAGCCAGTGATGTAACTCGCTTCATCGGAAGCCAGGAATACGGCGAGTGAAGCTACCTCCTCCGGCTTTCCCCAGCGGTTGAGCGGAATCTCCCCCATCAACGCCTTCTCCAGCTCAGGCTTTGCTTCAATATCCGCGTCGATAGGCGTGTAAATTGCGCCAGGGCCGATGTTGTTAACCGTAATTTTATCTTTGGCCAGCTCGACGGCAATGGTCCGTGCCAGCATTCGCAGACCGCCTTTACTTGCGCAATAGGGCGCGTTAGTAGGCATGGGAAGATCCTCGTGGACAGAAGAAATATTGATGATCCGGCCGCCATTGCCTTGCTTGATCATCTGCTTGGCAGCAACTTGCGACACGAACAACGGCCCAAGCAAATTCACATCCATGATCTGTCGAATTCTCTCAATTGGATAGTCAACAAATGGATACTTCGACTCGATGCCTGCATTGTTAAGAGCGATATCGACTTTGCCGAAAGCCTTCACTGTGCTATCCACCAGATTTTGCACCTGTTCAGGGTTCGAAACGTCTGCTTCCACGGCAATCACACGGCCGCCATTCTGTTTGATCTGATTCACGGTCGCATCGGGCGTTCCCGGCTTACCTACGTAATCGACAACTACGGCCGCGCCTTCCTGCGCGAAGCGAATGGCAATTGCCTGCCCAATGCCGGTTGCCGCCCCGGTTACGATTGCCACTTTGTCCTGTAAACGCATTTTTAGGTTCCTCTTTTGGTTGGAAACGGCAGGGGCTGCGTTGTTTCACCCGCATTCGGAATCCGCGCCGATTCTTCGAAATGGCCTCGCAAGAAAAGTGTCCACTTACGAGGGATTAAAGGGCCGAAGCAATGGGAGCATTTCTGGACGATGCCAAAAATATCATCGGATATCTCGCGCATGGCGTCGAATTCGCTGCGGCGCTGGTGATCGGCTTGGCCGCGCTCGAAGCGACTATCAAATCGCTGGTGCTTTTTGTCCGGCGAAACAGCCTTCCTTCTCAAAAGAACGAAGTACGGCTTACCTTAGGGCGCTGGCTGGCAGTGGGGCTCGAGTTCGAATTGGCGGCGGACATCCTGAACACTGCTGTTGCTCCTACCTGGAGCGAGATCGAGAAATTGGCCGCTATCGCCACCCTGCGCACAGCGCTGAACTACTTTCTCGAGCGTGAAATTCGAGAGGAATCGACCCCGCAACAACGTCACGCCGAGAGAGTTGCGACCGGTCCACAGGCCAGTGCTCTCTCCGATCGGCAATAAGCCGTCAGGCCGCTATTCGTTCACCTGGAAATCCACCCCGTCTTTTACCTCAGTGAGAAGACGGCATAAATGTGTGTGAGTTTCTTTGATCTGCTGTTCCTGCTTACTAAGCAGTGAACCGAGCCGGCCCCTGAAGTCCGCTTGGCCTGCGTCGGCATAAGCGGCCTCGACGGATTGGGCCTCATCCTCGCAGGCTGCGAGTACACTTCGGGCCGAGTGACCTGAAAGCGCCCCTTTCAAATCGATCCATCTACGATGCAAAGCGCCGCTCAGTGTTTCCGAGTTAGAGTGCCGTCCTGGTTCAAGATGTTGAAGTTCGGTCTGCAACTCCTTCTGAAACTTCTCATGCTGCTTGGCGTAGCCGGAAAACAGAGTCTCCAGCTGCGAGTTGCCTATATGTTCAGCTGCGGTGCGATAGCCAAGCTCAGCATCTCTGTTTACGTCGGCCAGGCGCGTTAGTTGTTCTATCGTTTCGTTCGAATTCATGTAGAGGTAATCTTCACAATACATCGAGTTCTGTTTCGGAGCCCTGAGCCAAGCCAGTGGCTCTCCAACCGGAGGCACGGAAACCGTCAGCGCAGCGATTGCTGTCTTGTTCACCTCCACCGTGTAGCGACGCGATCTGGCGACATTGGTAGAATCCCGTTATGAAAATGTACCGCTGGCTGTTAACACTCGCTCTCGCTGTGGCCCTTGCCTCGGCCCAGACCGCGGCTGCTAAGAAAGCGTCTCCCGCTCACCCGACGACTGCTGCCACTTCGGCCAAGGCGGGACTCGTAGACATCAACAGCGCAAGCGCAGAGGAACTCGATGCGCTTCCAGGCATTGGTCCGGCCTTGTCTCAAAAGATTATTGCGGGACGCCCCTACCGCGCCAAGACAGACTTACTCACCAAGAAGGTGATTCCGCAATCCACTTACGGAAAGATCAAAGACCAAATTGTCGCCCATAAAGCCAAATAGCAGCGGATCGGAGCCGGCGTTATCGATCTATGCCGACCTGGCTGAGTAGCCAGGCGTATTCGAAAGCCGTGTCCTTCAACCGGTCATAGCGGCCCGATGCTCCGCCATGCCCGGCGGGATCCATCTTGGTCTTGAGCAGCAGCGGACGTGTTGTCCGTCTTCACGACGCGCAGACGCGCAACATACTTTGCGGGCTCCCAATACATCACCTGACTGTCATTCAGGCTGGTTGTTACCAGCATGGCCGGATAGGCGCGCTTCTCCAGGTTGTCGTAAGGACTGTAGGTCTTCATGTAATCGTAAGCAGCTTTCTCATTCGGATTGCCCCATTCGAGATACTCACCTACAGTCAGCGGCAGAGACGCGTCCATCATCGTGTTCATCACGTCGACAAAGGGCACGGCAGCGTGGACCGCGCGGAACAGGTCCGGGCGCATATTGACCACAGCACCCATAAGTAAGCCTCCTGCGCTGCCGCCTTCAATAACAAGCCGGTCGGGCGATGTCCACTTTTCTTTCACCAGGTATTCGGCCGAGTCTATGAAGTCGTAGAAGGTGTTCTTTTTCTTCATGAGCATCCCGTCTTCACGCCACTGTTCGCCCATCTCGTCTCCGCCGCGTATATGCGCTATCGCGTAAGCCATGCCGCGATCGAGCAGGCTGAGACGATTGCTCGAGAAGGTCACGGGCATGCCGAAACCGTATGAGCCGTACGCATACAGAAAAAGCGGAGACTTACCGTCGCGTACGAAACCCTTCTTGTAAACAATTGAAACAGGAACTTTCGTGCCGTCCCGAGCTGTCGCCCAGAGTAGCTCCGATGCATATCGACCCGGATCGTACCCGCCTGGCACTTCCTGTTGTTTCAGTAACTGCGACTTGCCGGTGAGAGTGTCGTAATCGTAAACGCTCGAAGGAGTAATGAAACTCTGATAAGAATATCGATAAGTCGTAGACTCATAATCCGGCGTGGTAGCCGGAAAAGCTGAATAGATCGGCTCTGGAAATTTGACGCTTGCCCATTGTCCCGATTTGAAATCGTAGATCCTCAGATGATTTACCGCTGCCGATTTCTCAAGCGAAACTGCGAAGGACTTGAAAAGATCGATATCCTCGATCAGTGTGCCGCTATGCGCGGGAATGAACGATTTCCAATTATGCTCGGCAGGATCGCCGTCGGGAACCGTTACAACCTCGAAATCTTTAGCGCTTCTGTTCGTGCGAACGTAGAAAATATCCTCGCGGTGGTCCACATAGTAACGATGTTTGGGCCTTCGCTGGAGGAAGACGGTGAAATCTGTGTTAGGCTTATTCGCCTTCAGATACCGGAACTCGGTTGTATCTTTACTCTCTATTGCCAGAAATAGATACTGCTTGTCCCGCGACTTCCCGAGTCCTAAGTTGTAAAGTTCGTCCTTCTCCTCATAGATCTGCTCGAATGCCGGATTGCCCAATACATGCCGGAATAATTTGTCCGGGCGCTTAGTGACTGCGTCTTCCGTAACCGCAAACAACGTCTTGTTATCTGCCGCCCATTCGACACTGGTGACGCGTTCGGTTGTGTCAGGCAGGTCTTTTCCAGTGCGCAGATCCTTCACCCGGAGCGTGTACTGGCGAAATCCCGTGTAATCGAGCGTATACGCCAGTAGATTCTGATCGTCACTAACGACAAACGAACCCAAGCCTACAAACTTGCGCCCCTTCGCCAGTTCATTCAAATCCAGAAGCACCTCCTCCGGCGCTTCCATGCTGCCCTTTCGGCGGCAATTGATCGGGTACTGCGCTCCCTCCTCCGTACGCGTGTAGTAGAAAAACTCGCCGCGCCGGACGGGGACGCTCAAGTCGGTTTGCTTGATGTGGCTCAGCATCTCCTTGTAGAGAGAATCCGCAAATGGCTGCAGATCCTTCGTCATCTCAGCAGTGTAGGCGTTCTCTGCTTCGAGGTATTTGATTACCTCGGGATTCGATTTCTCACGAAGCCAGTAGTAATTGTCAACAACGGTAGAACCGTGCCGCATCTCGCGATGCTCAATCTTCGGAGCAACGGGCGGGGCTGGAGCTTTCTGGTCTTGGGCGACTAGGGTGGGTGCGGAAGTGAGGGACATGAGGAGAATAACAGTTGTTATTCCCATTATCGGGGCCATACTTGATGAGTTTAGGCCACCTTCGAAGCACCCTTGCGGGGCGAGGCTTTCTTTGTGCTGCTTTTAGTCGTCTTTGCGGCAGCATGGCCGGACGCGCTTTCCTTTTCCGGAGCTCGGGCGTTTTTGTTCTTTGCCAGACTCTGCTGAAGCGCCTGCATCAGGTCCATTACCGGAGCGGCTTTGGGCTGCCTGATCGGAGTAACTTTTTTACCGCTTCTTTTCGCCTCGATCAGCTTCTCGACATTCTCTTTATATTGATCGTGAAACTGCTCGGGCTCGAAAGGCGCCGCCAGCGTATCGATCAGTTGCTTGGCTAAATCTATCTCTTTCTTTTCGAACTTAGCCGGGCTGCCCACCGGCGTTTCCCGTTCCCGGTTGAGTTCGCTGACGAAGTACATCGTGTGAAGAACGATTCCGTGCTCGGATGGACGCAAAATCACAATGTGCTCGCGTCCATGCATCGTAACTTTCGCAATCGCATCGTACTGCGTGTCTTTCATCGCCTGCAAAAGCAACGAGTACGGTCGGCTGACGGCCTCTTCGGGAGCAACGTAATAAGACGTCTCAAGAAAGATCGGGTCTACCTCACTGATGCGCACGAACTGCAGAATTTCCATAACCGTTGCCGTCGGAGGCGCAATTTTTTCGAGGTCTTCCGGCTCGATCACTACATACTCGTCCTTCTCATATTCGTAGCCTTTCACCAGTTCGGAGCGCTCGAGCGGTTTGTCCTCCGCCGCGCAGAACATCACTTCTCTTACCCTTGAAAGATCCTTGTTATGTAACAGATGAAAGTGAACGGTGTCGGGCCGGGCGGCAGCATGAAGGCGAATCGGAAACGACACCAGGCCAAAGGTCAGATAACCTTTCCAAACAGTTGCAGGCATAACCAAATATAGCTGCCATATTGGTAAGCGAGGCTTTTCTTTGCAATCGATAGCACACGAAACCGAACAGATACTGAACGAACTCGGCGTAGACCCATCTACTTATAAAAGCGGAGACATGCCGTCTTGCTCGCCCATCAGCGGCGAGGTCATCGGCCAATGCCCGAGTGTCTCGGTCGATACGGTAAACACGATCGTTACTGAATCCCATGCGGCCTTTGAAACATGGCGCAAACTTCCGGCGCCGCAGCGTGGCGAGTTAGTCCGCTTGTTGGGCGACGAACTCCGTCAGGCTAAACCCGCCCTGGGCCGGCTGGTGACAATCGAGTCAGGCAAGATCGGCTCCGAAGGTCTCGGCGAAGTGCAGGAGATGATCGACATCTGCACCTTTGCGGCCGGCCTCTCGCGTCAACTCTGCGGATTAACGATTGCGACAGAACGGCCGCATCATCGCATGATGGAAACCTGGCATCCTCTCGGAGTCGTCGGCATCATTTCGGCATTCAATTTCCCGGTCGCGGTGTGGTCCTGGAACGCGGCGCTGGCCCTTGTATGCGGGAACTCTGTTGTCTGGAAGCCTTCGGAGAAGACTCCGCTCTGCGCACTGGCAACTCAGGCACTGTTTCATCGCGCAGCCGAACGATTCGGCGGTGTGCCCAGCGGCCTTTCCTCCGTCTTGATCGGCGGAAAAGACGTAGGTACGGCTCTGGTTGAGCATCCGCTGGTTCCGCTCGTCTCGGCGACCGGCTCGACCGCCATGGGACGGCAGGTCGGACCGTGTCTCGCCGCGCGTTTCGCCCGAAGTCTCTTAGAACTGGGCGGCAACAACGCCGCCATTGTATGTCCCTCTGCCGACATGGAATTGGCTCTGCGCGGGATTGCTTTTGCCGCGATGGGAACCGCCGGGCAGCGTTGCACGACCCTCAGAAGGCTGATCGTACATGAAAGCGTCTATGAGCAACTCCTGCCTCGCCTCAAACAGGTATACAGTTCCGTGACGATCGGCGATCCGAGAGAGCCCGGAACCCTGGTCGGTCCGCTCATCGACGGTAACTCTTTCGAAGCGATGCACAAAACTCTGGCCGAAACAAAGGCCTGCGGCGCGAAGGTCACCGGTGGCGAGCGCGTCGAAGTAGCGGGTCTGACTGGCGGTTTCTATGTTCGGCCCGCTTTGGTCGAAATGCCTTCTCAAACAGCTGCTGTCAAACGCGAAACGTTTGCCCCCATTCTCTACGTCCTGAAATACCGCGATCTCGACGAAGCGCTGCGTCTACACAACGATGTGCCGCAAGGGCTTGCCTCCTCGATCTTCACAAACGACCTCCGCGAAGCGGAGAGATTCACCTCCGCGGAAGGTTCGGACTGCGGGATCGCCAACGTGAATATCGGTCCCTCCGGCGCCGAAATCGGGGGAGCTTTCGGGGGAGAAAAAGAAACCGGCGGCGGACGCGAATCCGGCTCCGACAGCTGGAAGTTCTATATGCGTCGCGCCACTAACACGATCAACTTCGGGCACGATCTCCCGCTCGCTCAGGGCGTACGGTTCGATGTCTAAGAACTATCCCCACTAAGGAACGCCCTACTAGGACGACGTCGCCGCACTTCGCACTTCATCTTTGAAGTCGAAATGCCAGCAGTCTACCGAAAATTCAACTCGAACAAACCCATCGCCAGACTTACAGCCGCGGCGCTGATGATCTGTGCAACGATCCACGGACAGAGCATCAAAGCCAATTCCAGCTCACCGCAGGGCGTACCCCAAGGGCTCGCTGCGGTGAAACTGGTACTAAATCAACAGGCCGACGTATCGGGAGCTTTCCAGCTGACCACCAAGGCGCAGCGGGGCCAGTACGTTTACAACGCACTCACCCAAACAGCGCAGCAGACTCAGGCATCGCTCCTAGCTGCGGTGAACCAGATGGGTCTGATAGGCACCGGATTCTACATAGCCAACTTTGTATTGGTGCAAGCTCCAGCGGGACAAAAAATCTCGACCGCACAATTGCAGCAGCTGGTAGCGCGCCCGGAAGTCTACACAGCGGAAAGTGTTTACTCTTTCAACACCCAACTGCCAGGCGTGAATCTCCCGCCAGTCACATCGCTACCGCTTGGCCGGGGACTCGAGAAAAACGTCGAGTTCATTAACGCGCCCGCTGCCTGGGCTCAAGGCGCTCAGGGACAAGGAATAACCATCGGAGTAGTCGATAGTGGGGTGCAATGGGACCATCGCCTGCTCAAGGGACATTATCGCGGCCTTCTCGGCACGGGTGCAAACCATAACTACAACTGGTGGGACGCAGTGCACACCACCTTCACAGCCGGCACAAATCCTTGTGGTGTGAGTTCCGCAGTTCCCTGTGACGACCTGGGGCACGGCACCCATGTCACGGGCGCGGCGGTCGGCGGCAATTTCAGAGACTACCAGATCGGCGTGGCCCCCGAGGCCAGATTTATGGCATGTCGCGACATGGATCGCGGCTACGGCAGCACTGGAACCGCATTTGAGGAATGCATGCAGTTTATGCTCGCTCCTTGGAACCTGCAGGGGCAGAACCCCGATCCTTCCAAAGCGCCCGATATCGTTGTTCATCCCTACCATTGCTACGCATCGGGTGCAAACTGCATCGACGATCCCGTGATGCATGCCGTGTATTGGAATCTATACGCCGCCGGAATTACCAGCATCGTGGCCGGCGAGGATAGCGGCGCCATCTGCGACTCGTTGACAAGCTGGCCTCAAAACTATGCTGTCGCAATAACAACAGGAGCGCTTGGTTACGATCCGGACAGCGGCATGCCTCTCGATACTTTGGCGAGTTACAGCAACGCTGGACCCGGAAATACGGCGACTATCTTCCGGCCGGACATTGCTGCCCCTGGAACCCAGATCCTCTCGGCAGTTCCAGGAGGAAACGTAGCCTCCCTGAGTGGTACCTCGGTTGCCGCCTCCCAGTTGGCCGGCGCCTTCGCCCTCGTATTGAGCGTCAGACCTACCCTGCAGGGCCGCCCCGAACAGATGTGGCGCCTCATCTCCGCCGCCGTTCCTCAGTGGCTTCAGATTGGCACCTGCGGCTCGCCGGCGAGCTCTCCCAATTACCTCTACGGCTGGGGAAATCTGGACGTCAACGCCATGCTCGCGATGGCTAATACCCAGTGATCTAATGACGCGGCCGGGTAGTCCGCAGGGGTAACCGGAAGGCTAAAATTCAGGATAGTGTCCACTATCGGCAAACGTCGGCGTCGAACGCATGCCTTCCTGCCCCATCTTGAGACCGACCGGCTGCACTTGGATGCAATCCGTAAAAGCGACCGAGCGTTCCTGATTCGAATTGAGTGCGATGCGGAAGTAATGAAGCACGTCAACTGCGGGCCGTTGTCCCTGGAGCAATCCAAAGGATTTGCCGAAGTTGAGATTCAAATGGAACAGTTCCGACAAGAAAACTCTTTTGGCAGGCGCTATGGCAAATGGGTGGTCCGCGACAAACTAAAACAAGAACCCATGGGTTGGGTCCAAACATTCAAATACAGCCACGGAGCGATGGGCAAATGGCTGGGTGACTTTGTAGGAGTCGGTTACGAGTTCCTGCCGGAGTTTTGGGGCCGGGGGTTTGCACCCGAAGCCGTGGGTCGAGTGTTGCGCCACCTCCGGGGCAAATACCCGGATGAGCCTTTCTTCGCGTATGTTCGCGAAGAGAACCAACGGTCACGACGCGTGCTTGAGAAAGTGGGCTTTAAGGCTTTGGGCGACCGCGTCAAGGACGAAAGTGGTACGCCATGTCCTTTATTTATCCTGGTCGAAAATGACCGCTAAGAAAATCCTGCTGGCTCGATAGGACGCCTCGGACTGGCTGGCTTGTCTGTCTTGGCTTACACATACCACACCTTTAAGTCGCCTTCCAGGGATTAATGACTCTCACGCCCATCCGTAGGAACGCCTCCTCATCTCTTGTAGCGACTGCATAACCATGTACTGCTGCGATGGAAGCAATCTGTGCGTCCGAGGACGAAACACCGAAGCCAAGTTTGCGTGCTTGAACCGCTATGGTTACGTACTCTCGTGCCGCTGTGAGATCGAAGGGTAGAATTCTTTCGCCGATGTGATGGTCGATCAACTTTGTTATCGATGAACTGAGGCTCTTTTTTCGCTTCCCTTCTGTAAGCACTTCAATGCCATAAAGCAATTCGGCCACGTTCACTGCAGTTAGGTATAGCGTTTCCACATCATGTCCGTCTAACCACTCCATCACCTGCGCATTCGGCTCGCGCTTGATAGGTTCTGAAATGACGTTTGTATCCAAAACAATCATTATGAGAAGTCCGCTGGTTCGACAGGATCGGAATCTCCGGTAACATCCAGGTCTACGCCACCCACCGACCTCCCTATCGCGGCAAGTGCTGAACCAAGCTTGAACCGGCTTCTCTCCGAGTGCTCCACAGCCGCTTTCAAGATCTCTCTGATTTCAGCTTCAGTACTTCTATCGTTTGCCTTCGCCCGCCTCTTTAGAGAGCGCACTACTTCCTCGGGTATGTTTCGGACAACAATTGCTGCCATTCATTACCGATGATATCGTGATTGATCGCTTCGATATCACCGCCCGTTGCGATTGCTAGTAACGAACGCCGGAACAGACACTATCTCTAAGCCGAAGCTTTAAGCGCGTCTTTCGCGTAAGCGTAGCACTTCGCAACTTCTTCAACCGAGCTGCCGGTTCCCTTGTACTCGTATTCGATAAAGGCCGGAATCGGATATTTCTTGTCCTTCAGGAGTTGCAGAACTTGCTTGATCGGAGTATCTCCTTGACCCCACGGCATGTTCGGGCCATCGTTCTTCTTCCGATCCTTTAAGTGCAGCAGTACGATGTCGTCATGCTTCTTCGTGATGTAATCGACCGCATCGAAGCCGGCCGCCGTGAAATGCCCGATGTCGAGATTGATGCGATAGTACTTCGACATGCCCAGGGCTTTCTCAAATCGCTCAGGCGTAGCGAACTGCTTCGGATCGTTCACATCCGAGTGCCCGTGAAAAGCCACGATGAGCTTGTGCTTGTCGGCAAACGGAACCATGCGCTGCGCCATCGGCAGGGTTGTAGATGAAGTCATGATACCCACGCCCAAAGCTTTCGTCATCAGGAACCCTCGATCGATCTCTTCATCCGTCGAACTGTCACCGAATGTCAGATTGTAGGCGTAAAGATTTATCCCTGCGTCGTCGAACTTCTTGCGGACGCCTTTGAAGTAATCGAGCGGCACCGTCAGTCGCCACTGACGCAATTTTTCGTTGTAAGCATCGAAAGCCGCTTTCATCTCCTCATGGCTAAGGGGTTTGCCATCCGCCGGCTTAAGGATGGCATCCAACGCTCCGATGCCTCCAGCCTCGATGTGCGGAGAAAACAGTTCGCAATCCCCTAGCCCATCGGTGACCATCGCCTGGATCGCTTGATCGAGAGGCAGATCGCGAAAGCTGTAAGACTGAACGCCCAATTGAACACCATCGATTTTCGAATCGATCTTCTTCGCCAATGCGGCGCCAAGCGGCACGCCCACCAGCGCCAGTTTGCATATCTCTCTTCTCGAATGGATCATTTTTTCCGGCCAGCGTTTAGCTTACACGATCCGCCCCCGGACGAACTAACCGCCGAAGATGGATCTAAGCTGTCGCGCAGCTTCGGTGAATGCGATGTAAAGGTTGAGTAGCCCCAATCCGCTTAGTGCACCCCGCATGTAACGGCTCATCCATATCTGCGCAAACCGGGGAGAGTGGACCGGTACCCAACTCATCTCCCAGGACCTGAGCCACGGAAAAATGAGAAGGAAGATGCCAAGCTCGAAGGCAAATATGACAAGACACAACCCGAGCACGCGCCGCTGCCAGCGGATAAACTTGGGTGGCGCTGCCGGAGCCGAAGCAGGTCCGTTCATAACGTAGTCGCGGCAAGCACGGCCTGCTCAGCCTCGACTTCTTCCGGGACAGCCGGCCCACTTTGCCCCTCAGCTCCTTCAGCTTCTAAGTCGAAGAGCTCACCCTGTGGAGATTGCGGCGAAAGATATCCTGTCCAATGAACGCGCGCAGAACTGGCTCGAACAGGTTCGAAGCTGAAACGGTGCATGAGCGTCGGTCCATGCTCACGCAGTGCGCGGCGATGGTCCGGAGTGGAATAGCCCTTATTCGAGAGCAGATTGAACTGCGGAAAGACCTCATGCCACTGCGCCAGGCATGCGTCCCGATGAACCTTGGCGATAAGCGATGCCGCCGCGATGGCCCGGCAGCGAGCATCGCCGTCGATTAACGGAGTCTGTTCGACCGGCAGATCGAGTCGCAAAGCGTCGACCAGCAGGTAATCGGGCTGCATCGCAAGGGCCTCGACGGCCCGCCGCATCGCCAGTCGAGACGCCTGGTAAATATTGATCTGATCGATCTCGAAAACATCCGCCCCGCCAACCGCCCAGCACACGCAGCGAGCCTTAATATGTCGCGCGAGCTTTTCCCGCTCTTCTTGCTCGACAATTTTGCTGTCTCGCAAGTTTTTGATCGGCCGATCGGGGTCGAGGATAACGGCGGCCGCAATGACTGGGCCGAACAGGCAGCCCCGGCCAACTTCGTCGACGCCGGCCACGCGGGAGAAGCCCTGTTCCCGAGCGCGGCGCTCGTAAGAGCTTACACATCGAATAGAAGAAGAATCCGCGCGTTCGATTGTGCCCTTTCGGCGCGATCCTCCAACTTTGGGGCTTACACCCACAATTGCTTAGCCTGGAAACTAGGTCCGCTCGCGAAGACGGGCTGCCTTACCTTTCAGCCCTCGCAAGTAGTAAAGCTTGGCCCGGCGCACGCGACCGGTACGCACCAGGTCGATGTGATCGATAACGGGCGCATGAAGCGGGAAAATCCGCTCAACGCCTTGGCCAAAACTGACCTTCCGCACCGTGATCGTCTCGCCCATGCCGACATTCTTGCGCGCGATCACCGTTCCTTCGAACGCCTGCAAACGCTCCTTGTCGCCTTCCTTGATTCTGACGTGCACGCGAATCGTATCTCCGGGACGAAACTCCGGATGCGCGCTCGTACGAACGTGCTTGCTGATGAAATTTGAAACAAGTGCGTTTTGCATTTTTAACTCTGCCCTATCTCGCAGCTCCCGACCAAATCCGGTCGCAGCCGTTGTGTTTTCTCGCGCGAAGCAGCCCGCCGCCAGCGCCTGATTTCCTCGTGATTCCCGCCCAGCAGCACCTCGGGCACTCTCCAGCCGCGAAACTCCGCCGGTCTGGTGTACTGCGGACAATCCAACAAACTCTCTTCGTCCTCGCCAAAGCTCTCGTTCCGCGAAGACTCCTCGTTCCCCAACACTCCCGGAAGCAGCCGGCCCACTGCATCTACCACCAGAGCCGCCCCCAACTCGCCGCCGCTCAGCACGAAATCGCCGACCGATAACTCGCCGTCAGCCAGATACTCGGCCACGCGCTCGTCCACGCCTTCGTACCGTCCACAGATCAGAACCAGTTCATCGAGACCGGCATATTCTCTCGCCACCGCCTGCGTGAACCGCCGGCCATGGGCCGATAGAAGGATGACCCGCTTCCGCTCCGTTCTCACCGGAACAATCGCTTCCACCGCCTCAAACAAAGGCTGCGGCTTCAGCAACATGCCTTCCCCACCACCGAACGGACGATCGTCCACCGACCGGTGCCGGTCGTACGTCCAGTTTCTCAAATCATGAACCTGAATATCCAACAGGCCGTTTGTTCTCGCCCGGCCCACCACACCATATCCGAACGGCCCCACGAAGAAATCCGGAAAGATCGTGACGATGTGAAACTTCACAACTCCAGCAATCCCTCAGGCACATTCACCGAAATCGTTCGCGCCGGTAGGTCCACCTCGCATTCCGCCCCGACAAACGGCAGTAATGCGATACGCCCCTCGACCGACACTTCCATTAACGGAGGACCGCCATACTCTTGCCAGCCTTCCACCACGCCGACTGCCTTCCCTGTCCGGCTATCGACCAGGCGACAGCCATTCAGGTCCGACCGAAAGAACTCACCGTCGCCCAGTTTCCCCCGTTCCGCGCGATCAACCCAAACATCGCCCCCACGAAACTTATCGGCAGATTCGATCGAATCCACACCCGAAAACTTCAAAACCCATTCATTTTTATGGGCCCAGGCTTCTTCGATCTCAACGGCTACATCCTCGCCCGTCGCTAAGCAGCACCTGCGCCTTCTTCAAAGTCTCTAGCCGCCCGGGAATATCGGTTTGCGAACGCACCAGCACTTCACCTCGGTTTCCCCGTGGGCGAAGTATCTCGGCTACCACAATCCGCTCTTTCTCCATCAGCCGCTAGAGCTTGTCTACTCGAGAATCTCGAGAGAGAAACGCCTGTTCAGCTTGGTACCCACCGCGCCGAGCAGCGTCCGGATCGAACGCGCCGTTCGTCCCTGCTTCCCGATCACCTTGCCAAGATCGCCTTCCGCCACACGTAGCTCGAATACCGTCGCATGTTCACCGGAAATCTCGTTCACGGTGACACCGTCAGGCGTGTCTACGAGCGCCTTCGCAATCTCCTCCACCAGCGCTTTTACGCCGTTGCTGTCGTTCATGTTCATTCATTCCTAGGAGCTCTCGTCGTCAAAAACCTGCTCGGCGCTCACAGCGCCTTTCTCGACAGCTAGGCAGACACTGGCGCTTCGGCCGGATTCGATTTCAGCAGACGAGTCACCCTATCGGATGGCTGCGCGCCATTTTTGACCCAGTACTCGATGCGTTCCCGGTTCAGATTCACTTCGGCTGGCTTGGCAATCGGATTGTAATGACCAACGACCTCCACCGAGCGGCTGTTTCGAGCGCGTTCCTTATCGATTACAACCACGCGATAGGTGGGCTTTTTCTTGGCGCCAAACCGCGCCAGGCGAATTGCTAACATTCTTAACCTTTTCTTTTCCTATTGTTACAAACCGATGCAAGACATCGGAGCCATGAGCGCAGCGATTGGTGTCTTGTTCACCTTACTAGAACCCTGGCATCCCGGGCAGCTTCATCTTCGCCAGCTTCTTGCCAAGGAAACCTGCCTGTCCGGTGAAGCTCTTCATCATTTTACGCGCTTGCGCATACTGTTTCAGGAGATTGTTTACGTCCTGCACCGAAGTCCCGCTCCCTTTAGCAATACGCCGCCGCCGCGAGCCGTTGATCAACATATGATTGCGGCGCTCTTTCGGCGTCATCGAGTCGATGATCGAGACCACCCGTCCGATCTCGTTCTCGTCGATCTTCGCGTTCTTTAACTCTTTCAGAGGCCCGATCTGCGGCATCATATCGAGCAATCCGCCTAGCGGCCCCAGCTTGCGAAGCTGCTTGATCTGATCGCGAAAATCCTCCAGCGTGAAATCGTCGCCGAGCAGCTTCTCCTGCATCTTCTCGGCGGTTTCCAGATCGATCGACTCCTGAACTTTGTCGATCAGCGAGAGCACGTCGCCCATGCCCAGAATGCGCGATGCCACCCGGTCCGGAAAAAATGCCTCGAGCGCGTCCGTCTTTTCACCCACACCGACGAATTTCAAAGGCTGGCCGGTGATGGTGCGAATCGAGAGAGCTGCACCGCCCCGCGCATCGCCGTCCATCTTGGTCAAGATCACGCCCGTAATACCCAGGCGTTTATGAAACTCGTCCGCCGAGCGAACCGCATCCTGACCTGTCATGGCATCGGCCACGAACAGAATTTCCGTCGGATTCAGCGCTTCTTTCAACTCGTGCAGCTCCGTCATCAGCTGCTCGTCAATGTGTTGGCGTCCCGCCGTATCGACCAGCAGAACGTCGCGCCCGGCATGCATCGCCTCACGACGGGCGGAACGCGCCAGTTCGAGCGGCTTCGTCTCTTCCGCCGTGCCTTCGTATATAGGAGTGTTGACGTTCTTCGCCAGAATGCTGAGCTGATGGCGCGCAGCCGGCCGGTACACGTCCACGCTGACCAGTTGCGGCTTATTCCCTTCCTTACTGAGGAAACGAGCCAGCTTGGCAGCGCTGGTCGTCTTGCCGGAACCCTGCAGACCGACGATCATGACGATGCTCGGTGGTTCGTTCGCAAAACGCAGCCGCGATTGATGGCTGCCCAGCATCTTCGTGAGCTCGTCACGAACAATCTTCACCACCTGCTGACCGGGCGAAAGCGCCGAAAGAACTTCTTCGCCCATCGCCTGCACCTTTACCTGTTCGATAAACTGCTTTACGACTTTGAAGTGAACGTCGGCCTCGAGCAGGGCCACGCGTATCTCGCGTAGCGCCTCCTCCATGTTGGCGGCGGTCAGTTTGCCTTCGCCGCGCAAATTTTTGAAAACGCGCTGCAGTTTATCGGATAAGCTGTCAAACATTTCGGGTACTTACGATTCGAGCCGGGCGGGTATGCGGGCACACTCCAGGCAGGTGGGTAAAAATTGGTTCAGCAACAAGTATACCGGAAGCAGTCCGCGGTTCGCCAGGACACCGAACCGGCAACGAAGAACAGCAGCAGCCCCATAAATAAGAGATCAACGGAGGACGACTCCTAATTGCGTTTGGAGCTGATGTATGTCCACGTCGGAAATCACGGTAATTGGAACAGCAGCTTGCCAACCCTTTCGGATCTCAAATTTCGGTTCCGCCGCTTGCAATGCTTCTTGGAACTTGCACGATAGCGAAGCAACGCCGCCACCTTTTGCAGAGTTGGGTACCACTCCTCCGAAACAGACAGTGTCTGTCATAAACGCAAACACATGAACACCACGCAGTTTCCGGATAGCGCGTGAGAACTAAGCCGCTGGCGCGGCGGACGCGGTTGCGTGGTGGTTTGAAGGGGGCGTAGCGGTACATTTCGGTGTCACAGAGAGGAGTTTCTGTGACACCACTACGGCAACGGATGCTGGACGAGCTTCAGCGCCGGAACTACACACCAGACACGATTCGCGGTTACATTCACGCGGTCAAAGACTTTGCAGGGTACTTTGGCAAGTCTCCCGAAGTGATGGGTGCCGAGGAAGTACGCGAGTTTCAGCTGTATATGATCCGCGAGAAGAAGCTGGCCCTTGGCACGGTTGCGCTTCGCATGGGCGCACTGCGGTTCCTGTACAAAAAGACTTTACGGCGGCGCGAGATTGATATCGACGACCTGCCCCTGGTAAGAGCACCGAAGAAACTGCCCGTCGTCTTGAGCCAAGAGGAGGTCGTCCGGCTCATCGAAGCTGCTCTAAACTTGCGGCACCGCACGATACTGATGTTGCTTTATGCGACCGGACTGAGGAGAGCCGAAGCCGTGCACCTGAAGATTAGCGACATCGATGCGGCGCTCATGCTGATCCATGTGCATCAGGGAAAGGGCTCGCGCGACCGCGACCTGCCTCTCACGCCGAAGCTGCTCGAGACTTTGCGTGAGTATTGGCGATGGTGCAAGAACAAGCCTCGTACCTATCTGTTCCCGAGCCGCGTGGAGCCGATTCAGCCCGAGCGTGCCCTTTCCGATAAGGTCGTGTGGAATGCTTGCCACGAGGCAGCGCTCCGTGCAGGCCTAACCAAGCGGATCGGCCCGCACACGTTGCGACACAGTTTCGCGACGCACATGCTGGAAGCCGGAACGGACCTGCGCACCATCCAGCTCTTGCTGGGACATCAACGTCTCAAAGATACGGCGATCTATCTGCATGTCTCCCGCAGACATCTGCAGGCGGCCATCAATCCGCTGGATCAGATCTCGATCCGGGACTTTCAAAAAGACGACGGGCTTTCTAACGACGAGTGATGACACGCCCACCCTGGGAGGTGGCCGATGTCATTCAGCGGGGCGGCAGTCGATTTCTAGATCGCTATCGGAAGTCTTTGGCCTATCCACAGGTCAAGGTATTCAATGCCATCACGCGCTGCCGTACGGCCGCGCTCGGCGGGCATCTCGATCAATGCGATCGCTGCCAGCATCGGACCGTCTCATACAACTCGTGTCGCAACCGCCATTGCCCGAAGTGCCAGACCAATGCTCGAGATAAATGGCTTCGCGCTCGACAACAGGAGCTTCTACCTGTCACTTACTATCACGTCGTTTTTAGCGTGCCGCATCGGCTCGTTCCACTCCTGTGGCAGAACAAACGCGTGTTGTTCCATCTCTTGTTCGAGGCCACGGCCGCTACGTTGCTTGAAGTAGCCGCCAACCCCAAACGTCTCGGCGCTCTGATTGGCTTCTTGAGTGTTCTGCATACGTGGGGACAGACCTTGCAGCCTCATCCCCATATCCATTGTGTGGTGCCGGGCGGTGGCCTTTCGCCAGACCAGCAACGCTGGATTCATTCGCAGCAAAGTTTCTTTCTTTCTGTACGAGTACTCAGCCGCGTGTTCCGGGGCAAGTTCGTTGCCGGCCTGAAGCAACTCTTCCGCAAAAACCAACTGCAGTTCTTTGGAGCTTGCCAGCACTTATCGAACGCAAAAGCGTTCAACGAGTTTCTTCGTACGTTGTTCCGCGACGACTGGGTCGTCTACGCCAAACAGCCGTTTGGCGGACCTGACCATGTTTTGCAGTACCTCGCCCGCTACACGCATCGTGTGGCCATCTCCAATCACCGATTACTCAACGCCACCGACCATGACGTGACGTTTCGATGGAAAGACTACGCACACCGCAGCAAGGCGCGAGCGATGACTCTTACTCATGAGGAGTTCTTGCGCCGCTTCTTCCAGCACGTGTTGCCCACAGGCTTTCCACGTATTCGCTACTTCGGCTTTCTCGCCAATCGTCGCCGCCGCCTGCTTCTGCCGTTATGCCGCAACCTGCTCAAGGCTTCTCCTGCATCTGTTGCCACAAGCACTGACGCTACTTTGGTCCATGCCTGCCCTCGTTGCCAGGCACCGATGCGGATCATCGAGCGATTCACTGGTTTTCAACTTGAGTATGAGAACCACCGTCTGGTCGTTCCTCTTGACAGCTCATAACGGCGGTTCACTTTCGGCTCATCGACGTGCTCTCCGTCACGCCTTACTGTACGTGTGCCGATACATCCGATACCGCGCTTGCGAGTGCATTCTACGGCCCCTTTATCCCTCTGCGTCACCCCTGCGGCCGTGTGAAGCTCGGCTTGCAGCGGCAAAACTCTCCCCGCCTCTTACCGTTCCACCGGCATCCCCGGATCACAGCGGCTTTCAAAACCCATAGCTCGTAGTTGCCAAATCGCCGCGCAGCCGCTTCCTTCTTACGACTCGGTCCGAAGCGCCCCGCTCCGACCACTCTCCTGCATTCAGCTCTTTCTGCCGGGCCGCTTCCGATAGAGATCTGTCGTCAATCGGGCACAACTCGGAACCAGCGGCAAGTAGTAAACCCTTCCGGACTACAGATTCCTAATAACCTGCCTGAGCCCGACTTGGAAACTCCGAAGGCCCACGAACCGAGACGATATAGCATTCCTAATCAGCGGTGGTAACGCAGCGCAAACCGATGCTGCGCGAATTGGCTCTGTAGACTCACAAAGGGGAACCACCGCATGCGCTTTTCGAGGAGTTTGCCTCTTTTGATCGGTGCGGTGGCGAGTGCCGCACCGGCGTTGTACGCGCAAACAGTCGTTCCCGGCGCACAAACTGGCGTCCGAGGTCGCCATTACGTCGGTTCCGCCGCCTGCAAGACATGTCATCCGCAGCTCTACAGCCGTTGGGAGAAGACGCGGATGGCAAATGTGGTGCGCGACCCCAAGCAGCATCCCGACGCAATCCTGCCCGACCTGGCCAAGCCTGATCCTCTGGTCACATTCAGCAAAGACGACATCGCCTTCGTCTACGGAAGCCGATGGAAACAGCGCTATTTCAAGAAAGTCGGCGATGACTATTTCGTTCTGCCGGCGCAATGGGATGTAACGCATCAGATCTGGCGCCCCTATTTCGTCAAGAATGGAACGGACTGGTGGGCTCCTCTCTATCCGCCGGACAACATGAAACGTCCAACCGGCCCGCTGTGTGATGGTTGCCATTCGGTCAATTACAACGTCACCAACAAGACGATAACGGAATGGAACGTAGGTTGCGAAAAATGCCACGGTCCAGGAAGCGAACATGTGGCCCGTCCTTCCCGCGCTAATATGGTCAATCCTGCCCGTCTCGATTCGGTTCAGGCGAACGATACATGCCTTCAGTGCCACTCGCAAGGGCAACCCCTCCATAATCCGATTCAAGGCAAGTATTATGACTGGCCGGTAGGATTCCATGTCGGCGAAAAACTAGAAGACCACTGGAAGCTCGAAGAGCACAAGCTAGGCGAGACGACGTTCACGCACTTTGCGGACGGTACGGCGCATAAGAACCGCATGCAAGGAAACGATTTTGTTCAAAGCGTCATGTACACGCGCGGCGTAAAATGTTCCAGTTGCCACGATGTCCACGGCACCGATAACGACGCGCTCCTGATCAAGCCGGCAAACGCCATGTGCCTCGAATGCCACGGTCCTGGATCGCCTAACGGGCCGCACGTACGCACCGTTGAAGAACACACGCACCACAACGTTGGAAGCACAGGCGATGAGTGTGTCGCCTGTCACATGCCGCGGATCGAACAAACGATCGCCGATGTGAACGTTCGCAGCCACACGTTCCGATTTATCAGCCCAGCCATGACGGACAAGTACAAAATTCCGAATCCCTGTACTGATTGCCACAAAGACAAGTCCACGGCTTGGGCAACTCAACAGCTGAAGACCTGGTCGAACATCTCGCTCTGGCGGATAGAACAATGACCCGTACACGATTGCGTGCGACGCTCCATCTACTCGCTCTTATTGCGCCTGCTGCTGCGCAGTCGAACCCGCCGTTACGTTTGCAAAAGACGATCGTCATGCCCGACGTTCAGGGTCGCATCGATCACATGTTCTTCGACGCTCCGAGTGCCAGACTCTTTGTTGCTGCGCTAGGCAATAACACGGTCGAAGTCATTGATGTCAGGCAAGGTAAGCGAGTCCATTCCATTTCAGGTCTACATGAGCCACAGGGCCTTCTTTATTTATCGGGACCGAACCATTTGTACGTGGCGAATGGCGAGGATGGAACACTGCGAACGTTCGATGGGACCTCATACCGGCCACTCGGCACTACAAAACTAGGAGACGACGCTGATAACGTCCGATGGGACGATGAAGAGCGCAAGATCTATGTAGGTTATGGGAGCGGCGCTCTCGCAGTCGCTGACGAGAACGGCACGAAGGTAGCCGAAATTGCGCTCGATGCTCATCCGGAGTCTTTCCGTTTGGAACCCCATGGGACCAGAATCTTTGTGAACCTGCCCGACTCTCGCAAGATAGCTGTCGTCGACAAGAAGGCGCGTACAGTGATCACGACGTGGACTACAGATCGTGCCCTTGAAAATTTTCCGATGGCGCTAGACGAGGCGAATCGGAGACTGTTCGTTGTCTGCCGCCGCCCGGCGCAATTGCTCGTCTTGGATATCGATTCAGGTCAAGTGATCGGCGCCTGGCCAGTCGTTGGAGACTGCGACGATGTCTTTTATGACCCAGTAGCGAAGCGGCTCTACGCTACTGGCGGCGAGGGAAACATTTCAGTTTTCAAGCAACAGACTGCGGACAAATACATCGAAATCGCAAGCATTCCTAGTCGAACGGGTGCCCGCACCAGTCTTTTCTCTCCGGAGACCCACTCGCTATTTGTCGCGGCGAGGCGAGAACGGACCGAAGCGGCGTTAATCTACATCTACGATGTTCGGCAGTAATGGCGGAAGCACGGTGCAGTTGCTCAAGTTCTCCGTCTGCTTTGCGATCATAGTTTGCACATCGTGGGCAGCGCAGGCGCAAACGGCTTCCCTGCGGGGTAAAGTCTTTGATCAAAGCGGAGCTATCGTGCCACACGCTACGGTGACTTTAACGGGACCTGAAGGAACGCCAAAGACAACGAGTACCGCAAATGACGGTTCGTATTCCTTCTCCAGCTTGACAGTCTGCCAATATACTGTGCAGGCGAAGGCTCCGAATTTGGAGCAGTCGCCCCTGTCGGTCGCACTAAGACAGGGAGTGCAAACACTACGCCTGGAACTGAAGGTCGCAGCCACACAGCAGCAACTCACGGTGCAGGAGAATGCGGGGCCGGTTCTCAGCACGGAATCCGCGAACAACGCGTCCACCCTTGTCCTGAACGGGAAGGATCTGGAGGCACTGGCAGGTGATCCAGAAGATCTCGCCACAGACTTGCAACACGGTCAGTAGAGAACCACGAAGTTGCCGTTTTTTAATGGGTATGCGGAAACGAGACTCCACGCGGGAACACCGTCGGCAACTCCCGGATCACCAATGCTCCGGCGAGTGGAATCGAGCAACTGCCAGCGGACCGAGCCGCCGCGCTTCCAGCCCATCCCTTCTGTCCAGGAGACGAGGACAACACCGTTCCGATTCACCGCCAAGGATGGATATTTTTGATTCGCGCCTTCGCTCTGAACAGTTGAGTCGGTGGTGCGAGATGGGTCAGAGTTCACGAGGCCGAAGTGAACTTTCTTCTCTGTTTCCCAGGCTGCAATGGTGCTGTTTGGTCCACTGGCAAAGGCTTCGGCACTCATGACGCAGGCACCTACATTCCATTTCGAAATGTCGGCTCCGGCGAAGGTCTGGCCGTGGTCCTTCGATTCCAGCAGGTACATGTCCCGGTGCACTATCTCTTGGGCCGAGCGGAACAGAACGTCTAGCCTGCCCGACTTGTCTGCAAACGCAGTAAGCGAGCAGCATCCACAGGCTCCCGTCGGGTGGTCCCAAATACTCCGCTCCGGCTCAAACGTTTTGCCATCGTCATCGGAGCGGGACATCCAAACTCGCCGTAAGTCTTCGCCTTGGTGTCCGGGTATCGGAGCATGCCAAAGGACGTAAACGCGGCCTTGTTGGTCGGCGGCAACTCCGCCTCCGCCATCAATCCCGTAGGCCCTCCGAATGAGGTTTCGTTCCGGCTCGAATGCTGTACCGGCGTCGTTAAGCCGGACGAACAGCATGGGACTGCGTCCCTGCGCCGGATCGGCGGTCTTCCGGGAACCGTTCCAAGCAACATAAACGCGACCGCGTCTGCCGACCGCGATGCGTGCGCCGCGGATATTCCCTATTGCGACAGCAGTGCCCGGCACGGAATTCACGCGGATCGGATCGGAAAACGTGACGCCGTCCTTCGACCGAGCATAAAAAAGGTCCCCTTCGGCGGGATCGCCCTTGAAGTAGACCAGGTGCACGGTGCCGTCTTGGCCCACAGCAGTCTGGGGCTGAATACCACCTTCAGGAACACGCTTCAGCGCCACACGCGGAACTGAAAACGAATTCGAAGATGAAGATGGAAATGCCGCGAATGCGCAGCAAGCAATCAGGGCCGCAGATTTTAGTAAGGTAGACATCGATCGAGAGCTTTCGCATGGGATCCGCTTCGTCTCACATCGCTTCCTTGACGCCTACGCGTATCAACCACCAATTTACTGGATAGGTCGTCAGGAACCCTGCCAACATTGCAATCTTCATCATGAACCAGAACACCGGGTCGGTTTTCGGTATCTCATGCCCAACGACGAGGAACATCGTTACCGCCATCCAACAGCAGCGGAACAGCGATCAGCGCGGCGGCTAAATCAAACCATCCGATGTGAAACGCGGCGTTGAGTCCGAGGCCGATCAGCGTAATTGCGGCAAGATGGGCGGAGGCTGCAGATTGCACGGGATCCGGCTCCAGCGCAGGATTATCCAGCCGCCGCGCTCGTTCCGTTTCAGCCAGCCCAGCACCGGCATGATGAGAAGCACAACGACGATCAGGCCGATACTCAGAAGGCTTTCTTCGGGATGGAAGCTCTCTCCCGCGATTAAGTACTTCGTTGTTTCACAAACGTTGTCTTATGCGCGGCGCACTTTCAGCGGGTTCAACGATCGACTAAACGGCTGAGGATTTCACGAATCAAAACGCGTGAGTATCGGCCCGAGCAGATAAGCCGTGAAGCAGCCAACCAGGTAGAGCCCGGCTGAGCACCAGAGAATCATCCGGCTGAGGCGGCTCGCCGTTTGGCACGCTACAGGATCGTTCGGATCACAGGCTCCTTTCTTCGCCTGAAGCCTCGGCGCGATCGCGTACAGGTACACGAAATTCCCCGAGATCAGAAGGCCCGCGATCAGAAACACCCAGTGCTTATGGTGGGACATCTCCACCAGCCACGGAGCCTCGGACAGTACCGACGCGACGGTTGCCCCCAGCCCGAACAGCACAAATAAAGAGGGTAGGGCGCAGCACAGCAGCGTGCTAAGCGAGGTAAACAGCGAAAGATAACTAAGCGCCCCGCTGCGAATGCGCGGCGGGGCTTCGGAGACAGTTGATTGCATTTGTTTTCCTTATTTGATTTGGGTGACTTGCACCGGGGTTGCCGTCTTTAAATCCTTCATGGGGACCATGATCCCTTGCACGATCACGCTTTGGCCCAGCTTCTTGGATGCATCGGCATATGCACCCGGGTTCTTCGGGTCCGGAGCGAGCATCAACGTGTCGTTAGTGCCTGTCACCTTCAACTGCACATGACCCTGCAACTCTGCCAGGTCACCACGCACAGACACGGCCGTAGCTTTCGGCGTATAGCCGTTCTTGTGGAGCAGTTGCCAGAATTGCAGAACCGATACGGTATTGCCCGGCTTTAGCTTCACGGTTGCGAGCCCTTTGTTTAGGCTCACTTCTACCGATTGCACACCCGAAACCTTCTTCAATGCCACGTCGACCACGTGGGCGCAGGTCATTCAATCCATGCCGAAGATGGACAGATCCGCCTGCAGTACTTCGGCGCGTCCCGGAAGGACAGTTAGCGCTGTTAAGGCAAGCATTGTGAGTGTTTTTCGCATCATCATTCCTTTCAAAAGAAGTAGGCAAAGTTAACCGTAAAGCGGTACTGCTCCTTCGGAAAGAGCGGTCCCACATCGCGGAAAAGAGGAAACTGCACTCCGGCCTCAATGCCGATGGCGCGGTACACACCAAGGACGCTAGGGCCGAAAAAGATCTGCTGTGCCTGGCTGCCCGGCAACTCCGCGCGAAGGCGCTGAATCTGTCCGGCTCGCTCGCCTGTCATCTCGCCGAAAATCCGCCAGTCCCAGCGCGGATAATCGGTGCGCCAGGAGAGAGGGCGATAGCCGTAAACGGCGGTGTAAGTGAGCAAATCGGGGCGGCGGTCGCCGTTCGATTCCGCATAGCGTTGGTAGGTCGCCCCAACCCAGACATACTGGCTGCGCGACGCAAGTCCAGTGACACCCCCGATGAGGTAGCCCAGTCCGGTATGCAACCCGCGATAGATACCCGTTTCCGCTTGCGGACCGGGTGCCAGAATACCCGCAACAGCAGTGCTTTCCACTCGCTTACCCGCGTAATCCTTCTTCTGGAACCGCCACCACCCCAAGGCACTGAAATCACCGCTGATCGGCGTGTTGGTGGTGACCGACGAGCGCGGGTACGGGTCTGGCTGAAATACAACCGGCCCTGACACCGAAAGCTTTAGATTCTGAGTGACGCCATAACTGAGCAGGGCTTCCAGATTCGAGGTAGTTCCGCTTCGACCATTCACGGCAAGATCGAAACTCCATCCGCCCTGAGGATTGGTCGGGGTGGCGAGGCCGAATACCGGGCCATGATCGGCGGCCTGTACAAGCGTGGCCGTGAGCATGGCGATGAAAGCCAGCCCCCATGAACGCGGGCAAAATCGCATAAGTTTTCCTTTTTCCATCGCCTGCGTTGGAACGCAGGACGCAGTCGTGCGGGCGCACGCCTGCCTTCAGCAACTCATAGGCGCGAAAAAGGAGAAGCTAGATCAGGAATGTACCGTGAAGGACTTGCAGATCAGGCGGTGAAGGCTCGATGAGAGGCAGCCGCGACCAATAAGCAGAAGGCTCAGCGATGCGCGGCAGAAAGTCCGACGCGTGAACAGCGGTTACGGGCAGGTCTACATGGATTTGTAGAGAATTTTGATGCTCGAAAGCAATCTGCTTACATTCCCGCGTGCTTTGCGACTGCTGGGACTTCTTTGTCTTGCACTGACCATTCGCGCCGCAGCAGGTTTTAGCGCTGGGCCACATGAAGAACTGTTCGCAAGAGATGCAGCCGCCCCACACGAGCGTGGTCAGCAGCAACAACGAAAAAAACGAACTGGCTAAGGTTCGGCGCACTTCCTTCTTAACGGTAGCAGTTCTTTCTGGCTGTTTCGCTATGCCCTTTGCTGATTGTTGTCTAGTGACGCGCAACTCGGAAGTTGAGCGGGGGCCAAGCTGAGAATAGATCCGCCCTTACGGCGTAGGGTGGAGTTTGACCGCCGTCCTAAGAACAAAAGCAATAAGCTGATCAGCAATGATCAGCTCAAGATGATCTTACGCGCTTCTCCCTCTGGGTCATTTACCATTCGGCAATCGTTATCCCAGAGCATGGTCTTATTCGTTTCGGGGTCGGACGGTTCCCAAGGGAGGCCGGCTATGCTGGGCTTGCCGTTCGCAGCGAAAGACGCCCAAGAAGAAGCCATCTTCTTGGCAAGAATCTGGGCTTCGGGTGTGTTGCCGGTTCCTTGTTCGCAGCGCTTCGTGTTGTCGAAGCAGAATTGCAGTTCGGCAGTATGCCAGGCGCCGGGCAGTCCGTCGAGAATGGGAGTCTGCCAGGTGAAGTAGTACGTGTAGGCGGGCGCGGCACGGAGGTCGTGCTTCAGCTTGGCCATCTTCACAACGTTGTTTCGCATGGACAGCCCATTTAGTCCGGGCCTGCCGGAACATATGTAGGACAGAGTCTGTATCTTCTTATCCGGGTACGCTTTCTTCAATGCGGCGATGATGGCGCTGGCCTTCTCTTCGCCATACGTTTTGGCCAGATTTGCGTGCCACTCCTGTTCGGTGGGACGAGAAGACATCTGATTGCCTTCTTCGCTGACCGAACCGATGAGCATCGGTACATGCTTCGACATTTCCGGAGCGGCATCGAAGAACGACCTCATGTTAATCACCTTGCCATCAACGCAGGGTGACCAACCGACGCGAGGCTTTCCGGGCGCTCCCGGTCCCATAGGTGCGCCGGGAGGATTGAACTTGGCCGCGGCAGCATTGCCCGCAGCCATCAGCTTGGACCATTCCATCTTCTGGAGCGACTGAATGTCATTGGAGGTAAGACCAAGATCTTTCATCACCAAGCGGGCGAGTTCCCTTTGCTGGTCCCGGGTGGGGATGTTGCCGCCGCCTCCGGATTGCGCTGACGCTCGATGGAACAGACCTGATGCGGATGGCATGCCCATGAGCGTCGTGACCTTCGATCCCCCGCCGGACTGGCCGTAGATCATCACCCGATCGGGATCGCCGCCGAAGTTCTCGATATTGTCACGGACCCATTGCAGAGCCGCGACCAGGTCCGTCATGCCCACATTGACGGAGTCCTCATACGCCGCCCCGCCAATCTCGGAGGCATCGAAGAAGCCTAGGATGTTCAGACGGTGATTAACGGAGACCTGCACAACATCGTGATGCCGCGCCATCTGGGCGCCATCATGCGAGGGCAGCTCATACGAAGAACCAAAGCTGAACCCGCCGCCATGCAGGTACAACATCACCGGACGCTTGCCGCTCAGGCTGGGCGTCCAAATGTTCAGCTTGAGCATGTCCTCGCTTTGCCATCCGTCATCCCAGTCGAAAAGGAAGGTCTGCTCGATGCTGGTCCATGGATGCAAGGTTTGCGGGCAGTTGGCCCCGTAGACCAGAGCTGGATACTCGTCAGTCCAGGGCGCGGGCGGTTTTGCAGGAAGCCAGCGGTTTTCTCCGGCGGTTGTCTGGCCATACGGCACGCCTTTGAACGTGAAGACCCCGTCAACCAGGAATCCTCGCACCTTGCCATATTGCGTTTTTGCGACGGCGGAACGCGGGGTGGAGCAGTTTCCGGATTCCTGGTGCGCCCCGGTTTTGATGCTGTCAGAGGCGAAGGCCAACGGTTCGCCCGTGATGCCCATGCTTGCGGTTGCTGCTAGAAGCAGCGCATTTCGGCGGCTGAGGATCATAGGATTGAGCGGTTTAGGCATGAATGCTGATGTCCCTATCTAATGCAGGTTCGTGTGCCGCCATCCGGCTGGGAGCCAGTCTGGGCTGTGTCGCAGGGACGGATTGCTGGTGGATACTGTATCGCAGTTGGTCTCGGCATTCAGATGCGCAGAGAGTCCGAACTTATGCCCGTAGCGCTTGCTCTGCTAGACTTTCGATTTCTCGTCCAGCAGGAGACTCATATTCATGCCATTGGGGATCGGGCGCTCGTTACATCGCGTCAAGACAGCTCTCGTTCTTTATGCCGCGTTAACTTCAGCACTCGGTCAACAACGGACACCCAACGACACTCTGCGATCGCCGAGAAGTTGACGCTCAGGGCAGAGTCACATTTCGTCTCTATGCGCCGCAAGCACAGCAGGTCAGGCTGCAGGCCGAAGGCAGGGACGCTACGCCCGGCATAACGCCGGAGCAGTTGAAAAGCGAGTCAGAGCGATCCAGCATGACAAAAGGTCCGGATGGGGTTTGGTCGATCCAAATCGGTCCGATCCAGCCCGGAGTGTACCGATACACGTTCCTCGTGGATGGCGTTCAGACCACCGATCCGCGAAATCCTCTCTCGAGTGAGTCGCTCAATTTCGTCAGAAGTATGTACGAGGTTCCCGGTGCTCCGTTCCTGGAGTATCGAGCTGATGTTCCCCACGGAGCTATTGCAAGCGTCTGGTACGAGTCAGCCGCCGTGGGAGGCCTGCGCCGGATGCACGTCTATACGCCACCAGGCTATGAGCATGACAACCGGAACTACCCCGTTCTGTATCTGTTGCACGGAGGCGGCGACACGGATGATTCCTGGCCAACAGTCGGCCGCGCCGGCGCGATCCTGGACAACCTGATTGCGGAACACAGGGCTGTGCCGATGATTGTCGTCATGCCTGCCGGTCACATTTCGCGCGACTTCCAATTGCGAACCGGTCAGAACACGATGGGCCACGACAAGTTCAACGAGGACCTTACCGGGAGCGTGATCTCCTATATCGACAAGAACTACCGCACTGTGGCGGACCGCAATCACCGAGCTTTAGCCGGCCTATCGATGGGCGGCTTGCAAACTCTGGACATTTCACTTTCTCGGTCGGATCTGTTTGCGTATGTGGGTGTGTTTAGCTCGGGCTGGTTCCCGGAAATGAGGGAGCAGGAGGAACGGACGGATCTTGCTCAGTACAAGACATCTGGTCAGCCGTTTAAGCTGTATTGGGTCGGTGTCGGAAAGTACGATATTGCGAACGCAAACAGTGCGGCGACGGTTAGTCTTTTAAAGAAGTACGGAGTTGCTCCGACCACCAAAGAAACCGGAGGCTATCATGCGTGGACGAACTGGCGCGACTACCTGCACGACTTTGCCGCGGAAATATTTCGCTAGTCTCTCGGGCACAGCGTTGCTGCTTGTTACCGCGTCCGGCTCGACCTGTGAACCCAGAATCTGAACAGGCGCTAGCTTCGGTCAAGAATGCAAGTCCGTCTTGGCTCCCGCGCCGGATAGATCGCGGGTTACGTTACCTGCCTGCTTTCCTTCGCCCGTCAAATTGCGAGTCTTCATGTGAAGACACATTGTAAGCTTTTAAGCCTCCAACTGCTGTGAGCGCAGGGCGCTCATAAAAGCTAACATCCCAGGGCTCGGACGAGGCTCTGGTAGAACGGAGTTCCGAATAACGACGGAGGAACGTGTTATTTCCTCCCCAGCAACTTGCAAATCGGCTAGGTTGGGTTCAGCATCGGTCTGGGGCTCGCAGAAATAGTCACGCCAAACCTCGTGGCAAACCTCATCGGCGTAACAGATGACAGCAAAACGCGGGAACTTCTTACGCTTCTACGGAGCGCGCGAACTGGCCGCTCGATTCGGCATCCTTTCTCAGTCCAATCCATCGGGTTGGCTATGGGGCCGGGTCGCGGAGACGTACTCGACATCTCTTCGCTTTGCAAAGCGATGACTACCGACGACAATGATCGCGGCAAAAGCATTGCGACCGCGGCGGCACTGATCGGCGTCACCTTGGCTGACATCTACTGCGCCAAGCAACTTAGTAGCGTTACTGACAATCCGCAGAGCCGTACGACCGCTACAAATTCGATCACGGCTTCGATCATCATTGCCCGCGACCGAAATGAGGTTTACGGATTCTGGCGTGATTTCACACGCTTGCCGGAGGTGTTTGACCGCCTGGAGTCGGTTCGGACGGTCGGCGATCGACGATCTCACTGGAAACTCGCGCTGCCTATGGGACGGAGCCTGGAGTGGGATGCCGAGATAAGCGACGACCAACCGAATTCGCGAATCGCCTGGCGATCCCTATCTTCCTCGGCGCCGCACTCTGGTGAGGTGCGCTTCGAACCTGCGGACCGGCAACCGCGGAACGAAAGTGCGCGTTGAGATCCCGCCCCGAGGGTCTGGGTGCGACGTTGGGTAGACTTTTCGGACTTGTGCCAGAGCAGCAGGTCAAAATCGCGCTACACAACCTCAAACAGTTACTCGAAACCGGTGAAATAGCGAAGTCTGACGCGAGTATCCATCGTGGCATGCACGCAGCCCAGCCGCCGGAGCAGTACATAGCTTCGGGTGAAGGCTTGCGAACTGCTGCTTCCGTTTAGCGATCGAACGAAAGGAAAATCGATGAGAGCGAATTGTTGGATAGGCAAGGAAAAGTTGAGCGTCGAGACTGTGCCCGATCCTAAGATTCTGAGCCAGAGCGACGCTATCGTAAAGATCACCTCAACGGCCA
>CAVXKV010000015.1:0-70102 GCA_963762455.1 Terriglobia bacterium
GACCTCGAGATTAATCCGCGAGGGAGCCAGCACCGCTCGCGAGAGAATCGCATCCAAAGTGCCGAACTCGGTCTCGGCTCGGAATGGGTGTAGGCCCGTCAGCAGTTCATACATCACCAAACCGAGCGAGAACACATCGCTCGCACCGGTCACCTGCTCGCCGCGCGCCTGTTCCGGGGACATGTAGCGGGATGTTCCGATCACGATACCCAGGTCGGTCGCCCGCGGCATTCCGTAAGCGATACTCGCCTGCGAACTCTGGGATGGGCTTTGGGCCACTCTCGGCAGCAAGCGAGCTAATCCGAAATCCAGCACCTTCACATACCCATCAGGCCGCAGTATCAAATTTTCGGGCTTGATGTCCCGGTGCACAATGTTGGCGGCGTGCGCCACTTTCAACGCTTGTGCTAGTTGTATGCAGATTGGGATCAAATCGTCCAGCGGAGGACGCGTGTTCACAACCTGGCGTAGTGTTTCACCTTCCACCAGTTCCATAGCAAGGAAGGGTCCCATTGCCGATTCCCCCGTTTCGTAAATCGTAACGATATTGGGGTGGTTCAGAGCGGAAGCCGCGTGAGCCTCCTGCTCAAACCGGCGAAGCCGATCTGCATCCAGGGCCCCCGCAGGTAAAATCTTAATCGCAGCGTCCCTGCCCAAGCGGCGGCTGCGTGCGCGATAAACTTCGCCCATACCTCCTGCGCCAAGATGAGACATTAGCTGGTAGTCGCCCACGTTCTGCCCAATGAGCGACCGCGGCACAGCGTTATTAGCGTCCGCCTCGCCAAAATCATGCCTGGCAAAGTCATGCAACGCGTCTGCCTGGAGAAAATTAGCCGCTGCTCCTTGTTCGGCCGCGAGCAGCGACTCGACTTCACTCCGAATCAGTGCGTTTCCACCGCACGCGTCAGCCACGAACGAGATTCGTTGATCGAAGCTCCGCTCGAGCGCCGCATGATAAACCTCCCCGACACGCACCCACTGCTCAGGTGTCAATCGCTGCTCTCTTAGCTCGCCATCTCGCGATAAAGCCAGATTCGGGCCAAGCTCCAGTCCTGGCGCACTGTTCGTTCGGAAACTTTCAGGACGTCTGCGACCTCGGCATCGCTAAGACCTCCGAAATATCGCAGCTCCACTACTTGGCTTTGCCGGACGCTCAAGGCCGCGAGTCGGCTAAGCGCTTCATCTAACGCTAGGAAGTCCGCACTCCGGTCGAAGGATACAATCGCAACCTCGTCCAGGGCCGGGTGTTGCTCGGCCTTGCCGCGCTTGCGGGCGCCCTTCGATCGCGCGAGATCGACCAGGATGCGCCGCATAATTTGGGCGGAGACTGCGAAGAAATGCCCACGATCACGCCATCGCACACCGCGCGCACGCAGCAGCCGCAAGTAGGCCTCATTCACCAGCGCGGTGGTCTGCAAAGTATGGCCGGAAGCTTCGCGCTTCATGTACCGTTCAGCTAAATGGTGCAACTCTGCGTAGACAATAGGAAGAAGTTCCTCGAGCGCAATATCGCCGCCTTCCGTCCACGCCTGAAGCAAGCGGGTGATGTCTGCTGGTGGCGGATCGCCCATAAGCACCCCTATTCGACCGAGTTGCACGTTTTGAGAATTCTATCGTTTCCGCTGCCGCTTTTGTTACCTGGCTGCGCTTACCCTGTTGAGGGCTCTGTGACAGCGCCTTCGAAGCAAGAGGAGGAAATATGTCGAATACTCGTAGGCGTTTCACGCCCATTCTCGGCTGCCTGTTGGGCAGTCTCGTTCTCAACCTGCCGTCCGCTGTTGCTGCGGACCAATCTCATAGCACGCCGCCAAGCTACAGCTTGGCAAGTTTTGAAGGAGACTACGCCGTCGTCGGGACGTACGGTGCAAATGTAGCGCGCCTCATCGGAACCTATCATGCGGACGGCAAAGGGTCTATCAGCGGGACGGCGCGCGTCAACTTGCCCGGCGCCGGCACCGCACGCGTCGTTGTACCCATAACCTTCGCTGGCCCTTATACCGTGGACGACGACGGCACCGGGACCATTACTTTCACAGTTGGGCTCCCCGGCGGCGGTACCAGTGTCGCCACTCTGGACTTCGTGATAACGAAAGCTGTGGTGGTGGACGGCGTCAACGTAGCAACCGAAATCGCCGACGCACAACGGGAGCCGAGCTCGGTCGTCAGCGGACAATTTGTCACTCACGTCTCGAAGAGGCGTCCCGAAACAGGGCACTCCCACGACGACTTCTGACCCCCAACCACAAATTGCCAAACTTGTTCTTCATCCTGATCCGCCTAGGGCGAAAGCATAGAGCATTTCTAACTTGCGCCCTTTCCCATGCGATCTTGTTGAAAAAGGTGAGACCAAGTCAGACGCGCACTTACAATTTCGTAAGTTTCTTCTGCGTCAGAAAGAAGTACAGCGCCATTACAACGATCAGCGCGCCGTTCAGGGCCATGGCAATAGGAGCCGATGCTTGCTTGATCAAAAGGCCCGAAAATAGGCTTCCAAACGGCATGCCTCCGCGGAACGCCACGTTATAGACGCTCATCACTCGCCCGCGCATCTCGTCCGTGACGTACAACTGCACGAGCGAAGAATTCAGCGCAAACACAACCATCAACGCTGCACCGGCCGCAAACATTAGTCCGCCACTCAAGACCAGGTTTCTGGATAACCCGAATGCAGCGATCAGCATTCCCAGAACGAGCATGATCAGAAGCGATGTTTTGGCCTGACCGGCTTGTTTACGGCTTGCGGCGACCGACAATGCGCCGGCAACGGAACCTGCGCCGGAAAGGCAGAGAAACCAGGTGAATACGCGCGGGCCGCCATGAAAGACGTCGCGCGCCATTACGGGCAGGAATGTAATCAGCGGATAGGAAAGCAGAGTGGCCAGAAAAGCCAGCACGACCAGGCTAATCATGCCCTCCCTCTTCAGCAGGAAGTTGATGCCTTCCCGCATGCTCTGAATAACGGATTCTCCCGTTTTTGGGGGCACGAAACGCGGCCGGATCATCAGGAGTGTGCCGATGACCGCAAGATAAGATAAGCCGTTCAACGCGAAACACCAAGTCGCTCCAAGTCTTATCAAGGCGATTCCTCCGAGCGCCGGTCCCACCACTCTTGCAAGATTGAATTGGATCGAATTCAGAGCAATGGCGTTCTGCAGATCCTCTTTTTCGACCAGCGTAGGAATCAGCGCCGAATAGGCCGGTCCGCCGAACGACTGCGCCACTCCGACGCTAAAAGACAAGCACCAGATGTGCCACACTCGAACGACGTGCGTCCCCACCAGCACGGCTAGCAGAAAGGCGCAACTGAGCTGGATCACCTGCGAGATCAGCAACAGACTTCGTCTGCTCTTGCGATCGGCGAACACGCCTCCGAATAAGGACAAAAGAAAAATGGGAATCTGTCCGAAAAACGCATCGAGACCGAGATAAACCGACGAGTTCGAAAGCTGATAGACAAGCCAGTTCTGCGCGAGGATCTGCATCCAGGTGCCGATGCTCGAAGTGCAGGCCCCCAGCCACATGATTCGAAAATCCGGATACCGAAAGGCGCGGAAAATCCGTCTCAGCAAGTTTGCCCGTTTGGGGCTTGGCTGCGCTTCTTCTTTGGTTGTAAGCGCAGGGCGCATCGCGGGCTACTGCTGCACAGCGCGGCGCGCGGAAGGCAAAGGCTTTTCGCGCCGAATGAGATGGAGAAGGTTGCCGTCCGGATCTTTAAAGAACAGGAGCCTGTTGCCTTGGTTCTCGAAGGGCTTGCCTTCGAACTTTACACCTTGCGAGGCGAGTTGCCGCTGTGCTCCCTCGAAGTCCTCCACCGCAATCGCGATATGTCTCATTCCAGGTGAGCGGACGCCGCTCTCCGCGCGTTCGCCTTCCGCTGGAATGATCTCGATGAGCGCACCGTCGCGTGCTTCCACAAAGTAATTGCCGGCGTATTCATAACTGATCTCAAAGTCGAGTGTTGCAGCGTACCACTCGGCCAAACGCTTCGGATTCGGCGAAGCGATTGCAAAGTGCTCTATGCCTGTGAACATCATCCGGGATTGTAGCGCGACCCGCGCTCGTCAGGCGACTTGACTTCGGAGCCACTCTTCCAGTTTAGGGTCGGTGAAATCGTTAACGCGCAGCACCGCCCCGCTTAAATCGGCCGGCGTTGTTTGGACGCCAACCACGCGCATTCCCGCATCGACCCCGGCTCGCAAGCCCGTCGGGGAATCTTCGAACACGACCGTATGTTGCGGATCTGCTCCGAGGCGCCGCGCCGCTTCGAGGTAGATGTCCGGAAACGGTTTCGGACGGCTCACTTCTAATCCGCTGACGGCAATCTCAAAGTAACGCCGCAAATCATATTGGTCGAGCACGAAGTCGATATTTTGAGGCTCAGCGTTGGAAGCAACAGCCTTCGGAACATCTTTATGCCGCTCCAGAAAGTCCGCCAGACCCTCGATCCGGTAAGTTTCGATGCCGTTGCGCAGCACCATCTCCCGCCACAGCTTTTCCTTCGCTGCTCCATGATTGAAAACAACATCTTCGGCCAAGTCGCTGCTGATCAGGTCATTGACTAACTCCGCGTTGCGCTTGCCGTGCATCCTGCGCTCGAGATCGTCCACTTGGATCCCAAGACCGGCGAGATACTCTTCCCAGGCAAGCACATGAAGCGGCATGGAGTGTACAAGAACGCCATCCACATCGAAAATAAATGCCAGATTGTTTTTGTTGCCGCCGTTCACGCCGGAAGAATAGCATGACGTCTGAATAGGCTTACATTGGCCAATAGAACCCCAGATGGCAGTCAATCTTTCCAAGGAACGGCAGCAGGCTCACGCGCTCCTAGACATGCTGCCGGAAGCATGGCCCGTGAACAGACCCGAGTACCCGATGAGGGGCTGAAGTTACTCGCTAAAAGCTGTCATGCGGAGGGAACAATGACCGATTTGTGTCGTCGTTTGACCGACAAACTATTCACTCCGTAAAGCCTCGATGGGATCGACTCGTGTTGCCTCAGAAGCAGGCAACATGCAACCAAGGCAGGTTACAATCAGAATCGCCACAGGCACAAGAACAAAGGTGACGGCATCTGTCGCACTTACGTCGAACAGCCACTTAGTCAGTAAATGGGTTATTGCGAGAGCGGCGCAGATTCCGCCTGCTACGCCCAACACAGCAAGCCGCAGACCTTGCCCCAAAATCAAGAGCATTATCCTGCTCTTGGGTGATCCAAGCGCCAGTCTCACCCCTATTTCAGCTCTGCGTTGCCTTACCCTGTAAGACATCAAGCCATAAATCCCCGCCAGGGCAAGACATACTGCTATCACTGAGAACCCCGTCAGCAATGCCGTTTCAAATGTACGCCGGGCGTTGCTCGACTTCATCCGTTCCCTCATAGTGCGTACATCCGCGATCGACAACACGGGGTCGATCGAGTGCAGCGTAGCGCGTATCTGTGGTGTGATCTGTTCGGGCAGTACACGGCAAGCGATCGCAAAGTTGCTCCCTTCTGACGCCGGTACAAAGGTCATCGGCTGTTCCCGATCCTCCAGACGGTTGTGAGCCATCTTCGCTACGACGCCCACCACCGTCATCCACGGCGCTCCCGATGAATTTCCAATTCCGAATCGGATACGGGTTCCGATCGGATCGCGTCCTCTGAGGTAAATCGATGCGAACTGCTGATTGACTAGCACCACTTGCCTATGCGATGCGACGTCTTGTTCGGTCAAATCGCGCCCTCGCAGCAGAGGAACTCCAAGCGCCTGGCGATACTCGGGAGTGATCGCGCGCCCCTGAATCATTTGCTTTGCTGGCCCGGCACCTTCAATTTCGACCTCAGTGACGGACTCCCAACTTGTCAGCGGTAGACCATTGGATTCGCCTGCATGCAGAACACCGGGTATCGCTCTTAACTTGCTCAGAATGTCGCGATAGAACTGGGCGGACCGCTCACGAGTGTTGTATCGCTCATCCAAATCGATCTTGAACGTCAAAGTCGAAGGCGAAAAGCCTGGATCAGCACTTGCCAATTTCAGATAGCTGCGAATCAGCAAACCCGATGCTGCGAGCAGAGTAACCGACAGCGCCACCTCGGCAACGATTAGAACGCTACGAGCGTTCACAAATCCTCCCACGATACCCCGGCCACCGCTTCTTAGAATCACATTCACGTTCGCACGGGAGGCGACAAGGGCGGGAGCAATACCGGCCAGCGCCCCTGCGACAATGGACAGCACAATTGCGAACGTCAATACACGGCCATCGATGCTGGCCTGTTCAAGGCGAGGAATGCCGCTTGGACCGAGCATTACAAGCACTCGGACCAGAGCATATGAGAAAGCAATGCCGAGCGCTCCCGCTCCGCCGCTCAGCAGTAACGATTCCGTAAGTAGCTGCCGGATGATGCGGCCTCGTTCTGCTCCGAGTGCAGTGCGAATGCCCAGTTCGTGAGCGCGCGCCGTCGTGCGGGCGAGTAAGAGGTTCGCCGTGTTGCCGACCGCTATCAGCAGGACCACGCCAACCGCCGACAGCAGAATCCAAAACATCTCCTGAACCGGACCAAGAATTGTCTTTGCGAAAGGGCTGAGCAATGCGGAAAATCCTCTCCACATGGGAGGATAGAGCGGCTGCAGCGCGGATTGTATGGCGACGAGTTCGGCTTTTGCACGCGCCATGGATATGCCCTGACGCAATCTCGCAATCGCGTCTATCCCAATACCTCCGTTCGTTCGGTCAGTCTGTTGTTGCGGTGTGAACCCGGCCGGTAACCAAAGATCCGTCTGCTTGAAGTCTGAGCGTTCAAAAGGAACGTCGGCATCGAGCGGGAACCCGAACTCAGGTGGCATCACGCCTACGATGGTGTACTTCTGACGATTCAGTTGAACCACTCTTCCAAGGATCGACGGATTACTTCCAAACTGCGAGCGCCAAAGAGCGCTGCTTATGACGACCGTGTGGTTGAACTCAGGCTGATCGTCCTGCGGCCCCAAAACTCTGCCCGTTTGGGCCGATACCCCGAGTGTCTTGAAGAAGCCCCCAGTAACGGCTGCTGCTCCTATGCGCACCGCAGAACCGTACCCCACCAGGTTAACGGCCCGCCGACTGAAACCTGCCATGGCTGTGAACGAATGACTGCGCTTTTGCCATTCGACCAGATCCGGTAGGTTTGGGCCTATCTCATCGGGTACGCCCTTAAAATTATGATTTGGGCTCCACAAAAAGACCATTTGCTCCGGATCCTGATACGGTAACGACCGAAATAGAACAGCATCGCTGATACTGAAGATTGACACGCACGAGGCGATGCCGATTGCCATTACAAGCGAGGCGAACGCAGTGAAACTCGGTTGTGCGGCGAATACTCGTATGCCTTGCTTTGCATCGAGTAACAGCGTGTGCCAGTGTTCGCGGAGCGCCGAGATCGTGACATCGGCAATCGTCTCCAACCACAGGCGCAGACTCGGCTCGGACTGGAGGCGGGCAGCAAAAAGCTGCTCCATCTCCTCCCCGTACTCGTGCCGAAACTCGGCCGGATACGAATACAGCAGTCTTCGGAACAGCCTAATTTGCGCGTGCGAACAATCCACAAGCCCTCGCATAATCGGTGAGTTCTTTCATGCGTTTGACCTCGGCGGAAGCTGCTTTACGGCCGAGTGCAGTCAGTTGGTAATAACGCCGACGGCTGTCCTCAGCCAAAGTCTTGGGTCGCTGTTTCTCTCGCACTTCTGAGATGAGCCCTTCTTCGAGCAGCCGCTTCATTGCGCCGTACATCGTCCCAGCGCTTAACCGCAACTTGCCCCCGGTACGTTCAGCGACGTCCTGCATAATGCCGTACCCGTGCTGATCCCGTTCCGCAAGCGAAATGAGGATGTGAAAGGCCTGCGTACTCAAAGTATTCACAATCGGTAGTATATCGCGTCGCAGTATATCGTTAGCCTATACAAAACCGGAACCGGATGTGTAGCTTAGACGCGAACTTGCTTCCGATTGAGCCAATTTGCAACATACTGCCGGACAGTGGCCCACCCGTTAGTCCATTGTGTCCGGATCGCCGCTAACGCTGTTCGCAACTTGCTCGAAGTCCAAGAATTGCGCTTATCTGGTCGCCCGAGGCCCGCGCCGATTACGCGTAATCGACTGAGACATTGCTTGCAGATACTGCATTGCGTGGATCGATATATCAGCAGCGCATATGCGGCTTTCGCTTCGCTGCGGAGACTACCGCCTCTTCTTCGAACAGAAAAGCGATAACGCGATCGAGATTACCGGGATCCGGAATCAACGCGAAGCTTACCGCGATTAAATTGGCAACCGGCCAAGTTCCCAAACCGGACGCAAGGTGCACATTCGATAAAGCCTACTTCGCAGTCTTCTCGGGGCCGGGTTTCTCGCTTGAAAACGTGACCATCGCCGAAGACGCCCGGTACCGCATGGAAACCGTTTGGCTATGTTCCCATTTTGCAGGCCCGATGTTGCGGCAGGGCTCGGACAAGCTCACTCGGCACAGCGCGCTGGATCGGATGGCTTGGAGCCGTTACAGGCAGCACCCTGATAGTAACGACGAGCTGGGTGGCCATAGGCCACCAATGGTTACATAATGCCGGCGTTATCGCGTTACTTGCTTTCCTATTTTGGATCGCAGCTTCCAGCGTTTCATTGCTTCGCATCAAAGGATTTCCCAACAAATGAGCGTCATGCTGATTGAAACTGTCGCGTCGACTTCTCGTCATCCCGACTTACAGGGAAGCAGGGCTGGCGTGCTTGCGGAAGCGAGCTTCGTGTACGCTGACGGAAGAAGACTATGGCCGCATCAGAACTAGAGCCAGACGGAACCCTGTTGATCATGCAGGATGAGATGTGTGGACACATTCTGCTCATCCCGGCAAATGAGGACGATGTCTATGAGTGGGATTACGCGCGACATCAACGATTTACTTCGGAAGAAGAAGCGGTTGCTTGGCACCAAGCAAATTGCCTGGAACTCCAGAAGAGTAAGCGGCGCTAATCGCGCCCCGTCCTTAACCAGTGTTAGGCAGCCGGACCATTACGCGTGGGGCTCATACGTTCGTATGGCCGCTCGACGTCTTCGAGCGCTCTTTGGCGCGGTAGCGAGAACACGATCAGGATTACCGGACTTCGGAATCGACGCGAAGCTTACCCCTGTTCAAGTGGTGACACATGGAGCTCTGAAACCGCACACCAGGTGTCCCACGACGATATAATCGGAAGCACGTAGGCGATTCGTTCCGGCGGAATGCGCATCCCGGGCCGTGTAGGTAGACCCCATTCCAGAAGCAAGCATTGTAGAGACGAGAAAGCCGATCGCACGATACATTCGCGCATTGCTTGTTGTGGCGATGCTCCTGATATTTACCGGCATCGTCGCGCCTTTCGTAAACGCCGCGCGCTTCAGTGGCCGTATTAAGGATGCCCTTGAAGCCTCCCTGGGACGCAAGGTCACCTTCGATAAAGCCTACTTCACAGTCTTCTCGGGGCCGGGTTTCTCGCTTGAAAACGTGACCATCGCCGAAGACACCCGGTACGGCATCGAACCGTTTGGCTACGTTCCCATTTTGCAGGCCCGTGTTCGGCTCGACAAGCTCCTCGGCGGGGAAATACGCTTCACCAGCTTGCGGCTGGTTGACCCTTCTCTGAATCTGGTCAAAGCGAGCGACGGAACCTGGAACGTGGTCCAGCTGGTGCAGCGTCTCAGCGCTCCTCGCCACGCTCCGCTCGATCTCATTCCCGCGTTCGAGGTCTCGGATGGGCGTATCGATTTTAAATTCGGTGTTCGCAAGACCACGCTATACATCTCCGGATCGGATCTATCGATTTATCCGAAGCGCTCCGGCAAAGTGAACATTCGCTTCTCGGGTTCTCCTTCCCGCACGGATCGCGCGGGGGTCGGCTTTGGTCATTTTCGCGGCGACGTGAACTGGACATCGGGTTCTTCCGCTGCCAGCTCGAGTCAGATCGAAGGACAAATCGATCTCGACCCAAGCAACCTGAGCGAGCTTACAACGCTCATCGAGGGAAACGATGCGGGGGTCCACGGAACCGTGAGCTCGAAGCTGCACGTTCAGGGTCCAGCCACAGCTTTGAAACTTGAAGGCGAGGTGCGTTTGAAAGACGTGCATCGTTGGGATCTTCTCCCTTCCAGCGGCGAACAGTGGACGGTCCGCTACCGGGGCGATCTGGACCTGATGGCTCATCGCTTCGATCTCAGGACGGTCCCGCTCGAAAACGGTCAGACAACGCCTGTCGCTCTCCATCTGCGCGTAGGGGATTTCTTTGCACATGCCCCGGGTTCGCTCGTGGCAGAGTTCAAGCAGGCCCCGCTTGCGGATCTTCTCCCACTGGCTGCGCGCATGGGAATCGTCTTACCCTCCGGAGCTGCACTCACGGGCGCTTTGAACGGAGCCATCGGCTATTCCAGCGATTCAGGCTGGTCGGGTGGGCTGGCGATCGATGATGCCTCGGCAACTCTCCGCGGAGCTCCGGCTCTGCAAGCCGCCGCCGTTAACGTGACCGTGTCTCGCGACCGCGTTAGCTTCGATCCGGTGAGCATTCGGGGCACGGAGCAAGGAATGCTGCAGATTGGCGGAAGTTATTTCTTCTCGGGCCAGCGAACCAATGCCGAGCTCAGCGCCTCCGATCTTCCGGCAGGCGAACTCAAGTCGCTCACGACAGCTTGGTTCGGTGGTCTGCCCGCGCTTGTCGCCGTGCAGGACGGCAGCATCAGCGGTCAACTCGCATATTCATACAGCGCTTCGGCTCTCGATCGGGCGGGCAGTCCATTACCGGCATCATGGTCCGGCCAATTCGAGTTGGCTGACGCGACACTGAATGTGCCCGGCTTGGCAACTCCGCTTGAGTCCTCTCGCGGCCGTGTGGAGTTTAATAACCAAAGCTTTTCTCTGGATCACTTCAGCGCCAATCTCGGCGGGAGGGCTGTGCGCGCTACTTACCGCTACAGCATTTTCGGAAAACACCAAGAACATGCCCGGGTAGAGCTGGCCGCCGCCGATATAGCCGATCTCGAAGCCGCTCTTGCTCCCTTCCTGCCGGCCGACAGCCTCTGGGCCCGACTGCGCTTCCGGCGTCTCACTGTTCCCGCTTGGTTGAGCTCACGCGACCTCGAAGGCGATTTGTTCATTCACGCGTTCTCGGTCGACAAAACCCCACTCGGTGCGCTCTCGACTCATCTTTTATGGCAAGGATCGGATGTACAGTTTTCCGATCTGTCGCTGAACTTGCCGCAAGGGCAAATCAAGGGGCGCGGCACGGTCAGTCTTGCTTCGAGCAGCCCCCGTTGGGACTTTGTTGCAGAAGCTGTCCGTTATCCCTGGAGCGGCGGGTTCGTGAATGCCGAGGGACGGCTTACGGCGGTAGGAGTCAACAAGGAGTTCCTGCGAAATTTGAAAGCCGAAGGCTCCTTCTCCGGCGAAGCGCTCGCGCTGTCACCGGACGAAACTTTCGGTACCATCGCCGGTCTCTTTCAATTCTCCTTTGCGGATGGTTGGCCGGATTTTCGGTTCTCTAATCTCCAGGCTTTGCAGAACGGCGATGAGTGGAACGGGGAAGCTGCCAGCCAGAGCGATGGAAAACTCCTTGTGAACCTGGCTCATGCCGGGGAACAGATGCATTTCGTCAATTCCTTGACCGGCGAAACGGCCTCCGCTCCGGTTTCGGTTTTGCCGAAAGATGGAGCTGTCTCAGGGGCACGCCCAGGCACTCCAACTCTGTCCACACCCGCAGTGCGAGCATCTGTACGATAGCTCGGGTGCGCAATAGCACAGATTAGCCCCAAGTTTCTTGACACGTACGGGTTATATACGTACACTCATATTGGAGGGAACGAGGGGCATGCCTCAACGTGTAAAGAGTGTCGGTCGGAAAGAGCAGAACTCCAAGCTCTATCGGTTTGATGCCCGGCTCAACGAAAACCAGAAAATTCTGATCCAGCGCGCCGCCGATCTCGAAGGACGAACACTCACGGACTTTGTTCTTCAAAGTGCAGAGTCAGCTGCCGAACGTACGCTCCAGGAACGTACGATGCTCATTCTGAGTGCTAAGAACACTGAGTCTTTTGTGCAAGCTCTCCTTGCTCCTGCGCCAACACCTGGTCCCACACTTCGGAAAGCGGCAAAGCGGTACAAGCAACGTCTTGGCGCTTAAGTGGAGGCGATCCATCTTTCCATAGAGCCGTTGGGTGAGCGGCATGACAGGACGACCTTCTGCAGTGGCGTGCCTGAGCTCGATCGATATCTCCGCAGTCATGCCGGACAGGATGCCAAGCGGAGCGTTGCCGCGCCTTTCGTACTTCTTGAAGATGGCAATACGATCCTTGGTTACTACACGCTTTCCGCTTGCGGAATTCGCCTTACCGATTTGCCGGCTGCAGCAGTCAAAAAGCTGCCGAGGTACCCTCTTCTTCCGGCCACGCTTCTGGGGAGGCTTGCTGTAAGCCAGGAGCGGCAGGGCCAGAAGCTGGGACAGCTAATGCTCCTGGATGCTTTACGTCGCAGTCTGGAGAACACTCGCGAAATGGGCTCAATCGGAGTTGTAGTGGACGCGTATGACGATAATGCCCGACGGTTTTACCTCCACCACGAATTCACATTGATGCCCGGAGAGGATAGAAAGCTGTTCTTGTCAATGGTGACAATCAGGAAGCTTTTTTCAAAATAGTGCCCGCATGTTGCCTGCTATCCGAAGCAACTCCGCCATAACCGTGAGTCTCGCCTTTCGGTAACGCTTTTCGTAAAGCGATTTTTGTGACAAAATTTAGAAACACAATGGTCGATTCTAAAACAGTGATCGTTAAAGATCCCCAGATCCTTGGTGGCTCCTTCTCCGTGTTCCGAGGGACTCGGGTTCCATTCAAGAACCTGCTCGATCACCTGAAGACGGGGCAGATCTATCGACGAATTCCTGCGGTCGTTTCCGACGGTGACTCGCGAACAAGTCCTCGCGGCGCTCGACTACGCAGCGGACTCCGTCGAGCAGCGCCAAGCCTCATGAAACTGGTCAATCGACGAATGTCTCCCCGTTGATCTTCGACACCAGTTTCCAGATCATCAGTTCACATTCCCCAAGCTAAACTTTTGAAGTAGCCCCTAATGCATGTTCTTGAACCCGCGTGGGAGACGCTAAAACGGGACTTCGATTCCTCTTGCCTCGCGGCTCGGCGCACTGCCCGGTCCCAACTCGCTGCGGAACTTAATCAGATATTCCGCCGTCTCCGCCACTACGAAACCGAGGAACAATGGATCTCGGCGGTTCGGGATGGAGCTGCACAATTCAGCGGAGCTTTCGGACTCTTCACCTACCGGAACCGCACGTTACAGCTTCGCGCCCAGCTGAATCTGGACGCTCCTGACGATCTTAGTTTCGACACATCTTCGGCGAGTGCCTTCGCCGGGGTCGTCGAATCGGGGGAAACAACCGTGGCGCTTCGCACTGCCGGAGAGGTCGGTTCGGCTCTAAGCGTTTCGGATCTCTCCGCCCGCGTTCGCTTGTTCCCCATTGCAAACGCAGGACGCGCAGTAGCCGTCTTATTCGTAGTGGAAGACGAAGCAATCGACCTAGATGCCCTGGAACTCGTCTCGGGCATGGCAGGCGCCGTTCTCGAGCGCCAGTCCAACCAGGCCCTCCATTCTAAAATCGCGCCTGTTCCCGCCCAAGGAGAGGCTCCGAAGTTGCCGCTCGCGCGTCCTGCGTGGGCCGACCTGGACGATGCGCAGCGCGCGCTGCATATCAAAGCGCAGCGCTTCTCGCGAGTAGCTGTTGCTGAAATGCAGCTGTTGCGAGCCGAGGCTTGCCGGGCCGGGCGAGACCAGAACAATCTTTACACCTTGCTACAAGTAGAAATAGATAAGGCTCGCGAGACCTACGGAAGACAATTTATGAAGATTCCGTCGATGGTCGATTACCTCCACCTGGAACTTGTAAAAACTGCTGCTGAAGGTCGTCCGGAAAAGTTAGGAGCGGACTATCCGGGCCAATTGGTTTAGGAGCCCCGGGGCGAGAGGCCGTTGCGCTGTCTCGGTCTTCGCGTTTCTTCTCAACTCGCAAGCTGCATTGGCATTGTCCAACGCTCCGGCGAAAACAAAGCACGTCAAAAAGAAACAGGCTCCTGCAAAGCCGCAAGCTCCTAAGGCGGTTGGAGCCGCCGGACTGATCGCGGTGGCTCGGCATGAGCTGGACCAAAACCATCTTGAAGCCGCGGTCGATTACGCCGCGTCAGCCTCGAAGCAAGCGCCGCTTCTGGACGACTACGCCCAGTACATTCGTGCCGAAGCCGAATACAGGCTGAAGAACTATGCCGAGGTCGGCAAGGCTGCTGCTCACGTCTTCGATCAGGCGCCACTCTCACCTCTCGTCGGTCCGGCGGCCGCTGTCGGAGTGCGGGCTCAGCTTGACGGCGATAACCCAAAGCAGGCGCTCGAGCTGGTAAAGAAGTACTACGATCGCATCCCGCAGCCCGAGGGCGATCTGCTATTAGCTCGCAGCTATCAAGGTACAGGCGACCTAGCGCAAGCTGCCGAATATTATCAGCGTGTCTACTACCGTTATCCCGTTGCCAAAGAAGCGACTGATGCCGCGAATGCCTTAGTCGAAATCAAGACAAAACTCGGTGACGCGTATCCGCCAGTGATGCCCGATGCCATGCTTGGCCGCGCTGAAAAGCTGATCAATGCTAAGCGACCAGCAGATGCCCGCATCGAATTAACTGCCGCTATTCCTCAACTCGGCGGCACCGAACGAGATTTGGCGCGCGTGCGATTAGGCGAAGTGGATTACCTGAGCGGCAATGCCAGTGCAGCTTTTCAATATCTACACGAATTGAAAGTCGACGAAAGCGAAGCCGATGCCGAGCGGTTGAGTTACTTGATCCGTTGTGCCCGAAAACTTGATCGCCACGCCGAAGTCAAAGACATGCTCGCTCATCTGGAGGAACAACATCCGGCATCGCTCTGGAGATTGGATGCGTTGATCTTCGTAGCCGATCAGGCCCGCGTGGAAAACGATATCGTTACTTACGTTCCTCTTTACCGCGCTTGTGCCGTAACCTTTCCGAACGATCCGCGTGCGGCTTGGTGCAGTTGGCGCGTCGCTTACGACAGCTATCGAACTGATGGAACCGACACCTTCGATTTACTGCGCAAGCATATCGCCCAATACCCCGCATCTACCGACGTGAACAACGCGCTGTATTTCCTTGGCCGCTTCGAAGAACGAAAAAATCAGCTTTCTGTCGCCCGCGCTTGTTACGACGAGCTGATCCTTCGCTTTCCGAACACCTACTTTGCAGTTGTGGCCCGAAGTCGTTTAAAAGATCCCGGGATGGAAGCGGCCACACCCGAGGCTGCGACACTGCAGTTCTTGCGTTCCGTTGAATGGCCGCCGCGTCCGGAGTTTCCAAGCTTTGCTCCCGGCAGTACAGCACAGAAGCGCATCGATCGTGCACAGTTGCTGCAGCTCACCGGGCTAACCGATCTGGCGGACGGCGAGCTTAAATTCGGCGCGAAAAACGATGGCGAGCAGGAGAATGTCTATGCCTATCAACTCGCCAAGTTCGCCGCACAGCGAAACGAACCGGACCAGGCCTTGCGATACATCAAAGCCTACACACCTAACTATCTTTTTATGCCGTTCGATCAGGCGCCCACACCGTTTTGGCAGCTTGCCTTTCCCTTTCCCTACCGTCCGGCCATCGATCGGTACAGCAGGGACCAGAGCCTTGATCCTTTTCTCGTTGCGGCTCTGATTCGCCAGGAATCCGAGTTCAACGTTCGCGTCATCTCGCACGCGAACGCCTATGGACTCATGCAACTTCTTCCGCCAGTTGGCCGAGAGCTCGCCCGCCATTTCGGTATTCGGCGCATGAGCTCGGATCAACTTCTCACGTCAGACCGTAACGTCCAGCTCGGGACTTACTACTTTCACAATTTGCTGAACTCCTACGGCGGCCAGACGGAGCTAGCGCTGGCATCCTACAACGCCGGGCCAAGCAGGGCGAATCTCTGGCGTACTTGGGGGCCGTTTCGAGAGCCTGCCGAGTTCATCGAAGCCGTACCGTTTCATGAGACCCGGGGCTACATTCAGGTCGTTCTGCGAAATGCGGATGTCTACAGTCGTTTGTATGCGGGGACCGTCCCCGACGTGCCTGCCTATCGCCCGAAACCGGCTCCCAAGGGCAAAGCACGGCGGAGACGCCCACGATCGGTCTAACATCCGTTTACAATCGCAGCATGCCAACTGCTATCGCTAGCCGGACCGCCAGTGCGCGTATCGGGAGATTCAAGGAGTCCGTCATCCGGGAAATGACCCGGCTGGCTCTCCAGCATGGGGCGGTAAATCTGGCGCAAGGATTCCCGGATTTTCCGGCACCGCCCGAGGTGAAAGCCGCAGCCCAGCAGGCTATAGCCGACGACATCAACCAGTACCCGATCACCTGGGGCGCGAAGCCGTTTCGCGATGCAATCGCAGAGTATTACCGCCGCTTCTATGGCCTCGATCTCGATCCAGAACGGGAAATTACCGTCTGTTGCGGTGCCACCGAAGGCATGATAGCCGCCATGCTCGCGTTGTTGAACCCCGGCGACGAGGTTGTCGTGTTCGAGCCGTTTTACGAAAACTACTGGCCGGATTCGCTCTTGAGCGAGGCCGTTTGCCGCTACGTGACGCTGCGGCCGCCGGACTGGAAATTCGACGCTGACGAGCTAAGGGCCGTTTTTACGAAACGAACTAGGGCGGTGGTCCTTAACTCGCCGAACAACCCGACCGGCAAGGTTTTTTCGGCCGAAGAACTGACGTTCATCGCGGAGCTATGCCAGGAGTTCGAATGTCTGCTGATCACGGACGAGATCTACGAGCACATCATCTTCGATGGAGCGCGCCATATACCCCCAATTACGTTGCGGGGTATGCGAGAGCGATGCGTGCTGGTCAATAGCTTGAGCAAAACCTTTTCGGTGACCGGGTGGCGAGTCGGTTGGATCATCGCTCCGCCGGATCTGACGGCTTCGATCCGCAAAGTTCACGACTTTTTGACTGTGGCCGCTCCCGCTCCTTTACAGCAGGCGGGTGTGACGGCTCTGGGACTCCCGGATGAGTACTACTCGGCTCTAGCCCGAAATTACGAAACGAAACGAGACCTGCTGGTCGGCATTTTGAGCCAGGCCGGCTTTCATCCCTATTTACCGAAGGGGGCGTATTACGTTCTTTGCGACACCACATCGTTTCCATTCAAGAACGACGTTAGCTTTTGTCGCCATCTTGTTACTATAACTGGAGTTGGAGCTGTTCCTGGATCAAGCTTTTTCTCCAATCCCGCCAACGGTGAGCATCTGATCCGCTTTTGTTTTGCGAAGAAATTGGAAACGCTCGAGGCGGCTGCGGAGCGTCTCGGCCGATTGACAGGCTAAAAAATTAAGAAACGAACCCAGCCCGGAGTTCGTTTGGTAAAAATCAGCACAAAAGTTTTCCCAATGCGCAGACATACGGGTCCCATTCTCCTTGCTGCGGCGCTGCTCGCCCTGACCGGCTCCTCCACTCTCGCTCAAGACACCCCGCTTCGCACTCTGCGGGGAAACACTCACCCGCTTGCCCGGGCGGAGTTCGACCAAGGGCCCGCGCCAGCTGATTTGGCTATGAGCCGCATGCTCCTGGTTCTCAAGCCGAGCGCGTCACAAAGTGCAGCGCTTGAGCAGCTGCTGAAGGACCAGCAGGACATGAGCTCCGCGCAGTATCACAAGTGGCTCACTCCGCAGGAATTCGGGCAACGTTTCGGCGCCTCGGATGCCGATATTCAGACAGTAACGGACTGGCTTCAATCGCACGGGTTCGCAATCGGCCGTGTAGCCAACGGCAGAAACCTGATCGAGTTTTCGGGGAACGCGGGCCAAATCGCCCAAGCCTTCCACACGGAGATTCACAAGTTCACGGTTGGGGGCAAAGCGCACTGGGCGAACGCCAGCGATCCCCAAATCCCTGCGGCGCTCGCCTCTGTGGTCGCCGGCGTGTCCACGCTCCACAACTTCCGCAAAGCGCCCCAGATCGCCCGAGTGGACTCCAAGATCGCTACGGTCGCGTCAAGTAGCCCGGGAGCGCAGTTTACCAGCAGCAAGGGGCTGCATGCGCTGGCTCCGGAAGACTTTGCGAGGATATACGGGATCAGCGAGCTGTACGGCAGCGGCATAAACGGGACCGGGGCCAGTGTCGCGGTGGTATCCCGAAGCAACGTCAACCTTCAGGACATCGCCGATTTTCGAAATGCTTTCGGGCTCTCGGCCAATTCTCCCCAAGTATTTATTAACGGGTCCGATCCGGGTCAATTGGACGGGGACGAAACAGAGGCAGTCCTCGACACTTCCTGGGCGGGCGCCATCGCGCCGTCGGCCACGGTTGACCTGGTAATCTCGGCATCGACAAACACAACCGATGGCGTAGACCTCTCGGAGGAGTACATCATCGACAATAACCTTGCCGATGTGATGACGGAGAGCTACGGCGATTGCGAAGCCAACTACACGGCGGCCGAAGGGCAGTTTTACTCTTCTCTGGCCGCACAGGCCGCAGCGCAGGGCATCACATACACAGTGTCGGCGGGCGACTCCGGCGCAGAGGGCTGTGACGATCCGAATTCGGTGACGGTGGCAAGCGGCCCGATTTCGGTCAACATCTTAGCAGCGACACCCTACGACCTCGCAATTGGCGGTACGCAACTGAATGAAAGCGCGGTGGCGGGAGCGAGCTACTGGAACTCCTCGAACGACAGCAATGGAGGATCGGTCGTGGGCTACATACCGGAAGAGGCCTGGAACGAGAGTTGCACGGTGGCCCAGTGCGGGAAGAATGACGCAGGCATTTGGGCGGGCAGCGGCGGCGCGAGCACTTTGTTTGCTAAACCCTCCTGGCAGTCTGGAGTGGCTGGAATCCCCAATGATGGAGCGCGCGACGTTCCCGACATTTCCTTTACAGCTGCGTCCCATGATCCTTATCTGCTTTGCCTGGACGGATCGTGTTCGGCAGGCAATACCAAAATCTCGTTCTCCGGAATCAGCGGCACGTCTGCCCCCACGCCGTCGTTCGCAGGAGTGATGGCGTTGATCGTACAGTCAATGGGATCGCGGCAGGGAGCGCCAAACAGCAGACTCTACAGTTTGGCTGGCTCCGAGTCTTTCGGCTCCTGCAATGGTTCGAATGGCACAGCTTCATCGGGCTGCATTTTCACCGATGTTACGGTCGGCAATAACGCTGTGCCGGGCGAAACTGGATATGGAAGCAGCAATGCCGCTTATCAGACCGGAGTCGGATATGACTTGGTCACCGGACTTGGTTCCGTTAACATCGCCAACTTGGTTTCTTTTTGGAGCACAGCGGGCGGCGCTCCGCTTAATCTTCCGAGGATTCGCACGTTTTTCGACTGGCCTTCATCGAATGCGAGCGTAGCAGGCACCGCAACGTTTCGGGGCTGGGCTCTGGCCGATACCGGCACAGTTTCGTCGGTAAGCGTGGCGATTGACTCTGTGCCCTACGGAAACGCGACCTATGGCCTGCTTCGAAGCGATGTCTGCGGTGTGTATCAGAGCGCAAATTGCCCTTATGTCGGCTGGTCGTTTGCGGTCGATACGACACAGCTTGTCGCAGGAGGACATACCCTTGACGCCACGGTGACGACGAGTGCCGGAAAGACATACACCGACTCTGTACCCTTTACGGTCGCAAACTGGACTGCTGAGTCGGCTCCCGTTAATATCTACATTGACGCTCCGAGTTCGGGTGGTCCAGTAAGTGGTTCCACCGTGTTCAGAGGCTGGGCACTTAACGACGTTGCCGCTATCACTCAGGTAGAGATTTCGGTAGACGGCGCTCGTGTCGGCACAGCACAAACGGGAGCCTACCGTCCGGATGTTTGCGCAGCTTATCCGGGTAGACCGGGATGTCCGAACGTCGGCTGGACTTTTGGCTTCGATACGACTCAGCTTGCGGACGGAGTTCATGGTCTAGCGGTCAGCGCGGGCACGTCGGAAGGACAACGCTCAGCGACGACAAGTAGCTTCACGGTCGCGAACAATACTTCCAACCAACTCAGCCTGTTCATCGATCAGCCGGGCGCGCAAAGCGGAGCCCTTACTGGAACCGCGGAGTTCAGAGGTTGGGCGATCGGGACGTCGGCGCCGATCAACAATGTCGCCCTTAGCATTGACGGGGTATCGTTTGGGAACGCAACGTACGGTGACGTTCGTGACGATGTGTGCGCCGTGTATCCCGGACGTCCCGGTTGTCCTAACGTCGGCTGGAACCTTCCGGTCGATACGACGCAACTCGTGAACGGACTGCACGCGCTGACGGTTACGGCAAAGACGGCAACGGGCCAGTACACGAAATCGACTCAAACCTTCTACGTCGCAAACACGCAAACGAGTAGCCGGGTTCTGATGTTCACCGATTCTCCGAGCGCGGAGAACTCGGTCGTGCAAGGCTCCACTACCTTTCGCGGTTGGGCTGTCAGCAGTTCCGTTACGATCAGCGGGATAGGCATCTACATCGACGGCGGGTTTTATGGGCAGGCTAGTTATGGGGCTCAACGTCCGGATGTATGCGCTATATACCCGGGTGATAACAATTGCCCGAATGTTGGATGGACGTTTCCGATCGACACGACAGAGCTGGCGAACGGCTCGCACACCATTAGCGTGATTGCGACTCATTCGGCGGGGCAAAGTGCCGTATCGTCCGCATTCACCGTTGCAAACTGGACGGACGCGAATCCAATGAAGCTGTTCGTGGACAATCCCAGCCCACAAAGCGGGGCGCTCAGCGGCGTCGTCACCATCAATGGGTGGGCTTTCGACCAACTTTCCGCCATCGGTGAAATTAAGATTGCGGTTGACGGAGTTTCAGTCGGCAACGCTTCTTACGGAAGCACGAGAGCGGATGTCTGTGCAGTGTATGCGGGGGAGCCGGGCTGTCCAAATGTGGGCTGGAGCTTTTTTCTCGACACGACCCTTTTAGGTGACGGACAGCACAGCCTCGAGGTGACCGGGACCACAGCCGGCGGGCAGAGCTCGACCTTCATCAGCGGTTTTCAAGTATCGAACTCAACCGGAAACCCAGTTACGATTTTTGTGGATCAGCCGATTGCGAATCAGCAGGTCACAGGCGAGCTGCAACTGGCAGGATGGGCCGTCGATCTCTCGGGCGCGCAGATCGTAAGTGTTGGTGTCCTTGTTGACGGCACGCTCAGCGGACTGGCGAACTATGGGGTGGTGCGGACAGACGTTTGCGCAGCTTATCCAAACGCAGGCGGATGTCCGAATGTCGGTTGGACTTATCAGCTGGATACCGGCGCGCTCGCAAATGGACAGCACACGATTCAGCTTCGAGCCCTGGCCGCTGACGGCCGGAGATACACGCTGAATCGTACGGTCAACGTGACGAACGTGCCGTATCTCTGAAATTCACATTCGATTGATCAGACTTGCGACGTAACCGGCTCCGAAACCGTTGTCGATGTTGACAACGGTGACGTTACTGGCACAGCTGTTCAACATGCCAAGGAGTGCGGCGAGGCCGTTGAAGCTGGCGCCGTACCCGATGCTGGTCGGGACCGCGATGACAGGGCAGCCGACTAGGCCGCCAACAACGCTGGGAAGAGCGCCTTCCATGCCCGCGCAGACGATTGCGACACGAGCACTAGAGAGGCGTTCTCGCTGCTCAAGGAGACGGTGGATGCCGGCCACGCCTACGTCGCAGATCGCGTCCACCTGGTTGCCCATGACCTCGGCCGTCAGCTGCGCTTCTTCGAGCACAGGCAGATCGCTAGTCCCGGCACAGATGACCGCAATTTTTCCTTTACCGACAATATTGCGATCGCGCCACACGCGAATGACACCCGAGGCAGGGAAGTATTCCGTCTCGTTCGTCAAGGCGCTTACCCGTTCAGCCATTTCGGCGCTGGCACGGGTAACGAGCAGATTGCGAGATTTGGCGAGCAATGCGGCCGCGATACCGGCCACCTGATCCGGCGTTTTTCCTTTTCCCAAGATGACCTCCGGCATACCGTGGCGAACGGCCCGATGATGATCGACCTTGGCGAAGCCGAGATCTTCGAAGGGGAGGTCTCGTAAATTTTGGACCGCAGCGCTGACCGGCGTTTCGCCGCTGCGAACGCTTTCGAGGAGTTGCTGAAGTTGCTGAAGATTCATAAGTTGCGCCGCCGGATAGCCGGGCGGCATCCCCTAAGATAGTAGCTGTAAGAACAAATGCACGGCTTCTTGCCACGCTTGCGGCTGACGCTCGAGATGATCAAGTTCGAGCATTCGGTATTTGCACTGCCGTTTGCTTTGACGGGTGCATTGCTCGCCTGGCGCGACAGCGGTTTTCACATCGCAGGACTGTCCTGGCGGTTCTTCTGGATTGTGGTGGCCATGGTCGCGGCACGGTCGGCTGCCATGACTTTCAACCGAATCTTAGACGCCGGGATCGACGGCCGGAACAAGCGCACGGCCCAGCGGCATCTGCCGGCCGGATTGTTGTCGACCCGCTTTGCGTGGGGTTTTACCGTTGCCTCGATCCTGGTATTCGTTTGGGCCGCACGCGAGTTAGGATTCTGGTGCTTCGTTCTGTCACCGCTCGCGCTGGCTGTTCTCTTCTTTTATTCATTTTGCAAGCGGTTCACTTTGTGGTCGCATCTGATCCTCGGTTTCTGCCTGGGAATCGCGCCGGCGGCGGCATGGATTGCGATGCGAGGCGCGCTGGACTCTCGAATCCTTTGGCTAACAGGCGCCGTAGTCTTTTGGACCGCAGGCTTTGACGTGATCTATGCCTGCCAGGATTTCGAGTTCGACTGCGCGGAGGGACTGTGCAGCATTCCCCGGAAGTTCGGCGTTGCGCGTGCCCTTCAGATGGCGAAAGTGCTGCACCTCGGCATGATTGTATGTTTGATTGCGCTTGTGACATGCTTTCACTTGGGGGCGCTGAGTCTGGTGGGAGTCGCCGCGGTAGCAGCGCTGTTGAGTTATGAACACTCGTTAGTAAAGCCGACGGATCTCTCGCGAGTGAACGCGGCCTTTTTTACCGTGAACGGGTATGTGAGCGTGTTGTTTTTTGTGTTTTGGGCGGCCGATATTCTGCTTGGACGCCGGTACTTATAGCGTAGAAAAGCTAACAAGAATGATTTCTTCCAAAGTAATTGCTTCGCCCATAATAGAGGACCGTAGGTTGCGGCCGATCTTCGACAAAGTAGAAGCGCGTGAGCGACTCAGCTACGACGACGGAGTAACTATGTTCCGAAGTCCGGATATTTTGGCGCTCGGCTACTTAGCGAATCAGGTACGAGAGCGCCTGCATGGGCAAGTTACTTACTTCAATGTCAACCGGCATATCAATCCGACGGATGTCTGCGTAGCGAGTTGCCGGTTGTGCGCATTCGGCAAGAAAGCGAAAGATCCCACCTCGTACACGATGTCGCTGGAGCAGGTTTGGGAGGTGGCAGGCAAAGGTTATGCAGAGGCCGTTACGGAGTTTCACATTGTCGGCGGCCTTCATCCGGAGCTGAGTCTCGATTGGTTTTGCGAAATGATCGCAGGGTTGAAAGAGCGCTATCCCGGTGTCCACCTGAAGGCTTTCACGATGGTGGAAGTTGCCTATTTAGCTAAACGCGCGAAGATCTCTCTTCGAGAGACGCTCGAACGCTTGAGGGCTGCCGGAATAGACTCCATGCCGGGCGGCGGCGCGGAGGTTTTCTCCGAGCGTGTGCGGCGAATTATTTGTGATCACAAGATCGATGGGAACGAGTGGCTTGAGACTGCTCGAATCGCCCATGAACTCGGCTTGAAGAGCAACTGCACGATGCTATATGGACATCTTGAGACGGCCGAGGATCTATCCGATCACCTGGTTCGCTTGCGCAGCCTGCAGGATGAGACCCACGGCTTTGTGACGTTCATCCCGCTGGCGTTTCATCCGGAAAACACTGCCCTGAGTCATCTGCCGAAGACGAGCGGCTTCGATGATTTGAAGCAGATTGCTATCTCACGGCTGATGCTCGACAATATTCCGCATATTAAGGCGTACTGGATCATGATGACGCCGAGCGTGGCCCAAATCGCTCAGCGTTTCGGGGCCAACGATATTGACGGAACGGTGGTGGAAGAGAAGATTTACCATGATGCGGGAGCGACCACGGCGCAGCATCTGAGGCGGAAGGATCTGCTGCGGTTGATTCGGGAAGCCGGGCGGGAACCGTTGGAGCGGGATACAACGTACAGGCCGGTGGAGCGGACCGAGTCTGCATTTACTGTGTTGGTGTAGGGCAGATCGGGCTGACGGGGGAGTTGAGAAGAGGAATGGTGGGCCCTACAGAACTCGAAACTGTGACCTCTACCTTGTCAAAGAAGTGAGCATAATCAAGTAATTAGAACTAAAGGGCGTCGTTGGCACTCGAAGTCCTTAAAAGCTCTGGAAATCACTGGAGAGGCCAGATTCAGCACCCACAAGCTCCGAATTTTTATATGTCTTCCGGCCAACAAGAGGATGGATGGATGCAGATGATTTGATGGAGGAAGAAGTTCACCGCCGCGGAGTCAAGCCCAAAGTGACGAGAGCTAAAAGAAAGACCGTGACTAAAAAGAAAAGAACTAGCTAGGGCGAAGACGCCAGTACGGGACCGCTAACAAGTACCGGAAACTTGCTGGTCCTTCATAACCCGGTATTTGGCCGATGATTACCGAGGCGCACTCTGAAGCCGTCCTGCAGATCAGCGAGACGCTCGGACGGTACGAGGGTGAGCGCGCGAACGGAGGCGGGATATGCTGACCGTATGCTCGCAGAGAATAAGCGCGCATTGTCGGCCAGTGATTCGTGCTGAGAAGGAGCGTGGCAAATGGGCGGAGCGCCAGTTCCTGTCGCGCTCCATACGCTTGTCGTTCGTGATGAACGCCCTCAAAGCCGGACTGCTCGATCAGATTAAGCAATTTTCCGTTCTTAACGCTGCTCCAGGCCTCAATCTGCACATTTGAGACCGAGTGACCAACCAGATAGTAAACAAGCCCTTCCGGGACGCCTTCGTCGAGAATCGTTTTCAACGAACGGGCTGCATTTGGTTGAGGTGGGATTCCTGATATGCGAGCAGCTTGCGCAGCGTATCCTTCCCGCCAGGGGTTGCGGGGAAACACTCCAGAGTTGCATCAATTGCTTGATCTTCGGTCATTCCATCGATTTCCATGAAAGACTCAACGTTTCCGGTCAGCGTATCAGCCGGAAGACGAGTCAGCTCACCGCGCTCATTTTTCACGACGGGAGCGCCGTGAACCATCTGCGGATCGCGACCGACGATGGGGCAGTCATCCCAGAACCTGTCGACTTCCGGCGTTTCCATACCTCATTCTATCGGCTTCTCGTCGGCGCGCAACGCGCATGAATGAGGCTCAGACTCTCAGAGGCGATACTCAAAAGGCCACCGCCAATGACGCTTTCTCCCGAGATCGTTGATCCGTCGCGACAACGCGTTTTCGCACAAGGCACCCACGATTAGCCATACAAGTACAAAGAACTCGATTCCAAAAAATAATCCTTATGGTCATCCGAACAAAGAAGGCAAGGTCAGACGTGGGAGGCGTTGTAGGGCTGAGATGAAGCCCATCAATTAACCGAACCAGGAATGGCAACGCAGTAGCCAACCAGAACGCCAAAACAAACGATAATTGCCGAGAAAGAGAGGAAGCCGTATTTAGCCGCGGACCTAACCATTACTGTGACTCTGCGACGAGAGCTTCAGCGCGAGCATCAAACTTCTCGTCAATTGGTGGCCGTCGCAAGCCCCCTGACGGGGAAGAAAAAGGCGGCGGCCTGATTTTCTCTAAACCCGTCAGCACCCTCACGCCGTTCAAGGAATGGCCGTAAGTTGCTGAAAATATGGTGGGCCCTACAGAACTCGAATCTGTGACCTCTACCGTGTCAAGGTAGCGCTCTAACCAACTGAGCTAAGGGCCCGCGGCGGGCATGAAATCCAACATAACACGGACCTCAGGGCCAAGCAGAGTTGATGGAGCGCCGGGTTAATAACCTTTCAGAGTGTCTGAATTAGACGTTCCTTTTATGCGAAGTAGTATCATCGAATTGCATATCCGTTACGTTACTTGTTGACCATCGTCAAACATAGGGAATGAGCGGACGCCACTGGATAACGGCTTTGTCGTGGCGAACTTAAGCTCTAAGGAGAATCGAATGAAAAAGACTGTTGCCTCTTTATTCCTGGCTGCCTCGCTTACTGCGCTTCCTTCGTTTGCGCAAGGCTCCGACAACGTCAAAGCTGTTCAGCAGGCTTTAAAGGATAAAGGCCTCGACCCGGGCCCGGTCGACGGAGTGAATGGGCCAAAAACACGGGCGGCTATAAAGGAATACCAAACCCAGCAGCATTTAACTGCGGACGGGCGCATCGGCCCCAAAACGCTGGATAGCCTTGGCGTGAAACAGGCTGAACCGGCCACACAATTCAAAGCTTCGGGCGAGAATATCAAGCATTCCTACACCAAGGGTGGCAAGGACATCGGACAGGGCACGAAAGAAATGGCCGACGATATGAAGACAGGACATGTAGGCGACGGTGCGGTCGACATGGGCAAGGGCCTCGGCCACGGCGTGAAAAAAATTGCAGTCGGTACGGGCCATGCTGCCAAGAATGCAGCTAAGGGCGTAGCCAATGCAGTGACGCCGGATAAGGACAAAAAACAGTAGTTCGGCTGTGAAAATCGACGCAATGCGCCGGGAGTCTGCTTAAGACTACCCGGCGCATCTCGTTTGCTAGAAGCGAAATTTCAGACCGGTTCCGATGTCGCCGACTCCCTTTATTCTCGGCCCGAGTAGCCCAGCAGAACTTCGGTATTCTTAACAAAGATCCTGCTTTGACAACCCCGACGTTTCCGACAAAAACAAAGGTCGTCGTTGCAACGACAGTGATGCTGTCGTTCATCTCGTTTTGGCGCGCGGCAGCCATCGTTCTCAGCGATCTCGCCTCATCCGCTTATTACGCCGGAGGCATCGCCGAGAACGCAATCGGCAAGTCTGCGCCCTGGTTCATCCTGGCGATCATGTTCTTCGGCTTCGCCATTCGCGCCATTTACATCGAGAGCTCCAGCATGTTCGTCCGCGGCGGCGTGTACAGGGTCGTACACGAGGCCATGGGAGCAACGCTTGCCAAGTTCTCCGTCTCGGCGCTGATGTTCGACTATGTGCTCACCGGTCCTATCAGCGCGGTCAGCGCCGGCTTGTATTTAGCTGGTTTGGTCAATCAGACGGCGGCCTATGCGCATTCGCCCTGGCATGTGCAACCGCCTCTGTTTGCTGGCGGGTTTGCCTTGCTCGCGACGATTTACTTTTGGTGGCAAAACATCATCGGAATTCATGAGTCGAGCGAGAAGGCTTTGAAGATCATGTATGTCACAACAGTGATGGTTGTGATTCTGATCTGCTGGTGCGGATTGACCATGGCCCTCAAAGGATTCCAGCCCGTTCCGCTTCCCACCAAAGCCAACCTGCATTACGGCAACGGCGCTCTAGGGTGGCTCGAAGGCACCGTTGCGCCAACTATCACATTTGTAGCGATCCTGGTCGGGCTTGGCCACTCGCTGCTCGCCATGAGCGGCTTCGAAACACTGGCCCAAGTCTATCGCGAGTTGGAAGCTCCCAAACTCAAGAACCTCAAGCGAACGGGCATGGTGGTGATTGTATACAGCTTGCTGTTTACATCGCTGGTCTCTTTCTTCGCAGTGATGTTGATCCCCGACAACGAGCGCGGTCAATATCTCGACAATCTAATCGGTGGGCTCTCGATGTATCTGGTCGGTCCTGCGGCATTGAAGCTCCTGTTTCAGGGTTTCGTCGTGCTGGTTGGAACCTTGATTCTGGCCGGAGCCGTGAACACCGCGATAATAGGGTCGAACGGCGTGCTAAATCGTGTTGCCGAAGACGGAGTTTTACCTGACTGGTTCCGCCGTCCGCACCCGAAATACGGTACAACCTACCGGCTGATCAACCTGATTGTCATTCTCCAGATCGTCACCATCGTACTGAGCAAAGGCAACGTTGTCACGCTCGGCGAGGCTTATGCTTTCGGTGTCATCTGGAGCTTCGCCATGAAAGCGTTGTCGGTTCTGGTGCTGCGTTATAAGCGGCCCGAAGCAAGAGAGTGGAAGGTTCCGCTCAACTTCAGGATCGGCAACACGGAGATCCCGCTCGGGTTGATCCTGATCACGGCAACGTTATTCATTTTGGCCCTGGTCAACGTAGTTACCAAAAAGACAGCTACCATTTCGGGCTCTATCTTCACGATCGGCTTCTTTACTGCCTTCGCCCTCTCTGAGCAGCACAACCGGCGCAAGCGCACCGAGGAAGAGGATAAAGGCGAGAAGTTCCGCCTGGAAGAGCACGCTTCGGTTTCGGTTGAGGGCGTCCATGTACGCCCAGGCAACGTGTTGGTGGATGCAAGTAATCCGAATCGCTTGAGTCACCTGCGGGTTGTTCTCGATGAAATCAACCCTTCCAGGCAGGACGTTGTGGTGGCGGCGGTCCATCGATTGGGCCCGATCGGCTCAAGCGAGTATCGGCTGGCGCCTGAACAGATCTGCGGCACCCGTGAAATGGAGACCTTCACACGCGTCGTGAATTTGGCTGAGAAGGCCGGCAAGCATGTTGAACTGTTGACAGTGCCGGGCAGGGATGAACCTTCCGCTCTGGTTTCTGCCGCGCAGCAGCTCAAGTCTTCGCGAATCGTGATCGGTCCTTCGCCGATGCTCTCGCCGGATGAACAGGCGCGTTTAATCGGGGAGGCTTGGGAAGACTTGCCCGCCCCGCGCCCCGCTCTGAGCCTGGAGATTATCGATCCTGATGCGGGCGGCCCCTATATGTACTCGTTGGGACCGCATCAGCCACGGCTCTGGCCTAGCGATATCGATCTCGTTCACCAGATTTGGCAGGAATTGTCGGACAGACCCGGTATCGGCGGACGGCTTCATCACCGCGACGTTGTGGGGGTTGCTCTACGCCGTTTGGAGAAGCAGCTGCATTCTAACGTAAACAGCGATGTGGTTGCGGATATAGAAAGAGAGTTGTCGCGTGAGAAGCCCGATTTGCCTGCCATTGACTTCAGCCATCCCGCGACGCAGGATGGCGTGAACCCTGCTCAAAAGTCGCAGCTCTCAGCATGAAGATCATATCCTCTAACGAAGTTTTCAAGAACAAGCTATTCGCGGTGACCGACGAGGTTGCCATCGATCCGGACGGGTTTGAGATTCAGCGCAACATAATCCGGCATCCGGGATCGGCGGTCATGATGGCAGTCGATGAGCTGCAAAGAATCTTGTTAGTACGGCAGTTCAGGTTGCCGGCATCGCAAGAGCTATGGGAGCTGCCGGCCGGGAAGCTCGATCCGGGTGAGCAGCCGATTGAGGCCGCCAGGCGAGAGCTGCGCGAGGAGACAGGTTTTCAGGCGAAAAGATGGACGCACTTAGCTGGGTTTTGGCCGAGCCCGGGATACGTCGGTGAAAAGATGGACATCTTTCTTGCGGAGGACCTTACAGAAGGCAAACAGGAGCTGATGGACGACGAGCGAATCAAAATTCAGTGGTTCGACTCTTCGGAAGTTGGCGAAATGATTCGAAGCGGGCAAATCGAAGACGGAAAAACCATAATCGGCTACTACCGTTGGCTGGACCGTGCGACTAACGGCGTAAGCTCGCCATCCTAGCCTTCGCGCGAAACAATTGAACGTCGCTTTCGTCCAGAAATCGTGGCATTAATCAAGCGTGGAGATCGCGAGGACACGGGAGACAACGAGGCCCGGCCCGATGAGATGGGCAGTGGGGATGCGCAACCGACCGTCGATCCGACTAGTTTCGGGGGAACGACGTCGATCAGCCATGCCGAGTCCGATCGTTTCGATCCTGAAGCTGAGCTGCAGGATCTGGACGGAATGGAGACCATGCTTCCCACGGATGGGCGGCTCGGCCTGACCAACATCGGTGATATTCCCGCCGACGATTGGGCTGCCGATACCGGACCGACAAGAGACGCCGAAGAAGAAAGCAATCGCTAGTCCGGGTTGTCCGATAGCTCTTTTATCTTCGAGGCGACCAGTTCGGGCCTTTCCAGATGCAGCCAGTGTCCGGTGTTCTCCACCAGGTAGTGACGTCCTCGCCGGCTTTGCGCTGCTAAGCTTTCCCGTTCCTTGAGTTCGTCGGGTGTTGCGTTTGCCGCGGACAGAATGGTTACCGGAATCTTCGGCGAGATATTCATCTTTGTCGCCTCATGCGCACAATTCGGTAAGCGCTCCAGGTATCTCGCCATTGCGGTAAAGCCGTCCGGACGGCTCCAATGTGAGCGCACAATCGGCACGACCTCGGGCGGAAGCTTCCGCACTTCGCCAACAAGCCGCTGGAGCGTCGATGTTCCTTTACCGGCAGTTATCTTCGTTATTGTTTTAGTGAATCGTTTACGAGAAGCCGAAGCGGCGGCAAGGGTTAGTCGCACGACGCCGAAACGGGCGAGCCAAGCTCCGCGTCTGGACAGCCTGACACCTGTCGCGAGGCGTTTTTTGTCCCGGTCCGAACAAACGGCCCAAGTATGGATCGACACTGGGTCCACGAATAGCAGGCCGGCGACGCTTTCGGGGTACTTATGGGCGAAAGCACGAATCAGCAGTCCTCCGAATGAATGCCCGACGAGAATGTACGGCGGCTGAATCCCGCTGTTCAGGAGCAGTTCTGCCAACTGCTCAGTCAGCGCTGCCAATTCAAGCGGTCCTTTGCAGCGTTCGCTCCACCCCAAACCTGCGCGATCATAACTGACTACCCGAGTAAACCTGCTGACGAGCGGCTGTACGTGCGACCAACTCAACGAACTGGAGGCTATACCGGCTTCGAGCACCACAGCGGGCGTGCCGCTGCCGATCTCATACAGGTGCAGACGGCAGTCCTCGCGAACCGACACAACTCGGCCTGGCGGCGGGAAGCGTATCCGGTCCCGCCGCTCGCCGATTTGCTGATACGCAACGCCGGCTGCCAGCATGAGGGCGAATCCGGTCAACAGGGCGAAAATCAATCGGCGACCATCAGTTCGCCTGGCAGGATTGGCCTGGTGCGCGGCAAGCGCCCACGTGCGGCCGCTGCTCCGAAGCCGCACAATACGGCCAAATATGCGACAAGTTCCAGCACATCGGAAACGTGTGTTCTTGGGAGTGCCTTCCAAAGCATGAGAGCGACGGTCTGGGCAGCTGTAACGGCCCAAACGGTTCCGTAAAAGTAACGTCTTTCCGTACCCTCCCCTACAGTCGAGCGCCGCACACGTGGCAACACAGCGAACAACCCGCCCGCAAGAATAAGCAAAAAGATCGGTCCATATCCGTAGCTGTAGATCTGGCGTAGTCGCCATTTCCCAGTTACGACAGCTACCGCCATGCCGATCAGGTTCAGCAGGGTGAAAGAAAGCAGCGCATTCCACGCGAAGGTGTAGCAGACGCGCCGGTACATCGGATTCGGCTTGTCTTCGGAAAAGCGGAGAATGTACGGCTTAGGCTCCACACCTGGAAGCTGTCCGAAGAGCGCCGCTATCCCCGTTCCTAGCAGTACAAAAGTGAGCCAAAGAAGATTGTTTCCGTTCGGCCCATGCGCAAATAGTTGGAATGTAAGCGGGCCAGGCGCTAGAAAGAACACCCAAATCCAGATCGGCCAATGCGCCACTCGGTACCAGAACTTATTTCGGGCCCGTATCTTGCGCTGATGCGCGAACTCGACTTTGCCGGTGTATTGGAGCACTTGAAGGCATCGTACTACTCGTTCATATTTTTGAATCGCGAACCGCGATGTTTTCGTAATTAGCTGGTGAGAGCGAACGAAAGGCTTGCTGGCAACATTCTCAAACCACACGAGTACCAGGGATAAAACCAATTCGATACCGTCTTTTGCGGAGGCACTGGAATTACATAAGGCGATGGTATTCAGCATTGGCTGGCACTTCCTGCACGATCGTGTCGCAGCCGAAGAACTCGCCCAGGAGGTGTTTCTTCAGCTGCATCGCGACTGGTCATCGATGAAATCTGCCAACCATCTTTTGTTCTGGCTGCGAAGAGTAAGTAGCCACCGAGCTTTGGATTTGGCTCGGAAACGAAAACGCCGTGGCGAAACCAGTCTCGAAGATGCTGACGAGCCCACGTCGCTCGAGCGCGTGCACGACACCTTTCTTTCTTCCTACCTGGAGCGGATCGTCGCCTCTTTGCCGGAAAAGCAACGCATTGTGATCGTGCTGCGGTTTCAGGAGGACATGGATTTGGAAGAGATTGCCAGGACTCTCGATATGAATCCTGCAACAGTGAAGACGCATCTCTCGCGAGCACTTGAGCTGTTGCGTAAAAAGACCCAACGCCGGCTTGGCCAGGCAGGAGCAGACAAAGTAAGTGAGAAAGTATGACGCCGTTTGAAGATGAGTTGAAGAAAGCACTCTCGCGGAGGCAACCTTCGGACACGTTTTCGCCAGGTGTTCTGGAGAGGGTAGCGCAACGCGATAGCAGACGCAAAGTCAAACGCTCTGCTTTCAATTGGTGGTTCCCGTCGTATTGGCGGCCGTTGGCCGCGCTAGTGCTGATTCTGGTGTTCGTTAGCAGTGTTGCGTATCGCGAGCACCTGCATCGGTTGCAGGGTCAAGCGGCCAAGCGTCAGCTGCTGCTTGCCATGCGTATCGCAGGCTCCGAACTGCACGAGGCAAAGCTGAGATTGAAGCGTGTTGAATTTCCAGAGGTGGTGATGCAATGAAGTCGATCCTTATAGGTTTACTGGCGGCCAGTTCTCTGGCATTCAAATGCTACGCCCTGCCGCAGGACATTAAATTTCCCGTAGACTTCGCGAAGCTGGCGGAACGGGCAACGGAGTCGGTGGATGTGACGCTCGACGCCTCGATGCTTCAGCTTGCGAGTGGATTTTTATCGAAAGATGATCCGGATGAAGCCCAGGTCAAGAAACTCGTCTCCAAGCTGAAAGGCGTATACGTGCGCAGCTTTGAATTCGATAAGGAAGGACAGTATTCACCTAGCGAAGTAGACGCGATTCGCTCGCAACTGAAGAGTCCCGGTTGGTCCCGCATCGTCGGAGTCAAATCATCGAAAGGTGAAAACTCAGACATCTTTCTGAAAAAAACGAGCGACACTATCATGGGCCTCGTGGTCATCGCCGCTGAGCCGAAGGAACTGACCGTGGTCTACATAGATGGTCCTATTCGTCCCGAAGAACTGAGTCAGCTGGGTGGCCATATGGGGATTCCGCAGATCGGCAAAGCCAAGAATGATGGATCGAACGGCAGTAAGAAAGCAAAGGAAGAGGATTGATATGTGGCGTGCTTTTTCGGTTCTGTTTGCCGCTTGTTTACTGCCGGTCCAGATTCCAGCCAGCGATTTCGATTGGCTGGTCCGCGAGTTCGCCCGCGAGAGCGGCGCTAAGCAGGTGCACGTTCCTTTCTTTGGATTAGCTCGTTTTGTGGTTGCAGTCGGCCATCCGGCGGGAACCAGCGACGTGAGGCTCGCTCTATTCGATCGGGGGGAACTGGAGAGTCTCCGGTTCAGTGAGTTGACGGATGCGACGGTTGGAAGTTCCTGGAAGCCGATGGTTCGAGTGCGTTCGACCAAAGGGGAATCCACAAACATTTACGTACGGCCGGATGGCAAGCACCTCAATCTTTTGATTACGACGCTGGATGGCAATGAGGCCACCTTCGTAGAGGTTCGAATCCAGCCCCAGTCGTTAATCAGATTTGTAGACGAGCACCGCGGGTTACATCCATAGTTTAGAACGCCTCCGGTGTACAACGGAGTGATGACACGTTTGCTGGCGTTCCTTGCTCTAACGACAATTTCACTCCAAGCTCAAGACTGGGCGAAGCAGAAGCTCGAGCAATCGCCTAGACACCGTGAGTGGGTCACGGTGAAACATGACAACCGCACAGTGGAGACGCTGATTGTTTATCCCGAAGTGAAAGGCAAGGCCCCCGTTGTTCTCGTCATCCACGAAATATTTGGCCTTTCGGATTGGGCGGAGGAAGTAGCCGACGAATTTGCCGCGGCCGGATACATAGCTGTCGCGCCGGATCTTCTTTCAGGCATGGGTCCGAACAACGGCCGAACGCCTGGTTTCGACCAGAAAGGAGCAATCGAGGCAGTAAGTCACCTGAACCCGGATCAGGTCACCGCCGACCTGAACGCTGCTGCAGATTACGCATTAAAGATTCCAGCGGCCTCGAATAAGCTTTACGTTACGGGCTTCTGTTGGGGTGGCGGACAGTCCTTCCGTTTTGCGACCAACCGCTCCGACCTCGCTGCTGCATTCGTCTTTTACGGTCCGCCGCCTGAGAAGGATGCGATGTCACGCATCAAGGCTCCTGTATACGGTTTCTATGCCGGCAATGATGCTCGCATCAGCTCGACAGTTCCTGCGACGAAGGACGCGATGAAAGAGGCCGGCAAAACTTATGAACCGGTTATTTACGATGGAGCCGGCCACGGCTTCATGCGTGCGGGTGAGGCGCCCGATGCTTCGCCCGACAATGCGAAAGCTCGCACGGAATCCTGGGCTCGACTAAAGAAGCTTCTGCAATAAACTCTTAATCGAGATCGAAAGGGCGCTTGGGTGGCGCACCGGTAGGATCTTCCTTGGCTTGCCTCAACAGTTCCTCGAATCGCTTCTCTCGAACTTTGTCGCCGCTCTTATGTGAAGCGAAGCTTTTTTCGAAGACGTCGTTTCGCCTGTCGGCCTCGCCCTTAAGTTGCTGGACCGCGGTTTGCAAGTCTTCGATCATGGGCTTTTTCTCGGGCTCACGATGGTGGATCACGATCTGTGTTTCACCATCCACTTGGAGGGTCGATCCGCAACATGGACACTTGACCTCGAACAGCTGACCGCCGGACTGCGCCATATCCGCATCGTAACGCAGTCTATGGCTCGAGCTCCGGCTGCTATTCTCTGACTGCCATCACATGGACGCGGTCTTCTCGTGGATAACACAATATGGCTACGCCGGCCTTTTCATCTTGCTGATGTTCGGCATCGTCGGACTGCCTGTCCCTGACGAAACGCTCCTGGTCTTTTGCGGTTATCTGATCTGGAAGCGCCATCTCGAAGCCGTTTCTACCTTGCTTGCCGGGTTTGCCGGAAGCATATCGGGAATCACACTCAGCTACTGGATGGGACGAACATACGGTCACAGGATCATAGGGAAATATGGCAATCTCATCGGCGCGACCGACGACCGAGTCGCGCGTGTTCACCGTTGGTTCGGCCGTTTTGGCCTGTGGCTGTTGGCGATAGGTTACTTCGTCCCAGGGGTGCGTCACTTTACAGCATTAGTTGCGGGGGCGGCAGAGCTGGAGTTCGGTCCATTTGCTCTCTTCGCGTATGCCGGCGCGGCGGTATGGGTAACGTTCTTTCTAACGCTCGGCTATGCGGTGGGAGAGAGTTGGCATCGAACCTCTGAGGTCTTCAATCGCTACGCCGCTATTTTCACGATCTTTGCCGTAATCATCGCCATCGTAATTTGGTCCATAAGGCGGAATCGGAGCAACAATGCATAAGCCGATGTCTCTGTTTGTTAAGTTCGTTACATGGTAAAGCCGCAGACCTTCAAATATGTTTTAAGTGGCCTCCTGGGTATGGCGATGGTGACGCTTGCTCAAACTCCCTTGCCTTCCGGTGGAGTCGATTTGAAGGCCATCGACAAGTCCGCGGATCCTTGCCAAGACTTTTATCAATATGCATGCGGCAGCTGGATCAAAGCGAATCCTGTCCCGCCGCAGTACTCTCGCTGGAGTCGTTTTAATGAGCTTCACGATCGGAATGAGGCCGTGTTGCGTACCATCCTTGAAGATTCGGCGCAGCACCAGGATCGCTCGCCAATAGATGCCAAGATCGGAGGCTTTTACGCGGCCTGCATGAATGAAGGGGCGGCGAATCAGGCCGGAGATGCTCCATTGAAGGGCGGACTCGAGCGCATTCGCGCGTTGACGGATAAATCTCAATTGTCCGCCGAAGTCGCTAGATTACACGCGCAAGGCGTAAGTGTATTTTTCGGGTTTCGGTCGGAACCGGACCCGGATAGTTCCCGAATGACCATTGCCGACGTCGATCAAGGCGGTCTTGGTCTTCCAGATCGGAGCTACTATATCGGCGAGAAGGACCAAAAGACACGCGAAGAGTATGTAAAGCACGTCTCTCAGATGCTGCAACTGATTGGCGAGCAGCCGGCGACTGCGGATGCAGGCGCAAAGATTGTTCTTGCGATCGAGACGGAACTGGCCAATGCATCGCTCGATCGTGTAGCTCGCCGCGATCCGAATCTGACGCACCACAAGATGTCAGTCGCTGAACTGCAGGCGCTCACGCCCGATTTTCAGTTCGCAAGCTACTTCGCGGATCGCCGCGCGCCTTCCTTTCAGAACCTGAACGTGGCCGTGCCGGATTTTTTCAAAGCTTTAAACACGACTCTCTCTTCGCATGGACTTGACGAGCTGAAGACTTATCTCCTCTGGCATTACGTGTCCACATACGCACCCGTTCTAAGCGATCCATTCGTTAAGGCGAACTTCGATTTTTATCAGCGTTACCTGACGGGAGCAAAAGAGCTTCAACCTCGCTGGAAGCGTTGCGTGGAGGAAACGGACCGAGCTCTCGGCGAAGCGCTCGGGCAGAAGTACGTGGACAAAGCGTTCGCGGGGGCATCGAAAGAGAAAACTCAACAGCTGGTCACGATCATCGAGCAGCAGATGGCGAAGGACATCGAGTCACTATCCTGGATGAGCGCAACGACTAAAGAGCAGGCGCTGGCAAAGCTGCACGGGGTCACAAACAAGATCGGGTATCCCGCAAAATGGCGCGACTATTCGAGCGTAGATATTACGTCTAACAATTTAGTCGCCGACGTGCGAAATGCGCGCGAGTTCGAGATTTACAGAAATTTGAGCAAAATAGGAAAGCCGGTCGACCGAAGCGAATTCGGCATGACGCCACCGACCGTCAACGCCTACTACAGTCCGCTTCAGAACAACATCAATTTCCCAGCCGGCATTTTGCAACCGCCTTTCTATAAGAACACTGCCGACATGGCGGTGAACTTCGGAGCCATCGGCGCCGTTATCGGTCACGAACTTACTCATGGATTCGACGATCAAGGGCGCCGATACGATGCCGACGGGAATCTCCGCGACTGGTGGCAAAAACAGGACGAGGCTGAGTTCAAGCAGCGAGCTGATTGCCTGGTAAACGAATACTCTCAATTCAAGCCAGTCGAGGATGCCAATCTGAACGGACGTCTGACTCTTGGGGAAAACGGCGCCGATAATGCGGGCATTCGGCTCGCGTATATGGCCCTACTCGGCGGGCTCGAAAACGGTACGGTCGATAAAGCGAAGTTGGACGGCTACACGCCCGAGCAGCGTTTCTTCCTGGGTTATGCCCAAATCTGGTGTGAGAATGCACGCCCCGAATACTCGCGCAGTGCGGTACGAACCGATCCTCACTCGCCTGGCCGATTCCGGGTGATCGGGGTTGTTGAAAATACTCCGGAATTTGGAACAGCCTTCGCCTGCTCCGCTGGACAGAAAATGGAAGCGGAAAAAGGATGCCGGGTATGGTAAACCTCGGCTGGAAGTACCTGCAGCTCTCAACTCTGGGGCTCTTTCTCGTCGCGGTGTCCGCGCACGGACAAGCGCCTACCAAAGACGCTCAATCGAATAGCGGGCTGGATTTGAACGCTATCGATAAATCGGCCGACCCCTGTCAGGATTTTTATCAATACGCTTGCGGAAGTTGGATGAAGAACAATCCAGTTCCCTCTGACGAGAGCCGCTGGAGCCGATTCAATGAATTAAACCAAAGGAATCAGATCGAGCTGCGTGACATCTTGGAAGATTCGGCACGAAATCAGAGCCGCTCAGAGATCGATCAAAAGATAGGCGGGTTCTATCAATCCTGCATGGACGAACCCGAGATCGAGCGGCGCGGGGCCAAGCCGCTCGACTCTGAGCTTGAACGCATCGCCCATATCACTAACAAGCGCGATCTGGTAGATGAGGTTGCAAGGCTGCACGACCGGCAAGTAAGTGTTTTCTTTCGCTTTGGGCCTGCTCCCGATTTGAAAAACGCCAAGATGAACATTGCCGATCTCGATCAGGGCGGTCTTGGACTTCCGGAGAAAGATTATTACTTCCGCACCGATCCTAAGTCCGTCGAAATTCGTCAGAAATACGTTTCTTCAATAGCAAAGATGTTTGCTCTCATCGGCGACCCATCTTCGGAAGCCGAAAAGAAGGCGTCTCTCATCATGTCGATTGAGACCGATCTGGCGAAAGCATCGCTCGACGTTACGAGTCGACGCGACCCCCAGAAGCTGTTTCATCAGATGACCCGCGCTCAGCTTGTTCAACTTAGTCCCGATTTCGATTTCGGCGAATTCTTGAACCAGGTGAAAGCGCCTCAGTTCACGACGGCTAACGTCGATGTACCGGATTTTGTCAAAGGCCTGAGCCAAGTTGTGGGGTCACGTCCTCTCAGCGATCTTCAGGATTATCTTTCCTGGCACTACCTTGTCGCGAGTGCCGCATTGCTGCCGAAAGCTTTCGTGGAAGAAAATTTCGACTTTTATGGGCGCACACTGGTCGGACAAAAAGAGTTAAAGCCGCGCTGGAAGCGCTGTGTCTCGGCAACAGACGATGAGTTAGGCGAAGCGCTCGGGCGCAAGTACGTCGAAAAGACCTTCGGCGAGCAAGGTAAGGAACGCACCCTTCAGATGGTCCACGAAATCGAGCACGAAATGGCAAACGACTTGAATTCGCTTTCCTGGATGAGCCCACAGACGAAAGCGCAAGCCCTGGTCAAGTTACATGCAGTCGCAAACAAGATCGGATATCCCGACAAATGGCGCGATTACTCGAGCGTCGAAATTATTCCCGACGACTATTTTGGTAACTGGTATCGGGCGAATGAGTTTGAGTACCGGCGTGAGTTGAAGAAGATCGGGCAGCCGGTCGATCGCGGCGAGTGGCAGATGACTCCACCTACCGTCAATGCTTACTACGATCCTACTCAGAACAACATCAATTTTCCAGCGGGAATACTGCAGCCGCCGTTTTACTCCAACAAGGCAGACGACGCAGTGAACTACGGAGCCGTTGGGGCGGTGGTCGGACATGAGCTCACGCATGGCTTTGACGATGAGGGGCGTCAGTTCGACGACCAAGGCAATCTGAAGGATTGGTGGCAGAAGAGTGACGAAGAGCGTTTCACAAAGCTATCCGATTGCACCGTCAACGAATACAGCAAATTCAGTCCGGAGCCCGGCGTGAATTTGAACGGCCGACTTACTTTAGGCGAAAACACGGCAGACAATGGCGGTATTCGTTTGGCTTACATGGCGCTGATGGACGATCTCGCGAAGAAGAGCATCCCCGCCTCCGAGAAACAGGATAGCTACACGCAGCCACAACAGTTCTTTATCGCCTTTGCCCAGATGTGGTGCGAAAACTCCACTCCGGAAGTTGCCCGCTTTCTGGCGCAGACAAACCCACACTCGCCGGGAAAGTTCCGCACAAACGGTGTCATGCGAAATGTTCCGGAATTCGATCAGGCGTTTGGATGCAAAGCGGGTGATGCGATGTATGTAGCGAAAGGGAAAGGTTGCCGGGTCTGGTAGGCAAGAGACACGGTCGCGGCGCTTCCAAATATCAATGAGTGAACCCTTGAAAGACAATCCGCTGTTACTGGAGCGGTTTCCGATCCCGTTCGAGAGCATCAAAGCAGAGCATGTGGAGCCAGCTGTGAATGTACTGCTCGAACAGATGAACCATCGGCTTGACGATCTCGCTGCTCCGCATGTCCCTCGAACGTACAACGAGATCATTCTGGGGCTCGATAGTGTGACGGAGCCGCTCGACTTTGCAATGTCGGTTGTCCGGCATCTCGAGTCTGTAGCGACATATCCGGAGTTTCGCGCGGCCTTCAATGCCGTGCAGGAGCCAGTCAGCCAGTTCTATAGCTCCATTCCGCTAAACGACCGGCTCTGGAATGCCGTAAAGGCGGTGAATGACTCTGTGGATCCTGCCGATCTTGCCCCGGTGCATCGGCGATTGCTGAAGAAAACTGTGTCCGGCTTCCGACGGTCCGGCGCCGATCTTGATGAAGAAGGCAAGAAGAAGCTGGAGGAACTCGAGATAGCTCTGACCAAAGCCACAACAAAGTTTTCTCAAAATGTTCTGGACGCGACGAACGCGTACGAGCTTGTCATCAGCGATGAATCGAAGCTTGCAGGACTGCCCGAGTCCGCTCGCATGGCGGCTCGCGAAAGCGCGAAATTGAAGGGCAGGGAAGGGTGGCGCCTCACGTTGCAGGGACCAAGTTACACTGCCGCGCTCACCTACCTGGATGAGCGCTCGCTTCGGCAGGAACTCTGGGAAGCCTCTAATCGCCGCGCTACTTCAGGCGAGCTGGATAATCGGAAGCTGATCACGGAAATCTTGCGGCTGCGCAGAGAGAAAGCACAGCTTCTCGGTTACCCCGACTTCGCCGACCTCGTTCTCGAAGAGCGGATGGCGCACACGGGCGCAGAGGCTCAGGCCTTCCTCGAAGATCTTGAGCGTAAGACACGGCCGCACTTCGAGCGAGAAAACGAGCGGCTAGCCGAAATTGGAAGGGAACTTGGGTATCAGACAATCGAACCGTGGGATGTCGGCTACCTCGCGGAGAAATTGCGCCGCTCCCTATACGATTTCGACGAAGAAGAGCTGCGTCCCTATTTCGAACTCGACCGTGTTGTCGCGGGAATGTTCGATATCTTCAGCCGTCTTCTAGGGATCCAAGTGATTGAGGAGCCTAGTATTCCCGGATGGGACCCGGCGGTCAAATACTATCGTGTGGAAGATTCGACCTCCGGCCGTCTCCTCGGAGGCTTTTACACGGATTGGTTTCCGCGGGAAAACAAACGCGGGGGCGCCTGGATGGATTCGCTCGTTATTGGAAATCCGGATGAGGAGCATCCGCACTTGGGTCTCATGTGTGGGAACCTGACGCCTCCTATAGGCGAGAGGCCGGCGCTGCTGACTCATCGTGAAGTGGAAACGATCTTCCACGAGTTTGGCCATCTCCTTCACCACACACTCAGCCGCGTACCTGTGCGCTCGCTTTCAGGAACAAACGTGCCATGGGATTTCGTCGAACTTCCATCGCAGATTATGGAGAACTGGACGATGGAGGAGGAAGCTCTCCGAATGTTCGCGCGGCAGTTTGAGACAGGGGAGGCGATACCTGGTTTGCTGTTCGAAAAGATGAGGCGTGCCCGCACCTTTCGAAGCGCCAACATGCAAATGCGTCAGCTCGGGCTGGGATTAGTGGATTTAAAACTCCATCGTGAATTCGACCCCGCCGGAGATGCGGACGTGATGGCGTTTGCCCGCGATGTTCTCGCCGGCTTTACCGCTGCTCCACTGCCGCCCGATTACGGTATGATCGCCAGCTTTACGCATTTGTTCGCAAGCCCTGTAGCGTATGGGGCTGGTTACTACTCTTACAAATGGGCAGAGGTGCTCGATGCCGACGCGTTCACGCGATTTAAGGAGGAGGGAATATTCAACTCTGCAACCGGCGGCGAGTATCGGCGTCATATTCTTGAGAGCGGCGATCGTGACGACCCGGCGCAGCTCTATCGCGACTTTATGGGGCGTGATCCTGAGGCAAACGCACTTTTGCAGCGGCTCGGACTTTTGGAAGAGGTAACGGCGTAACAGAAGGATGGGATCTCTAGACAATGAAGTCGACGAGCTGGCCGAGTGTCGCGCGAAGCTGAGGGCTGCCGAGCGCGAAGCAGAGGAAAATGCTGGGTTGGCCCGCGCTGCACAAGAAGAATTGCACTACTTCGTCTATGCTGCGAGCCACGACCTCCAGCAGCCTCTCCGAGCTATAGGCACTTACGCTCAACTGCTGCAACGAGACCACCCGGACGACGAACGAGCCCGCGAGTTTACGAACGTCATCATCGACGGTGCGGCTCAGATGAACGCTCTTGTGCGCGATCTTCTGACGTATGCGCGAACCGGGAATACAGCGGATTGCGCCGCCGTGAAGTTGAATGGACCTCTCCAGTGGGCCTTATACAACCTGGCTAAGGCGGTCCAAGACTCTGGAGCCCAGGTAAACGGCAGCGATCTCCCCGAGGTTTTCGCCGATGAAAAACAGATGGTCAGCGTCTTCGAGAACCTAATCGGTAATTCCATTAAGTATCGGAGCGCGGAGCCACCCAAGGTCGAAGTCTGGGGTGAAACAGACAGCGAGTATCATACGATCTCGGTTCGCGATAACGGCGTGGGAATCAAGCCCGAGTATTCCGAGAAGATCTTCGAACCGTTCAAACGCCTCCACTCGAAGGAGATCCCAGGGAGTGGCCTGGGGCTGGCAATCTGCCGGAAAATTGTTCGCGCTCATCGAGGCCGGATATGGGTGCAAAGCGATGGCCAACAAGGCTCAGTATTCAAGTTCACCGTTCCGGTTTAAGCCGATTTGCTGGTTGAACCGGTCCACGTTGGCTCTTTTCAGCCAGCTTCTTCAAGTTATTCTCCATTTAGTTCAGTAACTTACAAGTGGTTGGAGAAGTGTATATATCGGAAGAGCGGTATGCTTCGCAAACTCTTCACGATCGTGGTCGCTGTCTCGGTTACAACCGCGAGCGCGCAGTATAACGGGTCGCCAGGCTATCCCCCCGCTTCGTCGGGAGACGGCGGCTATAACCAAAGCAATCCTTACCCGAGCCAATACGGCCAAAACGAGGGGCAGCAACCCGATCCCGCGGATCGCCAGCATGGAGTAGCAAGGCTCAGCATAGTGCAGGGCGACGTAAACGTTAGGCGCGGAGACAATGGCGAGTTGACGGCAGCAGTGGTGAATGCGCCACTTTTTTCGCAAGACAATTTGCAGATTGGCGGGGAATCGAGAGCTGAAGTAGAACTCGACTATGCCAACGTCCTACGGCTTGCTCCGGGCACGAGTTTGAATTTTGCCGATGTCGAATATCGCCAGGCCCGTCTTCAACTTGGGCTGGGAACTGTCATCCTTCGCGTCTTACGAAACTCCGATTCTCAAGTCGAGATCGATACGCCGAGCGTCGGCTTTCATCCGCTGAGCCAAGGCGAGTTTCGGATTTCCGTGTTAGATGACGGAACTACTCAGATCACCGCTCGCTCTGGCCAGGCTGAGATATTCGGACCGCGTGGCTCGCAGCGCATACCCAACGGACAGACTGTGATGGTCCGCGGGAACTCAAACGATCCCGAGTTTCAAAACGCGTACGAGATCGGGCGCGATGAATTCGACGACTGGAGCGAACACCGGGATGGAGATCTACTGCGATCGCAGAGTTACCGATATGTCAGCCAGGATATCTATGGAGCTGACGATCTGGATGCATATGGAAATTGGGTGCCGTCGCAGTACGGGCAAGTCTGGGCTCCTCAACAACAGTCGGCTGGGTGGTCGCCCTATAGCACCGGTGAATGGGCTTGGCAAAATTATTATGGTTGGACCTGGGTAGATTCTGCTCCCTGGGGCTGGGCGCCGTATCACTATGGCCGATGGTTCGTGAACGGTGGTTACGGCTGGTGCTGGTGGCCGGGCGCCGTTCGCGCCTCATACTTCTGGAATCCGGCCGTGGTCGGGTTTTTCGGATGGGGCGGTCTCGGCGTAGGTCTTGCTTTAGGCGGTTTGGGTTGGGTTGCCTTAGCGCCATTTGAGATATTTCATTCCTGGTGGGGCCGCGGCGGGGGTGGAAGAGGATGGGGAGGTTATGGATACGGCGGCCGGGTGGATATCGCCCGGATGTATCGGAACGCGGCCTACCGCGGCGGCGCAATGACGGCCGGATACAACGGATTTGGCGGCCCGCATCAGCGATTTAGTCCGGCCACTCGAGGGCAACTGACAAACGCCAGCTCGTTTCGGGGAGGAGTTCCACTTGGACCGACGCGCGGAAGTTACCAGTTTTCGAACAGGCAGGCCCTTTCGAACCAGAGATTTGCGTCAGCTTCTAACCGGCCGTTCTTTCAGGGTTCACGGCTATCGAATCGGGGCGGCGTATCTACCTCGTCGCGATTCGCTGGTTCCTCGAGCAGCGGATCGTCCGGTCATGGGGTTGCGCCGAATCGGCAGAGTAGCTTCCTCGGCAGGTCCACATCGGGAGGATGGCAGCGGTTCGGAGACCCTGGAGTCGGCGGCGGACTGCAGCGAGGCTTTACCAACTCGTCTGAAAGAAGTGGGTGGCACAGCTTCGGGCAACCTCAATCGTTCGGTAGCGGGTCTTCAGGGGGAGGCGCCCAAGGTTACTCCAGTCCACGATACAATGCGCCGACCCAGCACTATAGTTCTCCAAGGCAGCAATACACAGCACCGAGCCAGCGTTATAGTGCTCCAAGCCCAAACTACAACGCGCCGGCTCAGCGCTACAGCGCTCCGAGTCAGCGGTATAGTGCGCCCGCTCAGCATTACAGCGCACCCAGCCAACACTATAGTGCTCCTCACTCGAGCGGGGGATCGTCCCATGGGGGCGGATCTTCGGGTGGTGGTGGACACAGCAGTGGCCATAGCGGCGGTGGGCACCATCGGTAAATTTTGAGTTTTTCCCTCAAGCCGCTCCGGCAAGCAATCGCCAGAGCGGCTCTTTTTTTTTGCGGAACGAACTCACTTTTGCGAACGAACTTCCTGTAAAGTACTGGTATTCCTTCCTAATCCGCCGCAAGAAAAAACAGCGAGAAACTCAGCATTGCTGCCGATAAGTAGGTAAGGCGATCACAATCAGCATGAGCAATAGCCAGAAATACAGATTCGTCATTATTGGTGGCGGAATTATTGGTCTTACAACAGCTCGCGCTCTTCACCGCCATTATCCGAAAGCCAAGTTGCTGGTCCTAGAGAAAGAGAACGGGTGGGCGCAGCATCAGACGGGCAGAAATAGCGGAGTAATTCACTCTGGAATCTATTACAAGCCCGGGAGTCTCAAGGCGAAGATGGCGCGTGGAGGAAACGCCTCAATCCTTGAGTTCTGCCGTCAACACAATATTGAGCACGATGTGTGCGGCAAGCTCATCGTTGCAGCCGATGCTTCTGAATTAACTCGGCTTCAAGGGATCTATCAGAGGGGGCTAGAAAATCGCCTTTCCGTTTCTTTGCTGACGCCCGAGCAAGTGAAGGAAGTAGAGCCTCACGTGCGGTGTGCAGGAGCAGTCAAGGTGCCGTCCACCGGCATCGTGAACTACAAAAAAGTTTGTGAGGTGATTGCGCGCGAACTGACCCGAAGCGGAGTGGAGCTTCGATTGGGAACAAAGGTCACAAATTTAAAAAGCGCTGCTGGCGCGGCCATCGTGATATCTGCCTTCGACCGGTTTGAAGCTGATTTTGTGATTAATTGTGCCGGCTTACACAGTGACCGCATTGCCAAGATGAGCGGTGCCGTGACGCAGGCGAAAATTGTGCCGTTCCGCGGAGAATACTACCAGCTGAGGCCCGAGCGCAGATCGCTGGTAAAAAACCTAATTTACCCTGTTCCGGATCCAAGGTTTCCATTTCTGGGCGTCCATTTCACACGAATGATTGATGGAAGTGTGCACGCTGGACCTAATGCGGTTCTGAGTTTAAAAAGAGAGGGTTACCGGAAAACCTGCTTCAGCGCACAAGATTCATTTGAGACTTTAACCTACAAAGGATTCTGGCGGTTAGCTGCCCAAAACTGCAACGAAGGATTGCGTGAGGTTTGGCGCTCGTTCAGCAAAGCGGCGTTCACCAAGAGTTTGCAGCGGCTTATACCGGAAGTCCAGTCGGAGGATTTAGTTCCTTGCTCGGCGGGGGTCCGGGCGCAAGCGTTACTTCCAAGCGGCGCGATGGTCGACGATTTCCTGATCACGAAAGCGGACCGAATGGTCCACGTTTGCAATGCTCCGTCACCTGCGGCAACAGCTGCTTTCGAAATTGCGGAGCATGTGGTCAACTCAATCGCAGTTCAGTAACGGTTTTGTAATGACTTTTAGAGAACTCTGGGTCTGCAAGGTAGCTTTTAGTACCAAATCCCAGAAAGTTTCAGAGGATTCCCTTAGTACTTACACTGCTAAATTATGCGGCTCAATCAGCGATACAGCTAATAGCATTCGCTACAAATCGGAAATAAGGCAGGCCAATTATGGAACTCGTACGACAAGAAATCCGAAATTTTATTGTTACAAACTATATGCACAATAGTGGACGCCCGCTCGGCGACGACGAGTCTTTGCAGGAGCTTGGGATTGTGGATTCGACCGGCGTTCTAGAACTCGTATCGTTTCTGCAGGAGAAGTTCTCGATCGAAATCGATGACGAACTATCTCCCGAAAACTTAGATTCGGTGTCGAACCTCACGCACTTCGTGTCAGCGAAGCTCGCCGCATAAACATCAGCACATCACGGCAAACTTTTCTGGCTATGGCAGTTATTTCTCAAGTTGAAAGCGTCGCCGACTTTCTGCTCCAAGGCAAAAATCCAACGGATGTGGCTCTGATGACGCTCACCGGACGGCACACCTACGGCGAGCTGCAAATGGCAGTCACCGCTGTGGCCAACTATCTTCACCGCACCGGCGCGAAAAAGGGCGAGCGGGTTCTATTGATAGGCGAAAACTCTTTTTTCTGGGTTGCTGCTTACCTCGGCGTATTGCGTTCTGGCCTGGTTTGTGTTCCTTTGCCGGCCGCAACCTCCGAGTTGGAACTCGGGTATGCATTGCAAGTGACGGAGGCAAGGTTTGCATTCCTCCAAGGCTCGACAGCGCAGCGGAATCCTACCTTGTTCTCGGAGACCTCGGTGTTGCTCGAAAGGGAAGTGCCGGAATCCGTTTTTAGTAAGAAGCTGGACCTTTTTCCTGAAATCTTGTCCCGTTTAGCTCAGGATGAGTTTGCCTCACCTTGTCTCGAAGTTGACGATCTTGCCGCATTAATGTTTACATCCGGCTCCACGGGGCTGCCGAGAGGCGTCATGGTGACCCACGGTAACATCATCGCCAATACTGAATCAATCGTCGAATGCCTCGGCCTCACAAAAAACGATCGGATTATGGCTGTGTTGCCGTTCCATTACTGTTTCGGTACTTCATTGCTGCACACTCATCTGAGAGCAGGTGGAACAGTGGTGATCGATGGGCGATTCATGTATCCGGAAAAGATCTTGGAACGGATGATCGAAACAGAGTGTACTGGATTTGCCGGTGTCCCTAGTCATTATCAGATCCTGTTGAAGTCAACCAGTATCCGGAGCAAGCATTTTCCCCATCTGCGCTACGTACAGCAGGCTGGCGGTCACCTTCCGGCGAGCTTTATTCACGAACTACAGGAGGCTTTGCCTGGAACCAAAATCTTCGTTATGTATGGTCAGACGGAAGCAACAGCTAGACTGTCCTGCGTTCCGCCTGAACGGTTAAGCGAAAAACCCGGTTCGATTGGAAAAGGAATCCCGGGAGTGAGCTTGCGCGTTCTAGACGAGTCCGGCCGAGATGTGTCAAAAGGTGAGACCGGCGAAGTTGTGGCCGAAGGACGGAACGTGACACTCGGGTACTGGCGCGATCCTGAAGAAACGGCAAAGTGCTTTAAAAATGGCAGGCTGCACACGGGAGATATCGCTACGGTCGACGCTGACGGGTTCATCTACATCGTGGACCGGGCTAAAGACTTCTTAAAATGCGGCGGTAAGCGCGTCAGCTGCCGCCAGCTCGAACAACAGATCCTGGCGTTTGGGGGTCTGGTGGAAGCTGCGGTCATCGGAGTTCCCGACGACGTGCTGGGGGAGGCGGTAAAGGCTTTTGTGGTGCCCCAAGCTCCCGTTGCCGATCTCAAAACAAGGCTGCAACTCTTCTGTAAAGAGCGAATGCCGCCGCAGTACGTACCTCGAGAAATTGTTGTATTGGAGAGCCTTCCGAAAAACAGCGCTGGCAAAGTAACAAAGCAGGCGTTAAAGGCTCTGTAGGTTAGGTCAAAGTCCAACACTTCTTTCATATGCCAACAATTGCCGCAAGTGCATTAGAACTCTACGCCAAACAAATCCTCATGGCTGCGGGTACGCCGGATACCGCGGCGGGTCTGGTGAGCCACTCGCTGGTTAGCGCAAATCTGCGAGGCGTGGACTCACATGGTATTCAGCTCCTGCCTTTGTACATCCAACAGATCGAGCAGGGTAACCTCGATCCGCTTGCAACCGGAAGCATCGCGTCTTCCGAAGGCGCATGCCTTGTATTCGATGCGGCGTGTGCGTTCGGGCAAATCGCTGCCGCACAATGCTGCGATCACGCGGCCCGGCTTGCGGACGAATACGGGCTCGGTTTTGTAACTGCCAGAAATTCAAGTCACTTTGGTGCAGCCGCTTACTGGGGAACCCGGATTAGGGATGCGGGCAAGATAGGTATAGTCCTCTGCAATGCCTCCCCTTTGGTGGCGCCATGGCAAGCGAAGCAGCCGGTTATGGGAACCAATCCGATATGCGTAGCGGTTCCTGGTCCTTGGCTGTTGGATATGGCCACCAGCGCTGTGGCGTTCAATCGTATATACGATGCCGCCATGCGAAACGCCGCCAATATTCCTGAGGGATGGGCTCTTACTGCATCGGGTGCTCCGGCTTCCACTCCATCCGAGGCGATGAGAGGGTCGGTGATGCCGCTCGGCGGTTTGGTAGCTGGCTTCAAAGGAAGCGGGCTGGCTGCAGCGGTCGAAATACTGTGCAGTGTTCTAGGCGGCGGCCCTATTGGACGCGAAGTAGGGTCGATGCGTGCCGGCGGCCGTATGAACGTGAGCCAAACGTTTATCGCCATCGACATCAAGCGCTTTCTACCCGTGAGTGAATTCGAGCAAAGAATGGAACAGTTTGTCGCGATGATGAAGTCGGCGCCTGTGGCTGAAGGATTTAGCGAGGTATTAGTAGCCGGGGAACCGCAATGGAGAGCTGAGCAACAGCGGGCGGCGAGCGGTATTCCTATTCCCGAGGCCACGTGGAAACTGATTAACCGTACCGCCGAGAAATTAGCAGTCGCTGCCTAGCTTCAACAATTAAGTACAGAGTCACTTAGCTTATAGTGCGCAACTCATTATGAACACAAAAGGTCTTATCAAGCATTCTGCTGAATTCATAGGGGCAGTTTTTACGATTCCGCTGCTCATCCCTTATGCGCTTACAAGCGAGCGGGCCCTGATTCGAGAAGACATCCAACGTTGGGCAGATGAACTACAGAGAAACGAGTGCAAGTCACTGTTCGGCATGCTCCGTTTGCTCGTGGCTCATCCGGAATTTCGCAGCCTCTTCTACTACCGGTTGAAACGCGGCAACCTCCTGGGCTCCCTTTTGTCCATAGTTTTCGGTCTTGTATACAGAGGTCAAACGGCTTTGTATTTGAATTGCGATCACCTGGGTCCTGGTTTGTTTTTGCAACATGCCTGGTGTACAGCAGTAGGCGCCGAGAGTATCGGCCGAAATTGTTGGATCAACCAACAAGTCACGATCGGCTATACCGACCGGAGCCGCGGTCCTATCATCGGTGATAATGTGTCGATTCATGTTGGCGCCAAAGTCTTGGGCCCGATTCGCATCGGCAATAACGTGACTATTGGGGCAAATGCGGTAGTGATCAAGGATGTTCCAGACGACAGCGTAGTGTTTGGCTTTCCGGCCTATGTCCGCCGGCGAAGTGCAGAGACCAATCCCGCGGCAGCTGCTTAAGAGTGTTTTAAAAGGGATCCTGACAGGACTGCGAGAAAACAAACCCGAAATACGCATTGTAAGATACTGAGCTTCGGATATGGCGGCTTCGACCTCGGGAGCACCAAAGCGAGGACCGATAACACATATTATGTAAACTTCCCAAAACGGAAATCCTACTGCACTCTTGGAAGAGACGGCTGACGAATGTTAACTTTGGCCTGCGCGAAGGTTCGCACCTTTTTTACATCAGAACCCCATTTACAGGTACCACCTGTTCCGGCACAATGTTCTCTCCCAAGGCTTGGCGTAGATTGATCTCAATCGTTCGTGAAAGTGCTGTTAATGGAACGTCATACGGCTGATTCTCAAATGGATCCTCGAGGTTTTTACCAACCCGATTGAGAACCAGAAACGCGAATGCCAAGAGTAGCGTGACGAACGGGGTCAGCAACCCGACTTCGTCCACGATCACGAAAGGCAGCACAACGCAATACACCTTTATTAAGAGCTCCGGGTAGTAATCGTATTGCCTCGGCAACGGCGTGTTCTTGATCCGTTCGCAAGCCCCCAGGATATTTGCCAAGTCACTCAGGGTTGAATCGATTCGCTGCATTTCCCAGTCGCTCAGCAATTTACCGCTTAACCCTGAAACCAGTTGTTCACCCATCTGTTGCAAAAGTGCAGCTGGTACGTTTTGCGCTGACCTCAAACTGCTCAGATCTGCGGCGTCCAAAAATGGGCTAATTTCCTCCCACGGTGGTTGGCGTCGAAGCGCGCAGCGTGTTGCGTGGACAAAGGCGATCTGGCGGTACACGAATGCTCGGGAAAATGCTTGAGAGTCGCGGGAAAAGGAAATGACTTGACGCGCCAGAGAACGGGAGCTGTTGACCAGGCCACCCCAAAGCGTCCGGGCTTCCCACCACCGTGCGTAAGCAGAGTTGGTTCGAAATGCCAGGAGAATGCTAAGAGCTGCGCCTAACACGCTGACGGCGATGTCTGGAATAGTGATATTCCGCAACAGGTGATGGATATCGAGAACGATGCTAAGGATGGAAAGGACAAAAATCGTCGCCAGCAGTTTGCCGATTTGTCTCAGAATCCGCGGCCAGTAAGGATAATTGGAAACGACCATGATTATTTGGAGCTTTCTTTAATCTTCAAAACACGATCAGCATCGACGTTTTCCAAAGTCTGAACTAGACCAGAAGGCCAGCGGATTTCGATCCGATCCACCCGGTCTGCGTCACCAAGTCCGAAGTGAACCGGACCGAGACTGGAGGATGCATATCCGACACTGCTCGTCATGTGATTGTACTGAGTGCCGGATTTGGCAACCAGTTTGATGCGCGCGCCAATTCCGTCGCGATTCGACTTTACGCCTTCGAGCGCGATATCCAGCCAATGAGCGCCGGTTTGGCTTCGATTCATCCAAATCTCCGCGTTCCGCTCGAGCGCGGTAGCCACGACATCGACGCGTCCATCTCCATCGAGATCGGCAAAGGCGCAGCCACGGTGACGGGCAGGAGGACTGGCGTTCAGTCCGGCTTCGGCAGTAAGGGCCTGCCACTTCCCTTCCGGGCCGCCGTTTCGGAACACCGTATTGTATTGGTCGATCTCAGAGCCGGGCTGGGGTAACGACGCTACGTGGCCACGAGTAACGAAGAGATCTTTCCATCCATCGTTGTCGAAGTCAAATAGCCCTGCGCCGAATCCAGCCATGGGCAGGGTTTGAGCACGCAGTCCACTCGGGCCTGTTACTTCCCTGAAATCGCCTTTGCCGGTGTTCTGGAGCAGCGGAAAAGTCTGGTTGTTAAGAGCGATGTAGACGATATCCGGCAATCCGTCATTGTTGAAATCGCGGAAGTCTAGGCCCATACCGGAAATGAAACTGCCGTCTTCGGACAAAGCCACGCCAGCAGTAAAAGCGACCTCCTCGAATTTGTTCCCGAGGTTGTGGAACAGCGAATTGTAGTAGCCGTCGTTTGTGACGAACAGATCGGGGCGTCCGTCCGCGTCGTAGTCGGCGACCCCGACGCCCATTCCCTTCCCGGGATGAGCGCGTATACCCCACTGAGCGGAAACGTCCTCGAAGACGCCGTTTCCCTTATTCAAGAACAACTGATTGGGTAACGGCTTGAAGAAACGAGGATTACAGTAATCCGCAGTCTCCTTGTAAGAGCAGGCGGGTTTATCGCTGTATTTCCACTGAATGTAATTGACAATGAAGAGGTCGAGCAACCCGTCATTGTTTACGTCTACCCAGGCCGCAGCTACGGCCCACAGCGGACCGAATTCAGGATCGGTGAAATGGTTCAGACCGGCCTTGGCTGTCACGTCGGTAAACGTGCCATTCCCGTTGTTGTGGTACAAGGTGTTTCGGTGGACACCTGCGACAAATAGATCCGGGAAACCGTCATTATCGTAGTCCCCAGCCGCTACTCCAACGTCAAAGCCAGTGCCGGCCATGCCCGCAGCTTCGGTGACATCGGTAAAGACGCCATGGCCGTCGTTTCGGAAGAGACGATTGCGGTATTTCGGAGAGTCTTTACTTAGGGTCGCGAGATTCGCTCCGTTCGTAAGGTAGATATCCGGACGCCCGTCGCGGTTGTAGTCGAAAATCGCGACTCCCCCGGCCATACTCTCCGGGGGATTTTTGGCGGACGTAGGATCATTTTCGAGAGTAAACGGGAGCGAGAGGAGGTCAAAGCGGATCGGGCCAGAAGGCGCTACGGCACCAAATAGCACCGCAGCAGCAACCATGAGAGAGAAAAATTTCATTTCCGAAAAATGAAGAGGGATGGCGTGGACCATCCCTCTTCATTTTCAACCAGGTGTGAGACTGTACTTAAAAGTAATACTTGACCGCGAGTTCGACGAGACGATTTCCAACTGAATATTCAGGAAAGCCAGTAGTGCGTGGATTCGTGTTCAAAGAGCCAGGTGCGGCGCTCGTGAACGTCAGCTTGTAATCGTTCTGACTCCCGTCAGCATTGAACTGCGGTAGTGGATGATTCAGGAAATTGAAGGCGCTGAATCGAAGTTGCACTCGTTGTTTTTCCGTGATGTTGAAGTCTTTGTAGAGCGATAAATCGCTGTTAAAGAACTTCGGGCCCTTGATGTAGGGCCAGATCAGTGAGCCATTGGCGCTCGTGCCATTGGGTCCGAAGGCGGGCACGGTGAAGCAATTCGGGTTGAAAGACTGCCCAGATTTCAAGCCACTTCTCGGATCGCAGGTCAACTCGGGCTGTAGGTTGAGAGCATTTGTACCGAAATAACTGGAGTTACTGACTCCGCCAGGGTACACAGCATACAAGTTGCCATTGGTGTTCGGCTGTATAGGAGCTCCGCTCTGCAACTGGGTTGTCCCGGATAGGATCCATCCGTTTACGGCGCCAGAAACGATGCGGTTTCCGTGGAGAGGCTTAGGCATATGCCACACATAAGCGGCATTAAATACCTGAGTATGGTCATAGGCGAGAACACCGTAGTTGTTTTTCAAGTTGAAAGAATCAACTGCGGTACCTGCGCCAGCCCCGTTAGATGAATAGCCGTCGCGAATACCTAACGCTTTACCGAATGTATAGTTCAGAAGGAGCAAAACGGGACCGGTTTGCTTATTCCAAGAGACTTGAAGCGAGTTGTAGTTCGCGTAGCTGCCGTGCGTTGTCAGGTAGATATCCTGATAGTTTCTAAGCGGGAAATAGTCGTTTGCCTGGAAGTTTGAGGCGGTAGGAGCCACGATCTGCCCATAATTGGGCGAACTTGGATTAGGATCCGGCTGATAGTAAGCGCCGCGCGGAATGATGTTAATATCATCAAGCTTCGAGTTGCCACCTTGGATAACACCATCCCGGCTTCTATTTCCGACATAGGAGATCTCGATGACGGAATGGCCGGGTGCAGCTTGCGAGATAGTTAAGTTGTAATTCTGAGTTCTCGGAACCGCACCGTCGTTCCATAGGAATGGGTATATGGTGCCGCCGTTGGCCCCCTTAGTCGCCGGAGGCGTTAACGCCCCAGCAGCAGCGAGAGACGTGAGTGCATTACTCGTGTAAGTGAATGAACCGACGGCCGTATCGAGCGCACTGGAGATAACTCCCGTCTGATAACGGAAAGTAGAAAATCCACCGCGAAGAACAGTTCTTCCATTGCCAAATACATCGAATGCAGCGCTGAGCCGTGGATCGAAGTAGGCGAGTGGCGACTTCCAGCCAGAAAGCGGCACCTTGCTGTTAATCGCATTCCACGTTAGTCCTGTGTTTGGGGGCGCATCAGCAGCATTGCTGTAAGCGGCACCGTTCCAAACGGCGTTTCCAACTTTGTCCGGATACCACTGGCCTTCGTGGTCGAGCCTGAACCCGTAATTGACGGTCAGGCGTTTCATGAGTTTCCAGGAATCTTGGGCATAAAGAGAGTACTCGTGGAAGCGTAAAACATCTACTGGCGCAGCATTTGCCTGCGCGTAACTAGTAGCATGGCCGGTAAGAAGGTCCGCGACGACGTTACCGGTGCTGGTGGAGCCGTACGTCTCGAAATCGTACACTCCCTGAGTGAAGTTTCCGCTCGTCTGCAAATTCTCATTCTGGTCCCAGAAGAAGCCGAACTTCATCGTATGCGTGCCGGCTACTTTGCTGACGTTGTCGTAGATCTGAGTAGCCTGCTTTAGACCGCCAAAATCGCCACCCTGCCACGGACTGTTAAACGATTGCCCGTAGAAGCCGGACAGTCCACCCCCCCAGTTGAGGATGTTTGGAATCTGCTTCGAGGTATTTCCGAAGAGACCGTTGACGTTGAACCCGACATTTGAGCGATCAGCAGCGGTTGAGTTAGTCAGTTGGTTGGGATTGATGAATCGCGAATAAGTAACTACAGCCTCGTTGGTCAGCGTGGGACTAAAGACATGTGTATAGTTTCCAGATAATTGGTTGGCAGTCTGCTGAGCAACGATAGGCGATGGATAAGGAAGAGAGGACGGCGGGGCCCACCAGACATCAACGGGACTGGTTAACGCCTCTGCCTGATGAGCGAATGAGACGGTCAATTTATTGTTGTCGTTAATACTGTAATCGACTTTTTCGGTCTGTTCCCACCGATTGTGAGGATAGTTATTGAGATAGGTATAGTTGTTGCCACCGTGAGTTGCAGGATCGGCATTAGGCTGAGGATACAACTTAAGGAGCGCGAGCGCATTTGGATCCTGAGCAGTAACAGGGATGATTCCGCCGGGGTAGGTTGTAGTTCCGCAACTCGCTTGAGCGAGTGCTTTTCCGGTAGCATCCACACCGGGCGGGCAGGGCGCAGCCGTTGCATTGCTGTTAACGCCAGCCGCTTTAAGGGCGCTCAAAACGCTTGGACTGAAATTTCCGTTCCGCATGTCCTGCGTTGGAACAAAGTATTCCTGAAGCGAACCTGCGGGCTGCTGCCGCATGTACTCATACCCAAACCAGAAGAAAAGCTTGTCACGATTGTGGTTGAATTTCGTGAATGGAAGGATGACAGGACCGCCAATGTTGCCGCCCGGATAGTAGTAGTAATCGTCAGGTTTTTTCGATCCCTGGTTCTTCAAAAAAGAGTCTTCCGAGTTAAAAATCGAGTTGCGGGCATACAGATAGCCTTCCCCGTGAAACTGCTGACCGCCACTTTTGCTAAATGCCTCGAAGACAACTGGGCCTTTGGCGTATTGCGCATCGTAGCCGGACATCAGAACTTTGACTTCCGAAGTCATGTCCTGGTTAATGTTCGCGATCTGCGTGCCCTGATTACCCGGGTCGATCAGATTGGCGCCATCCAGAAGATACGCCATGGCTCCGTTTGGTTGTGTTCCATTGGCTGAGTAGGCGCCCACAGGTCCGCTATTTGTGCCAACGACCCGCGAGTTGAAGCTCGATCCTTGAGACAGGCCATTGTTCAAGGCCATACCAGGCATCAATTTCAAGAACTCGCCCGCATCCCGACCCTGGATCGCTACATCCGTGACCATCTGATTGTTGAGGGTGGTGCTTACGTCGCCAGTGTCTACCGGAACGATCGCATCGGCCCCGGTCACCACATCTACTGAGGTACTCGTCGATCCAATTTTAAGAGCAATGTTTGGAACCGTCCGATTATCGCCCTGGTTCATTACGATGCCGGACTCCTGCCAGCTGGTGAAGCCGTTGGCGGTCACTGTTATCGTGTACGTCCCGGGCTGAACAGCTGTGATCGTGAAAAAGCCGGAGTCGTTCGAAGTTGATTGGCGAGTGTCCCCGCTCGCCTCATTCTTCAAGGAAATCTGAGCGTTTGGCACAATCGCCCCGCTTTGGTCGAATGTTGTTCCGCTCAGTGTTCCAGTCAACTGCTGAGACAGCAAGAGTGAAGGAAAGTTGAAGGCCAGTATTGCAGACGCAACCAAGCAAAAAATCAGAGTTCTAATGCTCGGCCCTGACCGGCAAACAGTGCCGGGTACCGAGGTCTCATAAGATCTAAACACGTAGACCCCCTCAGGAAGGATTTGAGCCCAATTTAACAGTTTCAGCTTGGTAGTCAACCCGAAAACCTGCGAGTGTCGGCGATACAAGTGATGTATCCGCGAGTATTGGAAAGCGCTTGTAGTTGCTTATACAGCTAGTGTCGGGGACCTTGGGAGGCTTGGTTTGCGGTGAGTCGATCGACAATCTCGCGCTCTTTTGCGCCCTCTGCCGGTTTGTGCAGTTTGTAATAGAGGGATGCGAGCTGGACATGCGGCTCGAGCCATTTCGGGTCGGTTGCTGTCAGTTTTTCGAGCTCCTGGGCTGCGGTCTCGTACTCCCCTGAAGCGCTTTTGAGAAGGGCCCCTTCGTAGCGCGCCAGCGACGAAGCGGGATTGAGCCGAATGGCACAATCAAGAAATTTTTTAGCTTCGTCAAGATGCCGTTGCTTCAGGCAAATAGCTCCGAGATAGAGATTTGCTTCGAAATCATCTGGATTGGCTGCTAGCGATTTCCGAAAGGACGATTCGGCTTGGACAGCATTCCCGCCTTTATCCTGAGCAATGCCGAGTTGGGTGTGGGCGCCTGCCAGAGTCGGATCGAGCCGCACGGCATTGCTGAGATCCTTTTGGGCCTGCTCGAACTCGTTGAGCTGCAGCCACGTGGTCCCGGCAAGCAGGTACGCCTGCGCGTCTTGACGCGTTCCTGCGGACTGCTCGATGTAAGGAACGCCATCCCGCGGCTTTCCCGATTTGACGAGGGCTAAGCCTAGTAGGTATTCGAGATCGGCATCGTGCCGGTTTTTGGACTCGAGCGGCTGAAGAATCGCCACCGCGCCGCTGAAATCGTTGAGCCGAACGTCGCAATCTGCGAGCAAGGTCGCGACCCTAGCTTCTTCGGGATGGGCCGTGCTCAGGACTTTAAACTGCTGACGCGCGTTCTCGAAATCGTTTTTTTTGTAATACGCAAGGCCTAGATTCAGGCGTACGGTGTCAGAGGTCGAAGCTGCAGGTAGCGCAGATTGGTATTCAGCAATAGCTTCATCGTATTGCCCTAGATGGACGAGTGCAGCGCCGAGGTTGATTTTCACATCAACAGCATCGGGTTGAGCTTTGAGAATTTGGCGATAGTCACGGACCGCAAGCTCGAAATTTCCGTGCTGCTGAGCATTGACAGCCTCTGCGAAAAGCTGCTGCAGATTCGGGCCTTTCCCCTGTGCCGCTGCGAAAATCGCAAGCAACAGAAAAAGACAAAGGGCGCGCACTGCCTTCAGCATAGCCGTCATTGTAGATATTAGAATTCGGATATCGGCCTGCGCACGCCATCTCTTGTTTTTAGCCTGCTTCTTGCAAGCCTTTCGACTGCGGGAGCCGGGCGCACGGGACAGAATTCGACAAACCCGAAATTTGAGGACCTTTCGCAACGCGCAGCAGCCGCTGTGGATAAGGATCCGGGCCAGGCTATCGCGCTCTATCGCGAGGCGTTGGCGCTCCGTCCGGATTGGGCTGAAGGCTGGTTTTACATGGCAGCTAGTGAGTATGAGCTCAAGCACTTCGGTCAGGCGCGGACGGCCTTTAAGCGCGCCACCACGCTCGCGCCGAAAAACGGACCGGCTTGGTGCTTTTGGGGTTTGTCGGAGTACCAGCTTGCCGATTATGGTGGCGCGCTGGAGCACTTAAGAAAAGGCGAGGCACTCGGTTGTGAAGGCAACCAGGATTTCTCGTCCGCAGTTCACCTGCATATCGCGTTACTCCTTATTCATCGAAAGCAGTTCGCCCCCGCTATGCAAGAGTTGCAGGCCGTAGCCAATCGCGAAGCGGATCCGTATCTTACCCGAAGGGCGTTTGGATTGGAGGCGCTAAACATGGCTCTGCTTCCGACCGAGATTCCGCCCGTCAAACAAGAGGAAGTCGATCTCGCGGGCAACGCTACCGAGGCATTTTATAGTGCGCACCGGGAGGCAGCTCAAGCTCTATTTGAAACTCTGGTCAAGAAATATGGGAGCGAATCAGGAGTCCACTACGCTTACGCCATCTTCTTAGAATCTCGCGATCCGGACCGATCTATGACCGAGCTCCGGAAGGAGTTGCGGATTAATCCGATGCATACTTTTGCCGCGATCGAACTTGCATCGCAGGAACTGAAAGCCGGGCATGCAGAAATCGCCTTCCAGCTCGCAAAGCACGCCGTCCAGGTCGAGCCAGCAAACCCGCTTTCCCGTGCAGTGCTTGGGCGAACTTTGCTCAAACTAGGCCAGTTCCCTTCTGCTGTTCACGAGCTCCAGCGAGCTGTGGCGTTAGCGCCGGAGGACCCACAGATGCATTTCTATTTAGAGCAGGCATACTATCGGGCTGGTCGCGCCGGCGACGCGCAAAGCGAGAAAGCGGAATTCAACCGTCTGACAAAACAGCAAACTAAAGCAACGAATGGGCTGTTGTACACTGACACTGTCCAGTAGGAAACACACTACTTTCCCAGCCAACCGCGCTTTTTGCGCCTGAGGAAGTGGGCTGAATGCGACTCTTAGCCCTTTTTACTTTCGTTTCCGTTCTTCTTGCGGCCGATCAAAACCCAGCTTCGGCTTTCAGCGACTTCGCGCGACGCGCATCTGCAGCTCGTGAGGCGAATGATCTTCCCAAAGCAATAGAACTTTACAGGCAAGCGCTGTCCGTTGACTCCGGCTGGCAAGAAGGGTGGTGGTATCTCGGGTCCCTCTCCTATGACACCGATCAGTTCGAAAAAGGTCGCGATGCTCTCCGGCAGTTCGTCAATCTGAATGCGGGAGCTGCTCCGGGGTGGGCGCTGCTTGGCCTGTGCGAGTTCGAAACGGGAAAATACTCGCCTTCACTTGAACATATCGAGCGCGCACTTTCGCTTGGAGTGGGCAACGATCAGATGACTGGCGTTCTCCGGTATCACGAAGCGCTCTTGCTAACTCGCGGTGGGAACTTCGACAAGGCTTTGCAGAAATATGCAGCGTTTACCCATTCGACAGCTACCAATCCGGAAGTGTTGCTGGGCATCGGACTCGCAGCCACCCGGCAAGCCAAGCTTCCGAGCGAACTTGCAACAGCGGACAAAGAATTGCTGACTGAGATCGGGAAAGCCGTCTTCTACACCATGGCCAATCGGCTAAGCGACGCCGAACAGATCTATGCGGAGCTCTTGCGGCGCTTTGGGACTGCTCCTCGGGTTCACTATGTGTACGGAGTGTTCCTGCTTGCGAACGATCCGCCAAGGGCGATCTCCGAACTGAAGAAAGAACTACAGATCTCGCCCGGAAGCGTTTCGGCAAGCGCGATGCTGGCGTGGCTTTATCTTCAACAAGGTGAAGCTGCAGCAGCGCTCCCCTTTTCTGAGACGGCTGCGTCGCATGATCCTGGATCGGCGCTTTCGCAATCCGTGTTTGGACGGGCGTTGGCCGACACGGGGGATTTAAAACACGGGATTGAGCATCTTGAGAAGGCGGTGGCGTTAGATCCTTCGAATCTGGAAGCTCACTTGGCACTTGCAACTGCTTACTCGAAGGCTGGCCGTAAGGAAGAAACTTTGAATGAGCGACGGATTTCGATAGCGATGACCAGTGAGGCGGCGGCAGTTGAGCAGCGGTAAAGCCTTCGTGTTCGTCTACTTGATCGTAATGGCGGCTGGTCCCGCGCGGTCGAAAGAATTTACTTGCGCTACCTGCCATCCCGCTCAGGCTGGATCGCAGCCACATACGTCTATGGCTCGGGCGCTGCTCCTACCCTCTTCGAATACCACTTTGCTATCTCGCCCGAAACTCGCCTTTCAGCAGGGACCGTACTCATACACGATCGAGACGCGTGATAACAGGATCACTTACAGCGTTACCGACGGTAAAAGCAGCTTGAGCGTTCCGATCTCCTGGACCTTCGGCGTCGGCTCACAGACATACGTTTTCGAGCGTAACGGGAAGCTTTATGAGAGTTTCGTCAGCTACTACCCGAAGATCGACGGGCTGGATGTGACGATGGGTGACCAGCGGATTTCACCCGATTCGCTTGAGGCAGCTCTCGGCCGCGAGTTAACGGATCACGTGGCGCAGTCCTGTTTCGGGTGCCATGCGACCGGTGCTGTCGCGGAGGGGCGCTTGCAACTTGATTCTCTTCAGCCTGGTGTGCAGTGCGAGCACTGTCATGCCGGAGCGTCGAAGCACGTTCTAAACATTTCCCGCGGGAGTCTTGAATCTCTTCCCAGGAGACTCGGCAATATGTCTGCGGAAGACACGTCGAATTTTTGCGGCCAGTGCCATCGATCCTGGGAGACAGTTGTAAGGAACGGGTGGCGAGGAGAGATCAACGTGCGTTTTCAGCCGTATCGCCTGGCAAATAGCAAATGCTTCGACGGGTTGGACAAACGTATCAGCTGTACAGGCTGTCATGATCCGCATGTTGAGATTGTGCGCGATGACAAGACGTACGATTCCAAGTGTCTTGCGTGTCATAGCGCCGGGGCGAAACCGAGTGCGAGCCTAATTTCAGCGAAGTTCTCCCGCTCGACTCGAGCCGCCGTCAACAAAGTCTGCCCTAAATCGAATTCGAATTGTGTGAGTTGTCATATGCCGAAGGTTGATTTGCCGGGGGGGCATCAGACCTTCACCGATCACGAAATTCGTGTAACGCGCCCCAACGAACCGTACCCAGACTGATGGCCTAGTACAAGCGTTACTAAGATCGGAGAGAATTTGGCCGATAAGAGTTCTAGAAATAATCTTTTCCGGGAAGGTTCCGATGACTTGCCCTCAATGTAACTCCGTCGAGATTTCGCGATCGAAAAGTAAGACTGTTAGAGATCTGGTGATGCACTGGAGCGGTATGAAGGCCTACCGTTGTTTTGAATGCGGCAAACGGTTTTATGTATCGGCTCAGGTGGCGAAGGCAATTCATCGGCAGAACTTATGGAAGCGGCAAGCCGGCCCTCCACGCTCTCGCTCGATATAATCTCGGTGGACGCAGCAGGAGGCGTACAGGGTAAAAACCGTTCAGAGCCGATCAGCGGATAACCAGACGAACTGATTTCTACCCTGCGTGTTGGGCGGTCACCTAAACGACTCGTCCAATTCGAATGTGCTGGTCCAGGCGCGAGCGCTAAACGGCAGCTACCTCCCCCGAGATTATCTGCCGACCAACGACCGCGCCGGATCTAATAAAGGTTTTACCCCAAGCACGCCCGAAAATGCCAGGAAGAAGAAGGCAGTAGGCTGGCTTTTCAACACCTTTTATCTTGCCTGTTTCTCCCATTTACAGAAGCTCCCCTGTGAGCAAAGTGTGGATAAAACGAGAATGGACGACGATGTTAAGAGATGAGCAGCCCACAAGCTAAGAAATGCTTCGGAAGAAACTCCCGGACTGGCGAGCCGACGGTCGTTGAGTACGGAGCCACTCTCGAAGCTGTAGATGACCTGGTGGACCGGCCGGCTCTTGAGCACTTCATTGCACCCGGATTCATAGATCTGCAGGTGAACGGTTTTGCCGGAGTCGACTATAACGACCCAGCGACGACCACCGAAGCCGTTGCCGAGTCGATCAGAACGATCTTTGCAACCGGCGTGACGCGCTTTTTCCCGACGGTAATTACCGGATCGGAAGAGAGGATCCTCGGCTCGGTCCGCAATCTCACAAGAGCAAAGGAAGAGCTAAGGCGGAACGGCAGCCCGGAAGCGCATGCTTTAGAGGCTTTTCATATTGAGGGGCCCCACATCTCTCCCGAAGATGGACCAAGAGGCGCCCATCCGTTAGAGCACATCAGGCCCCCGGATCTGGATGAGTTCAGCAGATGGCAAGAAGCGGCAGACGGAAACATTCGATTAGTAACGATCTCGCCCGAATGGCCCGAAAGTACGCGTTATATAGAAGGACTGATCAGGTGGGGCGTGGTTGCCAGCATCGGTCATACAAAGGCCACTTCGGAGCAGATCCATGCGGCTGTTGCCGCTGGGGCCACAATGTCTACTCACCTCGGCAATGCGGCCCATCCGATGTTGCCGAAAACGCAGAACTACATCTGGGATCAAATAGCGGAAGACAAGCTGGCAGCTTGCTTCATTGTTGATGGAATCCACATTCCGAGTTCATTTTTTGTATCGGCGCTACGGGCGAAAGGCGTGGACCGGTCGATTCTTGTGACAGATGCAGTGATGCCCGCGATGTGCCAGCCCGGGCCCTATCGGTTGGGTCAAGTCGATGTAGAGCTTCGCCCGGACACGAGCGTTGTGATGAGGGGGACAACGCGCCTAGCGGGCTCGGCGCTTCGGATGGATCGCGCAGTCGAGAAAACGATACGGATTTCCGGGATGACTTTGAACGCGGCTCTTGCCATGGCTACAACGAATCCGGCCCGCCTGGGACGCGTGGCCGGCCGCCAGAGGGGTTTGGTCCCAGGTGAAAAGGCAGACCTGGTTCGGCTCCGCTGGAACGATCGAGATCAAGTTCTCGCCGTCGAAGAAACCATTGTTGCCGGAATATCTGTCTACAAGGCGTAAGTCGCTCAAAAAAGAAGTACATCATTGCACCGAGACTTGCGGCATTGGTGAGGCATCCTTAAAGCAGTACGTATAAGATTTGAGCTATTGGAGAAAACTATGGCATTCACTTTACCGCCGCTTCCCTACCCTGAAGACGCGCTCGAGCCGCATATCGACAAAGCCACGATGCAGATACATCACGACAAGCATCACGGCGCTTATGTGACGAATTTGAACAAGGCTCTCGAGCAAGCTCCCGATCTACAGAACAAATCGATTGAAGAACTGCTCGCTAACAATCTGGCGGCCGTTCCGGAAGCGATCAAGACCGCTGTCAGGAACAATGGCGGCGGACATGCTAACCACTCACTTTTCTGGAATCTGCTTTCGAAAAGCGGAGGTGGCGCACCTACCGGCGAAGTCGCTGGGGTTATTCAATCCAACTTCGGCGGTTTTGACGCTTTCAAGGAAAAGTTCAACGCCGCGGCAACCACTCGCTTCGGCTCGGGCTGGGCGTGGCTTGTGAAAGATGGAAGCGGAAAGTACGAGATCATCTCGACTGCTAACCAGGATAGTCCTTTGATGGAGGGCAAAAAACCGATCCTTGGACTAGATGTCTGGGAGCACGCTTATTATTTGAAGTATCAAAACCGTCGCCCTGAGTACATCGCAGCTTTTTGGAATGTCGTCAACTGGGACGAAGTAAATAAGCAATTGAAGTAGCCGTTTGAAGGCCGGGCAAACTTGCGCGAACAAGCAGATGTTCGGCCTTCAATCCACTTTCAGCCCCAGGTTTCGGAACTGTTCACGCGTGTCCTCTAAAGAAGTATGGTGCAGGGCCGTGAAGCCAATTTCCGACGCGACCTTTACAAACATCGGCCGGTCATCAATGTAAATCGATTCGTCGGTTGTAACCTGGGCCAGATCGAGCGCGAGCTGCCAGATGCTTCGGTCGGGCTTTCTCATATGCACGAAGTGGGACACGAGCATGAAGTCGGCCAACTCTCGAAGTTTGAATTTGCCCACGCGATGCTCGGTAATTCCCTCCCCTTCATTACTGATCAGTCCCACTTTCAGTCGATTCGCCGTTTTTACTTTTCCAAACAAGGAGATGTTTTCAGGCCAGGCAACGGATTGCTGAAAAGCGAGATCGCGTATCTGTTCAAGACTGAAACTCCTGGGCGAGCCGAAGAAGACCTGCCGAAGATATTCATCGAACGACATGTAACCGCGCTCGTAGGTGTCGAACATGAGCCGGTGCCGGCCTTCGATTTCGCCAAGTTCAAGGTGGAAGTGGGAACAGATTGCTCGACGGCCTTTGGAATCCCAGCCGTTGGTTCCTAGAACGCCGCCGATATCGCTATAGAGCACCTTGAATTTGGTTTCCGGCATAAACATCAGGGTCGCACAAGCTTCAGGTTTGACGATGGGCGCTATGCTCCATAAAGAGTAGCTCGGACTCCAGCGCCATGCCCGTTTCGATTAAAGATATCGCCCGGATTGCCGGTGTTTCTCACTCGACGGTGTCTCGTGCGCTGCACAACAGCCCCCTGATTCCCGCCGGCACCGCTGCTCGAATCCAGAAGATCGCAAAAGAGTCGGGTTACCACGCAAGTGCTGTTGCGCGCAGCTTGGTGAAGAGCAAAACCGATGCCATCGGCGTAGTCGTGACCTCGATCGCGGATCCCTTCAACGGCGAGGTCGTTGCCGGCATTGAAGAATTTGCGAACCGGCATGGCTACACCGTGCTGCTCGCGACATCGCAAGCGGACCCTGCGCGTGAAGTAGAAGTCGTTCGCGGATTTCAGGCGCGGCGGGTAGATGGAATCGTAGTAGCATCTTCACGCGTAGGTGCGCTGCATACGGCTCTGTTGTCTGAACTCGAGATGCCGATTGCGCTGTTAAATAACCAACACCCGAAGGCGTTCGTGCATTCGGTACGCGTCGATAACGTCGATGGAGCCTTTCAAGCAACTCAGCACCTGATCGATTTGGGTCATCGTAAGATCGCGTATTTGGGGGACAGCCTGGGTCTTTACTCGGATGCGGAGCGTTACGAGGGATTTCGAAACGCGTTAAGGGAAGCCGGTCTGAAAGCGGAGAAGCGATTCGTTGTTCGAGGCAATGGGAAACCGGAGGGCGCCAGGATTGCCGCCGTTCAGCTTTTGGCAATGCGTGACAATCCCACAGCTATTGTTTGCTACAACGACATGTCGGCGCTAGGAGTGTTCCAAGAGGCGGAGTCACGCGGTATCCACATTCCGCATGACTTATCCGTCACCGGGTTCGACGACATTTTCTTCGCTCCTTACCTGCGGCCTGCATTGACGACGGTTCGGCAGCCGAAGCGAGAGTTAGGGTACCGTGCCGCGGAGATTCTACTGTCTCTGATCGGCGGAAACAAGACAAAAAGAGCCCTGATTCTGCAAGGCGAGTTCGTTATTCGAGGCTCCACTGCCCCGCCCCGGATGCGAAATCACCAGTCGATCTTATCCGGGAAGAACTCGGATACCAGATCCTCATAGTAGGGGCGAATTTCTTTTATATCCGGTCTGGTCGCGCTCTTTGAGTAAAGATCGTACGGATTAAACTTTCGAACCCAATCGAACATTTGTTCGTCATGCTCATTCATCAGATGCCGATAAGCATTGTGGCGATGAGCAGCGTAGAAAGAATGATAGCGAAGCATGTATTGCGCCGGCTCCGGTAGATAATTGCGGGTGACAGTGTAGATGTACTCATCATGTCCCCAAGATAGATTCACTTTATCCAATCCGCCGTTTGGCTCATAGATGCCGTGCTTGGTTTGGTACTCGGGAACTCGAATATCAGGATTGGCGGCGAAGAATTCAGGGAATACGATGTCATCGGAATATGCACAGCCCGCCGGGAAAGTATCGCCGACTACAGCCCATTGCGGCTCCCCATACAAGCAGAGCACTTTTCCGAGATCGTGAACCAAACCGGTTAGGACGAACCAGCGTGGGTGACCATCCTTACGGATCGCCTCCGACGTTTGCATAAGATGCTCAATCTGGGTAAGATCCGTGTCCGGATCGCTATCATCGACCAGCGTGTTCAAATAGTCGGCCATTTCCCAGATGCTCTTTTTGCCCCGCTTCAGCCCGCAATACTCGGCTTTCTTGCCCCGGACGAAATCTAATGTCTGAAATCGGTGATTTTGCCGATAGAACTCCGTAACGTTCGGGTTTGCGTCCTCTTTGTAGTTGCGGAACTCTGCCTCGGTCTTTCCTTCTTCGTAGCGGCCGGCTACGAAGTCATCCCACTCGTCTAACTCCCGTAGCGGTTGATCTTCAACGACAGCTCGCATCGTGTGCCTCCAATTCAAGTATGCACACGTGTGCAGAAACTTTGCAATCGGGAAAATCGGCTCGCGATACTCTGGACGTTGTTGAATGAGAGGCTCTTCTTTCGTGCGTTTTCATGGACATGCGCGTGTAATTGCTGTGCTAACTCTTTGCCCGTTCCTCTGGGCAGATGGATCTAACTGGACTGCTTTCTCGGGCGATCCACAACGGACAGCTCTGGTTGTGAACGAAACGGATCTGACCAAAGAGAGCGTTTCGAGACTCAAGCTGCTCTGGAAAACCAAGCTCGACAACAAGACCAAAGAGCTGACGTCTCTGACGGTGCCCGTAGTTGCCAGTTATGTATACGCGCCCGGAGGTATCAAGGATTTCGTCATCGTTGCCGGCTCCGACGATAACGCGTACAGCCTCGATGGAGAAACTGGGAAACTCGTTTGGCAGAAGCATTTTCAGATCAGCGGAACCCCGCTGCAGGCGGCATACCTTTTCTGCCCTAACGCGCTCAACGCAACGCCGGTGCTCGACCGGCAGAAATTAGTGGCGTACGTGCTCGCCAGCGATGGCAAGCTGCACAGCCTGAAGATCGTAACCGGCGAGGATGAGCAGGCGCCAAGAGCATTTACTGCTCCCTTCGCCAAAACCTGGAGTTTGAATTTAGCAAACGACACGATCTATACGACTACTTCGAACGGCTGCAACAGCGTTCCCGCTGCTATTTACGGTATGAACTCGAGCGGCAGCGAAATCAAGAAATTCCTTGCGGTCCATACGTACGGAGCCGGGATCTGGGGACGCGCCGGAGTGGCAGTAGGCTCGGACGGAACCGTGTACGCCTCGACCGGAGATGGAAGCTTTGACGCATCTAAGGATCAATACCCGGATTCCGTCTTGGCCGTGGATGGCCGCACTCTTCAATTGAAGGATTATTTCACTCCGCGTAACAACAAACGGCTCTGGAAGAAGGACCTGGACATGGGCGGTGTCAGCCCGACTGTGTTTCCCTACAAAGGTAAAGAATTAATCGCAGCAGCCGGTAAAGAAGGGATTATTTTTCTTCTCGATTCGAAATCGATGGGCGGATCCGACCACATGACGCCTCTCTTTGCGAGCGAGCTCCTGGCGAATGCAGGAGGAGATTTCTCAGGCCATGGCGTTTGGGGAGGCTTCGGTACTTACGCCGACAAGGCTGGGCGGAGCTGGTTATACGCTCCTGTTTGGGGTCCGGCAACGGATTCCGCCAAGTTCCCCAATACGTACGGCGATACACCCGACGGCAGCGTGATGGCTTTTGAAATAACCGGCGATGGTGATAAACCAACCTTAAAACCAGTTTGGAAATCGCTCAACATGTCGATTCCGGAACCGGTGGTGATTGCCAATGGAGTGATCTTCGCTTTGGCGAGCGGAGACAACCCCACACAGACCGACCCGAACGGAAATTTGTATAAGACCGACTACCGCTCCACACATCCCAGCGGGCACTCCATCGTATACGCTTTAGATGCCGAAACGGGCAAAGTGCTGTACTCGAGCGGCGACTCCATTCCCGGCTGGAGTCACTTTACCGGTCTCGCTGTAGCTGGCGGCCGCATCTACGCGGTTACTTACGACAACACTGTTTACGCTTTCGGCTTGCCTGAATAAGGGTTGTTCTAAAATCGAAAGAGTCTCAGTTATCGGGCGCGTAGCTCAGCTGGTTAGAGCGCCTGCTTCACACGCAGGAGGTCCGGGGTTCGAGTCCCTGCGCGCCCACCATGATTCCAAATGTCCGGCCCGGACACATGGGTAACAGATTGTTCCTAAGACATAGGTAACACTTTTGGCCCGAATGGATTTTCGAGTGGTTCAACACTCGCGTCTCCAGATCGAAATAACCCAAATCATAATCCATAAAACTAACCAGCCAGATGTCGTCGTGTACTTCCTTGATGCCCACGGCTTGTCCGGCAAAGACTTGCTGAAATTGATTTTTTTCTTGCCCATAGCAGATGCGTCCGCAGCGGGTGACCACGACCGTTTTGTCGTGAAAAGGGTAATCGTGTCCGGCAATCCGGTGTAGGGGCGCAGAAGCTGTGTAGACCTCCACCGGGAATTTCATGTCCAGAGCTTCATGCGGGCGTCGTTGTTGAAGACCTCGATAAATTTGTCGAAGCGGGCTTGCTGCTGCAGGAAGTTGGCTGCCGCAGGTCGGGTGGCTTCTTTCTTTAGCGTGAGATGCATGCGTTCGTGACGGCCATTCTGCTGCGGATGACCCGGTTTGATGCGTTCGATGCCGATCCCCAGGCGCAGCCACCAGACTGCGAGCTTGGATAGCTGGAACAAGGCGTGCGCGGAAGCGAAAGGCACGCCATTGTCGCTGCGAATGCTTGGCGGGCAGGCCACGCTCGCGAAAAAGCCTATCAAATACGGTGAAAGCGTAGTTTTCGCGGGTAGAGGAAAGAGCCTCACAGGTGAGCAGAAAACGGCTGGCGTGATCGGTGACGGTGAGCGGATAACAATACTGCCGATTGCCGAGCAGGAACTCGCCTTTGTAATCGGCACACCACAGCTCGTTGGGACGCTGACCGAGCGACAGCGCGGTGCCTTGCGCTCGCCGCCGCGCGCGACCGCGCGCGCTCCACCAGGCCGTGGCGATCAAGCACCGCATGAACGGTACTTTTGGCGGGGATGGGAATACCCGAGGGAATCGACGGAGCAAGCGATCGCGAATTTTGCGAGCACCCCAGCTGGGGTGCTCGTGCCTCACGTGCGAATGTAATTTTCTACCTGAAACGGAAGCTGGTTGGCGTAGCGATACGGACGGCGGCTTCGGTCCGTGAGCCCTTGCATGCCGCATTCCTGATAGCGATCGAAGATCTTATACCCGGTCTTGCGAGAGATCCCAAATTCTCTGCAAAGTTCCGCCATCGCCTCGCCGGCTAGCCGGCGAGCCACAAACTGCAACCTTTCGTCCATGACCGAACACTCCTTCCAAGGCATCACTCCCTCCCATTGAAGGGAGAAAGTGTCACCCATGTGTCCGGTACAATGTGTTACCTATGTCTCGGGTCGCTGAGTGGATGACCGGGGCGAATGCGTTCAATCGTGATGCCCAGGCGCAGCCGCCATACCGACAGCTTGGAAAGCTAGGAACAGGCCGTTCGGTGCAGCAAAGGGAACGCCGTTGTCCGAAACGAATCGCCTGGGGTAACCCGCGCTCTCGAAATAGCCGGTCAAACGCCCGGAAAGCCAGCTCTTCGCGATTCGATTCCCAAAGCTTCACACAGGAGTAAATAACGGGAAGCGTGGTCGGTCACGGTGAGCGGATAGCGGTCGCGCTTGTCGCCGAGCTGGAACTCGCCCTTGTAGTCGGCCGGACCAGAGCTCATTCGGCCGCAAGCCATCCGAAAGAGGTGTGCCTTCGGCTCGCGTGCGCGGACGCGCCATCCGCTGGACTAGTCCGTGTCGATCGAGCACGGCATGAACAGTGCTGGCAGCCGGCACTTTGATCGCGTGCGGCAGTCGTCGCAGCAAGCGTTCACGGATCTTACGTGCGCCCCAGTATGGCTTCTCGCGCTTGGCTGCGACGATCGCCGCTTCCACTTGTTCCGGCAACCGATTGGCACAGCGGAACGGCCGGCGGGCCCGATCGCTGAGTCCTTCCAGGCCGCATTGTTCGTAGCGCTCGAAGATCTTATCCCCGGTCTTCGGCGACATTCCAAACTCCCGGCACAGCGAAGCCATACTCTCGCCGTCCTTCAGCCGGATCACAAACCGCATTCGTTTATCCATAACAGACCGCTCCTTCCATGGCATCCACCTCTCCGACTCCTTTCGGAGCGAAAAAGTGTAACCCATGTCTCCGGTACGTTCTGTTTCCTATGTCTCGGGTCAGTCATAAAAAACTTACGCGTTCTGACTCCTTTTCCTCCGGGTGTCGAGCATGAGCCGCACCGCTGCCCCGCCGGGTTGTGGCGGTGAATTGCCGATCGCCTCGCCGGCGGGGTCCACCAGAACTCCGCGCCATGTACCAAGAGCTGCGCCACCATGTCCTCGGCCGGAGGCGTGGCCCAGCCTGTCGTAGCGCCAAACGCCCGCTTA
>CAVXKV010000016.1:0-42941 GCA_963762455.1 Terriglobia bacterium
TCCTTGCCGAGATGCATTTGAGCATGACTCAGTACGGTTACCTCATCTCTCTGCGTTTTCCGTGCCTTATGCGGTCGGCTCGCTAGCAACCGGGTGGATGCTTGACCGCTTCGGTATCAACCGCACGATCACGGGAGCAGTCTCCTGGTGGTCGATCGCCGCGATAGGCAACGGCCTTGCACGCACGTTCGGAGGATTGACCGCGAGTCGTGTCGCGCTAGGCTTCGGTGAATGGCGGGTGTGCCTGCCGTGGGTAAAAACAACGGAATCTATCTCAAGCCCGAAGAGCGTGCCCTCGGCGCGGCTGCGAATCAGATCGGGCTCAGTTTTGCTGGCGCCATTGGAGCGTTTTGGGTCGTGTATGCCGCCAAGCACGGCTGGCGCGCGCCCTTTATGATCAACGGATTTCTTGGATTCTTATGGATTCCGATATGGCTCGCTGTAAGTCGGCTTATCCCAGCGCGCTACCGGCACTCCGAATTCATCGATACGAAAATCGCACACCGCCCGGCTTTTACCATCTTCAGAGAGCGCAATCTCCTGTTGCTCATGCTGGCAAATGTGCTCTGGATGACCGGCTACTCGCTCTGGACCAACTGGATTACGCTTTACCTGGTTCACGTTCAGCACCTGACCACTCAAGAAACCGCGAAGTACGTCTGGATTCCCTCGCTCCTCTCAAACGCGGGCGGCTTCTTCGGCGGCTGGCTTTCGCTTCATTGGATGAGAAGAAACCAGACGCCGTTGGCGGCTCGCCGGAAAGCCGTTTGGGTGAGTGCAATCTGTTCGTTATCCGCCTTGTTATTACCGCTTGCTCCAAATGCCGGATGGGCAACAGCGGGAATTTCGCTAAGCTACTTTTTCGCTTTGTCAGGGAGCGTGAACATCTACGCACTTCCAATCGATCTCTATGGGCCGGAGCGATCCGGTCTCGCGCTAGCCGGTCTAACCTGCGCGTTCGGCCTGCTGCAGACGGTCATCTCTCCGCTAATAGGGAAGTTGGGGGATCACAATCTCTTTTCGCACGTAATTTGGATCGCTACCATACCCCTGCTGCTCAGCGCGTTTGTCCTAATGGGATGCCAAGCACCGGAAACCGCAGGCGGTCAACGCTAGTCAGCTGTCCCAACGATTTCGGCGCGAGGTACAGTTTTGCGGTTCGGAGCAATACCGGTCACAGAAGTAGAAAATAAATAGAAAATTTGTTTACTTACCCGGAATGTAGAGGTTACAAGCATTCTTTCCTTTCCTTCCTCAATTCAAAGTTCGTTTTGAGGGGTTAATGTGCTAGGTTTTAGTCGCTCGCAAGGATTCGTTCGCGAGTGAGTTCAGACATCTCGGCCGGGGGCTTTCCCCGGTTTTTTATTTTGGGAGGCCGAATTGGAAACTCTGATTGAAACGCCTGCGCCGGAAAACGACGCACAAGAAATCGTGCCGCAGAGCACGGATAATAAACTGGATTTGGCTGTTTGGGAGCGCGCTCCCAAAGAGCGAACGCCCGCTTACTTTCCAACCTACTCGACAGTTTCGAAAGCAATTCAGACGGCGCTGCGCGGCTGGGTTCGCGAGTGGTTTAACGGGAATACCGAGATCCTGTTGCGGCCGCACACCGCTTACCCGATTTTGGTCTACCAATGTACGCATCCATTCGCGGGGCGGCCGACAAACGTTTTTACGTACGACATTCAGCAGACCGGACCTCTTAACCAAGCGTTTGCCTCGGCGGCATACCGGCTCGGCCGAGAGTTGAAGACACTAGACACCAAACGCTTTGGATGGTTCACGCGCGAGCATTATTTCGCTTACCGGAGCAAGGAAGTCGTCAAGTATGTTTCCAAAAATCGGCGGGCTCTGTACAAGATGTTGAATGTCGAGACCGTTCTGATGGACAGTCTACTTAAATTTGCCATTATCGACCTTCCAAAGATCGGAATGGAAAATGCGACGGTGCTGCTGCGGCGCGCCTTCAATACGCAACTGCGCCGGTTTTCGAACGAGTTCGATTTCACCCCAAAAGCCGAAGAATTGTTACGAATCGCTACCGATGCACTTGCCGGGAAACTTGCGAGCGCCGAATAGTCGATATGAAACTCAACTCGCACTCGGCGAAAACTGTACGACCCCTGAACGACTTTCAGGTATTCAAAGGCCGCTCAGAAGAAACGATGAAGCCGTTCGGGAGCCCCGTGATGGTGCATCACGAAGCGTGGTTAATCATACGGGACGATCAGGCGAACGGGATACCGGGAGCGCCGGCGATTTACGCGATATACAGGCGATCAGAGCATCGCATTCTGCAGATCATTAAGTCGCGCGGCGTTATCCCGGTGCAAGTCGCGGCCTAAAGTTTTACCGTGACGGTCTTGACCTCCGAATACTGCTGCAGCCCGTACTCGCCCAATTCGCGGCCGATGCCCGATTGTTTGAATCCGCCAAAAGGCGCGCCCGCGTCGAAGACATCGAAGCAGTTCACCCAGACGGTACCGGCGCGAACGTTGTTTGCGATGTGGTGTGCTTTACCGATGTCACGCGTCCAGACCGCGGCGGCAAGACCGTAGATGGTTTGGTTGGCGCGATCCACCAACTCGTCCATGTCCTTGAACTTAAGGATGCTCATGACAGGTCCAAAGATCTCTTCCTGGGCGATCTTCATGTCGTCTTTCACATCGGCGAAAACGGTTGGAGCGACGAAGTAGCCGCGCTCGCCGACGCGCTCGCCTCCGCACATTAGCTTGGCGCCTTCCTGTTTGCCGGATTGAACGTAGCTCAGCACTTTGTTGAACTGGTCGTTGTCGACTTGCGGACCTTGCTCTGTAACGCGGTCGAGCGGATCGCCCACTCGACGGCGTTTGGCGCGGTCGGTGCTGCGCTCGACAAATTCGTCATACGCTTTCTCCTCGACAAACACACGCGAACCGGCGCAGCAGCACTGTCCCTGATTGAAGAAGAGTGCGAAGTGCGAGCCTTCTACAGCCTGGTCCATGTCGGAATCGGCGAAAACGATATTGGGGCTCTTGCCACCGAGCTCGAGAGTGACGCGTTTGAGGTTCGATTCCGCAGCCGCCTTCATGATGAGATGACCGACTTCGGTAGACCCGGTGAAGGCGACTTTATCGATGTCCATGTGACGGGCAATCGCGCCGCCCGCGGTTGGACCGTAACCGGGAAGAATATTGACGACACCTTCCGGAAAGCCGGCTTCGACAATGAGTTCACCAACGCGAAGAGCGCTTAGCGGTGTCTGCTCGGCGGTCTTCATAACGACGGTGTTCCCGCAGGCTAGAGCCGGAGCAAGCTTCCAGGCTTGCATCAGCAGCGGAAAATTCCAGGGGATGATCTGGCCGACAACACCGACCGGCTCGTGGCGCGTGTAGCAGAAGTAATCGCCGTTGATCGGTATCGTTTTTCCTTGGATTTTGTCGGCCCAACCCGCGTAGTAGCGATAGCAGGCGATAACGAGCGGGAGGTCGGCTGCCCGGGCAACGTGGCGCGGCTTGCCGTTGTCGAGCGACTCAAGCATCGCGAGTTCTTCGATGTTGACTTCGATCAGGTCCGCGAGGCGATTGAGCAGCTTGCCTCGCTCGGAGGCGGACATGCGCCGCCATTGAGCCTTTGCGTGAAATGCTTTTCGCGCAGCTTTTACGGCGAGATCGACATCGGCCGCGTCCGCTTCGGCAACGCTCGCCAGGACATCGCCGGTCGCCGGATTGATTGTTTCGAAAGTCTTACCAGAGACGCTGTCGACCCATCTGTTGTCGATCAGGATCTTGGTTTGTTTAATCGGCGTCTGCGTCGATTGGGGTTCGGTAAGGACGGTAGCCATATTCTGCTCCTTGTGCGTACGGGATCATCATATGCCAAAGTGGCTCAACCGGCGTTGATCCGTTTCCACTTTTTACCGACGCGGACAACGAGAACGCCCCGGGCGTCCGGAAGCAGAAGGTCCTTATGAATGTTCCCGTTGATCTCGACGGCGCCAGCCTTTAGCTTGCGTGTGGCGTCGCTCACGCTATCGGTCAGACTGATGGTAGCGAGCAGCTTGTCCACCCGAATACCTTTGTCTGTCACAGCTTGAGGAGGAAGATCGACGGTCTCGGTATCGGCAGGCTCGAGCCCCTGACGCACTTCCCGGTCGAAGGCAGCACCGGCTTGGTCGGCCTCGGCTTGCGAGTGGAAATCGGCGACGATGCGTTTACCCAGTTCCATTTTGACTTCCATCGGATTTCGCGCGCCGGCTGCGATATCTTCGCGAAGTTGAGCGATTGAGCTCACCGGCATATCGGTCAGCAGTTCGTAGAAGCGATACATGAGCTCGTCGCTAATCTGCATAACCTTGCGAAACATCGTCTTGGGCGGTTCCGCAATGCCGATGTAATTACCTTTCGACTTCGACATTTTCTCGACGCCGTCCAGTCCCTCGAGGATCGGCACCATGGCGATGATCTGCGAAGGCTGGCCGTAGTCTTTCTGCAGCTCGCGGCCAACAAGAAGGTTGAATTTCTGGTCGGTGCCTCCCATCTCTACGTCGCATTCGAGCGCAACGGAGTCGAAGCCCTGTGCGAGCGAGTACAAAATCTCGTGCACGAAAATCGGCACACCCTCTTTGTAACGCTTGCTGAAGTCATCGCGTTCGAGCAGGCGGGCGACGGTGTACTTCGAGCAGAGGCGGATCAGATTTTCAAACGTGAGCGGCTCAAGCCAGGTGCTGTTAAAGCGGACCTCGGTCTTATCCCGGTCAAGAATCTTGAAGACTTGCTCTTTGTAAGTCTCGGCATTTCGATTGATTTCGTCGCGCGTCATGGGAGGACGCAGGACGTTACGGCCGCTTGGATCGCCGATCAGGCCGGTCATGTCGCCAATCAAAAAAATCACTGTATGACCGAGATCCTGAAAGTGCTTCATCTTGCGAAGCAGCACGGTGTGGCCGAGATGCAGGTCTGGCGCAGTCGGGTCGAAACCGGCTTTTACGCGGATTGGGCGGTCTTCTTTTCGGGAGACAGTCAGGCGCTCGCGCAATTCTTCTTCGCGAATGAGCTCGGCAAGACCTTTCTTGATGTAGGTCAGTTGTTCGTCGACTGGGGGAAAAGGCACAGGAGTTAACGCGTTCGCTTCATTGTAGTGGGCTCTATAATGACGGGATGAAATTCGTCGCGCTCCTGTTAACGAGCGCTGCTGTTATGACAGCTCAGACTTCATTCGATGCGCTGGTCGATCGATACTTCGATGATTACTTTCATTTGAATCCGACAGCCGCCACGGCAGCGGGCTTTCATCGACCGTACGATGAACAGCTTGAAGACTATTCGCGAGCCGGCGTGGAAAAGCAAATCGCGCTCGATCAGAAGTATCTTCCTGAGTTTGGCAAGATGCCTCAATCGGATGACCGCGACTGGGTGATTTCCCATCTGCACGGCGATCTTTTGAATCAACAGACGATCCGGCAATGGGAAAAGAACCCCGATGTTTATTCGAGCGGGGTAACGAACTCTATTTTCGGACTTATCAGCCGGAAGTTCGCGCCGCCCGAAGAGCGGTTACGGGACGTGATCTCGCGCGAGCGCAAGATTCCGCACGTTTTCGAGGATGCAAAACAGGTGCTCAAAAACCCGCCGCAGATTTATAGCGAAGTGGCGCTTGAACAGCTACCGGGCATTCAGAGCTTTTTTGAGAACGACGTTCCGGCAGCTTTCACCGACGTCAAGGATCAGGGCCTTCTTACTCAGTTTCAGCGGGCAAATCAGGCAACGATCAGTGCTCTTAAGCAGTACCAGCAATGGATCAAGACGGATCTACTGCCGAAGTCGCACGGAGACTTCCGCATCGGCGCAGATGCGTATCACAAGAAAGTGATGTACGACGAGATGGTGGATCTGCCGCTCGATCAGCTGCTTGCTCGCGGGTATCAAAACTTGCACGAGAATCAGGGGAAGCTGGTCGAGCTTTGCAAGCAGATCGATCCCAACAAGACACCGCAGCAGATTGCAGAGGGCTATGAAAAAGACCATCCTGCGCCGGATAAACTGCTGCAAAGTTTTCGGAACACTTTCGATGGACTGATCGGGTTCATCGATACGCGTCAGATCATAACGATTCCCGGGACCACGCGGCCGATTCTCGAAGAGACACCGCCGTTCATGCGCGCTTTGACGACGGCGTCTATGGATACGCCCGGTCCTTATGAGAAGGTCGCGACGGAATCGTACTTCAATGTGACATTGCCCGAAAAGGACTGGCCGGCGCAACGGGTTGAGGAGTTCATGACCGCGTTCAATCGCGGCACGATCGCGAGCACGGCGATTCATGAGGCCTATCCAGGGCACTTTGTTCAATTGCTCTGGTTTCAGCGGGTGCAGTCAAAGGTGCGCAAGTTGATCGGCTGTGGATCGAACATTGAGGGCTGGGCGCATTACACAGAGCAGATGATGTTAGACCAAGGTTACGGAAATGGCGATCCCGAGCTAAAAGTGGGACAACTGCTCGACGCGCTGCTGCGAAACTGCCGGTACATTGTCGGGATCGAAATGCATTCGGGCAAGCGAACGTTTGATCAGAGCGTGGACTTCTTTATGAAAGAGGGCTACATGTCGCGAGACTATTCGACTCGCGAAACCAAGCGGGGCACATCGGATCCCACCTATCTTGTTTACACACTGGGCAAGCTTGAAATCCTGAAATTACGGGAAGACTATAAGGCGAAGATGGGCGCGAACTACTCGCTCGAGAAGTTTCACAACGAGTTCATGCAGCAGGGCGGCGTTCCCATTGAGCTGATTCGCCACGCCATGCTTGGCGATAACTCGCCGACACTGTAATACTGCATAGATGCGCCCATCCAGCTATAACCGTTTCCTGCTGCTGGTAGCAGGACTCGGCGGATTGTTGTATGGAGTGGACGTCGGCATCATCGGCGGCGCGCTGCCGTATTTAGAAGCCACATCGGGCTTGAATGCGGGCCAGCTTTCCATCATTGTGGCGGCCGTGCTGCTTGGAAGCGTGATCTCAACGCTCTTCGCCGGTTTACTGGCGGACTTCATGGGACGAAAGCCCCTGATGGTTTTGAGCGGGCTCACGTTCGTGGTCAGCATTCCGATGATTGCGCTTTCTCATGGATACGGGCCGCTGTTTTTCGGGCGGCTTCTGCAGGGGATCAGCGGCGGTTTTATCGGTGTGGTCGTGCCGTTGTATCTGGCGGAGTGTTTGGGCGCCTCGAGCCGAGGCAAGGGAACGGGCATTTTTCAGTGGCTGCTGACGCTGGGTATTGTATCCGCGGCATTGATCGGGATCTATTACAGTTATCGAGTGGCGGATGTGACTCGGGTGGCCGATGCGGCTTCTCTGTTTGCGTTTAAGGATCAGGCTTGGCGGCGGATTTTCTGGGTTTCGCTACCGCCGGGCGTGCTGTTTGTCATGGGAAGTCTGCTGGTGGCGGAATCTCCGCGCTGGCTCTTTCGCAAGGGCAAAATTGACGCGGCACGCACCGCGCTTCTTCGTTCCCGCACTTTGGAACAAGCGGAGTTCGAGCTGCACGAGATGGAAGAGACGACGGTTACGGAGAAGCGGAAAGCCTCGACGGGCGGGAGGGTCAGGGAGTCGCTGCTACGGCGGAAGTACGTGATTCCGTTTGTGCTGGCTTGCGTCATTCTGTTCTGCAACACCGCGTGCGGGATCAACTCGATTATCGGCTACAACACCAACATTCTTCTGCAGAGCGGGTTGTCCGATGTGCAGGCGCACTGGGGATACGTCGTTTTTACGCTGGTGAACTTCCTGACGACGATTGTGGGGTTCACGCTGGTCGATCGAAAAGGGCGCAAGTTCCTGCTGACCGTGGGTACGGTGGGCATCATTCTTTCATTGGGCATTACCGGGCTGCTTTTCTTACGGACCGAAAAATCGAACGTGGACGTGCGGGACGCGCTTCAGGCGGCGATTCAGCCGGATCAGACTGTCATGCTGCATTTCGATCGGGCTGAAGCGGGCAGGCTTCTTGCGGGAAAGGCGATTGACGCGGGCCGCGCGGCTTTGACAGTGATCTATTCGTACGGCGATTTCACGGCGGCCACCAATGTGGCGCGCTCGGACGACCCGGCAAGTCCGGAGATCAAGATCACGCGAGAGAGTTGCGTTCCCTCGAATCGGGTCGAGGCATTTTTTAAGAATCCGTTGGCAAATTTGGCGGCGCGCGAAGACTGCTCCTCTGAAGATCGAAAAAGCTCCGATCAGCGCGGTGCCGGCTTCGGGAAATGGCTGGCTGGTGGCGATCAGTCTCTACTTGTTCATGGCTTTCTACGCGGTCGGGCCGGGCGTGTGCGTCTGGCTAGCACTTTCGGAACTGATGCCAACCCGGATCCGGTCGAACGGCATGAGCATTGCGCTGGTGATCAACCAGATCGTCTCGACGACGCTGGCGGCCATCTTCTTGCCGATTGTGGGGAACTACGGATATTCGACGATGTTCTTCTTGTTTGCCGGATTTACGGTGATCTACCTAGTGACGGCTGTTTTCTTCCTACCGGAGACGAAAGGCAAGACCTTGGAAGAGATCGAAGAGCACTTCGAGGGCGTCCGCGCTTAGGCGTTCATAGCAGCCAGATCTTCGGGGCGGCCTACGTCGCGCCACGTTCCTTCGACAGGCGAGACGCGCAGGTCGAGGTTGTCGGCCAGCATGCTGTCCAAGGCCGAGGTGAGCTCGTATTCGCCGCGAGGGGAGGGCCGAAGTTTCGCCAGGTATTCGAAGATCACGGGGCGGAAGGTGTAAAACCCGGCGCTGTTCCAGTTCGTGGTGGATTGGCCCTTGGGCGGCTTTTCAATCATGCGGGTAATGCGGCCGTGCTCCTCGTAGACAGCGGCGCCCTGCCAGGGATCATCGACAGCTTTGACGGCCACTGCAGCGACGGTTTTCTCGTCAGCTAGCAAGATCTCCGCCGCGCGGGTGTATTCGGCGGGGTCGCAGAGGATGTCGCCGTAGGTCAGCAGAAACGGATTTTGCGAAACGAATTGGCGGGCGAGCAGGGCGCCGCTGCCGGTTCCGTTGACCGGATTTTGCCGAACGAACTCGAGTTTCGAACCGTGTGGGTTCGTTTTTTCAAAATGTTGTTCGATAACCTCACCGTGGTACCCAATCACGATTAGGAACCGAGTGATTCCGGCAATTCCGAGACCTTCGAGGATGTGGTCGAGCATGGGGCGGCCGTGAATCGGGAGCATAGGCTTAGGAATTTCCTGAGTCATATTGCCCATTCGGGTACCCCGCCCAGCGGCGAGAATTACGGCATGCGAGATTGTCAACTGGGGAATAGGATACAAGCTTAATAGAGGAATTGCCGGCTTGCTCGAAATGAACGACATCACAAGAGCCAGGGAATTGTTGTCATCACAAATCTTAGGGTCGATCCGTCCTATGACACTTTACATCTCGAAACGGGCTACTAAGCGGCAGGTTCTAAGCTGACGATCAATCGGCATCCCACGGCTGCGGCCGCGCGCTGCATCGTATCCAGTTGCACTCTGGTGTTCTCGGGATTGAGAAGGCGATCAACCTGAACGCGGCTGGTCTTCATTAACATCGCCATTTTTTGCTTGTTGATATGCTGGGCCTTCATTGCTCGGTGGATCTGCCATACCAGGGCGCGTTTTATAGCCGTGTTCTGGGCATCATCGTAAAGTCCGTCTTCCTTCAGCAGATCGTCCAAGGACGAACCAATGTGTTTGTCAGCCATTCTCCACCTCCCCCTTTCGCCGGACAGCCAAGTCCAGTTCCTCACCTGGGGTTTTCTGTGTTTTCTTCACGAACCCGTGCAGTAAGACGAGTTTGTCCTGATGGAAGAAAAACAGCACCCGCGCGATGCCATCCTTGATGTTGCTGCGAACCTCCCAAATACCTTGTCCCAATGACCGGCAAACCGGCATTCCGATGGGCCATCCATACTCAACCGTTGCGATATCTCTCCCGAGGATCTTTCGATCTTTGAGGGACAGACTTTTAATCCAGTCCCTTACCGGCTCGTTACCCAGTGCCGTCCGGTAGAAGGTTGCAGGAACTTTCTTCAGCAACGGGTAGGCACCCTGCGCCGTTACCTAATGTACCTTATAAGGTACCTTAGATCAATATCTGCTCGAATCTTGGCGCTATAAACCGGAGTTCGGGTAAATCGTGAGATCTACCGCATCAACGCTCCCGCGGAAGGTTCGACAAAAATGAGGTGTTGGGCGGGATCGAAGCCAGGGCGCTTGGCGTAGAATCTTCTCGATCAGCCCGGAGCGAAGGCGTTCACGGTCAGGTGTTCTACAGAGGATGATGGCACAGCCGCCGAAACCGGCGCCGGTAAGCCGGGCTCCGAGGGCGCCGGCGGCAAGCGCGCAGTCGACTAATTCGTCCAGAGCGGCATTGCTGACGCGCAGGTCATCGCGGAGGCTCGCGTGTGAGGCCGACAACAACCGGCCAAACGCCTCAATCTGATTGGCGCGCAAGGCTTTGACGGCAGACTCGACGCGTCGGGACTCTCCAAGAGAGTGGAGAAAAGCACCGCGCTCATCCGGGTTGAGGCTCATAAGTTCGAGTTCAGGTATGGCTTCACGATAGTTGATGAGGCCCAGTTTTTTGAGAGCGTTTACCCCGGCCGTACGCCGCCGGTTGTATTCGAGCTTCACCGGGCCGGATTTCTCCGCGAGAGTTAAGCTGTGCGCAACCAGGAAGGCCCAGTCCGGCGGGATCGGAATGGGTGTCAGACGGAGGGGCGCGAAACGAAGGAGAAGAGCACAACCGGCTTTGGAGGCCAGTACCGCCGCGTGATCCATTCCGCCGCCGCGTGTGCCGACGAATTGCTCACCTTCCGGCAAGACGGCCATGAGCTCCTCGACTGTAGGGTAGATTGCGTTCGCATAGAGCAGGCAAAGGGCGAAACCCGTCAGCAAAGCGGACGAAGACGAGAGACCTGCTGCGGACGGGAGATCGGATGAAATCGCAGCATCGATCCCTCGCGAGACAGGCCAGCGAGCTTGGACCATGCGAATAGCCGCCACTAGATAATTGCCCCAATCGCCTGGAGGAAGAGGCGCTGGTTCTTCGTTCAGCTGCAACAGGCGCTGGCCGTATAGCTCGGAGGTCGCTTGGATTTGGCCGTCGGTTCTAGGTTCAAAGGTAATCGAAACACGCCTCTGGATCGCCATGGGCAGCACGGGAAGGTCGTGATAGTCGATGTGCTCGCCGATCAGGTTGACTCGTCCCGGAACCGAAACGACCATGTCGCATCCAGAATCCCACGGCAGCGGCAAGGAATCATAAAAGCGGAACCTTTTCTCCTTTGGTTCGTATTTGCTATGCGCAGGTGCGTGCGCTTGTGTGACCATGGTTATATCCGCCCCTGAAAAGTTACTAGGACTGTCTACAAAACACCCTCAATGAAGCCTGTTTTTTCCGTTTTATGTATGATGGCGGCCGTTTTGGGGCTTGCTTCCTGCGCCAAGAAAGCACAGCAGCCCAACGCAATGGCCATGATGATGGCAATGGAAGTGCCGGTACGCGCGGTGCCGGCTGTGGTGACCGATGTCCCACTCAACGTTACGGCGGTGGGCAATGTGGAGGCAATCAACAGTGTCGATGTGAAGTCGCGGGTGGCAGGGCAGTTGCTGCGCGTCGATTTCCAGGAAGGGCAGAACGTATCCAAAGGGCAGTTGCTGTTTGAGATCGACCCAGAACCGCTGCAACGGCAGATCGCGCAGATCAACGCGGATCTGGCAAAGGATGCCGCGCTCGAGCAGCAAGCTCGCGCAAACGTCATCAAAGATCAGGCAAATTTAAAACAGACGCAGGCGGCGGCCGACCGTGGACTTCAACTTTCGAAAGAGGGCATCTTCTCGAAGGAGCAGACGGAGCAGGTAGTGGCGACAAATTCATCTACGCAGGCCTCGCTCGATGCGGACCGGGCTGCCGTGGAAAGCGCAGTGGCTTCACTAAAAGGTGATCGAGCGAGATTGGGGCAGACGCAGCTGCAACTCGAGTACACAAAGATCACAGCACCCATCTCGGGACGGGCGGGAGCGATCGCGGTGAAGGCGGGAAACCTGGTGAAAGATAACGACGTTGCGCTAGTAACGATTCTGCAGATTTCGCCAATTTACGTTAGCTTCGGTTTGCCGGAACAACTTTTGCCGGAAGTCCAGAAGTACAACGCTCGGAAATCGCTGGTGATTCAGGCGACGAACGGAGACGACGAAACCGTAACTGGTCAGCTTAAATTCATCGACAATACAGTGGATACGACGACCGGAGCGGTGAAGCTGAAAGCCGAGTTCCAGAACCCGAACCATACGCTGTGGCCGGGTCAGTTTGTCAATGTGCAGGCGACGCTGAATCTGGAACATGACCGAATTCTGATTCCAAGCAGCACGGTCGAGAATGGACCGCAAGGGAAATATGTATGGGTGATGAACACGGGGACGAACACGGTCGGGATGCGACCGGTAAATGTTCTGCGCATTTACAAGCCGGCCAAGTCTGTGGAGCAGGCGGTGATTGGCAGCGGGCTGCAACCAGGCGAGATGGTGATTTCCGAAGGGCAGATGCGACTGATGCCGGGCGCAAAGGTGAAGGTGCTCGGCACTCAGCAAACGCAAGTTGGCGAGACGGGCCACAAGGCCGATAGCGATAACTCTTAAGGGGCAGCGAATGCGCTTCACAGATTTTTTTATACGCCGCGCGATCACCACGACGCTGATCATGGCCGGCATTCTTGCGTTTGGATTGCTGAGCTATTTCACGCTGCCGGTGAGCAATCTTCCGGCAGTCGAGTACCCGACCATTCAGGTCGAGGCGTCGCTACCGGGCGCGAATCCGGATGTGATGGCAGCTTCGGTCGCAACTCCGCTCGAAAACCAGTTTTCGAACATCGATGGCATCAACAGCATGTCGTCCTCGAGCTCGCTCGGCGTGACGGACATCACACTGCAGTTCGACCTGAACCGAACGATCGATGCAGCGGCGCAAGACGTACAGGCGGCCATCTCGCGAGCGCAAGGAAATTTGCCGACGAGCATGCCGGCTCCGCCTTCGTACTCAAAGGTAAACCCGGCGGCACGGCCTATCCTTTATATCGCAGTATCATCGCGAACCATGCCGTTATCGCAGCTCGACCAGTACGCTGAACAGACGATGGCCCGGCGGATCTCGATGGTCAGTGGCGTGGCGCAGGTGCAGGTTATGGGCGCACAGAAGTATGCCGTTCGAGTGCAGGCGGATCCTGCGAAATTAGCCGCCTATGGTGTAGATCTCGAGCAGGTGCGGGGAGCGTTATCGAGCGGCAGCGTTAACCTGCCTGCAGGTTCACTCTACGGCTACACGAAGGCATACACGGTGGCCTCCGACAGCCAGCTCACGAACGCCTCGCAGTTCCGGCAACTCATCGTCACTTACAAAAATGGCAGCCCGCTGCGGCTGAGCCAATTGGGGAATGTGCTCGATAGCGTTAGCAATACCAAGACGCGCTTCTGGATTAAAGGCAATCCAAGCATGATTGTGGCTGTGCAGCGCCAGCCCGGCGCTAACACGGTTGATGTGGCGGATGCGGTGAAGGCTTTGCTACCTACGTTGAAAGAATCGATGCCGGCAGGCGTCGAGATCGGGCAGGCTTTTGACGCTTCCCAGAACATCCGCGAGTCGATTGCGGATGTGAAGTTTACGCTGCTCGTGACGATCGGCCTGGTGATCTGCGTCATCTTTTTTTTCCTGCGGAACATATCGGCGACCCTCATTCCGAGCCTTGCAGTGCCTCTATCCCTGCTTGGCACCTTTGCGGCAATGAAGCTGCTGGGCTTTACGATCGACATCTTGTCGATGATGGCGATGACGCTTTCCGTAGGCTTCGTGGTCGACGATGCAATCGTGATGCTCGAAAACATCGTGCGGCACATGGAAATGGGAAAGTCGCGGATGGAAGCGGCGATCGAGGGGGCGCGCGAAGTGGGCTTTACGATCGTATCGATGACGGTGTCGCTGGTGGCGGTGTTCATTCCCGTGCTGTTCATGTCGGGGATTATCGGACGGCTGCTGCGCGAATTTTCGGTCACGATTGCGGTTGCCGTTTTGATTTCAGGCGTTATCTCCTTGACGCTCACGCCCATGCTCTGCAGCCGCTTTCTCCGGCATGAAACTCATCCGAACGGCCGATTTTACAAGACCTCGGAGCGATTTTTCGTTTGGCTAAACGATACGTACCGGCGAACATTGTTGGTCGTTTTGCGCTTCCGGAAACTCACCCTACTCACTAGCGTGGCCCTGACGTTCGCGACGGTTTATTTGTTCGTTGTTATGCCGAAGGGGTTCATGCCGACTGTAGATCAAGGGTTTCGCATTTGGCGGAAGCGAAGCCTCCGAAGACACTTCGTTCGACAAAATGACCGGGTTGATGCAGCAGGTCAATCAAGTTTTAGAGAAGAACCCCTGGGTTTCGAACTACGGTTCGGGTGTGGGCATGGGAGGCCAGAATCAGGGCTTCATGTTCCTCGACCTAAAGGAAGACAAGCATCGCCCCAAAGTAAATGCAATTATCGGGCAGCTCTCTCAACAGTTCATGAAGATCCCCGGCCTGATGGTCTTCCTGCAATCTCCGCCCTTGATCACGCTCGGACAGAACGAGGGGCGCGCGCAGTATTCGGTCGCGCTTGGAAGATCCCGATACGGCTGAATTGTACAAGTGGGCTCCGGTACTTCGAGGCAAAACTGCGCTCCATTCCGCAATTGAAAGACATTTATAGCGATCTGCGTTTGAGCAGTCCACGGCTGGAAGTTCATATCGACCGGAACCGGGCGCTAGCGTTGGGCGTGAACCCAGATACGATTGCGAATACGCTCTATGACGCATACGGAAACCGGCGAGTGACTACCATCACGGCGGCGACCGACCAATACGACGTGTTGCTTGAAGTGCTTCCGCGGTTTCAGCGGGATCCGGCGGCATTGCAGGATCTCTACATACGGTCGAGCCAGGGAAAAATTGTGCCGTTGTCGGCAGTGAGCGACTTGAACCAGACAGTTGCCCCGCTAAGCGTAAATCACATCGGGCAACTACCTGCAGTCAACTTCCAGTTCAATCTAGCGCCGGGCGTGGCGCTGAGTCAGGCGACGAAATTAATCGATGACGCGGCACGGCAAATCGGATTGCCCGATACGATCAGCTTCAGCTATCAGGGGACTGCAGCCGCTTTCCAGAATTCGTTGCGGGATCTTGGCATTCTTCTGCTGATTGCCGTGGTCGTGATTTATCTCGTTCTGGGGATTTTGTACGAGAGCTTCATTCACCCGATTACGATTTTGTCGGGTCTTCCGGCGGCTGGAATTGGAGCCTTACTGACGTTACTGCTGTTCGGAGAGGACTTGAATCTCTACTCCTTCGTTGGGATTATTCTGCTGATCGGCATTGTGAAGAAGAACGCGATCATGATGATCGATTTCGCGCTTGCGGCGCAGCGGAACGAAGGCAAGTCGCCGGAAGAAGCGATCTTCGAGGGCTGTATGCAGCGTTTCCGGCCGATCATGATGACCACTATGGCGGCGTTGCTTGGGACGTTGCCGATCGCGTTTGGTACAGGTGCCGGAGGCGAGGCACGGCGTCCGCTTGGTATTGCGGTGGTCGGCGGGCTGATTGTTTCGCAGTTGCTTACGCTCTACATTACGCCGGTTATTTATGTGTATCTCGACCGGTTTACACATCGACGGGCGCGGAAGCAGAAAGCGGCGCCCGTAGAGGTTTGGCCGGGCGAGGGGAGTTTGGTCAAGCAGTAAGGCAAAGCGAACGGCGGGCCGGCAGCGTGCGGACATCCCGCCTACTCTAGCGTGGTTGCAGGTTTCCGGTCACAGCATCCGTGAATACGCAAGGGTCTCGGGCTGGGCGTAATTCGATAAGAGAACTTGTCGAAAGGGAATGTCAGTGATCGTGCACAAGCAGCTTGCTGCTGCTCAACGCTCGTCGCTGTCGCCGTCCACGAAGAAGGGCTTCATCTCCTTGTACTCCAGGATCTTCACGATCGCCTCCTTGGGAGCGTTGCCTTGCGCGATGGCGAGAAACGCCTGCTGTGACTGCGCCACCATCGCGCGCGCGAGGTCGTTCTTGTGGATCGAGTGATACTTTGACGGCATAGCCCAATGCAGCAGTGGCATGACGTAGCCAAGTACGCCCGGCGTGTTGGAGTTGCCGAGAATGACCGCCGGACGGTACAGTCCAAGGAAGTCGAATTTTACGGACTCGACAGCCTGTTCCTTCTCGCCAATGATCTTCGCGTACTTCATCCCGGCCTCGGGGTCCGCGCCCGCTGCTGTCAACACCCCGCACACACGAGCGCCTCCAGCCTTGGCGGCGCGGCAAAAGGCCTGAGGGTAGGCGATTTCGACCTTGCGCACCTGGTCCTCTGGCATCTTCGCACTGCCCTTGCCGACACCGAACGCGGCGAGCGCGACGTCGACTCCCTGGGCGTGTGGCGCAACCTCCTCCTCGAGCCGCTCCATGTTGACGACCACCTCGGAGACCTTGGGGTCAGCGAAGGCATCCGTCTTGCGGCGCGTCACCACTACCACCTTCTTGCAAAGCGGATTCTTGATCAGAAGCTGCACGATGCGTCCGCCTACGTTCCCCGTCGCGCCCAGCAAGATTGCCGAGTACTGCACGTTCGCCTCTGCGGCGGCTGCCATGGTCAGGTCACCCGCGCAGAACCAAAAAATACACGCAGGTTCGGAAATGAGCGAGGTTTTGTTGTCGGGTGATTTTCTTCACATCATTTCTAGTTTTAGAGTCATTTTATGAGGTTTTGCTCGTTTTACTTCCAAATGATTTGGAAGTAAAACGCGCTGAATGTTCAATGTCAGCAACGCCGACTTCTCGTCCAAGTGATGGACGGACCTTGATCAGGTGATCAGGCTCGTTTACAGAGATTGATGTCCCGAGCCGGGCTGTCGGCATGTAGAATCGGTCTTGCTGCGTCTTTCAAGCCTGGTATCCACTCTCTGTTTCCTCTCCTGTCTATTGGCTCAACAGCCTACACCGAAAGCGACGCCGCGGCCTACGCCGCCTACCCGCGATCCACACACACCCGGTTACGTGGAAGCTACGGAACTCTCCGACGGCGCCCTGCCTTCGCCTACTGTAAATGGGAATTTCATCGTTGGCCCAACTCATACCCCGGCACCTAAAACGTCGCTCAAAGAGGTCGTCCCGCAGGGTACGATTTACACCTTCACGATGGAGTCCAAGGACAGCAAATTGTACCCCGGAATAGCCCGTGAACCCGGCACATCCGGCACGCCGGACCCGAACGATCCTGCCAAGCTGGTCGTGACCACCAGCCATCCGGCGCCATACACTCGCAAGGTAGCCGTCTACGTTCCTAAACAATACGTGCCGGGAACGATCGCACCCTTTATCGTCGGTGCGGATGGGCCCGACCCGCTACTGTTCACCGCGCTCGATAACTTGATCGCGCAGTCTCGCGTGCCCGTGATGATCGCGATCTCTATTGGAAACGGCAGTGGAGACGCGCAAGGCAGCGAACGCGGCATTGAATACGACACCATGTCGGGCCGCTACGCCGAGTTCGTTGAGACAGAGGTGCTGCCCGAGGTGGAGAAGCGATACAACCTGAAGCTGACCCGCGACCCGAACGCACGGGTTGCGACGGGATGCAGCTCCGGGGCAGCGGCCGCGATGAGCATGGCCTGGTATCATCCCGATCTGTACGGTCGCGTCCTCAGTTACTCCGGGACATTCGTGAATCAGCAATGGCCGCCAACCCCCGAAACGCCGCACGGCGCATGGGAATTTCATGAATCCCTAATACCGAACTCTCCAAAGAAGCCCATCCGGATTTGGATGGAAGTCGGCGACCGCGATCTCTACAATCCCAACAGCATGCGCGACAACATGCACGATTGGGTCGTAGCCAACGAGAACATGGCGAAGGTCTTGGCGGCGAAAGGCTATACGTATCAATTCCTGTTTGTGAAGAATGCCGGACATTGCGACCGGGCCATGAAGGAGCAAACTCTGCCGGAAGCCCTCGAATACATCTGGCAGGATTACCCCAGGACGCCGGACAAATCCTGAGCACGACGAGTCCCTTCTGGATCGCGGCAGCGATGCACCGGTAACGGGAGCCGACTACGTCAAAAATGCCCTTTAGCCGTAGCATAGTCGAGTATGAGCAGCATCCTCCTCATCGGCGCGACCGGCACGGTTGGACGGCAGGTTGCCTCCCAACTCACGGCCCGCGGCGAGCCGGTCCGTGCGCTGGTGCTGCGCGGAGACCTTACTGTTCCTGAGACGCTTAATCGAGGCCTGGAAGGCGTGGACAGGGTGTTCCTAGTCTGGACTGCCCCGCCGGTCAGGGCCCGTCCCGCATTGGAGCGGATCGCGAAGCACGCAAAACGTATCGTGTTCCTTTCAGCTCCCCTGAAAACGGCTCACCCCTTTTTCCAACAACCGAACGCGAGCCGCACTCAGTTGACGGAGATTGAGCAGCTGATCCAGGACTCGGGACTAGGATGGACGTTTCTGCGGCCAGGCATGTTTGCAGCCAACGCCCTAAGCTGGTGGGCGCCGCAAATTCGCGCCGGCGACGTCGTGCAGTGGCCGTACCTTGCAGCTCCTACAGCGCCCATCGAGAGCGTGACATAGCCGCAGTCGCTGTTCGCGCCTTGTGCGAGGATCGCCACACCGGGGCGGAATACGTTTTGACAGGCCCTCATTCAATGACTCAATTCGAGCAGATATTTACGCTCGGTCGCGCGACAAGCCGCTCGCTACGGATTCAAGAGATATCGGCGGAGGAGGCGCGCCGTCAGTGGCGCGCAACGTGGCCTGCCTCGGTCGTGGATATGCTGCTCGATGCATGGGCTGCCGCCCTCGATCAACCCGCATTCGTCACATTCACGTTCGAAGAGATCACAGGATCGAAGCCGCGATCTTTTCTCGACTGGGCCGTGGATCATGTAGACGAGCTTCAAGCGTAGCCTCAAGTCTCGTGAGGCGGGCGCAAACCAGGCTTATTTGGATGTGAAAACGGGCATGCCGTTCCGTTGCGAGCAGCCAACGCGATGACATAATTCCACTCAGAAATTTTCCAGCACCCAAGCGTTGCTGTAGGAGGACTTTCCCAGCACAGCGATATGCCGACCGTCAGGTGCGGCAATCACCCACGCGACCTGACTGCCTTCCAGTAGCCACAACGGCTCTACCCGGCCCGACAGGTTCACACGCAGGACAGTCGCCCCACCGGGTCCTACTGACACAGTGTAAATTTCATTCGGGGCAGCTGACCAATCTAGGCCGCTGAAGTTGCTCCAGGGCGCAAGGTTGATCTCTCGTTCGATGCTCCCTGATTGTGAAAGTATCTGCACCCTGCCCCCGTGCGAATCCTGCCGCAGAATAGCGATGCTGCCGCCCGGAGACACCGCCCATCCGCCGTTCCAAAACGGCAGCTTGAAGAGCTCGCGATGATTCCCATCCATTGGATCGACGCTCCCGAAAACATGCGGCTGGCTCTCTTCGAGCGTGATGCACCGTGCAGCAGGGGCGGGAGGACAGTGGAGTTGGGCAGTCAATTTCGTTTCCATGATTAACTGTGGCGCGCCGCCCGAACTCGCAATCCTCATCACGCGCGGCGGGTGGCCGTTCTGGGCTTCGGTAGTGTATATGATCCATTGGCCCTCGGGACTTAACACGGCTTGGTCGATCACATCCGGGCCGGTAGTGATCGGCTCCGCAACTTTCTTGTCGATCACTTGCTTATAGAGCCGATATGCTCCCGTCCGGTTGGATGTGAAGATCACTGCTCTGCTGTCCGGAGTCCATGAGTACGGCAGATCGTCGCTCTCCTCGAGAGTCAGGCGCCCTAAGGATTCCAGGCGGCCGGCCGGGCCGAACTCTCCGATGTACGCGTGGAGTTGCCAGTTGCTCTTCTGCAGGACGACGGTTTTTCCATCCCGGGAGACACTAAGCTGATCGAGATGATGGCCCAACCAGTTGGTGATTTGGCGGGGTGCAGCCGACGGTTTGCCGGTTTCCGGGTTCACCCTGACTTCCCACAAGTTAGTGTCATCGTTTCCCGCCAGCGATTCGGCGGACATGTTCCTGGTGTAAATCAGTCGCCCGTCCGCGAGCGCACAAAAACTCCCGCCTCCTCTCCAATCAGGAAAATCCGACGCAATCGCGTAGGAAACAATTGGGGTCGCCGACCCGTGGTCAGGACGGCGACTCTCTATTACGTATTCGACTTTGGAGTGTTCGTTGCTGCCGCCTAACCAACGGGTCCTAAGATCAAATAGGCGGCGACCGTCGGGTGACCATTGCACGGTCTGAAAGTTAGACTCATCACCCCCACTTATCATTCTCGGGTCCTCGCCGTGTGACCCCATAATCCCGATTTCCTGATCGTTATTGATGCCGCCACTGGTAAAGGCAACCAGAGAACCGTCCGGTGAAATCGATCGAGCGATCACCTTGTCTCGAAGTTCTGTCGCTCCGTCGCCGAGGACGCTCACAATCCAGCTCGTGGGAACTAGGCCGTGTGTTGTCAACCTTTCGCTCACTGCGATGAAGTGCGTCTGGTCCGGATACCACGCGGCGGGGTACCAGGAACTTTCGACCGGCAGTGATTTTGGCTTATCGAAGGTGTGGATTTCGCCCGTCGCAATTACCCGGAGATGTATCCCAATCTTGTCTCCGTACAGCAAATATCGGCCGTCCGGAGATGCCACAGAGCTCTCGACGAAATTCTCGCCGTTGTTCGTCGTGAGTTGCTTCAGCTTAAATTCCCGCTCGCGGTCCCACTTGTGCCCGCTTAAGAGTAATGTCAGAGTTAACGCAATTGCCAGTAGGGCGGCAATTTGGGCGATGCGCAGGTGCCAGTATCTGCGAATGAAACCGCCCCGCATCGAGACTTTCTTCCGCACCTCGTCCAACTCTGCGGACCGGCTGAGGTCGACAAAAGGGGCATCCAGCGTCGTTGACGGCTCTTTGCTCCCGGCCTGACGATGGTCAGGCAGGTTTAGCGGCGCGATAAAGCGATAGCCGCGCTTCGGAAGAGTCTCGACGTAGATCGGCTCCTCGGCTGAGTCGCCCAACGCCGCACGAATGTTCTTGATCGCTTTGTTGAGTGCCTGATCGAAATCGACATATGTCTCGGCACCCCAGATCCGGTTTTGCAATTCTTGCCGGGTGACAAGTTCTCCCGGCCTCTCTAGGAGGAACGCCAACACCGCAAAAGGCTGGTCCTGGAGCTTGACCCTAACACCATCCCTGCGCAGCTCGCCGGTTCCGAGATCGATCTCGAAAGAACCGAAAGCGACCTTGCCAGAACCTCGGCTAGGCACCATGACCTCCAGACCTGCTAATCTAGCACGGTTCCGCAGCCTGCCGGGCCGCTAACCCGACCCACCCAAACACGATAAGCGCCGCCCGTTCAGCAGCTTGCCCGGGACATATCTAGGATATCTGCATTCCATCCAAAGGGCACCTCTCAGCCATGGATCCAGAGCCTGGCCCGACGCAACATTTGCGTCATGAAGTTCTCTTCAACGCCCAAAGCGATCTGCCGAGGGTTCATGCTCGCAAGCTTCCTCCTCCCAATACTTGCAGGTGGAACGCCTCCCGCGCGGCTGGAAGCCTCAACTACGCCGGTCATTACCGTTCACATTTATAATGTCGGCTCAGCAGGCGAACGCGACATACTTGAACTTGAGCAGACCGCAACCGAGATCTTTAATCATGCGGGTATCGAGATGGTTTGGATGAACTGCTCGACCGTGTGCGCCCAATACAGTGGTGTCGACGGACTGGCCGGACGATCCGGTGAGACGGTCGTTTGGTTGCGGGTTGTTGACCGGCTCGATCGGAGTGGAGAACACGCCCTCGGCTGGACGAGCCCGCATTCCTCGGCAGTCACGGTTCAATACAACCGCGCTCGAGAAATGGCTCACGCCTCCCCGTTTGGGCTGTCTTCCGGGGAGATTCTTGGTCACGTAGCTGCCCACGAAATCGGTCACGTGCTCCTCAGGACAACCACACATTCTCTGTTCGGCATAATGAAGTCGACGTACAACGAGCGCGATCTTCTGAAAATGGTTCAAGGTCGTCTGCTGTTTAGCGTAGAGGAATCGCGAGTGCTTGGGGCCAGGCTTGGCTCCGTTTCGGGGCCCGAAGACAAGAACGCGATCCCAATTGGATCTCAAGTGCACGCAAGTATCACAAGGGAAGCGACCATGAGATGATCGCGAACGAGCATTTTGTATCCCTTCTATGTGGTCGACGGCACACGATTCGCGAATAGCCGGGCAAAAAGGCAGTCGTAATCTCTTTCGTATCCGCGAATCCAATGTCTATCTCTGCGTTCAATTCCGTGAATTGTTCACGGTAGACGTCTGCTGTAGCACCCATGCATGCGACACTTCAGCACAAGTAAGCATAGCCGACTCTACGGACAAGTGAATTGCTCGAGACCTAACGTTAGAGTATTTCGAAAATGCGCCACTTCTACAGGCGGATGGTCACGACCCAAGTTCAATCAAAGTCATTCCCGAGCCGGGAAAAATCGCCTCCAGATCGATTTGGACTCTTCGGATTGTCGTTGTGGATTTAGAGGCCGCTCCTTGAGGTCTCGGGTTCAAGCCGGAGCAGGTAATCGCGTTGAATGTCGATCCTGCGGCAAGCGGCCATTCGAGCGTAGAAATCTCACGCATTCTGGACGAAATCTTAGAGAGAACACGGGGACTCCCTGGGGTTACGGCAGCAAGCCTGGCCGCGAGCACGCCCAATGGATCGATGGCTATCTCGATGAGCGTCGATGTTCCGGGGTACACTCCCAGACGAGCCGGGGACGACATTTCGGATTTCAACTTTGTCAGCCCTTCTTACTTCGAGACTTTAGGGCAACCTCTGCTACGGGGTCGAGACTTCAGTGCCGGAGACGATCAGAACAGCCCGCGAGTTGCCATTGTCAACCGAAAATTTGTGCGGAAATATTGGGGCCAGCAAGATGTGATTGGGCGAAAGTTCCATCAGGGCGGCAGTGAAGTGGAAATTGTCGGGGTAGTCGCAGATGTGCGCGATCAGGGCATAAAAAACAGCTCCGAAGCGGTGGTGTACTTACCCGAGAAACAGAGCCAAACGTCAGGGCTCACGCTTCTGGCGCGCACCGGGAACCGACCGAGTGAGGTGATTCCGTCGTTGCTCGCGATTGTTCGCGCTATCGATAAGCACCTGCCGGTTGCTTCAGTTCACACGTTGGATAGACAAATCAAAGCGGGCCTCTCAAGCGAGGAAATACTAAGTTATCTTTCTGCCTTATTCGCTGCGCTTTCGACGCTGTTAGCCGGCGTCAGATTGTATGGCGTGCTTTCTTATTCGATTAGCAGGCGAACACGCGAGATCGGAGTTCGTTACGCAATCGGCGCGCACACAACCGACATTGCGATTTTGTTCGCCCGGGAAAGCTTCGTCCTGCTTGTTCTCGGGTTGATTGTTGGGGGCCCGCTCGCTCTTTTGGCTGTGCAGGTTTTGAAGAGCTCGCTATTCGGGGTGACGGCCACGGATCTGCCTACGCTGTTTCTCAGCGTGTGCGTCCTAGCCGTTGCCGCAGTTTTGGCAATTGGTTTACCACTTCGGAGAGCAGCGCGGGTCAACCCGCTACTGGCACTCCGATACGAATAAAACGTTTGCATGCCAAAGGAACAAACGACTAAGTTGCGGCGTCTGAGCTTCCCGAGCACGCCGGCTTACGCACTGCCTTATGTCATTCAATGCGCCGAACTCGCGTCCGAACGGGAAGCTTCGTCCGCTCGCGAAAAACTTGAGACGCCGCGTTGCGAGTTTGGCAATGATCTCAGCGTGTGCGTCATTCATCGGTTTCTTCGGCATGGCTCTCGGCGAACTCATTCCCTTCGATGGACACGTCGAAATCGGCGACCCTAGCACCTGTGACCGGCCGCATCTCGGAGTGACTCCGGTTGCGCTTTGTCTAACAGCTGCACCTATACTGCTCATGGGGAGCTGGAAAGGCGTTCGCCACGACCGGCAGTTCTGAGCCAGCAAAAGCTTCTAAATCTTGTTATAATTTCTATGAATGAGTATTTGGCGCGCGCGCCAATGGGTTCGTCGAACCAGTTTTGAAAGACTTGCCAATTTTCGGTTCGCCCGGTTTATCCTTCCTCGCTCCGTTCCATTTTTGTTTTCTTGCGCTCAAAAGCTCCCTTCCTCTTGATGAAGTCCAGCATCCAGATCTCTCGCGGCATTGAGCCGCTTTTCGGTACTCGTGACGAGAACATCCGATTACTTGAATCTGAATTAAATCTGCGTACGCGCCTTCTTGACGGCGATTCGCTCGAGATCGAGGGCGATGAGTCACAGGTGCGCCGTGCCGAGCAGATTCTAGGCGATTACGCCGATCTCGTCCGAGAAGGTCATGTCTTCAACAATGGCGACCTGAACAGCTACATGCGTGTCGTCACGGGGGATCCCGGGCTTTCGCTTCGGCGGCTGGTCGAGAGCGGCAAATCGCGCGCTTTCGGCAAAAAGGTGCTGGCACCCAAGACGGTCAATCAGCGCCGTTACGTGGATGCGATCGAGCACCATGACCTGACGTTCGGTGTAGGGCCGGCGGGAACCGGTAAGACCTATCTGGCGGTCGCGATGGCCGTCTCCGCGTACCTCAATAAACGAGTCAGCCGGATCATCCTGACGCGTCCGGCGGTCGAAGCCGGAGAACACCTCGGATTTTTGCCGGGCACTCTTCAACAGAAGATCGACCCCTATCTGCGGCCCCTGTATGACGCGCTGTTCGACATGATCGACAGCGAAAAAGTAGAAAAGCTACTGGAGCGAAACGTGATCGAGATTGCTCCGCTGGCGTTCATGCGAGGCCGTACCCTGAGCGACTGCTTCATCATTCTTGATGAAGCTCAAAACACGACGCAGGAACAGATGAAAATGATCCTCACGCGCCAGGGCTTCAACTCCAAGATGGTGGTGACGGGAGATCAGACGCAGATCGATTTACCGAGCGGCAAGAAAAGCGGGATCCTGCACGCGGTGGAAATCCTGAAGGGCATCGAAGGCATCGCGATCGTCAAATTCGATGAAAAGGATGTCGTTCGACACCCGCTGGTACAACGAATTGTCAAGGCGTACGATCGCTACGAAGAAATGACCGGCGCCAGCCGCCAGTTCGCGCTCAAACTCAATAGCTCGGAAAGCGCGCCGGAAACTCGAACCGAAGTTCCCGAGCCGGCTGCTATCGAAATGCCGGATTTTCCTGCTCTCACCTGAACGCCACCATGTCCACCGACGGTGATAAGCGGCCGCGCTTTTCCGCAGATCGAAATACATTATTATTCAGGGCACTTCCGCCGCAGCCGAAGCTCTCCCCCGGGGACAGGCGCGAGTTGAAACGATTCGCTCAAGAGCTCAGTGAGAATGTTTCGGAAGGCGCGGCGTTCACCTGCCTCATCTCCGATGATGGAGAGCTGCAAAGGCTGAATTCGACATTTCTCGGTCACGATTATGCAACAGATGTTCTCTCGTTTCCCCAGCCGGGCGGGCATAGCGAACTGGGCGAAATCGCCATTTCTCTGGAGCGCGCGAATGCACAAGCGGCCGAGCACGGTCATTCTTATCTGGACGAATTGCGCATTCTGATGCTCCACGGCATTCTTCACCTGACGGGTTTCGACCACGAGCAGGATCGCGGTGAAATGGCGCGCGCAGAGCAGAAGTGGAGAAAGCATTTCGCTTTACCGTTGGGCCTCATTGCACGAAGTAAAAGCACTCCAGCGGGTGTGGCACGATGAACACTTTGTGCCTGGTAGTTGCTCTGCTGCTCACCGGGCTGCTTTGCTTCGTCTCTTATGTCCAGCTTCTTTATCTGGAGTCACTCCGGTTAATTCGAAGAGATTTTCCAACCCTTGAATTCTTTCGCGAAAGTCTGGCCGACAAGATCGGTTTGGACCTGGAGCATGGGTCGCTCGCATTCTCGCTGATCAAGCACGTTTCGCTATTCCTGATCGGGTTGTTTTATCTGTGCGCGCTCGTGCGGCCCGGCGTTCCTGCCTGGCAAAGCGTGATCGAGGCCATATGCGTGTCTTTTATAGCGACGATCGTGTCGACCTACCTGGTGCCACAATTTCTTTACCGCCGGAGCAATGTCCTGTGGATGAACAAGGCGCTCCCGGCTGCCAAACTATTGGCGGCTTCCGCCAGACCGCTCGCCGCCCTCATTCGAGGCTTTCAATCCCTGCTCGATTTGAATCATGACACGAGCGGCGACGATGCCGAGGCCGATTCCGTGGAACACATTGAGGCGCTTATCGATGCCGGCGCCGAGGAAGGGATTCTCGAAGAGGAAGACAGGAAACTGATTCACTCGGTGGTTGCATTCGGAGACAAGAACGTGCGCGCGGTAATGACGCCGCGTCCCAACATTGTCGCTATCTCGGCGGAAAAATCGGTCGAAGATTTGCGTCAGCTTGTCATTCACGAGCAGTACTCGCGTATCCCTGTCTACGTGGACACAATAGACAACATCATTGGCTTCATACATGTGCGCGACATCTTTGAACTCGACGCGCAAGAGCGTCAAACCAAGCCACTGAAGGACCTTATTCGCCACATTCCGTTGGTTCCTGAAACCAAACCGGTGAGTGACCTGCTTCGTGAGATGCAGCGGGATCACTCACATATGGTCGTAGTGATCGACGAGTACGGCAACACTGCAGGATTGGCAACTATGGAGGATTTAGTCGAAGAAATTCTAGGCGAAATTCATGATGAGCACGAACCCAACCGCGATGTGCGGCAGGAAGCGGATCACGTCTATGTGGCGCCGGGAAGTTTGGATGTCGACCGGTTGAACGATCTTTTGAATTTTCGCCCGGATGACAACACTGAGTCGACAACCGTAGGGGGCCTGGTTGCCGAGTGGTTGGGTCACGTTCCTAAAGTCGGGGAGGCGGTCGAGCGCGGCGGCATTCGGGTCGAAGTGCTTGCCGGCAACGATCGCCGCGTGGAAGAGGTCCGTATCTCCCGGCGAAACACACAGTCGCCGATCGGAGCAATTGCATGAGCGAGACCGAAGCCAAACAGGACACGTTCAAGGCAGGTTTCGTAGCCATAGCGGGCCGCCCGAATGCCGGAAAATCGACTCTGCTCAATGCGTTGGTCGGCGAGAAAGTAGTCATCACGGCGCATCAGGCGCAGACTACGCGCACGGCTATTCAAGGCGTGCTGACGGACACTCACTCGCAGATTGTCTTCATAGACACGCCGGGAATTCACAAATCGGACACGCTGTTCAACAAGCGCATGATGGATTCGGTGCGCAGTGCCCTGAACGGCCGCGATCTGATCCTGTTTATCGCGGATGCGACGAAACCGGTCAGAGAGGAAGATGAGCATGCGGTGAGTGCGCTGGCCCGCTCAAATATAGCGCTGCTTGTGCTGAATAAGATCGACCGTGTCGACGATAAACGCCTGCTTCTTCCGCTTATCGAGCGCTACATGGAGTTGTTTCCTTTCAAGCAGGCGATCCCTGTATCGGCTCGCACAGGAAACGGTTTGCCGGAGCTGAAACAGGCCATCGTAGACTGCCTTCCGGTATCGCCCGCACTCTTTCCTGAAGACTTCCTGACAGATCAGCCGATGCGCTTTATTGCAGGCGAGATCATCCGGGAGCGTATTCTCCACGCCACCCACGAAGAGGTTCCACACGCTGTTGCGATTCTGATTGACAGCTGGGAAGAGAAACCGAATTTAACCCGCATCGCTGCCACGATTCACGTCGAGCGTCCGGGACAAAAAGGCATTCTGATCGGCCAGGGGGGCGCGCTCCTAAAAAAGATCGGCACTGAATCGCGCCTCGAACTGGAGCGGCTGATGGGTCACAAAGTGTTTCTTTCGCTTTTTGTCAAGGTGAAGCCGAAGTGGCGCGAAGATCCGGAATTCTTGAGCGCAATCGATTGGCGTGCCATGGCAGGAAAGGAATCTCCCGAGTAAGCTGTCGGCTTGAGAGGATAGGGTGTAATGAAACGTTTACTAGGTTCGGTTATGCTGCTCGGAATATTAAGCTTGCAAGGAGTTCTCGCGGGCGCTCAGCAGGCCGGTAACGCGGATGGCCGCATCATAGATCAGGTGCGTATGCGCCTGAGTACCGATCCAGACGTGAAGGGCGGAGCGGACGAAGTAACGGTGAAGGACGGCGCGGTAACGATCACCGGCCGAGTCGATAGCGACCGGGGCAAAGCTAAAGCCACGAAACTTGCCAAGAAGGTCAAGGGTGTGAAATCGGTCGACAATCAATTGGTGGTCGGACCGCCTAAGTAAGTCAGGGAAAATTGCATAAAAAGCCCGCTTTTGAAAGCGGGCTTTTTTGTTGTGGGATGACGTGGGCTAGAAGCGATTCCACAAAAACTGGTTGTAAACTTCGTGGTGGAACTGCACCTCCGGCACCTTGACAAATGTGCCGAGCGAGCGCGCACAGCGATCCGCCGAAACCTGTTTCAGATCTGCATAACGCGCTTTCACATCCGCGCCCAATAAACTGGTAGCCCATTCGGAGTTGCGGAAGTTTTCTAGCGCGTCGTAGACGTTGTCCGGCAGGTAACGCGGGGCCTCTCGCAGATTTTCAATGTTCGCGATGCTGCCCTCCAGGCCCGTCCGGAAGATCGAGTAGAGCACCAGATAAGGATTCGCGTCCGGAGCGACCGAACGCACCTCGACGCGGGCACTGCGTTCATTCCCGAGCGGAACTCGCACCATCGACCCACGATCCGTTGCCGAAGCTTTCAGCTGGTTGGGGGCTTCGAAGTGGGGATCGAGGCGCCGGTAGGCATTGACGCTCGCATTCAGTAAGAGACAGATATCATTTCCCGCTGTGAGAATCCGGTCGATGAAGTCCCAGGCGAAACCGCTCAGTTTTTCGAGGCCGTTCGGATCCCAGCAAAGATTCTTTCCGTCTTTGGTGACCGATACGTTAGTGTGCATGCCGTTTCCGTTCACGCCCACGACCGGCTTCGGCAGAAAACAGGCGGTGAAACCCATCTTCGTCGCGACCTGCCGGCAAATCAGCTTGTAAAGCTGAATCTGGTCGGCAGCGGTCAAAACATCCGCGTAGCTATAGTTAATCTCGAATTGCGAAGGCGCGACTTCCGGATGGTCTTTCTCATTCTCGAAGCCCATTGCCCGCTGCACATCGGCCGATGTATCGATGAAAAGACGTAGCGGATCGCCCGGGAGCGAATGGTAGTAGCCGCCTGTATTGACGTAATCGAATCGGGCACACTCGTAGAAACGCCGCTCGGCATCGGGCCCCTGGAAAAGGAATCCTTCGATCTCATTCGCGGCGTTCAGGGTGTAGCCGTTCTTCTCGTATTGCTCGTTTGCGAAAGCGTGCAGCACGCCACGGACGTCGGCCGCGTAAGGCGTACCGTCCTTGTCGATGACCTGGCCAAAGACCATCACCTTCCCCGAGCCGAAGATATCGCAAGGAGCCCAGTAGAAGGCGCTCCAGTCGATTCCCAGCCGCAAGTCGCTTTCGCGTTGTGCGGTGAATCCGCGAATAGACGAGCCATCGAAGGTCAGATTGTCCCAGCTCTTGACCAAGAACTTTTTGTCGTAGTCGAGCATGTGGAGCCGACCTTCGAGGTCGCTAAAGAGAACCGTTACAGCCTTGATCCCCTTCTCGTCGGTCAAATACTTTGACCGCTCCTCCTGAATCTGTCCGATAGGAACTCGCTTCTTGCGTTGTTCCTTAGCCTTCAGATTGAGCTCTTCTAACTCTGCGTAGCTGTGACTGAGCCGACTATGAATCTCGTTGGGCATCTCTCTCCTAATGTTTCGGGGCAGAACTGCTTTCGATTCGGCTAGAATCCCGGCATGCTGACACACTTCTGGCGCAAGTAACCGCGCCAACTTGCGTTTACACTGCCGATCCTCAAACCGTTCCGAAAATGCTCGACACGAGACGTGGTGCCTGGGCGTGCGAACGGGCTGGCGGCGGGGATTAAGCGCTATGGGCGCCGCATCAAGCCCGCCAACTCACAATTTTATTGTGTTTACATTTTACACGCTACACGAAATCTTTATGGGTTCGATTAGAACCGTCGATGGGTTACATCAGGCCAGAAGGGGTACAAATTTGCCTCGACCTATGCAGGAATGGATCCGCTGCGAATGATCTTCTCCATTACTTCGGTAAACGTGTCAATCTCTTCCAAGGTTGTGTAAACGTTCGGCGTGATGCGTAGTCCCTGATACTCGCCCGGCGTAACTACCGCTACCGTCCAAATTCGCTGTTTTTCCCACAAGTACTTGGCAAGTTTCGGGGCGTCGAATCCGTCGATGCTGATAAAACCGATGGCGCAGGACTGCTCCGGATCTTCGCTGTTCAGTATCTTGACGCCGGGCAGCTCGCGCAGCCGGTTCGACCAGCGCTTCCGCAGATAACGGAACCGTTCCGCCTTCCTTTCCGGCCCGATGCTGTCGTGAAAGTTCAGGGCTTCGGTAATGGCGTCGCGCTGTGATGCGGGATGAGTGCCGATCTCTTCGAACTTGCGGATGTTGTCCTGCATGGAGGCAGCCGCGGGCATCATCGGCCAGATCTTCGCGATCTTAGGTTTCCGGACGTAAAGCATGCCGGTGCCGATGGGAGCAAGCACCCATTTGTGGACCGATGTGCCGTAGTAGTCGCAATCGAGATCGTCGCGCTTGAATGGAAACTACGCAAACGCATGCGCGGGGTAACGGATCTCGGTATCCATTACGATCTTGGGTGCTGGAGAGACACCGCCGTTATTTAGGTTGATCATGTTGCGATTGACCGTAAACGCGTGACGGACGTTGAACCAGAAATCTTCGTCTCGCGCCACGGTGTCGGCTGGCCGGCCGGAGACGGTGTCTGCCGCCCTTTGGGCACGGAGGAGCCCGTCAGCTTGGAAGAAGGCTGCAGCAACTCCGCCGAACGAGTGAGAAAGCTTCTCCTGTTTATTTCGTTAAAAGAACAAGCGAATCCCGAGTTCGACGATTCGCGAGAAGTTTGCCTGGGAGTTGATCACGCCAAAACCGGCCGTGCCGTAGGTTGTGCTGGGCGCGGTAAACAGAGGCGTGTTGAATGCGTTCAGCAGGCCGGTGCGGAATTGACCTTTGAACCGCTCCGTGATGCTGAACGTTTTGAAGAGCGACAGATCCCAGTTGGCTTGGCCAGGACCGCGCATGCCGATGCTTCGCGCAACGTTGCCGAAGGTCAATGCGGGTGCGGCCGAAAACGCCGCCGGGTTGATGTAGTTGCCTAAACGAGATTCTAGGCTGCCGCTGGTCTGGGGCGAAATACCGGTCGCATTCGGGCGCTGGGCATCGTACCCGAACAGCGAGTTGTTGTCCGGGCTCTGGGTGATCTGCAGCGGGAAACCCGTCTGATAGGTTCCGATGCCGTTGAACGACCACCCGCCTACGACCATATCGACCGTGCGTCGCGCCGAATTGAGGAACTGCTTGCCTTTGCCAAATGGCAGTTCGTAGGTGAAAGTAGTCGCCCAGCGGACCGGGGAATCGTAGTACGAAGGAGCCCAATCCGCTTTCACGTTGTACGGATTTTGCGGGACGCCGGTGTTTCCCGAGTTCAAGAAATTTCCGGGGCCCCCGTTGGAATCGTCGAAGGTGCGCGCCCAGGTCAACGTCGAAAGGAATGTCAAACCGTAGCTGAATCGTTTCTGGGCCTTGAAGATCATTGAGTCGTACTGCGCCGAAGCCTGGTCGCTTAGGCTTTCGTTGATCTCGCCGAATTGCGGATACGGCAGCAGCAACTGATACCGTCCGACAGTCGGTCCGCCGAAGTTGCTGGTGCTGCTCACGACACCGTAAAGAGGATTTTGCACGCTCTGAGTCAGCGCCGCGTAACCCTGCGAGAAGTAGGAGGGGTTCAACGCGTTGATGTTGATGTTTCCCGTCATGGTCGTTAGATGCGAGGATCGCGATCCGACATAACCGACTTCGACCGATACTCCGCCGGGCAACTCTCTTTGTATATCGAAGGAGAACTGCTGCACTCTCGGCGAACGGGAGGACGGAGCCGCGAAACTGATGCTCTGCCCTACGCCCGCCAGCGCTCCCAACGTGTTACCGGCAGGCTTGTTCAACCCATTTGGAAAAGGATTCGTCAGACTCGAGTCCGGCGTTTGATATCCGTCTTGGGTAAACGTGTTCGTAGTGGTGGCATAGTATCCGGCAGTTTGTATCGGAGCGCCGATTCCAAACGGCGGCGCCCAAAACAATCCGTATCCGCCACGAACAACGGTTTTACTGTTCAGTTGATAGGCAAAGCCGGCCCGCGGCCCCCACTTACTCCAGTTTGGATGCCCGATCGCAGCGGGTGCTCCATTTTGGCCCGCGAACTCGACAACTCCATTCGTGGTAAGTCCACTTACTTGTGACTGAATCGGGTTTGGTACGCCACTTAGGAACCCGGTTACGATTCCATTGTTCTGTTCCTGCAATCCCGACTCATGCTCCCAGCGCAAGCCGTAGTTGAGCGTAAGTTTGCTGCTCAGACGGAAGTCGTCTTGAATATAGGCTCCGTAGTAGCCGACAAAGTCGGTCAGCTTGGTTGGAACCGTGATGGAGCCGTCGTGCGGCAGGCCAACCAGCATATCGGCCAGATCCGCGCCCCCTATTCCGGTTGAGGATCGCGTCCAGATGCCGTTGAAGTTGAAGTCACCGCCGCCAGCCCCGTAGTCGAGGCCGCTTGTGTTGATCTTGCGCCAGTCGAATCCGGCGGTCAGACTATGCTTGCCCATGAACTTCGAAGCACTGACCGAGAAATTGTTGGAATAGTGGACATAGTAGAAATCGTTGTTTGTGCCCAGTCCGCCCAAGCTCGAATAGACTGTCGAGAGACCGACGACGGGAAAGGTGGGCGAGAGTACTTGGCCCGTGTAAGCGGGGCTGAATCCCAGACTCGCTAGATTCAACCCGGAACTCACCTGATTCCCGAAATTCGGGAAACGGTTGAATCCATAACGCGCGGTTAGCACTAACGTCGGCGAAAGGGTGAACGTGTTGTTGAATTGCGTCGCATTTACATTACGCAGTAAGCGCCACTGATCGGGCGAGGATACCGAATTAAACCACGTATTCCCCGGCTCGAGCGAAAGATAACTCAAGTAACTTAGGTTGGCGTGCCACCAATCGGTAAACTGTTCGTCTAACTTGAACGTCGTCTGATGTGCTCTCGCCGGCAGGCTGCCAGCCACGGTTAGATCATTCGCCCCGTAGTAAGCAGGCGCAGAAGTAGGACTTGCCAACGTCGATGCCATGGCCAACCCCACCGGATTCAACTTACTCATCGGAATAATGTTGTTCGGAAATGGTGACCTGGAGAAGGTTCCATCCGCATTCTTAATGGTCGAAGTGGGATCGTAAATCGGCAGCAGCGCGCCGCTTTGCGTAAAGGTTTGCGAGAAGTTTCCTTCGCGTTCGAGCGCTGTCGGCGTATACAGCTGCGACGTATTCGACTGCGTATCGTCATAGCCTTCCCGCGCTATCCAGAAGAATGTTTTATTTTTCCCATCGTAGAGTTTCGGGATCCAGACGCGTCCGCCGAGAGCGAACGAATAGGTATAGTTCCATTGCGGGGCCAGCGGCAGTCCGGCCGCGTTGTTGAAGAAGTTATTCGCCGACCAGTCTGTCTGGCGCGTGCTTCCGTAGGCCACGCCATGATACTCGTTGGCGCCCGACTTCAGCAGAGTATTGAACATTCCGCCGCCCGTGCGCGCCATCGATGCGTCGTAGGTATTCGCCTGCACCTTCACTTCCTGCACGGCTTCGATAGACGGTATGATCATTGCCCGGTTATCGGCATCGGTAATCGGCACGCCATCGAGCAGATAGTTGTTCCCGCGAACCGGACCGCCCGCGATCGAAATCTGAGAAGAGCCGCTCTGATCCTCCATCCGGTTGTAGGCAGGATTTCCCACCGGCATTACATTCTGCGCCACCCTCGACAGCATGAACGGATTCCGTCCTAAGTTAGGCAGATCTACCAGCTGTTGCCGATCGAGCACCTGGCCCTGCGAAGCGTTAGAATTTTCGACCAGCGGAACTTCTTCCGTCACCGTCACGCTCTGTGAAAGGTTTCCTACTTGTAGCTGGACGTCAGCAGTGACGAACTCCTGCGTCCCCACCGTCATGCCCTTTTGTTCGTATCTTTTGAAGCTGGGGCTTTCTGCCGTCAGCGAGTAATTTCCCGGGTCCACGTCGCTAAACACATATGTTCCATCGCTGGTGGTAAGCGTAGTGCGGGAGACGCCGGTCCCGGCATTCGTAAGCGTCATCTTGGTATCCGCAATGACCGCACCCTGCGGATCCTTCACCGCGCCTCTTACGCCGCCCTGATACGACTGCGCTCCAAGCGATGCCGCCATGCATACGCCAATAGCCAACGCGCGAATCTTCTTTAAACTGTTAGTCGTTAGTGGGAATCCACTTGCAAACATGCAATCTCCTTGATCGAGAACTGTGGGCTGCTTCGCCCGGGCTGACAGTCATACGGCGACTGCGATTGCTCTCGACTTGGAGCGGGACTCCCCGGGGAGGGGAGTGATGAAAAGCGAAGGATCGCTGCCTTACATCCGATCCGTTACTTGTGTCAGGAGTATAACAACGCGAAACATGCAGAGTCTAGTTAAAAGTTTCTATGGAGGAGGTTACATTTTTCGATGGCGTGTTTTCGACGTCATCCGTACGGCCTGGTACTCACGCCTTAGTTACGGAAGGTATATACTTTGGGTGACCTGGTTGTCCGATCCGGTTGTCTTGCGGCCAATCTCCCTGTTGAGAGGCTTATGTGTGTTCTTTCGTTTTCCGCCGGCTAGCTGTTTGCTGTCTCTTGCTCAATACGCTGCACGTTTTCGCGGCGACCCTGCCTTCTCCGCCGCCCGTCATTACAGTGCTCCTCAACTACGAGCAGCCCTATTCTCACTCCTCTTTTGAAGCTCTCCAACAGCAACTCGGGCGCGTTCTCAAAGACGTTGGCTTGAAGCTCGACCTACGCGATCGCAAGAAGGCGGGGCCCAAAGAAGAGTTTTCCGAGGTGTTCGTATTCGACATGAAAGGGCACTGCTCCATGGAGCCGATCCCTGTCGGCGCTCTGTCGGATGAACGCGGCCCGCTCGCGATGGCTTATTCCGCGGACGGCGCCATTCTACCTTTCGGTCAAGTCGAGTGCGACCATGTGCGCCGATCTATTCAGCGCATCATTGGTGACAGAAATCCGCGGATGTACCAGTCTGCCTTCGGGTCGGCTTTAGGCCTGGTCATGGCGCACGAGATTTATCACATGCTCGCCCGTTCGGCTGTTCATACAAATGATGGGGTCACGAAACATAGTTTGTCCGCGCAAGAACTGCTCGACAGCCGCTTATCTCTGCCGGACGCGGCACGTTTAGCGATGCGTCAACAGCTAGCGATGCGTACTGAAGCAAAGTAGCTTGGCTAAATTACGGATCAAAATTTCGCGATTTTTGTGACGAGGGCGTGTCACCAATGATAGACTTTCCTTGACACGCCCTCTAAGTGATCGCCGCAGGCGGTCCCCATACCTTTTTGAGGGTACATTTCGGCCCACGTCTTGGCTTAACGCCGCGCTTTTGCGGTCTAGTTTCACTCGACATCTCTTGAACGGTGTTTCATGGCGCCGTTTCGTCAATTAACTTTTCGAAAAACTTCCAAAAGTAAAGGGTCGTTATGTCATCTATTTTGAGCGCCGGTCAAAAGACCGATTTTCTTCGCCGCGGCTACTCCCGGCGGAGCTTCGGACGCATTGCTTCCGTACTGACCGCCGGGGCCGCTTTGCCCTTTTATAACGAGCATGCTTTGGCTCAGCTTTCCATGGTCAAGAACATGCCGCCGGACGCGGTAAAGATCAACGCCAATGAGAACCCTATGGGCCCTTGTCCTGAAGCCATTGACGCGATCTATGGCGCAGTCAAGAATGGCGGTCGATACATGTATGAGGACACCTACGCTTTAGCAGACGCTATGGCAAAGGTCGAAGGCCTGAAATCCGGCTACAAGCCCAGCGAGAGCTACGTCGAGATCTTCGCCGGCTCCAGTGCTCCGCTGCATCAGTCCGTTCTTGCGTTCACGTCCAAAGATAGACCTTTCGTCAAGGCCGATCCGGGTTACGAAGCCGGAGAAAGAGCAGCCAAATTCATCGGCGCGCAAGTCGTCAACGTACCCCTCCGCAAAGGCACCTGGGATCACGACGTAAAGGCGATGCTTGCGGCCGCGCCAAACGGCGGTCTCTTCTACGTCTGCAACCCGAACAACCCTACCGGTACCCTCACCAGCCGCGCCGATATCGAATATCTCGTGGCTAATAAGCCGGCGGGTTCGGTGGTCATGATCGACGAAGCCTATATCCATATCTCGCCCAATGCGGTTCCTTGCAGCGATATGGTGGCCGCGGATAAGGACGTCATTGTCCTCCGCACCTTCTCGAAGCTTTACGGGATGGCGGGTCTGCGCGCGGGGGCGGCTTTTGCCCGGCCGGACATACTCGAAAAGATCAGGCCTTACAGCGCGGGCGCAATGCCAATTACCGCAATGGTTGGCGCGACTGTCAGCGTGCAATCGAAAACCCTGATTCCGCAGCGCCGCAAAATCATGGGCGACATTCGCGAGGACACTTTCAGCTGGCTTACATCCAAGAACGTCGAATTTATCCCGTCCGAAAGCAATTGCTTCATGATCAACGTAAAGCGCCCCGGCGCGGAGTTCTACCAGGCCATGGCGGCACAGAACGTCTACATAGGCCGTGTTTGGCCGGTGTGGCCCGAATGGGTCCGCGTAACAGTCGGCAGTAAGGACGACATGGCGAAATTCAAGCCCGCGTTCCTCAAAGCTTACAACGCCTAAGCGAACCGCGCACCTCCTTAGCGGTTCTTATTTCCTATTGGGCGAAGCCCTCGTTCGGCTTCACCACTGCCTCGTCGCTGTCCCAGTTCCAGAGGTAGCATTGAAACTCTTTCGCATTAACTACAACCGGCGTATCTTCAGCGGCGATCTGTCGGGAGGCATGGTTGCTGCTTTGATCGCCCTTCCGTATGGCTTAGCAATGGCCAGCCTCATGGGGCTACCCCCCGTTCTGGGCGTTGTTACATCCATCGCGACCGCTCCGATCACCGCTCTGCTCGGACGCAACCCCGTTCTCATCGGCGGCACCGCCAGCGCCACGGTACCCTTCATTGCACAATCGGTTCAGTCGCAGGGCATCGGCGGAGCTGCCAAGGTGTGCATGGTTGCGTCTGTTTTCCTGCTCATCTTCTGTTTCCTGCGCCTCGGCCGCTTTATCCAAAAAGTTCCACAACCCGTTGTCACTGGTTTCTCGTGTGGTATCGGGGCAATGATGATCCTCTCTCAGTTGGGCGTCATGCTGGGGGTGCGCGCTGTTGTCGATCGCACTTCGAACAATATGCTTTACCAAAGCTGGCAGGTGCTCTCCCGAGCTTCGGACACGCACTTCGCTGCCCTGACTATCAGCGGAATTGTGATCGTCGTCGCGCTCTGCTGCGCCCGATACGCGCCGAAAGCTCCCGCCCCTCTGATCGGTGTGTTGGCCGCAGTCGGAATTGCCACGGTTTTCCACCTCCATCAACGCGAAGTCGGGCATCTTCCTTTGAAAATTCCACCTTTTGCGGGCTTCTCCTGGACGCCTGCCGACGTCTTCAACGTTATTCCCGCCGCCGCTGGTCTCGCCTTCGTCTCCGCCGTGAATCTGTTGCTCACTTCCCGCGTAGTCGAACATTTCCGGGGCCGCCACAAGCACTTGAGAGGTGGCGATGCCGACTCGGAACTCGGCGCCTATGGCGTAGCCAATATGGTGGCGGCTGTATTTGCCGCGCCCATGAGCGTGGGCATCCCCGCCCGGAGTCTGGCAAGCGTTCGCTGCGGTGCGACCACACGCATGTCCAACCTATTCCACGCGGGTTTTCTGCTCGCGTTTCTTGCCTTAGGCGAGCAGTACATTTCTCACATACCGATTCCCGCGCTGGCGGGTGTTACGGCCTACATCGGCATCTGCCTACTCGAATGGGGCACCTGGCGCAGACTGCCCAAAATGAGCCGGGTAGACGCTCTGGGCTTCCTCACTACGGCAGCCGCCACTCTCGTCGTAAATGCTGTTCTTGCTGTTGCTATTGGCTGCTCCTTTTACTTGCTACGTTACGTATATTGCCGAGTAGCCAAACCCACGCCGGTAAGCGAACATCCGAAGAGCATCGCGGTCGGCAGCGCACGCTAGAAGGCCATGTGTTTGGTAGCCAGCGCACACCAAGTAAGTGCCACCACAATCCGGCCCAACCTCCGTTCGTCTTGGGTAGTGTCCTGAACTAGAGTTGATTGCGGAGCGTGTAGTAATGCGCTCCGCCGCTAACTTCCTACTAACAGCTAGTTACGTTGCGAGGTGATTCATGCTCCATGGAACAGGAAGTCGGTCTAATCTAGCAGTTCTGCGGATTGGCCTTCTCCTAAGCCTGCCCTTCTTTCAGATGTCTGGTCAAACGAGTACTGGCCGGATTGTCGGGAAAGCACAAGACACAACGGGAGCTGTTATCCCAGATGTTCAGATCACAGCCAAGCGATTGGATACTGGTCTGGAACGGGTCGCAGTAAGCGGCGCCGATGGCACGTATGCCGTTCCGCTATTGCCGCCCGGACGTTATGATCTGACAGCCAAAAAAACCAGCTTCAAAACTTATGTTCAGGGACCGATTACGGTTTTAGTGAACACCGACTCGACAGCAAACATTTCGCTCGAAGTAGGGAGTATCACGCAGAGCGTCGAAGTCAATGCAGATGCGAGCCGGGTTCAAACTACCTCTTCGACCTTGAGTGAGACGATCGGAACCCGGCAAATGGAGGACCTTCCGCTGAACGGAAGAAACTTCGCTCAACTCGGGCTGTTGCAAGCTGGCGTAACGGAAGCAAACACAAAAGGGGTCGGCAGCAGCTTCGGTACAAATGCAAATACGTTCTCGGTGAACGGCGCAAGAACTTCCGACAACAATTTCCTAATTGACGCAACAACAGCAGGCGCGCTCGAAGACAATACTCTTGCTTTCAAGCTGAACCCCGATGCGATACAAGAGTTCACGATCCAGACGAACACGTTCTCGGCGGAGTTCGGTCGGCAGGCGGGCGCAATCGTGAACATCGTCACGAAGTCGGGCACCAACTCACTTCACGGGGCAGCGTGGGAGTTCCTGCGAAACGACAAGCTCGACGCCCGAAACTTTTTTGCTGCGACGCGAGCTCCCCACAAGCAGAACCAATACGGCTACGCGGTTGGAGGGCCCGTCATCAAGAATCGAACATTCTTCTTTACGTCATGGGAGTGGTTTCCGATCCGGCAAGGCGTAACCCGTGCCACGTCCGTTCCGACTAATGCCGAGAAATCCGGTGACTTCTCCGCTCTAGCAAGTCCAATCATCGATCCGACTACAGGCCGCCAATTTCCCGGTAATGTTATTCCGGGTTCCGAACTCGACCCTGTCGCGGTGAAGCTTTCCTCGCTTTACCCCCAACCGACGAATCCATTCGCGTCCAGCGGATCCAATAATTTTTCGTCCTCACCCGCCTCGCCCCAGGACTCGCAAAACGTGCTTGCTCGAATCGATCACCAGATCTCTGAAAAGGACAGCCTCTTTGGACGCTTTCTTTACAACAAAACCTCACAGGTGCTCCCTTTTCAAGGCCCGTCCAATCTGCCGGAGTTTAACGGAACCAATCCAAGCAATGGAATCAACTTCGCAATTGGTGAAACCCACATCTTTTCACCGGTCTTCATCAATGATTTTCGCGCCGGCTTTGCCCGTAACGTATCATCAGCTACCTACTTTCCGATTGTTCCCGCAAGCGACTATGGCATCAACTTCGCCACCCCGCCCGGAACAGGGTTGCCGGAGATCGACATATTTGGACAAGCCGGACTGGGGAACGTGGAACAAGGCCCCAATGCGTTCACCACGAATTCATTTCAGGAGTCCGACACTCTATCGCTCACCCGCGGCGCGCACACGATGCGCTTCGGTGCTCAGGTAGTTCGAACCCAGGAGAACGTCTTCTTTCGCTTTATACAAAATGGCCAATACTCATTCACTGGCCTTTTTACGGGCAACGCCTTCGCGGACTTCATGTTAGGCCGTCCGCAGAGCTTTACCCTTGGGATCGGCCGCCCGAATCTCTATATGCGTGCCACATCCATTAGCGGATTTTTCCAGGATGAGTGGAAGGTTACCCGGAGACTGACCGTAAACCTGGGCCTTCGTTACGATTATTTCCAGCCCTTGAACGATCACCGCGGCGAGACCTCTGTCTTCTTCGCTACGACTGGCCCGACGCCGGGCGTGCCTCAGAGCGGAGCGGGCATAGTGCTTCCAAATGGAGCCAGAGGCTTGGGGGGCACCAACAGCTACTTCCCCGATTACAAAGACCTTGGGCCTCGCGTAGGATTCGCCTATGACCTGTTCGGGAACGGAAGAGCTTCCATTCGAGGCGGCTACGGGATCTTCTACGGGCAACTGCGGAACAATCTCATGCTCCAGCAGATCTTTGCGTTTCCTTGGGTCTCAACGCTAGTTGTGGAGGCGCCGACGCTTGCCAATCCTCTAAACGGCGTGGCCTTGCCCGGACCTCCGACGTTTCCTCAAACATCGACCAACTCACTAGTGGCATACACCGATCCGCACATCAAGACACCCTATAACGAGCAATACAACCTGATGTTGCAGACGGAAACACATGGATTCCTATTCAATCTCGGATACATCGGCAGTCAGGGGCATCGTCTCTTGCAGTTCCAGGAAATGAACCAGCCGATCTTCATCCCCGGAGCGTCTACTGTAGAGAACGAGAATGCGCGTCGCCCCTATGCCGGGTTCTCCTCAATTATGTGCAGCTGCGGTTGGGCTTCGTCCAACTACAACTCCGTTCAGTTCACGGTGAACAGGCGGTTCAGCTCAGGCGTCCAGCTTGTCAGTGCATTTACGTTTTCAAAGATGATCGATGACGCAGCGCAATTCCATGCAGGCGGGCAGAATACATATGAAGCTGTAACCGCCGCGAACACATATGATCTGGCCGCCGAACGAGCGACGTCGAGCCTCGACGTGCCCCTGCGATGGGTGACAAGCGGTCTTTGGGATCTGCCTTTCGGTAAGGGCCGCAGTCATCTTTCACAAGCACACGGCGTGACTCAAGCCTTATTAGGCGGGTGGCAGGCCGTCGGGATCGTCACGCTACGTAGCGGGTTCCCGTTCACCTTACGAGATTTCCAGGACACGTCTCTTACCGATGGGCCATTCCTCCACGTGGGTCGCCCCGATCTCGTTGCTCCACAGCAAACGTTCCAGAATCCGAACTTGTGGTACAACCCTGCTGCTTATGCCCGAGCACCTTTGGGCGGTTTCGGGAATCTTGGGCGCAATACTCTCCGCGGGGATGGTATGGGAAACCTCGACTTTTCGATCTTGAAAGATTTTCCGCTTTCGTCGATACGCGAAGGTATGGCAGTAGAGTTTCGGGCAGAAGCTTTCAACCTGTTCAACTCCCCGGAATTCGACTTCCCTAACAATGATCCGTCCTCTCCGACAGCTGGACAGGTCGGGGCAACCATTAACAATCCTCGTCAAATACAGCTAGCTCTAAAACTCATTTTTTGACGAAGGAGGATTCATGAAAATGCTCAAACAAGCCTTTAAAGCACTTCTGCCCTGCTTCTACATAAGCCTCCTGCTTGCGCCTGGCATGGAGGCCCAAGCGCAAGGAGATCGGGTGATGCGGCTGATGAAAGAGTACACGGAGGCCCCGGCGCCGTCCGGTTTCGAAGGTGCGGTGCGAACACTCTTCACCCGTGATCTGGGACCGCTCGGCGCAGCTGTTTCGACCGATGGCTTAGGTTCAGTGATCGGCGTGATACCTGGTTCCTCTGAAGGGCCTCGTATCATGATTGATGCCCATCTGGATGAAGTCGGATTGATGGTCCAATACATTCGACCGGACGGCTTCATCTCCTTCCAGACTCTGGGGGGCGTGATGGACCCCGAACTTTTAGATCAGCGCTGGGTAATCCTAACGCGTAAAGGCCCCGTCCAGGCCATTACCGGTATCATCGATGCTCATATTTGGCCTGCCAACGCTCGAGATAAAGTTGTGCCAAGAGAAGCGGTCTTTCTCGATGTCGGCGCTAAGTCGAAAGCGGATGTCGAGTCGTTAGGGATTCGCCCCGGCGATGGAATCGCGCCCGTGTTTCCTCTTACCGTGCTAGCCGACAATCGGTTAGCGGCTAAGGCTTGGGACGACCGTGTTGGACTTCTAATCATGCTAGAGGCGATGCGCAGGTTGAAGGAACAAGGGACGAAGCTTCCCAATACGGTCTACCTCGTTGCAACGACGCAAGAAGAGGTTTACTTGCGGGGCGCTCATACGGCGGTACAGGCCGTCAAACCGGATATCGGGATAGCTCTAGAAGTTGGAATTGCGGGCGATGTTCCAGGGGCGACTCCTGAGATCGCGCAAGAGCGATTAGGCGATGGACCGGCTTTGTTTCTTTTCGAAGCGTCCATGATTCCCAATCAGAAGTTCCGGGATTTCTTCTTGCAAGTTGCGTCCGAAGAAAAGATTCCCATCCAGACCGAAGTCCTCACCGGTAGTTACGGCCAGGATGGCCGTGAAATTCAGCTTTCGGGCACTGGCAAGCCCGTTGTTAACCTGACGGTTCCTACTCGATACACTCACGCTCACGCCGGAGTGATTGACCGAGGCGACTTCGATCATTGTGTAGATTTGCTGGTGGCCGTTTTAAAACGCCTGGACAGCAAGACAGTTTCCGAGATAGCTAGCTACCGGTAGTCCACCGCGGCC
>CAVXKV010000017.1:0-17913 GCA_963762455.1 Terriglobia bacterium
AAGCCGGGACGATCATCTTATGTTTGCCTAGTAAATTCGGCTTTGTGTAACATCGTCGTAATTTGATACCAAGGCAATTCAACAGTGTTTTATTCCCGCCCTAGCGAAGTCAAGCTAAGCTGGCTTGGGGCAAACTTTTAAAACAAAAGAAGCGCTATTGTTTTACAGGCCAAGTTTGAGTTTCCTTTTATGAACGATCAAATTAATCAAAAAGGCTAATTATCGCCTGAGAATGGCCGCAAAGCCGGCTCTAGCGTAGTTGGGAGATCTGATAAACTTCGCCAAATCGGATCAAGCCAAATGTTCAATTCCCCTATCCTCGAAGTCGCCATCGGGATGATCTTCTTTTATCTCCTGCTCAGCCTGATCTGCTCGGCGCTAAGCGAGATCATCGAGGCCGGATTGCAGAATCGCGCAAATGATCTCGAACACGGGATTCGCAGGTTACTCGATGATCCGGATCCTGCGGGGTGGAGCTTTTTCCGAAATGCAGGAAACAAAATAGCCAAACTCTTCCGCAGGATTACGGGCCTTGAGAAGAGGGCGCTCGACTTAGCTGGACATAAGACCAACGGCCTGGCTTCCCGAATCTACCGTCATGCCTTTATTCAGGGGCTATAAAGGACCCTCACAATCTTCCGTCCTATATTCCTTCTCGCAATTTCTCCCTCGCCCTGCTGGATACGGTTGCTCCAGGGAAGCATGGAACAGCCGGCACCACACGATCGGCTGCATCGCAACCGAACACAATCATCATAACGGTAACGCTCCACCCGCTACTCCACCTCAACCGCTCTTGATCAAATTGCGAGATGCCATAACAGATCCCAACAACGTGCCTAGCGAGAGAGTTCGCACGGTCTTATAGCCCTAATCGATGCCGCAGATGATGATCCAGTCCAAGTACGCGAAAACATCGAAGGCTGGTTCAACAACACGACAGATCGAATATCAGGATGGTATAAGCGGCGAACACAGATCATAATCCTGACTCTCGGAATCGGCTTCGCCATAGTTTTGAACGCGGATACCGTGCTGGTTTTGAACACACTGTGGCATAACTCCGCTTTGCGCTCGTCCCTCGCGTCGCAAGCAGAGCAGTTGGCCAGGAATTCCGGTCGAACAGAAAGGATTCGCGGGAACTTCGGGAACGCGTCAGGAAAGCACAAAGCGAACTCGCCTCACTGGGATTGCCGATCGGCTGGGACGGGCAAGATGATGCTCATAAAGCGCCGGCTTCGCGCTGCGACCGGGAAGCTTTGGGCTTCCATGCGTCAGTGGGATGCACTGGCTCGGTTGGCTCTTCACGGGATTGGCGATTTCCCTTGGAGCGCCTTTCTGGTTCGATCTTTTGAACAAGTTCATCGTCGTACGCTCGACAGTAAAGCCAAAAGAAAAGAGTCAGGAAGACCCCTCGAAAGATTAAACGGGTCCGACTCTCGGCGGCTCTCGTTTTTCTGCCGCCATTCTTGTGGGCTCTGCCCTATGTGAAATCCTAAGCTGAGTCAGCTAGTTAACCTTTTCCGGACAAGATTTCCATGTCTTGCACACCAGAAGTATTGAAAAACGTTCCACTATTCGCTCTGCTTGACGATGAGGAAACCGCCGTGCTGGCCAGTCAGGTGGAAGTCAAGACTTCGCTCCCAGACAGCGAATCTATAAATTGGGCGATCCCGGCGGACGCGCTTACGTCCTCGTATCCGGTTACATTCGCGTTACGACGGTAGACGAGGATCAGCAGGAAGTTATAGTGGACGAGCCGGCCGCGGGGAGTTCTTCGGCTTCGCTTCCATGCTCGACGAGACGGCACATCAGACGAGTGCGCTGGCGCTGGAGGAATCGGTCTGCATCGAGGTCGACCGAAACGACATATCGGTTCTCCTGGAGCAAAAACCGCTGGCGGGAATGGATATGTTGGCCGTACTGGGCCGTCAATTCCACAATACCCAGCAGCTGGTGCGAGTGAGGGCTACACGAAACCCCAACGAAATTATCGAACAGGACGCCACGGTAGGCGAGCACGTTGCCGACTCGGTAGCCAAGTTCGGCGGATCGTGGACATTCATCATCGCATTCGGAATCGTTCTTATCGTGTACACGACCATCAACACGGTTTTAGGCCGGTCAGCCTGGGATCCTTACCCGTTCATCCTCCTCAATCTGTTTCTTTCGATGTTGGCCGCGATACAAGCGCCTGTCATTATGATGAGCCAGAACCGTCAGGATCAGAAAGATCGCGTGCGCGGTGAACTCGATTATGAAGTAAATCGGCGCGCCGAAGCGGAGATTCAAAGTCTGTCTCGAAAGCTTCACTTATTAGGCGATCAGATGGGCGACATGGAGGATCTGTTGCGGCAGACATTGTCGAAAAATGGATCTCAAAACTCGCCGGTATCGCTCCCCTAGTGGCCTGTCGCAGATAAGACCGTTAGTATCTTCTGGGGCCTGCCCAAAAACACCGGTCGCTTCGCTCGCGGCTCTGAAAGACCACATCTGGATCTGGAGCCATGAGCAAAGCTAAGCCGGCCGGCATCGATGCACGTTTTCAATGCACGACGGGCATCTCGACTACCATTCCCAAGCCGTCGAGCAGAGTCCAGGTGGCGCGCTGGTAATCGATATACGCTTGCTGGTAGTTGACATAAGAGCTGAGGAGCACGCTCTCGGCGCTCGCTAAGCGGGTCTGCGAATCCAGCACTTCGAAGGCTGTGATGGTGCCTAATTCGTACTTCTGCTGTTCCGCCTCGGCGTTCTTGTGCGCCAGATCTCGCGTTTGCAGAGCCGCCTGGATCGAGGCATCAGCCAGTTCGATTTCGTTGATTGCTGAGCGAACATCCAGGATGATCTGCTGCTCTGTTTGCCGCTGTGCATATTGGTCGCGGGTTTTGCTGACCAGCGCATTAGAGAGGTTCGCGCGAGCGGTGCTATTGCGAAACGGGAAATTCAACTGCAGCCCAAAGCCGTAACTTGGATAGTTGAATGCGAGCACCTGTCCAAGCGTGCTGCCCAAACCGGGATACGGATTTGTGGTCGGGTTGGGATTGTTTGCCACAGAGATTTGGTTGAACCCAGGTCCGGTTCCGCCGCCCTGGGCGGATAGATCCAGTTGTGGGAGCAGTGCATCCCGCGCGATGCGTGCGTTGAGATTGTCGATGGAAGTGAGCCTTTGCGCGGCCAGGTTTTCCGGGCGAGACTGAACCGCCTTTGCAAGCGCCTGTTCGAAGGGAAGGACCGAGGATCTCGGTGGAAGCGCCGAGGCATCGTCTTCGAGCACAATTTCGGTGGAACGAAGCGCCGGGGTCAGGTCCGCTCCAATCAGCCGGCGCATGGCATCGAGCGCCGCCTTGTAAGAGTAGCGGGCCGCAATAAGGTCGCGATTTCGTTCGGCTACCTGTGTTTCCGACTGGTAGATATCGAGTCTCGCGAGCGCGCCTAAATCAAGCGCTTGCTTATCGTGAGCATAAGACCGGCGGGCAAGCTCAACATTTTGCTCCTGGACGCGAATAGCATCGCGTAGTTGGATTGCACTCCAATACTGGCGCGCGGCGACCGTTACCGCATCGGCGATGGTAGCTTGACTACGTTCGGAACTGATCAGCAACTGAGTTCGCGCAATTTGCTGTGGACCGCGAGCCTGTATGTTACTGCGATTCTGCAGTAAGTGCTGAGTAATGGTGATATTCGTCGATCCGAAAAGCGTTGGAAAATAGTAGCCATCTCCTGAACTCCTGTTCACCGAAAAGTTACCCGTAACACTCTGACCCGTAGGGAGCAGTTGCGTATAAGTCGCAAATGAGTTTTGAGCGAGGCTGCTTATCGTCTGCGGAAGAATGACCTGACTTCCGCCGGGCAGCTGAGTGCCGCCAGCGCCGATTGTTTGCCCTGGCGATGTTGTCGTTCCGGTAGTCGATGTTCCGGAGGTTCCGTTGTTTCCGCCTAGAGCAAAAAAGGAAAACGGCGAAACACTCCTCAGCGTGTTGAAGCCTAAGGCGAGGTTCTGATCAAAGGGCGCATTAGCCGAAATCACGTTGTTTGCGGCCGTGAAAACGTCCAGCCGAGTCATCTGAATGTCTGCCGAGTTTTTGAGCACAAGCTCCAGAAACTCTCTCAGCCGAAGGTGCAGCTTTCCATCGACAACACGCTCTTCGAGTCCTTGGATATTTCGGATGTGCATGTTTGGAGGGTGGTATCGCCAGTCGACATACCTTTGAAATGGATCGCTTGCAGAGAACAATGAGCCGGTAAGCAAAAGGAAAGAAAAAATCGCAGCCGCGGAGCGACTATTCATAACGGAGAGCCTCGATCGGATCGACCCGCGACGCCTTCCGTGCCGGGTAGATCCCGAAGACAATGCCGACCGACACCGACACGCCGAAAGCGATAATCAGAGACGCCGGCGAGACAATGGTCTTCCATTCAGCCGTGACCGCAATCAGCCAGGCGAGAAAATATCCGAATACAATCCCGACCGCGCCTCCACCGATGGAGATCAGAACAGATTCGATGAGGAACTGCCGAATAATATCCGAGCGCCGAGCGCCGGTAGCGCGCCGGATACCGATTTCACGCGTACGTTCGAGGACGGTTGCAAGCACTATATTCATGATCCCGATGCCGCCTACTAGAAGGGAGATAGCGGCAATGGCAACCATGACGTAGGTGAAGATCGCTTGCGAGCGCTTCTGCTCGGCTAGTAATTCAGCCGGTATGGTGATCGAAAAATCGGCCGTGTCATGATGCGTGGAGTTGAGGATCGCGCTAACGCCTCTTGCGGCGACACTGCTATCGGCGCTGGGTTTTAGACGAATATCAACTCCGTCCAATTCATCCTTGAAGTTGCCGCCTACATCGAAAAACCGGTATTGAAATGTGTTCAGCGGGATGTACACGACGCGATTGGGGTCCTGAGCTGAACCGCCCGCGCCGGAGCTCACTTGCTCCTGCAGCACGCCGATCACTCGTAACCAAGTGTCGTTCACTTTGACGTACTTCCCGACAGCGGCCCCGTAACCCAGGAGACCTACTTTGGCGGTTTCTCCCAGAACCGCTACCGCGGCGCTGGCGTTATCTTCGCTGTTGTCGAAAGATCTCCCTTCCTCGAACTTCCAGTTGTGAATGGCGGCATAGGCCGGCCGTACGCCAAATAACTCCGGGAGGTCTTGCGGCGGTTTAGGAAACATGCGGACCGGGTGCATGCTTCTGCGCGCGGAGATGAGGTCAAGCGCGTCGACGTTTGCTTGTAGAATGCGCACGTCGCGCTCGGTCAAACCGGGCGAGGATCGCCGTTTCTGCTGCAATTCCTGTTCGCTGCTTGCGGGATGAGATTCAATCAGTAGATTGCGAATGCCGAGTTGCTCGATGAATCGCATCGATTCCTCGCGTGCGCCTGCGCCGATAGCAAGCATCCCAATCACCGCGCCAACCCCGAAGATCATTCCGAGAGCTGTCAAGACTGTGCGTGTTTTCTGCTCCCAGAGATTCTTGGCAGCAAGAATCGAATCGGAAGCATAGCGGGCGAGGAACATGTCAGAAGCTACTTGGGGACGGACGAGAGCGCGCTCTTTGCAGTTTCCTTTTTCTTAGCTGCCTCGAGCGGATTGGCAAGCGCCACGAGTTGCCCCTCGGCAAGTCCCGAGACCACGACGCGAGTCTCGTTTCGGCGGATCAGTTTCACGTCTTTGGAAGTAAAAGTCGATCCCGAACGGGCGTAAACAAATGTCCTTCCGTCATTTTCGAACAAAGCCTGCGCGGGCAGCCAAAGCACATTCTGCAATCGATCCGTAGTGATGATAAGGGTAGTGCTCATTCCCGGGCGCAACTCCGGCGAGGATTGATCGAGGGACAATTTGCAGGAGAATCGCCGGTCCCACGGAGGGCCTCCGGTTCCGCCTATATCCTTAACGTGCCCCGTAAATGCGGAGTTCGGAACAGCTACAATCTGGACGGCAACTGCGTCACCGATCGCGATATGGCCTCGATCGAGCTCGCCGATAGTTGCCTGCACCTCCCAATTTTTGAGGTCGGGAATCTCGGCAACAGCCATTCCTGGGCGGACCGCATCTCCTAACTGAAACAACGGGAGCTTCATGCCAAAGTACCCGAAGTTGGTGTTCGAGTTCTGTTGGATGGAAACGTACCCGGCGTGATGAGCCTTCAGAGTCATAGCATCGATGTTCTGGCGCGCGGTTGTCGCCTGCGATTCGGCTTTCGCTTTTCCCGCCTCCTGAATGAGGGTGGCAGCGGTATTCGTTGCGCTGCGATTGGCTATGTTGCGCCCCAACTGTTCCAAGTGATCTCGGGCCGCACTTAGCGCCAGCTCATTTTGCCGGGCGACAATCGCAGCGAGCAATGGGTTCTTTCGGACATCCAACTCGGCGATCTTTACGTCGGAGCTTGCCTTGGATAACGCATACCGATCTTCTTCGTCCTGGGCTTGTTGCTGGGCCTTGGCCTGGAGGATGTGTTGTTCGGCTTCGGCCAGATCCGCTTGCGCTTCTTTCAGCTTGTACTCCTGCTCTGTCGTGTCGAACTGAACAATTGTGTCGCCCTGTTTAACCAGGGTTCCCGGCTTCGAAAGATAAGTGATGTGCAGTTCTGCGCCCCCGGTCATCGGTGCAATGAGCATTTCGGGATTTTGGCCGCGAAGATCGCCTCTAGCCGTAATAGTAAGCGTCAAGTTGCCGCGCTGGACTCTGGCTGTGGGCACGGCAGCGGTTTGAGAATCTCGAAGCGTTCTATAAATTCGAAACACAGGGACAGCCGCGGCGGCCATAAGCACAATCGCGATGCCAATCAGGATCCAGCGTTTTCTGCGATTGAATGTCGGGGCCGCCTTCGGGCTGGGCGCCATGGGTGGTCTTTGCGGTGCAACGACGGGAGTTGGGGTAGCGGTCTGGCTCAAGACTTCTTCCTTACCGGCTCGGCCAATGCCACAGGCGTCCCAGCGGACAAATCGTAGACCGCAACTTCGTCGGGATTACGCGCGCGCACTCTTACCTCTCGAGGTAAATACCGTTCTTGCACTTTGACGTAAACGGCTGGCTTGCCGTTGAGTGTGAAGAGCGCTTTTGCCGGGATGCTGACGGCGTTCGGCAGCTTTGTCTCGATGATGTCCGCACCTGCATTCATACCCGGTCGCATCCTTCCGTCAGGGTGCTCTAAAAGTGCAAATGCCCGGAAGCTGCGGGTGGGCGGCCACTCGCTGAAGCTCTGCTCGGTAAGCGGAGAGATCGACATAAGCTTGGCCGCAACGACTTTCTCCGGGAAAGCGTCGACATGCACCAACACAGAGTCCCCTTGAAGCAAGCGGCCTCGATCGACCTCGTCCACTTTGCTTTCCATCTGGAGAGTGGCGAGATCGGGAATTTCCGCCAGCGTCGTTCCACCCACTGCATGATCTCCGACCTTAAAGGGCTGCGCGTTCATCCAGCCTTGTGAGTAATTGGAAGCATAGTTCACTACGCCGTTCAGCGGGCTTTTCAACTCCATCAACTTTAATCGGTCCTGGATCAGATCGACTTCGGCGCGCGCGGCGTCACGCAGGCGGGTTAAAGAGGCGATCTTGGCCTCGTCAGACTTAGCATGCAGGCCGGCCGTAGCCTCCTGCACTTTGACCTTCTCCCGCGAGATGTCAAGGTCGATGGCACTCTTTTGCCCTTCGGCTACACTCACAATCGCTTGTTTGGAGGCTTCTAATTGAGCTCGCTCGCGATTGTAAACGGCTGTAGCCAGATCCAGCTTGTCCTGGTCGGCGGTGATACGGGCCTGCGCAACTGCCTGATCGAGTGTCGCCTGCGCTTGCTTCAACGCAGCATCTTTTTCTTTCAAATCCTGCTGCGATCGGCTCGGGTCGAAGCGAACTACAGTCTGTCCCACTTTGACCTCCGACCCTGGAGGCGCGAGATAGACGATTTGCAGATCGGGCACATCCAACGGCGCTGTTATTAGAACGGAGTGTTTCGCAACCAGTTCTCCCCGGCAACGAATCATCACCAGAAAATCGCCCATACGCGCAGTGGCTGTAGGCAGATCGCCGGCCGAGGACGACTGACGCCATTTTCGGAGAGCAAATCCGGAACCTGCTATCAAGAGCAACGCCACAGCAAAGCGAGTGAGCAGCCTTGTCCCGCGACGCCAACTCATTTCGGAACCTCGATATCCACGGCGGCCGAGAGATCGGGTAGCAGGCGTGGATCGCTACCCTCGAGCGTGAACTGCGCAATAAATTCCTTTACGGGGCTGCCAAGCGACCCGGATGCTACCGGGCTTGCCGATGCCAGAACCGCATTGAAAGAAAGATTCGGATAGGCGTCCAGGTGTACCTTGGCCTTTGCCCGGGCACGAGCACAGCGCCGTCAGGCTCATCGACGGAGACCTCCAGCATCATAGCGGACGGATCAAAAAGCAGCATCAAGGGACTTCCCGGCCATAACTGGTCGCCTTCCTGGGCGTGGCCCATCGACTCATTACGAAAAACGTTCTGGAGAGCTACCATTCCGGCCATGGGCGCCCGTACGGCAAGCTTGTCCGCGTTGCTTTGCTGCCGCTCGACGATGAACCTTTGGCGATCTCGTTGCAATTCGAGGATGCGAAGCTCGGCAACTTCTGCCTGTTCGTGGAATCCGTCGGAGCGCCCAAGACTTGCGACGTGCCGCTTAGCATCCTCTAGCTTTTCCTGATTCTTTTGCTGCTCGATATCGCTGAGAATGGGACCTTTCCGTATCTCGATCTCCGCCTTCTTTAGATCTGCCTGGGCTTGCTGCAGCTCGGAGGCTCGCTTCTCGAGATTGCTTTTCTGCTCGGCAATCTTCTGCTCGACCTGATGGGATAGATCGTCGAACTTGGCTTGCGCTTCCCGGGCTAGTTTCAGCTGATCGGTCCGGTCGAACTCCGCCAGTAGGTCCCCTTTGTGCACGACAGCGCCGTTGGGGGCTAGCTTTTCGAGCGTCACGTTACCTCCTTGCCCGGCGATCTTTGGCACTTGAACGGTAATGGATCGCGCAGCCCGGATCACTCCGCTTACCCGAACAGTCCTCTGAGAACCTTCAGCTATAAGCAGCGAACCAGCAATAGCTAAGGGCGACAATAAGCGACGATAACTCAATCGCACCTCTGCCATGGCAGTCTATGACGTAAACCTTCCCGAATGGTTCCCACTGTAGCGATGTAAATTTGAGCTAACCTGATTGCAAGGCGGTTTGCACATCATGTCAGGCTTTTTCGGGCAGCAATGGCGATCGGGATTTGCTTCCCCGTTCATTCTTATTGTGGCGGCTCAGTTGGGCGTGGCGCAAATGCGTCAACCGCATGGGCTTCCGCCGCGGGCTTCGGCAAACGATTACGCGGCGCACATTCAAGTTGGAGACGTAACTTATGGCGCTTCCCTGCTTTCGCCCGATCAAGTAAAACACACCTTTGCGTTCGACATCAGCAAAACGTACGTTGTGTTTGAGGTGGCCGTTTATCCCGAGGCCAACAGCACTGGGCGCTTATCTCTCGATCCCGAGGGCTTTGTGGTCGGGGTGGCGGGAGGCGATGTTGTTCACCGGGCGGACGCGGTCACCGTAGCGTCTGTAATTCAGCAGAAAAACACTCCTAGACCTTCTTCGCGACAAGGCACTGTAGTTGCTTCTACCGAAGTTGGTTACGAATCGGGGACCGACCCGTATACTGGTCGTCGAGTGCACGGGACCTACACCGACACGCAAGTTGGGGTCGGCACAGGACGCGATAACGGACCACCCGTTTACCCGAGACCGGGCGGCTATCCTCAGGATCGCCAACTCCTGGAAGATCAGCTATGGGACAAGAGCCTGCCCGAAAGCAAGATAACGCGGCCCACAGCGGGTTACATCTACTTCCCGGCATCGTTGTTGAAGAAACAGCCGAACGGCTTCTACACGCTCGAGTATTTGGGTCCGCAGAACCAGGACGATGAATCGGGAGCCAACGCTCCCTTTGCAAAGGTGGAATTAAAGGTACCGGCCAAGAAGCGTTAAGGCTTGAGATGCCGCTCTACAATCTTTGAGCTGACTTCTCTCGCGTCGACCTTATACGTTCCTTCTTGATACTGCCGACGAAGCTCGGCAACGCGGACTTCTCTGGCAGCCGCAGTATTTGCCGAACTCGAGCTAACTGAATCAGTTTGGGCCAACGGCTTACCAGCGTTACGCAATAAAGCACCGCCGGAGCTCCTGAAATTTACTTCGGCTAAGTATGACTGGTTCTCGCCTATCCTCACCGGCAGTACTCCTTTCAGCTTTCTCCGATCTCAGTTGCGCCTAAGATCATATCGATCTTACCGCCATTCATTTTAGATTTTTTCCGGGGACCCTCAAGTTTAGGCGAAGAACTGCCGAAGGACCTCATAGACATAGAGATCCTGATGATTTCCCTAAATGTAGACGAACGCAGAAGATTCCAGACAAGATCCCGTGAGCAGTTAATCCTGCAGCACCTGCCGCAAGTGAAGTTGATTGCAAGACGGCTGTGTAATCGGTTACCCGCATCGGTAAGCTTCGACGATTTGGTATCGACTGGAATCGTCGGGTTGATCTCAGCCATAGATCGCTACGATCCAAACCAGGAAGTGAAGCTCAATACCTATGCGGAGTATAAGATCCGGGGTGCGATGCTCGATAGTCTCCGCGATCTGGACTGGGCGCCGCGCCAGAACAGGAACCGTGCGAGGAAGATCGAAACCGCGATAGAGACTCTCGAACGCGATTACCGCCGGGCTCCGACGGAAGAGGAAATTTCACGGTATCTCGGGATTACGGTAGCTGCGTACCAGGGCTGGTTAGCAGATAACAAAGGTCTGACACTCGGCAGTTTGGAAAGCGCCCAGTCGGACAGCGAAGGAAACAGCCGGCTGCAGTTCGTGTCCGATGCCGAAGAGCACTGGCCATCTCATTTGTTCGAACGCTCGGAATTGGAACGGCTGCTCGCGCAGGCCCTCGATAAGATGCCCAACCTTGAACGAACTGTGTTGAGCCTCTACTTCTACGAGGATATGACTTTGCGGGAGATAGCCCAAGTTGTCGCCCTGCACGAATCGCGAGTTTCACAGCTAAAGACTCAAGGGATACTGCGGCTTCGCAGTTTCATGCAGAACCGTTGGCCGACAGATCGGGGGAGGTTCTTGCCTATGAAACCGACGCAGAGCGCCGAGCTCAGATAATCAGCGTTCGATCAGAGGAATCGTTGCGTTGTGGGACTTGTGATCCCGTACGAAAACTATGTCGATTCTCTTCACCGGCTCACGTTGAGCGCGTAAATAGGAGATCAAATCGCGAGGTGCTGCCACCGTTTGCGTATCGACACGCACGATAACGTCCCCGACACGCAAACCGGCTTTGTCCGCCGCCCAGCCTTTTTCCATGCGCCGGATCAAAATACCGCTGTTGACACCAAAATATTGGGCCAGCTGTGAATCGATCGGCTCGCAGGTAATACCAAGTTGGACATTGTTCCAGAGCATCAGCATCACCGGGTAATCCGCAACAGTCCACTGGCGCGGGTCAGGACCTGAATAGCCCGCATTGGTTGCAAAGGGTGCGAGTAACACGACGGCGGACTTCACCTTGCCGTCCCGTGAGTATTGGACCTTCACTTTCCTGCCCACAGGTGTCTCGTTTACCAGGCGCCCTAGCTGGCGCCCGCTGAGGATTTCCTCTCCGTTGTAAGTAAGGAGAACGTCGCCGGGTTTGATTCCGGCGCTTTCAGCCGGGCTGGCCTCCTCTACGCCCCGTACCTCGACACCGCGGGGTTCGGGCAGTTTCAAAGCAGCAGCCCGATCGGAATCGATTTCGGTTACTTGAACACCCATGTGGCTGCCCGATTGAGCTAACGCCAGATGGCCGAACAAAATCATTCCGGCCCAGAGTGCAACCGGTAGAATCTTGCGCATAGGGTTAATAAACGTCGCCTGGGTTATTCGCTGCGTGTAGCAGCTCGAGACAGCGTTCGCGGATGTAGTCGTCCTGCTCGGAGCGGGCGAGCGCCCGCAGCGTCTGCGAAAGCTCTGGACCGATTGGGGAAGCGCTGCTGCCAGCTACCAGAACATCGATAGCCGCGGACCGGACGGCGGGATCTTCGTCATGTTCGAGCACAGATCTTACCGAACTTTGAACAGTCGGATCATCAGCGAAACGGCTAACGGATTGTAAAGCTTTGAGACGAACGGCCGCGTTTGGATCGTGTTGAATGCGGCCGAGGAGAGCTTCCCGAACATCGTTGCCGGACTGGCCGTTCAGCATTTCAACGGAATCGACCCGAATGCCGGGATCGGCCGAATCCTGAACGCCAACGAGTAACCAGCGTTTTACATCTTTGTCGTCGCGATCACCGACGACTTCCCGCCGATCGACTTGATCCATCAGAATACGTACCCGATGCTGGCCGGCCGGTTGAATGTCCCGGATGTGAGTGAACGGACCGAGATCGGCTTGCGTGGTGTTTCCAACAGAAAGAGATCCAAATCTGTCGAGGAAGCGGCCACCACTGAAGCCGAGGAAGACTAGAAATGAGCCAACGGCCAGTTGATAGGACCAGCGAGTCGGGGAAATGCGGAGAAAGGCGGGCCACTGCCACGCTCTGGGAGTCTGAGCCTTGTTTCCAGCGGCTTCAGTTCTAATGACCCTACGGAGATCCTGGCGGCACTGAGACAGCAAATCGAGCGGAACATCGCGCTGTTCGGAGCTAGCCGCGGTGTGCCAGGTCTTCTCGCGTGCAAAGGCGAGCTGGCAAAAAGCACATTCCGCTAAGTGGCCTTCAACAAGCTCCTCGCCGGCAAAGTCGAGTTCTCCATAGAGGTAGAGCGAAAGCTTTTGCTGGACGTCGGCGCAGTTCATACGAAGTCCCCCAGCGCGGCACGCATCTTCTGGGTAGCGCGGAACAGACAATTCTTGGCGGCTTCTTCCGTAACGCCCAGGGATTCCCCGATAGCGCGCAAGCGCATACCCTGGTAATGGCGCATTTCGAAGACCAGGCGCTCACGCGAAGACAGCCCGTTCAGAACATCCTGAATGCGGTTATTTACTTCCGCACTCATCAGCTGACGTTGCGGGTCGACATCGGCGCGGCGCTCCGGAAGGAACTGGAGGCGGTCGACTTGACCAGCCTCGGTTTCGACCGAGGCCGCTTCTTCCTTACGAACTTTGCGCTTCCGGATCTGGTCGAGGCACAGATTGGCCACAATCCGGTACAGCCAGCTGGAGAAGGCGCAATCGAAGCGGAATTCAGGCAGCTTCCGGTACACGCGCAGGAAGGCCTCCTGGTAGATGTCACGGGCGTCTTCCTGCGAATGGAGGAGGTTATAGGCCATTCGCAGCACGTTGGAGTCGTAGGAGCGAACAAGCTGCTCAAAGGCTTCGCTGTCGCCGCGCTGGGCCGCACGGATGAGAGACTTCTCGTCCGTGCGCTCGGTCACGCCACCCACGGCAAGGGTTCCAATTGTCTCGGCTCGGGTATCCACCGGTTAATTGGACGTACAACAACGGGATTTGTCTTGCGACGGCCTGAAATTACCAAACGAACTCCCCCAGGGTGGGCTAGCTCGCTAACTCTATTTCTATCAATCGTTTAGCTGGATCCAGGTTGCTAATACGGAAGGAACGAACTTCGCCGGTCCGGAGAGTTGGCTTCGTTTCTCCATTTTGACCACTCCCCTGTTTCCACCGGGCCGAGAGCATAGCCCCTAACGAACCAACGTCAGCGAGGTCACGTTTCTCTATTGTCGAAGTCTTATCGTCGCGCGCCTTCAGACTGCAATTGGCGAGCACGCCTTCGCCGAGTTCCACCTTGGCACGGTCACCGTGAACTTCGACCAGCCGTCCGCTAACGGTCTCCCCGGGTTGGTGTTCAGAGATGTAATGGTCTACAGTGGTCGGCTCAAGCTGCTTCAAACCGAGGCGGACTCGACGGCGATCCCGATCGACTTCGAGGACAACGGCCCGAACGGTCTGGCCTTTCGCCAGCTTTTCCCTCGGGTGATCGAGACGTTTTTCATTTGTGATGTCGGAGATGTGGACCATGCCTTCGATTCCGTCGCCTAGCTCCACAAAGGCCCCAAACTGGGTGATGTTGGTGATCGGACCTTCTACCGTGGAACCGATAGGATACTTCTGAGGAACAGCATCCCAGGGGTCGCCGAGAGCCTGCTTATAGCCGAGACCGATACGATGTTCGGCTAGGTTGATCTGCAGGATCACTGCTTCGACACGTTCACCGATTTTCAGCAAATCAGCCGGTTTGCGAACGCGCTTATTCCAGGAAAGCTCTGAGACATGGATTAAACCATCGACTCCGGGCATCAGTTCGATAAACGCTCCGAAATCGGCGAGGCGAGAAACAGTACCCGATACGCGATCGCCAACATGGAAGGTGCGAGCAGCCACTGTCCAAGGATCTTCGCTGAGCTGCTTCAGACCGAGAGAAATTTTCCTGGTAGCCGGATCGATCTTGAGGATTTTGACTTCGAGTTCGTCACCAACCTTGACCACGTCGCTGGCCTTGCCCACGCGGCTGAACGACATATCGACGACGTGAAGCAAGCCGTCGACTCCGCCGAGATCGAGAAAGGCGCCAAAATCCATGAGGCTGCGCACACGTCCGCGTACAATAGCACCTTCGTGAAGACCGGAGAGGGCTTGCTGCCTGCGCTCCGCTTGTTCTTCTTCGAGCACGGCCCGGCGGTCAACTACGACATCTTCTTTATCGACATCGAGCTTGGTGATGCGGCACTGAATCTCCTGGCCGACCAAGTTCGGCATGTCGGCCATTTCGCGGACGCCGCTTCTCGAGGCAGGCATAAAGGCGCGCACACCGATATCGACTCGGAAACCACCCTTGACCTGTTCGGCGACGACTCCGGCGATGTTTGTTTTGGCTGCGAACGCCGCCTGGAGTCCGCTCCAGTCCTTCGGGCGTTCGATCTTGATAGTAGAAAGGTCGTAGTAGCCCTCCTCATTGCGAGGGCCAACGCTCACTACAATGGAAGAGCCGACGGCCGGATCGCCCGTTTGAGTGTCCATCCATTTTGAGAGGGACAACTGACCTTCTATTTTGCGGCCGATATCGACGAAGATGCCGTCAGCTGTAACCGAGACAATGGTACCGGAGATCGTTTGTCCGTGGGCTGCGTCGGCATGTTGTTGCTCGAAGCTGGAAAGAATGTCGCCAAAGTTTTGCTCGTCCCGCGCTGAAGGATCTTCGGCGGAAACAGCAGGATCAAAATTCTCGTTGCTCATGACTACCGGGGAATGCCCTTATTCTGGCATAGAGCAACGAGGATGACGGACCAGACGACGGAGGTTTCCGAGCGTTTCACTCAGGGCGGAATCCGTTTTCAAGCGCAGGATTTCGCATGGCTGTTGTTCATGGGCGCTCTGATTGCGACGGCGCCCGAACGAAACTATAACGCGCTCATTTTGGTGCCGCTGATCGCAGCTTTTCAGATTGCCGAGCCGCGGCTTCGCATCTTTGCCTCGCGGAGAGGTCAGATCGTTTCGATGATCCTCAAGCTCGTCCTGAGCTATCTTCTGGTTGGCTGGACACACGGGATTGCGAGCTCGTACTACCCGATCTTTCTCATCCCGGTTATTTCTGCCGCGACACTGTTCGAGCTGCCCGGGGTGATTGCGGTGGTTGCGATCGCTTCCGCAGGTTACCTGTCATTCCTCTCTCCGATCTTTATCGATTACCGGAGCGTTGACATTTCGTCCGGAGACCTGAGCCTGATTATCTTGCGAGTTTCATTTAACGCGATCATCGGAATTCTGGTCTACCAGCAAGCCCATGCAAAGCGCGGCGAGATGCAGCGCACGCAAGAGGCGGTGGCTCGGCTTGTGCAGACAAATCGACATTTGCAGGAGGCACAGGCTTCGTTGAGACGCAGCGAACGGCTGGCCGCGCTGGGACAACTGACGGCCGGCTTGGCGCACGAATTGCGCAATCCTTTGGGCACGATCAAAGCGTCGGCTGAGATGCTCAGCAAGCCAGCAGCGAAGAGGCAACCCGAAGTAATGGACGAGATGGCTGGATACATATCGAGCGAAGTCGACCGGATGAACGGGCTAGTGGCAAGTTTTCTCGATTTTGCTCGTCCGTTGCAAATCAAACCGGCGCAGGCCGACTTACGAAGCGTGCTCGAGGACGTGGTGCGTGAGCAGAGTGAACTTGCGCAAGGATGCGGAGTGACGATTCGGACGGACATTCGGGAGCACCCGTTTGCGTTCGAGTTCGATCGAGACTTGCTGCGGGTGGCGCTTTCGAATCTGATTCAGAATGCGATTCAAGCGAGTTCGCCTCAGCAAGAAGTTAGCATCGAGGCTTCGCTTGGGGAGCAAGACGCGTTGATTTGGATACGGGATCACGGGGCAGGCATTCAGGCACAGCATTTGGAGAATATTTTCAATCCCTTTTTCACGACCAAGCCGAAGGGGGTCGGGTTGGGACTAGCGCTGGTGGCGAAGATCATCGATGAGCATGGTGGGCGGATTCACGTGTCGAGCAAGGTTGGGGCGGGAACCGTTTTTGAGATCAGGTTGCCGCGGCAGTTGGGGAGTGGCTCGTGAATGCCGGAGCTAGCTGACCGATACTCTGTTTTCGGCGGCGTTCCGCCGGTGCTGTGTGTGAAATGCACCTGTCCGTTCCAGCCGCCACGCTGAGTTATCGGGAGAAATCCGTCTAGTTTCCTCCCGAGATCCAAACGTTTGAAGAAGCTTCTCTACGGCTGGCCCTTCCCGCCGCCCGCACCGTAGATGTTGCCGGTCGTGTAAGTAGCGTCTCCGGCTGCAAGTTGTACGTAGATGCTCGCAAGTTCCGCCGGTTGACCAGCACGGCCTAAGGGATAGTCTTTGCCGAAATTGCGCCATTTCTCTTCGGTCGCGCCACCGGAGATCTGCAACGGCGTATAGATTGGACCAGGAGCAACGCCGTTCACGCGGATCCCCTTGGGGCCAAGCTGCTTTGCAAGCGACTTGACATAGTTCATCGTGGCCGCCTTCGTCTGAGCGTAGTCGTAAAGGTTCGCAGAGGGATCGTAAGCTTGCTCGGAGGTGGTGCCGATAATACAGGAGCCCGGCTTCAGATGCGGCAGAGCGGCTTTGATGATCCAGAAGGGTGCATAGACGTTGGTCTTCATCGTCCAATCGAAGAGCTCAGTAGTCAGGTCGAGTATCGATTCCACCTGGTGCTGCCGCCCGGCGTTTGAGATAACGATGTCAAGTCCGCCAAGCGACGACACAGCCTTGGCAACGAGCTCGTTACAGAACTCCTCGCTGCGGAGATCGCCGGGAACAGCAACGCCCTTGCGACCTGCGGCCTTGATGAGAGCAATCACTTCCTGGGCATCGGGCTCCTCCGCAGGTAAGTAATTGATGGCGACGTCAGCGCCTTCGCGAGCATACGCAATCGCAGCGGCGCGTCCCATACCGGAATCGCCACCAGTGATGAGCGCCTTCCGGCCAGCGAGGCGGCCGGAGCCCTTGTAACTCTTCTCACCATGATCGGGAGGAGGCTCCATCTTGCTAGCAAGTCCCGGCCAAGGCTGAAACGGACTCGTATAGGGAGGCTTCGGGTACTTAGTGGTCGGATCTTCGATCGGCTGAGCCGTGTTGGTCGTCGTCGGACTGGACTGCCCCAGTGCGGCCGAACCGGCGGCAAAACTTGCGCCCAGTCCGGCGACCAGCCCACGCCGTGACAGTGCATTGTCATCATTCATTTTGTTGAACTCCTCATCGAATAGACACTACGGGCTGTTGGGAGAGACCTGTGTAAAGAACTAGACAGGAATGATTCCGAGCTGTCATAAGTACGGCGTGTGCTGAGATCGGATCAAGTAAAGAGGGCATTCGGCAAGCACCGTGATAGCTCTTTTACGAGGCCGAGCGTTCGGAGAACCGTTTCCCAGGT